>JADKIW010000001.1:77500-4989941 GCA_016721115.1 Candidatus Defluviilinea proxima
AAGATGCTGTCCACCAAGAGACCTTTTGCGAGATGACGTGCGTCATATAATTTAATGCACGCAACTTCAAATCAGGCATCGTGACGTTGGGATAATCCCCTGTTGGTGTGAACATGGGAAAAGTTTGAATGTGAATATCGGGAATATTTTTCTCGCGTGCCAATGTATGAGCACCAACCGCATGTGAAAAAGTATGGATAATGAGATTGGCATTTGCACAAGCATCTTCTGTTTGTCGTAAGACATCTCCGCCGATCTCAATAGCGTGATCCATTAACTCACGGATCAGTTTTATGGAGTTATAGCCAGCATCATTCAAACGTCGACTTAAGTCTTCTGGGTCACCAGCTAATGGGACAAAACGAATCCCGTAACCTTCAACAAGATCCTTGAAACGTGCTGGCGCCGCCAATTTGACAACATGCCCGCGTGCCATCAAACCAAGGGATAGTGGAAGAAAAGGTTGAACATCACCACGGGACCCATAAGTGAGTATGGTTATATTCATAAAAGTTTTTATCTTTGGGGATATAGCATGGTGTGATAAAAAACGCCTCAGGTCCGTCTATAAGCCGCATTCTGTCCAGTGGATTACTCCACTTGTGCGATCATCTCTCTGGGCGATGTGTTACCACATCGCTCGATGCGACCTACCCGGGACTCACCCTCTTACCGTGATAAGAGGATACATAGGAAGACGAGCCGCCTCCCACCACCCGCAGGTGGCTTCATCCCTGCTTGGTCTTGCTCCCAACGGGGGTTACCTGGCCATCTGTATTACTACGGATGCCGGTGGTCTCTTACACCACCTTTTCACCATCACCCCGCATGGCGGGGCTGTTTGTTTCTGTGGCCCTTATCCGGCAGGTTGACTCCTTGCGGAGGTACCCCGCCCCGGATGTTATCCGACGCTGTGCTATATGGAGTGCGGACTTTCCTCGAGGGCGCCAAGGCGCCACCGCGATCGCCCAACCGACCTGAGGCAACTTCATCATACACGTATGAGAGGAGTGCGTCAACCGGAATTGACAGTCTTGAAAACACGGCAAATATTGGAGAAATCCGAAAAAGACATTAGAATATAAGAGAAAAGCACTAAATCAATAGACCATGGAGTCATCGTGAGTAATTGGCCAGGGAAAACAGTCATCGGTCTGACAGGAAATATCGCAACCGGAAAAAGCGTAGTGCGGCGTATGCTGGAGCATCTTGGCGCATATACCATTGATGCAGACGCATTATCACATCGCGTCATTTCCAAGGGGGCACCGGGCTATCAACCCGTATTAGACAGATTCGGCACCTGGCTTCTCGATAAAGATGGTCAGATCGACCGCACAAAACTTGGGCGTCTCGTCTTTGCAGATGGACAAGCTCTTGCCCAACTTGAAGATATCGTTCACCCCTATGTAAGCCAGGCAATTGAATTGCTCGCCAAACGTTCGACACAGAACGTGATCGTGATCGAGGCCATCAAGCTCCTTGAATCAGAACTACGCTCAAAGTGCGATACGGTTTGGGTGACAGATGCAGACCAAAAGGTCCAGATTGAACGGCTGGTCAGCAAGCGTGGCATGACGCAAGATGATGCCATGCAACGCATCCATTCGCAGTCAGCACAAAAAGAAAAACTCGCTTCAGCCAAAGTGGTCATCCATAACAACGGCTCCTTTGAAGAGTTGTGGAAACAGGTCAACGAAGCATGGAAACAAATTGTCCCTTCAGCAGAAGCAGAACCAGCCACGCTTATTATTTCAAAGAAGCCTGCGACCGGCCCAGAGACTTTCTCCCTCCAACGCGGCAAGCCACGCGACTCACAGAAAATAGCAGACTTGATTACCAGATTAAGCAAAGGCAAGCGAACCATGAACAGGGATGAGGTCATGGAAGCCTTCGGTGAAAAAGCTTTCCTTTTACTTCAATTAGGTGATGAGCTTGTAGGGATTGCAGGTTGGCAAGTGGAGAACTTGGTTGCAAGGACTTTGGATCTCTATCTTGACTCTAAGGCCACGGCTGATAAGGCACTCCCCCTCCTCTTAGGTGAAGTGGAGCGCGCTTCCGGCGAACTGCAATGTGAAGCATCACTTGTCTTCCCGCCGATGGAATTGGTTGGCTTCGATTCTGTTTGGAAACAAGTCGGCTATGAACGCCGCACACCGGAGTCGCTGGATGTGCAGGCATGGACCGACGCCGCCATCGAATCGATGCCTAAAGGCTCAGCTCTATTCTTTAAACAATTGCGTACAGACCGCGTCCTTCGCCCAATCTAAGTGTGCTATATCTATAGCGATAAAATAGATCAGTAGTCGGGCAGGCTACCGGGTTCATCAGCAAAAGGACCGGGCTTCCATAGTCTAAGCCTGAATTTAGTAAACAATACTATACTGATCTACGCACACTAGAATGGCGAATTTTCTAGATAACCTCCTCTATATATTCCAAAGACTCAACTGGCTGAGCGTTCTCGACATATTGCTTGTCTCGCTCATCTTTTTTGCCGTGTTGTATTCACTTCGTGACACACAAGCGATGGTGTTATTACGCGGTGTGATCTTTTTGGTGGTCATGCTGGTGTTATTCACAACACTGGTTGAACTCCCCGCCTTCTCCTGGCTTGTACAAAATTCATTGCCCGCTTTACTACTTGCGATACCGGTCATCTTTGGACCAGAGATTCGCCGGGCACTCGAACGGTTGGGGCGCGCAGGAATATTCACACTAGCAACCACGGCCCCTCGCCCACACGATATAGACATCAACAAATTACTCAAAGCAATCGTCGAAGCCGCCACGAGACTCTCAGCGAGACAACATGGTGCATTGATCGTTCTTCAACGACAGGACAGCCTCGAACAATATATTGAAACCGGCGTACAAATGCGAGCAGATGTCACTCCAGAACTGCTTCTGCAAATCTTCTATCCTGATACACCATTACACGATGGCTCTGTCATCATCTCAAACGGACGCATTGTTGCCGCGGCTTGCGTTATGCCGTTATCAGCCAGTGGAGTATTGAACCGCACACCAGAGCGTCAGATGGGACTTCGACATCGCGCCGCTTTGGGCGTATCAGAGGTCAGTGACGCTGTATCCATCGTCGTATCGGAACAGAGCGGCTCCATATCCATCTCACACGCCGGGCGCATGATCCGCCGCATTGAACCAGAGCGTTTGGAAAAGATCCTTGCCGCGTTCTTCCGCCCCGATACAACCACACCGCAACGTGTATGGTTGAAACGTTTATTTCCAAATCTTCTCAAAAGGAAGGATGAATAGCATGCGCCGTTTTGCCGCAAACATTCGCACCTTCCTGCTCGCGCTTGTGCTTGGCATATCGGTCTGGGTTTCTGCCGTTACATCCGCAGACCCAGATGAAGTTCGTATCTATCCCAACCCGATTCCGCTTGAGATCATTGGCAAGGATTCTTCACTCATCATCACCAGCGAAATCCCATCCAATGTAGAGGTCACGTTACGCGCACCACATTCTGTATGGGAATTATTGACCGCACAAGAGAAATCAGTGCAAGCCACTTTGGATTTATCTGGCCTAAGCGCGGGTGAACATCTTGCGACTGTTCAACTTCACGTCCTTGTTCGCCCATATCAGATCGTTCTTGCCAACCCGGAAACTGTTCCTGTTATTCTGGAGCCGATCGCCACTCAAACCTTACCTATCGAACTCTCACTGGGAGGTATACCGGCAATCGGTTACCGAGCCGGGGATGTAGAACTTGACCCCAAGGAAGTGGTCGTATCAGGACCCAAATCCATTGTGGATCAAGTAGCAAAGGCACGCGTGTTCGTGAACCTGGATGGTGTTCGCGAAAGCGTGGATCAATCGAATGCAATCCAGATCCTGGATGAAAACAATTCTACAGTGAGAGGTTTGACCATAACACCTGAGAACGTGCATGTGGGTGTGCCGGTCAGCCAACAAGGCGGGTTCCGCGATGTAGCTGTGAAAGTGATCGTGCAAGGACAACAAGCCGCTGGCTATCGTGTGGAAAACGTTTCGGTCTTTCCACCGGTTGTCACTGTTTTTGCGTCAGACCCTGCATTGGTGAATGCATTGCCCGGTGTTGTTGAAACACAGCCCCTTGATTTGCAGGATGCAAAGGAAGATATCACCACACGGTTAGCGCTGAACCTGCCAGAAAATGTGACGCTGGTCGGCAATCAATCGGTGCAGGTGACAGTGGGCATCTCTCCCATTCAAACCAGCCTGACGCTTTTGAATCAAACCATCAATGTCGTTGGCTTATCTGAAGGGCTGGCCGTGCAGGTGCTTCCACAAACCGTGGACGTGATCATCTCCGGGCCGTTGCCGGTGCTCGATGCGCTCACCCCTCAAGACGTGATCGTGACCGTGGATGTGACCGGTTTGGAGCTCGGCACACATCAACTCACCCCGCTTGTAGATGTTCTGGTGGATAACGTGCTGGTAGAATCCATTTTGCCCGGGACGATAGAAGTGGTATTATCACCCCCCGTCACACCAACGATCACACCGTTCCCGACGAAGAAACCGTAAAAATTTAAACACAAAGGACACAACGGTCACGAAGAAAAATCTAAGGAGAGTCTTCTCGTTGAGAGACTTAGTAAACCTTAGTGCTCTTCGTGCCCTTGGTGGTAAAAAAGAGTATGACAAAACCAATCGTAGCACTCGTTGGCAGACCCAACGTAGGAAAAAGCACCTTGTTCAACCGCCTTGTCGGTGAACGCATGGCCATCGTGGACGATACACCCGGCACTACACGCGACCGTCTCTTCGGGGAATGTGAGTGGAGTGGACGCTCATTTCACGTTGTCGACACCGGCGGTATTGACCCCACCCATGGCGGTAATACGCCCCTCTCCATTGGCTCTGCGGATTTTATTAATGAGATCAAGGCCCAGGCGCAGATGGCGATCCGTGAGGCCGATGCAGTTTTATTTGTTAATGATGGCGAAGCGGGGGTTACATCCCCAGATCTGGAAGTAGCAAGCATCCTTCGCAAGTCACAGAAAAAACTGGCGGATGGCACGTTCTGGCCTCCCATCTTTGTGGTGGTCAACAAATGCGAAAACGAAGAGAGACGAAATGCCGCAACAGAATTCTATGAATTGGGTCTGGGTGACCCGATCGCGATCTCTGCTGTGCACGGAACCAACACAGGTGACCTGCTCGATATTTTGCTGGCGTCCTTCCATAATGATGAACCGCAAGAGGAAGATGAAAGTATCAAGATCGCGTTGGTGGGTAAACCAAATGCAGGTAAATCCAGTTTGTTGAACAAATTGGTCGGCGAAGAACGCGCGATCGTGAGCCCTATTGCCGGAACAACCCGCGATGCGACAGACACCAAGATCAATGTGAACGGACTCGAAGTGACGTTGATCGATACGGCTGGCATTCGCAGGCGCGGAAAGATCGAGCCCGGCGTGGAGCAGTTCAGCGTGTTGCGTTCATTCAAAGCTATCGAGCGCGCGGACGTTGCCCTGCTGATGATCGACGCGACAACAGGCATCACATCACAGGATGCGCACATTGCAGGCTTCATCCTCGAACAATGGAAATCCTGCGTGGTGATCGTCAACAAATGGGACGCCATCGAAAAAGATTCGTACTCGACAGAAGATTACACAAGGAAGATCCGCTCAGACCTAAACTTCATGGACTACGTCCCGCTGTTGTTCATCTCTGCCAAGACCGGCCAACGCGTGGACACGGTCATGCCGATGGCTTTGCGTGTGCAAGAGGAACGTCTCGCGCGCCTGACCACATCCAAAATCAACGATGTCATCCATAAGGCGCAAGATGCGCACCCGCACCCAGCACATGCAGGACGTCAATTGAAGATGTACTACGGCACCCAGGTCCGTTCTGACCCGCCGACATTCATGATCTACGTCAATGAACCGAAGCTGATGCACTTCACATACTTACGTTATCTCGAGAACCAGATCCGCGAGGAGTATGGCTTCTTGGGAACACCGATACGATTGGTGTTAAAGGGAAGACACGAGTAAGCTAGTCACCAGTAATAATAACGAAGAAAGAAAACGGGAACTTTGATTAACAAGTTCCCGTTTTAGTAATAACCCAACATACGGGAGGAAATCCATGAAACACCTATCAACCATACTGCTGATCGGAATTTTATTTCTCACCGCTTGCGGACCGGCTTCGCCCGCGCTTCAAATCCCACTGAGCCCTGCCGCCGAAATATCCACAACAACTCCGTCACCAATCCCAACATTGACCTTCACCGCTACATCCACAGCGACGTTATCCCCCACACTCACACCCACCATAACCCCAACGCTTGACCCGATCCGCAATACCCCGCCAACCATCATGTTGCACCGCCCCAACCTGAATTTCGATTCGATCGCGCTTCTAAAAGACCTGATCGTCCTCTTGAAACAGAATAACATGAAGGTCGTTACCTATCGGGATATATACAATAACCCCGCGATCACAGCCACCGAAAAGGGACATCTCTTCATCATCACCATTGACGATATTTATCTGCCGTATCCGATCCACAAAGATTTTCTGGAAATGATCCGTATACTGCGCGAGGCGGGGTATCCAGCCGTTCTTGGAGTCGTCACCGAGACGGAATACGCCGATCCGCAAAACGTGGCATTGCTAAAAGAGTTATCGAGCGAGGGTTGGGAGATCGCCACGCACACAAACAAACACTCCAATCTCGGTATTATGGAAAAGAAAGCACCGCGTTATGTATTTACCGAAGTCTCCACCAGCATGGACAAGATCGAAAAGGCAATCGGCATTCGCCCCATCACATTGATCCTACCCGAAGGGCAAATGGTTAACGATGCGCAATTTATCAAACGTGCAGAAATCATTTGGTGTGTGGGAATCAATGGCGGCCTTACGTATAATAGCGAGAAAGACTTCATTTACGTTGGCCGCGAAAGCCCAGCCAAGACGGCAGAACAAACCTACAAGAACATGCAAGCTCGCTTTGGATTCTAGACATGAAAAGAACACTTCTCCAATTCATCATTGTTCTAGCATTATTACTCACCGCCTGTGGACAAACCTCGCCTCTGACTCCACCTGAGCCTGCCTCTGTTTCTGAGACATTCACCCCATCTCCACTCCCTACATCCACACAGACATTTATCCCCTCCCCCACACGGACTGCATCCGTCACGCCTCTGCCCACCATCCCCACCTTCACACCGACATTTGACGTTTCAACGATTGTCATAGTCACCCCCGCGCCAAAAGCGGAATGCCCAAGTATAGATAATAATATTTCTTTCACATCAACAACACTAGTTACAAGAGATGGAGTTTTTGGGGTAGATATTCAGGCAGTTATTGACTTACTCAACAAAGGTGCTCAACCCAGCCAAATAATGAAATCAATCAATCAAGAGATCCATTGGTTTGATAAAAACTCTTGGCAACAAAGAGATATTACAGACGATGGTATAAGCGAATTAATACTTACAGACGATAGGGTTGTTTATATCTTAGGCTGTAAAGATGGGCTATTTCAAAACTTTTTAAGCGAGACCACCGAACCAGCCTGGCTTATGTTAGCAACATTCAAAGTTGAAGATGACATGAATTTAAATGGCATACCAGAAGTGCTCATTGATTTGCAAGGCGGACATTCTGCCCGAGAAGATATCATATTGATTTACGAATGGAATGGGATTAGTTATTCATCTTTACTAGAAGACGAATCTGCCGATGCTTACTTGAGTCCAGGGCCAATCGTTCAAGACATTGACAAAAACAAAACCATCGAATTGATACTAAAAAATACGTTACCATTTCCAATCCCATCACGTTATGCACATCTTATACCTTGGAGAAATGAAACCCATATCTATTCTTGGAATGGCAAGTATTTTTCCGAAAGTCAAATTGAATATGAAACCGCACAGTATCGTTTTCAAACTATACAAGACGCTGACGAAACAAGTGCCGGGGGGAAATACCAAACGGCATTAGGACTCTATCAAAATGCAATTTTCAAAGATCAGTTGTTTCCGTGGTCTAAAGATATTTACGACAATGAAATATCAAAAGCCTATGCCAGAGATGGACTTAGAGATATGCCAACTGTAACGCCTTCTGACCTAACCGAATACCCTCGTCTCGCCGCGTATGCCTACTACCGCATCATGCTCATCAACCTCGTCCAAAATCACGAATCCGATGCGGGCACGGTCTACAACACCCTGCAACAAAAGTTTAGTAACGACCCATATGGCAGTCCCTATGTGGAAATGGCATCGGCATTCTGGGACGCATACCAGTCCACACATAAAATGTACGATGGTTGCGCGGCAGCCATCCAATATGCAGTAGAACATCCCGAGATTTTGACTCCGCTCGGGAGCGATTATCACGGGTCGCAAAGTCACACCTATGTGCCTGAGGATGTTTGTCCTTTCAGATAGTGATTAACTCTTAGCTAAAAACTAATCGCTAAAGGCTGAAAGCTAAACGCTGACCGCTTATAATCAGGCCAACTCACTGCGGAGGGAGCACTGATGCATCAGATCTATGATTATGTAATTATAGGAAGCGGCTTTGGGGGAAGTGTCTCTGCCATGCGCCTCACGGAAAAAGGATATTCCGTCCTTGTGCTTGAAAAAGGTAAACGCTTTGAAGATAAGGATTTTGCCAAGACCAACTGGCAGTTCTGGAAATATCTTTGGCTCCCCGCTTTGCGTGCGCACGGTATTTTACAGATCAGCATTCTCAAAGGTGTGATGGTTCTGCACGGAGCAGGTGTGGGCGGCGGAAGTTTGGGGTACGCCAACGTACTTGAGGTCCCTACCGATGAAACCTTCGCCACCCCTGCATGGAATCAAAATCTCAAATGGGGCGAGGTGTTGCGTCCACACTATGAAACGGCAAAGCGAATGCTCGGCGCGGCACGCAACCCAAAGTTATGGCGAGGCGATGAAGTCCTTAAACAGATCGCCGAAGAGCGCGGCATGGGTCACACCTTCCGTGCAACGGATGTTGGCGCATTTTTCGGGGAGGCAAATGTCACTGTTGCTGATCCATTTTTCGGCGGAGAGGGACCCGAGCGCGCAGGCTGTCGTCACTGTGGCGGATGCATGGTCGGTTGTCGTCATAATGCCAAGAACACGCTTCCGAAAAATTATCTGTATTTTGCGGAAAAGAATGGGGCAAAAGTTCAGTCAGAGGTTGAAGTTATAGATGTTAGACCGTGGACAGATGACGGTAGACGGTCAACGGTCAATAGTCCATCGTCGGACACTCGTTACGCCATCACCTATCAAACATCGACAAAACTATTCAAGCAAACCAAAACGGTTTATGCACATAATGTCATCTTCTCTGCAGGCGTGATGGGGACAATGAAACTGTTGTTGAACTTGCGCGATGTGAAAAAGTCTTTGCCCGATCTTTCGCCACATCTCGGGGATATGGTGCGGACAAACTCCGAAGCCTTGCTCGGTTCGATCGCCCGCGAATCTGATATCAATTATTCTGAGGGCGTTTCCATCTCTTCGATCTTCAACGCAGACGAGGTGACTCGCGTTGAACCCGTCCGTTACCCTGATGGTTCCTCGCTCATGCGTTTTCTTGGCGCACCACTCATCTCAGATGTGACCAATATCCCTGCGCGTATTTTCAAATCGCTCACATGGATCTTTAGCCATCCCATTGATTATTTGCGGACAATGGTGCTCCCCGGTTGGGCGCACAACACAACCATTTTGCTTATCATGCAACACGTGGATAATCACATGAAATTCCGCATCGGGCGCAGTCCACTCACGCTCTTTCGCCGCGGCTTGGTCGCTGAACGCGAGACCGATCATGCAATCAACGCTCGTGTGGATGCAGGCCACGATGTGACACGCGCCTATGCTAAACGCATCAACGGTATTGCACTGGGTTCCGTTACCGAAAATGTTTTCAACCTCCCCACTACCGCACACATCCTCGGTGGCGCGCCCATTGGGAAGAATGCAAACGAAGGCGTTGTAAATGAGAACTTCGCTGTCCACAACTACGAAGGCATGTACATCATCGATGGCTCCATCATGCCTGCCAACCCCGGAGTGAATCCGTCATTGACGATCACCGCGCTTGCCGAGTATGCGATGAGTAAGGTGCCCGATTCAACAGAACATCCTTTTCTTTAGATTAATCGATTTTAGTTGCTGTTTCCGCAGGCATACTCCACGGGTGTCAGGGTGTAATTTTCTGATCCAAATCCACTCGCGTCAGCAGCCTTACCCGGCCCCTTTGCTTGAATATAGACGGTTGTCTCCAAGCTTCCTGAAATTGTAAACGTACCTTTGCCTGATGCAGGCACACCTGCCCCGCTCCCCACATACGAATACGTTCCACCGCCTGGCAGTTTACCCTCTTCCGCTGAATTGGGTGTGAATGTCAGTGTGATCGCCCCTCCATAGACCGATCCTTTTACAGAAAATTTACCGGGGAAATTACACGTCGATTCATTAACCTTCATTCCATCCGTGCCGCCACTCATAACGAAACCTGGCTTGCACGCATTCTTGATATTGAACTGGCCATTCACAAGCACATCCTGACCGTATACCTCCAGCATGCGGGTTTGTAATTCCTTATAAAATGGAGTGGCACCGGCCGCAATCTTTCTTATTAACTGAAGTGCGCATGGGCCATTGGTAAATTTCTGTCCATCGCTTTTCTTTTCCTTGCACTCCTCACCGGCATTATCGATCACATCCTTGGCCTTCTCGATCACTTCATCCATCGCCTGGTTCTCATGGTCAATCCTGATCGTCTGATCCTTACCACCATCTTTTAACTTACTCGCTTCCTTTAGAAAATTAATGGCATCCGTCAACTCGTGGCACTCGGTAACTTCCTGGATTCTTCGATGAAATGTGTTGTATCTTGTCAGCCATTCGATCCTTGGCAGAGGCGTGAGATCATCTTCATTTGCCAGCGAGGCGGCATTTTTTTGATCAAAAGCAGCCGATGAATCCGATGGTGGGTTTTGTTGCACGAGTTTAGCGGCCCGATCTGGGCTAACTTGACCTGCGCCGGCCGGACGTAATTCTGACAACCATTGCCGGACCGCATCCATGAATTGAGCTTTCGGACTCGCGAGGTGTGCAGATCCTGGAATGTAGCTGGTACCCAGCGCCGAATCATTTACAGGCCGTAGCGCAAACTCTCCCCCGTAACCTTCAAACGAAAACCCGACCGTTGCAAAGCCATCCGTAGTAACTGCAGAAGGCGGTGTAATGGTCAAGGTAGCAGGTTCATTCAGCACCAATCCTTCCGGTTCTATTCCAACCACACCAATCATCTCTCCATCCAACGGCCATGCCGAAAGATCACTGAGCGGGATCAAACTAATATCCGTCTCCTGCTCGAGCGCACCAGGTGGGATGGACAGTTCATATGATACGCCTGACGAATCCATGACCGAAATGATGCCGCCTGCGGGTCCGATCTTCTGGCTAACCGCTACAGATGTATCAAACTCAACTAACACCTGAAGCGGATTCGGCTGACGGGCTGGAGTGGTCACATTCGCCACAGATCGTCCAATGGAAACGGAATCGCTTACTGCCTCCACCACATAGATAAGTTGGCTGTCTGGGGCTACAAGAAAGTCTTCATATTCTGTCGTAGTAGATGGCAAGTCAATGACCGTCAATACCACGCCGCCATTTGTTGTCACCGCAACATGATAGGATGTTGCACCGTCAACTGCCTGCCAGACTAACTTCACACTGTCCGCGGATGTGGCTTCTGCCGAAAATCCTTCCGGGCCATTGCCGCTTGCCACGGGAGGAGGTACTTTTGTGGCTACCCTTTCCTGCGGACTTTCACCGGTCGGTGGAACTTGGCTGACCGATGGGCCGCTAAGGGCATTACATGCAATTGAAATTACAAAGTACAATACGAACAGATAATACGGCTTTTTTACCTTCATGATGTACGCTCCATTTCCATAAGCACTATACACCTCTCTATTCGTTTCCAGCAGGACATTAGGGTCAATTGCGTAATAATTAACTAACCAAACCCCATTCTGTTATTTCAACTAAATCATTCTATTGAACTCTCAAAAGGAACGATTAAGACTATGAAGGGCTTTGTATTATTGACCGCATCATCATGCCTGCCAACCCGGAGTGAATCCGTCATTAACGATCACCGCGCTTGCCGAGTATGCGATGAGTAAAATTCAGCAAAAATTTGTTGTTTGAGCAATGGAAGGTATGGCGACCAAGAACTTATTACCCCAACATCGGCTGTCAGAATTTTTTATAAAAGGAGAGTTCGTATGGAGTACAAACCCGACACTATAAAAGTATCTGCATCACACCGCGAGGAAATCTTTGCAGATCGTGCCGATCTGCTTGTGAATGTAAAAGGCTCGTCCCTTGTGAGCGGCGACCAGGCGATGAAAAAAGCGAAAGAGGTGAATGGGCTTGTCGAAGCATTGACCAGCTTTGGGTTAAGTCCCGAAGCGATCCATTTGCAAGGGGTTCACATCGAAACATCAAGCGGCATGGTGTTGAAGTCATCCAGCGCTACATATCGTCTCAAAATCCGTTGCGATAAACTGGATCAACTCGCAGAACTACTCGATATCATCTCCTCTCAAAAAAACGCTTCGCTTGAACAGATCGAGTGGAAATATAATGAAGCTGAAGCACGTGAGCATGGATTATCCATAACGATGGAAAAGGCAAAGAGCAAAGCAGAAAAAGTAGCATCTTCGCTCGGTGTGAAATTATTGGGTATATACGATTTTATTGAGAATGCGTATGATGAAGAGGTGCCAATACGATTTCAGGCACAGTCAGCGATGATGAAATCACGCGCACCCGCACCGGCTGAGCCCAATTTGGACATGGACATCCACCATAGTAAAACGATCAACGTAAATGTTGAGATTTGGTACAGAGTATCCGCCTTCTAGAAGAAAGAGCCAGGGACTAGTGTCTCTGGCTCTTTCTTTATTTCCGTTTCAACATGATGAATGCGCTGCCATCAGCAGAAGTAATGGTCAACTGATCATCATTCAAAATAAAAGTTGCATCTTTTTGCAAAACGGTCAACGTGCTTGATTCTTGATCTGCCACTGCTTCACAGAACATCATTGTAGACATGACAGAGCCAAACTTGATCTTGTTGCCATCTACAGTGTACTCTCCGCCAAATCCATTACAGCCCACATTTCCACTCATTTGGCCGTCCTTGAATTCAATGGAAGTTTCCACGTCGGGCACGGCCGCTGTTTGATCGTACGAAACCAATTTCCACTGTCCTTCAATGGATGCGGTCGATCCGCTGGAACAGGCACTCAACAGAATTACCAACAACAGTCCAATTACAAACTTATTCATGATTTTTCTCCGATTTTTATTATCAATTACCAGACGATGCTTTTCAGTAAAAGTTCCCACGCCAAACAGTCTAGCACTTTTGTTCTAGTAATGATAAAATCGTTCCTTCCACAGGAGAGATTGTATTATGTCCCCCACTATAACAGTTGAACAGCTTAGCAAGACCTACCAGGTTCCCGAACGCGAAGGCGGATTCGGCGCAGCGGTGAAGAGTTTCTTCAAACGTAAATTTAAAGATGTAAAGGCCGTACAGAACGTCAGCTTCAAGATCGAGCAGGGAGAAGTTGTCGGTTTTCTAGGCCCGAATGGAGCGGGTAAGACAACCACACTCAAAATGTTATCTGGCCTGCTCCACCCCACTGGCGGCAAAGCAACCGTGCTCGGGTTCACACCTTGGGAGCTCAAGACCGATTACCTTCGCTCGATGACCCTCGTGATGGGACAGCGCAACCGCCTCTCATGGGATATCCCTGCGGCGGATTCGTTTTTACTTGCCCAGGCAATCTATCGTCTTCCCGACGATGAATACAAAGCGACATACAAAGAACTTGACGAGATGCTTGAGCTTGAACCATTGATGAAGAAGCCCGTCCGCAATCTTTCGCTCGGCGAGCGCATGAAGTGCGAGATCGCAGCAGGTTTGCTCCACCGCCCCAAAGTGTTGTTCCTTGATGAACCCACCATCGGGCTTGATATCACAGGTCAGGTAAAGATCCGTGAGTTCTTGCGCGAGTACAACAAACGCACCGGCGCAACGATCATCCTCACCAGTCACTACATGGCAGATGTGACCGCACTGTGCGAGCGCATTATCATCATCCACCACGGACAGCTTAAGTATGATGGCGGCATCGCCAATCTCTCACGGCGCATTGCTCCGTTCAAGCTGATCGGGGTAAGGCTGGAAAAAGCAAACGGGCATAACCTGTCTCAGTACGGCGAACCAGTTCAAAATGAGGAAGACGCGGAGAAGCAGTACATCCAGGTCAAAGCCGAAGATGTCACAAAGGTCACATCACGGATGTTGTCCGAACTTCCCATCCACGATATCACGATCACTGACCCGCCGATTGAAGATGTGATCGAACGGGCATTCAACGAATAATTTCCGTCCTGAGCGGAGTGACGAGTGCAACGAGGAACGCAGTCGAAGGACACGTAACATGCAACCAGCCGCTTCGACTTCGCTACGCTCAGCGAGGAGAAAATAAAACATGCTAAACATTTTCAAACGACTCTGGCAAGTGAACTGGGCAGAACAATGGCAATATCGCGCCAACCTTTTCATGTATATTTTTTATTGGTTGGTCTCACCCATCATTTACCTCGCTGTGTGGACGAGCATCGCCAATGCCAGCGCTAACGGTAACGTCAGCGGCCTCACCGCCAACGACTTCATCACCTACTATATGATTCTGCTCGTCTGCGATCAACTCACGAGCAACATCATCATTCACATCCTCGCAAACAAAGTGCAGGACGGCACACTCTCAGGCGAACTTATCAAACCCATTCACCCAGTGTTGACGAATACACTCGTGAACGACATCGCATTCAAGGCATTGAACATCATGATCCTGACCCCGATCTGGATCGTGCTTGCGCTTCTTTTCAAGCCCAATTTTGCTTCTGTTACGATCAGCGGAATTCTACTCTCGATCCCTGTTCTCCTGCTCGGATACGCGATCAACTTTTTGTTATCTGGCACGATCACGTCTTTGGCTTTTTGGACAACACGCGTCTATTCCATCCATGAGTTTTATTACGCGATGATCCTTTTGTTCGCGGGGCAGTTCGTACCACTGAAACTGATGCCTACGTTAATCCAGAACATTGCAAAGTTTTTACCGTTCCAATTGTTCATGTACCTGCCCATTCAAATGATACAAGGGAAGCTTTCGTCAACCGAGATCTTGCAGGGATACATGGCGGGCATACTCTGGTTCCTTGTTGCGTGGTTTTTATTCCGCTGGGTTTGGCGCGAAGGTGTCAAACGCTATTCAGCGGTGGGAGCATAATATGCACTTCCTCAAACTCATTTCCACCTTGTTCAAAGTGAATGTCCAAATGGCAGTTGCCTATCGTGCGGATGCTCTTATCAACATTTTGCTCAACATGATGTGGCTCGGCTGGGAATTGTTGGGTTTGTCCATTATCTTCAGCAACACCAATACACTCGGCGGCTGGGGATTTGGTGAACTTCTCGCATTGCTTGGCATCTTCAAGATCGTCCACACCATGATGATGACACTCGTCTGGCCCAACACAGAGAAGTTCAATCAATCCATCCGTGACGGTTCAATGGACTACACCATCCTCCAACCTGTCAGCAGTATGTTCCTGGTCACGTTCTCCCGCATCAACATCTGGCGGCTCTGGGATATTCCCGTCGCTATTATTTTGATCTTCATCGGCATTAACCGGGCCGGTGATGTGACCACTCCCCTTAGCATCCTGTACTTCCTCCTGCTGATCGTTTGCGGAGCGATTGTCATCTACAGCCTGTGGATCGTGATGATCGCA
The DNA here is from genome assembly GCA_016721115.1 of Candidatus Defluviilinea proxima. Classification (NCBI taxonomy): domain Bacteria; kingdom Bacillati; phylum Chloroflexota; class Anaerolineae; order Anaerolineales; family Candidatus Villigracilaceae; genus Candidatus Defluviilinea; species Candidatus Defluviilinea proxima. The sequence continues at coordinate 93,407 of JADKIW010000001.1, forward strand.
TTCACGTTCTACTTTACAAAGTTCGATAACAACGTCACCCTTTTGCAAGCCTTGCTGGATGCAGGCCGCTATCCTGTGTCCGTCTATCCGCCCTGGCTTCAGGTTATTGTGACGTTTATCATCCCTGTTGCTGTTGCCACAACCATACCAGTCCGCGCACTCAGGCAGGAATTAGGTACGCCGCAAACATTCATGTTTATCGGGATTGCCATCGCAAGTTTTCTCGTCGCTTCGCAGATATGGAAATTTGGCTTGAAAAAATATAGCGGAGCAAGCAGTTAGTCCAGTACCAATTTGCCGTAGCAGTCGGTGCAAACGAGTCGTATACTATTTGCAAGGTGGACATACACACCAAACTCATCCCAAAAGGAGAATGCAAAATGATGGACTCGTCTTTCCCTCAAACACCGCCTGCGATTGATGAATTGAACTACGAATCGAACCTGATCATGGGCTTGATCGGCGGTGGGATCGCGATGTTGGTCAGCGCCATTATATGGGGCGCGGTCACCTACTTCACCGAATACCAGATCGGGTGGATGGCAATTGGCGTTGGTTTTTTGGTTGGTATCGCAGTCAAATTCTTTGGAAAAGGAAAGACCGCAATCTACGGTATCTCCAGCGCCATACTCGCACTAATCGGGTGTGTGCTTGGAAATTTGATCTTCTACTCAGGCATCATCGCACGAGAAGAGGGAGCTTCTTTTCTACAAGTGTTCCTTTTCTTCCTTACGTCCCCAGCCGCCACTGTTGAACTATTCTCTACTGCCTTCGAGTTTATGGACATTTTGTTTTACGGTATTGCCGCATGGGTGGGATTCAGCACAGCGCTTGATATCAAACGCGCCAGAAGATAAAAAGAAGGAGCCGCAATTCCCGGCTCCTTCTTCATTTCAATAATATTTCTTACGCTTTCCGATTGAATTGAACTCGGTTGAACAACGTGATCCCTGCTGCTGCAGAGACGTTCAACGATTCGACCTTTTCATTAATGGGGATTCGAATTTGCATCGTGGCGGCTTCCTCGATCTCGGGGGTACAGCCTTCCTTTTCACTGCCAAAGACAATGAGCAAACGTTCAGGAATAGATGCAATCTCCTCCACGCTTTTTTCTGCTTCCATCGCAGTGACGAGTAATGTCTCGTTGTTAGCTTTGCAATAATCGAGAAAGTCTTTCGTTGAAGCGGTCATGATCGGAAGGGTGAACATGTATCCACGACTGGCACGAATGAGACGTCGGTCATACAGATCGAGCGGATCCATGTTCAAAAGGATCATCCCGCCCAAGTCCAATGCCAGTGACGTGCGGATGATATTCCCGATATTTCCTGAAATGCTCAAATCTTCCAAAACGACAATATCCTTTTTAATCGTCTTCAACAACTCCAAACCTTTTGGCTGGGGCGTTTCAGCGATCGCAAAAATACGGGACATCTTATCGTTCTCAAAGATCTTTTTCGTCGTCCGTTTTGCCACTTCATGGATCGTGGCACCGGGTGTCAACTTATTCCGCAAAGTATCAGAGATGACTTCTTCCCCAGCAAAGTACACCGATTCGATCTCCACGCCCGCTTCCAACGCCTGGATGATGTTCTCTTCATCGTCAATGAGGATCTGATTGAGTTCACGCCGCCCATCTCGATGCAACAACTGGCGGATAGGACCAGCCAATGGATGATTGAGAGAATCAATGTGGAAGGGGTTATATGGTTCGTTGGAAGTTTGTTCATTCATAAGTTGGATAATATGCGGTTATGGAAGGGGTGTCAAGAAGTTTACAGAGGTGACAGTCGCTTTATAAGTGGCTGTCACCTTACTAAAGTAAAATAGACCCATGCAAATCCTACATATAGATGAACATATCATCGTTATCAATAAACCTGCTGGCCTTCCTGTACTCCCCGATGGATGGGAGAAGAACGCACCTTACCTTGTCCAAATGCTTGAGGAAGAATACGAAAAAATATTCATCGTCCATCGCTTGGACAAAGTCACCAGCGGCGTGATGGTCTTCGCGCGGACTGCCGAAGCGCATCGTGCGCTCAACATGCAATTCGAGAGTCACGAAGCTGAAAAGGTTTATCACGCCATTATGGAAGGTGAGCCGAAATGGAACGAGAAGATCACCAAGTTCCCGTTGCGTGCCAATGTTGGAAAGAAACACCGTACCATGGTGGATACAAAAAACGGAAAACCGTCAGAGACAAGATATAAAGTATTGAAACGGTATCAGGATGGAGCGTTGGTGGAGGCGCGGCCGATGACGGGACGAACGCATCAGGTCAGAGTCCATGCTTACGCGTTGGGGCATCCGCTTTTGGGAGACGTCCTATATGATGCAATGATCACGGACATTATTGCACGGCCCGCACTACACGCGTATTCGTTGAAGATCACACATCCTGCAACAAACGAACAACTCACATTCAAAGCTGAACGTCCTGAAGACTTTGTGATCGCATTGGAACGTTTAAGTGTTGGAAACGACAGCCTTGGTATGGTATCCTTCATTCAATGATTCCCAACCTTCCAAACCTGAGAATCCTTCCCATTGAGTCTTTGATCCTGCACGAAGACCATGATGCGCAACGGACACTCCCTTTGGTGGAGAAGTTGCGTGCGCACGGCATCATGCGTAACCCGCCAGTGGTAATGCCACTCGGTGATGGCACAGACCGATACATGGTGCTTGATGGCGCGAACCGTGTTACATCTTTGCAGGCGTTGGAGTTCCCACACACAGTGGCGCAGGTTGTGGAAGTGAACAATCCGCAAGTCAATCTGCGGACATGGAACCATGTGGTCTGGGGCATGAGCGCCAAATCGTTGATGGCATCGCTTCGCAAAGTGAAGGGCACCGAACTTGTCAAAGTGAACACACGCAAATCATTGGACGCACCCAAGTATGTGCCCATGCAAGTGCGCTTCCCCGATGGCAATTTCTATATTTTGAAAGAAGACCCCAGCGACCTCCCCACTCACATCGAAACCATGCACCATGTGGTGAACACATACAAAACGCGCGCCTCGCTCGACCGCACCAGCCAAACCCTGATCGACTCGTTCAAAACGATCTATCCCGATCTCACTGCGTTATTCATCTTTCCGAACTTCAAGATCAAGACCGTACTCAAACTGGCAGGGCAAAACGTTGTTCTACCAACAGGCATCACACGCTTTACAGTCTCACCGCGTGCCCTACACTTGAACTATCCCTTGCATGAACTTTCGAGCGCCAAACCGTTGGATTACAAACAAACCTACCTCGAACATTGGATCGAAGAGCGCGTAAAGAAAAAGGGTGTACGGTTATATTCAGAGGCGACATTTTTGTTTGACGAGTAAATCATAAGTGCTTCGACTTCGCTCTCTTCCAACGAGAGTTCCGTCCTGAGCGGAGGGCGGAGCGCAATATGCGAAGCCCGCAGTCGAAGGACGCTCCGCTCAGCACGAGAGAAAATTATGACAATGGATTTCTTTTTTCCCGAAGACAATTTAAATCGCATGACTCCCGAAGAGACGCGCATCACATCGCTCAAGGCCGAGCCTTATCCCGATGGTCGCCGCCTGCACGTCAACATCGAGATGACGCCATTCCAAATCCGCCCGCATCTGGAAGTCATCCTCAACAATGGGAACGGCGATGAAATTCAAACCACCAGCATCGTCGAGCCGCTTACGTGGAAGATCGAATTCACCATGCACATTCGGGGCGAATTGATCAATCCTTATACCTTGTCGGCCACATTGTTTTACCCCGATGGACCTTCCACCGAATTACAATCATTTACATTTGATGTAACTCCGCCTCAAACTGACCCTGAAACTGATTCCGCTTAATTGACATACTCCATGCCTAAAACTTTTACCCGCCTCTCCATCTTCGTATTCCTGATCGTTGTCGTCACCCTTGCGGCTTGCTCACAGACGATTGTCACTGAAACATCAACTTCCGCTCCCGCCGGAGTGACACAAGTTGACACTGCTGAAGCCCCTGTGATCGATGTAGCCACAGCGACAGAAGAGTTCATCCCTGTTGTGCCCAAGAATGCAACAGAGACCATTCTCATCTCCATGGAAGAGGACGGTTACGCACATCTTTTCCTGTACAAGCCCAGTGACGGTTCGCTGACACGTCTCACCAACGGCGATTGGAGCGATATCACACCATCTCCCAGCCCGGATGGAAAGAAGATCGGCTTTGCTTCAAACCGCTTTGGATTTTGGGATCTCTTCCTCATGGATCTCTCCAACGGCGAAGTGACCCAACTCACAGATACACCCGAATATGAAGGGACTCCCACCTGGTCACCCGATGGATCGTTCGTTGCCTATGAAGCCTATCGCGATGACAACCTTGAGATCGTGGTCGGCCCTGCCGATGAACCGACAAAGAATGCCATCCGTCTTACATCGTCTCCCACTGCCGATTACTCCCCCACTTGGGCACCCGGTGGACGTCAAATTGCATTCATCTCCAATGGTGATGTCATGTTGGCAGACCTCGACCGCACAGAAGATGCTCGCTTCCAAAACTTGAGCAATACGCCGCTCGCTGTTGAATCACATCCTATTTGGTCACCAGATGGATTGAAACTCGCATGGGCAACTACCTCGCAAAACGTCGGCCGAAGCGGAATTTATATCTGGGACGCAACTCGTCAACTCCCCGCGCAATGGATCGGTGACGGCGACCTGCCCGCATGGAACGCTTTCGGCGATCAGATCATCACCACGGTCGTTGGCCCGAACTTGAATTACATCACTACCTACTCCATCGACGGAACCACTCTCCAACCATTAACTCCATTTCCCCATCAAGTGAATGCATTGGTATGGGCAAACCTTGTCATGGCCGAACCATCATCCGTAAAGATCTTCGAGCAAGCCGCACAATTTACACCGGCTCCGCTTTGGGCAATGAACGGCTTACCGGTCGGTGAGGGAATTGCCCGCAGATGGGCCGTTGTGGATTTAAACGATGTTCAAGCACCTTACCCACAACTGAGCGACCTTGCAGATGAGGCCTTCAATGCCTTACGGCAACGCATCCTTACTGCGGCAGGTTGGGACGCCCTTGCCAGCCTTGAGAATGCCTTCGTACCACTTACCTCAGACCTCGACCCCGGCTTCGGCGAAGATTGGCTCTACACAGGTCGCGCCTTTGCCATCAATTCACTTATGACCAACGCCGGTTGGATGGTTGCCGTACGCGAAGACTTTGGTGAACAAACCTATTGGCGTTTATACGTCCGTACACAAATACAGGATGGCTCAATCGGTATCCCTTTGCACAATGTGCCTTGGGATTTACGTTCACGTTACAACCTTGATCCACAAGTCTATGAACAAGGCGGCACATACAGTGAAGTGCCCTCTGGCTATTGGGTGGATGTGACATCGCTCGCTTCACAATATGGATGGCAACGTCTTCCCGCATTGTCAAACTGGCGCACCTTTTATCGTGGCGCTCGCTTCACTGAGTTTGCACTCACAGATAACATCGACTGGTACACAGCCATGCTTCAACTGTACCCACCGGAAGTACTCGTAACGCCCACGCGTTTATTGCCGCCTACCCTGACGCCCACCAGAACGCCCACAAACACACCTACACCAACCAACACGCGTACACCACGTCCAACGCCCACACGGTACACTGCCACGCCTAGCAAAACACCTACACCATCCAACACACCAACACCTTCTGCCACACCGCCTACGGTTATTCCATGATGAAGATGATTTTCCGCGCTGAGCGGAGCGAGACCATGTACTTTGGTCGAGCGAAGTCGAAGCGAAGCAGCCTAATTGCTCTCCTATTAATCTTCCTCGTCTCCTGCACATCAGCAGGTCAAACAGGACCAACTCCAACGGCGGTCATTGCCGGAGAAATAGCGACCCAGCTACCAGTTGAGTCTGAACCGACACCACGCCCGACGATAGCCCCGTTCCGGTTCTTCCTCCCCACTCCGGGCGCTGAACCCGTTTCGGGATGGCGTCCGCCTCTTTACCCGGTGCCGTGGGCTGTTTCTCCCTACGATCACTTTTACTTCACCCGCCCCATCGCCGCGGACAATGTCAACTGGCCTCTTGCAGAATATCGCTATGGCGGCGTTTTCTTTGCACCTAACATCGTACACACCGGTGTGGACATTGACGCAAGCGAAGGGACACCCATCCTTGCGGCTGGGCCAGGCACGGTGGTCTCTGCGGGTTGGGGATTGTATTCAGGCGCTGAAGACAACACGAACGATCCATATGGACAAGCCGTCGTGCTCAAACATGACTTTGGCTATAAGGGACAGGCGCTCTATACGATCTATGCTCATATGAGTGAGATCGTTGCATTGGCGGGACAACACGTGGAGCCCGGCGATGTGCTTGGGCTGGTCGGCGCTACAGGCGCAACAACAGGACCACATTTGCATTTTGAAGTGCGCATGGGCGCGAACACATTTTACAAAACCTACAACCCTGAGCTATGGACTTCTCCCCCGCAAGGCTGGGGCGTATTGGTCGGCCGCATCACAGATGAAGATAAAGAACTCTTGAACTACTATCCCATGGAAGTCCGCCCGGAACCTTCTGGTGTGCCGTTACGCAAAGCACTCACATATGCACAGGGCGCCGTCAATTCAGATCCATACTATCAAGAGAATCTGGTACTCAGCGATCTGCCAGCGGGTATCTACAAACTCACTATCGAGTACAAGGACGACAATTATCAAACCTGGGTGGAAATTTTCCCAGGCGAGGTGACGTACTTCAAGTTCACAGATGAAAATAAGTTTGAAGTTGTCCCACCGCCCACACCCAAGCCGGACTTTCTACCAACAGCGACGAAGACACCAAAGCCCAAATAGCAACGAGTCTATAAGGTGGATGAGGGATGAATCAATAAAAAATCGGCATTGGGGACCAGACACCCGAAGCCTTGACGAACAGAACATCTGTGCTATACTCTCGGCAACACACAAATCCGACCCTTACACTAGTATTTGGAGAAAACACATGGCCCCTCGAAAATCAAAAGCATCCGCCGCATCGGAAGAAAAAATTTCATCCAGCGATAATGGCGCAAAGCGCGCTGTTCTCGATAAAGCCGTCGGCGATATCCTCAAACGTTATGGTGATGGCTCCATCATGCGCCTTGGCGAAGCCAAACACATGGAAACCGAAGCCTACCCGACCGGTTCGTTATCGCTCGATATCGCGCTCGGCATCGGCGGCATCCCACGTGGACGTATCACCGAAATCTACGGACCTGAATCATCGGGTAAAACCACACTCTGTCAACACATTGTGGCAGAAGCACAGAAAATGGGCGGGGTTGCCGCATTCATCGATATGGAACATGCCCTCGACCCGGTCTATGCCGCGCGCGTGGGTGTAGATATTGATAACCTGCTCGTCTCGCAACCTGACACTGGTGAACAAGCGCTTGAGATCGTGGAAACCCTCGTCCGCTCTGGCGGCGTGGATGTTGTCATCATCGACTCGGTCGCCGCACTCGTTCCCCGTTCTGAAATCGAAGGCGATATGGGCGATGCTACCATGGGTGTGCAAGCTAGACTCATGTCACAGGCCCTGCGCAAGTTGAGCGGCGCCATCAACCAGACCAAGACCGCCGTCATCTTCACCAACCAACTTCGCTCAAAGATCGGCGTCATGTTCGGCAATCCCGAAACCACCACAGGCGGTAACGCTCTCAAATTCTATGCATCCGTCCGCCTCGACGTACGGCGCATCCAAGCCATCAAGATGGGCGAGGAAGTGATCGGCAACCGTACCCGCGTCAAAGTGGTCAAGAACAAAGTGGCCCCTCCTTTCCGCACAGCCGAGTTCGACATCATGTTCAACGAAGGCATCTCAAAGGCTGGGGATACCCTCGATCTAGCGACCAAGTTTGAGGTCGTCCAGAAGCGCGGCGCCTTCTTCTCCTATGGCGATATCCGCCTCGGGCAAGGACGCGAGAACGCCAAAGATTACCTGCGTCAGAATGTTGATCTGGCGAACGAGATCGAAGGTGTCATTCGCCAAAAAGCTCTCAGTGGCGAGATCGCCCTCCCGCTCGACATTGGCGGAGGCGAAGCCGCAGACGCCGGTGGAACAGAAGAAGAAGCATAAACCCGTATGGGCGACTCGAAAACGGGTCGCCCATTTTTATTATGATGACAAAAACCCGCCTCCTCCTTAACGCAAACCTGCTCCTGTTTCTATTGGCATTCGCCATCATCCCGGCCTGTGCCCCCGCCCCATCACCAACACCCTTTGTGCCACCCACCAATCAGGCACCGCTCATAGAACCAACTCTCATCATCGCCCCCACACAGGAAGTGGTTCAAGTGCAGGTCATTCCCCTGCCCACCGTCATCCCCACCATTGACCAGTCCAACTGTGTCAACAACCTTGCCTTCATCGAAGACATCACCATCCCCGACAACTCGTTCACGCCTTTCGGCTCAGCCATAGACAAACAATGGCGCGTCGAAAACAATGGCACCTGCAATTGGAACGCGGAGTATCGTCTGCGCCACATCGGCGGAGCTGTGCTGGGCGCTACAGAAGAAATCGCTCTCTTCCCGGCCAAATCTGGTACGCAAGCTGTTATTCAGATCAAATTCACAGCCCCATTTGAAGAGGGAGTCTACGAGTCCGCTTGGCAAGCTTTTGACCCAAACGGTTTTCCCTTCGGTGATCCGATCTATATGAGAGTTGTAGCAACCCCATAGAGGAGTTTCACATGGACAAAATCATTCATCTTTCACTCAAATTGAACTGTACCCATCAACATGCATTTAAGTTATTTACAAACAACAAATTGCTCGAATCATGGTTAACCCAGGTCGCTGATGTCGACCCCATAGTTGGCGGGAAATATGAATTATTCTGGGAACCAGACGATCACGAAAACAACAGTACGCTTGGATGCAAAGTAACCGCAATTGAGAAGGATCAACTCATTGCTTTTGAATGGCGAAGCCCAAAGCAATATAAACACTTTGCAAATAATGCAGATCCACTTACCCATGTCGTTGTCTCATTTCATTCTGAAGGTGAATGGACAAACATTCATCTTGTGCACTCTGGCTGGCGCAATACCCCCGAATGGGAGGAGGCACGCCAATGGCAGGAACGCGCCTGGAGCATCGCAATTGATGAATTAAAAAAGATGGTCTGAGAGGTGAATAATGTCGCAAAAAAACGACTTCCCTTTGATCTTTGAGAACTTGAGAAAAGTACTCAAGCCTTTTGAAAAGAACCTGTTTCTAAAAACTGATACATTATCTCGATGGTCCATACAGCGAAAAATGGAAGAAACAACTTTTCTTCGGCTCGGTACAGGTCAAAAAGAATTATGTTTCGTTTTATCTTATGCCTGTTTATATGTACCCCGCCCTACTCAAAGATACAACCCCTGAGCTCAAGAAACACATGCAAGGAAAGTCCTGTTTCAATTTTAAAAAGGTTGAACCTGAACTATTCAAAGAGCTAAGTGTGCTAACAAAACAAGGATATGAGATTTTTAAAAAGGAGAATCAACAATGAATGGTAAAGACTTGACTTTCGATGTAAACGGCCAGCCTGTAAACGGGTATCTTGCCCTACCCTCACAAGCAGATGCGCCCGGTGTGTTGGTGCTTCATGCATGGTGGGGATTGAACTCCACGTTCAAGAGTCTATGTGACAGGCTCGCGGCAGAAGGATTTGTCGCCTTTGCACCAGATTTGAATAGTGGCAGAGTTGCCAAGACCATTGATGAGGCCAAACAGATCATGGAGGAATTGCCGTTTGAGCGGAAAGTAGCTGTCGCGGCGGCAGCGCCTGATTTTTTGAAAAGCAGGCCTGAGGTCCGCAATGAGGCGTTGAGTGTTATCGGATTCTCCATGGGCGCAGCATGGTCATTGGTCCTTGCGAGCGAATATCCAAAAGACATCAATAAACTTGTGCTGTTTTACGGAGCTGGAGAAGCAGATTACTCAAAGATGAAAGTGGACATCCTTGGACATTTTGCAGAACAAGATGAATGGGAAGATGAAAAATATATCAATGCCATGCAAAGTGACATGGAAGCTACAGGGTTGAAACCTGTCTTTCACAAATATCCAAATACCAGTCACTGGTTCTTTGAAAGTGACCGCCCTGAGTTCAACGCTGAAGCCGCACAACTCGCTTGGTCACGTACCCTTACATTTCTAAAGGCATGACGATCGCCCTGTGAAAGGGATAAACAGAAAGAGTTGAAGGTAAGAAAAAAATAACTCCCACTGAGTTTTCAGTGGGAGTTATTTTTAGTGTACAGCGTTACGATTAAGCCTTCAATTTGTTTATGATCTCTTCTTCTGACAATTGCATTTCTACTGCATCTTGTACAGGTGGTTTGTAGTTGCGATTGAGAAAGCGACGATAGTTCTCTGGCATTACCCAAGCCAGATACGCCAGCACAACTCCCAACGTGGTAAAAGATACATTCACCATCAATGCGATCACCCCGCCCACAGGAGAGTAGATCAATGTCTGCCACGATGGAACAAAACTTGCAGAAACCCACACAACGGTATAAAGTGGCAGAAAAAGCGTCACCAGCGAATAAGCAATCACCAACTTGTAACGTATCTTGACCCAATCTTCCACCGCTAGGTTTGTAGAAATTTGCTTATATGCTCGATACCCTACCACAATAAGCCAGATCCAATTGAAGGGGCTCCAATATGCAAAAGTGGTGGAGAATACATTTAGCAGTAGAAAAGCAAAGGCAATAACCATGAAAACCAGGTAGGGACTCTTACGACCCTGATAGAAGGTCGTATGGATAAACATCACCAGCATAATCTCACCCAATCCTACCGACAGGAAGAATGGCCATATAAAATTAGTAAAAGGAGATAAGGTGAAAAATATATCCCCCAAGCCAGTAATATAGAAGAAGCCTGCCAGCCACAGGAGGTTAGGCAGTTTTTGATGACGCCCTATCCGGGTCAATTGAATTGCAATGATAAATCGTGCTATCACCAACACCCATGTGATAGCGACTGCTACTAGTGGAGACATATTATATATTTCCTTTCTTTTCAACCATCACAAAAGATACCCATCCCATATTAATGGGCTTCCATTGTAAATAGCGATTGTTGTTCAACCAAAGTTTCCATCAACCGATCCGTAACGGCAGTTACATCCTTGACCCCTATATTCGTCAGGATTTGAGATAATGACGGACCTTCAATGAGTGTTTTCCAATCCCGATACTTCATATTTGTTATATAGGTCAAAGTTTCGTTCATTGTTTTTACAGGATCTGAAATTCGTTGCAGGGACTTCACGCTATTTGCAACAGCCATGCGCAAGACACCGCGACAGAGCACTTCATCCTTCCCTATTTCTTGGGCTAGACTTGCCCCAAGAGTATGAAACATATTGCTCACAGTGTTCCTCCTGAATACCCAAACTCTCTAAAAAATCGGACTAAATTCCACAATATAAAACCTAGGTACTGAAACAAAATATTACGCCAAAATTATGTACACGGCTAAAAAGTATAGCAGAAACCTTTTCTCGTGCATTTATCAAATCAGAAAGGTGCATAAGTTAACCATATTAATTTTCCCTCTGTAACGAGAAAAACAAAGGCATTGACCCAGCTGCCACTCTGAATTCCCATCAATCCATCCTCAGGACATGAAGGAATCAATAAGAGATATAATCAGCCCTATGAAACAGGGAACCTTCGAAAAAGAGATATTCATTCAATCTGATGTGGCCACTGTGATCCACGTCATTGCCGATTACAGTAACCACCACAAGATCCATCCGCTCATTCTGAAAGTGGAACGTGCCAAAGAGGAACCTGCTGGTGTACGCCGTTACTACATCACCGACAGTTTGCAATGGGGACCGTTCAAATTCAAGATCAAGTATCAGGCTGACATTATTGCGATCACAGAAGATACTGTTCATACAGAAGCGTATCAGTCACCGGGCACCTACGTCACAAATATCACAAAAGTCACGCCGAAAGATAATGGTGTTCGCTTGCACGAGACTATCACGATGAAAACTCCTGATATGCTCTTCAACTATGCGTTTAAACAAGCCGAAACAGCACACGAAGAAATGCTGAAACGCATCAAAAAGTTTGTCGAAAGCAACGCGAAGCCATAACATACAGTTAATCCAGAATCAACGATTCCTGATAGAATAACCAAGAAGAAGCCCTTCAAAGGGCTTCTTCCATGTAACCTAAAGGAATCACACTTTCGATGCATTACAACATCCGCCTGTTCTGGCGCACATTCTATCGCTCCTTCTTCGCATCCAAAAATACTCCCGCCCGCCTCGTAAAAAAACGAATCATATTTCTGGCTTTATTCTATTTAGTCTGGCCTATTGGCTCGCTCATTCATTGGTTCTGTTTCTGGCTTGATGACATCCTCTTCCCCGCTTACAAAGAACAACCCATCAACAAACCGCTCTTCATTCTTGGCAATTTGCGAAGCGGCTCCACCTTTCTTCACCGTCTGCTCTCGCGCGATTCAGAGACCTTCACCAGCCTGACCACCTGGGATATCTATCTCACCCCTTCCGTTACACAAAAGAAGATCACACAGTTCGTAGCACGCCTCGATAACAAATATCTCGGTGGTTTTCTACATCGCATCCTGTTTGCCTTTGACCGCGCCACGCTCGGCAAGATCAAGATCCATCCCATTTCCTTCTTCCAGCCCGAAGAAGACGAAAACATTCATCTGCACATCTGGGATGGCTACTTCGTCACCTTCCTCTTCCCGTTCATGGACGAGTTCCCGAATTATCAGCACTTCGACGAAGCCTTATCTCCTGAACACAAGCGCCGCATCATGACGTTCTACAAATCCATGGTGCAACGTCATATGTATGCAACAGGTAAGAAATATTACGTAGCAAAGAATCCAGCCTTCAGCGCCAAGATCGAAACACTGATCGAGTTCTTCCCTGAAGCCCGCATCATTTATCTCGCACGAAATCCATTGGACATGCTCCCCTCAACCGTCTCCTGGATCAATTACGCGAGACGTCAATTTACCAATCCCAAAGAGACATGGCTGTACGTTGACGAAATCCTGGACATGACCCAGCACTGGTATCGTCACCCTCTCAAATATCTCGATGCGCATCCTTCTCCCCGATTCCTGATCCTCAACTACGATAATTTGATCCAACGCCCGGAAGCGGTTCTGCGCTCATTCTACGAACAGTTTGGATACCCCGATAAACCCGGGCTCGAAGGCATCGTGGATGAGGCTGTCAAGGAAACTTTATCCTTCAAAAGTGACCATGCCTATTCCTACGAAGAAATGGGCTTCACACGCAAACAGATCGTCGAGTTATATGCTGATATCTTTGAACGCTTCGGTTTTGAAACCCGCGAAGAAGAAGAGTTACCAAGTATCAAAACAGAAAACGCCCAAGTCCCCGCAACCGATTAATCAACACGAAATGCAAAATAAAAAACGCCCGAAGAAATTTCTTCGGGCGTTTTTGCTTTACGCGTCTTTTTTCTTTCTCGTTGTGGGTTTCTTTACATCTTCATCAGAGGACGTCGTCTTCGTTTTACTCGCTGTCTTGCGAACCGTGGACTTTTTCACAGGTGCAGGTTCGGTTTCTGTTTCCACCTCGGCTGTGATAGTCCGCTTTACACGGGCAACTTTCTTTTCTTCCACCACAGCTTCAACTTGTGGTTCGGTTGGCAATCCAACAACTTTATATTCATCCTCCCAATTTTCGGCAAAAGCGAAATTCAATTTCTTGTATCGGATCAATAGCATGACCACACCAGCAAGGGCCATCACAGCCGCAACCACCATCGAATAGCTGATAGGTGTGGTGCCGATCTTCGGCTGGTCTGGGCGGAAGAAATATTCAAGCCATACACGTCCAACACCGGCCGCGATCAACCAGCCAGAAAAAATCGTTCCCGGCTTGACCTGTTTTTCATCATTGCGGCGTGATAACCAGATCAAAATACCGGCTGTTATAAAGTTCCAGAGCATCTCATAGGCAAAGGTTGGGTGGAAGCGAGCAGTTTCAGGCAATGTGACAAACTGCGGCAACCGATGAATGGATGAAATAGGAATCCCCCACGGAAGGGTTGTGGGAGGTCCATACAGTTCTTGGTTGATGAAGTTTGCAATGCGACCAATCGCCTGCCCAATCAGTATCGCTGGCCCGGCGGCATCGAGGAACAGCCAAAGGTCAAGTTTTCGACTACGTAGGAACAGAAAGAGCATCAAGCCGCCCAACAAGAATCCCCCAAAGATATGCAAACCACCTTCCCATACCTTGTAGATTCTTGAGGGGTCTTCAATGTAGAAGCGGCTACCGCCCAAAGTTGCATTCAAGACAAACCAAAGGCGGGCGCCGATAATACCTACCGGCAAAACACCAATGGGCAAGCCCAATTGGAAGTTACCGATGGGAGTTTTGATCAATGGGCCAAACGAAACCCACCAAACCAAAGCATCCCAAATACTTTCAGGGTTCTCACCATGTCGTTTGAGCTTATTTTCTACGAGCAAAGAGCCGACAATGACGCCGATCATCACGATCACGCCGTACCATCGCAATGAAAAATTACCGATCGTAAAAATTACAGGGTCAATCATGTGTACCTCAACGAAATTTTTCAGGGATTATAACATCCGGTCTGGGCAAATCGTATTGTGGCACATTAAACCCGGATGATAGCGGATATTACATCTATAACGCTTCTTTTGTGATGAATTACACATCAGTACCTAATCATAAATGCTTACAATCGGGGTCAACGTTTACCTTTAGAGTCATGGTTTTTATAGGATAACCAAAATGCTCAAGATCAACCGTCAAACCGATTATGCCGTCCGCGTGGTGCTCGCCCTTGCCAAACGAGGCGAAGGGATTCGTCTCTCAACCACAGAGATCCAGCAAGAAATGCTAATACCACCTGCATTGATGACCCGTATTGTGGCGCAACTGGCACGCGAGGGGCTGGTCAATACTTTCCCCGGGCGCGATGGCGGGTTGATGCTCCCCCGCCCCGCTTCACAGATCAGCCTAAAGGACGTAGTTGAGGCGTTCGAGGGACCGATTCTGCTTTCGGAGTGTTTAAAAGTCAAAGGTGAGGATGATTGTCCATTCCAATCCAATTGCCCGGTGCGCTCGAAATGGGGACGTGTGCAGGTGGCAATGATGCGCGAGATGGCGGCCATCTCATTTGAAGATTTGGCGCTGGAAGCGGCTGGCATCCCAGTGGCGATGCCGAGTTTTGTTTAGTTAATTCGTGCGAGTAAAGGGGCTCGCACACAATTTTTTCAAGGAGAGTCTATGGATACAGTCTTACTTTCTCGATTGCAGTTTGCTCTCACAACCATCTATCACTGGCTATTCGTACCATTGACGCTGGGGATGGGCTGGTTCGTGGCATTCATGCAAACCCGCTACTACCAAACCAAGGACGAGACTTGGCGTAAGATGGCAAAGTTCTGGGGAAAGTTGTTCCTGATCAATTTCGCCATTGGCGTGGTGACGGGTATCGTTCAGGAATTCCAGTTTGGTATGAACTGGAGTGAGTACAGTCGCTATGTTGGCGATATTTTCGGTGCACCGCTGGCTGTGGAAGCCCTGCTGGCATTCTTCATGGAATCGACATTCCTAGGCGTATGGGTGTTCGGTGAAGGACGTGTCCCCGAAAAAGTGCATCTCGCTTCGATCTGGCTCGTCGCCATCGGCTCGAACCTATCTGCACTCTGGATTCTGCTTGCGAACGGCTGGATGCAACACCCGGTCGGTTATGTGATCAACGAAGCCAACGGCCGCGCGGAACTGGTCAACTTCTTTGCTTTGATCGGCAACCCCAAAGGCTGGATCTTCTTCTGGCACACCATCTCTGATGGTTTGTTGATGGCGGCCATGGTGATCATCGCAGTCAGTGGATATCACATCTTCCGCAAACAGAATGTTGAGTTCTTCAAAAAGTCTTTCATTATCGCTTCTGTAGCTGGTCTGGTCGCCAGTGTACTGGTCTTCCTCGGCGGACACACAATGGGTCAATACATGTATGAAACCCAGCCGATGAAATTTGCGGCCATCGAAGCTCACTGGGAAACATCACAGCCCGCCGACTTCTCGCTCCTCACCATCGGTGACTTGAGCGGTAAACGCGAAGTTTGGTCAGCCAGAGTTCCAGGTGTGTTAAGCTTCCTGGCTTGTAACAACTTCACATGTGAAGTCAAAGGCGTGGACGATATCCAAAAAGAATACGAAGCGCTCTATGGTCCAGGCGATTACATTCCGCTGATGGTCGTCACCTATTGGACGTTCCGCATCATGATGACCTTCGGCTTTATCATGATCGGTATCACTGCCTTCTTCCTGTGGGCAAACATGCGTGGCGATATCACCAAAGCCAAATGGATGAAATGGGCTCCTTCCCTTCTCGTCCTTCCGTATCTTGCCAACGCCAGCGGCTGGATCCTGACCGAAATGGGACGCCAACCCTGGATCGTTCAAGGTCTGCTCAAAGTAGAAGATGCGGTTTCCCCCAATCTCACTAACGTTGACCTGCTTATTTCATTGATCGGTTACACAGCCGTGTATGGTTCGTTGGCTGTTGCGATGGTCAAGCTCATGCTCAAATATGCCAAAGCGGGCCCCGATGCCGCCATGCACGAATCCGTTGACGTTGCACCATCGCTCGTCGGCGCGGATGATTAATACGGAGAAACACTATGTCATACGAATTTCTTCAAACACTCTGGTTTATTCTGATCGCTGTCCTTTGGATCGGTTTCTTCTTCCTCGAAGGCTTCGATTTTGGTGTGGGCATGCTCCTACCCTTCCTCGGCAAGAAAGATGAAGAACGCCGAGCCATCATCAACTCCATCGGCTCCGTCTGGGATGGAAACGAAGTGTGGCTCCTCACAGCTGGTGGCGCAACCTTTGCCGCCTTCCCTCACTGGTACGCCACCATGTTCAGCGGTTTCTACCTCGCGCTCTTCCTTCTGTTGGTCGGTTTGATTATTCGCGGTGTTTCATTTGAATACCGCTCGAAGGATGCCAATCCTGCCTGGCGCAACCGCTTCGATTGGATGATCGCCATTGGCTCATTCCTGGCCGCTCTCCTACTTGGCGCCGCGTTTGCAAACCTCGCCCGTGGCGTGCCCATTGACGAAAACATGATGTTCACAGGCAATCTCTTCACACTGCTCAACCCCTACGGCTTGCTCGGCGGCGTGACCACTGTGGCCATCTTCCTGCTCCACGGCGCAAATTTCCTCGGCATCAAACTCGAAGGTGAACTTCGCGAACGCGTGAATGCCTTTGCCAAGAAGCTCTGGATCGCCACCACCATCCTGTACATCGCACTCGGTGTCTTCACCTACGCGGCTGGATTCTGGGCACGTGGCATTGTCAACCCTGGCATCGTACCAATTGCGGCTGTCGTTGTCTTGCTTGTTGCTGGCTACTTCATCAACCAAAAGATGGAAGGTTGGTCCTTCATCATGGTGGCGCTCAACATCGTGTTGACTCAGGTCACATTCTTCTCAATGACCTTCCCCAACGTGATGCTCTCCACCACTAACCCTCTCTACAGTCTCACCATCTACAACGCATCCTCATCTCAATACACGCTGACGGTCATGTCCATCGTCGCACTGATCTTCGTCCCCATCGTACTCGCCTACCAAGGCTGGACGTACTACATGTTCCGCAAGCGCATCAGTACTGACAAGAAAACACTGGTCTACTAGTTCTCTCAGACCGGAGCAAGCGCCCCGTAGCTTGCTCCGGTCTTTTTTTCCATTCGAACTACAAAAAAAGGAATATTTCCATGGCTAAGATCGTTGTTATCGGAGCAGGTTTTGCCGGGCACACTGCCGCATTGTATCTGGGGAATAAACTCGGCAGGAAACACGATATCACCGTCATCAGCAACCGCGATGTATTTGGATACGTACCGTCGTGGGTGTGGGTTGGCGTGGGGCACATGAAGCCTGAAAAGACCATCTTCAAACTCAAATCTGTATACGATAAAAAACATGTCAAATTCGTCCACGCCGCGGCAAAGGAGATTCATCCCGATGCTGGCGACCAGTATGTATTGGGCGAGGAAGTCGGCACAGGCAAGGAAGTCCGCCTTGATTACGATTACCTCGTCATCGCACCCGGCCCCTTACTGAACTTCGCCGGTACGCCCGGCCTTGGGCCTGAGAATGGTTTCACCCATTCCATTTGTTCACTTCCCCACGCTGTCAAAACTCGTGATGCCTATCTCGCCTTGTGCGAGCGCATGAAAAAAGGTGAGAAGGTAAAGATCGTGATCGGGACCGGCCACCCCGGTGCGACTTGTCAGGGTGCCGCATTTGAATACATCGTCAATATTCACAAAGACCTGCTCAAGAAAGGCCTACGCGATAAAGCCGATATCTTGTGGCTTTCGAACGAACCCGCTATGGGCGATTTCGGAGTCAATGGTGTGCAGATCAAACGCAATGGTCATGTGATGCGAAGCGATGAATTCATCAAGGCAGTGTTCAACGACCATGGCATCCGTTATCAAGTCCAGACCGGCGTCACAAAAGTTGAAGCGGGTAAGATCCATTGGCAAAACTATGAAGGCGAAGAAGGTACGACAGAGTTCGACTTTTCGATGCTTATCCCGCAGTTCAAAGGGCAACCGTTCAAATACATCGGCAAGGACGGTGAAGACATTTCGTCAAAGCTGGTCAACCCTGCTGGCTTTGTGCTTGTGGATGGAAAATACGGTCTTCCTTACGCCGAACTTGCTCAAACACCCGAAGCCTGGCCTGCCCATTACAATAATCCTACTTACCCGAACGTTTTTGCAGCTGGCATTGCCTTTGCACCTCCCGGACCCATTTCAAAACCATTCACCAACAAGAACAATGTTTTGATCGCCCCCGCCCCACCGCGTACCGGCATGGTCAGCGGTGTGATCGGACGCGTCGTCGCGATGAACATTGCCGACCTCATCGAAAAAGGGACAATGACCCACAGCGAACGTATGACCGAAATGGTTGCCGCATGCATCGCCTCGATGGGCGACAATCTTTGGGATGGCAACGCAGTCACCATTGTCATGCGACCCGTCGTTCCCGACCGCAAGAAATATCAGAACGAATACGGCCGCGATCTGTTCGTCTCGCATCTTGAAATGGGCTTGAGCGGCGCGTGGATGAAGTTCATGCTTCACTACACCTTCATCTGGAAATTCAAAGGCTTGTTTGGCTGGAAGCTGATCCCCGAATAGGAGAGACCATGAACACACAAGAAGAATTCTCAAAATCTGAAAAATTCTGGATGAATAATAAGATCTATCAGTTGTGGCGCTTCATTGTGCTGAATATCAAGGTTTACACTGTCGCAGTACAAAGCAAGTGGAGATAGTCTTAGGTCAACCACCTCCTTGATACCCAAACTCACCCTGATTGTTCAGGGTGAGTTTTTTCATTCATTAACAAGATATATGATTCTATGAAAGGTTCTTATGTGAAATTAACCACAAAAAAGGTCTAATTAGGTAATATAGCGCCGTAAATTGTGTTTTGTTTCACAAATCGATACTAAAAAATTGAGTAACTCCCGTAGAGGTTCTTATGGACGTTGTCACCCTTTCCCGCATTCAGTTCGGCGTAACCACTGCATTTCACTTCCTTTTCGTTCCCCTAACGCTTGGTTTAGTCTGGTTCGTGGCTATCTTTCAAACCCAATATTATCGTACTGGCGAAGAACGTTTTCGCCGCATGGCAAAATTCTGGGGCAAATTATTCCTGGTCAATTTTGGTATGGGCATTGTGACCGGGCTTGTACAGGAGTTCCAGTTTGGCATGAATTGGTCGGAGTATTCCCGTTTTGTTGGGGATATTTTCGGCGCATTACTTGCCATTGAAACAATGGTTGCCTTCTTTCTTGAATCCGTCTTCATCGGTATCTGGATTTTTGGCGAAGGGCATGTCTCCAAAAGAGTCCACCTATTTTCAATTTGGATGGCGGCGATCGGCAGTCTCCTCTCATCCATCTGGATATTGCTCGCCAGTGGATGGATGCACCATCCTGTTGGCTATATAATCAATCCTGTAACAGGTAATGCACAACTTGTAGATATCGTCGCACTTCTCACCAATCCTAAAGGCTGGTTGCTGTTTCGTCATGCCTTTTCCGCAGGATTGGCAACCGCCGCTTTCTTCCTGCTGGGCGTAAGTTCCTGGTACATCATGCGAAAAAAGGAATTGGATGTCTTCAAGCCATCCTTCGCTACAGGTGCAGTTGTCGGATTAATCGCTTCGTTCTTATTGTTGATGACTGGTCACGAACAAGGCCAGGAAATGCGCCTTTATCAACCCATGAAACTTGCCGCAATTGAAGCCATTTGGGAAACTGAACAACCCGCCTCGTTCTCTTTTCTCACCATCGGTGACCTGACAGGCAAACAGGAAATCTGGTCGATCCGAATCCCCTACCTGATGAGCTTTCTTGCCTGCAATAACTTCGATTGCAAGATCCAAGGCGTCAATGAACTGCAGGCTGAATATGAAGCACTCTATGGTCCAAATGACTACATCCCTTTGATGGTTGCTACTTACTGGTCATTTCGTACGATGTTTGCCATGGGGTTTGTCATGCTGTTCACATCCGCATTCGCCGTTCTGGTGGTAGCACGAAATTGGTCACCTAAACTTGTAAAATGGCTAAAGTGGATGCCTTACACTATTCCTCTGCCTTTCATTGCGGGTGTGGCAGGTTGGGTCACCACCGAAATGGGACGCCAACCGTGGATCGTGCAAGGGTTGCTCACCACTGCCCAAGCCATTTCACCGAATCTCACCGTTACAAATGTCACCATCAGCCTGGTAGGTTTCACCTTGCTCTATGGCGCACTTGCTGTTGTAATGGTTCAGTTGATATACAAGTTTGCACGTCAGGGAACGGAAGCAGCGTTGACCAAATCTGTAGATGTGGAAGAACCCGTCAGCACAGACGCCATCATTTTTGTCGGCGCACAGGATTAATTGAATGGAAAGTTGGAGGATAATCATGGTTTCCAGCTTTCCATTCTCATTTGCAAGTTTCATATATTCAATTAAACTTCATACATGCACCGCAGACTTCTAACTCTCACCCGCGACACCCGTCTCCCCCTCCTCCTCACGGTTCTTTCTGGACTTTTAGCTGGTCTGTTGACGATAGGCCAGGCCTACCTCGTCAGCAGTACCGTCAATGGCGTCTTCCTTGAGGGACAAACCCTCGCGCAAGTTTTTCATTGGCTTCGTCTGATTCTCTTCGTCATCGCAGGGCGAGCCTTGCTTACCTGGGTCAACGAAGTGAGTGCCAACGCCGTCGCCGTAAAAATAAAAACGGACTTACGCGAACGGCTCTTCAACCATATCCTCAACCTCGGTCCCGCCTACACACGTGGACAACGCACAGGTGAATTGACTACAGCCGCAATTGAAGGCATTGAAGCGCTGGACGCGTATTACAGTCAATACCTGCCTCAACTCGTTATCACTACTCTTGTCCCCATCAGCATCCTGATCTTCGTCTTCCCCATGGATTTACTTTCGGGGTTCGTCCTGCTTATTACCGCTCCATTGATCCCCTTTTTCATGATTATGATCGGTAAAGGCGCAGAGATCGTCACCAAACGACAATATGAAACCCTCTCGCGTTTGTCTGCTCACTTCCTCGATAGCCTACAAGGACTGACCACCCTCAAACTCTTTGGTCGTTCCAAGTCACACGCCAAGAATATCGAGAAAACCAGCAACCAATTCCGTGACCGAACGCTCGATGTTCTACGCATCACATTTCTCTCTGCACTCGTCCTGGAACTACTCGCTACCCTCAGCACTGCTGTCATTGCCGTTGAAATCGGCTTCCGCTTGCTGTATGCCAAAATGGAATTCCGCGAAGCCTTCTTCCTACTCATTCTTGCACCCGAGTTCTACATGCCCTTACGCATGCTCGGCGCCCGCTTCCACGCAGGCATGTCAGGGACAACTGCGGCAAAGAAGATATTTGAAATTCTCGATATAGAGACTAGTGAGCAGAGAGTAGAGAGTAGTGAACCAACATCATCATCTTCACTATTCTCTACTCTCCAATTATCTAATCTCTCTTACACATACCCCGACGAATCCACCCCTGCCCTCGAAAACATCAACCTTGAAATAAAAACAGGCCAGCACATCGCCCTTGTTGGTAAAACGGGCGCAGGCAAATCAACACTCGTGAATTTGCTGTTGGGTTTTATTCAGCCATCTTCAGGTACTATAAAAGTAGACACGTACACAAGTAAACAAGTAGATGTAGAACCTATTCATCATTCATCATTCATCATTCATCCTTTGATCGCCTGGGTTCCCCAATCCCCTCACCTCTTCCACGACACCCTTGCCGCCAATATCCGTCTCGGCAAACCCGATGCCACTCACGAAGAAGTGGTTGAAGCCGCCAAAGCCGCGCATTTGCATGAGTTCATCGAAACGCTTCCCGACAAATACGAGACCATCATCGGCGAGAGCGGAGCACGTCTCAGTGGCGGACAAGCCCAACGTCTCGCCCTCGCTCGCGCCTTTCTCAAGAATTCCCCCATCCTTATTCTCGACGAACCCACCTCCAGCCTCGACCCTGAAACCGAATCCCTGCTCGAGGAATCTACTCGTCGCCTCATGCAGGGTAAAACAGTTATCACCATCGCCCACCGCATAAGCACCATCTTCAAAGCCGATACCATCATCGTCCTCGAAGGAGGTCGCATTATCGAGCAAGGCACACATGATAAGCTTATTAAACAAAATGGCATGTATGCTGAGATGGTCAAAACATATCAGGTTGAAAGACACGAGTCGAATGTCGAAAGTCAAACATCCAATATCGAACAAGGCCTTCAACCTTCGACCTTTGATGTTCAGTCAATTCCTAATCCGCAAATACCAATCGTCAGTCGCCAGTTATCAATCCTAAATCGCTTGCTCTCCTTCCTCAACGGCTCTTGGAACTGGGTTGCATTCTCCATCCTCCTCAGCGCCCTCACCATTGGCTCCAGCGTTGCACTTATCGGCACATCGGCATGGCTCATCTCCACCGCCGCGCTTCATCCGTCCATCGCCGATCTCGGCGTATCCGTTGTCGGTGTGCGTTTCTTCGGCATCACACGCGGCATCTTCCGTTATCTTGAACGTCTCGTTTCTCATAACGTCACATTTCGTTTGCTTGCCAAACTTCGTGTTTGGTTCTATGAAAAGCTTGAACCCCTCGCTCCTGCCCGCTTGATGGAATACAAAAGCGGAGACTTGCTAGCCCGCGTCATCGGTGATGTAGAAACTTTGGAAAATTTCTACGTCCGTGTGGTCTCGCCCTCATTGACTGCCATCGTCATTATGATCGGCGTATCCATCTTCTTCGCCTCTTTCTACCCGACAATTGCTTTTGTCCTCATTCTCTTTTTCCTTACTTTAGGTTTGATCCTGCCACTCCTCGCTCAAATCTTTAGCCGTGACCCCGGGCAACGACTCATCGCCCAACGCGCCGACATCCAATCCCAACTCGTGGATGGGATTCAAGGTCTTGCTGATTTGCTCGCTTTTGGTCGTGGTGCTGATCGAGCAAATCAAATTGCATCCACTGGCAAGCAATACGGAACATCACAAAAGCAAATGGCTCGTATCAGTGCAGTCCACTCGGCATTGGGGACACTACTTACTAACCTGGGTTTATGGCTGGTCTTGTTCCTCGTCATTCCACAGGTCACAGCAGGAAACATCAAAGGCGTGATGCTCGGGACCTTTGCCTTGATGACCTTCGCCTCGTTCGAAGCGGTCAATCCTCTCCCCCTCGCCGCACAAATGTGGAACTCGTCCCGTGAAGCCGCGAGGAGATTGTTTGAAGTTGTAGATGCGGAACCCGTTGTCAGTGATCGAGTTATCAGTGAACAGTTACCAATTACAAATTACCAATTACAAATTACCAATTTAACTTTTGCCTATCCAAACCAATCCGTTCCCGCATTACAAGACGTATCCTTCACCATACCCGAAGGAAAATCCATCGCTATCGTTGGCCCAAGCGGAGCAGGGAAAAGCACGATCGCAAATTTATTATTCCGCTTCTGGGAGTATGAGACTGGAGAGATCCGATTGGGCGGAGAGTCGCTCAAATCGCTGAATCAGGATGAAGTCCGAAAGAGATGCGCGCTCGTCTCGCAGAACAGTTATTTCTTCAACACATCCATCCATGAGAATTTGCGTTTGGCACGTCCGAAAGTCACACAAGAGGAAATGGAAGCTGTAGCGAAGGCGGCACAGATCCATGAGTTCATTGCGGGGCTTCCTAAAGGCTACGAAACTTTTATTGGAGAACAGGGTTTACGATTGTCAGGCGGCGAACGTCAGCGATTGGGAATTACGCGGGCCTTGTTGAAAGATGCACCGATCTTGATCTTCGACGAACCTACTGCAAACCTCGACCCGATCACTGAAAAACAGGTGCTTGATGTTTTGTTTGGTATCATGAAAAACAAAACGTCGCTTCTCATCACACATCGGCTGGTAGGGCTTGAGAATATGGACGAGATCATTGTGATGGATAAAGGCAAAATCACAGAGCGTGGCAGGCATAATGAACTGTTGAACAACGATGGCATTTATCGTCGTCTTTGGGATTTGCAGAACAAAATGTTGTATGATATGGGAAAGTAGAGCATGTGATGAAATCATTCGAGTTAGATATCTTCATCGATTGCAGGCAGGATAAAGTGTACGACCATCTTGCAGAGCCGCTTAATTTGATCGGGCTCCAACCACTGCTTACAGAGATCGATGTATTGAAAGAGAAGATAGACGAAAACAATATTCGTCTACGTCCCTTTTATACAGTGGAAACTTTTCGCTGGATGGGACTTCCGATATACAAGAACAAGATCTATTCGGTGATCCATTTGACAAAGCCCAGGGAAGAAATGGAATTCCACGTTTATAGCAAGCCAAATATCGAGATCGTGTTTAAATACCAGTTCAAAAAATCAAATGACAATAGGACGCAGATCACACAGACTGTGCATTTTGTAAAAGTAAACAAACTACTAGAAACTTTCGTAGTGGATCAGGCCAAACAGGCTCAACGCGCTCTACTCTCAAATTTGAAAGTTAGATTGGAAAAACATTAACATTCTTGCACCACCCTCTTGAAGGTGCTATAATACATCCAACTCCCCCCGTTGATTTACAATTTTCCCAAATTACGCAGTCCGTTTTCAGGGCGACATACCCCACACGGGCGGCGTGCGACAAGAACTTGACAGAACACCCAACTCACCCACCAACAAAATAAGGGACTCCCCCAGCCTGCCTACTGGCACTGGGGAGGTTTACATTCCACATCATATTCCAATAAGAAGAGACAAACATGAAAATACTTGAACTTGAGAACGAACCCCTCTCAAAACTGCGCAGTATGGCAAAGAATTTGAATATTCCAAATGCCAACCGCCTGAAGAAAGAGACGCTCGCCATGATGATCCGCGAGGCAGAGGCACAGAGGGAAGGCATTGAACTCCGCGGTGGCATTCTGGAGATCATGAGCGAAGGCATCGGCTTCCTGCGAGCCACGAATTATAGAATAAGTGACCAGGATGTTTACGTTTCGCAGGCGCAGTTAAGGCGACACGATCTCAGAGCAGGCGATCTAGTCATTGGGCAGGTACGCCCTCCACGTGAAAGCGAACGCCACTTTGGATTATTGAAAGTAGAATCGATCAATGGGCAGGATATTGAAGAAGCAACCAGACGACCTGTTTTTGAAAATCTCACCCCGATTTTTCCAGACAAACGATTTGACCTAGAAACCGATCACGATACACTTGCTCCACGTTTAATTAACTTGATCGCCCCCATTGGGCGCGGACAACGTGGTCTCATTGTTTCACCTCCCAAGGCGGGGAAAACCACCATTCTCAAGCAAATTGCGAATTCCATTTCAACCAAATATCCTGATGTACATCTGATCGTAGCACTCATCGGTGAACGCCCTGAAGAAGTGACCGATATGGATCGCTCGGTGGATGCCGAAGTGGTTGCATCCACATTCGACGAACCTGTCACGTCCCACGTCCGCACGGCGGAACTGGCATTAGACCGGGCTAAGAGACTCGTAGAGATCGGCCGCCACGTGGTAATCTTAATGGACTCGATCACCCGCCTTGCGCGTGCTTACAACCTCGTGGTCAACCCATCAGGACGCACACTATCAGGCGGTATGGACCCCTCGGCGTTGTATCCGCCCAAGCGTTTCTTCGGTGCGGCACGTAATATCGAGGAAGGCGGTTCGCTTACGATCATCGCAACCTGTCTTGTCGATACCGGCTCACGTTTGGATGATGTGGTGTACGAAGAGTTCAAAGGCACCGGCAACATGGAATTGCACCTCTCTCGTAAATTACAAGAGCGACGCATTTACCCGGCAGTCGATATCGAACGTTCATCCACGCGTCGCGAGGACCTTCTGCTTGGTCCTGATCTATTACAACGTGTCTGGCTGATGCGACGTATGTACATCCAAATGACCACCCAACAGCCCCAAGGTGCCGGTATGGATCCATCCACTGCCACAGAAGCAATCGTCACAAGACTCGATAAAGCACGAAATAATCAGGAATTCCTTGAAAACCTCGGACGAGATGCTTGAAACTAAAAGCGCTGTATAAACGTCAAATATAGAAACCGAATGTCAAAACTTAGTTCATTCTTTAAAAACAACCTATTTAACCTTATCAGTTGGGTCGTGACTCTCGTGATCGTAACAGGGATTGTCCTTGGCGCATTCGCGTGGAGGAAATCCACATCGACGCCGCTGGCTTCTGAGGTTCTGCCTACTGCGGCTCCAGATAAGAAACAGCCCGATGTGCAGATGCCAGTTTTGGGGGCGCCTGAAGCGTCTCTGTTCGTAGGGCGTCAGATCCAGCTCAAGACAAATGTCCCTGCAAGTAAACCGCGATATAAGCCTGTTGAATACCGCGTTTCCAGTGGAGATTCGTTATTTGCAATTGCAAAATCCTATACGCTTGAGCCTGAGACTATCTTATGGGCCAATTACGATGTTTTGCAGGATGACCCACATAGTCTCAAGCCGGGGCAGGTCTTGAAGGTCCCCCCAGCAGATGGTATTTATTATCAGTGGAAAGAGAATGACACTCTGGATTCGGTTGCGAAAGAATTCAAAGCAAACGTAGATGATATTTTAAATTACCCAGGCAACGATATTGATCTGGCCGACCCCAAAGTGGATTCGGGCTCATGGGTCATGATTCCTGGCGGCCAACGCGAGTTCCAACAATGGCTTGAGCCTACCGTGGCGAGAGGTGCTTCTGGCACATCATCGACCAGCCAAAATGCCTGTGGTGGTGGTGCAGTAGGCAGTGGCGGGTTTGTTTGGCCTGCTGACAGCCATACTTTATCCGGCAACGATTTCTGGTCAGGGCATCTTGGTATCGATATCGCCGCAGGAGAGGGCGCACCGGTCTATGCGGCAGATAGCGGCGTAGTGACGGTGGCGGGTTGGAGCAATTTTGGGTATGGCAACATGATCCAGATTGATCATGGTAATGGCTACTCTACGCTCTATGCCCACTTAAGTTCGATCGGTGTTGGCGTTTGTTCAAGCGTAAGCGCAGGTCAATGGATCGGTGCAGCGGGTAATACCGGCAATTCACAAGGGGCCCATCTTCACTTCGAAGTCCGTCAAGGTGGCGGGTTCATTAATCCATGGTTCGTTTTACCGTAGTCAGGATATTGATCAGTCAATGAACCAACAGGAACTTGAATCCGTTCTTTCCAATCTCAATTTAAGCGCAATCCATTACTTTGACTCTGTTGGCTCTACAAACGACGAGGCCCTTGCACTGGCAAGAAAAGGCGCCAAGGACCTTACACTCGTTGTGGCAGACGAACAGACGATGGGACGTGGCAGGCTGGACCGTCCGTGGTTTACGCCTCCGCAAACGGCTCTCGCTTTTAGTTTGGTCCTACGCCCCACTTATGCAGAGAAGAAACTCCTTTCCCGTACTGTAGGGCTGGCCGCATTGGCTCTGTCCGATGTTTTGCAAACTCTTAATCTCAATTCGCAGATCAAGTGGCCCAACGATGTCTTGCTGAACGGACGAAAGCTGGCAGGCATTTTAATCGAGGCAGTCTGGTTCGAGGATGAAGTGGTCAGCCTTGTGATCGGCATGGGCGTCAACGTTTCAAAAGGTTCCGTCCCTGCCACTGACATATTGGGATTCCCTGCGATCAGTCTTGAAAGTCTGCTCGGCTATGTACCAGATCGTACGATCCTCCTAAATGGTATTCTCGCCAACATTACTGCATTACGCCCAAGCTTGGGGACGGATGAGTTTATGTCGTCGTGGGAGAAAAAGCTTGCTTATTATGGCAGGCAGGTTCGAGTTGAGATGGGAGGCGAAAAGTCGGTTTCAGGGAAAGTGGTCGGCCTGGAATCCGATGGAAGCTTGAAATTGCTCGGTGATGATGGCAAATCCATTTCAGTACGATTTGGGGATGTGCGCCTGCGGTTATTCGCATGATATACTTTGCGTCGAGGTAAGATATGTTTGATAATCTACGCGATTTTTCCGACGAACCCCTCTATGAGGATGAGACAAACGATCTCTACAAAGAGCCAGAGAATGTTGCATCTTCTGCGGCTTCCGCTCCTGCGCGCAGTAGGAAGAGGAAGAGCAAAAATTTTCTTGGCATGACGGCAATGCAACGTTTTATTCTTTCCGTGATGGTCATGCTGACGGTTTGCATGGTCGGAACGCTTGCAATGTTCGTGTTGGGCAAGATGTCCATCTAAGGCTAATTTCAAAACAGAAAACCCCAAAGGCCAATTTGACCTTTGGGGTTTTTATTTTCAACAACGATTCTTTTATATCAACTGGGGTTGCGGTTCAGTCTTTTCGTCAGGGGAGATCTCCGCGCCAGCCTTCTTCAAATCCTCTGCGGAGATGCGAGCTACAGAGGCCACACTATCACCCGGTTGTGGCTTGATCAGATGTACACCTTTTGTGGCACGCCCAGCTTGTTTGACCGTTTTATTCTTGATGCGGATCGCAACGCCATTTGCCGTCATGATCGTCAAATCATCATCTGGCTGTACAACACGTGCCGCTACGATCTTCCCGATCTCTTTCAAAGCCTTCTGGTCGATGGTTGAAATACCGCCAGTAGCGCGTCCCTTGGGAGAATATTCCTTGAGTGGGGTTTGCTTTCCATAACCTGTGGACGTTATAACGAGGAGTGAACCATCTTTTTCGATAACATCCACGCCCGTAACCAAATCATCCTTTTTCAAGCGGATCGCCTGTACACCCGCGGCCTGCCTCCCCATCGAACGGACTTTATCTTCGCTGAAGCGTAGAGCCTGTCCGTTTTCGGTCACGAAGATCACTTCGTCCTTGCCGCTGGTCACACGTGCCCAACCCAGTTGGTCGCCTTCATCCAAATTCATAGCGATCAAGCCCGAAGGTCGAACAGAGGCGAATTCATCAATCGCCACACGTTTGACCTTGCCGCGCGTGGTCGCAAGCATACAATATCCATGGGCAGAGAAATTCGAGACAGCTATCGCGGCCGTGACACGCTCACTTGGGTCAAGTGCAAGAATGTTGACAAGCGGGATACCTTTCGCGGTTCGATCTGCATCTGGGATCTGATACACCTTCTCTGAATAGACTTTCCCTTTATCCGAGAAGAACAACATCGAATCAAGGCTACGAGCTGGGATGAGTGCTACTATTTCATCTTCATCCTTCGTCTCATGCCCCTTTACACCACGTCCGCCTCGGCTCTGTGACCTGAAAGCTGCAGCCGCAACACGTTTGATGTAGCCACGTTCTGTGAGACTGATCAACACCGCTTCATCTTGCACCAGGTCCGCTTCACTGAGGTTTTCGGTCGCATCACCAGCAATGCGAGTACGGCGATCATCACCATATTTATCAGCAAGCTCGCGCATATCATCTTGAATGAGCGAAAGGATCTTTTTCGGATGAGCAAGAAGGTCTTCAAAATACGCGATCTGCTCTGTAACCTGTTTGTGTTCCTCTTCGATCTTCCAGCGTTCCAACGCCGCAAGACGACGTAATTGCATGTCCAAAATCGCCTGCGCCTGCAACTCACTCAACTTAAATCGCTTAACAAGGTTAGCCTTCGCAACGTCTGCATCCTGCGATTCACGGATCGTTTTGATGACCGCATCCAAGTTTGTCAGCGCGATCAAATACCCGTCAAGGATATGCTGACGTGCTCGTGCCTTTGCCAAATCAAAATTTGTGCGCCGAACAATGACCGTCTGACGGTGTTCAATAAAGATCTGCAAAGCACGTTTGAGAGGCAGGGTACGCGGTTCGCCATCCACAAGTGCGAGCATTTGCACGCCAAATGTGGTCTGCAAGTTCGTATACTTGTAAAGTTGATTGAGCACCTTCTTCGGTTGCGCACCGCGTTTAAGCTCGATCACAATACTCATACCACGACGATCCGATTCATCGCGCATATCTGAGATCTGGTCAATCTTGTCATCACGCACCAGTTCGGCAATCCGCTCGATCAAGGTCGCTTTGTTCACCTGATACGGGATTTCTGTAACGACAATATTGTGCCTACCAGACTTTACTTCTTCAATATGCGCCACACCACGTACAACAAGGCGTCCCCTACCTGTGGCATAAGCGGACTCGATCCCCTCACGGCCAACGATAATACCGCCCGTCGGAAAGTCTGGGGCAGTAACGTATTTCATCAACTCATCGAGCGCAACATCGTCCATGCGCTCGTAATTATCGATCAAGAAAATAACGGCACTTGTCAATTCACGAAGATTATGAGGCGGGATATTCGTAGCCATACCCACCGCAATACCCGAAGCTCCATTGAGAAGCATATTCGGCACACGTGACGGCATAACCAGCGGTTCTTCAAGTGACTCGTCAAAGTTTGGCCCGAAATCCACGGTATCCTTCTCAAGGTCGGCAAGGATCTCCTCCGCCAACTTCTGAAGACGGGCCTCGGTATAACGCATCGCCGCAGGCGCATCACCGTCAACCGAACCGAAGTTACCCTGGCCATCCACCAACATATACCGCAGGGAAAAATCCTGCGCCATACGTGCCATCGTCTCATACACAGCCGAATCGCCGTGTGGGTGATATTTACCCAACACCTCACCCACAATACGAGCAGATTTCTTGTATGCCGTATTCGAACGAATACCCATATCATGCATGGCATATAAAATACGACGATGGACAGGTTTCAACCCATCGCGTGCATCGGGCAGAGCACGCGCCACAATTACGCTCATCGCATAATCGAGATACGCGTCGCGCATCTGGGCATCAATGTCAACCTGTTGGATGTTTCCAGCTTGGATGTTTTCTTCGGCCATTATTTTCTCTCTAAATGGGATTTCGGCATAAAAAAGACACGAAGAACGAGATTCTGTGACTCCGCGTCTTAACTAATGAAAGGACATGCCTGATTTTCTCTAATTATACCGCGCTAT
This sequence comes from Candidatus Defluviilinea proxima, assembly GCA_016721115.1. NCBI lineage: Bacteria > Bacillati > Chloroflexota > Anaerolineae > Anaerolineales > Candidatus Villigracilaceae > Candidatus Defluviilinea > Candidatus Defluviilinea proxima. Next base: position 125,006 of record JADKIW010000001.1, read on the forward strand.
TTACCTATGCAGAAGACGTAAAACCGCCTCCAACGGGACCTTAGCCTGCTTCTGCAATTCCCCAGCCTTTTTCTCAATTTGAGCGATTAACTCCACACGCGATCGGAGCATATTTTCCATCATCTCGATCGCGACTTCGGGCGCATCCATGGCAGGGTCAAAAATATGCCTTGCAAAACCCATTTGTTCCATGATTCCGCCATGTTTTAGGTCAAATGCATACATTAAAACAGGACAACGGCCTAAAAACGCCATCACAGCTCCATGTACACGGGCAACAAAGGCTGCCTCGCAATAGCTATACACATTTGCGGCATCTCTTGGATAAATCTGCTCATCAACCAAAAGAGCAAAGCTACCAAATTTGGCCTTTCCAATGATCTCATGAAAGGCCAAACGGTCGTCATCCGGTGCAACTGTATTCATAGGGACAAATATAGGCTGACACCCATTCTCCCAAAGCCAATCCAATACAGCGGCAAAAACATCAACTTCCTTGTGGCTATCCGAAGATGACTTTGGAGAATAATGCGTATGGGCCTCCCCGTCACTTCCTCGCAATGTGCGAGGGGTTAAGGCAACTAATGGGCGAGATATTCCCGAATTCCACCCCGCCCGTTGCAAAAGTTCTCTCGCGTGTTGCCCATCATTTGAACGTAATGTAAAAGCTGAGTCAGCCGCCATTTGCTGGCTGGCGTCATCCCATCCACACTCCCGGAGCAATTGACGGGTATGCCCGTCCCGGTAAGTCACAACAGATGCATAAGACATCAAGTATCGTAAAACCAACCTTGTAAACGTGGACTTGATCCTTTGGCTGGAAACAGACCACAGAACACATGGAACACTGAATATCATCGATAACGTCACGAATACAACAATGACTATGGAATGGAATGTATCATCGTAAAAAGGGACGCCCCCGCCAAAAATAAACATATCAGCCTTTATGAAGACCTTTATGATCTCAAAGAATTGCTTTCGAGTATAAAGCGGTAGAAAAGTATGAGCCGAAGCTCTTGCCGTATACGCCAACAAATTTGACGGATTATCTGTAATCACAATAAACTCAACTTTTTCGATCTCTCCCCCCAATAGATCCGTGATCGAAAGAAGCAACGCCTGGTCGCCAATATTTTCACTTCCGTACCAAGCACCCCATAAGATAATCCGTTTCACTCGTATTTTACCTTTCTTCAGTCAAAGCACTTATCAAAATCCGCTCATACTCCTGAATAACATAAGACAAATCGAATTTACGTGAATGTTCAAAACTTGCTTTTCTAGTGTTCATCAATAGCACAGGGTCAGTCAATAGGCTTCTCATACTTTCGATAAAACCCTGTACATCATAGGGAACATGTAAAAAACCATTCACACGATCTTCAACAAGATCCAACATGCCGCCTACACGGCTGGAAACGATTGCCAATCCATTTGCAAGTGCCTGCAACCCAGTCAGCGGGATACCTTCTGTAAGAGATGGCATCAATAAAATATCGCTATCTTTCATAATTTTCATTACAGCATCGGTCGACATCCAACCAGGCAAGGTAAAACGATCTTGTAAACCCAACAAGGCGATCTCTTGCATCGTCTCAGTATGGAATTCCCCATCTCCGATCATTACACAATGCCAATCAAGTTCACGCAAAGCATAAAGGACTTGAGGAATTAAAACAGGATTCTTCTGGTGCACAAACCTGCCCGCAAATACGATCTGTGGTGGCTTATTGACTTTGATATTCTCTTTATGTGATCGTTCTATTTCGATCCCATTGTGAATGACATTGACTTCCACCGGGTAATGAGACAAGGCTAAATAACGCGTAAAGTCACTTATGGCGGTAACAGCCGCCGCATCCTGCCAGATACGAGGGGTAAAGGGATAAATCCATCCAAACCAGCGATCTGTCTTCTCTGGGACACCACCAGGCACATCCCCCAAGTGACTTGTCAAAACATAAGGCCTACCCGTCAATTTAGACAGTGCCCACGCAAGGAGCCCCGCAGGAACAGCAAAATGCACATGGATAATCTGCGGTTGAAAACGAAATATAAGCCACAGACTCACAAAAAAACCAATAAACAGATACCCGCTCATCGCAAGCATGTCACCAACAAATGCTTTTCGCCGAAACGAAGGAATACGGATAAGCCGAACGCCTTCATCGACGCTTTGTAATGGTAAATTCTTCATGTGAGGTGCAAGTACACAAACCTCGTGACCAAGTTTTACAAGTCCACGAGCAACATCCTGTGCAACATGTCCACCCCCACCACCGATGGGAGGATATTCATGAATGAGAACCAGAATTCGCACTGGTATTACCCTCCCAAATAATCTTCTCGCCATCAAACCCTAACATGCGCCCAGTTGCTGTTTCCAAGTTATCAGGAGGCAAGTCAAATCCCGAAGGAAAAAGTTTAATATCAAAAATCGTGTTAGATGGTTCTGTGGATAACTCAATGGCATCAACAATCTTCTGATTTGCCAAGTTAAATATCAACAAAGTATTGCTAGCTCCAAGAGCCAGTCTACCATCAGGTAATTCAAGAGCGCCCCTAAGAAATTTCTCCGTAATCTGCGTACTCGAAAAAACATTACCATCCTGGCTGAAATGTATCACAATCCCTGATGATGTATCCAAGTAGATGAAGGAACCGTCATGCAAAGAACAGATAGAATGGCTTGGATTGTGCGCTGTTGTGAACTTGAGCACAATTTCCCATGTATCACTCTGATTGAATCTAACCACAGCTGATTTGCTCTTCGCTGGTGGAACAATCAACTCGCTATGCAATTGTTTCCTAAGACGAAGAACATATCTGAGCATACGGTTTAACGTCAGGAAGAAATCCCATATCTTCAATTTGAGCATTAGTGTTTTCACGGTCATCAGCCACGAGAATTGATTCCCGACAATCAATCCCAGAGATAATAAAAGATCGCCATGCGGGCCGGCTACAATACTGTTAAGGTGAGTTCGATCGTACACATCAGAGTTGAAATACGGGCGACGACGGAAGTCAGTTTTAGGATTAAGGATATCTCTGGAATGGAGCTTTTGTTTCGTAATCCCGTCTAAGGATTTCAACATTTTTTTTTGTTCGCGGACTAAGTAACAGTCTTTCAATGCACCGGAAAGATCAAACTTCGCCAATAGATCATTTGCAGTTGATGTAATCCAAACACCGTCATCAACATACATAATTTCGTGTATGGCCGAGACAGAAGGATGAGTAATGGCTCTAACCAAATTCCAATGATGGTCAAAGAAAAAAACGGTGGAGTAATTTGCAATTGCAAATTCTCCATTATTAAAACTCATACCGCGCATCCCGCGCATCCCGCCGCGCGGATTAGTATCACGTATACGATACGGCGGCTCAATACCTGCCGTGGCTTGAAGAATTTGATGGGTTTCCAAATCAATCACATATAACCAACCTGAAACTTCCCCATGTAAAACGTGTCGGTGGTTGGTTGACACAATAATACACGTCATAATGAAATCAAACTCCTGTATATATCAATGTGTTTTTGCAGGGATATTTCCAGTGAAAACGTTGATCGTACATGTTCCATACCCGCATCTCCCATGTTCTGCCAATTGGAATCGCGTAACAAAATTTGTAGACCTCCTTCATAATCACCATCAGTAATATGATGCCCAAAGTCAGATGCAAATTTATCCGGGTCAATTTCGCTCAAAATTGCACATCCATGTGCAGCAGCCTCAATGAAAGTTGTAGGCAAGCTTTCACGGGCCGATGTGTTCACCAGCACCCAACTTTTACCAAGCAAATCAGACACCCCATTTTCAGAAAACTGATCTACAAACCCACGAAGTTTCAGATTGGATAGATGCACATACTTAGACTTCAATTTTTGCACCCAAACAGCATCTCTCCCCTCTCCTATCGCCTCAAACTGGACATCTGGGAATTGTTTCGCTAAATCAAAAAATATCTCGGGACGTTTTCTCCTATCCAACCGCCCCACAAAACAAACCAATGGAGTCTCTGATTTTCGAACGTTTTCAGGAAATGGAATCGGAGATGGCAAAAACTCTGGATCACTCGAGAGCATATATTTTTTACGCGCTTTAGGTGCCAACATTTTGGCGGCTACAAAACAACGATCTGCTCTTTGAATAGCCTTATGGACGAAAATATTATCTTCATACAGGAAATTAAAAAGAACTTGTGAATGGTTCAACGATGGATACATGAACTCGATCCACCAATCATGCAGATTGCGTGTATCACGGCAAGTGACAACGTGCTTTCGATGCGGCATGGCACGTTGTGCAAGATATGTACTTAAAGATGGTTCCTGTGAGTGATAAATATCGGCATCCACTGAGCGAATAAGACTGAGAGCGGAGAAAGGTTTGCGGGGTTCAAATCCGATGACTTGAATGCCATCGAGCACTTCAACAGGTTGTTGCCCCATACGACGCGGAACAATGGCCGTCACTTCATGACCACGCTTTACGAGTTCACGTCCAAGCATGCGCGTTGACCGCCCAAATCCTCCGTATTTTCCCCAGGCAAATATTTCAACGCTTAGCAAACAAATTTTCATAGGCGTAAAAACCGCAGCCCATAAAAAAAGCCAAAGCCTTGTATCTTCTCCCCTAGCCAAAATATTAGAAAATCACCCACGGATTCAAAAGGCGGGCGAAATTGTCTTTCAAGGGCATCTAAACAGTATCGGATAGTCTCACGCCCAAGTGTAGGAATAATTACAGAAACGGTTCTTCGATCAGGGTTCATAATGGCCACAGGGTTGTTCATACTTTATGAAGTGTGAATAATTCTATCAGGCCACCCGTCAAACTAGTAAGAACCGAACGCGCATATACGAGAAATGAAAAAGCCACAGCCAAATCTGCGTGGACGCCAATTGCGGTCATAACCCAAACAATACTTACTTCACGTAGTCCAATACCGCCGAACAAAGTGAAAGGGGCAAGAGAAGTCAAAAAGAAAACAGAGCGCATCCAACCCAAGCTTGTAAGCTGGATTGGCAGGTTCATGGAGAGAGCGAGGTAATAAAAGCTCAATACGCCAACGAGTTCACCGGCCACCCCCATACCGATCATAAAAAGAAGCTCACGGATATTTAGTTTAGAGTAAATCAAAAGGGATGCCGAAAGGCGCTCCATATAAACGCCAATCTTCCTTAACCAATTCCGATGATTGTTTTCTGTCACATCCCGGATCCATAACAAGACCGGATGGCTGTAACGTGTGATAAACAACCATAAAAGTATGGTAACGGCCAGAAAAAGGAAAATCCAGCCAGGTTGTACCAGAATAGCCGTATCCACTTCGCCAAAAATAAAGAACACACCAAAGATAATGACGATAAAGATATCGAATAAACGATTCACTGCGACCGCTGTTAACGCTTCGGCAGATTTCCCGTTACCAGAAAGCTTATACCAGCGCATAAGACTCCCTACAGCGGATGCTGGCGAGAAAAAGGAATAAAACCGAATAACATAATTGATCTCCATCAATTTAAGCGGGGAGATTTGTATACTTTGTTTTCGAGTTAACATCCATAAACGGACGGCCCCCAGGTAACTGGCAGGAAACCCTAGTAAATACGCCATCCAGAAGTAATACGGGGAAGCACTTCGAATGGCATCAATGATCTTTTGCATTGGAACAAAAAATAAAAAACTCCCCACCAACCCAATAAATAAAACAATCCGTAAAATCTGAATAAGACGCGACCGCATGATAACCTGACATATTAATAAAAATACCCGCTTTTCAGCGGGCTGTGTGCCGAAGGAGGGACTTGAACCCTCATGAGATTGCTCTCACTACGCCCTGAACGTAGCGCGTCTGCCAATTCCGCCACTTCGGCTTTATTTACTGCGGGGTGAATTTTATCTCAAAGAGTAGTTTTGTCAACCTGAGCACAACTTCACAAGACTCACACACTGAGTACACCTTTCTGCAACTTTATTGTCATAAAATCGTATTAAATAAATGGAACAAAAAATGTTTTTCTACGTCTTGTAGTTATCCCTTGCAGGCTTGAAAACTCCATTGCTTGCAAATCAATAACAGTACTGTTAGGGGATATAACTTTTCAATGGAGAAACGGTTAAATAGGTACATCACTGTTAAGAAAGGAGGCGCCCCATGTTTGTTGTTGCTATCGTAATCTGCTTGCTCGTGTTCGCCGTCATCGCTGGCGCGGACTTGCTCGTCTCGAACATCAATTCAGACGAGTTGAGCAATATGGGTGTCGAGAGAAAATCATGAGAGATGACTCGTATCCCATCCCCTAGCCCGATGCTGAAGAAATCAGCGTCGGGCGTTTTTTATTTAACGAGGAAAATATCACGGGGAGATAAAGATCATTAACCAGAAACATCCGTCGGTTGGGAAAGAAGCGAAGCATCCGCAAGGTATAATGAAAAAAACGAGGTTAACAATGAACTTTTCCCTATCCCCCGAACATCAAATGGCACAAAAAATGGTGCGCGACTTTGTCCAAAAAGAGATCGCGCCTGTGATCAAAGAGCACGACCGCAAGCAGGAGCCGATTCCCTTTGCGCTCAAACGTATGGGCGAGCTTGGCATTCTAGGGCTCCCCTTCCCAGTTCGTTATGGCGGGCAGGGCATGGATTATCTCGCGTGGGGGCTGGCGTGCGAGGAACTTGAAGCAATGGATACGTCGTTGCGCGTGGCGATGTCTGTGCATACGGGCTTGAGTGCGATGAGCATTTTTCAGTGGGGCACCGAGGAACAGAAAGAAAAATTTTTGAAGCCGTTGGCAAGCGGACAAAAGATCGGATGCGGCGCCTTCACCGAATCAGGCATGGGATCAGATGTGGCGGCAATGCGGACAAACGCAAAGCGGGATGGGGACTACTACATCCTGAACGGCGAAAAGATGTGGATCTCCCTCGCCTCAAAAGCGGACCTCGCGCTTGTTACCGTCAAAACTGATCCATCCTCGTCCAAGCCTTCTTCTGCACTCACCTCCTTCATCGTAGATTTGCACAGTGACGGTGTGAAGACTGGCGACCTGCATGGCAAGCTCGGTGTACGTGCGGGCGCAACAGGTTGGATCTCGTTCACCGATGTGAAGGTACCCGTTGCAAACAGACTCGGCGAAGAGGGCGAAGGATTCAAGATCACAATGGCTGGCTTCGACCACGGACGGTATACCGTGGCTTCAGGTACGACAGGCATCATCCGTGCTTCACTGGAAGCAAGCGTGAAATATGCAAAGACGCGCACGACATTTGGCAAGCCAATCGCCGAACATCAACTCATTCAAGAGAAGATCGCGAAGATGTCACAGGATTATGAGATTGCAAAGTTGCTCTACTATCAAGTGGGATGGTTGAAGAACGAGGGCAAACGTTGCACACGCGAGACATCTTTCGCGAAGAAGTTCGCCACGGAAGCATCGTTCAGTGCGGCGACCGAAGCGATACAAATTCACGGCGCATATGGGTTCAGTGATGAGTACGATGTAGAACGCTACATGCGCAACTCAAAAGGCGCGATGATCTACGAAGGCAGTTCAGAAGTGCAGACTTTGATCCAGGCTGGATACGCTTTGGGCGAGCGGACAGACAAACCGTTACGTTGCGAAGCGCCTGCCTACGATGAAGCATTCTGGCAAGGTGAATAATGGACATCAAACCCCTTCACACAAAAATTGACAAATCGATTCAGACGACGCATGGGACGGTTGTGCTGGAAGACTCGATGAACTTCCCGCGTGGCGAGTCTAATTTATATTGTGTTGCTTCCGATGGGAGGATCACTTGGCGCGCTGAGAAACCCGACGCTTACACTCTTTACTCACGCGTGCGATTCAACGAAGATGGTCTAACGCTTTCCACCTACACTCTCAGCGGCCACGCTTGTGACGTGGATTTGAAGACAGGCAAGATCCTAAACAAGACAAGTATTCAATAATATGATCAAAGGCTTTCTCAATCTCCCGTGGTTTCTTTGGGCGGTACTCGCCATCATCCTTTCGATTGTCTGGGTCTATGTGGGACCTCACACGAAGATGCCAGCTGTTCCTGGCTTTCGCTTTTTCATCATCCGCTGGGGTCACGCACTGACGTGGCTTCTGCTCGCGATCAGCTTCTTCATGCGCGGCGTAAACCCGAGTCTGAATGGCGTCGCAAATTTCGTTGCACTCGCTGGCGGAATAGTGTATGCCTTATTTATGATCATGATAGTCGTGGTGAAATAAAAGTCATGGTTCAACCAACTCTTGGATTCGTTATCGTCTTCTTGCTTTTCAGCTTGTTGTTCCTCTCGAACTCGTACAAACTCTGGTTCAAAACGGACTCGTACTACCACGACCTATATAACAGCCTCACCAATGAGCGGACGCCCTACCCTTTCAAGGACTTCTTCCTCAAGCGGCTGGAAAACAAGCAGAGTTGGATTCTCTGGCAAAAGATTTTTAGCGTGATTGGAATTGTGGCAGTCCTCGTAGCGGATACGTTGGTAATTTTAAGTTGGATAAAAATATAAAACAACCTATTGCATATGAAATGAATATATCTATACAGAGATAAACATGGACAAACCCAACCTTATAAACGCTAGGCCTACTATTTCTTGGCGAAGGATGCGCTCCACTCTAATCCCATTTTTAGCATCTTTAATTTTTATAGTTGGCAATTTTTGGGTAAAAGACAGGTGTTCAATTTTAGATTGTGAGCCTGCAGATTGGAAAACAATCCAGGAATTTGTTGTGAAAAACTCAGGGTCTTGGATGACAGAATATCGTTTAGATTATTTAATGGCATCTCCAAAAGTAAATAACGGGGAAATTATAGGGAAAACGAACTACGCTGTCTATTATGTTTCTACAAAAACAGAAACTACAGCTAATAAAACGAACTATCCAACAAAATCAATGTTTTTTGACGACATGAATCTATGGGGTTACAAATCAGCACTTGATATTCCCAACGGGAATTTACCGCCAAGTGAAAATCTTGAAAAACTTAATCACGTTCTTGTAGACCCAGAAGCCGCAATAAAATTGACTTGGAATTTAGCAAAGACGGCATTTGGACAATTAGAAGAAACTCCGTTATTACAGTTAACTTTTGACAATGAAAAATACAGAATCGAGTCTGTTTGGGAAGTTACTTATTTCAAAGACGACAATAATCAAATTCATTATTGGGTAGATGCTCAAAGCGGTAAAATTCTTGAAAGCAAATAATTTACGCAAAGAACAATAGTTGTTGAATAAACCTATCAAGGAGTTCACTTTGAAAATCATCGCATGCATCAAACAAGTCCCAGACTCGGAGGCGAAGGTTAGAGCCGATAACGGACAAGTCACATGGGGGGAGGCGCCGCTGGTTATCAACCCGTTCGACGAGTATGCGGTTGAAGGCGCGCTTCAGCAGAAGGAAGCCAATGACGGAAGCACGGTCACTGCCTTGTGCATCGGACCCGAGTCCGCAAAGGATGCGCTCAAGCACGCGCTCGCCATGGGCGCGGATGAAGCTATCCTTGTTTCAGACCCTGCATTGAATGAACTCGATACGGTCGGCGCGGCGCGAGTCCTTGCCTCGGCGATCCAAAAAATCGGTGGCGTATACATGGTCGTGTTCGGACGTCAGACACTCGACAACGGCGCAGGTATCACACCCGCGCAAACGGCAAGAGTCCTCGGGTGGGGAATGCTTGGGTTGGCTGGGCAGATCAAAGTCCAGGATGGAAGCGTGCATGTTGAAAGAGTCATTGAAGAGGGCAGACAAAACGTCAGCGCAAAATTACCTGTCGTCGTAAGCGTCGTCCAAAGCATTGGCGAGCCGCGCTACCCATCGTTCATGGGCATCCGCAAAGCGTCGAAGGCGAACATCCCCACATGGACGTTGAGCGATCTCGGCATTGATGCTCCAGCGACGATCATCAAACGGGCAGAACTCGCCAACCCGCCCGAACGCAAAACCGCGGTCGAGATCATCACAGGCGACACACCCGAAGCCATCGCCGAAACGCTCGTTGAAAAAATCCTTGCGGAGAAAGTGCTATGAAAACGCTTGTCTACATTGACCACTTCAAGGGTGAGGTTCAGCCTGCTTCGTGGGAGGCGCTTGGGCTTGGAAAAAGTTTGGGCTCGGTGAGCGCGGTTGTGTTTGGTGTGAACGTGGATGCGATTGCAAAAGCCGCATTTGAACATGGCGCCGATGAAGTCTTCGTCGCGAATGATCCTTCGCTGGAAGATTATCGCGCTGAACCGTATGCATCCACACTCTCGGCGCTCGCTTCTTCTTCGACGCCCGACCTGATCCTGTTTCCGACAACGGCTCGAACCCGTGAGCTTGCCGCCATGTCTGCCGTGGACTTGTCCACAGGCGTGTTGACCGACATCACAGGTCTCGAAAAGAACGGCGACTCGTTGATTGCAACTCGTCCCATCTACGAAGGCAAAGTGATGGAGAAATCCATCTGCTCTGGCAAACCTGTCATGGCAACGATTCGTCCCCGTGCCTTCCCCAAACCCGAACCTGATTCAAGCAAATCAGGCACAGCTACAAAAGTCGAAGTGAAATCTGATGCGTTGACAACTGTCGAGGGTTACGCTCAATCTGAAAGCGCAGTCAACCTTGGCGACGCAGGTGTCATCGTCTCTGGCGGACGCGGTGTTTCAAATAATCCTTCTCTCGTTCCGCCCGCTGGCATGGACGAAAAAGAAGCTGAGATCTGGCGCGCCCATCAAGGCTTTACACTCATCGGCGAACTCGCCAACGTACTCAACGGTGCAGTCGGTGCCTCCCGTGCGGCTGTCGATGGCGGATACATCCCCTACTCACATCAAGTCGGGCAAACAGGCAAAGTCGTCACGCCAGATCTCTACATCGCCTGTGGCATCTCTGGCGCAATTCAACATCTCGTTGGGATGAGGAATGCCAAGGTCATTGTGGCAATCAACAAAGACGCTGATGCTCCCATCTTCACACAGGCACGCTACGGCGTGGTCGGCGACCTGTTCAAGATCGTCCCTGCGTTGACGACGGAGTTTAAGAAGAAGTTGGGAAAATGATTGTGTGTTGATGGGCCATGCCTGTGTAACACAAAACAAATGATGTTCATCCTTGCTCCAACAGCAAGGTTATGAAAAAATTGAAGACAAGTGGAACAATGTTCCACTTGTCTTCGTTATAGGGAATGTGAATAAGTAGATCTGTTTGTAAAAATGACGGGAAAAACACAATGGGAACATTCATCAAAACCATCAAGATCATCACCATCACCGCGCTTATGCTGGCATGGATCAAAGTTCAGCCTGTGTATGCGGCAAGCCTTGTTGTAAACACTAATACGGACAACACAACCGCAGGCGACGGTCTCTGCACCCTGCGTGAAGCGATCAATAACGCCAACAGTAACAGTGACACAACCAACGGTGACTGTGTCGCAGGTGCAGGCGCGGACACGATCAGTTTTGCGGGAAACTACACCATCACACTTTCTGGTAGTCAACTCCCGGTAGTTACAACGACGATCACTATCAATGGTAATGGCGAAACAAACACTACCATTCAGGCGAATGCAAACCCCAATGTTGCCACAAATCGCATCTTTGAAGTAGCAAGCACCGGCAACCTGACTCTTAATGGCCTGACAATACGCAACGGACGATGCAGCGTAACATGTCCAACAAGTGCCAATAACGGCGGCGGAATATACACTGCAGGCACTTTGGCATTGACAAACAGCACCATCTCGGGCAACTCCGCTATCGTCGGCGGCGGCATCGTCAACGCGGGAACGCTGGCCGTGACGAAAAGCACCATCTCGGGCAACTCCGGTGACATTGACGGCGGCGGCATCTACAATATAGGAATGCTGGCCATGACGAACAGCACCATCTCGGGCAACTCCGCTAACGCATCCTCGGGCGGCGGCATTTATAACAACGTAGGCACAACAACCGTGACGAACAGCACCATCTCGGGCAATTCCGCTGGCTTCGTCGGCGGCGGCATCAGGAACCTCAACGGCATAACAACCGTGACGAACAGCACCATCTCGGGCAACTCCGCTATCTTCGGTGGCGGCATCGTCAACGCGGGAACGCTGACCGTGACGAACAGCACCATCTCGAGCAATTCCGTTTCCAATAGTGGCGGTGGCATCGATAACAACTCTGGCACAACAACCGTGACGAACAGCACTATCTCGGGCAACTCCGCTAACATCGGCGGCGGTATCAACAACTTCGGTATGTTGAATTTCGCAAACACCATCATTGCCAATTCCACGAGTGGTGGCGACTGCGCCAACGCGAACACAATCGGAACAGACACCAATAACCTAGTGGAAGACAATAGCTGTTCGCCTCTCCTAAGCGGCGACCCCAATCTCGGTCCGCTGGCAAATAATGGCGGTCCCACCCAAACGCATGCCCTGCTCGCAAGCAGCCCCGCCATTGACGCGGGCAACAATACTACCTGCACCAATGCGCCCGTTAATGATAAAGATCAACGCGGTGTGTCTCGTCCACAGGGCACGGGATGTGATGTCGGTGCCTTCGAATACACCGGTGACGATACTCCCCTTACAGTCCTTTCCAGCCAGCCATCCAATAACAGCATCCGCCAATCAGTTGCACAAATTACTGTTACATATAACAAAGCAGCTCTCAGCGATGGCAGCAGTAACGCCGCTAACAACGCCGCCAATTACCTGCTGGTAGAGCAGGGTGCGAATGATTTTTTCGATACCAAATCCTGTCAAGGTGGACGGGGTAGTGATGACACCCAGATCACGGTCAACAGCGTAACTTACAACGGTGGAGCCTACACCGCCACGCTAAATATCAATGGCGGCACCCCGCTTCCAAAAGGCATATATCGACTCTTCGTGTGCGGCACAACTTCCGTGTATGATCTGATCGGATTGGAACTCAACGGTGGATTAAGTGATTCGCAAATCAACTTCACAATCCAGCCCGCCGCTTCTTCCTTACCTAAAACCGGTTTCGCTCCGAATCGCATTACATCCCTTCCAGCTCAACCTGCCAACCTCACTTACAACAATCTTGGCAATATCTGGCTGGAGATCCCATCTTTGAATATAAAGACCGATATTGTTGGTGTGCCTCAATCCTCCAACGGCTGGAACGTGGACTGGCTCGGACAATCCGCAGGTTGGCTCAATGGCACGGCATTCCCCAGTTGGGAAGGCAACTCGGTCATCACGGCCCATGTCACCGATTCAAACGGCAAGAACGGTCCTTTCGCCAACATCAAGAACCTCAAACATGGCGACAAAATCATCGTCCACATGTACGGCGAAAAATACATCTTTGAAGTACGTGATTCAAATATGGTTACCCCATCAAGCACGAAATCTGCACTCGAACATCTCGAGGGACACTCCTATCTGACCCTCATCACCTGCCAAACATACAATCCATTAAGTGACTCCTATCTCTTCCGCAGAGTTGTCCGCGCTGTTTTGGTTGAAACCCAAATGGAGTAACAACGAAATGGTAAATAAAAATACGGCCGAGTTCCTGGAGAACTTGGCCGTATTTTTATATGCTTACTCTCCGAACCCTGCAGGCGGAATACCCAATGCCTGTATCAAGCGCGCCCAATAATTAACCTGCGCCGCAGTACTGGCAAGGATCACGAACTCACGCTCGGTAAATGCAGATTTCACTCGTTCAACCAGATCAGGATAAAACTTCAAGGGTGTTTGAGAGATTACGCGTGTGTATTCAATTGCAAGCCTTTCGCGTTCTGAAAAACTACCCACCTTCTCAAAATCGCCCCGCAGAGATTCTGCTTCTTCGTCTGTGATCCCTACATCACGATATTCATACGAATTCATATCCACGCAAAATGGACAAGCCGCCGCATATGAAGCCGTCATGCGGATGAGTTTAAGCATACGCTGGGTCATCTGTCCGTCTTCATGTGCGACCAGCGCTTCCATGACGCCTGATCCAATCGCGGCTTTGGGATACCATGCCAATATCCGTGCAGGGAGCATGGTCTTACCTGTGATTTTTTCTGATACCCAAATGCCGAATTTAAGAATAAGCGGAATACGTTCTGGTTGTTTGATGAATGCCTGCATAGTTTTCCTCTGCATCGATTGTAAGGCAAATCAGCCAGACCTGTGTCCCTGGATTGGAAATGAAGCCATATAATACATAAAAGATCTAAACCAATTACAGAGTTTCCAATCGGAGCAGATATGACAAAATACAACCTCGGAATTATCGGTGCAGGGATGTACGGCAAAATATTGATGCACGCTTTGCAGAAAGATGAACGCGCGAACATTACCTGGGTCAACAGCGCTAGCGAAGGGACGACCAAGTCTGCGGCAGAAGAATTTGGTGTAGAGAAGTGGTCAACGAATTATCACGATGTGTTGAACGATCCCGCCGTGGATGCAGTGGTCATCGCATCTCCCCCATTCGTTCACGCGGAGCAATTGGAAGAATCACTCAAGGCGGGCAAACATGTTTTGTTGGAAAAGCCGATTGCTGAGTCGAGGGAAAGCCTTCAGCGTATGGTCAAAGCTGTTGAGGATGCACCAGCCCTAAAGGTGTTGGAAGCGTCCTGTCGTCACACAAGGCTGGGACGAAAGTTCAAGATCGTAAAAGAGATGATCGAGAGTGGAAAACTCGGTACAATTTATCATATCCATCAGATATGTCTGTCACGTACTACATTTATCGAATACAACCCAAACGGCGCCTGGGCAATGAATAAGAAACTTGCGGGAGGCGGTCCGATCGCAGACCGTGGTGTATATGACCTGTCGTTCCATTTGGGATTATTGGATGATGTGCCGCAATTGAAATCGTTACGAAGTTTTACTCGTAACGACCTGCGTGATATGAGCAAACATGTGGCGTTTAGCGATGTCGAACAGCATGGCGCGGCATGGATGGAGTTCGATACCGGCCTCACGTATTACTACGAGAACGGTGGGGGCGTGCACAACGAAAATCCAAATGAAACGCGGATCTACGGCACCAAAGGTGGTTTGCGCTTTCAACACTTTCGCTGGGATTCAAATGTGGTGGAATTCTTTACCACTGAAAACGACGAACCACGCAAGGAAACCTTCGCGGTTGATCTAAACAATGATCCTGATGACAGTCTCGCGATCATAACGCACTTCCTTGACTATCTGGATGGCACCGTCGAGCCATTGATGACCGTTCAAAAAGCGGCAAAGCATATGGAGATATTGTTCAAGATATTGGATGGATAGAGAGTGGAGAATAGAGAATAGACAAGGCTTCCGAGACGTTCAAATCTCGGAAGCCTTTTTGTAGGGAGGACTAATGCATATGGCTCGCCGTCCCAAAGGCGTGCTCATACACCAAAATGGCATAATATTTCCAGGCAAAGGGAGCGCGGTAATCCGCCGCGACGCTTGCACCGTTCAATGACGACCCGCTTTTGAGACTCTGTTCCAGGAACACGAGCATCTCATTCCACGCCTCCGCCTGCGCGCCGCCCGATTGGATCCCCTTGGCATCCTGCACAAATGCATGCGGCTGACCGTCATACACAGTGATCTGATTCGGAATGCCCGCCACATCCAGTCCTTTTTCGAAGGCGTCCACTTCGGTCAACGGAATGGACTGATCCGCGCCGCCGAAAATTCCCAGCACAGGACCCGGCAAATTCTTCAGCACAGCAGGATCGGTCTCGGATGAGCCGTAGAAGACCACCGTTGCCGCAAGTTTATTGTTATGCAGACTGTACAACAGGGATGCGCGTCCTCCGTAACAGAAGCCTGCCACACCCACCCGATCCTGAGCCACATCTGACTGCGACTCCAGCCACGTGTAGACCGAATCCAAATCCGCGTTGACAGCTTCGGGCTTGGTCGTGATCACCTGATAGATCGCGCGCGGAATCCATGCTGTGGTCGAACCGCGGAAGGTATCCGGCGCAACGACGAGATAGCCTTCCTGCGCGAGCAAGTCCGCCTTGCTGACGATGGATTCGTTCAAGCCGAAGAATTCGTGGATCATGATGACCGTGGGGAAAGGACCGTCTCCTTCAGGCTTCGCCACATAGGCACGGATATCCGGTCCGCCGTTCACACCGGGGATGGTGGTATTGGTCACTTGGGCAATGCGCCCGCCACCAACCAGCCCGTCCACGGCGATGGAGCCCGCCAGAAACAGCACAAAACCGCCAACCAAAACAAGAATACCCAATAAGACTCTTTTTACAATTTTCATTCGTTCCTCCGCACATGAGATGCGGAACTACGATCAGGTATTACTGCCAAATCCTATCCAATCCCAGCTTTTATGCCGCTTTCGGCTTCACCAACCTCGCTCCAATGATTGCGGCAAGGATCATCAATACCAACACAACCAGCCCGCCGCAAACACCAGAGACAGCGAACGCAGCGCCCAAGCCTTTCAACCCAACCTCTTCATTCGGATGAACCTCCTGTGAGCCGTCTTTATACGTGCAAGTCAATTCGGTGTAGTGACCGGTCCCGCCATTGGGGCTGGATGTAGTTGGTTGACCAAACCCGTAATCGTTATAAGAATAGTCTGTAGCATCGGGGCAAAGCACATAGGCTGTCAACTTATCGAACACGGGCGGCATCGCCGCGATCATCGCACCGCCAAACGGGACAAAGAACAGCAATGAGCTTCCTCCCACCAATAAAACAAGAAAAGCACCAATACAGGAACCGTGCCAGCGTTTCATGGGAATCTCCTAAACAATAAGATGGTTTGTATTTAAATTATAGCCATCAAAACAAAAACGCGTAGAAGCCAAAAGTTCTACGCGTTTTATCGTTCAAAGTATATATCATGAAACCGAGGGCATCATATCCATTTGGTAAAAGGCTGGTAACAAGCTTCGATATGAATGCATAGACTTTCGTATCTGCATTCGCGCGCGCGCAAGGCGACTCTTCACCGTCCCTACAGGCACATGCGCAACGTACGCGGCTTCCTCATATGACATGCCTTCCATATCCACAAGGATGACCATCAGACGATAATCCGGCATGAGGGATTTGATACACTGATGCAGTGCGCTTCGCAACTCAGATGCTTCGGCTCTTGCCTCTGGGCCTGTAGCTGGGTCCCGCATCCAATCCGGGGACTCCACCTCTTCCCCTTCGCTTGTGAATACCTCAAGCGGGGTTCCGCTGTGCCTTCTACCACGCCGTAATTCATCGTAACTGGCGTTGACGGTTACACGTGCAAGCCAGCTTTTGAAATTTCCACCACGGAATGACTGGATATGGCGAAACGCATGAATCATCGCTTCCTGCAAGGCATCCTGTGCAATGTCTTCATCGTGTACGATCCGTAAGGCAATGCGATACAACATATCTTGATGGTTCAACACGAGCGTATTGAACGCATCCATATCGCCGTGTTGTGCAGAATTAATCAATGAGTTCTGTGTAGGTTTCATACCCTAATCATATTCCCCCGCTGTTACAAGCCTGTCGCAGGGATGTTACAGTTCTGTAACATCCCTTAGAAGTTAAATTGTGAAAACATCCTTGATTCCCCTAATTTATGGAAAAACACGCCTATTTAATGCCATTTAGGGCATATTCACAGTTACCGTCTGGGCAACCTCAATGTAAAAACTGTCCCACGCGGGTCAATTTGACTGGAACGAACCCCAAGGCCACCACCATGCAAAGCGGCTATGCGATTTACCAATGCCAGCCCCAACCCACTCCCCTCTGTGCCACGTGCATTCGAGCCACGATACAACTCATCAAAAATGCTTCCCAGATCTTCAGGAGCAATGCCCGCTCCCGTATCTGCCACTTCAATGACAATGGATCGCCCATCTTCCAAGGCACGGACTTCAATCGAATCTTTATCTAAAGTGAACTTGAGTGCATTTTCAACAAGGTTATATACGGCCAATAGCAACAAATCACGGTCGCCGGTGATGGCAGGGAACGGTGAAGGAACTTTCGGTATCAACAAATTGATCTCACGTCCCTCATATGCCGGGTTGACACGTGCGGCTGTCACCACATCATCCAATAATTCAGGGACGTCCACCGCATACCGTTCGATGGCACGTTCCTCAAGTTCAGATAACTTACGCAGGTCTGTCAACAATCGGATAAGACGTTCGACAGCACGATTCGCATTCCCCACCGCACGTTGACGCTCCTCGTCCGTTTTCTCCTCTTTGAGGTTGACCAACGCGGCTCGCAAACCCGTAAGCGGATTCTTGATCTCATGGTCGAGTCTACGCATAAAGTTGCGACGGTTATCGCGCTGGTTTTGCAGGTAATCTGCATACATTGTCTGAGTGTGGGCAAGATGACGCCGGTCCCAATGGCGAATGAACATAATGAATAAGGTAATGCCCCATCCCAACAGGAATGCGACCAACCTTGAATTCCGAATGTTCATGCCAAAGACAATACCAGCAAACCCAAGGTCTACTGAGGCAAGGAAGGGAATGACAACCGGCAAAAGCAATCCCACAAGCAACATGAGAAGAAGTCCGACCCCAAGAGGGAGACCCACCCACCAGATCCATGACCGCCACTTTTTAAGAAAAGACATAACCCTATTTTAACCTTCTCCATGCACAGGTGCGATAAATCGATATCCCTCACCTGATATTGTTTCAATGAAACGTGGCTCGGCTGGGTCGTCATCCAACACTTTACGAAGTTCAGCTACACGAGTATCCACAGTGCGTGTACCAGCTGGATATTCCCATCCCCACACTACTTCAAGCAAGCGTTCACGCGTAACGGCCTCGTCAGGATGAGTCATCAAGTGTTCTAACACAGCCAGCGCTTTGGGAGTAAGCTCAAGTGACGTCCCTGCCAGCGTTGCCTTGCGTGCACGTCGGTCAAGGATAAGATCTTTGGCAGTGAGAAGCCACGCAGTAGTCAATGAGCGTTCACCAGGACGTGCCCTTCGCAATACAGCACGCACGCGCGCGAGAAGCTCGTGCGGGTCAAATGGCTTGTTGAGGTAATCGTCTGCGCCTTCTTCGAGGGCAAGCGCACGTTCGGAGGCCTCCCCCACTTGTGTGAGAAGTATGGTCGGGGTCCATATATTGGACTTTCGCAAACGGCGCAACGTCTCACGGCCGTCCATGCGAGGCATGAGCACATCGAGAATGATCAATTCAGGGTGATGTTTCTGCGCCTTATCAAGCGCGCTCAATCCATCGGACACCACCAAAACATGAAAGCCTGCGCGTTCCAGAAATGGTGCGAGGCTATCTGCAATGGTGGGATCGTCATCAGCGAGGAGGATGGTGGGTCTATCGAGGGACATAGTTACCACAAATTGGGCGGGGCAAACCCCGCCCCTACAACAATGCTAAGGGGAGAGAAAAGCCTGGTCGCACGGACCAGGCCTTTCGTCCAGAAATAAAGCGGGGCGTTAGCCCGTCCAATCAAAGGTTTTGATGATCGAGTCAAATATAGCGGACTCAGATGCCGTATCAAACACAGGCGGCGGGGTTTCGTAGTTGCCGGGGTTTGTCGAGTGTAAAACAAACGTGAGGCTGACGCAATTGTTATTCGCTACTGAGGAGTAGGCTACGAATTCATACAGGTTGCCAGCACCAACACCTGCACCCGTTTCCTTGAGGAATTGAATGTTGTTGATGGTGACATTTTCGGTGGCACTTACTTCACCACCAGTATCGGGTGATTTGCATGTGGCGGCGTTTTCGGTCACGGTGATGTCAACATATTTCTCACCGAGGTTGGTACCTGCAGTGACAATGGGTAAACCGATACGAGTATGAACATCGGTCTGGTCTGACAAAGAGGAACCGTTCGGGTATTTGACTTCGAAGCCATATTTTTCGCTAAAGTATTTTTGCCAGTCGGTGGCAGTGCTCGTATCGTTGGCGGTATTCCCTGTAGGTGCGGATGTGGTGGTACCACGATAGACACGCGGCCCCACCCAAAGGGCACGATCACCAGACGGTGAACCTGCGGCTAAAACCGTGAGGATGAATTTGACATCCTTGCCAGCCAACGGGCTCAGGTCAACATCCAAGTTGAACATGCTGCCTTCATATCGTTCGAGGAACGGACCCCAGAATGTTTTGATCGGGTCTGTGCCTGTTTGATAATCGAGGCGAAAGACAACGTAACAACTTGTTGCGCCCGATTCACAACCGATCGTGGATTGAAAGCGGTCGCCGTTCTGCACTTTGAAGGCAGGGTAGAAACCTTGAATGTATCCATCCTGTACGTTCTGCGGGAAGGTAAGCAAACCACCACGTGGATCATTCGAGACCGATTCAGTGTTGGGGTTCGGCAGTTTCAACACGAAGCCCTTTGCATCGTTATTCGTACCGGGGCACGGAAGTGCGGCCGCACCAGCTCCGCTATGCCAAGATGCGGCACAAGCATTGGCGAGGAAATCATAGGCAGTGTTTGCCAATGACGTTGGGGTTGCAGAGGGCGTGGCTGTGGGGCCACCCGGTGTTGATGTAGCAGCAGTTGATGTGGCAGTAGCTGTAGCAGGGCCAGGTGTGGCAGTGGCACCGCCGGTCACCTTGATATCTACCCACCAAGGTTTGTTTGCTTGCGCGCCAATGCCGAACAATGCACCGCTGGCGTTCTTGAACATCCAGTAACCTCGATAGGAGCCGGGAGCAGTCGGCGCGGTGAGGTTGACAGAGATCTCAACCGTCTCGCCGATGGCAACATTCTTGGTAAAGGCGGCTGAACTTGCTCCACCCATCTTTTCACCACTGAAGAAGACCAGTTGATACGAGGTGCTCCATGCACAGGAACCAACGTTCTTCATGCGCCATGTTTTTGTGAATTGTCCACCGGGTTGCACTACGGTTCCATCGGGGAAGTTCACATCCGCGACAAACTGAACCTTATCACAAGTTGAAGGAGGAACGGTAGCAGTGATAGGCGCCGGTGTCTTGCTCGGAGTTGCTGTGGAAGGCGTCCCTGTTGCAGTCGGCGGAGGAGGCACGATACCCTTACGGGAAATGATCGGGTTACCCCATAACGCACGGTCACCAGTCGGCGAACCATATGAGGAAATATACAGAATGAATTTAACTTCCTTGCCAGATAAAGGCGCGAGGCTGATATTGGCATTGTAAGTTAAACCTTCATATCGCTCACGGAATGTCCAGAAGGTCTTAATGGTATTACCGATCTTGTAATCGAGGCGGTAAGCAACATAACAGGAGGTTGCACCCGATTCACAACCGAGGGTGGTCTGGAAATAATCACCGGGGTCAACCTTATAAGCAGGATATTCCGCCTGAATGAATCCGTTCGTGATGTTCTGAGGGACAAAGAGCAAACCCGGTTTGGCAAGCTCAACACCACTCTCAAATTTTGGTTTGTCCTTCGACAAGGCAAAACCTTTGGCATCGCCATCCTTGCCGGGGAATGTTAAACCACCGGCACCACTGGACCAGGTAGCATCCTTGGCACTAGCAGTAAAGTCGTAGACAACACTGCCACCGGGATCTGAACCGGTCACATTGATATCCACCCACCATGCTTTGTTGGCAGCGGCACCGATACCAAAGAGAACACCTGAGGCGTTCTTGAACTTCCAATAGCCTCTGTAATGACCTGCCTTGGTGGGGGCGGTCATATCCACATTGATATCAATCGTTTGGCCGGGTTTAATTTCCGAAGGAAACTTAATGGAAGCAGGGGCACCCATTTGCTCGCCGGAGTCAAATACCAGCGAATAGGACGTAGTCCATGTGCAGGTGCCGATATTCTTGATGCGCCAGGTCTTTTTGAAGGTCGCACCGGGCTCATATTTCGCGCCGTCAGGCACTGTTACGTCGCTGACAAATTGCGCCTGGTCACAAACGGCGGCTGATGCACTCGAAGGCATTGCCAGCGCCGGAATAAGTGAAACCATCAGCGCGATCAACAACATTGTGGAAGTAATTTTCAATCTTGATTTCATATCAATCTCCTCTTCTCCATCCAATACAAACCAGACGTGCAAAACAAGTCGAAGGTTCCGTTCTAGAGAAGTATAACGTTTCTGCAACGTTTGTTCAATATCATCTTAATGACTCTTTTTCCTTATAATAGAAGCATGCCTCGCACCATTCTGCACCTCGATCTCGATGCTTTTTTCTGCGCTGTGGAGGAAACTCGCAACCCTGAGCTACGCGGCAAGGCCTTTGCCGTCGGCGGACAACCCAACGAGCGTGGCGTGGTCGCCTCATGCTCTTACGCCGCACGCAAAATGGGCGTCCGCAGTGCCATGCCGATGAGCCGCGCGGTCCGTCTCTGCCCGGGGCTGATCATCGTTTCTTCGCATCACCGCATCTATGGCGAGGTCTCGCGGCAGGTGATGGAAATTCTCCACAATACGACTGGACTCGTGGAACAGATTTCCATCGACGAGGCTTTTCTAGACATCTCAGATATTCAGGATGACCCGGAACGCGTCGCCCGTGGACTTCAGGCCCGTATCCGGTCCGAATTGCATTTACCCAGCTCGATTGGAATCGCATCCAACAAACTCGTGGCAAAGATCGCTACCGAGGTCGGCAAAGCCGCCGCATTACAGCGAATCAAAGCTCAAGGCTTGGTCGAGCCTCCGAATGCTGTGACAGTTGTCCCGTATGGAGAAGAGGCGGCTTTTATGTCCCCATTACCTGCGGACATGTTGTGGGGAGTCGGCCCGAAAACTTTTCAGCGTCTGAACGATCTGGGAATCCACACCATTGGCGACATTGCGAAATGGCCTGAGAGTGAGTTGGCGAGGTTGTTCGGTGAGAATGGGCGTGACCTTTCGCGCCATGCCAAGGGAATCGACAACCGCACCATCGTGACAGAGCATGAGACGAAATCCATCAGTCAGGAAGTGACGTTCTCTGTGGACGTGCGCGATGACAAGATATTGCAAAAGACGATCCGTGAACAATCGGCCAGCGTGGCATCGCAATTGAGAAAGCAGGAACTGGCAGGCTCGACGATCAAGTTGAAGCTTCGTTGGCCCGATTTCACAACGATAACGCGGCAAACAACACTTGGACATCGCACCGACCAAGAAGACGAAATCACAAAAGCCGCATTGGAGTTGATGAATTCTGTGCGCAAGCCGAATCAAGCTGTGCGTTTGATCGGTGTTGGTGTAAGTGGACTCGGACAGCCGGTCCGCCAGTTGGGATTATGGGATATAGGAGGAGAAAGGTCACGCAAGTTGCAGGATGTGCTGGATGAACTGCAAGAGAAATATGGAAAGGATGTGATCAAGCGGGGCAAGTGAATTAAGACATTCAGAAGATATGACAAATTGCGAACCGCATATATGCCATAATTTGACATATATGCGGTTTATATTTTGAAAGGATTTGACACATGACGAACACCGCCACACGACTAATCACGCTGATCTTCCTTCTGCAAAATCAACCCAACCAGAAGGCATCTGAGCTGGCCAAGAAGCTCGGCGTTTCATTACGCACGGTCCATCGCTATTTTGAAATGCTCAATGAGATGGGAATTCCGCTCTATTCGGAGCGCGGACCTTATGGCGGCTTCTCACTGGTACGCGGATACAAAATGCCGCCTCTGGTCTTCACCCTCGAAGAGGCTGTCTCTATTGTGCTAGGCACCGGCATGGTGGAAGAGTTGTGGGGTGATCTATATCGTGAAGCCGCACGTGGGGCGCTGGCAAAACTGGAAAACCTGCTCCCTGAAGAACAAGCTCGCGAGGTGGCATGGGCTCGCGGATCTTTGGTTACCACCGGAATGAACCGTGCGGACTTGAAGGCATTAACTCCTGTGCTGGAAAAACTACGTCGTGCCATTCGCGAACATCGAAGTGCGAACATGAACTATCAGAGCCAGAGTAGCCAGATCCCTCACCCGTCTCAACGCGGACTCGACCCGTATGCGCTTGTCCATCGTTGGGGCTGGTGGTACGTGATCGGTTTTTGTCATGTGCATAAAGAAGTCCGCACCTTTCGTGTGGATCGCATTTTGGAGGTGGCACTCACAGATAAAACTTTCAACCAATTGGAATGCTTCGATCTACAAACCTACATGCAGAGCGAATTCCAGACACAGCCACAAGTCACTGCCCGCCTTCGCTTTGAAGCAGAGTTCACCAGTCTTGTCTCTGGAAATTACTCCTACTGGGAAAATGTTGAGAAAAAACAGGATGGGTCGGTGGAGGTCACATTCTCCGCGCCAACGCTTGAATGGGCGGCAAGTACAGCGCTGGCCTACGGCCCCGCAGTGGAGGTACTGGAACCTCCCGAGTTACGCATCATGGTCGCAGAATGGATCGAGGCGGCCGCACAAAAATATAAGAGGCAATGAAAGTCATCGTCATCCCATTACGGAGAACATTATGCCAAAACCAACAACTAAAGACCAAATCCTCGAAGATGCAAACAAAGAAAGAGAAGCGCTGGAAGCGTTGCTGGCAACGCTGACACCTGAGGAAATAACAAAGCCCGGTAGGATCGGTGAGTGGGCGATCAAAGATGTACTCTCCCATTTGATAGAGTGGGAAGGAATGGTCGTCAAATGGTATGAGGCGGGCGTGAAAGGCAAGACACCTGCCATCCCATCGGAGGAATATAACTGGACACAGTTACCGCAACTCAACCATGCCATCTTTCTCAAATACCGCAATAAAAGTCTTGTGGATGTTCAAAAGGACTTCAAGGCTTCATACAAAAAGATCATGAAGACTATTCAGACCATCCCAGAAAAGGAGCTCTTCACACGCAAGCACTATGCATGGACAAACAACAACCTGCTGGCGGCATACTTAGTCTCAGCCACAAGCAGTCACTACCGCTGGGCGCGAACAGTGATCAAAAAATCCAAAAAGAAATAAGAACACAATCAAGTATACGGAGAACCTGTATGAAAACACTCGATCTCAAAAAACAATTCAAGCATCTCTATCAACCTTCTGCAAAGAAACCCGTCATCTTGCAGGTACCTACATTTCAATTTGCTATGATCGATGGTGCAATCGAAAAGGGAAAGGAACCCGGCAACTCACCAGGCTTTGCAGATGCGGCGCAAGCTTTGTACAGCATGTCATACACTTTGAAATTCACCTTGAAAAAACGGAAGACAAATCCCATTGACTATCCTGTGATGCCACTCGAGGGCTTGTGGTGGGTGGAGGATGGTAACTTCAACATCAACGTCAAGGACAATTATGTTTACACACTGATGATCCTACAGCCCGATGTCATCACACACGAGTTATTCGAGGAAACGCGCGAACAGGTTCGTAAGAAGAAAGGTGATTTTCCATCGCTATCCAAAGTGCGGCTGGCGGACTTTGATGAAGGGATGTGTGTGCAAATGATGCACATCGGTCCATATGCAACCGAGCCTGCTACAGTAGATGTCATGCAAGCTCACGCTCTCGAGCATGGATACCGTGATAACGTGGGGCCGAACGGCAAGCATCATGAGATCTATATCGGGAATCCGCTTAAAGCCGCTCTCGAAAAATTGAAGACCGTGGTGCGACATCCCATTATCAAGATTGGTTGAATCAACAAAGGAACATAAATGGCATATCACATCGACGCAGAGAAAATCAGTCTCGCCGATCTGCAAAAACGGATCGAAGCAACTGATCTTGTTCCGAGCCGCACCTCCCTTCTAGATGGGCTAGGACAAAATATGAAGGTACTTGAAAAGCAAGGTGTCACCACGCTTGCCCATCTCCGCAACGAACTAAAAACATCCAGACGATTGGAAACATTAGCAAAGACAACAGGGATCGAGACCCAATATCTCACACTACTAAGACGAGAAATTGAGGGCTGGTTTCCAAAACCGTTCCCATTAAAAGATTTCGACTGGATACCTAAAAGCGAAGTCGCGAAACTTGAACGTCATGGCATCCGCAATGCTGCTGATTTATATGAGGCAGCCAACAGTAAGATCAAAAGAACCACGCTTGCGAAGTCAACAGGTGCGGACATAGTCATTCTTGAAACACTCGTCCAACTGACCGATCTGACCAGGGTGCAGTGGGTCAGTCCAACCACAGCAAGGATGTTACTTGAAACTGGCTGTAACAGTGCGGCCAGATTAGCAAAGATGAACGCCGATGAGTTATGTGAAGCGCTTGTGAATGTCAACGCTGGGAACAGGTTCTTCAAGGGCAAGATCGGTCTCAGAGATGTAAAGAGGCTCATCCATGCCGCAAGTTATGTTTGAGGAAAAGAAACGATATGTTCTCACAATGCGGTCATATACTGGAAAAGGTATAATATCTCCATACTCGTAATAGCCCATCTATTATTAGCGACATCAAGAAATCCGTCCGTCAACTGAAATAGCGGGATATGAACAGTTAAATGTCATACAAATTACAAGATACTTCAGATGAACTGCGCGAAACATAAGGGATGAAAATTATCTATCGCGTTAAATCTGAATGACATTCATCACTGGAACAACAAAAAAGCAGGTTCTATACTAAACCTATTAAGGAGACTTCATGGAAGTCCTAGACCTGAAGAAAGAATACAAATATCTCTATAATCCTTCAGCAGAGAAAGCTGAGATTGTGAAAGTGCCAAAATTGCAATTTGCAATGATCGATGGCGCGATCGAACGGGGAAAAGAACCCGGAAATTCTCCCTCCTTTGCAAAAGCCAGCGAGGCATTGTATAGCCTTTCGTATACCATCAAGTTTTTGATGAAAAAACGCCAAACAAACCCTGTTGATTACCCTGTGATGTCACTTGAAGGGCTTTGGTGGGTGGAGGATGGTTTCTTCGATGTTACAGTCAAAGATAATTGGTTTTACAGATTGATGATCTTACAGCCTGATGTGGTAACAAAAGATGTTTTTGCAGAAGGGCTGGATGAGGTCCGCAAGAAATTAGGTGATTCTCCTCTCCTCTCTCAATTACGGCTTGTCTATTTTGAGGAGGGAATATGTGTGCAGTCCATGCATATCGGGCCATACGCTACAGAACCAGTCACTATCGAACGAATGCATGCCTTGGCGCTGGAAAACGGCTACCGTAACCGTAAGGGGGCAAAAGGCAAGCATCACGAGATATATCTCAGTGACCCACGGAAATCTGAACCCGGAAAACTAAAAACCGTCCTGAGACATCCGCTGGAAAAAATATAGAGAGTAGGTAGGGGAAATCAGTAAAACAGGTTACAGGCATCGCCTGTCTATTTGTTTATCGTATTTACCTGTATACTTTCTATTATGAACTGTTACTACCACCCCGATATACCCGCCATTGGACTCTGCAAACACTGTCAACGTGGACTATGCTCCCAGTGCGCCGCGCTTGTAGACGATTCGCTTGCTTGCAAGGATCGGCACGAGGAACAAGTAACTGCCTTGGGGCAAATGACGAAACAAAACATTCTGAAATCCAAACGCGCGGGCTCGGACTATATTCGGAACACAATCTTCTATGGGATCGTTGGGGTCTTATTCACGCTCTTCGGTGCATCTCAACTCAAGTGGCTGGGATTACAAGCAATTGTGTATTTGATCATCGGGCTGGCTTTGCTTTGGGCGGCACTGGCGAATTATCTGGAGAGCAGGAAATATAAGTAAAGCCCACAGCCCCACCCGCCCTATCGGGCACATCCCCAAATACGACAATAAGAAGCCAGTTGACAACCAGAATTACCCTGTCGTATTTGGGGAGGGCTGGGGAGGGGTCTGCAACCTCTTTCAAAACTCTGCGTATGTCTCCCTAGACATCATTGAAAGGAGTAGCAAACATGAATACCAACTATAAACAATTGACCCGCAGTACATCCAATCGCATGCTCGCAGGTGTGTGCGCAGGCTTGGGCGATTACTTTGGCATCGACCCGACCATCGTTCGCTTGTTAACCGTTTTAGCTTTCTTCACAGGCTTCGGCGGGATTGCATTGGTTTATCTGGTCATGGCGATCGTTGTCCCTGAGCAGACCAATGCACAGCCACAGTAACTAAAAAGACCAGGTTTTAGATGCCTGGTCTTTTTATATAAGAGTGGATGTTAATTCAACTTTCACATCCACTCTTTCTCAGCACTTTACATCTATTGTTTTAAAGATTCTGCCAACTCAAGCACTTCAGCTAGTGACAAGCGGTTTGACTGAATGGACAGAACGTATTCTCCATTTTGCCATAGGAGCATGTCAATCTCATCAACGGCATTCCCAACTTGTGAGGGAAAATCCTCAATCCAGACTCCAGCTGTCCCGTTGATGGAGACGTCGGTGATCCTTTGACCGCCCATCGCAAGGTCCTGCTCCCGACCATCAAAAAGATTTGTATGCAGGGAAATGTATCCGCCATTGTCAGCACGGTAGGTGACAAATATTCCCATACCGTAAGGGACCTGGTCATCGTCCAGGTATTCAGCGGCAACAACGTCATCAAGAGCGTATCCTTCCGGGAGATCGTTAGAAAGAAAGGGAAGGAAACCTGCCTGAGAGATCGCCACATCCATTGGTGATAACGTATCAGAAGTGGGTGAGATCGGTGTTGCTGTTGCCTGCACAAGCGCTGCTTTTTCAGGCGAAGGTGGAGCAATAAGAACTGGTTCCCCAACAGGACGTTCGCTAATATTGAGGATGCCGATCTGTCTTAGAAAGTCTGCGGCAAGCACCCGCGCTGTCGGAGAAGCGATCAGGGTGACCGTCAGAGCGAGAACGAGGATGGTGAAAGCATAAGCGAACCGGTTACGCAAAAAAGCGTCTGATTTTGTAAACATGGGCTTTGAAATCCTTTGATAAAGTTCCACCGCAAATTTCCTGCGAGGAGACTTTTGGAATTTGTAGAGAAAATCGTCGTTCATGAATGAACCTCCCACTCGGAGCGTAATAACTGGACAACACGATGAAGGATCACGCCGACATTTGATTCGGTCATCCCAGTGAGACTCGCGATGGTGCGGTTGGTGAGACCTGCACCGTATTTGAGAGCCACCAACTCTCGGTCACGGTCTGCAAGCTGGGAGAGAAGAACGGACAAACGGGAAAGCTCGTCCCTGTGTTGTGTCGCATCTTCTGTATTTTCTTCGGCTGGGATATGAATGAAATCCTCCAGCGGAGCATTGGAGCGTTGTCTGCGATAGTAGTCGACAGCCACCCGCTGAGCGATGGTAAAAAGCCAGGTAGAGAAGGCCGACAGGTCGCGTTTGTAGCTGTTGCGGTTTCGCCATGCCTTCTCAAAGGTATCGGCTGTCAGGTCTTCGGCAATGGAATCGTCGCCAAATCGATAACGGAAGAAGTTGTAGATTCGCGGAAGTTCCTGTTGATACACTTCCTCGAAATCTGCTTCCTTTGCAGGCGCTCCAAGCCAGGTTGTAAAGCGGGATTTTGTCATCATTAATAAATTATACGGAGCAGGAGAAAAAGTATTACAAGCAATTGCCCCGATTCTGTCCCCAAACAAACCAATGTCCAGCCGCAGTAATTGAAAAGACCAGGTTGAGAAGCCTGGTCTTTGTTTTGGTACATGTATAATTTCTAGCAATGAACAGAACCATTTTCCTTTTTATCAAGAATGTAAATCTAATATTTATTTTGCTTATTATTGCAGGGCTATTTCTGGTCAACAAGGAAAGCAGTTTGTACTTTGGTTTGGAAATATATTTGGTGCAGATGTGGCACTTCAAAGTACAGCTATTATTTGGTGCCCCGATTTGTTTCTCCACTTCTTAAGCATTTTCGCTACATCTTCCGAAGACATACCAATTTGGAATGAGATCAAGCCTTTCAAGAAAATCAGGCTTTCTATAACTGCCTTGTTTTTCCTGTTGATGGGAATAGCATCTATTTATTCGGGCATGTCTAAACTGATCGCGTAATCTTGGATGAAAAGCGATTTGCTAAATTCAGCAGTTAATCTACCTCGCCAACGAAATAAACACATCTTCCAGAGTCGGTTCACCGACAACGATATCTTTCACATTTACATTCCTTGCATTCAATGCCTTCAGCAAAACTTCTTTCTTCAATCCTTTTTCAGCAATCGTTCGCAAATGATCACCAGCCAGGCCCACTCTTAATACACCTTCAATTTCAGGCAACACCATCAAGCCTTGCTCCAACGGCTCGGCATAGACTTCCCATACGTCGCCGGGGATGATGTCTCGTTTCAGATTGGAGGGCGTATCCATGGCAAGTAGTTTCCCATCGCGCATGATACCAACGCGTTCGCAGTATTCGGCTTCGTCCATGTAGTGCGTGGTGACAAGGATCGTCACACCTTTATCGGCAAGTTCGTAGATCAAATCCCAGAAGGCACGGCGGGCGGTAGGATCAACTCCAGAAGTCGGTTCATCGAGGAACAATAACTTTGGCTCATGCACCACCGCACTGCCCAACGCAAGCCTCTGACGCCAGCCTGCGGAAAGGGAACGTGTCAGCGTGGACTCATGTCCATTGAGGCCGACCAGCTCAAGGGTACGGTTGATGCGCGCTTTGTCTGTGATCCCATATACGCCACCGTAAAATGTCAAATTTTCCAGCGTGGTCAAATCATCATAGATCGCAAACTTCTGTGACATGTATCCAACGCGTTTACGAACTTCCTCGCTTTGCCTGAACGCGTCAAAGCCCAGCACAGTCGCTTCGCCTTCAGTAGGTTCCAACAAACCGAGCAACATGCGGATCGTAGTGGTCTTGCCCGAACCGTTTGGTCCAAGATACCCAACCACCTCCCCTTCGTTCACTTCGAAGTTGATGTGATCAACCGCAACGAAATCACCGAAGCGGCGCGTGAGATTATCAACATAAATAACAGGCAGGCTCATAATTTACCTTTATAAAAATTCTTTACCACAAAGGACTCTAAGTTTTTTATTCCTTCGTGACCGTTATGTCTCTGGTGTTTAATAAACTATCCTTTTTCCAACACCGACTTTAGACGCGCGAGATTTTCTTCCATCATCGATTTCACGCGGCCCTGCATCACACCTTCAGCCAATTTGAAAACACCAGCAGGGTTGCCTTGTGCATTGAGATTCAATTTTGTACCAGTGCCCACGGTTTTGAAAGTCAAAGTTACATTCACTTGCATTGGTCCCGCGTTCATTTGAAAACCATATTTGGAATCGGGCTCGAACGCAACAACCTGCATCTCCCCTTCGATGCGCCGTCCCATCATTTCGCCAACATTCTTGAACTTGGTGCCCATGCCTACTGCGCCAGGTGTGATCTGCTCCATGCTGACCACCATAGAATTCCATTTCACCATGTTATTCGGATTCGTAACAAACGCAAAAACATCTTTCACAGGTCTATCGATCAAAATTCCAAGGTCAAGGTTGATCATACTCAAGCTCCTTTATGTTCATATTCATGATCGGACAACGCGATGAAAACATCTTCAAGGACAGGCGGCACGATACGGAGTTCATCCACGCGACCTCCCTCGCTTCCAATCTGGACCTTCAGCCTGCTCAAAACATCTTGAGCCTTTCCTTCGCTGACACGGATATGCAATCGATCTCCGAACGCTTGAACATCTTCCACATCCACATCCTTGTGCGCCGCATGACGAAGGACATTGATCGGTGAGCCGCGCAACGCAAGGATGCGATCGTTCAATAAGGAGCGCAAATTGGACGGCGTATCTTCCGCGATGATCTTTCCTTCCTTCATGAAACCCACACGATGACAACGTGAGGCTTCGTCCATGTATGGCGTGGAGATGATGACACTGACGCCTTCGCCTTGTGTAGAAAGGCGAATCACCAATTGCCAAAAATCCTGACGGGTCACAGGGTCTACACCCGTGGTAGGTTCATCGAGGAGCAACACCTTCGGGCGTGTGACAAGCGCAGAGGCAAGACCCAGCTTTTGTTTCATACCACCAGAGAGCTGACCTGCGCGACGATCTTTGAACTTATCAAGCCCGACAAATTCCAGAATCTCCAATGAACGCGGAAGCCACTCATCAGGTTTGAGTCCACGCACCTCGGCGAAGAAACGGATATTCTCCAAAACCGTTAAGTCTTCATACATCGAGAATCTTTGCGATAGGTACCCAAACTGAGAACGTGCATTTTCGGTTTGTTTTTCGATGTCATATCCGCAGATATTCACCTGACCCGAATCCGCTTTGAGGGCACCGACGAGCAGACGCATGGTAGTCGTCTTCCCTGCCCCATCGGCACCGACGAGTCCATAGATCTCGCCTGCGGCGATCTCGAGGGAGACACCGTCCACGGCATGGGTACTGCCGAAGGATTTTTTGAGGTTGGTCGCATTCACCAACAGTGTTGGAACGTTGGAACGTTCAAACGTTGAAACGTTATTTAAACTCATATTCTGAACCTTCTTCACGGACACGTCGTGCTTGAGGATGCGTCTCGAGATAATCCATAAAACGAGCAATCTGACGGGAAGATTTATCAGCTAGATCGAACACTTTGTTGAATTGATCTTGATCCAAGTATTTCAAGTCCAGAGCAATGTACAACTGACAACGAACTTCACCTGCAGAAGCTTTTGAACGTCCTAAATATTCAAGAAATTGCGCTTGTGTACGGCTCTCAAAACCTTCGGCAATATTACTCATAACTGAAACAGATGCCCGTTGGATTTGGTTTCTTAATCCAAAATCCTTCGCAAATTGACCTTGCTCTGTGAGCGCATACACCATCCGAGTTAATTCTCTCGAAGTCTTCCAAGCTTCAATATCTTCAAATCGCGAGATCGTAGGCATAAGTCTCCTTCATGACAACGTTCCAAACGTGTAAACGTTTTAACGTGTGTACGTTATTTGAACACCACATCTGCGGGCATGCCGATCTTGAGTTTGCCTTCCAAGTCCGTTACTTTTAATTTGATGGCGTAGACGGTTGAACTGCGTCCTTCCACGGTTTGGACATTGCGCGGGGTGAATTCAGCCTGATCTGCCATGTGAACAACTTCAGCATCGAAGGTTTCGCCTGCGAAAGAGTCAACAGTTACAGTGGCCTTCTGTCCGAGCGAGATGTTGCCGTATTGGTCTTCAGGAACATAGACGGTGATGGTCAACTCGTTGAGGTTTGCCATTGTGAAGGCAACGGCACCAGGCTGAACGAATTCACCGGGCTCCGCATTGCGGGCGAGGATGACACCATCCATCGGAGCGTTGACGGCAAGCTTGGTCAATTGTGTCTCAACAGTATTCAACCTCGATTGTGCAGAAGCGACATTGGTCTTTGCCTGTGCAAGTGCGGCAGTTGCCTGCTCCACGGCTTTGGCGGCGGCTTGTACTTGAGGAGAGTCCGCGCCTGTTTGCAGGGCACGCAGATTGTCCACAGCGAGGTCATAGGCTTCTTGCGCAACAATGGCATCTGCACGAGCAGTCAGAACATCTGTCGCGCCATCGGTTGTGAGAGCATCGTCGTAATCTTTTTGCGCGTCTTCAAGGTCTATCTCTGCTTCATCGAGAGTGATCTGTGCGGCATCACGCAAATCCTGGCTGTCCGAGGCTCCATTGGTGGAGTCAAATACATCCTGCGCGTTTTGGAACGCAATGCGCATTTGGATAAGCTTCGTTTCAATGGCAAGGAAATCGGAACTACCCGCCCGTTGGTTGGTCTCATCCAATTTTTTCATGGCAGTATCAAGGGCGGCTTTCTTCACATCTACTTCAGCCTGAGCGGCCTTGATACGTTCTTCCTTGGAAAAATACCAAACGGGTTGATCGAATTGCGTTGGCTTCGAGTCCTTCCAAATCGTGAGGCGTGTGTCCTTTTCCTGCGCGAGAGCGTTGGAGAGGGTCAGGTCATATTGCAGTTGGGCAGATTCCAATGCGACCTCAGCGGTTTGAACGGCGGCGTTAGCAGAATCCAGCGCGGATTGGGCAGTCTGTTTTTCGGACTGAAGCAGATTATCGTCCAGATGAAGAAGCGGGGCACCCGTTGTAACGGGCTGTCCTTCGGTGGCAAGGACTTCTGTCACTTTGCCAGCCATCTCCGGTGAGACGTTTACAACAACCGATTCAATGGTACCGGAAGCGCTGAGTTGTCCATTATTTACCGGGTTCAGCGAACGATACCCGTAATACCCAATTGCTGAAAGCACAAGCAATAAGACAACAATACGAACGGGAAGAGGGGGGAAATTGTTTTTCATCGTTAACTCCTATAAGAGAATTTAATCCAAACGTTTGCGGAAGCGCGCAGAGGCCGCTCCCATGATGACGATTGCAAAGATCACCAATGCGATGATCTCATTTTGCAATGCCGCCGCGCCAACGCCCTTGAGCAATAAGGCGCGAATGATCACAAGGAAGTATCGAAGCGGAATGATCGCTGACACCCACTGAAGGAACTCGGGCATGGCTTCGATAGGGAAGAAAAAGCCAGAGAGGAAGATGGTCGGTAACATGGTGACCATGACTGTGATAAAGGCTTCTTGTTGGGTATTGGCGACGGTGGATGCGAACAAACCAATGCCGAGGCTTGAAATGATGAACAATCCTGAAAGCGCAAAGACAAGACCAATGTCGCCACGGATGGGAACCTTGAACCACCAATGACCAATGATCAGGATCTCAAGCGTGTCGATGAATGCAAGGATGGTGTAGGGCAAAAGTTTGCCCAAGACCAATTCCCATGAACGGATGGGGGTTACGATCAATTGCTCAATAGTGCCACGTTCGCGTTCACGTACGATGGAAGAGGCGGTCAACAAGGCGGTTATGAAATACAAGATCATGCCGATCACGCCCGGGACGTTGAAGTAAGCCTGAATGAGATCGGGGTTGTACCAAACCTGCGTGCGCACCTCGAGAGGTGGGTTGAAGGAGGATGGTCTACCTGTCAGTGCGGCTTGTTCGGTCAACACTTTTGTGGCATAGGATTGCCCGATCAATTTTGCTGTGGAGAGTGCAGTCCCGCCAACAGTTGCA
The DNA here is from genome assembly GCA_016721115.1 of Candidatus Defluviilinea proxima. Lineage (NCBI taxonomy): Bacteria > Bacillati > Chloroflexota > Anaerolineae > Anaerolineales > Candidatus Villigracilaceae > Candidatus Defluviilinea > Candidatus Defluviilinea proxima. The sequence continues at coordinate 159,885 of JADKIW010000001.1, forward strand.
TCAGAGCCATCCAAGACAAGCGAAACCTGTGCTTTGCCTTCGATGAGGCGTTGTTCGTAATCTGGCGGGATGATGAGTGCGGCGCGGATATTGCCCGACTCGATCAAGTTCTTGTATTCATCTGCCGAATACACGGCATAATCAATACTGAAATAATTCGCGGCACGGAAGGCATCCAACAACGCGCGGGATTGAGTAGACTGACTCTGGTCCCAAACCGCGATGGAGATGTTCTTCACATCCGTGGTCGCCGCATACCCAAGCAGGAACAACTGCATGATCGGCATGAGGATGATCAGGATCAGCGTGCGCGGGTCACGAAAGATTTGGATAAACTCTTTTCGAATAATGGACATTAAACGTGAACTCATACAGACTCCTTGAGAATGCCATGCAAGAAAATATCAATATAAGCATCGGCAGGGTTTTTAGGCATCAATTTATCGAGTATCGAACCAGACATCAACATGCCAGTAAGAAAATAAGAAAGGATCAGGCCAAAAAAGGAACGCATCAACATCGCCGGGTTGGCAATACGCAAGTCTTTCCTTGATTTGACCAACCGCTGAAACACGGGCAAAATTTCAGGGGCGATCATTTTGAGTAGCGAAGCGCCATGTTTACCTTCGAACTCAACCATCTCGATCAACATTAATTTCATGTAGTAAGGTTCTCTACTTAACTCTTTGAGAGCAACCTGCATGGCATGTTCCAAAAACACTTCAAGATCATCAGTTTGGGTCTCAAGAACGATCGGCAGAATCCTTCTATAGGGATGTTTGTCAATAATGATGGCTTCGAATATCTCTTCCTTGCTCTTGAAATGGTTATAGATCCCACCCAAGGCCAAGTCAGCCTTGTCAGCGATTTGCCGCATGGATGTGGCGTGGTATCCCTGGGTCATGTAAAGCTCCAGGGCGGCATCTTCAATCGCCAGACGTGTAACTTCTCCCTTTTTAACTTTCTCTTTTGGCATTTTTTGTCTCCAAGAAATGAACGAACGTTCGTATTTATTTTACACAAATACGATTAGCTGTCAAGAGGAAAAAACTGTTCAACCACCTTAGAAAATGCAGTGCGAAAATGAAACGGTAGAGTAAAATCTCCCCATGCTCCCACTCTCAAAAGTTGAACAATTCGGACGCAAACATTTACGTTTTAATGTCACTGCGGGATTCATAGACGCCGGTATGTTCGGCATCGCCCTCGGCTTCGCGTCCTTCGGGACAATCTTGCCGCTCTTCGTCGCCTCGATGACTGATTCAGCGACACTGATCGGTCTTGTCCCTGCTATCCATTCAGCGGGATGGCTCCTGCCACAGCTATTCACAGCAAGCCACACATCACGATTGCGTCGATATAAACGCACAGTCTTGTTGAACACCATTAATGAACGCATTCCATTTTTAGGGTTTGCCATCGTGGCACTTCTACTTCCCAAGATCGGTTTGCAAGCTGGCTTGATCCTCACCTTCCTGCTCCTCACCTGGCAGGGACTCGGAGGCGGATTCACCGCCAACGCCTGGACAAGCATGATCTCGAAGATCATCCCCTCTGAATATCGCGGCACGTTCTTTGGCACACAAGCCGCCGTAGCCAATCTGTTCATCAGTGGCGCGGCCATTGGCGCGGGCTATCTTCTCAATTGGTATGACTCACCCATCAACTTTGCGATCTGTTTCTTTATCGCGGCTGTGTTCTTTGGTCTCTCATGGGGCGCCCTCGCATTCACACGCGAACCAACTGACAACGAGAAAGTCATTGATGAACATCCTACACCTTTCTGGCAAGGTGCCAGCAGAATCATCAAACGTGATACCAATTTCAATTGGTTCCTGATCGCGCGCACGCTTTCGCAATTTGCCACGATGGGCTTTGCGTTCTATATCGTCTATGCCCTGCGCCGCTTTGACATGGATGAAGTCACTGCGGGTTTTCTCACTGCTTCCGTCACCATCGCACAAACGGTCGCTAACGCAGGCATGGGCTGGCTCGGCGACAAGTTCGGACATCGTTCCATGTTGATCCTCGGCGCGGTTGCAGCGGCGTTGAGTTCCTTCCTTGCATGGTATGCGCCTTCGCTCTCATGGTTCTTCCCCATCTTCATCCTTTCAGGTTTTGCGAACGTATCCATCTGGACGAACGGCATGACAATGGCAACCACATTCAGCGGTGAAAAGGAACGTCCATTTTATATTGGCCTTGCGCAAACACTCACCGCGCCCGCCACAATGATCGCTCCCATCATCGGCGGATGGATCGCAGATACACAAGGTTTCAAGATAACCTTTGCGACATCAACGGTCCTTTCCATCATCATGCTGGGGATATTGGTACTCATAATCAAAGAGCCGCAACCTCAAGTTACAGATCTTCCACAAACAGAACAGGTATAAACCATGACTCTCGTTCAAGAAAAAGTAAATCAAGCCATTGCCATTCTCAAGGAACAGGAAATTGACATGTGGCTCACGTTCGTGCGCGAAACAAGCGGCGTACGCGACCCCGTTCTCGATTTTCTGATCGGCCCCAACGATCTCACCTGGCCGTCTGCGCTCATCTTCACACGCAACGGTGACAAGCTCGCAATCATCGGCAATCTCGAAAAAGATGCCATCCAGAGATTGGATGTCTTCACCGAGATCCTTGGGTACGACACTGCCGTCAGCAAACTCTTACGCGACACGATCACGCGCCTCAACCCCGACCGAATAGCTGTCAACACCTCGAGGAACAACGTCCACGCTGACGGTTTGACTCACGCCATGTACGAAATCCTGCGCGAGCATTTGAAAGATACTCCCTATGTAGATCGTCTCGTCAGCGCCGAGCCCATCATCAACTCCCTGCGCGGACGAAAGACTCCCGCCGAACAAGCTCGCGTCAAACGCGCTATCGAGATCACAGACGAGATCTATCAAAAGACATTCGACTTCATCAAAGTAGGTATGACCGAGCTTGAGATCGGCGCCTACATGCATAAGCTTGCAAACGAATACGGTGTTGGACTCGCCTGGCCTGCCGATAGTTGTCCCGCCGTCAACAGCGGACCCAACTCCCCCGTCGGACATAACGGCCCGACAGACATCAAAGTCGAGCGCGGACATGTGATCCACTTTGACTTTGGCGTGAGGTACGAAGAGTATTGTTCCGACGTTCAACGTGTGGCATATGTCTTGCGTGAAGGTGAAACGGGAGCGCCAGTAGACGTCCAACGTGGATTTATAACGATCCGCACAGCCATCGAAAAATCACGTGAAGCGATGAACGCAGGCGTGACGGGTAACTCCATCGACGTGATCTCACGCGAGATCGTGACCGACTCTGGTTATCCTGATTATCCCTACGCCTCGGCCACCAACTCGGACGTGTAGCTCACGATGGTGGAGCATTGCTTGGGCCACTGTGGGAAAAGTATGGAGATTCTCCCAATCAAAAGCTGGAAGTGGGTCAGGTCTTTACCATTGAACCCGGTCTGGCTGTACCGAATTATGGGTACCTCGGTCTGGAAGAAGATGTAGTAATCACGGAAAACGGGGCAGAATACTTCACTGAACCACAAAGAGAGATTGTGTTGATCAAGTAGTTCGACCATAGACCGTAGACGATGGACCGTTTTTGACGGTCAATGGTCTACGGTCTATGGTCAGATCATTAACGGGGAAAACGCTACGGGGAGACAAAAGTCAATTAATCGGTATCAACTGTCAGTTAAGGGAGATGCGGATTATCCCCATTCCACATGCTTTCCATCACTGGCTTACGTCACCTCTGAAAACTATACTGAAGGTGAGGTGACGTATGTCCAATGAAGACCCTAGGATTCTCGAACTCCGCAAGATCCGCGCAAAGGCTCTGGAAGGCGGCGGTGAAGAACGGATCAAAAAACAAAAAGCAAAAGGCAAGTTGACCGCGCGTGAGCGGGTTGAATTATTGCTTGACCCGAACACGTTCAATGAGATCGAACCTTTCATCGTGCATCAGGGCGATGAGATGGGTTTGTTGAAGGAAAAGTTTTACGGTGATGGGGTGATCACAGGCTACGGACAGATCAATGGGCGGACGGTATACCTATATTCACAAGACTTCACAATTTATGGCGGCACGTTAAGCGAGATGCAATCGCGCAAGATCTGCCGCGTGCTGGATCTGGCCGTACGCAACGGCGTCCCGTTCATTGCATTGATCGATTCCGGTGGTGCGCGCATTCAAGAAGGCGTGCGTTCAATGGGCGGTTATGCAGAGATATTTCGTCGCAACGCACAATACTCCGGCGTGGTGCCACAAATCAGCGTAATGTTGGGGCCCTGCGCGGGTGGCGCGGCCTACTCCCCTGCTCTGACTGATCTCGTCATCATGGTGGAGAAACAATCGTTCATGTTCCTAACGGGACCTGAAGTGATCAAAGCCGTGACAGGCGAAGTGATCGATTCAGAATCACTGGGCGGTGCAAGCGTGCATATGTCCATCAGTGGCGTGGCACATCTTTCGGTGACATCTGAAAAAGATGCGCTCGATATGGCAAGGCATTTCCTTTCCTATTTGCCTTCGAATAATGTAGAGAACCCACCGTTCGTCACACCGACTGATGATCCGCTTCGCATGGACGAGTCGTTGAATAGCGTTGTGCCGCTTGACCCAAGCGAGCCTTACATCATGCATCAAGTCATCGAGCGCATCATTGATAAAGGCACGTTCCTTGAAATTCAACCCGACTGGGCACGTAACGCCATCGTGGGACTGGCGCGCATTGGTGGTCACAGTGTGGGCATTGTAGGGCAGGAACCTGCCATCCTCGCAGGCGTCATTGACATTGATGCCGCCGACAAAATGACTCGCTTCGTGCGCATGTGCGATTGTTTCAACATCCCACTTGTGACGTTTGTTGACTCACCGGGTTTCCTGCCGGGCATCGCACAGGAACATAGTGGCATTATCCGTCACGGCGCAAAGCTTTTATATGCGTATTCCGAGGCCACTGTCCCGAAGATTTGTATCATCACACGCAAGGCGTATGGTGGTGCGTATGTGGTTATGTCCAGCAAGTATCTCGGCACCGATGTCACGTATGCGTGGCCTAGCGCGGAAATCGCCGTGTTGGGTGCAGAAGGCGCCGCAAACATTTTGTTCAAGAAGCAGATCGACTCAGCGCCAGACCCAAATGCCGAACGCAAAAAGCTTGCGAACGAGTATCGCGAGAAATTCAACAACCCCTATTACGCGGCATCCACCGGCTACGTGGACGACATCATCGAGCCGCGCGAGTCACGTCCGAAGATCATCGCGGCGTTATCAGCTCTGCGCGATAAGTACGCACCTGCACCTCCAAGAAAGCATGGGAATATTCCTGTATGAGCGGCCTTCATCTTGCACTTCAAATTACAGCCTTCGGCATGGGACTTGTCTTCTTTGCCATTGTGATCTTGTGGTTAATGATGACACTGCTCACAGCCATTACTACGGATAAAGAACCCGCCTCTGACTCAGCCGAACCTGATTCTGTTTCGAAAGACGATGTCCTCGCTCAAGCCGCCGCGATCGGTGTGACAATGGCAATTGCAGAACAACAGTTATCCTCGGCACATCCACTCAAAGAGCCGCCCACAGCCATTGTTTCCGCTTGGCAGTTGGGAATGCGGACAAGACAAATGACTCAAAAGGGGAACAGACTTCCAAAGTCTTGAAGACTTCGGAAGTCTCGGAGCAACCATGAAATACAACGTAACGATCAAAAACAAATCTCATGTGGTCGAGATCGAAGATATCAACGCTCGACCCGTCATCGCGTATGTGGACGGTCAACGCTTTGAAGTGATCCCAGACACCAATCCGATTGGGAGCGAGAATCAGGCAAAAGTTAAGAAAGAGCCGCTGGAAGTCCACTCTTTTGATTTGCGGAAACCCGTAGCCAGTCTCAATCCCAATGAGTTGACCGCTCCCCTGCCCGGCACTGTGATCGAAGTCTTCGTCAAGCCCGGCGATGTGATCGAAGCGGGACAGGTCATCGTCATCATTGAAGCGATGAAGATGAAGAACAGCATCCGTTCGACGCGCGCAGGAAAGATCACTGAGGTGTGCGTGAACACGATGCAAACGGTGGCTCACAAACAAATGCTGGTGAAATTCGAGGCATAAACAGGATACACATGGATCTATCATCGCTATTACCAGAACTACTCAAAGGGTTGTTGCACTTCACGTGGGGCAATGCGGTGATGATCCTTGCCGCGTTGATCTTGATCTATCTCGCGGTGTTCAAAGAGATCGAACCTGTGTTGTTGCTCCCTATTGGATTCGGATGTTTGCTTGCGAATATTCCATTGGCAGGTATGACCGCCGCCGAAGGCATGACGGGTGTTCTGTACAACGCGGGCATCAAAACAGAATTGTTTCCACTGCTGATCTTCGTCGGTGTTGGTGCGATGATCGATTTCAGCCCGTTGCTTTCACAGCCGCGCATGGTTCTGCTCGGTGCGGCAGGACAATTTGGAATCTTCGGCACATTGATGTTGGCAATCGCATTGGGCTTTCCACTCAATCAAGCCGCTTCCATCGGCGTGATCGGCGCGATTGACGGCCCCACTTCGATCTTCGTTGCGACGAAACTCGCGCCTGAATTGCTTGCTCCCATTGCTGTCGCGGCCTACTCATATATGAGTCTCATCCCCATCATTCAACCGCCGCTGATGAAATTACTCACCACAAAAAGAGAACGTCTTGTGCGGATGGAGTACACACCCAAGCCCATCTCTCAAAAGACGCTCGTTTTATTCCCGATCGTGTTGACGCTTGTAGTTGGTTTACTCGTCCCCGAAGCGACGCCGCTTATCTCCATGCTTATGCTTGGCAATTTACTGAAAGTATCCGGTGTGGTTGCTCGCTTGAGCAAAGCCGCAGAGAACGAGATCATTAATATCTCAACTTTATTTCTAGGTCTCGCCATCGGCGCAACCATGACAGCAAGCGACTTTCTCAACTTCGATACAGGCAAGATCATGTTGCTGGGCCTGATCGCTTTTGCGCTTGATACGGTTGCAGGCTTGCTATTCGGAAAGTTGATGTGCATTGCCAGCGGCTACAAAGTCAATCCGCTCATCGGTGCGGCGGGCATTTCCGCTTTCCCGATGGCGGGTCGCATCGCCGCAAAAATGGCGAACGACGAAGACCCGAACAACTTTATCCTCATGCACGCCATGGGCGCGAATACCGCAGGTCAACTAGGTTCGGTCATCGCAGGTGGTATCTTGTTGGCTGTAGTGAGTAAGTTAGTTTAAACAAAAACTCCGAGTTCTTGAAGAACTCGGAGTTTTATTTCATGCCTTCGTGAAGTAACCTTCTTCAATCCCCTGCCATGTTTCCTCATGTAATTTCATATACTTCGTCATCAGCGGATGCACTTTCGCCATCTCTTCGTACATCTTTTGCGCCACGCGCCGTATCGAGAAATGCGCATTGGCCGCAGAACGCAACTGACAGAACGCGAATGCTTCACGCAAATTGAACTGCGCCAGCACACGGCGATTAAATCCATTGGGGACAACATACTGGGCCACGGCTGGATTGAAGTCATGCAGTTTCTCGTAGAGTTTCGCGGCCGCATCCATCGCCGCTTCATACTGGGACCCAAAGCCTGCTTCCGTTACGAGAAGCGGAGTCGCATACCCGAGCCTTGTTGTCAGTCTCTGCGGCGTCTGGCTCATCATGCGGTGACGTTTGAACTCGGCATACGCGCCCTGGTCCATGACGAGATCGAAGGTGTAGGTGCAGTATTCCAATTCACGGAGCGGGACATCGTATTTACTCATTCTGCCCAATAAAGATTCGGCAAGGCTGGCTTTCGTCTCTTCATTCAACGATTCGATATAAGATAAAGCGTCACCGTACGCCATTTCACCAAAACGATACAGCGCCGCGGCAAGGACTTTGTTTTCGCCGTTCTTGTCGTAGTCAATGAGAGAGCACCATTCATTCGATTTACGATTTTCGATTGACGATTTACGATTTTCGAGGTCGGTGATTGTTTCGGTAAGATACGGAACTACATCCGCATACTTCACGAGCGTAGGCGTTTCAGCTTTGGAAACTTCCTTTACCTTTTCGCCGATCTCGCGGACTTCTGCCAACTCATGCGAAAGCATCTTGCGGATGGTGTTCTCGATGACGCGCGCATTGGCCGTCATGCCCACGTTGGCCAGTGCGGCGGCGGGAAGGAGAAAGCGGCACACGTCCACGTATTTGGAACGGATGCGGCGGTCCCATGCTTCGTCACTTTCATTTTCGCGGCGCGGGAAACGCTCAAAGATGAGAGTCTGCACAGGGGTCAATAAATCAGCATAGGCTTTGAAAAGGAGGCGGACCGTCTCCACGTATTCAGCATGGAGCGGATGCCCGATCAGTTCGGGTGGAGTTGTGAAGTCATCTGATCCCCATCTTTGATAGCGCGTGGATTTCTCGGTGTAGGAAGCAAGTCGATTCGACTCGATGCTTTCGATGGCAATGCGCGAAACATTCTCGAACGCGATATGTAAAACTGCATGCTCCGCCACTGACGCATGACCGTACCCCACCACCCACTTCTCGTGAAATTTTGCAGAAGACTCATCGCTCAACTCGGCGGCAATATCGCGAAAAGACTCAGGCGAACGCGAGGTTTTGGCAAAGGCAACGGCGATGGTTTCGGGGCTGAGCGCACGGGGGGAAAGCAGATAAATTTCACGTTCGGGCATGGGGAGGCTCCTCGGCAGTATGTATAAAATCTGGCAGATTATACCCGTCACGGGCATTGCCTATCAACAAAAAGGGCGACCCATAGGTCGCCCGAACTTTATAGTGTTTCGACTGTTTGTCTCATCTGTATCGTAATCGCAACTGAGACGATCAACGAAAGCAAATACAACCCAGCATAAATTTGATAATGCAACCCCTTTGTACTTATGATGAAGAATAATGCGGCGAACAACACAAACAAACCGAACTCGATATACGCCCACATCTTGAGTTGACTCTGACGATTCGCGTCCGTCCCATATCGCAAAGCAAGCGAACCCAACACAAGAAAATACAGACCAAATGCAAGGAACTCGCCCGTATCCAGAAATATCTTCAACCAAATGGGAGTAACGAACCAACTCCAAAGATTTAGTTCGAATTTGATCGGCCAAAGCAATTCAACACCACCGAACCACAAGAACAAATCAACAAGGATGTGCATGAGAATACCTACACCAAAGCCGATGCCAAAGTTCTGCCACTTCTCATTCTTTGTAATCGCCGCAATGATATAAAACAAGGTCACCATCGCAATGATCGTGAAAATGCTGTGCGTAAAGGAGCGATGGAAATGTTCAGGTTCCGGTAATTTGGCAAGTGTGGCATACGCCACTACAAAGTTATCCAGATCCGGGAATATGTTCCCCAACAGCACACCGAGGAACAACCATTCTTTTTTGGGCATCCATTTACGGGAAGAGATACCAATAATCGCATGAAGTCCATTTTGTGGCATGTCAAACTCCTTTAGCCAATTCATGTCCTGAGTTACGCGGCAAGGTTACCCCTACCATACGATATTCAATACAACCCTGTGGAAATAAAAAAGGAACGGCTTATGCCGTTCCCAGAATTTCGCGAGTTTGTTGCACATCCACGTGGATCTGTTTTATTAGCGCATCCACCGAGTCGTATTTCAACTCATCGCGCAAACTCGCAATGAATTCGAGGCGCAACATGTCACCGTAAATATCGCGGTCGAAATCGAGCAGGTAGGCTTCCACGCTTAAAGTTTGCTTGTCGGGTGTGAATGTCGGGTTCGTTCCGATGTTGACCGCGGCTTTATGCTTTTCGCCATCCACATACGCCCAGCATGCATAAATACCGCCTTTGGGAATGACCTTCTCACGTGCATACTCCAAATTCGCAGTCGGGAATCCGATCGTACGCCCGCGATGATCACCATTCGCTACCATGCCCTGCAACACATACGGATGACCCATCGAACGGGCGGCATCTTCCACTTCGCCATCTACCACCAACTTGCGAATCCCTGTGGACGAGATCACGCTTCTTCCATCGCCGAGGGCTGATACCGTTTCGACAGTGTATCCCAGTTCCAAGCCGATCTCTGTCAAACGTGCCGCATTGCCTTCGCGATCCTTGCCGAGGGTTGAATCGTATCCTAGTACAAGGTGCTGTATCCCCATGCGATCCTTAATGTATTTCATGAAATCGTAAGCAGTGGTATTCGCCACTCCCCTATTGAATGGATGTGTGACCACCACGTCCACGCCATACTCGCCAAGCAATCTGGCGCGCTCACCAGGTAAAGTGAGCAATTTCATGTCGCCGCGTCCAAAAACTTTCGCAGGATGCGGATCGAAAGTTAAAACAACGGCAGGCAACTCATTTGCATGAGCGCCTGCCACAAGTGTATTGATGATCTGTTGATGTCCGCGATGGACACCATCAAAAACGCCAACGGTCAGCCACGCGCCGGGCAGAAAGATTTCATCAAGAGAACGGTAATGTAACATAATGCAAGCCGTGGCGCTTGCGGAGCATGTCCGTTATTCACCGACAGCAACGCAATGTTCCGTGATTACTCGCCGCCGCTGGTGAAGAATACCTTCTTAGGCTGCCAGGCGGGTTTGCCGTCTTCGCCGATCACACATTCCATCAATGCGACCAGTTCACCCTGTGTACTGACACCGCGCACGCGGTCGCCCACTGGAGTATCTTCCTTGGCCACAACACGATGTCCGTGGCGTACGCCTTCCACTTCGTCCGGGCTAAGCTCAATAGCGGGCCAATCACCCAATGCTTCAGCGGCAGGGATCAGATATTGATACCAGTTACCAGCATTGAATGCTTCCTGTAATTTACGAAGCGGGGTCGCATCGCGCAGGGAGAAGCGTCCGCTTTTGGTGCGGCGCAGACCAACGAGATAGGCACCACAACCGAGCTTTTCACCGAGGTCATTCGCCAGTGAACGGACGTAGGTACCGGAAGAACAATGCACATCGATCACCACTTCCGGAGGCGCCCATTCGAGCACTTCAAGGTGATGGACTGTGATCTTGCGCGGTTCCAATTCAACTTCTTCGCCCTTGCGCGCCATTTCATAGGCTTTGCGTCCCTGCACTTTGACTGCAGAATACGGAGGCGGGGTTTGTTCGATCTCACCCACAAAGGTTTTCAACACATCTTCAAATTGCTGTTCAGTCACATTGATGGGTTGGTTATCCTGTGTGAACTTGCCATCCGCATCGAAAGTGTCGGTCTTGCCACCCATACGAACGATGGCTTGATATCTTTTATCGGAAGCGGAAACATATTCACTCAAACGAACCGCCGGTCCAACAAGGATGACCAACACACCGGAAGCACGCGGGTCCAATGTGCCAGTATGGCCTGCGCGACGTAAGCCGGTTCCATTACGAATTGCCTGTACTACATCATGGGACGTCATTCCAACGGGTTTATCCACAACGAGAACCCCTGATATGGCATTCTGTACGTCTTGACTATTCATTCTTTCCTCCTTGGAAAAATTCACAAGTAATTATGACAATCTTATCTGATTTTATGACTAAAGACCTAACATGTCACGAGTAGTCTTTAGTACCATTGGCTGGAGTTCACTCAGCGTGCCCGGGATGTCTGCTCCCGCTGCAGCCGCATGGCCTCCGCCATTGAAGTGCTTCGCAATCGGCGAAACATCCACACCTGGCTCCAATGCACGCCACGAGATCTTAACATGACTGTCGCTTTGTTCGACGAAAATCATACCTACTTTGTTTCCGTCAATAGCTGAGATCATGTTGATCAGATCTGCATCGTCGTTTCCGCTATATCCACTGCGTTTTCTGTCTTCAAGCGTTAATGTCCCCCAAACAATACCATTTTCTTGTTCCATGCTCGAAAGTCCGGCGCCCCAATATTTTGCGGCTGGGTAGGATTTCTTCACAAGGGAACGCATGTATAGATCGGGCATATCCGCACCGGTTTCCATCAAGTCCGCGCACAAACGCAACGCAGATGGATTCGTGTTCGAGGTGCGAAACCCAAGCGTATCGGTAATGATACCTGTCAACAAAGCGGCCGCAATGGGTTTGGTAACTTTAAGTCCCCACTCCGGAAGATAATTCGTGAGGATGGCGGCAGTGGCCACTTCATCTGCTTCGATCAGATTCAGTTTTCCGAATTTTTCATTGGTTTTATGATGGTCAATATTGATATCGGGTTGACCAAAATTCTCAAACACTTTCCCCGTTCGTTTGAAATCTGCACAATCAACAGTAATAAATGTGTCGTGTTCACCCTTCGGTTCTTTTACCACGAATTCGCTTCCCTCAAGATGCTTGAAAGAGGAAGGCGCACCATCGGCAAGCACCATCTGCACCGATTTGCCTGCATCACGCAGAGCCAAACCAAGGCCTAATAAAGAACCGATTGCATCTCCATCCGGGCGGACGTGCGATGCAATCACAATGTTCTTCGCCTTTTCCAAACGTTCCTTTATGGCCCCTATGACTTCATTATTCATTCTATTTTTGTTCCTCGCTTACCAACTCATGTGATGGAATATAACTCTATTATAAACAAACGCAGACACAGAATCAATCATACATCTATTCATGTATTTATGCGTTACATCAAATGGGTTATTTATTTTTATTACGCAGTTCTGCAAGTATCTTTTCGATGTGATCGGCATTCTCAGGAGTCACATCCCAGTGAAATCGCAAACGCGGAAAGGCACGGAGTTCTATCTTTGAGGCAAGAGTCCGCCGAATGAAACCAGTAGCAGACTCAAGTCCGGCAAGAACGTCTTTAGAGCGTGAAGTACCTTCAATGGCAGAGACGTATACATCAGCCCACGCCAATTCCTTATCTATCTTTACGTCCGTTATAAAGATCTGTTGCAAACGCGGATCACTAATATCGCGAATCAACATCTCTGAAATCTCTTCGCGGATACGATCCGCAATTCTTTGAAGCCTTACACCGGATGGCATACTATCACCTACGATTGTTCGAGAACATAACAGACCAACTGATCGCCGACCTGAATGTCCTTGAAACTCTTGAAACCGACACCACACTCAAAGCCTTGTTTGATCTCTTTCACATCGTCCTTCTCATGGCGAAGCGAGCCCATATCACCTTCATAAACAATGTCGGTGCCGCGATATAGTTTTGCTTTGGCATTGCGACGTAATTCGCCTTCTGTGACTCTACAACCGGCCACGCGTCCAAACTTCGATGCGGTGAAGACAGCCAACACCTGCGCACGCCCGATAACTTTTTCCTTAACGACCGGTTCGAGCATACCTTTGAGAGCCTTTTCGATATCCTCGGTCATGCGATAGATGATCTCGTAAAGACGGATATCCACGCCTTCTTTTTCAGCAAGGCGACGAGCAGAGACATCGGCCTGCACGTTGAAGCCGATGAGAATCGCATGGGACGCAGAAGCAAGCATTACATCGTTATCGCCAATGTTGCCCGTTTCGGTATACAGGACCTTGATGCCGATCTCGCCCTCTCCAAGCTTTTTCAACTCTGAAACGATCGGGTCGAGCGATCCCTGCACGTCGGCTTTGACGATCAGGTTCAATTCTTTTGCTTCGCCAGCCTGAACGTTTGCAAACAGATCCTCAAGGGATACTTTCTTGCGAATCTGCGATTGCTCTTTGGCTGTGTTGATACGGTCATTGACAATGACACGCGCCTCTTTATCGGAACCAACCACCTGGAATAGATCGCCGGCGGAAGGGACGTCACTCAAGCCCATTACCAACACAGGTGTGGACGGGCCAGCCTTTTTGACGGGCTTGCCTTTGTAATCAGAAAGCGCGCGTAGTTTTCCGTGCGCTGTTCCTGCTACAACCACATCGCCTGCGGAGAGGGTGCCATTTTGCACGAGCAGTGTGGCAACAACGCCTTTGGATTTATCCAATTCGGCTTCCACTACTGTACCAACCACTTTGCCAGCTGGGTTTGCATTGATCTGGATATTATCCGCCACAAGCAAAACACCTTCGAGAAGGTCATCAATACCCTGCTTCAACTTGGCAGAGACCGGGATAACCATCGTGTTCCCGCCCCAATCATCAGGGACGAGTTCCTGTTCTGCAAGTTGTTGCTTCACACGATCTGGGTTGGCGTTGGATTTGTCCACCTTGTTCATCGCCACAATGATCGGCACACGCGCGGCCTTGGCATGCGCAATGGCTTCCTTGGTTTGCGGCATGACACCATCGTCCGCCGCCACAACCAAAATGACCACATCTGCACCTTGTGCGCCACGTGCACGCATCTGCGTGAACGCCGCGTGACCGGGGGTATCGAGGAACGTGATCAAACGTCCTTTTTGCTCTACTTGATACGCACCGATATGCTGGGTAATACCACCCGCTTCACCTGCGGCAACATCCGTCTGGCGGATGGCATCGAGCAAGCTGGTCTTGCCATGATCTACATGACCTAAAATAGTCACCACTGGCGGGCGGGGCTTCAACTCCGATTGTTTTTCGTCGGCGATCATGCGGCGCCAGAGCGGCACTTCGCCAGTCTCCACAGCCGCTTCTTCGACCACTTCCGGCACAGCTTCAAAACCATACTCCCCCACGACAATCGCGGCAGTATCAAAATCAACAGCCTGATTGATGGTAGCCATCACGCCGTTCGACATCAATTTTTTGATGAGGTCAATGGGGCTTTTACCGATCATTTGTGCCAGGTCACGGATAACGATACTGCCTGGTAATTCGATCTTGTTTCCGTTACTACTCATAGGACCACCTCCACAATTTACAAACTCAAATTGGGCAATCACATGCAGAATGCCCGTTCCTGCGGCGAGTCCTGTGAGCGACTAAACGGTCACATATCCACTCGCCTGTCCCCTGAACTTTGCAATTCTGCGTCCGCATCTTGCGGCAGGGCGCTCATAAATTCTTCCAGTTTTTCACGCTCTTCCAAAGTGATCGTCGCTTTCAAAGCATGAGCAAGAGCGCCTTTCAAACCTTGTTCCCAACATATCCGACGGTCGTGCAAATAGGCTCCCCGCCCGGCAAGTTTACCGGTCGGGTCCACCCGTACCCCATCCGCCGTGCGGACAATGCGGATCATCGTTCGTTTGGGCAGGGTTTCCCTACAGCCCACGCAAGTCCGCTGGGGTATATGCTTGATACGTTGGACGGGTTTCTTTTTAGACACCTTCGTTCTCAGTTAAATTCGTTCTACCAATCCTCGCCGAAATCGGATTCACCGCGTTTGTGTTTCTTGCGGCTAACCACTTCGCCACGTTCTTCGTCGAACTCGAGTTCGACACTCTTCTTCTTGCCTTTTTTGCCCTTTTTCTTCGCTTCATCATCTTCGCTCTCAGGAGCGGGAGTTTGGAAGATCTCAGGCTTCATCGTGAAGAGTTCATCCAATGAGACGCCATCCTTATGGCCCTCATCTTCCTCTTCTTCGGTATGCTTTCTCGCTTCTTTCTTACCTGCGGCCTGTTTCTCGCCAGCGGGCACTTCTTCCACTGGAGCAACAGCGACGGCTTCAACAGGAGGAGTCGCCAGTACAGCTTCGGGCGTGGATTCTGTCTCAGCAACAGGCTCAACCACGGGTTCGGCAGGAGCCGCTTCAACAAATGTCAACAAGGCAAGTGCCTCTTCGATGTTCTGAATCGCCTTCGGTCCAACGCCGGGCAATCCAAGGACACTGTTCGGATCCTTTTTCATTTTCAACATCAAAGCACCGACTGTATCAATGCCCGCTTCAGTCAAAATATTGAAGACGTGTTCTTTGATACCCGCCTGATCGAGCGGCATCTCAAACGCGGCCACAGGGATACCTGTTTCTTCCGCAACGACAGCCACATCACCAACACCGCTTTCGGCGCGGATGACTTCGGCTTTCATTTCGCTGTTACGGCGTTCCACACGGTCCACAAACTTGGCAAGAATTTCGTACTCTTCCGGTGTCACCGGGCGATTCTCAGCCTTCTTGGCAAGCACTTCTTCCACCGAAGGAATGGATTCAACTGCGGCTGGCATCAACGCAGCAAGTTCAGGATCGTTCTGCAATTTGACAATAGCATCGCCAGCAGCTTCCACTGTGGATTTGATGTCAATGCGCCAACCCGTGAGTTTTGCGGCTAAACGCGCATTCTGTCCATCACGGCCGATCGCGAGGCTCAACTGGTCCTCACCCACCACAACGGTAGCGGTGCGAGCGCCTTCCACTTCGGTCAGATACACACCAGCAACACGTGCAGGGCTGATGGCTTTGGTAATGTACACCATGGGGTCTTGATCCCATTGGATGATATCGATCTTTTCATCGTGCAATTCGCGCACAATGGCTTGAATACGGACGCCCTTAATACCTACACAGGCACCAACAGGGTCGATGCCCGGCTGTGTGGCAGAAACAGCCACCTTGGCACGCGCACCCGGTTCGCGAGAGATCGCGCGGATCTCAACAACACCATGATAAATTTCAGGGACTTCGTTCTCCAACAAACGGCGCAGGAAGTTGCGATGTGCGCGTGAAAGAATGATCTGTGGACCACGCGGTCCATCCTTCACTTCCATCACCACCGCGCGGACGCGGTCATGTACTTTGAAACGTTCACCGGGGATTCTCTGGCTGGCAGGCAATGTGCCTTCCGCCTTCATATCGAGACCAACGGTTGTGGTCTGTGCATTAGTAGCTTGAATGATGCCGCTGATGATCTCGCCCACTTGGCGATCAAAATACTGCATCTGGTTCGAACGCTCCGCTTCACGGATACGTTGCTGAATTACTTGACGGGCAGTCTGCGCGGCAACACGACCGAAGTTCGGAGGCGTGGTTTCCACGACCACCATATCGCCGAGTTGCGCCTCAGGGTTGACCTTACGCGCCTCTTCCAGCAATACTTCGGTTTTTGGCTCGATAATGTCTTCGACCACTTCCTTTTCGGCGAAAACCATAACCTTGCCCGAATCGGGATCGATCTTGGCTTCCACGTGCTGAGCCGTAGACGCGCTCACAGCCCTTCGATAGGCAGAGACCATCGCCGATTCGATCGCGGAAATGATCACTTCCTTAGAAAGTTGTTTATCTTCCAATACATCGTTGAAAGCCAGGGTGAATTCGTTCTTAGCCATACCGGTGCTCCGTATACTCCTTATTACAAGCAGAAAAGTGGGGGTTGCCCACTTCTCGGTGTGTTCGGTAATCAGTTCGTCGTGCGCTTGTATTTTAGCACGGGGCAAAAAAAGATGCAAGATATAATTACCTTATGAATCAACGCAACCTCGATAAAGCCGCCCTGCGCGGTGAACCATCTTATGTCTGGCGGGCGGGACAACAACGACGATTCGACATGATCCTGCAAGCCGCAGGCGAACGCATCAAAGGGAACATCCTCGAAAACGGATGTGGTGTGGGCATGTACGTGGAACACCTCTCCCCTTTTGGTGGAACCGTGATCGGATTGGAATACGACTTCGAACGCGCCGCCGAAGCACACATCAACTCGCCTCATATTTTCAATGCCGCTGGGGAATTCATCCCGCTTCCTTCTGGGACCTTTGACCTGATCCTCAGCCATGAAGTGATCGAACACGTACAGAATGACCGCTCCGCGATCAGCGAAATGATTCGCCTTCTCCGTAGTCCCGATGCTGTTTCGGGGAAGCCCGGCGGACGTGTCGTCATTTTCTGCCCGAACCGTGGGTACCCTTATGAAACACACGGCATCTACTGGCAGGGACAATATCACTTCGGCAACAAGTTATTCGTGAACTACCTGCCGCGTTCCCTGCGAGACAAACTTGCCCCGCACGTACGTGTCTACTCCAAGCGGGATATGCAAAAACTATTCGATGGTCTGCCCGTCAAATTCATCGAACGGACAGTTATCTTCGGCGCATACGACAATATCATCGCACGCTTCGGCGCATTCGGAAAAGTGTTGCGCGGTGTTTTACAGTTTCTAGAGAAGACACCACTGAAAGTATTTGGCTTGTCACATTTTTGGGTGGTAGAAAAACTTTAGAGGTAAACATGACGGAAATCAAAACAAAGACAGAGATCATCTCCTCTCTCAAAGATTCCCGTCAACGCGTACTGGATTGGTTCACTGCCATCCCTGAAAAGGACTTCTTTACAAGACATGGAGAGGCATGGTCACCATCAGATAATGTGGACCATCTCATCCGTGCCCATAAGCCGATAACAATGGCGTTGAAGCTTCCCAAGTTTGTGCTCCAATTAATTTTCGGCAAGGCAAATAGACCATCCAAATCCTATGAGGCGCTGTGTGAAAAGTATGTTAATGCACTTCATAATGGAGGCCGGGCTGGCGGAACATTTTTACCAACTCAGGAAACCCCAGAAGAGAATGCCGATGAGAGAAAGAAAAAGATACTGGCTCAGTTATCTAAAGAAAGTACGAAGTTGATCTCAGCCGCAGAGACGTGGGACGAAACCGCATTAGACAAGTACATACTCCCTCACCCGCTCATCGGGAAATTGACCATTCGAGAAATACTATACTTCACCATCTATCACAACCTTCGCCACGCCACTCTCGAAGGAGATTAATGCTCGACCAAACACAACTCAACCGAATTACATTCGCCATGCCCATTCTTCAACGGGCAGACGTTTCGCTTATCAATGACCTGAAACAACACGCCCAATTCGCAAAGATCCCAGCGGGACACGATGTCTTTGTAGATGGTGACCGCGTAGACGGGATCGCATTACTGCTCTCTGGTGTCGTGCGCGTGTACAAGATCGGTGAAACAGGACGGGAGATCACACTGTATCGTTTTGGATTGGGACAAAGTTGTATCCTGAGTGCGAACGCCATCATGAGTCAAAAATCTTTCCCTGCCATCGCTACGGTGGAAGAAGATGCCGAAGCGGTGATGATTCCTGCGGATGTGTTTCGCGGATGGGTCAACAAGTATGAGTTATGGCGCGAGTTCGTATTTGATCTTTTATCCGAAAGACTCTCCACGGTAATGACGGTTGTGGATGAAGTAGTTTTCAAACGCATGGACCGAAGAGTCGCTTCGTTGTTGCTGAATCAGGCTAAAGGTCAGAACCCGATGCGTGTGACTCATCAGGAAATTGCCGCAGAGTTGGGGAGTTCCCGCGAAGTGATCAGCCGTATCCTTGAGGATTTTTCCAGAGAAGAATTGATCGAATCAGGTCGAGGAACAATCGAAGTACTTGATTTTGAAGGTTTGGAATCCCGCTCGGTTATGTGACTTTGTCACAGACGGGAACGAACAAAGCTCCTAGAATGTGGGTATCAATCAAACAAAAGGAGTTTTTCAATGAAACGCAATATGTCCAATATCGATCGTATCGTCCGTGTAGTGGTCGCCTCTTTGTTCGCCTATCTGTATTTTGGCGGCATTGTGACTGGCACACTGGGGATCGTGCTTGTTGTGCTCGCCGCAGTATTCACGTTCACGGCCATCGTCGCATTCTGCCCGCTCTATGCGCCGTTCAAGTTCAGCACCTATAAAAGCTGATCGTTCAACACTTACAGAGCGGATGAAATTTCATCCGCTCTGTTTTTAAACATGAACATTACAGAGTTCCAAAAACGAATTTCAGAAGCTGATAAGCCCATCGTCGTTGATTTTTGGGCACATTGGTGTATGCCATGCAAAGTGACAAAACCCGTCCTTGAAAAGCTTGCGCAAGATTACAAGGATACGGTGGAGTTTCTGCCAATTGACGCAGACTCATCACGCGATGTTCTTGAAAACTTCAAGATCATCGGCATTCCTACTGTCTTGACGATCCGTAACGGCAATGTGATCGGGCGCGTCACCGGTGCGCAGAGCGAGGCCGTGTATCGTGGCATGTTCGAAGCATTAGCCGAAGGGAAGGAAGTCAAGATACCCCTATCGACATTTGACCGAATGCTTCGGCTTGGTGCTGGTGTTTTATTTGTCATGGTGGGAGTATCGACAAGCAACTGGCTTGTATTGGGCATCGGCGGGATCGTTGCCTTCCTGGGTGTGTATGACCGTTGCCCGATCTGGAGAGCGCTTACAAGAACCTTGAAAGGTCAGTGATATTCCATTCTCATACCTGCAAAAGTCATCCTGCGATAAAACCGCAGGATGACTTTTGTTAACAACGTTCCCCAGCTCTACAGAAAACCACGCATCACAATATAATCAACCAGAAAATGAAAACGCTCAAGTTCATTCTTCGATTATTCTATGATGCCTATAACGAATGGTCACATGACCGTGCGGCAAGAATTGGCGCGGCACTGGCCTATTACGCACTCTTTTCACTTGCGCCTTTGCTCGTCATTATGATTGCCATTGCAGGTTCGGTCTACGGGGAAGCCGCTGTGCAAGGCCAGATCGTTGAAGCAATATCAGGGCAGATCGGCCAGGAAGCCGCAACGACTGTGGAAAAACTTTTGGTGAACGTATACGATGCTGGGTCGAGGCTCTTCCCCACTCTCGTTAGCATCGTCATTCTGATCTACGGCGCGACCAATCTCTTCAGCCAGATCAGGGATGCACTCAACACGATGTGGCATGTACGCCCCAAACCCAGCGCTCACTTTTTGGGCGGTGTGCTCGAAATCGCCTGGGATCGGTTACTCGCCACCATCATGGTCATCAGCCTCAGCATTATCCTTCTCGCGGCATTGGCAATGAGCACAGCCCTGACCGTGTTGAATGGCTGGTTGAAAACTCTGATCACGCCAGAAACATCCTTTTTGCTGGAAGGCGGAAATCTATTAACAGGTTTTGGGCTGATCACATTGTTATTCGCGCTGATGTTCAAGTTACTCCCCGATGTAAAAATTGCATGGCGCGTCGTTTGGGTTGGCGCTGTTGTGACATCCCTCCTGTTCAACATCGGCGCATTTCTGATTGGTCTATATTTGGGATACGGCGGCGCACAGTCGGCGCTTGGAGCGGCAAGCTCACTGGTCATCATCATGATCTGGATCGCCTACTCTTCACAGATCATTTTCTTCGGGGCAAAATTTGCGCTTGTGTACGGTGCCGCCATCGGCAAACCCATCCTGCCTTCGTCTAATGCTGTGAGCATGAAGTTATTGCCTCACGATATTTCATTGTCCCAATAAAAATTCAGGCCATGCTCAATTGCATGACCTGAACCATCTATTTCAGCGCTTCCCTGAAATCGTAGATCCCATCTTTCACTTCCCACTTTTTTTTACAACTGGAACATTCCAGATACTCTTTCTTATCAATCAACGGGGAATGACTGCAATCGGGACATTTGAAAAACTCCAAAACGGACAGTTCCCGCTTCACGCTACCCGACGCCTGATTCTCAACAACAGCCTTCACAAACACGGACGGCGTTACCTGCCACAAAGCCCCTGTCCATTGGAAGATCGAATCGAAGAAAACAAGAATTCCTGTTGGAATGATACGCTTCAAAAACCCAACACGGAAATGAGAAAGCGTTAGGATTCTTTCGATAGAGAAACCAAGTCCCTTCAACCAGTTTTGTACAGCCGTAGGGTGAAAATCAAAATTCAACTCAACGAACTCAATAGGCTCCAACGTGAACGGATTCCACTTTTGCCTGCCAAGTAGATAGCGCAAGATCGCCTTGAGATTCAGCTTATTGGCAAACTCCAAGATAAAGGTCCCGCCAGAGGCGAGAACGTTCTTTACTTGTCCCAACGCCTTGGGCGCATCAGCCATGTGATGCAACACACGGATCATTGTGGCCGCGTCGAACAATCCATTCACAAACGGAAGGCGGTATACATCTGCCGCGACATAGATGTATTGATCTGCTTTGCCTAAACGAGCCTGTGCCTGTTCCAATTGTGTGCGCGAATAATCGAGCAGGACAATACGATCAAAGCCAAGGTAACGAGGGGTGTTTCGTCCAGCACCAGCTCCCAGTTCCAGCATGAGGCGACCTTGTTTGGGCAAAAGCCTTTTTAGGGCAATCGCTTCCGTGCGGTCTTCGTACTGGCGTCCGCCTTGATCCCAAAAGGACTTCTGATAGTCGGAGCCTTCGTAATTACAAACAGGAGGAGTATTAGTCATATGGTTGGTTTGTAGCCTGATTTAATGGTTTTCATTTTGGAATCAGCCAGTTTGCTGGCGAATTTGCAGGAGCAAGCCCTGCATTCCAAAATCTGTTAACTGAAAAGTCGGATAGCGGGAAGTATTTTACCCGACTATCCGACCATGAAACTACGGACTATTAAACTAAAGATTAGTTACCGCTATACCCACGCCCAATGGCACGATAGGTGAATCCGATCTCTCGCATGCGAGCAGGTTCGTAAATATTGCGTCCATCGAAGATCACGGGGGTTTTCAGCAGGTCTTTCAACTTATCAAGGTCAAGTTGCTTGAACTCGTTCCATTCGGTGACAACGATCAGAGCGTCACAACCTTTTGCCAATTCATAGGGATCTTTGCAAAGTTCAACATTTGGCAATATGGGGCGGGCAACTTCCATCGAGACGGGATCATACCCACGCACCTTGGCGCCCGCCGCGATCAAGTCAGCAGAAATATCAATGGCGGGAGCATCGCGCATGTCATCTGTATTGGGCTTGAATGCCAAACCAAGCATACCAATGGTCTTGCCTTTCAAATTGCCGCCGAGCATATTCTCCACATGCTTTGTGACTTCCTTGCGGCGGTCATAGTTGACATTCATCACTTCGTTCAAAATGCGCGGCTCAAGTCCTTTTTCTTTTGCCATATAAGCCAACGCCTGCACATCTTTCGGGAAGCACGAGCCGCCCCACCCAAGGCCTGCATCCAAAAAGTGACGTCCGATACGAGCATCGTAGCCCATGCCTGCGGCAACTTCCTTCACATCGGCGCCAACAACTTCGCACATGTCAGCGAGTTCATTGATGAATGAGATCTTCGCCGCGAGGAAGGCATTGCTGGCGTATTTGATCATTTCAGCGGTGCGCAAGTCTGTGATAACGATGGGAGCGCGTAACGGCAAATGCAACTGTGCCACTTTGTTCGCGGCATCCCTATCCAAAGAGCCGATCACGTTGCGATGCGGCGCCATGAAGTCGCCAATCGCGGAACCTTCACGCAAGAACTCGGGGCACGAGACCACAGCAAATTCAATTGGCTTGGGCTGGGCAGATTTCACAATATCAGCGACCCAATCCCCCGTCCCGATCGGAACCGTGGATTTGTTGATGATGACAAGTGGTGCGGTCATGGCTTTGGCAATGGAACGTGCGGCCACTTCCACATATTTCAAGTCTGCGGCACCATCCACACCGGAGGGTGTCCCTACGGCAATGAAGGCAAATTCAGCTCCCTTCAACGCTTCTTCGTACGAAGTAGTGAAGGTAATTCTCCCGCCTTTGACGTTACGCTTAACCAGTTCTTCGAGCCCCGGCTCATAAATGGGCATGATACCTTTCTTGAGATTCTCAACGCGCTTTTCGTCCACATCGAGAGCCACGACCCGGTTGCCCAAGTCTGCAAAACAAGCCGCGGTCACTAAGCCAACATACCCAACGCCGACGACACAAATTTGTTTCATGTTTTTACCTCTAGTTTCAATTTATTCTCCCGATCTACTGGGATAGTTCATAACAATGGGACAGCCATTAATGCGGCCATCCCATGTATTATCTAAACAGAGTCGTGCTTGTCGTTCTTAATTCTCCATACCAGCAAAGCCTCTTCCACCACACTTACAAAATCCTTCATCTGGATCGGCTTGGCAACATATCCATCACAACCTGCTTCCAACGCACGTTTGCGATCATGGGGCAAAGTATGAGCGGTCAACGCATACAATGGTATGTTCTTTGTTTCCTCATCCGATTTCAAACTCTTGATCGCATTCCACCCATCCATCTCAGGCAAGCCAAGATCCATCAAGATCATGTTTGGCTTCTGCGCACGCGCGGCATCGATACCATCGCGCCCGTTCACAGCCAGAAAAACATCATACCCAGCGCGTTCCAACACATAACGCACAAGTTCATAATTATCCATATTATCTTCAACGACTAAAATGCGGCCTTTGCTCATCGTAAACTAAATATACCTCGTCTCAACCGTTCGGGCAATGACGTATCTATCACCCCCGTGATGGGTATAATCACAGAATGCGCCTATTATTCGTCGTCGATGCCCGCTCCCCCATTGCCATGAATTGGATCCGTCATTTCATCGAACGTGGTGATGAAGTGTATATCGCATCCACATTTGCACCAAATTTGGATGTCTCCATTAAGAGACTGGAAATCTTCCCTGTAGCCTTTTCCTCGGTTAAGAAAGCGAGTCAACGCCCCGGCACCGCTTCTGCACGGACCCTTGGCCTGCGCACCAAAATCCGACAGTGGTTCGGCCCTTTGACAGTTCGCCGCTCCGCGCAAAGACTTCGCGGTTTCATCGAAGAAGTGAAACCCGACCTTGTCCACGCCATGCGGATTCCGTATGAAGGCATGTTGGCCGCAGATGCGTACACTGGCATCCCATTGATCGTGTCTATTTGGGGCAATGACTTTACTTTACATGGCCCATCCACGCCGTTGATGAAAGACTACACACGCTGGGCAATGCAAGTCGCAGATGGGTTACATTCCGATTGTCACCGCGATGTGCGTCTTGCACGCGAATGGGGCTTCAGCGTAGATAAGCCAGCTTTGGTGGCACCAGGCAACGGCGGGATACGAACCGATGTTTTTTATCCGCCGAAAACGTTGGTGGACGAGCCCGTCATTATGAATCCACGCGGGGTGCGTCCGTATGTGCGCAGTGATTCGTTTTTCAAGGCGATTCCGCTTGTGTTGGCAAAACATCCGAACGCAAAATTTATGTGCACTTCGATGGCGGGCGAATCACAAGCCATGCAGTGGATTCAAGAATATGGGATCGAGCATGCGGTTGAATTGCTTTCACCAATGCCGAACGAAGAGATGGCAAACGTCTATCGTCGTGCGCAAATTCTCGTTTCGCCGAGCGTCCACGATGGCACGCCGAACACGTTACTCGAAGGCATGGCCTGTGGATGCTTCCCCACAGCAGGCGACTTGGAATCCATCCGCGAGTGGATCACGTCCAACGAAAATGGTTTGTTGTTTGACTCCACGAGTCCACGATCCATTGCCGATGCGATCATCTATGCCATAGAAAACAAAAACCTGCGGGAGAAAGCCGCAGGTTTGAATCGAGAGATCATATCCGCGCGGGCGGAGTATAAAAGTAATATTTTGAAGGCAGAGGAGTTCTATCGATCGGTAATTGGTAAGAGGTAATTACCATTTACCAATTACGTTTTAAATTTCTCTCGGCGCTCGTAACTCATCCAGTTTCTGGCGCAGTTCGATCTTGCGCTCATCGGCCGCATGCTGGACATCGCTAAAGAAGGTCTGTCCACGATCACGGAGTTGGGCGCGCAGGTTCTCACCTGATTCAGGGGCCAGCAACAAAGCAATGGTCGAACCGACCAATCCACCCACCAAAATGCCGATCAAAAAGCCAAACATTCTTTTCATGATGATTCTCCTGGTAATCTCCGCACTGAGCGGAGCGTCCTTCGACTACGGGTTTCGCAAACATCGCTCAACCCTCCGCTCACATCGTCCCGATGTCTTTCGGGAGGACGGAAACCCTTTGTGGAAAAGAGCGAAGTCGAAGTGCTATGGAATAATTATTTACAAAATTATTATAGATGAAATTCGGGTTTTGTGGAATAATCAATGCTACCGAGTGTATCTATACATAGAACACTACGGTAATCAATTTCAAAGCCTGTCCAAGTCGCAGCTACCAAGGGGACGACTGCAACAATAAAACGGCTCCTACCTTTTATCGGAGGATACCATGTCTACACCTGCTCCCATTTCCACTGCGCCTTCTGCGCGCAAAAAAGTAACCACGCTCACCTATCGTCAAAAGAAGGAACGCGGCGAGATGATCACGATGCTGACCGCCTACGACTATCCTTCGGCTATGGCGATGGATAGGGCTGGCGTTGATTCCATTCTTGTCGGCGATTCGTTGGCGATGGTGGTTCTCGGCTACGAGAACACACTTCCCATCACCATGGAGGAAATGCTCCATCATGCGCGTGCGGTGGCACGTGGTGCAAAGAGCGCCCTTCTTGTCGGTGACATGCCGTTCATGTCGTATCAAGTCTCAGTAGAAGAGGCCGTCCGCAATGCGGGGCGTTTTCTTGCCCAAGGCGGCATGGACGCTGTCAAACTCGAAGGCGGACGCGAACGTGCGGATACGATCCGTGCTATTGTGAGTGCGGGCATCCCTGTAATGGGACACATCGGTCTGACGCCGCAATCCATCAATCAGCTTGGAGGGTTCCGTGCACAAGGGAAAACGGCTGTTGCCGCGAAACGCCTGATCGAGGATGCATTGATCCTTGAAGAAGCAGGATGTTTCAGCATTGTGCTCGAGGCTGTACCTGCACGGTTGGCAGAGTTGATCTCAAAGAAACTATCCATTCCCACAATTGGCATCGGCGCTGGCAATGGATGTGACGGTCAGGTTTTGGTAACACATGACGTGCTTGGGTTATTCGACCGCTTCACGCCCAAGTTCGTCAAACAATATGCAGACTTCCATCGCGAGATGCAAAAGGCTTTCGCTGATTACATCGAAGATGTAGAGACCAAGCGCTTCCCTGGGCCAGAACATTCGATTGAGATGGCGAATGAAGAATGGGAAGAATTGATGAAGGAAATTAATTAATCAGGAGGGTGCGTCGCACCAAACGGGTGGATAAATCTTATCGATTAAGGTGCGACGCACTCCGGTAATTCATATGAACATACTCATCCTCGGCACGGGGGCGCTTGCCACTCTCTTTGCCGCGCGGTTGACCGAGGCCGGGCATACCATCACAATGCTCGGCACATGGAGGGATGGCATTCACGCGTTGCAACAAAATGGTGTACGACTTGTCGATTCTCAAGGAAATGAAAAACAGTACCCCATCCATGCGACGGATGATCCACGTGAATGTGCGGGGACAAAGTATGCCATTGTGTTGGTGAAGGCCTGGCAAACGGAACGCGTCGCTTCTCAACTTCAAACCTGCCTCGCCGACAATGGACTTGTCCTCACCCTCCAAAACGGACTCGGCAATCGCGAAACACTCATGGAAAGTTTAGGGGCAAAGCGTGTTGCATTAGGCAGTACCACTACGGGAGCTACATTACTTGGTCCGGGGTTGGTAAAGGCCGGGGGCGAGGGAATCATTTCATTGGAACAGAATCAGGCTCTCGGTCCGCTTGAGGCGGCTCTTCGATCCGCAAATTTCAACGTGCAAGTCATTGAGAATGTACAGTCTTTAGTTTGGGGGAAGTTGGTCGTCAACGCGGCGATCAATCCATTGACGGCTTTGTTACGGGTGAAGAATGGTGAGTTGTTGGAACGTCCATTTGCACGAGAAATGATGGGAGGCTTGGCACGCGAGGCCGCACAAGTCGCTCAGGCAGAAGGAATCGAATTGCCCTTTGATGATCCTGTTGCGGCAGTGGAGGACGTGGCGCGTAAAACTGCGGAGAACACATCGTCCATGTTGCAGGATATATTGCGTGGCGCCCCTACCGAAATCGATGCGATCTGCGGCGCGGTGGTAAGGACTGCGGAGAAACATAAGATCGACACACCGCTCAATCGGGTTTGCTGGCATTTAGTGAAGGGATTGAGCCCCATTAGGGGGTGACATTCTTCCACAAAGTTGGGGCAATTTGTTGTATTCATCCACAATCGCGGCATGGTAAGATACTCGTATAGTTTACAGGTTTGGAGGTTTTGAATGCGCAAGTGGTTCATTCTGCTGATCGCTTTTATATTGCTTGTTCCTACACCCGTGCGGGCGCAGGATTCAACGACTTTAAAATCATTGAAAGTGGAATTATGGTCTGAGTATGACCAATCCAGCATGTTGGTGATCCATGAATTCGAAGTGACTGATACTACGCCGGTGCCGATCACTCTTGACCTCCCAGTGCCCGATGGAGCGAACATCACAGCCGTGGCGTATGAATCGGGCGGCCAATTGCTTTTGGCGAACTATCAGAACAAACCTGTCAAAGATGGAGCGGGGCAAGCCATCACCTTATTCATTACCGAACGCACAAAATATCGCGTTGAATATTATCTGCCGCTCGAACGCAGTGGAAACAAACGAACATTTGCCTATCAATGGACAGGCGCCTATGCCGTTGATGATTTCAACGTCGCTGTGCGTGTGCCACAAGACAGCATAGATGTAAAAGCATCTCCTGTGATCCCGTTCATTCAAGATGAGCCTTTCTTGAGTGGTGGCGCAAAGGTCAGCGGATTACAACAAGGACAAACCTACAAGCTCAAACTGGAATACTCTCGCACAAGCGAAGCCAGCGTTGCAACTCAAGCCTCTTCGCAAGTGGAGCCGGTCGCACCGGTCGACGAAAACACAGATGGTCGTTCCACCCTCAACAACCTGCCTCTCCTGTTGGGCGGTTTCGGTGCGGCGCTAATCCTGATCGCGTTGGCCCTCTTCCTGCGAGGGCAATCTTCCACTCGAACAATCAAGCATCGCAAACGCAGTATTCAGGCACATGAATCTGAAACACAAGTCTACTGCCATGAATGCGGCGCACGTGCCCACGAACATGACCGGTTTTGCCGCACGTGCGGGAGCAAGTTGAGAGTCAGTTAAACCGAACCAACTCAAAGGACGGGTGAGGCGAAACTTCGAATGAATATACCTTTGATCGTCCTGGTCTACTTTGCTTACGGCCTTGCATTCTTCAGCATGGGTCTATTGGTTGCATTGGAAGGCGGCCGGTCCTCTGACATCCGCTTACGCAAAGCGCTCAGGCCGTTGGCTGGCTTCGGCATTGTGCATGCCCTGCACGAATGGCTTGAGATGTTCAGCCTCATGGGGCACGTAAGCCTGCAACCGTTAGTAGAAGGCGTCAAACTTTCCATTCTGGCCTTCTCCTTTATCTCACTCGCTGCGTTCGGCAGTTTCCTTCTCGCAAAAACTGAAGTCTCTCGCCGCCTGATCCTGCTCATCCCGATCGGTCTCGAGGCCATCTGGGTGTTCGGTCTCTATAGCTTTCGTGGACAATACACCGGCGAGACTCTCTGGCAAATTGCTGACGTGTGGACACGCTACACACTCGCCATCCCCTCTGCGCTTCTAACTTCCATTGGGCTGATCATACAACAACGAGCTTTTCGCCGCTCTGGCCTGATCCGCTTTGGGCAGGATGCCCTATGGGCCGCCGTGGCCTTCGGGTGGTATGGATTGCTCGGCCAATTGTTCACACGCCAAACGCCCATCCCCCCCTCCACATTCTTGAATGAGCAATTATTTCTATCGTTGTTCGGCTTTTCCATTCAAATGTTCCGTGCCATCATGGCCGTCATCGCCTCTGTCTTTGTGATCCGCTTTTTGCACGCCTTTCAAGCAGAAACTGATGCCAAGATCGCTGAACTGCAAGAGGAACGCTTGCAAGAAGCCCAGCAACGCGAAACCATGCGCGGGGAACTCTTCCGCAGTGTGGTTGCCGCACAAGAATCGGAACGTCAACGCATTGCACGTGATCTACACGATGAAACCGGACAATCTCTCACAGCCTTAGGCATGGGTTTACGCGGCCTTTCCGGTAAATTGAACCGTAATAAAGACGCGCTTGATACACTGCACAAACTCGAAACAATGACAAATGATTCCCTTCGGGAATTAGGGCGTCTCATCTCAGACCTGCGCCCCTCTCACCTCGATGATCTCGGCCTGCCTGCCGCCATACGCTGGTATGCCAACCGCATACAAGAAGACTCGTCCCTTACCATTCGCGTGGATATTATTGGAGAGGAACATGAACTGGCCGAAGCCATGAAGATCACGATCTTCCGTATCATTCAGGAGTGCATGAACAACATCATCAAGCACTCCAAAGCTACGAATGTGAATATCCGCCTGCAATATCTTGAAAAGAGTGTCCGCATTAACGTGCAAGATAATGGGCTTGGATTCAATTTGAATGCTGTGAATGTGGAGCCAAGCCGCCGACAATCGCTTGGGCTGGCTGGCATGCAAGAACGCGCCGCACTCCTCGGTGGAAGTGTGGTCATTCAATCGAAACCAGGCTACGGTACAGAGGTTGAGGCGTTGATCCCATGCCAAGATCCTGATTATTTGGTAAAAGAGACCACAAACAGAAAAAGCGAATTGTCTGACTCCGAAAGAGGTGAAAGATGAACACTGTCACAAAGCTCTTACTGGTAGATGATCATGCAGTTGTCCGTTCGGGTTTGAAAATGTTGTTGGAAAATGAGCAGGACGTCCAGATCGTAGGCGAGGCAGATAGCGCAATGAGTGCCCTGCAACAAGCTCAAAACCTTAAACCAAATGTGATCCTCATGGATATTGGTTTACCGGATATGTCTGGTATCGAGACAACTCGCGAGATCAAAAAGCGCATGCCTGAAGTAGCCATCGTTGCACTCACGATCCACGAGGATGAAGAATATTTTTTTCAGATGTTGGATGCTGGGGCTTCGGGGTACGTCCCTAAACGTGCCGCTCCTGAGGAACTTCTCACGGCCATCCGCGCCGCAGCAAACGGACAAGTGTATCTGTATCCATCGCTCGCGAAGTTGCTAGTACGCGACTACCTGAGTGGAGGGCGTCCCGAACAAACCACATCCGAGTTGACCGACCGTGAGCAGGAAGTACTCACCTACTTGGCAGAAGGCGCGAACAATGAGGAGATTGCAACGGCGCTTGTCATCAGCCCCAAAACCGTGGCGCGCCACCGTGAGAACATCATGCGCAAGTTGAACTTGCATTCCCGTGCTGACCTTGTCCGCTATGCCATTCGCAAAGGGATCATCAAGGCATAGTAGCAACGACTGAAGTCAGCACTACTATTTTAAAAAAGAAACGGCGGGCGCAATGCGCCCGCCGTCATTTTCCACTGGTTCTATGGAACCTTTATGGCCGTGCCAGCTTGCTCACGTCGCCACCCATCATCTCAATCGAGTCGATCAAGATCTGGGCAACATATTTCGGGTTGTGAACAAACGCGCCGGGGTCTTTCGTGGCGTACTGATAGTTGAAGGCAGCTTTCAAAAGATTCGGTGACCAGGTGCTATAACGTACATTCGCGCCTTTATCATCCTGATCGATCTTGCCGTCACGGTTTTGGTCCGCAAAGAAGTAGGGGTAGGCACTGGGATTGTAAACAATACCATCGAGCTTCTTCGCTTTGGTGTAGGCGTTCATCTGAGTAGCTAAGATCTCGCGCAAACCTGCGAGTTCTTCAGAGACACCTTCAGTAACATTGCCATCACCATCGTAATCACCAGCACTCATACGGATGGTTTCAGGTTCTTTGCCAGCCTCAGCATGACACTTCTGGCATTCTTCGAGCTTGGGTTCCAGCGCATGGACGTTGTGACAGTCGGCGCACTTGTTAACCGGGTGCGTGGACATACCGACGTACGTCTTACCATCGAATTCATACGCGCCCTGAGCTTCGGTACCAAAGATGGTCACGCCAGCCGGGAAGTAGTGGATGTTCTTGAAGCCGAGGAAGGTCTTCTTGCCATCTTTTTCCAACGGAGCAGGGACTGCATCCATATCGGTCGGGTTGAAGGAAGCAATGGTCTTATCCACGCTCGCCTTGGATTCACGGCCTTGATGACAATTGATACACAAGTTGGAGCCATCGCCATCACCAAAGGTGACAACTTTACCGGAAGGCATGGTTACTTCCTTCACTGCATAGCGATTGGGCCAATTGGCTTCATCGTGACAGGTGGAGCAAAGCAAACCGTTACCAGCAGGCTGTTCGCCAACTTCTTCGGGGGTCTTGCCAGCCAGTAGCATCGGCAAAGCGGTGGCACTGTGGCACTTCACACAACCGGCTTCCACAGTAAAGGCGGGTTTTCCACCTTCAACAGCGGCATCCCAATGGCGCCAAGCTTCGGCAGAGCCGTCAAAGTGACCGGCGTCTGTGCGGGTGAGCGTGGCAACATCGAACTTGGTGGTGAGTTTTTCACTGGAGTTGATGTCTTCGATGGAGTCAAAGAGCAACTCAATGATGTACTTGCCACCGTGAGCGAATGCACCGGGGTCCTTGATGGAGGTCTGGTAGTTATAGGCGGCCTTGAGCAGACGAGGTGTCCAACTCGGATAGGCCTTGCCATCAGCACCCATGAAGTACGGGTAAGTAGCGGGATCATATTTGATCTCAGCGCCGCCAACTTCCTTGGCATAGTTCTGGATGGATGACAACAGAATTTCTTGAAGGCCTTGAATTTCAAACGCAACACCCTCTTCCACATTGCCGTCACCATCATAGTCGCTGGCAGAGGAGGGTTCACGGATATTCTTCAAACCTTCCACATCAACAGCTTCTTCGCCGTGACAGATCTGGCATTTATCAAGTTGCAGTTCGAGGCTGTGCTGGTTGTGACAACCAACGCAGGAATCAGCCATCTCAACATGTGAGTGTTTGGCATCATATGTCTTGCCATCGTACTGATACCCACCACCCACCTCGGAGCCATATAACGTGGCGGCCGCGGCGAAGTAATGGATATTGCTAAAGCCCAACTTGACTTCGTTACCTTTGTCGTCCTTGTAAGGTGCGGGCACAGCATCGGGGTCGAGGTTCTCACCAAAACCAGCCAGCTTCTTATCAACGCTGACCTTGGACTCACGGCCTTGATGGCAGTTCATACAAACTGCAGAAGGACCAGCCTTCTCAGCAGAAACAACTGCACCGGAGGGGAAGACCACTTCGGTCTGGGCTTTGACGGCGTCATTATGGCAGGTTTCGCAGGTGAAGGGCGCGCCGGGTGCAGCAACAGCCGCATCGACTTTACCATCAGCAAGGAAATCTTTGAAACCGGCTTCACTGTGGCACTTGGCACAGCTTGCAGGAATTTCAGCCGGGGTCTCGGCATCCCAATGCTTGAACGGTTCGCTATCACCATTCGCATGAGCGGAACCTGCGAACAGATCAGTATTCACTTGAGCAGGATCTGGAGTTGGTGTAGGAGGAACTTCCGTGGGCTCGGAAGTTGCAGTGGGGGCAACCACTTCTTCGGTGGGCGCAGCGGTTGGTTCGGGCTTACCACCGCAGGCTGTAATGAGTACAGCCGCAACAATCAACACCCCCAGAAGCACTAAAATCTTTTTGATTGACATTTACATTTCTCCTTTCGTGGTTTTCTTACACAAGATGCTTAAGTAGGTATTCTTCTAATAGCACCTCCTGACAATATTAATTGGGGCAATTGTACCTTTTAATCTCCCATTTATTTTAATCTTAAGCTAATTATGCAATAAGAACGGATGTCATACCCTATTCGGATGAATGTAACCGATTTTACACGACTTGTAGCATTAATTCGAGTAGGGCAAACACCCCACAAACAAGCATTAAGCAGAATCAGGCATGGGGTGAGAGTAGGTATCTGACCCACGATTCAGACTTACGGGTGGGTTGAATCGCCGGCTCAAAGATTGGGAGTCTGCCGAATATCTTTTCTTATCAATTTCTCATACACTAAGAGCAGATGTAAGAAAGGAGTCCAAAATGAACGCGATCGCTATCACCGTTATCTTCCTGCTTCGGGTTGTTATCCCCTTCGGAATCCTGCTCTCTGTAGGTGAATGGATACGCCGACGAGAAGCAAATTATTGGTCTCGTAATGTGAGGTGAAACTATGGAAAATATTTTTTCTTTTCTCATGATACTTGCAGGTCTTGCGCTTCGATTGGCCATACCGATCGCATTGACCGCTGTTTTGATCCTGTTCCTGCGCAAGCTGGATGCACGCTGGCAATCAGAGGTGGAACTCCCGGTGTTGGTGGAGAAACCTCGGTGCTGGGAAATCAAAGGTTGTTCACCCGAACAACAAAGTAACTGTGTTGCCGGTCAATCGCAACTGCCATGCTGGCAAACATACCGTCTGCCCAACGGTTATTTGCGGGAAGAATGTCTCTCCTG
The DNA here is from genome assembly GCA_016721115.1 of Candidatus Defluviilinea proxima. NCBI lineage: Bacteria > Bacillati > Chloroflexota > Anaerolineae > Anaerolineales > Candidatus Villigracilaceae > Candidatus Defluviilinea > Candidatus Defluviilinea proxima. Next base: position 193,894 of record JADKIW010000001.1, read on the forward strand.
CGAAGTGTTCCGCAAGGCTCCTGTGCCTGCATAAGTATTTTCAAGGAGAATGATTACGATGATCAAATCAGTCGAAAGACTTTTGATAGCCCTGATGTTTGCCCTGCTTGCCGCAGGCGTTACGCTTGTTGTAGTTAGTGCGCAAGATGGTGGTGAGACACCGACTCCTACGGCAAACGCCATAACGTATGATAGTTGCACCAACTGTCATAAAGACACACAAGAAACATGGCAAAACGGTCCGCATGGACACGCGACAAGTGATCCGATTTTCCTGGAAGATTGGAATGCCCAGGGAAAGCCGGGTGCTTGTTTGGTTTGCCATTCAACCGATTACGATCCCGCAACCGGCACATCACAATCTGAGGGAGTTAACTGCGCGGCGTGTCACAGCCCAATTCCGTCCAATCATCCAAAAGACAATATGCCTGTGAACTCATCGCCGGATCTGTGTGGGAAGTGCCACAGTGATCCTCGCTTTTCCACAGACAATTGGAAGCTAAGCGTACATTACCAACGCGGTATGGAGTGCACGGTTTGTCATGACCCGCATGCGGCAGGGATGAAAACAGTTGCAGGTACAACATCCGTTACCAACGGAGATGCATCAGCACTGTGCGAGAATTGCCATAAAGACGCGATGAAGAACTTCCCCACCTCCAAACATGCCGAGTCGGGTGTCACTTGTGTCAACTGTCATCTTGGGTTCAATGTGGGTGAAGATACAGGTAAAACGGACTTTGCTACCACTCACAAATCTCCGGATCACAGTTTCTTGCCGTCTTTAGATACATGCAATAAATGTCATGCCAATCAAATGCATGCGCCTGGTCAGGCTGTTGCGGCGGCCGCTATAAAAGCAGAAGAAGTTGGCGGAACTCCCACTCCTGCGCCATCCCCTGTTGTTTCACCTGTTCCGCCGGTCAGTAATGAACCTGCCCCAGTCAGCCCACTTGGGTTTGCTAGTATGGCAGGTGTACTTGGTTTAGCCGCGGGCATGGTTCTTGCCCCATGGCTGGAACGAGCATATCGTCGCCTTTCAAAGGGAGCCAACAATGAGTGATAAAACATTATCCCGACGTGACTTGCTAAAAGTTGCCGGTGCAACTGCGGCAACCGCCATCGGTTTGCGGGTCGTCAAAAAAGCTAACGCATCAGAAGCAGTTTCCAACGAGAATGGTCGCAAATGGGCCATGATCATTGACCAGAATGTATGTACAGGGTGTGGATATTGTGTACTGGCTTGTCGTGCACATAATGATGTCTCGCCGGACATCACGTGGAATCCCATTCTTGAGGCAGAGCCCATCGGCGATACGAAAGTATATCTGCCGCGTCCGTGTATGCAATGTGAAGATGCTCCATGTGTGGAAGTGTGCCCTGTGAAAGCATCCTACTACCGCCCCGATGGCATTGTGATGATGGATTACGATCGTTGTATCGGTTGCCGATATTGCCAAGTGGCATGCCCGTATGGCGCACGTTCCTTCAACTGGGATGCATTCACTGGTGCAAACCCGGCCGTCCCCGAATGGGGTGAACCTGAAGTGGATCGCCGTCCGCGTGGTGTGCCGGAGAAATGTTCGTTCTGTTACCAGCGCATTGATCGTGGTTTGGAGCTTGGCCTCACACCAGGCGTGGATAATGATGCAACCCCAGCTTGTGTAGTTGCCTGCCCCACCGGAACACGCATGTTCGGCGATGTGAACGATCCCGAGTCTAACGTCAGCAAGGCATTACACGAACAGTACACGTATCGTTTGCGCGAAGATTTGGGGACAGAACCACGCGTCTACTACATACCAGCTGTCCCGAAGAAGGAGGCGTAACCATGTTGAAGAAATTACGCGAGAAACTTGTCATCACTCCCTGGACGATATGGCTCGGCGTTATGGGCGTCATCTTATTCAGCGGACTGGTTGCGGGCATCCTGGTTTTCTGGAAAGGTTTGGTTATTACCAACCTGAGTGATCTTGTGCCGTGGGGCTTATGGATCACGATTGATCTTTCATCCATTGCATTGGGCGCAGGCGCATTCAGTTTGTGCGCAGGTGTGTATCTCTTCGGCTTGAAGCGCTACCAACCCATCGCTCGCACAGCGACATTTGTTGGGCTCATCGGCTATACCATGGCAACCTTGGCGCTTATCCTTGATATCGGCAAGCCAGAGCGCTTTTGGCATTCGATGGTCTATTGGAATGTACATTCCCTTTTGTGGGAAGTGACAATGTGCGTGATCCTGTATCTCACCGTGTTGATGCTCGAAGCGATGCCTATCATTGCCAATCTTGAATGGCTGAGAAAACGTTTCCCGAAGGTCGCAAACATGATGAGCGGGGTTCATCACTATGCACCGATCCTCGCGATCATCGGTCTGGGACTTTCCAGCTTGCATCAGTCATCGCTTGGTGCAACCTATGGCGTGATCAAAGCGCGTCCGTTTTGGTTCAAACCGGAGATGTCTGTGTTATTCATGTTCTCAGCCATCGTCGGTGGTATTTCGCTGACACTATTCGCATCCATGCTTTCGTCACTGTTGACCAAGAAAGCAAGGATCAATGATGCGCTGATCGAACGAGTCGCTCATTTCGTCGGTTACCTGCTCATCGGTTACTTCTACTTCCGCGCGTGGGATGTGTTAGCACAAACTTACACATATGATCCGGGACGTAGCGAAGGCCTGCGCTTTTTGACACAGGGCCCAATGTCTTTCAATTTCTGGATCGGTGAGATGTTGCTAGGCATGCTCGTGCCCATGATCCTATTGTTATACAGACCCACCCGCATGAATCCCTTCTGGCGTATGATTGCGTTATTGTTGGTGGCTGGAGGTGTAGTTGCCTTCCGCTGGGATACGAATATCACAGGCCAATTGGTTCTCATGTCTTACGTCCCTGGTGCGGCTGTGACTTACACAACCTATACCCCATCACTCGTTGAAATATTGACAGGTTCCGCGATCATCGCCTATGGTCTGACAGCCTTCTCACTCGGTGTGAAATATTTGAGAGTTGTAGATCATACGTTGGTCGAGGAAGAGCATGAAACTGTCCGTGTAAAAGCGACCGAACCTGTGAGAGCATAAGCAAAGAATATATAAGATAATCAAAACGCGCCCGTTTGGGCGCGTTTTGATTATCTCCTAACATATTTCAAATTTACTTTTCAAGCGCTCCCGCGTTAATCCATTCAATAATCTGAGCGATCTCTTCGGGAGTCAATTGGCCGGGGTGACCGCCTGCCTGTTGCTTCTTGATGAGCAGGCTGTTCTCGACATCACCTGCCACGATCACCGGACCCGATTTACCGCTTTTGATCGCATCAGCATAGGTGGAGAGGTTCAATCCGGCCATTGCACCAGCACCATGACAGGATGTGCATTTCGCTGTAAAGATTGCGCTGACAGCGTTATCCCAAGTTGGGGATGATGTACCAGCTATCGTTGAAGGTTGAGTCGGCACGGGAGTGGGCGTCTGAGGAACATACACTTCGACAGTTGGGACCTGTCGTTCGGTTGTAGTGATCGCAGTGTTCTCCGCAGTGACAAATCTATATATGCCGCCGATCAGGAGAAGGGCGATCACTGCGGCGATCGGCAAATAGATATTCTGCCGTTTGCGAAGCGTGACAGGATCAACAGGACGATTGGCAATACCAGCTTTGATATCGGCAAGTTCAAGCGGATGCTCGTGGAGCATATCTTCTTCACTCATCTGCCCCGTGAACATGGACTTGTTAAGGCGCTTAATGTGTACACCGTACATATGCCAGATAATAATGGCAAGGACGGCCAATACCGCCTCCCCACCATGTGCCGCTTTGGCAGCCGGGATAACTTCGCCCGGAAGAAATTTGACGGTGGAGATCGGGTTCCACATCATAAAGCCGGTAACAACCATTACAGCGGTACCCCAAACAAAAGCCCAGTATTCCATCTTTTCTTCGAAGGTATAACGTCCCATTTGTGGGAAGGTCTTCGAGATACCGATGTTATAAAGGAAAACCTGCAAGGCATCCTTCGCATCTTGAAAACTCGGCAACATGCTCAAACGGGTCCGGCGGACATAAGCCATATACCCAAAGACAAGCAAATGCCAGATCGTGCCAAGCATCATCACAACGGCGGCAAAATGATGGATCGTGCGAAGGCTCTCGATACCGCCAAGCAAACTTACAAACGCAACAGAGATACCGGATGACGGGAATTTTTGAGGCAAGCCCGTGAGACCAAGCGTAGTAAACGAGAGCAACATGACCATATGCTCGATGCGGCGCGCAAGCGGGAAGCGCTCATAGAAGCGAGGTGTGGTAACTTTTTGGCTCATTTGTGTGAGTCTCCTTTGCCCTGCGCCTTGCGCACAATAAACCTGCGGTATACATCGCTCAACACAAATACGATCATGCCTCCCAATACGGCAGGTATGAAGAATTTATAGAACAGGTTGACATAGTAAACCAACGGAAATACTTCTGGGCTGGGTTCATAATGACTCAACCATGCATCCGTGAATGTATTGGTCGTGGCGTCAGGATGACACTGCTGACATTTGACGAGCAGGTTACTCTTGAAGGCAATGCCAGCATTGGGATCATCCACTTTAAGAATATCGTGGATGCCATGACAATCGGTACAAACAGGCTTGTTCGTAGGTTGATTAGGATCTACATCTTCGAACATTTTCACGGTTGTGCCATGGAAATCGGACACATAGGAATTCAACACATTTGTTGAAAGACCATATTTATCCATGATCGTACTGTCCGTATGACATTTGGCGCAAAGGAGCGGTGTGCTGTTACGGAATGTGTTGGTGGTTGGGTCTTGAATATCATGAACACCGTGACAATCGGTACAAGTGGGAACGTCTACATTGTTTTCCTGTGCCAATGCTTTTCCATGGACACTTTCAGCATAGGTGTCGTAGATCGTACTATGGCATTTGGCACAAGTTTGCGGAACAGCAATACGCGCATCTGGTAAAAGTTCACTGGTAGCCTTATCGGTGATGCGCGTCTGTGTATGAGGGTTATGGCAATCCGTACAAACGGCGGCATTGGTATTACCAGCCGCTAATGCGGTCTGATGGACACTATCCAACACCTTTTGGTTTTGCTCACTATGACATTGCTGACAAGTGGGATACAACTCCAAAGAGAAATCTCGCGTACTCTTGGCAGTCACTTCGGGATGAGGAAAACCCGTGATGTTCGTATGACAATCCACGCAGGCAACGGCTTCTGTACCATGCACAGAAGCTGAAAACAGATCTGCGTTGATCGTTAGCGAAAGAGCCTGATCGCCTATCTGGGTTGTCATGCCTTCCTGCTGATGGCAGGTTAAACAAGTATCGTTTGACGGCTTCTCACCCTGAGGTAATGGCGCAGCAGATACAGAGTTTGTGGGGTAGATTGTCATGGCAAGGAGAAGAAATACTCCCAAAACCAGAGCGATCATCCCATACTGTATTGTGCTAACCTTGATCCTTTTGATCATTGCACTCTCCTAAAACTAAACTAGATAATTTCGATTATATCAATCAAATGCGTCCCATTACAGGTCATGGGGTATTCACCCCAATTCTGAGTAGCAATGTCACCCCTCTACAGTGAAGAAAATCATAGGAATCCTGCGTATGTGGAAAAAAGGTCATTTCCGAGTAAACCAATACCGGATCTCACGTCCCAAAGGATAGAGCGGCAGAAGGTCAATACGATAGCCCTTCCCTGCATAATCCTGCATAAGTTTAGCGGCCTTCTTGAAAACATCTCTGTTGTATTCCAAAGACAGTGACATCAACTCAGCAATGGCAGGATGCGGGTAACTCCCCCTCACGCGATAATAAACACTGAACTCCAACTGCCAGGCATCGAGTTCACCATACACAGACAAGGCAGTGAAGAATCCCTGCCTTAAGTGACGCGCTTCATGGATGATCAATGTTTTGATGCGAAGATCATCAAGCGGAGTTTCATATGAATAATAATGGGAATTCAAGTGGATATTTCCGAACACAGTCCAAAACGCACCAACATTGGGGCGCACCAATTTGAACCCGACCTTCGCCCCTCGTGCCTGCAAAAACTCGACAGCAACGCGTCCCTCTTCACCGACATCTGCTACAGCATTCATCAGGCTTCCCAACCAGACGGAGTGTTCCATAAATATCTCCTCGTACCGAACTTCACATTAAATCTTTTGCAAGTATAAACGAATTAAGATAAAGATGAGAATAAATAGAACGTTTCAGCCATATATTACTTATATTTGGATAGTTTTTCAGTATGTGATTTGGTCATTTAGTACTGTTTCAATTATGCGAAGAGAAAACCGACAATAAGCTGGTTAGAATGAATAATGTAACTCAACCAAAGAAGGAGAAAAACATGTTCAAGATAAAAGTTTTCACAAGCTTGTTGCTCATCGCCACGGTCTTGTTTGCGCAAGTTGGGATTGCAGCCGCGGCCCCGCAAACACAGGATGCAACACCCATCACCGGAACCATCCAAAGCATCAACCTTGAAACTGATACGATTGGCGCAACATCCGTCCTTGTAACGATAGCAGATGAATCGGGAGAAACTCAAACCGTCCGCCTAAGCGTGGATACAGCCATTGGGCTTGGGTTGGTCGCTTTGGACCCCGTTACAAACGAACCCATTGCAGATACAACCCAATACGGTACATTAATTGAAATCGACCCAACAACGGTACTCCCAGATGAAGAACCTGTGGAAGAGTCCTATCACCCTCTCTCGAAGATCCTGGCTACATTCTTTGAAGAAGATGCCAGTGTGATCGATGAATATCATAATGGAGGTTTCGGATTTGGCCTCATTGCACAATCCCTTTGGATGTCACAAAATCTTGGTGGCGATGCGAGCCTCGCTGGACAAATCCTGGAAGCCAAGCAAAGTGGAGATTACAGTGCCCTCTTCCCTGAAGGCACCGAGAATATACCGACCAATTGGGGACAGTTCAAAAAAGAGGTATCAGAGAAAAAGAACAACCTTGGTGTCGTTGTTTCCAACCATGCGAACAATGACGATACTACCGAACAACCATCTCAACCAGAAAACGGTCACGGAAATGGGAATGGAAACCCAAACAAGAATAACCAGGGTAACGGTAACAATAACGGGAACGGCAAAAATAAATAGGTGACAAACAACAAAAAAGGAGCGGCAAAAGCCGCTCCTTTTTTGATAGTTACTGAGAGACATATCAGTTAAAATACGCTTTGAGACACTATGAGAAAAACAGCCATTTTAGGAATCGGTCAGATCAAAATTGACGAGCACTGGGAACTTTCCCTGCGCGAGATCGGCGGCAACGCCGCCTTTGCGGCCATGCAAGATGCAGGCATGAGCAAGGTGGATGCGCTCTTCGTCGGCAACATGCTTTCCTCCAACATCAGTGGGCAGAACCAGCTTGGGACTTTCTTTTCAGATTGGATCGGGCTCTGGGGACAGGAAGCTGTAAAAGTGGAGGCCGCGTGCGCTTCAGGTGCCGCGGCGCTTCGTGCTGGACTTATAGCTGTTGCCTCCGGCGATATCGACTCTGCGCTGGTAGTGGGTGTGGAAAAAATGACGGACAAAGCCGGTCGCGATGTGACATCTGCATTGGCGGCCGCATCAGATGCAGACTACGAATTGGAACAAGGGATTTCGTTCGTTGGTATCAACGCCTTGGTGATGCGAAGATACATCCACGAGTTTGGGTGGAAACATTCAGACTTCGCACCGTTCTCGGTCAATGCACATGCCAATGCCATGCACAACCCGTTTGCGCGGTTACATCAGAAGATCAATGCAGATCAATATGAAAAATCGAGCATGGTAGCTTCCCCGATCAACTTAATGGACGCTTCCCCCATCGGCGATGGCGCGGCCGCAGTGATCATTGTCCCTGCAGATAAAGTGGCGTCAGTGAAGGGAAGGCCGAGGGTTGTTGTAGCAGGCTCGGCATCGGCAACTGATTCGATTGCCGTCCATTCAAGAAAAGACCCCATGTTCCTCTCTGCCGCGTATGCCTCATCCAAAAGAGCATATGAGATGGCAGGCCTCACGAAAGATGATATTGATTTCTTCGAACTGCACGACGCATTCTCGATCATGGCGGCTTTGTCGCTGGAGGCATGTGGCTTTGCAGAGAGAGGTCAGGGCGTGCGCCTCGGTTTGGACAATGAGATCACCCCCAAGGGACGTTTGCCCATTTGCACGCGCGGAGGGTTGAAAGCACGTGGACACCCCGTGGGCGCGACAGGAGTATATCAAATCGTCGAGGCAACCCAACAATTACGCGGTGAATGTGGCGAAACGCAGGTAGATGGCGCAAAAATCGGCATGACACAAAATATTGGCGGCTCTGGCGCAACCATTCTCACGCATATTTTGAAAGCTGAGTAGCCGTACATACCTTCAAGGTACAAAAATTACAAAGACATTCTCATTCTGATGTACCATTGAGGCAAGTTCTGAAATCTTTTATACTGATTGGGCTGAAAGGAAGGAGTTTTTTCATGGCCAACAATAAGAGAAAAAAGGACAGACGAGATTTTACATATTACATGCAGGTCAAGGACGATTCGACCAAACAGATCATCGGCTATCTGTCAGACATCAGTACGGGTGGATTTAAACTCGATTGCCAGCAACAGATCCCTACCGGGAAGGATTTCCACTTACTGATCGACCTTACCGCCGAAGTCGCTGATAAGACTTCCATGACATTTATCGCGCGCAGTAAATGGTGTCACCCCGATCATATTGACCCCACTTCGTTCAACGTGGGGTTCGAGATCGTCAATATGGCTCCCGGCGATATGGTGATCTTCAACCGTATCTTTGAGAAGTATGGGGCTGAAACCGCAAAAAGAAAAGGTTCCGATTCTTATCTGTGGGGAAGATAATAAGAATGTGTTTATGTAAAACGGGCGACATCAAGATGTTGCCCGTTTCTTATCCGTAGACACCATAAAATACAAGAGACCAAAGTGCTTCGCTTGTTGTAAAATGGGCGGTATGAATTACAAAACACTACGCTCCATCGTCCGATTTATTATGAAGTTAATTGCCACGATTGAAGTGCATGGTATGGAAAAATTACCGGCTGGAAACGCGATCGTGGCGTCCAATCATTTGGGCAGACTTGATACTGCCGTGCTATTATGTGTGCTCGACCGTGAAGACATTATCATGGCCATCGCAGAAAAATACAAGAACCATCCATTCTTCGGCACGATCGGGCGTGCCGCCAATGCCATTTGGTTAAACCGCTTTGAAACAGATTTTTCTGCAATGCGCCAGATTCTTGAGCGAATGAAACAAGGCGGCTTATTCGTTATCGCACCCGAAGGGACAAGGTCCAAGACGGAGGCGCTTCAAGTGGGAAAGATGGGTGCGGTTTTCCTCGCAAGCAAAAGCGGATACCCGGTCCTGCCAGTGGCACTGACCGGGACAGAAGATCGCGGTGTGGTTGAAAATCTCAAACACTTCAGAAGGACAAAGATCGTGGTGCGCGGCGATGATCCTTTTTATGTTGACATTCCCAAAGGCACCGGGCGCGAAGAAGCGATGCAGAAAGCAACCGATGAGATCATGTGTCGTATCGGAGCAATGTTGCCTGAGAAGTATCGCGGAGTGTATGCAGAACATCCGCGCTTGAAAGAATTATTGCGTCCATGAAATATATTCTTCGTTGGTTGGTTCGTGTCGTTTTCAATCTAGCCGCGCACGTGGAAGTTACGGGATACGAACATCTTCCCAAAGATGGGAGTTTTGTCGTCGCCACAAATCATCTTGGCATTATAGATGCGCCGATGGCGTTCTATGCGCTCAATCGCTGGGACATGTTCGTAGTGATCGGTGAAAAATGGAACGAGGTCGCGTTCCTGCGCTGGCTCGGAAAGTACTTCAACTTTATTTATATTGACCGCTTCAACCCTGACATCAAAGCCCTTCGTAAAATCATAGACCTGATGAAAGAAGATAATATCCTTGTGATCGCCCCCGAGGGAACACGTAGCCGCGCGGGTTCATTGATCGAAGCGAAGCCGGGTGTCAGTTATCTGGCGACCAAATTGAACCGTCCCATTATCCCTGTCGCGCTGACAGGTACAGAAGACAAAGTGCTATTTGGGAATCTGAAACGTTTGAAGCGCACTCATGTGACCATCACCGCTGGCCCGGCATTCACCCTTCCCCCACTGCCCAAAGAAGGACGCGACGAAGCGTTGAAACAATATACAGATGAGATCATGTGCCACATTGCGGCAATCCTGCCCGAGAACTATCGCGGAGTATATGCAGAGCATCCGAGACTGAAAGAGTTGTTGTAATACCTGAACATCGTGAAAGCCAAAACGGGGGAACTTAATTCAAGACCAGACGTCCTGACAAAGGAGGACTTTTCGATGACTGACAAAAGAACGAATATTTTCCGCAACAAACGTGCTGTGACGCTTATCGGCATACTTATCCTGCTTTCAGTAGGCGGGATCGTTTTCCTCTCGAAAAAAATCCTGCCGGGCAAATCAACAAACAATACAAATATCCCGGTCATAGTGGATACAAGTGCAACCCCAACATCACAGGATACATTCGGCATTGATGTCGGATTGAGCGATGGGAAACCCGGTGCGGACATCGTGGAAACGTTACCCGTGGCAACTGGGGAACCGCTCTCACTGGAAAATATCCAATTGATTTATGCGCGTCTACCGGACCTGACGCCTGCTCCCGGTGAACAGACCGGGTTCAACCCTCCGCAGGAACTCCTCCCGCCTCCGCGGCCAGGGAATGTGATCGAAGGACAGTTCCCGCCTCTCGAAACAGGACCAACTCCGGATGAGTCAGAAGCGGGGCCTTTGCAAGTGTCCCGATATGCACCTGAGGGAGAGATCCCGATCGCGCCATTTGTCAGTGTGACGTTCAATCAAGCGATGGTCCCTTTAGGGACATTAAACAATCTGGCCGAAAAAGATGTGCCGGTCATCATCGAACCATCCCTACCCGGCACATGGCGTTGGTTGGGAACAAAGACCCTAACCTTTGAATATGACTCTGAGTTGATTGACCGTCTGCCCAAAGCGACCGAGTATCGCGCGACCGTACCAGCAGGGACGAAATCTATCAACGGACAAACATTGGCTGAAGCCATCACATGGACATTCAAGACTCCCACAGCGAAGATCGTCACCTCATATCCATATGAGTATTCCCCACAACCGCTTGACCCGATCATGTTCATTTTGTTCGATCAACGCATTGACCCAAAAACTGCACTTGAAAATATTGAAGTGAAGGCTGGCGGCCAAAGTGTTGCACTTGTTTTAGCTACAAAGGCAGAGATCGAAGATGACGAAAGTATCAAGCAGTTGGTTGATACTGCACAGGAAGGGCGCTGGCTTGCGTTCCGTGCAACAAAACCATTACCTGTGGAAACCGATATCACGGTGATCGTCAAAACAGGAATGCCATCCGCAGAGGGGCCTCTCACCACAACAGAAGATCAATCGTTCAGTTTTCATACCTATGCTCCCTTGCGAATCGAGGAGCATCGTTGCAGTTGGTATGATGATCGTTGTCCACCATTAACTCCCTTTACGATTCGTTTCAATAATCCGATTGATACCATGCTATTCACGGAGGATATGTTACGAGTAGAGCCAGAGATCCCCGGCGTGTCTGCCAATGTGTACGGGAACACGATCGAGATCAGCGGTGCAACCAGCGGACAAACAACCTACCGTGTCACTGTGTCGGGAAAGATCCAGGATGTCTTTGGCCAACAATTGGGCGACGATACGAGTCTGACATTCAAAGTGGGTAAAGCGGATTCGATTTTGGTCAACACGGGGCAAAGTTTCATTACACTCGACCCGACGGCTTCGAAGAAGGTCTTTTCGGTCTATGCCATAAACTACAACAAACTTAATTTGAAAGTGTATTCCGTTCAACCCGCGGACTGGCCTCGTTTCAAGGAATATCTGCGGGAATGGCAACGGACAGATAATCCACCTTCCATGCCTGGCACATTGGTCGAAGACAGTTCGCTTACGTTGAACATCCCGGATGATACATTGTCACAGGTGGCTGTTGACCTCGGGAAACACATGAATGGCGACTTCGGTCAATTCGTCCTTATCGTGGAACCGCCGAAAAAGATCATTGAAGCGGAAGAGGACAAATACAGGCGTTTCTCTCAAACCATCATCACATGGGTGCAGGTCACACAGATCGGTATAGATGCATACACCGATCACAGCGAAATGGTGGCTTGGACAACCGACATCAAGGATGGTTCACCGTTGTCTGGCGTTCGCATTCAAGCGAATAACAGTAACGCATCCGTTTTGAGCGGAGGAGATGGTGTTACGCGCTTTGATATTCCATCAGGAGCCACTTATCTCGTTGCGAGTAAGGGCGCAGATCAGGCGATCCTGCCACGCTCAAACTATTATTGGGGCGACGATCCATGGACAGTCAATCCAACAAATGACTTCCTAAGCTGGTATGTCTTCGACGACCGTCAGATGTATCGTCCCGGTGAGGAGGTGCATCTCAAAGGTTGGCTGAGACGTATTGGAGCAAAACAAGGCGGCGATGTTACATTAGTGGGCAATCTGGTTTCTTCTGTGCGTTATCAGATCATGGATCCATTTGGCAATGAGTTGGGCAACGGCACAACAGATGTGAACGCCCTCGGTGGTTTCGATTTCGCATTCACCATTCCACAAACGACCAATTTGGGAACAGCGACTATTTACATCTCTACCATCGGCGATGTAGGCGGATTGGATGGTAAGGATTATTCTCACAACATCCAGATACAGGAATTCCGTCGGCCCGAATTCGAGGTAAATGCACGCAACGAGACATCCGCTCCGTATTTTATGGGCGATCAGGCAACAATCGCTGTTGAAGCGAAATACTATGCAGGCGGCGCGCTCCCCAATGCCGATGTCACCTGGCAGATCACGACATCCCCCGGTACCTACTCCCCGCCCAACTGGCCCGACTTCACTTTCGGCACATGGCAACCCTGGTGGTGGTTTTATGACTTCAATTATCAAACTCCCGAAGGAGTTCAAACACAAACCTTCAATGGCAAGACCGATGCAACCGGCACGCATTATCTAAACCTTGATATGAACCAAAAGGGCGATCCTGCCAAAGACCCGCAGCCGCAAAGCGTGGTCGCACAAGCCACGGTGATGGATGTGAACCGTCAGGCGTGGAGCAGTTCCACTTCACTTCTCGTTCACCCCGCCGATCTTTACATCGGCATCCGCAGTGACCGTTACTTTGTCGGGCGCGGCACGCCGCTCGAAATTGAGTTCATCGTCACCGATCTGGATGGAGAACCGGTCAGTGATCGTCCCGTTGAGATCACAGCAGGAAGGTTGGAATGGAAGACTCGTAACGGGAAATGGGCCGAGGAAGTGGTGGAAGTCCAAACCTGCTCGCTTCTTTCTCAACAGGAACCTGATTCCTGTTCCTTTGAAACTCCCATCGGCGGAAGCTATCAGATCACCGCACAAGTAACAGACGAACTTGGACGCAAGAATCAAAGCCGCTTCACGCGCTGGGTCAGCGGTGGAGAGCAACCTCCCTCACGCAAAGTAGAACAGGAAGAGGTCACACTTATTCCGGATAAGGAAACCTATCAGCCCGGCGACATAGCGGAAATCCTTGTGCAATCTCCGTTTGTACCTGCTGAAGGATTATTGACCGTCAGTCGCAATGGGATTTTATACACAACACGCTTTGAAGTCGAAGATGGCACAGCCACTTTGAGAATTCCCATCGAAGAAGAACACATCCCCAACCTGAACATTCAAGTGGATCTGGCTGGCTCTGCAACGCGCACAGATGACAATGGAGAACCACTTTCCAATGTTCCACCGCGTCCTGCCTATGCCAGCGGTCAATTGAACTTGAGCATTCCTCCTCAGCAGAGGACATTGTCCCTGCAAGTGGAACCAGATCAAAGCAGGTTGGAACCGGGCGGCGAGACGACTTTGAACATCATGGTGAAGGATGCGAATGGTCAACCAGTGTCGAATGCTGAACTGGCAGTTGTCGTCGTGGACGAATCCATTCTTGCACTGACAGGGTATCAACTGAAAGACCCGATCAACAGCTTCTACGCTGACCGACCATCCTATCTCTCAAGTATCTATGGTCGTGCCAGCATCATTCTGGCCGACCCGCAATCACTGGCAAGAGCACAGAATAGAGAAGAACTAGTGTTAGAAGCAGCAGCAATAGAAGCACCAGCTATGGCCGCTCCTCAACCCACAATGACCGCAACATTAGCGGACGGTGTTAAGAATCAAACACAGGCGCAAACATCAATTGCCGTTCGCACGAATTTCAATCCGCTGGCAACCTTCGCACCTACCGTACAAACAGGTCCCAATGGCGAGGCGCGGGTGTCGGTCAAACTGCCGGATAACCTCACCAGATACCGGGTCATGGCTGTGGCGGTGGATCGAGGCGGGAATCAGTTCGGGACGGGCGAGTCGAATATCACGGCGAGACTGCCGTTGATGGTACGCCCCTCCGCGCCACGCTTCCTCAACTTTGGCGACAAATTCGAATTGCCCGTTGTCTTGCAAAACCAAACCGACGAAGCAATGACAGTGGATGTTGTCCTTCGCGCCACGAACCTTGAATTTGAAAATACGGGCTTGCGTGTCAACGTCCCAGCCAATGATCGCGTGGAAGTGCGCTTCCCAGCCTCCACAGTGATGGCAGGGACCGTCCATGTGCAGATCGCGGCGACATCCGGGAATTACGCTGACGCCGCCAATGTGGAGTTGCCTGTTTACACTCCGTCAACGACCGAAGCCTTTGCTACTTATGGCGTGATCGACGATGGAGCTATTGCACAGCCCGTGCAATATCCTTCGGGCGTTTTCCCACAATACGGCGGATTGGAAGTTTCAACATCATCTACTGCATTGCAGTCATTGACCGATGCAGTGTTGTATCTGGTCTCGTATCCATACGAATGTTCCGAACAATTGGCATCTCGCATTTTGGCGGTCGCTTCATTGCGTGACGTGTTGACTGCTTTCAAAGCCGACGGGTTGCCCTCGCCCGCTGAAATGGAATCAGCCGTGAACCGCGATATTGAGCGCCTGCAAGGGATGCAAAACTTCGATGGCGGATTCCCCTACTGGCGACGCGGATTCGAGTCCAGTCCGTTCAATACCATCCATGTGGCACATGCCTTGTATCGTGCAGAGGAAAAGGGATTCGATGTGCCCGAAGAGATGCAACAGAATGCACTAGCATATATGCGCGACATCGAAAGCCACTATCCATCCTGGTACAGCGAAGATACACGCCGAACGCTCAGCGCGTATGCGCTTTATGTGCGCAATTTGATGGGTGACCGTGACTCAGCAAAAGCTGAAAGACTGTTGAACGATGCGGGGCTGGAAAACCTTTCGATGGAAGCCATCGGCTGGTTATGGTCTGTAATCGATGATGAGAGTCAATTGGATGCCATTCGACAGTTTGTGAACAACCATGTTGTTGAGACGGCAGGCGCAGCGAACTTCACAACGTATTACAGCGACCAGACCTATCTTCTGCTCAGTTCCGACCGCCGCACCGATGCCATCCTGTTGGATGCGTTGATCGAAGATAATCCACAAAGCGACTTGATCCCCAAGGTGGTCAACGGTTTGCTTGCACATCGCAGTAAAGGCCGCTGGAACAACACGCAGGAGAATGTTTTTGTCCTTCTCGCGCTTGACCGTTACTTCAACACCTATGAAACCCAAACGCCGGACTTTGTGGCGCGCATTTGGCTGGGAGATACCTACGCCGGAAGCAATGAGTTCCGCGGACGGACGACAGACATCCACGAAACACTCATCCCGATGAATTATGTGCTCACTGAAACAGAGGCTGGCGGTGGGATGGAGAATCTGATTCTCAGTAAGGATGGCACGGGCAGGTTGTATTACCGCTTGGGGTTGCAATACGCTCCCACTGACTTGAACCTCGATCCGCTGGATATGGGCTTTGTCATTGAACGCCGCTATGAAGGCGTGGATGATCCCGAAGATGTGTATCAAGACAGCAATGGTGTCTGGCATATCAAGGCTGGCACGCGCGTGAAAGTGAAGATCACGATGGTGGCCGATAATCGCCGCTATCACGTGGCATTGGTCGATCCGCTCCCCGCTGGCTTGGAGATCATCAACCCAGACCTTGCCGTTTCACAAAGCGCGCCACAAGACCCAGCCAGCCCGGACTATCGTTATGGTTGGTGGTGGTGGGGCACATGGTATGAACATCAAAACATGCGCGATAATCGCGCCGAAGCCTTCACATCCTTGTTATGGGATGGGGTGTATGAATATACCTACATCGCCCGCGCCACCACGCCCGGCACATTCGTTGTCCCGCCTGCCAAAGCGGAGGAGATGTACTCTCCTGAAGTCTTTGGCCGAAGCGGAAGCGATTGGGTGATCGTGGAATAAGAGTTACAGTTGGAGGTGCAGTACATACTGCACCTCCAACAAGTTAAATGACTTCGCCTTGACCGCGTTTCAAAAACTGACCCATCCCCCTCTTGCCTTTCCACTCATCGCCATCCACAATCAACTGTCCGCGCAGGAAAACTTTTTCGGGGTACCCCGTCAACTCCCAGCCTTCATACAAGTTATAGTCCGTGCGTTGATGTGACATCGCGACGCCGTACTTCACTTTCTTCTCCGCATCCCAGATCACAATGTCTGCATCGGAGCCTTCGAGCAATGCACCTTTACGCGGATACAGACCAAATATCTTCGCGGGGTTCGTGCTCGTATATGCCACAAATTGATTCTGCGTCATCTTCCCCGAACGCACGCCATGCGTCCATATTACTGGCATGCGATCCTGGATGCCCGGCAAGCCATTCGGTATCTTCGTGAAATCATCCTTCCCCAACTCTTTCCCGGGGATGGCGATCTCGCTTCCTTCATAGACGATGGGATTGGTTCCGTCAAAATAAAATGGGCAATGGTCCGTGCCGACTGTCTGCAAGATCCCCTCTGTCAACCCTTCCCACAACCGCGCATTATCTTCCTTCGTTCGCATCGGCGGAGAACAGATCCATTTCGCGCCATCAGGTTGACGCAAATTATCAATCGTGAAGAACAGATATTGCGGACACGTCTCCCCCATCACTTTGACGCCGCGCTCACGAGCATACTTCAACATATCCACTTCGCCTCCCATATTCATGTGGACGATATACACACTCGCATCAGCACTAGACGCCATGCCTGCCATCCGCAAAGTAGCTTCTACTGCGCCCCAGCCTGGTCTTGTCAACGCATGCCATTCGGGAGTCGTATGTCCAGCCGCAAGTGCTTGTTCGGTCAACGTATCGATGACATCGCCGTTCTCACAATGTGCCATGACCAACATGCCGTTATCTCTGGCAACTTGCAAGGCTTTGAAGATGCCACCATCATCGAGCCGTAGACGTCCGTTATAGGCGGTGAAGACTTTCAAAGTTTGAATCCCCATCTTCATCAGAGAGGGGATTTCTTTCGCGATCTTGTCATTGAAACGAGTCAGATTCATGTGAAAGGAATAATCAATGGCGGCCTTCTCCGCCATCTTCATCCAGAGATCCACTGAATAATCAAATCCTTTATCTTCCAACACAACAAAGTCCATAACGGTTGTTGTCCCGCCGAAGGCTGCGGCTTTGTGACCAGTGTAATGGTCATCGGAGGAGACTGTATCGAACATTGGCAAATCCAAATGGACGTGAGGGTCCACGCCGCCGGGCAGGATCAGCTTTCCCGTAGCATCGATCAATGTCGCTGAATCAGCTTGAAGTCCAGGAGAGACGCGGACGATCTTTTCGTCCTCGATCAAGATATCGGCTTGAAACGTTTCGGTTGCGGTGACGAGGGTCCCGTTTTTAATGAGAGTAGTCATGAGTTTATAATCTCCAGAAAAGAAGTAGACCAGCGATTAACATGAGGAAAACAACGATCATCAATCCCAACCCAACACGGAAGAAATCGCTGAAACGATAGTTGCCGGGACCCATCATGATGAGGTTAACGGGATGCGCAATGGGCGTGAGGAAAGATGCGGAACATCCGATAGCCGCGGCAATGGCAATGGCTTGAGGATTCGTGTTGAGATGAAGCGCCGCACTAATGGCAATAGGGCCGATCACAAAAGCAGTAGCCTGACTGCCCATGAATTGTGTGAGAAGTGCGGAAAGTAAAAAGGTGGTAGCGGCCAACCCAAGCGGACCGATGCCAAGGTTCGTTATTAGCGTGATCACATTAAGGCCGATCAAATTTGCAAGACCGGTATGGATCATACCCAGGCTGGCAACATACATGCCTGCAATGAAAAAGATGACCTGCCATTCGATGGAACGATATACCTCTTGCAAAGGCAACAGACGCAACAAGATGGAAAGTAACGCCGCCGCAAGAACAGATAAATACACAGGAACACCTGCAACGGAAAAGGCTATGGCACTGACAAACACAGCAACACTGATCAGCGCACGCCTTCGCGGAATAGCACGAGGTGTGGGGTCAGTTTCGAGGATGACAATATCGGGGTTGATGCGCAAATCTCGCGTGCGTTCGGGTGGACCGATCAGCAAAAGCGAGTCACCCATTTCAAGGGGAATGTCGCCCACATCGGTGCGGTAACTGCGATCACGTCGAAACAAGGCAACGACCATGAAGCCATATTTGCGACGGAAATTCATTTGCTTGATGGTCTGACCAACATATGCAGAGTGAGGAGCAAGGATCAGCTCAAGAAAGGCCACATTGAAGTTGGTCAGCGTTTGAAGTTCCCGACTGATCTTGAAACCGATCTCGGACAATTGATCGACACGTTCTTTACGCCCGACAACGAGAAGGACATCGTGCGCCTCGATTTCCACTGTGGGATCTGGCGTGACAATGATCCCACGTCCACGGCGGATGGCGATAACGGCCAGCCCAAACCGTTCGCCGATCCGCGTTTGTTTGAGGGTTTTACCGATCAACGAACAATCCGGTGTGAGGCTCGCTTCCCAGAGACGTTCGCCAAGGGAGTAGAGAGTCTCCACTTCATCACTGGCACGACGTGCAATGGCTTGTTCTGGTCCGGGTTCGCGGTTGGGCAAAATGCGGCGGCCGATGGTGGTCAAGTATAAAATGCCCGCGATGGCGATCAATCCGCCAACGGGAAAGAACGATAAAACACCAAGCGGTAGTTGAGGAGGTTTGGCAACTGATAGCAGGTTACTGAGAACAATGTTCGCTGTCGTGAAGTAGGTGGCCATGCCACCCAATGCTGTTCCAAAAGAGATAGGGATCAACAATTTGCTTGGCGCTATCTTCGATTTTTTCGCAACTTGTATGGCACTTGGAAGAAGCAAGGCTCCCACTGCCACATTGTTCATCAACAAAGATAAAGATGCGGATGCAAATGTGAATAAAAAGATCAATCGCGATTCAGATTTTCCACCCATGGCGGCAAGACGTTGCCCGAGCCAGAGCATGACACCGTTGTGAGACAGAGTCTGTGTAAGGATGAAAAGCCCGATCAACGTCACAACGACGGGCTGACTAAATCCCGAAATAGCGAGCAGTGTCTGTTGAGGGGATTTCTCGTCACCGAGAATGCTAAAGCCCAGATATTGTGCCAACCCCAAAGCGACTATCACAAATAGCGCGGCAACATCCACCCGCCAACGATTGAACACCACTTGCAACAGCGGGATGGCAATCATCGCAACAACGAACCACATTTCAAGGGTCATATGGTTCCTGCATTTCCTTGATTCCCAACAATGCGATCAATACTTCAGGTGGAATATCCGCTTCGGGGAGATCGGTTTTGTAGAGTTGTTCATTTTCGGCTCGTTCACGCAAAGACCGCCAAAGGAGTTGACGTTCGTCGCCGTTCACGACGAGATCATTCAGGGATTTGGCTTTCAGCAAGTACTCCCCCGTTGTATAGAGAAACGTCAGGCGTTTCCATTTCTCTGATTTGACTGGCTCTTTCAATTTCTCCAATGCACCGATCTGGAGTTTGTAATACTCTTCTTTCGCACGTGGATGGTTTGCTTCGTCTTTGAGAAGTTCGCCACGCGTAGTGAGTTCATGGCCTTTGACTTGCGAGATGAATTCGATCTGTCCGCCACGGTCACCGAAAGCTGAAGGTTGGTAAAAAGCTAGATAGTCCACGGCTACAACTTTGGGAGCGGTGCGAAGCGGGATTCTATACCAGCCCAAGAGTCGCGCGATCTCCAAATCACGTGGAATTGGGAGAAGGCAGACGAGAATCAAGTCCGTTGGTTTCAGCATGAGGATATTATAAAGGTAGGGACGGGCAGTTGCCCGTCCCTACAAATTACACCAACCCAACTTCCTTGTTGAACTCAACGATCAGTTCGTCAATTTCATCGGCCTGCTTCTGGACATCGGTCCAATAGTTGGGGTGATACCATTGTTGTTGGATCTCTTCGTAGGTGCGTCCCTGTTGTTCGACCCATGTGTAGTATTTGAGATTGTGCACGCGACGCTTATCAGTGTAGCGGAGTTCGAGCATGTTATCGGTGGATTCGCCATGCAGATAGCGGGCAAAGTCTGCGGCGGCATCGCGCTCAGAGTATTCGCCGAATTCCTGATGCATCTCGTGCAAACGCGAGCGATAGAGTTCCATCGAGTCAGTGAGGACGGTGAGCATGATGTCGTTCTCGTCCATCTCGTAATATTTAGCGGCTTTGATGCACGAGAGAACATTCGAGATGCCTGAGAAACCAAGCAAGTCAAGTTGACTGACTGTCGCTTCGGGGACGCCTTTCTCGACGAGGAACTGTCGTCCATTTTCTTCGTTGAAGAGACGAGCGATGTTGACAACTGCGTTATCGTCAATGGCTGTGACTACATCCGTATTCTTGGTGTTATGCACCCACGGTACATGTTTATCGCCAATACCTTCGATGCGATGTGCGCCGAATCCGTTTTCGAGCAGTGTAGGGCATTGCAACGCTTCACTCGCAACGATCTTTGAATCGGGGAATAATTTTTTCATGTAATCGCCAGACGCAATTGTGCCTGCGGAACCTGTGGCCGAGGCCATGCCGCGATAGCGTCCGTTTTTGCCTGCGACTTGTTTGAACACTTCTTCCATGGCATGACCCGTCACTTCGAAATGCCAGAGGTAATTGCCGAACTCTTCGAATTGGTTGAAGATCATCAGGTCTTGCCCGGAGTTGCGCAACTCCCAACACTTGTCAAAAATCTCTTTGACGTTCGATTCAGAACCGGGTGTTTTGATCGTCTCGCCTGCGACTTTGGACAACCACTCGAATCGTTCTTTGGACATCCCTTCGGGCAAGATCGCAATGGACTCACATCCCAACAAAGCGGAGTCATATGCGCCACCGCGACAGTAATTCCCTGTGGAGGGCCAGACTGCTTTTTGAGTCGTCGGGTCAAATTGACCTGTGACCAGCCTCGGCACGAGACAGCTAAACGCCGCCCCGACCTTGTGCGCTCCGGTTGGGAACCATTTGCCAACGATGGCAATGATGCGCGCGGGAACACCCGTCAACGAAGAGGGAAGCTCGAGAAAGTTGACGCCGCCAAAGGTCCCGCCTGAGGCGAGCGGTTGGTTATGCCAGTTGATGCGGAAGAGATTGCGCGGGTGAATGTCCCAGAGTCCGATACTCTTTAATTCATCCTTCACCTTGGCTGGAATTTTTGAAGGGTCTTTCATCTGTGCGTAGGTTGGGATAACGATATTACGTTCCTTCGCACGTTTGATGGAATTTGCACGACGTTCTTTTTGTATGGTCAAGTCAATGGTTGTCATAGGGTCTCCTGGATGTTTCAATTGTAGCGCAGGACAATTTCACTCACAATATGACTTAACTCTGGAAATATTTTCCTCAAGAGGCTCGGCCATATCCAATACAAGACGATCTTCGTTCCACGGTTGGTAGTATTGTTTTACTTTCTCGATATCAGACCATTCCAGTTCATGCCAGCCGGGGATGTTACGTTTACGAATTGCCAACCGTGAACGATGTAACGCTTCATCAGCACAAACACACTCGATCACTCGCCAATCGGCCTGATATTGCGCGGATAGTTCTCGCCATGTCTTTCGTATCGACAGTGTCGCGGCGACGCTATCCAAAATCACTGACTGCTTCAGCATGAATTGACGCTCTGCAAGAACGGTCATTAATTCATAACCTACGTAACCCAGCGGCTTATCATTCGATATTGACTGCAAATCATTTCGCAATAAAGTCGCTTCCAACCAGTCTCTGGCAAAGACAGGAATTTGAAGTTGTTTGCCAAGCGCTTCCGCCAATGTACTTTTACCAGTGCCGGGCAAACCAGAGAAAACGATCAATTTCATTCTGACTCCTCCAATGAAGTGAGACATGTATACTATTCATCTTCAGGGTATTTCGTTGTATTGTAACTTCACACTTTTATCAATAAGGAGAAAATCATGAAAAATGCAGCAGCAGGGGCCTCGTCGGGATGTATCATCTGGGTGGTTATCTTCTGTATCATGGCTACATGTGTGATCCCTATTGCCGCCACCGCTGGGGGCATTTCTTCCGGGAGCGACCTCGCAGTACGGACAGTTGGCCCAATGGTATGTCCGGAAAACACCACTCCAAAGATCGACACTTACTCAACAACATCCATCGATGACAATGGCTTTGAACGCCCAGCCACAGGATACCAAATCCAATGTTTTGATACGAACGGAGAAGTTGTAAAGACCGATCCTGTTGCCTTTGCTTTTATCTGGATCGGGATCTTTGCAGGCATTGGTCTTGTGCTGGCAGGTATCCTTGCCTTTGTTTTCGCAGCCCCCGGAGGCGTGTTGATCGCAAAATTACTCAACAGAAACAAACAACACCCAGACAATATGTATTGAACTGCGAGAATGTGAATTTCATCTACACAAATCTCAAGTGTGTTTTAACAAAAACGTATGCTGATTTTAATGTATCGGTTTTTATTTGGAGTATTATGTGTTCAAGAGAAAGGAGGTAGCCATAGAGACACCGCCTGAAATGTTTACCCACGGAAGGATTGGGCAGCCTTGACCTGGTCAATAAGCAAAAGTAAGCTTTAGAACCAGACGTTCTCCTAACGAAAGGAAGGCGCAAATTCCCACTCCTTCCCAGCCATCTAAATAGCAAGATCTACTCGACGGATGGGTGTTCCCGTAATTGGGTTCCCCACCCGTCTTTTTTTATTTCATCGCCCTACGGATACGATCGAGACCCTGCTTGAGAAGCCTGCGCGAGGTACCGAAATTGATCCGCACATGACCGTCCCCTTCTGGTCCAAAGATCTTTCCATCACTTAAGGCAACTTTAGCCTGATCCATAAAGAACTTAAAAGGGGAACCCGTGATGTCGGTCTGCGTGAAATCAAGCCAACCCAGATAGGTGGCATCTGGAATGGTCATGCGCACACTGGGCATGTGCTTGGATACATATTCCACGAGAAAGTCACGGTTGCCTGTGAGGTACTGACGTAATTCTTTCAGCCATCCATCACACTGACCGGAGTACGCGATCCGTGCGGCTTGCAAACCGATGCTATTTACGTGCAGACTCATGTTTGACACTTCCTTTTGATAGCGGTCGCGCAAGTCTCGATTTGGGATAATTGCAAACCCACAAAACAGCCCAGGCACATTGAATGTTTTGGAGGGTGCTACCAACGTGATAGTATGCCTTGCTATCTCAGAGGAAAGCTTCGCAATGGGAGTAAATGAGTTGCCACCAAGGAACAACTCTGAATGAATCTCATCTGAAACGATAATTACGTTATTCTTAATGCAAAGTTCCGCCATTCGTAACAGATCTTTACGAGAAAAAATGATCCCTAATGGATTATGAGGATTGCAAAGCAGGAACATCCCCGCCTTTTTTACTTGCCGTTCAAAAGCAAACCAATCGATCTCATATCTCAATACATTTCCATGCACAGTCTTGATCAATGGCACATTCAACTGCGGTACGCCAATATTATTTTTGATCGAGTGAAACTCATTGTAGACCGGGGTCTGAATAAGCACGCCTTTTTGACGCGATGCAAACGCACGCGCCGCTACGCTAAAGGCACTCACAATTCCAGGAGTAGCAATGATCGCATCAGGTTTCACTTTCCAGGCATACAATTCATCCATGCGCGCGGCAACGGTCTCATATAAAGCTCTCGACGGAATTTCATAGCCAAGGACTCCCTGATCCACCACCTTGTGAAGTTCTTTCAAAATCGGTTGAGGGGCGGGGAAGTCCATATCCGCCACCCACATGGGAAGCACATCTTTAGGATAGTAGGTCCATTTGTTATATAGGTTTGGGCTACGACGATTGGGTGTAATGTCAAAGTTGTATTTCATAGGTTCCTGTCTGCAATGTGATTATTTTTTATAGGCTACGATCATTCCATCCCGCAACGGGGCAAGAGAAACGGCCCAATCAGGATCGCTTGTAATATCATGCGTGAAGCGGCGAATGGCTTTCGTAGATTTTTCATGGTTATTTGGGTTGAGTGTTTGTCCGTGCCAGAGCATGTTATCAATGATGAGAATACCGCCAGAACGTAGCTTCTCTTTGATAACGGGAAGTGAATCAGGGTAGGATTCTTTATCAATATCGTTGAAGATAATATCGAATGGACCTTCCGTCTGGCGAAGCGTCTCAACTGCTTCGGCAACGTGATAATGGATAAGGCCATCGAATCCCATCCTCGACAAATGCTCCTCTGCCATCTTCGAAAGCTCTTCATCCCAAACCGTATGATGCACAACCCATCCCTCGTTTTCCTGTACCGCCTTCGCAAACCATGCTGTGGAGTATCCATACCCTGACCCCATTTCAAACACAGAGGTTGCATTTATTATGCGGGCAAGTTGATAACAGTAATATCCACTTACCGGGCCAAGAATAGGAAAGTCCTTTTCTTCGGCATATTTTTCCATTGCCTGCATTTCGGGCGGACGCGGCGGGACGAGAGTGGCGAGGTACTCTTGTAATTTATCGTAGTTGATGTCAGGCATAGCGACTCCTTTTATGGATGGGAAAATACACCCCGCGATTATATTCCTAAAAACAAACAAGGGCATGGATCACCATACATCCATGCCCTTGTTTTAGAAAAAGAAAAAGTTATGCAGTCTGTTTGTTTGTAAGGCTATAAACCGAAAACACAAGCATCAGGAATGCCGCAAACCATGCGGCAAGAACTACATCAGGCGCAGGCGTCTGCTTGACCGCAATTCCAATGAAAGACCATGCCAGAACAGATGCATAAGCCACATCACGTCGAGTGATGGTCATCA
The DNA here is from genome assembly GCA_016721115.1 of Candidatus Defluviilinea proxima. NCBI lineage: Bacteria > Bacillati > Chloroflexota > Anaerolineae > Anaerolineales > Candidatus Villigracilaceae > Candidatus Defluviilinea > Candidatus Defluviilinea proxima. Next base: position 219,268 of record JADKIW010000001.1, read on the forward strand.
ACAAAGCAACGATACATGCCACGCCGATCATAATGATCGCCCATGTAGGAGCCGCAATCCCGAAGGCATCCCATTGGACGAGATACAACCAGTCTGTGACGTTCGCAACGGCGGCAACTGTGATCCAGCCGAGGTAGATGCTAAATGGAATATCCACGGACCAGCGCTCGGAGCGTGAGACAGAGACGCGGTTCACGTCAAGGCGCAGGTAACTGGCGATCAACAACCCCAGCAAGGTCAGCATAACAAGTACGCCCAAACCGAAGTAGTTATAGTGCCATGTGAACAACCAAGCCGCATTGAAGATTCCGCTCAAGGCAAACAGATAACCAAGTTTACGCAATCGCGGACTTTCCTTCTGCGAAGGAAGAAACTGGAAAATCGTAAAAGCGATCCAGCCGATGTAGATGATGCCCCAGATGGCAAAGACATAACCCGCAGGAACGAAGTAGACCTGGAAACGATCAGAGATCTCGCCGGTGTTCTGTCCGTTGAGAGGCAGGGCTGAGGCGAGGATGTTCACTGTCAATGCAATGATGGCAGAAACGAGATTAGCAACTTGACGTAATGTGTCTTTCAATTCGAATACTCCTGATTTTATTTTTCATGTAGGGGCGATCCAATGGGTCGCTCCTACGGTTTTATTGCAAAGCCTTGATCTTCAACCACAAGGCAGGGATCTTGCTCACCTTCCCTATTGCAGACAAACTTGCCCGTTGGGTGAAGACGTCGTAATCGTTCTTTTCGATCTCATCGAGAATGCCTTGATAAAAAACGGATGCGGCACCAATCGCGAGTTGGCCTTCGCGTTCGAGCATCTTCACGCCTTCCCATGATTCAGCATAAAGTTGACGTGTACGTTCGATCTGAAATTTCATGAACTGACGCCAGTTGTCTGTGATGCGACCTTCGGCAATGTCCTGTTCACGGATGCCGTAGAAGGCAAGTTCTTCGCGAGGGAGATAAAGGCGTCCGTTGCGGTAGTCTTCGCCGATGTCACGCAGGATGTTGGTCATTTGGAGGGCAACGCCTAGTTTGATGGCATAGGGCACGGCTTCATTTTTCTTGAACCCGACAATGTACATGCTCATCAGTCCAACCGTGGAAGCGACGCCGTAGCAATAAGTAGCAAGTTCATCAAAGGTCTGATAACGAGATTGGGTCAGGTCTCGGTTGACGCCATCAATTAATTGCAGGGCGTAGTGGCGCGGGATATGGTATCGGGTTAAGGTATCGGCCCATGCGGCAGCGACCAGGTCATCGTCCGAGAAAGAAGCGTGCTCTATCATCCCACGCCAGTAATCGAGTTGGGACTCGCGCTGGTCATCCGTGGACTCGTCCACGATGTCATCCACGGTTCGGCAGAACGCATACAAAGCACGGACAGCGGAACGCTTCTCTTCGGGGAGCAATCCTGATGCGAAGTAAAAGGATTTGGAATGCTCGGCTGTGATCTGCTCTGCTTGCTTATACGCAATTCGAAGAGTGGCATCACCAGCCCAATAGGAAAAGAAGGGACGGGTATGCGGGTGTGGGATGTTCCCAGCGAGTGCGAGAAGTTGGTTCTCCCAGTTGGCTTGTACTTGCATGGTGTACCTCCAAGGTCAGGATTTATATATTGTACGTGTCTTGTCATATTTGTCAAGGTTTTGCAAAGAAATACATTGACAAATTCTGTGCAACATGTATAATGACTGTACTAGCCCTCACCCATGCCCTCCTCCCAAAACGGGAGAGGGAAGTAAAAGGAAAACCATGAACAAACCAACTGCAATTGTGATCGGCGCTGGGATCGGCGGAATAGCCACTGCCGCCCGTCTCGCCAAAAATGGATACGATGTAACCGTTCTTGAAAAAGAAGCGACCCCCGGCGGACGCTGTAACCAGATCGTTCAGGATGGCCACCGCTTCGATATTGGTCCGACCCTGTTTCTCATGCCCGAGGTTTGGGAGGAAACTTTTGCCTCTCTCGGTGAAAAGATGAGCGACTACCTCGACCTGCGCCGCATTGACCCCACATATAAAGTTCACTTTGATGATGGTTTGCGCTTGGAGTTAACTTCCGATATTGGCAAGATGCAAGAACAACTCGAGGCCGTCGATAAGACCGCTTTTACTGGTTTCCTCGGTTACATCGCAGAGGGAAGCAAGCACTACAAGATCTCGCTCGAGAAATTCGTTGGGCGCAACTTCTATAACATCTTCGAATATTTCAGCTTGAAGAACCTGCCGCTTATCGTGCAACTCAAAGCGCTTCAAAAGCACTTCACCAATACAGGTCGCTTCTTCAAAGATGAACGTCTCAAGGCCGCATTCACTTTTCAGAACATGTATCTCGGTCTCAGCCCTTACGACGCACCTGCCACCTACTCGCTCCTTCAATACACCGAATTAGCCGAAGGCGTTTGGTATCCCATGGGCGGGATGTACGCCGGCATTCAGGCATTGGTCAAAGTTGCTGAGAAATTGGGAGTCAAGTTCCATTACAACGCACCCGTGAAGCATATTGAAACCAACGGCAAAAAAGTGCTAGGCGTAGTCTTACAAGATGGACGCACATTCACATCCGATATCTTTGTCGGCAATGCAGACTTGCCCTACATTTACAAGAATCTTCTGCCCGATGTAAAAGAAGCCAAGAAACTCGATGAAAAACTCTACACCTGCTCCACGATCATGTTCTACTGGGGCGTGGACAAAGAGTACTCACAGATCGCGCACCACAACGTATTCCTCGGCGGCGACTACAAAGCTTCGTTCGACCAGATCTTCAACGATCACACACTACCTGAAGTGCCTTCGTTCTACGTCCATGCACCAGCACGCACTGACAAAGCCGCCGCACCCGAAGGGCAGGACACACTTTATGTACTCGTACCAGTCGGTCACCTCGATGCACGCACCGAACAGGATTGGGATGCTTTAGTCAATCGCGCACGCGAAACCGTGTTCAACCGCCTCGCCAAAGAGATGGGCGCAACAGACCTAAAGGACCACATCAAGTTTGAGATCGTGTACCAGCCCAAAGTGTGGAAAGAGCGCTTCAATCTCGAAAAAGGCGCGGCGTTTGGGCTCAGTCACAATTTCTGGCAGGTTGGCTACCTCCGCCCGCACAACCGTCACAAACAATACAAGAACCTGTACTTCGCAGGCGCATCCACGCACCCCGGCACCGGACTTCCGATTGTTCTCTTATCTGCAAGGCTCACAACCGAGCGCATTTTGAAGGAAAGCGTTACAATACCTGAACAAAAGGTGGTCAAACCCCACCTAACTCCCGCTCAAGGATAAAACATGTTCAGTACAACGCCCGCCTACAACCTCAAGGTCGTTCTCAAAGAAACAGGTCTCGCCGCAGACACTTTACGCGCCTGGGAACGCCGCTATGGACTTCCCAACCCTAACCGGACGGCGGGCGGGCATCGTTTGTACTCCCAACGTGACATCGAAACCATCAAGTGGCTGATCAATCGACAGGCCGAGGGGCTTTCCATCTCCCGTGCCGTGGATATGTGGAACGAACAGATCGCCTCAGGCTCGGACCCGTTAGCTGGTGCGGCCTCAATGGCATCTACCTCTTCTTTAGCTGTTCCTCCCGTCTCCTCCGATTCAAACCTCGCATCCCTGCGCGCGGACTGGATCAGTGCCTGCTCTGATTTCGATGAAGTTCTCGCTGAGCAAATTCTCAATCAGGCGTTCTCGGTCTTTCCCGTTGAATCCGTTTGCACCGATATTCTGCAAAAAGGGATGTCTGAGATCGGTAACCTTTGGTATCAAAATAAGTTGAGCGTGCAACAGGAACATTTCGCATCAGGTCTCGCCATGCGCCGCCTCGATGCATTGCTCAGCGCTGCCCCCCCGCCGACACGAAAAGAAACCATCCTTGTCGGTTGCCCTGCAGACGAATGGCACACGTTCACGCCGCTTCTCATCGCTCTGCTCTTACGCCGCCGTGGATACAAAGTCATCTACCTCGGCGCGAATGTACCTGCGGATCGTTTCGTAGAAACTGTCAGAGACACCAAAGCCGATTTGGTCCTGTTGGTTGCACAACAACTCATCAGTGCCGCCACACTGCAAGGCACCGCACATGCTCTCGTGAACAAAGATATCCCTGTCGCTTTTGGCGGGCGCATCTTCAATCTACGCCCCAACCTGATGGACTATATCCCCGGTCACTTTCTAGGCAGTGACATTGGTTCTGCAATCAGTGAGATCGAAAAGATACTAAAAGCCAAAGTCGTGCCCAACGCAAAAAAAGCCGCATCACAAGGACACATCGCCGCGCATCAGGCATATACATCCAAACGCACAAAGATCGAAGCCTCGATCAAAGAAATCCTTCAACCCCTCGCCATCTCGCCCGATGATGTCAACACAGGCATGCACTTCCTCGGCGACCAGATCACCGCCGCTCTGCAACTGGGCGATATGTCACACGTCTCTGCCGAAATAGATTGGTTGCAAATGCTCCTCACCGCACACGCCACACAACCCGAGCAACTTGTCAACTTTATGGAAGTCTACTCCCAAGCTGTAGACAAGAACATCAATGGCCAAGGCAAGCCCATCTCTGAATGGTTGGGGGCTGAAATGCAAAAGCTGAAAGCATAAATGCACTATCAACCCGCCTATCAATCGAAATACGCATCTAAAGGAAATTGATGAATAACAAGCTTCTCTTCTCGATATTATTGGTTGTCTTCATTGACTTGCTCGGCTTCAGCCTGATCCTGCCCTTGCTCCCTTATTATGCAGAGACGTTCAACGCCAGCAAATTCACAACGGGATTACTCATTGCTGTATATGCCCTCATGCAATTGATCGGCGCACCCATCCTCGGCCGCCTCTCCGACCGCTACGGACGTCGTCCCATTTTATTGGTCAGTGTTTTTGGCACTTTCCTCGGCTTTCTGTTGCTGGGCTTTGCCAATACACTTTGGATCCTTTTCGCCGCCCGTATCATTGACGGCATCACTGGCGGCAACCTGAGCGTGGCACAAGCCTACATCTCCGATGTAACAGATGCCCAAAACCGCGCCAAGGGACTTGGCCTGATCGGCGCCGCTTTTGGTATCGGCTTCATCATCGGCCCCGTCACTGGCGGGTTGTTGAGCCAGTATGGATACAACGTCCCTGCGTTCGTTGCAGCGGGTTTGTCGTTCTTCAACTTCATCCTGATCTATGCCTGGCTTCCTGAATCGCTGACAAAAGAAAAGCGCGAGCAAATCGGTGAACAAAAGAAACCCGCCGTCACCCTCGGCGCACTTCTCACCGCTTTGCAGCGTCCTTTCACGGGTTCATTGCTTATCACTCGTTTCTTCTTTGGTCTGGCATTCGCCATCTTCCAAACCATCTTCTCGCTCTATGCGCTTGCCAAGTTCAATCTGTCTGCCCGTGATACGGGATTCGTCCTCACTTATGTTGGCGTGTTATCTGTCATCGTGCAGGGATTTCTCGTTGGCAAACTCACTGCTCGCTTCCGTGAAGATCATCTCATCATGGCATCCGTTGCACTGATGGCCATTTCTCTGTTTGGCTGGGCATTGGTACCCTCCGTATTCTGGTTATTGGTCGTTCTAACGCCCACGGCTTTATCTGGCGGTATTCTTAACACGTTGCTCTCCAGCACGCTCACCAAAGCCGTTGCCCCGCATGAGATCGGCGGCATCCTCGGTCTATCTGCCGCAGTGGAAAGTTCCACGCGCATCATCGCCCCGATTCTTGGAGGCGCATTGCTCGACAAAGTCGGTACCTGGTCACCTGGCGCATTTGGTGCGGTCGTTATGATCGGTGTAACCATTTATGTTTCAGCAAAGATCCTGAACCATCCGATCGTCATCTCCCTCAAACAGGAGCCTATCCCCGCCCCCGTTATCGTGAACGATTAGCTATCTTTCAAAAAGGAGTCCCCATGTTGATCGAAACCGCCCGTTACGAGTTACCGCCCGAAGGCATCACATTGCTCGGTTACATTGTGCGCCGTATGCACAAGACCGAATGGCTTGCCAAAGCTCCAGAAGCGCTTGCCAAAAAGCAGACTGCCCAAGCGCTCGAATACTCAGCGGTCTATGCGGTTACATCATCCACATCGTTCGGGCGTGCTTACTATCAACCACAGTTCAATCGTGCAGGTGAAACTGTCAGCGAAGCAGACCCAATCACAGGCGCAACGGTCACAGCCAAACTCAACAGCACCTCCCCGCACTACGATATTTCCTATCAAGCCGTCATGCCCAATGGTGACACCTTCCAAGGTTCAGAAACGATCACAGGCACCACTGTCGGCTTGCGCGGCCTCGGTATGCCCGCGCCATCCAAATTCACGTTCACATCTGGCAACTACACAGCCGAGTTCGAAGGTCTCATCACAAGTGAATTGGCGCTCTCCATCTTTCGCAACACACGTATCCGCGCCTACGGCTTTCTAAACATAAAGGACAACAAAGGCAATGCAGGCCGCCTCGAGCTCAATCGCGCAGGAGATATCTCGATCAAGATCAACGAGGGTCCCGCATCGGCTCACTCCATCGCCAAGATCACGTGGATGAACACACAACTCCCCGCACCACAACCAGCATGACAGCAATCTGGTGGATTCGCCGCGACTTAAGGCTGACGGACAACGTTGCGCTTCATTCCGCGCTCGGAGTTGATTCGGTCCTCCCGGTCTTTATCATCGATCCGGCCTTTTCCTCCCAATCCCCCCGTCGGAGAGATTTCCTTTACGAAGGGTTACATGCACTCGATAAGGATTTGCGTGAACGCAATTCGTATCTCGTAATCCGTAAAGGCAGTCCCCTTGATGTTCTAAAACAACTCGTGGACGAAACCAAAGCGGACGCCATCTTCGCTGAAGAGGACTTCACTCCCTATGCCCGCAAACGCGACCTCGAGATCGAGCATCATCTCCCCCTCCACCTCGTCAACGGACAAACTGTCCATCACCCGAATGCAGTTTTGAAGGCAGATGGTAAACCTTATACAGTCTACACACCGTACTCAAAAGTATGGAAGGCAAAACTTCCAGCGCAATTAAACTTATATCCTGCACCTGAAAAAATAAATACACCGTTTGAGATCACAAACGAGCCTTTGCCACCCTTCAAGGTCAATCCACTTTTCCCTGCGGGAGAAAAAGAAGCATTGGTTCGGCTAGAAGAGTTCTTGCATAAACGCATCTATGAATATGGTGACAACCGCAACCGCATGGATTTAGATGGCACATCATCATTGTCGCCCTATCTGCGTTTTGGAATGCTTGGACTGAGACAAGCTGTCAGTGCAGCGATACAGGCTGAAGGTAAGGCAAGAGTCGAAGCACCTCGTAAAAGTGCAGAAACTTGGTTGAATGAATTGATCTGGCGCGAGTTCTATATTCAGATCCTGTATCACTTTCCGTATGTGTCCAAGACATCATTCAATCCTTCGCTGGCGAATATCCCGTGGCGAAACGATGTGTCAGAGTTTGAAGCGTGGAAGAGGGGCGAGACAGGTGTCCCTGTGGTGGATGCGGCGATGCGTCAACTCAAAGAGACCGGCTGGATGCATAACCGCGCGCGGATGATCGTTGCATCGTATCTCGTGAAGGACTTGTTGATCGATTGGCGTTGGGGCGAAGCGTGGTTCATGGAAAATCTGCTTGATGGCGATATTGCAGCGAACAATGGCGGCTGGCAATGGACAGCGGGCACAGGCACTGATGCCGCACCATATTTCAGAGTGTTCAACCCCGTTCTGCAAAGCGCCAAATTTGACCCAAACGGCGAGTACATCCGCAAGTGGGTTCCCGAGTTGCGCGGCGTGGACGCGAAAGACATTCATGCGCCGTGGGAAAAGGGAATCAAAGTAAAAGACTATCCTGAACGACCGATTATTGAACGAGATAAGGATAGAACGTTGCAAGCGTATAAGTTATCAAAGGAAAGTATCAAAGCACGATGACACAAAGTATTTCTCCAGAAACTGGGCGCGCCGCATTGAGCGCGCTTTTCAAAGAAGGTTCACCGCTTGGACCATTGAAAGTGATGGCAAAGCATGTGGGTTACTTTTTTCAAATCCCCTTGCCGATGTTCAAGCCATATGTGGTCTTTGGTCCTGAAGCGAACCGCAAAGTGTTAGTCACCGAACGCAATAAGGTTTTGTGGCGGAACACCGATCCCGTCACGGACCTGTTACGTCAAGGCGTATTGATCGTCGATGGCGAAGAACATGACCGTTATCGCAAACTCATGGAGCCACCACTTCATCCGTCACAGTTACCCAATTACACTGAGATTATGATTTCTCAAACTGAGCGCGTTGCATCGCAATGGAAAGATGGCGAGACAGTGGACATGCTCATCGAGAGCCGCAAAATCGCCCTGCTCATCATCATGGAAACGCTGTTCAACAAAGATGTATGGGATGACCTGCCACGTATCTGGACACCCATCCTCAAAGCCATCGAATACATCTCACCTGGGATGTGGATCATCTGGCGCAAGATGCCGAGGCTGGGGTTTGGTAAACACTTGAAGGTGTTGGATGAATATCTATATGGAATTATCGAAGACCGTAGACGATTGACCATAGACCGTGAAGCAGTCGGTCCGTCGTCCACCGTCCACCGTCCAAACGACCTTCTTCAACACTTGATAGATGCTGGGCTTACCGACGATGTGATCCGCGACCAAATGTTGACAATGCTCATCGCGGGACACGATACATCCACTGCCCTGCTGGCATGGACGTTCGCCTTGCTTGGCCAGCACCCTGATGTTCATCAACGTGTAATTCATGAAGTGAGCACGATGGACAAGTCTCCATTGCTCGACCAAGTCATCAAAGAAAGTTTGCGTTTGTATCCTCCTATCCATATCGGCAATCGCCGCATCGCAGAAGAGATGGAGTTTACAGAAGGGAATGTCCCTAAAGATGAGAGGATGTTCTATTCAATCTACCTCACCCACCGTGACCAGTCCATTTGGGAGAACGCTGAATCCTTCTGCCCTGAACGTTTCGCCCACGGACGAAAGACGCCGCCGTTTTCATATGTGCCATTCGGTGGAGGGCCACGGGCATGTATCGGTGCGGCGTTCGGTCAAGCCGAGGCGCGCATTGTCATGTCAGAGTTACTTCGCAATTACAAATTTGAATTTACGAATCACAAGATCCACACCCACATGGGCGCCACATTGGAACCGCGACCGGGGGTGATGATGAAGGTAGCAAAAAGATTTTCGGTGGTTGAGTAGGCGGCGTGATTGTTCGCTGCCGTATCGAAACCACCAAGTAATCAAAGAGATTTTAGTTAGTGGTGGTTTCGATACGCCCTTCGCAACGAACGCTCAGCACTACTCAACCACCGAATTAGAAAGATACTATGACATATTTCGGATTTCTACTTCGTTTTGTATTCATCCCCATTCTGATCTTCCTTGCCATCACCCTATGGGACAACAGGAACGGCAAACAGAGTCACGGCTTCCGTAATGGACGTGCCGTGTGGACTGCGATTGGTATTCACGTTTTACTTGCAGTGACGTACACTACTCCGTGGGATAACTATCTCGTAGCAACGGGCGTCTGGTATTACAACCCCGATCTCGTAACAGGCATCGTACTTGGATATGTCCCCATTGAAGAATACACGTTCTTCGTCGTCGAAACAATCCTTGCTGGGCTATGGTGGTGGTTCTTATCGAGAAGGCTATCTCCCCCATCAGCACAATTTGCGCCAAACAAAAAACTTATACAAGTATCCAGCGGCATACTGATCGTCGTTTGGATGATCTTCACTTATCTCTTTTTCTTCGACGATGAAAAATGGACGTATCTGTCCATCATCCTATTCTGGGCCTTACCCGCGATTCTTCCCCAACTTCTGTTTGGTGCTGATATTCTCTGGCATTATCGTAAGTTGGTATTTTGGGCGATCATGGTCCCAGGGACGTATCTCTCACTGATGGATATCGTTGCATTGAGAGATACGACCTGGTCCATTTCAAAGTCACAGACGACAGGAATTTTGTTCTTTGGCATCCTTCCCATCGAAGAAGTTTTATTTTTCTTCATCACGAATGTTCTTATCACATTCGGTATGACCCTCCTGCTGGCAAACGTCAGCGAGGGAAGGGTTGCAGAGATCAAGGAACAATTTCGGGCATGGAAAGAGGCGGGGCTTCGTCTACAGAAGAGTTGACGAGGTCATGGATCCATTTGCGGGATCGGAATCGCCAGATGCTGACGACCGCCTTCGCAACTTCTTCCAAACCCACCATGAGATATACATAATAAACAGGCAATTTCAAAACGAACGCGCCGATATACGCGGCAGGGACGCCGATGAGCCAGATGGAACAGATCTCCATGACGAGGGCAAAGATCGTATCTCCACCCGCACGCAAGGCACCGATAAAAGTAGTGAAGTTGATCATGCGGATCCATAAGACACCTGCCATCACCAACATCAACATGCGGACGTTATAGATACCCTCGGGGGAAAGGTTATACCAACCGGCCACGATATCACGCACGAGAATTACGATCGCTCCGATCACCAAGGCAAAGACGACACTTAACCTTACGATATGTTTGACGGTCTCGTAGGCTTCGTCTTTTTTACCCGCTCCGATACGGTTACCCACCATAACGGCACAGGCGTTTCCCAACCCTATGAAAACAACAAAGCCAAGCTCTTCAATGGTCGCATTGACATTGATGGCCGCGATCGCCTCCGTGCCAATGCGTGCATAGATGGCATTATAGGTGGCAATGCCCACAGACCAGAAAAGTTCGTTGGCAACAGCAGGCAAGGCGGTTTGGAGAACTCGGCGGAAGAAGGGGAATTCAAATTTGAAGAAGGTCAACGGGTTGGCGGCGAGAGGGGTCTTTTGAGTGTAGATCAAGACGAGGAGCAGGATCAGTTCTAATACGCGGCCTGATGCGGTAGCAATCGCCGCACCGCTAACCCCGAGGGCAGGGAATCCCCAATACCCAAAAATGAGCAGGATTCCCAATATCGTTTTAAAAATGAGCGCAACAATGGTCGCAACAACCGTCAGGGCAACGAGTTGAATACTTCTTAATGTGGAAACATATGACGTAGTAATGGCAACCGCAATGTAGGAGAAACCCACGATGAAAAGATATTGCGAGCCAATATCGATCACGTTCGCGTCATTGGTGAAGAGACTGAGAACCGGGCGCGTAAAGACAGTGGCGGCGATCGTAAAAATAAGGGCAATGACCGATGCACTGAGAATGCTCATGCCCAGCACTTTGCGGATGGGGTCCATTTCGCGCCTGCCCCAGAACTGCGCGGCAAAAATAGACATGCCACTGGTCAGTCCGAAGAGCAGGAGGATGAAGACAAAGAACACCTGGTTGGAGAGGCCGATACCCGCAATGGAGGCTTCGCCCAACTGGCCAACCATGAGCACATCGATCAGGTTAAGAGATGCATTGATGAGTTGTTGCAGGGAAATTGGAATGGCAATTTTGAGCATTTCACGCAGAAATGCACGGTCTTTGAAAAAGGAGAGGGACATATGAGATACAGGATGTAGAATGCAGGAGGCAGAGTTGGAATGCAGATTATGTTCTGCATTTTCGATTCTGACTTCTACATTTATTTATCTTCGGGTGCTTCCCGGACAATATACAGTGGGCGGCCTTTGGCTTCGTCATACAGACGGCCAATATATTCGCCCAGGATCCCAAGGGAGATGAGTTGTACACCTCCAAGGAAGAGGACTGCGATCAATGTGGTGGTTTGCCCCTCGAAGAAGTGTGTTCCAGCTAAACGCAGAAGTGCAACAACAGGAATGGCAATGATGGCAACACTTGCAGAGGCAAAACCGAAATAGGTCGCTACTTGTAATGGGAAGTAGGAGAAACTTGTGACAGCATTGATCGCAAGGCGGAACATCTTGCGGAAGGGATACTTGGTCTCGCCAGCCTTGCGCGCTGCACGTTTGTATTCCACACCGATCTGTTTGAATCCCACCCACGCAGACATACCTCGCAAGAAGCGATGCTTCTCACGCATACGGTTCATCACGTTAACCACGTTGCGATCCATCAGGCGGAAGTCGCCCGTATCGAGTGGGATCTTCACATCAGTGATGCGATAGATGATGCGATAGAACATTGACGCGGTCCACAATTTAAACCACGATTCTCCCTCACGTTCGGCGCGGACAGCATATACGACTTCGTAGCCTTCTTTCCATTTCTTCGACATCTCAAGGATGAGTTCAGGCGGGTCTTGCAGGTCTGCATCGATGATCACGATGGCATCCCCTCGAGAGTAATCAAGGCCAGCGGTGACTGCTACTTGATGTCCGAAGTTACGAGCAAAGATGACGGGGCGAACACGCTTGTCTTTTTTAGCAAGTTCACGGATCATATCTGTGGAACCATCTGTGGAGCCATCGTCCACGAGGACGAGTTCCCAGGGCTCGTTGGTGGAGTCCATTACTTCGCTGACACGGCGATGAAGTTCAGCGATGTTATCTTTTTCATTGAAAATAGGGGCAATGATCGAATAAGTAGGGTTCATTTGATTTTCTCTTGATCAGGATTCTGTTCGAGAATGAGTTCAGGCTTGTGATGCTGAATCAGGTTCCGTCGAGTCGGAAGCGGGCTTTACTTCCTGAGTTTTATTTTTCTTTTTGGGTGGATTGACCTTTTCAGGCGGTGCGACAAACTGCTGGCTTTCATTATCTTCAAAAGCTGGAAGGCCCAAAATCTTTCGGCGCAAATATCTGATAATGATGGAGAGGGTTGCAAATACAGGCACGATCAGCAATGCACCGAGAATACCTTCGAGAATGGTCGCCACGATGATGACGATGAAGACCAGTCCTTCGTTCATGTGGACGCTTCGCCCCATGATGATCGGGCGAAGGAAAAAGTTCTTGGCGTTGATCAGCACAATGTAAACAGCAATCACAATACCCGCCACCCAAAAATTGGAGAGGGGTATCCATGTGGAACCTTCAAGCAAAGCCACAGCGGCGGCAAGCACAGCCGCGATCAAGGGTCCCACATCTGGCACGAGTGTGAACAACCCTGCGATCATACCCAATACAAGTGCACCGGGGATGCCCATGATCCACCACACGATCGTGAACACAACACCAACGACCAACATCAATACGATCTGTCCGCGCAGGTAGGCCATCCAGATGTTGCGAATACGTGTGTATAGCTCGTTGATCTCCGGTCGATACGGCGGCTGAACAAAGGAATACAGGCTTTCGCGCATATCAGGCCAGTAGGACAGTAACAGGTATATGCTCACGAGGATCACGAGAAGCCACAACACCCCCACCGATGTGGTCTCCAAGAACGAGAACATCTCCTCAGGCAATGGCGCCAACAAATTACTTTGCACACCCGCCAGGCTTTGTGCCCAGCCTTCCAGGTGAAACACGATGTTCCCGATGTATACAGGTTGCGCAAGCATCGTGCTGATCTGTGTCGAAAGGTCGAGCACATCTTGCACAACGATCTTCACTTCATCATAAAAAATAGGGGTCAACGCGGCGGGAATGCCAACGAGAAGAATGACCGATGAGAAGAACACCAGATTCACAATCGTTGTGCGTTGCATCTTCGTACGTGTTCTAAGATATTCAACAGCGGGGCTCAACAGATACGCCACAAACCCGGCGATCACAAAATTCTTTATAGCTTCATGCGCATAAAACAAGAAAGCGACAAATGCGGCAAACAATAAAATGCCAGCCACATATCGAAATGTAAGAGACCATTGAGTATTTTCTTTCATAAGACCTTTTTAACTGCATTCAAAGTTGGTTCAATAATAGGAGCTTCTTTGACAGCCTGCATGGCCGCACGGACATCTTTGAGACCGCTACCGGTATTCAACACCAGGATGGGATCTTCGGCTCTTACGACGCCGGAACCTGCTCCTTTGACCAGCCCGGCATAAGCCGCCGCCCCAGCCGGTTCGGGGAAGACTCCAACCTTACCCAGCTCGGCAATGGCTTGCAAAATTTCATCGTCAGTTACTGTGATATACGTACCATTGGTTTCTTTCGCTGCACGGACCGCTCTCACTCCATCACGAGGCAAGTCGACGGAGATCGAATCGGCAATCGTCTTTGCAGAGACGGGCGTGATGGTCTCTGTGTTCCCGTGGAAGGCATTGGCTACAGCGGCAGAACCTTCAGCCTGCACACCGATGATGCGCGGAAAACGGGGAAGCCAACCGAGTTGGACGAGGTCTTTGAATCCTTTATGGATACCGTAGATGATATTCCCATCCCCCACTGAGACAAAGACCGTCAAAGGTGAGTGGTCTACATCTGCGCCAACCTTTTCATGCCATTGACGATGGGTCTCTTCCCACCATTCCCAGATCTCAAAGGCGGCGGTCTTCTTACCTTCCGCTGTGAATGGATTGTAGCCCGTGTTGCGACAGTACCATCCAAACTCATTTGCACATTTGATTGTCAGATCAAAGGCGTCATCATAAGTTCCGTCAACGAGAATGACTTTCGCGCCGAAGATCAACAACTGCGCCACTTTGGCTTGTGGAGCAGACTTCGGGGCAAAGATGACGGCCTTTTGCCCCACGGCCGCAGACATGCCTGCGAGGGCCGCGCCCGCGTTGCCAGTGGAAGCGGTGACTACGACCTCAGCCTTGATCTCTTTTGCGCGTGCTACAACGATGGCCGAAGCGCGGTCCTTGAACGAGGCGGTGGGATTCCGCGATTCGTCTTTTAGCCACAGGTTTTCTAAACCAAGTTTTTTGGAAAGAGAAGTTAATTTGAATACCGGGGTCCCGCCCACAACATGGAGAGGAGTCGAGTCGCCTTCGGGCATGGTAACAGGCAATAGCGGACGATACCGCCAAAGCGACGGATCGGTCCGGGAGAGGATGTCCTCTGGCTGGTATTTGGCTTTGATGGCCTCGTAATCGAGGACAATATCCAAATTGCCACCATCCTTCAGACAAGTGTAAGTCACCTCACCAGGAGCGTATTCTGTTTGGCACAAAGAGCAACGATAACCGACGAATTTTCCCATACGTTGATTTTACCCGATATAAACCAAGAGGGCCCTCAGGCTTGAAGCCTTGAGAGTCCCTTTTCCATTAATGCCCACGGCGTTTTTCTTTCTTTTTCTCCTGCTTCAATTTGAACTTCATCGCCTTCTCTTCCTCCTGCCGTTCACGGGAGATGACCTGCCGTTCTTTCTTGTTCAACTCGGTTTGTAGCTTCATCGCCTGTTGGGCTTTCGTCCCAACACCTTCTTCGTACACTTCCTTGCGGACCTCGCGCTGCATCCGTTTGAAATTCTTCTTGCTGACAATCTTCACCTGATTCTTGAGCGGCTCCCCAAAATCAATGTGACTGTACTCGCGCTGAATGTACTCATACAACTCCGCATCCGTTGGCTCAGAGCCAAACACAACCCGCGACACGCGAAATCCTGTTTCATCATCACGCTCGAACACACCAACCCAAAACGGATCGTCAAAATAAACTATCAACTTGCCTTCCATGGGTAAACTCCATAATGATTAATTGAAAACACAACAAACTGGCGGATTCGTCACGCCAGTGGAAATAGATATTCAATTGTTGGAAAGAAGTTTGAGTTTAGATGCGCGGAGTATATCACGCATAAAAGTGATAGTCATGTAAGATTTCCAATTTAGAAAAGCTCATACTATTGTTGTAAATTCACCTTAGGAGAAAAACTTGACCAGCGACATCATCCAGGCATGGTCCGCAAAAGGAACACGTCTCAATATCCCCGGCACCGCATCAACCCACATCTGGCGGCAAGGTAACGGACCTACAGTGGTATGCCTGCATGGCGTTCCCTCATCCGCGTATCTGTATCGAAAGGTTCTACCCGAATTGGCGAGCCGCGGATTAGAAGGCGTGGCGTTGGACCTTCCCGGTATGGGATTGGCAGACCGCCCAGAAAATTTCGATTACACGTGGACAGGTCTCTCCGCATGGTTGGAAAAAGCCTTGAACGCCGCGAAGATCGACAAGTTCCATTTGGTTGTGCACGATCTTGGCGGGCCCGTTGGCTTTGACCTGATACGACGCATCCCTGAACGGATCCTTTCTCTCACAGTTTTGAACACGCTCGTTAAAGTGGACGGATTCAAAAAGCCCTGGGTCATGCGTCCCTTTACTGTGCCTGTGTTGGGATATCTCTGGTCGCTTCAAATGAACTCCCCTATCATCTTCCCCTTCTTCCATTGGAAGGGCATCCTCGCAGGCCCCAGTTATACAGAGATCCGCGCATACGGCGAATTGCTCATGCGGGATGATGGAGGAAAAGCATTCCGAAAGATCATGGGCAGGTTCGAAACGACTCGCGAGTTCGAAGAACGTATCCTTCTGCCTCTGCGTGACCGCAAATTCCCTGCACAGATCATATGGGGCAAATACGATACAGAGCTAAGCCTTAAAACTCAAGGTGCCGACTTGAAGCGTGTGCTCAACCTTCAGGCCGAAATTCACGAAGTGGAAGGAAAACATTTTTTACAAGAGAACCGCTCTTCAGAGCTCGCGGACAGAATTTCTCTGTTAGTGAAAACAGGCAAAGACATATAGTTTTACAAAACGGACTCTCAAACATGAGAGTCCGTTTTGTTTATATGCTCAAGGTAATTCATCAGGCAGAGACCGCGCTTCCCCACTTTTACGATCCACCAGTTCCCAATCAAGGATGCATTCCGCCACGGACGAACCATCTGCACGCGTGATGCCCACATACCGCGAACCGCCCGTCTCGTTGACAGCAAGTTGGTGCGTGGATATGTTCAACGTCTCGCCCCAACTTGCAATGGACAGATACTGAACCTGCGCTCGCTTCGTGACTACGCTCAAGCCTGCCTCCGCCAATTTGACTGGGCTCCACCCCCGAGCCGCAAGATCCTGCGCGGCGACTTCTTCCGCGTAATTGACATAGATCACGTTGTTGACATGCTCATACGAGTCCAAGTCCATCCACTCCACTTGTCGTTGCATCACAAAAGAATTTTCGACAGGTGCGATCTTCGGGAAGCGCTCAAACGGAAACACGCGCGGATTCTCCAATCGAAACCGATCTACTTCTCCATCGGGTAAATTCGTCGGTCGCCCTGTCTTCGCATCCATGTAGACGATATGTTGCGTGCCTTGTGCGATCACCTCATCACTATCTTTGAACTTCAACTCGAAACAACGCGTCCCACGGACTCTTTGCCAGTTGACCATCCAAATGATGAGATCAAACTCATCGTTATGCCGCAACGGACGCATAATACGAATCTCCGTCTCGCGGATCACCCAGAATACATCAGGGTTCTGGCTGTAGTTCACATCCCAGCCCATCGCCGTCCCCCAATCCCAGGCAGTTTCGATAAGGTAACGTAAATAATTTGCAGGGCTGACTGTCCCACTGGGATCAAGCTCTCCCCAACGCACACGGAATGAACGTGTAAATATTTTTGACATGCGGCTGATTGTACTTGAAACAAATGCTGACCTGTTAGGTCTCTTAACAAAAAACAACTCGCGAAGGATATTTGCCTTCGCGAGTTATTTTATTTACCGAACTGTTACGGGTTGGTTTGTTGATTCTGCCAACCGCCACGGCCCATCATACCGCCGCCGCGACCAAAGCCGCCACCGTTATTCATCGGGCAGGTTCCTGTACCCATCCCATTGCCGCCCTGACCAAAACCACGAGACTTCATCCAATCAGCCTGTGACTGAGTGATCACGCCATCTTTCACAGCCGCATCCAATGCCGCCGTGCGGACGGTCACCATCAGCGCAGGGAAATCTTCGGCTTTGACACCGTCTGCAATGGCAATATCGTACATACTCTCACCAGCCGTAAGGCGGGCGTTGACATCTTCAACGGTCAAGCCGAGTTCTTTGGCAAAAGCAGTGACCATATACGTGTGCAAATAGCCGCCGCCGTTCCCCATCATTGGGCCATTACCACCATATGGTGCAGGACCTTGTGCAAAAGCGACACCGACACCGAACACTGCGAGTACCGCCACCAGCAAACCAACGACCAAAATTGTCTTTTTCATTATCTTATACTCCTTTTGAGTGAATTTTCAGGTTCTGCCTGACTTACACTCAAAGGATACAACTAGAATGTAAAGGTTTGATAAAGAAGACTTCAAGATTGGGAAAAGAAGAATAAGGCTTACGCCTTATTCTTTGGCAACTTTCAGGCTGAAAGTAAACGTGCTCCCCTGCCCGTCGCCCGTGGATTCTGCCCAGATGTGACCGCCATGCGCCTCGACAAGATGTTTGGCTATGGTGAGACCGATCCCTGAGCCACCACCCGCACTGCGCGAACGGGACTTGTCCACACGATAGAAGCGGGTAAAGAGATTCGCAAGATGTTCAGGTGGGATGCCAATGCCCGTATCTTTCACTGAGACATGGATCTCATCAGCCTGACGTGCGGCGGAGATGGTCACATCACCGCCCTCAGGCGTGTATTGAATGGCGTTCGCCACCAGGTTGACCAGCACCTGCGTGATGCGGTCTTCGTCAGCTTGGAGCGGCGGAAGGTCAGCGGGCAGGCTTGAGCGGAGGTTGATGCGTTTGGCATTCGCTTGAGGCGAGAGTCGTTTAACGGTCGTCTGCACGAGATCGGGAACGGTCACGGAGCGGAGGTCCAAAGAATAGGCTTTGGCTTCCACACGACTCAGTTCTTGCAGATCATCGACCAAACGGGAAAGGCGATCTGCCTCTCGATGGATTTGATCGAACGTTTCGGGGGTGGAGGGAAGCACGCCATCCACAAGACCTTCCATGTAACCCTTGATGGAAGTGAGGGGCGTGCGCAATTCGTGTGTGACATCACCGATGAGTTGACGCCGCATCAACTCGACCTGCTCAAGCTGTGCGGTCATTTGATTGAAACGCGTTGCGAGTTGTGCGATCTCATCGGAACCGTTGACTTGTACACGTTCCTCATAATGCCCATCTGCAATGTGCTGTGACGCGTCGATGAGCGTGCGCACAGGCTCAACAATACGGCGACTCAAGAACAAACTCACTAGTAACGCGGCGAGCACGGAGGCTGTCACGGCATATCCCAACGATTGAAACATACTGGCGCGAAAATTTTCGAACAACGTTCTGCCAAAGCCCGGCCCTTGCCCCTGTCCCTGCCCCATCATCCCCATGCCATTATTGGCCATCATCCCCAAGTGATTATTGAACGCGGCAGGCACTGTCAATTGAATGGTGATCGCAAGGATGACCACACCCACAAGAATGACAGCGAGATTGGCAAGAAATAATTTTGCGCTGAGACGTTCATCAATATATTTCATAGGATCACTTTCTAGAGAGGTTCATCTTCAAAACGATACCCCACACCGCGCACCGTGGCGATCAACGCTTCATCCCCAAGTTTTTGACGCACATGCCCAAGATGCACATCCACCACGCGCATCTCGCCAAAATATTCTGCGCCCCAAATCTTTTCAAGCAGTTGTTCGCGCGAAAGGACACGTCCGCGATTCTCAGCGAGGGCACGCAGAAGATCGAATTCGATGGATGTCAACTCAACAGGGACATCATCCACGCTGACAGTATGTGCGCCTACATCGATGCGGACATGCTTGAACGAGAGCACGCTTCTTTCCTCGCCCGAGGCTGTATCTGTTTTAATACGCCTTAACGCCGCCTTGACCCTCGCCACCAACTCACGCGGACTGAACGGCTTCGTGACGTAATCATCAGCCCCCACCGAAAGCCCGACGATCTTATCGGTCTCATCGGTACGGGCCGTGAGCATGATGACATACACATCCGATTCGCGGCGCAGACGGGAGAGCACTTCGATGCCGTCGATGCCAGGCAGCATCAGATCGAGAATGATCAGATCAGGTTTGAAAGCACGTGCGGCTTTCAAACCTGCATTCCCATCAGCGGCGGTATAGACCTCGTACCCTTCTGGCTTGAGATACGCGCTGACCAGATTAATAATGGACGGTTCATCGTCGACCACGAGAATTTTTGTCATGAATTGATTCTACTCCAGACCATGGTATCGACTGGAGTGTAGCTCTGGTTTGTGCAGTTGGTTCAAACGTTTTGTAAAGATTTGGTAAAGAAAAACGGACTCTCATGCTTACCCCATCCCAGCCTCCCCCAAATACGACGATTTAAACTCTTTAGACGCATACCAATTTTTTCTCGTCGTATTTGGGGGAGGTGCCCGAAGGGCGGTGGGGGTTAGACATCTTAACCAAAACGGACCCTCAGGCTTGAAACCTTGAGAGTCCCGTTTTACTTTTTATTTATCAATGAAATGGCTGTTAAGTACTCAAACCAAATCGCTAGTAAAAGTATCGGCACACAAATCAAACCAGCCAATATTGGATAATAAATTTCGAAGCTAATCAATCCACAAAACGTTGCCATTGAATAATAAATTGCACGTTTCTTATGATTTTGCAGTTCGCCAGTGCTCTGTATCCCAACCATACCGCCTTTAATTCCTAGCCCTATGGTTGCAAAGAGAAATATGATTGCAAAGAAATATCGTATCAAGTTAAACATGGTCACTATTCTTTGCTAGGTTTCCTCTCCCAAATCTCCCTCGCAATGACCTCCTGATCCACAGGCAATCTATCCTTACTATTCGACATTAACCTCACCAATCTTCACCAAAGCTCATCGGGCGCAAAATCATCAAATTGTTTGAATGGCGTATACATCTTTTCTTGTCTTTTCCAATTTTCATACAAAAGCCGCTGAGTTTCATTATGAAAAATGACGTACTTTCCCCATACGGCAGGATTTCGAACATCAAATATATCAAAGAAGTTTTTTTCGTAATATTCCCATATCCTATTATGAAGCCTTAAATCTAAGATTACGCCTGAAAATTGTCTTTCGCTTGGCAAAATTTGATTTAGATTTGATTTCTTAAACTCCTGAAGTATTGGAATCTCCTCTTTAGCAGTATATATTCCTTCTTCAGGTGACATGCCAGCTAAAAATTTGAGTACATCGTAATATATCGAATGCCAATATATAGTTTTTTTCCTAGGCTCAAATCTATTCTGACTATCACTCAACGTGTACAATCTGCCATACCAAATTTGTGTCTCTCGTCGATTATGATAAACGTGTCCGTAATCAACAGTATTGTATTCAAACTTTATACGACACTGTTGAGAATCATAAATAAGAGTAAAGGGAAGGGTATCTCTAGTAATACTAGAATAAGTTTGAACAAATCCTCACCGCTCTAGATCCATGTTCTTGTTAATTAGTTCCAATAAACCATCATTCTCTTGCTTAAGTGATTTTGAATTATCGTCGCTCATCCCTTCCCTCCACCAAATCTCCCGCGCAATGACATCTTAATCCATGGGCACCTTATCCACGCGGACATCAGTCAGCATTGACACTGTACCGTCCATGCCTCAACAAACCTGATATTCAGGTAATTTACCTGGTGGAAAGTATCTTTCATAATCATCTGGCTCGAAGGCATCTCTCAGGAAATTAGCATATTTCTCCCACAAATCTGGGCGGCGCAGGTCAAACAATTCAAAAAAGCGAATTTTGTAATAGGACCAAATCGAAGAATGAAATTTTAGAGATTCCCCAGTACGTGATTCTATTGAAAGAGACACGGTGTTTGAATTTCTAGAATCAAGGTCTTTTTGAAACAATGGATGCTTTGGACTATCTTTTTCGTAGAATGAAAAAAATGCTCTGTAAGCCTCATGCGGAGACAAATCGTCAAGAAAGCTGAAAATTAAGGGAAGATCACGATAATCGAACCAACAACGGCAATCTTTACCATTCCATTTCATTATCCGACTAGAATTCTGGGCATGTAACCGACCATAGGAAATATGTAAGTATTCTTCATATCTATCCCTTTCAAGAAAAAATCTGATACGACACCATTCTGAGTTATAAATAACAAATGGTTCCTTTGCTTCGACTCTCACATTCTCAGTAAAGCCCCACTCCTGAACTGGCAGGAATTGTTCAATCAAATCAGTCAAAGTTTCCAAACTCATTCGCGGTACTTCACTCATTCTTCATCTCCCAAATCTCCCGCGCAATGACCTCCTGATCCACAGGCAATTTATCCACCCGCACACCGACCGCGTTGTAGATCGCGTTCGTGATCGCGGGCGTGGTGGGGATACTGCACATCTCGCCCACTCCCTTCGCACCATAGGGACCTGCCTCCACGGGATGCTCCACGATAATGGATATGATCTCAGGCGTCATCATAATGCCAGGGATGCGATAACGCGCCAGTCGGTCAGTGACCACATAGCCATCTTCGACGATGAACTCCTCAGTGAGGGCATTGCCGAGTCCCATCATCACGCCGCCTTCGACCTGCCCCTGCAAACCCAGCGGGTTGACCGCCATGCCCACGTCATTGGCAGAGATGACTCGCAGCACGCGCACTTCACCTGTCAACTTGTTCACTTCCACTTCAGCGGCTTGGACACCGAACGAGAAGGCGAAGTGCATGTCACCGCCTGTGCCGAGCGGCTGGGTCTTCGGCGCTTCGTATTCATAGCGGACGCGCGGCTGTTGTCCGAGGGCGTTCATTTCTTTGTAGACTTCTGCATAGGTCAATGAAGTTCCATTGACATGGACGATCCCATCTTCATAGCGGATCTGTTCAGGGCGGATGTCATATTTCTCTGCCATGACCGCCGTGATCTGGTCGCGCAGAGTCTTCGCCGCATAACGGGATGCATTCCCTGTGACAAAGGTTTGACGTGATGCCGTGGTCGGACCGCCATTGGGAGTCAAGTCCGTATCCATCACCAACACTTTGACTCGGTCAGGTGAAACCGACATTTCCTCCGCGACAATGGTACGCATCACGGTGACCAGTCCCTGCCCCATCTCTGCCGCCGAACTGCGGACTTGGAAAGTCCCGTCTTCGTAGAGTTCCACGTCCGCACCAGATTTGTCAGGCGCTCCGCCGCCAAGCCCCGTGTTCTTGTATCCCGCCGCAAAACCCCATGCACGAACCAAACTTCCGTCCTGAGCGGAGCGAAGCGCAGTCGAAGGACGACTTGCAACTTGCGCTTCGACTACGCCTACGGCTCCGCTCAGCGCGGAGGCTTGTGAGGAAGAAACAACTATCGGCTTGAAAGGAAGCGGATTGTGTTTCCGCATCTCCGCATCCACTTTATCAATGCATTCCATCAATCCCACCGACTCGCGTAATTCCTGTCCTGTATTCGTGATGCTCCCAACATGTAACGCATTCATACGACGCAGTTCAACGGGATCCATGTTCAATTTCTCGGCGAGCATATCCATCATCGACTCGACCGCGAACGCCGATTGCGTCACACCGAATCCACGGAACGCACCCGCGGGCGGATTGTTGGTGTACATGGCATAACAATCGGCACGCACGTGTTCGATATCATACGGACCTGCCGAGTGTGTGGTGGCGCGCGTCATCACTTTTTCACCGAGCGACGCATACGCGCCCGTATCGCCATAGAGTTCCGACTCGCACGCCACGATGCGTCCATTTTTCTTCGCGCCGATCTTCACGCGGATTTGCGTGGCATGCCGCTTCGGATGCACCACCAAACTTTCATGCCGGTCGAACAACAACTTCACGGGTCGCTGCGTCGCGTCCGCCAGCATCGCCACATGGATCTGCCCCATGATGTCTTCCTTGCCGCCGAAACCGCCGCCCATCAACTGCCCCACAATGCGCACCCGCGCCTCATCCCAACCCATCGCGCGCGCCACTTGCGTCCGATCCTGATACGGGATCTGCGATCCACAATAAATTTCCATGCGCCCGTCAGCCAGCGGCACACCGATACTACATTCAGGTTCGATGAACGCGTGGTCGGTCGTCGCCGTGTGGAACGTATGCTCAAGGATCACATCCGCTTCGGCAAAGCCCTGCTCCATATCGCCCTTGCGTACCTTGATGTGCTTAAGCAAATTTCCGTTCGCATGGATTTGCTCGACTCCATCCTGACGTGCCTGCACTGGATTTGTGATCACTGGATGGAGATCAAATTCCGCTTCGATCAAAGCCGACGCCTGCTCGGCGATCTCAAGCGTTTCTGCCGCTATGATCGCTACCGTATCCCCCACATAGCGGACGCGTTCTCCCACACCCACGATCACCGGCCAATCGAAGATGACCAATCCATGCGTGCGTTCACCTTTGATATCTTCCGCAGTGAGAACTGCTACAACACCATTGAGTGCTTTCGCCTTCGATACATCGAGTCTCTTCAATATCCCATGCGGAATTCCCGCGCGTTTCGCTTTGGCAAACAACATGCCATCGAACACAAGGTCATCGGTAAAGATGGCTGTACCATTCACTTTCTCAATGCCATCGTGACGTGTGTGTGTATGTCCAACGGAATCATGTTGGTGAATTGAATCAGGAATATGAGACGGCTTCTTGACAGGTTCCCCCGTCCGCAATGACTCTGCCGCGGCAAGGATCGCATTCTCGATCGTCGGATATCCCGCACAACGACATAGCGTATCCTTCAACGCAAAACGGACCTCGTCACTGTTCGGGTTTGGATTCCGCTTGAGCAACGCATACGCCGTCATGATCTGCCCAGGGATGCAGAATCCGCATTGGACAGCGCCATGCTCAACGAATGCTTCTTGAAGAGGATGTAATTTCATCTCTTCATGCACACGCTGAGCAAGTCCTTCGATAGTCACAATCGCTTTCCCATCCGCTCGCGCGGCAGGATAAATACACGAGACCACCGGCTCACCATCCACAAGCACAGTACACGCGCCACACTCTGCTTCTTCGCAACCGATCTTTGTCCCTGTGAGGCGCAGACGATAGCGCAACAAATCCGATAATGTCTCATTCGGCTTCGCTTCGAGAGTATGTTGTTGTCCATTTACAGTAAGAGTAATTTTGTTATTCATAATTCACCTCAAAAATTCTAACCACGGAGACACTAAGGCACGGAGATTTTTAATTCATTTTCTCAGTGTCTCTGTGGCTCAGTGGTTAGCTTCTGCGCCGCACTCCATCAGAGAACTCGGCGATAAATACCGTCTTTCAAAACAGGGACATTGAAATTGAGCAATAATCCAACACGAATCCCCGTCAGTTTCATATAAGTCAACAATTGCGCTTCATGAACAGGGATAACGCGCTCTACGGCTTTCAATTCAACGATTACACGTTTGTCATAAACAAGGTCAATTACATAACCAGTATCCAAATCAAGACCTTTGTAATTCAAAGGTAAATCTACAAGACGTTCAAAAGGAATATCTCTCAACTTACTTTCATGCTCCATGCATACTTGATAAGCTGACTCTAGTAATCCAGGTCCAAGTATCTTATGAACTTCAATCGCCGCGCCGATGATCTTATCGGTTAAGTCTTTTTCCAATAGCGGTTGATTATTCTTATTCTGCAGAACAGGAAAGTTACGTTGCATTGCCAATCCTTTCGCCAAGAAAGACCTTTTAAATCTCAGTGTCTCAGTGGTTAGTCTACTCTCGACCACGCCGTTTCAACCACATCCCTAAACAACCCGCTGACAATATGCTGACGATAATCGGCACTGGCTCTTCTTGCACTCGTGCGAAACTTGGCTTGGGCGAGCAAGGCTTCGAGCGCGGATTCAAATGTTGTTTCGTTGAGAGTTCCTCCACGTAAAGTATCTTCGGCTTGGGTGGCACGGAAGGGTGTCCCGCCGCCGGGGCCGATGGCAATGCGAATATCTTTGATACTGTCGTTCTCGCGATCAAGCCAGACGGCGCAGTTCAAGATGGGAAGTGCTACGCCTTGCGGACGCATGATGCGTTTGAAACAGGAGGCAACGCGCGAGACCTCCGAGTTCTTTAAGAACTCGGAGGTCTTAACGTAAAAGCCAACGATAAGTTCTTCACCATGCTTGAGAGATGATTTACCCGGCCCCAAAAATAATTCTTTGAATGGGATGCGACGTGTGCCCGTTGTGCTTGCGACTTCCACTTGCGCGTTCAACGCCAGCAGTGCAATCGTCCCGTCTGCGGCGGGGAGGGCGTGCGCGACATTGCCTCCAAGCGTTGCCACATTGCGGACTTGCGGCCCGGCGATCAGGTTGCAGGCTTCGGTTAAAGCTTGGGCGTGATGGGCAACTTTGGGGTTGGTCGCGACGCGGTTGACCGGGACGGAGGCACCGATGAAGAGTTCATCCCCTCTTTGCTCGAGGAGAGTCATCTCAGCGATGGAAGTCACATCCACAAGTGTTTGGACGGGAGCATGACGGCCTTGTTCAAGGTCGAGAAGAAGATCGGTTCCCCCAGCGATGGGAAGCAACGGACGTGGCGCGTTCGCCAACGCGTCCATGGCTTCGGTTAAATTTTTGGGTCGAATGTAATTCTGCCAAAGGTTCATTGGTGGTGCCTCTTTCTTTGGACGGCGGCACTTTTCGATGGGCTGCTTTGCACCAACGCCGTGACGTTGACACGCCACGACCACCGAACCGATGGAATGATTTTATTGTACTGCGAGATTCTCTTTATCAGGATGGACTCCTGCCATTAACAAGCCCAAACGTTCCGGTGTGGCTTCTGCACGTGGCAAGGTATCCATAACCTGTCCTTCATACAAAACAGCGATGCGGTCGGAGAGGGCAAGGATCTCATCAAGGTCTTCAGAGATAAGGATAATAGCTGTGCCCTTACGGCGTTCTACGAGAAGTTGTTCACGGACATATTCAGTAGCACCGATGTCAAGTCCACGCGTGGGTTGGGCGGCAATGATAACGCGCGGCGCACGCGAAATCTCGCGCGCAAGGACGATCTTTTGAATGTTACCGCCAGAGAGGTTCTTGGCAAGCGTATCACGTGATGGCGTTTTGATGCGGAACTTTGCGATCAACTCGTCGGTGTGTGATGCGATACCTTTCAGGTTGAGAAATCCATAACGGGAATAGGGCTGTTGTTGATGTTCCCGCAAGATCATGTTCTCGGCAACAGTAAAATCTTTGATCATGCCATCGCGCATGCGTTCTTCAGGAATATAAGAAAGCATTCGATCTGTGATGGTGCCCGGTGGGTTGTTGGTGATATCGGTCCCATCGAGAAATACTTTTCCGCCTGTTACATTGCGCAAGCCTGTGATCGCTTCTGCCAATTCACGCTGTCCGTTGCCAGAAACACCCGCGATGCCAAGTATTTCACCAGACCGCACCTCGAGATTGACATTCGACAAGCCTGTAATACCACGGTCACTGCCACAGGAAAGATTCTCCACCTGCAGGCGGATCTCTCCAAGCTCAGCCTGACCACGATCCGGTATAAAGCCAACTTCACGTCCCACCATCCAGTTCGCCAGATCTTGCTTGGTGATCTCAGATGTAGGGCGGGTTCCCATCTTTCGCCCATCGCGTAACACAGAGACTCGATTGCTGATCTCAATGACCTCATGCAACTTGTGAGAGATGAAGATCAGGCCATGCCCATCTTTAGCCATTTGGCGCATGATGACAAATAATTCGTCCACCTCCTGCGGGGTGAGGACGGCGGTCGGTTCATCCAAAATAAGTAAAGCGGCTCCGCGATAAAGAGCCTTGATAATTTCAACACGTTGTTGTTGTCCCACTGAAAGTTGCCAGATGTAAGCGGATGGATCGATCTTCAAGCCGTAGCGGTCGGCCAGTGACAAAATGCGCTTCGAGACCTGATCGAGGTCGGTTAACATCCCACGCGAGGAGGGCATTCCTAAAGCGACGTTCTCTGCCACGGTGAGCGTTTCCACAAGCATGAAGTGCTGGTGGATCATGCCAATGCCAAGTTTGATGGAGTCGTTCGGGGAATCGATGCTGACCGCTTTTCCATTCAACAAGATCTCCCCTTCATCAGGGTGATACAACCCGTACAAGATCTTCATGAGTGTGCTTTTGCCTGCACCATTCTCACCCAATAACGCATGCACCTCACCAGCCTGCACATCAAAGTCAATGTGATCGCTGGCAAGCACACCGGGAAAACGCTTGGTGATCCCTCGCATTTCAAGCGTATCGATACGGGGTTGTCCTGAAGAAAGTGTATGGAATTCGGTCATCGCATCCAGACTGTTAGAAAGGCTTCGGAAGCCTTTATCAGACTTCCGAAGTCTTTTATGTAAAACGATTTACGGCAGAGTGATCGTGATAGAGCCGTCGGAGATTCCAGCAATGGTGGTTTCAGCCAAAGCCTTAACATCATCCGTCAATGCATAATCAGGATTGAACTCGATCACTTCCCCACCGTTCGCAAGAGTGATTTTGAAGGATTCGCCGCCATACGTACCGGCCTGAACCTTTGTAATGATCTCTTTCAAAACGCCTTCCCAGTGATACACCTGGCTGGCAACCACAATGGAGGGAGCCAGAGATGTCTGGTTCGACTGGGTTCCAAACCAAAGCGCCTTGGCTTCTTCAGCCTTACCGATCGCGCCCACGACCATCTGCGCAGTTCCAGTCAGGACATCGGCACCAGCGGAGATATGAGTCGTTGCGGCTTCAGAGGCAAGCGCCACGTCTGAGAAAGAGCCGATGTAGTTCACGTTCACAGTGACTTCGGGGCTGGTCGCAGCGACACCGGCCTTAAAGCCCTCGATATAGAGTTTGGCATCACCTGTTTCGATCGGTCCCACCACACCAATGACCTTGCTGGTGGAAAGGGTCGCGGCCAAGACACCATTGACGTAACCACCCTCTTGAGAAGCGGCTTCGTAGGCAAAGATGTTCGGCAGTCCAAATGTATCGGCAGTGGTGCCCCAGGCAAAACTCGTCTCAGGGAAATCCGGCGCGATCTCCTGAAGTGAGGAACCATACTGGGAACCATGTGCAATGACCAAGTCATATCCCTGAGAGGCGTAATCCCGGATTGCTGCGGCGGCGTCATCCACAACAAACATGCTCTCAGAGTAGACGAACTCGAAGTACTCGGGTCCACCCATTTCTTCCTGAATACGTACCAGGGCATCATACATGCTCTGGCTGAAGGCCAGATCATTGATGGCACTGGGCATCACCACAGCAACACGGAAAGGTTCCATTGCTGGGGCTTCTGTAGGCGCTTCTGTTGCGGTCGCTTCAACAACCGGCGTTTCTGTTGCTGGAGCTTCCTCAGTTGCAGGGGCCTCTGTGGGGGTGGCGGCTGTTCCACAAGCGCTGATGCTCATTGCGAAAACAAGCATCAGTGTAACGAGCCATGTAAATTTCTTCATTTTCTTCTCCTTTTCGATTTGTGTTTCTTAGAACCAAGTCTTATCTTACTCTTCATTGCCGCACAAGCAATACCTCTTTTGAGGTAATTAAGCTTCCCGCTCAAAGGGTTTGGTCAAGGCCGAAGGCCCTTTAACGCGTGAAACAGAAGCCGCCAACACTAAAATTGTCAAGACATATGGCATCATGATCGCAATTTCAGAAGGGATCGGGATATTCAGCACCTGTATCCACAACTGCAAGGCATTAACCAGGCTGAACAAAAGCGCACCGCCCAACACCCCGATGGGTCTCCATGCGCCGAAGTAGACCAAGGCCACGGCTATGAATCCTTGTCCGCTGGTCATATTCTGTTGAAAGACATTCAACAACGCGATGGACATGGACGCGCCAGCGATTCCTGAAAAACAACCGCCTAGGATCACAGTAAAGTAACGGATGCGTCCCACGTTGACGCCGAGTGAATCTGCGGCATCTGGATTCTCGCCCACAGCATGGATCTTCAACCCCAGCGTGGTCTTGTTCAACACGAACCAAACAATTGGCACCAGCAAATATGCCAGATAGACCATAATGTTCTGGCTGAAAAAAATCTCGCCCAAGATCGGAAGATCACTCAAGCCAGGGATATAGATCTTCGGAAACCCTTTCACAGTTTCCACGGTGCCCAACAGCTTTTGAAAGAGCAGGTCGCTCATGCCCAAGCCAAAGAGATAGAAACCGATCCCGCTGATTCCCTGTTGCGCATGCAAATTGACCGTGACATAAGCCATCGCCAATCCCATCAATGCTCCGACAAAAATAGCGGCAAAAACACCCAGCCAAAGATTTCCCGTTGTAAGAGCGACATAAAAAGCTACAAATGCTCCTAAAAGCATTTGGCCTTCCACACCAAGATTAAGTACACCACTCCGTTGACTGAACGTCTCACCCAATGCCGCATACAAATAGGGAGTGGCAAGACGAATCCCAGAGGCGAGAATGCCAATTAAGGTCGTGACAGATAAAAGGTCAGAAATCATGAATCGCTCTCTATCGGATCAACTTTTTTCGTATCCACCGGTGATGATGTTTCATCCTGCTTTGCGTGTGCCAACCTGTGTCTCTGCCGCCTACGACGCCAGATTTCACTACTGACGACGAACACGACGACCAATCCGTTGATCGCGGTGACCAATGCGGAAGGAACTTGTACGGCCCTTTGCATCGTATTCGCACCGACCAAAAGTGCGCCGAATAGGATCGAAGCAGGGATCGACCATAGTGGATGCAACTGACCAAACAGTGCAACAACAATTCCATTGAAACCTGCACTGCCAGTAAAGCCCGATGCAGAGCCATCTGTGATCATGCGATAGTTCACGCCATAGACTTGTACAGCCCCAGCCAAACCAGCGAATGCACCGCTCAACAACAACGACAAAACCATGTAACGTTTTACTTTGATGCCAGCGTACAGTGCGGCATACACGTTCTGTCCCACCGAACGGATGCGATATCCAAGCGTTGTGCGCCAAAGCAGAATATAGACCAGAATGGCGAGAAGGACAGCGATCAATGCACCAAGGTGTAATCTTGTTGGAGCCAAACGCGGTAGGCGAAAGATCTCTGCCAATCTGGCTGTTTGTGGAATCTTGGAAGCCAATTTAGCTTGCGACGGATCGATCAGCAAATCACGCAATAGGAAGTTCATCAACTGCACTGCAATAGCATTCATCATTACAGTGCTGAGAATTTCATTCACCCTGAAATATGCTTTCAATAAACCGGGGATACCTCCCCAGATCGCGCCGCCAATGAATCCCGCCACCATCGCCATGACGATCACCAACCACCCCGGCAAATTCGTGAACGTCAGGCCGAGCCATGTGGCGAGGAGTGCGCCTACGATCATCTGCCCTTCGCCACCGATATTGATCATATCGCCACGGAAGGAAATACAGATCCCCAAACTTACCAACAGAAGCGGTGTGGCCTTGACCAAGGTCTCAGCCAACGCATTCGTACTGCCAAACGCGCCATCCCAAAGTGCCGCATAGGCTTCCAATGGATTCACGCGTAACATCAACAAAAAGACAGCGCCGACCAATAATGCCAGCAATGTGGCAAAGACCGGCAAAAGACCATCAATCAGTTGCGAAAACCAATCTCCTTGAAATATTTTCTTCATGAACGACCACAGCTACTTTCCACGTTCACCACGGATGTATGGATTGCCCAATGCGGCAGGTGCACCGAGTCGTTTACGGATGGCTTCGCGCGAACCGATCACCAACACAATGACCGTGAACGCATACGGAAGCATCTGCAAGAAGAAGCCAAGAGACGAATTGTAGTAAAACGGATTCTTAAAACCGAATAATACAAGCGGCCCCTGAATATCGAGGATAAGACGGCGAAGTGCGCCAAAGGCATAGGAACCGACCGCGGCACGGATTGGGTCCCATTGCGCGAAGATCACGAGGCCGACTGCGATCCAGCCCTGCCCACCTGTGGTCAATTCACTGAACCAACCGGGCGCAACCGCAAGACTGATAGTGGCGCCACCGAGCCCAGCCAACATACCACCGACGAACACATACGCATAACGTAGACGGAACACGTTGATACCGAGCGCATCCGCCGCAGAGGGATACTCACCCACCGCACGTAGATGAAGGCCCGGGCGCGTGCGGTTGATGTAATACCACGCCAACGGAACCATTAAGTACCCAATGTAAACCAACACACTTTGATTCGTGAAAAAGATGGGGCCGAGTATGGGGATCGCAGAAAGTAACGGGATTGAAAAATTGGGCATGAGTGAAACTGTACCTGCCTTGCTCAAGCCCTCGCCTAAAACCAGACTGATGCCTGTGCCCACAAAAGTGAGCGCCAACCCGCTGACAACCTGATCGGCTTGCAGGGTAATGGTAATGAAAGCGTGGATCTGACTGACGAGGCCAGCGGCCAGCATCGCCGCCAACACACCCAACCACGGATTACCCGTGGCAATGGTCACGCTAAAACCGGTCATGGCGCCAATGAGCATCATGCCTTCCACACCGAGGTTCAAAACACCCGAACGTTCTGCCAACACTTCGCCCAATGTGGCAAAGAGCAGAACTGTCCCGCTGGCAACACCAGCCTGAAGAATGATAATAGGATCCATATTATTCCTCCCCTCGTGTGATTCGCAGGCGATAACGCAAAAGGAAATCGCTCGCAATGAGACAGACAAGGATGATCCCCTGGATCATTTTTGGAATGCCCGAGGGTTGAATTTCACGCCCCGCCAGGATCAAAGCGCCGAACAGGATTGAAACGATAATGATCACCAGCGGATTTAATTTTGCCAGCCACGCAACGATGATCCCTGTAAAGCCATATCCTGCCGCAATGGGAGAAGTCTGCAAGCGACGCACCACACCCGCCACTTCGCTCATCCCACCGAGGCCCGCCAATGCACCAGAAAGCGCCATCACAAAGATCGTGTTCCGTATAATGTTTACACCTGCATACTTCGCGGCTTGCGGGTTATCACCGATCAAACGGATCTCATATCCCCAACGACTTCGAAATACGATGAACCACAAAATGATCGCCGCAACAATTCCAAATAACAGACCTGCATGAGTGGTGAGGCCTCGAAATGCAGGAATGGTCTTGGCATATTCTGAAAGTCTCGGAAGCGAAGCTCCCACCGGGAACTTCGGGCTCATCTGAAAACCACCTTCACTCCATACGCCGAAGATCCAAAAGTTCACCCACGATACAGCAATGTAATTCAACATCAGCGAACTGATGATCTCATTCACATTGAACTTTGCCTTGAGGTAGCCGGGGATAAATCCCCATGCCGCGCCCATACTCATACCCGCCAACGCCATCACAGGGATGAACAACCAGCGTGAAGCTTCAGCAGAGACCAAAGGCGCCAACACCACTGCACTCGCACCCCAGGCACCCATGATGAATTGTCCCTCGGCGCCGATGTTCCACAGTTTCATGCGGAACGCGATCGAACATGCCAATGCTGTCAGAATGATCGGTGTAGCCTTCACGATCGTATCCGATAAAACGCCAGCGTCGCCGAACGAAGCCTTGGCAATATACGCATACGAAACAAACGGATTTCCTCCCACAGCCGCAATGACCACCCCACCCAATGCCAACGCAACGACCATCGCACCCAACGTCACCAACAGTGAAAGTAGCGTGGAGGGTTCATCCAGCCTCGGCTCCAATTTGAGCCGCCAGGGAAAACGTTTCTTTATCAAAGTGGATTCAGCCATGCGACTAAACTCCCTCTTTATGGATTTGTTCCAACGGTGTACCGGTCATCATTTGACCAATCGCCTCGATCAGGCTTTGGTCTGGTTCAGCGGAATCGACCTTGACCTCACCCATGATCTTTCCTTCATAAACAATATAGATACGGTCACTCAAAGCCAGCAACTCTTCCAACTCTTCCGAAATAAGCAACACCCCGGCGCCCGCTTCGCGCTGTGTCAACAATAGGCGTTGGACACCTTCAATCGCGCCGACATCCAGCCCACGGGTAGGTTGAACCGCAACCATAAAGTTGGGATGTCCTGAAATTTCACGCGCAAGGATCACACGTTGTAAATTTCCGCCCGAAAGAAGTCGCACAGGTGTATTCACTGTGGGCACGATGATGTCATAAGCTTCTTTGAGTTCTTTCGCAAATTTCGTAGCCGCGCTCATATCCAACATGGAGCCTTTCGAGATCGGCGACTTGCGATAATTCTTCATGATGACGTTATCTGTTACGCTCAAGTTGGGCGAACTGCCAACATGCGTGCGGTCTTCAGGAACATAGGACATGCCGTTTTGAATGCCATACAACGTATCACGATTGCTGACCTTATTGCCATTCAATATCACATCGCCTTGCGTGCATTTACGCATTCCCGTGATAACCTGAGATAACTCGATCTGGCCATTCCCCGCTACACCGGCAATACCCACGATCTCCCCTTCACGGACATTGAGAGAAAGCCCACGCAAGGAGGGCAATCCCTTATCGTTCTCGGCAAATACATTCTGTACATCCAATATCACATTCCCCGGTTCTTTGGGCTTTTTATCTACGAACAGAACTACATCCCGCCCAACCATCATGCTCGCCAATTGCTGTTTCGTCACGCC
Source organism: Candidatus Defluviilinea proxima (assembly GCA_016721115.1). Taxonomy (NCBI): domain Bacteria; kingdom Bacillati; phylum Chloroflexota; class Anaerolineae; order Anaerolineales; family Candidatus Villigracilaceae; genus Candidatus Defluviilinea; species Candidatus Defluviilinea proxima. The sequence goes on from JADKIW010000001.1 coordinate 253,643, forward strand.
CTTGGCAGGGATACCCGAAGCCGTCGCTACTCCGCGCCGCAATACGCTGACACGGTCAGCAATGGCTGTCACCTCTTGCAATTTATGACTGATAAAAATAACGGACTTGCCCTGCGCCGTCATCGCGCGTAATGTTTCAAATAATCCATCGATCTCTGTCGGCGCAAGAACGGCTGTCGGCTCATCCATGATCAACACATCAGCGCCGCGATACAACATCTTCAACAACTCCACGCGCTGTTGCTCACCCACAGACAGTTGCCAGATCTTCGCGCGCGGGTCAACTTTAAGTCCAAATTGATCGCCAAGGTCCGCGATCTTTTTATCGTACTCGTTCAAACGCATAAAGAAACGTGGTTCATCGAGACCAAGCAAAATATTCTCGGTCACCGTTTGGGAGGGGACAAGCATGAAATGTTGATGCACCATGCCAACCCCCGCATTAATGGCATCCCGTGGAGAGGAAAACTCCAACACCTTGCCTTTTACTTTGATAATACCTGAATCCTGCTTATATAAACCAGCCAGCACATTCATCAATGTGCTTTTGCCTGCGCCGTTCTCCCCCAACAAGGCATGGATCTCCCCGGCACGTAACTCAAAATCGACATGGTCATTGGCAAGCACGCCGGGAAAGCGTTTGACAATGCCTTTCATTTCCACGATCAAATTGGAGGGTGTTGATTCGGTCAAGGTATACCTCCTGCATTTTTCTACTCATCTACGCTAATCTTCGCCAATCTCCTCAGGTACTGTAGATGGGCAAAGATTAGCGGATAAGCATTTTCAATATTATACAAAAATGGGGCAGAACCTCACGGCCCTGCCCCATTCAACGAACTATCTTTTATTGTGGCAGTTCAGCAGTAATGCCTTCAGCCCACCACTTCATACAAACGGGAACCGAACACGGCAGACCGTATTCAGGGAATGTATCCAGGTCACCCTGTTGGAGGCTCTGGCCTTCTGGCAGAACCACATTGCCCTTGTTGTCATTGATCGGGCCGGTGAACACATCGAAGCGATCAAATTCACCAGCCTGCATCTTGGCAAGAATATCACGCACTTCTTGAACTACAGCGGGATCGAGATCAGCAACACCAGGTTGAAGTTCCTGTCCTTCCATGAAGCCGAACAAGCCAAGAGCGCCGGTATCGGCATCGAAATATTCCCAACCGGGCTTATAGGTGCCGTCTTTGGTAGCTTGCGCGACCTTGGCGTAAACAGGACCCCAAACCCAATACGGAGCGGTGAGACAGCGCTCGACCTTGCAAGAACCGTACCAGTCATAGGTCACGCCGTATTTGCCTTTTTCCTGAGCGACATCGGCAACAGCCGGGGTATCTGCACCAGTGAAGACGACATACGCACCAGCGTCAAACAATGAGGCGGCCGCTTCCTTTTCGATCACAGGATCGTGCCAGGTATTGATCCAGCGCACATCCATCGTACATTCGGGGCAGGTCTTCTTCATACCCAAAGCAATGGCGTTACCAAGACGAATTTCTTCCGGGATCGGGAAGGTGGCCATATAACCAAGCTTGGTCTGACCATCGGCCTTGGCGCGTGCACCAGCCAACATACCGGCCAGGTACTTCATATCTTCCATCGCGCCCATCAAGTTACCAAAGTTGGTCTCGTTGGATTTGATACCGGTGAGGTGAATGAACATCGTATCCGGGAATTCACCAGCAACAACTTCCATCGGGTCCATATAACCGAACGATGTGCCAAGGATCAAGTCAAATCCCTTGCGGGCCAATGAGCGGAATACCTGCTCTGAGTCCGCACCTTCGGGCACGAGTTCAATATAGGCCACATGGGTATCGGGCACATTCTTCTCAACATACAGCAAGCCTTCATAGTGGGCCTGTGACCAACCGCCATCATCATGGGGTCCGATCAAAACCATCGCAACATTGAACTTGCCTTCTTCAATGTCAGGGATCTGCAATCCGGCGGCCGGAGCTTCAGTAGCGGCGGGGGCTTCGGTAGCGGCAGCGGGCGCTTCCGTGGCAGGAGCTTCGGTAACAGCGGGGGCTTCAGTAGCAGCGGCCGGTGCTTCCGTGGCGGGAGCTCCACAAGCTGAAAGAACCATCGAAAGGACCATCAGCAAGGTAAAAACAGACAAAAGTGACTTACGCATTTCTTCTCCTCATTTGATTAGTAGGTATATATGGTGATTTTCTTGAACAATATAGGCAGGTGTTTTTTCTAAACAGAAGCCTCCTTTCAACTTCAGTTATATTTCTGCTATACGAAGAAACAACAAACTGACACAAAATATACGCGTTCGTATTTTAAAGACAAATTTACCATACATACAAGTACCCATATGCATGATTTACCGATTACATATGAACATGCTTTGTGCCTGCGACAAAGCATCGGCTCTTCCTGGACCTTCGGCTGTCTCTGCTTCGATACGTTTCCAAAGCTGACAAAGAAGTGGCCCCACATACTCCTTCGAAACTTTATATGACACTTTCGACAATTGAATGGCTTGATCCCAATCGCCGGTATGAGCATACCCTTCGATGAAAACGAATCGTTCCACAGGGTTGTTCGGGAAGTCATCCAGCTTGAAGGCTTGGTCACCAAGTTTTGCTACTTCATCCCAGTGATCAAATTGACGGGCGAGGTCTGCCTTTTCAAAGTAATAACACCAACCGTGCTCTGGCTCGGGCCCATAGATGGCAGGCATGACAGCCTGTTGCTCTGCGATGATCCTGTCCGTGTTGGATAAGGCTGAGGCTTCACGCATCAGGCTTTCATCCAGAATGAAGCGGTTCTTTGAGTCCAGATCAGGTTCAAGAAGGCGCAGGCAGGAGGGAGGGTCATAATAAAACGCGAGGGCGTCCGATGTATTCCCCTTAAAAGTGCCTGCAAGAAAGTCATAAGAAATAGGGATGTTCTTTTCCAGGGCAGACAGCGAGTTTCCGAGGCGGTTGGTCGGGTAGGCGATAAAATAATCCATGTCGCTGGTTGGGCTGGTCTTGTAGATCCAGTTGAGTGGCGCACTGATCGAGTTATCAGCGCTGAATAACAGCTCTTCATTCATAAGTAACAGTGTATCGGGCTTAAGACCCGGCGCACGCCACGAGAGTTGCCAGAATAAATTCTTTTGGTTCTGCCAATCACGCAAATACTCCACCGACCACAAAAATTGACGGCCCACTGAAAGCGCGACAAACAAAATGACAACAGGATATTTGATGCGGACAGGAAGAAGTTCGAGCAACCCGAGCAGGAGGAAACATGCGCCAAACATGAACGATAACAGCGCACGGTTTGCGGGGAAGCCAAGGGTCACCGGTAAATTCGTCGCCCAGTAGGGAACGCCACCAAGCAACAAGAGGAATAGGCCCAAACCAAGCAACCACCATGGGTCGCTTTTGGTATTTATTCTTTTTTCATCATCTGCACGATTCATAATAAAGAGGAACACGCCGACAACCAGTACGACCACGACATATAAGACGGTCGTGCGTAATCCATTGACAACAGTGTTCGGGAATTGAAAGACCTGTATCCAGGCACCAACTGCGGCAACCCACAAGCTGGAGAAAACATGGCTCAAAAGCTGGGTAAAGGTTTCAATAGGCGCGCGGACAAGTTCTTCCGTAAGGCTGTACCCAAAGCCCGGATGACTGTACACCAGAGAGCGATACAACACGGCAAAAGCAATTGAGCCGATATAGGGGAGCCATATTTTGAATGTCTTGATATAGCGTTCGCGGTTTGTCATCGGTTCTTCGCGCAGGGACATGAAGATAATGACCGGGCGCAGGAACTCGAGCAGGAAAAAGTATTCGAACATGACAAGGTGCAAAGCCGAAAAAATCATCGCAGGGATGGTCTTGCCACGAAGCATCAGGTGCCATGAGATCAACAGGAAAAATAGAACGATAAAGAAGTGCGAATACACATAACTCACCCACTGCTGGTTGAAGCCGGGGTAGACCAGAACCAACAACGCCATAAAGAAAGCAATATCTTTACGGCGTGGGAACAACCGCACCAACACCAGCCAGAAGGCATACACACCTGCCCAGCGCCAAACCATGGCAAATACCTGCCAGTAGGCAGGTTGATTCGGAAGGAGAAAACCACTCAACTGATACAGCAAGGCCCACACAGGGCGCGAATCGGAAAAATATTTTGTGGTGGCTTCCATGCCCAACTGGTAACGAATCCATGAGATGGGCTGGTCGTCCCAATAGAAGCCTAAGCGCCAGAAAGATAGTCCGTAGGCGAGGATGGTTACGATGAATAATGCAAGAGGAATTGTGAAGGGTTGTGATGAGAGGGTGTTGAATTTCTTGAGTATGTTCTTCATAAGTGGGTATATCTTATCCCGAAATCCCGGATTTGTTCATATCGTCGTCCTTTCGAGTTGGGCGGTCGGACCAGTAGAAGATCCCGCCAACAAGGCTACCAGCCAGGTTCAAAGTGAAGACAGTCAACGAGAACGCAACCGCATCCGCGGAACTGATACCCCATGTCGATGCGAAGATCACAAATATGCTTTCACGGATACCGATGCCATTGAATGACAACGGCAACAGGATCGCCAGATACAGTAACGGCACGAAAAGGAGCAGGTCGGTTAACTTGACCGGCAATTGTATGGACGCGGCCACAAGCCGAAAAATGAGGATGTCCGCGAGTTGTATGATGAACGACAAAAGAAATACGCCTGCCAGCATACCGGGGTGATTGACCTTGAAGCGGAAACTATGTACCCAATCTTTCAAACGCAGTCTTTCGGCGAAGCGAAAATGCCCCACCAAGTTCTCAGCCCACTTGCCAAATGCGGGCAAAGTTGAAACAGCCATGACGCCGATCAATGCAAAGAACACGCCCCCAAGCAATAACCAGAACAACCAGTCTGAGGCCAAGTCAAAGCGGATCGAAAGCACGATCAGGCCCAACGTTACGAGTGAAGCGTAGCCCAATATACGTTCATAAAAAATAGTTGCAGCGACTGCTTCCACTTTACCGGTATCGCGTCTGCCGGAGTAAAGTCGAAACGCATCTCCACCCAAACTACCGGGCAGGAAGTTGTTGAAGAACAGGCCGGTCATAATACTGCGGAAGAGAACCATGAACCGTTGCTCAACATCCCATACCCGTAACAGATATTGCCAGCGCACAACCTGTAAGCTGACAGAGAAAAAGTAAAGCAGGAAGATCCCCAACAAATAGATCGGCTCAATGCGACTGAAAGCGTTCGCGATCTCTTTAAACGCTGATAGTTTTATCAGATATATCAAAAGCAACCCGCTGACCACAACGCGCAAGGCGAGCGATACAGCAGGTTTTCTAATAAAGTTCCAAACACGGGACAAGAACGAGGCGTTATCCATGAACGATCACGAAGCCGGTTTCAAACGAAAGATAAAGCCATCTTCCGTTTCCGTTTCAAGATGAAAACGGGGATGGTTTGCAAAGGCCATATTCCCTTGTGGGAACAGATGCGCCACTACGACCTCGCGCGGAGAGCTTTGAATGGACTGTAAAATATTCTCAATGACCTTTTCAATGAGCGCTTCATCAAAGGGATTGGAGAAGAACAACAGATTGGCTTCGGCAGGGATCTGGTATTCGGCGGCATCCATGTGAATGACCGTGAATTCCGTTTTGCTTTTTGAGCGTTGCTTGAACGATGCGACGTTGCGTTTGCAGACCTCGACCAGTTCCGCCGAAAATTCAACGCCGATGATCTTCGGGATTCCCCGTTCCGCCGCCAGGAACATCAATTTGCCTTTGCCGCTCCCAAAATCGATCATGCAAGTGTTGGATACATCGACCTTTATCTTTGAAAAGGTTCTATTGAAGCGATAGGCATTTGTGCCTTCATAATAACGGCCATGTGCCTTGTTCGGAGAATCGATCTCCAATTCGTCAAGCATCTTGGTGTTGATAGTCTCTATTTTGTATCTGTAATCAAAGAACAGGTCTGAGAAAATAAGCTGAAGGGTTTCGATCAAACCATACTTTGCGATGTTCCGAAACACGATCTGTACATTTCTGAAGTTCAACAATTTGACTAATAAAGCCATGACAAGCTTCCTTTTTCCGGGGAGTCCCTACAAAACAAATCGAATAAGCGGTGAGATAAAAGTGCTGGTTATACCGGCAGGCAAGTGGGAAATGACAGTCTTTGTCCATGAGAAGCGGTCAAAGGCGCGGACGACCGGTTTGGCGAGTTGACCGGGAACAAAGTAGCGATACGTATCACTCGGCTCCATGCCCCAACCTTGCTTGAACAACTGCAAACTTTCATGCTCTCTGGGCGCTTCTCCGTGATTGAACCACTGATACCCCTGCGCAACTCCATCCTGTATGATCTGCCATATCAAAAAGTGCATGGGCGAATAGGTAGTGCTTAGATCCAAGGCAGACCAACCGCAATAGATCTCACCATATTTCCAGAAGGTAAAGATACCGCCAATATAGTTGCCGTTATGACGGGCCATATAGATCCGAACGGTTTCGTCAGGGTAGTACACGTAAATCTTACGGAAGAGCTTCTCGACGTGCGGGATAAATCCGTGCTTGCGCGCATAGAGGCTTGAGTAAAACCTGTAGAAGTCTTTCACCAGACTGCCATCAGAACTTACGACGATCTCCATACCATCATGTGCGCTTGGGTCATTGAGGATACGTCTAAAGTTACGACGGAAGTTCTTGAACAATTGCTCCTTTGTGTTGTTCAAGGGAAGGCGGAAGGTGAAATCGAGTTGTTCCAAATACGGCAGGCGTTTATCTTCAGGCAGGGAGACGGGCGAGATGATCTCGGCATATTGCACAGTGGCCGCCTTGGCGATCAGAGCATCCAAAATCGCGTCCAGTACTTGTTGCGAATCATATAGGGGGCCAAAATAAGTGGGGAACAGACTGGTCAGATAATGCGCGCCGCCCAAAAGAGGTTTACATAAAAATAGCGGACACACGCCCACCACGTTGCCATTTTCCAAAGCGACCAAATGTTGAATGGAAGCGCCATAGGTATCCCGCAAGGTCATTGCCCACTCAAGGTCGTGACCAAAACGCGCGCCGGGTTTCCCGGTTACATAGGCGGAATACTTTTCGTACAGACCTTCATGAATAGTGACTACATCGATCATGAACTTATGATACTCTCAATCGTTGATTTGATATATATTGCCCTGGATCGTTATACGATCCCACGGATCAGCGCAGGGCCCAACGCACGCACAAGGAACGAAGGAAGGAACTTCCACAAGCGGATGGCAAACTGGAACTCCGCACTTTTCTGGTTCAACTCCGGGATCTGCCCCCCTTTCGGCATGTAATACCAATACGCGAGAGGCACCTTGTCCGGCTTCCATTTCATCTTATACACTTCGTTACCAGAGCCATTCAAACTGCGGCCCATGTCACATACTTGTATCCCCTTTTTGCAATATCGTTCCAGCAGAGACCAATACAAAAATTCACCCGCATAGCTGGTGCGAAAATCGCGCAGAATGTTGGCATGCAGGTTCGATGCCACTCCCCTATCATAGATGACCACAGCCGCACCAACCAACACTCCCTTTTCATCGCGGACAATTGCAAACTCCAATTGATCGCCAAGTTTCTCTGCCATCCTTCGCAAGTAAGCTTTTGAATGGTATGGCGAGCCAAGTTCGTGCATACTCTGGGACATCACTTTATAGGTGTCGTCCAAAAGATCAAGCTGGCCAAATTGGATTTGAAAACCCTTGGTCAATGCCTGTTTCATTTTCCATCGATCTTTAGAAACAAACCGTTTCCAAAGATCCTCTGGGTTGCTCGGCAGGTTGATCAAATAGGTAGAGTAGATGGGATGCTGAAGCCAGGGAGCAGGCGCTTCTTCGTCACTTTGAAAACGAAGCACGCAATACTCAACACCCAGTTCATCCGACAATTTGCGCGCTTCATTCATCAAGGCATCGCGTGCTTCAATAGAAGTATATGCAAAGCCGCCATAGCTACCGAACGGCGAAGTGGAAAGATACTTTCCCAAAATGGGATGGCGAACATGCGTCAACACCAATAACCCTTGAACATTGTCACCCTGCACTGCTTCAAAACGATGGATGGAATACCCATACGTTTCTTCAACAAGATCAGACCATGCATCGAGCGCAGTAAATGTGGCGGATGATGCCAACGCTTCGCTCCAAGCTGAGGTCTGCATCCGCTCCAATGTGCGGACTCGCACCTCAGGCATTGGACACGCCTCGCGAGGATAAGGTCTCATCGAGATACGTTCCCAGCGGAGAGACAGGGAAGTTTCGCAGGATGGTTTTGAGGAACCCAGACTTGTTGCGGAGAAAAGGCAAAAGTTGTGGATGCAGGATCAGGTCCCGTGTGATGCGGGCGGAGGCAGGAATACTCGCCAATTCGTAGGGATGCAAAAAGAGCGAGGGACTCAGTCCATGTTTCAAATCCCGCTCGATGAGTTTGAGAACTTGCTTCTCCATCAATCCGATACTGAAACTCGATCCGTATGGGAATTCACCACTGAACAGCAATTTGAATTTGAAATCACGCGGCGCAGTGTAATCCTCGTTCTTGCCAAACAAACGCACAGTGCTGACGGGGATCTCCCAAACATTCGCCTTTTGTAAGAAGACACCCGCAGGTGCATAAATGGAACTGCTGTATACAAAACCATTTTCAGCAAGCATGGGGTAAGCCGCTTCGCTAATGCCGATCATGGGAGCACGATAGCCGCGCACATTATATTGTTTACGCCACGCAGAGGAGGCTTTCACATCCTGCACGAGTTCATCCATATTCTTGAGCGAACGATGGACATGGCAATGCAAACCAAGTTCATGCCCGGCAGAGACGATCCTTTGCGGTACTTCGGGATACCACTCTCCCACCTCCCCTACAAGATAGATACTGGCCTTTGCATCTCCCAATTGTTCAAGAATGGGATTCAATGCATGCAATGTAAAGCCATCGTCGAGGTTGCGGCGTTGGGTCGGGTCAGTGATGCTATCGTAACGGCGGAAAAGGGCGAACCAGGGTTCGTAATCTATGCTGAGAAGCACACGGGGTGTGGTTGACATCGGGCGCAATTATAAACGCGGATTGGTAAACGGACTTTATCACGGACTCATGGACAAAATAAAAATTGGGTGATTCCCCATTCAGGAAACCACCCAACGATCAAACTACTCAACGCTTTGTTCGACTACTTCACGATCCACGTACCGGTTTCGCCTTTAAGTGCGCGGCCGATATTTTCAGGATTGGTAATGAGCGCCTGTTTGCCACCATTCTCCAGATACCAGATAATGGCTTGGATCTTGGGTGCCATCGAACCTTTAGCAAAATGTGTGCCTTCGGCAAGATATGCTTTGGCTTCAGCGAGTGTGATCTTATCGAGCCACTTTTCATCAGGCTTGCCAAAGTTGAGCGCGACCTTTTCCACAGCGGTCGAGATGACAAACAACTCGGCTTTTATTTTTTGCGCGAGCAGGCTTGAGGCATAGTCCTTATCAATGACTGCCGCAACACCCTTATAGTTACCGTCACCAGGGTCAATGACAGGAATACCGCCACCGCCCACCGTGATGGTGATGATGCCACGCTCGAGCAATGTTTCGACAGTTTCCAACTCAACGATCTCACCGGGCAACGGCGACGGGACGACTCTTCTCCACCCGCGGCCTGCATCCTCGACAACTGACCATCCCTGCTCCTCCTGACGGCGTTTGGCCTCGTCTGCATCCATAAAACTGCCAATGGGCTTGGACGGTTTTTGGAAAGCAGGGTCCTTCTGATCCACCAGTACCTGAGTGATGACAGTCACTACTTTTTTCTTGATGCCGCGCTGATACAGTTCGTTCTGTAGGTTTTGCTGTAAAGCGTACCCAATGGCACCCTGACTATCCGCGCCACAAACATCGAGCGGGATCTCGTGCATCCCTTCCGCTTTTGCGGCGATCTCGGAACGTCTCAGAATAAACCCAACCTGCGGACCGTTCCCATGGCCGATCGCCACATCCCAGCCTTGTTCGATCATGTCGGCAATGTGATATGTGCTCTCTTTAGCGGCCAGATATTGATCTTCGACGGTCTTATGTTTCTCGTCCTTGATCAGTGAGTTGCCGCCAATGGCGATTACTGCAAGCTTATTAGTCATCTCGTCTCCTAGTTTACTAGTCTCCTAGACTACTGGCCTTCTAGCCCACCAATCTCCTCGTTATGACCAGAAGACTAGTGGACCAGCCAACTAACGGGCTAACTCATCGTCAACGCCATCACAGCTTTCTGCGCGTGGAGGCGGTTCTCGGCTTCATCGAACACAACGGATTGCGGGCCGTCCAATACCTTGCTGGTCACTTCGACATCACGGTCAGCAGGGAGGGGATGCATGTAAATGGCGCCTTCTTTGGCAACCTTGAGTTTCGTATCGTCCATGATCCAGTTCTTGTACATATCCTGAAGTTTCTTGCCTTCGGCCTTATCGGTCGTTGTCAACAACGGACCCCAGGACTTGGCATAGATCACGTCGGCATCTTTGCAGGCTTCGGTCATGCCGTCTTTGCTATCGATGATCTCAAAGTTCGTGCCTGCGATCTTGGCCTGTTCCTTTGCCTGTTCAACGATATCGGGCATCAATGGGAATTCGGGCGGGTAGGCAAGAGTCACATCCATGCCAAAGCGAGGCATTTGAAGAATGAGTGATTGCGGAACAGAGATCGGTTTGAGATAGGAAGCGGCATACGCCCACGAGACAACGATCTTCTTCTTGCGGAGGTCTTTACCCTTCTTCTCCATGATGGTCATCAAATCTGCGAGGCACTGGAAAGGATGATAGATATCACATTGCATGTTCAAGACCGGCGCGCGGCTGGATCTGGCGACATCGTTCAGATATTTGTTGCCGTCGCCATAGTCACAGTGACGGATGGCGATGCCATCAAAATAGCGGCCATAGATCTCGCCGATCTCAATCGGCGTGTCACCGTGTGAGATCTGAGTGGTATCGCTATCAATAAATGCGCCATGACCACCGAGTTGGGCCATGCCTGCTTCGAACGATCCGCGTGTGCGGGTGGAGGAGAAGAAGAACAACATCGCCAGCACCTTATCACGCAGGTACGGATGCGGTTCACCGAGGGCGCGCTTGCGCTTCAAATCCCAGGCTACCTCCAGAACAGTTTCGACTTCCTCTTTGGTGAAATCCAGGTCACCAATAAAGTCACGTCCACGAAAATTTGTTTGCATAAGTTTAGTCTCCTAGTCTTCTTGTTATTTAGTCTTCTAGTCACCCAGAGAGCGACTAGTCTGATTTTCTCAGGTAGGTCATCATCCCATTAATAAGGGGCTTCACCTCTGTCGCAAGTTCATAAGCCTTTAGACGTTCTTCTTCCGTTATATAGTCAACATCCAAAGCCAGGTAAAGTTGTGACTGCACTTCTCCTGCAGAGCGATGGGCTATTTTCAAGAACCGAACAAATTCGGGGTCAGAGCCTGATTCAAAGCCTTCAGCGATATTATGCATTACAGAACTTGCCACACGTTGAATTTGGTCTCGTAAACCAAAGTCTCGAGAGAATTTATCTCGACGGGTTAACTCATATACATAACCTGCTAATTCTCTTGCCTTTTGCCATGACGTTAACTCTTCAAAGTTCTTAATGGTCGCCATATGACTTCGATCATCTTGCACTGCTTCGTCCAACAAGTAGACTAGCCGACTAGTGGACAAGCAGACAAGACGACTACATAGACAACCTCAATATCTCTCCATCCACAAACTTGCCATCTTCCCAAAACAGACGGATGCCTTCGCAAGGTTCGAGGTGTGAGCCCCATGACATATGGTCGGCTTTTGGTAAACAGGCCACTGCACCCAACTCTGCTACACCGCCATGATTGATCACCAACGCAGCGCGACCATCGGCAAGGTAGTTGGCGAGTTTGGTATAGATCGCAACCAATTGATTCGCGTAATGTGCGGCGGCTCCGTTCTTACTCACAGCTTCTGCATATCCTGCAAACGATAAAGGCCACGGCGCTTCATATTCCACAGCATTACCGTAGGAACTCATCAATTCATTTTGTTCGCTCACAGCAAAGCCCATCGCAATGGCGGTTTCGAAGGCACGCGGTAACGTGGATGTGATCACGCGGTCGAATGGGCCAAGGTTCTCCCCCACCAAACGCGCAAGGGTCACACCTGATTGATTCAGATGCTCACCAGGTTTAGAACGGATGGAATGGCGGCGGATCTCGATGGTTTTCATGTTTTGTTTATGTAGGGGCGGGGTCTCCCCGCCCAATCTCGTGTTGGAAGGTTACAAGGGCGAAATGACCTCGCCCCTACGCTATCAACGACGGCAAGATCGCGTAGAACTCTGTCGCTTTCACCATATCTTCGAGCGAAACCGAATCGTTCACGGTGTGCGCGGTCTCTTCATCGCCGGGGCCAAAGCCGATAGAAGGAATGCCTGCTTTGCCCGCCCAGTAAATACCGTTCGTGGAGAAGTTCCACTTGCCGCTGGGGGCGGAGGGCAAACCAATTTGTTCACGAGCCAACTGTCCCGCACGGACGAGAGCGTGATCTTCATCCAATGCCCAAGCAGGGAAATATTTATCAACGGGGAAAACAAATCCTGTATAGGACGGTTCGTCGTAAAAGAGTTCTTCGAGTTTGACGCTGTCTTTGTACTCTGTGGGAATCAACGCTTCGACCTGCGCTCGAACCTGTTCCTTCGTTTCACCAAAGGTCATTCTGCGATCAATGAAGATGACCGCTTCATCGGGCACGGCGTTGATGGACGGGGTCTTGACGTGCATATCGCTGACCGTGATCTTGCCATGACCGAGGAACGGATGGTCGCCGAGTTGTGGTTCGAGATCGCGGATGCCCGCAATGACGGGAAGCAGTTTGTAGATGGCGTTATCACCGAGGTGATTCGACGCGGCATGCGCAGACTTACCCTTCGAGGTGATCTTCATCTCAAGGCGGCCTTTGTGACCACGATACGTGAGCATCTTGGTGGGTTCACCGATGACGACGAAATCAGGCTTGATGCCGGGGTCTACTTCGACGAAGGTGTTGGGAGCGATGCCATCACACCATTCTTCCATGTTGCCAAAGTAGTAGGCCGTCCAGCCATCGAGCAGACCGAGGTCACGCGCCATGGCGAGGCCGTAGATCATGCCGGGCGTGGAGCCTTTTTCATCACAGGCGCCGCGCGCATAGAGAACGCCGTCTTCGATCTTGCCTTTGAACGGATCCCAACCCCATGAGGCGGGGTCACCCACACCGACGGTGTCAATGTGTGAATCGTAGACGATGGTACGTGGACCATTGCCGATACGACCAACCGTGTTACCCATCTTGTCAAAGCGGACTTCGTCGAAGCCGAGCTTTTTCATCTCAGCCTGAATGCGCTCCCCAACGGGGCCGATCTTTGAATCCATACTGGGGATCTCGCAGATCTCGAGCATGAATTGAATGATCTCTTCACGTGAAGCATTTACTCGTTTTTGTATTTCAGTTAGTTTGTTTGTCATAATGACTCCTTGAAGTTACCACTGAGTTCACTGAGCGTTTTGAGTTTTCTTCTTAGCTACAGGGAACACTGAGTTTTAGAAAATGAAAATTTTATTGAACCACGAAGACACGGAAACACTGAGAAAACTATTTAGAATCTCCGTGACTCTGTGGCTCCGTGGTTAGCAAGGCTGAGGCTTTCAATGGTCATTTATTCCTCATGCCATAAATCGAACATACCTAAAGCAATCACCACAGCCGTCACTCAACCAAAACTCAAACTCTCTGTGGCAAATACCTATGGCAAAAAAGCTAATTCCCGATCTTCCTCACTACATGGAAGTTGAAGTAGCCGGGGATGAAGTAGCTGAAGGTGTAATCCACTACAGCGCCGCCCTGGGCATAGATCTGGGAGGAGAATTGAAGCAAGACATCGCCGCGTTGGATCTCGAGGGCTTTGGCAACTTCGGCTGTGGCGTTGGTTGCGCTGATGGCGGCCCGGGAGGAGACCAACTTATCGCCGCGAGCCAGCATAAAGTCGAGGACAGAGCCGGTGAACGATGCAGGCATATCGCCAGTCTTGAGCACGTCATATGGAAGCACATCCACAAGATATGCGACCGGGCGTCCTTCGGCACTGATGACACGTTGCACACGAGTGAGGCGCGTATTCACACGAACATTGAGATGCTTGGCGCTATCTTCATCTGCTTCCACTTGCTCGATCTGGAGGCCGCCGATCGAGATTTCCAAGTTCATGCGGTGCGCCATGGTGTCGAGGCTTTCCAACACTTCGAGCCCGGCATCAATGACAGGGACCTTCCCCACCACGTATGTGCCTGAGCCCTGACGGCGGCGGATGAGACCTTGCGTTTCAAAGGTACGCATGGCCTCGCGCAACGTGGCACGGGAAACGCCCATCTTCTTTGCCAGTTCAGGCTCCGATGTAAGACGTTCACCCGCAGGGGTCTTTGCGATCAATTCAGCCAGGTCGGCTTGCAAACGTTGAAAAGGGAAATTGGCCATTCGTCCTCCAGAAAAAATATTTGAAATGCTAACCGTGATATCTGCCATCGATCAGTGGAATTTCTGAGATGGGCTTCAAGGTCACATTTTCGTTTGAGACAAAATCAAGAACTACTTGAAAGTTTTGATCCGGTGCATGGACCGAGTCAATGAACAATGCCGTGTCAGGTTCCCAAGTGCGGAAGCGTTCACGTTGATGTTGAATGCGCTCCCAATTGGCCACATGCCGGTCGTTCGTTTGATGGAAGCGGGTCGTGACTCGTTCCTGCCACACCGCTTCATCAGACACATATACATAGATCGGCAAGAACTGCGCTTGATATTTGCGAGCCAGTTCCTGTGCGTGATGGCGGTCTGTGTTCATAAAAACCGACTCGGCGATGACACTGAGGCCCAATTTGAGTTGGGCCTCGATCAGGTCGAGCAGAATGGATACTTTCGCGTCCCAGAACGGGATGCCTGCGTTCTCCGGCACTTCGCCGATGACATCGTCAATGCACAAGAGCGGAAAACGCAGTGTACGTGCAAGGCGTTCGGCCAACGTGGACTTGCCCGTGCCGGGCAAACCCGAGAAAATGATCAACTTGCTTTGCATTGCGATCCGTCAAGCCGATGCTACATAGTACAGCAACAGAACCCCCAAGAAAAATGGGACGGCCAGCAACCACGAGATCATTTCACGCCCACGATACATGGCGAACCCAGAGGCAAAGGGAAACAGCGGCAGTAAAAAGACAGGCGAACGCACGATCGGGAATCCGCTTAACAGCCACGAAAAAGGGAGCGACAGCACGGCCGCCGTAACCAGCAAACGATAATCACGCCTAAACAGGCCAACACCCGCCAGGATCACCGTGACAAGGATGATGGGCCAACCGAGAAAGATCGAGAAAAGAAGCTCAAGCATTTCAGCAGGTTATTTGTTTTTCTTCGAGGGATACATGACCGCATCGATAAAGCGCAGAATATCGGCGCCGGTGTTATTGAAGCAATGGGTCTCATTCGGTTGGATATAGATCACCGAACCTTCACGGATCGGGTGGGAGCCTTCCTCTGTCACCACCTCGCCGCGGCCGACCAATACGAAGATCTCGTGTTCTGATTCGTGATGATGCATGGGTGTGGATTTCAAGGGGGCCAACTCCAACAAGCGCATGGAGAAGTTCACAGCCCCCTGTGACGCAGTGATCGCCCAACGAGCGGTCAGGCCTTCCACGCCAGTTTGTTCCACGGTCAGTTCACGATAGTTTTTGATGTACATCAGGTATTCTTTCCTTTCAAGTGGTAAATAAGTGTATTCCGCGCTGAGCGGAGCGTCCTTCGACTTCGGGTTTCGCATCAACCGCTCAACCCTCCGCTCAGGACGGAAATCCTATTGAAAAAGAGCGAAGTCGAAGCGTGAATAATCCATTTCAGACTTCATGCAGATAACAGCCTCTTCGCGGCTTGATTATGTTTCTCGATCAGTTTTCTTTCATCGACTGTGACAGCGCGTCCTTCTTTAACGATGAATTTGCCTCCCACAACCGTATAATCCACGCGGACGCTTTGTCCGAACACGATGGCAGAGACGGGGTCATGCATGCCGCTAAATTCGATGCGGTTTAAGTTCACGGCAAAGAAGTCGGCGCATTTGCCGGGTTCGAGCGAGCCGATGTCGTTACGTCCAAGCACCGCCGCCCCACCGCGTGTGCCGAGGTGGAGAGCTTCACGTGCCGTCATTAACTTTCTATTGGGGTCGTTGGATAATGAGTAACCGGTCATCCCCTCTTTCACACGCGAGACCAACATCGCGTTGCGGACTTCGGCCAGGAGGTGCGAACCATCGTTGGAGGCGGAGCCATCCACGCCGAGGCCAACGTTGACGCCTGCCTTGCGATATTCTTTGATCGGAGCAATGCCAGAGGCCAACCGCATATTCGAGGTGGGACAATGCGCCACGCCGCAGTTATGTTTGGCGAAGACTTTGATCTCTTCGTCGTTGACCCAGACCGCGTGCGCGAACCAGACATCGTCGCCGATCCAATCCACTTCTTGCATGTACCCAACGGGACGGTGTCCGAATTTCTGTAAGCAGAATTGTTCTTCGTCTTCGGTCTCAGCGAGGTGTGTGTGGAGATGCACGCCGTATTCGCGCGCGAGCTTGGCAGATTGCTTCATCAAATCGGAGGTGACGCTGAACGGTGAGCACGGCGCAAGGACGATCTGCACCATGGAACCGAGTTTGGCATCGTGATATTGTTCGATGAGACGTTGTGAGTCTTTGAGGATGTTCTCTTCGGTATCCACCACGCTATCGGGCGGGAGTCCGCCTTGCGATTCGCCGAGGGACATGGAGCCGCGCGAGGCATGCAGGCGTAAACCGATTTCGTTGGCCGCAGCAATCTCATCGTCCAGTTTGGAACCGTTCGGAAAGAGGTAGAGATGGTCTGATGCGGTGGTACAACCCGAAAGGGCGAGTTCGGTCAATGCGGTGGAAGTCGAAATAAAAATATCTTCGGGGGTGAGGCGTGCCCAGATCGGGTAGAGGGTCTTGAGCCAGTTGAAGAGATTGGCATCTTGCGCGGCAGGGACGGCACGCGTGAGGGTCTGGTAGAAGTGATGATGGGTGTTGACGAGGCCCGGCACGACGACGTGACCGGTGAGGTCGAGCACTTCATCGGCGGTATCGGGGAGTTTGGAGGTGGGCCCGACCTTTTCGATGATGCCGCGCCGAATAAAAAGACCACCATCCGATAGCTCGGTTTGGTGGTCGTCCATGGTAATGAGGTGGGCGTGCTTTACGAGGAGAGTGGTCATGTGGCCTTCTTGTCGCTTGTCTTCTAGCCGCTTCATTTCAACAAGACGACTAGACCAAATTTGTCTGACAACTCTAGTGTAGCAAAAAAGGAGGAGGATGTCAACGATGATCCGCATCGATAATTCAAGGCGGTGATCATGGATTAGGTAACAGGTTTACAAGATATGAACTCTACTTATCAAGGTTATAATTTTCACATTATTCAAAATTCAATGGAACCACTGGAAACCTATCACCGATGAACACCAAAGAACTCGAAGCCTATCTCTGGGGAGCCGCCAATATCCTGCGCGGACTAATTGACGCGGCCGATTTCAAGCAATATATCTTCCCTTTGTTATTTTTCAAACGTATTAGCGATTTGTGGGATGAAGAATATCAACAAGCAATGAAGGAAAGCGACGGAGACTTGACCTATGCTGAATTTCAAGAAAACCATCGTTTTCAAATTCCAAAAGGCTGTCATTGGGAAGATGTAAGAAAGAAAACCACTAATGTAGGTGCGGCATTGCAAAAAGCATTGCGGGGAATTGAAAAAGCCAACTTTGAAATGCTTCATGATGTCTTTGGCGATGCGCAATGGACGAACAAACGCCGCATGAGCGATGAGAAAATGCTGGACTTGATCGAGCATTTTTCAAAATATAAATTGGCCATTGCCGAAGTTCCACATGATGTGATGGGCGAAGGTTACGAATATCTGATCAAGAAGTTTGCCGATGACAGCGGACATACTGCCGCTGAGTTTTATACCAATCGCACTGTTGTAAAATTGATGACACAAATTACAGATCCTCAGCCTGGCGAGAGTATATATGACCCGACATGCGGGAGCGGTGGTATCTTGCTTGGAAGCGCTTTGCATGTCAAAGAAAAAGGCAAGGAATATCGCACACTCAAACTGTACGGGCAAGAATTGAATCTTATTACCTCAGCGATTGCCCGTATCAATATGTTCATGCATAATGTAGACGAATTCTTGATTGTACAAGGCGATACACTGGATAATCCGCAAATCCTTGAAAATGACGAACTAAAAAAGTTTGATGTAGTTATGGCAAACCCGCCATACAGCGTCAAACGTTGGAATCAAACTAAATGGAAAAATGACCCTTTTGGCAGAAATATTTGGGGTACACCGCCGCAAGGAACTGCGGACTACGCTTTTCAGCAACATATTATGACCAGCTTGAATCCTAAAGCAGGCAGAAGTGTAGTGTTGTGGCCTCATGGTGTGTTGTTCCGCGATGCCGAAAGCGACATTCGCAAGAAGATGATTGAAGGCGATTATGTGGATGCTGTAATTGGCTTGGGAGCAAATTTATTTTACAACAGCAGTATGGAAAGTTGCTTACTCGTCTGCCGCATGAAAAAGCCAAAAGAACGTAAAGGAAAGATTATTTTCATTAATGCAGTAAATGAATTGCATTTAGAAAGAAGTAGTGCATGGCTAGGAAAAGACCACATCAAGAAAATAGCCAATGCCTATCATTCATTCAAAGATATAGACGGCTTCGCAAAGGTTGTAACCAATTCACAGACTCTCGAAAAAAATGGAAACCTGAGTATTCCGCTATATGTAAAAATTGCAAACGAATCTCAACAAGAATCCATGAAGGATACATTGATGGAAATTAAGCAAACACAGGAAGCAATTAACGCTTCAATGGAAAATCTGTTTAAACAACTTGAAAATTTAGGGATTGAGAAATGATAACAGCATCAAGACAAGCGGACATTTTCGCTAAAAAGACTTCTTGGGAAACAATGAAGTTAAGCGACTTGTGTTTGATTGACCCTTCAAGAAAAGAATTAAATGGAATTGATATAAACTTAGATGTATCTTTCGGAATGATGGCTGACCTAGGCGAGCATGTCAGAGAGTTCACACCGAAGGAAACTAAAAAAATTAGTGAGGTTACAAAAGGCGGTTATAGTTACTTCAAAAATGAAGATGTCCTACTTGCCAAAATGACGCCATGCTTTGAAAACGGCAAGAGTGGTATCGCATTGAATTTAGAAAACGGAATCGGTTTTGGCTCAACTGAATTTTATGTATTGAGAAGCAACGGAAAGATATTACCTGATTTAATTTACCATGTCATTTCAAGCGATAAGTTTTTGAATGATGGTCAATACAGTTTAGTTGGAACAACTGGTAGAAGAAGATTGTTAAAGCAGTTCGTAGAATCTTACGAAATTCCCGTCCCACCTCCCGACGAACAGGCACGTCTTGTGGGATTCTTTCAAAGTGTCGAGCAAAGCATCATTCAGGTTGAAGCACAAGAAATAAATCTAAGATCACTGCAAAAGACATTGAGCAATGGTTTAGTAAGCGACCCGCCTATATTTGGCAATTTGCTCTCAAAGAAAGTTTGCAAACCGTTTTTATTTAGTGATGTTGTTGAATGCGTTGAAGAACATGATAGAACTCCATTAGAAAACGGCTTGACCCGTTTTATCGGGTTAGAAAATATCGAGCCAGAGAATTTTTCTTTACAGGGATTTGGCAACATCGAAAATGGCACAACTTTTACAAAGCGATTCGCTAAAGGCGATGTACTTTTTGGCAAACGCCGAGCCTATCTAAAGAAAGTTGCCATTACCGATTTTGATGGTGTCTGTTCAAGTGATATTTTGGTATTCAGAGCAATAAAAGAAAAAATCCTAACCGAACTTTTACCTTTTTATGTTTCATCGGATTCCTTTATGAAACATGCTGTCACTACTTCCGCAGGGTCACTTTCACCAAGAACAAAATGGAGAGATTTAGCAGGTTTTCAACTCTCTATTCCTGATATTAAGACACAGGAAAAGATGGTTGATGTGTTCAATCAGTTAAGCCAGTCGCTTCAATTACTTGGCAAGCAAAAAGAAATCTTGAAGAAGTTAAAGCAAAAACTTCTAAATGAGATTTTAGGTTAAACCCAAGAGAGGGCCGCCATGACGTTCAACGAATTAAACAGCGTCGAGTATTTCATCATTCACAATCTAACGGGCGTGAACTTGAACAACGCACACGGCGGCATGGTTAAGGAAGAATCCATTGGATACGGTGATGTAAAGTGGAAATATGTTCAAAGCGAACTTCTCCAACGTGAAATCACAGATGTATTCGTTGAAAAAGAATTGATAAACGCTCTATGCAGAATCAATCCTGAAATTGCGGCACAGCCTGAATTTGCTGATGAAGTCATCCGCAAGCTTAGGGCAATTCTGCTTTCAGTAGGGAATGTGGGTTTGGTACGCGCTAACGAAGAATTTTCAAAATGGCTCAGGGGTGAAGTTAATTTACCGTTTGGAAAAAATGAACAGCATGTTCCGGTTCGATTGATTGATTTTGAAAACATTCACAACAATTCTTTCATTCTCACCAATCAATTCAAAATTCATGCAAGAGAAACAAAAATCCCCGATATTGTCATGCTGGTTAATGGGATTCCTTTGGTTGTGGGCGAAGCCAAAACACCTGTCCGCCCTGCTGTCAGTTGGTTGGACGGCGCACACGATATAAATGTTGTGTATGAAAATGCCGTTCCGCAGTTATTCGTTCCCAATGTCTTTTCGTTTTCTACCGAAGGCAAGGAAGTTTTCATAGGCGGCGTGAGAACGCCTTTAGAATTCTGGTCGCCTTGGCGAATCGAAGAAGAACGAGATGAAATCACCCATTTTGCGGGCTTGCAGGATGTTGCCAAGCAATTAACGCATTTACTCAAACCGTCCACATTGCTGGACATTCTGCAACACTTTACCATTTATGCTACCGACAACAAGAAAAAGAAAATCAAAGTGGTTTGCCGTTATCAGCAATACGAAGGCGCAAACATGCTTGTCCAACGTGTGCTGGATGGTGAAATCAAAAAAGGATTAATCTGGCATTTTCAAGGGTCAGGTAAATCCCTGCTCATGTTGTTTGCCGCTCAAAAACTCCGCAAGGTGGAAGAACTTGGCAACCCCACCGTTTTGATCGTGGTGGATAGAATTGATTTGGATACTCAAATCACCGCTACGTTTAATTCCGCCGATGTGCCAAACATGGTCACAACGGACAACATCAAAGAATTGCATGATTTACTGGAACGCGACAGCCGAAAAATCATTATCACGATGATACACAAATTCAAAGAAGCGTATCCCGAAATGAACAAGCGCGATAACATCATCGTGATGGTGGATGAAGCGCACCGAACCCAAGAAGGCGATTTGGGGCGAAAGATGAGAGCCGCTTTACCCAATGCCTTTTTATTTGGTCTCACAGGCACGCCAATCAACAAGGCTGACAAAAATACCTTTTGGGCTTTTGGCGCACAGGAAGATTCCAACGGCTACATGAGTCGCTATACGTTTCAAGAAAGTATCCGCGATAACGCTACTCTGCCCCTGCACTTTGAGCCGCGCTTGCCAAACTATCATGTTGATAAAGAAAGTTTGGATATTGCCTTCAAAGAAATGGCAAACGAACTTAACGAAGAAGATAGGGACAAGTTAAGCAAAAAAGCGGCAAGCATGGCGGTTTTTCTAAAATCGCCAGAACGTGTCAAGCAAATTGTTCAGGATATTGTTGAACACTTCAACAAACATGTTCAACCCGAAGGTTTCAAGGCAATGATCGTTACACCTGATCGCCTTGCTTGTGTTCAATACAAAGAAGAACTGGATAAATTCCTGCCTTTTGCAGCCAGCAAGGTGGTTATCAGCACTTCTGCAAACGATGAACTAGAGTTCAAACAAAAGTGGGGTATGGATAAAGACCAGCAAGAAAAAGTTGTTGAAGAATTCAACGATGCCGACTCTCCCTTGAAGTTCCTTGTTGTAACTGCCAAATTGCTTACTGGTTTTGATGCGCCAATTCTTCAAACAATGTATTTGGATAAATCGCTCAAAGACCATACGCTGCTACAAGCCATTTGCAGAACCAACCGATTATTTCCCAACAAAACCTTTGGGCGCATTGTAGATTACTTCGGCGTATTCGATGACACAGCTCAGGCTTTGGCATTTGATGAAGAAACTGTAAAGCTGGTTATTACCAATCTGAAAGAACTAAAAGACAAGTTGCCGCAAGTCTTGGCAGATTGTTTGGCTCATTTTGCTGGCATTGATAGAACCATTGAAGGCTTTGAAGGTCTGCAAGCCGCGCAAGAATGTATCAAGACCGATGAAAAACGGGATGCCTTCGCCAAAGATTTCAATTCTCTATCCAAACTTTGGGAAGCCCTCTCGCCTGACGAAATCTTGAATAAATATCAGAAAGAATATAAATGGCTTTCGCAGGTCTATCTTTCCGTAAAACCAACTTCTGACGATAACGGCAGATTACTATGGCACGCTTTAGGGGCACAAACTACAAAGTTGATTCACGAACACATCCATGTAGATGGAATCAGTCACGAAATGGAAGAAATGATTTTGGATGCCAAAGTGATTGACGAACTGATGAACAACAAAGACCCCAGAGAAGCACAGCGGGTAATGAAGATTCTAATCAGCCGCTTGATGCGGCATGGGAACGATCCGATTTTTATTGCTTTGAGTCAACGCCTTGAAGCCTTGCGCGCCAAAGCTGAACAAGGTCTTATCAATAGTATTGAATTTATCAAGCAATTATGTGAAATTGCTCGTGATACAGTTCAAGCTGAAAAACAAACTGATACTGTTGATGAACGCAAAACCGCCAAAGCGGCCCTTACTGAATTATTCCTTGAAATGAAAACCGACCAAACACCTGCAGTTGTGGAGAGAATTGTTAACGACATTGACAGTATCGTAAAGTACGTCCGATATGATGGCTGGCAAAACACAACAACAGGTGAAAAATTAGTAATGAAAGAACTAAGAAAGATATTGTGGGTGAAATATCCAATCAAAGATGAAGATTTGTTTAATAGGGCTTACGCTTACATTCGAGAATACTACTAGAAGCTGCAAGGGGAGACGGGAGAGAGGTTTTGTTCGAACACACCCCCTCCGCCTTCGGCACCTCCCCCAAATCCGACAATGTGAATTTTGAATCCGCAAACAGACTTTTTCTTGTCGTATTTGGGGGTACCTAAAGGTATGCTTCGCGAAGGCTGGGAGGGGGTGTGAGTTTCCAAGTCAATGTTTTGTTTCAGAAGGCATTCGCTTTTCCCCTTGATGGGACATAGGAGAGGGGGTAAGATTTTGACCTCACCCCTAACCCATCTACCCTAGTAGGTACACGCCCTGAAGGAGAGGGGAATCTATCCAAACAATTTTACAGAAACAACTCAAGACAACGGAGGATATTCATGAAAGACGGAACCTGTCCAAAATGCGGCTCGACAGAAATCATGACAAATTTACCTGTTCCTGACAACAGAAGTCCTCTCATTGGTAGGGCCCCAATCCGAGTACTCGTAGAAGAGCCAAGGCCTGCTATAGCAGATCCCTTCTGGATGAGTGATGGAGCCTCAGGTCAATTACAGGCGTATGTATGCAGTCAGTGTGGGTATACAGAGTTCTACACAGACAACTTTGAGAACATGTATAAAAAATATAAACAGTTTGGGTTGGATCAATAGCTTGGTCGTAGTTGATTTCCCTTTGCAGGAATCAACCATCCGCATTCGGGCACATATCAAAAAGAAGAGGACAGTTTGTCATCTTCTTTTTGATTGAGCAACTATGGAACAGTCGCTTATTTCAAATCCTCGATGGGAACGATCAGAGGTTCGGTATCGGGGCCGTTGGAACAATAACAAGTCTGCACAGGGTCACCAGCGGGAGGCGATATGCTGGTGTAATATCCCCTGCTCTGACAATATTCGCCGCACAACCTGGAGTTTTTATCCTCATTCACAAAATCCATGCCCCACTTACAAGAGAACACAAACAAGATCAGTGTGATCCCCAACAACACAAGGGGCAACCAATTATTTAACTCTGGCATTTGTTCAAATTGCCTACCGACCAAATACCCAATGAAGGTCAATATAAACCACGTCACTATAAAGATCATGACGAGGATGAGCAAAAAATCCATCTCAGAAAACGATTGTGAACTCCAAAAGAGTTCATAAAGGTTAAGGAAAACATTATAAAGTTCAAGAGAAACTGGCAGGGAAATCAAAAAAGCGGAAAAAGCGAACAGCAGTGTATATACGTATCTTTTTCTCATAGTAACCCTCCGAAAATTTATTTGCGGTAGAGTGCAATTCCATTTAGCACTTTCCGATGATGCGTACACGGATCGTGAATGTATTGTACGCTTTACTTTATGGAATGATCAGCGCAACTTTATTTTTGGTCAGGAAGCGTTCTTCAAAAGCCTTGGCCGATAGTGGCGCTGAATAGAGAAACCCCTGCCCCAGGTTACATCCCATTTCGGTCAACTCCATGGCTTGTTCTTGTGTTTCAATCCCTTCCCCAACAACTTTCAAACCGAACGCTTTTCCCAGATCAATCATATTGCGAACGATCGCTTTGTCCCTTTCATCGCTCACAATCCCCTGCACAAAGGATCGGTCGATCTTCAATATGTCCACGGGGAATCTTTTTAAATAATTCAAGCTGGCATACCCAACACCAAAGTCATCGAGCGCCATGCGCACGCCGATATCTCTTAAAGCAGTCAAGCGGGACATTGTCGTTTCTGAATCTTGGATCAGACTGCTCTCCGTAATTTCAAGGACCAGCGACGAGGGAGCGATCTGGCTGTAACTTATGGCATCTTGCACATCTTTCACCAATTCACTGGAGTGAAGCTGGCGTGCTGAAAGATTTACGCTCAACGAGAAGGATGATAAGTAACCATACTTTTGATTCCAGGAATGAATTTGAAGGCTGGCTTCCCGTAGAAGCCACTTCCCGATATCAATAATCAGCCCCGTTTCTTCTGCCAAGGGGATGATGTCGGTGGGAAGGATGAGTCCACGGCTGGGATGATTCCAGCGAAGAAGCGCTTCTATTTCAACGATCTGATATCCAGAAAGGGAAAAGATCGGCTGATAATAAACCTGGAGTTCATTATGTTGCAGTGCAAAGCGAAGCTCCGATTCAAGCTCGAGGCGCGCAATCGCCCGGTCGTTCATGTTGGCATCATAAATGGCGTAACACCCCTTCCCCTTTCCCTTTGCTTCATACATGGCCAGGTCCGCTTTGCGTAATAGATCTTCGGGGTCATTCTCACCGGGGAAGCTGATGGCGATCCCTATACTGCAATTTAAATACAATTCCCTGCTCTCGATCAAAATCGGTGCTCGGAAGACATTCAAAATACGGCGTGCGATCAACGTAATTTGATCCAGAGATCTTAAGTTCTCGATCAAAATGGTAAATTCGTCTCCCCCCAATCGGGCCGCCAGATCCTCCGTTCGCAGACAAGTCAATATTCGGCCAGCGACGCTTTTAAGGACGCTATCTCCGATCTCATGTCCCAGGCTGTCATTCACGATCTTAAAGTTATCCAGATCCAAAAATATCAAAGCGACAGTATCAAGGCTATCCTCTGAGTAGGCAAGGACGTTTTGCAATTTTTTGATAAAGAATGTTCGATTGGCTAACCCGGTCAACGTGTCTTGAAACGCCAGGTTCTCCAACGTCTTCTCTACTTGCTGGCGTTTTTTCAATTCCTGGCGGGCTTCTTGATAGAGTCGTGCATTCTCCAAAGCCGCAGAAATTTGACCCGCATACAGCTTGGCTATTTTTAAAGCATCAGGTCCAAATAGGATCGTTGAAAAACGTACGGCAAAAAGTAATCCCTTTAGCTGACCACTAATAAAAATCGGTGTTGCAACCAATGTTTTTATATTCTTATTCCCATCAGGGATCATCTGAGGTGGAATATAGAGAGGTTCATGATCCACAAAGTATTGGCCTTGTAAATAATGCCCGGCGAGTTCTTTCCAGACCGAGTGCTTTAAAGAATCGACCCCATCGCGATCCACGACAAAGTCATCTTTATCCACATCCAACACTGCCAATACGCTGGCATCGGCTCCTATAATTGGATGAAAGCTTTGAACCGCGTCAACACAAATGGCAAGCTGGTCCAGGTGATGGCTGATCTTTCGGCTGATCTGTTCAATTTGCTCAATTTGAATGCTACGTTGTGCCTGCTCGATCACCAGACCAATACGATACGACATGGTCGTCAGAAGCTCAACATCATTTTTGTCAAACGGATGGGAACGGCAACGCGCTAAAAACAATACCCCGCGCACAGTATTACTGCCTGCGATGGGAATACAGACAGCCGTCTCAATATCCAACTCATGAAGATGGGATTCGATCTTAGGGTCGGTTTTCGCCAAGGGGAGCAAGATCGGTCTTCCCGTCTCCATGGTTGTGATCACATAACCATCTTTTTCTTCCGAGAACCGATAATGAAGCATATCTTCTGGGATCCCCAGCGTTGCCAGCGGGGAAAAAGATCCGCTTCCCACTGGATCGAGAATGACAACAATATCGGCTACAAACAATTCCGAGAGCGTTTCCAATAAACGATCAAGTAAGCTCTGTATGGGGGCAGGCTCACTCAAAATAGTAAGCAAGCGAGTAAGACGCGTGGTGTTAAAAACAGCTACCTGCGCGGCCTGAATAGCAGTATCTCGTTCAGCACGGATAGACTCCATGGTCTCTCGGTACGTCACCGTCTTCTGTTCCCCAGCCAGGGATCGTGCTGATGAGTTCATTTTTTTGTTTATCATGAATCATCTATAGTGCTATCACAGTTAACGTCGCGTTATGGGTGGATAACACACCTGCCGTCCGGGCAAATTCCCCACAACAGTAAACGCCAAATATTGGGACGTCTCCTGCCGCGAGCTGTAATCGTTGTGCTTCTTCAGATTTGCGACCCCGAAATACCATTGCACGAGCCGCACAGCTAAATGCCAACAATACCCCTGGTTCTTCAATCGTTTTCAGGGAAGCGTCAACCACATCTTCCACAACATCCAAAAGCGTGCTTGCATCACCAGACATGACTTGAATAGCGCTTCCCACTGGAGGGACACATCCCTGAATATTTAACACACCCTGATCGTTCTTTGAGCGAGCCACACGGATCACAGAAGTGGAATCCGATTGAAGCAACCCAAATGGATGAAAGATCGAGACATCCCAGAACTCTTCTTGCGTCAGCTCGCCGGGCTGTAATCCAAGCTGATCTTCGTACACCTGGCTGGCCGGGCGCCCAGAAATTTCAATGATCTGCGTACCTTGTGCGCGAGTGACCAACAATGGAATCCCCATGGGTTTCCATCCATGGCGGGTGACAACCTGTAATGGATGATCAGAGGCGATCCAAAGGGCTATCGCGCCTCTCTCCAAAACTTGGTCGTTATGGAAGACGCATGGTCGAATAAATTTTTGGTCATCACCGGCCGCTCCACCCACAATCGCCACCTTCGGGCCTGTGATGCGATACACCCCACGCATCAATTCTTGAAGATCACCAAGCATCGAATCGGCAAATAACAATACTGCGGCATAAGGACTCGCTCCCGCCATTTCTTTTGCTTTGCGTGTCACAATTTGCCCAGCTTGGTTAAGATCATCCTTGATATCGCTCAATGTCCCGACGCCAAAGCGATACTCTCCAGCCGTTAATGCCAACACACCAACCCCTGCCCCAATATCCAGATGTGTGCCTTGAATAATTTCGCCTGAACTGGTTGACCCAATTAAGAGTGCATCTCCCGTAATGGTTCTAATCGTAGAGAGTAAGACAGGCAGATCATAGTTTGGGGTTGTAAAAACAAGTACCAATGCTAGTGCCTCCCCATTTAATGCGCTCACCGCTGTAGTAGCGGCCTCTCTTGCCGCGGTGGATGTGTCACGAGCGGTACTATAGCCTGTCCCGGCCTTGATTTTCATATTCCTCCTGAGAGTCAATTCTGCTGAAGATAAGAGTCTAAAGTTAAAAAGTGAATCGTTTTCATTGCAGTTCGATCAACACTCACTCATAACTATTTAATAAAAGTATACCAAAAGTTAACATAGCAACCGTTCTGAGCGAGAATTTTAGCGACGCTTGTAATGAGATTGATAGCCCGTTTACGCAGATACCGCCTAAAAAAAAAATAGACAAGTTCTATCTGAATCGGTTGACAGTGACCTTGTGGTCGAAATATCGCGAACGAGGGATTAAATTGCCCATCGCCTCACCCCTTCTCTCAATAGGGCTTATCCACATATGGGGATACCGCCAAAGCAGGCACATCGAACGCACACTATAGGCAGAATATAGGCACCCCCAACCCCAAAAAACACTATCCATAAAAACACCCCCACATATGGATGTCAGCTTTCTCGGTTCTTCGCCAGCGGTTTGAATATCCGCATGAATTACAATACCCCTCATAGACAACCCAAATCAAAGCAGGAGAAAACTTTATGGTCACAGATGCAGAAATCGGTGCGTTGCGGATGCGTGTTTTAGAGTTGGAAGGTCAGGTCGCATTTTTATATCAACACCTCGGCGTTACCTACATTCCCAAGCCAGGTCCCGAAGCAGACCCACGAGTGATCGAACAGATCAAAAAGGGCAACCTGATCGAGGCCATCAAGATCTATCGCGAGCTGAGCGGTTCGAGCCTTGCAGAAGCCAAGTCCGCTGTGGAGAAGGTCAAAGCCCAATTGGGGATGTAGGCTCCCGTTCAATACTCATCCGTCTGTGGGCAAAAACTGTGCTACACTGAATAGGCAATACATAACAGGATCCCTGTCGCACCCCTTGGCCGCTGACCCTTTTATAGGGTCGGCGGTCATTTTTATTCCGGCACAGCCGGGCACGTGCCCCTTTGGGCAGAAAGAAGCAATACAATGGATGTAAGAATTTACGTAGGCAACCTGAACAAGTCCACCACACAGGATGAGATCAACACCCTCTTCGCCACCGCTGGAACCGTCTCTTCAGTAGAAGTCGCCATGGATAAGGGCACCGGCAAGTCGAAGGGCTTCGCCTTCGTGTCCATGTCCTCACAGGCAGAAGCCGATAAGGCCATCGGCATGTTCAATGACTATGCACTGGCCGAGAGCAAGCTCAAGGTCAACGTAGCCAAGCCGCGCGCCCTTTAATACCTGACGCATCACTGTACCCTTGTTCCACTAGGGATAAGGGTACAGTTTTAACTATCGCGATCCATTCATCATCGGGGGGAAACACAGGTCCATCGGCAACCTTCGCACGAACCAACGGCAGTAAAGGAAAACAACATGAACTCACAAGAGATCGTTCAAACCCTTATGGATGCGATCCAGAAGGGTGACTTCGATAAAGCCAAGACCCTGCTCTCGGATGACTTCCAATTCAGGGGGCTGGTCCGCAGGCCGATCAGCGGCAGGACGTGGTTGAAACTGGGCGCAAGTCTACGCATGGCATTCGCTGGTCTCAATTACCATTTCAAAGTAGAGAACTCCAAAGGCAACACCGTCAACACCACATCACAGATGAGCGGTAACAACCGTGGCGCTTTTGATCTCACAGGTTTGCACATGGGCGTGGTCTCTGCTACACACAGAGATTTCTCCACCGCCATTGAGAAGATCACAGTGACAGTCAGGGATGAGAAGGTCTTATCCTGGGTTGTCGAACCAACCGAGGGCGCAGGTTTGATGGCGATCCTCAAACAGCTTGATGTCAAATTGCCAGCCATGTAGCGGGTTGTAAATCCACTTCACAGCCATCCACATTCTAAAAAACAAAAAGCCGCAAATAATTTGCGGCTCATTTTCTTGGTGCAAAGAACACTAACTATGCTTTTGATTTATTGACAATGTTCCTGCTCTTTTCAAGCAGGGAGGTTACTTCCTGAACGGCTTCTGCGAGCGTCACCCCTTCCACCATGGCCCATTCTTCACACAACACATTCTGAGTCTGGCGATAGAAACCCGCGATCGTTCCGTATAACGATTTGTGTTCGCCATACGCATACAAGTCTCGGACAACCTCACATTGAGCGCGGATCGTCCCTTCTTTGAGACGTTCTGCAAGCTCCGATTGACGTGAGCGCGAATCTTCGGTCAAAGGCGAGGGACGCGCCACCAGAACCTGGCGACAACGCGCGATCTCCTTTCGGTCCGCAAGCTTACGCAGACCAAACGCAGGCGGATCAAGCGGTACCCATAGAGTACTCCCGCCCGGGATGGAGATCTCGTAGTACTGGCGCTTCGCTCCAGACCCGAATTCACGGTCCTCCAATTTGACAACTTTCCCCACTCCATGTTGTGGATGGACGACCTGGTCACCGATCTTGAACATCATCAATTGAGTATTAACGTCGGTCTCTTCCACCGCCGCCGCGCTGTTGCGGGCGTGGACCATTACGGTTCGGGCGGAAACCACCGCCACCACCACGTTCCTCACGCGGACGGGCGACGTTCACGGTCAACTGGCGCTCGGCCAAGGAGTAACCATTGAACATCGAAATCGCCTTTTGCGCTTCGGCCTGTGAGCTCATTTCCACAAAGGCAAAACCCTTCGAACGATTTGTCCCCGGTTCCTTGATCAAGGCAACCGAAACCACTCCGCCAGCTTGCATAAAAAGTTCACGCAAGTTATCTTCTGTGGTTGTGTAGGCCAAATTCCCAACGTACAACTTTGCTTCCATATTTACTCCTTTATGGATGGTACTTAAGAAAAAAAGCCGCCAACTCCTACTAGGAGTTTGACGGCGACATAAGCACGCTAGACCTTCTATAAGATAGAAGTGATTATATCACAGCGTGTAGTCCTCTTATCGGCGGCTTTAAAATCATGGTACACTGATGAAACAGTTTTAAATTAATAACTGGATTTGTGTGGTCCTCCAGCCGCCAACCCTGTTATGGGCTGGCGGTTCTACTTTTAATCAGCAATACCTTTTGTATCCCAATGAAAGCACAGGAAAATTGATCCAGATCATCTCGAACTCCCAGATCTACCAACCCATCAAACGAGTCTTTGATTACATCAGCGCGCCAGAGAACGATTTCCAATGGCAATATGGGACGCTGGCTTCCACCCGCATTGAAGGGAGCAATCCAGGGCTGGGAGCCTGCTTCCAAAGCACAGGTCATTTCATGGGGCATCGCATCCAAAGCACCTTCGAAGTAACCGAATTCGAACCAAACCAGAAGTATGGCTTCAAGTCACTTTCGGGGCCGTTGCAATCCTACACGTCCTATGTGTTCGAGATCGCCAAAGGCTACACACAGATCAAACTCTCCATGCAAGCGAACGTGATCAACTCCATGGATTTCAACGAGGGCATCCTTGAAAAGAAGATGAAGAAACAATTGAAGGAAAACCTCGCCATGCTCAAAGAAATTCTGGAAGCTGGTTCATAACTTACTTACCTTGACATTCCTACATGCCATTGGTAAACTCCAAACGAAATTCATTCTAAAGAAAGGAGACGCGCGTTTTATGTTCAAATCAGCATCGGTCATTGTTTGCGATATCCCTCTGGGCGCGTCTCTGCACAGCAGTTAAGCCAGTCACTTTGATTCGACTTTAATGCCACGGCGCGCCCAGCCCGTGGCGTTTTTATTTAATTGATAACAGCCGCGTCTATCACCTGCACATGCACTAGGTGCAAGTGTCGCTTACATGTTCACTGCGAAGACGTCTGTTCACACCAGCCACGGAAATATTTCTGTGGCTGTTTTTATTTTACAAAAGAAAGGAACAAATTTTATGTTAGCACAAGTAGCACAAGTCATTTACCTGAATGGAACCATCCCTGCCCGCGCAAGTTTCAATGGGCGTTTATCGAACAAACATTTATATACAACAATTACAGGAAACCCTGACAATGAATACAAACGACCAGGACGACAAGGGTGTCGTCTTTCGAAAAACACTCGGACGGTACACCGTCCATACAGAAGAGCGAGAACTCGATTGCGGCGTCTCGTCCCTCCTCCATAAACAACTCATCTACTCCACCGCCGACCCTACATCCATGCGGCGTACAGTGCAAGCCGTACGTGAACTGGACCACGTAGACCCCATCGCAATCGGTGACCGAGTCCGCTATGTGGATGCAGGACAAGGCCGCGGCATGATTACCGAGGTCCTGCCTCGCCTCTCAAAGCTTTCACGCCCCGCCGCCGTTACCGGTCAACGCATCTTCGAGCAAGTCATCGTCTCGAACGCAGACCTAGTCATCCCCGTGTTCGCCGCGACCAATCCCCCACCCAAGTGGGGTCTGCTCGACCGCTACCTCGTCACTGCTGAAGCGGCTGAGTTGCCAGTGCTGATCGTCATCACAAAGATGGATCTAGCCAACGGGAATAACAAACTCGATACAGAACTCGAAACCTATCGGCGCATCGGGTATCCTATCCGCGCGGTCAGCTCGGTCACTGGCGAGGGCATCGAAGAACTCAAAGAGACCTTGCAAGGCAAAATGTCTGTGCTGATCGGCAAGTCGGGTGTGGGTAAAACTTCTCTGCTGAATGCCATCCAACCGGGGCTGGGGTTGCGAGTAAAAGCAGTCAGCAACGGCGAGCTCGGCAAAGGACGCCACACCACAACGCACCTTGAAATGTTCAAATTGGATACCGGCGGAACCATCGTGGATACACCCGGGATGCGCGAATTCGGCTTATGGAATATCTCCCCCGATGAACTCGCCTATCTCTTCCCAGAAATGGCGGAACACGTTGGCCGATGTAAATTCGGCTTGAGTTGTCATCACGATAACGAACCCGGTTGCGCCATCCGTAAAGCCGTGATGGATGGCATGGTCAGCCCGCATCGCTACAAGAGTTATATGAACCTGCGGAGCGAGCTATGAACTACCATGCTTCCTCCTTTGGCGATTTTCGATGTGGACACTGCGGTCAGTACGTCACAACCGCACACGTCCTCTCAGGCGTCAATAACCGCAATCACTGTCCCTACTGCT
The DNA here is from genome assembly GCA_016721115.1 of Candidatus Defluviilinea proxima. Lineage (NCBI taxonomy): Bacteria > Bacillati > Chloroflexota > Anaerolineae > Anaerolineales > Candidatus Villigracilaceae > Candidatus Defluviilinea > Candidatus Defluviilinea proxima. Next base: position 286,845 of record JADKIW010000001.1, read on the forward strand.
TGTGGTCACGTCATCTCGATCTATATTCGGCGGGCGATAGACTGTCCGCGTGTAAAGGGCAGATGAAGCCCATCGGGTTGACCATGAAGAAGAGCAGGAACAAGTACCAGATTAAGTCCCGAGGCGAGCTGATGTTGATCCACGAATGTGTGGAATGCGGAGATTTATCCATCAATCGCATCGCGGCAGACGACGATCCTGATTCCGTTATGGAGGCCTTTCTCTCCTCTCAGAGCTTGAGTTTTCAAACCAACGCACGATGTGAGGTACAGGGAATCGTACTATTGAACGAAACTGCGGTTGTTCAGGCACAATTATTCGGTGAAGTTGTCCCTGCATAAGTGTAAATTTTAACGAGGCCTGCACAGGGGGCAGGCCTCGCACCGGGTGATACAATCACGGCATAGGAAAGGAGGACCTGTGGCGAAAATCTTATACATCGAAGACATACAGGACAACATCACATACGTTGAAAAGGTTGTCAAATCGCGTGGGCATGAGTTCTTCTCCGCGCAAAATGCTGAAACAGGGTTGGAGCTGGCACTTCAATCCAAACCAGATGTGATCCTGCTTGATCTGGGTTTGCCTGATGCAGATGGCCAGACGTTATCGGTCTGGTTGAAAGGCGACCCAGCACTCAGCAAGATTCCCATCATCGTTCTCACCGCCTGGCCCGAAGAAGTAGTGCGTCAGACAGTCAACGCCTACGGGCTGAACGGATATCTATGCAAACCATTTACATTGACTGCGCTCGTAACAATGATCGATTCCGTTTTGAACCCTAAATAAACATGACAGTTGAAATCATACCGGCTGACCGGTTCACCATTCAAGAATTGACAGACCTCTATAATAAAACAAGGGTGGACTACGTAGTGCCCATGCCTATGAATGCGGACAGGTTGGCTGAGTATGTACATGATTTCGATGTGGACTTGCATCACTCGTGTGTGGCGCGTGATTCCGAAGGTGAAGTGCTTGGCCTGAGTATGTTGGGGTTTCGACATGGGATCGCCTGGATCACACGTTTGGGCGTTCTGCCATCTACAAGGCGAACAGGCGCCGGGTCTGCATTAATGGACAGTATGCTGGAAAATGCAGGGAAGCTTGGCGCAACCGAGACACATCTCGAAGTGATCAAAAACAATGAGCCTGCCTATAAACTATTTCTGAAAAAGGGGTTTATTGAAACAGGGACTTATCTTGTCATGCGTCATGCGCCACGCCCTAGAGAAAATTCACTCAGAGGTGCTCTCACTTGGTTGACATATAACGAAGCCTTGGAAAAACTGGCTCAATATCCCAGGCACATCACGTGGATCAACGCCTTGGAATCCATGAGGAACTCACCCAATACAGAAGGGTTACATATCACATTACCGAACGGCAGTTCAGGTTGGCTTGTGTATCGCAATACAAAATTTACATTGAGGTCAACGCTCAGCCATTTGATCCTGCACACGGAACAAGGCGACCCGTTCGAGGTTGGCATGCAACTTCTGTGGCATCTCCATACGAAGTATTCCCATCATGATACCTATGCAGAAAATATTCACGAGGAAGACCCACACCTCTCTGCTCTGCAATTCCTCGGATATTTCACGAACTTCTCCCGAATAGAAATGCGCCGCCCGTCTACATAGCGAATTAAGTTCTATAATTGTTGAGAAATCACCATGAGAGGGCCCCATGAACGATATTCCTTCATCCAATCCATTTTTTCGCATTGATCTGTTAACCGGTTGTTACAACCTTGTCAGTTTTTCGAAAGCACTGGATGACAATTTCTATAACACAATGCTTGAGCCGGTCTCTCTTATTGCAGTGGATATGTATCAATTGAAGGGCATCAATCGGGATAAGGGCTTTGACCATGGAGATAGTCTTCTGCGCTGGATGGGGATCGCCATCAAAGACGAGACTCTATCCACCGTGTACCGCATTTCAGGTGACAACTTTGTAGCTGTTCTGATCGGGGGAAAACATAAAAAGCATGAGGCCACAGCCAAAAAACTATTCGATCGCTTAAACAGCGAAGCAAAACAATTAGAACTGGACCCGCCTGTTGCACGTATGGCGGTCATCCAATTCCCTGATATGGCTCCACTCAACCCGGCGGTTGTGTGGAGAAACCTGAACGAAAAGCTCGAATTGACAAAGGCTGAGAATCCATTCGAGGTCTTTCAGGCCAATACTTCTGAAGAAGACCAAGCCACACTTCACGCCATCGAACTTATGGCCAAACGGATCGAAACACTGGGCGGCACGCTCCAATACACCTTCAAGATCGCCTACACCGACCCGGTGAGCAACGCACCTAACATGCTTGCCATTCAACGCAGGCTCGAGCTTTCGCTGAGTGAAGTAATTCTGGAACAAGCGCAACTCAGTCTCTGCCTGATCGATGGGGATAGTCTCAAAAAATATAACAGTAAGGGATATCAAGCCGGGGATGATGTGATCCGCAAGATCACACAAACATTGGCAACCGCCCTGCGCCCCACAGATTTTCTCGGTCGCTGGCGCATGGGAGATGAATTCATTGTGATCCTCCCAGCCACTACAGTGGATCAGGCCGCTGTTGTGGCCGAAAGACTGCGCGAATCGGTGGAGACCGCATCACAGGCTTGGTTATTTCCCACTTCGATCTCGATCGGCGTTTCGTATTATCCAAAGCATGGATACACCGCGAATCAACTCATTGAGGCGGCAGAAGAAGCTTTGCTCATTGCAAAAGGGACTGGCAAGAACAAGGTGGTTGTCGCCACCTGATCAGTACGACAGATTTTTACAGTATATGATAGTGCCTGTGTAGACTCTGAGAGTCGCAATTGGATACTCTGATGAAAACCCAATTGGAGGCATTCTCATGAAGACCATTTCCATCTTTCTTTCGTTCATCAATGCATTACTGGCGGGTTTGCTGATCACCTTCAGCCTCTCAACAAATGAGTTCTTTCATATCGAAGTTTGGTGGTCACTCATCAAAATGGCCGCATTTCTATTGGTCATTATTCTGGGTGTGATCACATGGATCGCAAGTATGAACAGTTCCAATATCGCCACCCTATTCCTTGGCAGTATCTTGGTCATTGTGATCGGTGCTGTCATGATCGCATGGACATTCCACATTGCCATTGTCAACGGTGACATGGAATATCATATGGCCGTGTATGGAGCGAGTCTGATGGTGCAGGGCATGGCATCCCTGCTTGGGTTTGGGGAAGATGCCAGAAAAATGGCTGTATCGTAGATTTAAAAATCCCCGCGTTGAAGCGGGGATTTATTTTCTGAACCGTAAAGTTATTTTCTAGCGCATATTGTCGCGAAAGCTCAAGAGCATGATATAGGCTCGCAAAGGATTATCACGGTAAATCTTGGCTGTAAACTCATCCTGTAAAAACTGACTGTAGCCAGGTTCATTTTTGACAGCTGGATTATCCAAATTCTGAAATGCCATTTCCCACGAAGGGAACTGGCGAACCTGGATCTGTTCTTTTGAAATGATCATGACATCCTTATGACGAGGATCCTTTTTGATCTTTTCAAAAACAGCAGTGACCGCATCATCAGGGCCTTCCAGAACCTGCATAAAATTGCCACCTTTATATAGCAACATTCCAGAAATATTCCCTGACTCATTATTTTCGCGGCTGACCTTGAGGATATCCAGCAGTTCATTATCCTTCATTATCTTAACCGATGTACTGACGTAGATAAGAGAGAGCATATTTTTCTCCTTTTAACAATTATAGCTTTATTTAAAACACATCCAACCGGTCTTACGATTCTGATATGTACACGTCCATTCAATATTTGACTTGACAAGCAGGGCCGGGAACGTACAATAACGCACATTATGAAAATAATATTCATGCAACATTGCTTGTGTCCATGGCGGGGTTCGTAACCATCACCTGGACTTCCTTGGCAAATAAGCAGTCAACGAGTAAGGATGGTGGAACGACCCCGCGCAAAGATCATGCGCAGGATGTTTCGCTGTCCTTTTATTTTGTCCGTTGACTGCTTTTGATTTTTAATGGCAAAAGTATTGTGTAAGATAATGAATTAACATAACAACTTTAATATGAAAGAGGAAAAATAATATGTCATACGTACACCCCGAATACCTTGTAGATACCGAATGGGTCGCTTCACATGTCGAAGATCCAAACGTCCGCATTATAGAATCAGACGAAGACCCGTTGCTTTATGCCATCGGCCATATCCCCGGCGCCGTGCAAGTGGACTGGTTCAGCACGTTACAACATCCGCTGCGCCGCGATTTTCTGACGAAGGAACAATTTGAGAAGGTCGCTTCAGAGATCGGCATTACCAATGACACCACCGTCGTTTTCTACGGCGACAAGTCCAATTGGTTCGCATGCTATGCGCTGTGGCTCTTCCAATATTATGGGCATAATAACGTCAAGATCATGAACGGTGGACGACTCAAATGGGAAAAAGAGAGCCGTCCTCTCGTGAAGGAAGTTCCCTCGTACAAGAAAACAGCTTACAGCGCGAAAGAAGCGGATAAGTCCATCCGCGCCTTCCGCGATCAAGTGCTCCAGCAAAGCAACGCAAAGAAACCGTTGGTGGATGTCCGCTCACCGAAAGAGTATAGCGGCGAACTTTTGCACATGCCCAACTATCCACAAGAAGGCGCAACACGCGGCGGGCATATCCCCGGCGCGGTCAGCATCCCGTGGGCTACAGCGGTCAACGAAGCGGACAGCACGTTCAAATCTGCGGACGAATTGCGCGCGATCTATGAAGGCAAAGGGATCAAGTCCGATGGAGAGGTCATTGCTTACTGCCGCATCGGTGAACGTTCCTCGCTGACTTGGTTCGTATTGAAATACCTGCTCGGTTATCCCAACGTCAAGAACTATGATGGTTCATGGACCGAATGGGGCAACCTCGTGGATGCACCAATAGAAAAATAATTTTTGTAGGGACGACCAGCTGGTCGTCCCTACATGAGGCATCATGTCCCTTCCCAAAAAACTTCAAGAGATCGTAGATGACTTCGCCAGCATGTCACGTGAGGAAAAGTTGGAAACGTTGATCGCGTATGCTGAGTCATTTCCTCCACTGCCTGAACGATTCAAAGACCAACGCGACAACATGGAAGCCGTGCCCGAATGTATGACACCCGTCTTTCTTATCAGCGAACAAGAACCGAACGGCGGCATTATCTTTTATGCCGATATTCCTCCGCAATCCCCTACCGTACGTGGTCTCGCATCCATATTGCTTAACGGTCTCAATGGCTGCACGATGGAAGAGATCATCAGCGTTCCCGCAGATTTTTATCTGCCGATGAATCTTGCCGAGGCAGTTTCAGGTCAACGCCTGAATGGGTTCATGGGTGTTCTTGCACACATGAAACACATCGCTATTACTTCTATTAAAACAAGATAAGTTCTTTAAAATTACCTCTTGCAAAAATTCGGACATCATGTAAAATATAGAAAGTTCTCCCCGACCTGCCCCCCTCAGGCCGGGGAGAACTACTTAAAAGACAATTCACGGGGGATTGGGTACAATCAGGACATGAAACATAAACTCCTTCTTTTCATCACAACATTGATACTCGCCACACTCGCATGCAGTGCGGGACAAACACCCGCATCATCTCCGACAGAGGAGCCTGCTTCAACATCAACAAGCATCTCCTCCACTGAGATCTTTACACCAGTCCCTGCACCTACAGAGACTCTCACACCAACAAACACTCCAATAGAAACGTTTACTCCCGCTCCTACTGAAACGCCAACACAAACTCCCCTCCCCGTAGTAGAAGTTTTGAAAGCACAAGTAAACGCGGATAAACTCAGTTGCCGTTACGGCCCCGGCGCAGAATATCTTTACCTGTTTGCTTTCAATGGGACTGCAAACATCAAACTTGTTGGGCGTACCGACGCGAACAATTGGGTCTGGGTGGAAAATAAAGGAAAAAATAACACTAATAACAATTGCTGGGTGAACGCCAAGTTCCTAGAAATTCAAGGCGACCCCAAAAGCCTGCCCATTGTGTACCCCGGTTTGAAATTGCCCGTGTCTCCTTATTATCCCGGTCCATCATGGGCAAAGGCAACACGTGAAGGCAACACCGTTGAGATCACGTGGGAGCACATCCCGATCAGCCCCGGTAAATTTGCGGACGAACGTATGCAACAATACATTATCGAGGTCTGGCGTTGTGAAGCCGGGCAGATCATTTTCGAAACGCTTGGCACAAACTTCCCCGTTATCAAAGTGGAGAATGATGAGGCCGGATGTAGCACTCCATCCCATGGGTTGGTCTATCTCCAGGAAAAGCACGGATACGGTGGACCTGTTGAAGTCCCCTGGCCACCTCACGAATAATTCGATTTTCACATTCCAATACAAAAGAAAACATAATGACTACAACACAGACAAAAGCATCGACACTTCCCTATATCGCCACAGCGGCATATTATTTATCCTTCATCATTTTAGGTCTCACCACTGCAGTTAGCGGACCCAGCCTCCCTACACTGGCGGAGCACACATCCAGTGGATTGGATCGTATCAGTCTGATCTTCATATTCAGTTCGCTGGGTTATATCGTTGGTTCCTATCTTGGCGGGCTTGCTTATGATCGCATCCCCGGTCACAAGCTCATGGTTATGACCTTGCTCATCATGGCGATTGCCTCGGCATTGATCCCAATCTCGCGTTCGCTGACAATCCTTCTATCCGCTATGTTCCTCAGTGGCATTGCATCGGGCGCTCTTGACGTGGGATGTAATGCATTGATCATGTGGACCCATCGCGAGAAGGCAGGTCCGTTCTTGAATGGTTTGCACTTCTTCTTTGGTATCGGTTCGCTTATCGCACCGTTCTTACTTGGACAGATCCTTCCCAAAACAGGCGACATCCTTTGGGTATATTGGTCCTTCTCCATTGTGTGCATCCCAATAGCCATCTGGCTATGGTTCTTACCCAATCCGCCGAAGCAGGAACATTCAGAAGAACATAGCTCTGCCCCGTTTCCTCTTGTGCCGGTCTTATTAGTTGTAGTCTTGTTCTTATTCTACGTGGGTCTCGAACTCGGTTTTGGGAATTGGATCTACACCTACACAGTGACTCTCAACCTTGGCACGATCACATCTGCCGCCAACTTGAACGGTTTCTTTTGGGGCTCATTTACCCTTGGTCGTTTACTTGGTATTTGGGTCTCAACCCGTCTTCGCTCACGAACAATTCTTTTCGTGGATATCTTCGGTTGCGCCATCAGCATCGTCATCATCATGCTTTGGAAAGAGTCCAGTGTTGCACTATGGATTGGCACGATCGGGCTCGGACTTTCCATGGCATCCATCTTCCCAACATTTATTATGCTCGCCGGTGAACGGATGCAACTCACTGGAGCGATCACAGGCTGGTTCCTTGTCGGCTCTGGGGCAGGAGGCATGCTTCTACCTTGGTTACTTGGACAGATATTCGCCCGCACAGGCCCCCAAGCAATGACAACCGTATTGCTCGTTACACTTATAAGCTTGTTTTTGGTCCTTCTTGTGTTTATCAATATAAAAGCGCCACCATTACCCAAACCTGCTCCAAGCACAGATTAACCGTCAAATTTTCAAAATCCCGCCCCAAAGCGGGATTTTTTATTGAAATTCTTGAAGACGATATTAAAATTATAAAAGTTACTATTGACAATCACAATAATTAGTTGTAATATATCAAAAATAATCAATTCGAAATGAAATATTATTCTAGAAAACCTGCAATTTCTTGAAGGTTGCCTTAAAAAGGAGTTTATTATGTCTCAATTTGCTGTAGAAGCTCACCAACTCATTAAGAAGTTCCCCGCCCGCCCAGGAACCGGGGATAAGCCCATCGAAGGCGAATCAGCTCAAAGTCCCAAAAAGAGGCGAGGGCTGTTTGCGAAGAAAGAGCCTAAAGCGATGTTCACCGCCGTGGACGGAGTCGATATCCAAATCGAACGTGGCGAGATATTCGGCTTGCTTGGCCCGAACGGTGCAGGCAAGTCCACCACGATCCGCATGTTGTGCACGTTGCTTGAGCCCACGAGCGGCACGGCGCATGTGAACGGTTACGATATTGTGAAACAAGCCAACGATGTGCGACGCAGTCTCGGCACGGTGCTGGCTGGTGAGCGCAGTATTTATTGGAAGCTGACAGGGCGTGAGAACCTTGAATATTTTGCGGCGCTGTACCACATCCCCACTGCGATTGCGAAGAGGCGCGTGGAAGAGTTGATCGAGCGCATGGAACTCAAGGATCGCGCCAACGAACTCGTTGAAAAATATTCGACAGGGATGCGGCAACGTGTGGCGATCGCGAAGGCTTTGCTTGCCCGCCCGCCCATTCTTCTTTTGGATGAACCCACGCTCGGACTCGACCCGCAAGCTGCTCGCAATTTAAGGGAGTTGATCGCACAACTGAAGCAGGAAGGCCACACCATCCTACTGACGACTCACTACATGGAAGAAGCTGACTTACTCTCTGACCGAATCGGCATTATTGATACAGGCAAGATCATCGCGCTCGATACACCCGAAGGACTCAAGAAACGCATCAACCAGAAAGAGATTGTCCGCCTTGAGGTAACTGGCTGGCAGGAATATATCGGCGACAAACTGCGTGCATTATCAGAAGTGGAAAATCTTGTAGCAATGAGACAAGGCGAAGCCGATTTGTGGGAAGTGAACATGCAGGCAACGAATAGCCGAATGTTATTACCCAAACTTGTTGAGAGCATCAGCCAAAACGGAACAAGGCTCGTCAACATGAATATCGTCAAGCCATCGCTTGAGGATGTGTTCATCCATTTGACGGGCAAGGCGTTGAGGGATTAGGAGTTGAAAATGGAAACAACGATCACTCCCCGCTCGCTTGGGCAACCAGGCTTTTTATCAGATGTGCGTGCGTTCATGGCCGTCCTTCGCCGTGAATGGACGATCTTCACACGCTACCCGAGTTGGATCATCGCTTTGTTCATCTGGCCGTTGATCTTCCCAATGTTGTACATCCTTACGGCACGTGCATTGGCCGGTCCCGATGGCAGCGGACTTGCAGTGTTCATGGAAACAACAGGCGCAACCGATTACATCGGGTACATCATCGTCGGCACAACCGTTTGGATGTGGCAAAACATCGTGCTTTGGGATGTGGGCTTTGCACTTCGCAACGAACAAATGCGAGGCACTCTTGAATCCAACTGGCTCTCCCCCACTTGGAGATTCTCTTATCTGCTTGGGCACACGGGTCCACAAATCGTTTCGATGGTGATGTTCATTGCCATCACTGCCATTGAATTTGGATTTATCTTCGGCGTCCGCTTGAACGGCAGTGTGTGGATGTTTGCACTGATGATGCTGGCAGCAATCCCAGCCATATACGGGTTGGGATTTGCATTTGCAAGTCTGGTCATCACGGTCAAAGAAGCCAATGCTTTCGTCTTCCTAATCCGCGGACTAATCATGATCTTCTGCGGCATCACCTTCCCTGTTGCCATCTTGCCCGAATGGATGCAAACCTTTGCAAAATGGCTACCACAAACCTATCTCATCCATGGGATGCGCGCCGCTGCATTCTCAAATGCAGGGATAACCGAATTGATGCCAGACTTGATTCCCCTGCTTGGATTTGGCACCTTCTGGCTTCTCGCTGGTTATTTTGCCTTCATCTGGATGGAACGCCGTGCCCGTCAAACAGGCGCCATCGGACAGTATTAAAGGTGCAATCATGGAAATAACAACTCTCTCACAACCCAATGTCAAAACCCAACTTCGAGCCTTGTTTGTCATCGCCCGCAAGGATTGGAAGGTGTTCTGGCGTTACCCGTTGAATGCAGTATCACAAATCTTTCAACCCATCATCTGGATCACGCCTACCTACTTCATGGGCAAAGCCTTCAGCACAAATGGACAAGCTACTGGCTTCGCGGCCTACAGTGGAAGCGGCGATTACATGTCCTATATTTTGATCGGGACAGTGTTAACCAACTTCATCATGACCGTGTTCTGGGGCATGGGACTCGCCCTCAAAGAAGACATGGACGCAGGTGTGCTCGAATCCAACTGGCTGACTCCTGTTTCACGTTTGCTTATTCTGGTTGGCCGAACGCTGACAAGTTTGTTCACCACCACGATCACTTCCATTGCAATGCTTGCTGTCGGCGCCTTGTTGTTTGGCTTCCATCCAACCGGAAATACGATCGCGGCCATTCTGACAGCCATTCCCATGTTGCTTGGACTGTATGGGTTTGGTTTTGCCTTCGCTGGCATTGTCCTATTGATGCGGGATGCGAACACATTGATCGATGTGGGCAGTTTTCTCATTCAAGGATTCTCAGGGACGAGCTTCCCAGTGAAGTCTCTGCCCTACTGGTTGATCCCTGTTTCGCTCATGCTCCCGTTGACGTATGGTCTCGATGCTGTGCGCGGATTTCTACTCAAGACCAATACCCTCCTCCCCATCAATGTAGAGATCATCATCCTTGTCGTTTTCATGTTCGTGATGCTATGGGGTGGCGCGCAGATCTTTTACAGGGTCGAACGGCGAGTCAGGACTTTAGGAACGCTGGGCCAGCACTAAGGTCCAGAAAGATGCGGATGTTCATCCTCCTTTGAAAAATAGAACGCGTGTGCTAAAATAGATATTCCCACACGAAAGGATCCGAATGTTTACTCGTTTCAACAAAATTTATCATGAGTTTCCGCGTCTGTTCTGGACCGTTGTTGGCATTCGCTTTGTAGATGGCATTGGAGGCACATTACTCTTTCCGTTCTTCGCGCTGTACATTACGCAAAAATTTAACGTAGGCATGACGCAGGCCGGTATCTTGCTTGGCATGTTCTCGCTCTTTGGCTTGATCGGGAGCATGGCAGGAGGTGCGCTGACCGACAAGTTCGGGCGAAAGCAGTTGATCTTGTTTGGTCTGGTGTTCAGCGCAATCAGCACATTGACGTTCGGCTTCGTCGAACATATCAGTGTGATGTACCCATTGGCTATTTTGGTGGGTACGCTCTCCAGTATTGCACAACCTGCCCATGAGGCAATGATCGCAGATATTCTGCCTGAAAACAAAAGGCAGGAAGGCTTTGGTATTTTGCGTGTGGTCGGCAATCTTTCATGGATCATTGGTCCAACCATCGGCGGCTTTGTAGCGAACATCAATTTCTTTTATTTGTTTGTCATCGATTCGATCATTAGCTGCCTTATCGCCATTGCTGTATATCGCACGATCCCCGAGACCAAACCTCAACCGCATGCCCACGAGCAGGGCGAGTCGCTCCTGCAAACAGTGATCGGGTATCGCTACCCATTGCGTGACACAGCTTTTACAGCGTTCATCATTGCAAACATTCTCATGTTGATCGTATACCAACAAATGTATGGCACGCTTTCTGTCTATCTGCGCGACTATCACGGTATCAATCCACAAGGATATGGCTTTCTAATGACAACCAGCGCCATTACCGTTGTGCTCTTCCAATTCTGGGTCTCACGGATGATCAAACAGCGCCCACCGTTCTTAATGATGGCTTTCGGTACCGTCTTCTACGTGATTGGGTTTGCTCTTTTTGGCATATTTGCAACATACACCCTTTTTATGCTCAACATCATTATCATCACCATCGGTGAGATGATCGTTGTCCCCACAAGTCAATCACTGGTTGCCAATTTTGCACCCGCCGACATGAGAGGACGCTACATGGCAATCGCAGGTCTTTCCTGGGCGATCCCTCAGACTATCGGGCCCGGTGCGGCAGGTTATATACTGGATAATTACCCCCCCAACACGCTCTGGTTCCTTGGTGCCATCTTGTGTGGCGTATCCGTCATCGCCTACTACGCCCTTCACCTTCGACTCGGCACAAGAGCCCAATTTGCTCCAACGCCAGAAGAAGGACAACCACTCCCAGTCGCTTCTGATTAACAAAAAAGTGGATGCGTTTCGGCGCATCCACTTTTTATTTGACTAAAACCCGCTTCGGACTTAACTGAAGCCTGCTTCCGTCCGAACAGCTGATCTCCCCTCTGCGATCTTAGTGATGATGTCCATCCCCTGCATGGACATGTCCATGATCCAGTTCTTCATCGGTCGGTTCGCGCAACGCAACAACCTTTACGCTGAAGTGCAACTCATCCCCCGCCAGCGGATGATTGAAATTCAAGCGGACAGTTTCACCTTCGACAGATTCGATGCGCGCATAACGTGCCTGACCCGAATCATCGCGGACTGTCAACTCCAAGCCTTCTTCCACGGGCATATCACTGGGGAATTGACCGCTGGGCACGTCTAAAAATGCTTCATCATCATATTCCCCATATCCATCGGCAGGAGCAACAACCACATCCTTGCTATCGCCAATTTTCATACCGAGCATTTCGCTTTCCAAACCAGGGATGATATTTCCATGCCCTGTAAGAAACTCCAATGGATCCTGTCCTTCAGACGAATCGATCACTTCGCCGTCAACTTTCAACGTGTATTCCATCGAAACTACCACGCCATTTTCTACTGTATCTTTACTCATTATTTATCCTTTCATGAATTAATGCGCCCATTGTATCAGCGAGATGGAAATACGTACACAAGTAAACATGGGGGATGCACTTTTATTGACACAAAACAAAACAGGAGTAAAATCCATCCAATTTAACTGGCCCCAAAACAATTTAAACAACAGACCCTGTGCTCAAAGCGTTGATTATATAGATCAACGCTTTTCTAAAATCACTTAGAGGAGAGGTGTTATGAATAAAGCAATCAGGTATCTTGTTTCTGCCATTGCAATTGCGACCCTGTTATTGGGTTCATTGGCGATGGCCCCCGCAGCGAAGGCCCAACCTGCGCCACTTCGTATGCAAAGCGGAACTTTTATCCCCGTCCAGAACAACTTACTCGCAGCAAATGGAGGAAGGTACTTCATCATCCAATTTGCTGGCCCGGTGGAACAGGAATGGAAGGATTCTGTCACCGCACAAGGCGTTGAATTGTTGGACTACGTCCCCGATTTTGCGTTCAAAGCGCGTATGAACCTTGCTACAGCGAAGAATGTAGCGAAGCAGTCCTTTGTCAGCGCGGTAGTACCTTTCGAAGGCCGCTTCAAACTCAAACGGGGTTTGATGCGTGATGGCGAAATGCGTGTGTATGCAGTGCGTCTAGAACGTGGATCCGATTTTGCTGGCGGGCATAACCTCCTTGCCAGAACCGGCGCGCAAGTCTTGGGTGTCAACGGGGATACGGTCTTCATCCTAGCCAATAGCGCCCTGATAGATGCGATTGCAAATGTGGACGATGTAGCATCCATCAGCAATTTTTACTTGAACCAAACTTTTAGCACGTCAAGCAAACCAGGCACCAATGATACCAGCCGCGATATTATCGGCGCGACTATTGCAAACACACGCGGTTATGATGGCTCCACACAGACCGTGGCCGTTGCTGATACCGGTATCGGTGGCGGGACTGTTAGCACTGTACATCGCGATATCCCATCCAGTCGTGTGACTGCGGTCTATAACTGGCCCGGCGCGGCTGGCAGTTGTTTCAAAACTGTCGTGAACGATGGCGCGATCGATGTAGATTCCGGTCATGGTACACACACCAGCGGATCCGTATTGAGCGGTGGTGAGCCAAGCGGACTGGGCCGCGGCACTGCCCCATCCGCTCATCTGATCTTCCAAGCAACAGAGAATTACGCAACGATCACTAATCTCTGCAAAACATTATACGGTTATACAGACGGCTACTATCTTCTCGGCCTACCCACCGATCTGAAGACACTCTATCAACAAGCCTATAACGCTGGTGCGCGCATTCACTCCAACTCATGGGGTGCGGCTCTGGCTGGCGATTACAACACCGATGGCGTCAACACCGATTCCTTCGTTTGGACAAATCGTGATATGGTCATCACGTTCTCCGCTGGTAATGAAGGCATCGACGCCAACAGTGACGGCGTGATCGATAACGACTCGATCGGTTCCCCCGGTACATCCAAGAATGTGATCACCGTGGGTGCTTCTGAAAACCAACGCACAGATAATTATCCTTGCGACACATCGTTGGCCTACACCACCTGCGCTTCACAAAGTGGAGCCAATGTCATTGCCACATATGGCACATCCTGGCCCAGCGATTACCCTGCCAACCCCATCTTTAGCGACCCCGGCGCGGGCAACTCCAATCAAATGGCAGCTTTCTCAAGCCGTGGTCCCACAGATGATGGACGTATCAAGCCCGATGTTGTAGCGCCCGGCACGTGGATCCTTTCCACATATTCTGATCTCTACCAACAAGGCTATGATGCTTCTGCGAATCCACAGAATGGCGCCTATCAATATGATGGTTGGGGCTTCCCTTACAACTCATATTACAAATATATGGGCGGCACGTCCATGTCCAATCCGCTTACGGCAGGTGGTGCGGCAGTTATCAAAGATTACTACAGCAAGGCATACAGCTTCAATGCCACAGCCGCGCTTGTAAAAGCCACGCTCATCAACTCCGCCGTGGATATTCTCGATGAGAACAATGATGGCGTCAACGACAACGACTTCCCCATTCCGAATAACCACGAAGGTTGGGGACGCATCAACCTCGATGCTGCCACTGATGGCACGATCCAGTTCGTGGATGAAGGCACAGGTCTCGCCACAAATGGAACCCAAACCTTCACAGTAACATCCACCGGCGGGCCACTCAAAGTGACCGTCGTCTGGAGCGATTACCCATCCACCGATACTGCGACTGTGAACCTTGTCAACGATCTTGATCTCACCGTCGCTGGCCCAAGTGGTACATTCCTTGGCAACGTTTTCTCTGGCGGCTGGAGCACAACTGGCGGCTCAGCAGATCGCCGCAACAACGTTGAGAATGTCTACGTTCAAAGTCCAGCAGCTGGCACATACACCATTACCGTCAAAGGTTTCAACGTACCAAATGGTCCGCAAAAATTTGCATTGACCGTAGATGGTGGCACATTCGGCACTGACCCCACACCGACGCCAACCAACACAACTATCCCACCCACGCCGACGAACACAGGCGTTCCGCCCACAGCGACCAATACCGGCATTCCACCCACGCCAACCAACACGCCCGCACCATCCACTAACACAGGCTTCCTCACAGCCTCAGCGAATACTGCAATCACAACCAGCGCAGGCGACAACAACGGCTATCAAACCAATCCAACTAATGCCTATGCCAACGATAGCGTCTTCGCAGTGGATACCAACAGCGGCAACGGCACCAGCACATCCTGCACCAGCACAGCTAAAGATCGCCACAACTTCTATAACTACGGTGTCAGCCTGCCCGGCACCGCCGTGGTACAAGGCATCACTGTTCGGCTGGATGCACGTGTAGATGCAACGAATGGCTCACCCAAGATCTGTGTACAACTTTCATGGGATGGCGGCACAACCTGGACTACAGCCAAGAACACTACTACGTTAACCACCAGTGAGGCAACTTATACACTCGGTAGCTCAAGCGACACATGGGGACGTACCTGGACGGCAAGCAACCTCAGCAATACCAACTTCCGAGTTCGTGTGATCGATGTTGCCAGCAACACCTCGCGCGATTTCTCTCTTGACTATGTTTCAGTCAATGTAACATACCTACCATAATCAAGTAACACCTATAGTTTCAAAAAAGATGGACGCGTGAATAACGTGTCCATCTTTTTTATTTGATTGACGTCCGCTTCTTTCTTAACTGCAATCTGCTTCTGCTCGAGAAATATTTTCGAACACTGCTATATTTTCCTCCCATTACTCACTGACCATTTTTTCATTGTACATTCATCCTTTATCCTTCCACCTTCATCCCTTACAATAAGCCCATGCATTATGACCTCTGTCTCCCCTGGTACTGGGAATATGATATTGACTTTGTCCGCTTCGTTGAACAGGCTTGTAACGAACAAGGACTCACCCTCTGGCAGGTCACACCTGATAATTTGCTTGAATCCATCACGGCATTGTATAAGGGCGAAAAATCATTCAACACGCTCCTCGACCGTTCTCAAGGCGACGATAGCTTCCTCCCCATCAATAACTGGGCAAAAGAATACAATAAAAGGCGCATCAACCCTCCTGAGCTTTCCAAATGGTCAGAAGATAAAGCCACGATGCACCTTGAATTGATGAACGCAGGCATTCATACACCTTATACGATTTTGCTTGCCCCTTTCATTGAACAACCTGCCATCCCATTATTGGACTTGGCTCCACTTGGACACCAATTCGTCATCAAGCCATCCAATCAAGGCGGCGGCTATGGCGTGATCCTTGGCGCATCCTCCCTCGACCAGGTCTTACGTGCCCGCATGGAATTTCCGCAGGAAAAATATCTACTTCAAGCTAATATCACCCCTCGCACCATTCAAGGACGCCCCGCCTGGTTCCGTGTGTTCTACTCGGTCGGCAAAGTCTATCCCTGTTGGTGGAATCCGCTGACACATGTATTTGCCACAGTGACACAATCTGAAGAAAATAAATATGACCTTGCGCCTCTACACGATATCACCAGACGCATCGCATCTCTCTGCCGTTTAGACTGGTTCACCACCGAAATAGCTTTGACTCACGAAGAGTTCATCGTCGTGGACTACGTCAACGACCAAATCGATACCCGCATCCAATCCAAAGCCGTAGATGGTGTACCTGATGATGTAATGAGAAATGTTGCAACTCAATTGGTGATGCTGGCAAAGCAAAACCACTAAGAAAAACGCCAAAGGCGTGAAGCGATTCTATTTTTCTAATTCCAATAATGAATCCAAACAATAATCGTTACATCCCTTCGGGATTGATAATAACTACTTATAGTAAGGAGTCACCATGAAAAAGCCTCGTGCCCGCGATCTCGGCATTCCCTTTGAAGGTGAGACAGGCAAATACAACGCCATCACAGACGTGGATGGTATCACCGTCGGCTACGCCACAATCATCGAAGGTGACTCTGCGCGAACAGGAGTGACCATCATCCACCCACGAGGCAAAGACAATCATGATCCTGTGTTCGCAGGTTGGTTCCCCTTCAACGGTAATGGCGAAATGACAGGCTCTGCATGGGTCGAAGAGGGTGGCTTCCTTGAAGGTCCGATCGGGATCACAAACACACATTCGGTTGGTGTGGTGCGTGATACGATCATCCAATGGCAGGCGGAAAATGATAAGCTGTTCCAAAAATGGTCCCTTCCGCTTGTGACGGAAACTGCCGATGGCTGGCTCAATGACATGAATGCTTTCTTCGTCAAACCTGAACATGTAAGAGAAGCTTTAGAGAACGCTGAATCAGGCTCGATCCAAGAAGGAAGCGTGGGCGGAGGGACGGGCATGTTATGTTACGAGTTCAAAGGCGGCAGTGGCACATCATCCAGAAAATTATCTGAAAAACTCGGCGGCTGGACAGTGGGTGCATTCGCACAAACCAACTTCGGGCGAAGATATCAACTCACAGTGGCAGGCGTTCCTGTGGGACAACACTTGAAAGATGATGCAATTTGGACGAACGGCGAAAATCCATTCAAGCAGGATGATGGCTCGTTGATCGTTGTCATCGCCACGGACGCGCCGCTTCTCCCCCATCAACTCAAGCGATTGGCAAAACGTGCATCGCTCGGCATGGCACGGACGGGTTCGCTCGGCGGCAATGGCTCAGGCGACATTTTTCTTGCGTTCTCAACAGCCAACCCCAATGTTGCAAACGGCGATGAGAAGGGATTGGCTCCGCTTCAATCATTGAGCAACAATTTTATTGATCCACTCTTGATCGCATCAGCTTATGCAACCGAGGAAGCAATCGTCAACTCGATGATCGCCGCAGATGATATGGTGGGACATAACGGTGTCAGCATCAAGGCGTTGCCGCATGATACGTTGATGGATGTTATGAAGAAGTACAACAGGATGGGATAAAACGTACTTCGACAAAATGTGCTTGTAATTTGAATCTAAATTAACAATCCCCTTGACAAAAAGTGTCACAACAGATATATTCCTATGTAGATATATGTCTAAAGGAGTACAGATGCCACTTACCCATGCCATTCTTGGTTTTCTCGATTACATGCCCATGTCGGGCTATGACTTGAAAAAGACCTTCGATCAATCCATTTCCCATTTCTGGTCGGCAACGCAAAGCCATATCTACAAAGCTTTGGAAAACATGGAAAAAGACGGGTTGGTGACATCAAAAGTCATTCAACAGGAAGGAAAGCCTAATCGAAAGCAGTATCAAACTACGGATGCTGGAAGAGCCGAATTACATCGCTGGATATCCACTCCCCTGCCTGTCGAAAGTCCCCGTACGGCGTGGCTCATACAAGTCTTCTTCGCACACAATGCCACCAATGAGGAAATCGCCACTCTGTTTGAAAAGCGGATCGAGGAACTGAACGGATATGTATCGCGGTGTCAGTTCGCTCAAACGAACATTGACGAAAGCTACAAGCGGGTCGGTATAAAACGATTGCGTGACCTCTGGCAATTGACTTTGGATTATGGCATGAGCTATTACGAAAACGAGATCGCCTGGTTGGAAAAAACTTTGCCACAAGTCCGCAAACTGCCCGCCATGGAAATGCCAAAGAAACGCTCATGACCAATTACAACTCTTATTCTTACATTCCGTAGATACACATAGTTTAATTCAAGGAGCTTTTATGTCTAATATTCTCGAAGTAAAAGATCTCGTCAAAAAATATGACGACTTCACCGCTGTCAAAGGAATAACCTTTGACATCAAAGAAGGTGAGATCTTCAGCCTGCTCGGACCCAACGGTGCGGGCAAGACCACAACCATCTCGATGCTCTCGACCTTATACTCACCCACTTCAGGTGACGCCACCATCGGCGGGCATTCCGTGAGCAAAGACCCAATGGCAGTCCGGCAGGTCATCGGCGTGGTACCGCAAGACTTGGCATTGTATGAAGACCTCACTGCAAAAGAGAACCTTATCTTCTGGGGGCAGATGTATGGTCTCAGTGGCAAAGCACTCAACAGCCGAGTGGATGAAGTGTTAGAGCAGATCGGTTTGGTGGATAAAGCTAAGAACCGGGTCAAAACTTATTCAGGCGGCATGAAGCGTCGTGTCAACATCGGCGTGGGACTGCTCCACAAGCCACGTCTGCTTTTCATGGATGAGCCCACCGTCGGCATCGATCCGCAATCACGCCGTGCGATCCTCGATACGGTCAAAGATCTCAACAAGCAAGGCATGACCGTTCTGTACACAACGCATTACATGGAAGAAGCCGCCGAACTCTCGAACCGTGTCGGCATCATTGACCATGGTGAACTCATTGCGCTCGGCACGCAGGATGAACTCACCAAACAGGTTGGGCAAACCGACACGCTCATTTTGCACATCAGCGAAAACGAAGATGCAGATGCGCTCGCCAATTCACTCAAAGATATGCCTGATGTTCTCGAAGCCACCACCACCGATCATGAGGTATCCATCATCACACCATCGGCAGAAAATATTCTCGCATCGGTTGTGAGCAAAGCCAACGAGCGTGGCATCAAGATCCGTTCCATTGATATTCAAGAGCCAAATCTCGAAGCGGTGTTCTTGCATCTTACGGGCCGCGCCTTACGTGATTGATTTCCTTATTTACGTGTTTCCTTGTGTACTTGTATACAGGTAGACACGTAAACAGGTACACACAGAGACTCACATGATAAAACTCCTCCTTATCGGCATCAAAGACCTCAAGCTCATGTTCCGTGATCGAGCGGCGCTTGTCTTCATGCTCCTTGCGCCCTTCCTGCTCACCATCGGCATGGGATTTGTCACGGGTCGTTTTAGCGGCGGCTCCAGCGGGCTTTCTGATATTCCCGTCGTCATCGTCAATTTGGATAAACAGGATTTGGGCAACGCTCTCGAAGATCTGTTCAATTCAGCAGACCTGGCGGATATGATGGAGCCACTCGATTCACACAACGTGGACCCCGAAGCTGCTCGCCATCTAATTGATAATGACAAAGCCTCAGCCGCCATCATCATCCCAGAAGGCTTCACCGAAAGCATCATCCCCGCTGACGGAGCCATGCTCGACCCGAACTATGTTCAGCCCGAACCTGTAAAGATCGAAGTGTATGCAAACCCATCCAGCCCAACCAGCGCAGGCGTCGTCAAAGCCATCGTGGACGAATTCATCTCCCGTGTGGAAGAGGGACGCACCAGCGGTATGACATCCATTGTCGGGTTGATGACCAGTGGCTTGGTCAACCCACAAGATATGGCAAGTGAAGCAAAGGCATCATTTCAAAATGTGGACCAAGTCGAATCAACAGCACTTAAACTCAAGACCAACCAAGAAGGCGCTGATGCCGTTGACTTTGACATGCTTTCTTATTTTGCGCCTGGCATGGCATTGATGTTCCTCATGTATACCGTCTCCTATGGCGGGCGATCCATTCTCGCTGAACGTGCCCAAGGGACACTCCCTCGCTTGATGATCTCACCTACACAAACGTTCCAAGTATTAGGCGGCAAGGTGCTTGGTATCTTTTTCATGGGCGTTGCGCAAGTTGGAATTTTGATACTCGCATCCACCATTTTCTTCCAAGTGAAATGGGGTGATGCGTTGGGTGTCACAGTCTTAATTCTTGCAGCAGTCTTTGGCGCTTCGGGCTGGGGCATGTTGATCACATCATTGGCACGCACACCTGCGCAAGTGGGAAGCACGGGTTCAGCCATCATGCTCATCTTCGGCATCATGGGCGGCAGTTTTATCAATCTTGAGAGCTTTCCTCCGTTCATGCAAACCATTAGCAAAATCACACCCAACGCCTGGGGCTTGGACGGTTTCACCACCCTCGCACTCGGCGGCACATTGAAAAATCTAGCCGAGCCGATCACTGCCCTGCTCGTTATGGGTGCTGTATTGTTTGCGATTGCGGTTGTGATTTTCAATCGGAATGGATTGGTGCAGAAATGAAAAAAATATTCGCCATCGCGTGGAAAGACGCCATCATCCGATTTGCAAGTAAATCGGAGTTGATCTTCTTTATTATCCTGCCTGTTGTCTTCACCTTCCTATTGGCAGGTGGGACTCCCTCAGGCGATGATGACAACCGCATCCGTTTACTGGTTGTGGATGAAGCACAAACGCCGATCTCGCAACAGATCCTTGCCGAACTCGAAAACTCGACGGCTGTCCGCTCGGAGGTTGCCTCTCGTGATGAAGCACAGAAGCAATTCGACGATCGGCGTGCTTCGGCTGTGTTCATCATTCCAACAGGGATCGATATTGCGTCCCTGCAAAATGCTTCTGCAGAAGTGGAATTACTGCAACAGCCTAATAACATCAACGCTACCATCGCCGAACGTGCCGTGCAGACAGCCATCCGCCGAGTGAGTAGTGCCATCTCTGCCGCACAGAGTGCAGTCAAACAACGAGAAGCGAAACAAGCATTTGCATCTGAAGTGGATAAACAAGCGTATTTCGAAAGTTCGCTGAAACTGGCACAGTCCATTCAAGAGGATGCGCCCGAGCGTGTGACTGTTGTGGAAGGTTTGACAGAAGATGAAGTTGATTACGACCCACGATCAAACTCATCTGCGGGACAGTTGATCACATGGGTATTCATTCCATTGTTCGGCATCTCAGCTTTGTTCGCCTACGAACGCCAGCAAGGGACATTACGTCGTCTGCTCACCACCCCATCCCGCAAAGCGACATTCCTACTCGGCACGATCTCTGGTCAAGTTGTGATGGCGTTGATACAAATGTTGTTATTGGTTGGGTTTGGAATCCTTGTGATGAAACTCAATTGGGGACGTGAACCATTGGCATTGTTCGTTCTGTTGCTTTGTTCGGCACTTGCCGCCGCCGCATTCGGCACAACGATGGGAACTTTCATCAAAACGGAAGGTCAAGCCAGTGGATTAAGTGTCATGTTCGGCATGGTCTTCGCCATGATGGGCGGATGCTGGTATCCGCTGGAGTTGTTCCCGCCTGCAGTACAAAACGCTGTGAAGATACTTCCCACCACCTGGGCAATGCAAGGCATGCTGGATTTGGGTCTACGCGGTGGAGGGTTGATAGATATCCTGCCTGAAGCTGGAGTCCTGCTTGGGTTTGCAGTGATATTCTTCAGTGTAGGAGTGATGAGATTTAGGTTCGAGTGAGGAAAAAGTTATTCAGACGGTAGCAGGCTTAACGTAGTAATGAAGCGCAGAGTCCCGCATCAAAGCGGGACTCTGTTGTTAATCCACAGCAGGTAGACTTTGTCTTTGAACCGTCTTTGTAGAAAATATCCAAAAGACGAATGCAGTCACAATAAACAAACCAGTGATGGCGATTCGTACCATCAACGGTGAAAACGAATCTATCAGCCAATATTCCTGCGAGTCAGCGATGTAGTTGACAACCCCATGAAAAAGGATGGCGATCAACACGCTGCCCTGACTCCAGTGATGGAGTTTGGTCATGATGTAAGCGATGGCGACCGTGCCGAATGGATAGAGAATGATCGACAGGGTAATAGGAATATCACCACGCCACTCAGGAAAAAGAAAAACAGGAAGATGCCAGAATGCCCACACCAAACCAAGGATGAAGCTGCTGTGAAAATCCCCGTAACGTTCTAGCAGGCGAGGCAACATAAATCCACGCCAACCTAGTTCTTCGCCGAGAGGTCCGATACCAAAAACAACCGATGCGATGACCGAGTTAATTGGTACAGCAACAACCAATGTCAGGAACACAAGCAAAGTTTCGTTTTCAGATGCTGAAATACCAAGCACTTGATAGCCAATAAAAAAGACCAATGGAAATATGAAAAAGGTTGCGAGATAAACCAGCAAGGAAACGCGCCACTGGAATAAACGCTTGATTAATGATTGAACACTAGTCCAACCTTCGAGGACTGTGATCACAATAATGGCGGCAATGCTGGGACCATAGGAAGCAACATTAAGAAGCAGAAGATATCGTCCCGTGAAATGATAGCTGCCCTGCATGGCAATCAATTCGGGAAGCTGTATCAGCCACGATATGGAATAGGCAAGGATGACATACGACCAGATTGGATGAGATTTGATCAAGGTTTTCATTTGGCATATCCTTTCTGAATATTTTCAGGCGCATAAAGCCAAGCCTCAGATTGGATCTGAAGTTTGTCGAGGCAAACCAAGTTTTAGGTTACAAAGAGAATTGTCTTATGGTGAAACTTCCGCAAACGGATTGTTTGCGGAAGTTTCGAGTTAACTGACCAACATTGCTTTTGCCATCCGTCCATGCAATTGACCGATGCCGCGCACAAGATGCATGAAGGATGTCCACAATATCAAGCCGCCAAACGAGAACAGAACCAGTACCCAATAAGGCAGGAAGATGTGTTGATCGTTCCATTGCACCACAGGGGTGTTCCAGAACAATTGAATGAACGGCAATGCAATGAACGTCAGCGAGAAGGAAAGCACTGTCACCAACACCACAAAGTAGATGATCCCCAACACAAACTGAATAACCATATACAAGATCATCAGCCAGGTCGCCTTGTCTGTAACAAGCGCCTTCAATCGGTCAAGCCATTTCATATTCTGATGCGAGAACAACGGTCGGCGCGGCATGCGAATGCCCAACAGCGCTTCCACCAAACGTCCTTCCAACAGCGCCAGTCCACGCACGGAGAGCAGGAACAACAATGCAATTGGGAAACCAAAGATAAAGATCAAAAACGAAACAGACACTGAAACGCCCGTCACTGCCCAGGTGAAATAAATGATGCCCGTCACAAAAGCGATCAACATATAAAGCAATGCTCCCCATGCGCGGGCATCTGTGTACACGCCGAAGAAACGAGCAAGAATGGATTGACTCTTGATGCTGTTACTCGCAATAACAGGATGCGTGAGACGCTCCGCTGCCTTGTAGGCGGATGCCGTTTCATCAGGCGAGCCATATTGTTCGATGACTTGACCCAACGCCTCTTCTTCAGACGTTTCAGGCTGGTCCTGTTTCAATGTAGCGAGTGCCACCCTGAGATGTTCCTCTGCATCGGCAAGTGCATCCTGCACAGTTGCGGCATCGCTATCTTTGAGCTCAGCTTTTAATTGATCGAGATACTCTTCAATGGATTTGATCATCTTCATGCTCCTTTGATCGCCTTGTCGACGAACGACTTCATTTGTTTCCACACACCCTGCCAAACGACAAGGGTCTCTTTACCTTCAGCCGTGATCTCGTAATATCTTCTCGGCGGACCTGAAACGGAAGGCTCCACTTTGCTTTCGAGCAGTCCACTGCTCTCCAACTGACGAAGAACAGGATACAACGCTCCCTGCTTCATGAACGCTGTTTCACCACTGTAATCGTCCAGCAGCTTGGCGATCTGATAGCCATACATGGGCTCCTTGCTATTATCCAACACGCTAAGCATCACAAGGGATGCGATCCCTGCGTTCAACTCTTTTTGAAATTTCTTTGTGAGAGTAGGCGAGTCAACCATGGCGCTCCTTTCAGTAGAATGGATTTGTTAGTATTATTGACTTAATAATAGTACTTATTTGACAATATGTCAAGGATATTAATAGAAAAACCCCTCCGCTTTGGGAGGGGTCTTGTAAGCTTATAAGAATTTACGGAATGGGCCGTAGCGCAGGTTGTGGTTTCTCACGCGAGGTGGAGAAGAAACCGTTCGGGAGTTGGATCGGTGTGAAGGGTCCCCCATTTTGGATATCAGCAAATGGAATATAGTACAACGTTATATCGCTACGGTCGAACCGTTGATACGCAAACATGATATAAGTTCCATCCGGGCTCCAACGTGGGTCACGATAGCAACATCCGCCATTGATCGGGTTTATTTTTTGGACTTCGCGGGTTTCGCTATTGTATAAGTATAGATTTCCAAACCCATCATTGCGGATGGCATCATTCAACAAGAATAGACTTTTTCCATTCCAATCGAAGCTTCCAATATGTCCGGTGCTGTCATTTTCAAAATCAATGCGTCCGCCAGGGATGGTATCCACGCGGCCAAGCTCCACATTGTCACAGTTTGCGATATCAGCATTCAGGAGGAATATCTGATCTGAATTCACCATACGGGTTTCAATAACGTGTGCCGCAAGACGGGTCTCGTCCTTTGACCAGAGCGCTTCACGGAATGGAACCTGATTGTAGAAACAATTTTCCTTTTTGTCTACAAGTTCAAAACGGGATTTGATGCTTCTTAAGACATCCACATCAAACGGGAAAATATTCAATGTACGCTGGACACTGATCGCAACAAGTTTTCCATCGGGCGAGACACTAAACCCCTCAAGCAATTCAGATTTAGTATCAAAACATGAGAGTTGCTGGGTCTGTTTGGTGGCTGCATCTACAAGGTATGCGCAGTTACGGGATATGTACACAAGTCTGTTACCGGGAATCCATTGTAAGTTGGATTTCGGAGAATTTTCTGAACGGATCTGAACAACCCCAGTACCATCTATATTCATAAGATAGATATCATTCCCAGAGACCAAGGCAACTTGGTCCGCACCACCAGGGACAGTAAAGGTTGGGGTTGGTTGGACGGTGACTGGAGCTTCCGGTGTTAGAGCAATAGTCGGTGAGACAGCAGTAAAGGTCTCAGTGGGAGAAATGATTGTCGAAGGTGAAGACAGATCGATGGTCGGGGTGGATGCGACGGAAAGGAATGGGATGTTGCTTCCATTTGTAAACATCCAGAAGAAACCAACCAGAGCTACAACACTTAGGGTTATCCAAAATAAACTTGTACGAATGGCCGCCCAATTGCCATATCGATCGAAGAACGTGGATGGGTGTTGTTCACCAAAAGCTACCTTCTTCAACGCACGAGAGAGATGCAGGATCGAAACATAACGGTCGCGTTTGTTTTCAGCAAGACAGATCTTAATGATCTCGTCCATTTCGGGTGGCAGTTCAGGGGCCTCGCTCAAAATGTCAGGGGTGGGTTGACTGAGTTTCTTACCAGTCAACATCTGGTAAAGAACAACCCCCAAGCTGTATACATCGCTTCGATTATCCACATCTTCCCGGTTTGCCTGTTCCGGGCTCATGTAACCAGGTGTGCCAACCTCGCCTTCCACCATGGAGGCATCATCAGATATAGCGGGTTGAGCTACACCGAAATCAGAGATATAGGGATGGTTTTCGCCGTCGAAAAGGATATTATCCGGTTTGACATCGCGATGGATGATGTTCTTTTCATGGGCATACGCAAGGGCAGAAGCAATACGATCAACGATATTGGCGGCTTCGGCAAGGGGAAGCTTTCCATTATTAGCGACGGCTTGCGTAAGTGACCCTCCTGCCATATACCGCATGACAAAATACGGCTGGCCGTTATGTTCCCCCACATCATACACGGGCACTATGGCTGCATGCTCCAGAGATGCGATCATTTTAAGTTCCCGCCTGAAGTGCGCTTTGATGCTCAAGTCAAGTGTTGCATTACCAGTCGGCTCGAACGCAAAAATCTTCACAACCACATCGCGGTTGGCCTGGGTATCAAACGCCCGATACACAACAGTCGTTTTACTGCGTCCAATCTCTTCTTTGAGTTGATATCTGCCTATGGTTTCCGTTGACATCTGTTCAAGTATAACGCAACAAAAGCTCTACACGCAAAGTAATTTGCTCTGACAAATACCCTTTAATCCTATCGACTAAACAAAAAGCCCCGCTTCAAAACGGGACTTTTGCCTGATTCTGTTTCAATTTGCTTATTACTTATCCTGTATCTCAGCCGCCCTAAGCGTATTCGCCATGAGCATTGCAATTGTCATGGGCCCCACCCCGCCAGGGACAGGCGTAATGAACCCGGCAACTTCCTTGGCTTCACTGAAGCACACATCGCCCACCAACCGTTGACCACTCTTCTTGGTTGCATCAGGTACGGCATTGATACCAACATCAATGATCGCCGCGCCAGGCTTGATCCAATCGCCGCGCACCATTTCAGTTTTACCGATAGCCGCTATCAAAATATCGGCCTGACGCACAACACTGGGCAAATCCTTTGTGCGAGAGTGGCAAACCGTCACAGTTGCATTCTTTCCGATCAACAATAATGCGGCAGGCATACCCACAATATTCGAGCGGCCCAACACCACAGCATTCGCACCTTCGATCTTCACGCCCGTTTTTTCAAGTAAATAGATACAGCCGTAGGGTGTACAAGGCACAAAGAGTGGCTCACGGCCTTTCTGCGCTAGGCGACCAATATTAAGCGGCGAGAAACCATCTACATCTTTTTCGATATTGATAAGAGACAGCACACGTTCTTCGTTAATATGGGATGGCATGGGTAATTGAACAAGGATACCGCTGACTTTGGGGTCGGCATTCAAACCCTTTACCAGCGTTTCAACTTGTTCCTGCGTTGCATCGGCTGGAAGGTGTTCGCTGATCGAACCCATTCCTAATTCCTGGCAGGCTTTCCCCTTGGAAGCCACATATGATGCCGAATCTGGGCGATCTCCAACAAGAACAGTGGCCAAGGTCGGTTTTTGTTTACCCGCTGCAACACGTTTCGCCACATTCACAGCAACTTCATCCCGTACCTGTTGAGCTATTAATTTTCCATCAATGAGTTGAGCAGTCATGAACACTCCTTTTCAAGATAATTTTATTTTACAACTCCGCCTATCCCCCACAAAGTGACACTTATCCCATCTTCGTAATTACGCCCTTCATCCTGTCGCCATCTACCTCTTCCAACAACACGTGATCGATCTCATTCCAACGCGGCGAGGGCGCAAAGGCGTTGACACGCAGATAATTCTCGGTCAGGCCTTCCATCTTCCAACCCCACTCACCCATCTCAGAAGTGGCTTCCCACAATACGGACGTTTTCTTTCCAATAAATTTTTCGCGATAGGATTTGGCCGATTCTTCCAGCAGATCCGTCAGGATATGATTCCGCTTCTTTCTTAACTCGGGCCTGACCTGCCCCTTCATCCTTGCCGCCCCGGTACCGGGTCTTGCTGAATACGTGAAAACATGACCACCTGCAAAATTGATCTCACGCACGAAATCAAGGGTCTCTGCGAATTCTTCTTCCGTTTCGCCGGGGAAGCCGGCAATGATATCGGTTGTGATGGCAACATCGGGCACCACGTCACGCGCGGCAGAGACCAACTCACGGAACGACTCTGGTGTGGTCTTACGGAGCATCCGCTTGAGGGTGGATGAGGCTCCAGATTGTAGAGGCAGATGAAGGTGAGGCATGAGGCGTTTATTCGTCCAGAGGGAGAAAAAGTCTGGAGATAAGTCCCAAGGTTCGAGGGAGGAAAGTCTGAGGCGTGGAGTGTCCGTTTCCCGAAGAATTGCTTTGATTAGGTCTGTGATGTGTGAACCGAAACCTGCCTTGAGCGAAGTCGAAAGGTCATAACCCCATGAGCCGAGGTGGACGCCGGTGAGGACAATCTCTTTCGTGCCACCATCCAGCGCGGACTGAATATCGAGAATCACATCGGCAAGCGGACGGCTTCGCCCCTCACCACGTGCGACGGTCGTGATGCAGAACGTGCACTGATTGTCGCAGCCATCCTGCACTTTGATGAAGGCACGCGTGCGACGATGCAATCCCGGCAAAGGTTGACGGGAGATGGGTTCAACATCAAAAGATTCTTGCGGGAGATTTAATACATCGAGCACAAGTTGATCTTTGCGGTCATTCGCAATGATGCGAGACACGTTTGGTAGTTCAAGAGCTTTTTGCGGTTGGAGGGTCGTCCAGCAACCTGTTGCAATAATTTCATCCACACCTGCCCGCGATATCTGGCGAATCTTACTGCGCGAAACGGATGCGGCATCGTTCGTCACAGCACAGGTGTTGACCACTGCCATGTCTGCCGAATCAGCAGACGCGACGATCTCATGTCCCGCGGCACGGAATTGTCGTGCCATGGTTTCGATCTCGCTTTGGTTGAGTCTGCATCCGATGGTATCGAGGTAAATCTTCATAACAATAATTTATGCACGTAGGGGCGGAGCAATGCTCCGCCCCTACAGAACGATTTCCAATTCAACTTCATCCCGCAAAGGGATAGCATCAAACTTCCTGTTCAGGTTCCACTTCTTGTTGAGGCCGCCAGACGCGTGTGGCCCGGTCCGTGAACATGACGCCGTTCAAATGGTCAATTTCATGTTGGAAGATACGCGCCAGCCAACCTTTCGCTTTGACCCTCATCGGCTTGCCGTGACGGTTCATCCCTTTGACCAGCACTTCCGCATGGCGTTCCACCTCGCCCACTAAACCGGGGATCGAGAGACAGCCCTCCGCACCCATCAAAGTCTCTTCGGAGGCTTTGACGATCTCAGGATTGACCATGGCCCAAACTTTCTTGGGTGCTTCCTCGTTCTCGTCGTTTTCTTCATCTTCTTCATGCTCATAATATTCAACAACGATAATACGTTCAGAGAGCCCGATCTGCGGAGCGGCGAGACCGACACCCGGTGCTTCACGCATGGTTTCCACCATGTCATCAAGCAGGGTGATAAGGTCTTTATCAAATTTTGTCACAGCATGCGCTTTGCGGCGCAATACCGGGTCGGGGAGAGTCACAATAGTACGGAGGGTCATTCTGTCAATTACCTTTCATCTGTTATTGATAAGAATGGGAATGACGGGTTTACCCGCCTCCCTTTTTGAATTTTCTTTCTTCTTCCTTGAACTGTTCTGCAGACTGGTGGTAAAAGGCCAGCCATTCCGCCATGCGGTCTCGGTCACCAGCGATCTTGGCTTCATTCTGTTTTGCCTGGCGCGCCATACGGCGGCGATCAATATCGGATTGAACAGTGGCCGGGTCCATGACATCTTCAAAGGCCATTTTCGTACCGCCGACTGTGATGTGCACGGTTCCAAAATTAAAGATATTGCCTAAAAGGCCCGTGCGCTCATAATTGGTCCCCATGATGTTCTCCAACTGGGCGGCGTTGCGCGTTTCTGCACCAAATGGCTGACGATCAATATCAATGATCTGCTCATTCGTCACTTCGAATTTATCATTGCTCCAGTCTATCACTTTATAAACGAACCAACCCGCCATCGGGAAAAAGGCTATAAAAAAGATCGTCGCCCATGTATCGGGGTTGAACCCGTTTTGGAAATCGATCAACGCGGCATTCGGGTCGAACATCAATTGAAACAAACGGATCACAAACATCAACAGTAATCCAATCGAACTAAAAAGCGAAATCCATGCATCCAGGACCAATACAATCCAATGCTTGTGATAGATCACATTCTCGCCACTTTCATAGCGAAGCTTGAGCGTGTTTGTGCCTAAAAACTTCAAAATCGCCTGCCACCCTGCACTCATTTTGGGAGGCGGCGTAGTCTTTTGAGCAACAGGCGCTGGCTCACCAAATCCACGCCCTGCGTTTTGCAGAGGCAGGCCAAGTCGCTTGCGGACAGCATTCTTCAACGCTTCCTTCTCCACGCCCACCGCATGTTCCTTCGTACGATTCCAATACTCCTCGATCATGCGCTTGGCTTGTTCAGGATGCGTCACATGATTAAATGGAATCTTTCCCACGAACGTACGGATGATGACATTCCCATAATCCAACATGCGCCCCAACTGGTCTGTCTCTATACCCACAGAAAGGATCGTGCCGATGGGTGTTTCTTGACGGCTATCGTAAATACCTACGACTTTTTCAAGCCACACCACGCGTTGGTTAGTCACAATGTAATAATCGTTACCCCAATCCACCACCGTCCAAATGATCCATAGGATGGCAGCGACTAAAGACAAAATACTTGCAAGCAAAACAATGACGATCGGTGTAATGGTTAGCCAGGCAGAGAATAAGCCTATTGGCACAGCCAATACCAAAACAGGCGCCACCAATTTCTGATACAACACGATCTTATGTTTACGTGCCAGAAAATAGATCACCTCATCAGGCCTCAACCACTTGAAGCGCAAGGAGCGTGCTAATTTACGGCTTCGGATCGCCACATCCATGTTCAAGCGTAATTGGGCAGAATGCTTGAACATCTCTTCGAAGTCAGCACGATTCAATACAAGCAGAGTTGTATCACTGGTCGCCGTCACTGTACCAGAACGTTTTCTTCTCGCGATCAAACCCATCTCACCAAAATAATCGTTCTTCACCAGAACCGCGAGCAGGTTTTCTTTCCCTTCCTGTTTACGGACGATCCGTACGCTCCCCCGATAGATCATATAAAAATTTTCAGATTTGCTCTCCTGCTCGAATACCACGCCGCCATTATCAATGGATAATTCTTCCAAATTCTCAGCAATGGCTTCATAGTCATCATCTTCCAAGCCATAAAAGAGATGGAGCTTCTTCAGGAAAGCGATTCGAGCGGAAATATCAATCACGGTTTGATTCTATCAAATTTCACGGATGATTGCGCACCCATAAGCAGGAGTTTCTGTCAGCGTGGGTAAATGCCCATTGACGAGCGACCCAACCGCCTCGTCCAGAAAGAAGTGGGTCGGTGTCCTTTGGCGAAACGTAACATCATCTATCGCGCCCTGATAGCGCAGGATGCCGTCCCGGTCCACGACAAATACGTGTGGAGTTGTAACAGCTTCATAAAGGTCTGCGATCAAGTGCTCCGCGTCTATCAGGACTTTCGGTATGCTTCGGTTTCGAGCGGCCTCTTCCAATCTTTGAGCGGATTCGTTCTGGTTCGAGGCGATGAGAAGCAAAGCCACATCCCCACCCCATTTCTTGAGCAACTCCGCCAGCAAACCATCGGCCCGCTCCGAATGCGGACACTCACACGACCAAAAATTGACAACGACGATCCTGCCGCGGTAATCGCTTAGTTTGTGGAGCGTGCCTTGCAGATCAGGCAATTCGAAATCGGGCGCGGGTTGGTTGACTTGCATATTTCACATTATAAGACCTGATAGGTTTTAAAAACCTGTCAGGTCTATTGACATGTTACAATCCGCCGCATGAAAAAATGGCAATTCTGGCTCGGGGTGCTGATCAGCATCCTTTTTATATGGCTGTCGTTACGCGGCCTGAAACTTAGCGAATTTTGGGGCGCGGTCAAACAGGCAAATTATCTGTGGCTGATCCCCGGTATCGCTGTATATTTTGTCGGCGTTTGGGTGCGGGCATGGAGATGGCACTACCTGCTGGGCCCCATCAAAAAGATTCCCACCAAGACCATGTTCCCCATCACAACCATTGGCTACATGGGTAACAACATTTACCCCGCCCGTGCCGGGGAAGTGTTGCGAGCGGTCATTCTCAAACGAAAAGAAGGCGTCTCAGTATCTGCCTCGCTGGCGACCATCATCGTGGAACGCATTTTTGATGGCGTGGTGATGTTGGCCTTTATCTTTGTGAATCTCTCAGAGTTGACAAAACTCACGGGCGCATCTGGTTTCGTAGGCAATATTCAACAAGTGGCTATTATCGGCACGGGAGTTTTCCTCGGCGCGCTCGCTGTGTTCCTTTTGGCGGCTATGTTTCCACAAGTCACAGCAAAGGTGGGATTGTGGTTCGTCGAGCGGCTGTTACCCAAAAGACTTCACGAAAAAGTGATCGGGCTGATGAGCAAGTTTCTCGATGGGTTGGCATCGCTCCGTTCACCATTCAATGTGCTGATGGTCTTCTTCACCTCGGTCATCATCTGGCTATTGGAAACTGGCAAATACTGGTTCGTGATGCATGCTTTCGATTTCAGCGTTTCATTCTTTGCGCTGATGTTGATGAACGGCATTGTCAATCTGGCAACGACGATCCCCTCCGCGCCCGGGTATATCGGTACCTTCGATGCGCCCGGCATTGCCGTGCTCACCG
The DNA here is from genome assembly GCA_016721115.1 of Candidatus Defluviilinea proxima. Taxonomy (NCBI): domain Bacteria; kingdom Bacillati; phylum Chloroflexota; class Anaerolineae; order Anaerolineales; family Candidatus Villigracilaceae; genus Candidatus Defluviilinea; species Candidatus Defluviilinea proxima. The sequence goes on from JADKIW010000001.1 coordinate 319,662, forward strand.
CCTATGGTGTGGAACACTCCATCGCGGCTGGATACACGCTCGTGCTTCACGTGGCGTTGTGGGTTCCGATCACAGCTTTGGGCGCGTATTATCTTGCGCGTGAAGGCATCAAGTGGAATGATTCGCTACGGGCTGAAACAGAAGAGATTGAATCGTAATACAGCGGCAGAGACGTGGAAGTATTCCGCGTCTCTGATGCTCTGTAGCTGGTGTTTGGCTTTCTAACAAGCCATATCGTGTAACAAACAAGCTCAGAATGGGGGATTAAAGGAATAGGTTTCTCATTTCCTCTCGGTTATACTTGCACAGACAGAATAGCCTAAGTGCATTCGTTCCATGAGGAGACCGAAATGACGCAACCCGGGAATCTTCAACATAAGAAAATGAGAGTGCTCATCGCCGATGACATTCAGGAAACGCGCCGAAACACCCGCCTGATGTTGGCCGCCATAGATGACGTGGAGGTCGTTGCCATTGCTTCGAACGGGGTACAGGCTTTGCAACTGGCGAAGGAACATTGCCCCGATATTGTCTTCCTCGATATCAACATGCCGGAAATGGATGGCCTGACCGCCTACAAGGAAATCCAAAAGATATTACCTGGCACCGGGTGTGTCATCATCTCGGCCGAAAAAGATACAAGCACATTACGCATGGCCATGTCAATGGGCGTGCAAGAATACCTCATCAAGCCGTTCACGGTGGAGGAGCTTGAAGAGGCAGTGGCAAGAGTGCACCAGAAGGTGGAACAAACCCGCAAAAAACTTGCAGAAGATACGCAACTCCGCAAGCAACGTGAGGCCTACCTCCTACAACTGGCAACAGAATACGCCAAGTCGCACCGCTCAGACGACAAGGCCATTCAAGTGTTCGAACATCTCGTTGAAAACCCGCAATGTGAAATGCGTTGGATCCAAAACCTGGCAATGATCTACATCATCCGCCAAAAATGGGACAGGCTCAAGGTCCTTGCGGAAAAAGCCGAAAAACGAAACAAATAAAACTTTATCTGTCATTGCGAGAAGCCCGAAGGGCGACGAAGCAATCCCGCAAGGGGATAGTATCTCCTAACGAGTCGGGGATTGCTTCGTTGCAAAGAACGCTCCTCGCAATGACGGAGACGGAGAATTTATGAGAATTGCAATCATCGGTGCGGGGTATGCAGGCATGTCTGCCGCATATGATCTAAAAAAAGCTGGACATGACATTGTCATTTACGAATCGGCTGAGTATGTAGGTGGGTTGGCTTCTGGATTCAAAGAACCGCACTGGGATTGGTCCGTAGAGAAGTTTTATCACCACTGGTTCCAATCCGATGCTTCGATGATGGGCATCATCAACGATCTGGGGTTGATGGACAAAGTGATTTTTCCACGTCCGCTCACGGTGATGTTGTATAAAGACAAATTTTATCCCTTCGACTCGATCATCAACGCGCTTCTCTTTCCTGGACTTGGATTTGGTCTCAACAAAATACGCTTTGGCTTTGTCGGACTCTTTCTTCGCCTCACAAACAACTGGAAAGCTCTCGAGAAAACCACTACCGATGCATGGATGATGAAGTGGGCGGGCAAACAAGTCTACGAACAGATGTGGAAACCGATGCTGGTGGGTAAGTTCGGTCCGTTCTATCAAGATGTAAACATGGCGTGGATGTGGGCACGCATGCACGCACGGACGTCACGCCTTGGCACATTCGAAGGCGGCTTTCAAAAGTTCGCTGATCTCTTCGCAGAGAAACTCCGCGAGATGGGTGTGGAGATTCGGCTCGGGGCGAATGTCAAGTTCATTAAACGGAATCAGGATAAAGGTCTCATGATCGACGCGGGCGGCAAGGTCGAGTCGTTCGATCAGGTGCTGGTCACCACGTCCCCGAATCTGATGGCAAAGTTATGTCTTGATCTGCCCGAAGAATATTTAAAGGGACTGCTCGAGTTGAAGTCGATGGGCGCAGTGGTGATGGTGGTTTCGCTCAAGCATCAACTTTCGAAGGATGGCTATTACTGGTTCAACCTGCCGAAGGAAGCGGGCTTCCCGATGTTGGCGTTGGTGGAGCACACGAATTTTGTTTCGAAAGATCATTTCGGCGGCGACCATATTGTGTATGCAGGCGATTATCTGGAATTAGGTCACGAGTATTTTTCGATGAGCGATGATGAGCTACTGGATCGTTTCATCGTCGCATTCGAGAAGATCAACCCCGAGTTCTCACGTGACTGGATCAAAAAGGTTTGGGTCACGAAGACAAATTATGCACAACCCGTGCCATTGGTGAATCACTCAAAGAATATACCCGCGATACAAACACCGATTGAAGGATTATATTTCGCTTCGATGAGTCAAGTCTACCCATGGGATCGTGGTACGAACTTCGCTGTGGAGATCGGACGTCGCGCGGCGAGGATGATGTTAGGGAAGTGAAACAGTAATCAATAAATAGTGAGTAGAAAGAGAACTGCCCTCTCCATTTTGGAAAGGGCAGTTTGTTTTACAAGAGTTTGCCGCAGAGTCTCAGTGGTAAAAAATTCTTAAGCGTTATCCAACAAGCTTTGCAACCAACTTGATCTCCGGCACAGCCGCCAGCGCCTTCGAGACTGGGCAACCTGCCTTCGCGGCCTCAGCGTGGGTTTGCAAATCGGCATCGGTCAGGCCGGGGACTTCCACTTCGGAGTTCAGTTCGATCAATGAGATCGTGGGGCCATCGGTGAGATGGACGACGGCAGTAGTAGAGATACGCGTGGGGGTGAATCCAGCCTTGGTGAGCAGGGCCGAGAGGAACATGGAATAACACCCGGCATGCGCCGCACCGATCAATTCTTCGGGGTTTGTGCCGGGTCCCGTATCAAAGCGTGATGCCCAAGTATACGGACCATCGTACGCGCCGCTTCCTACTTTCATTGTACCGGCGCCTTCTTTCAAGGTGCCCTTCCATTCCGCAGATGATGTTCTAACAGACATAGTTTTCTCGCTTTCTCGAATAATTTGATTTATGAGCGTTCTTGTCCATTTTACACTGAAATGAGGCGGATGAAACGCTACAGTATAATGACGCGATGGAAAAACTCAACGAACACTTTATAAAACCCCGTTACGACGAGGGCGGCTTTGCGGGAATCCCAAATCGCGTTATCAACGCATTCCAATCAGAAAAGTATGATGCCGTGGTTTTATTCTTGATCGATGGTTTCGGTTGGCGCTTCTACGAACGCTTTCAAGATTCACCGTTCATCCAACGCATCGCCAAACGCGGAGAGATCAAGAAGATCACATCGCAATTCCCATCCACAACCGCCGCACACCTGACGACAATTCACACGGGGTTGCCTGTCGGTCAGAGCGGCGTGTATGAGTGGCTTTACTATGAACCGCATTTGGATAAAGTCATTGCGCCGTTATTGTTTTCGCATGCAGGCACAAAGATGCGCGACACGCTCAAACGCACGAAAGTTGATCCGTCGCTTTTGTACCCGCAGGGAATTTTCTATCCCAGGCTCAGGCAAATGGGCGTCACACCGTATGTATTCGGGAGTCGCGAATACACACCATCCATCTATTCCAGTGCGGTGATGGATGGCGCCGAACTGCGTGGCTTCAAAACGCTTTCCGAATCGTTCATCAACTTGAGCGAACTGCTCGAAAAACAGACCAATCCCATTTTTGTTCATTTGTACTTCGATAAGATCGACGCTGTCTGCCATGAATACGGTCCCACCTCCCCACAAGCCGAAGCAGAGATGGAAACATTTCTGCTGCTGATGGAAAATTATTTTGAACGGATCTTTACCGGCAAAAAGCGCGTCCTATTCCTGATGACTGCGGATCATGGCATGTCCGAGGTTGATCCACAAACAACGACTTATCTCAACACCCACGCCGATTTTAAAGGCATCGAGAACTTCATCAAGACGAACCGTAAAGGGAAGTTGATCGTACCAGCCGGGTCCTCACGCGATATGTTCCTGTATATCAAAGATGATATGCTCGACGATGCCCAGTCGTTTTTGAAAAGGCGGCTCGAAGGCAGAGCAGACGTCGTTAAGACCGATGCGTTGATTGCGGACGGGTATTTCGGCCCGGAGATTTCGTCCCGTTTTCGCGAGCGCGTCGGGAATCTCGTTGTGTTGTCCTATTGGAATGAAACCGTGTGGTGGTACGAAAAAGACAGATTCGAAATGAAGTTCTACGGTCATCACGGCGGGTTGACCCCGCAAGAAATGGAAACGATCCTCTATTCTTATGAGGTGTGACCCATGAGATGCCATTAATGTAATGATGGTATAAATGGCCCGCCCATTCCATTTGTAAGGCAGAATAAGCCATGAAAAATAAAAAAGTTCAATATATTGGGTTGATCATCCTCGCCCTTCTCGTTGTAGCCGCAGGTATTTATTACAGCATTCAAAGGTCACAACGGTTGGCGAGTCTTCCCAATTTTGTTTACATCCTGACGGATGATCTGGATTTCCCGTTGATGCCATACATGCCGAACACGAACAAGCTGATCGGCGAACAGGGAGCCACATTCACAAATTACTATGTGACATCTTCAGCATGTTGTCCATCGCGGGCTTCGATGATACGAGGGCAATATCCGCACAATACGGATATTCTGGAGAACTCTCCGGGCTTCGAGCAGTTCTACCGCAACGGAGAGGACGATGATACGCTCGCATTGTGGTTAGATAAGGTGGGGTATAAAAACTCGTTCATTGGGAAGTATCTCAATCTCTATCCTGCCGGGGTCAAACGTTCTTACATCACGCCTGGCTGGAGCGATTGGCATGTTTATCTCTATAACATCACGCCCGATATTTATTTTGCTTATACGTTGAACGAGAATGGCAAGCTGGTAAGGTATCACAAAAAGGACGAGGACTACAGCACCGATGTGTTCAGGGATCGAGCGCTCGAATTTCTGGAAAAGAACGCCAAAAGCCGTACTCCCTTCTTCTTGTATATTTCAACCTCTGCCCCACATGGTCCCAGCACGGCGGCTCCACGCCATGACAATCTCTTCCAGGATCTGAAATATCCTCAAGGCCCCTCATTTCACGAAGAGGATGTCTCAGATAAACCGCAGATCGTCCAAAAACTGGGAAAGACCGGCGGAACGTTCGATACAGAAGATGCCAATTCTCTCTTTCGACAACGCGTGCGGTCTGTGCAAGCAGTCGACGAAATGGTCGCGGCTGTTGTACAGCAACTTGAAGCCAGCGGTCAACTCGATAACACCTACATTATCTTCACGTCGGATAATGGCTTCCGCATGGGAGAACACAATCTGCCATCTGGGAAAATGCTGGGGTATGAGGAAGATATCCATGTCCCATTTTTGATCCGTGGCCCGGGCATCCCACCGAATTCAACGGTCACTCCCATGATCGCAAACATAGATATTGCACCAACCTTTGCCGAATTGGCTGGAGCAAAAGCTCCTGAGTTTGTAGACGGTCGGTCTTTTGTCCGCTTTTTGGATGGCACACAGAACGACACCACAGATTGGCGAAAAGCCTTTGCCATCGAAACAGGCTATCTCGATAAAACTTCGAACGTCATTTCCTATCGAGGCGTAAGGACTGAAACATTTAAGTACATTGAATATGAGAATGACGAGCTGGAATTCTACGATCTGAAAAACGACCCGTATGAGCTCAACAACCTTGCATCCAGCCTCGGCCCAAAGACTCTGGGAATCTTGCATTCATGGCTTGGAGAGTTAACAACCTGCAAGGCTGATACTTGTAGGCAAATAGAAAATTCGGTACCGGATATCAATATCAAAGAGTAAAGATCAATGTTCAAATTAAAACGCCGGAGGAATATTCCGGCGTTTTAATTCACAGGTTGACACAACGAATCATAAGGATTTTGTGCATGAATAATAAAACAAGAAAATGGATCAATCTACTAACAGTGGTGATACTCACCTTATCAACGGCGGCATCCTGCGCAACTCTTGAAAAGATCGGCATCATCAAACCTAAACCCAATATTATTTTCATACTCACAGACGATCGAGACATGGCTCTGATGCCTTATATGGAGAACACGAACAAGCTGATCGCAGAACAAGGCGCTACGTTCACGAATTATTTTGTAACATCATCCTCGTGTTGCCCGTCACGCGCATCCACCCTCCGCGGCCAATACCCACACAACACTAATATTCTCGAAAATTCTCCGGGGTTCGTTAACTTCCATAGCAACGGCAGGGAAGATGAAACGATCGCGACCTGGTTGAATAAAGCCGGGTACGAAACGTCACTGATTGGGAAATACCTGAATGGGTACCCGGTCTCTGTACCTAAGAAATATATACCGCCCGGCTGGACCGACTGGCACGCCTTCATCAATCATACAGAGGACCTAGAGGATGGCTGGTACTACTACAACTATACGTTGAGCGAGAACGGTCAGCTAAATTACTACGGATACTCGCCCGAAGAATACAGTACAGATGTGCTGGGACAAAAGGCTCTGGACTTCATAGATCAAAGCATTGAGAAGAAATCCCCATTCTTTATTTATCTCGCTGGAATGGCGCCTCATGGACCCAGTACACCTGCTCCCCGTTACGAAGGAACTTTGCCCAATCAGGAATATCCTCAGAAACCTTCCTTTCAAGAAGCTGATACAAGCGATAAGCCGTCCATTGTCTATTCACTTGAAGCGCCCGGTGATGAGTATGACATATATGATGCCAATGGTCAGTTCCAAAACCGAGCAGAGACCATGCTGGCTGTGGATGAAATGGTTGTCAAGCTTGTTCAATTACTAGAACAAAAAGGACAATTGGATAACACGTATATCATCTTCACCTCAGATAACGGCTTCCATATGGGAGAGCACGGTCTTTCTGCAGGAAAGATGCTTGCGTACGAGGAAGATATCCGTGTCCCATTTTTGATCCGTGGACCAGGTATTCAGCCCGGCACAACTGTTACTCAAATGGTCGCAAATATAGATGTTGCCCCTTCATTAGCAGACATGGCCAACGCTAAAGCTCCTGATTTTGTGGATGGCAGATCCTTCCTGCCTTTACTCAACCCAGAGACAAACCAATCCATGGAGTGGCGAAAAAATCTACTGATCGAAACAGGTTATCTTAAACGAAAATCGAAAGTCATTGCTTACCGAGGGATCAGAAACGAAAACTTCATATATCTTGAATATGAAAACGGAGAGCTCGAATATTACGATCTGATCAAGGATCCCTACGAACTTGATAATATCGCCAGTAAACTGGATGCTTCAACACTTTCCAGTTTGCATTCATGGCTTGAACAATTGAAACAATGCGAAGCAGAAAATTGCCGACAACTCGAATCATCTCAGTTGAAAAATTTCAAATAAAAAATAAAACACCCGTGAGGGTGTTTTATTTTTCATTCAACCAGTTTTTTGCCTTATCAATGTCTGTAAAATGACGAAGGGTATAACCGCGATTGATAAAAACCGTCTCCATAAATTTTGTATCCTTGGTCAGCTCTATAAAAACCATAGCTGTTCGAAATTTGCGAGTGACGCCTAATTTTTCATTGATAGATGGGCGTTCGTAAAAGTCAGACATACTGAATAAAAAAGTTGTATCTCGGTGGTCAACCAAATGACGAAAACATTGATACGCAACAGCGGCATCCGCGACCGCCTTGACCATGGCATTCGCGGAGACAACGTCCATCTGTCCCTTCGACTTTACGAATAGGATGTTTTCATCTGTAACATAGTCAATCGTCCACTCGAACATATGCTTCATATACCATTAAGGAGAAAATTTATCCACTTCAATTTTGCAAGTGGAAAGGCTACTAAGTTGGGCATACAGTTCCATGTAATAAAATGTAACATAATTTCGAAAATTACCCGTCAATCGCTTTGTGAAGAAAACATGTTGGAGTACAATACTTCCACTTAATCCACCTACCGCAGAACGGTAGGTACCTCAAACCCAAGGAGATTTCCCCATGTATCACACCCTTATTATTGTAGGCAACGTAGGCAAAGACCCTGAAATGCGTTATACCCCCTCCGGGCAGGCTGTCACTTCCTTTTCAGTTGCCACCAATCGCCAATACACCACCGGCAATGGCGAACAGGTCAAGGAAACTGTATGGTTTCGCGTGACCACATGGGGCAAACAAGCAGAGGTCTGCAACCAATATGTCAAGAAAGGTATGAAAGTTCTCGTAGAAGGGCGCCTCACTCCCGATAAAACCACAGGCGGCCCTCGCGTGTGGACAAAACAGGATGGTTCCGCCGGTGCATCCTTTGAAGTAAACGCATCCACCGTCCGCTTCTTATCCTCCCGCGGCGAAGGCGGCGGAGATGGCCCCATGCAAGGCGGATTTGAAGGTGCCGAAATCCCGCCTGAGGATGATATCCCATTCTAAAGATTGCTCTTGTGACAGGTCTAATGAAATGGGTATTCCTATTTGATTAGACCTGTTTTTATGTCAAGGAAAAGATTGAAGCCATGACAACCCCTACTCCCCAACAACCGCCTCAGACTCCGGGCCCCAAGCTGGAGTTTTCAGAAGGCCTAAAGCCACTGTATACCAATCTGGCGCGAATTTCGCACTCTCCCGCGGATATCGTCATAGATTTTGCACAGATGTTACCAGGTGAGACCAGTGCAACTGTGGAAGCGCGCATCCTGATGTCACCGCTTAGTGCCAAGCTACTTTTGCGCGCACTTCAAGAAAATATCGGCCGTTACGAGGCTGCCTTTGGAGAGATCAAGATACCTATCGCAAATTCACTTGCCGATAATCTTTTTAAAGGACTTCATCCGCCCGAACCGCCGAAAGAATAAATCCATATTTATAATGAAAGTTGAAGGTCACCATGCATAAGCTCGAAAAGATCGCAGAACAAATCAGACAAAACTTTGAAGTACGCACAGCCGTACGGGATGAGGCGTTGAAGCAGGCACGTCAACTTACAAGAGCCTGCTCCCTCGCAATCCGTGCCGTACATCGGAATGACTTCGATGTCATGGAAAACAACCTTGCGGAGGCACGTACACTGGCAGACAAGCTACGCAATGACCTTAAAACTCATCCTGACATGTATTATGCAGGCTACTCACAGGATTCTCTCAAGGAATTCGTCGAAGCGAACGTGACCTGTGCCCTGATCCAAAATCAGGCACTTCACACACCCGAAGATCTAGGAGTCGAGTACGCCACTTACCTCAACGGTCTTTCGGAAGTGGTTGGGGAATTACGCCGTCGCATACTGGATATCCTCCGCTCAGGATACTCACAAGAGGCGGAACGTCTCCTCAATCACATGGATGATATCTATTCAGTGCTCGTGACAATGGATTACCCGGATGCGATCACCAATGGATTACGAAGACAAACTGACCTCGTGCGCGGTCTCATTGAGAAAACACGCGGCGATGTGACTTTCAGCCTGCGCGGCGAAGATTTGACTCAAGCCATCAGCCGCTTGAGCAAGCAATTGGACAGCGGTAAGACCGATATTGAGAAAAGAAGCGGGGTTCCCATCCACTCGAGCGACGAAGAATAGCATATGGCACGAGGCGGTCACAAATTTCCGCTTGTGGTTTACCAGCACTTGCTCAGCCGCTGGTGGTTTCCCATGATCGTGATCGGGCTTGTAATGTTTGGCCTCGCCTACGCGGAGTACATCGATCCGATCTATAGGTTCATTCCCTGGCGATGGCAGGTGTTCACAGGGGTGGGTGTGCTGGCGATACTGGTTGGAATCTTCTTTTTGATCATCAGGCAGATCGCGTATATACAGGCATTTCCAGGATATGTAAAACTTGTCACGCCTTTTATGCGATTGAACATTTCCTATAAACGAATACACAAGACCACCGTGTCGGAGATGCGACTGCTCTTTCCGCCCAAAGGAATGTCTGGTTGGATGAAGGATATCTTCGAGCCCTTGGCCAGCCAGACCGCTATTGTGATCGAGTTAAAGAATTATCCGGTCTCTCCAGTTCTTTTACGAATGTTTCTCTCAAAGTTTTTCTTCAAGGATAAAACGCCTCATTTCGTGATCCTCGTAAAAGACTGGATGCGGTTGAGCTCTGAAATAGAAAGTTTTCGCTCCGGGGATGACCCCAACCAAAAACCTGCCCGTAAACGCACAGGCGATTCCATCCTTTCAAAATTGCCGAAGAAATGAATGTCTATTTTGCATGTTCGATCACATGCGGGCGGGAATTTGAGCCTGTGTATCAGGCCATTGTGCAGGCGTTGGTAGAAAAAGGCCACGAGGTGCCGACTGCTCATTTGGCTGAATCAGGCGTCACTGCGATAGAGGCGGTGATTGATCCAAATGAGGTGTATTCGCGTGATGTAACGTGGATTCGTGCATGCGATGTTTTGATCGCTGAGGTCAGCGTGCCATCACACGGAGTGGGATATGAGATCGGCTTTGCATTAGGAATCGGGAAACCTGTTCTGGCAATATCACAGAAGGGGCGCAAGGTTTCGAAGATGATCTTGGGGAACCCTGACCCAAAATTGACGGTAAAAACTTACGAAACTTCAGCAGAGGCCGTTCAGGTTATGGAGGCTTTTCTCTTACAAAGCAGGTGAAGTAGGTTGTTGTTGTCCAAATCCCCTTTCTCCACATTTTGAATAATGTCTAATGTCACCGGTTATCCGTTACTTTTTACGATAGCGGATTAACCGCCTGTGGGATATTATGGGCGTGGAGACAACTCAAAGAAGACACCTCCAAATGCTCCTCATTGTCTCCTCCTTTGGCGAAAGCCGCCGTTGAGTACTTACTTGACGGCGGCATTGCTTTAATTTCAGTTTGATTGTGTTCGGGGGATTATTTTTTAGCGGCAACTGGCGGCTGGCTGTTGACAGGCAGAACAATGAAAAAGGAACTCCCCTGCCCTACATTGGATTCAACCCAAATACGGCCTTGATGAGCATCCACAATGCTCTTAACGATAGCCAAGCCAAGACCTGAACCTTGTTGCTTATCCATGTTCTGGCCTCGATAGAATTTATCGAAAATATGAGCCTGATCCTGAACGGGGATGCCGGGGCCATTATCCGCTACTCGTAAGATGACCTGATCGCCCTCAGCATGGATGGAAACATCTACTTCGCCATCATCGTTCGAATACTTGATGGCATTCCCCACAACGTTGTCAAACACTTGGCGCAAGCGCACAGGGTTGGCTCGGATCGCAGGCAGGGACGGGCTAATATCCGTCTGTACTTTGATATGTTTCGACTTGATCTGTCCTTGCAACATGTCCAACGTGTAGCGCAGAAGCAGGTCTGGTTGTACCAATTCACGGCGGGTATCAAGCCCGGCTTCGATACTTCCAATATCCAACAAGTCGTTCATCAGGGTAGTGATATGTTGAACACTTTCGCGGATGCGACTCAGAAACTCCTGTTGGTTATCGTTCAAGGAGCCTGCACGTGATATCAATTCAGTGTAGCCAATGACCGAGGTAAGAGGCGAACGCAGATCATGTGAAACCGTATGGACAACATCGTTACGAACACGGTCCACTTCCTTCAAGTAGGTAACATCTTGCATTGTGATCGCGAACCCAATCTCAGGGATGACGGTGTATTGGGCACTCCCTACTCGGCCATCAGGGAAGCTGATCTCGTGGTGATGAAGCGGATCACTGTTTCCATTTGTGATCAGGGCTTGTAGGTCAGGGTGTTCAACTACGTTCAGGACCGGCAACCCGATACAGGATTTTTCGTCCAAGCCAAATGCGCGGCACATGGCAGGGTTCACCAGGATGACGAGATTGTCCTCATCGAGGATCATGACACTATCGTGGATGCTATTGAACACCGATTCAAGACGCGCACGTTCTGCTTCAGACATCTTGGCACGCTTCTTAAGCGATGAGGTTGTCCGTTTTACTTCACGGCGGAGCCAGTCCCCCACACGATATGCATGTTTCAATACCCCTTCCACAGTTCCGACGATATCATCGGTCTTGAGAGGAGGGGTCAGGTATCCTGTTACGCCCAACTTGAATATCTTCTTAACAAGTTCGGGCTTTGCTTTTTCAGTGTAAATCAAAAATGGGAGAGTTGGGAAACGTTCAAGCAGTTCCTCAACAATATCCAAGCCTTCATGCCCATCGAACTTTTCTCCGAGCAACAGAAGAGCTGGAGATGTTTCCTGCAACAGGTTGCTTAACATCTTGGTGTCACTGGCGATCGCAGTGTCATAATTGACGGCGTGCAAGGCACGGTCCATCAATTTCAAAATATGGGGTTCGTCCAACGCCAGCAGGATGAGATCTCGTTTAGGCATGGTTATTTATGAATTTTACTTCGTTTTTAGTTTGATGGATACGGACGAGGAATGGTGGTTTCAGAAATGCGCGATAACCTTTGCAACGCCGCACGAACTGTTTGTAACGCTTCCTTTTGGTCCTTGGTCAGCGACCCGGGCATCTCCGTCAGCAACAACTCCACTGGCTGGATCGCCGCACGCAATTCATCGGTCACCGAACTGCGTATATTTTCCAGAACAGCAGTCTGTCGCTTTTGAACTTCTTTTGCTGCCTGTGCCGATTCGTTGACAGCCTGGAACAATCTGGCATTCACAAGCGAGATCGAGGCATAGTCAGCAACTGCTTCGAGCAATGTTTGCTCCGTCTTTGTGAAAGCACGCGCCTCTTTGCGGACGACCACCAGCATACCGATCACTTCCAAATGGACCTTGATCGGCACCGCACAAACAGACTTGCCCAGATTCGCGATTCTGAATTTGAGAAGCGGATCGCCATCCATGGCGAGCGTCTCACCAGATAATGCCACAAGAGCGGTGACTCCATCGTCCAATTGCGAATTCATTTTCGCGGCCCATGTATCGGGCAAACCACGCTGAGCCGAAAGAAGAAGCGCCTTGCTTTCTCGATCACGCACAAGAAGCCATGTTGTGTTGGCATTCGTAACTTCCATTGCGCCGTCCACGATCTTCTGGAACAGAATGCGTTGGTCAGTGATCGAGATGACAGCCTTCCCTAATGAGATGATCGCAGTCAATTCACGCAGTTTTCGTTGCAATTCCTGATTCATCTCAGTCACCTGCAGATCAAGCCGCTGATTCTCACGCTCGTTCCGCACACGGGCAAGCACACGGTCTACTGCAGATAACACCTCGGCATCACGCGCAGGCCACAGAATATAATCGGCCGCGCCAAGCCGAAAAGCTTGAATAATATCGTGTTCCTGTCCTTTATTGGCGATCACCATCAAAGGTGTATCCACACCCTTTGAGACAAGAGCGACCAACAAATCTTTTGTGCTCAGGCCAGGAAGATTCAGATTGGCGATAATCAGATCCGGGGGATTTTGAAGCGACTTTTTAATAGCAGAGGATGAATCAGAAACTACATCCACCTGATAGCCAACAGACTTAAGGGTCTGCCTGGCAATTAAATCACTGATCTTGGGGTCGCTCTCAACAAGTAGGATTCGGTCCCCGGCCATATATCTCTCTCAATCTAAGTTTTATGTGTGGCATTATTGTAACACCCTTGTTTTCCCATTGAAAACAAAAGTCATTGCAGGAGACTATCAAAGCGAAATTTCTAACTTAAAGCTGGGACGTGATTGACCTGTGAGAATACCGCGATGATTCTGGATGGACTTCACGGGTCCAAACCGACCGAGGGTCTGCTCCTGTTTCGAGGAAAGGGCACCCAGCTGACGGAGAATCTCAAGCGTTACCGCCGGGCGTACGCGATTGCTCGATTCAAGCTCCATATTCATATGAGCCGCATCACCATCTGAAACTTTAAACGCGATCCCTACACCGGGCACATCTTTCCCCAACACGCCGGGCATGAGACCTATGATCTGATATCCTTCAGCTCCACGTTTGCAAACGATCCTCCCCTCCCCTGCTCGCATCAACTGCTCATCGAACTCGCCATACCCGCTCACCATTTCAGGATAAGTTGACATGGCCAAAGCGATCTTACGGCAGGCAGTGGCACGCGCATCGGATAACGCGTGCGGATCACAAAACCGTGCCATCCCGAGCGCGGCATTATACAAAGGGACTGCAAAATTGGGGGCCGAACAACCGTCAGTGCCAAGAACAACTTCCTCGGACGGAAGCAGGCACATCTCAGCGAAAGAGGCGATGATGTCTTGTTGAACCGGGTGGTCGATGTCGAGATAAGTCTCGAGCGGAAGTCCGCGCATTTTGGCATGTGCCAACATGGCCGTATGTTTGCCGGAACAATTATTTTGATTCGGCGTAGGCAATCCATGACTCGATATCAAGGATTTGAATGCACTCACGTCATCAGGCATATGGGCCCCACAAAGCAAATGGCTTTCTTCGATACCGATCTTCTTCTGCATCGACGTTACGGTTTGCACATGCAGATCGCTCCCATTGTGAGAAGCACACGAGATCGAGACCTCAGATTGTGTAAGGCCGAAATGTTCTGCGCCACCGCGTTCAATGAAAGGCAATGCTTGAAATGGCTTGGCGCTGGAGCGCAAAAAGGCGACCGTTTGCGGGTCGCCATATGATGCGATCAATTTTCCATTGGCGTCAACAACTGCAATGGAACCATAGTGAACTGATTCAACCAGTTCACCACGGGTTGTTTCAAAAAGAGGCAGGGAAATGTTATTCATCCACTATAGTACGAGAGGAGGCAAGATAATGTCTGGCGTAATAGTTGCGCAGGCCGAAACGCAGACGTTGGGAATACTGTCTTTGTTTTGCGGCGGGGGCTTTGAAATCTTTCAAGATCGAATCGGCAAGTTTATCGGTGACGTTTGCAACAGTAGAGCGTTTTGCGCCAAGTTTTTCGATCTTGGTGTGAATGGATTTAAGTATGGTCTCTTGCGCACGAATGGCCTGCGGAGCAACAACTCCACCACGACCACTAATGACGGTATAACCTTTGAAGTCTCCGCCTTGCAGATGTTCAAGTGCTTCCAGCCAGGCAGGGAGATCAGCATGAGCGAGGAAAGGAGGTTGTCCTTTTAAAACCGCATCGCCAACAAAGACTACCTTTTCTTCCGGCAGGATAACCCAGATAGCTCCCTCGGTTGGACCGGGGCGACTTTCGAGAATGACCGGCATATCGCTCCAATGTAGGGACAGTTGACTCACAAAAGAAATTTCAGGCGGCGCCCAACGCACACTACCGAGGCCGGGGATGGCCTCCCAATTTGCACCGGTTTCATCGCCTTGTGCTTTGAATGTGTTCGGACGGTTCTGAAAGGCACGCGCAGTTTTTTCATGTGCAATGACCGTGCAATCCATCGCGCGGACACCCAGTGTGCGATCAGGATGTGAATCGAGGTTGATAAGCACACGTTCATGTCCATTGCCCATTCCCATCAGGGAGGCACGCCATGAGCGGCCGTCTTCCGGGGCGGGCGGCGCATCGATCTGAATTAACCCACGAGATTGGACGATCACGCCCAACGTCACGCCGGGGAAGCGTTCTTCGATATACACATTCTTTGCAATTGCATCCATTTACTGAAGTCTCCTTAAGATGACAGGCTTTTTCAACCTGTTCGCGCATTGTTTATAGTCACCCATCCGGGCCGGGGAAATCTTTATGACGAAAGATGACGATCTTTTTTCAAAGATGCACCACCGTAATATTTAACCTTCTTCTTTGCCAGTTGCCAGTTGCTCTTTCGTTGCGATTGGGAAAGTGAAATGGAACGTGGAACCCTTCCCCATTTCGCTTTCGACCCAGATCTTGCCTCCGTGTCCTTGCACGGCGAGGCGGCAAAACGCAAGACCAATTCCCAAACCACCGGCTTTACCTTTTCCACGCAGGCGTGTGAACTTATCGAAGATATGTTCCTGTTCAGAGGCTGGAATACCGGAGCCATGATCTCTGATCCAGAAATGCACCCAGCCATCTTCAGCCTGTGCACCAAGTGCGATCGTCCCATCGTTCGGTGAGAACTTGATCGAGTTTTCCACGAGGTTGATCAACACACGTCGCGCCATATCTTCATCCACCCAGATCAGGGGCAATTCATTTGGCAGTTCATCTGCGAGGGTTTGCCTGCGTCCACGTGCGGCGGGGGCAACATCTTCAAGAGCATGGCGGGCAAGCGGAAGGGCATCCACTGCCGATTGATCGGCAACAGGCTGACCCGATTCGAGTCGGCTTACATCAAGCAGAGAACTGACAAGGCGTTGGATACGGTCGGTTGAGTTCTCAGCAATCTTGAGGATGGAAAGAACCGTCGAGCGTTCTTCTTCAGGGACCATATCTGCGATCACATCCAGACTGGAAACAATGTTCGCGAGCGGTGAGCGCAAGTCATGATAGATCATTGAGGTCAGGTCTTCGCGCAGACTATCAAGTTCCTTGCGTTCAGTAATATCGCGAAGTATCCATTGGATCGAATCAGTAGAGTCAAACTCCACACGATGTGCATGTACATCCACCGGGATATGCGCTTCATCCTTTTTATGCAGTGACGATTCATACGAACACATCTGGTCGCCCTGCAAAAACTCAAACTCCATGCCGGTCTTACTCCAATTCACCTCATGCAGTTGGTCAATGCCTAGTTCCTGAATTTCATCATGGGAATAGCCGCTCAACACACATGCCTGATTATTGGCCTCGATAATGTGCCCTTCCCAATCCGTGATCACAATCGGATCAATACTTTCCTCGAACAGATCGCGATAACGTTTATGTGCGGCCTGCAAGCGTTCAAACAATTGTGCATTTTGGATGGTCGTCCCAGCCAAACCACCAATACCGGTCATCACCAGCAAGGCATCTGGGTCAAACGAGCGTGCTACGGGGTTAATCGCTTCGAGCAAGCCCATGACTCGTCCCTGCGATTGGATCGGAGCCACCAACAAGCCTCGCATCTCGACGCCCCCGGGCCTGTCTGCCATACTAAAATTCTTTTCTTTGTGGACATCGGGTATCACAATCCCGCGCCCCTCACGCGTGACCGTACCCGTAATCCCTTTGCCCAACTCAAGTTTGGCGTTGACAATGTTCCCGGCGTTGTGCCCGGCTGCCGCACGGAAGACGATATGATCGCCCTCGATCATGCCCAGTGCAACTGTCTCCACTTGCAAGGCCTGCATGGTTTGAATGAGCACACGTTGATACACATCATCCATGCGGAGGGATGCGTTCATGGCGGCCGCCCCTTCGGCCAGTGCCGTCATCACACGCGCCTGACGTTGACTCTCGGTATATAACCGTGCATTCAACACGGCAATACCTGCCTGATCGGCGATAGCCTGCATCAAGTCAAGTTGTTCGGTTGAAAAAGCGTTGACCTTTGTATGTACAAGCGTCAGAACGCCCACCAATTTTTCACGCGCTAGCAACGGAACACAGATCGCGGACTTCGCACCGGAACGATCTGTATCATCCGGGCGGACCAACCAGCGTTCATCCTTGGTCGTATCTGGGACATAAGCGCCTTTATGATTCTGTATTACCCACCCTGCAAGGCCACGTTCCATGGTCTCGCGCATTTGCTGAGTAGTATGCTCATGAAGTTGCGAGCCGTATACAATTGTTGCATCAATGGCTTTACCTGCATCGTCCAACACCACAATACTGCATCGTTCACCGCCCACATTCTGAAGCGCTCCATATAATACGCGTTGAAGCACCGTCCGCAGGTCAAGCGCGGTAGCCAGCTCCCGGCTGACATCATAAAGGAGTTCAAGTACTGCTCTGGTTCGGTCGGAATCTTGAGGAAGTGTCATAATTTCATTACAATATTCAAAGTATAGCACAACCCTCCCCCATCATAGTCAGGGTAAAATGGGGGAATGACACTTGATATTTCCCGTGTAAAGGCCCTATGCTTTGACGTAGACGGCACGCTAAGCGACACCGACGATCTATACGCTCACAAGTTTGAGCCTTTCTTCCCCAAGTTCCTCTTCCAAGACCCCAAACGGACTGCCCGGCGCTTTGTAATGTGGGTGGAAGCGCCCGGCAACGCCCTACTCGGCCTGACCGACACGATCGGTCTAGATGATGAGATCGTGGCCTTCATAGACTGGTTATCCCGTCGTCAAAAGAAGTCATCCAAGACATTCTGGCTCATCCCCGGTGTAGACGAGATGCTGAAACAACTCAAGGGACATTATCCGATGGCCGTTGTCAGCGCGCGCGACGAAAAAGGGACAATGCGCTTCCTCGAGCAATTTAACCTTGTGCAGTATTTCGATGCAGTCATTACCGGTCAATCTGCGGAACATACGAAGCCCTACCCGGATCCAATTCTGCTCGCGGCACAAAAGATGAACGTCAAGCCTGAAGAGGCTCTGATGATCGGTGACACCACAGTGGATATCCGTGCGGGCAAATCTGCGGGGGCACAGACAGTGGGAGTGTTATGCGGTTTCGGGGAAGAGCCGGAGCTGATAAAAAAAGGGGCAGATATGATCTTAAAGAGCACACCAGAATTAGCGAACTTGTTGTTAAATAAAAAGTGACAGTTATCTTTTAGACAACTGTCACTTCGCTACACCCAGCGAGAACACAACTTGTGACCGTGGGTGTGATACCTATTTTCCTCCCGCATAATCATCGTAGAATAAATCACGGTTACGATCTTGGGCAATTGCTTCAAGCTTCTTTCGGTAAAGAGCAATGGAGTGATCGCCAACCAAAGGACCAAACCAACGAAACATCGTCACGAAAAAGAAGAAGATCCTCTGTAAGATGGGGACGCCTCGGCGAATATCCCCCATGCCTGGTTCAAGAAAACGCACGTCGCCAACATGGATATATCCCATTGCGAGTAAAGGGATCACAGTGACGATATCTGTCGTATTTATCACGCGATAAATAGTGGATTTGAAATCGCGGTCAAATTGATTATTTCCCACGCGTGGACTGCCAAAGGTATAACATGCCGCGATCTGGTCACGTATTTTTCGATGACGCTCGAGGTATTGTGTGGCAACCGTAGCTAATGCCGCACCAAGAGAATGACCGGTAATATAAAGGGGAATACCATCAAGCTTTTCAACCGCTCTAAGCACTTCCCCTTCTATACTTTTATACGCGCCGACAAAACCTTTATGGACCATGCCTTCGATCATGGATATTTTGCCAGCCTTTGCATCGGTCAAAATATCGATCCTTTTCGAGACCTCAGTACCGCGAAAGGCAAGCACAGCATACTCACCATTCGAAACCAGGATGGCTTGAGTATCGGTATCCTTGTTATTGAATTCATTGAGCAAGTCAAAACCGCCACCCTTTAGCTTTTGCACGAACAATTCCCTTGTCTTGCCGCCATCGTCGAAATGCTCATACACCAACTGCGCCATGGATGCCATTACCCAGGCGGTACGATCGGAGTATGCGGCACGCTTGACAGCGGTCTCAAGCAAAGGTCCGTTTGACGCAAAGAATTTCCTTGCACGAGCAAGTTCCTCTGGGCTGATGGAATTCGCTTCTTTATCTGCCATGTTCATGCTGTTTGTTTTCTCTTCCATGGTTGCTCCTCTCTGTGGCTGATATTTACTATACAGAAAATCAAGGACAAAGTCAATTCACACTTTTGGGTATAACCGAATCGCCACGACCTCATTCCAAATGAGCACTGCCAACATGAAGACATAAAATGCCGCGCCTTTGATCCAGAAAGCGGGAAAGGCAAGCGCAGCAGTGACCCATGTATAAACCGATAGAGTTTTCCAATGTTCTTCTTTGCGAAAGGCAAAACCGAGCAGGATCATGGCGGGCATGAGTGTAAGGCCTAACAACACAAAGGATAGGTCATGTAGCCGTCCATGCCAGGTGGCGGGCGTGGAGCGGATTGTGGGATCAGTGGTGAATGCCAACCCTGCGAGGGCAAGGCCTGAGAGGGATAAGATAACAGTGGAGATCAAGGTCAATTGCGTTCGAGGCAGGCTGAGGTTAAGCCCTGAGGCGAAGATCGTCATCATGAATCCGCTAAGGAGGAAAGTCGCGGTCATGATCCATCCGTTAGCGCCGAGGGCGAGTCCGCTGGGCCAATCAAAGGTAGGCGCGTGAATGGGATGCCATCCTAATGACAAAAGAAAATCGTATTTGAGGATGGTGAGGGCCGTGACGATGAATCCAAAAAGGACCGGGCCAACCATCCCGGCGCGTGCGGCGAGTTTAATCATCTGGAAAGGAAGAGAAAGATCAGACCCAACAACCCCGGCAAGGCTTGCATGTATAAAATGGAACGCTTCGCTGTGATGCCGCCATAGATACCTGCAACAAGAACACAGATGAGGAAGAATGCTTTGACGGCGAAGTTGTCAATGACGAGCCCCCAAATGAGACCAGCCGCGAGAAAGCCGTTATACAACCCTTGATTAGCCGCCAGCGACGCGGAGGCTTTGGAATATTCGGGCGTCATCTTGAAGGTCTTGCGGCCAACGGGATGATCCCACAGGAACATTTCGAGAACGAGAAAGCCAAGATGTAATAACGCAACGATACCAGTAAGAACGTTCGCAATGAATGCCATTTTTACTCCTTATGCTTTAGGGACAATGCGTGGTGCAACAAACCATAACAATAAAAGGATGATGCCACCTGCCATAAATGGGACAGGCGCGCCAAACCATTGGAACAAGAAACCATAGAACAAGGGCGCAACAGCATTTGCCGCGCTATACATGGAAGCAGAGATGCCCAACATGCCACCCACTTCATTCTTGTCGGAAGCTTTTGTAATGAGACTATTCACAGCAGGGTGCAACACACCGCCGCCTAATGCCGCAGGGAAACTGGCGATCACCAACCAGATGATGCCGAACCATCCGCGCGCAGCTTGACTCGGCAAGTGGATGTTGATGCTCTGGATCGAGACACGTATCGCACCTTCGCCCGCGAGTCCTTCAAGGACTTTGGCTTGGTCATACCAAGGGACCGGGATCGCTGGCGTGAGAGCGGTTCCGATCAGACCGATGGCGAGCATCGACATACCAAAGATGACCAGCCAACGGTCGCCTTTTTGTTTCGACCACCTCCCCACAAGCCCACCTTGCACCACAATGATGAAAAGACCGGCAAGGACAAATAGACCGGCCGTATCACGCGCGTCCATACCGAGGCGGGTGAGCGTGAACAGCGAAAAGAGTTGTTCGTATCCGCCAAAGGCGATCTGGTAGAAGAACATTAAGATCAACAAAAAGCCAACGACCGGACGTCCAAGCGCCTCACGCATGGCACTGAACGAGAACTTTTTGCGAACCGCTGAAGCGGAGTCTGCAGTCCATGTTTCTTTGAACCAGAACGATGTGAGAAAAATGGAAACGAGAGAGAAGAAAGCGGCAGTGAAGGCAACAGCCTGATAGTTTTGTCCTGTTGCGAGCAGGACGATAAAGGCGATGATGGGGCCAAAGACAAAGCCAGCCCCGAACGCCGCGCCAATGAGACCGAGTCCCTGTGTGCGCGTCTTTTCAGTTGTGCTATCGGCGATGGCGGCTTGTGCAGTAGAGATGTTCGCACCGGAGAGACCATCGATGATGCGGGATATGAAGAGTATCGTCAGCGTATTGGCAAAGCCCAGCAGGATGAACCCGGCAAACGTGCCGATCTGGCTGATGACGAGGACCGGTTTACGCCCGAAGCGATCTGATAGACGCCCTAATATCGGGGCACCGAGGAATTGCATCATCGGATATGTGGCTTGCAGAATACCGATGACAAGAGGCGTGGCGCTAAAACGTGCCGCATACAACGGCAATAAGGGAATGATGACCGAAAGCCCAAGCAAATCAACAAACACAATGACAATGATGGGCAGGATGCGTTTGAAATCGAGTTTTTCGGAAGGTTGTTCGGGAGTGGTCCTGCTGAGATCGTTGCTCATAAGATGGGTTAGCGACTCCAACCACCAGGCAAACGAGAAACGCCAGCGAATACGAGAACCAGAGCAAGAAAAATGGAAAAGAATGCAACACGAAATTTATCCTCTGATTTCTTCATGATCGAAGGCAAATGACCAGCGACTGCCGCAAGCAACATCGTGACCATGTGCTCGATACGGAACATCGGAAATCCCACACCGCCAGCCAACCCATTCCAAAGCAAAAAGATCAATCCCAAAGTGACCTGTAGATCCATCAGGCCGCTGAAACCTGCTGAAAGCCCGCGATCCATTTTTGTAAATTCACTCTTGCGCGCCATGCCGATCAAAAACTTGACCAATGCAACCAGCCCAACCAGCACGATCAACCATCGAACAATGGAATGTAACATCAATACAAAGCCCATACATATCTCCTATAGATGAATTGATACTCAATGGTAGCATAATCTCATGTAAAATCAAATGGCATGTCATAAAGGAGAACCCATGCCTTACGAAATGATCCTCGCCGAAACACGCGGACGCGTCGGTCTCATCACACTCAATCGTCCGCAGGCATTGAACGCCCTCAACAACCAACTCATGCGCGAACTCATGGATGCGCTCGATGTATTCGACAAAAATGATTCCATCGGCGCGATGGTCATCACAGGGAATGAAAAAGCCTTCGCCGCAGGTGCAGATATCAAAGAGATGGCCGATAAATCCGCTTTGGAGATGACGCAGTCCGATCACATCGCGGTCTTTGGTCGAATCCGTACGATACAGAAACCGGTCATCGCGGCCGTATCAGGCTGGGCGTTAGGGGGCGGATGTGAGGTCGCTTTGTCGTGCGATATGATCGTCGCGTCAGAGTCTGCCAAGTTTGGTCAGCCTGAGATCAACATCGGCGTCATCCCCGGCGCAGGCGGCACACAACGTCTCACGCGCGCGGTGGGCAAAGCCCTCGCAATGGAAGTCATCCTCAATGACCGCAAGCTCACAGCGCAGGAAGCTCTTCAATATGGACTCGTGAATCGTGTCGCCCCAGTGAGCGACTACTTGAACGAGGCGCTTAAACTTGCGGACGAGATCGCCTCACGCGCCCCGGAAGCTGTCCGCGCCGCGAAGAAGATGATCAACGCCTCATTCGAATCCTCACTCACAAACGGACTTGCCGAAGAGAAGCAAGTGTTCTACAACCTGTTCAGCACTGAAGATCAAAAGGAAGGCATGAAAGCCTTCGTGGAAAAACGCAAACCTGAATGGAAAGGGAAATAATGCCGGGTTTCGCCGAACTGAAACGCGCGTTTGACGAATTGGGGTTGGAAGGGAAGCCGGTCATCGCGCATGCATCTCTCAAAAAATTCGGAAACAACATCCAGGGCGGACCCAAAACCGTCATACAGGCATTGCTCGCCTCCTCGAGCGGTGTCATCATGCCCACGTTCACCTACAAAACAATGATCACGCCAGAAGTGGGACCGCCTAACAACGGCATCACCTATGGGAGCGGCAGAAACGAAAACAAAATGGCTGAACCCTTCAACCATGCCATGCCGCCCGATAAAATGATGGGCTTGTTGCCGTTGGCTTTGATCCGTGAAAGGAGCGCCATGCGAACGTCGCATCCGATCCTTTCCTTCGGCGGCGTACAAGCCGATGACATTTTGTCTTCGCAAACCTTGTTCGACCCGTTGGCTCCCATCAAAGCACTGACGGAAAAAGACGGGCAAGTCGTCCTCATCAACGTGGACCATTCTGTAAACACCAGCATTCACTACGCAGAAAAACTCGCTGGGCGCAGACAATTCGTCCGCTGGGCGCTGACGCCCGGACGCATCGTCGAATGCCCGGGCTTTCCCGGTGACTCATCAGGCTTCAACGCTATCGAAGAACACATCCAAGCCGACGTTATCCGCGTGGATATGGAAGGCGGCGCGTTCGTTCAGTCCATCTCGTTGAAGAGACTGATCGATGTGACTGTGGAGTTGCTAAAAAAGAGTCCGCTGGCATTGCTCTGCCAACGGACGGATTGTGAACGATGTAATGCGGTGAGGAATATGTAGAGCGGCAGAATTCCGCTTTTATCCGCTACACGCCTTATTGGGTGCCAACTATTGATAACTAAACCTGTCTTAACCTGATCTTACCTACACTAACCAAGAAATTAAATTCGCCCTGGAATTTGACAAAGCTTAATCCGGTCGGTGTTGTGAGACATAGATATACCAACAAATCCCGTACTTATCTACAATATCAGCAGAACATGGGCTCCACGGAAGCGAACCTAATTCTCTCAGAATGTGCCCACCCTCGATCAGGGTTTGATAAGCATGTTTGAGTTCATCATCGTTATCAAGATTTAGGCCATAGCTCATGGTGGGTTGCTTCGACGTTAACATAGATCGAACAATTTCTTCTTCATTGTTCTCGCTAACGGCAAAGATCGTTTCTTCTCCTTTGAGGAGTTCCGCGTGGAGGAATGAACCATCGCTATTTTTTGCGTTGTATCCCAATGTCATTCCGAAGGCTTCGCTGTAGAATTCTACTGCTTCAACACTGTTCTTAACATACAAAGTTGCACCCAAATTCATTTTGTTGTCCTTACAAGCTAGATATGGTTTTATTGATCAATAAGCGCCCAACGGCTTGCGTATGCGGAGCGTGGCGCTGGGACAGGCGTGGACTCTGCCTAGGAGCAGAAAAAACTCGAAGCCACGCATCGCGAAATGCTCGAAAATACCGAGCCGTTGCACGCTTTGTTGGGCGGTGGTTAAGTGGATTTTACTCTTGTGGGCAAAGAGGCATTTCCGCCCATTCCGAAGATCTTTTTGTAAGATACCATTCATGTTCATCCAAATGATAGACATGGTACGACTGCAACCACACTTCTGGCAGGTTCATTTCTTGAATATAAAATTCTGCTATTTTGGGTGAGCATTTCATATAAGTATAGCCGCCATATTCCCGTGGATATAATACTGCGGCAAGTTTAAAACAAGTTTTTATGGTGGAGTTATCAATATATAGGGGAACTAATTCTGATAAATTCTCAGGAAAATTATTCTTGTCATTGTAGTAATTACTTATCGCAACCGCAATGGCGTTTCCAGTTTCTTCGTGTAAGATTTCGCACTTGTTTATTAAGACGTTTGAACTTTTGATTCCAAAAACGCTTGAAATTAAAGCGAAAACGCAACTAATAATGTAAAAGACCATAACGCTTCGTCTATGATGCCAACTGCGGACAATATACACAGTTGCGATAATTCCAGCAATGATTGATCCCATCATTGTTGAAGCGCTTATCATAAATCTTACAAATCCGCTGGGTTCATAAACTATAACAATAGAGAAAACTGCTGTGAATATGATTGCCATTCCAAAAGGAATAAAAACCCAAAGAAGAGGTGCTTTATTATTTTTAACGGATATGGTGATTAGCAAAACACCTGCTACTGAAAAAGCACATGGGCAGAAAAAAAATAATATGAGTGGGCTTAATCGCTCTAATTCATTCATGAAATATATACTCTTACAGCTAGCCACCCAACAGTTTGCGTTACCCGCGTGTGGGCGGGATGAGAGAACGCCACTTTGCTGGAAACAACTCCAAGTCACGCAAACCGCCTGAAAACGCGGCGACTCCACCCGTCGGGTGCGCGCTGTGTTAGGCGGTGCATTTAATCAATTACTTTTCCTGTTCGCAGATTAAATTGCTTTTGAATAGCTATGATGATCCTGTCTTCATTTGGGTCATCCATATAATCACACAAATCAATGGCTTGTCTTAATGTTAATCCCTCCGGTATCGCAATGTAACCAAACCGCTCTTCACGTCTAATAATTCCCTTTTCCACTTCTGATAAGTCAAGATATTGGATTTTATAAGAACTATCGTCCCCCCAAATGCAGCCAGCAATAAAACCAAAAGGATAATATAAGAGTGGGGAGATTGGCGTTGCTCGAGAATATTCACCTTCCGATGGTAATAGATCATCCTCACTTGGTTCGTTTAGCCTCTGCCGCGTAATATGTTTGGCGCCATCTTGACTTGTCCATTCAAACTCTTGTTCGATATAAGATGGTACATAATAATCAACTGGGCAAAAACCCCATGAACTTGGTTCTTCTCCACCGATATCTTTTCCTGAAGGAAGTTCCATAACTCTAGTGGCGGTGTAATGTGGCGAATAGAGCGCAAGGTCCTTATTTGCTTTCTTGCAATGGTAAAAGGTATTGAATAGAGTTGAATAATTCCTAATATATTCACAAACCTGCTCCTCCCGCTCTCCTTCAACTCTGAAAACACCTACTTTGATGCTGTTCATTACGCCAGGACCGTTATCAATTTTTTCAATTACTTTCGCTTTGTACTTGGACATAGAGCCTCTTTTGTTTTGCTCTTGCACCGCCTAACTATGATTTAAGCAAAATGATTCCTTAATGAATTCCCCTGAGGGATGTTATACAGACTGAGTCTGTATAACACCTTACTGAAACGTGATCTCTTCCACTTTCCAGCTCTCCTCGCCGATCACCTTCTTCAGGCGTGTGAGCAGTTCGGGGCAGATGCGCGTTGTATCGTTGGGGAAATCGATCAAGTGCCTGCCGCCATTTTCGAAAATCTGAAAGCTGAATCGGTCGCGCCCGTGGAACGAGATGAGCGTACCGAAGATGGTCTTGATGCGGCGGCGGTCCTCGTCCTTGTTGCCTGAGGATCGCAAATTGACCGTGATCTGCTTCGGCGGATGGTCTTTGTCCTCTTCCTTCGCCAGCGGAACATAAATGGATTTGATGGATGTAACCACCGCTTCATGCGTAGCTTCATCCTGTTCCATGTCAACATCGGGAGTCACCACTGGAGCCGTTGCCAACTGAACGCGCGGCGGAGTGATGGGTTCCGTTTTCTTGAATTTCGGTTCCGGCTTCGATGCCACCACAGCATCCTCAAATGATGGTTGCCATTGTGTGTCCCAGTCATCGGGGAAGTTATCCGGCGGAGGCGGCATGCCATCTACATCTAAATCAGCCACATAGGTTTCCACAGGCTTTTCAGCGATCTGACGAACGGGCGGCGGGACGCTCGGCTTGGTAGGAATATTCTTCGTCAACGGTCCATTTTGCTTGGGCTGTTGTTGAATGATCTGCTTGACCGGGTCCGCTTTGGGTTGAGGCTGAGCAGAACTCGATTTCGGTTGCGTCGATTGGATCTTGATGTCTTTGACGTGGCTATCAGGCTTGGGCTGAGATAAGGCTTCCAACGCTGAATCAGATATCGGCTTGGATTGAGGCGCAACTTCCACAAGAGGTTCGAGGATCTTGATCTCGGTCCGCACGGTGTCCACCAAAATTTTTGGCGGTGTGCTGTTCGCATCCACTTTGCCTTCAACGATCACGATCTGGCCAACCGTAAGCAGTTCACGAGTCTTCTCCCACGTGCGCGGGAAGAGGACGAGATCGAAGTTGCCTTGAATATCTTCAAGCGTGACAAAGCCCATCGCTTTATTGGTTTTGGTCGTATACGGGCGGACGCTGGTGACGAGACCCGCAACACGCACCTTTTCTTCGTGCGAGGCTTCGTTGAGCTGGCCCGAGAAATAACTGACGATCTGCCTGAATGTTTCTTGATACGGCGTGAGCGGATGATCGGAGATGTACAGGCCGATGAGTTCGCGCTCCCAACCGAGCATCTCGCGCTTATCCACATTGTTGACTTCAGGAAGGATGATCTCTTCGGTCACGCCAGTGGATTCGCCAAAGAGGGACATCTGCCCCGCCTCGGCGGCGCGGAAATGATTGTTGCTGATGGAGACAATGCGATCCAACGAGGCAAGCAGTGCGGCGCGATTGCCAAAGTTATCCATCGCACCGACTTTGATGATGCACTCGAGTGCACGCTTCCCCACAGCGCGCAGGTCCACACGGCGGGCAAAGTCGTTCAGGTCTTTGAACTTGCCATTGGCATTGCGTTCGTCCGTGATGAGTTCCAACGCGGCCTTACCGACATTCTTCACCGCACCAAAACCAAAACGAATGTTGGGCTTGCCATCGATATCTTCGATCTCAAAATCCCAACTCGAAGTGTTGATCTCCGGTTGAAGAACGGGAATGCCCATACTGCGCGTATCAGCAACGTAGAGAGCAACCTTCTCGGTAGCACCTGCAGAAGCCGTAAGAGTAGCCGCCATAAATTCAGCAGGATAATGTGCCTTGAGGAATGCAGTTTCCACCGCGATGACGCCATAATCTGCGGCATGGGACTTGTTGAAACCGTAACGCGCGAACTCTTCCCAGTCCGTATAAATGGCCTCGGCGGTTTCTTTTTCGATGCCCTGCTTGACCGCACCGTTTACAAATTTATTGCGATGCTTTTCAATGTCTTCTTTTTTCTTTTTCGAGATCGCCTTACGCAATTCATCTGATTCAGATGGCGTGTACCCTGCCAATTCAACAGCCGCACGCATGAGTTGTTCCTGATAGACAGGAATACCGTACGTGTCGCTAAAGATCGGCTCCATTTTGGGGTGGCGATACTCTACTTCCGCTTCGCCTTTCATGCGGGCGATGTAATCAGGGATGAACGCCATCGGGCCCGGACGATATAACGCCACCATGGCGATGATGTTATCGAGAGTCTTCGGCTTCATCTGCACAAGCCAGCGCGTCATGCCCCCACCTTCAACCTGGAATACGCCAGCGGTTTGTCCGGTACCCATCAACTCGAACGCCTTCGGGTCATCGAGCGGGATATTATTCAAATCATATTTGACGCCATGCCGCTTCTCGATCAGGTCACAGGCTTTGGCCATCACCGATAACGTGATGAGCCCGAGGAAGTCCACTTTCAACATACCGAGCGAATCGAGAATACCCATTTCGAACTGCGTCACCGTTTTGATGGGTGTCTCTTCCGAGTTCGAGGTCGGGCGATGCAATGGCAGATATTCAACAATCGCTTTATCAGAGATCACCACGCCTGCGGCATGCGTCCCTGCATTGCGAACCGTCCCCTCCATTTTGGCGGCGGTGTCGATCAATTCGCGCAAATGCGGTTGGCTATCATAGATCTCTTTGAATTCGGGAATCGCGAGCGCATCTTCCATCGTGCTGTTACGTCCCGAAACGAACGGCACCAACTTCGCAACGCGGTCCACTTCGGGCAACGGGATGTCCATCACGCGTGCCACATCACGCAACGCGGCTTTCGTTCCCATTGTGCCAAAGGTGATGATCTGCGCGACCTTGTCACTTCC
The DNA here is from genome assembly GCA_016721115.1 of Candidatus Defluviilinea proxima. Lineage (NCBI taxonomy): Bacteria > Bacillati > Chloroflexota > Anaerolineae > Anaerolineales > Candidatus Villigracilaceae > Candidatus Defluviilinea > Candidatus Defluviilinea proxima. Next base: position 348,733 of record JADKIW010000001.1, read on the forward strand.
GTATTTACGCACGCAATACTCAAGCATTTCACTGCGGCGATCATCGCGGAAGTCAAGGTCAATATCGGGCATCGAGACACGGCCCGGGTTCAAGAAGCGTTCGAACAACAGGTTGTGATGCAACGGGTCAACCAATGCGATCTCAAGGACATACGCCACAATGGAGCCCGCCGCCGAACCGCGTGCGTTATACCAAATGCCATTTTCCAACGCATATCGACACAAGTCCCACACGATCAGGAAGTAGGCATCGAATCCCATTTTGTGGATGACGCTCAACTCATAATCGAGTCTTTCTTGTACCTGTTGGCTGGTGGCGCGGTCCCCGTACCTTTTCCCCGCCCCTACATTACACAAGTGACGTAAATACGTCTCAGCCGTGTATCCTTCAGGGACAGAGAAATCGGGCAAGTGATAGCCCTTGAAGCTCAAGTCCACGTTACAACGCTCGGCGATGAGAAGCGTGTTGCTCAACGCTTCGGGCACTTCGGCGAACAAGGCGCTCATCTCCTGCGGTGTGCGGAGATAGTACGAGTCGTCCGTCATGCGCATACGGTCTTTGTCACTCAACAACGAGTTGGTTTGAACCGCAAGTAAAATGTCCTGCAAACGTGCGTCAGTCTGGTTGATGTAGTGAACGTCATTCGTCGCGATGTAATTCGCCGCGTAACGAGCGCCCATCTCAAGCAGTTTTTTATTTAGGTCGGTGATCTCTTTGATATTGTGCTGTTGAAGTTCAACGAAGAAACGGTCCTTGCCAAAGACATCGTAATACCAGTTCATGCGTCGGACGGCTTCTTCCGGGTTGTCATTCAACAGCGCCCGCGGAATTTCAGCGGACATACATCCAGAGGTGCAGATGATTCCTTCGGAGTGAGCCGCTAAAAAGTCCCGGTCGATGCGTGGATAGTAGTAAAAGCCATCCAGTTGCGCGGCGGAAGAAATCTTGAGCAGGTTCTTGTATCCCGTCTCGTTTTCGGCGAGCAGGAGAAGATGGAAAGAGGAACGATCCAGTTTGGAATCGCGGTCGGCCATACCGCGTGCCGCCATGTAAGCTTCCACACCAATGATCGGCTTGATCCCCTCGCTCGTCGCCGCTTTGTAAAAATCCATGACCCCGAACATTGTGCCATGATCCGTGATCGCCACGGCGGGCATCTCCAATTCCTTTACGCGTTTGACCAGCTTCTTGATATTCGAGAAGCCATCAAGCATGGAATATTCGGTGTGAACGTGGAGGTGGGCAAAGGACATATTGGTTTATGAGTTGGGTGGTTTGGGTAGTTAGATAATTAGACTATGCGACCATCAAACTACATTACTATCAAACTAAAAATCATTATAGCACGCATGTTCGAGAGCGAAAGTAACGATATGCTTAAAATATTTTGACTTAAACAAAAAATCCCCTGTGAAGAGGATTTGTGTGAGCGCGGAGGGGATCGAATATCATCCCCCTGCGGGGCCGTCAATAAAAAAGACTCTCGTTTGTGAGAGTCTTCCTGTGAGCGCGGAGGGGATCGAATATCATCCCCCTGTGGGGCCATCAATAAAAAAGACTCTCGTAAGTGAGAGTCTTCTGTGAGCGCGGAGGGGATCGAATATCATCCCCCTGCGGGGCCGTCAATAAAAAAGACTCTCGTTTGTGAGAGTCTTCCTGTGAGCGCGGAGGGGATCGAACCCTCAACAAACGGCTTAAAAGGCCGCTGCTCTGCCATTGAGCTACGCGCCCATCGTTATGGGTAAAGCGGACTGCATTCTATCATGGTAAATATTCATCGTCAACGTAAGACACCCGCGGTACAATGCGTCCATCACGCTGGAGGCTAACATGGCAGATATGCTTAAAGTAGATGAAGGAACATTTCAAAACGAAGTGTTGGACGCCAACGAACCCGTGCTTGTAGATTTTAGTGCGGTCTGGTGCCAGCCCTGCAAAATGCTCGACCCCGTCGTCAAACAACTGGCTGGCGAATGGGATGGCAAGGTCAAGGTTGTAAAGATCGATGCCGATGAAAACCCCAACCTCGTCATGCAATATGGCGTAATGGGTATCCCCACCCTGTTGTTCATAAAGGGCGGCGAGGTCAAGGAACGCGTCACTGGCTTTATGCCCCGGGAAAAACTGATCGCAAAGTTCAGTCCCCACTTCAATTAGAAATCACTTCAAAACCAAAAGGACACGGAGTTTAAACCCGTGTCCTTTTGGTTTAACTGTTTCGCATTAACCTATCCAACTCTTTGAAGTCCACGCGAGATGTCATATCCAGACTCAAAGGTGTAACAGACACCCAACGCTTCTTCCGCAGAACATACACATCCGTATCTTCAGGCTCATCTGTCAACCTGCCAGCTTCGCGATATCCGATCGCCGCAGGCTCAGCCCACGATGTTCGATTGGGAGCGGTCGGCTCGTAGTAACGTTGATGAGAAATGCGAGTCAACTGCCAGGGTGTTTCGACCGTGGCATCCCAGGGAACATCCACCTTCAACAGATTCACGTCTTCAGGAAACTTCTTCTCTAGTAAAAGACGTCCAATTTGAACAGCAAATTTTGCCGCAACTGAAAAATTCACATCATTAGAATAGGAAAGGTGATACTTCGAATCAGTCTCTAACGATACTGCCAAAGCAGGGATTCCCAGTGACGCCGCTTCCATCGCCGCCCCCACCGTCCCTGAGATGGTGATCCCTGAAGCAACATTCTCGCCATAATTAATTCCCGAAACAACCAGATCTGGCTTGAACTTCAGGACTTCCAACACCCCATACAGGACTGATTGTGCTGGACTTCCTCCGACTCCATACACGCTCCATTCCTGACCATTGACCTGCATCTGTTCCAAGTGAATGATCCCATCTGACGTATTCGGCAAGCTACGTCCCATACCCGAGGATTGTTCGCGAGGCGCAGTGACAGTCACATACCCAAGTTCTGAAAGAGAAGCAGCGGCGGCCCATAAACCGGGAGAACGAATCCCATCATCATTTGTCAAAAGAATTTGTGGTTTTTTCATAATGTCCCAATCATAATATCGGAATGTGCAAGATACTTTATTTGGTATGAAATTCAAACAAAAAACCGCCTTTGAAAGACGGTTTCACTTGGCGTTCTCGGCGTAACTTGAATACCATCCCTCGATGGGGCACGGCAACCTAAAACAAAAAACCGCCTTCAAAAGACGGTTTCACTTGGCGCCCTCGGCGCGACTTGAATATCATCCCTCGATGGAGCACAGCAACCTAAAACAAAAAACCGCCTTGAAAGACGGTTTCACTTGGCGCCCTCGGCGCGACTCGAACACGCGACCTATTGCTCCGCAAGCAAGCGCTCTAATCCACTGAGCTACGAGGGCAGGCAGGGCAGTATTCTATCGCAGTTGGATATGACGGTCAAGTGCCTGCACGTCAAATGCCATTTGCACGGATCATATTCAAAAATTCTGGTACAAGGCGAGGATCAAGAGAGTTTACCAGACTGACCTTCAATATATTGAAGCGTGTCCTTTTTAGACCAGGCACTGCGATATGGTCGATCTGATGTCAGAGCATCATAGACATCCACTAGTGAAAACAATCTTGCGTTAAAAGGAATATCTTCTCCCCTAAGTTGATCTGGATAACCTGCCCCGTCCCAGCGCTCATGATGCCAATGAGGAATATCCATGGCAGGCTCAAGATATTTGATCGGCGAGAGCAAGTCAACAGCGTATTTGGGGTGTTGGCGCATGATAGCCCATTCATCCTGATTCAGCGGCCCAGGCTTGAACAAAATACGATCAGGGATGGCAACCTTGCCAATATCATGAAGGGTTGCGCCGTGCCGAACGTGAATCAAGTCCGCGTGACGGACACCGACAACTGTTGCGAACTTGATCGTGATATCCGTTACTCGCCGGGTATGACCTTCTGTATCGCTGTCACGCAGGTCCAGTGTGCGGGACCACGCATCGATCGTGGCATTATAGGCCAGACTCAATTCAAAGTTCGAGCGTTGTAAATCCCTGAACATCAAGGTGCTGTCTATTGCAATGGCGGCCTGCTCTGCAATGATGTTCAGAAAATCAAGCCAATCTTCATCGGGATTAAGATAAGAACGGTGGAATACTTCCAGAACCCCAAGTACCCGTCCCTTTGCCACAAGAGGCACGCCATAGTAAACAATAAATTGTTCGCTGGAAAACAATGGGGCTTGTTCGAATTCTGTCTTGGTCACGGCAAGGTCTGAAATACCGATCATTTTGCGATCCAACGCCACATGACCTGCACATCCCTGGCCCAATTTTAGGCGAGTATATTGTAAAACATTGGTAGTAAAGCCTTTGCCTGCCGCGAACGTCAATTCATTTAGCTTTGAGTCAAGCAGTAGAATGTCAGACGCATCCACATGTAAGGTCTCAGTGATGCGATCAAGCAAAATGGACAGAAGCAGGTTCAAATCCAGACCAGAGGCGATGGCAAAGTCAATGGAACGGAGCGCGGAGATGCGTTGGAGTTGTCGCTCCATCCTGATCTCGGTTTGCTTATATTTTGTAATATCACGAGCAGACATGACAAATCTTGACGCAGATATCTCTGCTACGCGTGTATCGAACCAGTATTCACGCCCATTGATCGTTAGTGCAAGTTCAAAAGAGGCGGGGTTTGTTTTTTGGTGTAGTTGAGAAACGAATTGGGTCAGTTTTTCATTCACAGACGGAGATAGAATATCTTGCAACGTTCTATTTTTGATCTGTTCGGAAAAATCAAAATAGGCAGACGAGTCACTGAACTGACAATCAAGTATCAATCCATATCCGTCTGTTATAAGAAGCAAGTCAGCAAAAGTTGGAATGGGTTCTCCAATCTTTTGCCTCATTTCCATAAGTACGTCCAATAGTTCTTTTCTCCATTTTAGTTATTAAAGGGACGCGGGGCACAGTGATTCCCTTGTCACTGTGTCCCCAATTCCGCCGCGTCGCTCAGCCATCATCAGCCAGCGGATCTTAACTGATGAATCATTCGATGTTAGATTGTTTTGAGGGCCTGATTCACCTTTTGGGCAAAATCGGTCAAATCCTTGGCACGTACATTGCTAATGACAGCCTTTTCCTGATCGGTAAGCGAGAAAGTCTGGCCTAAATATCCACCTTTCAAAGCGGTTTCAGGCTCACTTAACAGTGTTTCACGAAACTGGCTATTGACGATCGCCGCGGCAAGCAGGCGGTGCAAGCCAGATTGTTCATTGGGGGATTTATGAAAGCTATAAGGTGATGTCGGGGAGGCACTCAAGGTAAGCATCGTCATTTTTCTCTCCATTTTGGCTGCACTTTTATAAGGGACCAGTGCCACCATCAGAGGGCCTTTGCATAACAACGCTAATGACAAACACAAGAGCAAAGTACGCTACCTGGAAATTGCGACGATCAATCCTGTTTATGGAGGAAACAAATTGAGCTAGTTTTGTTTTCATGGGACACCTCTTTCTTATTTATCGTTTATCCGATGTCCCTGATAGTACTCACCCCCAGGATGCAAAGTAGGCTGCAAAATCCGCCCTTTGATAATGCCAATACGACTTACCCGGTCAATTCTCGGTACAGTTGGTCGGTCTCTCCGGAAGAGGGGATACCCAAATCGTGCATCGCGTCTTTATATGCCTTATAACATCGCGCGATTGCCGGCCGATCTCCCCGTACGGCATACACACGCATTTCGATCTGGTAGATCATTTCGTGATAGCGATTCTGGTTAATGGCAGTCTGGCACAAAGCTAAACACCGATCCAATTGGTTGGTGTTCAGGCAGAGAGATGCAAGCTCCTCAAGAGCCGATGAATATGCCTGTTTCAATCTCTCTCGCTCATGGATAGGCCAGTCAGAAGCCACATCGGCCAGATAAGGGCCATGGACCAGATCCACAGCTTTCTGGAGGTGTTCGATCCGTGCTTTCACATCAGATGATTTACGCGAACGTTGAATATGAGAATCGAATCCTTCCACATCGTACTCGTAATCCATTTGATAGTTAAAGCGATAATACTCATCATCAAAGACGATCACATCACGCCCAGCAGCACGCCGCAAACGATAGATCTCGTTCTTGAAGCGTGCCTTTAATGATTGGGTATCGCGTGTTTCGGGCCAAAGAGTAGCCCCAACCTGTTCCTTGGTAACCGCATCCTGTCTGTAAAGAAAATAGAGGAATAAATCCCGCACCGATTGAGTGCGCCAATCGGACATTTGAAGCACCGTACCATTGACACTTATTTCTGGGTTTCCAAAGGCACGTACAACCAGACCCGCAGACTGTACTTGGACAAAACTGGCATTACGACGTAACATCCTTCGAATAGCTGGTAGTTTTGTATTCAACCGCTGGGATTTTTCCAGCCAACCACCCAATTGACGGCCAACTACAGTATCGCTCTGTAAATCTTTCAGCCAACTTACAGTCTGACAAAGCATCACGAGCAATGCATGGTCGGGCATTGAATTTATAGAAAGAAGCTCCTGAAATAGTGCGCGGGCACGGGCACGGTCTCCGGCTTGTTCATACGCAACAGTGAGCCAAAGCATACTTAATTGCAATTCCAGATCTCTTCCATCGCGCGCAAAGGACTCTCTACATTCCTTTAACAGGACAATCGCTTTGCGAGGCTCATCTTTCAACAGATAATACCTGCCTTCAAACAATTCCCATAAACCACGTTCATATGATGATTGGTTAACCTTCATCTTCTTTCGAAATGCTTTTAATATCTGAGCGGCGCCATCGATATTTCCCTGCGCCAGGGCCAGATTCCCTTTCGCGACTACAAGATAATTTGTAATAAAGAGACCGGGGAGGTTTTCGATCGCTAATTCAGCCTGAGTGTAAGCCTGCAATGCTGCATCGAACTCTCCAACCTCACCATATAAATCCCCCAATCCGGCCAAGATCAAGGATTCAGCACGATGATTGCGGCTTTTCCGTGCATTCACCAACCCGGCCTCAAATGTTTCAGAAGCAAGTTCATATTCACCGATCTGGTGATATAACACTGCCAAATTATTTAAAATTTCAGCCTGAGTGTAAAAATCATTCTCTGCTTGTTTTAGTTTGAGGGCCCTTTGATAAGAATTTCGAGCAGACTCAGTATCCCCCACTGCACCATGAACCATACCGGTTTCCATCAACAAGATAGATATTCTGCCTGGTTCATTCATGGCAGAAAACAGCGAAAGGGAATGCTCCAGCGATTCAACTGCCTGTCTTGATTCGCCCAAACGATACAAGTCCAAACCTTTGATACGGAGTGCCTCGGCATAATAGAGCTGCAATGAGATATCAGAGACGGTCAGACTTAGGGCTTCTTGAACATCAGTCAATGAAGCCGTATAGTCTCCAAAGAAACGTAGTGTGTTCGCACGACGGACCAAAGCCAGTATTAACCCAGTCATATTCTTTTGTTTGCGATATATATATACGGCCTTATCGAGCAACTCTTTCGATTCTGACAAGTTTCCCTTGACCGCCATGATCGGGCCGCGCAATGAGATTAAGCCAGGGCGGGTTTGGAGCATGGCGGGAGGCAAACTATTGAGCCAACCTTCCAATGTAACGAATGCTCTAAGAAGCATTGGCGTGCCAGCCCGTTCCACAACATCTGCAAGGGCTTCCACATCGTTCAATTGTTTGCAGGTAAAGTAGGCCTTTTCCCATTCGCCTGCTTTTTCATAAGCAGTGACCATGCGCTCGAGAATAGGGCGCACTTCGTGAGGGCGCTCTTCTTTCAATCGGGTTTGGAGAAACTCACGAAGAAGTGGATGATACCGAAGCCAACGCCCATCCTGATCGAGAGGAAGGACGAATAGATTTTTTTCAAGGATAAAGCCCATGAGGTCGTACCAGCTTGGACGGTCGGAGTGAAGCGGGCCGAGGACGATTTCACAAAACTCAGCGTTGAATTCCTCCGGCAGAGATGTCCGCATAAGAAACTCGCGGATATGCTGAGGTTGTTGAGCTAGCACCTGTTGACCAAGATAAGCGAAGGTATCAACGCCCGAAATGCGAGGTAGGTCCGGTAAATTGGAAAGGACCATACCGGTGATCCATCCACCTGTTTGCGTGACGAACTCTTGAGCGGCTTCATCGGAAAGGTGCTGATGGAAATTCTGCGCGTACAATGCCTGCACTTCACGCGGCAGAAATTCAAGCTCAGCATGGCTAAGCCCGGCGACTTGCTCACGTGCGACCATAATGGTCACATTCGCAAGCGACGGCAGAGTGCGCGAAGAAAGAATAATGTGACAGTTCTCCATGACCAGTTCAAGGAACCGGTTGACCAATGCAGAGATGACCGGCACATCATCCAACAAATGATAATCGTCAATGATCAGAAGGAAATCTTCTTCGACATGGTCATAAATCTCGTTCGTAAGCGTGACGAGAAGCGCCTCCGCGTCTTTTTCTATGGATTTGAGCTGATTCAACTGGACGCGAGATGTTCCCCCGACATTGGGGAACCGTTCGGCCAGCGATGCAATTAAGTAGGCAATAAATCTTTGGGGGTCACGGTCGAGCAGGTCAAGCGAAAGCCAACAGACCGGCATTTTCACATGATGTGCCAGATCGATCATCAGCGATGTCTTACCATACCCCGCTGGCGCTGAGATCAGTATCAATTTATTATCAAGCAGGGACGTAAGACTTTCCAACAGTCGCGAACGGGAGAGCAATTCAGGACGACGGTTAGGGATAACGATCTTGGTCTTGCTGATGGGAATAGGTTGCGGCATAACTCAGATGAACCTTCTCTTATTTTAATGATTTATGAGAATTTTTCATCTACCTTTTATCACAAATGGATAACAAACTTACCCATGTATAGTATGGGATAAACCCCTTATGAAACCCATCCAGCCACAGAGACATCCCCATGTGACTGGATGTAGCATTCATATGCAAAAGGTTGTATGAACTCTAGTGCAACTCGCTAAGTATTTGTCCGTGAATGGCAGGGGCGGCGGCAATGATCGACTGCGGATGTGAAATGTAATCAGCGTTTCCCTTCACGTTGGTCACACGAGCACCAGCTTCTTCAGCGATCAAACCACCAGCGGCTACATCCCACGGTTTGAGGGAGAGTTCCCAAAAACCATCAAAGCGACCAGCCGCCACATAACTCAGATCGAGGGCCGCGGAGCCAAGTCTGCGCACACCCTGCGACAATTTTGCAAATTTCGTGAAATTGGCGAAATTGTCCTGCTCGGTATTCCACGCATCATACGGGAACCCAGTCACAAGCAGGCTTTTTTGCAATTCAGTTGTGTTCGAGGCCTTGATCGGTTCCCCATTGAGCGTAGCACCTTTGCCGCGCTCGGCAAGGAACATCTCATCACGCATTGGGTCGTACACTGCGCCAAAGGTTAAGACACCTTTCGAAGCATAGCCAATCGAGACAGAGAAAAAGGGAATGTGATGCGCATAATTCACCGTCCCATCCAGCGGATCAATGTACCAAATGTGTTCATCGTCACCTTGAATGACACCGCTTTCCTCTGAAAAAATGTGGTGCTCGGGAAAGTCCCTTTGTACTTCGCCCAGTAGAAACGCTTCAGACTGATGGTCCACCTCTGTCACAAGGTCGATCACGCCTTTATATGCTACCGTGTGTTCTTTGCTATAACCGTCACGAAGAATCGCGCCTGCTTTGCGAGCAAGCGTTTCGACATAAGATAATGTGAGTTGCATGGCTTTATTCCTAACTTATGGAGTATCGCATCAGCGATAAAAAATTACTCGGCGATGAGACTTTGTCCACCGCCGAGCGAAATAAACAAACTAGTTTTTGAGTTCTTCGATGGTTTTATAAATATCCAACAACTCGGCCTGTATCTCATCACGGTCACGCATGGACTGTTGAAGCAGGGCTTCGAAGGCAGGCTTCTGATCGGGCGGCAGTGTGGGAAGCAAACGTTCGGCGCGCGCGATCTGCGAGTTCTTGTGGCGCAGTTTTTCCTCAAGCCTCATGCGATACCCGAGATAGAACTTTTCCATATCCAGTGGTTGCGGTTGTGTGAAAGGTTGTTGTGTAACGATCTCTGCCACCGTCAGCAAAAAGTCTTCGGTATCGATCGGCTTTTCCATAAAACGAGCCGCACCCAAGCTCAACGCAAAATCCTTATCTTCCGGCGTCACATACGTGGCAGAGAGAAACACCACAGGGATGCCGCGTGTAGCAGGATTGATCCGTAATTTCTGAATGAACGCATACCCATCCATCTTGGGCATCAAGATGTCAGTGATGATCAACACCGGGCGCGTCTTCTCGATCACTTCCAACGCTTCCTCACCGTTATGAGCTGTGATCACCGAGTATCCCTTGAATCGCAGGGTCACTTCCAACAATTCAAGAACATTCGGGACATCTTCCACGATCAATATGGGACCATAAACAGTATTCGTCATATTTCACCATTGTAGCCGGGTTAAGGATGAAGAACAAGAGCGCGTCATCCTTAAGGGCAAATTGTTCACTCTTAACTCACTTTATCCACGCTGAAACTTTTCTCTTACTCATTCCAAATACGCGAGCCCAATGCAGAACAAATAAAATCTACAGCCAGAATGGCTGTTGCATTTTGCACATCAATGATGGGATTCACTTCCACCATGTCCATACCGAGCAACTTACCGGTCTCTGCCACGATCTCACAAGCCAGATGCGCCTCACGTGACGTCAACCCGCCAGGGACAGGTGTCCCCACGCCCGGCGCATGACGCGGATCCAATGCATCCATGTCAAACGAAAGATAGATACCATCCACGTCTTTACTGACGCGTTCGATGGCTTGTTCCATCACGGTGACCATGCCCATGCGGTCAATTTGTTCCATGCTTTGTACCAGGACGCCGGCATTTCGCAGGTTTTGTTTTTCGCCCGGGTCGAGGTCACGCGCTCCGATAATAGCGACCCGGCCCGGGTCAATGACCGGAGGCGTTTCATCCCAAAGAGTAACAAGACGCGGGTCGCCCAAGCCACATAACGCCGCAAGAGGCATCCCGTGAATATTTCCAGAAGGGGTTGTTGCGGGCGTGTTGAAATCGGCATGGGCATCCACCCAGATCACGCCCAGCTTCTTATGTTTAGCCGCACCACGGATCGAACCCACGGAGAGACTGTGGTCGCCACCCAACACCAAGGGGAAACGGCCGCCCTGTACAGTGGTTGCCACGGCACCTGCCACACGCCTCCCCATCGGGATGATGCAATCTATGTATTTGAGTTTGGGATCGGTAATACTGCACGTTTCTTGAATCGGGACTTCGATGTTGCCTTTGTCATCCAACACATATCCCATTGCTTCTAATTTATGATGAAGGTCTGCATACCGTATCGCGCTAGGACCCATATCCACACCACGACGACCAGCTCCCAAATCAACGGGCACACCAATAATATCAATTTGCATTAAGTTCCTCAGGAATTTACTACGGCTACAGCCATGGTCACACGGTTGCGTCCGTTATTTTTCGAACGGTACAAAGCCCGGTCGGCCGCTTGTAAAAGCGCATCACCACTCAAACCATGTTCGGGGAAGCATGCGACGCCAGCGGAGAATGTAGTAAAAAATCTCATATCTTCATACCGAATCACAGACTCTGAAAAACCTTGTCTCCATTCGTCTGCTCTTTCGTAGGCGACATCAAGCACAGCATTGGGCATGATGATAACAAACTCCTCGCCTCCATAACGGCAAAGCACATCGCCCCGCCGTGTACGGTCAACAAGGAACTTGGAAAATGCCTGCAAGACTATATCTCCGCACTTGTGACCATAGGCATCATTGAATTGCCTGAAGTTATCCATATCAATGATCACAATCGATATGGGAGATTGTTCTCGTTCGGCGCGAGCAATTTCATTATCCAGGAACTCAGCCATAAAACGACGGTTATAGACATTCGTCAATGGGTCGCGAATAGCTTGCTCTTGCAACAAAGCGCGAAGTTTCTCGTTTTCATTGAGTTGGTCGGTGAGGGATTGATTGGTGTCCTTGAGCGCCTGTTCGAGTTGTTTATGCTCAGTGATATCGTGCGCCACGATCACACGTCCCTGCACATTGTTGAAACGATCATATAAAGATGAAATGACAAGGTCCACAGTGCGAGACGGGTCGCCAGGAATGACAATCTCTTCTCGAACATCCCCTGTCAGGTTATGTTGTTTTACGATCTCCGGCCAATCACGGAATATATGATCTGGATGTTGTCCGATAATCTCATCGGGCGATTTTTTTAGTATGTTTTGGGCAACAATATTCGCATCCAGGATATGATTATAAGAATCGACAACGAACACCATCTCAGGGATATGTTCCATCACGGTATAACGCGCAATGGGAATTAGGTCAAAGATGCGCAGGCCAAATACGCCGACAGCCACCAACGCAGCCGAAACAGTAAAGGAAATAGGCGTAAGGTCCACGCGGAATGTGAAGGCAGGGATCACTCGTGGCGCCAGTTGATAGAACACGTTGACCAAAATGGGAATGAAAGCGGCGGCCACCAAAACAAACATCTGTCTGCGATAGATATTACGGTACTGGATCGCACGCCAAACTAATAATCCGATTGCAACCAGATTTAAAGAATACGATTGCGCCAATGCCACAAAATATAATTGCGTGCCCTTAACCACCAACGGGCCACCCCGCGCGGAAAACGGCTGAATGGATGAATAATAATGTCCAAACCATGCTGTGGAAAATATGCAGATCAATGAGACCAGTGGAATAATAAAGAACAGCGCACCTGTGTATCTATTTAACCATTTATCCAGGCGTGTATATTGGATCGTAAAAAAGAACCACAGGGCTGGCACAGTTAAGATACCGATGTTTTCAATCCGCAGCCAAAATCGTTTGACCTCCAACGCTGGCGAGAGCGTGATCATCGCGTAACTGAAACTCCAAAGCGCCAACAGGTATAACATCAATACAAGGGGCATCAACCCTGGCGCTTTATGCCTGCGCACCAATAGGGTAGCAATGACCAAAGCCATAGCCGTATTTAAAAACAATACCGAGGCAAAAACGATCCACTGCGTTTCCACTGTGACCACCTATTCACCAAAACTGACGGGACAATTCCCGCCGCTTGAATTTTACTATGCTGGCGGGAAATATTCCACACAAATTCAACATACTTAGCGAATAAAGATTTACCAAATGCTCGTTTTCGGCCTCTATAGTATTGCCAATATGTCATCTCAATCCATCTCTACAGAGCCGTAAGCAATGCCCACCAGTGCATCATCTACTTTCCTCCTTGCTCAAGCGAACGAGCGTGGAAGAGAAACGAATAAATTAAACCCGTAGGGGCGAAGCAGTGCTACATTTTATATTTATGCCGTGCGGTAATATCCCACATCCACCGAATAGACCTGTCCCCGCTTGATGATCTGTTTCACCAGGTTTGTCCCGTAGCGATACCCAATGTGACGATAATCGGGCACGGAGAGGATCAACATGTCCGCTTGTTTGCCGACTTCGATAGAACCAACTGTATCGGCACGGCGAATGGCATGTGCAGAATTAATGGTGGCTGCGGCGATGGCTTGAGCAGGTGTGATGCGCATGGCACGACAGGCAAGCGCGATCACAAATTGCATGGACTCATTCCATGTAGTGCCGGGATTACAGTCGGTGGCGAGGGCGAAGATGCCATCAGCTTCGATGATCTTTTTGGCGGGGGTGTAATCACATTCGGCGAGCCCAAATGGAGTGCAGGGAAGTGACACGGCAACCGTATCCGATTTCCCCAACGCGGCGATGTCAGCATCAGATGTCTTCACCAAATGATCTGCAGACACGGCTCCCAACTCTACCGCGAGCGATACACCGCCAAGATTGTCGAATTCGTCAGCGTGGATCTTGAGCGGGAATTTCAGCGACCCAGCTTTGGTCAAGATCTGACGCGATTGCTCAAGCGTGAACGCGCCCGTTTCACAGAATACATCCACAAAGGGTAGTGGACGTCGTGGAGCATGAGTCTCCCACCATTCTTTGAGCATGGGTAACATCGTCTCGCTTACAAGGTCGGTATACCCTTGCGAGTTTTCTTTATATTCGGGGGGAATGGCGTGCGCACCGAGGAAGGTGGGGACAATTTCAATCGGAGTTTCATCATCAACAGTGAGCAGGGCTTTGAGCAGACGAAGCTCGGTGGCGGTTTGCAGGCCGTATCCCGTTTTGGCTTCGACGGTAGTAGTGCCGTTTCTGAACATACGCAACAAACGCGGACGTGCCTGCGCAACAAGCGATTCGATGGAAGCAGTACGCGTCGCACGGACCGTGGAGAGGATGCCGCCACCTTCAGCCAGAATCTCAAGATAAGGCTTACCTGCCATCTTCATCTCGAACTCGTTCGCACGGTCACCGCCCCAAATGACGTGTGAATGCGGGTCCACAAACCCCGGCATGACCACACAGCGATTCGCGTCGAGAGTCGGTTCATTGGGATAAGAGGCGCGGAGTTCAGCCGTTGTGCCAACCGCGACAATTTTTTCATCGCGCACGACGACCGCACCATCTTCGATGATGCCAAGTGTTCCGAGGGCGTGACCGCGTTGCGGTCCGCCTGCGAGGGTGAGGAGTTGGGAGGAAGAGTGGATGAGCATGGGAGGCTCCAGTTGTTATTGAGAAGTAGACAACAATGTTATTTAACCACAGATAAACACGAATGAACACTGTGTAATAATGTAATTCAACTTGCGGTTATACTCACCTATATCCATCCTCCTTCCATCTCCATAGGAGACTTTACAATGAAAATTGAATTTGTAGCGAGCGATCAATTATCAGAAACGCAAAAGGAGGGTCTTAAACGGTTGAGAAACACCATATATCCAGACGCAATGCTGACAACAACGATCAACAAGCAGTTTGTTCGTGCGTCACCGCAGTGGTCGGTTTTGGTGTGGGATGAAGATGAATTGGTCTCACGAGTGGGACTGCTTAAGCGTGAGATCATGAGCAACGGCGAGATAAAAATAATTGGTGGAATCGGGGGCATGTTGGCAAACCTTGAAAGCCAGAACAAAGGTCATACGAGCGAAGCGATGCGGGAAGCCGCGAGAGTCTTGAATGAAGAATTGAAGGTTTCGTTCGCGCTTTTATTTTGTCCATCACGGTCGGTTGAGTTTTATAAACGTATGAACTGGAAATCTTTTCAGGGAAGCATATTGGTTGACCAAAGGAAGGGAAAGGTCGAATTCACAGGTAATCATCCCATGGTTTTGGATGTGAGAGAAACCGCTCCAATAGAGGGATCATTGGACCTCAACGGTTATCCGTGGTGATTTGATCGAGAGATCAATGGCAAGCACTGTTCACTTACGAGACGCTTGGATCTTATTTCGTATTCTTCAATAGATACGTTGTGAGACTTCCCTCTTTGGGCGGCATTTCATAACTAAAGATCAGATTCTCCTCATCAAACGCAGACGGTTCCCACGCAGGGAAATCTGCAGAGATCGAAACAAGCCTTGATCCACGCTTCATCATTTTCTCCAAATACGAAGCGAGCTTGGCCACTTCCTTTGACGTGGCATACACATACACCACATCCGCTTTGCTCAGATCTGATTTAAAAAAGTCCCCCCACTGAATCTGTACCTTGTTAGCTAGTCCACTTGCGGTGACCCGTAACCAGATCAACGCGCATTGGACCGGTCCAATTTCAATACCGATCGCTTTCGCCCCGAATTCCTTCGCCGCAATGAAAAGGACACGTCCATCACCTGCACCAAGATCATAAAGAAGTTCATCCTGCTTCAAGTTCACCATCTGCAATGCTTTGCGGATGCGATCTGGTTTTGTCGGCTTGGAGGGAAGCCCATAAAACGCAGGGACAAGAATCCACAGCAGGGCCAAAACGAAGAGCAGTAGATTCAAACCAAGCAGGCTAAGGACAAGCATGGAAGTTTATTCCGGGGATTTCAGTTTCAAGAACGTACGTGTCATAAAATACGCCGCCAGCAGCGACAGCAGGATCATCGCAACGAAGAAGCCAATGATGGCGTAGTTCCCAGAATTGAAGATCGGCGATGGAGGCGGGTGCATCACATTATCGGCTGTGGCAAAGACCACGCGCAGGACAATAATATAGATGATGTTCGCCAGTGATGTGACCCAATCTACGCTGATGAGCCAGAGGCCGACTTGCAACAACACACCCGTCACTGCAAAGATCAACGCGAGGCGAAAGCGCGGCTCAACGAGGAAGAGTCCGTTCCAGTTGGCCTGCATCGCCCACAGTGACAGCGGAAGATACGTCACCCAAAAGACAATGCCTGTACGCCCAAGCGCGGCAGACCAGTTGTGGAACACATCCTTTTTGGAGATCAGCGCGAGCAAACCCGCGAGCCCCGCAACAAGAAAAGCCAACTCCGCCGCCAACACCCATGCGCCATGCAGATACACGATCCGCACATTGGAGCCAAGCGACTGTTCTTCCGGTCCGAATAAGGCCAGAAGAGCTATTAAAACAACCGCGATGAAAAACAAAGCGATGGGTGATTTGAGTTTCGACATAGCCCGATTTTACTCTATGAGAATGGCAACATAGATAAGAAGAGCCAGTCAATGTTGACTGGCTCTAATCTTTTCCTGAAAATTATTCCGTCACTGTGATAAGAGGCGGAGAAACATTAACCGTATCTTTTTCTTTCGGCAAATACAAAGCTACAGCCAGTCCCAGCCCTGCGGCGACAAGCACCTGATTCCAGACAGCTAACACAAAATCCAACCAATTCATTTGATAGGCATATAGGCGTGTTACCAACACACTGACAGCAATATTAAGCGCCATGTGGAAAAAGATCGCCACAGCCACAGGGATGGATGCCGCACGTTGCCGCCCGCGGGTGGACGCTTCACGTACCAGCCAAACAGGCGCAACCAACGCCACCGTAAAACGGTATATCAACGCCACCAGAGCCACTACATAGAACGGAATGTAATCCGTCCATTCGCCGCCATAGCGCCCAAAGACAACAGTGGGAAGTAGATATCCCAACAGCAACAGGAAACTTAGTCCGCCATGTTTACGGGCAAACAGTTTTCCAATGAAAACCAACAACAGAAATGGAAGTGAACTATATAAATAAGATATTGGAGTCTGGAGGAAAAACAATTTGATACTTTCCCAATTAGCACCAAAATAAAACACATCTCGCTCATACGAACGGTAAGTCTCTGCGACAAGTTGAAAGGCAAGCAACACACCATACAAAGCCAGCCATGCCCAGGCAGTTCTTGAAAACTGGCGACGGCGCACGCTATACCAGACCAATCCGCATATGAGAATCAAACAAGCAAGTACAGGTACAAAATAATATGGATCAAGTGCAAAGTCAAACACCTTCCATATGACTTTAGAACGGGGCATGAAAGGCAATTTGCCAAGCAGGTAAATTGGACTATAACTTTGTAAAGTCCCGTACAGCAAACCTAGCGGTATCAAACCCCACACCGGGAAACGGCGTGTAAAAGCCCAAACGAACAACACCGGCACGATCAAAACGAAAGCCGCGCGATAGTAAACAATGAAAAACCAATCGTTATCCGATATCACCTGTTCGATCTGGCTGATAAAAAAGACCAAGCCAGGGATCAACACCAACAACACACCCTTCCAAGGTAACGGAGCGTTGGGCATGGCTTCCAACAACCCCACTTGGGCATTGGGGGCGCTAACATGCTCAATCACGACAGTCTTTCCAACATCTACAAGTGTTCTTAACCATAGGAATAACAACCCTAACCCACCCCGTTTTTGATACGCCTCCCGACATTGATCGGTGAAAACGTGGAACATCTCGGTTTCATATGTTGTACGATAAGACTGTGGATATAAACGCAGCAATTGACGATAAATGTGTTGCGAAAATTCTATTGACTGATTCGGTTTCATTATGTCTCCTCAATTGAGCGGGTTTTCAAGCCGCTTGATGCGTGCTACTTTAACGGCTTGTGTCAGCCGTTGGTTCTCCTCCACAGCCAGTTTACGGCCGAGTGCGGTCAGCCGATAATAACGCCGCCGTTCATCGTCCAGGGCGGGGTCGGGGCGTTCGTCCACTTCCACGATCAGGTCTGCGGCTAGCAACCGCTTGATCGTGCCATACAATGTGCCGGGTCCAAGTTTGATTCGCCCGGTCGTTTGGTCTTCCACATCTTTCATGATGGCATAACCGTGTTTATCGCCATCTGCCAACGCAAGCAGAATATGGAATACCGCAGGCGTTAAAGGCTGGCCTGGAACAAAAGCTGAATTGGTGTCGGGCATGGAAACCTCTTTTATATCTACAATGGATATATCTGTTACGGATATATATCAGAAGCAGGGAGAATTGTCAAGCGCCTTAGTTGGGACAAGATATACTTGGCAAATGGAAATTCAACCTCCTGCCAGCATTGCATTGGATTCGCTTGGAATCCCCCATCGCCTCTTTATTCACAGGACGCCTGTCACCAGTTTCGAGGAGGCGGCTTCTGCCCGAGGGCAACGCCCCGAACAGATCGTACGAAGTATCTTGTTTCAAATACGAGATGGAGAATTTGTGATGGTCTTGATGGCGGGACCTGCACAAGTGGATTGGAAGAAATTACGTCAACTCGTGAAAAGGTCACGCTTACGAATGGCGACTGAAGAAGAAGTATTGGAAGTGACGGGATACAGGATCGGGACGGTGAGTCCGTTTGGGTTGAAGAATCAGGTTCGAGTTATGATGGACGCGTCCGTTTTGAGGGAGGAGGAAATTTCCATCGGGTCAGGAGTCCGCAATACGGCGATCCTCATGAAGAGTAGCGATGTCCAAAAAGCATTAGGCCAAGTGGAGATCGTGGAGCTGGCAGAATCTTCTTGACAAAATTCAGTGACTGAATTATAGTAAAGGAGTAAAGTCTATAGAATTGATAGACTTATTAGACTATGAGACTTTCCAAACGCGGTGAATACGGCCTTCGGGCAATGATCATGCTGGCGGGTACCCCCGACTCAGATACCTCCCTGCCTATGGTGCAGATCAAAGAGATCTCGCAACGCGAGCAGATCTCAACGAAGTTCCTTGAGCAGATCCTGCTGACGCTCAAGAATGCAGGGTTGCTCCATAGCAAGATGGGTGTCGGTGGCGGGTATTACCTGGCCAGGCCTGCCAGTGAGATCAGCCTCGGGCAGATCTTCCGCGTGTTAGATGGGCCTGTGGCTCCGATCAAATGCGTGAGCCAGATGGCTTATGAGCCCTGCGGCTGCCCTGATGAACAAACTTGCGGATTACGTATGGTGATGGGCGATGTGCGAAATGCCATTGCTGATATTCTGGATACCACCACGTTGGCCGATGTAGCCAAACGGCAAAGCGCGGTCCGTAAGAAGCTCGGCAGTAAAAAGTAATCACTTTGAGAAAGCCCTGAAATGGGCGCTTTTTCTTGGCTCAAAAGTCTACTAGTACTATAGACATTATAGATTACAAACAAACATAACATAGGAGAGATACACATGCGTAAGCAAACTTTGACAGGGGTGACCATCCTTCTACTATTGGCAGTATTGCTGTCAGCGTGCGGAACTACCGCTCCTGCTGAATCAACCGTCCCTGAGTCTGACGCGAGCACTTCCTCCACTGAAACATTGAGTGGGACCATATCCGTCTCTGGTGCGTTCGCCCTCTACCCCATGATGACCATTTGGGCAGAAGAGTTCACCAAGGTTCATCCCGATGTGCAATTTGATGTGCAAGGCGGCGGCGCCGGCAAAGGCATGACCGATACCATCGCAGGTGCCGTGGACATCGGCATGATCTCACGTAGCATCAAACCCGAGGAAGAATCACAGGGCATTTTCTGGGTGTCAGTGACCAAGGATGCGGTATTCCCCATCGTCAGCGCACAAAACCCATATGCCAACGAGATCCTAGCAAAAGGGATTTCACAAGAAACCTTCGCAAAGATATTTGTCACTGGCGAGATCAAGACCTGGGGTGAAGTGATCGGCAAGCCTGAAG
This sequence comes from Candidatus Defluviilinea proxima, assembly GCA_016721115.1. Classification (NCBI taxonomy): domain Bacteria; kingdom Bacillati; phylum Chloroflexota; class Anaerolineae; order Anaerolineales; family Candidatus Villigracilaceae; genus Candidatus Defluviilinea; species Candidatus Defluviilinea proxima. The sequence goes on from JADKIW010000001.1 coordinate 368,762, forward strand.
TCACTGACGAGATCCATGTATTCACTCGTTCTGATTCCGCAGGCGCGGCAGAGATGTGGGCAAAGTTCGGCGGCGGCAAAGCACAGGATGATCTCAAAGGCATCGGCATCAATGGCGAACCCGCCATGGTGGATACAGTAATCAAAGACCCGTTGGGCATTGGGTATGGAAACCTGAACAGTGTGTTCGACCTGACCAGCGGCAACGTAATGACGGGCGTTATCATCCCGCCAATCGACATCAACACGAATGGTCAGGCAGATGCAGATGAAGTATACAAGGTCAAGGATGATGCATTCGCCGCCGTAGCAAATGGCAAGTATCCATCCCCTCCCGCTCGTTTTGAGAACCTTGCCACCAAAGGCAAACCATCCGGTCTCACCTTGGCATTCATTCAATGGATCTTGACCGACGGTCAACAATATCTTGAACAGGCTGGGTATGTAAAACTCACACCTGAACAACAAGCAGAGTCATTAGCGAAGATCAAATAGAGACAGTTCAAATTTTTATCACCACAGAGTACACAGCGACGAACTCTCCGTGTACTCTGTGGCTAAGGACCAAATGAGCGAAACACTTTCCCTCAAAACCAAAAACCAAACAGAAGGTCGGGTGATCCGACCTTCCACCCTGGCTCGGGCACGTCAGGATCGAACCGCGAAAAATGTTTTCTTCATTGTCACACTCCTGCCTGTCATTTTGATCGCCATCATCACCATCGCGCTCTTCCTGCGTGCCTTGCCCATCCTCAAAGCCTACCCACTCACAGACCTGCTCTTTGGCGAAGTGTGGAAACCCAGCACGGGGTTATTCGGCTTCAAACCTTTTATCATCGGCACAATTTGGGTCACAGCAGTCGGTGTGTTGTTTGCAGTGCCGCCCTGTTTGCTCGTTTCTATTTATCTTGCAGAATATGCACACGCAAGAACACGCTCCGCCGCCAAACCCATTTTGGATCTGCTTGCCGCCATCCCACCTGTGGTCTATGGCGTATGGGGGCTCCTCGCCATCGTCCCATTTGTGGATGAAGTGCTCGCGCCTCTTTCGGACCGATGGCTTGGTTCTGTTTCGATCTTCTCTGTCAACCAACCGACAGGGTTCGGAATCCTCGCGGCAGGACTTGTGCTTGCCGTGATGATCGCACCGTTGATCATCTCAGTAGTTTATGAAGTGTTCGCCACCGTACCCAATGATTTGCGCAACGCATCGCTTGCGGTCGGCGCAACCAAGTGGCAAACCATTCGCAATATTGTCCTGCCACAAGTTCTGCCAGGGATCATTGCCGCAGTGGTGCTTGCCGCTTCTCGCGCATTTGGTGAAACCATCGCCGTCTTGATCGTGGTCGGCAATGTCACCCAAATCCCCACTTCGATCTTCGACTCAGCGTATCCACTCCCCGCCTTGATCGCCAACAACTACGGTGACATGATGTCCATTCCGTTATACGATGCGGCATTGCTGGGTGCGGCGCTTGTCTTGTTGGTCGTTATCTTGATCTTCAATATCCTTTCCACGATCATATTACAACGAGTAAAGAGGCGAGCATGGGCATGATGAAGAAAAAGCACTGGCAAAGACGTCACCTCGTGGAAACCTTCATGACGACCATCATGCGGGTTTCACTGATAATCGTTGCAGGCGCACTGGGTCTCATCCTTTGGACGATCCTTGTTCGCGGCTTACCCGCCCTCACCTGGGACATGATCTCACAAAGTCCTAAAGGCGGTTTTTACATGGGCAAAGAAGGTGGCGTGCTGAATGCCATCATCGGGTCGGCTTATCTTGCCGTCGGCGGGACACTCCTCGCGATCATCTTCAGTCTGCCCATTGCGCTCTATCTCAAAGCTTATCTCGGTGACTCGAAATGGGGCGAGTACGTCCGTTTATCTTTGGATGTCTTGTGGGGCATTCCATCAATTGTTTATGGCGCGTTCGGTTTCACTTTGATGATCGCCATCGGCATGCGTGCGTCACTGTTGGCAGGCATCATTGTGTTGGCATTGGTCGAACTCCCCATCATGGCCCGCGCCATGGACGAAGTTATTCGCCGCATGCCCGTTGACCAGGAACATGCCGCCCTCGCTCTCGGCTCCACCAAATTGGAAGTAGCACTACGCGTGGTGGTTCGACAAATGTTGCCGGGCATTGTCACAGCCGTTTTGCTGGCGTTCGGCCGTGGCATTGGCGATGCGGCGTCGGTCTTATTCACCGCTGGATACACGGACCGAGTCGTCACATCGTTGATGCGGCCCACGGCTTCTCTGCCACTGGCTGTGTTCTTTCAACTCGGCTCCCCTTACCCTGAAGTACAACAGCGCGGATATGCTTCCGCGTTGATCTTAACGATTATCGTTTTAGCGGTCAGCCTGGGTTCACGCTGGCTTTCATCACGGCTGAATAAATATACGGTGAAATAATATTTGGAATCGGACAGCTTGCTGTCCAATATCCAGAAGCAAGCTTCTGGATTCCAAAAGGAGAATTTATGGACACACACATCCAAGTCAAAAATCTCAACGCCTTTTACGGCAAGCAACAAGCTTTGAAAGATATCAACATCGAAATCCCCAAGAAACAAATCACTGTCATCATGGGGCCATCGGGTTGTGGCAAGACCACATTACTCAAGACCTTCAATCGCTTCTTCGAATTGACAGAAGGCACACAGATCCATGGCGATGTGCTGATCGACGGGCAGGATATTTACGAAAACGATGTGGATGTGACCGAGGTCCGCAAGTGCGTGGGATTACTGGCACAACGCCCCTCGCCACTGCCCATGTCCATTTACGAGAATGTCGTCTATGGCATGCACATTCATAAACTAAAGAAAGACCGCACAGACTATAAAGCGGCGGTAAAACATTATCTTGAAATCGCAGGCTTATGGGAGGAAGTGCATAAGAGATTGCATGATCCTGCCACCAGCCTTTCCATCGGACAACAACAACGACTCTGCCTTGCGCGCGGGCTGGCAGTGGAACCAGAGATCATCCTCGGCGACGAACCTACCTCCGCGCTGGACCCGATCTCATCACAGAACATCGAGGCGCGTTTGTTGGAGTTGAAAAATCAATACACCACCGTGATCGTGACCCACACGTTGCGGCAAGCCAAACGCCTCGCGGACTATGTTATCTACATGTATATGGGTGAAGTGGTCGAATCAGGCCCCGCGCAGGAAGTGTTCAACAACCCGCAACATAAACGCACAAAACAGTATCTTGAGGGATTGTTCTAAGATTAGAGCGATTCGACCCTACGAGATGATTAGCCACAGAACGCTCAGAAGAAAATCCCTGGGCATTCTGTGGCTAACATTTTAAAAGCGTCTTTCCTAAAGCAGTTATAATCATTTGTATGAAACATTTTCGAGTTTTACTTCTGTCTTTGATCTGTTTTATGCTTTTCTCGCAAGTATCTGCGCAATCGGACAAGCCGCTCGCCCTCGTGATGACCGCTGACGGCCCTATTGAGCCCGCGATGTTGGAGTATTTCAAACGGGGAATTAGCACTGCCGAACAGCGCAACGCAGACCTTCTCATTGTTCAATTAAATACCCCCGGCGGGGGCATCGGAACCATGCTCGAAATCGTCAACGCGATTCGTTCGAGCAAGGTCCCTGTGGTGATCTATGTAGCGCCACGCGGGGCGATCGCGGCCAGCGCGGGAGCATTGATCACGATGGCAGGACAGGCTTCTGCGATGGCACCCGAAACGACCATTGGGGCGGTGATCCCGATTGATGGCTCAGGACAAAACCTTGACTCGGATCTCAGGACAAAGGAGATCAACACTCTAAAGGAAAAGATCCATCCCTTTGTGTCACCGCGCGGCGATGCGGCCCTCAAGCTTGCCGAGTCGATGATCGAAAAAGGGACATCGGCTGATGCAAACAAAGCACTCGATGCAAAACTTGTAGACTTCCTTGCCGATGACATTGACGAACTACTGACCAAACTCGATGGCTTGACCGTTCAAATGAGCGATGGACCGCGCACGCTCCACACGGCCAACGCCCGAACAGAACCACTCGATATGAGCTTTATCGAGAGTTTCCTTTTAATGCTCACCAACTCAAACATCGCTTTTCTTTTGCTGGCCATCGGTGTGCAAGCCATACTGATCGAGATCTCGCATCCCGGTGGATGGGCGGCTGGCTTTCTTGGTGTGGTCTGTCTCTCACTGGCGGTATACGGCATGGGCGTGTTGCCGATCAACTGGTTCGGTATGATCTTCCTCGTTACTGCTTTCGTGTTATTCATCCTTGATATCAAAGCGCCCACGCACGGCGCACTGACCGTGGCAGGTGTTGCCTCATTCATCGTTGGTTCGCTGATGTTGTTCAACTCACCGGGCACGCCGCAATTCCAACGGGTATCGGTGCCATTGGTGGTGGGCATGGGCATCTTCCTCGGGCTGATGTTCTTCGGCATTCTACTGCTTGCGTTACGAACCATCCATGGCCCGGTACTGACCGGGGTGGAACAATATATCGGGAAAGCTGGAACAGCCAAAACGTGGAATGAAGCGGGCGGTCAGGTCCAATTGGAATCGGAGCTGTGGAGCGCGGAAAAGGTTGCCGAGTCCGAGCAAATCAGTAAGGGCGATACAGTGGAAGTCGTCGAAGTAAAAGGTTTACGATTGAAAGTCAAAAAGATAAAATAATTGGACGAAAGCGATTCAAACTTAACTTATGCCTGCTACACCTACGAGAGACCGGGTCATCCCCGAAAAAGACGTTCGCCCACTGCGCCGCCCCGAATGGATCAAGGTGCGCGCGCCCGCGGGCGAGAATTACGAACGCGTGCATGGATTGATGCGTTCGAAGGAATTACATACCGTTTGCGAAGAGGCCATGTGCCCGAACCTCGGCGAATGCTGGGGAAGCGGCACCGCAACCTTCTTGATGCTCGGTGACGTGTGCACACGCACCTGCGCCTTCTGCGATATCAAACATGGCAAGCCCGGACTGTTGGACTGGGGCGAAGCGGAACGCGTGGCGCAGGCGGTCAAGTCGATGGAGTTGAAACATGCGGTCATAACGTCTGTGAACCGCGACGAACGACGCGACGGCGGCGCTCCGATCTTTGCGATGGTCATTCGCCGCATTCGTGAATTGCGACCGGGCTGTTCGATCGAAGTGTTGATCCCCGATTTCAAAGGCTCTGTCGAAGCGTTGAAGATCGTGATGGAAGCACGCCCCGAAATTTTGAACCATAACGTGGAAACAGTTCCGCGATTATTCAAGACCGTCCAGCCACAGGATAATTACGAGTGGGCCGCGGCCACGTTATCGAATGCGAAAAAACTCGACCCCGAAGTGTTGACCAAATCGGGCATCATGGTAGGCCTCGGCGAAACCATGGATGAGGTCAAGGCCGTGATGCGTGACCAACGATCGTGGGGCGTGGACATTCTGACGATCGGTCAGTACCTGCAACCAAGCAAAAAACACATGCCCATCTCGCGTTATTACACGATGGAAGAGTTCGCTGAACTGCGTGACTTCGGCAAAGAGATCGGTTTCCAATGGGTGGAGTCGAACCCGCTGGTGAGGTCTTCGTATCACGCGGCGGAACAGGTGAGAGCGTTAAGTGTGGTGCATCGCAAGTTGTATGGGGAGAGTCAGTAGCACTTAGCGGTTAGCTTTTAGCTATTAGCGGATAGCGATTCGTGAGAGTAACTCCTGTCGAGAGGTCGGCGGGAGTTTTTTATTGTTGGTTATTTTCTGCAGGCTTATAATGCTGTTATGGAGTATATAAGATGTTATACAGCAATATTGCTGTATAACATCCCAAATTGGGTGTTTATACGGCGCGCTGTACAAACACTAGTTAGCCGCCTGTCTTTGAAAATTTTCATCTTTGATGTGGAGAAAATATGTATCTTGACATCGTGCTAGTTGATTACCTAAATCCCGATGGGGTATTAACGACCTACCGAATTACTCCAAAAGAGTCTGGTGAGAAAGTCGTTATTGATAGATTGCGAGATATAGATACAAAATTTTCTAGTCATGACTCTATGGACATTGGCGGAGCAAGAATTTACAACACATCATCTTGTTCTATCCAAATCCAGCAAACTAAACTTAGAAAATATAGCCCGATGGATTCAGATGGCTTAATATTCTTTACATTAGAGCATTTAGGCATTCCAGTAGGTTCTCAACGACAGGCGCACGGCGGCTATTACAACTTCATTCTTCCGCCAAGTTTCAGGTTCACAGATTTACATATTGTTGACCCCTATGACAATAACGAACATGCAATCGAAAAGAAAAAGCATTTTCGCAGCGATGTAATTTGGGACACAAGTTGCAACACATCTTTAGCGAAAATGTTTCTTACATCGAGCAGGGGAACTTTTTCCTTTATATTGTTGGGGAGAGCCAAACTTTACGATGGAAATAACAAATCGGAATTTTTGAACGCACAAGAAACCCAATATGCTGTTTCAAGTATTTTTGATTACCATATCATTTCTGCGGATGGCAAAAAAACGCTTACAGACGATATTGCTAAAAAATCTGAATGGTTGGAACTCAAGCCCAATATCATGGGCTTTGGTATTAATCTGAATGCCATTATCAAAGATAGCATTCAAGCATTTCAAAATAAAGTCAAAAAGTAGCCCATAATTGGGGCGGCGGCTAACACCGCGTGCACTGGACAAGTGCGGGCTTTGCCCTCACTTGAAGGGATTCAGCGCCTTTGGCATTTTCTACCTTTGGCTTTTATCTGCTAATTCCCGCACTTGCCAGTAACGCCTGCCGTTAGGCGCTTAGGTATCTAATGGACACAAATCATATTTTCATTCAATTTAAACGACTAGAAAGACATTATCACGTATCGCTAAAACAAAAAGATGTTATTAGTTTTCTTGACTTGTCACATTGTCTGAGAATCTGGGTAGATATGAAAAGCCACATAGATTCTCTTGCCGAAGCCAAAGGTGTTCAACTAAAATTAACAAACACAATCACACAAAAAAGCGTCAAGAATATACTCAAAGGCAGCACATATACATATTTGCCTTTAGGTAGTGGGGTTGAAAGCCCAGGAGTAGAAGTAAGAGGTGTAAGAATTATCAACAAGGCACTCTCACCCGAAGAGGTCAAGAAACTTTATGAAGCGGGACCTCCCATAGCACAATCCACAAAACTTAGATTTTCTGAATGGCTCGCATCTGGCATATACGAAGTGCCATCCAAAGATGAAGCCCACCCACAAATAAGAATTTCGCGTGAAATTCTTATCAAGCGCGTTGCAAATATCTTAGGAGCAAGTCATCCAATTGGGACTGAAGAAGGAGATGAACGGGAAAATAAATTTGACCCTTATATTCTCGAATTGCACAACATTACTTTAGCAGATGGCTACCCAGCTACATACTACCAACTGCTGGAAATAGCAGACGACATATTAAATGCTACTCAGGGTCTATTTGAAAATCGCGCCTAACAAAGCGTGCAGCGGACGGCGGGGAATCTGCGCAAATCTCAAGCAGTTTCCTACGCCTTAGCATTTCTGGCTGGACGGCTTCGCCGTCCCCGCCCCAGCGCAGGTAACGCAAACCATTAGGCAAAAACCTATGCCTTTATTGTGTAAACAGTCATAAAATAGTTATCAAACTAAATTCTAGGAGAGGAACATGCAAACAGATTTTTCAGAATTGCTCCAATTAGTAGAGAACTACCAACCTATGAAAGACTGGGGGTTCACATTGAGTGCAAAACATGAGGGAGACCCAGAATCTTGGCTGGTGTACACATCACAGTGGTGCAAAATTAAGATTTACCATCGCAAAGATTTTCATCAGCAGATGCGTGAAGATTCACTGCACATTTACTATGGTCGAATTCATGCACTGGACGATTCTTCAACAATGGAGCACGAAGGGCAGATGTACTTCTGTTGGTTCAGTCCTAATAACCTTGACTATAGTTTCCTCGATGGAAAATCTCCTGAAGAAGCATTTAAGTCAAGATTTGATACTCCGCAGTTTCTCAGTGATTTATTTGCTCGTGCTAGAGAATCTGAGAACAAAGTTCCTCGGCTGCCAGGCGAATCGCAATTAAGATTTCAGAAGGCAATTTGGGATCAGTATGGACTTCGATTTTTTGAATTGCTGGATATTCGTCGTCCTGATCTATGGGATTCATATATCAGCTTCCTCAAGGAATATGCAAAACTGGAGTTTGCAAAAGAAGAACAAAAAAGAAAAGAGAATGAAGAGAGACTGGAGAAAATGTACTCTGAACGAAAAATAAAAATTTATAGACCCCCATCTAATGTTACTAAAACTCCTGAAATCCCACTTTATAATCGAATATGAAATGATTAGGTTGTTTCATGGTGATTCAATAACGAGTCTTGCAAAAATCGGTTTACCCAACACAACGTGCACTTGACGGGTGGGATTCTGTCGCATTTTCAGGCTTTTTCTGCGCCCTTTCATTTTTCTGGCTGGACGGCTTCGCCGTCCCCGCCCCGGGGCGGGTAACGCAAACCGTTAGGCAGTTACTTGCAAAATTATCACAAGGGAAATCCTATGAAGATCTGTCCTCATTGTAATCAAGAAAATCCAAAAGGCAGAGTTTTGTGTGTTCACTGTGGACGCAACCTGGAAAAAGTAACAAAAACTCGCACAATCATTAATTCGCTTTGGGGAATCATTGGTGGGCTGATACTTGTTTTTTTTGATACAGATATGGTGCTGTCAATTGGACATGTGATACCAATTCCGTACGGATTAAGCTTTATCGGTATTGGCGTTATAGTATATTGCATAGAAAATATCATTAATCAGGTAATGCCGAGTTCGCTACTTTGGACAGATATAAGTGAACAATCTATTCAAACAACCATGGACGAACACCATTTGTCGAAAGCAATAATTTTTGGTTTAATTGCAGGCTTTATTCCTGCTGTCTTCTGGTACAAGATTGCCACTCTAAGTGGATATCATTTCGGCGTTCTTGCAATACTAGTTGGCTGGGCGATTGGCAAATTTGTCACAATCGGTACGAGACAACGGCAAGAGATATCGGTACAAGTCACGAGTGTTATTCTGAGTTTGTCCATGCTGATCTTAACCGAATATTTCATCATCCGCTATTTTTTGGTCCAGTCGCTGGAATTCTCTCGCGTGCCAGTCTTCTTACCTGTGAATACCACAATCTCTTTACTAAGTGAGGTATGGAAAAACGAACCGATTACTATTTTATTTTGGATTATGTCTTTAGGATTGGCGTTTGCTGTTCCCAAAGGCTTGTATTTCAGCAAGCCGTATTCGGAGAGCTATCAAAAAGAGGTAAAGCAAATTCAGTAAAACTGCCTAACACCGCGTGCACTGGACAGGAGGTAGTCTGCGCCATTTACAGGCATTTTTCTGGCTTCGAGTTTATACTGCCCTCAGGCAGAGTCCACGCCCGCCCACACGCAGGTAACGCAAACCGTTGGAGTTCCTTGCAAAATAAATGTTTAGTTCAAAGCAAATTAACGATACTCGAAACCAGCTTTTTGTCCTCGCACAAGAAAAAGACAGACGCGATTTTTTGCGCTATGCCGTTGAGCTTATCGCAAAGATATTGAATCTATATTTTGTGGGAATATATCTTGCAGATGAAAAGAAAGAGTTTATCAATCTACAGGCTGGGAGTGGAGAATTTGGAGAAAAACTGCTCAAGCATGGGCATCAAATCATAATAACTGAAAGCGGAAATTTTAATGAGCAGGCTGGAACTGCCTACTTTCTGAATGAAGTACGTCTGACAGATTTAGAAGCAGGACAAATTTTTGCATGGAAAACCTCAGCCGAGAAAATTTCAGAAGCAAAAGTAGGTGATGGCATAAATTTATTTGGTGGTAGCCCAATATTTCCTCATTCATGGGCGAGCTTATTTTTACCAATTCAACGAAACGGAAATATATTGGGTGTATTGGAAATTACTTTCGATGTCATGCCCAATTTTAGTAATCCAGAAATATTAAAACTACAAGAAATAGCAAATGAAATTGCTTTAAAATTGGCGTAAATATTAAAGGCTCAGTTTCTTGTGGGCAAAAACCTGCCTAACAAAGTGTGCACCTGCCGCTGGGGAGTCTGCGGCAATTTCAGGCAGTTTCCCCGCCTTAGCCTTTTCTGGCTGGACGGCTTCGCCGTCCCCGCCCCAGCGCAGTAAACACCCTTCTGAGTCTTGAAGTAAAACAAGGAGAAGCCAACCATGAAACAAAAACCGCCTTCACAACCGATAAGCGCAAATAAATTAGGTGTAGGAGTTGTAATCGACGCCACCCTCGGTATGGCACTTAACGATAGTGTACCAGGAGCGGGATAAATGCAAGACACCATTATTGTCTACGGTCACCCAACCTGCCCAAACATCGGTCCAGTCAAAGGGCTACTAACACAATCGAAGGTCAAGTTTGAATATATTGATATTCATCAAGATAGCGTTGCCGCTGCTTGTGTTCGCACTATCAATAATGGCAATGAAAGTGTACCGACGCTTGTCTTTCCCGATGGTAGTACTTTGACTGAGCCGACTGTTGGAGAGCTCCAGTCTAAATTGAGATCCTTGGGATATAAAGTTGGTCTTGTCGCATGGTTGATTGGCAACATACGGCTTATTTTCTTTATAGTTGTTGGTGTTCTGATCGCCATTCTGATCACCGTGTTGCGCTCTTTCGGAGTTTTTTAGAAATGCCTTTTGCGAATGATTGGCAATCACATACTCCCACGCCGCCCAACACAGCATGCAGCAGAAAAGACCACCCCTATTAAGCATTACCACAAAGTTGAGAAAAGAAAATATGTCACCTAAAGTTGAAACTTTCACGCCACCCAATACCCCCAATCCTATTGGGCCATATAATCACATAGCAAAAGTTGGCCAATTCATTAGCATAGGCGGCACCGCTGGGGTAAATCCTCAATCAGGACAGCTTGCTGGGTCCGATGTGTATTCACAAACGAAGCAAATCCTTGAATCATTTCAAGTAATGCTCGAGTCTGTGTCATCAGACTTAGATCACATTGTCCACGTAAATATATTTCTCAAAGACATGCGGGATTTTGAAGAGATGAATCGTGCCTATGTTGAAGTGATGAGAAGTCACAGGCCAGCGAGAACTGTAATAGGTGTTAATGAATTGCCAAAACCTGGGGTATTGTTGACAATGAACTTGACGGCGGTTACAAAAGAATAAACATTAAGGCTAGTCTGCAAAAGCAGGCTAGCAGAGTGTTTCCAAAAGATAACGGGGAAACGGACGATCCACGGATGCAAACGATTGGTCGCTTCGCCAATTTCTAAAAAGTGGTTTTTCACCTTGACACAATAGAAAATACGTTCTATTATTCCACAAAGGAGAACAGCCATGAAAAAAGAAATCACCATCACACCCATCCACATTGCAGATCTACTCGCCGAGGGCGAACGGATGCCGGTCTACGTACACATTATTGACCATCCCGATGCGCGCGTGTTGGTTGACACTGGCATGACAGAACTACACCCGGCCGTAGCCGATATGAATCCCCGCCTCTTTCCATTGAACAAGCAGGACCTAGACCTCACTAGCATTGACATCGTCGTCAATACGCATCTGCACTTCGACCACTGCGGTGGCAACCACCTCTTCGCCGGTAAACCGATCTATGTCCAACGTCAGGAACTTGATGACGCGCACAGTAAGGACGATTACACGATTCGCGAGTGGGTTGATGCGCCCGGCGTGCAGTATGTGCCGGTCGATGGCGAGTTCGAACTGCTTCCCGGTCTACGGCTTGTCCCAGCCCCGGGCCATACAGATGGAATGCAAATGGTTGTCGTCGAGACTGACAGTCGTCCGATCATCGTCGGAGGTGACGTGGCGGTGTGGTTCGGCGAACTTGACGAGCCGCACACCGAAGGTCAACTCCGAGTACTCGCACTCAACCCCAAACAGGTTTGGCTCACCCACACAGATGAGCCGTGGCGACCTCATCATGAGGCTTAACTCCCACTGATACCCTCACAGACAAACATCCCTCCGTAGGGAAAAAATACCCCATTTGAGGCATAAAATTCAGATGGTTTTACTACGTTTTGGTGTATGATTGCGCCAATTAATTATTTCCCTGCCTCATGGAGGTTGAGTATGGCTGTAGTAGATATCTCACAAGCAAGCGGACGCGTCCCTGTCACTATATTTCGGTTCCGCGAACGTATCCATTTGGGGAATTTTGCCGAGTTGGAGAATACGGCAAAACAGGCGTATGAAAATGGGACCCGTGACCTTATCATTGACCTGGACAACTCCAACACGCTCACCAGTATCGGCTTACGCGCGCTCGTAGTGATCCACAAGATCATGGCACAGACAGACAATACAAAGCGTCTCAAAGTGGCTGGCGCGACCGCCATGATCAGCGAGATCATGCAAGTGACAGGTATTGCCGAATTTATAGATATTTACGATACGGTAGAAGAAGCCATCGCCTCGCTTTAGAGATTGAATCCTTTCAAGAAATCATATTGAGCGTCCTCCAACGCACAAAAAAAAGGGACTGGTTTTCGCCAGTCCCTTTTTGATTACATATCAACCTTTACGGTCTGTCTCTTATACCTTTTCACTGCTTCCCACCCTACCAACATCTTTTGTTTCTCATCCCACAACCTGAAGAACAACGACTTCAAACTATCCTTGAACGTCAACGGTTCGATCTGGAATTCAGGGTTCTCTGCGTGACATTCCTCAAGCTTGTAGTTCGGGATGCGCGGGCTAAGGTGATGAATATGATGGAAGCCGATGTTACCTGTGAACCACTGCAACAACTTAGGAAGTTTATAGAATGAACTGCCGTCCATGCCTGCGTTGAAGAACTCCCAATCGGCATGACGTTCCCAATACGTGGGATCGAAATTGTGTTGTACATAGAATAACCAAACACCCGATCCACATGCGATCAATAGAATAGGGACTTCCACCAACAGGAAATTCACCCAGCCAACCTCGATCATCAACCATGCGATCACGGCCGCCAACGCAATGTTCGTCCATATCACACTGCTACGTTCGCGCTTGCCAGCGCCCTTCTCCCAGAAGCGATGCGTCATCGTAAAGACAATAAAGGAACCGATGGTAAACAAGATCATCGGACTGCGCATGATGCGATAACCGATCTTCCTATACCACGGCGCGGCCAGATATTCTTCAACGGTCATCGTATACACATCACCGATACCACGACGATCCAGGTCACCGGCAGTAGCGTGATGGATGGCATGGCTGTGTTTCCACTGATAGAACGGTGTAAACACGAACACGCCCAGCACCAGTCCCAGCCTGTCATTTGCCTTTGCCGTTTTGAAGAACGATCCATGACAACAATCATGGAAAATAATGAACAGCCTCACCATAAATCCCGCTGTTGGCACAGCCAGGATCAATGTCAGCCAGTACCCCACTGTAAGACTGCGAACCATCAAGTACCATCCCAGAACAAACGGAATAAGCGAATTTGCCACCTGCCATGCACTCCGCCACGTTTCAGGAAACGCATATTTTGAAACGATCCCCTGCCATTTGAATTTTTCAGTTGCCATAGACATACCTCCAGTTGGAATGTCCGTCTATTGTACTTGATGAATTAGCTCAACTAAGGTCAATTCGGATAATGAACGCAGGATTAAATTTGCGCCTTCGATCACCAACAAAGAGGTAACAGGATTTGGGACCGCGACAACGAAGACCCCGGCTCGATTCGCCGCCTTCACACCGTTGGGAGAATCCTCGAAAATGATCGCTTCATTCTTCTGGACCTGTAACTGTTCCAGCGCCAATAAAAATAGATCTGGGTTTGGCTTGGTTCTACCAACACCCACATCGTCACGACAGATGACCTTGTCAAAAGAATCGAAGATACCAAGCCGTTGCGCGTGAACATCCACCCATGAGTGCGGTGAACTGGAGGCAATGGCAAGCTTGAGGCCAAGTCGCTTTGCCTCGCGGATGTAGTCCACTACCCCAGGCAGAATCGATTCACGCGCAATAGCGGCATGACTCTCCAGCCGATGACGGGAGCGCAGGGAAACAGAATCCAACCGTCCCTTCGAAAGAAGCGAAAGATGTTCCGCCGGGTCAAAGCTTGAGATGCCGTATCCGCCAATGATGCTTCCCCACTCCGAGATGGGGAGATCAAATCCAAATTCCTGATAAATATTTTTCCAAGCAAGGTATTCAGGGGTCTCTGTATCAAGGACGAGACCATCGAAATCGAAGATGAGTGCTTTGATCATAGGGTGCGATTATAAGCGGATAGATGGAAGATAATGAACGTTGATAATGGCCAGCCATATGGCTATAATATCTTCACCAAAGTTGTCCACTTTAAAAATTCAAGGAGCTTTTATGAAAATCAGTTTGATCCAAAAACTCGCATGGGTGTACGCAATTATGTTCGCCATTCTCGGTTCGTTGAGCTTTATTCCGTTTATCAATGATGTGCAGGGATATACGCTTGGGATATTCAAGTTGGAATGGTACGACAACCTTCTACATTATGTGTCGGGCGCATGGGCGGCATGGGCGGCATGGAGGTCACTCAAGGATTCAACGTTCTACTTCAAACTATTCGGCATTATCTATGGGTTGGATGGTGTGACAGGGTTTCTATTTGGGCAGGGATATCTGGATTGCGGCATCTTCCTCTTCGGTTACACCGCGCTGGATTGGAAACTCAAGTTCTTTGCCAACATTCCGCACATTGCCATCGGTGGCATCGCTGTACTCATCGGCTTTGTGTTAAGCAAACGTCTTGCATCAAATGAACAAGCGTAATAGAAAACCCGTAAGACGCGGGCTTGCCATCTTTTTCTGGCTCATTGTTCTCATTGCATTGGGGCCATCTCTCATTAATTTGCCACGCGCATTGATCGCGTGCAAGGTGTGGGAAAAGGTTGAGGAACCAGAATCAACTTTAGACGACGCGGCGATGCGTGATGCAATTGCAAAGATTCCCGATTATTATCGTCCTGAATCCAAAACGTATCTTACGCTTCCTGAGTGGTATATCGTCTATAGCACGGACGAATACGCGGCCTTCCTGCAGAAGAATAGTTCCAGTAATTTTCCATACTTCAAAGCTGTAGGGCAGTATTGGCAAAGTTATGTGGATGTGTGTCATGAGATCAAGGGACGTTATCCGTTCAATGGCGATTCGCAATTCACCGACGCTTTTATCGGCATCAGTTTCACCGCCGAGAATATGTTGAAGGGCGCCTACGAGGGCACCATCGGGCGCGTGACCGATTGGGTCAGTTCCGATAAGCCAACCGAAGAGGAAGTGTACGCGGCGCAAGTGGCGCAAGAGTATGGCGAGTTCCTACACACCACGCCGTGGTATTTCTTCCCGTTCAAAGAAAAACTTCAAGGTGTATGGCAGATCGATCTGTGGGGACAGGACCCGATCCGCAAATGGGAACGCAAGATCGCATTGACCATCGAATATGGTGGCAAGATCTTGTATGCAGGTCTGACCAATCTCGGCGCGCAGGCAACCTATGGTGGCGCAGATGTGGAGAAGATCTATGCGGTCACTTCGGGCATTACAAAGGACATGTTGAACGACAATCTTGAACTGACCGAACAGATAGACGATCAACGACAACTCATTTACATCACCCGCTTCGAATATTTTTCAGACACGGTTCCTGGCTTGCTGAAACGTGGGGTGCGTTTCATTGAGATTGCAGGCAATGACGAAATTCTCTTCACATTGATCGGCTCACAAGATGCGGACTATTCCTTCAAGCACGGAACGTATCTTTTCGATCTCCCGATTCTGACTCAAGAGGGGCTGACTCGTGTTGCAGTGAAAGTCCCCGTCGCTGACATGGCTTCGTTTTTGGATGAGTTGAAAGGGAAGAAGAATATCAAGTTCGAGCATATGTACGATTATTGAAAACGATTAACCACGAAGGGCACAAAGTACACAAAGGTTTAAGGGCTTTGGGCTCGTCTCCTTTGTGACCACACCTGCACTTGCATGCAGGTGCAAGTGTTGTGTCCTTTGTGTTTAAAGGATTTGAAATGAAAAAGATTCTGAGCTATCTTCTCAAAACAATCGGTTGGATATTCGGTCTACTGGTCGCTGTGATTCTGATCTTCACAGCGTTGGCAGGCTTGCGTGAAACAAAGACGCGACAAGAAGCCGCTCCATCTACTGGCAGATTCGTCCAAGCGGGAGATGTGGAGCTCTTTATTCAAGAGATGGGACCGGAAGACGGCCAGCCCATTCTCTTCATCCACGGCACTGCCGCATGGAGCGGACTCTGGCGCGAGACGATGACTCCATTGGCAGAGGCAGGCTATCGCTGTATCGCCATTGACATTCCCCCATTCGGCTTTTCCGAAAGGCCATCCAAGCCTTCCTATGACAACGTTTCTCAAGCAAAACGAATCATTGGGCTGATGGACTCATTGGGAATTGACCATGCCATCCTGTTCGGTCATTCCTTTGGCGGTGGTGCAACACTGGAAACCGCATTGACCATCCCCGAGCGAATCGATGCGTTGATCCTACTGGATGTTGGCGGGTTGAACCTCAATCTTCAGCCTACACCGCCAGACCGCAAGCCCACAGCCATTGATATGTTTTTAGGAACGCCTATTGTACGAAACCCTGTCATTGCCGTCACAGGGACAAATCCGCTATTCACGAAGACATTGATCTCTGCAATGGTTCTCGACCCCGATGATGTTACGAAAGAGAAGATCAAGATATTGCAAGAGCCACTTGTATTGAAAGGCGCAACAAACACATTAGGCGATTGGCTCCAGTCTGTGTTGGGAGTACAGAAAGAGTCGCTAACAATCAACCCCAAGAATTATGCGTCACTCACCATGCCCACTTTGATCGTTTGGGGTGACAGCGACACGGTCATTCCCATCAAAGAGGGAGAATACTTGCAAAGTCTTATCTCAGACTCTGAACTGGTAATGATGAAGGATGTGAATCACATCCCACATCTGGAAGATTTGGATGGATTGATGAAGATCGTGTTAGAGTTCCTGGCAAAATAAAAGACCTCGGAAGTCTTTGAGGCTTCCGAGGTCTAAGTCACTCACTTCCCATACTTCTCGTAGAACGTATTTGTGAACAAACCATCGGGGTCATAGGCCCTCTTCGATGCGAAGAAATCGCCGATCATGGGGTAAGCGCGTTGGAGTTGCTCGGGGGTATAGTGCAATTGATACGGCAGGAAGAAACGTCCGTTCACTTCGGCAGTCAGGTCGATCAATTCACGAGTCACAGTTCCCATCTTCTCGTTGCCTTCAGGCGTCGTTGACTGATTGATATACAGAACGATGGAATACATCTCACCAGGAGCGTAGTTCAGGAAATTACTCTCAGGGTGGATCACTCTCACCGAAGCATTGAGCAGATTTACATCATGTTCCTGAACGATACGGCGAAGCCCATCCACAAATGGAATGAACTGCTCACGAGGGATGAAATACTCATGCAGGATATCCGTCTCGCCTTTCAGATTGTTGAGGATGTATGGAACAGAGTCATGCATCGGCTCGTTGCGGGATACAAAACACGCTTCGCCCTCCGCCATGGCCTGTGTACGTGGCACGACCGTGCAAGACTCCAGCTTTGGCTCGATGTTTTTCTCCATGTACCATTTGATGTTCATCGGCACAGCACCAAGCTTGGAAAAGTTAAAAACAAAACGACGCAATTTGATACCAGACACTTCGCCCAACGGAGGCACGTCTGCTTCACCGATATCCACCTTGGTGTATTTGTAAAAGATCATCTCCTCGAGCAATGAACTCTTTGCTGTGGAAAGATGTCCGTAGAACAGACCCAGATTCGGGTCAGGTAAGATCTCGTTCTCAAAGATCTGAGGAAAATCCTTGTAATTCACAAGTTGACGTTCGGTTTGATAGATATCATTATCCACGATCTCAAGTTCAACATCGAGAATGACCCCGAAGAGACCGTATCCGCCAACGACGAGACTGAACAACTCAGGGTTCTCCTCACGGCTCACATTGACGATGCTTCCATCCGCCATCATCACACGCATCGAACGGATGCTACTCCCCACCGAACCTGCGAGATGGTCCATGCCGTGTGCGTTGACCGAGATCGAACCACCCACCGTGAAAATATCTGATGATTGCATAGCCTTCACTGCATATTTCGGATGCAGAAAACTTTGAATATCGTGCCAGGTTGTTCCACTTTGTACGGTGATGGTCTTCTCCGCTTCATTCAACTCGATCTTATTGAAGCCTTTCATATCCAACACGAGGTTATTCTTGAAAAAAGCATGTCCACCCATGCTATGCTTTACGCCCGCCATCGAGACCTTGAGTTTATTCTCGCGGGCAAAATGCAAGGCATTCTTGATATCTTCCACGCTTGTGATCTTGATAATGCCATACACCGCTGTCCGATTCAAACAACTCACATCATTGATCGTCCCACCCTTCTGTTCCCATTGCAGGCGTTCCCCAGCAGATAACGGCTTGATCTCCACGTTGGTCGGAGAATCCACCACCGCATACTCTGCAAACAGAGGTGGACAATCCTTTACACCCACAGGGTCAGCAGAAAGTCTGTTCACCTGATAGCCCGTCCCAGCAATGGCAGAGATCGCAACGATCGAAGCGACCATTTTTTTCTTATTGATAGGCTTGCCTTGTTCTTGAGTCATCCCTTATGTCCTTTAGAATAATATAGTGAATTCGGGTCCATAATGACGATTTTAGGGCTTGGAAGTGTCAGTGTCAAGCAAGTATAGTAAACAGTCCTTACAGCGAATGCATGAACAAAAAGGGACATAGATAACAGACTTATCTTATAATGGGCGCTTGGAAAGGACAAAAAAATGAAACAATATAAAAATTGGTTGGTTTGTGTGTTCCTACTCTTATCTGCCTGTGCTCCAGCAGTAACAGCAACAGACACGCCGAAGCCAACCGACATCCCACCCACCCCCACAGAGGAAGTCATGGACATTTTCAAAAAGCCGCTTGTCACGAACATGTATACAGCCGACCCTTCGGCACATGTCTTTGACGGCAAGATCTATATTTATCCATCGCATGATCTGGATCACAACAAACCAGAAACAGATCAGGGCGACCAGTTCGACATGGAAGACTATCATGTCTTTTCCATGGAGAATATGAACAGCCTGCCTGTGGATCATGGCGAAGTGTTGAACGTGAAGAACGTTCCCTGGGCCACGATGCAAATGTGGGCTCCCGATGCCACCTACAAGAACGGCAAATATTATCTCTACTTCCCCGCTCGCGATAAGGATCACATCTTCCGCATCGGTGTAGCAACCAGCGATTCACCTGCTGGTCCCTTCACAGCCGAGCCGAATTACATCCAAGGCAGTTTCAGCATCGACCCAGCCGTCTTCATTGACGATGATGGGCAGGCTTACATGTACTTCGGCGGATTAATGGGCGGCCAGCTCGAAAAATGGAGAACGAACGAGTTCAACCCCGAAGGCACAGGCCCGCGAGGCAGTGACGTAGCCATTGGCCCGCGTGTTGTAAAACTCTCAGCAGATATGTTGAACTTCGATGGCGCTCCACAAGAGATCACCCTCCTGGATCAATATAACGCCGCCGTACTGGCGGGCGAAGATGACAAACGTTTCTTCGAAGCCGCCTGGATGCACAAGTACAACGGCATCTATTATCTCTCCTATTCCACAGGTACTACGCATTATCTTGCATATGCCACTGGCGACAATCCCATGGGTCCGTTCAAATTCAGAGGATATATTCTCACCCCGGTCCTCGGCTGGACCACACATCACTCCATTGTCGAGTTCCAAGGCAAGTGGTATCTCTTCTATCACGATGCCGAACTTTCAGGCGGCACCACACACAAACGCAACATCAAAGTCGCCGAGTTGACCTACAACGAAGACGGCACGATCCAGACATTAGACCCGTAAAAAATCATTCTTATAAAACTAAACAAAAATTGGACTGAGTTAATACTCAGTCCAATTTTTGTTTACTACAGAGCGTATAATTCACCAAGATAGTATCTCTGATGGTCACATATGAAAAAACTATACAAGAAACTTATTCCCTACCCCTTACAACATCTATTTAAGAAGATCGCCTATTTTCCCAGCGATTTCATCCAAAGGGTAATCAATCCAAATAGTATGTTGCCGCCCAAGTCTATGATGATGGTAGGGCCTAAGAACTTTATCAAGGTTGGGCAGGAGTTCAGGGGATATTTCGTCGAGATGGCAGGCCTACAACCAGATCACAAAGTACTCGATATCGGTTGTGGCGCAGGGCGAATGGCAATCCCTTTGACGGAATATTTATCTGACCAAGGTGGCTACTGGGGCTTTGATAATAGACCTGATGTGATCGAGTGGTGTCAAGATCATATCTCGGCAAAACATAAGAACTTTCATTTTGTGCATGGCGATGTATATCATGAGCGTTACAATCCAGACGGGAAGTTGCAGGCTCAGGAGTTCAAATTCCCATTCGATGATGGATCTTTTGACCTTATCTTTCTCATTTCCGTTTTCACACATATGCTCCCCTCAGATACGGAAAGCTATACACGCGAAATCTCCCGCGTTCTCAAACCAGGTGGTAAATGTTTCATCACCTATTTTTTGATAACAGACGACCCGAAAAGCCTGAACCGCTCAAGTGTCTCAAATCTCGACTTTATTCATCAAGGAAAAAACTATCGAACGCCAAACAAATCCAACCCTGAATCTGCAGTTGGGTATGACGCGAAATATATCGAGCATATATACCAAGCCAATAATCTAAAGATTGACAAGTTTATCAAATACGGAGACTGGTCTGGCAGGGACGATTATTTGGGGTCGCAGGATATTGTCATTGCGAAAAAGAAATAATCAAAATGATAACCAAAACCCTACCAACCCGTCATGAATCCAGTTTGGGAAACCCTCAATCAGGTACAATTCCAAAAACAAATCTCTTATAAAAAGGTGAAATCATGAAAGTATTTGTAACAGGCGGGGCTGGGTATATCGGCAGTACCGTCGTCCATGAACTAATCCGTGCAGGCGACTCAGTAGTCGTCTTCGACAATCTCCAACAGGGACACCGCGCAGCTGTCCACCCCAAGGCTGAATTCATCCAAGGCGATTTGAAAGATCGCGCTGTCATTGATGCCGCTCTTGCCAAACACAAACCCGATGGCATCATGCACTTCGCATCCAACACGCTCGTCGGCGAGTCGATGGAAAAGCCTTTCCTCTATCTCTCTGACAACGTCCGCAACGCGCTCAACCTCATCGAAAGCGCAGTGGAACATGGTGTGCGCCGCTTTATCCTTTCATCCACGGCCAACTTGTTCGACGACCCTGAAGAAATGCCCATCAAAGCCACCGAGCGTATCGTGCCGGGCAGTCCGTACGGCGAATCGAAATACATTATCGAACGCTTCCTGTATTGGATGGATAAGATCTACGACTTCCGCTATGCCGCCTTACGTTACTTCAACGCCTGTGGCGCGGCTCATGAGGACCTAGGCGAGATGCATGATCCTGAGACTCATCTCATCCCGTTGGTTTTACAGGTAGCGCTCGGCCAACGTGAAAAGATCACTGTCTTCGGCGATGACTATCCCACGCCCGATGGAACCTGTGTCCGCGATTATATTCACGTGCTTGACCTTGCCAGCGCGCACATCCTTGCGCTCCGCGCCCTCGATCAGGGCAGTCGCACGTATAACCTTGGCAATGGACAAGGCTTCAGCGTGGCCGAAGTGATCGAGACCGCCCGCAAAGTGACCGGGCACCCCATCCCTGCCGTGACAGGTGCCCGCCGCCCCGGTGACCCTGCTACCTTGATCGCCAGCAGTGACGCAATCATGGAAGAGCTCGGTTGGGAACCGCGTTACCCGAACCTGCAACAGATCATTGAGATGGCCTGGGCCTGGCATGTGAAGCATCCGAACGGGTACGAAGAATAGCGATAGAAAAACGGGACTGTGATAATCACAGTCCCGTTTTTGATTTTATTTATAGACTTCCGAAGTCTTAAAGACTTCGGAAGTCTGCATTATCTAGAACAATTTCAACAACGCTTCGCTTGCCCATGCGAAGAGGGGTTTCGGCACGAGGCTGATGAGTACAGTAAGAACCGCGGTCAGGCCGGTGGCTAGGCTAAGCCACGTTTCACGTTCGATGGCAGGATCGCCGTCTTTCATGTACATGGTGACGACAACGCGCAAATAGTAAAACGCGGATACAAGCGAGGTCAATACGCCAATGATGGCAAGCCAGATAAAGCCACCATCGATCACGGATCGGAAGAGGTAGAACTTACCGACCATGCCGAGCGTGGGAGGAAAGCCGATCAACGAAAGGATGAAGACTGTCATTGCAGCAGCAAGAGCAGGATATTTCTTGCCCAAGCCAGCATAATCTTCAATTGCAAGCCCTTTACCTTCTTTCTGTTCAAGAGCAATGACCACACCCCATGCACCGAAGTTGGTCACGGCGTAGGCTACGAGATAGAACAAGCCAGCGGCAATAGCGGTGGATGCGATCTGAGAATCAGGATTACCATATGGCACGAAGGCCATGAGGATGTAACCTGCATGCGCAATGCTGGAATATGCCAGCAGGCGTTTGATGTCTGTTTGGGAGACGGCGATGAGATTGCCAACGATCATCGTCACAGCGGCCAGACCCCAGAGCACATCGGTCATATCTGTGGCAATGGATGGGAAAGCTGTGGCAAAGACTCGGAGCAATGCGGCGAAGCCTGCGATCTTGGCGCCAGATGACATAAAAGCGGTGACGGCTGTCGGCGCACCTTGATAGACATCAGGCGTCCACATGTGGAAGGGAACAGCCGCGACCTTGAAGCCAAAGCCCACAAGGAGGAGAGCAGCCCCAATGGTCAGGAGCAGGCCTGAGGTCCCGTTTGAGGCGGATTCAACGATGGCGGCGAGGCCGGTAGCACCGGGTCGCTCCAAAGACCAGGGCAGTGCCGTAGACGACGAATCCCGTAGCAAAGGCACCGAGCAGGAAGTATTTCATGCCTGCTTCTTCTGATTCCACTTTGGGGCGGGCAAACGCCGCGAGAACGTAGAGCGGGATGGAGAGCAATTCAAGCGCGAGGAAAACGATGATGAGGTCGGCGGCTTGCGCCATGAGCATCATGCCTGTGACGCTGAAGAGCAGGAGCGTGTAATATTCGCCGCGTTCGATGCCCATGCGTTTGACATACCCATAAGCAAGGGCGATACCAAGCAAACCGCTGACGAGGAGCAGGGCGTTGATGAAGGTCGAGAAGCCGTCGAGCACAACCATGTTGTTGAAACCGACTTCTTCTTTACCGATCTGTGCCAGAGTAAAACCGAGTGTGATGGCAAGCCCAAGTACAGAGAGTAATGCGGTGATACCTTTGCGGCCCTTCGGAATGAAGAGGTCTACAAGCAGGAGGACACATGCCCAAACGGTGAGCAGGAGATAGGGTGTGAGTACTTCGTAATCAGTTGGTGTTAGGGTCATGGCATTAGCTCTTGGCGGTTAGCCAATGGGTAACATATCAACGAGATGTTGCACGGCAGGGGCCATGAGGTCGAAGAAGGGTTTCGGGTATAGACCGATCCAGAAGATGAAGATGAGCAGGGGCAGGACTGTGATGATCTCGCGCACGTTGAGGTCGCGGATGGCGTGCCCGTGTTTCTTGACTTCTTCCACAATCTCGCCTTGCGGACCGAGGAACATCTTTTGGAACATGTAGAGGATGTACACGGCCGCCATGATGACTCCGAGTGCGGAGAGGATGGCATATACATTATTGTTAATGGCTTTTGAACCAAATGCACCGAGCAAAATGGTGAACTCACCCACGAAGCCGTTCAAGCCAGGGAGGCCCATCGAGGAGAGCGAGACGATCAACATGATCGTACCGAAAACAGGAGTGATCTTCCACAGACCACCATAGACCTTGATCTCACGGGTGTGAGTCTGTTCGTAGATCATACCGACGAGAAGGAACAACGCGCCGGTGCTGAGACCGTGGTTGATCATTTGCAAGATGCCGCCTGCAATACCTTCAGGATTCATCGCAAAGAGGCCGAGCATCACGAAGCCAAGGTGACTGACGGAGGAATACGCGACCAGTTTCTTGACGTCCTTTTGAGCGTAGGAAACCATCGCACCATAGATGATACCGATGGTCGCGAAGAGGGCTATATAAGGAGCGGCTTTGACAGCGGCTTCAGGGAAAAGCGGCAGGTTGAAGCGGACGAAACCGTAGGTACCCATCTTCAGCAGGACACCTGCAAGAATGATGGAGCCAGCAGTCGGAGCTTCGACGTGGGCATCGGGCAACCACGAATGTAACGGCCACATTGGGACCTTGATGGCGAATGCAGCAGTGAATGCAAGGAAGAGCCACATCTGAACATCAGATGGAACACCTTGTGCGATCAGTTGAGGAACAGAAAAAGTCTTTCCGTAAATTCCCAGGTACAGAATGGCGAGCAACATCAAGATGGAGCCAGCCATTGTGTAGAGGAAGAACTTCACTGCGGCATAGATGCGGCGAGGTCCGCCCCAGATACCGATCAGGAAGTACATTGGCACGAGTGTAAATTCCCAGAAGATGTAGAACAGGAACAGGTCCTGCGCGAGGAACACGCCCATCATGCCTACTTCCAAAAGAAGGAAGAAGATCATGAAATCCTTGACGCGGTCTTCAACAGCTGTCCACGTGGAGAGGATCGAGATCGGCGTCAGGAACGCGGTGAGCAAAACAAGCAGGATGCTCAAGCCATCCAAACCGAGATGGTATTGGATGTTCCAGCCAGCGACGGTGATCCAGTCATATTTGGCGACCAGTTGCAATTCCACGTCTGATGCGTTGAATTGTGTTAGCACCCAAAGGGAAATGGCAAACGTCACCAGTGTCGCGCCGAGCGCAGTCCAGCGCAATGCGGACTTTCGGTCACTGGGAATGAAGAACAGGACCAACACGCCCACGAGGGGGAAGAAGGTCAGTAGCGTTAGCGGTTGCAGGAAAAAATTCATGTTCTATCCTCATTACGCTCTTTCAGGGTTGAAAGAGCAAGAGATTACTTCAAAATAATATATCCAACGATAAGGACGACGCCCAACAATACAGACAACGCATACGAGCGCACGAATCCGTTCTGGACCTTACGCATGGTCGCCGATAAAGATTGCGTTGCTGTGCCCAGCCAGTTCGCAATACCGTCAATGCCTTTTTGATCGGCATACTCATTGAGGGCAATACTGCTTACCCAACTGTACGTCCCCGCAATGACCGTCTCATGGACAAAGTCATGCCAGAACTTCCAGTCGATCACATCCGCAAGGAATTCGGATAATTTCGCAAACGGAGTGATGATGATGGCTTGATAGATCTCATCCACATACCATTTGTTTTCCATGCCTGTGAACAAAGCGCCAAGCGGTTTCTTCAATGGGTCGATCTGACCAACCTTGAGTGGGTTGCGTCCGTAGATGAGCCATGAAATAAAGATAGCCGCAAGAGCAAGAAGAGTAGAGATCACAGCGACGCTCATCACGAACTCACCCGGATGGATCTCGATGGTGTGTTCCAGCCATGCTGTCAAAGTATGCAGACCGGGCAAGTTCAACGCCCCACCAACAACGGACAGGAATGCCAGCACCATCAACGGTACCGTCATCACTTTGGGACTTTCCTCTGCATGTGAGGCCGCTTCATGACGCGCCTCGCCAAAGAAGACCATCCAAATCTGACGTCCCATATAGAAAGCAGTGAAGAACGCAGCGATGGTCAATAACACATACACACTGGTGAAACCTTCCTTGAAGGCATCCGCAAGGATTTCATCCTTCGACCAGAAACCAGCGAACGGGAAGATACCAGCGAGTGCCAAAGTCCCGATCATATAGAGCCAGAACGTGACGGGCATGGTCTTGCGAAGCCCACCCATGTTACGCATATCACCAGGGTCGAACACTTCATGATGCTCTTCTTCGTGGTGTTCTTCCTTCTTATTATTTTTCTTTTTGCCTTTTCCATGGTCATCATGATGGGCATGTGCGGCGTGATGATGTCCGCGTTCCATACCGAGGATGACAGAACCAGCTGAAAGGAAGAGCAAAGCCTTGAAGAAGGCGTGTGTAATCAAGTGGAACATGCCAGCGGCAAATGCACCCATACCGACCGCCGCCACCATGAAACCAAGTTGTGAAATGGTCGAGTAAGCCAGCACCTTCTTGATATCATATTGACCGACGGCAATGGTCGCGGCAAAAAGCGCCGTAGCCGCGCCAACCAGCGCAACGATATTTTGCGCTTGCGGTACGAGCGTGTACAACTCCGCCGAACGTGTGACGAGGTATACGCCTGCGGTCACCATCGTCGCGGCATGGATCAAGGCTGAGACCGGTGTTGGGCCCGCCATCGCGTCGGGCAACCAAATGTACAGCGGGATCTGTGCTGATTTACCAGCCACACCCACGAGCATACACAGTGTGATCGCGACAATCACATTCTGACCTTGCTGGGTAGCCGCCAATTCCTTTGCAGCTTCAAAGACATGATCAAATTGGAAACTGTGACCGAGGAACCAGTACATCAAAAAGCCAGCGATGAGGAAACCAAAGTCGCCGACGCGGTTGGTGATAAAGGCTTTCTTCGCGGCATTTGAGTTTGCCCATGAGGGTCGCGCGAGCGTGTCCATCTCATACCAGAAGCCGATCAAGAGGAAGGAGCAAAGCCCCACGCCCTCCCAACCGACAAACAACATCAGGTACGAGTCACCGCTCACGAGCACCATCATCGCGGCAATGAACAGGTTGAGAAAAACGAAGAAGCGGCCGAACCGACCTTCGTCATGTTTGAAGCGGACGTCTTCGTGCATGTATCCGATGGCGTAAATGTGGATGAGAGTCCCAACGCCTGAAACGACCAACATCATCGTGGTGGATAATGAGTCGACGCGGAAAGTCCAATCGAGAGCAAGGTCGCCGATGTGGATCCACTCTGCGAAAGGCACGCTCACAGCGTGACCTCCGCCCGCCGCGACCGAATATGCCAACAGCACGCTGACAACGAAAGCCGCGCCCGAGGCAACGCTTGCTACGGTTCCGATGATTGTTTCACTGAACCTGCGGCCAAAGATGATGTTGATCAGCAAACCAATGACCGGAAAGAACACCAGCCACGGCGCTAAAAAGAAAAATCCTGAAGGAGTTGCTTCGCTTAAGAACATACCTATCCCTTCAAACTGCTCATCTGGTCCACGTCAATGCTGTGCTTGGACTTGAAGATCTCAACGATCAAGGCCAGCCCCACAGCGACTTCCGCCGCGGCAACAGCAATAACGAAGAACACGAAGATCTGCCCGCTCAATGATTTGATGGCACTGCTGAACGCAACGATCGCCAGGTTGGATGCATTCAACATCAACTCTACAGACATGAAAATGATGAGCGCATTGCGGCGAATAAGAACACCGAGCACGCCGATGCTAAATAAAATAGCGGAAAGAATGATGTAATACTCAACAGGGACCATTATTTCTGCTCCCCTTTCTCTTTTTTGGTCAACACAATAGCACCCACCATTGCGACCAGCAACAAAATGGACGTCACTTCAAAGGGCAGAAGGAATTGGCCGAAGAGAGCTTTACCCAACTCAACCAACGCCTCCGGTTGATTCACCGCATCACTTGGCGCAAGGACGTCACCAACAGGGCGGGCCTTAGTCAAAAGGAGGTAGGTCGCTTCGGCAACGAGGATGAGGGCCAGAGATGCAGGGAATAGTGTTTTTCGCCACTCAAATTCGCCAGAAAGTTTCTCGGCGCCGAGCAACATAATGACGAACAGGAACAAGACCATGATCGCACCGGCATACACCGTCACCTGCGACATGGCAATGAACGGCGCGCCAAGCAACAAATAGAAGACTGCCACTGTGACAAAGTTCAACACAAGGAACAACGCAGAGTAAACGGCATTCTTACTAAGCAACATACCCATCGCAGTGGCGATGGCAACGAGGGCAAGAATAAGGAAGAGTATCAGATCACCAGACATGGGCACTCACTAATCCTGTGGATCCTTCATTTCAGGCACCGACCGTGTGAATACACCGGCTTCCACTTTGCGAGGTGTGGTCATATCCACGGTGGGGACGGCTTCCAACAGACTCTCTTTGGTGTAAATGGCAGAGCGTCGGCTCAAGAATGAAAGTTCGTAATTATCACCGAGCACGATCGCTTCGGTGGGACAGGCATCTTCACAAAATCCGCAATAGATACAGCGGAGCATATTGATCTCGTAGGTCGAAGCATACCTCTCTCCAGGAGAGAAGCGTTTTTCGTCCGTGTTCTCAGAGGCTTCCACGAAGATCGCATCCGCTGGGCAGGCTGCGGCACATAGCGAACATCCAATGCACTTTTCGAGGCCGTTGTCATACCGTTTCAAGACATGACGACCACGGAAGCGCGGACGTACTTCGCGTTTCTGTTCGGGATATTGATATGTGACCGGCTTTTCCAAAGCCAGTTTGAACGTGGTACCCAAACCACGCAATAACTCAACAAGGGGATCAAGCACGCTCATGAGGCAGTCTCCTCAAAGTACGATAGATCATTACAACAGTAAACAAACCGATAATGGTGGAAAGGACAGGGATCGCCCAGTAATACACTGGGTTACCATATGTTTCGTAAAGCAGAAGGCCGGTCGCAGTAATGAATGTGATCGCCAGCGAAAGCGGAAGCAATATCTTCCAACCGAACGACATCAAGCGGTCATAGCGAATGCGAGGCCAGGTGGCGCGTACCCAGATCATGACACCCAACAAGATGATGATCTTGATGATCATGTAGATCGGTCCCAGCCACGGGAGTTTGTCAATGAAGGGGCCAAGATAGCCACCGAGATACAGTGTTGCCAAAATAGCGCTGACTGCGATCATCTTCTGATATTCTGCCATGAAGAACAAAGCGAACTTCATGCCGGAATATTCGCTGAAATAACCAGCTGTCAATTCCTGCTCGGCTTCGGGCATATCAAACGGCGAACGGTTTACTTCTGCAAGTGTCGCGATCCAGAAAATGACCGCTCCCACAGGCTGGAGGAAAATATACCAAAGCTTCTCCTGCCCTTCTACGATCTTCGTCAAGTTCATCGAGTTCGCCATGATGATGACAGTGGCAAAAGAAAGTCCCAGCGCAAGTTCATACGAGATCATCTGCGCCGAGGAACGAATACCACCGAGCATCGCATACTTATTGTTCGAAGCCCAGCCTGCCAACACAATGCCATACACCGCAATGGATGCAATGGACATCATGTACAACACACCTACATTGATCTCGGCCACAGACAACTTAACCATACGGCCGAACATCTCGATTGCAGGTCCCCACGGGATAACCGCCGCAATGATGATCGAGGGCACCATTGTGATGACCGGCGCCCAGAAGAACAACACCTTGTCCGCTTTGGCGGGCACAAGTTCTTCTTTGAAGATCAACTTGACCGCATCCGCGATCGGTTGAAGCAAGCCCTGCCAGCCCGCGCGGTTCGGGCCAATGCGCGCTTGAATGCGTGCCAGCCCGCGGCGTTCATACCACGTCAGGTAGGCAAACCCGGTCAGCAATCCCAAGATCACCACCAGCGATTTGATAAACCATTCCAGCCAGAGTGTCCAATCCGATAACATCATTTCACCTTCACCGCAACAGGTTCGCGGATCGCCAAGCCCATCGAACGCGGGATCAACGCCACACCAACCGAGATCGTATCGTCCAGCTTCACAACCACTTCACCGCTCACACCGTTGAAGCTCACGTTCACGGTCTGCCCAGCTTCCACACCCAGATCTTTCGCGGCATCAGGATGCAACGAGATACTCGCATCGCCGATGCGTTCGTGCAACAATTCAGCAGGCAGGATTGTCGTACCACGGTCATACAACTTTGTGACAGGTACCGCCAGCAATTCATTTTCTTTCGGACGAGGAGCCGCTTCTTTCTGGACCTTCGGTATGCTCAGCTTTTCTCCGCGCGTTGCCGCCGCTGACAGTTGTACGCCCATGCCTTGTGTGTTCTCATAGGTCGTGCCGCCGTAATATACATCACCGCGCCCAACGATCGGCCATTGCGGTTTCACTTCAGCGAGTCTTGCATAATTCAAACCTTCGAACGATTTGACCGACTCGGACAAAATATCGAAAACGGCAGAAACCGCTGTCCCTTCGAGGATGACACCCATATGACGCGCGATCTGCGAGGTGATCGAGAAATCAGCCTTCGCGTCGCCCGTCACAGGAACGGCAGGATAGTAGCGTTGTACACGTCGTTCGCCGGAGGTCATTGTCCCTTCGCGTTCGGTGAATGCCTGCGCAGGCAGAACCACATTCGCGATCTCAGTCGTCGCGGTTTCCATCACATCCTGCACAGCCACGAACTCAGCGCCTTCAAGGGCCTTCGCCAGTTTCGGGTCGTCCGCCACTGGGTCAGCACCGACGATATACACGGATTTGCCCTTCAACACCTTTGCGAGGTCTTCTTCCACTTCGAAGCCCATTTCCCATGCGCCCTGATCGTTCGCACGGCTCCACACACCGATGAGCCCGTTGTTGGGTTTACCGATAAAGTTATTATCTTGCAACAACTTCGCACAGGCAGAGGCAACTGCGGCAGAACCTGAAACACCGAGTCCATCACTTCCATAAAGGATGACGGCATTTGCGGCGTTCAGGAATGTATCGCTGATCTTGCTCTTCTTGCCCAGGTCTTGAATGGTCTTGACTTCATCGCCGTACGCATAGCGCACCACATAGGAAGCATATCGATCAAGTTTGGTCTCGCGCGGATTCATCACGATCAAATTCGCGCCACGCTCCGCCGCCTGCTTGACACGCAGATACCAGATCGGCGCTTCTTCATATAAATTGGAGGCCACCACGACAATGGTCGTGCCTGCACCCATCTTGGCGAAGTTCGTCCCCTCCCCCACACCGACAAGCGATGTCAATTCACCGCCAGCCATGTGAGAGTACAGGTACGCCTTGCCTTCCGAATGCTCAGAAAGCGATTTCAAATTGAACAGGTCTTCATTCGAGAGTCTGCCCGAAGCCAGAATGACAAAATTCTTCTTCGCGGCGAGGAAGTTCTCAGCGGCAAGTTTGGTCGCGGCATCCCATGAAGCGCGCACCAATTTGCCATCTTTACGAACCTGCGGGCGAGTGAGGCGTTCCTTACCTTCGGCGTAGTGATACGCGAAGCGGCCTTTGTCACACAACCAGATCTCGTTCACTTCTTCGTTCTGGCGAGGCATCACACGTTTGACAACGATCTTGCCGTCAGCCTTGGCTTCACGACGAGTGTTCAACGTGGTGTTACATCCCACAGGGCATTGCGTACAGATGGAAGCCTGTGCCTGCAATTCCCATGGACGAGCGCCAAAGCGGAAGTCTGCCGTGGTCAACGCGCCGACAGGGCAAATGTCAGAGGTATTGCCCGAGAAAACCGAATCAAATCCGGGGTCCGATAAAGAGACGATCTGGGTGGAGCGTCCACGCTCATCGAAGCCGAGGACCGAGTCCCCAGCGATGTCCGTTTGAAAACGGATACAACGCGCACATTGGATACAGCGTTCGCGGTCGAGATAGATCAATTCGCCCAGCGGCACCATCTTATCCATGTGTTTCTTTTCATCGTAAAGATAGCGGCTCTGGCCAGGGCCGTGCGCCATTGTCAGATTCTGAAGCGGACATTCGCCGCCTTTATCACAGATCGGACAATCAAGCGGATGTGAGGTCAGCAGGAACTCAACCGTTCCGCGTTGCCCGGAAGTTGCCTTTTCAGATTTTGTGAGGACCACCATGCCATCCTCGACCCGGTTGGTACAGGCGGTTTCGAGTTTGGGCATGAATTGGATCTTCGGCGCACCGTTCTCCATGACGAACTGACCGGTGGCGCGGTCGCGCATGGGGCGACCGATCTCGACCAGACACATACGGCACATGCCGACAGGTTCAAGTTTTGGATGATGACAAAAAACAGGGATGTCGATACCGACCATCTTTGCGGCATCAGCCACATACGTCCCTTCCGGGACCGTGACCTGTGTTCCGTCAATTGTGAGCGTGACTTGTTTACTCATTATGCATTCACCGCTTTATCAAAATCTTTTCTAAATCGCTCGATGCCTGTGACAACCGCCATCGTCGAGAATTCTCCGAGCGCACACAGACACTTGCCTTGCATTTGTTTTGCCACATTCAACAACAGATCAACATCCTGTGGCTTGCCATGACCTTCATGGATGCGCTCCGTAAGGTGAGACATCCAGTACGTGCCTTCGCGGCAAGTGGTGCATTTACCGCACGATTCATGGCGGAAGAAATGCATGGTCTTGTTGATGATCCAATCAATCGAGATGGTTTCGTCCACCACAATTACAGAGGCAGACCCAAGGTCTCCACCAATTGTGCGAACGGTGGCATAGTCCATCTGTGTATCAAGGACCTTTTCATCCTCTACAACAATAAGGGAGGATGATGCACCCGCAGGCATGATGGCTTTCACTTTTTTATCGTCAACCACACCACCGCCGTGAGTGTAGATCAATTCACGGAAGGTAGTGCCGAACGGCAGTTCATAATTACCAGGCTTCTTCACGCGGCCAGAAAGTGAGAAGATCTTCACGCCAGCACTGTCGGCAGTTCCGAGACCTTTATACCAATCTGCTCCCTTTTCAAGGATCATTGGTACATTGGTAAATGTCTCAACATTGTTGATAATGGTCGGCTTGCCATACAAACCATACGAAGGCGGGAATGGAGGACGCACACGAGGCTGTCCGCGTTTACCTTCGAGCGATTCGAGCAAAGCGGTCTCTTCACCGCAGATGTATGCACCTGCGCCGAGATGGGTATAGATCTTGAGCGAGTAGTCTGTGCCGAAGAGTTCCTTACCGAGGTAACCTGCTTCTTCCATCTCCGCGATCTTTTCATCGAGGATGGCGGCCACCTGCCAGAACTCACCACGCAGATACACATATGCGGCATTCGCGCCAACCGCATACGATGCGATGGCAAGACCTTCCAAAAATTGGAACGGATTGCTTTCCATGATCTCGCGATCTTTGAAAGTGCCCGGTTCGGACTCATCCGCATTGGCCACCACATAATGAGGCCAGTTCTTGTTGTCAATGAACGACCACTTCATACCGGTCGGAAAGCCTGCGCCTCCGCGACCACGTAAACCGGAGTTCTTGACCACATCGGTCACTTCGTTGGGCTTCATCTTGGTGACCGCATTCTTAAATGCGGCAAACCCGCCGTTCTTCTTGTAGACTTCGAGCTTGTTGATATCGGGGATATCGCGATGACGTAACAGAACGTGTGCCATTACTTCACCTCCCCTGCTGATTTCTTGAGCGCGGCAACCAATTCCATCGTCTTATCCACGGTCATGTTCTCGTGATATTTGATGCCATCCGGTCCCTGTGTTTGGAACATGGGAGCCTTATCGCACGCGGCGAGACAAGTTACTGCTTCGAGGGTCACAACGCCATCGGGTGTCGTCTCCCCCACCTTGATACCAAGGCTGGAGCAGAGATTGTCCATAAACTGTTCAGCACCACGTAATGCACAAGGCAGATCGGTGCAAACCTGCATACGATACTTACCGGCCTTCTCATCATGATACAGGGTGTAGAAGCCAACGATGGCCGCAACATCCGTCTCGGTGATATCGAGTAGTTTGGCAATATCCTGCATTGCAGTTTTCGTGATGTAACCTTCCTCACGTTGAGCAAGGTATAACAACGGCATCACCGCTGAGCGTTTATGCTCTGGCGGATATTTTGACAATATTTGTTTTACTTCTTTAGGGTACGTTTTCGCAAGGCTCATCGGTCAATATCTCCGAGCACAATATCAATGGAAGCCAGAATGGCAACGAGGTCGGCAACAAGAGTTCCCTTTACGATCTTGGGAAGGACCGACAGATTATCGAAGGAGGGCGTGCGCATGTGAACGCGATACGGCTTGGGGCCACCATCACCTTCGAGGTAAACACCCAACTCACCACGCGGTGACTCGACCGCGCTATAAATGGACGCCTTCGGCGCAGGGAAACCTTCCGTCCACAACTTGAAGTGATGGATGAGCGCTTCCATGCTTACACCGATCTCGGAACGTGGCGGGGTGACGAACTTGCGGTTCTCACTCCGCACCGAGCCCATCGGCAGTTTGTTCAAAGCTTGTTCCACGATCTTCAACGATTCGCGCAACTCTTCCACATGGACGATATACCGTGCATAGGTGTCACCTTCCGTGCGGACAGGCACATTGAAGTCATATTGTTCGTAACCCATATACGGACGAGCTTTGCGCAAGTCCCAGTCCACACCAGAAGCACGCAACGTCGGCCCGGTCACACCATGTTGAAGGGCAGTAGCGGCATCCAGATAGCCGATGCCAACCAAACGGTCCAGCAAGATCGGGTTCTTCGTCAACAAAGCTTCGTATTCGTCAATACGCTTCGGGAAGATCTTGATGAAATCGCGCACTGCGGCTTCGAATTCCACAGGCACATCGCGCCAGATACCGCCGGGGCGGATGAACGTGGTCATCATGCGTTGGCCCGAGCACAATTCCAAAATATCCAAAAGCATTTCACGTTCGCGGAATGCATACATGAACATGGAGGAAGCGTTCAAGTCGAGACCAAAAGTACCGATCCAAACGAGATGCGAGATGATGCGTTGTATTTCGGTCAGGATCACACGAATGGCCTGCGCACGTGGCGGCACATCCAGGTCAACCAGTTTCTCAACGGCCATGCAGTAGGAAAGGTTGTTTCCAACTGTGTTCATGTAATCGAGGCGGTCAGTCATCACCTCCGCCTTGATGTACGTCTTGTACTCCATGTTCTTTTCAACACCCGTATGCAAGTAGCCGATCTCTGGGATGGCGTTGACAACCGTCTCGCCATCGAGTTCAAGTAACAAGCGTAATACACCGTGTGTAGACGGATGTTGAGGCCCCATGTTCAATAACATGGTTTCACCGGTAAATGCACGTTCTGAAACCAAGTGTTTATATTGTTCGTAATTGGCTTCTTCTAATTGAGTCATTCCCTATTCCTTTGCATACGGCTTGCGAAGGTCGATCTCTTCGAAGTTGAAGGTAAATTGCGGTTCTTCATAACCAAGCGGGAAGTCCTTGCGAAGAGGATGTCCTTCTGTATCCTCAGGCATCAAGATACGGCGCGGATCAGGATGACCTTCGAACTCAACGCCGAACATATCAGCGATCTCACGCTCACGCCAATTCGCCACTTCATATACACGCGTCGCAGTCGGGACTTTGGGCTGGTCACCGTTTACTGGAATTCTCAACTGTAACGTTAGATTCTTTGCCAGAGAGGACATCTGATAAATGACATGAAAACGCGGGGACTGTTGAGGCCAATAGTCCACCGCGGTCATTGCAGATAACAATTCAAATTCATGGTTGTCGCGCAGGAGGGTTAACGCTTCGATGATCTGTTCAATTGTAAGAAATACATGCACTTCCCCACGGAACTCTTCATAGGTTACGTTGAACTTATCCTGCAAAACCTTTACGATTGGTTCAAGTCTCTTATCCATAATCACTACCCCGTCATTGCGAGGAGGGCGTAGCCCGACGAAGCAATCCCATCATTATCTTGGAGATTGCTTCGGGCTATCGCCCTCGCAATGACGCTATTCCTTCACGATGAACTTCTCGCCCTTGACCTTTTCATGCAAGGTCACCACTGCATGAATCAATGCTTCCGGACGCGGAGGACAGCCAGCTACATACACATCGACAGGGACGATCTCGTCCACACCCTGCACAAGGGCGTAATTATTGAATACACCACTGCAAGAGGCGCAATCGCCCATGGCGATCACCCACTTGGGTTCGGGCATTTGGTCATAGAGGCGGCGGAGCACCGGCGCCATCTTCTTTGAAAGGCGACCGGCCACGATCATCAGGTCCGATTGACGCGGGCTGGCACGCATGATCTCCATACCGAAGCGGCTCATATCATAATGAGCGGCCTGAGCGGCCATCATCTCAATCGCACAACAAGCAAGTCCAAACAACATGGGCCACATCGCGTTCGTGCGAGACCAGTTGACAAGGTCTTCCAGTTTCGCGGTCACGATGCCCATATTGCCAAGTTTTTCTTCTACTCCCATTCGAGAGCTCCTTTCTTCCACGCATAAAAGTATCCAACCAATAAGATAGCGATAAAGACGATCATTTCGATCAATCCAAATATCCCAAGCTTACGGAACGTCACTGCCCACGGCAGGAAGAACACTACTTCGATATCGAAGAGGATGAACAACACAGCCACCATATAAAAACGCACAGGCATACGACGTGTCCCTTCACCGAAGGGAGTAATACCTGATTCATAAGGTGATGCTTTAGCTTCAGACTGTTTTCGTGGACCGAATAAATACCCCAAACCGATTGCTATCAGTGCAACGATGGTTGCCAGCGCGATCATAAGTGCAATTGCAACGTATTCGAGCATTAAAATACCTCAAAACGCCCGCAATAGGCGTGTATTTGTACTTCCTTGCACAACGTGGTCGGGAGTATAACATAAGAGGTTTTTGAGGGCTAGAGAAAGTGCCTCTTTTCACAAAATTGGTAATAATTGTCGGATTGTGTTTTTTTACAAAAAATAAAAGCAGGTCGCATTTGAAACGCGACCTGCTCTTGGTTATCCTAAATAATCCCGCAATTCTCTGCTCCTGGAGGGATGCCGTAATTTACGGAGCGCCTTCGCTTCAATTTGACGGATGCGCTCACGCGTCACATCGAAGTAGCGGCTTACTTCTTCCAGCGTATGGTCCTGCCCATCAAGCAGGCCGAAGCGCATTTCCAGCACTTCACGTTCGCGGTCGGCCAGGGATGTGAGGGCACTGCGTATCTGTTCCCGGAGCATCTGACGGGCGGCCGCATCCATGGGGGAAAGCGCATCTTCATCTTCAATGAAGTCGCCGAGCGAACTAGAGTCCTCATCCCCCACCGGGCCGTCAATAGAGACCGGCTCCTCCGCAGAGCGGAGTACGCGGTCTATTTTTTGCGTGGCCGTATCCAGTTTATGTTGCAGGTCTTGCGAAAGGGGCTTCTCTTCAGAGTGTGCGCGCAAAATGGCCTGCACATCAGAAGCGGGAAGATACCCCACTTCGAGCGCGAGTTCTTCGGCGTTGGGGTCACGCCCCAATTCCTGTGTCAATTGTCTTTGCACACGCAGAATACGGGTAATAGACTCGAACAAATGCACCGGAATGCGGATCGTGCGCGCCTGCTCTGCGATCGAGCGATTAATGGACTGACGGATCCACCACGTTGCGTAGGTGCTGAATTTGAAACCTCGGCGTGGATCAAACTTGGTGACCGCACGCAACAAGCCAATATTCCCTTCCTGTATCAGGTCAAGGAAGTTAATGCCGCGCCCAAGGTATCGCTTGGCGACACTGACCACCAAACGCAGGTTCGCACTGATCAATGCCTGGTTGGCCTCGGTAGCGCGAGCCTTGACCACTTCCATTTGTGCGAGCAATTCCTGTTCATCGGGGAGATGTTGATACATCGTCCGCAGATTGGGCAGTTGATGTTTTTGGTTGATCAGGCTGAGGAGCCACGTCGCATAATTGAACGGGATCAGATAAAAGCTTAGAAAGACCGAGTAGGATTTTCGCGCAAAGTCATCCCAAAGAGGGTCGCTCCCCCATTTGCCGTTGTCCAAGAACGCACGCAAATACGAAGGCACATCCGATTGCCCGCCAGCACGCAAGGCTTGCGCTTCAGTCAACATCAATCCCAGATCGGGCGGCTCGTGATGAATGCGATCAGCATCCTCAAGCAAACGCTCCCACGAGGTATAAAGCTCAGAAAGAATCGCGTGATGAATGGACCCCGCAGGTGTAAGCCCTTTGCGGATGGGATGACGACGAAATACACTCAAGAGACGATTGGCCTCGATCATCGTTGCCAGTCGGAACTCGCTATCAGAATCAAGCAACTTGACCTGCCCGATCTCACGCAAGTACAAGCGGACAGGATCTTCCGATAATTCGGCAGCGATCTCTGGGCGCTTGATATCTAATTCATCATCTTCTAAAAGTTCTTCTTCCTGCGCAAGGGCATTGACATCTGGATCCCCCAACTCATCCCCCGTCAACACATCATCCACCAACCCATTCATTCTGATCAAGAGGCCGCTATCCCCTTTTATCTTTTTACCCGACAACTCCTCATGAGCCTGCGGTGAATGCGGCTCTTGAGGTGATGTAAGATTTTTCTTGGCCAATGCAGGTTGTTTCTTTTTTTCAGCCATAAACCCTTTATTACCTTGACGTTGTACCAAATGAATTGTTACGTAATTAGACCAGTCGCTTCATCGTCATCTTACGCGATGCCTGATCCAGATCTCGCAATAAGCGCGTATTCTGCAACGCCAGTTCTTGATAAGAAGTTGCTCGCAGGTCATCACCTTGCTGTGCTTCTTCTTGTAAGAAACGCAACTGGTTCAGGTTCTCGCCCGCGGCCACGCGCCGCAACTTGATCACACCGCGCAACAACTCTTCCATCAATTTATCTTCCATGCGCTCCACTTTTTCGGTCTCTTTCACCAACTCCAGTGAACGCGCCTGCAAAGATTCGGGCAATGCATCAACGACGAACTCGTGATGCTCCGTCTTATACTGCTCCACCGATTCGCGGATCAACCCAAACAACAACTTATGGTCAGTATAGTCGAAATCCTGCACATCCAACGCTGTCAATCCATATTCTTGCAACAGACGGTCAAGACGGTACAACATCTCAGGTTTATTGAACAAGGCACCGATAACATATTCCTCGACCTTCTTGCTGGACGAGACAGCCACCGTCACTTTAGGCGACTCTTGAACTTGTGCCTGTTGAGTGGCCCTCGGTCGCTTCACCTTCGGACTTTGAGCCTGCGTCCCGGTTAATGCGCTTTCATTTACCCGTAGCATTCGCGCCAACGCCTGACGATACGTATCGCGTTCCAATGGGTTCGGCAGATCCTCGATCAACGGAACGATCTGCGCCGCGATCTGATTCTTCACCTTCGGGTCGTTGACGTTTTGTCCTGCAACGAGCGTTTCCATCACATGCGTAACGATCGGCTTGGCGCTTTCAATGATCCGCGCCCACTCATCTCTATCGCGCGCGACAATTTCATCAGGGTCAAGCTCATCAGGGATGGATGCAACTCGCAGATCGGCCTGCAAACGAGCCTCGTTACGGAGGAGTCCGCGTGCATCGAAGGCAAGTTCACCTTCCTTATCCATCGCGGAGCGCGCTGCATCAAGCCCACGCAACACAGCTTTTTGGCCAGCCACATCTGGGTCGAGCGCAAGGACGATCTTGCGTGTGAACTTCTTGAGCAAACGTAACTGGTCTTCCGTCAACGCTGTGCCCATCGGCGAGACAACATTCTCATAGCCCGCCTGATGCAAGGCAATAACATCGAGGTATCCTTCAACGATCACGGCTTGGTCCGCAGTACGGATCGGCTTGCGCGCTCTATCCAGCCCATAGAGCAAATGTCCCTTTGAAAAGATCGGGGTCTCAGGTGAGTTCAAAAATTTAGGGATATCGTTCGGATCGACGATGCGAGCGCCGAAGCCCGCCATCTTTCCATTCTCATCACGGATGGGGATCATGATACGATGACGGAACTTATCGTAACGTTTGCCATCTTCCCGTTCGGTCAACAGGCCCGAATCGATCAAATCCTGTTCTTTGTAACCGCGTTGGGTAAAGTGTTTGAGAGCATTGTCATAGCCTTGAGGGGCATACCCCAAGCCAAAGGTCTCGATGGTCGCGTCGGTCAGTCCACGCTTCTCGCGTAGATACTTCAGAATTTCTTCATTGGCGAAAAGATGACTGCGATAAAAAACGACAGCATCTTCCAACAACTTACGGAGGTTCTCAAACGCTTCCTTTTGTTGTGGGGTCTCGCGCTGGTATTCCTTGATCTCCACACCTGCGCGCAAAGCCAGCTTCTGCATGGCTTCCTTGAAATCAAGGTTCTCGCGCTTCATCACGAACTTGAAGATGTCGCCGCCCTCATTGCATTGACCAAAGCAACGCCAAGTCCCAGACTCAGGCCAGACCACAAAGGCAGGCGTCTTCTTGTTATCGTGGAACGGACAAAGCCCCGTATAGTTCTTGCCTGCATGGCG
Source organism: Candidatus Defluviilinea proxima (assembly GCA_016721115.1). NCBI lineage: Bacteria > Bacillati > Chloroflexota > Anaerolineae > Anaerolineales > Candidatus Villigracilaceae > Candidatus Defluviilinea > Candidatus Defluviilinea proxima. The sequence continues at coordinate 409,077 of JADKIW010000001.1, forward strand.
CAGTTTTACACCGGCCTCAGAGACGAGGTCGACGATATCAATGCGGGCTTTGATCTCATCAATAGTGGACATAGGATGGTTGAATTATAGACTTGCTTGCAAAGATTAGCAAATCACCCACATCTACCCTATTGAATAGACCTTGATAATCAGCTCATGCTTGAGAATATGAATTTAATGCCTCATCAGATGAAAGGTCGTTATGCCGCTCTTTATAAGCCGCAAGACAAATTATAGATCTCGTGTATCTCGGTCCCTTTCACCTCATACGCAAGAACTCCATTCCCTTCCCAACGGGTAGCTCCCACCAGAATTTCAAGAATGCCATCGTCATTAAGATCTGCGACAAACAGGCTTCGATATGTTAGGGGGAACTGATTCTCAACGTACTGGTCATAATAGTCGCCAACAACGGGAAGTGTCTCTACGGTATTACCAGTCACTTTTCGCATCACAACCAGTGAATAATCTCCGAGCTGAACAGTGTGGCCCGTTGGTTCAACAAAATTAGATGCGCTAATCAACACTTCATCAGTCCCATCCCCCTCCATATCAACACGCAGGATCTGATTGATCTTGATGGTTGGTTCCGAAAAGCCTTTCCCGATCAACCACTGTCTGATCTCTTCCACATAGAGATCTTGGTTGTTTGAAATATCCTGTGGAGTACGAGGCACTGCATTCCAGCCCCCGGTGATCGCTACCGCCCGGCCACCAGCTGGATACGAATCTGTTTCAACCTGATATTGACGACAGGGAGGATTAAGTTTTGGCAAATTTCCTTTGATCGTACCCGTCGGTCCAGTATCCATGAAACCTTGATACGTTTCACCGCCCGACAGGCGCGAAACCGTAGACTCCGGGCTCAACCATTCGCCATTTTCTGTCCCACCCAACAAAATGAACGGACCTGTAAACATTCTCACAAGAGTGGCAGAAAAGGGACGGTCCTTAACCTCCGTAGCAGGAGGAGGACTGGCAGGCGGTGAAGTCGGCAATGCAGTCGCGGTTGATTCGGGGGGTACCGTTGCAGTTTCCGTGTGAACAGGTGCCAATGTTGATTCGGGCATCGGCGTGAATTCCGTGACGGGGGTCCCAACAGGAGCGTTACATGCGGTTAATATCAATAAACAAACTATAAGTATGTATCTCATTGTATGTCTCCTACTAAACTATAACGGAACAAAACAACACAAGGTTCCTATTTTACACAGCAGTTTCGAGATGGTCACTGATAAAAATAAAAGAACGCTGATCTTTGCTTTTTACACCTGCACCGAATTACCAGTGTGAGTGTCGGCATACATCAGCGTTCTTCTGCATCCCAAATTAAATTCGGGGGTAATTACGTCTTCTAGAAACCTTCGAGCTTGCTGAGATCCGCCACACCATCGGCAAGGCTGGCAATCCTCTGCAACAATCCCAGACGAGTTTCGCGCACGTCTTTCTCATCGGCCATGACCAGGATCTTATCGAAGAAGGAAGTGATCGAGGGGATGAGTTTGACGACAACATTAAGGAACGCATCCACTTCCCCGTTGAAGGTTGTGTTCTGAAGGTTGAAGACTTCGAACAGTGTGCGTTCTTCCACTTCGCGCAGGGATTTTTCTTTGACCTTGAAAGTTTCTTTCTGATCGCGCGTGATGCGGACGCATCTTGCGTACCCGGCCAATATCGTGGGCCAATCTTCGCGTCCTACCCAAGCGGACAGTTGCTTCACCGCCCGAGCCGATGCCGCAGGGTTGGCCGCTTTGCGTTGCTCCGCAAGGACAGCATCTACAACATCATATTTATAGCCCATATCATTCAAGACAACTTTCAAACGGCCTGCAATGAAATCGAGAATTTGCTTTTGCACATCGGCAGTGACTTCGATAGGCTGTGTCTTCGCTGACTTCTTCACGGCTTCAGCAAGGTCAAAATCAACATCATGCTCTATGAGGGGTTGAACAACACCAATGGCGGCGCGGCGTAGACCAAATGGGTCTTTTGCGCCAGTGGGTGCAAGACCTGCCGCGAATAAACCAACAAGCGTATCAATTCGGTCAGTTAAGGCAACAATCAAACCAATATCGCTAGGAGGAACTGGGAGATATTGCTCACTAATAGCACTCGCAGTTGACGAATGGATATCAGGAGACCTTCGTGCATACTCGCCACCAATAATGCCTTGCAGGGAAGTCATCTCAGTAACCATCTGCGTAGCCAAATCTGCCTTAGCAAGAAACACAGCACTTGCAACATCTCTCTTCTCCACCTTAATTCCAAGCATATCCGTGAGTTCAGGTGCTAATTTAGTCATGCGCTCAGATTTATCTAACATCGAGCCAAGTTTCGTGTGAAAAGTCAATGTGGAAAGTTTAGGACGATAAGCTTCCAAAGGTTGCTTCAAATCTTCGCGGACGAAGAAGTTCGCATCGGCAAAGCGCGCGCCAAGGACGTGCTCATTCCCTTCACGGACGGTGTTGATGCCAATGTCATCACCGTTTCTAATTGCGATAAATTTCGCCAGTAGGGGCGACCCGCCACGGTCTGACGATGCGCCAGATTGCGAAGAAGCCTTGCCTGACTCATTTCCCGACCCCGCTTGTAGGGTCGCCCCTACGCGTTGTACAGGGAAGTATCTCTGATGTTTCTTCATCACTGAGATGAGTACATCACGAGGCAGAGCAAGGAATTCTTCGTTGAAACCACCCATCACAGCCGTGGGCATCTCAACAAGATTTGCTACTTCATTCAACAAACCTTCTTCAATGATGGCTTCGCCACTGACGAGAGATGCGGCTTGGTTGATTTGTTCAATGATGGAAGCTTTGCGTTCTTCTTTATCTAATGTGATTCCAGCTTCGCGCATAGTGTCGAAGTACGCGTCAGCCGAAGGGATTTTGATATCAGGCGAGCCGTATGGGCGAAGTCCGCGTGAGATATTGCCACTCACAACACCCGCATATTCAAACGGGATGACCATGTCACCGAGCAGGGCCACGTACCAGCGGATGGGACGAGAGAAGGCAATGCCAGATTCATTCCAGCGCATGGACTTCTCGAACTTGATGCTCTCGACGAGTTTGGGCAACGCGTCCACGAGGACTTCGGGGGTGGGGCGTCCTTTTTGCTTGACGACAGCCGCCACGTATTTTCCACCGTCGATCTCACGGGCTTCGAGTGTGGCAGGGTCGAGATTATTTTTCTTGGCAAAGCCGAGCGCGGCTTGCGTGGGCTTGCCGTCTTTGTCGAAAGCTTTATCAGCGGGTGGACCTTTGACGAGGTCTTCGCGGTCTGGCTGATTCGGGGCGAGAGAGTCAATTGAAACGACGATCCGCCTCGGGGTTGTAAAGACGCGCACGTCGCCATGAGCAAGATTCAATTCTTTGAGGAGAGTCGGCACACGGGTAGATAAAAGCGTGTGAGCGATATCCACATCAGAGGCAGGGAGTTCTTCGATGCCAATCTCTAGTAAGAATGACGATGGACCATTGACGGTGGACGATGGTTTGGCTGTGGTCGATGGTCTGTTGTCCGTGGTCTTTTTGAGCAACGGATATTCCAGTCCCTTGCGCTGTTCACCGTAGGAGACTGCCACGCCCTTTGCCAATTCGCGGATGCGTCTAAAAAATGCCTGACGCTCAGCAACAGAAATCGCGCCGCGGGTGTCGAGGATATTGAAGCAGTGCGAGCATTTGAGGACGTAGTCGTGCGCGGGGGCGATGAGACCTTGTGCGAGACAGGCGTCGGCTTCGGCGGAGAAGAGGTCGTACATGGCGCGGACGCGTTCGACGTCGGCGGTCTCGAAATAATATTTGGAGTGTTCGAACTCTTCCTGACGGCGGATCTCGCCGTAGGTGACGCCTGCGCCGTATTCTTCATTCCAGATGGCTTTGGCGTTGTTGAGCGCGATCAGGATGCGTTCGAGCCCGTAGGTGATTTCGACCGAGACGGGGTCGAGCGCCACGCCGCCCATCTGCTGGAAGTAGGTGAACTGCGTGATCTCCTGCCCGTCGAGCCAGACCTCCCAACCCAAGCCCCACGCGGAGATGGCGGGCTGTTCCCAGTTATCCTCCACGAAGCGGATGTCGTGCTGGCGCGGGTCAATGCCGAGGGCTTTGAGCGACTCGAGATAGAGTTCCTGCGGGTTGCCTGGGTCGGGCTTGAGGATGACCTGATACTGGGTGTGCAGTTGGAAGCGGTTGGGGTTCTCGCCGTAGCGCCCGTCATCGGGGCGGACAGACGGCTCGACATACGCCACGTTCCACGGCTCGGGTCCGAGCACGCGCAGGAAAGTGGCTGGGTTCATTGTCCCTGCACCGACCTGGGTGTAGTAAGGCTGTGTGATCAGGCATCCGTGCGATGCCCAGAAGTCTTGTAGTTTGAGGATGATTTCTTGGAAAGAAGATTTCTGCATTTACGATTTCCGATTTGGGATTGAGGATTGTGCGGGGAGATTATAACTGATGGTTAATGGAAGATGGAGAATGGGGTGATGTCCATTCTCCATCCTTTTGCGCTTCATGCGGCAGGAAAAGTTGCTTTTTATTGAATCATTAAGAGGGTTTCTTTTGTTAGTTGTCCAATATATTATATTTTACTCTTCATTCAAAAAATCAGGAAAACCACCTAATGGCGGAGGAGTAGCATTTTTCCTGTATAAAGTCCTCAATAAATTACGATAGTTTTCGCCAGCGTTTATGCTATCACTCAAATCAACATAAAATTTACTTGACGCCCAAGATGGAGCAGCCAATTGCCAAGGCCCCTTATACAAAACAGGGATAAACTTGCGGTGATTATTTTTCGCTAATAATTCACCAGTGATAATATTTCCCTCATACCCTACTCCACCCTCTCGACCATCTGATTTATTTTTATATTTCGGCGTACAGACAACAAGCACATATTCACTTTCACGTAAAGATTTCTCCATAAAATCAGACAAAGGATCTCCTGGCACTGCCGACCACTGATCTAATATTGCATCAACTCCATCAGCCCTCAAACGTGCTGCAAAATTACGTACCCACTTTATAACATCGTCTTCCCAAGCATAGGATATAAATACTTTTGGAGGATTCTCTACACCTAATTTTGGAAGTTTCTTCTTAGGTTCTGTCGTAATTTTTTGCAGAGGAGGCTTTGATGTTTCTTCTACTGGTGGAAAGATAGTTTGATTAAAACCTAAGAATCTCTCAACCGCATCTAAAAAATCCGCAAGAGGGATCGGCTTAAAAAAATAGGCGTCCACTCCAGAATTTCGTATCTCTTCAAGCACTTTGCGTTCAGCCCAACCTGTAATAATGACAGACTTCATAGAAGGGTATCGAATACGAATCTTTCTCATTGTCTCAACACCAGAGATACCAGCTAATCCATAATCCACTACTAGCAAATCAATTTTACGACGAGATGCTTCCAGCAATGCTTCCTCGCCCGAAGGGGCTTCAATGATATTCATTTCATGCCCAAGTGTATTTAAAGTTGCACGGAGGAGGCGAACTACATCACGCTGATCGTCAACTAAGAGAGCACACGGAATAGTCATAGTAACCTTTTTATTTTAACAAGATGATCAGAACTTAGCTTCAATATCCAATGATCTCCAATTCCCAATCTGGTAGGTTGAGCCTGTCGAAACCCTGTCCTGAGATGAGTTTGGCTTTGTCGAGCCATGCGTCCACGCCGTCTTTGATCAGGCGGGAGTAGAGTCCGCGCATATCATCCCCTTGTGGGACGGGGTCACGGTCCGCGTGTGCATGGCAGAGAAAAACCTTCAATGGGCGTTTAGGTTCGTTCATATCCGTCCCGTTTTGGTGATGATGGAAAGATTATACAACCAAACATATGTAGATACTCTCAGCGAGTCCGTACAGTTCTATCTCACGGTGTTGTAAATGATCTTGCACAACGAAAGCCAGTTTCATCATCATAATAATAGTGAAGATCTGCACTGCGATTTGAAACACGCATATAATATTGCACGCTCAAGTACGAGCCTCCGCGTCTGATTCGTCTGCCATCACCAATCAAAGGTCCTTGTGGATCAGGTTCAGTTACGGGAGTAAAGTAATAATATTTTTGATATAGATCTGCAACCCACTCCCAAACGTTCCCTGCCATTTCATAAGCTCCATAAGGACTCTTCCCTTTTTCAAGACTTCCCACTCTAACCGGATCCAAAGAACAGAACTGGTTTAAGTACTGAGAGTTTGCATATTCACACCCTAGAGCATCGCCCCAAGGATAGGAATTATTTGTTTCACCCCGCGCAGCCTTTTCCCATTCAGCCTCAGTTGGCAACCGTGTTCCATTTCCACGCCATTTGCAATAAGTGTCTGCCATATCCCAATCTACATTAATCACTGGATAGTCTACATAATTGGGATTATCGAAATAGTAGCCTAATACATTGGAACCAATATCTTTTGGCTGACGGCAAACCCCGGAATTTACACATTCTTTGTAATGGATATTTGTAACTTCATATTTATCAATATAATATGTGCCTAATACTACTGCATGAACAGGCTGTTCATTTTCATCACCAAACTCTGACCCCATCATAAAAGATCCTTCTGGAACGAGCACCATTTCCACACCTTTATCATCAGTAATCTCTAGCGGAAGAGGAGTCGGCCCCGGCGGGGTAATGGTTAATGTTTTGGTTAATGTCGGTGTAATGGACGGTGGAATTGGGGTATTAGTCCTTGTTCTTGATACAACCGGGCTAACCGTTGTACCAGCAGCGTTAGCCTGTCGACTGGAAAGAACACTTCCTCCATACCAAAGCCCAACAATAGCGAAGAGACCTACTATTGAAACAAGTATTCTTCTCCTGACAGGTTTGACTGCCTTTTTCTCAGCAGATAATGGTTCCTTCGAATTTGATTTCCCATCTTCACTACGTCTATCAACATACCCCGGAGGTCTGCCAACCGGCGGTGGAGCCTCTCGCACATTATGCAGGGTTCTAAGTAAATTATGATATGAACCTTCATCATAAGGGTCACCGCTTAAGTCTATATAATACTTACCTAGCAGCCATGAGGGAGCAGATTCATTCCAAGCCCCCTTACGAAAAACCGGAATGAATTTCCGTTGATTACGGCTCGTATATAATTCACTGGAAATAATATCCCCTTCATATCCCACACCACCTGTTCGGTTATCTGATTTACTTTTATATTTAGGGGTACAGATTACAAGGACAAAATCACTTTCGCGAACAGATCGTTCCATAAACTCTGGCAGTTGATCACCAGGAACTGCTGCCCACTCATCTAATATAGTTTCAATTCCATCTCTTCGCAGACGAATCGCAAAATCACGTACCCAGATCTTTACATCATCTTCCCAAGCATATGAGATGAATACTTTTGGTGGTGTGATTATTTTTTCCATTTAAATCCCGTTATGAGGTGATGTGAAATTATAAGACGGATTTTATCTTTTTACCCTCATTTGGCCAATTGCAATTTATTACTCACGTATAGCTTTACAGATTTCCAATTCCCAATCGGTTTCCAACGGACTCTATCACGGACTCACAGACTTGAGCGGACGGCGTCCGTTATTGTCCGCGAGTCCGTTTTGAAGTCCGTTTGCAGTCACGGGCCGCTTCGCGCGGATTGGAAACGGACGTGTCCCCTTTTGTCAGTGAGGCCGATATCAAGTCCGTTTATGAACATGTCTGTTTTCAAGCAGTGGGGTGATTTGCAAAAGGTGTAAAAAGCGGAGGAAAAGTAAATTTCCCTTCCCATTGCGGGTTTATATTACTGAATCACTATAGGATCAGTACAGGATAACTATAGGATTATTGAACACAGCAAATGAGACGTCTTACCAAGGTGCTCGCATGGGCATTTCAAACAGGGGAGGAAAAAGGCGCTGGAATGGGCGAATTTGCCGTGACCGTGCCACCCTGCCGTGAGGTCCATCCACGCTAGTTAACGGGTTTGATAGGGGGTAGTACCCTGGTATCCGCTTATGCTATACTCGTTTCATAGAATGGAGGAGCCATGATCGAAGCTATTCAACTTCCAATCCTTTTAAAGGCCATCGACTTCATTTTTGATGAAGGACGCAAGATTTTGCAGGAACGGCGCGAGCGTAGGCAAACGCCTGAAGCTACGCCAACAGATGAAAAGGTCCAGGAGAATGAGGCGAAAGAGATCGTGCCTCTCGAGCCTGAACAGGCAGTAGAGATCAAAGAGGAGTTGTCCACTGCCAAGGTGGATGAGTCGCTGTGGCAAAGCCATGAGGCCGAGGTCCAGCACCTTGTCCGCTTGCTGGAAACGTATTCTCGCAACTATCACCTTGCGAAGGAACAATATGCAAAATGGGGAAGTGCGCTCGTCCCTCCCATTATTATGCACAATATGACAGAAGCCGAAAACGCAATGATCGATACCATCAAAAAGCTTGAGGGTGTTTTGTCAAAGGTCTATAAAAAAGACATTCAAGCCACCCAATAGAATAAAGGGTACAACATGGACAAGGAAGAAATCTCTCATCTCGAGAGGCTGATCGAGCTACACAAGAGAAATCTGTATACTCTCGAGGAGATGCTGGCAAAGTTTGGTGTGGATCAGCCATTGCATCTCATCAACAGCGTCACCATGGAACGCGAGGCAATCGCCAGATACACCAAACAACTCGATGGTGTCGCATCAGAGGATAGAGAACGCGAAAAGCCAAATCTACGGGCAAGCCTTCCGAGACGCCCCTATTTTGTAGGCAGGGAGATGGAAGTCCGTACCATCCTTCAGTCTTTACATCCCAATAGCCGAACCTTTATCGTGGGGATTGAAGGACTGGGCGGGGTGGGCAAATCTGCATTGGCTATCGAGGTCAGTCATCTGTGTGTGGAGAACGATCTTTTCGAATCCGTGATCTGGATCTCGGCCAAGGAAACTGTTCTTACACTGCATGGGATCGAGCCAATCATCCCAGAAGCCAAGTCCCTTTCCGATATTCTCATCACGATCGGCACCAGCCTCGGCAGTCCCACGATCGGCAACCTGTCCATTCAGGAACAGATCAAGAAGGCTTATGGGCTTCTCGCCAAACAGTCCACGCTCCTCATTCTCGATAATTTCGAATCGCTCTCAAGGCTTGAGCAACGCGATATCCTCGACTTCCTGCGAAGGTCGCCCATCACTCTGAAGGTGATTGTCACATCGAGAGAAAGAGTCACCGAAGGACAGATCATCCGCTTGCAGGGATTGTCGTTTGAAGAAAGCAACGCCCTGCTGGAATGGGACGCACGGCAAAAGAACATCCAACTCACAAGAGATCAAAATAAATATCTGGTTGATCTGACGGGTGGGCTCCCTCTCGCACTGCTATGGGTACATGGACAGATCGCGGTGTTGGGATACTCGGTCACACAGGTGCTGGATAAGTTAAGCCTCGACGCAGATATTCCCATTCTGCAATACTGCTTCAATCACAGTTGGAATCTCCTGCAACATCACAATGAGAAAAAGTTATTGTTCATCCTCTCGTTACATCCCGAGGCAGTGTCACGAGACGCGCTCAGAGAAATCTCCGGGATCGAGGATGACGACCAATTCGAAACTGCCATCAGCGACCTTCTGCAATTAACCTTGATCGAGCATGAACCCGATAAGGATTACTTCAGCATCCTACCGCTGACACGTCGTTACATCCGCACACAGTTCTCCACCGATAGAAAATTCATCCGCCAAGCCGAGATGAAAACGGCACAATATTATGTGGATCTTCTATCCGAAAAAAGCGACTTCAAGGAATGGCGCGAATTCGACGAGTTGTTGCGAGACCGCAACAACATCCTTGGCGTGGCACAGTGGTGCTACAAGTCCATTCAAAAGAAACCCACGGGCGCCTTGACGAAGAAGACCCAGGATATCGCCGAATCCCTTGTGAAGATCGGCATCCAATTTGGGAGCGTGCTGTGGCAACGCGCCTTCTGGTATGACCGCCTGACTCTGGCACATGCATCCCTGAGCGCGGCCAATCTGCTCGCAGATTGGAAGTCCGTAAGCACATTTGCCCGCAACATCTGTTGGATCTACTTTTATCAAGGGGATTATTTGCGGGCATTGCATTGGGCAGAGGACGCACTCTCCGCGACAACCAAGACCAACGATGAGTTGCTGATCGCCGCCGCAAAACGGTCACTCGGGACCGTGGAACTGCGTCTTGGTAACTTTGACCGTTCCGAAACCCTGCTCAAGGACGTGCTCGCCACAAGTGAAAAGTTCGCCGGTGACGATTATGGGATCTACAGCAAGGGGTTTGCAGAATACGGTCTCGGCGATCTGGAATATGAGCGCGGCAATATTGAAAAATCCAAAGATTGGTATCAAAAAGCCTTGGATACCTGGCAGGACCCAGTCCGCAAAGACCCGATCCGCCACATCAGTCTCGCGTTGAACGGTTTGGGTTTTATCGCCTTGAAAGAACAACGTTTCGCTGATGCAAAACGACTTTTTAGTGAAGCGGTTCAGTCTGCTGAAGAATTTGGGAGGATCGATGAACTTGCAAAAGGACAGCTTGGTCTGGCCTCTGTCAACATTGAGACAAATGCCGATCTAAAGATCGCTTTGATCCTGATCATTGAGGCAATCGAAAGTTTCCAACAACTAGGCATGCAATATGAAATTCAAAAGGCCCAGTCGCTCCGTGAACAGATCCTGAAAAAACAACCTCAAATACTGACCCCTAGCTGAAAATGGATAATGAGCTAAAGATATTTCTACAGTCTTTCAAAGAATTGGAGAATCTGTTCCAGGCCCTTCCAATCGCTGAAACTCAGGTACAACAATTAAAAGCTTCCGTTTCAGGCATTCTAAAGAATGCCAAGAATCTGGCATTGTACGATACGATCACGCACGCCTTGAATGCGCGGGCCGGTAAATGGCTGATCCCCGATAGCCATATCAAAGGTATGGCAAAGGTCGATATTTATGATCTGCGGCAGGCCAATAAGGTCTATGGAGCCTCGGTCGTAGACAGGGAACTGCACAAGTTGGCCTATCAGTTCATGTCGATCTTTACGCTGGATACGGGGGATTTTGTCCGCAGGTCACCGGGCAGTGACGAATTCAGGATATTTTCTACAACCAAAACGCCCCAGGAAATGAAGCGCCTGTTATCGAAACTCTATGTCAAACAGGAAGTGGATTCCCTGCTCACCTGGGACTATGGCACAGGTCTCACAGAAACGGAGGCCGAAAACGAACTACAAAAACAACGAAAGACATACAGGCCGATCGTGCTTCGGCAGACTATTTTGGAAAGTCACTCTGAAATTCCCAGGCGAATCGAAGAAAATAGTAGTCGCCAAAGTTGGAATGAGTTTAACACACCATATGAAAGGCTTATAGATAAAATTCGTTTACTGAAAATGCCTGAAAGGCTCGAACAACAGGCCATTACACAAGTTCAGGTTACGAAAGATATAGTCGAAAGCATCGTAACCAAAGAGGCGCTGACGGGAGCGCTTAATGGTTTGGGAGCAAAATGGTACACCGACAATACAGCCATCAAATGTGTAGCGTTGACCGACATGCTCAATATGCACGAAGGGAATACCCGTTATGGAAGCGCCGCCATCGACCAGGATCTCAGGCGTTTTTCCAATATGCTTTCGACACGCTTTCCCAAGAGTGAAGGTTTCTTATTGTTTCGATCGGAACGAACAGGTGACGAGTTCAAGATAACATCAACGAAAGATAATGTTGCAGAGCTTGAAACCAGATTTCGCAAAGTCTGGCAAAGCGACTTGTACCGAGGTTTGCTCGCATGGAACTACGGTGTCGGAAAGAACGACAGCGAAGCACATGTTGATCTTTATAGGAACAGAGTCAAGGAAACGGAAAAAATGAACGCTTCAACCTCAAACGGCAAATCAACCTTTATCATTGTCCGCCCAGAAAGTGAAGATTACACAAAACTGTTCAGGCTCTCAGAAGAAAAGGCCCGTGTTGTGGAAGGTGACCCCATCATCGACCTGCATTTAACCATACAAGCAATTCGAAACGTCGAGGATTTCGTCACACTGAAAAAACGCATTGAAGAATACGCATCACAACTATCTCCTTTCGAGATCAAGGTTGGCAGTATCGCCCGAATGAACGTGAACAACCAAAAAGGCAGATTATGGTTGTTGGCAGAAAAAAGTCCAACCTTGGAAGGCATCTACAGCGACCTCGATAAGATCGCACGCGATATGGGATATGAAAGCTATCCATATAAAGCTCAGAATTGGTTGCCACATATCAAAATCGTGGATCTATCAGAGAACACATCCCCACAGATCAAAGACCCAACCTTTGGTGCAGGCAACGGGATCACTTTCACGGTTAATCGTTTTGAATGGACCGTGCAAAAGGGGCCCGAACATTGGGATCTGCTGGAACGCTTCGAGTTTTGTCATTGATCGCCTGACGCATCACCCATCGCCTCCTTTCTCGACCGAAAGGAGGTTTTTGTTTTCTATAAATCTGATCTGCCCCACATCTTAATTTCGATCTACGCCCTATAAAAATTGTGCTATTATCTACAGAAGCACCAAAACCAAAAGAGGAATAGGGCAAATTAAAATGGCAACTATACTGGTCGTGGACACCCGCCCGACTGACCGTCAACTTCTTGTCACACTCTTAAGTTCCTTTGGGTATCGTATGCTGGAAGCCAGCGATGGTTCTGAAGCATTGGAACTCGCACGCACCGAACTCCCCGATCTAATCATCACCGATATCGTCATGCCCAATATGGATGGCTTCACACTTGCACGCCGCCTGCGCGCAGAACCTCTTTTAGCGGGCGTGCCAGTGATCTTCCAAACTGTTCATTACCTTGAAGCGGAAGTGCGAAAACTTGCAACATCCAGCGGCATCCGACACATTCTCGGAAAACCAGCCGAACCACAAGAAGTATTGCGTGCTGTACATGAATCTCTCAAACAACCCACTGTGCCCACCAAACTTCCACAAACCGGGCAACTTCAACGGGAGCACCTGCAAATATTGGCAGACAAGCTTTACCAAAAAAATCTGGAGCTGGAAAGCGCCAACGAACGTCTCCGCAACCTTTCATTAACTGACGACCTCACCGGTCTCAACAATCGACGTGGCTTCACGGTTCTTTCTACTGGTTTGTTGAAATTCGCCCGACGATCCAGACATCCCCTTTGCTTGCTATACATTGACATGGACAGTCTAAAAAGTGTCAACAATAAATACGGTCATGCAGAGGGTGATATTGCGCTGACACACTTTGCCCGCATTCTGACAGAAACCTTCCGCGACTCTGATGTGATCGCCCGCATGGGTGGCGATGAATTTGCCGCCCTCACCATTGACTCAACAGAAAGAGGCATCTCCACCATCCAGGCACGCCTGCAAAGCAATGTAGATGCTTACAATCTTGTTTCCGTGCGAGGCTATGCCCTATCCTACAGTCTGGGCGTCATTCAAGTTGACCTCAATACAACCATTACTGTAGAAGCATTACTTTCACAGGCAGATAAAGCCATGTACGAACATAAACATAGTAAAAAGGGATAAGCCTGCGGGAAATTACTGATCCATTCCCCGCTCACGCAAAGCATCAACTAATTTTTTATACCCACCCGGCCGAAATAGATCCACACGCTGAAGATGGCGCAGAGACTCGGGCATATCGCATTGTTCTAACCTTACGGGGATGATAAAGACTTTATCAGTGGGGAAAAAGTTTGCCTTCTCAAGAGCGAGCTTGAGTTCTTCGTGGCGATAGCCTTGTTGTTTTTCGAAGCCACGCGAAAGACAGACGATGACCACATCACACTGGAGAAGGGCATTGCGGATCTCTTTCTGCCAATCCTGCCCGGGTTGAAGTCGCTCCGCATCAAGCCAAACGTTCAGCCTGTCTCTGACCAAACGTTGATACAACTTATGGACAGTGTTCCTATCACTGTGTGCGTGGATGAGAAAGATGTTCGCTTTGTGTATTGACCGCTTCATTCATTAACCAGTTCCTGATCCATGCCATAGCACAAGACCAGATAAAACCACTACGAAAGTGGAAGGGAACAGGCTGAATATTTTATTAGAACACGCGTTCTAAGTCAACGGTACTTAACTCCCCCACAAACTCTCTACGACGAGCGCAATATATCCAGCGGATTTCCTCCGCGTAGGATCATGCGTCCATGTAGAAACAGGCCGAACTGAGAAAGACCGAACCACAGGAGAAAAACAGTCAGGCTGATCGAGGCGCGGTCGATCCACACAGGGACTGAGTCGATTAAATCCGTTATTTGCACACGCCAATCTTTCACTTTAGTTTGATACTCTTCCACAGCAGTGATGAAAACTTGCAGGCTGTTACGTGTTTCGGTCAAGTCGCCACCAAGGAAATAAGATGTGTCATTGACGAAGGTTGAAGCGCGTTTGGCCACATCTTCTGCATTGGCGATCTCGGCATCAAGCGTGCTGGCCGATGCAATCAGATCTTTCAGAGCTTGATCGGGAGCACTGATATCAATAATAGAAAAAGAGCCAAGGGTTTGGAGCGCACTACGTAGACTTTCAAGAGCAGTGCGGGCACTGGTCAATCGCTCGCGGGTGGTTTTCAATTCGGGGAGCAATTTATCATCGAGTGAGCTTTGAATGCCATCGAGAAGATTCTCAGCGCTGGTGGATTGCGCGGCCAATTTTTCAAGCGCAGTTTGCGCCGTATCTACAAAACGCAGAGCGCGCTCAAGCTCTGCACGCGTGGACTCGAGCGTCGTCTCGGCCTGTGCGAGTTCGTTATCAACCATATTTAACTGGGAGACCGTTTCGCGGGTTAATGGTTCGTTATAGATCCATGCCGCACCGATGCCCACCACACTGGCAAGAAGAAATATCGAACTCAGAACGATCAAAGTCCATGCGAGAATTTTTCGAGCCATGCTAACCTCTTTCACTTGCATAACGAACTAGAAAACCTTCTTAAGAAACTTGAATCTCTGTAGCTTGTTCACGAAATTATACATGCACAACCAAACATTCACGCTATAATTCAAATACCGACAATCAGCTCCACCTAAAGGAGATTCTCATGCTCGTGATCATCAGCGACCTGCATCTTGGTGACGGAACGACCGCCGAGTCGATTCCTGCCAGTGCATTCTATTTATTCGCCAAACGCCTGCGGCAGGATGCCCATTTTGCGTCCATGCACTTTGGAAAATATCGCCCAATCGAGGAATTGGACATCATCCTGATGGGAGATATTATTGATCCACTTCACTCAACGAAGTGGCTGTTCCCTCCCAAGGGACAGGAAAAATACGTTGAGGTCAACGGGCAGAAGCACATCAAGATCACGGAAGAGGGCGAGGCAAACTACGTCCGCCCATGGAGCGACCCATCACATCCGTTGTTTGCACCCAAATTACTTGAAGTTACACGCTCCATTTTTGAGTACAACAAAGGCGCATTGGAAGTGATGCGAAAACTCGCCAGCGGTGAATTCATCGAGTTTGACCCCACCGATGAAATGGGACTTCGCAAAGCAAATGGCGGAAAAAGGATTCCGCTTAAGGTCCGCTTTCATTACATGGTTGGCAACCACGATTGGTATTACCACCTCAAAGGTGATGCCTTCGATCAGATCCGTCAAGAGATCATCACAGCCTTGGGGTTGAGCAACCCGCCTACTCCCTTCCCCTTTGACCTGCGCAAGATCAACCCCGATTCGCCCTGGGAGCAGGATGAAGCCCCTGCCATCGAAAAACTTTTTAGAGATTACCAAGTCTTTTGTCGTCATGGTGATTACTACGATTCTTTCAACTTTGATTCTGAACGCGGACGTGATATGGCCACTCTTGGCGATGCCTTCACCATGGAAGTCTGCAACCGCTATCCCGAAGAGTTGAGGCGTATCCCCGATCTCAATGCAAAGATCATTACCAACCTGCAACACATCACCAATGTCCGCCCGTCGTTGGCTACACCTTTGTGGATTTCGGGCCAAATCCAACGGCTTTCCGAAGAAAACATTTTACAGAACGTCAGCGAAAGAGATCTCAAAAATATCTGGGACGGTCTTTCTGATAAGTTCCTCAATCTGCACTTTGTAAGAAGCAAAGATCGCCCGTACCAGATCGATATCGTAGATAAAATGCAGGCCGCCATCAAGATCTCGAAATTGATCTCGCTCGAAACGCTTGACAACTTGATCTACAGAATACAACGAAGAAGGATCTTCGGCGGCGATAATTCCTTCGCGGAGAACGCCCTCAGGGAACCTGCTTTTCTCGATGACACCGCACGGTACATCGTCTACGGCCACACGCATCATCAGGAAACCATCCCTCTCGACTACGACGACCGTGGCGGTAACCAGATCTACTTCAACTCCGGCACATGGCACACCTACTTTGATCTGGCCCGCAAGAACCCTAAAGAAAAAAAGTTCGTACCCTACAAATCACTGAGTTACATCACATTTTATAAAGATAACGAACATGATGACCGCAAATTCGAAACATGGACTGGAGCATACGCCTGACATCCTCATCATCGGCGGCGGCCCCAGCGGACTCTCCACTGCCCTGCATTTACAACGGATCGCTCCGCATCTTACGCCCCGCATCCTGATTCTTGAAAAAGAACAGTATCCACGCTTCAAACTTTGCGCTGGCGGTCTCACCGTCGACGCCGAATCCATCATCGAACAACTGGATCTCAACTTAAACGAAGTACCTCACGTTCTGGCAGATGATGTCCATCTCGATTTCGAGGCACGCGGACTCAACGTCCGCATGCCAAAACGACACGCACTACGCATCATCCGCCGCGATGAATTTGACAATTGGCTGGCAGATAAAGCAAAAAGTAGAGGGATCGAAATCAAAGAAGGGGTAACAGTAAAGAACGTTGTTCCACAAACTGACAAAGTGATCGTGGAAACCGATCAAGGAACCATCTACGCCCAGATCGTCGTCGGCGCGGATGGCTCAAACGGCGTCACAAGGCGCTGTATTTTCCCGAAAGAACCCGTTTACACAGCGAGGGTACTGGAGGTTTTAACTCACCCCCACCGCCCTGCGGGCACCTCCCCCATCCCGCAAATGCGGGATGGGGGAGGACGGGAGGGGGTCGCCTTCTTCGAATTTTCTCCCGTTCCCTATAACATTGCGGGCTACATCTGGGATTTCCCTACACAGGTCAAGGGCGAGCCTATGCGTTGTTGGGGCATTTACGACACAAATCTTCTAGCTGATGGGAAACGTCCGCAACTCAAGGAACCGCTGGCAAATGAGATGCAACGCTTTGGCCTTGATTTAGACGATTACGAGATCAAAGGACATCCCATCCGCTGGTTCAGCCCAGAGAATGAGATGTCTGTGCCGAGGGTTTTGTTGGTGGGTGATGCCGTTGGCGCTGACCCGATCTTTGGCGAGGGAATCAGCATCGCATTGGGGTATGGCAAGTTGGCGGCGCAAGAAATCAGTGAGGCGATTCAGCGTGACGAAGTATCTTTTCGCCGATTCAAGCGTCGGGTAGTAAGAAGCGCTTTAGGTCAGGCATTAGTCGCACGCTGGCTGATCACGTATATCATCTATCCTATGAAGTGGCGCTGGTTCCAGATCCTGTTATGGAGAGTGATGAAACCTGTCGTCTTGCTTGTCGCATGGATGTTTGTGTTGAATTGGGGAAGGCGGTTAAGGTAAATTTACCAAGCCTTTGCCTGTTGTTAACTCAACTATATTTTGTACTTAATGTCGCTTGTTTACAATCAAGAATTAAAAGTAGTGAAACCATATATTGGGTTCATACGTAGACTAAAGTAATAAAAGAGGCATGCAATTACTTACCTTTTTTCTTAAAAGGTTACAAACTAATTGCGCACTCAGGATAAGCCGCTATACTAAAAAAATATTATGGGATTTGCAGACGTTCATATTCACACTATTTATAGTTATGACGCAACCACGACCGTGCGAGGGGTTCTCAAGCAGGCGTCGAGTGTTGGGTTGAATGTCGTCGCGATTACAGACCACGATGATATTCGCGGTGCATTTGACGCGCGTGAGTTGGCTTCGCAATATAACGTGGATGTGATCCCTGGTGTGGAAGTCAGCACACACGATGGTCATTTGCTGGCACTGTTCGTGGAGAAGGTTCCGAAAAAGGGACGATCACTCGAGGAAACTTTGAAGGTCATCGGTGACCTCGGCGGCATTGCTGTGGCTCCGCATCCGTTCAATCAACTGCCTGCCAGTTTGAGTATGGACAATGTGGTCAGCATCCTGACGAAGCCTCATGTTAAAGACGTATTGAGAGGCATCGAGGTCTACAACATGACCACCCAGCCCTTCGACGAGCGCGTGCAACGTCTTTCTGCGTACCTGCCATTCGCGAAAACAGCTGGGAGCGATGCACACGTTTACTGGGCCATTGGCACGGGCAAAACCGAATTCAAAGGCACCACTGCCAAAGAACTCAGGAGTGCACTCGAAAAGGGCACAACCATTCCTCATCCTTATCAAGAGGAAGACCTGATGAGGAAATATATCTTCAATTGGATCAGGCGCATCACGATGCGGCGTTTGGGAGGCTACGTCACTGATGTGGCGGCCACGAACGAGATCAGCACGCAACGGCTGGACTTGAAGTTCACAAGAAAACAGCGAGAGAAACTGAAACAAAAAAAGAGTAGTGCCAAATAATCAGCACTACTCTTTTATTTTCTTCAAAAAGCCCGGGGTATTCAACTCACGTTCCAACAAATAAGTGAAATATCCCTGCATCAGGACTTCCGCCTCTTTCTGGACCTCGGGGCTGGGCCGTGCACGAGAGGCATCTGCGTAGCTCGATCTTTGAAAATGGCGCAGGTACTTGAGCATATCCAGTGAGATGTTCTTTAGGTTGGGAAGTCCATGTCCACATCTTGGACAAATGGCTCCACCCGCGCTAAACGAGAAGAATTGATCTTCGGCTTTGATCTCACGTCCACAATTGGCGCATTCGAAAAGTTGCGGACGAAAGCCAAGATGGTCGAGCAGACGAATCTCATAGTAACGGATGGCCAGCCACGGGTCAGAGCCTGAAGCGAGGCGGGAGAGAGTCTCTGTCAGCAGACGGAAGATAGCTCCATTCTCGGTCTCATCTTCGTAGGTGAAACGATCCAGCAACTCCATCACATACGCGGCTTGGCTCGTGAGAACAAGGTCATCGCGTAGGGACAAATATGCATCCACGGTATCAGCTTGTGTGACGATCAAGGTGTCGCGTCCCTTTGCCAGCTGTAAGCGGACATGTGTGAACGGTTCGACATGCCCGGCCTTGCGTGAGGCGATCTTGCGTGCACCTTTCGCGATGGCGCGCGCCTTCCCGAGTTGACGCGTGTACAGGGTCAACAATCGGTCGGCTTCGCCATAGTCACTATGGCGGAGCACAACGGCATCCACACGAAAAGAACGGAATTTGTTTTCAGGCATGGGGTTCTTCTGTAGGGGCGAGGTCTTCTCGCCCTAGTGGGCAGGGAGACCCTGCCCCTACTTTAACTTCTCCGGCGTGAACGCACCCGGTAAAAGTTCGCTAACTGTTGTTTCCAGGGTAATCTTCCCTGTTCCATCCGCTAGAACGACAATGGTATCAAGGCCGAACTCCGCCATCACTTGGCGGCATCCACCACAGGGCGAACCACCGTTGTTCGTAACTACAGTGATAACTTCAAATTCTTTTTCGCCTTCGGAAACGGCTTTGAAGATGGCGACCCGCTCGGCGCACATGGTTTGTGGGTACGCGGCGTTCTCCACGTTGACGCCGGTAAAGATGCGTCCCGTTTTGGTGCGGAGCGCCGAACCGACTGGATAATTCGAATATGGAACGTAGGCACGTTGACGAGCTGTGTTCGCAAGGTCAACGAGGTCCTGTTTTTCCTGTTTGGTAAGGGTCATGGTTACCGCCTGTCATTGCTTCGGGCTGTCGCCCTCGCAATGACGCTAGTTTTTATTCTTTCTTTCCAACTTTTTGATCGCACGAGCGGGCATACCAACTACAAGCGTATCGTCAGGGACGTTCTTGGTCACGATCGCACCTGCACCGGTGCGAGCACCATCTCCCAAGGTCAACGGGGCCACCAACATAGTGTCCGAACCGATGAACACATCTTCGCCAATGATGGTGGGATGTTTCTTCTCGCCGTCGTAATTGCATGTGATCGTGCCTGCACCGATATTCGTGTTCGCGCCAATGTCCGCGTTGCCGATGTAGGAGAAGTGCCCCATCTTTACACCTTCATGAAGAACCGAATCTTTCACTTCACCGAAGTTCCCCATGTGGACGTGACTCTTCAAGTGCGCACCCTTCCGTAGTCGCGCAAACGGCCCCATATCCACATCATCTTCCAGTATCGCCCCTTCCAGCACAGAGGCGAGTATCTTGCATCCGTTTCCAATGGTCGTATCGCGGATGATCGAGTTCGGTCCGATCACATTCCCTTCGCCGATAACAGTATTGCCGTGAATGTATGTATTTGGCAGGATTGTTGTATCTTTTCCGATGACTACACTTGTTTCTATATAAGTCGAGGCAGGGTCGGTCATACTTACGCCGTTCAACATGTGTTCGCGATTGATACGCATCCGCATGGCGGCTTCTGCTTCGCTGAGATGTACACGTGTGTTGATACCGATGGTTTCGACAAAGTCATCATGCACAACCGCTTGAACAGGCAGACCGTCTTTCACGGCGATCTCGACCACATCTGTTAGATAATACTCGCCCTTTTTGGGATTCTTTTCAATGCGTTTCAACGCATCCCACAACCATGCGGCGTTGAAACAATACGCACCGACGTTCAACTCTTTAATCAGTTGTTGTTCCGGTGTGGCAACGTATTCCTCGACAATGGCTTCCACTGTCCCATCCACTTTTCGGACGATGCGCCCAAAGCCACGAGGGTCATCTGCTCGGACGGTGAGCAGGCTAAAAGGTCCAGAATTGAGGCGTTGGGTCTCCACGAGGCGCTTGAATGTTTCACCACGCAACAACGGCATGTCGGCATATGTTACGATGACCATGTCCGTTTTGCCTTTGAGCAGAGACTCAGCCTGCATGGCCGCATGTCCCGTGCCGAGTTGCGGTTCTTGTAAAACGGTCTCTGCGGAATCAGCGAGGTACTTCGTCACTTCCTCCGCGCCATGGCCAACAACGACAACGGGTTTCTCGGTGGTCACTTGCTTCAACGCTGTGAGCACGTGCCACAACATAGATTTGCCACATAAGGGATGTAAAACCTTGGGGAGGTTGGATTTCATGCGGGTGCCCTGACCCGCGGCCAATAAAACTGCAGTGACTTTCATATCATCTCCTGCCCCCACCCTGCCTCCCCATTTTCCTATGGAAAATGCGGGAGGTGTCACGAAGTGACGGAGGGGGAAATATAAAACAGGCTTCCGTGGTGCGAAGCCTGTTTTAGAAAAGAAGCCCCGCATTTGCGGGAAATTGGCAGGGGCGCCTGGATTCGAACCAAGATCCACAGCTCCAAAGGCTGGTGTGCTGCCCTTGCACCACGCCCCTGTACGGCCGCTATTGTATCATAAGAAATTATTTCTTCTTCAAGGAACCCGTAGGTCGTAATGAGCCTGTCGTCTTGAGGGGTGCTTCGCCCGGCTTCAAGCCTAATTTTTGCGCATCAGCAAATGTGATCACATCTGGGTTGATCGGAAGGTTGCCTGTTTTCTCGACCGCGTTATCCCAGAAGGCGTCCAAGTCTGTAATGGTCTTCTGTTCGCTCGCGGCGGCAAACAATGCATCGACATCCACTTCCGGTTCAGGCTCGGGCACTTCTTCAATAAATGATTGGATAGGCATGGACTCGCCCGCTTCACCCTCAGAGACACCTGATTCAGCGGCATCGGGCATGGTCGTCACCCCAAGCGACTTCAATACATTCTCCACATCGCCACGCACGAACAACATACCTTCCACCGTTTGCATAATGCGATCTGAGTTGGCAAGACCTTTACCAGCCAACAATAAAGCATGTGAACTATCTACAGGGATCAGAAGCAGATCATGATCGCCACCACGGAAGACGTGATAGTTCTCCATATGTTCCTGACGAATAATACGAGAAACCTTGAACGCGGCGGAATAAATTCCCATTAATGCCGCAAGCAGTGAAACTTCCATACTGCTATCGTACAAGTCACCGGCACGCGCAAGGACACGTCCACGATCATTGATGAGGAAAACCGCATCTGCCTTGATCTTCTGTCGGAAACCACCCAACAACTCAGAAAGCGATTGGCGTTGTACTTCAGCATCTTTGCTGGTTTCCATCGGGAAGATCGTACGCACCAATCCAAGAGAGCGTTCCACGGCATCCAGGAAATCAGCCAGCGGAATGGGCTTATCAAATATGGCCACAGCACCAGCGCTCAGCATTTCATCGCGCGCCTTACGTTCCGTCATACCGGAGATGAAGATCACCTTCATATCCGGGTTGCGTACCTTGATCTTGCGCATCAATTCAACACCTGAAATGCCCGGCAGAAGATAATCTGCCACAAGCAAATCTACCTTGCGGCGAGAGGCTTCAAGTAAAGCTTCTTCACCCGAGGGTGCATCGACAATATCCAGTGTGTGCCCCAACGTTTGCAACGTGGAATGGAGCAGGCGGACAATGTCGCGTTGATCGTCAACAAGGAGTACGCAAGGAGCGGTCATATATGGCCTATCTTATCACTTTTTACTCTGCCAACCAGCAAGCAACCCAGTGTTCCGGGTTAGCTTCCTTGAACACAGGCTCCTCCTGCGAACACTTCTCTATTGCCACCGGGCAACGGGGATGAAAGCGACACCCTTTCGGAGGATTCAAAGGGCTGGGTACATCACCTTTCAAAATGACGCGCTGTCTCTTGAGGCGCGGGTTCGGAACAGGGATGGCAGACATCAAAGCCTTGGTGTATGGATGTAAAGGATTACGGAAAAGTTCCTCGCGTGTGGTCAACTCAACCATTTTGCCAAGATACATCACTGCTACGCGGTCTGACACATGTTCGACTACAGAGAGATTATGTGCAATGAACAAATACGTGAGGCCGAACTCTCCCTGCAGGTCTTTTAGGATATTCAACACCTGTGACTGGATGGATACATCCAACGCAGAGACCGGTTCATCACAAACGATAAAGCTGGGGCGCAAAGCCAATGCACGAGCAATGCCGATGCGTTGACGTTGACCACCGGAGAATTCATGTGGATAGCGGCGGGCATGATAATCTTCAAGGCCCACCTTCTTCATCGTCTCGATCATGATGTCCACACGTTCTTTCGGCGTGCCCACTTTGTGAATGTGCAACCCTTCCATAATGGATTCGCCAATCGGCACGCGCGGGTCGAGAGATGCATACGGATCCTGGAAGATGATCTGCATTTCGCGACGGGCCAACTTCAACTCGGAAGGACTCATGGAGAAGATGTTGTTTCCACGGAAGGTTGCCGTCCCTGATGTTGGTTCGATCAAGCGGAGCATGGTACGCCCTACTGTCGTTTTGCCACAACCAGATTCCCCTACCAAGCCAAGCGTCTCGCCTTTGCGTACGACAAAAGACACATCGTCCAATGCCTTGACCTGATTAACCACACGTTGAAGCAGGCCAGCACGCACCGGGAAATACTTGACCAGATTTTTTACTTCAACGAGAACATCCCCTTTATTGTTATTTTCCATTCGCATGCTCCAATGAGGGGATAACTAATTGACCTTTAACGGAGGAGTATGTCCCTCCGCATCTTGATACAACCAACAACGCACTTTGTGTGCGGTCTTTACTTCTGTGAGTTCCGGCTTCTGTTCGGTGCAGATGGTCAGGGCATGTTTCAAACGTGCCTGACAACGCGGTGCGAACCGACATCCGGGCGGGAGGTTGACGAGATTAGGCACAGAACCGGGGATCACATCCAGTCGTTCTTTGATCTCACCAAGAATGGGAATGGAACCGATCAGCCCCTGTGTGTAGGGATGCATTGGTTCATCAAAGAGTGAATTGACATCGGTCTGTTCGACGATCTCGCCTGCATACATCACCGCAACACGCTCAGCCATCTCAGCCACCACACCCAGATCGTGTGTAATGAGAATGACGGAGGTGTTCATTTCCTTGCGCATATCGCGCATCAGATCAAGGATCTGTGCTTGAATGGTCACATCGAGGGCGGTGGTGGGTTCATCTGCGATCAAAAGTTCAGGGACACATGCCAAAGCCATGGCAATCATCACACGCTGTGCCATACCACCGGAAAGCTCATGCGGATATGCTTCCACGCGGCGTTCGGGATCGGGCACGCCAACCATTTTGAGCAGGTTGATAGCACGTTGCCAGCCAGCTTCACGGCCAAGCCCTTGATGGACGTCCAATACTTCGGCCAATTGTTCGCCCACTTTGAAAACCGGGTTCAGTGCAGTTTGTGGTTGCTGGAAGATCATGGAGATACGATTGCCACGCACCTTGATCATTTCATCTTCAGGGAATTTCAACAGGTCTTCGCCATCGAGAAGGATCTCACCTGCATCTACCCGACCGGGCTTTGAGATGAGGCGCATGATCGAAAGGGACGTGACACTTTTGCCACACCCAGATTCGCCGACGATCCCCAACACTTCTCCGGGATACACTTCAAAGTCCACACCATCTACAGCACGGACTACACCTTCTTCGGTGTAGAAGTATGTTTTAAGACCTTTGACTTCTAACAAGGGTTTATCGTTACTGGTCAATTCAAATGCTCCATGTTCGTTAGTGAACGCATTATAGCAAAGTTTTTACGAAGGGCACCGCCTCCCGCTTTCGGGGAGGCGATGTTGCTCGAAACAGAATCAGGCGTCGGGTTGACAGGAAGCGTGCATGTTACTGGCAGGTGCTTCCGTAGTCGAATAATTCCAAGTCCGCCAGAGCGTATTGTGAGGAAGCATCCAAATCGAATCCACAAAAGCCGGTGCGGGCCGCTGCAATTCGGAGACGCATATAAAGCGGAATCGACGGGATCTCGGATGCAAAGATGGATTGCGCTTGTTGATGCGATGTGTACTCAGGCTCGTTCGGCAGAACCTGGAGCGCCTGCGTACATGCGGCGTCAAACTCGGGATTGGAGAAGCCGCTGACGTTGACGCCAACCCAATTGTTGGAGGCTTTGGGCGTCTGCGCGGTGGTGAACCAACTGCATTGCGGTTCTGTCGTGGTGACGCTGATGGCGTACTCGGCAAGATCAAATTGGCGGCCAAAGAGAGGACCGGCCGGGCCTTGTGCGTAAAGATCAGAAGCCGTGAGATAGACCGGGTTCAAGCCAATTCCACATTCTGCCAATGACTGCGTGAAGATCTCAACCACCTGCCTGCGTTGTGTGGCAGAGGTTGTAATGTAGTTCAACACGAGAGGTACGCCGCTGGGAACTTTTGAAACGCCAAGCGATTGACGTGGTGTGGACGGGTTGTTATCGTGATCGATCCAACCGACTTGTTCAAGGATCTGGTTGCCGGAGGCGGGGTCGAATGCATAGATTTGGATATTGCCGTTGTGCAATGGATGATCGAGAGGTAGATAATCATCAGGCACTTTGGAAAGACCGAAGAGAACTGTATCCACCACTTTCTGGCGGTCAAGACAGTAGGCAACAGCCTTACGTGTGCGTGCATCGCCGAAAATATCGGGGCGATCGGCATTGAAACCAGTGGAGTTGTATCCATCATCATATGAGGCAGGGACGATACCCAAGCCGAGCCATTCCATGGTGTTGGTTTGGGCTGTGATCAAACTGGCTTGCCCATCCTTCTGCATTTGTTGCAACAAAGAAACCTGCCCATCGAGGTTGATGGAAGGATCAAGCACATCACAAGTCCCATCTACGAGGGCGGTCATGGCTGTATTCGCGTCGGGCATGAAGAGATAGGTCAACTCATCGAATTTGGGAAGTCCGCTATCGGCGCGGAAGTAATTCAGGTTCTTGACAAGGTGAATTTTTTCACCGGGCTTCCAGTCGTCAATGATATATGGCCCCCATCCGAGCGGAGCACGTGAGGAGACGTCCACTGTGAGAAGGTCAGTTGAGGAGAATTGTTCCCATGCATGTTGCGGCAAGGGTGCCCAGAAATTAGTGTAGTAATCAGCGTCAATGAAACCGGGAATACCCCACCATTGAACGGTCACATTGTCGGCGGCGGCTTCATAGATCTGCGTGCGGTCTGTCAGATATTTGCTGGTCGGTGTGTTTTCGTCTGATGCAAGTTGGAATGAATAGACCGAGTCTTTCGCAGTCAACGGTTCGCCGTCAGACCAGGTGAGTCCTTCAAGCATTACAAAGGTAACGGTCATCTGATCCATTTGAAGACTGCTCGAACCATCATAGGTAACAGCACAGCTATCATTGCGACAAGTGCTGGGGCGCACACGAGTCCCTGCGGCGAGCGACACAACTGCGCCAGTTGCATCCACAACAAAGTCACCGGCTTTCACGGTCACCGGGTTGACTTGCGCATCGCCATCCGCAAGATTGGGTATTTTTTCGAGAATGACCGGCTGATATTCATAGCCCGCCACATCGATCGGCCCATCATACACAGCTGAAAGAACACTACGACCGGCTGAATTCAACCCGCCATACAGATACAACGTAGACGGCTCGGCACCAAGACAAACTGTCAGTGAACGGGGAGCAGGCGTCGCTGTAGGAAGAGGCGTGGGCGCCTTGGTAGGCACATCCACCACGGCAGGGGTCTCCGTGGCCTGCAAACTACACGCCGAAAGGATCAGAACGAACAATATCAACGAACAAACAATTCGAATCTTCATAAAGCCTCCCTCTAGATTGTAGCCTTATTTTGGATTTTTTTGAGGACGAGGAACACAAGAAACAGGATGGACACACCACCAATCCCCAACAGCCATATATCTCCCCCGCCTCTTTTCTGGACCTGAGTTTGATGAGGCGTTACAGGCATGATCTTCACTTCAGCCGCATTTGCTTCGTTCAATACAACATCACCTTTCCATAATCCGCTTTCGCGCAAAATAAAAGCCGTCACTTGCCAGGATTCGTCTTCTGTCAAACTGCCGGGTTTCCAAAACGGCATCGCCACACGAATATAGGCATTCAGTTGTGCCGCGCTGGGAAACTTGCTAATAGACTCGAAACCGATCACAGCCGGAATAGCCGTGGGGATAGTGAAACCATCTTCATAGGGTCGCTTGCCGTGGCATCCACTCTTCCAACAGTTCTGGTCTTCTGCCGGGTAGACCGCGCGAAACTCATCGGTCAACCCTTGTCCCTTATCGCCATGACAGGGCAGGCACGATAGCCAATACACCTGTGCGCCAATATCCGCCTGCGAGGGAGATGCAGGCAATGTCGGTTTGATGAGTCGATCGGGGGTGGCCATGGCAGGCTGAGACGAGGGAGGAGCCGCTGTTCCCATATCGAAGACTAGCCCTGCCAAAAGCAGGGCTAGTCCAACAGGTATCAATACAAAACTAAAAAGCGATCTGGCGCGCACAGACCTACGATTTGCCACGCATACGCGGATCGAGCACATCGCGAAGCGCATCACCAACAAGGTTGAAGCCCATCACATACAACACGAGGGCCAGACCCGGCCAGACGATGATGTACCAATAGGTGCTGAGGCTGGTGATCCAGTTGCGAGCGAAGGAAAGCACTTGTCCCCAATCGGCATACCCTACATCTGTGCCGATACCGAGGAACGATAGCGCCGCAAACGATAGCACCACGTCACCCACTGCAAGTGAAGCCAGCACGAGGGTTGGGAAGATCGCGTTCGGTATGATGTGACGGAAGAGGATACGGCTATCTTTCACGCCGATCACACGGGCCGCCATTACATAGTCGCGTTCCTTGATGGAAAGGATATCGCCGCGAATGATGCGGGCGTATCCCATCCACCCGAACGCTATCAAGGCAATGACAGCTGGATACAAACTCTTTCCTATCCTAGGTGTGAGAATGGTGGCCAGGATCAAGGCCGCAAGGATGAATGGTAAGGTGAGGAAAATATCCACGATACGCATGATGATATTATCCACGGCACCGCCATAATAGGCTGAGACGGAGCCGATGATAATACCGATCAGGAAAGTGGTAATGGTAACGATCAAGCCGGTGCGGAAAGCCGTACGTGTGCCCCATATAACCCCGTAGAACACATCATACTGGCCTTGGGATGTTCCCATGATATGCACCCATTTCTCGGTCCCCATGACTGTCTTCCACCAGAATGGCAGAGGCGGGGCTTTAGTCTTCCATGGAGAACCCATCGGCTGTGGTTCCGATTTGAACCCGTCACGAGGAATCTTGTAAGGGTCGTTAGGGTTGACAGGAGGGGCGATCAACGGAGCGGCAAGAGCGATCAATATAAAGAACGTGATCAGGATAAAGCCCGCGATCGAAGCCGGTGTCTTAAGTAAACCTCTGACGATACGATAGTTTTCGGGGCCAAGAAAGCGTTCCAAACGACCGATCTCGCGTACAGCTACTGTCTCGCGCAAGAGATTATTATCGCCAGTGGGGGCGGTAGTTTCTGACATGATAAAGCTCCTTTATTACGAAAGGCGAACGCGTGGGTCTACCACTGCGTACAAAACATCAACGACCAGGTTGGCAACAATTAAGATAAAGCCGTTGAAGAGGGCGAAACCCAAAGTTGTAACCACATCCAACCGCGCGGCAGCTTCAGCCGCGGCCTGCCCGATGCCCGGATAGTTGAAGACGGTCTCGGTAATGACCACACCGCCCAACAGGCCAACCACTGTAAAGCCAGCCAATGTGACAACCGAGATCATGGCATTAGGTTGGGCATGCTTGAAAATGACATCCCGCTCTGGCAAGCCCTTGGCACGCGCCGTTGTGACATATTCCATACGCAACGTTTCGAGCATTGAGGAGCGCGTTACACGCAGGAAGGTTGCCCAACTAATGTAGGAAAGCGTCAAGATCGGCATGAACATATGGCGAAGGGCATCGATAAAGATATCGAAACGTCCGTTGAGCAAGGCATCAATGGTTAATAACGATGTATAGCTGTGGAACTCTTCGCTTCGTACGATTACATTTGCCCAGTCCGATATCTTCCCAGGTGGGAACCATTGCAAGTTCACGTAAAAGAACATCAACATCAACAGGCCAAATACAAAGGTCGGGAAGGATGTTCCAACAATACTAAAGACACGAGCCGCCTGATCGATAATGCTATTCTGATGAACAGCGGCTTGTACCCCCAGCCAGATCCCTACCAGGATCACTGGACCAACAGCCCAGAGAGTCAAATCCAGCGTATTGGGGAAGCGATGACTGATCAAATCTGAAACTGGCTGTGATGTGGTACGAGAATAGCCAAAGTCTCCATACAGAATGCCGCCTGTTCTTTTTCCAGTGGCGGAATCCACAGTGCCGGTCAACCAAAGCCAATATTGTTCGTACAAGGGGCGGTCAAGTTTGTATTTCTTGATAATCCCTTCGATCTGTTTGTCGTTCTTTGGCACATCACGAACATATAAAGCAGAACGTTCGATTGGGCTCAACACTTGCAACATGGCGAAGATCAAAACTGTTACCCCGAACAACAATAAGGGAACCAATAACAAACGCCTTATGATATACGTAAGCATTATTTCACCTCAAAGGTTTTGTCTTGCGGGGTGCACTGAATTTCAATTCAATTCACCCGGCACGACAAGACATCTTTAGAAGGTGCGGGGAGCAAATTGCTCCCCGCACCTAACTATCTAAAAACGAAACTTATTATTTGATCGTGAAGTTGTAGATGATCACGGCCTTGACGATGCTCGGGCGGCCGATCAGCAAGCGCAGGGCGCCGCCGGTACCGGCTTCGCTACCTTCACAAGCGATGAACTTCGCAACGCCAGTTTGGGCTTCGTCGATCGAGCACAATTTCTTGGCAGGATCATACGAGTTCGTTTCTTCGTTGAAGAAGCGGACCTCACCGACTAACTTGTCAGCCTGAGGTTGATCTTCAGGATTCACAGTTACGATGTCGGCATCACCAGCCTGTAACATGGCGAAGCGGGTGCCCCACTCGTTCACGTTCTTGATATTGACGCGTTCGAGCTTGGCAGGTTCGCGCCAGTAGTTTTCATTGCGGACGAGAACAATTTCTTCACCTGGAGTGATATGGTCAAGAACGAACGGACCAGTACCATTTTCAATCGAGTTGAACTGATTGACATCAGGCTCGTTGGTGTAGAAGTTCTGCCATGTATCGCAGGAACCATCCCAAGCGCCCTTCTCAACAGCCCACTTCTGATTCATCACAGAGCCCCAAGTTTGGGCAATGGTGGCGAGGAAGGGACCCCAAGACTGAGCGAGGGTCATGGTTACGGTGCCAGCGGCATCGTCAGCCACGATCGCGGCCTTGGTCTTTTCGCAAGCTTCCTTGAGCTTGGCGGGATCAAACGCCTGCATCGCGGCGCGATCATCATACACACTGCCGTTTTCAGGATCAACTAAAGCGGCAACATCATCCACGCCGTTGCCGAAGAACGGTTCGGTCAAGAGCCATTGTGGGGAGGAAGTACCACCTTGCAAGATACCGCGTTGGAAGGACCAAGCGACATCGCTGGGGGTCAATTCTTCACCATTGTGGAATTTCACACCCTTGCGGATGTTGAATGTCCAGGTCTTGCCATCTTCAGACACAGTCCAGGATTCAGCAAGCATGGGGACGAACTTATCGGTAGCGCCACCATCGTAGAACACGAGGGTTTCGTAGGTGTTCTGAACGATCTCACCGCTGGCGGTGTCATAGACACGAGCGGGATCGAGGGTTTCAATATCACCATAGGTGACGTTGTTGAAAGTTGTGGGATCCTTGGCAGGGGCAGCCTTGGTGATGGGGTAGTAATAATCACCAGGGAAAATAGGATTGTAAATACGGCCTTCTACCCATTGCTGTTCGTAACCATGGCTGATGCCGCTGGTGAGAATAGCGCCTGGAACCAGGTCATAGTACAACTGATTCATTTCCTTGTAGATCGCATCGCGTTTGGCGGGATCAACTTCGGCAACGCCCTTGTCCAACAAAGCCTTGAATTGTTCCTTCATTTCAGCAGGCATGTTCTGGCGACCACCATAGGAACCGGTGGTGTAGGGTTGGTACCAGTTATGGGGATCGTGAATATCTTCCTGCCAACCAGCGGTCATGATCGGGATCAAGCCAGCGCGTTGACCAGCGAGATAAGCAGGCCACGGCAGACCAAGGATTTCAACTGAGAACAGTTCGTTCACTTCGGCCAGGTTGGAAGCCAAAATTTCGGCAATCGCCTGACGAGTGGTATTGCCCTGGTTGTACAACATCTGGAGGCGGAAACCGGTGGTCCAAACATCGCCTTCGGGATCGTCGCCAGCGGCTACGCCGTCATGATCGAGGTCGGCCAGCTTGAATTCTTCAGCAGCCTTCTCAAGATCGAAGGTGTAGTGAGGGGCATTGAGATCGAAGCCAGGCATACCAGCGAGCGGCAACTGGAGGGCTTGAACACCTTCACCCTGCAAAACGTCGGCGATATAGGTATCCCAATCGAACGCATAGCTGAACGCTTTGCGGATGTGGACATCTGAAAAGAAGTCGGAAGGAATACCATTACCGTCCAACTGGCCGGAGCCAATGTACGGGCTGGTGGGGCCTGAAGGGGCGGCTTCTTCAGTCGCTACAGCTTCGGTAGCAACAGGAGCGGCAACATCTTCAGTTGCGGCGGGGGCCTCGGTCGCAGGAGCAGCGCTGCCGCAAGCGGCCAGCATCATGCTGAAGACAACCAGGAGGCTAAGTAAAGCAAAAATTTTACGCATTGTTTCTTCTCCTCAAAAGTAGTTATTTTGAATACGACACAGTGGACAACTTACATGACATTTCTGGGGGAACATCACCTCCTTTACAAGTATTATGCAACCATATGACAGGCCACAAAATGGCCTGGTTTTACTTCTCTAAAGTCGGGGCGCGATTCAGCACAGATCTTATCGGCAATGGGGCAACGCGTACGGAAGCGGCAACCAGAAGGCGGGTTCACCGGAGAAGGCACATCGCCTTCGAGGATGATTCGTTTCCGGCTTGCATCCGCAAGTGGATCTGGAATGGGAACCGCTGAAAGAAGCGCCTGTGTATACGGATGCAAAGGCTCACGATACAAATCATCGCGATCAGCCAATTCCATCAACACACCCAAATACATCACTGCAACCCGCTTACTGATATGACGCACCATCGAAAGATCATGGGCAATGAACAGATACGTCAAATTGAACTCTTCCTGCAATTCCTCAAGAAGGTTAACTACTTGCGCCTGAATGGACACATCCAAAGCAGAAATGGGTTCATCACAAATAATGAGAGATGGTTGAAGAGCCAAAGCGCGCGCCACACCAATACGCTGACGTTGTCCGCCGGAGAATTCATGTGGGTAACGATTGGCAAACGCAGGATTCAATTTAACCAAATTAAGCAAATGCTCGACGTAATCATCCAATTCCTTGCCCTTGGCCGCGTTATGAACCATCAAAGGTTCACCAACGATCTGACCAACGGTCATTCTTGGATTTAGGCTTGCATACGGGTCCTGAAAGATCATCTGCATCTGACGGCGCATCCAACGCATCTCTTCACTTTTGAGAGATA
Organism: Candidatus Defluviilinea proxima; assembly: GCA_016721115.1. Lineage (NCBI taxonomy): Bacteria > Bacillati > Chloroflexota > Anaerolineae > Anaerolineales > Candidatus Villigracilaceae > Candidatus Defluviilinea > Candidatus Defluviilinea proxima. Next base: position 441,741 of record JADKIW010000001.1, read on the forward strand.
CCAGGTCAGAGCCTTCAAAGACAACTTTACCCGATGTGGGTTTATATAATTGAAGAATGGTGCGGCCAGTAGTGGATTTACCACAACCGGATTCGCCCACAAGGCCAAGCGTCTCACCGCGTTTTATATCGAACGAAACGCCATCTACAGCGTGAACAGCACCCACCTGCCGCTGGAATACACCACGGTAGATCGGGAAGTGCATGACAAGTTCTTCAACATGAAGAATGACATCGTGATTTGTTGCGTTCATGAACGGTTTCTCCCTGTCTTGGTATCCACCCAGCAAGCGACACGATGTTCCGGCGACACATTTTCAAGCACGGGATTTTCCTTCCAGCAACGCTCCATCGCCCAGCGGCAACGCGGAGCGAACGGACAAGCAGTTGGTTTCTGCATCAGAACAGGCGGCAAACCTTCAATGGAATACAACTTGGATCGCTCCGTTCCATCCACACGAGGCAAGCTACCCAGCAAACCGATCGTATAAGGATGCGATGGGTTTGCATAAAGATCGTTCACCATCGCTTCTTCAATAATAAAGCCACCGTACATAACAAGTACGCGCTGGGCTAAACCAGCGACAACGCCAAGGTCATGTGTGATCCAGATGATCGCCATGCCTAGTTCTTCGCGCAAACGTTTGACCAGATCTGTGATCTGTGCCTGGATGGTAACATCCAAAGCAGTGGTCGGTTCATCTGCGATCAAGATCTGTGGGCTACAAGATAACGCCATCGCGATCATCACGCGTTGACGCATACCGCCTGAATATTGGTGGGGATAATCACCGAGTCGTTCCCGAGCTTTCGGAATACCAACCATCTCCAGTAATTCTGTAGCACGGTCACTGGCCTGTTTTTTGGTCATTCCTACATGCAACATCAACGGTTCTTCCAATTGACGACCAATTGTCAACACAGGGTTAAGCGATGTCATCGGGTCTTGAAAAACCATGCTGATCTGTGCGCCACGTATGTGACGAATCTCTTCGTTCCCCATTTGAAGCAAATCTTTCCCGTCAAAAATAGCCTTCCCTGCAGTCACTTTTCCGGGAGGAGATTGCACCAAACCTAAAACAGAAAGCATGGTTACGCTCTTACCGCATCCGCTTTCACCTACCACCCCCAGTGTTTCCCCTTCTTTCAATCCGAATGAAACTCCGTTCACTGCATGCACCGTGCCATCCGGTGTTTTAAAAGTCGTTTCGAGCCCCTGCACATCAAGGATGAAATCGGGCATTATTCATTATTCCTTTTGTAGTGGAGTAATTAGAGAATTCGTTCCAAGTACCAAGCAAACAAATTATACCTACATTCTCCATCGATAGGGCCGTACGGACAAGTTTTTAAAGTTTAAACCTATAAAAACAGTACCCCGGTATGCCAGGAAGCAATACTCCAGTAGGGTATTAAGGAAATGGGGAAAATCTTCAAACACAAACTGTTAAAGCAAATATTGATGAGCGTATCGAAGATATGCTTTGTTGACAGCCCCCTCCCCCAACGGTAGAATAACTTCGTTCGAAATTTTTTCATTGGAGGCATCCATGTTAAAGGAATTCAAGGAGTTCATTATCCGCGGTAACGTGCTTGATCTGGCCGTGGCAGTTATTATCGGCGGCGCATTTGGGAAGATCGTTACATCATTTGTCAATGATGTTTTGATGCCACCTATCGGCCTATTGCTCGGAGGCGTGGACTTCACCAACCTGTTCATTGCGCTGGATGGGAAAACATACGAATCACTTGAAGTTGCCAAAGCCGCCGGTGCCGCTACTGTGAATTACGGTCTCTTCTTGAATACGGTGATTGACTTCCTGATCGTTGCTTTGGTGATCTTCCTTGTCTTAAGAGCTGTAAACAAGTTAAAGAAGCCAGCTACCGTTGAGACGCCTGCCGCACCGACAACAAAAGAATGTCCTCAATGCTTTAGCACGATCTCGATCAAAGCCACGCGTTGCCCACACTGCACATCACAACTTTAAAAACCACTTCATTCAAGGAAAAGTAGAGAGTAGGTTTGTGATAGACTACTCTCTACTTTCTATTTCTCTATGGACTTTCTAGATAAACTCAACACGCAACAAAAAAGCGCGGTCACAGCGGAGAATGGGCCTGTTTTAGTCGTAGCAGGACCGGGGTCCGGTAAGACGCGCGTATTGACTCAACGCATCGCATATCTTGTTGCGGTCGAGGGAGTCCGCCCATGGCAGATTCTCGCTGTCACATTCACAAACAAGGCCGCGAAAGAAATGCAAGAACGAGTCAAACGTTTGCTTCCCGATCAGGCTATTGAGGGAATCATGCTCGGCACGTTCCATTCGATCTGTGCGCGCATCTTGCGCCGTGAAGCGGAGCATCTTCCCATCGAATCGAATTTTGTGATCTTTGATTCGGACGATCAAGAACGCATCGTCAAAAGCGTGATCCGCGAGATGAACATCAACGAAAAGTTGTATCGGCCTGCGAGCGTGCACGCCGCGATCTCACGCGCAAAGAATGAACTCATTCGAGCAGATAATTATCCCACCCCCACGTATAAAGATGAAGTGGTGAAGCGTGTGTATGGCGAATATCAAAAGCGACTGATCGCCAGCAACGCGGTGGACTTCGATGATATTCTCGTGTATACCGCGCGCTTGTTGGAAGAACTACCTGCCGTGCGAGACAAATACGCACAACGTTTTCGTCATGTATTGGTGGACGAGTTCCAGGACACGAACCTTGCGCAATACGCATTGGTCAAGGAACTTGCTTCGCATCATAAGAATATTTATTGTGTGGGCGACCCCGATCAATCGATCTATGCCTGGCGCGGCGCGGACTGGCGCAACATCCAACGGTTTGAGCAGGACTTCCCTGATGCAACGACAATTCTGCTTGAACAGAATTATCGTTCACGGCAAACCATCCTTGACGCCGCGATGGGTGTGATCAACAAAGCACGCAACCGCAAACAAAAACGACTCTTCACTGACCGAGGCACGGGCGATAAGGTCTTCTTCTATGAAGCGCCCGATGATTATGCAGAGGCATCGTTCGTTGTAGATACCATCGCGCAACTTGTCGCATCCCGTCAATATGAGCCGGGCGACTGCGCAGTGATGTATCGCACCAATGCCATGTCACGTTTGTTGGAAGAAGCATTCTTGCAAGCGCGCCTACCCTATCGTTTGGTCGGCGCACAACGCTTCTATGGACGCCGCGAAGTCAAAGATGTGATCGCCTTCCTGCGGCTCGTCCACAACCCTGCCGATGAAGCCAGCCTTGACCGCATCATCAACGTCCCACCGCGTGGCATCGGTGACAAGACGCTCACTACATTACATATGGTCGCGCGTCAAAACAACTTGCAACCTGGCCATGTGCTTCTCGATCTCGCACGCGGCGCGGACTCTTCGTACTGGCCTGCGTTCACAGGCCGTGCAGCACTATCACTTGCCGATGTGGGTGGCATGCTTGCCACGTGGCGTATCGCCGCACAGACGCTCACCATCCCTGAACTCTTCGATCGCATCGTCAACGATATCAACTTCAAAGAATACATCGACGACAACTCCGAGGAGGGCGAAGATCGTTGGGAGAACGTGCTTGAGCTCAAACGTCTCGCCGAGGAATATTCCACGCGCACGCTCGATGAATTTCTCGAGAACATCGCGCTCATCTCCGATCAAGACACCATCGCCGAGGGCAACGTCCCTACGCTTCTCACGCTCCACGCCGCAAAAGGACTCGAGTTCGGCGCGGTCTTCATCGTTGGGCTCGATGACGGCATCCTGCCACACAGCCGTTCGTTCGATGAACCAGAACAAATGGAAGAAGAGAGGCGGCTCTTTTACGTCGGCATCACACGCGCGAAAGATAAACTTTATCTCGTGCGTTCCATCCAACGTGGCGGACGTGGCATGGCCGAAGAGACGTATCCTTCACGCTTTTTAGATGATGTGCCTGCCGATCTGCTTGTGGGAAAGACGCGCACTGGACGCTCCCCATCCTCTTCATTTGGATCGAGCCGCACATCATCCTCCGAATCAAAGTGGGCGCTTCATAACAAGCCGACAACTGCTTCTGTTATCGAATCAAAGTTCCGCGCTGGGACTCGTGTCAAGCACCCGAGTTGGGGCGAAGGCATCATCCTCGACAGCAAGATCCAAGATGACGATGAGATCGTGGATGTGGTCTTCAACAGCGTTGGCATCAAACGCTTATCGGCCAGCCTGGCGAATTTGAAAATACTATAGCAATTCACCCTGGCGGTTTCGATACCTTCGCAATCAACCACCGGAAATAAAGGAAACATCAATGACCGACTCTCCCACCCCTCAACCCAAACGGACCGGCCTCATCATCTGGATGATCGTGTCTCAAATTCTGGCCCTCGGCTCACTTTTGATCTGGGTAGTCATGGCAGGACTCTCCGTCATGGCATTTGACTCAGGCGAAAGCCCGCAAGCATGGGCCTTCGTCATCGCGGTCTGGTCGTACCCCATCATTCCGCTGGTCCTTGTCATTATCGCGTGGATCGCATTCGCCAAACGCAAGAATGTTCTTGCAGGTGTGCTCTCAGGCTTATCCTTCGCCCCACCCTTTTTGTTATACATTTTCATCTGGGCGGCCAACCTGGTCGGCCCCTAATCACAAACGGACGGGATATCCCGTCCGTTTTGTTTTAATCCGAGCGAGTTGTAACCTATTCGTGACAAGTGCTAGTTGACATCACAAAAAAAATTCTATATAGTGATATTGAGTAAACTATACTCAGTGTGATCACAACTTGCGCTTTTTCGAAGATGCAAGAACACAATTTGTGATCGTGGGTATTATATCGAACGGCCGATATGATCCAAGTACATGCAATAAAACGGGTGGAATATGGGCGTATTCTTTCTCGCGCTGTGCTCCGAATCTATCTGCGGTTCCAAATGGAGAACTATCATGTCACAAAATGCCCAAACCGACCTAAAGCCCGAACATCCCAATCTGGCGCAGGGATGCTTGGACAGGATAACAAAAAATGCGCTGACCATTCTGGTTGTCATCGTCGTTGCGGGAATTCTCTTTTCGCTGGCCCGAGCGGCGGTGTATAAGATCCGTCCCTACGAGAGGGGACTCCACTTGAGGGGCGGAAAGTTTATTAATGTAGATGAACCCGGATGGCACGGTCAAATCCCCTTTGTAGATACAGTGATTATCGTAAACGTCATCGAACGCTCAGGGACAATTGACAGCCTGGCCGCGATGACCGCTGATGATGTCACGATGGATGTGTCCCTTCTCTACACCTATAAAGTCATTGACCCTGTACGATATCAACTTGAAGTGTGGGACCCGGACGCGATCGTCGCAGGCTATGTGCAGGGCACGCTCAGAGATGTGGTCAACACCCGCCACATGGACGAGGTGATGCACAGTCGCGCAGAGATCAACGCAGAGGTCATGTCCATCCTGAAAGAGAAACAACAACAATATGGCGTTGAATTCATCCTTGTTCAAATTCAGAACGCCGCGCCGCCTGCCGAAGTGGTAGGAGCGATCAAGAACAGGATGGTAGCCGAACAACTGCAAGAACAGGCGGCGGCCGAGGCCGATCAACAACGGACTCTGGCAGACAGTCAGTTCTACACAGCACAGAAGCAAGCGGAAGGGGAAGCCTATCAAACCACAAAACTAGCAGAAGCCCAAGCCGAAGCCTTGCGGATCATACTTCAAGAATTGGAAGATAAAGGGGCTCTTGGTGAACAATACATCCAAGTGCTGATCGCGCAGGAACTCAAGGACAATAGCAAATGGATCATCAGCGACGGCGATTCAATGCCCGTTATAAACCTTCAAGAACCCACTCCTGCCCCTTAGCAAATACAACATTTCTCAAACGGACGGGACATCCCGTCCGTTTTGTTTTAAACTATTCTATGCCATGTGCGAAGGCCATCGTATTATTGCAAGGCGATGTATGAGGAGATCGAACGATATCTTAAGTGTTTTAAAGTAACACAGTGTTTTTGTAGAGGCGTGTCCATCAAGTCAAAGCAATATCTTAACAACAAATAACGCAAGTTTCACATGGCTATCATTATTTTTCTCAACAAGATAGCATATTTATCATATCTTCGCATACCAGACACAAAAACTATGCTAGACTCGGCGCATCCTATGACTATTATTCCACCTCATACAATAGATGGGGCGTTGAAAAACCGTGAGTATCTGGAGCAAGCCTAATGTTTTTTGCCAGTCATCTTTTTATCCTGATCTTTTTACCTTTGACGTTGCTGCTATATTATCGGCTCTTCAAGTCATCCCGCAACAAGCTATTGTTCCTACTGGTTATCAGCTTGCTTTTTTATACTGCCGCCGGTTGGGAATTTGGACTACTATTGTTTGCCATTTCGCTCCTAACCTACCTATCCGGACAAAAAGGCTGGTACCTGCCCGGGGTTATTCTCAACCTAGGAGCACTATTCGTTTTTAAGTATCTAGATTTTGGTATAACGACTTTTAATCAATTAATGCACGCAGCCGGTTTCGGGCTTATCGCACCACTATTACAATTAGGGTTGCCTCTGGGAATTTCATTTTATGTTTTCAGGCATATAGGTTACCTGCTGGATGTAAAAGCTGGGCGTTATCCTGCTGCGAGTGAAGTCTGGTCATTCCTAACCTTCTCGTTCTACTTCCCCCAAATTAGCGCCGGTCCGATCAGCAGTTACAAAGAGATTACCGTGCAATTTTCCAATTTACCGGAGCACCTCGAACAAGAGCAGGCCACCGCGGGGTTGGTTCAACTGTCCTATGGTTTGGTTAAAAAAGTGTTAATCGCCGATCAACTTGGTTTACTACTGACATCAAACATCAATACACCAGGAAATTTTCCTGGTGTAATCCCAGCATTGTATATCCTGATCACTTACACAGCCCAATTATATTTTGACTTCTCAGGTTATACAGATATGGCGCTGGGCGTCAGCAGTCTATTCGGAATCAAGCTACCAGCGAACTTTAACAGTCCATACCTAGCTCAGGATATTTCTGAATTCTGGAAACGCTGGCACATTTCCCTTTCAACTTGGTTTCGTTATTATTTGTTTTCGCCTATCAGTCGCTTACTTCTAAAAAAATGGGGTCCAACCCATCGCGAATGGGCTCAGTATGCTACAAACTTGACGACCATGGCGTTGATTGGTATATGGCATGGCGCAGGTTGGGGTTACTTGCTATGGGGTATATACCATGGAGTGCTACTCAACTTAAATGTAAGATGGAAACAAAGTCAGATTAAAGTTCCAAACTGGCTCAGTCGCTCAGTTCTGCTTATCAGCCTCTTGTTTGGTTGGGCGCTGTTCATGAGTCCCAGTTGGGCATATTTCCGCCACTTACTAGCTGGGCTAAGTGGTATGCACGGTCTGGGAAGCCCTGATTTGCTTTACCAACTCTGGCAGCATAACGCGACCCTCGTGCTTCTCGCAGCTATACCATTAGCCTTTTCCGGTTACTCTGAAGCCGCCACGTTACTCGCAGATGACCACAGATTTACTTGGTGGCAAATGTTAACCTGGGGACTGCTGACCGCGCTCGCTTTGCTGGCAATTCAGCACGGGTTCGATTTCCTCTACGCCCAATTCTAAAGTACCAAGAAAATATTAGCAGTGGAGAAATAACACAATGAACAAGAAAAAGATATATTGGGTTGTGGCGGCCAGCGTAGTAATCGAAAATCTCTTGGTAACCACGTTTTTTGGAAAAGATCTATCGCGTATAGGATGGATAGATTTCACGGCATTGTTCAATCGAGTTTACCTCGGTACAGTTTTATTAATTCTGCTGATGCTTGTTTTGGATTCAAGTCTGAAGACACATAACTTCTCTATAAAAACAACTCGGTTCTGGTTAATCGGTTTTACCTCAATCTTATTCATTTCATTCTCAATGACTTACTATGCCAATCCGCATGATCGTTTCTCTGTGCAAAGATATTTGTTTTTAGACATCCGTGCTCGCAATATCAAAACTGCCTTATATGAAAAAACCAACTACGACCCGCAAATTATCATTCTCGGCTCATCGCGCGCTTTTACGTTTGCACCTGAATATATCTACCAGAAAACAGGTTACAACGCCTTCAATTTTTCTGTAGAAAGCGCGACCTTATTTGATTATTTTTGGCAACTAAAATATATTCTAAGCAAGAAAAAAGAAGGACAGCGGTCACCACAAGTCTTGGTCATTGATCTTGCCGCCTACATTCCTTCCGGGTTAAACACGGCAACAGCAGCACAAAAAACCTTCGCAAAACAACCTCTTGTAGCGCTACCGTATCTATCTTTGTCTCAGCAAAAAGAGGTTCTTTTCGCATACGGTGAAGATACTATGTCAATCCAATCGGTTTCGGACTCTTTATACTTAATAGCACATCCGTTTTTGACACCCAAAGTACAAGCAATAACCTTTCAGGCAGATGGTTTCGGCATAAGGAAACCCGTCACCCCGGAGGAATATCGCACTACCCTGCAATCGGATTTGAAAGATTACAAATATTCCGGCGCTGGAAATTTTTGTACCGAGCTAGATAGACAGGGAGTAGACCTGTTGGAACAGTTGGTATCCACCGCTGAACAAAATCATATCGGTGTTGTATTGTACCAAAGCCCACTCAACGAAGCCGTTTTACAGAAAATAATCTTAACCGATGATCGCTTTTATCAATGTCAAAAATTATTGACTGATCTCGTGAATCGATTGAAAAGCTCACATAAGAACGTCTGGTTCATTGATCTAATTACCTACCAACCCATTACAAGCATGAAAGAAGATGGATTTTACGATACCATGCACCTCAGGGAAAATGCTTCGCAGGCAGTCATAGACCAATTGCTTCCTAGTATCCAGATGGCGTTGCAATGGTCCAAGATACAAACGAAGTAAGTATCTAAGGATAGATGTGTTTTTTCAAACACTTTGTTTAGAGTTTTAGATACTGGAATAAGACATACTAATCAATACATGCTCAGTTCATCATAAACAATTTTCTGTGTCTCCGTGACAAATTATGCTAAACTCTTGACGCATTTCCCTGAATTCAAACAACTCATTACACAATTCCATAAATACATGGAAACCAGAAAAGGACGATCTTGAAAAAACTCTTACAGCTCATTGTTCTTCCATTATTTATCAGCATCCTGATTGGATGTACATCCCCCACCCCAACACCACAAAGCACATCATCTCCCGCACCTGCTTTGATTATTGAGCCCACGGCAACTTCGGCACCCATCCCAACGCCTGAACTTGTGGAGAGCCCCACGCCTACAACATCCAATTTCACTACGGGACAACATCCATTTACTTCCGAGAAGGCGGGGCGGAGCTATTTACTCTTCCTGCCTGCAGAATACGGGAAGGACCCTCAAAAACAATGGCCGTTGATCCTCTTCCTGCACGGCTCAGGGACGCGCGGCACGAAAATAGAATACCTCAAGCTTGAGGCTTTGCCACAAATTCTCGAGTTCACGCCTGACTTTCCTGCCATTGTTCTCTCCCCACAGTTGAATGATACAAACGCAGAAAGTTATTGGACGCGTGAAAAAGTAGAAGAGTCAGTTTTCACTTTGCTTGATGAAATCCAATCCACCTACATGGTGGACCCAAAGCGCGTCTATCTGACGGGCGTCAGCCTCGGTGCAAACGGGACCTGGGAATATGGACTACGTCACCCCGGTCGCTTTGCCGCACTGGTACCCGTGATGGGCTTCATCGGTGACACATCAGGCTTTCGAGTTCCAGACAATCTATGTGACTTGAAGAATGTCCCTATTTGGGCTTTCCATGGAGCGTTAGATTCCATCGTGCCGATATCAGCGGAACAGGGGCTGGTCGACGCGTTGAAAACCTGCGGAGGCAATGTCCAATTTACTATATACCCAGATGGCGACCATGACATTAGCGGACGGGCCTACACAGAGTCCGAACTTTTTCCGTGGTTATCGTCCCAGTCTCTAAAGTAAGTATCCATCCTAAAATTGCTCTCGCCGCCGTCCTCGGCGCCGAGGACGGCGGCGAGAGCAGAGGTTATCGTCTCAATCTCTAAAGTAAGTACAGTTTGATTTTGTACGGGCTGTTTTATGCTACACTCGCCACATGGAAACACTACTTACCCGTAACGGGCGTTTTATCTTTCCAACATATCCCACACATGAGGATCAACCATGACTTTCCCTCAATCATCCACCCCCCATCATTTCCTCGCCCAACTTGCAGGCGGCTGGACCGGCACATCCAAACTCTGGCTGGAGCCAGATAAGCTCGCGGGTGAAGCGCCGCTCGTCGGCACCATCCAACTCGTCCTCGACGGACGCTTTGCGCTGTTCCTGTATCAATCTGCCATTGATGGCGAAGCGCAACACGGCATGTTCACCTTCGGATACAACACCACCCTCGAACAATACGAAACCAGTTGGGTGGATTCATTCCACAACAACACCGGCATCATGTTCTGCATTGGCTCGGCCCGCGAAAATGGATTCGTTGTCCTGGGCGCTTATCCCGATCCCACCGGCGGGCCGGACTGGGGCTGGCGCACCGAAGTGGAACTGCTGGATAAAGATCATCTCACCATCACTGCCTACAACATCACCCCCGAAGGCGAAGAGGCCAAAGCCACCGAAGCGAAACTCACCCGAGTCAAACAATGAATATCCTTGTTTTAGGTGGCACGCGCTTTCTTGGACGTCACATCGTAAACTCTGCTCTTGCACGCGGACACCAAATCACGCTATTCAATCGCGGCAAATCGAACCCGAACCTGTTTCCCAACATCGAAGTCATTCTCGGCGACCGCGAACATGACATTGACAAACTTTCCGACCGTGCATGGGATGCCGTCATCGATACTTGCGGGTATGTTCCGCGCATCGTCCACGAATCAGCTGTCGGCTTAGAGCGAAGCGTGGGGCGTTATGTGTTCATCTCATCCATTTCGGTATATCCTGATTCCATTTTGAGCAAGATCGGCATCGATGAATCCGATCCTGTTGGTAAATTGGAAGATGAAACTGTCGAGGAGATCACTGGCGAGACCTATGGTCCACTCAAAGCGTTGTGCGAAAAGTTAGTGTTTGACATGTATGGTGACCGTGGATTGGTCGTGCGCCCTGGGCTTGTTGTGGGTCCGAATGATATAAGCGACCGCTTTACCTATTGGCCTGTGCGAATTGCCAAAGGCAGAGATGTGCTCGCGCCTGAAAAACCTGATGTACCTGTGCAGATCATTGATGTGCGCGATTTATCTGATTTCGTCATCAAGTTGATCGAAACAGAAGCCACAGGCATCTACAACGCAACAGGCCCCGAGTACGAATTGACCTTGGGCGCGATGCTTGAAACATGCAAACAAATCAGTGGAAGCGATGCGAACTTCAAGTGGGCTTCCGTTGAGTTTTTGAAACAGAACAACGTCGCCGAGTGGAGCGACATGCCCGTGTGGATTCCAAACAATGAAGAGAGTCAGGGGTTCTCACGCATGAACGTATCAAAGGGGATCAAAGCAGGCCTAAAGTTTCGGCCATTGGAAGATACCGTGCGCGATACGCTCGCATGGGCGAATACACGTCCTGCAGATCATGAATGGCGTGCAGGATTAAGGTCCGAAAGAGAGCAGGAATTACTCAACCTGCTAAATCAATAGTCAAGGAAAACACCTCGCTATATGAACATCTATCGCACAAAACTTCTTCTACTTGTGTTCGTCATTCTCCTCTCTGCTTGCTCCAAATCACAGCCCGTTGCACCGACTACCACTCTCCCACCTCCCACCGCAACCAGCATACCGACAGAAACACCCACTGCAACACCGACCGAAGTTCCGACTGAAACTCCCATCCCTGCGCCAACACAAGACCCGCTCATTTTTGGCGCGATCCTGCAAACCGAAACTCAAGCCTTCTCCCTTGAACCCGTCGCCAATGCCATCTTCACCAAAACCATGGACGGCTTCATCGCAAGCGGCATCATCACGGAATATCAGGTCACACACGTCACCATCTTCCCCGGCAATGGCGGGCTACTCGCCGAGATCTACTTCAACGTCCGCTCGGCCAACGCCATGTGGCTCGAAGATGGCGGCACGCAAGCCGCCGATAATTGGATCAACGACAAGTGCAATCGTTTCGACTTCATCACCACCGACACAGAATTCCAACTCAAAAATCGCAGGATGTGCAGTTGATGTTCAATATTTCATGGGGATGCGATATACACCAAGAGTGAGATCGTCAAGATACGCGAAGCCAAGCCAAGGCCCAATGCTGTTCAGAAGGTACAATTACGGTCGAGTTCGAGAGAACGGCGATGTTTCTTAATAAGGATGAAATATGAAAGCTAAACCCATTCAATTTGTAATTTCAATTATTGCAATTGTTTTAGTTATAGTACACATTGTTTGGCCAGACCTAACAATAGACTTAATCACAGTGGCTTTACTTGTCATTGCAATTATCCCCTGGCTTGGTTCCTTATTCAGAGCTATCGAGTTACCCGGAGGCGTTAAGGTCGAATATCAAGAGTTAGAAAAGGTAACTGACTCAGCTAAAAAGGCTGGGCTTATTAAGCCATCAACAATTAAGAGCGCCAATCGGAAAAAAGGCACGAAAAAGCCTGTTTATGAGGAAATCGCATTTGAAGATCCAAATCTTGCCCTCGCAGGATTAAGAATTGAAATCGAAAAGCGACTTATTGAGATAGCAAAATCACATAACATCAATTCACATCGAACTGGTGTTGGAACACTATCAAGAATTTTGATGGAGAATAATATTCTCACCGGTTCAGAATACTCCGTACTTTCAGATATGGTTGTAATGCTAAATTCAGCAGTACATGGAGCAAAAGTAGATGACCAAGCTGTGAAATGGGCACTGGATAGTGGGAATCAAATACTTCATTCTCTTGATGAAAAGATGGCTGAAAAAGGGAAGTAGTTTTATGCATTCACGACGCGCACTACTGTACATCCCCGGCGATGACCGGCGCAAGATCGAAAAATCAACCACGCTTGGTGTGGACTCTATTTGCATGGATATGGAAGATGGAACCGCTCTCAGCAAAAAGGCGGAGGCTCGCCAGGTCATTGCACAGGCGATGAAGGAATTGAACTTCGGCGACTCGGAGCGATGCATCCGCATCAACAGCATCGGGTCAGGATTCGAGAAGGATGATCTGGCGTCCGCGTTGGCGGCACAGCCTGATTCCATTGTCGTGCCGAAGATCGAAACGGCAGAACAGGTGAAATGGGTCAGCGAGCAGATCGAATCGTATGAACTCTCGAACAAGTTGAATCTCGGGAGTATCCGTTTGTTGATCGGAGTGGAGACCGCCAAGGGAATTTTGAATCTGCGAGAAATCGCGAGCGCAGACAAACGTCTCGAAGCCATCATTTTTGGCGCGGAGGATTATGCCGCGTCGATCGGCGCGATCCGCACGAAGGAAGCGACCGAGGTGCTCTATGCACGGCAGGCTATTGTCACTGCCTGTGCGGCGAACGATCTGCAAGCCATCGACATGGTTTACATTGATTTCAAGGATGCCGAAGGTCTCCGCGCTGAGGCGGAGCAGGGAGCAGGATTCGGTTTCAGCGGGAAACAGATCATTCACCCGAATCAGGTTCAGGGTACGCAAGAGGCGTTCACTCCATCCGATGAAGCGGTTGCCTACGCAAGAAGAATTGTCGAGTCATTTGAAGCCAGTCAAAAAGAAGGCAAGGGTGCATACGCGCTCGATGGCAAAATGATCGACATGCCGCTCCTCAAGAACGCGCAAAAAGTTCTTGATCGTGCAAGGTCTGCAAGGAAGTTGTGATTTAAGTAACTTGTCAGCTATGCGGCGGCTCTGGTAAAGTGAGACCAATACAGGAGCCCTATGCACCAGTTCGTTCAATCTGCAATCGAAGCCGCCAAACAGGGAGATAACGCCAAGGCCTTGGCTTTTCTTAAGCAAGTCTTGAACGCCAATCCAAACGATGTGGATGCGTGGCTGGTATTGGCCGCAGTTGTCGACGATCCTCAACGCAAACGTCAGTGCCTGAAGCGCGTGCTCACACTGGACCCGGTCAACATGGTGGCGCGTGAAGAGTTGGAGGATATGGACCGCGCCGAGATGGGATACCCAGCAGACACCTTCGGTCTGACTCAAGATGGGTCTGCTCCTGTTTCAACAGAATCATACGAGCCTGAAAAATCTTCATCCTACTATTCATACGATCCATCAGCATTCGAACCTGAACCAGTTAAACAAGCACCTCCCCAAACAAAGGCCCCACCGCAAACGCCTGCTCCAAGAAAATCCCAAAAGAAACAGGGAAACGAAAAACCACAGGTATTCCAATATTCGCTCGTCTGGCGTGTTTTCATGTACATTGCCACAGCACTTTTCGGGGCTATCGGTTTGTTGATGCTCTTCAGCCGTGAGTTCAGCGTTGGCATGTCCTTCATTGGCATCTCAGCCTTATTTTTGATCGTCATCATGTTCGTTCTACCAACCGTGGAAATGACCAGCACAGGCATTCGCACTTCGGGCTTGTTCTCAAGCGGTGAAGCCAAATGGGATGAGATCGTCAAGATGAAATCGAATACCATGAAGAGCAGGATGGAACTGACCAAACGAAACAAACAAATGGTGTATGTTTCCTCTCAAGTGACTGGGTATTCGCAAATCGTGGAAACCCTGCGGCAGAAACGCCCCGATCTATTCGGCATGGCACCACGACCACAAGCACAAGTCAGCGCCAGCACTGACGATGGAGCAAGTTATGACAATGGTGCAAGAGCAGCAACATGGTCTGCCCCTGCATTCAAAGGCACAAGGAATTTCAGAAAAAGCTTTTTCATGCAATATGGCATCCTCATATTTATTATTCCATTATGCTTGTTCGCCGTATCCGCCGGAGCAGCCCCATCTGCCGACAATAAAACTTTTTTGGGCGGCATGCTCGTGGCACTTATATGTATCTATCAGTTCTTTGCCACGTTTTTCCAGACCAATAGCGTCAAGATAGCCGGGAACAAATTGACCATTGGATCGCTGTTCACAGAAAAATCATTCAGTGCAAAAGAGATCCGCGATATTAGATTGCAGGCAGTGCGTAGAAGGTACGGCAGTGTTGTGAATTACGTAAATATCACCACGGCCAATGGCAAAAACTACAGCGTGCAGGGATTCACGGACGGCGAAGAGGCGATCTATGGTTCGCTGACCAACTGGTGGGAAGCCTATCGAAATGCATAAGCACTTCTGAAATGGTCCAGGGGATAAGCCTGGAACAGGGGTTTAGATCTCGATCTTGTCATTACAAGGGTGATGATTAGGGAAACAACAATCCCTTAATTTAGAAAGACGACAACGCGTTAACAAAATGTCACATTGACATATGTAATTCATCGTAGAAGGGAATCTTAGAATGGATCAACTCATACAAGCCGCAATGGATGCCGCCAGGCAAGGCAACAAAAAACAGGCTACGGAGTACCTCAGGCAGGTGCTGATGGCCAACCCCAACGATCTGGAAGCGACTCTGTTACTTGGGAGTCTTGTCGATGAACCAGATCGCAAACGACAAATCTACAATCGTGTACTCTCATTAGACCCGGTCAACAAGGTTGCCCGCGAAGAGTTACTCAAACTGGACCGTATGGCCATGGGGAGTTTTCTCGCACAGATGGAACCTCCGCCGCCAGTCGCTCAGCCCAAACCTGTCTCTCCTCCACCAGCACCAGTGCAACAGAAGGAGATAACACAGCCCAAAAAAGCTACGGCGTCAGCACCCATACAGCAAACTGCAAAGCCAATAGAATCATCTCTACGAGAACAAGTTACGTTCGAGACACCGAAACCATCAATCCTTCGCATTCAAAAACCAATCGTATTCAAATATCCAATCGTTTGGCGTATTGTGATGTACCTATTTGTCATAGTTTTTGGCTGTGGAGGGCTCTTGGTCGCATCTGAAAGCTTTTCCGCTGGTCTACCGCTTCTTGCATTAGGTGTATTATTTGGCCTCACGACTTTATCGTTGCCACCCGGTATTGAAGTCAGCGATAAAGGAATACGCGTTATGAAGATGTTAGGCGGCTCGGAAATGCGCTGGGGCGACATGGCTCAGATCAAACCCAACGGAGCAAAACGCAACTTAGTTTTGGTGTCAAGCAAAGGTGAAACACTAAAAGTTTCCACGCAATTAAAAGGATACCCCGCCATTGTTGAGATACTACGCCAAAAGCGCCCTGACCTTTTAGGCATAAAAGATAACCAAGTAGCATCAAACGATCTTGGCGGACCTTCATTTACATCAACACAGATGCCGAAAGAAACAAAGGTCTTTAGGAAAAATTTCTTCGCGCAGTATTCCGTATTCTTCTTGTTAATTCCCCTCTGTCTGGTTGGCGCGTGGGCAACCATTACCATGGAAGAAAAGTTTGCTGGCATAGCCATCGGCCTGATCGGAGCAGTCTTCATTGCATTTGCCTTGTTCAGCACCAACCAGATCACGGTTAAACCCAACAAACTTGTCTTCGAATCCTTTATGGGCGAAAAGACATACACAGCGAAACAGATCAAAGAGATCAGCATGAAAACCGTCCGCGGCCGCTATGGAAGAGCGACGAATTACGTCAATGTACAACCTACTGAAGGCATTGCAGTCGCCGTTGCAGGTTTCTCTGAAGGTGACGAGGTGATCTATGGGTATCTGGTAAACTGGTGGGAAACCTATCGATACAAGTAAAATTGCCTTCCAAGAACTTTGAAACCCATATCGCCCTGAGCCCAATCCTCAGGGCGATATTTTTATCTTCTAACAAGGAAACCTAACTTGATCTCCCTCCTCTACGGTCTGCTTTCCTCTACATCATGGGGCACGGCAGATTTCATCGGCGGGCTGGCAACCAAAAAGACCAGCGCGATCCGCGTTCTCTATCTCGCCGAGATCGCGGGATTCGTTCCATTTCTATTCCTCGCGATCATTTTGCGCGAACCCATTCCCCCCATCAATGACCTGTTGATCAGCGCGCTTGCAAGCATCGTCGGCCTGGCGGGGCTTATCTTTTTATACCGCGCCCTCGCCGAAGGCCAAATGACCACATCCGCACCCGTCTCTGCGTTATTCGCCGCGCTTATCCCTGTCCTCTTCGGCATTTTCACACTGGGACTCCCCTCCCTCGCCACCCTGATCGGATTCGGACTCGCCTTTCTCGCGGTCTGGCTTATCTCCCAAACGGACTCCACAAACTGGCGTTTTCCCCTTCGAGGACTTCGCACCATCTCCAACCTACGCCTGCCGCTACTCTCAGGGCTTTTCTTTGGCTGTTACTTTATCCTCGTCCACAAGGCCACGATCAACGCCTTCTTCTGGCCATTGACCGCCGCACGCTTGGCAGGCTGTATCGCACTCGGACTCTTCGCGCTCATCACACGTCAACCTGCCATGCCCCCGCGCGAAACATGGACGTTCTGCATCCTCAACGGTGTGATAGACATTATGGGCAACGCCTTTTACGTTCTCGCCACCCACACCGGCCGCATCGACGTGGCCGCCGTTCTAGGTGCGCTGTACCCCGCGTCCACGGTCTTGCTGGCCTGGATATTCCTGAAAGAAAAGATCTCTGTAGTGCAGGGAATGGGAATCGTACTGGCATTTATCGCCATTGTGTTGTTTACGCTATAGTTTTCCGCTCTAAAAAAGTAAAGGCGTCCCGCGCATATGCACGGGACGCCTTTTATTCAATTGTACTTTTTGGAGTCGGGAGCTTGCTCCCGTATATACCGCCAGCGAGCTGGCTGACTCCAAAAGGAATTACGCCTCGTAATCCACGGCATCCTCTTCGATGGTCATCATCGGCTCATCTTTGTCTCTCTTGTCGAGGAACTGGAGCGTCAACGCGACCACTTTGGTGAAGTACTTCGTGTCGCCGTCCTTGCCCTCGAACTTCTCCGTTTTGAGCCTGCCTTCGAGGTACACCAGACTTCCCTTCTTGAGGTATTCCTGGCAGACCTCTCCGAGCCGTCCCCACGCTTCGATGTTGACCCATTCGGTATATTCCTTCATCTCGCCGCCAGTCTTCCAGCGCTGAGAAACAGCAAGGCTAAAATGGGCCACCTTCTTACCTGTGGGTGTGTACTTGCTTTCGGGGTCTTTACCCAAACGGCCGATCAGTTGCACACGGTTTAGTGCTGGCATGATCCCCTCACTTTCTGGTTACAGGTTCTTTTAGATGCAGTGTTAAGTGTCATATCAAATCTCCTTTTTTATCTAAAAGCGCATATTTTTTGTCCAGCCATCGAACAGGCTGGATTACGAACAGGGTTATACTTTGATTACGATTGACCCTCAGCAGGCTTCTCAGCCTCAGCCTGGATCTTCTTCAGAACGAGCATGCCCGTTTTCATCTCGACCACGTTGTATCCAGCGGGTAGAGCATCAAGCGCGTTCTCTTTGACCTCTTTCGAGAAGAAGAACATCCTGCCGTTGGAATGCAGGTAGTAGGTAGTACCTTTTGAATTAGTATGTGCGTAAGCCATTTTTTCTCCTTGTTTGAATTAGTTGGAACTTGAGTTTAGCACATATTTTCTATATCTGTCAACACTGGAGAATGGACTATGCGAAACGTCTCAACCTTGGATGAACTACGCTCCGCCCGCCTCTCTTTCTCAGGGACGGTTGGTCTGGTGCCAACTATGGGGTTTCTACACGAGGGGCATCTCTCTCTGATCCGCCGCGCAAGAGAAGAGTGCGACCATGTTGCCGTCTCTATCTTCGTCAACCCGACCCAATTCGGGCCAAAGGAAGATCTCTCGAAGTATCCGCGTGATATCGAACGCGACTTACGCCTGATCGAACCCTACACAGACCTGGTGTGGATACCGTCAGCGGAGATCATGTATCCGAAGGGGTATCAGACCTGGGTGGAGGTAGATGCGATCACAAGTCCACTGGAAGGCTCTATGAGGCCGGGCCACTTCAAGGGTGTGACAACCATCGTCGCCAAATTATTCAATGGAGTTCAACCGCATAAGGCTTACTTCGGCCAAAAGGACGCGCAACAGGTGGCAGTTATCCGCCAGATGGTGAGAGACCTAAACTTCCCGCTCGAGGTTGTGGTCTGCCCCACGGCCCGTGAAGCGGATGGCTTGGCGATGTCGAGCCGCAATGTGTACCTTGACCCCGAACAACGCAAGGCCGCCACGGTGCTCTTCCGCTCGTTGAGTGCGGCAAAGGGTTTATATGAAGGCGGCGAGCGTGATGCCGAAAAGATCAGGGGAAAGATGAAAGAGGTGTTGGCGAGCGAACCGTTGGCAGAACCACAATATGTTTCCTGCGCCGACTACGACACGTTGGAAGAGTTGGCCGAGGTCAAAGGCAAAGCACTGCTCTCGATGGCGGTATTTATCGGGAAGACGCGCTTGATCGATAATTTTGTGCTGGGGTAAGGTATGAAGGCCAATTACTGGGTTCGTCTCGGCATCATGACGGTAGTTTCACTATTGGTCATGTTCGCAGTGACTTTGGTGTGGTTCAGCTACCAACAAACCCAGAACTATCTACACCCAACACGGCAGGCTGTATCGGAAGGCTTGTTGAATGCACAGGGAATGTACCCTCAGCACGTGACTTTGACCACAGAAGATAACGTCAAGCTGGCGGCTTGGTATACGCCCCCGCAAAACGGAGCGGTCATCCTTGTGGCACACGGATACGGCGATAGACGCTCTGAAGAGTACTTTTTGTTGTTTGCCCAAAAGGGATATGGTGTGCTCGCATGGGATTTCCGCGCCCACGGCCAAAGTGAAGGGGATTTTTCCTCGCTTGGATATTATGAAGTCATCGATACCAAAGCCGCGCTGGATTTTGCGCTTTCTCAACCGGGCGTGGAACACATCGGCGCGTGGGGCGGTTCGATGGGCGCGGTGACGATGGTCCGCGCGACGGCCCAATATCCGCAGATCGAGGCGCTCGTAGCAGATAGTCCCTTTGCGGCATTGGAAGATGAAATGAATTTACGGGTCACACTCCCGCCCATGCGACCATTGATCCGCTTTTTCGCTGAAAGAGCGATTGATGTAGGCTTTGATAGGGTTCGGCCGGTGGATGAAATCGGGAAGATCAGTCCGCGCCCGATTTTTCTCATTCAAGGCCTGGCCGATTCCATGGTTCCACTCGATTCAGCGCAACGGTTATTTGATGCGGCGAGTGAACCACGTCAGCTTTGGCTGGAGGAGGGCGTCGGTCATTTGGGGATGTATGGGACGTATGAGGAGAAATATACCCGGCAGGTGATCGGGTTCTTTGATAGGTATTTGTTGGGGAAATAAGAGCATTCCGCCGATAACAAAGGGCGGGGAGACCCCGCCCTTACGTTATTGCTTTTTCTGCTAATGCAATTGCCCCCAACATGCCGGCACGGCTACCAAGACCGGGCGGGACAATATACTGGTCAATGTTCTTTGTAATCGCTGGCGATTGAACATACCCGTTCAGGATCATTTGCACATTCTTGCGGATCAATGGGAGAAGTTCTTCCCGCCCACCCACGCCGCCGCCGATGATGATACGTTGTGGCGAAAGGGTCGTGACGAAGTTCGCGAGTGCCAATGCCACGTAATGCGCTTCCAATTCCCAGGCGGGATGATCGAGCGGAAGTGTCTCTGCCTTCTGGCCCCAACGTTTTTCCAATGCGGGACCAGATGCCAACCCTTCGAAACAATCCTTGTGAAATGGACATGCACCTTCGAACGGGTCACGTTCTCTATTGTGCGGGATCATGATGTGTCCCATTTCGGGGCAGAGCAATCCATGCAGGAGTTTTCCATTCGCAACCACACCGCCGCCGATGCCAGTGCCGACCGTGATATAGATGAATGTGTCGAGTCCCTGCCCTGCTCCCCACGTCCATTCGCCCATTGCTGAGCCGTTTACGTCCAGATCAAAGGCAATGGGAATATCAAAGTTCGATCTCAACATGCCCAACACATTCGCGTTCGACCAGCCGGGTTTGGGCGTCGGGAGGACAAAGCCATAGGTTGGCGAAGCAGGCTCCGGGTCGACCGGACCGAACGTAGCAACGCCCAAAGCGGAGAGTCGGCCAAAGTCTGCTTCTGCTTGTTTGAAGAAGGAGACGGCTTGTCCCAATGTTTCTTCAGGAGTGGTTGTGGGAATTCGGGCTTCGCGGCGAATATCATCGGGCGAGGTTCCCACCACACAGTTGAACTTGGTACCGCCACCTTCGATACCGCCAAAGAGTTTGTTCATGGGCCCCACTTTAGATCTTGTGCATAGGTTGTGAGTATCACTGGCGGGCGACCATCATAATACGTGACTTCTGCCTGCCCACCCACGTACACATCCTGCATGGGCGCGAAGACAATGATGACGAAGCTGGCATCTGGTGCCCAGAGCACTTCGTTGATCAGTTGTAGGCCTTCGGGGTTGAGAACAGTTCTCCCGGTTACACCATCGGGCGCCGAGCGGACGATTTGCAACGGGGCACGGTTGATAAAGCCATCGGGTGAGGGTGCGGCAGAAAAGAAATAATACAACTGACCATCAGGTGCGAGGTAGGGTTCATCGGGCAGGTTGTACGCGCCGCTTCCAGCATCGCTGGGAATCAGAGTGGTGATCGCACCAGTTACAGCATCCACACGCCAGAGACCCGAGCCAAACATACCCAAACTTGGGTTGGCAGAGAATAACGCGGCGCTATCGGGGGTCCATCCCTGTTTGGCGCAACAGAAGATCGCCCCTTCGCCACTGATACGGACCAACGAGTTTGTAGCAGGGACATAAATACCGGAAGAGATACCATCACTATTAGGGATGGCAACTGTAATGAGAATCTTTGTGCCATCGGGTGAATAGTTCTTCGGCACATACATTTCACGTGTCATCCCTGTGGATGCGTCCACTTGTTGCGGCAGGACGGTCGTTGGTGTACCGCCAATGATGGAATAGAGGTTCAAGCCACGCAGACCGTAGGCAATGGTCAACCCATCGGGCGAGAATACAGGATTACTAATGCTGGTGGACATCTGATTGTTCGGGTCTACCACGCCTCCATCCACCAACAGACTGCGGCCGGAGCCATCCGCATTGATGGACAGAAGCTGATTGTTCGCTACGTAAGCCATACTGCCATCGATAGGCGAGACATCAAACGAACTGACATTACTCGGTTCGAATGTGATCTGGCGCGTTGTCACACCATCCCGCTCCACACGAAAGACCTGCGCCAGCCCGGAACCATCGGAGCCGATGTAATATAAACTGCGAGGCAATATCCCAGCGGGTGCAGGGGTGGCACTTGGTGCGTCAGGCACAACCGTGGAAGAAACCGGGGTGAGCGCCTGCAACGTACCCGCTACAATGGTCGCCACTTGATCGGTTGTCGGTTCGCTATCACCTGTTCCAATAGGCAGGGCGCAGGCAAGAGCAGTCGCTGTTAAAACCAAAAGAGAAACAATAAAACGGAAATTTTTGTTCATAAGCACCTCATCAATAATGATTTAACCACTAAGACACGGAGACACAGAGAGTTTCATTTCTCAGTATGTCCGTGTCTTAGCGATGTAAAGAAACTATTACACTTGTTCGAAACGTTCCACAGGGACAACAAAGAGTGTGGCGCGTTTTTCGCCCGAAGGCAATGCAGGCAGTTTCGCACGGATCAATTCAAGGCAGGTTTCCAAGCGTTCATCCACCACGCCCAACAAAAGCGTAACAATACCGCTCCGCATGAATCCACCTGTGGATGCAACACGCGTTACGCGATATTGTTCGGATGTCAACGTCTGTGTGACTTCATCAGCGTCATGGTCTTTCAGAATAAGGACGATCATTTTCATGGTATAGGCTCCACGTTAGAATTCTTCAAAGTGTTCCACAGGCAAGGCAAAAATGGTAGCTCCACCCACAGTAACAGGAACAGGCGTCGGCATGGGAAGAGGCGAACCGTCCAAGGGCATGGTCAGATACTCGATATGCTGTTTACATGTTTCCTGCAAAACCCGAATTGCCATCTCTTCTTTCCCATCACGCAGACCGATCAACAGAGTCGCGTTACGACGGCCGAGAAATCCACCTGCGCTGAAAAGATACACCACAGGCAGGTTTAACTTCTCCAGTGAGCGGGTTGCGTCATCGCGGTCCTGCTCCTGAACAACAGCAAGCATTAACAATTTGATCCCCGGAACATCCATACATCCTCCAAATTAAAACCAATTATATAGGATAGTATACAGGATACTGGCAATTGTACAAGCCAAAAGCATTACAGGCAGGCCACGTTGCATCCATAACTTTGCAGTGATGGGCTTGCGTGTTTTTTCAGAGAGGGTCACAACAATAATATTGGCAGTCGAACCAATGATCGTGCCGTTACCACCAAAGCCCGCACCGAACGCCAGCGCCCACCACAACGGCGCAATATTGACTCCCGTTTCGCCCAAGCCTTGAATGATGGGAATTAAAGCAATCGTGATCGGGATGTTATCCACGACCGCCGAAAGGATCGCCACCATCCAAATCATGGCTACGCCAAACAACACCGGGTTGACATTGGATGCGCCTCGAAACAACCCGACAATTGATTCAAAGACCCCGGCTTTTTCCAACCCGCCAACCATTACAAAGAGCGCTCCGAAGAAGACAAGCACATTCCATTCCACCTTTCGAAGCGTTTCATGCATATCTGGCTGTACTAATAATAGGGCAACAGCGGCGGCCCCCAGTGCCACAAAAGCGGGTTCAATTTGCAAAAGATGATGCACAAAGAAAAACAAGATCGCCGCTCCCAACACGATCAAGAGTTTTTTTGCAGTTTCAGGTTCATTGAGCGATTGCGCTGGGTTCAGTCTCATCACCGCCCGCACACTGCGCGGACGTTTCGACAATTCCTTTTTGAATAAATAGCGCAATAAGAACAACGCTCCTGCCCACACCACTGCGACAACTGGCAGAGAATGGATAAGAAAATCATTGAACGAAAAGCCAGCCGCAGAGCCGATCAAAACATTGGGCGGGTCGCCCACCAAAGTTGCTACGCCGCCAGTATTGGACAGGATCGCTTCTGCCACAAGATAGGGAATGGCGCTCACGCCTAAAATTTCACTGATAAGCAAAGTCACAGGCGCGATCAATACAACTGTTGTCACATTATCGAGGAACATCGAAAGGAGGGTTGTTACACTTCCAAGCAATATGAACAACCGCATGGGCTTCCCCTTGGATGCGCGCGCGGCCAACACGGCCAGATACTGAAAGAAACCCGTTGGCTCAAGCATGGCTACAATGATCATCATGCCCATCAACAAGCCAAGCGTCTCAAAGTCTATGGCTTCGATGGCAGACTTCATATCATAAAAATGGAGGACCTGCCCCAATGTGATCATCAACATGGCCCCGGCAAAAGCAATGATGGTGCGATTGATCTTCTCAATAAAGATCAATGCAAGGCTGACAACGAAGATCAAACCCGCGAATACGGGAGCCACCATCTCAATCCACCTTCTCCCATGCAGAGAGGATGGCTGAGCCAATATCCACGCGAGAGGCCACCCCAACCAAAGTGCCATCCTGGGAAACGACCGGTATATCGTGCAGGTTATGTTGCAACATCAAGGCATAGGCACGTAGTAAACCGCACTCTTCATCCACAGTGACCGCTTCTTTTATCAGCGACTTCACAGACTTAGCCAACGTCTTCGCCGCAGGGCGAGTGGTCTCTACTGCCCCAAAATCATGGACGAAGTCAACATCTTCGATAAATTGCACGAAATCGGGTAATTCCAGGTTAAGAAGATCACGCAAGCTAACCACACCGACCAGTTTATTATTTTTATCCACCACCGGCAAAAGGCCAATGTGCTTTTTGACAATGATCGCGGCGGCTTCGCGGATGGTCGCTGTTACAGGAATGGAAACAACCTGACGTTTCATATGTTTGCTGATATTCATGAAGTCTCCTTGTTTGTCGACACGCCTGATGAGTTAATTAGCCTTGTCAAATGGCCGTATGTTCAAGATCAGAAATCCTGTGATGCCGGCCAATAACGAACTAAGCAGAATACTGATCTTGGTACTTTGGATGACATCCGCTTTATCGAATGCCAGTAAAGTAATAAAGATCGACATGGTAAACCCGATACCACCTAAAAAGCCTGCACCAATAATATGTTTCCAAGTTATATCACTCGATAGCTGGGATATGCGTGTTTTGACTGCCAAAAAACCAGCCACGAAAATACCCAAAGGCTTACCAAAGAACAAACCAGCAAAGACGCCCAGGCTATTGGGAACTGTCAGACTTTCAAACCACCTTCCGCTTAATACAATACCGGTATTGGTCAATGCAAAGATAGGCATAATAATAAAAGCAACCGGCCTATGCAGGAAATGTTGCAATCTATAAGAGGGGGAAGTCTCACTACCATCACCAAACGGGAGTGCAAATGCCAAAAGGACTCCCGCTGAGGTAGCATGGACGCCCGACTGAAGCATAAAGTACCACATCACAGCGCCGGGGATCAGATAAAAGGCCAATCTCTGCACACCAAGACGATTCAAGAGCAATAATCCCGCGAACACAGCCAAAGCCAAAATGAAATAGATGAGCGAAAAGTTCCCCACATAGAACAGGGCAATGATGAGAATCGCGCCCAGATCATCGATGATGGCTAACGCGGTGAGAAAAATCTTCAAAGAAGGAGGTATCCTTTTTCCAAGCAAAGCAAGCACGCCCAATGCAAAGGCAATATCAGTTGCCATGGGAATACCGATTCCATTCTGTGTTACGGTCCCTCGATTGAGCAGAAAATAAAATAGAGCTGGTACAGCCATGCCGCCGATCGCCGCAACAATAGGCAAAGAGGCGCTTTTCAAATCGGACAATTCGCCGATATAGATCTCTCGTTCGATCTCAAGGCCGATCAACAGAAAAAAGATCGCCATCAAGCCATCGTTAACCCAATGCTCAATGCTATATTTCAAAACAATGCCACTGTAATTAAACCCAAGTTTCTGATGCCAGAAATCTATAAAGCTTTTCCCGAATGGCGAGTTGGCAATAACAATTGCCGTGATCGTACAAAGAATCAAAACAATTCCTGAAGATTTCTCGCTCTCAAAAAATTCAACAAAGAGCTTCGTCAACCTTCGATTCATTGGTTTGATGATGGGTCTTATTTTCTCTCGCATTGAAAACACTCCTTTGGCATATAAGTAAAAGATACAATAATCTTGATTTTCATCCAAAGGGTTTACAGATAAAGCATATATCATACAGATATATCTTCCATTCTCCCTTTTACTTCCCCTCCTTAAAATGACCTTCAATCCCACAAATTTTTATACCATAGATGTTTTCGGCTTTGATTAATTCCAGCAGTGACTGTGGTCAGCATCTGCTGGAATTATCATGAAGCGTTTGATTTATCCAAGTCTCCCTTTTGTCCCTGTTTATTTATAAGATGCTTCACAACCATGGCGCAAAATGGACAGGCCATGTGATGCTTCGGGCTCGATCACAGCAGTAATACGCATGTTGGCTTCCAAACGAGTATTGGCCTTGGGAACCCATTCGCGCCGTCCATTTGAACAACGAACGAGAATACAACCAGCAGGCAAGCCTAATGCATGAACGGGTTTTCCATCAAATGGGGCTCCCTCCTGGATCGTAAAGTCCATGACGATGGGCTGTGTTGGATTGGCCTGATCCCCCTCGTGTAAGAGGTCACGTTCCAGTAACACTTCATAGATCGGCAAATCTTTGAGATATTCTGCAACAGCATAGGCAAAGAAACAACTGATCAACAACGGCAACATTTGTTCATAATTACCGGTCATCTCGATAATGAGCACAACGCCTGTCAACGGCGCGCGGACGATTGCTATAAAGTATGCCGCCATCCCAACCACTGCGAACGCGGCGGGCGTCACATTGGCAGAGGGCACAACCAGCACAGCGACCTTCCCCACTGCAAGACCGATCAATGCTCCCAACACCAATAACGGAGCGAAAATTCCGCCCGGCACGCCTGTTCCATAACTGGATACTGTCAACAAAAAGCGGACCGTGAACCACAACGGAATGGCAGTTAAAGCAATCTTGCCGCTCAAAGTCATTTCTGCGAGCGGATGCCCATTACCAATTGCCATTGGAGAAAACCAACCAATCAAGCCGATCAATGCCCCCGTGACGGCCACAGCAAGATATTTATTCTTCATGCGACCATACAACTCAAGCGAAGCAACAAGACTGCGATTGAAAAAGACGCCTAATACTCCTGCAACAATTCCAAGGATTGCGAAAGCAGGCAATGTCTCTATAGGCTGAGGTAAATATTTAGGGACAGAAAAAACAGGAAACGGGTCTGCACCGATGCGTGCAACAACATCCGCTACTGCCGCGGCCAAGAACGCCGCGCCAAACACAATGGGATGAAAGTCGCGTTGTACTTCCTCCAAAACGAACACCAAGCCAGATAACGGTGCATTGAATGCGGCAGCGAGACCGGCGCCTGCTCCCGCTGAGATCAGAGTCAGGCGTTCACGAGGTGACACCTTCAAACCATCTGCGATCGCGGCGCCTACAGCACCTCCCATTTGAACGGTCGGGCCTTCACGTCCCAATGCCAGACCACTACCAATGGCAAGAATTCCGCCAAAGAACTTAACGGGCAGAATACGTGACCATTTCAATTCCCGTATGCGTTGTAATACTGCTTCAAGAAAAGGGATGCCGCTCCCTTTGGCTTCAGGCGCATAACGCCGCACAAGGACGAGGGAAAGAGTGGCGCTAGATACACTGAACAAGATGGGAAATATCCAACCCCATATCGGTTGTTCATGTGATTTTGTTATCAGAAGATTCCGCAAGGTATCTGCACCAGATAACGCACCTCGAAATAAAATAGCGACAATACCAGCACACAACCCCACCAGCGCGGCGAGTGGGAATAAACGACGTCTTTGTTGTCGAAGATAGAGATACTCTTGAATTTCAGAACGCACCACTTCTTCTTCTACTTCAGTCGACTTTTCTTTTGTCATATAAATATCCTTTAGAAAAAATTCTGCTCAATTTTTATACCATAGAACAACATGGCCTTCGGTATCCCCCCGTAAATAAAAAGAGACTATCACCTTGTAAGTGATAGCCTCTTCGCAACAACAAAATACTTCTTATTGAAAATACTGTAACGCCAGCCGCAAACGATCTTCCACATCATCGGGCGCATCTTTCGCAATGGACTGGATCGCGGCTTGTGCCTCGACCACCGAATAGCCCAGTGACGTCAATGCCGCAAGGACTTCGCCATCCTTATCGGATAGTGTTGCAATCTTTCCAAGTGCATCCGTCGGCTTGAGTTTGTCTTTGAGATGAAGCGCCATCTTTTGCGCGGTCTTCTTCCCCACACCAGGAACACGGCTCAACAAGTCGCCTTCGTCGGCAAAGACAGCGCGTTGCACGGCATCCAATGTCATTGTGGATAAGACCGATAATGCAACTTTCGGGCCGACACCATCCACACCAAGCAAGGTGAGGAAGAGTTCCCGGTCAGCTTGTGATTCAAAGCCGTACAACGTCAACGCATCCTCGCGGACAACGAGATGGGTATATAAAAACGCCGCTTCACCAGCCTTGAGCTTGGTCCGCATTGGCGCAGGGACAAAGACTCGCAGTCCCACTCCACCAACTTCAAGGATGAGGGCGTTCTCTTCGATCTGTGAAACTTCACCGCGTAATGTTGCTATCATGGTTTTGATTTTACCGTAAATAAATACTGTAGGGGCGCAGCAATGCTGCGCCCCTACTTATTCGTATCTCTTTGTATTCAAATGTGTAATCGCGATGGCTAATGCATCGGCGGCATCATCGGGCTTGGGGATGGAGTCGAGTTGGAGCAAGGCGCGCACCATTTCCTGCACCTGGCGTTTATCCGCGCCGCCATAACCAGCGACGGCGTTCTTCACTTCTTTGGGGGCGTATTCAAATGCTTCGACCCCCGCTTTTTGTAATGCCAGTAAAACTACACCGCGTGCCTGTCCCACCGCAATACCGGTGGTGACATTACGAGCAAAGAATAATTTTTCAACGGCGGCGGTATCGGGTTTGTATTCCTCGATCAGGTCACACAACTGATCGTAGATCATTTCGAGACGTGCAGAAGCGGTGTCCTCTTTGGGGGTGGAGATCACTCCATAGGAAACAGCGACCAGATCCCCGTTACGCGCGAGGCGCACGAGTCCGTATCCTGTTGTGGCGGTGCCGGGGTCAATTCCTAATGCGAGGGTCATTTAAATAATTGTAGGGACGACCAGTTGGTCGTCCCTACATGTGATCGTTATTAAGCAGTTTCGAGTGCGGCTAAGGCTTCATCCGAAACCTTGAGGTTCGAGTACACGTTCTGCACATCATCGAGGTCTTCGATGGTCTCGAGGCCTTTGAGAACTTGCATCGTATCTTCGGCGCTGAGTTCCATTTCCTGTTTGGGCATCATGCGCAGACCGGCTTCATCAGGTTTGACGCTGGCCTTGTGCAACGCATCGGCCACCAACTTGAACGATTCCACTGGAGCTAATATTTCAATGTTGCCGTTCTCTTCGAGCACATCGTTCGCACCGGCTTCGATGCCAAGCTCGAAAGCTTTATCGAAATTCATCGCCGTGGAAGGGAACGAGAAATATGCGATGCGTTCGAACTGCCAACCCACTGCGCCGGGCTCGGCCATGCTACCGCCCGCCTTCGAAAGAGCGTGACGAAGGTCCGACACGGTGCGATTGCGGTTATCGGTGACAGCTTCAACCATCACAGCCACGCCATGCGCCACATACCCTTCGTATGTGATCGACTCGAACACCACACCGTCTTTATCCTCACCGGCACCGCGTTTGATGGCACGCTCGATATTATCCTTGGGCATGTTCTCAGCCCGGGCTTTATCCACTGCGAGGCGCAAGCGGAAATTAGAATCGATATCACTGCCGCCCTCACGCGCCGCAATGACGATCTCACGCGCCAGGCGTGTAAAGATCGCGCCGCGTTTGGCATCAGCCACGCCTTTTTTGCGTTTGATGGTAGACCATTTTGAATGTCCAGACATTGGAACTCCTTACGTTTACAACCACTATTGTGGAAAATTTACTTGGAGAAAAATTATACCATTACAGGAAAAAGCCCACCCCCAGCGCCCCAGGGCCGGAATGGACAACGATCGCAGGAGGCAACCGATAAATTGGGATCTCGGATACGGGCACTTTGGATTTTAATTCCTGGACCAAAATCTGCGCTTCTTTCTCCGCTTCAACCTGAAGCACACACAAATGAGCATCATCTCCACCTTTGCATTGTTCTGTCGCCACTTCCACGAGACGTGCCAACGCCCGTTTCTTTGTCCGTTGTTGTTCAAAGGACTCGACCTGTCCATCCTTGATCTGAAGGATCGGCTTGATCTCCAATAACTCTGCCAACAATCTCTTCGCCCCGCCAATGCGACCGCCCTTGGCTAGATATTCGAGAGTATTCACAAGGAAGTAGAGCCGTCCGCGCGGGATCATATCGTTGAGTTTGGCAACGATCTCATCTGCAGATCCGCCCGCCTTCGCCATGTCATCTGCCACCAACACCAACGAAGCGAGATTGCACGAGATCGTCAACGTATCCACCACACGGACATCCAACCCCGGGAATTCCTGCGCAGCTGTCTGCGCCGAACGGACCGTCCCGCTCGCTTTACCCGTCGGTGCAACAACGACGATGCTTTCACCTTTCTTCTTTGCATCTTCAAAAATCGGAAAATATAAAGACGGCTCAGGGGCAGATGTTTTAGGAAGGGCTACTGATGCTTTCAACTTCTGCAAAAACACAGCCGTATCAAAATCCTTGTCATCATGATAGGCTTCTTCCCCAAACACTACAATTTGCGGAATCAAAGGAATCCCACGTTTTTCAAGCACTTCATGCGGTAATCCGCAGGTTGTATCAGCGACAATGATGGTCATGGTAGTCTCCAGACTTTATTGTATTCCCCATTAGGCCGGAGACAAATTGTCAAAAGAACTCAATTTTTTATTACAAATCACAGAAGTTTATCTAAATCAAGAAGGGGCAGGTCTGAAACCTGCCCCTTCAAAAAATCACATTGCTTTTGCGCGTTCCGCTAATTGGGTCCGCAATGACTTGATATCTCCATCTACAAAATATAACGCACCGAGATAAAGGAAGAAACACAAGATCCAGGCCGAAATACAAACCACCGTAATCGCAAATTGTTTACTGCCCGTTGAAAAGGCAATCGCACCTGCCAGGGTCGGAGCCAATGCCGCACCGCTATTTTCAATAAAGTATTCCACCGCCTGTGCCGAACTGCGGACCTCAGGCAGGCTGATATCAAAAACTGTGGAAGTAACATTGGGCGAGGAGAATGGCATGAACAACGCAGTGAGACTCATCAGAATGAAGAAAGTGGTTTTATCTTCAATCGGCGTTTGCATGGCGAAGAAAAGAAAGATCGCGCCAAGGATCACGCCCACACTGGAAATGATGATGCGACCTTTGAGCGTGCGTTTGAAGAGCCAGTCGCCGAGCGCACCACCGACGAAGTATCCGCCTGCGAGGATCAACACAACCGGTCCCATTGTGAGCAGAACAGAGTTGTTGTCATAGCCACGTTCGGTCATGAGATAACCGAAGAAGAAGAACGTAATCACATTCCACGGAAAGACTCCCGCAAATCCCTGCAAGAAAACGAACCACATGGTCTTCTTTTTCAGCACATCCTTCAGTGCATCCCAATTGAAGCGGAATTGTCCCATCTCTTCCATGTTCTCGAATTCCGGTTCCGATTGACCGCGCGGCACATCCTTTACGCCAAAGTAGATCAGCGCCGCCATCACGAGTCCCAACACACCTGTCCCAATGAAGATCGTGCGCCAACCTTCCAAATGGAACAGTTTACCGTCCAGGTTGGGCGCGACCATCAAGGCAAGGATCATGCCGAGCAAATAGCCAATCGGCTGTGCCAATTGCAAAACACCATAAATCTTCCCTCGCATTTTGGGGCCAAAATAATCAGCCACCAAACTGTACAGGCCAGGGTAAGACGAGTCATCGATGCCGGTGGAGGAACGGGTCACCAAGAAAGCGGGATAGGATGTAACAATTGAACTCAACCACGTTGTTGCGCCCCAGATAAACGAAGCAAGTCCCAACAATTTAGCGCGCGCATAACGATCATACAGATACCCCCAGATCGGATAGAAGATCGTCCCTACGATCAACGCACCGGTATTGATAAAACCCCACTGCAAATCGTTCAATCCAAATGTTTCACTAACAGGGATCTGCAGTGAACCGATCAGCAGTTTATCGGTCTGATGTAAAAGGACGAAAAAGAAAAACACGACAACAATAAATGTAGGGGACGATACGCGCTTTTTTTCCATGGGTCAGCCTCGGTGTTACAGGGTATGTACTACGAGTTTACGACAAAGAGCATTGCGTGTCACGTGCTAATTATCCATCAATTGTTTCTTCCGAAATAATTTCCTGCGCGAGTTTTTGCAAGGCATCGGCATCTTCGATCTTTGCCGAGTCAAAATACTGTCCCAATAATTCAAGCGGACTCATACTACTGACCACCTGCCCCTCGGGAATACGAACACGCGATTCGATCTGCGGACGTTTAACCAGATGAAACTCAAATGCCTTCTCAGCATGTTTGCGCAACGCAGATTCATCGATCAAAGTATCCAATTCTCTTGGATATTCCACCACGAGCTTGACAATCGCTTCGGACATATCTTTGGGCAACGCATTTTTCAAGATCGCGGTCACGTTCTCGCCGGACGTTAGAACTGCTCTGCGCTCAATGAACGGACGCGTCTCTGTGAGCTTTCTCCACTCAACTTTTGTATCCAGGCCTTTTTCCACATGAGCCATGACATAGAAGCGGTCTTCATTCGCTTCGCCAAAGTCCACACGTTCGATGGAGCCGGGATAAATGACGGGCGGTTGTTGATCCTTATTCACATCCTGTGGCTTGTGGATGTGTCCCATTGCTACGTAGCTGAACTTCGGGTTCTTCACCAAACTTCCTGAAAGCACGAGGTCATTGCCCAGCATCACGAGTCGCTCGCCGCCATACTTCGCGCCTTCAATGGACGCATGCGCGGTAAGAATCACCGGCAATGACAGGTCCGCTTCTTCCAACCAGCCTTCGATCAACTCGCCGATATTCTCTTCAATATGCGCAAACGCTTCAGTGGAGTTAGTCTCTCCTGTTGCGGCCATTAAACCTGAGCGCGTGATCCACGGGATGGCAATCACTTGGACGGGCAATCCCCATAATTGTTCGGGCTTCAAAAAAGACGGTTCATCCAACACCTGCACAAATGGGACTTGTAGTGTCTTGAACTCCTGGATCGCATGCGCACGCCGCGTAGCTGGCGACATATCATGATTACCAACCAAAAGCAAAGTTGGTATCTTTGCCTGCGAGAGTTTCATAATGCGCTTGCCCCACTCGCGTTGGAATGTCGGTGCAGGAGAGCGGTCTTTGTAAGCGTCACCTGCAAAGATGACCATGTCCACTTTTTCAGCAATCGCCGCATCGACAATCGTATCCAACGACTTGAGAAAATCAAGGACGCGTAGAGGCAATCCAGTTTCGGGATCGTGGCGGCCGTAGTTGGCCATGTCAATATGGGCGTCAGCGAAGTGGAGGAGTTTCATATCCCCGATTATACGTCACAGATGGTAGGTCACGCTTTCAGCGTGACGAATTCGTGGCAAAGCACCTTATAAGCAATATGCGTGACCTACAAACAATCTCTACGGTTGAACTCCCAAATCTTGCAACGCCTGTAACCCAGACGGCCAATTGGGATGGAGGCGGAGCGTTTCGCGGAAGTCGTCTATCGCAGACTTGGTATCGCCGATCATGTAGTAGGCACGCCCGCGCCAATAGAGACTTTCCTCAAGAGTTGGCTTGGCGATGGTCTCTGTTAATGTGACATTCGCGAGGTTGATCACATCTTGATAGCGGGTGGAATAGAAATATGCTTTATAGGGGCCTGTCTGGTACCACATCATACGGTACGGGCGTTGGACATCATCCTTGCCAAGAGAGTTGTAAATGGCAAAGGCCTGATCATAGGCTGTGGCCGCATCCACGTATTCAAATAGGTCCACATGGCTTGTCCCTTTGGCGAACCATGCGAAGAACTGGTCAATGCCGCTGGTGTTCTTGATCCGCTCATTGGCAACCTTGAGCGCAGTTTGCGAGGCCCAGGTCGAATCGGCATAGGGGCCGAGAACTTGCAAGAGTTCTGCTTCCCGTTCGGGGGCATAGACTACGATGAAAATATTATTGAAAGAGAGCCATGCTTCTGGTGCCATGAACTCTTCATATTTGATGTGGAAGTTGGGACCGTCGTTCCACGTATCTTGCACGACCACTTCGCCGCGCTCATCATCATACCCAGTGACAAATTGATAATGTCCGAGCCAGGCTACTTTACCGGCGTAGTCTTTTTCGTAATAACCTTTTTCGGCAATGAAAGGGAAGCCAGCCGCAAGAAGATTCTTCGCCAGATCAATATTGCCACCCAGCCGCGACAATGCACGGAATTCGGTTTCGTCATTGACGAAATCCACCAACTCATACGGCATCACATTGACATCGCTTCGTCCCTGTTGGATGAAGTCCAGTTTGGGGTCTGGGATACCGGGTTTGATGGCTTTGGCGATCACATCGCGATCGCCTTTCCAGTCGAGATAACTGAGCGCCATACTCAAGTTGGCAGGGCCGCAATAATTCCAGCGATTGCGTTGGTCAACGTATTTGAAACCTGTCAGCATAACCGAAGCAGGCAAAGGCGTAGATGTGACCGTTGGCATCAGCGTAGGACCGGCTTTGGGAGTTGGAGTCTTCGTGAGCGTAGGCAAAGGCGTTTGAGTCGGAGATGTCCCACTGACAACTGTTTCGGTGGGAGATACGCCCGAAGGTTGAAAGACAGCCTCGTCGGGAGGCTTGATCCAATATTTGATGCTCGACCGCAAACTATCGATGCGCGGCATAACGCGTGAATACACAGGGGGAAGAAAAAAGACGCCAATGCCCAATAGCACAACAATGGGAATTAGCCACTTACGGTTAAAGTATTTTTGCATAGGAAAATTATACTTTCTGCACAATGCGATGTAAACAAAACATGGTGCGGATTCTCAGCAAACGCTCATAAAACAGGCAGTAACTTATCCAGCCCATCAACGACATTTCCCAAAAGACATACAAAAGGAGTTCTTATGCGAAAAAGCACTATTTTCATTTCTTCTGTTCTTACAACGTTTGCTCTGGTCGTTTTGTTTGGGGTGGTCAAGGCCTATCAGAACAACACAATGACGCAGGCTGCAGAAGCTGTAGCTCAACCACCTGCAGTTGTTAACGTGGCAGTACCAACAGATGTTCCCACACAGGTACCGACGATCATTACACCGGAAGAAGCCGCGCAATTGGCCGTTCAGGTTGTAGGGCACGACAATCTCTACAGTGCAGAAACATCCACCTTCAACAATGTGCCAGCTTATCTGATCACATTCACAAATAAAGATGTAGTTTACATTGGCATGGATGGCCAGGTTCTTTCTGTTCAGATCGCGCCCATCATCGTCAATGTGGTATCAGCCCCGCAAAACAATAACAACGGTGGGGGTGGTGGCGGAGGCGGTGGCGGCGAAGACCATACCGAGCACGAAGATCACGATGATGACGATTAAGGGATAACGATGCCTTCCAAACCCAATACTCGTAACTGGAACGATGTGCAAGTGGCCATCGCAACTGGCGCTATTGCCGTAACGCTCGGCTTATGGAATCTGTTCGCCCAGCCCGCTAACACGGTCAACGCACAGGCCGTGCTCCCCACCATCACGCCGCCACCCACCGAACCGCCCATGGCAGTCGGGCCAAGCACCATACCTCAGGCCAAGATCATCTTCACACAAACCGCGCCGAGAAATGTTGTCATCACACAGCAACAACAAAGCCCCAAGAAAAATAATAACAACAACGGTGGCGGTGGCGGGACGGTTACACAAACAAAGACTTCCTAACATGTTACATCGACTTGAATTTCGTGCCATGGGCTGTGAAATGTTGGCGGTCGTGGATGGCGAGTCCGCGCCCCCAACGCTTTCGCATGTGCCCAACTGGTTTGAAGAATGGGAGCAATCTCTCAGCCGCTTTCGCTACGATAGCGAACTCACACGGCTGAATCAAATTCACGAGCAACCTGTCCGTGTGAGCAAAACACTGTGGGATGTGTTCCAATCCGCGCGCAAAGCCGAAGAGTTGACGGATGGACTCGTCACGCCAACCTTGCTAGATGCGATCATCGAGGCAGGGTATGACCGTCCATTTGATATATTGCCGCATCTCTCTTCACCGACAATTGCTTCAGCGTTGACAATTTCTCCTCCGCTGAAAGCGATTGCCTTCGATGAATCCACGCGGACGATCACCCTGCCATTCGGCATGGGACTCGACTTCGGTGGCGTGGCAAAGGGATGGGCGGCGCATCAAGCCATGCAACGGCTGCAAGCCGAAGGCGTTGCCCTGAGCGAGTCGAAGGGTCCAACATTGATCGATGCAGGCGGCGACATTGCCATCAGCGGTCCACGTGCTGATGGGAGTCCGTGGCCGGTCGGCATTGCCGATCCATTCCGCGCGGGTGAGAATATCGAAGTGTTGCATCTCAAATCATGTGGTGTCGCTACATCAGGCAAAGACCGCCGCCGCTGGTTGCGCGACAGCATCTTTCAACATCACATCATTGACCCATCCACCAGCCAGCCTGCTGAAACGGATTTATTAACCGTCACAGTCATTGCGCCCACCGTAATGGAAGCCGAAGCCGCCGCGAAAGCCGCGTTCATCCTTGGCAGTCGCGCTGGCTTGGAATGGATCGAGGCACACCCTGCGTATGCAGGTGCCTTCATTCTCGATAACGGTGAAATGCTATACAGCCAAACCATGGAACAGTATTTACAGTAAGTCGAACGGAGAACTACATGAATCCAAAACAACCTGTTGATAACGAAACGTATGAATCATCTGTCAATATCCAATTTTTTCTTCTAGTCATGCTCGCCATGACGGTCGGCTTGCTAGGCGCGACCATTATCCTGCCCATATGGATGCCCAACATGGCGGGCTCGCTCGCTGGTGAAAGCCCCAAGGTCTATTGGTATCTCTCACGCGCCACAGCATTCGTGTCACTGACCATCCTATGGATCTCGATGGCACTCGGCCTTGGCATGACGAACAAAATGGCGCGCTTGTGGCCGGGTGCACCCGCCGCATTTGCCATTCATGAATATGTCAGTTTGCTAGGGCTGGCCTTCGCGTTATTTCATGGATTAATCTTGCTGGGCGATCACTACATCAACTTCACAGTCGCACAAGTCTTCACGCCCTTCTCAACTGTGGACTACCGCCCCACCTGGGTGGGACTTGGTCAAGTCAGCTTTTACATCTGGTTGTTTGTCGCCTTGAGTTTTTACGTCCGCTCAATGATCGGTCAAAAGACATGGCGCGTCATCCACTATCTGAGCTTTGCCATGTACATCATGGGTCTCGTCCACGGCCTGTTTGGCGGAACCGATAGCTCTGCAAATTGGGCACAATGGTATTACTGGATCTCAGGCGGCAGTCTTTTATTCCTGTTGATCCATCGTATCGTCAACAGTATCTTCGAAAAAGCGACATCTCGCTTGAAGCAGGCGCCGATCCCAGTACAACGAACACAGCAATAATGCGGATGTTACAATTGCCTCGCTCGATCAATATACATCAGCGAGGCAATTATATGAATGCACTCTGGCTTGAAAATAATCAAATTTCTTTGCGAGATATCCCACAACCACGAAAAACCAATGAAGCGTTGATCAAGATCCGCAAGGCCGGTGTTTGCAGTACAGACCTGGAACTTGTCAAAGGATATTATCCCTACACCGGCGTTCTCGGACATGAGTTTGTCGGCGATGTCATCGAAGCAGATGATCCTTCGTGGATCGGTCAACGTGTAGTGGGAGAGATCAATGCGGTCTGCAATCAATGTGAACAATGCTTGAATGGACGTCCCACCCACTGTGAGAGTCGCACTGTATTGGGAATCGTCAATCGCGATGGGACGTTCGCCGAATACACAACTCTTCCGTTCGAGAACCTGCACATTGTCCCCGCTTCTGTGCCGGACGAGATGGCTGTGTTCACCGAACCCCTCGCCGCCGCACTGGAAATTCAACAGCAGATACAGGTCAAACCGACAGATCGAGTCTTACTCGTCGGTGCAGGGCGGCTCGGTCAACTCATCGCCCAAACATTGGCATTGACTGGCTGTGGTTTGCACGTAGTTGCACGGCATAAGTATCAACAAGATTTATTGAAAGCTCGCGGGATCCGAATCATTTCTGAGGAAGAGATACAGCGCTGGAGATGGGATATCGTGGTGGAAGCGACCGGGTCACCGAGTGGCTTTTCTTTAGCGAGGCAGGCCATTCGTCCGCGCGGAACGCTGGTTTTAAAGTCCACGTATAAAGGCGAGATGAACGTCAATTTTTCATCCATCGTCGTGGACGAGATCAACATCGTCGGGTCACGTTGTGGTCCATTTGCCCCAGCATTGCGGTTGATGGAATCCAAACAAGTGGATCCAACTGTTTTGATCGATTCAGAATTTTCACTGGGAGATGCATTAAAAGCATTTGAGCACGCGGCAGAAACCGGCGTGCTCAAGGTGTTAGTGCAACCGTAAGAACTACGGGATTAAACGTTCGCTTTGGGTAAAGTGCGCGGGGCACGTGGGAAGAAGATGGTAAAGGAAGTGCCCACACCCATTTTGCTTTTCACTTCGATACGTCCGTTATGGCCTTGAACGATCTGTTTGCAGATGGAAAGTCCCAGCCCGGTACCAGAGGCTTTGCCTTCGTGTTCGCGCACACGATAGAACTTTTGGAAAAGGTGAGGAAGAGAATCTTCTGGAATTCCCAAACCGGTATCCTGAATACCAATCGAGATCTCATCATCTGTAAAATTACCAGCGATGATCACCGAACCGTTCGGGCGGTTATATTTGACAGCGTTGCTCAACAAGTTGAGCAATACCTGCTTGACCTTGTCACGGTCGGCTTCCATCAACGGCATATCAGAGGGAACATCCACGCGGACTTGAACGCTCATCTCTTGTGCTTTCGACATCATCACATCGCGGGTTTCATAGATCAGGTCCGCTGAGCTGAAACGTGTCTTGCGGAACTGCACGCGTCCTGATTCGAGACGGGCCAGATCAAGGAATGATGATGCCAACGAATTCAAGCGCAAGGTCTCATTATGAATATTGTTGACGATTTGGTCGCGTTGCTCACGAGACATTTCGGGGCGGAGCAACAGATAGGTGGCCGTGCTGAGCGATGCCAATGGCGTGCGAAGTTCATGCACAAACTCAGCGATCAAGTCTGATTGTTGGAACAAGCGAGCATTCTCGATGGCAACTGCGGCTTGCGCGCCTAACACCGTGAGCATGGACTCGTCGGGGTCGGTGAAACGTCCACGCTTTTTGTTGACCACTTCCAACACACCCACCACTTTGTTCTTTGTAATAAGCGGAATGCCCAACAATGACTTGGTGGCATATCCAATGCTCTGTTCCACATCGCTGAAGAAACGCGTGTCTTTGTGCGCATCGTCAATGCGGACGGATTGGCGGTTGGTGACGATCCAGCCTGCAATGCTCTTTTCGAGCGGGACAATGAGTCCGCGCATGGTAGGTTCGTCGATGTTCGTGGCAACCTGAAAGTAGAGTTGACGCGCAGTGTCGTCATAGAGGAGAATAGAAGCGGCCTCTGCATGCGTAATATCCGCCGAGGCGTGCACGATATCATTCAAGAGGGTGTCGAGGTCGAGGGTAGATGCAAGATCGCGGGCAATCTCGATCAAGCGCAGATAACCATCAAGGGTTTGGGTTTTTACTTCAGCCATGTAACGCTCTCTTCACTAATTCAGGTAATATGGTGGCGACATCGTCCATAATGACGACATCAGCTCTTACATTAATATACGTGGGCGAGTTATTGATAACGATCAGGTGTGCGCCACGGTCAACAGCCTGCATGGGCAGGCCAGCCACAGGCAAAACCTCCAATGATGAACCAGCAACAACCATAAGGTCACATTGACGCGCCGCACTTTGTGCTTCGAACCATGCGGTTTGCGGCAATTGTTCCCCAAACAATATCACATCCGGTTTCAAAATTCCATTGCAATTCGGGCATACCGGTATGGTCCCATGATCGATAAAGGGTTGAATACAAATTTGTGACTCAAATCGTTTATAACAACTCGTGCATGAACTTGTTTTCAATGTACCGTGCATCTCGATCACATGTTTCGACCCTGCCTTCTGATGCAGGAAGTCTATGTTCTGCGTAACAATGGTTTGAGGAAAACCAGCCTTCTCTAATTCAGAGAAGGCAAAATGTGCGGCGTTGGGTTGTGCATTAAAGATCCGTCCCGCCAATGGGCGGAACCAGAGAAAAAATCTTTCGGGATGTGTGCGGAACGTACTGAGGGAAGCCACCTCCATCGGTTCATCACGGGACCACAAGCCTGTCCCTTCTGAACGGAAGTCTGGTATGCCTGATGGAGTGGAAATACCTGCCCCGGTCAACACGACCATACGCTTGGATCTGCGGAACAACTCTGCCGCATCTTCAAGCGCATTCTGTCTTGCTTCAGACGAGGAGGTCATCGAGGCAATGCTTCGCGCTCCGATACAAAATCAACAAGCTTGCCGATCTGGCGCGCCGTCAGGCTTTCGGGCTGACACAGGATCGCAGGGGTTTGCATACGTGCGGCTTGCACAAAAAGTTCCGGCGCAGGGGTCAACGTGCCCACGATCTCATGATCGAGTTTGCTTTGCACCTGGCTGGAAGGAAGTTGCGTATCCGAACGGACACGATTGTTCAACACCACATTGACATTCCGCTTATTGACCCCCAATAAAACAATATCTTCGATCAACGCCTTTGTATGGATGATCGTATTTGGAACACCTTCAAGCATAATCAACACTTCATTGCACAACGGAAGGATCTTTGTAGCGAAGGGTTGAATGCCCATACCAAGATCCAGAATTGTAAAGCGGGCAAGCCCAGCAAGTCTGGAAACCAACATTTCGTAATTTGAGATCTGGCTGACTAAATGCATATCCCGCGGACGGTCGGAGGAAACCAAGACCTTTAATCCTGAGGGATGATGCGTCAGTGCTTCACGCGTACGGTCAATTGTCAATTCACTGGCCTTTGAAAGGCTCAATAAATCGACCAACCCCTTGGTAGGCGTAAGACCCAACTCCAGTGCCAAAGCGCCCTGGCCGGGAAGCATCTCAGCCACGATCACTTCACTGCGAGTCTTGTTGAGCAGACCGGCCGCCAGGTTCGCCGCCATGGCAGTGGTCCCCAAACCACCACGGGCGCTCAACACTGCAATCACATATCCCTGATTGGCCACAGGCGTGGCCGCGGCCTTTTCTTTCTTATCACCGGCGCGAGCCAACAATGTCTTTACACGTGCCTGTAATTCAGAGGGATGTGTCGGTTTGGTCAGATAATCGTTTACGCCCACTTCAAAGCCAATCACTTTATCATCAAGCTGTGATTTGGCGGTAAACATCATGATCGGTGTTTCAGAAGTAGCGGGATTCTGGCGCAGGCGACGCGTTACTTCGTAGCCGTCCATATCGGGCATCATTACATCGAGTAGGATCAGGTCCGGGTCTTCTTCGAACGCCTTATCCAACCCCTGCTGGCCGTTGGTAGCCGCACTGATCTGATAGCCCTGACGTTGAAGCATCAGGCCCACCAAACGAAGGGTATCAAGGTCGTCGTCTACAATGAGGATCTTATCAGCCATATTAGGTATTCCTTGTAAAAGTCTTTCAACAGTCTAGCATAAAGCCGTCCCAAGGGCAAGATAAAGTGCATTGCAACACGCTATTATGATGCTATAATGAAATCGCAAAAAGGGACACACCCATATTTGGGGTGCCTCCCAAGCCTGGGGATGACAGGCTTCGACGGGAGAGGCTGGTTCCGGAATGCGAGCCGAGAGGCGCCGAACTCGTAAACTCAGCGCAAACAATCAAGTGCCAATCGCACTTCATACGCTGCTATGCCCCTCGCCGCCTAGTGTGACGAGAACATAACAGTCGGCCTCCATAGATGAGGCCGCGTCCGCCGGCACCGCTCTCCACCGGGTGACGGATCGGGCGAGACAAAGGTGGAGTGCCGCGCATCACGCCGCTACGTGCGCGAAAGACTAGCGGCTGATCGCAGAGAGTTCTTGTCGGACGAGACCTCTGCGACGACTAACCTCGACCGACTACGCTCGTAGATTTCCGAGGGTCGAATCTTTCGGACCCGGGTTCAATTCCCGGCATCTCCACTAACGTACTGCCACAAGGCAGTACGTTTTGCTAATAGGAATCGATATGAAAAAACATCTTCTCATTGGACTTCTCCTCCTGATCTCTGCCTGCCAAACAGCTACTCCTACACCTGAGCCTACTTTTACCCCAACGGCCACGCTTCTTCCTCCTACGCCCATACCTGCTACAAACACCCCCGAACCGACTCCCACCCTCGAGCCAACCGCAACACCACTCCCACGTTTCTTCACCACACAATTTGACTCATCCCTCACGGGCTGGGTTATCTTACAGGCGGGCAATAACGCTGTACCCAATGTTGAAACAAAAGATACCACCCTCCGCCTCCAAATGGACTCTCCGTACACATGGGCCTATGCGTTATATGGCGCCCAAGATTATGGCAACGTACATGTGGAAACAGAATTCATCAACAGCGCAAGCAGTCCGGCGTCTATTGGCTTGGTCTGCCGTTACAGCGACAAAAAGGGATGGCTGGAATACAACGTCTCGACAGACGGAACATACCACGCCCTGTATGGCCGATGGCTGGATACCGGCATCGCCGATTATCTACCCATCGTAGATGGCACATCCAATGAGATCAAACAAAGCGGCGATGTTCAACAGATCGGCATGACCTGTACCGATACAGCCATTCAACTGTACATCAGCGGAACACTCGTCCGCAACGTGGATGTATCCCGTTACGAACTCACCGAAGGCAAAGTAGGCCTCACCGCATCATCATTTGAGAACACACCCGTCATCGCTGTGTTCAATTACGTGACCGTCAGCGAGCCATAGACTTCATTGCTTAGCATAAGATTGATTGAACACAAACATAAGAGTAAAATATCCGGCATAGACTGAGATAGCGCAAATGCATCGGGAGGGTATATGACACGTATTTTTATATCTTACAGACGGCAGGATAGTGGCACTTTTACTGGAAGGATCCACGATCAATTAAAAGCTAGTTTTGGGGTAAGTAACGTTTTTCGCGATGTATACAACATTCCCGCCGGGAGTGATTTCCGGTCTGTATTAAGCAAAGAAGTTGGCAAATGTGACATCTTCCTCGCCATCATCGGCCCCCATTGGGTAAATATCACTGATTCATCAGGCAATCGCCGATTAGACGAACCAAACGATTTTGTTCGCATTGAGGTTGAATCGGCATTAAAGAATCCAAAAACTCTTGTTGTCCCAGTTTTAGTAGATAATGCCAGCATGCCCACAGCGGAGGAATTGCCAGCAAACCTGAAAGAATTGGCTTATCGAAACGCTGTAAAAGTACGGACAGACCCTGATTTTCCACATGACATGGAAGTGCTTGTCCGCCAATTGAAACATTCGAAACCTCGACCAATCTCGCATGCTCTTTGGCCGGTGCTAGTTGCTATTTTGTTACTCTTTGCAGGATTGGTTTTGTTTCCGGGCTTTAAAAATGTACTTACAGCCATTC
The DNA here is from genome assembly GCA_016721115.1 of Candidatus Defluviilinea proxima. NCBI lineage: Bacteria > Bacillati > Chloroflexota > Anaerolineae > Anaerolineales > Candidatus Villigracilaceae > Candidatus Defluviilinea > Candidatus Defluviilinea proxima. The sequence goes on from JADKIW010000001.1 coordinate 485,731, forward strand.
CCGCTATAACAGATAAAGCAACCGCGATTGAACCACTTTTGTTCACGGCGACAGCACAGGCTAAAAACACTCTTGAAATCGTAGAGACAGCAACTCCCGCCTCGCTGGTTGAGCATGTTGGGGATGGTGAGATACTAGTGGTAGTTGCACAAATTGAACAGACTGGCTCTGAAAATAGAGATATAACCCGTACAATAATAAACGATCTGGGTCAGCGCTTTGAAGTTGAACTTCCTATGGCAAATATCCAGAATATCCGTATTCGGGAATACAAGGATGTCATTAAATCCAAGGAAGAAGCATCGCAAATTGCCGAGCAAACCCAGGCAGTCATTTTGATCTGGGGTGATTACGACAACGATGCAGCAAGAATAACTGTGCAATTGGGATCATTGGCATCCCGTCCCGATCTGCTCATTGACCGCGAAATACTCGACCGTACAGTCACGGTTCGGGTAAAAATGATAGACGAGCACGAGGAGACCCTGGCTTACCCGGTTTTGACCATTCTCTCTTTTTTGCACAGTTCTGAGAACAACTTCGTAGAGACGATTCGGTTGTTCATGGCATTTGATTTATTGGATGCAGTCAGCCCGGAAATGACCGGGAATACGGTCGCTGCACACGTTCACAAGGCATCACAAGCGTTCCTCTCGGAAAAGGAATATGCGATAGCGGAGACCGAACAGGCAATCAAATTGGATGCAAATAATCCCTTGCTTTACATGTTCCGCGCGTTGTTGTGTCAGGAAACAGGTGATTTTCTCCAAAGCAATCTAGATCTGGATTTCGCGTTGCTACGGGCTCCTAAAGGTTGGATCATGCCCTACCATATCAAGGGGGCAGAAAGTTTGATACTGAATGACCCCCAAAAAGGCATAGAAGCCTATTCAAACATAATCGAAGTAAAACCCAACGATTGGCTTCCCTACAATCAACGAGGTTATTTATACATGCTGGCAGGGCAATATGAACTGGCTTTGGGGAATATTGAAAAATCCACCCAAATATATGAACTAGCGCGGCAGGATATCAAAAAATCTATTGAACTGGAACCCGATGCAGAATGGCCTTACATGTGGGCAACATTGATCGCACTGCGACAGGGCGTGTAAATGACATACCCGCCTTAATGCAGCATATTAGTCAATCCAAACAATCTGATTTCATCAAGAATCTGATGACCACAATGTATGGCGAAGAAAAAGCAACGCTGTTAGGGGCATCCATGTCAACAATGGAACAACTTTCCAAGAGACAATTTTTGTATGCAATTGGGAACGCAGATGCTGTTCTTACTGCCATGCCAACTTATGCAGAGATGCATTTACTGAAAGGTCTGAGTTATTGCAACCTGGGTGATTACCAAAATGCAGAGAGCGCCTATACACAAGGTCTGAAAATCGATCCATCATTTACTGTGCTTCACCTCTTGCGTGCAGAAGTGCGCAGTAAAACGGGAAATTCTAGTGGGGTAACTGAAGACGAGGAATTTGTGCAAGATAATGACCTGAAAAACTATCTCTCTTCGGCAAAGCTTGGACTATCTCCTTGTAAGCAATTGGTTCCACCACCCAAGTAAACTTACCAGTGACTGGCTATACAAATTGCCAGCCTGTTTTTTTGATTCGATCACTCCGGCAGGTTAATCCAATCGAATTTCTATATCCTGTTAACAGTTTTCTTGCATTGGGCAGGTAATATATACCCATTGAAAATTATCATCTCGTCATTGCGAGGGTATCAACCTAAAGCAATTTCCAACAGGCGCAATGACAAAATGCAAGGAGCACCCTATGGGCAAAATCATTGGTATTGACTTAGGCACGACCAACTCTGTCGTCTCTGTTATGGAAGGCGGCACACCGACTGTTATCTCAACTGCAGAGGGTGGCAGACTCTGCCCTTCGGTAGTAGCGTTCAATAAGAACGGGGAACGACTCGTCGGTCAGACAGCGAAGCGACAGGCCGTTGTCAACTCAGAAAACACAATTTACTCCATCAAGCGCTTCATCGGGCGTCACTTTGAAGAGACGGATGCCGAGCGCAAGATGGTTTCTTATAACGTTGTACCAGGACCATCCAACGATGTGCGCGTGAAAGTGCCGATCACAAACCGCGAATATTCACCGCAAGAGATCAGCGCGATGGTGTTGGGCAAGTTGAAGGCGGACGCCGAAGCGTATCTGGGCCAGGCTGTTACACAGGCAGTTATCACTGTCCCTGCATACTTCAACGACAGCCAGAGACAAGCCACAAAGGACGCTGGCAAGATCGCAGGTCTCGAAGTGATGCGTATCATCAACGAACCGACTGCATCTGCGTTGGCATACGGTCTCGATAAGAAGAAAGATGAAACGATCCTTGTCTTCGACTTGGGCGGTGGTACGTTTGATGTCTCCGTTCTGGAAGTCGGTGAAGGCGTGATCGAAGTGAAATCCACCAATGGTGATACACACCTTGGCGGCGATGACTGGGATCAGAAGATCGTCAATTGGGCCGCAGATGAATTCAAGAAAGATCAGGGCATTGACCTGCGCAATGACCGTCCCGCGCTACAACGTTTGCGTGAAGCGGCAGAGAAAGCCAAGATCGAGCTCTCGACCGTAATGGAAACCGAGATCAATCTGCCATACATCACTGCCGATGCCAGCGGGCCGAAACACTTACAGTTGAAACTGACCCGCTCCAAATTTGAGCAAATGACCGAAGACCTGCTCGAGCGTTGCCGTAAGCCATTTGAGGCCGCACTAAAAGATGCAGGTATGGACTCAAGCAAACTCAACGAAGTTGTGTTGGTCGGCGGTTCATCGCGTATGCCGATGGTGCAGGATCTGGTCCGCAAGTTGACCGGCGGCAAGGAACCGAACAAAGGCGTAAACCCCGATGAAGTTGTAGCGATCGGCGCCGCTATTCAAGGTGGCGTGTTGGGCGGCGAAGTCAAGGACATTCTGTTGCTCGACGTGACCCCGCTCTCATTGGGCGTTGAGACGATGGGTAGTGTCATGACCAAGATGATCGAACGCAACACGACCATCCCCGTCCGCAAGACAGAAGTGTATTCCACGGCCGCGGACAATCAAACTGCGGTAGACATCCACGTTCTACAAGGTGAACGTCCGATGGCCGGTGACAATATGTCGCTTGGACGTTTCCGTCTCGATGGCATCCCACCGGCGCCACGCGGCATCCCGCAAGTGGAAGTGACATTCGACATCGATGCCAACGGCATCCTGCATGTGACTGCGAAAGACAAAGCAACAGGCAAGGAACAGAAGGTGACCATCACCGCGTCCACGAACCTGAGCAAGAACGACATTGACCGCATGGTGCAAGAATCCAAAGCCCATGAAGCGGAAGATAAGAAACGCCGCGAATTGATCGATGCGAAGAATACAGCAGATAGTCTGGTCTATCAAACTGAGAAGGCTTTACGCGACCTTGGTGACAAGGTCCCATCTGCGGAACGTGGTGAGATCGAAACCAAGATCAACGATGTAAAATCCGCTACACAAAGCGAAGACATCAGCCGCATTCAGAAATCGTCTGAGTCTTTGCAACAAGCCTTCCATGCGTTGAGCCAACAGCTCTACGCACAAGGACAACCTCAGCCCGAAGCACAGGGCGGCCCATCCACACCGCCGCCTTCAAACAATGGTGACGTGATCGATGGTGAAGTGAGAGAGTAAGTAAAGCAAAACAGGCGACCAAATGGTCGCCTGTTTTTTATTGGTAAGAATTATTCTTCTGCCACTACCCACTGATCTCTGCCGTTATCTTTCGCCTTGTATAACGCTTCGTCTGCACGGCGGAGGAAACTTTCCCAATTTTCCTGACCCACATTGAATTGAGCAACACCGATGCTGATCGTCACAGACAGCACATTGTTATTCGCTTCGATCTGCATCTCACGGACTTCTCTACATAAACGAGATGCCTGTTCCGCGGCGGCCTTGGCTCTGCTATTCGGCAATACGATCAAAAATTCCTCTCCCCCGTAACGTCCAATCGTATCTGGTTGACGAATGTGATCGCGCAGTTTTGCGGCCACACTTCGAAGTGCTTCATCACCTGTAGTATGACCGTAGGTATCGTTGATCTTTTTGAAGTGGTCAATATCTAAAATGGAAACAGAAAGTGGCGTCCCATAACGATCCGAGCGGATGACCTCTTCCTGTAATTCCACAATGATCCTGCGGCGATTAGGCAAGAAGGTCAGCGGGTCGGTGTTAGAGACCTCGTCCGCTTGTGCAAGGACGGCCTTCAGCTCAACACCGCGGATTCTCAACTCTCGCTGTGCTTTCTCGTACTCTGCTTCCAACCTTTGATAATCTGCCAGCAGTTTTTGATACTTATCCTTGAATTCATTATTAGCGGGCACCACGCCTCCCAAATTGACGTTCCAACAGATCCACCGATAAGTGGATCATTGTCGGCCGCCCATGCGGACAAGTGCGAGGAGAATCACAGGCTTCAAGATCAGTGAGTAATGCGCGTTGTTCGTCAGTCGTTAGTGATTGTCCGCCTTTGACCGCCATTCGTTTGCAGACACGCGCCGCAAGTTTGGCCTCGATCTCGTTCTGCCACGGAGTTTCATCCTCTTCAAAATCTTCAACCAATGCGCGCAATGCAGTCGCAGGGTTACTTCCCATGAACAAGGTCGGCATTGCCCGCACCTGGAATGTATTCGGTCCGAATTCTTCCACATCAAAGCCAAAATGATTTAACACAGATAATTGCTCAAGCAATAACTTCGCGGATTGCGGAGGCACCGTCACAACTTCAGGGTTCAACAACGCCTGTGACGGAATGTTCATCATTTCGTGTTGCGTCATCAACTTCTCGAACAACACGCGTTCATGCGCGGCGTGTTGGTCAATGAGATACAACCCGTCGGGGCCTTCTGCCACCAGATACGTCCCGCCGATCTGACCGATGAGTCTCATCAGGGGAATACGTTCAAACGACTGTTGTGCCGAACTGACCGTGGACGGTTGACCGTCGGCCGATTTTCCATCGTCTGTGGTCTGTGGTCTACGGTCAATGATTTCTTCATCATGCCCAATCGCCCAATCCAACCCAATGGAAGATTGTCTAGGTTCTTCTGATGGCACTGTCCTCGTCGTACCCCACAGGCTTGGTGCCACGTTCGGGACAGGGGAATATGCAAGCAACGCTTTACGCACAGAGCGCTGTACAAAACTAAAGACCTTATCCGAATCTCTGAACCGCACTTCAGCCTTGGCAGGATGTACATTTACATCCACGGCATGCGGATCAATTTCAAGGAACAATGCAGTTAAGGGGTAACGTCCCACCATCAGCAAGGTGTGATACGCCTGCAACAAAGCCGTGTTGAGCGAGAACTCATGTACCCAACGACCGTTGATGAAGAACGTAATCTCTTTTCGATTGGACCGGGTCAATGAAGTGGGACTGATAAAACCAGTTAAACGATATCCATCTTCTTCGGCCATCACTTCAAGCATTTGTTTGGCAACATCCACACCGTAGAGCGCGGCAAGGATGGCACGACGGTCGCCGTCGCCCGAAGTTTGCAGAGTGGTGTTCTTGCCTTCAGATAATTTGAATCGTTTATCAGGGTATGCCAATGCATAACGTGTTACTAAAGAATCGATTGTGCGTCTTTCGGTCACATCGGTCTTTAAAAATTTCAAGCGGGCAGGTACGTTATAAAATAAATCTTCCACTCGAACGGTTGTCCCCACCGTAGTGCCGACTTTAGTCGGCGTCCCCGCATGTCCGCCCTCTACTTTGATGCGTGCGCCTTCTTTTTCTTTTTGCACGCGCGAGGTGATCGTCATCCGCGAGACAGAGCCTATTGATGCCAGCGCTTCGCCGCGAAAGCCAAGCGTTGAGATGGAAAAAAGATCATCGGAGCGAACCAGCTTCGAGGTCGCATGACGCGTGGCGGCCAGTTCAAGTTCCACAGACGGGATGCCCGATCCATCATCCGCCACTTCGATCAATTTCTTGCCCGCATCTTCCACTGTGATCGTGATCATCTTCGCGCCTGCGTCCAAAGAATTTTCGAGCAACTCTTTCACGACCGAGGCAGGGCGCTCGATCACTTCACCTGCGGCAATCTGTGATGCAACTTCAGGGGCAAGTAAACGAATAGGCATGCGGCGATTATACCCGTCCTTGCTCGTTACAATTCACATCGAAAAGTGCGGGTTATAATCGGCGGATGCGATTTACCACCATCTTCTTCGACCTCGACGACACACTGTATCCAAGTTCTGTTGGCTTGTGGAACGCCATCAAAGAGCGCATGAATCTGTACATGACCGAACGCATGGGCATACCCAAAGAGGATGTTCCCGCCCTGCGCGAACAATACTTCAAAATGTACGGCACAACCCTGCGCGGATTACAAGCCCGCCACAATGTGGATGTGGAAGATTACCTGGCTTATGTGCATGACCTGCCCCTGAAGGATTACCTGACTCCCAATCCTCTTCAACGCAAGATCATCGCTTCGCTCCCGACCCGCAACCTGATCTTCACAAACGCAGACGTTCACCACGCTCGAAGAGTGCTCACGGCTCTCAACCTCAACGATCTCTTCGAGACCATTATTGATATCAATGCAGTTGCACCCTACTGCAAGCCCATGCCCGAATCCTTTGCCATCGCGCAGGAACTCGCCGATGAACCCGATCCGCGCAAATGCGTAATGATCGATGATCTTCCACACACCACCCGCGCCGCATTGAGTGTGGGTATGGCCAGCATCTTATACGGCACCGAGGAGCCCACACCCAATGCCAGCGGCGTCTTTGCAGATTGGAATCATCTGCCGATATTATTAGGCGATTGATATTCAACTGTAGGGGCGAAGCAATGTTTCGCCCCTACAACATAAACAGGAAAAACAAAATGGAATCAAACCGTGTCGTCATCGCCGCTTTGTTATTCATCGTTGCCATCATTGCCATCAACTTTGCCATGATCGTCATTGCGCGCAATTGGGCCAAAGGCGGAAACTCGCGCTGGATGTCAGCAATACGCGATTCGCTCAATAAAAGTACACAAAGCTCCTCGAGCAAATCCATGGATGAACTACGGCAAAAGATGGAAGAATTGGAAAGCAAAAAAAGAGAAGAGTAGCCCGTACATCACTCGCTTTGGGCCGTGCCGTACCAACGTACCACGGTAAGTGTTCTTTCTAACATTTCTCATACGGGGAATTTCATTATTCTTTAATCCCGTCATAGTATCTTTTATCAGCGGTCAGATCATGAGATGTGACCGCCAATTACTGGAGGCATTCGTGAGTAAAACAACAAAGGTCATTTTCGGCATCTTCGCGGCATTTATCCTGTTGACAGGGTCATTTGCGGGAGGCTTTCTAACACGGCATGTACTGGCGCAAGCCAATATTTTTCCCGGCTTTAGCGATACACAATCCGATGTGCCATTCATCCACCCACCCATATCACTAACCCCACAGACAGATAACCCGACCCCATCAACACCGGGTGATACACAGACCGCATTCAAACCATTCTGGGAAGTGTGGAACCTGATCCACTCGCAATACGTGTCGCAACCCGTGGATGATGCCAAGCTCATCGAAGGCGCCATCAATGGCATGTTGCGGACTCTCGATGTAGGCCTTAACTATTACGAGAACCCCGATCAAGTCAAGACAAGTGACGAATACCTGAATGGCAAGGACTACGAAGGAATTGGAGCCTATGTCGATACCAAAGGCGAATACCTGACCGTCATCAGTCCGATCAAGGACTCCCCTGCCGCCAACGCAGGTCTTCGTCCGCGCGATGTCATCATTGCTCTTGATGGTGTGGATATGACCGGCACCCCGCCTGAAGATGTGCGTCAAAAGGTGCTCGGTCCTGCAGGCACAGACGTAACTCTCACGATCGTACGCAACGGCGAACCCAAGCCCTTCGATGTAGTAATCACACGCGCCAAGATCACCACGCCGTTGGTTGAATCAGAAATGCGTGATGATGGCATTGCCTACGTTCGCTTGAATACGTTTGGTGATACTGCCGATAAAGAATTGCGCAACGCGCTGAAAGAGCTCCTCGCCAAGAATCCCAAAGGTCTGATCTTTGACCTGCGCTATAACGGCGGCGGTTACCTCGATCAGGGTATTGCCGTGGCATCCGAATTCCTGCCGTCAGGTAAGGTGGTTGTCTACGAAAAATATGGAGATGGCAATATCATTGAAAGTAAATCTACCGGCGTTGGTGTTGCCACCGATATCCCAATGGTTGTGCTCGTCAACGAAGGTTCTGCATCCGCTTCTGAAATTGTGGCAGGTGCCCTTCAGGATTATAGCCGCGCCAAATTGGTTGGAGTCATTACCTACGGTAAAGGTTCAGTACAAAGCGTGAACATGCTCTCTAACCAGGGCATTGCTGCCATCACCAGTGCTGAATGGCTCACCCCAAACAAGAGACTCATCCAAGACACCGGTCTCACACCGGATGTGTATGTTGAATTCACACAGGAAGATTTCGACAAAAACATCGATCCACAACTGGATGCCGCAGTGGAAACCATCAACGCCATGGTGAACAACACAGCCATTCCAACTTCACAGCCCATTCCAGCCACGGCAACCGCAACCCCGGTCCCGTAATACGCGTAGAGTCAAAAGAAGGAGAAAAAATGTTTTTCTTTGACCCAACCTATCTCATATTCATGGTCCCTGCCTTCATTTTGATGGGCATCACATCATGGTACGTAAGACATGCCTACAACAAATGGAGCAAGATCCGCGCCATCAGTGGTCTGACCGGCGCCCAAGCCGCACAACAACTGGTCTCACGCGCCATCTACACCAGCGAGGGAAGCGCCGATCTCCGAAACGTCCGCGTGCTTGGCATTGGCGGTAACCTCACTGACCACTACAATCCGCAAGACAAAACGCTCTATCTATCCCCCGGCGTTGCGAATACACCCTCCGTTGCGGCGGTTGCAATTGCCGCACACGAACTCGGTCATGCATTGCAGGATGCAGAGGGATACTTCCCGCTTCGTCTTCGATCCATGATGGTGCCTATGGTGAGCATCGGTTCCAACCTCGGTTGGGGTCTCATCATGGTGGGTTTACTTCTTCGTGCCACCAACATCGGCATCGGTCTCGCATGGCTGGGCGTTCTTTTCTTCGCAGGCGGCGCGCTCTTCGCACTCGCAACTTTACCTGTCGAGTTTGATGCATCCGCACGTGCAAAATCGATGCTCACCCAAAGCGGTATCATCCGCACCGATGAAGAAGCGAGTGGAGTCAACGCCGTACTCAACGCCGCCGCACTCACCTATGTTGCCGCTCTCGTCACTGCCGTACTGCAACTTCTTTACTACGTCTTCCTTGTCGGCGGTCTCGGCGGGCGCCGCAGAGACTAATCTTTATCTTTAAACTTCTTGCAATCTCGAAGTTGAAAAGCTATACACAAACACCCGCGAGAAAAACTCGCGGGTGTTTGTGTATAATCCTTCTCATGCGGAAATTCATCTTCATCCTTGTTATCTTTCTTGGCGCCGCGTTTGTGTATCTGAGCTTTGGGGAAATCGAAACTATTCTAACAACCCTTCAAAAGGGAAACGTATGGTTTGTACTTCTTGCTATTTTCATTCAGTGCTTATGGTTCCTTGTATCGGGACTAACGTATCTATCTCTATATCGAGTCCTAGGTATGGACGGCACAATTTATGAACTCTCGCTGATGTCGGCCGCCGCGAATTTCATCAACGTTGTTGCTCCCAGCGCAGGCATGGGCGGTATGGCTGTTTTTATCAGCAACGCGAACCGCAACAACCAATCCGCTGGCAAGGCCACAGTCATAAGCGTGTTGTATATCCTTTTAGATTACATCGCATTTCTCGTTGTCCTTGCACTGGGCTTATTCGTCCTCGCCCGCCGTAACAACCTTAGCCCTACAGAGATCATCGCATCTTTCGTCATGTTGGCAATTGCAGCCACACTTGGTTTTTTTCTATACCTTGGCTCAAAGTCAGCACAGGCACTGGGAAGTGCACTAGCCGGGATCGCACGCTTTATCAATCGTATTGCCCGCCCGTTCATCCACCGCGAATACCTCAGCGAAACACGAGCTTATGAATTTGCTGAAGAAATGGCAACAGACCTCAAATCACTGCCCGAACGTTGGCAGAGTTTGGTCAAGCCATTGGCGTATGCTCTTCTAAACAAAGCCATCATGATGAGCATTCTGGCGGCATGTTTTCTTTCTTTTGCTGTTCCCTTCACGGCAGGCACCATCATCGGCGGCTTTTCCATTTCGTATTTATTTCTCGTTGTATCCCCTACGCCATCTGGCATAGGTATCGTTGAGGGCATCATGCCATTGGCGCTTTCATCACTTCTCGTTCCGTGGAGTCAGGCAGTGATCGTCACACTTGCTTATCGCGGCATCACGTTCTGGCTTCCGTTGGGCGTGGGAGCAATTGCGCTTCGAGTTTTGGAACACGAGAAATAACCCATGCCTATTGTTTCTCTTTTGGATTTCTGGAAACGTGACCCTGATACAGCCCCCAATCTTGTTGCCTGGCAGACGCTTCCCTCTCGCCCCGCACAAACGCATCCTTTTCCGACCGATCTGCCTGATCCCGTTAAACAAACCTTGATCGCCGCTGGGATCCATACTCTCTACTCCCATCAATTCGAAGCATGGACTCATTCCCGCAATCGCGAAAATATTATTCTCTCCACCGGCACAGCCTCGGGAAAAACGCTTGCTTATAATCTGCCAGTCATCGCTGAACTGATTTCCAATCCAAACTCTCGCGCACTTTATCTCTTCCCCACCAAAGCCCTCACGCAAGATCAATTGAATACGTTGACAGGTTTGAACGTTGAAACGTTCGAACGTTTTAACCTGCCAACGGCAATTTATGATGGCGACACTCCTCAAAAAGATCGCTCCCAGATCCGCAAGAACGCGCGCATCGTGTTATCCAACCCCGATATGCTCCACACGGGAATCCTTCCCCATCACACTAACTGGCTTGAGTTCTTCTCCAATCTCAAGTTCATCGTCATAGACGAAGCCCACACCTATCGCGGCGTCTTCGGTTCACATGTTGCCAATGTCATTCGCAGAATTAAACGTATCGCGAACTTCTATGGTGCAAAACCACAATTCATCCTTGCATCTGCCACTATCGGCAACCCCAAACAGCTCGCTGAAAAACTCATCGAAGAACCCGTCCACTTAATTGATAACGATGGCTCTGCACGCGGACCACGTCACTTCATCATCTACAACCCACCGCTGACAGATAAAGCACTCGGTTTGCGAAAATCATCCTTGCTCGAAGGTGTGCGGCTGGCAAGGGAATTGGTCAACAGCAATGTGCAAACGGTGGTATTCGCACGATCCCGAAGAAGTGTTGAGATCATCTTGAGTTATTTACAAGGCGAGCTCACTCCAGACTCCAGCATTGAGTCACCACTGATCCCTTATGATGAACTGCCCAATCCACGATCTTTCGTCCGTGGGTATCGAAGCGGATACCTCCCCAATCAACGCCGCGAGATCGAAAAAGGACTCCGCGATGGCACGATCAAAACTGTCGTGGCCACGAATGCCCTTGAGTTGGGAATCGATATCGGCGGGTTGGGCGCGGCAGTCCTCGTCGGCTACCCGGGAACTGTCGCTTCAGCGAGACAGCAAGCAGGTCGAGCAGGACGCGGTCTTGAATCCGCAGTGGCAGTAATGGTCGCATCGGCGAGTCCGCTCGATCAGTTCATCGCACATCATCCAGAATATTTTTTTGATCGTTCACCCGAGCAGGCATTGGTCAACCCCGATCATTTGTTGATTCTGCTCGAGCATTTGCGTTGCGCGATGTTTGAGTTGCCGTTCCAAAAAGGCGAAGGCTTTGGCGCGTTAGCGGGCGAAACCATTGATGAATATCTCGAGTTTCTACTTTCCAACAACGAAGCACACATTTCACAGGATAAATATTTTTGGATGTCTGATTCGTATCCCGCCGCGAATATCTCGTTGCGCTCGGCATCTCCACAAGGCGTTGTGTTGCAAGCAACCACCGAGGACGGTAGACCATGGACAGTAGGGACCGTGGATGGCGAAAGCGCGTTATGGATGGTTCATCCCGGCGCGATCTATTTGCACGAAGCGCAACAATATTTTGTGAAGGAATTAAATCTCGAGGATCACATCGCACGCATCAAGCCTATCGAGAGCGATTACTATACTGAGCCATTGCGCGGCACAACGGTTGAAGTGTTATCTGAATCTGCACAAACCACTGTTCCCGGGTGCGAGAAAAAATGGGGCGAGTTGCAAGTCACCACGCAAGTGACAGCCTTTCTTAAACGACGCTGGTACACGCATGAGACGTTGGGGCAGGAACCACTGGACTTACCTCCCACCGACTTGCAGACCACTGGCTATTGGCTTTTCCTCTCCGAAGAAACAGTGACGCGTCTGCGCGAAGCTGGAGCCTGGACCAACGACCCGAACGATTACGGCCCTGAATGGTCAAAGATCCGTGAGAAGGTTCGCACGAGAGATGGATTCAAGTGTCAGGTATGCGGAACACCAGAAGCAAAAAAGCAACATGATGTGCATCACAAGATTCCCTTCCGTTCGTTTATCCGAAGTGCCGTAGGTGAAGGTCTGGCGCTTCAACAAGCAACGCAACAAGCCAATCGACTTGACAATCTCATTACGCTCTGTCCTTCCTGCCACAAACAAGCGGAAGCGAACGTGCGCATGCGAAGCGGGCTGGCTGGGCTGGCCTATGTGCTCGGCAATCTTGCGCCGTTATTCTTGATGTGCGATGCAGGCGACCTCGGCACACACATCGAACCTGTCCAAAACCAAGTATTCGGTAGCCCAACAGTTGTGTTGTACGACTCCGTCCCTGCTGGGATCGGGTTCAGTGAAAAGCTTTTTGAGTTACACGACGAACTGGTCGCACGCGCACTTGAACTTGTCGGCGAATGTGCCTGCGAGGATGGTTGTCCCTCATGCGTGGGGCCGGGCGGCGAAAATGGATACGGGGGAAAGCAGGAAGCGCTGGAAATATTGAAGGAACTTTCGAAGAAAGAATGAACATCCGTTTTCTAGTACGCGATGAAATTCCCTTGATCTGGCAAATTGACCGGCGCGAGATCATCAACAATGTCTACTATTTGCGAAACGGGAAGTTGGTGCTTGTCCCTGAATATTATGATATGCAAGGCTGGCCACCCGGCGAAGCGGAACATTACACGCCCATCCTGTTGGACTGTTTCGATCGTGGCGGTACATTTTGGGGAGTGTTCGAAGAATCGAAACTTGTCGGCACGGCAATATTGGAAAGCAAATGGATCGGATCGAAGCGTGACACATTGCAATTGAAATTCCTGCATATCAGCCGTGGACAGCGCAAACAAGGGCTGGGAACAAGACTCTTCCAGTTGGCAGTTGACCGTGCAAGATCGCTTGGCGCAAAGAAATTATATATCTCCGCCACCCCATCGGAAAATACGGTCAATTACTACATGAGGCTGGGATGCGTGCTCGCAACCGAGACAGACCCAGACCTGTTCGCACTCGAACCGGAAGATATTCATCTGGAATATATTATTCTGAAACAATAATCCCCCTCGATGCGTTCTATACAATGAATCACAAGAGGAGAACAGCATCATGAGTCGAAAAACAATTTTGGCGTTTACAGGTTTTATTATCCTGGTCACCTTAGCCTGCAATGCGACCTTTAGTATTGGTAACCCAACGCAGACCGCCCTTCCCCCCACCCCAATCCCACCAACCGCTACAGCCATTCCGCTCAGCGGACAGGTAACCTTGGTAAACATGCCGTTCGTCGAAACTGATCCGGGATCCACTTTCCCGCAGTATACGCTGACCACGTCCACGCCCCAGCTATCGGGTAGTAATGATCCGCGCGTTGTGGCGTTCAATCAGCGACTTTCTGCCCTCGTCCAAAAAGAGGTGGACCAATGGCGACAGGATTTCCGTCAATTGCCTATTACACCTCTTTCCAACGGCAGTTCACTTCAAAACACTTACACGCTGATGGCACAGACAGGCGATTTGTGGAGTTTCAAATTCGATTTCTCCTTCTACGCTGACACGGCTGCGCATCCTGGCTCTTACAGCATCACGGTCAATTATGATCTTGCCTCAGGGAGAGAACTTGCGCTGAGCGATCTTTTTCTGCCCAATTCAAATTATTTGGAGACGATCTCAGCCTACTGCATCACTGAATTGGGAAAACAGCCATTTTTCGACGGCCCATTCACAGACGGCGCAAATCCCGTTGCGGAGAATTACCAAAACTGGAACATTTCCCCGGATGGCTTGATCATCACCTTTGACACTTATCAGGTTGGCCCCGGCGCGGCAGGCCCGCAGATCATCCTTGTACCCTATGAACAAATAAAAAGTTTGATCGCACCACAAGGCCCGTTAAGCAATTTCATTCGGTGACAATTTTGTAACATGAAATTTGAAACGGAATCCCAGCCTCCCACGTTCTACTCAACAGAACAACAAAGAGGAGCAACAAAATGGGATACGGAAAACAGATCGGGTTACTTGTGTTCATAACCATGTTCGTTATTCAGGCGTGCGGGACGACCGAACCAATGCTCGCTAATGCATCCCTACCGGCATCGCCCACTGCAACATCTATCCCACTTGCACAGCAAGTCACGTTAACATCCATCACCTTCAAAGAAGAGGGGCAGGTCCCCACCTATATCATTTCCGCCCAAACGCCCAGATTTACAGGAAGTGACGATGCGCGCGTACAAAAATTCAACGAAAAGGCTGCCGAGCTTATTCAAAACGAAGTCGAGTACTTCCGTAAAAACATTCTGGCACAGGCACCAGCCGTGTCAACGCCAACAGGAAATCTATTTCAGGAAAATTACACGGTTGTTTTTCAAAACGGACGGATATGGAGTCTCAAATTTGATTTTACCGGCTATGCCGACGGCGCAGCACATCCCTATCACTACAGCAAAATATTTAACTATGACATCGAACAGGGAAAAAAATTATCGCTGGAGAATCTATTCCGCCCCGATTCAAACTACCTTGAGGCTGTTTCCAGTTACTGCATCTTTGAACTATCGAAAAGAGACATCGGCTTCTACGGAGGTTTCGAACAGGGAGCCGCACCTACTGCCGAAAACTACCGCAATTGGAACATCACACCCTCTGGCCTACTGATCACCTTCGACGAATACCAAGTCGCACCCTATGCGGCAGGGACACAATCAGTCATTGTGCCGTACGAACAACTCAAGTCAATAGCCGAACCTAAAGGTCCATTAGCAGGGTTGCTTCCGTAGCTTTCCGAAAAAAAGTATCCGATTTAAAAACGAAACTCATCCAAGATCGGATGAGTTTCGTTTTTAGTTTCAAGGCAACAATCGAAAGGAATAGGGAAATCCATGTACTTCCCATTGTCTGCCCTGTATCTCCACTTTCACTTTGACAGGCAATAACTTTGCAGGCACTCCCGTATTGGGAAACCAGATGCGATCCTTGGTGGGCAGGATGAACAATCCATTGTCATCACCAACAGGCGTAAATGTCTCATTGGGTTCCTGCACAAAAACGGACAAGTCCAACTTTACGCAAAGTTCGTTCGCAAGAGCTATAACATCATCCGATGATAGACCGATCTCGCTCACATTCAAGATTTGGTCGCTATCAAATTCACCAAAGACAGCATTCTTCAGATTGTGCCGCGCGATGAATTCAAGAATATTCCCCACCGCATCCTTGAAGTAGATGGATTGTGAGTTCCAGGATTCGGACACAAATTCGTCTCCGCCTTCCGTATCCTTGATGAGCGGAACACGGGATGCAATCCATTCTTTCGATGCGTGGAATTGGTTTTCGGGAATATTGAACGCAAAATGATAAGCGCCATCGAAGTCCGCATCCGCTTGAGTGAAGACTAACGCAGTACTCCCAACTTTTACTTCCAATCTCTCGGTTGACAACTCAACAGGCAATCCGAGCACATTGGAGTAGTATTCTTTTTGCGCGTGCAGGTCTTTTGTGGGGAGTTCAAGGTAGGTTATATCCATTTTTTACCTTTTATTCATCGCTCCTCATCCACCTCTTTACTGCTTCATGAGGATGTTCGTATTTGAGCATGGTATCCAGTAATTTGTTCGGATCTGATTCGCAAAGCAGGGCTTCGCGGTGTTCCTTGAAGATAAAACCTTCGGCAACCGCATGGTCAATGGCGGCAAGCAAGGGAGCGTAATAGTTCTTGATATTCAGCAAGCCAACAGGTTTTTCATGGGCGCCGGTTTGTGCCCAGGTGACGGTTTCAAATAGTTCGTCGAAGGTGCCGTATCCGCCAGGCAGGACGATATATCCATCAGACAATTCGTGCATACGGGCCTTGCGAGCATGCATATCGAGTGGAACATCCATGCGGGTTAACCCGTCATGTGCGAGGGACTTGGTATTCATGGACGGGATGATGACACCGATCACTTCGCCGCCCGCTTCGAGTGCGCCGTCAGCCACTGCGCCCATGAGACCGGTCTTTCCGCCGCCGTAGATCAGTTGGAGCCCTCTTTCAGCGAGGATTCGGCCCATTGTCCGGGCGGCAGATATATAGTCGGAGTGAACCGTATCGGAAGATCCGCAAAAAACGCATATCGAGTTCATAATCCATCCTTTGTATGGGTAAGATTCTTTGTAATTATTGTAACAGTCTTGTAAATAAACTCTAATTATTTTCCTACACGGAGTCTTAGCCCTTTTTGGTACAATGACCACACTTAACAGGAGATAACAATGGCAGGTATGGAGCGTTTTACACAGCGAGCAAGGCGAGTTCTCAGCCTCGCACATCAAGAGGCAGAACGCGCTCGCAATAATAATATTGGAACTGAGCATCTTCTACTTGGATTAATGGAGGAAGAAGGCGGAGTTGCAGGTCGTGTTTTGCGCGAATTGGGTATGACGTCAGAGCGCGTACGTGAAGTGGTCAAGCGTGTTACGAACCCTTCGAGCAGTTTTGATCCCGACCGTGTGGAACTTGCAACCGAGACCCAACAGGTACTCGAGCATGCAGTTGAGGAAGCGCGCCGACTTGGGCATCACTATATTGGCACTGAGCACATTTTGCTTGGGCTGGTGCGTGTGGATAGTACTGCGATGGAAGTCCTTCGGAGACTCGGTGTGACAGCCGAACAGGTCCGCAGGCAGACCCGCCGCGTACTGAACGAATCCGCTTCACCTTCCTCCCCGACGCCTGCGGGCGCAGGAGCGCAGCGTGGTGCGGCGCCGAATCAGAAAACCCCGTTGG
Organism: Candidatus Defluviilinea proxima; assembly: GCA_016721115.1. Classification (NCBI taxonomy): domain Bacteria; kingdom Bacillati; phylum Chloroflexota; class Anaerolineae; order Anaerolineales; family Candidatus Villigracilaceae; genus Candidatus Defluviilinea; species Candidatus Defluviilinea proxima. The sequence goes on from JADKIW010000001.1 coordinate 503,068, forward strand.
TCGATCAACTTGCGACCGACTTGACCACCAAAGCCGAGGAAAAGAAACTCGACCCGGTCATTGGCCGTCAGATGGAAATCGAGCGCGTGATCCAAATTTTGGCACGCCGCACAAAGAACAATCCCGCGTTGATCGGTGAGCCCGGCGTGGGCAAGACCGCCATCGTGGAAGGTCTCGCACAACGCATTATAGATGGCGACGTACCGGCGCCTTTGATGAACAAACGTCTCATGCAATTGGACGTGGGTTCTTTGGTGGCTGGCACGATGTATCGCGGTCAATTCGAGGAAAGACTCAAACGCGTTATTGATGAGTTGAAACAATCAGGCGCGATCCTGTTCATTGACGAAGTCCACATGCTTGTGGGCGCAGGAGCCGCTGGTTCATCTGTAGATGCGGCGAACATTCTCAAGCCCGCATTGTCACGCGGTGAATTACAAGTCATCGGCGCGACCACGATGGATGAATATCGCAAGCACATCGAATCAGATGCCGCTCTCGAACGCCGCTTCCAACCTATTCAGGTGGATGAACCATCTGAAGAAGAGACAATTGAAATCCTCAAGGGAATCCGTGGTGCCTACGAAGAGCATCATCACCTTGTCATTTCCGACGAAGCGCTTGAAGCCGCCGCGCATCTTTCGTCACGCTATGTGACCGAACGCTTCCTTCCCGACAAAGCCATTGACTTGATCGACGAGTCATCCTCACGCGTGCGCATGTACAAGAGTCCCGCCGCAAAAGAAGCAAAGGACTTGTTCGGGCAACTACGATTAGCACGTCAGAATCGTTCGCTCTCGCAAGAGGAAGGCAACAGCGAAGATGTAAAAGAATGGGAAGAACGCGAAGTCGAGCTTGGTGAACAGATCGAACGTCTGCGCACCGGCTGGGACCGCGCGACCAGTCCCGTTGTTTCAGCAGAAGATATCGCCGAAGTTGTGTCCATGTGGACCGGTGTTCCGCTGATGCAATTGGCAGAAGCAGAATCACAACGATTACTCAAAATGGAAGATGAACTGCGTGGCAGTATCATCGGGCAGGAAGATGCCATTGTGGCAATCAGCCGTGCAGTTCGCCGTGCACGTGCCGGGTTGAAAGATCCGCGCCGCCCAATTGGTTCGTTTATGTTCCTCGGCCCCACAGGTGTGGGCAAGACCGAGCTTACCAAGACACTCGCCAAATTCATGTTCGGCAGTGAAGACGCCGCCGTGCAATTGGACATGTCCGAATTCATGGAACGTCACACCGCATCTCGTTTGGTCGGTGCGCCTCCAGGATACATCGGTTACGAAGAAGCCGGTCAACTGACTGAAGCTCTCCGCCGTCGCCCCTACTCCATCGTTGTGTTCGATGAAGTTGAGAAGGCACATCCTGAAGTGCACAACATGTTGTTGCAGATCATGGAAGAAGGTCATCTCTCCGATGCGAAGGGCCGCAAAGTGGACTTCCGCAACGCGATCATCGTGATGACATCCAACATCGGCGCCGATGTGATTCGGAAACAAACCGCCTTGGGTTTTGCGCTCAAACGCGACGAACTGACCGAGGAAAAAATCTCGTATGAAGACATGCGCAAAAAGTTGAACGAATCGCTCAAGCGCGCCTTCCGCCCTGAGTTCATCAACCGTCTGGATGCGACCGTCATCTTCCGTTCGCTCAACAAGGAAGACATCCAAAAGATCGTCTCTCTCGAACTCAACAAGGTTGCTTTACGCCTCACCGAACATGACCTTGTCCTGACGGCTACACCCGATGCTTTGTCCGCGCTGGCAACTTTGGGCTACGATGCAGAGTTCGGAGCGCGTCCTCTAAAGAGGATCATCCAGCAAAAAGTGGAAGACCCGCTATCAGATAAGTTACTGAGCGGCGAATTCCAAAATGGAGATACGATCCTTGTGACGCTTGATCCCGATCATGAGATCGTTCTCGAACGGGAAAACGAACGCGAGCTCGAAGAAGCACCCGTAGTGTAAAAAAGACATAAATAAAAAGAGAGCAGAGATTAATCTCTGCTCTCTTTTTATTTGACCTGTTCTTCAAGTCGGATAGAATCAAACCATAGCCAAAGGAACATCACACAAAAGGAAAACAACATGAAACGCATACACAAATTCATCTCCTGGGCCATCCTTCTTTCCACCTTGTTCGTTGGTCTTACTTCGTGCAATCAAGTCTTTGCTACGCCCACACCAACACCTGTACCAACCAATACCCCTACGCCTACAGCAACGCCCCTCCCCACACTGGTGCCCGGCAATATAGAACGCACCGTAATGGTCAACGATGTGAAGCGTTCCTACATTCTCCACGTTCCATCTCGCATGGACAATAGTCAACCTGTGCCAGTTGTATTTGTCTTCCATGGGTATTCCGACGATGCCCCTACCATACAAACAATGACGGGATTCGATGAGACTGCCGATAAAGAAGGCTTCATCGTTGTTTACCCAGAAGGGGTAGCCTTCTCATGGAACGCTGGTGGCTGTTGCGGAAGTGCAGTCGACAGAAAAATAGATGAGCAGGCTTTTGTTCGTAAAATGCTATCCGATCTGGGAACGATCATTGAAGTGGATTTAAAGCGGATATACGCGACTGGTTTCTCGAACGGAGGAATGCTTTCGTATCGTCTGGCATGTGAGATGCCTGATGTATTTGCCGCTGTTGGGCCAGTGGCAGGAGTACTAACATTCAGTCCATGTGAACCGCAAGAGACAGTATCCCTGATCCACATTCATGCACTGGACGACACAATTGTTCCCTTTGCACGTGCGACCTTTCCCAATTTCCCATCTACAGAAGCTGACATAACAAACTGGGCACGGCTGAACGAATGCGCTGAACCAGCAAAGACCGAGAAACTTCTCAACAATATCCTCACGCATACTACTTACAATTCCTGCAAAAACGAATCAGCTGTGGAATTGTATACCTTTGAAACTGGCAAACATACCTGGCCATCCAAATATGTATGGGATGCATCTCAAGTGTTATGGGATTTCTTCGCCGCACACCCCAAACCGTAAGCTTGTAATACTTTCTTAATAAGTTTCTGCATTCACGTGTTGTCTATCGCTTTAGAAAAGGAGTACTCTTATGAATACAAATCTTCAAACTGCAACACTGGCTGGTGGATGTTTCTGGTGTCTCGAGGCGGTCTTCGATGATGTCAAAGGCGTGCATGGTGTTGAGTCTGGCTATGCAGGCGGCCATACCAATAACCCCTCATACCGCGAAGTCTGCGACGGAAACACAGGGCACGCCGAAGTGGTGCAAGTCCATTTTGACCCGAATGTTGTCTCTTACCGTGATCTGTTGAATGTCTTCTTCGCCATCCACGACCCCACCACTCTCAATCGTCAAGGCGCAGATGTGGGCACGCAATACCGCTCGGCCATTTTCTATCACAACGACGAACAGAAGATGGTTGCCGAAGAACTCATCAAAGATCTGAACTCACAAAAGATCTGGGATAAGCCCATCGTCACAGAAGTAACCCCGCTTGAGAAGTTCTACATGGCTGAGGACTATCATCAAGAGTACTTCGCACGCAATCCATATCAGCCGTATTGTCAGGCAGTGGTCGCGCCGAAGGTATCCAAATTCCGTAAACATTTTCTTGAGCTGCTGAAAAAAGAAACTGTATAAAGGCAGGGGCGACCCTTCATGGTGGATCGAGCAACTCTATCTTGCCAGACGGGTCGCCCCTACGAAGCACACCCGATTACTTCATAGACCCTTGTTTTTGACATCATAAACAAGGGTCTATACCATTCAGGGCGGGAATCCAATTGAGCCACATCAAACGTCTGCCCAACTTCACCGACAAAAATATGATCAACGCTATTCTGACAAAGCATCTCAAGAGCAGGGCTTTGACCAAAATCCATATCATACGGTAGAGACATCGTTTCCCTACCCGTCAACGGCGCAATCCAGATTCCTGCATCGCTTCCCGCAATCCCCTCGATGACATCCGATATATTTACTTTCATCACAGTGGATGAAATTCCGATTCTTGATTTAACTGGAAGCTGATTCGACACCCAATCCATTGCCACTACGTCATCTCTTCCTACGATCACACAGCAACTTGACGGGTACAGGTTGTAGGTAAAGAATGCATTCAGCGCAACAAGGCCGATCATCAATAAGCCAACATAGCGACCCCATGGAAACCGTCCGTGTAATTTCTCTTCCAAGCCAGCCAACCCCAATCCACCCAACAGAGATAGATGCAGGAACAAGATCATTTCTACAAAAGGCCTATCGAGCAATGTCAAGAAATTGCGGGAGGGGAACAGCCACGCTACCGGGACAAATAAACTAACCAGCAACAGACTCACTGAAAGTATGCATGCAAAGATCAATTGAGTGTGCGCTTTCAACGCAAACACAGCCAAGGACAAAACAAGAACCGTCATCCAAGGACCCTTGACTAGATAGGGGTCAAAGACGAGAGTTAATATCTCTTGCTTCTGAACAAAGAGTATCAGCACTACGGTCGCAAGGGTGATCCCAATGAGAACAAGGGTTTGCCATCGTTGCGAAAGTCTTTTCTGCAAACTTGAAGTGATCCACGAGAGGAAGATGATGCCAAAAATGATCAACGATCTGCTATGAGTAAAAACGGTGAGCAGGATACTTAATCCAAGCAAAGGATAAAGTACTCTGCGTTTCTTTACATCTTGAGTTTGCGAGAATAGAAATGCCAGGTTGATCACAAATATGATCAACCCCAAGCTCATCAAGGCGGGATATTTCCCCCAGTCTACGGCATGGGCAGGCATGTACCAACCAAACGCGGCAAGAATGACTGCAAACCAGGCCGCCATGTCTGATCGAGTGACACGTTTGACAGGAAAGAAAAGAGAAAAAGGCATAAACGCCAAAAAGACCTGCCCAAGAACCAGCATGGTTTGTGTGATTTCTATGTGAGATGTTGAAGAAAGAAACGCAGTAAGGAAGTGGAAATTGATGTGGTACTGATTCACGGTCAACCATTGGAAAATCCATGCCGCGTTGTGTTCCATGATATTTTTTATGACCGAGAAATGAAACGCGGAATCAAAGTACGCTGGGAATACTGCATCTGAAATGGATGCGAGTCGGAGAAGAAGAGAGAAGAAAATTGTCAGGGTGAAAATAAGGACGGTTGAAACAGAAGCAGGCTTGAGGTCCGACCGGGTGCGAAGGAGGGAGAAGATGAATATCGCAAGCAGAAGAAGCCCAATCCATATTGTGATTTGAGTCCCCAAAAAGATATACAAAATGGATAATACGGATGCAGGCACGAGCCACCCAACAGAAATGAGGGAAATGTACTCACCTACAGACAGGTTGTTTCCAAAGCTGATTCTCAAGAATAAATAAAATGTAAACGCCCCTATGAATACATAAACCAGCAATTGCCAATGAGCAACAAATATCAGTAAGCCATCTAACAATACGTTCATGGATAGGATGGATTAGGATAGGATGATTGTGTTGAGGTAGGCGTGAGTGTTGGCAACGGAAATTGCGGGGGAGTAGGAGTGGTGAGGAGAAAATCTGGGAATTCTGTTGGCGTCACTGTTGTATCGAATTCCTCAGGGGATGGGCTTGGTATCGGTGTTACAACGCTCAATGTTGGGAACGCCATACCAACCAATGACAGATCACCTACGGCAAGAAGGGTATCATCTTTGATCGTAACAAGCATCAGGTGCAAGATTTGACCGGGCGGCATCATTGGGCCAACGCAATAGACGCTATTGGGAGTGGATGCAACCTTACGGCAAGAGTAGTTACTAACCTCTCCAACATTGTTTTGTGTGATCTGCAAATAATAGACCGGGTAATGATCGGGCAAGAGGAGATTGACCAACAAGTTGCCATCGTTATCGGAGCCAAAAGAGACGACGCACGGTAGGGTCTGGTCATCACTGCAATACGCCAATTTCGCAATGGAAATACTTTGGCCCAGTTTCTGTGAACCCTTTGTCAACCTGCCCCAAGCGAACACAAGTGAGGTAACACAGAGAATCAGCAATACGGCAAATGCGACCAATACAATGCCCCCGGCGGCTAATCGTTTTCGATTCACAGAAGCCTCTGAATTTGCGATGAAAGAAATAAGTGTACAGGCATACGGAGTATTTTATACCAATCGCGGTCACAAATTGCATCTTTATGAAAACGCAATTTGTGACCGCAGATATTAACTGTTGTGATTGGGTGATTACTTATCAGCAGGTTTTGATCTGGAAAGTAGGTTGGCCATGTCCTTCAACCCCATCCACCATTGGTCTTTGGGACGTTGGTAATCGGCATTAATCATACGGTCAAAGTCGCGCATATCATGGAAACGGATCTGTCCGTTTTCAATGCCGATAAAGGCGCTGTTATGTTCGCCTTTCCCGCATTGTTCCACCAAATGCCCCAGACACATGCCGGAGAGACGCGATGCCTGAATACGATCAAAAGGAGAAGGATCACCACCTTGTTGCAGGTGACCAAGGATGGCAGGACGCACATCAAACACATCCTTGCCTTCTTCTTCAAAGAGCGAGCACATGAATTCTGTGGTGTATACCGCGTTGGCATACTCACTGCGGATCACCAATCCCAACCGTTTGCCGGAGTTGAAACCGTTCAACAATTTTTCAACATCGACTTGCATATCGTGGAGTTTGACGCCTTCCTCATGCATGTACACACGCTCTGCACCGGTGGCAATACCGCCCATGAGCGCCAGATAGCCGCAGTAATGTCCCATGACTTCCACGACAAAACAACGCCGCGTGGCTCCAGCCGATTGCTTGATCTTATCCACGGCATCGACGATGCTGTTCAGAGCAGTATCAGCGCCAATGCTGAACTCGGACCCGGGCAGATTGTTGTTGATGGATGCGGGCAAACATATCATCGGGATGTTGAACGACGGGAAGTTCGGGCGATTGTTCCACATCAAGAAGGCTGTTTCGTAGGCGGTCCAACCACCAATGATCAGAAGAGCATCAATACGATTATCTTCAATGACGCGTGCAATGGCATAGAGATCACGTCCCTTTGGAATGTAGCGGGTGGTGCCCAACATGGAACCGCCACGTGTGGCCCAACCACTGACCCGCATCCAGTCCATGTTTTCCACTTCCCCTTTGACCAATCCCTCAAAGCCATTGTGCACACCCAACATGATGTGTCCCTGATCCAACCCCAAACGGACAGCCGCACGCGCCGCTGTGTTCATACCGGGAGAAGGAGCACCGGCGTTCATCACCGCAATACGGAATCGTTGCTTTGCAGGGTCAACAGGATGCGGCAAGGCACGTACCATCGTTTTGAATGTAAGAAATGCATCTTTGAAAGAGCCACTTCGTAACAACATGGCGCCTTCAAAGTCTTTTGCTTCCACTGCTTTGGCTACTGACTGTGTATTTCTCACGCTTTCCATCAAAGGCAAATGGATCATGCGGTTATTGCGGATACCGATCACAACCGGTTCATCTTTTGGGTTGGCAGTGAGGATCGTATTGACAGCTTCGTATCCCATGCGTGTGCCGAGAATACGATCATAGGCGCTGGGTCGTCCGCCGCGTTGGACGTGACCCAACACGGTCACACGTACTTCCTCTTGCAACCGTTCTTCGAGCACACGTTGTACATCACTACTACCGATGTAGTTACCGTCTCTATCGCGTGCGCCTTCAGCCATGATCACGATACTATCGCGGCGACCAGCTTTCCGTCCGGCTTTGAGGCGTTCGATCAGAACATCCTGCCAATTTTCCACATCGGGTGGCGCTTCAGGGATGAGCACCCAGTCTGCACCACAAGCCAGTGCTCCCATCAAAGCGAGGTAGCCGCAGTTACGTCCCATCACTTTGACGACGAACGTGCGTTGATGGCTGGCGGCGGTGCTTGTGATGGCATCCACTGCCTCCGTGATACGATGTAACGCCGAGTCGGTGCCGATGGTCATATCAGTGCCGGTGAAGTCGTTGTCGATCGAGCCAACCAATCCTACGATCAACAGGTTCGGGTATGTGGCGGCCTCTTCAGCTGTGATCTCGCCACTTGCGGCCAATTCGGATACAAGACTCGGCCATTCCTGACGGAAGATATTGGCCCCGGTCAACGAACCGTCACCGCCGATGATGATCAAGCCGTCGATGCCGACCTTGATCAAGTTCTTCGCGGCAACCTTGCGCCCTTCGCGTTGACGGAAATCATCGCATCGCGCGGACCCGATCACTGTTCCGCCAAACTGGAGGATGCCCCCCACTGAATCCCAATCCATCTTGCGGATGTAGTCGCCGTCATCCACCATGCCTTGATAACCTTCATAGATCGCGAAGACTTCCAAGCCTTTATCCAATGCGGTACGCACAATAGATCGTACCGCCGCATTCATACCTTGGGCGTCGCCGCCACTGGTGAGTATTCCAATTCGTTTTGTCATAAGTTCCTGCCAAATATAAGTATAGTCGCGCTGAATTCTACTTCAAAAACGAAAAAGCAAAACGCGACCGTGAAAAGTCGCGTTTTGATGAGTTAGATTTAGGAAAAAACTGAATTAATTTTCAGTCTGTTTGCGTTTGAAAGTTAACAGTGAAACTACACAAATCGCGAACCAACTAGTGACAAGAATAATAATGGATGCTTTTGCGAGCGAAAACCCGAGCAGGGGCGTGCTCTTGAAGGTAGCAAGGAAGGTGAGAAGGAGTAAATCGAGCAAACCACCGATGATGGAAAGGATGCACAAAGTAACCTTCAGCCATCGAACAGAGAGTTTAAATATGAGAAGTGAAACCGGAATGGCCCAAAAGAAGAATCCCCATTCGTCAGCATATTGAATTTTATCGGCTGCGGATCGATAAAAGGGTAGAAAACAAGATGCTCCCAAGCCTATTGATGCAACGATCTGTATAAAACCTATCCATCTTTCAAGCTGTCGCATTTTGTTCCTTAAGCTTAATCTTCACGAAAACATATGAAGTGCGCATCAGAATACGACCCTGCACAGTATCAAGATCGAAGCGGCTTCAATTCCGCAGGTAATGGCTGATCATTAATCCATGCGCGCGTGGTCTGCGTGAATAATTCTGGCGCGGTCAAGTTCCAGTTGTGTTCTTCGGCCAATGACATCTTGCGGTTGTGTACCACCTCATAGGCTTGCGCACCGAGGATGGCGCTTGCCAGATCACGTGCAGATCGACGCATAACGGAATGCTCGTTCTTCCCCACGAGCACCAAAGTGGGAGTCTTTACTCGTTCCAATCCCTGTGGCAGACGGAAGCGCTGGTTTTCAACCATGCAGTTTGTAAATCCAGTTTCGGTCAACTCCTTGAAGGTCTGACTGAATTGTGAGTAATATTTTTCAGGAACCCCTGCTGCGTATTTCATATTTATACGGATCCACCACTCACTGTTTTTGAATGGCGTTACGGACCAACGATATGAAAGCGCAATCAACTTTGGCGTCATTAGGCTTGCACCAAAAATGGGATGCACCAGTGCGCTGCTGATGACGGCATGATCTACCAATTCTGGCGATATGGCAAGTAATGCGACAACGATCTGCGCCCCTTCCGAAAGACCGATCACACTTGCCTTCCTGTCGTGTGCCCGTGTCTGAATGAGTTCAGCGATCCGCTCGGCGCTGTTTTGAATGGTAAAAGGCTTTTCATTCACACTCTTTCCATGTTCTGGCAGATCAGGGACGAGACAGTGAAAATCGCTGAGTTGCTCTACCTGCGGTTGCCACATCCATCCCCCGCCACCGCCGCCATGTAGAAAGATAAGAGTATGTGCATTAATCGTACCGGTTTCCTGAACATAGAGAGCCACGGGATATTTCCTTTCTGATAACCTTAAAGATGCTTTACCGATTTATGCGAACGCAAAAAACAGTTTGCGTTGCATACACTGGACATGTCTCACAGACTCCACAACCAGGCACGGATTCTGCTTGGGAGCAAAGAAAACTCAAAGCCACGCATTCGCGAAATTCTTGTGAATTGCGCGGAATCCCTCACGCTAGTTGCTACACGTTTTGCTGAGTTGCGCATATTGCTGAAGGGATTATTGGATTGAGATTCCATTCTCTTGTAGCCAATGTATTAAGTCTGGCGCAAGGAATTTTGCATTCCCGTTTCCATAGCTATATATGCCAGGCTTTACCAGAACAGCACCTACAAAAATGGTATTCCCTTCGTCACTCATTGTATAACATTCAATCTCAATCGTTGAGTGCTGAAAACCAAAAGCCAACTTAGTTACCCGCCAAATTTTTATTCTCACTACATAGTTTGGGGATGGATGATTTGCGTGATATTCTTGAATTGTTTTTAAAGCTGAAGAAAATTCACTGATTTTTTCTTTGTCATCTATCGTAATAATGTTGCCAATACCATTGCTGTTTTGGTCGATTCTTTGAATTTCGATTTTCTCAATTTGAGAAGGTGATGATGTTTGAGCGAAATTCCAAAATATTTTTGTGTTTTGTTCAACCATTGACGCCAAGATAAATCCAAAAAACAAACAGGCTATTACAAAAAGCCCTATTAGTGCTCTAAAATTATTGAATGGACTAAGATTGAAAAACGGTTCTCCAAGCCTTTCATTATCAGGAAGTCTTATTTTCTTTATTGGGGCAAACTTAGTTTCTTTTACTGTTTTTTGTGTGGGTAACTTTCCAACACGTTCCAACAATATGCTTTGAATAGCATTAAATTCTTCTTGGCTCCATATTTTCTGGTTATTCTCTACCCAAATCGAGATTAATTCTTCGGTGGATTTCTCCCGCATTTTGAGAACAATTACTTGAGAATGTAAGGCATTGATGTTAGATGAATCTTTCATGGTTTCTCAGAATATTTCTATTTGCAAGTCGCCAGCCCAACTATGATTAATATAGTCTGCAGTCTGTACAGCCGTCCAAAGATTGGTATCAAACTCTACAATTATTCCTACACCAGCCCATCGTGAGTTCACACATCGGCTCATTGGCATTGCACCGACTGCTTCACTACCGGCAAACCAAATGCTTCGTAGACCGGTACACCGTCCCATTCGGGGGGGATGGGGAGGCCAAGGGCAAAGGCGGTGGTGGCGGCTGTATCCATGGTGTGGACTTGGGTGGTGAGCACTTTTGGTTGTATGCCCGGACCTGAGGCGGCCCAGGGGATGGTCATATCTACAGGCATGGAGGAGCCGTGTGTTGTATCGTGCCCGCCGTGATCGGCTGTGACGATGACGAGCGTTTCATCGCGCAGGCCTTTGGCATCGAGTTCGGCAAGGATCTTGCCCAAGGCTTCATCGGCGCGGAAGGCCACACTGAGTTGTTGTGGCGACATCCAGCCGTATTCATGTCCCATACCATCTACCAGCGGGAAATGAACAAAGAGCAAACCAAAATCCTGTGGGAAGTCATCGAGCAGACGTTGCGTTACGATCAGGTCGCGGTCATTGACGTAGGTGAAAATATCGAGGCTTGAAGGTTCGGTGATCTGTTGAAGTTTTTCCTTGCCCACGTGCATCACCGTTTGCAAACCTGCCGCATGAGCGAGGTCGAAAATGTCCGTGCCAATGGCAAATCCATTTTTGGGGATGTAATCGTTCCAGTCCACGCCGTGTTTGGAGGGGCAGACACCCACCAGCATGGAAGAATGAGATGGCAGTGTGGAGCTTGGATAGATCGTCTGTGCGTTGAGTGTATAGGCCGAGTTCTGCATGAGGGCTAACAGGTTCGGCATGGGGGCGGCAGAGATGGCGTCGGGGCGGAGACCGTCAATGGACAGGATCAGCACGCGGGTAATTTGAGGCGCGGGCGTGGGAGTTAGAGTCGGCGTTTCGGTGGGAATCGCTGTGGGGGTGGATGTCGCTGTTTGAGTCGGCAAATCCGTATTTGTTGGAAATGGTGATGGGCTTGGAGGCGCAAGGACTGGCGCGGTCACACTTGGGATCTGACAGGCAAGGATAACGATAAGAACAAACGGCAGGAGAATACGCATGTGGGTGTGTAAACGATTCATGCGGTTAATTCTATCCGATTGCATGTAAAAGTCGGAAAATAAAAACGGAGCGGACGATTTGTCCACTCCGTTCATTTTTAGCGTTTCATCCTTATTAGTCCGTACACTGCCTTTGCCAGTTCGATGCCCTGAATGATCAGAGCTACCACAAGCGCAATCGGGACGGAGACATTGAAAATGCCGATGAGTTTTTCGAGGTCAACCGAACTTTCCGGGGGAATGTATCCAAAGACATCAGATGTGAAACCGATAACACCCGGTGTGCGGAGGAGGATAACCGTGATCGCCATGCCGGCTGCTTCAATGAAGATCTTTGCGACGCGGGTGATGAGTGCCCACCTGGCAGTGTAGAGAAGATAGACATCCAAGGCGATCTCAGCGAGGAATACTGCATTGATCCACGGGATGAACTTGGTGAACGTCTCCGAAAATATGGGAATCTGGAACGCGCCGTTCAAAACCGCAAGACCGATAAAGGTAAAGACGATCTCGGCGATCAGGTCACCTCGTTTAACAGTATCGGGATTGGGTTCCTTTGCCAGCGCGGCAGGGTCCCAATCATCTCCATCAGAAAAGTCACCGATCTCTTTCTCAGGCAGAGTGCGTTCAAGGATGGCGAAGACCAATGTCACATTTCCAAATACAGCGATGGCGGCAGAAAGAGCGTTACCCAGCCCCTTGCCTACCACTTGCACAAAATCTGCACCCATCATGGGATAGATCGTTGCGGCCCGAATGCCAGTCAGGATCAGAAGGATGGAAACGACAACTGCCACCACGATCTTCAAAACCATCAGGTACAGCGGGAATAAGCGTGGACCGATCAAAAAGGGATGCAGGTTGTATGTGGATGCGACCTTTTGGGGCGAACCATATTCCTTCAACAATTCGATCTCCATCGCTTCATCACGCGGACGTCCGGCCTGCGTCGAGCGATCCTCGAGCATATCCTCCAGCGTCGACTTCAATTCCTTCTCGATATCTTCACGTCCTTTGAGAAGCGGCAGGTGTTTGCCAACTTCTGCAACATATTTTTCAATAAGATTCATTTTCTCTCTCCTTACGACAACATTTGACTCATGGTCTCGGCCATCACAGACCATTCTTTTTTGAGTTTTGCCAGCACAGCCTTGCCCTGCGTGCTGATCACGTAATAGCGGCGCGGACGGGCTTCATCCACAATACGCCAATCGGACTGTAACAGTCCCTGCGACTCGAGCCTGCGGAGCAATGGATAGAGCGTGCTCTGATCCACCTCAAGCCCTTTGTCAGACAGCGCCTTGAGCAGGGAGTAACCGTACTCTTCCTTGCTCAACTGGCTGAGCACCGCAATGGACAATGTCCCGCGTCGCAGTTCCAACAACATATTCTGTACAAGTTCATCATTTTCCATATTTCACCTATTGGTCATACTATACTGTATATCATACAGTATGTCAAGAGTAAAAGTATAGGGTGATATAAACAAAAAGGCGGACTTTCGTCCGCCTGATCGGGTTATCTATCTTTTCGTCTTCGGTAGTTTTCAAGCCTGCGAAAGAACCTATATATGGGCGGGCCGATCAAGAACGCCGCAAGCACAAACACAAACAGTATTTCCCTCCACCCAATGGCAAAGACAGGTTCGCAGGCGAGTGTGCTGAACACAAGGCTAGACACACCAATCAACAGTTTGTACCTGCTTACCTGCCTCCTTGTATACATCCTCACTTCCCCAACATCGGCATTTTTATTCCGTAACGCTTTGCCGCCTCAATAGCGATTTCATATCCCGCATCAGCGTGTCTTACTACGCCCATGCCTGGATCTGTCGTCAACACTCTTTCCAACCTTCGAGCCGCTTCAGGAGTCCCATCTGCTACGATGACTTGTCCTGCATGTTGCGAGTATCCCATGCCCACCCCACCGCCATGATGGAACGAAACCCAAGTCGCACCTCCGACGATGTTGATCATCGCATTGAGGATCGCCCAATCTGAAATTGCATCTGAACCATCTTTCATCGCTTCGGTCTCACGGTTTGGCGAAGCGACCGAACCCGAGTCCAAATGGTCACGTCCGATCACAATCGGCGCTTTTACTTTTCCACTCGCAACCAATTCGTTGAACATCAACCCAGCTTTAGCGCGTTCACCATATCCCAGCCAGCAAATGCGCGAGGGCAATCCTTGAAACGGCACTTTCTCACGCGCCATCTTCAACCAACGATGCAAATGTGCGTCTTCGGGGAATAACTCCATGATGGCTTGATCGGTCACGTAAATATCTTCCTTGTCACCTGATAACGCCACCCAACGGAACGGTCCCTTGCCTTCGCAAAACAACGGACGAATATACGCGGGCACAAAGCCCGGGAACTCGAACGCGTCATTCACACCGTTATTGAATGCCTGTTGACGGATGTTATTTCCGTAATCAAACACTTCCGCACCTGCACGCTGAAAATCCAACATCGCTCGCACATGCTTGGACATTGAGTCCATTGCCATCTTTTTATATTTCTCAGGGTCGGACTTTCTCAATTCATCTGCCGCAACAACCGATAAACCTGATGGCACATAGAATAACGCCTCATGTGCAGACGTTTGGTCTGTCACCACATCGGGAATGACTCCACGCTGAAAGAGTTCACTGTACACATCCGCCGCGTTGCCGATGAGCCCAATGGACTTGGGAACTTGCTTTTCTTTAAATTCCTCGACAAGCGTCATTGCCTCTTCGAGATTGTCCACCACCATATCCACATACCCAATCGCACGGCGACGCTCTGCGCGTTCGGGGTCAACTTCCACGATCAACCCCACTCCTTCATTCATCGTAATGGATAACGGCTGAGCGCCGCCCATCCCGCCGAGACCTGCTGTTAAAACGAACTTCCCTTTCAACGAGCCCCAACCTTTGAGCTTTGCTAACGCGCCAAAAGTTTCATACGTACCTTGCAAGATTCCCTGCGTGCCGATGTAGATCCACGAACCCGCAGTCATCTGCCCGTACATGATGAGTCCCTTTTTGGCGAGATCATCGAAGTGTTCCCACGTGGCCCAATGTGGAACAAGGTTGGAATTGGCGATTAACACTTTCGGTGCATCTTTGTGACTCTTGAACACAACTACAGGTTTTCCTGACTGCACGAGAAGCGTTTCATCTTCTTCCAAGTTCTTGAGCGATTCAAGGATCGCATCGAACGCTTCCCAATTACGCGCGGCTTTACCTCTCCCGCCATAGACGACGAGGTCTTCGGGCTTCTCCGCCACTTCAGGATCAAGGTTATTTTGGATCATACGATATGCGGCTTCGCTGAGCCAATTCTTGCAGGTGAGACTTGTGCCTCTTGGGGCACGGACAGTTCGAGGTCCAGACATGATACGTCTCCTTATCGAAATAAAAAAATCCTCCCGGCAATTATACGCCGGGAGGATTTTTAGCTAATATTACGAGTCGATCTTTGTCAGACTATTTACGATCTGATCAAAGTCCGGAAGAATATTATCTTTCAATTTATTATTGGTATAAAAGTCAAGCACAACCGTACCTGTGGGCAGGCTGAAAAATACGCCGCGATAATAAATAGTATTTACCTGACCTGATTGCCAACTCTGCTCAATCACTAAAACCTTGGTTCCATTGGCTATCTGTGGATAAGTCGTTGAAATAAACTTAAAACCTTCGAACGGGTTCTTCTTTTTCTTTTCTGCTACAGCCCAATCCTCCAAGCTCCGCATATCACCTTCTTCAAAGATAACATTAAACATAGTAAGGATACCATCCTGGATATGTCCATCGCGAATATCAATTACATCAAGCCGAAAAAACTTGGGATCTATCGACTGGATACGCGTCAAACGATTGGAAATTTCCTGATTTCTCAGAGTTACATCCAAAGTAAATGCTTTGTAATATTCATCTTCATTAGGGCGTACCGGCAACCAACCAGCCGGGATAGCCAATTTGATCTTAGCTTTGTGATCAATGAACTCTGCACTTTTATCTTCATGAAAGATCAGAGATGTCCCTGACATAGATTCTTGAAGAGTAGGAGTGGGAGTAGGCGTCTCCATCGGAATGGTAGGCGTTGAGGTGACAAGACTTGCCTGCTCAGTCTGGCTTTTTGCAACCTGAGCGGTACCAACAATGGATGTTTCGATCGACCCTTGATTTACAACCGGCGCAGGTGATATTGTCTGACCAGGAATAACACAGGCCATAACAGTCAAGACCAGGATCATTCCATATAGATGGATTCGTAACTGGGTGTTTTTCATTTTCATTTCCTCCGTATGACATGAATTTATACTAAAAAGGATTCCTCTCATGAAATCACTGAGAGGAATCCTTTTTAAGAATGCTTATTCCAAGTCTACGCGAGCATTTGGGCAAAGTTGGTGTTCTTGAGTTTGCCCACCAATTCATCCTGAGCATCACACCAAACTGGTTTGATCGGGCAATCATGATCGAACGTACACGCGCCGTTGTTCCCAACACATTCGTTCAACTGGATCGGGCCGTCGATGGCCTCTACAACTTCCAGCAGGGTAATGTCTTTGGGTTCACGAGCCAGTGTTACGCCACCGCGCGCACCGCGCGATGTATGGAGCAAGCCCGCAATGGAAAGCTGGGAAATGATCTTTGCCAAAAATGAAGGCGGGATGTTCTGTTCCTTTGCAATCGTGCTGGTTGCCGAGCGCTCCGAGTTCCCCACGCGCGCTAAATGTAATACAGCACGAACTGCATAGTCTGCCTGACGAGTGATCTGCATAATAAACCTTCCTTCCCATCTGTGAAAAACAGATAATACCTGTCTCTATTACACGATTTTAGAGCCTGTCCAGAACACTGCCAAGTGATAGAGGTCACGGACGAATTATGACCTTTTGCTCCAATTAATGTGCACAGAAACAAAAAAGGTGGGGTATATACCCCACCTTTGAGTTACTAACGGGCCATTACAAAGGCGTGTGGAACTAGTCGGTAATGGTCAGGTTGCCTGCCGCCATCTTGACGATGATCGTCAGTGTGGGGCCTTCGCCGCTTTGGCTGTAGATATTGCCGCTTTCATCCCAATTCGAGCTGTGATTGACGCTGGCGATCGCACTTTCGACCGTCACAGTAGCATTCACACCTTTGGGGATGATTAGTTGCACATCACCTGCACCCGCTTCAACGTTCACAATCCCGTCATTGGCCAGTTTTCCGCCAAAATCGAGTTCGTAACTGCCAGCGCCGCCGGAAAATATCAGCGTGGAAAAGTTTGCGTTGGCGAGCCCGCTCAACGTTACGTTCGAGGCGCCGGTCTCATAGCGCAGGACAGACATCTTGGTGATGTTCGGTTCAGAGAAAGATAAGTTCACATCCGAAGCGCCGTCCTTCACAGTGAGGCTTGTGAGCGAAAGCCCGCCCAACTCGAAGTTGCCGCTGTAGGCACCGGCTTCGATTCGTAAGTCGATGGGCGATGCGCCGAGTTTCAAGTCCCATTCGTTCTTGATATCTTTGGGATTGATCAAGTTCTTGAAATCGCCCTGTTTGATCTCAACACTTCCTTCTTCGTTGACGATCTCGGGCTTGAGTTCATCGAAATTATAGGCGGCTGTACCATCTACAAGATTCTTCGCACCAGCGGACAAGTTCAAACTGCCCGCGCCAAACGAAATATTCAAGCGCGTCTCTTCATTGGACTTTGGGGCTGGTACCGTTATGGATTCCTTTACCTCCGGCCCCGGCTCTGCCTTCTTGGGTAGGTCAACTGTAAATCCACATGCCATGCTTGCGAGGGCAAGCACAAGTATTGCTGAAATGATCTTTACGTTCATGGTGTATCTCCTTCTGTGTCTAATTACGGGGTTGAAGGAGATTGGTTGCAAAAATGTAGGGACGGGCAGTTGCCCGTCCCTACGAAATCATTACGCCATTTTTCTAGGAGGTTTCGACGGCTCGGACGATTTGAGCGCCGCATTTAAAGCATCATGAATGGACCGCACTTCGATGATCTCGATCCCTTTAGGGTAGCCTTCGCCTTTACGAATCGCTTTGGGGACAATGGCTGTTTTGAAGCCAAGCTTGGACGCTTCTTTCAAACGGGCAGGCATTTGACTTGGCATACGCAATTCACCTGCAAGACCAATCTCACCGATCAACACCGCTTCCGCCCGCACCGGGACATCCTTCCACGAGGAGGCGATGGCGGCGGCGATGGCAAGGTCGGCGGCGGGCTCGTCAATTTGCAAACCACCCACCACGTTGACGAAGATATCCTGTTCGCCAAGTTTAAATCCTGCACGGCGCGTGAGCACAGCTGAGATCAACAAGAGACGGTTGAAGTCCACGCCGTTGGCGGTGCGACGTGCATTGCCGAATTGAGTCGGGGATGTGAGCCCCTGCACTTCGACAAGGATTGGCCGTGTGCCTTCCATTGTCACTGCAATGGAGGAACCTGCGGCATTGATCATGCGCTCTGCTAAAAATGCTTCCGATGGATTCGTCACTTCGACGAGGCCGCCTTCGCGCATTTCGAACACACCGACTTCAGCTGTGGCGCCAAAACGATTCTTGACCGAGCGCAACAAACGATACGCCTGGAAGCGGTCACCTTCGAGGTAAAGGACAGTGTCCACGATGTGTTCCAACACACGTGGACCAGCAATTGCACCTTCTTTTGTGACATGCCCGATGATAAAGACAGAAACGCCACTGGTCTTGGCTAGTTCACGCAAATGCGATGAACTTTCACGCACCTGTGAAACGGATCCCGCGGACGAATCCAACTCAGAGAGATAGACTGTTTGAATGGAGTCAACAATTAACAGATCTGGTTTGGTCTCATTGACGTGGTTGAGAATAACTTCGAGGTTGGTTTCAGTAACGAGCAAAAGGTTCGCTGGCAGGGGCACAGCGGAACCCTTTGATGATTTGGGCGGTTGATCATCTCGCTGTGCCCCTACGAGACGTGTCGCGCGCATCTTGATCTGTCGTTCTGATTCTTCACCAGAAACATACAACACGCGTTTAGAGGCCGCCATCTCCATCGCCATCTGCAACATCAACGTGGACTTGCCTATACCAGGATCACCACCAATCAAGACAATGGAACCCGGCACGATGCCACCACCAAGCACGCGCGCGAATTCGCCGATGGGCAAATGAATGCGGTCTTCGCTATCAGAGGAGACATCGCCGATCGGACGGGGAACAGACCGGCCCGTAAGTCCGCGAACCGTTTTTGTCTTCTGCGCTGATTCATCGTGGACAACTTCCTCCACCATGCTGTTAAACGATCCGCATTGAGGGCATTTTCCCATGTATGAAGCGGCAACGCGTCCGCATTCCTGACAGACATATCGTGTTTGTGTTTTTGCCATTTAAACCTCGTAGGGACGACCAGCTGGTCGTCCCTACAGTATAACAGAATTTATGTTCTAATCATGCTGTCATTGCGTAGACTTGATTCAGCAACTCCAAAAATTCCCCCGTAGGACGTTCCTTCAAGATTTCCTTGCGCGAGTCGCGGTCGAGCGTTTTCAACAAAAGATATTGCACAGCATACTTACGGAAGAGACGTTGGCCGTCTTCCTCGCCATAGAACTGAACGCTCTTTTGCAAATGTTCATGGACGGTTTGCTTCAACAACTCAGCAGGGACTTGTTCACGATCCATACGCATGAATATCCACGGATTGGCGATAGCGGCGCGACCAATCATGACGCCGTCACAGTTCGTATGCTGTTTCATGCGCTGGATATCTGCGACGGTTCGTACATCGCCAGAACCGATCACTGGAATCTTGACCAATGACTTCACTTCGGCAATCGCGTCCCAATCCGCATTACCACTGTAACGTTGTTCCTTGGTACGACCATGCACCGCGATCAGTGAACCACCTTCCTCTTCCACGATGCGGGCGATCAACTTGTAATTCTTGTTTCGATCCCATCCCAAACGGATCTTGCCGGTGACCGGCACCTTCAACGCGGACGTGAGCAACTTGAACGTGCGCGCGATCTTTTCCGGCGTTGGCATCATCCCTACACCCGCACCCCGGTCCGCAATGGATTTAGCGGGGCATCCCATGTTGATATCAATAATGTCGGGATTCAACGGCGCGATCTTCAACGCAGCCTTGAGCAATAATTCAGGGTTATCGCCGTAAATTTGAAACGTGATAGGGCGTTCCGCTTCTTCGAAATACAGTCGCTTGGCGGGTTCCTTTGAACGGCTAAGGATCTTTTCCACTTTGACGAACTCGGTATAACTCATCGCCGAACCCAGCGCACGGCAAATGGAACGGAAAGGCCAGTCCGAGTAGCCATCCATAGGCGCGAGAATCGTATCCCCATAGATGGGAACATCACGCACAACGAAGTTAGGAGTCCGAGTTTCGATCATAGAGACGAGAAGTATAACAAAGATTTTATTCAAAAAATCTTTTACAACTGTATAATTCACACATCAAAATTCGGGAGGAACATATGCCAGATGAACGTCTTGAACGCGCCGTTAAATTGGTGAAATCCGGGAAAGTAGACGAAGCCCGTACTTTATTAGAACTCATCATCAAAGATGACCGTACACTCATCCCTGCCTGGCGTTGGTACGCAGAAACCATGCAGAAAAAATCAGACAAAGTGCGCGTTTGGGAGTATTGTCTCCGTTACAACCCGTCAAGCCAAGAGGCGCAACAAGCTCTGGCAAGTTTGAATCCCAACCCACCCACAAAAATACTGGAAGACAAGAAAATCCCTTCCAGTGTTCGCCATACTCCTGTAAGATCACGTTCATCCCAGTGGTTGGTATGGGGAGGCCTGGTACTTTTCATAGCCTTCGCTGTTTTTGTCGCAGTTTCCATAAAAAATTTCACTCCGAAAGACCCCGCAAATTACAAGCACACCCAACCAGTGGAATATTATTTATACGTCCCAGAGAACTATTCCGCAGACAAAGAATGGCCGCTCTTTGTTGGCGTTCATGGAGCAGGCGGTTCCGGTCTGGAATGTTGGAACTTATGGCAATCATCCGCAGACAAAGAGGGATATATCCTCTTGTGCCCTACCATACCGGGCGATTCCAGCGGGTATTATCAGGATGTTGGGGAGAATACAGTCTGGAATGCGATCAACGCAGTAAAAAGAGAGTATCGTGTTAAACCTCGAATGTTCTTGAGTGGCTTTTCAGCAGGAGCATTTTTCATACAAGGATTCGCCTTGCACTACCCGGAATATGTAAACAGTCTCTCCATTCTGTCTGCCGGGGTTTACCTCAACCCCAGGGAGTTTCCATTACTGATCCCAATGCTGGTTGTAATCGGAGATCAAGATGATGGAATAGCAGTTCAAACAAGTAAACTCTTTGTCAACGATCTACAAGCAATAGGGTTTGACATTCATTATGAAGTCCTCCCGAATGTGGGCCACACGGTAACCCAAAAAGGCGTTGACTTGACAATTGACCTCTTCAGGAAAACATCCAGGTAAGCAACGCAGAAGATAAGGAAAACTCAAACAAATGAAATACGCTACAACTTTATGCGCCATCGCTGTACTCTTAATAGGCTGTACTTCAACCACACCGACCCCAACAGCGACACCCGAACCAACACAAATACCCGCTCAAATTCTATTTGATGACTTCTCTTACTCGAACACAGACGAGATGACAGCCAACGGCTGGTTCGTCCGTGATGGAGGCGGATTGCCCGGCGTAACCGGCGCAACCTTCAGCAAAGACAATGTCACCTTTATGGATTATCCAAACCAAACCGGCAATCGTTTTCTCCGCATGACGTCTTCCACCGATGGCACAGGGACGAACACATCTCAAGCGCAAATTTGTCACAGCCGAAAATATCTCGAAGGGACATACGCCGCACGCGTCCGCTTTAACGATGAACCTGTCTCAGGCACCGACGGCGACCAGATCGTTGAAACCTTCTACATGATCACCCCATACGATAGACCTTACAACCCCGACTACAGCGAACTGGACTTTGAGTATCTTGCCAACGGAGGCTGGGGCGGCGCACCAACCACAATGCATGTCACCACCTGGGAAACGGTCCAGATCGAACCGTGGGATGCAGATAATGCCAGCAACGCCACAACAGAAAGTCTATCGGGTTGGCATACATTGGTCGTACAAGTCACAGATGGAACCGTCCGCTATTTTGTGGATGAACAACTCGTCGGACAACACGGCGGCGAATACTATCCTGAAGCGTTGATGTCCATCAACTTTAATTTATGGTTCATAGAGGGCGGCCTACAAAGCGACGACACATTCCGCGAATACGAAGAGGATATTGATTGGGTCTTCCACGAAGCAGGTACTTCGCTCATGCCCGATGAAGTCACAGCAAAAGTTTCTGAGTTACGAAATGCATCCGTCAAATTTCAAGATACCGTCATGACTGGTATCTACGTATCGCCTTGTGACCTCTAAAAAAAAATGTGATACCATGTCGCTTATGAACTTATCACAAATCACAAACGACTTATTTATCGGCAGTATGCCTTCAGTCGATGACTACGATCGACTGCGTGAACTCGGCGTTCGTCTTATCATCAACATGCGCTTCGCACGTGGACCTCAGCCTGATTCTCACCATCAACCCATGTCCACCCTTTGGCTTCGTTCGATAGATAGCCCCTTTTTCCCGATCTCCGTCAAAAAATTAATTCATGGCGCACAAACCGCGCTTGAAACAATTCGCAATGGCGGCAAGGTCTATACCCATTGCGCCTACGGGCGTCACCGTGGCGTGGCCATGGGTGCATGCGTTCTCATCGCGCAAGGACATGCCCCGCTCGAAGCGATGAAACTCATCGCCGAACGACGCTCTGTTGCCGACCCATTCGCGTATTACATCCAACCGCGAATTTTAAAATTTGCAAATGAATGGAATTCGTAGAGACAGACCCCGCCCCTATTTCACTTGGACTTCCGCACCTTTACGACTGATCTTCAATTTATAGACGCGCGAATTTAATCCTGCCTCGGCAAACACTCGCTTCGCCGCCTCCCCGATAGCTGATTCAGCCTTCGAAGAAAATGCGATCAAGCTGGGGCCTGCTCCCGATAATGCCACGGCCGAAGCGCCCGCTTCTTTCATCGCATGCATCGCGTCCTTCGCGCCCGGTATCAACGGGATGCGATACGGTTGGTGCAATTTATCTTCCATCGCTTCGCCCAGCATGGCAAGGTCACCATTACGGAAAGCTTCGGTGACGATCACGGCACGGCTGATGTTATGGATGGCATCCTTGCGATCAATTTGAACTGGCAAAATGGCACGCGCTTGCTTGGTGGGAAAATCAAAATCTGGCAATACCACAGTCACTTGAATGGACGAACGTTTGCTTGTCAGCGTCAACCGCAACGAGACGACGCGATTCTCATGGATGATCGAAGCAACCAATCCGCCGAGCATGGCCGGTGCAACGTTATCGGGATGTCCCTCTGTTTCGATGGCGATCTTGAGGATCTCATCGCGCGAAAACGGATTCCCCAACAGTGCATTCGCCCCGAGCATCCCGGTCAACATCGCCGCCGAACTGGAGCCAAGTCCTGACCCAAGCGGCACACGATTTTTACAGTAGATCTGCATCCCTGTGCAAGGCTTGCCTGCCAACTTGTGGATCAGCAACGCCGCTTCTGCAACAGAATTGGTTTCATCTTTGGGAAGTGTATCTTTCCCATCGCCTTTGATCTTTACACTGATCTTTCCATCCTGTGTAGAGACGAACTCAGTCTCATTCCAAAGGTCGAGCGCAAGACCAAGCGCATCGAACCCGGGTCCAAGGTTGGCTGTTGTTGCAGGGACTTTGACATTGATTTTCATAATATTTTTTTTACCACGAAGGACACAAAGCACACAAAGGAAAATCTGTGGGAAGGCTTTTCGCTCATCCTTCTCCCCCCTTAGTGATCTTTGTGCCCTTTGTGTTTAAATCGTTTATCCCAGAATGACCTCTTCCAACGCATCCAATTTCGGCGGGACGATCTGAGGCTTTTGCATATCCTTCGTGATGATATCGGGGTCTTTCATCCCATGGCCGGTACAAATGGCAACAATGCGCTTGCCTTTCACGTTCAACTTTCCAGTTGCAAGTTGATTCGCCAACCCAGCCAGCCCAGCGACAGAGGCAGGCTCCACCCAAATGCCTTCGAGTTGGGCAAGCAGTTTTTGCATATTCAGGATCTGTTCATCCGTCACTGCCATCATCTGCCCTTTGGATTCTTCCGTGGCTTGCAAGGCTTCTTCACCACGCGCAGGTTTCCCAATACGGATGGCTGTTGCAATCGTCTCAGGGTTATCAACGGGATGCCCCAACACTAACGGAGCCGCACCCGCCGCTTGCACGCCCAACACCTGAGGCAAACCTGTGGACTTGATCTTGTTATATTGTTTGAAGCCCGCCCAATACGAAGTGATGTTACCTGCATTGCCCACCGGCAAACATAACCAATCGGGTGCCGATCCCAACACATCACAGATCTCAAAAGCAGATGTTTTCTGTCCTTCAACACGATACGGGTTGATCGAGTTGACCAACGCAATAGGATGCTTATTCGTGATCGCGACCACCATCGTCAACGCATCATCGAATGAACCATCGATCTGAATGACTTGCGCACCGTAGGCGATAGCACCTGCAAGCTTTCCTGCGGCAACTTTCCCCTGCGGGATCAACACAATGGATTTCATCCCTGCACGGGCCGCATACGCCGCGGCCGATGCCGCCGTATTGCCAGTGGAGGCACAGATCACAGTCTTCGCATCACGCCCCAACGCTTCGCTGATGGCGGCTGTCATACCGCGATCTTTGAAAGAACCTGTCGGGTTGAGCCCTTCATATTTGATGAACAACTCAAAGCCACCGCCCAATTGGCGGGACAAGCTGTCCGCTTTGATCAAAGGTGTATTGCCCTCGAGCAGGCTCACGGTCCGTGTGTGAGGCGGGAGGTCGAGGAGATGTCCGTAACGATCTAAAAGTCCAAGGTAAGGTTTGTCTGTCATAGTCGCCTAGTTTAACATAAAACTTCAACAGCGCTTTAAATTTGTGGATATACTTTGTCGAAATGAAACAACTATTATTTATCGTAACAATTAGCTTATTGGTATCGGCGTGCGGCACAAGCGGAATGCCCACCCTAACATCAACCCCATCCGCAACTTCATCCGTTACCATCCGTGAATCCGTGACAGAGTCCGTTTACCTATCTGCTACTCCCCATCCGCTATCTGTTTTGCCATCCACTACCCCACCTGTCACTCCGTCCGCTACAGTCCGTGAGTCCGTAACAGAGTCCGTTTATCCATCCGTCTGGAAGGAATGGCCCGTCATTCCAGTTTTAATTGACCCAAGCCTGCAAAAAGTCTACGAACGCGGACTGTCTCTCGGCAACGACCCGCACGCCTTCTCCATCTTCGGCGATTGCCAGACACGGCCCGGTGAATTTTTCGGCGTATTCGAAACGGATTCGTCTGTGGTGCAAAGCCTTTCGCCAGAGCTACAAGAAACAATTGCCTATTTCAACGGGTCATTCAACCGCGAATCATCCACCGCACAAGATGGTACAACTCCCGGCGCGCTCTTATGGACTCAATGGCATCGTGGCGAATACGGATGCACGTTTGCAGAGACGCCAGTCGAATGTGAAATTCGCACACATCATCCATCGTTCGTCATCATTCAGATCGGGTCACATTTCGAATCGCGCAACACAGAATACTTGCGAAAAATAATCTTGCAATTGTTGGATGCAGGCGTTATCCCCATCCTTGCCACCAAAGCCGATAACCGCGAAAAGGACGAACGCATCAACCGCGACATGGCCTTGCTTGCTTCTGAATATGATTTGCCTTTATGGAACTTTTGGGCCGCCGTATCCGACCTCCCCAATCGCGGACTCTACACCCGCAGTGACCGCCCGCAACAAGGCGATATTTATCTCACAGAAGAAGCCGCACAAATCCACCGCATGACCGCCCTCGAAACTCTCAACATCGTCTGGCGGGCCGTTACAGGAAAATGAAAAGGCAAGTATTCATTAACATTATACGATTGGGTACAATTGGGATTGGAGGACATGACATATGAAAAACAAAATCAGGGCTTGGTTTAGGGAAACATCATTCCATTACTGGTTGACTGTTATTTTATCAATTCTCGATTTATCTGAAGTCAAGGATGACATTGTGAGTAACGGTAGAGGTCTCCTTGTGGGTTTTTTGGCGGCTTTGTTTAGTTATATTTACAGGGGCGAATATATTGACATTGAGAATATATCATATTACGCGCTGGTCTTTTTTGGTTATTCCTTAGTGTTTTATATAGGGGAAAGGATAATCTATGTGCCATTCAAGATGTACAAAGAGGAAAGGACAAAGGTCTTACAAGATTCGTGGCGTGATATTGAAATCAAATCCTTTCCATTTGGTAGCGACAGCGGATTTTCTGCTGGGATTGAACTAATTAGCCATAAAAATATTGTTGACTTGATGTTTATGAGAAACAATAATACTATTGAAGTTCTCTACAAATACCAAAACGGAACAGAAACCGCTTTTCAAAACAGAGAAGAGCATATGTATTTACCTCTATTGAACATGATAGACAATTCTCTTTTCCTGCCTACTGAAAGGATAAGAAACGTAAACGATAAAGATAATTCTTTCAAAGCTTCGGTTATTCCATTGGTGAAGTGTAATGAAAATGGTGCTTGGATCGTGTCCAATGATGGGAATAATCCAAGTAATATTAGCATCGAGCAAGGAACAAAGTGCAGGTTAATAATCAATATGACGGCAAGCAGGAATCTCATGGGCTCAATGGATTGCGGAATAACCTGTGATTTATTTTATGATAAAGATGAAAAAGGGAACCAGTTTGTAACTGTCGAAGTAGTAAAGCGCAATCCACCATACGAATTATAGGAGATTATTGGTCTTGAAATACACAATCGGATAACTAAATATAACAAAAAGAGAAGCCATCTTTACCAAAATGGCTCTTGAAAAGACATCGTATTATTCAATATGATTTCAAGGGATATTCGGTGTTAAAAATTATAGGGACGACCCAATGGGTCGTCCCTATTCATCCTTCATAACTCCTACTTCATCCTTTAAGCGGCGGTGCATCCTTATCGTACACGAATACCTGAATATCCAAGCCGTCGTTATTCAACAAGTCAATGGCGGGTTTGAAAGTCGCATCTTTGATTCCCTGAATATCCCCGGCCGGCGCATACACGCTCAAACGTGCCTCTTCGTCAGACATCTTAACCGTCTTAACCTCGGCACTTGTGCTTACACTCTTAACCACATCAGTCATTTTTTTGATCGCATCATCCAAAGACATAACTGCTCCCTTATTCACGGCATTATACCCGTTCAGCCATAACTTGTGGCTTTGGGCATTACTTATGGTTACTTCGCCATCTTGGCAACTGTCACACCTGCGCCGCCTTCATTATCCTTCGGTTCCTCGAAAGAAGCCACGTACGGGCTGGCCTTCAACGCTTCCCGCACCGCATCGCGCATTCGGCCCGTCCCCTTGCCATGTACAATCCGTACGAACAGCAACCCCGCAGAAAAAGCCCGTTCCAAATAGCGCTCCAATTCCTCGAGCCCATCATCCACCAGTTTACCGCGCAAGTTAAGCTCCAAACCTGGTGATTTTGTATTTGCAACGATTCGTTCACCGGGCTCTACGTTTTGCCTTTGCGGTTCCTGTTTTTCTTCTGGATTCACCGCCTCGCGGCCTTTTCTCACCAATTCAGACATCCTCGCCCTAATACGCAGGCTCCCGATCTGGACTTCCGCCTCAGACTCACCCAAAGCTGTCACCACCCCTTCAGCCTTCAACGTGCTGACAGTGACTCGTTCTCCCAGAGACAATGGACGATAAACCGTAGACGACCCACTGTCTTCGACCCTCGGTCGTCTTTCCACCGGCGCTTCCACTTTCTCTTCGATCTTCTCCATCTTCTCTTCGATCGAGTTAATGGCATCGAGCGGTTGCTTCGCCTTCTTAAGTTGAGACTTCAACGAGTCGATGTTCCGTTTGAGAACCGCAACTTCGAGTTCGCCTTCTGCCCGGGCTTTTGCCAGCACATCACGACGCTCATCCTCAAGCTTTTCAAGTCGCTGTTGCAATTCGGCGGTTTGTGCTTCCAACTTATCGCGGGCCTTCTCCAGCTTCTGACGTTCTCGCGAGGTACGATTGCGTTCCTTGCGAATATCATCGAGAAGTTTGTCGGCGCGCAAATCGTCGGGGTTGATCTCTCCTTTGGCTGATTCAATGATCGGCTGAGAAAGACCGAGGCGCTGGGCGATGAGGAGTGCGTTCGAGCGACCGGGCAATCCCAACGTCAGTTTATACGTCGGGCGGAGAGTCTTGATGTCAAATTCCAACGACGCATTGACCACAGCTTCAGTAGAATGCGCGAACGTTTTGAGTTCGGGGTAATGCGTAGCGACAAGCGTTGTACATCCCGTTTCGAGCAGATGATTGAGGATCGCACGCGCCAATGCCGCACCTTCTTGCGGATCAGTGCCTGCGCCCAATTCATCAAAAATGACGAGCGAACGTTCATCAATGTATTTGAGAATGCGAATAATGTTCGTGATGTGACCGCTGAACGTGCTAAGCGATTGTTCGATGGATTGCTCATCGCCAATATCCGCAAAGACATTGTGAAAGAACGGCAACTCCGAACCGCTTTGAACAGGGATATGCAGTCCGCTTTGCGCCATGAGAGCCAGCAAACCAACAGTTTTCAACGAGACAGTTTTGCCACCGGTGTTTGGACCAGTGATGACGATAGCACGCGTGCCGGGCTTGGGGTCAATGTCCGTGGGGACAACGGTGCTCGGGTCAAGCAAAGGATGACGAGCACGGATCAAGCAAATGGGCGCCTGACTCTTAGCCTTTGGCTCTTGCTTCTCAGTTTTAGCCAATCGCTGACCGCTAACCGCTGAAAGCTGATGAAGTTTCGGCTCGCTTGCCTTCAACTCCTCCGCATATTTTGCCTTCGCGAAGATCAAGTCGAGCATCGCGAGATTCTCAATGCCATAATTGAGTTCTTCACGATGTTCCCCAACCTGAGCAGAAATTTCATGCAGAATGCGCCGTTCTTCATCGCGCTCCTGCAATTCAAGTTCACGAACCGTGTTATTGAGTTCCACCACCGGCAACGGCTCTACAAACAAGGTCGCGCCGCTGGAGGATTGATCGTGGACAACCGCCTTGATCTGTCCCTTGAACTCGGCTCGCAATGGAATCACGTACCGTCCATCACGTTGTGTGATGATCGGTTCTTGTAACTTGGAGGCTGACTCGGTCAGGTATTTTTGTAAACGTGCCATCAAACGATCATGCGCGATCTTGATCTCACGTCTCAGTGTGGCAAGTTTGGGGGAAGCAGAGTCCAGCACTTCGCCACGATCAGAGAGGACGCGTGTGATCGCATCCACAACTCCATGCGATTCAGGCAGGCCCGCCGCGATCTGGGAGAGACGCGGATACTCATCCGTTTTGCGCTCGAACGTTTTCTTCAAATCACGGCACGAGATTAGCGTGGACTTTACATCCAGCAGTTGTTGCGGGTCAAGGACGCCACCGCGCGCGGCCAGATCAGCCGCCGCACGGATATCGTGTGCGCCACCGATGCCAACATCCTGAACTGAAAACAACTTGCGCGCCTCGGTCGTTTCCGCAAGGCGGGCAAGGGCAAGATCATAGGAATCGGTCGGCTCCAGTGTGCGCGCCAATTCCATCGAAGCGGAAAAATCGCAAAACGACTTCAACCGCTCGCGTATCTTCGGGTATTCCAAAACCTGCAAACTTTTTGCGTCCATTAGATGAATTATAAACCAGAGGCGTTTTTAAACAAAAATGGCAGATGTACCATAGCCATTTGTCATTTGTATTCTTAATTTCCTTACTCGTCTTTTACTTCTTCCAATGATTCAAGCCATTTTAGAAGGTTGAGATGGGCTTTTTCGTTTACACCTATGAACCTCGTCCCCTTATTCATCCAGCCACTGTCCCCTCGCAACTCGTCTATAGTGTCTCTATCACCTTCTGCAATTACAACTATCCACAAGCCAACCTCTTTTTCTAAAATCTCAAGAAGCAAACCGCGATATGGTTCAATACTTAATTTAACTGCATCTACTTGTCTTACGTCTTGAACGATATACCATTTATCTCCTCTTTGAGAAATTGCACGCTCCATATCGGATCTTCTTTTCAAGAGCAACATAACCGGATCACTAAGTACTTCCAGATTCGATTTCCCTTGTTTAGCAAAGTTCCATAGCTCGTTTACGAACATGGATTTTGTTTGACGGATTTCGAATGGTTGTCTAAACTGATCTAGTGAGAGCTTTGTTTCTTTTTCATATAACCTAATAACCGGAACAATAGAAGTGTTATCAAAACCTCGAGTGTGTGATTCCAAGAAAAAGCCAAGCTGTAGCTTTTTCTCGGCCCACACAGTTTTTGTTTTAGCCTTTTCTTGTATATCACCTTCTATACGTACCGTTACGTAATAGTATCCTTCATCAAGGTTTTGTGGTTTCCTTGGAATATAAGAAAAACCGAATTTTTCATATCCTTCTTCAATCTGGTCCCAAACAGTATTGAAATCTTTTGTCCAAGCCAAGCTTAAGTCTTCTTGCGCGTCTTGGCGAATTGAGATGAAGCCATCTTTTGATTCTGTGCTATACCACTCTAGTTTTTGATTTGTTACAGGGAATGATTCTTTCTCATTTTTATTGTTATTACGAAATCGTCTTAAATTAATGTGTACAATCTTTGCATGACAATTTTTCAGCTCGTATGAATAGTCATTTTTGACTGTTAAAATCACCTGGCTTTTATTTGTCAAAGGGGATATTGAAATCCCGATTTTAGAAAACTCACTCGCCTGCGCTTCTTTCGCTTTTATTGTCTTCGCATAAACGAATTTATACAACTTTTTAATTCCGTGAATTATGAGAGCAACTATTATCAGGGATATGACAAAAAAGCCAAAGAACATTCCAGTTATAGCTATATAAAAAGAGATGTCCGTATTTGCCAATCCTTCTGATAAATTTGGGGTATAGAGTTTCCAGACGACAACGAAAGATGTGACACCCGCCGAAAGTATGCGAATAAAAATCTCTCCAGCAATGTTGCCGATCATCCATGACAAGATTTTTTTGAGCTTACCATTTGTATCCATGTTGGGTTCTCCCAAGAACCTATTTTACCCAATACATGATAATAAAGACTATGTACCTTTCCTCGCCGCCAATGTTGAGCCAACGATCCCTGCTTCGTTCAGGAATTGTGCGGTAATCACGGGGGTTTCGATCTTCAACAAGGGAATGTATTTTTCCGAATATTTGCTAATACCACCGCCAATAATGAAGAGGTCTGGCCAGAAAAGTTTTTCCATCTCGGCGAGATATTTGTTCAATCGTTTGGCGTATTTCTTCCACGAGAGGTCTTCGCGTTGACGGGCTGTATCAGATGCACGGTGTTCCGCATCTGTGCCTTTCATTTCTAGATGACCAAATTCGGTATTGGGAAGTAATTTTCCGCGATGGAAGATGGCAGTGCCAATGCCGGTCCCCAAGGTGACGAGGATGACTGTCCCGGGCTGGCCTTTGCCTGCGCCAAATTCCATTTCCGCCAGACCGGCCGCATCCGCATCATTGGTCATGGTACAGTCACAACCCGTGACTTTGGTGAACAGATCATCTGCGTTAAGCCCCACCCATTTCTCTGAAACATTTGCCGCCATCATAACAACACCTGCTTTGATCGGTGCTGGGAAACCAATGCCGATGGGACCCTTCCAATTAAAAGAGCGAGCGATCTCAGTGACGATCTCTGCCACAGGTTGAGGTTCAGCTCCCTTCGGAGTCTTGATGCGGAGTCGTTCCGCGAGCAATGTCCCAGTGGAGATATCCACCGGTGCACCTTTGATGCCCGAGCCGCCTACGTCGATTCCGAGAATATTCATTTTGATCTCCTTGGCGAGGATTTAAGCCAATTTGATTTAACCACAGATGCCTTGGAGGGACAATGCAAATGATTACATTCCATTAACAATTCACATTTAACTATCTGTTAGGAAGGTTATGCAAATTAATAGGATTTACGTAACGCTTTCCGCGAAACCGTGCCTGGGTGCCTGACCGGGATATTCTCCATGATCCATTTATATTGTTCTTCATAGCGGACAATAGTGTTTTGCAAGTTATGGGTCTGAACACGTTCAAGGCTAGCCTGCCCCATTCGATGCCAATTTTCCCTATCCATCAAAAATTGTTTCAGCATGTGCGCCGCGTCAACAGGGTTATTTGATTGAAACAAATATCCATTCTCGCCGGGAACAACTAACTCCGGCAAGGCCCTTGCATTTGCGGCGATGATGGGCTTTCCACATGCCATGGCTTCGAGGGTGGCAATGCTCTGAAGTTCTTCCGGGCTGGGCATGACAAATGCATCTGCACTATTCAATAAAAGAGGCAGATCATCCGGTGTAACGTAACCGATAAAGTTTATACGCTCTTCCAAGCCAAGATCGTGCACTTGTTTTCGCAAAGTCGTTTCATAGAGTCCATACCCGCCCAAGGCGACCTGAAAATCCATATCGTGTACATGGCTCACTGCTTCGATAAGAACATCCAACCTTTTTTCACCATCTAAACGGCCCATGTAAAGTAAAAGAGGCTTTTCGGGGTGAAGATTATATTTTCGGCGAATGCCGATGCGATCAGTTTCAGGGTCCGGGTGGAAGCGGGTTGTATCCACACCATTTGAAATTGGACGAACCGGTATATAAATCTTCTGTCCACGCAAAATTCTGGCGGCAGACTTGGATGGTGTGGTTGTCAGATCAAGGCGATTGAAAACATCCAACATCATCTTCCATAATGGAATTGCTGCAATGCGTTGCAATGCAGGAAAGTCTCTGAAAAACGGCAGGAGATTTTCGGGCAGGAAGTGATTGGTCCCCATGGCTGGGATACCACGACGGCGCGCTTCATTCACAACGGCACTGGCGAGGAAGTAATGGTCCTGAATGTGAATCAGGTCCGGTTGGAATTCATCAAAGAGTTGCTTGACACGCGGCGCAGGAAAAGGAGTGAGATATATGGAAGGATGCAGAATGGAAAAATGAATCGCAGGGACTCTTTCCACGCGGACCCCATTGATCGTTGTGCCATATGAATTCATTTTTTCCGATGGCGTTACAACCATGACCTGATGCCCGCGGGCCGCCAAATTTTCAGCCAGACGAATGGTGAAGCTTGCCTGACCATTTCCATAAGTATAGGTTTGTGAAGCAATGAGGATACGCATTTACATTTCACTTTCCAGATCAAGTTTTCGATGAGACAGATAATAGATCACTGCAATTAACAGAGCTACAGCGCCACCCAATGCCACCCATCGTAAGTTGGTTTCAATGCTTTGGATCAAGGACCCAAAGTAATAACCTGCCAGAACCAGTCCACCAGTCCAAATACATTCTGCCGTGAACAATATGCCAAACCAGAGTTTAAAGGGAACACGTGCCAACCCCGCCGCGACCAGAGTAGGGATAACCAACCCCATCGTCATCTTGGCTACGAAAAGGACTTTATGGATATGAGTATGGATATCTTTTTGAATGCGGGTGATAAAACTTTCTTTAATCCCAAAACGGATTCCATACCGTGTGACCAATTCCATCTTGCCAAAATATCCCAGCAAATACCATAATATGTCAGCTGTCATATTCCCAAGACTGGCAAAAATAAAAACCCAAACCGGGTTCAATAACCCGGCAGAGGCCGCTGCGGCGCCCGTCAGTGTGATGATGGGACCTTCTATGGCCACCATCAGTGCAAGCAAAATATATGCCCAAATACCGAGGGGTTGTGGAAGGGTCTGCGCAATGCCGTAAAAATAATACATATGGGTGAATATAAATGGGAAGGAAACCCGCCCGTAGTGATATACGCTAACAATACTTAAAGTTGCACCAAGAACACAATTTATGCAAAAAAATTCCTTATCTTATGGAAAATAACATCGAATTGTAAAATTCAGATTAACAAGTTATGTGTTCTTGGTGAAGATCAGGTTTTGAGATGTATCTGCTGTATAGCCGACAAAATTGTGGAGCAACGCAGATATACGCACCCGACCATAAATCTGTGTTATACTCCCGCCGCTCTCAATGGAGAGCAATTTTTGGGAAATTGTTTTGATCACTCTGAACGAACGCCCGAAGTACTCTTGATCGGGCTTTTTTGTTGGGCGGACGAGTCTGCAAAGACGAGTCCTGATTGGCAAGAAGGAAGTTAAACAGAGTCATCGGAACATCCCGTATTAGTCTTCTAGTCACTAGTCTTGTAGTCCCTTGTCAAAGCCGCTTTTGCGACTAGTTGACAAGCGACCAGCGGACTAGCAGACTGGGAAAAAGGATAAAGATGACAACTGAATTTACTTCCCTAAACCTGCGTGACGAGGTCATGCAGGCCATTACCGAACTCGGCTATAACGAGCCGACGCCCATTCAAGCGGGCATGATCCCCCTCATGCTCACCGGCGTAGACGTGATCGGCCAGGCCCAAACCGGCACTGGTAAGACCGCCGCCTTCGCACTCCCCATTCTCAACAACTATCAACCGCAAAGAAATATACAGGCCTTGGTGCTCGCGCCTACGCGTGAACTTGCCTTGCAGGTTGCTGATTCCATGGTCGAATATGGCAAGCACCTCAAGGTACGCGTGCTGGCTGTGTACGGCGGCCAGGCATATGGTCCACAGATCAGTAGCATCAAGCGCGGTGTGGATATTGTCGTAGGAACACCGGGTCGTTTGAACGATCTGCTCGAACGCAAAATCCTGGATCTGAGCCACGTCAAAACCGTTGTGCTCGATGAAGCCGACGAAATGCTCAACATGGGCTTTCTCGAAGAGGTTGAAAAGATTCTTGCGACGATGCCTGCGGAACGACAGACTGCGCTCTTTAGCGCCACCTTGCCCCCGCGCATTCGCTCCCTTGCAAACCGCTTCATGCGGGACCCTCAATCTGTCACCATTAAACGAGACAACACCAACGCTTTAGCCATTGAACAGCGCTATTATCTCGTTCACGATAGGGACAAGACCAATGCCCTGACACGTCTCTTCGAGATCGAACCGATCAAGAGCGCATTGATCTTTGCCCGCACCCGCGCAGAGACCGCCACCCTCGCGAACGAACTTGTCGTGCGCGGCATCCCAGCTGAGGCCATTCATGGTGACCTCGACCAGAACGCCCGCGAACGTGTGCTTGGACGCTTCCGTGCCAATCAACTCAAAGTGTTGGTCGCCACCGATGTGGCCGCGCGCGGACTCGACATTGACGACATCTCACATGTCTTCAACTATCACCTACCCGATGACGCTGAAGTGTATATCCATCGCATTGGACGTACAGGCCGCGCAGGGAAAACCGGCGTAGCCATCACATTGCTTTCCCCGAAAGAAAAGCGCCGCCTGCGTGAAGTGGAAGCGCTCACCAAACAGACCGTGACAAAGATGGAACTTCCCACGATCGGCGAGATCCATCGTCATCGCGAAAAAGAGGTTGTTGAAAACCTCAAGATCTGGCTTGGTCGCGGACGTTACAAACGCGAGCTTGAAATGGTCCAAGAGTTGATCGAAGCCGGGCACGATCCGTTAAACATCGCCGCCGCCGCCATCAAGATCGCGCGCGCCGACGAGAAACAACGCCCCATCGACGAAGTGGCCGACGTCAAGGCTGACTTCCCTCGCAAGTCGGAGAAAGAATTTGGTCGTGGCTCGAAGCGAGAAACGTTCGGGCGACGCGATATTCCGATCAAGAGCCCCAGCAACAAGCGTCGTGGTGACTCGTCACATGAAGAGGGCATGATCCGCTTGAAGATCAATAAAGGCAAGTCGAGCGGAATCCGCCCGAATGATATTGTCGGCACGATCGCTTTTCATGCAAACATCCCGGGGTACACCATCGGCAAGATCCGCATTGAGGACACGATCACCTTTGTGGACATCCCCGAAGAATTGCTCGATCAGGTGATGACCCATAACGGAAATTACCGTATCGGCAAAGAAAAGATCAGCCTGACAAAGGCCAAGTAAATCAAAATCCCCGAGACATTCATCTCGGGGATTTTTTGTTTAATTCTGTAGTTGTCTCGCTCTGCCAATGAAAGCGGCTGCGATCAACATAACGGAAAATGGAATGTAGAACGCAATATAGCCATCGCTGTGTGCGCCGATGTAATCCGTGCCAGGGACGTTGTTCATCGGTCCGAGATACCACAAAGTAATGTACAGTATCTCGAAGAGTTTGTGACTGTTGCTCCATACACCAGATGCCAGCGCAAAGGATGGAATGAACAGCGCGGCGGAACACCATGCAAGCAAAGCAACACCGTCACCTGCAAACATCAACTTCAACAAGGCTCCGCTTCCAGCCAATACTGTGACGATAAATCCTGCCAGCCATGTGGCGGGGAGTTGTCGCATCAGCGGCGCAGCGGAAGAGAAGACCATTTGCTGTGTGTTGTTGGTCATCTCGCGGTTGCCCATGCCAGACCAAATGAGGACCGGCCAGACCCATGCCAACGGGAGGATATACGTCCGCACACTTTCGACGGGGCTGACAAGGCTTGCGATGAATAGTCCAGCCGCACCTGCATACCACCACCAACGCTGTCCTTTGAGGAGGAGTTTGAGTTCGGAGATGAGAACACGTATGAAAACGAATCCGCTTTGGGATGGAGCTAGAGGAGTCAAATGCGCAGGCTGAGGCAAAGCTTGAGATGTTGTAGCAACTTGCGGCTTAAGAGTTGAGGCGGTGCTTTTCATCTGCACACTGCGCGGCTTTGCACGTGATGGATCGAAGCGATCGAAGAAGAGCGCACCGAGCAACGTTACAAGGATCGCGAGACCGATATAACCAAAACGCATCGCGATCACGGAGGAAGTCCAGTCGATGCCCGTCCATGTGAATGTGTCGATGATCGTGGTGTCCATGCCACCGAGCATGAAACTGCCATCGTAATCGGGGAAGACTTGTAAGACTTCGCGCGACATGTCCTCTTTGAGCAATGCCATGCCAAGCGGCTCGAGCGCGGGATATGTTTTGACAATTGCTGAATCCATCGTGAACGGGATGATCATGACGAACGCAAAGAAATATACGACATTGCCGAAGCCGCCCGATAAGAACGGGATAGCTTCGAACAACACAGCCACAGCAGCAACCATCGCCATGAGCGGTGTGACGATGAACACGAATGGAGGAAGATAGGTATTGAGATCAACTTGTATGCTTTCGCCGCTGATGAGTTGAATGACGAAACCGAAGATCACGAGGATGACGATCATCGTCATCAAGACCACAAAGTTGCTGAGCCATTTGCCGAGCATATAGAGTGGGCGTGACATCGGCGTGGTTGCCATGATCTGCCCGACGCCCGTTTCACGGTCACGCGCCACCGAGCCTTTGACCACATAGAAGCCGAACCAACCGAGAAAGAACGTAGCGATGATGGACATCATGCCAGCGATCCATGCAGAGTTAAACTCGCCACGGTATTGACCGAGTTGCAGACGCACATTTCCAGCGGCGGTTTGATACCCAAGTAAAACCACCAATCCCAACACGACCAGAAAGCTATAACGACGCACACGTTCTAAAAAATCGGCGCGTGCCAAATGGTAGATGATGCGGATCTGTTTCATGCATTGCCTCCGATGAAATACAGGTAGGCATCTTCGAGGTTCGGACTCACGCTTCTTGCCCCCGCCTCAGGCTGATTCGCACTTACCACTCTGACCGCCACCCCATCACTTCTCCTGATCGTCCCGCTGACGATGTGCGTTTGTTTGAGTGTCACGAGTTCATCACTGGAGACTGTCCACTCCCAGACTTTGCCTTCGAGTTCCTTGAGCAGATTTTCAGGCGCGGACTCACGCAAGAGTTGACCTTTATTCACGAGGGCGATGTGTGTGGCAGTCGCTTCCACATCTGAAACAATGTGCGTGGATAGGATCACGATTCGTTCGCCCGATAGGTCTGACAGCAAATTTCTAAAGCGGACTCTCTCTTCGGGGTCGAGGCCCACAGTGGGCTCATCCACGATGAGCAGTTGCGGGTCGTTGAGTAACGCCTGTGCAATTCCGACGCGTTGTTTCATCCCACCCGAATAGCCACCAAGCGGACGTTTCGCCGCTTCAACAAGATTCACAACTTGCAACAATTCATCAATTCGTCTTTTCGTTGCCTTTGCGTCCAGCCCCTTGATCGCCGCCATGTATTCGAGAAACTCAACCGCAGTCAGATTCGGGTACACACCAAAGTCTTGAGGCAAATATCCGAGCACGGCGCGCATCGTATCTGGTGATTTGACGATGTCCACATCGTTCCACAAGATTTTCCCATCTGTTGGCTTAGTGATGGTCGCCAGCATCCTCATAAACGTGGACTTGCCCGCCCCGTTCGGTCCAAGCAAGCCGAGAATCCCAGGCTTGATCTCAAGGGAAAAGTCTTTCAATCCCCAAAAGTCACGGCGGTATTGTTTGCCGAGGTTTGTAGTAATTAGTTTCATTGAGCATTCTCCGTAAAAGATATTCGTAGTAGTTAGTTTACGGGAAACATGCCGATACGTTGCCTGTCCGAGTGGCTGGTTTTTACTTTCGAGGGATCTGCGCTATTTCACAAGATACCTA
Organism: Candidatus Defluviilinea proxima; assembly: GCA_016721115.1. Lineage (NCBI taxonomy): Bacteria > Bacillati > Chloroflexota > Anaerolineae > Anaerolineales > Candidatus Villigracilaceae > Candidatus Defluviilinea > Candidatus Defluviilinea proxima. The sequence goes on from JADKIW010000001.1 coordinate 541,828, forward strand.
TTATTGCTTCAGCAGTTGACGTATTCTTCTGTTCTGCCAAAAGACAACAGCAATTAGAATCAGCGTGACAATAGGCCAAATGATGACGAAGACCCACACATTGATCTCTTTGTAGGTGATCCCCAGTATCCCAGCCCAATACACCAACACATCCACACACCAATCGAAGATTTGATCCATCATTATTGATCTCCTTTACAAAGTTGATTAATCAGAGTGTAGACATGTTTCACTTGCAAAGTCTCTCTCGAACTCTCAGGCTTGATAAAGGTTTGACATCTTTTGCTATTTCTTCTAAACTTCCCACACTTCAAATCAACAATGAGATGAAACAATGAACAAAAACAACGCTCGTACAGTTTGGTCATCCAATGACGGAGACCAACGCAAGAAAGAACAACGACCGACAAACACGAAGTCCCTGCCACCCCAGCAACAGACCGCCTACCTGCATCGTGACTCGAAAGGGCGCGGCGGGAAGTCTGTCACATTGATCAAAAATCTCACGCTTTCAGAAGATGACATGAAGTCTCTGGCAAAGAGGATCAAACAGGATTGCGGCGTGGGTGGGACGGTTAAGGATGGAGTGATCGAGATCCAAAGCGAGCAACGGGAAAAGATCGCAGGGATTCTGGAGAAGTTGGGATATAAGATCAAGATCGCAGGTGGTTAAATGAAAAACTCGGAAGTCTTGAAGACTTCCGAGTTTTTTTGTTTGTCTACTTTTTTCTCGTAAAGAATAAACCTACGAACAACCCAACCAGCCCGATCAACATCACGCTACCAACCGCATCGCCAATGGATGGGTACAACGTATCCACAGATCCGATGGGGGTGGTGACCTTTTGCACGTTGGCGAAGCCTGTCGTGTTCCCACCGAACGAGTCAACGCGGTTATATTCCTTGCCATACGCATCCACGACAATGGATACGCCTTGACCTACCTGACGATAGATGCTCATTCCGTTTTCTATGGCTCGGAAAGTAGCCATGCCTGCATGGATGTCTTTCACACCAAGCCAATCTTGTGATGGGACGAAGAGTAAATCCACGTTTTGGGCGCCAGCTTGTTTGATGATATTCGGGAAGTCGGCATCCCAACAGATAACGGCGCTGAGTTTTCCGTAAGGTGTATCCACAGTTTGCAGAACACCATCGCCTTTGAGTGTGCCTTCGAATTGGTTGCCGCCGTACTTGATGTGCGTCAGGAGAACTTCGCCGTTCGGGCCCATAATGTGGACCTTGTTCTCGGCAGGCGATTTGCCCAAATCAAAGGTCGGCAGGACGATGTAGATGTTTTCTTCTTTTGCAATGATGGACACATCGCTCATAAATTGTTCGACTTGATCGCTCATGCCCATCACAGCACCTTCCTGCAAGCTGACAATGTTCGCGCCATCTTTTGCCAAGGCGCGGATCTGGGTCAACTGTTCCGCATGAAGTTCGTTCAGGGCCTGACGAAAGCCTGCTTCATCGTCTTTTAGAAGATTCATCAACTCGGTGAATCTTCCTGATGGGAAAGAGAAGCCAGCAATAACAGCGGTCTGTTCGGGCTGGGGCTTAAGCAGAGTTCGCCCGAAGCCGAAGAGAAAGACAATAAGGAGCAGGCAGGCTGAAGTGAGTGTGAAGCGGGTGAATTTGAATCCGTTTTCCCAAACATGATTCACAAGCCCTGCGAACCATCCCATCACAAAGGTGATTCCCCATAATCCTGTAATCGAGGCGAGTTGCATGATGGGAAGGAAACCGCGTTGGGAATAGGCCGCCGCACCGAATGTTCCAAAGGGACTGCCACTGGAGGAGAAGAAATCCACGGCAGTGTAGGCGATGGGAAAAACGAGGCTAACCCATGCGGCTTTCGGGAAGCGGCGCGCATAGAGACGATCCACCACATAGGGAAGCAAGCCAATGGGCGTGGTGAGGATAAAAAAGATAGGCTCGGCTACGGGATTGATGAGCGCCATCGCGGTAGCGCCATTCCATGAGATGATGGTGGGAATGGCAGATGCGAGCCATAACAAAAGAAAGTTGCGACCGGCTTTGTCGCTATCGCGGAAGAAACGGATGACGAAGACGGGAGTGATCCACGCCGCGAGCGGGATGTTCCATTTGCCGCCGATGAAGAGGCCGAGAACGATGGCGATTGCGAGCCAGAGGTAGCGCAGGTTTTTGTTCATGAGGGAGTCTCCTGGTTTGATAATTCGGTGGTTGAGTAGCCCTGAGCGGTTGTTGCGGAGGGTGGTTCGAAACCACCAGTAAGTAAAGCAATTCTTGTAACAAGATTATTTTGGTTATCTGTTGGTTTCGATACGGGCGGAGAAGCACCGCCCTACTCAACCAACGGAATTGCTTTTGATATTTGGAGTTTATTCATTCCCCTACCCTCGCACATCGGCCATTCCATGCAGAAACGGCAGTCAGGTGGACATTGTCCAGTTGGACAATAGGCCGCGAGGCCTGGCTACAGTAGAATAGGCGCATGGAACAAAACGCAAAGACTGAATCCTTCATTGCCCAACCGTTCTATATCTTCATTTCCATTCTGCTCGGCGCGATCACATTCTTCGGCATCAGGGAATTATGGATATCGGGTTCGCCTGCAAATGCCGCGCTCCTTCTCACGCTCTTTCTTTTTCACATCGGTCTATTCTGGTCGAACATCCGCAATTTTGAAAAACCACGCTGGTGGATGTTCTACTATCCCGTCCAGGTTGTGTTGATCCTCGTGATCGTGAACCTGCCGTTCACCAGCGACATCAACCTGACCTTGCTAGGCTCATCCATTCTGTGCCTGATCGGTGAATCTTTGGGGTTATGGGGCAACACGCGCCGCGCCTTGTATATCGGGCTTTTTCTCTTTGGCTTTATGCTGATCATGTTGTATCTGTTGGTGGGGCGCGCACAGTTTCTTTTTGCTGTTGCCAGCATATTGGTCAACGGTGGGTTCATCGTGTTGTTGATGGTGATGTATAACCAACAGATCGCCGAACGTCAGAAAGCCGTGGATCTGGCAGAATCACTCGAAAGTGCCAATGCGAAACTTGTCGCTTCTGCCGCGAAGATCGAGTCGCTCACACTACAAAATGAACGTCAGCGTATGGCGCGTGAACTGCACGATACGCTCACGCAAGGTGTGGCGGGACACGTCCTGCAATTGGAGGCGGTCAAAGCACACCTCGCCTCGAATCGGATCGAACGGGCCTCTGCCATTGTGGAGCAAGCCATCGTCCGCGCCAGAACGACGCTTGCCGAATCCCGTGCCGCCATTGACGACCTGCGCTCCATGCCAACGGACCTCAAAGAAGCTGTCCGTGAAAAGGTGGAACGCTTTCAACAGTCCGCAGGGATTCCGTGTGAGTTGGAGATCACGGTGAGCGAGAACCAACTTGCCTCGCAAACAACAGAGCACGCCCTAAACATCTTGAGTGAATCGCTGACCAACATCCTGCGTCACGCACAGGCCACACAAGTGCATGTAAAGTTCTTCATCCAGAAACAAACCCTCGAACTCGAAATCCGCGATAACGGCGTAGGCTTCGACGTCACACAACAACCGAGCGGACACTACGGCCTGGTCGGTATGCACGAACGCGCCCGTCTCACAGGCGGAACGCTCGCCATCGAATCAAATCAAAATGGCACGCTCGTTCAATTTGTAGTGGGGAGGTCGTGATGATTTCCAGAAAATCAACCCAGATAAACCAATGTCAAAAAAGCTTTGAACCATGGAGTCACCGAGATACGAAGAAATCAAAAAATCTCTGTGCCTTCGTGTCTCCGTGGTTAGCCAAAACACCTCGTCCGAGTTGTGGGAATGTGTTTGTGAGGACTGCCCCATGATCCGTGTGCTCATCACCGACGACCATCTCGTTGTGCGCGAGGGGTTACACCTCATCCTTGAAACCGCCGACGACATCGAAGTAGTCGGTGAAGCCATGGACGGCGCCGAGTGCTTGCGCCTCGTCCCTGAACTCAAACCCGACCTCATCCTCATGGACCTGCAAATGCCGCGCATGGATGGCATCACCGCCATCGGTCACCTGCGCAAAGATCATCCTGAGATCGCCATCGTTATCCTCACCACCTACAACGAAGACGACCTGATGATCCGCGCCCTGCAAGCGGGCGCACGCGGATATTTACTCAAAGATTCAAGCCGTGAAAATTTACTGGATGCGATCCACGCCGCCGCACGAGGTGAGACGTTGCTCAAGCCAGAGATCCTCGCCCGCGTGCTCTCGCATCAAAATCAACCCAAGCCTGCCTCCACCTCCCAAGCCGACTCTACACTGACAGAGCGCGAGCTCGAAGTTCTGCAGGCCCTATCACGTGGAGAACGCAACAAAGAGATCGCCTACAACCTCGGCATCACCGAGCGGACAGTCAAAGCCCACCTGCAAAGCATCTATCAAAAGTTCGGAGTCGATTCAAGAGCCGCGGCAGTTGCAGTCGGTGCACAGAAGGGATTGTTGGGGGAATAAAAAGCATCTCATCACCAAACGACTTGCTATAATAGAAAAATACTTTTATAGGAGTCTGCCATGCCACATCCACTTGCCGGTCAACCTGCACCACGTGAACTATTGACGAACATCCCGCGCCTTGTATCAGCGTATTACACAGAAAAACCAAACCCAGAAGAAACCGCACAGCAAGTCGCATTTGGGACTTCGGGACATCGCGGCAGTTCCACGCTCGCCAGTTTCAATGAAGATCACATCCTTGCGGTTTGCCAGGCGTTGGTGGAATACCGTCAGCAGGCAGGCATCACAGGACCGCTGTTCATCGGCAAGGATACGCATGCGTTGTCCGAACCTGCAGAAGCGACAGCCATTGAAGTGTTGGCTGCCAACGGACTTGAGATCCGCATTTCGGATGCGTTCATCCCCACGCCGCTCATCTCGCACGCCATATTGACCTATAACCGTGGCCGCACAAGCGGACTTTCCGATGGCGTGGTCATCACTCCCTCCCATAACCCTCCCGAAGATGGCGGCTTCAAATACAACCCGCCAACCGCTGGGCCTGCCGGACCAGAGATCACGAATGTTGTTCAGAAGCGTGCCAATGAGATCATGCGCGATGGCTTGAAAGCGGTGAAACGGATTCCGCTCAAGCGTGCACTTGCAGCACCAACCACGCAGAAGTATGACTACGTTACGCCCTATATCCGTGACCTGATCAACGTGATCGAGATGGACAAACTCGGCGGACTGCGCATTGGCGTGGACCCGATGGGCGGCGCGGCGGTTCACATGTGGGACATCATCGCTGATCTCTACAAACTGAACATCACGGTCGTCAATCGCGCCGTGGACCCAACCTTCTCGTTCATGACCGTTGACCACGATGGCAAGATTCGCATGGATTGTTCGTCGCCGTATGCAATGGCGGGATTGATCGGTTTGAAGGACCAGTTCGATATCGCCTTTGGCAACGACCCGGATGTGGACCGTCATGGGATCGTGACTCCTTCATCAGGTTTGATGAATCCGAATCATTTTCTAGCAGTGGCGATCGATTATTTATACAGGAGCCGCTCCGGGTGGCGTCCAGATGCGCAAGTCGGCAAGACGCTCGTTTCATCGTCGATGATCGATCGTGTCGCGAATGATCTTGGTCGCACGTTGAATGAAGTCCCCGTGGGATTCAAATATTTTGTGGATGGACTCGTGGATGGGTCGTTCGGCTTTGGCGGGGAAGAGAGCGCTGGTGCATCCTTCCTGCGTAAGGACGGCACGGTCTGGACGACCGACAAGGACGGCATCCTGCTCGATCTGCTCGCGGCAGAGATCACCGCGTTGACCGGGCGTGACCCGGGTCTGCATTACAAGGACCTGACCGCGAAATTCGGTGCACCGGTTTATCAGCGCATCGATGCCAAGGCGAACCCCGCGCAAAAGAACGTGCTGAAGAATCTCGCGCCCGAAGATGTGAAAGCGGATATGCTCGCCGGTGAGAAGATCATCGACCGCCTCACGAAGGCTCCGGGCAACGGCGCTTCGATCGGCGGATTGAAAGTAGTGACCGAGAATGGTTGGTTCGCCGCGCGCCCCTCTGGCACGGAGGATGTGTACAAGATCTACGCCGAAAGCTTTGTAGACAAGACACACCTGAACCGCATCTTTTCTGAAGCACAGGAGATCGTCAGTGACGCGTTCAAAGCGGCGGGAGTGTAGACACTACAACGATAAGGCCCCAAGAAAAGAAGATAAAAAACACCTCCTTTTATTTGGAAGGAGGTAAATCGACTCTACGCTGACGGAGCGCGAACTCGAGGTTCTGCAAGCCCTCTCGCGCGGCGAACGCAACAAAGAGATCGCATAAAACCTCGGCATCACCGAATGGACAGTCAAAGCCCACCTGCAAAGCATCTACCAAAAGTTCGGAGTCGATTCAAGAGCCGCGGCAGTCGCCATCGGCGCACAGAAGGGATTGTTAGGGGAATAAAAAAAGGCGGCTGTTACGCCGCTTTTTCATATATCACTGGGTATTATATTTTCACATGACCATTTTCAAGTTGCTTGACCACATATTCTCGAATTAGAGAATTGGTTTGAGTTTCTTTGAAGAATTTGTCATGAGTGTACAAATCCTTTCGCTTTTTTCTTTCAGTTTTTGTTACATCACCAATTAGTGAAATTGCTTTATCAACAACTTTCTTAATGGTTTTAATATCAGTTAAATCTAGTCCATGGAATTCACTGATATATCTAGCAACATTCAAAATATGGAAGGTCGCCCTTGAAACAAATGCGTCTTTCTCGCTTATCGGAAGCTTTTTGCGTTTTTTCGATTGAATTTCGGACTTCATCTGATTTACAGGAAGAAAAAGCTTGTATGGTAAAAGCATTCTTTTTGAAGAAACAACTTTATCATCAAATATTACATCATAATAATCCCCGAAGATCAACGATTTAGTATTCTTTGCTTCGGATGGCTTATCAAGATAATAAGCAAGATAAATTTGGCCAAGAAGTTCGTTGTCCAATCTAAGTTCTTTTGGCTCATATTGGTATTGGTTTTTCTTGCGTTCATAATAATAACCAAGAGACGAAAACTCTTCTTCTAACTTTCTTTGTATTTCATCGTTAGCATGTAAATCCCGTGTATTAACTGGGGTTTGGCTGTTAGTTGTCTCGCTAATTTTCTCCGAGATTTTATTGTCCCGTGTTTCGCAAATCCTTACTAGAAGTAGGACATTCTCAAGCTTTTCTTTATTTTCTTTATAAGCATCAAAAAGAGTATGGGTAGTTTGACCACCGTTAACTATTTGAAAATTTGTCAGCGTTACTCTCGGGGATCTGCTTGGAACAAAATCACATTTTTCGCATACTATTGTGATTCCATTATTCAAATACCAAAATTCGTGATTTGTCTCAGATAAGGCTGTTGCGCGAATTCTTTTATTTATTTTATTTCCAGGTTGGTAAACACGCACATTTTCATTAAACACATCATCAATAACGTTATTTTCATCGCTTGGGTCTTGAATTAATTTAACCAAATCAACTGCTGATATTGTCGCAACAACACCTTTCAATCCTGCATCGCTACGGTCAAAATACTGCTTTTCCACGAAGGTTATTTTTCCATCAACCTTGTTATATTTTCGCTCCAAAATCTTGTTGACAATATCCTCTAAATCCAGATAGTACACTTCGACAACTCGGTGCTTCTCTAAAGATCTCTCAAACCTCTTCTGAGCTGTTTCATTGAGTTTTTGCTTATTAGAACATAAATAAATTTTAAATTTTAATGGCCCCTTTCTAAAGCCATCCCAAATTTCATTTATTTTTTCCCACAAGGCATCGTTCACATCTGTCTTATTCATTTGACCAGAGAAAATACTATCAATTGTTGTAAGGATCTTAGTTAATTCTGTTTCGGGAAATCCTTTGTTAGTGTGATCAAACTCAGCTGTATATTTGTTATTAAAAATATGAACTGTGGTATCGGCAATGTGCACAGAGTCTAGTCCCCCATCCATTGCACCGTCAGTTATTGCTTCTTCTATTTCATCGGCTCCTAAGCCAAGGATTGCATCAAGAGCAAGCCAATCAAAGGCATCGCCATAATCTTCCAGTTCATATTCAGTTTTGTATTTAGTGACTTTTTCATGCAACAGACTGAACGATGCCCAATTTGACATATCTATCTCCCTGCCAGTTTTATATGGCATTAAGTTTTTTACACGGTCGTAAATATATCACTTTTATTATTTATCACCACTACACATCCATCTTTTCTTCTTCCCTCGTCACCTCACCCATTTCCCACAGAGAGAGGGGAACCATACAATTACTTATTCACCTTCCGAAACCGCTGAATACGGGTTTCGATGTCTGAAACGATCTTTTGGGCTTCTGCCATATCGTCTGTGTTCAGGTGTTTGCCTAGTTCTTTGAATAACGGCTCCATTTTCGGGTTGAAGGCATACATCAATGTGGCAAGATCGTTTTCATAAATCCCCACACGTTCAAAACTTCCCTGACGGTATAACGATGGCAATGCAAACAACTTCAACAAGATCAACCCTTCCACGCTGGCACAATGAATTGTGCGATCCATGAATTGCTCGGTCGTAGTGTAATCCGCTTCCACTTTGGCAAACAGGGGATTCTTCGTGAGCAAGATGTCAATTTGCAGTTCTCCGAATTTCCCCCGCGCAAAATACATGTCCTGACTTTCGATCTTGATCTCAGGCAACTTTGTGAGCGAAGGCAATGCCATGATAAGGTCAATATCCTGTGTGTTGCGCCCTTCCACGTAGGTGAGCAAGGCAATGCCGTTTACCAAAACAAAGTCGGTTTTTCGCAGTTCAAGCAAGTCGAAAAACTTCTCAACCTGTTCTGGCAACTCGTCCGCACCACGCATGATATCAGGCGGATTCTTAAAATCAAAAATAACCGCATTACGTAAAACACCACCAATCTGCGGAACACTGTGTATCGTCATTGCGAAAGCATCCCCTCATACACCATGAACTCCCGCAACACCTCAGGCACGATCCACGCGTATTCCTTGCGGAGGTCCGTGTTCATGCGGGAAATGGTCGTGTGCCACGAAAGTGTCTTGACGATGGATGCGACAGGGCGGGAGAGGGCGTAGGCTTTGAGCAGGTCCTCTTTGGAGGCAAATCCCTGCCATTGCTCGAGGTAGCGATGCAGAAGGGCGGTCATCTCAGGCGTAGGCGGGACGTAATCATCCAACCCAAGCGCAATCTCCATGCTCACAAAAAAAGTTCTCAGCGAAACAAAAGGATGGGTCACATCGGCATCACCCCAATCGAAGAAAGTGACGCGTCCGTTTTTGAGGAGGACGTTGCCATCGTGGAAGTCACCGTGGTTAAGCGATTCGGGAATCCCATATGCGGCGAGGTCCATGCAAATTTGCTCGAAGCGTGGCGTCAGCTTTTGGAGTTTGTCGAACTCTTCGGCGGTCAATCCTTTTTCCTGTCCGATCATCAGGCTTTCTTCCTCTCGAAGCAACTGCTGATACAGCGGAGGCAAAACCGCAAGCCGATGATCGGGAATTCCCAAGGCGAGAATTTCCTCCACGTGTTCGGCGAGTCCAATTTGAAGCTCGGCATACTTGACGATCACAGGCTCCCACGGACGGACATCCTTTGTGGGGCGAATGGACGCGCGCAGTTGTTCGCCGCCATCGCGCATCAACATCCACCCGCGGGCTGTATCCACAGCAACGAGCTCAAGCTGGCAATCAGGAAACCATCCTGCCAGTTTTTCGGTCAAAGCGATCTCGTGGAGCGTCTCTGGCGCGGTGGCTTTGAAATACAACTTCCCTGCACTGGTGGGAACATGCAACACCGTTGACCATGAGTAAGCGTGCGGCTGTTCGATCTCACCCGTCAGCTGAATGGATCGGCGTGCGGTCTCAGACCGAATCCATGCGTGGGCTTGTTCTATCCAAGTGGGGTCATGCCAGGGGAGTTGAGGGTTGTTCATTAAAGTTAAAGCTCCTGTTTCATAATTTTACATCTCGAAAACCATGTCCATTTTAAAGGATTTTTCCCGTAAATTCATTGACGCTCACAACACCTCATGTTATCCTTGCCGCAGTAGGATACCAGTAGTTTGCTTTGGAAGTACCAGGTCGGCTCGCGGTAAGTCCGTGAGCCGATTTTGTTTCACCGCCGTTGAGGCGGCTCCGATGCAACACCCAATGAGTACCCTCCAAATTTTTTTCTTGCCATAAGGAGGCAAAAATGTCGGATCGTATCAACGGTACAGTCAAGTGGTTCAACGGAACAAAGGGCTACGGCTTTCTCGAACGCGAGGGCGGCCCGGATGTCTTCGTCCATTTCTCTGCGATTCAAGGCGAAGGCTTCAAGAACCTGCAGGAAGGCCAGAAGGTCGAGTTCACTGTCGAACAAGGCCCCAAGGGTCTTCAGGCCGCTAACGTCGTCGTTATCAGCTAATTGACTGCTCTCTGACAAAAATCCCCGGAACTTTCGTTCCGGGGATTTTTTATCTCCATTGTCGGCACACAAGGCACCCTCTATAATTGCATCAATGAACCGCATCGTCAAACACGCACTCTTCCCCATTGTTTTTTATCTACTCGCCTTCAGCCTGCTCACCTATCCGCTCATCATCGATTTCTCCACACGTTTTCTTACCGATGCCGGCGACGGCCTGCAAAACGTCTGGAACATCTGGTGGATCAACACAGCCGTCGCACAACCGGGCGTCCACCCGTCCATCTGGCATACAGACATGTTGCACTGGCCCTTCGGCACCACGTTGCTCGGCCAAACTCTCAACCCTTTCAACGGTCTCGCCGCCGTGCCCCTGCTCCGCTTTCTCTCGCTGACACAAACTTTCAACACGCTCATCCTCTTTGCCTTCGTCATGGGTGGCGTAACAGCCTACTGGCTCGCATACTACATCACCCGTTCTTTTATCGGAAGTCTCACCGCAGGATTCATCTTCACCTTCTCCAGCTACCATTTCGCACATTACTACGGGCACATGCAACTCGTCTCTTTGGAATGGATCCCTCTCTTCCTCCTTTGTTGGATCTTCCTACTCGACCGCCCACACATCCTCACCGCTCTCACCTCAGCACTGACCTTATGGCTGGTCCTGCTATGCGATTACTATTACTTCTTCTACTGCATCCTCGCTGGCGGGCTGATCGCCCTGTGGCGTATGTTCACTGCAAAGGATGCCCGCCTCTTTTTGAAGAAGGAATATCTTGCATCCTTATCCGTATTCATTGGGATGTCCCTGTTTCTTGCAGGTCCCATTGTCTTCCCGTTGATGTATCTCTCACGGATTGATCCACTTTTGGGCGCCCACAAAGCAACCAACTTCTCCCTAGATCTGTTGTCACTCTTCATCCCAGGTGAAGGCTGGCGCTTCGGCCATTTGACAGAAGCCTACTGGTCCAAGCTCCCGGTGGGTCTAAGCGAAGTCAGTGTCTATCTGGGATACTCGGTCATTATTCTTCTCATTTACATCTGGCACCAACACCGCAAAGTAGAAACCACAAACCAAATTGGCTTATGGTTCATGTTGCTGGGGTTCTTCTTCCTCATGGCCTTAGGCCCCGCTCTTCAAATCAATGGGAAGATCATCTACAGCACATTGATGCCATATACACTACTTGAAAAGATACTCCCCTTCTTGAAACTGTCCGGAGTCCCGGTCCGCATGGTGGTGATGATCACATTGACCGCATCCGTGTTAAGCGCGATAGCCCTGCAAGAATTATTAGCGGGTACGCCACAAAACAAAATCATCGCCACGCTCCTATTGCTCTTGCTCGCTTTCGAATCACTACCGGCAAGACTGCCATCCACTTCAACAGAGGTTCCTGAGTATGTCTCTGCGCTGGCAAAACTTCCCAATGTTGGCGGCGTGCTCGACTTAACATCATCCACAAGATACGTACAGTTATATTATCAAACCGCACATAGAAAACCGTTGGTCTTTGGTTATGTTTCGCGCATTCCTACCAGCCTTGATGAAAAGGAAGCAGACATCAGAAAAGCGGTCAATAAAGAAGACTATGCCCACCTGTGGGACGAGTATCACATCCGCTATATCGTCACGACCAAAGCGATCGAGTACGAAAATCCGTTTGTTTCTGTTAAGTTAGTCTATCAGGACGATGATACAAATATCTACAGGCTCAGCCTAAACGGGGAATAAAAAAAGCGGACATCCTCAGGACATCCGCTTGACCACTTACCCATTCCGCATTCAACATTCCGCACTCTGCATTTGTATTACCCATGCCTCGTCATGAACTTTTCCATGCGGTGCAGGGCTTCTTCGATCTTGCTGTATTCGGTCGCATAACACATGCGTGCAAAGCCTTCGCCACCGGGACCAAACGCATTACCCGGTACGACAGCCACTTGTTCTTCACGCAACAAATTCTCAGCGAAGTCTTCGTCGCTCATGCCAGAGGCCTGGATGTTGGGGAAGGCGTAGAAAGCGCCACGCGGCTCAAAGGTCCGAAGGCCGAGGCGATTGAGGCCCGTAACGAGAAGTCTGCGGCGACGATCATATTCTTTCACCATTTCGTCCACGTAGGAATTTCCATTTTTCAAGGCTTCGAGCGCGGCATCCTGCGCAGTGGTCGGCGCAGACATGATCGTGTATTGATGGACGCGCACAAGTCCTTGAATGATATCGGAGGGACCACAAGCATAGCCGATGCGCCAGCCGGTCATCGCGTAATCTTTTGAGAAACCGCCGAGCAAAATGGTGCGTTGCTTGAGGCTTTCATCGAGCGAGGGGAAACAAACATGCTCGAAGTCATAAACGAGGCGGTCATAAATTTCATCAGACACGACTAGAAGATCATGTTCTTCTGCGATCTTTGCGATCTCGAGCATCACTTCACGGGTGGCGACGGCGCCAGTTGGGTTGGAGGGATAGCCGATGAAGATACACTTGGTACGTGGTGTGAGCACCTTGCGGATGTCGTCAGGGTCCACCATGAAATTATTTGCTTCGCGCGCCATCACTTCCACAGGCACACCGCCTGCAAGAATGACTTCAGCCTGATATGAAACGAAACATGGGGTTGGGATGATGACCTCATCACCGGGGTCGAGGATCGCAACGAACGTGAGATACAACGCTTCTGAGACACCAACCGTAGCAACGACTTCGGTCGCCGGGTCATATTTCACTTTGTAAAAACTCTGGAGATGATCGGAAATCGCCTGACGCAATTCCATCTTGCCCCAGTTCGATGTGTAATGAGTCTCACCATGTTGCAACGAGCGGATGCCCGCATCGAGGATCGGTTTTGGCGTTGTAAAGTCTGGCTCACCGATGCCCAGCGAGATGACGTCTTTCATCGTCGCGGCAATATCAAAAAACCGTCGAATACCCGATGGCTTGAGTCCCGCCACTCGTTGTGAAAGTCGATTTGTATTTGTCACTTCCTGCATTGCGCCTCCATTAGATTGGTTGTACGAACCATTCATCGGGAATTTCCCGGTATGTAATTTCAAATGCCTGTCCATTCGTGGTCTTCACACGAAACCCTTTTTCGTCAGGGCCACGCCAACGTGCAAAGATCTCAGCCACTTCATACTTGCACCCCATCCACGTAATGGAAAGCGGACGCTCCGCAAAAGTAGAATCAGAGCGACACTCAACGTTGTTCATTTATTTTGATACCACCGAACTGTTATCGCCGATGTTCAAGCACAGCGCTTCTTCCTTGTTCGGTTGCCCTTCCACATAACAGTTACTACCAATCAAAGAGTTGATCAGGGCAGTACTCTTTATCTCAGTACCTTCATCCACGATGCTTTCCTGAATAACAGACTGGCTGATCTTGCAATTGGCTCCGATGGATGCATGAGGCCCAATGACCGCATCTGTAATCTCTGCACTTGGGTCTACAAAAGATGGAGCCAGGATCTTCACACTGCCACGCGTCTCATCCTTCGTTATGTTTGCCGCGCCACGCTCTAAAAGGATCTTATTCGTTTCAAGAGTTGCATCGATCGTGCCAGTATCAAGCCAGGTATCGATCTGATGCACACGGATCTTTGTCCCACGCTCGATCATAATGGACATCGCATCGGCAAGAAAGAACTCGTTCTTGATCACAATGTCACGTTTCATCTGCTCTTCGATGGCGGCGATCAGGTCTCTGCCTTCCCTGAAATAGTAACAGCCCGCGATCACGAGGTTATTTTCCATCGTTTGCGGTTTTTCGATGAAACGCTTTACATACCCATCCCCGTTGAGTTCGGCCACACCAAAGCGACGCGGGTCCTCGACAGGCATCACCCAGGCGACAGAATCAGCTGTCTCTGTGGCAAGAAACGAGAAGTCAGTTTCGATCAGGGTGTCTGAAAAGACCATTTGCATTGGCCCACGCAAATACTCACGGGCCAACCACATCGCATGAGATTGTCCCCTCATCTCACGCTGGATGACAAAATGCGCTTTGATGTTCGGATATTTCTCTTCAATGAAAGCGGGGATCTGTAGTTCGCCGAGAAATGGGCTAACAATAAAAACATATTCCAGATTTTCGGGGTTTGGCATGGTCTTGAACATATCAAGCAGATGTTCAAGCGTTGTTTTACCCGCCACACTAACGAGCGGCTTGGGCTTGCTATACGTGTGAGGTCTCATACGAGTCCCCCAGCCTGCCATAGGAATCACGATTTTGAATGTTTCAGCCAAGTTAAAACTCCATACTGCCAAATTTGCCCTGCTATTTTACCAATGAAAAGACGGTAAACAGGTATTATGGTTACCTATTCACCGTCTTTGGTCAGTGGAGTATTTAGGAATGCCCAAGGATCGGATGAGGTCTGTAAGGCTCTTCCAATTGCTTGATATCCTCGTCTGAAAGCTTGATATCGAGCGCGGCGATGGCCTGTTCAAGGTGGTCCATTTTTGTCGCGCCAATGATCGGGGCCGTAATATGAGGCTTGTTCAGCATCCATGCCAACGCGATCTGTGAGGCGGTCAGGCCGCGCACCTTTGCGATCTCCCATGCACGGTCTGCCACTGTGAAATCCTCCTCGCGGAAATACAATCCGTTGGCAAACGGATCACTCTGTGCGCGTGACGTTTCTCCGCCACCTCCGCGTTTGCGATCACCGGCAAAAAATCCGCGTGCCATGGGGCTCCAAGGGATCAGCCCAACGCCCTGATCGATACACAACGGGATCATCTCCCGCTCTTCTTCGCGATAGGCGAGGTTATAGTGATTTTGCATGGAGACGAAACGGCTCCAACCGTGACTTTGAGCTGTGTACTGCGCCTTTAAGAATTGCCACGCGAACATGGATGAGGCTCCGATATAACGTGCTTTGCCCGCACGCACCACATCGTTCAGCGCTTCCATCGTCTCTTCGATGGGAGTGTTGTAGTCCCAGCGGTGGATCTGGTACAAGTCCACGTAATCCATCTGCAAACGCTTAAGTGACTTATCGATCGAATCCATGATGTGCTTGCGAGAGAGGCCGCGGTCATTGATCTCATCACTCATCGGGCTATTGACCTTGGTTGCGACCACAACGGTTTCGCGCTTGACGCCGAAATGTCTGAGAAGATTCCCAGTCACCTTTTCGCTTTCGCCGAGGGAATATACATCCGCTGTATCGAAGAAGTTAATGCCCGCATCGAGCGCACGTTTGATAAAGGGTTTTGCATCTTCTTCTACCAAAATCCAATCACGCCATTGCTTGGACCCGTAGCTCATCATGCCCAAACACAAACGCGAGACCATTATTCCTGTTTTGCCGAGATTGACATATTGCATGAAGACTCTCCTTGTAAAAGTAGTAACGACTCTGCGAGGCATCCTTGTGGGACAGTCGTTTTGCCAAAAAGCGACATAAGCCGCCACTACAAAAAAATCCGCTCATAACGGCGGTTGAATAAGCGCCAGAAGCAAGTGTCGCCACAGCGTCACAGCGATGCTTCTGGATTCCAAAACGAATTGTACTACCGTGATCTACTAGGGAGTGGAATCTTGCAAGGCGAACAGGATCTCTTCGCGGGTGTTCGAGAAGAATCCAAGTGGAAGCTTGAACGGGGTCACTGGTCCAGTTCCATCCACAGGCATGTAATATAGGAATGTTTCGCTCTCAGCACCTTGGTTCTTATCCTGAAAGAGGAACAACATATATGTACCATCAGGGCTTAGAGTGGCGTTGCGATAACAACAGTCACCCACTGGATTGAGATGGGTGGATTCACCTTTGGACATATCATACAGGTACAGTTCGCCATATCCGCTGTTGCGGATGAAGGTGTTCAACAGGAAACGTTGACCGCCATCCCAATGGAAGTAAGGCAAGGCGGGTGTTTTTTGATAGCCTTCGGGAGAGAAATGTTTGCCGGGGAATTCATCGATCACAAGCGGGTCAACCGACTTGCAACGGACGAGGTCCACATCCATGATACGGACGGTATCCCCGACTCGTTGATTGACAATGCTTTGATACTTGACCGCCAAACTTTTACCATCCGCTGACCATTGTGCACCTTTCACAGCGACATCGGCATAGTTAACGCAGGTCTTGTCCCAATTTTGCAGTTCAAAAGCTGTCTTAGCCGTGGATAGAAATTCTTCATCAAATGGCAGGATGATAAGTCTGCGTTCGATGCTGATGGCAACATGACTCCCATCGGGTGAAACACGGAAGCCTTCAAAGTATTCGCCGCTGAAACAACCGACTTTTTTAGGGACAGGCTGGGCTTCTTCGACATTCACTGTGTACACACACTTCCCTTCAACATACAGAAGTTCTTTACCACCGGGCAGCCATTGCAGATCCAGTTTGGGGATGTTGGTGTTGGTCAGTTGCGTGATGTTTTTGCCATCTATGTCCATCAAGTACACTTCGCGATTCGTAGTGAGTGCAATACGAAGTGCACCGCCAACACCGGAGACAACTGGGATGGCAGTTGGCTCAACTGTAGCTTCTATCGTGGGCATGACTGTCGCAGCTTCGGTAGCAGGGGAAGTTGTCGGGGAGGGAAGGTTAGTTGAGGCTGTGGCAGTTGTCAGTGTAGGGGTTGAGGCGTCTGTCTTATTGAGGCCGAAATATCCCCAGAGGGAAAGCCCAATGAGGGCCAGTGCAATGAATCCAGCGATCATCCAATTGCGTGTTTTGGGATGTGGTGTAGGAGCTGGAGAATGTTCGGTAGGCAACTCGTTCTTTATAGGAACGCGAGGAGGAAGTGGCGTGATAAATTTTGCATTCATCACGGTGTCGGCGGGAAGGGCTTCAAGGAAAGCATTCGCAAATTCGGCGGTGGTGGCGTAACGATCGCGTGGATCTTTCTCGAGGGTTTTCTTGAAGATATCGCCAACCCCGGACGGGAGGGTTGGGTTGACATCGAGAATGTTTGGCGCAGGTTCGGTGGCATGCTTGAATGCCATCGCAAGAGGCGTGGTGGCTTCAAAGGGCGCATGTCCGCTCAACATTTCGAACAGGATGACGCCGAGTGAATACTGGTCACTGCCTCCATCCACTTCATCACCACGGGCTTGTTCGGGACTCATGTAGCGGGGAGTGCCAATGATGCCAGAGTGTGTGATACGTGTGGCGGCTTGTGCGAATTTGGCAATGCCGAAATCAGAAATATAGGCGTTATCGTTTTCGTCGAAGAGGATGTTGCCAGGTTTGAGATCACGGTGAACGATGCCTTTACGATGGGCATAATCGAGCGCGTCGGCAAGACGCAGAAGGATATACGCGATCTGTTCAACTGTGAGTTTCCGCTTTGGATGCGCTCGGTGAGCGAGCCGCCCGGCATATAGCGCATAACGTAGAACAACTGGTTGTTGTCAAACCCCACATCATACACAGGGACAATGGCCGCGTGCTCAAGCTTCGCAACGATCTTGGTTTCACGTTCAAAACGTTCGCGCAACATGGGGTCTTCAAGCAATTCGCGTTTAAGGATCTTGAGCGCCACATCCCTTTCAAAGGATGGGTCATAGGCACGGTACACCGTGGCCATCCCCCCGACGCCCAATTCTTCCTTGATCTCGTAACGCTTAAAGGTTTGTGTCAGCATGTCAACTCGTTATGTAGATGCCAAGTATCAGTATAACGAGCGATACGGGGTGTAACCGATACATTTGGATTACAGAAATAGAGGCAAATCCTTTCTTTTTTAATTCAACCCTATGTGAAATACTGTACAATGGGATTGGAAAGGAGTTCCAATGAATATTTCAACTAACACGGATGGGAAAACCTCGTGGAAAAAGATCATCGCCTCTTATTCGACCCCTGACCTGCCTCGCAGTATCTGGCAGTTGGTCAATACGCTGATCCCTTTTTTCGCGCTGTTCTACCTCTCAATACGAAGCGTGGATATATCACTCTGGCTGACGCTTCCTCTCACTCTGCTCACGGCGGGATTCATGGTACGGGCATTCATTATCTTCCACGATTGTGGACACGGTTCATTCTTCAAGTCACAGCGCGCCAATGATCTTGTAGGGATCATTACTGGCATCCTGGCGTTCACTCCCTATTACCGCTGGAAACATGAGCACGCCATCCACCATGCCACAAGCGGTGACCTCGATCGGCGCGGCGTGGGTGATGTGTACACAATGACCGTAGAGGAATATCTCGCCTCCCCCTGGTGGAAGAAGCTCGGATATCGCGTAATGCGCAACCCGATCATCTTGTTATTGATCGGGCCAACCTTTGTATTCGTTGTCGGCGAAAGGATTCCACCCGCTACAGGCAAACGTGAGATCGCCAGCGTCTGGTGGACAAATCTCGCTCTGGCTGTGATCGTCACAGTGATGGGGCTGACCTTCGGCTGGAAGAACTATCTGATCACACAGTTGCTCGTCCTCTTCTTTGGGACAAGCGCAGGCGTATGGCTGTTCTACGTTCAGCACAATTATGAAGGCGTATACTGGGAGCGCCATTCTGAATGGGATTACTTTACTGCCAGCATAAAAGGAAGTTCATTCTATAAATTACCTGTCCTATTGCAATGGTTCACAGGCAACATTGGTTTCCATCATATCCATCACCTTGGCTCAAAGATCCCCAACTACAAACTGCCTAAAGCCTATAACGAAAACCCGATCTTCCACGTAGAACCGTTGACCATCCTCTCCAGCTTGAAATGCCTGAAATGGCGCGTTTACGACGAGGCCAATCGCAGGCTGGCAGGCTGGGAAGCCCTGAAACAGTACCGGCAAAAATCCATGACATCATGAACTCAAGAGCGACCTACAACAGGTCGCTCTTTTATTATTGCTTACATGGGGTTCAAGAGAAAAGAACTCTGATTTCTCCCAAAAACTTTAAATCAACTCGCGGCCACTGTACTGGTCATACTTAAGTACCGCAACAATATAAATTTGCAAAAATGCAAAGCAATTGCAAAAGCATTGCTTCTCAAAATAACATCCGGTCGGTACTATATGAACAGAAGGTTTCCATACTATTATTTTTTTTCAGGAGAATTCAATATGCAAAAAGCACTCAATCAATTCATGCTTTTGTTGGTGATCGTTGCTGTGGTGGCCACCAGCGCCATCCGTACGACAACGGTCTATGCCGACGATGGAAGCACAGACCCCGTAAGCGAAAGCACGCCCACCGACGGAGAACAACCCGTCGCGCCTACGGAAGAGCAATCGCCCGTTGCTACAGACCCCGTCACGGTGCCCGAGATCCTTGAACAACTACCGGAAGACACAGAACTGGTGGTCGTCAATGAAGAAGGCGACGTTGAGCCTCTGGCAACAGAAGCCGCCGCCGAGATCATCGCCACTGCCGACCCGATGTGGTGCCCGGAAGGAGCAACACCCGGAGATGCTAGCTGTACCAGCAGTTACAGCGACTTCGCATCGCTCATCGCCGCGCTCACTGCCGATGCGGCATCCGCCACTCCTGTTTATACCGGCAACGGTGTGATCTGGGTCGAGGATACCTACAATGGCAACGATGATTCGCAGATCATCCTCGATGGCGCAGTACTCACCAACCTCAACAATCACAACCTGACCGTTCAGGGCGGTTGGAGCGGAGGCAATAACACCACGGTCACCGGCACATCCCTCGCCGATGTCTCCATGGTCTTTGTAAATTGGACCGGCAACATCACCATCAATGACTTTGACATCACCGCAGGTGACGATGCAGGCTTTGGCCTGTCCATTCAAAACACTGGGACCGTTACGTTAGACAACGTTTCAGTGAACGGCACTACCGCAAACACCTATGGATTTGGTGACGGCGCTGTGATAGATAGCACCGGTAACGTGGACATCACCAACAGTGAATTCGATAACAACGCAGGCAACGGCCTTACAGTCGCTTCAGGCGGGACCATTGATCTGGATACTGTTTCAGCAAGCTCTAACACGCTGACAGGTGCTTTCCTCGATAGTTGCGGTTATGGCGATGTCACAGCCGGTTTGTGTGCAGGTGCTGGGGCTGTTACCGTCAACTCAGGCGCAAGCATCTTCAATAGCAATGGCTTCAATGGTCTCGTCATTGACGCAGGTGGCGGCATTGACGTTGCAAATATTCAAGCAAACACCAATGGCCTGAATGGAGCCGTGCTAACCAGCGCAGACGAAGACGGTACCGGCAATGTGACCGTTGACCAAAGCGAATTCAATGGCAAGTTCAATGGCACAGGTTTGGATATCCTCACAGACGGAACCATCACCCTGACAAACGTTGACGCCTTCTCCAATAACACTGGGGCTATTCTCGATACAACGTACGATTTTGGCGCGATCAACGTCAGCGATAGCAACTTCGGCACAGACGCCACCACCGGCAACGACTGGACTGGCTTACATGCTGAATCAAGCGACACGATCACACTTCTCAATGTAGTTTCCTCGTACAACGGATCTAATGGCGCCTACCTTGAAGTAGAAGGCGATATTACGATAACCAATAGCTCCTTCGACTCAAATGTCAATTCTAATTTCCCCGAAGATCCCGGGCTTTATGCCAACAGCAATGGTGGCGACATCACATTAACGGATGTCAATGCTGATAACAACATGTATGGTGCAGGTGCTGTGTTGAGCACCGGCGGCAATGGCGCGATCACTGTCACGGGCGGCCACTTCAACGGCAATGGAAGTTTCGGCGTCCTGGCTCAAAACGAGGATGGTGATATTACGCTCAACAATGTCACCGCATCTCTCAACAAGATCAAAGGCGCGTACTTAAATTCCTACGGACTTGGCAATATCTTTGTCAACAACAGTGTCTTCGTTGAGAATGGTTCCTTCGGCATCTACGCTGGCACATTTGAAGGTAACATCAACCTTGACCAAGTCACCGTCACCGGCAATGATGTGACCGGTATCGGCGCGGCTCTGATCACAGAGACCGGCAACATCTTCGTCAGCGACAGCACTTTCAACCTCAACACTGCGGTTGGTTTGTGGGTCGCCACAGGCGGACAGGTTGACCTCGTCAACGTAACCGCTGACGGCAATGGTGTTGAAGTGTATAGCACATCCACTGTTGAATCCATGTGTTTGGGAGATGAAGTTGTCAATATCGTCGTCAATGTAGATGGCGGCGTATTTACCAACAATGGCGAATACGGTCTGATGGTCAAGCCCGGACCGCTGGGCACACTGACCTTTGTCACTCCATCTACTTTCAGCGGAAACACCCTGGGCGATTACCTGCTCGACATCAGTGACCCTGAATCGAAAGATTGCACCCCGGTAGAAGAACCACCCACTGAGACGAAGGAACCGCTCGTTGTGGAAGTCCCCTCCAATGGCGGGACCCCTGTTGAACAGGATTGTGAACTGTACTCCGGCACGATCTTGAAACTGCCGAATGGCACATGGATGAAGGTTGGTTGTCCGTATGAAGGCTTTAGCCTGATCGAAGATCTGTCAGAGGCGGAACTGCCCGGGCAACTGGGAGCAGGCACGAACTTCGCAGGAGGCGTTACTGTCAGCTTGTTGGATGGTGAAGGCAACGTCATCCTGAATGAAGACGGAACGGTTACCATCAACTTCCTGATCCCCGAAGATTCACGAGGCCGAGGATATTCCATCCTGTTCTGGGACCCGACCTTGAATGACGGTGTTGGCGGCTGGGTGACATTGCCACTCTTTGAAGAGGGCACCAGCTTCATGCTCAACCCGGATAACCCTGAAGATACCCGCACGATCATCTCTGGCGTGAAACAGGTTGGGAACGTTGTAACGGTCACGGTTAATTTCTCTGGCGCGTTCATTCTCGTTGAACGATAAAACGAAACGATAAGATAAAAATCCCCACGGCTATACGTCGTGGGGATTTTTTGTATTAATCATATGAATGCAAATTTTCAATAAAAAACGCAAAAACAAAACATGATTAAAAATTACTCATGGAAGAGTTGTGCAATCGTTTGTGTGACGTAGGGGATGCGTCCAGCAGTCTGCGGAGGCACATGATACAGTTGACTTTGTAAGGTGATTTCTCTTCTCCTCCTTGGAAAATGAAAGAGCCGGTCTGGAGGCCCGGCTCTTTCATTTTAAAGTGGCATTGATTATTTTTATCACTGTGAACCGCGCATCCTCATGCCTTGCATTCTTGAACCATGTTACAATGACGTCAATTAGAAGTCATACAACGTCAAATAGACGTCAGGAGAAATTTTATGATCGAAGTGCTTCTAGGTTCCAAAAATGCGGAAAGGGTCTTGTTATACATCTTTACTCGTGATGAAGGTTACGCGCGAGAGATTGCCAGCTTTTATGGCACGGACTTAAAGCCCATCCAAATGCAATTGGACAAGTTCGAAAAAGGCGGCATCCTCGTCAGCCGTTCTATCGGGCGGACACGCCCGTATGAATTCAATCCGCGTTACCCGTTCTTGAATGAGTTGAAAGCATTACTTGAAAAAGCGCTCTCGTTCTACCCTGCTAAGGAGCAGGAAGAGCTTCAAATGAATCGACGCCGTCCACGGGCGAAGGGGAAGACGCTATGAAAAAGATCAAGATTTATTTGAAATAAATTCTTTGATCTTCCTCACCACCACGGACAAATTCTTCAAGACCTTATCTCTCCCAAAGCGGACAGTGCCTTCTTCCACTTGGACTTATCACATTCCCAAACACCGCCCTGACGTAAACGTCTGGGCTACACCTACAAAGCCCGCTCAAGCGGACTGGGAAAAGCCCATCGCCGAGTCTCCACCAAATCCGACGATTCAACTGTTCAATTCGCATCCCAAATTTTCCTTGTCGTATTTGGGGGAGATGTCCAACGGACAGAGGGGGTCAAAACAAACCCCTCTCCCGTCTCCCCCAAGGGGGAGAAGCCCAGACTTCCTCGAACAAAATTATCCTTGGAAGACCGCCATAACCATCAATCGACCAGCCCCCTTCCCATTTGGGAAGGGCGGGGGGATAGGTCACTCGACACGCCGATCAATCACCACCTTCTGGGTGAGGTCCGTTCTCGTCCGCGGATCCGTGACACGAAGCGGTCCGTTGACCAACTCTTCCCTCCCCCGTTTGGATTCTAAAATTAAACAGCTTCTTCAAATGCAACTGTCTCTAGCGCCGCATCGAATATTTTCAACCAATCATTTTCATCAATCACAAGTAACGAATAGCCTAACTTGTTTAGCAGCATCTGAATTGAATCAACAACTTCTTTCCTAACAGCATTAGGAATAGATATTCCTATAACATCAAAATCGGCATCACCTTTGAAAACCTGATAGGCAGAATAGAAAGCCTGCGTATATAAAGATTTTATTGGATAAACGCTCTTTCCTAATCCTTTGGGACGTGATGTTGTTCGACTCTTTAAATGAATGCCTAAGCTAATTGCTGTGCCATCAAGCGAATCCTCATACTTAATATCTGCAATCTCATAACCATGATGAATGCCATCGAATTTTTCTTCGATCGGTAATCCAAAGATTCTTGGCAGACAGATCTCTTTCCTTTTGCGAATCTGCTTTTCAGTAATCATAGTGGCTTTACAATCCTCACAACCTTGAATAGTTGGGGGAGAATCATTACGGTAACATTTTTCCTTGGTTACACCTAACAACCCTAGATATTTTTGATAAGTTCTCCTGCTAGAATACTTGGCTTTTTCTTGCCATAGACCTAGTTGATCTAATCTAATCAGTCCAGGCAGTTCCTTTTTAGGAGATTTTTTCTCGAAGAGCTTTAGAACTAATCCGTTAACAACAAACACTCCACGCCAACTAAATTCATCAAGATTTTGACTTACAAAATCTTCGATTGACTGCAACAGATGATACCCAGGGTAAATTTGAACATGGTTTTCTAATTCAGCAAGTTCTACTTCAGTTCCACATTCGCAAATCAATGGTTCCTCGAACGAAACTTCACGCTTACATCTAGGACAAGCAACACTAAGAACATCATCATCAAATTTCACACTATATGGAAGAAGACAATCTGGACATCTACCTAAACCGCCGCCACAATTCGGACATTCAAATTGAAAAGATACTTGCAAATCAAGCTTTGATTGAAATTCAATCAACTCATGGATAAAATCTAAATCAATTACTGCCTCATTCCGATGTCGATGTGAGTTTAGGATTTCACCTAGGAGTTTTTGGAATAATTCTCTGGCTTTACCATTAAGAGTTTTATCACCCACTATTACATCCACATTTGAGAAATAAGATAGATAACTCAAATAGTTATTTTCAAACTCTGCTGATAGCTCTTCATTCGTTTTACTAATAATGTCTTTGCCTGCTGCTACAAGTAGAGACTTGCTGTAATGCCATGGCGTCCAAATTCTTGCGTATCGTCTTGAAATCCCAAAGCTAGCAAAAAGCTCGCCGTTATCGTTTCGGAAAAATCCAGCAGTTTGCTCCCTATCGGGATCACCTTCAAGCTCTTGATATAAATCAGACTGATCAACATTTCTTGCATATACCGTTACGGTCGGAATATCCAACGGTAGACCAGAAAAAGTTGCACTGCTGGTCTCGCTTTTTTCAATCAGGCGAGTGAATATATCGGCAGTCATATTAGGCACAGCTAGACGAAGTGAAAGCTTTTCCCGAAAATATTTTAGGATTGCTTGTAGGGCAGCCAAATCTGAGCAACATACTATTCCGTGAGAGTACCCATCCAACAACCAAACAAAAGCGTGTTCAAGAGAGTATGTTTGTTCAAATTCTGCATAGCGTTCCGATTCTGGTGGATCCCCAATTTGATATTCAAGCTTACGTTCGTATGCAAAAGGCACTTCCAATAATCCCCAATCGCCAATAATATTCCCATCATCTTCCAAATACACTGCTCGAATCTTTGAGTTAACAAAGATAGCATTTTCTCTTTCTTTTTTAGCTAGTTTTGAAACAATATCTTCGAGTTCATCTGTATATTTTCGTGGAGGCAATTTGACAAGGAAAAACGTTCTCGGCATATTTTTTGGAAATCGTTCTACAAGGTCTTTGAATAAAGCGGACCCCCTAGTAGATGATTTTAAAAACTCCTCTAACGAGTCTTTTCTCATATCCGAAAGACGTTCAACTACACTTGTTGTCGGCAACAAATGAAAGCCAGAGCGTATTCTAGCCTCAGAAAAAGTATCAAGGATTGCTTTTACGAGACGTTTTTTAGGAATTCCAGACGCCATTTTCTACTCCTCTGATAGTACTCTCGAGTACGCCAATCAACTGGTGTTGCAATTTTACCCCCAGACAATAACACTTTATAGCTGTGCATCTGAAAATGCGCTCCTAGTTTATTCGCCCATTATTTCTCTTTGCTATGCATTTAAATTGCAACGACAGAATTCCCTTCCTATTTTGGAAAACCATAGTTAACTAGCAATCCTGCAATAGCCTTTGCTATTTCCTCTAGATAGGATGTGTCATTATCCGAAAAACCATCCTTTTTTTGAGATTCTATACTGAGTACTCCAATTGCTTTGTTATTCCAAATAATTGGCAAAGCCATGAAAGCAGCATATGGCGTAATAGGTCTATCAAGTCCGAAATTATGAAATGATGTATCGTCAGCCATACCTTTTTCTCGGTCAACAATCTTCACAATATGGGGTTTTTGCATTAAGTACACTTTCCCAGCCGTACCTCTTGGCAAATCGATCCTTTCAACTTTTCCAATATTAAATCGTTTTGGGCTTAAAGGTTGATCTGGACTCATAAACCAAAACTTTAATACATCCTTATCTTTTTCATCTGGTAACATTATTGCGCCACCCTGAAATATCTTGACATCCAAATAAACAAACAGTGACTTGAATATTTTCCCAACAACATCTTCTATTCGGTTGCCGTTCTTGTCGTCTAGAGCTCTTTGACATATTCTATTGATTTCCGATAGCATCTCCCAATACAACCTTGCTCGACCTTCTTCTAACATATTAGTAAACTCATTCAATTCTCTTATTCCAAACAAACGTTTTCGCTGGTTTCTAACAAGGGCTATAACATAAGCTAATAAAACAACTATTACCAAAAGCAGGGAAACCAGTTCATAATAGTTAAATTTGATATTCGTTAGCAAAAGCGGGTGTACAGTATTCTTATATAGGTCATACACAAAATTACCAGCCGCACCTGTAATCAACTCCCACCCAAAAGTAACGAGAAGTGCAATCCCAACAGCAGTTCTTAAAGATACTTTTTTCGATGGGTTAAATAAATACCGAAGTTTGTCTAGAAAAGATTCCATAGAAAAATTCCTTCCAAAAGAGGGCTGCTTCAATGAGGTGACTCGAAGTCTTAGAAGTTAAATGACAATTGATTTGAGCCAATAATATCTTTAATTTCTGCAAAATTACTTACAGTAAACTTTGGCTTTGTCATTTCACGTAGTTCCAAATTCCTTTTTCGATCTTGTTCCGATATAGTTGATATTCGCTTTATTGTCTCAATATCCTTAGGGTTATGGTTAATTGTGCCATATTGAGCCCATATATCAAAAATACCAGCTTGCTGCGCCATATACACATCATTTTCAATGCTATCGCCTATAAGATAGGTCTTTGCAGCATCCAAGTGATGTTTCTCAATTAGTGAATAGATTGGTCGTGGATCGGGTTTCTTTAAATTATCAAATCTTTCCTTGCAACGAATTGAAGATTTTGGTTTGCCTGATTTGCGAGCTTCTTGTACATCACTTGGAACGTCTTTAGGTATTTCATAATCGTAAAAAAAGGCTAAACAATCAATGTAGGTGTCTATTTGAAGTTTCTTTAAACGCCTCTCTGCAATATAGCCTGGTGAATTAGTGTATGCGATTACAAAAACATTTTCACTCTTAAGCCACTTGAGTGTATCTCTTACTCCATTATAAAGTGCAAAGTGATGAGACCTGACCCTGCTGACCGCTCCTCTTGCATCTTTAACTGCATCACTAATGACCTTCTCTTTTGACCACCCCAACTCTTCCCAAATATCAAGTTCTTGTATTACAAAACTGTAGTCCAATGTTTTTCTTTTGTTGTAAACTTTTCTAAACGACTCTATTAATTTTTCTTCTTCAATTTGAGTTTTTTTGTGTAACACATGCACCATTGCTCTAAAGCTAGGGGCAAAAGAGTCTATCCAGCTATACAATGTATCGTCTAAATCAGTGAACAAAGCCTTCTTAGTGTTCATGATTACTTTTATTCTGGGTGATCTTCCACTTTGTAGTTTTTTGATAAATCATCTGGCGTTTCAATGTAATGATGTTCTCGGCATACTGCTTTGTATATATCGTGACCACCGACTACATAAATGGTTTCATCCCATTTCGCTGGTCTATCATCAATGAATCTTTGGGTCATTGATGCTGTTTCACCACAAACTGAACAGACTGCATGAAGCTTATCTATTGAATCGGCATAAGCCAAAAGAGCAGACATTGGACCTCGGAATGGTAGTCCTCTAAAGTCTAGGTCAAGACCAGCGACAATCACTCGCTTGCCCAGATTAGCCAGATGGTTACAAACACCAGCCATTTTCTCATCAAAAAATTGTATTTCATCAATAGCAATTACATTGAAAGAATAATCTATTAACTTTAAGAACTCCTCGGAAGATGTTGTTTCTTTGTGAGGGTCTTTGGGTACAACTATGGCATTTATTTTTTCTCCTGTATGACTTATAACCTCGTATTTCGAATACCTTGTATCTCTATGGGACTTAAAAACCTGAACTTTTCTTTTCGCTATTAGAACTCGTCTTATGCGCCTAATCAACTCTTCTGTCTTTCCGCTATACATACAACCACAAATAACTTCAAGGTGTCCGCTTTGTTCCATAGATATCAATTCCCTTAGGTTTATTATATAGCATTTTACGGCATTACTAAGTAAGAGTCATCAGCGGGCTAACAGCCAAAGACAATGCTCCTCGAAACCGAACCCGCCTCCAGTTAAGAATGAGGCGGGTTTTCATCATCCAAAAAAGAATCCATCTGTGCGCTTCGCGGTTAAATCCTTTGTGCCCTTAGTGTCCTTTGTGTTTAAAACATAGAGTAAAATCACCCCACTATGTCAAACGAATCCCTCGTAATCTACTCCATGAACAAAGTGGGGCGACTCATCCCCATCAGCAACAAAATGATCCTGCGCGATATTTCGCTCGGCTTCTACTTCGGCGCCAAGATCGGCGTGCTCGGTCTTAACGGCGCGGGCAAATCTACCCTGCTGCGCATCATCGCGGGCATCGACAAAGACTACATCGGCGAGATCTCGCAAGCCAAAGGCTACACCTACGGCTACCTCGAGCAGGAACCCAAACTCGATGAAACCAAAACAGTCATCGAAGTCGTGAAAGAGGCGGTCGCGCCCATCGTCGAAATGCTCGCGCGCTTCGATGAGGTCAACGCCAAATTCGCCGAACCCGATGCCGACTTCGATGCCCTCGTCGCCGAGCAAGCCAAATTGCAGGAACAACTCGACAAGCACGACGCCTGGAATCTCGACAGCCATCTCGAAGTGGCAATGGATGCGCTGCGCTGTCCGCCAGGCGACACGCCTATCAAAATTTTATCGGGCGGAGAAAAGCGTCGCGTCGCGCTCACCCGACTCCTGCTCACTGAACCCGATGTGCTGCTGCTCGACGAACCCACCAACCACCTCGACGCCGAATCTGTGGCGTGGCTCGAACATCACCTGCGCGACTACAAAGGCACCGTCATCGCCGTCACCCACGACCGTTACTTCCTCGACAATGTCGCAGGCTGGATCCTCGAACTCGACCGCGGCTACGGCATCCCCTACAAAGGCAACTACTCCTCCTGGCTCGAACAAAAACAAGAGCGCCTGCGCCTCGAAGAAAAAGCCGAAAGCCAGCGCCAAAAGACTCTCAGCCGCGAACTCGAATGGATTCGCATGGGAGCCAAGGCGCGTCAGGCAAAGGGACAGGCCCGCGTCACCGCCTACGAAAAATTATTGGGGCAAGAAGCCGAGGCACGCCGCGAAGAACTGGATATCTACATCCCGCCTGGTCCGCGCCTCGGTGATCTCGTTTTTGAATTTGACAAGGTGACCAAGAGCTACGGCGACCGCCTCATTCTCGACGGGTTTTCTGCCTCTATTCCTCCAGGCTCTATCGTCGGGATAATTGGTCCCAACGGCGCAGGCAAGACCACCCTGCTCAAAATGATCACTGGCAAAGAGACTCCCGATAGCGGCTCCATCAAGATCGGTGACACCGTCAAGTTCTCCTACGTCGACCAAACCCGCACCCTCGACCCTGAGAAAACCGTCTACGAAGAAATTTCAGGCGGCGCAGAAAATCTTGAGCTTGGCAAACGCAAAGTCAACTCACGCGGCTATGTCTCATCCTTCAACTTCGCAGGCTCCGACCAGCAAAAGAAAGTCGGCATCCTCTCAGGTGGTGAACGCAACCGCGTCCATCTCGCCAAAACCCTCACCGAAGGCGCCAACGTCCTGCTCCTCGATGAACCCACCAACGACCTCGACGTCAACACCCTGCGTGCCCTCGAAGAAGCCCTCACCGAATTCGCAGGCGTCGCATTAGTCGTCAGCCACGACCGCTGGTTCCTCGACCGCATCTGCACCCACCTCATCGTCTACGAAGGCGACTCAGTGGCAAAGATGTACATCGGCAACTGGTCCGATTACGAAACGATGATGACCGAAAAATTCGGCAAAGATCTCACTCCGCATAGAGTCAAGTATAGAACGTTGAAGAGATAATGTTTCCCGTAGGGGCAAGTCTGAGACTTGCCCCTACATTTTTTCAATCCTGTCGACACCGTCCAGCGTATCCCCCAAACAATCACCAACAACATAATAGTCGTTTACATACAAAATATTCTCGCAGCAGAACTGCTTGCTCAGGATCAGCTTCTATTTTTGTACGCACTTCCAAGTAAATACAAAAGATCAATAGCAAGAAAAGCTGCCGTGATCGCTGTCGTCTGCGACGGATCGTAGACAGGACTGACCTCAACAATATCAGCCGCTACGATATTTAGGCCATCGAGAGCCTTCAAAAACCGACGGACATCGGCAGAGGTGGGTCCACCTGGGACCGGCGTCCCTGTGCCAGGTGCAAACGATGGGTCGAGTGCGTCGATATCAAGTGTTAGATAGACCGGCATATTTCCGACACGCGCCTTGATTGTTTCGGCAAGCACTTCAGGCAGGAACTGCAACGCCTCATTCGCATAAAAGATTTGATAGCCATCACCGGGTACCGGTGGCATATGAGTCCGAATGTATACCTGTGATGAATGAACAGGGTCAATACAGCCCTCTGTTACTAAATCACTGGCGAATGTGCCGTGGTTAATGAAACGAGAACCAGGTGCAATCTGATCGCTACCTATACTGTCTTGGTGGGCATCCAAATGAATCAGCGCCAACTTGCCATGGTGTTTTGCAGCTGCGCGAATGGGGCCGTAAGGTATGGTATGGTCTCCGCCAAGTGTTAGCAAACCAGCCCCTGCTTTAAAGACATCCTGTGCAACAGCCTCAGTCAGTTCCAGCATAAGTTCCATACCGCCGCTAGCCGGTAGTGGGGCAATATCGCCAAAATCAATCAAAGTGAAACGTTCTGTCAGGGAATAATCCCATGGATACACTGGCTGAAATTCGGAGGCATAAACCGATTGCTCCCGAATGGCGCGAGGCCCAAAACGCGCTCCCGGACGGTAGAATGTGCCACCATCGAACGGCACGCCAGCTATCACAAGGTCAGCACCTTGAAGGTTACGCGTATAAGGCAGATTCATAAAGGATGCTATGCCGGCAAAAGGAAGGGATTTTTCTAGTAAATCGAGTACCATCGTGGCTGGTGGTACTGTGTCAGAATTTAGCAGAGAGTTTGACATAATTAACCTCATATTGAAAATTATCACTATTGACAATCTATTTATCCCACTATAAAATAGAACACATAGATTGTCAATAGTGACAATCTATTTTGTAGACATGAGTTCTAGCAACTTCACAAACCGGAGAAAATGATGAGCCGAAAAAGTCTGGTCGATGTTCGGCGCGAGGAAATCTTACATGGTTTCGCCCGTTGCATCGTCAAATATGGACTGGATGTATCGTTAGAACAGATAGCCGCAGAAACAGGTGTAAAGCGAAGTATCATTCGCCACTATATCGGGAATCGCGATGACCTTGTCGAGGCGTTAATCGAACGCATCACACAAGTTTATTTAGAAGATGTACGTGTAAAGTTCGAACAGATTGGCAAAACGCATAGTGAAACGGCATTGCTGGATTACCTGTTCGACACCGAAGCAAATTATGCGGATTGGGATAGGGTAATCATAGATGTATTGGTAACAGCCAGGGAACGTTATCCAAGTGCCAAACAAAGTTTGCAGAATATGTTTAGAGAATCGGTTCGCTTACTGGCAAAGACCCTAAGAGTGTTTTATCCCTCTGCCACACCTAAACAATGCGACAACACTGCTTACACATTATTTTGTCTCGTGACCACACACGAAGCTATGCGGTGGGTAGACTTTGACAAATTCCATGGCACGGCAATTCGAGAGAGCGCTTTGACATTGCTTGACAAGCTAAAAACGGGCTAAATCACTCCTTTCTTTCGATGGCAACAAGCAAGACAAGGTAACAAACAGGCAACTGGTTCGGCTATGAAACGATGATGATGGAAAACATGCCAAAGATTTGTCTCCGCACCGTGGCAGGTAGAAAACATGAAGAGATAAGCAGTGACAGTCACCAAGGTGACTGTCACTTTTTTATTTCACAACTAACGAATACTTTCCGCCAGTTTTACAAGATCATCCTGTGTCTGGTCAATGCCGCCGACCAACTCGAAGATCATCGTATCGTTTTTCCAGCGCAACGTCTTTAGGTAAGGCGTCGGCTCCCAAACGGGACCGTTATCCGTCAGATTCCAAACACCTTCCACATACTCACCTGTCAGGTCACCGATTTGCACGGTTTGAATATCGGCGCTGGCACCTGCAAGATTGCCACCGAGCATATTGTCACATCGTTGGCTGATATCGCCGCAGGGTTGGTAATATTCGAGCGGCTGTTGCCAGAGCGAGAATTCAATATAGTTCGCATTTTGACCAAATGCCTGCGCCACGATGTGATACTTCTCGTCGTAAGAAGCGCCGACAAAAACTCTGCCAAATGGAATCTCCACAGGGCTGAGAACGTCATAGCCTGCAAGTGTCTCCGCTTCCTGAACCGAATATTTGAAAGGAGACTCGGTCGATGTTTGAGCAGGCGGCGTCATTTGCCACGTTTGAAGCGGATAACGATCCTGATCGGCACGAACGAAGAACTGGAAAATGTTTTGTGCGAAGGCACGTCCCTGCGGGGTGAGGAAAGTCAGTGCCAGCAGGATGGCAATAGTCAACATCGTGAATGCAAGGCGCGGTACCCTGCGAGATTTGATTGTGTTCATTTTTACTCCTTGTTGATATTGTTTCTCAACAAGGCTGGCTTTCACGGTCTGCCAAAGATCAATTTGTGAAGCGGGGATTTCATCTTCCACCGCATCTTGTATGATGGATTGGATTTCTTTGTTATCCATGTTAGCTCCTGTCGTAAGTAATTAACTCATTCAGGCGTTTGCGAGCATCTCGTAGCCACCATTTGATGGTGCTGAGCGGACGATCCATTTTTGCGGACATATCCGCCTCACTCATGTTCAGGTAGTACCGCATCACAACAACAGCGCGTTGATCTGGAGAGAGACTATGAATGGCATTCAGGATATTTTCGCGTAGTTCTT
Source organism: Candidatus Defluviilinea proxima (assembly GCA_016721115.1). Taxonomy (NCBI): domain Bacteria; kingdom Bacillati; phylum Chloroflexota; class Anaerolineae; order Anaerolineales; family Candidatus Villigracilaceae; genus Candidatus Defluviilinea; species Candidatus Defluviilinea proxima. The sequence continues at coordinate 575,034 of JADKIW010000001.1, forward strand.
TTTGTTCCAACACCTGGTCGGGTCGTGGACTCGGATCAGTCAACCACTTTGCGATTCTCTCGGTCGGCTCATCCAGTTCTTCAAGAGACACACTATGTTGCCTTTTATTCACAGCCTTCAGAGCGTCGTTGACCACAATACGAAAAAACCAGGGATGGAACTCACGCTTCTCATCGAACTGATGGATACGTTGCGCGACTTTGACAAACGCCGTCTGTACCACGTCCTCTGCCAGAGCGCGCTCATTCGTGATCAAGTATGCGGCATGCACCGCCTTTGCCTGATAACGAATTACAAGAGCTTCCAGACCGTTCAAGTTGCCTTGTTTGAGTAAAGATATTGCAATTTGATCTTCCATGCACGGACCTTTCAGGAGAATTCTCTATACTATAATATCCGCCGGCAGGGAAAAAGATAGTAACCCGCCTGCCCTAGCTCCATTAGAGACGGAAGAGGAAGTTGGGAAAGATATAACTCAACGTCAGGGGCAACTCTACAAGTCGCCTATTTTATATCCCCCCAATGTCGCATATAAACATAACCTGTAATTTCGGTATAAACAAGCACTACATAAAGTATGGAAGGAAAATCATGTTTAACAGATTCATCCGTATATTCCTAATCGTATGTTTCACCTTGAACCTGCTGGCTTGCACAAACTCCGCATCACCCACAACATCACCAGCCACTCCAGATGAGGCACCAGTCACATCATCAAACACATCGATTCCCATCAAAAGTACAACAACTGTCGAAACAACAGCCACTACCGTTACTACTACTGAACCAACTCTCACTCCTACGCCGAAGCCGCTATCTGCTCACTGGTACTGGGCATCCAACACTGAAGATATAGTCTTCGCGGTCAACCAGGACGGTGAAGTGCGCGAGATCGGCAATCTACCTGGCTACCAAAAGGAATTTGATGCTTTTCCAGTGGACACCGAACGAGCGATCCTATTCACCGATGAAGGTGCCCAACTCCACGCCTATATGCTCACTCCCGATGGCATACAAACGATCGAACTCCCATACCTGCCAGTGACAGATGACTCTTCCCGTTCCAATTGGACTGTACCTGCGGTATACGGCAAGTATCTCGTCTTTGCTTACACCACCACATCAGGCAGTGCCGGTGACAACGGCACCCAAGCAGACAGCGGACCTCTTGTGTTGATCAACCTGGAGACTCTCACAGCGGAGATCATTGATAAACACGTCAACAACGATGCCTATACAGGCGCATTCCGTGAAATCCGCTCTTGGGCGCACCTTTCGGAAGATGGGCGTTCTTTGCGTTATCTTAATGGTGACAAAAATAGCATGTCCCTGCGTGAACTGGATCTGTCAACAGGAACGGCACGCACGATCTACACTGGGATCAAGCCTCAAAAAACTTCATCAATCCTGGGTTCATTGACAGGTGACCTGTGGTACTTCCGGGGAGACAGGACCCTTATCAATATCCACGGGGACCAAACTCAAGTGCCTGTTGAAACCACGACTTACCACCCCCTACGAGGGGGCAAAGCAATGACATATTCTTACGAATGCGAAGATCGCTGTGAGGTCAAAGTTGTTTCGCCGTTCAATGATAAAGAAGAACTTAAATACACGATCCCATGGTCAACTGCAATAACATCTCACAACCCATTGATGAACCTGCTTACTGAAGACCAAAGTCTGATCTTTACAGCCGTACCACTCAATCGTTTTGTGAATACGCCGTCTATTGTGAATGATTATCCTTCCTTCCCACAATCCGACTCACCAGTCTTTCGTCTTACACTCGACGGTAAGGCACGTCTGATCGGCTTTTACACGAGTGAAACATCTTCAGACATTGTGCCCGCATCCACCGACGGGCGATACCTGTTCCTCAAATCTGTAGACGGATCGTCATACTTCGTCTACGACACAAAAAAAGACCATCCGGTCGCCGAGATCCCCATCGATCCAAATATGAAGGACTACTTCGGCGGTTCAATCTATTTCCGAGAAAACGGCTTCATCATCAAAATTACTGCATCAACACCCGATGGTTCTTATCGCGATTCCTATCTGATGTATTCTTTCCAAACAGAGGAATCATTCTATTGGGAATCTGACACTGAAGTTTTCGATTACTTTCAAGACATCCTCCCAGACAATACTATCATCTGTGAATCGGCTGACATGAATACGTCGGCCAACAGGCTGATACGATATGATCCCCGAACACAAAAATCAGAGACCTTGCTGGAAAACGCTTGGAATCTGATCACAGTCCGCTAGTAACAGTGCAGGCGTCGATTACTTTTGCATCCACATCATCTCAATATGTATTGTCATTCACTTTGTCCAGAGTGAACTCATTCTGTTCTTACGATACACAAGGATGAGAAAGTCCATTCTCACATATTACATAATATAATCACAATGAGTTGAACGCAAGATATGTCAAAGTTCTCAAGAACCAAAGGATGATATGAGCATAGGTCAACTTGCCAGGCCTGGCACCATAGGCTTGTTGGGGAGTGGTCTAGTAAATACAGTACAGAACCAGCTATGGCAGGGTGCCGTAAAAGCCGCCCAGGAACAAGGAGTACGCTTGGTATATTACCCGGCGATCAGCCTCAGTTCCATTCCACCGTTTGATCCTCAATCTAAAGTTCTATTCGATCTGGTAGATGCCAGATATGTTGATGGGCTACTTGTCTGGTATGCCGGGATCGCAGAAGGCATAGGCATAGACCGGGGCGAGTCTGTTCTAGAACGCTATAAAGACATACCGCTTGTGACGATTGGCGGGGGATTCAAAAATTATCCCAACCTTTCGATCGATAACTATCGAGGGGTGTATTCAGCAGTTGAGCACCTGATTAAAGTACACAACTACCAAAATATCGCCATCGTTCGTGGACCAATAGGTCACCCAGATGCCGATGAGCGCTATCGCGCCTATGCTGATGCGTTACAGGCTTACAGCATTCCGATAAATCCAGAGTATGTAGCCCAGTCATTGTTTGAGTTGACAACTGCCTATGAAATGACAGAAAAGGTGATCGCTCAATGGTTTGATGATTCGCATCTCAAAATCGACGCCATCGTTGCATCTTCAGACTACATAGCATTCGGGGTGATCAAAGCTATCGAATCACGTGGTCTACATGTACCCGAAGACATTGCAGTAGTGGGCTTTGACGGTGTCGACGATGCGCAGGCAAACATCCCATCCATTACAACTGTCTATCAGTCATTCTATGAATTGGGTCGCCAGGGCGTGGAAATGCTCCTGAACTTATTGGGCGGACAAAACTTACCCGCCCAATCGATTATGTCCGCACCACTTCTTGTAGGAGAGTCGTGTGGCTGTATTGCAAAATCGCTATCACTATCTAATACCGAATTGGAGTCCCATCCAAAATCCGACAGAAGCGATTCAAACATTCCAGAAGGAGGCGTCCCGGTCACCTTGACTGTTGTTGCGCAAGATTTAAAAATTCCTCTTTCAGAGTTGGAAAATCTGTCAAAACTCTTCAAGAGTGACCTTACATCAAAAACATCAAATCAATTTCTTTCTGCGTTGAGGCAATCTCTTATCCAAACACAGAGTACGCACTTTGATGCAATTGCCTGGCAAAACGCCATCTCTGTATTGCGACAACAGGAACTATCAAACGGTGATATTGGATGGCTGGGAGAGACTCTATTCAATCAGGCACGTGTGCTGGTGACGGAGATCCATCAACGGGTATTCATTCGACAGCAACTTAAGATCAAGCGGCAAGTAGAAAAACTAATGCAAACATCAGAGACATTGATCACATCCTTTGGAGAGCAACTATTCGTAGACACCCTATATGAACGGTTACCCGAGCTTGGCTTTCCAAGTTTTTATCTGTCTTTATATGATGATCCAGATCAACCAGCCATGTGGTCCCATATACTCCTTGCGTACGATAACGGCAAGCGCTTGGATTTACCGCCAGACAAGTTGCAATTCCCAACAGGTCGATTATTTCCCGAGTGCGTGCATCCCGCTCATTCTGTAGCTCCCATTGTTGTGGAACCGCTCTATTTTAGAAACGAGAGACAAGGGCTCTTAGTGCTTGAAGTTGGTCCCATGGAAGGTGTGATCTACGAAAACTTGCGCGCACAAATCAGCAGTGCTCTGCAAGGATCACGACTCACCCAACAGGTATTAACACGAACACATCAATTGGAATCAGCCAACAAAGAGTTGGAAGCGTTCTCCTATTCTATTTCGCACGACTTGCGAGCACCTCTACGGGCAATTGACGGTTTCTCTCGAATGTTGATGGATGACCACGCATCGGTTCTTCCGACGGAAGTAGTGCGTTTGCTGGGGATTATTCGAAACAATACGCATCAAATGGGTCGCTTGATCGATGATTTGTTGACATTCTCCAGGCTGAGTCGTCAACCGGTCAACAAGCAGGTTGTTAACACGGTTGACTTGGTCAAGCAGGTAATGGAAACGCTACAAATCGATGCAGAAAAACGAAAAGTGGAAATCAAGATCGAAGAACTTCCGATCTGTCAGGGTGACCCCATTCTGCTAAAACAGGTTTGGATGAACTTGGTATCCAATGCAGTCAAATTCACACGAGAACGAGATATAGCACAGATACAAATAGGCTGTATACAAGAGAATGGCGAGCAAGTATTTTTTGTAAAAGACAATGGCGCAGGTTTTGATATGCGATATGCAAATAAATTATTTGGTGTATTTCAACGCCTGCATCACAGTGACAAATTCGAAGGGACAGGGGTGGGACTGGCTATCGTGCAACGGATCATCCTCCGCCATGAAGGGCGGATATGGGTTGAGGCTGAACCGAATGTGGGAGCCACCTTCTTCTTTACAATCCAAGCTGTGCCTTAAGGCACACGAACCTGATTATTGAAAGATGGTCACATGATAGAAAACATGGAAGGCGTCGAAATTTTGCTTGTGGAAGATAACGCGAATGACGAGGAATTGACTCTCTATGCCTTAAAGAAAAACAATATCACCAATCAAGTTCAGGTGGTGCGTGATGGGGCAGAGGCATTGGAGTATTTATTTTGCACAGGTGCCTTTGCCAATCGTCAACCCAACAATCACCCCAAAATCATCTTACTTGATCTCAAACTCCCCAAAGTGGATGGGCTGGAGGTTCTGGAGCAAATCAAGGCAGATGTACGCACTCGGACCATTCCTGTTGTTGTTCTCACATCATCTCGGGAAGAACGTGATATAGTGGAAAGCTACCAACTGGGTGTCAATAGTTATATTGTTAAACCTGTTGACTTCGAACAATTTGTTGAGGCTGTACGACATATGGGTCTCTATTGGGTGTTACTTAATAAGACACCCACATATAAAAGTTCTTAACACAATGACTTGTAATCCATTCTTTGGCAGGATAAATACATGCCGCTTCCCTTGCGGGTCTTGATACTTGAAGATTCTGAAACGGACGCCGAGCTGATTTTATATGAGTTGCGCCGTGCAGGATACGAACCCGAATGGCGTCGGGTAGACAATGAGACAGATTATCTACGTTGTCTATCGAACGATCTCGATGTCATTCTGGCGGATTATTCCATGCCGCAGTTTAGTGCACTGCATGCATTACAACTGATGAAACAACAAGGCATGGATATGCCAATTATTGTTGTCACAGGCACCGTTGGGGAAGAAGCGGTGGCAGAGTGCATGCATCAAGGGGCACGGGATTATTTGCTCAAAGATCGTTTGGGGCGTTTGGGTTCAGCAGTCGAGCGTGTTTTGCAAGAAAAGCGTTTGAATGATGAAAAAAGGCAGGCAGTAGCCGCATTGCGCGAGAACGAGGAGAAATACCGTAGTCTCTTCGAGTCATCACCAGAGCCGATCATGCTGATCGGATTGGATGGCACGATCTTGGACTGTAATAAGGCGGCTGAGATCATTGCCAATAACCCCAGGCAGGAAATGATCGGGAAATCATTTCTAAACCTTGGTGTGTTGGATAAGGCCGATGAGCCCATCATCATAGAAAGGTTTACAAAGGTCATAGGGGGGATGTTGTATGACCCATTTCAGATCAAGGTCACCCGAAATGACAATAAGATTCTGTGGCTCGAGATCCATATTGCATTACTAAAAAAGGATGATGCGATCTACGCAATCCAAGTGATCTCTCGTGACATCACGAAGCAAAAACAATTCGAGCAGGAACGTGAGAAATTCATCGCCGACCTTGAAGCCAAGAATGCTGAATTGACTCAATTCACCTACACCGTTTCTCACGATCTCAAATCCCCACTTGTCACCATCAATGGTTATCTTGGCTATATCGAACAGGACGCCGCATCCGGCAACATGGATCGTCTCAAAAAAGATACACAACGTATTCGAGACGCTACCAATAAAATGCACACGCTCCTCACCGAACTGCTGGGACTCTCACGCATCGGACGCATGATCAACGCGCCTGAAAATGTTCCATTTGATGATCTCGTGCAGGATGCCATGGATATTGTCCATGGGCAGTTGGAAGCACGACACATCACGGTTCGATCTCAGCCAAATCTGCCCATCGTCAATGGAGATCGTCAGCGTCTGACGCAGATTCTACAAAACCTGATCGATAACGCCGCCAAATATATGGGCGATCAAACTGACCCGCGCATTGAGATCGGTCAACAAGGCGAAGAAGGAGATATGCCGATCTTTTACGTCAAAGATAACGGCATCGGCATCGACCCAGAGTTTCACGAACGCATCTTCGGCCTCTTCAACAAGTTGGACGCTCAAAGCGACGGCACAGGCATTGGCCTTGCCCTCGTGAAGCGCATCATCGAAATCCATGGCGGCAGGATTTGGGTGGAGAGTGAAGCAGGCAAGGGTTCCACATTTTATTTCACTCTGCCGCGCGGATAACATCAACTGCGGTGCAACTGGTTATAGTGCGGGGAAATTCGGCAAAGACTTCATAATCAGCCAAGGGATTGCAAAGTTACATCATATAGTGTTATGTAACAAAAATCATCTTGCCTTATTGATCGAAACCTGCAATAATCCTAACCATCAAACCAATGGAGGGTATATATGCCGCTTTCAGATCTTTTCAAGAAGCCATCCAATCAACAGTCTCCCAAACAACCATCACAAGAGGAAATATTTGGTTCTCCAGCATTACAGAAGAATCGTGCTGACGCCGCTACCGAGGTGATGGGGATTTTTGATAGGAATTTTCGAGGCCCACAAGGGATACATGCCGGAACAGTTCTATCAACAGGAGCATGGCTGGCAGGCACAAGTCTCCAACGATCATTTGGGCAGGCGCACAATTCTGAGCCAGGAACCATACTGCTTTCAGAAAAGGCCAATCAAGAATGGCCCAAGCTACTGCGCTTGTTCGTATATTACATCAATAAAGGTGGAGTGCAATTAAAGCCAGATCAATTCGCCAGACAGATCCCTGATAACTATAAGCCGCAAAAAACGATCTTGCAAATCCAGGAGGCACATCAGGAAGAATACAATGCGATCATGAGGCACCATGGCTTGGACTACCGAGATGGTGCGCGCGCAGGGATCATCGTTTGCTCGATGCTGTTCAATTATCATTGTGTAAAAAGACAGGATATTGAGCCTCAATTCGCCGCAGGAATTATTTCAATAGGCCTTATTGAAGGGACGAAAACCAGCCCGATGCCGCTGAAAACAGAAAGCCCGAAGGCTCCAACTCCTGTTCAAAACAATGCTCAACAAAATAATCAAACATTTGAATTACTGAAAAGCATTGCATCCAATTCGACTGATGGCTCGGGAACAAGGTTTGTAATCGGAGATGGGATGGCCGCCCTGGAAGAGGCAGAAACTCGTGGGGGACGATATACGTTGGTTCATCCACTCGTAGAAAGTCAGCTTAAGCAGAAAGGCATGGACCCTTACCTGATCTACGAAGCCGCCCTACGCATCGAAATCGAATCAAAGATTCCTCGCATTGATGTTATCGGTGGAAACGTAAATGACTTGATACAAACCTGGAAAGGCAAGCCAGAAGAGCGCATCCCCATTTATGTACGGCTGGCGTTATGGCTGAACACAAATGCAAACAGTCTTGGGTATGAGAGGAATGGGAACAGTTGGATATTGAGACGTTAATTTTTCTTCGTTCAAAATAATATCCATCGAGGCTGAATCAGACCAAGGTCCAGCAAGAAGCGAAAACGGGACGAGGCGAAAGCCCATCCCGTTTTTTTTATTCTTTCAAAAGAAAATCCCCATCGTTGAGTACGCCATCTATGATGGCTTTGATTGCATCCGATTCCAATAACGCATCCAACTCAAATGATTTCAAACGGGTTTGCGTTGTGCGCACCGATGGTTCAAGAAAATCGCCAAACGGCAAGGACGTGCGATACAACTGGTAATACAAAAACCTGCGTGCGTTGCGTTTGAAATCTGCGGGCACTGCAATATTTTCCCCGTTCAAGAACTTTTCGAGTTCAACTTGATAGGCATCAACACTTTGAGGGAAGAACACCGTTGGGTACTGTGTGAAACGCGCCTTGCCTGCACACAACACCGCCGCTCCCATAATAGATGCTTCGAGGCCAATCGTTGAGTTATAGATCATCACAAACTTGGACTTCTGGATCAACTCGTATGAGCTCAACGTTTCAGTGGGACTCACAAAAACGACATTCGGCTCTTTCTGTACATCGCGGCTGGTCACCCATCCCTGAACCGTCTCGCGGCTGGACTTTCGCACACGCAGTTCATCAGGGTGTGCACGGATGACAAACAACGTCTCACGGTGTGACTTGATGACTTCAAGAGCCAGATCCAACCACTCAAACATATCTTCAAAAACCGTGTTGGCATGTGGTTGACTGGTATCAAAGATAACATTCGTAAAGATAGGGACGATCTGTTTGAAGCTCGAAGCTTTTTGCAAAAAGGACTCGTCAAGTCCTTTCATATCAGCCCAGAACTTGACGCCCGCCATCGTGAAGTCACCTTGAAAGCGTTTGGCAAGATAGGCATCGAGTTTGGTGTTTTGTTCTTCGCTCAATTCAAATTCATCAGTGATATGGATGGGATATGCTGTCGCTTCGCCTTCGGTGAAGTAAGCCGTAGCAGGTTGTAATCCCACTTCGTGTGTGATGACTTTGAGTCCGCGTTTCTGGGCAATGTAACGTGCCGTCGCTTCAGGGAAGAATTGTCCGTTGAACACGATCACCGCACGCGGATTTGTCTCATCGAGAAACTTTGTAAATTTTTGCGCCACATTCCATGCGGACAAAATATATTCGCGCAAAAGATAACGAGTGTTTTCATCATCGTCCAAGTGATGGATACGGAGAATCCAACGAAGACCGGGAAGGCATAATGCACCGAGAGGAACGCCTTGCCATTCGAAGGTCGTCAATTCAGGGACAGACAATTTCGCAACGGCATTCGCAATTTCTTCATCACGTTGAAAATCGAACCATTCAGCGCCCGAAGTTTGAATGTTTGAACGTTTAAACGTTTCAACGCCGGTATATAACGCCATCGACTGTGCCACACATGTCTTACACGGCATCGCGTTCTGCGGATTATCTCTGTTGGTTCCCAGTACGCATTTGCTCATACCGGAGTTACACGCGAAATACGCAACAGGGATTCCCTGCAAGCGCAATGCCCACGAGGCCAGCAGGTGAAATCCGCTGTTCCACGAGAGGTCGTCAATACCTGTAGATGCCTTGAAGAAGACAACCGGTGCGCCCGTCGGTTTGAGTTCCTTGCGCGAAACCTCACGCGCAACAGATGCGACCTTTAAATTATTGAGCCTGCGGACGAGTCCGCGCTTGATACGTTGAGTATAGAGTTCGTTCAGTGATTTCATTACCAGTCGTTGTTCTTTTCGTATCCAAGCCGCACTACCAAATCCCCCGCTACATCTTTGAACAATTTCTTATGTTCATCCGTGAAGTGATTCTTCCAGCCGCCTGTTTTCCCTGAGCGGAAGGTGCGACTCTTTTTCGGTTGGATGGTCTCGATCAAGATTGCCAATGCTTTTTCACGTGGCATGGGGATCTTGTAGCCGGTCTTTTCCACTTCATCAAGCATGGCGCTCAACGTGACATCGCGGTTGTTGACCATATCCTCAAAGCGGATGCATAGCACATTCTTTTGCTCGAGCCATTGAAAGACGCCATCGTACCTTTCATGGACGGAAACCATCTTCAAGCCGTCTTTTTCGATACCGGTGATCGCCACCTTGAGCCGTTCCCCAAGATCGGGCAGGGAGTTGTAGTATTCGTACATTCCATGTCCCTCGTGCATATCGGTGGCGAAGAACACTTGTGAGATGAGCAAATCCCTTGGGTCACGATAAATGAAATAGTTGACGCGCCCAGCCCCGGTTAAGAAAGAGGCGTTCTCAGGCGTGGCTTCCACATATCCCCAGCCGATCACACCCGCAGGCACGTTCTTTAAGTCCGCAAGGATTTCCTCCGCTGTGCGCCTTCGTCCTTGTGCCGTGATAGTCCGAACAGGGTCAGCTTCCACAAAGCGATACGGCATGATCTGTGAAAAACCACCAAGGACCTGCAACAACAAATGAGAGCCGCTCTTGGGTTTGGCATTACCAAATACAGGCGGTGCTTCATGAAAAGAAAACCGCTTCCATCGTAAAATGGATTGAGCGGTTTTCCCGAAGGGACGAATTGTGCGGCGGATATTTTGAGAGAGGCTCATAATGTTCCATGTAAGGGCACAGCAGATTATCAAAGTGATGAGGGGCGGTCATGCCGCTGTGCCCCTACATTATATGTTATTCGTTCACAACCCTGCGCAATTTCTTCATCGAACCTTTTTCAGAATCGTAAACTTTTTTCACGCCGTCGCCCAAAGAAGCTTCGGTCACACGGATGTATTTGACAAGTTTCTCAAAACCGCCGGGTTCCACAGAGGCGGCCTGGTCACTGCCCCACATGGCACGGTCGAGGGTGATGTGGCGTTCAATGGAGGTAGCGCCCAATGCGATGGCAACTGCCGAAGGGACAAGCCCTACTTCATGGCCTGAATACCCAATGGGGTTGTTCGGGAATTCCTTGCGGAGTGTTCCGATCATGTTGAGGTTCAACTCTTCTGGTTCGCACGGATACGTGCTTGTGCAGTGCATGATGACGAGGTCATCCTTGCCAACCATTTCCACGCCGCGCTTGATCTGGTCCATGGTGGACATACCCGTTGAAATGATGATGGGCTTGCCCGTCTTGCGGACGTGCTTCAACAAATTGTGATCGGTCAACGAAGCGGACGGAACTTTATAGGCAGGTGTATCGAACTTCTCCATAAAATCTACCGAAGGTTCATCCCACACCGAGACCATCCAGTCAATTTTCTTTTCTTTGCAATAGCGGTCGATCTCGCGGTATTGCTCTTCGTTGAATTCAACCTTGTAGCGATAATCGAGATACGAGATGTAACCCCACGGCGTCTCACGCATTTGTTTCTGCTGATCGAGTGGTGTACAAACATCAGGCGTACGCTTCTGGAACTTGACCGCATCCGCCCCCGCATGCACGGCCGCATCGATGATCTTCTTTGCAATATCAAGGTCACCATTATGGTTGATGCCCACTTCCGCGATCACATACGTGGGATGACCATCACCCATCATTCGATTTCCAAATTTTATTTCACGTGTCATTTGTTCTCCTGTAACTTTTTCAAAATAATTTCGCACAGCTCACGGACTGCTCCGTGCCCCCCGGGTTTACTCAAAACATAATCCGCCTTGCGGATGACCTCCGGGAACGCATCTGCCACAGCCACAGACCAGCCTGCGACTTCGAAACATGGCAGATCATTGAGGTCATTACCCACGTAAACGACGTTCTCCGCTTTGATCTTTTTCTGCTCGAGGACTTCGCGCATCACACGCCCTTTATCCTGCAAGCCCACCCCATGAATTGCCTCCAGCCCCATCTTTTTCGCACGCGCCGCTACAACAGTGTTCGGCTCCGAAGAGAGGATCATCACATCAACGCCATACTGACGTAACTCTTTAATGCGCGGGCTATCACTACGATACGCCGCAACCATCTCCCTGCCATCTTGGTCGGTCCACACATGGTTGTCGGTGATGACGCCATCAAAATCAAGGATGACAAGCTCGATCTTGCGAGGCATGGCCCGGCGACGTTTGTTATCGGGCGTGACCATATCCAGCCCGCCTTGATAGACCAGCGTTTCATACTTGATCCAGTCAGCAGGCGTATCAATATCTACTGTGAAGCGCGGATCAATAACCAACGGATACACTACATCACCCGTGAGCGACTTTTTGTGTGTAATGGTCTTCGTGCGGATCACATCAATGTGCCCCGTTTGCCAATAAGCAGGTGGAAGAATTTGACGTGGCGCATTATAGGGCTCGGCAATGCCTTCCACTTCGAGCAAAGGTTTCATCGGCCTGTCATAGCCTTTGAAACTCCACATCTTATACGGATTTTGACCGGCCGGCACGATGCCACGCACACAATCAGCATCCGAATGATCTGTTAATATTTTGACCGCTTCATCGATCATTCCCACCGGACGAATGGGTGAAGTGGGACGCAATTGAATCACAATATCAGGTTTGTAGCCTTCGATGTCTTCAAGCCACTTCAAAGCATGCTCAAATGCAGGCAGGTCAGGAGTGCGGTCTTGTGCCAGTTCCGCCGGGCGCAAGAAAGGAGCTTCTGCGCCGTGCTCGCGTGCAACTGCCGCGATCTCTTCATCGTCAGTCGAAACAATGACACGCGAAACGCTATTGGCCTGCAGACCTGCCGCTATGCTCCATGCGATCAGTGGAAAACCTGCAAAGTCACGGATGTTCTTACGCGGGATTCCCTTGGAGCCACCGCGTGCGGGGATAAGAGCGATGATATTAGTCATGGTTTTTGTAGACAGGTAGGCAGGTATACATGTTCATGCGTGTACTTGCTCACCAAGCTGTCCAACCTCCATCAACAACGACATTGTTACCGGTCATATACGATGACGCGTCAGATGCGAGGTATAGCAACGCACCATTCATTTCATCCTTTTTAGCCATGCGCCCCAAGATCGTCTTGGCAGAATAATTCTTCACAAAATAATCTTCGTGGTTATTGAATACACCGCCGGGAGTCAACGCATTCACGCGGATTTCTGTTCCTGCATAATAAGCGGAGAGGTATTTGGTGAATCCCATCACGCCTGCTTTAGATACGGTGTAATACACTGGCTTGAACGCTACGCGCTTCCCTTCCTTGACGTAGATACGCTGATCGGGGCCATTGAGTCCGTATGTGGAACAGATATTGATAACACTCCCCTTTTTACCTTGTGCGATCATCGGCTTCACACATGCCTGCGTCACAAGGAACATGCCGGTCAAATTGACGTTCATCGCGGCGTCCCACTGTTCAAGCGGATAATCTTCAAACGCGCCGGGCGTAATTCCTTTGTTCATTGCATCGGGGTCGAACTTAGGGTCGAGTGCAGCACTGTTCACGAGAATATCCAACCGCCCAAATTCGGATAACACTTTTTCCACCATCGCATTGACCGATTCAGGCTTGGTAATGTCGGTGGGAACGGCCAAGGCTTTGTATCCGCTTTTCGTAAGCGTATCCGCTGTCCCTTGCGAAGCTGAAGCGTTCAAGTCCACAACGGCAACCGCCGCGCCAGCCTCAGCCAACGTTTTGCAAAATTCCACGCCGAGCAAGCCCACTCCACCTGTTACAACGGCCACACGACCGGTTAGGTCAAACTTTTCCTGTATCTTCACTTTTGCTCCCTATGGCACCGCAGTATAAATTGAATCTTCTTGAGATTTGTGTGCCACATATAAATTATCTGTCAGTATCTTCACATTGCTCGCGACATTGCCACCATTATCAAACATCGCGAGAACAGCCTTACCATCGTTGATCTCTCCGTGCATTTTCGCCACGCCCTCTTCGAAACCGGGGCGTTCCTGCGCTGTGGCCGAGTCGTAACGATCGGGCAACACATACGCACCACGTCCAGTATACAGATATACAGCGGCAGGTTCGTTGGTATAGATCTTTATATCGTCTGGCAGATCGCGCAAATATTTCATGGCTTCTGAATCGTACCACTGGAAAGATGCGTACCCAAGCCCACCCTTCGATAATTGCGCCACCGTGATGGATTGTTTGTAAATTGAAAAACAAAGCAGTGTGATCGTTGCAATAACCACAAGTACACGTTGTTTGTTCCGCATCCAAATACCGAATGCCACCAGTAAGATCAACAACCCAACGAATACGGGGGAGAGAATTCTTAATTTGAATTTTGTCGCCGCATCAAACATCATCATGGATGCGACGATGGATGCAAGATATGCAAAGATGTACAAGCCGGTCGTGAACGAGATCACCTCACGCGACTCTTTCCCGCCTCTTTCCAACACCGAAGCCTGCCTCGGCTTCGAAATATATTTCCACGACCGGAAGATGGTCCAGGCCAACACAACACCAAGGATAATGACGATCATCCAATCAACGACACCCGCCTTGAGCATTTCCCTGCGCCATGTCTCAACCGGGATAAGAAACTCGGAGAAAACTCGTCTGCCAATCTCGATGTTCTCGGATGTAATCGGATGCCATGCAAAGGTACGGTTCGTGGCATTCTCTGCAACAAACTTGTTGCGCAAGGTCCACGCAAGCGCAAACGGAAGAAAGCCCGCGAGGAAGATCATCGTATTTCCGAAGCGATCGCGCCAGAAGGGATACAAAATAAACAAGGCGGCAATAAACACGGCAACTAAAGCAAGACCTGCATAACGGGTGAGATATGCCATCCCAGTAAAAACCGCGCAAAATACCAACCACCAACGCCCTTTCACACTGCCCTGCCATCCAAAGCGGGCAGGAGGACGTTCAAAGTAAATATCAAACATCCATAAGGCAAATAGGGAAAAGGATATGAACAGCGGTTCGCTCATTGCAGCGGTATGGACTTGTAGCATCTCGCTATTCGTGACAAACAATGCCGCCAGCACAAGACCAGCCATCAAAGAGGGCGTCATACGCCAGACAAGAATCCCCAGCAAGCCGGCATTTAATCCAAACAACAACGCATTGACGAGGCGTGCGCCACGTAATGGGTCGAGGCCGAAAAGGCCAAAGAACGCCAGGACAAGTGAGAAACCGGGGGGGAAATGTGTGACAGGCTGGTTACTGGCTAAATACGCCTCGCGATAGCCGTCCCCTGCAAGGATACTACGCGCACCAGCCACATATGCGATGGAATCATCAGAAAGATTCAAGCCTTCGGGAGTCGCTTTGAGGACGAGCAATGTCCCTAGTATAGCGAGAAAACCGAGGGCAATAACAGAAATGAGACGGGGGTTTAGACGGGTCATTTTTTCAACAGGAGTTACAAAGTATCGCGAAACTGGATAAACAACAACTTTAATAATAACTATGAAAGTTTACTTGCTTATAAGTTGAGCGATAAGAATGAAGAACGCGAAGGCTTTTATTATACACTTCGCGTTCTTCATAAATGCCCTGTTAGTTACTGTTCAAATATCCCTGTTCTTCGAGATACTTGATGATGATATGGGCGTTCTCTTCAGGGGTGGCACCAAATCCCTTGAGCGTGATCTCAGGATCGATCGGCGGTTCGTACGGATCATCTACGCCGGTGAAACCCATCGGCTTGCCATCTTCCATTGCCTGGCGCGCCTTGGCATACAATCCCTTCACATCACGTTCTTCACAGACCTCGACGGGAGTATCCATGTAAACGGTGATAAAGTTATCGCCGACCATCTTACGGGCTTCGTTACGAGTGGAACGATACGGGCTGATCGCGGCACAAATGACCGCGCCGCCAGCATGGACAATTTCGCCAGCCACAAAACCAATACGAAGAATGTTGGTATCACGATCTTCCTTGCTGAAGCCAAGTCCCTTTGAGAGATGTGTGCGGACAACGTCACCATCGAGGATGGCAATCTCACGTCCACGTTCGAGCATCAACGAAGTGAGCACCTGTGTAGTCGCGCTCTTACCGGACCCACTCAAACCAGTGAACCAGATGCAGAAACCCTGTTTATTCTTGGGCGGATACATCTGACGCAAGATCTCAGCGGTCTCTGGGCGGGTGAACCAGTCGGGCAATAACTTGCCCTTTGCAAGATAATCATCGCGCACCTGTGTGCCGGAAATATTGGCGACTTTGGCACCCTTCGGTACGTCTTTTTCTTCCACATAGCGATCTTCATCAGGAAGATAAACCAGCATTTCGAACGGAACCATTTTGACGCCGAGTTCAGTCTCGTGCTTGGTCATCAGCTCTTGCGCGTCATACGGACCGTAAAACGGTTTGCCCGCCGAGTTATTGCCTGGCCCAGCATGATCGCGTCCTACAATGAAGTGGTTTGCGCCATGATTACGGCGAATAATGGCATGTAAAATCGCCTCACGTGGACCGGCCATACGCATGGCAAGCGGTAGAAGGCTGAGCATTGTGTTTTTCTTGTCGTAGTAGTTATCGACCAATGCTTTATAAGTGCGGACACGAGTATAGTGATCCACATCACCGGGCTTGGTCATACCAACAACAGGGTGAACGATCAAAGAACCGTTGACCTGTGCGGCAGCACGTTTGGTCAATTCCTCGTGGATACGATGCAAGGGGTTACGAGTCTGGAAAGCGACCACATTGTCATGTCCCATGTCTTCGAGCATTGTACGCACCTGTGCAGGTGTATGGCGAAGGTTCACGAAATCATGATATTTCGGAAGGTTGATCACCTTCAACGGGCCAGTGATACAAACCTTGCCCCAACGTTGCATCTCAGAAACCATCGGATGACGCGGATCATTGGAACCGTACGCATGTGTGGCTTCTACTTCAGCGTCCCAATGATAAACTTCTTCAAGCGTCATGATAGCAATCGTGTCGTTGTTTGAGTTGCGCAAGACAAGATCCTCGCCAACAGTCGGCAGTTCCTTGGGATCAGCTGTCAGTGTGATGGGAAGCGGGAAGAGAGTCCCATCTGCAAGTCGCATTTCCTTAAGTACGCGCTCATAGTCAGCTTTGCCCATGAAAGTAGTAAGGGGCGAGAATCCGCCAGTGGCAAGCAACTCGAGGTCACAAAGATTACGCATGGTGATCTTGATGGAGGAAAGTTTCGGCGCACGAGCAAGAAGCTCTTCACGTTCTTTCCCTTCTACAACCAGATTCACCAGTTTTCCCCCGTATGGGGTGATCAGTTTTGCTTTTGACATTATTTCTCCTTTATATGGCACAGAATACTTCTGTGAAAATTTCAAACACAAGACGCTATTATAACCCAAAATTCAACAACTGAATTTTAGAAAGGATTTAAAACTAATTTGACGCTCTGCGAAAAACGAATCGCTCAATATGTATCCTACACTATCATGTAACTGATACATACGAACGGGTCGAATATTCCCTGATGATATAATCTATTTTAATAAAT
Source organism: Candidatus Defluviilinea proxima (assembly GCA_016721115.1). Taxonomy (NCBI): domain Bacteria; kingdom Bacillati; phylum Chloroflexota; class Anaerolineae; order Anaerolineales; family Candidatus Villigracilaceae; genus Candidatus Defluviilinea; species Candidatus Defluviilinea proxima. Next base: position 592,523 of record JADKIW010000001.1, read on the forward strand.
ATCTTCTCAACTTCACGATTTAATCATCGTATTTTCTGGACTCTCTTCTCAGCATGAAAAACCAAACTACGGATAAAGCACGGTGGGGCACATTCAGCAATTCTCTTTTGCCGATTTTTATCGCCTTAATCTTCTTTGCTTTTACATTCTCCTACTACCCTTTTCGAGAAAAACTTCAGTTCGATACCGACGAAGGATTGAATTTGATGCGCTCGATGTTGGTTGTATTGAAATATCCACTATACAGCGAAATTTCTAGCGACCAACCACCGCTATTTACCCAGGTTTTAGCTCTTGTTTTCCGCATTGTTGGATTTGAAGTAAACCCTGCCCGCATATTGGTCTTATTGTTTTCCACCATGCTCGTCTGGGCGGGCGCTCAATTCTTACAACTCACATCAGGAAAATTAGCTGCTCTTTTATTTTTACCACTTATCATCATAGTGCCTCGATACCTGGGACTTAGCGTGTCTGTAATGATAGGTGTGCCTTGCATTGCATTAGCAATGGTATCCATGCTCTTTATAACACTCTGGCATCTGAAAAAAAATAACGTATATCTGGTAATTTCTGGCTTTGCGTTGGCTTTATCAGCACTTATCAAACTCTTTACCGGTTTCCTAGTCCCTATTTTCTTGATTGGCATTACTATCTCCGCTTTTCTCGAGGAAAGAGAAAACGGGCTCTCATGGAAGGTGTTCCGACCGGCACTCACCTGGACATTATGTTTCGCAGGTTTGGGAACATTGCTTGGATTGATCTTAGTTGGGCCGCAAAATGTATGGTCCATCATTTTTCCTCCTCTTACTGCACCTACTAAAGACATATTCCAAAACGAATCTTTCGCTATCAATACCCACCTTCAAGCCGCTGTTCCGTTATTATTTTTGGGATTTGGCGGCATATTGATCTCATCTCTTAAGCGAAACTGGCTCATCCTATATCCGTTGACATGGGCAATATTAGCTTATAGCCTATTTAGCTTTTACTCACCGGTTTTTTATCATCACCAGTTATTGATCACGATCCCAGCCGCAATGTTGGCCGCTGCAGGTCTTGGAGAAGGGATATATGCGCTCGCTAGCATAAGGCGTTTTCCGGATGTCATAAATATCCGCACCCTATTGGGCGTAACCATCTTGATAGGCTTCGCTTTTGTCTCTATCCATTACACGCCAGTACTGGACAAGGAATTGATGAACAAGCCCCGTATCAGTAACTTCACTTTAAAAGCCACTCTGGGCAAGTTGAAAATCCTTCGTGCAATGAATGAATATGCTGACCAAACAAATTGGGTCGTAACAGATACGCCAATGTACGCATTTCGCATTCACCGTCCAGTTCCTCCTAATTTAGCAACTTTCTCACAAAAACGATTATCCACCGGCAGTCTAACAGAAGAGGATATCCTTTTGGCAATGCGCGAATACCACCCCGAGCAGGTACTCATAGCACGTTTTGAGATCCCTGCCCTTGAAGACTACCTAAAAGAAAATTACACTCTCGTAGCCTCTGAAGAGTTTCTTCGTCTGTTCATCCGCAACGACTTAAAACCGCTCACTGAGTAGATCAACTATATTAGTTTTTTCTCTCATCATATCTTTTTCATGCATCAAAACAACTTTCAAATAAACCCTTGCTCCGGAGATGAAGGATGAAACAAGCAATACAAAAGTTATTTAAAAACGAGACCTTCACTTCCACTTTACTGATTCTCTTCACGACTATCTTCACGTATGGCATCAGCATCCCCAAGCTCGGATACTATTACGATGACTGGTATTTGCTCTGGTCGGGACAGATACGTGGTGCAGAAAGTATTATCTCGTTATTTTCCACGGACCGCCCATTTATGGGTGTTGTTTATTCGTATGTGTATCGTCTTTTAGGGGACAGTATTATCAATTGGCATGTATACGCGCTCCTCTGGCGCTTTATAGGCGGGATGGCATTTTTCTGGATTCTCCGTTTGCTTTGGCCAAAAGAAAAATACATTACTGCCCTGATGACAGTACTTTTCATCGTCTACCCGGGCTTTCTTTCTCAGCCAGATGCAAACACAAAACAAAATCATCTTTACGGGTTTGGCACAGCGCTTCTCTCCATTGCCTTGATGCTTCAAGCCATGAAAACAAACTCCCGTATATGGAAGATCGTCTTCAGTATCCTTTCTCTTATTCTGACCGCAAATTATTTATTTATTTATGAATACATGATCGGATTTGAAGGCACACGCTTATTACTAATCGGATATGTACTATTCCAGTCTGGAGTTAACAAATTCCGTCCGCTAGCCATCGAAAGTATCAAACGCTTCTTACCTTACGCCACAGTCACCGCCGCATTTTTATATTGGCGCATTTTCATCTTCGATAGCAGTCGCAACGCCACTGATGCATCTCGATTGGCCGAGGATTATCTCAGCAACCTGCGCTATATGTCCCTTCGGTTGATTCTGGAAACGACAAAGGATTTTTTAGACACGTCGATTTTTGCGTGGTTTGTAAAACCCTACCAATCATTGGCAGGGGCTACCTATTCGAGTTTAGGTAATGTACTTCTCATTGCATTGCTTGTTATTGCATTGGTTTTGTTCTATAATTCTTTATTCAAAAAATGGTGGGGCTCAGAATATAACGAAGTTGACGCCCCTCGGCTCACAAAAGAATTGCTCGTAATCGGAATCCCTGCCATCATCTTTGCAGTTGTACCGGTCATACTCTCTGGCAGGCAAGTGGACCTGAACGACGCGTATAAAAGCTATGGCCTTCACCCGATCAGCGGCGTAGTGTTGTTCGTTACAGCCATCTTATTGATGCTCAAGCCGGGCTTCCGTAAAATAGCTTTACTGGCCCTTATCGGGATTTCCGTTACCACCCAAGCACTGAACGCAGATTACTGGGCACAATTTTGGACTTTACATCGCAATACCTGGTGGCAACTGAGTTGGCGCGCTCCCGATATTCAAGATGAAACTCTCATTATGGCCTATACGCCAGAAGGATTCCGTACACAACAGGATTACGAAATATGGGGCCCAGTGAACCTGATCTACAATCCTGAACCAGCCAAAGTACCAGCTATCACTGCTGAAGTACTCACTTACGATACCGCCTTCAATGTGCTAAAACACGAGACGATTGGTAATCGGGTTCGTGACATTAGAGTCCGCAGACAATTCGGCAACCTTCTTTTGATCAGTGTTCCTTCAACTTCTTCATGTATGCACGTAATCGACGGATCATTGCCAGTCTATGCCGAAAACGAACCTTTACTCACACAACTAATCGGCGAGAACTCACACATCGACCGCATCATTACAAGTGGAACATCACCAGCCCCTTCCCCTTCCATCTTTGGTTCAGAACCTGAGCACGATTGGTGTTACTACTACCAAAAAGCATCCCTAGCCCGTCAACAAGGCAATTGGAAAGAAGTCAGCAACTTATACGATGAAACTGTTTCCCTCCATTTGAGCCCCAGCGATAAATCTGAGATCATCCCCTTTATCGAAGGGCTTGTGAACGACAATAGATACGATGACGCCTTAGTGCTCTACAATTCAGAACTGCGCGGCTTGATCAAGATCCGATTCCCCTTATGCAAAGCATTCGATAAAAATCCATCCTACAATCCCGCGCCCGGTTATGATTACGAAAAGATATACACAATCTTATGTAACACATAATCGGACGATGTCTGGGCTATTTCAACACAATAGATATTTGCTACACAAAAGTTGTGTACAACTACAAATTGCAAAACGAAACTAAAGGTATCAAAAAAGATGAAGCAAGCTGTGCAAGGTTTCCTTAAGAATGAAAAAAATATTTCCATCCTGTTAATCTTTTTTACGACGGTGATCACATATGGAATTAATATTCCCAACTTAGGGTATTACTACGACGACTGGTATGTACTGTGGTCAGGCCAAATACGAGGTGCGGCCAGCCTTATTCCATTATTCAGCACGGATCGTCCATTCATGGGGGTTATTTATTCTTATTTGTACCGGCTTCTGGGCGATAATCTCCTTGGCTGGCACTTGTATGCATTGTTGTGGCGCTTCATATGTGGATTGGCATTCTTTTGGATTCTTCGCTTGATCTGGCCAAAACAAAAATACTTCACTACTATGATGACGGTGCTGTTCATCGTTTACCCAGGCTTTCTCTCTCAACCCGACGCAAACACCAAACAAAACCATCTCTTTGGCTTTGGAACAGGATTGCTTTCCATAGCCTTCATGTTACAGGCATTGAAAGCAGAAGCACGTCTCCAAAAGTATATTTACAACCTGATCTCCATTACCCTGACCGCAAACTACCTATTCATCTATGAGTATATGATCGGGCTGGAAGGTATGCGTCTGGCATTGCTTGGATTTTTTCTCTTCCAAAATGGACCTACTGAACTACGCCCATTAATCAAGGAAACAGCAAAAAGATGGTGGCCATATCCCATTATCATGTCTGGATTTCTGTACTGGCGTTTGTTCATCTTTCAAAGCAGTCGCAATGCTACTGATGCGTCGCAACTGGCATCCGGCTATCGTAGTGACATTGTCGGCATGTCACTACGTGTAATCTTTGGTACGTTCAAAGACTTTTTGGATGCTACAGTCTTCGCCTGGTTCGTACAACCCTTCCGCTTATATACCAGTGGAACATATACGAACCTTATACTGGCAATCTTGGGAGCATGTCTTGTAATCGCCCTAGTCTGGGCATATTCCCGTGTTTTCAAAAATTTATGGGAAAACGAATCTCATGAGAAGGACACATCCACTTTGATTAGGGATTTCGTATGGCTGGGTGCTTTCATAACGGTGTGCGCTATTACCCCTGTGATCCTCTCAGCACGAGAATTTGACCCCACTGATGCTTATAAAAGTTATGGTCTTCACCCAACTGCTGGAGTAATCCTATTGGGGATGGGTCTCATCATAATGCTCCAGCCAAATTTCCGTAAACTGGTTTTGTTTGTACTTATTGGTATCTCTGTATCAACTCAATTGTTAAATTCCATGAATTGGGCAAAGTACTGGGACTATGAACGTGAATCTTGGTGGCAACTTACCTGGCGCGCTCCTGATGTAAAAAGCAACACGCTAGTAATGGCATATTTCTCAGTTGGTTTTTCGTTTCAACAAGATTATGAGATCTGGGGGCCAATCAACCTTATCTACCGGCCAGATACAGCAAAAGTCCCGTTGATCTCGGCCGAAGTTCTTAACCCGGATACTGCGCTCAACATTTTACGGGGTGACGTCCTTGGTAGAGGCATGCGTGACTTCTCCATGCGACGCGATTTTACAAAATTACTTCTTATCAGTTTGCCATCAGAAGATTCCTGCGTACATGTAATCGATGGCACCTTACCCGTTTATTCTGAATCCGAGGCGTTGCTCGTCAGGCGCGTTGGCGCACACTCAGTGATCAATCGAATTGAAACTGAAGGCATGGCACCCACTCCACCTTTTGCCATCTTCGGAAAAGAGCCAGCGCACAATTGGTGCTATTACTATCAAAAAGCTTCCCTTGCCCGCCAGATCGGTGACTGGAATGAAGTTGGTCGGTTATACGATGAAACGATCAACAAAAAATTTACTGCAAATGACAAATCAGAATGGTTCCCCTTCCTGGAAGGGCTTGTCAACGTGGGCCGTAGTGACGATGCGAAAAAACTGATAGAAACTGAGATTAAAGGAAACGATGCGTTAAGTTTTGAATTATGCGAATCACTTACCAATGACCCCGGTTACCCACCAGAATTTCAGTACAATTACGCTAAACTCCACCAGCTTTTATGTGAACCATAAGGTCACTTTACCATTATCCTGACACATCCATGGATTTTCCATTCATCGCAGATTGACGTGCCGCTAATGCGAGACGTAACGCCATAACACCGTCTTCGAGACGACAAACCGGTTCAGACTCCCCCCGGGCTGTTTCGATGAAGTGACGCGTTTGACTCTCGAAGAGTTGATTCCGCTCGAAGCCTTCGGGGGGAGAAAAGGTTTCGATAACAGGAGCAGGCGGAACGTCCGAATAAGAGGCGAAGGGGGCGGGGAATTTCTGGAGTTGCAGAATACCGTCCGCATTGTCCCAACGAAGCGTACCTTGAGTCCCGACAATTTCCAAAGTGTGACGGGGAGGCCTTTGTACATAGTTGAGATGTACACCACCGATGGCTCCGTTTGAAAATTTGAGCCCGATCTCAGCAACATCTTCAACATCCAGATCAAGCGGGGAAATGTGACCGTTGAATGACCAAAGCGAATCGACTTCGCCGATCAGATAACGCAAATAATCGAGCGGATGTGTGAGCGTGCGAATGACGCCGCCGCCAAGATCGGCACGCGCCGCATAACTTGCACGATAATCCTCCCATGGATGCCACTGCGGAAGATACTCACCCCAATGCGCATGGACAGTTAATACCTTGCCAATGGCGTTCGCTTGAATAAGCTCACGTGCCTTGTTGAGCGTAGGGTGATAACGGAATTGAAACCCAATAAGGATTTTGCTCCCACTTTTTTGCGCGGCTTGTTGGAGAGCATCAAGACGATCAAGCGAATCAGAGATGGGCTTTTCGAGGAGAATGGCACATCCTGTTTGAGCAGCAGGGATCGCAACATCAAGATGCAATGCAGTGGGATTTGCGACTACAACAGCATCAGGTTTGTGTTTATTTATGGCTTCATGAATATCGGTTTCAACGGGATAGCCCGCAAGTTCATCATCGGGCAATGTCGCCTTGCGGGTGCGAAGGAGAACAATATCCTTCTCGCCAAGCGCGATCAGGTTACGAAAGTGACGACGGCCAATGGAACCAAGACCTGCAATTAAAAATTTCATATGTATCCTCTGTAGGTCACAGCGAATTCCAAATGGTCTTTGATAATTAACCGTTTCGCTGTACCCCTATCAATAATTTACCAATTCAAATCCTTTTCATATCCCCACTTGACCAACATCTCACCCGCAACTTCCTTGAAAACAGATTTGTCACGGGCTGTAAATAATCTTTGCCAGTTACCAGCCTGTCCCTTTGGAAGAAAAGATGCGATGCCTTCATTTCGTTTCGCCTGCCATTCCTCATCGGGATTGGATGACATTTCAGCTTTGATTGCCTTCTCAAGTGTTTCGCTGATTTTCTTCACGTTCAAGAACTTCCAGAGTTTTATCATCTCTGCAAACGGACTTGCAAGCAGGTCTTCATAACGCAGGGAATGATAGTTTTCGCCGTACAGTTTTTGGGATTCGGCGTCGGTTTCGGTCAAATCGTTGACCCAGCGCGAGGCAATGTTGCGGATGAAGGTTTCAGTGAAGATCGAGCGAGTCCCATTTGTAAAGGGAGTTTGATCCTTTCGCAAATCGTCAATGATGCGTTTATCTTCTGATGTCAAGAATTTGGATTCTTCCACGAAGTTACGGAAACGTTCTGAGATGAGTACATCCCTCCCGTCACGGACGATGTTGACGATCTTCGCATCGGGATATAACGAATGCATGTCTCGCACAACCTGACCATGAATCACGCTGGAGGGGCTCTTATCCCCCACAATGCTCTTGCCTTCTCGTGCGGCATCACGTTCCATAATGAAATCAGCAGAGGCACGCAAAACCAACGGTGAGAGGTCACGGCCGTGATTCCAGCGGTTGGACTTGCGCGTCAGCCATTCTTCGATCTCAGCAGAATCCACTAATGATTTCAACAACGGCTTACGTGTGAAGAAGTGCGCCTGATAGTTGCAATGCACTTCGGGGTGCAGACGCACGAGGCGCATGAGGAGTGTTGTCCCTGAACGGGCATGGCCGAGGATAAAGAACTTCTCGCGCGGGAAGAACTGCTTGATCTCCGCCACTTCTTCGGGCGTGATGGCAGGAATGGGGTTGCGGGTTTTATTCTTTGATTCGCCCTTGAGGAGAATACGGGCGGCGGATTTAAGGCGGGAAAGCATCAGTAACGAAACTCCAAGTTATCTCTTCCAATTCAGCATGATCAACCCAACTAAACAGACAAATATTCCAACAATATTGATCCATGAGATTTTATTTCTAAACAGGAAAACCGCTACAGGGAGCAAAATCAACGATGCAACTACATTGACCAACACTGCAGCGATTCCCAAATTCCAGCCTGCGCGGTAGGTGAGCAGGAATCCGTATTCGATGCCGACGACGGCGATGGCAAGTCCGATGCTGGCCCAGTTGAGTTTGACAAGCTCGGCTTTGATTCCGTTCGTGGCAGGGAAGAAAAAGAATCCGAGCAAGGTGACAACGAAGGCAACGGCATAGGTTACCAACAAGGAAACCGTAAAATTGACATTCGACGGTGTACTCTTGGCTGTAAAGTGATAGAGTGCACTGGAGCAGATGGCGAGGTGATGGAAAAAAAAAGAGGGCATATTTGATCGTTTATTCATACGTACTACTTATTAATCGTTGTCAATACAAAATAGAATAGCAAAAACGTCAATGACAGCAATAAAATTCCAGAAATAAGGTTGCCAGTGAAGTTTTCAGGAACTTTTCTTTCAAGAAATGAAATTTCGGGCCTTGTAGGGTTATAGAAAACAACTAGAGACTTATTCTTAGGATACTTATCAACGACAGCGCCTGACTTTTCAAAATTAGACGCAAAAGAATCTTGTCCGACATAAATTTTTTTAGACATAAAAGTATGACCATCGACATGATATTCATAAGAAGGTCCCTTACCGCCTAAAGGAATAGGGACACTAACAACATCAGAGGATATTACCCGCCCAACTGTTTGAGGCCAATCCTGGCTAGAAGCCCATTCAAAGAAACTACGAGTTAGTAAAATAGCACGGCGAACAACATGATAGCCAAGTACTGCCAAAACAAAATATAGGTACAAAGAAGCATTACGAGGCATATAATCTCTTAGTGAATTTATTATACTAAAGTATGCAATTGGCTCTCAGAGATCAAATATCCTTGAAAGTGCTTTTAAAATAAATTCTGCTGTTCTCTTTCCAGAGCTTGCGTCGGTAAATGTGATTTCATCTTCGATGAACTTCCTTCGTTCCACCGAATCAATGGTGCGGTCTTTCAGATACAGATTCAACGCATCACGCAGTTCAGTTTCATCCGTTGCCACACGGCCAGCCTTCGCCCAGCGGAAACGTTGATGCGTAGGCCAATCACCGATCTCTTTCAGCGAGAGCGAGAATTTGTTCGGTTTATTCCACCCGCCAGGGACGTCGATCGTCGCGGCGATCATGGGGGTATCGTGCACCGCTGTTTCCACTAACATCGTTGAATAGACCGTGACAACCACATCGGAGTACGCCATCATGGAGGATTTTTCGTCCATGTCTTCACCGCCGTAATAACCAAGTGAACCACCCAATGCCACAGGCTGGACAACATGCACATGCGGGTATTTCTTTTCTAACTCAAAGACCTGCGCACGTTCATCTGCAAAGATCTTCGGCTTATCTTGAAAATGACTCGGGTGTAAGCGGATCAATAACTGCGAAGGCTCTGCCAATGCATCGGATGAGACCAATTTCGCTAGCGCCTCGATGTTCGGGAAGTTCGGCGCAAAATGGACAAAACTGCTGGCGTACGAAATCAACTTGCGCTTGGGGTCAAGCCCATGCAACTTGAAATATTCATCGCGCGGCATGAGCCATTGCTTGCGAAAGTATCCGTCATAGGATGGGATGCCGCCAATGTTCACATGCTCGGGGTTCCAATCTGAGCCTTTGACAAGTTCCTCTTTTTGCAACTCAGACCAACAGGTCGCCCATTGTACGTCCGCACCTGAGACGTTATACGATGATGAATTGTCCCAGCCGACGATGACGGTCATGTTGGGGACACCCTGACGGGTGGATTCGCGCAGAAGGTAGCGGTCCATGCGCCAGCCGGGGGTTGAGGCGATGACCATGTCAGGGTTGTATTTTTCAAATAGATCAGTGTACAGGCCCGGGGTAGGCGTGAAGCGGTTTTGCATCCGCACTAAAAGTTTGCGGGCGAAGGAAAAATTCCGCAAAAGAAGAATCGCCAACGCGGAGGGAATCCAAATGCCTAAACGAAATTTCCAACCGTTCTCTGCCCAGACTTCCCAAATGTGACTGTCCATGGCTTCAGTGTTGATGCGGCGCGAACCGCCGACGCGGCGCAAGTAGGCAAGCAACCATTGCCAACGCGGACTGACTTTGCGGGCGTAGTCATTCGCCTGTTTGAGGCGTAGACCTTCGAAGGTTAAGCCAGGTCTCGCAAAGCGTTGTGCTATTTTTTCTTTGGTTTCATCGTCGGTGAGGACGATAACTTCAATACCCGCATCGAGCAAGGTCGAGACAACGTCGCTTTGTAAAAAGTAGATGATTGCCATGCCGTGGTCGGCGGAGATAAAGATACTTTTGGCCATAGGGCTTGTATTGTAGCATGAGGAGGAAAAGATTGATTTTTGATTTTATAAGGTATAACATGTCAGTATGTTCGCGATTACGCCGATTGTCATCTCTGCCTTTATTTCGACTGTAATCTTTGCAATAATTACCATGATCGCCTGGCGACGCAAGCAGGAGCAATTTGGTTTTTATTTTGCAATGATGGCCACTTGCGACACATTCTGGACAGCAATGGTCACACTTGGATATGCAGCGGTGCCAATTTCGCTAAAAGTCTTTCTGGCAATTTTGGACGCATGGGGATATATCACATCTCAAGCATTTTTACTTTTGTTTGCCTTATCCTTCGCAGGGTACGAACGTATTGCCGAAACGAAGTGGATGAAAGCCATAGTAGTATTTTATTCCATCTCCAACATATTGCTGGTTTCCACGAATCCCTGGCACGGGTTATATTGGACAGGCTTCATCCCCCAAGCAGACAATATCGTTGTTTTTGTGCATGGGCCTATGTTTGCCTATACTGTGGTCTCAGGCTATACATTGATCGTATCGGCTCTTGTCATTGTTACCGTGGGTACCTCTCGCGGATCAAGCATTATGAAACGCCAGGCACGGTGGTTGGTAGCCGCACTCCTTGTGGATATTTTTTTAAACATCGCTTACCTTACCAATATCATTGGTTTACCCGGGGTGGATTGGAGCTCTGCAACGTCTTCGCTTTTTGGTCTCTTCGTTTTATGGGCTCTGTACGGTGACAAGTTACTGGATATCACACCCATTGCCCGCAACAAGTTGATCAACAATTTGAGCGATGGCATGATCGTACTGGATCAACAAAACCGTATCACTGACATTAATCGCTCAGCGGCAGAGATGTTTGGCAAAACCGAGGGCACTTTGCTTGGCAAGAGGATTCAAGATGTTCTACCACTCATGCAAACACATGTTGAACAGCCTCTCGGAAACGAAGTGAAATTTGAATTGCATTTTGACGACGGAAGCCAACGTTACTACGACGCGCTCCTTTCACCGTTAAAAGAGACCCTGCCAAATCGAATCATCGGGCGTATGATCATTTTTCGCGACATTACCGAACGCAAGATGAACGAATTACGCCTACTACAGCTTCACAAAGCCGTGGAACAGAGTCCCGTTTCGGTAATGATCACAGACACGCAAGGCAACATTGAGTACGTCAATCCGCACTTTACGTATTTGACCGGGTATGAGCTTGAAGAAGTGCTTGGTAAAAATCCGCGCATCGTGCAATCAGGGAACACTTCGTCAGAAACGTATAAAAATATGTGGGGAACGATCCAGTCTGGCAAAATCTGGCGCGGTGAAATATTAAACAAAAAGAAAAATGGCGAACCGTACTGGGAGGCTGAGATCATTGCCCCCGTTGTGGATGGTATAGGCAGGATCATCAACTACATTACGATCAAGGAAGATATCACTGCCCAAAAAGAATCAGATGCCAAACTGCGCGATGCCTATACCAAACTTGGAGAACAAATGAAAGAAATCCAGGGGCTACAAGGGGATCTGCGCGAGCAGGCGATCCGCGACTCGCTTACCAGGTTACATAACAGACATTATCTAAACGAGACACTCAAACGTGAATTATCGCGTGCCATGCGTGAGAGCTATCCAATCTCCTTCGTGCTATTGGACATTGATCGATTCAAAAACATCAACGATACGTATGGGCATGATGTGGGAGATATCATTTTACGCAAAACCGCAGACCGATTTTCAGAGTTCACGCGTACAGGGGATATCCTTTGCCGTTATGGAGGCGAAGAGTTCCTCGTGGTATTACCTAATACACATGAGCAGGATGCGTTTATCATCGCAGAGCGTTTGCGCTATTCAATTCAGGAATCGACGATCAATGTTGAAGGAAAAACCGTTTCAATCACAATTTCCATTGGCATTTCAGAATTCCCTGCCCACGGACAGCATGAGAATCAAGTGCTTCAAGCCGCAGACAAAGCCATGTATCATGCAAAAAACAGCGGCCGTAATCAAGTGGTGCTCTGGTCAAAAATAAAAACACAGAGCTAGTCATTTAAATTGCCGTGATACATGCGTTTCGTCACAAATCCATTTTGATAAATAGGCGGGTAGAAAATCTTTATGCTTTAGCGATCGGGAATGGGGTATGTTTCAACAACTTAGTTTCATGTGTAGACTAAAATAAATAGAACTAGGCAATTACGGTCAGCTATTACATTTGTCAGCTTAAAGTCACTTTTCAGTAAAACAGTTCAACATATAATGTATAAAAACGAGATTGAAGGTTAGAACAACAAAAGGTGGGGCGAACAATAACCTTCAACAATTAAATGCCGGTTCTTAGTAGATCTGGGAGATGTTATGGATAGAAAAAAAAGCACCCCACGCAAAACCGATCTGAACAAACAGGCAGATAAAGAGGGGCAACTAAAGCTCATTGAACGTCTCAACCTTGCCACCCATGCCGCCCAGATGGGCATTTGGGATTGGGATATTCAGAAAGATCAATTGGTTTGGGATGAACAGATGTACAGGCTTTACGGGCTTAAGTCGGGTGCTTTTGGCGGTGCCTATGAAGCCTGGCTGAAGGGGGTGCATCCTGATGACCGTGCATCAAGCAATGAGGTATCTCGAATGGCGGTGCGCGGCGAGAAGGAGTACGATACTGAATTCCGCGTTGTATGGCCGGACGGAAGTATCCATTGGCTGAAAGCAAATGGTCAGGTTGTTCGAGATCAAGAGGGAAATCCGATTCGCATGGTGGGGGTGAATTACGACATCACTGCCCGCAAGCAAACTGAGGAAAGACTCAAAGAAAGTGAAGAATATCTTCGTTTGGCCTATGAAGCCGGCAATTTGGGGATATGGAAGAATGATCTGCAAAGCGGGGCTTTGGAATTTGATGAACGTGCCAGAATTCATTATGGTTTTGATACTCGCCATACTACCTTGTTGGAGGTGACGAACCGCATCCATCCGGATGATCTGGCACGCGTGGGATCGGAAATTCAATCTGCCACATCCCCTGATGCCAGCGGAAAATTTAACACCGAATATCGGGTTGTCCATGCAGATGGAAGCGTACATTGGCTGTCCGTGGGTGTGAAGGTGCTGTTTGAAGGGGAAGGTGCACAGCGTCATGCTGTCGTTGGATATGGAACCACCCAGGATATTACCCCCATTCGGGAAGCCACTGAACAAGTGCGCAAGAGCGAGGCACAGTTAAGGGCATTGATAACTTCCCTGGATGATATTGTCTTTGAGGTCGATGAACATGGCACCTATCTCAACGTGTGGACCGGCGATGAGGCTAGCCTGTTTCGCCCGCGTGAAGAGGTGATCGGCAAACGCTTCGACGAGGTCTTCGGCGAGGAGGCCAGCCGCCAGTTCTTCGAATATCTCAAACGTACCTTGAATAGCAATTCCCCTCAGACTTTGGAATATCCCGTGGAGATCCACGGGGGAAAGCACTGGTATGCCGCCCATTACAACATCATCCAAGCCCAGGCGGAAACGCCACGGAGTGTTTCCATTCTGGTGCGAGACATCACCAAGCACAAGCGTCTGGAAGAAAGCGCGAGAGAGAGCGAGCAAAAATATACGCTCCTGTTCCAAAAATCTGCCGTTCCAACCATATTGATCAAATTGCCCGAAGTGGTGGTCTTTGATGCCAACGAAGCCTATGAAACACTGACAGGCTTCACCCGCCAGGAAATGTTCGGGAAAACCTCGGTGCAATTGGGACTGTTCAAGCCGGAGCAGCGCAAGGAACTGGTCGCCCGTTTTGACCAAGAGGGAGAATTGAAAAACCGCGAAGGGCGTCTGTACTCCAGAAATGGGCAAGAACATATCGTGGTCATGAATACCACCCCGGTCGAAATTGGCGGAAAGACGTATGCCATCACCACCATGCAGGATATTACCGAACGTAAGCAGGCAGAGAAAGCCCTGCACGAACGTGAACAGAAGCTCAACACGTTACTAAATCTTTTACCCGTGGGGATTTCCATCCTCGATCAAGATCGGAAAGTAACCTATACCAACGATGCTCTTTGGAAAATTCTGGGAACTACCAAGGATGGGTTGGTCCGGGGAGAGTATCGTAATCGGAAATATCTCAGTGCTGATGGTTCTGAGAAACCTATAGAGGAATTTGCCAGCACACGCGCATTTAACGAAAGGATCGAAGTGCACGATGTCGTTACCGGTGTTATAAAAGAAGATACCCAGACGATTTGGACCAGTGTAAGCGCCGTACCTGTGGATTTCCCGGATTGGAAAGTAGTTCTTGTCACGTCCGATATTACCGAGCATAAACAAGCCGAGGAGTTGTTGGAGCGGATGCATAACACAATGGCGGAAGCCCAGAAGATCGCACACATGGGCAGTTTCGAGTACATCGCCGCCACACAGACGACGATATGGTCAGAGGAGGAATACCGTATCTACGGTTTGGACCCCACCGGCCCTTCGCCAACATATGACCAGATGCTCGAAAAGTGCATTCATCCTGATGATGCAGCCTTATTAAATGAGACATTCACGAAAGCGATGCAGAACCATTCGATCTATGAACTCGAACATCGTATCGTGCAACCCAACGGTAGTGTGCGGTGGGTCTACGATCGCTCCCATCCTTATTTTAACAAGCAGGGGGAACTTGTTCGGTACATCGGCATAACGCTGGATGTTACCGAACGTAAAAAGTCAGAGGAGGATCTACGCCAACGCACAGAGGAATTGGAACAACTGCTGGATATGTTGCCAGAAGCGATCTGGATCGCCGATGACCCGGAATGCAAATTTATTCGAGGCAATCGTTTTGCCAATGACCTGCTTGGTGTTTCGGGACAGGAGAACATTTCCCAGTCTGCCGAAGCGCCTGCAGTGGTTTTACGTCAGTTCACAGAAGGACGGGAGTTGAGCCCCGACGAATTACCCATGCAAATGGCGGCCAGGACAGGCAAGCCGCAACTCGATTTCGAACTACGCATTGAGCATCCCGATATAGCCCCCCGCACACTCTTGGGTGGAGCAGTCCCTTTGTTCGATGCTCAGGGCAAAACGCGCGGTGTCATCGCAAGTTTTCACGACATCACCGAGCGTAAACAAGTTGAAGAAGAACTGCGTGCCAACAAAAAACTCTTGCAGGATGTGATCGACAACACAACAGCGCTGGTTTATATCCTCGATCTCGAAGGGCGCTTTCTACTGGTCAATCATAAGATCGAAGCGCTCTTTGGTCTTTCTAACGCGCAAATTATCGGTCAAACGCGCAGTGCGTTCATGCCCGCTGAATTTGCGGTACAGCACCGCAACAACGATCTGGAGATCATCCAGACCGGGCAGGGGAAATTATTCGAGGAAGAAAATCCCGAGACGGATGGACAGCATGTTTACCTGACCAACAAGTTCCCCTTGTTCGATGCACATAATCAAGTCTATGCTGTCTGCGGTATTTCGACCGACATGACCGACCACAAGCGTATGGAAAATGAACTGCGCCGTTCAAACACCGAACTGGAACAATTTGCCTACGTCGCCTCCCATGACCTGCAGGAACCCCTGCGCGCGATGGCCGGCATGGTGCAGCTTTTGGGCCAGCGCTACAAAGGCAGTCTGGATGAACGGGCGGATGAATATATCAATCATGCAGTCGAAGCCTCCCAACGCATGCAAAATCTTATCAATGACCTGCTGAATTACTCACGTGTGGATCGCCGGGGGAAACCCTTTGAGCCCACGCATCTCGAGAACTCTCTAAACACCGCGCTGATCAATTTACAGGGAGCCATTCAGGAAAGCGGTGCACAGATCACACACGAACCATTGCCCATGGTGATGGCGGATTCCACGCAGATGATACAAGTACTGCAAAACCTGATCGGCAATGCAATCAAGTTCCGCGGCGAACAAACACCGCAGATCCATATCGCCGCAAAGAAAGACGGCAGCCGCTGGCAGATCGAAGTGCGCGATAACGGCATCGGTATTGAACCGCAATATTTTGAACGCATCTTCCTGGTCTTTCAACGCCTGCACACGCGCGTTGAATACCCCGGCACCGGCATTGGGCTTTCCTTATGCAAAAAAATAATCGAACGGCATGGCGGGCAGATCTGGGTGGAGTCAAAGCCAGAGCAGGGTGCCACATTCTATTTCACACTACCGGAGAAAAATCATGAACACAGAAAGTCTTAAGCATGTCGAGATCCTGTTGGTGGAAGACAGCCGCGCGGATGTGTTGATCACCCGCGAAGCCTTCGCAGAGTTTAAGCTTCTCAACACATTGCACGTAGTGGAAGATGGCGTGGAAGCACTGGCCTTTTTACGCCGTGAAGGAAAATATGCGTCTGCACCGCGACCGGACCTGATCCTGCTTGATTTAAATCTGCCACGCAAGAACGGACGCGAAGTGCTGGCGGAGATCAAAACGGACCCGGAACTTAAAGCCATCCCTGTAGTGGTGCTGACCACCTCCCACTCCGAACAGGATGTACTGCAAGCATATGACAAGCACGCCAATTGCTATATTGTCAAGCCGGTGGGGTTTGACAATTTTGTCGAGGCTATGAAGACCATCCGCCAGTTCTGGTTCAGCGTTGTTACTCTCCCATCCGAGGTTACCAATGGAAAAGACTCAACTGAAAATCCTACTCATTGAAGATAGCCCTACCGACGTACTCTTACTGCGCGAAGCTCTGGAAAAAGATCCGCTAACGTCTTTTATGTTGAGCGTGGCGGATCGCCTGAGCACCGCGAATGCCTTACTTCAAAAAAGTAGATTTGACCTGATCCTGCTTGATCTGGGATTGCCAGACAGCCAAGGATTGGCGTCATTCACCCGTGCCCGAAAGTTCGCGCCTGAAATTCCCATCATCATCCTTTCAGGGCTCAATGATGAAGTCTTTGCCTTACAGGCCATGCAAGCCGGCGCGCAGGATTATTTAATGAAAGATGCGTACAACCTTACCTCGTGTGCGCGCGCCATTCGCTATGCCATTGAGAGAAATAAGTTGCATAGCAATTTGCGAGAATCGGAACAACGCTTTTCCACCCTGTTCCAATTGAATCCTGTTCCATTGGGGATTACCCACACATCAGATTACAGTATCTTGGAAGTGAATGATGCCTGGATCAACCTGACAGGGTACACACGCGATGAAGCGATCGGGCATACAGCCACCGAGTTGGGGCTTGTCAAACCCGAAGTATTGCAACAAGTCCGCGAAATATTGAGAGACCAGGGGGATGTCAATCAATTTGAAGTCTCACTGCACAAGCGCTCCGGTCAGGAGCGGTTCGTGCTGGTCTCCTCCGGACAGATCCATTTGGGCGGCGAAACGTACATCCTAAACAGCCTGCTGGATATTACCGAGCGCAAGCAGGCAGAAGATGCATTGAAAGAAAGCGAAACACGGTTTTCAAAAGTATTCTTCACCAACCCGGTATCACAATCCATCATCTCACCCAACACCGGGCAGGTTATGGAAGTTAACGACGCCTGTTGTCGCCTGTACGAGTACAGCCGTGAAGAATTGATCGGTACAGCCCCGGAAAGCCTTGATCTATGGGCAAGTCCTGCCGACCAATTGGATGTCTTTGAAGAACTGCAAAAGACCGGTCGCCTGCTCCCAAGAGAAATCATGATCCGCCCAAAATCAGGTGAGATCCGTACCATCCTTTTTTCGATCGAGCAGATCGCCTGGAAAGGAGAGCCGTGTCTGATCTCATCATCCGTCGATATCAGCGAGCGCAAACAGGCGGAGAAAAAATTGCGTGAAAACGAAGTGCTTTTGCGGCAGGTACTGGACAGCATTCCAGATTCAACTTTTGCGCTGGATCGGAACTACCGCTTTTTGATCGGTAACCAGCGCCATCAACAAGAGCTTATCGCCAGCGGCAGCCATCCGTTCCAAGTAGGTGAACAGATGCTTTCACCCGATTACCCGGCAGAAGTCTTGGAATTCTGGCGCGCTGCATACGATCGCACATTTACTGGTGAGACATTCAGTCTGGAAAGTTCATGGGTGGACAATACCGGCCAGTTACACGTCCATGAAAACAGGTTTTCGCCACTGTGTGACGCAACCGGCGCGATCATCGGCACTTTGGTGATTGCCCATGACATTACCGAGCGCAAACAGGCGGAGCGAAAACTGCGTGAAAGCGAAGAGAAATATCGCAGTCTTGTGGAAACGGCCGAAGATGGAATTCTGCTGACTGACCTGAGTGGCAAACATCTTTTCGTAAACAATGCGTATTGTTCTGCTTTGGGATACGAAGCGGAAGATCTGACCAATATGGAAAGAGAAAAAATTGTTCATCCAGACGATCTGCCTCTCCTCAAAGAAAAAATGGCTGAACTGCTTGAACGCGGCACTATTGCTACCGAATACCGTGTGCGTCATCGAGATGGACGTTGGATGTATCGATATACCAAATCCGCGCTGGTCTATGGGGAAGATCAAAAGCCATATGCCTTCCTCTCCATCGTGCGTGATATCACTGAGTTCAAACGGGCAGAACAAGCCCTCAAGGATAGTGAAACCCGTCTCAAGAGCATGCTTGAGACCGCCATGGACGCCATCGTCTCCGCTGATCAGGATCAACGCATTGTTCTCTTCAACGGCGCCGCCGAGCGAATGTTCGGTGTTTCCTCGAAGGAGGCATTAGGACAAACGATCAGCCGCTTCATACCGGATCGTTTCCACGACTATCACCTCCAACAAATGATGGGACTCACTCCCGAGATCGCCCGCCAGATTCCAGCCAACAAGGTCTTCTCGATCAAGGGGTTGCGCGCCAATGGAGAGGAATTTCCCGCAGAGTCCACCATCTCGTATGTGGAAAGCAACGGCGAAAAACTTTTCACAGCCATCCTGCGTGACATCACAGAGCGACAAAAAGCTGATCAGTCCCTACGTGAAAACGAGGAGCGCTTGCGCAAGATCCTGCAAACCACATCCGATGGTTTCTGGCTTGTCGACCTAAATCACAGATTCCTGGATGTCAACGAAGCCTACTGCGCCATGACAGGATATTCGCGCGAGGAATTACTACAGAAGAGCATTTCAGATGTAACTGCTGATGATATTCATTCACGGATCAATACCATAGTGCAGGAAGGCAAAACCCGGTTCGAATCTCGTCACCGCCGCAAAGATGGCAGTATCTTTGATGTTGAGATCAGCGTGAATTCTCTCAAGCAGGGACCCACCATCCTGGTTGGTTTCTGCCGTGATATTACCTACCGCAAAAAAGCGGAAAGAGAGATCGCCATGCTGGCGAGATTCCCCGGTGAGAACCCCAACCCCGTTCTAAGGGTAAACCGTGATGGAATAATTCTAAACGCCAACCAATCCAGCGCATCGATTTTGAAAGCGTGGGGCAGTTCCGCCGGCGAAAAGGTTCCTGAAAATTGGCATTCCCTACTACTGCACACCATTCAAGGCCAACAAATTCAAGTACAAGAGCTCAAATCGGATGGCAGGGTATATATCATGCAGGTCACGCCCATTGCCGGTGAAGAGTACGTCAATATTTATGGAAACGACATCACCGAGCGCAAACGCGCCGAAACCCTGTTAAATCAGCGTCTGGAAGACATGGCACTCATCAATAAATTGAACAACGCCGTCAATCGCCGCGAAAGCCTTGTAAATATAACGGAATTGCTTGCGCAAGACGCTAAAGAAATCTTTGGGAGCCAGAGCACCAGCATTTACCTATTGGACCCCGACAAAAAACGTCTTCTCCTCCAGCACTACACCATGCCACGCGAAACCATTGCCAAGCTCGAGAAGTTGCTCGGCAGGCCGGTCCCTCAAGTTGACCTCCCTGTTGGAGGCGACGATCACTTTAGCCGGGTTTTGGAATCTGAGGATGGTTTTCTCATCACCGGCTTCGAGGGTATCAGCGCATGGCTGGTAGATTTCAGCAATACCAGTTTTCTCCCAGTCAAAGTTCGTCCGCTACTTCGAAAGCTTATTCCAGCTGTGGTCAAACTGTTGAACATAAATTCAGTCGTCACCATCCCATTGAAATCCGGCGAGGAAGTAATAGGGCTGATCGAATTCATCGCAGAGGGGGAATTTACTGAAGGAACCCTTGAAAGACTGCGGAACTTTCGCCACCAATTGACCGAGGTCGTCATCCGCAAACGAGCAGAGGAAGCCCTACGCGAAAGCGAGGAGAAATATCGCAGTCTGGTGGAAGCCTCCGATGCACTGGTGGTCATGATGGATGAAGACGGGCGGATCCACTATCTAAATGAAAAAGCCGCGCACATACAGGGACTTATAGCTAAAGATGTACTCGGAAAGACACTGCATGAGTTGCTTCCCAAAGAGATTGCCGATCTCAACCTGGAACGGGTGCAACATGTCATTTCAAAGAATCAGAATTTGCTTGTTGAGTCGCCTATTAATGGCGGGGTCGCCTGGTACCGCGTCAGCATACAACCCATCCATGATGTAAATGGAAAGGCGGTTAAGGTATTACTCAGCGCAATTGATATCTCGGAGCTCAAAGCCGCACAACAAAATCTACTGGAACTCAACAGCACACTGGAAGCCCGCGTAGAACAACGCACTGCCGAAGTGCTCGACCTGTATAACAATGCGCCAAACGGTTATCACTCACTGGATGCAAATGGCAAGATCATAATGATCAACCAGACCGAGTTGAACTGGCTGGGATACACGCGTGAAGAAGTAGTGGGTATCAAGTCCTTTTCAGACTTGGTTACCCCATCAAGCCAGAAAGCTTTCGCAGAAAATTTTCCGCGCTTCAAAAAACAAGGCTGGATCTCTGACCTAATATTTGAAATGATTCGCAAAGATGGCAGCACTTTCCCCATATTATTGAACGCCACCGCTATTCAAGATGAACATGGCAAGTTCATCATGAGCCGCTCAACATTGGTGGATATCACCCAGCGCAAACAATCTGAAGACGCCTTGCGCGAAAGCCAGGCCAGATTGCAATACTTCTTCGATACCGCCAGCGACCTGATCCAAAGCATGGATGAAAACGGGAAGTATCAA
Organism: Candidatus Defluviilinea proxima; assembly: GCA_016721115.1. Lineage (NCBI taxonomy): Bacteria > Bacillati > Chloroflexota > Anaerolineae > Anaerolineales > Candidatus Villigracilaceae > Candidatus Defluviilinea > Candidatus Defluviilinea proxima. The sequence continues at coordinate 613,988 of JADKIW010000001.1, forward strand.
TACGTGAACAACGCCTGGTGCCAAACCCTCGGCTACACAGCCGAGGAGGCTATGCACTTGAGCATGTTCGATGTCATTGACGAGAGTCATCACGAACACTGCCGTTCCCTGCTGAATCTTTTGATCACCAACCAACAACCTCAACAATTGGAGGTGCTCTTCAAGACAAAATCCGGTGATACGGTCATTGTGGAAGGTAGTGTCGGCAGCCGCAAAGATATCAACGGACACATCGCCACGAACGGCATCTTCCGGAATATCACCGAGCGTAAAAAAGCAGAAACCGCCTTGCGTGAGAGCCGTGATGAACTAGGCTTCGCCAACGCCGCACTCGAAAAAGCATCACGCATGAAAGACGAATTTTTAGCCAGCATGAGTCACGAATTACGCACCCCGTTGACGGGTATCCTCGGGCTCACCGAATCCTTACAGCTCAACACGTACGGGCATCTAAACGAAAAACAATCGAACGCCTTGAAAAATATCGAGGCAAGCGGGCGTCACCTGCTGGAATTGATCAACGACATCCTTGATCTATCGAAGATCGAGTCCAGCAAGTTCGATATATACCCGGAAATGATCAGCATCGAAGAAACATGCCACGCATGTTTAGCATTCGTCAAGGAACAGGCCACAAAAAAATCCATTCTGCTGGAATATCAAAATGCCAGGGATGCCAAATCCGTATTTGCAGATTCACGTCGCTTGAAACAGATCCTTGTCAACTTGCTGAGCAACGCGGTCAAGTTCACGCCTGATAAGGGGAAGGTCACTCTTTCCGTACGCACTAACCCCGCAAAGGGACAAATCCACTTCGCTGTGGCCGATACCGGTATCGGTATCGCAAAGGAAGACTTGGGTCGTCTATTCACACCTTTCACCCAAGTGGATAGTCGCCTCAACCGTCAGTACGAAGGCACTGGTTTGGGACTGGCATTGGTCTTACGCCTGACAGAGATGCACGGCGGTCATGTTCAGGTGGAGACCGAACCTGGTCAGGGCAGTTGCTTCACTGTTTCTCTTCCCTGGCAATCACAAGTCATGCCGCCTGTTGATACCAATCAACCCCATGCAGATTTGTCAGCAAGGTCAGAACCTAATACACGCGGTGTAATCCTGTTAGCAGAGGATAATGCATCCAATATTGAAACCATCGGTGACTATTTGCAATTCAAAGGCTACACCCTGGTGTTCGCATTAACTGGAGTTGAGGCATTACTCAAAGCCAAAGAAAGTAATCCGAATTTGATCCTGATGGATATCCAAATGCCGGTGATGGATGGGTTGGAAACCATGCGCCGCCTACGGGCTGATCCGCGCTTCACATCCACCCCGATCATTGCTCTGACCGCCCTGGCCATGGCCGGCGACCGCGAACGCTGCATGGAGGCAGGGGCGAGTGAATATTTAAGCAAGCCTGTCAGCTTGAAGGAACTTACAGAAAAGATCGAGAAGCTGCTTCAGCCATAAGAACAAAAAAGCTCCGCTGTCATCGTAGCGGAGCTTTTTATTTTTCGCTTACTCTTCCCCAACACCCCACGTATTGGATATATTCTTCATCAGTAGATCATAATTGCTTATATTTTTATGTATTAAAACTGCAGATTGATATGCGCCGCCATAAACACGTCCATATATGCGATGAATAAATGTTAATTCGCTTCTGACGATAAGAATATGTGAATGCTTGTTTGTAAAAAGACCAAATGGTCTTATATGCTTAATGCTCAAAACTTCACCCCATGGGATAAAAAACTTTTTCCATAAAAACTGGAAAGATAAACCATTCTCATCTGCGTCAATATCTGTTAACAGGTACGCCATAAAGATAAACGCTGGCGGTGACCAAGCTATGCACGCAAGAAATATACCAACAGCAAACAGCACAGACGAAAGGGCAAATTCTCTGCCAACAAAAAAATAAGTGATGTATATGTAAAGAAGAAACCACCCTACAGGAATCGAAATAATCGACATTACCACAAAGAAATAACTGCTAATTCTATTAACAAGTCCGTAAGTATGTTTCTTTATCATTTTCAATTTTTAAGAATAAAACCAACTAAACATCTCGTTATAAACTGCTAACAAAATCTTCTTGATCATCCCAACTTCCAACACCCGCTTCTCAAACGGGACAGCTTTCTATTTTACTTCATCGCGAATATTGGTTCTGGTTCACCCAGCACAGGGACAGGATGTTGCACGTACACATCCCACACAGCCTGCGTAGTCGCTAGGGTTTCCCTGATATACCAGACCAAGCGCAGCCGTTTGAGGTAATAGTAATTGTCTGCCCCTACCCCAACCGATTCCACGCCAAATGAATTGCAGAGAAACAATGAACGCGACAGATGAAATCCCTGCGTGACGAGGATGGCGGAATCCACTTGAAAGATTTCTTTTGCACGATAGCAGGTGTCATACGTGCGACGACCCGCGTAATCAAGGACGATTGCTTCATCAGGGATGCCGAGGCTGACCGCGTACTGCCGCATCGCTTCTGGTTCGTTGTAATCCACAAAGCGATTATCTCCGCTCATGAGGAGCTTTTCCACTTTGCCGCTTTTATACAACACAACAGCAGTCTCAATACGGTCACGCAACACAACGGAGGGCGTACCGTCCTTTTTCACTTCCGCACCAAAGACGATGGCAACCCGTTTGGTTGGGACATCATCAACTGAAAATGTTTTTGGTTTCGCGACAAGGATGATAACAATGCGGACAAAAGCCAACACAAAGAGCCCGAATAGGCCAAGTCTCACAATGAAACGAAACGTTTTCTGTATCAAATTCTTAGACATAAAAGAGATTCTACATCATCACATACGGCAGTCAAAAATCGGTATGGACAACGTATCGCATGTACAAATTTGTTGAGAGCGGGAAACATTCTTTCTCTACCGAACTTTCGGCCATCCTATCGTGTATAGTATCTCTGTGAAAGAAAATGACCTAAAAACAACCTTGCAACTCATCGAACGGGCGCAGGCAGATGACCGAACCGCTTTTGCCGCCTTATTCGAACAATACAAGAATCTTGTTTACAAAACCGCCTATCTTGTGCTTAACGACCCCGCCGAAGCGGAGGATGCGCTACAGGAAATCTTCCTATCCGTGCACAAATCGCTAAATAGTTTCGATCCACGCAAAGGTGCGTTCACTACATGGTTGCATCGCATCACACTTAACTACTGTCTGAATCACCGCCGCAAACGAAAGTATTCTTCGCTGGAAACGATCTATCCGCATCCATCCACGGATTTTCCCAGCACACGTTTAGCCAATGAGGATGCCATCTGGCAGGCGACTCGTTCTCTAAGCGACAAATTACAAGCCGTTGTGATTCTGCGCTATTACTGGGAACTCCCCTACACTGAAATCGCTCAAATTCTGGACCTGCCGCTTGGTACTGTCAAATCGCGGCTGGATCTTGCCCTGAAAACTTTACGAAAGACCATCGAGGCACAGGAAGCCCACGAAGCGCCTGTTTCTCAATCGGAGGTGTGCGAATGAACTGCGAGTATATTCAAGAACTCTTGGTCGCTTATTTAGATGGAGAAGTCACTCCTTCTGAAAAGAAAACCATTCAGTCACATCTCTCCACCTGTACCGTTTGCCAGCAGGAATATAACCTGCTGTTCACGGCTCGAGATCGAGTCCGTGCGACACTGCAGAGTCGCACTGTCCATGCCAGCCCTCAAGCAGATGCGTGGAATCGATTAGAGGCTCGCCTGACGGAGTCCGCGCAGACTTCGTCCGTACGATCTACAACCAAGCTTTCGCGTCTGGCGCCGGACGTAAAGCAAATCTTCACTCAACTCTTTTCTGGAGGCGTAACAATGCAAAAACGATCCATCCTGGCAACAGGCGTATCTATTCTGACGCTTGCTTTAGTTGCCGTACTAGTCTTCAATAACGTCACTGCTGTTTCAGCGGAGCAAATTCTCGAGCGGGCCTCAGCCGCCCAAACGAAGATCGAAGCGGGGCAAGGGATCATGCACACCCTGATCGAAATCTACGAGAACCCTCAGGCCATTGAAGGTACTGGGACAACGGTCATCACGGAAATGTATGCAGATCCATCTGCAGGTTACTACCGCTACATTGATATGGATGTGAACAGCAAGGTAATATCTATTTCAGCGAACGATGAAAATTATGAATATCTCATGCTCGAAACAGATACAGCCATCCATCGCACACCTAGAATAGATGAACCGGAAAAATCTTATATACCCGTTTCAGTTCGCGAAGAATCATCTGTCTTCGAACAATTCCGCGCAAGTTCTCATGTGGAGTTGGTAGGGAAAGAAAAACGGGATGGCAGAGAAGTCTACATCTTAGCCAACCGTAACTTCCAAACCCAACAACTACCAGACGGCAAGGAAGAAAAGAACTACACTGGTACAGTGACCATGATCTTCGATGCAAAAACGTATGAATTGCTCGAAAGCGAAACGACCGTGTATAAGAACGACCAGGAGATCGTCATTGAACGCGTCCGCTTCCTCACGGATGAAATCCTGCCAACAGGTACCGTAGTAGATTGGAGTCTCGGTGATTTGCAAGATCTTTCCTTCATCGACAATGCACCACAGACAGAAGAGGCAGAAATCCTGCCTGCTCCCATTACACGTGAAGAGTTGGCCAAGCACCCCGACACCTTTGTTCTGAAGAACATCCCAGACGGGTTTACAGAAAGCATCATAGCCGCCCCCGGCCAAACAGACGACCAGCCATTCACGTACGAGATCAACTACGACAATGCTTCTAAAGAAAACTTTGGCCTGTTAGCCATTGGCCTGCTGGACGCAGGGTTTGTCGAAATGAACTTCTATGATGGCAGTTACAAAACATCTAATGGAATGGTTCTGTACTACAGCATAAGCAGACCTGAAAATTCAAGTGACGGCACATCCGCCATCCTCGCCACTCCTGACGGCGCAAGCTTCCTACTCATCAGCACCATGTCACGTCAACAAGTACAGATGTTGGTGGAAGGCCTGGTACAACTCAAATAACAATATAAGACCGAAATAAAAACTCCGATGCCATCAAAGCATCGGAGTTTTTGATAACTGAAAGCTACCTATCTTTCTCAACTACTAATCATTTTTAGTTTGAGCAGAATATTCTTCCATCAGCCAACTTCGCAGGTATAGAAGTTACTTTATACAAGTAGATGGTGCTTCCTGTAGAACTCTATCTTGGTTGGAATATCTTGAAACATCCGGCAGGAGATCGTATTGCCCGCCAAAATATTTATTTAAAATAATACGGAATGTGTTCACTGGCGTCACCGTAGGGTAGAGCATATTATCTCCCCCATCAGGGAGATAATATGCGTTCAATATCTTTACACGGTCGGCATCTGAAAAATAACTATGGTCGCCTTGAATCACAATGATTGGGGCAGGATTTGATTTCTCCAATATTGCCTTAACGATCTCCAGCAATCTCGTATTGGCATAAATGACCTGATCACGATAGGCAATGGAGCCTTGTCGCAGGAAGGGATGAAATCTACCATCAGGGTAAAATACATATGGCTGGTGTATAGTGAACAGGTGGGCATAAACAAATTTTCTGCCTGGCAAGTCAGGTGTTTTCTCCAAAGAATCCAAGGCAAATAGATTTTGTTGATATTGCAAATATTCACGACTATTTAAAACATCACCAGATGGTATCCATGTTGTTACATAGGATGGTAGTTTTATGTCCGGATTTCTCTCGATGAATTCCATCAGCGGACGTATAAGAGTCGTTTTCAAAAAGAGATATTGAAAATTCAGCGCCGCCTGACCCGTCAGGGCTGACTTATCTTTAAAATAATCAAAATAATAGGTCGCTTCAGGAAAGTCAAGTAATGGGTGAAGGCTCTTAAATGTAACGGTAGCATATCCCATGCTTTTAAATTGTTCTGTTATCAGATTCTTTTGGAGAAAGGGCTTGTAAATAGCCTTGTCGCCGTAATAATCAAGCCCAATGGCATCCAGATAATTCATGTTTAGAGTCGCTATCATGGATGACGCTGTGGCATCGTAATTACTTTGTGTACAATCGGGAATGTAAAACCCCAAAGATTTCAGCTCAGAAATAAAACCACTCGTATCAAGGTCAAGTTTTTCCTGAAGAAGATCCTGACGGCTATAAGCATCTACAAGGATATAGTAAACATCTGGTCCTATTGGGTCGGGTGAAGATGCGCTTTGGGATAAATCAGGCTCAACAACAGGATTCGGTTTAGCGATTCCAAGTTGGACTAAAGGAGTTAAAACTTGTATAACGAGAAAAACGGCTAGAAATAAAGACACTGAATTCAGCATCTCATTCAGGACAGTATTCTGTGATCGCAGTAAATACACCTGGCCAACAATAAAAAGAATGATCCAAACGGGAAGCAAAATTCGATCACGGCCCACTGTCATACCAAACAAACTGAACTGCTGAGCAAAATCATATACATGCCCATAGGAAAAGAACAATAAAAGAGAAAAGCTTGCTGGAGCCGCAACTTTCTGCCATGACCGAAACACAATCAAAAACAAGGATAAGACAACAACAGCAACAAGCAGGGACGTAATAACCGCCTGTTGAATTGCACTAACAACAATCTCGTTACGGTTAAAAACGTACAACGCCAAGACTGGATACAAACCAAACAATACAGGATGGAATAAAAAATTTTTTTTCGCTTTACTTTTTGTTTTCATTCGATTTTCCGTTATTTATATTAAATAGAAAATATGCTTATCAGAGAAATAAACAAAACACAACGAACTGGTAGAAGATTAGGAATAATACCAGCTAAAAATTTTGTTATAGACCGCCAACAACATCTTCTTGATAAATCCAATTTCAAGAATTTTCCTGCTGACAGAAACCCGCCTCTTTCTACCCCCAGCCTGCTTCAACTCCCCGCGCAGATACCCCAACGTATTGGACATATTCATCGCCAACGGGTCAGAGACCATCAGGCGCAGTAAACCTGCATCGTTCATGCGTTTGTCCAACTGGCGGACTTGTCCCATGGGCTTGTCCATGTCAAAGGGCAGGAACTTCTGAAGCGTGGACTTATACGCCGTGAACTGCCAATGACTTGCACCTGCAATTGCAGTCACGTCCTTCGACTGCGCTCCCCCTTCGGGGACGATGCCGCTCCGCTCAGGACGATAAGTAATGCGCCAGTCTTTCGTCTCGGTATATACTTTTTTATTCTCTTCTTCCGTCTGCCCAAGTGACAAGTTAAATTCTAAAAATGTTTCCCATGGGATGAATTGACCATCCTCTAGCTTTGCATTTTCTCTTGCCCACTTCAATGTGTTTTCATAAAACTCAGGCGGCGTGCGAAAGGGACGCGCGGTCACCATGCCGACATTCGGAAAGGTTTCGAGAATCTCCACGGAACGCGAGAGCCACTTCGGGGAAAATAAAACATCCGCGTCGGTGTAAGCAATGATCTCGCCTGGCGCACCTGCCAGCATTACATTCCATGCACCACCCTTACCCATGTTCTTCTCGGAGAGGATCAAATATTGGATTCGTCCTTCTTCTTTTTCTTTCACGAGAAAGTCACGCACTTCAGCACACGAGCCATTATCAAAGACCATCAAGTCGAATGGTAGACCCGCATCCTTGCGCATGGATTCGAGCGAGACTTTCAGCACATCGAGGGTCTCAGCATAAAATCCACTGAGGAAGGGAATGTAATTCAATAGCGCAACCGTTATTCGTTCGGGCTTGGCTACGTCTTTGACGAACTTGGCAGGGTTTTGACCTTTACGCATGTGGCGATTTCCGATTTTTGATTTTGGATTTACGATTTGAAAAACTTTGCGATTCGCTTTTTCCATCGTTTTGGACGGGCGATGTTTTCGATCATGTTTTCGGGCAGAAAGAAGAAGATGGCTCGTAAGAATAATTCCAGCTTGCGTGTCAAACGCAATGACGTCATCTTCGGGCGAGAAAGTTTACCATTCGCCAACTGGTGAGTCGAATCAAGAATCGTGTAGCGAATGTTGGCTTGTCCGCCCGCGAGACGGATGTTTTCGTTCGTTTCGGGGTGTTCGTAGTGAGGTCTGCCATTGGGCAAGTGAGAGTAATCATGGTTTTGATGGACGATCATGATGGATGGCGTGCAGTCAATCACAGCCCAGCCTTCCTTGCGGGCTTTGTAAATCATCCAATTATCCCAACCTGCCCGACCGATCGTGAAGTTGGGAATATCAAGGTAAGAAGAAAGAGGAAAGAGAAAGAAATCGGAGCCAGCGGGGCGATGAAGGAAGCCCTGACCGTGGACCGTAGACCGCAGACGATTCTCCCAACCGTTTGTGAAATCGAGAGGCTGAGTTATGTCCAAATCCCATCGCTGACTAAGTAAAACGAATTTATCTTTGAGTTTGACAGCCTGTTTCGCCGCTTCGACAAAGTCGGGCATGAGGATCATATCTGCATTGATGATGCAGAGGAGATCGCTGTTTGAGTTTTCACGGGCAAGCTGAAACATGGACGAGATCAACGGCACACCCGATTCATTCCGCGCTACATTGGGGATGTGCCTGACTCCAAGTTCCCTCGCAACTTCGGCGAGACCTGTCTCTTCGCCGAGCAAAACAACATCAACATCAGGGAGAAGAATCCACGACTTGATCGCGTTGCGTTGGATCATCGCGATGTGAGGGTCTGTGAAAGGTTTGGGGCGGAGAATAAAGTGATAAGGGGCATGAAATTCGTTGGTAGGTTGAAACGTTTGAACGTTCTAACGTTTCAACGCCCTTTTGTCGATATCTTTCAAAGTTTTGTGTTGCACACCTGCGTTGATCTTCATCAACTCAGGATTGTCGTGAACCAGATCGAGGACTTCTTTCCAGGTGAAATCATCTCTTCCATCGAAATGACCGTATACCTGACGCATGAATTCCAGGTCTTCAGGGGTGTCGACCGTCCAGCGGTAGTCGCCGAAGTCGGTGGTGTGATGGATGAGAGCGATATTATATCCGCGTGGAGATGTTCCTGTTTCGAGGGTTCGGCTTTGACGGGTGAGTTCGACGCCTTCGTAGAAGTAGGGCATGGCGTGTTCGCGGTGTTGGGGTTCTTTGGCTTCCTTCCATGCCTTGGCAAGGACTTTGAACGTGCAGGCTTCCACATCCAAGCCAATGGGATAGGTGCGAGGATAGGGTGGAGGGAGACGGTTGCAGACGAAGTCGTATTCGTCTTCTAGGAGAGTATTGACCACATTATCGATCAGTTCAGGGTCAATGACGGGACAATCCGCAGTGATGCGGACAACGTAATCCGCCTTCGCTTGTTTGGCGGCTTGATAGTAACGGTCGAGCACATCATAGAGACTGCCGCGCGTGAAAGGGATTCCGTTGAAGTCGCAGTATTCGGCGACGGGATCGTCGGAGGGATCGGTTGTCGTGGCGAATAAGGTTTGGGAAACAGAAGCAGACCGCGAGGTCCGAATGAAGACGCGCTGCAACATGGGTTGACCCGCAATGTCTGCGAGGATCTTGCCAGGCAAACGCGATGAGGACATGCGTCCCTGAATGATGGCTACTACTTTTTCAGTCATTGAGTCTGCCCTTCGGACGGGATCGGCTGAGGAGTCACAAATCCTTTTGCTTTAAATTTTTCAACGTAATCGCGGACGGTCTGATAATCGAGACCGACCTGCTCGGCGATGTCGAAGATCGTGTGCTCGCCTTCGAAGCGCATCATGATCTTTTCGATGGCACGGTTGAGCGCCCAGTTATCGCGCCAATCGACCCATAGACCGTGACCGCTGAGAAACACGGGACCGCGGAAGGTGCGCTTGGGAATGTAGTTGCTGGCGTAGATGCGGATGATCTCTTCAGCAGTTTGCGCCGCACCGATGAGCATCTCTTCGTGCATGATGTCGAGATTGTCGTCGGTGGTGTGATACTCGTCGTAGGGGAAACGGTTTAGCGAAATGCACGGCACATTGACGCCAGGTCCGTTGATGACGCGTTCATCGTTGGCGGGAGCGGCGGCGAAATCACGTTCGTCGTGAGGTGTATCGCGCAAAACATAATTCGTGATGCGGTCGAGGAGATGATCGTGTTGACGTGTGTGATGCCACGCAATTTGATTTTGATTGCCCGTCATCTCCATGAAGATGCCACCGCGCAGATTCGGGATGAGCGACTCGTTGTGCGCGAGCCAGGCGATGGTGCCGATGGTCTCAGGTCCAAACCAAAAACGGACGCTCATCGAGCCAGGGGGAAGCGGATTCACCGCAAGTCGCCGCGCCAACTCGATGGTGCTGACCACGCCTGCGCCATCGTCATTGGCTTGCATGGGATGACAGGTATGCGCCTGTACAAGGAACTCGCCCGCCTCGGGATTGGGTCCGCCCTCGGGGTGGATGATCGCCGTTGCGACTTTGAATCCCTGTTTGGGGTCGGTGATGAATTCACAGTTGATTACCGCGTGATATTTTTTGTTACGCGGGAGTTTATCGAAGGTGTTCTTCGGCAGACAGAATCCCCAGTCACGTTCGTAGTATTTGAAGACCCACGGCACGGTGTGCGGACGTTTCTCGTTGAAATACAAATGTGGCTGGAGTTCTTCAAAGGTCAGAACTTTATCGGTTGGCAATGAATACGAAACGATGTGAAGCGGATTGTCCTTGAAGTCCACGATGCGTTCGCCATCTTCTGTTTCGAGGTACGCCTCATGGACAATATAGCGCTCAGGCACTTTCCATGTCCAGACGGGAGTCAGCGGGGCGTAGGTCTCGATGGTGTAGTTGGATGAGTCGGGCATGTACGAGCCGACGATCTCCAACGTTTTGTCGTGGTCGTCAGAGGCGAGGGTGCGGTGCAGGGGAAAGAATTCCGCGAGGATAAATTTGAGGGATGGGTAGGGTTTCATAAGGGAGAAATATTTTCCAGAATAGCACAATTACCTGCAAGTATCTGAATATTGAAAGCAGGTTTCCGAATAGTAAAAAGTTCATGTTGTTGTGCAAAAGCATCAATCATATTGTCTGCAACTTCTACGATACCCTTTTGGAGCAACTTTTTCCGTTCCCCAGTATCACTCAATTCAAAATCTACACTTACCCAACTCATAGGTCCTTGGAAATACCAAACTGATTCAAAGCTCAAGCAAAATGCAGGCTTAGGATTATTTACTTGAGCATGAACGGCCACAATTAAATGTCGAAGGCTTCGTGTGTATCGAAAAACAGCACAGTTATATAAATTCGGATCACTTATATTGAAATCGAGTTCATTATGGACTCGGGGATGCGGAGGTTGCCAAATAGAGTTTGATTTCATAGAATTATTTTGCCACGAATTTACTCTTCGAGTACGATATCACTGATTATCACGGAAAAACCAATTTTGAACCACTGAGTCACAGAGACACTGAGAAAATTTAGAGCTCCGTGCCTCAGTGTCTCCGTGGTTAAGGTCTTGAGTCTTTCAGAAGAAACGAAAATCAGTGCAAATCTGTGTCAATCCGTGGCTAAGAATCCTTCTTATCAATGTAATACAACAAAAACGGATCGCGCTTCATCTCACGCGCCGTGAACTCATAGACTTCATTCGCCTTCATCAACTTTACATCCGCATCACCGACCTTGCGACTCTGGATGATCCCCGCTTCCTCCATCAACGCACCCATCGGGTCGACCATCGTCATCACGCCCTTATCAATGTCACGCACCAACATCTCGAACGTATCCGTGTACGTAACCCCGTTCTCGTCCGTCACTTCGCCAGTGAACTGTTTCAGGAAACGATAGTCCACGCCTTCCATTTGCTCGATGTGGTGAAAGAACGTCATGCTGTTGTTATACGACAACCCGATCACCATGATCTTCCCATCCAGGTCGCGCAACTTCCCAAACACCGAGTTCCGTTCATACGCACTCTTATACCGCAGGCTCCCCAACATATCGGCGTGCTTTCCCAAGATCGCAAACGAATAGAACGGATGAAACACCCGTTTCGCCCTCAGGTCCATCCGCACCACTTCCGTCAACGCGCCCATCTTCGACCGCGTCTTACGCACATCCCACGGCTTGCCCTGATTGAAATCAAAATTGAACGTCGGCATGATCAGCGTCCCATCGCCGTCCGTGCCCAGAGCCGTCTCCAACGCTCGCACCACCGTCTGCGGTCCGCCGTCCACCTCGCCCAACGACTTATATGAACTATGCACCAGCAACGTATCCCCCTCCGCCACCCCCAACTCCCGAAACCCCTCGACCAATTCTTCAAATGTGTACATATCACCTCTATGTCATTGCGAGGGCGATAGCCCGAAGCAATCTCATGATTTTTGGATAAATTCCAACTTTATAGCATTTCTCTTCACTGACACACGCTTCATTCTTAACCGAAGCCTGATACATCTCAAAAAGCCTTCTCTCCCCTCAGCCTTATCTCTGTGAACTCTGTGGCAATATCCTTTCGTAAGCATCAAGAAGTTTACCAAAATTCTTCTTCCAATCCGCTCGTTCTTCTGCCACTTTCCTTGCCACCTTCCCGATCCTCCCCCACGACCGTCGACTCTTTATCGCAAGCAGAATCTTCTCTGCCAAATCATCCACATCCCCATCACGGAACAACCAGCCATTGACCCCATCCTCGACCCATTCCTTATTCGCCGCAATATCTGAAACCAGACACGGCATTCCACATGCCAACGCCTCCAACAGCGACACAGACGAACCGTCTACATGTGAGGGCGAGATGTAAATATCTGCCATGTGATACCAACGCGGCAAGTCACGTTGACCTACCTGTCCCCCAAAATGGACTCGCTCCATCACGCCGCCATTCATCAATATCCGACGGATATTCGCTCCCTGCGAGCCGCCCCCCAGCAAAATCAAATTCACATCGGGATTCATTTGCGCCACTTTGACAAACGCCTTCGCCAACACATCCACACCGTAGATCGATTCCCACGTACGACTACAAAAAAGCGTAATCGCTTTTGACCGTTGCCCACCGACCGTCGACCGTTTTTTACCGTCTACGGTCTTTCGTCTACTGTCGGCTTTCGGATGGAACCGCTCAATATTCACCCCCCACGGAAACACAACAATATTCTCAGGGTTCATCCCAAAAGAAACAGCCTTATCGCGTGTCACATTGGCGTCACTCGTAAAGAACGCACTTCGCTTCAACGTATATCGCGTCACCCACTGCATCCACTTGCTCGAATCCGCATCCTTGACCAGATCATATCCCCACGACTTCGTCAGTATCGGACGGAATCCACTCAACACGGCGATGAACGCACAAGTCTGTATCGGTCCCGCATGGACGATGTCAGGTTTGAGTCTCTTCACCACGCGACGAAAATCCAATACCAAACGCGGAAGGTCACTCCAACGGAACTCGCTCTGCCCGCCCGCCCAAAGGACTTGCTGAACATTTTCAGGGACAGGACGGTCCTCCACCTGACGTTGGTTCGTTTCAAGCTTTAAATAAAAAATCTCGTGTTCGGTTTTCGATAACGAATTCAAGAACCGAAAATCATGAGGGGTATAGTTTCTGGAAAAATAGATGATCTTCATTTCGAATTATGTTTACAGGCGTTTTCTGATTGCAATCTTGATTTGAATCAATAAATCTTTATCACGTTCACTATCAAACAATGTTGCTTCCATTATCTCTGATGGATATGTCCAAGGGTTACTCATGCGAAATTCATCTGGTTCAGTCAAATATCGTGGCACAATGTGTGAATGCAATACCTGATCAGAATTGCCCATGATGGCATAGTTGATCCGATATGCTCCTGTTACTTCCAACAAGGCATCACCAATGATCGCCATGTCATTGAGATAGGCTGTCCGCGCTGGCGGCATCAAATCATTCAAACTTGGAACAACAGGGTCAGGCATTTGAATACAGTAACCGCGTAGGAATTGCCAATTAGCCAGTACAACCCAACCAGATGGAACCTGGCAAATTAGAGCAGGTTCAACACCTGCCCTTGCTGCCTCTACTTGTTTGGTAACAGACATATATCACGCGCCGAGGTCCGTCCAGCGCAACTCCTTGCCCATCGGCATATCAATCAACGCCTTCGTGCCAAGGACATTCTCGATCTCGTATGGCTTGATCGCACCGATCGTGGCAGGACGTAACACATCGATCATGTCACGGATAAAGACTTCACCAGCCTTGACGTCCCGTGCCGCACGCAGACAGCGACGCTGAACTACTTTTGTTTGTTGTTCATTGCCTGTGATGAATTTATCGGCTGAGCCAAGCGCCCGCTCGAGTTGACGTGTCTCTTCGACCATGTGCGCCCAGTCTGCGGGGTTCAACGCAAACTTGTGGTCGGGACCTTCGCGGTCGTTGCTGTCCGTGAAGTGACGCTCGATCATGCGCGCACCAAGCGTCACTGCGCCCAGAACCGTCGCGTTTCCGTGTGTGTGATCGGAGAGTCCCAGCACCACGTCAGGGAACATGGTCGCATACGTCTTCAACACATTCAAATGGATGTGGTCATAGTTCTCGAGGCTAGCAGTGTAATTGGTGTTGCATTGCATCAAACACAGTTGCTTGTTGACCTTGAGAATCGCACGGACAGCGCGTTGCACATCGGCAATGTCCGCCGCGCCGCTGGCGATGATCATCGGCTTGCCTTTGGATGCCATGTGCTCGAGCGCTTCGATCCAGTCAATTTCGCCTGAACCCGCTTTGAAGGCAGGGATGTATGGATTCACGTGTTCGATGGATTCGTAATCATACGGCGAGGTGAAAAAGTGAATGCCAACCTTGTCACATTCCTCTTTCAGAATGGGCGTCCAACTCTGCGAAACGGACGCCGCCGCATACACCTCGGTCACAGACTTCTTCCACGTTGCCTGATGGCTGACCTTTGAGTCCATGTGGGTGAAGCCGTAATCCGAAACGATCTTGGGAGCCTGAAAATGCTGGAACTTCGCCGCATCTGCGCCCGCTTCCTTGGCAAGTTTGATGAGCATCTTCGCCCGATCCAGGTCTCCATCGTGGTTCGCCGCAATATCAGCGATGAAGTATGTCGGGTGGTTCGGTCCGATCCATTGGTCTTGAATTTTGAATTCCATGAGATTCTCCTTTTGAGTAGTTCAAGGGTTGTGAATATTATCAGTCCAAACCTGTCAGGTTTTATCGTGACGGTTGTCCATCGGACTTCTTCATCTGGCTAAGATATGGTCGGTCACGGTTCTGCGGAGACCTGTCAGGTATTTAGTTTTTGGTTTGAAAAGTTCAAGAGGCATAGATTCTTTGGAAGATACTGAATGTTTAGCCTCTATACTGCGGGAACTTACTGTAAATCGTTTCTAAAATCGTTTGAGCATCCGCCAAATCAATTGCCCTACCAAAAGTGCGATACCGCTTTAGCCCATGATTGTGCCACATCATAAAAGCAGGCATATTTTGGTTTACAAACGGCGCACGTTTGAAAGCCACATTATTTACGCCATAGGAGAACATAGTGGTTATTCGCTTGATATTTTCTGCAGGATATTCTTTTATGTCATTAAACCTTGATCCAGATTTCTCAATCCTCACTACAAAGCCATCAATTTCAATAACTTCTTTATCGAAAATGAATTCAAGTGTTTCTCGGAACTTTGTATAAATAAGGTATAGCACTAGCCCACCTACTAAAATCCAAACAGGAATATTCATGTATTTTGGCAGGTAGTTTTGCAATGCAGAAATCACAATAAAACCTGCTATGGGTAAAGCACAAAACCCGAGAATGACCCACTGAGATAACGACATTACAAACAAAACCCAACGTTTTTTTGAGTTGACAGTTATCTTTACAGAGTTCAAGGTGTTTTCTAATAAAAGGTTTTCGGGGAGCATGTTAATTTGATCTGACAATATTCTATTTTCATTCGGTGGCAAAGCCCTCCCCCAACCCAGGGTAACCCCGTAATAGTAACTAAACGTAGCAAGCAGAAACAGCAGAGCACCAATAAAAAGTTGTTTGGAGAATTCCGCTGAAACCGAAAGGATTATTGTAAAAACAATGCTAATGAATACACCCATAAGCACGCTAAAAAGAAATCTGTACTTAACGTATATCAGAGAAAATATTTGAACGTTTTCGAATGGGCGAAATTGTCGGGCTGCGAAGAAACCAGTAGAAAACATGGTTAGTGGAACAATGATAAGAAATAGAATATATATGTTGTTAGTCGGCATTGTACTTCTTTATCTCCCAATCCTTCCCAAATGAGAGTTCTGGAAAGCATCTTCGTGCTTCAGGTCGTAGCCAAACAACTCCGAAGGAGTGAAATGATTATAGTTTCGGGTTCGGCGTTTTATAAACCCCGAAGGGGTGTCATTTTTTGCACACATATAATGCCATCCTTTCAGGATTTGGGTACGGGCTTGCGAAAAACCTAGAGTCATCTCATCCCTTCGGGATTTTACTTCCCAATCCTACCCAAGTGCGTGTTCTGGAAGGCATCCTCATGCTTCAAGCCGTAGCCAAAGATGCGGTCGAAGCTGGAGTGCCCGAACAGGATTGTCCCTGCAAACATTAGCCACGGGATGGCGAGTAGGTTGCCAAAAACATACAGCGTAATCGCAAGCCCTTTGTGGTGGATCAGGTTATAGGTCCAGGCGCCGAAGCGGGGATTCGCCAAATAGCCGATCATGCTCAGGTCGGGAGCAAAAAACAGGAGTGCGTACCAGCCCCATCCGTAATCCAATTTCGAAAAAAGAAAAAGAGCGAGACCGAACATAAAGAGTTCTTCGAGTTTGAGCAGGTTTTTCATGTGGACATCCTGTGGATAACTTTTGGGTTTTACGCTTAGCTACTGTTGATAACCCCTGATTTTTTGTGGATAACCCTGCTGGTGCTGTGTGTAAAACCCGTCCAAACCAGTGGAGAACTCGGGGAGAGGACGCCCCAAATCTGTGGACAGTTTGTGGACAGATAGCCATAAATTGTGGGAACGTTTGGCGGTCAGGCTGGACATTTCGACTGACTGCGGCGCAATGAGGCTTTCTCTCAGCCCGAACTTGCGCGCCACTTCGACCCCGAACTGATACTT
The DNA here is from genome assembly GCA_016721115.1 of Candidatus Defluviilinea proxima. Lineage (NCBI taxonomy): Bacteria > Bacillati > Chloroflexota > Anaerolineae > Anaerolineales > Candidatus Villigracilaceae > Candidatus Defluviilinea > Candidatus Defluviilinea proxima. The sequence goes on from JADKIW010000001.1 coordinate 631,050, forward strand.
GTTCATCGGCTGTGCACCAACGACGTGATACAAGCCGTGCAAATCCTTCTCGAGCATGGCGATGAGCGTCTGCGCAAGGTGATTGACCCACATCGGGCAGAAGATGACATCGGTAAAACCGTTGACGTTCTTGCCCTCGCTCAGATTGTTGACGAAGAATTCACCGAGACTACGCCGTCCACCCAGCGACCAACCAAAAAAATTGACTCTCGCAATGATGGCTTGCGGATTCGCCTCTTGCACGGCTCTTTCTCCTTCAAGCTTGGTCTGTGAATAGATGCTTTGGGGCGCAGGGACGTCTTCTTCTGAATACGAGCCTTCTTTCGTGCCATCGAAAACCGCATCGGTGGAGAGATGGATGAATTTGATATTTCGCTTTGCACAGGCAACAGCTAAATCATGAGGTAAATCAGTGTTTAGAATCTGCGCCTGATCGGGATGTTTTTCGCATTCATCGAGATTTGCCAACGCCGCACAGTTGATAACCCAATCGGGCTGAACCGAATCCAACGTAGGAACGAATGCATTGCTGTCGAAAAAATTCGCCTTGCTGACAGGGAATGGCGGCGACTTCAACTTGCCCCTGTCTACACCAATGACTTCATGCTCGCTCATGGCTTCCATGGCGAGGTTGATTCCGAGGAGTCCGCTTGCACCAGTGATTAAGAGTTTCATGTTTCAGGTTCCAAGTTATAAGGTTTTTGATTGTATGGCAACCACGTCGCTTCGGCTTTGGTCTAGTAATTTATTCGAGGCTTCTGACAAATCGAGCTCAACACGCAAGATTTCCAATTCTGCTGACACAATTTCACCCATCACCAATCCATCGGGAGCTACGACAATGGTGGGACTACCCTGCTTGATCGCGGCATTATTGGCGCTTAATACAAACCGTTGTGTTTCTGCCGCTCTGCTAACAAGATGACTCTTCCAAACGGATTGAAATCGATCTTCGCCAACGGCATTGTTCAAGTGCAGGATGATCTGTGCGCCACAACGAGCAAGCCAGCCCCATTGTTCAGGGAAGCGCAACTCCCGACAGATCTGAATACCGATCTTAACTGTCCCATCGGGTGTGTTCACATCAAAGGTCGGAAGTTGATCGCCCGTCGAAAAAGTACCACGTTCCTGATTGGCTAAATTGATCTTGCGATACATATGGGTTTTACCATCGGCAGTGAAACCGTGTGCCGTATTGAACCATTTGCCATCCACATTCATACAGGCGCCGACCCAAACGTTGATCATCCTTTGTTCTGCTATTTGTTGAATGTGCCTCAGCCCTGCGATCAATTCATCGTGGTCGATGTGCTGCAGGAATGACATATCAGGCGAATAGCCAGACAAGGAACCTTCAGGGAACAACACCCAATCTCCAGCCTTTGTCTGTTCCAACACAGAATCAATCATCTCCAGATTATTCTGTATGGACAATGTTATCGGAAACTGGGCGACAATAGCAGAGAGTTTCATATGCATCTTGTTATGTCACCCTCCCGAGGGACACACCGTACTTGCGCTCGGTGCAAGTGTCGGGACGATGTGAGCAATAGCGAAGGGTCTCTGATGTCGTGGTAGAGATTCTTCGCCGCTTCGCGGCTCAGAATGACATAATAAAGAATTATCCTTCGAGTTTTCCTTGCTTGAATAATTCTTCAAATGGCGCAACAAATTCTTTGATACCTTCGATGTCGAGCCATTCAGAGTTATTATCGCTGGTGTAGGTAAAGCCTTCAGGGAGAGCTTTGCCTTTATCCTTCCACGAGTAACCAAACCACGTCGCTTCGGCGGGTTGGATGACATACATTTTGTCGAGCTCAATGGTGTGACGGGCTTCATCGTCCGAGATCAAGTCTTCGTGCAGTTTTTCGCCAGGGCGAATACCGATGATGTTGACCTTTGCATTCGGCACGATGGCTTGTGCAAGGTCAATCACTTTTGTGCTGGGGATCTTCGGCACGAATACTTCGCCGCCTTCCATTTGTTCGATGCAATCGATCACGAATTGGACTCCCTGATCAAGCGATAACCAAAAGCGTGTCATGCGGTCATCGGTGATGGTGACACTTCCGCTCTCGCGTTGCTTGAGGAACAGCGGCACGACTGAACCACGTGAGCCGACTACATTTCCGTATCGAACGCACGAATAACGGGTCGATGAACCTGCGGCGTAGGCGTTGCTTTGAACGGTCAACTTTTCGGCAGCAAGCTTTGTCGCGCCGTATAAATTCGCAGGGCTGACAGCTTTATCAGTGCTGATGGTCATCACTTTCTTCACGCCCGCATCCAACGCGGCTTCGACCACGTTCGCCGTACCCATGATATTGGTCTTGATGGCTTCCATCGGGTTGTATTCACACGCTGGCACCTGCTTCAACGCCGCGGCATGAACAACGATATCCACGCCATGCATCGCGCGGACGAGACGCTCGCGGTCACGGATGTCACCGATAAAATATCGCAGTGACGGATGATTGAATCCGCCCACTTGCATTTCGTGTTGTTTCAATTCGTCGCGGCTGAAGATGATGATCTTCTTCGGTTGTTTTTCCGTGAGAAGTCTTTGCGTAAATTTTTTACCAAACGAACCCGTTCCGCCTGTGATAAGTACAACTTGATTTTTCCAGTCCATGATTGCTCCTTGTAATGCTCGTAGGGGCGAGGTCTCCCCGCCCAACGGTATCATTCAAACAAAGTTATTGATGTGATTTCACTTTGCTCTATAAAATGGGGCGAGACGACCTCGCCCCTACTTGCTCGCCTTGAACAAACCCGAATCTTTTGTGATAAAGATCTCGCCGTTCTTTTTCATCGCATCTGTGAGTTCGCGCTCGATAGCTTGAAGTGCGTCCTCGTGAAATTCTTTGGTGGATGTCATCGAACGGATGTATGCCATCATCACAGAAACATCCGTCACGCGTAGATTATCGATGTAATGGGCTAATTCTATACGCGAAAAAAACTCCTGCAATTGTTCCATCCCATTTTCGAGCGTAAACGCAGATGTGATCGTCTCTCTGGTAATCATACTGCCCGTGCGTTCGAGCCAACCCCACATCTCGTGCATATGATTCTTCCCAAGAGTGGCGGTAAACAGAATGCTGTCATTTTTCAAGACACGCCGCATCTCTTTCAATGCCATCTTTCGATCAGGGACATGGTACAGCATGTGATTGGCGATAACCGCATCGAACGTCTCATCTTCAAATGGGATGTCCTGCGCGTCGATCTCTTTAAATTTGTAGTTGCGTCCAGTGACGACCAAATTTCTCCACGTTGAATCAAGCATCCCCGAAGAAAGATCCGAGAGGGTGATGTCCCAGGTGGCGGGGATACGAGTCACATTCTCTTTCCACAAATATCCAGGGCCACACCCCAATTCCAATATCCTTGCGTTGGCAGGTAGCTTCACCAGTGCATCAAAGGCCCAATGCATCCAACCGTATGGATTGGTGCTAAAGCGTTGATGGATGGCGACCCGTGCATCGAGATTGGACGAGTCCTTATATTGTTCAGTCTTGAGATATTGCTGGTCGGTGAATTTGGGCATTCTATTTTTTGATAACGATCAACGGATATTGTCCGTTCTCGCCGAAGAAACGTGGGAAAGTTTCCTCGAGCCAGAAAATAAAACGTAAGAATACTTTGCCGCCCAGTTGTGCACGGACAAAAGTTTTGGTGAAGCCTGTGCTCAAACTGCGCCACGGATAAATTTCGAGTTTGAGATCATGGAGTTCTTGTTTGAGCCAGCGCGGGGTCATCTTGGCGACGAAGGTTCCATCGGGGCTGGCAAGTTCTTCCCATTGTTTCTTGCGTTTCAATCCGCGCCCAGCGAAGAGTCTCGCCAACTGCATAAACGGAGTTGCAAGCCGCATAAGCAATGGATTATCCCAGCCATTGATGATGGTCATGGCACGATTCGGTTTCATCACACGGTTTAATTCAAGGTAGGCTTTGCGATGTTCGCTCATTGGCAGGTGGTGAATCGTGTGCATGGACACCACCCCATCGAACACATCAGGCTTGAAGGGCAGGTTCGCAATGTCGCAGACAACGAACAATCCTTTTTCACCGAGGCGGGTACGTGCTTCTTTCAAGGCTGTTATTGAAATATCTGCACACAGACGATAACGATACTTTTCGGAAAAGGTCAAATACTCGGGCCACTGCACGGGACCAGAGCCCGCATCAAGCAGAATGTCTCCGCTGGGGGCGAGATGTCGCTTCACGCGCATGTGACAGTTGTGAATGTACTCGCGCGCAACGGGGCGCAGGTCTTCATAACGGGCGTTTTGGTATAGCCCATCACCAACATGCGACCAACCGATCTGGTCATAAAATTCGCGTACTTGTTGTTTTGTGTTTTCTGCCATAAATTATTCCGTAGGGGACGGCAGCTGCCGTCCCCTACAATAAAATTATTTCCACGTAAAGGGTTCACCGACCAGAAACTTGAACGTATCGCCAAAATGTGACATACCTTCTTCGCCAAGAACTTTATCCAATGGCCACACATCAAGATCATCCCAGAAATTCATTAGGCGCCACGGGAATGGGCGGGGATATTCGAAGAAGAAGCGGTAGGCGTAGTTCCATGCTTTGGCAGTTTGCTCTTCACTCAAACGATGAGCGGGCAAATCAGATAGAACGTTTTCGAGCGTGGCGAAATACTCATCCCAAGTATTTGGTTCAATCGTAAAACCGCGAGCACGGTAATGGGTTTGTCCGCATGAGATGACGGGTATGCCGTTCATGGCGGTTTCGACGCCGACTGTCGTTGTGTATGCAAGCCCCAAGTTAGCGATCTCGATCAGGTCATACGTGTTGACATTGTCCAACGCGCCGATAACATGAATATGACTTGGGAGTTCGGGTAGCGCTTCGCGGACAACCGTCCCCATGGATTTTGCCTGCGGGACGATCTTTTCTCCGGGATGAATGCGAACAACAAGTTGTACGTCTGTCCGTTTGGCAAAGTATTGGACAGTCCTTGTGATCCATTCACTCATGGATTCGGCAAAGATGTTTCGTCCGAGTGTGAGGCTGTCGCCCAAGACGTTCGCGGCGAGCAGGACAACGGGGCGTTCATCGAGTCCTAATGCCTTCTTTGTTGTCTCGGCCCCTTGTGCTGAGACATATTGCCAGAGCCGCTTGGACTTACCCCATACACGCGCACCACGGCGAGCATTCTCCAGGTCGGCAAGGCGTTCGTACATTGTATCGGTCATGGGCAGGGAACAGCGATCACGCACGAGATAGTCCGTATCCTGTTGCATGATGGACGTGTTTTGCGCGAGCCAGATCTGTTCGCGTTGGTCGTTGAATTCAAAGGTCACAGCGGGGATGTTGAGAAATTTCGCCACACGGAAGACGATTCCCATTTCGAGGATCAAGCCGTTGGGGATGAGAACTACATCCGGTTTGTTGACTTGCATCCATTCGAGAGCGGCGAGGGCGGCAAAGGTATTGCGCTTGATGCGCAGATCGTACAACGCTTTATCTTTCGCATTCGACATGTCCACTTCTTCGCGCATGAGCGTGTACTGCGCGTCCCACGGGGAGACCTCTTCGATGTCAGCGCGGAGAGATGCAGGTAAGTCCGAAGCAGGCTTGAGGTCGAGAAAAGAGGCGTGCTTCACATAAGGAGCAAGCGACGAGAGCGCGTCCCGTGTGTGGAGTCCGCGTTGCTTCTGAGTCAGTTTGTCCATTTCTTTGTGCCATTCAGAGTATGGCAAAGTCAACAACGTGACCTTGTGACCGAGGCCCGCGAGCGTGAGAGAAATGTACGCGGCTTGTTCGATCCAATAGTGAAGCGTGGCGAAGAAAAGAATCTTTTTACCGTTACCCGCCTGCTCGATGAAAGGCTTTGCCTGCGCCACGCCATGCGGCAATGATGTATGCAGGCGCGCGAGATTGAAGTGGTCTTTGCGGGCGCGTCCCTTTTGCCGAAGCGAATAATCGAGTTCGGCGGCAAGAGGCAGTTCGCCTAAAAAGTTACGGAGGGAGTTTTTATTGAGCATGATTCTTTTACCACGGAGCCACAGAGACACGGAGTTTTTATTTTCTCAGTGTCTCCGTGGCTCAGCGGCTAATCTAATTTCTCGATCTTCCAATCCAAACGCGGGCGAATGGGTCCTTGACGAAGTTCAGGCCATTGCGTGCCGGGCGCGCCGGTAATATCCACATTGAACGAGATAGCGTTTTCATCCATGAAGTAACGCTTTACACCGAATGAACTCGCATTGACACCAAGATAATAGCGACCTTCATTGAAGAAATCAGCAGGGATGGTACAGCGGCTAATATAACGCCCCGATTTGCGCGCACCGAATTGTTCAAACTGCGCGGCATCATCGGTATCAAACGCGGTGAACACATATTCGCCACGCATCGTGTTGAGATACATACCCACACGCAAACCCGTGATGGGCGCATTGATCTGATATTCCCACTCGACGGTGACAGACTCAGTGGAACGGACAGTATCGACGACGTTCCCGCCTCTATCTTTAATTCGAATTGCTACGGGTCTAAAGGGTTCGCTCGCCGCTGGGATTTCATCGGTCTCCCAAATGCGCTCACCCGATTCCGCCTGCCCCGACGAAAGATAAAAGTCAACGGCTTCGGGTGTGGGCGCGCGTTTGAGAAGTTGTCCCTTTTTGAGGACGATGGCTTCCTGTGTAAGACGAAGGATCGCAGACATGTTGTGACTCACGAACAGGACCGTACGTCCCTGCTGTGCCACGTCACCCATCTTGCCAAGACACTTGCGCTGAAACTCCGCATCCCCCACCGCAAGGACTTCATCCACGACAAGGATCTCAGGTTCGAGGTGCGCGGCCACGGCGAACGCAAGCCGCAAATACATACCCGATGAATAGCGTTTCACAGGCGTATCAATGAACTGGCCGACTTCAGAGAAATCCACGATCTCATCGAACTTGCGGTCGATCTCTGCGCTTTTCATTCCGAGGATCGCGCCGTTCATATAAATGTTTTCGCGCCCGGTGAGTTCAGGATGAAAGCCCGTGCCCACTTCGAGCAACGAACCAACACGTCCACGCACAGAGACGGTTCCAACGGTAGGTTCCGTCACACGCGAAAGGATCTTCAATAAGGTGCTTTTGCCTGCGCCGTTACGTCCCACAATACCAAGCACTTTGCCTTCTTCAAGGTCAAACGAGACATCGTTCAACGCCCATATTTTGGCTGTGTTCGTCGCGCCACGCATGCCTTGTCCGCGCAAGGCACGGAAGACACGCACGGGCGTCATAAGCGTATCCACGATCACATCGCGGAACATGTTGTATTGGAACTTCTGTTGTGCCGCGCCGATCTTATATTGTTTACCGAGGTTTTTTACACTAATGGCTACTGTCATATTAAATCGTGTCCGCGAAAGTCTTTTCCATATTGCGGAAGTAGAACAATCCGCTGATCAAGATGAGCAAGGCGATCCCTACTGAGATCCAAAGCCCGGCATCGGGACCATTTCCGACTCCCAGCAATGCCCAGCGGAATCCGTTCACCACTCCAGCCATTGGGTTCAACGAATAGACCAACAGCCATTTCTCTGAGATCAGGCTGGAGGAATAGGCAACAGGAGTAGCGAACAGCCAAAACTGAGTCAGAAACGGAAGAGCATAGTTGACATCACGATACTGCACGTTGATCGCTGAAAGCCACAATGCTACGCCCAAGGCCGTAATGATCGTCAACATAAGGAATAACGGCAAAGCCCAGAGCACATTGATCGAAGGGGCGATCCGGTAGTAGATCATCAGACCGATCAAAATGACAAACGCAATGACGAAATCGATCAAGCCTGAAAGCACCGAGGCTAATGGCAAAACCAAACGTGGAAAATAGATCTTGGAAACCATGTTTTGATTCGATGTCAGCGAACGCGAAGCCTGATTCAACGCGGCCACAAACAGCCCCCACGGAAGAAGCGCCGTGTACGAAAAGATCGGGTACGGAATATTCCCATCCGTCGGCAATTTGGCGATACCGTTAAAAAGGAATGTGAACACGGTCATCGTCAACACCGGCTGGATAATCGCCCACGCCGCTCCAAGCATCGTCTGCTTGTAACGCACTTTGACTTCGCGCCAGATCATAAAGTAGATCAGTTCGCGGTACATCCACAAGTCACGCAAATTGAGCGCGGCCAATCCTTTGGATGGCTTGATATAAATGGTCGTTGGTTCGTGCTTTACTATTTCGTTCATAAGTTGATCGGAGGTCAGATACCTAGTGCTTAGCCTTCTGATCTCTGCTCTCTATTAGTTTCTTGTTTTCCTTGAACCACTCGATGGTGCGGCGCATCCCTTCTTCAAAAGGAACCTGCGCGCTCCAACCGAAATATTCTTTCGCGCGGCTGACGTCGAGTCCGCGGCGGGGTTGGCCGTTGGGCTTATCCGTTTGCCAAACAAGTTTGCCCTGGAAGCCGGTCATCTTTACGATCATCTCACTCAAATCCTTGATCGCGATCTCATACCCAGAACCCAAGTTGACAGGTTCGTCGCCGTTGTATTTTTCTGCGGCAGTGACAATGCCATCGGCGGCATCTTCCACATACAGGAATTCACGCGTCGGTGAACCATCGCCCCACACGGGAAGTTCCTTATCACCGCGCTCGCTCGCTTCCACAGCCTTGCGGATCAAAGCAGGGATGACATGCGATGAAGCAAGATTGAAGTTATCGCGCGGACCGTAGAGATTCACAGGCAAAAGGAAGATGGCATTGAAGCCATATTGCTGGCGATAGGCCTGTGCTTGCACAAGCATCATCTTCTTGGCGAGGCCATACGGAGCGTTGGTCTCTTCGGGGTAACCGATCCACAAATCATCTTCTTTGAAGGGAACGGGGGTGAATTTGGGATATGCACAAACGGTTCCAATGGCAACAAACTTGCCAACACCATTCTTATACGCCTGGTGCATCAGTTCCACGCCCATCATGAGGTTGTCGTAGAAAAAGTCTGCGGGGTGCTCGCGATTGGCACCAATACCGCCCACGTTGGCGGCGAGGTGAATGATGACCACGTTCTTCGGGTCAACGCCTTTCAATTGGTCCGCATACAGCTTGCGAATGTCGTTCGGGTCGACGAGGTTGTAGTTCTCAATGCGCGGAATGAAAATGTCCGTTGCGCCACGCGCCTTGAGTTTTTCGATGACGAATGAGCCAAGAAAGCCTGCTCCGCCGGTAACGATCACTTTTTTGTTTTGCCAAAAATTTTCAGACATGGTTTCTCCTTAATTTGAAAGAAGTAAATAAGTAGGCATGTAAACGAGCAAACAAAGCAATTCGCGTGTTTACGTGTCTACATTCTCATTGCACTATAAATTGTGCATTACGATAATGTGCATCGGTTGGGTTTTGGATGAGTCCCGTTTTCAGGGCAAACAACAATTCACGGACGCCATCGTTTACGTCCAATGTTGTATCAAAGCCAAGGGTATTCTTGATCTTTGCGAACGAAACGGTGATGTCACGCATATCGCCACCGAAGGTCAGGTCTTTGTATTCGACGACAGTTTGCGGCATGCGCTTCAACACCAGCCGCACAATATCGTCTTTTGAATAGTTTCCGTTATCAGTACCAAGATTGAAAACCTGCCCACGGATCTTTGACTGCTCGGCTTCAAGCCCCATAATGACGCCGCGTGCTACATCCCGAATATGGACGAACGAACGCGAATATCCGCGTTGGTAAATGATCAATGTGCGTTTCGTGAATGCTTCCAACACAAATTGGTTCACGATCAAGTCAAAGCGCGTACGCGGTGAAAGCCCATACAACGTCGCAAAACGGAACAACAAAGGCGCACACGAAGCATCTTTTTGCGAAAGCAAAAACTCTTCAGATGCGATCTTTGTCTCTGCATATAACGATTGTGGATTTAGTGGGGATTCTTCGGTGACTGGCTTGCCATTTTCAGACAAACCATAGTTGCTGTATGTGGACGCGAACACGAATCTTTCCACGCCCAAATCTGATGCCTGCTCAAAAACACTTTTCGTGGCCTCAACATTGTACTTCCACGCCACCTGTTTGCCGACTGCCTGACATGCTGGGAAACCTACAATGGCGGCGAGATGAATGATCGCATTTGGTTTTTGCCACTGGTCTTTGAGCGAGTCTTTGATCGCGCGCGGTTCGGTCACATCCGCTTTGACGAAATTAAAGTTGGGATGATGCAAAAAAGGCACCAGCGACTCTCCGCCGAAGAGGAGAGAGTCAAGGACAGTGACCCGGTAGTTAAGGCGGAGCAGTTCCGAGGTCAAGAGTGAGCCGATGTACCCGGCGCCTCCTGTAACAAGGATATGGCGGTCTGTCATACTGAATCCTCCATCCGTAATTGCACTTTGAACCCATCCACTTGCAGGACGGGGACATTCTTATCATTTACAACGGCAACACCCTGTTCAATACAGGTCAGGCGACAAATATCCACCACATCGCCTTTACCAGTAATGCGGACCTGGTTGTAGCCTGCGTCCTGCACTTTGGTGAGATGATCTTTCACACGCTGACGAGTTTTACGATAAATAGAAAAAGAGCGCTCGACGTAATCAACTGCCAGGCGAGCCCGCAGGGCAATGCCTTCGGGGGTGATGATGTAGCGCAACTTCTTGCGCTCAGCGCGCATGGCTTTGACATAGCCTTTCGCAATGAGACGCTTGAGATGCCAATTGACTGTTCCCACCGCCACACCAAGTTGCGTAGCCAAAACAGATTGATTTACATCGGGATCATTTTCGATTTTTTCGAGCAGGGTAAGCTCGCGGAGTTCGTCGTTGGTTGATTCCATAGGTTCAAAATTCAGTGACTGAATTATAACCGGGAATAAGGGGCTGTCAAACAGGTGAAATAAAAACTTCCGAAGTCTCGCCGTTCTTTGGCGCTTCGGAAGTTTGCTTGCTACGCAAATTGTTCCAAATTGACCGCTACCAACGGAAATGCATCGTCTACAAATTTCTCAAGAGTGGGACGTTTTTTCATATGGCTATAGTGAGATGCCAAACCATAGATCGCCCATGTTGCCACGGTGGCAGGAATATCGCTGGAGATTTTTGATTTTGTTTGAACCAACCAATAGGTTAACAAATCAAAGATCTGTTTTTTGATCGTGCCTTCGATCAACGATTCAAATTGTTGATGCGGCTGTGCGCATTCTCTGTGAGTCTTGGAAAGAAATTCACACACAGCCAGGATCAGGTTCCGTAAATTGTCGGGGGTGTAGTGACAGGCGTTCAGCGTGCGCTTCTCGATCTCATGTGTGAACATCTCGCTGATGGAATAATCGAGCAAGGCATATTTATCGGGGAAGTGTGCATAGAACGTGGCACGGTTGATCTCAGCTTTGTCGGTCACATCTTGCACGGAAATAGCTTCGAATCCTTTTTCAGCGAGGAGAGACTCAAAGGATGACAGGATCAGGTTTCGGGTCCGTTTGACGCGAGGATCGAGCTTTTCTTCTTTCAGGTTAGACAACATTTTCACTCCAGTGTTGTTTATCCAACAGATCAAAGTCTTTGTTGGTTGACTTTCATGGAAAGATTGATACACTACACAACATCTGTTGTTTAGAGCACAACTGTATATTATCATCACTCCCAAGGAGAGTCAAGATGAACATCGCATTATGGATCGCACAAGGATTATTAGCCGCCATGTATTTGATGGCGGGCAGTATGAAGACTTTTCAACCCGCCAATGTACGCACGAACCCACAGATGACCTGGGCACATGATAAACAGGATGGTTACATCCGCTTCGTTGGGATATCAGAACTGCTTGGCGCACTTGGGCTGATCCTCCCCCTCGTTACCGGCATCCTGCCGTGGCTAACAGTCATCGCCGCAGTTGGTTTGACGGTTATTCAACTACTGGCAATCTTTAGCGTGCATTTGCCCAAGAAGGAATTCAATGTAATTCCTGTCAACATCGTATTGCTTGCACTCGCTGTGTTCGTAATCATCGGGCGCTGGACACTTTTTTCATAAATCAATTTCAAGGAGAAATATAAAATGAACGTAACAATTATTGGATCAGGCAACATGGGGCGCGGTATTGGAACACGTGCGGTCGCGGGTGGGCACTCGGTCACATTTGTGGATGCAAATCCCGAAGTGGCAGAAAAGACCGCATCCGATGTACGGTCATCAGCAAAGAATGGTGCGAAAGTTTCAACCGCCAGCATCGGCAATGTTGAACTTGGTGATGTCGTGGTATTTGCTGTGTGGTATGGCACAAATATCGATCTGGCAAAACAGCTCGGCTCCAAACTTGCAGGCAAGGTCGTGGTGGACATTGCCAACCCACTGAATTCGACTTATGACGGTCTCGCCACTGCGCCCGATTCATCTTCTGCGGAAGATCTGGCAAAGGCAATTGCAAACGGTGCGAAAGTAGTAAAGGCTTTCAACACGACATATGCAGGCACGCTTCTTTCTGGACAGGTGGCTGGTCAGCCACTCGATGTCTTTATCGCCGGCGACGATGTGGACGCCAAAGCCAAGGTCGCGCAGATCGTGACCGATGGTGGTATGCGCGCCGTGGACGCTGGTCCATTGAGCCGCGCCCGCCAGATCGAAGGCATGCAACTCCTACACATCGTTCTACAAGGCACCCTCGGTACAAATTGGGGTAGTGCATTGAAAATTCTCAGCTAAACAAGGAATCAATTTATGTTAACCGTACAGAATACGAAGTTTAGTTCGCCCGCCAGCGACGACCAGATCGAACGCACAGCCCAAGCATTGGAAGCCAATGGCATTCACACACTTGTCGCTGAAAACGGCGAGGAAGCCAAACGCCTCTTTTTTGAACTGGTCCCCGATGGGGCAGAAGTTTTCCTCGGCGCATCTGTAACACTGGAAACGCTTGGCATTAAAGATGAAGTTGATCAATCAGGAAAGTACAATGCTCTGCGCCCGAAGATGTTCGCCATGGATCGCGCAACGCAGGGACGCGAGATCCGCAAGCTGGGCGGCGCACCAGATTTTGCCGCAGGTAGTGTCCATGCTGTAACGGAGGATGGACACGTGTTGATCGCATCGAACACGGGCAGTCAGTTAGGCCCCTATGCTTCGGGGGCAGGCAAGGTGATCTGGGTGATCGGCGCCCAGAAAATCGTCAAGGACTTTAACGAAGGAATGAGCCGTATTTACGACTACATCGTTCCGTTGGAAGAACAACACATGCAAGACCTGTACAAGGTCAGCACAAATGTCAGCAAGGTGTTGATCGTTAACAAAGAAATTCGTCCCGATCGTATTACAATGATCATCGTAAAAGAATCGCTTGGTTTTTAAAATTTCTGTTTTAGGAGACTTGGATGTCATCGAATCAAAAGAAAACTTTACTCGTCACAGGGGCTTCCGGTCACCTGGGGCGTCGAGTTGTGGAATTATTGCTGGATACCTATAAAGGAACGGTTATCGCCGCCACTCGTACGCCGGAGAAACTTGCCGATCTCAGTAAGCGCGGCGCAACCATACGTCAGGCCGATTTTGAAGACTTGAATTCTTTGTCCCAGGCATTTCAAGGCGTTGACAGGCTGTTACTCATCAGCACAGATGCTGTGGATGTGCCGGGCCGCCGTCTCAATCAGCACCGTAACGCCATCAAGGCGGCTGAACAGGCAGGGGTAAGTCACGTCGTGTACACATCCATTATCAATCCCGGGCCTGATTCACCAGCCTTCGTTGCCCCCGACCATCGCGGCACAGAGGAAGCGTTGGCAGAGAGCAAAATGGGATGGACATCATTACGCGAGAACATCTACATGGAAGTTTTGTTGATGTCTGTGGCTCGGGCCGCTCAGTCTGGTAAGTTGATCAATGCCATCGGTGAAGAGAAAGCCGCGTACATCTCACGAGAAGATGTGGCTCAAGCCGCGTTCTCAGCGTTGACATCGTCCTTTGATGGGCGTCAGACGCTGGATATCACCGGACCTGAAGCTGTCTCGCAATATGATATAGCATCCATTGCCAGCAAACTCACTGGAAAAGAAATTACCTATGTTCCGGTGGCATTGGAAGATCTCATTAAAAACATGACGGCTGGCGGGCTTCCTCGCCCACTTGCCGAGGCTTACTCGTCATTTGACGCTGCCATCGCGCAAGGCAAATTCAGCATCGCAACCAATACGGTCGAAGAATTGACCGGACGTAAACCGATCAGCGTCGCCGATTTCTTGTCCAGTCAGCGCGAAACTCTGGTGAAGGCCGCGCCATAACCGAAAGAAAATGTAGAGACGGTTTGTCAAAGTGACAAATCAAGTAATGCCGCAACAAACGGCAGGAGCTATTGAATGAGTCTATTGCCCAATTCAGAAACAAAAACCGAGTTTTCGATCCACCCCAAAACCTTGATGGGACATATTTCCCTCACGGTGGCAAACCTTGAGAACCAGATCATGTTCTATCAGCAGGCCATGGGATTCAAACTCCACTGGCGCGAAGGGAACAAGGCAGGGCTCGGTGCAGGCGGCAAGGACTTATTGTTACTGACCGAACAACCCAACTTGAAGAAATATCGTGGTGTAACGGGTTTGTATCATGTAGCGTATGTTTTCCCAAACAAACGTGAGTTGGCGATCGCGATGGCGCGTCTGTTTGCCATCAAATATCCCAACTCCCCCACGGACCACATCATGACCAAGACCACCTACCTCGATGACCTTGAAGGGAATGGAATTGAGTTGTATTGCGAGTCACCGGAAGATGGCACATGGAAGTTTGCCAACGGCAAATACGAATCCTATCGCAAGGATGGTTCGTGGAGCAATGGCCGTGAGGCGCTGGATGTAGAAGAATTATTCAGCCACATCCAGGAGGATGACAAGTTGGATGTGCCCATTCCACTTGAAACGCGCGTGGGACATGTCCACTTGCATGTGCGTGATGTAGCAGAAGCCGTCGATTTTTACCACGGCATTATCGGCTTCGATATCATGGGCATTGCAAAAGAATTCCAAATGGGATTTGTGTCTGCGGGCGGGTATCACCATCATCTTGGCCTGAACACCTGGCAGGGTGCAGGCGCTCCGCCTCCGCCTGCTGATGCAGTGGGCCTGCGCTATTTCACGATCGAGTTACCAGATCAAAAGGCTTACGATGAGGTAGTGGCCCGGATCGATGAAGCAGGCATCCCGTCGAATATGACCGAGGCGGGTCTGTTTCTGCATGATCCGTCACAGAATGGCGTAGTCCTGACCGTGACAAAATAAATATATCAATATCTACGGGCTCAACGGCTGAAACTTTGAAATTTGAAATTCATTGCAACAGTCGTTGAGCCTGGGTCTTGCCAATCCATAGCCAACATAAATACCAAACTTAAAGTGAGACACAAATCCGTATAGCGGATCAAACTCTGCCTGCATGATGGATGATGGGAAGTTTCTCAATGTGATATCAACCAAGTCAAAGATCTGCGGCATTGTATAGTGGGAATAACTGCATAAAAAAACTTCTTCGCCCCAACTGGGATCAGCCCAATATTCAGGAGACAAGATCGCTACAGGATCTTTTGTTTCCACCTTCACTACAACTCCTTCACGGACTTCAATGGTCGCATATGGCCTACAGATCGAACGACCATCACCCTGAATCTCGAATGTGTAGTTTTTAATTCCCAACGCATCCCATTGAGCACGCGCCCGTGGCAACTCAGCACGGACGCTGGCAACCTTCAGCGTATGTCTTGCAGATGCAATAGGGTCATACAAAACTTGAATAAGTATCACAATCAACAGAACACTGCTCAGCAGTATGGTCATACGGGTTTTAGAAAAATTCATGCTGAAAATATAACACGCCGATCAATCAAATCTGTGGGGATATATAATAAGCGGCTCATGAACATATTCATTCTGAAGTTGATCCTTGCTCCCCTCATTATCGGTTCTGCCAGCCTGGCCGGCCGTAAATGGGGACCGGCCGTCAGCGGCTGGATCGTTGGCCTGCCACTCACATCGGGGCCGGTGGTGTTCTTCCTTGCCCTTAGTCACGACACAACTTTCGCCACAAACGCCACACTGGGCGTTATCAGCGGGGGAATCTCGCTCGTGCTCTATTCGCTTTCTTATGTATGGCTGGCGAATCGTTTTCGCTGGCAAGTTTCGATCATAGGAAGTCTGATGGTCTTCACGGCTTGTACAGCAATACTACAAAACTTCACCTTTCCTTTAAGACCGATGTTCTTTATCGTCTGTGTTGCAATACTTGCCGCATTGCGATTGATCCCCAACGATATCGTAGAAGAAACAGATGCTCAACCAGGGGTCTGGGATATTCCCTTGCGCATCTTGATCGGGACGAGTTTCATTTTATTGATAACAGGCATCGCACCATTCATTGGTCCACACCTGACCGGGCTGTTGACCACCATTCCACTGTACGTGTCCATTCTGACGGTCTTTGCTCATCGTCATCAAGGCTCTGCCGCCGCCGCACATGTATTGCGCGGACTGTTATACGGTCTCTTTGCTTTTGCAGGTTTCTTCTTGACCTTGAACTTGCTACTCGAACGAACAGGGATTGCGGTAGCATTCATTAGTGCCATCATGGTCGCACTGGCCGTGCAAGGGACTTCCCTCTGGTGGTTGCATCAGCCACATTCATAAAACAAATATCCAAAGCCTAAATAGATTTATTTCGCTCTTGACTCTACCCCATGGGAAGATTGTATACTGCCGATATGAATCAACCAAAGGAACTCTTCTCCATCGGCGGCTTTGCCAATTTGACCGGACTCTCGTTCAAGGCCTTGCGATTGTACGATCAGTTAGGCATTCTACAGCCGCATCACACCGACCCCCAAACTGGATACCGCTACTACGGGGTTGACCAACTCCCGAGCGCACGCATGATCCGGGTCATGCGTGAAATGGACATGCCGCTCGCCACGATTCGCCAAGTGCTTGATTCGGTGTCTGCAGACGCCGCTTCTCCGCTTGAAACTGAATCATTGGTGAAGGAATATGTCGAAATGCGCGAAAGACAGGTGGAACAGATCCGTGGGCAGGTTCACCAACTCGTTCAACTAATCCATCAGGAGGTACAACCTATGAGTCTGAAAGTAGAGATCAAAGAACTTAAAGCGCAACAGGTGCTTAGCATAACAAGCCATGTCAAAGTGGATAAGCTCGACATGGTCATCAAACAATCGCTGGATACATTTCAACAATTATTGGATGACCAGCATGTGGAGTCGTCAGATTCGCCCTTCGGCATTTTCCACGGTCAGGTCAATGAACAGCAGGACGGCCCGATCGAGATCTGTTTGCCAGTCGATGGAAAGATCAAGGCAAAGGGAGATGTAACCGTAAAAACTCTGCCGGGTGGCAACGCCGCAACCGTAATGATGGTCGGCGCACAATGCGACTTTCCTGCCATCCTCGGCGCATATGATGCGGCCGCGGATTGGATCCAAAAGAACGGATATGAAATGGCTGAGCCTCCACACGAGGTTTGGCACAACCCACCCGTAGGGAAGCCAAAGATGGAAGGCCCAGAAATTCGAATGGAAATCGTCTGGATGTTCAAATAGAAGCAAGTAAAACAGCAAACCAAATCGGTTTGCTATTTTATTACCCTTGACTCTCCCCTTTGTGGAGACTGTATACTGCTGCAATGAGTGAGCCAAAAGACCTGCTTTCCATTGGGACCTTCGCCAACATGACCCGGCTTTCGGTCAAGGCGCTGCGATTGTATGACCAGCTGGAGATTCTACAACCGCTTCACATTGACCCGCAAACTGGGTACCGCTACTACAGCATTGACCAGGTCCGAACAGCGCGCATGATCCGGAGCATGCGTGATATGGATATGCCTCTTGCCGATATTCGGCGGGCATTGGTGATGTTGCCTGTTTCGCAAGCACAGATCGAGTTGTTGATTCGTCAACACCTCGCAATGCGGGAACGACAACTTGAGCAGATTCGCAGGCAGGCTCGTGAATTTTCAAAACAATTAAGACCGGAGGCAAATAAAATGAATCTTGAAGTCGTTGTAAAAGATATCCCAACCCAGCAGGTTATCAGCATCACACGTCACCACACTGTAGATGGTCTGGGCAAACAGGAGGAACTGGATGCTGGAGAGTTGTTCGGACTTGTAAATGAACAAGGCGCACAGCCGATGGGAGCACCATTCGGCATTTATCATGGGCCTGTCAGTGAAACCGAAGATGGTCCCGTCGAGATTTGTATTGCAGTGAATGGTAAGGTGGAAGGCAAAGGTCACATCGAAGTGAAGCAGCTGGAAGGTGGGAAAGGTGCGTCTGTCCTCATCACCGGAGACCAATGCCACTATCCCGAACTGTTGGCTGCTTATGATGCCGGTGCGGATTGGATCCAAAAGAATGGCTTTAAAATGGTCGGGTCACCGCGCGAGATTTGGTACACAGGCCCGGGTCCCGATGCAAAATGGGAAATTGTCTGGTTGTTCAAGTAGGAAACAAACCATCATGAATGTAAATTCTTATTACTTGAGCATTAATGAGTTAAGCAAACTGATTCGTGAACAACAAGTTTCGCCGGTGGAAATTGTAAACTCCTGCCTTGAGCGAATAAACACTCTCAACCCCAGGTTGAATGCATTTATTACCGTGTTGGGGGATCAGGCGCGGGAACAAGCCAAACTTGCCGAAGTCGAAATAAAATCCGGCAAATGGCGGGGTCCATTGCACGGTATCCCGGTTGGCATCAAGGATTTTTATGACACGGCTGGCATCAGAACAACCGCTGCGTTTAAGTATTTTAAAGACCGTATACCCGCAAAAGACGCTGTCGCAGTAACCAAATTAAAAGATGCAGGAGCGATCATCATCGGGAAAATGAATATGCATCAACTGGGCATGGGCACCACCGGGCTTGTGAGTCACTATGGGCCTGCAAAGAACCCATGGAATTCTGATTACATTCCCGGCGGCTCGTCCAGCGGATCTGCGGTTGCTGTTTCCAGTGGCATGTGCTTTGCCACACTTGATACGGATGCAGTTGGCTCCTGCCGTTTACCGGCCTCCGTTTGTGGCGTAACCGGTTTTAAAGGCACATATGGTCTTCTAAACGGCGAAGGAATCCTTGCAGGGGAAAAGGCAGATGAGATGATCTTGTGGCTGTCGCATCCCGCTATTACCACGCGCAACATTGAAGATACGGCGCTTGTACTGAATGTCCTTGCTGAACGAAATGAAAACACAAAAAATGTTGACTTTTTTGATGGGTTGGCAGTCAATACTGAATTACGAATCGGCGTAGCTGAGAATGTCAAGGCAGGGCAGGAGGTACTTGCAACATTCGAAAAAGCTGTTGAAGCAATTCGTGCATTAGGTCATAATACAATCAACACTCTTGCCCCATTTGGTGACCCAAGCAAGGGCATAAAGAATATTGAGGCCGATAGGAAGTCCATCGCTGAACAATCGTTCAAGAATATTGATGTTTTGTTGCTACCCACCTGTACAACTACTGTTCCGCTCATCAAGAACGCCAAGTCCAATGAGCAGACGCTGTCACCTGAAAATACTGCATTTGCAAATTACTATGGATTGCCCGCTGTAAGCATTCCATGCGGTTTTGATGCAAAAGGTCTCCCATTGGGTCTACAGATTGTGGGCAAACCCTGGGATGAAATCACTGTATTGCGACTGGCATATCAGTATCAAATGACGAACGAATATGGAAAAAGGCATCCGATTGCATAAAACTCATCTTGATTGCGTAATAGAAAAGGATTTCCAGTGATAACCATTAGAAAACCCAAAATTGAAAACGTTCGAAGATCACCTATATGGGCATTCGATTTATTGCGCCATTCAAGGGCATGTCGAAGGAAATCAGGAGAAACGCAAGTCAGTTGAATAATTGGTTCGAAGAAAAGAAGATCAAAACTGCAGGCCCCTCCTTTCTGCGCTATCACGTCATCGATATGAGCGGCTTCATGGATCTCTCATATTGTATTCCTGTAAAAAAGGCGCTGCCCAATGATGGGAACGTCAAGGCGGATTTCATACCCGCCGGACAATACGCTCACCTCATCTATTCCGGTGGCGGCATCTCCGGCAATCGCGCGTTGATCGAATGGGTGCGTGCTCAAGGTCTGGACCTTGACCGCTGGGATACCGATGAGGGTGATAACTTCCGCGGACGCTACGAGACCTTTCTGACCGATCCAAAGATCGAACCGCGCAAATCGAAATGGCAGATCGAAGTCGCGATCAAATTGGCGGAATAATAATTTTACGTAGGGGCGCAGCAGTGCTGCGCCCCTACTGCATCCCTGCCCAATACATACCAAACTCTAATATACACGCCACATTGCCCATGCTACAATTTTGTCATCATGAACACAGCAAGACCCCCTTGCTAATTTAATACCCACGCAAAATACACGCGCCCCCAAAATTATTGGGGTTGTTTTGCATTCCCCGTAACCCGTAAAAAACCTACACCCGACGATCTCGATGGTGCCTGACATAGCTGCCATCTATTTTCGTTTAAGTCCAAGGCGCGTGCCCCGCCCTGCTCCGATTTGTCTTCCCACTAAATCACAAATCGGAGGTTTCAAATGGAAACAATTCAGGGCAAAAAGCCCTGCACTTTGGATTTAAACAAACTGCATGCACGACTCACAAATCATCAGCGCGTCATTCTGGACCTCGGAACTGGTGATGGCAAATTTGCCTTTCATCACGCCCGAACCTTTCCCTGTCACTTCGTTATCGGCGTGGACTCGTGCCGTGAGAATTTGCATGAATATTCTCGCGCCAAAATATCAAATCTGCTCTTCGTTATTGCCAATGCACAAAACCTGCCACACGAACTGAATGGATTGATTTCACATATCACCATCAACTTCCCGTGGGGAAGCCTGCTGGAAAGTTTACTGAACGGTGACTCAGGGTTGACGTGCGGGTTGAAGTCCATTGCATGCCCTAACACAGCGATAACGATTCGGCTGAACGGTGGAGCGCTGTCAGAGGCGGGAACGGCTCTCGAAGCCGGAGCAGACCGAATTCAAGAAGTGATGCGAGAGTCGGGTTGGCAAATGAAAAACCCCAGCCGAATGGGAAAGTCTGATCTGCAAACCTTTCCCAGTACTTGGGCAAAACGTCTCGCTTTCGGGCGTGACCCACGTGCCATCGAATTGACTGGGACGTTATAACAAAGCAGGTCACGTTTGGTTTTGATACGGACTTCATCCTACTCAACCACCAAGCGTGACCTGCAAGTTATTTCACTCTTTAGGAAAGTCACTCCATGATGCGCAGATATTCGCGATCGAAGGCAGCGAGCAAACTTTCACGCGGACTGTACCAGCCGGGCGTGTATCCTTGTGAAGTTACGCCTTGCTGACTTAACTCGCAGACTTGCCAATCCTGTAGGTTGGTCTCATGCCAAAAATCAACAGCTTCTTGCGGACGAAAATCCGGCAAGCCAAACGACTCTGGGTTGAATAGCCACTCGCTGACAATGGTGGTGTGACCCGGCGCAACAGGCAGAAGCATGTGATACATCAAATAATCGGGATGAATATTGATCAACAGATTAGGCAACATGGTGTAATAAAATCCGCGCTTCTCGATACCTGAACTGAGATCGCCCAACGGCAAGCCACATAGCCTTCCAGACATGGTCATGCTGTCACCACCGGTGATATTCATAAATCCGCCAAGCATTGAGCCGTCGAAGAGATCGTTCTCGGCGCTGGTGTAGTTCGTATATTTGTTCAGCATGGGATGAATGGTCGGGCAGTGATAACACTCATTGAAATTTTGAAAGACATACTTCCAATTGGAGGCGGCTTCATATACATGGCGGGTATGGACTTTGAGGCCGCCGACGTTCCAACGTGTAAGACGGTTCAGCATGGGTTCGTACATCGTTTCAAAAGGCTCGGGCGTATCCATGCTCAGGTTGATAAAGATGAACCCTTCCCACACGTGGACGTGTACCGAGCGCAATGGGAATTCTTCCCAACGAAAGCCTTCCACTTCCTTCATGAACGGCGCGCCGATGAGTGTGCCGTCCAAACCATAGGTCCAGGCGTGATACGAACATTGGATACTGCCTTTGAACTGTCCCTCGTTCTCTTCGCAGATACGTGTACCGCGATGACGACAGACATTATAAAAAGCGCGGATATTATCCTGTTTATCGCGCAAGACGATGATGCTTTCATCAAAAACACTTGCCAGAAAATATTCACCCACATGAGCGATGCGGCTCTGATGCCCAACACACATCCAGCCATGCTTGAAGATGCGTTCTTTTTCCCGCTGGAATACATCATGGGAAGTGTAGTATTCCTGCGGAAGGGTCATCGAGCCTGCGACATAGGTATCTGCGGTTTTGAAATAAGTTGCCATAAGATTCTCCTTATTCATAAAAAGGTTGGATAAAAAAAATAACCACGGGTATCAAAAGATACCCGCGGTTATTTGACTCGGTCACGGAAACGTTCCGCGCCGAGAGGTTACCTGATGCGATCTACAAGAACTTCAGGAACTGCACTGCGTTTTGCTTGAGCGAACAGATTTACAAGCATCGGAACTACTTCAACACCTTTACTACATTTCGTCCCGCCGTACCACTGACTCCCCCTCCGCCGTGGACTCCGCTTCCGCAGAGATAGAGATTATCGAGCGGGGTCTTGTGATTCGACCAGCCAGGGATCGGACGCATGAACATGAATTGATCGAGCATGAGTTGACCGTGGTTGAGGTCACCTTCGGTGAGACCATAGGTTTGTTCGAGGTCAAGAGGCGTGAGAGATTTACGATTTACGATTGATGATTTTAGATTTACGAAATATTCCGCGAGTGTATCAATTGCCAACTTTTCAACTTTTGAACCTGCAACCTGCCAACTGTCATTCTTCAGTTCGTACGACGCAAATTGAAAATGGATGGAAACCACATTCCCCGAAGTTGTGACTTCGAGATACGGTTTTTCAGAAATACTATGATACTTCGCCGCATCGTAGGCTTTCTCAAGATACTTAATAGAAGGAGCCAAAGCAACTGTCCCATCAGGGATGCCGTGTTTGCCATCCGTCAGCAAATGGATTTTGGCCACCGAGCCACGCATTTTGATGGATTGGACATTCCACACAAATTCAGGCGGGAGGTTGACTGCGCCAACAAGAGACAAGAATGTCTGCTTCGGGTCAACGGCGGAGATGATGTTGTCCGCGGAAATCTCTTCGCCGTTCTTCAACACAACGCCTTTACAGGTAAATGTGTCTACCTGTATGCGTTCTACTTCTGCCCCTGTGCGGATTTCACCACCAAATGACTTCACTGCGTTTGCAAGTGCTTCAGTTACCTTTCCGATTCCGCCTTCAACAGAAACGTGCGACATGCCACCACGGTTCGCCCAGTTATGCATAAGAGTGTAGCCTGTCCCTGCGCCCATCGGACCAAGCGTGAAGCCGTGGATTCCAAGTGACGCCACCGCCGCCTTGACCACATCGGACTCGAACCATTCGTCCACGAATTCTTCGGCGGTCATGGGAATGCCACGGATGACACGCATCATATCCTTGCCACCCATCAGGCGGAGATCGAGACCAAGTTCTGCGAGACCGAGGCCTTCGTCGAAACTGAAGTTCTTCGGCAGGCGCGGCATGATGGTTTCGTTGGCAAGATGGATGAAACGCGAAGCTTTCTCCATGAAATCGAGGAACGGTTGCCAGTTCGCTGCATCCTTTTCGGAGAAGCGTTTGATAGACTCTGCCGCTTTGACAGGATCAGGGTCAAGGACGAGGTGATCCCCATCCGCTTGAAGAGAAATAAAAGGCTTTCTCTCAGTGACCGCAGGAAGCGAGAGTTTCAAATCCTTGACGATGTCAGGACGTAACATCCCGCCCGCGTGGAGCGAGTCAACGGTGAAGCCGTCGCCGAAAGATTCGGTGACAACCTGCCCGCCGACGATGTCCCGCCGTTCAAGGACGAGAACCTTCTTGCCTTTCTTTGCAAGATACGCCGCGGCAACCAAGCCGTTATGTCCTGCGCCGATGATGATGTAATCGTAGTTTTGCATTCATTCTCCTTACGGATATAAAGCTAGATCATAGGCATTTTTCACGCCCAATGAATATATCCTTTTTGTATTTACGTCCATTGCATAATATGTTTCGCCAGCGATAAATGTTATGTATCCTCTTGAAGACGAACGCGCAAGACCTGTTTCCATAATTTCATCATCAAATACATTTGGAATGAATTGAGTTACTTCTCCGCTTGCCAAGTCAAGGAACATTAATTTTGGAGGACCAATAAAGCGCATAAAAATGATACAAGATGAATCAGGGCACCAAACAGGGCTATCTTCAAAATGGTCAAGATCATAAGGGGTCATTTGTCTCACGTCTGAACCGTCTGCGTTCATGATAAACACCTGCGATCTTCCATCTCGTTTATTTTCTGAAGAATTCGAAACAAAGGAGAGCTCGCTACCATTTGGTGACCATTTAGGTGCAAATCCGCCCAGCGTATCGCTTGTTATTTGCATAGTTTTCATTGTCTGCAAATCAAACACATAAATATTTGAGATACTATCCTCATCTGAAACTACATAAGCAATTTTTCTTCCATCAGGCGACCAGTCGGGCACAAGTTCGTTAGCAGGAGTAGAGATGATTGGTCTTTGATTACCGCCACCTTTATCCATGATGTATATGTCAAAAAGATTTTCCTTTGTCCACGACACATACATGATTTGCGTGCCATCGGGAGACCATCTTGCCCAGCTATTATTTCCAGAATTTGTAAGTTGTCTGGTCTCATCTGTCTCCAGATTCTTTAGAAATATCTGAGTCACAAATGGTTCACGGCTTACTAAAACACTATAAGCAATCCATCCAGAAATGTGCTCTGTAGTTAATTCTGGCTCAGCAAAAGTTGGCAAAGGGGTTGCTGTAAATACCACTTGCTGATTTGCGCAAGCGACAATTATCAAACACCACAAACTCACAGCTAAGACTCTTTTCATTTGCATAAATTCGTTTCACTCAACTCAAAGCGTAAACTAAACTTCCTCGGACAGAATCAAACATCCGTTAAGAACGAAGCGGCTCTTTGTCGGACGATAGACCATAGACCATTGACCATTTTCCATCGTCCATAGTCCACGGTCTATCGTCATTAAATTCCATCCTTCAACGCGATCTCTGCCGCCAACTTGCCAGGCGCGCCCATGATGCCGCCGCCAGGATGTGCGCCTGAGCCAGCGAGATAATAGCCATTGATGGGCGTGCGGAAGCTTGACCATTTGGTGGCGGGGCGCATGAAGAAGAGTTGATGCAACAGCAGTTCGCCATGGAAGATGTTGCCACCCGTGATGCCTGCGATCCGTTCGATATCGAGGGGCGTAATGACCTGTTTGCCGATGATGGCACGGCGGATGTTCGGCGCGTGTTTCTCGATGGTCGAGATGACCGTTTCACCGAAGGCTTCGCGCTTGGCATCGTCCCAGCCGCCTTCGATATCATACGGCGCATATTGCACAAAACACGACATCACATGTTTTCCGGGCGGCGCCATATCGGGGTCGATCTTCGACGGCACGATCATGTCGATGTACGGCTCCTTCGCAAAGCGCCCATACTTCGCATCGTCGTAGGCGCGCTCGATGTAATCAATGCTCGGGCTGATCGAGATCGCGCCGTTGTGCAACGCGTTCTCGCCAGGCAGTGCGGTGAAGTTCGGCAGTTCGCTCAACGCGATATTGACCTTGCCCGACGAACCACGTGTGCGGAATTTCTTGATCGAATGGATAAGATCATCGGGCAGATATTTTTGCTCGACGAGTTTCAAGAACGTGACGAACGGATCGGCAGACGAAAGGACTGCCTTGCCGTAGACTTCATCTCCGTTTTCGAGCGCCACTCCAACAGCGCGTCCATTCTTGACGATGACCTGTTTCGCGGTTGCGTTGAGCCTGATCTCAGCCCCAAACGCTCTCGCCGAACTCGCGATGGCTTCGGCGATTCCGCCTGTACCACCTTTGGCAAAACCCCACGCACGGAACGCGCCGTCAATCTCGCCCATGTAGTGATGCAACAACACATACGCCGTGCTCGGCGAACGCGGACCAAGGAACGTGCCGATGATCCCGCTCGCGGACTTTGTCCCGAGCAACGCGGGAGTCTCGAACCATTCTTCGAGCATGTCCGCCGCGGATTGGGTCATGATCTTTGCGAGACCATACAATTCTTTTTCGGTTAATGTCGAAGCGAATTGACCGAGCTTCATCAAGCCCATCAAATCTTTTGGATGCAACGAGGTTGGGTCAGGAGGCAGAATACTCAGAATCGGCTTGATGGCTTTTGCCAGGCGCGCCATGCGGCGGGAATATTCATCGTAGGCTTCGGCATCCTTGGGCGAATGACGATAAATTTCGCGGCGCGTCGTATCGTGATCATCCCAACCTGCGATGTAATCGCCTGTGCCTGTGGGCGTGAAGGTGCTCGGCAACGGCAGGATTTTCAACCCGTGTTGCGGCAGTTTCAAATCGCGGAGAATCTCAGGCCGCAACAAACTGACCACATACGAGAATTCTGTAAACTTGAATCCTGGAATAATTTCTTCGGTAATGGTCGCCCCACCGACCAATTCCCTGCGCTCAAGCACAACAACTTTTCGTCCTGCTCTCGCCAGATACGCGGCGGCAACGAGTCCGTTGTGCCCACCGCCGATGATGATTGCGTCATAATTTTGTGTCATAGTTTCTCCGTTTACACGTTTTTAGGTTTGAACGTTCCAACGTTTGAACGTGCTAACGTTTTTTCCATTCGGGTTCGTAGAATGGAAGTTTAACAACGCGGGCAGGCGCATACTTGCGATGATGTTCCACCGTAATTTCCATTCGCACATCCGTGCCAAGTTCATAATACGGTCTCTGCAAATGTGCGAGCGCAATGTACTTCTTCAACAACGGCGACCAACTTGCCGTTGACGCGTAACCAACCTGCACATTGCCAACCAGAATCGGCATACTTGCACGGATCGCAGACCCAGGCACTTGCGGCGGCAAACCAACCTCGGCATACAACTGCTCCATGCCAACCCAATCGATCTCGATGCCCACCATCTTCCATGCTGAGCCTTCACGTTTTTCTTTTTCCAATGCCTTACGCCCAACGAAATAACCAGGCTTATCGAGAGCCACCGTCCAATCGAGTCCCAACTCAAACGGCGACGACTTTTGCGCTTCGATCCACGCGTGCCCCGCGGAGGTGTAATCCACGTCGAGCATGAACAGTCCCGCCTCCACGCGCGCCATATCGAGCGCGAGAATACCCACGGGCAAAATCCCGTAATCATGTCCCGCTTCCATGATAGCATCCCATACTTTGACGCCATCCTTCGCGTCCATCCAGATCTCATAACCGAGATCGCCTGTGTATCCCGTTCTTGAAATGGTGACTTCGACTCCGCCAAGTTTATTCTTCATCAAGCGGAAATACTTCAGCCCATCGAGATTGGATTCACAGATGCGATTCAAAATGACCCGTGAGTTGGGTCCCTGCAAACTGAGCGACGCCACGCTGTCAGTTTGATCTTCGAACTGCACGTCGAGCCCGACTGCGTTTAGCATCAGCCAGCGCAGATTCGGTTCCGCAGCAGTCAGGCGGAAGGTCGATTCATCGAGGCGTGCAACAGTGCCATCGTCGATCATCTTGCCTTCGTCATCGCACCAGCCTGTGTAACAGACTTGTCCCACTTTCAGTTTGTAAATATCGCGCGTGGTGACCTTGTGCAACAACGCCGCCGCATCTTTCCCTTTGACAATGTATTTCATTAACGGCGATACATCGATCAACGCCGCCGCATTGCGGATCGCCCAATACTCGCGGTCGATCGTATGCTCATACGAACCGACAACATAATAGCCCGCCCACTTGCGCCAATTCTGCGGCAGGCACAACGCGGACGTCCGTTCATGGAAGGGGGTGTTTTTGAGTTGAAACATAAAAATCCTCTGCGAAACTTGCTAGTTTTTCTTTTGTATTTTTAATTAGTCTTCCAACAAAGATAAACTTGAATACTTCACCAGCACAAAGAACTCGATTCGTACTCTGTACGTAGTAACGATAGGCGGGTACCAACGCAGAACCCCATACTGAAGTCTGGAGTTTTAAGGAAAGCCAAGATAAAGTTTGTCGACGTTCTTTTATTGAAAAAGCAGGTTGGTAATTTCAAAACTTGTATAGCGGGAGGAAACGGCAATGAATAACGAAACTGTCTTCTCGTTATCGCCTTGCAATGAAGGATATTGTAAATTATATATAATTTTTGAGCAATGGATATTTGTCACTTTTTATCATAACTAAAAACGGACAAAACGCGTCGGGGTGACGTATCTTGTCCGTTACAGGCTCTTGTTTTGTGAACGATCTACTTCCAGTCGCTTAGTTCATCTTCCAACGACTCGATCAATTTGATGTACTTGTCTGCATCGCCTTTCATGCTAAGTTCAAATGCGATCTTGTTCAACCCCTCTGAGATCTTGTGTTCATCATCAGGCGAGATATTCTGCTCTAACAACGGGAAGACGCGGGTCTTGAGTCGGTCCAGGTGTTGGCGCAGTGTGGATGTCACTTCGCTGGCCGCCCAGCCTACTTCGCCACGCGCTTCCTCGTCCCCACCTTGCCATCCCTTCGCGGCATTCAGCATATGCTCCGCGGCATCGTGAGTTTTCACCTGCTCAACAAGCATTGAGCCCACAGGCCCGTCATCAAGAGGAAAGCCATTGTCTTCCAATGCTTTGATCAGTAACGCCTCTTTTTTGAAGAACCCCTCTTCAATAAATTCCTGAATGAAAGTATGCGAGACAATGAAAAAACCTGGCCGCGCATTTTTATTACCAGAAAGGATTGCCAACCCACCGCCAAGCACATCCAAAAAACGAGTGATGACTTCCTGATCGACGCGATAATTTTTCGTGATGAGCATCATGCTCTCCTTTATTGCCTAACGGCTCTCTGCCCTGACCTTATTCTTGATCTCGCCCAGCCCCTCGATCTCCACTGACACTTCATCGCCATCCTTCAACACACCGACACCGGAAGGGGTGCCCGTAAAAATGAGGTCGCCCGGCTCAAGTGTCATCACAGATGAAATGTAGGCAACCAACACACCTACATTAAACACCATATCGCGTGTCGATGCCATCTGTCTCATCTGTCCATTCACACGCACGGTGACAACAGCATCAGCGGGGTCAAACTCAGTATCGATCCACGGCCCAAACGGACAGAATGTATCGAAGCCTTTGGCACGTGTCCACTGGTCATCTGTTTTTTGCAGGTCCCGCGCAGTCACGTCATTACCAACGGTATAACCAATAATATGATTCTTTGCTTTCTCAGCCGTGATGTGACGTCCGCGTTTGCCAATGACGATGACTAATTCACCTTCGTGTTCCACCTGCGCCGATTGCGGCGGCAAAATGATCGTATCATTAGGATTGATAATGGACGAGGGTGGCTTCATAAAAATGAGCGGCACCTTCGGCAGTTCATTGCCCATCTCTTTGACGTGTTCCACGTAGTTGCGTCCCACGCATACGATTTTGCTCGGCTCCGAGGGGGCAAGCAGGTTCACGTCCGCAAGGGGCGTTTCGGCTTCTTGACGACGGTAACGCCCAAAGATATTGCCTCCGATCTCACCCACCTTGTCTCCCAACAACCATCCGTATTTAGGTTTTGACTTTCCTTCTTTTAATTCGTATCGAACAATTCGCATGCTTCCTCCAACCCCCCAAGTGTAACATGATGTATAATAGCGGACGCGGGCGCTTAGCTCAGTTGGTTAGAGCACTTCTTTTACACAGAAGGGGTCAGGGGTTCGAGTCCCTTAGCGCCCACAAAAAGTCTCACGAATGTGAGGCTTTTTTCTTTCTAGGGTCAGGTGTTTCCCTCATGGGGATGATACGAGTCCTTTAGCGCCCACAAAAAGTCTCACGAATGTGAGGCTTTTTCTTTCCAGGGTCAGGTGTTTCCCACAGGGGGATGATACGAGTCCCTTAGTGCCCACAAAAAGTCTCACAACAAGTGGGACTTTTTCTTTCCAAGGTCAAATATTTCCCGCAGGGAATCTTCGAGAAACCAAACAACCCATTCGGGCGGGGCTTTTCTTTGCAGAGAGACCTGTTTTGGGCCAAATCTTTACACATAAGATAGTCGCATTGTAAAAATCTTTCAGTATTAGGGGATTTGTGATATTTTTCAGTGAACTTTCGTATAATGTAGAGAGCCCCTTTGTAAGATAGGGGTAAAGGTATTTTGTGAGCATTCGTTTTAAGGTCATTCTGCCATATTTGCTATTAACGCTCCTCGTCGCAGTGACAGGCGCTTATGTAGTTACACGTCTTGTCTCCAATTCTCTTGAAGAACGTCTTTCGAATCAATTGCTCGAGGCAGGACGCGTCGTCTCCGATTCCATGGCGCGAAAAGAAATTGACCATTTCCAGGATGCACGTGTCATCGCCTTTACACGCGGACTGGGCGAAGCGTTAAAGAATGGGGATACAGAAAAGATCATATTACTGGCAAAGCCAGCCGCGGGTGGGCTGAACGTCGAAAGTCTAATCCTATTTGATGGTCAGGGACGTGAAGCGCTTCACATCATCAAACAAACCAACAATTCAATTCAGGATGTCACCATGCTAGGGGCTCAGACCAAATTTTCAATGGTCAACGAACTGCTTGGCGAGAACAATCCTGAGAGTCTCCCTCGACGCGTTTTATCAACTGACCCCGTGGATGGACGTCAATATTATTTCACAACCATTCCCATCGCCTTCGAAAATAATGTTGTCGGTGCGGTGATGGTAGGCACATCGTTAAACACATTGATGCCCGAATTGAAAGCCACATCATCCTCTGATGTTATTTTCTATGCCAACAACGGACAGGCGATTGGATCTACATTCGGGGTCAGCACTACAGATCCTCTCCTTCTGCAAACTCTTTCCATCGGAACAGATTTCTTCAACGAAGTCATCAACCAGGATAATTCTGTACAAGGCAAAAACTTCCAAGTGGATGGGCGCTATTACCGCAATGGGTTTGGCCCACTAAAGATAGCCAACGACCGCATCGCCGTGTTCGCAGTTGTCCTACCTATGCAGTTCGTTGTTGAACAAAGTTCAGTCAACCGCAACAACTATATCTTCCTATATTCAGCCGCAATGGTCGCCGTGATCTTGGTAGGCTATCTCATTGCCCGCATAATCATCAATCCACTTTCCTCATTGGTAAAAACTTCGCGCGCCATCGCAGATGGTGACTTGACCAAACGCACTGGCGTCAAAACCAACGACGAGATCGGCAAACTAGCCGACACATTCGACGAAATGGCCGAAAGCCTGCAACAACGCACTCAGGATCTGGAAAAATCCAACGAGACTCTCGCACAAATGGATCGTACCAAGATCCGTTTCATTCAAGTCTCTGCACATGAACTGCGTACCCCTCTGACTCTTGTGCAGGGGTATGCACAAATGGTCCAGCTCAAAGCCAAAGACAACAAGGCCTTTGAAAAATACGCCAAGGGCATCATGGATGGCACAACACGCATGGTGGACATTGTTGACAACCTCCTAGATGCTTCGAGAATAGATAGTCACCTTTTGGATATTTCTCCCTCCGATGTTCAAGTCATAGATCTAATCGAAAAAGCACAAAAAGCATTCGGTGAATCTCTCAAGGAGAGAAATATCGCCTTCTCCACCGATGGCATAGCAGAACTTCCAACCATTCAAGCCGACAAAGGTTTGCTATACAAAGTCTTTTATCATGTCATTATGAACGCCATCAAATACACACCCGATGGCGGTTCCATTGCCATTAGCGGCCATGCCTTTCACGATGGCAATGGTCAATCGGAAGTTGAAGTCCAGATCAAAGATACCGGCATCGGCGTGGACCAGCAAGACCATGAACTTGTCTTTGAAAAGTTCTACCAGACCGGCGATGTGCTCCTGCATTCCTCAGGTAAAACAAAATTCAAGGGAGGCGGACCCGGTCTTGGTCTCGCCATCTCACGCGGCATCATGGATGCCCACCACGGTCGCATTTGGCTGAAAAGTCCCGGCCACGATGAAGAGACCAATCCCGGTACGACAGTCTTCATTCGCCTGCCGGTAAGCGGAAACGCATAAGATGAGCGAAAGAACGGCCCCACCGAAACAGCGACGGCGTGATTGGGTCATCATCCTGATCATCCTCCTGCTTGGATTCTTATGCGTGATCATCGCAGGACAATGGGCCATCCGCTTCTCCCCTACCTGGAAGCTGGATACCAATATGGCGTCGAATCTCGACCCCAACAGTGACTTCCTCACGAACCGACCTGTCAACTACATCGAACCCCTTGACCCATCCATTCTCACACAGCCGGTATGGGTCAATGTCTTTCTAACCCCGGGCGCATTGTTCGATACCCGCACACCTGCGCCCACTGTTTCAGCCGCGCCGATCACACCACAGACAACCATAACAGCAGCAGTACCTACACAAACTTCAGCAACCACCACCATTACAGCAACTCTTCCAGTTGCTACTAAAACATCTCCCTATATTCCACAACCTACACTAACACCTACTCCCATAAAATCTGTTGACCTACGAATCACAAAAACAGACGGGGCCACAACCTATACCGATGGTTCAACCATCACCTACACTATCGTAGTCAGCAATAACGGACCTAGTAACGTGACCGGTGCAACCGTGAGCGACGGTCCCAAACCATCTCAAATAACAACTTGGGGATGGTGTGTTGCACCATGTACCCCCACGGTAAGCAGCGCCACAAATCTTAGTACCACGGTCAACATTGCATCAGGGGCCAGTGTTACCTATACAGTGCGAGCCAACATCAGTCCTAGCGCTACAGGGACTTTGACCAACTCTGCTTCCGTGAATGCGCCTCTCAGTTACGTAGAGACCGACTCAAACAATAACTCAGCGACAGATACAGACAGTTATGTCCCATCCACTATTTCTGTGGATTTGGGAATCACAAAAACAGACGGGGCCACAACCTATACCGTAGGCTCGACCGTCACCTACACTATCGTAGTCAGCAATAACGGACCTAATAACGTGACCGGTGCAACCGTGAGCGACGGTCCCAAACCACCTCAAATAACAACTTGGGGATGGTGTGTTGCACCATGTACCCCCACGGTAAGTAACGCCACAAATCTCAGCACTACCGTCAACATTGCATCAGGGGCCAGTGTTACCTATACAGTGCTAGCCAATATCGATGCCAATGCAACAGGAAATTTAAGCAATACTGCTTCCGTAAATGCGCCTCTCGGTTATACAGATACCAACTCAAGTAACAACATTGCGACCGATCCCGATACCCCTGTCTTCAATTTGGACTTGCAAATCACAAAAGATGATGGCGTCACGACTTACATACCCGGCTCATCGGTCACATACACCATTATCGTCTCCAATGCCGGCCCCGCGAATGTGACCGGTGCAACAGTAGCTGATACATTCTCATCCTCCATAACTGCAACTTGGACCTGTTTGGCATCCACCGGTGCAAGTTGCACAGCAAGTGGAAGCGGAAGTATCAACGATATCGTGGATATTCCTGTTAGTGGTTCGTTGACATATACAGTCAATGCCAGCATCGCATCATCGGCAAGTGGGGTCCTGTCCAACATGGCAACAGTCACAGCCCCCAGTGGATACACAGATACCAACCCCGCTAACAACTCCGCCACAGATAATGACAACCAGAGTTCATCGGCAGACCTTGAAATCACCACCCATACAGATAATTCATCACATTATGTTCCAAATGCCGTGAAAACATATACCATCGTCGTTGCCAATGCAGGGCCATCCAATGTCACTGGTGCGACATTTACAAATAATTTCAACCCAACACTTAACGCAAATATCACCAGTTGGACTTGCTTAGCGACAGGATTGGCAACATGCACGACAAGCGGCGGAGCAGGCGATATCATTGATGTAGTTAACATTCCCGCTGGCGAATCCATAACCTACGCTGTTTTCGCGACGGCCATAGGGACGCCTTCCGGCGATCTCGTGAACACGGCCTCAATAAATTCAACTCTTGATGTTGATACCAGTACTGATACAGATATTTTGTTCGTCTCTTCCGGCACATCAAACGGAGGAAATATCGGCACAACACAAGATAGCCAAATTGATGTTCTGCCTTCGGGAGGTTCTCTCATCCTCACCTTGAGTTCCCCAATTACAATAGGAACACACCCAGGAGATGACCTGATCTACTACGAACAGGACCTTGGCGGCTATATCGCCATGGACTGGATCATTCTGGAGGTCAGTGACGGTTCCAACTGGTATACAATATTCAATTGGGGAGATGGCTCTCCAAACCCCGGCACGAACGTAAACGTTGTAACGACACCGGCAAACACAGCGGATTGTTCTGGTGAAGCCGATAACTGTAATATCGATGGCGCATTCCCCTTGGCGGACTACCTTAACAATAACATTTATTCAGGCATCACTATCAACATAGATAATTTCGGCATTCCTGCCGGTACCGTGATACGATACATCCGTATCACTGCCCCTGCAAGTGATGTGCCCCCCGATGGCGCTGGCATTGATGGTATTTATGTAACCCCATAACCACTCTATTTAAATCAAAACAGGTAAGTCGGAGGAGTCGACTCACCTGTTTTGATTTAACCGTCCCGAAGATCTATCGGGGCGTTCCACCTACTACTGATTATTCTGTGCCGGGGGTTGTCCATTCATCGGGCCATTACCGAAACCTTGTCCGTGATGGCCACCACCGAAACCCATGCCAAAACTACCGGGCTTCCCGATGTAACCCTTATCGAGCCCTTCCAATAACCAGTCGGCATTCGCTTGCGTGATCGTGCCGTCTTTGACAGCCTGCGCAATATTGTCACGCATCTCGGTCACATGCACAGCCTGGATCGCCGCCTGAACATCTTCGATCTTCACACCAGCCGTTGTAGCGAGGTCTTCAAGCGTTTTGCCTTCCTTCAATGCGGCAGACACTTCATCAGCCGTCATACCAAGCACCTTCGCGGCGGCTTCCAATTCAGCGGTGCCAAGCCCAAAGCCACGACCATCACCGGGTCCACGGCCCCCACCCAAAGGTCCAACAGGAGGCGTTTGTCCCTGTGCATACGCCGCAGTGGCACCGATCACACCCACTACCAGTAAAGCGGCAAGCAATCCACCGATCACGATCAAATATTTTTTAGTCATTGTTATTCTCCTTATTTATTGGCTGAACCACGTTCAACCTTGACCCTATGATATTGGATGGGTGTTATGAGCCTGTGATGCAGATATGTGGAAATTATGTGGAACGAATTGACCACCCTGCCCGTCCCAACTACAATCAAAATATTCAAACAAGGAGAGGAAACGCATGGGATCTATCAGAAAATTTATACCGGGGATTTTTCTACTCATCTTTTTGATCGCTGGCTTTCAACTTTTTCGCATCTATCGGCAACCGCTCGGGGCTCCCATTGGCCTGCCTACGCCTACGAAAAACCTTCAACCTACACTGACAGTTTTTCCGCTGGAAACTCTCAACACGCCCACCGAAATTCAATCGACAGCCACCGCCACTCCACAGCCTTTGTGTGGCGGGCCAGCCGTGATGAACCTTCTGGCCATCGGCTCAGACTCGCGCGGCAACCATTATCTGTATGGGCTGGCGGATATCATCCGCCTCGTGCGCGTGGACTTTGTCAATGCGCGTGTGACCATCCTCGAAGTGCCGCGTGATCTGTGGGTGGATATTCCCGAGATCGCGGAACACTATGGCATCACGCAAGGAAAGATGAATCAAGCATATCTTTACGGCAACGAGGGACTTGGCTATTACGATGGTCCCGGCGAAGGCCCCGGCCTGTTAGCCCGTACGTTGAATCTCAATCTTGGCGCGCAACCCGATCACTACATCGCGGTCAATATGAAGACGTTCGAAAACATCGTCAACGCGGTCGGCGGCATTGACGTGTACCTGCCCTATGAGATCACAACGCGTTCCAAAGAGAATCCTAAAGGCTTTGCCATTCCACCCGGCCAGCATCACGTGGACGGTGAGACTGCGTTATGGATCGCACGTGTTCGGCAATACAACGTCTTCACCCGCGCCGAAAACCAGAACATCGTCATGTGCGCACTGCGAAAGAAACTCCTCAGCCCGTCCACTATAACGGCTGTCCCTGAATTGATCTCCACCTTTCAACGGTACGTTCAAACCGATCTCAGCCCCGAACAGATCAACCAACTTGCCTGCCTCGCGACCCAAATGCACGGACAAAACGTGGTCTTCGCCAGTTTCCCCATCGAACTATTCAAAAGCGTCAAACAATTCGACCCACAACTGGGCGACACCACATCCATTCTGGATGCGGACAAGAATGTTCTACGCGATTACATTGACCGTTTCCAACAAGGCACGTGGCCCGATCCCAATGTCATTGTTGATGCCACCCCATCACCCGATCAAACGAACGCAGAATTTTCGTGTGAGGATTAAGATGTTATGTAGGGAACGGCAGCTGCCGTCCCCTACGGTGCAATGGTTATATAATCTCTACATGAGATCCCGCCGTGAACGAAAACCCATGCGTTTGCCAGAATATGATTATTCCTTGCCCGGTGCATACTTCGTCACGGCCTGCACAAAGGACAGGGGATTTCTATTTGAAACATCAGACTCCAAACTGGCTGTTGAATCTGCATGGCAATCTGTTTTGGATGTGTTCGCCAACATTGAATTGGATGCGTTTATCGTGATGCCCAATCATATTCATTGCATTCTTTGGATACTAGGGGAAGGTTCGTATCGTTTGCACCCCGGTACGTGGAAGAATGATTCCATTGGTAGGGGTGGGCAGCTGCCCACTCCTACGGAAGCAGACACAAAATTTGAAACATTGAGCAATATCATCGGGGCATTTAAAACAACAGCGGCAACACGCATCAACAAATTACGTGGTCTTGTGGGAGTGTCTGTCTGGCAGAAGAGTTTTTACGACCGTATCATCCGTAATGAATTCGAGTTGGAGAAAATTCGGGAATACATTCTCTATAATCCTGTGAAATGGGCAGAGGACCGCGATAACCCAGCCAACGCAAAATTTGGGGTGCCGGCGAAATCCATTAATGATTATTGGAATGAGATATTCGATTTACATTCGTAGGGAACAGCAGCTGCTGTTCCCTACGAGGTTATGACCTTGACCCTTCCCCCCTCCCGTTCTACAATTCAAATAGATTGACGACAAAGAGGGTGCGCCGCACTCTTATATCCCCAGGAGACAAAAACAATGTCCGATTATTTATTTCGCGGAAACCTTGCCAAGCTCGACCCTGATGTGTATGAACTGACACAACTCGAAGCCGAACGGCAGGCCCGCAAGTTGATTCTGATTGCGTCCGAATCCACTGCGCCGATGGCAGTGCGTGAGGCGTTGGCTTCTGCCTTCCAAAACATCTATGCGGAAGGCTACCCCGATGAAGAGACTCGCTGGATGCACGAGGAAGAGATCCTCGATTACCCGATGCGGTTGGCACATTATCGTCGTTACAGTGACCCGCGCTACTACAAAGGCGTTGAATACGCGGACGTGGTCGAGGCGCTGGCTCGCCGACGCGCGGCAGAGACTTTCGCGGCGAACGGATATTCCGCAGATCAGATCTATGTCAATGTGCAGGCGCTTTCGGGCGGACCCGCCAATAATGCGGTGTATCACGCGTTGATCGACCTCGGCAGTACCGTGATGGGACTTAACCTCTTGCACGGTGGACACCTCTCACATGGTTCATCGGTGAATCGTTCAGGGAAATGGTTCAAGGCGGTGCATTACACCATTGATGAGAACGAACGTATTGACTATGAAGCCATCCATGAATTGGCGATGGAACACAAACCCAAGTTGATGATCGCTGGCTACTCATCCTATTCATGGATGCCCGATTGGGAAAAGTTCAGAGCGATTGCCGATGAAGTGGGCGCGTACTTGCTCACAGACATCTCACACATCGGCGGGCTTGTTGCGGCGGGCGTTGTGCCTTCACCGATTGGACATGCGCATGTAGTGATGTCCACCACGCACAAATCGATTGACGGGCCACGCGGGGCAGTCATCATGACCACGTACCCGGAGATCGCGAAGAAAATTGACAAAGCCGTCTTCCCCGGTGAACAGGGCGGACCACACGTCAACGTGTTCGCGGGGTTGGCATTGACGTTCAAATTGACGCAGACAAAGCAATTCAAGCAATTGCAAGAACAGACTCTCAAGAACGCCAAAGCGATGGCAGACCAATTCACCAAGCGCGGACTGCGCGTGCCATTTGGTGGTACGAACACACACCTCGTCAATGTGGATTGCACGAGCATCGTCGGTGAAGATGGCACGAAACTCAGCGGTGACCAGGCCTCACGCATTTTGGATATCGTTGGTGTGGTGATCAATCGCAACACGATCCCCGGCGACAAGAACTCGATGGACCCGAGCGGAATTCGTTTGGGGACGCCGTGGATCACACAGCGTGGCTTCGATGAGAAGAAGACTCGCGAGCTGGCAGACATCATGGCGGATGTACTTCTCGCATGTGCACCACACAGCGTGGACACCGTCCGCAAGGGCAAACAGCGCCGCGCAAAGTTGGACTTCAAAGTATTGAACGATGCCAAGTTGAAGATCCGCAAGCTGACGGAGAGCGCAGGCATTGACTTTAAGTACAAGGCACATGGGTATCCGCACTTCTATTACATTGACGATAAATCCACGACTGGCGTGTTTGAGATCACCGGTTACCGCGTGCGGCAGATGTTGGATTTCGCTGTGTCGTCTGACCTGAGCGCGTTGAAAGAAGGCGAGTCACAAGCAACGACGATCGCTACTCCAAAAGGAGTTGTGAAAGGCACGCTCACTTGCGTGGACATGGGCGCATACTTGTTGCAAGTGCCCGTTGCAAAAGCTGGTGTCGTTGCTACGTGGTTGCGCGATCTATCTGATGGGTACACATCGTTCAATTTGGATGGCAAAAAAGATTTCAGTGCAAAGAGAATGCCTGGCCCTTCGTTGGTCACGGATTGGAAAGCGGACAAGCGCATCGGTAAGAAGATAGCGGTCAAGGGTGAAGAAAAAGTTTGGTATGTTGGCATCGACTCAAAGTCCAAGAAAGAGGCGCTGCCGCCCTTTGTGTGGAATGAGGTCAGTGAGGTAGGGGCGGATGGTCATCCGCCCTTACAGAAAACAGCGCTGAATCAAGTCCATCGAGACCTCGGCGGCAGGATGGTCCCCTTTGCGGGTTGGGAAATGCCTGTGCAGTATTCGGGTATTTTCGAGGAGCATCTTGCCACGCGCAATGCGGCGGGCTTGTTCGATGTTTCGCACATGGGCGTGTACGATGTGCGCGGCGCGGATGCGGCTTCGTTTTTGGATGCGGTCTGCGGCAATGACTGCGGCGGGCTGAACCCTGGCGAGAGCCTTTACACGCATTTCCTGACGCCCGATGCGGATGTGATCGACGATACGCTCGTCTATCGCCGCGGCTGGGATGATTATCTCGTGGTGGTGAACGCGTCGAACGATGACAAGGATCGGACGTGGCTCGAAAGCGTGCGCGATGGAAAGGTGCGGATCGATAACGCGCGTCCTTCTGCGCGGACGTTTGGGTACAACGCCGAGATACGGAATCTTCGGGACGCCTCTTCTGGCGACGCCATGCGCGTGGACATTGCCCTGCAAGGACCGAAGAGCCGCGACATTCTGTTAGCGATGGGCGTGGACAGTGAATCACGTGAGCGCATCATGAAGTTGAAGCGGACCGAGTTGTGCGATGCGGTTGTTGGCGGATTTGACTTGATCGTCTCACGCACAGGTTACACGGGCGAGAAGATGGCGTTCGAGTTGTTCGTGCATCCCGAGCGTGCCGTGGACTTTTGGAATGCGGTCTTGAAAGCAGGCGAGCAGTACGGAGTCAAGCCGATCGGTTTGGGCGCAAGAGACTCATTGCGCACCGAGGCGGGACTTCCGTTGTATGGTCATGAGATGGGATTGGGTTCAGGTAAATTTGACGGCAAAGATTTAGGTGTCGCCGAAGGCGGATTCGGTTCGTACGTCAAAACATACAAGCCGTGGTTCATCGGTCGCGATGCGTATGTGGCGCGCGAGAAAGAGCGCAAGGGAGTCGTCATCCGCTTTACGTTCGACGAACAACGCACGCGTATGGCGCACAACGGTGACCCTGTGGTCAACGAAAAAGGCGAACGCATTGGCTTCGTCACCTCCTGCGCCATTGACGGACAGCGCTTCATCACAGGCCAGGCATACGTGGACTTGGCGTACACGAAGATCGGCACGCCCATCGGTATCCATCAAGGCGGGAATACGGAACGTCCCGCTGGGATGGCGAAGGTGGTGAGCAGGTTCGCGAAGTTGTAATAAATTGGTATAAATAATAAATGGGACAACCTGATATATGTAGGTTGTCCCATTTATGTTATCTAAATCCCACGTTAACTAGATCGAATTTTGTGATGGTTTTTTCATGGGGTGCTATATACCTTCACGCTTGTGATGTCGACTGTGAATGGACCCGAATACCAGAAGCGTGTATGGAGGGTGCCAACTGAAGCATTGGAGTTGAGCCCGGGGAAGTTCGAGAGTGGAATGCAAGCTGTCTGCACTCCATTCAAGCCATTCTGCCCATAGTTGGACAAACTGACATACTTCCAACCTGACTGGTCAAAGATGATCGCTGATGCATCGCCACCAAGAGCATTCAATCCATGCAAATCATAGGTGGCACAAACCCTTACCTTACCTTGCAAGGCATTAGAACTAATACTCTGGTAAAGCTCTGCAGCGCCATTGTTCCCAACCAAATGCCAGGGTTGAGTCAGTAATTCAGTCCCTGAGCTAGCAGTGGTAGATGTTGGCGTTGCAGTCTTTGTAGGGCTGGAACTTGGAGTTGGAGTTCTTGTTTTAGTGGGACTTGCCACTGGTGTTGGTGTCTTTGTTTTGGTAGGGGTCAGTGTTGATCCAACAGTTGCAGTTGGCAACGGAGTATTGGTCTTTGTTGGTGTGAAAGTCGGAACAGGTGTAAAGGTGCTGGTTGGCACCAGAGTGGGCGTTGATGACGGTACCAAGGTTGCAGTTGGCAATGGAGTGTTGGTCTCTGTCTGTGTAAAGGTTGGAACCGGTGTAAGCGTATTGGTTGATGCAAGAGTGGGCGTTTGGGTGGAATTTACTTGCGAGACAATATTCACGCTGTCGATGTAAACACATCCTTGATAAGGACTACTGCTTCCAATGTGGAAACCAAACCGATGTGTGGGTGTAACAAAACCTAAACCTGACAAATCCCAAGTCAATGTTGTCCATGTTCCAGGTGTTAGTCCAGTGAAGGAAGATTCATACCATCCCCAGTTAGCATCCAGAAGATAGATTGATGAACTAATATCATTGTATCCGGCAGGCACATACAACCTTGCTGTAATAGTGTCGCCTGCGGTTACCTCCTTGTCCACAAAAGCATAACCATCATCCCATCCTCCCCCTGGAAAGTTGGATGTTGCGCACAGTGAGTGGGTGCCCAAAAAGGCATTGCTGGTTGTGTTGGTAACACTTGTGATTGATTCTACGCTCGACCAGCCTTGTGTAGTTCCTCCTTCAAAACTGTACAATGAAGAATCGACTGATGGCTGATTTACTGTTCCAGTCGCAACTGGCGTTGAAATGGCTATTGGCGTAGGTGTGGAAATCAAGGTGTTTGTTGGGGTCGGAGAATTCACTCCAGAGGTGACATTCACACTATCAATGTAAACACATCCTTGGTAGGAACTACTGCTTCCGATGTGAAAACCAAACCGATGTGTGGGTGTAACAAAACCTAAACCTGACAAATCCCAAGTCAATGTTGTCCATGTTCCAGGTGTTAGTCCAGTGAAGGAAGATTCATACCATCCCCAGTTAGCATCCAGAAGATAGATCGATGAACTGATGTCAGTGTACCCAGCAGGCACATACAACCTTGCTGTAATAGTGTCACCTACGGTTACATCCTTGTCCACAAAAGCATAACCATCATCCCATCCTCCCCCTGGAAAGTTGGATGTTGCGCACAGTGAGTGGGTGCCCAAAAAGGCATTGTTGGTTGTGTTGGTGACACTTGTGATTGATTCTACGCTCGACCAGCCTTGAGTAGTTCCTCCTTCAAAACTGTACAATGAAGAATCAGTTGACGACTGATTTACTGTT
This sequence comes from Candidatus Defluviilinea proxima, assembly GCA_016721115.1. Classification (NCBI taxonomy): domain Bacteria; kingdom Bacillati; phylum Chloroflexota; class Anaerolineae; order Anaerolineales; family Candidatus Villigracilaceae; genus Candidatus Defluviilinea; species Candidatus Defluviilinea proxima. The sequence goes on from JADKIW010000001.1 coordinate 673,377, forward strand.
CCAGTCGCAACAGGTGTTGAAGTCGACATTATGGTTGGCGTCAATGTCGGAGTTGGGGTATTGGTAACGGGCAAATTGAGTTCTTCTGCTGAGGGTGAAATGCCTGTTTTCACATTGCCCCAACTTTTCTGAAAGTAATTAGCCGGGATGATTTGATTCCCGAAGCCGGGTCCAGACATGGCTAATTTCCATGGACCACAATTAACCCACATGTTGCGAGCGTCCATCCAATGCCAGCCTGCTTTCAAGTCCAGCGAACCTATCGTCGCCCAGCGTTCTCCAGTGTAACCATCAAAACGTCCTACTTCGACACCGTCGATGTATAAGCGATATCCGTCGTTGGTATATACATTAAAGGTCCAGTTACCTGTCGATGGTATATAGATGCGACCTCTGTACTTGTCTGAATCGTCAAAAGAGCTATTAAGTTTGGTATTGTGATTCAATGGTGACTCACAACTATTATTGAAATCTATAGCCTGATTGTATTCCCAAGTTCCGCCCCACGACTCCCACCACTTATCACGGTACATATCAACATACCAGCCATTTGGCAAACTGAAAGTTGGTGGAACACCTGCGCTTGGGTTTCCATAATACAGGTAATATGACGTATCAGTTCCGGGATAAATATCTGAGAGCAATTGGAACTCGACATCCCAGCTAGACGCATAAATACGCTGCACTTCCTGCCATGTATTTGCGGAAAGACGTCGAACAACTCGTAGGTCATTGTGATCCGCGCGTATTTTCCCTTCTGCGACCAGAGTTTCTAGGTCTATCCCGTCAACTTTAATGAGCATCCCAGCTTTCAAGTCATCATTCGTCGTAATTACCAATGGGCGTCGGTATAAGTAGGTGCTATCCCATGAATATCCTGTTTGGATCGGAAGTGCTGGAATAGACTGAGGAACGGATGTAGGCTGTTGAGGATCGTATAATGGTGGAGACAGAGTAAAGTGTATGGTATTCCCGAAGCCACTCTCTGCACCACGGCTATCTCTAGCCTTGACATGCCACTGATAACCAAAATATTGACCATAGATAGTAGTTGGACGCCAACAAGTTCCGTTGATCCAACCACTATTATCTAGCACGGCACTCTGATAAATCTCAGCATAATATTGGACCGAGTCACCATCCGGATCGCCAACAGCACTCCAACATAATTCGGGAGCTTGTTGGCTGTGAATTTCAGCCCAATCGTTGGGGGCCAGTGGTGTGGGGGATGAAGGGGCACGATTCGGCATCCCCACACTAATATGAATAATCGCTTGAGGTCCAATATGGTTTCCGCCAACCCGCAATTGCCAAACAACTTGATAATTGCCAGGTGAATTCGGCGCCGTCATTTGAAAGCCAGCATCATTACTTACATTAAACGTATAAGTCTGTCCCGTGCCAACGTAGCTCTTGACAGCTTGAACCGGCCAGGCACCAAGTGTATTGCTCTGATCTTCAGGCGTAGCATGGAGATGGTCGCCACGTGCAGGGTCAAGATAGCCAGAGGTTACACGAATTGTTACCGATGGGTTGAATTTTTCTCCAGGCTGAACATTATGATTGGAAACACTTACCAACTCAATACCGTTTTGAGCAGGCGGTGGTGGGTTTCCTACGTTAAGCCATATAATTGATGCTTGTTGGGACTGTCCAGCAGTCAGATTGGCTGATACTTGGCCAGAAATGCCATTGATGGTAGCAGAGATTGTTACTGAACCAGCAGGCACACTATCAAACCCATAAGCTCCCGATGTATCTGTAGTAGTTGTAGATGTAAACGCACCATTTGAAAGGGTCACATTAGCGCCGCTAACCAACTGGCCTGAAGAATACTTAACTAATCCTCCAATTCCTCCGCCTAACCAACAATGTAACTGTAACAGATTATCAGGGTGTTCACTTATATACAGATCGGAAAAACGAGAATCTAAAGGGTCTAGTAGCCATCGTTTCTCAACAAGTACACGATAAGTATTTGCTGGTACTATATTTCCATTCCACGTGTCTGTCCCAGGTTCCTGAACCACCCAATCGTCTACATCAGATTGAGGAAGCCAACTTTGATTAGTAAATACATGTATGGTTCCATCTTCTTTTCTAACAAACATAGGTGCAGGCGAGGGGATATGCAAATCAATAAAATAATGAGGTTCGGGGATATTTAAAAAGTTTGGTATCCGTACCGAACCTTGTCTAGCGGAGTCTACCAGGCAAGTGCCTTCATATTGAGTTTGGATAACTGGGTTTACTGGCAAAGGTACACCTGTCATTCCAAGTGTAGAAAATAACATTCCTGTGAGTACAATTCCTTCCATGAATTTACGCATCAGAGAAACCCATACAACTTTTTTGCTAGGCTTTGATTTATTAGATATGTTCATGTTGTTTCTCCTTCAAATGTTATAGCTGGACAATTAGTAAATTATCATCAGTTGCATAGTACTCCTAAAAGTTTTTTTGTGATGCAATTACACTGTAAAAGCACTGTATAATCACTGCAATTCGCTATCAGGGCTGTACAATGAATTCTATTCCTATACCTGACGAAATAATAACCGACATAGGTGATGCTTTAGCCAATTTGAATTCGCCGCTTCAGCTAGGTGAATCCAAATTGCTTTCATTCAACATAGTTATCAAGTATGAACAAGAAAATCCAGCGGCATTGCCGTATCAAGCCTTAAAAGCTGTACTGGCTAATATTCTAGAAACACTTGAAAAAGAGAACCCAGACTATGCTGATATTCTGCGTGGTAGATTCTGGGAAGGGTTAAGCCCCAAGGATATGATAGCAAAAGGACGCCCGAAACGATGGGCAGAAAGGACTTTTTATAATTACCTGAGGAAAGCTAAAGATGAGTTCTTTTCTCTTTTCTGGCAGAGGGAGCAGAGCATCACACAAAATATTCAATCTGAATCATCAGTTTCTTTAGATGTAAAGGAAATGAATTCTGAAGAAAATAATAACAATGGAGAGCCGAGAGTATTTAGTCGTTTAGTGCTGATCCTTCTTTTGGTTGCTTTTGCTGTTGGCGCATTATTTTTTATCATTTCAAATAGCGGCAAGAAATTACCCGTACAAACTTCAACGTCAACATTAACAGAAACATCAACGCCGGTAACATTGTCTCCAACAGCTACAGATGTTATTCCCGCTCCTACAAGCCAAATTTCAGTTTGTGGTGAAGCAAGCCAAACGCCGGTGGATTTAGGGCTTCCTAGGTTCATCAGAAGCCAAGGACTTAGCAACTTCAATACTGAAAATACACCAGGCATCCTGAATAACACTGTCCGCGCATTGGCTATTGATCAAACAGGGCTTTGGATTGGTTATTTTGCGTCTGACAATAATTCAACAACAGGGGTAGGACATTATGATAAGAAGAACTTGTTCAATTGCGATTTTTCGAAAATCGCTGGAAGTCAAAATATCAATTCAATCGTTGTAAGTCAATCAGGTACACTTTGGATAGGCACAGAAAAAAATGGGGTGTTGTCATTTGATGGTAAAGAATGGCACCACTATACAACCAATGACGGACTACCAAGCAATGAAGTATTCAAACTAGTTTTTGGTGATCAGGGAATTCTATGGGTTGGCACATGGGAAGGCGTGGCAAAGTTTGACGGGAAATATTGGAGTGTCCCATATCAAGTACAAAATGACACAATATTTAATAACCATGTGAGCTCAATTGAGTTTGATAGCGAACAAAACATATGGGTTGGACATATACGTGATGGGGTAAGTGAGTACCGACAGTCGGACAATAAATGGATTTACTATACAGTAACAACTGAAAACGGGTTGGCAGGAGATGAAATACGGAGTATCGTTATCCGTCGTGAAAACGCAGAAAATCCTGAATCAATTTGGTTTGCAACCATAGATGGTGGCATTAGCCGTTTCGAACAAGGAAAATGGACAGTTTATCGAGTGAAAGAAGGTCTCCCTAGCAATGATGTAAGAGCCTTAGCATTGGATCGCTATAATCGCATATGGGCTGCAACAGCAAAAGGCGTTGTTTATTTTGATAACAAAGTTTGGAAGGTCTATAATACTTTGGATACTTCCGTCATAGCAATCGGAAGCAGTTGTCCAGATGCTCCATGCCCGTTCGATGATGATCACGTTTGGACAGGTACACAAACAATGGGGCTTACTCATTCCCGCCTGCCTTTGCCAGACTCTGTCCTTAAAGTGACAAGTATTTGCTTTGTGACATTTGAAAGAGAGCGGACATGCCCATCACTTTCATTTGACACTTCATCGTCTACACCAATCGTAACGGCTGTGTATCCCACATCACTTAAAGTTGGAAATACTTTACGTTTTGAAATTACTGTTTCTCCTGAAGGAATATATGAACTTAGAGAAGATCGTGGCGATTTCATGTCCAATGCCGATGATAACGATTTCAATTTGTTTGGAGCCTGGCCAGTCATTGGGGTAAAAGGAACTATTGAAACAGGACAACCTTACACATTTACAGACTATGATAATCCGTTAGTTGCACCTAATCTACCTGATGGGGTACAAGAAAAGCAATTTGTTAGCACTTGGAGAATGTGGATGCATACAAGGTATGTAGGACCTGTCATTCAATTGATATTTACTGTAAAAAATAATTAACGCTTAGGAGAGATTGCCATGAGGAGGAAGGGAGAGAGCGGCGGACCTAACCCCGAGAGTGGTGATTTTTCGGTGTGATGATAAATCCCGCTATCAAAATACTAGCGAGTTTCCCAGTAAAAGCGCGGTATAGTAGATGCGATCGAACAGGAGGTTCATTGTGAATATCTGGCAGAAAACCCAAAAGCGAATCAGAGATGGGTTCAATATGTTCTCAGGCATACTTGGATCTATTCGAAACGATCCAAACGCCTGGGAGGCGAGCATCCGCAGTTTTGAGGCACAGGATCGCCTTACCCCCGTTGCCCCCAATCAGAAGATCGTGTTTGTTGGTAGTTCCAGCTTTACGCTTTGGTCCACCATGGAACACGATTTGTCGCCTTTGCCGGTGCTTAACCGCGGGTTTGGCGGCGCAAAGATCAATGATGTCCTCAGGTATATGGATCGGATCGTGACTCCGTATCATCCACGCGCCGTTGTTCTATTTGCTGGGACAAATGATATCGCTCCACCTACACCGGCAACAGCCCAGCAGGTCTTTGACGGATATCTAGCCTTTGTCAAACATATGCAAGCAGCCTTGCCTGATGCGCCCATCTATTACGTGGCGATCACTCCTTCCGCCTCCCGCTGGAAACTCTGGTCCATTGCCAGTGAAGCCAATCATCTGATCCATGAACACACAAAGTCTGACTCGCGCCTGCGCTTCATTGATCTGACCGATCACCTGCTTGGTCTAGACGGAAAACCGAATCGCAGTCTCTATCGCTTCGACCAGCTGCATCCCAACCAAAAAGGCTATGCCCAATGGACGGCAGTCATCAAGCCGCGGCTTATCAGCGATGGGTTCGGTGCTGACCATCCTGAAAGACACAAGTAAATCCCCTCCTCAATGCCTGGCTCCGCAGGGACTTCACCCGGGTAATGGTTATGCTCGGTGGGATGACTTGTCCCTTCGCGAAGCACACCTTTGAGGCTCCCACGGGAGATGGCATTTTATTGTCCGCTTTTCGACCCCCACCCAGCCTCCCCCAAATCCGACGATATAAACTTTGAATCCGCATGTATGGACTGGGGACATGGTAAACACACGTTCGGAGACATAGTATACATATTTTGTAGAATCGGCAGATGGACCAGAGGAGGTCGTTATGCCGTGGAAAGCGAAAACAACTATGTCTCAACGCCAGGAATTTGTTGAATTAGCCTTGAAAGAAAATGCAAACATACGAGCCTTATGTCGAGAATTTGGCATCACTCCACGGACAGGCTACAAGTGGATAAAGCGCTACCGAGAAGAAGGCGCTAATGGATTGTATGATCGTAGCCGCCGTCCACAGCATAGCCCGCTAAAAAGTAGTTCTATCCTTGAAGAAGCAGTGCTTAAAGTACGACGTGCTCATCCAACCTGGGGAGGCAGAAAGATCCAATGGAAGTTAGTTCAGGACGGGATCAAACTACCACCCGCTGCCAGTACCATCACTGCCATCTTGTCTCGCAATGAAATGTTGGATTGTAAGGAGAGCATCAAGCATAGTCCTGTCCAAAGGTTTGAGATGGAATATCCAAACCAATTATGGCAAATGGATTTCAAAGGTCATTTTGAAATGGCGAATGGTTTATTGTGCCATCCCCTCACGGTGATCGATGATCATTCTCGGTTTCTGATAGGGCTGAAAGCATGCCCCTATCAGCATTCCAGAGCCGTGCGGGAACATTTGAAAGATATTTTTAGTTGCTATGGGTTACCCGAACGAATGCTGATGGATAATGGTGCAATTTGGAAAGGGTTCCACACAAAGCTTACTTCTTGGTTGGTACGTTTGGGTATTCAGGTGGTGCATGGTCGTATTCATCATCCCCAGACACAAGGGAAGGACGAGCGATTACATAGAACCCTAAAGAATGAGTTGCTAATTCGTCAGCCATTTTACGACTTGGACGATTGCCAATACAAATTTGATGTTTGGAGAAATAGTTATAACTACGAGCGTCCTCATCAAGCCTTGGATATGCAGCCCCCCGGTTCACATTACCAACCCAGCTCCCGAACTTTCACAGGAAATTTTCCGCCTATTGAATATGAAGCAAACGATATCCTTAGAAAAATAGATTGTCTTGGAAAGTTGCAATACCTGGGCCGGAAATTTCGTATTGGAAAAGCATTTAAGAAAACGCTTGTGGCTCTCCGACCCACCGAGATGGACGGCGTTCTTAATGTGTTTTTCTTCAAACAAAGGATTGCTCAAATTAATCTTTTGGCAGATAATCCTTAACAAATCAATGCGTATACCATCTACCCGAACACCCGTATACCTTCTACCCAGTCCATACACCGCATTCAGACTTTAGCTTGTCGTATTTGGGGGAGGTGCCCGAAGGGCGGAGGGGGTCGGGGATACTTGGCGATGGGCATTATGTTGTCCGCTTTTCTACAGCAAAGGAATTCACCATTTGTATTTCATGAGAGAAAATGCTACACTCAATCCGAAATTTCCAGCCCGCATAAATATCCGTACCCATCCAAAGAGGAAACATGAAAGAATTGGACCTACGCCCCGATGCCCCCTGGCGTCAGCGTTTTCGCGCGACCGATATTCTTTCGGCAGTGGTTGCCCGGCAGAACCCAGACCGTGGTCTTGTTTGCACCAACAAAGATGGTGCCTATCAACTGTACGCATGGGATATTCCCTCCAACGAGTTGACACAGGTCACACATCAACCAGCGGGGGTTATGCTGGGAATCATCTCTCCAGACGGCAAATCCATTTATTATCTGAAGGATGAAGGTGGGAACGAGATCGGCCACTATGTCAAAGTTCCATTTGAAGGGGGGAACGATGAAGATATTTCTCCCAATATGCCTCCATACAGTTCATACGTCATCTTCCAAAGTTGGGCGGGAAACGTGCTGGGCTTCATCGCCGCAGGAAAAGATGGTTTCAACATCCATATAAAATCCAATGACGGAGAACCCGAACCAATTTACCATAGCGAAGACGTTATCGGGTCGCCTGTCCTTTCAAGTGATGGAAAATTCCTGGCGTTTCGTTCCTCCGAACGCACAAAGAGTATGGATAGATCCCTGCTGGTTCTCAACGTGGAAACCGCTGAAAAGGTCAATGAACTATGGGATGAAAACGCAAGCATAGGAACCCCGATCTTCTCCCCGGTCCGCGGAGATGCGCGATTGGTTTGTACTACAAGTCAATCAGGATTTGAACGTCCACTGATCTGGAATACATCCACTGGTGAAAGAATTCCGCTTCAAGTGGATGAAATTCCCGGTTCCATCTTCCCCCATGCCTGGTCCAACGACTCCAAACAGATACTACTCTGTCAGATCTATCAGGCACAATATCAACTATATCGTTACGATGTCGGCATGCATACCGTCACCAAACTGGAACACCCGGTCGGTACCGTTGGTGTTTTTACCGGTGCCTATTTTGCCGGGCAGAATGAGATCTGGGTTACCTGGCAAGATGCGGCGAATCCGTCCTGTCTGGTCGCGCTGGATGCAAAAACAGGGGCCCAAACCCGAATCATATTGGAAGCGGGCAGTGTGCCGCAGGGAAAACCCTTCCGGTCCATCACCCTTGTCTCTGAGAACGGAGACACCATTCAAGGGTGGCTCACCGTCCCCGATGGCGCTGGCCCCTTCCCCACGATCCTTGATACCCACGGCGGCCCAACATGGGTCATGTCATCCCTGTTCGATCCGGGCGCGCAATGTTGGGTGGACCATGGCTATGCCTACTTCACCCTCAATTACCATGGCTCGACCACCTTTGGAAAGAAATTTGAGAACTCAATTTGGGGTAATCTCGGTGACCTTGAGGTGCAGGATATGGCAGCTGCATGCAAATGGTTGACGGAAAATAAGATTGCCCGCCCCGATGCGATCTTATTAACCGGCATATCGTATGGAGGCTACCTGACCTTACAGGCGATCGGTCGGCGCCCAGAGTTGTGGGCGGGAGGCATGGCAGTCATCGCGATCGCTGATTGGAAAATCTCATATGAGGATGAGTCTGATGCCATGCGGGGAATACAGCGTGCTTATTTTGGCGGCACCCCGGAGGATGTACCGGATGCAATACGGAAGGGTTCTCCCATCACCTATGTTGAACAGGTCAGGGCTCCGCTTTTAGTGATCCAGGGTGAAAATGATACCAGTTGCCCTCCGCGCCAGATGAAAGTGTACGAGGAAAAATTGCTTGCCCTGGGCAAACAGATCGAAGTCCACTGGTTCAATGGCGGTCACAGTTCGCTAGATCAGGAACAACAGATCCAAAACCAGGAAAAAATGTTGAACTTTGCTTATCGTATTTTTGGGTAAGAAAATATAATACCCACGGTTATGATTGACATAACAAAATGTTCTCTCCTTTAAGAGAGGACATTTTGTTATGTGTTTTTCTGCGCTGAGGGGAAGGGTTAAAATAGAACATCGATCATCAAGGTCAATTAGATGATCGTTCCAAACCTATTTACAGCAAGATACATATTGGAGCAGGAGAAAATATGAAAAAGACGCTGGTCAGTCTGGTGATTCTGGTATTGTTTGTCGGGGCGTGTGCCGCACCTACTGCCGTCCCCACGGCAACCACTGTTCCCACCGAAACCGTCTCCGCACCAACTGAGTCGGTGGCCACTGAAATTCCGCAGGAGGATACAGCCTCCCGTTTGGAAAGACTCGGTGGGTATCCCTGCCCCGATAACAGCTTCACCTGTATCAACGTCACTGTACCGCTAGATCATTTTGATCCGCAAGATGGACGCACGATAGATGTGGTTTTTGCCGTCCAACCGGCGTCAGGCGAACGCAAAGGGATGTTCGTTACCGTCATCGGCGGGCCAGGTGGTTCGGGTCTATTAAGTGCCGAAAACTACACATCCTATTTCGATCCGCGCATCACTGAGAACTTCGATATTGTGTTCTTTGACCAACGCGGCATCAACATGTCCGGCGGGTTATTCTGCGTCAACGCCGCGACAGAATACTATCGCACTGATACTGATGCAACCACACCGGAAGGTGAGGATCAACTACGTGAGGTCACACAAAAGTTTGTGGATGACTGCGTTTCAGAAATGGGCGAGACTGACCTGCTACCCTACCTTGACACCGTGCAGGCGGTGGAAGATCTCGAATCCTTCCGCGAGTTGATGGGCGATGAAAAGTTCTGGCTGTATGGCGAAAGCTACGGGACGCAGTTCGGGCAGATCTACGCCAAAGCGCATCCCGATCACATTGCGGGTCTGATCCTTGACGGGACAGTTGACCTCACCCAAACCGACATTGAATTTCTCAAAGGGCAGGCCGCCGCTTTCAATGATGTATTGGTCGCTACACTCGAAGCCTGCAACGCAGATGAAGCCTGTGCCGCCGATATGGGGCGCGATGCATTGACCATTTACGATGAACTGTCAACGCAGTTGAAGCAGGCGCCTGCTACTTTCGAATATACACTTCCCAACGGTGCGGTCGAGCAACGTGAGTTTAACTTCGCCGACCTCGAGTCCGCTTCGGGCTTCCTGTATTCTGAGACTGCCCGCATGATCTTTCTGCGTGCCCTTGCCTCCTACGCTCGCGATGGGTCGCTCGTGCCACTGGCCCGCGTAGTCTACAATGCACTGTACATCAACCCGGATACACAGGATGCACTGCTGGATCCATCCTGGTCAGATGCCATTTACTATGGCGTAACCTGCCGCGACTATGCTGAACCGGGCAAGACACCTGAGGAACAAGCCTCGATCTTCATCAAGGAGGGTGACGAGGTAGATACCGGCTTGTCGCATTTCTCCTCGGTCTTTTACGGCGACTTTCCCTGTGTGTATTGGCCGTACCCAGCAGATGATTCCAATCCGGCGCCGTTTGCTGAACCGTTCACAGGTGATGGACATCCAACGCTCGTTCTCAATGGCACTACCGATCCTGCCACACCATATGAAGGCGCGAAGAATGTATTCACGCATCTTTCGGATGGATATATGGTCACCGAGACCGGCGGTCCGCATGTCATCTTTGGCTGGGGTAACGAATGTGTGGATACCCTTGTGACGGATTTCCTCGTCGAGGGCAAACTCCCTGCAGAAAGGGAAACGGTATGCGAGGGTGTTGTGGCAGATGATTTCGTTCCACTTGCTTTGGCAGATGCCTCCGGTTACAAGAATCCGCTCGATGCACTCGCAGATGTAGATAACGAAATCTACTACCTGCCCGAACACTATTACGTCCTTGACGGTAATACCCAGTCCTTTGCCTGTCCCTATGGCGGGACATTTGCTTATGAATCGAGTGACACCGCTAACACCTATCAATTTGACAACTGCGCCTTCTCAGACGGCTTTGCACTTACTGGCAACGGCTCATACATCTATGATGATAGCCTGCTCACCTTTGAGGTGGATGTGACTGGGCTAAAAGACGGCTCCCTCACCTACACGCGTGATAGTGAGTGGGCGATTACGGTCGCCGGCGTATACGATGGCGAAAAAGTAGATCTTTCAAAGTAATTAATAAGCCAACTCCCAGATCTGTGCAATTGATCGAGTTCCAAATGCCCTCTCTGTTATGGAGAGGGCATTTTATTGTCCGCTGTTCTGTGTGATAATTTCTGGAACTTCAACGGAACACATTCCGTTTATAGATGTAAATCCATAGAAAAGGGAAATAAAATATGTCAAAACGATTTGCTCTAATTCTTTTGTTGATGGTCCTGACCACAGCCTGTTCCAGTCAAGTTACCGTGTTAACACCGCAGGCAGAGGAAGTTCAAAGCACATTGCCTGTTCCATTGAACACGATGGAAACCGCCCCGACAGCCACCGCAACGCCATTAACCCTTACGGCAACTGAACAAGCCCTGCCAATACCGACACTTGACTTGATCTGTCTGGGCGCACCGCCGCCACATATCGGAGTTGGTCAGGAAGTCCAGGTCATGGTTGAAGATTCGGACAAGCTGAAGTTAAGGTCTGAGCGCAGAACTTCGTCTGACGCAGTGAAAATGGAACTGGCCCAATTTACCATGCTGAAAGTTCTGGAAGGACCGTACTGCGTCCATTCAGATGAGGCGGGAACTTCCTTTTGGTTTTGGTCTGTAAAGGTTATTCCCAGCGGAGAAACTGGCTGGGTGGCTGAAGGCGACTTATCTCATTACTACATCGAAGCGTTAACTCCTGTGACAACGGCGATACCTACAGCGTTAACCTGTGTCGGTGTAGATGCCCCACGTATTGCGATCGGCCAACAAGTCACTGTTGTGACAGAAGATACCGACAAATTGAAGTTACGAGAAATCCCCGTCATGTCTCCCGACACAGTGGTAAGAGATTTGGATAAGTTCACCAAGCTGAATGTTTTGGATGGCCCTGTTTGCGGCTATTCCAAGGAGACGTCGATCTATTACTGGTTATGGAAAGTGGAAGTCCTTCCGAATGGAGAGATCGGTTGGGTTGCTGAAGGAGACTTTTTCCATCACTTTGTAGAATAGGTAACGACGAAAGATAACTAAACCTGACCCTGCTCAAAGCAATTAACTGCCATCTACCCTAACGGACACATCCCAAATGGTAGATGGCAGTTTGTTGTCTATTTTTCTGCTCACAATCAACCACGAATGAAAGGGTAAAATAACAAGTGTGACAACCCATCCCACCGGAGCTCTCCATGCTTGAATACGTCAATCTCGATCTGGCTTTAGGGCAAGAGGAATACAAAAAGAAATTAGGGCCGCTACAGCAACGTCTCTATGAATTGGAACACGCGGTCTTCAACGCGAACGTTCCCGTCATCATTGTGTTCGAGGGCTGGTCCGCCACAGGCAAGGGACGGCTGATCAGTTTGCTCGCTGAGCGCCTCGACCCGCGCGGCTTCCGCGTTGTCCCGATCACGCCGCCACGCACGGCCGAACTGCGCTACCCGTGGATGTGGCGCTTCTGGCGCAAGATCCCTGCCCGCGGACAAATGGTCGCGTTCGACACATCCTGGTATCGCAGGGTCTTAATCGACCGCCTGGACAAAACGATCAAGAAAAATGAACTCCGCACTGCGTATCAAGACATCGCGGAATTCGAAGAGATGTTGACCGCCGATGGAACTGTCATTTTGAAATTCTGGTTGCACATCGCTGAAGAGGACCAGAAAAAACGCATCAAGAAATTGCGCAAAGATAAGTTAACTGCCTGGCAGGTGGATGAAGAGGACATCCTACAGAACAAACGCTATGAAAAATATGCTGGCTTTGTCGAGGACATGATCGCACGGACCGATTCGCCTCATGCCCCCTGGACGATTGTTGAGGCATCCGATCGATATTACATGCGCATCAAGGTTTTTGAAACGATCATCGCTTCGCTCGAAGCGCGTCTGGGATTGCCATCTCCATCAGAGACGAAAGCCAAACGTCCGCGTGCGGCGAAAGAGATGAAAGGAGCCGTCAATGCTTGAGCGCCTTGATCTTACACTGGCACTTGAAGGCGATGAATACAGCAAACAGCTCAAAGCGTTGCAGGCTGAATTACATGAACTTGCCTTTCAAGTTTATACACAGAAGCGGCCTGTGGTCATCGTTTTCGAAGGCATGGATGCATCAGGCAAAGGCGGCACGATCAAACGTCTGACCGAACGCATCGATCCGCGTGGCTATGTGGTCTGGCCCATCGCCGCGCCATCGGGCGAAGAAAAGGAACGTCATTACCTGTATCGCTTTTGGCGGCGCCTGCCCGAGCAGGGACAGATCGCCATCTTCGACCGTTCCTGGTATGGGCGCGTATTAGTGGAGCGCCTCGAAGGCTTTTGCACCGAAGCCGATTGGCGCCGCGCGTATAGCGAGATCAATCAGTTCGAGCGTCAACTCACCGACTTTGGCACCATCGTCTTTAAATTCTGGATGCACATCAGCAAACAGGAGCAACTGAACCGCTTCCGTGAACGCACGCGCACCAATTACAAAACCTGGAAGATCACCGATGAAGATTGGCGCAATCGTGGCAAATGGGAGGATTACATCACCGCCGCAGAAGAGATGCTCATGAAGACCAGCACCCCCGCTTCACCCTGGACGCTGGTGGAAGCCAACGATAAATATTTCGCGCGCATCAAATCCCTGCGCACGGTTGCAGAGAAATTACGGCGCGAGTTGAAGTAAAAAAGGAATCGCTTGAGGCACCTGCATTACACTACATGCAGGTGCCTCAATTTTTTACGCTAGTTCATTCGGGGGTTGGTGAGTTTCAAAAGATGAAGTGACAATCAAAGCATTATCCGTATGAAAGGAATCACATCCAATGAAACTGAGTGGTAGTGCATTATCTTTGATATTTATCTGGTCCATCTTCATGGGAATCACGGCGATCTCCATCGGCTTTGGAGCCATGTTCCCATCCATGAACAGAATCGCCAAGCCGTTTATTTGTCCGCGAGGCGAGATGGAATTGGAAACGCAAACATATCGTCCCTATCCCGGTTCAACGATCACGACCCTCACATGGTATTGCGTCGATCAGGAAACAGGCGAAAGGACGGAGTTGGGGATCTTTCCGATGAGTTTGTATGCTGGGGTGATCTATGGTCTCTTGTTGTTCGTGGCGATCGTCATTGGTGCGTCTCTGTATCAAAAATGGAATGCCTATCCTAAAACCCCCGAAGCCCAGAAGTGGGCTGGCTGGATACAAAACGGGCTTCTCCTCCTGTTCGTCGCTGGCATGGTCTTGTTGGGAATGAAACCCTTATTCAGTCCAACTTCCCAGACTGTTTCCACTTCAGCCCCGGCGCATGACCCAATATCCGCGCCAGATGCTACAGCCACGTCCATCGCGCTCACCTTGTATGAAATGAGTTCAGGGACTCCCGTTGCTTTTACATCAACCGAGAAACCGCTTACCATATGGAACGATATTCCCATCATGCCACAGGCAATCGCGGGACAAAGAGCCGATCCGGATCGTTATTCCTTCAATGTCCCTGTAGATTCAGGCACGATCGAAACATTCTACAGCGACACGCTGAAATCGCTGGGCTGGGAACTTGTAGACCATCCATGGCTGGGTATGGAGTTCATGAAAGATAAACAGATTCTATTGGTCACGTACGCACCCAACTCAAACCTGCAAAGTTGGATCGTGACCCTCGTTCTTGTTCGATAGATCGATCACTCTTCAATCAGTTCTCTGGAAAACTCCAAGCCACGTGATGCATGCGTAAGACAGGCAGCTGTACGTATGGCCTAAAAAATCATCACAGGCACTTGATATAATCAGGGAACAGATTTCGTTTGACAAATAATTTCAAAGAAGCGAGGGCGCCATGGCAAATGAAATAGTCCAAGTTGTAACAGACCATTATCAAAAAACTTTCGAACTCACCTATGAAACATGGAAGGAAAGGAATAGGCTGTTCGTCTATTTGGTGCTCACTACGAGTGTCGGGCTCCTTTTCCTGCTCCGTGTCCCTGAATTCGATAAATTACTGGTCGAGGCCATCGCCAGCATTCTGAAGATCGGTGATTCGGCTCGCGTCACACAGCTCTATACCAACTTCCCGTTTGATGTGTTGCTTAGCGCTGTCCTTGTCATCATTTTCTACCTGATGCAGAAACTCTACGCCACAAATCTATCCGTGTTTCGCTATTACCAGTATCTAGGCGCTGTCGAAGACGAGATCCGTAAATCATTGAGCTTGACCGACGACAGTGTTGCTTTTACCCGCGAGGGAAAATTTTATTGGGGTGGCCGGACAGTCGCACAGAATATCTCCAAGTGGCTGTACGTTTTAGTGCTTTTGATCACCCTGTTGCCATTTTCCGTGCTCAAGATCGCAGGTGATATCGGATCAAAGAGTAACATTCTTATCGTTGTAGATATTGCTGTTTCTCTGATGACGTTTATATTTCTATTTGAATATACCCGCTCGGCACTACGGCTGGATACTCAAAAAGCCCCACTTGAAGATCCACAGGCAGGGAATGACACAAAGACGGGACAAGTCGCCATCAGTGATGGAAAGAAAACAGGCAGGAAGAAATAATCCACCACACACCTCTCGCAATGAGAGGTGTGTTTGCTTTCATTCAACGAAACACAATTACAGTCACAGAGTTAACTATAAAAACCTGGAGGTGCTTTCATGAAAATCATTCGTACATTCATATTCATTGGCGGTCTTGTCATCCTGATATTGGGGTTGGGCTTCATCTTTCGCGATCCAACAGCACTTAGCGTCTGGCCCTGGCAGGATGGGCGTTACTCCTATATCTTTATTGGTTCCATTTTGGCGGCGGTCAGTGCCGCAGCTATCTGGATCGGCTGGACAGGCGAACTGGCCGCACTCCCAGCCGGTTCGTTGAATGTCTTTGTCATTGCATTCACGAGCTCCATTTATTTCTTTCGCCTTGTCACACAAGGCCGTGCCGATATGCTCATCTTCGGTATCGCATCCATCTTCATGGCAATTGTCAGTGGCGTGGCTTTCTTTTGGAGTCGCGGCTTGTCTCTTACCGATGAGCGTCCCACACCAACAGTCGTCCGTGTTTCATTTGGGATTTTCATCACCGCACTCTTTTTCGCCGGTGGAGCTTTGGTTCTGCATCAACAGATCTTCCCCTGGGATTTGAACCCCGATTCATCCGTCATTTTTGGCTGTATCTTCCTCGGTGATGCTTTTTACTTCATCTATGCTTTGCTCCGTCCACGTTGGGGAAATGCAGTCGGCCAACTGTTGAGTTTCCTCGCTTATGACTTGGTGCTTATCGTCCCGTTCGTCTTTTTGTTCAATACAGTCAACCCCGAGCGCATGCTCAATCTGATCGTCTACATTGCCGTGCTGGTATATAGTGCCGGCCTCGCCGTGTATTATTTATTTATCAACACACAAACACGGCTTGGCTCATGAATAGCGTGAATCAAAACAGGACTGGCAAATTTGCCAGTCCTGTTTTGATTCGTATCGGGTATTTTATATCTTCCGATGTTCCACTACACGGAGTTTGAACTTCGGGTCTGGCCCGGGGATGGGCATGAGTTTGGTCTTGATCTCGTAATCGGGCGTTTCCAATTCCAATTTGACGGCACGCAGTAAGGCACCTACGGTCACCATCAATTGCACTTCAGCTACGCCTGCGCCAAGGCATGTATGCGGACCTAATGTATACGGCGCGAAGACGCCTTGTCCCTGTTTGTGTTCTCTGCGTGGTTCAATGTAGCGGGTAATGTCGAACTTCCAAGGTTCAGGGAAGAACTCTGGCAGGTAATGTGTGAGACCGTTGACAATGATGATCTCCTGTCCAGCCTCCACATGATGCCCGGCAAAGTCAAAGGGTTGACTCACTCCTCTCGGAGTGAATGGAGCTACCGGGTAGCGACGAAGCGTCTCTATTGTGGCGGCGTATAAGGCCTGTAGTTTGGGAAGATCCTGATAGGGAGGAATGCCGTCAGCGAAGTGTTCATCCACTTCTTTTTGGATCGCTTCATACACTTCGGGATGTTTGATGATCGCATACACCATGAAGCCCATCGTGTTGGCAACAGTATCCATGCCCGCAAAGAACGGACCGATCGTAGCGGCCAGCAGATCATCTTCGGTGAGTGGGTTACCTTTCCAATCCACAGCAGCCAGCAGATCATCCACGAGGTCAGGGGCTTCGGGGTTCGGCGATTGGCGATGTTCCTCGAGCACTTGCCTTGCGAATTCTGTTACTTTTTTACGCGCGTTCAAATAACGCGGTAGAGAAAGCATGAGACGCGGCTGGCGCTTGATGGCAAGTACGTTGAGCAGAGTGCCCAGGTAAATGCGAATGGCTTCGAAGTGTTCACTGGAAGAATGACGGGTGAGCGCTGTACCTAATTGCTCAGTGACAAGACGTTGGAATGCATCGCGTGCAAAGATGGTTTTGCCGGGCGTCCATGAGTGGGCGGCCTGATAGGTGAGGCTTGCCATGTTGTTGAGGTGCGGAGCAAGTCCGCTTTTGGAATAGCCGCGTTGCATCACCTTGCGCATATGACGATGCGGAGCGCCATCGATCGCCACCATGAAATTGGCTGAACCCATCTGTTGAGCAAATTCACCGAACAGCGGTT
Organism: Candidatus Defluviilinea proxima; assembly: GCA_016721115.1. Classification (NCBI taxonomy): domain Bacteria; kingdom Bacillati; phylum Chloroflexota; class Anaerolineae; order Anaerolineales; family Candidatus Villigracilaceae; genus Candidatus Defluviilinea; species Candidatus Defluviilinea proxima. The sequence goes on from JADKIW010000001.1 coordinate 691,099, forward strand.
CGCTCGAAAAGATCTCATCCTTATCCTGTGAAAAGAAACGATTCGCTTCGAGGCCCGCGATCACTACATATTTTTGATTGGCGGCCGTGATGCGAAAGATCGGCCCGTACTTGTGATAACAATCAAGGAAAAACTCCATCGGGCGATTGAGGAAATCGAGCGCACTGCCCAATAGCGGCAGGCCTGGCACCAATGGAGGCGGGGGTAATTGCGTGTTCGCTTGTAAAGTATCCAGTGTGGTCATTTTGCTCCCTTTATAAGATCATCGTTTATCAAACTCGTTTTAGATAAAGAACTACTTTTGATTCATGATCTGCGCCAGCGCGTTTTTGAATACTTCATACGGCTGTGCGCCCACCAGTGCATACCGGTCATTGATCACATACGTTGGCACGCCGGAGACTCCGACCTGATGTGCCCATTGTACCTGTTCCTTCACCGGCTCTGTATATTTCCCACTTTCCACATCCCTTTGCATCGCTTCGCCATCGAGACCTGCTTCCTGTGCCGCGCTTCGAAGGACATCCCACTGGTTGGGGTCTTTTCCTTCCACATAGACAAGGCGAAATACGATCTTGTGGAACTCATTCGCTTTGCCTTGCTCTCTCGCATATTCAGTTGCTTCGTGTGCGAGGCGCGTATTATAAATTCGATCTGTGGATCGGAAGCCCATACCATAAGCACGTGCGATAGAAGCCAGTCGCTCCTCTGAACCGTTCGCCCGCGCCTGCTGAATATAGCTGGGGAGTTCCAGTCCTTCCGGCGGTGTATCGGGGCGTAAATAGAAAGGACGCCACTCTACATCCACATTATATTCTTCTTTCAACCTCTCGACCACACCCTGGCCGACATAGCACCATGGTCATATATAGTCAGAGAAAATGGTTAATTTGAAATCCATACATGTCCTTAATAGTTGACAGTCACTTTTGCGAAGCACTCCACAAGCAGAGCGCAGGGAGCAAAGTGACTGTCAACTTGTGTTCGATAAATTTATAAAAGCTAGACATCCGTCATTCAATAATTCTTACGTATGGGGGATTGAGCCAGCCTCATAAAGTGTGGAAAATCTGATATCCCAATTCAAGGAGAACTTTTATGTCTCGTCGTCTTTTCCCTGTTCTATCCATTATTGCATTGATCGTATCTTCATTGGCATGTAGTCTTCCGGGCAATTCCGTTTCCTCGGCGGCCCCTGCACCAACTGATTCATCTGCAGTCACTTCGTCGCCATCAGACTCAGCAACGGCTACAGAACCGCCAGCACCAGCCGTAAGTGAATCCGGAAGCGGCGCTTGTGCAAATCCCTTTTATCCCATAGCCGTTGGCGTATCGTGGTCTTACTCATTCTCAGGTGCGGCGCCCGGCAACTTCACTCGCTCCATCATCGCCGTCAATGCAGATGGGTTCACCGATCAGGATGCGTTCGATAATGGCGTCACACGCACCGGCGATTGGAAGTGTGATGCAGGCGCGTTGATCGCACTCCAACCGGATGGCGGTCAGAGCGGGACAAGCAATGTAGAATCAAGCAACGTGAGCGTGTCTTTTCAAACCACGGAAATGAGCGGCGTCACAATGCCCGCAACACTTAACCCCGGCGAAACCTGGACGCAAAACTTCATACTCGAGGGAATCGAAACCATCAACGGACAGGAAATCCCGGCCAAAAATGAGACGGCACACTCCTGCACAGTGGGCAACACCGAGTCTGTGACCGTGCCTGCAGGGACTTTCGATGCCGTCCATGTGGATTGCACCACCGATATGAAGATCACCATCACGCTCAATGGCTCAGAGGTTCCCACAGCCATAACCAGCACATCCACAGTGTGGTACGCATCGGGAGTAGGGATGATAAAAACAGATAGTCAGGTCAACGGCGCAACAAGCGTCATTGAGTTGACAGCCTACACAATTCCATAAAGGCCGCATGTTTGGCTTTCCTTATGCTACAATGCAAACCATCGTTCAGTAAAATTTATCATTATCAAGAGGAGAAACCATGGATCCTACAGCTTTAATCGGTTTGGGTGCTTCAGGCTTCACGATCGCGATCATTTGTATCAGTGTTCTCTGTATGCTAGTCACCACGGCCGCGGCCGTCGCAATTCCTATTTATTTAATGCGTAAGAATCAACAGAGAGCAGAAAACCTGATGGCAAGGGGCACGCAGGGCGAAGCGACCATCCTTGCACTTCAAGATACAGGTATGTTCATCAATAACAATCCGCAGGTCAAGATCACGTTGGAAGTCCGCATGCCGATGTATCCTGTTTATCAAGTTACAAAGACCATGACCATTCCGCTTATCAGACTGGCACAGGTGCAAACGGGTGCCGTGGTTCAAGTGATGGTGGATATGTCTGACCCGACCAACCCTGAAAAAGTAGGATTACTTTTAAAGTAAAAAGAAATCCGCCTTATCGGCGGATTTTTATTAGACTCCAAGAAGGCTTCTGATCATGCGTGCAAAGTTCCCTGTCACAGTACACTTGTTTTTCTTTCGGGAAAAACAAATTTTGTTGTTGCGTCGCTTCAACACAGGCTATTGCGATGGTGAATACAGCGTCCCTGCGGGGCATTTGGATGGCGGTGAAACTGTCAGTGGCGCGGCGGCTCGTGAGGCAGAGGAAGAGATCGGGGTCCGTATTGAGGCGGGCGATCTTCGCTTCTCCTCCGTTATGCATCGCATCGAAGGCGATGAACGTGTGGACTTTTTTGTCCAAGTCCAAAAGTGGAGCGGAGAGCCGTTCAATGCTGAGCCTGATAAATGCGACGAACTGCGTTGGGTGGATATGAACTCATTGCCCGAGAATACAATCCCCTATGTGCGGCGCGCAATTGAGAATTATTTGAATGGTGTTACGTTCAATGAGTTTGGATGGCAATGATGGGACATTTACTTTTAGAAGGCGGCGCGGAATTTGGCAGGCGGATGCGTGACCCTGATCTGCGCGCCATCGAACTGGCGGGCGGATTCGACGTTCCGCTTCGCATCATCCCGACGGCTGCTGCGCCAGATCATAACTACGACAACGCTGGAGGTATTGGCACGCGCTGGTTTAGGGGTCTCGGCGTCAGGGATGTGGCCTCCCTCAAGATCATAGACAAGCCGAGCGCAAACAATGAAGAGTTCGCAAGTTCTTTGCGCTCGGCAAAAATGATCTACATGCTCGGGGGCTTCACTCATTATCTCGGTCAAACACTCAAAGACAGCATCACATGGAAGGCTTCGCTTGATGCTTACAAAAACGGAGCCGTCATCGCAGGCTCAAGCGCGGGTGCGATGGTGATGTGTCAGTTCTATTATGACCCCAGTTCAGGGACAGTTGTAGAAGGGTTGAATCTCATTCCCAATGCACTCGTCCTGCCGCATCACGATACTTTTGGTAAACGCTGGGCGCCCAAACTTATGCAAGAAATCCCAAATGTGACCTTGATCGGCGTCGACGAACAGACCGGCATGTTGGATGATGGCCCAAACAACACATGGACAGTTCACGGGCGCGGCGGAGTGACACTGTATAGAAATGGTCACACAGAAACACACAAAGCGGGGAAAGCGTTTTCGATCTAGTGTAGGTGACAGTCACTTCAAAAGTGACTGTCACCTTTATAATTAGCCATTATGTTCGATATCTCAAACGCACGCTTTACCTTTTTAGACTTGGAGACCACCGGTCTCTCGCCGTGGTTCGGCGACCGTATTTGCGAGGTGGGGATCGTTATCACCGAGGGGAAACGCATCAAGGAACAGTATCAGCAACTCGTTTATCCTGAACGTCCGCTTTCGCCGGGCGCCGCCAGCACGAACGGCCTCTCCGATGAAGATTTGAAATCCGCGCCATCGTTCGAAGAGGTCGCTGATGAAGTGTTGGACTGGCTGAAAGGTGCGGTCGTGGTCTGTCACAACGCACAGTTCGACATCCAATTTCTCGACAGTGAATTCAAACGCATCGGGCGCGAGATACAGATCCCCAACTTGATCGACACATTGAATCTGGCGCGTCAATTCTATGATCTGCCGTCTTACAGCCTACTCTCCATCGCGGAAGCGTTCCACGTGCCGGTCACAGCCGCCCATCGCGCCTTGGATGATGCCCACACCGCGCGTGGTATCTTCTTCGGCATGATGGATGGGTTGAAGCAATACAACAAACCGCTCGATGAGTACATCGGCATTTACAACTCACCCGTCTGGCCCAACGAAGGGATCCAACTCCCGACCGAATTGGGCGAAGCCATCTACAGCACCAAGCGTCTCCACATCCGCTACGTGGACGGAGACGGTCAGGAGACTCAGCGTTGGATCACGCCCAAGCAAGTGATGGGCTTGGCCGATTATGTCTACTTGCAAGCACACTGTCATCTGCGCAACGCCGAACGCAATTTTCGGCTGGATCGAATCGTAGAAGTGAAGGTGGAAGAATAAACCCCAAGGTTTCGTTAGGGGCATAGCGGAACAAAAAAGGATTCTGACGGTTTATCGTCACGCTGTGCCCTTACCTGTAGCTTGAGTACACTTTAGAGGAGCCATGTACGAATTTACAGAAGAAGACCTGAAATACAACAAACGCGGACAGCTCAGCCCCAGCCAGAAAGAATGGCTGAAGATGATCGCACGCGGCGCCCGCAGTTTCTCGTGGAAGAATTCATTCATCGCGATCGGTTTTGCGTTTCTTGGGCTTTGCATCATCCTTGCCTTGAACCTGCAAAATGAACGTACACGTGCCGCATTATTTTCTGACCCTATAAATCTGATCGTACTGGCTGGCTTAATCCCTCTTATTGTGGGAATCCTTGCCTTCTTCATTTTTCTAAACCATCGCAACGCAAACAAACTGGAGAATGCCGTGATCTCCTCCGCATCAGGCGCAGTTCGTCATGACAGCGATTCATCAGGCGAAAGTGGGATCACCACCTATTATGTGATCGTTGGAAAAAAGAAATTCAAATTTGCGGACGATATGAGTTCGAAATTCAAAGAAGGCGAGAAGTACAAGTTCTATTATTGCAAAGCAGGGGTGTATGAATTTGTGATGTCATACGAAATAATGTAGGGGACGGCAGCTGCCGTCCCCTAAGGTACAATCGGGGGCATATGAAAGAATTCATCTACTCCCGTAATGCAGTCTACGAAACCTTGCGTGCCAAGCGCAGGGATGTGTTCAAGATCGAGTTGGGCGATAACGTTCAAGTTAAAGGCAGGCTGGCCGAAATCGTGGCGCTGGCTGGACAACGCAAGATTCCCATCGTCAAAGTGAAGCGCGCGCAATTGGATAAGGTCCACGAGAACAATCAGGGCATCATCGCCGAGGTTAGTGCGTATCCGTACAGCGACGAAGTCGATATCCTTGACCATGCCAAGAAACAAAGCGAACAGCCTTTCATCCTTTTGCTCGATTCATTGAATGATCCGCAAAACTTCGGCACGCTCATCCGCACCGCCGAGGCGGTCGGTGTGCACGGCATCATCATTCCACTGGCGCATACGGTGGAAGTCACACCGTCCGTGGTCAATGCCTCGTCGGGCGCGAGTGAACACATGCGCATCGCGCGGTCGAATCTCGCACAGTCCATTGATGCTCTCAAGGCCGAGAACATCTGGGTAGTGGGTCTTGATCAAAACGGAGAAACGGTCGGGGAGAAGACAAAGCGTCATTTAACGGGAGCAACTGCCGTCGTAGTCGGAAGCGAAGGCGAAGGCATCCGTCAACTCACGCGCGCGAAATGCGACATCATCCTGCAACTTCCCATGCGCGGTCAGATCGAGTCGCTTAACGCGGCTGTCGCTGGTTCGGTCGCGTTGTATCTTGCGTACCTGAATCGAAATTCGTAAGGGCGGATCGCGATCCGCCCCAACAAGGAGCGTAAATGCCTCAAGCAACTTATCATTTCCCACGCGGATTTTTATGGGGGACGGCGACCGCCGCGCATCAAGTAGAAGGCAACAACACCAACAATCAATGGTGGAAGTGGGAACAAGACGGTCATACCAACGGGACATCTGGTCTGGCATGCGATTGGTGGGGAGGCCGCTGGAAAGAAGACTTCGACCGCGCCGCAGAGGGCGGACAGAACGCTCATCGCTTCTCGGTAGAGTGGAGCCGCATCCAACCGACGCCCGATACTTGGGATGAAAACGCGCTCGAACATTATCGCAACATGTTGCGCGGACTGAAAGAACGCGGCATGACCGCGATGGTCACATTGCATCATTTCTCCGACCCGTTATGGTTATATGAACGATGCGGCTGGGAGGAAGAATCGGTTGTGCCTTTGTTCGAAAAGTTCGTACGCAAAACAGTGGATGCATTGAAGGAATATTGCACATTGTGGTGCACGATCAACGAACCGAATGTGTATGCGTTGAGCGGTTATGTAGTGGGGACCTTCCCCGCTTGCAACAAGGGGGTGAACATCGCTGTGAAGGTGCAAGCCAACATGTTGCGCGCTCATGCTATTGCGTATCGCACCATCCACGAGATACAACCTGAAGCGCGTGTGAGCTATGCTTTGCATTACCGCCCGATGGTGGCACACAGCAAGTCCCCGTTGGATGCGTTAATGCGCAACATTCAATACAATGGGCTCAACATGGCGTTCCCAAGCGGTATCAGCACAGGCGTGATGAAATCTCCATTGGGAAGTGTCCGCATCCCTGAAGCCAAAGGCACACAGGATTATGTCGGCCTCAACTATTATTCCGTGGATACCGTGCGGTTCGATATCACCAAACCGCAGGAAGTATTCGGCACACGCTATTACCCCAAAGATTCTGATTTCAGCCCGACAAAGTTCATCGCCAACATCCCCGAAGGTATCTTCGACTCGATCAAATGGGCAATGAAGACATATCCCGATACGCCGATCCTCATCACCGAGAACGGAGTGGAAGATGCGGAGGATAAATTGCGTCCGCGGTATCTCGCGCAACATATTCATCAGATATGGCGCACGGTCAACTTCAATTGGCCTGTGAAGGGATACTTCCACTGGTCCTTGGTGGATAACTTCGAATGGGAACGCGGCTGGACTCAACGCTTCGGCCTTTGGGGCTTGGATGTAGAAACACAAAAGCGCATCAAACGTCCCAGCGCCGATTTCTACGCCGAAATCTGCAAAGAGAACGGCATCTCAAGTGAGATGGTGCAGAAGTATTGTCCCGAAGTGTTTGACAAGTTATTTCCCGTGTAGAAGATAACTACGAATTACTTTATTAGCAGTGACAGCTACGCTTATCGCCACTCATTTCTGCGGACTTATTCGATCATCCCAAGGTGTTCGACAAACATTTCCGTAATTAAGGTTGTACTTGATTTTTTGAAAAGCTATTGGGTTTAGGAGTAAAATACAGAAGCAAACTTATAAGCATGCTCAAAGGGTGGATTTGACAAAGTGTCTTGTGAACTTTAGATGTACTGAGGATAGGTCATCCAATACAAACCTTGTTCAGCTGTAAGAATTCAAGAGGTGATTTATGCTTACGTACATCGTATTGCTGGGTCCTCCTGGAGCGGGAAAAGGTACACAATCTAAAGTTTTGGAAACCGAACTCGGTTTGCCACATATTTCCACGGGAGGTATTTTCCGTGAGAATATAAAAAACGGCACACCATTGGGCAAATTGGCGAATACATATATAAGTAAAGGTCATCTGGTACCAGATGACGTAACAATCGCCATGTTACGTGAACGCTTCACACAGCCAGATTGCAAAACTGGAGCCATCTTGGATGGCTTTCCACGTACACCTATCCAGGCAGATGAACTTGAAGTCTTGTTGAATAGTTTAGGGGGGCAGGTCAACTTCGTCCTTCTTATCACCGCCCCCGTAGAGTCCTTGATTGACCGGTTGGCGGGAAGATGGATTTGCAAAGCATATGGTCACGCTTTCCACGAACACTTCAATCCACCCAGAGAAAAAGGAATATGCGATATCGATGGCTCTGGTCTTTATCAACGCGAAGATGATAAAGCTGAAACGATCCTAAACCGTATTGAAGTCTATCAAAACCAAACAGCCCCTCTGATCCAATATTATCAGGAGCGTGGACTTCTGATCGAAATCAATGGTACTGCGACAATTGAAGAAGTTTCCAGTCAAGTGATGTCTGTATTACAAATGGAGAGGTCTTCTGGTGATTAATGATGTAACTTAAGCGCTTACCCCGCTTCGATTTTGCTCTTTTGTGACCCAAAGCATTCTCAAATTACTATCAGGCAAACCTTTTGAAATCGCCAAGCACTCAAAGGTTGTAGATAGCCCAAAAGCCTAGCCACAGAGACACTGAGGCACGGAGTTTTTTAAATCCTTTTTCTCAGTGTCTCTGTGGTTAAAAGTTTTTGAATAGAACGTTCAAGCATTTCAACCTGTAACGAATTTCTCCGTGATAAAATCCTGTCCCTATGACACACGCAGAACAAATCGCATCCCAACTTAACGTCAAACCATCGCAAGTGACCGCCGTCATCAACCTGATCGACGAAGGCAACACCGTCCCATTCATTGCCCGCTACCGCAAGGAGATGACAGGTTCTCTCGACGACGAACAGATCCGCATCATCGCCGACGAACTTGTCCGTTTGCGGGCGCTGGATGAACGTCGCACCGCTATCCTTGCCTCCATTGAAGAACAAGGCAAACTTACTGACGAATTACGCGCCAGCATCAATGCCGCCGTCACCATGACTGCACTCGAAGATCTGTACGCGCCTTATAAAAAGAAACGTCGCACGCGTGCCATGGTCGCCCGTGAAAAAGGACTGGACGCACTGGCAGAATTGATCATCGAACAATCGGGCAAAGGTTCACCCGAAGAGATTGCAAAGCAATTTCTCAACGACCAAGTCACAAATATCGAAGAAGCCTTGCAAGGCGCACGTGACATCGTCGCTGAAACGATCAGTGACAATGCCAACGTCCGCGCCGCGACTCGCGAGAAGGCTCTCAAGTTCGGCAAGATCCGTGTGGAAAAGATCAAAAATGCCGTGGACGAAAAAGCCGTTTACGAATCCTATTACGCGTTCGAGAACCGCGTTGACCGCCTCATGCCGCACCAGATCCTTGCCATCACACGCGGCGAAAAGGAAGGCATCCTGCGTGTGCATGTGGATGTCGCTGAACGTGATTGGCTCGATGCCATTCAAGCTGAATTCGAAGAAGATATCATCAGTCCCTTCGCTGAACAACTTGAGCTCGCTGTCCGAGATTCAGCCGAACGATTATTGCTCCCTGCCATTGAACGCGATGTCCGCCGCGAAAAAAGCGAAGCCGCTGATAACCATGCCATCCAAGTCTTCGCCACCAACCTGCGTGCGTTGCTCGGGCAAGCTCCACTTGCCAATCATGTTGTGCTAGGCATCGATCCTGGCTTTCGCACAGGTTGTAAGGTCGCTGTTGTAGATGCCACAGGCAAACTACTCGATACAGGCACGATCTATCCGCACGAACCGAAGAATGATTGGAATGGCGCGATCAAAATTCTCGAAGACATGATCAACCGTCATCATGTCACGCTCATCACCATCGGCAACGGCACCGCCTCACGCGAAACCGAAAAATTGGCGGCTGAACTCGTAAGGGCGACTCGCGAGTCGCCCCAACCAACCAAATATCTCATCGTCAACGAAGCAGGCGCATCGGTCTACTCTGCATCACCCCTCGCACGCGCCGAATTCCCCGATCTCGATGTCACCATTCGCGGCGCGGTATCCATTGCCCGCCGTGCGCAAGATCCGCTGGCCGAACTTGTGAAGATCGATCCCAAGTCCATCGGCGTGGGCATGTATCAACACGATGTCGATCAAACCGCCCTCACACACGCCCTCGATGGCGTTGTCGAAAGCGTGGTCAACCGCGTCGGTGTGGATGTCAACACCGCCAGCCCCGCTTTGCTCACACATGTCGCGGGCATCGGTCCCAAACTCGCGAACAACATCGTCGCTCATCGCGATACCAACGGTCCGTTCAAATCACGCACCGCGCTTCGCAAGGTGGCAGGGCTTGGACCCAAAGCGTTCGAACAAGCGGCAGGCTTTATGCGGATTCGAAACGGGTCGAACCCGTTGGATGAGTCAGCGATACATCCTGAATCCTACACAATAGCTGAATCCATTCTCGCTCTTGCCGGACTTTCAGCTGGTTCGCCATTAAGTGACCGTATCTCCGCCTTGGAATCTCTCACATCAAAAACTTCAGTTGAAGAATTAGCCAAGCAATTGAACTGCGGTGTTCCAACACTAAAAGATATTCTCGAACAACTCGTCCGCCCAGGACGTGACCCGCGCGCCGACACACCCGCACCCATCCTGCGCTCTGACGTACTCAAAGCCGAAGACTTGCTGACCGGCATGCAACTCAAAGGGACAGTCCGCAACGTGGTGGATTTTGGCGCCTTCGTGGATATCGGTGTCAAAGGTGACGGCTTGTTACACCGCACCCAGATCCCCAACGGTACCGTTCTCAAAGTTGGTGACATCATCGATGTGGAGATCCAAAAGATCGAACCCGAACGTGGACGCATCAGTCTCGGTTGGGTAAAGTAACTCGATATTCAAAAGTGGTCATCGTATAATAAAACGATGACCACTTTTTATATTCAAGACATCTCTCAAGTAAAGGGCAGATAATGAAACTGAAAGCAAGGCAGATAGTTTACTCGATCGTATCATTCGTTATTCTCACGGGTTGTACTTCTAAGCCATCTCAAATCCCAACTGTTGAATTTACATCCACTCCAAAACCAACTTTCACCCTTATCGCCGAACCGACAGGTACTCCCAATCCAACAAGCACACCTGAAGCAAGGATATATACACCTGAAGACAGTACATCCCCAAATGGCGAATGGAGAGGAGTAGTCACTATTACGACTATGGGGGAAGATATAAATATACTTTTTGAGCTTTCAAACATTAACAACGGCCAAGTTTGGCAAGTCGAACACAAGGATATTAAAGAGCCAGAAAATCCAATGGAAGGTTATTTATATCCTTATATATTCAAGTGGTCCGATAACGGCAATTTTCTGTATTATTCGCATCTTACAACAGGCGGCGATGGGTGCTACATACCTTAGAAACCGGGTGGTTATGATTTCAGGAGATTCGACCTGTTAACAGGTGAAGACACCTTGCTTCAAGAGAAAAGGGGTACTTGGTTTGCATTATCGCCCGATGAAACCAAATTGGCATACATTCATGGATGGGATGGAAATGTTACTTTGCTCGATATAGAAAAGCAAACATGGGAGGCAATTCCCCTACCACCTATAACCAATGTAGACGGAGCGGTCGATACAACCGAGCACATATTATGGTCACCCGATGGTAACTCCTTCGTTTATGCGGTTCTATGGGGAGACTGTGGTTGGTATTTATTTAGTTATATCATGCAGTTCGATATCAATACTCACACACAGACTGTCCTTATCAACAATGATGAACATGGTTATCTCCCGTTAGAGTGGAATGAGCAAGAAAAAATTTTGTTACTGGATAATGAAAATCATAACTGGTGGCTTGACCTAACCACAAAAAAAATCACTCCTATAAACCAATGAACCTTCCTTCTGAATTCATTTCCAACATACAAGGCGTTTTCAAGGAAGAGGGACATGCCTTTTTGAAGGCATTACCCAACCTGATCACAGAGGCATCCGCGCGCTGGGGCTTGACCGATGTTCGCCCTGCGCCAACGCTTTCTTATAATTTTGTGGCATTTGCACGTAGGGGCAAGGTCATCTCGCCCTATGACACGATTAGCCCTCAAACAAAAGGTCGGGGGGACCCCGCCCCTACCGATGTTGTACTCAAAATGGGTGTGCCGAACGACGAAATGAGAAGTGAAATGGCAGCGTTACGTCTCTTCGATGGGGAAGGCGCATGTAAATTACTCGATTACGATGAAGAACGATGTTGGATGTTGCTGGAGAAGTTGAATCCCGGTGTGATGCTATCCACGTTGGAGGATGATGAGGAAGCAACTCATATTGCGGCGGATGTGATGAAGAGGATATGGGTGCCTTTGGAATCGGACAGCTTGCTGTCCGTGCGGGAGCAAGCTCCCGCATTCCATAAATTCATTCAACTCACCGATTGGTTCGATGGGTTGAAACGATTACGAAATATGTACGATGGAGGAACAGGGCCATTGAACGAGAAACTTGTGGAACGTGTAGAAAGTTCGGTGAAGGATTTCTTTGCTGAGAATCACAGTCCCGTTTTGATGCATGGGGATTTTCATCACTTCAATATTTTGTCTTCGGAACGTGGATGGTTGGTGATCGATCCAAAGGGAGTCATCGGGCCTGCAGGGTATGAAGTAGGACCGTTTATGATCAACCCGTGGGGAAAGCTTTCGGACGGAATCAGCCGTCCCTTAATATTGAAGCGGATCGATATCCTGCATGAGCATTTGGGATTTGAACGTGAAAGAATCCTAGAGTGGAGTCTGGCACATGCAATCCTATCTGCATGGTGGGGCGTTGAAGATCGTACAGGCTGGGAATATGCATCGAATTTCGCAGAGATGCTTGCATCTCTTTAAAACTGAAACGGCCTCCCAAACGGGAGGCCGTTATATTCAACAAGGCAGACTACATTCCAAGCAGGCTGAGGATGGCATAGGCCAACGCCAATGCTGGGGCTACGAACGCGGGGATCAACCCACCGATGGCAGGGATCACACCGAGGCCAACAACAAGGAAGAACAGCCACATGCACCAACCGGAAATTGTCTTGGGTGTTGAAATTTTCATTTTATATTCTCCTTCAAGGAATTAAATACAAGCTCCACAGCTTGTTGACTAAGAAAACACCGGCACATAGGGGCGGTTACGAAAGTTGTGACATGTTCACCTAAACCCGATGTTTGATTTTGGTAAGAGGCAGTTCTTCAGGGTCTCCAGAGAATATAAACACGGATGATAGAATGGACGACTATGACTACGATTACATCCCCTGCTGAATTTTCAATGCAACGCCCAGTGCAATATGACCGCACTGGCCCTGTTGCCTGGGTTTGGTCACACGCGCGGCGTCACTGGTGGATCATCATTATGATGGTTATTGGCGCGGCGGGCAATGCGGGGCTGGCCGCCGTGGTGCCCGTGCTGACAGGCAATGCGTTCAATGCTATGTTGCAACCGAAACCTGATACCAGTGTATTGTTACCGCTCGCGTTGATCATCGGTATTTCACAAGTTATTCGCGGCGCTCTGCAGTTTGGGCGCAACTTCGGCGCAGAACTTCTGGCACAAAATATGGAACGTCAGGTGCGCGATGAGCTGTACCTTTCCCTGCTTGGCAAGAGCATGACCTTTCATAACCTGCAACCCGTTGGCGATACGATGGCACGCGCTACGAACGATGTACGCGAACTCAACTATATGTTCAGTCCGGGCGTCAACCTCGTTGTGGGGTCGTTCATCTTCATCCTGATGCCCATCTTCGTGGCCGGGCGATATCATCCGTCGCTGGTCATCACGCCGGTCGTGTTCATCATTCTGTATTTCTTTTTCCTCGTCCACTATCTAAAAACGCTTTCACCGGTCACAGACGAAGTACGTTCCTCGTTCGGCGAAATGAACACGCACCTTTCCGAATCATTGGACGGTGTGGAGGTGGTAAAAGGCGCTTCACAGGAAAATGCTGAGGTGGATAAATTTGTGATGAACGCCAGCCGCGTGCGACATGCCTTCGTCAAACAAGGTGACCTCGAGGGACGTTACGTCGCAATGCTTCTGCTCGGTTCCGCCTATGCTTTTGGGCTGTTTCATGCTCTTCTGCTTTTCCGCAGCGGACAAGTTGATCTCGGTGGCGTGGTGGCATACTTCGGCTTGTTACGTCTACTTGAGTTCCCCACTTTCACTGCGACCTTTGCCTATTCACAAATATCTTCGGGTATCTCCGGCGCGCGCCGCATTCTGGAGTTGATCAACCGCGAGACCAACCTCGACCAAAATGCACAAGGATATGCCGAACCAATGCGAGGCGAGATCGAGTTCCGGGATGTGGAATTTGCCTACCCAACAATGAAAGAGGAAAAAAGCAAAGGCTCCACTGAAAACGTCTTGAGCGGTATCTCCTTCAAAGTCAAACAGGGACAGACCGTTGCCATCGTTGGGCAAACCGGTGCGGGAAAAACTTCCCTGGTGAAATTATTGAATCGTACCTACGATACAACACGCGGACAAGTCCTTGTGGATGGCGTAGATGTACGCGATTGGAATCTCGCGTCGCTCCGTTCGCAGATTTCGATGATCGAACAGGATATTTTCCTCTTCTCACGTTCTGTCAGCGATAACCTCGCTTTCGGGAAACCGGGAGCAACTCAAAGTGAGATCGAAGCGGCGGCCAAGTCCGCACAGGCCGATGACTTTATCCACTCGTTCGATAAAGGATATGAGACTGTGGTCGGTGAACGCGGCGTCACATTATCGGGCGGGCAACGTCAACGCATTGCGCTGGGACGTGCCTTCCTGACCGACCCGCACATTCTGATTCTGGATGACTCCACATCCGCCATCGACTCGGCCACCGAGGATAAGATCCAACGCGCCATCTCCAACGCCGCCCGAGGACGAACGACCTTCATCATCACGCATCGTCTCTCGCAGATCCGCTGGGCCGACTTAATCATTGTGCTTCGCAAGGGCAAGATCGCCGCGATAGGCACACACGACGAATTGATGAAAACATCCGAGGCATACTCGAGAATTTTTAGGGAGTAGTTCTTAGCGGTTGGCGATTAGCTCTTAGCTTAAGAGCTAACTGCTAAGCGCTGATAGCTAACAGCTAAAGGCTAATCTATGGGTTTCTTTGCAGGACTTAACGACGAAAAATATGACCGACAATACAGCGACCGCGATCTGACGCGTCGGATTTTCGGGTACTTCAAACCACAGGCAAAACGGCTCACATCGGTGATGGGCTTGGTGATCGTGATCGCGGTCATCGGCGCGGCATTACCGGTGGTAGTTGCACGCATGGTGGATCTACTTAAAGGCGAACCAACATTTACAGCCATTAGCTTAGTTGGGTTGGCAGTGTTGTTGATCGGCATCGGCACATGGGGTTTGAACTGGGCGCGTCGTAGTTTGGTGGTGCGTGCCGTAGGCGATGTAGTGCTCGACCTACGTACACGTGCCTTCCGTGCGGCGGCAGAACATGATCTCTCGTTCTATGATCAATTCTCCTCAGGTCGTATCGTTTCACGCATCACATCCGACACAAACGACTTCGGCCAGCTCATTATCATCATCACCGATGTTGGTTCACAATTTGTACAAGCCTTCATCCTTGGTGTGGTCTTGTTTCGCACCGACCTGAAACTTTCGCTGATGCTCATGGCTTTTCTGCCGATCATCTTCGCAATCGCATCAGGCTTCCGCGTGCTGGCACGACGCGTCACCAAACGCGGCATGAAGGCCATGTCCGATGTCAACGCGGCGATCAAGGAAACGATCAGCGGCATCAGCATCGCCAAGAACTTCCGCCAGGAAGCAAGCATCTTTGAATCGTTCGACGAATCGAATCAACAATCGTATCGCGTCAACGTACAACGTGGGTTTGTGCTTTCTTTGGTCTTCCCCACGCTCAATGCACTCGGTGGAGTTTTTGTAGCCATCCTC
The DNA here is from genome assembly GCA_016721115.1 of Candidatus Defluviilinea proxima. NCBI lineage: Bacteria > Bacillati > Chloroflexota > Anaerolineae > Anaerolineales > Candidatus Villigracilaceae > Candidatus Defluviilinea > Candidatus Defluviilinea proxima. Next base: position 706,737 of record JADKIW010000001.1, read on the forward strand.
GTATATGTTGGTGGCTTCAACGCGGCGCAGGGTATCCTTGCGGTTGGCGCATGGTATCTTTTCATCATGAGTCTTGATCAGTTCTTCTTCCCCGTGCTAAACCTCTCCGCATTCTGGGCACAGATCCAGGCAGGCCTCTCCGCCGCCGAACGTGCCTTCGCTTTGATCGATGCCGATCCCAATGTGATCCAAACGGATAAACGGGACGTACCTGCCCTCAAAGGCAACATCCACTTTGATGATATTCACTTCCGCTATACGGACAACGAACCGATTCTGACTCACTTCAACCTGCTCATACAGCCCGGAGAGAATCTTGCCCTTGTCGGACACACCGGTGCAGGCAAGTCATCCATTGCCAAGTTGATCGCTCGTTTCTACGAATATCAGCAGGGACGCTTGCTCATCGACGGTCACGACATCCGCACATTTGATCTCGCGCAATATCGCAAGCAACTTGGCATTGTGTCACAGGTCCCGTTCTTGTTTTCGGGGACGGTGGCAGATAACATCCGCTATGCCGCACCAAACGCATCTGAACAGGAAATGCTAGAGATGGCACGCAAGATCGGAGATGGAGAATGGTTGGAAACGCTCCCGAACGGGATCCAGACCGAAGTTGGGGAAAGAGGCGCGCGGCTTTCAATGGGACAACGTCAACTTGTAGCGTTGATGCGCGTCCTGATGCAGAAGCCCGCCATCTTCATCCTGGATGAAGCGACTGCGAGCATTGATCCGTTCACAGAGTGGCAGATCCAACAGGCGCTGAATCTCATCCTGAAAAATTCGACAAGTATTTTGATCGCGCATCGCCTATCGACAGTGAAGGCGGCAGATCGAATTGTTGTGATGGAAAAGGGAACGATCATCGAGGAAGGCAATCACGAAGGCCTGCTCGCACAAAGCGGACATTACTCAACGCTATACAACACGTATTTCAGGCATCAAAGTCTGGCGTATGTGGAAAAAGCAAGAGAGATGATCAACAAATGATTTTTATAAAACATCCCGAAGGTTCGTGAACCTTCGGGATGTTTTTGTTTTACGGCAGTCGCGCGTAATAAAGAGTTGGAGTTTCGTACGGCGTTTTGAAGAAAATGAACTCAATTACTTCCGGACGGTTGAACCCAACCACAGACCATTTGACAGAAGGACTGGCGTCAAAGGAACCTCCACTGGGATGCTCCAAGAACAATTTCGGACCATCCCAACTTCCATTGGCATTCTTCTTGTTCGTACATATGCTATCCATCGAATCTGCCGAGCGGCACAAAGCATCGCCAGTCGTGTTCTTAGGATGACCATGCCCAATAATGTAGATCTGTCCGGCGGCATCGATCGCAAGAGCCGGGTCATGGGTGAAAATGCTCAAGGCAGTATCCACCCAGGCAGAGCCGTTATTTGTAACGTAATGGACTCGTCCGTAATCGCCTGAAACACAACAACTTTCTATATACGCCAAATGTTTTACACCTGCTGAGTCGATAATCAGACTGGGGCCTTGATCGACATTGATACCGTTGTCATGAAAAGTCCATACAGAGGATGTGCTGGCACTATCGACACTGCCCCAACTTCCATTACTGGTTCGCGTGCGAGTACGGATCTTTGCCGGGGAGTCCGCTTCAGAAACCCAGGCGATCGTGAGCGAATTATCCACTGGTGAAACTGCCAAGGAGGGATGGTTCGCATTTCCCGATGTATCCACTTGCGTAAATGACGCTTCGACCGGTGTAAGTGCATTGGTCGAACTCGTGTATGTATAGGAACGGTGCATGATATGGTTTGTATTTGTCCAATAGGCAACATGCAACTTGCCGGTCAAATCCACCATTCCAGTGACGCCGCTTGTACCCACATACAAGACCGAACTTACTGTACCGCCATCTGTAGCAAGAGAAACGGCTGGTTTGAAGGTATTTGTGGTGGTGTCGAATGGATAATCTTTTACCTGACCGGAACGTGTATTAATGATCGCATGAACAATGGTCCCGCCATCATATATCGCGTCAACTGAGAGGATCTCACTGGCCTCTGTGAATTGAACTGGGGATACGAAGTCTGATGCACTATTGGGTAAGCCGGGATTTAACGTTCTATACACACGCAAGGTTCCTGAGCCTTGCTGATTCGCAAAAATATATAAGTGATCGGCATTCGTGCGGACAACCTGATGCGGGATAACATCGGAACCGCCAAGACCTAATGGAAACGTAACAGAAGATACAGATGAAGTCGGCACAATAGGCGTTATTGTGGCCGTTCTCGTTACAGTGGGAGAAGGGGTTTGGGTGGCAGGTACGCCTGGCGTATTTGTCGGCGTCCTGGTCGGTGTGTTGGTCGGCGTTGTGATAGCACTGGTCGCTGTTCTTGATGGGGTCGCAACTGAGGCAACGGTTCCTCCACCAAAGTCATCCAACACGGAATTGCTTGCGCTGGAGAACCATAAACCTATATAACCCGTGCTTGCAGAGTAAGTCCAACTACTGGCATCGCGCGAACCGATCAACGAGCCATTACGATACACTTCCACGGTTCCATTCGCTTTTGCACGTGCACCTAATCGATCTCCATTCGCCATGGTCACTGAGATATTCGTACCACGTTGAACCCATCCCTGCGCACTGGAATACGTCCACACTTGAACCCACTTGCTGGCCGCATTGTATAAAACACCGATAGCACCACCATTCCAGGAAGTCTGGCTTTGCGATTTAAGAAGCAATGCATGTTGGGTGCCCGCCGCATCAAGAGTGGAAATAGTCATGAACGCTTCTTGTTCAGCCCCATATAACGTTGTCCATAGTACTGGTCCGCCAGAGCCAACATCCAAACGGTTGGAAACGATGCTATATCCTGAAGTCGTACCATTCCAACCTGCTCCTACCGCTCCATTTGCACGATTGAAATTATCCAACACAATGGACACTGGAAACGCTGACGTCGGTGTTCTTGTCGGCGTGAATGATGGTGTGTACGTTGAAGTGAATGTAGGTGTACTTGTCCGGGTATTTGTTTGTGTAAAAGTAGCTGTATTGGTTGGAATAGTTGTTGGTGTAAAAGTAGACGTTTCTGTCTGGGTTGTTGTATTCGTCAAAGTAAACAGAGGCGTACTAGTAGAAGTTGATGTCCTGGTGGAAGTAGGTGTACTGGTGGAAGTTGATGTCCTAGTTGCTGTTGGGGATAACGGAGTATTCGTTGAACCTGCTACTACATTTCCTCCACTAAAATCATCGATAACCGCATTACCTGAACCGACAAACCATATTCCCGCGTAGCCTCCACTGGTTGTATAGGTCCAAGTGCTGGCGTCGCGTGAAGCAATGCTAACCCCATTGTGATATATATCTATTGTCCCATTTGCTCGCGCACGCGCACCTAATTGATCTCCATTGGACATGGTCAATGAGATATTTGTGCCGTGTTGGATCCATCCCTGTACACTGGAGTAGCTAAAGACCTGTACTCTCTTGTTAATTGCATCATATAACACCCCAATAACACCGTTGTTCCATGATGTTTTACTTTGGGATTTGAGCAATATCGCTTGTTGTGTGCCTGCAGGGTCAATCGTAGAGAACGTTGTATAAGCATCTTGGTCTGTGCCAAATTGTGTTCCCCAAAAAATTTGGCCGCCGGAGCCAATATCCAAACGATTCGATACGACACTAAATCCTGAAGTGGAACCGCTCCAATTAGTACCAGGGGCACCATTGGCTCGATTAAAGTTATCCAATACACTTGTGGATTGAAGCTTAACAGGGGCAGTAGATGTGAAACTCATATTACTCATCAACAAAAGACCCATCAAAGCTAAAGACAATATTCTGTTTATTTTCGTTTTAAGTTTATTTCCCATAGTGATCGAATTATAAACGATGCTGTAATCTAGACAAATCCGCCGATTAGGGGTGATTGGCATCCGCCACTTAGGGGAAATGCACTAGGAACATTATTTGGAAAAAGCAAGAGATTTGATCAAGGATCAACCTGCCAGCCAACAAGCCACCCAATGACCGGGTCGCACTTCGCGGAAGGCTGGTTCATCTTGCGAGCACAAGTCTACAGCTACGGGACAGCGTGTATGAAAGCGACAACCTGACGGTGGATTGAGCGGGCTGGGGATATCGCCTTTGAGAATGGTGCGTTCGCGTTTTAAGTGTGGGTTGGGAATCGGTATGGCAGACATCAACGCCTTAGTGTATGGATGTAATGGACTGCGATAGAGTTCATCACGCGTTGTCAATTCAACGATCTTGCCGAGGTACATGACCGCCACACGGTCTGAGATATGTTCGACGACGCTGAGATTATGGGCAATAAACAGATAAGTGAGATGGAATTCGCTCTGGATCTCTTTCAGGATGTTCAATATCTGCGACTGAATGGAAACATCCAATGCGGAAACGGGTTCGTCGCAAATCACGAATCTGGGCATCAATGTCAATGCGCGCGCAATACCAATACGTTGACGTTGCCCGCCTGAAAATTCGTGAGGATAACGGCGGGCATGATATTTTTCCAAGCCCACCCACTTCATCACTTCCATCATGATCTCAAAGCGGCGCTCCGGCATACCGATACCGTGGATATTCAAGCCTTCCATGATGGATTCGCCAATCGGCACACGTGGGTCAAGCGAGGCATAAGGATCTTGAAAAATGATCTGCATCTCACGCCGGATATCTTTCATCTCGCGCCCTTCAAGGTGTGAAATATCCCTGCCATCGAAAATAACAGCACCAGAAGTAGGCTCAGTCAAACGAAGAATTGTGCGTCCAACAGTGGTTTTACCGCAACCCGATTCCCCCACTAAACCCAACGTCTCCCCCTCGTTGATCGTAAAGCTGACATCATCAACTGCGCGGACATGGTTGGCCACTCGCTGGAGCAACCCTGTCCGCACAGGAAAATATTTCACCAAGTTTTCAACACGGACCAACTCGCGATTCGAGTGTTTCTTTCCGTATTGATATTCACTCATAACAGGTTAACTTATATGCGCCAGTCTTGGGTCAAGCGCGTCACGCAGGCCATCGCCCAACAGATTGAAGGCCAATACAGTCAACATGATCGCCAAACCGGGATAAAAAACAAGATGCGGCGCAGTGAAAACTTGATTACGTTCCAAGCCAAGCATCGAACCCCATTCCGACATGGGTGGTTGTGCGCCCAGCCCGAGGAAGGACAATGCCGCTGCATCAAGAATGGCCGATGCAATGCCGAGCGTCCCTTGCACGATCAAGGGTGTCAGCGCGTTCGGCAAAATTCGCTTGAAGAGAATCTCGTACGTATTACCGCCCAACGAACGTGTAGCAGAGACGAAATCCATTTCGCGAACGGACAGTACACTGCCACGCACCACGCGTGCATAGGCCGGAATGGAGACAATGCCAATCGCAAGCAGAGCATTAACAAGTCCAGAGCCAAGAACCGTAACAATAGCGATCGCTAACAGTAATGAGGGGAAAGCCAACAACACATCCATGATACGCATGATGATGTTGTCAGTCCAACCGCCGAAGTAACCAGCTAAAGCGCCGAGCACCGTTCCGATGACAATGGCAAAGGTCACAGTAGCGAAACCGATGAATAGACTCAGACGAGCACCGTATAGGATACGGCTAAATTCATCGCGGATATTGCCATCGAGCCCCATAATATGTTGGGGATTACTTTCAGGGCAACCAAGCAAATGAATACAAGGCGCGAGTCTTTTCTTGGCATATTCTTTTGGATAGCCCTTTGTATCCAACATGGATGTGTTCGGATTGTAGGGGGCAACCCATTGCGCAGTTAAGGCGATCAATACCAACATCCCCAGAATGATTATTCCAACAACAGCAGAACGACGTTTGAAAAGTCGTCGCCATGTGATCTGCCAGAGACTGACAGACTTGAGCGAGATAGCCTCAGCATCAAGGGTCACAACTTTGTTTTCAGCGTTTGTCATAAGTCAGCCCTAATCCAATCTGATGCGCGGATCAAGATACGCATAAGAGATATCCACAAGCAGATTCAAAGCCACGAAGAAGATGGCGATCACTACAGTAAAACCCTGTACGATGCCATAATCGCGAGCTGTAATACCATCATACAAAATACGCCCAACCCCGGCCAAGTTAAAGACCGTTTCCGTTAGGACCGCACCACCCAACAGACCTCCCAACGAAAGGCCAATCACTGTGGAAAGTGGCAACAACGCATTACGGAAGGCATGTTTTAAAACAACCGCACGCCGCTTCAAGCCCTTGGCGTGAGCCGTGCGAATGTAATCCTGTCCGAGCACCTCCAACATGGAGGAACGAGTCATACGCGCAATGAGAGCCATGGGAATGGTTCCCAGTGCGAATGCAGGGAGGATCAAATGAACGACCGCGTCTTTAAGCACTTCCCAATTTGCAGAAAGGATGGAGTTAAGAACATTCATGCGGCTGATAAAGTCCGCAAGAGTAAAAGAAAAAGTTCCTTCCGTTAATTCCAATCCCCACACTTGAAAAAATGGAACAGGTATCACACCCGCCGTCAAACGACCTGAGGGCGGCAATTGTAAGAATGTATCCTTGAACGTAAGCGAAAATATATAAGCAAGCATCAACCCCAACCAAAAGACCGGCATCGATACACCGATATTGGCCCACAGCATGGTGAGCACATCTGCCCATGAGTTATGCCGCACTGCGGCGATCACCCCCAAAGGAATACCAACGATAATACTCACTAGCAACGCGGCAAAACTTAATTCAAGCGTCACTGGCAAACGCTCAGAAAGGATCTCAGTAATGGGTTTGGAAAATCGGAAAGAAGTTCCAAAGTCGCCGCGTACAATTTCACCAACATACACACCGAATTGGACAGGGATCGACTTATCCAATCCATGGCGATGATTGAACTCATCACAGACCAACTTCGTAGCCTTTTCACCCAACATGGCGCGACATGGATCACCAGGGATCAGACGAGCCAAAGCAAATGTGGCAAACAAGATGCCAAACAGGACAGGAATACTCAGAAGAATTCGTCGTAGGATATAAGATACCATGTGGGATATAAGGGCATCCCCCCAACAACGAATTGTTGGGGGGATGAAATAACACTAGATTTACTGGGCAGGCGCGTTCAGGTAAGCGCCAAACAAAGCGCTGAAGTAGGTGAATGCGCCGGTATTGCCGGTGTGCAAGGGGTTGTTAGCATCCCACTGCAAGGCAAGTGATGTGATCACATCCTTGGCATCGAGCGCGGAACCGTCATGGAACTTGACGTCGGGGCGCAGGTGGAAGGTCCACTCGGTCAGGTCGGCGTTAGGCTCATAGGATTCAGCCAAGGCGGGTTCTACAGCGGTACCACCGATCTTGTAGCTCAGCAAAGCTTCGGTCACTTGTTCGCAAGCGCGGAAGGCTTCACCATCGGTCTCGTCTGCGCAGTACAGTGACGGGGGTTCGCCGTTCTGCATCCAGACAAAGGTATCACTGCCATTGGACATAACAGAGAATTTCTCGTTGCCAAGCGGGCTGGAGTGCGCGCCGGTGACGCTGGCCTTGTATGCTACAGCGGAAGCGCCGTGAGCAACAGGGATCATCGGAACATGCTGTTTGACCAGGTTGTTCGCCTGTTCATACAGAGGCTTGCGGGCATCATCACCAGAGGTGGAGGCGGCCTGCTTGAGGATAGCGGTCAGATCATCGAACTTGGTACCAAACTGCTTGGAAGCACCAGCACCAAAGTGGTAATCGAGGAAGTTGGTCTGATCTGGGAAGTCAGCGCCCCAACCGAGGATATACATACCGGTCAATTGGCCGGAGTCAGCCGCATCGAGGAAAGCGCCGGATTCCATCACTTCGATGGTGGCGTCGATGTTCAAGTTCTCTTTCAACTGGGCCTGCAAGTCAGTGATGACAGCGGTCTGGCCGGAGATGTAAGAGCGATCCTTATCGCGGTACTGAAGTGTGGTCGAGAAACCATCGGGGTAACCGGCTTCGGCAAGAAGAGCCTTGGCGGCGGCAACATCGAATGCATACCAGGGTTCACCCACACAACCGTTCGGGATGGCACAGGGTGTGAAGTAATCAGCCACGGTGGAACCAACGGGGTAGAAGTTATCTACGACACGCTGGCGGTCAATACCCATGGCAACAGCCTGGCGTACTTTTTCATTGGCGAACGGATTCTTGGTGTTATCCCAACCATCAACCTGCGGGTCGGTGTTGAAACCAAAGTACATCACGTTCAAAGCTTCGCGGCCGATCAACTGCAGGTTTGCATCTTCTTTTACAACGGCGATATCGTCGGTGCCGACATTGTCGATACCATCAACGGTGCCGCTTTGAAGTTCAACCAAGCGTTGGGCAGACTCAGCACCCCACTTGAAGACGAGGGTTTCAGTCTTGGCCTTCTCACCCCAATATTCGGGGTTGGCTTTGAAGACGATCTGGCTACCGCGTTCCCAAGCTTCCACTGAGTAAGGACCGGTACCAACAGGCTTCTCAAGCAAATCACCATTACCACCAGTGGACTCAAGATATTCAGAGGGCTGAATGGCGAAGGATGAAAAAGCGATCTTCGACGGGAAAGCAGGATCAGGAGTACAAAGTGTGATCTTGACAGTCAGTTCATCCACTGCTTCGATAGACTTGAACTCACCACCGTAATCACAGCTATCGGCGGAGTAGCTGGTGTCAGTAATAACCGCATGGTCTACAAAGGGGACTTCGGTGGGGGCTTCGGTAGCCGCCGCAGGAGCTTCGGTCGCGGGGGCTTCAGTCATCACGGGCGCTTCAGTGGCAGGCACTTCGGTTGTAGCAGCGCCACCGCATGCTACCAGCACCATGCTGGCAAGCACGAGCAGGGAAAGTAAAGCAAATAGTTTATTTTTCACGTTTCTCCTCCAAGAGAATTTAAGTTAGGGGAACAATAGGGGGACAAGTTGAAATTAAATGAATATAAGTGGCGAAACACCTCCATCCAAGTTGTTGGCAGATTATACAGCAAAACATTTCCTAGTAAACAGACCTGGGCATACCCAACCCATTTAACGCTACTTGAGAGGGGTTTTCTGGCCAAAGACCTGCCACTTTCTCTTTACATTGCGGACATCTCCCATCATTTGTGACGTGGTACTCCTGAATAACGTACCCGCGTCTCTTAATTAACTGGAAGTTGCATCCCGCACAATACGTATTTTCATACTCTCCAACCTGACCCGGTAAATTTCCTGCATAGACATATCTCAGCCCAGCCTCACGTCCGATCTCAGCCGCTCGTAAAAGCGTTTTGACATCCGTGTTATCAGGGTCGGTCATTTTGTAATCTTTATGGAATGCCGTCACATGCCAAGGAATATCGCGCGACACTCCGGCGATGAAGCGTGCCGCATCCCACAATTCTTCATTCGAGTCATTGAAACCCGGTATCGTCAATGTGACGATCTCCACCCACAAGCCTAATTCATGGGCACGTTTGATCCCATCCAACGTGTTTTGCAACACACCACCTAATGAGCGGTAATTCTTGTCGCTCATGCACTTCAGATCGATCTTGTACGCAGAAAGATACGGGGCAAGAAATTCCATCACTTCGGGCGTATTGTTCCCATTGGAAACATACGCACACATCAACCCCGCCTTCTTCGCCTCTTTGAAGATCTCCACTGCCCATTCACTCGTGATCAACGGTTCATTGTAAGAAGATACAACCACCGAAGCATTCGTCTTGCGCGCGTAATCCACCATGCCTTGCGGAGAAATTTTCCGAATGTAATTCACCGAAACATCCGACTCCGGGTCACGCATCGCTTGAGATGTCAACCAATTCTGACAATACCCACAGTGATAATCGCAACCCAGCATCCCAAACGTCAATGCATTCACGCCGGGTAATACATGGAAAAATGGTTTCTTTTCGATTGGGTCACTTTGTAATGCGGCCACATACCCATACGGCACGCGCAACTCGCCACCTTCATTGAACCGCACCTGACAAATTCCCCGCTTCCCCTCACGGATCACACAACGATGTCCACACGCAACACAACGCACTGCCCCGCCATCCAATTTCGCATACAACGCCCCTGTCACAGTCAATTGATCGAGCAAATCACCAACGGGTTTCACCATACGCGCCTATAATACACCCATGCTCAGCGTTTGTGTGCAAGCCGGAGGAAAATCTACCCGTATGGGCGAGGATAAGGCACTCAAGCCTTTCCTTGGGCGTCCCCTCATTCAACGCGTAGTGGATCGACTTACTCCTATTGCGGATGAACTCATCGTGACGACGAATCACCCCGAGGAATATGCCTTTCTCCACGCACGCCTCGTAACGGACCTCAAACCTGATCGCGGCGCCCTAGGCGGACTCTACACTGCAATCGCTTCTGCCTCACATCCCATTGTGGCGGTTGTCGCTTGCGATATGCCTTTCGCGAGTACAAAGCTGATCGAAGGCATGAGCAGGCTCATGGTCCAGCATGAAGCGGCTGTTGTCATCGCAAAATCAGAAGAGGGATACGAACCTCTCCACGCTGTCTATCGTCGTGACACTTGTCGTCCCGCCATCGAATCTGCAATTGACGCGGACTTGTGGAAAGTGATCGCGTGGTTTCCGCAGGTCAGAGTGTATGAGTTGAGCACCGATGAAATACAATCACTCGACCCAACCGGGCTGGCCTTTTGGAATGTGAATACACCGGAAGAATTTATCGAGGCAGAGCGAATCGCTAACGGACAATGAGCACCGGGCACGGCGCGTGACTAACGACCTTTTGGCTGGTGCTTCCGAGAAGCAACCCTGCCAAACCACCCAAGCCGCGTGACCCCATAACGATGATATCGCTGTCGCGCGTCTTCGCCACATCAATGATCGCGTCCGCAGGATTCCCTTCGATCAATTCCGTGTGAATATCCAGGTGTGTTTCGCCAACGGCCTCGATAGCCTTTTGCAAAACATGTTGCGCTTCTTCGAGGCGGGTATCAATGGTTAATTGGAGATTGGGTTCACCCAAATACGGTGGGATGGGATCGTAGGAGACCACGATCCTTAATTCAGCCGATTCGACACATTGCCCCAATTCAGCGGCGATCTTTGCGGCATGTTCCGCGTGTTCTGATCCATCTACGGCAAGCAAAATACGTTCAAACATTGATGGCTCCTTTCCGCAGAGTTACAATTAAAGTATAGTACTTTCTCATTCTGTTTTCAATTTTTAGGAGCTATGAAATGACCCTTGACCTGCACGCCATTCGCAATCAATTCCCCAGCTTGAATCGCCCCGATGTTTTTTTTGATAATCCCGGTGGGACACAAATCGCAAAACCTTCCCTTGATCGAGTCAATCGCTACTTAATTGAAAGTAACGCCAATCATGAGGGCGCATTCGCTACCAGCATTGCGTCAGATGCAGTTCTGGAAGAGGCGCATCATGCAATGGCCGATTTCTACAATGCGGCATCTCCTGAAGAGATCGTCTTCGGAAACAATATGACCACATTGACCCTTCACATTAGCCGCTCGATCTCACGCGAATGGAAAGAAGGCGACGAAATCGTTGTTACACGTTTGGACCACGATGCCAACGTAACTCCCTGGGTATTAGCGGCTCAAGACCGTGGCGTGAAAGTCAACTGGGTGGATTTTGATATTGAAGACGGCACTCTACAATTGGATGGTTTACAAAAATCACTTGAACGGAAGCCCAAGCTTTTGGCAGCAGGCTATGCGTCAAACTCTCTGGGCACGATCAACCCGGTCAAGAAAATGATCGACATGGCTCATGATGCAGGCACTTTGGTTTACATTGATGCCGTTCAATACGCTCCGCACGGCCCCATCGACGTTCAACAATTGGGTTGCGATTTTCTCGTCTCTTCTGCTTATAAGTTTTTTGGAACGCATGCAGGGATCTTATATGGAAAACATGATCTGCTTGAAAAGCTGTTTGCATACAAAGTGCGCCCCGCAACAAATAAACTCCCAGGAAAGTTTGAAACGGGCACCCAAAACCACGAAGGTATTGCGGGAGTCCTTGGTGCAATTGAATACTTTGAATGGGTGGGGAAGACCTTTGGTGCTGAATACGCCGGAGGCTTGAGCAAGTATGAAGGTCGGCGGCTGGAACTCAAAAAAGGAATGGCCGCCATTCACGCTTATGAGCTTGACCTGGGACGCGCACTGCTTTCCATGTTAGGCTCCATCCCAGGGTTGCATATTTATGGTCTCACCGATGAGAACCGCATGATGGATCGTGTGGCTACATTCTCTTTCCGTCTAAAGGATATACATCCACGAACTGTCGCTGAAAAACTAGCACAAGCTGGTATTTACGTATGGGATGGAAATTATTACGCGCTCAATGTCAGCGAACGACTTGGCGTCGAAGAGAGCGGCGGCATGGTCCGCGTGGGAGCGGCTCACTACAACACGTTGGAAGAAGTAGCACGGCTAAAAGATGCTTTGAGCAAAATTGCCGCTCAATAAATATATAGCTGTCATTTGCTTTTATAGTTTCATAAAGAGAAGGCTGTCATAAAATATGACAGCCTTCTCTTTATATATTCACTGTATTCTATGGATAATCTACGGTGACCTCATTCCCATCTACAGAAATCGGTTTCGATTTAGCGCCACGAATTAACACATTCCATTTACCGGGCACACCTTCGCGGATGACCTTCAGCTTGCCGCCTTGACGTTCACAGTGGAACACAACGCGGACGTTACCTACCGTATCTGGAATCGTGACATCCACCTTCGCGCCATCTTTGAATTGGAAGACGTGCAAAGTCACATCCTGTTCATAATCGTAATCAGGGCGATCATCACGCGCACCAACCGGGATGACTGAATTCTCAGACACCCAAAGCGGAATGGACAGATAATCCACTTTGTCACGACGCCAACCGCCACCATCGGCAACTTCATTCGTCAGGAAGTTGGTCCATTTGCCAGCAGGCAGGTAATAGTCCACGATGCTATCCTCGCGGAAAACCGGAGCGATCAACAGTGAATCACCGAGCATGTATTGTCGGTCAAGCGTCTCACAAGTTGGGTCACCGGGGAAGGCGAGCATCATTGCACGCAATGTAGGCGTTCCAAATTTGTGCGCCTGAACAGCCGTCTGATAAACATAAGGCATCAGGCTGGCTTTTAGACGCGTAAACTTTGCCAAGACATCCACCGCTTCTTCATCATAGACCCACGGCACACGATAGGATGAACTGCCATGTAAGCGACTGTGCGAGGAGAGAAGACCGAACGCCGCCCAACGTTTGTATACATCTGCTGATGCGGTCTGTTCAAAACCACCGATGTCATGACTCCAGAAGCCGAAGCCTGAAAGATGCAGAGACAATCCGCCACGCAAACTCTCCGCCATTGATTCAAATGTAGCTGTACAATCACCACCCCAATGCACAGGGAATTGTTGTCCACCTGCCGTTGCCGAACGAGCAAAGACCACAGCGTCGCCTTCACCACGCTTGGCTTTGATGGCATCGAACACGGTCTTGTTGTAAAGCTGTGGATAATAGTTATGCATCTTCTGCGGATCGGAACCATCGAACCAAACCACATCGGTTGGGATGCGTTCACCGAAGTCCGTTTTGAACGCGTCCACACCCATATCCATCAATGCATCCAATTTTCCAGCGAACCACTTACATGCATCTGGATTGGTAAAGTCCACGATGCCCATGCCAGCCTGCCACATGTCCCACTGCCAAACTGAGCCATCGGGACGCTTGAGCAAATACCCATGCTCCATACCTTCATCGAACAACACGGAGCGTTGTGCAATATAAGGGTTGATCCAAACGCAAATGTGCAAACCGTATTGTTCTTTCAAACGTTTGAGCATCCCAGCTGGGTCGGGGAAGGTGCGCTCATCCCAAACGAAATCACACCAATTAAATTCACGCATCCAGAAGCAATCAAAATGAAAGACATGCAGCGGGATCTTGCAAGCCGCCATATCACGGATAAAGCCAGTGACCGTTGCCTCATCATAGTCAGTGGTGAAAGAGGTCGAGAGCCACAGACCAAACGACCATGCAGGAGGAAGCGCAGGGCGGCCGGTCAATGCGGTGTAGCGTTCCAATATCTGTTTGGGCGTCGGTCCATAGATCACGAAGTAGTCCAGGCTCTCCCCTTGCACGCTGAAATGCACCCGCTCCACCTTCTCTGAACCAACTTCAAACGAAACTTTCTCCGGCTGGTTGACGAATACCCCATACCCGCGATTGGTCAGATAGAACGGGATATTCTTATAAGACTGCTCACTGGCCGTACCGCCGTCTTCGTTCCAAATATCAACCACCTGGCCGTTCTTGATGAACGGGGTAAAACGCTCGCCCAGGCCATACACATATTCGCCCACACCCAAATTCAATTGTTCGTGGATGAACCGTCCGTCGGGCGTATCCACAAATCCCAAAGCTCGCCATCCGCTCCCGGTCAGGATCTGCTCCCCGGCACGGAACGTGACTCCCCACGAGTCGCCTCGTTGGACCTGAACCTTTAACTCCCCTGATGCAAGTTCCGCCATCGCTTCATTGATCGTGACCTTGGGATTGGCCTGCCCTTCAAATATCTCGAACTGTGGCTGGGGCTTTTTCCCGCCCTTTAGATGTGTGACCTGCACACGGATCACACCATCCATTGGCGATGAATAACGCACCGTCAACATCGGGAGGTTGAGCGTATGTCCACGATGAGTGATGACTCGCGTGGGCGCATACACGGTCAATGATTGATCATCTGCATCAACATCATAAGCTTGTGCGGCAAAGTTGGGTACACACCCCGGGCGCATTTGCCAATAACCATCCGTAAATTTCATAAAAGTATCCTTTCATAGAAATTCCCGATGAGCAATTCTTTTTCCTGCTCTGGGCAAAGTATTAGTTTTACTTCCTTGTTCAGAAAGCAATTATCCCATCACTACAAACATTGTAGCGTCCACTATTTGCAACAGAGAGAAAATTATCAGATTACAAAAACAGTTGAGAAGAAACAAGTTGATACCCCGTTAAATGGTTTGCTCCCATCGAATTTGATGGGAGCACTTTTATTGATCCAGTAGTTTAAATGATAACCGCCAGAGTGAGGGGGGCACCCTAGCGGCCATCTTCTATATATTACTACACTGCGTCGTAAAATTCAAGTGTTTTGTATAAACATTTTATATGAATCGAATGGTACTTTATAACCACTCACATGTGGTGCCCTGAGTAGGAATCGAACCTACATCTAAGCCTTAGGAGTGCCTTGTTCTGTCCATTGAACTATCAGGGCGATGAGAAAATTATATCATCTGTAGTGCAAGATGGTATCTTACGCTATGCCCCATCATCCTTGGGCGGTGCAGTAGGACCATAATCCAATATCGAGCGCATTTGTGTTCCACCCTCCGGCGGACCGACAATCCCTTGATCTTCCATCATGTCCACAAGGCGTGCAGCACGCGTATACCCGATACGCAAACGTCTCTGCAACATGGATACGGAAGCACGTCCTTCCTTACGGACAAGGTCAATGGATTCTGCAAGCAATGGATCAGCATTGGTATCGGCTGGCGCCATTTCATCGAACATGGCTGTCTGCTTGAGAGGCGCATCAGACTTGGGAATATCAACAGGTTGTGATGAAGCCGCATAGGGACTCGACTCGCCCAATTGTGCCTTCCAAAAGTCCACAAGTTTTTGGATCTCGTGATCAGATACGAACACACCCTGCAGACGTGCCGCCGCTGGAGCATCGGGTGCTTGAAAAAGCATATCACCACGGCCGAGCAAACGTTCCGCGCCGGGTTGATCGAGAATAACGCGGCTATCAGTGTTCGATGCAACTGCAAACGCGATACGTGCAGGGAAGTTGGCTTTGATCAGGCCAGTTACCACATCCACAGAGGGGCGTTGCGTGGCAAGGATCATATGAATGCCTGTCGCACGTGCCAATTGTGCAAGGCGTGTAATGGTCTGTTCTGTTTCGCCGGGCGCGATCATCATCAAGTCTGCGAGTTCGTCGATCACGATCACCAACAGCGGAAGTTTCTTCCCGCCCTGTAATTTCATTTTAGCGTTGTAATCATTCAGGTTGCGTGAGCCCACCTGTGCGAACATGTGATAACGCTTATCCATTTCGCGCGTCATCCATTGCAGAGCGCCGATCACGCGATCGATCTCAACGACCACCGGCGAAAGCAAATGCGGAATGCCGTTGTAACCGGTTAACTCCACGCGCTTCGGGTCTACAAGGATCAAACGCAGATCATCTGGCGTGTTGTGTAAAAGCATACAGGTAAGAATGGAGTTCACACAGACCGATTTACCGGAGCCAGTGGTACCGGCGATCAACAAATGCGGCATGTTCTCGATCGTGTTGCTCACAGGATGACCGGTCACATCACGGCCGAGTGCAAACTTCAATGGATTCTTGTTGCGCTGAAATGGTTCGCTTTCGACAATATCGCGCAAAGCAACCAGTGTCATTTCCTCGTTTGGCACTTCGATGCCTACATAACTATGGCCCGGCACCGGCGCCTGAATACGGATGCGCGGTGCGGCGAGCGCGAGAGCGAGGTCATCTGCCAGGGACGCGATCTTGTTGACACGCACTTTCGTGCGCCCGTTTCTCGTCTCAACGAAAAGCGGCTCCACTCCGAATTGCGTGATCGAAGGCCCACGGTTGATCTCCACTACTTGAACCGGCGCACCAAACGATGCCAATGTTTCCTGGATCAACCTCGCACGTTGTTGAATGAATTCTTCATTCACCTCCGGCGCGGAACCCGAATCCAAAATGTCTTTCACATCCGGCAACTGCCATTGGATGACAGCCTCTGCCGGTTTCACTTTGGTCACTGGTGTACCCGTTGCCGGTACTTCCTCTGCGACAGGCTCCGGTCGATTCATAGGAGTGAAACCGTTCGATGCCACTTCGGCCTGATCGGGAGATAATGAAGTTGATGTTTGTTGCGAAATACGTTGAAAGATCATGTCACGCAAACGCGCATATAACGGATTGACCCACTTGAACAGATCCTGTATGGAAATATCAAATGTCATACTGACGGCCATCAAAAGCCAGGCCATCAAAGCAACGATTGCACCACCTGTACCAAAATTGATGAACAAAAATTTCTCGAAGATACTACCAATATATCCCCCACCGTCACCGTTCATGGCGGCCTCTTCAGCCCTTGATGGTGCGGCGATGAACGAATGCATAGCCGTCAACAGCCACAAGAACAAGACGATAATTCCTGTAGCGCGTTCTAATGTCAGTGGAGGAAGTTTCTCGATGCGGCGAAAGACAAGCCAAAGGCCCATCAGAATCAAGCCAGCCGGTAGAACGTAAATGCCCCATCCAAATGAACGGCTCAACAGGCTTACTGCACCTTCAAAATAAATACTGCGTTGGGCAGAGACCAAAATGAGGATCGTCAATATGCCAGAGACAGCCATAATTACGCCGACCACATCCAGCTTGCGTTCAGCGGAGAGAGAATCCCAAAAGGTCAAAGAAACAGGCTCGGGTGGAGGGGGAGGCGGCGCAGCCTTCCCTTTTTTAGAAGGCGCCTTTTCCGCATCCTTCCCCGCTGCCGGTTTGGATGATTTCCCTTTCGCTACTTTTGCGTCGGGCTTTTTGGATGGCAAAGAGAATGGGGTCTTCAACGGCATAGTGTTTTTTGGAGTATAGCACAAATGGTCTGGTTTTCATTTGTCGCTCGTTATGTGGTTCGTAGATTTACCGTGTGCGGTAAAATTGCATGGTCATACAATACAATGGATTCGCCGCGGTCCCACAAGGGGAAACCAAACACGTGGCAGATTTTGTCCGCTTAAGGATTCAACTTGTTCGAAATACTTTTTCTTGGCACATCTGCTTCTGCCCCCTCTGCAAAACGCGGACTCTCCGCACAGATCGTCAAACACGATGAATATCGTTTCCTTGTGGATTGCGGTGAAGGCACACAACGACAGATCCTGCAATCTGGCACGGGGTTCAAGAATCTCACAAAGATATTGCTCACTCACGGGCATCTCGATCACATCCTTGGGCTGGGTGGTTTGCTCAGCACCTTTCTCAGATGGGAAGCCATCGAAGAACTCGATATTTACGCCGGGCGTTCCACGCTTGAACGCGTGAAGGCCTTGGTCTACGATGTGGTCTTGCGCGGCAATCAACCTCCCATGCCTTTGCGCCTCAACGATATCAAACCCGGTACTTTCTTCGAAGCAGACGATTTCACCATTTCTGCATTCCCCGTCACGCATCGCGGACCGGATTGCCTAGGCTACATTTTTGAGGGCAAAGCACGCCGTCCGTTCCTTAATGATAAAGCGACTGAACTCGGCGTCCCGTTTGGACCGGAGCGAAGAAGCCTTGTCAATGGCGAAAGCATTATCCTGCCCGATGGCAAACGCATCGAACCGGACGATGTGCTGGGTCCGCTTACGAAAGGCACTAAACTCGTCGTTGTAGGGGACACTGGAAGAACGGACAACCTGCTCGAAGCCGCACAAGATGCGGATGCATTGGTGATCGAATCCACGTATATCGAAGAAGAAGCCGAAATGGCACGTCAGTTCTCGCACATGACCGCACGCGGAGCGGCGGAGTTGGCCGTCAAAGCGAGAGTTAAACAACTCATCCTGACGCACATCTCACGCAGATACCGCGAAAAGGACGTACTGAAGGAAGCCCAGTCCATTTTCCCTAATTCGGTT
Organism: Candidatus Defluviilinea proxima; assembly: GCA_016721115.1. NCBI lineage: Bacteria > Bacillati > Chloroflexota > Anaerolineae > Anaerolineales > Candidatus Villigracilaceae > Candidatus Defluviilinea > Candidatus Defluviilinea proxima. The sequence continues at coordinate 725,459 of JADKIW010000001.1, forward strand.
GTGGCGAGGGACTTCGATATGTTTCAAGTAAAGAGAGAAGGATAATCATCACATCATGGCGACGGCAATTCAATAAACCAAAAGAAAATTTCGCCTTCTCCACTGCCTATATATAATTGATGGAATATCCCAGCATCTATACATTGGGGTCTTTCGCATCAATAGAATAACAGAATGAACAACATCCTTACCATTCTTATACTAAGCATATGTTTTTTGGCCCCTTTCATTATATTAATGGGAACCATTATTATTGTTTCTTATAAACCAAAACTAACTTGGGCTACAAAACAGCTTGAACAGTATCAAGCAAATCTATCGAAAAACAAGGGCGAAGCAAAACGCTTTACACATCAAAATATTTTTATAATTATTTCCTTAGCAGCAATGTGTTTGTTAGGTTGTTTGATAATTGCAATAGCCTTAAGTTACTTACCAATAACTGCTTGGCCAAATATGTTTTTATATTGACGCACATCTCACGCCGCTACCGCGAAAAGGACGTACTGAAAGAAGCCCAGTCCATTTTCCCCAATTCGGTTGTGGCGAGGGATTTCGATACGTTTCAGGTCAAGCGGGAGTAGGTTTCACTTTTCATCTTAAGGTAGCAACTTCGGTTAATTAAAATCATTGGAGAAATGATGATGAATAATTTGTTTTCTTGCGCCTTTCCCTTGTTGCTACTCACTGTTGGAGTGAGTGTGGGCTTTGGAGTAAATTTAAAAAAATGGTATGGATGGATCCAAGTATTAGCAGGTTTCCTACTTGGATGGTTAATGGGATGGCCAATGCAAAATATGGCTGGAAGCATAATTTTGGGGATTTTCTTTGCTGTAATAACAATCGTGCTTGGGCCAATAGCCTTGAAGCAACGGCAATTGTAACGAGGGATTTTGACACATTTCAGATCAAGCGCGGACAAGGAAACGGATTCGCCGTTCTCATACAAGAAGGGTAAACAATCCAAAGAGCGTTAAAAATGGAAAAAACTAACGATGTCGAATATGTATTTTGGTTAAGGAATTGGAGAGATAAGTCAATTTCGTTTTGGTCAAGAGTCGGTCGATTTAAATGCATCATTACTAAAAAAGAAATAAGTATCACATCTATTGAAAACAGCCCAGAAAAGAATTTGAATGTGGATTTTTCCATAATTTACAAGTGCAAAGTATCTCCTGAGGGGGATTATTCAAGTCAAAACGTGGAGATATTTTCAGGTGACAGAAAAATAACTTTGTATCCGGTCGCTCCGTTTGATCCAAATCAAGCTTTAATTGGGAACCATGCTGAAGCACAGGCATTAGCAAATACAATTAATGCTATTAAATCAAACATAGACCCTCAGACCGTATCTAATCCTTATGTGCGTCAACTGGAAGCGATTGATGATATCAAAAAGTCTAATACATTTGCCCAATTTATAAAGGCTGAATTCGTAAAATTTGAAACAATTACCCAAAATTGGAGTGCTCACACATCGCCATGGGACTATAGCGACCTTTATGGGGACAAATTCATCTACTTGAAAGCCCTCGGGGGAATTTTCGTCTACAACATATTGCTGGCTATTGTGGTAACAGCAGTACTACTCCTAATTGTGTATTTACTTGCCTTATTACATGTTATTTGACGGAGCACATTAATATACACATCTTCCTCGACTCAACTTTCACGTCAATCTTTGACACATCAGATTAAACGCGAATCTTAAACTATCCCAACCGAACGAGTTGGCAACAGACAACAAAGCCACCTGCACCTTACTTATCTCGTTTTGAAAGGCACACCACATGGACAAAAAATTTACAAGCAACTTGAGAATATATGCAATGCTGGCTATAGTTGTTGCTCTTGGCTTTGGTACTGCATACTTTATTTCAAAAACAAACACTTACATAACCAGAGGTGTCTTAGGATGTGCGGTTCTTTATTTGATTTCTCGAGAAATCAAATTCTCATTCGGAAAAGATGAGCCAATAGAAACTCTTTATAGCCTTTTTCGAAACATCAAATTTCTACTATGGTTTTTTACCTTGTCATTAATTCTATTCTGGAGCATAAGTGATATCTTTAATTTATTCTTATATGTGATAGTAAACTTGTTTGTGCCTGGCAAATGATCGTCATCTAACATAAGAAGCCGAAATGGCTCGTCAGTTCTCGCATATGACCGCACGCGGAGCCGCGGAGTTGGCCGTCAAAGCGGGAGTCAAACAACTGATCCTGACCCACGTCTCACGCCGCTACCGCGAGAAGGATGTGTTGAAGGAAGCCCAGTCCATTTTCCCCAATACAGTTGTAGCGAGGGATTTTGATACATTTCAGGTGAAAAGGGAATCTTAACGGTTAGTTGCCTATGACGGAAGCACGTTAACAAGATAAAGAAAACTCGCCTTATCTTAATTTTCCGTGAGGTAATAAGGTGTAAACGTGAAACATGTTACGCTATTAACAATTTTGTTCTTCACTGTAAGTTGTAGTGTAGCCCCCTCAGCTACAGTCCAGTCGGCGACGACTCGATCATCGCCCCTCCCGCATCCAGCAACAGCGATGACCCAGTCGTCATTGACGCCGCCTCCGCTGACAATAGCGATACCTACATTACATACGGAAGATGCAGAAGATGCTTTATTAGGACTGCTTCAAAGGAATGCTGATTGTTTATTTCCTTGTTGGTTCGGTATTACGCCTGGTGAAACTAATGCGCAATTAGCAAAACCCTTATTGGAAAAGTTGTCAGCAATTTCTTTGAGAACCGCCTTCCATGAAAATCTGGGCAGTGCACATTGGCGTATATACGAAGATGAATTACTGATTGATACTATTGTGAGTTTTACATACAATAAATTACCTTCAGGTAATGTGGAGTACATTCGAGCAACAATTGATGTGAAGAAACAATTGGAAGAGGGCGGTTTTGAAACAGTATGGGAAAATCCCCTCAACGAACGCTACCTGCAATCTTATAGCCTATCGCAAGTTCTGTTGACTTATGGTCAACCCAAAAATATTCTTGTTTTTGCAAACAAAGGCTGGATGTACTTCAATTTGATATTGGATTATTCCGATCGAGGTTTTGTCATATGGTATTCAGCCCCACTAGAATCCTCAGGCGATAAATATCTTGGATGTATGTCAAAAGCATTTACGCAGTTGTACCTTTGGGCGCCCAAATTCTCATACACTTGGGCAGAAGGCGTGACGGGGACAGGAGACGAATCAGAAATAGATGGATTGAATAGAGATTTTCGGTTGCTGGAAGAAGTGACATCTATAACATCTAAAGAATTTTATAGCACCTTCGCAAATACAGATCATGTGGGATGTGTTGAAACATCAAAAGAACTTTGGCCAGAACCTTGATATTTTTTCAGTGAATATGTATACAAAACAGGCTGACCCATTTCAAGGCCAGCCCGTTGACTTCCACTTCTCTGTTCGTACAATCATCCCACAGATTTATTTCTACGGGATGATTTGTTTTTAGATCGCATCACTCGTCATGATGAACAACGGGGTCATCTCAAAGCTTTCGAATTTCGGGCGCAGGCGTTCGGTATTATAGAAGCGGTCCACGTTGACCGTCTTCTTCGTGCTGGTCACAATATCCACAGGGATGTTGTCGTAGCGTCCATTTTTGAGGACCACCAAACGTCCATGCACATTCTTGAGAATAAGATCAAGCGCGAGGTTGCCATACGCCATCGGCACAATGGAGTCGATCGCATCCGGGTCACCGCAACGGACGAGATATCCAAGCTTCTGGTTGACGATATCCACCGAACGACCATTGTTGTATTTGGCTGTATAGTCCTTTAAATTGGCCGAGACAAGATCGCCGATACCACCTAGTTTGGCATGACCGAAGGCATCGGTCGTTTGATCCTGGAACACCATCTCACCTCCCTCGAACATGGCTCCCTCCGAAACCAGCACGACCGAATAATGGCTCGGGTTATATTGCCTGTCCATCATCAATAACTCGGCAAGCCTTTCGATGCTGAACTTGAACTCAGGGATCACACAACGATGTGAAGCGCCAGCCATAGTCGGAAGCATGGCCGTGAACCCGGCATACCGGCCAAAGACTTCGAGAACCATCAAGCGTTCATGTGAACCTGCCACAGTGCGCAGGCTGTTCGCCATTTCAATGGTACGCGTAACACAGGTGCTGAACCCGATGCAGTAATCTGTACCCGGCACATCGTTGTCCATTGTCTTGGGAATGGCAACAACCTTTACCCCTTCCTTATACATGCGGACACCATAACTAAGCGTATCATCACCACCGATGGGAATGAGATAGTCTATGCCCATGAAGTCAATATTCTTGAGGATATCATCGGTCACATCGTTGACCTTGTCCTTATATTTATCCTTCAAATGCGCTGGAATACGATCCAACTTGACCTTGCTTGGATTGGTACGCGAAGTATGCAGGAATGTCCCACCCGTTCGGCCCGCTTTATTCACGATCTCCTCTGTCAAAATCTGGAAGTTGTTGCTGTTATCCGCATCCTTCTCGCGGACGATATCCACCAACCCTGCCCACCCTCTACGGATACCGATCACCTTATATCCTTCACGGAGCGCGCGGATGGTCACCGCGCGGATGGCGGGATTAAGTCCCGGCACATCACCGCCCCCCGTCAAAATTCCAATCACGCCCGTTTTCTTTGAATTCATATGACCTCCAATGAAGTTCAGATATATGGCCTGACAAATCTATTGTACAACCATCCATATATTTATGGGACGCCACTTCAGTATATAAAACGTATACTTGATGAGTTGAGCGGGCTAAGATCAAAAGGGGCAAAGGTGTAACCTAAGTTAATATTTCTCGTCAGTGTAATCAGAGTTATAAGCAAATACCCTTGTGCTACAATAAAATTAGTGTTTACAAATATCCACAGATTGGGAGTTCGTGGTAATGAAAAAAATATTCTCCATTCTTCTTTTATTATCTTTGATCGTTATACCGTTCACAGAAGTCCACGCTACTCCAACCGGCATTGGAGTTATTGGCGATAGTGCCACTCAGCCATACCGGTGTATTGGACGCGGGAGCTCTACGTCATTTACATGGACAGAAGTTCTTGCGCTGGTTCGCGGAATTAATTTTGGCGGCGAACCATGTGAACCATACAATCAGGCATGGAGCGGGGAAACGATTGCGCTCAATATGACGTCACAAACCGAGGACGTTGTAACCGATTTCCAAAATGGCAATATTGGAAGAGTCATCATCATGTTGGGGCACAACGACCTATATGCCAACACCGGTACGCCAAACGTCAACAACTTGCTTTCCATTTATAGAACAAACCTAAATACTCTCATCAATGCAGGAATCGCGCCCAGCAATATCCTAGTCATCGATGTTTCACAGGAAAACTGGGATGGTCCCATAAAACCTCTTGTCGACTCATTCAACGCCGGGCTCAGAAACTTATCTACTGAAAAAGGTACAGCATTTGCATCCTGGGCAGCCTTCCACATTGAGGCGGCCTGTCGCTCTACCAACGACGGTATGTCCTATAACATCGGCGGACAGATCATCAACAATGCATTCGGCGACGAGTATCACAATTGGCGTGTCACTGATGGGCACTTGGGAACGCTTGCTAATGGTGTATTCGCTAACGCTTTGATGTCCGATTTCCTAGGTATTCCTCGAATGACTGACGCAGAAATGTTGTCCATCGTCGGCGGCTCGGTTGTGCCATCGAATCCCCCACCAAGCTGTTCTCCTGCTCCCACGCTTACGCCACTGAAAACTCCTACTCCCACAGCGACATTCTCTGGCACATTGATGCCAACATCCACATTTACATCAACTGTTGTCCCTTCCGCTACATCAACCTTCACGCCAGTATTGACTGCAACACCATCCAACACACCCATTCCGGGCAGTTCACCAACACGAACAGCAACCGCATCAGGTAACATCATAACCCTTGGCGAAACAAATATCTTGAGCATGAGCTATTCCGGGGTGGGGAACCGACTGATCGCACAACAAGTCACTCTTTCTCAAAGCGCAACCATCCAAAGCTTGAGCTACTATGTATCCACAGCAAGCGGACAACTTCGACTTGGCATCTACAATAATTCAGGAAGCAATCCCGGAACCCTTGTTGCCGAAACAGCCGCATTCACGCCGGTCACAGGTTGGAACACTCAACCGGTTCTCACACAGACCGCACTAGCTCCCGGCACCTATTGGCTGGCATTTCTTCCACAAAACGACAGCTTCGCCGGCCGGATTACCCTTTCCGGTACAGGGCGACATTACAGTTACACCTTTGGAGCATTGCCATCGGCATTCGCAAGCTCAGTAGCAAGTGACTCATTCCATTTTTCGCTGTACGCCACCCTATCAACAGGTGCAGTACCCAGCAACACTGCAACATTTACACAATTACCGAACAATACCCCAACTCGAACTAACACACCTCTGTCGACCAACACCGCAACAGTTACGCCGCCCCCAAGCAGTACTCCAACTCAAACTAGAACACCAGTGTTGACTCTCACGCCAACCAACACATCGTTACCCAGCAGTACGCCAACAAATACTACGGCACCCAGTATCACACCGAGCAAAACACCGACCAATACACTGGTGAGTTCCACGTCAACATCCACAATAACTCGGACTCCAACTAGAACAAGAACGCCAACCAGAACTCCAACTTCCAGTAGAACACCCACCAGTGTTCCGGCTTCAGTCACACCAAGTAGGACAGCAACGAACGCCCCTATACCGAGCGCCACAACAAGTAGTGTCGTGACGCAAACAGCAACGGCACCGAACAGCCTCATAACCCTTGGTGAAACAAATATCTTGAGCATGAGCTATTCCGGGGTTGGGAACCGACTGATCGCACAACAAGTCACTCTTTCTCAAAGCGCAACCATCCAAAGCTTGAGCTACTATGTATCCACAGCAAGCGGACAACTGCGGCTTGGCATCTACAACAATTCAGGAAGCAATCCCGGAACCCTTGTTGCTGAAACCGCCGCATTCACACCGGTCACTGGTTGGAACACCCAGCCGGTTCTCACGCAAACTGTGCTAGCTCCCGGCACCTATTGGCTGGCATTTCTTCCACAAAATGACAGTCTGGCCGGTCGAATCACCCTTGCCGGTACCGGACAACATTATAGTTACACCTTTGGAGCATTGCCATCGGCATTTTCAAGTTCAGTAGCGAGTGACACATTCCACTTCTCGCTGTATGCCACCCTATCAACAGGCACTCCGTAGATAAAAAGACATCCGAGTCTAAACAAAGCTCGGATGTCTTTTTTTATATCATCGTCGGCTCTTCGTACACACCGAACACTTCCTTCATCACCTGAATGATCTCTCCCAATGTCGCATACGCATGGACAGCTTCCATGATATGCGGCATTGTGTTCTGCGTCCCATGCAATGCGATTCGTAGACGATCCAAAGCCTGACCGACTCGTCCACTATCGCGCGTCTTGCGGACTTCTTCCAGTCGCCTCACTTGCCTTTCATAACCAGCTGGATCCATTTCAAGGAGCGGGATACTCAGCGGTTTCTTTTCTGCGTAAGCGTTCACCCCGACGATTTTCCGCACACCCGTATCGATCTCACGCTGATAACGATACGCCGCATCGGAGATCTCACTCTGGAAGAATCCCTTTTCAATAGCAGGGATGACTCCTCCCAACTCTTCAACTCGACGGAAATATTCATATACCTGCGCTTCAATGCGGTCGGTCATCGCTTCGACGAAGAAACTGCCACCCAGCGGATCAACTGTATTCGTCACACCCGATTCTTCCGCGATGATCTGTTGTGTACGGAGAGCAATGGTCACCGCATGTTCAGAGGGAAGAGCGAGCGCTTCATCGAGCGAATTGGTGTGTAACGATTGTGTGCCGCCGAGGACGGCGGCAAGAGCCTGCAGTGCAACACGCACGACATTGTTCTCTGGCTGTTGTGCAGTGAGTGAAACTCCAGCCGTCTGCGTGTGGAAACGACACAACCACGAACGCGGATTCTTCGCCCCGAACGTTTCCTTCATCTCCCTCGCCCAAATGCGACGTGCCGCACGATACTTGGCGATCTCTTCAAAGAAATCGTTATGTGCGTTGAAGAAGAACGAAAGACGCGGCGCGAACTCGTCCACGTCCATGCCACGGGCGATGCCCCAGCGCACATATTCAAGGCCATCGCCGAGAGTGAATGCAAGTTCCTGTGCCGCAGTCGAGCCCGCCTCACGGATGTGGTATCCGCTGATCGAAATGGTATTCCATTGCGGCACTTTCTGCGAACCGAACTCCATCGTATCCACAACCAGTCGCATGGACGGTTCAGGCGGGAAGATATATTCCTTTTGCGCGATAAATTCTTTGAGAATATCGTTCTGTATCGTGCCGCGCAGTTGATCGAGGCGTATTCCGCGATTCTCTGCCGCCGCAAGATACATGGCCCAAGTGATCGCGGCCGGCGAGTTGATCGTCATACTCGTGGACACTTGATCGAGCGGAATGCCATCGAGCAGAATTTCCATATCTTTCAATGAAGAGACTGCCACACCACACTTGCCGAACTCTCCCAACGCTTCCGGTTGATCAGTGTCATAACCCATCAATGTTGCGAGATCGAACGCGATGGATAGACCTGTTTGTCCCTGTTCCAGTAAATATTTGAAGCGTTGATTTGTCTCTTCGGCAGTGCCGAAACCTGCGAACATCCTCATCGTCCAGAGTTTGGACCGGTAAAGCGTCGGGTGGACTCCTCTTGTGAAGGGGTATCCGCCCGGAAGTCCAAGAGAAGAGGCGTGATCGTCATCCGCAACATCGAGCGGAGTATAGAGTCGGTTGATCGGTTCGGAGGAGGTCGTGATGAATTCTTCAGATCGTTCAGGTAATGATTTGAGTGCTTTATTCAGGCTGGTTTCTTCCCACTTGTTCAGCGCGTCTTGCAATTCGTCGAGTTTCTTTTTATCGTACATGAGAACTCCTTTGGCTGTGACAAAATTATACTGTAGACCATGGACGATGTTCCTGCCTTTGTCCATCGTCCATGGTCAATTGTCTATTCTGGTATACTCGCCGCATGCCACGATTTGAAATTGACGTTGACCCTTGCGACCATCTGACCTCCGATGCCATTGGCAGGCCCGGTCAGCGGGTCTTTTATTTACAGGCCTATCAAGACCAGCGTACGATCACTGTGATCATCGAAAAGGCGCAGTTGCAATCGCTCGCCATCGGCATCGAACAATTCCTTTCGCAACTTGATGAGCAAAACCCAGACCTCACCGAGGCATCTGGCGATTATGTCGAAGACATCATGCGCATCAACCCACCCGTAGACCCGCTTTTCCGCGTCGGCGAGATCGGCCTTGGCTACGATAAAGACCGCGACATGGTCGTGTTGTTCGCCAAGGAATTATTGACCGAAGAGGAAGACCCCGAAAGTGCGGCGGTTGTCCGCTTTTGGGCAACACGCTCTCAAGTGCGGATGTTGGCACGCTGGGGCGTTGAAGTCGCTGCACGTGGACGTCCCGTCTGCCCACAATGTGGTCAACCCGAAGAACCCGAAGGTCATTTCTGTCCGAAGAAGAACGGGCACATGCACTAACGTTGAAATGTTCACACGTTTAAACGTGCAAACCTGCCAACTTGCAAACGATGGCAAATCCCCACCCTCTTCAAACAGTTTTTCAACACGGCAACCTTGAGATCAAAGGTCAATTTACGCTCGGGTCGAATTACACCTTCCTTGTAGAAGTCACTCACGAAGATCAGATCATTCCCGCTGTGTACAAACCCACCAAAGGCGAACAACCTCTATGGGATTTTGAAGAGAACACGCTGGCCCTGCGCGAAGTCGCCGCGTATATCGTCAGTGAGCGGCTTGGCTTTCACATCGTCCCATTTACGATCCTGCGTGAAGACGGTCCGTATGGCGCAGGCTCGCTCCAACAATTCATCGAGCACGATCCCAACTATCACTACTTCACCTTCTCGCCTGAAGATAAACTTCTCCTCAAACCCGTCACTCTCTTCGACCTGCTCATCAACAACGCAGACCGCAAAGGCGGTCACGTTTTCTTCGAGAACGACACGCACAATCTCTTCGCCATCGATCATGGCATCTGCTTCCACGAAGATGACAAGCTCCGCACCGTGCTTTGGGATTTCAGCGGGCAATCGATTCCAGACGACTTGCTCTCGCTTCTTTCTTTAAACTCAAGCCTGCTCGCTGACCTTGAGCCGTATCTCAGCCCAAACGAGATCACCGCACTCCAATCCCGCGCGGACTCGATCCTCGCCAAGAAAATTTTCCCCCGCCAGCCGCGTGACCGTCGCGCCATGCCCTGGCCGCCGTTATAAATCCTATCGTAGTGAAGGGCAGCTGCCCTTCACTACGATGATAATTTTAGGAGAAATAATATGCCTCATTACAACCTCGCCTTCATCGGATTCGGAAACGTCGCACGTTCATTAGCCCGCCTGCTTGAACGCAAAAGCGACTTGATGAAATCCAAGTACAACATCACGTATTCTGTCACCGGCATCGCAACGGGAAGCCGTGGTTTTGCCGTGAACCCCAACGGGCTTGATGTGAACAAAGCCATCGAACTTGTGGAGAGTAAACAGTCCATTTCATCGCTTTCCACGATCAAGGCCGAGAGCTCACTGGATGTAATAAAGAACTCGAAAGCTGATGTCATGTTCGAGAACTCACCCGTCAACACCCAAACAGGACAACCCGCCCTCGACCACATCCGCACCGCGCTGAATTTAGGAATGCATGTCAGCACCGCCAACAAGGGACCGGTTGTCCACGGTTATCGGGAATTAACCGCGTTGGCAGAATCGAAGGGGAAAAAGTTCAGGTTTGAATCCGCAGTGATGGGAGGCGCACCAGTTTTCTCGGTCATGCGAGAGGCGTTTCCTCTGGCAGAGTTGGTGTCGCTTAAGGGAATCTTCAACGCTACGACCAATGTCATCCTATCCAGAATGGAAAGCGGAGAGTCTTACGAACAGGCTCTACAGTTTGCCCAATCCATCGGCCTGGCAGAGACTGACCCCACCAACGACGTGGATGGTTGGGATGCAGCGATCAAGGTCGCGGCGCTGGTCACCGTGTTGATGGATACGCCAATGACGCCACAAGATGTCAACCCGACCGGCATCCGCGGCATCACAAGCGAAATGATCGCCAAGGCAAAAGCCGATGGCAAACGTTATAAGTTGGTGTGTTCGGCTGAAAAAGTTGGAGATACTGTGAAAGCCAGCGTTGCCCCCGAATTGGTGGATGCCACATCGCCGTTATACGGCATGATGAACTCCAGCACCGGCGTCACCTTCCGCACCGATGTGATCCTCGATTACTCGATCACTCTCTCCGAGAAACCCGGTATGCAAGGCGGCCCCGTCGAAACGGCCTATGGTCTGTTCGCAGACTTTGTGAACATCGCGAGGTAATGTGTAAGTGCTATCAAGGTGACAGTCACTTTTGACGTGACTGTCACCTTTTTGTTTAACTTGGCGTTGGCGGTTCGTATGTCCAACCGTTACTTCTTACCCACCGTAATACATCGTCACAGGTTTGCTCAGGGGTTTTATCGTTTGTGTACACAATATGCTTGGCTAGATCATAGTTTGAATGATTACGTACGAAGAGCTCATTGACCGCCCGTTGTTCTTCAGATGCATACTCGTTACGTGCATGCAAGGTTTGGATCGATTCGTCCTGATCGGGTGAAGGCAGAAGCAATATCACATGCGGATACGGCTCGAAAAGTGCACGGACTCGTTCGAAGAGGTCATCCTCTTCATATACAGTCTGGCTTCCGCCGAAATCGTAGATGCATTCTCGGAACTCTTCCAGCATCCTTTTGACGGCGTAGGCTTCGAAGGGCTTCCAGTAATGGTAAAGTCCCCAAAACCCGCCTTCTGTATATTTTTCGCGAGCGTTTTCTCTCTCATAACCAAGTTCGTCAAAATATTTCCAACGCAACAAGTCCATGGAACGGTGCGGCAACATGGTACGTTCGTAGAGCAATTCAGCGATGGTGGTCTTGCCCGAGCCAATGGGACCTATAAGGAATATCTCTGATTTCATACCGACAATTCTTTCGCAAATAAAAGGGTGTGATGATGAGCATACTAATCATACTTGATAAACTCTGCGACAGGTCGGTTGTCGCGCAATTGCAATCCGGTCTTTGCAGAAATTCATTGGGGTACAATAAGGCCATCATCACAGTCTATTTCACGGTAGTACCGCGTAGAGCCCATTCGGGAGGTTTTTGATGTCCATCACAAAAGAGCGCACACTTTCCTATGTTGAACAGGAATGGGGAACCTATATTGAACGTTTCCGTCATCTGCCCCAAGACGAGCAGAAAAAACGCGTCAACGCTCAAGGCTATGAACAATTCCGCGATATGCTGGCACACATCCTTGCCTGGTGGGAGGAAGGAATGGGCATCATCCTTGCCATCGCCGAAGAACGCGAATACGAACGCAAAAAGTATGATTTCGATGTTTTCAATGCAGAGGCGATTGCCCGCCACAAACCATGGAACGAAACCGAGTTCTTGACTCACTTTGAGAAAACGCGTCAGAAAATGGGAGCAGACCTAAAGTCGATGAATGAGGCGGTTTTCGAGAATCGACGGGTCAAAGGCTGGTTGAACGGAATCATCTTCGGTCATGCGCGCGAACATCTCGTCGCGCTGAGTCGCTTTCTCGTTGTCGATATGCTGGAGAACGAATGGGCCACCTATATCGCCGATTTCAAAGCGCTTGATGATGAAAAGAAAAAAGAATTTCTTGAGAAGCAAGGCTTTGAAAAATTTCATGACCTGCTTGCCCATATCGTCGGCTGGTGGGAGGAAGGTGCACGCATCATTACCGGCATTATGGACAGTCCGTCCTTCACATGGGAAGCGCACGACACCGATGCGTTTAATAAGGAACTGACCGAAAAATTTTCAACATGGACAGACGCAGACCTGTTCGCACATTATGAATCTGTGCGGCTTGCCCTGATAGACCTCGTGGCCGAATTGCCCGAAGATGCCTTGTTGAATAAGGACATCGAAGGCTGGCTCAAGGATGATGTGGTGGATCATTACGAAGAACACCCCATCCCCGCCTGACATTTCGCTTTGTTTCGACTAAGCTCAACACAAGCTTTCTTAACTGATACCTGACCCAACACCCCAAACATGAATCACACCGTTTACCTTTCTCTTGGCTCCAACCTTGGCAATCGTTCTGCAAATTTAAAAGAGGCCATCTCTTCCCTCTCACCTCAAATGGAAGTGAAGAAAAAATCAAGCGTTTACGAAACGCCGCCCTGGGGATACACTGAGCAGGAAAAATTTCTCAATCAAGTGTTGATGGCAAAGACATATCTTGATCCTGAACCTTTGCTCAAGCACCTCAAGCGATTGGAAGTGGCACTGGGACGCAAAGCCACGTTTCGGTACGGTCCACGCTTGATCGACATTGATATTATCTTCTACGATGAACTCGTCATCGAAACACCTTCGTTGACCATTCCACATCCGCAACTGCCCGAGCGCGGATTCGTATTACTGCCTATGATGGATATCGCACCAGACCTGATACACCCCGTGAACAAGAAAAGCATCCGTGAAATGATGGCGGCATGCAACGCAGGTGAGATCAAGAAGTTTGCATAAAGGAGCAAGCATGGAAGTTCAAACATTACCGTCCCTTCGCCCACTGCGGCTTGGTGAACTGCTCGATCAAGCCATTCGTTTATATCGCCGCAACTTTCTAACCTTCATCGGCATCATCGCAGTGGTGTACGTACCCGTCACAATCTTGCAAACCGCTGCAGCAGCGCTATTATCCAATTCTATGCTTGACAGGTCTTCACTTACATCACAGAATATTTTTCAAAACTCCGGCTACTGGATTGGGCTACTTTCGATCTTCATTCTTGCGTTTGTGCAGGTCTTCCTCGTACAGGGGGTTGCCACAAGTGCACTGGCACGCGCAATGGGAAATAACTATCTCGGTCGAAAAGTCGGTATTGTGGACGCCTACGTAGGTATTGGTAGATCCTGGCTGTCTTTGTTTGGCGCACTATTATTTCTTGGTATCATCTTCTTTATCATCGTATTGTGGTGGGTTATCGTTCCCTGTGTTGGATGGTTCACCGGGTTCGGTATGATTGTTTTTCTCACAGGAGCGATTGCGCCTCTCGTAGCACCTGCTGTGATATTAGAGGGACAAGGAGCAATCGAAGGAGTCCGCCGCGCATGGAGTTTGGCACGCCGCCGTTTCTGGCCATTGCTCGGTTATATCTTTGTGCTGTATTTGTTCAGTTTCATCATAGTCAGGGGACCGGCGGCAATCGTAAGTGCGGTGTTGTCAAGCACAATGCAATCATTCGACAACACGACCAATTATGTGTTGATCTCGACGATCGTTCAATCGTTTATTACGCTGATCACTACGTTACTCTATTACCCACTTCAAATGTCGGCCTTCACCTTGATCTATTTTGACTTACGCGTCCGCACAGAGGGATTTGACATTGCCCTTTCCACCATGCAACTGGACCCAGCAAACGACACGCAAACGTTGCCTGCCCCTCCGCCAGCGACAGAAGAACGCTTCATGACGGGAACCGACCTCGGCAACTTCGCCATCTTAACGCTTGGTGCGGCGGGCGTTTACATTCTCTTTGTTTCGCTCATTATGGGTAGCGTATTCTTCATCTCCTCCTTGTTTGGGAGATAACGTTTTACAGGAATCAATCTTCAACTGACCATGCGTTCCTTTTTGGCAATTTGGCTGATCGCGATCCTGTCACTGACGAGTATTTCGGCAGTACGGCAGGATGAAACGCCCATGCCGCTATCAGAGTATTGGGAAACCATCCGAAGCACGAGGCAGGCCCTCGCGCAGATGGAGTCGTCCCCTGAGGGGCAGGTCAAGCAACAGTTGAGTGATCTGGCCGCAAAGTGGGAACGAGTCACAGCGGTAGAAATATCCAAAGATAATGTAGTTGCGATTGATCCGTCTTTTTTGGTGGCGGAGTTAAAAACTAATCCACCCAACATTGCGCGGCTCAAATCACTGTTGGATGCATTGCTCGCGGCACATCAACAATACCCACAGGAAGTTTTCACTGTTCAAGATATCGAACCGTTGCGAGGGATTCTTGCACGGCCGGAGTTTCAATGGGAAAAGCAGGCGCAAGCAAGTGAAAGCCCAGCTTGGTTGCAAAAGATATTCGACTTCTTCGATAAGTTGATGGAACGACTTTCATACGGAGTGCAGAATACGATCTATTATGGGCGCGTACCATTGATCGTGGCGGCGGTGATCATCTTCTTGATTAGTTTGTATTTCCTCTCTCTAAACCTTTCTCGCAACCTTGTGCGTGAGGCGCAACTCGCCATCGAGAGCGAAGATGCCGATGCACTACTCACATCAAGTGGAGCGATGCAACGCGCACAGTCGCTTTCGAGTCAGGGTGATTATCGTAACGCCGTGCGCTACTTGTATCTTTCCTCGTTACTCGTTCTCGATGAACGCGGATTGTTACGGTATGACCGTTCACGCACCAACCGTGAATATTTGCGAAGCATCTCATCCAAGCCTGAACTCTCGAAGCCTTTAAGTGATGTGATCGACGTGTTCGACCGCGTCTGGTATGGATTCGAGTCTGTGGACGAGAACACATTCCAATCCTATGTGAAGCATGTAGATGAACTACGGGAGAAGAAGGAATGAAGCGCCTCTCTCGTGACACAAAGCTGGGTATCGGAATCCTGATCCTTCTCATCGCTGTGACCGTTTTCGCAGCGACTCAAAAGAAGACGGCGCAGGTATATCCGCGCTTATCGAGCATTTCATCAGCGCCCAATGGCGCACTGGCTTTGAAGTTGTGGGTGGAGAAGTTAGGGTACGAGGTCAGCGACAACGTGTTGACCAAGTTTGCCCCTCCTGCAAACGCATCCATTGTCTTTATGTTGGAACCATCTTTCCCCACTGAGGATGATATGAAGGCCATCGATAAGTGGGTGGAGGCTGGCAACACGTTGATCTTGATCGGCGAGCAATATGGTATGTTTTCCGCCGCAGACCATTACGACTTTACATTGAATTACCGTCCCAATGCCGGTATTGCTTTAAAGCTAGAGGCGCCAATCCTGCTTTCACCCTCGGCGTTCACCCCGAACAATGTCAATACAAACTTCACACTCGATTCAAAGCGTGATGACTACGTAGTTGAAATGACATCTCAAGGATTGCCTGTGCTGGTGTCCTTTGAACAAGGGCGTGGTCGTATCATTCTCGGAACGATTTCTGATGCTTTTACCAATGTCGGTTTAAAGCAAGAGGGCAACCCCGAACTGGTTTTGAACATCCTGGCGCTTGCAAAGGATAAAGGAACTGTCTGGTTCGATGAATGGCATCACGGTGTGCAAAGCGGCGAGGAGATCCTTGGCCCGACTGAATTTTTGCGACGCACTCCAATCGGACGAGCGTTGGTATTCATTGTCATCGCTATTGCCATTGTCTTCTTCATGCAAGGGCGCGGCTTCGGCAGGCCAGTGCCCCTCCCACAAGAGATCAGACGCCGTGGCGCCATTGAGCATGTGACTGGTATCGCCAACCTCAGCCGTCGCGCCGCGCATCGCTCAGTGGTAATGATGAATTATCATCAGCAGATCAAACGCAAATTGGGCCAACGTTATCGTCTCGACCCCGGCATGGATGATGCAGAATACGTGAACAAGTTATTTGAATACAATCCTGCGATTGATAAGAACGAACTATTGAACCTGCTAAAACGTTTGCGACGCAAGGATTTGAATGAAACCGAAATGGTGCATCTCGCTGGCGAGGCATCGAAATGGATTGATGGTTAATTGGGACACGGATTTCACGGAGAAAACGGAAACTTTGTGAAAAGAACGGAATAAAAATCCGCTCGTTCCGTGTGTTCCGTGTCCAAACAAAAGGAGCTTTTATGAACCCAACCGAACTCAAGAATATCTTTGAAGGATTACGCACCGAGGCGAACAAAGTCCTAGTGGGATTGCAGGAGCCGTTCGAACTGCTCGCGGTTGCGCTCTTTACCGGCGGACACGTTCTCTTGGAAGGTGTACCGGGCACAGCGAAGACGTTGATGGCGAAGACTCTCGCGCACATGGTGCAGGCGACGTTCACCCGCGTCCAATTTACGCCGGACCTGATGCCGTCCGATATTCTTGGTACAAGCATCTTCGATGTGCGAACTACCCAGTTCCACCTCAAAAAGGGACCGGTCTTCACGCAGTTGCTCCTCGCAGACGAGATCAACCGCGCTCCCGCCAAGACGCAATCTGCTTTGCTCGAAGCGATGGAAGAGAAACAGGTCAACCTCGAAGGCGAGCGCCATCAACTGGATGCGCCGTTCATGGTGGTAGCCACACAGAACCCCATTGAATACGAAGGGACTTATCCGCTTCCCGAAGCGCAATTGGACCGCTTCATGTTCAAGGTGCTGGTTCCGTACTCGCCGCTCGAAGATGAAGTGGAAGTGTTGCGTCGCTATCATCAGGGATTCAATGCACATGACCTCGATGCCGCTGGCTTGAAGCCGGTCTTGACCGCGAAACAAGTGGTCGAAACCCGCGAAGCCATTAAACAGATCGTTGTGGAAGAAGGCATCTTGAACTACGTTGCGAAGATCGGCGTGGCAAGCCGTCAGTCACCAGACATTGTGCTCGGTGCCAGCACACGCGCCACAACACATGTTCTTCTCGCCGCGAAAACCTTCGCTGCCTTACAAGGACGAAGCTTCGTCATCCCGGATGATGTCAAATTCGTGGTGCCGCCGGTGTACAGACATCGTATCTTGTTGAAACCCGAAGCCGAGATTGAAGGCTTGGATGCAGACTCTGTAATTCAGAGAGTTTTGGGTTCTGTCGAGGTACCGAGATAACAAATGCAGAATAGTGAATGGTGAATGATGAATGCAGAATAAAATTCATCACTCATCATTCTGTACTCATCATTTTCATTATGTTTCCTACCACTCGCTCTCTTCTCTTGATTCTCATTACCGCTCCTCTCATGGCAGTGGGTGCTTGGATTCCATTCATGGAGTGGATCGCTTGGGGATATTTCATCATCGTTCTTTCGGCCATGTTCATCGATTGGCGCATGGCGGGAAAGATCGATCAATTCGAGTTGAGACGTGAACACGATAATAAGTTATCGCTTGGCGCGGAGAACCCGATACGCGTCAGCTTGAGAAACCGCTCGTGGCGCGGAGTCAGCTTCACGGTCCGTGATGAGGCGCCTGAGAAGTTCAAGATCGAAACGCGGACAATGGAAGGTCGGGTGAGTCCGCGCGGCGAATGGGAACATATCTATCACGTGCATCCGTTACGGCGTGGCGATTATCAATTTGGCGATCTGACGTTGCGTTGGGTGGGTCCACTGGGATTGATCGTGCGGCAGGCAAAGGTGGAGGCGAAAGAGCCGGTCAAGGTGTATCCGAATCTGTTGGATGTGCGGCGCTATGACTTGTTGTTGAAGCGCAATCGCTTGCATGAGATGGGCTTGCGGACAACGCGTCAGTTCGGCGAAGGGACGGAGTTTGAGCGTTTGCGTGAGTATCTGCCCGATGACGAATATCGGCGCATCAATTGGAAGGCGACTGCGCGACGCAACTTCCCGGTGACGGTGGAGTATCAAACCGAACGAAGCCAGCAGGTGATCGCAGTGCTGGATGTGGGACGCATGATGCAAAGCCCGGTGGCTGACATTGCAAAGTTAGATTATGTGGTGAATGCGGTGCTGTTGTTGACGTATGTGGCAACGGGCAAAGGTGACCGCGTGGGCATGATGAGTTTCGCGGACGATGTGCAACATTATCTCAGCCCACGGCAGGGACGTGGTCAGTTCTATCGCATGTTGGAGTTATTGTATGCGGTGGAGCCGCAACCCGTGGAACCGAATTATCGCAAGGCGTTGGCGTATCTGGCCGTGAAGCAGAGACGGCGTGCATTGGTGGTCGTGTTCACGGATCTGACCGGCGGCGCGAGTTTGAATTCTTTGGTCGCACAGATGGCGCTGTTGGCGAAAAGCAGTCTGCCGTTGGTGGTGACGATCAGCGATCCAGACGTGGTGGATGCTTCGCAGATGAAGCCAAATGATTCATTGGGCGTGTATCAACGCGCGGTGGCAAATCAAATATTGGACGAACGCAAGGTGATCCTTGATTCGCTCCGTCAACGCGGGGTGTTGACGTTGGATGTGCCTGCGAACCAATTGTCAATGTCGGTAATCAATCGTTATCTGGAGTTGAAAGGGAGAATGCAGTTGTAGGGCTGAGAACCTTGTTCAACCTTCTTTATGAGTCTGAATATATTCACGTATATGAGAACGAGCATGTGAAACCATAGTTTGAGTGTAAATTAGACCGCCAATAAGTGCACCGACACCTGTGCTAATAGCTACACTAAAATGTTTCAATCCAATCATAGAATCGAAATCAAATTTGTCTTGGAGTGTGACTCCAATCACTCCAAACAATCCTGCAATTACCGCACCTAACAAGAGGCTTCCTCTAACTTGCCAATGAAGCGATGCTTGATAACATCCATTGTTCCAAAATTGTCGGGCCACTTCGGGTTTCAGGTTAGTTAATTCAGGAATTGACTTATATGACTTATATGACCAATATATTTTCATAAATTCCTACTTTCGTCTCTTCCACTCTCTTCCCCCCAGCAACAAATACCCATACAAAAATATCCCGCTGACGATACCCACACCCCACTTGACGGGGATGGCGATGGTTTCGGATGGAGAGATGAATCCTTCAATTGTCCCTGCAATAACCAACCACGGAACCGCGCCTAATAACAAATACACCGCTTTGCGTGCAGCGATGGCGAGAGAGTCTCGGCGGCGGAGAAGGCCGGGGCGAAGAATGGACCAGCCCAACATGAGTCCTGAACCGCCAGAGATGAAGATGATGGTCAACTCGATGACGCCGTGCCCGATGACGAAGGTCCACAATTCGAAACCGATGCCGTGAAAGGCTGTAAGCCCCGTCAATGTGCCGATCATCAAACCGTTGAAGAACAGCACCCAGAGAGTCATGAGTCCCACCGTCACACCGCTGGCAAATGCCATGAACGAAACCCTGATGTTATTCGTCATAATGAACGAAGAAGTGTAAGGGCGTTCCTCTACAGGGATGTCGATCCACAATTTTTTATCTTCCACAATGCCGATCATGGGATGCGCTTCAGGCGGAAGCAACAATTTGGCATCCTGCGGGCGGAGGTATGTGTCAACACCCGATGCGATGGCGGGCACTACAAAGAACAACGTCGCGATGAAGGTGAAGATCCATGTTTCGCGGAAGAGACGCGGGAAACCCGTTGTGGCAAATCGCCACAGACGTTTCAATGCCAATGGCTCGCTGTGATACACCACCGCATGCGCGCGCGCCACGAGTTGATTCAAATACGCCGTGACCTCGTTACGCGGAAAATCGCGCTTGGCCAACGCAAGGTCTGAGGTGGCGGCGCGATACAGGCGCGAAATATCACGCACCTGCGACTCGCTGAGTCCGCGCATGTTTTTATGGCTCAACTCAAGGAGGTGACTTAAAGCCTCCCAATCAGCTTTACGGGACTGGTAAAATTCATCAACTCGCATACGGATATTATACACATGAGCATCCCAGAAGAAACCCTCAACATTCACACCCCCGAGAACGTAGCCTTCGATTATCAGGTGGCGGGCATTGGCTCACGCTTCCTCGCCGCATTGATAGACACATTGCTTGTGGCGGTCTTACAAGTGGTGGTCATCGTCACATATCTTGTCATCCTCAGTGTATTTAGCATTGATTCCTCCGGCAGTGCAGAATCCTGGGTGACGGCCATCTTTATCTTGATCATCTTCGTTTTCTATTGGGGATATTACATTCTCTTTGAAATTTTCTGGAACGGGCAAACGCCTGGTAAACGCTGGACCAGTTTACGCGTTATTCGTAACGACGGTACGCCCATCACCATCTCCGAAGCGCTCATCCGCAACCTGATCCGCATCGTTGACTTTCTGCCCGCCATGTACGGCGCCGGTATCGTCACCATGTTCGTGGACCCACGTTCACGCCGTCTCGGTGACATCGCCGCGAGCACGCTCGTCGTCCATGATCGCGCGCCGATCTCCATCCAGTCCCTTTCGCTGAAACGTGCCGTCAACTTCAAGCCACAAGGACTCACCAAGGTCTCGCTGGAGGGCTTCCCCATTGAACGGCTGACCAATGACGATCTGAACCTGATCGAGGACTTCCTCACCCGTCGCGATCAATTGACTCACCGTTCCCAACTCGCCATTCAAATTCTCAACACGCTTCATACGCGCCTCGGCCTGCCTCTGCCTTCGATCAACCGCATCGAAGCGGAAGATACTCTCGTGGCGATCATACAAGAAATTCAAAACCGAGATAACGAAGGCAATGGTACATAACATGTTGAGCCACAATGGGCTCCGCATTCTCGGTGATTAAGAAGTGCTTTTCACTGTTCCTATACAAATCACAAGAGGTCATAATGAATACAAACGAACAAGGCAGTAACAAGAACAATAAATGGATGTGGATCGGTTTGGGGGCGGCGGCATTGTTATGCTGTTGCGCCGTGATCGTTGCCGTACTAGTCTTCAGGCAAATGGGCAAGACCATACAAGAGGGCGTCAAGACCGACCCTGCCAGCGCCTCTAAAGCTGCGCACGAGATCGTGGACTATACCCTCCCTGAGGGGTATCAAGAACAGATGACGATGAACTTCATGATCTACACATTCGTGATGATCACTCCCACATCCAACGCCACCAACGAACCCATCATCATGCTGGCTCAATTCCAGGCGGGGGTGGATGAAAAACAAATGGAGCAACAGATCCGCCAGTCTTTCGAACAACAATCTGGCAGACGCGGCATGACGCTGGAATTGAAAGAGGTCAAGCAGATGACGATCCGTGGCGAGGAAAGACAAGTTGCCATCTATGAAGGCACCGATAGCAACGGCACGTCCATGCGGCAACTGGTCACTTCTTTCCCGGGCAAGAACGGCACCGCCATGCTCATTGTCATGGGTTCGCCCAGCAATTGGGATGATGACAAGATCGACAAGTTTATCGAATCCATTCAATAACATGAATGCACTATAATCAAAGCGGAGGAACTGACATGACCGAAATTAAACCCTTGAACTGGACCCCCAAACCCGGCGTCGGCCTGACCGTTGTGCGCCGTGGCGATGGTGGCATGACATTGACCTTCACCGACCTCTCTGATGCCACGCTCAGCGATTGGCGCGAATTTGCCCTCGATCATCTACTCGGTGCCGCAGGCCGCACACGCAACCTGTATGACCTGCGTGCAGTCAAAGATATCTCCGAGAAAGCCATTCGCATGGCTGTCGAAGCGAACAGCGATCCATCCGCACGCAACATCCGTGTGGCGGTGGTGGTAGCAACGGAAACTGCGGCAAATGCCATCCGTGATGTTGCCTCACTCGCAATCGCTGGCGCCGCTTCAGCCATGAAGATCTTCACCGATATCAACGAAGCCGAAGCCTGGCTCGCCCGCCCGCTCGATCAAATACCGTAGTACCTTGAGTCACAGAGACACGGAGTCACATTCTCCGTGTCTCTGTGGCAAATTCTCCTCGTGAAATCTTCCTCCCTCCAAGTCGCAAATACAATCTTTCATTGGGGTTCCCGCACCTACGTGATGGGGATTCTCAACGTAACCCCTGATTCATTTTCAGGGGATGGATTGATGTCACATGGGAAGAGGGTCGAACAATCATTGCAACAGGCGGAACACTTCCTCAAACATGGTGCGGATATTCTCGATATTGGTGGTGAGTCCACGAGGCCTGGCTCGCAACCTGTCAGCGCAGAGGAAGAGATCGAACGAGTCATCCCGGTGATTCAGGCCATCGCAAAACAATTCCCCGAAGCTATCATTTCCATAGACACGTACAAGGCGCGCGTTGCGGAAGAAGCATTCCAAGCGGGCGCTCATATTCTTAATGACGTGTGGGCGCTTCGTGCGGACCCTAAGCTTGCTTCTGTTGCGAAGACGTTTAACGTCCCTGTGATCTTGATGCATAACCGCAGTAACCCCGCCAGCGTGGAAGTGCGCGAACAACTGGGCAATGCCTATATAGGCTCTGAATACGTGGACCTGATCGAGGATGTGAAACGCGAGTTACTCGTCAGCGTGGAGTTGGCGAAACAGGCTGGGATCGAGGAAAGCCATATTATTCTGGATCCAGGCGTCGGCTTTGGAAAGAAGCGTGAGCATAATCTCAAACTCATCAACAGACTCGGTGAAATCCGTGCATTGGGATACCCGGTACTGTTGGGGCCATCCAGAAAATCATTCATTGGCTTTACACTTGACCTGCCCGCGGACGAACGGATCGAAGGCACAGCCGCGACAGTGGCCGTGGGCATCACGCGCGGCGCAGACATCATCCGCGTGCACGATGTGAAAGAGATGGCACGTGTGGCAAAGATGACGGATGCGATCGTGAGAAAATAAATGTTGTAGCGGACGGCAGCTGCCGTCCGCCACAGATGAGGGATCATGTTCGATACTTACGGCAAAGACTTATTACGCACGGGCATCATCGAAGCAAAGGCAAAACATAACGATAGCGCGCGCCGCTACCTGGACCGCGCCATTTATTCATTGAGCGATCACGATGAGCTTGCCGAAGCCTGGTATTGGATGAGCCAGGTTGTGGATGATGTAAAAGAAAAACGCAACGCTGTTGAGAATTGTCTCGCGCATGATCTACAACACGCGCGCGCACGCAAGATGCTGGCGATCCTCGATGGAAAGCTCAAGCCCGATGAGATCATTGACCCCGATCATTTGCCACTTGCCCCAGAGGGACTCCGCGCCGCAGATGCGGACCGCTTCATGTGTCCCAAGTGTGGCGGGCGCATGGCATTTTCGCCAGATGGCAGTTCACTGGTATGCGATTACTGCACACGCGGACAGGCCGTCGGCTTTACGGCACAACCTGCCGACGAAAAAGACTTTTTCACGGCCATGGCCACCGCACGCGGACATGGCAAGCCGCTCAACCAACAAGTCTTTCATTGTGAAGGATGCGGTTCCGAGTTCATTCTTCCGCCCGATCAAATTTCAGCCAACTGCATCTATTGTGACTCGCCGCATGTCGTCAATTGGGAACACACCAAAGACCTGCTCGCTCCCGATGGCATTCTGCCGCATAAGTTCAATCAAGAGCAGGCGATCCGCTTGCTGGTCAACTGGGTGGAGGGGAATAAGATCCGCCCCGAGAAAAAAGTAGACCTGCCGCGCGGACTGTACCTGCCCTTGTGGACGTTCGACATCGGCGGCGAGATCGATTACACCGGCGAAGTGTATGAGAATAACAATGAAGAGATTGGGCTCGACCTCATCATAGGGAAACAGGGACGAGGTCAACGTCAGGTACGACGCGTTTCCGATTCCTATCCCGTGCTCGTGGATGATCTACCGGTTCCTGCTTCCCGCAAACTGTCTGCTGTTTTTCTGAGGCTCATCCCCACCTTTGAGTTGAAATCCACCAAGCCTTATGATCCGCGTTACCTAGCGGATTGGCCTGCGGAAGTGTACGACATCCCCATGGCTGAAGCATCGCTCGATGCTCGCGGACGAGCCTACGCAAAGTACAAAGAGGAACTTCCCTACAAACTCTCACCGATGCGTATCGTACATTCCTCCTCTGCGAAGATGGCGATTGAGTCGTTCAAGCTTGTGCTACTTCCCGTGTGGATGACCGAACTGCCCTTCGATGGCCGCGAGCATCTCATCCTCATCAACGGGCAGAACGGAGTCGTCGCCAGTGACCTGCCCACCAAGAGCGATAAGAAGGCTGGCGGGTTGATGGAATGGCTGGGCGATCTGTTGGATGAGTAGGTAGACCTGCGAGGTCTTGTATCTCAAACCTTACCTAAAAATGGACAAGCCACATATGAGGGCGGTTCGGATAGTAAAAATATACCTTCCACAGGGGGAGTGCCTATATAGCTCCTATATGGAAACTGTATGGTTCCAAGCTGGTGCGTATACATCGCTCAGGGCTGAAAATACCCCCATATATGGATTCCTTTTCCCAGCCTAAGGGACGTGTTTTTTTAGTTTGATCGCCACTTTTGACGGCTCTCTCAACTCACATTCCCACACGCGGACCACGCTCCACCCCAGCTTCTGCAATTCCCTGTTCACGAATTTATCCCACCACCATCACCCGCCCCGACGTAAACGTCTGGGCTACTCCTTCAAAGTCCGCTCAAGCGGACTCGCGTCCCCGTCAGGGGAGTCGACTTTTGCGAAGCACGCCCGAAGGGTGCAGTCGGCTTCGTACGAATAGCATGGACGTTTATATCATCCCAAAATGGGGGCGTCCATGCGGGATAATTTCCTCGCGACCTTCCTCAGCTCTCGCAACTCACATTCCCACACGCGGACCACACTCCACCCCAGCTTCCGCAATTCCCACACATCAGACCTGACAGGTCTTCGGCGACTCTTTCTCAACCCAAGTCAAAGTCCACGCAGATGTGATGAATGGCTGAACCACGATGAGACCTGTCAGGTCTCGTAATACCTCCTCACCTTCACAGCGACCTTCCTCGGCTCTCTCAACTCACATTCCCACACGCGGACCACGCTCCACCCCAGCTTCCGTAATTCCCACACATCAGACCTGACAGGTCTTCGGCGACTCTTTCTCAACCCAAGTCAAAGTCCACGCAGATGTGATGAATGGCTGAACCACGATGAGACCTGTCAGGTCTCGTAATATTTCCTCACCTTCACAGCGACCTTCCTCGGCTCTCTCAACTCACGAAGTCCCACACGCGGACCACACTCCACCCCAGCTTCCGCAATTCCCACACATCAGACCTGACAGGTCTTCGGCGCCTCTTTCTCAACCCGAGTCATAGTCCACGCGGATGTGATGAATGGCTGAACCACGATGAGACCTGTCAGGTCTCGTAATATTTCCTCACCATCACAGCGACCTTCCTCGGCTCTCTCAATTCACATTCCCACACGCGGACCGTACTCCACCCAGCCTTCGCAATTCCCTGTTCACGAATTTATTGCCAGAGTAGAACGTCGCCAGTTCTCCCCTAAATACGACGAACCAATTACTGAGTCCGCATACCAAAATTAACTTGTCGTATTTGGGGGAGATGTCCAGCGGACAGAGGGGGCCCACACTCTCCTCACCTTCACAGCGACCGTCCTCGGCTCTCTCAACTCACATTCCCACACGCGGACCATGTTCCACCCCAGCTTCCGCAATTCCCTGTTCACGAATTTATCCCTGTCTTTGTTCGCTTGTATCAAGCTCGATCTAAAACATAAAACTCTTTCCAGCCTTGTTGAGCAATCAACTCAACGTCATTCAAAAAATATGAGATTGAACGGTTTAGATTATCAGTTGGCTTTTCCTTGCAAAACTCAACATGATCATATTCGTGATAACAGTGATCAACCTTTGTAAATTTTCCATCTAAAAACAAGAACTTTTCTGGTATCGAAATTTGGTGGGCAATGAACAACCTGTCCACAAGAAAAGCGGCATTCAATCTGTCTTCGATTTCTTCCAAAGATAATTCGTCGGGGTTTGGGAAAACTATATCACCCCATGATTTGTAGTTTGCACCGTCACGATAAAGATAAACAAATTTGATATTACTCATGAAATCAAGTCCGGAAAACATTCTTGTTATGGTATTTCAGAAACTTTATGTCTGGCAAGAATCGTGTTGGCTTGTTAATTTCTAAACCGTCATATCGTAAAAGGAAATCTTGAACCGCATCACTTACTTTTCCCTTCTTGACCGATTTAGAAACTTTTATTATCAAGTCAGGAGTGATAGTTAGTAGCCCTCTATCGAAAGCTCTGTCGTGAATTGCATTTAGACATAACCCATTTCTCGGATTTATGCGATTGGCTTCATCTTTCGACCAAGGAATAATATGGCTCGCATTCAATAATTCAGGAAGTTCCAAACCTGTTACACAACATTTAAAATCATATGCAGCAAGCACAGCTTTTCTAAAGAAACTTTGATTAACACGAAGTTTGACAAGCGCTTCTCGTTCCTTACCCACTTTTGGTAAATCAATTGTTTCAATTTCTGTTATGTCTTCAACTGGTTTGTCAGTTCTTTCTGCTAACAATCTCTCACTCTCAAAAGCAAGTCTGTCCCAATTTCCAACAAATTCATCCCAAACTTCAACATCTAATTTACTTCCATGCGAGGCACCTGCAATATTCCTATCTTGCAACGAAGGATCAAGCCTTGCAAAGTTTGCCAATTTCCATGAAACAGCCGAAGGAGTGCGACCCAAAACCTTTGCAAGCGAAATGATTTTTGGATTACGGATGTGGATTGTTCCAAATGGAATTTTGCAGTACAGATTGAAAGCAATTATCAATTCTTCGCGCGTCCATTTTTTAGATTGCATAGTTCCTCACTTTAGATGTAAACGATTTTACACTATGCAATCAAACTTGAGTTTTAACGCTATGGAATCAAAATGGCATTATTGGAGTGCGCGGCATTGGCGGAAGAGTTTCTATAAACTCTATTGCTTCTTCATAGGTTTCGTGGTCACTTATACATTCCAGACCACCTGTTTTCAAATGGCCAAACACACTCCAAAAGGCAATATCTGGATATTCAACATCACATCTATCAAATCGAGTAGGGTCATAAGGACACAGAAGAACACAAGCCCCTATCTCATAATTATCAAAATGTTTGAATATTTCATCGGTTGGTTTGATAAATATATATGCAGACATAAGACATCCCATAATGTAACGCCTTACAGGCAATAAATCTACACACTATGAGTAACATTGTTCAACTCGCTGGTTGAGTAGTCCCGCATGCTCGTCGCGGGACGTATCGAAACTAGCAAATAACCAAGATTACTTTGCTTACTGGTGGTTTCGATACGGGCGAGCAGACCACTCGCCCTACTCAACCACCATTGTCTTCTTTACTTTTTTATCTCTCCTCCCCATAAATCCCTGTTTACTTGTTACCCCGTCTACCTGTATACTTGCCCCATGCCCTCCATCATCCCCATCCTCCGCACGAGACGTGAACGGCGCATTGCCAAACAGCAAAAGGACGAAGCCCGCACGCGCAACGCCCTTCTCAGCGCGGGGATGATCGTATCCCTGCTCATCGCCGCGCTTATCATCGTCACGGCCTTCAGCTACGTGGAACTCACGCGCGGCCTGCCCTCCGTGCAGATCCTGCCGTCCCTGCTCAACCCGCCCAGTGGACTCCTGCTCCAACCCACGCGCATCTACGACCGCACAGGCGAGAACGTCATCTATACCTTCGCTCCCAACGACTCACCGCGCCGTTACATTCCCCTCGGCGATAACAATCCGCAATACCTGCCCAAGTCACTGGCCGATGCCGTCATTGCCCGCAGTGATCCGCGCTTCTGGAGTCACGCTGGCTACGACCTCGCCTCCCTTGCCAATTACGAAAGCCACCCCACCCTCGCACAACGTCTCGTCTACGAACTTCTACTCTTCAACGAACCGCCCACCCTGCAACGCGCCCTGCGTGAACGCATCCTTGCCGCGCAGATCACCGCCGAGTTCGGGCGCACGCAGATCCTCGAGTGGTATCTCAACTCCACACACTTCGGACGCTTTGCCTTCGGCGCCGAATCGGCCGCGCAACTCTACTTCGGCAAATCGGCCGCGCAACTTTCCACATCCGAATCCGCCATCCTCGCGGCCGTCAGCGATTCCCCGAGTCTGAATCCATACGATGCACCCGGCACCGCCCTTGAACGCGGCAAAGAAACCATTCGGATGATGTCTACGCTCGGGCTTTTATCAGATCAAGGGGTTTCCAACGCGCTCGGAGAATCTCCCTTCTTCCAAACTCCGCCTCTTCCTACAACACAACCTGCTCCGGCTTTCGTCAACCTTCTCCTCGCCCAACTCGATTCACAATTTCCACGTGCCCGCATCGAACGCGGCGGCCTCAACATCATCTCCACGCTCGATTTCAACCTGCAACAACAATCCTCATGCGTCACTGCCTTTTATTCCGCACGCCTCGCAGGCCTGCCCGATCCGCTGATCGAATGTGACTCCCTGCGCTACCTGCCGGCACTGCCGCCCGCGCTCAACGTCCCTGATTCATCGGCGAGTGCCGTCATCACCGATCCCAAAACGGGGCAGATCCTGACCGTGGTCGGAGAAACGCTTCAGGCGCAAGAAACGCCTTTAGTCGGCGCACACAACCCCGGGTCCGCGTTGGACGCGTTCGTTTACTTAACAGGATTCACTCGAGGCTTGAGTCCCGCCTCTTTGATCTGGGATATCCCCAGCAAGACATCCATCCAAAACTTTGATAATGAATATCACGGGCCGATGCGTCTGCGTGTGGCGCTGGTGAACGATTACCCTGCGCCCGCCGCACAGGTCCTTTCGCAAATGGGCATCGAGAATGTGACGAAGATCGAGAGCTCGTTCGGCGTTTCGAATGACGCGCAATTATCTTTGCTGAACGCCGCAGGCGCGTATGGGGTCTTCGCGCAGAACGGCGTGTACTTTGGGCAGAATGTGAACGATGCCTTTACGCCTGTCACGATCTTGCGCGTGGAGGGCGGCGACGGAAGTGTGTGGCTCGATTGGTCCACGCCGCAAGCCAAACCCGTGGTGACTCCGGGCTCGCATCCCTGATCAACAACTCACTCAGCGATGATACGGCACTGGTGGGCACACTGCGCACCTCGAATGTGCTGGACGTGGGCCGACCCGCCGCTGTGAAGTTGGGTCAAACACCCGATGCGCTCGATACTTGGGCCATTGGGTATTCGCCTTCGCGAGTCGTCACCACATGGACGGGCACACACAACACAAGCGAGCTATCGCCCCGTGCACCCGCCACACTGTGGAACGCGCTCATGCAAATTGCATCGAACGACCTTCCGCTCGAAGATTGGTCCAAGCCTGAGGAGGTTTCGGTCATCAACGTTTGCGATCCCTCCGGCATGTTGCCCACTGCGGAATGTCCGAACCTTGTGAATGAAGTGTTCCTGAACGGCAACGAACCCATCCAGGCCGATAACATGTATCGCAAGTTCTCGATCAACCGTGAGACGAATTTACTCGCGACCGTATTTACCTTGCCTCAACTCATCGAAGACCGCGTGTATCTAGTTGTTCCTCCAGAAGCACGTTCCTGGGCTGAAAGCGCCGGGCTGGCGATCCCGCCTGCTTCGTATGATGTGATTCAAGCCCCGCCTGTGAACCCTGATGTGAACATTACTTCTCCTGAACTCTTCGCCGAGATCAGCGGTAAAGTCAACATCACCGGCACCGCCGCAGGAACAGACTTCGTCTCATACCGCATCCTCGTCGGTCAGGGATTGAATCCGCAAGAGTGGATCCAAGTCGCCGAAGGGACTACATCCGTGACCAATGGTTCACTCGCGAATTGGGATACCACTGATATAAGTGGGCTCTACGCTGTGCAATTACAAGTCGTGAGGTCAGATCAACGAGTGGATAGTGCAATCATTCAGGTGACAGTTAAATAGCTATGAGCGATTAGCGTTTAGCAATTAGCCAAGAGCTAAAAGCTAGTAGCTAACCGCTAACTGCTAACTGCTAATCGCCAACAGCTAATAGCTAACCGCTAAACACTACGGAGGAAGGATGAAAGATTTCAGAACCCTCAAAGTTTGGGAAAAGGCTCATACACTGACACTCGCAATTTACAAATCCACGGAAGGTTTCCCCAAGCAGGAAATGTATGCATTGACAAGCCAGATCCAACGAGCGGCGGTTTCCATCCCAGCCAACATTGCCGAAGGTTGCGGAAAAGATTCAGATGCCGAACTCAAACGTTATTTCCTGATCTCAATGGGTTCATCAAGCGAATTGGAATATCTTCTTTTGCTCGCGCATGATCTTGGCTATCTCCCCAAAGATACTTTTCAATCCATGACGGATGATCTCGTCGAAATCCGCAAAATGCTCAACGCCTTCATCCAAAAACTAAAAGCCAGCCGCTAAAAGCTAATCGCCAACAGCTAATAGCTAACCGCTAACCCAACCAAAGGAGCCCCCATGAACACCAATTTATTGTTAACCACCGGCATCATCGTCTTTGTTCTATTCATCTTGAACGTCATTTTCCTCGCCATCATTTACTTCATGCGCAAGAAAATGGCGGAGGTGAGTCAGTGGCCGTCCGCGATGGGTGTGGTGCAAATGTCCACCATCGAACGCAGGTCATCGGATGACGGATATACGGATTACCCCGTTGTGCAATATTCCTATCAGGTCAATGGGCAGGCTTATCAAAGCACGAAGCGTGCCCCTGGCCCCGAGGTGGGAGGTTCAGGAGCAAGAGGTGTCATCGCCAAATATCCGGTCGGTGCGCAGGTGATGGTGTTCTACAATCCACAAAACCCATCTGATGCCGTGCTGGAAAGAAAAGCACCCGCCATGTGGTTAATGTGGCTGTTGCTGGTTATATTCGATTGTGCTTTGTGTGGGGCAATACCGCTCGTGTGGTTCACAACAAAATAAACAGTTTACGGGCGGCCTGTCGGCCGCCCTTTTTATTCCACAGTGCGCGCTCTTCTTTGTTCCAACAACTTTTGGATCCGCGTGTATTGCTCACGCGAAAGTGGAAACAACCACGCGAGAATGATCGTGCCAGATAAGATCATGGCACCCAACGGGGAAACCAGCAAACGGATCATGCGTAACGCCGAATCGGATTGCGTGAAGTGAATAGACCCCTCGGAAGGAGAAACATATCCCGATGCGCCCAGTAATTGAAGAGTAATAAAAATGACCAGCGCCCCGGTCAACTTACGGATCAATGTGCGTATCCCGTAAAAGATACCCTCCTGCCTGCGGCCGGTGCGCAGTTCGTCCCATTCGATCACATCCGCAAAGATGGAGTCGGGCAGTGTATACGCGGCAGAGACGCCGATCCCTGCAAACGCAGCGATAAAGAGCAGGTACATCGTCTGCCCGGGTTGGATGGTGTAGATCATCAACGTCGCAATCACCCAAACCGTCATGCCAAGCCTGTAAGCGGTCCGCTTGTCAAATCGTTTTGCCATCTGCAACCAGAAGGGGATGAACACAATACAAACAGACATAAGGATGCCAAAGAACGCAGACTCAGAGGCCAGGTCAAAGCCAAAGACACGTATCGTGGCGAGCAGGTTTCCCTGCGCGATCCAATACAGGAGGAAGTACGGGAACGTCACAGCGATCATGTCCACGGCAGACCAGTTGAGCATGTGGATGCCCACCGCAAAACGAAAAGGGATATTCTCCCAGGCCGCGCTCAAGGTCTCACGAAAAGGCAGGCTTTGCTGTTGCTCCGGTGTGGAGGTTTCGCGTATGAAGAGCCCAATAAGAAAAAGTGGAATGGCACCAATGGAGCCAAAGATCGCGCCGACCAACATGAATCCCTGTTGCTGTGTGCCACCGGAGGCAAGGACCATATCCACGATAGCGGGCGCGGCAATCACAACGGACAACGCACCCACGAGTTGGAAGAGCGAGCGAAAGCTTGTCAGCGTGGTGCGCTCATCGTAATCAGGAGTCAGCTCTGGGGTTAAAGAAAGAAACGGGACAGAGATCAGAGTCTGCAATGTGTCGGCGAGCATGAAGGCCAACGTCACATAGATCATCAATGCAGACTGATTGTCCCAATTCGGTGCCGACCACAAAATGACGAAACTCAATCCGAAGGGGATCGCAAACCATAACAAAAAGGGGCGTCTCCGCCCCCAACGTGTATGCAGACGATCTGTCAATATACCAATGATCGGGTCGTTCACGGCGTCCCACACGACGCCGGCCAGCGCGCCGAACGAAGCGATGCGCGGCTCCAACCCAACAACATCAGTCAGATAGATGGCATAAAAGATCGAACGCATCATGCCAATGCTCGAAATTCCCCAATCCCCCGAACCGTAAAGGAGTTTGAGCCATAAAGGAAGGCGGGGCTTGGAAAGGGTATTCATGGTTTCGAAGAGGCCGTAAGTGGAATACATATACAACCTATTCGCAGGCAAAAAGTGACGTTCTATTAACAGACCTTAACCCGAAAACCCGTTGCATAAATGCAAGGCGTTCTTGCTGAAATGAAAAGTGAAAAACTGTAACCTATTGCTATAATGCAATTAACAAAATCCGATAAGAGCAAACCCGTTGAAAAACGGGGACGCAAAGCCGATGGGTCTACCATCCTGCATCACAGGATCATGACAGCCAGGTTGCCGAAGAAAATCATAGGGATGATCTTGGCGAGCCTGGTAAATAACCAGGCTCGTTTTATTGGAACCTTATCATTAGTTCGTTCGATAAAGGCAAAACCGTCGAAAGACGGTGACGCAAAGCCAAGGGTCTAAAACTGCGAAAGCGGTCATGACAGCCTGGTTGCCGAATTTTGAGTGTCTTTATCGAAGAGGAGAAAGCATGACACTCAAAAATCGGAACATTCTACAAGCAAGTCTTTTACTGGCGCTCTTTGTTTCCCTGTTCTTCAACCCCATCTCTGCACTGGCAATGGCGAACAATGCCGACCTGCCATCATTTGCAGATTTTTCCCAATCCGTTCAGAACGGTGATGCAACCGCATTGCGCGGTGTATACGTCCCCAATGTGATGGCACTGCCCATCGTACAACAACCGTCCAACAACGCCGGGTATGTTTCCAGCAAAGACGGCGAAGCCACCCAATTCCGCATGGCATCCCAGTTCGGCAACATCGGTCTTCTGGCACACAACCACCTCGCTGGAAAATCTTTCTCCCAATTGGCAGTCGGTCAGGAGATCCGCCTCATCTACGGTGACGGACGCGTTGAATACTTCACAGTCACCGAAGTCCTGCACTATCAAGCCCTGCAACCCAACAGCGCCTACAGTTCCTTCAGTAACATCGATAAAAAAGAAACCCTCTCCGCCGAAGGCATGTTCAAACGTGTTTATTTCGGCGACCGCCACCTCGCCTTCCAAACCTGCATCGAAAAAGACGGCGAACTCAGCTGGGGACGCCTGTTCGTGATCGCCGTTCCCCAACCCGAATCCACAGCCACCAACCGCCCCGCCACTAAATAGGATTTGCATCCGCTTCTTTCTTAACTGAAATCTGGTTCTGCATTACAAACATTCTCTCTCCTGAATCGATCAGCCCGCCAATACTTGGCGGGCTGATTTTATTTTGTAACAGTGGTTTGGTTATAATCATCCAATACAGGCTTCGATGACCACAGATAAAAAACCGTCCATTTCAGATAAGCTCAAATCACTTGGTGTGAAGAAGGGCAATGCGCTTCCGGCTCCGCAGAAGCCTGATTCTCATTCCATTGATTCCGTCGTGGCTGGGAGATTTTCACCCACCCCGCGCGGCGATGTGTTCATCGCGGAACAAAAATATCCTGCCGATCACATTTACGGTTCATCCCCTCTGATTTCCTCTTTCCCATTTTCCTTTATTTCCCAATGGGCAAATGACTCACAGATCACTGAACTGCCGCTCTCGAAATTTGCCTTTCTTGATACTGAGACATCCGGTCTCTCCGGCGGCACAGGGACGTATGCTTTCCTCGTCGGTGCGGCGCGTTTCATTGACGATACCTTCGTACTGCAACAATTCTTCATGCGTGACCCGGCCGAAGAGCCAGCCGTGCTGGAAGGGTTGGCAAAGTTCCTTGCGCCGTGTGAAGCATTGGTCACCTTCAACGGCAAAGCCTTTGATGCGCCTTTGCTTTCCACGCGGTATCGTCTTCATCAGATCCCTATTCCCTACCAGGACTATTCCCACCTCGACCTGCTTCCCCTTGCCCGCCGCCTCTGGCGCGACCGGCTCGAATCACGTGCGTTGAAGTATCTCGAAGAACACGTGTTGGGACTCATACGCTCAAGCGAAGAAGTGCCAGGCTTCGAGATCCCCTGGCTATATTTTGATTATTTGCGAACTGGAGATGCACGTCCGTTGGGAGGCGTGTTCTATCACAACGCCATGGACGTGGTGGCGATGGCCGCATTGCTGGCGCACATGAACGACATGTTGGAAAGTCCGTATGAGGGGAAAGTGCAACACGGACTTGACTTCGTCGCGTTGGGAAAGTTGTTTGAGGACCTCGGTCACTGGGATGATGCGGCAAAACTGTTCGAGCGTGGACTCGAGTTCGGGTTGACTGAATCAGATTTCGGGGTGGCAGTGAAGCGCTTGTCCATCCTACAGAAAAGACGCGGGGATCTGGATGAGGCCGTTCGCTTGTGGGAGGCGTCGGCGGAAAGAGGTCATCTATATGCGTTGATCGAACTGGCAAAACATTATGAGCACAAACAACGCGATGTGGCATCTGCACTGAAATGGACGCGTTCTGCATTGAAGAGCGTGGAAAAGACCGACATGCCTGCTTATATGCGTAAGTACTGGATGGGCGAAATCGAACATCGCCTGGAGCGTTTGGAGCGCAAAGCGGGGATATAATTAGACAACCTGTTCACCCGGAGGAATGATGAAAATCACCTTGTCAAAGGAAGTTGGACGTGTAGATGTTACGGTTCTGCGC
Organism: Candidatus Defluviilinea proxima; assembly: GCA_016721115.1. Lineage (NCBI taxonomy): Bacteria > Bacillati > Chloroflexota > Anaerolineae > Anaerolineales > Candidatus Villigracilaceae > Candidatus Defluviilinea > Candidatus Defluviilinea proxima. The sequence goes on from JADKIW010000001.1 coordinate 761,172, forward strand.
ATTGAGGGTCAACTGGATGGTCAGACATATCAGGAGTTGATTGAAAAGGCTCAAAGCGTATACAAGGCGGGGTCACGCAATTTTTTACTCGACCTTTCAGAGTTAACCTATATCAGTAGTGCCGGGCTGGTGGCCTTGCACACGATCGCGTTGCTGGCAAATGGTGATGCGCTTCCGGATACAGAAGCTGGTTGGTCTACCCTTCGCTCCGCTGGACGGGCAGGAAGCGGCGGGGTACAGGAACATGTCAAACTATATAACCCGCAGGAAAATATAAAGAACGTGTTGGATATGGTCGGCTTCGGAAATGCGTTTGAGATCTTCACCGACCTGGACAAAGCTGTGAAATCCTTCTGAGTTTCAAAAGCGATATGGATCGTGAACTCATGTCGCTTTTTGATTTAATGGTGACACTATGAAAAAAAATCTCGGCAACATTAGCATTATTGTTCTTGTGGTATTGACCATTCTCGTGTGGTTCGTGTTCCCGCCTGAGAATGATGGTCGCTCGAACTTCACGCGCCAGTATGCAGGCGAGATCATTGGTTCGATCAACATCGTTCTGATGGCTTCTGCGTTATTTCTGGCGGCGCGCCCCAAATGGGCTGAACCGTTCTTTGGCGGCCTCGACAAAATGTATGTAACCCATCGTCGCGTTGCTACAACAACATTCCTGTTGATCTTCGCGCATGTATTGACAGTTCCCATCTCGGCCCATTGGGTGCTTGGCAACTATCTCGCGGTCATCGCATTCACGGGAATCGTCGCCCTCGTGTTGATCAGCCTTGCACCACGCATCCCATTTTTAAATAGCTTGACGGGCGGCACCTATGAAGGTTGGAAAAATCTCAAACGGTTTATCGGCATCTTCTTCATTATTGCCTACATCCACGCGTTGACGATCGATGATCCGCTCCATGCATTCATCGCCATCAATTGGGTACAGATATTCTTCATCATCGGTGCGGTCTCGTATCTGTACACAGAGGTCTTTGGCCGCTTCTTTAAAAAGTATGTTCCTTACAAAGTGGAGGAGATCGACCATCCTAACAGCATCACTACAGAGGTGGTGTTACGCGCCACTGGCAACCCGATCGAGAAGCAACGCGCGGGACAATTCCTCTTTGTGCGATTCCCCAACACTGCGACTCTCAACGAATCCCATCCATTCACCATCTCAAGCGCGCCTCATGAGGACGTTTTGCGGTTGACCATCAAAGCAAGCGGAGACTTCACCCGGGCCTTGCACACCGATCTCAAAACCGGTACGGATGCAATTATCGATGGAGCCTATGGCATGTTCGATTACAAGGCCGGTGGTCCCAAACAGATCTGGATCGCTGGCGGCATCGGGCTGACGCCATTCCTTGCCTTCATCCGCGATATAGGTGAAACTCTTGACCGGGATGTGACCTTCTACTACACCATCCGCCATCGGGATGAGGCGCTTTTCTACAATGAGCTCGTGGCGGCGGGAATGAAACATCCGCGCTTGAAATTGCACATTCGCTTTTCGGCCACCAGTGGATCATTGACCTTTGACGAGATCGTGAGAAACGCGAACGGCGATGTAAGCAAGTATGATATATACATGTGTGGTCCGTTCGCGATGGTGCAGTCGTTCGAGAAGAAATTTCTCTCAGCAAATGTGCCAGCAAGCAATATTCATTTTGAAGAATTCAACTTCCGCTAAAGTCGAGTGCGGCGCACCTGGTGGTCATAAGGAGAACTACATGCAGATCATAGTATCCGTTCAACAGGGACGAGAACCCATTGCCGTTATGAAGCTGGAAGGCGATATCAACGCATCGAACTTTATGGAGGTTGTGGATAAGGCTCAGGATATCTATAAAAACCCAGCGCGCAATCTCATCATTGATCTAAGCGATGTAACCGGCATCAGCACTACAGGACAGGTCGCCATTCACAAGATCGCTTTGCTCTATAGCGGCGTGGATCAGGATGTCGATGAGAACGAGAATCCTGATTTCACACACAGCAGTAATGCGCGCAAATATGTCAAATTACTGAACCCCAAACCTGAAGTAGATAAAACCCTTGAGAAAGCTGGGTTGAAACTTTTCTTCAAAACATATACCGATCTGGAAAGCGCGATCCAATCTTTCTAACCCCAAGGAGTTTTCATTCATGCCCAGAAGATATCAATATACCCCTCGCCGCCGTCGAAGGGACCCGGACTCCACCCGCCGTCGGTCTGTGTTTATGCGGCCCAGCGTGCAGATCACAATTGTCCTTGTGGCGGCGTTGATCATATATGTCATTTTGCAAAGCGCAGGGAAATGATCGTAAATAAAAACTTCCTCTCAAACGAGGAAGTTTTTATTATGACATCACACGATTACGACCCGTCTCTTTTGCTTTATATAACATTCGGTCAGCACGGCGGAGGATATCTTCAAGAGATTTGTCTTCTGGAGCGGCTTCAGCGAGGCCAATGCTCATCGTCGAATGGATCAGATCTCCGTCTAGATTGACCGGCGATTGTTCCCACGTCTTACGAATACGTTCCGCAACGATCAGCGCATTATCAATGGTCGTCTCAGGCATGAGCAATCCAAACTCATCACCGCCCAACCTACCGAATGTATCTTGTGCGCGTTTTTGTTCCATGGCTACCAACGAAAGGCTTCGCAAGGTCAAGTCACCGGCATGATGCCCGTATGTATCGTTGGTCTCTTTGAAGCGATCAGCATCGAGGATCAAAATGGATAGAGGCCTGTGATAGCGGATGTGTCTGCGGAACTCGCTCTCAGCAATGTTTGTAAATTGACGCCGCGTAAGGCTTTTGGTGAGTGGATCGATATTCGCCAGATACGCCACCATCTCTTTGGCATCCTTTTCATCAATGAAGGCCTGATACGATTTGCGACGATACGAATGGATCTGGAGTGCCGAGGTTACCCCCAACACATGCACAATGATCTGGGCGGATATGGCTACGTTCAGAACAACAGGATCAATGCCCGATTTCAAGAAAAAATATACACCCAGCGTACCGATGGAAAAACTAGCAGCCAGCCCTATCGTCCGTTTGATCGGAAGCGGAGAGAGGATATAGATCGCAAATGGGACAATGATATCGAAGGATGTAGAAAGGTAATCGGCAGGGGTCATAAAGTTGAATATCAACATTAAGCCCACAACTAAAGCTATCCACGCAAACGTCAAATGATCAAAGACCCGTACCTTGTCCACTCGATATAGAACAACCCCTAGCATGATCGAGATCAATACAAACAAGATGCGAGAGGTCGTTACGATTATGAGCACATCTGGGGCGGCAACAAACAATTTTTTATCTACTTCCAGCATCGCCAACACGCCAATACTGACAATGAACATGTAAAGAAGGCTTTGTGTGATATCACTCTTCAACTGTGCAACGCGGTAATCCCCCTCCAGGTTGCCGAGGTCGGTCAAAATATCTCCAAACACTGTCTTGAACAGATCGCGAAACATTACCCACATGATAACCTATTCCTGCTCCCTCCATACCCTACAAATAGGCGAATTCATCTCCAAGATGTAATTTACCGGAGTGATACAATACAAAAAACTTTACTTGGAGGAAACCATGGCATCCCAGATCGATGAACTTGTAAAAATGCGCGATATCGAAACCCTTCACGAACTTATGACCGAACATGAAGACTGGTTCACCCAACTCGAAGCGGCAGAAGGACTTGTGCAACTCGGTGACCGCCGCGGCTATGATTTTCTCATCACTGCCACCTTGAGCGATGATGAAGAAATATTGGATGTAGCTAATGAAATCCTCGACTCGCCAGAAATAAAAAGAATGAAAGAACAGATCGAAGCGGATCGCAGAAACGAGCACCGCGTCCACATCGAATCGGCGAAAAAACGCATTCAGGTTGGCGGTAAGGTATTTCGGTACAAGATGGTCTACCTCACTGCGGCCGCACTGATGGGCGATGATCCACACAGCAATGAATACAATCTGCCATCACTCGATAGCCAGGGTCTGCAAGGCTGGGAAGTGGTGACCATCATCCCGCAACGCCGCTCGATGATGACCGCTAGTGTGGACGATCATTTCACCGGCGCATACTTTCTACTGAAGAAAGAAGTTCTCCCGCACGAAAGCGCTGAACTCGACAAGGAATAAAGGAGTCAACATGTGCATGATCTGTGCCGCAATCCCGGCAACGGCCGCAGTGGGGGCAAGGTTGAATGCCAATCAATTGGATAAACCCATTGAACAACGTAAACCGATTTTCAAACTGACAGGGTTTGTGATCGCATTACTTGTTCTTATATCCATTGTGTATCACACACTTATTTGGAGAAACTGACACACCCATATGACATCTGTTCGGCCCCGTCCGCTTTCGCGTGCTGTTATCTGGGCAATACTGGCAGGCACGCTTTTATTTGTATTAGCCAGTATTACCCCATGGAGCTTGTTTCTTGAATTTGTTTCAAAGCTCAACCTGTTTGCGACCGTTTTTTTGGGGATATTTATCGAGGCGCTGCCGTATCTTTTAGTTGGTACGCTTATTTCAGGCATCGTGGAGGTCTTTCTTGACCGCGAGTTGATGGCACGCTTTATCTCAAAACGATCTGTACCCGCCGCAGTGACAGGCGCGCTTATGGGATTGATCTTTCCCGTTTGTGAGTGCGGTGTTATTCCCCTAACAAGACGATTATTTCATAAAGGACTGCCGTTACCGGCGGGTATTGCCTTCCTTTTGGCCGCCCCTGTCATGAACCCCATCGTTATATTCAGTACAGCGGCGGCATTCGGATGGGGTCCCATGTTGGTATGGCGCATGGGCATCAGCCTATTGATCGCCTTTATCGTTGGTCTTGTTTTTTCGGTTGAGAAAGACCCATCCACTGTTCTGCGCGACCTGACCCTATCGCATGAGCACGAACATTCCCACGAAACATTAAACCCGTCCTTCACCAGCAAAATACAGCGGGCATTATTGATCTGCGCCGATGAATTCTTCGAAATGGGACGCTATCTCATCATAGGTGCCATGCTTGCGGCCGGGTTACAAACCTTTGTCTCACAAGGGGCACTTCTCTCAATTGGGAATGGCCCTATTCTCTCTGTTCTCGTCATGATGGTATTGGCTATCATACTTTCCATTTGTTCCACTGTAGATGCCTTTGTCGCACTGGGTTTTGTAGGTACATTTAGCTTTGGCTCCATTCTCTCATTTCTAGTCTTCGGCCCGATGGTGGATATAAAGAGCATTTTGATGTATTCACAGGTTTTCCGCCGCAAGCCGGTTGCCTACCTCGTTTTGTTACCCTTCCTGATGAGCTTGCTCGCAGGTATTGTGTTTAATTATTTTGTGCCCTAACCAGGAGGCCATGTGTCCAAACAACGTTATCGCATGTTTCAATCCCTTCTGTTATTTGGTCTATTCCTGTTCTTGATCGGCAAGGTGATTAATAACCAGCTTAACTGGTATATCAACCTGCGCTTCATTACGTTGACGCAGATCGGTATCGTTTTCCTTGCTATTCTCGCTCAACGACTTTTTCTGGAAGCACGTCTACCCCGTTCACAAGCACAGGATGAAGAACACGATCATGACCACACGCCTGCTCCTGTTAATTTATGGATTATGCTCGTCCCATTGTTGATCGGTATTCTGATCCCTGCCAAGCCCTTAAATTCATCTGCCGTTTCTGCAAAAGGACTGACAACATCTTCGCCGCTGGTCAGTTCCAGTTCAACCAGCCGTTTACTCGAAACAGAATCGGAACAACGCGATGTCTTAGACTGGGTCAAGTTATTCTATTTCGAAAAAGACCTCAATCCCTATATCGGCCAACAGGCATCAGTAGTCGGGTTTGTATATTTCGACGACCGCCTGCCACAGGGACAATTCTTCGTCAGCCGCTTCATTGTTTCCTGTTGCTCTGCGGATGGCTACGCCGTTGGCGTAATCGTGGATTGGCCCAATGTAGCCTCCCTCAAAAAAGATACCTGGGTACAGGTCAAAGGGCCAGTGGACGCAGTCTCTTTTAATAATGGGATCAGTCCTCTCATCCATGCAGAAGCGGTAGATATCGTACCCCAACCCGATCAACCATATCTATATCCATGAAGTTACAAAACAGATTTCCGATCAATCTTGACTCCGTTGCCGGGCTGGTAACAGGCACCCTTCTTCTATTGATCATGTTGGCGGTCTGGTTAGGCGATCAGGCTGGGATTCGTGTTACATCACAACTGCCTGCAAATAGTATCGTTGGTCCATTGGAAACACTAACGCTTACCTTCTCTGAGCCTGTAGACGGAGATTTAGCAATACAAAGCTTTTCCATCCAACCGCCGGTCAATGGCAGTTTTACATTCCCTGATTCAAAGACCCTGCAATTCATTCCACGGGAGGCATTTCAACCCAATACCCCCTACACACTGACTTTAGCCTCCGGTGTTTTGGCACAAAACAACAGAAGTCTCAAAAAAACGATGATCTGGGGTTTCCATGTCCGCTCTCCACTGGTGGTTTACCTTGTCGCAGAGCAAGGCAAAGGCCGTTTATGGACAGTGGAGCCTGCAAGCGGAACTATTAAACCACTCACCGATGCATCGCTCAGTATATTTGGATTTGATACCTCTCATAACGGCGAATTCGTAATCTTCTCCGCATTCAATGAACAAAAGGGATCAGATCTATGGCGCGTGGAACGTGAAGGAGGAAACCCAGTTCTTTTGCTTCAATGTGGCGCAGACCGTTGCTCAGTGCCTGCTATTTCGTTCTATGACCGACAGGTGGCGTATGTGCGTGAAACGGCCGGGCCAGCCGCCGACTTGGAATTTGGAGCGCCACGTATTTGGGTATTAGATCTCGAGACAAAACAGGATTCCCCTCTATACGAAGATAGGCAAATTATCGGCTACAACCCCGTCTGGTCACCAGATGGCACGCGCCTTTCATCGTTCGATGGTATCAAAGATGAGATCCGATTGCTCGATATTGTTACAGGTAACCAATTAATTATTCCAAGCCAAACAGGCAGCCCTGTTTCATGGTCGAGAGATAGCAACACTTTCCTGTTTACAGATATCGCTGAAAGTGAAGCCGGTTCATTCACGCAAATTCGAGAAGCAAAGCTGGTCACAAGTGAGATCACTACTTTTTCCGGCGAAAGCGACAAACAGGACTATCACTATAATTCGCTGGCATGGTCGCCTACAGCAGATATGCTCGTCATCGGTTTACAATTCGAAGAAAATGATCCATCACAAGCCTTATGGTTGGTAGATATTGCAACATTGGGAGGGCAGGTCATTGCAAACCAGGCCAACTACACCTATGGAACCCCACAATGGGATCCATGGGGAAAGGCGTTGGTATTTCAGCAATTTAAATTAAAAGGCGTCTATAAACCCGAGATCGGATTTTGGGAAGAAGGTCTCCTGGAACCACGTATCCTGGCCGAAGGCTTGATGCCCCACTGGTTACCTTAAACGGGGGAGGCAGATTAATACCTTGACATCATGTTTTTTTTGGTTATACTATTGAAAATGATTTTCAATAAAGAAATGATCTCTTATGCTTGCTGATACCTGGCTGGAACAATTGCACGATAACGGATATCGCATCACTGCCGCTCGCCGTGCAGTGGTGGATACTGTGTTCGGTTCCACACACGCGTTGACGCCTATTCAAGTGTACGATACAGCCCGCAGGAAATATCGCGCACTCGGCTTGGTAACTGTATACCGCACGCTCGAAAAACTTGAAGAGCTTCACCTTATTCAACGTGTACATCAGCCGGGCGGATGCCAGGCGTTCATTTCGGCCGGTATCGGTCACCAACATTTGCTGTTATGCCAGAACTGTGGAGAGGTAGAGTTCTTCGAAGGCGATGACCTCGGTACGCTAACCAGCTCCATTGCTCGTAAAACAGGCTACCAGATCAAGGAACACTGGTTGCAATTATTTGGGCTTTGCGAAAAATGTAAATAATCGGGAAATCTACGTCTCGATTCAAACTATCAATCCCTCATAAAATGAGGGATCAATTTCAGGAGTCTTAAATGAAAAAGATTTTCAATACCATTATCTTAATGATGAGCATTGCGGCTCTTCTCTTAACTGCATGCGGCTCTGCCCCTCAAAGCGGACGCAACGCTTCAAGCGTTCTAGCCTCCACTACCTTTCTGGCAGATATTGCCCAGCATGTAGCCGGTGACCGCTTGAAAGTTGAGTCACTCCTGCCGGTTGGCACGGACCCACATTCGTATCAACCGACACCACAGGATGTGGCCAAGATCGCAGACAGCCCACTGCTTATCGTCAATGGTCTGGAATATGAACACTTTATCGAAGCTTTACTGGAAAACTCCGGTGGGGAAAAAATTGTCATCACTGCTTCTGATGGACTGGAACCACGTCACATGGAAGAACATGCAGATGAAGCAGGATCAGGCGAAGGTGACGAACATGAAGCGGGAGATCCGCATATGTGGCTCGATCCGAACAACGTCATCACCTACGTGCAAAATATCCGCGAAGGGCTCACTCACTTCGACCCTGATGGCGCGGCAGTCTATCAGTCAAATGCAGATGCATACATTGCTGAACTACAGGCTCTCGATGCATGGATCGTCGAACAGGTTTCACAAATCCCGCAAGAGAAACGTCTGCTTGTCACAAACCATGAAGCTATGGGATACTTCGCCGAGCGATATGGCTTTACTATTGCAGGCACCGTGATCGAAAGTTTCAGTTCAGACGCATCGCCATCGGCAGGCCAAATGGCAGGCTTGATCGATCAGATCAAAACAAGCGGCGCGCGTGCAATATTTTTGGATGCATCGGATAATGAATCATTGGCAAAGCAGATCGCCGAAGAGACCGGCGTAAGAGTCGTGACGAATTTGCATCTTGAGTCATTGACCGAAGGCGCACCCGCCGCGACGTATATGGATATGATGAAAGATAACGTGACGCTGATCGTTGATGCGTTGCAGTAAGGAACGGCAGCTGCCGTTCCCTACTGCAACGTTCCCTACAAGAAAACAACCTATGTACCCACACACTGACCACGAAACCAATCAACCTGTTCTCGATGTGCAACACGTCACCGTCCGCTATAACGGACGGGTTGCGCTCGATGGTATCAATTTCCATCTTCATGAGGGCGAACGTGTCGCTGTTGTGGGGCCGAACGGTGCGGGCAAAAGCACTTTGTTCAAAGTTGTAGCTGGGGTGTTGACGCCCACTTCAGGCGAAGTCAAGATCTTTGGCTCACGCCCTGGAGCACACGTATGCATCGGCTATATCCCGCAAAGATCACAAGTGGACTGGAACTTCCCAGTTACAGTTGCAGACGTGGTGATGATGGGACGCTCCGCAAAACTCGGCCCACTGAACTGGCCTCATAAAAAGGATTGGGAACACGTTCACCGCGCGCTCGAAACTGTTGACATCTCCAATTTGGCGACACGGCAGATCGGTCAACTCTCTGGTGGACAACAACAACGCATGTTTATTGCGCGTGCGCTTGCTCAGGAAGCAGAACTGATGTTAATGGACGAACCGCTAACCGGTCTCGACACACCGTCACAAGAAGGAATTCTCGATCTACTGGATCGCCTCAAAAAAGAAAAAGTTACCGTCATGGTCGCCACACACGATCTCGATCAAGCCGCCACACATTTCGACAGGATCATGTTGTTGAATCATGGCATCGTGGCCTTTGGTCAACCGAACGAAGTGTTACATACAGACAATCTATTGAAAGCCTACGGCGGCAAACTCAAACCCGTTGATGGGCAGAACATTCTGAACACAGACGCGTGCTGTGATGAAGGGGAACATGACCACGCTCATTAATTTCCTATTGCAACCCCTCCAATACGAATTCATGCAACGCGGCATGATCGCCGCAGTGCTTGTCGGCATTGTATGCGCAGTCGTTGGCACGTACGTTGTATTACGTGGCATGGCATTCTTCGGTGACGCACTCGCACACACCATTCTGCCCGGCATCGCACTGGGATATCTCATTACCGGCGGCGCAAGGGACACGTTGTTCTGGTGGGCGCTGGGAACCGCCATCGTTGCGGCGTTGGGAATCGGCGCGATCAGCAAGAACGCCGAGATCAAAGAAGATACATCTATCGGTGTGATCTTCGCAGGGATGTTCGCACTCGGCATCGCGTTGATCTCCACTGTCAAAAGCTACGCCGTGGACTTGAGTCACTTTCTCTTCGGGGATGTGCTCAGCGTCTCTCCCCATAGCCTGTGGCTGATCATCATCTTTGGCGGACTCGTGCTTCTGGCTATCTTTGCTTTCTACAAAGAATTCATGACGCTTTCTTTCGATCCCATCCTCGCCGCCACATTGCGACTTCCCGTTGGCATGCTCAACAACTTGCTATTAACCCTCATCGCCGTGACCGTTGCCGTCTCGCTTCAAACAGTTGGCGTATCTTTGATGGTCGCCATGCTCGTCACTCCCGCAGCGACAGCCTACCTGTTGACTCACCGTCTCTCCACGATGATGCTCCTTGCCGCGATCTTCGCCTCGTTATCCGGTGTGATCGGCTTATATTTATCGTTTTATTTGAGCATTGCCTCTGGCGCGGCGATAGTACTTACGGCCAGCGTATTCTTCCTGATTTCATTTGGATGGAAAAAAATGAAGGGGCTATAATCCGCCTCGGCGTTTATCCATATCAACTTAGAGGAGAATATTTATGGCTACGATTGAAACCAGTGTCAGTATCAGCAAGCCCGTTGAGAAGGTTTTTGAGTTCATCACCAATCTCGAGAACCAGAAGAAATTAAGTTCATACATTACCGGCGTTCAAACCAGCGGACCTGTAGCAGTGGGAATGAAATACGTGATCGAGACCACTTCCATGGGCAACGTTATCAAGACCACCAACGAAGTCGTTTCCCTTGAACCCAACAAGAAATTCGGCGTGAAGACCCTCGCCACCCCGCCCGCCTCCGATGTGACCAATACCTACATTCTCGAAAAGGATGGCGCTGGCACAAAGCTCATCCTGCAAATGGACGCGGTCCTCGTCCCCGCAGGGATGCCCTCCATGCCCGGGATGGAAGATATGATGAAGAAACAAATGCAGACTGGGTTGGATACCACAATGCAGTCCTTGAAGAAGTTGATCGAAGCATAACATTTTTCAAAAACAAGCCTCCCTTGAAAAAATTCACGGGAGGCTTTTCACTATTCAGGTAAAATCATTGAATAATCCTAATGGAACTTTGTGTGCTACACTCGAACTGCATACAAAAGTAATCGCTACTAACCTTTGCTAATTATGAGCAACGCACAAAAAACGTCGGGCATACTTGTAACATCACGATATGCGACAGGATGTATTGAGGTTTATCATGAAAAAAAATCTAAGGTATTTTCTTAGTATATGCGGTATCTTTGTATTAATTTTCGTTTATGCACTTTTTCAGGCGCAGGCATTAGATACTAAGTTTATCGTTTCTCTTTATACTATTTTATCTGCAATCATTTATGAATTATGGAAGCTAATCTCCAATCCTACTGTTTTTATTGCACTATTAATATTAGTTGTTATTAGAATGTTTAGAGAAAATATTGAGAATATATTTCCTGCAATCAAGGAACTTTCAGCTGGAAGTCTCTCAGCAAAATTTGAATTTCCAGAAGTAAAATTCCCGCTGTCAAACACAACGCAAAGCATATTAGATAAGACATCAGAAGCAGAAAATGTAGTTGCAAGAAGAATAATAGACACCTTGGGAATAAGCAGTTGTAATGTTTTATTGAAGATCGACAATCTCCCACTTAATGTCTTGGAATTTATTAGTATATTAAGTGACGAGAAACTTTTTTCTGTTAATTATGAGTTCTATAGTAAAAGAGTAGAAATTGACATAACGAATATTTATTATGATGGAATTCTCAGATCTTTGTGGGTATATGTTATACCGCACTTGATGGACAAGCAGTATATTGAAGGCAATAAAATAGTACGCATGAATTTTAAGCCAGGGATTAGAAAATTAATTAAAGATCATTTACAAGAATTAGAGCGTACCGTGACCGAAGAAGATCGCGCATCTAATTCAGCTAAAGTATTAGGCTGACAACTTCATCCAGCATCCAAGGCTTTGCTTATCTTATAACAGTTAAGTTTTTGTGTGCTTGATTATGAGCAGTAAAGTGAAAGGTGTATCTCAATAGATACTCGCTTCACAACCCGCTAGATACCTAGTTCAAGTTCTGCTGAAAGGTTCAGTATAAAACAGAGCATCCTGCGCTGAACACCACGGGAGGCTTTGTAATAATAAGAGACTAGCAAACATGAGCAAATACTTTGTAGAAGAACATATCACCATTGACGCCGATATCAATACGGTCTGGGGATACATGATCGATTGGGACTCGTATCCGCGCTGGAACCCGTTCATCGTGAAAGTTGACTATAGAGCGAGCAAGAACGGTCAAGGCGACATCATGAAGTTCTCTCTGGCGTGGCATGATGGCAGAACAGGCACATCGCTCGAGCAGATGATATCAAGTACACATCCTCAGAATGGATCAGCGGAATTGAAATACAAATATGCTCATCCAGTTGCAAAGCTGGGACTGTTACGAGCCACACGAGTTCAGACGTTGCAGAGTAAAGGAAATCAGACAGAGTATTCTACGAGAGAGGAATACCATGGCATTTTGGCGCGCTTTGTGCCATTCGCCGATGTAAAGCAGGGATTTGCCGCTCAGGCTAAAGCTCTGGCCCGTATCGCTTCGGGGAAAATGGAATAGAATTCGATAGCACACCTATGCATGTATAAAAACAAAGCCTCGTGCACGGAACTCTGCAGGAGGCTTTGTCGTTAAATAAAAACCTTGACTTCCCTTCGCGATTTTTAGCGAAAGTTTACTTAATTTTTGAGACAAGCGATAAAATCCACCCATGCACAAACACGCCGCAACACAAGTTCCTTCGCATTCGCTCAGGACAAGTCTGCTTTCTGCATTCTGCATTCTTTTCCTCATTTCCTGCTCCTCCCCAACCCCTCAAGCAATTCCCGCAACTGAGACACCCGCTATCCCCACAAACACGGTCGCGCCATCGGAAACGCCTCTTCCCACCGAAACACCGACCGCCACGCCAATACCCGTCCCTACGCTGGAACGTCCGCAGTATGTGATGGATGTGCAGTTGAACTACTCGAACAAGTCCGCGACTGTGAACCAGACCATCACCTATCCCAACTGGACCGGTGAGACGCTGAACAACCTCGTCCTTGCGGTGGAGCCCAACCTATGGAGCGGTGGATTCAATCTCAGCTCACTCACAGTAGACGGAACACCAATTACCAATTACACATTGGAGAATCAGAGTCAAAAACTCGAAATCCCATTGGCGCAACCCATCCCTGCTGGTGGAACTACCGTCATTACCATATCCTATGGTCTCATCCTTCCGCAAATGCAGGCATATAGCAACCCAAACGAGATCCGTCCGCAGATCTATGGCTTCTCAGAACGACAACTCAACCTCGTGGATTGGTATCCGTTCGTGGTGCCTTACGTCAGCGGCGAAGGATGGATATTGCACAACCCGTGGTATTACGGCGAGCATCTTGTCTATGATGTAGCTGACTTCGATGTGACCGTCACATTCACCGATGGATCGAGTCCGCAGATCGCGGCGTCAGGGGCAGAAGAAGTTTCAGGAACAGCAGGCAGTCGTCGGTTTACGTTGGAAGCGGGGCGCACGTTTGCGCTGTCCATTAGCACGTTGTTCAAAGTCGCCACGCGTCAGGTCGGCGATGTCACAGTCTATAGTTATTACTTCGCGTATTACGATGCACCCGGCGAAGCGATGTTGCAAACAACGGTCGAAGCGATGCAGGTCTATAGTGAAAAGTTCGGGCCCTATCGTCACAAAACGCTGACCGCTGTGCAGGGCGATTTCAACGATGGCATGGAATATTCGGGTTTTTATTTCATCAGCCGCGATTACTTCAACTTGTACGATAACACGCCCAAGAATTATCTCGTCATCATTGCGGCGCACGAGACCGCGCACGCGTGGTGGTTCGATGCGGTTGCCGACGATCAGGCGCTTGAGCCGTGGCTCGATGAAACACTCGCCACCTACAGCGAACGTGTCTATTATGAAACGGTACACCCCGACCTTTTGAATTGGTGGTGGGGCTATCGCTATTTTGAATTTCAACAAGCGGGCTATGTCGATACGCCCATCTACGATGGCGGCGGTCAACGTCCGTATTGGGACAAGACCTATCTCACAGGCGCGCGTTTCATCGAAGCGTTGCGCGAAAAAGTTGGCGATGAAATTTTCTTTGCGTTCCTCAAAGATTACTACACTCAGTTCGTCGGCAAGCGCGCCACAACCGCCGATTTCTTCCGCGTCTTCCGCGAACACTCCAACGCAGATATTTCTGATCTGATGAAACAGTATTTTCAGAACACATACTAACACCACATCATCCGTCATTGCGAGGAGGGCGTAGCCCGACGAAGCAATCTCCGTCACCGTGTTGGGGATTGCTTCGGGCTGTCGCCCTCGCAATGACGGGGGAACTCTATTATGCGACTCCATCTTCGACCCACCTTCCTCTTCCTTTTACTTCTCCTCACATCTTGTAATTTGACCAACCCGGCGCAGGCGCTTCCTCCTACGCTCGTGCTTGTTACTGCAAACCCCAATGCATCACCCACCCCGACGCCTTTTCAACCGTCCGATTCAAATTACATCCCCATCGATGCACCAACTCTCATATCCACCTACACTCCGCTCCCGCCCACGAACACCCCATTACCAACTCTCGCATTTACAGCAACAGCACTTCCTCAACCGACATCACCATCGCAATCATCGCGCACGCAATATACGCTCTATGCTTTGCTCGATTACTACGGACGTCAAGTCGCTGCGGACGAGACAGTCGTGTACACGAATCAAACTGGCGTGGCATTGAATGAACTCGTCATGGCCGTAGAGTCCATGCATCGCGGCGGGTTCACGATGGAACACATCCTGCTCAACGGCAATCAACTCAACTATGATCTCAACTCGCATCGGCTCACAGTCTATTTGCCGCAACCACTTCAACCTAACTCACAAATATCACTGGCAATGCGTTTCCGTATTGCCATCCCTGCCAAAGTCAAGGATGCGCCCTATGGCTACGATGTGGACCAGGTCAACCTGACGGATTGGTATCCGTTCGTAGTGCCGTACAGTAACGGCTGGGGCTTGCACGATGAGTCGTATCTTGGCGAACACCTCGTCTACGATGCCGCGGACTTTGATGTGAACATCAAAACCGTGGAAGGTGCCATCACCCTCGCCACAAGCGGAGTCGAAGAAGCCAACGGCGAATGGACGCGATATCGTCTCTACGGCGCGCGGACGTTTGCACTGTCAGCCAGCGACCAATTCCAAGTGGTGGATTCAACTGCGGGCGGGGCACAGATCCGCGCGTACTATTATCCAGGATATGAAGCGGAAGGCTTGGCGATTCTGAATGCGGCGGTCCGTGCAGTGAATCTGTATTCGTCACAGTTCGCGCCGTATCCGTATGGGAGTCTGAGTGTCGTCCAAGCAGACTTGAACGATGGGCAGGAGTATGACGGTCTCGTATTTTTGGCGACCAAGTTTTACAACGAATACAACGGCACGGCACGCAGTAACCTTGTGACGATCGGTGTGCATGAGATTGCGCATCAATGGTGGTTCGGTTTGGTGGGGAGCGATCAAGCGATGGAGCCATGGCTCGATGAGGCATTGGCCGCGTATAGCGAAGCCATCTTCTATAAATACAGCTATCCCAACTCGCTCGATTGGTGGTGGCAGTTCCGCGTCAATTACTTTGGCCCCTCGGGGTATGTGGACACGAACGTATATGATGCACCGACATTCCGCGCGTATGTCAACGCGGCCTATCTCAATGGCGCCAACTTTTTAGAATCCCTAAACTACCGCATGGGCGATGATGCCTTCTACGCTTTTCTACAGGATTATTGTTCACGCTACGGACGTGGTCACGCCACTGCGTATGATTTCTTTGCCGTCGCAAGGCAGAACACCACGGCAGATATATCCGATCTGATCGCAGCGTATTTCAAGGGAAGTTATTAATCGACAGTAGGGGCGACCCGCTTGGAAAGATGAAATTACTCAACGGTCCTGATGGGTCGCCCCTACGATATACAACCTGATTCATTATATGGTTGGCAATTCCCCCACTCCGCTGTATAATCCGCCAGACTTGAAGTAAGAAAAACCAGTCTGACTCTTTCAATAAGGAAGCATGAACAATATTCTGAACTGCATGTGTATACGGCGGGGTCGCTAAACCACCGCCTCTGAATTTCCCGTAAACAAACGGCTGAATGCCGCAGACGGTGGGCTTTGACCCCGCATATTCACGAAGTCGTCCATGGACGACTTTTTGAGTTAACTCCACCGCTTGCAAACGCTGGAAAATTCCAGCTGGCAGACAGCCGTTTTATTTATTTCAAGAGTAGGGGCGACCCTTCAGGATTACCGAAGGCTTTGACCGTGCCAGGCGGGTCGCCCCTACTCTAACCACAAGCAAACCCAAAGGAGCAATCGTATGAAAATCGCAAGCAATGTCACAGAATTGATCGGCAACACCCCGCTCGTCAAACTGAACCGTGTCACCGAAGGCGTCGGTGCAGAAGTGGTCGCCAAGCTGGAATTTTTCAATCCAGCCCACAGCGTCAAGGACCGCATCGGATTCGCCATGATCGACGCCGCTGAAAAAGCCGGTCTCATCAACAAGGACACCACCCTCGTCGAGCCCACCAGTGGCAACACCGGCATCGCGCTCGCGATGGTCGCTGCCGCACGTGGATACAAACTCATCCTGACCATGCCCGAGACCATGAGCAAGGAACGCCGTATGTTACTGCGTGCTTATGGTGCCGAGTTAATCCTGACCCCCGGCCCCGATGGCATGGGCGGAGCGATCCGCAAGGCTGAAGAGATCGTTGCTTCCGACCCGAAAAAATACTTCCTGCCACAACAGTTCAAGAACCCGGCCAACCCCGAGATCCATCGCAAGACAACCGCCGAAGAGATCTGGAACGATACCGATGGCAAAGTAGATATTCTCATCTCTGGCATCGGCACTGGCGGAACCATCACCGGCGTAGGCGAAGTGCTCAAAGCACGCAAGCCCTCATTCAAAGCTATCGCGGTTGAACCCGATGCATCCCCGGTTCTTTCCGGCGGGACAAAGGGTCCGCATCCCATTCAGGGAATTGGCGCAGGTTTCGTACCCGATGTTCTCAACACAACCGTCTACGATGAAGTCATCCGCGTAACAAATGAAAATGCTTTCCAAACCGCCCGCCGCATGGCGCGTGAAGAAGGTCTGTTGGTGGGCATCTCCTCCGGCGCTGCAACATGGGCCGCATTGCAAGTAGCCGCCCGCCCTGAGAATAAAGGCAAGCTCATTGTAGTCATCATCCCTTCGTTCGGCGAACGCTATCTCTCCACTGCTCTCTTCGCCGATCTGGTGGATGGTTAATTTTTTACCGCGAAGAGCGCGAAGAACGCCAAGTTTTTAAAGGTTTTCTTCGCGCTCTTTGCGGGCTTGGCGGTTCAAATTCGCCCGCCAAAAGTCAAGTAGGAGTAAGTATGGTATTCAAAACAATTCATGACGATGTTCAATCCGTTCTTGAGCGCGACCCAGCCGCCCGCAATGTGCTCGAGGTGCTGATCTGTTACCCCGGTCTACATGCCATCTGGGCACACCGCTTTTCACATAAACTTTGGAAGAACAATATCAAGCTACTGGCACGCGGAATCTCTCAAGTCATGCGCAGTATCACCGGCGTCGAAATTCACCCAGGCGCAACGATCGGTCACAACTTCTTTATCGATCACGGTATGGGCGTTGTCATTGGCGAGACCGCTGAGATCGGCGATAACGTCACCATCTATCACGGCGTCACGCTCGGCGGAACCAGCCTGCACAAAACCAAACGTCATCCCACCATCGAAGATCACGTCGTCATCGGTGCAGGCGCAAAAGTTCTCGGCGCCATCACCATCGGCGCGAACAGTCGCATCGGCGCGAACGCAGTAGTGGTCAAATCCACGCCGCCCGATTCTGTAGTGGTCGGTGTACCAGGTCAGGTCGTTGTGCGCGAACATGCCAAGCACACACCTCAAGAAAAAGTTGACCTCGAACATGGAAGCCTGCCCGATACCATCGGTGAGACTCTTGCCGCCCTCATTGAACATGTCGAGTCGCTTGAGAAGCGCGTCAACGGCGGAGAGAAGTATGGTCCCGTCTTGCATGCGCCCGAACACGGAGTTTGGAAAGCTGTGGACTTCTCCATTTAAATGAATATTTGGGACTTTCAAACCCGCCTCACTCGTCGACTTTTTGTCTGGTCCGCGTTGAGTGTAGTTTTTTCCACGCTGACAGTTTTCTCTGCAGACACCTTCCTGCGCGGACTCGCGATTCAATGTTTCGTATGGGGAGTCATTGATGGAGCAATCGCTTTTTTCGGTGAACGTGCGTCAGCGAAGAAAAGGCTGATCGTTCAAGGATCAAATTCGGCTGAGGATGAAGCGAAAGAGTCGCGCTGGTTGCGTCGCATCTTGTGGGTCAACACCGGCTTGGACGTTCTCTACATCCTTGGTGGAGTCTGGTTGATGAAAACATGGGGAGCGGAGAATCCACTTTGGCGTGGTCATGGAATGGGAATCATTCTGCAGGGTGGATTCCTGTTCTTATTTGACTTTTTCCATGCGGTTTCCCTACGAAGTGTACGAATAAGCTAAACGTTCACTAAGAAGTTTCATCGCGTTCGGTTTCTCTGGTAAAATCCCGCCTCGATTTCGGAGGCAGTAAAGAAATGGATTTGGAACACAGCACAATCGAAACGAACGGCGTTAAATTACACGTCGTGCAGGCGGGGCCTAAAAGCGGAATACCTATCGTACTTTTGCATGGCTTTCCTGAATTTTGGTATGGGTGGAGAAACCAAATTCCCGCGTTAGCAGAGGCGGGATGCAGAGTCATTATCCCTGACCAACGCGGATACAACTTGAGCGATAAACCCAAAGGCGTGAAGAATTATGATGTATTTACTCTGGTCAAAGATATCATCGGTTTGATCGACGCACTTGGTTATGAAAAAGTAAATCTGGTGGGGCATGATTGGGGCGCTGTGGTTGCATGGACACTAGCGATCAAATATCCCGAACGATTGCATAAACTTAGCATCATGAATGTCCCGCATCCCACCGTGATGCGACGTTTTCTGATGCGCGACTTCGAACAGATGCGTCGCTCGTGGTATGTCATGTTCTTTCAATTACCATGGATCCCTGAATTAGGAATGCGCATCAACGATTGGCATAACCTGATCCGTGCGACACATGGCACAAGCAAGATCGGTTCGTTCATCAACGAAGACATTGAGAAATACAAAGAAGCCTGGTCACAACCCGATGCAATGACGTCCATGATCAACTGGTATCGCGCCATTGTCCGCAACCAAACATGGGCATCCAACGAAAACATGCGCGTCAAAGTCCCAACCTTGATGATGTGGGGCATGAAAGACTTCGCGCTTACACACCGCATGGCCCGTCCCAGCATGGATTATGTGGACGAAGGTAACCTGATCCTCTTCCCCGAAGCTACACACTGGGTGCAACACGATGCCGCCGAAGAAGTGAATCACTATCTGACTGATTTTATTTTGGACAAGGCGAGTCAGATCGCGATTCGTTGATGTTTCAAAACGTCACAGTACGACAAAACAGAATTCTTCTCTGATATTTACATTGTTATAGGTTGGAAACCAGTGAGATCAGTTAACAAGCAAGAGAATACATTGAATGTATTCTCTTGCTTGCACAATAACATACTCTGCTAACCACAGTATATGTTAAATTTACCCTACGGTGCAGCGATCACCAACTCCGTGGTCATCCCCACATCATCCAACGAGGTGTACCAGTAGTCGGTCGTCAGACTTTCGGTCGGGATCCCCAGGATCTCGTTGAAACTGCTCAGGTACTTCGTTCTCTCACTTGTGAACACCTTCACCCCGTTCGTGCTCACCACTCGCACTGGTCCTCCGTTGATCCCATACCGCGGGAACACTCTCTGCCCCGGCAGGATCGAGTACGGTGTCGTGTTCTTCTTCACCCCTCCGATGTACACATCCACTTCCGCTGTCTCTGTCTCACTTGGGTTCCCGATCACCAGGTACGTGATCATGCTGGCATCATCCAATGAGGTGAACCAGAGCTCGGTCGAGGTTTGAGCTATCGGGTACCCCAACACTTCATTGAAACTGTTCCCATACTTCGTTCTCTCGCTCGTGAACACCTTCACTCCGTTCGTGCTCACCACTCGTACCGGTCCGCCGTTGATCCCATATCGCGGGAACACTCTCTGCCCAGGTAGGATCGAGTACGGTGTTGTGTTCTTCTTCACGCCTCCGATGTACACATCCACTTCCGCTGTCTCCGTCTCACTTGGGTTCCCGATCACCAGGTACGTGATCATTCCCGCATCGTCATAGCTCGTGAACCAGAACTCGGTGTCCAGTTGGGTCGAGGGGAACCCCATCACTTCGTTGAAGCTGTTCCCATACTTCGTTCTCTCGCTCGTGAACACACTCACTCCGTTCGTGCTCACCACTCGTACCGGTCCGCCGTTGATCCCATAGCGCGGGTACACTCGCTGCCCAGGCGGGATCGAGTACGGTGTTGTGTTCTTCTTCACTCCGCCGATGTACACATCCACTTCCGCTGTCTCTGTCTCGCTTGGGTTCCCGATCACCAGGTAGGTGATCATGCCCGCATCGTCCAATGAGGTGAACCAGTATTCGGTCGTCAGTTGATCCGCGGGGAACCCGACGATCGAGTTGAAGCTGCTCCCGTAGATCGCTCGTTGACTCGTGAACATGTTCACTCCGTTCGTGCTTCTCACTCGTACCGGTCCGCCGTTGATCCCGTACCGATTTGTTATACGTCCGCTTGGTGCAACGGTGTAGTTCTTTGGCGGGTTGGTGCCGATCGTTACATTAACTTTGGCATGTTCGTATTCATATGCCCCAATATCACAGTGACTCCCAAATGGACGTGTCACTCCACGCTGATCCGTCGCGGAGCAATTCGTGTCGTTACCTGTGTCAATCGCGGAACTTCCTACCTGAAGAGGTATGGTTTGAGTGAAGCCACCATAGTTCCCTAAAGTTCCGAGCTTAGGATCGGCTACGATAATGTTCGTACCACCGGCATATCCGCCTTGGATTACGCTGTCAGTGATGACAGGAGTGCTAGATACATTATAAATTTGTGCCCCATTAGGAGCGGTGTTTCCCCATAAGATCATATTATGGATAACCGAAGTACTATTACCAGTATTGTAGATACCACCACCAAGCGAGTGGGCCACATTATCACTAAGGGTTACATTCGCCATCGTCGGATTACTGGTAGAGTTATATAAGCCACCTCCCTCCCCCCCAGCAGGTATTCCGTCTACTTCATAGTAAGCCAAGTTGCCGCTGAAAGTGACGTTTGTTAAAATCGGATTATTACCAGACCAATTCATCATTCCACCTCCACTAGAAGCTGTGTTGTTAGTGAAGGTGACGTTCGTTAGAACAGGATCACAATAGTTAAAGTTTTCCATCCCTCCTCCGCCACGACCTGCGGTATTGTTGTCAAAAATCACGTTTGTAAGGATAGGACTACTATAATAATCGTTGCGTATTCCCCCGCCTTCAAGCGCAGAGTTGTTGCTAAATACAACATTGGTTATTGTTGGGATGTAATATTTTCCCTGATTGTAAAATGGATTGCCATAGTTATACATGCCACCACCATATGTGGCATGATTTCCAACAATGATCAAATTTTTCACGCTTGGGCTTCCAAGGTTATTATAAATCCCCCCCCCCTTGCCTGCATCGCCTGCATATGTTTCACTATCTGCGTTCCCACCTGTAACTGTGAACCCATCCAGCAAAGCAGTAGTATCTGTGTTGCTCGCAACCACAACATGATAGGAATTATCAGTGGTATTCCCTGCCACACCGATATCCCCACTCAAGGTTGTAACATTTGTTTGTACATTGCGCTGACTGCGGAGCGTCTCATTGCCTGCAAACCCGCCATAGACTGCGACACCGTTCTTGAGATTGAAAGAAATCGTACGGTCTGTATTTGTGGTTGGCTTGTACGCCCCTGCCGCGACCCAAATCTCATCATCGCTTGAAGCGACGGACAAGGCCGATTGCAAGTCGGTGTAGGCGTCGGTCCAGGAGGAACCGTTGTTCAATCCCATCGCGCTCCACTTGACATAATAGGTCATAGGCACATATTCATACGCCCCGATGTCACAGTGACGCCCCTGTGGACGGGTCATCCCTCGCTGATCCGTGGCAGGACACGCCACATCATAACCCGCATTAATGGCTGAACTACCAGCTTGTAAGGGGATGGTTTGTGTGAAATCACCATAATTTCCCAACGCGCCTAACTTAGGGTTAGTTGTAATAATATTTGTTCCACCTGCATACCCACCTTGCACTACACTGTCACTAATTACTGGAGTACTCAGAGAACTGGAGATTTGTGCACCTGCGGGGGCATTATTTCCCCATAGAATTGTATTTCTTATAACTGGATAACTCTTGATAACATTATATATTCCACCGCCACTGGATGTAGCAGTATTATTTGCGATGGTAATATTCGTTATGGTAGGAGACCCTTGGAAGTTGTATATCCCACCACCAATGCCAGCTGTGTTCCCTGTAACAGTAACATTTGTCAAATTAGGATTGCTAATAAAATTCCCGATCCCCCCGCCTGAAGATGAAGCTGTATTATTCACGAATGTAACATTCGTCAGGTTGGGAATGCCACTACTATGATTGTACATTCCACCGCCAGATACTTCAGCAATATTTGAGTCGAAAATAATATTGAGCAGGAAGGGGCTGCTACCGTGAAGATGATTCCCTATACCGCCACCCCAGTTAGCTTTGTTGGCAATAAAAAATAAATTTTTCAGACTTGGGCTGCCCATAAGATTGTACATTCCACCACCTACGGCATGGGGGTCTGAATTGGCATTCGCATTTCCCTTTGTTATTGTGAATCCATCCAATATTGCAGTGTTATCTGTGGCTCCACCTATGACAACATGATACGAATTGTCACTATCATCGTCTGTAGCTCCAATATTCCCACTTAAAATAGAGACATTTGTTTCATAATCTCGTTGAGAGAGTAAAGTTTCAGTGCCCGAAAAGCCGCCATAGACTGCCACGTTGTTCTTGAGCGCGAATGAAATTGTTCGATCAATTCCAGATGTAGGATAATATGTCCCCGCAGCAACCCAAATCTCATCGCCATAGAACGAGGCAGAAAGGGCGGATTGTAAATCCGTGAAGGCATCTCCCCAAGAAGTGCCATTATTCGACCCAGTTGCATTCCATTTGACATGATGAATCTCATGGCGATATTCAAATGCCCCCATATCACAATGTGATTGTTGCGGACGAGTCAGTTCTCGCTGGTCGGTTGTTGCGCAAACTGCATCATTACCAGCATCAATTGCAGGTGAACCCGCAAGGAGAGCCATTGTTTTAGTAAAGCCTCCATTGTGTGACAGCCCAGAAAGCAATGGATCCACATTCAAATTGCCTGCACCTGCATATCCACCTTGTACAATGCTATAACTGACAGTAGCATTTCCATTAACCAATTCCCCGCCAACATTACTCCATAGAATGCTATTCTTTATCATTAAGTTGCTACCAATATCGTTGGACACCCCTCCACCGCTCATGGCTGTATTTTCACTCATCGTTACATTCAATAAGCTAATACTACTGTCTGAGTTGATGATACCGCCCCCAAGGTTAACAGCCGTATTGTTATTGAAGGTCACATTTGTTAAACTCGGATTACTATTATTGTTGGCCATTCCGCCGCCACTGCCTGCCAAGTTGTTGCTGAACAATACATTCATTAGATACGGGCTACTACCTATATAATTATATATTCCACCACCAATGGCTGTCACAGCGTTTGTATCAAAAGTCACATTCTTTAGTGACGGACTGCTCATATAATTCATCATCCCCCCTCCTTCATCTGCTGAATTACCGACAAAGGCAACATTCGTTAAACCTGGACTACTACTAGTGTTATATACTCCACCTCCGGAAATAGCTGAGTTATCACTAAAAGTGATATTTGCCAAAGTTGGATTACCATTGCTACTATACATCCCCCCTCCACTATCATTGGGATATACCCCATTGGCATTTCCATTGGTGATAATAAATCCATCCAATACTGCTGAATTATCCACACCACTTCCAATTACTATATGATACGAATTATCACTATTATCTTCGGCAACACCGATGTCACCGCTTAAAATTGTTTCCGGGAATTGTGGAAATCGATAATTATGAAAATCTTCGCCTATAAATCCACCATAAATTGCTACACCATTCTTAAGCACAAAAGAAGCGGCACGATCTGTTCCAGCAGTTGGTTTATACGTTCCAGCTGCAACCCATATCTCATCTCCGCTAGATGCAGTTAAGAGTGCAGATTGTAAGTCTGTATATGCATCCGACCAAGAAGTACCATCATTTTTCCCAGCTGCGCTCGATTTGACATAAATGACTCCTAGGCTTGCCTGTACAGGTGTCACAATTATTACACTCGTGACCAATGCAATTATAAGAATGAGCCGGATGCCTAATATATTATGAATTTTCTTAAACATACTTTCTCCCCGGGAGTACTTCCTCCCTAGTGTTTGGTTTCGAAATTACCCCACAAAGGTAACTTCATCGAAATCATTATAGACCTCCAACTTTCACAAACACAAGGTGATGGATGTCACAGTTTGGTTACAACCAAACAGTCCGCCTCGTACGAGGCGGACTGTTTTACTGTTTTGTGGCTCTTTGACTATCCCCTACTCTACGGTGCGGCGATCACCAACTCTGTGGTCATCCCCACATCATCCAACGAAGTGTACCAGTAGTCGGTCGTCAGACTTTCGGTCGGGATCCCCAGGATCTCGTTGAAACTGCTCAGGTACTTCGTTCTCTCACTCGCGAACACCTTCACTCCGTTCGTGCTCACCACTCGCACTGGTCCTCCGTTGATCCCATACCGCGGGAACACTCTCTGCCCCGGCAGGATCGAGTACGGTGTCGTGTTCTTCTTCACTCCTCCGATGTACACATCCACTTCCGCTGTCTCCGTCTCACTTGGGTTCCCGATCACCAGGTACGTGATCATGCTGGCATCATCCAATGAGGTGAACCAGAGCTCGGTCGAGGTTTGAGCTATCGGGTACCCCAACACTTCATTGAAACTGTTCCCATACTTCGTTCTCTCGCTCGTGAACACCTTCACTCCGTTCGTGCTCACCACTCGTACTGGTCCTCCATTGATCCCATACCGAGGGAACACTCTCTGCCCAGGTAGGATCGAGTACGGTGTTGTGTTCTTCTTCACGCCTCCGATGTACACATCCACTTCCGCTGTTTCTGTCTCGCTTGGGTTCCCGATCACCAGGTACGTGATCATCCCCGCATCGTCATAGCTCGTGAACCAGAACTCTGTGTCCAGTTGGGTCGAGGGAACCCCATCACTTCGTTGAAGCTGTTCCCATACTTCGTTCTCTCGCTCAGAACACACTCACTCCGTTCGTGCTCACTACCCGTACCGGTCCGCCGTTGATCCCATAGCGCGGGTACACTCTCTGCCCAGGCGGGATCGAGTATGGTGTCGTGTTCTTCTTCACCCCTCCGATGTACACATCCACTAACGCTGTCTCTGTCTCACTCGGGTTCCCGATCACCAAATACGTGATCATCCCCGCATCGTCCAATGAGGTGAACCAGTATTCGGTCGTCCGTTGATCCGCGGGGAACCTGACGATCGAGTTGAAGCTGCTCCCGTAGATCGCTCGTTGACTCGTGAACATGTTCACCCTGTTCGTGCTTCTCACTCGTACTGGTCCACCGTTGATCCCGTACCGATCCGTTAGTCGTTGCCCTGTTCCTATTCCGTAGTTCCCTGTGTGTTCCCACCGATCGTTACATTGATGTTCGAACAACCTATTGAGGTGTTGAATGTGCTGGTGTAGTTCTGCCCACTTGTGTTGGCTCCCAGGTTGCTGTAGCTGAGGTTCAGCGGCGCAAAGGTGTGACAGGTGCTTGTTGGGGTTACTGTTCCACTCCAGCCACCTGGCACTGTGATCGTGTAACTCCCGTCTCCTTTGGAGTGTCACTGTCTTGGCGCCTCCATCCGTGTAGCTTAGGGTCACTCCTCCTACCCCTACATTCCCACTGATGGTGTACATAAACGTCGCGATGTAGTTTTGTGCTGTTTGGTTTGTTGTTACATTGCTATAGCTTCGGTTGAGCGGTGAGAAGAAATAGCCTGCCTTCGAGGGCGTTACCGTCCCACTCCAACCGCTTGGTACTGTGATCGTGTAGCTCCCATCCCCTTGCGATACAACTGTCTTCGCCGTCCCATCCACATAGCTCAGCGTCACGCCCGGTGCTCCTGCATTGCCGCTGATGGTGGGAAGCAACGTTGCAGTGTAGTTTTGGGTTGTTTGATTTGTGGTTACATTGCTGTAGCTGCGGTTGAGCGGTGAGAAGATATATCCTGCCTTTGACGGTGTTACCGTCCCGCTCCACCCAGGTGAAACATAGATCGTGTAGTTTCCACTCCCGTCTGCTGTCACTGTTTTGAACCCACCATCCGCGTACTGCAGAACTACATCACCCGTACCTGCATTACCAGATATTGAACGGGTGTTTTCGACCAGTGATACATCATCCAGGTTAAAGTTGACTACCTGCCCGCTTGTCTCCGTGTAAAACTTTATTGTATGTAGAGCATTGGTAGCAAAACCACTAACATCCACACTTACCTGTTTGTAGCTCGAATATGAGTTCTTCTGTGTTGCGTTGGCTGAGAACACGGGCACGTTATCAATCAGAACAGTAAATTTGTCATTGGCATCACTACCTGAGCTAGCTCTGCCAATCCAAAGATAGAACTTGAGTTTGAGCGAGGGGTAACCATCGGGAAAATAGACAACTTGGGTAAGTGAAGCTGCCTCGTTATTTGTAGTCCCACCAAGCCAACCCCAAACAGATCCCGTACGTGGTCCCGCTGTTCCAGCGCTGTCTCCACAATCTGCAATCGTACACAAAGGCGACCCGTAATTTGTTGAGTATTGCGCCCAATAAGGATAGGTCGCGTAAGAATACTCAAAGCTGGGATCTTGAAGATCGCCAAATGACTGGCGTTTGTTCATTTCTACTGCATCCAGAGCAGTCTTCACTTGTGTACAATTCCCTGTTGTAATCTCATGTTGACCAATCAGGTTGGAACAGGCTTGCTGGAGAACAAGGTATAGATCCGAGTAATCTGAGGCGGATGTCAGCAGGTTCGTCTGCGCTTCATAATAGATCGCTCCCACCTTCTCCCAACCCAAAGCGGTCACTGTCTTCCCGTTGAACGACCCTCCATCTACCATCAGGTAGACCGCTTTGTTATTTACACCACTGTTGGTATGTACACCGCCACCGTCACCATCGCTGATGTAATAATTTGCGCTTGACATCTTATCTGGGTCGCCAAAGGCTGGCGGATTGCTCATACTGCGGAAGGCACCCAATCCAGTGACATCTTCTCCGATCTGCCATTTGACTCCGGCCGTGTCCGTCCCCTGACCGTTGGTCTGGTCGTAGTACTCCCCGAACACATCCGACAGTGATTCGTTGATCGCACCCGATTGATAATAATAAAACAGGTTCGATTCGCGTTCTGTCACACCGTGTGTCAGTTCGTGTGCCACAATATCATCTGCCAAGGCAAAACCGTAGGCACTACCGTACACCATCTGCGTACCATACCAGTAGGCATTCCCAAATGGACAGGCAAATCCCGGCTCACAGTACTGCACCGTCGAGATGATCGTCATCCCATTATTGTCGATGCTGTCACGGTTGAAGTTGGCCGCATAAAAAGTGTGAGAGCCAATCGCATATTTGTGCGCCCCATCTCCATGCGGATTGCTCCCATTCGTGCAGTTTGGTTGTGTTTGATCACAAAGAAACGTACCGGGAAGCGATGAAGTATTATTGGCAATGTAAGTCTCTATATGTTTACTTCCATTAGCCAAATTAAAATCAGTAGTGTCAACCATACCAATGGCTGTTGCTTGCACTTTATAAGCTCCATATACTGCATTGGCAGTAAAAGAGCTGGTGGTAGCAACACCATCGAAACCTGTAACGACTGTTGTTTCATTCGTACCCGTATTACTAAAGACCCCACTTGGACCTGATAACGGCGCCGTGAAAGTTACTGTTACACCTGGAACACCTGCTCCTGTCCCATCAGTCACCACAACAGCAAGATTCGAACCAGCTACTTCCCCTACCATAATAAACTGCGGAGAACCTTGTAAAACAGAGATTAAAGATGGGATGGATCCCGGCTGATATTCAACTGCGCCTATATCACACACACTTCCCTGCGGGCGAGCAACCCCACGTTGGTCTGTAGTTAGACAAGTAGATGAATTACCAGCATTAATTGCCGGGCTGCCACCCATAAGAGCATGTGTCAAAGTAAGTCCACCATTATCCTGTACAGGTGTAAGGCGAGGATCAATTGATTTGGCGCTCGTACCAACAAGATCGCCGGTGGTTGGGGTAAACGTGCAACCTGAACTATTCCCGATCAAGTTGTAGCCAGCCGAGATTATTGGACCTGAGCAATCTGGTCCTCCGCTTCCAGACGAATTACCTGCGACCAGCGTATTTTGGACCGTGATGGTCCCGCTATAACCATCACCATTATAATAAATACCGCCGCCAAGACCTTGGTTGGCCCTATTGGCAGTGATAGTACTATTATTTAGCACGATCGTGCTACCAGACATCATGAATCCGCCACCATACTGTGCTTCATTACCACTAATAGTACTATTGTTCACTGTGAGTGTTGCGCCGTTATAGACTCCACCACCATACTGTGGAGAGTAATTATTTATAACCAGACTGTTATTTAGAGTCAGGACCCCTCTATTATCAATACCAGCACCATACTCACCAGTATTGTTTTGGACGATGACATTGTTCAAAATCAACTTTCCACTATTATTGGAAATACCGCCAGCAGAGGCGCCTGCCGATCCATGCTGGATAATAAATTGTTCAATTGTAGATTGAGACTCATTGACACGAATCCCTACCCATTTATTTTGACCATCAATCACAGACCACCCATCTTGAGTAGTGAACGTGGCATCCCATCCACCTGACAAGTCTACATCTTTATCAAGTAGAACTATCCAGGGTCCATTACCAGTATACGTGCCAGCGGCGACTAATACCCTATCACCATCAAAGAAGTCAGGTTTAGCCAACACACCATTGATCGTCGCACAGGGCGTGACAGGGGCATGGCAATCATTACTATCATTGCCTGTAGGGGCAACATACCAAAGAACATTGCTGAGAGTAAAATTAGCTGATTCAATCCCATTTGCCGAAGCAACTACCTGATATGAGCCCACTATAGCATTTGCAGTGAATATTGACGTGGTTGCGATACCGTTTACATCTGTGGTCACTGTCGTTGTTCGTGCGTTGGTGTTAGAAAATGTCCCACTCGCCCCATTGTTTGGGGCCGTAAAGGTAATATTTATGCTGGAAACCGGACTCCCCAGACTATCCAAGGCCACAACTTTTAGTGGCTTGGAAAAGGCTACTCCAGGAAGGGCGTGTTGGTTGTTACCACCAATAATTGAAAGACTTGCTACACTACCTGGAACGGTATATTCATAGGCACCAATATCACATTTTGAGCCTTGCGGACGTGATATACCACGCTCGTCAACAGACAAGCAAGTAGATGGGTTACCTGCATCAATGGCCGGACTATCAGCCTGTAACGAATGATAACCGGGCGCCCCAATCAACTCGCCCAATTTGGGGTTGACATTGGTCAAGTCACCTGTACTCGCTACAAAAGTACAGCCTGCTGTATCACCGATCAAGTTATAGCCGGCCGAGTTAATCGAGCCATAACAATCCGACCCACTTGTTGCTGCAGAGTTTCCTGCAACGATTGTATTTTTCACGGTGATGGTACCACCCGATGTATAAATACCGCCCCAACTTGTGGACGTATTGCCGGTAACAGTGCTGTTGTTTAAGGTTGCCGTGCCACCACTATTACTAAGGCCTCCCCTCAAATTTCCACTTATCGTGCTGTTATTTAGGGTCAATGCCCCTGATTGATTGCTGATCCCTGTTTCCACATTATTGTTTATAGTGCTACTATTCAACGTCAATAAAATCGACGAGCCAGTGTTATAAATGCCATGTCCACTATTATCACTGATGATACTGGTATTTAAGGTTAATGTACTTCCAGACTGGTTCCTAATGCCGAAACCTGAACCACTAGCATCCTTTGTGCCACTTACAATACTACTATTTAGTGTTAACGCACCACCATCGTTAAAGATACCAACATAATAACTATTCTGAACCTTGCTTCGTTCGATGTTTGCAGTAACCCCACTGTTCAGAGTTACACCCCGTCGTGCGCTCTGCCCATCGAATATTGACATGCCAGTTTGCGCCGCAAAACTTGCATTCCACCCACCCGATATACTAACATTCTTATTAATTAACACCACTTCTGTTCCAGTACCGGTATACGTTCCCGTTGCAACCCTGATCTGGTCTCCTCCCATAGCTTTGCCAATCGCGCCATTGACAGTGGCACAAGGTAAAAGGGCAGTTGAACATGAGTTATTATTTGAACCTGTCGCAGCAACGTAAAATATTCCATTATTAGTCAGTTGAAAAACTGCAGTGCCTGGAACACCGCTTACTGTGGCATTGACCGAATACACCCCCCACTGACTGTTCGCGGTGAAAGCCGATGACACTGCGTCCCCATTGCTATCCGTAATAGCGGTTGTGGTATTTGTTCCGCTATCCGTGAATATTCCACTGGCGCCGGAAGCAGGTGCCATAAAAGTTACAGTTACACCAACTGCCGGATTTAAGGATCCATCCATTACTCTTACTGATAGAGGCAATGCAAAGGGAGATCCTGTCATGGTTGCTTGCTTGGAGCCATTCAGCACTTTCAAATTCCCATTTGGGGCGTACTCGTATGCCCCAATGTCGCAAGAACTGCCATAAGGGCGGGACATACCACGCTGATCGTCTATCGGACAGTTCCCATTATCGCCTGAATCGATTGCCGGACTTCCCGCTTGAAGGGAATGAAGTGGAAGACTTCCACTTAATGAAGGATCAAGTTTTGGATCCACATTAAGTATGGCACCTGTCCCACTCGTAATCGTGCACCCTGCTGCATTGCCTAAAATAGAATAAGGTAAGCTAATGGTATTGGAGCCGGAACAATCAGGACCACCTCCAGAGGCCGTATTTTGGGCAAGAATAACATTTCTGATGCTGAGAGTGAGGGTCGTAGAGTTGTTAAGAGCCAGTCCACCACCGGACCCGTTTGAATTGTTATACGCGATGGTGGAGTTACGGATCCCGACATATCCATTACCGGCGTACATCCCGCCACCAGAAAGACTTGCTGTATTACCGCTGATAGTACTATTAGAAACACTAAAATTGATGCCTGCCGTATAAATTCCTGCACCCTTTGCCGCAGAATTATTAATGACTGAACTGTATTTTAAAACCACAGAGGTGTTATTACCAGCATAAATGCCACCACCATTAGCTGCACCCCGTGTACAATCTTGGATTACAAAATGATCAATTACCGTATATGACACCCAATCGTTTACAAAAACACCACTCCTGACACCACCTCCGTCAATGACAGATGCTCCATTTTGTGATGTAAATGTATCATTCCATCCTCCAGAGAGAGTTACGGATTTTGAAATGGTTACTACACTGCCGGCTGTTCCCGTATAAGTGCCGCTTGCGACCTTGATGATATCATCTGCCCCAGCCTTGCCAATTGCGCCATTGATGGTAAGGCATGGCGAAGCGGGCGCAGTACATGAATTCGTATCATTTCCTGTAGGGGCCACATACCAGTTCACACCGGCAAGCAAGGGCATGTTCTCTTCAGATGGCTGAACGGTCACTGGCTGCACATCCTGTTGCACTTCATTGGTAGTGCCCACCTCTCCCCAAGCATTATCGACCTGATTGAAGTGCAGGCTGATATCCCCCCTCTCCGCATTGACCAACACCAACTCACGGACTGGCAAGTTGTTCTCTTTCGCCGTCACTTCCATGCGCCAGACAAGTTCAATAGGGCGCGTACTCGGCTTCAATAGGCTTTCATCATAGATCCACAACTCAGGTTCGGTTGTCACAAAATCTACAGCCTTCTTATCATATTGTTCTGCAACAACTTGAAGGGCGCTTTCGACCGCTTGTGTTGAATCAATCTTCGGGTCAGTTTGAAGCGAGAGTTCAGACGATACTTCCCCGTTCATTGAATACAAATCGCCTTTATCGTTTGTGTTCACGATCAGCTCGCCACCCATCACAGGAATACCGTTGTATTTCTGCTGATAATGGACTGTCACACGTCCATCATCCGAACGAATAGATTTGATTTGGGACAGGTCACGCGCAGGGTTCTTTACTCCAAATTCAGGAGCATACCGATTCGCCAATGCCATGGCTGGATCTTGTGGGCGGGCATACGTACCCAAAGCTCTCTCTGCAGAAAGCGCGCGTCCACTTTCTGGACCGATAAAACTGACCCTACCTGTTTGGGAGTTGATCTGGCGTTTGGCACCGTCACTGTCTGTTTGGACTATAACTTTGCGCCCACTCCCATCTCCGCCATCCTGTGCATAAGCAACAGGCGGTTGAGTTGAAGAAAATATCATTGTAAATGCCACAAGGATAGTAATAATCTGGTGATATCTATTTTTGGTAAACATGTTTATCTCCCTGGGAGTGCTCCCTCCCTAGTGTTTGTTTTCGAAATTACCCCACAAAGGCAACTTCATCGAAGTCATTATAGCCCTCCAATTTTCACAAACACAAGGTGATGGATGTCACAGTTTGGTTACAGTAAAACAGTCCGTCTCTCATGAGACGGACTGTTTTACTGTTGTGTTGCTCTTTGACTATCCCCTACTCTACGGTGCGGCGATCACCAACTCTGTGGTCATCCCCACATCATCCAACGAAGTGTACCAGTAGTCGGTCGTCAGACTTTCGGTCGGGATCCCCAGGATCTCGTTGAAACTGCTCAGGTACTTCGTTCTCTCACTCGCGAACACCTTCACTCCGTTCGTGCTCACCACTCGCACTGGTCCTCCGTTGATCCCATACCGCGGGAACACTCTCTGCCCCGGCAGGATCGAGTACGGTGTCGTGTTCTTCTTCACTCCTCCGATGTACACATCCACTTCCGCTGTCTCCGTCTCACTTGGGTTCCCGATCACCAGGTACGTGATCATGCTGGCATCATCCAATGAGGTGAACCAGAGCTCGGTCGAGGTTTGAGCTATCGGGTACCCCAACACTTCATTGAAACTGTTCCCATACTTCGTTCTCTCGCTCGTGAACACCTTCACTCCGTTCGTGCTCACCACTCGTACTGGTCCTCCATTGATCCCATACCGAGGAACACTCTCTGCCCAGGTAGGATCGAGTACGGTGTTGTGTTCTTCTTCACGCCTCCGATGTACACATCCACTTCCGCTGTTTCTGTCTCGCTTGGGTTCCCGATCACCAGGTACGTGATCATCCCCGCATCGTCATAGCTCGTGAACCAGAACTCTGTGTCCAGTTGGGTCGAGGGGAAGCCCATCACTTCGTTGAAACTGTTCCCATACTTTGATCTCTCACTCGTGAAGATGTTCACTCCATTCGTGCTCACTACTCGCACCGGTCCGCCGTTGACCCCATAGCGCGGGTACACTCTCTGCCCAGGCGGGATCGAGTACGGTGTTGTGTTCTTCTTCACTCCGCCGATGTACACATCCACTAACGCTGTCTCTGTCGCACTCGGGTTCCCGATCACCAAATACGTGATCATCCCCGCATCGTCCAATGAGGTGAACCAGTATTCGGTCGTCAGTTGATCCGCGGGGAACCCGACGATCGAGTTGAAGCTGCTCCCGTAGATCGCTCGTTGACTCGTGAACATGTTCACCCCGTTCGTGCTTCTCACTCGTACTGGTCCACCGTTGATCCCGTACCGATCCGTTAGTCGTTGCCCTGTTCCTATTCCGTAGTTCCCCTGTGTGTTCCCACCGATCGTTACATTGATGTTCGAACAACCTATTGAGGTGTTGAATGTGCTGGTGTAGTTCTGCCCACTTGTGTTGGCTCCCAGGTTGCTGTAGCTGAGGTTCAGCGGCGCAAAGGTGTGACAGGTGCTTGTTGGGGTTACTGTTCCACTCCAGCCACCTGGCACTGTGATCGTGTAACTCCCGTCTCCTTTGGAGGTCACTGTCTTGGCGCCTCCATCCGTGTAGCTTAGGGTCACTCCTCCTACCCCTACATTCCCACTGATGGTGTACATAAACGTCGCGATGTAGTTTTGTGCTGTTTGGTTTGTTGTTACATTGCTATAGCTTCGGTTGAGCGGTGAGAAGATATAGCCTGCCTTCGAGGGCGTTACCGTCCCACTCCAACCGCTTGGTACTGTGATCGTGTAGCTCCCATCCCCTTGCGATACAACTGTCTTCGCCGTCCCATCCACATAGCTCAACGTCACCCCCGGTGCTCCTGCATTGCCGCTGATGACCGGTAATGTGGCTGAAGAACTCTGTATCCTGCCGTAATACAAGGTAGGATTGTCATACGGAGTCATAAAGAAAATAAACTCAATTGTTTCGGGTCGATTAAAACCAACAACTGACCATTTTACAGACGGACTACTATCAAACGATTTTCCGCTAGGGTGTGCCGCAAATAGTTGTGGATTTCCCCATGTTCCATTTGAATTCTTTTTAGCTGTACACATGTCATCCATTGAGAGACATGTTGCATTCTTAGGGTGGCCATGCCCGATAACATAAATTTCTCCAGCACTATTGAGTGCAAGCGCTGGATCATGCGTAAAGATACTTAATGCCTGATCTGTCCAACCAGATCCAGTATCTCTAACATAATGAATCCGCCCATAATCACCAACAGTCACATCAAAACTTTGAATGTAAGCCAAGTGCTTTACGCCTGTCGAGTCGATAATGAAGCTGGGACCTTGATCAATATTGATCCCGTTATCACTACTCGTCCATACAGATGCAGTGCTGGCACTTTGTATACTTCCCCAAGTCCCGCTACTTGCCCGAGTACGAGTGCGGATTTTTGTGGGGTTATCCGCTTGAGACACCCAGGCAACGGTCAGCGAATTGTCTACCGGAGAAATTGCCACAGAAGGATGATTGGCGCTTCCTGCTGTATCTACTTGAACAAAATTCCCCGATGGGGAAAGGACATTTGTAGAGCTATTATATGTATAAGCTCTGTGTAAAATATGATTACTGTTAGTCCAGTATGCTATGTGGAGTGTTTGATTCAAGTCCACCATACCGGCCACCCCGCTGGTGCCTACATACAATACGGAAGTTACTGTGCCACCATTAGAAGCAATAGTAGTTGCAGCGCTAAATGTATTGGTTGTTGTATTAAACGGATAGTCTTTCACACTGCCATTTTGCATATTGACAAGTACGTGAATGATGCTCCCTCCATCATAGACGGCGTCAATACCAATCACTTCACTCGTCTCTGTTAATTGAACAGGTGCCGCAAAAGATGCCGTTCCGCTTGGCAATCCAGTTGACGTTGTACGGTATACACGAATAACTTTAGACGACTGTTGATTCGCAAATATATACAAACGATCATTACTGGTGCGAACGATCTGATGTGGGATCACATCTGTGCCCCCGGTGCCAACCGAGAAAGATGAAAAAGTAACTGCATTGGCAGCTTTTGGCAGAACACTCCGCCCAGGGTATAAAGCGGCAGTAGCAATAAACAATGTTACAAAGGCAAGAACAAGTAAAAAGGGCGGGAAAGTTTTTTTGTTTATACTCATATCGGTCTCACAATAGATTTTGATATGTCGACCATTAAATCCAAATCAATAAAGTCAAGATCGAATATTGCTTTTGAATTAAAGCCGACAGAGGGGATATTAGTAGATCGGAAAACAACTTAATATTGCCGACACATTAAAACACATCTATTATAAAATAACAGATCAAAAAAGGATTATACAATCTTGAATTAGAAGCCGTTATTACTCCAAAGTACTGGAAGTTATTGTGTTTTTATCAGGGAGGCTCTATAATTTCGTCTGACACAATCAAACAAACAAAATCATCCCCTTATCGAAAGCAAAAATGAATATTCACAACGGCCAATTCAGCACACGAGAAAAAGAAGTGGTGGACCTCCTCCTGCAAGGCAAAAGTAACAAGCAGATCGGCCTTGCGCTTAATATTTCCGTCCGCACAGTTGAGTTCCACTTAAAAAACATCTACAACAAGCTTCAGGTCACATCCAGAGCCGAAGCGATCCTACGACTAGGGAAAACCACAGCTAGTAGTAAAAGTACCGTGGAACGAGTGGAAACCACAGTTGACCGGGGTAGTTCCTCCGCCGAAAATGATGGAAACATTATTTCAACTCGGAGGATCTCTATGAAGCAACGGTTTTACATCATTATCGGAAGTGTACTGGCGATTGTTCTTGTCGCAGGGCTGGTATGGGTCAAGTTAAACCCCAATATTGTGACCAACCCGCCAACAGAAACAGCTACAAGCGCAGAAACTGCGTCGGTCACAGGTACAGAAATCAACTATTTGGGAACGGACTTTATCATCCCATCTGAATTGGGCGACAGGGCATTGAATGAAGTCATTCAACAGTCCACTGATTTTGCCAATACTTGGCCCGCACACACACGGTCCATCTTGGAAAACTACCCGCTGAAGGATACAACCTATCAGCCACAGATACGCGTCTTTTCCACGCAGGACTACGTGCAAATGAGCCCTGAGGCAGAAGCAATGGTCAATGAACTTCAGGGCATTGTGAAGACACAACAATTCCAAGCTGACAAAATGCTCCCATTCCTACCCATCCAACGCGCGGCGCAGGTCATGCATACACAGGAAAAGTTCGTATCCTTCATAAATGGAAAAGGCGTTCGTTACATCACTCTCTATAGTCAAGCCGCATTTCCCATTCAGAACCTTTCACACATGGAATTGCTGTACACCTTTCAGGGACTTTCCAGCGATGGCAAGTATTACGTATCGATCGTCATGCCCGTCAACCTCAAATATGTGACAGTGGACGAAGCCACCGATTCTCCCTTCCCCGAACACGGCATCCCGTTCAACTGGGATAATCCCAATCCCGAAGATTATCCAAACTATCTGGAAAAAGCGGTTGTCATGCTCAGTCACAAGAACAATCCCTTCAATCCATCCCTTGAAGTGCTAGACGAGCTGGTTCAATCCCTGGCAGTTGGCGTAGAACAATAAATATAGAATTTCTAATCGTGCATCATGCGGACCCGTTATCCGCATGATGCACGATGAACCGGGGGAGAATAACTGTTATTCGCAAGATAACAAGCACTTTTGGAATTACAATTGACGTATGAACCGTCCGTTCGTGTTCATCAATGTAGCAATGACAGCCGATGGCAAGATCGATACGTTCGCACGCAAAGGAGCGGCGATCTCATCCGTGCGTGATAAGGAACGCGTGGATAAACTCCGCGCCGAGGCAGACGCCGTCATGGTTGGGGGAAGGACACTGCTCGACGAAGACCCAAAACTTACAGTGAAATCAGAAGCGTTACGCGAAGAAAGAATCAAACGCGGACTCACGCCAAACCCAGTCAAGGTGGGGATTGTTTCAGAAGCAAAGTTTGATTCTCATTCAAAATTCTTATACGAGGGGAATGCACGCATCGTAATATTCACAACGCATCGCACATCTAAAGATCAACTCACGTCACTTCGTGCGCTCGGTGTGGAAGTATTCATCCACGAGGGCGAGCGGGTGGACTTGAGAAACATGATGCACACCCTCAAAGAACTTGGTATCAACCGCCTCATGATAGAAGGCGGAGCAACACTCAATTTCGAGTTGCTCAGGCTTGGGCTGGTGGATGAAGTGTCCGCGTATGTGGCGCCGATGATCTTCGGGGGAGAAAAGGCCCCTACGATGGCATCAGGCCTCGGCTTGGAAAGAGGCGAAGCCGTCCCTCTGAGACTAATGAACGTGGAACATTGGGACGATGGCGGTGTACTGTTACATTACAAAGTGGAGAGAGAACTATGACAACAACAATGCATGAACAATTTGATCTGTTACTTGAAAACGATCCTGAACATAATTGTCCGGGGTTGGGTAAAGATAATATTTGCGTCCGCCTTGTGGCAATGGCTGAATTGCCCACACGGTTTGGCGATTTTCACATCATTGCGTTCGAGAACAATCGCGACGGCAAAGAGCATGTGGCCATCACAAAAGGCGATGTGATCGGCGCGAAAGATGTGCCTGTGCGTTTACATTCGGAATGCTTGACCGGTGATGCCATTGGTTCATTACGCTGTGATTGCCGAGACCAGCTCGAGGCATCGTTGAGAGCTATCGGCCAGATGGAACGCGGCATGGTCTTGTATCTCCGTCAGGAGGGACGTGGCATTGGTCTGATTAACAAGGTGCGTGCCTACAGCTTGCAGGATGATGGACTGGATACCGTTGAAGCGAATCTCGCATTGGGCTTCCGAGACGATGAACGTGATTATGCAGTGGCCGCACACATGCTCATGTCGCTCAAGATCGAGTCGGTACAACTCATGACCAACAACCCAAAGAAGATCGACCAGCTCACACAATATGGCATCAAGGTGGCGCAACGCATTCCGCACATCATGGAAGCCAACGACCACAATCGTTTCTATCTCGAGACCAAGGCCGCCAAATCCGGTCACATGATCGATTTTCACGGCAAGGAACATCTGCCCGAACAAAGCGATCTTCCCATCGTGGCCGGCATGACCCACGAACAGATCGGGGCCATGCATGAATAAACCTTCGGCTTCGCAGGGCAGGGTCGTTGTCATTACCGGCGCCACCGGCGCGCTCGGACGAAAGACCGCTCATGCATTCGCCGAAAGCGGTGATGCACTGGTATTGCTCGATAACGATCAAAGTAAATTGGATTCTCTGATCAAAGAATTGCATATCCCCGAAGATAGACTCCTCGCATCTGTCGTTGACCTGCGCGATGCACAAGCGGTTCGTGACTCAGCCGAGGCTGTTGCAAACAAATTCGGCCGTGTTCACGCTTTGATCCATCTCGTCGGCGGCTGGACCGGCGGCAAGACCCTCTCTGAAACAGGCGAAAGCGACCTGACCTTCATGCTCAACCAGCACGTGTGGACGACGTTCCACTTGTTCCAGGCCTTCACTCCCAAACTCGCCGCGAATGGATGGGGGCGTGTGGTGGTTGTATCCAAGTCAACGGTGAACAACCCAACCGGCAAAGAAGGCGTGTATGCCGCCGCTAAAGCCGCACAGGAGAACCTTGTGCTTACGCTCGCGGCCGAACTCAAAGAGAGTAACGTCACCGCGAACATTATTCAAGTCAAAGCCATCGACGTGGATGATAAAGGCACCGGCACAACGCCCGATGTGATCGTCGCCGCGATACAGTATTTATTCTCCGATCAGGCGGGCAAGGTCAGCGGGGCGAGGATACCTTTATATTAAAAAGCAAAACTTCCGAAGTCTTAAAGACTTCGGAAGTTTTTATTTACAACCCTAACATATCCCCGATCGTTTTTGCAATTGTCCGTGCGGCTTCGGGTTTTCCTGCACGGCGACAGTTCTCGATCACTTTCTGTCGTTCGGCTGGGCGCGAGATCCATCGCGTCAACGTGCGGACAACCTCACGCGGCACCGGTGCCCAAACCCCTGCACCTTCCTCCTGCACGAATGTCACGTTCCCATCTTCCTGACCGGGTAATTTTGAATACAAAATAATTGGCAGTTCAGCATTGAGTGCTTCAGCGATCGTGCCGGGCCCAGCCTTTGTCACAATGTAATCGGCCGCGCGCATGAAATCTGGTACGTTATGTGTAAAGCCATGAATGAACGTGGGATTCTCCCATTGGTGCGCCTCGAGAGCCGCTTTCAGCTTTTGATTCCTTCCAGCAATGATGACCAGCCCAAGGTCCAGACCGGAGGCGTCTATTTCGTAAGCAGTCTTCGCAAGAGGGCCCATCCCATCGCCGCCGCCCATCATCAACACAATGGGCTTATCCACAGGCCAACCAAGTTTTTTACGCAGGTTGCTTTTACGTCCTTTGGGTCTACAGTATTTATCTGCAACGGGAAGCCCAACCACTCTTACCTTTTCTTCAGGCATCTTGTATTTGATGGCACGTTTACGCGCGTTCTCGGTAGGGACGAGGATAAGGTCGGCGCGGTTGTCGTACCACAGGGCATGTGTGGTGACCATGTCTGTGACGACATTAACGAAGGGTGGACGGTCCTTGCCCAATGCACGCAGAGCAAACGAATTGGCAAACGGATGGACCGTGACGATCAGATCGGCTGGATGACTTCTCACAAGCGCTTTTGCCGCATGACGCGCAATCGGCCAGGTGGTGGTTGTGATGAAGCGTGCCTGAGCGCGCCCATCCGTGGCATGGAAGCTGGCGCTCCATAACTGCGGAGCTTTGACCATGTAGGGATACATTTCGCCCACCCGGTTAAAGGGACGTGGTGCGTAATCCTTGAAAAAATCCACCATCTCCGTGGTGACCTTGTTTTTATATTCGATGTTAATGGCCTCGATAATAGCCTCTGCCGCGGAACGATGCCCGCCGCCGGTATCGGAAAAGTAGAAGACAATGTGTGGTTTTCTAGGAATCGTGTTTTGGTCCATGGGGTTCTTCTTCGTGTTTGGTGAGATTGGTCTTGAGGCGCTTCGCAAGTTCACGCCGGGTAAGCATAACACGCCGCCCACATCCTTTGCATTCGAGGCCAATATCCGCGCCAAGACGGGTGACGGTCCATTCGTAGGAACCGCACGGGTGTTGCTTACGCAGGCGCAGATGATCGTTGAGGTGCAGGTCGGGAAGCATAGTTGAAAGAATGAAGGCGGATCGTGAAGGATAAATATCAAACATCATTATAAATGAATCGTGATAAACTACGGGCGAGAAATTTATTTCCAAGAATATGTCATGCTGAGCAAAGCGAAGTAATCTCCCTACAGGAGTAAAAACCCTTTGCTATGCTCAAAATGACAAGATGAGAGAGGGAACATGTCCCAGAACGAAACACATACCGTTGAAGTTGCAGGTGTCAAACGTGACCTGCGCCTGTTCGAGGTTAAGCCAGGTTTGAAGATCGCCATTTTGAATATTCTAGGGGATACAGAATTTGTGCAAGTCTGTGCCAAGGAACTGGCGACCAAGCTCAAGGACGTTGACTATGACGTGCTGGTAACTGCAGAGGCCAAGTCCATTCCGCTGGCGTATGCCGTGTCCGCTGAGACGAAGAAGCCGTACGTGGTATTACGCAAATCGTACAAGCCTTACATGGGCGATGCGATCAGTGCCGAGACGTTATCCATCACCACCGGCCAGCCGCAGACGTTGATCCTCGACGAAAAGGATCGTGACCTTATCAAAGGTGGTAAGGTCGTCATCGTGGACGATGTTATCAGCACCGGGTCCACACTGCAGGGCATGCGGATGATCCTCAATAAGGCTGGCGCAAACGTGGTAGCCGAAACCGCCATCTTCACCGAAGGTGACCGTGCGCAGTGGAACAATATTATTTCGTTGGGGCATTTGCCGTTGTTTACGGATTAAACGCCGCAGGGAAGGGCAGCTGCCCTTCTCTACGATTATGTGAACAATTTTTGTTTTTGCAAACGCGTCATCTTTTTGATGGCGCGTTCTCTTTTCATAGCCGTGACACGGTCTGGCTGTTCCTCCATGTAGACCAATTTCACAGGACGGCGTGTTTTTGTATATTTCGCGCCGAGTCCCTTGTTGTGGACGGCGACTCGTTTCTCAGCGTCCACCGCCCAGCCGGTATAGTACGTTCCATCGGCACATTCGACGATGTAACAATAACATTTACTCACTTGCTTTTATTGCGGCCCATCAATGCAGAACCAAGGAGGCGATCGCCCATAGAAGCGACTTCGATCTTCTGCGTTTCCTTATTTAACCATTCGGCCTGTGTGCGTTCTTCCAGCCACTGACCTCGTCCTCTCCAAGCTTTTTCAAGTCGTTGACCAAGCGCCTCACGGTCGCCATCTTCAATATCATCACGAAGTTGAAGCAGTGATGTAATGTACGCGTTCAAAAGACGTACCGTATTCTCACGGTCATTCAATATCGCTTCGCGCAGGGAGACTGCATCATCGTGATACGCAAAGCCTGATGTCACAGAGGCATACGGGCGGCCTGCCAATTTCTTTGCTTCCTGCCAGCCGGGCTGATCGAGCGTGGAATCTAACAAGGCGGCGGCGGCCAATTGCGGAAGGATCTGCACCTTGCCCAATAATCCGTCTGCTTCGGCAGTATCCATCAGCAAAGGCATGGAACCAAGTAATGCGACAAGGTCAGTCGTTAGTTTGAATATATTTTCGGGGGTTCCGTGTGGCGCGGTGATGCCGGTCACACCCTTTTCGAACAGGTCGGCACGAGCGGCCTTGAGGCCGTATTCAATTCCATGGAGTTGATCGGGGTGGATGGTCGGGAAGAGCCCCACATAAAACCGTCCCTGAGGAATAAGCTCTTTGACCCACGATTCAATCGTCCCTTTAACAAGAGCCGTATCAAGGATGAGAGTCCCCTCTTGCAGGTCAGGCGCGATCAGTTCCAACGTCTCACGCACTTCTGAGAATGGCAGGGCCAGGATGACAATGTTGGAATTTTCCACCGAGTCGTGCAGGTTGTATTTGAAATCGTCCACGGCGCCGGCGGTTTGTGCGGCTTTGCCTGCACGTGCATCCTTATCGTG
The DNA here is from genome assembly GCA_016721115.1 of Candidatus Defluviilinea proxima. Classification (NCBI taxonomy): domain Bacteria; kingdom Bacillati; phylum Chloroflexota; class Anaerolineae; order Anaerolineales; family Candidatus Villigracilaceae; genus Candidatus Defluviilinea; species Candidatus Defluviilinea proxima. The sequence goes on from JADKIW010000001.1 coordinate 804,318, forward strand.
CCCTACAAGACGAGCATTCGTGCCGTGCGCTTTCAGGGCCAGCCCCATCGAAGCGCCGATCTGTCCGAGACCGATAATGGTAATTTGTATTGGCATCATATCCTCACAGGTTGAAGTAGTGTCATTATACCCATACGCCCATCAGTAGGAAACATACCTGGGTAGTATATAATGCGATTACTCCGTTAAAGTGCGAGAACCGCGGACGCCGACCGCGGTTCCCGTGCGAAAGGAGGAGAAGAGAAATCACCTTACTGTCCTTAATTTATCATAGTAGGAATAATAGTACTTGACGTAAAACCTACGATTACCCTACGACTGTTAGACAACTTACAAGGATGTAATCACCATGGCAAACAAAATAGTTTCTCCCATCTTCACTGGCGAATTGAACGGGACTCCTCTTGGGGACCTGCGCCTCGCGGCCTCGGACCTTGGTCTGGTCGCCGTTGAATGGGCCTCTGTCTTGCCCGAATTTGATTCGTATCTCGCACGCCTCAAACAGCCTATCCAACCCGATCCGAAAAAGCTCAAGCCTTATGCAAAAGAAATTGCAGAATACCTGAACGGTAAACGCACTGCCTTCACCATCCCCGTGGACTGGACGTTCTTCACTCACTTTCAGCGCGAGGCCCTGCAGGCCGTCTTCCGCATCCCATACGGCGAAACGCGGACATACATTGACATCGCGCGTGAGATCAACCGTCCGCATGCCTACCGGGCGATGGGCGCGGCCAACGCCATGAACCCCATGCCGCTGGTCATTCCGTGCCATCGAGTCATTGGCACAGACGGTAAACTCCACGGCTACGGCGGCGGAGATGGGTTACCCACGAAGGAATGGTTGTTAAAACTTGAAGGTGCGGTAATGGCGTAATATTTTTAGGTTGCAATTCATCGTAATCACGTTCTACTACTATAGGAGTCACATTGAAACCTAAACAATGGTTTGCTTTTATTGCCCTCGGCCTGATCTGGAGCTCGTCCTTTTTGTGGATCAAGATCGCCGTTCAGGAAATCCCGCCGATCACACTGGTCGCGTATCGCGTTCTGTTCGGGCTTTTATTCGGCGTGGTGATGATCCTGATCCAACGCGTCAGCCTGCCGCGCGATTCCAAGGTCTGGATCCCTGTGCTCGTGTTGGGAATCACCAATGTTGCCGTTCCCTTCTTCTTGATCTCATGGGGTGAGCAATCCATCAACTCCGGTGTAGCGGCGATCCTTGATGCGACTGTCCCGCTATTTTCTCTGGTCATTGCCCACTTCACACTTCCCGATGACAAGATGACCGTGCCCAAAGTAACGGGGTTACTGATCGGCTTTGCCGGCGTGATCATCTTAATGAGCAAGGATATCGGAGGCTCACCCAGTTCCTTACTTGGCCAGGGAGCGGTGATCCTCGCCTGTGTTTTCTACGCCATAAGCGGAATCTACGCCCGCAAGAACACGGAGGATACACCAGCCGTTTTGCGTAGCGCGGGTCCGCTAATCTCAGCGACAGTTGTGATGTGGGTGGGAAGTTTTCTACTGGAGAGTCCGGTCAAAGTCCCGCATCTACAGATCACATGGATCGCCCTGCTGTGGCTCGGCATTCTCGGTTCAGGATTGGCATTTGTCTTAGTCTATTACCTCATCCATGAGATCGGACCCACACGCGCATCCATGGTTACATATACTTTTCCATTGGGTGGTGTTGTGCTTGGTTTTATCTTTCTTCACGAGAGTTTGTCATGGCAGATCATCCTTGGCGGGGTTTTGATCATCGCCAGCCTGGCGGTGAGTAACTGGAAACAGGCAGATATACCAGCTACAACATAAAGAAACAACAGCTACAACGCTGATGATGGCGTGATAAGATATGGGCATCTTATCACCTATGACAGTATCCACACCTCAAACACAAACCTTTCTGCAAAAACACGAATGGCTTCTCCCTCTGGGGTTGTTCATCCTGTTCCTCGCGCTGACATTGCCCGGCATTTCATGGGGCGCCCCAAGCGTTTGGCACCCCGATGAGATCGTAGTACGTTCGCTCAACGCTCTGTTTGACAACTACAAATTCAGCGAAACCAATTTCGATTATCCTGACCTGCCCCAATATGTGATGCTCTTCCTTGGGAAACTGATGCTGGCAATAGGGCAAGGTGACAATATCCTTGTCGCGGCACGTGTTCTTTCGGCAGTTCTTGCAGGGATGGCGATTGTCTTCACCTATATCATCGCACGTCGTATCGGAGGGAGTCCATACGTAGCGGCGCTGAGCGGACTTCTCCTCATCAGCGTCAGCGAAATGCCACACAACGGACGTTTTGCCCACAACGACACATATTTGATCTTCTTCGTAACGCTGGCTGTTCTTTGTTTACTCAACTATGTTCAAAGCAAGGGCGTAACTGGCGCTCCCTATGCTTCGACTTCGCTCCCACCTCAAGAGAATTTCCGTCCTGAGCGGAGTGAGGAGCGTTCGATGCGACGAGCGAAGTCGAAGGACGCTCCGCTCAGCAAGGAAAACAATAAAATCTGGTTATATGCGGCTTTCTTCACGGTGGGATTGGCCACCTCCAGCAAATTCACCGGCGTGAGTTTGATCCTGGCTCCGCTGGCAGTGTATCTCATCGAAGAAAAAGACAACATCAAGAAGAACTGGCTGGTTTCACTTATAGTGCTTTCGGTGGGAGGTCTCATCGCATTTTGGGGTTTTGGACTTGGTACACCTAAAGTGTTAGTCGCGCCATACTTTTATCTCAAACATTTATTACCCACCCTGCAATGGCAAACCACCTACGGTTATCAACCCGATAGTATCCGCGGTATTTTCGGTCAATACGGCGTGACGGCAAACGGACTCGGCCTCGGGCTTATGTTGTTATTCGGCATCGGACTTGTTTGGGCCATCTGGAAAGTCATCAAAGCACATCGAGAGCATACTGCTTCCGAACAGCCACAAATCAAATCTTTCACGGTCATCCTCATCGCGATCCTCGCGCTCGACCTGCCGATGATGATCTCATACAACTATCAACTGCGTTACTTTCTCACATTGATGCCGTTCCTTGCGATCTTTTCTGCACTCTTCATCGAGCAGGCATATCAATGGGCAAAAGCAACGAGCAACAAAGTCTATCCCGTCGCAGTCAGCGTGACGGTCTCAGCGATCATCTTGTATTCTCTCGCACGCATTATTAGCCTGATGCTATTGGTGATGCACGATGCCCGCATCCCTGCATCTGCCTTCATGGACACATTGCCAGCAGGCTCATCGCTCGAGCACACGTTCTATCCGCCGACCTTTGATGGGCCCCGTTTCGAGCGCGAATATAACTATCCCATTTATTTCACACGCGACCCGAACGAACCACTTCCACAAAGCAAGAAGTTTAAGTACAACGTCGGTGAAGAAGGACTCAACAAACGCGAAACAGATTATTTCATCGTTGACAGTTTCACTTCTAGAAAATTCAACAACATCTATTTCTGCGAAGCGATGCCCACCGAATGTGCATTCTTCAAACAACTTGAAACAGGCGGGTCAGACCACTATAAACTTTTAAAAGAATTCAAATACACACTGCCACCTTACCTGCCACAGATCCAATTTGAATTTATCAACCCCAGCATTCGTATCTATGAAAGGATCCCATGAACGATTTTCGTTCCGGTTATATCGCCATTATCGGCCGCCCCAATGTCGGCAAGTCCACGTTGGTCAATGCATTGCTTGGCCAAAAGATCGCGGCCGTTTCCCCCAAGCCGCAGACCACACGCAGACGTCAGCTTGGTATTCTCACAGAGGAGAAGTATCAGCTCATCTTCGTGGATACGCCCGGCATCCATACTCCCAAACACAAGTTGGGGAAGTTCTTGAATCAAGAAGCGGAAGAATCGCTCGAAGGTGTGGATGTTGTCCTTTGGCTTGTGGATGTATCTGTCAAACCGACGGATGAGGACAAACAGATTGCGCTCCTGCTCGACAAACTTCCTCGTCGGACTCAACTGGTACTTGCCGCAAACAAAATGGACCTGATCCCCGCTGAGGCATTGACCAGGAATCTCGAAGTGTATCAGGCCTCGGTTAGGAAAGAGACGAGCGTCCTATCCATATCCGCCGCAAAGAATGAGAATCTCAATGAGCTGGTCGAACTGATCGTTTCGTTCTGTCCATTTCGTGCACCGGAATATGATGAAGACCAGGTCACGGATTCGTATGAGCGCGATATCGCCGCGGACTTGATCCGTGAGGCGTGTTTGAATAATCTGCGCGAGGAAGTACCGCATGGCGTAGGCGTGCGCATCGATGAGTTCAAGGAACGCGAGAATGGGATGTTGTATATCGGCGCAACGATCTTTATTGAACGCGAATCGCAAAAAGGAATTCTGATCGGCGAGGGCGGAAGTATGATGAAGACGATCGGGAGCGCGGCCCGTAAAGAGATCGAAGCGATGGGCGGACGCCCCGTGTTTTTGGAGTTGCGCGCCAAGGTGCTGAAGGATTGGCGCAACGACGAGAACGCGATGCAGAGATTTGGCTATCGGATTGGGAAGAAGAAAAAGGGGAAACGGTGATTAGGGGTTAGAAATGGACAAAATTATCCATATCTTTAAATGGGTACGCTCTAATTTCTTCTATCTTACATTTACAGTCTTTCTTCTTTTGTATATTTGGTGGTTTAGGCTAAACCCCATTGTATTTGATCCAGGCGAACAAGCTAATGCCCCATTGATTTTTGGTCTTATATTACTATCAATATATGGCTTCATCATTGGCCTATTAAGGTTTTTGCAGAATTATCTTTTCATAAGGGTGGCATTCTTTATAATGGCAATATTATTCTTGACGGCGAACTCACTGTTTGTGTTTTTTTGTATTCCACAGCCTATAGCTAGTGCAAGATTCGGGAACGATACATATTACGTAACTTCAAACCCACCTTTTCTTGAGTGTTGTTCGTATTATCAATTTACGAAATGGGAAGGTATCTTTCACTACGAATCGAATTTCTTTGGATACCATGTGCCACAAGTAAAATTTATCCACGATAAGAAAACGAATGAAGTTAGCCTTGTAGACGTGTCGGAAGGTTTTGAAAAGCTTTATAAGACTCTTGAGAAATCCCATCAAAGTTATGAAGGGTATGCGAAATTAGAAAATCACCTATACTACTATTCAGTAACTTGTAACAGCAGTGAAGACTGGATTTGTGAAACTAGGACGTATATGTTTTATCAGTGCGAGTTGGACAACACATCATGCAATGCACTTCCAATAGAATATACAACAGGAATGAATGGCCAGGGAAATTTGCAGGCGAACGAATCATCTAAAGAAATCAAATTTTATTTTATGTCTCCTGTTTCAGGAGATGATCGGATACTGATTCTCTCTTACGGAGAATCTCCAGCCTGTTTTGTGGATGGCTGTTCTGTTGTTCGATAACAAGAGTAAGGTTAGGGCCTTGCGTCTAATACAGTGTGCGGCACATTTAAGATTTAACGCCCTGAATCCTTCACTCGGCGCTTCGTGTGCATACCAATGCCATGAACGCACGAACGTGTTGAAGGGCTGGGGAACGATGAGAACGCTCGCAATGATATATATTTCGGGAGGCACAATTGAATATTCTGATCGTCCTTGCTTTGGTTTTTGCGGGGCTTGAATCGCTGGCTTTATGGAAAAAATTACCGAAGTTGGAATATATTGCCAAACCAGCAGTTATGGTCTGCCTGTTTGTGTGGTTGTACTTGAGCACCGGTTTACAAGGGACCACGTTCTGGTTCGGGTTGGGACTCATATTTTCTCTGGCAGGGGATGTACTGCTGATGCTTTCACTTGACCGCATGTTCATATTCGGATTGATCGCATTTTTGCTGGCACATGTTTCCTATTTGATCGGATTCCAAAATGAACTAATGAAAGTCACGGCATGGTCGGTCATTTTGATTGCGTTACTTTCCGTTAGTGCGATACGTATAATGCAAAGAATTGTCTCGGCAATTCGCGAAGGGGGACAGGCACGGATGGCTTATCCTGTCATTGTGTATTCAACAGTCATCACCGTGATGTTGTATGCAGCAATGACAACAATCTCAAACCCCGAATGGACAGCAAACTCTTCCCTTCTCGTTGGAGTGGGTGCGTTTCTGTTCTATCTTTCAGATGTGATCCTTGCATGGAACAAGTTCGTTTCCCCCATCAAGAACGGACGGATCATCAACATCGCCGCGTATCACCTTGGGCAGATCGGTTTGATCGCGGGAGTGATCAGTCAGTTTGGGTAAAAATAAATGAGATAATTTGTGACTGCCCAAAGTCCGTTTCAAACAGGCTTCAAGATCGTTATCCTTCGTTTTCCCACTTGGAATCGTTCAATTCGTTCATAACCTTCATGCATTGCTTTTTGTCCTTTGTCAGACACTACAGCAACAATACTCGATGGGGACAATACTGCAAGCAGAGAATCAAGCATTGACCACAATGGGTCCCGTTCACTAGAGTCGTGCCAACTGGAATGTTGTCCGTAGGGAACGTCGGTAAAAACAATGTCTACGGAATGTGGGGATACCTTCTGCAACAGATCGGCTCTATCCAGAACATTTGCCTGAAATGTTTTTGTCGTAAGCAAATCTCCGGGAAGTTTCGTTTTCAAAACAGTTGCGCTTTTCAAAGCATCCTGGTGAGAGTCCTTGCCATATTGTTCAAGCATGGATTTGATCTCAACGATCCGATTTTCTAGTCCCATCGTGCTCAACAAACTGAGATTCTTTTCAGCCAGTTCAACAACCTTTTCGTCCACGTCAGAAGCGACAATCTCTCGGATCAACTGTCCATGGATGTAGGCCAACACACTGAGGTGATAGGCCGCACCACAACATGGATCATACAACATACAAGGGGATGCAATTTGATAGATGGCTTGACGATGCGCCACACACCGCTGGAAGATCTCACTCGCCAATCGAACAGGGAAAGCAGGGTGACCCGGAACGCTATAAAACACCCTGCCACTGGCATAGTCAGAATAATCTGTTTGTTCTTTTGCGTATTTATATTCCATGGAATTACGACTTCAGCGGCCTGAACCCTTCACCCAATGCTTCATGTGCATACCCAATGACCATAAAGGCACGCGGGTCCACTTCATGGACGATGGATTTCAACGTTACGACTTCCGCACGCGAGATGACAATATAAAGGACTGGGCGGTTGGCCCCCGTGAAAGCACCGGTCCCTTCCAGAAAGGTGACACCACGTAACAGTTCATCGAGCACACGCTTGGCAATTTCGTCCGGTTTGTTCGTCACCACCATCGCTGTGCGGACCGTCCCACCGCCTTCAAGAACCGTCTCTGCCACGATGCCGCTGACATACAAGGCGATCATCGCGTAGAGCGCTTCCTTCCAACCGAAGACAAATCCCGCACCGAGGATGACCGCTGTATCCACGATGAGATAACTCTGAGTCATCGGAATGCCGCGCCAATCATTGAGAATGCGGGCAAGGATGTCCGAACCGCCGCTGGAACCGCGCGCGCGATAGATCAGTCCATAACCAATGCCGCTGACGATGGCTCCGTATAACGAGTTGAGGAAGATGTCACCTTGCAGGTCATTGATGAGCGCAGTACCTGCACCGTGGGGAGTGAAAAGCGGTGTCTTGAGAAGCAAATCCGTAAAAAGAGAATACACAAGGATGGCAATCGCTGTCCGTATGGCAAAACGGAATCCGCCCAGGAACCGCCAGCCGATGAGAAAAAGCGGAACATTCCCGATCAATATCATCAAACCAACAGGCCAGTTTGTATAATAATTGATCAATTGCGCGATACCGCTCACACCTCCCGATGCCAGTTGTGCAGGGATAAAGAACAAACGCAACGAAAGCGCCTGCAATATGGCCGCGATGATAATGAGAGCATAGTCACGAATGGTGGGGAGATATTTTTTCATAATGTGTTATCACGTTTACAGGTTGGAACGTTCAAACGTTTAAACCTGCAAACCTTTAAACGATTTCCACCCCCGCCAATTTTTCAACCACTCCCACCACCGCAGAGTTGTCCAATTCGCCCATGCCAGAGTCGATCATCTGTTGGAAGAGTTCGGTATTTGTCACTGTGCCAGAGACAGGAACACCATATTCCTTTGCCGTATCCAACACGATCTTCAAGTCCTTTAATTGCATATGCGCCTTGAAGCCAGGGTTACGATTCCCATCGAACAAACGCGGCGGCTTGACATCGAGTGTCCAACATTGAGCCGCACCACCTTTGATGGCATCAACAACTTTCTTTGGATCAACTCCTGCCTTCTTTGCAAATACAAGAAGTTCACCCATCGCCACCATCTGTGCGGCAACCATGATCTGGTTCGCGGCTTTGGCTACCTGGCCTGCTCCCGCCTCGCCTACATGCGTCACTGTTTTGCCCATGGATTGAAACACCGGCATGACCTTCTCCAACGCGGATGCATCACCACCGACCATAATGGTCAGCGTCCCATTCTTCGCGCCAATGTCGCCACCGGAAACTGGTGCATCCAAAGCAAATATGTTCTTCGCTGACAGCTTTTCTGCGATCATGCGAGCCGAGGCTGGTTTGATCGTCGAGTTATCTACTAGGATCAGTCCATCATGTGCGCCTTCGATGATCCCATTTTCGCCCAGCACAACTTTTTCCACATCAGGCGAATCAGGCAAATTGGTGAAAACCACGTCCACTTGTGACGCAACCTCTTTCGGCGAGTTCGCGCGGATGGCACCCTCCGCGATGAGTTCATCCACGGCGGCTTGGGAACGATTATGAACTACAACGGTAAACCCCGCTTTGAGCATGTTACGAGCAATGGACTTGCCCATCAACCCAAGTCCAATATATCCAACTTTAAGCATGAAAGACTCCTTGAGAATAGTAAAATCAACCAATGTCGATGATACAGGAAGCACTTGAAAAAATCCATATTAAACAACAAATGAAAGCCGAATGGTTGAATTTTTTCTTATTTTTCCTGTTGGCTTTGTTTATTCTATCAGGTGTATCGATTGTTCCATTTCACGGGGATGAAGCGACTTTCATCTGGTTAAGCCGCGACTATGACACTGTCATACGACGGGGACTAGTGAAGGATATCATGTTCGAACCCGATGGTGATGCCAAAGATGGTCAGAACACCCGCATGACAACGGGATCGATCTTCCCATTTTCGGTGGGGTTACTATGTGATATTGTAAACATGAATAATGATGCAGTAGTTAACAGGTGGGATTGGGTCTATCCGCCCGACGAAGGCGACCGTATGTGGAGCGAGAATATCAGGAATGGCAACCTGCCAAACACAACCCTTTTGCTTTTGGCGCGTTTTGTTTCGGCATTCGCAGGTGCCTTAAGCCTTGTATTCATTTTCCTTTCTGCCAGACGGCTATTATCTTCACAACTCTCAGCATGGATGGCTGTCCTATTGCTCGCCACACACGGAGATTTTTTAGTGAACGTCCGCCGAGCCATGCAAGAGGGCGTCAAGTTTCTTTTCCTGTCCATTGTGCTGTATGTTGCATCAGTTATGTTGACAGAAATAAGTCAACACAGACGTGTGTATGTATGGCTGGGTGTTGCCAGCGGCCTGACCCTCGCCGCCAAGCAAGATGCTGCACCAGTATTGGTGGCAATCTATATTGTCCTTGTTCTTATACCGCTCTGGAAAAGAGAAACGCAGTATGTGATCCTTTTAAATATCCTTTACATTTTTGCGTCTACCCTCGTTGCATTTGCTGTCTTTTATGCTTTGATGCCGGTCTTATGGCATTGGTTCTTGAACGTACCAGTATTGATTGGTATTGCCCTCCTTCTTTTTCATATCCCATCCATGCAAAATAAGAGGATAGCATTAATAGGTATTACTGTCTTACTAGCCATTACTATATGGATGGGAGCATACCAACCGCTTGGCGCACTAGTACACGAACGACAAAGAACTTTGAACGGACAGGTAGGGTATAGGATAAAGTACGATTTGTTTTATTTAGATACACCCAAAAAACGAGCCTTGTTCACCTTAAAGTCGCTTTTCAGATCAAGTGTGATGTATATGGAATCCCCTCGCTTTGATATTGGCCCGATCAATGAACAGATCGCGACGTATGAGGCATCACTCGTACATGGACGCATAAATTCGCTGGCTTTGGACACAATCACTGCGATACTGTTCTTTACAGGTATATGGACATTATTAAAACATTTCGGCATTAGGAGCTTGCTATTCTTCTCATTGCTTCTTATCCCTACGATCATTTTATGTATTACAGTTCCACTTGCATTTCAACGATACTTCTTGATCCTGCAAATCCCATACTCCCTTATCGCGGGGGCAGGAGTTGGGCAGGCTTGGGAATGGGGAAAAACATTAACTGAACAGTCAATAAGACAGAAAAGCTAAAAGCAAAGAGCCTGCTTCTCTTTCGAGGAGCAGGCTCCAGTTAAGAACGATTCGAGCGGCGGGTTATTTGATCTCGTACGTCATGCTGACGGTCACATTGAAGGTCAACTGCCCAGGTTGGATCGGCACAGCCGCGTCCATCACTGCTCCACCACCGCCACCTTTACCAGCATAGACGGGGTAAGGCTGGCTATCGTAGAAACCGACGGATTGCACTTCGCCAAGTTTGACGTTGGCGGCATCGGCCAATTCCTGTGCCTGTGTGGAGGCATCCTTCACAGCATCGGCACGAGCTTTCTTGAGAGCATCGCTCTTATCGGCCACGTCGAACTGAATGCTGTTGACGGTATTCGCGCCAGCGGCCACAACCGTATCGAGCAGGTCGCCGAGTTTGCCGAGGTCACGCACGGTCACATAAACGGTGTTATCCACCATATAGGTCTTTTCGCCGGTAGGGGTGCCAGTCTGCGGATCGTACTTATCTTGAGGATAGATGCTGAAGTTGGTGGTGCGAATATCCTTTGCATCGATGCCGAAATCTTTGAGCGCCTGGATCATCTTTTGAGTCTGGGTATTATTTTCAGCCACAGCCTCAGCCGCACTCGGCTTTTCGGTGTGAACACCCACATAGATGTAGGCAATGTCTGGCACGAGGTCTACAGACCCATTGCCTGTCACATTGATCGTGCGCAGGGGCGGTTGTGCCGCCTGATTGACGGTAGTCGGCCCGCACGCGCTAATGACCAGCGCAAACAAAGCCAATGCAGTTACAAGTAAAAATTTGTTTTTCATCGTGATTTTCTCCTTTGTTGTATATCTTGCACATTAGACGCCCCCAGTTCCAAAAAGTTCCTGCGATACAAGGTTACAGTACTTGAATTTTAGTCCATTTGCCTGTACAATTCTTGCACATTTGTTCTAGTGACATGCCAATAGACTACCAGCAAATCTACGCAAAGATACAAGAGATCGGCAAAGGCGCACGCGAACGCAAGAAAACACTGGACGAAAGACGTTCCAAAGCGCGCGAATTGCTGAATGTATACGCGTCTGAATTGGATGCGCTTCGCTCCAAAGTGGACTCGGCCAAAGCGATTGACCCAAACATCCGATGCGCGTTACCGCTTGATGAACCACTCGCCTCATCCTACCCCCCGCCTGATTCAGCTATCCAAGCCACCTTAATCGCCGCTGACGGTTCGCAGATCAACCCAGACCGTCATGCCGCGATCCAGTTTTCGTTGGTCAATGTCGGTGCGATCACGATGCGTCTCAATTCTGGCGAAGCGCCCAAGATCGATACTGAAAGCGAGTTGCTCTACGGCGAAGATCTTCTCCCCAATGGCATTCCGCTTTCAGATGGCATGGTGGCCCTCAAACGTGATGTCGCCGAACGCACCAAACTGGATGAATTATCCAAAGGCATCGAGGGACCCGTTGTTACATTTACAGATGGCCCTGTTGAATTGTGGGGTGCAAAAGGCGAAGACGCACAATCCTATTTTGATTACGTTGAAAAATATAAGGGCGTGCTCTCACGCTTGCAATCCCGTGGGGTCATCACAGCTGGATATGTAGATAAGCCGTCCGCTGATCTGGTTGTACGTTTGATTGAAATCATGATGGCAGACAATGAACAAATTCAAAAGCTACGTGAATTCCATCCGTTGCGCGGGGTGAGTGACCGTTGGTTGTACGGCGAACATACAAATCCGCTTTTGCCACCGGGGCATCGCTCGGCCATATTCCAAATTCAATCAAGTTCAGAGAAAAGCTATAAAGGCACCTTATCTTTACACTTCTTCTATCTCAACGTCGGCACAGAGGGACATCCCTGGCCTGTGCGTGTTGAAATCCCCAAGTGGGTGGTGGATGATAAGCAGAAACTGGACTTATTACATGGTGTGCTTGTTGAGCAATGCCGCATGATGGGAAGTAGACCATACCCATATCTATTGCATCGTGCGCATGAGACCGCAGTAGTAAAGAATGAAGAGAAACAACAGATCGAGCAGTTGCTGACTCTGGAGTTACGCAAGAACAACGAAGACGTGGACGACGGTTCGTACAAACAGTCCGCGAAGGATTTGCAGGGAAGAACGAAAAGATAATTTATCGTAGGGGCGGGTCTGAGACCCGCCCCTACGGAGGAATGAACATGACACAACAACCAATTGAAATCGGACGGTTACTCCGCGCAGGGACAACAGGCTTCATCGCGGGATGCCGCGTGAATCAGTTAAATGCCCCATCGTTTGGAGCGCTCGTCCGCGCGCCGCTGGGAGATGGGTATCAGATCTTCGGGCTGATCCATGATATTCACATTGACGATGATGGGCTGGTGCGTCAACTTGTGACGGCGGACAACGTCAGTGAGGAAGTGATGCGCGATAACCGTGAACGGCGAATCGTGCCTGTGGAGATGTCTGTGTTGGCAGTGGGATACGAGCAGGATGGGAAGATATTCCATTTGTTGCCGCCACGTCCGCCATTGAGCTTGGATGTGATCTATAAGTGTGAAGCAGAAGATATAGCACGGTTCACGCAAAAGTTCGGGTATTTCAGGCATATCATCAATTCAAAGGATGTACCTGTGGGCGAAGTGGTCGCGGCACATATTTTGCAGGCACAGTCCGCGCACAAGGATAAGGGATGGCAGGAACGAGCGACGCACGAGGTCATCACTTTATTGCGAGACGATTACCCCACATTGATGTCTGTGTTGGGCGCGTTGAGTGACGTGAGCGTTTAAGATGACAGGCTTTTCGTTCGTCCAGATCACGGATCACCACCTGCTCCATTCAGAAGAAGCACTACGAGGCGCACTTTGTCCCGGCTATACATTTCGCACGGTAATGCGACATATCTCGGAACATGTCGCTGACAAAATCGATTTCATCGTTTCAACGGGCGATCTCGTCGAGCCAGAAACAGACGCAAACTATCAAGGCGCGATGAAGTTGCTTGGCATCAATTCGTCTGCGGCATTGCCGGGGCCACAGGAAATCAATATTGAGGGCTTGAAAGATTTCCCGTTCTATTTTCTACCGGGGAATCATGATGACCGCGAACTCGTGACAAAGTATCTATTTCCCGAATCGACAGCACCAAAGCTATATAACTTCACCTTTGAACATAAAGGCACGCAATTCATATTCATGGATTGGGGCCCTGATACCAAAGCCTATCTATTCCCTGAGACACGTGAGTTTCTGGCACAGGCACTGCAATCGGAATTACCGTCAGTGATCGTATGTCACCAACACGTGAAGAAGATCGGCAGTCGCTGGCTGGACAGCTTCATAGCGGATGACATCCGTGAGTTCTGGAATGTTGTTGTCAGCCCCGACGTAAAAGAGAAAGTATTGGCGATCTTGTGCGGACATGCGCACATTACATACGAGGATGAATATCGCGGCATTCCAATTCTGGGATTACGATCCACGGCGTTTCAGTTCGCAAAAACAGATGAACCGCTAGTGGTTCTGGAAGATCCACATTATCGGTATATTCACATTCAAGATGGGATTTTGACTTCGAGAGTGTATAAGGTTTCGTTATAGAAACTATCTATTCAATATCCATTGAAAATGAAAACCCTCAAGTTATCTAGGGCATAAACATTACATGCAAAACAAACGGCTGTTTACATTTCTTTTACTCGCATCTACAAATATTGGGCTTGTGGTTCTTGCCTATATAGGCAATTTCACTCGCATGCTTGCTGACGATCTGTGTTCCATCTACTACGCCAATCGCTTCGGGCTTTTTCGTTCGATGTGGTATTGGTACATCAGTTGGAGTGGACGATATACAGCCTTTGCTGTGGATTGGTTGATCCTCGATCGTACTCTTGGCCCATACAACATGCATTACATCATACCGGGCACTGTTTTGATCTGTGTGATCCTTTGCGCATCCATACTGTATTTGCATTTGAAAAAAAACAACAAGCAAAGTTTTGCTATCGTATGGGCATTTGCCAGCATTTTTGTGTATCTTATTTTTCTCCTTGCACCAGATATTCGACAGGGATTTTTCTGGTTTAATGGAATGCGCTCCTATACCCTTCCACTAGTTGTCATAATATTCTATACGTTATTATTTCAAATCATCGTGGTGGATATCAAAGCACATGTAGCTATCAGTTCCATTCTGGGTTTTATTCTTCTCTTTATAAGCGGTGGTCTGAGCGAGACATTTGCAATTGCACAATTGGTCTTTCTTTTATTTATCATCTTTCTTCACATACTGAAAATACCCAGTCGTCCAAAAACGGACCTTATTATCTTATCTGCCAGCCTGGCGGGAGCACTCTTATCGTTAATCGTGATCGTCATGGCGCCCGGCAATGCAATACGACAGGGAAATAACCCAAACCCCAACCTAATGGAGTTAACGATAATTTCCCTGCAAAGCTATGTGGAATATCTGGGTATATTTTTCGTGAAGCCAGAAAAAGTTTTGGGGTTGATTGGAGGCGTCCTGGCATTTCTTTGGTACGGAAATCAACATAAGGAATTGGCACCTGCCAAAATCCATATTATTCCTGCCTATATTCTCGGTGGGTTTACGGTTTCACTGGCATGTTTTCCTCCGGGCGTGTACGGTTATTTTGACTCCCCGCCGCCCCGGACCATGACGATTCCCACATTCTTCCTTATAACTTCCCTGCTTTGTGCAAGTTTTCTGCTGGGCGCCTGGCTGTCTGCAAAACGTGAAATACCCTGGCTGGAATCAAAATTTCTACTAATCGCAATCTCTGCAACGCTAGTCACATCATCATTCCTTTTCTCATGGAAGTTGTTTAATGAACGGGGTATCTTCATTGAGTTTGCTGAAAGATGGGACAAAACTGATGCACTCATACTTGATGCTAGAGCTCGTCACATGGATTCAGTAAACGTCCCCAATATGAATAACTGGACAAATTTGGGAAGCCCAACAGACAACCCGAAATATTGGCAAACGGAATGTTACTCACAATATTATGATATTCAGGTGATTGGTCCACCGTTTCAATAACGTAAGTTTGTTTTTAGAATGACACGTAAAATAAAAAGGTGACTTATGGAACAACGTACAAAAATTGGTTATTTAGTTGGTGGCGGATTGAAGGAAAATTTTCGGGTGAGGCTTGTTGTCTCGCCGCAGGAGATTCAGGAGGGGGCGTTTGTGGTGATTCAATCGGGCGAGTGGAATTATTATGGCATCGTGACGGATATCGTCCTTGGTGCGACGGATGAACGGTTTGCGTCGGAGCAGATGGATGGACGTTTCCCTGCGCATATTGCTCAGGCGTTGCATGGACAGACTCTGTATGCCAATTTAGAGGTGTTGCCGAATTTGATGTTGGAGGTGGGTCCTGCATTGGGGACACCTGCATATAAAGATTGGCAGGGAAAAATAGATGCGGGCTTGAAAGATGAGCCGCGCATTTTGCCCGTCAAGAATGTGCCGCCGCATCATGCGCAGGTGTTTCTCGCAAATGAAGGCGATATCGCGGAGATATTTGGAAGCCCTGATGAGAAAGGTAACTTCATCATTGGATATACACGCGAGCAGAATCATCCTGTGTGCATTGACATGGAGAAGTTCGTGCAGAGGTCGTCGGGGGTGTTTGGGGCGACGGGTACGGGTAAGTCATTTTTGACGCGGTTGGTGCTGGCGGGGTTGATGCATTACAACAAGGCGTCCGTGTTCGTGCTGGATATGCACAATGAGTATGGCTTTGACGATGTGGCGTCAGATACAAAAAAAGCCGTGACGGGACTGAAGACCAAGTTCAAGTCGAAGGTACGAATCGTTGGCTTGGGAGCAGGATCCACCATCAGAGGGCAGGTCCCTGATTTTAATTTGGAAATCTCAACAGGAGACATTTCCACAAGTGACATTGAAACGTTGACGCGCGAATTGAATCTGAAAGAGACCACACCGACGACGTTGAATGCGTTATATGGATCGTTTCGAGAGGAATGGTTTGCGAAGTTCAAGGTGATGAACCGTGAAGAGATCGAGGTGGAAGACGAAAAGGGGAAGATGAAGCGTGTGCCGCATCCTGATAGTGTGGCAGCGTGGGCGAATGCGAACGGTGTGAATGTGGCGGCGGCCGAGGCGTTGCACGATAAACTGCGACGGCTGTTCGGCAAGCCGTATATCGTCGAGAAGCCCGCGGCAGACAGCGTGAAGGAGATCATCCAGTCGCTGGAGAACGGTCAGCATGTGGTGCTATCGTTCGGCGAACACGAAAGCGACCTGGATTATTTGCTGGTTTCAAATTTGTTGACGCGAAAAATTCGTGCGGCTTGGGAACATAAAACAAATGCGTTCAGAACGCACGGCAAGGAAGAGCCGCGTCCGCTGGTGATCGTGGTGGAGGAGGCGCACAAGTTGTTGAACCGCGAGATGGCGGCGCAGACGACCTTTGCGACCATCGCGCGCGAACTGCGCAAGTATTATGTGACGCTGTTGATCGTGGACCAGCGCCCGTCGCAAATCTATGACGAGGTGATGAGCCAGTTGGGGACGCGCATCTCAGGCTGGCTTGGCGATGACCTGGATATTCAAGCGGTGCTCTCGGGTCTTTCGGGACGGGAGGCTTTGCGCGGCATGCTGGCACGACTCCAACCGAAGGAGGAGGTTCTGTTGCTCGGCTGGGGAGTCCCGATGCCGTTGCCTGTGCGCTCACGCAGGTATGACGAGGAGTTTTGGAAGGAGTTGCTGGGTGGGAAAGAGAAGAAGAGTAAGGAGCAGAATTTGAAGGAGTTGGGGTTTTAGGAATGAGGGCAGAACTAAATTCTGCCCTTTTTATTTATCTACACGTATAGCATTTTGATCTTTTTTTTTGTACAATGGTTTTAAGGGAAAATCATGGCTTCACTGAGAAAATATTTCAAGTTAATGAAAGATCATCCGCATTTGTTTGAAAACCCCAAGGAGGAAGGGGTTATTCAAATTATTACCAACCCAAATAAAATTAAAAGTCTTCAAGCGAAGAAGAAGCTGGAATACAAAAAATCAGGAAAAAAACCAGAATGGATCGATATAGGGGTCTTATCAGAAGACCCCTGGTTCTGGGTATTACGAGATTTGGTGAAGTTCCCTGACGGAAAAATTGGCGGTTACTTACGGATATTGAATAGGAAAAGCCTTGAAGGCGGGACAAATGTAGTTATGTTTCCAACGTTGGATGGTAAAGTAGTTCTACTGAAACGCTTCAGTCACGACAACAGGGATTGGATTTGGGAAATTCCGCATGGTTTTGGAGAACCCGGGCTTTCTGCTGAAGATTGTGCTCGAAAGGAACTTGAAGAAGAGACTGGGCTTATCGCTAAAAGTTTGATTGAAATTGGTCGCATGGAGGGAGCTGATGGTGCGACAGCCTTTTATTATGCTGAAATGTTGAATGGAGAGTTGAAACCTGAAATTGGAGAAGCAATTTCAAAATGCGAACTCCTTTCCCTGCCTGAATTTGAACAATGGTTGTTTAGCGGAAAAATAACGAATTGGTTTGCAACTATTTCTTATCTGATGTGTAAAAGTAAGGGTATTTTTAAATAGACTAAGAAATGGCTATCTTGGGTTTCAATATGTAGAACTTGAAACCCCGAATACCAATAGATGATGCATTTCAAAAGATTGAACTTATAAGCTTGCATGGATTAGATAATTGGATAGTCGGTGGGAAAATTACAGATTGGTTTACGACTATGGCGTCTCTTATGGCAAAAAGAGTAAAAGTCGCCAATTGAGAACATATCTTTGAAAGGAGAAAACATGTTACCAGACAACCATATTTTTCTAGGAGAGAAGGATCAAAATATTAGGTTTCTAGGTCTCCTGGACAGCGCTAGGACTGCTCATGCCGTCTCGTCCGCCACTAGCATCAACAATTGGTGGATGCCAGAAGAAAATAAAACGCATCGTCTTCACTCAATAGCAGCTGACGCTGTTACGATAAAACAGATTCTATGGGGCGAGATAATTCAGTTACCGCGCAATCAGTATTTAGATTCCCCTGCATGGCTTAATTTAGGATACTACTTTGTCAAGTCAAAATTACCATTGTTTTCTATTTGTATACTCGGAGCAGATCCGACACCGCAGAATTTTGTGCAAGATTGTGCTAATCAATTTGGCAATTTATCTGGATTTGCAATGTCAGCCTGGCCCGATTTGGACAACAAAGAAAGAACTATTATTTCAAACAACATTCGGGCAGACGGAAATTTCAAGAGGATGTTTCGTGGTATTAGGCTAGATAATAAGTGGAAAGATATTTTCAAATATCAGCGTGAAGTATTACAGAGCATTTTGAATTACTTGGAAGATAATTGTCGGACAAATTCTGCAGTTATCAGAAAGGTAATAGGGGGGAAAACATCCATGTGGCAGAAAATAGAATCCGACTACAAGAATCAAGATTTCATCTCGACCCTAAACAATGAACTTGGAGATAATCTTGTGCAAGAATACACATGGGCACTCAAAGAGACTAAAAACAAGGCAGACACCGATTTTCAAAATAATGAACAAGAAAAAAACAAATGGCTTAACCAAAGAACAAATTTATATCACCAAATATTTTCATATAGTAATGAAGCAAGGGAACTTTTGAGGTTTCATATCGATAGCCGTTATGAAGAAACTATTAGCGAATCTACGACAGGCGTTGGGAGATTGGCATCAGCTGACACATCAGATTCTAATCTTGATCTGGAGGCCAGAATTAACCATCTTGATACCCTTGATTCTGTAAATGATCCTGACGGATTGGCGGAAAAATATATTATTGATTTTGATGACGCCACAGCACAATTCTCTCTTAACGAGACTGCTCTTGAATTGCTAAATGATGACCAGTTTCAGGAGCAGATAAAGCGTATAAGAAGAATGAGAAATAGAAATGACTTGCCCTTTGATTTCCTTCGCGATGAAGAGGAATCGCATTTGGATTTGCTGACCAAACTCATACCAGATGCGGTTATCAAAAAAGACCGTCAAACATTTGAGCTGGTGTGTAATGGGATTGATTTTTGTGCCAAAATTACAATAGGCTATAAATTGGGGTCAGCGCTCTCTAATCTAGCTAGCGCCGTGACTGATGAAGCTATTGGTAGAATTATTGATAAGGTGGCACCGCCAGTAAGGGAAAAAATTGCAAATTTCACTTTGAACAGAAAAAAGGAGAGACTCGCAGGTAAAATAAGAGACTGGCTAAAAAAACCAGTTTATGTTTCGGAAAATAATAAAAATTGACTTTCAGATAACCAATAGGCGTTTAAACCATGAGTATTAATGTTCCCATTAAAAAGAAGGAAATCACAAATGGCGCCACTATTTCTTTTAATTGGCGATTTGGTGAAAACAACTCAAATGTTATTTTAGAGAATTCCAAACTTAATGTAAAGCTCTTGCGATATATCGTTACATCGGCAGATGGGGAATTTCTTTATGATGCGTTTTCAATCAGAGAGTCAAAGAACAATACTGTCGTTTTGATTCGAAATCAGGAAAATGAAATCGGGCTGGTGTGGGAATGGCGTCCCATTCCAGAGAAATGGTTTTGGGCTTGTCCGAGAGGTTTTGCCGATCCTAATGATGAAGATAATCTTGCTACTGCCAAAAGAGAAATGATCGAAGAGATCGGCAACTGTAAAGTTATCAACAGTAAAAAAATAGGAAACTTATATTCAAATACAACGTTCTTCGAAAACCCTGTTGGGCTGGCTCTTCTTGATGTAGAGGAAGCTGAAACACATGTTGTCCAAGAAGAAGAAGGCATAACGGATTTCAAGTTTTATTCCAAAGAAGAAATACTCAAGATGATTCGGGAAGATAAAGTTGAAGATACATTTACGCTTAGTGCGCTTATGAGGTATTTTGCGCTTGAAGGGTTTTAGCGGGTAAAGATTCACTGACAGGTACGTAACGAGAAAACACTGAGCTGAGAAAGGTCAGTGTTTTTTTGATTGTAAATGACCTCACCCCCGTCCCCTCTCCGAGCGGAGAGGGGTGCCTTTTGGCGGGAGGCGCTGTCCATGGTTGTGACGAATGAGGTTGAACTGATCTTCTGAAATTGCCAAGTCGTGTTCGAGTCCCAGCGCAGGGAGTCCGTGTGATGAACGGAGGAGTGGGTCAGCCGTGCGGGGTTCTGTCCCAATTGCGGGAGGGCGTTGAGTCAACGGGAACGCCCGTGGGTAAACCCAACGGGCTGATAGCTTAAGGACGCTAAAGCGCCCTAGCCCCAGCAGGGCTTCCGCTTTGAGCACGGGGATTTATTCCCGTGCGGATAGGGTGGGGAAGCCGAATTTGTGTTGTTTGATGTCCGCCCGACGGTAAACCATCGGGCTCATGGCTGAAGGACGCTAAAGCGCCCTAGCCCCAGTGGGGCTTCCGCTTTGAGCACGCGGCGTTTACGCCCGTGCGGATAGGATGGGGAAGCCGAATTTGTGTTGTTAATGATGTCTGCCCGACGGTAAACCATCGGGCTCATGGCTGAAGGACGCTGAAGCGCCCTAGCCCCAGCGGGGCTTCCGCTTTGAGCACGCGGCGTTTACGCCCGTGCGGATGGAATTGCTGGGCAACAAAATTCGCGTGGTCGATGATGTCCGCCCGTGGGTAAACCCAGCGGGCTGATGGCTTAAGGACGCTGAAGCGCCCTAGCCCCAGCGAAGCTTCCGCTTTGAGCACGCGACGTTTACGCCCGTGCGGATAGGGTGGGGAAGCCGAATTTGTGTTGTTATTGATGTCCGCCCGACGGTAAACCATCGGGCTCATGGCTGAAGGACGCTAAAGCGCCCTAGCCCCAGCAGGGCTTCCGCTTTGAGCACGGGGATTTATTCCCGTGCGGATAGGGTGGGGAAGCCGAATTTGTGTTGTTATTGATGTCCGCCCAACGGTAAACCATCGGGCTCATGGCTTAAGGACGCTAAAGCGCCCTAGCCCCAGCGGGGCTTCCGCTTTGAGCACGCGACGTTTACGCCCGTGCGTACAGAATTTCAAGGGTGGTTTCCATTTCATTTTCAAATCCTATAACGATATAATCACGACATTCCAAAGGAGGTCAACATGCCATATTGGAGACTCTTTTATCATGTCGTGTGGGGAACGAAGAATCGATTGCCGTTGATCGAGTCCGCGTGGGAGGAGGATTTGCATGGGTATCTTTGGGGAAAAGCTACAGCATTGGAATGCATTCCTCATGCGATCAATGGCATGTCCGATCATTTGCATGTTGTCATTTCCATTCCGCCAAAATTATCGGTTGCAACATTGATTGGTCAATTGAAAGGGTCGAGTTCGCATCATGTCAATGAGAGATATATGGACAGTGCATTTGCGTGGCAGGCGGAATATGGAGTTTTAAGTTTCTCTGAAAGATCATTGTCGCGAGTGGTGGATTATGTGAAGAACCAAAAGAAACATCATGCAGAGAATACGCTCAACATGAGCATGGAGAATTTTGGGATTGTTGAGTAACGAGAGAACGCTGGGCTGAGGAAGGTCAGTGTTTTTGTTGGACTTCACCCCTGTTCCCTACCACTCGCTTCGCTCGGGTATGCTCCGCGATCTCCAAATGGAGAGGGGTGCCTTTTGGTGGGAGGTGTCTTGCATGGTTGTGACGAGGGTATGTTGGGAATAAAACGACAATGAATTAGGGTTGGAAAAAAGGTAAAATAAGACCATAACATCATGTCTGACGAAAAAGACATCCTCTTTGAAGCCGTTACCCCACTTGGGTTTCGTATCCGCGTGACAAAAGCCTATTGGGAGTTGATTGTCAACATCAAGCACCCGATCATGATCGGGCGTGAAGATGATGTTAAAGACACACTGGAGAATCCAGACGAAGTCCGTCGCAGTAAATCGGATGAAGATGTTTATCTGTTTTACAAGGCAGAATATGAAAAACGATGGATTTGTGCAGTCTCTAAACAGACAGATGATACAGGATTTTTGATCACGACCTATCCTACAGACGCGATCAAGGAAGGAACGCAGGTATGGCACAAGTAAAAGTTTATTACGATAGAGAAGGAAATACACTTACTGTGTGGTTTGGCGATCCTGCCAATGAATATGTCTCGGAAGAAACAGGCGAAGAGATCATCTTGATGAAAGATAAAGATGGCAAAGTTATTGGCTTTGAAAAGCTAAACTTTACGGCTCAAACAACGGATGCGATGAAGGTCGCTTTTGAGACGGTCACTGTGTAAGCAAAACAGTAAATGAGTAACGAGAAAACACTGAGCTGAAGAAGGTCAGTGTTTTTTTTGTTGTAATGGACCTCATCCCCGTCCCCTCTGCACACATCTTAAAGGAGATGGGCGACTTGCATGGTTGTGACGAGGGATGTAGGGGCGACCCGTCAGGGCAAACGGGATACGTGTCTGGCAAAATGTCTCTGCGGGATGTGATGACGATCCGAGTCCATTGCGGGAAGGGCACAACCCAGATATGGGGGATCTTCAGTCCTAGACGGGGTATACGCACTAGCTAGGATCCATATAGGCACTATATAGGCACCCCATGTGGAAGCTATCATTTCCCTATTTAAACCACCCCCATATATGGCCGTGTCCATTTTCAGTTTTTGAGGCCAGTAAAGTGTGATAAGGGAGGAGTGAGAACCCCCACCCATCCTCCCCCAAATACGACGAGTTAAAGCTTGTATACGAATAAAGAGTTTACATCGTCGGATTTAGGGGAGGTGCCTTGCATGGTTGTGACGACGATAGGCATTGGTGAGTCGCCCTTACAATAGATGAGATATAGTCCTAACACATATGTGATGACAAAGAAGTGGGTCAACGGTGCGGGGCTGCGGTTGAACTGTAGAGGCAGTCCCATAGAGCCCAGAGATGTTATGATCGGTCGTTGGAACCAAAAACCCACACAGACTTTGGAGATCCTATGAACATTGCAACGCGGCTCTTTCTCCTTATCGGTATTTTGCTCCTGACCGGGTGCAACTCACAAGTAAACTCAGCAATATCCAATAAAGATCTTTTTGCATTCGACGAAAACGGACAGGCGGTCATTCGCGGCGACATCACCGGCGACTGGGCATGTTCCACGGTCGATGGGAAGTTGCGGGCAACTCTCAATATCGATATCCCAGTGTTGGTGGATGGTGTCGAATCCAGTGTGGAGTTGTTGTTCACACTCACCTTTGATACACAACTCGCCTCTGACCAGACGCCCTACACCAACTTGCGCGACTATCTCGCTGCCAATCCCGACTCATCCACCTTCGACGCCTTTCCGCTCTTTCAGACGGTGGAGGTCACCTTCACCAAAGGGCAATGGGATTTCGAAGCTCTTTCCATTCGTCAGGTGGATGCGGTCATCGCCACGCCTGAAATGAATCATATCCTCCCCACAGGCATTTCTTCACGCGGAACGCTGGATGGAACGATCCATGGCAGTAGCTGGGGTGACACTATCACCTGGACACTGGCTGTGCCGGTCACGGTGCAGAGTATTCAGGCATCCCTGCTCATCCCTATTCAGGCAGATGAGGACACGCAGGTTGTCTCCAACGGAAGCAATATTCCCATGGACATGTATCATCCCATCGGAAACGTGCGCGTGGAATACAAGCGTACCGACGATTCCCTGAAGGCTCTGCGATTTACCGAGATGCCCTAGCTACGAGATAAGGGTGTGATCGAGTTTTTGGGGAGAGGATAGAAAGCATGGTTGTGACGAGAGATGTAAGGGCGACCCGTCAGGGCAAACAGGATACGTGTCTAGCAAAATGTCTCTGCAAGGTGTGATGATGTTAGGCGTTGGTGGGTCGCCCTTACGATAGATTAGATATCTCCAATTGCAGAAGAAGCTTCAAACCCAGCACAGCGAGTCCGTGTAAGCCCCCACCCGTCCTCCCCCAAATACGACGAGTTAAAGCTTGTATGCGAATAAAGAGTTTACATCGTTGTATTTAGGGAATGTGCCTTACATGGTCGTGACGAGGGATGTAGGGGCGCCCCGTCAGGGCAAACGGGAACGTTGTCAGGCTTGAGGTCATTGCAAATCGTGACGACGGTGAGAATTGGTGGGTCGCCCTTACACAGGGATAGAAGGATAACCCGGTCATACACAGGCAACGATTTATAATTATCCCATGCCAAAATATGATCCACAAAAGCATCATCGACGATCCATTCGATTGAAAGAATATGATTACGCCAGCGCGGGCGGATATTTCGTTACGATCGTTGCATGGCGGAGGGAATATCTGTTTGGGGAGGTGGTGAATGGGGAAATGAAGTTAAACAAGGTCGGGAAGATTGTTGAATGGGCATGGTTGGAATTGCCGAAACGATTGTCTTATGTCACATTGGGCGCGCATATGGTCATGCCAAATCATTTTCATGGAAATTTATTTATCCATGAAAACATAGGGGCGACCCGCCAGGGTCAAACAAGGACAAGACCAAACGAAGGACCTTTGCAAATCAATACAACGGCAGGCATTGACGGGTCGCCCCTACCTCATGGACCGCAACCCGCATCTCTCGGTGCCATCATTGCGCAATTCAAATCACGTGTGACAAAACGCATTTGGAAAATCCCTGAATTCAAAGGGACGCCTATCTGGCAACGCAATTACTACGAACACATCCTCCGCAACCACAAAGACCTGCAAAACAAAACGGAGTACATCAACGCCAATCCGTTGTTGTGGGATAAAGACGATGAAAATCCGATCAACGCATCCAGTCCCATCTCAGAATGACCTTTGATAATATCGGCTACAATTGCGGGGCATTTTCCAAATAGAGATCACCGTATTATGAACCCTTTCACTGAATCAATGTTCGTCCTGTTTGCCATTCTCACATTCGGCGCGTGGCTTGGTCAATGGACCTGGCGAGGCATCTCGCTCGGCACCGCGGGTGTGTTGTTTATCGCGCTGGTCTTCGGTCACTTCGGCTTGAGCGTCCCCAAAGAAGTGATGGACTTTGGCCTGCTTTTGTTCGTGTACTCGGTCGGGTTGACGGCAGGGCCCAGCTTCTTCCGCACCTTCCGCCGCAGTGGGACACAATTCTTCGTCATTGCACTTGTCACCACCGGCACCGGAGCACTCGTCACGGTGGTGATCGCATTCCTGCTTCAGCTATCCCCCGCTCTCGCCGCAGGGTTATACACCGGCGCCCTCACTTGTACCCCAGCCCTCGCGTCATTGCTGGATGTTCTGCATCGCGTCTCGCCAGATGCCGCTCCCCTCGCCTCAGTCGGATACGGTATCGCCTATCCCTTTAGCATGGTCAGCATGGTGATCTTGATTCAGTTTTTGCCACGCCTGCTCAAACGTCCAGTAAGAACCGAAGAGCAGAAATGGCTCAAGGAAAAAGCAATTGAAACTCCGGGGCTGGTTGCACTTCAATTCCGCATCACCAATCCGAATTGTGAAGGACGAACCGTGGCAGAGGTCAACCCACGCAGATTGGCAAAAGTCAATCTCTCCCGCATCAAGCATGGAGAGCGCGTCTTCGCCGCAACACCAGAAACCATCCTGCACATGGGCGATGTTGTCATGGCCGTCGGCACAGCCGATGAACTCGACAAAATGACTCTCCTGCTCGGTGAACGCACCTCTGAACGCATGGATGTCAATGCCGAAGCCTTGAGCATGGATGTGGAAGTGATGGACGAATCGTTGACCGGCAAATCGCTCGCACAAATGCGTGTTTGGGAACAGTACAACGTGGTCATCACCCGCATCCGCCGCCAGGGACTCGAGATCGCTCCGCACGGTAACGTCACATTGGAGATGGGCGATGGCATCCGTGTGGTGGGCGAAAAGTCAGCCGTTGAGGCGTTTGTGGGACGCGCACAAGGTTCACCGCGCCGCGCCAGTGAAACCAGCATGACGGCCTACCTCGTTGGCTTGTTGCTTGGTGTTTTGATCGGCCTGATCGCTGTGCCACTCGGCAACGGTGTGACCGTGAAACTGGGCATGGCTGGCGGAGTCTTTCTCGTTAGCCTCTTGATCGGCCACTTCGGACGCGTCGGCCCGCTTCGCATCTACGTTCCGCCTGCCGCAAAAAACCTGACGCGTGAACTTGGCCTTATGCTTTTTCTCGCAGGCGCTGGTACGAACGCAGGCGCACACCTGATGGATGTTTTACAGAATCAAGGTTGGATACTTTTGCTCGCAGGTGCAACCATCACCCTGCTTTCTGCGCTGGCTGGGCTTGTGGTGATGATCCGCTTCTATAACGTAAATCTGCTTTCCGCCATGGGCTCGCTGACCGCCTCCATGACCAACCCACCCGCGCTCGCCTCTGCCAACAGTCAGACCGAAACCGACCTACCATCCATTGCTTATGCCAGTACGTATCCTGTCGCTCTGATCCTCAAGATCCTGTTAGTGCAAATGTTGATCGAAGTTTTAAGAAGGTTGTTGTAACTCGATTGTTAGCTCGTGATTACGCAACTGCTCGTATAATCTGTACACATGTTCACGTATCTGAGTAACCTGCTTAAACTCACACGCGGCGATTTCACCCTCGACCCGCATATCGCGGTCTATTACGTGACAATGCAATGCAACCTCAACTGCGCCTACTGCGAAGACTTCGGCTCACGGCGCAATCACCTCGTCACACCCGCTCCCTCGCTTGAAAACACAAAACACATATTGAAAGTCATTCGCACCGGAATCGACCGTCTCTGGCTGACAGGTGGCGAGCCGTTGATGCATCCGCAGATCCTTGATTTGCTACAGTATGCACGACAGGATCTGAAGTTCAAAGACATAAGCTTAATCACGAATGGGACGTTATTATCGGAACGTTTGAAAGTTGACAAGTTGGCACATTCAAACGGTCCAACCTTCAAACCTTCCAACCTTCTAACCCTGTTGGATAACTTGATCATCAGCCTCGACTCAACCGACCCGCAAGCGCTCAGTATGGTCAGCGTGCCCGATGCCTATGCAGAGACTGTCATTGCCAATGCGCGCGAAGCCGCGTCCCTGCAAAAAGAATATAACTTCAAGCTCATCCTCAACGCGGTCATCACACCTGAGACCTTGCCCAGCATGGACAAGCTCATCGTGTTCTGCACCGAGAACAACGCGCACATTTCGTTCTCGCCACAGTCAGTCAACAACTTACCGCGTTATGAACTGGTCACATCGCCTGCGTATCGTGCATTTATTGAAAAGGTTATTGAGCTAAAGGAACAAGGTGCGCCGATCGTTGGCAGTTACTCTTACTTCAAGTCACTGCTCGACCAGACTCCCTATGAATGTTATCCCACCCTCGTCCCGCGCATCATGCCCGACGGCTGGCTGGCCTATCCCTGCCGCCCGATGGAAAAAGCTGGCGGCGAACAAGGCGGACGTGCGGTCAACTTGCTGAGTGTCAACACATGGGATGAAGCGTGGACGATCTCAAAGAAAAGATACGGCGAAGCACCGACCTCATGCGTCTCCTGTTTTCAACAGTGCTACGCGGAGCCATCGCTCATGCAGGCACATCCGTTTGAATATCTATCCGAGAAAGTACGCGGGAACGAACTTATTGCTTATGTTCCAGGGTAAGAGAATTAACCACAAAGGGCACAACGGTCACGAAGGAGAAAGGTTTGAAGGCTCTCGCCTTTTTCCTTCCTTTGTGTACTTCGTGTCCTTAGTGTTTAAAGGGTTTCTCAATGAATAATCCTGATGTCATCATCATCGGCGGAGGCGTGGCGGGACTCAGTGCGGCATTGCACCTTGCCGAGCGCGGACTCACACCACTCATTCTCGAAGCGGATGAGAAGTTCATAGGCGGTAGGTTGGCAGGCGGCGAAACGATCCAAGTTGGGAATCATTCTTTTCGTCTCGAACATGGCGTGCATGGCATCTGGTCACAATATCGTAATTTGCAAGCGATGCTGGCGCGGCATAATTTGCGTCCCGTGTTTGTCCCTGCGCAGGAAGAAAATTGGATCTACAAAGACGAATCGTTCATGGGCATGGCGCCTGTCGGTTCTGCGATACGGCGTTCGTTCATCCCTGCGCCGTTCCATTATTTGCAATTGTTCCTACGTGGAAAATTCTTGTGGATGCTTGACCTGCGTGATTGGGCGGCATTGTTCGATGTATGGTCAGGGTTGATCATGGCTGTGGGCATCGATCCGTTCGCAGAGAATCAACCGATGGAAGGGATCATGCTCAGCGACGTGACGATCAAATGGTCGCCTGCGCTCAAAGCCTTTTTCCTCGGCCTGGCCCGCAACGGACTTTCAAGCCATCCGAATGAAGTATCCATTTCAGGGTTTATTGCCTTTCTGCGTTTCTACACGTTGATGCGCCGCGATGCGTGGATGTTTTCTTATCTCCCTGAAGATGGCGGGACAAGCGTCTGTGAACCGCTGGCAGAGAAGATAAAACAACTCGGAGGCGGAGTCAGGCTTGGGTCACGTGTGAAGCGGGTTGAAAGGCGGGATGAGAAATGGCTGGTTGAGTGGGAAATGGCCGAGGGCGAAGAGTCCGCTTTGGTGGATGATGTCATCCTGGCAACCGATCCAAATAATGCAAAGAAAATCCTGGGCGCAAGTTTTGGTGAAAGCGTGGATGAATTATTTTTTCCGCGCGCGCTGGCGAACGCGGTGATCCGTTTGTGGTTCGATGCCAAGCCAAAGAAAAGTGCAGAGGCAGGAATCTTCACAGGCAATTTCACTGTGCACAATTATTTTTGGCTCGACCGTTTGTATGACCCGTATCGGCGTTGGGCGCGTGAGACAGGTGGAAGCACAATCGAGGTGCATGTGTACGGCCCGCCTGAGGTGCTGGCATTGCCCGATGCCACGTTGCTTGCGCAGGCAATCGGCGATGTGCAACAGGCGTTCCCTGAATTGCGCGGTCATCGTGTGAGCCAGCACTTGCAGAGGAACGCCGAGGTGCATACACTGCCGCAAGTTGGCCCGAAGGAAAAATATTTGGGGATCGTGACGCCGTGGAAGAATTTGTTTTGTGCCGGTGATTGGGTGCGTCATCCCGCGCCCGCATTCTTTTTGGAACGGGCATGTTTAACTGGCATCGAAGCCGCGAACGCCGTGTTGGAATCGCGTGGGCTAGAGAAATTTGCGTTAATTGAGTACTTGCCTGCTGAACCGTTCGTGGCATGGATCGAGAAGTTGATGAAGAAGGGTAGAGAAAAACGGCGGGCGAGGAAGTTGAAGAAGTAAACAAAAGCGGGGCATTACAGGTGCAACTTTTTTCACATCTCTGCATCTAACAACTAACATCAATTTACATGGAGAGATCAAAATGAGCTTATTACAATCTTTGTTTGGAGCGCCCCTGCCATCTGTGAGTGCAGATGAGTTGAACGAGAAGTTGAAGTCACCGAAACGCCCGTTCGTGGTGGATGTTCGTCAGCCTGAAGAGTTTCGGACGGGTCACATTATCAACGCGAAGTTAATTCCACTTGGAGAGTTGAAAGAACGCATGAACGAATTACCCAAGGATAAGGAGATCGTCTGCGTTTGTGCTTCGGGAAGCCGCAGCAGGTCTGCAACGAAGATGCTTGTGAGCGCTGGTTATAACGCGATCAATATGAACGGCGGGATGATGGTTTGGTCTGGCAAGGGATTTTCGACGAAGAAGTAAAGTTGCTAAAACAAAACTCCGAAGTGTAGGCTTCGGAGTTTTTGATTCTCAATTACGGTTCCATCACTTCAAAATCGTGCGTGATCTCGATCGCATCTTTGAGCGTGGCATAGACCGAGCAGTATTTCTCTTCGCTGACCCGTATCGCTTTGGCGAGTTTATCAAGGTCAATGCCTTTGCCGATGGCTTGATAATGGAGGTGTATCTTGCGAAAACGCCAGGGTGGGGGTATCGTCCTGTGTGCTTTCGGCAGTCACTTTGAGTTCGCGTAAATCCTGCCGTTGCTTTTGAAGGATCTCGACCACATCCACTGATGAACAACCGATCAATGCCATCGCAAGCATGTCCGATGGTTTGACGCCGCCGGGTCGCTTCATCTTGATCTTGTAATTTTCTTTGTCGCTGAGAACGAATTGTTCTTCGGGATTCCAATTGAGTTGTACGGTGTCAGATGCCATGATGTCCTTGTCACTGCTGTCCTGAGCGTCCTTCGACTGCGCTCAGGACGAGGATGTAGTGTAGAAAACTATTTGGGTTTAGGAGCCAGGTAATTATCAAGATTGAGACGTTTGAAGAGGCGTTCGCGCACGTCATCGGGCAGGTCAGGCTTTTCGATGGGAGCATGCACGAGGTCAATGGTCCGCTTGGTGGTGTTCAAAACGACCTGACAATCGGTGCATCCTGCAAGATGCTTTTCGAGTTCGTCACAAAGATCGGGGCTGAGATCGCCATCGATATACGATGACAATGATCCCAACAACTCTTTACAATTCTTGTGGATGTGTTCACTCATTCTCGTTCCTCACTGATAAACGGTCGCCATAATAAAAAGATAATTGTTCGCGCAGGTACACACGCGCACGCAACAAGCGGGTCTTGACATTAGTCTCGCTCAGATTCAACGCGTCGGCGGTCTCTTTGATGGATAAGCCCTCGACATCGCGCAAGAGAAAAACAATGCGCATGGATTCGGGCAACGTGCCGATCGCTTCATCGAGGAATTTTTTTCCTTCGCCTGAAAGCAATTCATCCTCTGGAAGAGCGCTCCAATCGACAAATTGGGTTGGTCGCAGATCTTCATCCTCATCCCCGCCCTCGACATCATCCAGATTAATCTCAGGCCTTTTCTTGCGGATCAACATCAGCGCTTCGTTCGATGCGATGCGGTACAGCCATGTGGCCAGACTGGAGCGGCCTTCAAACTTTTGGATATGGGTGAGTGCATTGATGAACGTGTTCTGAAGGACATCTTCGGCATCCTGCGGGTTACCGAGCATGCGCAAGCCAAGCCGATAAATGGGACTGGAATATGCGTCCACAAGCCGAGCAAATTCGGCGCGGTCTCCAGCGATGAGGGCTTCCAGTGAAATTTCAGTCGACATTGTCTTGTTCATTAGATGCAGTCCAGGTCAAAAAGTTGCAAAGTGTTTTCCGTAGGGGCGGGTCTCCCCGCCCTGTAACTGAAATAACAAGATTTGCTTTGCTTATACAAGGTGATCTTGATATGGGGCGCGAAGACCGCGCCCCTACCCAACACCGTACACGTTTGCAAAGTATACATCCATTACTTGTAAATCTTGCAACTTTTTCGAACTCTGTGCATCCAAAGGATGTAAACAGCAAAACAATGTGGTTTCGACTGCTTGCGGTCAACCACCAGATGAAACAACAAGGAGAAATAAATCACATGGAAATGATCATAGACTTCCCCGGCGGCTCCCGCGTGGACGCACACTTCCGCGGTCACACCATCGCCACCGACCAACCACCCGTTGACTCTGCACCGATGCCCTTTGAGGTATTCCTCGCATCCATTGGCACGTGCGCAGGCATTTATGTTCTAGGGTTCTGCAAACAACGCAATCTGCCCACAGAAGGCATTCACATTGTGCAACGCAATCATGCGGGCGCTCACGGCATGATGGAAAAGATCGATCTCGAGATCCAGGTTCCATCCACGTTCCCGTCACAGTATTACGATGCGCTGGTCCGCACAGCGGAATTATGCAAAGTGAAAAAGACGCTTGAGAACCCGCCCAAATTCGAAGTGACCACCAAGGTTGTCGAACCCGCCTAACCATAAAGATTGTCATATTTACAGGTAAAGGAAGATAAAACATGGAAAAAGTGCTCAACGACCAGATCGTTAAACAGATCGAAGAAGCTTTCGCAGGAGTCAAAGAACCTGTACAGATCTTGTTCTTCGGCTCAAAAGATAACTGTGACTATTGCAACGAGACCAGGCAACTTCTCGAAGAAGTGATCGCGCTCAACGACAAGCTCGAACTGAGTGTATATGACATGCAAGAGAACGCAGATGTGGCTGGTCAATTCAATGTGATCAACGCGCCTGGCATCGTCATTGCCGCAAAGGACAATGCCGAAGTAAAGAATCTCGGTATCCAATTCTCGGGTATTCCTTCGGGACACGAATTCAGCACACTTATCAATGACATCATCATTGTTTCGAAGCGGGAGTCAGGCCTTGATGCAAAGACACGTGAGTTCTTGAAGAATCTCACACAGCCACTGCATTTACAGGTATTCGTCACACCGACGTGTCCATACTGTCCGCGTGCGGTGTTGTTGGCACATCAGATGGCGATGGAAAATCCGCAGATGATTACCGCTGAAGGCGTCGAAGCGACTGAGTTCCCAGAATTGGCCAACCAGTTCAACGTCCGTGGCGTACCGCAGACTGTCATCAATGCAGGCAAAGGCATGGTCGTGGGTGCAGTCCCTGAGCAGAATCTTGTTGCAGAGATCATGAAGGCGTTACAGAATTAATTTTTGGGACACGGATTACGCGGAGAACACGGAATTTTTTAAAGTGACGGAAAGATCCGTAAAGTCCGTGTCTTCCGTGTCCAAAGAAATTAAGGCGTTGACATGACACAGCCAAAGAAGAAATATCGCCGCAAAGGACAAAATCAATTTCCCGTCGCGCCCATTGCAGTGGGGCTGTTACTGATCGGCTTTGCTGTTCTACTCGCGGCTTTACCAAAAGCGGAAAGTAATACGGAATCGCTCAATTCTGTCGTACCGATGAAAGTCAACTATGCGGCGCCAGAATTGTCCTTGCAAAATATTGAGGGCAAGACCGAAAGATTGACAGATTATCTTGGCAGTGTCGTGTTGGTCAACAATTGGGCAACGTGGTGTCCACCCTGCAAAGCAGAGATGCCAACTCTTGTGGCGTATCACAATGAACATACAGCTGACGGTTTCTCCGTCATCGCCGTGGAAGCAGGCGAGCCATTGGAAGAGGTAACACCGTTCGTCAAAAGTTTTGAAATGACCTTCCCCGTTTGGCTTGATCCGAACAGCGCTTCACTGAAAGCTTTCGGCAATGGGACTCTCCCCAACTCGTACGTGATCGACCGCACTGGGACCGTCCGTTATGCGTGGACAGGCGAGATCAGCAAGGCGATGTTGGAGAAGTACGTCACGCCGTTGATCAAGTAGGGGCGACCCTACTTTACATAAAAATGAGGAAACCGTCTGGAGGAGGGCAGGTTCCTTACTGAAAAATCCGAGGCTTTGGCCTCGGATTTTTTGTTTTCCATAAATCAGGTATCATCAAATAAAAACAAAGGACAACAACATGGAATCAATCATCCTCATCATTCTGATCGGTTTGGCGGGCGGAATCGCAGTGGGACTGCAAAGCCCGATGGCAAGCATGCTCACACAGCGACTGGGAATCTTCGAAAGCATCTTCATTGTTCATATTGGCGGGGCGTTGATTGCGTTGGTCCCATTGTTGATCTATAGCGGTGGGAAATTGAGTCAATGGCGGAGTGCGCCATGGTATACGCTCGGTGCAGGGATATTCGGTTTGGTCGTGATTGCGGCGATCAGTTATATGATCCCGCGTGTGGGCGTGGCGGCAGCGGTTACAACGATTGTCGCGGGACAAGTCCTTGCAGGTGCGGTGATCGATCACTACGGCATTCTGGATGCGGCTGTTCGTCCATTGGATGTGACACGAATCATCGGACTGGCTGTTGTTTTGTTCGGGGTTTGGTTGACCGTTAAATAATACAAAGGCACGATAATATGTTTTGAGCGCCAATTGGGTACTTGTTTGCTCTTTGGAATATACAGTCATATAATCTGTACATAAGTTGTTATGTAGAATAATTCTGTATAACACCCCATATGGGGTAGTTAGGCGTTTCATTGCACAAAAGAGTGAATTATGGATGATGACAAAGTACAAGTAGATCGTGAGTCCATGCGCAAACGTGTAGACGAAATGATACGTCATCGACTCAGTCTCTTGCCAAAAATCAGAAGCCAGATACAAGATTATCTAAAATTGAGCCAAACGAGGATGCAATCTGCCAGACTGCAAAAAGCTCTTTCCCTCGTGGAAGAACTTCCAAATGGTCTTGAGATTTTGGAAGAAATTGACATAAGAAAAATTGATACGGATTTTGGAAAAATGGAGGCAGCAAAGTCGATTGCTCGAGTAGAAATTTTAGCGATCTGCACAGACCTTGCAGTAGATCTAAAAAATTGGAATGCTGTCGAGCTACTGAGGAAAGACGAATCTGATCCCGTTGATATCTGGGCAGCAAATATCATTCCAGATACCCATTCGCTTGAGTTCCAATTGCCCGCCAGAATCACAGTCGTACACTATGGTTCACACTATCAAGTTGCGTTCGGCTTATGTTTGTCCCTTGATGATTTCTCAACCTCCATAATTCAAATAGAACTGGCTGGAAATTGGATAGACCCCTTCGTTGAATCTCTTCAGCATTTACACCTCTTCGATATTCAAGGTCAAAAGGAAATCGGTCTAAATGGCATTTTTTATGAGTTATATACGCATTCCTGGGTAGGTAAAAGCTTCATCGAGTTCTGCAATCCACACATAACCGTGAGCAAAGCCTTTGCCGAAATAGAAATGGCGCTTTATTCTGTTGCGAAGGCGGTTGTTGACGAAAAAGGGGAAAAAGTTCAAAAAGATTTCCTTTCCGTTTGGCAACGATGCCTTGTAAATTCAAAAAACACCTAACACCGTGTGCACCCGACAAGTAGGACTCTGCGCGATTTAGAGGACAGTCGTGCCCCTATACTAATTATTCCTTCGTCACGATCACATCATGGATCAAATGAGCATAGCGGTTCTGTAACCGAATGAAGTGACTTTGGATCGCGTCGGCTTCGGAGCCTTCGGGGGCGAGGAACTTTCCGCTTTCGACGCCTTGACGGGCGATCTCACGGCAGACGGCTTCGGTAATCAATTCGGCGAGTAGCACTTGTCCCTGCGTGGATGTGTCGAGGCGATGGGAACCATCGAGATAGCGCTTCACGGATGGAGCGGCAGTGGCGACCACGATCGTTGAGTTGACTCGATCCAGATACACACGTTGACGTGGATCCATGCGATCGTCGAAGCGGATGTCGGTGAAGAGTCCGTGATGTTTGCGGGGTTGCGTCTCTTCCACTTCCTCTTTGCGTGAACGAACCTGCACCACCGCTTGCGCTTTTTGGTCACCTAAATAAGCGGTCACGATGCCCTCGTTGCCCACTTGTTTCCCTTCCACTTGGATCTTGGCAAACCCAATATGCGGATGCTCTTCCGTCGCTTCGATCTTGACCTTGGGAGTCAACACGTCCACTTCAGGGTTGTTCGATACGACAAAGACCTTTGCGCCATCGTGAATCTTTTCGGAGAGATGCGCTCTTAAAGTAAGTGTGACCATCTGTCCCGTTTGCACATATGCTCGGACGGGAGCAAACTCAAGTCCAGAAGGAGGCGGTTCTGGTTTTCCATCTGATGTGCGTCTCTCACTTAATTCAGAAGATGCGATCACGTTCAATTCACGGACGGTCTTATCGAGTTTCTTGCGCAGTTGCTTATCGAGTTTGATCTGCTCATCCTGGACGGCATGCTCACGTTCGATCTGGACGAGAGGTTCGATACGGCTTTCGACAGCCTGCTTCAACGCTTTGGCAAACGGCAATGACCAGTTGATGCCGTCACGAGTTGCGGTGAGGACGGGCTCGTCTTTTTTGAGGAGATCGTGGAGATAATCGCATTCGAGTGAGCCGTAGAAAAAGGACGCATACGGATCATTCTCAAATTTGAGCATGGTCAGCGATATGACCGTGCCCTGACTGATAACGAGTAGACCCGCATCGGCGTAATCGCCCTCTTCGCCGCGCGTGGAAAGTTGAATATTTGATCTTAGTAATTGCAAATGCGCCGAAGCAGGATAGCCCTCGATCTCAAAACGTTCATCGAGAACCATCTCACCTTTGGGCGGCTTATACGAAAGGACGTGTTCATCTTTGACCTTATCGACGCCCATGAGATGACGCAGGATGATGAGGCGCGATTGGTTCGCCATGATGGTACGCAATTCGAAATGTCGTTGCAAATAATTGCGCATGTTCTCGAACTGCGGGATCTTTACATCTTCGCGTGAGACAACGATCTCGATGACGGTTCCATTGCCTTCGGGGATTCCATATTTGGTTCTAAGTTCTTCTGTGACAGGTGTGGGCTCATCAAGATCGAACGTGGGCACACCTTCTTTGAGGAGCAGTGAACTGCGATAGAGTATTTCATCTCGTATCGAAATGACGTAGCCATAACCCAAACCAAAAATGGCATCTTTGAGTCCACGCCCCCACATGCCACGCACATGCAAATCCTCTTTCATGCCGCTGGTCGCTTCGCCATACGTGCCAACGACTTTGTCCATGCGCTTGTCGTCCATGCCTTCAGCGAAGTCACGCACACGGATGATGGAGTTCTTGTGCTTTCTCCAAACGTCGATCATGATCTCACCGCCAACTTTGTGTCCCTTATCTTCGAGACGGGAGTAGCTATCGTTGCTGTTGGTGATGATCTCAACCAAGGCGCGCAAAACATCCTTGCGGATCGCTTGATCCGCCTGTTGCAGGGCGACCCTGTCAGCATATTGGAGTTTGCGGCTGATTGACATTCATACCTTTCTTTTTTGAACCACTGAGACACAGAGACACGGAGTTTTTTATTTTCTCAGTGCCTCACCTGCACTGCACCAAACGCAGTGCGGTGCAAGTGTCGTGTCTCCGTGGTTAGAGATTACTTTTTAGTCTTTGAAGATTTCTTTTCAACTTGTTGTGACGCTATACCAAGCAAGCTTGAAAACTTACTTTCACAAAATTCCAAGAAGGACGATAAATCTTTGCGGTTGTGGATGTCCACGTATTCTTTGAATTGATTCAAATTCCGTGCGAGAGTCGTTGACGGGGATTCCATGGTGCAGAGCAACATGCTCCTGAAATCGAACTCGTTGAACGGTTCGCCCTTCTTGAAATGTTTGTATGCATCAGACATTTCTATCGAGCGGACGTACTTCTTCGCATGTGCTTTGAGTTCAGGATGAACCGCTTCTTTCTCAGAAGCATCTGGTTTCTCCACTTTTACCTTTTCCACGCGGACAGGTTTCAGCGGTTCACCGAGTGACTTCTCTACTTTCTCAGCACGCTTGATGCCTCTGGCAGTTAGCTCAAATCCCTGGCTGGCATTGCCTTTCAAATAGCCTTTGCTTTTGCAGTCGCTCCAACGCCTGCTGACGATGCCCGAATCAGGATACTGCGGATACTTCCGCATCGAGAAGCGCTTGGGGAACAAGGCAAAACAGGTAGCGATGATATCTTCGGATGAGATCTCAAGTCCCTGCTTGTGGAGGGTATAGACGGAATAAACGACCAGATCGTTCAGAATGATCTTTGTGTAAATCTCAGAATTGAATATGGGAGAAGTGGATGGTTTTGGCACGGTGGTTTTCTCTGAATAGAATATTACACCAATTTCAAGGGCAGAAAAATTTCATTTCTGTTCCCGATAGGCTACTGCAGAATAGAACTCGTTCAAAAAACGTGACGGTGTTTTCGCCAACAATTTTGGCTCCGTAAAGCCTACGCGTTTCACCAATACACGGCAGACATTGAACGAGATCGGGTAAGGGACCCACATATTGCCCACATCCACGTTGTATTCGACCAACAACAACGCGCCATTGGGCTTGAGGTGTGCGCGCACGTGGCGGAGGATCTTTTCCTTGTCCTTGAAGAAGTGCAGGGAATTCGCCATCACAATGCCATCAAGCAGAGGCATGCTTTGAGAGAGGGAAAAGTCATCTTTGAGCAGGATCAGGTTGCGGGTCGTATTGAAGCGGGCACGGTGATTGGCTTCCAATTCCTTGAGGGAGGAGCGGTCTTTGTCGATGGCATAGATGGTTGAGTCGAGTCCAACCAATTCACGCAGTGCCAGGGTAAATGCGCCGCTTCCCGCGCCGAAGTCCGCATAAATACCTTGTGATAAATTCGCAGGACGCAAAAGTTCAACGTGGTCAGTATGTTCCATGCGAGAATGGTATCATACAGCATCCCATAGAGAACAGGTATATATGTCATCGAACACACGGCACGATCCTTACGCGGCTCTGCGCCACAGAGATTATCGGTTATTGCTTATTGGTCGCTTTATCACAGCGTTCGGCAACGAAATGCTCACAGCTGCCATCAGTTGGGAGATATGGATTCGCACAAATCAAGAACTCGCACTCGGCATGGTGGGGTTGGTACAGGTTATCCCCGTCATTTTGCTTTCACTTCCCGCAGGCCATGTAGCAGACCAATACAACCGCAGGCGTATTGTCGTCACTACAGAAATCATTATCGCGTTATGTGTTTTAGGCTTGGGTTGGCTTTCTTATACCGCAGGACCGTTGTACTTGATCTATACGCTTCTGTTTGTGATCGGCGTTGCGCGTGCCTTTCATGAACCAGCCTCTTCGACTCTCGTCCCCGAGACAGTTCCGCCACATCTGTTTGCCAGCGCCGCTACATGGAATACCAGTGCCTGGCATGCCGCATCGGTCACTGGCCCTATGCTTGCAGGCGTCTTAATTGGTTTTTTCAACGCTGTGACATTTATCTACATCTTCGCCGCATCTGCGGCCATCATCTTTGTGATTTTATTGTCCATGATCAAGGGACGTAATCTGGCATTGGCAGAAAAATCAGCCACGTTGAAATCCCTGACCGAAGGTCTCAAATTCATGCGTGACACAAAGGTGATCCTCGCCGCGATCACACTGGATATGTTTGCTGTGTTGTTCGGCGGTGCAGTCGCGTTACTCCCTGTGTACGCAACGGATATCCTCAAGGTCGGTTCACTGGGATATGGCATTATGCGCGCCGCGCCATCTGCTGGTGCGCTCCTTATGGCGTTTGTCATTGCCCACGTCCCACCGATGAAGCAGGCAGGCAAAACATTGTTGTACGCAGTTGCAGGCTTTGGGATCGCAACCATTGTATTCGGGCTTTCCAAATCGATCTGGCTCTCGGTACTCATGCTCGCCAGCCTCGGCGCGTTGGATAACATCAGCGTTGTCATTCGCGGCACGCTGTTGTTGACTCATACCCCCGATCACATGCGCGGACGCATCTCATCGGTCAACAGTATTTTCATTGGCGTATCCAATGAACTAGGTGCATTCGAATCGGGTGTAGCCGCATCGTTACTGGGACCTGTCGGTGCTGTAGTATTCGGAGGCATCGGTACGATCGTTGTAGTGCTGACGATTGCACGTCTCTTCCCCGAGATGCGAAAGCTGAAAACTTTGGATGTGCCAGAAAAAGTACTAGCCGCAAATTGATATAGAAGAACTCCCGACAGTTTATGTCGGGAGTTCTTCTTGTTAGTCTCCACCAAAAATGGTGCTGAGAAGTCCTGTTGGTCTTTTTTGGGCTTTTTCTTCTTCATACCGACTTTGTGACACAGATTCTTTCGCTTTTAGTGTCGAGAGTTCTTCTTCAGGGTCACGGAATTGCATGGAGTAGAGCTTCGCGTACAGCCCGTTGAGTTCCATCAATTCATCATGCGTCCCCAATTCCACGATGCGGCCTTTGTCCAAGACTGCGATACGATGCGCGACTTTGATCGTGCTCAGGCGATGCGCCACAATGACTGTCGTGCGGTTCTGCATGAGACGATCCAACGCTTCTTGCACCAGACCTTCTGATTCGTTATCGAGTGAACTGGTCGCTTCATCCAATAAAAGAATGGCGGGGTCTTTGAGAATGGCACGCGCAATCGCAATGCGTTGACGTTGTCCGCCGCTGAGATTCATGCCGCGCTCACCGACGATGGTTTCGTATTGCTTCGGGAATGCCATGATGAATTCATGGGCGTTTGCAGCTTTGGCGGCTTCGATCATTTCTTCTTCGGTGGCATCCAAGCGACCGTACAAAATATTTTCGCGGATCGTGCCGCCGAACAAGATCGTCTCTTGCGGGACGATACCAATTTGTTCGCGCAAACTTTGCTGAGTTACTGAGCGGAGATCCAGCCCATCGAGACGGATCAGCCCATCGGTCGGGTCGTAGAAGCGCGGGATCAGATTGAAGATAGTGCTCTTACCTGCGCCGCTGGGTCCAACCAGCGCAAGTATCTCACCGGCTTTGACATCCAATGAAACGTTATGCAAGACGTGTGCTTGTCCATCATAGGTAAACGAGACATCTTCAAAACTGATGTGACCCAACGCAGGCGGCATGACTGTCGCATTCGGTTCATCCTGGATCGCAGGTGTGGTATCGAGAATTTCGAAGACGCGCTGTACACCACCGATCGCAGAACGAAGTTGGGCATAGAGCCCCGCCATCCCACCGAGACTGGCGGCGATGGAAATGCCGTACATGAGAAAGCCAGTGATCATCGCCAGCGTGAGATGACCCGAGATGACTTCACGCCCGCCGTACCACATGATGGCGGCAATGGTACTGAAACCGAGGAACATCATCAAGGCTTGAAAGGCGGAACTATATACTGCCATGCGCAAGGAAGCCTTGAAAGTTTTTTCCATGGCATTGCTATAGCGATTGACTTCGTAGGTTTCACGCCCAAAACTTTTTACGACGCGAATGCCTTGTAAACCTTCTTCGGCAACGACGGTTGAATCGGCTAATTCATCTTGAATGGTGGTACTGGCTTTTTGCAAACGACTGCCAAACACACCAGCGACCACGATCAACACAGGGACCAGCGCAAGGATAAAGAGCGTAAGACGTGTATTCATCGTCAATACAATAATGATGGAACCGATCAGAGCTACTACCTGGCTAAGAAAACCAGTCAGATTGCCGGTTAACATTGTGCGCATTTGCGTTACATCGCTGGAGAGGCGCGAGACGATATCTCCCACGCGGCGTGACGAGTAAAAACTGAGCGAGAGTTTTTGCAATTGCGCGTACAGCGATGTGCGCAAGTCATAGACGATATGCTCGCCAACGTACGAGAGCAAATATGATTGCACGGATGTAAACAGCGCTTGCAACAAAAATATACCGATCAACAACAGCGCCAGATTATTGAGCGGGCCAAACGTTTTGGCTTGAGTCACGGAATCCAGTAGGCGCACGATCACCAACGGGAAGGCGAGACCAAATCCGCTGGAAGCCAGTAACGCCAGCAGAGCCAGCCCCATTTTGCCCCAATAGGGAGTTAAATAACCAAGCAGACGCTTCCAGTTGATCTCCTTGAAAGATATTGTCTGTTCTTCTTGATTGAACATCGGGTGACGTTCACGTCCACGATGGTTGGAACGATTTTCCATTTTATAAAATTCCTTTCAGAGACTTTGCTTACGAGCATATTTATTATTCTTCGTACATCATAAAATGTCTCTGTAAACTGAGTGTGAATTGACAGAGAAGAAAAAAACGACCTCGTTATATTTATTCAACGAGGTCGTTCTGACTTTTATTCGGTCAACTCTTTATATTTGTTATATATGTGTCTGTGGTAAATTGACAATAAAGGTTGTTCCTTTATCTTGCTCGCTTTCTACTTTAATCGTCCCATTGTGCAGGTCAACTATCTTTTTGACGATGGAAAGTCCAAGTCCACTGCCGCCACTGGCACGCGTGCGAGATTTATCAGCTTTATAGAAACGCTCGAAGATGCGTTCGCGGTCTTCTTCGGAAATGCCGATGCCATTATCAGAGATTCGGATTTCGGCAAAAGAGTCACGGGGAGATAAGGTCACTTTGATAAAACCAGCCTGCGGCGTGAATTTGATCGCGTTGTGCAGGAGGTTGATCCACACCTGGCTGAGCAGGTCTTCATCGGCTATGATCTCCAACTCGTCGAGAGAGACGTCCATTTGAATGGATTTTTCGCTCCATTGCGGTTCGCAGACAAGGATCAGACTTCGAAGTTGTTTATCCAAACGATATGTCTTCGGCTCAAACTCAAGATGATCTGATTCTAAAGAAGCCATCTTGAGCAAATCTTCTGTGATACGCGAGAGACGCATACTTTCATCTTCGATGATGTTGAGATAATGATGACGCTCTTCGATAGTCAGTTCATCGTTTTCCAATGCTTTCGCAAACCCACGAATGGATGTGAGTGGCGATTGGATCTCATGCGACACATTGGAGATGAATTCCTGTCGCGTGCTTTCCCATTGGTGAAGTTCGCTTGCCATTTTATTTACGCTATCTGTCAATTTACTCATCATGGGATTATCTCTTGCTTCA
Source organism: Candidatus Defluviilinea proxima (assembly GCA_016721115.1). Taxonomy (NCBI): domain Bacteria; kingdom Bacillati; phylum Chloroflexota; class Anaerolineae; order Anaerolineales; family Candidatus Villigracilaceae; genus Candidatus Defluviilinea; species Candidatus Defluviilinea proxima. The sequence goes on from JADKIW010000001.1 coordinate 846,913, forward strand.
TCGGGTGACAAACGTACGCTGAAATCGCCACGGGTAATTCGTTCGAGTGCATCAAGAATGGGAGCAAAGATATTCATCTCTGGGAACCAACCGCGTACACGAGCAAACTTACCGACAATCCCAAATAGCAAGCCAGCAAAAAATAAGCCTAACAGCGTGTTGGCGATCTGAATAAATAATGGAGGAGCCTGCCAGTGAAGCAATGTGTAAACATAGCCAGTCAGAAAAAAGGTAACTGTCACCATAACACTGACAAACGTCAGCACAAAAAGGAACCAGAGAAACCCCAAGAAACGTTGCTTCGGACTTCTTTTCACGCAGCTACCTCCAGGCGATATCCGAGACCACGAATGGTGGCGATCTTGAAAGAATATTTCTCTTCAGGAAACCGTTCACGCAAACGATAAATATGCACGTCCAATGTGCGGTCGTTGCCGTGAAATTCATAGCCCCAAATATCTTCGATCAATTGCTCACGTGAAAAAGTGCGCCCAGGGTAACTCGCCAACTTGAACAGTAAATCAAATTCTTTGAGCGGCAGTGTTATATTTTCACCATCCACAACGGCCTGATAACTTTTTTGATCCAACATCACTTCGCCCAGACGGACTGTTTGCGATGCTTCGATCTTGTATCGCTTCAACAAGGCTTTGACACGCGCCACCATCTCCAACGGCTCGAATGGTTTGACCAAATAATCGTCCGTGCCGAGTTGGAATCCCTTCAATTTTTGGCTGGTCTCGCCTTTGGCGGTCAACATCAAAACGGGAATATCAAAACTGGCTTTGATCTCCTGACACAATTCCCAACCGTCCATTTTGGGCATCATGATGTCAATGACAGCCAAGTCCGCTTTGGTGGAATCCAAAATGGACAGCGCTTCCACGCCATCTGCGGCTTCAAAGATCTCAAAGCCATCATTCCGTAAAAAGACCCGCACCAATTCACGGATATGGGCATCATCGTCTACAATTAATATCTTGCTCATAAAATTCTTTTCCAACAAAATCATACTTTACTTTTGTAAACTGAACATGAACTAAAGAGCATACAGGTTCAGCGTATAATCTACACAACGAAAGGATTATCGTTATGATGAACAACCGTCAACTCGCAGATATATTTACTCTTATTGGTAACTTGCTCGAGATCAAGGGCGAGATCATTTACAAAACACTTGCGTATCGCAAAGCATCCGAAAGTCTCATGAGCCTGGGGCGTGAAGCCTCCGAATATTGGAAAGAGGGCAAACTTGAAGATATCCCCGGCGTGGGCAAAGCCATTTCAGAAAAAATTGATGAGCTACTCAACACAGGCAAGCTTGAATTTCTGGAAAAGCTCAAAAAGGAAGTGCCTGAAGAATTAGCAGGATGGCTTGCCGTCCCTGGCATGGGACCGAAGAAGATCGCGATGATCTGGAAGACATTGGGCATCACGGCTCTTTCTGACCTTGAGTCTGCCGCGAAAGACGGAAAGCTTCGCGACCTCCCCGGCATGGGCGCCAAGTCCGAGAGTGCCATCATCGAAGGGATTGCATCCTTATCCCGCAGGTCAGGGAGGATTTCCATCGGGCGAGCGTATCCACTTGCACAGGAGATCGTCAAGACTCTCAAAAAGGTGAAGGGAGTCGTCGCCGCTGAACCAGCTGGCAGTTTAAGAAGGATGCGTTCGACAGTCGGTGACTTGGATATTTTAGTGGCAGCAAAAGATTCCGCTCCCGTCATGGAGGCGGTTGTCAATCTACCCGGTGTGAGTCGTGTATTGGGAAAAGGCGAATTCAAATCCAGCATCGAATTCACGGACGGAGTCCGTGCGCAAGTGTGGGTGCATCCGCCGCAGGAGTTTGGGACGGCGTTGCAATATGCAACGGGCTCGAAGGATCACAATGTGTTGTTGCGGCAACTCGCGCTCGATAAAGGACTGTCGCTTTCGGATCATTCGTTCAAGAAGGTCAAGGGCGGCAAGGAAATTTTCTGCGCGACCGAAGAGGAAGTGTACGAGACGCTCGGCTTGCAATGGGTGCCACCTGAACTACGCGAGGGACGTGATGAAGTGGCGTTGGCAAAGGCGGGCAAACTGCCGAAGTTGATCGAAGTGAAAGACATCAAGTCCAATTTGCACATGCACTCGAATTACAGTGATGGCAAGTTGAGTATGCTTGATATGGCAAAGGCCGCGATCAAACGCGGCTTGAAAGTGATCGTGTTCTCAGATCATTCGGTGAGTCTGGGCGTGGCGAACGGCTTATCCATTGAACGGCATAAGCAACAGGCGGCGGAGATCAAAAAGATTCAAAAGCAACTCGGCGACGAGATCCTTATTTTGCACTCCAGCGAAGTGGAGATCAAAGCCGATGGCTCGTTGGATTATCCTGATGAATTTCTGGCTTCGCTCGATCTAGTGGTAGCTTCGTTACATTCCAGTTTACGCCAGCCACGTGAAAAAATTACGGAACGTTTGTTGAAAGCCGTGAACAATCCACACGTGGACATCATCGGTCACCCGACGGGACGTGAGATCCCCAACCGCGAAGGCGCGGATTTGGACATGGAAGTCATTCTGCAAGCCGCGGCAAAGTCAGGCGTGGCAATGGAAATGAGTGCCAGTCCATATCGCCTCGATCTCGATGATGCCCACGCCCGCCGCGCAAAAGAGTTGGGTGTGCTATTGAGCATCAACACCGATGCTCACTCTGAAGAGGATTATGATCTGCTTCATTACGGTGTTGCCATCGCAAGGCGCGCCGGGTTGACGAAGAATGACGTTATCAATACCTGGTCAGCGGATAAGTTGGTGAAGTGGTTGAAGAAAAGAGGGTAAAAAGTTGAACAATATAAAATACACCTATAAGTTTTTATATAAACTCACTCATTGGATGTTTATTGTTTTTTCATTATTGTTCGCTATTGTAGGCTTGATATCTTTTATCGGCTTCATTTCCCATCTTATTGATAATAAGATTTCAGAAGCCATCACTTTATTTTGGAAATTTATTGGTTTTGGGGTATGGTCAACTTGTGTTTTTGTCTTTTTTTCTTATCTGTTCCCAGAAATCAGCGCAAATGATGACGGCATCCAAACTACTTTTTTCCTCAAGAAGCTAACTGTAAATTGGGAAGATATTGTTGAGATTTATTCATCCAAGCCTTTTGGGCTTCGTGTTGGAGAAAGAGCCAGTATCATAGTCACACGAAACAAGTTAACATTCTTTCACAGAATCTATGGGATTATTTATGGGCAAACCCATCAACCATCCTTATTAATCTGGTCAAGTATCAATGATTATGCTTCTTTGATAAATAAAATCAAAAAGAACAGGAAAAAGAGATGAAAAATCCTTTCGGCGATCAACAGGTCCCTGGCTCTTATGAAAACCTGAAAGAGCGCATGTACAAAAAAGTTTCAGCAAATGTCAACGAGCAGATTTCCGAAATCATGATGAAGGCTTTTGAAAGTGCGCTGAACGAAGAGAATGTTGTCCTGTCCCGCCCAGAAAGACAACGACTACTCGCACAGGTCTCTGCGTTGACACTAAAAGATATACTCAAGAAATTTGACGTTTCACAGAACGATTCTGGATAGAAACAAAATGGACTCCAAGATCAACAAACGCAAGCTCCTTATCATCGTCAGCGCCGTGGACGCTCTTTTGAGCAGCTTCGTTCTCTTGATCTATTTCGGGTTCTTTCCCATCGACATTTTCGGTTGGGTGATCCCGCGCTGGGTCATCGGGTTGGGCGGCGGGATATGGTTCCTCTCGGCGATTGCGGTGCTTGTATATCAAGTGACAAGAACAGATACGCTGGAATGAAACTCTTAAAATCCGTTCTCTTCCTCGTTCTTGTGCCGGGGTTGTTGATCGGTTATTTCCCTTACTGGCCTTCAATAACTGACGTAGAGGTGTTTGCAACTGGATCATTCCGTTATCTCGCCATCCCGTTATGGGTCGCCAGTAGCGTAGGGATGCTTTGGTGCTTCTGGAATTTTCTTGTCAACGGGAGAGGCACACCCGCTCCCATTGACCCGCCAAAGGAATTGGTGGCTGTCGGGTTGTATCGTTACGTCCGCAACCCAATGTATGTAGCAGGATTAACAGGCCTGTTCGGCTGGATACTCTGGTCACCTTCACTGCCGTTGATCGTTGCACCACTCATCTTTTTCATCGCAACACATTTATTTATAACCCTATACGAAGAATCGACTCTCAAAAAGAAATTCGGCGCGACCTATGAAAGTTATTTAAAACAAGTTCCGCGTTGGATCCCGAAATTCAAGTAAACTTTCATCCCAGTATTTTTTCAACTAAAGGATTCCCCATATGGACTTCATCGGTGAAGCCGCCGCATTGGCGACATCGTTCTTTTTTGCTTTTACATCACTGATCTTCGCCTCCTCCGGGCGCAAGGTCGGCTCACACGTGACCAACCGAGCACGCCTTCTATTTGCTTTGATCTATCTTTTGATCTTGAATCTCATCCTCTTTCGCGAGCCATTGCCATTTTCAGCAGATCCATCACGTTGGATATGGCTTGGGCTCTCCGGCATCATCGGACTTTCGCTAGGGGACGCCTTCTACTTTCAGTCGCTTGTCTCTGTCGGGCCACGCCTCGGAAGTCTACTTTTGAGCCTGGCTCCCATCTTTGGCTCGGTCATCGCCTGGATCTTCTTCCACGAAACTTTAAGCGCGTTGCAGATCACAGGTATTGTCCTTGCATTGGCGGGAATCGGTTGGGTGGTTATGTCGCATGCAGAGCCGCCCGGCACCCCACATGGACACACCAAACGCGGTGTACTTTTTGGTGTGTTGGCAGGTCTTGGTCAGGCAGTGGGACTTGTCCTTTCGAAACAAGGAATGTTCGATGGATTCTCACCATTTCAAGCGAATGCCATCCGTATGTTTGCGGCGACGCTATTCACCTGGGCATGGACCATTATCCAAGGTCAGGCCGGGGAAACCATCACTGTCTTACGGGAGAAGCCTCGCGTCATAGGTTTGATCGCGCTTGGTGCAGTGGTAGGACCGTTATTGGGCGTCTCGGCATCCCTGCTTGCTGTGCAACATGCAGAGATCGGTGTGGCCAGCACATTGATGGCATTGCCGCCGGTGATCGTCCTGCCGTTCAGTTATTTTGTGTTCAAGGAAAAGGTTGGCTGGCAGGCAGTAGCAGGGACAGTCCTTGCCATTGTGGGAGTAGCCGTATTATTTACAACGTAATGAATGTATCTTTGCATTTATGGTAGTATGGAAAACTCTAACGTAAGTGTATTGAACATCATCTTTCAAATCCATGGAAGTAGGTGTAAGATGGGACGTCTTTACCCAAAAAATATTGTAACGAGGATTAATGTATGACAAATTCTTCTATTCCCGCAGAGGAAGTCCGTTTTTTTAGTGGCAGTTCAAACAAAGCACTTGCCGCAAATATCGCAAGCGATCTTGGTGTTCCACTGGATGACACCCACATCACCCGCTTTAGCAACGACAACCTTTATATCCAGCTTGGCGCCACAGTGCGCTATCGCCGTGTGTATATCGTGCAGTCGCTTTCACAACCGGTCAATGACCATTTGATGGAACTGTTGATGATGCTCGATATTGCGCGCGCCGCCGCGGCCACAGAAGTCCATGCTATCATCCCTTATTATTCATTCGGCCGCTCGGACAAAAAAGACGCCGCCCGTATTTCCATCACAGCCCGCCTCGTGGCAGACCTGTTGAAGACCGCCGGAGCTACGCATGTAATGAGTATGATGCTTCACTCGCCTCAAGTGCACGGCTTTTTCTCCGTTCCGACCGATCCGCTAAGCGCTCGCCCGGTCTTTAGCGAACACCTTGAAAAACGCGACCTGAGCAAGCACATCGTCGTAGCGCCGGATATGGGCTCAGCCAAGTCTGCGGCACGTTTTGCAAAAAGCCTGAATCTGCCGATCGCGGCAGGAAACAAGGAACGCATTTCCGATACACAGGTAAAGATCAGCGGATTGGTGGGCAACCAAGTCAACGGGCACAAAAGTGCATTGATCTATGATGACGAGATCGCCACCGGCGGCTCCATTGACGAATTAAGCCGTGTCTTGATCGAAGAAGGCGTGGAGGATATTACTGTCGTCTGCACACACGGCGTATTCACACGTGGAGGTCTGGAGAGACTGGCGGCTCTCCCAGAGATCACCGAGATCGTCACAACAGATACGGTCCACATCCCGCTGGAGAAACGCCATCCGAAGTTAACCGTGTTATCCGTTGCGCCAGTCTTTGCGGATGCGATACGACATAACCTCAATCACGAATCCATCAACGATCTATTTGTATTTGGAGATTGATCATTGATTGTAGGGGCGAGGTCTTCTCGCCCCACGTGCGCCATTCAACATAATGGGCGGGGAAACCCCGCCCCTACAGAACATGTTCGAACAATTAAAATCCCGCGCACGCGCGTTGAAGAACGAAGCCTTCGCAGTGTACCTTGCGGCGAAAGATCCGCGCACACCCTGGTATGCAAAGGCTTTGATCTTTTTTGTGGTGGCACACACGTTCAGCCCCATTGACCTAATCCCCGATTTCATTCCCATCCTCGGTTATCTCGATGATCTCATCATCACGCCAGGCGGATTATGGCTGGCTGTGAAGTTGGTCCCTGCTGAGGTGTTGGAAGAAGCCCGGGAAAAAGCGAAGCAGGCCAAAGGTCCAGAAAGAAGCGTAGGGTATATCGGAGTCGCTGTCATCATTCTGGCGTGGATCATTGTCCTGATCGGTGTCCTTCGTCTTATAAAATTCTAACCCTGATGCATATAATAGAAGTAACGGAGGCTCACATGATTGGAAAACCTATGCAAGATGCAATGAACGAACAGATCAACAAGGAAATGTTCTCGTCGTACCTGTACCTTTCGATGGCGGCGTACTTTGAGGACAAGAACCTGCCCGGCTTCGCGAATTGGATGCGCACCCAAGCGGACGAGGAACGCGAGCACGCGATGAAGTTCTATGATTTCATCCTCGAGCGCGGCGGACGTATCCAACTGAAAGCTATTGACGCGCCGAAGACAGAATGGACCTCGAACCTAGAAGTGGTTGAAGAAATTGCCGCACACGAGGCCAAGGTGACCACATCCATTTATGCGCTGTATGAACTGGCGTTGAAGGAAAAGGATTACCCCGCGCAGGTGATGTTGCAGTGGTTCATCAGCGAACAGGTGGAAGAAGAGAAGAACGCGGCAGAGATCGTTGCCAGTCTGAAGATGATCGAAGCACGCGAAACCGCTGTGTTGCAACTCGACCATCGTTTGTCGAAACGCAAAGGCGAGTAGCTTACAATTGACCCTGAGGATTTCCTCAGGGTCTTTTTATTCTGCCTGAACGAAACATGGCGCTTCGACTTCGCTACGCTCCGCTCAGCGCGAGAGACAGTCTATGAAAACATTTCTCATCTACGGTTCGTATGGATACACAGGTCAACTCATTGTGGAATTGGCAACGAAAGAGGGGATGCGCCCCATTCTTGCCGGGCGTGATGAAAAGAAATTACGCGCACAGGCGGAACAATACAACCTCGAATGTCGCGCGTTCTCACTTGATGAAACAGACAAATTGGATTCTGCCTTGCTCGAAGTGGATGCGGTGCTTCATTGCGCCGGTCCGTTCGTGTTGACGTTCCGTCAGATGGCGGAGGCATGCATTCGCACGAAGCGTCACTATGTGGATATCAGTGGAGAGATTGAGGGCTTCGAGGCATTGGCAAAGATGAATGATGAAGCAAAGCAGGCAAACATCATGCTCATGCCCGGCGGCGGGTTTGATATTGTCCCATCTGATTGTCTCGCGGCATATATGCATCAACAATTACCCACAGCCACACACTTCCGTTTGTTCATTCGCGGTGTTGGTGGTGGAGTCTCGCGCGGCACGGCGCTATCGGGCATCGAGAACATGCATCGGCAAGGACGTATCCGCAAAGATGGGAAGATCGTGCAGGTACCACCCGCATGGCAAGTCCTTGAACAGGATTTTGGACGCGGCCCCACAAAATGTGTTTCGATCGGATGGGGCGATGTCTCCACTGCATATCACAGCACCGGCGTGCCGAACATCGAAACATATTTCGCAGTAAAGCCCAGTGCCATTTTTGTATTGCAATTAACACGCGTTATCGGACCTTTGCTCTATACCCGAATCGCACGCAACATTCTACAATGGGTCATCCGTTGGGCGAATCCGCACGGGCCTACGAAAAAGCAAAACGAAACAGGATTCAACCTGATGGTCGGAGAGATGCGTAACGCAGATCAAGTTGTGCGTGCAAAGTTGCGAGTCCCTGAAGGTTATCGCATCACTGCATTGACCACCATCGAGATCATGAAACGCATTTTGAATGGCAACTTCAAAACAGGATTTCAAACTCCATCGCTCGCGTATGGCGCAGACTTTATCCTGCAATTCGATGGAGTGGAACGAGAAGATTTAACTTGAGACGAACAGATCGACCTACACAATCAACCACCATATCGAACTCGCTCATCCAACGCGCATTCAAAGATGGCAACCCGGTTGTCGATATCGACCATGCTGTTTTCATTTGGGAGGGCGACTCCGCGCCACATCTGATCGGGGACTTTAACCAATGGGATTCGGAGCCCAAACGATTCAAACGCGTCTCTCCTCGACTGATCCCTGATACAGCGAAATCGATCTGGTCTTGCACCCTCAGCCTTCCGCGCGATGTGTATGTGGAATACACATTCCATGACCCCGTTTCACAGAAGAACTTCCTCGACCCTCTCAATAAAAAAAGTGTCAACAACGGCCTGGGCGGGCGCAACAATTATTTTTACATGCCCGAGACCATGCCATCTCCATTCGCCATGCGCCGCGCAGATATTCCCATCGGCGCGTTGACGAGTCATGTTGTGGATACAGGCATGCTCCGCGATGATTACGAGCGCACCATCTATTTGTATCGCCCGCCGGTCAAGGAGCCTGTCCCATTGTTAGTTGTCTACGACGGACAGGATTATCTTCAGCGCGGGAAACTTCCCACCATCGTGGCAAACCTGATCGCCGATAAACGCATCCGCCCGATCGCGATGGCATTCCTTCCCAGTGGCGGACGCTGGCGCAGTGTGGAATATGCCTGTTCCGATGCCACACTCCATTGGGTGGAACAGTTCGTTCTACCTGTAGCGAAAGAACAACTCAACTTATTAGATATAAAACAATATCCCAGTTCCTACGGTGTGCTGGGAGCATCAGCCGGTGCATTGATGTCCCTATATACAGGCTTGCGCATGCCGGATATTTTCGGGAAAGTATTGAGCCAGTCGGGCGTCTCTTCAATGGATGGTCGCGACTTTGCAACTGTGGATCTCGTGCGCCACAAACACGCACATGAGCTTCAGATCTGGATGGATGCCGGCAAACTGGAATTTTTATTGGAAGATAATCGGCGCATGTCCGCTTTATTGAAAGAGAACGGATACAACGTCACATACCGTGAGTTCTCTGGCGGTCACAACTACACCGCATGGCGTGATGATATCTGGCGCGGATTGGAAGTGATGTTCCCGTCGCAAGGTTAGCCTATAAGCAGCTGGTACTTTTTTCAAAGCCAACGTACAATGCATGGATATGATCCTTGCCACACTTTGTTACGTCAAACACGAGGGGAAGACCTTGATGGTCCACCGCAACAAGAAACCCAACGATATTCACGAAGGCAAATGGAATGGTTTGGGAGGAAAGTTCGAGGCGGGGGAAACGCCTGAGATGTGTGTCAGACGTGAGGTCCAGGAAGAGGCGGGGCTTTTCATCCACAAACCCCAGTATCATGGATTGCTTGTCTTCACGAATTTCAAAGGCAACGATTGGTACGTCTTTGTTTTTACGGCAAAGGATTTTGAGGGGGAACTGAGCGCATCTTCTCCTGAGGGGAGGCTAGAGTGGGTGGACGATGACAAGCTCACCAGTTTAAACCTATGGGAAAGTGACCACATCTTTTTGCCGTGGCTCGAGGAGGGAAAGATCTTTTCAGCCAGGTTTGCTTATGACGGGGATGTAATGGGCGAGTACGAGGTTGTTTTTCACTAAACGGTTTTACGAAACTAAAATCGCCTCAGCTTCCACTGGGTTGAAGCCTTCAGGCCAGATGGTTTCAGCCGTATAGGTGGCTTTGCCGAGGTCGGCATCGGAAAGATTGGCTCCGCTCAAGTTAGCATTGCTTAAATTTGACGAATATAAAAAGGCTCCGCGCAAATCTGCATTGCTCAGGTCGGCATTGCTTAGGTTGGCGTTGTTGAGATCAGCCTTGGAGAGTTTCGTCTCACTGAGGTCTACCCGGATCAAGATGCATTTGTTCAAGTCTGCGCCGGTCATGATGCTTTTGCTCAGGTCGGCATCTTGCAGATTGCTTTTGTTGAGGTTGGCCCCAGTCAATATCACCTTGATGAGTCTGGCTTCACTCAAGTTCACTTCCACCAGACGGGCATCACTCATATCAGAGCCGCCCAGGTTCGCCCTTTGAAGGTTGGCGCGGCTGAAATTGGTTCGGATAAGTTTTGCGCCTCTCAGGTTGGCATCGCGCAAGTTGGCGTCGCTTAGATTTGCCTGCCCCAATTTGGCGCCACCCAGGTTGGTGTCGCTTAAGTTGGCACCTTCGAGGCTGGCCCCGGTAAAATCTCCGCGCATCATATTACTTTTACTGAGATTGATCTCTGTCAGGGTGGCTTCGCTCAAGTTGGCGTCGCTCAGATCTGATTCGATCAATTGCGCACTGGAAAGAACCGCTCTGGTTAGGTTGGCTCCACTTAGAACGACCCCTCGCAGGTTTAAACCACGCAAGTTCGCCCCGCTCAAGTCCGCATTTGCCAGCCATAGTGGGCCAGGACGATTGATCAAATCATAGAGTTCATAGTGAGAAAATTTCATTTTGCACCTCTAATGCCAGCATATGTTACCCAACGGGTTGATTATAGACTCTGTGCCAGCATGAGACAAGTTCCAATTTAGGGCAAAACCCATCTGCGAAAATCGAATACCGGGCACAATTTCGATGTAACTCACATCATACACCTTACTAACTTGCAAGATTCGTTCTTTTGTTAAGTCCCTATAAAGTATGGCGGTTAACTCGGTGACTATAATCCGTGTTACTTGTAATGAGATTGTTATGAATAGAAAACGCGAACCTTTCGAAATTCTCCGTGGGTTGGGCCTGATGTTCGTTTTGGGGGTGGCGGCATTAATGGCTGTGCGTTTGCAATTACTCTTCCCTCGTTCGGTCATTGTATGGTTGGGTGAAAGCCCTGACCCACAAAAAGCTCTAATCGCTTTCAGCGCAGTGTTCAGCAGTGGACTTTTGGCACTCCTGCGGCTTGGAATCGAAGTCCCGCCGTTCAAACCGATCGTGGCATCTGAAACAGTGCGGACTTTCATTACCGGTATCCCACTTGGAGTATTGGCTTTAATCTTCAGCATCTCACTCGGCGCGTTGGTGATCGTCTTCCCAGCCTGCCAACCACCAAACCTCGTAAATTTCAGCGTGCAGGGACGGGACCAAATCTACCGCCCAAACGATACACTCACAGCATCGCCTGATGAGTTTCTTGCCGTCACTGCCGCACCATTTGAGAAGGATGCCATCCTTTCTTGCAAATGGCAGTACATTGGAGAGACGTTCGAAACGATCGGCTCAAGCAGTGGCTGTGAAATCATTGTCAAGTTGTCAGGAGAGCCCGGGGTCGGCATGTTGACCCTACAAGCCTCCCAGGATTTCTGTAATCAGAGTTCTGTGTTTTCACTCAACGTGCAAGTTATAAAGCCATAAAGGGGCATCGAATGTCAAGCAAAATCGCTTTACTCCTTTTCGCCTCGTTGTTCCTCGTGGCCGCCTGTGGAAACGTAGCAACGCCCACGAACACAGTGTCCATCCTGCCCAAGGATTGCAAGATGCAGGTCAACCAGCAAATGCCATTCACCTTGGATGGCGTTATTTCACCGAATGCGGTTGTCAGTTGGGAAGCAAGCGCAGGAAGTATTTCCTTTGCCCCTCCTGGACTGAATGCTTTCTTCACGGCTCCTTCTCAACCGGCAGTTGTCACTATTTCAGTGACCATTTCTTCAGGGACGCCCAGCGTACAGATCCCCATTACACATCAATGCATTGTGCTGGACGATAGCGCATCAACAGGGAACAATACTGTACCAACAGATGTTTCCGTCATTCCTATTTCTGTAGTGACCACTCAACCGACCATCATCATTAGCGAAGTGATGGCAAACCCATGCGGCGGTATCGAGTTCAAAAAGTGGAATGAATATGTTGAACTTTACAACTTCGGCGATCAACCCGTGGACGTGAGTGGCTGGTGGCTTACCGATACCGGCGGAACTGGCTCCCCCGATCAGATCGTATCGTGGGCCCAACGTAACCCTGCCAAGCCTCTGGCGGGCAGTCTCATTTTGAGTTCAACCATCATCCCTTCAAAAGGATATGCCTTGATCCTCTCGCCAAGCTATGCCGATGGCGAATTCCCTTACGCACAACCGTATGCGATCTCTGCCAACACTGTCATCCTGACAGCGGCAGAAAGTCGTTCACTTGGCGACGATGCATCCAGCATTGTCGGTGACGGAGATGGGCGCGACGTGCTTGTCCTTTACAAGGGTGGCCCCAGTGTCATCCAAGAGACTATCTCAACATATGGCACACCCAAAGCGGCGCAGTATGTCACAGATGTGAAAGATAACTATCTTGACAACCTGCCTCTCGACCTGCACGAATGTTCTTCCATCGAGCGCATTATTCCTACGGTAGCCGATAGCGAAGATAACTGGCGTGAGGTCCCGTATGGATCGCCAGGAGAGGCTCCATACTAAACATACGGCAGTCACCGTAAAAGTGACTGCCGTTTTTTGTGAAGATGTATATAATGAACCTATGACAGTACTTTCTGGTAAACATATCGTGTTAGGCGTAACAGGGTCCATTGCCGCATACAAAGCTGTAGACCTGGCATCCAAACTCACGCAGGCTGGCGCACAAGTAGATGTGATCCTTACAAGCTCAGCACAAAATTTCGTCACGCCGCTCGCCTTTCAATCTGTTACGGGACGACGCGCATATACTGACAAAGACTTGTGGGGAAATGAAGCGCATGTTTTGCATGTAAGCCTCGCTCATCATGCCGACCTGCTTGTCATCGCCCCATGCACCGCCAACACGCTTGCCAAACTCGCGCACGGACAGGCGGATACGTTACTTACTGTGACAGCGTTGGCGTCCACGTCTCCGCTCTTCATCGCGCCCGCCATGGACGGTGGTATGTTCGATCACCCTGCGACTCAAGAAAACCTGGACACCCTCCGCAAACGTGATGCAACCATCATCGAACCTGCAGAGGGACATCTCGCGTCAGGGCTCACGGGAATCGGACGTCTGCCCGAAACATCTGAACTCATCGGACACATCCGCCTCATTCTTGGACGCCGAGGCCTGCTCGCCAATAAAAAAGTTTTAATCACCGCTGGAGGGACTCAAGAACCACTTGATCCCGTCCGCGTAATTACCAATCACTCTTCTGGTAAGCAGGGATATGCTCTCGCTCAAGCCGCATTGGACGCTGGCGCAGAAGTTACATTGGTTACAACTCCCACGAAATTAACACCACCAGTTGGTACAATGGTCGTCCACGTGCAGACCGCAAAGCAAATGCTGGATGCTGTGTTGAAGGAATTTCCTGAAAGCGATGTGTTGATCATGGCCGCGGCAGTGGCCGATTTTCGTCCAAAAGATATTGCGGAGAATAAGATCAAGAAAGAAAGTGGTATTCCGCAGATAGAGCTTGAAGCGACAGAAGATATTTTGAAAGCAGTGGCAGGCTTACGGTCCAAAATGAAGCGAAAACAGGTTGTGGTTGGGTTCGCGGCAGAGTCCCAGAATCTTCTTGAAAACGCTTCAAATAAGTTACAATCCAAGAAACTGGATTTGATCGCCGCAAACGACATTTCCGCCGCCGATGCCGGATTCTCTGTCGAGACCAACCGCATCACACTTTTATTTGCCAATGGGCAAAAGGAATTATTATCCTTGATGAGCAAGACCGAAGCGGCCGAGATCATTGTGGAACGCGTTGCGGCGCTGTTGGAGTGATATGCGCATTTTGGTAATATCTGATATTCATGCAAATTACACCGCGTTAGAGGCCGTGCTCAAAGATGCAGGCCCGGTGGATGAGACGTGGTGCTTGGGGGATATGGTTGGGTATGGGCCTGACCCAAACGCTGTGGTGGAGGAGATTCGGGATATCCCCAACCTTGTTTGTATTCTCGGCAATCATGATATGGCCGCCATCGGAAAAATTCCGCTGGATGTGTTCAATGGTGATGCACGCCGTTCGCTTGAATATCATGACAAGGTACTCACCGCCTCGAACATGGACTTTTTGAAATCATTACCTTCCAACTTGAAGGTACGTGGCGATGTGAGCATTGTGCATGGAAGCCCGCGCGATTCGGTTTGGGAATATATCTTGAACACGCTTTCGGCGCGTTTGAACTTCGATCATTTCACAACGCCTTGGTGCTTTGTGGGACACTCGCATTTGCAGTGCATGTTCCAATTGGACACGAACACAGACCGTGTGAGTCTTGCTCCGATCCGCTCGGGCGAACATTATATGTTGCGTCCTCGGGCGATCTTGAACCCTGGCTCGGTGGGCCAGCCACGTGACCGCGATCCACGTGCCGCGTATGCCATTTACGACACAGAGGGAAATATCTGGGCACCGCGTCGCGCGGCATATAACATCCCCGAGGTACAACAACGCATCCGCGATGCAGGCCTGCCTGAGAAACACGCGATACGGCTTGCTGAGGGGTGGTAGCCTCTACTTGCTTTCGACACATCCCCATTTTCTGCTGAAATTCTTCAGAAAATGGGGATGTGCTGTATATGGGGGTTAGGAACTTTCTTTTGGACGATTCGTCTATAAAGTGAAATCATCTTATATTCATGAAGGAGTAGAAAAATGAAAAGGACTTTGATCACGATCGCACTGACAACTGTGGTTGTATTATCGCTGGTTGGCATTGCATCCTATGGGGTCTTCATGCCAATGGGTGGTAGCTCTTTTAGCAGTGTTTCCCGCAGTTTGGATGGAGGCTATGGCGGAGGTTCACCTGAGATCATGATGGCTGAGGCGCCTGCCGCTGCCCCAGCGATGGACTTCTACGCTACAGACTCTGTTGCTTATGAGGAAACAACTGCCACATCCAACTTAGCCGAGGGAGAACGTCTCATCATCCAAAATGTGGACATGAGCATCGTTGTCATCGACCCGAAGACTCGCATGAAAGAAATTTCGGATCTGGCTCTCAAGATGGGCGGCTTCGTTGTTTCATCGAACTTGTATCAATCCTCTTACGGGCCCAATGAGATCGAAGTACCGGAAGGTAGTTTGGTGATCCGTGTGCCAGCAGATAAACTTGATGAAGCTTTAGCATCCATCAAGGAAGGTGCGATTGACGTCAAATACGAGAATCGTTCCGGACAAGATGTGACCAGCCAATATGTGGATTTAGAGTCCCGCCTTTCGGCCAAGAAAGCCGCTGAAAAGAAACTGCTTGAGATCCTTGACCAATCTGAGACCACAGAAGATACGTTGGCTGTTTATACCCAGTTGCAACAGATCCAAACTGAGATCGAAGTACTGGTTGGACAAATGAAGTACTACGAAGAATCCGCTGCCCTTTCAGCGATCAGCATTACGCTGGTAGCAGAGGAAAAGGTCAAACCGATCGAGGTTGGCGGCTGGAAGTTACAAGGTACAGCCAGTGACGCCGTGCAGGACCTGATCAGCTTCACGCAAGGTTTCGCTCGTTTCCTGATCCGCTTTGTTCTTTCCTATCTTCCCGCTATGATCTTAATCGCCGTTCCATTTTACGGAATCTTTATCGGTGGACGCGCAGTGTATCGCAGGGTCAGAAAATCGAAGGCATTTACGAACGACGAGAAGTAGTAAGTTCACAAATTCATCTGAAAGACCGTCAGAAATGGCGGTCTTTTTTATTCCGTTCTGGGCGGTATAATCCTCGTAATGGAAAAACTCATTCACGATGCGCTGGAATTATTCAATGTCCATGTGACCGGGCGACAGGTGATGTCGCTCATCACATACGAGAAAGAATTAATGGAATGGAATCAGAAATTCAATCTGACCGCCATCCGTGACGTGGAGTCCATCCGCACAAAACATTTTTTGGATTCATTCTCATGTGTTCAGGCATGGAAGGCCAATCCGCCAGGTCGCTTAATTGACGTGGGGACTGGTGCTGGTTTCCCGGGGCTGGCGCTCAAGATCCTTTACCCGAACATGAAATTGACATTGGTCGAGTCGGTGGGCAAGAAAGCCATGTTCTGCCAGCACATCGTCAGCACGCTGAAGCTGGAGGATGTGGATATTGTCCACAAGCGTGCAGAGGACTTGGGGCAAAACTCAAAGCACCGTGAACAATACGATTGGGCGGTGGCACGCGCAGTGGCGCAACTCAATGTATTGAGCGAATACTTGATCCCGCTGGTCAAGATCGGCGGACGGATGCTCGCGCAAAAAGGCGAAACCGGACCCGCCGAAGCGCAGTCCGCAGAGAAGGCGATGAAATTATTGGGTGGGAAATTGGAGCAGTTGATCCCGGTCAATTTACCGGGGGTAGCCGATGATCGTTATCTTGTGATCGTGGAAAAGGTTGCGGCGACGCCGCCGAACTATCCGCGCAAGCCGGGGATACCGACGAAACAGCCGTTATAAATTCTGTAGGACTGGCAGCTGCCAGTCCCTACGTTATCAACAATTTTCTTCTACAATCGTGATCGTATCTTCCTTGTTGGGGATAATGCAAAGGAACTCGAACGGTTCTTCGCCGGTATTCTCATACGAATGAATCGCGCCTTCGGGGATAAAGACTACATCTCCTGTTCTGACGAGATGGGTCTCATCGCCGATGGTGATGGTCGCTTCGCCGCGCAGGACGTATTGCTCGTGTTCGAGCGTGTTGGTGTGGCGCGGCATCCCACCTCCCTTTTGCATGGAGAACTTCCGCAAGGCGAAGTTGGGACCTTCCTGTGATGAGATGAGGACTTGAATGGTCGTGTCTTTACCTGCGGCTACATTTTTTGATTCGACATCTTGGGAATGTTTAACGGGCATGGGATAACTCCTTTTAGAGTTCGCTTCGATTACGCTCAACTTGTAACGGTTATCGGCACTGACAGATGGGAAGAAACTGGCTCGGAATTAGAATAAAGGCAACCATCATCCCATCTGATTCCAAGATTTTCTCAGAAGAAAAGCAATGGTTGCGGCACCCGCTAATCCTAATATAGCTGACTGATTGTTGATATAAATCGAATTGATAAAACAAACGATGATTGATAATCCAACCAGACCATACATTCCCCATTTTTTCCATTTCCAAATCGCCATGGCAAATATAAACTGAGCAATACTTCCTATTCCCAAGAGAAAAATGATCCATGCTGGCATATTGGACAAGGGAGGACCAACTGTTGTAGTGATACTAATGAAATAAACAATTGCCACGAGTGGGCTAGTAATAAGCATACTAATAAGCATAAAAAACAAACAATTACCTCGTACAAGCTCTGTAGGTTGGGAAATTTCTGTCCTGTCAGTTTCTAGCTCCAATGGAAAACTACATTTTTGACAGAAACGATCTTTAGGTTGGACAACATTTCCACAATTCCCGCAATAGATTTCTGACAATTTTACCTCTCAATAGCCCTTCAAGAATTGAAGACCCTATTCTGGCAATACGGCCAAATAATTTATCACAATATGCGCCTTTTTAGTTTTATCTATTTCAGAGTTTAATTTTCTTTTGCAAAACTTCCAAAGTGCTAAACAAAACCACCCAACTATGGTGCAGTCGTATTTGTCGGCCAGGGAGTGATGGTAGGAACCACAACATCGGGTGCAACGGTTTCAGTGGGAGTAATAGTTGGCAAGGGTTGAGGTGAGGGAGTCTCTGTCACGAGCGGGGCGGCAGGAACGGCTGAGGTAGCGGTCACGGTTCCGTTGCGGCGAAGCAGGCCAAAGGTCATAATGGAGCCGAGAACGATGATGATAAACAGGGCCACAACTATACCGATCACCCACGGGAACCAGTCAAAATCTTTCTGGTCTTGCTGGTCGGCTTTCGATTTGAAATCCGCAGGCGCACCGATCAACACAACAGTCGTATTGTCATGTCCGCCACGGGCATTGGCAAGATCGACCAATGCACGGCTGGCCTCTTTGAGGGTTGCACGAGTGCGCACCACTTCGAGGATCTCATCGTTCCACACAAGGTCGGTCAGGCCATCGGTGCAAAGGAGCAACACATCGTTCGGTTGTAGTAGTGTGCCTTGATTGTTCTCTGAATGATTCGCGCCTTCGCCATCGAAAAGGTTGAGGCGGAAATCAGGCTCAGGCGGCACAGGCGAACCTAGATAGCGACGAATAACATGCACGTTCGGATGTTCGCGTGCCAATTCAGGCGTGAGGATGCCTTTCTCGATGGCTTCCTGCACCCACGAATGATCGGTTGTCAGTTGTTGAATGCGCCCGCCGCGCATCAGGTAAATGCGCGAGTCTCCCACATAAGCGGTGTAAAGTTTATTGTCGATGATCCATGCAAGGGCGCAAGTAGCCCCCATGCCTTTGAGATCTTCATTCGTTGAAGATTGTGCGGCAATGGCACTGCTGGCTTCATTGACCGCCCCTTCGACCATGTTGCGCGAGAACTTTCCATCACCTTTGGCAATGTTCTGCATGATGTGGTTGACGGCAAGCTCTGCCGCCACCTCACCACCCTTATGCCCGCCAATGCCATCGGAGAGCACCGCGAACAATACAGGCGTGCGGTCCTTTTCGCTGACGTGGAACGAGGCCACAGCATAACGGTCTTCATTGTTCTTGCCCGTCATGCCCGGATGGGTATGTGCTTCAACGTTCAGATGAGCGCGTGATGTACGGATCATAAAATAGGATTATTTTTGCGGAATAACTTTCGGTTCAGACTCAACTGGAGGCTGATTCAGATCAAAGCGATAGGTCAAACGCCCAAAGTGGATCCTATCTCCATGCTTCAAGCGGACGCCTTCGCGTGTAACCGGTTCATAATTGACCCATGTGCCAGCGATCGAGTTCTGGTCAATGATAACAAAGTTTCCGTCACCTGTCTGTTTAATGCGGGCATGTAACGGCGAAATGGATGGGTCATCAAGCACATACATCGATTGTACTGGGTCTGTGCCAAATGTCATATCCTTTTCCACAATGGAAATTGGCGCAACACTGGCAGGTTCGCCTCCATTCGTCAAGCGGATGAGATAGGCAGGAGCTAAAGGCACACGGCTTTGTTTTGGGGCACTCATCCAAGTAAAGCGTGGCTGTGATTTCACTCTTTTTGTAGCGGCGGCAGAAGGCTCCGTCAAGGCTACAACAGGTTGCGTCAACGGGTCTTCTTTTGCCTTACGCGCCTTCTTACGTTTGCTCTCTGGAACATTCCGTACTCGGCTTCGCAACAAAATGATCAAGAGTGCCAGCCCGGCAAATACGATGGCACCCAGGATGAGTTGCGTGCTATACCGCATGAGGAAGGCGCGCAAACCACTGGGCGGATGAATAACCATGAACGAGACGGGGATGCCGATGCTCGATTTTTTCAGGCCAAGCACATCCTCCGCTTCGACGACGATCTCATGCTGGGCACTATCGTTATAGGTGCTGAGGTCCCACAGGAATTTATCGAAGGGCGCTTTGGTATTCTCGGCAACGACTTGTCCATCCACATATAAAGTAGTGCGTTTGAGGTCGCGTTTGTGCCCATCGGGGAATTCGATGATGATATCAATAATCTGCTGCGAAGGCGACAATGCTTCGTCGTTGTAAGGATCATCGGCCGGAGCCTGACGCGTGATCTGCAAAGGCGGTGCAATGAAGATCGGGTTGGGCGGCTGGACATCTACACTGAACGGTTTATCCAGTGCGGGAATGGTCACATCTTGTATTTTGACATAGAGACCCAGCGTGTGGTCACCGGGGGTCGTCAACAGGGATGAATACGTCAATTCGTAGATATGACGCAATGGCGCAAGATACAAATTCAGGTCTGGAAAGATTTCGTTTCGAGAGAAGGAAAAGAACGCACCATCTGTTTGTTGCGCAAGTGTTTTGAAGGCATTCGCACTGGCAGTGACATTGAACTCTTCTGCATCAATGAACCAGACAAAGACACGCACCTTCGAATCAATGGCCCGCTGAATGAGCGGAGCAATGGTGTTATCAATGTTGGGATCATCCATGTGCGGGGTGATGAACAACACGGCGCGCTTCATACCAGGAAGCGGCGTGGAGGCACTGGCAGTATCCAATGCAATAGACAGGGTTTGCAGATTGGGCGTCGAGTTGCGAAAATCGGGTTTGAAGGAATTCAAACTCACGAACCAATCTTTGATGCTCGAATGGTTAATGAGCGAACCGGACAAAGAGACAAGGCTTAAGTCATCTTGTGATTCGGCAGGCTGGGCGTTGACCCAAGTGCTTAACGCCTCCAGTACACGGTCAAAGCGCGGGACGGCGTTCGAGTCACGGACAGACATGGGCGGACCCGGATTGATCGCCACCACCATCTGCACCGGCACGCTGGATTCGGTAAGTGCGTCCACTCTATTTTCCTGACCATCTTCATAGACAGTGATATCAGAGGCTTGAATGTCAGAGATGAACTCACCGTTCGCATCGTATACATCCACAAGTGTGGAGATGCGCGGGAATTCATCAGCATTGATCTGCAAGATCTCTGCCGAAGCGGCTGTCTGGGCGTGGACAAAGGTCCAGGTTCCAGCAAGCAGGATAAAGGTCAGAAAGAGGCGGGCGAGTTTAGGCATCCACACTCGTGGGGAGAGGAGTAGAACGAGTCAGACGTAAATAGGTCACCGTAAGTGCTGACTTCATAAAAGTAGCGATGATGCCCTGCACGAATGCCATGATGGGGATGAAGATCAGCATGAAGAGACCCATCATCCACATGGAGGAGCCAAAAGGTTCATTGGATGAAAAACCGATGAACGAAAGCCCCATGAACGGAACCATCAACGGGACCATGATAACGCTCGAAATGAGCATCGTCCCAAAATACAAAATCAGTGTGATCAACACATATTTCCAAACATGGGCTTTCACGAGATCGAGGGCATACTTGATGGCATCCATCACCGACTTATTATCTGCGATCACCGCGGCTTCCGCTTGTTCCATGAGAGCCATCGTCAGAAGTGAAACAGGCATCATCAACAACATTAGAGGTTGGACGCAGATCGCTCCCATGCCCATCGTCATCAAAGAAAAGGCCATGATACATCCGAAGATCGCAAAGAAAGCCAACCCTATTGTCAGCGAGATCAAAAGCATCACGCCGAAGAGCCGCCAGAAATAGGGGAGACCGTCACGCAGAAGTTCCGTGAACGATACAGCGGGGTTCCCCTCCTCGGCACGCAACACCCCCACGGTCGTGGCCGAACGAGCAATGGCGCTCAATATCCAACTGCCGAGAACGAGCATGAGCTCGAACAAGATGATCAGCACAACAAAAATGGGGTTGGAAGAGATGCCCGTGAAACCATGCGGATTCTTTTCCGCATAAAAGATGAAGACGAAAACAATTGGAAAGATCAAAAACACAACAACCATCGGCAAGAGGTTCAACAGCCACAAAACCTTGTGCTTCCACGTAATTTGACCCGCGCGGGTCAATACTTCCCCAAAATCAAAGTTCATTGTTCCACCTCAATCGCAAATCGAAAATTGACAATCGTAAATCAGAAATCGTTACTCCCACTCGATCGTGCCGGGCGGTTTGCTCGTAATATCATACACCACGCGATTGATGCCGTCCACTTCGTTGACGATGCGATTCGCCACACGCGCCAAGAGATCATCGGGCAGGCGCGCCCAATCGGCAGTCATAAAATCTTCGGTGGTCACCGCGCGGATCGCAACGGCTTCTTGATATGTGCGCTGATCGCCCATCACACCCACCGAACGGACCGGCAACAACACAACGAACGCTTGCGCAATGGCAGGCGGTTCTATTCTTAATTTTCCCGTCACCGGCGTGCCGCCAGAGAATTTTCGATTCAGCAAACCGGCTTTGGTTAATTCCTCTACAAGGATCGCATCCGCCGCCCGCAAACGGGATACGCGCTCCGGCGTCACCTCCCCGAGACAGCGCACGGTCAAACCCGGACCCGGGAATGGTTGCCGCCAAACCAGCTTTTCCGGCAATCCAAGCGCTTCACCGACAGCCCGCACCTCGTCCTTGAATAGATAGCGCAATGGCTCGACCAATTCGAATTGCATATCTTCCGGCAAACCACCGACATTATGATGTGATTTGATCTTCTGTGCTTTATTGCGATCTGCCGCTGACGACTCCACTACATCGGGATAGATCGTCCCTTGTACGAGGAACTTTGGTAAGCCAAGTTGTTTGGCTTGCCCTTCAAAAATGCGGATGAATTTTTCACCGACCGCTTTACGTTTCTGCTCTGGCTCGGTCACACCGCTGAGCGCGGCAAAGAATTCGTCAGCGGCATCTACAGTTATAAGTTCAGCATGCAGGTTATCCCGAAAGGCTGAAGCGACTTGTCCACTTTCATCTTTTCGCAGTAAACCGTTATCCACGAACACAGCTACGAGTTGATCGCCAATCGCCTTATGGACAAGCGCCGCCGCCACTGATGAATCGACTCCGCCTGAAACCGCCGCAAGGACACGTTCCTTGCCAACCTGCTTGCGAATGCGTTCGACCGCGTCTTGAATAATGGAACCGGGCGTCCACGTGGGTTTGGCTCCGCAAATATCGGTTACAAAATGTTTGAGTAGTTTTTGTCCGTTTGGCGTGTGATGCACCTCAGGGTGAAACTGCACACCAAAATATTTGCGTTTCATATCTCCCATCGCCGCCAGCGGACTATTTCCACTGCGGGCAAGTGTGATAAAGCCTTCAGGCAATTTGGTAATGCGGTCACCATGTGACATCCACACTCTGGAGATCGAATCGAGCATCGTGCCATCAATAGTCGGCTCGATCACTGCAGGACCGTACTCACGCTTGGCAGATGGATCCACTTGACCACCGAGGGCATAAGTGAGCGCCTGCATTCCATAACAGATGCCAAGGATGGGAAGGCCGGTGTTGAAGATGAACTTCTGGATGTAAGGCGCACCATCTTCATATGCGGACCGAGGTCCGCCGGAGAGAATGAAGCCCTTGGGTTGTATTGCGAGGATCTTTTCCATGGGGGCATCCCACGGGAACAACTCACAATACACTTGCGCTTCACGTACACGCCGTGCAATGATCTGCGCATATTGAGAACCAAAATCAAGAATAGCAATAGAGTCCATAAAATTATTTACCTTATGTAGGGGCGAGGCTGCGTAGCGTCTCGCCCCGTATTTACGATTTAACAACAGGGCGGGGAAACCCCGCCCCTACATCTGATATCAAATGAAAATGCAACTGCGGAAAATCCTGATACTCTCCACCATTGACGATCAACCGCCAGGCGGAAAGCTGAAACTCATTTACAAGACTCTGTACGGTCGTATACAGTTCCGTGAGAAAGGCTGAGTCTTTCGGGTCAAATTCCTGTAGCGAAGCGACAGCTTTCTTGGGCACCAGCAGAACATGAAATGTGTAAGAAGGCTTCGGATGATAAAACGCCATCAATGTATCGGTCTCTCGCAATCGTTGTACAGGAATGGCAAAGCTCATATGCTCAAATATCCAACCGATCAGAGGTGCAAGAAACCAGAGTATTTTACGGAGCATTACGTATTACGAAATACGGATTACGTAATGCATACTACGTAATCCGTAAAATCAGGCCGGTTCTCCAAACACAACCTTGTCATCCACCATCGAAGTAATGCACGCCAACGAGTGGATCGGCACACCGAGCGGCTTGAGGGAGTCACGACCGCCTTCGAAGAGTTTCTCAATCAAGGCGCCGATGCCTACCACCTTCGAGCCTGAAGCTTCTGCCAAACGGACAAGCCCCAGAATGGTCTGTCCGCTGGCGAGGAAATCATCAATGATCAAAACCTTCTCGCCACCCGCCAGATATTCGGGTGAAACGATCAGTTCCACCATGCGGCCCTTGGTGTGCGAGGGCGCAAGGGTCAGGTACACCTGATCAGGCATCGTCACCGGCTTGTGCTTACGAGCATACACCACCGGCAAACCGAGATGCACCGCCGTGGTCACCGCCGGGGCAATGCCCGAGATTTCGGCGGTCAAGATCTTCGTTGCACCAACCGAAGCGAAAAGCCGCGCAAATTCCCTTCCGCAGGCATCCATTAAAAGGGGGTCCACTTGATGGTTGACAAAGCTATCAACCTTCAAGATTCCCCCGCTAAGGACGTGTCCGTCCTTCAAAATACGATCTTCGAGTAACTTCACAACTGCCTCCAGAGCAGACAAATTTCGGACATTGTACAACGCCGGGGGTGTAAACGCAACCGGCAACAAATTCCGGTAAACAGACTCTGTAACAAACTCACAGGATAGAGCAAACGCGTCGCTTTTGTACGCAAATCCGCGAAAGAGGCCGTTGATAGGGCTGTGTTAGAATCTTCACCCGTGAACCTGATCCTTGCTTCCAACTCACCCCGCCGCAAGCAATTGCTTGCACTCACAGGCTGGAACTTTATCGTCTCTGCCGCCAACGTGGACGAGAGCGTAGTGGAGAACGAATCGCCCGCGAATTACGTCTTAAGGCTTGCAGAAAAAAAAGCGCGCGCCATCCAAGCGAATACAGACCAGATCATTCTCGCATCTGATACCACCGTGGTGGATGGACTCACCATCCTCGGCAAACCCGAGGATAAAGACGAAGCCATAACCATGTTGACTCGCCTGCGCGGACGTACGCATCAAGTCTACACCGGGGTTGCCCTGCTTCGAGTGAGCGACGGCCACATCCTGACCGATCTCTGCGTTACCGACGTGCCCATGCGCAACTACTCCGATGAAGAGATCCGTGCCTATGTTGCCACCGGCGACCCGCTCGATAAAGCCGGCGCATATGCCATCCAACACCCAGACTTTCGTCCCGTTGCCAGTATGGCAGGTTGCTATGCTGGCGTCATGGGCTTACCATTGTGTCACGTCGTAAAAATGATGCGTCAACTGGACATCCAGCCTAATGCGGATGTACCATTGAACTGTCAGAAACTATTGGAATATGATTGTCCTGTGTTTAATACAATTTTGGAATCCGGGAGTTCACTCCTATAGTTCGGCCAGCAATCTGGTCGATTCCAAAGCATGAAAGGTAAAGAATGAAATTATTACATTGGTTAAATCTTTTAGTGATCATGGCATTCCTGAGCGCATGTGGATCAAGTGGCTCAGGAGGCAATAATCCTCTCCCCATTATTCAACCCACTAGCACATCCTCCCTGCCAAATCCCGGCGTGACAATCGTCCCTGCGCCAGACCCGATTGTCGCATTGAAATCCTATCTCGATGCGTATAAGGCTGATGATTACAACGCCATGTATGCGCTCATCAGCAAGGTGACACAGGATACCGTCACTCTCGAAGATTTTGCCAAACGCAACCGCGATGCCCTGAACTCCATGAGTGCCGGTTCATTCGATTACGAAGTCTTGTCATCACTGGTCAACCCATATGCCGCAGAGGTCGCCTACAAAGTGACCTATCACACCGCACTGGTCGGCGATATTACACGCGATATCATCGCTCGTTTTGCACTGGAAAATAACGAGTGGAAACTGCAATGGGACGACTCGCTCATCCTGCCGGAACTAGCGGGTGGCAACGTCCTGAAAATGGATTACAACATCCCATCTCGCGGCAACATCTACGATAAAGATGGCGACGTGATCGTAGCACAGACCGATGCCTACGCATTCAGCATCATTCCAGGCAATATCACCAACGACAGTTACAACACCATCCTATCCGAAGCTTTGAGATTGTGTGGCACAGATCCACAAGTGTTGGCAGAGAAGATCCAAAACACACCGGCCTTATATCCCATCCCTTTATGTGGAGCTTCAGAACAAGAATCAGCCCGCATCCGAACCATTTCTCCCGCAGGCCTGCAATGGACCACCTATAATTCGCGCTACTATTTCGATCAGGGCGCTAGTTCCAACATCGTAGGGTATACACAATTGATCTCACCAGAGAACGTCGATAAATATCGCCGTCTTGGGTACGATGGCAGTGAACGTGTAGGTTCAGCTGGTATTGAACAGTGGGCCGAAGACTATCTCGCCGGTCAACATGGTGGCACCTTATATGTTGTCAAACCATCTGGCGAGACTGTCACACGTGTGGGTGAAAGCGCCCCCAAGCCATCAGATTCCGTTTACCTGACGATCGACCAAAACCTGCAATACTATGCAAAACAGGCATTAAACGGTTTCACCGGCGCAGCAGTTGTGATCGAGGTCAATACAGGGCGCGTGCTTGCCATGGCATCCTCTCCTGGATATGATGCAAATATTTTTGATGCAAATAACCCAAACGCTTCCATCACGGAGTTAGTACCTGGATCACTTCTCAACCGCGCCGCACAGGGACAATATCCGCTGGGCTCGGTCTTCAAGATCATCACCATGGCGGCTGGTATGGAAAGCGGATTGTTCACCCCGGAAACCGCTGTCAACTGCGAATATACATGGGACAAATTACCAGACCAGATCCGTCACGATTGGACATGGCAACATTGTCAGGATCGTCTTGCCTCTGGCAGAGAATGTAATACCAGCGACAGCCAACCATCCGGACTTCTCACTTTACCGGAAGGACTCATGCGGTCCTGCAATCCCTATTTCTGGACGATTGGTTTAACACTGTACCAGAATAACCGCTCCAACGATATCGCCAATATGGCGCGCAACTTTGGTTTGGGCCAACCCACCGGCATTACGCAGGTCCCCGAAGAAGCTGGGCAGATCATTGACCCACCAACCGACATTGACGTGGTCAACATGTCCATTGGGCAGGGCGATATGAGAGTCACTCCTTTACAAGTAGCATCTTTCATCGCGGCATTAGGCAATGGCGGGACGTTATATCGTCCACAACTGGTGGAAAAGATCGAGCCAGTGGATGGAGGCCCAGTTACTCAGATCTTCAAGCCAGAAGCCCGCGGCACATTGAATGTTCAACCCTTCCGCTTGGAAACCATCAAAGAGGCTATGATCAACGTTGTACAGGACTCGCGTGGTACTGCTAACTTCCGTTTGCGCGGAATGTCGATCCCTGTGGCAGGAAAAACCGGCACAGCTGAATCCGGCAATGGTTTGCCTCACGCCTGGTTCGCAGGCTATACCATGGCCAGCGACTCTACCGGTCTACCAGATATTGCTGTTGCCGTTATTCTGGAAAACCAAGGTGAAGGTTCAGATTGGGCGGCACCGGTCTTCCGCTCCATTGTTGAAACTTATTACTATGGCAGTCCGCAAAGTCGTCCGTGGTTTGGACCTATCGGCGGCCCGCTGTACACACCAACCCCGCTGGGCGGCATCCCAACCAAGACGCCGAAGCCATAATCCTTACAAACAAACTTCGGAAGTCTTGAAGACTTCCGAAGTTTATACGGATACTTATTTGACCAACGAAACAACATTACAAGGCCTGATCATCAAAGCCCAGTCTGGTTTCTTTACAGTAGAGACCCGGCAGGGCTTTGTTATTTGTCAATTACGAG
This sequence comes from Candidatus Defluviilinea proxima, assembly GCA_016721115.1. Classification (NCBI taxonomy): domain Bacteria; kingdom Bacillati; phylum Chloroflexota; class Anaerolineae; order Anaerolineales; family Candidatus Villigracilaceae; genus Candidatus Defluviilinea; species Candidatus Defluviilinea proxima. The sequence goes on from JADKIW010000001.1 coordinate 874,719, forward strand.
GCAAACTCAAACAGGGACGTGCCACCGGCGACATCGCCGCCCTTGGGGATAAAGTTAGGATCACAGTTTTAGAGGATAAGAGCGGGGTGATAGAAGAGGTCGAAGAGCGCAAGCAGGCTATCGTTAGGTTAGACCCGAGGCCACAAGGCATCTATCAACAAGTCTTGCTGGCAAATGCTGATCAAGCTGTCTTCGTATTCGCATGCGCACATCCGCATCCCAAGTTAAGAATGCTGGATCGTTTCCTTGTCATCGCTGAGAAACAAAAAGTCCCGCCGATCATCGTGGCAAACAAAATTGATCTTGTTGAAAACGCAAAAGAACTTTTTGGTTTATACGAATCGATCGGGTATCGCGTCATCTACACTTCAACACAAAACGTCACAGGCATTGAAGAATTGCACGACACATTGAAAAATAAAATTTCGGCGTTGGCTGGGCCAAGCGGCGTGGGTAAATCGAGTTTATTAAATGCGATACAACCCGGGCTCGGGCTGGCTGTGAACGAGATCAGCAAAGTAATGGACAAGGGCCGCCATACAACCGTCACGCGTCAACTCTTTCCACTGGTAGATGGCGGATATGTGGCCGATACGCCGGGTTGGAAATCGCTTGCGTTATGGGATACAGAAGCAGTGGAAATGGAAGCGTATTTCCCCGAACTGCGTGAGCTTGTGCAGGGTTGTCAATTCAGCGATTGCACGCACACACACGAACCCAAATGTGCAGTGCTTGCGGCAGTGAAAGATGGGCGCGTACATCCCGAACGTTTCGATTCGTTTTTGCGATTGCGTGCGGGCCAAGAATAAAGTCACTTCAAAAGTGACTGTCTCCTGTTAGAATTAAAAACATGAATTCAAATTGGGATTTGATCGGGCACGAGTGGGCAGTGGACATGTTGAAGAAACATGTTATCCACGAGACAACGCGCCATGCGTATCTTTTCTGTGGACCTCCCGGCCTGGGCCGCCGCACATTGGCTTTACGCTTCGCCCAAGCCTTAAACTGCACGACCCCAGCTGAAGCAGGAATTCCCTGCGGAACCTGCCGCGATTGCAAAGGGATCCAATCCATGCAACACGCGGACCTGACCATTATCCAAGCCGACTCCGAAGGTGGGACGTTGAAAGTGGATCAGATCCGTGATTCACGCAAAACGTTGATCCTCAAACCGTACATGTCAAAGTTCCGTGTGGCGATGTTCCTGCGCTTTCAAGAAGCGAACGATAACGCCGCGAACGCCTTATTGAAAACTCTCGAAGAAGCGCCTTCGTATGCGGTTTTGATATTGACTGCCGATAACCCCGAACAATTATTACCGACCATTGTTTCAAGATGCGAAGTGTTACGATTGCGACCATTATCCTTTGACGAAGTGCAAAAGGGATTGGAAAATAAAGGAATAGAAAATAGCAGGGCGAAATTGATCGCACATATCTCGGGCGGACGGTTTGGGTATGCCTTACGCTTGATCGAAAACGATGATCTTCTGGAAGCACGTGAAGAACGCCTGAACGATTTACTTTCCTTACTCCCTGCCTCACGCGTGGAAAAGTTCAAATATGCCGACAAATTATCGAAGGATAAAGACACCATGCGCCAGACGATCCTATTCTGGCAGTCCTATTGGCGTGATGTAATGTTGCGCACCGCCCAAGCCGATACTCCCCTCGTCAACGTGGACCGCAACCTTGAGATCGAAGACCTGGCCGGGCAATTGGACTTATCCTCCGCACGCAAAGTAGTGGGAAATCTCGAAGATGTGCTCGAAAAAATGGACAAAAACGTCAATCCGCGCTTGCTGGCGGAAGTGTTGTTGATGGATTTACCGAAGGTGTAAACGTCAATGTAGGGGCGGAGCAGTGCTCCGCCCCTACACGATTTAAGGAGAAATCTATGTGCCGAAGCATCAAAACATTACGTAATGCAGAAATCCCTGCAACGGAGGAAGAGATCCGCGCGGCGGCGTTACAGTTCGTGAGAAAAGTGAGCGGGTATCGCAAGCCTTCCAAGGCCAATGAAGCGGCGTTTGAGAGGGCGGTGGAGGAAGTAACAGCAGCGACACAAAAGCTATTAGAGAACATACCTGCAAAAGTAATTGCGTAAGTTTATTTTTATCTGAATCAAAAAAGTGGATGGCACGAGCCATCCACTTTTTGTTACTCAATCGCCTCACGCAACTTTTTTGCAAGTACCCCGAAGTGCGGTGTATATCGAATATCATCTTTGCGCGGACGTGGAAGATCAACTTCCATGTCCATTTTTATTGTACCGGGGCGTTGGGTCAACACAAGAACACGGTCTGCCAGGAACAACGACTCGTTGATCGAATGGGTCACCATGATGACCGTCTTCTGTCGCATCTGCCAGATGCGCGATAACTCTGTCCACATGCGTTCGCGGGTGAGAGCATCCAGCGAACCAAAAGGCTCATCGAGCAGAAGCAGGTCAGGGTCATGGATGAGGGCGCGCGCAATTGCCACACGTTGCGCCATCCCACCTGAAAGATCACGCGGAAGCGAGTCCGCGAATCCTTGTAATCCCACAAGTTCGATCATCTCTTGTGCTTTGTCGCGCGCAGTTGCATTGTCCACATTTTTTACTTCAAGCGGAAGCATAATGTTCTCGGTCACGGTGCGCCATGGCATGAGGTTGGCCTGTTGAAAGACCATGCCCGTGGATGGTTGTTCCCCGTGGCCGAATGTGAATGAACCCGATGTAGGTTGAATGAGTCCGGCAAGGATGCGCAAGAGAGTCGTTTTGCCTGAACCGGATGGCCCTAACACACAAATAAACTCACGCGCCTGCACATTGAACGAGATATTTTTCAACGCGCGAAGACCGCCGTTCTCATCTGGGAAGACGGTGTTGATATTATGGACGGTGAGGATGGGAGATGTCATTTCGATTTTAGATTAAGGAAGTCAACAGGTACACAAGGAAACATGTAAACAGGTTCACAAGGAACTTGTCTACATGTCTACGTGCCCACTTGTCTACATTCTCACGGAACAAATTGATTCGTAAACGCTTTACTCAAATCCTGCTTCTCTGGGATCAAACCCATATCGAGCAGAATATCCTGCATGTTCTCCCATGCTTTCGGGTCAGAATAACCAAGCCGATCCCCTTTCCACTGCTCGCTGGATGTAGCAAGGATCTGTTTTTGTAAATTCGCATCGAGATCAGCAAAGTTCGGAATATGCGCTTCGCTTAATTTAAATGCTTCGTCGGGATTTGCGATCGTATCGGCAACGCCTTTCAAGAACGCTCCCACAAACGCACGCACGAGCTCGGGGTTCTCGTTCACAACTTTCTCACTCGCTAAAACTCCATTTGCCGCAAGGTGGGCATAATCCGCCACACGGATCTCGGTCACGGGGATGCCACGCGCATGCAATTGGATCGGCTCGTTCGCTGTATACCCAACCACAATATCCTGCCCACCAGAAACCATCAACTCCACCTGATTGAAACCGATCGCTTCGAGCGTCACATCTTTTTCGGTCAACTTGCCTGCATTCAACAGCGCGCGCAAACCGATATAGTTCGCGCCAAACAAACCGGGCAAACCGATCTTTTTTCCCTTCAAATCCTGTGGCACGATCACATTCGCATCACTCTTCGCCACCACTGAAACAGGGTATTGTTGATACCAAGCCATCACATACGTCACAGGCAAGCCTTGCGCGCGCGCCAACAACACCTGCTCGCCAGAGACCACCGCGAACGGCAACTCACCGGCCCCCACCAGCGCAACACCATCGGTCTCGAATTTGTAATCGAACTCAACTTCGATACCTGCATCCTTGAAATATCCTTTTTCGACAGCGACATATAGCGGCGCGAATTGGATGTTAGGGATATACCCAAGCGGTAAGCGGATCTTCGTCAACGTGCCCGCTTCATTCGTGGACTTCGGGCTGGTACACCCCGAAAGAACGAGTGCCACCCCAAGCATGATCAAAACTATCTTACGAAACATGAAAATCTCCTTTATCGTTTTCACGTTCGAACGTTTAAACGTTCGAACGTTCTTGCCACTTCAAAAACTTATTTTCCAACAATCGCACAATCCCATATAACATCAAGGCCAAAGCGACCAGAGTAAATACGGCCACGAACACCATCGGTGTATCGTATTGGAAGTCACCCAACTGTAACAGATACCCCAATCCCTCGCGTGCGCTGACGAGTTCGCCCACGATCGCACCGATCACCGAAAGCGTTGCGCCGATCCGCAAGCCACCGAGGAAAACCGGCAAAGAAGCAGGCACCTCGACCTTCAATAAAATTTGCGTCCGCGAGGCATGGAGTGAGTTCATCAGATCATATAACGCTATCGGCACGGCTCTCACACCAACGATTGTATTCACCAACACCGGGAAGAACACGATCAACGAACAAATGACAACCTTCGAAAGGATTCCATCTCCGAGCCAGATGACAAGCAATGGAGCAATTGCCACTACCGGTATCGCCTGGCTCGCCACCAGATACGGCGATACGGCTTTCTCCAACGAGCGCGATTTAGCCAGTACATATCCCACACAAGTCGCGAATAAAACCCCAACGAGAAGCCCCAACACGATCTCAAGGAATGTTACCCCGGCATGATAGGGCAGGCTCCCGTCACTGATGGATTTGAGGAAACGCGTCCATACGCTGAGCGGAGATGGCAGAATGAAGTTCGGAATGCCGCTATAACGCGTGAGTAGAAACCATCCGAGTAGGAAGGTGATGGTGGAGAGGAGGATGGGAGTGTATCGTTTGATCATAATTGTTAATTCGTCATTGCGAGCGAACGGAGTGAGCGAAGCAATCTCCACCCGTGTGATGGGGATTGCTTCGTCGGGCGAGGCCCTCCTCGCAATGACAGGAGTGGCAGAAAAACAAAAAGCGCCTCGAAAATTCCGGGGCGCAGAATCAGGACTCGGTTAAGTCTGAAGCGTATTAAAAATCCCGAAAACACAAAGTGCGTTTTCGGGACATACGTCAAATCAGACTCACGGTGAGCCTATCATCCTTCTTCTATCCAGACTATACTGTCGGCCCCGGAATTACACCGGATCATGCACTTGCGTGCTCGTGGGCTGTACCACCGATCGGGAATTCACTCGCAATTTGTTGAACACAAGTGTCACCCTGCCCCGAAGGTAAATATTCAGTTAAACGGATTATATCACCACTCAATACTGACAGTTGTTCCTGCGACAGCAAAGGCTTCCAATCATATAATCCACTTCGCACGAGATACAAAAAGAGGCCACACCATTGACGCAGCCTCTTTTCTTCTACTATGAGCGTGAATTTGTCTTACGCTTGTACGATGCACTCCACCGGGCAAACGGCAACGCACTTGGGTGAATCGTGGTGACCAACACATTCAACACACGTGGCCTGATCGATCACATAAGTAACACCATCACCTTCGCTGATGGATTCGGTCGGGCATTCGGGCAAGCATGCGCCACAGGCGATGCATTCTTCAAGGATTTTCATAGTCATGGTTAATTTTCTCCAATATTGATATTTTGGACTATAAATTAACCGATGCTGAATGGCACGTCAAATGACGAATGTCTCTTATTTGATGGATTTTGTCATCCTTCTGCTGAAAGCCTGTTGATGTCACGGCGTATGAACCATAATGGAACAATACCAAAAACACCAAAAGACATATCGATCATTTGCCAAAAGAAGGGGATATTTCGAATATATCCAAAGATCAAAGCCCATGGGATGATGAGAAGGCAGGTAAGCATCCCAAATTCCACCACCCAAATATTTTTAACCGGGTCACGGAAAACGCCAAGGAAAGCAATGGCAATTGCCACATGGCCAAATGCCAGCCAATCCGTTCCATAAGCGAGAAATGGGTATTGTCCATATCCATTTTGGACGCCTTCGTTTATATACTTCAACCAATTCGTCAACGCGGGAAATATAGATGACAACACGGTTCCATTCTCAAAAAAGGACATCATGATCTTTAATTCCCACTGTAAAGGGATTGCCGTCAGACCACTTACTGCAAGCGCACACATAAAAAAGACAAGCAGAATTCTGATGCGGCGATGTAAAATATTTTTTGTATTCATTTGGCCTCCTGAAAGTGAATTACCCCCATAATAACAAGCCGAAAGTCTCAAAGACTCTCATGAGACTTTCGGCTTCTATCATTAAGAATACAAGAAGTTGTTTGGCTAATTATTCATCAACACCCGAAGGAGAGCCAATCCACCGCAAAGGCAGAACACAAGCACGAACGAAATGACAAAGTACAGAATAATGTTCGTCTGGTTCGATTTACCGGTCTTACCGTTATATTGCGTACCACAACTTTGGCATTTAACATGGGTGAACATGGCAGGCCCAAGCGCGCCTCCCCACCACGTGTAACTGACCTTGGTTGCATTGCTTTGTCCGCAAGTGGGACAGGGGGCATATTGAGATTGTGTTTGCATAACTCCTCCGTGTGTATAAATAAATGGCAACAACAAGTTGCGCACTATATTTTACATGATGCTTTCCACAAAAGTCGTTTAAAATTTAAGAAAATATTACGCACACCTATCGCCATCCAACTAATTTGGGATATAAATATCGAGGCAAAGGCCGTATAATTTCAACCATGAAAATAGAATCTATATTATTAAATGGGCACGGAACACCGACCGTGAATCCAGATGCATTTGAGGAACTCCGGGAAGCATGGCAGCTTCTTGGGTTTACCGGTGAGCGACCCGCTATTGTGATCGTTGGCGGTGCAGGCGGCATGAGCGAAGAGGACATTGCCAAGGTAGAGCTATTCTTCCAGCAACACTTACTCCCTTTCGCTCAAACAAAAAATGCCGTCATCATTGATGGCGGCACAGACTCAGGTGTGATGGGAGCGATCGGCCGTGCCCGCCATTTGACCGGCACCGATGTCCCATTGATCGGCGTCGTTGCGCGTGACGTGGAAGGTATCAGGTCCATGCTTGAACCACACCATACCCATTTTATTTTTTGTCCAGGCAGTAATTGGGGCAATGAATCAGAATGGATCGCGGCGGCGGCCAGTGCACTTGCAGGTTCCCAACCTTCCGTCGGGATTGTGATCAACGGCGGGCAGATCACATGGAACGATGTCGGCCTGAACATTCATTACGGCCGTCCCGTACTGATCGCGGAGGGAAGCGGACGCACAGCGGATGTCATTGCGCTGACGAGCACCGGTCACGCCTTTGACCCTAAAGCCATCATTTTGATCCGAACCGGTAAAGTACACATTGCGAATTTCTTCAAAGACCCCGGACACTTTATCAAGAAAATAAACGACCTGATGAAATAGTAGTTTCAATACATATAAAAAGGACGGATTTTCATCCGTCCTTTTTTGTTATTTCAGTTGCGCCTTGATCTTCTCGGCTGTATCTTTATACCCAGCCAACTTATCGCGTTCCTTTTGAACGAGCGCGGCTGGCGCTTTATTGGCAAAGTCGCCGCCCAGCAAGTTCTCCAAGCGTTGAATATGTGACTCGGCCTCTTTGAGTTCCTTTTCGAGGCGGGCCTTTTCACCAGCCAAATCCACCATGCCTGCCAAGGGGATATAAATTTCCACAGAACCGACCACAAGCGATATAGAGTCTTGGGGTTTGTCCTTGAGAGATTCGAGAATGGAAATTTGCGTTTGGTCCAATCCGGCAAGAGTGGCGATGGTTAAGGATTGTTCCTTCAACAGGTCGATTTTGTCGTTGCTGACAATTGTTGCGGCAATTCGTTTGGATGGAGCCACACCTTTCTCTGTTCGCAGGTTGCGGATGGCGCGCACGATCTCCTGGATCAACTCAAAGTTGGCGATCTTCCCATCTTCCCACCCCTCAAGCGGACGAGGTTCGGGCCACTTCGCCACAATCAACGCGGCAGGGGCATCATCAAAGATGTGTAATGCGCCCGCATCCAAGACAGCACGGCGCAAGTGTCCCCACACTTCCTCAGTGATGAACGGCGTGAAAGGATGCAACAAGCGCAAAGAAATATCCAATACGCGTGCGAGGGTATCTACGGTACTTGCCTTTGTAGCATCATCTTTTAGTTGTTCTTTCGCAACTTCCACATACCAATCCGCGAAATCGGACCACAAGAAATCGTAGATCTGTTGACCAGCCTGCCCGTATTGAAAGTTCTGTATCTGGCGTTCCACATCACGGATAAGTTGTTGGAGTTTGGCCCAAATCCATGAATCAGCGAGAGTATATTCTGTCTTTTCGCTCACAGCGAGTGGCTGACTGCTGATCGCTGAGATCACAAACCGTCCCGCATTCCAGATCTTGTTGGCAAAGTTGCGGTTGGCTTCCACTTTCTTAAGCCCAACGTTCGTATCGTTACCGGGTGTGGAACCAACCAAAAGGGTGAAACGAAGCGCGTCTGTGCCAAGCTCATCCATCACAAGGAGCGGATCCATCACGTTGCCTTTTGTCTTCGACATCTTGTGTCCATGTTCATCGCGCACAAGGCCGTGCAAATAAATCGTGTGGAAAGGAATCTTGCCGGTGTATTCGAGTCCGCTCATGATCATGCGCGCCACCCAGAAGAACAAAATATCGTAACCCGTCTCCATGTAGGAAGTGGGATAGAAATATTTGTAATCGGGCGTTTCCTCGGGCCAGCCAAGTGTGGAGAATGGCCAAAGGCCAGAAGAGAACCATGTGTCCAGCACATCGTCATCCTGATGAATATCTTTCGAGCCGCATGTCGCGCATTGGGTGGGGTCTTCGCGCGCCACGGTCATATGGTTATCGGGGCAATACCACACAGGGATACGATGTCCCCACCATAACTGACGGCTGATACACCAGTCCTTGATGTTCTCCATCCAGTTGTAATAAGTCTTTTCGAATCGCTCGGGCACGATCTTGATGCGTCCATCCTTCACAGCATCAAGCGCGGCTTTGGCCATCGGTTCGATGGTCACGAACCATTGCTCAGAGATCATCGGCTCGACAATTTCTCCGCCGCGTTGTGTACGCGGGATGGTCGTACGATAGGGATCTGTTTTGATGACAAGACCAGCGGCTTTCATATCGGACCAAAGATTCTTACGCGCCTCGAATCGATCCTGACCTTTATATTTGCCTCCGTTTTCGTTGACCTTTGCCTCGCGATCAAGCATGGAGATGATGGGCAGGTTGTGACGTTGTGCGATGGCATAGTCGTTCGGGTCGTGTCCCGGTGTGATCTTCAATGCACCGGTACCGAATTCGATGCTCACGTATTCATCAGCAATGACAGGGATCTCACGACCAAGGATCGGCACGATGACTTTCTTGCCGATGAATTTCTTGTAGCGTTCGTCTTCAGGGTGAACAGCCACAGCCGTATCGCCAAGAATTGTCTCAGGGCGAATGGTTGCCACTGGAATAAACTCTTCCGAATCCTTCAACATATATTTGAAGTAATACAGGAACGCGTCTTCCTCCTCGTATTCCACTTCCAAGTCAGAGACGGCGGTCTTGAGTCCCGGCGACCAGTTGATGAGACGAGGTCCGCGATAGATCAGTCCCTTTTCATAGAGGGAAACAAAGGCTTCTCGAACTGCCCGGCTCAGCCCATCGTCCAGAGTGAAGCGCTCGCGATCCCAGTCACAGGAGGCACCGAGGCGACGGATCTGATTGGTGATGAGCCCACCGTATTTGCGTTTCCATTCCCATGTCCGTTTGAGAAATTCTTCGCGGCCCAATTCTTCGCGCATGACCTCATCATTTTTGAGCAAGTCGCGCTCCACCATGAGCTGGGTGGCGATGCCAGCATGATCGGTACCGGGAATCCACAACGTGGAGTAACCCTTCATGCGATGGTAGCGAATCATGAGGTCTTCAACGCTGACGAACATGGCGTGGCCGAGATGGAGCTCACCTGTCACGTTTGGCGGCGGGATGGCAATAACGAACGGCTCGATGTTCGGGTCGAAATCGGGTTTGTTCGGGTCATTGTGTGGCTTGAAGAACCCACCTGCTTCCCACATCGCATAAATACGCGGCTCGGTGGATTTGAAATCGTATGCCTTTGGTAATTCTTTAGTCATTCTTACTCCTTATTATGGCTGAAACCTTCCCAGCCAAGTTCTATATTTTCAAGTGTTCCTAATCGTTCATACAGTTCACCCGCATGTTGTTGAATGTGCCTGATGTTGATTAACTGTAATTCCAGTTTATCCACCGGATACCAGTAGAAGCCTGATCCAGCATCCAGATCTGTGAGTGGAACTCGTTCCATAACCTGCTTCTCGACGAAAGTCAGATATTCCAGCACTTCATCTTTTGTAAATGGCACTGCGCCATCAGGGTCATGATGCTTTTCCCATGGGACGAAATCCTTTTCGGCGTTCTGCAAATATAAATGGACGTAGAAAAGTGTGTGATAGGACTTTCTCCAAAATTCATCCTGATTGCCGGGGGCATCCCATAATGCATCCGGGCACTTAACAATGGCCTGTTTTAGCATTGCCAGCGCGGCCAGATATTGTGATTGAATTACTTGTTTCGTATCCATTCTTGTTCCTTAAACAAAAACGCCTCGTCCAACAAGAGGACGAAGCGTTGCTCCGCGGTACCACCTCGATTCGCCGTTTTATCGGCGCACTCGGTAACTGGCTAACACCAGTCTCTGCTGTAACGGGCAATCCCGTGCCGTTCTAGTTTCCAGCTAACTGCTAAAAGCTATCAGCTAATTTCTTCGGCAAGTGTATCAGACGACTTCGGCATTGTTTCCCTGCGGAGACTTCCACCGTTCGTCTCCTTCTCTATCAGGTCGCTTCATGCGTACTACTTCTGAATAGCTGAGATTATACAGAGAGATATGGGGAGAGTCAAGAAAACAAACTGAAGCTATTATTTCTCTTGAGGTTCCCAGACGCCAATTATCCAAGTCTGATGGACTTGGGGCATATCGACGGTAAGGGTGTCTACTTGAGTATAATGTCGACTAATCACTTCCAGGTTAATCGCGTTACCATAGCCATTGGTTGTAAAAATTCTGTCAAATTGGCGGCTAATAACAGCCTGTTGAATTATCTTACGATAAGCTGCGCCATTCGCCTCGAATGTTTCATAAACCGGACCAAATAATTTATTATTTGCATACGAGTCGACATTGTAATAATATTCAGTTTGCCCAGAATCAACCGGTAGAACACCCGCCTCAATTAGCGCAGATGTAACCACAGGCGAATTAACAGCGCTCCGGGTGTTTGCCACGTAAGTATACAGGGCGCGCCATGCAGCCGAATCCCTTTGACGCAGGAAGGCTGGTTTTAACAAAATATTTTCGAGTATGAGTAGGTTGACCAAAAGCAAACCAAACGCAATGATCGAAAACCTATTTTTTGAATTTAACTTGTGGCAAACCCACAAAATAAACGGGGGCAACATAAGTTGATAAGCATAAGTCATGTAATTCCCGGTGTGTAATCCCAGAACAGATATGAAAGCTGAAAAGCAAAAGAGGAAGATAAAGGCAAAATAATTGAAGTCAATCTTCAAGAGTGGCGCATCGAATTGTAGAAAACTTAAACGCGAACTGAGGCCCTTCAGAAATGCATGTGCGGCTGAAAAATTAGGGAAGTTAAAAAACAGCAGCAGACTAATCAACAAGATGACCGGATAAAACTCTACGCCAATTTCAATCAATTGCCCTAGCAAACGCGCTGACGACCGACTGGCATTGGACAAGTTGCTAAGAACAGTATTAATAAAGTATAGTTTAAAAACATATCTGACCCCTAAAAACAATATAGTAAAGATAGTTATAAAAAATAAACTATACCCTATCGCCTTGCGTTTGGAAACAAAAACAAAGGTGTACATCGCCACCACTCCAAACCCGATAACGAAGTAAGGCTTGGTGTAATAAGCCGCGATGGATAAAAACGCGCTGATGATCAAACTCGAATTGCTAAACGAATAGATACAGGGAATTAATATTGCCGCCAGAAATAAGAACGCTCCCATGGTCGAGGGAAAAGCCCCAAGCCCGCCACGCCCAGCCAATATCACAGCAATCAACAAGCCGCCCAAAACGGAAATCAAGACATCCTTTTTAATCGTCCAGAGTGTCCTTGTGATCAGAAACAGAGAAGCCAAAAGGAAAAAGAAATTGACGCTTCGATGCGTGCTCAACGTATTGCCAAACAACTTCGCGAATGGAAACACAACCAGACTATACCCAATTCCATAATTATTCATGCCTAGGGGCTGATACTCCAAAGAAAATGGGTTACCGCCCTTCAGCAGGATTTGTGTCATGACCAGTGCGGCCCCTTCGCGGTATTCAATTTGATACGGCATGATGATCGTAGAAACAGAAAAGTATAGAAACCACGCAAACAGAATTAGCGCAGTGCCAAAGAAAAAGAGACGAATGACTTTAAAAGCCCTCGCATCCTCTGGCTCAAAGGAAAAGTATTGATAAATGCTTTTTAACAAGAAATTGCACTCCTATCTTTATATTATAAGGTCTGAGATAGCATCTTAAAAGTGGCCAGGTAAACTTGTCACCATGAACAAATATGCTTAATTATTAGCCAGTAATAGATTGCGCACTGGGATTCAAGATACTAACGACAGCATTAATAACCACTCCTACTCCAACAACCATGTATGGCAATACTGGGAATATGTAAAACAAAATTGAAACATTTTTTGAAAGAAAAACTTCTCCTAAAAGCATAATAAGTGGAAGTATCCCAACAAGAGTGCCCCAAACGATCATAATGAACAGAAACACTGGATTACGCGTTATCAATTTTCCGGTAAGCAACCAACGGATCATAACGCCCTGCATGTGCGCCAACTCAGCTTGTGTTTCCATATATCCTAAACCAGATTTATTATTTGATGTTCGATAGCCAGGCCAGCCAATCAAGTATTTGGCATTATCATCATAGTCTGCAATCTCGATAGGACATGAGTGTTTCGCCCGAAATCTCTTTTCTAACCCGTTCATGCTTCCTCCTTAGCAAGTGACTTATTTTGATTATACATTTATTTTTTAGAAGACATAACTCATATACTGAGCATAAAATCAACAATGCTATACTTGACCAACCCAGCATGAACAAGAAAATCATCCTCAGCATTATCGCCTTGCTTTTATTCGCCTGCACTCCGGCGACATCCACCCCAACACCAACCCCTATAACAGACTTAATCATCCCGCCCGGCTTTGTCACTGCTCAAGACGGCAAGTTCATCCTTGATGGACATCCCTATTATTTCGTGGGCGCAAACTTTTGGCAGGGCATGAACATGGGCGTGGACGGTATCAACGGCGACCGAGATCAACTTGTGGCGGAGTTAGACCGTCTGCAACGGATCGGGGTGACAAATCTTCGGGTGATGGCCTCGTCCGAAGGTCCAAACACGGAGCCGTATCGCATGGTCCCGGCGTTGATGGAGTCACCCGGCGTTTATGATGAAGCTGTCCTTGATGGGCTCGATTTCTTTATGTCCGAAGTAAGTAAGCACGACATGAAAGCCGTAATGGTCCTCAACAATTATTGGCAATGGTCAGGTGGCATGGGTCAATATGTTTCATGGAGCAACGGCACATCCATTCCCTACCCCGGTGATTGGGGCACGTTCATTTCGTATGTATCAAGTTTTTACAGTTGCGATGAATGTCAGATGTGGTATCGCGATCACATCAAGATGATCATCACGCATGTCAATCCGTATACGGGTCTGGCGTATCGCGACGACCCAACTGTCTTTGCATGGGAGCTGGCAAACGAACCGCGCAGGTATCCATATGCATGGGTCACTGGTACAGCCGCGTATATCAAGTCGCTTGATCCGTATCACATGGTCACCACAGGTTCTGAGGGAACGCCGCCCGGCGAGACTCTCAATTTCAAACGCACGCACGATAGTCCCGATATAGATTACGCCACCATTCACATCTGGCCGCAGAATTGGAGTTGGTATGATCCAGCGAACCCAAACAGCTATGATCGCGCCGAACAGAATGCGCTCGCATATCTTCGCAGGCACGTGTACGACATGAAAGTGCTGAACAAGCCGCTTGTGCTTGAGGAGTTCGGTCTCGCGCGCGATTGGGAGCCCGTGCATGATATTTACGACCCACAGTCGTCCACGCTGTATCGCGATCGTTTTTATAGAGCGATGTTCGGCGAAGTGTTCGACGTTATCCAAAAAGGCGGGACGCTGGCTGGAGATAACTTCTGGGCATGGGGCGGCGCGTCACGCCCCGGCGACGGCTGGCTCGGCGATCCTCCGCATGAGACTCCTGGCTGGTACTCTGTTTACAACACCGACGAGTCGACGATCGCGATCATCTCAGATCACGCAAAGGACATGATGCGAGTCACAAATCCATAGTAAGGGCGACCCGTTGTGATCGGCAAGGTGTTCGACATTCGCTGGGCGGGTCGCCCCTACACCAATGATCAAGGAAGTCTCATTACAGTATGCTTACTCCAATTAACTACATCCTTGTTGCTTTAGCCGCCCTCGCCGCAGGCGCAGTCAATGCCCTCGCTGGCGGCGGGACGCTCATCACCTTCCCTGCGCTTACATTTCTAGGTATTCCTGCTGTTGCCGCTAACGTGACGAATACTGTTGCGCTTTGCCCCGGCTATTTGAGCGGGACTCTGGCACAACGCAATGATCTGCGTGGACAAGGCAAACGCCTGTGGTTCATCATCCCTGCCGGGGCAGTTGGCGGAATCATTGGCGGATTTCTCCTTTTGCAAACAGGTGAAAAAGTATTCAAAGAACTTGTGCCGTATCTCATCTTATTGGCATCAGGGTTGCTTGCTATTCAAGACCCGGTCCGTGCGTGGTTGACACGTCGCATGTCACAGGGTCAAAGCGGTGCTCTCGAAAAGTGGACGTGGTTACCCGTCAGCGTGGCATCGATCTATGGCGGGTATTTCGGCGCAGGGTTAAGCGTGATCGTTCTATCCGCTTTGGGGTTGACGATTGAAGATACTTTGACACGCCTCAATGCACTCAAACAAGTCGCCGCGTTCGCGGTCAATGTGGCCGCGGCAATCTTCTTTTTGTTTTCAGGGAAAGTTATTTGGCCCGTGGCGTTGGTCATGGCAATTGGCGCGCTCATCGGCGGCGCATTGGGCGGACGACTGGCAGGCAAAATCAAACCGTCCACATTGCGGTGGACGGTTGTGACCATAGGCGTGATTATTTCGATCATTTATTTCGTGCGCGGGTAAATTTCTCTTACGGGCTTTTACTTCCCGGTATCGGCATCACAGCAGTATCATCAAAAAGAGAATCGTTATGTGCTCTTTCTGATGCAGACGATCTCGGTTTAGGAAGACGCCAATTGGTAACCACGTGCTGATGAACATCGGGTAGATGATGGTTCAATAAAGCCATTGCCTGTGCGTAACGTGCATATGCAACCCTATCCATTCCCTGTGGGTTTCTCAACCCGGCATGGATCGCACCTGCGAGAGCCAGGGCTTCCTCCGGCTGAATATCGAGCGCATCCAACAGGGATTGGAACATGGAAATGATCTCTGCAATTGTAGTTTGACGGAATAATTCTTTTTTATTTTCAACAGTGGACATATCTACCTGAAATCATACCCCAAATATCTTGAGCATGAAACATGAAAAGTATAATGGCTTAAGAGTAAGGAGCCAACATGGAATCTAACAACTCAACAACGAACATCCACGAACAGTTGTGTGCCTTGCTTGATGCAGAAGGGGCGATCTATCGCGTCATCGAACATGAAGCGGAAGGACGCACAGAACTTATCACTCAAATTCGCGGCAACAAACTTGAGCAGGCGGTCAAGTCCATGGTGGTACAGGTGCGCTTGAGCAAGAAAGAGAACATCTACTGCCTTGCCAATGTACCGGGCGATTGCCGCGTGGACCTGGATGCGATCAAGGCTCACTTCAATGCGAAAAGCATTGGCGTTGCTCCACGTGAGAAGGCTGAAGCGTTGACCGGATGCGTTGTCGGGTCGATTCCGCCTTTTTCGTTCAGCGACCAGCTTCAAGTTTTGGTCGACCCGCTGGTCAAAGAGAATGAAGAAGTTGTGTTCAACGCCGGGCGTCTTGACCGGTCCATCTTCATGAAGTTGGACGATTATATCCGCATCGCAAAGCCATTACTTGTCAACATCGCATTGCGAAGCACAGATCAACAGGTTCCGCCGTTATCATCCACATAACAAGAATCGCTCTGGAACAAACGCCAATCATAGACCAGCCTCGTAAGTTCCTTGATGTAGGCAGGGATCTCATCGCCGCTGACCACACGCTCGTTGTTTGTGATCACAGGCAGGGCAGTTTCTGTGCCAAATAATTTTACGGCTTGATCTGGCCCGATTACGATACGGTCATAACCTAAAACCAATTCACGGAACTCCGCTTCAATAATATTTGCCTGCGCACTATTCTCTTCACGATAAAGTTTTATCATCTCATACCTTTCTGCGTTATGATTATACCGTTCAGCGCAAAAAGTTCGTCAACCCAAACTTTAGAGGTGAATTATGGACAACTTCGAGAAGAACTACGAACGAGCCGTGGACAAAACAGTGAATACCGTTGAAAAAGTTGGCGGAGCCGTCAACCGATTACAGCTCGGTTGTTGGATCATACTTTCCAACTTGTTCTTCATGGGTTTTTGTCTATGGGGAGCGTACGCCGGTTACACAAGCTGGAAACTGGACACGGAAGGCAAGACGGCCATCGGCACGGTTGTCAGGCTTGAAGAAAGCAGTGACTCTGACGGCGGTTGTTGTGTATATTCGCCTGTTGTCGAATTTACTGCGAACGATCAGACCTATTCTTTCGAAAGCGGTAACGCCTCCTACCCACCTGCTTACGAAGTTGGTGAAGAAGTGAATGTGATCTACGATCCTGCTGATCCAAACACCGCACAAATTAACAAATGGACAGAGCGTTGGCTGTTCCCGATCATTATTATCCCAGTCATGATCTTCACATCCTTGATAGTAACTTTCATTTTGGTCCGTGGCTTCTGGCGCAATGATCCGCATCTTATAGAATGAACGCAGAAGATAAGTAATCAATATGGATTTCTCGCCCATCCACTTTCTCGATCAACCCATCGAACCCATCTTCGACACCCCTCCCGCGCTTGAGAAAAGCCCCGATTGCCCAAACGGATTCATCTGGGGAAGTAAAACATATCACATCATAGAAATGCTCTCTTCATGGAGCGACTTCACGCGCCGCGGCAAAATGGCGCGCAATATGCGTTCTGCCCACGCGGCAACCGCATCCACACGCGGATCGTTGAACGTAGGCAGATTCTACTTCCGTGTAAAAGTGGATACAGATCAGATCTTCGATATCTATTACGATAGAGCTATGAAAAATGTAGACGACCGCAAGGGTCAATGGTTGGTTTACCGAGAAATGAGAGAAGGATCATGAATTCAGAGATGCAAGGAACCATCACAACACCTGAAACGCCAAGTTATTCCGTTCCGTGGAAACCCATTGACCATTGGATCGGCATCTTTCTGCTGGCCTTGATCGATGTGGGTCTGCTCTTCGCCGCATACAAAGGACTTGGAAATCAACTTGCGCAAAGCGCCTTGCTGGTCCTCGTTCAACTCACGTATCTTCTGCCTTTAATTGTGATCTTCACTTACAGACGCGCCAATCCCAAATCTCTTGGCTTCGGCACATTCAAATGGGAAACACTCGCACTTGGATGTGGTTTGCTGGTCGTATGCTTTATGGTCATCTTCTTACACAACAGCATCCTTACCTTGCTGGGTATCGGCACCCAAGGCGAAGAGGTTCTGCAATTATTCAACTCCATCGACTCGCCAGTATGGTTCATGCTGGTGGGTGTCATCTTTGCGCCATTCGTAGAAGAGTTATTCTTCCGTGGCTTCCTCTTTCAAGGCTTCCGCCAAAAATATGGATGGATCAACGGCATGATACTAAGTTCCCTGATCTTTGGTGCGGCGCATCTCGACCCAGTAGCCTTCATCCCAACGTCCATTTTAGGAGCCTTGCTGGCCTACATGTATCACCGCACCAACTCAGTCTGGCCGGGTATGATCCTGCATGTACTGGTCAATGCCATGGGGTTATTCACCGCCTACGCCGCCACACATATGCCCAACCTTATTCCCGTGTAATTAACCGCACCTGATTATCATAGAAGAAGTAATCCCACGCCCAGTTGATAAGCACCACCAGCCGGTTGCGAAACCCGATAATGCGATAGATATGCAACCCAACCCAGATCAACCACGCGATCAACCCGCTAAATGAAAGACCCCAGATCCGCGCCACAGCCGCATTCCGTCCGATCGTTGCGAGCAGGCCCGGGTCCTTATACTGAAATCGTTTTTGCTCCACACCCTTGATCGCGCGTTGGATATTGTCCGCGACAACTTCTCCCTGCTGGATGGCTACTGTTGAAAGCATCGGAAGCGGCTGACCGTTCCCATTCTCAAGATAGGATACATCGCCCAGAACATACACTTCGCGATGACCCGGTAACTGCAAAGTCGCCTCGCTTCTCACTCGACCTGAACCTGCCACCTGAACCCCAAGCCGATTCGTGATCCCGGCCGCTTTCACCCCGGCCGTCCAGATCAGCGTATTGGCTTTGATCTCTGTCCCATCAGCCAAAGCAACACGTTGACCGTTATAGTCCGTAAGCTGTGCTTTGAATAAAACTTCCACGTTTTTCTTTTGTAACAAACGAAGTGTAGCTTTGCGCAATTCATCGGGATAACTCGCGATCAAAGCATTACCTGCCTCCAGCAAAAGGACTCGCGTCTCACGGATATCCAGTGTAGGATATTCACGTTTCATCACATGCGTGATCAGTTCGGCCAAAGCACCGGATGTCTCTACGCCGGTCGGGCCACCGCCCACGACAACGAAAGTTAACATCGCTTTGCGCTTGTCTGCGTCCGCTTCACGGCTGGCACCCTCGAACATTTTCAAGAGGTGATTACGTGTGTTGACAGCGCTTTCAATATCCTTGAGTTGAAAGCCATTCTGTTGCACAGACTCCAGACCGAAGAAATTCGTCTCTCCGCCCACAGCAAGGATCAAATAATCATATGCAATAACCGAGCCATTGAGTTTCACATAACGAGACTCAAGATCAATGGACGTCACTTCGCCCATTTGGAAAGTGAGGTTCTTCTGGTTACGAAAGATCGTCCGCAAAGGATAAGCCACCTGTGAAGGGACAAGCCCTGCGATGGCAACTTGATATAGCAACGGCTGGAAGAGATGATAGTTGTTTCTGTCTACAAGCGTAATGCGGACAGGGGCATTTCGCAGTTTCTTTGCGGCGGTCAGCCCGGCAAAGCCTGCTCCGATAATGACAACATGGGGGAGTTGTTTGGCGTTCATGGTTTTCCTATGCTTTCTATGCTTATGCTTAATTGTGAAATATTACACAATTATTATAATGAATAGGACAATATTTGTCAACTTAACCCAAACAAAAAGGCGACAAAGAAAACTGTCGCCTGAGTAACGCCCCATTGAAACTGAATCAGCTATCGGCTTGGGTGGAGGCGGTCAAAGTCCGCAACTTCTTTTTGCATCACGTCAATAGAAAAGTCCATACCATGCGCGGGATGGACTCGCTGAATCCCCATTGGCAAAATTTTCTTCCAGCTTTGAACGACCATGTTGATATCATCGGCCAGCACGGGCAGGCCGGGTGTAAGGCGCAGATACCAATCGTTCATCGCCATATCACCGACGAAGGCATTCCCTGAATCAAGCAGGATGCTGACATGCCCCATCGAGTGGCCGGGCGTGTAAACAACCTTGCCGGGAATCCCGAACTCCGCCAGCGACAGTCCATTGTCATCGAGAACACGATCTACTTTGACCGGAGGAAGATTGGGGTTGAGAAGACGTTTTGCTGCGGCGGACATGATACGTCCATACCCATTGGTGCCGTTCGGGAAATCGGGCTTACCGCTTTCCACCCAGGCCTGATCGCGATGATGCACTGCGATCTTTGCACCTGTGAGTTGTTGAATGGGATGTAGTGTGCCGATGTGATCCCAGTGTCCGTGCGTGAGCAGAATGAGGGAGATTTCTTTCGGGTCAACGTTTAATTTTTGCAGGGCCTTTGTGAAAGTTTTCTGTTGCCCAACGGCGCCAGCATCGATCAAGATCGTCTGTTCGCCGCGCAGGAGGAAACAATTGCATATGCCGAGCGGAATGCGATGGAAAGAGAATGACATGAGCTATATCCTTTCGGGTGTACTGATGTGATTATAACTGCGCTTTGAGTACACTGGCCTTTTATTGGGCATTCCACTGGCTGGCATACCATTCGATATATTCGTTCACATGTGCGCTCCAATATTCTTCGGTGTGAGCGCCACGGTAGAGATGCCATTCATGAACGATGCCTTTTTCGGTAAGGCTTGCTTCCACAGAAATGGCCATGTTCAATTCTTGATCGTTGTCTCCGATGTCCATAAAAATATCTGGGCGTGAGGAATCCGGTATGTTGGCGATCCATTTATCCAGCCGCGAACGATCACCCTGAAGAATGGCAAGGGAATGTAAGCCAACCACACTGAACAGGTCCCAGCGGCTGAGGCCCAATTCAAATGCCCAGCCTGCACCTCGGGACATGCCGCCAATGGCACGATGATTCCGATCGGGCAAGGTACGATAGGTTGAATCAACGTATGGGATGAGGTTGTCTATGAGTCTTTGTCCAAAAGCCGCACCGGGTGGCATATTCCAATAGCGGTCATCGGGAAAGACAATGATGAAAGGTTGTGACTCGCCGGAGCGGATCAGGTTATCTAGAACGTTCGCCGCACCGAGGCGGACCCATTGGTCGGCGGTGTAGGTCTGTCCATGCAGGAGGTAAAGGACAGGGTAGCGCTTGTCCGCTTGCTCATCGTAACAGGGAGGCAAGTAGATGAAATATTCCTGGAAAGGTGTTGTCGTTTCGAGCGTACCGGACTCGATACGGCCAGGTTGAGTGAGACAGGTCAACGGCGTGGGAGTCGGTGTTTCTGTGGGCGACGATGGCGTGAAGGTGCTTGTCGGCGCAGGGGTGGAGGTTAAAGTAGGTGGAACCGCCGTAATAAGGCGGATAGGCTCTTCGGACGGGGCACAGCCGGACAGTCCAGAAAGAAGCGTGAGCAAGATTATTGACAGTATTGTAGCTTGACGGGTATTCATCCCACGCATTATACTCACAGACCTTGATACAGTATCGGGGCGTAGCGCAGTCCGGCTAGCGCGCTTGCTTTGGGAGCAAGAGGCCCCGGGTTCGAATCCCGGCGCCCCGACTCAACTATAGACCCTAAAGGTTTTAAAAACCTTTAGGGTCTTTTAATTGTTTATGCTAAAATCCATATGGAGAACAATCATGGCAAAGAAATTCGATGGAATTATAGAAGCAGTCCGTTATAAGAACGGACAGATCGTAATCGTACGTGCTTATGAACGACGCGGTGCAACATTTTCAGATCGTGTACTGATCGAACGCAAGGATCTGCTTGAACGTATCAAAAGCGGAAAGAAGTTTCTGACGGGGGTGCGCAAAGAATTTTGGGCGGGCACATTCGAAGAAGGAAAACCTGTACAGATCGTGAGCCGTGACGGTAAGGATTTCATTTCAACTCGCAGTGAATCAGATCGCGATGAGTTGGAAGTTCCTGTTTTTTAATTTGGGGTTCCCGAATAAACGCCTTGTCTACATTTCTGTCTGTCATCATTCCTGCTTATAACGAAGAGAGTCGCCTGCCCGACACACTGGAGCAGATGATTCGTTTTTTCGAAAAGCAATCTTTTACATTCGAGATCGTCATTGTTGAGAACGGTAGCGTAGATCGCACACTCCAAGTTGCTCAGGAGTTTGCACAGAAACACAAGGCCATCCGCGTGATTCAAAATGACCAACGTGGTAAGGGACGCGCCATTCAACGAGGCGTAAAGGAAGCCCAAGGCGAGTATTTATTTATGTGCGATGCAGATCTTTCGATGCCTATTGAAGAGATCAGCAGATTCATCCCGCCACAACTCAATAAAGTGGATATTGCCATCGGCTCACGCGAAGCACCCGGCGCTGTTCGTTACAATGAACCTCCGTATCGACATTTTACCGGGCGCGTGTTCAACACTTTGATCCGTTGGTTGGTGTTGCCAGGCTTACAGGATACACAATGTGGCTTCAAATGTATTCGTGCAGATATTGCACGTGATATCTACCCCTATCAAACTCTCACAGGTTGGGCCTTTGATGTAGAACTTCTCTTCATTGCGCGCCACCACGGCTATCAGATTGTTGAAGTCCCCATTCACTGGTATTTCAATGCGGACAGTAAAATAAGTGTCGTCCGAGACTCCCTTCGCATGTTTCTCGATTTGCTCCTGATTCGGCGCAACACGCGCCGCGGATTGTATGATCCAAAACCCTGATCTCTCGTTTGAAACAAATCTTTGGGATAGCGGCCTGTTGTATATCGCAGGCTTGGATGAGGCCGGACGTGGTGCATTGGCAGGGCCTGTTTCTGTTGGGGCAGTGATATTACCGAACGATAAAACGCTTCTTTCCTCGACTTTGGTCGGGGCACGTGATTCCAAGCAGATGACTCCCCTCAAACGTGATTCGCTTGCGCCTCGCATTCGAGAGGTTGCGTTGGCATGGGCAGTCGGTTTTGCTACGGCCGATGAAATAGACGCGCAAGGTATTGTGCGCGCCACACGTTTGGCGGCCATTCGCGCATTGCATCAGTTCACGATCACTCCTCAATATCTACTGACCGACTTCCGTCTCGAACTTCCACAATTGGATATCTCTCAGACATCCCTCGTCAAAGGCGATGCACGATGTTTGAGCATTGCCTGTGCATCCATCCTTGCAAAGACAGAACGTGACGCACTCATGCGCGAATTGGATTCGCAGTATCAAGGCTACGGGTTGATAAAGCATAAGGGATACGGCACACAGGCTCATCGGTCCGCGATGAAGCGATTGGGGTTGTCCGATATACATCGCAAAACATTTCGAGTTAAATAATTACGGATTACGCAGTGCGTAATCCGTAATTGATTCAAACGGGGAAATTTAAGTTTATCCGTTCCCTCTTCGCAGGAAGAACTTGGTGATCTCTTCAGAAATGGCAGGGATCAGCGCCAAGCCCACTACCAAACTCCATTCGCGCAAGCTGAGGAAGTGCGTATTGAAGATCGGTTGCAGGAAAGGCACAGCACACACGATCAGCAACAAAGCAATCGAAAGGCCAACTGCGTATTGCATGTAGCGGTTCGAGAACATGCCAATGCTAAAGAGCGAGGCGCGTTCAGAACGGACGGTGTAAGCGCGGAAAAGCTCACACAAGGAAAGTGTGACGAACGCCATCGTTTCCGCAGATTGCACATCAACGCCGATCCAGTTATGTTGAAGAATGTAAGTAAGTGGATTACCTACAACCACCGCATTGCTTTCAAGATGCCAAAGCAAGCCAAACCCGAAAGCAGTGAGAACAGCTGCTGTCTGTGTGATGGTTTGGATAACCATGCCAACTGCCATACTGCGATTAACAATAGGCTCGTTCTTGGCACGTGGCTTCTGTTGCATGATGTCGGGGTCGCCTTTTTCAACAGCGAGAGCAAGCGCAGGCGCACCGTCTGTGATGAGATTGAGCCAGAGAAGTTGGATCGCCGTCAGCGGAGCGGGGAGCCCAGCCAGGGTGGCAAGGAAGATGATCATGATCTCCGCAATGTTAGAGGAAAGCAGGAAGAACACGAACTTGCGGATGTTCGAATAGATGATACGTCCCTGTTCAACAGCGGCGACGATGCTGGCGTAGTTATCGTCAGTAAGGACCATGTCGGCAGTTTCTTTGGCAACATCCGTACCGGTAATACCCATCGCCACGCCAATATCGGCGCGCTTGATGGCAGGCGCATCGTTGACGCCGTCACCGGTCATGGCTACGATCTCGTCGTTGGCTTGCAGAGCATCGACGATGCGCATCTTGTGTTCGGGGGAGACACGAGCGAACACATCTGTGACTTTGATTTCCTGACGCAACACATCGTCAGACATGGCGTCTACATCCGCGCCGGTGGCAACTTTATGGCCAGGTTGTAGTAACCCGATCGACTCTGCAATGGCACGCGCGGTATTGGGATAATCCCCGGTGATCATCACCGTGCGTATGCCTGCTTCACGGGCATGTGCAAGCGCAGGTTTTACTTCATTACGCGAGGGGTCGATCATACCGACAAGGCCGACAAATACAAGATCCTTTTCTAGTTCATCGGCTTTGAGTTCATCGGGGTTATCGGGCACATTCTCCACCACGCGATAGGCGAGGCCAAGCACACGCAGAGCATCTTTTGTCATGGCGTCGTTGGCGGCAAGGATACGTTTACGAGATTCTTCATCCAACGGCTTTGAGTCGTCATTCATCGTTTGATAGTGCGAGCACAATTCAAGCACTACATCGGGCGCGCCTTTCACGGCGATCACATCCCAATCCTTCATTTTGTTATTGCTAAAGGGAGAAATGTCGTTCACACGCGGTTCGCGGACGTTATGAATGGTGATCATACGTTTGCGTTCTGAGTCGAATGGCACTTCATTTTCACGAGGATACGCTTTGTCAATTTGAAGGTGCTCAGCACCTGCTTTGGTGGCGGCCACGATCAACGCACCTTCGGTTGGGTCACCAACAATGCGATAGGTCTGCTGGTCTTCACTTGTACCTGTAGTTTCGATCTCGGCATCGTTGTTCAACACACCCAGCCAAAGCGTTGTCGATGCACCGGGATATTGAGCGATGTCCACAGGTTTGCCATCTACATGGAATTCACCTTTAGGCACATACCCCGTACCCGTAATATCAATGAATTGACCATCCGTCCACAAACGTGTGACCGTCATTTCGTTTTGCGTGAGTGTGCCAGTTTTGTCGGAACAGATCACAGTGGCAGACCCAAGCGTCTCAACAGAAGCCAGCTTACGGATGAGTGCGTGGCGTTTGATCATCTCCCGCATACCAAGCGCGAGAGAAATGGTCACAACAGCAGGAAGGCCTTCCGGCACGGCGGCAATCGCAAGGCTGACGGCGATGATGAACACTTCTGTGATCTCAGCCGCATATTCTTTCAAATACGCCAGCGGACCGGTAAAGAGCCCGTTGATGTTTGTGTAGTTAATCAACGCCACAACGAACACGATGGCCACAAGGATAAGTGAACCAATGCTTAGGGATTTCCCGAGTTGATCGAGCCTGCGCTGTAACGGGGTTTCTTCTGTTTCCACATTTTGAAGCATGGTTGCAATCAAGCCCAACTGTGTGCGCATGCCGGTGCCCGTCACAACACCGCGTCCGCGCCCATAGGATACAAGAGTGCCCATAAATGCAGTGTTCTTGCGATCACCGAGCGGGACGTTTTTATCGAGAACCGTTGCGGCATTCTTTTGAACGGGGAGTGACTCTCCCGTAAGCGATGCTTCCTCCACACGCAAGTTGACCGCTTCTAACAGACGAATATCGGCAGGGATGAAATTGCCCGCTTCAAGGAAAACAACATCGCCGGGTACCAGTTCATACGAAGGCACAGACCGTCTGTGCCCATCGCGCATCACCTGTGCATCGGGCGCGGCAAGTTTCTTGAGGGCGGCCAGCGCCTCCTCCGCACGTCTTTCCTGCACGATGCCTAACACTGCATTCAAAACTACAATGGCCATGATCGCCGCGGCTTCTACATAATCGCCGAGAAGGGCAGAGATCACAGAAGCCACGATCAACAGGATCACTACAAAATTATTGAGCTGATCCCATAACATTTGCAGAAATGTTGTACGTGGAGCCTCCTTCAACTGGTTCGGGCCATACTGCTCAAGACGTTTCTTTACATCTTCTGTTTTTAGTCCGCCATCCTGCACCTCGAAATGTTCGAGGACCTGTTCAGGGGTAAGTGAGTGCCAATCATGTTCGTGGTTGTTAGCTACAAGCGTCATTCATGTATTCTCCAAAGTAAATTTACCGTACAAGTCCTAAAAAAAGAAAAAAGACCACCACAGTACTGTGGTGGTCTTGCCAACGCATAAGTGCGCATGGATCGCCGATGACCTTTCGGTCAATGGTGTGACGACGATCCAATGGCGCTCCGGTATTGAACAAAGCACCACGGCTACTCCCCAACCAAAGGTAAGTGTATTCTTCCGTTACAAGGGTGTCAAGTCACATAACCTGGCAGGAGTGTCAGGCCGAGGACGTCTCGTTCGTTATTCCGCAGGTGCGATTCTTGTGCCTGTGGGAATTTCAGTATCCTTCGCGATCACCACAATACCATCGCGCACAAAATAGAAACCGCCATCCATATCCTTGTGATTGCGCGGGAACGGCAGGATCGTTACGTTATCACCGATGCGCACGTTCTTATCCAAGATGGCTGACTCGATATGACAATTCTTCCCGATCCCGATCGGGGTGTTCCCGCCCGGCCTCTCCGCATCATAATAATCAGCCCCCATGACAATGCTATCCTTGATGACCGTTCCCTCGGCCACCTGAGAGCGAACCCCCACAATCGAATGGGTAATATCGGCCTTGCTAACGCGGCACCCCTCTGCGATCAACACATCCTGCAATTTGCTTTCTTCCACAATGGAACCCGGCAAGAAACGCGCATGAGTATAGATCGGTGCCTTCGTATCATAGAAATTGAATGGCGGGTTTGAGTGTGTCAACTTTAAATTGGTTTCATAGAACGAACGGATCGTCCCAATATCTTCCCAATATCCATCAAAGTCATAGCCGTACACCTTATGCGAGAGGATCGCCTGCGGGATGATATCGCCGCCAAAATCATCACTTCGCAAATGATAGTTCAAAAGATCGCTCAACACCTTTGTCTTGAACATATAAATGCCCATCGAACCAAGGAACGGTTGGTCAGCATCCTTGCGGCTGATGAATTTGTTCTGGACTTCCGGGTCTTTCGGCTTTTCAATGAAAGCGGAGATGCGATCATCCTCTTCCACTTTCAATATCCCAAAACGGGACGCTTCGCTTCGCGCTACGGGTTGAACTGCTACTGTTATATCGGCTTTTTTCTCCCAGTGGAACTCGGCCATCTTCTGATAATCCATGCGGTAGAGGTGATCGCCAGCAAGGATCAACACATAATCCGCGCCCGTTGCCTGAATCTCGAACAACTGCTTGCGGACGGCATCTGCCGTTCCCTGGTACCAATCTGCACTTTGAGGAGTCTGCTCGGCGGCCCAGATCTGCACCCAGCCGGTATGGAACACGTCAAAGTTATACGCTTGTGAAATATGTCGATGCAATGAAACAGAATTGAATTGAGTTAGAACCGCAACACGATAGATCCCCGAATTGATACAGTTACTGATGGGAATGTCGATCAACCGATATTTTCCCGCAATAGGCACAGCCGGTTTTGAACGCATCTGGGTCAACGGATGCAGGCGCGACCCCCGCCCTCCTCCCATGATTACACCCAGAACATTGTTCATTGACGGCATAACAGCCTCCTATGCAATAGATTGTATTACTTGGCTATTATCCCTTAAAACCGAAATATTTGCGTACTTTTGATGCAATAAAAACAAATGGGTACGCCAACAAGATCAGCAGATCGATCAACGCAAAGAACAAGTAAAGCTTCATTTGTCTCTCCTTTACCAATAGCGGAAAAAATCAAGAACGCGAAACCACCTTCCACTGGCAGTCTCGCGACATGATCAGGCGCTATCTCCTGATTACAAATTTATTCTACGACTTCAAATGACCCAAGTCAACAATCCTTTATATCTATCTAATGAAACACTTATGATTCAATGCAGTTCCAGCCATAAACAATCCCATATTCCTCCCGCATGATAAAATACTCTCATGCAACAATCATTGGAAAAACTACGCAAATTCTTCCGTCTCGAACACGGGAACGGATACGAAAACACCGCCATCATCGGCGGACTCGCCAAAATGCTCGATTATTGGGAAGGCGAAGCCCGTGCCGATGGGATCCAAGAAGAAGTCATCCAAGCTGTCGTGCAGAGACTCCGCTCATATGACGGACTCAGCCCCCAGTCTCGGGCTGACGCGTTAAAAGGGTTGTGGAAGCGCATCGGGGACGCATATCCCGAAGCCCAGCAAAAGCCCCAACAGCAACCGCGTCCAACCCCGCCACCACAAGCCCAACAACCGCAACCCGAAGTGCCTGCCAAACAGGAAGTACAACCTCGAGAACCCCGTGAGCAACGTGAACAACGCGAACCGCGCGAACAACGTGAGTTTAAACCACGTCCACCCGTTACACCACGTTCTGAAACCGTGGCAGGTGCAAAGAGCTCGGCCAACCCCGCCGCGCTCAATGCAAAATTGACAGTGCTTCAAGGCGTGGGGCCGCGCAATGCTGAATCACTTGAAAAGCTGGGCATGCAAACGCTCGGCGATATGCTCTATTACTTCCCGCGCCGCTACGACGATTACTCACAACTCAAACCCATCAAAGACCTTTTCTATGGCGAACAGGTCACCGTTATCGGAACGATCCAAAGCGTGCATTCACGCCCCATCCGTGGCGGCAAATCATCCATCATCGAATGCGTCATCAGTGATGGCACGGGTGCCTTGCGGTTGAGTTACTTCAATCAACCCTGGCTCGCCAACCGTTTCAAACAGGGCGATGCCATTTCCGTTTCGGGCAAGATCGATCAATACCTTGGCCGTCTCATCATGAACAGCCCCGATTGGGAATCGGTGGAAGTGGAAAGTCTACACACAAATCGCATCGTACCTGTTTACCCGCTCACCGAACGCATCACACAAAAATGGCTTCGCAACCAAATGAAGCAAGTCATCACCTATTGGGCACCAGCCGTTGTCGATGCACTGCCAGAAAGTGTCCGCAACTCGGCGCGTCTCATGCCGTTGGGCGAAGCACTGCTACAAGTTCACTTCCCTGACTCGCAGGATAAACTCAAAGCCGCGCGTGAACGACTTGCCTTCGACGAGATCTTCTACCTGCAAACAGGAGTTCTCCGCCAGAGACGTGACTGGAAAGCCGTGGAAGCCAAGCGCTTCACCATCTCAGACGAGAAGCTGGATTCGCTTACGAAGAGCCTTCCCTTCACCCTGACATCCGTCCAGCAAAAAGCCATCACCGATATTCGCGCCGACTTCGACTCCGGTAAGCCCATGAACCGACTCTTACAAGGCGACGTAGGTTCTGGTAAAACCGTCGTTGCCGCGATGGCCGCCGCGATGATCACAGTGAACAATGCGCAAGCCGCGATCATGGCACCTACATCCATTTTGGCGGAACAACATTATCGCAACTTCACGAACCTTCTCAAAGATGTTCTCAAACCCGAAGAGATCCGTTTACTGGTTGGCGACACATCTGAAGCAGAAAAAGAAGAGATCCGCAACGGTCTCGCGAACAACTCGATCAAGATCGTGATCGGTACACATGCGGTCATCGAACCGAACGTCCAATTCACTGATTTACAATTCGCTGTCATCGACGAACAGCATCGCTTTGGTGTGGAACAACGCGCAGAGTTACGAAGCAAAGGTACGAATCCGCACCTGCTGGTGATGACCGCCACTCCGATCCCACGTTCCCTCGCCCTCACCCTATACGGCGACCTCGATCTCTCCATCATGGACGAGATGCCCGCGGGACGCATCCCTATCAACACTTTCGTGCTTCGCCCACAAGAACGTGAGCGCGCCTTCACATTATTGCGCGGCCAGATCGCAGATGGCAAGCAGGCTTTCATCATTTATCCGTTGATCGAGGAAAGCGAAAAGATCGAAGCCCGTGCCGCAGTGGACGACTACGAGACTCTCTCGAAGGAAGTCTTCCCCAATTTAAAACTTGGCTTGTTACACGGCCGTATGCGCCCCGACGAAAAAGATGACGTCATGTTCAAGTTCCGCGATAAGCAATTCAATATCCTTGTTTCAACAACCGTCGTCGAAGTGGGTGTGGATGTTCCCAACGCAACCGTCATGCTCATCGAAGGCGCAGACCGATTCGGTCTCGCACAGTTACATCAATTACGTGGGCGTGTCGGGCGCGGCGCAGATCAATCCTATTGTCTGCTGATCCCCACCCACGAAGACAAGGCCGAGAACGAACGTTTGCAAGCCATGGCAGAGTCCAATGATGGCTTCGTCCTCGCCGAACGTGACCTGCAACAGCGCGGCCCTGGTGAATTTCTAGGCACACGTCAATCAGGTTATGCGTCCAGCCTACGCATGGCAAGCATCACCGATGTAAAACTCATCGAAAAAGCACGCGCACAGGCACAAACAGTATTCGAGAAAGATCCTGACCTATCCCAACCCGAACATGCCTTGCTCGCCGAAGCCCTTGGAAGATTCTGGGGTGAAGGCAAAGGCGATGTTTCGTAAATCCGTAGGGGCAGGTCTGAAACCAGCCCCTACTACAGCAAATGGAGTTTAAATGGTTCGAGCACTATTCCCGGGGACATTCGACCCCATCCACTACGGTCATATTGACATTGCCACCCGCGCCACACGTGTATTCGACGAAGTGGTGATGGCCGTGTACGATAAGCCGTTAAAGTCATTGATGTTTCCTCCCGAGGAACGCATCACGTTAGTCAAGGAAGCATTCAAGGATAATCCGAAGATCAAAGTTACCGGCTACAGCGGCCTGACCGTTGACTTTGCTCGCAAGGTTGACGCCAAAGTTATCGTACGCGGCTTGCGCGTATTCTCTGATTTCGAATTCGAATTCCGCATGGCACTGGCGAATCATCGTCTCGCCGATGATATTGAGGTCGTAGCGCTTATCACCGCCGAGGAGCATACCTTCCTTTCCTCCACCACAGTCCGCGAGATCGCCATGTTGAACGGAGATGTCTCCAGTATGGTGCCGCCATTCGTGGAACTGGCATTCAAGAAGAAGATCGCAGAACAGGGCGAACAGCAATCCGTTCCCAACTCTCTTCGCGATTAATCTGTGCTAGAATTGCCGTTAATCATTCCTTCACATGAAGGAGACCTTTATGGACATTCTTCAACTCATAGACCGCCTCGAAGAGCTCTTCAATGAGAGCAAGACCATCCCCCTCACTCGCAATGTGATGGTGGATGAAGACCGCATGCTCGACATCATTGACCAGATGCGCATCGCCATCCCTGAAGAAGTGAAGAAGGCTCAGCAATTGCTCGGTCAACGCGACCGTGTGCTTGCCCAGGCGCAAGAGGAGGCAAATCGCACCCTCGACCTGGCCCGCCAAAAAGCCGATCAACTGGTGACAAAAGATATAGTCGCGCAGGAAGCCGCGCGCCGCGCGGAGCAGATCCTTGCACAGGCGCGGAACGAAGCCGAAAATATCCGAGCTGACGCTGACGACTATGCAATGAACAGCCTCGAACAGCTTCAAGAAGAACTTGAACAGATCACCAACCAGGTCTCCAACGGCATCCGCCTGCTGAAAGAAGAACAATCCAAACGGACGCCGGTTTCAAAATCAGCAGAATAAAAGATTATCACGATAAACAAAAGAGCCTTCCTAAAAACCGGAAGGCTCTTTTTATTCTCCGTTATCTTACATACATTACGGTGGCGGAAGAGTCTGCATACTCCATGATGTGAGGAATTTACGTTTCGAATATAGAGCAACCCAACCCTCTCCCGGTATTCTAGCCCACACACTAGACCCGGAAGGCTTGTACTCAATGATCTGTACCTGTTGGTTTTGTTCCACGGTCTTGCCGGTTTCTTTTCCTTCCAGTGATGGGTCCACGCGGATCGGCTGTGGAGTATAGACCGTGACCGTCATTGGCAGCCGAGGAAATGGCTCCAGCCACTTCAATGGCATCCAAACGGGTTCATCGGATACAAGCGGCCAATACATGGGTCCTTGTGGAGCATATCCCCATACTGTGGTCTTTGTTTTCTTATCCCATTTCACAACAACCATTTTATGGATGATATCCGGGTTGGTGACGTAATTTTTGTCTTTGAGTGATCCGGGGTTCTTGAAATCGATGGTGTGCACCCTGACCCAATCGCCTTGTACCTGATCCACAGAGATGACATTGCCACCCATGGTTTTACTTTCAAGGTAAGGGAAGCCCTGTCCATCAAACAGTGCAGTCCAATCCGCTTTTAGATATTGAAGTACTTGTTTATCGTTACCATTCAAGGCGTTTAAGTACTGTTCCCAAGAAGAGTCTAATTCTGTCCTATTTGTGCCGCTCCCCATTTGAGGCTTAAGAAACATATTGAAAACTTCCGGAGTTTGATATCCCCATGAACTCACAGGCCAGCTTTCGGCAGCAGTACGTGATTGGTAGTTAAATTCTTCAAGCTGGGTATCGTGCTTCACACGAAAGAGTTGGAGGCGTTGTGCCGGCGTGGATGTGGGAAAGACAACGATTGGAACGGTCGTGGATGTGGGTTCCGGCGTGAAGGTACTTCGAGGTGTGGATGTAAGGGTCGGAGTAGGAGGGATGGCAACGAAGGTCTGCGTGACCGCGGCGGCAGATGTCAACGCAATGGATGTGTTGATCGCGTTCGGGTCTAGAGGAGGGATGGGTGTTGCCATCGTCGGCACACACGCCATCACCAGCGCTAGCGTTATCAGCCAACTAAATATCTTTGTTCTACGAGACAATGAGTTTCTCCGAATGACTAAAGCTATTGCTACAGATTCAAGAATCGACGATCTCTTTCACACGTCCCACCTGCCCATCCTGCAAGCGGACTTTGATTCCGTGCGGATGGTTCGGGGATTTGGTGAGTATATCCTTCACAATGCCACGGGTCAATTTGCCTGTGCGTTGATCCTGTTTTAGGACGATCAATACCGTGATACCGGGTTTTATGTTTGCGCGTGTTTGTCCGTTCATGGTGTTGCCGGAGTGTCCGTTGGCGGGACCGGTGTATCCGTATCCGTGGGAGGGGGTACTACTGTATCCGTCGGTGTTGCAGGGACAGGTGTATTCGTCGGTGTATCGACTGGGACAAAGGGAGTCAGAGTCGGGGTGAGGGTCGGCGCTTCGGTTGGCTGAGGCAGATTGAAGGTCAGAGAGACGCGTTTTTCAGCGTGGAAATCATCTCCCTTCATGAGATAAATGCGAAGGGTGATCTTCGATCCTTTGACGTCGCCCACATCCCATTTGTAAATGGTATCTGATTGTTCGAATTTTTGGCGGCCCTCTGCAAGCACTGTCCAATCGGAAGGGTCATCACCTACACCATATTCAAGACGCCAGTTACTGAAATCACCACCGGTAACGTTGATGACTGCTTTGACTTCGAACGGCGATGTGGTGATGACATCTGTATCGTTGAGGTTGGTGAATTTCAAAATGGGACGCGGATCGCTTGAACTACATTCGCGTTCGGGTCTGTAATAGGGATTACGTGGCAAGTCATGGGACTCAAGCCAATCACGGCCTGCACCGGTCTTGAACCATTTGCGTGCCCATTCGTCAGTAACGTTCAAGACCTTTTCTTCTTTGGCAAAATCTTTACAAGCATCGCCGGCGATCAACCCCGTCCATGTATCAATGGTGGTTTGAACGAGAAGGTCCTGATTGCGCGGCAAGGGAGGCTGACCACTGGCAAAGAATTCACTGCGTTGACCACCTCGGCACCACTGCGAAGGTTCAGCGCCACCCATATTACAAACTATCGTTTCAGAAACGCCAGATGGGATGGAGAAGGGAGTTGGATTATTGTTGGTGAGGTACGGCACAGCGAATTGCATGAACTGTGACCAGATCGGTGCGGCGCCGCTAAGACCCGTAGTATTGACCATGGGTGTGTAATCGGCATTGCCAACCCAAACGCCAGTGACAAGATCGGGAGTGTAGCCCATTGTCCAGTTATCGCGGAAGTCGTTGGTGGTACCTGTCTTTGCGGCCACTTGGAATGGCAAATTGAGCGCGGAGTTGGGACCGAACATCAGCGAACGCGCATTGTTATCAGAAAGGATGGAAGAGAGAAGGAAAGCATGGTCAGCCCGAATCACCTGCTCACCTTCGAGCGGTTTATATTCGTAAACGACAGTGCCTTCAAAATCAACGATCTTCAAAATCGAAACAGGCGGGACTTTCTTGCCTCCGTTTGCGAACACGGAAAAAGCAGATGACATTTCCAATAGGCTGACATCGCCTCCACCCAGCGTCAATGCGAGGCCATAATCGGGGCGCGTGAGGCTGGTGATGCCCAATCGTTCAGCCATGGCGATCATGCCATCTTTTTCCGGCGTGTTCGGGTCATCATACACGCCAACAAATTGCAGGGTTTTAACGGCCGGGATGTTGAATGAGTTCGATAACGCCGTGCGGACGGTCATGCCGCCGTGAAAACGGTCATCATAATTTTTGGGCGTATACGGCGGGTTGGCGCCATCAGGAAACTCGGTAGGCACGTCCCATATCCACGTGGCGGGTGTCCATCCTTTTTCAAAAGCGGCAAGGTAGGTAATGGGTTTGATCGAGGAGCCCGGCTGGCGTGTAGGGCTGGTTGCCATATTGACCTGGCCAGAGATGGCATCATTGTTGAAATCGGGCGACCCCACCATCGCCAGTATTTCACCCGTAGATGGCTTGATCGCAACCAGCGCGCCGTTGTGGGCATTCTTATCAGTCATCAACGCGATCTGGTCAGTCACCATCCGTTGCGCTTGATCTTGAAGGTTCGGGTCGAGAGTGGTGTAAATAATAAAGCCCGAGCGATAGATGGTCTGTGCATCGTATTGCGCTTCCAACTGCGAGCGGACATAGTTAACCCAATGCGGATAACGGGAATTGATGTTCGGTGAATTGAACGTGCGATTCTTGATCTCGTTCGCGGCTTCCACAGCCGCCACCTGATCCACACAAATGGGAACTTCACTGTTGCTGACGGCGATACATCCCTTCTGTTGACTGCGGGAAAACATCAACACGAGGACTTGTTGTTGACGTCCGAGGGTGACTTCGCGGTTGGTATAGATATCGTAGACCGCCGGTGATTGCGGAAGCCCCGCAAGGAACGAAGCTTCTCCAAGGGTCAATTGATTGGCTGTCTTACCGAAATACGTTTCTGATGCGGCTTCAATGCCATAGGCTAGATTGCCATAATAAATTTCGTTGAGATACAACTCAAGGATCTCGTCCTTGGAGTATCGGCGTGTGATCTCTGTGGCAAGGATGATCTCACGCGCCTTGCGGAGGTACGTCCGTTGGGCACGTTCTTCTGGAGATAACAACAACGCACGCGCTAATTGTTGTGTGATGGTAGATGCGCCACCGCCCTGACCATCTGTGCGATAGTTGACCCACAAGGCGCGGATGAGCGCCCATGCATCAAAGCCGGGGTGTGTATAAAAGTCCTGGTCTTCCGTAGCAATCGTCGCTGCGACAAGAGCCGGGGAAATTTTATCGAGCGGCACATAGGTGCGACGTCCCGCGTTCGGGTCGAGGATCTCGTAAAGTGAATTCCCGTTGCGATCCAAAATACGAGTGGTCTCAAATTGAGATGTGCGATCTTTCAAATCGTTGACACTCGGTAGTGTGCGCGCGATCCGATAATATGAAATCAAAAGGGCAGAGCCACCAAGGATAGCAATCACAACCAACGCAAACAATGAAAAGATAAAACCGCGCACAAGACAACTTCCCCATCCGTTCTTCCAATCGAACGTAATTGGTGTTGAAGGAGGTGGCGGTTGGCTGGGCCGTGGTGCGGAAGTAGGCCTTGCCTGTGCAAGGCGCGGACGGCTGGCCGGTTCATAGGCCGCTGGCGAGACCTGCGTACTTCCCATATCCACTTCGTGGACGCGGCGCGGCAAAGGCATGTTGTCTTTATCAAGCGCAATGGGAGGCGGCGGAGGTGTGGGTGTACGGCGTGGCGTACCGGCGCGTGTAGTGCCTTCTTTCGGCGCATCGTTCTTTGCAGGTTCAACGGCAGGCTCGGCGTGAGTCTCTGCTTCAGAATCCAGCAATCTTCTAACTCGGTGTTTATTCTCTTCTTCGTTTGTCATAATAATTTCTGTAGGGGCGGGGTTTCCCCGCCCGATTGTGTACCTTCCATAAAACAGAGCGAGACGCTACGCGGCCTCGCCCTACGTATTATTATTCTTTCGGTTTACTTGCGATCAGCACAACCCATGTGCCACGATGACACACTTCATTGTTTTGGTTCTTCACTTCGAGGACAATTGTCACAGAGCCGCCGCCGATACGTGGCAAGGCTTTGGTTTCAACGGTATCCAATTCCACATAGATCGTATCACCGATGAACACCGGCTTCACAAACTTCCATTCCTTCACTTCACGAAATGCGATGACGGTTCCATCCATGAGGCCGGTCTGCCAGGCGAGGCCTGAAGCAATGGACAAGCCCAACAATCCGTGTGCGATCTGTTTACCGAAAGGAGTCGTCTTGCTGAATTCAGGATCGGTGTGGATGCGGTTATCGTCGCCGGAGAGTCTGGCAAAATCCATAATATCGGCTTCGGTGATCGTCCGCTTTTCAGTGACGGTTTTCTGCCCAACAGTAAATTCTTCAAAGTAAAAGCCCATGGTGAGTCTCCTCGTCTTGTAGTCTTCTTGTCTACTGGTCATCTCGTCTTCTTGTCACTTTGCCATCTGGTCTTGACTAGCAGACTAGTGGACTATTTGACAAGAAGACAAACTAAATTATACCCTTTGACCTCCAGCCGTTATGCTCGTACAATACGGGCCATGCGTGACTGGTCCCTCGCCACCGGCGACCCGCTTTATCTCACTCTGGCGGCCGATTCACGCCTTTCCATTCCTGATTACCTCAACGATCATATTTGGGAACTGACCCTCGGCGGCGGAGAGCCTTCTGCCCTCTCGCTTCGCACTACCTTCGGCCTGCGCGCCAAGGCAATGCGCATTTTTCCGCGCTTCAGCGAAAACGGCAAATCGGTCAACAACCCGTCTGATTTTGCACTGCCCCCCAAGATACGCCGTTTTTACCCAAATCTCTTCGTCGTTGACTACTCGCCACTACCCAACATAGACGCTTCCACAGAATACTGGGTTCCACAATCCAATGCGGTCAGCGGACGCGTGACCCTCACGAACAAATCCAACGCCACGCGCAAAATCCGCATGGAAGTGTGCGCCCTGCTCGCTCCCATTGACGGCCAAAGCATGACGTCCAAACAAATACAGATGGTCAACATTCTGGCAGGGCACACAGGCGGACTTTTCCCCGTTCTCTTTATGACCGGCGGCCCCGCACATGGTACCGGCCCTCATCCATCGCTCTTTCTGGACCTCGAGCTTGGTCCCGGCGCGACGCGTCAACTCACATGGACGCAAGCCGCGACCGACACATTACAAACCTCATTCGATCTTGCGCGTCAGGTAGCGGCCCGCCCGTGGGAAGCGGAACGCGCAAGGCTTGAATTACTCAACACCAGCCAGTGCATGGACATCCACACCGGCGATAAAGATTGGGACGCGGCCTTCGCTTTGAGTCAATGCGCGGGATACGGATTGTTATTCCCGCCGAATCAACATTTACCGAATCCATCCTTCGTTTCTGCGTGCCAACCCGATAATGGATACTCACCCAAAGGCGATGGCACAGATTATCCATCCTCATGGAACGGACAAACTCCGCTTGAGGCGCATTATCTCGCGAGTGTTCTGCCCGCTTCGCAAACCGCGCAAGACCTACTCAAGAATTTTCTCATGCTCCAAAAACCAGATGGGACGATAGACGGTAAACCCGGCTTGGCCGGTCAACGCGGACGTTACCTTGCCGCACCCATGCTTGCCAGCCTGGCCTGGAAAATTCACGAAACAAAAGAAAACACTGCCTTCATCAAGGAAGTCTTTCCGTATTTATTGAAATTCTTCCAATCGTGGTTCCTCGTTGAACAGGATGAAGACCGCGACGGCCTGCCGCAATGGCGACACATTCTACAAACAGGTTTCGACGATAACCCACTGTTCGATGCATGGCACGAATGGTCATTGGGCGTGAATATTTCACAAGTCCATAGCCCGGCGCTCGAAGCGATGTTATACAACGAAGCGGCTTGTCTCATCAAAATGGCAGAAGCCATTGAACAGAACGACATCCTGGCGTTGCTCCATGAACATGCTTCGATCTTGCGCAAGTCCATCGAGTCCACGTGGCAGGCGCGGACCGGGTTGTATCATTATCGTGACCGCGAAACAGGTTCGAGTTTGGCTGGCAAAGTGTTGGTCAAGCAAACAGGTTCAGGCACGATCACGCCGAAGTTAAAGTTCGAGGCGCCGATCCGCTTGTTGATCGAGGTGCAGACCCAAAGTCCAGCCGCGACGCGACCCGAGATCAAGATCCATCAGTTCGCCACAAAAGCCGCAGACGAAGTCATATCCAGCAGTGATTATCAATGGCGCAACAACGGCTCGGTGTACACCACCAAAAATGTATATTCAAAGATCGCAAAGATCGTGGTGAAAGACTTGGGCGACGAAGATACCGTGACGATCAGCACGCTCGATTTCACGACCGAAGACCATACGCTTTTCATGCCGCTGTGGGCGGGCGTGCCCGATGAGGGACATGCGCAGATCATGATCGGACGTGCACTGTTAGACGCGAAACGCTTCCACCGTCCATTTGGGATTCCCGCCTGTCCGTCTCTCACTCAGCCTGAGGCTGAATCAGTTTCGCAAGCTGTTCACTTGCCTTGGAACTTATTGATCGGCGAGGGCCTGCTGAAATACGGATTCCGTTCCGATGCGGCGCGCTTGGTGGCACACATCATGACGGGCATCATCCAAAACTTGAAACAGAACCGCGCCTTTTATGCGCGCTACCACGCCGAAAAAGGGACAGGCATCGGCGAACGCAACGCCCTGAGCGGACTCGCGCCCGTTGGCTTGTTCTTGAAAGTACTGGGTGTTGAGATCCTTTCCTCCACACGCGTGAAACTCGAAGGCACGAACCCTTTCCCGTGGGATGTGACGATCCAATATAGAGGCTTGAAGGTGATACGGGGGACAAACAAAACAGAAGTCGTATTCGCGAACGGCAAGTCGGTGACGGTGACGGGGATAGAGTCCACGATGGTGGAGTTGTAAAGGGCGAGGGGTTTATAAGTCGTTCATCTGATTTTAACTGAAGCCGCATAAAGCCCGAAACGGTTTTGGGGAATTACGCGGAACAGTTCCGTTCATAGCTTATTATGAGGAAGTGTTCCGTATATTCACTAGTTAGGCTTCCTAACAAACAAGTGGTTAATCTAACCATCCAAACACAACAAGAAGGGATGATGTTTTATGGAAATTCTTATCGAGAACGTGGGGAAACAATATCGGCGCGATTTTTGGGGATTGCGCCAATTTTCGCTTAAGCTTGGCTCGGGTGTGTTGGGACTTTTAGGGCCAAACGGCGCGGGCAAATCAACCTTGATGCGCATTCTAGCTACCATTACAGATGTGACGGAAGGCAAGGTCATCTGGAACGGTGTGGATATTGCCCGACAGCCAAATGAACTTCGCCAGGTACTCGGTTATCTGCCACAGGATTTCGGCGTCTATCCCAACCTGAATGCTATCGAATTCTTAACGTATATGGCCGCCATTAAAGGTCTGGACGAACGGGTGATGCGGCGTCGCATTGACGAGCTTATCCAACTGGTTAACCTGGCTGACATGGCCAAACGTCCGTTGGGTGGGTATTCAGGTGGGATGAAACAACGTGTCGGCATTGCCCAGGCGTTACTCAACGATCCGCAACTGCTCATCGTGGATGAGCCAACAGCGGGACTTGACCCCGAAGAACGGATGCGCTTCCGCGCTTTGCTGGCAGAACTCTCCGGGGATCGAATTGTGATTCTCTCGACTCACATCGTATCAGACATAGAAGCCATCGCAACCTCGATTGCAATCGTCAATAAAGGAAAACTTGTCATCCACGATTTGCCCGAACGGATTTTGCAGACTGTGGAAGGCAAAGTCTGGACATGGATCGTCTCCAGCCAGGACTTAGCTACCATCCGCCAGAATCATGTGATTAGCAGTACAGCCCGACGCAGCGACGGTGTCCATGTGCGCGTGATTGCCGAGCATATGCCAGATCAACAAGCCTTGCTTGCACCAGCCACATTGGAAGATGCCTACCTCTATCAGGTTAATGCCGCACTAACAAGCCAGGGGGCGTAATGAAACAACTTCGCATTGTCTATCACTTGATGTTGGCCGATTTTCTCGAGCGGATACGCAGATACGACTTTCTGCTGATGTTGCTCTTTACGGTTTTCATCACCTATCTCTTTATTCCAGCGCTGGATTCGTTCCAAATTGTTGGTTTGCAACTGGGCGGCTATCGATCAGTCTACAACTCTGCCTGGATCGGCAGTATGACCACCCTATTGTTGGGGGAATTTTTCCTGATCTTTGCTTTTTACCTGCTCAAAGGAACGATCGAGCGTGACCGTAAAACGGGTGTCGGCCAAATCATCGCCACCACACCGATCATCCGATCCGTCTATATGCTTGGCAAGTGGCTTAGCAACGTGGCTGTTATTACCGCAATGGTAGCCATCATTATTTTTTCAGCGGCCATCCTGCAATGGATGCGTGGCGAAGATCTTTCGCTCAATGTTTGGTTGCTTAGCGCGCCTTTCTTGATTGTTTTATTGCCCGCGCTCAGCATAATTGCTGCCGTAGCCATTTTATTCGACAGTATCAACTTCCTGCGCGGCGGACTGGGCAGTGTGCTTTTCTTTTTTCTGGCCTATCCAATGGTATATTTGCTATTTGATTTGCCCGGGAACACCATCATCTATCCAAGCATCTTTAGCGCCTGTTCAGCACAATTTGCCGGTTGCATTCCCAATCGCCAAATTGACGGCGGGTTACCACCCCTTCAGGACTTACCTACTTTTCATTATGAAGGGGTTGCGTGGACGGCTGAAATTGTGTTGGGGCGGCTGGCACTCATATTGGTTGGCGCAGTCATCGTCGTGCTTGCCGCGGGATTATTTCATCGCTTTGACCCCGCCAAAGCTGACCAAAACTTGTTTGGAAATTGGTTGGTTCAAATCAAACAAATGATCTGGTCGTTCATCACCGTGAAAGAAGATGGATCTGCGCAAGAGGAAACCATCATGCCGACCATCACCGAACACGTTCACCTGACGCCGCTTTCGAGCGAATTACACTCAAATCCGGGTTGGCTGCGCCAATATTCTCAACTGTTCCTGGCCGAATTGCGGTTAACCCTGAAAGGCTTGAATCGGTTCTGGTACCTGATCGCCATTCTCTTGATCGGCGCACCATTATTTGCACCCAGCCTTACCATTGGAGATACGCGACTTGGGCCGGCAGAAGTTGCCCTATCCTTATTTCTGCCATTGGCGTGGATATGGCCGTTGACCATATGGTCAAACATTGGCTCGCACGAGGCACGTTACCGTGTTGAACAGATCGTATTTTCCGCGCCTTACCCACTTCGACGGCACTTGCCCGTTACGTGGCTGGTGGGCATCAGCATTGCGTTGGTGATGGCGGGTGGCGTCATCGTACAATTAGTTTTAGCAGGACTGTGGGTTAATCTGCTGGCAGTATGCATCGGTGCGTTATTTGTGCCGACACTGGCGCTGGCAATGGGCTGTTGGAGCGGCGGCAGTAAATTGTTTGAAGGCCTGTACCTTTTTTTCTGGTATCTTTCCTCAATCTATAGCATACCTTACCTGGACTTCATGGGGCGTGTTCCGGTTGCGTTGAGTTGGGGCATGCCCTGGGTTTTTGCTGGACTGACTTTCCTATTGATCGGTGCAACGGTAATAGGTCGCCAACGCCAAATCAAGCTGTGAAGCAATAAAGGAGCTGATCATGAAGCAAGGCAAAATATCGTGGAAGCGAGTATTCATTCTGCTTGGCGCGTTGGTGGGGATATGCTTAATAGCCAGTGTTGCGCTGTTTATCTTTGGTAGACCTGTGGCGGATGCGTTGCGCGCTCGGTTGTGGAAAACCGATCCGAAGCTGGCCGCACAAGTGGCGCACCAAATGATAGATTACGATCTTCCACCCGCCTATCAAGAACTCAAGTTTCTGGATATGGGAAGCAGCGCTGATACGGTGATGATCGCGAATCTTGAACAACCAGCGGATTTTATCCTCATTACTCAAGTGCCTGACGGTATTCTTGCAACAGAATATCAGACCGGGGTGGAGGAAAAGTGGTCCCGTGAGATTTCCGAACATCATTACGATACCCACACAGTCAGCACGCAGGCAGTGACGGTGCGTGGTCTGCCCACGACGCTCCGTATCATGGAAGGGACGGATGAAAATGGCCGCCCGATACGCCAGGGAGTATGCATGTTCACTGGTAAAAGCGGCGATGTTCTGCTCGTACTGGTGGCAGGCCAGGATACGTGGGATCAAACGATGGTTGAACAGTTCCTGCAATCCATTCGCTAGATAATGGCAGGTTGGTGGCTTTGATGTTGTGTTATCGTTGGTTTTAATATCGATTGCGTCAAGGCAAATAGTGCCCAACACAGCGGACGTGTGGGGATTCTGCGACACGCTTCGCAGTCAAGCAGTTTCCTACGCCTTAGCCTTTTTCTGCTTCGCTGTCCCCGCCCCAGCGCGGGTAGCGCAACCCATTAGGCTGCTGGCACAATAGTATATTGAGAAAGACAATAACGTCAAAGGTATTAATCATGGGCTATACCGTAAAATGTCCGCAATGTAATGAGATAAATTCAGGAAGTCGTCTAAATTGCGTTAAGTGCCAAACCAATCTCATTGGTGTATCAAGAAAACACGAAGAAACAGCAACGGAAGTTTCTAATATCAAGATAGGCGATGGGCAGGTTTCGAAGGCGATAGAAAAAAACAGTAATGCCCATATTAACATTGGTTTAATTGTTGGAGCAATTGGTTTTTTTATCATTAGTTTTTTTACATTCGGCGGAA
This sequence comes from Candidatus Defluviilinea proxima, assembly GCA_016721115.1. Lineage (NCBI taxonomy): Bacteria > Bacillati > Chloroflexota > Anaerolineae > Anaerolineales > Candidatus Villigracilaceae > Candidatus Defluviilinea > Candidatus Defluviilinea proxima. The sequence goes on from JADKIW010000001.1 coordinate 917,677, forward strand.
GTTTTTGTGGTGGTTTGTTTATCTCAATTGGTATGGGTGTTATATCTGGTCTTCTAACCGCCCGTTACGCAAACACTGGAACAATAGATAATGCGTCTCGTTTGGGCGCAATATCTGGCGGAATAGCAGGGGTATTTGCTTTATTAGGTCAAGTATTTGGTGGAATACTTCCGTCAATGATTTTTGGTATGTTTCAAACATTAGGTACGTTTCCTGATGCAAATGCGAATATGGGCAAAGAAATATTCTCCGCCTTTTTTATGCCAAGTGTGCTTAATGGCATAATTGGATTAATTGCATCTTCAATTGCTGGGTCAACCTCAGCCAGCAGAAATTTTCGCTAACTCATCAAAAAGCTATAGTGCAAAACGCAGCCTAACAAAGCGTGCACCTAACGCTAGGGATTCTGCGCAAATCTCAAGCAGTTTCACACACTTTATCATTTTTCTGGTTGGACGGCTTCGCCGTCCCTGTCCCAGCGCGGGTAACGCAATCCGTTGGGTAAGAGTCTTTAACGGGAAACATTAGAATGAATGCAATTATATCGATTCCAAATCCTGAAATAAGCAGGCGCAGGTGGTCAACTTGGATACTATTGGCTGGGTTGTTAGGTGTTGGTAATTTTTTAATTGGCTGGTGGAGTCTCCTCCCGCCAGGTAAAGGTTATACAGTTTACTTTTGGTTGGTCGAATTCTATAGTTACGTTATCATACCTACGCTGATCCTCTTCCCAGTGAGCATAATTATTGTTGCTCTGTGGTTTGCTCATTTACCCAAAAGATTGTGGTCACAAATCACAATCACGATAATCGGTCTTATCGTTGCATTGGTCTGCTTCGTGATAGCTCTAAGTGGCATGTGGTTATCAACTCTCAGAATAGTCGGACATGTCCAGCAAAACGATCAGGTTTATTATCTTGTAAAGTATTATGATGATCGTGCGAGTAATTATGCTTTTTGTGTAGCCGATAAATTCGGTTTTGCCGGGCAATGTAGATATATTGGCTGGAAAGGCGATGATGACGATCCTGAAATCTATATTGACCGAAATACGAGTTTAATCACTGTCGAATCGAAAAACCCATCATTCACTTGGATGAACAGTTTTCCACCAAGCTGTACAAACGGCCCTGACGAGAGTGATGGCAGCGAATATCCAGTATATGTTGGTGGATGTACACCATGATTTGTTGTGAATTGCCCAACACAGCGTGCACCTGACGCTGGGGATGTCAAACGCCAATGCGCTTTGACTGGGCGATGCTCACTGGATGCTCGCTCGCCCGATCTACGGCACGCTTCGCAGTCAAGCATTTTTCTGGCTGGACGGCTTCGCCGTCCCTGCCCCAGCGCGGGTAACGCAATCCATCGGCCCGTTCATCACGCAATAAATTCAAGCAGACTTAGAGATGTCCATCATGTTCAAATGGAAAGCCAAAAGATCGAATCCGCTCTTTCTGTATGAATGCACCAAGCTGATAAATGACTATGAAGTGGTCTGACCCACGCTCGTTACAGTTGTTTGGTATATTTTTGATTCTATGCTTATGGTTGTATTTTTTCATTTACGCTTGGCGACATAAGCTCCCAATTCCCTGGGGAATGAGCTTTGTACTCGTTGGAATATTAGTCACGGGATTCGGTATCACCTATCGTCCTGATAACCTCATTATTTTTAGCCTGCAACCCAAGTTGGTCGTTTGTCTTGTTGGATTGGTATTGAATATCGCCAATTTGAAAGAACAATTTAGACTGAGAAATGTTACAGAGTTTCTCCACTACATTGGGATAGGGATGGTAGCGGGTTTAGTCCTAACATTTGTTAGTCTGTTGGCGCAACTACCCGATAAGGATTACTTAACTGCATTTAATTACACAAAGTTTGCAATCGTTACTCTATATTTACAGACAAGCATTGCCGAAGAAATTTTGTTTCGAGGGTGGTTTCTAAGTTATCTTAGAAAATCCAACATTGGATTCTTTTCTGCCAATTTCATTCAGTCAGCGATCTTTGCCATCTTGCATATTACAGTTTTTTATGACAACTGGGGACAGATGTTTTCAATATTTTTGCTTGGGTTTATTGGAGGATATATGACATGGAAACACAATAATATTATTTCAGCAACTGTGTTGCATGTTGTATTCAATCTAGCTATAATCTTAGTTTCGGCCGTTCTGAGTTAATTGAAAAGGTATAAAAGTCAAATCCTTGCCAAGACTTAATACGGGCTAACAAAGCGCGCACTGGACATTGGGGATGTCAAACGCCAATGCGCTTTGACTGGGCAATGCTCGCTCGCCCGATCTGCGGTACGCTTCGCAGTCAAGCAGTTTTCTACGCCGCAGCATTTTTCTGGCTGGACGGCTTTGCCGTCCCTACCCTAGCGTGGGTAACACAATCCGTTGGGCGCTGGCGCACAAACAATTGAAAAAGGTTAAAAATGTCTCCTGAAATTATTTCTGCCTTAATTGGTTTAGTAGGGGTAATACTTGGTGCTATTCCCACGTATCTTTTCATGCGTCAAAAGGGATTGGCTGAAATCGAAAAGACTAAAGCCGAAACAGAGAAAATCAAAGCGGAGTCAGAGCAAATTCGGAAATCGATTGTTGCTGAAAAAGGGACTGCAAGTGAAAAAACAAGGATTTTGTTTATTGCCGCAAGTCCCAGCAATTTAAGCCACATACGATTTGATAAAGAAATCAGGGGCATGAAAGAAGGCATCCAAAAATCAGGAAACAGAGATGCATTTGAATTAGAACAAGTTTGGGCTGCCCAATGGAATGACCTTCAAAATTACCTGCTTAAATTTACCCCGGATATTTTGCACATCTCATGTCATGCGACAGATAATGATAAAGACGGGGCTAGACTTATCTTTGAAGACGAAAAGGGATTGGATTACAGAGTCTCATCAGAATCCTTAAACAATCTACTGTCTCTATTTAATGACAAACTCCGCATGGTTGTGCTAAATACGGTTTACTCTGATGAAATATGTAAATTATTAGCAAATAATATCGACTTTGCCATTGGTGTTCACGGCTTACTTGGAGATGACGAAGCAAACAAATTTGCATCGGCGTTTTACGAAGCAATCGCCGAAAACAAAGATGTTAGAACAGCCTTTGAATATGGACGGGCTAGAATTGAAAGTGGAAACGACAGAAGTGACTATCGTCTCTTGACAATGAAAAAGCCTAAAGAGACTTTTTCATTTCTTAAAACAAAATCATGATTTCAAACAATGCGCCCAACATCGCGTGCACTAGACAAGTGCGGGCTTTGCCCACACTTTCGGGGATTCAGCCCCAATGGCAGATTCGGCGCTTTGGCTTTTCCCGCCACATCCCGCACTTGCCAGTAACGCCAGCCGTTGGGCGGCTGGTCATAGGGATCAAAGATGAAGAATAAAATTATCGTCAAGGCAGAAACAACATCGTTTGCATATGTGACACTGCACAATGCCGCCTATTATTCCCTTCAAGCAGCTAAAGAATCTGTGGATGGTCGCTTTTTCAACTGTCTCACAGCAATGGTCTTTTCAGCATTTTCACTTGAGGCTTACTTGAATCACTTAGGAACATCAGAATTTCCCAATTGGACAAAGTTTGAAAGAAGCAAGAGTCCAAAGCAGAAATTGGAAATGCTCACAGCAAAAATAGCGTTCTCATCAGATTTCTCCAAACCACCATTTGAAACTTTTGATAAGATTTTCAAATTTCGCAAACAAATTGCTCATGGCAAGACTGAACAAGTAAAGGTTGAAGAAGTTCAAGATGGAGTACTCGGCGACAAACCGAAACTTCCACATACCTTATGGGAAATCGAAACAAATCTTGAAAATGCAACAGCTTTTGTTGAAGATTCAAAATCAATAATCCAAATACTTCATACAAAATTCGGTTATCAAACCGATGCTTTTTTTACGGAATGGCATAGTTCTTGGGAAGCAAAACCGTATGAGTCTGATCAATAATACGTTTCAAGTCAATGGCCGCCCAACAAAGCGTACACCTGAAGCTGGGGATTCTGAGCAAATCTCAGGCAGTTTCCTAAGCCTTATCATTTTTCTGGTTGGACGGCTTCGCCGTCCCTGCCCCAGCACGGGTAACGCAATCCATTAGGCGGCTCTAAGGAGATAAATCACATATGACGCCAAAGAAAAAACGTACGCTGACTCTCATTTTTATTTTCGCTATTGGAATATGGCTTTTGTGGATTGGACTCAATGGTTGGCGCATAAGTGGTCTGCCTGCTTATTATGTTGGTGCCTTATTTCTTGTAGCAGCCATTGCGGGTGCTCTTGGAGTAAATATTTGGTACGGAGGGGTATTAGATCCAAGACTTGACGATGCATCAATCAACAACAAAGCAGGTGGCGCAAAAACAAATGAACAGGATGCGCCGTGGAATCCATATCAGGTTTTAGGGTTTGTTGTTATTGCCACATCCATTTTCGTCGGAATCGCATTAGGACTTAACTGGAAACGGTTAAAGAAACCAGAATGGCAAGTTATAACTATTCTGCTTTCGATCATCGTGCCAGGGTTAGCAATTGCATTAGCCTTAGGATGGGTCAGTTTTCTTTCAACCAACAAAAATGTACCAATTCAACTTATCCTAAGCATTCCTTATTTAGCGATGGGAGTGAATTTTGGCTATGCTTGGGCGTTAGCTCGATTACAGAATGGAGCTTATAAGGCTTATCAAGCTCAAGGCGCTGAAGCTCTTTCCAATTATGAATATGACTTGCAAGGTGCAGTTATTTTTGGCATAAGTGTTGCAATTTTCATCGGACTTGGGTTCACACTAATTTTCCCCTTGCTCATGGGCAGATAGAATTGTGGTAGACACACACACTATCCATTACAAAAACAGCTACCCAACACAGCCTGCACCTGACACTGGGGATGTAAAATACCAATGCGCTTTAGCTGGGCGATGCTCACTGGATGCTCGCCTGCCCGATCTACGGCACGCTTCGCAGTCAAGCATTTTTCTGGTTGGACGACTTCGCCGTCCCTGCCCTAGCGCGGGTAACGCAATCCGTTAGGCGGCTTTTGATCTTAAGTGAACCGAATAAATCTCTCTTTCCATTCGTACACATAGCGTGAAGGGCCAGAGTTTGAATGTACACAGCAGTAGTTTATATCAACTTCAAAGCACTATTCTTTTGGGCGTTTTCTCTATCTTCTTTATGGCAATCGGCATGCTGAATCAAAATTTTGTAATCATTGGCACCTTAATTGGTACTGCTGGGGCCTTTGCGTATTTATGGGACACCATCAAAGGGCGCGTCAAACCCAATAGAGTCTCTTTTTTATTATGGTCAATCGCTCCGATGATCGCCTTTTCCGCCCAAATAAAGCAAGGAGTAGGCTTGGAGTCATTAATGACTTTCAGCACGGGCTTTCTCCCTCTTTTAACTTTTATCGCATCCTTTACCAACAAAAAGGCTGAATGGAAAATAACAAGGTTTGATTTAGCCTGTGGCTTTTTGTCTCTGATAGGTTTGATGCTTTGGTTGATAACAAAAGTTGGTAATGTGGCAATTTTCTTTAGCATCCTGGCCGATGGCCTGGCGGCACTACCAACACTGGTTAAGGCTTACAAACATCCAGAGACAGAGATCGCATGGCCCTGGCTCGCAACTTGTATTGGCGTCACTTTAACACTGCTAACACTAAAAGAGTGGACATTTACCAACAGCAGTTTTATTATTTACATCTTTATCGTGGACTTAATAATTTTTATCTTTGTACAATTCAAGCTAGGGAAGCGCGATTAAAACGAGTTTCCTGTTCCAAAGTAACTGACACCACGCGCCCACAGACTCAAGTTATTAGTCCGCCACTTGAAGTCATAATACATCAAGAAGGGCATGACCCTACATGAAAACATTACCTCGTTTTTTGTGGTTGGTTTTACTTTTTTCAATACCCCTCTGGCTAGCCGCCATCTTCTTCGACGCGACAAAAATTATTCCTGTCAAATTGCCTTTTAGCGCACTTCAATTTCTTTCTGTTCTCCTGGCAGCCGTAATTATCACCCACCAAAACGGCGCATCCATCCGTGATTTGTTACTACGCGGCATTGACATTAAGCGTATCAAGAATCCCGTATGGCAGATCGGTATTTTTCTATTAATGCCGCTTACTGTACTACTATCGTACTTTCTAACAGTATGGAGTGGCGCAGACATTCCCGACAAAATGACGCCGCTCCTAAACATCCCTATCTTTTTACTCATTTATGGAATAAGCGGTTATTGTGAAGAAATTGGCTGGACGGCTATAATGACCGACATCTTGCTTGAGCGCCATACCATTATTATATGCGGGCTTATTGTTGGCATTACTGGAGCCCTATGGCACACCATACCATTCTTTCAAACACATAACTCTACTGTTTGGATTTTCTGGCAATGCATGTACTCCATCATCTATCGCGTACTACTTACAAAAATTTACGTTCTGACAGACGAAGTGTTTTCAGCGCAATTGCAACGCACGCAACATACAATGTTGCTTTTTCGCTTATGCCATACTATGGCTCGTTATACAACCCAATGTATATGTCATTCGCAACATTATTCATAACTGTTATCACTTTTACTTTTCTCAAGACGCCTCGCTATGAGCACAAGTCCATTCCAAATAAAGCGGGCTGACAAAGTGTATAACAATTGTCATGAACGCAGGTCTTATGACAATTTCTCGTTTGCAACTTTCAGAATATACAAACGGCAACCATGCAGCATCATATTCTGTTTGGTCAACCGATGAGAACAATATGGGCAAGAAGCAAATTCCACAAACATGGCTTCCATTGACATAAAAGAAATATCGTCGATTTCAAACTGGTGGAAATCGCCTTCGCTTTTGATAGTTCCAAGCCTTATGCGTTTATGGAGATAACCTAATGAGACTCTTTGAGATGCTTGTGATTCTTACAAATTTTCTGGCGTTCATTATCTTCAGCTTCCCACAATTCAGTGTAGTGCGTCAAACCGGTTACATATCAATCATATTATTACCCATGATTGCTCAGTTGCTCTTTGAAGAATCACGTTGGCAGATGGTCCCTGCCTATATGCTAAGTGCATTGTTTTTCCTGCTCTGGCTTTTAAATCGTATCGTTACCACACCGATGGTTCCCCATCGATTTTTTATTAACCTGGCGATTGTGTTGGGCATCATTGTTTTCACTATCTCCGTCACATTGCCGTTTCTTTTCCCGGTCTTTCGCTTCCCACAGCCCAGTGGACCTTATCAAATCGGCACGATGACCTACCATTGGGTAGATACAAACCGTCAGGAGTTTTTCAGTACAAATCCTCAGGCCCGGCGCGAGGTTATGGCGCAAATCTGGTATCCCGCCAAGACCGATCCATCAGCGCCTCACACATACTACTTACAGCATCCAGAGGTTCTTGCCGCTACTTTGCGCATACTCCATCTGCCAACTTTCCTCTTCGAGCATTTTAAGTATGTACCCACACATGCGATCCTATCCGCCCCTCTCGCAGAGGATAAAGCCAGCTACCCAGTGTTGATCTTCTTGTCCGGGCGTGGAGGATATCGCCAGTCGAACACCTTTCAAATCGAAGAGCTTGTTTCCCATGGATATATCGTCGTTGGGATTGATCAGCCCTATGCGGCATCCGGAGTCGTATTTCCCGACGGACGTTTGATAGCCATGGACTCCCGCATGTATAACCCCAAAAATGTTGGGCATGATCCATTCACTGATCTGGCCGTTCCTTTCCTGGCTCAGGATGTCACCTTCACACTCGATCAACTTACACTCTTAGATAAAACCGACTCGGGGGATATCTTAAGTGGACGAATGGACCTGCAACATGTGGGGATTTTCGGTGTCTCATTGGGCGGGATCGTGACAGGCGAAGCTTGCCGGTTGGATTCGCGCTTGCAAGCGTGCCTTGTGATGGATGCTTTCATGTCAGCCAGCGTTGTGCAGGCAGGCTTGCAACAACCTGCCATGTGGATCAGCCGGGACGCCCAAACTATGGAACTTGAAGGTTGGGCCGAGTCCGATATTGATGAGACCCAGAGTACTATGCGTGCAGTGTATGCGACTCTGCCTGGCCCCGGATATTTGGTATTGATACCGGGACTATTCCATCCAGACTTTACTGATGCACCTCTCTTCTCACCACTTGCATCGCAAATGGGCCTATCCGGGCGAATACCCGCTGAGCGAGCACACCATATCATCAACGTCTATTCATTGGCATTTTTCGATCAACATCTCAAGGAAGTTCCGTCAGATTTGCTCGCCGGGCCGGTGAAGGAATATCCTGAAGTGTTATTTGAGACACGTCAACCTTAATTAGTAAACATGTGACCTGTGATGCACATAAACACAGACCATTGGTTAAATTCTCGTTGAGAGATTGATATTATGCCAAACGTAATCGTGAGACGATCAGGGATTCAAGGAAGTGGAGTGTTTGCCGCAAAGCACTTTCGCAAAGGCGAAGTTGTTTTACAGATTGACGACTCCTATGTTGTCACGGGTGAGACTACGCTCACTTCAGATGATTGGGAATTCAACGCAGACTTCTTTGACGGCAAGATTGTTATCATGCAAGAACCCGAACGATGTATTAATCACTGTTGCGATCCAAACACCTACGTAAAAACGATCGAAGGTGTTAGAAATGTTTTGGCCTGTAGAGATATTACAGAAGGGGAAGAGATTACCTACGACTATGCCATCAATGGCGACAACGAAGGTACCTTCCCTTGTCACTGTGGCGCAAAGAGATGCAGAAAGACATACATTGGGAACTACTTCAAACTTCCGATGGAATTTCAGCTTGAATATTTGCCTTATCTGGATAAGTGGTTTCAACAACAATACCAGAAAGAGATTGCTGTACTTAAAAACTTTGGGAACCCACAATAAACCACCACCAATAAACAGCAATCTCAACGTTGAAAAGAAAAACAGACAAAGAAGGTCCTATCTAACATGGACCATCCTCTTATTTTCATACACCCTTTTCCAGACGGTTGCGTATTAACTCAATATGGTGGTTTAATACTTTCTACCGATTGGAGACATCATGCCACAAACCCTCATTGAAACTCGTAATCTGATCAAACGCTACGGCGATAAGATCGCTGTGAACGATGTCAGCTTTGATGTATATCAAGGTGAAGTATTCGGCTTTCTCGGTCCGAATGGAGCCGGGAAAACGACTACGATCAAAGTCATCGTGGGATTGCTCCAGCCAACCTCAGGGTCCGTCAAAGTGGCTGGCTATGACATCCAGAAACAATCCATGCTTGCCAAAGCCTCGAGCGGATACGTCCCTGATACGCCAAATCTATATGCCAAGTTGAGCGGGCGCGAGCTATTGCGCTTCGTCGGTGACCTCTACAGCGTCGATCGCGGACAAGTCGCGCATCGTATTGATGAGTTACTGCGCATGTTCGATCTGACCAACGCCGCAGACGATACAGTTGATTCGTACAGTCACGGCATGCAACAAAAGGCTTCGTTAGCCGCCGCATTGATGCACGACCCCAAGGTCTTGATCCTCGATGAGCCCACGGTCGGCCTCGACCCCAAATCGGCACGGCTCATCAAGGACATTCTCCGTCAACTCGCAGACCGCGGCGCGGCAGTGATGCTCTCCACGCACATTTTGGAGATCGCCGAGCGCATGTGTGATCGCATCGGCATCATCAACAAAGGACAACTCATCGCTGTCGGCACCATGGACGAACTGCGTACGCTCGATAAAACAGGACAAGCCAGCCTTGAAGATATCTTCCTTGGTCTGACGGGCGGCGCAGAAGAAGCTGAGATCGCAGAAGTCTTGAAATGAACACAGCATTCCCATCTCCACATATGCCAGATGCGCGGGTTTTACCCGGCGTATGGAAATTACTCTCACTACGCTTGCGCATCACATTTAACGCTTTTCGTCACGCCAAGCTCAGGCGCAAGATCGGCACCATATTCGTCTGGCTGGGCTTGCTGGCGTTTGCATTCTTTATTTTCTCCATGAGCCGCTTGTTGCTGGGTTTCGTACGTTCACCCGCACTTCACCAATACGCCGGTGTCGATGCAGGGCCCTTCCTTTCCGCCATCCCTGTGTTGACTCTCAGCGCCTTATTCATCGGCACACTGTTGACCAGTTTCGGTGTGTTGTTGCAAGCCTTATATCTTTCGGGCGATATGGACTTCCTGCTCGCATCACCGATTCCCATCCGCTCGGTGTTCGTTGCCAAACTTTTACAGGCGGTTCTTCCTAACTTCAGTTTGATCGCACTCTTCGGCATTCCCATCCTCTTTGGGCTCGGTTCCTCCAGCAACTACAACTTTATCTATTACCCACTTGTTGTAATTATGATGGTCGCACTCGCGCTTGCCGCCGCAGGGCTTGCATCCTTATTGGTCATGCTCGTGGTACGCATCATGCCACCACGCCGTGCCGCAGAGATACTCGGTTTCATCGGCGCCATCATCGGTTTTACTTTTTCCCAAATGGGAAACTTCGGCCGCACTGTCGGTAAAAGCATCAACGTCTCAGAGGCACAGTTCACCGGTTTTGTCACGCGCGCCAACACACCCTGGCTCCCGCTCAATTGGGCTGGGCAAGGTCTCGTCGCTTTAGGTGAAAGCCATTGGCTTTCTGGTCTTTTATTGGTGACCCTCACTCTTGCGTTGGCATCCCTCGCATTTTGGTTTGCCCTCGTCACCGCCGAACAACTCTTCTATTCTGGTTGGGCTGGCGTGCAGATCGTCACACGCAAAAAAGCGACTCAAGTCCGAAGAAGGACACAACCCGAAAAAGCCAATCTTGCATCTGGACTGCTCCGCCTCATTCCGACCCCGGTGCTGGGCATTGTTCAAAAAGATTTTCTCACCCTGACGCGTGATCTGCGCAATCTCTCCCAGTTGCTTTCGCCGATCATCCTCGGTGTGATCTACACCTTCTCCATCCTCCGCAATGGAAGTAATCTGCAGTCCGGTCAAAGCGATGCCCCCCTTTGGCTTGAAGATTCGTTCCGCGTTATGTTGGCGTATAGCAGTGTGGGCATGTCCCTGTTCGTGGGCTGGATGATCCTCTCACGGCTGGCAGGCATGGGCTTTTCACACGAAGGCAAAAACTATTGGATGCTGAAAGTATCCCCGGTCCGCGCCGGTCATTTGCTTACGGCGAAATTCATTGTGTCCTATCTCCCACCGTTGGGATTAGGCTTGGTCTTTCTAACAGTTATTTCCATCGCACAAAAATTATCGCTTCTGGAATTTTTCTATAGCCTGATCGCGATCATCATGTGTCTGGCAGGGAGCGCAGGCATTCTGCTTGCCTTTGGCGTACTGGGAGCGAACTTCACCTGGGACGATCCGCGCCGCATGAACGCTGGAGGCGCAGGGTGCCTCGGGCAACTCGTCACAATGCTGTATTTGCCGATCTCTTTCGGAGCGTTCGTAGCTCCCATTGGTCTAACCGGATTCTTCGACATTCCCACTCCATATGGATATTTGATCGGGTTACTCCTTGGTACAAGTATCACTTTAGCAAGCGCCCTTGCTCCCCTCTGGCTGGTTCGTAAAAAAGTAGAGCGGTTGAACGAAGACTAGGTTTAAAAACAAAAATCCCGAAGAGTTACCTCTTCGGGATTTTTATATGGGTGGGTTATAAATGTTTATTCATCCACTCGATCATCATCTTGAACACATCAGCTTGCTCGGGTTCGTTGTGAGGTTCGTGATAGAAGCCATCCAACAACTTTAATGTGACATCCTTGTTCGTTTCGCTGGCGAGCTTGGCAAAGTCTTCACTTCCACTGGGATAAGTCAGTTTGTCAGCTGTGCCATGCAGAATGAGCAAGGGCGGTTTAAATTCTTTGGCACGTGAAAAGCACAGGTCAATAGCATCCAAGGCAGCTTTGCCGAGTCCCATACTGGTTTTGTCGTGTACCAACGGATCGTTGACATATTTTTCCACAACGGCGGGGTCACGTGAAATGGTCGTTGCATCCAACCCGCTGGGGATGGTCATGGCCGGTGCAAGTGTGCCAAGCAGTTTCGCCATGGCAACTTTCAATTTTTGTTCTTGCAAAGCAGAACGCAAAGCTGAGTCTGTGACGATCACACCTTTTAATCCATCGGGATATTGAAGCACATAGGTAAGAGTCAGCAATCCGCCCAGGCTGTGACCATAGAGAAAGACCGGGAGACCGGGGTTGTTCTGCCTTTGGAATTCAACGAACTGACGGATATCCTGTATCACCACATCGAGCGAGGGGAAGTGACCGCGTGGGCCGGGGGTTTGTCCGTGGCCGCGCAGGTCAAAGCCATACAGGGCATACCCCGCATCGTTGAAAGCCTTACCAACGTGCGCATATCGTCCAGTGTGCTCCCCCAACCCGTGGACAAGACATACAATGGCTTTAAGTTTCCCTTCCGGTTCCCAGCCTTGCATGTAGATGGTGACATCTTCGTGTGTATTTGATTCTGTATTCATGTAGTCTCACAGTATGGATTACGTTGGTTATGATCTGCGCGCTTCGACTACGCTCTTTCCAAGAATATTTTCCATCCTGAGCGGAGGGCTGAGCGATTGTTGCGAAGCCCGTAGTCGAAGGACGCTCCGCTCAGCGAGGAAAACATTCTACTTCCCGCCGGTGATCGTGAACTCACAGGCATCTCTGCCCATTGCTTTGCACGATGTCTCTTCCACATCATAACTCTGGCCAGTGGCCCAGAAAAGACTTTCACGGATGAGTCCCTGTGTGACGTAGCAGATCGGCGCGGAAGCGGTCTGACCGTCAGCGTTGGGAGAGGCATGATCTGCAAAAAGCAGGTCAAGGTCTAAAGTATGAATCGTGATGTCGCTTGATTGAGTCCCGACAAATTTACCGAGCATTTCCAGCGTAGGTTTACGTCGTGTTGAAAGAGGCAATCGCTTAATAATGGCGGCCTGCGCTTTGCCTCCGAGAGCGGCGTCATCTAAAAGATGATTCCACAGGCGTTGCCCCACACGGGTGAGAATGCCGCGCGCGCCACGACCGTAATACGTGCGCATGGCGGCTTGCAAGGATGCATAGGCTTTTGCGGCGTCGACAGGGTTTGCCTTGGCAAACGTTTCATGCTTTGCCCATTCGGCAGGTAATTGCGAAAGGGCCAACATGGCATTGAACTGATCGCTTCCCAATTCTTTTACAATTGTTTCAACAAAACGACTCAGTGTACGGTTCGGAAATTTCACTTCACTCACGCTTTTACTTCTCCCACTTCGAATCTACAATATTCATCGCCTTTGGCAAGGCAATGTGTTTCAATGACTTCATATTCTTTACCGGTTGCCCATTGTACAGCTTCAGAGACCGAGCCAACATAAAGATGACAAATGGAGTGATCGCTGTGGCGACTGTGGCAAATGGCACAGGTGGATTCAACATAAGCGAGTTTGTCACCACTTTCATCCACCCACGCATTGACCTGTGAGTTACTCTTCTTCAACGCATCGGCCATACCGTTCAAGATGAATTTGATACGTTGTTTCTCGGGCAATAATTTCAATGCAACGCCCGCCACGCCCAACAAGGCCGCTTGTTCGCGCACGCCATATTGGAAGGAGGCCTTACCGATGCGCCGTAACATGCCCTTGCCGCCGCGACCGTAGAAATCCTCAATGGCCTGATTCAACTGTGCATACTGCGAAGCCTTGATCGAAGGCTCCAGATCGTTCGGCGGTAAATTACCAACAAATTTTTCAAGACCACACGATTTGAGAACGGCATTCAGGCCGTTATCACCCATCACTTCCTGCATTGAGGTCAATGCCTGACGCACAAGTGAGTTAATGATCACTGCATCTTCACGGGTTGTCATACTGCCTCCTTATCGTTAAGAATATGCCGGTACATCGAAAGTATACACGGGATATGCCTCGCCCGTGCGGAGAAAACCCATTTTTTTGTATAACGCAAGTGAAATGTTGTTATCGTTCTGCGTGTTGACGGAGAGCCTAAAATATCCAGCCTGAGAAAGCGTATCGAACAAATTCCCCAGCAACATCCTGCCGACACCACGTCCCTGCACCGCGCGATGCACAGCCAGCCGCGCAAGATGTGCGCGAGAACCTGACCCCGTAGTCACCTGATACCCAATGATCCCATTCGCATCTTCTGCAACCGTCGCGAACAACGATTGTGCATGTGCCCTGCTGAGTGTATCCAGCGAGTTATGCCATAACGGATCGAACGCCTCGCCATCCACGGCTGTGACCTGCGGAAGGTCTGCCTCGGTCATCTTGCGGATGCGGACTCCCGCCGCTTCAAACGAAGCTCGAGGCTGATACTGCCACTCAAGCATCACAATATTCTGACGGTTTTCAAACCCGCTTGCTTCCAATACTTTTGTGAACCATGAATATTGCACAATGGCGGCAACTTGTGCACCACCTGCACGCGCAATCTCGTTTTTGGCCACATCCCATAAAAGGGACCATGCATTTTCTGCTGACCAATACCCCGTATGAACGAACAACCGCACCCAGGCGATCCCTTTAGCTTCTTCGGGACATGCCAGTGCGGCTGTGAGCTGTGAGCCTTCCTCCATCGCCCAGAAATATTTATCACCCAGCCATTCCAATGGTGAGCGCCAATCCAGATGACGGTGGGAGCGGGTCTCAAAAAAAACCAGGTTCGATAATCGTTGATGGTCTTTGAGGTCCGCGAGACGAACCTGTGTATTGATCACTATCGAATGAATCCAATACGTTTGAAAAACTTCATGATGCGCTGGGTAAAGTTTGGCTTTTCCACAAGTCGCAAGGAGTCGTACACATCCATTTGTGCGGCAGTGACACGTCCGCGCTTGAGGTTGAGGTTTGCGGCGGCTTTACGCACAATGGAGTGCATATCACCTTCACCGGCTTGTTCAAGAAGATTGGCGGCACGCTCATATTCAGCCAAAGCCTCATCAACCTTCTTGAGCCCTTCCAACGCGGCGGCGCGATTACTGACAGCAATACCCTGCCGTCTCACGTCGCCTGCTTTTTGAAAGATCACCTCGGTGCCATCGGTTGCCTGTAAGGCATCCTTTGCTTTTCCCGCCTGTAACAGAGCCACGCTCTGGTTATTCTTCATCTCTGCCGCGTTCAGTTCATCCTGTTTGTCTGCATAGGCTTGTGCGGCCTGTAGAAAAAGGCCTGCCGCGGCGACATAATTTCCATTTCCATATTCCTGTTTGCCTTGTTCAGCAAGCACAATGGGGTCAAGAGTAGATGACACGTCAAAGTCCTAAAAGGTAATGTCCAGCAGATCTTCCGCTACGGAACGCAGTTTATCACGTGACATATTGCTTAACTTCATCGCCAATTCCAAATACGGGCGGTTGACCGGCGTTGAAACGAATTGTCGTAGCTCATCCGGTAATTCAAGGAAGTTTTGAATGGCTTCCTGATTGGTCAGCCACTGACCAACAGGGCCGCTACGATCAAAGAAGTTCTCAATACGCCCGCCCAGCTTGGAAACCAGCACTTCCAGTTCTGGCAATGGGATCGGGCGCTCGCCCAATTCATACGCCTTGATACGGGCACCGGAGATCTCAGTCTCGTGAGAAAGATTACGGATCGAAACACTGGCACTCGTTCGTTCCTGCCTCAACAATGCCCCGATCTTGCGCTGGCGCACAGCTGCCAATTTCTGCAGATCAAGGTTCTCAATGGGCTGGGGTGTGTTCGACTTTACTTCCTTGCTCCAAAAGTGGTCGATCGGAAGGCCCAAATAATAGACCAACGTTTCTAATTCAGGGAGAGAAGGCGCGCGCCGTCCCTCCTCATAGGCACGAAGAATGCCAATCTTCACGCCAATGGCATCAGAACATTCCTTGATGCTTCTGCGTGCGGTCATACGGGCATCCCGCATGAGCAGGCCAAGTTTTTTGGAGCGGATGGTGATTTGGGTCTTTAGGTTCATGGCGCCTCGATAGTCTGATTATAGCAGAGGCTTTTATCTTCTATCGCCTTGTTCCAGCGCCAATTCCACCGGGAGGCATGAAAATATCGCCGCTCAGTTTGAAGCCAGCCGCCTCCAAGCGTGGGCCAAAGATCGGGCGGATGCCGGTTGCTTTCAGATCACCCAAAATTTTTCCATCCTGGCTCATGCCGGTTTGCTCAAATTTGAACACATCGGTCAAAACCACTGTTTCGCCTTCCATGCCTGCCACCTCGGTAATGGCCGTCACCTTGCGGGAACCATCTTTGAGGCGCGTTTGCTGAATGATCAAGTCAATGGCGGAGGAAATCTGCTGGCGCACCACTTTGAGCGGCAAGTCCATACCAGACATCAACACCATGGTTTCCATGCGGGACAGGGCATCGCGCGGGGAGTTGGCGTGGAGCGTGGTCAACGAGCCGTCATGGCCGGTGTTCATGGCCTGCAACATGTCCAAGGTTTCACCACCTCGGCACTCACCAACCACAATCCGATCTGGACGCATACGCAGGGAGTTACGCACAAGGTCACGGATCGTCACTGCACCCTTGCCATCGATATTTGCCACCTTCGTTTCCAAACGCAATACATGATCCTGTTGGAGTTGTAATTCTGCGGCATCTTCAATAGTGACGATACGGTCATGTTCAGGGATAAAGCTGGAAAGCACATTAAGTAATGTGGTCTTACCTGAGCCGGTACCGCCCGAAACAACAATATTCAAGTGGGCATGCACGCAAGCGCGCAGGAACTCTCCCATGTTTTTGGTAAGAGAACCATATTTGATCAGGTCTTCGACCTGCAATTTATCTTTTTTAAATTTACGGATGGTGATACACGGACCATCAATAGAGACAGGCCGGATCACCGCATTGACGCGGGAACCATCCGGCAAGCGTGCATCCACTGTCGGGCTGTCGGCATCCACGCGGCGGCCAAGGGGCAGGATAATGCGGTCAATGATCCGCATGACATGATCGTCATCGTCAAACGTGACACCACTCCTTGTCACGCGTCCGCCTTTCTCCATGAACACTTTTTTGGGGCCATTGACCATCACTTCGCTGACATCGGGGTCATCGAGCAATGGTTGAATGGGACCAAAACCGGTAAACTCATCTACGATCTCATCGAAGAGATGCCGACGCATATCGTCCGGCAAATTCACGCGGGTCTGGGCATAGACTTCGTTCAGTTGTTGTCTGATAGCCTCAGCACGGTCACCCAAGATGAGAGGTTGTCCCTCCATGGTGCGGCTAACGTTTTCAACAAGGTAACGTTTGAATTTGAGCAGGTCGGCTGATGTCAGCCGGTTGGAATTGATCGGGGCGGCCATTAGGAATTATCCTCCCCTGTTGTTTGTTCGGGAATCACCCACACAACATGTTCACGGCGTGCCGCCAGAAATGGCGCTTGAAAGAGCGTTTGTCCATCCGGACCCAGAACATGCACATCGGTCAGGGCCAGAAAACTTTCATCCCGGTCCAACTCATCTTTCACGCGTTGGTCACGGCGCACATGTAAACGTCCACGTATCATATGTGTGGTCGTTTGCATGGTCACGTTAACGGAAATCTTGGAAACGATATCCGTGAATATCTTTCCGTGTTCATCATATTCAATGGTCATGACACCTCTCTTTATCTCAATGACTGAAACATTCCTGACATCTTGTCTTCATGGATGAGCAACGCTCATAAATCCAGGCAATTTCAAGTTCAATCAGATCAGTATTAAAGTGTAGTCGAACACGACCAAAAACGGCCTTGCACTTTAATTAAGGTTAGCGCATGCTCATATTGTTGTGACGGGCCACTTTCACCATTTCGGTGGCAGTATTCTTGATAACAATCGTGGCGGTATCCTGTGGATACTTGGTGATGATCGGTTGGTTTTGGTTGTTTGCCAATGAAAAATTACTCCCCATATATGGCAATGTTGTCTTGATCGGGAAGCCAATGATCGCTTCCGCTTCGGTTTTCGTCAAACCTTCGAGCCCCACGGCACGGTTCAGAATCGAGTAGATCTTTTTCATATCGATTCCCTGTGCCTGCATATATTCCCAAACAGTTTTAGTCAATTGGACAGTGCTTTGGTCATTGGCAACGATCAAGGGGATGAGATCCGCCTGTTGGATCAGAGGCAGGCTGATGCGAGAGAGAGAACGTCCTATATCGAGGATGACAAAGTCATAGGCATCGCGAAGCACACTTACGATCTGTCCGACTCTTTCGCCTTTTAGGTTGTTCCCTTGTTGCGGATCAGGAGACCCAGCCAACAATTGGAACTGCCACAGCTCCGGCTCAGGCAAATTCTTTAGGAAGTAATCCCGGTTCGTTTCTCTGGACGGGAGGTCTGATACTGTTATCAGATTTAACGGTCCTTCATAACCGACGATCTGCGCAATGGAGCCAATCGGCAAGACAAGGTCAGCGACCACCACACGCGCTTCCGGTTGTTGGGTCTTGATGGCCATGGCGAGGTTGGCGCACAGAGACGATGTCCCCGTCCCGCCTTTAGCGCTTAGAAAGACGAGCAACATGCCTTTCCCTTTTCGCTCGCCGCCATCATTAGATGAGGAACCGCCCGATGGCATGCTGGCTGCCCCAAAGACACGGTCAAGGGCCTGCTCCAACACTATGAAAGCTTCGGCAGATTTGACAATATATTCATTCACCCCGGCGTTTAAACACGCCTCTTTGCGCGCAGGGCTGGAGTCGCTGGAAAGCGCGATAATAGGCGTTTTATTTGTGCGCACATTCTGGCGCAATTTTTGAATAAACTCTATGTCTTGAATATCGGAAAATATCGGATCAAACAGGATCAAGTCCGGCTCATCACGCCAGGCTGAAATCAAAGCTTCTTTGCCGGAACCAGCTTCAAGAATATTGAAATGTCTTTCCCGCAGAGTATTCGAGATGTAGGCCCGGCTGGTTTGATTTTCATCCACGATTAAGATCGTTTTTTCAACCATTCCAACCTCTTTTATTTGTTGTGTTTACTCTTCACCGGGGGGCATTAAATACCCAAGGCCAGAACGAGTGACAATGTGTTTCGGGCTATGGGCATCATCTTCCAATTTTTGGCGCAGACGTGCAATACTGACCCACAGAATTTCCTTGTCCGCTTTATATTCAGGTCCCCACACGCTGGTGAGAAGCTCTTCAGATGACATGATCTTGCCAATGTGATGGGCAAACTGTAATAACAAGCGATATTCTGTCGCAGAAAGCGAAACAGGAACTTCACCGCGCCACACTTCAGCACGGGCAAAATCGATCTTGAGGTTGCCGTGTGTAAAGAAACGAGACTGTCCGCCAACCTCGCCCGGCGCTTGCGCACGGCGCAAAACCGCACGGACGCGTGCCAACAATTCGGTAGCCGAGAACGGCTTCACGAGATAATCATCTGCGCCGAGATCAAGACCACGCACACGGTCCTGCTCATCGCCTTTGGCTGTCAGAATAATAATGGGAGTTGTCGAAAATTCACGGATACGTTGGGTTGCGCCGAAGCCATCCAACTTTGGCATCATCACATCCATCAACACCAGATCGATCGGTTGATTGGAAAAAACGTCAACGGCCTGTGCGCCATCTGATGCTGTGACTACCTCATATCCCTCCGTTCTCAGATTCGCTTCCAGCAGACGTAGATAGCGGGGTTCATCGTCTACAATGAGAATGCGTTTTGCCATACAGCCTCCTTCACGTTATGCTACTAGTGTTGATGGGCAGTTCAATGAAAAACGTGGTTCCCTGACCCGGGGTTGATTCTGCCCAAATCTTACCACGATGTGCCTCAATAATTTGCTTGCAAATATAAAGTCCGAGACCTGTACCGGTGGCCTTTTCATTACGGACACGATAGAACCGCTCGAAGATTAAGGGCAATGATTCGGACGGAATACCCGGTCCACGGTCTGTAAACGTCACGATCAATGAGCGTCCCACTTCCGTGAGGCCTACAACAATCGGCGAACCCGATGCATACTTCACAGCATTCGTGAACAGGTTTTCAAATACCTGCGCAATACGCACACCATCTGCCTGCGTGGCAGTGGAAGATTGCAAATCGAGGCTCACATCCAGGTCTTTATAGCGGGAGCGGATGCGGGCAGAAACATCTCGTAGAACAGCATCCAGCCTGAGGGGTTGGAAGCGAAGCGGAAGCGTCTTGCTTTGCAGGCGAGCAGACTCGAGCACGTTTTCGATCAATAAGGAGAGGCGG
This sequence comes from Candidatus Defluviilinea proxima, assembly GCA_016721115.1. Classification (NCBI taxonomy): domain Bacteria; kingdom Bacillati; phylum Chloroflexota; class Anaerolineae; order Anaerolineales; family Candidatus Villigracilaceae; genus Candidatus Defluviilinea; species Candidatus Defluviilinea proxima. Next base: position 937,900 of record JADKIW010000001.1, read on the forward strand.
TCGGCTTCTTCGTCAATGATCGTGAGGAATTCTCTTTGCGTTTCTTCATCCCATTGTGTATCGTCGCGGAGAAGACTGGTGCTATATCCCTTGATGAAACCCAACGGAGTACGAAGCTCATGTGAAATGGTACTTACAAAATCATCCTGCAATTGAATATGTTGCTTGAGCTCCTCAAGCTCCTCGCGCATTCTTCTCCATGTTCTGCGTTCAAACAGGAGCGAGAGCAATTCAGCGCCAAGCGAGGCAACATTAATATGTTCATCAGAGTATGCCGGGCCGCCAAAGCGGATGAAGATCAGCGCCCCATTCACTTTCCCATCAGACCGCAAGGGGAGCCCCAACATAAACGCCTGCCGAACACGGTCATCGGATGTGGATGGGGTATCAGGTTCCTGTACCAGAATATGTTTTTTGGCCATCACCTGGCTGGCAATGATCTCGCCCCATGCGGCATCGGCTTCGGCGTTCTTTGCGCGACCTAAAGCACGCGCATACACAATATCGAGGGTGCCGGTATCTTGGTCTTGCAAATAGGCGGCAACATTATCAAACACAAATTCTTTACGAAACGCAGTCAGGAATTTTTCAACAACACCACGTGTTTCCCCTCTTTCGGTGATGATCTTCATCAACCCATTAACATAGGAAAAAAGTTGAGCGTCCATTTATTTTGCCACGGCAAGCAGGGGGAACTTGAAAGTGGTGCCACGTCCTTCCACAGATTGCACTTCGATCATAGAACCATGTGCTTCAATGATCTGCCGCACAAGCGAAAGTCCAAGTCCTGTTCCGCCATAACGCCGTGTGGATGAACCATCGAGCTGATGGAACGGTTCAAATATCTCATCCATGCGGCTGGGAGCGATGCCAATGCCGGTATCTGTAACGGAGACAATAACCAAATTCTCACCTTCACGCTTGACACTGACCACTACGCGTCCTCCCGTGGAAGTGAACTTGATTCCGTTATCGATGAGTTGAACCAACGCCCAACCGATCTTTTGCGAGTCCCCTTGCACGAAAGGAATATCCTCGTCAAAGACGGTGTGCAGGTCAATGCCACGGTCCTGTGCCTTCCCTAAAAAGGACTTGACCGCCAGATTGGCAAGACGGCGAATGTCCATATCATCGAGCTTGATGCTCATCTCACCGCGTGAAGCCAGCGAGACCATAATAAGGTCTTCGATCAGCCCTTCGAGCCTATTGGAGGATTGCTGGCTGACTTGCAATGCATGCTTCTGTTCATCGGTGATCGGCCCCAACGATTCGGTCACCAGCAATTCAACATATCCTTTGATGTGTGTAAGGGGGGTTCTTAATTCGTGCGAGATATTGGCAATGAAGTTAGCCTTCAATTGGCTAAGTTCAGAAACACGCTCAAGCGCTTTCTGCAATTCAGCAGTACGTTCCTCGACACGACGTTCGAGTGTTCGGTTAGCGGCTTGTAACGCAGAGCGTAATTGAAGGATTTGTTCAGTAACGGCCTGATCGAGGTCAGAACGATCCACGAATTTCATATCGATCAGGGCCTGACCCAAAAGGATCTGATTCCCCTTTTCTGTTTCTTTGATTTGGTAATCAAGAGCCTGTTGCAAGTTCTCAACCGTGATGAGACCCTTCTGAACCAAGTATTCCCCCATGCGAGGGACAAGCATTTCAGGCGAGAGTTTTGGCAATGTTTGCGTCATGAGAATACCGGGATCCTATAAGTGTCCTTGATACGCGGATTCGTTCTTTCGGCAACTGTCTTGCAACAACTGAGAGGCGGGTTGGCGGGAAACCCTGATTAGCTTTCCCAAACCCATTCTCCACCCACCATTGTAGCCGATGATTGCATGGTAAGCAATTCATCAGGGTTGCAGGTAAATGGGTCTTTTTCGAGCACGATCAGGTCAGCAAGCCAGCCCGGGGCCAGTTTGCCAAGGCGGTCGTCCATGTTCGCGGCGTAGGCAGGGCCGAGGGTGTAGGCTTCCCAGGCTTCAGCCATGGACAATTTCTGTTCGGCGTACCAGCCTTCGGCGGAGGGAGAACCGTCGGTGCGGCGGCGGGTGATGGAGGCGTGCAAACCCCAGAACGGATTCGGTGATTCGACCGGCGCATCCGATCCAAAAGCCAGCCGCGCACCGTTGTCCAATTGGGTGCGCCATGCGTAGGAGAGTTTGGCACGTTCTGGCCCCCAGAAATCATCGGCCATCTTCATATCGGAAATGGCATGGATGGGTTGCATGGAGGCGACGACATTCAGCGCGCCGAGGCGGGCGGTGTCATCGGGGTGAAGCACCTGCACATGCTCGATTCGATGTCGCGCATGAGGCAAATGATTTTCGCTTTCATATTTGCGGAGTTGTTCGTAGGCATTGAGCACTTCGTGATTGGCGCGGTCGCCGATGGCATGAACCGTCATGCCAAGTCCAACTTGTGCGGCTTTGCGGCCGTGTTCAAAGAGTTCTTCGCCATCCATGTTAAGAATGCCACGATTATCTCCTTCGCCAATATAGGGCTGGAACATCGCGGCCGTATGCGGGCCCAGGGCGCCATCCATGAACACTTTGATGTTGCCGATGCGGAGCATATCATCACCAAAGCCTGAACGTAAGCCGAGTGCATGCGCTTCATTCAGAAGTTCAACAGGCATGTTCTTCAACACACGCAGTTTGAGTTTGCCTTGCGCATGAAGTTGTTGCAATGCCATGAACGATTCGCGACGATCAAAATCGTGGACGCCTGTCAATCCCAATTTCCATAAAATGGTTTGGGCCTTTTCCATCGCGTTCGCAATGTCATTGACCGTGGGCGATGGGATGGTGGCATTCGCTAATTCCATCGCAGTTTCCAGAAGAACACCAGTGGCAGTGCCTTTTGCATCGCGCTGAATCTGTCCGTTTTGAGGATCGGGGGTTTGCGAAGTAATGTTCGCAAGTTTCATCGCGGCAGTGTTGACCCAGCCAGCGTGCAATGATTTCGCCGTGAGATACACTGGGTTATTCGGTGCGATGGCATCAAGTTCCGATGCAAGCGGCCAAACATTCCATGTGTTGTGATTCCAACCGTGACCGAGAATCCATTCGCCGGGTTTCGCGCTCTTCACGCGTTCAGCCACACGGCGTAAACATTCCTCTTTCGTATCGGTCTCACATTCAATTTTTTGCAAGCCCAACGCATAATATTGAAAGTGAATGTGTGCATCGGTAAGGCCAGGCAAAATCATGCGCCCGCCCATATCCTGTTTTTCAGCGTTCGGATATTGCGACAACAAAACATCCGCTTCTCCCACTGCGACGATTCGTTCACGGTCAATGAGAAGAGCGGATGCTATAGGCTGAGTTTCATCCTGCGTGTGGATGTGCGCGTTGTAAAGGAGTTTCATATCATTTTCCTGTAGGGACGGGCAGCTGCCCGTCCCTACAATTATTTCTTATGTCAATTTTTCCAGAAGCGAATCCAACTCTTCATCGGAATAATAATAGATGGTGACGGTGCCGCCTTTTTTGCCGTGCTTAAGCGCGACTTTCGTTCCCAAGCTGGCTCGGAGACGACGTTCCACATCGTTCACATCTGCACCCTTGGCTGTTTTCTTCGCAACGACCGGTTTCTTCCCGGAATATTTCCCTGCCAACGCTTCGGTCTGACGGACACTCAAGTCGAGGTTTATCACCTGATTCAAAAGGGCTTCCTGCGCTTTGGCAGAGGTCAATGCAAGCATGGCACGCGCATGGCCTTCGCTGATACGCCCATCTACCACAGCCTGTTTGACAGCGGCGGAGGCATCGAGCAAACGCATGGTGTTCGTCACAGCTACGCGGCTCTTGCCGACACGTTCAGCGATCTTCTCGTGTGAGAATCTAAATTCACGCGCCAAGTGTTGATAGGCTTCCGCTTCTTCGATGGCGTTCAAGTCCGCGCGTTGGACGTTTTCGATGATGGCAAGTTCAAGCAATTGCTGGTCAGTAGCGTGACGAATGACTACCGGGACTGTCTTCAAGCCCGCCTTGCGTGAGGCCTGCAAACGACGTTCACCCGCGATCAACACATAGACGCCATTCTTGCCCGGCGAAACGATGAGTGGTTGGATGACTCCATGCTCTTTAATGGACGTGGCAAGACTCTCCAACTCTTCAATGTCAAATTTTTCACGCGGTTGGCGCGGGTTGCGTTGGATCAAGTCAACGGAGATCTGTGTAACGCCGTTACCACCGCCACTTGGTTTCGATTCGCCGCCAGGGATGAGGGCATCAAGTCCTTTGCCGAGGCCACCAGTTCGTTTTACCATTTAACTCTCCTTACACATAATCTATTTATTGCTATCGCCCTTTAGCAATTCCTTCGCAAGCGCGGCATAGGCGGTCGCACCGACAGAGGATGGAGCATACGCAGAAATGGGAAGACCATACGAGGGCGCTTCCGCGAGGCGGATACTGCGTGGAACTACACTCTTGAAGACCAGCCCCGGGAAATGGTTGTTGACTTCCGCAACCACGTCATTGGAGAGATTCGTCCGTGGGTCAAACATCGTCAAGACCACGCCACGCACAATCAGGTCTGGGAAAAGGATCGACTTAACGCGATTGATCGTCTGCGTGAGTTGCCCAAGACCCTCGAGCGCAAGATATTCGCACTGCACAGGGACGATCACTCCTTGCTTTGCAGCAACCAATCCGTTGACGGTTAGAATGCCGAGCGATGGCGGACAATCGACCAGGATATAGTCATATTTTTTATCCACCGTTTCGAGCGCAGTTCTGAGACGGAACTCACGTCCCATTTCATCCACGAGTTCCACTTCTGCGCCAGCCAGCGCAGGGGAGGAAGGCAAGATCGCCAGTTGAAGCCGTTCATTGTAGAGGATCGCCGATGGTGAAACTTCACCATTGAGCAGGGCTTCATAGGTGCCGGTTTGCACTGTGCGTTTATCCACGCCAAGGCTTGAGGTGGCATTGGCTTGTGGATCAAGGTCAATGACAAGTACACGCTGTCCAAGTTGGGCAAGGTAGGCGGCGAGGTTGATGGTGGTTGTGGTTTTGCCAACTCCACCTTTTTGGTTGACGAGGGTATAGATACGAGTCATAGGGTTTACGATGTCCGATTTCCGATTTTAGATTACGGTATGACAACCATCATGGATTGTTCGATCTCAAGAGGCGTGGGGATGCCGTTCAATCCAATGCGTGCTACAGAATGGGATGCGATCAGCGTCGCAAAACGAGTCGCTTCCCATGGGTCACGTGTGTTCAATAAACGTATAAAAAATGCAGTGGCAAAGATATCGCCCGCACCGGTCGCATCCACTTCATCGACTGAAGGAGCGTAGAAGCGACGGCGATCTCCATTCCAATATAAAACTGCGCCTGCCGCACCTTCAGTGACGACGAGTATCTTGGTCTGTTGGGCCATGTGTTCGATGAGTTCATCATCGCCATTCACATCCTCGCGACTGAGAACTACTGCTCCAGCGTGAGGAAGAGCCGCTTCGGAGCCGGACCAGTTACAGGTCGAGACGAGACCGTTGGAGTCCCATTGGCGCATCCAACCTTGAGGGGTCAGACCAAGCAATAAAGGTGAAAAGCCTTGCGGTAAGACCGAGTCCACTTCATTTGCAATGGGGCCGAGATGAATGATCGAAGCCATTCGCCAGGCCTTAGGGACATCGTTCAGGTCAATACGAGAAGCCTGAGCACGCAGGTATTGTACACGTCCGTTTTCGGTATAAATGTTTTCGTATGTAGTGCTGGCTTTGGATTTGGTCGAATGGACAGGAATTCCATTCAGCGATTCCAATGAAACATCAGAGCTTGCCGCGGTCACGATCCCCACACGCAGGCCAAAAGCACGAGCCGTTAGAGCTGAGTACGCCGCCGTGCCACCCAACAGTGAGCCTTCGAGAATCAGGTCACGAGCAACATGACCGATCACAAGATAATCCACCGGTGCAAGCAAAGCAGGGTCTGGCATGAATGAATTATACCGTGAGAAAAAAATAGAGCGAGACACTTTACGTATCTCGCTCCATATGCTTAGTCTTCCTTGGGAAGGATCACCACTTTGCGATAGGGTTCCTCGCCAGCACTTTCGGTCTTCACGGCGGGATTTTCGCGCAGTGCAATGTGAATGATGCGACGTTCCGCAGAGGGCATCGGCTCAAGTGTCTGCTTGCGGCCGGTTTTAGAAACCTGGTCAGCCATGCGCTTTGCCATTTGTATCAATTGTTTTTCACGGCGGTCGCGATATCCTTCCACATCCACCGTCAATTGTACAAATTGCTGTGTATCCTTGCCAATGATCAGTGACGCCAAATACTGAAAAGCGTTGAGCGTATCAGAGCGACGTCCGATCAAAACACTCAGGTCACTGCCACGCACATCCACGTTGATGTAGCGTCGGTCGTCACGGTCGGTCTCGCCATAATGCGCGGAGACCTGTGCTTCCAATCCCATCATATGAATGAGTTTGGAGATGACGGATTCCGTGCGGTCGAGCAGTGGATCATGCTCCAGAGTGGATTCCACTACTTTTGCAGGAACAGGTTTCGGCTCCGTCTTGGAAGCGGCTGGTTTCTCTTCGACAACTTCTACGCCACCCGGTCCGTTCACTGTCAAACGGACTCGTACTTGCGGCTTTCCCAATCCGAACAGGCCTTTGTTGCCGGTATCCAATACTTCGACACTGACCGCATCCGCCGTCAACCCCAGTTCTGCGAGGCCTTGTGCGATGGCTTCTTCAACAGTTGGTGCAATGATCTCCAGCGTGGTTTTTTGAGTCATACCCGCCTCCTATTGTTTTTGCATACTCTTCGGTAAAAGATTGCTCCAGTTGGCTTTTCCCTGCGCGGCATATTGAATAATACCAAGCAAGTTGCTGGTGATGAAATAGACTGCCAGCCCCGAGGGGAAGGTCAGTGCAAACCATCCCAACATAAGCGGCATGGTGATGGCCATGGATTGGCCCATGGCGGCACTCTGGTCATTGGGGTCCACAGAGGGCGGCAGGGTAAGCTTGGATTGAATATAAGTAGTGGCCGCCACAATGACCGCCAAAATGTAAAACGGTTCAGGCTGTCCCAAATTCATCCACAAGAATTTGCTATTGAGCGGGATCAGGTCTGAAACATTGAGGAAGGGGAAGATGATGCTCTTCGAAAGTTTCAGAAGATCGAGCGGGGTGGATGCCAGTGCGCGGATAATGCTTTGATACAGCGCGATGAGGATCGGGAATTGAATGAGCGTGGGCAAACAAGAACCAAAAGGATTGATACCCTTTTCGCGATACACACGCATTTGCTCTTGCGCAAGTTTTTCCTTGTCCTTGGCGTACTTCTTCTGAATGGCTTGCCATTCCTTATCGTTTTGCATATCCTGCATTGCCTTGGCGCCCTTCATTTGCTGGGCGTTCAGCGGCCAAGTGATGATACGAATCAAGATGGTAAACAGGATGATCGCAACACCGAACATGTGCGGTCCACTGCCAAGAAAGTTATAGATTGTCAGCAGAACATTGATAAAAATGTTAATAAAAAGATCCCACATGGTTCCTCTACTTTCCAGGGATGAACGTCCACACCTGGCGGCCGTTCGAATCCAACGCGGCGAGATAGTACTCGGTTTCCAACGAGGCAACCAGAATGTTATCGCCAGCAATTACAGGGGTGGTGTAAATCTTACCGGCGTCGTCCTTGTTGTCGATCTGCTCGAACCACAGGGTCTTACCCGTCTCTTTTTCAATGGCATAGATATTGCCCGATTCAGTCGCAAGCAGGAGATGGTCGTTTTGAAGAATAGCGCTGGCTGTAATAGCTCCATCCGGCTGAATACTCCAATTCAATGTACCAGTGGACGTATTGAAGGAATAGAAATTCCCGTCCAAATCTCCAAAATAGAGCATGTCACCATCAGCAACAGGTGTGCTCCAGATCCAGTTCTTGGTGGCAAGGGCAGATTTATGCTGTCCGGTTTTAGGATCAAACTGCTCAAGTTGGGGATCAAGCGAACCAACATACAACATGCCGTCTGAACCAATTGCGGGTGAACCCGGGATAGCTCCTGCCACATCTTCATGCCAAAGGATGTTATAGGTTGCAACGTCTACGGCATAAACACTATGATCCAGAGATGTGATGAATACGCGCTCACCGTCCGTTACAGGTTGTGCCCACAAACGGCCAGCTAATTCAACAACTTTAACTGCCTGTTTTTGGGATTGACCGTCATTCAAGTTCAAAACATACAGGTTGCCGTCTGAGTTGGGGGCGAAAAGAAGGTCGCCGATCACAAGAGGAGCAGCCACCCACGGACCTTTTGCGCCAGTAAACATCCATTCAATGGCAGGGTTTTTGATATCTTTGTTCGTTACAAGATCAGCGGGGTTAAGCGCATATAAGATATGCTTACCAGCAGCGCTACCAACAATAGCCAGCCCGTCAGGCGTGATGACCGGCGTGGAGTAGAACTGGGCTTTGTTGTCATCAGGGTCTGCAAAACGCCAGACTTCCTTGCCATCGCTTAGATTGATACCGTATACAAAGGTCAGGTCAGATAAATAAGCTGTCGTTTCGTCCACAGCCAGGCCGGGCCAGGTGGTACCGCGTACAGAACCTCCACACGCGCTTAAAAGAACAGCGCCAAGCAGGACCATGCTAATTAACAAAAGTTTCTTACTCATTGGAAAATCGAACTCCTATGGAACGGGGTCGTAGCCCCCGGGGTTGAACGGGTTACATCGCAACACCCGCCACGCCGCCATGGCTGAACCTTTAAACACACCATATTTGTATACCGATTGATATCCGTAATGTGAACAGGAAGGATAAAAGCGGCAAGTGTTCGGCGGCAGGCCTTTTGAGAGTGTCATTTGATATAGGCGGATAAGGGAAAGTTCCACAATGCGCGGTAGATTCCAAAGCGTACGTGGCATATCACGCAAACGCGGTTCATTGGAATAATCGTGCAAGTGAAATTCAGGATTCATGTAGAGGGGTGATAATCTTTGCGCGCTTCAACAGGTTGGTAACTGTTTCGCTGACTTCTTCAAGGGTGGCAGATGCCAGTCCGGCTCGAGCGATCAGGATCAGGTCCAGATTTGAAGCGATGGTTGGGATGATGGGCCGCATCACCTCGCGCAAAAGACGTTTGGCCCGGTTGCGAATTACCGCTGTGCCGACCGTCCGCCCAGCAGTGATGCCCACACGTACGTGAGGCTCATCACTTTCCTGGACTATCAACACAACAAGCGGGTGGGCATAGGACTTGCCAGAACGCCGCACCCGCTTGAAATCATCAGACCGGGTCAGACGGAACTTTCTCTGCACCCGCGCCTCTTAAGCGCTGACTTACCAGCGAACCTTTTTTACGTGTTCGTTCATTGTAACGGTCAATTGATGGCGACCACGCAGACGGCGGCGCTTGAGAACAGCACGCCCATCAGCAGTGGACATTCGCTTGCGGAAACCATGTACACGGACACGGCGTCGAATTTTCGGTTGATACGTTCTTTTTGGCATTCTTTCTTCCTCGTTTCAAAAATAATAGCTGTCCCTATTTGAGGGGCACGGAATTATACCGTAGGGATTTCGATTCGGTCAATTCAGAGTCAGGGCAAAATGCTATTTTTTCCCGTTTCGCGTCGGGTAAACAGGAAAAGCAAGCAATTCCGACAGCTTTTGCACGCCTTCCGGGCTTGCAACTGCGATAATCTCATCATTTTCCTGCAATGTGCTGTCACCACGTGGCAGGGTCATCTCCCCGTCTCGGATGATCGCCGCAATTAGACAGTGCTCAACAAGTCCTAGGTTCCTGATCTCGACACCTATGGCTTTAGCACCCGCGGGCACCTTCTCCTCCACCACTGAATAACGTCCGCGGCGGATCTTGAAGAGTGTCATCATATCGCCCAATGACATTTCTTCCTGGATCATGTGCGCCAACACATCGGAGGAATTGAGTGCAACATCCACCTTGAACTTCTCGTTGAAGAGCCAGGCATTGTTCGGGTTGTTGATGCGCGCAATCGTACGCGGCACATCGAACATTGTTTTGGCAATAAAACATATCGCCAAGTTGAGAGCATCGTTACTTGTTACTGCCGCAAGTACATGGGCATCCTTGGCACCAGCTGCTTCCAACACTCTTGGCTCAATAGGATGACCTTCATAGATCACTTCTGTGGGAAGTTCCTGGTGTAAATGCGAAAGTAATTCATGGCGATTTTCAATCAGACGAACCTTCTGATTCTCATTAATCAACAGGTTGGCAAGACGTGCCCCCGTGCGCCCACCGCCTACAATCAGTACAAACATAGTTACGCCTCCGCCTTTACAGATAGACGTGCTGTCAGCGCTCCAATACCATCGAACGTAGAACTGACATTCAGCAAGTCGCCGGTGTGAAGCTTCGCACCCATATCAGGCAGGCATGAGCGACCTGCCCTTGTCAAAGCGACCGGACAGCACTCTTTAAGCGAATCCAATAACTCGCCTAAAGTACGGTCGTTCCATTCTTCAGGGATACGAACCTCATAGATTTCTACTTCACCGTTCCCGGCAGAATAAACAACTTTTTCTTTGGGGTTGATCAACATTTCTTCCACACGTTGCGCTCCCCAAGTGGTGGATCCAACGGTCTGCAATCCAAAAGCCTCGATCACACTGCGCAAACTGGGATCGTAGTTCCGCGCGACCACCACAGGCACATTGAAAAATTCACGTGCCGCATGAGAGACAACAGCGTTTAACGCATCCGAATTTGTGACAGCCGCCAACCCATCCGCTTCACGGATACCGGCGCGTTCGAGCACGTTTTCAGCCAAGCCTTCACCTTCCAAGGTGCGCCCACGAAAATCGGGGTGAAGACGATTGAAAGCCTGACGATTGCTATCCACAACCACAACCTGATGACCGCTACTGAACAGATGGTATGCGAGTTCCGCGCCAACGCGGCCGCAACCAACAATAATAAAGTTCATAAGGTTTACTCCTTCTCTTCTTTGTGTACATGATAGGGCACGTCTGTGACGACGACCCCGTGTTTGTTTAATAGTTCTTGACGTAACACATTAGCCGTACGCATGTGCAAAGCATTATGCCAACGTTTGGATGGCATGAATTGCGGAACAACGATGGTGATCGTCTCATTCGGCTGGCGTTGACCTATGATCTCTTCCAGATATTCCAACAATGGTTCGATAAAAAGGCGGTATGGGGAATCGAGAATAACGAGACGGGTACCGTCTCCCCACATTTTCCATTTTTTCTGAACCTTTTCCGTCTCTGCAACATCCAGTGAAATATGCACAGCCGTCACATCATCAGAAAGAAGCTTGGCATAACGCAACGCATCCAATGTTCCCTGATGCACGCCAGCGACCGGCAAGATCACACGATGACGAGTCTGCCTGGTAGGCAAACCTTTGAACTTATCGAGGGTAAGGTGCTTGGCTACATCTTTATAATGGCGGTGGATCGTAAAGAACAGTGAAACCAATAAGGGGATGATGATCAGGATGATCCATGCACCCTCACGGAATTTGGTGACAGCAAAAACAACCATCACAATAGCAGTACAGACAGCGCCAAATCCATTGACGAACATCTTAAAGCGCCACTTCTTGTCAGGATGTAAGACCGATCCTGTTTCAACGATCTTCTCGCCTTCCTTCAATTGACCGATCTTCTTCCAGCGAATTGCCATACCCGTCTGGGAAAGGGTAAAAGAGAGGAAGACACCGATCGCATAAAGCGGAATCAGTAAAGTAACACTTGCTTTGAAGAGGATGATAAGAATAGACGCGATAATGGAAAGTGTAACGATACCGTTGGAATAAACCAAACGGCTCCCACGGAAAGTTAACTGTCGGGGAAGAAACCCATCGGAAGCTGCTAATGCACTCAAACGAGGAAAGTCAGCAAAGGCAGTATTAGCGGCCATGAGAAGGATGACTGTGGTCGCGGCAATAGTGGCAAGATACATCGGTCCTCGCCCGTCAAATATGGTACGGGTCAATTGCGAAACGATCGTCTCTTCCTCGGAGAATACGCCTCCGATCTTGCCTGTCAGGAAGGAGATGCTGATAAAGAGCGTTCCTAAAATGATGGACATCCAGATCAAAGTAATACCGGCATTGCGACTGCGCGGTTCTTTGAATGCTGTAATACCATTCGAGATGGCTTCCACGCCTGTTAGTGCTGTGGTTCCATTTGCGAAAGCATGAAGCAATAAGAACGCACTAATGGGCGCAAGCGTTTCGGTAAGATGCATCATTGGTGGGTCAATAACCGTCCCCAAGGAGCCAGTGAAATAACGGAACAAACCGGTGCCCACTGTAATGAACATCATCGCGATAAAGAAATAGGTAGGAATCGCGAATGCAGTCCCTGATTCTTTTACGCCACGCATATTGATAATCATAATAAGGAGGACGGCCGCTACAGCGATCTCTACACGGTATTCATCCAGAGACGGATAAGCTGACACGATCTGCGCGACACCCGAAGAAATGGACACCGCTACGGTCAGGATGTAATCCATCAACAGCGAAGCGCCAGCCACCTGAGCGTACGATTCTCCCAAATTATCCCTGGAGACAATATACGCGCCGCCTCCGCCCGGGTAGGCATGGATCGTCTGTTCATAAGAGATCGTTACGATCATTAACAGGATGACAATCGCGATTGAGATGGGGAAGACATAGCCGAATGCCGCTGTGCCTGCCACAGTCAACACACCTAATATTTCTTGTGTGGCATAGGCAGTCGACGATAATGCGTCAGACGCAAAGACGGCAAGGCCGACTCTTTTACCAATCGTCTGATGTGGCGCATCGGCTGTGGATAGGGGGCGCCCAATGAGCCAATGACTCAAGGAGCGCGGCGGCTGATAATCGCTCTGCCGCCGCATGATTTCGGTTTGATTGTTTTCAGGGGTTAGCATTTTTTCTCTTACTGCTTACAAAAATAGCCCTCGCAAAATGCGAGGTGTGACGGTCATTATAGTCCAAATTCTAAAAACAGGATTAGCCTAAAAAATCTGATAAGCAAATTTGACAACAAAATAACATACAGCATAAACCCTTAACAGCCACCAAGGGTTCGCTGTTTTTTGTTATCCGGGCTGGTTTTCTTTCGTCTGCTTAAGAGGAATGAGCAGGAAGAACGTGCTTCCCTTGCCCAATTCACTTTCCACCCAAACCTTGCCGCCGTGTCGCTCCGCAATGGATTTCACGATCGCAAGGCCCAAACCTGTGCCGCGTTGCGCCAACGCTTCACGGTTCGTACCGCGATAGAACTTTTCGAACAAACGCTTCATATCATCTTTCGGGATGCCGATACCGCTATCTTTGATCGCGAAGGTCAAGGTCTCCGGTGTGGACAGCAAATTGACCATCACCTCGCCACCATTGGGCGTGTACTTGATGGCATTCTCAACCAGGTTGTACACGGCTTGATGCAACAAAGCCTGGTCGGCCTCCACCGCGTGAGGCAAATCTTTGGGGAGTTCCACAGAAAGGGAAATCTCTTTCGCCGTCGCATGCAGTTGCAAACCGCCGGTCACACGCTCGATAATATCAAGCACAGGGATACTTTCCAACTGTAAGCCCACGCCAAATTCGATGCGCCCGAGGTCAAGCAGGTTGCTGACAAGTTTCGCCATGTTATCCACACCCTGCACGATCATCTTGATGTAAAGTTGTTGATTCTCGTTCAGCTCACCGGCCATCTCCAGCATGGTGGCGTACCCGCGCATGAGAGTCAACGGCGAACGCAGATCATGGCTCACCGTGGACACGAACTCAGATTTCAAGGTGTCGATCTCTTTGAGTTGCGTCACGTCGCGCATGATGCACACACGTCCAACCGTGCGGTCTTCAGCGACCATGGCAGAAGCCGTAGCAAGATAGGTCTTGCCGTTCGGCATGTTGATCTCGGAGGTGCGTCCATCCTCGGATGACGCTTGCAACAAGTCATACAGCGGCTTGATCTGAATCGTCCTTTGCAGGTCTTGACGTTCGCCACGACGGATCGTGATGCCAAAAATATGACTCGCAGCCGGGTTCGCCAAAATCAAACGGTTGGACGCGTCGGTCACTAACACCGGGTCTGGTGTGGAGTTAAGAATTGTTTCCAGCTGACGGCGACTCGCTTCGACCGCCAGGAACAAGCGGATGTTGGCAACAGCCAACGCCGCCTGAGATGCCAGCGTGGTGATGAAACGGATATCCGATTCAGTGAAGACACGTTGTTTTTTATACGCCACCCACAACACACCGAAGTAACGGTTCTCATGCCGCAAGGCAATGGCGGATAAGGATTCGGGGTGAGGAAGATTGGGGTCAATATCCAGGCCGCGGTTACGGGAAAGAGCCGCCATCACGAGTCGATCCTGCTGTTGCGTGAGGGCAAGGATCTGATGGTCCAGATGCATGTACGAATCTTTTTCAGGCCCACTGGAATACCGGAAGGGGATCTCAACCAAGCCGGGGATCATATCGCGCGAAAGGACAACACGTGCCGAACTCGCTCCGCTCTCCACGAGGGCCTTGAGGACGGCATCGAGTGCTTCATCGAGTTCGAGGGTGGAGGCAACTCCCTGACTGGCAACCAACAATCGATTCAGTTCATCGAGGCGGCCTTGCAAGCTGACACGCATCTGTTCGAAGGCACGACGCAACTCACCGACCTCATCCACACCGCTGGTGGTCTGAAGCGGACGATCTAATTTACCTGCGGCGATATGTTTGGCTTCGGTGGCAAGGTTTTGTAATGAGCCGGTCACAACGCGCAGACTCAAACGCAACGAGAACAACGCGAACAAACCGAGCAACACGATCATAACTGAGATCGGCCACGCGATCTCAATGGCGATCTGTTGAGTCTCTTGCGCAGGGACAGTCAATACAATGGACCAGGGGTGACCGGGCACCGGTTCAAAGTAGACCAGTTGTCGGGTCCCATTTGCGGCGGTTTCTTGAAAGAAACCTTGTTGTTCGGGGCGGCCACCTTGATATTGAGTCATCACCTGCGATGTTTGTGGGTGATAGAGAATGAGTCCCTGCTCATCGATGAGAATCCCTGAGCCGTTCACTTCCTCCAAGCTATTCAAACTACTGACAAGGGAACGCATATAAGGATTTGTTTGCAGGTCTGTCCGTGCGACCAACACGCGTGTATCTCCCGGCAATACAGCGAGGAACGAAATCCGTGCGGCACCACCGCTGGCATCAGGCGGGATCGAATACATTTGATTCGGTACGCCTTGTGCGGTGAGCACAACTCCCGTCTCTTCCTGTGCGGTCAACTGTGGAGAAAAGTCAGCGGGATAACTTGCAATGATAGAACTGGCTTGCAGGTCATACAAGATCAATTGATTGAAATAAGGGATCGACTGCATCTGCTGACCCAGCAACGCAGAGACATCAGTCGTAGAAGGATCATTCAACTGCGGATCAGAAGCGATCTGACTCGCGAGATTCTGCCCTGCTTCGAGGAAGAATGGGACACTCTGTGAGCCGACCTGCGCTACGCTGGAGAGACGTTCCTCCAACAGGTTGCGCGCAGCGCGGCCAGCGATGACCCAGTCACCGAACAACAGCGTGACCAACAAAATGGAAATGATGGTGCCAGTGCCGGAGAGGAAACGTGTCTCTATGCTTTTTTCTGCGGGCGAGGGTTGCAATGACCCCAAGCCACCCCATTGCACAGGGAAAGCAACTGCAACGATCTGCGCCACGAGACCTGCGATCAACATCTCGCCGCCGAAAGCCAACGCCACCACACCGGCATTGCTGATCGCGTAATCCAGTCGCTCCGTCACAGACGCAAAAGAGGACACGGTAAAGAACGCGCTCACCACGAACAACAACACGTGTGGGATGATCAAACTCAACGCGCCCACGAGGGCTGTCGCATTAAACGATAGAAGGGAGTACGATATCGTTGCCGCGCAAAGACCGAGAACAGTGCGGCCATCAAACCGAAGTCAAGAAGTGTGAAAAAGTTGTGTGTATCCCACACTCCGCGCAACAACCCACTGACCATGCCCAATGCCGCCGCGGCAATCGGTCCCAGCCAGCCGCCCGCAAGGATCCACGGGATGGCAGAGAAGAGCATCAGCCGCGAACCGGGGGGTTCCTCGGGCAAACCCGGCCTGGGCAACATGGGCGTTGAAAATTTCAAACCAAAGAACAATGCACCGAAAATAGCCGTCACAAGCAATGCGACAAATATCCCCCATGTCCGTCCAGTCCACTCCACCTGATAATTTCGCCAGCCGTATAGCGCCAACCCAAGTAGCCCTGCGAACCCAAACCATACCAGCCACCCCGCCAATGGAATGGGATTCAAGTAAGGCAGGTTGGTCAACAACGACGCAATGAACTGCATAGAGGGAGATTATAGCGTTAATCCGTACAGGGAGAAGGTGGACTTAACGTTTTGACAGGTTTTTCAAGAAGTGACAAACGACACGTGAAATGGACCGGGGGATGGTTGTATTATTTCAAAGGTGGTTTAGTTCTTTACTCTTTATTTACTCAAATTCTAAATGTCGATTGCTTCTTTCCATGTGTTCAGAAAAGGGTATATCGTGAGAAATTCCAAATCAGGCATTATTCTGCAGGCAAGTATTTTGTCACTGCTATTCTTTCTGGGGGCATGTGCTCCTGTGAAGGTAACCCCAACTGCCGCTCCCGAGGCAGACAAAAGCCGCTACACCACAGACCTGGAATTCATTGCCCAAGCTCCCCGGACGATCATGGATACTCATCACAAGGCCGTTCAGGATCTGTGTGTTGAACGGCTAACTCAACTAGGTTACAAGATGGAGACACCAACATGGAATCGTTTCACGAATATATAGATGAATATAGAAAGCAAATGAAAAAAGGGGTGATTAGCAAGGCGTATAAAGGGTTAATGGAGTACATCCTGTATCTAAAGACATATTTCCAAAACAAATACCCTGACCATTTTGTGTCGGGAAGCATTTATTTTGGATACATGGACATGACCTATTTTTCTTTTTACCCAAAATCATTGGGCGATAAAAAATTAAAAATAGCGGTCGTATTCCTTCACGAGTCAATGAGATTTGAAGTTTGGCTGGCGGGAGCCAATAAACAGGTCCAATCCAAATATTGGAAGCTGTTCAAGGAAAGTAACTGGAATACCTATCACCTCGTACCAACCACAAAAGGCGCCGATTCAATTCTGGAGCACATAGTAGCAGACAACCCCGATTTTCATGACTTGGACACATTAACAAAGCACATAGAAAAAGAAACCGTGAAGTTCATCAAGGATGTTGAGAACTTCCTGTCAAAGTAAACCTTTCGCAATGGATAAATGGTATGCAAGAACAAAAGCGCATCTTCGGATTGTCGTCCATCAACTTCGTTATTTTCCTTGCCGCCTTGGTGAAATTCGCTATTCATCTGTATAGTGCCCCAGGATATGGTTTCTTCGGTGACGAGTTTTATACCATTGCATTGAGCCGTCATTTGGCTTTCGGGTATGTGGACCTGCCGCCGCTCGTTCCGGCATTGATGGCACTCAGCCGCGCAATACTGGGGGAATCATTGTTCGCTATGCACATCGTTCCAGCGCTCGCTGGAGCAGGGACATTGGTGTTCATATGCATGATCACAAAAGAGTTCGGAGGCAAAACATTTGCTGTGACGCTGGCCGCGCTGGGGTTCATCGTCGTTCCCATCTGGCTCAGCGTTGACTCGGTCTTTTGTTACGACAGCATCGACCAGTTGATACTGTCTGTTTTTCTGTACACGCTTGTTCGATTTCTACGCACAGGGAATCGCAAACTCTGGATCCTTCTGGGGATGATCGCAGGTATCGCCTGCATGACCAAGATGACCATCCTGTTTTTAGGGCCGGGCTTTTTGGTCGCATTGTTGGCTTCGAAATATCGAAAGGATCTGTTGACGCCCTGGCCGTGGCTGGGAGCGGCGCTGTGCGCGATCATCGTCTCTCCCTATTTGCTATGGCAGTATGCCAATGACTGGCCCACGCTCGAATATTGGACAAACTATGGGACGCACCGAGTCTATCAGGCGTCTCTTCCCCAATATCTGGTGAACGTTCTTGTTTACATGCACACGCTTCTTTTGCCCTTATGGCTGGCCGGACTATATCGGATCTTTCGCCGCCTCGATGGTGTGGACTACAGCTTCTTGGGAGTATTCTTCGTAGGTGCATTGGGGACGTTGTTTACCATCCACGCCTCCGCAAGAATGCTCGCGGAAGTGTTCATGCCACTCCTTGCAGCAGGTGCCGTATTTATAGAAGAGTTATCTGATCGTGCCCAATGGCGAAAGTGGATGCGAGTCAGCGTCACGATGTATCTGTTAGCCGCAGGCGCTGTCTCCATCCCACTCTGTCTCCCCATACTGCCGGTAGAACAATTACTGTCCTTCAGCGACTCATTCAAGTCCATGATCCCGCCGGTGAAAGAATTCAACGGTCAGACGTTCCGAGTCTCACCAGCCATCTTTGGCCGCCTGGGATGGGACGAAATGATCCGTGATGTAGCCGATGTATACAATGAACTTCCACAGGAAGAGCGCGCAGTAGCGGGCATCTACGCGGAATGGTACATGCCCGCCGGTGCGATAGATCACCTGGGACCACAATATGGCCTTCCTCACGCCGTCAGCGGATCGTTGACCTACTATCTCTGGGGGCCGGGGTATTCCTGGGACACGATGATCATCGTCGCAGGCAAAATAAACTATCTGGATCTCTTTTTCAAAGAATGTGAAATGAAGAGGGAAGTGCAATACAAGTATGACATGTCATTTGGCAAACTTTATATTCATGTGTGCAGAAAGCCTGTCATTCCCCCCGATAGGATTTGGCCCACGATGAAATCGTATCGGTAGGTTTCTATAGTGACACAATGAATTGCTTATAATAGATTTTTTCGAGAACAACTATAGTTTAGTAAATTTTTATTTTTAGCCGTATAACACTCCATTTTGGGGATTAGGCGGCGGCCGTCTATAATCCGTTATACTGCGGCCGTATAATCACTAGTTAGCTGGCTTGAGCTAGTATGTTGTGTTGTGAGGGCAAAAAACCGTATCGCTTTGCAAATCACACTTTACTTTTCGTAGATAAGAGAACTCAGTGAAGAAGACACGCGAGATAGATTTTTTCACGACCTTGAAAAGAATTTATGCCTCTGGTTGGCTATTTTTCTTTAGCCTTCTCTTGTCGTTCATCGGTGGTATTTTGGTAGTTAATTTTCATGCTGCTATAACTCCAGAACAAGCGCCAATGCAGGGATACCCCCCGCTGCCCATCGGCTGGGAGGCTGGTGTATTCAATCATGGCGAGTACATTCATTGGCTTACAATTCAAAAGCATCCGATTCTCTACGCGATTTGTTTGGTCATACAATGGGGTCCAGCGATCATTTGGGCACCAATGATGATAAGATTCTATATTAAATCAAGACGAATGTGAAAATATTGGTGCACACATACAGAACCATGCACGAAATTCACTGGCTGAGTATAGTGAAGACGCCAGCTAACACAGCGTGCAGCGGACGGCGGGGAGTCTGCGCCTTTTCAAGCATTTTTCTGGCTTCGAGCTTTTTCTACATCTCAAACCTTTTCCTGCCCCGCCCGCGTCCGCCGCTAACGCAAACCGTTAGGCGGCAAAGCCAACAGCATCTAACCAATAAAACAGTAAACTAGAGAAACATGCAAATAAAATTATCAACTTCGATACGCCGTTTTATTCTTTTAGTTTTAGGTGTGTATATTTTCTTGGTAGTATTGGTTATAAGCATTTCAGCATTATCTAATTCGCTTAACATCCCACAAGTGGGAAATCGATTATTACAAGTGGGACTTGCTCTCTTTGTGATTAGCTGGCTTATCCTTGGCTCAAGCGCCGATAATGCCAAAGATGTTTTCAGAAGTCCACAGATCCGAAATGATAGTCTTTTCAAGCAACGTCGTAAGCGGCAACGCCCACTTGAAATGGCGCTCTGGGCGATAATAATCGCTACAGCTCTTGTCGCTCTTACAGGCTTTCTATCAGTATATGCTGTGAATCTAGGTTTACTTTTGGCCTAGTTTTTGTTGTGATTTTCAACTGGAGATTGGTATGGTTCGTTCAAAGTTGCACAGAAAATAAGGCTTAAACTCGTGGAGTTGTAGGGTTTGTCAAAGTCAGGAGTCTTCCAGTTGTAAGAGACGCCGAACAAAGCACCCCGTAAAAGCATCGAGATAATGCAACAACTGCCTTGAATCTCAAGGCAGTTGTTTTTATTTACCCACCCCTATACTTCCCTCGATACCCCTCCGGCAACAACACCGCCAGGGACTCCATGATCTGTTCCGTCCCTTCTTTCAGCATCAGTTGACGGTTATCGTTCTCTTTTAGATAAAACGGTTTTCCTACCGTCAATGTGACCTTTGCACGCTTCCACTTTTTCATCGAACCATAAATATTTTCGTTCTCCGTTCCGGTCATCGCCACAGGGACAATGGCCGCACCGGACTTCATCGCGAGGAAGGCGGCGCCCTCCGTCCCATCTTCGAGGCCGCCGGCCACAGATTGACGTCCTTCCGGCGCGAGCGCGATAAACCGTCCCTGAGATAAACCTTCGAGCGCGGCGCGCACAGCTTTACGGTCCGGCCTGCCGCGATGCACCCAGATGACTCCGTAGGCACGTAGGGCCGGTCCCGCCAGCCAGTCTTCATTCAATTCGATCTTGCCCATCCCATCAATGTTGGCAGGGATGGATGCGGCCAACAGAACAGCATCCGCATCGCCGAGGTGGTTGATGGTTATTAAAGCCGGTCCATGTGTGGGGAAGTTTTCCACTCCGCTCACTTTCGCATTCGTCAAAACGAACACAATCAGTTTCGCGAACCCGCGCGCCAAAAAGCGAAAGACCCTGCGAGGCAGGGTCAACTCTGGTAATTTGACGAGGTCGGGCCGCCACCAATCAGTGACGGGTTTCGGCTCAGGGGAGGATGACGGAGTCTGCATACACGCCGCGATATTCTTCGGGCAACAGCCCGGCCAGATGACGCATCACAAGGTCTGCATTTGCCTGACGTGCTTCGTGTTTTTCTTTCCCCTTGGCTGTGTTCTCCGGCAAGGTGATGGGCTTGCCTATATTCATGACCAACGAGGGCCGGTCACCATGTGTAGCACGATGCCAGAAATCCTCGGTCGTGCCGATCAAGCCCACCGGCAGAACAGGCACGTTCGTTTGTTCAATGATATAAGCCACGCCGGGTTGGGCACGTCGCATTGCAGTGACGTGCGAACGTCCGCCCTCGGGCGCGATCAACAACGGATACCCGGCATTAATGACCGAAATGATCCGCGCGAACAAGGTGCGGTCATATTCGCCGCGATGCACGGGGATGACACCATAGATCTTCAACACCTGTCCTTGAACAGGTTTGCTGAACACATCTGATGCACCAATGATCTCCAACTCTTCAGGCCAGAACGAGCCCGCAAACGGAGGATCGAAGATCGAGACGTGATTCATCGCGACTACATACGGTTTTCCATACGGGATATTTTCTTTGCCTGTGATCTTTACATTTGCCAATACATGAAAAATCCCCCGAAAGACCGCCTTCACCACCGGGCGGCTCAACTTGAACTTCAACGGAACGCGATACACATCACTCATTTGCACAAGGCCAACACCTTTTCAAAGACTTCGTCCGCGTTCATTTTATCAGAGTCGATCACCACCGCATCATCCGCCGCACGCAACGGGGCCACATCGCGCGTCGAGTCGATGCGGTCACGTTCGATCACCTTCGCAAGAATATTTTCATAGTTCACGTCCGCACCACGCGCGCTCATCTCATCAAAACGCCTCTTCGCACGTTCCTCGGCGGAGGCATCGAGATAGATCTTCAAATCCGCTTCGGGCAACACCACTGTGCCAATATCACGTCCCACCATCACAACCTTGCCGCGCTGACCGATGCGTCTCTGTTGTTTGCTCAACGCCGCCCGCACACCGGCATATGCTGAGACGACTGACACGTTGGCATCCACTTCCGGCAGACGCGTTTCCCACGTGATATCTTTTCCTGCCACAAAGACATCGCACGCGCGTCCATCCGACTTTGAAGCTGGTTCCACATCAATGGGCATCGATTCCGCTAAAGCTGTGACCGCGTCTTCATCCTTCACATCAAGGCTGTGATCTAACGCGATCCACGTCACAGCGCGATACATCACACCCGTATCGAAGAAGAGATAACCAAGCGTTTCAGCCACCTTCAACCCCAAAGTGGATTTCCCCGAAGCGGCGGGGCCGTCTATTGCGATAATGGCTGGTACAGATTTATTTGTCATATATATTTTTCGTTTCCATTCAAACGCCGAAGGCGTGAAATGATTGTAGGAATAAAATGCCGTGTGATGAACCCTGAAGGGGTGTCATGGCTTTGCACAAATCATGTCATCCCTTCGGGATTATTCGCCGGTGTCATCTGGTCTACAATCCTGCCATCCCTTCGGGATTTGACCATTTTGCAAAGATTTTTTCTTCGCGCCCTTGGCGGGCTTTGCGGTTTAGAAATTTACGGTTGTGTGTCTTGACGTGCGTCAGGGAACATGTCATCACGTGCCCAAAGGATGATGGTCTCTGTATCGCGCGGGAGTTGACGATATACGGCCCAACCAATCCAAGCCTGAGGTTGGATCGTATCCCACAACGGAGCCTGTCGCCACGTGAAATCCTGTCCGCGATAGGCAGATGGTAAGCCCAACTCATTCATCAATGGCGTGATGACGATGGGCGGCGCATTCAACGGGTCAAGCACGGAAACGACTTTCACTTCATGGTTCCGCAGTGCCCATTCAAGCGCAGGAGATTGAATGCCCATGATCGTCACCGGCTGCGAGTCGATGTGTCCACTGCTCAGCATGGAAATATCGTTCACGGAGGCGGTCAGTAATTTAGCCTGGGTGGGCGGTTGATCTGGGGACCATAATTCCACACCGGTCGGCAAGCGGACTCCGCTTGCACTCCAGGCCGCGCCGAGGGCATAGATACCGAGGAACAACGAGAACGACCAGGTCGTACCGAGCCGAGCCGTGCGCGCAGACCATCCCAGCGCAACAAGGATGATACAAACGGCAAGGATCAACGAAGCCCCGATCAACACGATATAGCGTGGACCCAAAGGCAGGTTAACGCTTTTGTTGAAAAGGTTCAACGGTGTGGTGGTGAACTGTTCATAGGGGTTCAATCCAATATTCGCAACATTGAACCAGATATAGATCAACAGGATCAAGATCGCCCCGGCCACCACACTGACTTCCACGCGTTCATCGAGGAAAATATCAAAGCTTTGCGAAAGTTCACGCGCGGCAAGCACAAGCAGCGGAATGATGACCCACGCCAATTCACTCGTCTGACGATAGAAGATAGCCACCAACAAGGAAACTCCCAACCAAATACCCCAGCGAATGTAGCGCAGGCTTTGCAAACGAATGCCGCGGATCAATGCGAAGATGGCGAGGAAGATCCCCAATATTTCATAACCGACGAAGGTAATGAGCATGCGCGATGGAGTGAAAACAGAGGGGGCCGTCCAGCCCTTGAGGTAGGCCGGGATCGAGTTGAACAATGCGCTGAGTCCATGTGGAGTGGTGAGGAAGAGCGTGCCAGCAAGGATGAGCGTGGAAATGAGTGCAATGATCGCGCTTCGTATATCGGGCATCACATCTTGTTTTGCGTTGCTCTTCATGCCCTGCCAAAAGAGGAAGGTTATACCAAGCATCAGAACGCCGGACCAGATCGAAGGTCCAGAGAGAAGCGCAAGACCAGCGAAGATACCGGCTGGGATGGCGCGTCCATTAATCCACATGCCCCATGCAAAGAGCAGGAAAGTCACAGCAAAGATGGTGCCGCTGGCTTGACGTGAAAGGGCGGTCAGGCCGGGGTCGAATGCAAAGAGAAAGGCAAGAATAAGTGCGGGACGAGGGTGAAGTCTTTCACGGAAATAGTAGGGCGCGAAAACGAGTAAGCTCCCCACAAGAGCAGGGGCGAGGCGCGCCATAAAGTTCGTGCTTTCAATGACGAGGAAGAGAATGCTGGTAAAGAGTATGTACGCGGGTTGTGGGCCAAGCAGGGTTGCCTTACCTTGCGCGATCTGCAATGCCTGCAACGCGAACTGTGCTTCTGAATCGGCAAGGGGAGCGGCGCCGAGTTGAACGAGGCGAAAACCGAGGGCGAGAAGAAAGGCCAGCCCATATAGCCAGCCTTCGTATTTGAGTCGGGAGGAGTTCATAAGGGTATTTTACCTGTATTTATTCTATGCGAGACGGCGCTTCGACTTCGCTCTTCCCTATCAGAGTTTCCGTCCTGAGCGGAGGGCAGAGCGATCTTTGCGAAGCCCGTAGTCGAAGGACGCTCCGCTCAGCACGGTGTTACGGCACTTCATAAATGGTGATACTACCCTGTTGAAAAACAGGTTTGAGGAAGTTATTGAACTTCTCTTCGTTGACGCGGTAGGAGGTGCGCTCGAGGTTACCCACAACAATATAGCGGATGTTGTAGCGTTTAATAATCTCCTGCGTAACAGACCAGTCCGGCGTGACATACAGAGTTTCAATATCCTGATTGCGTGAGCCTTGTAAAGAACCATCGCGCCATTGTCCTTCATGCCCAGGCCAACCAAGCACAGTGGGCATACCGGTAAATGTTGCCATACGTGCATACTCACTATATTGACCGCCAACCGCCTCTGCGATAACACCGAACTCCAGACCCTTCATAAATTGAATGGCTTGATAATCATCCGGCATAACATTGGCAAGGTAAGTTGAACCGTCCAAAGTGCGTTGTTCGGGATGCTCCACTTTAAAATCGTCTGTTCGAGTTGGGAAGGCAAAAACAGGAAATGCCAACCCCACTACGATGACCAGGACCATCACCAATGTGTATACAGCAAGAGGCCACTTCGGCAGTTTCAAAAACATCACGGACACGCCAAAAGCCGCCGCCAGAGATAACAATTCCCATGCTTGAAAATAAAACTTGAAGACGCTGTTGATGCGATAACCAAATCCATCACGCAGATATACAAAGTCGATGCCAAGGATGAGAAGAACACCAATAACGATCATCAAGAGAACGAACGATGAAGCAGGCGAGTCAATTTGTGTAGGTTGTGATTCGTAGTCAACTGGTTCCTGTTGTCGGTTTGAAAACAAGAAGGATAAGGCCATGGTCAACAAGGCCATTAATGTAAGCAGGCTCCCAACATAAGACAACCTGCGTTCCATGCTTTTGGAAATCAACGTACCGATATTAAGTTGTTGTTCATCAAGCACATATTTGACAATGTCAGGCGTAAAGCGTGTTGCCAAAAATCCAACTGTGAACAACACCGTGAAGAGCGCCAACAGAACACCCAGAGATGTTAGAACACCGGCGCGCCAATTTACCGGGGCTTTCGTTCCCCACAGATAGATCAAAAAGGCGAATAACGGGACGAACAACGTACCCCACATCACCCACAAGTGTGCGCCACGAGTGGGGTACATAAAATTGGGCACAATACCACTCGCCTGAGAATCAAAACTTATAAAGAATGGGATATACAGTACAAACGCCGTGATCCCCAATGGGATACCAAACAACAGGACATCCTCGAGTCTTTCCCAACTCCAGCCTGATTCACGGACCCGAGCCATTGCATAGCTGAGAACCATGAGCACACCAATGAAGAGTACATCCCATGTGTTCAGGAACGCCAAACCACCTAACACCAATGCACTGACGACAAGTCCCTGTTTATTGATCTTGAGTTGACCGAAATACAGGTTGATATTCCCACTCCATCCGCCGAGGAAAATGTTCAAGGCGACCGAGATCGCCAGCAACACGAACGGCATCGCCAACACATGTGGATGCAGATCTCCGAGCACGAAGGAGAAGGCGGGGAATTCGTCAATTGCTTCACGGAATGTTCCGTTCAGATCATAGTCCTGGACCACACGAGAAGCACGCCACCACCAATAAAATCGGTCCGGCGCCAGCCCAAGAACTTGCGATGGAGCCTCACGCAAATCTGGAATGTCGAGCCATTTCCAGAAATTTGGTCCGTCCTTCCAGAACAGGCCAAGCCTATGGAGCGTTTCGAGAAAACCTTCGACATTGGAAATAAGCAGAAGAAACAGAGGAGCAAGCAAGGGTAGACCATGGACAACAGACCATGGACGATGGTTATCATCATCAGTCTTTGGTCCATGGTCGATGGTCTTCAACAGGTTATACAAAATCCCATACGCACCAATCGCGCTCAAAGCGAAGACAAGTGAAAGCATCAAGTTATGAGCAATACTGGCAGGCACAGAGGTGAACTTCGCCAGCATGGCAGTCATTACATAACCGAAATAGTAATAGGATATGGCGTAACCAGACAACCACGGATCGTGTGGCGGAAAAACAGGCGAGCGAAGAATGGCATTAATGAAAGCGACTTCCATCCATTTCTCGCCACCAGCCGTTGTGATCTCCGGGTTACTGGCACGGACAAATGCCATAAATCCGAATGTTACAAGAAAGAGAAGCTCGGCTGTGATAATCAGACCGCAATTCTCGCCAAGCCAATTTTGGATTTCCGATTTCCGATTTACGGTCAAATATGCGCTTGCCCCTCCCACTACGATCAACCCCAGCAACAGTCCGCCTAGGTCATTTTGTGCGATGCCGAGGGAGGCGAATAGCCAGAAGATGAATGCCCAAACCAGCAGGCCGAACGTGCGCGAAAGTGTGTATCCACGATCTGCCAGTGCCGGGAAAAGATGATATGCCAGCGGGAAAGTGATCCAGCCGAGCAGGGTGATGAGGATGTACCAGGAGAAAAAGGAAGTCATTCGATTTACGGTTTTGGATTTACGATTTTAGATTCTGTGATTAGATCTTCGGCATTTTGAAGGCGCCGTTGGAATCCATCACGAAGCTGAGTGTATTGACCACGGCATCAAGGTTGATCGGACCATAGATATGTGGGAAAGGTTCACCCACAGCAACACCGGGCGGAGGCGCTCCGCCGGAGGGGTCTTCCCATTTCAAGGTCGAGGAAAGAAGCGTAGGGTCTATCACAAGTAAGAGAAGACCATTTTGGCCCGCATAATATTTTTCAGCAACGGGCAAGACCTGTGTCGCCGTCGAACAATGGATGAAGCCTTCGGTCTCGAGGCTTTCAACCGTGTATTCGCCTTTGGCCTGCGCGGCCTGCCAGGCGGTGCGAGATGTTATGTGAAAGATCATGGTTTTCTCCTATCGCTTGTTTCATAACTTAGTAAAATCCCTGTTGAAAATTACAAAGGGAAATTGGCGTTCTTGTTTACCAAATTATGCGATACTCTGTAAACGCATCCTTCGCTCAGGGCGGAGGTTACTTCATCACTTCGTAGATCACTGTGCTTCCATCGCGATAGACCGACTTCCAGTAAGTGCCGTCGAATTGCACAAACTTGGCAAGACCATCCGGAGTGTAAGCGGCTCGTTCCAGTTGACCGACGATAATGTACTTCACATCGTATGTTTTGAGGAAGTTGCGGGAAGCTTCAACGTCTATATTGTTGTAGAACGCACCGACTTGATCCACGCGTTCCTGCACTTGCGTAGAAGTGAAGGCTCGTTGTTGGCGCTGATGCCAATTCCAACCGACAACACCGGGCAAACCGGTATAAGTAGTGAAGCGCGTACACCAGTGATATTCAAGACAGTTCGCTTCAACAATAACGGGTGAACCCTGCACATTATCCTGCATCCAGCGGATGGCACGATAGTCTTCGCTCAGATCGAGGCGCTGGCCAAAGTCATCGTAGTTGGCATATTGCATGTACTTCATAGAGTCAAGCGTGCGCGGAGCATCCACGATCCAGCGATCACGGATCTTGCCATTCGTGGCGGTAATCGTATAGAGAACAGCGCCCGAAAGAAGAAGGATCATCATCCCTTGCCAGAATGCACGCCAGCCGGGAAGCCACTTGAAGAAGGGAGGCAACGTCCATGCCAGTGCGGCGCCCGCGCTCACGCCCAACATGAGCCATGCCTGCAAATAGAATTTGAAAATGGTATTCTGGCGGCCGATGTCACCGCGCACGGCAACCACTTCCACCATGATCGTGATGAATAACGCTGTACCGATCAAGAACAACACAAAACGTTTTGCATCGGTCAGGTTGGGGTTCAACAATAACACACCCGCCCATGCCGCAAGAGGCAAGGCGATCCATCCGATACTCATGCCGCCGTAATCGGTGGTTGATTGGTGATATTGTAAATAGAACAACGCAAGCACGAATCCAACCAAGGCGCCTTCGATCAGCACCTGATAGGGTTTCAGTTTCTTCAACGCAGAGAGCGGGGTCGAAGCCATCCACTCACGCGTTTCCCACGTCATCCACGAGACCACGATGAACAGAAGCACCAGCCACATCGTCAGGTATGAAGCGATGGGAGTGAACGGTCCCTTCCACGGGTCAAGCGCGCTGTAAGCCTGGCTGTACCAGATGCGATACGGCTCATACAAGAAACGCGAAAGGATGTACAACGCAGCAATGGATCCCACCGCAAGCAACGCGCGTTTGATAAGTGTCCCATCCACATATCGCAAAATGGAATATCCCAACGCAATGACACAGATCAACAAATAGGTATATGAGTCGGATAGATTGGTAGGATACGCCGCGCCAACGATCAACCCTCCAACGAGGAGCATGAAACCAGATAACGCCCACGCCTCGGCCGGACGGGAGGTCTGATTCAGTTTTCTGAATCCTCCAGCCACCGCTGACAGCGCCCAACTGATCGCGAGCAATGCAATCGGCATGACGATCATGTGCGCGTGCAGGTCGCTATAGAGGAATGTAAAGAGCGGGAATTCGGTGATCGAATTGTCGGGGCCTGGAGGGACGACACGGCTTGGATCCCAGTACCAGTCTCCAGGTCCGATGGGAAGCGCGGCGCCTTTGAGTGTTGCCATGAAGCCATTCCAAGCCCATGTCAGGCGTTGGATAAATGTCGAATCCCAACTGAAGGCGCCCGCACCGAGTTGTTGCAGTTTGTTGTAAATGAGTTGAAGAGTACCGAGGTTACCAAGCAAGATCACGAGGGAAGTAGCGGCAAGACCGGCGACAAAGGCTGAAGGCTGAATGTTGAAGGATGAAGATTCTCCCTCACCCTCCGCCCTCTCCCGCTGGGAGAAGGGACCTAAGAATAGATTCCATCCAATTGAAAAGGCGGAGATCCCAACGAAGGCGAAGAGCGTTGGGAGGATGAAGTTATAAGCAATGGACGGGACGATGCCGAGCAATTTAACCGGCGTGCCAACCAACAAGAAACCATAATAGTAATAGTTGATGTATCCGCCTGCGAACCACGGGTCATACGGCGGGAAGGAAGTGCTCTTGATGACCGCGTTGAAATACGAGAAGTCCATTGGGCGCTCGCCGCCTCTGCCGGGATGCCACAAGTCAGGGTTGCCCATGCGGATGAGCAGGTCAATGAGGAAGTAGACGAGGAAGAGTCCCTCGATCATCAGGAAATATTTACGTTTGGTCTGCCATTCTTCGCGCAATTCATCGCGTTGATAGTAGGCAAGCAGGATACCGATGATAACAATGATGCCAAACACAATCGCAATCGTTGTGCGTGTGTATGGAACGCCAAGCGAGCCGCCGATCCACGAGAAGTAACCGAGAATGACGAGCCCCAATGCACGGCTCAGGGGATACCCTTTATCGCCCAATCCGGGCATGGCAAGGCGAGTGATGGGATAAACCGCCAGCCCAAGGATAAAGATGAAGATATACCAGATGAGCAAACCAACAAACGGATATTTGTTTTGCAACCAGTCGTAATCAAAGAGTTGTGACCATGTGCCACCTGCACGTTGACTTG
Source organism: Candidatus Defluviilinea proxima (assembly GCA_016721115.1). Classification (NCBI taxonomy): domain Bacteria; kingdom Bacillati; phylum Chloroflexota; class Anaerolineae; order Anaerolineales; family Candidatus Villigracilaceae; genus Candidatus Defluviilinea; species Candidatus Defluviilinea proxima. Next base: position 967,818 of record JADKIW010000001.1, read on the forward strand.
CAAGTCTATCGGCGGGGAGCAACAGGGTGGAATAATCTTTGAACTGTCGAGGCGTTAGATGGACCGCCGTGGAAAGGTCAACGGCGCTGAGCACAGCACGGACTTGCCCCTGATTGAAGTTTGCGTTTTTCTTGAAAACAAAGACCTTGGGATGATCGTAAAAGGTGAAGGCTTCTTCTGCATATTGATCGTTGATCTCGATCGGGCCAAGTTTCGGGAAAGTCTCAAACACTGCTACAAGATCATAGCCAAGCCTGCCTTGGTAATCACCCGGTTTGGCCTCGTGATAACACGGGATGATATCGGCATCCAACGGGCACCCCATGAGTTCACGGTAATACACCGTTGTAAGCGGATAACGTTCCGGCAGGCGGGTGATCTGTGCATACTGGTGATTGGTAGGAATGAAAATGTAATCACCCTGTGCGAGTGTGGATATGAACCGTTCGAGTTTTTCCTGATTGTCGTCCCAATACACTTGCAAATTGAGGTCACCACGATAGATACCGCCGAACGCATCATAACCGTCAATGCGGAAAGGCAAGCCATAGTCATAATCCGTTTCGTTGATAACAGCTGCACCGCTGATAGCAAGCGAACCAGCATCCACTGTGAAGCGCAGGTAGTATTGTTTTCCCGCCGTGACGGGAATAGGTTTATCGAGTTTGATGGTCTGGAAATCGCCTTGCAGGTTGGTCGTTGTGGCAAAGCTGGATTTAAGTGAGCCAGTAGTGAGAGCCTGCTCGGGTGTTGGATCAGGCACCTCGGACAGAATCAGGCTAAGCGTTAAGGGAGAGGCGGCTTGGTTGGCGGCGTGTCCCAATGTGATGCTATCCACGATCCCATCAGTTTGCGCGACAAAGGTCGTGTCGTAGGGAATCCCCGCTTGTATAAAGCCACCGGTAGGGAATGGCAGAGGCTGGTTATAAGTCGCGTCACCCAATTTTTGTATCTGAACGTTGATCGGGCCGGGCACGTTCTGGAAGATCCAACGCGAGGCGGCCATACGAGGTTCTTCGCGGATGTAGATACTATGGAAAGCAAAGGCCCAGATGGTGGTAAGAGCAATAACAGTAATACCAAGAACACTTGCAGAAATCTTTCGCAGGCTTGAACGTTTCAACGTTTCAACGTTGAAACCTGCCAACTCAAATATAAACCACGCTGCCATCATCGCAAACAGCGGATAGACAGGCAGTTGATAACGCATGGTTGGGTTGAATTGAAGCGATTGCCAGAAGAAGTACAGCCCCGTCCAACCCCAGAGCAAGGCATGACGCCATTCGCCTTTGAGGATACGCCAACCCATGTAGAGGAAGCCGATCCATGCAAGGATGCCGAGCGGAAGACCAAGACCCCAAGTGGTTAAATTTATAAATGAATAGAGGTGTGAGCGTCTTGCCCATTGCAAGTTCCAAGGCAGGTCAGCATCACCTTTGGCCTGATTGCGTTGTTCCTGAATGTTAGCAACCCATTGTTCGTTGGGCATGATCCCGCTGAAGGCATACGGTTGGAAGATGCGGAAGGATGCGAATGCGGCAAGTCCGCCAATGATGAGGCAAGCGGCGACAAAGAGAAGGTAATTGTTAAGCGATGATTGAGTGTTGGTAATTGGTTCTTGAGGAGTTGCGGAGACTTCGTCGTTATCGTTAAGATCAATCTCGATGGGAGACGAGTCGACTACAAGGGTTTCGCCTTCACCCTGTTCTACTTCAGGGAGAACAGTTTCGGTTATTTGTCCATCGTCCACGGTCAACGCATGACGATCTGCAATCAAATATCGTAATGCAAACGCACCCGGCAACAAGATCGCAAGCGGATAGATATTGACTTTCGAGGCCAAAGCCATACCGAAGGCCACACCAAAACCAATACTTAAAAGGAATAGCGGATGAGTGAATAGGCGGGCAGAAAGCAGTGACTTGAAGTCAGCAGTTTCTGGTTTGCGATTGACGATCACCACCGCAAAGTAGATCGCGAGGAATGCAAAAGCATTGACGAACAAATCAGTCGTAAAGAAATGCGATTGCTGGATCTGCATCACAGTCAACGCGGAGAACAACGAGGCGAGCAAACCCACTTTGCGCCCATACATGCGCGAGACGAGTAAATACAAAAAGACGATGCTGAACAAGTCGGCTAATGCAGAGAACTGACGTCCCAACAATTTCGGGTCGGTACCCGGACCAACAGCATCCACGGCAATGCGCGTGATCACCATTGGCAAGTTGCCGTAGACAAAGAACGCATATCCGCGGTTATAGGGATTCAACGTGGATGTTTCGCTGTCAAAATATTCGCCGATGGTCATCCAGCGTTGTTTTTCTGATGGGCAGGCTTCCACAGGGACAGCCTCATCGATGCAGGTTTTTGCATGCAAATTACTGAGAACACCGGAAAGAAAGTTCTCATCGGGGTGTTGGTGCTGGGCTTCGCCCCAGCTTACACCCGTCAAACGCAAATAGCCTGCCAGTGCAAAGACCAACAGGAAAAGAACATCATAGATCCAGAAGTATTTTTCGCGTTTCATAAAATCCCTCGCCCTGAGCGGAACGACGAGTGCAACGAGGAGTGCAGTCGAAGGGTAAGGTTACATACAACCCTGCGCTTCGACTGCGCTACGCTCCGCTCAGCGCGTATTATTGGTTTGGTACAGTAAAGATCCAAAAATCGTGACCCGATACATCCGAGTCAAATAAACGTAATTGTCCGTTCGGGTACAGCGATTTCAACTTATCGAGCGAAACCTGATCGTTCGTGGAGAGGTCTTCCAGGTTGGCTTTCACAATGAACATCTTCGGGCCTTTTAATTCTACCGTGCCCTGTAAATTATCCGTCCACATCGCCATATCGCGATTCGGGATGCCTGCCCACACCGCAGGCAGGCGCGTGTCCACCCAATGCGGGAATGGCACAACCCAAACCGTATCGGTACTGCCATAAGTCTGTTCGAATTCCTTAATGACCTTGCCCATATCCGATGTGTTCCACGATCCCTGACGGAACGATGCATAAAACTGATTGAAGACCAGATCATAATTTTGAGAGGCGGAGAGGAATAACAAAAGACCTGCGATGCCATACATCAGGACGCTTCGCATCTTTCCACGCCCGAAGCTGGTGAGGAGACCATCAAGCGCCATCGCCCCGACAATGAAAGCCGGGATATATGCGCCACCTGCGCGATTGAGCGCCGGGTTTTCACCGGGAAACGCCAGCGACAGAATGGACGGCATCTGTAACAACGGAATGGACACGAGCAGGAACAAATCCAGCCAGTGACGGTTGCGAAGGTATCGCACCAGCACAAGGACAATTCCCAACGCAAACAACGCAGCTGTAACCACATCCAACGCGGGACGATGAGGCAGGGAATTAACCCAGATCTCGCCATCATCGAAGTTGAACATGCGCAGGGCCTTCCAAAGGTTTGAGAAAAAGATCTGATAAGCCGGGCCCGGCAAAGGCGTTTCAATATCGCTCAAACGGGAAAAGGCACGGAACCCGAACTCCATTTGGTGATCCTTCCAATAACTCAACAATGGAATGAAAACAACCAACGCTGTGACCCCAAGCATCGTCAACCAGATCGGAATATCTCTGCGTGCACCTTTGGATTGTGAATGAAGCCAATACAACACGAACGCCGTCACAACCACGAATGGCACAATGCGCATGGGACTATACCCATGCAGGCCGAGTCCTAGAAAGAGGCCGGAGAGGAGAAAATCATTTCGGTTCCGCGTCCGCAGGCCTCGGATTAAGAAAAAGAGCGTGGGGGCGGCGAAGAGAGGATACAGAGGAAAGCGAAGTCCGATACGACTGATGACGTTGGGCCAGTATCCAATCCCCGCCAAAAAGAAGGCGAAGAGGCCCACACGTTTCCCGCCGATCTCCTTGCCGAGCAAATAAATGAAGGGAAGAGTCAAAAAGCCGAAGATGGCCGTGCCAAGTTTGAGACTAAGAAACGAAAGCCCCGTGCCAAAGACTTTGGCAATGAGGAGGGTCCAATACATTTGGATGGCCTCGCGGCCGGTGTTACGTGGGAAAAAAATGCGCGTTTCCCCAATAGAGACTTCGTACACATCGAGGAGCTTTTCCGCATGATCGCTGAACGGTTCAGGTGGAACGCTGACAGTATGATAAAACCGGTAGAAGAAAACAAGAGCGGTAACTGCTACAAGAAGCAATGACCAACGTGTGAAAGTGATCGTCCACGCATCACGTTGGAAGAAACCGACAATACCTGAAAACCGATCCTTTGAAACCATGAGCCAAAAGGAAAATAAGAAGAGGAGAATCGCGATCACCCAAACTGTGATGTTGATCAGCGTGAACTTGTTTTCGGTGAACAGGGCAAAAGACACAAATGCCAATGTGATGCTGACAAAGAACGCGAGCCGACGATACGTGAGAGGGTCGGCGCCCTCAGATGTGGGCTTGTATGCTTCGATGTTCCATTCATTCAGGTACATAGCCCAACCCAACATGACAACTGCAGCAAGGTAGAGAGCATATCCAAACGGAGCTGACGTGGCGGGTGGTTCAAAGGCTCTTTGCCCGATCAACGCGAAGAGAAGAGCAAGAAGAGAACGCCAGGGGAAAGGTTTGTTTTGCAAAGGTTCATCGTCAACCGCAGAATCGTCATCAAACTCCGGTAGTTGAATCCGTCCACTTCGCCCGAATCGAAAGAGGAATTTTACGTAATCGAGAACACTGGGTTCCTGCTGAGGCGCGGGGTCTGGTTGTTGGGGGGTATCCATCATGATTTCTCGTTACACTATAGAGTTATATAAATGGTATTTCGTACTCTGTGTTTCAGTTCTTTTTCGCGATCACAATAACGCTTTCACCCCATGTGTAGGGCAGAAAGACCAGGCTTGAGATCGCTTGAAAACCACCGAGCGAACCGAAAAATAATTTTTGGATCTGTTTGGGAATAAGAGGAATATACGGAACGTCCCAGAAACCGTCTGCAAACGTGCGCTGGATCGTAAAACCAGCATCTTTCACGTAGGAAAACCATTCAGCGGGACGTTTGAGAGAAATATGGGTTGGGTCTTGATAACCGATCCACTTATCACCCTTCCACGGTTTGAGCAGGGAATCAAGGTTCGGCGTGGCAAGGATGAGCGTTCCGCCCTTCTCGGTGACACGGCCAATCTCGTTAATTGCCTTTTGCGGGTCAGGCAAATGTTCCACGATGTGCTTGATGATCACGACATTAAAGACGCCGTCCGCGTACGGAAGTTCCTGCGCGCTGGCCGTTTGTAAATGGGATTTCTCCACAACCACCTTGGATTGCTTGACCGCCCAGTGGTTGAGGTCACAACCGAACGTTTCAAACGTATCTTCAAGCTGGCCGGTGAGATGCCCCATGCCTGAGCCAACTTCCAGAAAACGTGTTCCGCGTTTACCGTATCGGCGCGCGAGCGTGGCATAGAATCGATTGGACCACCAGTACATGCTGTACTTGGCGAAGGTAATATTTGCGTACGTGTGGGAGGAGAAATAATTTTCGTCGAAGGGCATAATTAGACAATGGACCGTGGACAATGGACGATGATCAAGACCTATGGTCTATGGTCCAACGTCTACGGTCTCTTGCGTGCAATATAGAATGTGAACGTCCCGTTATCGAGCGGTTCAGGGGAAGCGTACCTGCTTACATAGTTCTTCGTCAGCCACAGATTCCATTCCGTACGAGAGAGAATCCACTTACCGGTGAGAACACGGGCAAAGACAGAAGGGACTCCAAAATAGTGGCCCCATTCTAACACGCGCATCGAAGCGGGCGAAAAGTAATGCCACCAACGCACCAACTCAAAACCTGCACGCTCCAAACGTTCCTTCCATACGTCGGGTTCGTCCGCATGTTCCACACGCGAGATCTTGCGAAACCATTCTTCATACGGCTTGCCCAAAACTTTTGAAATGGACAACTCGGTAAAGTATCTCGTGTTCGGCACACAGAAATAGAACGGCGCATCCTTCTTCAACACGCGTGCGGTCTCTTTCAAAACATCGTCGATGTGCGGAATGTGTTCAAGCACCGAGTTGCTAAATCCACTGGCAAAATGTTCCGAGGGGAAAGGTGATTTCGCTCCATCCGACTCCACCAGCGATTTATACGCGCCGAACTTCTTCGCCTCGTGGATGGGTCCATGCCACGGGTCAAGACCCACATCAATTTTCTGGTCGAAGGTCAACGAAGCGAAATGGCCGTCGCCGCATCCTACATCATAAACAGGCGCGGGCAATGGCAGGTCTTGATAATACGAACTCTCCACCGCGCGCAAAAACGCACGGAAGTAGGGCAGGTCACGCAATTGTAGAAACAGAAAATCTTTTTTCAAATTTTACTCTCAGCAGTTGGTTTAACGATCCAATACGCCACCGCCCCCAATACTGGAATGGCACAAATAATAAGCACCCACAAAGCAAGCGGAACACCACTCATCTTTTTCTTTGCAAGGCCGATCAATGCAATAAGTGGCAGACCAACGAATGGCAGGCCAACGAACAAGACAAAAAATATCACTTGAGCGAATAGCAAACCTAAATTGATACCCAGCGATTCCATTTTCAAACTCCTTTTTTCATCAAACGCCCGAATAACTTTTCGTATTCTTGCGCGATCGAATCAGGATTATAGGACTTTTTGATCGACTCAATATCGCCCTTGAACTTTTGCGGTTCGCTCAGGACCTCGAGAATGGATTCGGCCAAACTGGCCGCATCTCCGATTTTAGCGACTCTCCCCATTCCATGCATAGTGACCGGTTGCCGTACCCCCGGCAACGCAGACGGGACACACGGTACACCGTTCATCATCGCTTCGATCTGCACAAGACCAAATGCTTCGGTGGAGTTGAGTGATGGGACGGTCAACACATCGAGGTTGGGGTAGAAGGCGGCCATTTGAACAGGGTCGAGGTTACCAAGGAAAGTCCAATGTCCTTGTATTTCATATTCTCGAATGCGAGGCATAAGACGAGCTGAATAAGCTTGCTCGCCCATCACATCTTGATATGTCCCTGCATAAAGGACTTGTGCTTTCGGGTATTTCTGCAAAATGGCAGGCATTGCATCGATGAGAACTTCGACACCCTTTTCAGCGGCAAAACGTGCAGCCATGCCTATCACGGGTTTACGTTCGTCAATATGATGTGCCTTTGCGAATGCTTCGACCGCTCCGGGGAGTGGATCAGGCATTTCGACGGGAGGCAGGATCGGGGTCAGTTTGGAGGCGTAGCGTGAGAGGAAGGGCGAATGATCTGCATAATCCTGTGTGTACGTCACGATGTGACTCGATAAAATCCCAGCCATGTTGTTTTGAAAATCCACAACGGTGTTGACGATGCGGTTGAAGAACCCAGGCGGCAAAAGCAGGTCGCAGTGATACGTGAGGACAGCAGGCTTGCCGAAGAGACGTCCGCGCAGAGCAACGCCGGGCGCATCGAATTGGGGCAAATGCAATTGGACGACATCATGCTGTGCGACAAGTTTTGTAGCCACCCAACCGAACGTGGGAGCGATGACGCCTTTGCTGACGCGTGCCGCCACAGGGATGCGGATGACTTTGACGCCGTCCATCATCTCTTCGCGAGGAAGCGACGGATCAAACTGCGTGGTCATTACAGTGACTTCGTGTCCGCGTTTGACAAAGGCACGTGCCAAACGTTCGGCGTAAATGGTGAGCCCCGAGGTGTGCGGGCGGTAATAGGTGAGGACGGTGAGTATTTTCATAAGGCGTGGGGATTATACCTAATAGGCATTATATAACAACGGATCGGAAATCTGTAAGTTAGAGAGATTCAGGATGAATAAAATACACAGAGAAGGGGATGTGCTTTATTCAAAGGGAAGAATATCACACAAAATCAATGATTTCTCTTTGGTGGTGACGGGTTGGTTTCTTGTATACTTTTTATGTTGAATCATTATTCGGGAGGAAACCATGAAGGCGAGAATCGCGGTGTGTGTTTTGTTGATCACTGTTCTGCTTGATGGATGCAACATGGGGGAAACTTTCAAAGCAAAGGAGGTTCGTCCGGGGATATACATGAGTAACAACACGGCTGATTTCCCATTTCCAACATCAGGCTATATGGTCTATATCGTGGGTGAAACACATGGAAACCGGGAAGCCAAAGGGGTTTTTGATGTGTTTTTGCATAACCTTTATAAAAAGGCAAAATTACGCGATATCATTTTGGAAGAGGATCAAGCCTATGAGACCGAGGCTAATGCATACATCCATGGATTGAGCGACACATTACCTGATGGTCTTTGCCTACGGACGGATATTCTGGGACAGATACGCGAATTCAACGTTGACCTTCCAACAGATAAAAAGGTGACTGTCCACCTGGTGGATGTCGATTCGTCATTCCCGGTTGTGTATAAACATTTGGTTGAGCTTCATTTACAGCTCGGGCCCGCAGGAGAATCCATCCAAATCCCAGAATTATCAGAAATTCAATATGCAAGTTCAAAAAAATTATACGCATTGGTTGATGAACTTCGTGCTCTATCTGCAGAGAAACCTGATACTCTCAACGGATTAGATACTGTTAAATTGTCGCTTGAATGGTATTACCTTGGTAATGATATGGAAACAGGCACAGGTTCAAAAAGAAATTTCGCCCCGATACGGGAAGACATAATCACAAAGAACATCAAATATGTTTTGTCGCAGACGAACGACAAACCTATTCTGGCATTTTTCGGCGCGGCTCACGGGATGAAAACACAAGGAGACCCTAATCCTCCCACTAAGGATTTCAAGACGTGGGCACAAAGGCTTGTCGAGGATGATGTGTCTGTTTACTCAACGATCATCGATGGTGTATCAGGAGATGGATACTGGCGTGGAGAAGCTTTCTCTTATCAAGGCTGGATGGATGGTTTTCAATTTAAAAATGGAACGCATCTAGCATCGCTGTTCAACACAGATCCAGACTCTGGGATTGCCTACATTGATGCACATACGGATGAAAACGCGGAGATCCGCTTACTCCCCATTGACGTTCCCTTCGGTCAACTTTATGATGGGATGATTATCTTTAAAGAATTCACACCAATGGAAAACGCATGTCATCAATAAATATCTCTCTCACAAAAAGCAAATTTACCAACTGGGTTACTTCCACGCTCCGTGAAGCCGCCTGGGCTCCGTTGAGCGTGGTCGGGTTTTATTTACTTGGTCTCGCTCTGCATCTTTTTGACCAGATTCCCCAAATGGATATTCCCACGCATTTCTTCGGCGGAGTCACGATCACATATTTTTATCGTGCGGCGATTCGGAACTCACAGGATTTTTTAGGCGATATTCCCCTCCCGGTCCAGATCCTGCTGGCTTTCACCGCCACAGGGACGACGACTGTCTTCTGGGAATTTTATGAGAACATCATGGATTATTTCTTTGGTTTCCATATGGTGTTGGGATTGACCGACACGATCAAAGACATGGCGATGGGATTACTAGGGGCACTCGTGTTGTTATTGTTTTATAGAAAGAAATAGTTGTTCCTGATACAGCAGAGGCTATAAAAGATTTCGAATCTTTTATAGCCTCTTTATTTTGAAGTATGAATCAAGGTTGAAATATTTTAGACAATCACCTTCAATATTTCTAAAGCTTCCACAAACATCAATCTATCAAACATTGATCAAATATCAATTGCTTGTAGTCCGTTCATACCCAGGATCAACGAGACATCACTACCATGATATATATCGTGTTCCATCACATGATATATCACCCAACTGCGTGACACCTCATGTATTTGGCCATCCCACTCATCAGGGAAAGTCTTGGCACAGTCAGCAGGAGTCCAGCGTTGTAAACGAGATTCAATGAATGCCCAAGTTTCGTTGAGTCCGCACACCAGTTCTGTTGCACTGCGATCCGGCGAATCACGTTGACCCCATAACATGTACTCATCCATCACACTGTCAACATCCTGTAGAGTACCACTGAACCATCCTGCCCTTACCGAAATAATGTGTTGCACAATCTGACCTAAGGGCCACATACGCGGGGCGGGTTGCAATATAAGTTGCTCCTTCGTCAAAGGGGCGATACAGTTCTGCAACTTTCCGTTATACCCTCGCCAGTTTTCATAAATCACATCTAATGTTGATCGTGTATCCTGCATATATTACTCCTTAAGGGATGCTGTTATCGTTGTGCTTGTTTCGCTGGACGTTTTGATTGTGTTAGTCACTAAATGACATGCCTAGATCGTACACTTCATTACAGTTAGGACATTTTGCTGTGGCGTTTCGAAGTCCACCATTACCAGAGTCAATCCATTCAAGCCGTGTTTTACATATGGGGCATGAAACGGTAAGGCGATCGTAAACAGGATAAGAAATCATTACAAAAATCGACCCCAAAAATGTTAGTTTCATAAACCATGTTGGAAATGGCGTGTCGATTACGCCTCTTGCTGACAACATCACAATCCCAACTGAAATTACAGACAAAATGAAACAGATAAGAAAAACACGTTTATTATTCCTTCCAAAAGTCGGGTGTTTCATTCTCGTGAAGCCTCCAATAATTACCAATCTACAGACCTATGGTTTGCGTTAGCAAGCTTGTGTCGCTACCCCGTACATGTACTCTGCCCAGAAACAGAAAATTCTCAAAGCCAGTTCATCTCCAAATACGACTTGGGTACTTCCTATCCATGTCCTAATTTCAATGTCGTATTTTGGGAGGCGGAGTGGGTCACTGCATGCTGTGTTGAGCGACATTGCCTTTCATCCACTACTTCATCTGTTGTATCCAAAGTTCGTCATCCTCTGCCTTCACTGCTCGCTCTGCCTCGTGGACGAGAGCATTCAAGCTTCGTCTGCGTCGGAAAGGGGCATTGGGTGGCAAATAAGAATTTGGCACAGAGGTTGGCTGACTATTCTGCGACACATTGAAACAGGGTGTCCATTGCTGGATCAGCAACCGCTCAGAAGCATTCAATTCATTCCCGACAACATCGAATTGTTCGAGTTGAGAACTCAACAATTCAATCGTGAATTTCATGGATGTCGGCCAGTTACACCAAACAAAGCGCCCCACGATCGAGTGTCCCTTGAAACCGCTTAAGAGATGTTCCCAAACCCGCGCAAAAGCCAGATGGGATTGGCCGATATAGAAGACCACTGTTTCATCTCGAAACAGATACAAATCCAGGTCTTTCCAATCCGCTGGGCATTGTTCAATCAACAGGAATCGTTTGAGAGAAATGACAACTTTCTGGTGGCTCATGGGATGGTTTTATCACAAATTGATTGAAGCTCGTGTATAGCGATTTAACGGTTTGCGTTCGCGAACTTATGCCGCTGACCCGCACGTGGTCTCTACATGGGAGTAGTATAAACCCGAAGTAGAATCCCACCCGTCAAGCGCACACTATGTTGGGCGCTTTTTGGGAAGCAGATTTACCTCTTTTCCAACATTATCATTTTTTCCAGAATCATGATCTTTACTTCGTTTCCATTGATCTGAATCGTTTTTCTGGGAACACTATCATTGTTGTATGCTTCATAAGCCGTGTCGAATATTTGCTGGGATGAAAATCTGTAAGTCTTGTATCCTTCTGCGTCAATTTGACAAGTAAATTTGGGTCCTCCCATGCGAATTGGAATAATCCAGAATAAATCCCACCCAGAACCACCAAATTCTAAACCTCTTGGTAAGTGGGTGAGCACAATCTCGCCTTCATCGTTACTAATTAGAGTGTTTTCAGAGAGGTAATTATCAAAAGGATATTCGAATGCAAGAGTTTTGCCTTGATAGATATTCAAAGTCGCGCCTTTGACAGGATCGCCTGCTTCATTCAAGATTTGCAGGTGATATTCACCAGATGGAAAAGCGCCATCCCAAAACACCGCTGTTGTAATGTAAGATGCAAAAGTAAGTACCAACACTAGGGCAAAGGATGCAACAAGGATATACCTTAATCGCTTTTGGCTTGCCATTTTATTTGGTTCGCTCATTGCAGAAGTAGCCATGAATATTGAATCCATTCTAGTGTCAGTGTCCAATCAAAGCCCATTGGAGCTTGACATCCCCAGCACACGTTATTGGGCGCTGAATGAACGCAAGATTTGTCAATCAATGCAAATCTCACATACCTGCTATTCTGCATCCAAGATCAATGCACCTTGGATGCAGAATATAGTGGTCATCAGATATATAAATCTCGAATCAACGCACGTTTGGGTTGATTGGGATCAATTAGCAAAACAACTTGATCTCCAGGGGAGAATTTTTGTGTTTGATTTGTTTTCATAATCGAGCTTGCGCCTAGAAACTCCTGCCCCTGATAGGTGTATGTGTACTGAACTGCTCCCCTATCTTTCTGAAAGTAGAGGTCTTTAATCACAGCTGTGACTTCTACACCCGTAGAAAATAGTTGCTGAACCGTGCGTATACGCCAAATAGCAAGTGGAACCCCGATCACTAGCCCTCCCAAGAACAAATACAAAAATAAAGGTGCCCCATCGGACCCCTGAATGGGATCATGTCCGCGCAGGCCAGGGAAATAGCCAAAATAGGCAACTGCGATATACATGATCAAGGATACAACTGGAATTAAGATTCCCAAGAGCACTAAATAATCTGACTGGACCATACGAACAAGGGACGGTTTGCTTTTTTCGATCATATTGATTTCTCCTAATGTAAGTGTGATGATATTGTTGATGAAATTACCAACCACCTAATGGTTTGTATTCACAGCATCTGCTCGAAAGCAGAAAGTCTCAAAGCCAGTCCATCTCCAAATATGACCGGTGTACTTCAAATCCCTGCCCAAGTTTTCCTGTCGTATTTTGGGATGGTTGGGCCAGTGCACGCTTTGTTGGGCGGCGGTTTTGCATCATTTCAAGTTAATCTTTAGACCCATGCTCTGAGACATTGCTATAAGGGCTTCAGCATTTCCTTTAGCGTCATCTATTGGATTGTGTGTATGTCTTGTTTTTCTTAAGTGTTTGAAGTTTGGTGACGTATCTTTAACAAGCCCTTTATATAAAGAACCAAGATTGAACGAACTATGTCCAAAAGGGTTATTTCCAATAAAATGATGGAAGTACCAATTAATAAACTGCCAATCAAAACCATTGTTATCTGAAATAAAAATAGGTTTTCCTTGGCTATGAATAGAAAGCCAATTGGAAAAATCAGACATCACCAACTTGGGATCATTAAATGATAGCGTCTCATCACGAGAGAAACCGCTTACATTGAGTGCTTCTGGGATCCATTTTTCAGAAATCGGTTTCAATTGACCATAGAAAGAGGTGTTTAATGAAGAATCTACTTTAACTGCGCCAAAGCAAATCATCGAAAAATCACCAGGAATTGGCCCATCTGATTCTATGTCAATCATAAAGTAACTCATTGCAATCCCTCAATATTCTAAGTTCTAATTTGAGTTCAGCCGCCCAACGACTTGCGTTACCTACGCCAGGGCAGGGACGGCGAAACCGTCCAGCCAGAAAATGTCAAGGCTTGTAAAACTGCTTGACTGCGAAGCGTGCCGCAGATCGGGCGAGCGAGCCTCCAGCGACCATCGCCCAGTCAAAGCGCATTGGCGTTTGACATCCCCAGCGTCAGGTGCACGCGCTGTGTTAGCCCGCAGTTTGGGTTTGAGATATTTTGAGTGTGCAAATAACCTTTTCTGGGTCAACTCGATATGGACTATCAACACCTTCAAAAAAATGATGAGCACGAATTAGGTGAACAACAAGGGCTGGCGCTGTAAAAGATTCGCCTGTATTGCGGTTGAGTATCATAAAGTCAAAACCTCCTACTTCTCCACAATCATTCCACGGACAAACTTGAAAGCCACGATATTGAAGAATGAAAACTTGAAAACAATCAACAAGATAGCCAATGTTGAGGTCAGGCAGATTATCTTTTGAGAAAAGCGGATTTTTCTCAGGATGGTACAAATCAGGAAAATCAGTTTGTTTTTCACGGAACTTATCGAAAGGAAGTGCTTTTTCTTGTTCATGAACTGCTGCGATTACTTGCTCTAAAGCACCAGCAATTTGTTCGTGACTAATTCCGAATTTTTCGATGGTTTGTTCATCTTGTGCAATTACAAATTCCAGAGACTCGTTCAAACCCAAGAAGCCGCCCTGTGAAGATTGCCCAGGGCGCATTCTGTTCTCCAATTGCTCGATGATGATAGATTTATTCATTCTTAGTACGTTATTGATAATAGATTCGAACTATTTCTTGGGCTTTCTCCCAAGCCTTTTCTTCGGCTTCTGCCAAATTTGAAAACATACCATCAAAATGTATATAATCTCCAGCTCCAGGATTAAAGGTTATGATCTGGGCTTTCCAATTTGGTGGTTCTGATTCTATCTTGGCGAGAACTGCCATCAATGACACCACAACTTTTGAATTTTCAACATTTTTTGCCAATAGTAACTCATAGCTTTTGCCACTGTTAGTGTCTGTATGTTTTTTCCAGCCATCCCACATTTGATGTCTCCTGCTCTACGCTTTCTTTAGCATTATGCGGGCTAACGGTTTACGTTACCTGTGCCAGGGCGGGGACAGCGAAGCCGTCCAGCTGAAAAAATGCTGAGGCGTAGAAAACTGCTTGGGAGCAGTATAAACCCGAAGCAGAAAAAAACTCGAAAACGCCGCAGAGTCCCCACCCATCAAGCGCACGCTGTATTAGCCGCTGGTTCTTTAATTACAAAAACCAAGGCGGACTCGTTAATAGATAATTCTCGAATTTTCCAAATGGTTTATTTGACAAAATAGTACCCATGAATCCTTCGAGACGATAACTGCGCTTCATCAGATAATCAACAACAATAGTATTGAGGCTGGGGGTCTCAAAGCCAACACTTCCTGCGCCAAGCAAGTGGGCTTGCGTTTCCGCATGTGCGAGAACAGCAGGGAAATCTGTGTTGTCCAGTAACGCGAATGGTCCGTAGTAATCTTTTTCGATATAACCATATCCAACTACTTGTCCCTTGCGCTTATAAAAATATAAAGTACGGTCTTGCATTAGAAAGTTATGGTCTACATCACGACGATAACCGAGAATTACCAAATCAATTTCGCCAATTATTTGAATCGCCGAATGTGCGCCGTTGGGTTTCTCGATAGCAAGGTCAGTTTCCACAGAAACTAATTCAGGAACGCGTTCGAAATAGAGTTCAGTAATAAAAGGATAGACTCCTGCTTTGAGGTAGCGCGACATGGCGCGAAAATCAGACGTGGCAACGATGGAACGGTGAGGCGTGTCATTTGGAAATGCACGCAAGATTAATTCCTTCCCAACTCCTGCCGATTGACTATCTGGCATGACAAAAAACTCAGTCAGTTCACGATGATGATCGCGTAAGATACTGCGTGCATAACCGATGGCTTCCCCATTATCCTTTTCAGCAAGCCAATATTGGTCACTGGAATCTGTAAGATGTTCCCAAAACAATCGGCGGCGCTCCCAGAGTTGTTTCAATTTCTCAGGGTCGTTTCCACCCGTGATTGCCATAACCCCTGTACGTTGACCATAATCTTCCAGCGACTTACGGAAGATGGAAAAAGCGGTGAAGTTGTCTTTGTGTGTGGCTTTTCGGTAAGTAATGGGCATATCATTCATCCTATATATAAAGTGGTAGTCTCTCAACGCCAATGATCCGATAAACACCCAACGGTTGGCGTTAGCCGCTTGGGGTGGGAGTGTGGACTCGCCATCGAAACGGAAAAAACTCCAAGCCAGACAATCGCTCAAATAACGCGGTGTTGGGCGGCGTTCTCTGATGACGAAATCGACATTCCCACGGTTGCGCCCTCAAAACTACAGTGCCTTGACGTAATTATCTTCCGCTTCTCCATTTTTACTTTCATTCAGTAACGAACTCAACTCGCCAAGATGATAAATACTGTGTTTCAGCAGGAAAATGACTAGCCCTAATTTTGTTTTCCCAGCCCATTCAAAAGCTGTATTGAGAGAACGGAAATCCATCTCCATGAGCCAGCATTCCGTTTTGTGTGCAAATTCCTGGATGCAAGAGATGACATCGCTTCTCGACGGCAAGGATTCTTCCTCTGCGGTTTCACAATTAATATCAAATGACTTTCCAGAGGCGAATTGGATGACGGATGTGTCTTCCAAATAATATTTGGTTGCTTTCAAGATATGAAAGGATAATCTTGCTGGGGTGGTGGCTTTTCGCCCCGTGCAGAACCATGCAGTATCATCAAAATCATGGACTAACCGTTCGAATACTCTCCAAATGTGAGCGTATTGCGAAATCAACTCCGTGTTCATTGTTTGTTCCATGTTCGCCTCAGAGTATTGTAAGTCGATTATACAGCCGCCCAACGGCTTGCGTTACTCACGCAGGGGCGGGGACGGCGAAGCCGTCCAGCCAGAAAACTGATAAGGCGTGAAAAATGCTTGGGATGTGTGCAGAATCCCCACATGTCCGCTGCACGCGGTGTTGGGCAGCTATTCATGAATTGTCCTTATCGCTTAGTACTTCATCTAGAATATCTACTCCCATATTTAAACTCGATTTTGCCCCTCTAAAAACCCCAAGTATGTGACCTTCGAGTAGTTCTAAGGAAAGCAATAAGTGAGCAAAATAAATACTCTTCATATCTTTGCTGACTTCTCCAACACCGACAGCAGAAAATAAGTTATCTAGCAATTTCCCGATTCTCTTTTCACTAAAGAAAGTAAGGTTAAAGTTCCCGTGTGCAATAGTAGATCGCAAATCGTAGAGAAGTCGCAGGATGTTCTTTATCTCTGTGTATGTAAACTTTCCTCTCTGGTTGATGTCATTTCTTTGCAGTGAACTTTTTTGGAAGTATTTGGTGTAAAAAGCAGCGCCAACTGTTCGAAACTTAAATGATATATCGGCATGCGAGTCGGACCCATGCGTGAAAAGGCTCTCTAACCCAGAGACTAATAAGAGAAGCACTGTTGACAATTCGGTAAAACTGGTAATGCGCAAACCAGCGTACAATTCATGAGCCAATCCAAATGACTCTTGAATTAACGCTAGGCTTGCAGAAATATGCGCGTTTTGAGAGAGAAAGTTGAACCATGACTTAATATCAGATTCAGGTGGAACAAAATCAACATTTTCCAAAGGGCTTTGGGTAAAATGCCCCAGTCTGAAAAAGGATTTTGTGTGAATAAATTGTTCGCTTTCAAAGTGTGCGCGTGGTTGCCCAAATACTCGTAAGAATTTTAGACGGTCCGCGGCAGAGGAATCGACTGTGTACTCAAAGTAGTATATTTTTCGGGGAACAGAGTCGCAAAGGAATAAAGATAGGATTATTTTCTCTAATTCTTCAATGGAACTTAATAAATTCGAGTCGTTTTCAAATTGCTCAAACTCTCGTGAAAACAATATAGTTCTAGAGTTGTCCGATGGTTTCCATAAACTAAAATCAAATTGATATCTGGCATTGTTAAATGAGCCAGGCGCTACAACTGCGGTTACCAGTGTGCCTTTTGATGAATTATCTACCATATGATTGAAATAGACTCCTGAACTGCCTAACGGTTGGCGTTACTTGCGGGTGGGCGGGCGTGGATAAAACTTCGAGAGCAGGATTCTGTTTGGGCGTAGAAAAACTCGAAAATGCCGCAGAATCCCACCCGTCAAGTGCACGCTTTGTTAGCCCGTTTTTGTTAGGGAAGAAGCTCGACATAAAAAGATGTAAAAAGTCTATCACTTAATTCTTCCTGCTGTTCACTATTATTGGGATGAAGCAATATGTAAACCACAACTTTTACTTCAACATCTGAATCTCTCAAGAATGTAGTGTAACCTCTAAGAGCGCAGTATCCACCTCCGCAACCTTCTGTTTTTACAAAATAGTAGCGTTCTCCAAATTTTTGAATTTTGTAATTTTCGTAATCCTTTATACTGCTAAATGCTTCTTTTTGCCCGTAGTATCTGCCAAGTAAATCTGGATCACCGTTCAGGAAACAAGGGACTTCATGCAACGCTTGTTGGTCACACCAATCATAAAATGATTTAATGGCTTCTAAAGTATGAAACTGGATTTCGTAAAAATATGGTGGCTGGGAAGTAAAATAGGGATCATCTGATTTTGTAAATTCTCCCACTTGAACAAAGTCATAAGAAACAAGTGACCCAGCCCGGTAGGTTTCATCTCTTTTTGACAAGGCATAATTGCCAGGAAAATAAACGGCAAATGTTTTTTGAAGTTGGTCGATCGTAATGTTTGTCGGAATGCTAGGGACAAATGGCGTATAAGTGGGAAAAGGTGTATAGCGTGTATCTGGAGTGTAAGTAGGATAGGGTGTGTAAGTTGGATACGGCGTGTATGTAGGATAAGGCATTTGAGTGGATACTGTGAATGTAGGGACAGATTCGTTTGAGAATTGCCCACATGCGGCTAATGGAAGTAAAACCATGATGCTGACCCAAAACAAGAACCGCCTTTTTGTTTTCATATGCTTCTTTCAAATTTCATCAAGAACGGGCTAACTATGGTTTATACAGCCATCTGTATAATCCCCCGATTTGGGGTGTTATACAGCCTACAGACTGTATAAATACCTTTTATCTTTTATTTATTATACTCCCCTCACTGAGCCGTATTTCCTCCATCCACCAGCAACAAATGACCCGTCACAAAGGATGAATCGTCCGAAGCAAGGAACAACACCGCGCTCGCGATCTCTTCGGTTTTCCCAAAGCGCCCCATCGGGATGTATGCACTCGACTCCTTGATCGCCTCCTCAATCGTCACCGGGTCTGAGCCCTCAAAATATCCCTTCTCGATCCACCTGTCCACAAACGTATCGCCCGGGCACACCGCATTCACACGAATGTTATCCCGCGCAAAATCCAGCGCCATCGCCTTCGTCATCAACCCCACCGCGCCCTTGCTCATCACATACGGGAACGCATTCCTGCCCGCCACCACCGACCAATCGGACCCATTGTTCACGATCACACCCCCGCCCTGTTTCTTCATCGCTGGGATCACCAGCTTGCTCATTCGCCAAACCGCCGTCACATTCACCGCCAACGTCTCGTTCCACACATCATCAGACGTTGTCTCCGCCGTCCCTTTTGTGACGATGCCCGCATTGTTGAACAAAATATCGACTCGACCGAACGAGGCAAGAGTCTGCTCAAGGACGCTGGAACAGGCCTCGGCTTGAGAATGATCCGCGTCGACAAATACGCATCGGACTCCCTTCTGCCTGATCTCTGTTTCGACAGCTTTCCCCAACTCCACGCGTCGTCCCGTAATAACAAGATCTGCACCCTCCTCAGCAAACAACAACGCTGTCGCCTTCCCAATCCCCGAAGTCGCCCCCGTAATGATCGCCACCTTACCATCTAATTTTTTCATGTTACATCCTTTGTAGGGGCGGAGCATCGCTCCGCCCTAATGATTATGATATTATATTCTCATGCCCCCCAAACATTCGATCAAAGCCATCTTCTTCGACCTCGATGGCACACTTCGTCACAGCGTCCCATCGGGCGGTGACGTATTCAGCGATTACGTGCGTTCGCTCGGCCTGCGTGTCAACTACGAAGACCGACTGCGTGCCGCGCGTTGGGAACATTTCTACTGGGCCAGTTCTGTAGACCTGCGCGATGACCTGCTCGCACACTCCGGCGAGACCAACACCTTTTGGATCGAATACAGCCGCCGTCGACTCGTTGCGTTGGGCCTATCGCCCTCGATGTCTGTGGACCTTGCGCCCAAAGTCTCCGCGCACATGGGCGAGATGTACAAACCCGAAAGCGTTGTCACTGAAGATGCACACGCCGTCCTTGCACAACTCAAACAGGCGGGCTACATCATGGCCGTCATCTCGAATCGCGATCATCCCTTTCAAGAAGTGCTCGTCAACCACGGCCTGACAGAGTTCTTCCACTTCTCACTCGCCGCCGGTGAAGTGAACAGCTACAAACCAGAGCCCGCCATCTTCGAACATGGCTTACAACGTGCGGGTGTCACCGCACAAGAGTCGGTCTACGTAGGCGATAACTACTTCGCCGATATCGTAGGCGCACAACGTGCCGGGCTTTACCCTGTGCTCTACGACCCCAACGGCATCTTCCCCGAAGCCAATTGCACTACGATCAAATCTTTCAACAAGTTGATTTCCGTTATCGAAACCTTATAATGTAAATATCTTTGCGATATTACAAATACAGCGACGCTTCGACTGCGCTCTCTGTAGAATATATTTCCGTCCTGAGCGGAGGGCGGAGTGGTCATTGCGTAGCACACAATCAAAGGACGCTCCGCTCAGCGCGATGTTTATTATTAGTCGAAAGGATATAAACCATGGCATGGGAACGTAAGATCATGCGGACCGTACGAGTCCGCAACGAACGACGAGCGGGGGTATTGGCACGGCTATTGACCGCCATTGCCAACTTGGATGCCAGCGTCGGTAGCATGGACATGATCACCGAGACCGCACAAAGCGTTGTGCGCGATATCACTGTCTACGCCGATGACGCCGAACACATGGACAAGATCATCGAGACGATGCGCGCCAATGAAGGCTCCAAAGTGCTTGCCGTCCGTGATGAGGTCCTTCAACTGCATCAAAAAGGGAAGATCGCCATCCGTTCGCGGTATCCCATCGATTCCATTGCCACGTTACGAAGAGTCTACACACCCGGCGTAGCTGAGGTTTGCTTGAAGATCGCAGACGACCCGGCCATGGCACGTTTATACACAAGTGTGAGTCATATGGTGGCTATCGTCACTGACGGAACGGCCGTATTGGGGTTGGGGAATATCGGTCCGCTCGCGAGCATGCCCGTCATGGAAGGCAAAGCCATGTTGATGGAAACATTGGTTGGCTTATCGGGCATGCCCATCTTGCTGAGCACCACCGACCCCGATGAGATCGTCAAGACCGTGGCGAACATTTCACAAACCTTCGCCGCCATCCAACTCGAGGATATTTCCGCGCCGCGTTGTTTCGAAGTGGAAGAAAAGCTACAAGCATTACTCGATATCCCCGTCATGCACGATGACCAACACGGTACGGCCGTCGTCAGCACCGCCGCCTTGATGACCGCGGCCAAACGTGCGAACGTGGATATTCACAAAGTTGTCATCGGTCAAATTGGCTTGGGCGCGGCTGGGAATGCCATCGGGAAGATGCTGATGGGGATCACCGGCAACCCAGTTTACGGGTCCGATCTGAACGAGGGCGCAGTAGAAAGATTTGTTCGTGATGGTGGGAAAAAGTCCAACTTAAAAGAGATCATGGCCGAATGCGACATTGTCATCGCAACCACCGGCGCCCCGAACCTCATCAAACCAGAGATGGTCCGCAAGGGACAGATCATCTTCGCGCTCTCGAATCCGAACGCCGAGATCGACCCCGATGTGGCGTTGGCGAACGGTGCAGCCTTCGCGGCAGATGGCAAGTCTGTCAACAACGTGCTTGGTTTCCCCGGCATCTTCCGTGGCGCCGTAGATTCGAACGCACCGCGCATCACGCACGAAATGTTGAGCGCGGCCATGAATGTGCTCGTCAATATGACGCCCGCCGGTGAATTGTTACCGAACCCGCTCGATAAAAAAGTCCACCACGAGGTGGCCCGCGCCGTGGCAGAGACTGCGATGAAACAAGGCATCGCCCGCGCCGAATATGTTCCGTATGTAGAGGGTTAAAACAACGTAGGGTCGGGCAGCTGCCCGACCCTACGTTTGTTATATCTTTTTGTTTATCAATTCCTTCAACGTCGTTCCCATCCGGGTAATACCTTCGCGAATCGTCTCCGGTGACGAATACGAGAAGTTCAGCCGCATCGTATTCGCGCCTCCACCATTGGGGTGAAAGGCCGCGCCCGGCACGAACGCAACCTTCTTTTCAACAGCACGCTTCAACACTTCAGCCGAATCCATTCCCTCAGGGAGAATGCTCCACAGGAACATGCCACCTTGCGCTTTTATCCATGTGACATTGGATGGGAACATCTCCTCCATCATCTCGATCATCACATCGCGTCGTTCTTTATACGTAGCGCGGATCACCTTGACGTGCTCATCGATAAATCCATCCTTCGCAACTTCATACGCAACATACTGATTGAACGAGGAAGTGTGCAAGTCTGCGGCCTGCTTGATCATCACGAACTTGCGGATCACTTCCGATGGCGCAACGATCCATGCCAAACGCAGACCCGGCGCCAGTAGTTTTGAGAACGTGCTCAAATAGATCACGTTACCGTTATAAGGTCCATTTGTAGAACCGCGATAGTCAGCATCCAGACTCAACACCGAAGGCAGATCCTCTCCTTCATATCGCAACCGCCCATACGGATCGTCTTCCACAATTGGCACACCATAACGGTCTGCCAACTCCACTAATTTCTTGCGTCGTTCAAGAGTCAATGTAGAGCCGCCGGGGTTTTGAAAGTTCGGGAGCACATAGATCAGTTTCGGTCCCACACGAAGCGCTGCTTCCAACTCATCCACGAGCATACCGTTCTCATCCGAACGCACAGAAATATATTGCGCTCCATACGCATTCCACGCCTGCAAAGCACCAAGATACGTGGGCGATTCCACTACAACATAATCACCGCGATCGATGAACAATCGTCCAATAAAATCCAACGCCTGTTGTGACCCCGAAGTAATGAGCGTATTCTCCACCGTGATCTTGCCCGTGGAGCGCACGATCAACTCACGCAAGGGTACATGTCCCTCCGTGGTGCTATATTGCAACGCTTGCGGGCCATGCTCATCGAGCACAACCTGACAAGCCGCGCGAAATTCCTTTACCGGGAAAACTTCCGGCGCGGGTAACCCGCCTGCAAATGAAATAACATCAGGCTGTTCGGTCAACTTCAGCAATTCGCGGATAACGGAACTTCCCATTTTCTGCGTACGGTGAGCGTAACGATATTCCCAGGGTGTCTGCATTCATGCTCCTTTTGAAAGTATGTTTCGGCAATTCAATCTTACTCAATTTTGTCGCTCTCTACAAATGACAACTGGCCTGTTCTTTTCATGATTCCGTTGGACTTCCTACACTTACATCCTTCCCAACACGGACGCACGCTTCTTTCCTCACTCCAACCTGATTCCAGGACAACAAGCTTCATCTCCCCTTTACTTTTTCAATCACTAATCCAGTAAAATGGCCGTGGAGTATGTATGCATTTCAAATTCCGAATGCCAGGCACCAGCATCCTTCTAGCCGCGTTTTTCGCCCTCATGGTTGTAGCAACCACAGAAGTCTTCGACGCATTGCGATACATGCAATGCACCCAATGGACACCCGGCACCATGCCATATTCCGCCTTCACTCCGACACATGCACGAGACTGGGTCCGCTCACAAGTTCTCGATGGAAAGCCGGTCCAACTCATCCGAGGCGGGTTTCCAACCAGGATCGCCTATTACGCAGTTATGGAAAATGGGAACGTACTCTCCTGTTCCACAGACATGAAGACCGAACTGGAAGGTATCCTTAATTCATGGGTGATCACCTTGATTCTCATCCCCATCGGGCTTGGCATTTGGTCTGCAGTCGCCTTAATGAAAATGTTCATCGAAAATGGCCAGCCCACGCTGTGGGATTGGTCTGGCAGGGGCACAGAGGTCAAATAAATTAATTGCTGGTATGATGTGCCTCGTTCAAGGAGAGAAGTATGTCCCTCTTCCATTTTCAATTCATGGGGATCTTTCTTGCTATACTGCTCATGTGGGCCGGGAATAGAGTCCGTATGCAGGTAACAACAGATGAAAAAGCGGGGAAGCGTTGGTTATGGTTTCTTATAATCGGACTCGGAATATCAATCATCGCATCTATTGTCGCAATTTTGATCGGTGACAAGGCATATAGCATTTCCGTGTTTTTGCTATTGCCGGTCACTCTTGGTTTTATTGCTACGCTGGTCATTCATTTTGCTCAGGATCGAAATGTTAGCACGAGCAAAATGGCTCTCCTCTTCCTGGCGATCACGATTTTGCTCCCATGGGTTTCTTTTGCAAGCGGTTGGACCATTTCATTATTTTTCATCCTGGTCGCAATCCTCACTGCCATTGCATGGTTGCTGTGGAGCCGTTATGAGAAACTGTATCTAGTTTTTTTCATCATCGAAATGATCCTGCTTGGAATCAGCATCCGGGTCATAGATATGCATCGTGCACCAGCTATTAGCCCTGAATGGTTAAGAGCCCCGGTATTCATGGGCTCATTTCTATTTATACCCGGGACAGGTGTCGTGCTCTCGGCGTTATTGCTTCGAAGACTCTTCTCGAGCGATCAACCTGTCCAATGGCGTGCTGTGACTTCCACTTTGCTCATGATTGCCGTTCTATTTTCAATGATCGGGTATCAAGCCGCGTTAACGAGCATATGGGACGATGCCACAGATGGATTGGGGTGGATCATGATGTGGATGCTAACAAGCATTATTGGTATTGGTTCAGCCATCCTCATAGCCTGGTCTTTGCCGCGTAAACGAATTTGGGTTGCCATCTTGTTCGCATTGGCAGTACCTTCCATGTTGGTCGGGGCAAACAATCTGTCACATCTTGATGCAAGTTTTTCAAAGCCAATTATCGTAACCGCACAACGTGCCGATATAATAGATAAAGCCATTCAACGGTATTACGAAAAGAATAACGAGTATCCTCAAGCATTAAGTGACCTGACACCCTGGTACCTCCTATACATCCCTAACCCGATCATCATCCCCGGGCAGGATTGGTGCTATCAAGGCGGTGCAGACCATTACCGATTTGGATACGTTTATCGTCGGGTTTTTTCAGTACCAGCCTCCGTGAAGATTCATTCATCTGTGGGCGAAATGTCCGATGCAAATTGGGAATGCCAGAACGAAGCAAACAAATATTCAGGATTTTAGGACTCATGACAATTTATGAACAATAAATTTTTACCAAACCTAAAAACTGAAGAATACTGTTACCTCACCACAACGGGACGTGTCAGCGGCAAACCACATGAGATCGAGATCTGGTTCGGGCTCAACGAGAACACACTCTACCTTCTCTCCGGCGGCATGGACAAATCGGATTGGGTAAAGAATCTGCTCAAGAACCCAGCTGTGAGTGTGCGAGTGGCAAGCCACACCTTCAAAGCTACCGCGCGTGTCGTGACAGATGAAAAAGAAGAAGCGATGGCACGCAACCTTCTTGCGGACAAGTACAACGAGCGCAAAGTAAATGGCTCGCTCAGTCAATGGGCACGGACAGCTTTACCTGTAGCAATAGACTTAACTCAAGGAACATAGTTGATGACAACAAACAATCCATACCCCATCGTTCTCTTCGATTGGGGTGATACCATCATGTACGATCATCCCGAGCGCACTGCTCCAGTAATTGAATGGGAAACGATCGAGCTCATCGAAGGCATTGCTGACCTGCTTGCCTATCTCCACACCAGCGGACGGCGGATCGCCCTTGCAACGAGCGCCGATGTTTCAGATGAAAGCCAGATCCGTGGCGCATTGGCACGCAACGGACTCGACATCTACTTTTCCTATGTCTACTGTTTCAAGAATACAGGCCTAACAAAAAGCGAAGCCTTCTATCGTCACATTTTGAGTGACCTGAATATCCCCGCATCTGACGCTATGATGATCGGCGATCACTTCGTAAAGGATGTTCAAACTCCAAATGCAGTAGGAATGTTTGCCGTGTGGTTCAATCCGAAGTCAGATGAGATTCGCAAGAGTGATCTACACACCACCGTCTATTCGATGAAAGAGTTAATGGAGTTCTTCCAGTCACTGGGTTGAACTTTTACAATTTCTGACAAGTTTGATTCTTGCAAGGCTGGCGCACCTGCCAGTCTTTTTCTTTCTCGCGGTACAATTCTCTCAACATATTCAGGAGAAATTACATGGGCGTCATACTACAATCTTTCTTTTGGGATTGTCCACGCGTGGACAATAAGGAATTTCAATGGTGGGACTACGTCCGCCAGCAGATACCGACGTTAGCAAAGGTGGGGTTCACATCGCTGTGGCTTCCGCCAATTCATAAAGCCGCAAATCTTTCTGGTCCATCGATGGGCTACGACCCATATGATTATTACGACCTCGGCGAGTTTGACCAGAAGGGAAGCATCCCAACTTGGTTTGGAACCCGTCAGGAGTTGGAGTCGCTCATTGACGAGGCGCACAGGCATCAGTTAAGTCTGATCGCGGATATCGTCATCAACCACAACAGCGGAGCGGACGCGCAGGAAGTCAATCCGCTTATCAATCAATCACGTTGGACGAAGTTCGATCCAAAGAGCGGAAAGTTCGTGCGCAATTGGGAATGTTTTCATCCGAGCATGTATGAGAGTTGGGATGAAGGTACGTTCGGCGACATGCCCGATCTTTCACATCGCAATCCGTATGTATATGCCGAAATTTTAAAACTCGCGCGTTGGCTCATTGAAGAAGTGGGCTTTGATGGTTTTCGTTATGATTATGTGAAGGGTTATGGCGCAAACACGATCACTGCCATTCAAGAATACCGTTACGTGCGCGATGGCAAACCGTTCGTGCCATATGGCGTTGCCGAATTTTGGGATTCAACCAGCAACACATTGCGCTGGGTGGAGGAGGCGAACTTCTCCAACTCGAACCCTGTGGATGCATTCGACTTCCCATTGCGTGAAATGCTCAAGGCGTTGTGCGATCAATTCGGTTTCAGTTTAAGGAGTCTGCTCACATGGGAATCAATTTTGCAAAAGCAACCGCAGACCACTGTGACCTTCGTTGAGAACCATGACTTGCGCGATGAAGGACGCCCCATCGTCAACGATAAATTACTCGCCTACAGTTACATCCTCACGCACGAGGGCTATCCGTGTGTGTTCTGGCATGATTACTTCAATCATAATCTCGCACTCAACGATACACCAAATGGCATCGCCGCACTTGTCACTGCTCATGAAAAATATGCAGGCGGCAACACCGAAGTCTTATACGTGGACGATAACCTCTACATTATGCAACGCACAGGCTACGGCGACAAATCCGGGCTGATCTATGTGCTCAACAATCGCGGCGACAACTGGAACGGACGCATGGTCACGACGAAATTCCAGAGCGCCTCTTTTCAACCCGTTGCCTGGTGGAGCAAAAATGACCTTTCCCGCCCGATCAACCAACCCACCGACCGCGATGGCCGCGCACAGTTCTACGCTCCCCCGCGGGTATGCGGTATATGCAGTGAAGTGACGTTACAGTAAATTTTGTACACGGATTACACAGATTTCACGGAAAATATATTTATCAAGGCTCTTTTCCGCGTTGTCCGCGAAATCTGTGTACAAAATGTTTAACGCAACAAATTCATCCTTCATCATTTATAATCCCCGTTCTCAAACCATTATCGGAGGCTCCTTTGCGAAAACCTATTTTGATTCTTTCTCTCGTACTTACAACGATCATCCTTGCCGCATGCGCATCGAATGGTGATGCATCTGTGCAGGCAGTTCAAAATTACCTCAACGCACTCGTCAACAAAGACTCAGACAAACTCTCCACCCTCGTCTGCGGCGACTGGGAACAGGATGCCATGATCGAACTCGACTCCTTCCAGGCTGTCACAGCGAGTCTCGAAAACGTTTCCTGCTCGCAAACTGGAACAGATGGCGATACCGCCCTGGTCCTTTGCACAGGTGACATTGTCGCATCCTATAACGGCGAAAACCAGAAACTTGATCTTTCGACCCGCACCTATCAGGTCGTTCAACAAAACGGTGATTGGCTCGTATGCGGGACGCGTTAAAACGCATCTTCACGCCCGAAAATATTTGGGCGCTCATAGTATTCTTGATCGTGGTCGCATTAGTCATCGTTACAACCGACGACAGCCCCAATTGGATCTATCAAGGCTTCTAAATGGGACTCACCCAGATCGCCGCATCCATTCTGACCTCGATCCTAGTCGCCGCACTGACGCGTGGCATCACACGGACATACTCCCTGCTCACGCTCAGTGTATTGGCTATTTACTGGTTTCAGCCTGTCGTTCCACTTCGTTATTTTGATTTCCTATTTCCGTCGCTGTCACTTGCACTTGTCATTTTGACATGGCTGATCACATCAGCACAAGGCGCATGGAAATCCAAACAAAACGCCATCGGTTTACTCATTATCGTTGGGGGCATCACTCTCGTTGAACTCACCCGCTATATCTTCCCTGAACCGATCCTCACAGCCACAACCCCTCCGAACATCTTTCAATACATCATCTTCCTCGCAGCGATCATTCTCATAACCCTGCTTTACACCACCATCTCCCGTCGCTTCCTGTGGGCATTATCACTGCTCACTATTCTTCTTATCACTACACTTATCATCCTCAAATCCCCAACGCTTTCTCTCCAAATCAGCGTCTTCTTTCGTACACTGGCAAACCGTCCTGTTGAATCCGCGTCCGCATTGGACCTGCGCTGGCTGGGCTTCTCCTACATCGCCTTCCGTCTCATCCATGTTCT
Organism: Candidatus Defluviilinea proxima; assembly: GCA_016721115.1. Taxonomy (NCBI): domain Bacteria; kingdom Bacillati; phylum Chloroflexota; class Anaerolineae; order Anaerolineales; family Candidatus Villigracilaceae; genus Candidatus Defluviilinea; species Candidatus Defluviilinea proxima. Next base: position 996,317 of record JADKIW010000001.1, read on the forward strand.
GCGCGATAAGCAAATGGGACGCTTGCCCGAACTCTCCCTGCCAGAGTTTGCCACCTACGTTGTGTTCTTCCCCACGCTTTCCGCCGGCCCCATTGACCGGGCCGAGCGTTTCGCAAAAGACTTACAAAAAGAGTTTGCTCTCAATCAAGATGAACTGCTACAAGCCGGTCAACGTATTGTGATCGGATTGTTCAAAAAGTTCGTGGTTGCAGACTTGCTGGCCTTGATCGCGTTGAATGATGCGCTTGCAACTCAAGTCCACAGCACAGGTTGGATGTGGCTTCATCTCTACGCCTACACCTTCCAAATTTATTTTGACTTCAGCGGCTACACCGATATTGCCATCGGCATCGCAAGACTTGTCGGCATAAAACTCCCCGAAAACTTTTTATCGCCGTACACCAAACCCAATCTCACTCAGTTCTGGAACAACTGGCACATGACTCTCACACAGTGGTTCCGTTCCTACTTCTTCAATCCCTTCAACCGCTGGATACGCGGCTACAAATCCATCCCTGCATGGACGATGATCCTCATCGGTCAACTTGCCACGATGCTGTTGATCGGTCTCTGGCACGGCATCACCTGGAACTTCATCCTGTGGGGCGCATGGCATGGACTCGGTCTCTTCGCCCAGAACCGTTGGAGTGATTTTGCAAAGACACGAATCAACCCAACCGATCCACGCGTACAAAAAGCGTTACAGGTCGGTGGTGTGTTGCTCACTTTTCATTTTGTCGCATTGGGGTGGGTATTCTTCGCGCTCAGCGAACCGTCCCTTTCGGGAACTGTGTTTATGAAATTGTTTGGGTTGTACTAACCACGAAATCACCGAGCTTTATTTCTTAGTTAACTATCCCCTGACTTCATGGAAGTCATAATACAAAAGTTAAATTGATCAGGACTGTAGGCTAAAGCTATACTTTATCCGAAGGACTATGTCTTTATGTTCTTCTGGATGCGCTGCCACACATGGGTGTAAAGACCAGATTCTGACACTATCAAAATCCTTGACACAGAACAAATGTTCGGATATCCTTTTTTAGCACAATGATCGAAGAATACTCGCGAATGCCAATCTTGTTATCCTTATTATAGTAACCAATCTAACGAAGGAGTTTCGAATGCAAAAAATAGTGACTTTTCTTTGGTTTAACGATCAGGCAAAAGAAGCCGTAGATTTATATGTATCGCTATTTGAAGATGCAAAAATAACAAACACATCGTATCTTACAGAGTCAGTGGCAAAAGCAGCCGGAAAGAACCCCGGAGATGTATCAACAATAGACTTTGAACTGAATGGCCAAAACTTCACTGCGCTAAATGGTGGTCCGATGTATACTTTTAGCGAAGCTATTTCTATTTTGGTGTATTGCAAGACCCAAGAAGAACTTGACAAGTTATGGGACGCGCTAGCCGAAGGCGGCGAAATACTTTCTTGTGGATGGCTCAAAGATAAATATGGCATAACGTGGCAGATCACCCCGGAAAGCCTAGACATCATGATGCGTGATCCAGACACTGCTAAAGCGGATCGGGTTAGCGCTGCTATGCTGAGCATGGAAGGCAAACTGAATATAAGCGAGCTTGAAAAAGCTTATAACAACGTACAATAATTTAATGAAATAACTATTTACTAGACAAACCTATTCGATACGCCAACCAACTGACGTGACATCAAGGATAGTCACTATTTTATTCTCGGTGCATCCACGCATCAGTGATTACAGAGAAACAAAAAACGGGACACACAGTGTGTCCCGTTTTGATTTACGGCTTTGGAATATTCCCTTCCAAGTCCAACTCGGGTGCGATACGCCGCATCGCAGTGATGACATTCCCTACATGCTCCCACAACTCGATGCCGAATTCTTTTGCGGCATGTTCCATTTCGGGGCGGGAAGTACCAGCGGCAAAGGCTTTATCCTTCCACTTCTTTTTAACAGACGAAGGCTCAAGGTCATAGAGTGAACGCGAGGGGCGAACCAATGCAACGGCGGTGATGAGACCAGTCACTTCATCACACGCACAAATCGCTTTGCGAACCATCGTATCACGTGGCAGGTTCAAGTGGTCGGCATGGCTCAAGATATCTTGAATGATGCCTTCATCCACGCCACGTTCCCGTAACATCGGCGCACCATCTTGCGGATGCTGTTCAAGCGTTGGGTGAATTTCCCAATCAAAATCGTGGAGCAGGCCGATCAATCCCCACCGTTCGACATCTTCGCCAAACTTCTCGGCATAGAAACGCATCGCGGCTTCCACCGAAAGCATGTGGCGTACCAATCCTTCGTTCTTCACATATTCACGCACAAGAGCTAAAGCTTCATCACGGGTCATGGTTTTCCTTTTGGAATCGACAACTTGCTGTCGAATACACGGGAGCAAGCTCCCGCCTCCACAATCAAATACTTGTCGATGTCTCCAAACCATATTGCGTGGAGAGATCATCGAGCAGGCTTTCCACTTCATCGAGGAAATGGTCGAGCGCATCCACGCGTTCTTCGATGCCCACAACCGTCAGGCCAAGCTGACCACACGCCGCACGCCATGGGTTGACCGCCATATCAGGCAGAACATCCACAGCCAAAGTCCACGTTTGCAACAAAGGCCACAACGCGGCACGAGGCTTACTGGTTTCAAGCATCGCAAGGATCGCTTTTTCATAATAGTTCACACGCACAGAATTGATGCGCGGATCTACGCGATTACTTTCTGTTGCGGCTTCAAAGGCTTGTTTCCAATCCGGTAACCATGCCTGTATTGCGGACGCTTCCAAAGCGGATGCGCCCAACAGACCGATGAGCGCCGCGTCCATGCCGGGACGTTGGGCTGTTTCGGCCCTCGATTCAAAGTCCATCATCAGACGGCGTTCCTGCAACGGCGGACCCGATAACTCTGCCACCGCATTGACCGCATGATACAACGACTTCATGTACTTGGTCACATCTTTCGGGGTGACCGTGTCACTGATCTCCAACAGGTCGCGCCAGATCTGACGTCCATGTGCAAGCAGGGAGCGGGAACGTTGCAACGCGAGCGCAGGGAGTTGAACTCAAAGCCCGCACGCAAACCAGCCTGCACGAACTCGAAAAACTTCTCGCGCTCGAACAGCAGTTGCGGATCGTACATCTCCCATCCCAGCCACGGGTCAAGCCGTAACTCACGCGGACGTTTGAACTCTGCCTTCGCGCGGTTACCAATGTCCACGTGGAAATCGGGGGTCAGGCGCACGAATTCGCGGCGGTGTTTCGGTTCTTCTTTGTGGACGAAGATGATGTCAATATCCGCAGTGCCGCCGAGCATGGGGTCAAGCTCATCGTTCGCAAGCGAACCCGTCAGGTACGCGGCGATAATTTCCTTATCGTTGAAGGCGCGTTCCTGTGCGGTCTCTTTGGCTATTCGGATGAGTGATTCTCTTGTAACTCGCATAATTTATTTCCTCTCGCCCTGAGTGGAACGAAGTGAAGTCGAAGGGCGGGGTTCAAAACAGATTCTGTTGCTTATGATACTCACGCTTCGACTACATTTCTCGCTTCGCTCGTCATTCCGCTCAGCGCGATGTTACGGCAAAGGTAAGGCTTGTTGGAACGGAGGCAGGCTCAGGCTTTGTCTGATGCGCTCTTCCACAAGTTTCAGATGTTCAGGGTTTTGGATAATGTTCAAGTCGTTCGTGTCAATCGTCAAAACAGGAGTATGGTCAAATGGCTTTGAAAAGAAATTCTCATACGCTTTGTTGAGTTGATCGATATAGGCACGCTCCATCTGCCTTTCATACGGACGGTCGCGCAGGGCGATGCGTTGCATGAGGGTTTCGGTGTTGGCTTGCAAATAAACGAGCAGGTCGGGCTTTTCGATCTTTTCGGCGAGCGCCTCGTGGACCTTGTAGTACATGTCGAGTTCGTCGCCTTGCAGGTTGATCTGTGCGAAGAGCGCGTCTTTGGCGAAAGTGTAATCGGCGAAAAGATTTTTACCTGTGCCAATGATCTCATGTACCGTGCGACGCTGTTGATGATAACGACTCAACAAAAAGAAGATCTGCGTTTGAAAAGCATACCGTTCGCGGTCGCTGTAGAAATCAGAGAGGAAGGGGTTCTCCTCAAAAACTTCCAAAATAATTTCAGCATCAAATGATGACTGAAGAAGGCGGGCAAGGGTGGTCTTACCGACTCCGATCACCCCTTCGATGGCTACGTACATGGATTGCGCTCCATATGGGTAAGTTATTGTAAGGATACCATAAATAAAGTATCAAGTGACAGGTTTTGATGTGTCAGGTGTCCATTATAAAAAGACCGCGCTGGTGCTAGACTCTGGCCGATTCAAAGACTGAAAGGACACAAAATATGTCATCCAAAGTATTTTTCGGTACAGCACGTCAGGCACGGCTTGAAGCAAAAGAAACTTTGCCCGCCAAACTGGACTTGATCCTCGACCAACTTCACCTGCGCGACCGCGTGAAAGGCGAGACTGTTGTCATCAAGATGCACACGGGCAACAACATGATCTATTCGACCATTCATCCGGTGTTCATACGGCGCGTAGTGCAAGCCATCAAGGATGGAGGCGGCAAGCCTTTCGTGGCGGATGTCAACTGGGATACGGAGGGAGCCGAGAAACGCGGCTATTCCAATGAAGTGATCGGTTGTCCCGTGTATCCTGCGGCGGGACCGGACGAGAAATATTTCTATGGACACGAGCGGCCGTTTAAGAATATCCAAAAGTGGAAAGTCTCCGGGTTGATCCAGGACTCCAGTTTCATGGTCAACTTCGCACACGTAAAGGGACATCCCAGCTGTGGATTTGGCGCGGCGTTCAAGAATATTGCTTTGGGTTGCATGGCGGGCAATACGCGCGGACAGATGCATGATGCCATGCACTATGACCCATACTGGTTTCCCGAGAAATGTCCGGATAAGAGTCTGATGCAGAAGATCGTGGATGTTTGCCCGCATGACGGCATTGTCATTGATAAGAATGACTCGAACCAGTTGCATATGCACTTCGAGCAATGCAACCAATGCGGGCGTTGCCTTAAGGCGGCGCCAGAAGGCAGTTTGAAGATCGATGCTGTCAACTTTCACACCTTCCAGGAAGCGTGTGCGATCTCGACTGACATTGTCCTTTCGACGTTCGCGCCGGGCAAGGCCGTGCATCTCAACCTCGCCACGCACATGACCCCGGTCTGTGACTGCTTCGGGTTCACGTCCATGCCCATTTTGCCGGATGCAGGCGTCTTCGGTTCGGATGATATTGTTGCGCTAGACAAAGCCACATTGGATGTGATCTCCAAAACAAAACTGATCGAAGACAATATCCCCACCACCATGGAAGTCCACACCCGCGAGGGACATCCCTTCCGTTGGTTACATGGCCCGCACAAGGACCCGTATCTGGTCACAGAGTATGGCGAGAAACTGGGCCTCGGTACGCGCGATTACGAATTGGTGGATGTGATGCCGCTGGAGTTCCCGGAGCGCTCAACCTTGACGTATATTGCGGCGTAGTTAGATTGAGAGTTAAAACAAAAACGAGCGGCGAGAAAATCTCGCCGCTCGTTTTATTTATTAGTCAGCCGCTACAGGTTCCTGCACCAGCAAATGTTCAAACTGGCTGTTGTGCAGTTCTGCATAGAAGCCTTTCTTCGCAAGCAGTTCTTCGTGCGTACCTTGCTCTACGATATCACCGTGGTTCATCACGAGGATCAAGTCCGCATTGCGGATGGTGGACAGGCGATGCGCGATGACAAACGATGTTCGGTTCTTCATCAAACTATCCATGGCACGCTGGATCAAGATCTCGGTTCTTGTATCGACCGAGCTTGTTGCCTCATCGAGGATCAGGATCTTCGGGTCGGCCAGGAACGCGCGCGCGATGGTCAGCAATTGCATCTGTCCCTGTGAAATGTTGGTGGTCTCTTCGTTGAGCACCATGTTATAGCCATCCGGCAGGGTGTGGATGAAGTGGTCCACATGCGCCATTTGCGCGGCGGCGATCACTTCTTCATCGGTGGCATCCGGGCGGCCATAACGGATGTTTTCCATGATGGAGCCGTTGTAGAGCCACGTATCCTGCAAGACCATACCGAACATCTTGCGCAGATCCTTGCGGGTGAAATCGCGGATGTCGTGCCCATCCACAAGGATGGAGCCACTGTTCACATCGTAGAAGCGCATCAGCAACTTGACCATAGTGGTCTTGCCCGCGCCGGTCGGACCGACAATAGCGATCTTATGACCGGCTTCCGCTTCTGCGGAGAAATCGTTGATGATGACCTTGTCTTCGCTGTAACCGAAATGGACGTCCTTGAATTCCACATGTCCCTGCACGTTCTCGAGCTTAATGGGACTTTCGGTCTCAGCGACTTCTTCCTCTTCTTCAAGGAATTCGAACACGCGCTCTGCCGCAGCCGCTGTCTGTTGCAAAACATTGGAGATGTTCGCCAGCTGTGAGATGGGCTGGGTGAATGAGCGCACGTATTGAATGAATGCTTGAATATCACCGACGGTGATGGTCCCTTTGATGGCGAGATAACCACCGAGGATCGCAACCGCCACATACCCAAGGTTACCGATGAACATCATGATTGGCATCATCAAGCCAGAGAGGAACTGGGACTTCCACGCCACGTCAAAGAGCACGTTGTTCGATTCATCGAACTTCTTGATGCTCTCTTCTTCGCCGTTGAAGGCCTTCATGACGATATGTCCGCTGTACATTTCCTCGACGTGGCCGTTGACATGACCGAGGTAATCCTGCTGTTGCTTGAAGTACTTCTGTGACTGACGCACGATCAACATGACCGTGATCATCGAAAGCGGAATGATGACCAGCGCCACCAATGTCATCAACCAACTGATCGAGAACATCATGATCAACACACCAACTACGGTCACCAGTGAGGTGATAATCTGAGTCATGCTCTGGCTGAGGGTCTGGTTGACCGTGTCCACATCGTTGGTGATGCGCGAGAGCACTTCGCCATGCGTGGTGCCGTCGAAATAACGCAACGGCATGCGATTCATCTTCTCCGAAATATCACGACGGAAACGATAGGCAATGTTCGTGGAAACATCGGCCATGATCCAGCCCTGGATGTAGGCAAAGAGCGTCGAAAGCAGATACAGGCCGAGGGTTATGAGAGCGATGCGTCCGATCGCGTCAAAGTCAATGGAACCGGTACCGGCCAGTTTGGCCATCACACCTTCGAAGAGCTTTGTCGTCGCCTGACCGAGAATTTTCGGCCCATAAATATTTGCGGCCGTGGAAGCAATGGCAAAGATGAAGACGACAACAATCGCTTTCCTATACTCACCAAGATAGGCGATCAGTTTCTTCATCGTACCTTTAAAATCTTGCGCCTTTACAACGGGGCCTCCCATCCCGGGGTGACCACCCATCATTGGGCCGCCACGACCTGGACCTCCGGCGCCGGGTCTACCTTGCATCATCATGCTAGTTCCTCCTGAGTGAGTTGCGACGTGGCAATCTCACGATACGTTTCACAATTTTCCATTAATTCGCGGTGTGTGCCTTTGCCGACAATACGGCCTTCATCGAGCACGATGATCTGTTCGGCGTTCTTGATGGTGGAGACACGTTGAGTCACGATCAACATGGTGCTGTTCGCGGCATGTTCTTTGAACGCACGGCGCAATGCGGCATCAGTCTTGAAATCGAGCGCGGAGAAACTGTCGTCGAGGATATAGATCGGTGGTTTCTTGACAATCGCACGCGCTATTGAGAGGCGTTGTTTTTGTCCACCAGAGACGTTTGACCCGCCCTGAGAAATCTGCATGGCCATTCCTTCAGGGCTGGATGTCACAAATTCTTTCGCCTGTGCGATCATAATGGCGCTTTCCAGCATTTCAGGTGTGGCATTCTTATCGGCATACAACAGGTTGCTTTCGATGGTACCGGAGAACAGCGAACCTTTTTGCGGAACATACCCGATCTTTTCGCGCAGTTCGTGTTGGGTCACCTCGCGGATATCCACACCATCCACCAAAATAGAGCCACCGGTGACCTCATAGAAGCGCGGCAACAAGCTGATGATTGTGGATTTACCGGAGCCGGTCGAACCGATGAACGCGGTCATTTGTCCCGGTTGGGCGGTAAAGTTGATATCGTGCAAGATGTCCTCGTCGGCACCGGGATAACGGAATGACACGTTACGGAATTCCACCATGCCCTTGAAGGGTTCGGGGAATTTCTTCGGCTCTTTCGGATCGTGAATATGGATCTCGGTTTCGAGAACCTCAGCGATGCGTTCAGCGGATACGGAGGCACGCGGAAGGATGATGAACAACATGGACATCATCAAGAACGCGAACATGATCTGCATGCCATATTGCATGAAGGCGATCATGTCACCGACCTGCATGTTTGCATCAGCAACCTGTCTGGCGCCAAACCAAATGACACCCAGCATCAACAGGTTCATAATGAACATCATGAGCGGCATCATCACAACCATTGTTCGGTTGATGAACAACGAGATAGCGGTCAGATCTGAATTGGCTTTATCGAATCGTTCTTTCTCAAAGCCTTGCATGTTGAACGCACGGATGACCATCATGCCCGAGAGATTTTCACGAGCCACCAGGTTTACACGATCCGTCAACTTTTGAATGATCCTGAACTTGGGCATGGCAATAGTCATAACGATAACGATCAAGCTGACCAGCATCAAAACTGCCACGACGATAAGCCACGCAAGAGGCGAATCCTTGGAAAGCACCTTGATGACACCACCGACACCGATCAAGGGCGCGTAGAAGATCATGCGCACCATAATCATGACCACCGTCTGGATCTGGGTGATGTCGTTGGTGGTGCGGGTGATCAAAGAGGCTGTTGAGAAATGTTCAAACTCGGTGCTGGAGAAGGATTCCACTGTTTTGAAGGTATCGCGACGAATATCACGCCCCATACCGGCGGCGATCTTCGCAGAGAGATACCCCACAATGATCGTACAAAGGGCAGAGAGTAACGTCAGCCCAAGCATCCATGCGCCAAGATTCATGATGTAGCGGTTTTGCAGTTTGGCTGTATCCATGCCAAGTGCTTCATATTCTGCCTTGACCGCACTGACCGCCGCCTGTGCGACCATGCTTTCGCCCAATGCATCAAATTTTGAATTGACGCCATCCTTGATCTTGGTCAATGTTTCAGCGGGAAGCTTACCAAGCACTGAGAACACATCGGTACCGGGGGGGAGTTTGCTCAAGTCACCAAATCCACCACCCATTTGCGCGGCTTTGGATGGGTCGGCTGCGGCTTGTTCAATGGCCGAAACCGTTAGAAGTGACTTCGCCATGATGGGGCTGAGCTTGTCGATCTCAGCCTGATCCACCTTGTTCAATACATAAATGGCTTCTGTTTCCAGGATGGGATATTCTTTTACATATGTTTCATAGTCGGCAGAATTCTTATCCACCAACGTATAGTCTGCAAGGACTGTGTCTTTATCTTCCGCGCTCATGAAGATGAATACACGGTTCATCTCACTTTCACGAATGGCCTGCGGCACGGCATTTTCCACGCCGCCCTGTTGAATACCGGTATTGACGATGCGTGAAAGATAATCTGGCAACGCCAGGTCAAAGTTTGCCTGCGCAAATAAAAGCGCTATCGAAACAATGAGCATCAATAAATAAGGTTTTGTATATTTTGCCAATTTAGTCATGGCTATTCTTATTCCTTTCTCTAAAACAGTTAATCGCCGCTGATGACTGGTTCAACGGATGTGATATTTAATTTCATTAACTCTTGCGGTTGTTTCTTTAGTCGTCCTAAAAGAACAACGAGAATACGTGAGAACTTGAACCATGCGGTCAAAACGGTAACCTGCATGCCGCTTTTTCCATCCGTTGCAGAAGATGCCAGCCAGAGAGCTTTCTCTGCAGGTACATTTGCATCGTTGCCCCATAATAGGACAACATATCGCAATGGGTTAAGTTTGTCTTCGTATCCATTCAACGCATGGACGTTACTCAACATCTCGGTCTTTACAAGCCCGGGGTTGAAGCCGAACACATCCACGCCGCTATCTTTGTATTCTTTTGCCAGAGCCATCGTGAAGTTACGCACCCAAACTTTGCTTGAGCTATAAGCATTCTGAAAAGGGACCGCGCCGTTATCGCCACGTCCAAGCAGGTTGATCAACTTTCCACTTTTCTGTTTGATGAAATAACGCATGGCAACGAATGATCCGTTATAAGTTCCGGTGATATTCGTATCGATCACACTCATAAAATCGCCGCTGGGGATATGAGCGGTCGGCCCATAGGGTGCTGAAAGGCCGGCGTTGTTGACCCAGATGTCCACACGCCCGAACGCGCTGATGGCGAACTCTGCCAACGCTTCCACCTGTTGGATGTCAGACACGTCACATGCCAGACCCGCGGCCTGCATTCCGTTTTCTTGAAGTTTTTTCACCGCTTCATCGACTGCGCGTTGTGTGCGTGATGCGATTACAACTTTCGCGCCCTCTCGAGCATATGTTTCCGCGATGGCATAACCTAACCCGCGTGAGCCGCCGGTGATCACGGCAACTTTATTTTGTAAAATACCTTTCATTCTCTTTCCTTAATCCTATAGAGTGTATATCGTGTTTGTGAATTGAATATGTATAAGCTGGGAATATTCTGCCTAATGGACAGGTTCAGCTTCAACGTCCTGTGCGATGCGGGTAAGGATATCAAGCGCTTCGATGATTTTGGCCCGTTCACCATCGGTCAATCGTTCTTCGAGCTGGTCCATCCAACGATAACGTTCTTCAAGTCCCTGCTGAATGACATCCCTACCTTTATCGGTCAAGTTCAACAACTTGGCACGACGATCATTCGGGTCTTCCTCACGGAGGATAAATCCGTTCTGAACCAGCTTATCTACAAGTTGACTCGCCGCAGCAGGTGTGATCTCAAACCGTTCGCTGACCTCAGACATGCCGAACGCGCCTCGATGATGCAGTTGCATCATCACACCGAACTGTGGCATGGAAAGGCCAATAGATTTGGCAAAGAGCCCCCAACCGCGCATGGAACGATGCATAAACACGTCCATCCATGCGTGGATGGATCTGGTAAATTGGAGTGAGTTGGTCATTGTTAAGCCTTCTTTTTAGTTAAGCTGACTTAACTTTATGCATGAGACGGGTTTTGGTCAAGAGGCGGGAGATAAGAGATCTGTTAGAAATTCGGACCGTGTTCCAATTCATGTTTTCTTCTTGACTCGTACCTTACGGGAGGGTCTATACTATGCACGCTGATGGCCATCAGTGTGAAAAGGTAGGCTTATGATCAAGATCGGTGACTTCTCCAAACTGGCACATATCTCCATCAAGACCCTGCACCACTATGGGTCTCTCGGACTCATCAAACCGGTTCATATCGACCGATATACCGGCTACCGTTACTACGAGCTGGAACAACTCGGACAACTCAACCGCATCCTGGCCCTGAAAGAGTTGGGCTTTACGCTGGAACAGGTTGCACAACTGATGAACGAAAACCTGTCTGTAGCCGAGATGCGCGGGATGCTGCGTCTGAAACAGATGGAACTAGCTGAAAAAGTTGAAGAGGAGCTGGCCCGTCTGGCACGTGTCGAAATGCGTCTGCGTCAGATCGAAGTGGACGGTTCTCCGCCGCAACGCGAGATCGCGCTCAAAGATGTCCCCGCACAGACAGTGTTGTCTGCCCGGGTTGTGGCAGCCAGTGAAGAGCAGGTGTCCCCTGCACGGCAGAGTTTGCAGTACCTGCTCCAAAACTATCTGGAACAGGCACGGCTCAAACCGACAGGTCCCTGGTTCGCATTGCTGGAAAACATGCCCTATAAAGAGATGGATAACGAAGTCTCTCTGGCAGTGGGCATAGACCTGCGCAACGGGCAGCGTGCCGGAGACTGGGAAGGGACTCCCGTCAAGTTACAGGAGTTGGATGCGGCCCCCATTATGGCCAGCGTGATCCACACCAGTGAGGCTGGCCTTCTACCGCAGACGTACTCATTCTTGTATGGCTGGACACAGTCCAACGGATACCAAATCACCGGTTCGTGTCGTGAGATCTACCTGTCTGAAGATGGAGCGAATATTGCTCTGACGTCTGGCCCGGAACCTGACATGATCGAAGTTCAATGTCCTATTGAAAGGACCAGGGTTCCGGCCTCGATACTTTCACCTGATAAAAAGGAAAATACAATGGAACCAAAAATTGTTACCAGACCGGCTTTCAAAACCGTGGGGCTGTCTTACGTTGGCAAGAACCAGAATGGCGAGATCCCGCAAATGTGGGGTGTCTTCAATCAACGCATGGGAGAGATAAAGGCCAGCAGTGAAGAAGAATACTTTGGCCTTTGCTTCAGCGAACCCAAAGGGGCCAAAGAGGGCGAATTCGAATATGTGTCCGCAGCCTTGGTTGCTGATGCGAAGGACATTCCGGATGGAATGGTATATCGGGAAGTCCCCGAACTTAAATATGCGGTCTTCACCCATCATGGCAAACTGGACAAGCTCGGTGAAACCTATGAGTACATCTATAACACCTGGCTGTCGCAATCCGGACATAAACTCCACCCGAGCAAGTTCGACATGGAAGTGTACGACAAGGATTTCGCCTCCGATAAAGATGAATCGAAGTTCTACATTTATGTAGCCATTCAATAAACAAACCATCCTCACCAATATGACTATTGACCCGGCAGACCTTTTGCCGGGTCAATTATTTTCAATTGGCACATTGAAGAAACGGGGTTGATTATGGTAACGAGTGAAGTATGTCTAAAATCTAACGCCAGAAGTACCTCACATTTCCCAAAAATCGTACGGGGATGGTATTATGTCTGTCATCAAATCTCAATGCAGGTATGCGGAACACAATTGAGATTCCCAACGTTGGGAAAATATGTCGAAGATATTCATCAGCTACTCACGTAAAGACATAGACTTCGCCCGCAAACTGGCAGGCGACCTCGAAACGGCAGGCTACGATGCCTGGTGGGATATTACCGACCTGCAAGGCGGTGACGATTGGGTCAAGACCATCCCCAACGCCATCGCTGAGAGTCAATACGTCATCGTTGTCCTCACGCCAAACTCCATCGCTTCTGAATGGGTACAAAAAGAATACACACAGGCCCTCACACTTCACAAGAAGATCATTCCGATCATGCTTGTTCCATGTAGCGTACCCTTTGCACTGAACACCATCAACTTCGTTAACTTCGCCACCGGTGAATACCCCGATAATTTCAAAAAACTTCTCACCCCACTTGGCTTCACAGGCACACCACCCGTTGTCGCCCCGTATCAAAAAGCCATCGCATCCATCCCGCCCGCAGTTCTTAAATATGGGATACCCTCCCTTATAGGCTTGATCCTCCTTTTAGCATTTATCTTCATCCCAAAACAGACTCCACCTGAGACGCCAACGGTCACACCTACGTTTCCGCCTGTGATCTCCCCAACAGCATCTGTCACACCCGAGCCTTTCACTGCCACATCTTCACCCACGCTTGCTGATACAGTTACAGCCAGTGCCACACCCACAAAACTTACATCCACTCCCTCGTTGACCAAAGAAGCCTTTGAAACGATTCGACTCTGCATCAATGTAAAAGCCGATGTCAGTAACATCAACGTGCGTTCTGGTCCCGGCACATTCTATGCTGTATTAGGCAAACCACTCGATGTAACGGATGCATGTCTCACCTTCCGCGCTGTTAGTGAAGATGAAATGTGGTTCCTGATAGCACCCAATCAAAAAGATGCAGACCTCAAACAATATGAAGGTGGCTGGATACGTCACGACCTGCTCGGCCTCGAACAAACTGGTTCAGTGAATCTGCCCATCGTCACATTGACTGCCACACCCACACCCAGCGACACGCCCACCGTCACACCGACTTTTACGCGCACACCAACGCCCACCAGCACAGCCACATTCACTATCACGCCATCCGCAACGCCGTCATCAACTCCAACTGACACAGACACACCCGAGCCGACGGCGACAGACACGCCCGCTCCATAAACAAGGATGTGATCCACAAAACTAAAAGAACTTTGTAGATTATTCTGTTGTGTTCAATTATGCAAGAGGTTTATTCAGTCTTTTTTTCCAAAATAACTAAACGCTATCAAAGCGGCTGCGACCACTGATATTGCAATTGCAAAGAATAGTAAATCATTTGGATTCTTCCACTCTACCAACCGCTCCAGAAACTTGACTGCCATAACCAAAACGATCACACTGCTTAACTTTGTTTTGAGTTCGTGCAAATTATGTGCCAACATCCAATCAGGCAAATTCAATTTGCCCACAAAGAGTTCGTACATGCTCACTGAAAAAATCTGCAAAGCAATGGCGATCAAGAAACTATCCACGATTTCTATCAACGAGACGGCAATAGAAGAGTCTTTGCCGTAACTCGTAATGATTAGCATTATCGCATTGAAAGTCTTCACGGCTCCCCATCCAAACGCCACAACAGAGGCCAGAAGCAAAGAAATAATGCCTATGTATGCCAGGTAACCTGTTTTTTCAAGGAGTCTTCCCATGTGCGTTATGCCTTTCCAAGTGAGTTAGTCAAGTGTAATGGATTAAAACGTCCGTATGGATCATGTTTCTTGAGCCGGACCCGGTTTGAGGTCCAGAAAAAGAAGCGCGGGGTTTGCATCCTGTATTATTGATCGTTGAGCTTTTCTTTGTCTATTTCTTCCATCACGCGTAGAAAAAGTTCTACAGCATTCGGGTCAAAATGTGTGCCCGCCTGCGAGAGGATGTAGTCGCGCACTTTTGTTTCATCCCAACCTTTGCGGTAAGGACGGTCAGAGCGCAGGGCATCCCAGACATCAACAATGGCGAAGAGGCGTGCCGCCAACGGGATCTGTGCGCCAGCCAAGCCACGCGGGTAGCCGGAGCCATCCCATTTTTCATGATGGCAATAGGGGATATCGAGTGCTGGGCGCAGGTACTCAATGGGAGATAACATTTCATATGCATAGATGGGATGCCTGCGCATGATCTCCCATTCTTCGTTGGAAAGGTAATCCTCTTTGAGAAGGATGGCATCGGGGACGCCCATCTTGCCAATATCATGCAGAAGCGCTCCGTGTTTGATATGCATCAACTCAGTATCTTTGATGCCAGCCAATCGGGCAAGGCGGAGAGTCACTTCAGTTACACGGAAGGTGTGATCTTTGGTCTCTCGATCACGCAAGTCCAACGCATGCGACCAACCTTCGATGGTACGACTGTATGCGAGGGCAAGTTCAAAGTTGGAACGTTGCAAGTCTTCAAACGCTTTGATACTTTCAATAGCCATGGCCGCCTGCCCCGACATGGCTTCGAGAAATTCAAGCCAATCCTGATTCGGCTCGAATGGGGAGCGATGCCCCAAGTACATGACGCCCACTACATTACCTTTAGCGATCAATGGCACCACAAAGCAAGAAAGGAACCCTTCCATCTTTCCCACCAGATCGGTTTGCGGATCCTTTTGCAGATCGGGGATGATGAGAACTTGTCGCTCCAATGCCGCCCGTCCCACAAGTGTTTCACCCAGCCGGATGCGTACATTTTGAATCTCAGATGTTTGCGCACCAACCACCACCGCCTTCTCAACTCTGAGCGAGTGCGAATTGAAAAGCAGAATAGATGCAACATCCACGTTCAATTGTCTGCGGGTTTGTTCAGCAATGGTTTTGAGCGCCACACGCAAGTCAGTGGTGCCAAGGATGGCAAGGTCATTCATACGCAATGCCTGAAGGCGATGCAACTGTTTTTCGATCTGCTGATTTGCTTCTGCCAGTTCGGCAGTGCGCCGCTCCACACGTTTATCGAGTTCCGCATTTGTGCGAGCCAACGCATCCTGAACGAATCGCAATTCGTTACGGCTTTGTAGCAAGCTGTGTTCGATCAAACCAAAATGGCTGACGTCCTCCACGATCACCAAGAGCCCTGCGGCCGTATTTTCCACATCCAATGGTACCGCCCGAAAGGTAAGATATCGTATGGAACCATCGGGCTGGACACGGTTCACGCGCTCAATTTGAAAAGAGGGCAGAGATTCACCCCGCATGATGGACTTAAGCACATCCTCCATGCCGACGAATTCACCGAACGCGTCTTCCAAAAGGATGTTTGATCCCGTTAAATCGACCTCTGCCAACTCTGCCGGAAAATTCGGCGAAACATAGATAATACGCAAGTCCGCATCCACGTGCACATACGCAAGCTGATACAACTCGCTAGCTACCTGAGCAACGCGCGCTGTTAACTTCGATAAGTCGTTATTCTTTGGAAGCATTCGTCGTTACGCCCCAGCGTCAATTTTTTCTGCAAGCGAGAAGAAAACATCTTCTACGTATTCCCCTGTTTTGGCGCTGGTCATAAAATAAGTCCCATCCCCAAAGGTGGATGAAACCTTGCGCAGGCTTTCCTCAGAAATGGAACTCTGATCGGTCAGGTCTGTTTTGTTACACACAAAGACAAGGTGTATCCTCGGGTTGATAATACGTGCTTGCCGGGCATATTCAGCCACAATGGAAAGTGTTTCGCGGCGGGTGACATCACAAACGATCACGGCACCGGCAGTTCCCTGCATGTACGATGGATTTGTGAACGTGTCGAAACCAGTACTGCCGGCCAAATCCCAAACAAGCATGTTCATCGAACCATAAGGACGTGAAATGGTCTTACGCGATATCTTGACACCAATGGTGGTGAGATATTTTTCATCGAATCGGTTTTCTACAAAACGACGGATGAGACTGGTCTTACCCACACCAAAGTCGCCGAGTAAGCATATTTTCTTTTGAATGATTGTACTCATAATATCTTCTTTCCCATCTCACGGAACAAATGTAGGTGTGATGCGGTCCGACCCAACCGGCTCAACAAGCGTGATCCATTCAGCCGGTACCCAACCATGATGGAAACCATCACTCGCAAACCATTCCACTTCCATCCAAATTCCATATACTGACAATACAGTCACGGGTGTCCGTTTAAATAACACTTCAATGTGCGGAGATTCAAACTTTGGTGCGTTACGTACCCAGACATGTCCACCTGCAAACGCTGTGTAAGGAGTTGGTGTAAAGGTCGGAGTAAATGTGGGCGTAGGCGTAAATGTACTTGTCGGCGTGGATGTTGCCGTGGGTGTCTGTGTAGCTGTGTTTGTTGCAGTCGGCGTAAACGTCCGTGTTGCTGTCGCGGTCAGCGTGGCCGTCGGTGTGCCAGTGCTTGTAGGTGTTGGGCTGGGAAAGGCAATGGGATATAAAGCAACCGTAAATTGCAAATAAAAACATGCAAGAGCGATCAAAAGAATTCCAAACAAGACTCCAAAAAACACACCGATCTTTGCATTTCTGCTCATAGGTGGCTTCGGCCCTGTTCCGCCAGTTACATCTGCTACAAGCCGCGCAATCTTTGGCTGTAAATTGGGGAGCATGGTCGGGTCACCAGTGAATTGACGAAGCGGCTTTTCGTACTTTACATGTAAGTCTGAAATAAAGGTATGCAAGCGAGCCCGAAAGCCTTCCGGCTCGATACCACTTGTTACTACTGCAATATATGCCACCCTTCCACTTTGGATGATAATGCGTTGATCCCCGTATTGCACTTCATCCAGCTCTTCCTCCTGGCTTCCATTCCCGAACGAATCACGCACAAAGTCACGGATAGCCGTCAGCATGGCACTGATCAAATCTGAATCGGTGATCTCTGCACTACTGTGATGACTGTGCGCGATCAACAAACCGGAGCCATGTTGAATAAGGAATATTTCACGTATCGCAAAGGGAAGCGAATCGCGCATCGCCAGTTGCGATGCTGAAACGCCTCGCATACGCGCCATGGTTGTCCGCAACATGCCTTGCGGACCAAATGTCATTTTCAAGCGGGCATCGATATTACGTTGGAACTCACGTGCAAATTCGCTGACCGCCTTCTGCACCGTCTCACCAATGACCGGATACAAAGCTTCGACCATATCCTTGCGCGAATCACGGATCTGCACACGAATGGCCTCGCCCATGATCGGGCCAAGTGCCTCTGCCATCTCATCACGCGAGTCGCGGATGGTGCGGCTGATCATATCGCCCAACACTGGCGTGACGCGCGCGATCAAACCTTCAGAGTCAGCTTGTGCTCTGCGGCGCAGGATCTCGATCTCAGCTTGTAAATCACGGGAACGGTCATCGGCCTCACGGGCGAGGCCATGAAGGCGGTCAAGTTCTATCAGCAGTTCTTTTAATTGCCGGTGTAGATCATCATCTTCTGATTGGGATCGGTCTTGAACCAATTCAATCTGACGTTCGATACCACGCAGGCGGTCACGCACGTCAGACAATAGTATCGAACGAACGTAGACTAACGGATCTACATTCTCGCCAACTTGATTTTCTGGAGTTTCATTTTCTTTCTGGGTCATGCAGGCTCATGTATCAATGATATTTATGAGGAAGAGTCGGAATCCTGACGCAAGCGGAGCCCCAATTCCATCAACATTTGCCCCAGATCATTACGAGATGCTTTCTTGCCATCTAAAGAATCCGCCATGGAAAGAAGTTCCTGTCGCAAGTTATCATCACGCTGGCGCGTCTCAGCCTGCAAGTTGCGTATACGCTCCGCCTGTTCTGCAGACGCTTTATCCATGCGGTCGCTTAATTCCTTGTGCGATTCGCGGAGTTGACGGGCAAAGTCAGCGGCAAGCTTTTCAATGGCATCGCTTAATTGCTTTTGCACCATACTAAGTTGGGTGGCTTGTTCCGCAGTTTGCCTTTCGATCCGTTCAGAAAGGTCTTTTTGAGTCCCTCGCAGTTGAGAAGATTGGTCAGCGCCTAATTGCCCCAATTTTTCATTGAATTCACGGCGCGCATCAGAAAACTGCGATGACGTAGAATCAGAAAGAGCGTTGACCTTTTCACTCAGCAAATCGGTGAGCTCCTGGCGGGTGGTTTTCAAACCAGTTTCAAGGTCACTCAAACGTTTTTCAAAAGTGCGTGATTGTGAGCCAAACAAAATATCACGCAACCGGCCTAGTTCATCAGGACTCACATCTTCTGATACGGGAGGTGTTACTTGCGGTTCAACGGGTATATTTTGTACAGTATTTTTCTTAAGCATGATTACATCCTCCTATAGAATAAAAAGATTAGTACCAGAATTATACTCCTGCCAATATGTAAACGTTTACAGTTGCGTCATAAAGCTTTCAGAGTTGTCCATATAACTCTCAGCGTGAAGCAGGTCACTTGTTGGGCAAACAGGCTCCCGTTAAGTTTGAAGCGCTGTGAAGGGTCCACTTAAACAAAAACACGGAGATGTGAATCTTACACCTCCGTGTTGATTGAAAAAAGGGGATTACGTCGTTATATATTCGCGCAGATTATGTTCCACCGCATACGCGGCGGCTTCGGCGCGATTGTTCACACCTAATTTTGAAAGGATACTTGAGACATAGTTACGCACAGTGCCTTCGCCGAGAAACAATTGCTTGGCGATCTCGCGGTTGGTCTTGCCTTCAGAGACAAGCAACAACACATGCTTTTCCTGTTGGCTCAAGTGTTGGAAGGCCGAAGCCTCCTCCTCTTTCACCGCACGACGCACCTGCTGGAACACGCGTTGCGTGACAGCCGGGTCAAGCAATGCCTCACCGCGTGAAACCGCTTCGAGCGCTTTGATCAGGTCATCGCTCCCGATCTGTTTCAGGATGTATCCCGAAGCGCCCGCACGGATCGCAGAGAACAACATCTCATCCTCCGCATACGAAGTGAGCATAATGACTCTTACGTTCGGGTATTTCTCCACAATCTGTTCACAAGCTTCAATACCCGATGTGCCCGGAAGGCGAATATCCATAACCACTACATCAGGTTTGAGAGTCTCCGTTTTTTCGATGGCTTCTCGCGCCGAGGCGGCTTCACCAACTACATCAAATTGTGGATGTCGCTCCAATAAAGACTTCAAACCCAGGCGCACGACCTCATGATCGTCCACCAAGATAATACGTTGTTTTGCAGGTTGCTTTGGCATAAAAAGGATTTTACCCCAAATCACCCCTTTTTCGATAAAAAAGCTATTGTTGGACAACTTGCCCGCCTCATTCTTACTTAACTGGAAACTGATTCCACGTTAAACAGCATTTTCTCCCCTTTGGCTTTTTCCATTAAACACAGAAGGGACGGAGCAATGCTCCGTCCCTTCATCAAATTACTTTGCCTTGACGGTAATGGTACGGGGCTTGACCTCTTCTGCTTTCGGCAGGGTGATGGTCAGGATACCGTTCTCGAACTCAGCTTTGGCCTTATCGGCGACCACGTCAGTGGGCAGGGCCACGGAACGTTCGAACGATCCATAGCGTTGTTCGCGAATGTGCCAGGCTTTATCTTTGCTCTCTTCTTCATGCTTCACCTCGCCTTTGAGGGTCAGCACTTCGCCTGTGACGTTGATCTGCACCTCTTCAGCCTTAATGCCAGGCAACGAGGCTTTCACAACGATCTCATCATCGGTCTGGTACATATCGATCGCAGGCACAGACCAAGCGTCCCTGATGGAGAGCGGGCGTGTGAACGCGTCATCAAAAAGACGGTCCATGGCGTCACGCAGGGACATCATCTCACGAGCGGGTTCCCAACGAATTAAGTTTGACATAGCGACCTCCTTTTGGTCATTGAATTTATGCCCTTAATATAAAAAGCCTGCGTTAGAAAAACGCAAGCCGTTTATAAAAAATCTGTATGAGGTTTTGGCTATTCTTTTGGTCGCTTGAAATCTACAAAGCGGTAACCAACACCCCGTTCCGTGAGAACATATTTTGGGTTGGCCGGGTCTTTCTCAAGTTTCTGCCGCAGGTAGTTGATATATAAGCGGACGTAATGCGGTTCGTCGCGATATTCGTATCCCCATACCTTGATGAGAATCTGGTCGTGGGTCAACACCCATCCGGCATTCTGAACAAGGTGATAGAGCAGGCGGTATTCAGTTGGGCGGAGTTTGACAAGCTTGCCTTCGAGCCATACTTCACGGCGGTCAAAGTCGATCTTGAGGCGGTCATCTACTTCAATGATGTCATGCATTGAGCCACCAGCGCCCTCTGTACGACGAATGACAGCCTTCACACGGCTGACCATTTCACGCGGGCTGAACGGCTTGGTAATGTAATCGTCAGCGCCCAGTTCCAGACCACGCACACGATCATCCTCTTCACCTTTGGCAGTGAGCATAATGACCGGCACGGTACTCCCTTCACGGATGGTCTCAAGCACATCGAAACCGTCAATGTCGGGCATCATCACATCAAGCAAAATTAGGTCGGGGGTTGCGTCACGCAATTTTTGGATGGCTTGTTTGCCGTTAAAGGCTTCAGCCACCTGGAAACCGTCATGCTCCAGGTTCATGCGGATGAAGCGCACCATACGCTCTTCATCATCCACAACGAGAATGCGGCGTCTTTCAAACTCTTCGGTCATCTAGAACTATTCCCTCACGAAACCGATCAGGTTTTCTTCTTCTTCGCTTTCAAGGAGTTCAATCAGGGCCACTTTGGCAATGGGCCATATCACTTTTGTCACATTTGGTTCGATGTAATGGACATCCTTCCCATCGCGCAGGCGCGGGTTACTGACCATGATGATCGTATCAGTGCTCTTAGGAAGTTCCTCGATCTCACCGACAACAGACGGTTCACCTGCAATGTGGATAATCACTGAGTATGCCATTACGTTCGCCTTTCAATCCATCAATTATTGCGGAGCAATACCTGGATCTTCAACTTACCCAACGCAACAACATCGCCGTGTTTGAGTCCTTCTTCAGCGTGCGGGTTAAGGCGGCGTCCATTCAAATACGTACCGTTAGATGATCCCAAGTCCATGATGACAACACGACTGGTTTCGCGTTTTACAACAGCATGCAAACGGGAAACCCCAGATGCATATGCCTGATAGGGAGTTAGATCGATATCGGGCATGATGGGCTGACCCTCGCTTAAACGTCCAAGCGTGAATTCATTCCGCGTTGCAAGCGGAAGGATTTTGCCACTATCCATCAAGTGGAGGGATAGCCAGCTGTTGGTCGGAGAGGAAGGGGGCTCAACACTGGCAGAATTTTTCTTAAGATCATCAACGATCTGATCCTGATTGATAGACTGTGTTGTAAGAGCCTCAGAGCCATCCAATTGCGCCCCACACTCAACGCAAAACAAAGTACCGGAAATATTTTCGTGCTGACAATTTGTACAAAGAATCATGATGCCAACTCCTTTTTAGGCGGCGCAAGGAACAGGGCGCGCGTGCCATATTTTATCTTTTTTCTGCCTTCGTTTGAAATACCTTTTTCCTGTTGTATGCGATTTACTTCAAGGTTGATCGTATGTGCCAGACTACGCTCGCCCTGCGTTAGCAGGTTTGCCGCAAGGGTTTGCAACTGACGAGTACCAGCATCTATATTTCCTTTTTCAATTTCGACACGCGCCCGTTCCTGCATGCGATACAACATTAACCGCGAAAGAGCTTGAACAATCTCTGGTGCCGGTGAAACATCGTCAGGCACATCCGACACTGGACGTTGAAATTTTAACCGATTAGGAGGCACAGGAAGAGGATTCGATGAAATTGAGACTTTAAGAGTGCCATCCAATATGCTTGCCAAGTCTGATTTTACCGCTGTTGGCTGAATTATGTATTCGAAAATAACACGTGTGGACGTATCCTGCAATATTGGTCCGATTCGTAAAAGTGGGTCATCCACTGTAATCGGGGCAGGATCAGGTTGCAGGCGAAAGGCGTAGGAAAGATTAATTCCTTCCATGGGCAGGACATCTAGGGTCGCTTCCTCGGCATAAATCTGGGCTAGGGCATTAAATTTTTCGAGCAGTAGTTTTTTTATTTCTTGTGGCTCGGCTATATAAGCACTGCTTCCGCCTGTACGGCTTGCGATCAAGTCAAGAAAAATATCATTCCATTCCTGGCCAATGCCCATGGCACTGATACCAATACCACTTTGGGCAAGCTTGGAAGCAAGCTCAAGGCATTGTTGTTCATCCCCATACGTTTGCCCATCTGTCAGAAGAACAATGTGGTTTACGCGCTTGGCATCAAGACTTCGAATGACCTCTCTAGCACCAGCCTCAAGTCCCTGAAATATTTCAGTACCACCGCCGGGTTGTATCATCTGAATACGCGCTTCCAAACGAGACCGGTCTTGTTGATAAGAAGCAGGGATGATCACTTCTGCACGATCGCTGAAGGTAACAACACTCAAAATATCCTGTTGGCGGATGTTTCGTAACACCTGAATGGCAGTGGCCTTGACCACGTCCATTTTTTCGCCCTTCATGGATGTAGATCGATCCAAAACAATACAAACATTCAAAGGTGGTGAAGGAGCCCGCCGTGATTCTGCAGGAGCTTGCAAATCCAGAATCAAATACAACATTTGCGGCTCGTCCATTCGCTTTAATGTGGACCGGCTGTATATAACCTTCTGTTCGTAGGGATAATGAGGCTTGATTTCGGGAGGCAGGGTAGCATCGTATTGTGCCCTGCGCTTGGGGTTCGAAAGAGTTTCGTATGCCTGTTGTGCCCCCAAGAATAGTTCTGTTTCGCCCGCGGCTTTGTTCTTATCAGGATGAAGTTTCTGGGCGGCTATTAAATAGGCGTGTTTAATCTCCTCTTGCGAGGCATTTCTCGAAACACCCAGAATCGAATAATAATCCTGTTGTCGTGGCGACATTACTACCCAATTAGTTGAACTAATAAGACACTTATATTATCGGGACCGCCTGCCGTATTTGCGGCAGTAACAAGATTTTGGCATGCTCTTTGCAGGTTGGGAGATTCATTAACAGCACGAATAAGATCCTGCTCTGCTACTACACCCCACAACCCATCACTACAGATCAACAATGTACCGGGCTGAGGAAATGCGAGTGTAAAAATTTCTGGATCCAGAATGTCACCCTGACCAAGCGCTTTATACAATACATTCCGATGTGGATAATTTTCTGCTTCTTCCGGGGTGATATGACCAAGTTCCTGAAGGCGCTGGACCAGTGAATGGTCACGGGTGATCGCTTCGATCCTTCCATCTGGATAGATGAAGTAAGCTCGGCTATCCCCAACATGCCCAATCGTGATCTGTTGACCCAACACAAGTGCGGCCGTAAGTGTTGTTCCGCTTCCTGGCGCTTCACGCTGGATAACCCGTTGCGCTTCATTGACCGCCGCCGACATAATCTCTTGAAAAGATTCGTCCATCGTATCGGTCTTGACTTGGAACAGGTGTGAATGAAATTTCTTCAAAATGTATCCGGCAACAGTACGAATGGCGGCGTTACTTGCGACCTCTCCGAACTGGTGTCCCCCCATCCCATCTGCCACAATATACAATCCAAATGGCATATTCCCTGAATTGCCGCCCATAGTCGCTGTGAGGGCAAGCACGCTATCTTCATTTAATTCACGTTGCTTCCCAACAGATTGACCTGCGGCCGCGATCAATTGTTGCATATCAAATTGTACATTTTGATTGCTTACAATGGCTTTTAGTTGTTCTTCCGTGAGAGGAGCGGTATTAGCAATGTCCACCGTAGTAGTGGCTGGCTTTGACCGATTTTTGAACAACCAACTGAATAATTTATCCACAAGAACTCCTTATCACGCAAGCAGTGCGTATACTTGATGGTCGGTGGAACCAAAGTAAACAATATCGTCATA
This sequence comes from Candidatus Defluviilinea proxima, assembly GCA_016721115.1. Lineage (NCBI taxonomy): Bacteria > Bacillati > Chloroflexota > Anaerolineae > Anaerolineales > Candidatus Villigracilaceae > Candidatus Defluviilinea > Candidatus Defluviilinea proxima. The sequence continues at coordinate 1,021,041 of JADKIW010000001.1, forward strand.
CACCAAGGGGGTACCAGTGATAGCTCCCTCTGTGCCAAACTTCCATCGTAAACGTCCAGTACGATATTCAAGGCAATAGAGACTACCATCCACTGAACCGAAATACACAGAATCTTTATAAATCACAGGCGAACCATTTACTTGATGTTCTGTGCGGAAACGCCAGGCTTCTTTCGAGCTTTTCATTTCCACAGCGTATACAAAACCATCTGACGCCCCAACAATAACCAGGTCGTCAGCGACGCATGGTGTACTGATGGATGCTTTTCCAAGACGGAACCGCCATAACGTCCAGCCGTTTCGTGGATCTAATGCATAAAGAGTACTGTCCACCGATGTGAAATACAAGGACTGACCCGTGCCAACAGTTGAAGATGTAATACTTCGTTTTGCACGGAAGCGCCACTTCATTTCACCACGGAAATTTACAGCATAATAATCACCGGTCTCGCACCCAAAGTAAATCATTTCGTTCATAACGAACGGTGTGGCTCGTATGGCGTCAGCAGATTCAAAGCGCCAGACCATGCGTCCGCTATTGATATTGACGGCATGCAAAAACTTATCGTCAGACCCAAGAAACACATGCCCTTCAGCAATACTCGGAGATGAACGGACAGGGCCATCGGTGTAATACGTCCACACCACTTTGCCGGAGCGAGAAGAAACTACATGCAAGCGTTTATCTTCAGAGCCTATGTAGATATTTCCATCCACAACTACGGGGCGCGAAACGATACCGCCATCAGTCGGGTATTTCCATTGGAACTTCCCTTCGGCGGCATCCAATGAATACAGATTGTTGTCATAAGAGCCTATATAAAGAGAGCCCTGTGAAATGGTAGGCGTACCACGTACCTCATCTTCACACTTGAACTTCCAAAGAGGCTTGATACCATCAGACTTTACCGGCCCTGTTTGATGGCCCATACGAACAAGAATACCGGTCTTGCGTGCCACAGACAGAAGAGCTTCTTTCATTTCCGCGGCGCTTTTGAACCGGCTGGCAGGGTCATATTCCAATGCGCGATTGACGATCACATCTAGTTCGGCAGAGACAGCAGGGTTGATACGGCGAATCGGACGCTCAGCAAACGAAAATGGAGGTTCGAGGCGCGGGTCACGTCGCGTCAACGCATGATGGATGGTTGCTCCCAGCGAATAAATATCCGCCATCTGTGTGGCTTCACCGCGATATTGCTCGGGAGGAGAATATCCCTCAGTGCCGATCATCGTGCCTTTGATACCGGTCTGGAATGCCTTCGCAATTCCAAAATCAACCAACACCACCTCACCATTCGAATTGATCATTACATTCGAGGGCTTCATATCACGGAAGATGATCGGGTCAGGTTTATGTTTGTGTAAATATTCAAGAACATCACACAGTTCGACTGCCCAAGTTAAAACCTGGTCTTCCGGCAGGAAACCATTTGTGTCATTGATAACCGTTTCCATATCCTTGCCATGGATGAATTCCAAGACAAGATAAGAACGACTTTCCAAAGTAAAGTAATCGTAGATCTTGGGAATAGCTGGATGATGGAGAGTCGCTAGCAGGTTCGCTTCACGCTCAAAATTCTGTACGATGGTCTCACGTACTAAAGGATCTGGAGCGCTGTTGATCATTTCTTTGACTGCGACCAACTTGGTCACATTCGGGAAGTGCATATCGCGGGCGCGATAAACAGACCCCATTCCACCAAGACCAACCACTTCTTGAATCGCATATCGCTTGGCCAGCGTAACGCCAGCCTGGAGTTGGCTCTTGGGAGCAGAGTTTTCATCTCCCTTGTCATCATCTGAAAGATCAGGGAATATTCGAGTTTCCAGCGGCATTCTCCTATCTAGCAGATTATAGTTTGCAGTTCATTGTTTGACAACAGCAATACAGGAGTGTTTCTGATAATTTTGTCGGTTTAATCGCTTAAACCTTGCCGAGAACCCTTTTCTACGGCAAAATACCCGTACCGTGAAAATACTTACAATCAGTGATGAAGTTATAGAACGACTTTACAGTCTTTGTAGCAACGGTCATTTCGACGATGTAGAACTGATCATCGGGTGTGGTGATCTTCCTTACCCTTATCTTGAGCACATTGTCTCTACACTTAATGTCCCGTTGTTATACGTCCCGGGAAACCACGATCCCATTCACCAGGAAAACGACCCCAAAACATATGCCGAGGGGGGGATGAATCTCGACCTGAATTTTACTCGTGTGAAAACTTTCCTGGTCGCTGGATTTGGTGGATGCATTCTCTACCGGCCCAATGGGACGAATCAATATTCACAAACAAGTGCTTACTTCCGTGCATTCAAAATGCTACCGCGACTGTTGCTTAATCGAATCCAATATGGTCGTGCTCTGGATATTTTGATCACCCATTCCCCACCCTTTGGCATACATGATGAAGATACCCAAGCCCATCAGGGATTGAAAGCGATCAACTGGTTAATTCAAATTGCCAAACCACGGTATCATTTCCACGGGCATGTCCATTTCTACCGTAGAAATTTAGACGCTTCCGAGACAGATGTCAAAGGAACAAAGATCGTTAATGTTTACCCTTATAAAGTATTGGATGTTCACCATTAATAATTTACTATGACAGATAACACTTTCGAACAAGCACGTGCTGATTTTCAACGCGCACGTTTCAAAGCATTTTTAAACAGCGTTTGGGCTACCATCTCCGGTCAGCCAACCACCTTGCTTTCTTATGACGAGATCAAGGAAAAGCTTCACATCGGCGGCCCCATTTACCGGGGCATACAAACCGTGCGCGTTGATGAGATCGCAGGAAGCCTCAACCGCTATCAAGAATTTGACCGGGTCTTCCTACCCGCTACTGACAAGCTTGCCGAACGTTGGCAAAGTGTCAACCGTGCTTTCTATAAAGAGATTAGTCTTTCACCTGTAGTGCTTTATAAAGTAGGACAGGTCTATTTTGTCGTGGATGGACATCATCGCGTTTCAGTCGCCCGCCAACAGGGACAGATCTTCATCGAAGCCGATGTTCGCGAATGTGCCACGCGCGTCAACCTGACAGCCGATATCAAACCCGAAGACCTCGAAATACTTCACAGCAAAGTCCATTTTCTCGAACGCACATCTCTCGACACATTGATTCCCAAAGCCAACATCAAAGTCACTGTCCCCGATGGCTTCGAGCGTATGCTCGAACATATTGCCGTGCACCGCTACTTCATGGGCATCGACTTGGAACGTGACATTACTGAAGAAGAAGCTGTAAAGCACTGGTACAAAAAAGTGTATATGCCGATCATCAGGGTTGTCCGTTCAACAAGTATCCTCAAAGAATTTCCCGAAAAGACGGAAGGCGATCTTTACCTCTGGGTACTCGATCACCAACACTACCTTGCATCGGAAGAAGGGCTTCCTCTTCAACCTCCCGAACTCGCCGCACAAAATTTCGTCAACGATAAAGACAAGAAGAAAAAAGTGATACGTAAAAAAAGCGCGCCAAAAGGATCGGGGAAGAAGTGACATCGTCACATCCTCTTGCTGGAGTCTACGCCGCAGCTGTGACTCCGTTAAAGCACGATTCATCTTTTGACCTTGATGCTGTTCCTGCTTTATTGGCCTTTCTCTCCTCCCGAGGTTGCCATGGCGCATTATTCTTTGGCACTACCGGTGAGGGACCATCCTTCTCCCCAACAGAACGCGAAACATTCCTTCGTTCCGTCCGCGCTTATCGTCAACTTGTCCCTGGCTTTCGCCTGCTCGCTGGCACAGGGACGCCCAGCCTTTCCGAAACCATAGACCTGACAAAACTCTCCTTCGAACTTGGATATGACGGTGTCGTTGTGTTGCCTCCCTACTACTTCCGCAAAGCAACGGACGAAGGATTATTCAATTGGTTCAGTGAGCTGATAAAGAAAGCCGTCCCTCCTGATAAATACCTGCTTGGTTATCACTTCCCTAACGTTGCAGGGATTGGATTATCGGTCGAATTGCTTTCACGATTAAAGGATGCTTTCCCCGTGCAATTTGCAGGCATCAAAGACTCATCACATGATGATACTCTCGCAAAAACGCTCGGCGAAAAATTCGGTTCCGATCTCGTTGTCCTCACAGGCACAGATTCATATCTGCAACTTGCCATGCAAAACAAAGCCGCAGGGTGCATCACCGCCGCCGCCAACCTCATCTCACCCGACCTGCGCGAAGTATGGAACTTAATGCAAGAAGGCAAGGATGCAACTGAAGCGCAAGCACGCGTAACAAATCAGAGACATATTCTCGAAAAGTATCAGCCCTTCCCGCCGGTGCTCAAAGCTCTTCTGCATCGCATGTATGAACTTCCAAGTTGGTCTGTCAAACCACCGTTGGAAAACATATCCGAAGAACTGGCACAAATCATTGAAGCCGAATTAGATGCGATATAAAGAAAAACTCCCGCTTGGTAACGGGAGTTTTTTCTACATGATAAACATCATAAGTTGACTCCGGGTACAATACCGTCCATGAACACTTGGCGACTTCTAATTACCCCTCCTGCGCGCGGCGCGTGGAATATGGCACTCGATCAATCCATCCTCGAACACATCGGACGTGGCGAATCACTTCCAACGTTGCGGCTGTATGCATGGACCCCGGCCTGTCTCTCGCTGGGATATGCCCAACCCTTCGCAGACGTTGACGTAGCCCGCCTCAGATCACAGGGATGGGAAGTTGTCCGCCGCGCGACCGGTGGGCGCGCGATCTTGCACACAGACGAAATCACCTACTCAGTCATTGCCCCATCAGATGAACCACGTGTGGAAGGAAGTGTTCTCGAAAGCTACAACCGCCTTGCACAGGCGTTATTACTGGCAGTAAAAAGTTTGGAAATACCCGTTGAGATGAAAGAAGGAAAGTCAAACGATGGCACTACACCCAACCCGGTTTGCTTTGAAGTCCCTTCAACGTATGAGATCACAGTGAACGGAAAGAAGTTGATCGGCTCGGCACAAGCCCGTAAAAAAGAAGGCGTCCTTCAACACGGATCACTCCCACTAACCGGCGACCTCACACGCATTTGTCAGGCATTGGTCTTTGAAAATGAAGCGGCAAGAGAAGTTGCATCGAAGCGGCTGTTGGAACGGGCAACGACAGTTGAGTCCGCTTTGGGGCGTGGAGTCAGTTGGGAGATGGCCTCGCAGGCTTTGGTCCAGGCATTTGAGGCGCAATTAGGATTAAGTTTCGAGCGGGGTGAATTGTCTGAATCCGAATCAAAAAGAACTGATGAATTGGTCAGAGAAAAATACGATCATCCATCATGGACAGAACGGGTATAAAAAAAATCCGAGTTCAAGAACTCGGAACTTTTTATCATCCTGGGTCTTTCACAAAGATCGTGTTCGGAAAACCCAGTGCAGCAAAAAATTTCAGTAGATACGCCTCGGCATTGATCTGTGCGTTTTCGAGAATGCCATCTTCAAGCGCAGCTTTGAGAATTTCCTGCTCAGCGCTTTGGCGCACAAGCGTTTCAAGATTGGGGTCAGGTTTGGTAAGCAGACCTGTATCACGGTTGTACACATAGGATTTTTCGTTATCGAGTGTAGCGATAAAGATTTCAGCGGGAGGTAATTTCACATTCAAAACGCCGTTCTCATAGCGCATGTTCTCAGGAGTAAGCTTTTCCATATCGATTCCCGCGATCACGGTACCATGGCCTACGAACAGGATCTTATCTCCAAATAAAGTGTCAAACGTACCGCCGCCGGTTTCGCCGGTTACAACCTTTTCGATGCTATATTGAATTGTCTCAAGCCGGGCCAACGCACGGATCTCATTGATATAAGTCACCGGGTCGGGGATAATGGTCGGCGTTGGATTCAAAAGATTCGCCATCTGAGTTTGCACAGCATGGTTCTGCTCACTCAACGATTGAAATGGAGCAGTCGCGGCTTTTGAAGTTTCGCGCACGGCTTGTACAACCATTACTGCCGCAACAACGACCACAACCAGTATCAAAAAGGAAAACAGGTTATTGTTTTTCATGGGCGTATTATAATCTCAAAGATATGACGAAACGCGTATACCTTTTATTCATCATCGCAATATTGGGGTGTTCTTTACCAAACGTTACGATCACACAGCCGGCGACCGAGACACCCTTACCTCTCTCCTCTCCAACTTTGGATTCCGCTCCGCTTCCTCCCACAGCGGAGCTTGGTCTGGCGGAAAATCCCTTGATCCTCGCTCTGGCCCCCTCTACCAATACCCCAGAACAGATCACCGCCGCGAAAGCGCTTGCTGACCAGTTCATGCAACGGACTGGGTATGTGGTCGTGACGACTATCCCTGATTCGTATTCCGCGCTGATAGAGGCGTTTGAAAAGGGAAATGCTCACATGGCATTGCTTGACCCAACATCATACGCGCTTGCGTATCAAAAGGGTTTAGCACATGCTCAATATGCTGTTGTGAAAGAGAAGAAGATCAAATATGGGGCGCAGTTTCTTGCGGGCCGAAAGGGTGGTTTCACATCCTATTTCGATGATGATGCCGGGGAAAATACAGCCGATGCGACTGTTGCGCTTGCACAATTCAGCGAGAAGAAACCGTGCTGGAGTGAGGAGACTTCGCTTTCAGGGTATGTGATTCCGCTTGGGGTGTTGAATCAGGCTCAGGTCCCATTAAGACCCGCGGCATTTGTAGGTGGACAGACAACAGTCGTACGGTCCATTTATGCGGGCGGCATTTGTGATTTCGGAGCATCCTATGTGGATGCTCGCAAGTTCCCGTCACTTGAAGATGAGTTCCCAGATTTAATGGAGCAGGTGCTTGTCATCTGGCAAGTGCCGGAGATCATTCCATATGAAGTGTTTGTATTTTCAGATCAAATGTCACAATCCATGCAAACTCTTTTTTATGATCTCATTCCACCCATTATGCAAACCGATGAGGGAAGCGCGGCATTCAAAACAGTCTATGATATCGATGAATTACAAGCCGTGAATGACGGGGATTTCGTTGAATTTCAGACCCTTATTGACGAATCAAGAGTTGATCTGTACTCTCTATTAAGACAACAATAACCTAAATATTACACAAATGTCTCTTGTTTAATTTCCATGAAGGTTGTATTATCATTTTCGTAAGGTAGAGTTTTCCAATACCAAATTCTAAGAGGAGAAGAGTTATGAAGAAATCACTAAGTTTGTCCTTTGCCGTGATCGTGGTTCTTGCGTTGGCACTGGCTGCCTGCGCGCCCGCCACCCCGGCACCCACCGAAGCACCCACAGCCGTTCCCGCCACTGCCGTTCCGACAGATGTGCCGGAACCCACAGCCACTGCCGTACCTGAATTAGGCACTGCTGACAATCCGCTCGTTATGGCGCTTGCACCTTCAGCCACCACCCAAGAACTGCAAACTGGTGGTCAGGCTATCGCCGATAAATTGAGCGAATTGACCGGTTACACCATCACAGTTACCGTGCCTACAAACTATGCCGCGATGATCGAGGCCATGGGCGCAGGCAATGCTCACATTGGTTGGCTTGCTCCTGTCCAATACATTGTTGCACATGGTAATGGCTACGCAGATGTTGGCCTTGCGACCGTCCGCAATGGCTCCAATCACTATGGTGTTCAGTTTGTTGTCAACTCCGATTGGAAAGACAAAGATGGCAATGGCTTCACACTGTATTACGATGCCGCCACCGGCAAAGATACCGCTGATGCCGCGACCGCTTTGGCGCAATTGGCCGATAAGAAACCCTGCTGGACCGACCCGCTTTCCGCTTCCGGTTACATCATTCCTTCCGGTATTTTGAAGAAGGAAGAAGTCAAGGCCAAAGCTGGCGCATGGGTTCAGGGACATCCTACCGTCATCAAATCCGTGTATCTCAGCCCAAAGGGTGAGATCTGCGATTTCGGTGCAACCTTCATCGATGCACGCTCCAATGTCGTTGCTGACTTCCCCGATGTGAACGATAAGGTTCAGATCCTGTGGGTCACCGATCCGTTCATCCCGAACGATAACGTTTCTTATGCCAGCAACGTACCTGCTGATATGCGCGACAAGCTTTCTCAGGCTCTGCTTGACCTGGCCAGCACCGAAGATGGCATTACACTTCTCAAGAACGGTGGATACAGCATCCAGGGTCTTGAAAAAGTGGATGACACTTTCTACGATGACTTCCGCGTTTACCTCGAAGCATCTGGTGTGGATCCCACAACGCTCTTCAAATAAACTGCCCTAATAAAAGAGGGAGGACGAAATGTCCTCCCTCTTTTATCTTCTGCCACGCTGAGTGCAACGAAGCCTATTTTGTACGACAAACTCTTCGTTTCATTCAGGGTGACATAAGATATCATTTCAGCGGAGAAACCATGCTCAAAATCCAAAACATCACAAAAACCTACCCCAACGGCACGAAGGCGTTAAAAGATGTATCGTTTGAGGTAAAGGATGGCGAATTTCTGATCGTCATTGGGTTGTCAGGTTCAGGCAAATCCACCTTGCTTCGGTGCATCAACCGTCTCATTGACCCTACTGAGGGCAAGATATTTTGGGACGATACCGACATCACCGCCGCATCACCATCTGAGTTGAGGAACATTCGCCGCAAGATCGGCATGGTCTTCCAACAGTTCAACCTGGTCAAACGATCCAGCGTAATGGCGAATGTGTTATCAGGCAGGTTGGGATATGTGAATCCATGGTTGAGTTTGGTCGGCATCTGGCCGGAAGAAGAAAAACAAAAAGCGATCAAATCTTTGGAACGCGTGGGAATCGCCGACAAGGCCTTCAACCGTGCGGATGCGCTCTCCGGCGGACAACAACAACGTGTGGGAATCGCACGCGCGCTCATGCAGGACCCGAAACTGATCCTGGCCGATGAGCCGGTAGCCAGCCTCGACCCGGTTCTGTCACATTCCATTTTGCAGTATCTTGAACAACTCAACAAAGAGGGAATCACCGTCATTTGTTCTTTGCACTTTTTGGATCTTGTCCATCGGTATGCCACACGTGTAGTGGCTCTGAAAGATGGCATCAAGGTGTTTGAAGGTTCGGCCAAAGAGATTGACCGTGCCAAGTTCAAAGAAATTTACGGGGAGGAGGCGCAGGAAGTCCGCGCCGCGTCGCTGTGAGGGTAGATATGGATGATCGTCCAGCGACCAACTTTCAGTTAAGCATGAGCGGGGTTTTGTCCGCATTGATACCCGGGTTGGGGCAAATCGTCCGCGGCCAACGGTATCGCGGTGTTTCCATCCTACTTGGATTTTTGGTGATGCTTTTCACCGTGATCTGGTATGGCGAACCACTTTGGTATGCATCGCCCATCGCCATTTGGTTATGGAATATTTGGGATGCGGCAAGCCTTCGTTCACGTTCGATATTATTACCAATCTTGTTCGGCTTGTTAGCGGCGTATAGCATCGGCTGGCGTGTGGTGGGAATCGATTTCAGCAAAGCCGATATGAACCGTGCCAAGATGATCGTGCGCCCGATGGCAAGGCCAGATTTTATTCAAGCCAAACGGGAGCACAATCAAATGTGGGTTCCGGTCCAGGTCCCTTGCGCGCCAGAGCCTCCGACGGCTGTTCGTGAAGACAATGGGAAAAAGGCGACGGTCATCCCCGATTGCGGCACTGTCGGCGAAACAATGATCGTTTCAGTCAGTGGCTTGTGGCCTAACGCCGAGACGAATGTGGTTTGGAACAATCCTATCGGCAACCCAATGATGCTCGGTGAAGGCGAAATCTCGATGTTGGTGTTGACCACCGACGAGACCGGCTCGTTGACAACCACCATCCATGTGCCGACCACCGCACTTGTTGCGGCGCCCGACCCCACATTGCCTCAACTCCATCGTGTGTACTTCGATCAATATCGTCCGATCGGCGGCTACGAACTATCTTTCATCGGTAATGAAGTATTAAAAGGCGCTTTCACAACGGTTGCCATGGCGCTCATTGCTACAGCAATGGCAGTCGTTTTTGCAATTCCAATTTCTTTCCTTGCGGCCCATAACTTAATGAGTGGTAACCCAATTTCATATTTGATCTATGTGTTGGTACGCACTCTACTCAATATATTACGCTCCATCGAATCGCTCATCATTGCGATCATATTTGTGGTGATCGTAGGGCTTGGGCCATTCGCTGGTGCCCTAGCGCTGGCAGTACATTCCATTGCCGCGCTGGCTAAACTATATTCTGAAGTCATCGAAGGCATTGACGCCGGTCCCATTGAGGCCATCCGTGCAACTGGAGCCAATTGGATGCAGACCGTCCGTTACGCGGTCATCCCTCAGATCATCCCACCTTTTACAGCATTCACCATTTATCGTTGGGATATCAACGTTCGCTCAGCAACTATCATCGGCTTTGTCGGAGGTGGTGGTATCGGCTTCTTGTTGATCGAACTTACCCGCGTCAACAACATGCGCGGTATAAGCTCGGTCTTCATTGCTATTGCAGTCATTGTAGTAACACTCGATTACATCAGCGCAAAAATGCGGGAGAGGCTTGTATAGCATGAACAAATCCCGCGTTATTCGCAATGTTCTTTTGTTTGCACTATTGGTAGCCGCATTTGGGATTTCCTACAATGTCACCGGCGTGGACTTTCCGCGCCTGATCCGTGATTTGCCAAAAGGCGGCCCGATTCTCAAAGAGTTTCTTTCGCCAGATATTTTCACACGGGATATAGAAACTCGCACCATCGAGATCGCTTTCCCAATCCCTTGCGGCTCTGCTCCAAATGAAAGCCTGGTCCCGTCCGAAGGGCCTCGCCTTGTCCCAAGCGTCAACTGTGCCGACCCACGCCAAAAATTTACCCTTGAAGGCTTCGACCTCGAACCCAATTCCGAGGTGGTCATCCGTTGGGATTTTCCCGATGAGCGGGTGATGACCGCCATCCGCACACAAACAGACGAGAACGGCTATTTCACATCCCCGGTGGAGGCACGACCCATCGCTGTCTCTGTAGATAATGTTGCCAGTCAACTTGAAGTGGATACCAATACCCCAGTCGGCAAGCTAAAACCCAGTCAGGCTGTAAAAGATGTTCTCGATGCCATATTCATAACCATCTTTATGGCATTGCTTTCCACAACCGTCGCTACCCTCATCGCCGCGCCTTTGAGTTTTCTTGCCGCAAGCAACATCACGCGCAAGGGTGCCCTAGGGACAACAGTTTATTACACCTTCCGCTCTTTCTTCAATTTGATGCGCTCGTATGATCCGCTTTTGATGGCGTCAGTATTCGCATTTTGGTTAAGCTTCGGTGCATTCCCTGGCGCCCTTGCTTTGACAGTGGTCACCATTGCCTCACTCGGCAAATTATTCTCCGAAGCCATAGAGAACATAGAGGCTGGTCCAATAGAAGCTTTGCAGGCAACAGGGGCAAACCCAGTGCAAACTGTTGCCTATGGTGTTGTTCCACAAATCATCCCTGATTTCATCTCGTTCATTATCTACCACTGGGATATCAATATTCGCATTTCAACCATCATAGGCTTTGTAGGTGGAGGCGGTATTGGCTTCTACTTGAGCGAACAAATCAACGGATCCCATTATGATAGAGCTGGCACAGCCATTTGGGCCATCGTCATTGTTGTGTGGGCAATGGACTTCTTAAGCGCTGAAGTTCGGAAGCGGCTCACATAAAAATCCCTGTAATTGAAAACAAAAAAGCCCCGTCAAATGACGGGGCTTTTTTGTGCTCTTTTGAGCGAATTACACGGTCAGGGAGTTGTTGATGGAGCTGAAAGTGTTGCCGATCTTGGGTCCGAGCAAGCGCATGACAGCGATAACAACGATGGCGACGAGAGCGAGAATGATCGCGTACTCGACGAGGCCTTGACCTTTTTCCTTGGGAGCGAATAACATAATGGTAATTCCTTTCAAATAAAAAGTTTTCCTGAGGACCGTTCCTCAGAACTGTTTATATTTTATCCATCCCTCCGGATATTTCAAGCCCCAAAAAGCGAATTCCGCTTACATCCTTGTTAGGCTGAGAAGTATGTAAAGTGTTGCTTTTTTATCATTTATCCAGAAAATAAGCAAAAAGCCCCATCTTTCGATGGGGCTTTTTGCTGTTAGAAGCAGATTACAACGTTAGAGAGTTGTTGATGGAACTGAAGGTGTTGCCGACTTTCGGGCCCAGCAAACGCATGACAGCAATCACAACAATGGACACGAGTGCGAGGATAATCGCGTACTCGACAAGTCCCTGGCCTTTTTCTTTCGGAGCAAATAACATAGTAGAAATCCTTTCAAAATAAAATATTCTGAGGACCGTCCTCAGCTTACTAATCATTCTAGTCTGTTCCTATTTTTTTTCAAGCATTAACAAAATGGTAAATTTTACATTCTTGTAAGAAATTTACGTTAGGTACTAGACAGCAATAGCCAAAATACGTTACAGGTTTCTCTTAGCGGTTTATTATAAATACCCACCCAATAACCCCATATCCATTAAAATGGTCGCATGTTAAAACGGATATTAAAATTTCTCTGGCGGGTAATTCTTTTTGCAGGAGCCGTCGGCCTGCTGGGATTACTCCTGCCACGCCTAATCACTACGCTATACGCATGGAATAAGATTTACACAGCCGATAGTGCGCCATCAGAGCGTGTTGCGATCGTCTTTGGGGCAGGGTTGCGCTATGACGGAACCCCAACTGCTGTACTACGTGACCGGGTGGAGACAGGGGCCGCCTTGTATTTCAGCGGAAAAGTTGAAAAACTCTTAATGAGCGGCGACAATAGGGTTGTGGAATATAACGAGCCAGAATCGATGCGTCAATATGCCATCTCGCTCGGGGTTCCGAATGAGGCGATTGTCTTGGATTACGCCGGTAGGCGTACCTATGATACTTGTTATAGAGCAAAAGCTATTTTTGGGGTACAAAACACCATTTTAGTAACGCAAAAATTCCACCTAGCACGGGCTTTATTTCTTTGTAATTCTCTGGGAATAAAAGCTGTTGGGGTGGAGGCAAATAATTTGACGTATCGAAAAAGTTCCCTCCTCATTTGGAATATTCGTGAGCAACTAGCCACATTTACTGCCTTTATGGATGTTTATGTAGATAAACCGCTCCCAGTTTTGGGACAAGCAGAGCCGATTTTTACAGATTGACCCGTAAAATTTATCCACAGTACCCTCTTTCACGCTTTGTAGACCCCAAAATATCCCCTTCCGGTACTAGATTCATGCCCATATTTGGGGGGGGATACCTTTCATGCTTGTTTGTTCAGACAACCAATTTGTGGATAAGTGCCGGTTATTTGTGGATAAGTGCCTCTCCTTGTGGACAAGTGGGGAAAAGTGCCCGTTATGAAACTGTAATGCACCCCCATATATGGGGGAGGCCGGTAGCTCCAGTCAAAATATAGAATTTGCTAAAACACCACCCAACATGTGGATAGGTTGTGAGTAGATTATCCAGAATCCTTCCACAGGTGAGGAAAGGCTGGTTTGTTGAATCAAGCCTACATCCAGAGTGATGCGTGGTTAGGGCCCCCATATCTTCGGTTTGTACGGGTTTGTCCACACTATCCACACCCCCTACTACTATTACGAATCCATATACTCTATATTAAGTTGCTTGAATATAAAGGGTAAATCTTGTACAATGCTTTTAAGTACAGCCCCTTTTTCATTGTTGGGAGGTTCCCCATGGAGATGATTAAAGTTTCTGCTAACTCCCGTACTTCTGCTGTTGCTGGGGCAATTGCGGGTGTCTTCCGTGAAAATAAACGCGCGGAAGTGCAGGCGATTGGTGCCGGAGCGGTTAATCAGGCGGTGAAGGCTCTGGTGCTGGCAATCGGATATCTGAAGAATGATGGGTTGGATGTAGTGTGTGTACCCGAATTCGCAGATGTGACGATTGATGATAAGGTTCGGACGGCGATCAAGATGGTGATCGAGCCACGATAGTTCGTCTGTACTTTGGACATTCCACCATCGGGGGGCTATAATGTAAGAACTTCTCTCGCTTCTTGCGCAGGGACATCTGCCTCAGCGTTCTGATACCATGCCTTCTCTGAAACCTATTATGCGCCTTCGCCAGCCCTTTTCCCGCTCTTTATTCTTTCTTTTTCTCTTAACCTGCCTGTTGACTGGGCTGGTCGGGGTTGTGGATAATTCTGTACCTGTAAAGGCGGCGTCTTCGAATATTGTTATTAGTCAAGTTTATGGCGGTGGGGGAAACTCAGGTGCGACTTATACGAACGATTATGTGGAATTGTTCAATCTTGGTGCTACTACAGTCTCTCTTTCAGGTTGGTCAATTCAGTATGCATCAGCAACGAGTACATCATGGGCTACAACAAACCTTAGCGGATCGATTGCACCAGGTCAATATTACCTTGTTCAACTGGCTGGCGGGGCGAATGGTAGCACTTTACCTACACCTGACCTTAGTGGTTCGTTAAATTTAAGTTCCACAGATGGCAAGGTGGCATTAGTAAGCTCAACAACGGCCTTAACAGGGAACGGTTGTCCGTTTGCAGGGAGCGTTATTGATTTTGTTGGATATGGTACTGCTGATTGTAGTGAAACAACAAATGCTCCTGCACCAAGCAGTACTACAGCTGATATGCGAGTTGATGCATGCAGGGATATAGATAACAACAGCGTTGAGTTTTCAGCTAACCCAACAAATCCTCACAATTCAGCTACACTTCCTGTACCCTGCCTTCGGGTAATAAATGTTGACTCGACAAGTGCTTCTCCATGGACATATACAGCAGGAGCCAATATTACGATAGCTGTAACATTTAGCAATGCTGTAACAGTAGATCTGACGAATGGTTCACCGACACTTGCCCTTGAAACTGGATCAACAGATACAAGAGCGACTTATGCGGGTGGAAGTGGAACTTCTACGCTAACTTTTAATTACTTAGTAGCATCAGGAGATACTTCTGGGGATTTAGATTATGTTGCAACGAACTCACTTTCTCTAAATGGCAGTACTATTACTGGTGCGGCCGGTGATGCTAGTTTAACTCTTCCCACCCCAACTGTAACATGTCCATCTCTAACAACACCATGTTCTCTTGGCGCCAATAAAGACATTAGGATTGATAATGGAAATGGTGTTGCTCCAAGCATACTGTCTTTTGCTCGCCAGCCTGCCAGTTCTTTGCCTACAAGGGCAGACAGCCTTGTTTTTCGCGTTACTTTCAATGAGGCTGTAATTGGCGTAGACACAGGTGATTTTATTGTGACGGGAACAACAGCAACTCCACCAGTCTCTGTAACATTGATTAGCAGTGGAATATATGATGTGACGGTTTCTGGAGGCAATCTAAATAATTTAAACGGAACCGTTGGCCTGAATTTGAATGCAGGCCAAAACATAACCGATGCTGTTCTTATTCCCCTTCCCAACGGGGAGCCGACCATAGATGAGACCTACACATTAGACAATACACCTCCAACAGTGACAATTGATCAATCATCAAGTCAAATGGACCCAACATCGGTTACGCCGATCAATTTTGATGTTGTGTTTTCTGAAGACATTGATGTTAGCACTTTTACTGCTGCCGATATTTCGTTATCTGGAACTGCGACTTTTGCAACTTGGGGTATAGTTGATTCAGGTAATCATCGAAACTTCACCATATCAGCCACATCGATCTCTCCAAACGGAACGGTCATTCCCCGGATTGTGGCAAACCGAGTTTCAGATTTGGCAGGTAATCTTAACGCTGTAAATAGCACGACTGTTACAGATGGTTCCGTTACTTTTGGAGATACAACTGCCCCTACCGTTACTATCAACCAAGCAAGTGGACAAGCAGACCCTACCGCATCTTTTCCTGTTAACTTTACCGTCGTATTTTCCGAGCCCATCAGCTCCAGTATATTCACGTCATCTGATATCACACAAAATGGAACTGCAACCGGGGTCTCATGGAGTATTACGAATTCAGGTGATAACAGAACTTTCACCGTTTCTGCTACTGCAGCAATAACAGGAACGATACAGCCTTCCATTGCGGCAAATCGCGTCACGGACTTGGTAGGAAATAATAACACTGCGAGTACAAGCACAGATAATACAGTTGTTTATGAAACTACTCGCCCCAGTGTTACTGTAAATCAGGCAGTTGCGCAAGCCGACCCAACCAGTGTCTTACCGATCAACTTCACAGTGGTATTTTCCGAACCTATCAATACTAGTACCTTTGCAGTGGCGGATATTACCCAAGCCGGAACAGCAACAGGTATCACTTGGGTGATTACTGATTCAGGCGATCATAGAATGTTCACGCTTTCTGCAACTAATCTGGGCACTAAAGGAACTTTAATCCCAGCTATTGGCGTGAACAAAGTGACAGATCTTGCTGGAAACAATAATCTTGCTAGCACAAGCACTGACAACTCGGTCACTTCTACAGCTGTACTCCCAACACCCACGCGGACTCCAACACGGACGCCAACAACGACCCCTACACTGGGTATCATTATTAGCGAGGTAGCTTGGATGGGGACATCGTCCTCTACTTCTGGTGATGAGTGGGTTGAGCTTTATAACGGCGGTTCAACAGTTGTTGATCTGAGCAATTGGACGCTTGAGTCGACCGATGGCGCAATCGACATTACCTTTTTGTCTACTGACCCGAATCACACCATTAATCCGGGGGCATATTTTATATTGGCCAAGGCAGGTACTTTTACAGACGTGACCATCAATAAGACTATCACCGCCTCATTCAGCGATGGTGGCAAGTCTTTGGAATTGAGAAATAGTGCAGGTGTTCTGATCGATACTGCCAATTCAAACGGTGGAGCATGGCCTGCTGGCAAAACAACATCCACCATATATGCCACAATGGAGCGCCATGCAGGGACTACACTCGATATAGATGCCAATTGGTATACCTTTGCGGGAACGCCTACAACACACGCTCGTGACGGTATAAAATTGGTGTATGGTACGCCAGGATATGCTAACTGGGCGGCTTCTGTCACAGCTACACCTTCACCTATCCCTACAGGGACGCGTGCACCCACTAAGACTGCTACATTAGCACCTCCCCCGCCTCCACCTCTCCTTGCGATCAACGAGTTTGTTCCACGTCCCGGACATGATTGGAACAACGATGGTGTGGTCAACACCGGTGACGAATACATTGAATTGCTCAATCACGGTGTGATCGATGTGAATTTGAGCAACTACAGGCTAGATGATGAAGCTAATGTTGGGTCGCCACTTTACAGCCTTCCATCTGTCACATTGAAACCCGGCGAACGGGTAGTCTTCTACGGCAAAGAGACAGGATTACTCCTTGGCGATGGCGGTGACGGAGTCCGTTTGCTTAAGTCAAATGGGCAGTTGGTGGATGCTTACAATTACTCTGTCGTAGATTTCCCCGATCAATCGTATTGCCGCTTGCCGGATAACGGCGGTGCGGATGATTGGAATACGAACTGTTACCCCACACCTGGATTGCAAAATTCGTTAAGCGGCACAGTGCTCAGGCCTCCCACACAGAACGATGAAGATAATCCGTTATGCCCCATTGCGGATACACTCCCGCAAGAGTTTGTCCTTGCGGAGTGCTCCCCCTTTGGCAATAACATCTGGAGCCGATATTATTGGGATAAGTTCGGTTGGTACGGCGAAAAATCCCTATTGAATGTGAATAGCAAGTGGGATGTGTACGCGGATTAAACTGTTGAATGTCTTTGTGATTTACATAAACAAGAACTGTCGAGAGCAAGCTGTAACTTAAATGAGACCAAAAGAATTGTTCAAAGCAAGATTCTCACGATTGCGAATCAAATTAAGCGCGTCAAGTTCTGCAAAGACTGCCTTCATTGTTGGGCTATTATCTCCATTAGTAGCTTTTGGGGGGCTGATGACAGCATTTTTGGCTGCATTATATAATGAAGAAAGATTCGAGCCTCTAGCAATCATGACACCGATTCTGCTAATTGGCTTAACTGTTCCCGTTATCTTTTGTCTTGTTGGTATTACACTCGGAATTATCGGAGTAAAATCTGAACAACGAAATACCGCTATTGCTGGAATTGTTATTTCAGGACTAACATTATTTTTCGGTTTTGGTTCATTATTTTTCCGCTGACTACTAAGGGAACAAGTAAATCAATCTTCGGTATTTGGCTTCGAATTTATCTTGCTTTCAAGCAGAGTCCACACCAGCCCAGCGCGGGTAACACAGATTTTTAGAAAGGATACTGAAAAATGTATTCGAATAGGACTTGACCCGTTAACCGCTAGGTTCCTGGTTCGAGTCTAGGTTGAGAAGCTTTTGACCAAAAAAATTGCCTTTAGCTTTTTAGCTAGGGGTATTTTTATCGTAAAATATCTTCGTACAAAGCTTTACCTGTGCCCACCCACCCGTAAGTAACGCTAGCCGTTGGGTCGCCGTATACCACAAATAGAAATTTGAAAACCTGAAGATAAAAAGGAATTGAAATAATGACAGTAAATTATGAAGATTTATACATAATTAGAATGCCTCTAGATCAAACCCTTCAATTGACGCAGAAAGTATTGTGGATGATGGGATCTACCATATCTCAGGTAAATGGCGAACAAGGAATAATAAAAGGTAAGATGGGCTTGACATTTAGATCTTGGGGGGAGGAAATCAGTGTAAGGGTAATAGTCATAGAAAATGGTTGTCAGGTCAATGTTAAGAGTCAATCGTCTTTGTGGACGACCATTTTCGATTGGGGAAAGAATGCCGAGAATGTGATGCGATTTGAACAAGGATTAAAAATATTTTCTAATTAATCGCTTTCCAAAAACGTTGGGAAGAACTGATGTTGAAATATATGTATACAAAGTTGTTTTTATCTCATACTGCCTGTAATCCATTAGGCGATAAAATGGCGGCTGAACATTTGGTTGGGCGACTCGTTGCAAATACAAGAAACTAAAAGAACAAATTGTTTTGATAAGGATTAATATGGGTATTATGAATTTGAAGATGCTAAATCGGCTGTTTGGTGATGATGAGGAATTCTGGGCAAAAGTGAAAAATCAAAACAAACACGTTGAGTATCTAAACGAACTCTTTAAGAGACAGGCAATTCAATCACTATTATTGATTCTTTATTTCATTCTCGCTATGGTAGGAGCATTTATGAGAGATACTTTTTTGATGGCAATGGATCTCTTCTTTTTGTTTGGATTTGGAATGTTATATATAGATACCACGTCAAAAATAAGAATGATCAGACTTTATGAATTACTATCCACAATCGATGAAAAGCCTATGTAAAGACAGGTAGCCACTCAGTAAAGTGTGTAGCGGACGCTAGAAATTTATACTGTTAGAGATAACATTTGAAAACGTACTTGAATAGGACTTGACCCATTAACCGTCCAGGTAAGGCAGAGTATTGTTTGTAACAAAAAGAGCCTGTCACTTCAAAGTGACAGGCTCTTTTTTAACTCTCAATCATCTGCGGCGGCGCGGGCTACTTCTTCTGGCTCGAAGACCACTTCTTCTTTACCAGTCAACTTATCCTGTACTTTTTCGAGGATCAATTTCAAGTGCCCAGAGTGTGAGACGTAGTCCAAGTCATCGGCAGGGACGGCGAGGACGGGGCAAAGCGTGAAGTTCTCGATCCATTGTTCGTAGAGGGTGTTTAGCCCCTGCAGGTATTCGGCTGAGATGGTCTGCTCGTAGCCGCGTCCGCGGTTGGAGATGCGATTTTGCAAAGTGGGGACAGAGGCCCGTAGATAAACGACCAGATCCGGGGGCGGAAGGAGGCGTGATGTCGTTTCGTAGAGTTCACGATAGGTTTGATAATCCCGCTGATTGATGTGTCCTTGCAGGAAGAGGTTGTGAGCAAAGATCTCGGCATCTTCATACACGCTTCGATCTTGCACAACAGAGCTGGGGTGTTGTCCCAATTTGTAATGTGAACGTAGACGGTGTGTGAGGAAGAATACTTGCGAGTGGAAGGCCCATGCCCCCATATCCTTATAGAAATCTACAAGGTAGGGATTCTCAGTGACTGGCTCGTAGAATGGTTCCCACCCTAACCGCACACACAGCATTTCCACCAGTGTGGATTTTCCGACGCCGATGTTTCCTGCTACCGCAATGAATTTTTTCATGCGACCCTCCAAGATGTGTTTACTGCGGAATTTCACCCGCCAGTTCCTTATCGATGATCTGCTTGAAAATATCGAGTGGTTGAGCGCCCACGACCGCAAGCCCATTGATAAAGAATGTGGGTGTTGAGCTTACACCGAGGTTGAGAGCAAAATCACTATCTGATTGAATATCGGATGCATATTTGTGGTCTGTAATGCACGCTTCGAATGAAGTTGTATCCAGACTAAGTTCCTGTGCATATTGCAGATAGACTTCCTTGCTCAACGCATCACTGCTGAATAACTTTTCGTGGAACTGCCAATAGGCATCCTGTTCACCGGCACACAAGGCGGCTTCTGCGGCAGGTTGTGCATCAGGGTGAATGGACGTAAGCGGCAGGTTGCGATAGACAAATTTGATCTTGCCCGGATACGCGTTCAGCAGAGGTTGATAAACTTCCTGATGCCAGCGTCTGCAAAACGGACATTGGTAATCACTGAATTCAATGATGGTGATGGGAGCATCGGCGGGTCCGATGGATGGGAAGCCTTCGGATGCGACTTTATAGCGTGTGAATTGCGGCTGTTGTGTGACAGGCGCCTCCACTACTGGACCTCCAGCCTGCGCGGCCACAACAGGGATTTCTTTCCCTGAAGCATCGAATCCCCAAACTACATAACCAAGGATCACGCCTGCGGCAAAAGCGAAAACGGTAATGATCGCGTAAAAATGACTGACCTTGAAAGAGAACATTTCAGCTGGTGCTGATTCTGTGATCACAGGTTCTTCAGCATATTCCGGCGTAATCAAAGGCTCTTCGATAAGAGGTTCTTCATCCATTAAATTTTTTGTTGATTTTGTGGGCATGCCGGCATTATAACATGTGGCAGAGTTTTGCTACTTTAACATTCGATAAGCGTATTTATAGGTGACAGTTACTTACAAAGCATAAAAATTAATTTGGAGGTCGAAATGACAACACATGAAAAGCATATCCCCTGGTATCTCTGGCCCTTCGCGGCGATCTGGAAACTCCTCGCTGTGATCGTCGAAATGACGGGCCGCCTCGTTGCGATGATCCTTGGTATCGTCCTGATGCTTGTGGGCGTACTCGTCAGCCTGACGGTTATCGGGGCCATCATCGGCATCCCGTTGGCGATCGTGGGTTTGCTGTTGCTGCTGAAAGGGATATTCTAGCCACAGTCAAAGTGCATATAACAAACGAAAAGGGACAGGTCTTAACCTGTCCCTTTTCGTTTTTGCTTGTGTTATTGTGCTTTTGGCATCTTCATTTCAGATGTTAGAGCAAAACGTTCTGAAGAATTTAATATTTGTGCAGTGAATAACTTGCTCTGAGTCTGGCCCTTATTTCCAGCCGAGATCGCAAAGCCTGTTAGATAAAAAGGAAATGTGCTACAGGTTTTGCATGTGCGTGTATAAAATTCGATCGACGGAATAACGGTGTTGTTTTTAAGTACCCCCAATAACCCAATAAAATCCCTGCTCTTAATAAACTCCACGGCCTGATTAACAGATTCAAATTGTATGCCACCGATATGATCTCCCTGTGCAACCCACGTGCCGCAGTTCTCGCAGAAAAGATCTTGTGTCGCTTTATAAGCAGATTCGATACTTCCATAAGCAATAATGCCCATTTCAACCAACCAGTACACCCAGGTAAACGCACCAAGGTTTAGGTCTGAGCCACTACTGCCAACACCTACATGAGAAATTGAAACACCGTTCTTAGCTTCCAAAAGAATGAAACCAACAAAGCCAGACAAACCAGTTTCTTCAGTCAACAGATAGTCAATGAATGCCTGTACTTTGTCTTTGGGAGCAGGCTCACCATACTCAGCAATTGCCTCTGTTTGTATCTCTTTTGCCAGAGTACTGCGAAAGTGAATGTAATCAAAATAATGCATGCTTCCATAAACAATTACGGCGGCAATTAGACCAGCAATAACAACAACGAATTTTGAGCGGATTTTTTGAGATACAACTACAGACTTAATGACAATCCCTGATGCGAACCCCATGAAAATAGGGAATAAAAGAATTAGATAAATAAATCTCGAAATCAGCGAAGCTAGTCCGCCAATTACAATTCCCGCGCCGAGAACGGAGCCTAAAAGTAATACTACACCTTTGAATGATACTTTACGATTGTTGAGTTCTTCTTGCATTCTATCCTCTCCTTTTTAGAACTATCAAATAAGCAGGTACACAAAAGAACTTTATCTCGTGTGTACCTGCCTATTCGTTTGTACATTATTTTATTCCCTAAATATCCTCACATGCCTGCGCGGCTCTTTCCCATACGAGTGACTGACCAACTCAGCGCCTCGCGCCATTTCGTGTTGGAGCCTTCGCACGAGTGACGGGCCCGGGGGCAGGTCCACCCAGCGTTCGCCGTTGAGGACTGCGGCTATCGCTTGTTGTGTTTCGTTGCGGATGTCGTCCATGTTGTCGCGGATGGGTTGCATGGCGCTCAAGTTATACAGGTCGCCAAGGAATTGCTCCACTTGCGCCACGGTGTTCGCGCGCAATACATAGATTGGCATGCCGCGTTGTTCGGCTTCGATCACTGTCTGTTGGCGGTTGCGGTAATACGTTCGCAATGTCACCAATGCATCGGCCTCACTTACATCGCGCACGATGACGGCTGGTAAGCCAAGTCTCTTTGCGGCTTGTTGCAGTCTGTTGCGTGCCACACCGTACGGATAGACTTTCACGGGTTGCAATGCCGCGCCCGTTGATGACGGAACGGCTCTGGGTGTTTGATAAGGCTCTTCGGATGCTGGAACAGACCGACCCTGAGTCTGATCGAGCGGCGTTACGCGTCCACGGCGGGGCGTTTTCGTTTCCTTCGCATCCATGCGGGACTTGTCAACTGCTTCCGCTTTCTCAACCTTGATCTTGCCCTTTTCATCGCGCGTCCGCACTTCGGGAGATAACGGATAGCCGCGCAGGAGCGCATCCACAGACGCCATGATATCGAGATGGACTGTGAAACGATCGCGGGTTTGAATTTCGATGAGGACATCGAACGTTGGAGGCGCGCGTCTTTCGAGGACTGTTTTCTGGGTGCCGCGTCGACGGGCTTCCTCATCCGACAATGTGACCGCTTCGATGCCACCGACAAGATCACTGAGCGTTGGGTTGAGCAAAAGATTATCGAGTGTCTGACCGTGCGCCGTGCCGATGAGCTGCACGCCGCGTTCTGCGATGGTACGCGCGGCAAGGGCTTCGAGTTCACGCCCGATCTCGTCAATGACGATGACTTCGGGGTTGTGATTCTCAACGGCTTCGATCATGACTTCATGTTGCAGGGTCGGCACTTTGACTTGCATTCTGCGTGCCTTGCCCACGGCGGGATGCGGCACATCGCCGTCACCGCCGATTTCGTTGGACGTATCCACAATGACCACGCGTTTGCTTTCGGCAAGAATGCGCGCGGCTTCACGCAGGAGCGTGGTCTTGCCCACACCAGGGCGACCGAGAATGAGGACCGATTTGCCTGACTCGATCATATCCTGCATGATGTCCACCGTGCCATAGACGGCGCGACCAACGCGAAGCGTGAGGCCAACCACTGCGCCGCGTCGATTACGGATGGCGGAGATGCGGTGTAGTGTGCGTTCGATGCCTGCACGGTTATCTGCGTCGAAATCACCGGTGCGCTCATCAACGTAATCGAGCTCGGCACGTGTGATCTCGGTGTCGCGCAAATTGACCTCGCCATCCACAAAACGGACAGTGGGGATGCGTCCCAGATCTAATATGATCTCGAGCAGGTTGTCGCTGTTATCTGCTTTTTCCACCGCACGGCGAATATCAAGCGGAAGGACATCGAGCAACGCGTCGAGGTCGTCAGTTATTTGTAGTTTTTTACTCATAGGGTTATATACGTCAGTGCCACGTTTCTGGTTCCATAGCGTGACAGAGAATATTGGTAAATTAGAAAGACGAAGCGGGGATACTTGCGCCGTGCGGGTCGTCACGTCCACGGCTTACGGGGATTTAGATGTGGTTCACCATCGGGAGTTTACCTCCTGTTCTGGAATTTTTGGTTGCATGTCTATTATACGGGAAATCGGCTGTCCCCGCATTGGAAAGTGATTGTAGAATTTATTGCTCAAAACTAGGTGGATTTGTATTTTTCATACCAGTGTTGGAACGTTGTTTCAAAAATAAAAGTTCCTTCCCGTAAATTATTAAAAACAAGTGCCTTTCCGTTTTTAAGCCTTACATAAACAGGATAATAAAAAGCATTTTTAATCATTTTTTGCTCAAGAAAAAATCCATCTATCTCACTTATATGAATCCGTCTTTTCCAAGCTAAATGGGTTATTACTAAAAAATCCTGCTCAAAAGAACTTTTCAAAGGTGGAATGACAGCAATCCCTAGGCATAACAATCCTATTAGTAATAGTGCAATATTGGTTGTTACATCATCGTTGCCAGCTATAAAACTAGTCATAGATATATATAATATTAATACTCCAAACAAACCCATCCCCGCAAAGACCATCAAGGAGTACAGACTTGTATGAAAATCAGTCATTGTTTTATTTTTCCAAAGCGTTTCTGTCTTGCTTCTTAGTACATCAACGATTTCTAAAAAATCTACAACCTGAGAATTTATAGACAACTTTATATCCCCATCATGGTTTATTAAAACAAACCCTGAATCTTTAAATCGAATATTAGAAACCTCATGCCAATGCAAATGATTAGTATGAAAAAACGAAGTCACTGCAATTTCTGTGTCATTCACTTTGATAGTATAAAGGCTCCATACAAACCCTATCAAACATACTAAAGCAAATGGGATAAAACATGAGAAAGACACTATTTCTTCTTTATCAGCATAAGACGCAACAGATGCGAACCCAAAAAAAATGACCCCGACCCCCATAATGATTCGAACAAAAAGTGGCAACCGATAAATTCGCTGTTCTATTGAGTTTGGCATATTCCACTCCTACACTTTTTACTTCTTCCTTTCAATTATACGAGAAATAAAAATTCCCTTAGACAATTCAGATGCAGTTAATTGGTTATGGTAATATCTTCCCAAATTGTCAGTCAAACGGGAGATATTTTCAAATGGAAAAGAAACTGATCTGGCCTATTTATATAAATTCCATCTTGTTGGTTGCGTTGGCTTTTTACTTTTTCTTTTACCCGGCTGTAACCATCCTTCGTGATTTAAATGACCCTGGTTTGAAGACAGGCGATACTCCACCGCGATTTGCCTACAATTGGCATCGTTCCCTTTCGACAAAGTATGAAAAGTGGGCCCGTGAACGTATCGCTTCGGGCAAAGCTGCTGAAATGAGCCTTCAGGATATTTCAGGAACAGAGTGGCCTGTCTTTGGTACAGTCTTTTATCTGTGGGCAACCGAGTCGTTGCAGGAAGCCTGGGAAAAAGATCCTTCGTTATCGCGGACAGCGCCGAAAGAATATGCCCGCGGAGCAATCGAAGCGTCTGCCGCATTGGTCAGCGACCCGAATCATGCGGGTTGGGTTAAGAAATATTGGGGTGAAGATTATCTTTCACGTGAAAATCTTTTCTATCGCATGTTACTGATTAGCGGGTTGACCAGTTATCAGAAACTTACAGATGACAACAAATACGAATCATTATTACGAGAACAAACTAATTCGCTTGCGAATGAACTTGACCAATCTCCTTACGGTTTGCTGGATGATTACCCTGGTCAATGCTACCCAGTGGATATTCTGCCTGCCATCGCGGCAATTCACCGTGCTGATGCAGTGCTTGGTACAGATCATTCTGAATTTGTCCGAAGGTCTGTTCGTGCCTTTCAAGGTAATGCTGTAGATGAACTTACAGGATTGCCCACCTATACAGCGAACTCACGTACTGGTCAGGGATATGGTCCTGCGCGTGGCGTAGGTATCACGTTCATGCTGATATGGGCGCCACAACTTTGGGAAGATACGGCAAAGGATTGGTATACAAGCTACGATTATCACTTCTGGCAAAGGGAATGGGCAACGGCTGGCTTTCGCGAATTTTCAAAAGAACTTCTCAACGGCGATTGGTTCATTGATGTGGATGCGGGTCCTGTTATGGGCGGATATGGAACTGCCGCCAGCGCTTTTGGTATTGGCACAACGCGAACATACGGCCGCTTCGATCAGGCTTATCCTTTGAGTGCAGAAGCGCTTGCCGCTTCCTGGCCATTGCCAGATGGTACGCTATTAGGTCCACGCATGTTTTCAAATCTGTCCGATGCGCCATATGTGGGAGAAACAGCTTTGTTGTTCAGCTTGACGCGTCAATCGATCGTTGAAGACGAAGTTCCTACAGGTGGATATATCCCTGCTTCAGTATATTTTGGAATTCTGTTCTATCTTGTTTGTGGAAGTATATTGATTTGGCGAGCTCGTTTTACACTTAACCGTTGGAGAAAACTATCTGGTAGCCCCATCCCTCAGCCGTATTTGCAATTTGTTCTATGGTTGATGTTTTTCACAATAGGATTGACCATGCTTATCTTTTTCAATAAAGCCATTGGCGCACTCCTTATATTTTTAGCGCAAACCCTTCCTGTTCATGGAAAAATTTGGTCATGGTTGATAGATTACGATATGCTAAAACCCGATCATTAAATTGATCTATTTCTTCCCATCAATCTTGCTTACCCTACTCGGTTGGATACTCACTCCCGCAGGCTGAGTGGCACGTGCCAATGATGCATCTTTCACCATGTGAACCAAATGCTTTACCATCACCGCCTGTCGTTCTGCGGCCTTGGCGCCAAGGTCCGCAAGGACAGGTTCGAGCCAAGCCTGATACGAACGCACGCAAATGTAAACAGGTCTATTGCGGCGATCTGGAAGATTACTGATCAACGCTGAAAGTTTTTCGCTGACATTTGTTGCATCAGGATGAATGAGCGGGGTCAAGACAATTCCATGCACTCCATGAGTCACGCTCACGTAACATTTTGCACCTTCATTACACATCCAGCCAATGGCGGCTTTAGGCTGTGGTTCTATTGGATGCAACAATGGCGGGACGATTTGACTATATAGACTCTGCACGGAAGGCAAGTGAATGGATTTGACACGAGTCCAATTTGATATTGAACCTGTTTCAGCTATTCCAGAGATATCCCACATCCTTTGCCAGGCATACACTGAAAAACCAGACTTTCGTAATGCGATGAATGCGTCGTTGGTCTCGTCCACTTCAGCAAGGACGTGAAATGCGCCCCAAGCCCCTGCCTGAGAGGAAAGCTCATCGATCAGGGACGGAAGTTCAGGATGATTGAGCTGAGAAGATGGAGCAAGGTAATACAATTTTGCGAACGTATCGTCCCGTGTATGGATAACTCCCCCGAGAATTGAATCCTTTTCGCCGTTTGCAATCGCAGAATAGATATGACGTGCAGGGTTTACGTAAGAGAACAATCCTGCCGCTCCCAACGGGTTACCGCGAGTCAACATCCGCGTGGTATCAAGTCCCACGGCTTCATCGCGGAAGCTGTAGATATAGGGTAGATCCAAAAGTGCAAGCGGACGAATGGACATGTTTAAATTATATGTCATTGCGAGCCCAAAGGGCGAAGCAATCTTCTTGCATAGTTCGAGATTGCTTCGGGATTTCGATGCTGTCGCATCTCAACCCTCGCAATGACGGGATAGTGTTAATCAACCAATGTCAAAAAGTATTCATGGAAGCGCGTATCGTTTGTCAACTCGGGGTGAAAGGATGTAGCGAGGAGATGCCCTTGTTGAGCGGCAACAATCCTCCCGTCAGAAACCGAGGCGAGAATCTTTGCGTCTCCGCTCACTGATTCAATGATCGGTGCGCGGATGAAGACTGCATGATATGGTGAATCCGAATTGGTGGCTTGTTTGAGTTCAGGAATATCCAGATCTGTTTCAAACGAATCGATCTGTCGACCGAATGCATTGCGCTGAACTTTAATATCCATCAACTTCAATAGAGGTTGGTCGCGGCTTATATCTTTTGAAATAAAGATCGCGCCCGCACATGTTCCCCAGATCGCATGGCGTTGACCGAACTGCTTCAACGGCTCCATCAGATCGTATGCAACTGCCAGCTTACCGATCGTTGTGGACTCGCCACCAGGAATGATAAGGCCATCGAGACCGTCTAAGTGTTTGGGCAAGCGTACTTCGGATGCATCCACTTTCAATTTCTTGAGCATCGCGATATGTTCGGAGAAATCTCCTTGTAAAGCTAAGACACCGATTTTCATAAGTTAGCTGTCAGCATGTAGCTGTTAGCGATTAGCAGGCTAAAAGCCAAACACTAATCGCTAACAGCTGAATATTTACCAGCCACGTCCTGCAAGTTTTTCCGCTTCAGGCATCGCCGATGTATTGCGCCCAACCATTGCCTCACCGAGATTCTTGCTCACCTCTGCGAGAATGGATGCGTCCTTGTAATGCGTCACTGCCTTGACGATGGCATTCGCGCGTTTGGCAGGGTCACCGCTCTTGAAGATGCCAGAGCCAACGAACACACCGTCCACACCAAGTTGCATCATCAATGCCGCATCAGCAGGAGTCGCAACGCCGCCCGCGGCAAAATTAACAACAGGCATACGTCCAAGTTCCTTTGTCTCTTTCACGAGTTCATAGGGCGCGCCATTATTCTTAGCGAACGCCATTAACTCTTCATCGCCCATCGTTTGCAATTGGCGGATCGAACCGATCACCGAACGTGCATGACGAACCGCTTCCACTACATCGCCTGTGCCTGCTTCGCCTTTGGTGCGGATCATCGCTGCGCCCTCACCAATACGACGTAATGCCTCACCGATATTGCGGCATCCGCATACGAACGGAACTTTAAAGTTGTGCTTCAAAATATGATGCTCTTCATCGGCAGGTGTCAACACTTCAGATTCGTCGATGTAATCAATGCCTAACGATTCAAGAATCTGCGCCTCAACAAAATGTCCAATGCGGCATTTTGCCATCACAGGGATCGTCACCGCATCAATGATCTTCAAGATCATATCGGGGTCAGACATACGTGCCACACCACCATCCGCACGAATATCAGCAGGCACACGTTCCAGTGCCATCACCGCACACGCACCCGCATCTTCCGCGATCTTAGCTTGCTCGGCATTCACCACATCCATGATGACGCCGCCCTTAAGCATTTGCGCCAACCCTTTTTTCTCAGTCCATGTACCAGTCTTAACTTCCATTTCTATCTCCTTGAATTTCTTTCGCATGGAGTTTTATCCACGCGCTGACTTGATCTTTACGCACGAGATTCTACCACGCTGATACAACGCCTCATTCCCAGCCGAAAGTTGATTCTGTTTCGATGAGCGAAGCGCCACTTTAGGCTTTTACTCCTTATCTGCAAGCATCTTGACAAAACCACCTTAAGGGATACAATTCAGTCAATAATACAATTAGTACAATAATCCCAAAGGACAATGTATGGCAAATAAGAAACTGATCCTTCAAACAGATTTCCGCTCGGGGTTACCCATCTATACACAGATCGTCAATCAGGTGCAGGCTCAGGTCGTTAGCGGAATTCTCAAGCCAGGTGACCAGTTGCCAACAGTCCGTGCATTGGCAGAAGAGTTGAGGGTTAACTTCAACACAGTGGCTCGTGCCTATCGCATACTCGATGAAGCCCGCATCATATCTACACAACAAGGACGCGGTACATACATCACTGAGATCCCGCCGCCGAATGTCAGCGATAAATTACGTAAAGAAACTTTGGAAGCGTTGACACAAAGATATATAAGCGAAGCCATGCGATTGGATTTCTCAAAGAGTGAGATCAGGCAAATGGTTAGCGACCAACTCAAAGCTTGGAGCGAATCGAATAAGTCCGCAGAATAAAAATATAGTGATGGTTATGGTCCATCAATAGAAATAAAAGGAGAAAGCAATGGATACAAAATTTATAAAGTCATCGATGGAAAAGAAAAAAACACAACAGGCTGATATGCACATTCCGCCGATTGCTGGAACCATGTTCAGTGTGACGATGGTGATCGCCATACTTGGAGCAATTTTTGGTGATGGCAAACTCAGTGATGCAGTGCTTGGTGCCTGGGTGCTCGGTTGGACACTGATCGGCTCGTACATTTTGTTTGCCTTGAAAGTGGCGAATCAATGGGAAAAGGCCGTGGTGCTGAGATTGGGAAAATTCCATGGGTTGAAAGGTCCAGGATTGTTTTGGATCATCCCGCTGGTGGATACGGCTTCCTCATGGATCGATCATCGTGTGATCGTTACTTCGTTCTCAGCAGAAAAGACTCTGACGAAGGATACGGTTCCTGTTGATGTAGATGCTGTATTGTTCTGGGTTGTGTGGGATGGGGAGAAAGCTGCGCTCGAAGTGAAAGATTATCAATCTGCGATCTCATGGTCAGCGCAAACCGCATTGCGGGACATTATTGGACGAATGATGCTGGCGGATATTCTTGTGGGACGCTCGGCGATTGACGAAGAACTTCAGCACATCATTGATGAGCGTACAACGCCTTGGGGAATCACTGTGCAATCGGTCGAGATCCGTGACATTGTCATTCCGCAAGTGCTGGAAGATGCCATGTCTCGGCAGGCACAGGCTGAGCGTGAACGCCAGGCACGCGTCATTCTCGGTGAGTCGGAAGAGCAAATTGCTGCATCGTTTTCAAAGGCTTCAGAAGCGTATATCAATAACCCCACAGCCTTGCACTTGCGCGCAATGAACATGCTCTTCGAAGGCTTGAAAGAAAAAGGCGCGCTTGTGATCGTGCCAAGTTCTGCAGTGGACACGATGAATCTCGGCAGTTTGAGTGGTATGGTCTCACTGGCACAGAACAATTTGCCGAAGCAAGAGTCGTGATGAAAGAATATAAGTAATAAGGAGAATGAATGTCTACTCGTAATACTACTGTTATCGTTTTGATCCTGATCGTAGCCGCAGTGCTTGCAGGATTATTGCTCTGGAACAAACTTCCTGACCAAATGGCCTCACATTGGGACATCAATGACCAAGTGAATGGTTATATGCCCAAGTTCTGGGGTGTGTTTCTGATGCCGCTTATCGTGCTGGGAATGTCTGTGTTATTCCTTGTTACGCCAAACATTGATCCGCTCAAGGCAAACATCGCCCAATTTCGCGAAGCGTTCAACCTGTTCGTTATTTTGATCGTGGTGTTTATGCTTTACATTCACGGATTAACTTTAGCCTGGAGTCTCGGTTATACCGATTTCAAGATGAGCACATCCATGTTACCTGCGATGGGACTTCTCTTTGTGTTTATTGGCTTCATGCTTCGTAAGGCAAAGCGGAACTTCTTCATCGGCATCCGCACACCATGGACTTTGAGCAGTGACACTGTCTGGGACAAGACCCACCAGCTAGGTGCTGTGCTTTTCATGGCTTCTGGCGTGCTGACGTTTATCGGAGGAATTTTTGGTGGCGTAACGGCCTTTTGGTTCCTCTTTGTCCCACTAATTGGGTCGACGATTTTTCTGCTCATCTACTCGTATGTGTTGTATCAAAGAGAATCAAAGGCATAACCAAAAACGGAGCAGGCTCCCCCTGCTCCGTTTCACGTGAAACAAAAGAGACAATATGAAAACATTCATTAACTGGAAAATCTTTTTTATCTTATGGCTTGCGGCGATTCTCGCCACATTAGCTGTACTACCTTATTCGCTGGAATTGCAATCGGGACTTATCACACAACTTGACCTACCCATATCACTTCCTGCGCTGATTGCACTTCAGACTCTTCAAACTGGCATTCTCTTTGCCGTCCTCATTTTCATTGGATTGATTCTGATGGAGCGCATCGGTCTTTCATCACCGATACTTGACTCAGTTGCGAGCGGCGAATCCTATGCTGACAAATTCTCTGCCATCCTGCCCATTAGTGTTGGACTTGGAATCGTCGCATCGCTCTTTATCATCGGTTTAGGTTTTATCTTTCAACCCATGTTGGTACAGGAACTTGGTGATAAAGCCAACGCGCTAAATCTAACTACACAACCCGCAGTGTGGAAAGGATTCCTTGCATCATTCTACGGCGGCATTGGCGAAGAGATTCTGTTGCGGCTGTTTGTCATGTCTTTGCTGGCGTGGCTTGGTTCATTCATCAGCAAGACATCCGAAGGCAAACCGACAAATACCATCTTTTGGGTTGCTAACATTCTCGCGGCAATTTTGTTCGGTCTTGGGCATTTGCCTGCTGTATCAACACTTGTTCCACTTACAACGCTTGTTGTGGTTCGTACCGTGGTGCTGAACGCAGTTGGCGGCGTCATCTTTGGCTGGCTCTATCAAACTCGCGGACTTGAATCTGCGATGATTGCGCATTTCTCTGCTGATATCGTCTTACATGTATTACTCGCTTTATAGGAGATTGAAATGAACGATGAAATCAAAAAATGGGAATATCGTGTTCAAACGATTGGTAGCATGTTTGGAACAAAAGATGAAATCGTACAGTCTACGTTGGATGAGTGGGGCGAAGAAGGGTGGGAAGTGATCAATGTGTTTACGCCTGAAGGTAGTGGCAAAATCACCATCGTTGCTAAACGACCTTTAACAGAACAAGCACGTCGTGCACGGTCTATGCCTCAGATGGGATAAACTTTGTCGTAGCTGTATCAAACAACAGATAAGTTCGAAACGTGTTTTATATCCGCTCGTAAATGGGCGGATATTTTTATTTGCACAAAACAGAACATATGTTCTATTTCCATTAACGATACAATTGAAACATGCAAACAATACGCAATCCAATTTTGATTGTCATTATTCTATTGAGTCTTGCGCTTGGGTTGGCAACACTTACCCGTGGACAGGATTGGGGCGATGATTTTGCATCTTACATTATGCAGGCGCAAAGTGTTTCTAATGGCACGATACAAACGTTTATGCAACACAATGCATTTACCGTGAATAAATCTTTTGGATATATTGGGCCAATTGCTTATCCATGGGGATATCCACTAATCCTTGTTCCCGCATATCTTTTACGCGGTGTACACCCCATTGTTTTGAAATTGCCCGCATTGTTCTTCTTCGCTGGTTTTTTAGTTTGTTTATATTTTTGGATGAAGAGCCGCTTCACTCCGACCGAAAGCCTGCTCATTGTTTCCTTATTCGCTTTCAACCCGATGCTGATCGGCTTTCTCGATTACATTGTCTCTGATATACCCTTTCTGTTTTTCTCAACATTGACATTGTTGTTCCTATCAAGGGACAAACGATTCACAGTAGCTGGTTCCATCTGGATCGGACTCTCTATTGGTTTTGCTTTCTTCATCCGCAAACAAGGGATATTACTTTTGCCTGGCTATATCGTAGCACTCACGTGGAATGCAAGAAAGAATAAGAGTGACCTGAACAACATTAAGATGCTTGTTCAACATGTACTCGTTATTACGTTTACATTTGCGTTGGTGTGGTTGACCACGGCCTTGTTGTTTCCCGGTGAGGGCGGATCTTATTTTGCGCAATACGGTGCATTTCAATTAAAGACTGTTATAGAGTTTGTCGGGCGGTATGCAGTTTTATTTAGTTCTTTTTTCGGTGACCATTGGGCTTGGCAAATATTGTATTGGGTCACTGTTATCTTCTTCTTGATCGGCGCATGGACAACATGGAAGGATGACAAGCACTTGCTCTTTTTCTTTGTTATCTGGATGCTCTTTCTTATCACCTGGCCCTTTTGGCAGGGAGAGAGGTTTATCTTTCCGTTGTTGCCCATATACGTGTATTTTGTGTTTTCGGGAATGAAGACATCGATTGCCCGTCTGCCAATATCTCTTCGCAAAACCGGGACAACGATCTTTTATACTTTTTGGATTGTTGTGTCCGTTGTGTTCCTCTTTATATCAAGCGTAGGTGCATACACAAACCTGCGAGCAAACAGGGATAGCGCTGGTCCGTTCGATGCATACAGCGATGAAATGTTCAACTTCATCAGAGACAATACATCGCCTGACAGCGTCGTTGTTTTCTTCAAGCCACGCGCCATGAGTTTGTTCACGGGGCGATATTCCATGCGAGTGATCGAATGTCGTTACCTGCGTGATGGAGACTATGTATCCCTTCATAAAAAATGGGACAATAGCCAAATCTTGCCCGATCAAATAGATGAGTGTGGGATTCCTCTAAAGAACGTTTACGAAAACCGAAGATTTATTGTTTACGAAATATTGAAATAAAACTGATACTTGAATATTGTCCCTAAAATCGGTAGACTATATCCATGAATACAAACACTGGAAAACTTCGCGATTTGGAAGGGCGGCAGAATCAATTATTACGTCTTGTGGAATTGAGTGTCACGCTCAACTCCACACTTGACCTCGACCAATTGCTTCAGCAAATCACCGCCACCGCAACGGAACTTCTCGATTGTGAAGCGTCATCTATCTTGTTGTATGACGAAAAGAATCCGCGTTTGTATTTTGCCGCAGCCACGGGTTCAGACCCGGCGGAGCTGGCAAAGATCCCTGTGCCTATCGAGAACAGTCTGGCAGGGACGATCTTCCGTACGAATCAGCCGATGATCCTAAATAACGTGGAGCAGGACCCGCGCCATTATTCCCTCGTTTCCGATCAAGTCAAATTCCAAACACGGACGTTGCTCGGTGTTCCCATGCCTATAAAAGATCGGACGATGGGCGTGTTGGAAGCGATCAATAAACGTGAAGGTGAATTCACAGACCGCGATGTAGCGATCCTTTCCGTCACTGCCGCGCATGCTGCCATTGCGATTAATAACGCGCGGTTATTACGCCAAACAAAACTGGCTTTGGAAAAGGTCAGGGAAACCAATAACATCAAGAGCAACTTCCTTGCTTTAGCTTCACACGAACTGCGGACCCCATTAGGTATCATTATCGGGTATGCGACCTTTTTACAGCAGGATGCCCAAGGCGAACTTTCTGATCACGCGCAACAAGTGCTGAATGCGGCATCACAGATGCGGTCGTTGCTCGACCAAATGAATAACCTGACTCTCTTGCAAGCAGACGAGATGCAGTTACGCCCGCAAAAGATTTCTATTCAGGATGTTTTGAATTTCGCCTGTGATGAGATTTTGTATTCTGCCGCAAGACGTAATCTGGAATTGACCTATGCTTTCGGCGATGATCCCATCTACGTGAACGTGGATCAGGAAAAGACAACATTGGCATTTGTAAATCTGTTGAACAACGCCATCCGCTTTTCGCCTGAAGGGAAAGCGATCGTTATTGGCGCAGTGCAACAAGGTGACAAAGTTATGGCTTGGGTACAAGATAATGGCATCGGCATTCCCACGGACAAACTACAAAAAGTGTTCGAAGAGTTCTATCAAATCGAACCTCCTAACACACGTCACTATGGCGGCCTTGGCATTGGTCTCACCATCGCAAAAGGTCTGATCGAAGTACAAGGTGGAAAGATCTGGGCCGAGTCTGAAGGTCTTGGTACAGGGACAACCCTCAAGGTTATATTGCCAAAAGCGTAGAGAACTAGTTACAGCACAAATCAAAAGCGCCCTGTCTTTACGACAAGGCGCTTCTTCTTTTGACTAACAGACTAACGACTAGTGGACTAACCTAGATGCATCGGCATGATCACGTGCAGGTAATCATCCTCACCTACAGGTTTGACCACACCTGGCGCATTCGGCGCGGACGTTTCCAGCGCAACGTTGGGGGTTCGAATCACTTCCAACGCTTCGCGCAAGAACTTCACGTTGAACGCGATCAGCAACCCGCCGCCATCCACTGTTGCTTCGACGATGGTTTCGTTCTTGCCGGTCTCTTCGGATGTAGCAGAGATTTCTACTTCGCTGGGTTGTAATTCGCCCTGCGCGCTCTTGATATTGAAACGTGCCACATTCGAGCCTTCGCGCGCAAAGATCTCAGCCTGCTTGCATGCTTTCAGCAACGAAGCGGTTGAGACCAAAGTGCGTGACTTGTAAGAGCGAGGGATGATCTGATTGAAATCAGGGAATGTACCATCGATCAACTGTGACACAACTTCCACATCTTTCACGCGGAAGACCACCTGACCACGTCCCTTGGGTAACACCATGTAGATCGGCTCTTCGCCATCACCGGCCACGCGTGCCAATTCTTTCAAAGCTTGAGCTGGGATGATCGCCGAAACCGGAGCAGGCACGGGCGTGGAAAGAACCGCTTTTCGGACGGAGAGTCTAAATCCGTCTGCGGCGGCCATTGTCAACTTGTCTTTTTCTACTTGCACGAGTACACCCATCAACACAGGGCGTGCCTCATCGGTTGATGCGGCGAACACCACCTGATGGATCATCTCGCGAAAGTCACCAGAATTGATTTGCACCGCACCATCGAGATCAGGCACGGGCAACGGCGGGAATTCTTGTGCATCAATGCACTTGATATCGTTTGTGGATGTACCACCGCGCACATTCAAGGTTTGTGTCTTTACATCGAGCTTCAACATCACCTGATCGCTCGGCAGTGTGCTCACCAGGTCGTTGAACGTACGCGAAGGCACGGTCGTTGAACCTTCCTCGTCAATACGGGCGGGAATCCAGCAGGTGATTCCCAATTCAAGGTTCGTGGCCGAGAGGCGCAGGCGTCCCTCGTCTGATGCGATCAACACATTCGCCAACACAGGCAATGTACTGCGCGGCGAGACGGCTTTTGAAACGGTTCCCAAACCACGGGCTAAATTTTCTTGAAGGACAGTCACTTTCATGGTGCGTCTCCTCGTTAATGAATAACCCTCTTATTTTACATCATTAAAACAAGTAGGTCACGCTTCGGTGGTTGAGTAGTGGCGCAAAGCGCCACATACCGAAACCAAGCGTGACCTACTGAATTTAGAACCCAGTAACCAGCGAAATCCCAAATACCAGCAACAGGAATAACAGTTGCAATGTGAACAACGCCGCGAACACATATACCACTATTACCCACCCTGAACGCGTTTGTTTCTTTATTTGGACTTCCTGCCCCTCGGCCATTCTCTGCGCTGATTCTGCCGCCTGCGCCGCATCCTCTGCCCACACGAGATTCTGCGCTTCATTCTGGACGATGATCCTGTTCCCGCTAAATGACCTGATCCACGCTGGGGCATCTACTGTCACCGCACCGCTCACGATCATTGCGCTGAAAGTCCCTTCCGGTTGTTTGTCAGGAGTTGTGACCGTCACCTGAACTTTCGCTCCAGATTTTATCAACGCGGCTTTGATCGCATCCACGATCCCATTCCCTGAGTCGACGATCAATACCGAGAATGCACTTTGTTTTTCAGCCAACGTATTCGCTGTGGATGTGCCATCTGCTCGCAAAACATTCCAGTGATAGATGAGTACCACGACGAACAGGAACAACACCTGAATAAGATTGAGCAGTGTGTTTAGGAAATCACTTCCTGTGTTACCGGTTAACACAACGCGGATGAGTTGATAGACTAAACCCACCGCTGTGCCCATCCCGCCAATGACAGAGGTAAACAACGCAAGATATAAATAAGTCTTGCGAAGCACTGACCTCCGCGCGTGATCGCCCAATTCACCTTGTGCCAAAGCTTCAGCTTGCATGGGCCGCCAGGTTAGCAACCAAAGCGGTAAGCCAACCACCAACATCGAAATGGCAAAAGCCAATCCAGAGCGGGCTCCAGCGCTTATCAAATAGGACTCGCTGGTTGTCATGTCGATGATGAACGCGAGCAGGGTTGCAACGCCGATGAACGAAACGACCAACCCAATAAACGCAAGGATGTAGTTATACAAGCGCTTCATCCCTGACTGACGAACCTTATCACCAACCGCTTCGATGTGACGGTTCAGCCAATATCCATAGTATGCCCAGATCATTCCTAGCGGCACACCGACCGAGATGGGTCCACCAAGTTGTTGCACGAAGTATTGTGCGGTCCAATCTGCGCCGAACAAGCGTGTGACAATGGTATCTACCACCAGCACCGATGTGGTTACAACGGTGATGACACCACCCAGGGCAAGGACGTAGAGAATGCCGAGGCGTAGGTTCGAGCCCATTTCCGCTGGATCAGCCAACGAGTCCTGAATGATGCGCCACGAGTACACCCACACCGGAGTGCCAACGAGGAGCAAGGCAGTTCCGTTGACGACCACCTCACGTCCCATCTCTCCCAAAATATCACCGGGGATGTAAAAGAGGAAACGCAAAATTTGTTGTGCACCAAAGATTGTCATCAACAGGCCATAGAGCATCCAAATGTAGCGATATAAACGGCGAACTTCAGAGAAGTTCTTTTTATCTTGTAGTGTTGTCCATTCACCGCGCAGAACATTCCAGAAATAGGCCGCGACCACCAGATTCATGAGAATGGCGATCAGGTTATCGGCGAGAGTCTGTTCACGGAAGATGCTAAAGGCGCGCGCTATACCAAGCCCTGTACTTTGCACGAGAGCACGGTCGATGAACGACAAAAAGTTTTGTACAACGGGAATGAGGGTGCCAAGCAATATGGCATACAGAAAGACCGCGCGAATGGCGGCTTCTTTCTCTTCCTCTTCACGCGCAGAGACGCGTTGCGCCCACAGCCAATGAATAAGGAAGATAGGTACACCTACAAGGATCAATGCCAACGCTGTTGCTAACGCATCGGCCCCACCTGAAATCGTTTGATCCACAATCGAGCGAAGCAAACCGACCAGCCCCCACACAACGATCTCAATGCTGATGAACGCAACGAGGTAAAAGTAAAGACGACGAATAGATTTCATAATATTTTTCCTTCCGCCCTGAGCGGAGCGTAGCACAGTCGAAGGGCATCAACTATGTTCATGGCGTTACGAGTGCCATTTACTCCGCTCAGCGCGGAATTATTTCGGCACTTCTTGATACCAGCTGTAATCCCAGAAGTTATAGGTGGGCATCGAAGACAACTTCCATGAGCCGTTCTGTTTTACGAGAATAGCGCGTTGTGTATCACGATAACCAGAGGAGAATGGGTCGCTTTGGTTGTAGATCTGCGAAACTTCCACCGAGGCGTCATCGCCGCTGATCTCTGATTGGCCTACATCTACAGCTGTGGTGTCCGGATTTACGTACCCGTTCAAAAACGGACGGTGGAATTCTTCGTAGGTTGGCTTGTACTCAAGGTCGGCGAGGTAGCCGTAGGCTTTCTCGTAGTCCTTGTTCAATATGGCCAACACATAGTTATGCACTACGCCCTCAGGTGTATCTTCTCCAATATATGTTTGGGTGTCTTTCCTTGTGAAGAAGACTACGAGAGCGATCACTACTAATGCCCCGATTCCTATCAAAATACCTGTCAAAAACCGATCTTGTTTCATGAGTACCTCCGATGTTCAAAATCATTGTATAGTTTTTATGACGAAAACACAAGCGGAATAGTTTCCCGCTTGAATAACAGTTACATTACCAGTATACTCATTCCAGAAAAGGTCTATCTTTCATGCCCGATAATCCTTACCGTCTCCAGGCCGCCATTCAGGATTTTCAGTCCGCACAACAACGCGCTTCCATACAGGAAGTGCTGGCACGTGTCACCGGCAAGTCGAATCAGCTCCTTTCTTATGAAGAAGTCGCCGAAAAATTGAAGTTACGTGCCCGCACGGAGCGAGGTATTCAGCATATTCCCCTCAACGCCATTGTGGGAAGTGTGGGCCGTTACACTGATTTCACACGTACCTTTCTGCCGTGCCGCATGGAAGATCAGGAGCGCTGGGTGCGTGTCAAAGCCGCCATGGAAGATGGCTCTGGATTGCCGCCCATTGAAGTATATAAAGTGGGGGAGGTGTATTTCGTAGTGGATGGCAACCATCGCGTATCCATTGCGCGGCAGGAGGGCTTCCCATCCATTGAAGCGCATATCATTGAATTTCAAACCGACATTACACTCACGCCCGATGTCAAACCCGATGACCTTATCATCAAGGCCGAGTACGTCGATTTTCTAAGTGTTACACGTTTGAATGAGTCGCGCCCAAATGTAGATTTAAGCGTCACATCCTGTTGTCAATATGACAAGTTGATCGGCCAGATCGATGTATGTCAGTACATGTTGCAAGAGCAAGGCAAACAGGATGTGACAGTATCGCTTCAGGACGCCGCCGTATACTGGTACGACACAATGTTTATTCCCCTCGCTGAAGCCATTCGTGACCGAGGCCTGTTGCATTGGTTCCCCGGTCGTACCATCACAGACCTATACATATGGATCTCGGAAAACCGCGCCGCCATTCAGGATGAGCTTGGGTGGGAGGTCCAGTCTGATATCGCTGCAACAGATTTGATATTAGAAAGAAGCGTCAAGACCGAACCCGGCAATTGGCGCAAGGCCCGTACTGTTACACGTTACACCGATCACCTCTTCGCTGATATTCTCGTCCCTTTGAGCGGATATGCAGAGAGTTGGGATGCGTTCGATCAGGCCGTTGTCATTGCCCGGCGTGAGGATGCCAAATTGCACGGCTTGCACATTGTGTCTACAAAAGATGACGCTGAAGGCGAAGATGCACAGCGCATCAAGGTGCGTTTCGATCAAGCCTGCAAGGATGCCGGTGTGGAGGGAAGCCTTGCCATAGATATCGGCGATGTTACACAAAGGATCTGTGAACGTGCCGTGCTGACGGACTTGATCGTTGTGAAGATCATGAACCCGCCGGGCGCCGGTGTTTCAGCATTGACATCCCCATTCCGTACGATCATCGCGAATTCATCGCGCCCGTTGTTGACTGTCCCGCAGAAGGCTACGCAGTTTGGGCGTGCTTTGCTTGCGTATGACGGCACTGACCTTTCTAAGGAAGCGTTGTTCATCGCAACGTACCTCGCAGAAATGTGGAAGACCGAATTGATCGTGTACACCGCTCTCGATGGTTCCAAGGTCAAAGCAGATGCGCAGGATTACGTCCGTCGTTATCTTGAATTCCATGAAGTGGAAGCGGAATATATTCTCAGCGAGCAAGGCGCCATGGACTCTTTGAAGCAAACTGCCGGCGAAAAGAAGGTGGACTTGGTCCTTATGGGAAGTCACGGCGGTTCCATTTTGGAACAAGTCTTTGTGGGGAGCGCGCTCGATTACATGTTGAGAGAGTCGAACATTCCCACATTTATCTGCCGTTGACGAACAATACTCCAGCGGGGTGTCGAACATATTGATTTTGATATACTTGCGCTACCCCATGTATAAGGAGTTTATATGTCCATTCCAGCCCCACGTTGGGACTTAACCAACGTTTATCCATCGCTTGATTCCAAAGAATTCAAAGCCGCAGTGGAAGATTTCAAAAAGCAAGTCGCTGATTTAGGCGATTACTTTGTTGAGGTTGTCAGCAAGACCGATGTGAACACCCCGCCAGGCCATCTTGGTACGATCGTTGGCGAAGTGGTGGATCGATTCAATTCAGCGTATGTACTGTCCCTTACGATTGACCCGTACATCCATTCTTTCGTTTCCACCGATTCACGCGACCAACTCGCCGCGCGGACCAACTCCGAATTTGAACAGGCCAACCTGCCCTTGCAAAACCTTGATGTGCAACTCAAGGCCTGGCTTGGAAAGATCGCGCCAGCCTTGGATGCATCTCTGGAATATAGTGCATCTGCCAAAGCGCATAAGTTCATGTTGAAGGAAGCCGCTGAGCAAAGCAAATATTTGATGAGTGAGTCGGAAGAGGCGTTGGCGGCGGAACTCAGCTTGAGTGGTGGCAACGCTTGGAACAAACTGCGCAGTAA
Source organism: Candidatus Defluviilinea proxima (assembly GCA_016721115.1). Classification (NCBI taxonomy): domain Bacteria; kingdom Bacillati; phylum Chloroflexota; class Anaerolineae; order Anaerolineales; family Candidatus Villigracilaceae; genus Candidatus Defluviilinea; species Candidatus Defluviilinea proxima. The sequence continues at coordinate 1,062,829 of JADKIW010000001.1, forward strand.
AACGGTTTCACAGGTCTCCGTGAACTTTGAACTGGATGGTAAAGCCGAGAAATTACCCGCGCCTGCCCTCATCAACTTGCGGACTCATGCCGACGAAGATGTTCGTCACCGCGCGTATGATGCCGAGATCAAAGCCTGGGACTCTGTCCGCGATACGTTGGCGGCTTGTCTCAATGGGGTGAAGGGTGAAGTCATTACGCTGAACAAGCGTCGGGGTAGAAAAGACGCGCTCCATTCGTCACTGGACAGTGCCCGCATCGACCATCAAACTTTGGAAGCCATGCTCGGCGCGATGGAAGCATCCTTCCCATTGTTCCGCAAATACTTCAAGCACAAGGCGAAGTTGATCGGCAAGGACAAGCTGGCTTGGTGGGATGTCTTCGCTCCGGTTGGCAAGGCGGACACTCGTTACACCTATGAAGAAGCGCGTGACTTCGTTTTGAATGCGTTCGAAAAATTCTCACCTGAACTCCGCAAATTCTCAGAACGTGCCTTCAATAACAATTGGATCGATGCCGAGATGCGCGAAGGCAAAGGCAGTAACGGCTTTTGTATGGAAGTGCAGGCTGTGAAGGAAAGCCGTATCTTTGTCAACTTTGATGGTTCGCAGGATCAGCTCTCGACCATTGCGCATGAACTTGGTCACGCCTTCCATAATGAGTGTGCCTATCAATTCGAGAAGACGCCGTTGCAACAGATCACGCCGATGACATTGGCCGAAACCGCATCCACGTTCTGTGAGACCATCGTCACAGAAGCAGTGCTTGCACAGGTAAAAGATCCACAAGAAGAATTGGCCGTGTTGGAAGGTCTGCTCAACGGTGCATCGCAGATCGTAGTGGATATTTACTCACGTTACCTGTTCGAGAAGGAAGTCTTCGAGCGGCGTGAAAAAGCTGAACTCTCCGTTGACGAAATTTGCGAGATCATGGAGTGCGCACAAAAAGCTACGTATGGTGATGGCCTCGATGAACGCTATCTCCAGAAATACATGTGGACCTGGAAACCTCATTACTATTACACTGGTCTCTCGTTCTATAACTATCCATATGCGTTCGGTTTGCTCTTTGCCACGGGCTTGTATGCCATTTACCAGAAGCACGGCGATGAATTTGTGAATGATTACAAAGCCTTGCTTGCCTCCACTGGTGAAGCCAGTGCGGCTGACCTCGCTGAACGATTTGGCATTGATATTCGCAAGCGCAAATTCTGGGAAGATAGCATCGCCATCATCGGCAAGCGTGTGGAACGATATTGCGAGCTATAGCGCATCATGAGAAAAACACAAAGTGTTCTCCTGGCGTTCGTTATGTTTTTTGTGACAGCTTGTAGCGTCGCAACTGCTACGCCCGCACCGGATACAAACTTTATCCCAACTCAGATAGAAGAACTAACTCTTCCGTCTACAAAATTGCCGACTAAAGCACCGGCGAACAACCTGCCTCTTACTGATGCCGATGTGCCGCGCGTCACCGTGGAAAACGCCAAAGCCGCGTTTGATGCCGGTGTTGCGATCATTGTGGATGTGCGAAGCCAGGAAGCTTATGATGCTCAACACATTGCTGGGGCGATCTTCATTTCGCTCGCCGATATGTCGAGCAATACGGCAAACCTGAAACTCGATAAGAACAAATGGATCATTACGTACTGTACCTGACAAAGTGAACATACAAGCGCCCGTGCGGCGTTCGACCTTTTACATAATGGATACACTAAAGTCACTCCTCTTCTCGGCGGCCTGCAAGCCTGGATCGATGCAGGGTATCCAGTAGAACCATAAGTAAATATGAAGATCACATCCATTGACCACATACAGATCGCCATTCCCTCCGGCGAAGAGGATAAGGCGCGCTCGTTCTATGTCAACGTGCTTGGCTTTACCGAAATCCCCAAGCCGCCTGCGCTTGCCCAAAATGGTGGCGCATGGTTTCAATCGGATGCTGTGCAACTTCATATCGGCATCGAAAAAGATTTTCATCCCGCGCGCAAAGCGCACACCGCATTCATTGTGACCGACCTCTCTGCGATGCTTGAAAAAATAGAACGCGCGGGTTTTGAGATCGATAACTCTCAACCTCCTTTAGATGGATACAACCGTGTGCACATCTTTGACCCATTCGGAAACCGAATTGAGTTGATGGAACAGATATGAAAACGCCTCAAGTCACCCCCTGGCCTGATTCAGCAACACCGACCGAATCCACGCTGAGACAATTGTATGCAAATGAAGGCATGGACCCGTATGTGTGGTCGAACGGCCCTCATGATGTGTATGCGGCACACACGCATTCCTTCGATAAGGTCATTTATGTTGTGCGTGGTTCGATTACATTTGGCCTCCCCGAACTCGGACAGAAGTTGACGCTCAAAGCCGGTGACCGACTCGATCTGCCCGCTGGCACTGTCCATGATGCGACGGTGGGGCCGCAGGGAGTCGTCTGTTTGGAAGGACATAAGTGAAGTTGTCCCAGACGATTCTGCTCACAATGTTGACGATGATCGCATTTGCATCGAATTCGTTGCTGAACAGGGTGGCATTGGGGCAAAACGCTATTGACCCGGTCAGTTACACCACGGTGAGACTGGTATCTGGCGCGATGATGTTGTTCATCATTGCCAGCTTGCAAAGAAAAAATGAACAGCCTGTGTTGCGCGGCAGTTGGTTTTCTGCCGCGTTTTTGTTTTTATATGCGCTCACCTTTTCGTTTGCGTATCGAAATTTGAGCGCTGGTACCGGAGCATTGATCCTTTTCGGAAGTGTGCAGATCACAATGCTTGTCTTTGCTTTGCGATGCGGCGAACGTCCACAGCCATGGGAGTGGGTAGGGTTGTTCCTTGCCTTGGGCGGGTTGGTGTATCTTGTATTTCCCGGTATCAAAGCCCCTTCATTACTTGGTTCTACACTGATGACCATCGCTGGGATTGCGTGGGGCTTCTACACTATACGCGGTCGTGGGTTACAAAATCCGCTGGCGGTTACGGCTGGGAATTTTGTCTATGCAGTGCCAATGGCTTTGGTCATATTGGCGATCTCTTTCAAGAATATTCTTATCTCTTCAAATGGAATTTTTTATGCGGTAGTATCTGGTGCATTGGCATCAGGTGTAGGTTACGTGATTTGGTATGCGGCGCTGCGTGGTTTAACAACAACACGTGCGGCCATGGTCCAACTCTCTGTGCCGGTGATCGCGGCGTGGGGTGGTGTATTGTTCCTTGCGGAGCATGTCTCTGCGAGGTTGTTGATCGCTGGCGTATTGATATTAAGTGGGATCACAATGGCGTTGTTGAGCAAGCAGAAAAAAGCTTGAGAGTGGAAAATATTTTTTGAGACTGAATCAACTTTCCGTTAAGTGTGAAGCGGTTCTTTATCCAAATAAAAAGACGCGCCCGTGATGGACGCGTCTTTTTGATTCATGAGTCTTACCAACTGCCGTGGAGCCAGCCGCGCAATTCCATGGCTTTGACCACACGCATGATCGAGACCATGTAGGCCGCGTCGCGCATGTAGACATCTTTTTCGATGCTGGTTTGGAGGACCGCATTGAACGCAAGAGTCATTTTGGTGTCGAGGCGTTCGAGGACGGCGTCGTGAGTCCAGTAGTAGTTCATATCGTTCTGGACTTGTTCAAAGTAGGACGTTGTCACGCCGCCAGCGTTGCACAAGAAGTCTGGGATGTTGAAGATCTTGTTGGCTTTGAAGAAGTTGTCGGCTTCGATGGTGCAGGGGCCGTTCGCGCCTTCAGCAACGACTTTAACGCGACTCGACATCTTCTGTACGGTCTCTGCATTGACATGACCTTCGATGGCGGCCGGGATGAGCACGTCGGCTTCTTTGGTGATCCACGCTTCGCCGTCTTCCACAATGTAACCTGCTTCTTCAGCGGCTTTGCGATTGATGGTGCCGTATTGGTCAGTGATGGAAAGCAGGTAGCGCGGGTCAATGCCGCCCTTCTTGCTGTAGGTGTACGATTTCTTATTGTGGCGATCCCAACAGGAAACGCAAGCCACTGTGCCGCCCAATAATTCGATAAAACCGATCGCGGCATATTGCGCTACGTTGCCAAAGCCTTCAATGGCCGCAATGGATTTTGTGGAATCGATCTTCAGGTGTTTGAGCGCCTCACGGATGTGATAAATGACGCCAAAGCCTGTGGCTTCGGTTCTGCCTTCAGAGCCGCCACTGCCGACAGGTTTACCGGTAAATACACCCGGCGAATATTGGCCAACAAGGCGGGAGTATTCATCCATCATCCAGCCCATCATTTGCGGAGTGGTACCAACATCAGGTGCAGGGACATCGTTGCGTGGGCCGATATTTTTCCACATGGCACCGACCCAGCCTCGGCAGATCTGTTCCTTTTCCACATCGGATAAGGTAGCCGGGTCACAGATGACGCCGCCTTTACCGCCTCCCAAGGGGATATCGGCAACGGCGCATTTCCAAGTCATCCATGTGGCGAGGGCGCGCACAGTATCGAGGGTTTCGGCCGGATGGAAACGAATGCCGCCCTTGTTGGGTCCACGCGCATCGTTATGTTGGACGCGGAATCCCTGAAAGACCTTGACGGAGCCATCGTCCATGCGGATGGGGATGCGGAAGGAATATTCCCGCATCGGCCAGCGTAAGGCCTCCCGTACGCCCGGATCGAGGTTGAGCATTTCGGCGGCTCGATCAAACTGCTTCTGCGCCAGTTCAAACGCATTGATTTGACCTATCATTTTTATTTTCTCCTATAAGTGGTTGATTGAAGGTTGGTGAAAATATAAACGGGCACTCCGGAACGGGTGCCCGCTTTTGCCTGGATTTATGTCGTCCACAAAACCATTGCAATATTTCCTATAAGATTGAAAACCGCCTCTTAACGTTATCATAGTTGTCAGACATAAGTCAATATGATGAATGACTACTATTTTGTAAACTTTACAAGCTTGGATAGAAAAGAACAGACCGGGGGTTGCCCGGTCTGTCATCTATTCTGTATCACTTTCGTCAGTATCGTCTTCGCCTGTATCCAGTTCGTATTCCACCTTTTCGTGGTCGAGGTAGACCCACAGGAGGAGTACGTGCCCGTCAGGGGTTTCCACATTCCGTGCCGCCAGAATGGGGGCCGATTGCTCCATACCCATGTCATTGCGGTAGGAGAGGTGGATCGGGGTTTTTGCGTTCCATGCCCGATAACACCGTTCCACCAGAGCGGGGCCGTTAAAGGTGCGCAGTCGTGTTAAAGCGGGAACCGACAAACTTGCGCTCTCGTTCAAACCCAGTGCCCAGCCGTCATTGACGGCCTCAAAAACAGGGGGAGGTCCTTCAATAATTGTGATCTTGTCGTCCATAGTGACCGGGAATATACCACAAAAGGAAAAGGGAGAGTATTACGAAACCATTAGCCTAAAAGTACCTTGTGGTCTTTGATTGTAAATTGCCATTCTTTCCTTCTTGCGTTCGCCCCAGCGGATAGGTATACTAGACATATTATGATACCGGAAAAAATTGGTCGTTACGAGATCAAGTCAGAATTGGGACGCGGAGGCATGGCAACTGTCTACCGCGGATACGATCCCCGCTTCGAGCGTGAAGTGGCCGTGAAGGTCTTGCCTTCCGAGTTGTTACATTCAGACCCTCAATTTAAGTTGAGGTTCGAGCGGGAAGCAAAGATCATTGCTTCGCTTGAACATCCGTCCATTGTGCCGGTGTATGATGTGGGGGATGAAGGTGGGCAACCTTACTTTGTTATGCGTTACATGAACGGTGGCTCACTTTCTGAACGCATCAAGAACAAAGTGATGAGCATTCAGGAAGCCGCAAGGATCTTGGGGCAGATCGCGCCTGGCATGGATGAAGCGCACGCCAAGGGAATTGTCCATCGTGATTTGAAGCCAAGCAACATCCTTTTTGACTCTAAAGACACTCCGTATATTTCCGATTTTGGTATCGCCAAATTATCACAATCTCAGGCTAGCAGTGTGACCGGCTCCGGCATCATCGGTACACCTGCCTACATGGCGCCTGAACAAGCATCCGGCGAAGGCGTGGATGGACGTTCGGATATCTACGCACTTGGCATCATTCTTTTTGAAATGCTAACAGGCCGTCAACCGTACGAAGCAGATACCCCGATGGCAGTCGCGATCAAACATATTACCGATCCAGTGCCTCGTATTCTTGATGCCAACCCCAACCTGCCTCCAGATGTGGAGAACATCATCCAGGTGGCGATGGCCAAGAGCAAGAACGATCGTTTTGCCACCGCTGTTGAAATGGTGGATGCTTTACGGAATATCGATAAACCAGAAACCAAAACGCAGATGCGCACACGGGCCATGAAGGCCAAAACTGCCGCTCTGCCTGCCACGCGGATTGGTGCTCAACCCGTAAAGAAATCTTTCAATGTGTTGGCAATCATCATTCCGCTTGTTGTAGTGTTGGTGCTCGTTGGAGGTGGATACTTTATTTTTAACAGTATCAACCGCCCCGTAGAAACAGAAGCGCCGGTCCTTACATCTACAACGGCGCCTGTTACGGCAACATCCGAACCGTCAACAGAAGCTCCAGTTGTGCCTGTCGAGCCGAGCGTAACTCCTACAGACACTCCTGTTCCAGCTACGGATACGCCGGCTGCCCCGCAACTACCTGTTCTGGGCGGCGCGGACAAGATCGCACTGGTTTCCAATAACGAGATCTGGCTGATCAATGTAGATGGTTCAGACCCCAAGCAACTGACCTTTGATGGTGCCACCAAGAACGACTTGCAATGGCTTGACCATGATACGATTCTGTTCCTCAGCGGAAAAGTGATCAAGTATTACAAGTTATCAACCGATGTGGTGGATACACTTACTAGCTTTAACTCTGCGGCTTCGTTGGATGCCTTCCGCGTTTCACATGATGGCAAACAAGTGATGATCGCCATGAGCAATGAGATCTTTGTTGTACCGTTCGATCTCGAACGCATGAAGACCATCAAATCACGTGGTACATTTTTTGACCCGGCAGAGAAGGCTTGCATTCTGCCGCTTGGTGGTACCAAAGCCGCGTTTGCCGTGCGCGAAGCCCGTTGGTCAGCAGACGATAAACTTGTTGCATGGTTATACAAGGGTGTGAGTGGCGATACATTGGTTGCCGCCGAACAGATTATGGTTCTTGATGTGACCGCCTGTGATCCATCAAAGATCGATCAGAAAGATAATTTCCCCGGTTCTCGTTTTGTACCAGTGGGATATCAGACCCGCGTGCTGACGGATTTTGACTGGGATGGAAATGATCTTTTCGCGTTCAACACAGAAAGAAGGAACAGTGGTTGGGGAGAGTTCTATCTCTATAACTGGATCACGCACAAGCCGACTCTTCTTTACCCCGTCAACAAGACCTGTTGTTACCGTGATGCACGCTGGAGCCCGGATGGCACATACATTCTCTTTGCCTTCCAGGATCTTGGCCTTGGCCCCAACGCAAAGAACCAGTTATATTATGTGCCTGCAGGCGAATTGGGAACTGGCGCGATCTTCAAGCCGCTCCCTCTGCCGGGAGATTTCTTCAAGAATCCTAAAGAAGCTCCGCAGCCTGCCCTGCGCCCCGCACAGTAGTTATAAACTTTTTATAATCTCGCGAACCAAGCCGGGCCCACGATAGACCAACCCCGTATACATCTGAATGAGACTCGCTCCCAAGGCGAGTCTTTTCTTTGCATCATCGGGACTCATGATGCCGCCCACGCTGATGATCGGTACTTTTCCATTGACCAGTTTTACAACGCGACTCAAAACCGCTTCACTCTTAACTGTTAGCGGACTCCCGCTTAACCCGCCTGTTTCACTCTGATGTATGGACTTCAACCCCTCGCGGGCCAGTGTTGTGTTCGTGGCGATGACTCCGTCCATGCCGGTATCGATGATGACGCCGATCGCATCATCCAATTCTGATTCGGTCAGATCAGGCGCGAGCTTGACGAGAAGCGGGAGTTTCTTTTCCAGTCTTTTCTCTTCGAGTTGACGTTGCGCATGGAGTTGAGTCAGCAATCCGTTCAAGGCTTCGCGTCCCTGCAATTGACGCAGGCCGACGGTATTCGGTGAACTGATGTTGATAGCGATGTAATCAGCATAGGGTGCAAAGTTTTGTAACAGTTCAAGATAATCTAACACAGCGGATTCGTTGGGCGTCTCTTTGTTCTTACCGATGTTGACCCCCAGAACTACATCACCTTTGCGAACGACAACCTTTTTATATTTTTCACTGCGGGGTTGAATGCCAAAGGTTCGTTCGAACCATCCCGCGCGTAAGGTTGGGTTCAATTGCATTTGCACAAATTCCGAACCACGGCTGGGAAAACCCATGCGATTGATAACGCCCTCATCCTCTAACAGCCGAAAAGAACGCGGTTTCGGGTTCCCAGTTTGTGGTCGAGGTGTGACCGTTCCCACTTCCACGTGGCCGAAGCCCATAGCCGAGAGACCATTGATGGCGAGGGCGTCCTTGTCATACCCGGCGGCGATCCCCACCGGATTCTTGAATGTTAACCCAAATATCTGCACAGGTTTGGGTGGGGCTTGGAATACTTTTTGCAAAACCCAACGGGAAGGTGGAAAGTTCCCCGCAAGACTCAATGCATTTAAGGTAATGTGATGTGCATCCTCGGGTTGGAGGCGGAAAAGAAGGTTACGGAATAACGGGTACATCTATTTTGTTTTGTGAATGGCGATGAAGCGTTCGCAATCAAGCGCGTATTTTTTTGCGCGTTTCTGTAAATTGGGCATGAGGGAGAAATCCCCTTTCATGAGGTCACTGCCATGCTCGATCAATTGCTGGACTTTTTTCTCAAGTTCGCTTGCCAGTTGGTCGTCTGCTAACTGTGTGGAGCGGAAGGCATCGGACGGTGCAGGTGCTTTTTGTACGCCGCGCTCGACCAGCAACCAACCCAATGTGGATTTATTCTCGGCGTTCTTGATATCTGAGATATCAAGCCAAGGCTCTCTGCCCAGTTCGTAATGCAAAGTCACATCGGTGGTGGCGTTAAGATACTGGATCATGCAGTTTTTTGGGGAATAAACAGCTGACCCCATCTTAAACCCGTGTTTCGACTCGAGACTGCGAAAAGCGCCCGTCACAATACGTTCAAATTCTGATTTTTTCATGTTTTCACTTTCACTAACAGAGGGGATGTACCAAATCTATATCTTGTTATACCACCTAATTCTGTCTCTCGGGCTATATTTGGTTGATCCGCTACGCCCACCAAATACGCAAAGATAACCACTAGACCTTTGCGAGATTAGTGTTCTTATTACCTTACGAGACGTAAATTTTTATTCGATCAATCAAATGCCGTCGGGCGGGACGGGTCTTTGACGTGCGCGAACACTTCCTGCAACATATCCTCGTTCGTACGAAACAGGGATAGCGGAGGCAGATCGTTCATGTCGAAGAAATCCACGGCCAGTGTTTCATAGCTCACTTGTGGTTCGCCGCCGATGAGTTTGCACAAAAAGATGATCTTGAACGCGTGATAGAACTCCATCGGTTCGATGCGGTTGGCATCAATAACAGCCACAACCTTTTCCGCCTTCACGCGATACCCGCTTTCCTCCCATACTTCACGTTCTGCCACAGACGCAGGCGCATTGCCAAGGTCTGCCCAACCGCCGGGCATGGCCCATCGGCCATCCATGCGTTCCTGGATAAGAAGTATCTTGCCTTCATGCACCACCGCACCGCGGACGTCGATCTTCGGTGTGGCATAACCTGTTTGCATCGAGAAACTTTTGAGGACGGTTTCTTTCGAAACATCCGATTGACTCTCGATCATCTCAGCAGTAATTTCCTGCAAGCGTTTATAGCGTTCAATATCGAATTCATTCCCGCTGTACGCCAACCCTGCCTGACTCAGCGAAAAGATCTCGCGTGCCCATTCGATCCACTTCGGTGATCCTTTACTCATGCTTCACCTACTTCCACAACTTCGTTGACCTCTGCATTTGTGATTCGCCCCAAATAAAATTGTTGACGCGTTAATCCAGATCGGTCGCGCGCTTCATACAATTCCTTGCGGGTGTAATTTGTTGTATCCTGCATTTTGATCTCTTGCCGAACAGACATGCCGCTTCTATCGTTGATCGCATCATTGATGCGTTTTTTGTGCCCGAATAGCATTTCATTGGGCAACTTGTCAAATGGAAAGTACACAACTTCAATTGTTTCATTCGGCTGTGTCATCAATGTCCCGCCAATTGGTTTTGCGGCATACAACACTGCGTGGACATCATGCGGGCTACCACCCATCCTTGAATAGACCCCGACCAAGCGCGTCAATTCTACATCCACGCCTGTTTCTTCCTTCACTTCCCTGATCCCCGCTTCAGCCAGTGACTCACCTTCTTCCACGCCACCACCGGGCAGGCACCATACTTCAAAATCTTCACGCTTTGTAAGAAGAACCTTCCCATCCTCGATCACGGCAACGATCACAGCAAGACCTGGCATTTTTTTATTTCCTTCCATTCTTTGAGAATCTTGTCAGCATTTCGATCATGGGTAGGACGTAGTTCAGGCGCTTGTTTGTTTCATCCAAACTACTCTCGCGTTCGCGTTTGAGTTCCTGTGCATTTCGACCAAAAATGAACGGATCTTCCCATGCCAGCCAGTCCACTTCACGGGTTTTGATATCCGCTTGCATGTGAAGGATCATCTCTGCCACCATGCTGATATCGGGTCTCGTTGTGAGCGGAATCACCTCACGCAATTGTTTTGCCTGCACCACGAGATGACACCATGCATAATCCAATCCCTTCCCGAAGAGATTCATGCCAACGGTTGTGACGATTCCTTCAAGTTTGCGATAGTTCTGCGGATGCGTGTCCCATGCCAGTGGAGAACGATGAAAGATCAACGGCAGGTCGTCAACTATCAGCGAGTCAATATCTGCGAGGAATGAGTCGCGGTATGCGCCTTCCAATGCAAACGCCATGCGGTCTGGATAACAAAGATGGACGATCTGTTCGGGATGTGCATCTTCCGCCGCGCGTTGATACACGTACGCAAAACGTTCGCCGACACTTTTCTCTCCGTCCACAGGGTAGACGGTGAAAAAATCGTCGGCGAGGAAAAGGTTCTTTTGTTGAAGCCACTCAAATGTAGAACGAGGCGGGGAAATATAGGCGTGGTCAAAATGATTTTTCAAGTCAGGCAAAATGGATTGTAAGTGCGGGAGCATTGTCCCATCGGGGTCGTTGTAGGGGAATGCGAGGGCGGGTTTCATGTTTTCTTTTTCAACATCTCCAGTGGTTAAGCAATCTGTTTGCGATACCCGCGCATGACTCTTTCGGTGATAAAGCCAAACTTTGTATACAAACTTCGTGCAGGGACATTATCCGCATTAACCGTCAGGTCGATGCGTTTTGTCGAAGGCGTGGACAGCATCCAGTGTATACCTGATGCGAGCAAGTCGGCGCCGATGCCGCGTCCGCGTGCGGAGGAGTCTGTGCCGATGAAATCCACGTAACCCGATTCCGCTTCGGGTTCGATCTTGCAGAAGTGGTATCCGAGCGGGTTGTCGTTTTCGATTGCGAGAAAGAGTTGATGTGTCTCGTTTATTTTTTCGACCATCTGGCGGGCAGTGAAATAAGCGTTGGGGAAAATTGTTTTGTGTAACTGCTCAAGTTGACCGAAGAAACTCTCGTCAAATGAAATGATCGTTGACTGGTTCTTTGCAGTCGGTGTGTAGTTCTCTCGCAGTAATGACATCACCGCACCTTCAGAACGCAAATGGAAGCCATGCCGCTCGGCGAATTCCTGCAAATGAATATTTTGTTCGTCGCAGAATAGATCGTAATCCCGAATGCCTGCGGGAATGATGGACAAGACCTGCTCATACAGTTTGTCTGCGACTGTGTGCCAGTCCTCATATTCCACAAGCGGACCGAACAGCCAAACGCGGTTGATCTCTGAGTCAGCATCCACGCCGAATACGCCGATGAGTTGATCGTCGTCATAGGCCAGCATGAATCCCTCAGCAGTTGGGATGAGACATTCCGCCAGTGAGGCGCGAATATCGGCTTCGCCTTCGCCGAAAAAGCCAATGTGATGTGTCCCGTCACTGTTGAGGCGGGTGACAAAGCGGACGAGTTCTTCAATGTGATCTTTGCACGGGATGATTTTTAGCATCGACTCTCCAGTTTTATTTTTCCAATTTTCTAGGGATGAAATTCCTTCCGCTTACGAAGGCGCCGACTGCTGTTCCCAAAATGGACAGGAAGAAGCAGAAGAACACAGCTGTCTCAAAGCGACTCAGAGTCAGCGCATCGAGCACGGGCATGCCTTGTGTGTTGGCGTTCATTCGTAGGGACGTGGGGATCAAGATACCGATCATCCCGCCCAGGACCGCGCCGAATCCCATGCCGGTGTAAGTGCCAATGCTGACACCGCCGGTTGTCCCCGCTGTCTTAACGGTCAATGCAGCGGTGAGTGTGCCGGTGAGTATCCCAAGCACAACCCCGATTGCCAGGCCGATAAGAATACCATTCATAGTTTTGGTGATGGAACCAAGTCCGCCACCGAGCAGGCCGCCGAAGACCAGCCCTAGAAAGCCGCCGAAGATAACACTTTTTTGCATAAGAGAATTGTTCATAGATGCCTCTGGTAAAAAATAAAAGTTTTCTGTCTTATCAATCGTAATAACCTACAGTTATGAGCTTTGATACCATTCCTCCAAGAAGAAACGCTAATCCAAAGACCATTAAAGCTCCATATACAAGGGTAAACCCTATGGTATGTATATTTTCCCCATATAACATTCTTAAAAGACCACCATTCCCAACTTTGCCACCAAAGAGAAGTATTAACAAGATAACGGGGATGGTAATGAGCCATTTACTCGCATTGATATAGTTAAAAGCTTTTGCAAAGAAATGAGGAAATATATATACAAGTGTCACGCAGGTGAATTGCAAAACAAGAGTTGTAAAAAAGTACACATAAAAATATTGTCCTAGTGATGTTGTGACAAACATCGCGTCAAAGTAAAGGGTGGCAATCAGAATTAAAAACTCCACACCTAATAACCTCCCCAAGATTATTGATTTTGTTCTGGCATCATATAGCATAATCGCTAATGCTAAAACAATTAAGGAAACTGCCGCTAACAAAAACAAATGTTGACTGTTTGATATAAACCCCAAGATCGTGCAAGGGGAAAATATCAAGAGAAGAGCAAAGAGTTTGATCTTGGAAATTCGTCTTTGCTTTTTAGTGTCTCGTATATCTCTAAATGCCGCCTGAACGGCCATTTCTTGAAATAAGTCTTTTGGAAGAGTAAAACGCTGATATGCTCTTTGTCCATGTTCGGTTATTCGCCAAAATTTGGCTTTTCTCAGCCATTCTGCTTTAACGCACATTGTTGCAAGTGTCTCAACTTGCTCAATGCATTCGTCTTCCTGTAGACCTAACCGCAGTCTTATTGGCCTATTCATAAAATATTCGAGTACATCATCTTCTTTTGCCTTTCCATTCTTTGACAACAAGAAAGATAATAGTTCTCGAAGCAGAATACCTTTTTGCTCAACGGTTAATTTCTTTGCTGTATCCATTAATGACTTTCTGTTAAAAACTTCCTCGTTTCTTCAATCTTGTTCTTCTCCACTTTTTCATTTTCTTCCCAATACTCCAAAAGCTGACCGATCGTCAGCACCGCATGCATGGAATAGCCCGCCTGCGCCAGCGATTCTTTCGCGCCGGATTGACGGTCCACAAGCACAACGACATCTTTCACGACCAAGCCTGCGCCTGTCAATTTTTCAATGGCCTCGAATTTACTTCCGCCGGTAGTGGCGAGATCATCAATGACGACGACCGTTTCGCCTGCGTGATATTCGCCTTCGATCTCGGCCTTCGTGCCATAGGACTTGGCTTCCTTGCGCGGGTAGATCATGGGATAGTTCCCAGCGAGGGAGATGGCAGTCGCAATGGGAATTGCCGCATAAGGTAAGCCAGCGATGCGGTCAAATTTCAAATCTTTGAGCAAAGGCAAATATGCCGCACCGATCTGCTCCAGTAGTTTGGGATAAGTGATGATCTGGCGCAAGTCAATGTAAATGGGACTCTTGAGTCCCGACTTGAGGGTGAATTCTCCGAATTTGATACAGCCTGCGGAGAGGAGCTCATCGGCAAGGGATTTTTGTGATTGGGTAAGTTTAGTCATTGAGTTTTCCTTTATGTGTTTCCATCCATACTTCAATCGCGTTAAGTAAAATGGGATTCCCTTCTTTTACCTTTTCAATTACAAGTTGTTTCCCATTTTCGAGTTTTATATGCACAGGATAAGAAACTTCATTTTTTCCTAATTTTTGTTCAAGGGTTACCGAAAAATTTCGCTTACATGGACTCGACGTTCCCAAACAAGATATTTTGCAACAAGGTAATCCATATCAAATGTAATTTCTCGAATTTTTATGCCTTGCCAAATTAATACGCCACCCATTAGCGATCCCAACAAGACAGTTAGCATATCATCACTGAAAGAAAAACCGTTTTCGAACGAAACTGCTATGGTTATATAGATGATAGGCAATCCCAAAATCCCAAAAATTGTTGCTTCGATGATGTTTTGATGGAATGTTTTGGCGTCATCAAGTTTCCATAAATCGGGACGTTGCCGTTGGATAAACCTAATAACAACAAGATAATCATCTATTTGTTGATTTACAAAAACTTTTACATCGCCATCCTGATTTGCCAAGAGAAGTCCACCCTTCTTAGTTGTAACTTCAGCGATTTCATTCCATCCAAGTGTTTTTGCTCCTAAAAGGTTTATGGATGATATAGCTTCGTCAGAAACGATGAGCTTGTATGTAAAAGGGAGAAACAAGTAAATGGCAAGCCCAGCAAGAGGAGCGAAGCAAATTGGAGTGAATGGGACTTTTTCAAAAATAAGCCCTCCAAAAATAAAGAGAACTGCAAAGACAGCATAGTATAGTCTTGCCTTTGCAAGACTATAGGATTTAGGTTCATCGAAGTTGAGATGCTCTTCTTCTGTCATTTTCGCAATTCTCTTTTGATATGCAATATTTCGTCTCGTATTTCAGCCGCGGCGAGACCAGGCTTTTCGGCACGTGAGATGCCGCGCGAGATGGGGATCAACATCCCTTTGCCGTCTTTGCGGAGACCAGCTTTGAGCGCGGCTTCCAACTCTCCGCCTTGGGCGCCGACGCCGGGCGCAAGGAACCACAGATCAGGTGCAGCGGCACGGACACGCTTGGTCGCTTCCACATGTGTTGCGCCGACAACCAGTCCAATGGTGTTTTTGGTATTCCATTGTTGGGCAAGTTTGGCGACGTGGATGTAGAGAGGGATTGAGGACGGAGGACGGAGGACGGATGTCTCCGACTCGGTCGTCAGTCTTTCGTCCTCGGTCACAAGAATGTCTTGTAAATCTCCTGAACCAGAGTTACTTGTCTTACAAAGCAGGAACACGCCTTTCTCTGGATAACTGAGAAACGGATCGATTGAGTCTTTTCCCAAATACGGACTCAGCGTGACACAATGCGCGCCTAAAGTCTCAAATACAGACTTAGCGTACGCCTCTGCTGTCGAAGCGATGTCGCCGCGTTTGGCATCGAGGATGACAGGGATCAGTGAACCGAGGCGCTTTGACTCTTCGTCAATGGCTTCGATGACCTGCTTGAGCGCTGTCCAGCCTTCGGCGCCGAAGACTTCGAAGAACGCGGCGTTGGGTTTGAAGGCCGCAGCGTAGGGCGCGGTCTGTTTGATGAGATTCAGGCAAAAGTCCAGAGCAGAAGCGGCGGTGGGGGCAGATAAATCATTGACATGTGGATCAAGCCCAACACAGAGCAATGACGAACAGTCATCCACCCGCTTTTCCAAAAAAGAGAAGAAAGTTTCCATTAAGATTCCTTTTACCACGGAGACACTGAGTCACGGAGATTTTTTAAAAAGGTTTTCTCAGTGCCTTCGTGTCTCCGTGGTTAGATAATTTACGCCTTACCCAATACCATTGCGAGAAGAGCCATTCTCACATACAACCCATATTCCATTTGACGGAAGTATGCGGCGCGGGGATCATCATCGAAATCCACGCTGATCTCGCCTACGCGCGGGAGCGGATGCATGACCGCCATCTCTTGCTTGGCGGCTTTCATGATCTCGGGGTCGATCACATACGCGCCCTTGACCTTTTCATAATCGGCGGGGTCTTCGAAGCGTTCTCTCTGCACACGCGTCACATACAGGATGTCGGTTTCGGGCAGGACTTTTTCAAGCGTGCTATATTCCGCCTGTGGCACGTTCTTCTCCGCCACTTCGTCCATCACTTCTTTGGGCATGCGCAGAATATCAGGCGAGACGTAATTCAACTTGATGTTCGTGAACTGCGAAAGCAGACGCGCCAGCGAATGGACGGTGCGTCCGTATTTCAGATCGCCGAGCATGGTCACGGTCAGGTTATCGAGCCGTCCCAACTCTTCCATGATGGTGAACGTATCGAGCAGTGCCTGCGTGGGATGTTCGCCGACGCCGTCGCCCGCGTTGATCACGGGTTTCTTCGCCGCCTTCGCTGCGATCGCCGCCGAGCCTGTTTCAGGGTGGCGCAACACGATCACATCGGCATAACATTCAAGCGTGCGGATGGTGTCAGGCAGGCTCTCGCCCTTCGACACCGAAGAATATTTCACTTCGCTGATCGGAATGACCGAGCCACCGAGTCGTTCCATCGCCGCAGTGAACGATGAAGAAGTACGCGTGGACGGTTCATAAAAAAGATTGGCAAGAATTTTGCCTTTGAGCAAGTCGAACGTCCCCACGCGTTCGACCATGCCGCGCATCTCGTGCGCCACGCCGAACACATACTCCAGGTCGTTACGGTTAAACTGCTTGACGGATAGAATGTCCTTGCCATACCACTCGGCGTTTTTATTCTCGCCGAACGGCAGATGAGGGGATGAAGATTGAGTTGGCATAATTTAGTCTCCTTGTTGATTTTTCGTTATCCGATATTTGTTACTCGATAATTGTCTTTCGACATTCTTTTATGAGATCGGGACCTGGTTCACACCTTAGCCGAATCTCGAATATCCAATTTTATTTTTGCCTCAACTTTTTTCTGTTCGCTTCTTTCTTCGGGTGAGGCTGATTCTGTTTCAAGGCAGCTTGCTATCTCCTGGTTTTGTCCAGTCCCAAAATACTCACAATAACTCCGCTGACTGAAATTGCTAACCAAATTAGTACGAAGAAAAATAGTGAACTTCCACTGATAATAAATAAATTTCTTCGGCATATTAAAGCTGACGCGTTTAAGCAAAATATACTGTATGCTGTAAATTCGACAATCGATATACATAGAATAACTACAAGACTCGCTTTAAATCTATTTCGAGAAAGAATAAATACAAAGTATGCAAGAAGCATTTCTATGCCAACGCCATCCCCAGCCTTTTTGACATTCAAATATATTGAGATGGCAATAGCTATAATGCCCGCAGTCGACCAAAGCAAATAATATAGCCTTATGCGATTCTCTTTCGCCTTTTGCTCTCGAATAATTTGATTAATATCTTTCTTCAATTCTTCTCCTCATGCCCATGCCTGTGATGAATATCGGGCATGTGATCGTGCGCATGTTCCTCAGCAGGATGCTCATGTTCATGCGAATGGACTCCCTCCGCGTTCGCGTCATCGTGTCCGTGCGCGGGGTCGTCATGCCTATGGCTGTGCTCATGAAATAAAACCGTGTGTGCGTGTGGATGTTCATGTTGTTCATTGATCAGTAACAACGCGCCGCCGATCATCAAGATTGCGGCGATGATAAACAAGAACGAAGGAAATTCTCCAAAGATAACAATCGATAACAACACACCCGCCAGCGGAGCCGTGCCATATAACGCACTCGTCCGTGCCGCGCCCAGTCCACGCATGGAGCGGATAAACAACATCGTGCTCAAGCCATAACTGACAAATCCCAAGATCAACGTGGCGAAAATTGTCTTCACTGCTGGAAACGGATTACCAAGGAACCACGCGAGGAAGAACGAGAACGTGCCTGCGACCAATCCCTTCCAAGCCACGATGGCAAGCGGGTCTTTGCCTGAGATGTTACGCGTGAAGTTATTGTCCGCGCCCCAGAGCACGCACGCAAGAATGATGCCCAATGCGCCGAGCGAGAGTCCGAATCCGCTTTTGAAATCAGTCGAGAGAAAAATGCTCGCGAGTGTGATGACGATGATCGCTGTCCATGCGCGGCGACCGATGGCTTCCTTGAAGAACAACAACGCGATGAGTGTTGTCCCTACGCCTTCGAAGTTCAACAACAACGAAGCGGTCGAAGCAGGCGTATTCTGTAAACTAACCATCAACACGATCGGCGCCAGAATCCCGCCCGAGATGATCGCACCCGCCAGCCACTTGATATCGGGCGGCTTGATGCCTGCTTCCACTTCTTTGGCGCGCATGCGTTGAGTCAGCTTGACGAGTGCAATCCCTGTTCCGCTTCCAATATACAAGAACGCCGCGAGGAAGATCGGCGCAATGTCACCTAACAATAATTTTGCAATAGGTGCACTTGCCCCGAAAAATATCGCGGCGAGTAAGGCTTGGAAAATGAACGGTAGATTGGATGATTTCATTAGCATCTAACGTTCTTCCCGTATCCCTGCTCCGCTAAAACCTTTCCATCCTCAAAAGCGACTTGTCCGCGTAACACAACTTTTTTCACTTTACCTTTGACCTTCCAGCCTTCGAACGGAGTCCAGTTACAGCGCGTGAATTGATCATCTGCTTTGATTTCATAGACGGCATCTTCGTCTACTTCGATCCATGTTTCAGGTTGTTCGGGGATGCTGAATATCTTTCGCGGATTAATAACTGACTTTTGAATAACATCGTCAATGGTCAATACCCTTCGGGCACGATGTCGTCCATCGTCCACCGCTGTGAGTAATAAAGGAAGTAATGTTTCCAGCCCAGGGAATCCGGGCGGGGGATTGTCGGAGTCTTTTTCTTCGATTGTGTGCGGGGCGTGGTCGGTGGCGAAACAGTCGATCACGTCCATGTTTGCCCATAAGGCATCTACATCTTCTTGCGTGGCGAGGCGCGGGCGGACTTCACCGCGTCCGGGATGTCCGTGCGAGATGGCGGGAATATCTTCTTTTGTAAGAAACAAATGATGCGGACATACTTCACACGTCACTTTAATGCCACGTTCTTTGGCGGCTTTGATGAGCAGAACTTCTTCTTTCAATGAGATATGTGCGATGTGAACGGGACGATCATAGATGGCGGCGAATAATATCCCTGCCGCCATGGTCCGTGATTCGGAATGAAGGACAACAGGAAATTTTTTAGGGAAGTTTTGAAAATGTGGCATCCACAGAGTCATGTCATCAAGGCGGAGTTCGCCAAAGGTGGAGTCAAGGTACATTTTCAGGCCAGCGGTTTTATGTGCAATCTCATGTAAGGGACGGCGGCTGCCGCCCCCTACGGCATTATCTGGCCCCGCGCCGACGTATTGTCCGTAGTCACAACGGGCTTTGCTTTTTGCGGCATCGAGCGCGAGGTTAAGAGTCGCTTCATCGAAGATGGGAGGTTTGGTATTGGGCATACCAAGGATCGTTGTCACACCGCCAGCGAGGGCAGCTTGGGTGACGGTATCCCAATCTTCTTTATGGGTTTGTCCGGGTTCGCGGACGTGGACGTGAGGGTCAATCAGGCCGGGGAGTTTGAGCATGTTATACTCTCTTAATTCGAATAAAAACGTTAACTTGATTTTAGCAGGCTATTAATACCTTGATGTTACATTTACTATATGGCTACTATAACAATGTCACAATATAAAAGTTCAAAGGATGCATCTGGCTCTTGGATAGTGATTCTGCTGCAAGGCGTGATCTCTCTCTTCAAGAATATCGTGTCTGTCATCCTGCTGTTGATTACTACAATATTTTTTCGATGGGTAAATGGAAAGCAGTCCGAGTATGATGATTTGGAAGATAAACCAAAACATTGAGTAAGTACGTTGTTAATTTGGCAGACAGGTATGCCAAGGCATTAGCGGGGAGTTTGATCATGGTATTAGGTTCCAGGTGAAATAAAAGTTGTTGAGCAGGGTCAGCTTCAAGTTAAGAAAGATGCGGACATGATAATGGGGATCGAATGCGTGAGTCACATCCAATCCCCATTGTACAACGTTGAAGAGCGAGTCTATTAGTCGCCGCGGACTGCCGGGGCTTTGAAGATCAAGAAGATCGTGTTGACGAAGATGCCGAGAATGGCGGCGAAGACGATGGCGGGGATGCCACTGGGGAAGATGTATGGCACGTTGAAGGGGAATACACCATTGGGCAGAGCAAGGTTACCGCCGATACCGCAGACGAGAATGATCGCGCCGACTGCAAGTTGTTTCGGGTCGAAGAGGTTGACCTTCTCTGATTGAATGAGCGCAACGCCTTGCATACCGATCACACCGAAGAGATAGATGCTCAAGCCACCGACAACTGCGGCAGGCATGGTGTTGACCAGCGCCACGAGTTTGCCGAAGAAGCCAAGCACGATCGCCATTGCACCAGCGGTCATGAGGACGGCGGTGGAGTAGTTGCGTGTGATCGCCATGAGCGAGTTGTTCTCACCATAGTTTGTGCCAGCCGCGCCGCCCAATAAACCGACGACGATATCATCTGAACCATCAGCGACGAGGTTAAGGCCGATGAGTTCTTTGATGTTGTAGGGCTTGCGTCCCATTTCGGCGGCGAGTTCATCAATGTAAAGGCTCATCTGATACAGATGCGCAGTCGACTCGGGGACGGTGGCGATGAAGATGAGCGCAACGCTCAAAGCCATACCCCAAGCCTCAGGGTTGTTGAATGCAGGGAATGTGAACTTGGGAAGTTCGAGCCAATTGGCACTCGCCACATTAGCGAAGCTGACCAACCCGAAGAAATACGCAACGATATAACCAAAGATCGCACCGAGCAAGATCGGCAACATACCGAGCAAGCCTTTGCCTTGCAGATACACGGAGAACAAGATCGTAGCCACCAAAGTGATGAAGGCTACTGTCCATGTTTTGGCGGCGATTTCAGGAGCGGCCCAGTTACCAGCGTTGCCAAGCGCGGCACCAGCCAGCGCCACACCGATGACCATCGCCATGGAACCAGTGACGATTGGAGGCAGAACGCGATCCAATGCGGCTTTGCCGATGCGCATGATGAGCAAGCCGACCAGAATTTCGAACACCGCGGTGAGGATAATACCAACTTGAACGATCTTTACGCCCTCAGGACAATACACTGCCGTAGAGTTATAACAATCGGGTGCAAATTTGCTCATCACTGTGATGACCACAGCGATATAAGAAAATGACGAACCGTAGTACATGGGGATCTTGCGCTTCGAAACCAACAGGGCAACGATGGTTCCGAGACCAGATGCCAGCAATGTGATGCCCACATCGAACTTGGTCAGGATGGCGACCAACACCGTGGCGGGGAACATCGTCAGGAATTGTTGGAAGCCGAGACTCAACATCGCACCGACAGGTGGATTGTCATCGGGCAGGTAGCCGAAGACTTTCGGCGCTTCTTTCTGGACCTCAACCTGCTGAGGCTGAAGCGGAGCTTTTGTCACCGCCTTTGCCTTTTCCCCTTTCGGGGATTTTGAATTGGACTTGCCTTTTGTTGCCATTTCACATTCTCCTCTCTGTGTAGGTTTGCCCACGCTGGGGCAAAGTATAAAAAAAGAGAGCCGCTAAAAGCGACTCTCCAAATTCAAAAAGTAGAAACAATCATCCCGAAGAAGTGGTGGTGCAATGATCGTTTGCGGTGTGGATGCCTGTACATTGGGCGGAATTTTACGCCGATTCAGTCAAGTGTCAAGTGTTTGAAAAAATTTCATTCGAAACAGGATCCACCAACCTTTAAGAAAGAAGCGGGTGTTATAGAATGCCTGTGAAGGGTATAATCCCGCCATAATTTTCGTAAGGAGATGGAAAATGTCATATCAGAATGTGAAAGTCCCTGAAGGCGGGGCAAAGATCTCAATTCAAAATGGGAAGTTGAATGTTCCCGATAATCCGATCATCCCGTTCGTGGAGGGTGATGGCACTGGGCGCGATATTTGGCGTGCTTCGGTGCGTGTGTTCGATGCGGCCGTGGAAAAAGCGTACGGCGGCAAACGCAAAGTGCATTGGATGGAAGTGTACGCGGGTGAGAAATCTTTCAAGTTGTTCCAGAGTTGGTTGCCTGATGAGACAACCGAGGCCTTCAAGGAATTTCTGGTTGGCATCAAGGGACCTCTCACAACCCCGATCGGCGGCGGCATCCGTTCATTGAATGTGCAACTCCGCAAAGTGTTGGACCTCTATGTTTGTCAGCGTCCTGTGCGTTGGTACAAGGGCGTGCCCTCGCCTGTGAAGCATCCTGAAGACGTGGACATGGTCATCTTCCGCGAGAACACCGAGGATATTTATACAGGTATCGAGTTCGCGAACGGCACAGAAGATAATGAGAAGTTCAAGAAGTTATTCAAGGAAGCCTTCCCGAAGGAATATGCCAAGATGCGCTTCCCTGATTCCTCTGGGATTGGTTTCAAGCCTGTGTCTGTTGAAGGCACTGAAAGATTGGTACGCGCCGCCATTCAATGGGCGTTGGATAACAAACGCAAGAGTGTGAACTTTGTCCATAAGGGCAACATCATGAAGTTCACGGAAGGCGCGTTCAAAGACTGGGGTTATAAACTTGCCGCGCGCGAATTCCGCAATCAAATCGTGACCGAACGCGAAACATGGATCCTTGGCAACAAGGAAAAGAATCCGAATTTGAGCGTGGAAGATAACGCTAAGATGATCGACCCTGGCTTCGATATGATGAGCCCCGCACAACAGAACGACATTAAGGGTGAAGTAGATGAAGCCCTTAAATTATGGGCCACGCACGGCGAAGGCAAATGGAAGAAGATGCTCCTCATCAAAGATTCCATCGCCGATGTATCTCTACAGTTCACGATCATTCGCCCGAAGGATTATGATGTCATCGCCACGATGAACTTGAATGGCGATTATCTCTCCGATGCTTTGGCCGCGCAGGTGGGCGGTATTGGTATCGCTCCGGGCGCGAACATCAACTATGTGACCGGTCACGCCATCTTCGAAGCGACTCATGGTACGGCTCCGAAATATGCTGACCTCGATAAGGTTAACCCGGGTTCAGTGATTCTCTCCGGTGAGATGATGTTCCGCTACATGGGCTGGACCGAAGTCGCTGACTTGATCGTCAAAGGCATGGAAGGGGCCATTGCCGCGAAGACAGTCACTTACGATTTCGCCCGCTTGATGGACAACCCGACCGAAGTGAAATGCTCCGAGTTCGGCGATGCGATCATCAGTCATATGTAAGTAGCGATCAGCGTTTAGCTTTTAGTGAGTTCATGAAAAAAGTCGGGACCTTCACGTCCCGACTTTTTGATTCTTAGAAGTTGCTTCCCATACGGATATTTTATTGTTATTCACCGGGTTGTGGCGATTTGATCGCCCAGAGCGCCAGATCCAGGAAGGCTTTGGCAAATTCCGGTTGGAAGGTCCCCTCTGCGCGAGGCGGATAATATTGAAAGCCGGCAGGAACCGAGGCAAAGCGTCCGCCGCAATCCACGGAGGGGCGGCCGGAATGTGTAGCATCATCCATGTTGCCGGTTACCTGCCAATCACGCACACCATCTGCGACAAACCCATATTGCATTTTTGTGCCGCGCAACGTATTCCCTTCCACAACTCCGCCATGGAGTGTTTTGTCTGTGTCGGCGGGCCAGCAACCCCAAACCCTGACGCCCATGCCCAACCCAATTCGAATCACTGCACCAGAAGCATCAATGCTGTTATTTCGCACGATGGTCCCTGTGTAATCACCTTCATAGGGATCGAAATCCACCATGTTGATGCCGCCTAGTAGTGTACGCGTCTCAGCACGGATCGTGTTCCCTTCGATGATGGAGCCGGGCGCTCCGAAGATCACGATCCCGCCATCGGTGGCATCCACGATCAGGTTGTTGCGCACAATGGTATTCATACAAGCCAACGAGATACCATCTGCCCAGGTTGTATCGCTACTGCCGGCAGGACCAATCTCGTTATCTTCCACTAAAGCATTACTACAAGGTTGTGCTGTAGAATGTCCTTGGATCAGGTGCAAAGAAGACCAACTGCGAGTCTCCATGATCTTAACGGAGCGAATAACCTGTCCTTTAGCGAAACCACCTGCATAGATCAAAGCATCCCCACCTTTGTAACCAAGCTCGGGACGATTCCCATCCACAATGACATTGCTCAGAACAACATCAGAATAATCTCGCATGACGATGGCGGTTGTTAGGTTGGGAGATGCGATCCGCAAAACGGCACGACGGTCATCGGTGGGAAGACCCTCTGTGTAGATCTGCTGGCGGTCTGCATTGATCACGACTGAGCTTGTCAGGTTGAACACAGCACCCGGACATAACACAGCGATTGCTCCCGGCCCGCGCAGTTTTTTGTTGATGTCGGTCTGATCACCGGAAGGGATGCAAGGTTCTTTTGTTGGCGAGGGAACAGGCGAAACGGTTGGCGTTGGAGGCACTTCGGTGAGAGTTGGTGTAACTGTCACCGCGACCGGTGTGGAAGTTTGCGCTTGCTCTCCACATCCTGCTACCAGAACCATTGTTATCGTTAGAAAAATGACAATCATTGTTCTATATTGAATATTTTGGTAAGCTCTATTTTGATTTGTTTTTATCATACCCAACTCCATATGTAGTTTGACGATCCCATTTTAACCTCTTACAACATTTAGTCATCCATCATCCCATTCCATGACAAACATCACTAACCAAATGGGTGAGGAAATCCTACAATGAAGTCTAAATTGGCGTTTTTGTATCCGAATTGATGGAGATGCAGATGGAAGTCTATACTCATGATCTGATCATTCTGGGTTCGGGGCTGGCGGGGCTACGTGCCGCGCTCGAAGCCTCCATGCAAAGCAAGGGGGAGTTGAACATTGCGCTCGTTTCGAAACTACAACTGATGCGCGCCCACTCTGTTGCGGCTGAAGGCGGGACCGCCGCCGTGATGCGAAAGGATGAGGGCGACAGCTACGAACTCCACGCGTGGGATACGGTCAAAGGCTCGGACTTTTTGGCTGACCAGAACGTTGTGGAGTTTTTCGTTAACGAGATGCCTAAGGAAATTCTACATCTGGATCATTGGGGCATTCCCTGGTCTCGGACGGAAGACGGACGCATCGCTCAACGACCATTTGGCGGACACACCTATCCCCGGGCCGTTTTCGCCGCTGACAAAACGGGCTTCCTCGAGATGCAAACGTTGTACGACACGTTGATGAAGCACACGCGCAAACTCAACCGTTATGACGAAGTCTTCGTCACATCCATTCTTGTGGAGAATGGAAAGTTCGCTGGCTTGACCGCGCTCGATATGATCAACGGCAAATATGTGTTGATCCGTGGCAAGGCATTGATCCTTGCCACAGGCGGCGCAGGCCAGATCTTTGGTTTCACTACGTATTCTGAAACTGTCACGGGCGATGGGCTGGCGATGGCGTATCGTGCGGGTCTTCCGCTTAAGGATATGGAGTTCGTGCAGTTCCACCCCACGGGACTCATCCCCAGCGGTATCTTGATGACCGAAGCCTGCCGTGGCGAAGGCGGAACTCTCGTCAATGCCAATGGTGAACGGTTCATGGATAAATACGCCGCCAAGTTGATGGAACTCGCGCCGCGAGACATTGTCTCGCGTTCAGAGATGACCGAGATCGAAGCAGGCCGCGGCTTTCCCGGACCTGATGGCTTGGATTACATCCATTTGGATCTGACTCACCTCGGACGTGATCGAATCATCGAACGCCTGCCACTCATCCGTGAGGTGACGATCAAACACATTGGGCTTGACCCCATTGAAAAACCGATTCCCATCCGTGCGGTGGCGCATTATTCGATGGGCGGTGTGCATACGGATATCAAGGGACATACCCCGATTGAGAATATTTGGGCGGCGGGTGAAGTCTCTTGTGTGTCGTTGCATGGAGCGAATCGACTCGGGTCGAACTCCACGGCGGAATGTCTGGTGTGGGGGCGAGTCACAGGCGAAGAAGCGGCGCGCTATTGCGCAGAAAATGTATCAGACAAGAAAGTATCCATTCAGGCAGAGCAGGAATGGTCGAAGATAGAAGCGTTGATGTCATCCAATGGAAAAGAAGATCATTATGTGATCCGCAAAGAGTTGCGAAAGACTCTCGATAAGAATATGGGTGTCTTCCGCACGGGCGAAGAGATGCAGGCGGGGCTGGATAAGATCCGCGAGTTGAAGGAACGATATAAGGGGATTTCGTTGAAGGATAAGGGACTGCGCTACAACACGGACTTGATCCGCGCGGTGGAGACGGGTTTCATGCTCGATGTGGCGGAAGTGGCGACGCTCGGTGGTTTGAACCGCACTGAGTCACGTGGGAGCCATGCACGCCGCGATTTCAAAACGCGCGACGATGAGAATTGGTTGAAGCACACGATGGCGCATTACACAGAGAAGGGTCCACGATTGGATTATGGCCCTGTGGATATTTCGATGTGGAAGCCGGTGGAACGGAAATACTAGCTAAAAGCTAATAGCTGTTAGCTTTTAGCTTTGAAGGAGTTGATATGAACACGAAACCATATCCAAACAGGCTCGGTATTAAGGGGTGGGTGTATGCAGGGAAGTATTCGTTTGAACGTTACCTGTATTTGGGACATCGCATTTCGGGTTTGGGTTTGATCGCGTATATGGTGTTACACATCGTTGAGACGGCCAACCGCATCCGAGGCGAGGAAGCCTGGGCTGGTTTGATGGCGCTGTTCGCTTCGCCGCCGTTCAAGGTGATCGAGTATTTGTTGTTTGCGATGGCGGTCTTCCATGCGATGAACGGTATACGCTTGATCCTGGTAGAGTTGGGATTTTTCCTCGGCAGGCCGAAAGAACCTGTATATCCGTATTCGACATCGGTATTGCGTCATCGCCCGTTGACGTATGTCATGATGATCATTACGTTCGTAGTCATCATCCTTGGCGGTTCTAGTTTTTTCTTTGAGTAAAAATCTTCGCCCTGAGCGGAGGGACTGAGTGTAAGTAGAAGTCCCGTAGACGAAGGGCGGCGTTTCGACTGCGCTCGCCTATCGGCTCACTCCGCTCAACGCGAAAGGAGATTTATCATGCGCGAATCAAAGTTATGGTCTCTGCACATTCTTGCCATTCCGATCATTGCCGTGTTGCTGGGAATGCACTTTGCAGTGATGCACTATGCGCCCGTTTTCTACGGCATGAGCGTGGACAAGGCTCGTGAGTTTTCCACGATGATCGAGCGCGGAAAAAGCGTTGCACAGTTCGTGATCTACATTCTGTTGCTGATCACGGGTCTCTATCACGGGTTGTACGGTCTGCGCGGAATATTGCGTGAACTGCCGCTGACACCGACTCTCGTAAAGGTTGTTGATGTTGGCATCCTGTTGTTCGGGTTGGCGATCTTCGCGCTCGGCTTTTATGTTACGTGGTGGACGTTCAGTTATTAGACAATGGACGATTGACCATCGACCGTCATGGTTCATTGTCAATGGTCAATTGTCGTTTGGAGTAATAATGACTAATACAAAACAAATCACCTTCCGCGTTCGTCGTTTCGATCCCGATAAAGAATCCGCGCCGCATTGGGACGAGTACAAGATACACGTCCACGATGGGATGACCGTGCTCGAAGCGCTTCATGAGTTGAAAGCCAAACAGGAACCGACTCTTTCATATCGTTCCTCCTGCCGTATGGGAGTCTGCGGTTCGTGCGGGATGTTCATCAACGATCTGCCGCAACTCGCCTGCCAGACTCAAGTCCTTCATCTCGGCACGGACGTGGTCACTGTGGCGCCGCTTCCCAATTACCCGAATGTCAAAGACCTCGTCCCGAACCTTGAGCCGCTCATTCAGAAGCATGCCGCGATCAAGCCGTTCATCATCCACACCAACAGCACGGAGGTGGATAACCCAACAGGTGAATTCATCCAATCTGCGGAGGAGCGCGAAGCGTTCAGTCAATTCACCTACTGCATCAAGTGTGGGATCTGTCTCGCGGCATGCCCGACCGTTGCAACTGATCCGCTTTTTCTGGGGCCTCAAGCTTTGGCCCAAGCCTATCGCTACACCGCGGACAACCGCGACTGCGGTTTGCAGGAACGCCTCTCTGCCATTGACGCCTTCCACGGACCGTATCAATGTCACATGGCGGGTGCATGTTCACAAGCCTGCCCCAAAGGTGTGGACCCTGCTTTCGGAATCCAATTGCTCAAACGCACGTTGGTGCTGAACAACATTGGCATCGGCAGAAATAAGAAGACTGCTGAGGTTCGTCCGTTGGCAGATGTGGTGAAAGAGATCGAGAAGTTCGCTCCGCCGCCGAGGACCGTGTAATAACAAATTATGAGGAAGCGACCTTTATGTTCAAGGTCGCTTTTTTGTCCATGTAGGTAGTCAAGTACGTAAAACACCATTTAGAAAATAAGAATCTCCAAGATTTGCGCAACAAAAAGGTTGCGTAATGTGATGTGTCGTGATATTATGCAACTTAAAGGTTGCGCAAACCGTTTACAACATTTAAAAATAAGGAGTTACATATGATGCAGAATAATATTAATCAAAGTTTTACCATTACCCTTACAGTCGACCAAACCCCTGCAGAGGTCTTCGATGCCATCAATAACGCCCGTGGATGGTGGTCACAATTAATTAAAGGCAGAACCGACCAATTGGGTGCTGTGGTTTATTATCACCATCAAGATCTTCACCGTTGTACCCTCGAAATCACGGAATCTGTGCCTGGCAAAAAAGTTGTCTGGCATGTTTTACAAAACTATTTTTCCTTTGTTGAAGACAAGACAGAATGGACAGGAACAGATATTGCTTTTGAAATTTCCAGGCAAGGTGATAAAACCGAGCTTTGCTTTACACATGTTGGCTTGGTTCCACAGTTTGAATGTTTCAATGCCTGTTCAGATGGATGGAGCACATATATCAAAGGTAGTTTGTATAGTTTGATCACCACCGGGAACGGCCACCCTAATATGGGTGAGGCGATCACCGAAAGCGAAAAAACACTTGGCAAATAAAAAGGAATTGGATGACATGAGCGATCAAAATTACACCGTTACCCTTGTGGTCGATAAAACTCCGGAAGAAGTCTTTGCCGCCATCAACGACGTACGCGGATGGTGGACCGGAGAAGTTGAAGGGGAGACTGATAAACCCGACGCTGAGTTCACGTACCGTTATGACGATGCACATCGAAGCACTCACAAGATCACTGAATTTATCCCGGGCGAGAAAGTTGTATGGCATACAATAAATAGTCATTTGAACTTTGTAAAGAACAAGACGGAGTGGAATGGCACAGATATTCTCTTTGAGATCACCAGACAAGGTAATCAGACAGAACTTCGTTTTACACACTTTGGCCTGACCCCTGCAATTCAATGTTATGGTGATTGTTCCGGCGCATGGGGCTTTTATATCAACGAAAGCTTGCACAACTTGATCATGACAGGAAAAAAGCAACCCAATACACAGGAACCGTAACCCACGGGCTGCGTATTTTTCAAACCTGCGATATGATTACAAACAAGGACATGGTTATGGAAGAGAACCGCATTGAAAGACATATTGACCTAAAGGCATCTCCTTCTAGGGTTTGGAAGGCATTGACCGATTACCGGGAGTTCGGCCAATGGTTTGGTTGCGAATTCGAAGGTCCCTTTGTTGTCGGAAAGACAGTTCGCGGGAAGCTAAATCACGTCAGTTATGAACCGTGGGAGATCGATGTAAAACAAATGGAACCCGAGCGATTGTTCTCTTTCACGTGGCACCCGTATCCGGTAGACCTGACAGTGGATTACTCCAAAGAAACACCGACACTAGTCGAGTTTACGTTGGAGCCAACCAGCAACGGGACTCGCCTCACTGTGACTGAATCGGGTTTCAAAAATATCCCCGCAAATCGACGGCTCGAAGCCTTCCGCAAGAACAATGAAGGTTGGGTCGTACAATTGGAGAATATCGCCAATTATGTCAGGTAGTGTTTTGTCCCGGGGTTTCACTCTCCAGGCAAATACCTTTGCCGCCTTGGGTGATAAAACCCGTCTCTCGCTGATCGCCAGACTTTGCCAGGTTTCGCCACAATCGATCTCCCAGTTGGCTGAGGGGACCAAAATCACCCGGCAGGCTGTGACAAAACACCTTCATATCCTGAAGAAAGCGGGGCTGGTGCATAGCATTCGCAAAGGGCGAGAGACATTGTTCGAGTTCGATGCCACCCCGATCGAAACAATGACAGAATACCTCGATCTGGTATCCAAACAATGGGACAAGAAACTTATCGATTTGCAAAACTTCCTTGAAGAATAAAGTGGAAAGTTATGGGTATAAAAAAGAACGCCTTTCGGCGTTCTTTTTTGTTTCTAATGTAAAATGCCG
The DNA here is from genome assembly GCA_016721115.1 of Candidatus Defluviilinea proxima. NCBI lineage: Bacteria > Bacillati > Chloroflexota > Anaerolineae > Anaerolineales > Candidatus Villigracilaceae > Candidatus Defluviilinea > Candidatus Defluviilinea proxima. Next base: position 1,093,347 of record JADKIW010000001.1, read on the forward strand.
CAAACCTCACTTGTTGGTGTAACGTTAGGCGTTTCTATCGAACAAAATTTTCATAGCATCTAATATGTTCTTGGCTATTTCTAATAGTTGATAATATGTGGCTGGGTACCCCCCTGCCAGTTTAATATTATGTAGTTCGAGTATATAAGGATCAAATCGATTTTCTCGTTCATCATCATCTTCGGATCCGATAGGATGACTTGCTCCGAGTATGTTTGCAACTCGTTTTATTATAATTTCGCGAGAGATTCTAATTTGGGGATGAACATCATCTTGAGATGGTACTTCATAAACACCAGATGCGAGCCACTCAGAATATCGAAGTAACACAGGTCGCGCTGTTGATGGCCCCGCTTCATAAGATTTTTTAGCAAGTTCTTTCATTTTATCTAGCGATAATGTTCCTTTAATAAACATAACATCTTTTACTTTAATTTCTGGGCTTTCAACTCCGCTACCTAAAGGTAAATAGGAGTATTTGTTTCCTTTCAGTGCATTTTTAGCACTTTTTGACATGGTTGTGTTTGTTAATTTTAGTTGTACCCCTTCAGTTTCCACAAGAGAATCGACTTCTCTTTTCATATCAACCCAGATACGAAGACAATGCGACAAATCGAGAAAACTAATATTGTCTTTGTGCTCCAATGACTGACGGTAATGTCTTTCTAATCGATTGTATTGAAGAAGAATATGATCGATAGCCATATATAGATGCCTCACATCTAGTATAAACCTATTAGCAACCAAGTATAGAAAACAGTCCCGCAACTACAGGACTGTTCGTTTACTAGTTCGTCTCTTGATGTTCCGCTATCAACCACTTCAAGATATTCTCAAGATGCTCGTCAGTATATTCTGCCCCATGGTCGCCGGGACTATGAACGAAGGTGTAGGGATATTTTGACTGATCTAAAACATCAGTGAGATAGGTTGTCAAAACGAGGATGGCATCCTGGTCACCGACATCGAGCATCACCTGCGGGTGTTGATCGGGCGGCATGGCGGAGATCCAGTTCGTAAATTTCTCCTGCTCGCCACCGGCGATCCCGCCGCTGAGAACTGCTACACGGCTGAACACATCCGTCGCTCGAAAAGCAGACCGGATGGCGATGGCCGCTCCGTTCGAATACCCGGTGATGCTCCGATGCAAACGATCTGGTTGCGTACGATAATGAGAGTCGATGTAGGGCACAACGTAGTTGACGATCTGCTCGTCAGCGCCGAGTCCTTTATTCGGGTCAATTTGGATCAGTACCTGGATGAACGCAGGGACGTCCCCTTTGTCTGTGAGACGATCTGATACATCGTATAACTGCTGCCACCATGTTCTGGCATTCGTCCAATACAACACAGGATATGTGGCATCCGTATACTCTGCATAACAAGGCGGCAGATACACTGCGATGATGTGATTCTCTCCGGTATCTGGAAACAAAACCTTGTCCGTAACCAACTTGCCGGGTTCATGGCATTCAGGCAACGGAGTTGGCGTCAGGGTTGGCATGGGTGTTGCGGTGGATGGCATCAATGTTGCTTCTGGTTGAGCGCACCCAACCAAAAGCAACACCATGACCAGCATTGCGCTGGTGAGAGAATGTTTCATTTTGTCCTTATCCCTGGACGCGAAGAAGGATCACACTGACGGGGTCTTTGGTGGATGCTGTCCGTTTACTTCACGTTCACCAGTTCAACATCGAATATGAGTGTGGCATTGGGTGGGATGACTCCGCCTGCGCCACGTGCGCCATAGCCAAGGTCTGGCGGGATGACGAGTTGAGCCTTGCCACCGACTTTCATGAGGGCAATGCCTTCGTCCCAGCCTTTGATGACCTGTCCGATGCCTAGTTTGAACGAGATCGGCACGCCTCGTGAAACGGAGCTGTCGAAGACCGTTCCATCCTGCAGCCTGCCTGTGTAATGCACGTCAACGGTCTTTCCCGCCTCCGCTTGCACGCCAGTGCCTGCTTCCAACTCGATATATTCCAGTCCACTTGTTGTTTTCATATTGTCTCCGTTTCTTGAAGTAAAGATAAGGTTGATGCAATTGACTTCCTGTAATGATTATATGCGAAACATACCTGACCGAAGGCTTGGGACCGTTGTGTCCATTATGTTCTTACAGGCATTCCTGTTTACCAAACCCACAAATTGTTAGCAATTCAGAGTGTCAAGGGGTAAAATAATGCCGTTTCAACTATTTCTTTTGGAGGTTTCCATGGGCTTGAAAAGGAACGTCAGCCTTTCAACGGCTCTGGGGTATAAGGGGCAAGGTCCGTATTTGACCTTTATCCTGCATCGCATTGGTGGGAGCGCATTGTTCATTTTCTTCACAGTTTATATTTTGTCGCTGGTGGGAGTGCAGTCCATGCACGCTCTGATGAGCAACTGGCTCTTCCAGGTGGTCTTTCTCGTTTTCGGGTTGTTCCACGCCATCAACGGCTTGCGTATCACCATCCTTGACCTGTCACCGAAACTGATCGAGCATTTCCGTACTGCCATCAGCATTGAGTGGGTGGCATATGCGCTTGTGGCTGGGTTCGCGATCATCGTTGTATTACGAAACGCGTTTGGAGGCTGATATGGTGACGAGAACACTTCCCATTAAAAAGCGTGGCTTCAATTTTGAAACGTTCATGTGGGCCTTCACACGCTTCACTGTCGTAGCGATGTATGGATTGATCCTCGCAGGCATTCTCGGTGCCTTGAGCCTTAGTGCGCAGACCGGCGCCAACGTTGGCGACATCTTGTACTGGGCATTCTTCCCGAACATGACGGGAAATCCGCTTGGGCAGGTATGGATGGTCATCCTTGCCAAGTTGATGGTTATTGCCTTCGTGCTCACCGCCTGCGGACATGGCGTCCATGGCGTGTTGGAGATCTGGGATGATTACGTCACTAATGAAGGTGCTCGTCGTTGGGCGCGGAATATTGTCATCACGTATGCAATTGTGGCATGCATCATTGCTGTCTATGTGATCTTGAGTGCGTAAAAATAATTAACCGCTAAGAGCGCAAAGAACGCAAAGATTTCTTTATTGGTTTTCTTAGCGATCTTAGCGTGCTTCGCGGTAAAAATGGTTCAGGAGTTTTCATGGCAAATGTTCATCAGTTTGAAGTAATCGTTGTTGGCGCGGGCGGAGCGGGACTCATGGCGGGTCTCTATGCTTCCCGCGGCGCGAAGACGGCGGTCATCAGTAAGTTGTATCCCACGCGTTCACATACAGGTGCTGCGCAGGGCGGTATCAGTGCGGCATTGGGTAACTACGAAGAAGACAAACCCGAATGGCACATGTACGACACCGTCAAAGGTTCGGATTATCTTGGCGATCAGGATGCCATCGAATTCATGACGAATGAAGCGATCGATGCTGTGCTTGAGCTTGAGCATATGGGGCTTCCCTTCGACCGCACGCCACAGGGCAAAATTTCACAGCGTCCGTTTGGTGGGCACACCAATAACGAAACAGGCAAACCCGTCCGTCGTGCCGCACACGCCGCAGACCGCACAGGTCACATGATCTTGCAAACGCTGTATCAACAGTGCATCAAGAACAAGGTCACGTTCTTCGATGAATATCAAGCGCTTGACTTCATCATGGTGGACGGTAAAGCCGCGGGTGTTGTGGCAGTTGAATTGGCCACGGGCGAACTGCATACCTTCCACGCGAAGGCTGTTATCTTTGCCACGGGTGGATACGGCCGTATCTTCGAAGTCACATCCAATGCGTATGCGTATACCGGCGACGGCGCTTCTATCTTGTTGCGCAAAGGCATTCCGCTCGAGGATATGGAGTTCTTCCAATTCCATCCCACGGGTATTTATAAACTTGGCATTCTCATCACCGAGGGTGCGCGCGGTGAAGGTGCGGTGCTTATCAACGGCAACGGCGAACGTTTCATGCCGAAGTATGCGCCCACTGTGAAAGACCTCGCTTCACGCGATGTTGTCTCACGCGCGATCCTCACAGAGATTAAAGAAGGCCGCGGTATCAACGGCAAGAATTATGTCTATTTGGATATTCGTCCTGAGACGGTCAACAAGTTTGCCGCAGAAGATGGACGCACTAACCCCGACGGCTCTCCCTTAAAGATAACTGGTGAAACGGTACTGACGAAGATTCCTGACATTGTGGATTTCTGCCGTGTCTACCTTGGAGTTGACCCTGTTACTCAAATGATGCCGATCCAGCCGACGGCACATTACGCGATGGGCGGCATCCCGACCAACAAGTTTGGTGAGGTGGTCACTGACGATAAAGGCACAACCGTCCCTGGGTTGTTTGCGGCGGGTGAATGTGCGTGTGTATCTGTCCATGGCGCGAACAGACTTGGGACGAACTCCTTGCTTGATCTGGTTGTGTTCGGCAAACATGCAGGTCTCAAAGCTGCGGAGTATGCGAACAAGGCTGAGTTTGGGAAACTGCCTCAGAACGCTGAAGCAGACGCAATGTCCGATTTTGAGGCGTTGAAGAATGGGTCGGGCAAAGAGAATGTGTACGATATTTCCAATGAGTTGAAGTATGTCATGTTTGCGGATGTCGGTATCTATCGCAATGAAAAGGATATGGCTTCAGCTTTGGAGAAGGTCCGCGAGTTGAAGAAACGTTTCAAGGATGTGAAGGTCAGTGACACGGGCAAGGTGTTTAACACCGAATTGCTGAACGCGTGGGAACTTGGCAACCTGCTCGATATTGCGGAAGTGGTTGCGGCGAGCGCGTTGAACAGAAAAGAATCGCGCGGCGGACATTCACGCGAGGATTACCCTGAACGCGATGATGAGAACTGGTTGAAGCATACGTTGATCAAGAGGAAGAACGATAAACTTGAGATCAGCTATAAGCCTGTGGTCATCACAAAGCATCAGCCGAAGGCAAGAGTGTATTAGAGGTACATATGGAAGTCACAGTCAAAATCTTTAGATACAACCCCGAGAAGGACGAACGCGGACACTACGAAACGTATACAGTGGAAGCGCAAGAGACCGACCGCATTTTGGATGTGCTTGAGTTGATCAAAGGTCACAAGGATGGTTCGCTGGCGTTCCGTCGTTCGTGCGCGCATGGTGTGTGCGGATCGGATGCGATGCGCATCAATGGCCGCAACATGCTGGCATGTAAAACCCTCGTGCGTGATGTGGGCGCAAAGATCACAGTTGAGCCGATCCTTGGCTTGAAAGTTGCCAAAGATCTGATCGTGGATATGGATCCGTTCTTCGATAACTATAAGAAGATGCTTCCGTATCTCATCAACGACACCCCGTTACCTGCAGATGGACGTGAGCGTTTGCAATCTCCCGAACAACGTGCACGCTTCGATGAATCGACCAAATGCATTTTGTGCGCGGCTTGTACGACTTCGTGCCCGTCGTTCTGGGCGAGTGACGAGTATTACGGTCCCGCCGCGTTGGTGGCCGCGCATCGCTTTGTCTTTGACAGCCGTGATGAAGGCGCATCACAACGCTTGGAAATTCTGAGCGAAACAAACGGAACCGTGCGCTGCCACACAGCCTATAACTGCACGAATGCCTGCCCGCGTGATATTCACATCACCAAGGCAATCGGTGAGTTGAAGTTGGCGATGGTGACGGGGAAGTTGGAATAAATTCAGAAGTTAGAATGTAGAATGCAAGCCGTGTCCATAAGGATGCGGCTTGTTTATTGTATTTATAAAGTTTGTCTTTTAGTGCTTAAGAGCCAGTCATGAAGTGCCAATTTTAGGGCTTATAATCCACCAATTGAAGAAAGTATATGTGGAGTTCCAAGTCAAAAGCACTTAACGAGAACACTCAAAAGATCACCTTATACAGTTGGGGGAGACAATTAACGTACGGAGATGTGGTCTCTTTCTGGATGTCCAATGCGGGCTTCAGGAAGTTTTATTTTTCCATTTTGCAGAAATCGACTTTCAATGCGTTCTTTTGGGAAAATCCGCCTGTTACAAGAGCGACGCTTAAACAACCCTATGAGTTTGTCTTGATCAACAGCGCGCAGCTTTCAAAGATCGCCGCGGATTCGAGCCCATTTCAAGATCGATTTAACCCAGGTCAAACTGATGAAAGCGTGATCACCTTTGGCAATTTAGGACGCGACGCGGAGTTGATCGTCCCTTGCCCCATTGCTCCGTATCGTATCTACACTCACTTTGCATCGTTTGTCCGTAATGCTCCCGACGATCAAAAGCACGATCTATTCATCTCTTTAGCGAATGCGCTGATGGACAATATCAATGACAAACCACTTTGGGTCAGCACCTCGGGGCTTGGAGTATATTGGCTTCACATCCGATTGGATGTAAGACCGAAGTATTACACCCACGAGCCGTATCGTAAGTTTACAGAATAACGGTAATAGAAGAACGAGAGGGGACATCAAAAAGGATGTTGTTTATTATCCACACAATTTTGGAGGAACAGATATGAATGTTTTAAAGTTAGCCGCGTTTTCCCATAACGGACGTGGCGGTAATCCTGCGGGTGTGGCGTTTTGTGATGTGATGCCCAGTGATGAAGAGATGATGAATGTCGCCAAGGAAGTTGGGTATTCTGAAACGGCTTTCCTTGTGAAGCAAGCGGATGGCTGGCGCGTGCGATATTTCGCGCCGGAGTTGGAAGTTCCGTTTTGCGGGCATGCGACGATCGCGTTGGGCGCAGCGCTCGGCGAACGTTTTGGCGAAGGCGAATATAAGTTGACGTTGAACGACAGCCAGATCACGGTCCGTGCGGAGAAATCGGGAAATGGATTGGTTGCGACGCTGCAATCGCCGGGGACATCTTCAGAAGATGCGCCGAAGGAATTTGTGGCTACAGTTCTCGCTTCTTTCAACCTTTCAGCTGTGGACTTGAACCCGGGCTTTCCCGTCCGTTTTGCTTCGGGTGGTGCCAAACATTTGATATTGGTCGTGAAAGAACGTAAGACTTTAGCCGAGATGAACTATGACTTTGACAAGGTCCGCGCATTGATGATGGAACAGGGCGTCATTACGATCAGCTTGTTGTGGAACGAGTCCGACTCCGTGTTCCATTCGCGCAATGCCTTTGCGGCGGGCGGAGTCTATGAAGACCCGGCCACAGGCGCGGCGGCCGCGGCATTGGCAGGGTACTTGCGCGATATCGGTTGGACAGGGAGCCGCAACTTCACGATCTTGCAGGGAGAAGATATGGGCGTGCCATCCCGCTTGTTAGTGAGATTCAGCCCGAAGGTCGGAGAGAGCGTATCTGTCAGCGGTGAGACAAGGCATATTGAGGAGAACGAGGCGTAAAGGCGAGCCCGGCTGATGGTCGAGAGTCCCATTTCTAAATTACCCATTTAGGGAATGGGCTTATACCAATGCCGCACCTATAATGACGGACGAAACAGAGCTACGAGAAAAGGCCAACCAGATGAACAGGCACACGCCACCCTGTTCAGGCCGAGACATCTTCTTGGACTGTTACACTCCTTATGTATGTCCCTACAAGGGACGCAAAAATGGATGGGAGGTTTATCTCCCATCCATTTTTGTTATTTCAAACTCAATGAGGGACACATGGCTGCTCCTGATCTTATTAATAAGGTTGAGTTCTTTTCAGCATTAGGCGTTAAAGAACGCAACACACTGACGACCATGTTCAAAGTGTTCCCGGCCCGCGCGGGGCAAGTATTGTTCCGTTTTGGCGATCCCGGCGATACGTTTTATGTTGTGAAAACGGGATTGGTGGAGTTGTTCACACACGATCACGGTGGGAACAAGATCACATTGGCGAAATGCGAACCTGGGCATTTCTTTGGGGAACTTTCGTTGTTCGATGGGGGCGCACGCACGGCTACCGCAGTGGCTTTGGAAGATTCAGCGTTGTTGGTGCTCAGCCGTGAAAAATTGATCTCTTTCCTCGAACAAAATCCATCTGCCGCCATTGATATGTTGACTGTGATGGGACAGCGCATCCGCAACACCGGCAACCTTCTACGCCAGCGAGTGACACGCAACGCTAACGAGGAGTCGGAAGATAGGCGCACTCTTTCTGAAAAAATAGCTGATAACATCGCGAGGATCTGCGGAAGCATGTCCTTTTTGTTTCTGCATGTTCTGTTGCTTGCCTTTTGGATCAGTTGGAATGTGGAGCCGGTCTATCACTCTGGAGTCAACAGGTTGGGACTTTCAGTGTTCGATCCATTCCCCTTTGGTTTGCTGGCAATGAGTGTTTCAGTTGAAGCGATCATCCTTTCGACCTGTTTGCTTATCAGCCAGAACCGGCAGGCCGCCAAAGACCGCATCCGCTCGGATATTGAGTATGAGGTCAATTTGAAAGCCGAGTTGGAAGTGGCGCACTTGCATGAAAAGATAGACCACATGCACGCCGAAATATTATCAAGATTGCACAAGAGTAATTCCACTAAAGGGAAACGCACTTCAAACAAACCGCGCAAATAAGCGCGGTTTGTTTTGTGATGTTCACACGAAAACAAAACTGTAGAGGGTGGAAAGTTTAGACGCCTACTTTATAATCGCGGCATGAACCAATTCCTCGATAATTTCATCCTTGGCATCCCTCGGCTGTTCATCAAACAATTCCCATATGCATGGATCGTCTTCATCGCATTGTGGAGCTGGCCGCCCAACTTCTCGATCATTTTCCTTTTGGTCATCCTGCTCGGGCTTTCGATGTTGCGATGGCAATCGCTTGCATGGCTCTCGCACATGCGGCGTGAACACGCGCCGGGCGATGGCAAGTTTTATGTGGACCAACCGCCCATTCCGTGGAAAAAAACTGCGCGGAATCTCTCGATCTTGGTTGCGATCAGCGTTGTGCTCGCTTATTTGTTGAAGGGTCAGCTTGGCTTGAATGGCTGGCAGATCTTTTTCATCCTTGTGGGCTTTTCGATGATGTACCGTGATGCGCTATTCTTCGGCGCACCTGTTAAGTACGTTATCACGGCTGACGGCATCGCCGTCCATTATGCGCCGGGACATCTTGATTACCGTCTCTTCCTCACTTTCAAAGAGATCAGCCGCATCGAACGGACTCAGTTCCAAAAAGACAAAGGCTGGGATTTCTTCGCGCGTATGCACGAAGGCAATGACGGTTTGTTGCTCACCCCCAAGGATCCCAAAGGTTTCTCCAAACGTTTGGAAAGATTATTTATTGCCCCCGCAGACATCGAAAAGTTTTTGGAACAATTACCCTATGGATATGGAAAGTAAAATGACTCACAGACTCAATATCTCTTCAGGCGCAAAATGGGAGGACATCGTCGGTTATTCACGTGCGGTGCGGATCGGCAATGTCATCGAAGTGGCGGGGACAACAGCCGTTGACGAAAATGGCAACGTCGTTGGAGTCAACGATCCGTATGAACAGACACGATGTGCCCTTGCGAAAGTAGAAAAGGCATTGGCGCAGGCAGGCGCATCCATGAAAGATGTGGTGCGGACAAGAATGTTCGTGACCGATATTTCCCGTTGGGAGGAAGTAGGCAAGGCACATGGTTTATATTTCCAAGAGATCAAACCTGCCGCATCCATTATCGAAGTGAAAGCATTGATCAGCCCAGAGCTGATGGTTGAGATTGAAGTGACGGCAATTCTCGGAGAAAAAGACGAATGACAAGTCCTATTCGAATTGGCGTTTTGGGTGCGGCAAAGATCGTGCCGATGGCGCTCGGCATCCCTGCACGGAGCGTACCGGAAGTGCAAATAGCCGCCATCGCCGCACGGGATCCCAAGCGGGCAAAAAGGGTTGCTCGTTTGTTTCGCATTCCGCGAGTACATGCGACCTATGATGAACTCTTGAATGACCCAGAGATCGATGCGATCTACAATCCATTGCCTAACGGCTTACACGCTGAATGGACGATCAAAGCGTTACGTGCGGGCAAACATGTTCTGTGTGAAAAGCCTTTTGCGTCCAATGCAGAGGAAGCCATGGAGATGGCGCGTGTTGCAAAAGAAACAGGCAAGGTGTTGAGCGAAGCGTTTGCGTATCGCAATCATCCGCTCACGGCGCGCATGAAGCACATCATGGAAAATGATCTCGGCAAGATTCAACGTATTGAAGCGCGCTTTCGTTTTATTCTGCTCAATTTTTCAAATGTCCGTTATCGATATGATCTTGCAGGCGGCGCACAGATGGATGCAGGTTGTTACCCGGTCAGTATGGTCCGTTATTTGATGGGTGCTGAACCCAAAGTAGTGGACGCAAAAGCGCGTCTCTTCAAGCCTGAAGTTGATTCGGGTATGGAAACAAATTTAGAATTTGCTGACGGAAGTACGGGGCGCATCCTTTGCGATATGCTTTCTCCGCGATTGTTCGACTCGTTCCTTCACGTGAAAGGCGACGCAGGCGAAATGAAAGTGTTCGGTCCGTTTCAGCCGCACTGGTTTCACTTTATGACGGTTCGTACATCCGAAGGCACAAGGCGTGAACATGTCAAAGGCGGGGATATTTACGTTCTGCAATTACAAAATTTTGTAAAAGCCATCCACGGGGAAATATCCTTGAGTACAAACCCCGAGGATGCCGTCAACAACATGCGCGTGATCGACGCGATCTATGAAAAAGCCGGGCTGAAGAGAAGAGGAACTTAATGCGAATACTGATCGATATGGACGGAGTCATCTCTGACTTTGATGGAGAATTTCTCAAACGCTGGCAAACACGGCACCCTGATAAGTTTTACATCCCCATGGAAGAACGGACGGTGTTCTACGTCAAAGACCAATATCCGGAAGAACTTAAACCCTTGGTGGCTGAGATCTTGTTGGAGCCCGGCTTCTTCCGTGACATGATGCCAATGGATGGAGCAAAAGAAGCCCTGCTCGAAATGGCCGCGATGGGACTTGAAGTGTTCATCTGTACCAGTCCGTTGACCACGTATAAGAATTGCGTGTTGGAAAAATTTGAATGGGTGGACCAGTTCCTCGGTCCAGAGTGGGTGAAGCGCATTGTCCTCACGAAGGATAAAACGCTTGTAAAGGCAGATTACATCATCGACGATAAACCAGATATCACAGGAGTCGAATCCAAACCGGATTGGGAGCATATCCTGTATGATCGTCCGTATAACAAAGGCGGGAGCAAGAAACGGTTGACCTGGGAAAATTGGAAGGATGTGTTGAACCTTGGCGGCTGATCAAGCCACCCGCAAAATGCACGATGATGAAGTGATCACGGACGCATCACTCGTGCGACGATTGCTTGCGGTGCAGTTTCCGCACTGGGCGAATCTTCTGATCGAGCCAGTCCCTTCGGCTGGCACAGACAATGCATTGTATCGTCTCGGCCATGATATGGCCGTGCGATTGCCTCGCATTGATTGGGCAACTGGACAGGTGAAAAAGGAAATGGAATGGATGCCCAAACTTGCCCCGCATCTGCCGCTTGCAATTCCCGATCCGCTCGCGATGGATGAACCAGGAGAAGGTTATCCGTGGCATTGGGGAATCTATCGGTGGCTCGAAGGTGATAACCTGACCCTCGAACACATCGCTGACCCAGTGCAAGCGGCTGTTGATCTGGCGCAATTCATCAATGCCTTGCAACAAATTGATACTGATGGTGGACCGCTTGCTAAAGAACACAACTTGCGTGGCGAACCATTGATCGGTCGGGATGAAAATACACGTGAAGCGATCAACTCCATGCGCGATATGATCGATGCTGATACTGCGATAAAAATATGGGAAATTGCTCTGAAAGCCCATGATTGGAATCGTGCACCTGTTTGGTTTCACGGAGACCTGCTCCCCGGTAATCTTCTGTTCACTCAGGGCCATTTAAGCGCAGTGATCGATTTCGGCGGACTAGGCGTAGGTGACCCCGCTTGCGATATGATGATCGCGTGGGGTTTGTTCACCGGGAAGAGTCGGGATGCATTCCGCGCGACGCTGGAAATTGACGATGCCACATGGGCGCGAGGTCGCGGACATGCCCTGTCTCAAGCGGTGATCTTCATTCCATATTACTTGAACACCAACCCCATCGGTGTCAGAAACGCGATGCACATGATCGAGACTGTTTTTGCTGACTATCGAGAAAATGGCTGAATAGATTTATCGTTCAGATTGATTCACAAGTCATATCAATAAAATGCAATAGGAAACATCGTAATGGTTGAGATTAAACGCCCGGTCTTTTTCAGTGGTGAAAATCCCGCAATGACTTTATATGTGCCCAATACGGAACAAGTCACAGCGGTGGCGAGTTATTGGCATTGTACGGATAGTCCGCATGGAGTGGGGCACGCGCTCATCCTCTGGCTTGTCGACACAGCGACCGATGTTGGTCACGGAGGCATTTTTACAGACAACCTCGAACTCGCAAAAGTATTGGTAAATGATCTTACACGACATTTCCCTGAATTTGAAAATGTACCCACTGAAACATTGATGTATGCAGAAGCCCATTGCGAACATATCTACAATGGGACTTCTTATCGTGTGATCTGCAAATCAACAGATGTGCGAGTTGAGTTGGAATGGGTTGACGTGCTGGATCGCAAGCAGGTTGTGTGGCCTGGCTTCCCAACAGGCGATACAACTTATGATCTAACAACAATCATTTGTCCATGCAGGGAAGCGCGGATTCTAGTCAACGATAAAAGAGTGGACGGCGAAGCCCAAACCCTTAAAGCAGATGATGGCTTTTTTCGAAGCACAGCCTTCTTAGCTTTTGCAGAAACGTGGATCGGGCCACTCAATAAAACTGAGACTTAACCTTGCCATCGATTCGAACCTACCCTTTGCCTGTTGACTCCCTCTTAGGCCGTTATCGCAGGGACGATGGCGCCTACACTGATTGTTATGCAACGGAAGTCGCATTTCCTGTCTCACACGCGCAATACGTCAACGCCTTTTACACGACATTCGTATTCAAGATCGAACGATTCATCCTCACATGGACAGTGAATAAACCATCCACAGACTTGCAAGCAAAGCAACTCTCCGATGGCACACGAGACACTTTTGCGGCGTGGACGGTCGAAGCGCGGACGGAGAATCAACTGTTGATGTGTGATTTTGTCAGTCGCACGCGATCATGGCTGATGGTCCTCCCTTTGGAATCAGGCGGCACACGTTTATACTTTGGGTCAGCGATTGTCCCGATGGTAGATCCGCGAACAGGAAAGTCAACGCTCGGTCTTGTATTCCGCGCCCTGCTTGGGTTTCACAAGATCTATTCGGTGGTGCTTTTGTATGCCGCGAAACGGCGGCTCGAAGCGCTGTACCCAAAGGAGATGACATCCATATGAGTCCAGCACGTATGTCAAAGATAGAGTCGGCGATTCGTGTTGTCCTTGCATTTAACGAAGCGTTCAATCGCCACGATGTAGCTGGGATGATGGAACTCATGAGTGAGGATTGTGTCTTCGAAAACACAAACCCCGCTCCCGATGGAACCATCTATTCTGGGAAAGATGCAGTGACAGAATTTTGGAAAAGCTTTTTCGCAGAGTCTCCCAATGCCCATATCGACATTGAGGAGATCTTCGGTTTTGGCTATCGTTGTGTGATGCGCTGGAAATACACATGGGGCGCTGGATACGTCCGCGGGGTGGATATCTTCAAGTTAAAGGATGATCTCATTTGTGAGAAGTTGTCTTACGTAAAAGGATGACCATGAGATTTCAATACGATGATAACGCCGGTGACGATGATAAGCTTTTTATCATTGAGTCGGATTCGGGTAGATACGAATGGACGATCCACGGGACGACCAGCGATTTCAACTCTGTCTCGCGCCACATACGGGAAGGTAAAGACTACATCACAGCCGGTATATCAAGTAACCTACCTGTGTTTTGGGTGCTGGAACACGGTAGCCTGTGGATCCTTCATGGCGATAGAGACTCGTGGGATTTTGGGCTTAATCTCAAGCCTATTGATGTAGCCTTGCTGTTAGATGCGATTGAAGCTGGACCGAAATGACACATCAAAGCGTTATAATCATTAAGTCGTCGTCTTCAACTGCCAAAGGAGGCAAACGTGTCGTTCAAGCTCGTGTATCTGTCTCAACAAGATCCGCAATGGAAGAATGACCTGCTCGGTTTCGGTGACCCGGGCGACACCATCGGTTATGTAGGTTGTGCCCTCACTGCCACCGCCATGCTCCTAAGTGGACATGGGTATACGGAAACTCCCAAGACCCTCAACCAAAAACTTAAGAATGTGAATGGCTTTGCCAGCGCCGGTATCGTGTGGAGCGCGGTTACCAAACTTTATCCGAATGTTTCGCTCAAGGCTTTTATTCCATGCTCCACCAGCGATGCACCTCTCGCGCAAATTGATGCGGCCATTGCAGCCGGTCAACCCGCGATCGTGCAAGTGGACTCATCCCCTGCGACTGGCATCCAAACCCATTGGGTGGTGCTCTATGCTCGCAAAGGGGATGATTACCTCATGCTCGACCCCTGGCCTTACAACCCCGGCACCGATAAAGAAGATTACCTGATGAAACGATATGCGCAGGGACGCACCCTTCAACGTGCCATCTCGCATGTGATCCTTTTCGAAGCCTATGGCTCAGGCGGACCGATCTCCACCCCGTCTTCCTCGACAACAAGTACAACGCCTCCTTCTACACCGACAACTGGTTCCACAACTTCAAGCGGAGCCTACGCCCGAGTCCGCGCTGATGTAACTTGGGGACTCAATGTCCGTTCGAGTATTGATACATCGAGCATGGCCAATGTTGTGGATACCGTCACAGCAGGCGCGGAATTGTTGCTACTTGAGTTAGATGGTTTATCGAGAGTGGGTGGCGTAAACCAGTGGGTACGAGTCCGCACGCCGGATGGCAAGGAAGGCTTCTGTGCCGCATGGTATTTGGAAAAGGTTTCAGTGGAGACAAAGCCGGTTGAGACCACACCAGTTTCAAGTCCGAGTAATGAAGCGCCGGTCTCGAGTCCGACCCCAAGCACACCTGTAACTCCATCACCTGTCCCATCCACGCCGGTACCTTCTACTCCTTCGCCTTCTGCACCAAAGAAATTGATAGTGAAAGTATCCAGCACTGTTGGCTCAAGTGGACTGCGCATGCGCAAGTATCCATCGCTTGGTGGCGCGTTGGTTATGAGTATCAAAGCCGGTACCAAACTCACAGTAGTGGAACCGGAAGAGAAAGCAAAGACGAAGATCGGTGTGGCGAATAAGTGGATCTATGTGCGTGAACTAGGTGGTAAGCTCGGTTATGTAGCGGCAAATTATGTGAGCGTGGTTTGAATCTTTATTGGTACTACCGAAAGCGAGTGTATTTATGGAAGGTGATTTCGAGATTTCTTCTGAACAAAGACAGGTGAAGGTGCCTGTCACCGTGTTGCATATTCATGGCTGGCTTGATGGGCAAAGTGAAGACCGTCTATTGGAAGCGGCGCGTGACGTGTATGAATCTGGTACGCGTTTTCTGTTGATCGATATGAAAGAACTCAAGACGCTCACGAGTGCTGGTATGCGCGCTTTGCAAAAGGTATATCGAATGTATACGCCGAAGGAGGATCGCTTCAAGGATCCATATGTGCGTGTGTGTCAGGCTCCTCCGCAGATTTACGATATCCTCGGCATCACCGGTTTTCTGCAAAACATCCCCGTTCATAAAGATATCGATTCGGCTCTCGAAGCATTCGGAAAAGATTAATGATCAAATGCAAAGGCTCGTTGTTCTATGATGAGCTTTTGTGTTTAACTATCACAAAGAATGTCGGACACGTTGGGGACGCTTCATTATTCTTTGTGAAAATTCATGGTTGACCTTGTTGCTTTTTGCCATTCTTGAAATGTAAACATTTTTCATTTTAAGGAAATCTGCAAATGAAACAAAGGAAAAGTAATATAAAATTGGCGTTGCAACCTGTACCGGGCATACAGGTTATTGTTTGATTATGATTCAATACCATCCTTATTCTCTTTTTCTCGCGATCTCTGCCCTAACCACATTGATCGTATTGTTCCTTACCCGTCGGCACACTGCTCCGGGGTCTTCTGCTTTAAGGGTGATGTTTCTTGGCATGTTCATATGGAGCTTTTCCTATGCGCTGACCTGGGCGCTTGTGCCATTGGCGCAAAAGATATTCTGGTTAAAGGTCATGTATATCGGCGTGGTGATGATCCCAGGTCCCTTCCTGGTCTTCACACTGAATATCACGCATCGCAAAGAATGGCTCACGTTTTACAGTATGTTGTTGTTGTTACTTGAACCGATCATCATGTTGATTATGGTATGGGGAATACCACGCCTTGTTTTTTCATCCATTGCGCCGGTGACGAACGAAGACTACCGCATCATGGAAGTTCTACGAGGCACATGGTTTTGGGTGAACACCGCCTATTCATACACCATTATTGCATTGTCCTTTATTCTGTTATTGCTCAGCTATCGAAGTGCAAACCAGATTTTCAAGCGACAGTATCTTTATATAATATATGGGTCGGTTCTCTCTTTTGGGTTTAGCATCTATACACAAACTGCCGATACTGCATTTAACAAACTTGACGTCACTCCCATCGCATTCGGCGTTTCAGGGATGGTGTATGCGTACACGATTTTCCGTCACCGCTTCATGGACCTTGTCCCTATTGCGCGAAGCCGCCTAATCGAGAATATGAGTGATGGCGTACTCGTACTTGATGCACAAGGTCGTATCGTGGATGTCAACCCTGCCATGAAAAGTTTCTTGGATGGGGAACCCAAATCGTTCCTTGGTAAACATATTTCAGAAGCGCTCAATATCTGGACCGATAGCACTGAATACTTGTTAACCGGCCTGGAAACTCGCACTGAGTTGAGACTCCCTAATAAATCGTCGCGTTATCTCGATCTGCGTGTGACGCCTCTATATGATGAAGATCAAACCTTGAATGGACGTTTGATCATCTTTCGCGATGTCACAGACCGCAAAGAAGTGGAAAAGGATCTGCGTCATGCCATGGATCGCATGCAGACTCAACTGATTGAGATCGGCTTGTTGCAGAGTCAACTGCGCGAACAAGCCATCCGTGATGCGCTCACCAATCTCTTTAACCGTCGTTACCTTGAAGAGACCCTTGAACGCGAACTGGCGCGTGCCTCACGTGAGGTCTATCCGTTGTGTATTGTGATGATGGATATCGACTATTTCAAGGATGTGAATGACACGTATGGACACGAAGCAGGCGATCTTGTCCTCAAGACATTGGCGAACACGGTGACAAACCAGAGCCGTCAGGGAGATTTCGTTTGTCGTTTTGGGGGCGAAGAGTTTGTGTTGGTCATGCCCAATATCAACATCGATGTTGCAAAAGACCGGGCAACTGTGTTGCATAGGTCTATTACAACACAGTTCATTCCCTTTGGGCGTGTAAACTTGAATATCACCATTTCAATGGGAATATCCTGTTTCCCAGCCCACGGCGAAAAGAAGGAAGACTTGTTGCGCGCCGCGGATCGAGCGCTTTATGCCGCTAAGAGAGCGGGTCGTAATCGCGTATATGTATATCGCGATTCGGAAAGCACTATTGAACAAAGAGATGATAGTGCGTTAAATATTTGACTTGATAAACGCGCTTTATTGTCGCCTAAAGAAAATAAGCCTGTAGCAGGGGCCAGTTAACGCTCAGATCGTAAATTCCAACCCCCAATAACAACAATCCGCTGATGACATTGATCAAACGGGCGCGCATTGCAAATTGACGCGTAATCCAGCGTTGTGCCGCACCGGAGAGAAATGATAGTAACAATAGGGGCATGCCAAATCCCATGCCGAACCAGAAAAACACATTCAGTTGACTGAACGCCTCTGTAGCGGTTAGCGACAAGGCAAAGATACTCACCACCAAAGGACCGGAACAGGGTAATGCGATAGGTCCGTACAGCAACCCATAGATGAACGCATTGACGAATGGATGCGATAACACCGGCACCTGTACTTGCGGCAGACTCTTGAATGGGTTGATATTCAATAACAATAGAATGCCGAAGACAATGATAAGCAGGTCAGCGATGGGAATCAGGATGGACAACGCTCTGCCTATGGAAATGGACAACAATGCAATGATACCGCCCAAAGCGAGCATCATCGTAAGTACGCCTGCCAGTACAAAGAAGCCGAGGAAATAGCGACCTGCTTTGTTTTGCATCCCTTCCTGCCCGCCGCTGATATAGGCGAGAAAGCCGGGATATAACGGCAAAACACAGGGACTGGTCGTTGCCAGCAAACCGAGTGAGATGGATGTGATGATAGTTTCCATAAAATGACCTCAGACAAACGACCGTAGACTGATGCAGATTATATCTGTTCTCGGTCTACGGTCGTCGGTCAGTTATTACATCGCCTCATCCAGATACGGTTGAAGCGCTTTCATCAGGTCGTCTGCACTTTTGATGCCAAAAGGAAGCGGGTGTGCAATGCCATGTCGGTCGATGATCAACATCGGAGTGGAAGGTGGGTTGAGGAACTGTGCGCCATATAAAGAAGAGAGATCACGAGAGACATCTGTAGGGGAAATCACGTACTTCCATTCAAAGCCGTTCGTTGTAGCGAAATCCTTGAGTTGAGCCGCATCCTCGTTCGGGTCAATATCAAAGCCGATGGTTACAAGGTCATCGCGCATACCGAGAGATTCGTGCAACGCTTTCACCTGTGTCTGTTGTTTGAAACAATTGGAGCACCACACTGCCATGGTCTCTACCAATACCACCTTGCCCTTCAGGTCATTGATGGTGAAGGCTTCACCGCTATGGACGTCCGTCAACGAGGCCGAGAACCACGCAGGTGCTTCCATCATGGCTTCTTCGGTAGGCTTGACCATTGCATCTGGGGTCGGTGTTTCTTTCATCATCATGGCGTCGGCCGTAGGAGTCTCGTGTGGCATCATGGCTTCCTCGGTGGGCTTGTCCATCATAGCCTCTTCCGTCGGCTTATCCATCATTGCATCTTCGGGCTTTTTCATCGTGTCAGGGGCGGTCCCGCTGCAGGCCGCCAGCACAAAGGCCAGTAACAACATCACATTCAATACAATATTTTTCTTTTTCATTTGGTTCTCCTTTTTGAATTCTCTGTATGGTATCGGCTTGCGCTTACGAAACGGCTGTAAAATTATTACGAAAGTCTGAACATATTCACTGTTCTATAAAACCATGGAGTATGATTTCACTGATGAACATAAAGAACATTCTCGTCGTGGAAGATGAAGCCAGCATCGCGGAAGTGGTGAGCCTATACCTCAAACGTGCGGGCTTTAACGTGCAGATCGCTTCGGATGGGAAACAGGCGATGAATATCTTCGAGCGCCAAATGCCTGACTTCGTGATCCTGGACTTGATGCTCCCCGAAGTAGACGGTCTTTCCCTTACCCGCTGGCTGAGAGACCGTTCCGATGTGCCGATTATCATGCTGACGGCCCGCCGCGAAGAGATAGACCGCATCGCTGGTCTCGAAATGGGCGCGGACGATTATGTGGTCAAGCCATTCAGTCCGCAAGAGTTGGTGAGTCGTGTTCGAGCGGTGATGAGGCGTCTCGGACGGGATCAGGCCGAAACGGAGTCTGAACGCGCGCTGTCGTTCGAGAATCTTGTTATCGAGCCGATGAGTCGCGTGGTCACAGTCAAAGGAAGTCCCGTTGAGTTGACAGCGAAAGAGTTCGATATGTTGTATCTGCTGGCGCGTCATCCGAAGCAGGTGTTTACGCGCGAACAATTGTTGGAACGTGTGTGGGGCGGCGCGCAATACATTGACCCAGGCACTGTGACCGTGCATGTGCGGCGCCTGCGTGAAAAGATCGAAGATGATCCGTCGAAACCCGCGCGGTTGTTAACCGTGTGGGGTGTTGGTTATAAATTTGAACCTTAGTGATATATCGCGCTGAGCGGAACGAAGTGAAGTCGAAGCGCCCTTCGTCTGCATTTCACTCCGCTCAGGGCGAAAAGAAAAATATGAAAACAACCCTCTCCCAAACTCCCCTGCTCGCCCGATTTACGATGGGCATTGTATTGATCGTCGCGGTTTCGCTGGCGATCTTTATGCTGGTCATGTTTCCGCCCATGAACGAGTTGGGATTGATGGCTTTATATCTCGGCATCACGGCATTGGTCTCGGCGTTAGCTGGGTATGCGGCCTATCGTTTGGGTTGGATCAATTACTCCCCAACCTTACGTTGGACGTTGTTGGGTGGGTATGCACTGGCAAGTGTGCTGACATTCTTCAACGTCTGGTTCTCGGCGCAGATGATGTTCGCCAGCCCGCATGATCTTTCGCTCGCCATTGTGTTATTGATCTTTGCCGGTGGCATGGCCATGGTGATGGGGTATTTTCTTTCGACCACAGTCACAGAACGTATTCATGGATTGAAAGATGCGGCTGAAAAATTGGCGCAAGGTGACTTGAACACGCGCGTCCCAATAAAAGGGAAAGATGAAGTTGCCATGCTTGCCAACGCGTTCAATCAAATGGCCGGACAACTGCAAGCCGCCGACCAGAAACAGCGTGACCTCGATAACATGCGCCGTGACCTGATCGCATGGGTCAGCCATGACCTGCAAACTCCACTGGCTTCGATGCGTGCCATCCTTGAAGCCGTATCCGATGGCGTGGTGGATGACCCCGAAACCGTAAAGCGGTATCTCAACACAGCACAACGTGATGTGCGGAATCTTTCTGCGTTGATCGATGACCTCTTCCAAATGGCGCAACTGGATGCTGGCGGTTTCCCGCTCAGCCGCGCACAAGCATCTTTGAGCGATCTCGTTTCCGATACGCTCGAAAGCTTTACTGAACTTGCCAAACAACAAAACATCACGCTCGAAGGTAACGTGGAACTCGATGTTGACCCTGTCACGATGGACACACAAGCCATCGGGCGTGTGCTCAATAATCTCATCGGCAATGCGTTGCGTCACACAACAAAAGGCAGGGTCAGCGTTTGGGTGCGGCGCTCGGCTCAAGGCGTTGAAGTGACCGTCAGCGATACGGGCGAGGGCATCCGTGCGGAAGATATTCAACATATCTTCGAGCGTTTCTATCGCGGTGACGCTTCAAGGTCCCGCCATCGCGGCACTGGCGCGGGGTTGGGGCTCGCCATTGCACGCGGCATTGTCCGCGCACATGGGGGCGAGATCAAAGTGGAAAGTCAGGTCGGTAAAGGCACGCAGTTCACCTTTCATATTCCATAATCAAAACCCTAAGAGGCTGTTTAATAAATAGGAAAAAGAGGAAAAATCGGGCAAACTTGGATGATGACCAAATCAAACCAAGAATACCCGACTAACCTGAATGATACCGAATGGAAGCAAATTGCGCCATACTTGCCCAGAGCAAAGCGCAAAGGCAGACCACGAGAAATACCTTGGCGAGCGATTATGAATGGCATCTTTTACATTGTCAAAAATGGTTGTGTTTGGCGAGATTTACCACATGAGTTTCCTGCTTGGCAAACAGTCTATTATTATTTTAGACAGTTTGGGAAGAACCGCATGTGGGAAAAGCTTAATACGATCATTCGAGAGCGCGTTCGAATTCAAGCAGGGCGTAGTCCACAAGCGAGTGCAATGATTCTGGATAGTCAAAGCATAAAAAGTGCAGAAGGTGGTGAAAAATTGGTTTTGATGGTGGCAAACTGATAAAAGGACGAAAAAGAAATGTGATTACAGATACGATGGGGCTCGTAGTTCTGGCCAAAGTCACTGCCGCTGATGTACAAGATGTTTATGCTGGCGAAGAAACTCTGGTGAAATTGAAAAAGGGGAAGTCTCTCAGAGCGCGTTTGCAAAAAATCTTTGCTGATGGTGGTTATCGTGGGCACCTCGTTGATTGGGTCAAAAATGAACTTCAAGCTGAGATCACCTTCATCTTGAAGGTAGGCAACCAAAAAGGATTTCAAGTTCTACCCAAACGCTGGGTCATTGAACGAACTAATGCTTGGATCACGCGCAATCGTCGTATGGCTAGAGACTATGAGCGCTTGGTGCAATCCAGTGAGTCTTTTATTTATATCTTGATGATCCGGCTTGGGCTACGACGTCTTGCTAAATTTAAGATTTATTAAACAGCCTCTTAGGGTCTCTTCATTCTTATGTAATCTTTTCGTAAGGAAGTTTCCTTAGAATAACAACATCAAGGAGACTGACCATGAAACGTTATGCGTTTGGATTACTTGCCTTAATTCTTTTTGGATGTGCTCATCAGGCCGCCGTCCAATCACAAGCGGATTCTGCATCCCCAAAAGCCGCCTCACTGCCGGACCTCGGGCCTGCTCCTGAACTCACGAACGATACCTGGCTGAATGTTGACTCTCCTTTACGCATCGCAAGTTTAAAAGGAAAAGTTGTTATTGTCGAAATGTGGACGTTCGGATGTTATAACTGTCAGAATGTGATCCCCTCGTTGAAAGACTGGCATGGCAAATACAAAGATCAGGGACTAGTCATCATCGGCAATCATTACCCCGAGTTCTCATATGAACAGGATCTGGATAATGTAAAGAACGCAGTTGCGAACTTGGGAATCGAATATGCGGTTGCACAAGATAACGACGGAGCGACCTGGCAGGCTTACAAGAACCATTACTGGCCCACGTTGTATCTGATAGACAAGCAGGGCCATATCCGTTATGTGCATATTGGTGAAGGTCGATATGAAACGACCGAAGAGAATATCAAAGCATTGCTTTTGGAATGAGGAAGCTTGCTTCCGTAACCCGCCAGCGTACCCTTTCGGGCACACGAGCTGGCTGAATCCAAACTGGAGAAACTATGAACAACAAATTCAAATCCGTCCCTGTGAAATCATCTGAGATCACGCCGTATTCACAATATCTTTCACGCCGCGATTTTCTCAAAGCCGCGGGCATTGTGACCGGATCCGCGCTTCTCGCGGCGTGCGCGCCGTCGGTGGCAGGGACAGTCGTCCCTGAGAAAGAAGCGCCGCAAAATCTCCCGACCGGGTTGACCGATGAGTTGGGGAGTCCTGCCAATTCATACGAAGACATCACTCACTATAATAATTATTATGAATTCACCACGGACAAGGAAGGCGTTGCGTCATTAGCGACGAAGTTCAATCCATCGCCATGGACAGTGGAAGTATACGGTTTGGTCAACAAGCCCATGACCTTTGGCATGGAAGACCTGCTGAAAAAATACACACAGGAGGAGCGCATTTATCGTTTGCGTTGTGTGGAAGCGTGGAGCATGGTCATCCCGTGGACCGGGTTCACGCTTTCGAGTTTGTTGAAGGAAGTGGAGCCAACTTCAGATGCGAAATATGTGCGCTTTGAAACGGTCAATCGCCCCGAGGAAATGCCCGGCATGAAAAGCCCGTTTTACCCGTGGCCGTATCAGGAAGGTTTGCGCCTTGATGAAGCCATGAACGACCTGACCATTCTTGCCACCGGTTTATATGGCCAGCCTATGCCGAACCCAAATGGCGCGCCAATCCGTTTGGTGGTGCCGTGGAAATATGGATTCAAGTCCATCAAGGCCATTACCAAGATAGAATTGATCGCGGAGCAACCGACTACACTTTGGAGCCAGGTTGGACCTAATGAATATGGTTTCTATTCCAATGTGAATCCGCAGGTGCCACACCCGCGTTGGTCACAGGCCAGCGAGCGCCGCATCGGTGAATTGGGCCGCCGCGAAACATTGATGTTCAATGGGTATGCTGAGCAGGTTGCGCATTTGTATGATGGCATGGATCTGGCTGTAAATTATTAATGGATGATGGATGGGCTGGGTTTCCCCGCCCATGTGTCATTATCAAACCAGGGCTGCAGGACGCCGCCCCTACGGAATACTAATGAAAAAATTCTTCACGCGTTTCACCCCTCTTCAAGTTGCCATGCATATCTACGGCTGGTCAACGCTTGTGATCTTGATCTTTCAATTCTTCACGAATAACCTGACCGCCAATCCCATTCAAGCATTGGAACAACGCACAGGGCGGCAGGCATTGGTGTTCCTTGTATTGTCATTGGCGTGCACGCCGCTCAATACGCTTTTCAAATGGAGCGAGCTTCTCAAACGCCGCCGCGCGCTTGGGTTGTATGCCTTCATGTATGCCACCATTCATGTGTTGATCTATCTCGATCTTGATTATGGCCTCGCGTGGAGTTTCATTGTTAGGGATGTGTTCGAAAAGCCTCGTCTGATCGCTGGCTTGATCGCGATCCTCATCATGATCCCTCTCGCGTGGACGTCCTTCGATATTTGGAAGAAGCGCCTCGGTAAAAATTGGAAGCGTCTGCATCAAAGCATCTATATATTGGCTCCCATCGTGATATTGCATTATATATGGAGTAAAAAAGGTAATCTCTTTGCTTTGCAAGGAGAAATCATCCGCCCGTTGATCTATGGACTGATCGTCGTCCTGCTCCTGATCTTCCGCATTCCATTTGTGAGGAAGTTCATCGCCTCTTTACGTGACCGAGTCCTGGCTCTGTTTCGAAAGCGGACTCTGCAACCGAAAACAACCCCGCAATAAATTGCATCGGGGCGGACGATCAAATCGTCCGCCCCGATTTGTTTAAGTATGGTTTGCCTCCCCCAATGTGATCTGTACTTGCATCTCTTGTCCATTCCGCATCACGGTCAATGTGACCTGGTCGCCGGGCTTGAAGGCGAACAATGTGTTCACGTAGGAATGTGTTTCGTCTAATGCTACATCACCGACTTTCGTGATGATATCTCCCTGTTGTAAACCTGCTGTACTGGCTGGGCTGTTTGCCGATACTTCCATGATGTACACACCCCACTGGGCAGACAGGTTATACCGAGCCGCGATGTTGGGATTGATCGGTTGAAAATTGATGCCGATATACGGGCGGGCAAAATATCCCTTTTGAATGATCTGTTGCGCAATCGCCTGTGCTGTGTTCACAGGGATGGCGAAACCAAGCCCCTCGGCCACATCACCACTGTTCGTGTTACGGACAACGAGTGTGTTGATGCCGATCACTTCACCGGCCAAATTCACAAGCGGACCACCTGAGTTACCGTGATTGATCGCGGCATCAGTTTGGATCAGGTCTTCGATTTGGTAGCCGTTACCCGTGTCTATGGAGCGACCTGTTGCACTGACCACACCAACAGTGACGGTATTCTTGAAGTTCCCAAGCGGTGAGCCGATGGCGATCACCGATTCACCGGGGTCGAGTTTGTCTGAGTTTCCAATGCTGGCAATGGCGGGGACCTTCGCATCAGTTTTCAATACGGCTATATCTGAATATTGATCCGTGCCGACGATGGTCGCTTGTTCTTCTGTGCCGTCCGAGAGGACGATCTTCACTTGCTTTGTGCCTTCCACAACATGGTTGTTGGTGAGAAGGTATCCGGTATCACTAATGAAGAATCCACTTCCGCTCACGGTTTGATCGCCGGTCAAACCGAAGACTGTCATCTGGCCGGGGACAGTCCCAACAACAGTAACAACTGCTGGGCCAACCCGCTGTACAGATTGGGTAACTGCGGTCTCGATATTTGTGTTGTTGAGTACCAATGTCTGATTCGGATCGGTGTTGTTGGCCGGTATGATCTGTTGCACAGAAACAGGCAGACTGCTCCGCTGTTGAACCGCTTGGTACACAGCGAATCCGCCTGCGATGGCGCCAGTTAATGCAGAGACAGATGCGACGGCGATGATGAGCGCTATATACAAAACTCTTTTAAAAGACATTTTGAAACTCCTTGGTTTGTATCAGAAAAAATTCTAGTACCCGATTATGACAAACGAATTAAAAGATTGTGTATTTAATGTATGAAATAGTTAAATATAAACTTATAATTACGCCAAATTTCACCTTCTGGAGGTTGTTGATATGGATACTGTGCTGACCTTTATAAGCAATAACTGGATGCTCCTGGCCGGTGGTGCGTTAGGCGGCTTGCTTGGGTTGCTTTTATCCTATAAGACCCTTGAGAAAATGCTTCGCATGATCGGTACATCCACCGGCGATATTGCATCGCTTCCCTCAGGTGAACAAGTGGAGGTCGTTGGCAAGGTGAGTGGGGAAATAAATTTGCAAAGCCCGATCACAAAGACGCCCTGTGCGTTGTGGCAGGTGGTTGTCTCAGAGCGGCGCAGTTCAGGGAAACATTCCCATTGGGTGACGGTGTATAGCAACACATCCACGGCGGCTTTTGATGTATATGACGCAACTGGACGGATGAAAGTGTCCCCGGGGCCGCAAACGGAACTTATATTGCGTGATGATGTGAACAAGGCTTCGGGTTTGTTCCGCCCTCTGGATGAACAAACGCAGGCTGCTTTGAACGAAATGGGCGTGAACACGCAAGGCTTTCTAAGTCTGAATAAGACCATGCGTGTGCAGGAACGATTTATCGAACAAGGGGATGAGATCTATGTGCTTGGCAAAACATCTGCTAATTTTGGGGCACGCGCCATGGATAGCGCTTCACCATTGATCGTCAGTGACCACAGTGAAATGCAGTTGCTGGGCAGGTTTTCCTGGCAGGTTATTATCACCGTCCTTGTCGGGGTTTTTGTTGGTGCCATGTTGTCTTTCTTCTTTACGAATCGATAGATCATTTTTTCGGAGCAATGATGTTCATTACACTTGAAGGTCCCGAAGGCTCTGGTAAGACATCTCACATCCCTTATCTTGTGGAGTACCTCCGCGAAAAGGGTTATGTTGTATTCCCCACGCGTGAACCGGGCGGCACATCCATCAGCGAACAGGTACGCGATATTTTGCATGACCTGAAGAATGCGGAGATGCATCCACGTACGGAGACGTTGCTCTACCAGGCTGCGCGCGCACAAATTGTGGAACAGGTCATCAAACCGCGTCTTGCTGACGGGGAAATTGTGATCTCCGACCGTTACTATGACTCAACGATAGCTTATCAAGGCTACGGTCATCAACAGGACCGGGAGCAGGTCCGTGCACTGGTGAAGTATGCAACGGGAGGCCTTGTCCCTGATCTGACGATCCTGCTTGATCTTGATGTGGAAGTGGGCTTACAACGCAAAAAGAAAAACGGCCTCGAATGGAATCGAATGGACGCACATGAAGTGGCTTTCTATGAACGAGTCCGTGCGGGATATATGGAGATGGTCAAACAGGAACCAGATCGCTGGGTGGTCGTGGATTCGGGCCAGAAGTGGGATGATGTGCAAGCAGAGTTGCGGAAGGTGATTGTTGCAAAATTGAAGTAGGGATATCAAAATGAAAACTAGAGCGCAACTTGAAAAACTATTTAGAGATTTTACAAGGCTAAGCTTTACCCTTTGTGATCTATATCAAGATGTCACATATTTGTCGTATGCAGAGGATAGAGATATAAAAAGGGATAAAGCAGATGTTTTAAGTGATGTGGATGAAATTCAAAAACAAGTCTACGATTTATGTCAGTCTGCTACAAGAAATGATTTGCAGTTAGACCCCCAGGGAGTCAATGATGCAATTAACAACATAAGGAATGAATTGGGAAAAATGAATTCTCTAGCAGATATTCAAAATTATGTGCGTTACCATCAAGATAGACTACATGAAAACGACTTGATTGATAGTTTAGCTTACAAACTTCTTATGGAAATTTCACATCTTTATTCACAATTATGTGAAATCATTACTGATCAAGCTGTCTATCCATATAAAACGCAACTGTTTTTAGCAACTTATGATGATGTAAAGTTAAATCCACAATCTGCAATTCAGCAATCCTTTATATTTTTTGAAGATTATCTACGATATAAAATTGGGGTAGATGCAAGTTCATATGGTGAAGATTTAATAAATAAGGCTTTTGGTCGAGATGGTGTTTTAGTGTACAGTGATATACCAGCAGAACAAAATGGTGTCCGAAATCTTTTTTCAGGATTTTATGCAACTTTTAGAAACCCGCACATGCACCGCTGGATTCCAGTGGAAGAAAATCAGACCATAGCAATTATTTCTACATTGTATTTGTTACTCGGCATAGTAGATAACTCTAAGAAGCGATAATTTTATTCCCGGCATAATATTGCAACCGGTTCATGGTAGCCGACTCCCATAAGACATTTCAAGTTATGGAAAGCGATTCTGAATAAACCGATAACTGGTGGATAAACAAATTATGAACGAGAAAGAATACTTCACTATCCGAATCCCGAAAAAGATTTTTGTATATATTTATATTCTGTTGTGTGTATTTATAGTCGTCATTGCTTATAACAATTGGCCAAGGTACGTTGTGCTCAATCCACCTGTGCCTGAAAAAGGGTTTGTTATACGTGAAGAGAAGGCGATTTACAATCCATACACGGATAGCGCTGTGAAGTTAAGTGGCCACAACACTTGGACGTGGAGAAGAGAGTATGGCTTTCTCCCCGCCGGAGACGAGCTATACACATCGGAATCGGTCATGGCATATTTTGACACGTGGTTAGGCGGGCACGGCTGGAAAAAGTTTGAAGGGCAGGGGACTCCTTGTGATGTTATGACAAAAGTCGGTGTTATGGAGAAGGACGCAAATTCATTTGCTTATGTCCCTGAAAATACTTCAGGCTCCTATTATTCATCGGTTGTATGTTTGGCGACACAGCCATATACTTCGGCAGACGGAAACGCAGGTTTTAAAGTCTTATTATTTACGGCCACCAAATAACTTGTGGCTCTGGAATCTTGATTTTCAACGGGGGTTGTCGTACACTTGTTCTATAAACGATTAGGTTCTTTATGCCTGTTGATATCCATCTTTTTTCTGATCCCGGTGAAAACATTCGCCATATCGTCGAAGCGAGCCGACCTTATCTTGAAGATAAGGATGACTCGTTGGTCGCTTACTTGCCATTGGCTTCCTTATATGCAGAGCGATGGTTGGAATATACCGAGGAAGCTTTCAAAGGTTTGGCGAAGCTGGAATCGGTCAATGCTGAGTTGATGACGCAAAGGGAGATCGAGGAAGTCATCCGTCGCGCTTCGTTGGTGTATATCCCGGGTGGAAATACATTTCTATTGAATCATCGTTTACAGGTCAGCGGGATTTTGCCGTATTTGCGAAAGAAGGTCCAGGCGGGATTGCCGTTGATTGGGTTCAGCGCTGGGACAATGGTGTGTGGACCGAACATACTCACTTCGCAAGACATGAACACGGTGGGGACAAGTCATTTCGATGCTTTGCACGTGTTGCCATTTAATTTTGTGGTGCATTATCCGTTGGATGGGCATGGACAGTCCGTGAAGGATGCATGGTTGGCGGATTATCATTTCTTTCACGATAACCCGATCGTCATATTGAGCGACGGTGCGTATGTGAGAGTCGATGGGAAGAAGACGACTCTTGTGCGCGGTGATGCCTGGATTCTGCGAAAGGATTCAGAGAAAGAAAAACTCGAAGAGGGTCGAGCAATCGTCCCTTAAGAAAGAGGCGAAAATGTCCGATGATGAAGAGTGGGTTCCCGGTAGTAAACATGAATTGTTGGCTGTGATCACACGTGAGTGGAGTCAGCTTATGAATGTCGTCTCGAAACTTGAGAAGGCAAACTTGATGACGACACGCGATGCGGGCGGATGGAGTCCGAAAGATAATCTCGCGCATTTGGCGGAATGGATGAATCTGTTGATGGGGTACCACATTGACAAACGCCCAGCGCATGAAGTGTTTGGGGTTTCAGAAGAGGTGATAAAGGGTTGGGATATGGAAGTGGTCAACCCGGTGTTGTTCAATCGTAACAAGGACCGTTCCACCGAAGATGTGCTGGCGTGGGTGAAGCAGGTGTATGAGGACGTGATCAAGAAATTGGATGCAATGTCTTTTGATGAGTTGATGGCGCCACGCCATGCAGATGACCCGGAGAAACGTCCGTTGTTGATGTGGGTTATAGGGGATACGAGCGATCATTTTGCGGAACACCGCGCGACAATTGAAAAATTGTTGTAGCGTGCTATACTATTTTCATCAATCTTTTGGAGGAGAATATCCATGAATCTCGATATCAATAATCTTTCAGCAGTTATTGGTGTGTTGGGCGCGTACTTTGCGATCCTGCTTGTGTTATCGGTCAGTGTGGAAAGCATCCTTGAACCGTTTTCATTTTTCAAAGGCTTGCAAAAGCAGGCCAGCCCGGATGATGTGTTGAAGGTAGTGGAAGAATGGCTCCCGGAAGGTTCAGGAGAGGCCGCCAAGGTGGTTGCCATTCAGACCTTTGCTGAAAAGACAAATACCAACATGGAAGAAATAAATAAGATCGCCAAAGAAGTGAGTGCAAGCGCGATCAAGACATTGACAGAACTGGGCTACGAAGAACAGGTGAATGCTGCTCAGAAGGAGATCGCCATCAAGTTCTCCACATTGCGCGAACAGTATGCCTCCAGCCAGAAGCGACGCATCACGCTCCTGCGGTTTCTCTCGGCTGTGATCGGTATCATCATTGCCTTCGCCCTGCAACTCAACTCTTTCGAGATTCTTGGCTCGTTGTTCTCCGCAGAGATCATGAGGTCACTTTCCACGCCGGTTGGTCAATATGGCGGCATCATCCTGACTGGTCTCGCCGCCAGCGCGGGCAGTTCTTTCTGGCATGATATGATCGGTCGTGCTCGCAATATCAAGGATACGATCAAACAAGTGGAAGTTATGACCGGCGGTAATAACTCTTAACCATAGGTTTAAGATAAAAGAGCCGACCAAATTGGTCGGCTCTTTGTTTTCATCTACTCGTCATCGCCCGTGCCTGCGTTCCCCAGATCAGGGATGGCAGACTCGATCTCTTCGGGACTTTGGCCTGATTCTAATCTATCGACGACTTCATTGAACTCGGACGGTAACTCTTCTCCCATTTCTTTCCCCATCTTGCGCATCATTTTTCCCATCGCTTTGGGATCGTCCTCCAGACCTTCGAATCCGCTGAAATCGTCCGCCATGGATTCCATGCGGCTCTCCTCCGATTTGGCGATGCGGACCTTCGTCATGCGGCGGCGCACATCTTTGCTCTTGCAGTGTGTGCAGGAGACTTTCTTCTTGCCA
This sequence comes from Candidatus Defluviilinea proxima, assembly GCA_016721115.1. NCBI lineage: Bacteria > Bacillati > Chloroflexota > Anaerolineae > Anaerolineales > Candidatus Villigracilaceae > Candidatus Defluviilinea > Candidatus Defluviilinea proxima. The sequence goes on from JADKIW010000001.1 coordinate 1,124,254, forward strand.
TACTCGGCAAAGGTCAGGAACACATCGAAGCGTTCGTTACAACTGTTACAGATAAAATCATACGTTGGCATGTATGTATTTTAACGGAAAAATTTATCCTTTGCGTAGTTGTCATGGTACTGGTTGCCAGATTGGACTGTAATGCAGAGAGACATTACCTATGGTCATGTGAAAAGGTTGATGTGAAGGGTTTTTCTGGGCATCTTTCACATTCACTATGTACATATCTGTCTTGCCGGCTGAAAACAGGTTAAATGCAATGTATTCATCATTGGATGACCAGACGAAATCTGGCGGTGCCCATAAGTTCATGGCATTTTTAGGGGCACTTTGAATATGAATCGGTGAATTCAATAACGGTATGATCCTCCCTTTCGAGTTCGCTAGGAATAGCCACTTGTCGCCATTGGGACAATAAGCACCAATCACTACATTCCCGTTGTATGATTGTTTGAAAGAAGAGTAACCTGTAACATAGTCGCCGGTATTGTCATCTACAACTCTTTCACATTTTTCAATGGGATTTATCGTTGTGGATGTGCCGTCTGAACGCACCCATTTATATTCAGGCGATGAGGAGATTACTGCAGAGCCTGAAAGGAAATAGGTTCCATCCCAATAGCCTCCCATTTGCGAATTTGCTGAAGCATTGACAATGAGGGAATTGTCGTTCAGGTTGGCTTCATAAGCTGTCCACTTATAATTTGAAGTGGTTCCATACCCTCTACCCAGCAGATAATCCCAATTGGAAGCGACAAACGAAATGGATTGACCGTCTCGAGACCAGGAATACCTACGTGGATAGAGGGTCTCATCGGAAGGCAGTGCCTTTGTAACGTTTGTGAGAGTACTCCCATTTGCGTCAGTGATATAGATGCGAGCCATATTATTTTCAATGGTGATAAAAGCAATATGTTTTCCGTCAGGTGACCAGGATGGGGATGCATACTTGCCCTTTTTATAGACGAGCGGTTTCTTGTTTTCTCCATCGGCATCTATCACATACAGCATTCCATCCTCATCGCCCGGAGCTACTTCGTAAAAGATCAGTTTGTTTCCATCTGGCGACCAAATATTCAGGCCCAAGTCATATGGTTCACCAATCCATTGATCGGCTTTATCTTTATTCTCATTTAGCAGGACAAGATCAGTACCATCCACATCCATTAGGAATATCTGCCGGAAACCGTTACGGTCGCTTTCAAAAGCGATTCGTTTGCCATCCGGTGACCAAGATGGGGAAACATCCTGTGCGGGGTTGTCGGTGATATTGGTTAGCCCACTGCCATCAGCATGCATTGTGAAAATATCTAAATTTCCATTCTTTGCGGATGATGTAAATGCTATAAGGCCGTCATAAAGCGGTGTTTGTGTTGTTTCTTCAACAACAATTTCCTCGGGAATCACTGGCTGCCAGGAGGGGCCATCAAAATAAACCGTCTCAATTTTCAAAGGTTGAATACTTGAGTCGCTGAGTGATTTTTCAAGATTTAGAATATATAAGTCGTTGAAGTTGGATGATTGCATAGTGACTGCAATAAATTTATCATCCGGTGACCATGTAATTTCGCTGAGTACATTCTCCTTTGCAAATATAGGTGAATTAAGAAGTTGCTTGGTCTCTGTTCCATTTGCATTTGCCCAATAAAACCAAAGGTCTCTGTTGGCACAATAGGACGCGGTCACCCAATTGCCTCCCGGTGATGGTTGTATAAAGGAGCCAGAGCGAGTTGTATCGGCCTGTTTGCAATTCTGGTATGGATTTAAAGTGCCGCTGATTTTGTCCATGTTCAACCAGTTGAAAACCCCACCCGAAGCAGTGATAACAGCAATGCCATCATGCCATTCATTCAAAAGGGAGTTTGTTGAATATTTCTTGTTGATTGAGCGATTGTCCATGCTGGCTTCATAAATGGCCCATTCAGGGTTTGTTGTCTGCCAAAAAGCTTCAAAGATTATGGCCTGTCCATCGGGTGACCAGGTAAAACCGTTGTCGGAAAACTGCTCGTTTTGTTTAAGGAATTCTGTCGCCCTCCATGGAACGCTTCCATCTGTGTTGGCAACATAGATTTCAGGCACAAAATCGTTTTCATTTGTGCTTTGTGAACCGTTGAGAATAAACCCGATATGACTCCCGTCCGGTGACCATGAAATACCGTTGAGCTGGATCTTGCCTGTGGCAATCGATCTCTTGTTTTTCCCGGTGATGCTTATTGAACTGAGTGTCCATGTGCCGTCGCTTGGATTTTGTTGCAGAAATAATAATTTACTTCCATCGGGTGACCATGGATTGGACCCACCATCATTAACATTCATGGGCAGTGAATAAGCATCTTCGTCATCGGTGATCTGAGTGATGTTGGAACCGTTGGCATCCATTACATACACCTGCGGAAGTCCTGAGCGGTTACTTTCAAATGCAATGTGCTTTCCGTCTGGCGACCAGAATGGTTTGCTATCATAAGCTGGATTGTTCGTGATATTGGTTAAACCACTTCCGTCAGCGTGAATTGTGTAGATCTCGGTGTTCCCATTTTCCATCTTTGTGAATGCAAGCAGACGTTTATTTGCGTTTTCGGAATTGACGGGCATATTGTTATCAGGGATGGCTGTCGAGTTTGACGCAACGGAAAAATTCCGTAATTGTGAGATCAAGATATTCATTCCAAATCCCAATACGATCAATGCGGCAATTCCTGCCAGCGCTCTTAACCCAAAACTGACTTTGTTCGACATTGCGATCCTCCGTGTTTGTGATTGGACATTTGTAATCACGTTTTGAGAAGGACCGTCTTGTGCATCCCAGCGTTCATGAAATTCGCTTTGCAGGCGCGTTGTCAGCGTGGAGAAGGATTCAGATTCGATGCGACAGGCTTCACATCCGGCAAGATGCGTTTCGAGGGCGAGGCGCTGGGCATCGTTAAGTAATCCATCCAGGTTCGCATGTATATAACGTCTGGCTTGTTTGTGCGAAAGTCCATTCATGATTGTTCCTCCTTCAACCACGCATGCAATCGTCTGCGCGCATGATTCAGGCGGGAGTGCACCGTTCCCACGGGGATGCCGAGCATTTGGGCAATTTCGTTCACTGGCAGGTCGTGATAGTAGCGCAGGATGACAGGGATGCGGTGTTTCTCATCCAGCGCGTGGACCGCGTGCCAGAGTGCAGAGTCTGCCTCGTGTTGGACCGCTTCAGCTTCAGGGCGGGGCTGGTCACTGCGGAAGACACTTTGCAACATCTGCTGTAGCCGCGCGCGGCTATTATTGCGTTGGTAGCGGGAACGGCTTACGTTGATGGTGATGCTGAACAGCCAGGTCTTGAGCGATGAATCGCCGCGAAATGAATCAAGCGAACGTAACGCAGCCAGGAAGACCTCCTGTGTTACGTCGTCAGCTTCATCGGGGTCGTCGAGGATGGAGAGCGCCAGCCGGTACACATCCTGTTGATGTGTTTGTACCAAGCGTTCGATAGCCAGAGAATCTCCCTCCCGACATTGCGCAAGCCATTGGCTGTCCATGACGGTCATTCTACAAGATTAGACATGACTCGGGTTGAAAACCTTCACGCCCATTTGCCCCAAAATGTTGGATTCTAGGTGTTTAAAGCTATATTTTGCGAGAGAGTAAAGAATGAATAACGTTTAAACGTGTGAACGTTCGAACGTTTCAACGTTGAAAATCTCGGTTATACTTCCGCACGCAACTATGACAGACCATATCCGTAACTTCTGTATTATCGCCCATGTAGACCATGGCAAATCCACGCTCGCTGACCGCTTGTTGCAACTGACAGGCACGATCTCTGAGCGCGACATGTCTGCGCAGATGCTTGACACGATGGACCTTGAACGCGAAAAAGGTGTCACGATCAAGGCATCTGCGGTGCGCATGTATTACACCGCCAAAGACAATCAAAAATACGAGATCAACCTGATCGACACACCGGGACACGTGGACTTCGGTTACGAAGTCAGCCGCGCGCTCAAGGCGTGTGAAGGCGCTGTCCTTGTGGTGGATGCTACGCAGGGTATCGAAGCGCAGACGCTCGCGAACCTTTATCAAGCGCTTGATGCCGACCTCACGATCATCCCCGTCATCAACAAGATCGACCTGCCCTCCGCCAAGCCCGATGAAGTAGCTGAAGATATTGGCGCGTTGCTGGGCATTGACCCCACCGAAGTGATCCAAGTCTCTGCCAAGGCGGGCATCAATATCGAGGCGATTCTCGAAGCCATTGTCACGCGCGTCCCGCCGCCTCAAGATGCAGACAGTGTCCCTTTGCGCGCGCTCATCTTCGACTCGCATTACGACTCGTACAAAGGCGTTATCGCCTACGTCCGTGTGGTTGAAGGCTCGCTCAAATCCACCGATATTTTGCGCATGTTCGCCACCAAAGTGGACATGCGTCCCGTTGAGATCGGCATCTTCGCGCCCGGCATGAAACCCGTGCAGGCATTAGGATCAGGGGAAGTGGGCTACATCGCAACAGGATTCAAGACCGTGCATGAGTGCCGCGTGGGCGATACGATCACAAGCGCATCGGCTCCCGCCTCGGACCCTCTGCCTGGGTACTTCCACCCCAAGCCTATGGTCTTCGCTGGTATCTATCCCGTTGAAGCTGACGATTATTCCACGCTGCGCGAGTCGCTCGATAAACTGCAACTCAACGATGCATCATTGACGTTCCAACCCGAAACATCACAAGCGTTGGGTTTTGGGTTCCGCGCGGGTTTCCTCGGTCTCTTCCACATGGAGATCATTCAGGAACGCATCGAGCGCGAATATAACCTCGACGTGTTGTTCACTGCTCCTTCTGTGGAATATCAAGTGCTGATGATCAACGATGAAGTCATCCCTGTGGACTCCCCTGCAGAGTTACCCGATGAATCGAAGATCGTTGAAGTGCGCGAACCATGGATGACGATCGAGATTATCACGCCTACCGATTATTACGGTCCCATTATGGAGATCGTCACCAAGCGGCGCGGTATTTTCAAGAAACAGGAATACCCTGCTCCACACCGTGTGCAACTTGATTTTGAAATTCCGCTGTCTGAAATTATCGTTGACTTTTTCGATGATCTGAAATCGCGCACCAAAGGCTATGCCTCGCTCGATTATCAATTCCTCGAATACCGCGTGGACGAATTGCAGAAGCTCGAGATCCTCGTCAATGGCGAACCGGTCGATGCGCTGGCAACAATCGTCCACAAGAAAGACGCGTTCCATAAGGGACAACGTCTCATCACGAAGCTGAAGGACTTGATCCCACGTCAACTATATGATGTGGCTGTCCAAGCCGCGGCGGGCGGACGAATCATCTCACGTGCAAACGTCAAAGCCACACGCAAAGATGTGTTGGCGAAATGTTATGGCGGCGATATCACGCGTAAAAAGAAATTGCTCGAGAAACAAAAGAAGGGCAAGAAACGTTTGAAGATGGTTGGCAATGTCGAGATCCCGCAGGAAGCATTCATGGCGGTCTTGAAATTGGATGATGAATAATTTTTTATATTTATTTGTAGGGAAGGGCAGCCGCCCTTCCCTACAAATAAAAGAGGAATCATTATGAAAGATTGGAAACGTTGGCTTCCCGGCACGCTTATCAGTGTTATTTTTATCGGCGTCTTTTTATATTTCGTCGACTTCGGCAAAATGGTCAATGCCATCCGCAATGCAAATTATGTTATGTTGGGAATCGCATTCGCCTTGGGCTTTATATGGATTGCCATCCGCGCACAGGTTTGGCGCGAACTGCTTCGTAATCGTGCATCTTATAGCGCAGTCTTCTGGACGGTTGGTGAAGGGTATTTTTTGAATAACTTCCTGCCGTTTCGCCTTGGTGAGATCGGGCGTGCCTTTCTCCTCAGCCGTAAATCTGATTTGAAATTTCTGGAGATATTGCCCACCATCGTCATCGAGCGTGTAGTGGATTTAGGCTTTACCGCCGTTGTTTTGCTTGCCTCCTTGCCGTACGTTGTAAAAGCAGAAGGGGCCGAACGCGCTGGGATAATCGTTGGCGTTGTAGTTGTGATCGGGCTTGTGCTCATGTACATTCTTGCCCGTAGCAACAAATGGGCGTTGGATATCTTTCACAAACTCAGCGCACGTTGGCCAGTCTTACAGCGTGTTGGAGGAAATTTCCTTGAATCGTTCTTTGCCGGTTTGAGCGTGCTTACTGATGGCTGGCTCTTCCTGCGCTTTATCTTTTGGATGGCTCTCAACTATGCTCTTGCCGTGGTCTCTTATTATTTCATCATACGCGCTTTCTTCCCTGATGCGACCCTTGTGTGGGCAATGTTTGGTTTGGGAGCGGCGGCATTGGGAAATGCGATCCCTGCCCTGCCCGGCGGAGTAGGCACGCTGGAAGGTGCCTTTGGTGGTGCGTTAATTATCTTGACGGGCAATCAGTCTGTTTCATTCGCAACCGCCTTGAGCGTTCGTTTATATAACTATATCAATAGCACAGTGATCGGCGGCATCGGTCTTGCACGCGAAGGACAGACGCTTTCGGGCGTGTACGAGCAACTCAAGAATTTGCGGGTCAAGCAACAGGAAGAGCCTGCCAAGTAATATCTATCCGATATTCTGCTCTCGCCGCCGTCCTCGGCGCCGAGGACGGCGGCGAGAGCGATTTTGTAATCCATGTTTCTGTTTTACGTGCCGTTCGTCCGCATACATCCCTATTTATCAACTCGACCGTTCTTGCTATACTTACCGCCATGCTTTTTGCATGGCGGTATTTTTCAGCTTGAAACAGTCTCTCTTACAGAGTACCTGAAAAATTTTGCAGTTGTCATTTCATTTGCGGGAACAATGTCTTTGTTGTACTCGTCGAAATGACAAAGTAACCCATATGAATCATAGGAGAAACCAATGACTCGAAACTACCTTGTCACCGGGGGGGCGGGATTTATCGGCTCGAACTACGTCCACAGACTGATCCAGCGGAATGAGCATGTGACCATCTTTGACAACTTGTCCCGGGCGGGTGCTCCGCGCAATGTGGCCTGGTTGAAAGAAAAGTTCGGGGACGACGCATTCGGGCTCATCGTTGGAGATGTGCGAAGCGCTGAAGATTTGCGGGAGGCGGCTTGGGACGCCGATATCATCGTTCATTTGGCGGGGCAGGTCGCAGTGACGACATCCGTAACAGACCCACGCAATGATTTCGAAGCGAACGCCTTGGGGACGTTCAATGCGCTCGAAGCCGCGCGTCTTTCAGGACGAAATCCCATTTTCGTTTATGCATCTACGAACAAAGTGTACGGAGGTATGGAGGATGTGGAGTTGTTCGAAGAAGCCACGCGTTGGCGCTACAAGGATTTGACGCACGGCTGTCCCGAAACGCAGCCGCTCGATTTCCATTCGCCATATGGATGCAGTAAAGGTACGGGCGATCAATACGTGCGCGATTATGCACGCATCTACGGTCTACGGTCCGTCGTCTTTCGTCAGTCGTGCATTTATGGGCCGCGCCAGTTCGGCATCGAGGATCAGGGCTGGGTGGCGTGGTTCGTCATCGCGGCAGTGACGGGACGTCCCATCACGATCTTTGGCGATGGCAAACAGGTGCGCGATGTGTTGAACGTGGACGATCTGTTGAACGCCTACGATGCGGCGGTGGAGAAGATCGATGTTGCCGCGGGCAAGGTCTACAACATGGGCGGCGGCGCGGAGAACGTGATGGCGGTATGGGCGGAGTTTGGTCCGATATTGGAGAAGTTGCTCGGTAAAAAGATCGAGACCGCGCACGGCGATTGGCGTCCCGGCGACCAGCGCGTGTTCTACGCCGATATCCGCAAAGCTGAACAGGAATTAGGCTGGAAACCGAAGATCGGTGTGAAGCAGGGAATTGAGTTGTTATTCAATTGGGTGAAAGAGAATCGGGAGTTGTTTTAGGGTTGATGGTCGTATAATGCTGTGCATAGGTATTTATACAGAACAATTCCGCATAATACCCCAAATTAGGATATTCCACAGAAAGTGTACGCGTAAGCCCTCGTACAAGGGTATTATACGGAAAGTTTCTGTGGAATACATAGCTGGGCGCTTTCAAAGGAAAGATTATGAACATTGAAGATGTGGAAAAAATAATTATCCAATGGGTAAAAGATGGCGCAAAAACCGAATACTCCAATTATGGATATGATGTTTATCTTCCAAATGTGATCAGATCACTGCTGGCTAAAGAAGGTATTGATGCAGAACGAGAGGGACAAATTCGAAAACGCGAGCTGTCGCCATACTTTTACGCAGCCGCTTGGGAACTTTGTCGCAGAGGGATTATCCGACCTGGCGTGAAAATAATGGGCGAACAGGCAACTGTTGATGGAAGCAGCGGAAACGGTTACTCAATTACGCCGTTTGGAAAACAATGGATTGATGAAGGTAATAGAGATGCCTTCATTCCTACTGAGCCAGGTCGCTTTGCTGAAATGCTTGCTCCGTATAAGCAAAGGTTTGGTCCAGGCTTTTATGAAAGAGCGCAGGAAGCGATACGGTGTTATGGAGCACATGCTTATTTAGCTTGCTGCGTTATGTGCGGAGCAGCTACAGAATCCATTCTTCTTGCATTGGCCATCGAGAAAAAGGATGATGAACAGAAAGTTATCATAGAATACTCTAGTGCTCGTGGCCGTAGCAAGATTGAGAATATTGTTGTTGGTCAGGTTAAAGAGAATATTCGCAATGAATTTCACGGTTATTTAGGTTTGCTCAAGTACTGGCGCGACGAGGCAGCACACGGTAAGTCATCTGATATTTCTGACAACGAAGCTTATACGTCGTTGGCTCTCTTGTTGCGTTTTGCTATGTTTGCACAGGACAATTGGAAGGAATTCATAAATAGCGGCTAACAATGCGTGCAGCGGATGGCGGGGATTCGGCGGCATTTTCAAGCATTTTTCTATGCCTCAGCATTTTTCCAGTCGGACGGCGCTCCACCGCCCGCCCCAGCGCGGGTAACGCAAACCGTTGGGCGTTTGAAACATCAAGGAAATATATGGCAAAAATAAATAATGCTATTCTTGTAGCAGGGGCATTACCCAATGGTTATCAAGAAGTCCTGTCTTGGAAAGTGACAGAAAAACCTATCCGCGCTATTTCTCTAAATATAGCTGGCTTATTCCTCTTTGTCATTTTTGGCTTAATTTTTTCCAGTATAGCCAGCAGTCTGGGAAAGTTGCCGTTGGAAAGCCATTTCAGTTTCGGTTTCGGCAAAATCAGTCTGGTTATCGCTGGGTGTCTGCTGACATTGGTATTACATGAATTAACACACGGTATGGCAATGCAGATATTTGGCGCAAAGCCAAGGTATGGCATTATCTGGAAAGGGTTGATGTTTTATGCCACTTCTCCCGAGTATGCTTATCATCGAAACAACTACGTAGTCATCGCGCTTGCGCCGCTAATTTCCATAAGCATCCTGGTCGTTCTGGGAATGTGGTTATTACAGGGAACGTTATGGGTTGTCTTGTTAGGAATATGTGGAACCATCAATGCGAGTGGAGCCGTGGGAGATATGTGGATAACAGGGATCGTCCTGCGTTATGCAAACACAGCCTATGTTATAGATGAACGAGAAGGAATACGATTGTTTTTACCGAAGTCCTGAATATGATTAGGATTAGCTTTTGGTCATTACCAACAGTTAAGTTATGTGTAAAATCTGATCGTGTTAGCAGTGGCGTCTTTCTTAGCCAGCGAGTCTGCTCAACAAAACGCCCACCGATGAACAGCAGTGTCAACCCCAAAGGGGTGCTTCGCGAGGCTAGGATGGAAAATGGATGGAGAAAGCCTGATGCCATGCAAAAGGCATTGGGTTTTTCTGTGCTCAAGCAGAGTCCAAGCACGGGCCAGCGGTACGAGTCCGCAAACCGTTGGGCGCTGAATTTGTAAAAATCAACCAGTTGGATTGTTTATGAAAGATGGTGAATTCGCTGATGTCGAGCTAAAACTGCCTGTAAATCAGGCAGTGAGATGGATAAGTATTTTTGGAATTCTGTTTTTTCTGTGGATGGCATTTCTGTCCAAATTGAACAATGAAGGAATCGGCTACATCATAGCCTTTATTGGTTGTAGTTTATTGCAAGTGTTCGGGGTCCTTTTGTCCTTTTCGACTATTCAGGTCAGTAGAAAATCCATTAGAGCAACTATACTCTACACAAAATACACAATTGATTGGGATGAAGTACAGACAATCGAAACCGACATTGCAAGCATACTGGAACTGGATGGGTTGAATGAAACCGATTGGGACTTTGGTAGCACAGTTGCATTTCTAGGCAACGAAAAGTGCTTCCCAGTGCAATTAGCAATGCTTGGAAAAGGAAAAGCAGCATTTCTGAAATTTCTTGAAGAAATAATCAACGAGCGTCAAATTGAAGTGAAACCATTATCAGCTGCATGGATGAGACACAAAAACACTAAAGTTAAAGCCTATGAATCCTAAAGAAGCGCCCACCGATGAATAGCAGTGTCAACCCCAAAGGGGTGCTTCGCGAGGGCTAGGGTAGAAAATGGATGGAGAAAGCCTGATGCCATGAAAAAGGCATTGAGTTTTTTCTGCTCCCAAGCAGAGTCCACGCCCGCAAACTGTTGGGCTGCCATCGATAAATTTCTGCTATGTGTCTGATCTTCAATATGTTAGATATGGAGGTTTACTATGAATAAGTCTCTGTTTGTGATTACTTCGCTGGTGTTGTTTGTTGTTGGCTTGTTGCTAATCCTTAATAGCGTTAGTTGGGGGCATGAAGCTGCAAATGGCTACCTTCAATCACAGGGCGGAAGTATGGATACAGCACAATTTGTCATCGTCCTGCAGGAATATATCAACACTTATAGATGGATTGGCGGCATATTGGCTGTCATAAGTGGGTTAGGTTTTATTAAGGCGATTGAGCTTAGGTAGCGTGGATTGGCAGGATTCGGGTTCCCCCTATTCCCAGGCAGAGTCCATTCACGGGCTGGCGTAATTATTTCTTCCCGTAAAACAACGCATCCAATATTCCTAATATAAAATCTACGATCGTGTTTTCCAATCCGCGGACCATGAATACAGCCATTGTTATCTGAGTTTTTACAAATAGAAAGGGCATTCAATGGAGATCACAGAAACGGACTATGAAGAGATCAACAGAGCTCTCATAGATCTCGATTCGTTTTATAAGAAAACTTCCGAATTTTCTGATGACATCATAGAGAAGGCCAGATATATTTGCTACGATGCCTGTGATCGTCCCGAATTTTTCGAAAACGGATTCAATATGGATGCTGGATTGAAGGCTGTCGAGATATATGTCCGTGAGAAATATCCGTGGCTGACGGAACACGCCGTTTGGATGGTACGTCACTATTGCATGATGAACATGAAATAGATAAGTCCCCGCTCCTTATATTTTCCACATCCTAAAGTACAGAGCCAGTTAATATCATTTGCGCCTGACGTTGGAACATCTGCATTTTATAGATACGTCTCTGTATCACAAGGCCACTTGACGAGATAATGTAAACTGTTGGGGTTTTGATATACTGTAATAATGGACATCGAGTTTAGTGGCAAAATTTGGTATTGGCGTGGCCCTGCTCCGTGGTACTTTGTCACTGTTCCAGCGAAGCAAAGCCGCGAATTGAAAGCCATATTGCGTCTGGTGACGTATGGATGGGGGATGATCCCGGTGGATGCTCGGATCGGCAAAACCAACTGGAAAACTTCCATGTTCCCTAAAAATGACCGCTACATTGTCCCTATAAAAGCAAGTGTTCGAAAAGCAGAAGATCTTGAAGTGGGTAACAAAGTGACCGTATGGATCGAAATTCATTGACCGACCTATGAATTCCGAATGAAGTGCATTCAGAAGTGATACGTCCGCTTGTAAAAGATGGACCTTGACCTCACTGGAAGTAAAACTAAAATGTTATACAGATACCTATAACAATCGGAAAGAACAAAATATGAGCCAATACAACCGCACTACAAGAGAATGTACTGTAAATCAATTACGCCCCGAGTTATTCCTGGCGGTTCGAAATTATTTTCAGGAAAATAAACTGGGCGATCTGGAAGCAACTCCCATTCTATGCTACGAAACTACATCCAGAAAAAAAGCTACTAACAAGTTGATTTCCTGGATGAATGATGGAATGGATACAACGATCTACATGGGGGTGCTTTTTACGCCCGATTGGCTGATTTGGGTACGAAGCGGAGATAAATCTGGTGTTCAGTTGTCTTCCGCTGACCTGAAACAAATTGCAGTGAGAATATATATTTCCCTGCTCGCGAAAGAATATGGATTGGAAATTTCAGGGCACATTGAAGGTTCTAAAGGCATGATGCGAGGGGTCATAGCGATGGAGTCGTCATCCATTGCGCAGAAGTTTTGCGATGAATTAAATAAAGCGATCGACAAGGTGAATCCGCCTGCCCAAAAAGGTCTGTCCAAGTGGTGGGGTGGGATACCCAGGTAAGCAGGTATGGAATGGACCGTATCCTTTTTGTCAGACCAGCAGATCGTAGTTATACAAACACAAGGTGTCGCGGATGAGACAGATTCCCTCAAGATGGCTAAAAGCATCGCGGAAACGATGGCTGAATATAACGCAGAGCGATGTCTGATCGATCACAGTGCAATTCATTCGGTCACAGGCGCCGTAGTTAAAATATATTATCGTCCGCAGGAATTACGTGAAGTTGGTATTCCTTCCAAAGTCAGGATAGCCGAAGCCGTGTTGCCAGCTCATAAAGCGTACTTTGATTTTTTTGAAACGGTCTGCCGCAATCGTGGCTTTGACTTCCGTATTTTCAATGAGAGGGAATCGGCTATTCAGTGGTTGGTGAGCTGAACTGCAGACAAAGCATCGTTTTGATCTCCTTATCAAGGGGGGAGATGTTGAATTAGAACAAATATGCTAAAATATCTCTTGTTTCATACTAACCGAAAAGGAGATAACCATGGCTGAGCTAAAGACTAAAAAGACCGAAGCAAGTGTGGATGACTTCCTAGGCCGCCTCCCGAGCGAAGAAACAAGAAAAGACTGTCTCGAGATCGCCAAGATCATGAAACAGGCGACCAAGGAAGAACCAAAGATGTGGGGTCCCAGCATTATTGGATTCGGCACCACTCACCTCAAATATGCAAGCGGCCGCGAATTGGATTGGATGGTGATCGGCTTCTCCCCTCGCAAACAAAACTTAACCTTATACATACCGGGCAGTTTGGATACCTACGCCGATCTTTTTGAAAAACTAGGTAAACATAAAACAGGCGGCGGATGTTTGTATATCAAGACATTGAAAGATGTAGACACCAAAGTCTTGAAAGAGTTGATCCAGCGCTCTGTGAAGACAGTGGCTCAAAAATAAACCTGTGTCGCGCCGGTAACCAAACTTGGAAAACAGTTTATGACGATCGATGTTTCAAAACTTTGGGATTTCGGCAATCCTGAGCTGAGCGAACAACGCTTCCGCTCTGCGCTCGCTACTGCCTCTGCCGAAGATGCCCTGATCCTTCAAACACAGATCGCGCGGACCTATGGAATCCGCCGCGATTTTTCTCGTGCCCAACAGGTCCTAGCCGAGATCGAGCCGCAAATTCAGAATGCCAGTGCTGAGGCGAAAGTTCGTTATTTCCTCGAACTCGGGCGGACCTTCGCCTCAGCTACCCATCCTCCAGAATCACAGACCAACGAAGCGAAGGAATCGGCGCGCTCCGCTTACATGCATGCTTTCGAACTCGCGCAAACTGCAAAACTCGACGGTCTGGCCATTGATGCGCTACACATGATGACCGTTGTAGATACTGCACCCGAAGAACAGGTGAAGTGGAATCGCAAAGCGATTGAGCTCATGCAGTCATCGTCACAGCCTGAAGCAAAAAAATGGGAAGGCTCCCTTCACAACAACATGGGATATGCACTGCATCTTCTTGGCAGGTATGATGAAGCGCTTGAAGAATTCAAGCTGGCGCTTGCATCACATGAACGGGACGGGAGTCCGCAAACAATTCGCATTGCCCATTGGATGATCGCGTGGACACTTCGTTCTCTCGGTCAATGGAACGAAGCACTTGCAATCCAATTACGACTCGAAAAAGAATGTGATGAGGCCGGGGAACCTGATCCATATGTTTTTGAAGAGCTTGAGTTGATCTATCGAGCGCTCAATGATGGAGAACGCGCTGATCTTTATGCGGCGCGTCATAAAGCATCTTTGTAATATTCACTTAACGGGGGAATACGATCATCTTATCAGGATACATTTTTGATTTTGATTATTTTCTATTCACTCATATAATATGTTTGGGTTCATTCATCACATATAAAGGACTAAAAAGCTTTTATGGAAATGTTGAAATTTCTCAATTCTGCTTTGGCTTTTTTTCTTGAGCTTGCCATGTTGATCGCTTTTGGGTATTGGGGCTTTCATGGCGAAAGAAGCGTTTGGTTGAAATGGCTTTTAGGGATCGGCATCCCTGTGTTGACTGCTGTCATTTGGGGCTACTTCTTCGCTCCAAATTCGGCACATCGTTTGAATATGATCGCTGGGGCCTTGCTCTCGTCGCTCTTGTTCTTGATCGCCGCGGCGGCCTTATATCAAATTGGTCATACGGTTTTGGTTTTGACCATGACAGTGATCGTCATTATTAATCGAGTTCTGATGCTGATTTGGAAACAATGGTAATTTTTCAAATCAGCATCAGGGGATTACTTCACTTCAGATCGGAGGCATCATGTTTCGGAAATATACACTCGTTAGCTTTGTGCTGATATCCCTGCTCCTCGCCTCATGCGGACCTCAAAATTTGGTCACAGCGACTTCAACTGTATCCTCCGCCCCAGCTTTGACTCTGACTTCAACCCCGAATGTGACTCCAACCTTGCCGTCTGTCACTCTCGCTGGGACGGAATTGAGAAGTATTCAATCCAAGAATACCGGTCGCGATTACGATATTTACATTCTGCTCCCGGCCGATTATGCACAGAGACAAGGGAAGACATATCCTGTGCTGTATGTACTCGATGGACAGTGGGACTTTAAATTGTACGACTCCATTTACGGTGGTCTGCATTACGATGCATTTGTACCCGATATGATCATCGTGGGGATCACGTACTCCGGCGCAAACCCAGACTACGAAGGTTTGCGCGCCATGGATTTTACGCCTGTGCCGGCAGGCTATCATCCTGGTTCCGGTGATGCGCCCAAGTTCCTGTCCTTCATCAAAGATGAACTTACTCCTTTGATCGAATCGAACTATCGTGTGGACCCATCCCGCAGGATATTGACGGGTAGTTCATACGCCGGGTTGTTCACACTGTATGCCCTGTTCTCTGACCCCAGCTTTTTCAGCGGATACATATCTGCCAGCCCGGCTGTGACGTATGGAAGCTTTGTGATACGTGACTTGGAAGAGGCATATTTTGCACAGCATCAAGACCTGCCCGTCAGGTTGTTTGTTTCTGTTGGTGGGATCGAGGATTTGAATCAACCCGTGCAGGATTTTGTGCAGATCATTCAGGGACGCAACTACAGTGACCTCATTATGGAATCACGGGTGATCGAAGGCGAACGACATGCAGGCAACAAACCAGAAGCCTTTAACCGCGGGTTGAGATTTATTTTTCAATCAAAGTGATCGGTAGGGTAAAAGAGCAAAGCGTTGTTAAACCTGTCCGTTTGGGCAGGTTTTTAACTATATGGATGGTGAATGCAAATTTGCAAAATAAGGCGTATAGTTAGATGGGGATCGCTCACGTATCAAGTAAATAAAAAAGTTGGCAGGTTCAAGGAGATGTAGCATGATCAGTACACAACCTATAATTCAACTGGGAAATAAAAGATGACAAAACAAAAAGAATCATTACCATTGCACGGACAAGTCGCACTCGTCACCGCATCATCGAAGGGAATCGGTAAAGCATGCGCGTTGGCGCTGGCTGAATCAGGGGCGGATATTATCCTCGGACTGAGACAGGTTTCGGCTGGGAAAGGACTCGTGAATCAAATCCAGAAGATTGGGCGTGAAGTGTTGCCGGTCCAGATGGACGTCTCGAAGATGGATGAGATCACGGCGGCTGTCCAAACGGGATTCAAGCACTTCAAGCGCATTGACATCCTAGTGAACAATGCAGGGATCGGCGCGCCGAACCTGGCGGAGCGAGTCAACGAAAAAGATTTTGACGATACGCTGAACGTGAACCTAAAAGGGACGTTCTTCACTTCGCAGGCTGTTGGAAAGATCATGATCAAACAGAAACGCGGACGTATCATCAACATTTGTTCGCAAGCTGGGTTCGTGGCACTGCCGACCGAGTCGGTCTATTGCATGACGAAGGCGGCCATTGCACATTTGACGAAGTGCCTTGCATTGGAATGGGCGTCGTATAACATCACGGTCAACGCGGTCGCGCCGACGTTTATCACCACGCCCGGAACAAAAAAGTGGTTGGATGATTCTGCGTTTCGTGACTCCGTTCGCAAACGGATTCCGCTTGGACGCATCGGCAAACCCGAAGAAGTGGCGGGACCGGTTGTGTTCCTGGCATCACCTGCGGCTTCGCTCATCACCGGTGAGACGATCATGGTGGACGGTGGCTGGACGATTCAGTAGGATTGTTATTTAAGGAGAAAGCAATGCCAAATTTTAAGCAGATTACTTTTGTAAGCTTAGTAATGCTAACTGCATTGATGGCCGTTGCCTGCACGACAATTTCGCAACCAACAACACCAACACCGGAAAATACCCCATCGCCAACAGTGGCACCCACACTGGAAAACACTCCATTGCCTCAGGTTTTATCTACCACTCCTCCTACAATGAAGGGGCATATTGACGTGAATGGGTATAAGCTGGCTTATCAATGCTTTGGGGAGGGATCCCCAACAGTGATCGTTGAAGCCGCGCTATTTGATCAGCCAACAGTGGCTATGACCTGGAAACAAGTTACCGAGAGAGTACAAACCGTCACGCGTATTTGTATTTATAATCGTGCCGAAGTCCGCACCAGTCAGGATATTGCGCAAAATTTACACATGCTTCTCAGCAGAATCCCATTGCCAGGACCCTATATCCTTGTAGGGCATTCGATCGGTGGTTATCATGTGCGTGTGTTTGCGCATCTCTACCCACAAGAGGTGGCAGGTATGGTCTTGGTGGATACTACATATCCGGATCCGATGAAAGAATTTTTGAAGGCGTATCCGACCTACACGCCAAACGAATTGCCTGCCCTTACGAGTGATCGGGCTACGATGGTGGCTCCCACGCCGACAGTCAATGTGATTGCCGGAGACTTTGATGTCGCGGCCAGTACTGAGCAAGTCATCCAGGCAGGCTCACTCGGGGATCTGCCACTGATCGTTATCAGTCAACACCCTGATCCAACCCCATGGATGTCTCCGGGGTTTTCTTCGGAAGATGCAGAGCGACTTTCCACAGCCTGGCAAAATCTTCAAGCGGATCTGGCAACTTTATCATCGAAGGGTGTATTCATGACCGCCAAATATTCCGGCCATTACATTCCTGTAGAAGAGCCACAGATCATTATCGATGCGCTTACCCAGATGGTGAAAGAAATCCGAAGCCAGTAACGTGTGATGGCAGAAGAAGAATATGTAGAATCATGGGGGGCTCATGACGGGCGAGACGATCATGGTGGACGGCGGTTGTAAGATTCAGTAGTGGCAAATTGTCTTTTCGTCCCGCTGGGCATATAATTTGCTCATACAGTTTTAACTTGTGATCACCTAATACCCTAATTGAATTGGGCGTTTAGACAGAATTCGCCGCCCATAGGTAGTTATGTGAAATTGACCTGCTAAACACTATTGGGGATTCTGTTAGAGATTGGAAGATACTTGCTAATTGACAACGGTATGTGACTGTAAACTTAATGAATCGTGTTGGTATAAAGTTCTTTATTTGAAATGGTGGTGACATGTCTAAAATATTAAGAAAAATATTACAAATCACTTTATATGTTACATTGTTTCTTGTATTCATTTTTATAGTGGGGTCATCTCAAAAGTATGTACGGCGACTATTTCATCAGCCTTTGACAAATATATCTGTAGAAAATCCAAATTCTGCATTACTAAGTATGCTGATCAACAAATCGAAATTTTCTGGAGATTGGTGGTGGAATATTATTACTACTCATCAAGGCGATCACCCACAATACAACGCAAATATTAATGAGTTTGCCATACGGTTTCTCGTAGGTTACTATAGAGGGCATGATGTGCGGTTTACTCATACCCTAAACAAATATATTACTGCATCAAATGAAATTAACACTGATCCTATGTGGACGTCCATTGGTGTAAGTAACCCTGTAGACCAAGTACTCATTCCAATACCCGAAAGCTCCACTTTTCTAGATCCTGTATGCTATATTGGGATTGACAAAGCTGACCGAAGAACGACCAGATGCGTTTTAATAAGAGAAGATAGAAACATCCAAGAAAGAATAGAGTTGGATATTTATGGTGAAACTAGTGTAGAAGTAATGTCCCCGCTTGTGAATAATATAGTGATGTTTTTTGACGAAAAGGAATCGATCATAAAATGAAAAAACTCATTAGCGCAAAACTCGCGGGCAATATCCTTCTCGCTTCACTGGGACTGTTACTCGTCTTCCATCTTCTCGCCCTATTCAAAATCATTCCTGCGGATATCATGTGGGGCGGACAAGCTACATCCGCGAATATCATCACACTTGAGATCATTGCCATTGTCGTAACACTGTTCTTTGGCTTTGTTATTGCTGCAAAGACAGGTTATATCAAAGCTGGCAGGTTCGCTGTTATGGTCAATGTCCTTGTTTGGATTATTTTCACCTTTTTGTTGTTGAACACTTTGGGAAACCTTGCGTCGGGTGTCTCTGCTGAAAATTTCATCTTTGCTCCCATCACGATCGTGCTTGCTCTTTGCGCATTCAGGCTGGCGATTGAAAAATAATACAATTTAACGACACATAGCGTGTAAGAGACAGCACTGGCATCAATTGCAAGCCCTCATTTGATAAAGTGAACGAATTCAAACATATGAATCTGCGATCAATAGAAACCTGGATACAGCGACAATTGCTTGTAAATAGATCCAAAAATTTGTTTTTTGAAAACGTAAAACAAATTATGGATGTGGACCCGGGATTTCTCGTCTCTTTGGAAAAGCTGTTGCATGCCAGCACAGAGACTACACAGGGCGATGATCATTCAAAGATCGTTTCATTTGCCGCCAATGAATTGGCGAAACGATTGCTGTCTGTTAATCCATATTTGGAACTGAACAGCTCGCAAATCGAAAAATTGGAGGGTATCTACCGCAGAACCTGGCAGGAGATGAGAAGAACTGGAAATATAAAAATAACTCTTATGGATATTCACTATCCTGAATTATCGAAATGGCTTGCTTCCCTGTACCCGTCGAAGTTTCAAAAAATCCTCAAAACCGTACCTGTTGTAGGAAGTGTTGTGTATGAGGAATATTCGGCTGAACTGCAATTGGAATTGCTGGGGATTGACATATATGACATCCAACAACCTGTACTCGATATCGGCTGTGGCGGACAGGCCAACCTCGTAAGATATTTACGTTCGTTGGGGCTTGAAGGATATGGTGTTGATCGACATTTGGATGTTCATGGGTCATATCTTACAGAGGTGGATTGGTTTGCATATCGTTTCGAACGGGGCGCCTGGGGGACGATCATATCCAATATGAGCTTTACGAATCATTTGAACTATGCGTATCTACATGATGTCTCTCAGCTCGAACGCTATCTTTTGAGAATGAAAGATATCCTGTCCTCTTTGTTTATTGGTGGTTGTTTTTATTATGCGCCGAGTTTGCCTTTTGTTGAAGACAAGCTGTCCATAAATGAATATCGTGTAGAAAGAGTGCAAAAGGTCAACAATATATTTGTGAGCAAAGTGACCAAGGTCGCGTAGAAATTTACGATATTCTTCTACCTTTTGACGGCTTGTCTTACGATGAATGACACCTGCCTCAGAAGAAGAATCCTTGTACAATGCCTGTCACAGACAGGCATTGTATGTATACCCACCACACCCAATCCATTCAAAATGTAACTGAATATTTCCAGCGCGACCCCGAAGTACTGGCTTTGCTTCTCGGCGGTTCCATCGCACACGGATTCGAAACTCCGACCTCCGATGTAGACATTATGATTTTTGTCTCTGACGAAGTGTACAAGAAACGCTTTGCGGAGAATCGAGTCCACTTTTTCAACATGGAACTCACCACCTATGAGGGCGGTTACGTGGACGGGAAATACTCCACGCAAAGTTTTGTGAGGCAGGTTATCGAAAAAGGAAGCGAACCCGCTCGCTTTGCGTTTGCAGGTGCACAAGTTTTATTCAACAAGATAGACGGGTTTGAAGAGGATGTCCGTAAGGCGGCGGAATATCCCGTTGCCGCTAAAGCCGAAAATATCAAGCGCTTCTATGCTCAATTCGAGGCGTGGCATTGGTATTGCGGCGAAGCACTGCGCCTCAAGAATCAGTATTTGCTCGGCACATCAATCAGCAAGTTCATTTTATTCAGCGGACGCCTCATCCTTGCCCATAATGAACTGTTGTATCCGTATCACAAGTGGTTTCTCAGAGTGTTGGCTGGAGCAAAAGAGAAACCCGCAGGTTTATTGGAAAGTATTGATCGATTGAACACGTCAGCAACAACAGAAAATATAGAAACTCTTTACGAAACGATCAAAGGATTCCGTACGTGGATCGAAGGTAGCGTCAATTGGCCCACGCAATTCATGCTTGATAGCGAACTTAACTGGCAGGATGGCAAAACGCCGGTGGATGATCTGTAAAAAACAAACAAGAAATAGAGGAACAAAACATGGCAGATATCGAAGCCCTGATCGGGCAAATGACCCTTGAAGAAAAAGCCGCTCTTTGCACCGGCGCGAGTTCATGGACGACAACGCCCGTTGAAAGGCTCGGTATTCCAGAGATGGTGGTTTCCGATGGGCCACATGGTGTTCGCCGCGTGGTGGACGTCCATGCACTGGGAGCGGAGAGTCTGCCTGCGACTTGTTTCCCCACTGCATCTGCACTCGCATCCACTTGGGACGTTGACCTGATTCATCAAATGGGACAGGCTCTTGGCGAGGAATGTATCGCTTTGAATGTAGATGTGTTGCTTGGCCCCGGCAACAACATGAAGCGCACGCCTCTTTGTGGACGCAACTTTGAATATTTCTCCGAAGACCCTTTCCTCGCTGGTGAAATGGCGGCGAGTCTCATCAACGGTATACAAAGCAAAGGCGTGGGCACGTCACTGAAACATTTTGCAGCGAACAATCAGGAGTATGAACGTTTCGTGATCAGCGCCGCCATTGACGAACGCACATTGCGCGAAATTTATTTACCTGCGTTTGAAACCGCAGTTAAAAAAGGAAAACCCTGGACTGTCATGTGCGCGTACAACAAGATCAACGGCACGTATGGTTCTGAGAATCACAAACTGTTGACCGATATTCTCAAGAACGAGTGGGGCTTTGAAGGCTTGGTCGTCTCGGATTGGGGCGCGGTGCATGATCGCGTTACCGCGTTGAAAGCCGGGTTGGATTGGCAGATGCCAGGTCCGCGTGAGATGGATGTTCGGGCGGTGGTCGAGGCAGTTCGAAACGGAAGCCTGCCTGAGGTCCAATTGAATGAGGCGGTTCGTCGAATCCTGAAAATTGTCTTCAAAGCGGCTGAGACTCCCAAAGGCGGCGAGTTTGATGTTGATGCACATGATGCGTTGGCTCGACGTATCTCTGCAGAGAGTGTTGTCCTGTTGAAGAATGATGGCATCCTGCCGCTTGTGAATCCGCAACAAATTGCTGTGATCGGACGTTCGGCGCGCGAGGCACATTTTCAAGGCGGCGGCAGTTCGCACATCAACCCGACAAAGGTTTCTGTACCGTATAAGGAATTGCAACAACTTGCAGGCAATGCCGAGTTGACGTATGCCGAGGGGTATCCCAAGGATGATAGTTACCAGCCCGCGATGATCGACGAAGCTGTGAAGTTGGCGCAGGATGCGGATGTGGCGTTGTTGTATATTGCGTTGCCGTCGTTCAAGGAAGCCGAAGGGTATGACCGCCCCGACCTTGATCTCACGGAGCAACAAGTTGCACTCATCAAGGCAGTGGGAAAAGTGCAACCCAAAACGATTGTGGTTCTCAACAATGGTGCGCCTGTGGATATGCGTGCATGGATCAACGATACGGCGGCTGTGCTTGAATCATGGATGATGGGTCAATCTGGCGGCGGCGCGATCGCGGATGTGTTGTTCGGCAAAGTGAATCCTTCGGGCAAGCTTTCTGAAACATTCCCAATGAAACTCTCCGATACGCCCGCGTATACGAATTTCCCAGGCGAGAACGGTGAAGTGCGTTATGGCGAAGGTCTCTTCATTGGGTATCGTTGGTACGATGCAAAAGAAATTCCTGTGCAGTTCCCGTTCGGGTATGGTCTCAGTTACACAACGTTCCAATACAGCAACCCAAAAGTTTCTGCAAAACAATTCAAAGATGTGGATGGCATCACCGTCTCTGTGGATGTGACCAACACCGGCAAACTCGCTGGCAAGGAAGTGGTGCAAGTCTATGTGCATGATCGCAAATCAAAGTTGGTGCGGCCACCGAAAGAGTTGAAGTCTTTTGCAAAAGTGGAATTGCAACCCGGCGGAACCAAAACAGTCAGCTTCTCATTGGACTTCCGCTCCTTTGCCTATTACGACCCTGCATATAAACAATGGGTGACCGAAGACGGCGACTTCGACATTCTCATCGGTTCATCCTCCGCCGACATCTGCTTCAGCGAAACTGTGACCTTGTCCTCCTCCCTGACCTTGCCCTGCCTGCTTAACCGCGAGTCCACGATCCGTGATTGGAGGAATGACCCGCGCGGTAAAGATATGATCCAACCGATGTACGAAATGATGGTGCAGGGAATGCGGTCTGCAATGGGCAGTGGTGATGACGGCAGTGAATTCATTGGCATGGATATCGAGAAGTTCTTCCTCGAAATGCCTTTGCTCAGCATCCTGCAATTTCAGGAAGGTTTCCTCCCCAAACCCGCCATTGAGATCGTTGACGAATTACTTCAACAAGTACACAACAAATAAAAAAGTGTTTGGTAATGAAACGCCCTTTTTCGAAAGGGCGTTTCATTACTTTCATTCATTTGGATATCTGCTATACTTTTTGCAGGACTTTTCCATAAACAGTTATACGGAATTAGCCGTCTAAATCATAGTTAGGTGCTTTATTCAGGAATAAAAAAATGCTTCAAGAATTAAGTGAGCGACTTTCCAGAATTATCGAACAAAAAAGACTCAAAGAAAAACTTGAGCAGGATTTTCGTGCCGTTGAAACAGAATTACGAGACCAATTACTCCGCCTTGATACACTCAATGCTCAATTGGATAAAGAAAGAGTTGATGTTGAGAAATTAGAAAATGTTAGCCTGATATATTTGTTTTATTCGGTATTAGGCAGTCGTGAACAACAATTAGAAAAAGAGCGGCAGGAATTACTTTCCGTCCAACTTCTTTATCGACAAGTCAAGAATCAAGTAGAGTATTTAGAGCAAGAAAAAAGCAGGCTTTCAACTCAACTGGAAAAATTAGCGAGCACAGATTCTGAATACGAGTTGCTTCTTTCTGAAAAAGAAAAGTTTATTCAACAATCAAACCAAACAATCGCAAACCAGCTTTTTGAAACTTCGGAGAAGTTAGCAAATCTAAATTCGGAACTACGAGAAATTATGGAAGCCGTAACCGTTGGAAATAGTGTTATCGTAGATTTAAACCAGGCAATAAAGTCACTGGGGAGTGCCGAAGGCTGGGGAATCTGGGACATGCTAGGCGGCGGTTTTATCACCGACATGATAAAACATTCACATATTGACGACGCTCGAATTAACGTCACTAATGCTCAGAATAAAATCAGTCAATTCAAAAGAGAGTTGGCTGATGTACAGAAAAGTGCAGAAGTTCAAATTAACATTGGAGAATTAGCATCCTTTGCGGATTTTTTCTTTGACGGCTTGATTTTTGATTGGATAGTTCAGTCAAAAATTGAAGACTCATTAGAGCAATCTAATAACGCAAAAAGTATAATTACTCAAGCAATAAAAGAACTTGAAACGCTGAAAGAAAGCACTCAAAGTGAATTTGACAAAATAAAAGAAAGGCGAGTGCTATTAATAGAACGCGCCTAACAAAAAACTGCGGACGAGTGTCCGCAGTTTTTTGTTATTCCTTCTCGCCGCTTACTTGCATCCACGCTTGTTTCATGTTCTCGGCGTCCGCCTCCATGATCGGGCTCTCGCACAAGATCCTTCCGCCGCAACCAAAGTCCCGCAACACTTCGAACAAGAAGATCACCTTCAGGTCTGATTCGCCCAACGCCAGATGATTCTTCTCACCTTTGGGACCATACGCGATCCCCGAAAGATGGATGTGCAAATTTTTCAACGCCTCTTTCCCAAGGGTTGACTGATACATCTCGAGGATTTGAGTCCATTCTTTGGCCGAATTCATCGACCCATCGCCGGGGCGCGCGTGCAGATGCGCAAAATCGAGACACGGCTGTACACCGTCAATGGCTTTGCTCATTGCCAATGTATCTTCCAGTGAACCCAGCATCGCTGATTTGCCCATTGTCTCCGGCCGCAATATGACCGGGTTCTTGGCCTTGCGTAATTCCTTTACGAAATCTTTCAGACGCGGGATCGCCACTTTCAATACTTCTTCAGGTGATTTGCCAAAATAGGAACCCGGATGAAAGATGATATCCGTTGCACCAGCAAGGTTGCCATAGTGTGCCGCATCCATCAAACGCTGACGCGATTTGGGCCATTCCTCCTCGGTCGCATTCAAGTTGAAGAAATAGGATGCATGAACGCTCAACGCAACACCTTGTTCCTTGCTTGTTTTCTTGATCGCCGCACAAGTCTCTTCAGAGACGCGCACCGATTGCACCCAGCCCAATTCGAATGCGGTCAGGCCAAGGGATTTACTGAACTCAATGGCTCCCACTGAACCGCCCGGTTTCTTGGGCGTGCCAAGCGGTGAACCTACCGTGCCAAATTGAAAAGACAAAGCCATGTTTTCTCCTTTGCGCAAT
This sequence comes from Candidatus Defluviilinea proxima, assembly GCA_016721115.1. Classification (NCBI taxonomy): domain Bacteria; kingdom Bacillati; phylum Chloroflexota; class Anaerolineae; order Anaerolineales; family Candidatus Villigracilaceae; genus Candidatus Defluviilinea; species Candidatus Defluviilinea proxima. The sequence continues at coordinate 1,149,409 of JADKIW010000001.1, forward strand.
ATGTAATTCGTATTGCGTACTACGTAATTACTTCCCGAACAATAGAGTCAAGCGTTCCCACAACGGTGGGCCTAAGATCAACAGTCCGATCAGCACGGCCGCCAATGCCGAGATCAAGACGGCACCCGCACCCACATCCTTGCCTACTTTTGCCAGTGGATGATGCACCGGGCTTGCGAGGTCCACTACAGCTTCGATGGATGTGTTGATAAATTCAGCAGTAAACACCATTGTGATCGCTAATACCAACACGGCCCAATCGCGCGGCGGCAATCCCAGCCATAACCCAACGATGACAACCAGAGTCGCGACAATGGAATGGATCCATGCATTGTGCTGAGTTTTAAGGACATATCCCCAGCCGCGAAACGCATGGCCGAAAGATCGAATGCGTGAATAGAAGAATTCTTTGAGAGTCATGGTTTTTACGGAGTACGTATTGCGTAATTACTCCTCACGGATTTTTATATCACCCAGTCCCAGTGATTTCAATATCTGGGCTTGCGCTTTCCACATCTTTGCTTTTTCTTTTGGTTCAGCATGGTCGTGACCGAGCAAGTGCAACACGCCATGTACTACCAATAATTGCACTTCAGCCTCCACAGGGTGACCGGCTTTCTCTGCGCTTTTCGTAGCATACGGCATTGAGATGATGATATCGCCAATATAGGTCGCACCAGTTTCAGGGTCCGATTCGGAGGCGGGGAAGGAGAGCACATCGGTTGGCGAATCGATTCCCAGATAGTCCCGATTCAGTTCCTGGATCTGTGCGTCATCTGTCAACACAATCGTGAGTTCAGAATCCAAATCTGTGGTTTGATTCTCAAGCGCGGCCTGTACAGCGTTTTCGAGCAATTCATTGGGGAAGGGAAATTCAGATTCGATATTGATCATAATTTTCTTGGTGCGGTAATAATGTTTTCGGTTGCATCCTTGGGGTAGGCAATGCGCGGATGATGCGTGCCTTTCAAAATGGTGACGAAGGCATCGGTGATGATACCGAGGTCTTTGAGAGTCAATTGTGTGTCATCAAGCTGGCCTTGCTTCTGCGCAGTCTCGATCGTGGAAAGGACCAGCTTGCGGATGGCTTCTTCATCCTGCGGGCGTTCGGCGCGTGAACGAGCTTCGGTACCATCGGCCAGCATGAGTAAGGCTGTTTCGCGCGAATGTGGACGTGGCCCCGGATAACGGAATTTTTCAAGATCCACTTTCGATGCATCGCCACCCGCGGCTTTGACAGCGAGACTGTGTTGATAGCGTGTGATCATCGTGCCGTGATGCTCGAGGATGAAATCATCAATGCGGCGCGGCAATCGGTGTTTACGGGCTAAAGCCACACCATCGGGAACATGCGCAATAATAACGCTTGAACTATCTTCCGGGCTGAGTCTATCGTGTGGATTGATACTTCCCGCCGCCTGATTCTCGATGAAGTAAGTTGGGTTCAACGATTTGCCAACATCATGGAACAACGCACCCACGCGTGTGAGCAGTGCATCTGCACCGATCAACTCAGCGGCTTGTTCGGCAAGGTTGGCAACCTGTAAACTATGTTGATATGTGCCGGGCGCGTGGCGTAAGAAGAATTGTAATAAGGGGAAATCGGGTCTTGATATTTCGATGAGCTGTAATGCAGTCGTGAGACCAAGCGTTTGCGCAAGGAAATATTGTAGTAACAATGCTACGCTCGATGCGGCCAACCCGCTAAAGACGGAAGCACCCGATAACTGCAACAACGCGATCCCATCCGTGATGGAGAGTGGCAAGCGGAAAGCCAACAGAACAACAATACCTGCCGCCGCAATTCCCATACCTGCACGGAAGAACGTCCACACACGGCGGGCCGAACCCAATACCAGCACACCCGCCATGGATGAGATCAGATAGTACGGCATTAGATCGAGTGCATTGGGCATGCCATATGGCACCAACAACGCGATCAATATGGATAGGACAATGCCCGCTTCGATGCCAAACAACGTGGCGATCAACAAGCCCACAGCAGGCAGAGGAAATGCGTAAGGTAACACGGTACGGTCAGGAATAATAAATCGCGCGCCGGTAACGAATATCAGGAACACCAACGCCACGATCACAAGACTGCGTGCATCATATAGAAACAATAAATGCCGTCGTGAGAAATATAACGAGGTCAAGGCCGCCAGCATCAACACCAACGCACCTGCCCCGGCATATTCCTGCCACGGGCTGGATTGTTCGATCAGCCTGAGTTGTTGCAATGCTTCCAACTGCGATGGGCGGATGATCTGTCCACGCAGAATGATGATCTCACCGGCTTTGTATTTTTGGGTGATGGGTTGCACCGCGTCTCTTGCCGACTTTTTAGCTGCTTCCGTCAGATCGGCCGAATACACGCTGTTAGCTGTTACAAAAGCAGAAGTCAGTTCCACAACTACGGCGGCCTGCTCTTCGGTAAGAGCCAGACTCACCAGCGAAGGAACGCTCCTTCGGACGGAATCCAGATCAGTGTCCCGAATGACGCGACGCATGACCTGTTCCAATACGCTTAAAGACTCCTGCTGGATCGTATCCCATCGTGCGGAGGGCAAAGCCAGTATCTCTTCAATCGTTTGCGGTTTGAGGGCGATATCGCTAAGGGATGTAATGTCGGCTATCTTTTGTTCCGGTGTTGCGTTCTCATCTTCGCGCACGAGTGTGATGTATTGCAGTGTTGCACGTAGACGTTCGAGTTGTTTGCGCGCAATGGCTTGATCGGGCGAGGCATACACCGGCGAGACGTTGTTTTCAGCCGCAAGACGTGCGTCATCGGTACGTACTTCACTGATATATTCTTTATCTTCTGGCGCTTGAAAATCGCTGGGTGATACATCCCCTACTTGCAAGGACACTGCGGCTGGCCCCGTGAGTGATGGCAATACTATTGCCCCATAGGATATGATGCTCACGAGACTGAGCAAAATGACCTGAAGCGTGCGGATGCGCGGCGGTATTGGACGATGCCGCGCAGGTACGATAGTCATCCTGATCTAAAAACTTTGCCACGGAGACGCAGATGCAAAGGGATTCTTTAAAAGAATCTCTCTGTGAACCTGTGTCTCTGTGGCAGATAAATTGAATGTCATGGTTACTTCGGTTGAAGCAGTTCCCGCACAGCGGCGCTGATCTTATCGTTGGGGGCCTTGCCCGCCACCTTACCCATCACGACTTTCATCACCTTGCCCATATCGGCTTGCGTGGATGCACCGGTCTCTGTGATGGCGGCCTGCACAATGGCGCGCAGTTCTTCATCAGGCATGGCTTTGGGGAGGAAGGCCTCGAGCACTTTGATTTCGGCTTCGTTGGCTTCCATCAAGTCTGTGCGGTCGGCTTTTTTGGCCTCTTCGAGAGACTCGCGGCGGTTCTTGACCTCCTTTTGGAGTAACGCGATCACTGCTACATCGTCCAGTTCGGCACGTTTATCCACTTCCGCTTGTTTAACGGCGGCCAGTGCCATCCGCACCGTGCGCTTGCGGATCTCATCGCCAGATTTCATGGCGTCTTTCATGGAATCGTTAAGTTGTGTTTTGATTGTCATGGGGATGATTATACTAGAGAAGAAAATGTCACGAGCATTCGTATTAGCAAACAGCAACTAACTCAAGGTCAGTTGCTGTTTGCTTTACAGGGGGTGTTTGCTCACCCAATAAGCAGATGTCAGTTATGGAAGGTTATATTTGACGTGGTACAGCGGAATTAAAGCCGCTTCTGTTTCACATAAAAGGCGTTCTGCTTGCATATACAGTTCCTGGCGTTCTGTAGGGTCACTGCTCCCAGATGCACTGTCAACTAATTGATCGAATTCAGGGCTTGAGAAACTTCCATAGTTATATTCTGAACCAGAGTGAAAAAGCATGTTCAAGAAATTATCGGGATCATTGTAATCAGCCGCCCAACCCATCCAGAACAGATCGGGCGTATTAGATTCGAGACGATTATTATAGTCACTGAAAGATTGAATGGCTTGCACTTCAACAGTAACTCCCAAATGAGTTTGCCACATATCTGCCATGGCATTTGCTATATTAAAGCGTGCGCCGGGAGCAGTGTCACCAGATGCGCTGACTAGAAATACAACCTTGGGGAATGCCGATGTGTCGGAATATCCCGCTTTCGTCAACAGTTCTTTGGCCATTTGAGGGTCGAACATTGCTCCAACTTCACCATATAGGTCACGTCCCAATGTTTCTGGCGGTGTAAGAGTGGTGGCATGGACAGGGTTTTTCGACTTATATTTTATTGCCATTTCAACCAGAACATCCCGGTCTATGGCATGTGCGAATGCCTGTCTCACGAAAGGGCTATTGAAGGGAGGCTTAAGGGTATTGAAACCAACGTAGCTAACCCCGGGACGTGCCGTTTTGTCCAAGGGTAACCAGGGATTACTTTTTCCAAGTGTGTCCACCGGCAGAACAACCAGCCCCGGCAAAGGTGTTGGCGAAGGGATTGTCGTAGCGGTTACAGTTGGTTCCGGTGTCGATGTAGGCGGTATGGGGGAAGGGGTGGGTGTGGGTATTGACGTTGCTGGGACAGGTGTTGAAGCAGGAGCGCATCCGCTCAACAAAACAACAAGTACAACAAAAGCAAGAAATACTGGCTGAACTGACTTTCTCATAACCCAATCTCCTTAGGTATTTACATCACAAGAATCTCTGGCTGTGACGATTGGTGACAATACTATATTAGTCCCCGGTTTATTACATGTGTCATATGTCACCGAATAGGAGATACAAACTTGTCCCCATAGAATAAGCATTAGCATCAATTCTCTGTAGACCGTCTTCCCCAATTTCCTACTATTTCCTCCCGTAAATGATCCCCACCTTCCCGAATATCTTGGGATGATTCAACAAGGATGGTATGGCGATCAGGTCCCTGAGTGATTTGTACTCGAAGTGTGTCAGCCCCATGCCTTGTAAATACTTTTTGAGTTCACTGCTAGCCCCATAATATTTTTCTTCGTAGAAATAATCCACGAAAGCAAACGCGCCACCAAGTTTCACAACGCGTAGAGCTTCCCGCAACACCAATCTCTTATCCGCAACGGACCGCACTTCGTGGAAGGTCAAATTGCTAACGGCTCCATCAAATTCACCTGTTGCAAAGTCCAGCGAGGCCGCATCCCCTTTTTGAAAACGGACTCGGCTTTCCACGTCGCCTAGTTTGGCATTCTTCTCACAGATACTCTTTGAATACTCCCAGTCCGCTCCCCAATAGTCCATGCCCACAATCTCGGCTTCCTTGTTTTGTTGGGCAAGTTTCACTGTCAACACACCGTTCCCTGAACCTATATCAAGAATCCTGCCTTTGACGTTAGTTTCCAAACTTTGAATGATCGAGTTGTAAATCTTCTCTTGAAGTTTTCCTCCCTTTTGCGAGAACATCACATACGCATACAACGGGAATAGGAAGCTAATAAAGATGGCTGCAAACAGGATGGTTGTAACAAGGCGATACAAAGACCCCAATGGAATAAAGGTCAACGCGCCCATTCCGAGTGTACATAACCCCAAAATAACCAAGTTCTTTTTTCGGATCCAGTTCCCGTAGTCTAATTGTGTTTCCATGATTTCCTCAAAATCGAAATTGAGCCTAAAGAAAGTAAGGGGTGAGTGAAGCTTATAGTTAGGTTATATTGACAAAATAACACGTGTTATTTTATAATAATAACATCTGTTATGTCAAGGAGATTTTTATGCCTTCAAAAGTTGTATTTACGCCAGAAATTATTCTGACTCGTGCGTTCAACATAGTAAAACGGGAAGGTTTGGAGACCTTAAGCGCAAGGCGGATTGCGAAGGAATTAGGTTGTTCCACACAACCTATCTATAAATCTTATAGCTCAATGGCAGACCTTCAAAGCGCCGTAATAGAAAAGGCAAAGGCATATGCGTTGGCTTATTTTTCTCAGGAATTAGCGACAGCGTCGCCCTTCTTATCGTTTGGATTGAGATATTTTCAATTTGCGCGAGAAGAGCGGCCGTTATTCGAAATTCTTTTTCTAGAAGGATTAATTGGAATATCTTTGGAAAACATAGGACAACCATTTAGCTCATTACTTGATAACTTGAAGACTGACCCTAATCTACAAGGTCTATCAGATGCGAGCTTAAAGCGTCTTGGCACAAATATGTGGATCTACTTACATGGGCTAGTAACGTTAATCCATAAGAATCCTACGGATCAAGCAAAGAACTTTGTCCAAGAAAAACTACTTTTAATGGGGAAGACACTCATTGAGGCGGAACAAACTCTAAACAGTTGAAGGGATTGATATTTATGAAAAAACGAATCGGGACAACTCTAATCATTGCCGCTTGTCTTTTTTTCTGCAATGCCATTTTAGGACGGTATATTGTATTGCCTGGTTATCTGGAAAACTTGGAAACAAGTCGAGCAGGTACAGCTCTTGCCGGACAGAGTATAGAAGGTTGGAAAATAGCTCGGTATTTATTGTGGGCATATTCATTCAAACTTGGGGCGTTTCTTTTAATCGTTGGAGCGTTTCTGCAAACATCGATAAAATCTGCCAGGTTCTGGTTTTTTACAACAGCAGGATTTATATATATTGCTTTTGCATATATCCCCCTACCTACTCCCAAATCCATCGTATTTGGTGTTGCAGGTGCTGTTATGACTGTATTGATCGTTTTGATCGTTCTATACTGGGCCAGGGAACGTGATCGTTTGCCAACTACGTTACAAGATGCTAGTGACTACCGCATGGCGGGATATTTCTTTTTTGCCATGGCTACCTATACACTATGTGGGTTGATGGGAGTGAAAACATTTGCTCTGCAACCTGAGAAAATGATCAGATATGGGTTACAAGCCGAAGCGGGTTCTTTCGCGTTCCATTTGCTGATTGAGTTGGTGCTAGGTTGGACGTTTTCCTTCCTAGCCAGCAGAAAGCATAGTTAAAAATAATATAACCACCTATCAGAGTGGTTATATTATCAACATAAACTAAACCAGCAAAATCTCCCCCCCTTTGAAGCTCAGGATTCCCTGTAGCTGTACGATTTACCTCACATGTGGATTTGAGTCTGTTCTCCCAAAATCCCTTCCTTTTGATAACGAGTAAAGAGCTGACCCCACGGTGTTGTTTCTTGCCATGTTTCGGCGATGTGCTTAAAACGCAGAGGCCATTGAAGATGGTCGTGACCGAATTCCGAGACAAAGATCGGAAAAGCTACAAGAGGGGTATGCATGATCAGGGGTTGTAGAAACTTGGTCGGTCCGTACCAGGCCAACCATGCCAAAAAGCCATGGAAGTTACTGCCCACTTTGAATCCCCAGTTTTCATTTGCAACATCGATATCGCCCACGATCTCAATCTCACGCGGATCGCCCACACCCAATCCTTTTTCATGTGCCAGACGGATATATTTGATGCTGAGCGGGTCGATGCCCATGATCTTGGCGGCAACCGCGTCAATCGCCACCTGGTCTGCAGAGGCGAGAATAACATTCTTTACCTCGGGTAGCATGGTACGTGGACCAGGTCCGTTGCCGGCAGTTGTCCCGTCCATCACGGCAAACAAACCTGGATGAATTTCTTTTTGGATGGTAAGCAAATCCACCAAGGTTTCGTGGATCCAGCTATGAGTGTAGTGTCGATGCGTGTTCAGTAATCCGCCAAAGGCATTCTTCATGGCGCCTGTGGTGGTGGTGTAAAGGTGACATTTCATCGTTGGTAAGTGGACGACATTTTTCCCCTCAAAGAAATCAGGGATATGGAGTCCCTCGCGGAAGATCTCGTTGAGTACCAGTAACTCGCCCTTGGGTTGGAAAGGAATCCACTTCATATCCTCGGGCTTGAAGTTGTACTTCACAGGGATCTGATAATGTTTGAAGATAGGGACGTAACCGTTGAGGTCCTCACCTTTGAATGTGTCTATTACGACGGTTTTATTTTGCACACAGACCAGGTCGTTAAAGCCGGATTGTTGTAACGCCTGCACAGTCCCTTCGAGTTGCCAGGGCGTGGTATTAGCGCTGGGCATGGGAAAGTGCCATGAGATATTGTCTTTAATGATCGTGGGTGTATTGGGTGCCAGTGCCTGCGGTCCGCCGCCCAATTCGAACAGGCGTTGGTAATCTTCCAGTATGGTTTCAGGCTTTGTGCGCAAGATGGCAACTTTGGACTTTGTGGTCATATGACGATCCTTTCTGTAGTGAAGACAAACTTCTCTTATATTACTTCCTCGACCCCGTCAACGCAGTCGTGATTCCTAAACCGACATAAACCAACCCCGCAAAATACCGCCCTCCTTTTTGAAAGCGGACATTCCCGTTCAACTTCGAAGCGAGGGAGCTGGCAAGCAATGCATATATGCTATCTGTAATGATCGCCATGCCTACGAAGATCGCGCCGAGTAATAAATTTTGTGCAGTCACATTTCCTTTTGTGGGGTCAACGAATTGTGGCAGAAAGGCAAAGAAGAACAACGCAGTCTTTGGGTTAAGAATGTTGACCGCGAATCCCTGCCAGTAAATGCGCGAGAGACTTTCCTTCTTCATTGCTTCTGCTTCTGCGCTATTATCCGATGATAATAGTTTTCGCACGCCAAGATAAATGAGGTACGCCGCGCCGAGATATTTCACAATGTCAAAAGCCAATGCAGATGAAAGCAAGATCGCCGAGAGTCCCAGCGCCGCCGCAACCGCTTGAATGAAATTTGCCGTCTCGATCGCAAATACTGAAACCAACCCGGCCATGCGTCCCTGACTGGCACTACGTGCCGTGATATATAACACCGCTGGGCCGGGAATCAATAACAAAGCCAGCGCGGCTCCCATGAACAAGAAGAGTTTTGATGGTTCGATCATGATTTGCTTTCTCCTACCACCGATGATGCACTTGTGGACTCACGAGCCGGTCATAAATATCACGGATCTTTCCCATCGCTTCATCCGACAATTGAGGCTGGTCCGCCGCACCGACATTTTCCTCCACCTGAGCCGGGCGCTTCGCACCGGGGATGGCGCACGTCACCGCTGGTGACATCAATATCCAGCGTAAAGCCATTTGAGTCATAGACATCTCCGCAGGGACGATGGAGCGAAGTTCCTCTACAGCCTGTAGGCCTGTTTCGTAATTTAACCCAGAGAATGTCTCGCCACGGTCAAACCATTCACCATTCCTATTACCCTGACGATGATCGTCTGATTCAAAAGCGGATTGTTTGCTCATCTTCCCGGTCAACATGCCAGAAGAAAGTGGCAAGCGCGCCAGAATACCGATCTTGCGTTTTTGTGCTTCGCGGAAGAACAGATCCAAAGGACGCTGACGGAAGATGTTGAAGATGATCTGCACCGTTTTTACATTTGGATATTCGATGGCTTTCAAAGCCTCCTCCACTTTTTCAACGCTCACACCATAGTTGAGCAACTTGCCTTCTTTTACAAGCTCGTCCAACGCATCGAACGTTTCGGGCATGTAGAATACTTCTGTTGGTGGACAATGTAATTGTAGAAGATCAAGCGCATCCACTGCGAGGTTTTTCAAACTTCGTTCCACATATGATGTCAGATTCTTTTTATTGTAAGAACCTGCCACATGCGGATTCGCCCGCCGTCCGGCTTTTGTGGCGATGTAGAACTTCTCGCTTCGTTCCTTGCGGAGCTTTCCCAGTAGTTGTTCGCTGTGCCCATCGCCATAGACATCGGCCGTGTCAAAAAAGTTCACACCGAGGTCAAGTGCGCGGTTCAATACCGCATAGGATTCATCATCCTTAACATTGCCCCACGTCCCACCGATGGCCCACGCGCCAAAACTAATGGCTGATACTTTCCAGCCAGTACGTCCAAGTTCACGATATTGCATAATAACCTCTTAGTATTTGATTTTTGTTCCCCCGGTAGTGCGTCGCACCACACGGGTAAGTTTATCGAATAAATAGGCAGAATCCACTTTGACGGCTAGTCATTATCATAAAGGTGCGACGCACCCTCATGCAGTTATCCCCCGATATGTGACATTTCCACTTTTGGCAGGTCAACTGTATTTTCAGAGCGGATCTCGGAATAACGGTCTGCGCGTTTTCCCCAAATGCGTGCGATCTCTTGCGAAAGTTCGTCATCCGATGCGCCATCCCGTATCAGGCTTTTGAGATCATGTCCCTTGACCGCGAACAGACATGTGTAAAGCTTTCCCTCCGCAGATAATCTTGCGCGGTTGCAATCACGACAGAACGGTTGTGTCACCGAAGCGATCACACCGACCTCGCCTTTACCGTCTTTGTAGCGCCAACGTTCTGCCACTTCGCCGGGGTAGTTCGGGTCAATGGGCTCAAGCGGCAATTCATCACTGATGATCTTAACAATCTCTTTCGCGGAAACCACATCATTTGTGCGCCAGCCATTGCTGTGACCCACGTCCATATATTCGATGAAGCGCAGGATGTATCCCTTTTCGCGGAAGAAACGTGCCATTGGCAAAATGCTGGATTCATTGACTCCACGCTTGACTACCATGTTGACCTTGATTGGCTCTAACCCGACCTTTTGGGCTGTTTCCATTCCCTTCAAAACTTTTTCTACAGGGAAGTCTACATCGTTCATGGCTTTGAACACATCGTTATCTAGTGAGTCCAGGCTGACGGTGACGCGCTTGAGCCCGGCATCTTTTAATGCTTGTGCATTGCGGGTAAGGAGGGAACCATTGGTGGTGAGAGTCAAATCGAGGTTGGGGATCTTGGCAAGCATGCCGATCAGCAGATGCAGGTCCTTGCGGACAAGTGGTTCGCCACCGGTCAACCGAATCTTTTTCACACCATGCGCTGTGAAAATGCGAGCCAGACGGGCGATCTCCTCAAAGGTCAATACTTCGTTCTGTGGCAGGTAGGGATAATCAGAACCGAAGATCTCCTTGGGCATGCAATACACACAGCGGAAGTTACAGCGGTCGGTGACGGAGATCCGTAGGTCGCGCAAAGGACGATTGAGAGTGTCTGTTAGGGTCATGGTTGGGTCTTTTCTGGGTAAGCCGTCCGGGGGTGGAAAATGCATGTTATGCTGTATCAGGCCCGGGCGGAGAAAGAAACGGGGCTTTTTGTCCAAAAAGCTTTAGGAATTATAACAATACTATATGAAGATGGATTGCTTCAATTGACTAGGGTTTTCAGCCATGCTATGATGCATGTATTATTCTTTTATTTTGCACGTTACAAAGGAGTTATTCATGAATAAGAACAGCACTTCTTTTCGCATTGTCGAATTTATTGTCCGTTTCATTGGCTTGTTCATTTTTGGTCCGTTGGGGTTTTCGCTTGGGGCGACCATCGCAAAATTTTTTGAACCTTCTGATACAGCTGAAACTTTCCTCTATCAAATCGTTTTTGCTTTGCTGGGTGGTTTATCAGGGTTTATTCTGATCCCATATTTCACCACTCGGCCAGCACGTGCCATTCGCAGATCGCTCGGACATCTTTCCGCAGAGACGTTGTTCGCCGGGTTGATCGGTTTGATCATCGGCTTGTTGACCGCCGCCTTGCTGGCATTTCCTTTATCTCTGCTTCCCACTCCGTTCGGACAGATCTTGCCATTCGTGGGCGTTGCAGGGTTTTCGTATTTGGGTATCTCGCTATTCGTGATGCGGCAGGGTGACTTGTTAGGACTGGTTAGCGCCCTAAGCGGACGCGGCGGTGATGGTGGTACTTCCTCTTCATGGACAAACCTCAACCGCACCATCTTACTGGATACCAGCGTGATCATTGACGGCCGCGTGGCCGACATCGCCAAAACGGGATTTTTGCCCGGCACGCTTCTCATTCCGCGCTTTGTATTGAACGAACTCCAATATATCGCAGACTCCCCTGATGGCTTGCGCCGCCAACGCGGCCGCCGTGGCATGGAAGTGTTGGCCGAACTACAGAAGATCCCCAGCATCCTCGTGCGCATCAGCGACATCAACGCCGAGGGCGTGCGCGAAGTGGACGATAAACTTGTTGTTCTCGCGCGTCAGTTGAAATGCCCGATCCTTACGAACGATTTCAATTTGAACAAGATCGCTGAGTTGCAGGGTGTGACCATCCTCAATATCAACGAACTTGCGAACGCGGTCAAGTCGGTTGTGTTGCCTGCTGAGCGCATGAACTTGAACATCTTCCAGGAAGGTAAGGAACATGATCAGGGCGTGGGCTACATGGACGACGGCACGATGGTCGTAGTGGAAAATGGACACAATTACATCGGTGAATACAAAGATGTGGTTGTCACCAAGGTCTTGCAAACTGCGGCTGGCCGCATGATCTTCGCCCGCGTGGATGAAGAGAATGGGAAGAAGAAAAAGTAAGTAAACGTTCGAACAAGTAGACAAGTACATACGTAGACAGGTAGCAGGTTGTAAAACATGGCTGCCTGTCTATTTTTATACCTGTAAACCTTTTCATCTGTGTGGTAAAAATAGGCCATGATCCGTTTATACAATACTCTCACCCGCAAAAAAGAAGACTTTGAAACCATCGAGCCAAACCTCGTAAAACTTTACGTCTGTGGCGTCACGGTATATAACGACGCGCATGTTGGGCACGCCATGTCTGCGCTTGTGTTCGATGTGATGCGGCGCTATCTTCAATATCGCGGTTATCAAGTCAAGCACGTCATGAACTATACTGACGTGGACGACAAGATCATCAATCGCGCCAATCAACTTGGCGAAGACCCACTCAAACTGTCACAGCGCTATATCGAAGATTATGCAAATGATCTCAAAAGCCTGAACGTTCTGCCTGCTACTTCCAATCCGCAGGTGAGCAAGACCATGCCGCTCATCATCGAGTTCATTCAGGGACTCATCCAAAAGGAAGCTGCGTATGCCGCGCCGAACGGCGATGTTTATTTCAGCGTGACCAGTGACGATGACTACGGCAAACTCTCTGGCCGCAGACTCGACGATATGCAGGCAGGCGCACGTATCGAAGTGGGAGAAGCCAAAGCCCACCCGATGGATTTTGCCCTCTGGAAAGCCGCGAAACCCGGCGAGATCTCATGGGATAGCCCGTGGGGCAAAGGTCGCCCCGGCTGGCACATTGAGTGCTCGGCCATGAACCTCGCTGAACTCGGTGAACAAATTGATATTCACGGCGGCGGCAACGATCTCATCTTCCCACATCACGAAAACGAGATCGCGCAAACTGAATCCTACACGGGCAAACAATTTGCCCGCTACTGGATCCACAACGGCATGTTGCAACTTGGTGGCGAGAAGATGTCCAAGTCTCTCGGCAATATCGTCAGCATCAAAGACTTCCTTTCGAAACGCGATGCCGATGTTATGCGGATGCTCGTTCTGGCTGGATCGTACCGTGCGCCATTGATCTTCAACGATGAGACTCAAGACGCCGCAGAAAAAAATCTCGAGCGCCTCAAAGCCGCCCTTCGACCTGCCTCCACCTCCGCAAGCGGACTCTCCGCTGAGGCCGTCTCTGCACTCACATCCCAAGCCGCGTCCACCAAGCAATCCTTCACCGACGCCATGGACGACGATTTCAATACTCCACTGGCCCTCGCTTCCTTGTATGAACTTGTCAAAGCCATCAACACTGCGCGTGATAACGGTGCGAACGATGAGCAGCTCAAACCTGCTCAATCCACCTTGCGTGAATTAGCGGATGTGTTCGGCCTTCGTCTCGCTGAAAAGCAAGGCTCCAGCGATGCCGAAGCACAAGTTATTGCATTGATCGCCGAACGGACCGAAGCCCGCAAACAAAAACAATGGGCACGCTCGGATGAGTTGCGAGATCAACTCAAAGAAATGGGCGTGACCATCGAAGATAGCAAAGATGGCACGAAGTGGAGATGGTCGTAATTACAACGTAGGGTTCGGCAGTTGCCGAACCCTACGATTTTTATTTTCCTGCTTACGGCAACACTAACGGCACAGGCAGGCGATAAGGTCCGCGTAATGGGCGGCAAGATTGAGATCGTGTAACGCGACCAGCATAAAAAGATAATCTTTTGAATATCGTCCAATAACTTGCATCCCCCAAGTGATGGATATCAACATCCCCTGACCGTAGGATGTAGATGAATAGTGTCCTGCGTAAAATAAATACATTGATCCTGGTTGTTTGACCAGGTATCTGTCCGTTTAAATTTTAGCCATCTGCCAAAGTTGCGCGACCCAGTTTCGACAACTTCCAGTTTATTAAAAAGTTCCACTGAACACCAGTTGACTTTTTAAATCTTCATTCGAATTGCTGATATGCTCACACATAATAAGTACCCCTTAAATTACACACCTTCCTGGATAAAAACGAATATCTTCTCTGTGATTATCCTGATGCTATTACTGTCTGTCAGTATCTTGCCTATTATGGGCACTACACCAGCGCAAGCCTTACCCACTTCTCTCACTTTCATCGCTGAAGCTGATTCGCAAGTAAAGGAGTCTAGCCCCACCACGAACTACGGGAACTTTTCCTCTTTGCAGGCGGACGGTGCGAGCGACCCGGACGTGGAAGGTTTCATTCGTTTCACAGTCACCGGAATATCTGGCACAATCCAAAGCGCTACATTGCGCGTTTACGATACAACCAATGGTTCTGCCAATGGACCAGTTGTATATGGAACCGGCACTTCGTGGACAGAGACTGGTATTACCTGGAATAACCGTCCGCCCCGTATCACTGGTGCACTCGATAACAAGGGCAATATCAGTGTAGGCACCTGGGTGGAATACAATGTCACTTCGTTGGTGACCGGGGACGGAACATTCAGTTTTGTACTCGCCGCGGACAGCAACGATGCGGCCACGTTCTCTTCTCGTCAGGGAAGTCAGCCACCTCAATTGGTGGTCACGACTGATAACATTTCAACCCCAACACTCGACAATACTCCAACGCAGACACCTGTCCCATCTGTAACACTTACCAATACGCAAACATCAAGCTCTGTCCTCACTTTCATTGCTGAAGCTGATTCGCAAGTAAACGAATCCAACCCATCCACTAATTATGGTAAAAGCACCTATCTACAAGTAGACGGTGCAAGCGACCCGGACGTGGAAGTTTTCATTCGTTTCACAGTCACCGGAGTGTCTGGCGGAGTCCAAAGCGCTACATTGCGCGTTTACGATACAACCAATGGTTCTACCAATGGACCAGCTGTATATGGGACCGGCACTTCGTGGACGGAGACCGGCATTACTTGGAATAGCCGTCCGCCTCGTATCACAGGCGCACTCGATAACAAGGGCAATATCAGTGTAGGCACCTGGGTGGAATACAATGTCACTTCGTTGGTGATCGGGGATGGAACATTCAGCTTTGTGCTCGTGGCCGATAGCAACGATGCCGCCACTTTTTCTTCCCGCCAAGGCAGTCAGCCGCCTCAATTGGTGGTCACGGCTGATAACATTTCAACCCCGACACCGACTTTGACCATTGCCACAGATACTCCTACTCCAAGCCCCATCCCATCCGATAGCGTTGTTCTGGTTGGCGCTGGTGACATTTCAACATGCAGTAATAATAACGATGAGCTCACTGCACGGTTATTGGATAACATCCCCGGCACGGTGTTCACCGCTGGGGACAATGCCTATGTTAACGGTACGTATACTGAATATGTCAATTGCTACGATCCAACCTGGGGACGACACAAGTCCCGCACGAAACCGGTACCTGGGAATCATGAGTACAATACAGCAGGCGCGGCAGGCTATTTCCAATACTTCGACAATATTGATTCCTACTATGCCTATGACTTGGGTACCTGGCGTATTTATGCCTTGAATTCCGAGATCGACGTGTCAGCTTCAAGCCCTCAGGTGACCTGGTTGCAGGCTGATCTCGCCGCGCACCCCAGTCCCTGTGTATTGGCGTATTGGCATAGACCGCGCTGGTCATCAGGTCTCTCGCATGGCAGTGATCCTGAAATGCAGACATTGTGGCAGGTACTCTATGAAGCTGGAGCAGAGTTGGTGATTTCCGGCCATGAGCACCATTATGAAAGGTTTGCACAGATGGATACAGATGGCCTGGTGGTTTCACAGGGATTACGTGAATTCGTAGCTGGCATGGGAGGTGGTGCAGGCCACTATCCATTCGGTTCCATCTTGCCGGCCAGCGAGGTTCGTGATAACTCAGCCTACGGCGTGTTGAAATTGACCTTGAATGTCGGCAGCTATGATTGGCAATTTGTGCCCGTTGCCGGAGCAACATTTACTGATAGTGGTAACAGCATCTGCCACTAATCGATATGAATGAAAATGCTTTTGTAAAATAAACGCCAGTCTAATTAAACTGGCGTTTATTCTTTGACATTACTTTGTATCGGGTAATACCAGCGGAATATCCAGGAAGGGATGCTTGACCACTTGCACCGGCAGGCAATATGCATCGCGGATCAAATCCGGAAGAAGTACCTGCTCCGGTTTTCCTTGGGCTTTTATCTCCCCTGCAACCATGAGGGCGATACGGTCCGCATAATGGGCGGCGAGATTCAGATCATGAAGTGCAACGAGCACCGCGAGATTATCTTTGTGGGCAAGTTCAGATACCAATTCCAATAAACCAACTTGATATTGCAGATCCAAATGCGCGGTGGGTTCATCGAGTAACAGGATCGGCGTGGACTGGCACAAGGCACGAGCGAGTAATATGCGTTGTTGTTCTCCGCCAGAGAGTTCGCCCACGCGTCTATCTGCGAATGATAGTGCACTCACACGTCCCAAAGAATACCGCGCGAGTTCTTCATCCTTTTGTGAAGGCTGACCGAGAAAGCCCAGATAGGGCGTGCGTCCCATCAAGACGGTTTCCCACACGGTAAAGGCCGGGGGCATGGCTACGGCTTGGGGAACAGTAGCAACATATCGGGCGCGTTGAAGCGTCGAAAGCGAAGCGAAGTCATCGCCATTCGTGCGGACGTGTCCTGTATAAGGAATGACTCCGCTTGCGGCGCGGATGAGAGTCGATTTGCCTGCGCCGTTCGGGCCGATCAATGCGAGGACTTCTCCGCTTTTCACATGGAGAGAGACCTCATGCAAGATCTTGCGAGAGCCATACGAAACGGAAAGAGATTGAATATCCAGCATGGAGTTACTTTATTGAATTGTCCACTTTTCGCCGAGGCTCATGCCCAGCGTTTCGTAAATTTTTAAAGTAGCTTTGGAACGATTCAGTGTGTAGAAGTGAATGCCCGCCACGTTTTGATCGTAAAGGTCAAAGGCTTGCTCGGTGGCCCAATGAATGCCGATCTTTTCAACGGTCTCATCGTTTTCTGCGCGCAAGACCGCGCGTAATAACTTGGCGGGAATGCGAGACCCCAGCGATAACTCGGCCATGCGCTTCATTCCTTGCAGTGAAGAAATCGGCATCAAACCTGCCAGAATGGGAACTTTGATCCCGGCAATTTCACAACGTTCACAGAAATCATAAAAATCGCGGTTCTCGAAAAAGAGTTGCGTGCAGATGTAGTCTGCGCCTGCATCCACTTTTTCTTTGAGGTAATCCATTTCTTTCAAACGATTGGGCGTACCGGGATGTCCTTCTGGAAAACCTGCGACACCGATACCCAATTGTGGAAAATATTTTTTTACAAAGGCCACCACTTCAGATGCATATGCAAAGCCATTTGGTGACGGTTTGAAGTCAGTGCTTCCCTTGGGTGGATCACCACGCAAGGCCAGAATATTTTCTCCGCCCGCTTCCACATATCGTTCGAGTTGTCCCTTGATCTCATCGCGACTGCCGCCAACTGTCGTGAGGTGCATGACGGTGTTCAGTGGAGTCTCTTTCTGTAAACGGATCACCAGATCGTGAGTCAGATCTTTAGCAGAACCACCGGCGCCATACGTCACGCTGACAAACGATGGGCGGATGGGAGATAGATCGCTGATGGTTTGAAATAATGTGTGCGAACCTTCCTCTGTTTTGGGTGGGAAAAATTCAAAACTAAAGTGAACGCCTGGTTGGCCGAGTATTTTTGAGATGTGCATCGTATGGTTCGATCCTTTCAAAACAAAATGATGATTGCCTATTCTTTTTTGCGAACAAACAGACTAACTATAAATCTGTGGACATTGTAGCCGAGACATAACGAAATGCGACATACTTTAACTTTTTGATTTGACCTTCATCGGAATACCTGCCACCATGAACAGGACTTCATCCGCTTCTTTTGCCAACCTTTGATTTGCCCAGCCAATCCCATCACGGTATACACGCCCCATCTGATACGGCGGGACAAGTCCCAGCCCGACCTCATTCGAGACGATGAGCCAGTGTTGATTCGTTTTACGAGTAGCAGAAAGCAAATTGTCGATCTCGGTATGAACAGCTTGTAGGAACGGCTCTTCTTCCACGCGATCATCTTTCACGAATTGCATGATCAGATTGTTCATGAGCAACGTGATGCAATCCAGGATAACGATCTCCGAATGTATCCCCTCAACATGTGAAGCGATACCTGATGGAATCTCCAACGTTCCCCAATGTGCAGGGCGTTCTGCCTTATGCTTTTGAATCCGCGCGGACATTTCCTCGTCGAACGCCTGCGCCGTGGCAAGAAACGTAACAGACTTGCCAGTCTCTTCTGCCAGTTGCAACGCATACGATGATTTCCCACTGCGCGCACCGCCAAGGATGAGAGTGATCGCCGCCATTAAGAGAACCTCTCGAGCATTTCCATCGAAGAAAGAAAATCTTCTTCTGAAAAGATCTCAAGTGTCAACACGCCTTCGTAATTTGCACGGATCAATTCATCCCACACCGCACGGACCTTTTCTTCGGGCATATTGGCCAGCGACTTATGGTCACGTTCGGCCAGTCCGTGAATGTGGATGACGCGTGTACGTGGCAATGCGGCTCGCAAATAGGGAATCGGGTCGTGTTCATCCAGCCATAAATGACCGATATCCACACAGCGGCTGACGGGGATACGATCCAATACGGGCTGAATAAAACCAAGCGGATAGGTTTCTAAATTTTCAACCGCCAGTTTATCTGCGCCACCGGCCCACTCTGAAACGATCCCCAACGCACGGACGGAATGATCCTGCCAGCGTTTGATCGCATTTGCATCTGTGGAAGTGCGCACGGACTTTCCATCCAGATGCAAAACATACGCCCACGGATTCAAATCACGCACGCAATCAATCACGCGTTTGGCTTTCACCAGTGACACATCGCGCTCATCTCCATCCTCGCCCAACTTCAAATCGAGCGGCAAATGGACAGTGAAGGTCATGTCATAGTCGTGCGCAACCTGTTTGAGTTCGGCGATGGTTTCGTTAGATGGAAGATTGTTCGGACCATCGTCTACTTCAAAAAGGATCAATTCAATATCCCGAACCTTGCCAGCCAAATAACGCGCATTGGGAAGGATGTCATCGGGAATAATATAAGAGGTTGTGCCAAGCCGAAAAGGATATGTCATTCTGTCCTATATACCTCGGTGGCTGAACGCAAGCAGTCAAGCCACTTGTAAAGAAATGTTTTGAACCACTGAGACACGAAGGCACAGAGACAAAAATAAACTCTGTGTCTCAGTGTCTCCGTGGTTAGACTTTTGTGTTCTTCCAAGAGCTTATTGCTCCATTCACTACGACAGTGAATTTACAAACTTACAAATACCAACAATAAAATCACTTCAACAAATTCAACGATCATGCCGAACACGTCGCCTGTCACACCACCGATACGTGACTTTGCCAACCATAAAATGAAAGCCATTCCGAGTAACCCAGCAAGCAAGGCAATGAGTCCACGTGTTCCGAGCAGAATAGCAATTGCCAGTGGAATGATCGCGCCCCACCAGATGAATGAACGACGAAACCCTGTAGCAAAGTCCGCACCCATACCAGAGGGGCGAGCAAGAGGAAGCAGGCCTGCGGGCAAAATGCACCAACGTGCAAAACTTGCTGCGAGCAGAATGCCTAAACTGGAAGTGGGAGAAAGTGAAGCAAGCGTTGCGGCTTTGAGAAATAAAATCAACACCACTCCGATCACACCGAATGCGCCCATGCGTGGGTCTTTCATGATCTCAAGTCTGCGCTCAACTGATGCGCTGACGAACAAGCCGTCGCAACAATCTCCCAAACCGTCGAGGTGTAATCCGCCCGTCAACGCGACCCAAACGATCAGCGTAACAATACCGGCGACCAATGGCGGGAATACCAGCATCGAACCTGTCCATGTTAGCCATGTCAATGCACCGACAACCAACCCCACCAACGGAAACCATACAGCGGCACGTCCGCTATCGCCCGCCGACCAATCGTCGGGGAGCTTGAAGCGCAGAGTCGTCATCAATCCAAAAGCGATTCGCAGACTTCGCATTTATTCCTTCTCGCTCACGCCAGCCTCGCCAAACGTCGCCATCTCGTTCAACACTTTGCACGCGGCTTCGGCCATTGAGATTCCCAACGCCGCGCCTGTGCCTTCGCCGAGTCGCATGTCCAGATCAAGCAAAGGCTTCAAGCCTAGCCAATCTAGCATTAGTCCATGTCCATGCTCCTTCGAGCGATGTGCCGAGATCAAATAATCCCTGCATTGCGGCGCAACCGTCACTGCGATCATCGCGGCGGCGGTGGAAATGAATCCATCTACCATCACAGGCACACGTTTTGATGCCGCGCCGATCATCACACCCGCCAGCCCGCCGATCTCAAAGCCGCCTACCTTTGACAGCACGTCGAGTCCATCGTTCGCGTTCGGCTTGTTTACACTCAACGCGCGTTCGATCACTGCGATCTTTCGTTTCAAACCTTCATCGTCCACACCGGTGCCACGCCCTGCAATGTCTTTCGGATGTTGCTTCAACAGCACGCATGCAATCGCCGCAGATGGAGTCGTGTTGCCGATTCCCATATCGCCGGTGCCGATGATGTCTGCGCCGTGAGCGATTTCTGCTAATGCAATTTCGATTCCGCTTTGAATTGATTCTTCTGCCTGAGCACGCGTCATTGCTGGACCTTGAGCCAGATTCGCCGTCCCCGAAGCGACTCTACGCCGAAGCAGATTCTTATCATCCGTTGGAATGTCATTGGCAACGCCCATATCCACTACAACGACTCTTGCACCAACATGACGTGCCAACACGTTGATCGCCGCGCCACCCGCGAGAAAGTTCAATACCATTTGCGGAGTCACTTCCTGTGGGTAGGCGCTGACTCCCTCCGCAACGACGCCATGGTCACCGGCCATGGTGATGATAACCTTCTCTTTGATGGATGGCCTTGCGTTTCCTGTGATCCCCGCCAGTTGAATGGATAACTCTTCAAGCCTGCCCAAACTACCAGCAGGCTTGGTCAACATGTTTTGTCTCTCCCGTGCCGCCTGCATGGCAGACTCGTCGAGCGGTTGTATTTGTTGGATAACTTCTTCAAAAGACATTCTGTATGTCATCCCTTCGGGATTGGAATTGATATTGCTTGTTCTATAATCATTTCACTCCTTCGGAGTTGTGTAATCCCAATGGAATGAAATGGCAGTTCATCTTTTTTTCTGCCGATCTCTGATAACTGATCACTTTTTATTTCTTCTTAAAATTCAACACCAGCTTGTGCGACGATACCCTGGTCAAAGGGATGTTTGATCGGAGTGACCTCGCTGACGAGGTCAGCTTGTTGGATCAAGGCGTCAGGGGCAGAACGGCCGGTGATAACAAGATGCAGGTTCGATGGGCGATTGAGGCGGAGCCAGTCCAGCACTTCATTTGTGTCGAGCCAGTTGTAAGTCAGTGTGTAGGTGAATTCATCCAGCACGATCAAGTCATAGTTCCCGCTGGAAATTTTTTCTTTTGCGATCTCCCAACCGTGATGTGCCCGCGCAATGGTTTCATTCATATCTTTGGATGTCCATGTGAAGCCATCGCCTGTGGCGTGCCATTCGATGCCGAGCTTTTTTGCGGCTTTGATCTCGCCCCATTGACCGGTTTCTGCTTTGATGAATTGAATGACACAGATGCGGAAGTCGCGCCCCCATGCTCGTAAAACCATACCAAAGGCGGCGGTGGATTTTCCTTTGCCGTCACCTGTATTGACGATCAGTAATCCTTTTTTCATAGTTGTTTCCTTTTGGAAATGTCAGGAGCAAACCCCTGATTCCATATTCACCACAAGCCTTGATTCTTTGCGCGTCGCAACACCCACAAAAAGAACGGCGCGCCTGCCAGTGAAGTGACAATACCCACGGGCAACTCTTGCGGTGCGATGATGATGCGGGAGAACACGTCTGCAAATAACAACACAGAGGCGCCTCCGAGAATGCTAAGAGGAATGATGCGGCGATAGTCCACGCCCCACCACATGCGCACAACATGCGGAACGACCAACCCCACGAAGCCGATGATGCCCGCGAACGATACGGCAGCGGCTGTGACCAGTGATGCCGCCAGAATAATAATGACCTTGGTGCGCCTTACATCCAATCCCATTTGCTTGGCCTGGTCATCGCCAAATTGTAGAAGATTCAAGGAGTAGCCGCTTAAGACCAATGTTGTCAGGCCAACGGCAAGATAGGGAATGAGGACGAGCGTTACATCCCAGCCGACCAGACTCACACCTCCCAATAACCATCCAATGGCACGACGCACTTCGTCGGTGGAGCGAAGCATTAGAAATGATGTTAGCGATGTAGCGAAGGATGAAACTGCCACACCCGCCAGGATCAAGTTGGTGGTGGGCACTGTGCCACCTACATGGGCAAAGGTGTAAACGATGTACACGGTCAATAGACTGGTGATGAACGCCACCAGCGGCACGGCCAGCAATCCTAGTGTTGTATAGGGCCATTTGATCGACATCGCCATGATCGCACCCAAGCCTGCGCCTGAAGCTGCGCCGATCAAAAAAGGATCGGCCAGTGGGTTGCGGAAGAGTCCCTGATAGGATGCGCCACTCCCTGCCAATGCCGCGCCTACCATTGCGATCAACAATGTGCGAGGCAAACGGATATCCCACAAAATGGTGCGGAATGTATCATTGGTCGAGACACCGCTCAACGCCCGCCAAACTTCCGTTGGAGGAATGAATACGGAACCGATCCCCAAACTTAAGAGGAGCATGACCGCTAATACGAAAATGGAAATAAGGAGAGGCGTGCGCATGGAATATATGGGCCAACAGACAGCTTATCCGTCTGTTGGCCATCTTTTATCTTATTTGAATAGATCGGGACGCATCAACTTGGCGAATTCTTCGAGCGCATCCACCAAGCGCGGACCGGGGCGACTGGCGAGGTCATCGTTGAACGGTAGGACTTGTCCGTTCTTGACCGCGCTTAAATTTTCCCAGCCGGGGCGCTGTGCGATGGATTCAGCAGTGACGCCATATTTCGAATCACCGAGGAAGATGAAGGCCGGGTCCGCGGCTACTACCTGCTCAAGACTCAATTGAGGATACCCTTCAATATCGCTGGCGATGTTGTAACCACCTGCACGGTCGATTAGTAAAGTAATGAATGAACCCTTGCCTGCGGTGTAAGGCTTGGCCGGGTCGCTACCATCGATTTCATAGAACACGCTGAAGCGGGAACTCAGTGGCGCGATCTTTTGATCCACAGCTTCCACACGTGCCTTGAGTGACTCGATCAAAGTGGCGGCTTCTGTCTCACGCCCGGTCAGTTGGGCTACGATCTCGAGATTCCCGTACATTTCCTCCAGAGTCAAAGGGTTTTTGAGGTAATAGACCGTGAGGCCAAGATCTTCGAGTGCCTTGACCTGTTCGGGTGTGTTGATCTCAGCCGCTAAAACAAGATCGGGCTTGAGAGAAACGATCATCTCTGTATTCAGTGCTTCAAAAGCGGAGCCAATATCGGTGACGCTGGCCGCTTCGGCAGGATAATCGGAAAGCTGATCGCGCCCAACAACCTGTGTCCCTGCACCGACGGCAAACAAGATTTCCGTGTTCGATGGCGCAAGCGAGATCACGCGTTGAGCAGGGCCTGCGAGTTTGACCTCACGTCCCAGGCCATCGGTGAAGGTTAGACCTGTTGATTCAGTTGGCGCTTCGGTAGGGGCAACAGTGGCGGGAAGAGCATCGGGAATTTGTGTGGGAACAGAAACAATTGTCGGTGTGGCTTGAGGCGCACATGCCGTAAGAAGCACGATCAATAAAGTGATCAGTAAGGTTTTACGAAACATCTTTTCTCCTAGAAATTTTGTATATAAGAATCAAAATCCCCAGACAATGCTGGGGAGGTTGGAGAGGCAATCCGATTGGCCGTCATCCACCTCCTTTTCGCGAGAGTGTGGCGAACCGACCAGAGCGGGCGACCTGACTTCATTAGCTAGTAGCTGTTAGCCGTTAGCTTTTAGCCCAGAGGCTAATCGCTAATAGCTGATCGCTAAACGCTAACTCACAGTTGCGCGACAGTGCTGGAATTACACCAGCTTCGCCGCTTGCTGATCGTATTTAATTGTTGGTATTGTATGTCGTGACGGCAGGAACGTCAACCTGCGATTTGGCATGCAGATAAAGAACGATAGTAATGATGATCGTTACCGCGTTCAATGTGATATTCCCATTGCGCGAATAGAGAATGATCGCAAACGATGGGATGAGGTAACTCAACACAACAGTGATCTTTGCGAGAATGCCTTTTGAATTCACCAGAACCGCGAATGGCACGAGCAACAAAATAAAATCATAGTTATAAAGATACGGGCTGACGAGCAAAGTGATAAGCAATGCCGATGTGACCAATACATCTGGTGACTTTATCAGCGACTTTCGGATCAACCAAAACAAAACCATGAGCGCAATTAACAAGACCAACGCGATTATGGCGGCTTTTCTTAGCGAACCATCGAACAGCCAACGTGACATCCACACCGGTACACTGGAACATTCGGAGCACGATGAAACGTTACCTTCGCCCTGATACCCCAACAACATCTTCGGATAATTGATGAACCACAACGGGTCCGCGATGAGACTGACGACTCCCATTACGATTCCCGTGATGACGATGGAACGCATCGCTCTTTGTCCATAGTTGCTTCGGCCTACGATCAACCATCCCAACACTGACAATAGAATCAGCCCGCCGATGTGTGGCTTGAACGTGAGAAGGACTGCTCCCAGTGTGGTGAGTAGAATATTTTCTTTTCGCAAAGAATAGATCAATAACGATGTGCCAAGCAATGCAGGGAAGCCATACTGCCCTACTGCCAATGCGCCAATGACCGGCAAGAAGAACAATGCCAGCGCGAAAGAGACCAAACGCAAGCGGCCATTCCATCCATCTGTAAGAAACCACGCGGATAGGAACAACATCACGAGATTGATCTCAAACCATAGGGCACCCGCTGATTGAATTGGCATCATCCCCAAATAGAATGTGCTGAGCATATACCAAGGCGGATATGGAAAGCGCGGCATGAAGAAACGATCTGAGGGTGGGTTGACGGTGGAACGTGCGAGCGCCTCCATGCTGGGAATATCGTACACATGCACGCCGTGGACAAGAGCCATATCCGCGTAATAGATGGCGCTGAAGTCTGACCCAACAGGCAGGGTGTTGGGCACATAGATCGCCACAGCGAATAGGATGATGACTAAAAGGAAAGATGCAACGAGAAAGATGATGAGGCGTTTCATGCTGGCTTCGCTATTTTACGCAATAAGATGTGAAAACGTAACCAATGGAATGGGTAAAGCAGATACCAATATAGAAAGCCGGGCAGTCCGCGTGGAGAGAAAAAGAGAGTCTGAGATGTATCGTCCTGCTCAAGCCAGAGTTCGCCGAAGAAATTGCTATCGTGTTCACGTATGGAGTCAGCCAGCTTGCTGGCGGCGGGAGCAAGCTCCCTGATTCCATAAGAATGAAGAATAAAACACCCCTCATGTTTCAGGGATTTTGGTTTCGAGTCACCATCCACCCAAACGCGTTCGATGTGATCGGGGTGTGTGAAACCAAGCGCTTTTTGTGTGGCGGCGTCGAAGTCTATGAGTTGCACTTCGGGGAAGATTTTCAGCGCATCGGGATGTTTGACAACACTATCTGAGGATAGGCCACCGATTAATGCGTAGGCAATGGTGTAAGGGACGGGAGTCATGAGGCCCACACCGAAAGCCATAAACCAGAGTGGGACGCCGGGGATGAGAAACATGAAGCGTTTAAGTCCGCGGGCGCGGGCGTAGCGGACCATCAATTCGCTGTATTCATGAACATCAGGACCGCCGATCTCGAAAACGCCTCCACGGCCGTTGGGGTTGGTGAGTGCGGCGAAGAGGTAGTCGATCACGTTCTGTGTAGCGATGGGCTGAGACTTGTTCTTCAGCCACATGGGACCGGGCACAATGGGACATAGCTCGGTCATGAAGCGGATCATTTCAAAAGAAATGCTTCCTGAACCGGTGATCACCCCCGCGCGGAATTCTGTGACCGGTACTTTGCTTTCGCGCAAAACTTTGCCTGTTTCAATGCGAGAACGCATGTGAGGCGCGATGTGTTGTTCGGGGTCAGCGAGGCCACCAAGATAGATGATGTGCTCAACACCTGCACGTTCTGCGGCGGATGTGAATGCACGGGCGGAGTCTAGCTCGATGGTTGTGTAACCATGTCCATGCGACATGTTGTGGATGAGGTAATAGGCAGTGTGAACACCGTTGAGTGCATTGGCTAATGTTGAGGGGGAAGTGACGTCCGCTTGGACAATGTCTATTTTGTTGAACCAGGCCCGCCCTTTGAGGCGAAGCGGGTTTCGGGCGAGGGCACGGACAAGATAGCCGTGCTCCAATAAACGGGGGATGAGTCTGCTTGCAATATATCCTGTCGCGCCGGTGACGAGGATAAGTTTATCCATATGAGTGGGCTAGGACGCGCGCGCGCGATGCCAGCCGGTTTGTGAGACCATCGAAGATGAAGCGATGAGGAATCCACATGGCGTACCAATATAGAAAACCGAAGAGGCCGTACGAAGCAAAGTAAGCAGTGACGGTGAAAAGAGTTTTTCCATCCTGTGGTTCAGATTTGAATTCAAGCCATGCTTTGCCGGGTAGTTTCATTTCAGCACGCAAACGTAGAAGACGATCTTGCTCCACTTCCTCAACGCGCCAAAAATCAAGTGACTCGCCTGCACGCACTTCATCGGGATGACGACGACCGCGCCTCAATCCCACGCCGCCAACTGCTTTATCCATCCATCCGCGCATGGCCCACGCCCAATCCATATACATCCATCCGCGTGTGCCGCCAATACCCATATAGGAACGAAACACAGTTTCGGGTTTCAGATCGAGAAGCACCTGACGTGTTTCGATGTACATGCCATCTTCGACCGTGAACTTGTATGGTTTGATGTCGCCCGCAACCGTGACAAGCGCATCGGCCCAACTGGTTTCAACATTATCGCGTTGGATGCGTCCAAGCGCGAGGTGGACGGCGGTTTGGAAATCGATCGGCTTGATCTGTGGGAATAATTTCTTCGCCGTTTCATTTCGGACGATGAGGTTGGCTCGCAGACCTTCGATCAATGGCAACACGAGACGCCAATGAATGGGTGTGATCATGTGCACCCAATACGCGGAGAGACGCGGTGCATTGAATGGCAAGCGAATCTGATATCGTTTGAAGCCACGTTCTTTTGCGTATTCGAGGAGCATTTGTGCGTAAGTAAGGCGAGTGGGACCGCCGATCTCGATGAGACGGCCATTGCTTTCGGGTGTCTCAAGTGCGTCAATGAGATAGGACATGACATCGCGTATGGCGATGGGTTGTGCTTGTGAGTAGAACCATGCGGGGCACATCAGTAATGGTTCGCGTTCGGAGAGATAACGGATCATCTCAAATAACGCGGAACCCGAGCCGACGATCATACCCGCGCGAAATTCGGTGACGGGTACACTGCTCGAACGCAGGATGTATCCGGTCTCGTGGCGGGAGCGCAGATAAGGAGAAAGATCGGCAATGGGGTCAACGAGTTCGCCGAGATAAATGATCTGCTCGATACGTGCTTCATCTGCGGCGTTGGCAAAGTTGCGTGCAACGGTCAGGTCGCGGTCAGCATTGTCTTTGCCGCCCTGTTTGCCATGGATGAGGTAATATGCAACATGTACACCCTTCATAGCTTCGGTCAGTGTGCCTTCGGCGAGTGCATCGCCGGTGACAACTTCCACCTTGTCGAGCCAGGGGCGTCCATGCAAGCGGGCCGGGTCACGGACGAGGACACGCACGCGGTAGCCCGCTTCAAGCAGACGCGGTACGAGCCGTCCGCCGACGTAGCCAGTGGCACCAGTAACGAGGATGAGTTTGGGTGTAGGCATAATAATCAGAGTGTATTGGTGGTTTCGATACCTTCGTACTCAACCACCGGGTGATACAAAGATTGTATCCCACCCATCAATTCCATGCTATGATAAAAGGCATCTATGCAGGCGGCGAATCCTCCTACATCTTTCCGTGAACAATTGACCACACAGCCTCCGCTGATGTGGTTTTCGCTTGCTTTTCTCTTGGGGATAGTTATAGGGAAGTTGATTCCCCTTTCCCTTTTGGTTTGGCTGGGACTGGCTGTCATCTTTATTATTCTTGCCATTGTCGCACTCATTGTTGTTTCAAGACTCAAGCTTTCCTTTCTGGGACGTGCTCAAGATACTGCCTTTTTCTTTATTCTATTTTTTGGTTTGTTTCTAGGCGCCGCACGGTATCAATTTTCGGTTCCGCATTTCGATGCCTTCCACATTGCCTTTTACAATGACCGTGATTACGAATTACTCGTCACCGGAACTCTGGTTGAACCTCCTGATTACCGCGATAGTTATACAAATTTGCGCGTAAAAGTTAATGCAGTGGATACGGGCGACGGCGATTTGAACGTGGGCGGCTTGATCCTTGTCCGTGCATCGAACAATCAACTCTTCGAATATGGCGAGCAGATCCGCTTACGGGGCAAGTTAAAGACTCCGCCCGAGGACGAGGAGTTCTCATATCGTGATTATCTGGCCGCAAAGAATATTCACTCCTATATGACCGGTGCAGAGATCACCGTCTTGCCGGGCAATGGTGGGAATCCGTTCGTTCGAGCATTGTATGCTTTCAAACAGAAATCCCTTGATAATATTTATCAACTCTTCCCCGACCCTGAATCTTCGTTGCTCGCGGGTATTTTATTGGGTGTAGATGCAGGCCTCACAAAGGAATTACAGCAAGCCTTCAAGAATACAGGCACGGCGCACATTATCGCCATCTCAGGTTTTAACATCAGCATCATTGCGGGGATCTTCTTTGCGTTCTTTAGCCGTTTCCTTGGTAATAAACGTGGTGCTGTCGTCGCAATTGTTGGCATTGTGTTGTATACATTTATTGTGGGAGCAGATGCGGCAGTGGTGCGCGCTGCAGTCATGGGCATTCTGGCGTTATGGGCAAGACAGCTTGGACGTCGACAAGTAGCATTGAATACCTTGCTCGTCGTCGCATTTCTGATGTGTATGTGGAATCCGCTCTATGTTTGGGATGTGGGATTCCAGCTTTCATTCTTTGCTACGCTCGGTCTCATTTTATATGCCACACCATTTTCAGAATTTGCGAATAGAATCATCACA
Organism: Candidatus Defluviilinea proxima; assembly: GCA_016721115.1. Classification (NCBI taxonomy): domain Bacteria; kingdom Bacillati; phylum Chloroflexota; class Anaerolineae; order Anaerolineales; family Candidatus Villigracilaceae; genus Candidatus Defluviilinea; species Candidatus Defluviilinea proxima. The sequence goes on from JADKIW010000001.1 coordinate 1,178,921, forward strand.
AGATATTTCCCAACGTCCACGGCTGAACGTGCGGCAGAACTTTTTTCTGAGTTTGTTTTGCTCACGCTTGCCGCGCAACTGACAACTATTCCGATCATGGCTTATCACTTTCAACGTATCTCTCTCGTTTCGTTCATTGCCAACCCGTTCATCCTGCCTGTGCAACCGGCGGTGATGATCATCGGTGGGCTGGCCGTGTTGTTGAGTCATGTGTGGTTTTTACTCGGTCAACTTGTGGCGTGGATCGCCTGGCCATTTGTCGTATACACGATCCGCATGGTGGAGTTGTTTGACAAGGTGCCGCATGGGACGATCTTCCTTGGGGATTTCTCCATCTGGTTCGTGATCCTGTTCTATGCAACGCTCTTTTCTTTAACGGCTGGCTGGTCCAGTTTCAAAGAGTGGATTCGGTCCATTGGGCAAAGAGCAGGCTCGATTGGAGTCGGAAGCGGGATCATCATCCTTATCATCGGTTTGTTGTTGGTATGGCGTGCGGCGATCGCTATCCCAGATGGACTCTTGCATGTCACGTTCTTAAATGTAGGTTCGGCGGATGGCGTGTTGATCAAAACGCCGTCGGGTAAAAACATTCTGGTCAATGGCGGAGAGAATGTAACAACACTATCAGACCAACTTGGCAGGCGGGTTTCCTCGTTCGATAGAAAATTGGATTGGTTGGTCGTTGCCTCGCCGAACGAAGAACAGGTGGCCGCGTTGCCACGTGTGCTCGAACGATATCCGACAGATGCGGTGTTGTGGAGCGGGAACCGACAAGCTTCTTTTTCAGTGGGTGTGTTGAATGAGTATTTGGTCCTGAAGGGCGTGCCTGAGACAGAAGCAAAAAAAGGCGATGTGCTTGATCTAGGCGACGGCGCAACATTAACTGTATTGACAGCCGGGCCGCGCGGTTCCGTGTTGTTGCTGGAGTATCAGAACTTCCGCACTCTATTGCCAATCGGCATGAGCTTTGAAGCGCTGGATGAATTGGAATATGGGAAAACCGTTGGACCTGTGACCGTGCTGTCGTTAGCCGATGCGGGATATGTCGCATCGAATCCAGAAGAGTGGATCGTAAATTTAAACCCCGAGCTGGTTGTGTTGAGCGTATCCGCTGCTGACTCGAACGGCAGACCTGATGGTGAAGTGCTTGATACCGTGAAAGGGTATTCCCTCTTACGCACGGACGCAAATGGGTGGATCGAGATCGCGACGAACGGCTCGCAGATGTGGGTGAATGTGGAAAGGTCCGTGACAGCGGAGCCAACTGTCGCTCCGTGAGCTGCAACATCAAGCTTATTTGCTAGTCACTGCGTTTAACGCGTTCACGAACGTCTCTACCATTTTCTCTGTATTGATCTCATCCTTCACGATCCGATACGATTCTTCTCCCATCTTTCGCAGGCGCGCTACATCCGAGAGCGCGTCTTTCATTGTAGAGACCAGTGCATCGAAATCATCGGGCGTGATCTGCCACCCATTTCCCTCGCGGACAAGATCATCCTGTGTGCCATCTCCTTGAGCAACAATAATGGGAAGCCCGTAGCTCATCGCCTCTTGGACGGCCAAGCCCCCGGTTCCGGGCAGGACGAACAGGTCTGCTTCTTCAAAATAGGTCTTTAACTCCGCTCCATGCTTTGCCCCAACAAACTCTGCTGACGGATAGATTTCCTGAGCCAGCATTTCCAATGACTCGCGTTCCGGTCCATCTCCAACAATGACCAGTCTCACATTTTGAATTTCAGCACAAGCGCCCAGAAGTAAATCCACATTTTTGCGAGCCTGCAAGCGTCCTACAAAAAGTACGCAAGGTTGGTTCACATCTGAATCGATCAAAGGTTTAAAGGTGTTGGGACGTTCTGGCATTGGCCAGGTTGGTGATGGAGAGACAGAGTTATGCGCGACAAACAGGTAATCCAATGGGAATCCTTGCTCAGCATATTCGTTCGCTCCACGCTGACTATATGCGATCATGGCATTGAATTGTCCGAGGAAAGCGGCTCTTTTTTGCTCGCGGAATCCACTGGCACGTGGCGCACCCAATCCCCAACCGATGACTGGTTTGCCCTGCTCGCGCATCCACTTCACGGCCGCAGGTGTGGAAAGATAACGCGGATTGGCTTCAACGATCAATGCATCGGGATTTTGTTCTTCAAGCCATTCTATTAATCCACGTTGGTGACAGAGATACAGCGAACCACCAAGTAGGTGAATATTATTTCCTATCTTGTAATCGGCAACTTGCAACTTGTCTGTTGTCGTGATCCCCTCTGATGGGCGTGGTAACCCTGTGAACAGACTCATCCCACCGTCACAAGCGGAGGCGAGCAGATCAAAGAACGGGGCGCGATAATTGGGAAGTACGCGTTGTTGTAATGCGAGTTTGCCAGGGAAATGTTTCATGATGGAATATGCGGAGCCTGCCACGCGGGTGATTTATGCACATGGACAACTTTCCACGTGCCATTGAGTTTTACGATCACACGGCTTTCATTGTGTGATGCGACCTTCACGCCATCTGATGTCGCAGTGCTGATCAAAAGCGTATAGCTGACAACAGCTGTGTCGCCGTAATTTTGAACATGTACATTCGAGAGATCGAATCGTGTGGAAGATTTTCCTTTTCCCTCTGCGCCAAAAACTGTCCCTCGTTCAGCATTGGACGCCATCATGAACTCATGAAAGGGAAGTCCATCAATACGATGTGGCGTGACCCACCATTCGTATAGCGTCAGATCCTCTGCAGTTGTCTCGTTGTAGGTTTTTGTGTCATTTTCCTGGATCGATTGCAAATGTTTTTTCAGAAAATCAACTATTTCATCATCGTTCATATCAACTCCTAGCCCAACAAAACTTCCAAATATTTATCCACCATCATGTCCAGCCCTAAATTTTTCTCTGCCTGTTTCCGCGCAGACGTTCTGAAATGTGACTGGTTCCGCAGAACTTCCACAGATGCATCTGCAAGTGACTCGACATCCGGTGACTCAATCTTCCACGGGTTGCTTCCATACGAAACAACACGACCTGAATCACCGAGTACCAATTCTTTCAACGCGCCGGTGTCGAATGCCACAACCGGGAGCCCGCAAGCCATTGCTTCGATCACAGAATTGGGGCAAGCCGCGTTTAGATCTGCGGAAAAGAATATATGTGCTGAACGGTCGATTTCTGGAATTTGTTCCCGTGGCACACTTCCAACCCATTGGATGGAAATGTGAGTTTTAGATTCCACTTGTTTTCGATGTTCATCTGATATCTTGCCTACGACCATCAGTTGTACAGGTAAAGTATGTTTCCCTTGCAGAATTTCAGTGAGACGAATGGCATTGTCGAGCCCCATTTCGTAGCCATCGCCAAGATTCCCTTCCACGAGGAGCAACTTGTATGGTGGGTTTGCTGGCGTTTCGCCTGACGAATACGTTTTCAAATCCACACCATTATGGATCACGCTAAACGGTACGCGTGTCTTGCCATACCAATCCTCCCACCACTTGCGGGAGAATTCAGATTGGTAAATGATCTTTGTGGCAATGCGCGAACGGATGAAGGCCAAATTCAAGTTGCCGTATTCAGCACGCAAATAATGTTTAAGCCCCGTGTTGCACTTCTTGTGAACCCAGTTGATCCCGTCGAGGCGTTGCACGATTCGCTGTCCGCGTGAACGAGCTTTCCATAACGGAAGCAGGTGTCGGGTTCCAGCGAGAACGAGGGTTGCATCCGCTGGTTCAGTTAGATCACGAGTCACATCTACACCGCGGGCACGTAATCCATCTTCAAATTTAAGTCGAAAAGATGCGCCTCCTGCGAGGCCATCTACTTTGGGTATGATACGAATTTTGGACATGAGTTCATTATAACGTTTGTGCCGAAGTCATATCTGTGGTTAAATTGTGGCGGAGGCCGTGATGACCAAACCCGATCCTGAATTTGTCGCGTTTCTGAGGGATTATCCTACCTATCCCACAACACATATTATTGATGACCTGCGCGCGGTTGAATATGCACGCCTTGATCTGGGTGGACATATTTATCTTGATTACACGGGTGGCGGGTTATATGCTGAGTCTCAATTGCGTCGTCATCACCGCCTGCTTGCCGAGCATGTGTTCGGTAATCCACACTCGACCAACCCTACATCACAGGCCGCCACGCAACTCGTTGAACATGCGCGTGAATATGTGTTGAAATTTTTTAATGCTGACCCCGATGAATACATTGCAGTCTTTACTTCGAATGCCAGCGGTGCATTGAAGTTGATCGGCGAGTCATATCCGTTTGCGAATGGTCGTTATCTTTTGACGTTCGATAATCATAATTCTGTAAATGGGATTCGCGAATTTGCACATGCGCGTGGCGGGACAGTTTCCTATATTCCCGTTGCTTTGCCAGATATGCGCGTTGACGCCTCACAACTGGACCGTGAGCTGTCTCAGCCTTCGAAGAACGGATACAACCTTTTTGCTTATCCCGCTCAATCCAACTTCTCATCTGTAAAACATCCACTCGAATGGATCGCGAAGGCACATGAAAACGGCTGGGATGTTTTGCTTGACGCCGCCGCATTTGTCCCCACCAATCCGTTGGACTTAAGCAAATTCAAACCGGACTTTGTGCCGATCTCGTTCTATAAAATGTTTGGCTATCCAACAGGTATTGGTGCATTGCTTGTGCGCAAAACAGCGATGGGGAAGTTGCATCGTCCGTGGTTTGCAGGTGGTACGATCACTGTCGCTTCAGTACAGGGCGATAAGTACTACATGGCTGACGGTGCATCTGCTTTTGAAGATGGAACGATAGATTACCTCAATATCCCTGCTATTGAGATCGGACTCAAGCATATCGAATCAATTGGTTACGATGTGATTCGTGAACGTGTCCATTGCTTGACGGGTTGGTTGCTCAATAACCTTGTGTCGCTGAAACACAGCACCGGAGTTCCGTTGGTACGACTCTATGGTCCAACTCAAATGGGCGAACGAGGTGGCGCGGTCACCGTCAATTTTTACGATAAGAACAATAACGCCATTGATCATCGTTCCATTGAGGAACAGGCGAACAAAGTCAACATCTCCTTGCGGACGGGATGCTTCTGTAATCCCGGCGCTGGGGAGGTGGCGCTTGAAATTTCCCGCGTAGAATTGGATGTGTGCTTTACCCAGCCAAGTCACGAAGACCGCTTGAGTATTGACGATTTCCGTCTGTGCATTGACGGCAAATCAAGTGGGGCAGTCCGCATTTCGGTGGGGATGGTCACAAATTTCAACGATATTCAGGGCTTTTTGGCCTTTGCGAAGGGTTTATTGGCCTGATTCTCGGATTCTGGCTGTAGAATCTACTTGACTCTCAATTTTTTCTGCGTATAATTCTTCCGTTGGATGAAATTAAACGAGTAAACACTGCAAGCGCTTGAGAAAAACTCTCGAAGCGCTTGCCTTTGTTTGTCTCTTGAACACATCGACTATACGATGCTCAAGATGAACTCGAAGCAATCTATTTTCAAGGAGAGTACCCAGTGGAAACCAAAGGACTGACCGCACTCCGCATCAGCCTCGCATCGCCCGCGACCATCATGTCATGGTCATATGGCGAGGTGCTCAAGCCAGAGACCATCAATTATCGCCGCCTTCGTCCTGAAAAGGATGGCCTGTTTTGTGAAGCCATTTTTGGCCCTCAAAGAGATTGGCAATGTTACTGCGGCAAATACAAAAACCCCCGTTACAAAGGTATTGTTTGTGACAAGTGTGGTGTTGAAGTAACACGTTCTTCCGTTCGTCGTGAACGCATGGGGCACATTGCATTAGCTACACCTGTTGCACATATTTGGTATACCCGCCGCATCCCTTCCTATTTGGGTATGTTGTTGGATATCTCGCGCCGCAACCTTGACCGCGTGTTGTACTTCGCGCAATACATCGTAACCTATGTAGATGAAGACGCCCGCAATAAGGCTCTCAAGCGTCTCGAAGATGAGATCTCTGTTTCAGAGCGTGAGCAGGCCGCCGGAGTCAATTCCAAGATCGCCGAGATCAAGACCAAGCGCGATCACACCATCAGCGACATCAACCAGAAACGCACAAATCTCGAACAAAATTACGACGAAGTCATTGCCGAAAAGCTTGACCCGGTCATCAAGGAAGGCCAGAAACTCGAGAAGGTTCTCCAGGACCAGATGGGTGAAGCCGCCAAGAAAGCGATCGTCTTTGAATTGACGAGCGAGAAGATACTTGACGCTGGTGACAAGGTTTCCACCAAGCATATTTCCCAGGTGCAGAAGATCGTTAAGAGCAAACTTGAAGCGCTCGAAAACGAACTGAAGGATCAACGCGCCAAGGAATTGGAAACGCTTAAGATGGAAGCTGGCCGCGTCAAAGCGGACGCTGAAATGCAGATGGAAGCTCTCCGGTCTCAACTTGAAGAACAGACTTCCGTTTCATCCAATCAATCCTCCCGCCAACGCGATGAGCTGTTGGAACTCCGCCCCTTCACCTTTATCAGTGAGATTCGATATCGTGAACTCAAGCAACGCTGGGGTCAGGTTTTCCGCGCTGATATGGGTGCTGAAGCGTTCTACGATATTCTCGAACGCCTCGATCTCGACAAATTGGCTGAAGAACTCTGGCACGAAGTAAAAACCACCAAGTCCAAGCAGAAGCGCAAGAAGGCCACGACTCGTCTAAAGGTTGTGGAAGCGTTTAAACGCTCGGGCAACCGTCCTGAGTGGATGATCCTGACCATTCTTCCGGTAATCCCTCCGGACCTGCGCCCCATGGTGCAGTTGGATGGTGGCCGTTTCGCTACATCTGACCTCAACGATCTGTATCGCCGTGTGATCAACCGCAACAATCGCTTGAAGAGACTTCTCGAACTCGGCGCGCCGGATGTCATCATCCGCAACGAGAAGCGTATGTTGCAGGAAGCTGTTGACAGTCTCATTGATAACTCACAGCGTGGTAAGGCTCTTTCCCGCCGTGGACGCCGCGAACTTAAATCCTTGAGCGATATGCTCAAAGGTAAGAAGGGTCGCTTCCGCCGCAACCTGCTCGGTAAACGCGTGGACTATTCCGGCCGTTCCGTGATCGTGGTGGGCCCGCAGTTGAAGTTGAATCAATGCGGCTTGCCCAAGAGCATGGCCCTTGAGTTATATCGTCCGTTCGTGATCGCACGCCTCGTGCAGAATGGATATGCCGCCAACGTGAAGGGTGCGCGTCGTTTGATCGAACGCAACCGTCCCGAAGTTTGGGAAGCGTTGGAAGGCGTGATCGGCGAACGTCCCGTTTTGTTGAACCGCGCTCCGACCCTCCATCGTTTGGGTATCCAAGCTTTTGAGCCGATCCTGATCGAAGGTTCCGCGATCCAATTACATCCGCTTGTGACCACCGCTTTCAACGCGGACTTCGACGGCGATCAAATGGCTGTCCATGTTCCGCTTTCACAGAAGGCTGTGAATGAAGCGCGTTCTCTCATGCTCGCCTCCAAGAACTTGCTCAAACCGGCTGATGGTGAGCCGATCATCTCTCCGTCCAAGGATATGGTTCTTGGTGTGTACTATTTGACCATGGCACAGAAGGCACAGCATAAAGGTGACGGCCGTGCATTTGCAACCATGGATGAAGTCGAAATGGCGTATGCGTTGGGTCAGGTGGAAGTCCACTCTGAGATCAAGATGAACGCTTATACGTGGTACGCGCCTAATGGCGACCGCTTGTCCGAACCTGAAACTCGCATCATCGAAACAACAGTTGGGCGCGTGCTCTTCAACCGGGTTCTCCCTGAAGAAGTTCAATTCGTCAACGAGAAACTCGATAAAGGTGGCGTGAAGGACCTGATCGCTGAAGTCTATGAACTTTGCGGACAGGAAAAGACAACCGATGTGGCCGATAAGATCAAGGCCATTGGTTTTGAATATGCTATGAAATCCGGCACGACCCTCGCGGTAGCCGATATTTCCATCCCGCCGGAACGCAAAGCCATCATCGACGAAGCCCTTAAAGCCGTCGAGTTGGTACAACGCGATTTCCGCCGCGGTTTGTTGACTGAACAGGAACGCAACGAACGCGAGATCGAAGTCTGGCAACAGACCACCGATAAGGTCGGTGATGCTGTGAAGCGTCACATGGACCCCGATGGGAACCTCTCGACCATGGCAACCTCCGGCGCGACCAAGGGTGGTTTCTCCACCATTTCGCAGTTGGCTGGTATGCGTGGTTTGATGGCTGATCCCTCCGGTCGTATCATCCCGATGCCGATTCGTTCGAACTTCCGTGAAGGTCTTACAGCGCAGGAATACTTTATTTCCACGCACGGTGCACGTAAAGGTTTGGCCGATACAGCTCTTCGTACAGCGGATGCAGGTTACCTCACCCGCCGTCTTGTAGATATTGCACAGGACATCATCATCAACGAGCATGACTGTTTCACCACCGATGGCGTGATAATCCGTCGTAAGGATGATGTGGCAGGTCAGGCCATGAGCAGTCGCTTGTACAGCCGTATCTTGATCGATAATGTGATTGACCCGACCACCGGTGAAGTGATCGGTGAAACCGGTGACATCATCAATTACGAAATGGCGCGCAAACTTGCTGCGACCGGTATTGCAGAGATCAAAGTTCGTTCGCCGTTGACATGCGAATTACAGCATGGCATTTGTTCCAAGTGTTACGGCATTGACCTCGGCCGTGGCACCATGGTGGAACTTGGTTCCGCAGTCGGCATTGTGGCCGCGCAGTCCATCGGTGAACCCGGTACGCAGTTGACCCTTCGTACCTTCCACACAGGTGGTGTTGCCGCCGGCGGCGCAGACATCACTACCGGTCTCCCACGCGTGGAAGAAATCTTTGAAGCGCGCAAACAGCCCAAGGGTGAAGCCTTCGTAGCAGAGATCAGCGGTACGCTCCATGTGGACCAGTCTGAAAAATATGCCGACCTTCGCGAAGTGACCATTGAGAACAGCCAGCTCGTCAGCGACGAATACAGCGTCCCTGCGGATTGGAAGTTTGAGGTCAAGGACGAGGCGGAAGTAAAAGCCGGTGACGTGTTGGCAACTTTGGACGACGCAAAGATCGTTGCCCAACATGCAGGTCGTGCCCGGGTCGAGAAAAAGGACCGTAAGGTCATCGTCTCCTACGATCAGAAAGAGTCCGTTACTTACGATATCCCGACCACCTCACGCTTGCTCGTCAAGAGCAATGAAAAGGTGGAAGCCGGTCAGCCTCTTACAGAGGGTTCGCTCAACCCGCATCGTGTGTTGAAGATCCAGGGACGTGAAGCCTGCCAGATGTACTTGATGGTTGAAGTGCAGAAGGTGTATCGCTCACAGGGCCAGAACATTCACGATAAGCACTTTGAGACCATCATCCGCAAGATGTTGAGCAAGGTGCAAGTGACCCGCCCCGGTGACGCCAAGTACTTGCCCGGTGATGTGTTGGATCGCCTTGAGATCCGCAAGGTCAACGAACAATTGCTGGCCGAAGGCAAACAACCGGCTCGCTTCTCCGAAGTGTTGCTCGGTGTGACCAAGGCTTCTCTCAGCACAGACTCATTCCTCTCTGCATCATCCTTCCAACATACCATCAAGGTGTTGGCAGGTGCGGCCATCGGTTCAACCACTGACCCGCTTATCGGTTTGAAAGAGAACGTGATCATCGGTAAGTTGATCCCTGCAGGAACCGGCTTCGTTCACGGACGGTTCACGGCAGAAGCTGAAGCAGGTGCCAGTGCCGAAGAACTGCCCGATGCTGAAGCGGGCGACTAAATCCAAAACGTTGTAGTACACAAGGGCGACTATCAATAGTCGCCCTTGTCTTTTATTATGTATATCTCTTCGCAATATCCAATTCTTGTAAGGGATGATATATGAAAAACAAAAAAATACTTTTCTGTCTGTTTGTCATCGTTGTGCTTCTCATACAAGCCTGCAATCTACCTAGTGCCAATGCGACCGAAGTAGTTGACCCGATGGTCGCCGCTCAGTCGACCATTACAGCTCTGGCCCAGACGCAACAGGCACAACTTGCGGCTATTCCCACCAATACAGCCCAACCTACTTTCACCGCGCTACCCACACTTTCACCTACACCTGAAGCAACATTCACGCCGGCCTTTACCTCCACGCCCACCTTTGCTTATGTCACGCTTTCAGAAGCGACGAATTGCCGCGTGGGCCCGGGTACTGCCTATTCATTGCTGGATACCTTCCTGGTTGGACAGACCATCGAAGTGGTTGGCAAGCATCCCTTCGACAATTACTGGTATGTTCGCAGTCCGAAGAATGCCAACGTGTATTGTTGGCTGTGGGGCGCTTACGCTACCGGTGCGAACCTCAACAACGTACCCGTCCTTACTCCGCCTCCATCACCTACACCTGCGCCTACCGGAACCTTCACCGCTGAATATGTGAACTCTGGAAAGTGTGTCAGTTGGTGGACGCGCATCAACCTGACCAACAAGGGAACTGTTCCCTTCAAATCCATGTCTGTCTCTATTAAAGATACAGTGACAGATGAAACGCGCAATTCCTCCGGTGATGGCTTTCAAGATGTAAATGCCTGTGTGCTTTCGGCCAAGGCGCCCATACTGGGACCCGGCGATGCCTACACCATTGTTTCGCCGTCCCTCTCTGCTGATCCTGCCGGACATAAATTGAGTGTCACCATTACCCTTTGTCCCAACACTGGTCAAGGCGGGGCCTGTGTTTCGCAGACCATCGAATTCAAACCATAAAAACAATATCGCTACAAAACTCCCTCGTGAAAATACTTCATGAGGGAGTTTCTTTTTATCCCATTGGCATTTTATAATGGAATGAATGCCCCGCTCAACCAAACCACTGGGACTTCCCACCCGAGGCAAAACGGCCTCAAATCGCCTTCGTCGAGTCGATAACTTTATCCTGCTCTATGAACCATCGCTTCTCACGCGGACCGATGGCCTGTTTGCTGATTCAATGTTCCTTGATCTTGGCTATGGCTTTGACCCGCGTACCACGCTCGAATCTGCCGAACGCTTTCGGCGAATGAATTCGCGGTTGAAGATCCTTGGCGTGGAGATCGATAAGGAACGGGTCGAAGCCGCGTTGCCTTATGCAGATACAAAGACATTCTTCCGCTTGGGTGGGTTCAACGTGCCGTTACAGGGTGGGGAGCATGTCCGCTTGATACGTGCGTTCAATGTGTTACGTCAATACGAGGAAAAGGATTTTGCTCCTGCGTATGAAACGCTTGCGCAATGCATATTGCCCGGTGGGTTAATGATCGAAGGGACATCGAATCCGTTCGGGAGTATCTGGTGCGCAAATCTTGCAAGGCGTGTGGAAGCAGAAAGCTTAATCCCGAATTCCCAACAGCAAGCTGTTGGAATCCAAACGCAAAAATGGAAGATGGAAGCCCTTGTGTTCAGTACCAACTTCCGGCTTGGGTTTGAGCCGGGCGATTTCCAGACGATCCTGCCAAAGAATTTGATCCATCATGTTTTGCCGGGCGAGTCCATTTATGATTTTTTCGAAGCGTGGAAAAGTTCCGCCGCAGAGATGTCATCGATGAAAACGTATGGAGCGAAGCAATGGTTCATCTCAACCGCTGAACGAATGGCGCAACGAGGCTATGAAATTGAATCTCAACGTAAGTGGCTAACAAAAGGATACTTGATCTGGAAACTCTCTTGATGCCGACTTTGGTATTATGATTGAGTAGTATTCCAAAGGAGAACTATGTTGAAGAAGCGTCCCGCCAGTATTGCCTTTCTTGTTTTGTTGATCGTATCGCTTGCTTGCAGTCAGTCTGGTAACCCTGCTCCTGTACCGCTGGACCCGAATATACAAAATACTTCCATCGCGCAGACCATTGTTGCCCGTCAAACGGAGGTGGCGCTTACGAATCCACCAACGGCAACGCTCACGGCTGTGCCAGCTTCTCCTACGGTAACTGCCGGGCCAACCTTTACATTGACTCCCGATTTCACACCCACACCCTTGACTCCGCTCATCACTGTTTCAAAGGATACGAATTGCCGCACCGGGCCGAGCGCGATCTATGAACGAGTGGGTATGTTACTGGTGGGTGAAGTCGCTGAAGTGATTGCTCGCAATAATAGCGGGGAATATTGGTACATCCGCAACCCTGATGTAGAAGGTGGGTTCTGCTGGGTCTGGGGCAAATATGCCACACTGACCGGCAATGTTTTTACCTTGTTGTTATATACGCCGGCGCCAGCACCTTCTACAGTATTCAGCGCAACTTTCGCCAGCATGAAAACCTGCACCACCTACTGGGCCAACTTCCAATTGGAAAATCCCAGCGATGCTTTGTTCCAATCCATTTCCATTGAGTTGACTGATTCTGAGACGAATACTGTGGTCACCATGAAAAGCAACGACTTCATCGCCAATGACGATTGTAAGGCCCCCACGATCACGGATTATCTGGTCTCCGGTGGGACGACCACTGTCAGCTCAAGCCCGCTGGTGTATAACCCGAAAGGGCATTCTCTCAACGCCCGCATCAAACTGTGTACCCTCGTGAATGAGGGCGGAACCTGCGTGACAAAGGATGTTCCCTTCAAGGCAAAATAGAAAGCTCAAGCGGATAGCTATCAAACCACAGTCGAACGCTCGGCTGTGGTTTTTGTTTGCGGGTCATTTGCAGGAACATACTTAAGACACTTGGCGTCCCTACAAATAGGATTATGATTGTTTTTGATAAAAGGAGTACCATGTTCAAGCGCAACCCGATTTTTATATCGGTCATGATTTTAATAGTGGCATCCCTCGCGTGCAGTTCTTCAGGGCTTGTTGCCACACCCGACCCCAACTTCATCAACACATCGGTCGCCCAGACCTTTGTGGCCCTTCAAACTCAAAATACCCAGCCGGGCATACCGGTCACCGGTGTGGATACTCTCGTGCCTACACTCACCTTCACCCCTGAGCCTCCCACAGTGACACCTACGGCCACGCTCTCTCCCACTGTCACATTAACTCCAACCCCGATCTTTACAGACACTCCATCTGTTCCACAGATCAGCGTGTCTGTTCCTACGAATTGTAGGGTGGGACCCGGTAAAGCCTACGACCGTGTCGGTGCATTACTGGTCGGCGAAGTGGCGCAGATCTACGGACGTGATCTGGCCGGCAACTATTGGTACATACGCAATCCTGATAACAGCGGGGACTTCTGTTGGCTGTGGGGCGAATATGCTATGTTCGGCGGAAACATCTCTGCCTTGCCGATCTTCACGCCTCCTCCCACACCGACGCCTGTTCCGGCTTTCGAGTTATCGTATGATGGCCTTGAGGCGTGTAACAATGCCTGGTGGGTGGAAGTTAAACTCAAGAACATTGGTGGCACGGCGTTCCGGTCGATTTCCATGTCTGTAAAGGATAAAGACACCAACATAACCGTCTCCATGACCGATGATAGCTTCAAGAACACCAACGGCTGTAACTCATCCGATTCAAGGAAGATGCTCGATATTGGCGATACGATTGTAGTCAGCGCACCTTCCTATGCATACGACCCCACGGGGCACAAACTTCAGGCAACAGTTACCTTATGTTCTGAAGATGGGGTCAATGGTTTGTGTATGACCGAAACAACAAGCTTCACGCCATAAATAAAAAGCGGGCAGGTCTAAGGGCCTGCCCGCTTTTTCTGTGAAAAAAGGGGATACAATAGGCCCCAATGTCGGCCGGGGGATGGCTGATACGGGAGCAACTACATGACATCCACAATTATTTATTTCATCTTTGGGCTGATTATCCTTATCATTGGAGCCGACTTGCTCGTGCGTGGCGCCTCAAAACTGGCGGCCGCAGCGGGAATTCCTCCGCTTGTTATCGGCCTCACCATTGTTGCCATTGGGACAGCTTCACCTGAGATTGCTGTTTCACTGCAAGCCGCCTCTCTCGGACAGGGAAGCCTGACTCTTGGCAATGTGTTGGGATCCAACATCTTCAACATTCTCTTCGTACTTGGTGTGACAGCGCTTGTTGCCCCGATCGTCATTGCAGAACAGATCATTCGTTTTGATGCGCCGATCATGGTGGGAGTGTCCCTGCTGGCATTTGCCCTTGCTGTTGATGGAAAATTCGGTGCTGTTGACGGGTTGATTATGATCCTTGGTTTTCTGGGATATACATTCTTTGCATTACGTCAGTCTCGTAAGGAAAGTGAAAAGGTGCATAAAGAGTATGCGCAGGAATTTGCAGATACGGAAAAACACACAGCTCGTAATACTGCCAAAAATATTTTGTTCATAGTTATTGGGTTGGGCCTGCTTGTTTTAGGTGCTCGCTGGCTCGTGGACTCTGCCACCTCCATCGCAAAGGCCATTGGTATCAGCGAATTAGTTATCGGTTTGACGATTGTGGCTGTCGGTACTTCCTTGCCTGAGGTAGCCACATCCATTATTGCCACGCTCAAAGGCGAGAGTGATATTGCTGTAGGCAATGCCATTGGAAGTAATATCTTCAACCTGTTGGGTGTAATGGGGCTCTCAGGTATCCTTTCGCCTGGTGGCATCGTGGTTACAAACCATGTGTTGACTTTTGATTTCCTCGTGATGGTCTTTGTTGCGTTGATCTGTATCCCTGTCTTTTATGTGGATGACAACGTCTCACGTGGTGAGGGGATGTTGTTCCTTTCCTATTACGTGTTGTATACGGCGTATCTCATTCTTGACTCTTCGCACAGTTCGATATTGCCGGTCATTACTTTGTTCGTCTCTTTCTATGTTCCTCTCACTTTCATTGGGTTGATCATGTTCACAATTCGAGCGCGGAAAATAAAAAAGAGCAAACGGCTTAACTCAACCTGACCTGACGCCAAATCGAAAAGGCAGTCCACGTGGACTGCCTTTTCGATTCATCCATAGTTTGATCACTGTCGCATTTAGCATGCGATCAAAGCCTCAACATTGAAGCCTTCTTATAGGTATGATCTCCTGCAAGGGATTAACCATGATTTCTCCCTTGTGTAAAAATGATTTCTGCAATATTGTTATATCAACCATTGGATAATCAACAAGAGGACATATGAACACAAAATTCTTTCCACTTTTTTGCATCGTATTGACCATTGCATTGATCCTTTCAGCGTGTAATGTGCCGGGGCTGGTTGCTCCCACAGCCACACCAACCCCTACATCCACCAATACACCCACGGCCACGGCAACGGTCACGAACACTCCCACCATTACCCCCACCGCCACCGAAACATTGACGCCAACCCCGACCTTCACGTCAACACCTGCGGTTATAACGGTCAAAGTACAGCGTGAGAGCAACTGCCGCATTGGCCCGGCAGGGAATTATGACCTGGTAGCAAAATATCAGGTGGGGCAGGAACTTGAACTCGTTGCGAACGATCTGGGAGCAGGATATATCTTCGTGAAGAACCCTGATAAGCCCGAAGAGCAATGCTACATGTTGACGCAAAATCTCAAGATCGACAAAGATGTGGACACATCCGTCTTACCGAAGTTCACGCCTTTGCCTTCGCCAACAGCGATGCCCTATTTTGATATCAAGTTCAAACGTTGGGACAAGTGCGGTAGCAAGAGTTACGTGGTCTTCGATGTCACGAATGTTGGCAGTATTGCGTTCCGTTCTGTGTATATCAAGGTGGTGGATGACAAGGCCGATAAATCGGCAGAAGCCGCATATAACGCCTTCGATTTGCGCGTGGGATGTGTGTTGGCAAAGAATATCGCCCCCTTGGAACCAGGCGGCAGTGGTTACGTTCGTAGTGAAGAGATGGACTGGAACGCACGCGATGGTGAGATACGAGTGATCGTCATGGCCTGTACCCAACAAGCCTTGAAAGGCACATGTATCACACGTACCGTAGAACTAAAGCAGTAAGAATATCAGATCAACTTATCTTCTGCCTCTTTCGTTCTTGTAAAAGGATGAAAGAGGCAGGTTCGTTTTGGGATACTTGACGCATCTTCTTTTTCCCCGTAATATTGTCCCCGCTATAGAACATTCATTCGGTAAATTTAACCGCCAAAGCGCAAAGATTCAAAGTACTTTCTTTGCGCCTCGCAGTTCAATAAGGATTTCAAATGGACCTTGGAACAATACGCAAAATAGACATTGACACTGAAATGCAGCAATCGTATCTCGATTATGCGATGAGCGTGATCGTGGCGCGTGCCCTGCCCGATGCGCGCGATGGGCTCAAGCCTGTACAACGCCGTATCTTATACGCGATGTATGACATGGGCATCCGCGCGGACTCGGCATATAAGAAATCCGCTCGTATCGTGGGTGAAGTGCTCGGTAAATATCATCCGCATGGGGATTCGGCGGTGTACGAGGCAATGGCGCGCATGGCGCAGGATTTTTCGATGCGCACACTGCTCGTGGATGGACAGGGTAACTTCGGTTCTGTAGACGGTGACCCACCCGCAGCCATGCGTTATACCGAAGCGCGACTCACGCCCGCTGCGCTCGATATTTTGTTTGACCTCAACAAAGATACAGTCGACTTCACCTCCAACTTTGACGACACACTCGAAGAGCCCGGTGTTCTGCCCGCCGCGTTGCCTAACTTATTGGTCAACGGTGCAACAGGTATCGCGGTCGGTATGGCAACCTCCATTCCGCCGCACAACCTGGGTGAGATCATCGATGCCATCATTTACATGCTCGATAAATGGGAAAAGCTCGATGACATTGACGTTGAACAATTGATGAAGTTCGTGCAGGGACCGGACTTCCCCACCGGCGGCATCATCGTTCTGGATAACAAGGAAGAGAATCCGATCGAGTCCGCATATGGTTCGGGGCGTGGACGTGTGACCGTGCAAGCCAAGGCGCATGTGGAGGAGATGGAACGCGGCAAGAGTCGCATCATCGTCACCGAATTGCCGTACATGGTCAACAAGTCCAGCCTGATCGAGCGCATCGCCGATCTGGCGCGTGACGGTTACCTCGAAGGTCTTTCTGACCTGCGCGATGAATCGGATCGTCAGGGCATGCGCATCGTGTTGGAAATGACGAAGAACGCTGACCCCGATGTCGTGTTGCGCGAGTTGTATAAACGCACACCGATGCAGACCACGTTCAGCATCAACCTGCTGGCGCTCGTCGATGGCGAGCCGCGCACGTTAACTCTCAAACAGGCACTCCGCGTCTATGTGGAGCACAGGCTCGAGGTCATAAAGAGACGCGCTGAATTTGATCTGGATAAGGCTAAGGCGCGGGCACATATCCTTGAGGGATATATGGTCGCATTAAAGAATTTGGATGAATTGATCGAACTCATCCGCTCCGCCTCGGACGTGGAGACTGCGCGCGCCAAACTGATGAAGCGCTACAAGCTGACAGAGTTACAGGCGACAGCGATCCTCGATATGCAATTGCGCAGGTTGGCCGCGTTGGAACGCAAGAAGATCGAAACTGAATACAAGGAAGTGACCGGCCTCATCAAGGAATTGACCACGCTGTTGAAATCGCCGAAGTTGATGCGCGGTGTGGTGGCGGACGAATTGCAGAAGGTCAAGTCGCTTTACGCGGACCGACGCCGCACCCAGATCGTGGATGTGACGAAGGGCGGCAAGACCGGTAAATCGTTGACGGCTTCGGATGTGTTGCCGCAACAACAAGTATGGATCGGTGTGACCGCAGATGGATTGGTCTCGCGCACCGTGGATGAAAAGGAACCGAAACATTCAGGCAATGACGCGCCGCGTTGGTTGGTGAAAGCCTCGACCACCGACACGATCTACTTTGCCTCGAAATCAGGCCGTGCCGCGGCAGTGGCCGTGCACGTGATTCCACAGGCGGAGAAGCTATCGCAAGGCTCGTTGTACTACAAGGTCTCGCCGTTGCAGGAAACGGACTCGCTCGCGGCAGTGTTCGCTTTGCCTTCGAGAAAATCGGCCTTGCCCGAAGAGACGTGTGTTATCACAACGACGCGCTTCGGCATGATCAAGAAGAGTCTGGTCAGTGAATTGCCCGGGCCTTCAGCGCAGACGTTCGTGTTGGTGAAGGTGAACGAAGGCGACCGCTTGATCGAAGTAGGCCTGACCGATAACAAGAAGAAAGAAGTATTGCTCGTCACTGCGGCGGGCATGGCGATCCGCTTCAAGGAAGATGACGTGCGCCCGATGGGACTCGTGGCGGCGGGCGTCAACGGTATGAAATTGGACGATAAGGATGAAGTCGTTGGCGTGGAGATTCTCCCGACCGATGGCGAGATCTTCCTGCTCACGAATGACGGTAAAGCCAAACGGCTGGATCAGAAAGAATTCCCAACACAGGGACGGTACGGCAAGGGCGTCATCGCCTGGGAACTCTCGGGCAAGACCAAACTCGTCGGTGTGGTTGCGGATAAACCGAGTCACATGGCGACCATCCACTTGAGCAAAGGCGCGCCCAAGTCCACACGGCTGGATGCGGCTGGCTTACGCAAACGCGCCGCCTCGAAGGGGGATGTGGTCGTGGAAGTGAAACCCGGCGAGGAAGTCCTCTCCGTCAATGTGAATTGGACGGTGGAGAAGTTTGTGGAAGGGGAGAAACCAAAGGCCGCCCTTGCAAAAGCAAAGGCGAAACCTGCGGCGACATCGTCCCCGAAGGGGAAGGCGAAAGCGAAAGTGCCTGCGAAGAAGCCAGCAACTAAAAAGCCTGTTACAAAGAAGGTTGTGAAGAAAACAAAGTCCCCGAAGGGGAAGAAGAAATAAGATTGTGCCTAAAATCTCCGAGTTCTTTAAGAACTCGGAGATTTGATTTGGAGGTCCCTATGCCTCGCAGATTCATCCCGTTCGTTCCTGAATTGCATTATCACATTTACAACCGCGGCAACAACCGTGAGCGGATCTTCTTTGAGTCTGAAAATTATCTGTTCTTTCTCAAGAAGATCAAAGAATATCTTGTCCCCGTTATGGATATTCTGGTGTATTGCTTGATGCCAACTCATTATCATGTTGTGGGGCGTGTAAAACTGACGCCACAGACATCCGAGATTTTAAAAATCTCGGATGTCTCTTCCTCCATGATGAAACTCTCTGTTTCATACACTAAGGCTATCAACAAGCGGTTTCAACGTGTTGGTGTTTTATTTCAGGGACAATTTCAGGCCAAACCGATTTTGACTTCCTCTTATTTGCTAAACCTATGCCGCTATATTCACGGCAACCCTGTCAAAGACGGGCTTGTTGCCGATATTGTCCAATGGCCATATTCGAATTATCTCGAATGGATCGGTGAACGTGACGGCAAACTGGTTGACAAAGCCTTTGTTCAAGATAACTTTGATACTGCTGATGAGTATCGCAAATTCGTTTTGGAGTATTTGCGTACACGACAATTGCCTGATGATGTTCAGAGCTATCTGGATGCACTTGATACTTAATGGCAAAGACCTCCGAGTTCTTTAAGAACTCGGAGGTCTTGTTTACATCTTTTTGGAACATCCATAGGGGAAACAAGCGTCTCCTTGTATAATTCAAACCGTTATTAAGGAGATATCCACATGAAACGTTTTTCAATTCTCATCCACGCACTCGCCTTCACACTGATCGTCAGTGCGTGTGGTGCGCAGGCAACACCCACGATCAATGCGGCTGATATAAACAGCACGGCGGTCGCGGCGGCGCTCACATTACTGGCACAGACTCAAGCCGCCATCCCAACCGCTACATTGCCTCCGCCAACAGCGGCCCCTACGAATACCTTGGAGGTCTTCGTCACCCCGACTCCCTTGCCAACTTTGGAATTCACATTGACCCCGGCGCCCACCGAGAATCCCAGTGCAAGTGATCCGTGCATAAATAGTGTCCTACCCGATTCCCTGACGGGAAAGCCCATCAAGATCCGCATCGACAACCCAACCAAAGGGACCATCAACCTCACGGTGTATCTACAGTCCGGTAATCCACAGGGTGTCTGCGGTTACCGTGCCTATGTTCTTGGTCCGCAAGACTCGCTTGTCATTAATGATCTGGTCGAAGGTTGTTATAGTCTTTGGGCGTGGAACCCTGATCCTAAAGACTATTTCATGGTGACGAACGGAACCAGTTGCTTGAACAGTTCCAGCAGTGCGACGTTCGACATTACAGACCACGGCATCAAATATAGAAACTAGACTTCTCTCAGAATTAGATTTCCACATCCACTGACTTTCCCTGCGGAAGCCAGTGGATTTTTTCTTTGATATCTGACGCTTCAAAAACTTTCCTTGCGGCTGTTTCTGTTTCCTTGAAATGTTTCCACCCTTCGTAATGGATGGGGATCACCGTCCGTGGGTTGAGTGTCTGTGCGATCTGTATCGCCTCATGGGCATTGAATGTAAAACGGATCGGCCCCATGATCGGAAACTGCACGCCGCCAATATGCACGATCGCTGTCCCGATCTTGAATCGTTGCCCAATCTCGCGCAAGCCATTGAACCAGACCGTATCGCCAGAGATGTATAACGCCCCGTGTTTTTGTCCCTGCCATTCGAGGACGAAGCCGGTCGTCTCGCCCACGAGAATGTGACTACCCAATGTGCCATGTCTTGCTGGGACGGCTGTCACTTTGATCTCTACATCCTGCGCTTTGAGTGTTGTGCTCTGCCATGGTCCCAGCCCGAGGGCATTGCCATTCAATCTCTTCTCTCCTGCGCGAGTGGTGATAACTTTCCCTGCCTTGGGTAACAGTGCACGACCTGCACGGTCGAGATTATCTTCATGATGGTCATGGCTCAAGAGGACGGCATCAATTTTCCCGAGAGCATCTGCAGGTGTGGCAGGCTCGGTCAACTTAACGGAGCTTGTCCCGTAGCCAAACGCATACTGTCCGCCTGCTGGGTCAAAGACCGGGTCGGTCAGGATACGCAGCGAGCCGATTTCCATGAGTAGTGTGGCAGTGCTAATGTGTGTCAGTTGAATGTTCATTATGCAATTCCCGTTATAAAGTTTAGATGCCAAGAATCTTGAGCAGTCTCTCGTCTTTCAAAAACATCACTCTGTTTTTCTTCTTTGAAGGTTCCAGCCCTGTTGCCTTTTCCAGTTTTTCTGCAAGTTCATACACGTCCGCTTCGTATTTGTCGAGCGGTGTCGAGATCATAACTGTGTCCGTGTCCATGTGAATGCCCAACCGTGATTGGAGTCTGGCAAAGCCTGTGGAACCGTCAAAGATCGGGAAGCCTTCGTAGAATCCCAACAGCGTGGACGGTTCCGACATCCGCGTCAACAGTTCTTCGGGCAGAGGAAGCGTTTGCGGGTTTGATGTGAGGAAGTCCACGGCTTGGCGGATGACCGGCTCACGTTCGGTGTAATCCAATTCATCGGTGGAGTAGCGATTATAGAACGCCGCCAATTGAGAAGGCTTCCAATAAAAGGTAATATCGTTCTGAGACTCTACAACAGGCCGTTCGTCAAAGTAAGAAGCGTAAGAAATCCCCAATGCCCTCAACGCAGGGATCAACGTACTCGTATTCGTAGACATCTGCAATTCGACAATGTCTGCTGTTACATCGCGAGTCTTATCATAGATCAAAATCCCATCCCTTCCGGAGAGATAGTCCATGCCGTTGATGCGCAATCCATGCAGGTCTGAATCGAAGAGCAAACGTTTGGGGCCAAGTTGAATTTCAAATTGCATATCTTATTCTACCGCCACCCACTTGCGCCAAACAACACTTGAAAGAACTCATTCTCTTCTTCCAATGTCATCGGGCGGGAGCGGGCATAATCCACGAACTCGATAGGCAACAGCTCTGTGCTGATGTAACGCCCATTATAAAAAACATGCAGGTCAATCATTCCCTGACGGCAGGCATCGCAATAACTATATTGATCGAAGAATAGATTTCCCAAACCATAATGGATGAAAGAGCCGTTTAGAAACTCCATCCCTTGTGGCTGGTGTGCCTGGCTTCCGCTGACGATATCTGCGCCCGCTTGTGCCATCTGACGAAAATCTTCCTGTTGATCGGGTTGTGCATAGTACGTGTAATATTCTAAATGTTGGAATGTCGCGATCACAAGATACCCTTCTACTTTCAGACGTTGTATCTCGCTTGCCATCCAATCCATATCACAGACTGCGGCACCCGGTTGCGTGTCACTGGCTTGAGCGAAGGAACCTCCCTTTGCGTTACAACCGATGAACGCGATGCGATTGCCGTGGTTCTCAAGTAGCAATGCCTTTCGCCCCTCTGCAAGATTTGTCCCGCCGCCGTAATAGGGCCAATTGCGTTGCTTGTACATCTCGAGTGTGTGAACCATAGCCTCTGTGCCCCAATCGGAGAAATGATCGCCGGTCAATTCAACTACATCCGTGCTGACATCTTCCAGCAATTGGATATATTTATCTGCGCTACAAAAGCGGATCTCTTCTTGTGTTGGGTTTGGGTACGGGCAACCGACAGCGAACGGCACCTCATTGCTGATGTGTGTGATGTCCGCGTTGATCAACCAGTTGCGAATATCCTCGGCAGGATAGAGAATGCCGCGTCTTTCCATCGTGAAGGCAGTGGCCCGCACCAACGCTGTGACGCCGGTCATTGCAACGACTGTCATCTTTTGTGGGTCATAGTTGGAGGCCGGGATGGCGAAGTTGCTTTGGATGAGCGCGACCAAGCCCGGGTCACTGATCAGTGAAATCGGAATCTTGAGGCGGTACTGCCCGAGATCAAAATTCTTATGGATGGGCGAGAGTCCATCCACAGGTAGAACCTTCCAACGCGGGTCAAGATCATCAAAGGGAACGATTGCCAATGATGGTTGATGTGCCCAGGCATAATCGATCAGATCATTTTTCGCAACGACTTGTACATTTGCTCCAGCCGTTCCCCACAAGGCAGTAAACATGCCGTGGGTGTTTTGGTCCATGAGCAGTGGTGTCCCTGTAGTTTGTCCTTGCCATTGTGCAAGTAGGTCACTGCTGGAGCGTCCTTGCATAATGGAGGAAGAAAAGGGAGTCACCAAGGCATACACCCATTGACTGACCACATTCACTTCACCTACTTCGAGACGAATGTTTGCTGTCGCTTCATTGCTCACGAACAGACTACGAAACGAATCGTCGAGCGCTTTGCCCATTGTTTCCGAAAGATATGGGGGGACCCACATGGCGATGTTGAGAACGTCAGCGTTGGGAATGTTTGGGGTGTATGTAGCAGGTGCAACGGTCGGAAGATGAAGCGTGGATGTCGTCGGAGAGGACAAAGGGATTGTCTCGCCCGGACGCGGCTTGGGAATGTCAACATACGCCATCGGAGCAGGAACAGGCGTTGCTGGTTTTGCACTGTTGGGTACGCAGCTGGTAAATATCAGTGTGCATACGATCAGAAAATATAAAACACGGTGTGGTTGATGGAACTTGAAAATGGAGAATTCCTCCTGCAGTTTGTATTGTATCGCCAAAATTGGGTATATAATCCGAGAACGCACAAGTTGTCTGGCAAACTCCTATTCACGACGGAGGAAATCCATGAACTACAGCATTCAGTTATTGGAAGAGCCGAAGATAGCCCAAGTCATCACCTCGGGCGCGTGGGAACGCGAAGTGGACAATGCGATGGGGTTAGAGATCATGAAAAAAATGGCCGAATGGAAAGTGAACAAGGCAGTGATCGATATGCGGGAACTGCAATTCGAATTGCGGGTTCTGGAGATCTTTCAACGTGCTGAGACCTTGCGTGACCAACGTCGTGAGGTCAAACCACCCAGCTCAAAGGTTGCACTCGTCTATAACCCTGTCAGCCCAAAAGTGGATGAAGATTTTATCTTCTTTGAAAACACTGCACGCAATCGTGGTTTGCCATATCGGGTTTTCAAACAGATGGAAGACGCCTTAGTGTGGCTTTCGGAATAACAGATGAAAACAGAACGCCCTCCAAATGATGGAGGGCGTTCTGTTGCGGAGTACCCTTGGGAGGGTATAATCGGCTGTGCCGAAGGAGGGAATCGAACCCTCATTCCCGGAGGGAACACGATTTTGAGTCGTGCGCGTCTGCCTATTCCGCCACTTCGGCTCTTGTTGAAGAACCCGCTCTGCGGGGCGTTCGCAAGTATACCACTCCCAACACGAAGGTCAAGATAGATGAAACTCGGAATTATCGGATTACCCCAGTCAGGAAAGACAACTATATTCAACGCCCTCACACGAGGCAATGCCCCCACAACCGCATCGGCCGGTCGCTTTGAAGTTCATACCGCAGTAGTGGACGTCCCCGATCCGCGCGTGACCAAACTCTCGGGCATGTTCAACCCGAAGAAAACGATCTATGCCAAAGTGACATACGCGGATATTGCCGGACTGGAAACTGGTTCGGCCAAAAGCGGCATCTCTGGGCAACTGTTGAATCAGCTTGCTCAAATGGATGGCTTTCTCCTCGTTGTGCGTGCTTTCGAAAGTGACCTGGTCATGCACCCCAGCGGAAGCGTGGATGCGAAACGTGATGTCGAATCCATGTTGAGCGAGTTGCTCCTCAACGACCTTGTTGCTGTTGAGCGCAAAGTGGAAAAGCTCGCTGATGAGAAGAAAAAAGGCGGCACAGATAAGGTCTTGAATGAACGTCAGACCGTGTTGTTCACTCGTTTGCTCGAAGCGTTGAACAACAATATCCCACTCCGCAAATTGGAATATTCTCTCGAAGACCAAAAGGAACTTGCTTCCTTCGGTCTGCTCTCACGCAAACCGGTCTTAGTGGTGTTCAACACCGGCGAGGCACAATCCGCACCGCAGATGGAGTTGGATGTGCCGTCCGTGGCGTTGATGGGTAAACTCGAAATGGAAATGGCACAACTTCCCGCTGAGGATGCCGCCATGTTCATGGAAGAATATGGTATCAAGGAACTTAGCCTGAACAAAATGATCAGTCTCTCGTATGAGTTGCTTCGCGTGCAATCGTTCTTCACTGTCGGTGAAGATGAAGTCCGTGCATGGGAGACGAAGATTGGCGCGACCGCGCAAGAATCAGCGGGCGAGATCCACACGGATCTTTCACGCGGATTTGTCCGGGCGGAGGTAGTGGCCTATGAAGACCTCATCAGCCTCGGGTCCATGGCTGAGGCGAAAGCAAAGGGCAAGTTCAGGCTTGAGGGCAAAGAATATATCGTCAAGGACGGAGACATCGTCCACATCCGATCCAGTTTGTAATTTATTACGTAGGGGCGAGGTCATCTCGCCCCGTGTTAGGCAATTACACAAGGGCGGGGTCTCCCCGCCCTTACAATATACAGGAGGCTCTATGGCATACGAATTGACCAAATGGAATCTCGGTGAATTATTCCCGAGCTTTGAAAGCGCTGAATTGCAGGGCGCGTTCGATAATGTTGAAGAAGAAGTCACATCGTTTGAGGGCGTGCGCAACAAGCTCAACCCCGATATGGATGTGAAAACATTCCTCGATGTAGTGCGTGCCTCTGAAACGACAACACGCACGGTGAACAAAATTTATGCGTTCACGGGTCTGTCGTTTTCATCAGATACACAGGACCAGACCGCGCAATCGTACATGGCGCGTGTACAACAGTTCGCGGCCGAGATGGGGAATCGCACATTGTTCTTTAGCCTGTGGTGGAAAGAATTGGACGAAAAGAATGCTGAACGTTTGATGGCTGAAGCGGGTGATTATCGGTATTACCTCGAAGCGATGCGCAACTTCAAGCCGTACACATTGGGCGAAGCGGAAGAGAAGGTCATCAACATCAAAGATGTGACAGGTTCTGGCGCGCTCGTTACCTTGTATGACGCCATCACCAATCGCTATGTGTTCAAACTTGAAGTGGATGGTGAAGTAAAGGAATTGACGCGCGGACAACTGAGTCCTTATGTGCAGGGACCCGATGCAAACCTGCGCGAGAAAGCGTATCAGGAGTTGTATCGTGTCTTTGGTGCAGATGGCCCGATCCTTGGGCAGATGTATCAAACCCGTGCACGTGACTGGCACAATGAGAATGTGGGTTTGCGTAAATTCCCCAGCGCCATGTCGGTGCGGAACCTCGTCAATGATATTCCCGATGAAGCGGTCACCACGCTATTGGAAGTGACGCGCAAGAACGCGAAGATCTTCCAGCGCTATTTTAAGATCAAGGCCAAGGTGCTTGGCATGGACAAGCTCCGTCGTTACGATATTTATGCGCCCGTTGCCAACTCAGACAAAAAATTCGATTACAACGACGCCACCAAAATGGTCTTTGACTCGTTCCGTTCGTTCGACCCACAGATCGCTGAGATGGCACAACGCGTCTTTGATCAGGAACATGTGGATGGCGAAGTCCGCAAGGGCAAACGGGATGGCGCGTTCTGCTGGTCGGTCCTGCCTGACATGACCCCATACGTATTGTTGAACTTTCAAGGTCGTGCGCGTGATGTGGCGACGATGGCGCATGAACTTGGACATGCCATTCATGCGATGCTGGCTTCGCACCATTCCACGTTCACCTTCCACTCGTCTCTTCCTTTAGCCGAAACTGCTTCCACCTTCGGAGAGATGATGCTCACCGACAAATTGCTCACTGAAGAAACAGACGATGCCGTTCGCCGCGATATCCTCTTCAAACAAATGGACGATGCCTTCGCGACGATCTTGCGTCAGGTCTATTTCGCGCTCTTTGAACGTGATGCGCACAAGAAGATACAAGAGAACGCATCCGTGGATGAACTTTCCGCGTTGTATATGGAGAACTTGAAGGAACAATTCGGTGATTCTGTGGAGATCAGCGACGAGTTTAAGTGGGAGTGGGTCTCCATTCCGCATATCTATCACACCCCGTTCTATGTGTATGCGTACTCGTTCGGCCAGTTATTGGTCTTCTCGCTCTATCAACAATACAAAGCAGAAGGTGACTCGTTCAAGCCGAAATACCTCAAGATCCTTTCGGCTGGCGGTTCCGAAGCGCCCGCCAAGATCCTTGCGGAAGCTGGTATCGATATTCGCTCGGCGAAATTCTGGCAGGGTGGGTTCGATGTGTTGAGTAGAATGGTGGATGAGTTGGAGAAGTTGTAGAAGTTGTAGGGTATCAGTTTGAAAGCAACAGGTGGTCAAGTTGAAAAACTTGACCACCTGTTTTTGGTTAGGAGACAAGGGCTCATGTGGTTTTAGGGCTATGGTGGTATATATGCTTCATTGAAACTTTATCTTGTAATAAATGAGGACACCTTGAACATGCCAAACAAATTCAACTTTAAATTCATCCTGATCCTTTCCCTGATTTTGTCGGGGTGTGTAGCAGAGACTGGTACTGCATCCCCAACAACCGTAGTAGAAGCGACAATTGCTCCTTCTGCGTCCCCTGTGCCTATGTCAACTGATATTCCAGTGTCCACCCCAACCAGTGCACCTGTGGAAACATCAACTCCTGTTGGTACAAGTGGCCCGGTAACATCTGCTGTGTTCCCGGTGGGGCCCGGTGGAGCAGATGTTATTCCGCATCAGATCGTTCGCACGAATACAGATCATCTTTACATCTTTTCGAGTTCCCAAGGTTCAAAAGTTTTACGCACATATCGGACGTTAAACCCCGGGTTCCCCAATGGCGCTTCGGATTTTGCGCCTGCGATTGAATTTACGGAGACCCGCGACATTATGTCTGTAGATGCTGTATATGATGGCAAAGAGTTTATCCACGTTATCATCAACACACTTGCCGGTGAAGTCAAGGACTATCCGTTTGATACAACGACCAATAGCTACAAGCCTGCCATTACGCTTGCAAATGACAGCGGTGTGATCGATTCGGGCTTGTACATCGGTACCAGTGGTGTATCTGGGATGGTGGACTTGAACGGAAATATCCACCTTGCATATTGGAAGAACGATGATCACATTTTGCATCGTGCCTATACATACGATGGCACGGCCAATTCACTCACTCCATTGGGAGATTTCGTTCAGGTAGATACTGCAGGGAAGGCAAATCATCCTGTCCTTGTGGTTTCACCAGCGGATAATACAGTCACTGTTGCATGGATATCTGAGTCGGACAACCCAACCCTGATCCGTGCGCGGACACGTACTGTCGCTGGCGATTGGGGAGACGTTGAGATCGCAAGCACGTTCCAATTCCCATCTGGCGTGTCAGTGTGGACGAGTAAGGATAATGGACTCAACATCGATCAAGGTCCAAGTTTGCTCATTGATTCAAGTGGTGTTAAATATATGGTTTACATTGAAAGCTTCAATGGCGCCATCGGTGATTATGGACGGTCCCATTATGTTATGAATAACGGTTCTGGCTGGGTGGATACAGCTTTAGATTTTCTCACACATGACCCTGCTCTGGCGTTAAACGCCTCCGGTGAGATCTATATCATCGGCCACGGACATCACAGGAACCCTGCGGCTGAGGAACCTTGCTATTCGATGGATACCATGTGCTACGTGAAAATGAACGTGGATGGTAAATGGGGTATTCCTACTTCTTTGATCCAAAAAACGGATCAGGGTTCCTTTGATTCAAGCCCGTCGGTGAAATGGTCAGCTGTGGGATTCAATCGCCCGGAGGTGACCGAATTTATTTTTTTCATGACGCCTTATGACAACCCAACGGTTTATTACGCACGATTGCCATAGATAAAGCAAGTGGATGAACAAGTAGAACAACTCGTTCATCCGCTTTTATTTTGTAGGTCTTATAAAACTATTTGACCTGCTTCAGAATGGACTTGTATTCCATGATCCGTTCTTCAGCTTTGGCGATATCAACTTTTTTACCGTCAATATCAGTTTTGCCCTCGCCCAACTCGCGGATGAAGAACAGGTCGCCCAAGTCAGCAAAACGCATTTCGTTAGCTGTTTTGACGTTATTCTCTTTCAGGTAACGTTCGATCCCTTTATCGTTCAACCAGTTGAAAGAAAGTCGACGTTTGAACGCTTCTTCGTGGGGGATCATGGGCCCTAGAACCTTGTCGATACTCTTTTGAACTTTGGATTTCTTACCCTGTTCGCGATATATTCTCGCTTGTAAGAGCAGGATTTTTTCGACGGGAGTCCAGATATTGAAATCTCCCTTGAATTCGAGCTCATCAATGATCTGTGTCGCTTTCAAGGCGTGATTATCATACCCGTAGACATACAACCACATCGCCAGATCAAGTAGATTGGACAGGTCTGCGGATGATTTGAACGATAACTTCTTAATGCACTTCTTGAGAGCAGGAAGGATCTTTTTCTCTTTGAAGTTGATACTTCCGAGTTGTTGAAGTGTAGACTGGGGATCCATGTGCGTTTGTCAATAAAGTAACTCAGAGACGCCTATATCTTTTGGTTGCGAAAATATTCAACGATGAAGAGCACGAAACTGACCAGGATGATGACGATGCTAACATTCACGTTGATATTACTGGTGTTTGCAAGGACACCGCCTGCCAAAAGGGCTATTGCTGAAGATATCAATCGAGCTTGTGAATTAGACATGGCTGAAATTTCCTTTAGGTGTGTTTTCCTAGGTGACTTTATTGCTAGAGCCTGGAACTATATGGGATATCACTTCCTTAACTGTCTGCTCAATAGTCCATTCGCTTGAGTCTAATACGACCCAGCCGTCTTTTGGCATGGAATCGAGGAAAGCATAGATCACAGGGACGTAATCAATATGTTCCATAGGGCCGCCTCGTTGTTTGATCCGTTCGATCACGGCAGATGCTTTAGGATACAGCAAAACGCGATGGACTTCTGGAATTTCAAAAAGCTTTGCATACTGCTCAACAAAATTGGATGGAACACAGACATCGTCAATGATAACGTCCACGCCTTGATCGGCATATAAGCGCGCCATATAGATTGCGGTGGACCGCGCCATTTGGAATTGTTGTATTACTTCGTCTGTAAATACGCCGCCTTCTGGTCTCGCATAACCTTTCACCATCTTTTCACGCAGTTCATCCACTTGAATAAAAAGGCTTTTGGGGAAATACCGGGCAACCCGACGCCCGACCGTGCTTTTTCCTGCCCCAGCCATTCCTGTGATGAAAATAATATTATTCATAGTATGCCGCTTGTTTATCGTAGTAAAGTCGAAGCCTGAGCTTGGAACTGGGTGATCGCATCGTACGCACCAAAACCGATGCCATTCAAGAGTTGATCCAACTCGAGCATGTTGTGTGTCAAGAAAATCAAAACAGAGTTATTACTGGGATCTGCTCGCCACCAACCTCCGAAGGCACCAGGCCAGCCAACGGACCCCATCCCACCGCCACAAGGTTGTGGGCTTGCTATCGATGGATCAATCACCACCGCGACACCCAACCCGAAACCATGACCCGTGTTGAGAATGTGTTTTGCATGTACCCGTTGTTCATCGGTTAACTGGTTCGTGACCATTTGTTTAAGCGTTTCAGGTTTTAGAAGTCGATAACCGTTCACCTCACCGTCATTTAAGAATATCTGTGCAAAGGTAAGGTAATCATCTACTGTTGACCAAAGCCCTTGCCCGCCAGAGACATAGGTCATCCCTTCAGGTCGTTCAGGCAGGAATGAGTTGCCCGGCCCAACGAGACGCTTGCAGAGTTGACCAGCATCGTCAAAGCCAAACGCATCAGCTTGCCGTTGTCGCTTCTCCGCTGGAACCGTAAAGCCGGTATCCTTCATTCCAAGCGGATCGAAGATTCGGCGCTTGAGCACATCGCCCAGTGGCGCATCTTCCATGCGTGCAATGAGCAAGCCGAGTAGATCGGTTGAGTGACCGTAATGAAACTCCTTTCCGGGTTGGTCGATCAAAGGGAGCGTGGCGAGTCTGGCGATCCAATCATCGGGAGATATTTCACTGTCGATATCGCCGCCCAATGCCTCTTTATACGCCTGCACAATGGGACCAGAATGCCAGTCCGCATACGTCAACCCGGAAAGGTGAGTCAACAGGTCTTCAAAGGTGATGGGACGCTCTGCAGGGATAGTCTGATCAAGCGTGGCGGAGGGGGAACGCAGGACTCGCATTTGCGAAAACTCCGGTGCCCAACGGCTGATCGGATCGGTCAATGCGAACCGACCTTCATCCAGTAACATAAGCGCCGCCGTTGATGTAATTGGCTTTGTCATGGATGCGATGCGAAACAACGTATCTTTCTCCATGGGCAATTTGGATTCGATATCCCTCCAGCCTACCCCTGCCGACTGAATAATCTTGCCATCCTGCCAAACTAGGGTTACCGCTCCAGCAAGACTGCCATCATCGACTATTTTACGGATAGCGTCTGTAATTTGTTCTTCTCTCATACATTCTCTCTTTTTTCGTATTTGCAAGTTTTTCTTCAAAACCACTCTAAGAAGAAAGCCCTATGCCAAAGCAAAAGACATAGGACCTTCTTCTTTCTGTTGTTCTTTGCCCCTTGCCGTTGACGTTTATCGGCGGGGGCAGGCTGGTGGGATACGTCTGTTCTTTATCTACGACGCACGTGACACCCTGTATTCATCATGCTGGATGTGCGTCTTCCTGGAGTGGACTCGTTGGTGGTTGTGCCCACAAAATCCCCAGCATAATGATGCCAGCAACAGGAACCAATAGGAAAAACTGCCACCATCCGCTCTTACCGCTATCGCGAAGTCGACGTGTTCCCACTGCCAATAATGGTAGCAGTACGGCAATCAGAAATATACTGCTTAAATTCTGGCTTAAATATTGTAATGCCCCACTAACCAGGGTGATGAACAAGGCAAACCACCAGAACTCTGACCGTGACGCTCGACCATTAAACTCTGCGTATTTGATGAAGCACACACGAATTGCTTCATAGAATGTCCTAGCCTGCCCATCGTCGCTGACATTTGAATTCAAAGAATCTTTCATCATTAACTCCTTGCTGAATTTAGAGACTGCTTGTCTCAAAGATGTAGCCCAATTCCATAAATTGAGCGCGTCTCTATTTTCAGCGACTCCCCCATCCCCCGCAACTGTGGAATGCCCTAGTTTTTCAGCTTCAAGCGAAGCTGTAGCTTTTCCTAGTTTTAATACTAATTCCATTCTTGAATTCACTTGAAACTTGGTGTAAATATTCTTCAAATGAAATTCAACTGTGCGGTCAGAAACACTAAGAGATGACGCAATCAACTTGTTGCTTTTGCCTTCAAGCAAGAGTTGCACAACTTCTTGTTCACGTTTGCTCAATTGGGGATTTTGTGTCACAGTAAATTTTCCTTTTACAGTATTGTACCGATTGTCAGCTAACGGTTTGTGTTTATGAATGTTTAGTCGGTTAGCCCATGTAGTTTGGCATATTGTAGCAACATAATAGTCTTTCCATCAATGATTTCTCCCGTCTCTATCATTTGAAGTGCCTTGTGGAGCGTGATCTCAAGCACTTCAATATCTTCCCCATCGCTTATGTCACCGCCGCCAGTAGACAGTTTCTTTTCAGGGGAATACTCGGCAACGAAAAAATGGAGTTTTTCTGTAACAGAACCTGGACTCATATATGCCTCAAATATTTTTCGCACATTATCAACGTGGTAGCCAGTTTCTTCTTCGCTCTCCTTTTTTATGGCGTCCTCTGCACTGTTCTCTTCTAACAGACCGGCACAAGCCTCAATTAACATTCCATCTGCCAGCCCATTAACGAACGTGGGAAAGCGAAATTGTCGGGTTAGTATGACCGTTTTTCTTTCACTGTTATAAAGCAAAATAACGGCGCCGTTGCCCCTGTCGTAGGTTTCCCGGCTTTGGGTTTGCCAACTGCCGTCATTACGTAGATACTCAAAAGTTGTTTTCTTTAGAATATACCAATCATTAGAAAGGACCTCTACATTTTTAATCTGAATACGATGATTTTCCATCACTGTGGTCTCCTGAAAATAAATTTTGGAAAATTGAAAACCTTTAGCGACCACCTAGATTCACGTTTTATCTCCCTAAAATGAATACATGGCGCTGCGGTGGTATGGACTCTGCTTGGAAGCAGTATAAACCGAAGCAGAAAAAAAGTCTCCTAATGGCACAATGGATGATTGCCTGTAAATTGAAAACTCGGCGTTGCAAGAACTCCTTTAAAAAGAAAAACCCAATACCTTTTTCATGGCATCAGGCTTTCTCCATCCGTTTTTCATTCTAGCCCTTGACACTGCTGTTCATCGGTAACCCGCTTTTGACTTTAGAACTATACCAAATAAGATTCAAATTCCTTTGCAGAGTTTAGATTATCTAAAAACAACTTATTCCCAGGCTCAATTGATTTTGGATTATCCCAACTTCTATATATCGTATTCGTGAAATCAATAACGGTTTTAGATAACCTTTTTCTCTGCTCAATATCATTCAAATTTATTCGCCTCATAATGGGTATCAACTCTTGTTGATAAAAAGCAACTGTCATAAGGAGAAATGTTTGCAAATTTAACATATCGCCATTTCCCAATTTATCTACAGCAGAATATAGGAAATTCATCAAAAGGCGTTCGATGTCTGTTTGTAAGGGATTGTCATCATATACTGGAATACTTCTACTATATAAAGGTTCAAACTGATTATACAAAAGTCTCCCATCACCTTGAAAAACTTCAAGTTTAAATCCTGATACATAGCTGGTAGATTCAAACTTGGTTTGCGGATTCTCGACAAATTCAAGCACTTTTCTTGACAACGAACGAGGGTGACGAGACGACAAAATTGTTAATTGACTTCCTATGAGAGAAATACAACTAAAAGGAAATAAATGGAAAGACCTACTATCTTCCTTCTCTATTTGAAGTTTCAATTCTCCCGACGATACTGAAGATGCATTTAATCTGAACAAAAGTTTGTCGCCAAAAAGTCCCATACAACACCTTCCTTTTTTATGCTATACAACGGGCGGGCTAACTAGGGGTTATGCGGCCGCCGTATAATGTCCAAAATAGGGTGTTATACAGCGAAAGATTAGAAAATGTTGAACCGCATTGAAAAAATAATACATCACCAATGCATTCCTTGCACGTGTCATTTGTCATATCTTGATTCCCCATCACCGATCCAAAAACAATTTACTCATCTCCTCTGAAAATCCCTCGGTGGTTTTCTCGAACTCAATGACTGTCCGTTTGATGGCAGCTTGCATGGCATAGTCAAATTTGATGCCTTGCTCGGGAGAATCGAGGTTCATCCATGCGTGCGAATCATGGGGTAGGTAGCGCAATGAGAAGGCTCGTGTCTTGCGAATGAAGTACAACAATTCCAATGGGTAATACACTTTGCCTGAATGCAGGTCGGGGCTGTGGATCAGGCTTGGGTTCATGGGGTCAACTTCGGGCGGGGGAGGAAGCGTCTGCCCATCGAAGAGAGAAAGCCACATCGTGATGTAATTGCTATGGGCGTAGAAATCCTGCGCGGAGTGGAGAAATCTCCCAAAGGCTTTCCATGCAGAGTTTGCATCGCCTGACCGCAACGATGAAATTACGAGAGCACGTTGTTGCTCGATGTACGCATATGTTTTTTCGAAAGCGTTGTTGTCGCAATGAAATTCGTCGTGGCCGAACTGCCCTGTGATACGGTCCTGATTGATGTTTGCGTATGTGATGACAGACATGGCACGCGCGCTGAAGCGGTTGCCGAGTGAAGTAAGTAGGATCTCGATATGGTATTGGGTCAACATTTGTCCGATTATACACGGCCGTATTTTGCAAACGGTTATAATGCCCGCATGAGTTTTTACACAGCCAAAGGTGACGATGGGACGACCGGCCTGCTGGGCGAGGGACGCGTGATGAAATATGACGCGCGCATCGAAGCCATTGGGACAGTGGACGAATCAACCGCCGCCCTCGGGTTGGCGCGAGCGCAATGCCTTGATCCACGCTCAGGCGGAATCCTGCTCGAAGCCCAACGAGATTTATACAAGCTAATGGCCGAGGTGGCCGCCACGCCTGAGAACGCCGAACGTTTTCGCGGCATTGACGATTCGCGTGTGAAATGGCTCGAACAACAAACGGACGAATTGTCCAAAGTGGTCAAGATGCCCAAGGAATTCATCCTGCCTGGCGATTCGTTGGCAGGTGCGGCACTCTCGCTGGCGCGTGCGATCATCCGGCGTGCGGAACGTCGCGTGGTGGAAATGTTCGATACAGATGGTCTTTCGAACCCCGATCTGCAAAGATATTTGAATCGTTTGTCGTCCTTGTGTTTTGTGCTGGAATTACTCGAGAACGAAGCGGCAGGACGCAAGACAACTTTGGCGAAAGAATAAATATAACAACGTAGGGGCGAGGTCATCTCGCCCCTGTTTACAGGTGGGAATTTATCGCATCAATAATAATTATTACTTGAAAGGTTACATGGGCGGGGAGACCCCGCCCCTACGGGATAATTAAATGACAGGCACATTTCTCAACATCGTAACCGTCATCGTTGGCGGGATCATTGGTATGATTTTCGGCGCACGCATCCCAGATAAATTGAAGTCCACTGTGATTGCAGGCATGGGGCTCTTTACGGCCGCAATGGGAGTGCAGATGTTCTTCAAAACGGAGAATCAGTTGATCGTGCTGGGGGCGCTATTAATCGGAACCCTGCTCGGCGAGTGGTGGCGCATCGAAGACGGTTTACATCATTTGGGAAAAATACTGGAACAGCGTTTTTCAAAGACAGAAGATGATGGCTCGAACAAATTCGTGCGTGGATTTTTGACCGCGTCCCTTTTGTTTTGCATAGGCCCCATGGCGATCATGGGCTCCATACAGGATGGTTTGACGGGCGATTACAATCTGTTAGCGGTCAAGTCTGTGTTGGATGGGTTCGCTTCGCTGGCATTCGCATCCACGTTGGGAGTGGGTGTGATGTTCTCTACGGTCATTATTTTGGTCTACCAAGGTGGGATTAGCCTGCTGGCCTCGCAGTTGAATGCGATCGTCACCCCTGCCATGATGAACGAGCTCACCGCAACGGGCGGCGTCATGTTGATGGGGGTAGGGATCAGTAATCTGCTGGAGATCAAAAAGATCCGCGTGGGAAATATGTTGCCCGCGTTAGCGGTCGCACCGTTGATCGTGTGGGTGTTGAGTCTGTTTTAGCGTTGAAGTCCAAAGTTATCGAATAAAACTTTCACAGGGACCTTCTCGTTCACTTCTATAACCAGCGCCAGACCGCCTAATTCCTGCCGGTCATCGTCCATTTCATAGGCTTGTGTCCCGTTGATAAGGAATTGGAAGTTGGTGCCTTTTCCTATGATCTCAAGACGATTCCATTCATTGGCATATCCGAGATCGAAAAGCCTTGTTATATTTTCCCATCCATCTTTTTGCGTGTGATAACTGATCGTTGCGGTTGAATCATTACACAAGCTAAAGTAATAGCCACCTTTGTCCCAATCTTCTTCTGCTACACGGAATAAAAAGCCACTGCAAACATCACCGGGTGTGTTTGCGATCAATTTGGTGTCTACATATACATGAAAATCTTTCATGTTGTTGTTGAAGGGGAAATCAGCCCAGTAAATGAAAGTTTTCTTTACTTCTTCAATATCCCAAATGTACATTCCATCTTTGACTTGTATATTGCTTTTTGCGTACTCATCTTCATCTTTTTCTGTTAGCCAATTTTGGTTGTTTGAATCGAACTTTTCTACGAAACCAAATTTTGCCTGCTCGGTAGTGCGAACGATTGCTGTTGCAGTTGCGTTTGCATCTTGGGTGGCAACGACCTGTGCAGTGGATGTTGCATTCGCTGATATTTTTCGATTCATTTGTCCCAGCCAGAGGAACGTCCCTGCGATCAAGCCAACGATACAAAGACCATAAAACGACAACATGCCACATACAAGCAGTTTGTCATTTTGCCAAAAACTTTTTTTGTTTTCACTCACAACTTGGTTGTCCATAATAAGTCCATCTCCCACAGGTGTTTTCGCTATTTTACTCTCTTCCCAACTCATTTACCTTATAAAATCGGTCACGTGTTTATAAACGAAATTATCCAAATATCGCAACCAATAGGATGCCCGCGAAGATGATAAAGGCACCGATCAAGCGGACACTTCCCATCTTTTCGCCGAAGAAGTGCCAACCTGCGAAGGCCCCCATCACCACACTGACCTCACGTACCGCGCCGGAATAACTGAGCGGCGCAATACGATATGCAAAGGTAACAAGTAAGTACGTGGTAATGCCAAGCACGCCGGGCCATAAGAGGCTGAGACCCTGCGTCTGCCAGGGTTGTTTCAATCTATCCCAACCGTATTTTTTGAAAATAAAGGGAATCATGGGGATGGGCGCGAGACAGAAGATCGTGAGAACATAAGGCACTGGAGGAACTTGTTTGACTGCGGCACCATCTATGACCGTGTAGATTGAGATCAACAAAGCAATGAACACAGCGACAGCAAGTCCACGGATGTGTAGTTTCGCGGTCTTTGCCTCCAGAAGATTGCTGAAACCGATCACGACCAATCCAATGACGATCATGAATAACCCAATCAACCCGCCACCTGTCAGCGTTTCATGGAGAAAGATAACGGACCAAGCTGCCAGAAACGCAGGGGCGGCTCCGCGTGCGATCGGGTAGACCAGCGAAAAGTCATTGTCTTGATAGGCATACGAGAGCGTGATGAAATAGGCGGCTTCAACAAGAACACTGAAAAAGATAAAGGTCCATGCTTCGCGTGGAGGTAATCCTGTAAAGAACAGTGCGATCAAAGAAATGACGCCCCCGTTGAACACCATCCACCAGATGGCGATGTATTTATCATCTGAGTTTTTGAGGAGTAAATTCCATGTGGTGTGAAGAATAGCCGCGGTTAATAGGAGGAGAAGGGCAAGTATAGACATAATGCCGCCTACTTTACCATAGTACTAATTATTTTGTTCTAGACTTCTCCGCTCCATAAAACACTGCTATACTGTGAAAACTAATTTCCAAAGGAGAATGAAGATATGAAAAACTTCCGTCCATTATTTTTGTTCGTAGCATTGTTGCTTTTGGTGGGAATGGCTTGTAGTGCCCTTTCAGGGGGCGGTGATACGCCATCTCAGCCCTCTCAACCGGAACAACCGATACAAGTTGAAACAGAGGCTCCACCTGCCGTCGAAACAGAAGCGCCTACTGCGGAACCTGTTCAAACCGAACCGCCAGCGCCTGCCGCATCGGAACAATATTTCACCGAGGAATTCGATCAGGATCCAGCTTGGGATTACTTCTTGACCGCCGGTGACGAAGACAAGATCACTCTTACGTTCGAAGATAGCCTGGCAAAATTCGACATAGAGGATTTGGATATTTATGCGTATTACATGTACGAAGCACAGGAATACGATAATGTCCGCATTGATATGCGCGCGGAGAACCGTGGCAAGAACAATAACAACGTCAGTTTGGTCTGCCGTGCATCTGAAAAAGGCTGGTATGAATTCAGCACGGAAGGTGGTGGTCTATGGTATCTGTATGCCGTAACCATCAACGATTCAAAAGAAGCCGTGTACAAGCGCATTGACAAAGGCGGCGCACAGTCCCTCAAGCAAGGGAAAGAGACCAACGAATATGGCATGGTCTGCGAAGACAATGAGATCACGTTGATCATCAACGGCAAGGAACTTAAGAAGATCAATGATAAAGACTATTCGTTCGATAGCGGATATGTCGGCTTCAACATTTCCTCCCTCAATGTCACCCCGATCATTGTGAACGTGGACTGGTTCAAGATCAGCGAACCGTAGTCGGTAGAAAAATGAGAACTCCGATGCCATGGCATCGGAGTTCTTTTTGTTTAATTTGCTTTCTTTGTCAAGCGTGGCAATCCCCTCATGGGGATCGGTATTTCAACACCCTGTTTATCGAAAGCGTTCTTAACTAAGGTGAATGCAGTATCTTTTGCCGCCAGTGGATTGGTCTTGGATGTATCGATCCAGAAGTAGATGTTTAATTCCATCGCCGCGTTACTGAAATTTGAAAAACCAACTATCGGCATTGGCTCGGCTACAAAGCCGGGGATATCATGAAAAATCCCTGAAACTGCTTTACGAACCAGCTCTGTATCGGTGTCATAATCCACGCCTACAACTAGATCGACACGACGACGGTCGGCCCTCGTGTAGTTGACGATGGGATGCGCCAACAGATCAGCGTTGGGCAACGTTACGATGCGGCCATCCAGCGCTTTCATTTCGGTGGTGCGTAGATTGATCTCCGTGACCGTCCCATCAAATCCCGGTACGCCGATCACCTCGCCGACCACAAAAGGTTGCTGGATCAATAAAAGCACACCTGCCGCGAAATTCTTCATTACATCCTGCAGGGCAAAGCCAACCGTAAAACCGATGATCCCCAAGCCCGTCAGAAAGGCGGTTACGTCAAAGAAACGTTGCAAAGCGGTGATCGTGCCGATCGCAATGACCAGCCAGCGCGTCATATCCACAAGCAGTTTGGTGACGCTGATCGGCGCTTTGCCTCTTTTCAGCCCGCGTTGTAACAACCCGCTGACAAAACGCGCAAAGTAAATGCTGAAAACGAAGATCACCAGCGCGGTGAGCAGGTTCGGCAGTCCCTTGATGAAGTTATCAACAAATGTGTCTAAATATTCCTGCATGGTAGCTCCTCAAAATTTGCAATATCTTAACCCAAAGCGGGGCGTGCGTCCAACGTGGAGCGGAAATCCCGCGCCTGATATATAATACCTGCGATGCCCATTTTGGATTCCCACTTCATGGATTTTTTCAGCCGAAGCCCCGAACAGACGCGCCGTATCGGTTCGCGTTTGGGCGCCATGTTACGTCCCGGCGATGTGATCTGCCTGCAAGGTGACCTTGGCGCCGGTAAAACGACCTTCGTGCAGGGCGTAGCGCAGGGATGGGGCTCGCTGGATTCAGTCTCCAGCCCAACCTTTATCATCGTCAACGAATACAGACATTCGAAAACAGGCAGTCTTTTTCACATGGACGCCTATCGCCTCGACTCGACCCCCGAGGCTGAAGAGCTGGACCTCGACTCGATGCTGGCTGACGGCGCTTTGCTCATCGAATGGCCCGAACGTATGGACGGGATCATCCCCGAAGAACATTTGTGGATCGCGCTTGACTATGTGGATGATGAAGAACGCGAGATGAAGTTCAAGGCTGTTGGCAAACGGTATGACGAGTTGCTCGAAAGCCTGCGCCATGCCATTGCGGGAGGAGACTGATATGTTACTCGCTGTCGATACTTCCACCACACAGGTGGGCTTGGCACTGTATGACGGGGCACAGGTCATTGCTGAATACGCATGGCGGAGCGGTCAACGTCATACCACCGAGTTGGCTCCATCCATCCATGAATTGCTCACGCACTGCGGCCTCACAATGGATGATGTCACTGCCTTGGCTGTGGCACTTGGACCGGGTTCGTTCACAAGTTTGCGAGTTGGGTTGGCATTGGTCAAGGGATTGGCTTTATCGAAACACATTCCTCTCATCGGAATTCCCACACTGGATATTCTCGTGAACGCGCAACCGGCTTCGAAACATCCGTTGTTGTGTGCCATCCAAGCCGGACGAGGACGATTCGCTATCGGCGAGTATAAAAGTTCAAAGAAGGGCTGGCAGGCTCAAGGTACGGCAAGAGTCGCGACTCTCGAAGCGTTAATGGCTGAGGTGCAGAATCCGTTTATTGTGTGTGGAGAGTTCTCAGCGGAAGACATCCAAAAAATGAAAGAAAAAAATATTCAACTTGCCTCACCTGCTCAATCGGTTCGGCGCCCTGCTGTGTTGGCAGAGTTGGCTTGGGCACGCTGGCAGGCTGGCGATGTGGACGATGAAGCAACGCTTGCGCCGATCTATTTACACACAGAAGGTTCGCCGCCTGCATGAGCATTCGCCGCATGACGCTGGAAGATATTCCCTCTGTCCTTGAATTGGATAAGTTATCGTTTGCACTGCCCTGGCCCGAAAGATCGTTCCGCTTTGAGTTGACGGAAAACACGGCTTCACGGTGTTGGGTTTTCGATGTGGATGGAAAGATCGCGGGCATGATCGTTGCCTGGCTGTTGGTGGATGAAGCACACATTGCTACCATCGCTACGCATCCCGAGTATCGCAGGCAGGGTATTGCGCGGAAACTATTGACGTATGCATTACGTTATATGTCGAAGGAAGGCGCGGTCACATCCTTTTTGGAAGTGCGCGAGAGCAACACGGCCGCACGCGATATGTATCATCAATTTGGATACGAAGTTGTGGGCCGCAGAAAAAGATATTACAAAGATACAGATGAAGATGCGATCTTGATGACGCTGGGGGAATTGGAACACATGTCCTGAGTGTATCGAAGGGCGTTCAAGATTGAAACGTTGAAAGGTTGAATAAGGAAAACATGACTACTACAAAAGAAACTCTCATTAAAAAGTTGAAAGACAAAAAAGCACGCATTGGAATTCTCGGCCTCGGATATGTGGGATTGCCCCTGGCAGTCGTCTTCGCTGAAGCCGGGTTCCACGTCACAGGCATCGACCCCGACTCACGAAAGGTTGATTCGCTTTCAAAAGGCATTTCCTACATCCCGGATGTAAAGACCGAAGTGATCGAGAAGATCGTCAAGTCGGGGCACCTCACTGCCACGACAGATTTCTCCATACTGAAAGAGATCGATGCGGTCAGTATCTGTGTGCCAACTCCTTTACGCCAAACCGGTGACCCGGATATGTCGTTCATCATCTCGGCCACGGAAGAAATGGCGAAGTACATGCACAAGGGCATCGTCGTTGTGTTGGAGTCAACCACGTACCCCGGCACTACACGCGAATTGCTCCTGCCGAAGCTTGGCATGGAACATGGTCTCACCATTGGCGAGGATTGGTTCCTTGCCTTCTCTCCGGAACGTGTAGACCCTGGTCGTGAAGATTTCACGACCATCAACACGCCCAAAGTGATGGGTGGGATCACTGAAGCCTGTGGCGAAGTGGCAACTGTTTGGTATGAGGGCGCGATCAAAACCGTCCATCATGTCTCTACGGCTGAAGCGGCGGAGATGTCCAAACTGTTGGAGAACACCTTCCGCATGATCAACATCGGTCTGGTCAACGAATTGGCGATCATGTGTGAACGTCTTGGTGTGGATGTGTGGGAAGTGATCGATGCGGCGGGAACCAAGCCGTTTGGTTTTATGAAGTTCACGCCGGGACCGGGCTTGGGTGGTCACTGTATTCCGATTGACCCGCTGTATCTTTCGTGGAAGATGAAATCGTTCAACTACAATGCACGCTTCATCGAACTGGCCTCTGAGATCAACACGAACATGCCACGTTATGTGGTCAGTCGCATTCTCGATGCGATGAATGATCGCGGCAAGACGCTGAAAGGTTCGAAGGTGTTGGTCCTTGGCGCGGCATACAAACCTGATATTGACGATGTGCGCGAATCACCCGCATTGGACGTGATCGGTCTCTTACAAAAGAAGGGCGCGGAAGTCGAATATCACGATCCGTATATCCCGCACATCCATCACGAATACGATGGCTGGCATATGGACAGCGTGACGGACTTAATGAAAGCCGTCCGTGAGGCAGATGCCGTGGTGGTTATCACCAATCACAAAGCGTATGATTATGAGGCGATTGTCAAAGAGGCGAAGTTCGTCTTCGATAGCCGCAATGCCACACGCAAAGTCGCAAAGAATAGTGAGAAGGTCGTGGTGTTGTAATGGGTAATTATCTTGTCACCGGTGCGGCAGGCTTCATCGGCGCACGGACATCGGAACTGCTCATTCAGGATGGGCATACCGTCTCAGGCATCGACAATATGAACGATGCGTACGACGTCCGCATGAAAGAATATCGCTTGAAACGATTGCAGGCGATGGATGGATTTACCTTCCATAAACTGGATATTTCAGAGAAGTCTGTTATTGAACATTTCAAGGGACAGAAGTTCGATGGCGTGATCAATTTAGCCGCACGCGCGGGTGTGCGCTTCAGTGTGGAAGATCCGTGGGTGTTCGTACAAAGTAATATGGTCGGCACGCTGAACATGTTGGAGTTGAGCAAGGAGACAGGCAGGGGAAAGTTCATTCTCGCGTCTACTTCCAGTATCTATGGCGAAGACCCTCCGTATCCAACGCCTGAGACCGCCTCCAGCAGTGAACCGCTTCAGCCGTATGCCGCAAGCAAAAAGGGGGCAGAGGCGATGTGTCACGCGTATCATCATTTGTATGGGATCGATGTCTCTGTCTTACGCTTCTTCACGGTCTATGGTCCAGCGGGTCGTCCCGATCTGGCGCTCTTCCGTTTTGTGCAATGGGTCAGCGAAGGACAGCCCGTCCGCATCAACGGCGATGGCGAACAATCACGTGGCTTCACCTACATTGACGATATTGCGCGTGGAATCATCCTTGCGCTCAAACCTGTCGGGTTTGAGATCATCAATCTCGGCGGGCATGAAGTTATCACCATCAACGATCTGGTCACGCTGGTGGAAGATGTGGTCGGCAAAAAGGCGATCGTGCAACACGGTCCGCCCAACCCTGCCGACATGCGCTCCAATTGGGCGGACGTGAACAAAGCGGGCGAGATGCTCGGTTGGGAACCGCAATATGATATGCGTGCCGGGGTAGAGAAACTGGTTGAATGGTATAACGCCGAACGCGAATGGGCGAAAGATGTGTTGACGCCATAAACTGTAAGGGCGACCCTTTATGGACGATCAAGGCTTCTCGATCTCTAAGGGCGGGTCGCCCCTACGATGTATAAATAATGTTCCTCATCGAAAAAGCAAAAACCTTTTTACAGAATGACCCGCTGATCCGCCGTGTGTTGCGCAACAGCGGGTATCTGTTCAGTAGCAGTACGATCTCCTCTGCACTTGGACTCCTGCAGGGGATTCTTGTTATCCGTTTGCTGGGGGATTCCAGCTTTGGTCTGTTGGCGGTCATCATGGACTTTCCATCCAACGTCAATCGTCTGCTTTCCTTTCGCATGAGCGAAGTGACGGTCAAGTACATGGGCGAAGCGTTGGCACAAAACGATAAACAACGTGCATCCGCTCTCGTCAAAGGGATCGGCCTGACCGAAGCGGCCACATCCGTGCTTGCGTATCTCGTCTTATTGTTGCTCTCTGTATTGGGCGCACAAATCTTTGCCAAAGACTGGCCTGCGGATTGGGTTGCGTATCTCTTCCGCTTTTATGGATTGTTCCTGCTTGCTAACATTGTCTATGAAACATCAGTTGGTGTGCTTCAGGCTTTCGATCACTTCAAGAAGGTGGCGCTTGCCAATTTTTATCAAAGTATCGCATTGACCGCCCTGATCGCCGCCGCGTTTCTTTTCGAGTGGGATATCTTCGGCGTGTTGACCGCCTATCTCATTGGCAAAACGATTGCAGGTTTCTTGATCGCTGGATATGCAATTCATGATCTGAACGACAAACTGGGACGCGACTGGATGCGTACTTCGCTCAAGCTTGTCCCTGACTGGAAACCCATCCTGCGCTTTGCCTTCAGCACGAATCTTAATGGGACCGTCAACTTGTTTGCCCGCGATAACATCCGTCTCTACCTTGCGGCCTTGCTCACCACCGCCGACGTTGCCTACTTTGCTCTTGCAACTCGCCTCATCAACCTCGTCATGACCCCGCTTGAGCCATTCATCTGGCCCACCTATGCTGAGATCACAAAAACCATCGCGCAAAAACAATGGCAGGCCACACGCAAACTTCTTAAACAAGTCAGCACCATCGGTCTCATATGGACTCTCCTTGCAGGCGGCGGGCTGGCGCTCATCAGCTGGTGGCTCATTCCATTCATGTATGGTGCAGACATGGCTCCCGCTTATGCGTGTTTCATCATTCTTCTCATCGGTTATGGCGTTGCCAACGTCGCCAACTGGAATCGTCCGTTGTTATTAGCATTAGGCAGACCGAATTTCCCGCTCATCGTGTCGGCAATCACAGGAGCAATTGAGGTCGCGCTTATCTTTATCCTCGTTCCTGCTGGCGGATATTTAGTTGGCGCGGCCGTTGTTTCAGGTTACTTCGTCATCTCCATCGGCTGGACAG
Source organism: Candidatus Defluviilinea proxima (assembly GCA_016721115.1). NCBI lineage: Bacteria > Bacillati > Chloroflexota > Anaerolineae > Anaerolineales > Candidatus Villigracilaceae > Candidatus Defluviilinea > Candidatus Defluviilinea proxima. Next base: position 1,223,764 of record JADKIW010000001.1, read on the forward strand.
CCTTGCGCGGTATCTCCATCATCAAACATGAAGAGGCCCTCGCATGAAGATAGTCGCCATCGCTGGTTCACAAATCCCCTCAGATACCGCTAACAGCTTGCAAGTGATGAAGGCCTGCAATGCCCTCGTCCAACTCGGCCACGACCTCACTCTCATCGTTCCTGAGTTTGACGATAGATCATCGACCATTGACCTTCAAAAGCACTACGGACTTCAAACCAATATACACATCGAATATCTTTCCGCTTCCAACCGCCGTCTCTTCACGTGGCAATCTGTCCAGCGTGCTCGCGCTCTCAAGCCCGATCTCCTCTATGTTTGGATGATCCAGTCCGCAGTCTTTGGTTTGCTCTTCAAACTCCCCACCGTTTTCGAAATTCACATACAGCCTACCGGCACGCTTGGCCCTGCATGGCATCGCGCCTTCGCAAAACTTCGCGGACGTAAATGCCTTGCCTCCATCACCCAAGCCCTCGTGGATGTGCTCGAACGTAAACATAACATTCGCTTTCAACGGGACGAAGTGGTTATCACTCCTAATGGCGTTGACCTAGAACGCTTCGCCTCACTACCGGACCCGGTCACTGCCCGCCAACAATTGAACTTTCCCAATGCCCCAACCGTGATGTGCACGGGTCACCTCTACGCCGGTCGTGGCGCTGACCTATTCCTTGCCCTCGCAAAAGAACTGCAGCAAGCACACTTCATTTGGGTCGGCGGTAAACCGGAAGATGTCGAAACATGGAAAGCCCGCGCCCAGTCGGACAACGTCACCTTCACCGGCTTTATCCCCAATCAAGATTTGCCCCTCTACCAATCCGCAGCGGACGTTTTGCTCATGCCCTACAGCCGCTCCATCAGGGGCTCCAGTGGCACGGCAGATTCAGGCAGCGTAGCCAGCCCGATGAAAATGTTCGAATACATGGCGGCAGGACGGGCAATCGTCACTGCCGATCTGCTTGTGATTCGGGAAGTGTTGAATGAGAAGAGCGCAGTCTTCTGTGAGCCAGATGATTTGAGTAATTGGAAATTGGTAATTGGGGAGTTACTTACAGATGAACCGCGCAGAGTCACATTGGGGAAACAGGCGATGGATGATGTGCAGGGGTATACATGGTTAGCGAGGGCAGAGAAGATTATGAGGGTTTTTTAGTTATCTAAGAAATGATGGAGATACAACTTCTTTGATTTTATCGAAGCGTACCGTTCTTTTTAAGTCTGTTCAATTCAAAACCGAACCCAATCATAAATATGAGAATCATAATATCGATGGCCGAAAATTTAGTGGCGTTAACCAACCACCGGTTGATAAACACCCAGATTGAGGTAGTAAAGCAAAATGCCATGAAAACCCAGAGCGATGTGGCCTCCTTTTGTTTCAGCAACCGAACACACCAATATAGAATTGCTCCAGATAATACAAATCCTAAAATGTTTAAAAGTGCAGAAGAAAGTACACTTTCTCCTTTTGAAATGATGCTCGAGATATTAAATATAATGCCGATCCCACATGAAACTACCGAAACTGATAGATAATTGGTTATGGATTGAAGCGATTTGATCGATTTTTCATCAATTACCTGATTTTTTGCTTGCGACTGATGTTGAGCGACGGTAGTTTTAGACTCTGCCGATTTATGATTAACAGATTTTTTGGGAGTAGATTTTGATTTTTTTGATGGTGTTTTCTTGACTGTTGGTTTTACAATATCTTTTTTTGCAATCATGATTTCCCTTCCTTTCAAATTTTGCATTGAACTATTTAGCTAACAAGTGAAGGGATTATATCCCCAACTCACGAATGGACAAATGCAAGTAGTGTAAAATCACCCCGCATGAAACACAATAAGAAACTATTTTGGATCATAGGTATCACCTTTGCCTTGCGTCTGTTAGTCGGCTTGGGCATTCACTTCGGCCTTCCCATCTACGGTCACGAAGACTCTGAAGATGACAAGGCGGGCTACGTCTTCACCGATGCCCATCGCCGTGACGATCAGGCTTGGGAATTGGCGAGTTCGGACCGTCCCATTTTGAGCGCGTTCACCGATAAGTTCGCGTATGACCAATACGGTGGTTTGCTTGCGTTCAGCGCGTTTGTATATCGCTATTTGTCACCCGATATACATCGTCCATGGTTATTGATTCTGATCTCGGCTGTCGTGGCCGCATTTGGCGTTCCGTTTTTGTGGAAAGCAACGAATCAGGTGTTTGGAGAGAAAGTTGCTTTTGCCTCAACTTGGATATTTGCGTTGTACTCTGAGAGCATCCTGCTAGGTGCGTCCGCGATGCGTGAGCCGTATTTGCTCATGTTCAGTGCGATGGCGTTATGGGGATTTGTGGAATGGCGCGGCGTTGGTCTCGATACGAGCGAGAAAAGCACTCGCTCTACTCGACCAGCAATGGTTTGGCTTGGCATCGGTTTGCTTGGCCTATTGCTTGTGTCCCCTCCCGTTGCGATTGCTGTGCTCATTATCTTCGCGGGTTGGGTCTTCTTTACGAATGAGAATAGAACTCTTTCGTGGAAAACGATTTTGATATTCGCGGCTGTTTTCGTTCTGGGACTGCTTTTTCTCTCCGCATCACTGAACCGCTCTGGCGAATTTGATTCGTCATCCCCGTTGCGTGTGGTCAATGATTGGTTGAAGCTTGCGGTCAAATGGAATGCCTATACCATCGAACGTGAATCGGGTTGGATACAAAAGCTATTCGACGAAATGCCCGAGTGGATGCGCCTCCCGTTCGTGGCGATTTACGGCATCCTTCAACCTGTCCTGCCTGCGGCGTTAGTCGCACCGACAAAGCCGATATGGAAAGCTATCTATATTCTGCGGTCACTGGGTTGGTATGTAATGCTTCCAGCGATGATCATGTCATTCGGAGCCGGAACAGGCAACGGGTCAAAAAAGAAGCGGAACGTCATCCTATGGTTTGCGCTTCTATCTTGGACCTGGATCCTGCTCTCTGCACTACGAGCCGGAGGCGACTCTTGGGATAATCCGCGCTATAGAACGATCCTGTTCGTGTGGGAGGCGATCCTTGTGGGGTATGTATGGGTTTGGTGGCGTGAGACGCGTAACGCATGGTTCACTCGAGTGATTGCTTGTGAGGTTGCTTTTCTGGTCGTGTTTACACAGTGGTATGCGAGCCGATATTTTCATTGGGGTGGGCAGTTGCCGTTCCCGGTGATGGTTGGTTTGATCATTGGACTGTGGGGTATCATCATTGGTGTGGGGTGGTGGCGGGATCGAAAACGTGTGGACGAGATAAAAATGTGAGTTATAATTCAGCGACTGAATTTTGAGTTTAGGAGAATATATGCCTACTGCATTAATCACAGGAATTACAGGCCAGGATGGATCATACTTGGCAGAATTATTGCTTTCAAAGGGGTACCGCGTTGTTGGGGTTGCACGTCGCTCAAGCACAGTAACCAATGAACGCATCAGTCATCTTTTGGATGATATTACCGTTGTGCAGGGCGACCTGCATGATCAGGGCTCGTTATTGGGGTTGCTTGAGGAATATCAACCTACCGAAGTGTATAACCTTGCGGCGCAATCGTTTGTGCCAACGTCATGGAACCAGCCTGCACTGACAGGTGATATTACAGCCATCGGTGTGACGCGTATTCTTGAAGCGATTCGTTTTGTGAATCCAAAGATCCGTTTTTACCAGGCATCTTCCAGCGAAATGTTTGGGAAGGTATTGGAAGTTCCACAAAAGGAAGATACACCGTTCTACCCGCGCAGTCCGTATGGTGTGGCTAAGGTGTATGGGCATTGGATAACCGTGAACTACCGCGAGTCTTTCGATATGTTTGCGACATCGGGTATTTTGTTCAATCACGAAAGTCCGCGTCGTGGTTTGGAATTCGTCACTCGCAAAATCACAAATGGCGTGGCAAAGATCAAACTTGGAATGGCGAAAGATCTTCGTCTTGGTAATCTTGAATCTCAACGCGATTGGGGTTTTGCCGGTGATTATGTGGATGCCATGTGGCGTATGTTGCAACAAGATAAGCCAGATAGTTATGTGATCGGTATGGGTGAGACACATTCCGTGCGCGAGTTTTGCGAGATCGCATTTGGACGTGTTGATTTGGATTACAAAGAGTTCGTTGTACAGGATGAACGTTTCTATCGCCCTGCTGAAGTGGACTTGTTGATCTCGGATCCAACCCGCGCCCGTACCGAACTTGGCTGGGAGCCGGCTGTTAGTTTTAAGGAACTGGTCACGATGATGGTGGATGCAGACATGGAACGTTTAAAAAAGTAAGTAGGTTTGATGCCGGTTTTGTCCGAGAATATATATATATGAAATTCTGTGTTGAAGGAAAACTAAATATTTGGAATCCCCGATTCTATGTTTCCATTCTTCTTGGGATAATTTTCGGACTTGCTGTTTATAGTTATTGGCTGGTCAACATTTTTCCGTTGACCAGCCCTAAAATTTTTGTTTTTTCAATTTTTGCAGGTTTAATGGGGACATTTGGGTATTTTGCCCTTTTGGATCTGTGGATTATTCCATATTTTATAAAACTTCAAAAAACGGAAAAACAAAAACTCATACTTTTGGGGATATTAATCGGATTGGTGTTGATGTTTGCTGGCACGAGTGCTTGGACATTGCCAACGCAATACTTGAACTTTCTGTTGCCCAGTCAAAGTTTGAAGATTACAGTTCCTGCTTCGGAAGGTGGCATTACACCTGAAGTTTCCATCCTTTGGATGACGACTTCTTTGGGGGATGTATCGTATGACAAGATGAATCTCGATGGTTGGGTAAGGGATAAAGATCACCTTATACTAAAAAAGAGGCTGAATAATATTACCTGGCAGGGGCAAACTGGTGATGAAACACTGATCCTATTTCGTAAGTCCCCGGCCGGCGGGCTGGTCACAATTTCATGGAATGGGGAAACAGAAACTATTGATCTTAGCTCTTCAGCGATTGGAACATTCCAATATAACCGTCAACTTAAAGTTCCGTTTTATGCATCTTTTGCCGCAGTTTGGCTGGTTGTTTTAGTGAATTTCGTCATGATAGGGATTGCTATCTGCATCCTGTTCTTCACTAAAAAATCTGTAGTGGAAGAAAGTGTCAAGAAGTCTGTCGAGGATGCTTCTGTTTCTGCTACTCAATGGAAACCAGCGGTTGAGATATCTATTGTTGTTATTATATTTTTTCTGGCATTTCTTTTGCGGGTACTCAATCTGGGAAATCTTTATCCATATGCGGACGAGTACCTTCATCTTATAGCGGCAAAGGGGTTGTTTGCTGGCGCGCCTTTGAATTCTGTTTATCAGCGTAGTCTTTTTGTTGTCACATTGCCAGTTGTGGCATCTTATTCAGTATTGGGGCAAAGTTTATGGGCAGCACGTTTGCCAGAAGTGATCTTTAATACTTTGGGGATTGTTCCTCTATTTTTGATCACACGCAGGATAAATCGTCAAGTTGCCATTCTCTCCTGCCTTTTATTTGCAGTTAGCCCTTACGTTATTGCTTTTTCCCGAAATATTCGCGAATATGCGTATACACCCTTTTACTTCTATTGGGTGATATATCTTATGGCGTTATTTTTGCATGGCTTTCCTGACAAATTTGTGCTCTTCAGGGATTGGCGTAAGTTACAGTGGAAACATGTTGTTTTAGCATTACTTCTTACCTTTCCTGTGTTGTATGTAGTGGTAATTGACCGTCTTTCAACATTGAAATTAATCTTGATCGCTTATGCAGTCTTCGCTCTGTTCCTGTTTTCCAGGCTTGACCTGCGCAATCGGATTAACAAGGTTATGCTCGTTGCAAGTTCGATTATTTCCTTCATGGTAATAGCTAGAGAGATTCGACGTTTCTTGACACTTTCAGAAGTGGATTTACGATCATTTGAATATTTCTTTCTAAACCCGCTACAACAATGGTATTTTGGCCGCCTTGTAATTTTGCCGGTAATAGCTGTACTCGTTAGTTTGTATTTTGCTTTTCTATTGCGCCGCATAACACTCATTCCGATCTTGCTGAGCGTTTTATATATTGGTTATATGTTGTTTTTCATTTTCTTTTTCAAGGAAACAGGCTATAACCTACATCCTCGATTTGTTCTTGCCGCACACTTGTGGTTCGTGCCCATCCTTGCTCTGGGTATGGACGTAGTTTGGAGATTTTTGTATTTTTTATTAGGTGAGAAGCGAGCGTTAACTAATCTTTCAGCCTGCATCTTTATTTTGATAACCTTTAATCCCCGCCAAATTCTCTTGCCTACTTTTTTTCAAGGCGAATTGATGCCAATCACCAATCTAATCCATGACGATCTAGGTGCCGCGGACGAATATATGCGTACCCATGTCAAAAAAGATGATGTGCTCATTGGAAGCATGTATGCAAGTTATGTGCAATGGCAGGGGAATCTTGAGTTTGACAAAATTTACCCTTACTCAAATGAAATATTAAAAAAATACAAAAACGGCTTCTCATATATCGTTTCGGTTGTTGACCAATATCCATCAGGATGGATAGTTATCGATGAACAACGTTTGGATTATGTACCCCCTTCATTGCCAAAGAAACAGACTGTCATTCATGGAAAAACAGTGGAGTATGTGGGTAAATTCTTGAATCAATATATTTGGCGTTGGAGTGTAAAATAGTACGTATTGGAGTCTACTAAACTATATGGACCTTTCTCTCGTAGTACCTGTATATAACGAAAAAGAAAACCTGCCCCTGTTGATGGACGCGATCAATGCGGCTTTGAACCCTCTCAAGAAAACATGGGAGGTGATTCTCGTAGACGATGGTTCCAAAGATGGCAGTCTGGAAGTGTTGGAAAGTCTCGTAAAACAAGACCCTAAGCACGTCCGTGTGGTGGTATTTCGACGTAATTTTGGGCAGACGGCCGCTATTGCCGCAGGGATCGATCATTCAGAAGGGGATGTCATTATCCTCTTGGATGCGGATCTCCAAAATGACCCCGCTGATATTCCCATGCTTCTCGCCAAGCTGGAGGAAGGCTACGACCTCGTCAGCGGTTGGCGCAAGGATCGCAAGGACAACCGCCTCACGCGCACGATCCCTTCCAACATGGCGAACGGACTGATCTCATGGGCGACTGGTGTGCACCTCCATGATTATGGATGCACGCTCAAAGCATATCGTCGTGAAACGCTGAAGGGATTCCGATTGTATGGTGAGATGCATCGTTTTATTCCAGTGTTCGCCCATTCTGTTGGAGCGAAGATTGCAGAACTCCCTGTCCGCCACCACCCACGCAAATTTGGTGTAGCAAAATACGGCTTGGAAAGAACCGTGAAAGTCGTCCTCGATCTATTCACAGTAAAATTCTTGCTTGATTATTCCCACAAGCCCATGCGTTTGTTCGGCGGCGCTGGTGTTGGTCTGATCGGCATCAGTATCCTGACGATGATGTATCTGTTGATCCGTAAAATATTCTTTGTCATTCCTGTGCTTACTTCACCGTTTTTCCAGATCAGTGTCATGCTTTCTATTTTGGGTTTTCAATCCATTCTTATGGGCCTGATCGCGGAACTGTTGGCGCGCACATATCACGAATCGCAGAGTAAGCCTACATATACTGTTCGAGCGGTTTTGGGAAAGAAGTAATCTAGTGCCTGTATGGTGGTCAAAGAACCGTCAAAAGATATTCCAGTTGGCGGGAACAATATTGGCGGTTGTATTGTTGGCCTTGCTGTTGAAAGATGGCGGGTGGAATGAAATCATCTCGGCTTTTAGGCGCATCAAAACATCTGATCTGCTTTGGGTGGCAGTTCTCTTTGCGATCTCGCGCATGGCGGTTACTGCAAGGTGGCATGTATTACTGCGCTCCGGTGGCATCGACATCCGTTTCAAAGATAGTGCGGCGTTGACTTTTACCGGCCTGTTTGCTTCCAACTTTTTGCCCAGCACCATTGGCGGTGATGTGGTACGTCTGGCGGGCGCGATGCAAATGGGATATGACCGGGCAGTCTGCCTCGCATCTATTGCCGCCGACAGGTTGGTAGGTATGCTGGGGATGACGATGACGCTCCCGATCGGGCTGGCATATTCCTGGAATCTTTTACAGGACCCCGCGTCTCTTCTTTCCTTTGGCCTATTTCAAAAACCCTTTGCCTTTCTCAAGCGGACATTTTCCGTCTTCGGTCTCTGGCTCAAGAAACCTGCATCTCTTGTGCAATCTTTAGCCTTTTCGTGGATCCACATGATCTGCCTGTTCGGTGCGATCTATATCTTTGTAGATGACCTCGGCACGCATGTCTCTTTTTGGATGATTGCAGGCTTGTGGAGCCTCACATATTTCATCACACAGATACCGATCGCGATCAACGGCTATGGCTTGCAAGAACTCTCATTCACGTTCTTTATGTCTAACGTGGCCGGGTTGACCCCGGCGATTAGTTTGAGTGTGGCAGTATTGCTCCGCGCATATTTCATTCTTTCGAGCCTACCGGGGGCGTTCTTCCTGCCGTCCATCATGGCGGCAATGGTGAAACAAAAAGAGGAAATTTCCTCGAACGAGATGTAGGTATACTGCTGTAAAATTGGGGCGATGCGTAATACAACAACTACCCCCCGTTCTTTTTGGCTGACCCTTCTTGCATTTAACTTTATCGCCAACTTGGTCATGGCGCGCTTAATCTGGTTGCGTCAGGTTGAGCTCAAGTCAGATATGCTGCGCTCCTCCTGGAGTGGTGTGATTCTGTTTTGCCTGTTGCTATCTGTTATCAGTGTTTGGATGGCGATACGTGTAGTGGGAAACAAAGCCGTCGTTTTTGATCGTCTTGACACCGTTCGCTTTAATAATCCTGCATTGCATGTGATCGGCATAATTGTGTTTGCTGCCATTGCCTTCTTAATCCCATATCTCAAGTTCACTCTCAAGATTGGGCAAGATCCCAAAGAGCCGGTCTATGACATGGTTCTTCTATCGTTGCTATACTACTGGATGTGCTGGTGGCTTATCTTGATAGCCTCGGCATCCCTCAAGATAGGTTTTCAAACATCATGGGAAGGCGGCTTCGCAACCGCTCTTGTGATACTTGGGGTTGTATTTGAGGTGATGGTCCGCATTAATTTTGTAACAAGTTACCCGCTTTCAATGGGATGGTCGGAGGGGAGCCGTTACTACTACGCCTCATTGTTTTTCTCCAAACAGATTTATGGAGAGACGTTCCCCCTCTCTACGCTTCATCCTACCCGTTACCTGCTTCAATCGTTCCCGTTCCTTTTTCCCAGCCTTGGCATTTTCGCGCATCGCTTCTGGCAATTCCTCTTGTGGATCGGCCTGACGGCCGGTGCATCCATTGCAGTGACGAAGAGGGTTTTTAAACGCGAAGAAAAAGCATTAATGTGGTTAGCTGCTGGTTGGCTCTTTCTGTTTCTTCTGCGCGTGGGTGTTTATTATCATTTGGAAGTCATGGTGATTCTGCCTATGTTGTTCGTGACGAGTCAGAAGCCGCGGCAATCACTCATCGCTGTGATTTTTGCATCGCTTTGGGCAGGCGTTAGCCGTGTGAATTGGTTTCCAGTGCCAGCCATGATCGCGATTGCGGTTTACCTGCTTGAAACACCATTCAATGTAAAAGTAAGGGAAACCAGATCATTCAAACAGTTTGCAGGCTACCTCTCGCAACCAACACTTTGGGGTATTGTCGGACTAGCTTCCGCTTTGTTCTCTCAGTGGGCATATGTGTATATTTCTGGCAACGCACAAAACGCAGACGCCTTTACATCCAGCTTTACATCTGACTTGCTGTGGTACAGGTTGTGGCCAAATCCAAACTTTCCATTAGGAGTTGTCCCTGCGATCTTGCTCATCAGCGGGCCGTTGCTTGCGATCATTATCTTTGCGATGCGGCAATGGAATTCCCTTCACCCAATCCGTTGGATGGGCTTGATTCTCATGCTACTTGCTTTGTTTGCTGGTAGCGCTGTAGTTAGTACAAAAATCGGCGGTGGCGGTGACTTGCACAACATGGATACCTATACCGCATTCATCGGCATTGTGGGGCTTTATTTTGTTGGCGGGCGCGTTGCAACAGAGTCTGGCATGAGCCTTATACAGATTCGTATGTCCCCTGTATCTGCGATTGCTCTGGTTATTCCCCTTTTGATCCTTTTGCCAGCATTGAGTCCGTATCCCAAATATAAGGATGGACTCGCTCAACGTGCCCATCACCAACTGGTGGATGCTGTGAATATAGCTGGGCAAAAGGGGCCAGTTTTGTTCATTAGCGATAGACAATTGCTCTCTTTAGGCGATGTAAAAGTTCCGCTTGTGTATGATTATGAAGTGGTTACCATGATGGAAATGGCCATGTCTGGCAACCAAGCGTATCTAAATCGGTTTTACGATGATCTGGCTAACCACCGTTTCGCAGCGATTGTGTCTGGCCGTCAAAGCCTGAATATTAAACTGGATGGCGAATTCGTGGAGGAGAATAATGTGTGGAATACCTACGTCGCGCCTTACATTCTCTGTTCCTACGAATCCAGCCAGACGATTGGGGCAGACCAAACCCGCCTTGAGATCTATGTACCCCGTATCCAATCGGAAGATTGTCCGTCTAGAAATATAATTAAGTAAAGCTTGAGCTTTATATTGGAAGGATGATTATGGCTGAAAAACAAACCGTACTTATCACAGGCGGATGTGGCTTTATCGGTTCAAATTTTGTGCGTATGCTTGTTGCGGATGGTAACTATCGCGTAGTAAATCTTGATGCGCTGACCTACGCAACCAATCCGCTTTCTCTCAAGGACTTGGAAAGCAATCCCAATTATGTTTTCGTAAAAGGCAATATTACAGACCGTGAACTGGTCTCGTCGTTGTTCACACAGTATCAGCCAATTGGTGTTTTTCATTTTGCTGCCGAATCTCATGTGGACCGCTCTATTGTCCATGCGGAGGATTTTGTGCAGACGAATGTACTTGGCACCTTTACCATGCTTCAAGCCGCACGCGTCTATTGGAGCGACCTGCCTGATGACAAAAAGAAGGCTTTTCGATTTCTGCATGTTTCCACGGATGAAGTCTTCGGTTCGCTCGGACCCGAGGGCTATTTCACTGAAGAGACTCCTTATGCACCCAACTCGCCTTACTCTGCGTCCAAAGCATCCAGTGATCATTTTGTGCGCGCCTTTCATCACACGTATGGTTTACCGACTGTTATTACAAATTGCTCCAATAACTACGGTCCCTATCAATTCCCTGAGAAGATGATCCCGTTGATGATCTTGAATGCACTTTCTGGTAAGCCTTTGCCTGTATATGGAGATGGCTCCAACATTCGCGATTGGTTGTATGTGGAAGATCATTGCACAGCGGTCAAACTGGCTTTTGAAAAGGGCGTGCCGGGCGAAGTGTATGTTATTGGTGGAAACAACGAGCAGAAGAATATCAACCTTGTGAATAAGATGTGCGATATCCTCGATGATATTGCGCCGCCTGTAGAAGTGCCGCAGTTGAGAGAACAAGGGTTGAAGAGTTATAAGGATCTTATCCGTTTTGTAACGGACCGCCCGGGACATGATCATCGTTACGCAATTGATTCAGCGAAGATACGGCGCGAGTTGGGCTGGCAGGCTGATGTCGGGTTTGAGGCGGGCTTACGCCGTACGATAGAGTGGTATTTGTCGAATCCCGAGTGGGTGGACCAGGTCAGCAGTGGATCATATGGCGAATGGGTCAAAAAGAATTACGCTTGGCGTGCAGAGAAGGAGACCAAATGAAGGGAATTATTTTAGCGGGCGGTAAAGGTACACGTCTTTATCCATTGACGATTGCCATCAGCAAACAGATCTTGCCGGTCTTCGATAAGCCAATGATTTATTATCCTCTTTCGACGTTGATGCTGGCAGGCATACGTGAGATCCTTATCATCAGTACACCCGATGCCTTGCCATTATTTCGTGATTTGTTGAAGGACGGCTCGCAGTGGGGTTTGAAATTTGAATATGCCGAACAAGCGGAACCACGCGGACTAGCCGATGCATTCTTGGTCGGACGTGAGTTTATTGGTGATAGTCCAGTTTGTTTGACGCTGGGTGATAACATCTTCTACGGCGAAGGGATGATATCACTACTACAAAGTTGTGCATCGCTTAAAGATGGCGCGATGATATTTGGTTACAAAGTACATGATCCGGAACGATACGGAATCGTTGATTTTGATGAACAAGAAAACGTTTTGAGCATTGAGGAAAAGCCCAAGAAACCGAAATCGAATTGGGCTGTTCCAGGGATTTATTTTTACGACAACCAGGTTGTAAAGGTTGCTGAATCACTCAAGCCTTCTGTGCGCGGTGAGATCGAGATTACAGACCTGAATAAAATTTATCTGAACCGAAAACAGTTGAAGATAAAGTTATTTGGTCGTGGGGTCGCATGGCTGGATGCCGGTACACATGAATCTTTATTGCAGGCGGCTTCGTTCATCCAAACCATTCAGGAACGACAGGGATTGATGATTTCCTGCCCAGAAGAAATTGCCTTTCGTATGGGATTCATTGACCATGAACAATTGTTGAAGCTCGGGCAAGCACTTTCCGGCAACAGCTATGGTCAATATATTTTGAATGTTGCGAATAACCCGGGATAGCACGGAGTGTATGTATATATGACAGCCGATTTCTCTTTTCAAGTGGGTGATGGATTTTCATTTGAACGATACATCTCTGCGGATGATGTGAAACAGTTCGCGGAGATTGTCGGTGACCTTAATCCTGTCCATCTTGACACAGCATTTGCTGAAGGTTCATTCTTCAAAAAACGTATTGTGCATGGGGCCTTCCTTGCAGGTTTGCTCTCGAAGGTCCTAGGTATGGACTTTCCTGGACAGGGCACTATTTATATTTCGCAAAATTCTGTTTTCAAACGGCCAGTATATGTGGATACAACGGTCAAGGTTCAGGTGAAGGTTACTGAAGTGTTGACCGAAAAACGCCGCCTCGTCTTGGATACAACTATCCTGAACGAGCAGAACGAAGTCTGTCTTGCAGGTTCCGCTACTGTGTGGATCCCTGAATAAACTTGGAGAACATCATGTCCATTTCATTCAACAAACCGACCAAGATTGGCAAAGAGGCCGAATATATGCAGGAATCTTTGCAAAGAGGTCACATCTCTGGTGATGGGTACTTTACTAAAAAGGTTCATGTTTTGCTCGAAGAAACCGTTGGTGTTCCTAAAGCTTTGTTGACTACATCCTGTACACATGCATTGGAAATGTCTGCCCTTCTTTTGGATTTAAAAGATGGGGACGAAGTGATTGTCCCCTCGTTCACGTTCGTCTCCACGGTCAACGCCTTTGTTTTGCGCAACGCCAAGCCGGTCTTTGCCGACGTTCGACCTGATACACTCAACCTTGATGAATCCAAGCTCGAAGCTTTGATTACACCGCGAACACGTGCCATTGTCGTTGTTCATTACGCTGGTGTTTCCTGTGAAATGGACGCGATTATGGAGATTGCAAATCGTCACAATATCCCTGTCATCGAAGATAATGCGCATGGTTTGTTCGGTAAGTACAAAGGCAAACAACTCGGAACATTTGGAGTGATGGCGACACAAAGTTTCCATGAAACTAAGAACTTCACATCTGGTGAAGGTGGCGCGCTCCTTATCAATGATTCAAAATATATTGAAGATGCTGAGATCCTGCGCGAGAAGGGAACCAACCGCAGTCGTTTCTTCCGTGGGCAGGTGGATAAATACACGTGGGTCAACGTCGGCTCGAGTTATCTTCCCTCCGATATGCTTGCGGCATTTCTGTTAGCACAATTGGAAGAGCGTGAAGAGATTCAATCATCACGCCAACGGATTTGGGAAACCTATTACAAAGAACTCGGATCATGGGCTGAGGAAAATCACATACAGATGCCCTTTGTCCCTGCGCATTGCAACCAAAGTTACCACATGTTCTACATTCTTTTTCCAAATCTCGAAAAACGACAAGCCGCCATCGCTCATCTCAAGGAGCGTGGCATTCAAGCTGTCTTTCATTATTTGCCGTTGCACCTCTCGCCCATGGGAGAAAAATTCGGCGGCAAGGAAGGCGATTGTCCTGTTACTGAACGCGTCAGTGACCAACTCCTGCGTCTCCCGTTCTATACCAACATGACCGATGAAGAACAAAAGAGTGTGATCGCCGCCCTCAAGGAATTCTCTGTTCAATAAATGAACATCACTCTGCCCTCGCGCGAAACCTTTTGGAGAGCCGTCTTCCTCGCAAGCGCGGCTCTTCCGTTTCTCTCTATTTGGCAATCCATTAACCTTGGCCGTTCATTGGAAATTGACGTCTTCACTCGCCCATCATGGATTGGCCTCCTCGCGGGGCTATTCTTATTGGGACTCACCCCGCTTCTTGCCTGGACCTTGTCCTGGTCTCGCCTCAAAGAGCGACTCCTCGCTGTTGCTGAATCTTCTGAACGCTTCGCAGAAAAATTTCGTTGGGTTGGTTGGCCTCTTCTAGTTATATCCATTATCGGATACACAGTTGTCTTCATGCTTCCATCCGTCCGAAACTTGTTTGGCGATGAAGGCTGGATCCGTTTCCTTATCTTTTGGTATTTCAGCCTGCTTGGGTTGTTTGCAATAAAAACTATTCGGCGTGATGTTGCGTGGTTTGCATCTTTACTGGCTGTTGTGCTGTTCCAGACAGTTTTTCATTTGTTGGCTGTGCAATTCTCTTATGTGACAAACTACCCCTTTGCAATGGGGTGGTCTGAGACCAGTCGTTATTATTATCCGTCACTCTTTTTCTCCAAACACGTTTATGGACAAGAATATCCATGGCCTATATTACATCCCACATTGCATCTGTTGCTATCATTTCCATATCTGGTCGAAGCCCCGTTATGGGTTCATAGACTCTGGCAGGTAGTGCTCCGGCTTGTTTTGGTTGCGGCAGTTGTCCCTGCAATGATGAAGCGTTTGTCAGTGACAGGAAAGGTGATTCGATGGTTTGTCGCTTTGTGGATGTTCCTGTACTTGTTCATGGGTCCGTTGTATTTTCATCTTGCCATCCCAGTAATCCTTTTGTTATATGGATTCTCGAGTCAGGATGATCGAAAGAATTGGCTTGTAGTTTTGATCGCTTCGATCTGGTGCGGATGGAGTCGTGTAAATTGGTATCCCATGCCCGGTGTGATCGCGGCAGTTTTGTATTTGTTAGAGGTTCCCTTTACGGGCAAAAATATATGGGGATATTCACTCAAGCCCACTCTTTGGTTTATTGTCGGCACTTTGACAGCATTTATTTCGCAAAGAGTATACATTGTGATTTCCGGTGTTTCTGCGGAGCTTTTTTACACAAGTCTTTCATCAAATTTGTTGTGGTACAGGTTGTTGCCGAATGCTTCCTATTTTCTTGGCGTTTTGCCAGCGGCTGTATTGGCCTCGTTGGCAATGTGGCTGGTTCTATATTTGGCTTTGCGGGGCCGAAGAAATAGCTGGCACCCGATCCGGTTACTCGCTCTCTTTGCCGCCCTACTTGCGTTATTTATCGGTGGGCTTGTTGTGAGTCTCAAAATCGGTGGCGGAGCGGATTTGCATAACTTTGATGGTTATTGGGTTTTGTTGTTACTCGTAGCTGGATATTTGACTTTTGCACGTTATCGCCGTGAAGACGGACAGTTTGATGAGCCTGTCTATTTGCATTGGTTGGTTGTTGTATTGCTGTTCATCGTGCCTGTATGGTCGCAGTTGGGCTCCAATGCAGGGATAAAAACATACGATGTTGTCCGAACCCAATCTGTACTTTCTGCTTTGCAAACGCATGTGGATGATGTCAATGCCAAAGGTGGAGAAACCCTGTTCATCACGCAGAGACAATTGATTTCCATGCACATGTTGAAAGACGTTACACTTGTCCCTGAATATGAGCGTGAAGACCTGATGGAAATAGCAATGGCAAACAACACGAAGTATCTGGCTCTTTTTCAGACAGATATGGAGAAACAGCGTTTTGCCCTTATCGTTGTAGACCCCTTGAATTACAGTATCTATTCACGCAGGCGTGAATTTAGCGATGAAAATAATGTATGGGCAAGGCACATCATGAAGAGTATCCTGTGTAATTACCGATTGGATAGTTCTTACCCTGAAGACGGAATTGCTTTGTATGTGCCACAGGAAGGCGAACGGCAATGCCCGTAGAGAAAACAGAGCGCCGATTAGCGCTCTGTTTTGCTTTATATGAACTTAATTCGCCTAGCCGCAAAGGTGACCATGCGAAGGAGTAAAAGTCCGTGTTTCCAGCGGGAGATGTTGGTGGAGCCGTAAGTACGTTCGCGGTAGCGGATGGGGAGATCGACAATCTTTAGGTTAAGTTTTGCCGCACCGAAGATTAGGTCGAAATCACCAAAGGGGTCGAAGTCTCCAAAGTAAGAGCGGTTGGTGGCGATCTTCTCATACTCTGTTTTATACATAACCTTTGTACCGCACAGTGTGTCTTTGATGGGTTGCCCTAACAACCATGAGAATGCCATGCTGAAAAATTTATTCCCAAAGAAGTTCAGGGTTTGCATGGCTTCTTTTTCCATTGGGTAAATAAGGCGTACACCATTGATAAATTCGCCGGTGCCAGAAACCAGCGCTTCGTAGAAACGTGTCAGGTCTTCGGGCGGGACGGTCATATCTGCATCGAGGATCATGAGGATATCGCCAGTGGCTTTCTCGAAGCCGACGCGAATGGCGTCAGCTTTGCCAACGCCCGGTTGTTTGAGAAGCAGGCTTGGGGTGGAAGGATGCGCGGCGATCTCACGTTCGATTGCGGCGTACGTGTCATCTTTGGAATGTCCCTCTACAAAGACGATCTCGGTCTCACGTCCCATTTTGGGAGTTCGCTCGAAAAGGGCTTTGATGTTGCCCGATTCATTTCTTGCCGCAATGACAACGGATACCTTCGGCTCTTTCGCCCGAACTGGCTGTGGACGTGCGATCACGAGGTTGGACAACGCGAAATGATTGAACGGCCATAAGCGAACAAGGAAGCGATTCCCTAATCCACCTAATGGGAGCGGCCAAAGAACTTCTTGCGAAGTACGGATGGTTTCAAAGCCCGCCAGTTGTAGCAGTGAATTGACATCTTCCCGTGTGAGCCAGTTTTGGTAGAGATTAGGTGTGGCGAGATTCAATGCCTGTGCGGTGCCAAGTGTAAGTTGCCAGAGACGGCTGTAAAAATTGATGATGACACGTGTACGTGGATGTGAGAGGCGTTTGATCTGCTCAAAGACGCGTTGTACATCCCACAGATCATTCACAAGGTCGGAGAGGATGATGACATCGAATGTTTCGTTGAGTGCAGAAAGGTCGTGTGCGTCTGCATGGATGAATTCGAGGTTGGGATGCTTCTTCTTTGCGCGTTCGATCATTTCTGCGGAGAAATCAACACCCACACCGCGCGATGGGTTTAAGTTAGCGAGGAGCTGTCCATTGGCGCAACCGATCTCGAGGACGCTCGAATTGGGGGATACATAAAAACGATAGAGTTCTGTCAGGCGGCGGTGATACCAAATGCCAAGTCCTTCCCAGGAATCGCGCTTGCGGGCGATAGTGTCCCAGTGGGAAATACGGGTTTGCTGGTAGGTTTCACCTGCCGGGTCAAAGGGTGGATTTATCTTCATCATGGGCACGATTTTACTGGAAATATGAAGTTTTGATGTGAACTCACAAACTGGAAAAGTGCGTAAGAAACCCCGCCGTTAACGATTCAAAAAATATATGAAAAAACTAGTTCTAGATTACGATAAGATCGCATCCGATTACAACCAGCGTTATCCCACTTCCCAGAATTGGGAACGTGGCCAGGCATTGCTAACGCTTGCGGGCCAATACAAGGACGGAATCTTTCTTGAAGTGGGAAGTGGCACAGGCCATTGGCTCAATTTGCTTCATCAAGTAACAGCCAATTTATTCGGCTTGGATTATTCGTTAGGCATGATCCAACAGGCGAAGAGACAGCCTGCTTCGTTGGAATTGACGCGCGGTTCGGCTGTACAACTTCCGTATCGGGATAATACGTTTGATCTGCTCTATTCTGTAGATGCCATTCACCATTTCGGCGATCATCGTGCGTTCATCGCAGAAGCGTTCCGCGTATTGAAACCGGGTGGCGCTTTGGCAACTATTGGACACGATCCACACAATGGGACAACGAATTGGTATATCTACAATTACTTTGATGGTGTGTATGATACCGACCTACGCCGTTATCCTGCTGGAAGTTCTGTGCTCAAGTGGATGCATGATGATGGTTTTGAAGATATCTCATCACGGACTGTAGAGCACATTTTAAATGTCCATGTAGGTGGAAGTGTTCTGCATGACCCGTTCTTGAAGCAAAATGCGACTTCACAACTGGCACTGGTCAGTAAAGAGGTTTATGATACAGGCATCGAAAGAATTAAGCAGGCGCTTGCAGACTCGCTGAAACGGAACGAAGCAATCGTGTTTAGTTCCGATATTCAGGTCAAAATGCTCCTTGGATATAAACCTGGGTAAATACATTCAAGTAAAAGATAAGAGGACCTATGCCTGAAACATCACGCCCAATTCATTACGTTGTGTTCCACAGCCCTGGCCCTAAATGGGAATATGGTGTTGACTTTAGAGAACAGGATGGAATAGGCCAACACGTTCAGCATTATTTGAAACTCCATGAGCAGGGGAAGCTTGAACTGGGCGGACCCTTCCTGTTGCCCGATGCAGGTGGGATGATGGTTGCGACAAAAGACGTATCACAAGAAGAATTGGATGCGTTTGCCGCTTCAGATCCTGCGGTGCAATCTGGTTTGCTGATCTATGAAGTTCGCCCGTGGCTGACAGCTATGGAGCGCGAATAAGAAGAGCCTTCCATATTGAATTAATGGAATAGGCGCATCCAGCTTGCAACTAGCGGATTCGTAAGCTGAAAAAATCCTGCCCGATGATTTTTCATCGGGCGTTTTCTTTTTGTCATGCTATACTCGCAAATCCATGAACGTGCTTTCCTTTCTTTTCCCAGTTCTCGGCTATATCTCAGGTTCACTTCCCTTTTCTATTTGGGTGACACGCTACGTCAAAAACGTAGACGTGCGCGATGCTGGCTCTGGTCATGCTACAACGACGAATACAATTCGACAGGCTGGTTTTGGATGGGGCGCATTGGTGTTGATCCTTGATGTCGCAAAGGGATTTATCCCCGCGTATCTTGCATTTCGATTTACAGACACAACGTGGCTTGTTGCCATCACTGCCGCATGTGCGGTCATTGGTCATTGTTGGCCGCTCTTTGCGCAATTCCGTGGTGGCATGGGGCTGGCAACTTTTGGCGGGGCGCTTCTCGCAGTCAATTGGTTCGCGTTCATCATCGGCCTTGGTTTGTTGCTTCTTCTCACGATCGCCATTCATCATGGTGCGCGTGCCAGTATTTTTACAGGCATCCTCATTACACCCCTCTTTTGGCTTTTCAATTTGCGTGGCATTGAACTTTGGGTTGCGTTGGTGGGTGGCATTGTTATTGCCTTCCGCTTCCTCATCGATTGGAATCGTCAATATCGGGAACTCTGGCTCGACCGGGAGAAATCAAAATGAAGATCGGTATCGTCACAGATTCAACATCGGATATCCCATCCTTTCTCGTTGAGCAATACGAACTCGAGGTGATTCCGTCCGTTTTAGTATTGGATGGAAAAGAATACATAGATGGCATTAGTATCTCGCGCGATGATTTCTACAAACGACTTCCCTCGCTTCAAACCCCGCCGACAACTGCCGCGCCCTCAATAGGCGATTTCTCAGCCCGATACGATTCTCTCCTCAAACGTGGCTGTGACCACATCCTTTCCATTCACCCAGCAGGACAGTTAACCACCATCGTCAATTCGGCCCGTCAGGCCGCACAGGATTTTCTGAACAAGGTCACAGTGATTGATAGCGGTTCTCTTTCTCTTGGACTTGGTTTTCAAGTCCTTGCCGCCGCCGAAGCCGCAGAGAATGGATTGCTAGCCGCCCTAAGCGCAGTAGAATCTGCACGCAAACGTCTCAAGGTCTATGCCGCTTTGGATACTCTGGAAAACCTCAAACGAAGCGGACGTGTCCCCGGTGCGGTTGCCGCGTTGGGAGGTTTGCTTTCCATCAAGCCATTGATCGAATTGATCAACGGAGAAGTCAAGCCCATTGCCGCTGTACGCACTACTAAACAAGCTAACGAACGGATATTGAATCTACTCATACAGCAAGGTAAACTCGAAAAGTTAGTGATCCTTCATACAGGCGCAGAAGCCCGTGCAAAGGAATTTTTAAATGCCCTTATGCAAAAAGCCAGCCAATCCGTGCCGCGCGATATCCTCATGGTCAATGTGACAACTGTCATTGGTACACATGTTGGCCCGAATGGGCTGGGGTTTGCCTCAATACGAAAATAAACTCATGGAACAAAATAAGTCATCAATCAATATATTCAGGGCTATTCTCAAGGCAGGTATCTTGTTCGCCTTGTTCAACTTTGCATTCATTTTTGTGAAACCTGAAGCACTGGGACAGCTATCGCTATACAACAAAGTGTTTCCCGGGCGCGAACGTTTCCCTTTTGGTGAAACACGTGAGTCCTATAACATCAGCCTGTACAATCTTGATGCGATGTTTGCATCCCATATCATTTCAGGTACCAAAAAAGCTCCAGATGAATATCGTGTAATTCTTATTGGCGATTCATCTGTGTGGGGTACACTGCTCACACCTGAACAAACCTTGGCAGGTCAGCTCAACGCAAACTCGATCACTGCCTGCAATAAAAACGTCCGCACCTATAACCTTGGGTATCCGACCATCTCGTTGACCAAGGATTTGATGCTGTTCGATCAGGCTCTGCAATATCAGCCTGATATGGTCGTTGTGTTGACCACACTCGAGTCCATGCCGCGCGACAAACAACTAACCTCGCCTTTGGTTGCCAATAACGCCGAACGAGTCCGCCAACTCATCTTTAAATATGAGTTGAACGCCGATACAAACGATCCAGTGTTGGTCAAGCCGTCGAAATGGGAGCAGACCTTCGTGAGTCAGAGGCGCAATATCGCTGACCTGCTCAGACTCCAGATTGACGGTGCATTGTGGGCATCGACCGGCATCGACCAGGTCTATCCAGAAAAGTATGAGCGCGCGCAGACTGATCTCGGCAACGAGCTTGAGTATCACGGCCTTATACAAAAATCGAATTTACGCGATGCTTTGGCGTTGGACGTGCTCGACGCGATGATGTCTGCTACACAGGTTCCAACTTTGCTCGTCAACGAACCGATACTTATCAGTCAAGGCATCAACAGCGACCTTCGTTATAACTTCTTTTATCCGCGCTGGGCATATGACGAATATCGAAACGTAATGAATGAATATACTTCGGCGCATGACAAACTGTATCTCGATCTTTGGGATATCCTCCCTCCGAGCGAGTTTACCAATAGCGCGATCCACCTGACACCTCACGGCGAATCACTGCTTGCGAGCAAGATCGCCGAGGCCATTCAAATACATTGTAAATAGGACTATGAAACAAAAAACTTTATTCCTCTTATTGATATTGACGTTGTTGACAGCTTGTTCCAGTGGACAAGTTTCGACAACAGCCGAGCCTGTGGCAGATACAGGCGTTTCGCTTCAAACCCAGCCGACAGTTGACTCTGTCCAACAAGCTGTGACTGACACTGAAACCATTCCATCCACACCAACAACGACCGTTACACCCAAGCCACCCCTCGAGAAAGATGCATGGATGAAAATGCCTGTTGTTCCGTCTGGTGTGAGTGACGCCATGCGCGATGTGTATCAGCGTGGCTTGGAGCTTGGTACCGACCCCAAACATTTCTCCGTGATCGGTGATTGCCAGAATGTATCTTCGTATTTTCTCTCAGTGTATGAGAAGCCAGATGAATACAGCCTTGGCACAGAGTACGCCTACTTGCAACCGACCATTGATTATTACCAAGGTTCTTACTCGCGTGTTAGTGTGGCCGTGAAGGGAGGCTTCAATGCCGCGGCGGTGATCTCCCCTCTACGCGCGGACCGTAAGGTATGCAACGCCAACGAATCACCTCTCGATTGTGAATTGCGTTTGTGGAAACCATCCATTGTGTTTGTGAGCATGGAAACCTGGTGGTCGCAAAAGCCCGAACAGGAATATGAGAAGTATATGCGTATTGTGCTTGACCGTATTATTGCATCAGGCGCTGTGCCGATCATTGCCACCAAGGCCGATAACCTCGAAGGCGACAATGCCATCAATGCGACAGTTGCCAAGCTCGCCTACGAATATGACATCCCCATGTGGAATTTCTGGGTGGCGGTTCAGCCTTTGCCTGATCACGGCCTCAGCAAGGACGGTTTTCACTTAACCTTCGCCCGCAATTTCTTCGATGATCCTCACCGTATGAAGAGCGCATGGCCGTGGCGCAACCTGACAGCCTTGCAATCGCTCGATGCGGTTCATAACAGCTTAACCAAATAATAAAGACGGCGACCGCCTCATGAGGCGGTCGCCGCTGTAAAAGGGGGATTATGAGATTTTAATGGTTTGCCTCTTGACAAAATAGAACATGTGTTCTATTATCTAACTATCGTTACTTGTTGTTGTTCGTGGTTCCCAGAACCACAGGAGGCTCAAATGAACCGTTCTGTATCCATCAATATGTCACCTTTGCTTCAAAAGGCCGCCGTTAAACGGGGTTTGATCTTTGGCGGGATCATCCTCACTGCCCTTTTGGCGTTTGAGGCATTTAATTTCTCCAGCACTTCTTTTGCGCTACACGATGTGCTTGGGGATTTGTCCTTTGGTCCGTTCAAATGGGCCACTATCCTTGCCTTTGCCTTCTGTGGCATTGACTTTGCCGGGATCGCTCGTATCTTCACCCCCGAACAGGGACGCAACGAGCCCGCCGAGGTCTGGTACCTTCTAGGTGCCTGGTTCCTCGCGGCAGCGTTCAATGCGTCGCTCACCTGGTGGGGAGTCTCTGTGGCGATCATGAAGCATAGCGCTGAAGGTGGTGTGTTGCTCGGCCAAGCCACCATGACCAAGGTTGTACCGATCATAGTGGCCGTGATGGTGCTTGCCATCCGCGTTCTTCTTATCAATACCTTCTCGGTGGCTGGCGACCGCATCTTCTCGATGGCGGATGAACGTCAGACCCAATACCAAAACAAACCAGCGTACAACAAACCTGCTTACACCCCTAATAACGACGCTTACCGTAACCCCACCCCGTCGTTCCCACGCCCAGCGCCCAAGCCTGTGGCCGCTGCTCCTGCCCGTCCTACTTACAACGAGCCGACGTATCATCCCATCGGCATGAACGCGCAGGGACAGGGACAAAACAACAATCGCAACAATACCTATATGAGTTAACCTTTCAAAATTTCCTCGGGTCTCCTTACCCGCCATCCAACACACAAAGACGCCTGAAAAGGCGTCTTTGTGGTTTATCGATGTTTTGCAGTAGCGGTTTCAGTAGCTTGTTGGCAGAATGTTGAGACCTTTTTCTTTCTGTTTTTCTCTTACCCCTTGACACTGCTATTCATCGGTAGGCAGTTTTTTGCTATCTATTAGATATTTCTTGACTCATAAATTCTTTTAACCAAGACAAATCTTGCTGTTTAAGTTCGAGTGACACATTCGCCAAATGCACTAGCCCTAACTTTAACACATCAAATACTTTATTGTCTGCCTCTTCTGATAAATGAATAGACGGAATCTTTTCGCAAATAACATTACTTTGAGAAATGATAGGGACTAACTCCAGCAAGATGCAATTACATATCTCAATCATATTACCAGCAGAACTTGAACAATTAGTTTCTATTGTTCTAAAGCTTTCTTCCCAAGCCGAAGTTGTTAAATAACAATTCTGCGCCCAATTCTGTGCTTCTGGATATAGCGCAAATGCCCTGCACATTATCTCCGACCCACTTAAAACTGTGCCAGTATAAACACGGATGGCATACAGAATGAAACTAGGTATTTCGTTTGATGGGATTTCTTTTATTGCATATGTTAGAAAATCATTCAAGGTTAGCATGGTAGCAAGTTGTAATATTATGTGAGTGGTGTAAAAATCGTTACTTTTTTTCAATCGCTCAACTAAGCGCTTAACGGCTTACGTTAGCGGAATTTGGGTGAGGCGGACTCTCCGGTGAGCAGAAAAACTCGAGCCGCAGAATTCCCTATTACCCCTATGATTTTCGGTGATGCTTTGTTGGGTGGTTTTTATTTTGCGCACTACTTTATCTTTCTTGCTTCTTAGATTCTTCGATAATAGATTCGCGGAGTTCTACAAGTTTTTTGGCCCTATCCTTTATCGCTGTTGCCCATTCTCGTTGCTCTGTTGTCAATGTGTTGGGTGTATTTTCTTGTAGAAGCAATTCCGAAAACCCAAGAATAGAATGAAGTGGTGTAAGAAGTTCGGAAAACAGCGCGTGAAGCAATTCGGTAGCTTTGCGCTCACCAGTCCATTCGTCAACCCAAATGATAAAACCACAATCTTGATTCTGCTCATCATGCATTGGTATAGTGCAAAAGTTGAAAAAATGACCATTGACAGTTGTTGACCATTTTTGTTCATCGTTAGGTTGTGGAATGGGGGTCTTATGTGCTGAGACTTCGTTTACGCGATTGTGATAATCGACTCTCTGTAAATAAGTCGTTAACCCCGAACCACCAGGAAAAGAAGAAAATGAATTTTCTAAAAAAGTATCAACATTTGAAATTTGGAAAAGACGAACAGCAGCAGGGTTTATGAATTTGATGATGTGATTTTCATCAACTAGGATGATTGCTCCTGGAAAAACATCCAGCGCAAATTGGCCGTTTTGGCGGAGATAATTATTACTCATGCAAATTTACATCATCATTTCTTAATTATTGGTTAGAAGGAACCACACAACGGTTTCTGTTAGCGGACTTATGGCCGTGCGTGGTCTCTGCTTGGGGGGCAGGGAAAAACTTGAAGCCAAGCATACCCGTGTTCAGGCATGATGCGACTTTTTTCTTCTTGGTTTTTTTTCTTCACCTTGATAGTGCTGTTCATCGGTGGGCGGGTTTTCCTAACTACTGGGAAAATTAGCTAAGTTTGTATGATTCCTTAGTGTATATAGATGAGCATAAAGCTATGAGAATCATTTTGCTTTTTATGCTACTTCATTAATCTTTGTTTATAAGTAATACATATTTTTCACCAGTAAAATAATAAATATTCGGGAAATTTTCAATAATTTTCTTGAGATGTCTTCCATATTGACCTGAAGAGAGATTGCTCTTGTCGGCTGTAATCATTCCAAGTAATTCTGGAAGCTTGCTCTGATAGTCGATTTGCACTAAAGATTTCATTTCACCTTCTTCAAATTGATAAAAAATGCACCTTTTTTGAAATTCGATTTTGAGCGTTGCAAAGATGCTTCGATAGACAAACCCAGTAGTTCCTTCTTTGAGTGGATAAGTTTTCCATCCGTCAGCGGTTAAGAAATCATAGAGCAATTTGGTATCGTCGTTTTCCAACTGCGTGTTAAGTGAATCTGTCATATGCTGTTTCCCTGAACCGCCCAACTGTTTATGGGCGCCGACTTCCATCTACGAAGTTCCCGTTAGGTAAATCGTCAACTATCTCTTCAACAAAGCATCCACCACAATGAGATCCCCTGATGCATTATAGGTATGCACGGCAAGGATGCTTTCATCAGGCGGTTCGATGCGTTCGACGAGTTCCTCTTCGTATTCGTGGGTCGTCAGCTTGGTGATGCGGTTAAAGTTGACCGCGTACCCATATCTCAGCGAAGAATCCTGTGAAGGGCGAATGAGTCCGCCGTCTCTGCGAAAGATGCGACCGGCTGGGCGGGCAGAGCGCACATCCGAGACAACGGGATTCATCGGGTGTGGAGTCCAGTTGTTCGTCAGAGGGTCATCCGAATAGAACACATGCAGTTCATCCCACGTGGAGCCGCCCTCGTGCGCGATGTTCACGAACATCCACCAGCGCATCGCATGTTCGAGAAGCGTCGTGTCCATGGCCCGCACATCGGGCATGAGCGTTTTGTGAAACTCCCACTGATCGGGGAAGCGCACGCAACGATAAGCCTCGATCGCGCGGTTCTGCGCTGTTTCGGGGATCATGTAAAACTCGCCGCGATGTTCGAAGAGGAACGGATACGAAAGATGATACGGACGTTCCAACGCGACCTGCGGCTCGCCGATCTCACCATTTTCGTCAATGAGGGCATATACGATGCGACCGAGATCGGTCTTGCGTACATATTCTTCGAAAAATAAATAGGACTTATCCTGCTTCTTCAGGATGAACGGGTCTGCCCAAAACACGTCTCCGGGCGGAACCTTGAGTTTGAGTCTGCCCCAATCGAATGACTCTCCCTCCGCTCTTTTGCCTGCCATCAACGACCAGGGTTGATGAATGATGCGGCGGTATATTTTATTCTCTGAGATTTGTAACGCTTGCTTCTGTGCAAGTACAGTGCATTGTGCGTTCGTGGGTATCTCTGCTTTCTGAGCAGGAACGGCGGGTTTGGTTTGGGCGAAGAATTCTTGTTCGCCTTTGGTATGCAATTGACGGAAGGCGCGTGGTATCACGTGTGATGCGCGCCAGAAAAATGTCTTTTGATTCAAGGTGATCGAGGATGGGTTCGTGGCAATGACCGAGCCTGTAAATACGTGCGTGGTATCTTCATGCGAGATCTCGATACCGCATTCCATCACAGGGACATCATTTAGCACTTCCAGCCAGCCGATCTCACTACGGGCCGTCACGCGGACGTCGTTACATCGCAATGACCAGGCACCGAAGCGTGCCACATTGAGCAGGGACTTGGGCATATCCTCGAGGCTGAGGTTGAGCAATAGATCGAGGCGCATGGCGCGGAAGCGTGAGATGCGTTCGTGCAGGTCTGCGCCGAGGGCCTGCGTGTTTTGCAATATCTTGCGGACGTCGCTGGGCTTCCACGGGTTGGGTTCGGGGTTGAAGAATTTCTTGTCGAGGCTGAATTGCAGTTCGTATTGTTTGTTGGTGGGGATTTCTTCACGGCGGGATGGGTCGGCAAATGCCAGCCCCGCGATCTCGGCGTGATGTGAGCTCTTAATACGCTCCAACATGGAACAGATCCATGCGGGGGCCATTTCGTCCGGTAGGATGACGCCGATGCGTAATTTATTCATGCCAACCGCCGCTGGGACGAAATGCCGTGAAATATAGCAATGGGCTGTAGCCCAAACGTCGGTATAAGTGCATGGCTTGGTCTGAGGGGATCAATACCATATGTTTCAGTCCGTGTTGGATGGCAAATGCGTGCGCGTGCTGGACGAGCGCCGTGCCGTATTTGCGGTTGCGATAGTCTTTAAGAACATATAGTTGGTTAATATAACCGATACCGGGCTTAACTGTCACCAGTTGGAGCCACCCAACAGACTCGCCTTCATGTTCCACATAAAAGGAGTGAATGTTTTTATCGAGCAAAGTTGGCACGTAGATGCGCTCGCCTTCTGTGATGAGGTTGTGATTGGCGATTTCGGCATCTTGTATGGTTTTGGCCTCGTGTACGTTGTTGGGAATAGTGGTGGCTTTGATGGGGAGTTCCAGCCCGAGGATGGGGCCAGTACGCACGAACTCGTAAGAAGACTTTGAATATTGTTCTTTCAAGGTCGCGCTGGAAGGCGTGGGATGAAATACGTCGATGATGTATTGTTTGTCGTCGGAGATGGGGTAGTCTTGTACTGCTTTGATCACGGATGCAGTGTCTGCGCTTAGGGCGAGGAACTCGTATTGAAAGGACGCGATCGGTGCACCATCATAGATCGATACGCCGATGGGGCCGAGTGCTTTGTATTTTGTCTTGTAGATGACGTGATACACATGATTGTAGGATGCGATCATCGCCTCAACAGCCCACCAGTTTTCGATATCGGGTCTCGGATTCTTCATGCGTTATTAAGACGGAATCCTTTTCGGTTGGTTACTGAGTTGCCCACTGCCTTTGGGCGGGAGTACCCCGCCCCTACTCTAATGTGCTTTCCCCGTTGGTGAGCACGTAGAAACTTCGGCCATTTTCATAGATGAAATCGGTGATGATGTAGTTGGCATCGAAGGTGGTTTCGAAAACTTCGCGCGAGAAGAACCGCCAATCGCGTGCAAGGGCGAAGTCTGCTTCTTTGATGGCGTTGAAATCAGATGGAATCTCAGCGAGCAGAAGTGGGCCTTCCAGCGTGGAGAAATGTTCGGGTGGGCGGATCAGGTTTGGAGTTGAACGAAGAGGCGTGTAGAAGGGGTGGAGCTCGGCCTTCGAGAAGTGGTCCAGTTTCAGTGGGCGGCGCGCTCGTTTGCCGAGTCTCGTTTGAACGCGGCGGGTGTTGACCCACCAATCCACTTGCAGGCGGTCAGAGGGCAGGCCAGCGTTCAATCCATCGCGCATGTCACCGTATTCAGCGCGACGATAGGTGTTACAGACCGCACCAAGCTTTGTGATGTTGAGATACGCATTACGACTCAAAAGCGGATCATACGTCCACGTGATGTGATCGATGCCCTGCTTGCGGACCATTTGCCATTGGGCGCGCTTCAACATAAAGCCGACGCCTGAATCGCGGTGCTCAGGGTGGATGCCTAGCATGTGAGAGCAGTGCTTGGGACGTGGGCCATCGGGTATGAAATCGAGGCCGGGGAAACCAAACACGAAGCCAATGAGTTCTTCTTCGACGAATGCACCAAGGACAAAGCCACCATTGTGAACGGCTGTGATGAAGATATGCGCGGGGACAACGTCGGTTTCACTGCCGGGCCAGACGGCACGTTGCAGTTCTTCGACGAGGGTCATGTCTTCGGGAGATTCAAGTAATCGGATGAAAGGAGCAGGCATAAGGTCAGATTAGATGCGAATTTCTTAAACACGAAGGTGATTTTGAATTTAACGCGAAGGGCGGAAGGTTTCTGGACTCCTGTGTGCGCGGGGTTTGCGTTCGAGGTAATTTAGGCGATAGGCAAAGCGTGCGGGCATGAGGCCGAATGTGCGCGGCAAATTTTCAACGGGACAGGTGCGATTGACGGCGACATAATCGAGCCAATAGGTGGACGCATTGAGGTGATGTGCAAACGAATCCAGTAATACGACGAGGACACGCATGTAAGGCGGTGGGAGCGGCACGATCAGCCGACGCGTATGTGTAACGCTCATGATGGTTTCAACGACTTGTCGCAAAGTGAAATATTCACCGCCACCGATCTCGTATGTCTGATTGACCATCTCTGGGTTTTGCAATGTCCAGATCAAACAGGTGACAAGGTCTTCCACCCAAAGCGGTTGGAGCAGTGTTTTTCCTCCGCCTGGGAGTGGGACGATACCGGGTGTGTAACGAAGAATATATGCCAGTGAAGATGTGAAGCCATCATCAGGGCCAAACACAACGGATGAGCGGATGATGGTGTGGGGAACTCCGCTCTTGCGGATGTGTTCCTCGGCAATGCCTTTTGATTTTTGAACAGGGAATGCGGATGCACGGTCTGCACCGAGATGACTGAGGAAAACGAATCGTTCCACATCTGAGCTTGCGGCAACTTGTGCGAGCGTACGCGTGCCTTCGATATCTGCAGTGAGAAGATTGCCTCGGCGTCCCTGAGATGCGGCGCTGGCGAGATGATAGACCTGATTCACACCGCGAAAGGCAGCGCGCAGACCACGCTCATCGTTGAGACTCACCACTGCCACTTCCACGGGAACGCCTTTGGGCAGGCGTGGTGACTGAGGGGATGGACGAAGCAATACGCGGACTTGTTGTCCTGTTTCGGTGAGGTGGCGCACGAGGACGCGTCCGATAAACCCGGTAGCGCCGGTAACGAGAATCATAGATAAGATTATAGCAGAGGCGAAAAAAGCGGACACGGCTGAAAACCATGTCCGCTTTTTTGTTGCTTTGCAGTGTGTTGTACTACAAGATCACGAACGTACAACGTACTGTGTCAAACGAGATTGACCTATGGGAATGGCGGGTAGGCGTTGGCGACCAGTTCTTCGAACTGTGCCTCGAACCAGCGACCGGAGACCGGCGCGTTGGGCAGGGCATTCGTCAATGTGTTGCCATTCAATGTGTTGCCTGTATAGGTCGGGTCACACATGCGGTCGAAGCCCTTGCCGCCGGGGTTATCTGGGCCGATGGGGATGAGCGAGCTTGAACCATCTGATTCACCTGGAGGCTTGACCCATACATACGCTTCGATGCCAGCGACCGGATTGACGGTCGGGCGTTCGCCGATACCGGCGCCGCTTTGATTACACCAGTTACCTTTATGGTTGCGTTTGTCAACGCGGGTTGCCATGACGAAGGTCTTCAAGTCTGTGGAGGTGCTGGCGGCAGTAGGCCGGTTCGGGCCACCCCAACCGTTGCGGGATGTGTCGATCAACATGCCGATATCTGACGGGTAGGCATTGGCTCCGGTGGTGAGAGCAGTTTTCAGCGCGGCAAGATACGGGAGTTCATCGATGTAGATGTTCCAATCGTACCAACTCTGCAGTGAGCGGACGGGCTGTCCACCGACTTGTGTGTTCGCATCCATGAACGGCTCATCGACCGGGTTGTAGTTGGCTGTGTTGCTGATAAAGCCATCAACCTTGCTGTTACCGCCGGAGATACCAGCGCCCATATCCTTGATCAAGTTGACGAAGGGAGTGAAGTTGCTATCCCAACCAAGCCATGCGGCATGGGCTACGTCGATATAGGCGTAGGTATTGCTTATGGAGCGCAGTTTGCCGATGGCATACTGCACGCCTTGAACGTATGCGCCAGTGGATTGTGCTTCAGAGCACTTGGCGAAGCTCAAATTGGTGATGAGGTTCGGCAGAGAGTCTGGTTCGATCACCATCACGATGCGCAAGTTTGCGTATTTGGCCTGACTGACGGTGGCGTAGATCGCGTCAATATATTCGGTCTTGTAACGATTTAAGCCATTGTTAGCGATCAGCAATTCACCATTGGAAGCCAGAGCAGAACAATCGCGATTGGGCAGATCGTAGACAACGATGCCGATGGCGTTGGCACCCTGCGCGAGAGCCTGGTCCAAGTGACTGGCGAGACTGCGTGCGTAGCCGTTTGTGCCGTTGACCGCGTCAATGCTATCGAGCCAGACGAAGGTCGGGTAGTTTGCGACCTGTTTCATCTTGGCGCCGAGCGTGCCGCCCACTGTGTTTCCTGCGGCGGTAACCGATGCGACATAGTCCACGTTCTTATAGAATGTTGCACCAACAAACGGGTTTGCAAGATGCGTTCCCGCTGGTGGGTTGGTGGGAGTCACCGATGCAGTCGGTGTGAATGTGGGCGTATTGGTTGGTCCACCCGGGGTATTAGTGGGTGGGATCGGTGTGTTTGTGCGTGACGGTGTGGCTGTTGGTCCGATGGGTGTATTCGTGCGCGAAGGTGTAACCGTCGGGCTGATAGGAGTGTTAGTGGGACCGCCTCCGCCACCGCACGACGATCCATTGACCGCAAAGTTGGTCGGGTTGGCGTTTGTGCCGGTGTAGTTGGCATTGAAACCAAAGCTGGTATTGCCACCGACAGGGATGTTGCCGTTATAGCCCAAATCCTTTACAGAGACGGACGCGCCACTTTGTGTGTAAGCTCCATTCCATAAATTGGTAATTGTTTGGTTACCTCCGAATGTCCATGTCAATGTCCAGCCATTGATCGCGGACGAACCAGTGTTGTTGATCGTGACATTCGCACCAAAGCCGGTTCCCCAATCATTGGATTTGGTATACGTCACTGAACAGATGCCACTGCCCGAGGATGTAGCCGTGGGTGGTACGGATGTGTTCGTGCGTGTTGCTGTGGGGCCGATAGGGGTGTTCGTCTTTGTAGCCGTTGGTCCGACCGGGGTGTTGGTCTTTGTTGCAGTTGCCGGGACCGGTGTGTTAGTCGAGGTCGAACCACCGGGTTCAACTCCCCAGATACGTGTACCGCTTACATACGCGGGAATATTGCTCCAGTCGGTATAACTGGTGGGCAAAGTGCCGGTGGAACGCCACCAATCATTACTGGATGAATAGTTACTGGCCCAGTTATTCAAATGCAGGGCCGTATTGAAATCCCAAGCGGCACCGGCCGCAAGTGAAGCAGTACCATAATTGACAGTGAAGTAATAAGTGGAACCGCTCAATTGGGTGGGCCCGCTGATAGTCGCTGCGCTGGATTGATCGTAATACTTTTCAAGCACATAAGTGGAAGCGGCTTGTGAACCATCAAGCGTGAAATAGACGCGCATTGAGATGTTAGAGACGGCACTGGCGCCCGTGTTGCGCACGCGTAGGTTGAAGCCAGACTGCTGGTTATTATCAGTGCCAGATCCACTTAATTGCACTTTTATAGCGCCGCCGCTGACCGCTGTATTGGTCGGTCCCGGCGGGGTATTCGTGCGTGATGCTGTGAGTGAGGCAGGTACCGGTGTGTTCGTGGAAGTTCCACTACCAGGCAGGCCGTTGTTGCGCTTGTCGAAGAGCAGTTGCTTGGTGTACTCACCCATGTAGTTTTCGCCGCCCAACAGGTTCCAGTTCTCATCCCACATTTTGGGATCCCAATACTGGTCGAAGACCCAGGCGGTCCAGCTCAAGCCTTTTGATTCCATATAGTTGCTGAACGGAATGCCATAGCCTGAAAGTGTGCCGCTCGTTGGGGTGGCACCGCCCTGTATCCAACCCCACTCAGTGACAAAGAACGGAACAGAGTTCGCGGCATTGCCGAACCACGAATCCCAATTGCTTTGTCCGCCGTGTTCTGGGTAAATATGGGCAACATATACGAGGTTGTTTCCAACGAATGGACTGCTTGCCGCGCTGGAAAGATTCTGCGACCAACGTGGCCCGCCGATCAAGATCAGGTTGTTCGGCGCATGCGAACGGATGATATCCACCCAGGGTTGCGCCCATTGCTTCCAGGTTGTCCAGTTATCAGGGTTGACCGGTTCGTTATACAACTCGAAGATCACATTCGGGGTATTGGCATAGCGTGGTGCCACATAGTTCCAGAACGCCCGCGTGGCCGTATCAACGGTGCTGTTGTTGTAATCGCTGATATAGTGCCAGTCAATGATGCAGTAGATCTGGCGTGCCACACAGTTCTGGATGGCCGGGTTGAGATGGTTATTGAAATAAGCATCCGGGTTCGCGAGCCAGCCGGGCGAACTATCGATCGCATTCGGATAGACCGGCAAACGCACCACACGTGCGTACCAGCCATCCGATTCATTGGTGGCCATATTGATCAACTGGACGGCATTGCGCGTACGTCCAAGGTTGACCTCGCCAATATCGACCAGTGAGACACCGCGCAGAACGACATTATTGCCCTGCGGGTCTTTGATATACCTGCCCGAAACACTCAGCCACGGTGTGCTTATGGCCTGCACGGTTTGTGTCGGGAGGAACATGCCAGCGATCAACACGGTGATCGTCAGCAATGTCAGAAACAACGAGCTTGTTTTCATCGTACGAGACATATTCTTCTCCTTGGGTTATCTTCCTGCCCCGCGCCAGGGGGCAATATGGATATAACAGGCGGTGGTTACATGGACATCATCTGGACGCTTCGATCTCCTTTCGAATGATCCGCCTCTTCGATGCGATTCTTTTCGGACCTTTCAACTGGTCCAGCATCGAAGAGGCTTAATCTTTGTTGAATGCTGTTACTGACAAGCCGTTCCGTTAAGCGAGAAGCTGGTCGGGTTGGCGTTCGTGCCGCTGTAGCCGGCATTGAAACCAAAATTGGTAGAGCCGCCATTGGCAGGGATGTTTGCGTTGTATCCCAGATCCTTTACCGAAACGTTCTTCCCACTTTGGGTGTAGGAACCATTCCACAGGTTTGAGATGGTTTGATTGCCAGCGAACGTCCAAGTCAATGTCCATCCATTGATTGCTGACGTACCGTTGTTCTTGATGGTCACATTCGCCGTAAAGCCACTTCCCCAATCATTTTGGTTGGTGTATGTCACGCTACAAGTAGCCGTTGTCGGAGTGGTGGGTGTATTGGTAGGCGTATTGGTGCGTGATGCGGTCGGTGTGATCGATGGCGTATTTGTGCGAGATGGAGTTGCGCTTGGCGTATTGGTCCGCGAAGCCGTCGGTGTGATGGAAGGCGTGTTGGTTCGCGTGGGAGTATTCGTCACAGGTGTATTTGTGAACGTGGCAGTGGGTGTACGTGTGAAGGTAGCAGTCGGGGTCACCGAAGTATTGGTGGGTGTGACCGGTGTCACAGGACTGCCGCCTGGTTCCGTGCCCCAAGAGATGGAGCCATTCACATAGGCTGGTATGGTTGCCCAATCGGTGTAGCTGGTGGGCAATGTACCGGTGGCGCGCCACCAGTCATTGCTGGATGAGTAATTGCTGCCCCAGCCACTCAAATGGATGGCCGTGTTGAAATCCCAAGAACTGCCAGCCGCAAGAGAGGCCGTCCCGTAGCTGATGGTGAAGTAGTACGTTGAGCCAGAGAGAAGGGTTGGCCCACTGATCGTTGCCGCGCTCGATTGATCGTAGTATTTTTCAAGCACATAGGCAGATGCAGGTTGCGAGCCATCAAGCGTGAAGTAGATGCGCATCGATACATTGGATACTGCAGTGGTGCCGATGTTTCGAACGCGAAGGTTCACTGCCGACTGCTGAGTGTTATCCGTGCCACCAGTGAGTTGTACTTTCAACGTACCATTGACCGGGGTCATGGTGATCGTATTCGTGATGGTCGGGCTTGGTGTGCGCGTTGGCGTGTTCGTTGGGCAACTCGGGCAGGCAGTTGGAGTGAACGTTGGGGTAAGTGTGGGCCCGGCAACAACAGGAACATTCCACAGTCTGCGTACCAGGGTCATTTTTCTAGCATCGAGAGGACCCCATGCACCCCAGCCGCTGGTGTTTGAAACCGGGTCGTAGGGGGTTGTGTAAAGGCCGCCGGTATCGCCAGATTCCGGGTTGATGGACCAGTAGATCGTATCGGCAATGCCTTTTTCGATCAGGTAATCCACAAAGGCGTTTTGCCATTGTTCGTCGGTCGTATTATCTGTCAGATATCCGTAGCGGGCTTGGTCACGCAAGTTAGCTTTGCCTTTTGGCCAATCCATATTGCCGCCGAATTCACCGATGACAACCGCATATCCTTGAGCCTTCAGGTAACCCCAGTGGTCATCCCAACCCTGGCGGAGCAGTGTCGGGTTGATCACGATATTACATTTCGCATCACCGAAAGCATCGCCTTCCAACCCTGCGCATGCGGGTTGAGCCGGGTCCGCGAACTGTTGACCCACGAACACAGATGGTCCATACACATGCGGTGAAAATACCAGACGGTCTTTCGGAATGTTAGGCGGATTAGCGCCAGCTTCATACAGGTTTCCACCCCAGTTGGGAACAATACGGCCGCCATACGGTACCTGAGTGATGGTGGTGGGCGTACCATCCTGATTGCCGGCTGTGGCTGAAATACCTTCGACGAAGATCAGGATATTGGGGTTCACTTCATTGATTGCAGTATAGGCATGTTCAGAGAGTGTCTTCCACTCTGTCCAGGTGTAATCCCAAGGCTCATTGAAGATATCAATGCCTAGGATGTTACTGACACCAAGTGATGAGCTCAAGCCCGCCAGTGTTCGCAGATCAGCTAACCACTTCGTCTCGTCATATGCCTGAATACGAGTGACAGTGCTCGGGTTGTTTGTTGCCGCGCAGGATGAGTCCTCGCGTTTGAAATCATAGTTCTCGCGGGTAGCGTCAACCCACGGCGGACGCGCATCCAAGCGACCCTTTCTCCAGTCCACATAGTTGGAGCAGGAGTGAATATCAAGCAGTACGTAAATGCCAGCCGCGTCCAACTCCTTGATGACTGTCTCAAGTGCCAGCCGTGAATTGGCAATACGAACCGATTCCGTATTCTTTAGGTATGGGGCCATACCTTGCGGGTCGGTGCCGGTCAAGGTTTGAGTAACCAATGGAAGTCTTACTACATTGATGCCCATGGCTTTGAACTCGGCCACATCCCCTGCATATGTGCGCGTGCTAGAGTTCCAAAAAACATTGCCCATATACTGTTCCATCGGGGCGCCGCTTGGATTGGTGGGGTCAGAAGATGGTTCGTGCCGCCCCTGAAGCCCAAACCATGATCCACCCTTAACGCGAAAAGCCACACCGTTTGCGGTGAGGTTCCCATTCGCATCCACTCGAAATACCACAGGTGTGCCAGCCGCAGCGACAGAACTCCCCGAAATGCCCAGGGAAGATACCAGGATCGAAGCAAGCACCAGCACCCCTAAAATTGAAATTGCCCTCTGTTTTACATCAGACATTCGAATTCGATTGTGAGTCATATCAATCTCCTCTATTGATCAACTAGAACATGCAAGGCTGGACCGATCAGATAAGTAATATTTTGAAAACGCTTTCTCCTTTCCAATGATGCAACTGTATGGGATGACAGCCGCATCTTCTCTACCATTGAAGTTGATTCGCCCAACCAAACTTAAATCTCCTCTGAATCTTTTTATGGTTTATCGGGCGATGTGTAGTAATTGGCTTTATGTAAATGTTTCTTGAATTACCCATAAGGGTACTTGTATATCTATAGAGAGTCCCGTATAAAAATAAATACATTTGATAAGTCATGAATCATTCCCGCAAAATAAAAAGCCGCCTGGTTCTTACCAGGCGGCTTTTGTGTTTCTGATACGAGCAGAATATTCTCTACGGTTCAACACCCCAGATCAATACCCCATTTCGATAGACAGTGATGTGATTCCAATCTGCAAATTGGGTTTTGGATGCGTCAAAGGAATAGTCGCCGGTTTGGGTGTAGTTGCTCCAATCATTCTTGGAGAAGCGGTTCTGTATTTGACCTGTGTTTGATCCGGCCGCGAGGGAGCCTGCTCCACTCGTGAAGCTGATCTCAAGATAATGACTCGCGCTGGCCTTTGGGGTTTGCATGGTCACAAACTGGGCTGAGATATTTGCACAGCCGACGATTGCAAAGTCGCACCAATAGCTTTGCGGTTGTGCGCCATCGGCTGTATACCAATAGCGAACCTTTAGCTCATTAAGCGGGATACTGGTGTTGCCGGTATTGAACAGGATCAGTTTGGGTGCAATAGCTGGACTGGATGCTGTTGTCGCGCCTGACATATATTGTATTTTGACCGTATCGCTGGATGCTATTGGTGTGGGCGGGACCGGAGTCGTTGTCTTTGTAGCCGTTGAAGGAATAGCCGTAGCAGTTTTGGCGACTGTTGCGGTAACAGCAATTGTCGCTGTTGGAGGGATGGCCGTAGCGGTTTTAGTAGCTGTAATAGCGGCAACGGTTGCCGTTTTGGTTGCTGTTGAAGGAATAGTTGTTGCGGTCTTCGTGACTGTATTAGTGGCAACCGCACTTGCAGTTTGAGTGACACCGGCTTGACCATTCGATGGCTGGACACCCCAAACCAGAGTCCCGTTGCGATATAGCGTAATATGATCCCATCGTGACAAGACTGTCTTCGTCCCGTCGAATGAGTAGTCGTTTGTTTCTACGTAGTTCGACCAGTCGGTTTTGTTGATACGCAGATATAAATCAGCCTGTCCGCCAGCAGAGAGGTGCCCGGCGTCAGTAGTGAAACCAACTTCAAGGTAAGTATCTGATGCGGTTGTCAGGTTGGTGCTTCCACTTGGGATGTTGACGAAAGTCCCAGTAACACCTCCACATCCGATCGTTGCATAGTCACAATTAAGAGTTTGTGACTGATTGGCATCCACTGTATACCAATAACGTGCCTTGAGCTCACTGAGTGGAATATCTTCGGGTGTGTTGTTGACAAGGCGGATACGTGGTTTGATGTTGTTGTCATTGATGGACCCGTAATCGCCGGCCAAGTAGTCTGCCTCAAGCCCGTTGTTCAGGGCCTTGCTGAGGTTAACGCGACCGACAGGGCTTCCACTAATGGGATTGGTTTTGGCTATGATGCGTTGAACAATCTGTGCAGGAGCCCACTCGGGGTAACGGGACATGAGAAGGGCCGCTTCACCGGCAACAACGGGTGCCGACATGGATGTACCGCTCGCAATTGCGTAACCGTTGTAGGGATAAGCGCTATAGATGTTTGCACCGGGAGCATAGATATCTGTATCGGCCACCTGCCCACCGGAGAACCAGGCGAGAGCGTCGTTCTCATCGGTAGCTCCCACTCCGAGCGCAAGTGAATTGGAATATGCGGCTGGATAGTTGGGGCCTGTGCCTGTGCCTGCGGCGGATACAACGATCACGCCGTGTGATGCGGCATAGTCGAGCGCATCTTTCAGTGATGGCGTAAGGCGTGGCGCGCTCATGCTCATGTTGATGATATCTGCACCATGATCTACCGCGTATTTAATGCCTGCTGAAACTTCCCAGTAGGTTCCCACTCCTTCGGAATTAAGCACGCGGATCGGCATGATCTGGATGCCCGGCGCTTCTGTGACAAGAATGCCGGAAACATGTGTGCCATGTCCGACGAACCCATCTGTCATGCCGTCACTGTCATCGTCAATGCCGTTGCCGCGATCATAAATTTCGGTATTCATGCTAACAAAGTTATATCCCTCTGTGATATTGCTGTTGAGGAACAAATGGTCGGGCGCCATGCCGGTATCGAGAACAGCGATAACGATGCCCTGTCCGCGGGAGATCTTTTGTGCATCGGGCAAACCGATTTTGTCCCATGCCCATTGATTAGCTCCTCCTACTGGGGTGGCAGTCAGATCACCGCGTGCGCCAAACATAATGGCCTCGGCTAGAGGAGCCATACGCGCCCCAAACATGATGGCTCCGCCACCAGGCGCACCATCTATGTAGTAATTAGGTTCGGCATAAAAAAGATCTTGATCAATATTTAAACTGGGAAGTAATTGATTGACAGTTTGTCCACCAGAAAGATGTAGAAAATAAAGGTTGGTTTCGGGAATCGTTCCGAGAAGAGTAGCGTTGTAACGAGTCAGGACTGTGCCGATCGCTACACCGGGTTTGAGCTTAACCACAACTTGATCCAGCGGCGGGTCAGCTAATTGCATATGACTTGCGCCAGCTAATCCAAAGGATGAAAAGACTAGCACAAGCATAATCAGCAAACTGATGCCCCCCCACCAACACCTACGAAAATCCGTTCTTTGCATGGCAACCTCCAGATTTACTTCAGGCATTTTGTTTAAAACTCTGTGTTTTGGAACGCATTGCGTGGATGTTCCAGAAACAAAGGGAGAATTTACTTTTCACTTCCTATCAGTATCAACGGTGACCAATAATATGGATGTTCATATTCTTTGAGCAATGAAATCTGCGCCTTGCGCAAAGCCTCAACTTTGGAATGCCCAGACAGCCACTGAAAATAAAATTCTGTGACCAGGCGAGTCATTGCTTCATCATTAACTGTCCAAAGACTCACGATCAGGGAAACAGCTCCAGCGTATAAAAAACCTCGTACCAACCCAACCAGATCATCTCCTCCGGCATCATGACCAAGCCCGGTCTCGCAAGCACTTAACGTGACAAGGGTTGCTTTCAGGTTGAGGTTGTAAATATCCTGTACTGCCAGCCACTGGTCGAAAAGACGAATGGATGAAAGTAAGGGTGCTTCGGGACGAAATAATCCATGAGCAGCGAGATGGAAAACACCGCAATCTGATATGGCTTGGTTGACATGCTCAAGAGTTGCCTGTTCGCCAAGCAAGATGTCTGCTTCTCCAAAGATGTTGGCAATGGTATTGACCTCAGTAGTCACATGAGAAATACGCTCATCTGGGACCCCTACAAGTAAAGGTTTGCCGGAGTATGGATGTTGTTTTGTAAAGGGAGTGGATTTTTTCCAGCAAAATTTCAGCACAGATGCACTTGGTGCATAGGATACGGCATGCGTCTCGATAAGATAACGGTTATCCAGACGCAAGGATTGGAAGGGTAAGGCATGCAATGGGCCATGTGGAATAACAATGATGGCACTTGCTTTTGATAATTCGTTCCAAAAAGGCCCGATCAATTTTTGCCCCAGTTCACTCAATATATCCTGGGTGTTTTGTAAAAGTACAGTCTTATGTCGTTGATAATAGCCTGTGCCATACTGAAATTTGGAAAACTGGAACGACAATTTTTCCATCAAGTTCAAAACTTCGGCGGTTGAAGCGATCGCTGGGTAAGACCGAACTTCAGATGGAGTAATGAGAAATGCAGTGATCTGGCCACGAGCAATAAAGTACTCTACAAGAAGTGTATCTTTTGGAAGATCAGGTTGAACATCTGCAGGTGTTAAGGGTGCTTCTCGAATCAGAGAAAGTTCTTCAGTATGGCGGCCTCGCAAATTACGCCAGATGGAAGTGGCTTCTTGTTCTCGTTCATCAATTTTGGCCCAGGTTTCCGGGCTAGCCGCTGGGACACCAGTCTCCCCTGGTGCAACGCCACGAGTCAAACGTGTATAAAGCCAGTTCAACTCATCTCGAATCTCTTGTAAGCGTTCCGCCCGATGGGCATCCATTTCATCGGAAATCCGCAATTTGGGACGAACCCCAGCAGATAATAAATTAACCAATGCGCGCGATTTGGCTTGCTCTGCCCACGTGAAGGCCAAAGATGGGTTTGCTGGTGCATGAAGAGTCACAAGTGCTTCATAGGGAGCGAGTTTATCTGCCACAAATGCAGTGCGATGTTCTTCTATTGCTAACGCTGCTGTCATTTGCTCAATGTTGCCCACGGCTTTTTTATAATACGCAATGGCTTGTTCGATTTTTCCCATCCCCTCGTAAACACGTCCCAAACCAGTATCAATACGTTGAGTTAACCAGGGAGCAGGCATATCTCCCAGTATCTGTTTTGCGATTTGTAACTCTTGTAAGCTCTGTTCCCATTGGCGGTTATCTGCCCAAAAAGTAGCTGCAAGAATGTGTGCGTAAGCCTGCCGGGTTTTCATACCGAGCTTCTCATATGATTGGGCGGCTTTTGTAGTCAGGCTTCTCGCCATGTCATACTGACCATCCTGCCCAAGGACTTCTGCTCGCTGGATGTCAGTATGTGCCCCCCACGCGTCATTTCCCAAGGAAAGAAATAATTTCTGAGCTTCGGCCAATAAGATAATGGCTTTTTCACGTTGTCCTAAACGCGCAAGAGCCAGTGCATGATTTGCTTTGCTACGAGCAAGTTCATATGTTATGCCCAGCTCAGCGAAAGCTTGCTCTGCCTGTCGAGCGAGCCGTAAAGCTTCATCAGGCAAATTTAAATCCAAATACAAATCACTTTCCCCATAATCGGTCATAGCCAGATTTACTTGCGAATTTAAACTGGAAAAAGCGGCGCGTGCTCTCTCGTAAGTCTGAAAAGACTTTGCATAATTCCCGCGAGCATACTGGAGCAAAGCAAGATCATAATCCACTGATGCCGCGGCGGTGCGGAGGTCTGCCTCCTCAAATACTGGTCTTGCCTGTTCGTGTAATTGTTCGGCTAATAGAAAATCATCCAGTGGAAGCAATGAATTCGCTTGGTTGATCTTGCTCATTGCCGCATAAAAGTTTTCGCCAAGAGATGTGAATGCTGTAGTTGCACGCTCGAAGGATTCCACTGCTAGAGCATACTGTCCTTGACTGTAATGAATGTTGCCTAGATTCATGTCAAGTTTGGCGAGATATAGTGTGTCTTGTTGTTCGATAAATACAATACGGGCGGATTCAGCGAGGGCTAACGCTTGATCAAATTGCCCAAGTTTCATCAAAGTAAACATGTGACCGATACTTATGCGAGCGGCATCCAGGGGCTTCCCTGCGGAATTAAAAAGCTGGGCCGCGCGTTCGTAACATTGCACGGCGGCTTCAAGCTCGGCAAGAGAATCATGTGCGTTAGCTTGTGCCCATATTGCCAACGCACAGGCCTCATCGTCATTAATATATTCGGCTACTTCTTCTGCGATTTGTCCGATTTCGAGCGAACGACGAGCATCGTCACGTTCGATCGTATCCGCTTGTTCTTTGAGCGCGTATACGATGTCCACATGCACGGCATCAGGATTCCCCTTTAGAAGAAAAAGCCGCGCCTGAATATCGGACGCGGTGAGTAAAGCTTCTAATAATTCTGTTTTATTCATTCCGGAACTCAAGCCCCGTGACAGCGATCTCTTGATCCTCAAGATCGAACACAAGGTCGTAAGTGCCGGATACAACCCCATGAAAGGCGAATTGACCGAGTGAGTCTGTTTCAGTTGCCTTCTGCTGTCCATCATTGTTTTGCAAACTTACAAAAGCGGGAAGGAAACCTCCTGAATGTTGGGTATCGAGTACCTGCCCGCGCAATTCGTGATCGTTGCGGCTCGATTTGATCTGCAGGTCAATATCCACTTGTTCGGTAGTAAATAGCATTTGATGTGTTCGCCCGGCGCCTCGTGTGGCGGCAAACGATAATTGTGTGTGGCTATCGAAGGTCAGCGACGCAACCAGTCGATTCAAAAATTTGGGCGAGGCCTCTTTCATCTGGCCTTTCGCCCTGTTAATTGCCTGCTGAAGGATATGGGATGGGGGAGCTACCGTGTGGTCCGTCGCAACAGTTTCCAGAACTTTTCTTACAAGAGACATGCGCCGGTCACATTGAGGACATGTTGCCGTAAGGTGCTCATCGACCATGCTTCGTTCCTCGGCAGGGAGTCGGTTTTCCAAATAGTTGAGTAGGGTTTCGTAGGATATGTGAGTCATGGGATTCCGCTTTCTTATTTAGAGCGTTCC
The DNA here is from genome assembly GCA_016721115.1 of Candidatus Defluviilinea proxima. NCBI lineage: Bacteria > Bacillati > Chloroflexota > Anaerolineae > Anaerolineales > Candidatus Villigracilaceae > Candidatus Defluviilinea > Candidatus Defluviilinea proxima. The sequence goes on from JADKIW010000001.1 coordinate 1,266,515, forward strand.
ATTTGCCAAAAAATACATCCTAATCGCTGTTCTTAGGCATCTGCAAAGCCCATGCCTTCCAGTATTTTCATCAGTTTTTCCAGGCAACGGTAGCGGGTAGGGCCGATGCTCCCCTCTGGGACATTCAAACTTTGGGAGATTTCGCTGTAGGCCGGGCGCGGATCAGAGTAGAAGAGTAGAGTCAGCAGATCGCGGCAGGGCAGTTCCAGGGTCCCGATCGCCGCGTGGACCACAGATTGCTTCTCCAATTCGAGAAATACATCTTCCGACCGTATGCCTCCGCTTAAATTCTCATCCAGCATTCCTGCATCAAGGGAAGATTCTTTTTGTTTGACCTGACGGAGCATTCGCCAACATTCTCTGCGAGTGGTGATCACGAGCCACGCGCCCAAGCGTTCACGATCACGGATTTTTTTCAGGTTTTCCCATAACAGGACACACACGTTTTGGAAGATGTCGTTGGCGTCATGCTCGGGTAGACCATAACGCAAAGGGATGCTGTAGATCAGACGCTGGTACCGTATAAGCAAGGTTTCCCAAGCCTGGCCTTCCCCCTTCAAGCATGCTTCAACAAGTTCTGTATCCGGCAAAAGGGCAAAAGGCTGGATGCTCATTGTGTTGAATTGTATACATACTCACCCATAAGTGTCAACAAAAAACGACTTTCGGTTTGTTTTATGTGCTTCTATTGACCCTTACATCCTCTTATGAGTTGATTTAAGATGCCTTTGAGGCGCTGTTATCTCTCTATTACAACAATAAGATGCAACAAACGATGCGTATGGTGTATCCAGATTGGATATAAAAAGGCCAACCGTTCGACACGGTTGGCCTTTTTATAAGTCATTTCGTGATGTTTATATTTCTTGAACCTGTGTGTAAAATTTTATTAACGGTTTACCCGGGGCAATAAAGCAACTCACCAACTTGATCGTTGATCGTGGTGGTGTTACCGGCGTTGTCTTGTGCTTGTACATACCAGCGGATGAAGCCGTTTGCACCTTGCAATGTGTTGTAGGCTTGGTTACTCGCGTTATTATCAATGATTAGCTCGTAGGTTCCATTTCCGATGGGTGTGCCAGATATTGTGTTGTATCCGCTTGTGGAACTGCCTTCGTAACGGTACCCAAAGATAACTGATGCAATACCAGATGGGTCGGTAACACCCAACGCCTGCATGGTGAATGTGCTTCCACAACTTCCATAGTAGACGGGCGCACTGTGATACAGGTTCTTTATGTCTGGTCCTGTCGTATCGGCTGGTGGCATAGCTGTGAATGTGGGCGGAACTGCGGTCGGTGGAGCAATTGTCGGCGGGGGAACTGTAATTGTCGCTGAATCAGACGAGGTCACGGAGGAAGCGCATTTTTCTACAGAGATGCGATGGGGCGTAGCCGCTGTAACAAGATTCCCTAAAACATCCAAGCCTTCCGGGGTAAATTCGAGTTGTGTGACAAGGGCTCCAATTCCGGCTGTGGCTGTGTTCATATCCAACGACAGAAGATAATTGGTGGGACCACCCACGCCCGGAGATGTAGTTTCCACGCCGCCTGTGGTGATCACAGTTCCGCTAGCATCGAGCAGGGAATAGCCGACGCGAATCGTCAACACGGCTCCGGGATCGGCAACATATACATTGAAGTTGACCAACGTCGGATTGGAAGGCGGGCAAACCCCGTAGTAGACGTAACTTGGCGATGCTTCGGCTTTCATCTCTACAAACGGTGCACTGCCCGGAGTTGGGGTTGGTCCATCTTCGGTGGGAACTGGGAAGGCGCCGAGGATCGGGTCTGCGCAAGAGCCGCTTTGGTATGTTGTTGGCGCTTGGACCTTATCTGAAACACAGACGCGAACTGATGCGCTCTCGGTGGATTCTGCACCTGCATAGGCGCGCGAGGAGATGAGATATTCTCCCGGTGTTGATGCATTCCATGTGGTTTCGGCATACACAATGGGCGCGGCGGTGTCGGTATCCACAGCGCCGATACTGATGCCGTTGACAAGAAATTCAACTTTATTCACGCCGCTACCGGATGTGTGACGTGCATGAGCTTTGAGCGTGAATGCACCCAAAGGTAAAACTGTTCCGTTAACGGGCTGGTCTAGCCAGGCTTGTACGCCGCTGGATGAAGTTTCAGCTCCGGCAGAACACGCCGTAAGAAGTGCGGCAATCAAAGCAAGAAGAATGATCCGTTTCATGGTTGATTCCTTTTTTTAGTTTTGACCGCGCACAGTGATCTGGAAACGACACTTTGCTTCGCCAAAGTCGCTTTGCAGGATCACGGTTTCATTGGCGCGTGACCATTCTTGTGGGGAGCGCGGTGCAAGAACTGCGAGGGCAGTACAGAATAGGTCTGGAGCGTTTTCAGTGTCGTAATCATTGATCGAAACGCTGAAGGATAACGGTCGATCATTGATCGGATGATTCATCTCTATCCACCAACCGGAATTGGTTGTAAACGTTCCTTCGTTATGACAGATGGTATTGGTTGGACAAAGTCCAAATACCAGCGTGCCTGCTCCGTGACTGGGCGGGTTCAACATGCCAATTGAACTATTTCCATCTGCGAGCGTCATCATGCCGAACATTTCAAAGCGGCGGTCGTCGCACAGGATACAGATGTCGCCGCGATCCAACACTTGTCCAGTTGCCGCGCTGGGGCTGACGGTGAGCGAGTCCACGCTGATCCACAACTGTCTTGAAGCACGGCAGGCTGGCATCCGTACTTCAAATGGTTGACTGGGTTCAGACATACCAAGGTCGGTGATGGTGCGCACGCTGAAGCGTACGATTGCTCCACAGCGCCAGCGTTGAGAATAATTTGGAACGCGAGAGGAACGTGCAGTTCCCGGTGTGATGGGAGTGGCGATTCCCTCACCAGACGGTGTGGTGGATAGGGTGTCTTGAATCGAAGTGATCACCATGAACCCTGTCACTGCATTTTGTGGAACTATAGCTGTAGGTGACCAATCCCAGGCGAGGCTACGCATGATCTGTTCCTCGCATAATATTGTTCCGATGTTTGGGTCACCTTCTGGAAGCGTATCGCACATGCCGAGACTACGATTGACAATACGCACATTGGTTGGCGGTGGGATGGAAGGACGATCCCTGCGAAGTGGTTCGAGAATGATGGGTGGGATTTGAAGGACACCGTTATACAAGGCAGAAATGTCAAAGCGACTTGTAGGTGGGGCGATGCGATAACGTAGGAAACTTGCTCCACCAGTGTTGAGCGGAAGATCGCTCAATGAGGCGACCAAAAACGGCTCGAACGCCAACTCACTGGTCAAGTCGCGTCCATCCCATTCAGGGCTGGCGTGACTTCCAGAGAAATGCCCGATGCGTTGGCTTTCCGCACCACGCCTGCCCCAACACTCGCCTTCAAGCATCACCAACCCTGTAGCAACAGGAGCAAGGGAATACTGTCCGCGGTTAGGAAGTTGTAGTGGCAGATCATAGAGCAGGTCACCGGATGTGGCGCGTAACAATCCATCCCCGGCAGGAATGCGCTCGTAGCGTGACCCATTGACCGAGACATAACAGTACACGCCATCGTAGCGTTCCTGTGTGGTCAGACTGATGAGTGAGAGTCGCAGATCCGGTGAGAGGCTGGCAGTGCCAGAGGGAGAACAGTCAGGCGTGATTTCCACGGCCAACATGGATGTGATGCCTTCACCGCCAGAACGAATGGGCGCGAGAAAATAACGATACGTTCCGATACGTGTGACCGGCGTGTCGTTATATGTTGTTGTGTTAGCGGGCAGAGTGGCGAGCAGGCTCATCATCGATTCACCGGGCGCAACACGATAAATGCGATACGCCGTTTCATTGGGCGAGTCGCTCCAACGTATGGCGATTTGACTGCAAGAATGCGTTTCGCCTTCAAAGTTCGGATCGCTGTCAGAGAGGGGAGCAGTGCCGGGGGCACCAGGAGCAGGCGGCGGGATGGATGGTGCGCCGCTTCCACTGGGAGTAGGTGCCGGACGCGGCAATCTGACCGTTGAGCTGGGTGGCACGCTTCCACCTGATTCCAGCCCGGGGTTTAATCGCACTATTTCTTCCGGTGTCGTTCCTACTGCGGCGGCAAGATCGTTCACTGAAACTTGAGTCACACCATCGGCGCGAGGAATATCATCAATGTTGACTTGAATCGGCAGTGCGCTCATATCGAGGCTATCGACAAAGACCACTTCAGAGTCAGCGAACTGTTTCTCACTGAGAAATGCTCGTGCAACCAGAACATGCCGACCCGGCGTGAGAGGCGTCCATGTCTGTGAGAGCATGATAACGTTTTGCCCATCACCATTGGATGCGGCGATCAACGCACCATCTGCGTACACTTCCAGCCGTTTGATGGTTTTATCCGCCTCGGCAGATGTGACCAGAGGCAACGGTTCATTGATATTGGCGAGCATCGTGCTTTGTGGGTCGCGAATTTCCACAAGGATACGAGGTTCTTTTGTGTTGAAACGCCACAACGCCCAACCTCCTGCAACGGCGCAGACGGCGAGCATTCCCAGCAGTACGGAAAGTAAGCAACCTAATCCGCGTTTATTTTTCATTTCCTTCATCTCCTTCTACATTTGGCAAACGAGATACATCAATTGTTTGTGAAGAGTTTCCTTCACTTGTAAGAAAGTTCCATAAGTCAGCGGCAGATTTGAAAAGGTTTTCACTATCTCCATTCAGCGAGCGGACACTGACGCGCCACTCGCCCGGCGGTTGCCATTCGCTAGGTTCCTGCCATACCCGGATAAAAAACGAAGCGGTCTTCCGTTTTTCGTTCATGGCGATTCCTTTTCCATATGGTTTGCTGTCTTAGGGTGCGAATGAACAAGTCCACGATCCCTTTACTTGCCCTGGAACTTCGAATGTGCCTGATGTCCCGTCACCAGCAACTGTGACTGTCCCTTCCCAATTGGTGACTTGTGCCACATCCGATTGGCCGGTGCCAATGGAAATGAGTGCAGTCGCAGGCTGACCAGCGTTCACGCCATTTTCCACGGTGATGGAAAATACACTTACGGGTGTGGGTGGATTGGTGGCAGGTGGCGCGCTAAATGCCACAACAAATGGTTTGGCGATGGGTGTGGAACACAGAGAGAAGCCCATAAACCCAATGGACTTAAGCGCCTCGAGTGTCGTGACGCCAGCCATTTCGGCAGGGCTTTCAATGGTCACTTGCATATCGATCAAAGATCCAGATAAGGGAGAGGCAGTCGGTGCAATAGGATCTGTAGCAAGCGGATCTGTACTCGCATCGGGTGTGAATGGCGTGAAACGGGATGCAAGCCACTGTCCCAGCGCAATCTGGGATTCACGAGAGAAGCCATACCCTTGTAATGAAACATACCAACCGTTCAAGACCATATCGAAGTACACCATGCCATCTCTTTCTTTGATCGCTGCAATTTCACCCAAGGGGACAGGCTCTGTGCCTTCCGCGACATCAATGAATTGCATAACATTGTCGTAGACCTGGCGACCGGGTGTATGCACAGTGATATTAAGAGCTAGGCTCTTCCCGCTTGTGAAACTGTAAGAGCAACCTACTATGCCAACGGATGCATTGGGTATTTTGTCGGATGGAGTTTCACTCAAAATGGCGGATAACTCTGCATCTGAAACGACGGTGCATTCCTCCATGTCCGCTGTATCCAACGTACGCGGATCAATTTGTGTTGTGGCTGGAGGAATCGCGATGGGCGGGTTGGCGACTGGTGTGGCAACACCGGGCACACTACAAGCCAAAGAAGCAAGAATTAATAGAACTGGAAATAGACGAATACGCATTGAACACTCCTTTTTTTGTTATCCCACATCTTACAAAGCGAGCGTCCTAAAAACATCCTAAAACAGGTAATTTTAGATTTTTAGTACTAAATACCTACTGATAAGGCGCTTTACAACAGACTTTTGATAAGTGTATCTCGCAAGGAGTGATCTTCTGTTTCTCTTACCCCCAATCGCAATGGAGCAAACGCAGATTTCGCTAATGAACAAACTTCAGCATAACAAGCATCGGCTTGAGATTGTTCACCAAGTTTTGTGTGTAAGCGCGCTATCAAAAGAAGGCTTTCTCCAATCAACGGCTGATCTGGGCAGGAACGTGCCAACGTCAGTGCGTGTTGGGCAACGGAAAGCGCCTCGGCAAAACGCTCAATGCGAAATAATCGGGATGCCTCAGTCAATCGTGCCAAAGAGCGTCCGGGCACCTCACCAGAATTGATTGCCACCTGATGCAGAGCTTGTAATTCTTCCTGATCAATTTCATTCCCTTGCGAAGATTCGCTCAAAACACTTTGGCTGTATAACCCTTGTAATCTTGACCATTGAATGAATTGTGGCACATTGCAGTTGTGGGCGGCGGTCAACGCACGTGTATGAGCTTCATTGGCTCGTTCTAAATCTCCGAGCAAACGCCAGAGTTGAGCCTGTACATTGCAAGCAAGTAGTACCACCGGATACAAATTCAATAGAACCGCTTCCGCTTCCAAAGCAGGGAGTGAAGCGGCGGGTTCCCCAGCGGCAAGGGCTGTGTATGCCAGATAGATTTGTGTCAACAACTGCCCATATTGACTTTCGACGCGACTCGCAATAGTTAACCCACGTTCAAAATCCGCTTTTGCCGCAATAAGGTTTCCGCTTAATGCATACGTCCAGCCGCGCCCTACAAACTTTCCCCACATTCCCGGCAGGTAGGATTCACCTGCCACTTCTATTGCGCGGTCATAGATTCGGATGGATTGCTCGTACCGTCCACAATTCAATGCGATCTGACCAAGCATTGTCAGGGCGGCGGCTTCAATACGGCGCATCCCACCTTGACCTGCAAGCTGGGCCGTCCGATTTAGGATTTCCTGCGCTTGAACATAGTTCTGCGAAAAAACCAATGCTGTGCCAAGATGATTGAGACTTTGCACCGTTTGTGCTGTAGCTATGATCTGATGTTTTTCCAAAAGGGAAAGTGCTTGCTGTAGATCATTTACAGCTTCACTTGATCGCCCCAGCATGAGTACGCTCATTGCTCGAATATTGAGCGCGCGCACGGTATTGGCAATATCGTTCAATGTCATGGAAAGGTCAACCGCCTGTGAGGCTGAACGATATGCGGCTTCGTTGTTATCTCGCGTATAGAGGGCATACGCTTGCATGGAAAGGGCATTTGAAAATAAAGATGGAAAGGGGCGTGCCTGAAGAACGGCTTGTTCCATCAACGAGAGCGCGGATTCTCCATGACCTTGATATAGTGCAATCACACCTCGTTGCAGGGTCGCCTGAGCGCGGATTTCCTGCGTATCAAGCCCAGTGTCACCGAGAAGTGATTCAGCGCGTGTGATCGCCTCAAGTCCGGCATCAAAGGCGGCGAGATCTATACTTTCCTGTGCATGTTTCAACCAGAGACGTGCGGCAGGCAAGGATACTCCGGCTTGTTCATAGTGTCCGGCAATCTCTGCGGCAAAACCGGTTTCATCCACATGGACCCGTTCGAGTGCAAGAGCAACCTGAGCTTGCAGAGTTGTTGCTCGAATAACAGGGATTTCGTTCAGAATGATCTCGTGGATTAAATGATGAGGAAACGAATATTCATCTTGAGTGGATGATACAGTTTCCAGTAAAAGATTCTCCGATTGCAATACATCCAGTGCCGCAGCATAGGCTTCAGGTGACCATTTCAAAACTGTCCGAAGTTCATTGTCTGAAAAAGAAACGCCTAGAATGGCCGCCGCCTCGATCATCTCCCGTGTTGCAGGGTCAAGTTTATCGAGCCGCAGACGAAACGACTCGCGTAACGATGGCATCTTATCTGTTGATGGTTGTACCCGGCTTTGCTTGCGCAAAAGTTGGGCGGCTTCTCGTAAAAGGAGAGGCAAACCTTGGGCATATTGAAAAACATCGGTCGCAGTTTCTGCAGGGAATGTGATTAACCCCAGTGATGCTTCAAGAAACTGGCGAGTCTCAATGGCTGTAAATGCCTGTAGCGAAATGTCAACCGCTGACCGCTTGCGGCGTAGCATACGTTTGATCTCTAGTAAAACAAGCGGCGGGTTTTGTGTACGATGCGTTATCAGAAAAAGGATCGGCGAATTTGCAGTGGCTTTCTCTGCCAGTTCGCGCAAGAAGTTGAGCGAGTCGATGTCCATCCAATGCGCGTCTTCGATGACTATGATTAACGGTTGGTTTTCCGCGAGAGCATATAGTCCTTGCCACATGGCTGTGCGTAATTCAACCGCATCAGAGCGAGTGGGCAAAATAAGATCGCGACGTAACAAATGCAGGTCAGGCGCTAGAAGCAAAAGATGATTTAACCACTCTGCCGAAATATCAGTGCGACGTGCCAACAGGGGTGCTGTGGCATTGAATATCTGTTTCCACAGCGAATAGGGATGTTCTGTATCCGTGATCTGGCAATTCCCCCAAAACAACCGCACGGACTTGGGATTGTGCGAGCGATGCAAGGCTTCACGAGTGAGGGCAGTTTTCCCTACGCCTGCCGGTCCATTGATAAAGACGAAGCCCCCATGTCCCTCTTGAATAGCATTTAAAGCATTTGACAGTAGAGTCAATTCGTTTTCGCGGCTGACAAATGGCGGCCATTCAACCTGTTTTTTGCGCTGAGTGTGACGTGGAAGATGGTTATGTAAGATGTCACGGTATAGCGCAATTGTCTCCGTCACGGGCTGAACGCCGATCTCACGGAGTAGCTTATCTTCAAGGGTTTTGTAAGTTGTCAGGGCTGCGGCACGGTTCCCTAAAAAGGACTCAGCCGTCATGTACAGCCGAACCGCTTCTTCATCCCATGAGTCTTGATTAATTAATTTATGTGTCCAGCGAACTGCAGATTCATAGTCTTCAGCTTCAAGGCTGGCTTGCCCCAAATTTTTTAGAAGGGTCAGGTAGCGAGCGCGCAGTTCTTCACGGCGATGAAAAAGAAAATCATCGGTTTCGAGTTCTTGTGCCAGATCGCCCACATATAATTCTGCGGCGGCTTTCATCTCGGGCAATGATGTTGTCTCTTTTTCAAAAGCGACCACATCGACCCAGGTTCCCATCGGTAATTGCAGAGATACGGTTTGGGTTGTGATGATCAGAGATTCCTGCAATGACTCGGGCAGGGCGTTTCGCAAAAGATAAAGATGTCGCCTTAGGTTGGCTAGCGCATCCGATTCGCTTTCTTCAGGCCATAGTGAAAATGCAAGACTCTTACGAGGGATGGCCGTGTCTGCTTGAAGTGTTAAACGTACGAATAGACGTAAAAGCACTTCGCGTTGAGGAAGGGGAAATGACTTACCTTCAATTTCCAGGCGCGGAGAAGCGAATAGGAAAATTCGCAAGGCATGAGCAGAAGGCATGACGAAATTATAACGACTCAGGCCATCCCTTAGGTTAATGCAAGGCAAAAGTAAATATCAAATATGTATTGTTCCTGGTTGTGTAGTGATCTTATATTGGATCATTCATTGACCATTACCAAGTTCGATTGTTTCATCAGCCAGACATATCCATCTTCCAAACCGGGTTGGGCAGGCTGTGCGGTTGTATATCCATTCACATCACTCCCTACCAATCGATACTGTGTTCCATCAGCTAAATGAAGCATAGAAACGACCGTCAAATCATGGTTGGGCTTCTCCATGCCAGACATTGTCAATGTCCACACATGCCCTTCGGTAGCCTTGAGCAATTCAACAGGGCTTCCCCGAAAGATGATTCTTCCTTTGGCAAGGACAGCCAAATCACGGCAGGTCTGACCAATGTCTTCAACGATATGAGTTGAAAGTAACACCACACGTTCTGACGCTAGATTGACCAACAAGTTGCGGAAACGAATCCGCTCTTCAGGATCAAGCCCCGCAGTAGGCTCATCCACGATGAGTAACTTTGGGTCGTTGACCAAAGCCTGGGCGATGCCGACGCGGCGCTTCATTCCGCCTGAAAAGCCTTTGATCTTGCGTTGAGATGAATCTCCCAACCCGACCATATCCAGTACCTGACCGACGCGCTGCTTCCGCTTTTGAGGATCATCCAAGCCTTTGAGGATCGCCATGTAGTCCACGAATTGTTCGGCGGTGAGTTCGGGATACATGCCGAGTTCCTGCGGCAGATACCCCAGCATGGACTTTACCGCCTGCTTGCCTGATTCGGTCGTCAGGTCATGTCCGTCCACGTGGATCGAGCCGCCGCTAGGATTGACGATGCCTGCGAGGATGCGCATGAAAGTGGTCTTGCCTGCGCCGTTCGGACCGAGCAAGCCAAACATGCCAGAGCCGATGTTGAGGTCGATGCCATTGAGAGCGTGGACAGCTTTTTCGCCGACGCCATAGGTTTTTGTGAGTGAGTTAATTTTGATCATTGTATTTTCCTTTTCATTCCGTCATTGCGAGCCCACGTAGTGGGCGAAGCAATCCTCATCTAGTATGAGATTGCTTCGTTGGGCTGGCGCCCGCCTCGCAATGACATGGGCTAGATATATCTTTCCTGTCGCTGGAGCAACCTCCAGCCGATGAGGAAGAGAACGATGGAGAGCGAGAGCAACGTCAACTGGTTGGCGATTAGGTCGGGATGATCAGGCATGAGCGGAGTCATGAAGACAAGAAAATATTTACCGCTGTTACGGGCGAACCAACCGCGCGCCACCAGTTGGACGATCCAAACCAAGCCGACAAGGACTGCACCTGTGGTGGTTTGTGCGGCAACGAAGGCGGTCAAACATCCCAACGCCATCAACGAGAGAGTTGGTACCAACCAGATCAGTTGTACGTTGAGCCAGTTTCCAAACATGGGAGTGAAATCTACGCTGAGGGTGAGAGCAAAGACTTGATAGGTTAGCGCGCACAGAACTTGAATGATGAAAGTCGGACTGATACGTTCGAGCAGAGTCTGCGCGGCGGGAATGGGCGTGGCAAAGCGCAGTTCGAGTGACGGGTCGTCGAGCACGGCATACGCCGCCATGATTCCGCCGACCAGCGGCAGGGCTGCTCCGAGATAGGCGCGTGAAGTGTCGAGGATGTATTCGGGTCCGCGCATGATGCCGATGATCACAAACAGCGCCCAGAATGCAAGCGGGAACCATAACTGGTCAAAACGGGAGGTGAGTAAAGTGTAGCGAAGTGAAAAGCGTTTCATGAGAAATCCTAAGCGCGGCGTTCCTGCCAGCGCAGGTAACGGTCGAGAACGAAGAGGGCGGCTGCGATGCAGGCAGTTAACACGATCAGGTTGGTGATCGCTTCGGGCACGGTGAATCCCATCGTGACTTTGTGAGTCGAGTCGTTGTACACACCGAAGAAGGCTTGCAGTGGATATTGTCCAACCGCGTTGAGCATTGTGTCGCTGATGGTTGGGAAAACCTTCGGACTGAGCATGTTGCCCCAAAACCAATAGCCAGTGAACAACACCTGATACACCCGCAGTGGCATCACCAGTGGACAAGCCAGCGAAAACGCGACGACAAAGGCATGTGCTGGGACTGCGATGCTGAGAAATGCCAGCAACAACGGAAACAAAATATCTGGCGTGGTGAGTTGCTTCATCACTAGCGCAATCCCTGTGGCGAAGACCAAAAGGAACATCGGGACCAGTGTGGACGCCAACACACCGAGATACTTCGCAAGGATGTACTGTGGAAGTGAAAGCGGGGTACTGCGTTGCAACTCGCGGACTCCACCGCGGAAGTCACGCTGCATTCGGTCAGCGGAGAGGATGCCCGCCAACAACGGAAAGAAAAGGTTGAATAGAAAGACGATATGCCCTGCCATGGGGACGGTTTGATCGGGCAGAATTTTGTCGCTGGTTCCATCCATTTGCGGAGAGAGAATCGAAGCAAAATAAAATAGACTGATCAGGGCGTATGCAATCCAAAAGCCAGGGCGGCGGATGGACATGGTGAATTCATGGCGTGTGACGCCGAAAAATTGAGACACGGGTTACTCCAATGATGGTGTAGGCGCGAGGTAATCTCGTCCCTACATGGTTTATGCAGATAATCGAAACACAGGACGATTGGCAGACAACAGAGCCACAAACAGTACAGGCACGGTCAGTGCAAGCAACAGCATTGGGCTATGCCAGAACTCACGGTAACTACGCAGGAAGAACGCCCACGCAGGTGAGACCGTCCATGCTCCAATAGATTGAAACGATGTGGACTGTGCCAGCCAGAGGATGTACGTGATGATGATGGCGTTGTTGGTGCCGAGCCATATCGAAAGCAGGAGAGCCAACGCGGAGAGAAATGCCATCGGCGCGAGCAGACCCAATGTCAACGTGCTGATCACATCTACAGGGAAGGCGGTCATCAAAATCAACATCGCGGCGAGCGCCAGAAACATGTTGTAAGCAGAGACAATGCTCAAACGTGCAAGCAACAACTTCCACGATGAGGTGGGAGTGGAAAGCGCTAGTTCGTGTGCGGGGTCGTGTTCAGGTCCGAAGAGGATGCTCAAACTGGCGGCAGCCATCAACGGCGCAATGAAGTAGATAAACTCGGCGTGTTTCGAGATCACAGCAACGATCACGCCCAAAGCCATCACCGCAGCGGTGGCGGGAAACATCTCGCGTTGCACGAGAGGAGCCTGCGAGCGTAGCAATTGAATCACGCGACGGAACGCCAGTTGTGGGGCGGCGGGTTGATGGATTCGCTCGAGGGCACGATCAGCTAAATGGGGAGGAGCAACTTCGGCTGAGTCTGAAGCGTGAATTTCATCCGCAACGCTTTGCCAGAGAAGCAAATCTGTTTGGCAATCGGCGCACTCCGCGAGATGGTGTTCAAAATCCGCGCGTTCGTTTTCGGTCAATTGATTTGCGGCGTAGCGAATAAGTTGTTCTTCGTGGTTCATCGTTCCTCCGTGCGCGTCAACACACCACGCAGATGAGTGCGGGCATAACTCAAGCGGCTCTTGACCGTGCCAATCGGGACTTTCAATACTTGCGCAGTTTCATTGAGGGATAGTTCTTGATAAAAGACGAGTTCGAGCACGGCGCGATGTTCTGGCGAAAGGCTCTGGATTCCCTGACGGACCCAACGCTTCTCTTCTTTGACCTGTGCCTGCTCCTCTGGCGACGGTTGGTCTTCGCTGACAATTTCTTCCACGACATCATCGAGATAGTTTGCGTTGTTTCGAATCGCTTTCATCGCCGTGTGATGGACGATGCCCAACAACCACGCGATGAGGCGTCCCTCACCACGAAAGGTGCGAGCGGTACGCCAAGCCGTGACTAATGTGTTTTGAGTCACATCCTCGGCAGTGGCGGGATCGTTCGTGAGGCGCAAGGCATACGCATGGAGTCGTTGACCGTACTGCGCGTACAAATCGCGCACAGCATCGTCATCGCCTGCTTGCATGCGACGGATGAGATCGAGGTCGTCAACGGATTGCGTCATGGTGGCTTGCGTCTCTTGCGATTTCCAGGGAAGTGCAAGGTCAGCTATTTGCATTGTATCTGCTTCTCGATAGTATGTACCGGAAGAAGGCAAAAAGGTTCAAGATTGCTGACACCCGTAGAGAATGGTAAACTGAATTTGTTTCCCGTATTTACGGAAAAGCCAATATTTCTCAAAACCGACTGATTTTTGCGGAAAAACTTAAATGAACACTCAAACTATCACCGCCCAAGCCCATCCCAATATTGCCTTCATCAAATACTGGGGAAACCGCGACAATGCGCTTCGCCTTCCTGCGAACGGGTCGATTTCAATGAACCTTGATGGCCTGTTCACGCGGACCACGGTCAGCTTTCAACCGACGTTGCCGTTCGATGAACTCATCATCAACGGACACGAAGTGAACGGCCCAGGGTTGGACCGTGTTTCTTATATTCTCGATATTATTCGCAGTATGGCAAATGTGACTGAGCGTGCTAAAGTGATAACTGAGAATAACTTTCCCTCTGGTGCAGGGATCGCTTCCTCAGCATCCGCGTTTGCGGCATTGGCATTGGCAGGGAGCAAAGCGGTGGGACTTACCCTGAGCGAACCAGCGCTTTCGCGTCTTGCCCGACGTGGGTCTGGTTCTGCTTCGAGGTCTATTCCCAGCGGATTCGTGGAGTGGCAAATAGGATCAACAGAAGAAGACTCATATTCCTTTTCTATCGCTGAACCAAATCATTGGAACTTGGTAGACTGTGTTGCTATTGTCAGTTCTTCGCACAAAAAGACTGGCTCCACAGAAGGACATTCCATTGCACCGACCAGTCCGTTGCAATCGGCTCGTGTAGCAGATGCGCCACGTCGGCTTGAAATATGCCGTAATGCCCTCCTTGAGAAGGATTTCGACACATTTGCTTCGATCGTTGAACTTGATTCGGACATGATGCATTCTGTGATGATGACTTCGACCCCTGCGTTACATTATTGGAAACCTGTTTCGTTGAGTGTGATGAACGCCGTCCGTCAATGGCGAGGAGATGGGTTGCCGGTTTGCTACACCATGGATGCAGGCCCAAATGTGCATGTGCTATGCCCTGAAGCAGAAGTACATATTGTTGATAAACAACTTAGGGAGATCAGCGGGGTAAGCGACGTGCTGGTGGCACGTGCCGGTGGTGCGGCGAAGATCGTGAATGGCGATTCTTAAACACAAAGGACACGAAGGGCACTAAGGTTTAAAAAAAACAAAACCTTTGTGTACTTCGTGTCCTTTGTGGTAAAAAAAACTTTATTCCACTGAAATAATGAACTGATAGTGCGGTTGCCCGCCTTCTTGCACTTCCACTTCCAAATTGGAATATTTTTCCCTTACAACATCAGCAATACGATTTGCTTCTGCGTGCGGCATATTCTCGCCATAGAAAAGTGTTGTGATTTCACAATTATCAGCGCCCGCTTTCTCAAGGAAACCTAAAACACCTTCCTCCACCGAACCTGCTGAGATCACAAGTTTGCCATCGAGCAGGGCGATGACTTGTCCCTCTTTTACGTTCACGCCATCGATCTCAACATTGCGCACAGCGACAGTGATCTCGCCGGTCTTGACGGTGCTCAAAGCTTTGATCATTTTTTCGGCGACCGAATTAACCTCCCCGTCGGGTTGAAGCGAGAGCATGGCGGCCAATCCTTGTGGGACGGTGCGACTCGGCACAACGGCCACGTCCTTCACTGTCACTTCCTTTGCTTGATTCGCAGTCATGACAATGTTTTTGTTGTTCGGCAGGATGATGATCT
The DNA here is from genome assembly GCA_016721115.1 of Candidatus Defluviilinea proxima. Lineage (NCBI taxonomy): Bacteria > Bacillati > Chloroflexota > Anaerolineae > Anaerolineales > Candidatus Villigracilaceae > Candidatus Defluviilinea > Candidatus Defluviilinea proxima. The sequence goes on from JADKIW010000001.1 coordinate 1,281,679, forward strand.
TATCCGTCGGTAGATTTTCAAATGATGCGAGAAGATCCTGCGTGGAGGGATTCATCGTTTGCCCGCCAGAGACAACCGCCGCCGCCCCCAAACTCGCAAAGATGCGACTCAAACCAGCGCCAGGAGAAACGACGACCACTGCGATCTGCCCGGCATCCACAGCATTGAACTTGATAGGCTGTTTATGCGCGCTCTTTGAAATATCATCCATTTGCGCGAGCAGGTTTTCCATTGCCACTTTTGTGATCGTGCCAATGCCCATGATGTAATCAATGGGTTCATATCGTTTTTCGAGCGGCACATGGATGTGCATGCGATACATGCCATCGCCTTCACCCACCTGAATAGAAGTCCCCATTTCTTCAAGCTTGCTATAGAACGATTGCAATTGGAAACCATCGTTGGGGAAGAAGTCCACAACCACTTCGTAATCCTGTCCCTCTTCCACTTCTTGCATCGCGTTATCGAAATTCATCGCAGACAAAGATTGCACAGTCGCCAGCGGCATATCGAGCGGTTCGCCATGCACATGTCGCAACATGCCCTCTAAAATAAAGAAGAGACCCTTGCCGCCTGAATCCACTACACCTGCCTGTTTAAGAACAGGAAGATATTCGGGCGTCTTTTGGACAGTTTCATCAGCCGCCTGCACAGCCACTTCCAGAATGTCAATCGCATCTCGCTTCTCAGCGGACCCGAGGCCTGCTTCTGTTCCAGATGCAATTCCTTTGGCGACAGTTAAGATCGTGCCTTCCACAGGTTTGACCACACCTTTGTAAGCTGTATCGCGCATTTCAGCGAACGCTTTGACGAGAGTCTCTGCATCGAGTGTTTCATGATCTTGTACGCCGCGTGCAAACCCGCGCCATAACTGTGAAAGGATCACGCCTGAATTGCCGCGCGCTCCCATCAATGCGCCTTTTGCCACCAGACCGGCCATCTTCCCAAAGTGTTTCTCTCCTGAATCTTTTACTTCGTTATATGCGGCTGTCAACGTAAGGAGCATATTCGTGCCGGTGTCCCCATCTGGCACCGGGAATACATTTAACGAGTTCACGATCTGCTGATTTGTGCGAAGCCACATCAAACCGGCTTCCACCAGCCGCTTCAGGGACTGGCCATCAATTTTTACCTTGCGGAGTTTCTCTACGCGCGTGGGGTTTACTGCCATCAGTTTTTTCTCCGCTCTTAGTCTGTATTGCTAACCCGTAAGCCTGCTACATGAACATTGACACTGTTCACTCTGAGACCGAGTGCTTTTTCTACATGGAATCGAACCGTGTTCTTTACGCTCTCTGCTACGCTATTAATACGCGTGCCGAATTCAACGATGATCTGTACTTCAATATCGATCTCGTCTCCGTTGTAATGTACAGATACGCCTTTCAATGGCTCGCGCGTGATCGTTTTGACGATCCCGTCTGCGATATTTTTTGGCGCAAGCCCAACCACACCATATGATTCGAGTACGGCGCGATGAGCAATGGTAGCTACTGCATTTGGGGATATATGAATCCCGCCCAAAGATGTTGTTTCTTCGCCCATGGTTTCCTCTCAGATTTTTGTTCAACCCGAAGGCCCCGTCGGCATAGTTTTGGCCGGGAGCACATAAGGGACGTTTATTTTACTTCTTCTTTGATCCCTTTTCCTTGATTTTACCTTTGATTGGGGAAAAATAAGCCTGTTGTTTTGATATGACGATGTCTTGCCTGCAATCAGGTCACGTGATAAAATGTCGTGCCTTCGGGAAAGGCATTCGTAATCGGAATTATAGCAAGAAAGGAAGTTATACCAACATGGCCAAATGCGCACATTGTGGAAAGTCCACAACCTTCGGACACAGCCGCTCCTTCTCTCAACGAGCCACCAACCGCACGTTCAAACCGAACCTGCAGAAGACCCTCGTGATGGAAAAGGGCCGCGCCGTGAGCAAGGTACTTTGCACCAAATGCATCAAAACGATGGCGAAGTCTGCCGCGTAAGTATCGGTTTTCCGAAACAAAAAATCATGGTCACACCATGATTTTTTTGTTTTAAAGGTGGGAGCGCAAGGCTCTGATGCCTGCTTCTATACCTTGTGGATGTTTGAAGACGGATGTCCCTGCCACAAAAGCGGTTATACCCGCTTCCTTCAATGACGAAATGGTCTCCACGCTGACTCCACCATCTACTTCGAGCCATGCGGAGGAACCCAAATCGTCCAGCTTTTTACGGATCTCTCTGATCCTTGTAATGGCCTCAGGGATAAAGCCCTGCCCACCGAACCCGGGATTCACGCTCATGACCAACACTAGGTCTGCGAGGCCGAGAACCGGCTCTATCGCCCCGACAGCTGTCCCCGGATTCAACACCACGCCTGCCCGGCACCCCAATGACTTGATGTGTCCCAACGTCCGGTGCAAATGTGGACAGGTTTCCACATGGACGGTTAATCCACTGGCACCGGCTTTGGCAAATGTTTCAAGGTGATCTTCGGGTTTCTCGATCATCAAATGCACATCGAGCGGAAGTTTTGTCACACGACGGCATGCTTCCACGACAAACTGCCCCATCGTGATGTTCGGGACGAATCGGCCATCCATCACATCCACATGGATCCAGTCTGCGCCTGCGGCTTCGGCGGCGGCAATTTCTTTGCCAAGTTGGGTCATGTCTGCGGCAAGGATGGAGGGAGCGATAATATATTTGTTCATTGATTGAATTTATCGAGGGTTGTACAAAATAAAGATATAGATCCAGAAAAGGATCAACCCACCGACGGAGAGAAGAGCCATCAAACCGAGGCCAATGCTCAACCAATCTATCTCAGGGAGATAAACTTCGGGTATGGTAATTTCCGGGATGGTAATCGTAGGTTGTGTTCGCGGTTTTGATATGTTTACAGGTTGAGATGGCTGTGAGACCGGCTCTTGATAGGTTGAATTTGCTTCAGGAGTCAAACTGAGCGCAGGCGAGGGCGTTGCTTCGCGTTGTGTACCAAAACGCAATAGGACTCGTCCGAGTTGGTCTGCGGTACGGTAACGTGCGGCGGGTTCCTTGGAGAGAACCTTCAAAATGATCTCTTCGAGTGCGGGTGGAATATCAGGGATGTATTCGCGTGGCGGAATTGGGTCTTGCTCAAGATGCAATCTGGCAAGCTCATCGCTTGAAGGCGCATTGAATGGAAGCGCACCTGTGATGGTCTCATAGAGAACGATACCCAGCGAATAGACGTCGGATGCAGGGGAAGGCGCTTCACCCATGGCTTGTTCGGGCGAGAAGTATTGTGGTGAACCCCAAACTACGTCCGCGCGTTCATCAGGCATGATGGTTGAGAGGGCGCGTGCGATACCAAAGTCTGTGACCTTGAGGCGGTTATCCGGTGTAACGATCATGTTGTGCGGCTTGATGTCACAGTGGACCAGGCCGGCGCGGTGGGCGTAGCCGATACCTGCACAGGCTTGCACGATCAACGGGATGGCATCCTCTACACGATACCGTCCACGTTGGCGGAGGATGGTTTTCAGATCCTTGCCGGGGAGATATTCCATGACGATATACAGTTGTTCATAATCGAACCCGAAATCATGGACGGTGACAATGTTGGGATGAGAGAGATTAGCCGCGGCACGCGCCTCCATACGGAAACGCTCCTGGAAATCTGTGTCATCTGAATATTTTTCGTGAAGTATCTTGATCGCGACCGAACGTTCGAGCATTAAGTCGCGCGCGCGGAACACATCAGCCATTCCCCCGGAGCCGATGCGTTCGAGTAATTGATAACGGTTGTTGAGTACTGAACCTTCTTCCATAACATCGAAGATTATATCATTTGGATCGACCCCTACCGCCGCTATCGCGGCACCTCCCCCATTTTCTAACGAACTTCAGTTGGAAAATGGGGGAGGCTGAGAGGGGACGGGTATAATCTCGCCCATGCGAAGTGCTGTCATCATCTACAACCCTGCGGCGGGACGGTATTCTGTAAAGCCGTTCATCAAATCTGCTGTCAAGGAATTGGAGATGGCCGGTTGGAAAGTGGATGTAGAAGAAACTCAAAGTGGCGCACACACTATCGAGTTGGCGAAGCAGGCTTCGGCTGAGAAAAGAGACGCGGTGTTTGCCGTCGGGGGAGATGGCACGATCGGGAATGTTGTCAACGGATTAATCGGCACACAGACCGCTTTGGGAGTCCTGCCTTCAGGAACAGCCAACGTGTGGAGTATCGAATTGGGATTAAGCCCGTTCGCATGGACTCGTCCGTGGGTGTTGCAAAAGAATGCGTCCATTTTGGCAAATGCGCCGTGTCATTCCATAGACGTTGGAACGTGCAATCAATATTCGTTCATGATGTGGGCGGGCATTGGGTTGGACGCGCTGACGATCCATTCAATGGAGCCGCGTATACGGCTTGAAAAATTTTTCAACATGCCTGAATATGCGGCGCGAACGATCTGGCAAGCCGCACAATGGAGTGGTGATAAATTGCGTTTATGGGCCGATGGTGTGGAAGTGGAAGGAACCTATATTGTTGCGGTTTCTACGAACATCCGTCATTACATGGGCGGGCATTCCAAACTTTCGCCCGATGCGTATCTCGATGATGGCTTGCTCGATATCTGGTTGTTCAGCGGGAACAATCTTGGTGATGCATTGCGTCATGCTTATAACATGTGGCGTGGGCATCATCTCAACGCCGAGGATGTGCGGCGTATCACGTTCAATAGTTTGCGTATCGAAGGTGCTGAGCCATTTTGGATCCAGACAGATGGCGAGCCACGTGGTTCTGCACAAAGCGCCGAGATCAATATCCAATCGCGCGCATTGAAAATGCTTATGCCTCCGCATGGTTTGGAATTATTGAAATATAGTAATGGATGAAATATAGGTGAATATGAACGTTCGTCAACTTTTTAATCGATGGGTCATTCTAGGTGCTGTGGTTGTTGCTGGACTTTTGATCCTCATTACAATCATTGCCATTGGAATAACAACCGCGCCTCGATCTTTAGACGTTGGGTTTGCTCCTGCTGATTTGACCGTGATCCCCGCCCCAACCGCTACTCCCAATGTCACAGCGACAGCTACCATTGATCCCTTTGCGCCATCCCCTGTCCCAACAGGACTCGCGATTGGCAATTACGCACAGATCACCGGCACCGGAGGCGAAGGGTTACGCATCCGCTCTGAACCGGGCCTGAACGGCAACCCCGTCTTTCTTGGGTTTGATTCAGAAGCCTTCCTCGTGAAGGATGGTCCGCGTGAGGCAGATGGATATGTGTGGTGGTATATCGTTGCGCCTTACGATGAAGCGCGCGCTGGCTGGGCCGCCTCTGATTTTTTGACCTACGTCCCCTCACCGTAAACTATTGTATGTTGTAGGGCACAGCGGGGCGCCTCTACAGGAGAAATTATGAACGAAAGACCAACTGGTATTACAGCAAATAAAAAAGAGAAAGAATTTCAAGTGACTTGGAACGACGGTCACGTAAGTGTGTATCCGTTTGAACTGTTGCGTGCGGCCTGTCCCTGCGCCTCATGCCGTGGCGGACACGAGAACATGAAGTCCGAGCCTGATGCGGAAGTGTTCGAAAAGAAACTTGGCGACTCTCCCTCTACAAGAATAGCCAATGTTGTTGCCGTGGGCTCCTATGCCCTGACCATCGTGTGGGAAGACGGTCACGATTACGGCATTTTCAATTGGCATTATCTGCGGGCGTTATGTCCATGTGAGGAAGACCGAAAGAAATATGGGAAGGCGTAACAAAAAGGCGACTGATTTCTCAGTCGCCTTTTTTATTATGGAGCCGGTGTCTTTGTAGGTGTCGGCGTTATCGTGGGACTTGGTGTCTTCGTTGGTGTGACCGGTTTGGTGGCGGTCACAGGCTTGGTTTTCGTCGGAGATGCTGTCGGTAATGGTGTACGAATATCCAGCAAATGCTCTTCAGCCGTCTTGCGCATTTCAGCGGTCATAGCGCTTGCAGGGAGATCTAAAAGCTGTTGCCAATACTCTGCGGCATCTTTGGGTTCTTTACGTGTCTCATGGACGATGGCCGCCCAGTAATAGGCTCTTGCCTTCTGTTCATCGGTTTCGGCGAGTTGAAGGGTCAGAGCCAGATCAACTAAAGCGGTGCCATTACGGTTGTTCAATAGGTGGGTACGGACCAGTCCCAGATTGGCTTCGAACAAATCAGGATAGGCGTTCAGTGCACGTTCGCGGTCTGCATCCGCTTCTGGACCGTTGCCTAATTCCACGTTCGCGAGGAAACGATAGAGATACGGTTCACTGCGGTTACGATCTTTCTTGATGACTTCATTCATCGCTTGGATGGCTAGTTCGTAATTGCCGAAATTGAATTGAAGTTTTCCAAGTTCAAGGTACGATGCGGCATCGCCTGGACCATATTTCAGGTAAATATCAAAGTTCTTTGTGGCTTCATCGTTGTTGCCCATCGCCGCGTTGATGCGCCCGAGCAACAAATAGTTTTGCAGGTTGGTTACGTCAAGTTCTGTGACGGTATTGGCCGCGTCCAGTGCGGAATTCAAATCGCCTTCTTGTAAGCGGGCCAGCGCAAGATAATAGAACACAAGTGGTGACCCCGGCATGAGCCTGTTCGCTTCGCCCAAGTCTGCTACGGCACCTGCGATATCGTTGTCTCGTATCTTGACGCGACTGCGTTCGAGATAGGCCTCACCGAAGTTGGCATCATATTGAATAGCCTGATCCAATATCGGCAGGACGTTTGCATTCGGGTCGTTCATCAATTTGACACGCGCAAGTCCCACATACGCAGGCCCGAATTCTGCTTTCTTGGTGATAGCTTCGTTGTAATATCTTTGGGCATTTCCGGCGTCGTTCTTGAAGCGATAGGATTCACCCAGATAGTAATAGGCAAACACAGCGTTTGGATCGGCTGTAATAACCTTATTAAGCGCTTCAATGGCGCCATCCCAATCACCAGCCTTATAGGCACGGTCGAACTGTAACAAGTAATCAGATGTGAGTGGAGAACGCTCTGCATCTACATATAGAGCTGTAGGCGTGTACTTTACACCGAACACTTCGGCCAGCCCACCGGGCGTGCCAACCACTTGTGTTTGTGGCTTACCGCCTTGCGCTGTAACTGTGACTGTGAAAGTAGGAGATGGTCCGGGTGTAACCGTGGCCGGTCGATTGGCGGCATTGCGTTCTGCGGTTGGGATCACATATCCAAACGTGATGCCGCTTGCGATGACGCCGATCATCAAGATGACGAGTCCCAAACGGAAAACGGGACTGGCCCTGACCGCCGCCCATCCCTTCAACTTTGGTTTCTCATGCGCGAGTAAAAGGTTTTGCTCCCAAAGGCGCGGACGATTCAATGAGAAAGGCGGAACGTTTTCATCCGCAGGCAAAACTCCCAGCAGAGTTAAGCCTCGTTTCGCTGTGACATTTTCAGGGTCCAGTTTGAGTGCTGTTTGGAGACAGTAGATTTTCTCTTTTGTGGTTTCCATCGCCCCGCTTAACCAAATCCAATATTCCACATTCCCCTGATCGTTCTTCAGAAGTTCGGTCAACAGTTCACGCGCGCGGGCTTTGTTCCCGTCGCGTAGTACATTTACTGCTTCTTGTAGAATGACGTCATCGGCCATGTGCTGATTTTACCCTACTCGTCCCTGAACCTATAAAAATCAAATGGAATTGTTTTGCGTCTCGTGAAATTCCTCAACCTGGTAAATAAGCACATCAAGGTGCTTTTTCTTCCACTGGTTGGGGCTTGCTCCCATTTTGTAACAAAGATTATCGAGAAATTCAGATGGGCTTGGGATCTTCTCCCACACTTGCGGCAGGAAGGTGGCGCGTCTAAAACCATCTTTCAAGATGACACCATCCACGTGCGGCCTTAACTTGGACAGGAGGTCATCCGCATCTTTGTACTCGAGCGGGGTGGGGCGCGTCAATCTCGAGACTTCGATCTGGATCCTGCTTAATTCATCTTCTCTCACCTGTGGGAATCTCGGGTCTTCCAATGCCGCAGAGACAGCGTGCTCGCGTACATCGTCCACAAGCGGTTGATAGGCTTCAAGCGCGCCAATGCACCCGCGCAGTTCACCGCGGATCGTCAGCGTGACGAATGATGCCCCTTGCTCCTGCAGGCTTGGAGTTACATCGTATGGATCGATTGGCGGTAGCTTTTCCCTCTTCACGGCACATTCCATTGCTTCACGCGCCGCATGGAGCAGTATCTTTTGTTCCTCGAGAGTCAATTTATCTTTCATGACTGATTCCCTCCATCAGTTATTGAAAATCAAAGGCGAATGTTTCGCCTATATCCATTTTACGCCAATGCGATTACTTCACCAAATTCCAAAAGACTCTGTTGTGATACACCAATGGCTCGCCTTCGCCTTCACCGCGTGCGGCAATGACTTCAGCCACGAACAATGTGTTCTCGCCAACCGGTATGGTGTTCACCACACGGCAATTAAAATAGGCCAGCCCGCCCTTGAACACGGGGATATCCAGTGTCAGGGTTTCGGTTTCCACATTTTCAAAACGATCGGTCAGGTTTGGCATCTTGCCTGCGAACCGATCTGAAAGATAGCCCTGATCCGCCGCAAGGATCGTCACGGCAAATTCCCCGGACTTTTGTACAAGTTCATGAGTGTGGGTCAGTTGTTTCATTGCCACTGAAACCATTGGTGGTTCGAGTGAAATAGATGTAAATGAATTCACGGTCATGCCGTGACGTTGCCCTTCGTGGTTTGCGGTCACAATGGCTACGCCAGTAGTCCATGCGCGCATCGCACGGCGAAGTTGTTCAGAGTTCAGTGTCATGTAGTCTCCAGTCAAAAATCATCATAATAGCGAGAGAGGGGCAAGTCAAGATAGAAACCATAAACGGATAAGTCAGTTTTCTGATCCGTTCATTCTTCATTTCAGTATCCTCTATCCGCTTCACAAAACTGCTTTTAAACGGTACTATTTACCCGATAACCCATGGATTCCACTGCATCTCAACCTCCAAAGCGTTCGCGCCCAGTCTATGCTGTGCAAGCCACCATTGCTGTAGCTATTCTATTAGCGACTCTTTTCACAGCTCTCCCATCGCGTGGATTGGCCTCCGGGGATTTTTACGATAAGTTAAGCATCATCCTTACCCCACACCCTGCAGATGGAGAACAATTGTCATCGCAACCGCAATTGCGCATTGGCATTGTTGCTGGTCATGCTGGCAATGACTCAGGTGCTGTCTGCGTGGACGGAAATGGAAATGTCACTCTTACCGAGGCCGATGTTAATCTTGAGACTGCCGCTATCGTTCAACAGAAATTAATAGAAGCTGGCTTTCAAGTGGATCTCCTGCGTGAGTTCGATTCTCGTCTTAACGGATATCGTGCCTTGGCAATTGTTTCCATCCATAACGACTCATGCGAATACATTAACGATCAAGCCACGGGCTTCAAAGTGGCCGCCGCGCTCAACACCCCCGATCTCAATCGCGCCAACCGTCTTACCGCCTGTCTTGTTGATCGTTACCATCGTCACACAGACCTAACCTTTCACTCCGGCAGTATCACGGCCGACATGCGTGAGTATCATGCCTTCCGTGAAATCGACCCGAGCACTGTGGCCGCGATCATCGAAACAGGCTTCCTTAATCTCGACCGCGAGATACTTACCAAACAAACCGACCGTGTGGCCGCCGGTATCGTAGATGGCATCCTGTGTTTTGCCAACAACGAGAATATTGAGCCCACGGCTATCCCGAATGTGACCCCATGAAATTCCTTTTTTCCAACGGACGTATTCGCATCTTTCCCCTGCTTGGCCTGCTTCTGGCATGCGGAGGCCTGATCCTCGCTGTGTTCTGGTTCATGGTTTCGCCGGTGGCATCTTTACGTGCGCAACCTGTTCAACCCACGCCGGAATACATGTGGTCTTATGTGGAAATCGCCCGCCCAACACGGATGGTTGATTCACCAGTTGTGCTTCCTATTGGAACGCCTGTAAGCGAACCAACGTCCATAACTATAGAAGATACGGCAACTTCCGTCCCAACGGATACGCCAACCGAAATACCAGTCGCTACAGAAACACCCGCCCAACTCTCCATGGAAGTTTTGGCGGATACGCCCACGGCAGTCTACGTGCCGCCGACCCAAAGACCAGCACAAGTGGATGAGCAGGTTCCTTCATATTCTTATAGCGGGTCAAAATATATCCTCGTGGATATTTCAGATCAGCACATGTATGTCTATGAGGGAGATCAATTGGTATATAGCTTCGTTGTGTCCACCGGGCTCAACAACGCCACCCGCGTAGGGAACTTTGCTGTGCAAAGCAAGATCCCCAATGCTTATGGATCCACTTGGGATATCTGGATGCCAAACTGGCTTGGCATTTACTGGGCAGGTGGTCTTGAAAACGGTATCCATGCCCTGCCAATCCTCCCTAACGGCGCCACCTTATGGGACGGATATTTGGGCAGACCAGTTTCGTATGGATGCGTGGTGTTAGGCTCATATGAGTCAAAACTACTGTATGATTGGGCAGAGATCGGAACTCCCGTAGAAATCCAGTGGTAGTGGTCGTCTATTACAGGTAATCATCATGAACAATAAACCTCAAAAGAACAACAACCTGCTTTACCTATCCATTGGCGCGATAAGCCTTGTAGTTTGTGTGGTGATCGGCGTAGCGGCATGGACGGCTGTCAACCATCCGGTGTTTGCATCCATTCTGGGCGGTACACCGGCTCCAGCCCCTGCCCAACAGGACAAACTATGGGCACAGGTGGAGATCGCCAAACCACTGCCAGCTCTTGATACCGAGATTGTATTTAACGCACCTGACCTTGCCGCAACCTTTACCCCTCAGCCTGCGGATGCACCGGCATCTGTTACTGAACCAACAGTTCTTGTCACCGATGCGCCGACATTTACGCCGACCATCGAGCCATCCCCTGTGGCTACTGAAACTCCTGCGCAACTGTCGATGGAGATCATTCCCAATACACCCACTAGTGTGTATGTGCCGCCAACGGCTGGGCCAAAGCCAGTCTATGCCAGCACCGGTAATGGAGAACGTTGGATCGATGTAGACCTTACCAACCAGCGCACCTATGCCTACGAAGGCGATACGCTGGTCAATTCGTTCGTGGTCTCCACTGGCACATGGGCAACCCCCACTGTGACCGGTCAATATAATATTTATGTGAAATATCGTTCTGCCAGAATGAGTGGCCCCGGGTATTCGCTTCCCAATGTCCCCTACATCATGTACTTTTATGGGAGCTATGGCTTGCACGGCACATACTGGCATAATAATTTCGGCACACCCATGAGCCATGGATGTGTGAACCTGACCACCGATGATGCCGCATGGTTATACAATTGGGCATCGGTGGGGACTCTGGTAAATGTCCATTATTGATCGAATGTAAGGGCGACCCTGATACTTTATTGCCCTATTGGGTTGCCCTGCCAAAAATTTAATGAGCACGTCAAATATTTCCCGTCGTGATTTTTTAAAACTAAGCGGTTATGGCCTGATGGGGATGCTTCTGCCAAACCTTTCTTTGAGTCCCTTGGGTGATAAATTCACTTCACTTCAGGGACGTGTCATTGATCGTGTTATCTGGGCGTATGATGAGCCGAACCGCAAATCCAAACACAAAAAACTATACTGGCACGATATCATCTTCCGTATCACCGATACCGCTCTCAGCGATGATGAGACTGCCTACAATCGTGTGTGGTACCAGGTCGAGGGTGGAGGATATGTGTATTCGGGCAGTATCCAGCCCGTTCAGACGATTCTGAACGAGCCACGTTTGATCAATCTCAAAGGCGCATTAGGCGAAGTCAGTGTCCCATACACCGATGCGCACGTTGAAGCCAATCCAGACTCTGACGTAATCTATCGCCTGTATTACGAGACCGTGCATTGGGTCACAGCCAGTGCTGTTCTTGCAGATGGGAAGATGTGGTACGCTCTTCTGGATGATAAATTCGAACAAAATTATTTTGTCCCTGCAGAACATATTCGCCTCATACCGGACGATGAGCTGGCTCCCATTTCCCCGGACATTGCCGAAGCTGACAAACGGATCGAGGTCCGTTTGAACGATCAGCTTGTGCTCGCCTACGAAAAAGATAGACTGGCCTTTGCCACCCGCGCCGCTACTGGCGGGAGATTGCGAAGTGGAACTTACACCACACCAACCGGTGATTACATCACATTTCATAAACGACCCACACGTCACATGGCCGCCGGTGATCTCGCCTCGAGCGGTTTCGACTTGCCCGGCGTGCCGTGGGTAATCTACTTCAAAGAGAACGGTACATCTTTCCACGGCACATACTGGCACAATGATTTTGGACGTCCTCGTAGTCACGGTTGCATCAACCTCACGCCGCAAGCATCCAAATGGCTTTACCGTTGGACAAATCCCACTGTGCCACCAGAGAAACAACTTGTTCATGGGTATAAAGGCACACGAGTGGACATAAAGGAATAGAATATTAAGAATATGCTTACCCCGCAAATTTCACGCCGCGAATTTTTGAAACTCGCAACTACAGGTTCGCTCGCCTTTGCTTTGAGCGATCTGAAACTCGACCGCGCTTTTGCCGCCCCCGCCATCAAACAAGGATTAATGACCATCAGTGGTATCCCTTTGTATGATGGGCCATCGTTCAATGCAAAGACCACTCATAACTTTGGGAAAGACAATGTAGTGGAAGTCACTGCTGTGAATGAGAACGGTGACGAAGGTAACCCATTCAATAAGACCTGGTATCAGGTCAATAACGAAGGCTTTACCTACTCTGGCTGGGTTCTTCCTGTGGAAACACGATACCAGAAGCCGTCATTCGATGTTCCCAAGGCGGGGCGAGTGGGTGAGGTCACTGTCCCTTTCACGGATACTAAAAGGTCTCCCTACGTGTATGCAGATCGCGGCTACCGCGTCTATTATGGAAGCACACACTGGGTGAAGAAAGTGATCGTTACTCGTGAGGAAAAAAGTATTTGGTATGAGATATATGACAGCGAGATCAAAAAATCTCTGTACATTTCCGCCCATGATATGCGTCTTGTTCCTACGGATGAATTGACCCTTCTCTCACCCGACGTGCCAGCAGATGATAAGTTGATCGTTGTAGAACGTTCGACCCAGCTTGTGACAGCATTTGAAGGTGATACATTGGTCTTCTCGCAACGCTGTTCCTCCGGGTCAAAAGGTACTGAGACCCCACAAGGGAATTTCCGTACATATCATAAAGGTCCAGCCGTCCATATGACCAACGATGGCGATGCGGTCGAAAATATCTATGATCTACCCGGTGTACCGTGGTGTTCGTTCTTTACCGGTTTAGGGCATGCCTTTCATGGAGCTTATTGGCACAACGACTATGGACGTCCACGCAGTCATGGATGTGTGAATCTGCCGTCAGAGGCGGCAAAGTTTATTTATCGCTGGACCCTGCCCAACGTTCCGCCTGACACGGATTATCTCAGCGCACCGGGCGAAGGTACGAGAGTCCAGGTCATATAATTGAGTGCGAGATATTGTCTCGCACTACACAAGGAGAAAAAATGAATTCCATTTTTCAGCATCAAAGTTATCTGCTCAAACGTCAGGTGTTTGCTTTGGCAGGCACATTCCGTTTCTTCGACCCAAGCGGAAATCAGGTGATGTTCAGCCAGCAGAAGATGTTCAAGTTGCGCGAGGATATTCGCGTGTATGCAGATGAAAATAAAACGCAGGAAGTGTTGAGCATCAAAGCGCGCCAGATCGTTGATTTCTCGGCGGCGTACGATGTGGTGGACACTGCGATGAATCAAAAGGTCGGCGCCTTGCGTCGCAAAGGTTGGAGTTCGATCTTGCGTGATGAGTGGCAAGTGTTGGATGCGAACGATAACCAGATCGGAGTATTGTTCGAAGATAGCATGGGACTTGCGCTATTGCGCCGCTTCCTTCTTGGCTCCTGGTTGCCTCAGAACTATGACATGACTCTTGGCGATGTGCGTGTTGCTGATCTAAAACAAAACTTCAACCTGTTCCGCTACGAAATGGTGATCGATTTCAGTATGGATCCTTCAAAACGGCTTGATCCGCGCCTCGGCATTGCCGCCGGTATTTTGCTTGCGGCGATCGAGGGAAGGCAAAGTAATTAATGCCCCGCCAGCCTCTTTTTGCCGGCCTTGTGCTGGATGAATTTGGGCATGTAGCTGAAAGCGCATTTGTCGGCGGTGAACCGTGTTATGTAGTGGACGATGCGGGCTTTCGCCGTCACATCCCTGCTGAACAGGTAGACAAACAGGTGTTGGGTCAGATCGCCAGTTTGATGAAAGGCAGTGAAGACCTGATCTCTGAACAAACTGCCAAGATGCTTGGGCAGGAGGATGTCTTCACGAAAGCCGCCATTGAACAGCAGTTGAAGAATATCGATAAACAGTTCGATCAGTTAATGCAGGCAGGGATTCCCGAAGATATGCGAGCCTATCTGGGCATGATGGGCTTCAAGGTGGTTATCAACATACACGGCGAAGTGCTCAGTGTGGACCAACCGGGTACTGCATCGGGTGATGATGGAGAATGAAAAAGAGCGGACAATTGTCCGCTCTTTTATTTTTGGTTTGTGTTATCGAAATTGGGATCAGGGAATACGCACACTAGATATGAGCGATCCGTAATCTTGAAGGGCGTGTGACAGCATTCTGGCTGGCGAGAACAGGCTCTTCTTCATCACTATTGAGCGGAAAGAAGCGTTCTTTTAGGTTGAGAATGGGCTTTTCAATAAAGCGGTAACTGAGAGATGCAACTAATAAAGTGGCAATGAATGTAATGAGCGCGGCAATGGGTTGGAGCAAGTTGTGGGGTAGGATAATTCCCAGATCCTCAAGGCTAAGTGCAAACCAGAGAATGGGGAGATGGTAAACGTACATTCCGTATGAGATCTTCCCTAACCCTTCCAACGGTCGCCATTCTAAAAAGCGGACGAATAGCCTATGTTTAACGACTACATAAATGGCAACAGCAAAGAAATAGTTGAGTATGGAATAACCCCAAATGAATTGATAGGCGTTCGGCATAAGAAATTGATACCCGAATGATGTAATTGGTCCCATCTCACCAGTGGCAAAATACTGTGTAGCGAATCCGATAACGGGCACGAGACCCAGTAACAGGAAGAATTGTTCCTTCGCTTTTGGTATCGAATACCGGCTAATATAGGCGCCGATGGCAAACGCATCCACGTGCGATGTGGGTAAAGTGTATAAGGCTTCTGCAGGGGAACTCACGAACATGCGAATCTCGCCGGTGTTGTGGATGAGCAAAACTCCCAGACGTAGAAGTGGTCCCATTAAGATCAAGGATAGGAATAAATGTTTGTGCCACTTCCCCGGTGCTAATAGGATGAGGAGCGGCCAGAAAATATAGAACTGCTCCTCTACTGATAGCGACCAGAAGTGTGACAGAAAGTGATTGTTGGTATTGAAGATCGTAGCGGCATGGAAGTTGTAAATATAGAGCGCGGCATACTTTGCCTGCTTGGTGAATAGCTCCATCCAACCCACTCTGTAATTTACGGAGATCAACCAAGTGGCAAGTATAGCCATCACGATCAAATAAAAATAGTAGAGAGGGAAGATGCGCAAGAGGCGTCTGCCATAAAACTTTTTGAAGTACTGGCTTTTTGGCAGTGATGTTTTCATATCTAGTAGAATACCGGTGATCAAAAATCCCGAAAGCACAAAGAACAACTGCACGCCCATCCAGCCCGAATCGATATAGCGGGCGTGGAAGAAAAATACGAGTAAGAAGGCAATGGCGCGTAGGCCGTTCAATCCGCGGATCATGGTGAAAAGACTATACTCGTGCTTGTCTATTCAGATCAGTATTTGAAACGTAAATGCAATGGTCGGTAGTACTTTTGTTCGGTAGAGAAAAAGCTCAGGAAACCGAACCAGATACCCGTTAAGTGAGATGCGGCTTTTCATCCAGCAAATAGTTGTGGAATTCATTCAATCAGCGTACAATGCCGGGCCAACACAAATGATGTAGGAGTCACACATGCAAACTGAACTTCTTTATGATGCGAAGGCAACACTTGGCGAAGGCCCTGTGTGGGATTCGCGTACGCAAACACTTTATTGGATCGATATTTTCGAGAAACGCGTGTATGCAGATGCGGATGTTCTGATTCAGTTGGATGAATTTGTCGGATGTCTTGCTCCGCGCAAAAGTGGCGGACTCATTCTGACAAAGCGCTTCTCTTTCTGGACCCTTGAACCTGATTCAGCCAAATTGACCTTTCTCTCCGCTTTGGAAAATGAGCCATCGAACAACCGCTTCAACGATGGCAAATGTGACCCACACGGACGTTTCCTTGTGGGTACGATGGAGATGAATGAGAAAGACCCGAATGGTTCGCTATATTCTTTTGATGGAAGTTCGATCACGAAATTGTTTGGAAATGTTGTTATCTCGAATGGCCTTGCGTGGAGCCCAGATTACAAGACGCTGTATTACATTGATACACCTTCACGCGAAGTCAAAGCCTTTGATTACGATCTGAACACCGGTGGGATCGCGAACATGCGTGTGGTAATACATATTCCTGAATCGTATGGTTGGCCGGATGGTATGACCTCTGACACGCAGGGGAATTTGTGGGTTGCGATGTGGGGCGGCGCACAAGTCACAAAGTGGAACCCGAATACGGGACAATTGATCGAGCGGATTCCCGTGCCTGCGAAAAATGTGTCATCATGTGTGTTCGGTGGAAAAGACCGAAACGAGCTCTATCTCACCTCCGCACGTATTGGGGTGGATGAGGAGACGTTGAAACAATATCCGCTCACGGGTGGCGTGTTTCGCCTCGAAACGAATGTCGAGGGGATGCCCGTGTTTGAATTCGAGGGGTAAAATCCATTCCATGAACAAACGAATCGAATACATTGATATTGCAAGAGGCATTGGTATTTTGCTGGTGGTTTTGGGGCATAACGATTTTGGATACATCTCCGCGTTCGTCTACAAGGTCATCTATTCGTTCCATATGCCGTTGTTCTTTTTTCTTTCAGGATATTTCCTGAACGCGTCCATTCCATTCTTTGATTATCTCAAGAAACGTTTCCATTCCCTATTGAAACCGTATCTCTTTACGATCTTTCTCATTTACTTCACGTCTGTTTCATTTGAAGGGATGAGCTTTAGAACGGCGATCCAACGTATTGTCAAATCGTTGTATGGGGCGGGTCATTACATTGATTGGGTGCAGTTGTGGTTCCTGCCGCATTTGTTCGTAGTGAGTTTGTATGCGTTCCTTTTCTTTGCAATCTTTAGAAAATGGGACAACCGCTATGTACGCTGGGTTGCGCTTGTCGTCACTTTGGGCGTTTCCAGTTTGTTCTTGCAGGATTTCTATCCATTCACGCTTTCTGTTTTGGGGAAACAATATGAGTTGTACGGTCTGCCTTTCAGCCTCGACCTTGTACTTTTGAGTGGTTTCTTCTTTATCTTGGGGAGCGAGGTCAAACAGGCCACATCTGAAAAGACTTTTGAGAATATCTATCTTTTGATCGGTACAGGTGCAGCAGTGGTGTTGATGAATCTGTTCCTTACCCCGATCATTGATTTCAATACCCGTCTGTATGAATCATATTTGATCAATACGATCGAAGCGATTGCAGGCATCCTTTTTGTACTGGCCTTATCGCGTCAACTAGAGATACGAACTCAGCGCGTCGCTGGGTTGTTCAAGTATTTTGGTCAGACATCCTTGTTCATTCTGCTTTTCCATGTTCCCATTC
The DNA here is from genome assembly GCA_016721115.1 of Candidatus Defluviilinea proxima. Lineage (NCBI taxonomy): Bacteria > Bacillati > Chloroflexota > Anaerolineae > Anaerolineales > Candidatus Villigracilaceae > Candidatus Defluviilinea > Candidatus Defluviilinea proxima. The sequence goes on from JADKIW010000001.1 coordinate 1,299,464, forward strand.
AAGATTACTGGGGGCAGAAGATCAACGCCGTAACGGGGAATCTTCAGCTTTCGATCTGGGTGGGATTCTTCATGGGTGTGGCTGGATCCCTGTTGATCTATGAGTTGTTCGTCAAGGCTAATCCCATCGCTTCATGGTGGTTCGGGCGAAAGATGGAAGCATCCGAAATTAAACCCACCTCATAGAGTCATTCGATATACGGTTATAAGTATTGTGAAATCCGCTGTCATGTGACCAAGTAACGGTGCAAGTAGGCCTTCATCCTCGCGAGCGATCTGTCTCCAGAACCAGCCTGCGAAGACAAGCATGCTCAAACCAAAAATAATTGCTTCCACCCGTACCATGCCGTAAAGGACCAAGCCATGAAAGCCTGCATACAGAAAATCTGAGATGTGCAGGCTTTTTGTTTTGCTCCCTAAATATCCACGCCAGAAATATTCTTCAATGAATGGATTGACCAGTGCAAAGTAAGCGATAAACACCGGCCAGCTGGATGTGTTCAATCCAAGCGATGCAATTTGCTCGGGGAAATCGTCTGCAAACCCAAAGGTATCCCACGTGAAATATAGAGTTATCCCACTGCTTCCGCAGAGCAGGATGCTCAGAAGTATCCATTTGATGTTTTTGTTTGTCAGGAGGGTTTTTAGTGGAATGTTTGGTTTTGCGATCAAGAGAGAAATGATGATCGCAACATGGAATCCCAGCAATGTACCCCATGCACTATGAAAAACAAATAGTCCGATTCCCACCGCGAGATACGCCGATAAAGGCGCGATCCATTTCATTTGACTTGTGTAATGATCGTGTTCCTTGCGCCTGCATCCATCAGAGACTTGGCAACTACTTCCGCTTTTTCTGGCTCGACTAGTGCGATCATGTTTCCGCCACGCCCGCCGCCGCTGAGTTTGGCTCCCGATGCGCCAGCTTCACGCGCGACTGTGATCAGGGCATCAAGCTCAGGCGAAGAGACGGTCATTTTTTGTAGCAACACATGATTCTCGTTCATCATTTCGCCAAGGGTCTCCGTCTTTCCGTGTTCGATTGCATCACGTGCCTTGTCTGCAATCTCTCCAACTTTATTGAATACATCCTCCCATTTCTCTTTGTCTGCTTCCCATAACTTTCTCACATCGCCCACGGATTCTTTCGTCGGTGCAGAGATGCCGGTGTTGCCAATCACGATCATAAATGGTTGATCGACTTTGAATGTTTCAATCGATTGCCCCTTGATGAAGTAGACAGGCTTGGCATACGTGACAACAGTGTTATCGATGCCTGATGGCGTACCGTGATGGATTTTCTCGATCTCGTAAGCGAATGCGTTGACTTGTTCATCTGTCATCGGGTAATGAATATGAGATGACACCGCGCGGGTTAAGGCAACGGTCACTGCGGCGCCGGAGCCGAGGCCAGATGCAACGGGGATGGTGGATGTGATTTTGATATTCAGATTCGGAAACGGGGAAATGCGCGAGAGAAAGAAAAGGTTATGAATAACGGAAGCAATTGGATGGTCGGAGGGAAGCGAGTTGAGTTCAGCGTGTAGATTGATATCCGGGGCGTGGATCATGATCCCTGCGGAGTCAGAATCCGAGATGTCGACATCCGCATGAACTTGTGTGACGGGAATCGCGAGAGCGGGCCGTCCATAGACAACGGCATGTTCGCCGAAGAGAATGATCTTGCCGGGAGCGGAGGATGTTGTCACGAAAGATAAAACACTGCAACTACGGTCAGACCCCAAAGCAACACGGTGATCTGTAACGACCGATCTGTGAGCGCCACTTCATCCGGTGAACCTGCCGCATGGCCGGTTTGGATCAGTTGCAGATACCGTAAGATACCATACACCACAAATGGGATGGTCAACATCATGGTATGGTTCACAGGCATGTTCTCTGCGAAGAATGTATAGAGCGAGTACGTGACGATGGTCATGCCCGAAACAATGGTGATGTATTGATCGAGCAGAGGAATGCTATACCCATCGAGTACTTTGCGGTGTGTGCCTGCGCCTTGTTCGAGCAGGCTGATCTCTGCGCGGCGTTTGCCGAAGCCCATGAAGAGTGAGAATAAGGTTGTGATCACATATAGCCAGGGGGAAAAACGCTCAACCGTAATGAGAGCCACACCTGCCGCCACACGCAGGACGAAGCCCGAGGAGATGATCATCACATCGAGAATGGGAACGTGTTTGAGCCAGCGCGAATACAGCAGGTTGGCTACAAGATAAAAGCTAACAATGACCGCGAACAGGGGCGCAAGTAAATAACCAACCACGATAGCTGTTAGCGCAAGAACGACCGCGGCAATTATTGCTACGCTGACAGGCAGTGCACCCGAAGCCAGCGGACGTTTCTTCTTTTCTGGGTGTTGACGGTCAGCTTCGATATCTGCGATGTCATTGAACAGATATACAGAGCTCGAGATCAAGCAGAACATGAAGAAACCTTCGAGCGTTATCAGAAAAGCATCGCGATGAAATAATTGCTTGTCGAAGATCAAAGCAAAGAATACGAATCCGTTTTTGTGCCATTGGCGCACGCGCATGTTTTTGATAAGGTGTTTTAGCATAAGGCAATTTTACCTTTTTTATTTGCGGGAAGTACAATATACCCATGACAAAAGTACGTTTGGATGTGTTACTCGTAGAACGTGGACTCGCCGAATCACGGGCGAAAGCGCAGGCCTTGATTATGGCGGGACAAGTCCGCATTGCGGATCAGGTCGCGCTCAAGCCTGCTACAACCGTGGACGCCTCTGCCCAGCTGACAGTTGACTCCGGTCCGCGTTTTGTTTCGAGAGGTGGCGAAAAGTTGGATGGTGCGCTTGAAGCCTTTGCTCTCGATGTAAATGGATTGGTTTGTGCTGATGTGGGTGCCTCTACGGGCGGGTTCACGGATTGTCTGTTGCAACGCGGCGCGGCAAAAGTCTATGCCATTGATGTGGGGAAGGGTATCCTGCATTGGAAGTTGCGCAACGATAAGCGAGTGGTCGTGATGGAGCAGACGAACGCACGCTTTGTCGAGTCGCTACCGGAACAGTTGGGGTTGGTGACGGTGGATGCATCATTTATATCGTTGAAGATTCTTTTGCCGGTGGTGAAGAAATGGACCCCCCTCCGGCTCCCCCCATTTTCGGAGAAAATGGGGGGAGAGACAGAGGGGGGTGTCGTGGCCTTAATCAAGCCTCAATTCGAAGCCGGTAAAAAAGACGTCTCGCGTGGGGATGGGGTGATCCGCGACCCGGAGATCCATAAGCAGGTGTTGCTGGATGTTTTGGGATTTGCTTTGGGCGAAGGATTCAATATTCGCGGGCTGATCAAAAGTCCGTTATTGGGGCCGAAGGGGAATGCAGAGTTTCTCGTATGGCTGGATCAGGCCAAGGTCGAGGAGGGAAGCGAATCGATCGAGCAGATGGTGGCGCGAGTTTTGGAAAAGCCTTCATGAGATTGATGTGAGAGCGGAATAAATCCCTCTGGTAAAATCCTGTTTATGCCCCCATCATCCACTGATTCTGAATTCAATGTCCATAATCCACAGCCGTTGTTGATCGTGATCTCGGGCCCATCGGGCGCGGGGAAGGATACCGTGATGCAACGTATGCAGGAACGCGGTTTGCCGTTCCATTTTGTTGTGACTGCTACCACACGTCCCATGCGCCCTAATGAAGTACACGGCCGGGACTATTTTTTTGTAACGAAGGATGAGTTTGCACGCATGATCGATGAAGACGAATTGATCGAGCATGCGATCGTGTATGGCGATTACAAAGGCATCCCGAAACAACAAGTGCGCGAGGCGTTGGCAACCGGCAAGGATGTTGTGATGCGCATTGATGTGCAGGGCGCAGAGACGGTGCGCAAGATGGCACCCGAAGCCTTGATGATCTTTATCACCACTGAGAATGAAGCGGAACTTGTGCATCGCCTCGAAACGCGCAAGACCGAGACGCCCGATTCGCTGGCTCTGCGTATTGCAACAGCACGCAAGGAGTTGAAGCGTGTGCAGGCATTTGATTATGTGATCGTGAATCGCGATTTTCAATTGGATGTGACCGTGGATGCGATCCGTGCGATCATCACAGCAGAACATCACCGTGTGAACCCAAGAAAGGTGACTTTGTGAGCGAATATCCTGCTGACTTTTCTCAGCCTGTTCAACCTCCACCACAACCTGTTCGTGTGTCGTTGCCTCAGTCCGCGCCGTATGTGACATATACCATCATCGGTGTGACGGTTTTCTTTTATCTTTTGCAAGTGGGGAGTGTTATGTTGTTGGGGAATCCAACAACGTATTCGAACATTGACTGGCTGGAATTGTTCGGTGCAAAGATCAATGAGTTTATCCGTGATGGTCAACTTTGGCGGTTGTTGACGCCAGCTTTGTTGCATGGTTCACCCACTCATATCTTTTTCAACATGTATGCTTTGTATTCGTTCGGGACAAGTCTTGAGAGATACTTCGGGCGTGGACGATTTTTTCTTTTGTATGTGTTGGGTGCTTTTACTGGGAACGTGGCATCGTTCTTGTTTTCAGATGGATATTCCGTGGGTGCTTCCACTGCGATCTTTGGCTTGATCGGCGCGGAAGGTATCTTTTTGTATCAGAACCGCAAACTATTGGCAGGGCGTTTCAGAAGCGCGATCGGAAATGTTATTTTTATTATTGCGATCAATCTGTTTCTGGTTGGGTCGTTGCCGGGCATTGATAATTGGGGGCACATCGGCGGCCTACTCGGTGGCTTGATCTTTTCATGGTTCGCAGGCCCAATGTGGGAGATCGAGGGGATCCAGCCGATGCTTCAACTCGTGGATAAACGTTCATCCCGTGATGTGATCGTTGGGACTTCGCTGGTGTTGTTGATATTTGGTGCGCTGGCGATGTGGGGGATGGTGAGGTAAGTTAGAGAGTAGCAAGTGGGGATGTGCGTTGTGAAGAAAAATGTTCGGCCACGGATTTCACTATCATCTGTGAAATCCGTGGCTGATTTGTTTATTACCTATGGTTTAAAAATAGAACAGTAAATGCAAGCCATAATATGATTTGGTTATTAATGTTTGTTTAGTGCTTTTAATTTTTCATCTCTTTCTGTTGCCATCTGATTTGCAATAGGAGCCCAAAATGATATATCGCCTAATAGAATATCTTTGCAATATTTAATTAAATCTTCTTTTTCAAATTCTAATAATTCTTTGACTTCCTCTTTAGTTTGAGCTCCTTTAGGCGTTCGTTTGTAATTTGGATTCCGACCTTTAGCAATTGCGGATACACTAATCGAACGGTATTTTTGGTGTGGCGTTGCTTTTTCTCCGGTCTCACCTGATAGTTTTATTGCCGCACTGCAATAGTAGAACATTGGGGAAATTCCAATATAGAAACTTATATCCACATCACCTTTTGATGCTGTTATTATGTTTTCCCCTCGTCCATCCCAGTTCACTTCGTTTTTCAATGCGAAACCGTAATCATCGAAAACAGAGGAAAAAACTTCCTTTACTAAAAGTAAAAAATCTATGTTTGAGTCTTTGGGCATTATTTATTCCTACAGAGATAATATTTGCTGACTAAAATTTTATATCCGTATTACGGCTTGATCTCGAAGACCGTGCCTGCACTTGTCCCTTGTACTTCGGGGAAGAAGGATTGCCAGGCGTGTGCAGGGAGCACGCGGAATTCCCCGGCTTGCACAGGGATGAGAGTGTACGTCAGCACGTAGGTTCCGGCGGGGAGATGATCGGCAGTGAAGAGGATGCCTTCATCATGGATTTGCGGTTGGTTGAACAGCCACCAGCCCCATCCATCTGCAAAGGGACTCGTATCGTCAAACTGGGCTTGTACATCGGTTGAGTCAACGCCGAGTTGACTGGTCTTGAGGCTGTTATCCAAAATTTCCATACCTGCAGGGATGTGGTCCTCGACCATGACGTAGTACGAGTCATGAGGCAGATTCAACGTCAGCTGGGCGGTGACGAATTGATCAGAAGCAAGCTTCAGGGAGGAAAGAGGCGAGCAGGTCTTTTGTTTAGTGAGGCAGTAAGTGCGTTCGATACCCATACCCATGTCCAAAGGCTTGACATCCTGCACGGGACGATTGACCTTCAAGACTGCGTTGTAATAGAGGCGGCCAAGCCCATCTTCGCGTTGGATGGTGAGCAGGTTGGGTGAATTGGGTGAAAGGAATTCCAGCGGAACATTTGCCTTGAGGGGCGCGAGTTGAATGCCATTTACATCGCCACCCGTGAGCGGACTTCCGTTGAGCGCGGCATTGAATTTGAAATCGGCGCGTAGATCGCCAAGCCCTACCATGGCTTCATTGAGTGCAACCATGGCCCAGGCGTTCTCGTGGCCGATATTCCATAGCTTGCTGGCATTGCGATGCGCGGCAAGATAACGGACAGCATCGAACATGACCGTATTGGCTGAGTCGATCTGTGCGAGCACATATACAACGATGGATGTTGTGTAAATGGGCGACCCGCGCGAGATGATGTTTTGTGTCGGCGTTTCCCAATGTGCGCTAGATGCTGTACGTATGGCGCTTGTTTCAAGTTTGCTGACAAGTTCTTTGACGTGCGGGTCAGCAGGGTTGAGCGAATTGAGAACACAAGCAACCCATGCAAGTCCCGTTGGGCTCATGCGGTCACGCGCGCCGTAGAGTGAATCGATCGCGGTTTGATCGGTGCTGTTGGCTAACTTCAATACATATTGTATGAATGCCGCATCATCGAGCTCTGCACCTGTAGTTTTTGCTGTAATCTGTTTTTGTGATTGATGCAGGAACCCGGTTGCACGATCTAATACGCTTTGATTGATGATCGAACCAACCTGTTGTGCGCGCAGTAGACCAAACAGAACATAGGCTGAAATATAGGGGTCGCTGGTCGCACCGTTTTCACCGACGCTCTGTCCCCACCAACTCCAGCCGCCATCTGGGTTCTGTAAAAATAGCAAGCGGCTCACACTTGCGTTTAGATTTTTTTCGATCCGTTCCGAGAGCGCAGGGTCGCTTAAACCGGCATTGTTCAATGCGCGATGGACTTCGATATTGGGGAGCAAATACGAGAGACTTGCCTCAGCGCTGATCGAATAAGGCGGGACTTCCATCGCCTCCAACGCGGAGAGTAAACTGCCAGCCAACGAAGGGCTTAACTCTACATCCAAGCCGCTACCAGGGCCGGGCGTGAATGTGCGCGGAAGTGAGATCACTTCTTGTTGTGAAGATGCGCCACGCAATACCCCGCCTGTGACGAATGCCTGCGGAGCACTGTATTGCAAGATCGGCAACTTGCCCCAAACAGGGCGTGCAGAATCTTGTAACGATGGACTTCCGTTTGTCTTCACCGAAAAGACCATGTCTGCAGATTGAGCCAGAGACGCCGTGCCCCACCATTCCACGCGGGCCTGTGAGTTGGGTGAAACTTCAAAACTGCGCGTGGCTGATTCGGGACTATCGAGAACGAAGCCATCACTTTGAATATTGACTGTTACATTTAATTTATCGGCCGTGTTGTTGTTGACCAAAGCCGCCATTAACACATGGTCACCGCTTACCAAGAATCTCGGCGTAACCGGGCGGATCAACAAAGGTTTAGTCGAAACGATCTGTGTTTCAGCCTGCCCGACTTTCGTGTCCATTGTTGTGCCGCGCACATCTACATGCCATGTGGTCAATGAATCAGGCAGAGTCATCGTGACTTGTCCGCGCCCTTCGGGGGTGGTGATGAGCGAAGGATTCCAATATGCTGTGTCGGGGAAATCTTCACGCACGAACGGTGTGTCCTCGCCGCCCCCACCACCGAGACCGCCGGGTTCCAAAGCATCACGTCCACCGTAGGCCGCGAGGGAGATGCCGGTTTCAATGCCGAGTGGTTGGTTGTGATAGAACGCAGGCAAAATATCTTCTGCATTCGGGTCTGCGAGTGCGAGCGTGGCAAGGTCAACCACTGAGAGAGAGAACTCTCCTTGTACTGGTTGTGCCTTGTTGTCTGTGACCAACACATCGAATGTGACTTGATCGCGCGGCCCAGCTTGCGCCGGATTTGAAATGACTTGTACTTTCAGGTTCTGTGCATCTGGCGCAACGGGCAAGTTGACAAATCCCTGGCGGAAGTTATTGCCTTGTCCCAAAACTGTCACGCTGACGTATACATTTGGCGCATCATCTTCTGTCAGCGGTAATGTATATTCACTGCCGCTTCCGTTGAGTGTGATCATGTCCGCTTTTGAGATCAAGCCACGTTCCACAGTGACGAGCGCGTATGATTTTGTAGCGAATGGATTCGGGATGAAGACCTTGGCGGTATCACCTGCCAGATAGGATTCTTTGTCGGCTGTCAGTTGCAGTCTCTGGTTGGGGAGGTCGGGCCATGCGGCTGTGCCAGCGCCCCCAACCCAGACCAAGACTTGTGAGTGTGCACCATCGCCTGAGACATCGAGCATGTACGTTCCAGCAGTCGGTGGAACAAATGAAAGCCGTGCTTTGCCGTCTGGTCCAGTAGCGAGGTTGCTACTGCTAACGGATGTGTACACCGGCGTGAATTGGGGATTTCCATACGTGTCGGTTTCTCTATCCCAACGCACTTGTTTGAATTCAGCGGTGAGTAGTTTTCCACTGGAAGGATTCCGTTCCCAATCCACAGTGTAGACTTCAAACCCAAGTTCCGATTTGGCCGGGCCAAACCATTGATCGGGGTGCAAACCGATGTAAAAATCTGCTGGATGAACGAACAATTCCTTGCGGGTGCTGACGGGCAAGCCGGAGTCTTCGGTGGCGGTCACCTCGAGGGTGAGACGTTTAGGCGAATCCGTTTCAGGGATGGCTGGTAGGTTGATGGACAGAGTCCCGCTCGGGGTCGTTTGACCCGTGCCTTCGTTGATAAGAGACCCAAAGTAGCGGGAGTCAAAATCAGAGGGAAGACGATACATATCCAGCCAGCTGGCATCGATCAAGCCGGTTTCATACTCAGGCAGGTAGAAATGATCGGGCTTTTCATAGAGTGACCATTTGACATCCGTGTTTCCAGCCGGGGCATCGAAAAAGTATCGCGCATTGACGTTCGCCTGCGATGTCGCACCTTGTTTGATCTCTGTGATGGGAAGCTCGAGGCCGAGGTTGATCTCAGGTTTACGATACTCAGCCACCTGAAAGGAGAGGAAGAAATTGAGACCTTCATTGGTGAAGGTGTAGTAACCCGGCACGGCATCTTGCGAGAGTTCGATCTGACCGTTGAATGAGCCGTAGGGCGAAAGGTCGGTGTTGATGTTGGTGAGTTGTGTACCTTGTGCATCGTTCAAAACGATGGGCACATTCTTGACGTTGGGAAGTTCATATCGCCCATTGAAGGCCTGGCGCACGATTCCACGATAGTACACAGTTTGACCGGGGCGATAGATGGGACGGTCAGTATACATATAGATCTGGGTATGCGGAGCCTGTGTGTTTTGTGCGTATCCGAAATCCCAGGCATTGACCCCTGTGTTCCAATTGCTGAAGGCCAGTGCGAAATTCTCTGTGCCGGGGGTACCAAGCGCGGCGAAGACTGTCCCTTCGCTTTTGATGGCCGGTCCGCGCCAAATACCGTTCGCATCGGTGGAGCCGGAAGCAAGAGTGTTACCTGCTTCATCATAGAGATAGACCGGTGTATTAGCTACCGGAGTCTGCGAGGAAAGGTCCATGGCCCACACGAGTGCATCGGTGGCACCCAGTTTGAATGTGAGGTTGACCTGACTCGAAGCCGCGAAATAAACGGTCTTCGATTGGATTTGCGGCGAAGCGATGCTCACATAATACATGCCGGGCAGAAGTTGTGTGTTGGCTTGTGTGAGCGCCAATTTCACCGCGTTGTTTTGCTCTGGTGATGTCTCCAACACTTGTGAGTAGGTGGAAGGTTCAGCCGGTGTGTACGATTGTTGCAAGTCGTATGAATTTTGAAGCGTGAAGAAATCCTGCAACGATAAAGGCGCAACGGTTATATCCGTGTTCTGCACATTGATCGCTGTCGCATACAACGCCGGTTCATCGGGTCGCACAAATGCGGTGGAGTATCCGAATGATTTCAGGGAAATGGAAGCGGGCAAAGCCGGTGTGTGAACATCCAGCTTGAATGGCGTGTTCAACAATTGTCCCCACTGGTCGCCGATCGTGGCCGATAGCTCGATCGAATAATCGGTATCGGGGATGAAGTTGCCGTATAGATACAGGCTTTTGTTCTCCACATCAACATTCACATCAAAGTTCTCGACTGGTGGAGAAACGGTTACAAGGTTTTTGTAATCGCCTTTTGCCAGCGGTGCATTGAATATGAAAGTCGTACCGCCATAATTCGTATCAGAGGAACTCACTGCAAAATCGGCAAACACATTCAACACGGTCCCATAGTCAGTGCCGAGTGTCATGCCTCCTTTTGATTTCGCGGCCTTGCCTACGTTCAAGGTATATCCAAATCCGCGCGTCAAATTGCTGTCGGGCTTGAATGTCAACTCGGTGCCTTCGTCGTTCCACGCATACTTTCCATTGGCCGGGCCTTCCGGTCCATTCAACAGAAAGCTCAGTTGAACGCTCTGTTTGTCCATGGGCTGATTAAACGTAAGTTTGACCTCGGCGTCCGGTGCCATGAATCCTTCGGGAGATGGACTCACCTCGACGACTCGCGGTCTTGTCGTGAGGAACTTCCATGCATTGATCACGCTTCCATCCAACCCGACGCCTGATGCAGTCTTAATATCTTGATTCACGCTGACAGTGTATTCTGTGCCGCCCAACATGGATGGTTTCGGATAAAAGACATACGTGCTAGTGCTGATCCATTCCCCTTTGCCTTCGATCTCTGGCTGAACAACAAAAGGAGCTGATAAAGAAGCGGGGTCTGCGCCAAGCGGCACGACAGGTTGATTGAAAGAGACGGCAATGGCCGCGTCTACATCTGCATCGGTGGTGTTTGGTTTGGGCAACTGGTTGACTGCGCGCAAATAATCTGCAACCGTGTAAGAAAGTTGAATGGGTTCCGTAATGCCAAATCCGCTGGCAGATTGGATGGTGTTCGCGATCTCGATATTGATCTTTGTGTTGGGGATGTAAGGTTGTGCGGGGGTGAAGACGAGGGTCGCTTCATCGTTCCACGTGAATGTCCCTGCGGGCAATCCGCTGATGGCCGCTTCGACTGTGGTTTTGTTCATTGCCTGATTAAAGTAGAACGTGATCGGAACTTGATGTCCGATGACAGTGTTCTGTACAGGGTCTGTTTCCACCAGTGCTGGTGCGGCGGCCTGTCCTGTTGTAGCAACTGTTGCAGAAGGAACTGTCGCTGTGGGTTGCGCTATGAGATTGCGAATATTAGGAATGCCACTGCATGAGCTGAGGATCAGGCTGATGAGGAGAAGACAATTTAGGGTGAGGGAGAAGCGGAATTTTGTCATATGTTCTCGATAGGGAAAAATGAGATCAACTCCGATTCATTATACACTCGTACTCAAACAAGATAAAACTGTATGTAAGCTATTGGAGTACTCGTGTTATACAGGAATCAAAAAAGGACACGTTTGCCGTGTCCTTTTTTATTGAATTACTTGGGGGTATTTACGATCAGGTCAACTGCTACTGCAATTTCCTGGAAGGTTGCGATCTTACCGGCTTCGCCAACCTTTTGGCCGTTCACGAACACGCTGGGTGTACCGCTGACTCCCATTGTTTGCCCGAGTTCGAAATCGGCTTGGATCTCTTTTTTGTATTTGTTGTCGTCGAAGCAGGAGTCGAAGGCGTTAGTGTCCAAGCCGATGGTTTTAGCCATGGCTTTTAGCTTGGCGTCGCTCAAATTACCTTTATTTTCGCCGTTCCAGTTCTTGTAGATGATGGCCTGCATATCCCAGAATTTGTCCTGCTCATTGGCGCACATGGATGCATTGGCGGCCTGATCTGATTCGCCGCCGTTGGAGGCGCCGTCGCCATCAATGAAGGGATAGTTGTGGAATACCAAACGCGCCTTGCCGGTCTCAACCAGGTATTGGATGATCTGGGGCTCTACGCTTTCACTAAAGTACTGGCAGGCGGGGCACTGGAAGTCCTCGAAGACATCAATAACTGCTGGGGCATTGGCGTCACCGAGACTCAACCCATCTGGGTTGGGGAGGGCGGCCGTGCGCGGTTCGGGGGTGATGATTGTGGGCGGATTCAGGGTTGGATAAATGAATGCGAGGACCACCAGTGCGGCCCCCACTACTAGCAGGCCCATGGTGATCAGGCGGCTTCGTTGTTCCTGTTGTTTGATCTTTTCACGTCGTTCCTGACGTTTGCTTTTCTTCTCTTCAGTCATGAAACAAACTCCTTGTTACAAATTATATGGATGGCGAATTCTCCCATGCCCAAATGGATTTGTCTAGGAAAAGGTTAGGGAGCATTAATGAAGCGACTTCTCGTATTTTGAACCGTGCAAACGGCGGGATGACCGCTGGAACTATTGAAGGAGTTGGAGAGTCATAGGTTAAATGTTGAGCGATAAGCTGTAGGTGGAATATAAAATGATTTTGTAAATAAGGAGATCATATGCAAAACAAAAACATTAAATTCATTTTCATTATATTTGTGTTGGTTTTCTTAGCCAACAGTTCTTGTACTTCACAGTCAGTGCCGTCGAGCATAACAAGGAGTTCTGCTGTCGATCAGTCTTTGCCAAATCCGACTCAAACTATTCAGGTGCCTCAGCCTATTGAGGAAAAAACTGCACTGTATCAAACAGTAAGCGACATTGCAGTGGAAATCACATCAGTTAAGCGCATAAGCACTGGACTTGAAGTTGGTATTTGTTATACCGCTCCTGATAATGGCGAATGGCGGCCACTGCCTGGCCATCTCTTTTTTGCCAGTAGCGAGGTTTACCCCGATGAAATTGAATTTTTGCCCGATGAGAAAATCGCTGATGGAAAAAATACAGGAATACGTTGCGCTTTGATACGTTATCTTGTAGAAGACGTGAGTGCAATTACAACCCCATTGATGTTTTCCATCATCCAGTTTTATGCCCCTGGTAGGGAAATGTATTCTCCCTGTGAAGAGTTCGAACAAAGACTCTCGACCAACCAAAAGGCTAACGCTTATGAAATAAAAGCGAAATGTGAAGAAGTTGGTGACGGGAACATTTCTGTTGAACTGGTTGATAACGATAAATCTATAGCAAAGGACAAAGTGAGTAAATTGCTGGCCGATATTGCAAAAGGGGAAGTTGCCGGGCCTTGGGAGTTTACAATTACTGAGATAGAAAAATAGTTTTCTAACGCTCAAATCAAAAAACCACCTGTTCAATGTAACGAACAGGTGGTTTTGCTTTATTACGTAGGCTAGTTTATTTTTCCCACCGTGCATACACCGCTTGTGACAACAGCCGCCCCGCACTTTGCTCGCGCGTGACCAGTTCTCCCATATCCACCTTTCCCCCAAAGCCTTTCATCATATCGTCCATGGCTTGTGCCACGTGGACCGCTGATGCGCGTACTGCGTACACTGTGTTGACAACGAACAACGGTTTATCGCTCAAACATTCGCGGCATGCTTCGAGCAATGTCGGCAGGGACTTGTATACTTCCCACACTTCGCCTTTCGGTCCGCGCCCGAATTTGGGTGGGTCAAGGATGATGCCATCGTATTTTGTTCCGCGTCTTGCCTCGCGCTGGACAAATTTCAACGCGTCGTCCACGATCCAGCGGATGGGGGCGTCTGTCAGCTTGGATAAGGCTTGGTTCTCACGTGCCCAACCAACGGATTTCTTTGAAGCGTCTACGTGAGCCACTTTCGCTCCAGCCGATGCGGCGGCTAAAGAGGCGAGTCCTGTATATCCAAATAAGTTTAAAACGTTAACTTCACGCTTTGCATTTGCAATCAACCCGCTGAACCAATCCCAATGCGCGGCGACTTCAGGGAACACACCTAAATGACGGCCAGGGGTAGTCATTGTCCAGAAGCGCAAGTCTCCATATTTCATCTCCCACCTCTCATCTACCTTCTTTTTGAGATCCCAATGTCCGCCGCTTTCCTCGCCAGAGGGGATGAAGACCGCGTCGGCATTCTTCCACTCGGAAGTGAGTGACCGTTTCCACATCGCTTGTGACTCGGGGCGCGCAAAAACATATTTGCCAAAGCGTTCAAGCTTCAGGCCATCGCCACTATCGAGTAGGGCATAGTCTTTCCAGTTGGTGGCTTCGAGAAAAGTAAATGAGGGAGAGTTCATAAAATCCGTTTCCGTCCATGAATCGATTACAGAGTTTGCTTATCCAAATCCGTTGATCCGCTTCCATATCCATATAGGACATTAGAGGGAGCTTGCGAAATAGTTACAGCCACTTGATTTTTCCCTCGAAGAGCGTATAATATGGGAAAAAGTGGTAGAAAGTGGTAAGCAATGGTAGGACGCCGGAGGACCGGCGTTCATCACTTAAAAGGACAAGTAGCACAAATGTTCTTAGGTCAGTTCCAGCACAATCTCGATGATAAAGGTCGCCTGATGGTTCCGGCGCGCTATCGTGATTTGCTGGCGGCTGGCGCCTTCATCACACAAGGCTTTGACAAATGTCTGATGGTGATGACCGATGCGTACTTCGCACAAGTTTACGAACGCATCAACAACATGAACCTTGCTGATCCTACCGCTCGTATGTTGCGCCGCCTCATTCTTTCGAATGCTTATCCTGTAGAAGTGGATAAAGTCGGGCGCATCCTTGTTCCGCAAAATTTACGTGAATTCCTCGGCATCACCAGCGGAGAACTCACGGTGGCGGGGCAGGGCGATTACTTCGAAGTGTGGACACCTGCAGAGTGGAAGGTCCAGATGGACAACCTGCACGATGTCGAAGCCAACGAACAACGCTTCTCCACACTTGATCTTTCGAAGAACACTTCGTCGTCATAATGACGACCCCTGGTCGCCGTTATGAATGACTCACCGCACCAACCTGTACTTTACAAAGAGATTATACACGCGTTGCAACCCCAAAAAGGTGGGCGCTATGTCGATGGAACATTAGGCGCGGGTGGACACGCTCGCGGCATTTTGGAGGCATCTGCGCCAGATGGACAATTGCTGGGTCTCGATGTAGACCCGCAGGCGTTAGCGATCGCTCGTGAGACCTTGGCTCCTTGCGAACATCGTGCTCATCTGGCGCAAGCCTCCTACACGACTCTATCCACCCAACTGAAGAGCCTCGGATGGGATTCCGTGGATGGAATTGTCCTCGACCTTGGTGCTTCGTCAATGCAGTTCGATACAGCCGAACGCGGCTTCTCGTTCATGTATGATGCTCCGCTCGACATGCGCTTTGGACCTCACGCCACACAGACTGCCGCCGATATCGTGAACAGTTATTCAGAACGGGAACTGGCTGACTTGATCTACGAATACGGCGAAGATCGCGACTCACGCAAAATAGCGCGAGCCATCGTCAACAAAAGACCGCTTCACACGACCCGTGAACTGGTCGCAGCGATAGAAGCCGTATCTCCCCGACGAGGAGATCGCGTTCACCCCGCGACGAAAACGTTTCAGGCACTACGTATCGCGGTGAACGAAGAACTGTCTTCGATAGAGTCAGTGCTTCCGCAAGCAGTAGCAGGACTCAGGTCCGGTGGAAGACTCGCAGTGATCTCCTTCCACTCACTGGAGGATCGGATTGTAAAAGAGTTCTTCCGCAGTCAAAGCAAGGATCTGGTCAATCCGCCGTACGAACAGATATATGAAGAAGAACGTAACGCGATATTGAAAGAGGTAAATCGAAAACCGATTTTGCCCTCGGAAGAAGAAACAAAAGACAATCCGAGAGCGCGCAGTGCAAAATTACGCATTGCCGAAAAAATATAGTAAGGGCGGGGTATTCCCGCCCACCGACCAATTCGCCCAAATATAAAGGTCGTTATGCAAGGACAAGCAATTCAAATTATCCATGCTTATAAACAAGCTCCCTGGCGTGTACAACGTCAGTATGTTGGTGCGTTCCTGCTTGCAGTGATCGTGCTGGCCTTGGTGGCCGCCTTGTACCTTGACCTTTCTGCTCGCACTGCGTTGGCTGGGCGCGAGATACAGGAATTACAGGTACAGATCACCGCCGTGCAACGCTCCAACGCCGACCTTGAAACTGAACTTGCCAATCTCACTTCCTCTGCTGTGATGCAAAAACGCGCACTTGAACTGGGGTATCGCCCCGTCAAGCCCGGCGAATTAGATTACATCTTTGTGCCCGGCTATGTGGCTCCAGAACCGCCCCTCTTGCTTGCGGCCGACGATACAATCTTCCGTTCCTACACTCTCCCCGAAGAATATTCACAATCCCTGCTCGAATGGTTTGATGATCGCATCCAATCTGGAGGCATCAAACAATGAGACAACAATACGCCATTCGTTCTCTTCTGTTAGCAGTCAGCCTGGCCTTTGTAGGTCTGGCTGTGCTTGTACAAATGGTTCGTATTCAAAATAGCGAACAAGCCAAGATCTTTCTCTCGCAAGGCGATATGTATGCGGGAGAATTCCGTATGTACTACCCGGAACGCGGTGAGATCTATGATCGCAATGGTCACCTGTTGGCCGGTAATCGCACAGTTTATGAAGTGGGCGTAAGCTTGACCGAAATGAAAGACGTAGACGCTTTGGCTTATGTTCTTGGTACCTATCTGAACATGACTCAAGGCGAGGTCCGCGAGAAGTTGGTCAATTCCCCCAAGACCTGGACATATGTTGTCATCAAAGATTATGTGGATGCAGATACTGTCGCTGTGTTGCAACAAGTTCTCAAACAACTAAAAGATACAGACGATAAGCGTCTGAACGGTTTGGCTTTCAAACCGCATTACCAGCGCAGTTACCCCGAAACAAACCTCGCCTCGAATGTACTTGGCTTCGTCACCCGCGATGGACGTGGCTATTTCGGCATCGAAGAAAAATACAATGACTTGTTGGCTGGTAACCCTGTGCAAGTATGGGTGCCGCGTGACCCCAATAAGGCAACTGAGATCCCCAAAGTTCCCAATGGTACAACGCTCGTGTTGACGATCAACCGCGACCTGCAAGCCAAGGTCGAGGGTATTCTCGATCAGTCACTCACACAATATGGTGCGAAGAACGGCACCATCATCGTTATGGACCCCAAGACCGGCGAGATCCTTGCCATGGCCGCCACCCCGCGCATGGACTTGAATAACTACTCCGCATATTTCGATATTTATGACAACGGCAGTCAATACAACCGTTCCATCGGTATGGCTTACGAAGCGGGTTCTGTAGTCAAGATCCTAACCATGGCCGCCGCGCTCGATACCAATACCGTCAAGCCCGATACTACATACATTGATACCGGCTCCATTGATGTGGGCGGTATCACCATCCAAAACTGGGACCGCCAACCTTGGGGCCAGCAAGACATGATCGGTTGTTTGCGACATTCCTTGAATGTCTGTCTCGCGTGGATCGCCACAGAGATGGGCTCGCAGAACTTCTACTCGTACATGGAACACTTTGGCCTCGGTCACCCAACCGGCATTGATCTCTCCGGCGAAGCGATGGGCAGACTCAAGATCCCGGGCGATTCGGATTGGTATCCTGTTGACCTCGGTACGAATGCATTTGGTCAGGGTGTTACTGTCACTCCTCTTCAAATGCTCATGTCCGCATCTTCCATAGCGAACCACGGACAAATGGTCACGCCGCATGTGTTGTACGCCATGCTTCGTGACGGACATCAATACAACGTGCCATCGCAATATGCCGGCACACCCATCAGCGCACAGACCGCGCAAACGCTCAGTGAAATGATGGCTATTTCAGTAGAAGGCGAATCGGCCGGTGCACTCCTGCCTGGGTATCGTGTGGCTGGAAAAACCGGTACCGCACAAATCCCCACTGATTATGGCTACGACCCCAACCACACCAATGTGTCCTTCATTGGCTGGGGCCCTGTAGACGACCCGAAATTCATGATCTACGTCTGGCTTCAGGAACCGGAAACATCCATCTGGAGTTCACAGACCGCCGCCCCTGTCTTTTCAGAAGTTGCCGAACAGACCGTTATCACACTCAACATCCCTCCTGATGTTGTTCGCAACCAATACGGATCACGTTAATGCTTACACTTGCTGACGCGCTCGAAGCCATTACCACGTTTCGCCCGCAAGCCGCATCGGTTATTACCGAAGCGGTGATCGATTCGCGTCAGACCATCCCCGGCTCGCTCTTTGTCGCCATTCCCGGCGAAAAAGCGGATGGACATAACTACATCGGTGAAGCGTTCAAGAGGGGGGCATCTTTTGCTTTAACTCAGCGGGATGTAGACGCTTCTTTCCGTACCTTTGACCTGCGTACCGTTTCTTCAACCGACTTCTACACTGGAATTGATTTCTCCATTCCACTCTGCTTGCGTGTGGATAACACCGTAGCGGCCCTGCAACAGATCGCACGTTTCTGGCGCCGCAAACTGGACCTGCGTGTGATCGGCATCACCGGCAGTGTCGGCAAATCGACCACCAAAGAGATGGTTGCCGAAGTGTTGAGCACGCGGTATCGCACGCTCAAAAGCCCTGGTAACTTGAACAACGAGATCGGCCTGCCGTTGACGATGACTCGCTTGGGCGATGGTCATCAACATGCTGTGATGGAAATGGGCTTCTACGTCCCCGGCGAGATCGCCTTCCTTTGTGATATTGCACAACCGCAAGTAGGTGTCGTGACCAATGTCGGCACCGTCCATGCGGAACGCGCTGGGTCACAAGAAGCCATCGCACGCGGTAAAGCGGAATTGGTTCAGGCGTTGCCCCCGGCTCCGGAAGGCGTGGCAATCCTCAACTTCGATGATCCGTGGGTCCGCAAAATGGAAGAAAAGGCAAAGGCCCGTGTCTTCTTCTATGGTTTATCTCCTGAAGCGCATCTTTGGGCTGATCGTGTAGAAGGACTTGGCCTCGAAGGTATCCGCTTCCGCATGCATTATCAAGGTGAGACTTTGCACGTGAAGATCCCGTTGATCGGGCGTCATTCCGTGCATACAGCTTTACGTGCCGCCGCTGTGGGCTTGGTCGAAGGTATGAACTGGCAGGAGATCATCGAAGGCTTGAGCCAGGGACACACGCAATTACGCCTCGCCGCCGTTCGCAGTGAGACCGGTGCATTACTGCTCGACGATACTTACAACGCCTCGCCTGAATCCATGTTGGCCGCGTTGAACTTGCTCGATGAATTGGATGGTCGCAAGGTGGCTGTGTTGGGCGATATGCTCGAACTCGGTCCCTATGAGCGTGGCGGACATGAAATGGTTGGCCTGCGTGCTGGGCAGATCGTGGATGTTCTACTCACCCTCGGCGAACGCGCACACATCATTGCTGATGCCGCTCGCCGTGGAAACGGAAAGAAGAAAACCATTCTGGAGTTCAAGGAGTTTGAGCCCCTTGTGGAATGGTTGAAGAATAATCTGACTTCGAAAGATGTTGTCCTAATTAAAGGTTCGCACGGTCTACGCATGGACCGTATCACCAGCCTGTTGGAGGTACGTTCATGACCGAAAATAATGCCTTTGTATTAGGGCTTGCCATGTTCTCCTTTATCATGACGGTCATTTGGGGTACGCCGTTTCTCCGTGTGTTGCGATATTTTCGTATCGGCAAGATCATCCGTGTGGATGAGCCCGGTCATCACAACGTGAAGATGGGCACGCCAACCATGGGTGGCATATTGTTCATTATCCCCGTTGTCCTTTTGACAGGTTTGTTGAATGCCGCGAAATTTATTGGTTTTGACACCATTGGTAGTTCAGTGCTTGTGCCGTTGATCGTAATGGTTGCCTATGGTGTGCTCGGCGCCTTGGACGATTGGGAAGGCATTCGCGGGAAACGCCGTGGCGAAGGTATGACAGCTCGTGCCAAGTTCATAGGACAAGTGCTGTTGGCATTAGGCACAGCCTATGTGTTGAAACGCTACCTCGATGCGCCGGAGATGATCCTGCCCGGTATTAAAAATGAGATCGAATTAGGTTGGTGGTATGTGCCCATTGCGGCATTTATCATCGTCAGTGAATCCAACGCGATCAACTTCACCGATGGTTTGGATGGCCTGGCTGGTTTGATCTCTGCTACAGCCTTTGCCGCGTTCGGTGGCATTGCCCTCATGCAGGGACAGGTCTTCCTTGCACGTTTCTGCTTCACAGTAGTTGGCGCGTTGTTCGGTTTTCTGTGGTTCAACGTGCATCCCGCTGAACTTTTCATGGGCGATACCGGTTCGCTTTCTTTAGGCGCGGCCCTGGCGGTCGTAGCCTTGATGACCGGTCAATGGCCCCTCTTGCTTGTCATTGCCATCATCCCTTTGAGCGAAGCGTTGAGCGTTGTCATTCAGATCAGCTATTTCAAAATGACCAAAGGCAAACGCTTCTTTAAGATGACTCCCATCCATTTGCATTTTGAATTGCTTGGATGGAGTGAAACGCAGGTCGTGCAACGTTTCTGGTTGATCGCCCTTCTTGCCGCAATGGTCGGTATTGGATTGGCTTTGGTGTAAACGATGAAAGATTGGACCGGTAAACGCGTATTGATCCTCGGAGCCGCCCGTCAGGGACTTGCCCTGGCGCGCTGGCTTTCTGTTCATGGCGCACATGTCACCTTGAGCGACATGCATAGCGCAGGTGAATTACGCGTTGCTCGCGAATCATTAGCCGAGTTTGAGATTACCTGGGTTCTTGGTGGACATCCGCTTGAGTTGCTGGACACAACCGATGTGCTTTGTCTTTCTGGAGGAGTCCCGCTCACACTTCCCATTGTGGCTGAAGCGGTTTCGAGGGGCATTCCCCTCTCGAATGACTCACAGATCTTCATGGAAGTGGTCCCATGCAAAACCATTGGCATCACGGGTTCTGCCGGTAAGACTACAACAACAACCCTCGTTGGACGAATGGCGAAGAATGCATACGGCGATAAGGCTTATATCGGCGGCAATATTGGTGATCCGCTTATCAATTATGTAGATGGTATGAAGGTTGATGATGTCGCAATCCTTGAGCTATCATCCTTCCAATTGGAGCAGATGACTATCTCACCGAACGTGGCCGCGATCTTGAACATTACGCCGAATCACCTCGACCGTCATGGCACGATGGAAGCGTACTCTGTGGCAAAGGCGCGCATCCTTGAGTTTCAATCGAAGAGTGATGTTGCCGTTCTTGGCCATGATGATAAAGGCGCATGGAGTTTGCAGGATAAAGTGAACGGCAAGTTGTTTACGTTTAGCTTGCACGAACTCCATGAAGGTTTGAACGGTACGTATTTACATGATGGTTTGTTGAACTTGCGCGATAAAAGTGCATATCTGCCTTTGATCTCTCGTGAAAAGATATTGTTGCGTGGCGATCACAACGTGTTGAACACATTGGCGGCGTTTGCCATTGGTCGTGCCGCTGGCTTCCCATTGGATGCCATGCTGGAAGCTGTTGAAGGTTTTCGTGGAGTGGCGCACCGATTGGAGCTGGTCCGTGAGTTGAACGGTGTGCGCTGGTACAACGACTCGATTGCCACTGCACCCGAACGCAGCATAGCGGCTGTTCGTTCGTTCGATGAGCCGATCGTGCTGTTACTCGGTGGCCGCGATAAGGATCTTCCATGGGAAGAATTGATCCAGCTTGCGAATGAACGTGTGGATCATATCGTCCTGTTTGGTGATGCGGCAGAAAAGATCCAGAAAACAGTAGTAGGCCTCGGGTCCGGTAAGACGCGGTTTTCTGTCGAGCGTGCGAGTGGTTTGCATGAGGCAGTCCTCAAGGCCGCTGAAGTGGCCGAGCCGGGTGATGTCGTATTACTTTCACCGGGCGGCACGAGTTACGATGAATTCAAGGATTTTGCAGAACGCGGAGAAAGGTTTAGTACATGGGTGCAAGAACTTTCGTAAATGATCGTGTATCGTTTTCGTTTTCGCGCAACTGGCGGCGCGGCGTGGATATGCCGTTGCTGTTGGTTGTGATCGCGTTGCTCGTGTTCGGCTTGATCATGTTGTACTCTGCCTCGTTTGATTTTTCATTCAATGAGTACGGTTCTGCCACCTACATGTTCAATCGCCAATTGTTGTGGCTTGGGATGGGTGTGTTGGCTGCGCTCCTGCTTTCTTTGTTCGATTACCATCACTGGCGCAGGATGGTGTTGGTGGCCATGCTTGGCACGATCGGTTTATTGGTGACCGTGTTGATCGTAAATGAGATTCGCCTGGGTGCTTCACGTACATTGGTGCATGGCTCGTACCAACCTTCTGAGCTTGCCAAGTTGATGGCGGTTATTTATCTTTCGGTGTGGCTGTATGCCAAGCGGCAATTCTTACATGATGTGACGTTCGGCCTGATACCTCTGGGTGTGATCCTTGGGATCATCGGCGGCTTGATCTACTTGCAACCAGATCTGAGTGCGGCCGGTACAGTGCTGATCCTTGGTGGGTTATTGTTCTTCCTTGCTGGCGCTGACATTCGACAGATCGCTTTTCTGTTGGTGCTTGCGCTCTTCATGGGATGGATCGTTGTGCAGTTCAGCGCGACTGGTCAAGACCGTGTGGGTACCTTCCTTGCCGGTCTGAAAAATCCGACAAACGCTTCTTATCATGTCCAACGCTCGTTCGAGGCGATCATCAAAGGCGGTGTCTTTGGCGTAGGGTTGGGTCAGGCTGATACCAAGTTGACCGGTTTACCCTTTGCTCCCACCGATAGCATCTTTGCTGTTGTAGCCGAAGAGCTTGGTTTGTTCGGTTCTTTTATTCTTTTGGTTTTATATGGCACACTCATCTGGCGCGGACTTGTGATCGCGCGCCGCGCCCCCGATATGCTTGGAACACTTCTCGCTTCCGGTATGACATTTTGGATCGGCATCGAAGCGTTGATCAACATGTCGGTTATGGTTGGTCTCATGCCTTTCGCAGGGAACGCGTTACCGTTCGTCAGTGCAGGTGGCTCAAATTTGGTTTCAACTCTTTGCGCCATCGGTATCATGTTGAACATTTCACGTCAGAGCAGTGAACACACCATGCTCGAAGATAACGAATGGAGGTCTTTCGGTGCGGTTATTGATTTGCGCCGGGGGAACGGGAGGCGGAGTGTATCCCGCGCTCGCCGTTCACAGCGCGCTAACGTCTAAAGTGCTGGATGTGGACACACTGTGGGTGGGCGGCGAAGGAGGCATGGAGGAAGCACTGGTCAAACGCCAGGGCATTGCCTACCAGAGCATTCCTGCCGCCGGTCTGCATGGTGTAGGTCTTGCCACCTTGCCGCGTAACATCGTCAAATTGACGCGCGGCGTTTTTGCGGCACGCAAGATCTTGAATGATTTCCAGCCAGACGTTTTGTTCTTTACCGGCGGTTTTGTGGCGGCGCCGATGGCCGTTGCAGGACGTTCCATTCCGAGCCTTTTGTACGTCCCTGATATTGAGCCAGGTATGGCGCTCAAATCACTTGCAGGATTTTCCGATGCGATCGCGGTCACGACCGGGCAATCGCAAAAGTTCTTTAAAAAGAAAGTTATTGAGACGGGATACCCGCTTCGTTCGGACCTGGCAGTTTGGGACCGCGAAACGGCCCATCGCCACCTCGATATCTCCGGCAAACTGCCTATCCTATTGGTTTTTGGTGGAAGCAAGGGAGCGCGCTCGATCAACATGGCTGTGTTGAACAACCTGCGCCCTCTGCTTGAGAAGTTTGAAATCATCCACATCACCGGTGAATTGGATTGGACCTATGTGAGACATCACCGTGAACAATTGCCGGTGCACTTAGCCTTCCGCTACCATACCATGCCCTACCTGCATGAAATGGGAGCGGCTCTCGCGGCGGCCGATTTGGTTCTCTCGCGAGCGGGCGCATCTACTCTAGGAGAGTTTCCGTTATTTGCACTGCCCGCCATCCTGGTCCCTTACCCGCATGCATGGCGCTATCAGAAAGTGAATGCAGATCACCTTACCAACCGAGGCGCCGCGATCATTTTGGAAGACCAGGTCTTGAGTAACGAATTGATGAATACTTTGAATGTTCTTATGGAAAACCCGAACAAACTGCAGGCTATGCGCGCCGCCATGTTTGAAATGTCCCACCCGCGTGCCGCAGATAAGATTGCCAGCATCTTGATCGGCCTGGCAGGAGAGTAACACCTATGATGAGCATTGTGTATGTCTTTTGGATGTATGTCATTCTCTTCGCCGTGATCGGCGCCATGCGCGGTTGGGCGAAAGAATTGCTGGTGGCTTTTAGTGTGGTTCTTTCTTTGGCGCTCAATCATGTCCTTCGCAAATACATCCCGCTCGCCCGTGACCTCCCTGAGACGGATGCATCCCTCTTCTGGGTGCGGACGATCATCTTGTTGGTGTTAGTGTATTTCGGTTATCAGACGGTTGTCAGTATTCCACATCTGGCTTCGCGTGCGGCGCGAGAACGCTTACAGGATACGCTCTTCGGCGCCTTCCTTGGCGGATTGAATGGATACCTCGTAGCTGGCTCGATCTTGTACTACGTCCATATCGCAGATTATGCCTTTCAGAAGGTCATCATCAAACCGACCGATCCAGATCTGCTACAAAGAGTTAACCAGATGATGTTATACATGCCGCCTCAACTCCTTGGAGAACCCGGTATCTACTTCGCCATCATTCTGGCATTTGTATTTGTTCTAGTCGTTTATATCTAATAAAGCTAATTGCTAAAAGCTGAGAGCTAACATGACACACGTCCATTTCATCGGCATTGGGGGAAGCGGTCTTTCCGCCATCGCCCGCCTCCTGCTGGAGAGCGGATACGATGTCAGCGGCTCTGACCGCGCGATGACACCCTTTGCTGATGAAGTCCGCAAGGCTGGTGCCCGAGTCTATATTGGGCATCATCCGCGTAACATCGCGGACGCGGAATGGGTTGTGAGATCGTCTGCCATACCAGATGACAACCCTGAGGTATTGGCCGCACAGAGCGCAGGTATTCCTGTGTACAAGCGCGCTGATTTCCTCGGCCAATTGATGGAAGACAAGACCGGCATCGCTATTGCTGGAACACATGGAAAGACCACAACCACCGCCATGGCCGCCTGGGTATTGACCGAATTGGGACGTTCTCCATCCTTCATCGTTGGCGGCGTGATGAATAACCTCGGTGTCAATGCGCATGCAGGCAATGGCAACCTGTTCGTGATCGAAGCAGATGAATATGACTACATGTTCCTTGGCCTCAAGCCGCAGATAGCTGTGGTCACCAGCCTTGAGCACGACCATCCCGATCTCTTCCCAACACTTGAGTCGATGTACGAAACATTCGAGAAATTTGTAGACTTACTTCCCGCCGATGGGACACTGATCATTTGCGCTGAAGATCATGGCGCCGCTTCGCTGGTTCCGCATGCGCGCAAGGCTGGCAAGAACATGATCTCCTATGCCATCGAACGGGAAGTCACCATCAACAGCCCGTTCTGGGTGATGGCACGCGAAGTAAAACCAAACGACCGTGGTGGTTATGATTTCTTTGTGCATTCCAACCTCGTCAACTCCACTGACACCGGCTCAACCTTTGTCTCTTTGCAAGTGCCGGGAGAACACAATGTTCGCAATGCGTTGGCAGTTCTGGCGATCATTGATCTCTTGGGCTTATCGCGTGAACGTGCCGCCAAAGCGTTGGCAAACTTCACTGGCACCGGGCGTCGCTTCCAATTGCGCGGCGAAGTGAAAGGTGTCAGCGTCTTTGATGACTACGCTCATCATCCCACCGAGATACAAGCCACATTGGCCGGTGCGCGTGCCCGTTACCCTGGACGTCGCATTTGGGCTGTTTGGCAGCCTCATACCTACTCGCGCACGCAAACCCTCTTCCTTGAATTTTCCCGTTCGTTCAAAGATGCGGACGAAGTCATTGTTACCGAAGTCTATGCCGCACGCGAACCCAAACAGGAATTTACCTCAGCAGAGATCGTCAGCTCTATGCCGCACCTCTCTGCGCGTTACATTGAAACATTGACCGATGTTGCGAACTATCTGATCGAGAATCTTCAGCCCGGCGACGTTGTCCTTGTGCTTTCTGCCGGGGATGCAGATCAGGTCAGTGAAGCTGTTGTCAGAGGATTAGAGGAAAGGTAGGCAAAAATGTTGGATAAGAACACGTTTCGCACGCACCCGTCTCTGCTTCCGTTACGAATGGCATTGCTCCTCGCTGAAAGCGAATCCCCGGCCCGCCCTCCACAGAGCTCTGCTGACGAACAGCGCGCCATGGATTTGATCGAGAAAATGAAAACGGAATATAGCAAGCCGCTTCCGTTCACGAGTTGGAAGGATGATTCCATCTTGAGTTCTTTCAGGCTTCAGGAAGTGATCGGGTCCCATGCCTGATGATGAGAAAACAAAACCACGCCACCCTGAAACCAACTTTCTGCCCCCGTTGGATATGATCCTGACCTTCTTCGATAAGAAGAAGCGCAAAACCAATCAGCAGGAAAAGAGTGCTAACGAAGAAAAGATGTTGGAAGAGAAAAAAGTTGAAAAGTTGATCGAGAAACTGAGTGAAAAAAAGTAAAGACGATATGGTAGTTGCTGTCCGCCCGATTGATGTGTTGTACGCCAAACTTGGCGATGCGGTGAAGGAGAACGTTTCCCTTGCACCCTATACTTCTGCGCGCATCGGCGGACCGGCAGATATTTTGCTCACAGCAGATACTGCCGCAGAATTAGCACGTATCGTGAAGTTGTTGTGGAAATTGGAGATGCCGTTCACTTTGTTAGGCGGCGGCTCAAACATGTTGATCAGTGATAGAGGTGTGCGCGGCGTTGTGGTTTTGAATCGGGCGAAGGGAGTTAAATTTAATACCGGCGACCAGCCGTCCGTTACGGCTGAATCGGGAGTCATCTTTAGCAACCTCGCCAATCGCTGTGCGTCCAAAGGCTTATCAGGACTCGAATGGGCGGCGACAGTCCCCGGCACGATCGGTGGTGCGGTGTATGGCAATGCCGGTGCGTTCGGCGGTGATGTGGCCGGTGACTTGATCTCTGTTGAGTTGTTAACTGAAAATGGAAAAGCAACGTTCAATGTTGAACAAATGGGGTATGGTTACCGCACCAGCATACTGAAACGCGGTGAATTGAAAGCGATAGTACTTTCGGCTGAGTTGGCGTTAAAAAATTCAACCAAAGAGGATGTGACTGTTAAAATTCAACAATTCAGCGCTCACCGCAAAGCGACTCAACCTCCCGGCGCAAGCATGGGTTCGATGTTCAAAAATCCGCCCGGTGATTATGCAGGCAGGTTGATCGAAGCCGCGGGATTGAAAGGCACTCGCATCGGTAACGCTGAGATCAGCCCGTTGCACGGAAATTTCTTTATCAATCATGACAATACGAAAGCGGAAGATATTCGCGCCTTGATCGACCTTGTGCAGAAAACAGTAAAAGAGAAGGAAGGCGTAGATTTGGAACTGGAAGTTGAGTTCGTTGGAGAATGGAACGCGTAAGCGTTGAAACGTTATGGAAAACAAACTTCACGTGGCAGTACTCTTCGGTGGACGTTCCGGCGAACATGAGGTCTCGCTCATGTCGGCGCGTTCCGTGCTGTCTGTGCTCGACCCTGCCCGGTATGATGTGACCCAGATCGGCATCACGCGTGAAGGTAAGTGGCTGACCGGCGAGGATGTGCTCGGTGAATTTGAGCGTGGCGAAATTGACGGCCTTGAATATTTCGATATTCAACCCGATGCCTCGCGAAATGCAGATCAAAACAATATCGATGTGTATTTCCCTGTTCTGCATGGAACCTTCGGTGAAGATGGAACCATACAGGGATTGTTCGAACTGGCAGATGTTGCCTACGTAGGTGCGGGTGTACTCGGTTCATCCGTTGGCATGGACAAAGGCGTGTTCAAAGATGTGATGATCGCCAACGACATTCCTGTTGTGGATACGTTAGTGGTGACGCGTTCTGAGATCGAAAAGAGCATGCTCGCTATCATTGAAAAAGCTGAAGCGCTTAGCGGGTATCCGCTCTTTACCAAGCCTGCCAACCTTGGTTCATCGGTTGGTGTGACCAAGTGCAACAACCGCTCCGATTTGCAGGAAGGTTTAATGGAGGCCGCTTCCTTCGATCGCCGTGTCCTGATCCAAAAAGGGATAAAGAATGCGCGCGAGGTTGAAGTGAGTGTGTTGGGCAATGAAGACCCGAAAGCCTCGGTCCCCGGTGAAATATTACCGAGCCGCGAATTTTATTCGTACGAATCGAAATACATTGACGGCACATCCGGTCTCGTCATCCCTGCCGAACTGCCGGAAGAAACAAAAGAACTGCTCCGTGAGTATGCAGTCCGTGCATATAAGGCTATTGATTGTGCAGGCATGGCGCGCGTGGACTTTTTCGTCGAGAACGATACGAACAAGATCCATTTGAATGAATTGAATACCATCCCTGGCTTTACCAAGATCAGTATGTATCCCAAACTTTGGGAAGCCAGTGGCCTGCCCTACAACAAACTGGTTGATCGATTGATCGAATTGGCAATGGAACGCAAAGCAGAACGCGACCACACTTCACACACTTTTCGGAGCCGTGCATGAGTAAGAAAGAACTTAGCCGCGCCGAACTCGTTCGCATGCGCCGTGAGAAGGAGCACACACAGCAACTTCAACGCGCATCGAAGGTGGCCGCACGCCCCACGCCCACGGTCACTGCGCGAAAGAAAAGCCCCACCAAACCCGTGCGCAAGCCGGTCCAGAATGCGCGCCGTCGCTTCCAGATCGCGTTGCCGCATTTACCGCGCACCGATATCCGCTCGATCAGCATCCCGCGTCCGCGTGTGGGTTGGCGCTTGTTCTCGTTTATCTTTGCCCTCCTTCTCGGAGTTGCGATCTACCTTGCGTTCAATCTCCCTGAATTGCGTGTGACCGAAGCACGTTTGTATGGCAATCAACAACTTACACAAGCGGAATTGAATGCCACGCTGAACGTTTCAGGACAGCCCATCTTCCTGATCACTCCATCGGAATTGGAGACACGCCTCCGCCTCAATTACCCCGAGCTTGCCTCCGTCCGAGTGACCGTTGGTTTCCCGAATGTTGTCTCTGTCGATGTGACCGAACGACAGGCCGTTATCCGTTGGGAACAGGGAGGCGGGTATACATGGGTCTCAGCAGATGGCATCGCCTTCCGTCCGCGAGGCGAATTGGTTGGATTAATTCCGGTCGTGGCGCTCTCAGCTCCACCCGTAGTAGGAGGCGGAAGTGATCCATTGACTCCCGCTCCGTTCATTTCAGCGGAATTGGTTCGGACGTTGAATGGCCTCTATGGACACGTCCCAACAGGTGCGCCGATCTTGTATGAAAAAGACAACGGCTTTGGCTGGAATGATCCGCGCGGTTGGCGAGTCTATTTTGGGACGAGTTCGAACGATGTGGAATTGAAGATGCGTGTGTATGAGTCGATGGTCGCTTCGTTGACACAGCGTGGTATCCGCCCGGCGTTGATCAACGTGATGTACCCGACAGCACCGTATTATAGGATGAGTCAATAACTACTATGGAGTCAGGGAGCTTGCTCCCGCCGCCAGCAAGCTGGCTGACTCCATAACAAAAGGAATTATGGAAGAGATCATTGTAGGTATAGACGTAGGCACCACCAAGGTCTGCACGCTGGTTGGACGCGTGGAGGACGATAAGTCCATCCGCATCCTCGGCGTTGGCATTGAACCTTCGGAGGGGATCAAAAAAGGCATCATTGTAGATTTGGCCGCGGCTTCACAGGCGATCACTCGTTCGGTGAAGAAAGCGGAATCCACTTCGGGCCTTGAGATCACCTCTGCGTTGGTGAGCATTGCGGGTGCCCATGTTTCTTCCGTAAACAGCCGTGGACAAGCCGCCGTAAATGGCAACGTCATCGAACAATTCGATATTGAGCATGCCCTTGAGCAAGCACGTGCAGTTGCCATTCCGTATGATCGTGAGATCATTCATGTCATCCAGCGTGGCTTCTCTGTGGATGGGCAGGATGGCATTCGCAATCCGAAAAATATGCACGGCTATCGCCTCGAAGTAGAAGCACACATCATCACTGCCTCGGCCGCGACTGTAGATAACCTGCGTCAGTGTGTGGGTGCGGCAGGTGTGGAGATTCAACAATTTGTGTTGAACCCTCTTGCCTCTGGTGAAGTGGTGTTGACTGAACAGGAACGTCAGATGGGTGTGGCCGTATGTGACATCGGCGGCGGCACAACGGACCTGGCGATCTACGTCAACGGCGATGTGTGGCATACGATGGTGTTGGCAGTTGGCGGCAACCACGTTACGCAGGATATCGCGCATGGATTACGCCTTCCATTCACGCAGGCCGAGGATGTGAAGAAGCAACAAGGATACGCCGTACGTGCCGAGGTTGGTGCGGAAGAATATTTCTCCATCCGCCCGTTCGGTGAGGATCTGCCTGTACAGATCAATCGCAAGGAACTCGCACACATCATCGAAGCGCGTGTGGAAGAGATATTCTCATTGACTTTACAGGAGATCAAGCGTTCCGGCTACGATGGTTTATTGCCAGCTGGCATGGTGTTGACGGGTGGCGCTTCTGCTTTGCCCGGCATCCGTCAGATCGCCAGTGATGTGTTGGGAATGCCGGTCCGCATTGCGCAACCTGAGAACCTGTTGGGTTTGGTTGATCGTTTGAATTCACCTGCCTATTCAACGAGCGTAGGTTTGTTGAAGTGGATCATGTCGATGCACGAACAAGACTTGAGTATTGGACGCGAACGTCGTTCCAAAAAAGGAGACAAGCGTATGGGATTTGGTGTTGTTAGAAAGATCATCGGTAGGATATTGCCCTAGTGTATATCCGTCCTGAGCGGAGCGAAGCGCGCTTCGACTACGGTGCAAAGAACGCACCTCCGCTCAGCGCGGAATAAATGATACATAACATTAAAAAATTATGTTACGGAATCAAAAACAAGTATCATAAGACCAATGTTTGATGGAGGTAGTCATGGACTCGACTTATAAGAACAATGCAGAGCAACAAACAGAAGCGTTCGCCCGCATCAAAGTGATCGGTGTCGGAGGCGGCGGATCGAATGCCGTCAACCGCATGATCGACGAAGGAATTCAAGGCGTTGAATTCATCGTCGCTAACACCGATGCACAAGCCCTGATGCTGACGAAGGCAACCCGTCGCGTTCGCCTCGGTGACAAACTCACCCGCGGACTCGGCGCAGGCGGCGACCCTGAGGTCGGCCGTAAAGCCGCAGAAGAATCATCGGACGAACTGTATAACGTGCTGAAAGGCTCGGATATGGTCTTTGTCACTGCGGGTATGGGTGGCGGCACCGGCACCGGTGCGGCTCCCGTCGTTGCGCAGATCGCAAAAGAAAGCGGCGCTCTCACCATCGGCGTTGTGACGCGTCCCTTCACATTCGAAGGTATGCGACGCATGCAATCGGCTGAAGTGGGTATCGGCAAATTCAAGGAACATGCAGACACCTTGATCGCCATCCCCAACGACCGTCTCTTGCAGATCGCAGACAAGCGCGCTTCCCTACAGGATGCCTTCCGCCTTGCGGATGATGTTCTTCATCAAGGTATTCAGGGTATTTCCGAACTCATCACCATCCCTGGCCTCATCAACCTCGACTTCGCAGATGTTCGCGCGATCATGTCTGAGGGTGGTGCCGCGCTTATGGCAGTTGGAACAGGCGCAGGCGACGAAAGAGCGAAGAAAGCCGCCGAAGATGCCATCTCCAGCAAATTACTTGATATCACCATTGATGGCGCGCGCGGCGTGCTGTTCAATGTCACCGGCGGCCCATCCATGACCCTCTTCGAGGTCAATCAGGCCGCGGCCATCATCCGCGAAACGGCTCACCCCGATGTGAATATGATCTTCGGTGCGGTCATCGACCCGAACATGGGCGACGACATCCGCATCACCGTCATTGCCACGGGCTTCGAGCGCACATCCATGCCGCGTCGTGCATTGGAACGCCAGCCGCGGACAAACGAGACTCGCCGTGCAGAGACTCCTCTCACGACCCGTCCTTTGGAATCGGTTTCGGTTCATGCCGACGTTCAATCTGGTGAGGCCAAACAAGCCTCTTCCCAGCCCCTGATCAACAAAGACGATCTCGATGTTCCTACCTTCTTGAGGAATCGCAGATAGTAAACAGACCTGACAGGTTTTTAAAACCTGTCAGGTCTCTGAAAATCATTCTTGTGGTTGTCACGATAGGGCTTGCCCTATCTCAACAAAAGAAAGTCAAGTCCAGTTCCCCCTTTTTTGCCGGAGCGGTTCTGTGTGCCTGGGCGAGGCATACCGAATCGCTCTGTGCATCCCCCTCCCAGCCTCCCCCATTTTCAGACGAACTTCAGTCTGAAAATGGGGGAGGTGCTGCTTTAGCGGCGGTGGGGGTGGGCGGTGTATAATAAAAACAAATGAACGCCAAAATTCCTCAACCAGTTCACGAATCCTATAAGCGACATCGCAAGGAAATGGTGCGGCAGATCATCCTGCCCATCGTGTTGACATCGCTCCTCATCATTACATTGATCGTGTTGATCGTCAACGTAACCTTCTTTCAGGGTACAGGTGACGTTGCCCGTTGGGCGGCTGTCTCAACGATATGGATCGTTATCCCCATCATGATCGGGTTGTTGATCTTCCTTGCGTTGATGGTGGGCCTTGTATACTTGATGGCTAAGCTTCTCAACATCACCCCAACCTATACCGGCCTCGCGCAAGATTACGTCCGTTTGGGTGCGGTGTATATCCAACGTGCCGCAGAAGCTATCGTGAAGCCCGTGTTGCAACTCAATGGGATTCTGGCAGGCATCCTTGCGTTCTTTGAAAAGATAAAACCGTAAACCAAGACCGGGGTGCGTCGCACTCTCTACATCATAAAAGGAATTAATTCATGAACAAAAGCAGAACTCTATTATTGGGCGCACTTGTTGGCGCAGTGACAGGTTTGATTGCGGCGATGTTGCTCGAACGCAACGCCGAAAAGAACGAAAAAGAGACCGCCATCACCGCAGGTGAAGGCATGAAACTCGGTGTGTTGGTATTTGGTTTGTTGAGGGCAATTGCATCCCTGGGGGATGAGAAATGAGAAGTTGCAACGTCACAGGTCTAAAGAAATAAATTTCTTGTAGTTTGACTAACAGGGTGTAGGAAAATGGAATCAGATATCTATTTTCAAATCGTTCGCAAAT
This sequence comes from Candidatus Defluviilinea proxima, assembly GCA_016721115.1. Lineage (NCBI taxonomy): Bacteria > Bacillati > Chloroflexota > Anaerolineae > Anaerolineales > Candidatus Villigracilaceae > Candidatus Defluviilinea > Candidatus Defluviilinea proxima. The sequence goes on from JADKIW010000001.1 coordinate 1,332,633, forward strand.
TGAGTAATTCTTCAAAGAAGAATTATGGCGCAAACCAATTTGACGTTAATGCCCCATCTGATGTGCCGCAAAATAAAGCTTATGCTTTCATTAGCGTTGTGTTGTTGATAATTGTATCCATCGTATCCAGTTATTTTGTATTTAAAAACGAAACTCGTTTAGCGCTTGTAATTAATATGTATATTGTTGAGGTTGTCTCAACAATACTTGGAGCTTTGAATTTCCCGTCCTTCGTAAAAAGATTCACTCTTAAGCAGGTTGCATTTATTTTGTTTGTGTCAATTCTATTGATGGTTAGGATTTTTTATCCCCCAAATATTATTCCACAGATAACTGCAATTAAAGTAGGCTTATTTTATGTCACCTGGGGTATTGCTGTTTTTGTTGTGTCTGTGACGGTTTGTATGTTATCTAAAACGGCAATCGATATTTTTGACGTTTTACTTGATATTGCTGGCATTTTTATACCAATGTTTCCAGCGACCTTTGGGAACTCCATACCGGACTTAACCTTGAAAGTGCATAGTATCTTAAGTAATGACGTTTGCAATTCCAAAAATTGGGAAAAAGACTTGAATTATGTGATTACTGCTTCTCAGGCCGATCTCGATTCTGTTGAGGTGCGTTCTTTACCATGGGCAATTATTTTGGGGCTTGGCATTATAAACTTCCAAGGAGTAAGTACTGAAAACTCGACATTTATTTTTACTATTTTCGGGGCATTATTATTGTTTGTGGGTTTAGTGGCAATATTTAATACTGCTCGTATGGCATACTTTCATACTGTAATCATACAAATGGGAACTAGATTGTTGAACGAAATGTCTGAAAGACCTGATACATCTCGGAACGGCATGGAAAGCACGAAAAAAGATATATATTTCTTTTCTGGTGTTGATAAGCCAGGCTGCCTATTAGGATTCTTCTTGCCAAGAAGAGACAATAAGTGATTTCCTAATGTTTCGAGGTTTCTTTAATTGTTGTAGATTTGTATTGGAGAACTAAATAATGAAAATTTACAAATACTGGACCATCGAAAAGCAAGCCGTCCTCATTGATGGTAATCAGCAGGAAGTCGTCTGTTATGGTGGGTCGAATATTTCCCCAGAGGATGCACGAGCGAGAGCGAAAGAAAAGGCACAGAAGATACAACGAAAGATCATGGGGGAGAAACATCTCTTTGAAGATTATGAGGTGGAGATCCGTGAGGAACTGCTTCAAGAGATCGATCCGCATGCGATTGTCACACGAAATCGGTATGGCGCACGGGTGCTCAATGTTGAGAATATGATGATCCTCGATATTGACAAGCCCAAGTCAACAGGCGGGCTTGCTGGGCTGTTCAAGAAAAAGGATACGCGTCCACCCAAAGAACAGATCTTTGACATGGTCAAGACTCTGGCAGTGACCAAATATCCAAACTATGCCTTCCGTATCTATGAAACCTATCAAGGTGCACGAGTGATCGTGTTGGGTAGGGATTTTGATCCGCGTGACCGCGAAACGAAGAAAATGATGGACGAATTCAACTGCGATCCTTTGTATACGATGTTATGCGTCAAACAGGGATGTTATCGCGCACGCTTGACCCCCAAACCCTCCCGCATGAAACTCCGTGGATACAAAGTTAAATATCCACGTGAGGGCGATGACAGCGAATTTCAACGTTGGGTCTCAGAATACGAAAGCTTGAGCCGGAGTTTCAGTGTTTGTAAATTTATCGGACAGGTGGGAACTGGATATGGCGGAAGTGAAGTGATACGCTTCCATGATGACGTTACAGGGGTTGGATATCCACAAAAATTGGCATGATATTGTAGGGGCGGGGTCATCCCGCCCCTATAGTTTTATACAAACCAACCCCTTTAAATACGCGCCTTCGGGGAAATGCAAAGAGATGGGATGATCTGCCCCTTGTGATAAATGTTCGATGATCTGTGCATCCACACCCGCATCGAGCGCCGCACCGGCTACGATCTTTTGGAATAACCCAGCGTCAACTCCGCCAGAACACGAAAATGTGACCAGTATCCCGCCGGGGCGTAATAGTTTGAAGGCCAGCAGGTTGATGTCCTTGTAGGCGCGGGTCGCTTTTTCGGCGTGGGCCGAAGTGGGCGCGAACTTGGGCGGGTCGAGGATGATCATGTCGAAGGAACGGGCTTCGTCGCGGAATTTGCGGAGGAGTTGGAAGACGTCACCTTCGAGTGCGTTGTGCTTGTCAACGGGGAGTTTATTGAGCGCGATATTTTCTTTGCAGAGTTCCAACGCATCAGCGGATGAGTCCACAGATAGCACGGACTTGGCTCCGCCTGCCAAAGCGTTGACGGTGAATCCGCCTGTGTAGCAGAAACAATCCAACACGTCTTTGTCCTTTGCAAGTTCTCGCACGCGGATGCGGTTTTTGCGTTGGTCGAGGTAGTAACCTGTCTTGTGGCCCGATGCAGGGTTCACAATGAACTTTAGGTCGTTTTCTGAAATCGTAATTGGCAATTGGGGAGTGCCGCCACGTAGCAACCCAACTTTGGGTTCAAGACCTTCAATCTCACGTACGTCAGCATCGGAGCGTTCGTAGATGACAGCGAGTCCCGTTTCTTCGAGGAGGATGTCCGCGAAGGTTTCCTTCCAGTATTCGGAGCCAGCCGTCAATGATTGAAGGACAAGCACATCGTTATATTTATCCACGATCAAGCCGGGGATGCTATCTGATTCGGCGTAGATTAATCGTAGCGAATTGGTGGATACGGAATCAAATATCGAATAGCGAGCGTCAATCGCTTTGCGTATTCGTTTGCGGAAAAATTCCTTGTCTATAACTTCATCTGTAAACGTCCACACACGCGCACGGATTTGCGAGTTAGGTGAGTAAGAGGCTCGGGCGAGAAACTTTTTATCGGACGAGAGTAGGTCAACGGTCGAGCCGGAAGCGGGCTCTTTATCCACGCTTTGAATCCCACCGGAGAAGATCCATGGATGGCGACGAAGCAGACTCTTTTCACGTCCCGCTTTAAGAATGACGTTGGTCATTGACGTTCCTCGCCTTGGAAGGGCTTCAGGATCTCCATCCAATTTTCTGGGTTGGCAAAGGGGCTCCAGCCGAATTGTTTGTAAAGCCCGTGTGCATCACGTGTGGCGAGAGTCCAACGGCGCAGGCCTTGCAGATCGGGGTGTGACATGATCGTTTGCATGAGCCATTTGCCTAGGCCGTGTGCGCGATAATCTTCGTGGATGAAAACATCGCAGAGGTAGGCGAAGATGGAGTAGTCGGTGACAACGCGCGCGATGCCGATCTGTTTCGTGCCGTCATACACGCCGAACACAAGCGAGTTTTCGAGTGCACGTTCCGTACGTTCGCGCGGACGCCCGTTCGCCCAATACGAACATTCAAGCATGGCGACGATGGCATCACGGTCGAGGCGTGCGGGGTCGGTGCTGATAGTGAAGTTATCTTTGTGTGTTTCGATTGTTTGCATGGCGTGAGTCTATCATAGGTGATATTATCGTGGCTTATTAATAAGGAGAAAACATGTTCAAACCTGTAGTATGGAAAACTTTTCCTCGTGACTTTATCGTTATTCAAATTGGATTTGCGCTCTTTGGGCTTTCGATCGCGCTGATGATCCGTTCGAATCTTGGGACCAGCCCCTGGGCTGTGCTCGAGGTGGCTTTATCTCAACTGACAGACATCCGCCCTGGAAGAATGGGCATCCTTGTGGGCTTTGTTGTTTTGTTCGGCTCGTTGATCTTGCGTGAGAAGATCGGTTGGGGGACGTTGGGCAATATCCTGTTCATTGGGTTATGGGAAGATCTGTTCTTGGGAATGCTTCCGTCTATTGAACAGAATCTCCTTTTGCAGGGAACCATGTTGTTGATCGCGATCTTCATGATGGGCATTGCCAGCGCCATCTACATCGGCGTAGATGCGGGAGCCGGTCCGCGTGATAGTTTGATGATGGCGGCGCATCGGACGACGAAGTTAAGCATCCGTGTGGCGCGTGCCATTATCGAGATCACCGTTGTCGTTGTTGGATGGTTGTTGGGCGGCCCGTTAGGTGTAGGAACTCTGATCTTTGCGCTGTTGATCGGTCCCGCCGTGCAATGGGCGTTCAAGATGTTCAAAGTGAAAACACATCATCCTGAGACGGAGATCGTAGAGGCCGCAACGGATTGATAATTAGGATGCCAGCGTTCTTTTTATGCGAAATTCAGAAACCAATCAGTCAATCTTCGCTAATTTTTGATAAAGTTGTGGAGATTAGCAAAGATTAGTAAAAAATATTCTGTGTAAGTCCTGTATATAAAATATGAATGTGATATATGCTCTTTCAGATTTTTTTCTGAGCTCCAGTCTAATATTGTTTGGAGCATCTGTCCTTGTGTTGCTCTTACCCTATCTGCTGTACTACACTTCTGCAAAGCGATATGAAATAGGCGAACTACAGACGCATTTCCCGGAGCTGTCCATAGTAGGCGGATATCCGTTTTTTATTTTTCTACTATTACCTATTTTGTTTTTAGGGTTTATTTGTGCATCAGAAACACTTCCTGATCTAGCATTTAATTTCATTACGGTTGGAGTAGCTTGTGTGGCGCTTTTTCATGGGATCTTTGCTTTGAAATTTGCGGTTTATCCACTGTTTGTTCGAACATCGTTGTTGTCGTCTAAAATGTTTTATTTTCACGATCAAGGAAGGGGAATAAAAATTCTTGGGTTGATTCAAATTACTGTATCCATGTTCGTCATTTTAGCGACCATCCTTGTTGTTTTGGTAAATCTTTCAATATAAAATCCTATTGATAATTGGAATATCCTTTTCCGTTATAATTCTCCTCAACCTTAGCCAAAGGAGAGAGACTTCATGCCCAAAAAGAAGGGTAGTGTTGTTGCATTTCCGTTAGAGAGAGAAGAGATCATCAAGGATTATCGTCTTGCGTATCAAAGCAGGCAGGCGAGCCTTATCGGCAGGCGGGAGGTACTGAGTGGGAAAGCAAAGTTCGGAATTTTCGGCGATGGCAAGGAACTTGCCAATATAGCGATCGCGCGCGCCTTTCGCAAAGGCGATTGGCGCTCAGGGTATTACCGCGACCAGACCTGGATGTTCATGTTAGGGGTGATGAGCATTCAGGAATTTTTTGCGCAACTCTACGCACACGCCGACCTCAACCACGAATCCAATATGGGCGGGCGTTCGATGACTTCGCATTTCGCGAGTCGCTATATCAATCCGGATGGCTCGTGGAAGAATCAAACCCAAATGTATAACAGCGCGGCGGATATTTCTCCCACCGCTGGGCAAATGCCGCGCGCGGTAGGGCTTGCGTATGCATCCGTGTTGTATCGTGGGTTTCAAAGTAACAATCAATTTTCAAAGAATGGGGATGAAGTTACATTCACAAGCATTGGCAATGCATCCACGGCCGAAGGTCTGTTCTGGGAATCAGTCAATGCCATTGGTGTGTTGAAAGCGCCTGCTGTTATCACCATCTATGACGATGGCTATGGCATCTCTGTCCCCAATCAATTTCAAATGGTCAAAGAAAACATCGGCTCGATCCTCAAAGGCTTCGAGCGCGATTCTAACCTCCCGCCAGAAGAAGCTGAACGTGGATACAACCTCTACAGCGTGCGCGCCTGGGATTATCCCGCACTGGTCGAAACTTATCTCTCCGCCGCTGAGATCGCGCGCGAATATCACATCCCATCGTTGATCCATGTTACCGAAGTCACTCAACCTCAAGGACATTCCACATCTGGTAGTCACGAACGATACAAGAGTCCCGAGCGGATGCAATTCGAGGAAGAGTTTGATTGCGTCCGCAAGATGCGTGAGTGGATGATAACGAACCGCGTCATTTCGGACCTGGAACTGGTCGCCATCGAAAAAGCGGACTACAAATCTGTAGAAGGGATCCGCAAACTGGCATGGGATGCGTATCTTGCTCCCATCATGGATGAACGCAACGAAGTGATGGACATGCTCGATGAGATCGCAGGTAGTTCGAATCATGCCGCAGACTTGGAAAAGATTCGGGAACGGCTGGCAAACCTCCCGTCGGTGGGGAGGCGTGATGTCCATGGCGCAGTGCATGAAGCGTTGAGAGTTCTGCGTCTCGAAGCGAATCCATCCAAGCAGATTTTAGTCCAATGGAAAAATGAAGAGGACGAGATCAACGAGGAGCGGTATGGTTCGCATTTGTATAGCGGTAGGGGCGTTGCGATCAAGGAAGTGAAACCTGTGTATTCAGCGAAATCGCCGACGGTGATGGGCTTTGAGGTGATGAACGCTGTGTTCGATGCGATGCTGGCACGTGATCTGCGTGTGGTGGCGTTCGGGGAAGATGTGGGATTTCTTGGGGATGTGAATCAGGGTTTCAAAGGAATGCAGGAAAAGTATGGCGCGTTGCGTGTGATGGACACAGGCATTCGCGAAGCGACGATCTTAGGGCAGGCAATTGGCCTGGCGATGCGTGGGTTGCGGCCTATTTGTGAGATTCAATATCTTGATTATGTATTGTATGTATTGCAGGGTATGAGCGATGACCTTGCGAATTTACATTGGCGTACTGCAGGCGGTCAGGCTGCCCCTGTTATTGTGCGGACGCGAGGTCATCGTTTGGAGGGCGTTTGGCACGCAGGCTCGCCGATGGCAGGGATTATTAATCTTGCGCGCGGCATGAATGTGCTGGTGCCTCGTGATATGACTCGTGCGGCAGGTTTCTATAATACGTTGTTAAAATGTGATGAGCCAGCACTTGTTGTAGAAGTGTTGAATGGCTATCGCATTAAAGAGAAGTTGCCTGATAATGTCAGCGAGTTCACTGTCCCGCTCGGTGTGCCTGAGATAATACGTAAAGGCAGTGATATTACAGTGGTCACTTATGGTGCCTGTTGTCGTATCGCGATGGATGCGGCAGAAAAACTTTCTCGAGAGGGTATTGATATTGAGGTTGTGGATGTGCAATCCCTGTTGCCGTTCGATATTCACGGACGAATTGTCGAGTCGCTGAAGAAAACGAACCGCATCTTGTTTTTGGATGAAGACGTGCCGGGCGGTGCGTCCGCGTATATGATGCAGGAAGTGCTTGAGAAACAGGGCGGATATTTTCATCTTGACTCGGAACCGAGAACGTTAACTAGCAAAGCACATCGTCCTGCATATGGGAGTGATGGCGATTACTGGTCAAAGCCAAATAGCGAAACAGTGTTTGATATGGTGTATGAGATGATGCATGAGGTTGACCCGAATAGATTCCCCTCGTTCAAGTGAGTGAACCACGGAGACACTGAGACACGGAGATTTTAAAATCTCAGTGCTTTAGTGTCTCAGGGTTAGGCAATTAAGGAGTATTTATGGCGACAAAAGTTTTAGTTCCATTACTCGGCGAAGGGGTTGAAGAAGTTACTGTTATCAAATGGTTGAAGAAAGAAGGCGATTCGGTCAATGAATTGGAACCTTTGCTTGAAGTAAACACTGACAAAGTGGATACTGAAATCCCATCACCTGCTTCGGGGACAGTGTTGAAGATTTTGGCAGAGGAGGGACTCCCTGCGAAAGTGGGGGCAATACTTGCTTTTATTGGGAAGCCTGGGGAGAGTATAGAAGTTTCAAGTTCTCAGGTATCAAGTGTCACATCGAACGTGGAAAATCCTGTTCTCAAAGAAAACGTGATACGCGATACATCGCACGCGACACACGAGTTAGGTTTTATTTCGCCTGTTGTTGCAAAAATCGCCGCGGAACATGGAGTCGATTTACAACAAGTACAAGGCACGGGGTTGAACGGACGGATTACTAAAAATGATGTGCTGAATTATGTTGAAAACGAAAGACCGACGATGGACCATAAACCACAGACCGGGGTCAATCGCCCTTCGCCGGTGGTCGCAACTCCTATTGGAGATGATCGATTAATAAAACATACAACCATCCGCAAACAAATTGCCGAGCACATGGTCATGTCCAAGCAGACATCGCCTCACGTGCTGACTGTCATGGAAGCGGATATGAGTCGGGTTATCAAGCACCGCTCTGCGAACAAGGATATCTTTGCGCGAGATGGTGTCAATCTCACTTACACAGCGTATTTTATGGTCGCCATTGTCGCGGGATTGAAGGCATATCCACGTGTCAATTCTTCATGGTCAGATGATGGCATTCTTGTCCATAAAGAAGTGAATATTGGGATGGCAACTTCGCTTGGTGAAGATGGTTTGATCGTCCCCGTAATTAAAAGCGCGGACAATTTGTCTCTGTTGGCGATGGCTCGTTCTGTGAACGATCTGGCGTATCGGGCGCGTTCGAAAAAACTCCAGCCTGACGATGTAAAAGGCGGGACGTTCACATTGACCAATCACGGTATTAGCGGGTCGCTGTTCGCCTTCCCTGTGATCAACCAGCCGCAATGTGGAATCCTTGGTGTGGGCGCAATGCAGAAGCGTGTGATCGTGACTGAAGATGATGCGATCGCTGTCCGCCCGATGGTGTATCTCTCGTTTGTGTTCGATCATCGTATTCTCGATGGCGCGTCCGCGGATTGGTTTTTGGCGAAGGTGAAAGAGACGCTTGAAAAGTGGAGTTAGATAAAAACAGGAGATTGCTTCGTCGCAACGAACGCTCCTCGCAATGACATAGGAGAATTATGACAAATTTCGATGAACGCGCAAAAGATTGGGACTCTGACCCAGATAAAGTGAAACGCGCTCGTGCAGTGGCCGATGCCATTCGCAGTACCGTTCCATTATCTAAAAACATGAAAGCGCTTGAGTATGGATGTGGAACAGGCTTGGTCAGTTTCGCTCTTCAAGAGAATTTAGGTCAGATCACCCTCGCGGATACTTCACAAGGAATGCTGGATGTTCTCAGTGAAAAGATCGTCAGTGCAGGCGTGAAAAACATGCATCCCGTCCGACTTGATCTTGTGTCAGACCCTTTGCCTGCGGAGAAATATCACATCACCTATTCATTGTTAGCTTTGCATCACATTCGGGATGCAAAAGGAATTTTGAGTAAGTTCTGTGATGTGCTTGAGTCGAATGGATATTTGATCGTTGCGGACTTGGATAAAGAAGATGGCACATTCCATACAGATGGGACGACCGATGTGCATCTGGGCTTTGCGCGAAACGAGTTACAGGAGTGGGTTGAAGCCGCTGGGTTTGGAAATGTCCAGTTTTCGACAGTGTATGAGATCAAGAAAGAAGTGAAAGGTAAGGAAAAAGCATTTCCTGTATTCCTGATGGTGGCGCAGAAGATATAAACGTTGATAATTTCATGACGCAATTACAAGACCACCCGAACATTAACACGAAGAGGCATGTCTTGAGGAAAAGTTCAAAGATGTTTACACCAGCTACAAGTCCCATGTGAGGCGGTGGTTGTAGTGGGGTAAAATTGGATCATTACAAAGTCAAATGGAGTTAAAGAATGGCAGAAAATTTTGATGTCGTTGTGATCGGTGCGGGACCTGGCGGGTATGTGGCCGCGATCCGTGCCGCGCAACTCAAGCAGAAAGTCGCGATCATCGATAAGCAATGGATGGGTGGTGTGTGTCTGAACATCGGATGCATCCCCTCGAAGTCGCTTCTTCGCAATGCGGAGATCGCGCACACACTTCGCGAACGCGGCAAGGAATATGGCTTTTCGTTCGAGAACTTGAAATTGGATTATGGCGTTGCGTTCAAACGCTCGCGCCAAAATTCGGATCGCCTTGTGAAGGGCATCGGCTTCCTGATGAAGAAGAACAACATTGCCGTCTTCATGGGCGAGGCGAAGTTCAAGGCAAAGGATACGCTTACTGTTACGGATAAGGATGGTAAAGCGACTGAGCTCAAAGCGAAGAATATTATCGTCGCTACGGGCGCAAGCGCGGCTCAACTTCCGGGTGTGGCTGTTGACGGCAAAAAGATCGTTACCTACGTGGAAGCGATCATGCAAGATACACTCCCGTCTTCGGTTGTGATCGTGGGTGGTGGCGCGATCGGAACGGAGTTTGCAACCATCTGGCATTCCTATGGCGTGGATGTGACCATTGTTGAATTGCTTCCTCGTATTCTGCCGCGTGAAGATGAAGAGGTCAGCAAGGAATTGACCAAGGAATTGACCAAGCGCGGAATCAAGATCAAGACCGGTGTGAAGTTCGAGAGTATCGCTGTTTCCGGCGATAAGGTCAAAGTGAAATTGCCGAGCGAGACTTTGGAAGTAGATCAGGTATTGGTGGCAACCGCCTTTACACCGAACAGTAAAGGACTTGGTCTCGAAACCGTAGGTGTGAAGGTCAGTGAGCGCGGCATGATCGAGATCAATGAGAAAATGCAGACCAATGTGCCGGGCATTTGGGCGATTGGCGATGTGACCGGTAAGTTGATGTTGGCGCATGTCGGTTCGGCGATGGGAATCATTTGTGCTGAAAACATCGCAGGTGTGGAAACCACCACATTGGATTACGAAATGATGCCGCGCGCTACATATTGTCATCCGCAGGTGGCTTCATTCGGGTTGACCGAGGCACAAGCGAAAGAGCGCGGATATAACATCAAGATCGGGCGTTTCCCCTTCCAGCCGAACGGAAAAGCGCTTGGCATCGGTGATTATGCCGGGTTTGTGAAACTGGTTGTGGATGAAAAATATGGCGAGATCTTGGGTGCTCACATGATCGGCCCTGAAGTGACCGAGCTACTGCCCGAACTCACGCTCGCGCACATGATGGAATTGACTCCGCATGAGATCGCACGCAACGTCCATGCCCACCCGACCCTTTCCGAGGTGCTGATGGAAGCGGCGCACAGTGCAGAAGGTATGCCAATTCACATGTAAGGTTTTGAAACCTCCGAGTTCCAAAGAGCTCGGAGGTTTTTGATTCAGTTGATTCTCTTATTTGCTTTTTAACGCATCGATCAAGGCTTGGGGATTAAGAATGACTCCAAACTCGTACTCTTTGTCCGCGTGTTGTATTTGAATTGTTTCGCCGGTATTGAGGGCGGTTTCCCAGAACTCTTCAGGGGTGATATCTGGTTTTACTTGTGCGGTTAGAGCATATATCCCGGCCAAGTATGGGATTGACCAACTCCAACCACCTTGACGATAGAAGGCGTAATCATTGACACCGGTAGGGCTGGCTGTAGTGCGTGAGTCCATGGGGACAAGTAATGTTTGCCTTAATGTGCCCCCGGATTGGAAGTTCAATCGCATTCCGTCAAAGAAGTCTTTTTCCCACCAAAGCCCAGGACTATAAGACTTGGGCTGATTTGGATCGTTTAGTGGGGTGCGTCCGAGTCCTTGGAAATGTAAACCATAGGTTAGATCAAGGCTTGAGCTAATCACAAAAATACCTTCTTTTTTTGCTTCGTTTAAGGCGGCTTTGATTTCGTTGTAGCCTTTACTCTCTGGAACCCAGCCGATGGACATTGAAAGTACGCGAATTTTTTTGTTTGCTGGCAAATTTTTGTTTATTTCCACGATACGTTGGATGGCTTTTGCGCGGCATGAAAAATCCAGGTCTTCTATACCTGTTGAGCCTCCGCAGTCCCCGGTGGCAATATAGTATAGATCGGCATCAGGTGCTACACCTGTTGTTTTTCCTACAGCGATGGATGCGACGGCAGGCCCATGCATCTGGACTTCCAACCATCCTCCGGTAATATCATCGCATTCTTCGTAAACTCGGATATTGTCCTTATATTCGATATGGTCAACCAGCAGTGTTTGGTCAATGATTGCAATGCCGACATCTTTGCCGGTGATTCCCGCATCATGTAGAGATCGTATTCCCAGCCCCGGGTCTTTTCCCAGTTCCATGATCTCTTGCCAGTTGAAACCTGCTGGCATTTTGCCTGCCGTTGGCCATTTCGTTTTGCTGTCAAAGGTTGCATATGAAAGGGCTTCTTGAGAATATGAAAGATCAAGTTTGGTCAGGTCTGATGAGCGAAGGTCCACTTGCCATGGGTCTGTTGAGTTTGGATCATAGACAGGATGCTCAGTGTATATAGATAGATCGCTATAATCCACAGGCTCCGGGTGGCGGGTTATTTTGGTGTTGGGTAATTCTGTTGTTGGTGGCTTCTCTGTGATTGGTCCACCGCACGATATCATTATTATAGTGAGCACGAAAAAAACAGTTATCCGACTTATCTTTTGCATTCGTCCCTCCCAAGAGAATGTGTTTAAATCACTTGTATACATGTGTGTCATTTTCGTAAACGGGTTTGGATGTTCTTTGGTTCCAGAACATTGTCAGATTTTGGCAAAGGTAATTCGGACCGAATCAGGCATAATGTCCAGAGAAGACGCGGGAACTTCATCCGTTGTAAAGCAGTCTTATGGGTATAATTCGTCCTCACTATCCAGTTGGATGTGAAATTTTTCGATACGAATTGTCTAAAATCAGGGTAGGAGGCAGGTAATTATGAATGGTCGGAGGAGTACATCCCCCTCTCCAACGCAGCCACAAGGGAAAGATGGTCACCCATCTCAAAGAGGGATGTTGAGTCTTGTTATGTTGTTGGTAAGTATGGGGACATTGTCAATTGCCATGGCTGGTGGCGCCAAGATGGTGTTTGCCATTCTAAGCCCAGAAGCGAATATGCATGGCGATGTATTTGCCGCAGTCATCGCGTTAGGGATCACATATGCCTTGGGTTGGTTGACGGCGATGGTTGCGATCCGCGTTTATGGAAATTTGATTCTTCCTATTCTGCTTAACTGGTTGATGTGGGGATGCCTTGCAGGGATTTGTTATCTCTATGTGGAGATACTGGATCGTCTGTACGGACAGACATACGACCTTTTTAGATTTTCCAAATATGTGTTCGTTATGGTTGCAGGTTTGGCTGTGTTGGTTGGGCTTCACCTAATCATTGAAGGACATAATCTTCGTCCGTTCTCTTTCCCATTGTTGTTTATCAGCATGATCCAGCTTGGATTGATCGTATATCGTTATGTGTTCGTAGGCGGAAAGTTCATCTATATATTTGGTGATTTGTTTTTCTTATTTGGAATGTCTGCTTTTTCGATCTTGATACTGGCACATGTGGGATTGTTGGATCCGTTACGTGCCCGGTTCACGGGCTACTTTGACCAGAACAGCGTTGCGATTCGACCTCAAGATTAAACTGAATTCTGTTTACTAAAAAATTTCCGAAGCTGACAGTTAGCTTCGGAAATTTTGATTCCTGGCAACGCTCCAATGTGCACAGTGGGGAATATTTAAGAGTTTTATGAGAGATATTATTCATCCATTGACAACATGGACAAAAGCTTTAAAATACAACTTAAATCTGTACAAAATCTGTGCAGATGTGAGACAAACTTTAGAAATGGAGAAAAGAAGATGAAACGTTTTAGTGTTCTTACGATGCTTTTGACTGTAACCGCCCTGGTTTTGGCCGCTTGTGCGCCTGCCGCCACCCCTACCGAAGCGCCGCCTCAACCAACCGCAACCGCCATGCCCGAACCAACCGCCACTCCTGAGCCTGTGCTCAAGGATATTGTGGACACCGCCGTTGCGGATGAACGCTTTTCCACTCTCGTAGCCGCTGTTCAAGCTGCCGGGCTTGTAGAAACCCTCAAGGGTGAAGGTCCTTTCACCGTGTTCGCCCCCACAAATGACGCTTTCGCCAAACTCCCCGCAGGCACGCTGGATGAATTGCTCAAGCCCGAAAACAAACAGGCTTTGACCGATATCCTGCTCTACCATGTAGTTTCTGGCAAGGTAATGGCCGCCGACGTGACAGGCCTCACCAGCGCCACCACTGTTCTTGGCAAGGATGTTGCCATCAAGGTTGACATGGGCAATGTGTACATCAATGATGCCCAGGTTGTGATCACTGATATTGAGACATCCAATGGTGTGATCCATGTGATCGACTCGGTCCTGTTACCCCCCGCTGAAGAGGGCGCCATGACGGAAAATACCATTGTGGATGTGGCGATTGCTGATGGTCGTTTCAAGACCCTTGCGGCCGCATTGACAGCCGCCGAGCTTGTTGAAACTCTCAAGGGTGAAGGTCCGTTCACTGTGTTCGCCCCCACTGATGATGCTTTTGCCGCTCTGCCCGCTGGCACATTGGATGACCTGCTCAAGCCAGAGAATAAGCAAGCCCTGACCGACATTCTGCTCTACCATGTCGTATCTGGCAAGGTAATGGCCGCTGATGTAGTTGGCCTCACCAGCGCCCCGACAGTTTTAGGCAAGGATATTACGATCACGGTCAAGGATGGCAAGGTGTTCCTGAATGACACAGTGCAAGTCATCATTACCGATGTTGAAGCGTCCAACGGCGTGATCCATGTCATTGATGCGGTTCTCCTCCCGCCTCAATAATAACTCTCCTCTCGGATCGACTTTGCAAGAAGAAAGGACGGGCAGATGCCCGTCCTTTCGATTCTTCATGTTCCTGTTTACGCTTTATTTTGCCAATGGTATTTGCACAAAGAAGGTGCTTCCCGGTAATTTCTCCTCATCATGCCCAATGCTTTCCACCCAGATCTTGCCGTGATGAGCTTTGATGATACCGGCCGAGATCGCAAGTCCCAACCCTGGTCCGCCGCCTTTGAACTTGGTACGGCCCGAGGAGTGTAATTCCACTTTGCCCACTTGATAGAGCTTCTCGAAGATCATTTCCTGATCGGCTTTATCGATGCCGATGCCGCTATCTTTGATGCGGACCTCACACATCTCTTCGCGTTCGCCTTTGACGATTGCCGCGCTGATGTGGATGGAGCCGCCATCCGGCGTGAACTTGATGGCATTGATAACAACATTATCAATGGCCTTTTGTAGAAGTTCAGAATCGCCTCGTATGGCAGGAATAGTACCAATGCTGGCATCCAGCTCAAGGGTCATCTGACGCGAGTTCAAGTCTTCTGCGTAATCTTTTTGGATGATGCGCAGGATGGGACCAAGCATCACATTTTCGAGATGGGGAGCCAGTACCTGGCTTTCGAGGCGCGCCACATCCAACATGCTGTTGACGACCTGGTGCAAACGGTCTGTGCCTTGCAAAACACCGTCCATGGCCATGGTCAACGTTGCATTATCTTTGATGGGCGGAGCTGATTTGAGCATGCCCATGTAGCCTTTGATGACTGTGAGGGGCGTGCGTAGTTCATGCGCGGCCACCTGGATGAAGTCGCTTTTGTTCTTATCTAGTTTTTCGAGACGGTTGAGTGTGCGGCTGAGTTCGTCCACGCGTTGCTCGACCATACGTTCCATCATTTGGTTGAAGCGGGTCACTTCATCATACAATCTTGCGTTTTCGAGCGCGATGGAAGCCTGAATGGCAAACGTGCTTGCTAGGAGAACATCATCTTGAATAAAGGCACCGGCCCGTTCGCGGTTCATGACCAACATGCCTTTTACTTTGGTCTTGGAATACAGGGGAATGCCCACCCAAGTGCCATCTAAAGGAAGCCATTCAGGTTGTCTCCAACCCTTCATGTTTTTTATATCACCGACCACCATGGGCTCAGCCTGCTTGGCGATCGTGTAATAGACGTTGGTACCGTTAATTTCATAAGTTAGGTCTTCTACAGGCACGTACTTGGGAAGCCCGAAATGGCCTCGGAGACGTGGCACACCGTTGACATCTTCCAGAAATAACGCGCAACGTGATACCGGCACGATCATGGTTAACTGTTCAACGATCTGTTGAGGCACTTCTTTTTCTGTCAGCAACGATGACAGTTGTCGCGATGCCTTTGATAACGCCTCTGCTGACCGACGCCGGGCCTGCTCATTGGAATACAGGTTGGCATTTTCAGCCGCAGTGTTTTCTGCGAACTCTTTGGCGATGGCAAGTTCCCTTGTGCGGTCTTGTGCGTCTGCCAGCAGCCGTTCCACTTCCTTTTGTGCCTGTTCTTTTTGCGAGACGAGCATCGTGCGCAATAACGCACTGCTGACCAGGTTACGAATGCGGACGTAGGTTTCCCATTCCTTTGGCCCTACTTCAACCCACATAAAACCAAAGCGATTGCGTGCAAGTGTCAACGGCATGACCACGGCGGTATAGCGGTGATCTTCCGGCGTTTTACCGCGCGGCACAAGTTGACCTGTGCCGATGGACGTCTGCTTACGCGGGATCTCGAACATCGAGTTTTCGTATTGGAATAATAATTTGTAGCTATCGGGGGTGGGCGCAGAAATGGACTGTGGTGAGCTGACTTCGCTGTAGAACATGACGTACCAACGTGCAATGCCCATGGACGGGAAGTGCTCAGAGATGGCGTTACCGATCTCTTCGATACTCATGGCGGGTGCCATCGAGAAACTGAAGCCCTGCAGGATGCTTTCCTGTTGCTCCATCGCCAGTCTTTGGTACGCCTGCCAGCGCTGAGAAAGTTCACCTGCCAGCAAACGTGCTTGTTGGAATAAGTTCTCAGCCTGCAACATGACCGCGTGATTGGTAATCCCGCTAAGAGCATAACGGCGCATCATCGAGATCACGCTGTGCCAGACCGAAGGAGCAAGGTTTTGTTTTTGCATCAATTCGATCATGGCATTGATGGTCTTCAGGTAATCATCACTGGTCGTTTGTTCGCTCAATGTCAATAGGAAGGCATCCCAGGAACGGCCGAAGGCATCTTTGTATAGCGGAATGGCCGGGTCCTGTTCGGTGATGCCCGCTGAGTTCAACAATGCACGCATGGCGGCTTCACGTTTGTTATCCAGTTTGCCGGTCTTGGCTACATCATGGGGGGCAACAGCCGCCTGTCTCACATTCTCCGGCAGACATCCACAGGACCAGCGCACGAGCATTTGCGTTGGAGTAACAATATGTTTTTGAACCGTATCCCCATTGATGCGTTTGAGCAAAGCGATCAGGGCATTCCTGCCTGTTGTATAGAACGATTGACGCACCGTGGTCAGCGGTACTCCCATGGATTGGGCCTCGCGCACATCGTCGAAACCGGTGACAGCTACATCATCTGGCACACGTATGCCACGTTGTTGAAGCGCCTCCAACGCACCGAATGCCATGCGGTCATTGGTCGCCACCAGAGCTTGAAAACGTAGTTTGCGTTCATCCAAAAGAGTTCTGATGGCTTCACGTCCGCTTTCGGCTGTAAAGTCGCCATCCACAACCATGTCTTGATCGAAGCGTAGGTTGTGCGCTTTGAGTTCATCCTTATACGCCTGGAAGCGTTGCTCCGCATCAAGTTGTCCTTCAATGCCTTTGACGAAAGCAATACGTTTGTATCCGTGCTCCTCGATCAAATGGCGCACGAGGCTACGCATTCCTTCTATATTATCCGGAACGAACATGGTTGCACCTTCAAGTACAACCGATTGTGTGACGATGGGGATGTTTTCATGAACTGAGCGGAATTTTTTCAAGTCCGCTTCGCTGACGCCATTGGCGACATCAGCAGTTAACAACAACCCGTCGAATTGGCCGGGTGTTGCGAGGTCGTATAAACCAAAGGAGATATGCGATGCAGTTTCGCCGGGAGCCGGCGTGAGCACACCCCCAATAAAATGGACTAGATTAACATCCAACTCTTCAGCGGCATCAGTAATGCCCGCGAGGAATTGAGCGCCCCAGGCCCGTCCCACCTGTGATGCGAAAACGCCGATCGTCTTTCTCTCAGAGGATGCCATTTAGATCATACTCCCAAAAGGATGCCAAAATTATATCCCCAAAACATCGCAAACGTATACAAAGAAGAATGACAAATTAGTACTTGATTTAAGACTGATTTTGGCCCATCGCTCCCCCAAAAGTGGGCTGGATGAAGAAAACGCATCGCCCTTAACTGTTGGCTGGCCCTGTTTCAAGATGATTTAACCGCATCTGCCATTGTGAGATCGCTTCGCGTTGAAAGCCCGCGCGTTCGAACATGCCGCCGAATTCTTCCGGACATATCGCCGGCACATGCCATTTTCTACCCGGATGTTTCGCCATCACATGTGTGAGTATATCCAAGGCCAGACCTTTGCCACGTGCCCGAGGTTCCACAAGCAATGAGTGGATGACCACATCGCTGGCACAAGGATTCGAAATGGCAATATAAGCATTTTCGTTTTTGTAGGCGCACGCCGGTGGATGTAACACCGCCACCGTCTCACCGGATAATTGCCAGGGTAGGTCGGGCAGGCCGTATTGCATGACGAGTTGTCCCATCTCACGTGGGTCAATCTCTTGCAATTTGACTCTGGGTTGTGAGTGCTTCTCCTCATGAACAAGACCGACTAGCCTGCGCACAATTCGAAAACCCATGTTCTTGTATAACCGCACAGCGGCTGTATTTTGTTCGATCACTTCAAGGGTCATTTCGCGTTCACCCCGTTCGAGCGATTCCTGTATCAGTTGCTCCATAAACCATGTGCCTGCGCGTTGACCACGCATCTCTTTTGCTATGCCCATTGCCGCGAGACGGCTGGACCAGCCTCGGCGTGCGATCAACGCAATGCCGACAGGCCGATCATTCGCAAGGAGGATGCGGCTCGAGGGCAGGTCTATGCTGTCCCTGTGGAGCATTGTCTGAAACTGTTGAAGGCTAAAGCGGACCGGAACGAGGTATCCCTCAAAGGCAAGATTCAGATCATAAAGGAGATCAGCCATCGGGTAGTCTGAAGCGGCTCTTATGTCCAAATTCATGTTGACCATTCTACTCTTAGACAACGTATAATCCGCAGATCAAAGAGGTTAAATTCATGACAAACTTTAATCGCATTGCACGAAAGATCACGCTGATTCTGTTTCTGGCGCAAAGCCTGGCTTCGGCTGGCTTTATTGCGGCCGCAACGATCAACCCGATCCTTGGCGCCAAGCTGGCCTCAGACCGCTCTCTGGCAACCTTGCCGACGGCGGCTTATTTGTTGAGTAGTGCGCTGGCGGCGCTGATGTGGGGCCACCTTATGGACCGCATCGGGCGTCGCAATGGGATCGTTTCAGGTTTGGTGATCGGTATCTTGGGAAATGTTCTTGTGCTGGTTGCCATTCAGTCATCATCTTTTGCGTTGGCAACGATCGGCTTGATGCTGATGGGCATCACGAATGCGGCCGTGCAATTGGGACGTTTCGCTGCGGCGGAAGTGAATCCTCCTGACCAGCGTGGGCGTGCCATTTCACTTGTGGTATTGGGCGGCGTGATCGGCACGATCCTTTCGCGTGTACTTGCTGTTCCGGTCAGTGACTTTGCCGTGAGTATTGACATGAATGAATTGGCGGGCGCTTATATCACCACGCTGGTCTTGTTCGCCATTGCATCGGTTCTTGTTTTTGCTGGCTTGCGGCCTGACCCGCGTGAAGTGGGGCAGGAAGTTTCAAAACAATATCCTGAAGTCACCCCGCAAGGAGAATCGCGCCCCATGTTGCAGATATTGCGTCAGCCTGCGGCGTTCACGGCTGTGACCGCCATGGTGCTGGGACAGGTGGTAATGGTAGCTGTGATGGTGATCACATCTCTGTACATGGAAGACCACCATCATAATCGCGGAGATATTTACTCTGTTATCTCGGGGCATACGTTTGGGATGTTTGCGCCTTCGATCATTTCAGGTTGGTTGTTGGATACGTGGGGACGAGGCAGGATGATCTTGATCGGTTCATTCACTTTGTTGCTGTCTTGTATCGTGGCGCCGCTTTCGCCGGATGTTCTGCCTCTGGGCATTGCCCTATTCCTGCTCGGCGTAGGTTGGAACTTTTGTTTTGTGGGTGGTTCGACGTTACTTGCCGATCAACTTTCTGCCGCAGAACGCTCGCGCACGCAAGGCACGAATGATCTGCTTGTCGGACTTGCCTCTGCATTGATCACTTTGAGCATCGGTTATATTTTCAGCGCAACGAGTTATTTGGTTGTAGCTATCATAGCTGGGGTGCTTTCGCTTGTGCCGCTCGTTATGTCCCTGTTGTTTTTGAGAAGGATGACTGTACCTTCTGTTGCTTAAATAAAAACATCCCGCAGTGCATAAAGCCTGCGGGATGTTGATTCTTATCTTACTGGTTACTTTCTTATCATTGTCAATACCATCTTGAAGCGGGTCAGCGCTTTGACGGCATGCGGTTCATCCGCGGGCATAATGATGGCGTCACCAATCTTCAAGTGAAATGGTTTGCCCGAGATTTTTATTTCCGTTTCGCCATCGATCACATGGACGAGTGCATCGAACGGTGCAGTGTGTTCGCTCAACTCCTGATCCTTATCGAACGCAAAGAGTGTGACGTTCCCCGCGTCCGCTTTGGTGATCTGGCGGCTGACCACGGAGCCTTCGTTATAAGCAACGAGGTCTGCCATGTGTAAAAGCTCTGATTTGGGGGCTGTGGACATTACTTGATCTCGATTTGATACGCGGCAGGGATGATCGTAAAGCGCGTGGTGCCCGTTACGATCAGGGTCGCTTCTTCGCCTGCCTTTAATGAAAGCGGGATTTCGGCGGTCTGATCGGGGTTGACCTCGATGTTTGTCACAGTTGTGGTATCGCCTTTGACGATCAGAGACAGGCGATAGGTCTGCGGCAAAATATTATCCACGAGTACAAAGCCTTTTGCATCCCAACCATCTGCGCCCGCTTCAAAATCGGACTTATAGTTGATCGCATCAATGGAGATGTCATCCAGCAACAGGCCTTGTCCATTGACAGCCGCGTCTGTGATGTATTCGAAGCGGATCTGTACTTTCTGCCCAGCGTATTGTGAAAGGTCAACAGTTTCCTGTCTCCAGTCATTGGTTGCGCCGGTGTAGCCCCATCCATAGGAATTACCGGATGGATTACGGTCGGTGCCGGAGGGCGTTTTGAGAATATCCCATTTCTTTCCATCGGTGGAAGCTTCCACGAAGACGTAGTCCCAGTCCTCTTCGATGTCATACCACGTCCAATAGCTGAGGTTGACCGGTCCGCTTACAGAGGAGAGATCGAACTCACGTGTGAGGGTCATATCCGATTCATCACCTTTGTTCGACCAGAAGGCATACTTGCCGGAGTGAACATCTGTCGGAAGAAGACCGATCATTGTGGAGCCGTTAAACTTCAAGGTGTGGTCACCGGTGCAGGTGATATTGATGTAATCAATACCATATTGGCTGACTGCACGGTCCAAGGCTGATTGTGGACAGGTACTGACGGTCTCTGTAGCGCTGGTTTGCGGGACGTTGGGATAGTTGTTGTAAATATAGCGCCCATCACCGACATTTTTATCTTTGAGATACAAAGCCGCCGCCCAATCCATGAACACATCATCGGCTGTGACCTGTTTCCCAGTTTGTGAGTCAGTAATACCGAGTTGAGCTAACGTATCGTCTACGCTGGAGAGTCCGTTTTCGGGATTGTTGGTAAGTGCTTTTGTCGCATCTTCACCGAAGCGATCAAGGAAGTAAGTCAGGTATAAGAATGACTGACCATAGTGGGGAGTGTTATCGTCTGAGCCATCGCCCCAGGTGGTTAATTGCAGGTCAGGGCTGGTTGTGTACATCCAATCGTGACCGCCCACATCATATCCATTCAGGAACATGCCAACATCAGCAAATCCCTCGGTCACCCATGTGTCGTCGTTGCGGTCAGATGGGAATTGGATCATGTGGACGAACTCATGCGCCAGAACACCGTAGGTGAAATCGCTGGTAAGGTCTTGTGTGGTGCTTAGCATGTATGTTTCGTGGGCGTTGGAGTATTCCTTGACTTCAGGGCTGAAGGAATCGGATGAGTTGAAATAACCGGCGATGTTACTGCCAAGTCCACTGGCATAGACGACGAAGATATGCGGATCATTATCAATGCCGGGGTTGAATTCACTGCCAAAGAATTCACGGTCGGTGGGGTAGATCTCATTTTCGAACGTATCCATCAGCCGTTTTACATCGCCCTGATCTACTTTTGTGCCATCTTCTGCCCAGAAATAGGAGTGGGGTGTGATGTAGAGCAGTGTCGTGTTGACCTGATGATGTTCTGCAGTATCCTGGTTGTTGACCCAGAACGTTTCCTTGTCACCTATTTTGTATGTTTTGGCCTGTATCGTTCTGGATACATCACAAGTGCCCTTTAGTCGACATGCCAATTCATACGGGTCGTTTTCAGGGACCAGGGTATTGTTCAACGTGTTGAGCGTATTCGATGAAGTGGGGTCTATAGGAGTATTGTTGAGAGTAGGGACGACTTGCGGGGTCGTTGTATCAAGGTCGATGGGTGGAAATTCGATGGGAGATTGTTTTGCGGCTTGATAAATGACAACACCTGCCGCGATGATAACCACACACGCACAACACAGCAAAATGGCGACGATCGCGCCGACGATTTTTGGAACAATGGATGATGATTGGTTTGGGTTTGATTCCATGTGAAAAGCTCCTTGTATGATACCCACGGTTGAGAATTGCGCTTCTTGCCTTCTCAAAAGGCGCGATTCTCAACCGAGTGCGGTATAAGTCCTTGCATCTTATCGTGATTCAATGAATTGAGCATTAGGAAAAAAGAGTAGGGGCAGGTCTCAGACCTGCCCCTACAAGGGGTGTAATGTATGTTACGCGTCCGCGTGTTGTTTGTTTTTCTTTTTCACGGGCTCGGATAGTTGAAAGACGATTTTGTTCTTTTCTTCGTCCACATCCACATGCACAGTGGCACCATCTTTGAATTTGCCACCGAGCAATTCCATCGAAAGCGGACTCTCGACGTTCTTTTGGATGGCCCTGCGTAACGGCCGTGCGCCGAATGCAGGGTCATAACCTTCCTTGGCGAGCCACTTGCGCGCGGCATCGGTCAACTCAACAGTGATGTTGTGTTCGTTCAAACGGTCCTGTACATCTTTCATTTGCAAGACGACGATCTCTTCCATTTGTTCGATGGAGAGCGGTGAGAACATGATGGTATCGTCAATGCGGTTGATGAACTCAGGACGGAACGCGCCCTTCAATGCCTTTTCGATCTTATCGTGTGCTTCTCGTTCCTCGCTGGTGGCTTTTGATTGGACAAAGCCCAAAGCGCCACCTTTTCTCACATATTCAGTGCCCAGGTTCGAGGTCATAATGAGAACCGTGTTTCTAAAATCGACAACATTGCCCTGACCATCGGTCAAACGTCCGTCATCCAAAATTTGGAGTAACGCATTCCAGACTTCGGGATGTGCCTTCTCGATCTCATCGAACAGAACGACTCGATATGGACGCCTGCGGACTGCTTCGGTCAACTGGCCGCCTTCTTCGTAGCCGACATATCCCGGAGGTGCGCCGAAGAGACGCGAGACCGTATGTTGTTCACGGTATTCAGACATATCGATACGCACAAGCGCTTCTTCATCGTCGAACATAAACCAGGCGAGGGCCTTGGCGAGTTCTGTCTTGCCGACGCCAGAAGGACCGATGAAGATGAACGACCCGATCGGTCGTGATGGATCAGATAACCCTGAACGTGAACGGCGGATAGCATCCGATATGGCGTGGATGGCTTCCTCTTGTCCGATAATGCGCTCGTGCAGGCGCGCTTCCATGTGCAGAAGTTTTTCTGATTCAGTTTCCATCATCTGCGTGACAGGGATGCCAGTCCATTGATGGACAACGGATGCAATATCCTGCACATCTACCACTTCATCAAGCTGGTGTTCCGATTCCCAGACATCACGTTTTTCGTTGTATTCCTGCTCGAGGCGCAGGCGTTCGGCTTTCTTTTGTGCGGCGCGTTCGTAATCGCGCACTACGCCGGCCTGTTCTTCTTCGGCTTGCATTTTGTCGATCTCGGTTTTCATTGCCTTGAGATCGGGAGGCATCGAGTAAAGCGCCACGCGCAATTTTGCGGCGGCTTCATCCATCAGATCAATGGCTTTATCGGGCAGGCGTCGGTCGGTGACGTAACGGTCAGCAAGGCGGGCGGCGGCCACGAGGGCATCATCCGCATAGCGAACCTTGTGATGTGCTTCATAACGATCACGCAGGCCATGCAACATTTTGATCGTATCGTCCACGGTGGGTTCTTCCACATAGATGGGGGCAAAGCGACGTTCGAGTGCCGCATCTTTTTCAATGTGTTTATGGAATTCATCCAACGTAGTCGCGCCGATGCATTGAAGCTCACCTCGCGCGAGGGCTGGCTTGAGCATGTTGGACGCGTCCATCGCCCCTTGAGCTGCTCCTGCTCCGACGACTGTGTGCAACTCGTCGATCATCAGGATGATATCGCCCTGTGAGCGTTGGACTTCCTCCATCACGGCTTTGAGTCTTTCCTCGAATTCACCACGGAAGCGTGAGCCGGCGATCATCGAGCCGAGATCAAGCGCAACCACGCGCTTGCCCGAAAGGATCTCAGGCACATCGTTGTTGGCGATCTTTTGCGCGAGTCCTTCGGCGATGGCGGTCTTACCGACACCTGCTTCGCCGATGAGAACAGGATTGTTCTTGGTGCGGCGTGAAAGGATCTGGATCAAACGAAGGATCTCATTATCACGTCCAATGACGGGATCGAGTTTGCCTTCGCGTGCGAGTTGGGTTAAATCGCGGGAGTATTTCTCAAGCGTCCGATAGCGGGATTCAGCCTGGGGGTCTGTGACGCGTTGCCCGCCTCTCAAGTCCTGAATGGCAGAATGGACGCGGTCCCTCGTCAGCCCGGCGGACTCTAAAATGCGCGCGGCGGGCGTATTCCGCTCGGTGAGGATGGCGAGGAAGATATGCTCGGTAGAGATGTATTCGTCTTTGAGACGGTTGGCTTCCTCGTTGGCGAGGTCAATAATCCGCTTGACGCGCGGGGTGATGAAGATCTGCCCGGCGCCGCCGCCGAAGATGTTGGCTTTGGGGCTGGCACGCAAAGTCGCGTCGAGACGTTCGGTCAGCGCTTCGGGGCTGACGCTCAGTTTTTCGAGAATTTGGGGGATCACCCCACCGGGCTGTTCGATCAGCGCCAGCAGGATGTGTTCAGTATCGATCTGGTTGTGGCCGTAGCGCTGGATGATCTCCGCGGCGCGTTGGGCGGCTTCTTGTGCTCTCTCTGTAAATCGGTCAAATCGCATCATAGGGGTTATTCCTTTTCTAACAAAGAGACCCTAAAGGTCTCGAAGACCTTTAGAGGCTGTTTAATAAATCTTAAATTTAGCAAGACGTCGTAGCCCAAGCCGGATCATCAAGATATAAATAAAAGACTCACTGGATTGCACCAAGCGCTCATAGTCTCTAGCCATACGACGATTGCGCGTGATCCAAGCATTAGTTCGTTCAATGACCCAGCGTTTGGGTAGAACTTGAAATCCTTTTTGGTTGCCTACCTTCAAGATGAAGGTGATCTCAGCTTGAAGTTCATTTTTGACCCAATCAACGAGGTGCCCACGATAACCACCATCAGCAAAGATTTTTTGCAAACGCGCTCTGAGAGACTTCCTCTTTTTCAATTTCACCAGAGTTTCTTCGCCAGCATAAACATCTTGTACATCAGCGGCAGTGACTTTGGCCAGAACTACGAGCCCCATCGTATCTGTAATCACATTTCTTTTTCGTCCTTTTATCAGTTTGCCACCATCAAAACCAATTTTTTCACCACCTTCTGCACTTTTTATGCTTTGACTATCCAGAATCATTGCACTCGCTTGTGGACTACGCCCTGCTTGAATTCGAACGCGCTCTCGAATGATCGTATTAAGCTTTTCCCACATGCGGTTCTTCCCAAACTGTCTAAAATAATAATAGACTGTTTGCCAAGCAGGAAACTCATGTGGTAAATCTCGCCAAACACAACCATTTTTGACAATGTAAAGATGCCATTCATAATCGCTCGCCAAGGTATTTCTCGTGGTCTGCCTTTGCGCTTTGCTCTGGGCAAGTATGGCGCAATTTGCTTCCATTCGGTATCATTCAGGTTAGTCGGGTATTCTTGGTTTGATTTGGTCATCATCCAAGTTTGCCCGATTTTTCCTCTTTTTCCTATTTATTAAACAGCCTCTTAGGGTCTAGTTTGACAAGTGCGATTATAACAAAACCGCGCTGGCGGTTTGTCAGCGCGGCGTAAGAGGAGTGTTGGAATTTGGGTTTTATGAGGCGTTAATTGTGTCGTGACAATGCTACTTCACGATACGGTATTTTCATTGTTCCAAACGATTTGCAATGTACACTATCGTAGGTCGCCTTCTCCAGCCAGTAACTGGATAAAACCCCATTGTTTCTTCATCAAATATCGTTTCAGTTTTTGTGTAGTACTGATTGATTTTCGGACAGCAATAATTCCAGCTAGAATCTAAAATTATCACGTCAAAAAGTTGTTCGCGGATCATATCGTTTAGGTTTTCTCTTAACAATGCCTTACCTTCTGACTTCTTGTTTCCCCGCACAATATCCCAAATCGCAGATTGATGCGCATAGGGTTTTTTGCCTGCTAATGTTGATAAATAACCGTGATCGGCAATGTACACATTCCCATCGAAGTTTGAAATAAACTGTATAAGCTCATGCCCCGCTTTCAGGTCTGCGTTTGTCGGGATTTGTTCGTATGGGTTGTAAAACAGAATGATCAACTGGATCAAGCAAGCTATGTGAATCATGGATTCCATTCGTGTCTTGCGGCCTGTTTCTAATTGTTTGCTTATTTTCATTAGTTCGTTCAGACCCAATCCAAACAAAATAGAAATAATGGCATAGGCAGGTAATAGGACATTGTCGTATCCACCCTCTTTTACGCGGGTGAGGAATGTCCCTGCTAACGCACCTGCCGATATAACTGCCCATTGGAAATAAATAGAACGATCTTGGTTGGTCTTGTTTGCAAAGAAGAATAAGGCAACAAGAATTGCTAGTGGCGCATGAATGAGTAAATCATTACGCCACATGGTTACCATTTCTGTTTTCAACCATTCTGTCTGTTGAAATAGAAGTCCGAAAATGTAGTAAGAATACCACCCCTCGCTTGCTAGATTTAATGCCAACGTGACCGCTCCAATAGTCACTGTTGTGGCAGCAAGTAATATCAATGCATATTTCCGATTTTTTATTAAAAAATAAAAAATAGCAGGTAGACAGGCGATTAATGCAGTTTGCTTTGTAAGAAATGTTGCAGCTGCCAGTAGCCCTGTTAGGATTGCATAACTTGGAGTTTTTTGGCGCCTAATGAAGAAAACGAACAAGAGCCATAATGTTAAAAATAATGAGTCCACTCTAGCAATATCCAGCCATGCTCCCGTTATACGGAATGATGCCACAAAGAGGCTGGTGGATAATAATGATGCCCACCAGCTTTTTGTCTCATCATATACAATCAGAAATATTGTCGTAAACGAGATTAGAGACGCAATGAACGAAACCAATCTGAGTGGGAGTAAGCCACCTCCTAATAGTGGTGATACTAAAGCTGATAGATAGAAATATAGTGGAGGGTATAAAAAAGGCACAAAGTTGATACTTGGTGCAGTGTAAACACTGTTTCCGTCAACTATTCGTTGGACTTGGTCAACCATACCTCCCTCGATCCATTCCAGCTCAAATGGATACGGCATTCGGTGGTATACGATCCACAGATAGATCAAAATATAATATACAGCAATCGAGAACAAGGTGTATTTAATGATTCGTAATAATACGATGTCGACGGACAGTTTGGAAAGGTTTTTCAATTTCTACGCCTGATAAGTTTTAAGTATGAGTGACTCATTGTAGTTGTGCGATGGATATTTTGTCAACGCGGCAGAAAATACATTCGTAAAGAAAAGAATCAATTTACATTTATGCTTACGCTCCCAATCTGCTCTGTCCCTAATGGGAATTCATCAAAACCGCCCCAGTCATGATTTTCTACTTTCCTTAGAAAATGTTCGTTGCCGGTTGTGGTGGCTTTTACGAAGGTGATTTCAATGATTTCTTCTCCCAGATGGATGTTTTTGGCATGCCAGTTTCCATCAGGTTTCATAGATACCGGTGGATTTTGAAGATAATAATGCCCATATGTATCTCGTAAAACAGCCCATATAAAACTATCAATCTCCAGTGAATGATTTCCGTTTGCTTCTATAACACTATCAATAGAAAATGATTCACCAGGAGATGGAAAAGTTATTTGGAATGAACTCATACTTTATCCTCTCTGCAAGAAAGCGTTTTTTTCTTTGCCAAAATAATTATACGCCTGCAATCTAACAAAATAACACAACCCGACTATAATTCCCATCAATGAGTTCCATCACCCTCTCTGCGAATGCGAGCGATCACCCGCAACTGCGCGCGATGAACGTTTTCCGCGATCTACCTGCTGTGGCCGATCTGATCGAAGTGTGTTTTTCCAGCACAATGGATAACGACGGTCAGCGCTACATTGCAGATATGCGTCGCGCCAGTCGCGACGATAGTTTCTTGCGTTGGGCCTCGCACATGACGGAGACCGCGTCCCTACCCCTCACGGGATTTGTCTGGGAGGAAAACGGTAGTGTTGTTGGCAATGCCAGTCTCATCCCCTTCCGCGATAATGGTAAGCGCATCTACCTCATTGCCAACATTGCTGTGCATCCTGATTATCGTCGGCGCGGCATTGCGCGCATCCTCACCCGCCGCGCCATGCAATACGGTTGGGATAAAAAGGCATCCGCGCTCTGGCTCCATGTCCGTGATGATAACCCCGGCGCCATCCAACTCTACTCTGACCTTGGTTTTCAAGAGATCGCTCGCCGCACCAATTGGACTGCGAAGCCCGACATCCACCTCCTCAAGCCCTATACCGATATTGAGATCGCTCCTCGTCCTGCGCATTTCTGGCCGCTTCAAAAGGACTGGCTTCGCCGCATCAACCCCAACCATTTGGATTGGTACCGTTCCTTCAACCTTAACTCCCTTCGGCCTGGATTTGCCAACTGGCTGTATTTGCTTCTTGTTGACATGAACATTAAGCAATGGGTCGCGGTTCGCAACGGTGAAATGTTGGCGGCTTTGTCGTGGGCTCCGAATGGGGGGAGATCAGAGTCGCTTATGGCGGCAACAGGCGAAAGGTCCGACCCTGAGGCGTTGACCCATTTGTTGATCCATGCACGGCGTGTGTTGGCCAATCAATCCAGTCTGTCGTTGGAACATCCAGCGAACGAAATGCGGGATGCCT
The DNA here is from genome assembly GCA_016721115.1 of Candidatus Defluviilinea proxima. Lineage (NCBI taxonomy): Bacteria > Bacillati > Chloroflexota > Anaerolineae > Anaerolineales > Candidatus Villigracilaceae > Candidatus Defluviilinea > Candidatus Defluviilinea proxima. The sequence goes on from JADKIW010000001.1 coordinate 1,361,607, forward strand.
TCGTGGAAGCGGGCTTCAAAGAGCGTCGCACATTGTTGTGGATGCGTGCGGACCCTGCAACCCAACCCCGCGAACTGCGTAAATAAGGTGACAGTCACAACGGTGATGTCACCTTATTTTTTGAAGGAGAAAAAATGACAAAGTTTTTACTACGCCTGCTCATCAATGCAATCGCTTTATACTTGGCAGTTTTGATCGTGCCCGGTATTGACCTGATGAGTAGCACACTTTCGCTCGTAGGGCTGGCGCTCATCTTTGGGCTTGTCAACGCGCTTGTCCGCCCGTTGCTCAAGTTTCTCACCTGTGCGCTGATCGCTCTGACGCTCGGCCTGTTCACGCTCGTCATCAACACGTTCCTTTTCTGGCTTACGAGTGTCATCGGTCAATCGTTTGGGATCGCACTGGTCATTAGTGACCCCGTTTGGTGGAACGCTTTCCTGGGCGGCCTCATCGTCAGTGTTGTTAGCATCGTGATGACGATGATCTTGAAGGATGAACTGAAGAAGAAGTAATTCGGCATTTCAGCTCGAGCAAACGGCTTGCGCAATGCAAGCCGTTTTTGTTTATAAATTCACCTGTTGTAGAAAAGATCCCGTTGTATTGGCCTGATTTATAATTGCATCCAATATGACTTCTCAAAACGATGACCAAGCAAAAATCTCCTGGCCTTTTCTATTCGCCCTCTGGGCTGTTCAAGGACTGACATTTCTTTGGCGATTTGTAACCCTGCCTTCCGATACCAGTGAAGGAATTCTCTTTGGCTTTTCCGCGTTTCGGTTGACGGGCATCCTCCTTTTGCTGGCATGGACGTTCACCGCTTCATATTTTGCTTTCAATGCAAACAAGAAACCTGCCTTGAAAGCAAAACTGGATTCAATATACACATCATGGACTGGTGACGCCTTACTGGTTATTTCCCTTTTGGCGATATTGCTCAGTCAGGGAACATTAGCCATTCTGTGGGGGCTCTCGCAACACGGAAAGATTTTCTCCTACGCCGCGTATGCGGTGCGCCTATCTCCACTGCTCAATCTGGCGACCATTACCGGTTTGGAGTTGATCGCAGCGACCATCTTGAACCGCTGGGACTCCTATCAGCCCATGAAAGAAGCAGGCAAGCGACTGCTGAAAAAAGCAGTTGTTATTTGGGGTGTTTTGGGCGTGTTGACAGTTTTTATCGCCGTTACAGGCCTTGGGCTTGTTCCTGATAAAACGGGTGAATGGGGCCTGCCTGGCGTCCCTTTGCTGGAGTGGCAGATTGTTCTTGCCTGTATCGCCTGTGTGTTGGTCTTTCTACTGGAGACTCGAACGAAGTCAACGGAAAATAAAAATCTTGATATTTGGATATCAGTTGCGCTCTGGTGTGGCATTCTTCTTTTGTGGTTGAGCCATCCCGTTGTTCCAAGTTTCTCTGCTTTGCCGCCGCGTGCACCGAACTATGAGATCTATCCGTTCTCTGATACACAAGTATATGATGAGTTTGCCCAATCCCTTTTGATCGGTAACGGTTTGAAGGGCAACGAAATCCCCCCGCGTCCGCTATATATTGTTTTTCTCGCGTTCCTACACCTGATCGTGGGGCAAGATTACAACAATGTTATTACCGCGCAATCAATCGTCCTGGCATTGTTCCCTGTTGCGTTGTATTGGGTAGGGAAAGAATTACATAGTCGCCCGGTTGGAGTAGCCATTGCTCTGCTTGCTGGACTACGTGATTACACATCCAATATTGCGTCTCCTTTTAGTAACGCGTTGAGTTATTCCAAGTTATATCTTTCCGAAGTTCCTGTGGCTCTTACGCTTGCGGCTTTCACATATCTTGCCATTCGTTGGGCACGGACGAATCGTCCGAACTATTTGGCTTTTCTCGCTGGTGGCGCACTTGGAATTGGGATCCTGATCCGCACGCAAGCAGTAGTAGCGTTGCCTGTCATTTTATTTGTTGCATGGCTAGCCGAACCTAAAAAGTTTTATTCCATCCTGCGCGGCGGAGCGTTGATGGTTTTTGCCATTGTTCTTTTAGCTTCTCCGTGGCTTATTCGTAATTGGGTTAATACCGGCCAGATCATTTTCGATAGCCCTTTCACGCAAACGATCAATCTGGCGCAACGTTATAGTCGCATGAACGGCATTGAAGCCGATGCAGGCCGTAAGCCCGGCGAGACCAATGTCCAATATAACGACCGCTTGATCAGTATCTTCAAAGATGCCGTTTCCAAAAATCCCACAGAAGCGGTGCGCGTGGTCATCAATCGTTTTCTCGATAACTGCGTTGATAACATTTTGCTGTTGCCTGTCCGCAACGATCTCGAAAGTCCCAACGAACTATGGCAACCCACCCGTGCATTTTGGGAGCAATGGACAGGCCAGCCCAAACCATCGCAAACTGTTTTGCTCGTTTTTTATATCGCTCTGCTTGGCCTCGGTCTTGCCGCCGCATGGAAACGCATCGGCTTGTTGGGCCTCGCACCTCTCTTTATCAATCTCGTTTACAACCTTTGGACTTCCATTGCCCTCTTGGCTGGGCAAAGATTTTTGGTAGCAATGGATTGGTCTATTTACATGTATTACATGATTGGACTCTTCACCCTGATCCTTGCTTTCATTTCTTTGATGGAAACCACACGCGCCTCTCTCTGGACCTGGGCCTGCTCCAACCTCTCAAGCAGTTCTCAAGCCTTAGCCGTTTCCTCCTCCCATCCATGGACACATTTCCTCATTGCCGGTGCATTTTTCCTGTTTATTGGTGTGTCTGTTCCGTTGAGTGAAAATGTTTTTCCAAAAAAATATCCACCACTAACGCAGGATCAACTGTATAAAGAATTTACATCGTCTACTGCTTTTCAAAATTCGGGGATGGATTCAGCTTGCTTGACAAAGATTATCACAGACAACGAACTGACTGCCTCACGCGGTAGAGCATTATCTCCGCGATATTACGAATCGGGCGAAGGCGAATCTACTGATAAATTTGGTTATAAACCATCCAAACAACCACGTCTCTTGTTCTATATGACAGGGGATTATTATGGGGTTATCTTGCTTGAGCACAATGAACCAGTGGATTTCATTCCGCATACATCGGATGTAATCGCATATCGTGATAAGGATGTGCAACAAAAAGCTTGGTTCCTACTTGTTCAGAATAATGGACAGGAAAGGCTGTATTTTGCCGATACTGTGGATAACCCGTGTGTTGTGAAGCCATAAATACAACGATGCCCCATGATTTTCATGGGCATCACTTTTCATCCAAAGAATGGCAGAATGGCGTCTAATATCTTATGGAACAACTCAACATTGTTGAACAAAAGCGCTGTTAAAAATATCAACAAACCAACCTGAAACCATTTTTTGTCTGCCATCTTTTCATAGGATATACCAACAAAGAAGACCAAAGCATACGTCCAATTGGGGGAGTAAAGCATTGGGTCGTCGCCGTAGTTCATGTGCAGTACAAAGTTGAACAGCAGATTCAAAACAAGCGCCGCTTGCAAGGCTGAATTCCTTGGATTACGGAATAAATTCCATATAAAAATCAAAGCCGCAATCACAAGTAATAGAAACCACAAACGCGCCAGCCAACTCCCAAAGCCGATATAAGATGCATATTGATATTCACCACGGAAGAAGCGGATGGTGTTGAAGCAAGGGGTTGAGCACCCAATCTCTTCAAGCAATATGAGCGGACGAGGAGCTACTACGCTGAAGAGTGTCATAGTGCGGGTGATCACGTTGACACGGCTGATAGTTTCTGAAAGTGGAACACCTACAACTTCTCGTTTGAAAACGCTTTCGTTGCCAATATTACTGGGAATATAAAATGGTTGGCTATTGGGCTGAAGCAGAGTTTGCGTAAAGGTCAATATGGTTGCCAGCACAATAGTAATGGATACATATTTAAACGTTTTCTTTATGCTCCATTGGGTAAGGAAAAATGTGATACATGTCTGAATGAAGTTTGTAATCGTGATTCCAAAAGTAATCAACCCAACAGGGATGACGTGTATCAGTTTCGCATCCTTGTTTTGCAGGATTACGACCGATGCGACGAGCATTGCCGCAGAAAAAATATAGGATTCCAGAAATGAACTCAGCAATAAATGTGAATTGGAGAGCCCAAGCAAGGCCGCGATAATAAGGGCGTATGTAGTGTTGTTTGTTCGGCGCTTGAAGAATAGCCACGCTAGAAAAACACATGCGCCACCATATAGGGCGTTGAGAAGGATCGTTGCGTGAAATTTATCTCCATACATCAGTATTGATAATAGCCACACTTGCGGACGCAGGAGCATCAAAGCATATGGATGCACAGCACGCATGCTCATCACCTGATCTCGGTTAGCTGTGAGAAAGTTAACCCAGATGGGTGAATCAGTATCGAAATAATTGTCTGCAAGATGAAGGTCAGGGCTTGTGATGGTAGTTCCTAATGCGTAGGCAGAAGCTGATATTGCTGAAGCAAGCAAAAGTCCGGGAAAGTTGCGCTTGATCCAGATGGCAATAGTGGATGAGCGCCAGTTGGTTGAATCCAGTTTGTGGATAAGATGGATTGTCCACATTGAAGATAGGATGGTCAGCACTAGAAATGTGGGGATCGTATTTCGTGCGGGTATTAGCGCAACGCCTAACAATGTTGGGTATTGATTGAGAAGCCGTAGTGTGAGGGGAAATAACAAAACGCCCAAACAAAGAATGGCGATGGGAATGATTTTTTCTTTCAGTCTCGAAATCACTGTTTCAAGGACGATCGCAAAGACCAGTGTAAAAACTGTGTTCAATAAAACGGTGAAAAATATAAGAGCCCAATAGGAAGTGTAGAAGTTTTGGAAAAAGCTCAGTGCAAAAAAAGATATTACCCCGCTGAGCGCCCATGCGATGATGTTTGGAAGATTTGCGCGAAGTTTCATAAATAGTGACATAAAAGATGACAGTCAACTTCAGGTTGACTGTCATCTTACTTGGATGGTTACGCCAGATTGCGTACCAGTTGCAGGAACTCTTTCCATTCTTCTTCGAAGAAATGCACAGTGACGCTGTTTAGTTCGATGTGGTAAGTGGTTTCACCATCGGGTTCTTCGGCTTTCCATGCAAGAAAGTTGTCTGTCTCTGCGATCGTTTCGGTTTTTGGGTCATTTTGGTTGTTGTTCATTGGTCTTCTCCTTATCTGGCTGTTGTTTTTTGATGAAACGCGATTGCACGAATTGTACAAGGTTTTTCAGTGATTCGCGAATACTGAGTGGTGGATGCTCTTCTTCTGTTGGTGGCCACGGGTTGAGATCGAACATCTTGCGCATGGTGTACCGTCCAAGTAACAGGAACGATGCGAGGAAAGGCGCGGCGATGATAACACCAAGCAACCCCAATAAATTGGCGGCGATGATGGCGGCTACCAACACCGCCGCAGGATGTACTTTCAAAGTGCGTGCCATGATACGTGGTGTGATGAAGTTATCCATGATCCAGTCCATGATCGACGTGGTGATCACGATAATGAGCATGTACGTCAGGGCGTGATCTTGGAGCCCGAAGGGTTTCACAGGCTGAAAGTAGGTGACCAATGCCATCACGCCCCATGTGATGGCAGGCCCGATATAGGGCAGGAATTTTGCCAGCCCAGCCATCAATGCGATGCCTAGTGCGTAATTAACTTGCATGGACGGTAGAAAGATCGAATAGACGACCAATGCCAAAAGGAAAATGATGATCTGACCGCGCAGGAATGCGTTCCAGATGCGGCTGAGTTCACTGCCGAGCTTTTTGAAATCTTCTGTGTAACCGGGAATATCTATCTTGAGCAGGTCTTCACGTAGACCACTACTTTCTGCCATGACGAAGTAGGAAACGGTCAGGATGAAGATTGTCCACCCGAGAAATTGGGCCGCGCCTCCCGCTACTGCGCCGACAAGGTTACCGGTCTGGCCGAGCAGGGGTTCCAGCCGTGCAAGTAACTGACGGTTGATATCGGTGAGGTCGTAGTTTCGCATGTCCAATTGAAAGACGCCAATGGTGAACGTCTGGGTGGATAAACGGGAGATATATTCCGGTAGATTTTGAATAAGTCCTTGAATGGAACTGACCAGGTTTTGTATTTGTCCGGCTACGCCAAAACCGCCCCATGTAAGCAAGCCGATGAGAATGATCAGGATGAACAAGAACAGAATGTTGACGGATGCCTTCCAGGAAATGTGCAATCCACGAGAGATCATTGCATTCACGGGATGCAACAGGTACGTGATGATAAAGATCAGCAATAACGGAGCAATGAGGTTTGAAAAACGGTATATCAGAAAGGCAAGGATGCCGAAAATTACCAGCCCGACCAGCAATTTGGTGGTGGCGCCCCAACGAGGTGAATCGACAGTTTGATTGGTCATGGAATGAGTCTCCGAACTTGTTCTATTCTACGTCAAGAATGACGTGTTTTACAACCATTAAACAAAAAATCCCCGCAAGGCGATATACCTTGCGGGGATTACTTTTTTACCCAGGACATCCGCCAAGGAAGGGGAAGAATGTACACCACAGGAAGTTGGCATCTATGTACCAAAGGATTCCTGCGCACAAGCAGATGAAGAAAAACACGCCCACGCCGATAATGATGGGCATGATATTCGTCCGTTTGGCGGGTGCAGGTGCAGACGAGACCACAGGCGCCGGGCTGGCTGGAACACTGCCAACATAATCTGCAGGCGGGGGAGGTGGTGGGGTGGCCGGACGTGAAACCGACGGTATGGCCGCCGCAGCGCGCGGAGAGACCATGGTTGCGCCGGGATCGTTGGTGACTACTTCAAACACCAACACGATCTGTTCGCCGAACGAAACAACTTCGCCAGCCTTCAAAACGCGTGGACCGGCCAATCGTTGCCCGTTAACAAACGTCCCGTTGGTAGAGCCGAGATCTTCCAGAACGTATTTCCCGCCCTGAAAGGTCAACCGTGCATGACGTCGCGAAATTTCCGCATCGTTGATCGTGACTTCATTCGTGGAATCGCGCCCGATGTTGAGCTGGTCGCCTTCCAATGTGAATATCGCCCCGGGGGTGGGGCCCTGTCGCATGATGAGTTGGAATTGAGAAGCCATAAATTCTCCTTGAAGGCTTGTAATGATGATTGAGTCTAAAGGTTTCAGGCCAAAAAGTCAACAGGATTAAATTGAAAATACGTTGCCCCTATTTGGGGATTCCTGTCTTGACAAGGAACTAAAAGCCATTATACTAAGTGTATAATGGACACTAACTATAGCGAATACGAACAACCAGGTGTAACGGTGGATCTTGTGGTTTTCACCGTCAGTGAAGATGCGCTCAAGGCGATGCTGATCCGTCGGGCCGAAACGCCCTATTCTGGATATTGGGCATTACCCGGCGGCTTTATCAAAACCGGCGAGTCGCTTGAGTCTGCGGCGTTGCGTGTGCTCAGAGAAAAGACCGGTGTCGAGGATGTGTATATTGAGCAACTCTACACCTTTGGCGAACCAGATCGCGATCCCAGAACCAGAGTTATCACGGTCGCCTACTTTGCCCTCATTCCCTGGAAACAACTTGCCCGGCCCGAATCACAAAAGATCGCAGGCATCACATGGCATCCGGTGGATGCACTTCCAAAACTTGCGTTCGATCACAAAGACATACTGAGCTATGCTGTCCGTCGCCTGCGTGCCAAGGTCAGTTACAGCAACATCGTTTATGGTCTCATGCCGAAGCACTTCCGTCTTTCAGAGCTTCAACGCATGTACGAGATCATCATCAATGACCGTCTTGATAAACGGAACTTCAGAAAAAGAATGCTGGCCACCAATCTCTTGCAAGAGACCGGCAAAAAAGACATCAATGGCGCCCACCGCCCGGCCCGTCTATATCAATTCAAAAAAATGGAAATCACTTACTTTAACTAGGAGGCAGCATGACGAACCCTACTATCCCTGCATTTTTTGACTCAGCAAAGGTCGGCACTGTCTGGCGGATTCCCTATGAGGAACGTGCAAAACAAGCACGGGACTTTGCGCTTCAAAACGGACTTCAGCCTGCCTCTGCTTCGACAACCCGCACCTGGCTGATGCTGATCGACGTACAAAACACCTTCTGCATCCCAGAGTTTGAACTATATGTTGGCGGCCGTAGTGGACGTGGCGCCGTGGAAGATAACGCTCGTCTCTGTGAGTTCATCTATCGCAATCTCGGTAACATCACCCACATCACCGCCACCATGGACACACACAGCGCGATGCAAATCTTTCACGCTGTCTTCTTTGTGGATAAAGACGGCAATCATCCCGCACCATACACAGACATCCACGCCGCCGAACTCCGTGATGGCAAATGGACATTTAATCCCGCGCTCGCCAGTGAATTCAGCATTGCCCCCGAATACGGTCAACAGATGATGATCCATTATGCCGAAGCGTTGGAGAAGAAAGGCAAATACGCTCTTACCATCTGGCCGTATCATGCCATGCTCGGCGGTATCGGTCATGCGCTGGTCTCGTCCGTTGAAGAAGCTTTGTTCTTCCACTCCATTGCCCGTAACACGCAATATGACATTGAAATCAAAGGTGATAAGCCCTTTACCGAAAATTATTCCGTCGTTGGCCCCGAAGTGTTGACCGGCCCCATGGGTGAGACGTTAGGAATGCACAACACCAAATTCATCGAACAACTACAACAATATGACAGGCTCATCATTGCCGGTCAGGCTAAGTCCCATTGCGTAGCATGGACGGTACAAGATCTGCTCAACGACATCAACGCAGTTGACCCTGAACTCGCAAAGAAAGTGTATTTGCTCGATGATTGCTCCTCGCCTGTTGTTGTTCCCGGTGTAGTGGATCATACCGACGCAGCGAATGAAGCGTATGCAAAATTCGCTGCGTCGGGAATGAAGATCGTCAAATCGACAGACAACTTTTAATGAGTAGGATATGTAATACTTTGCCAAAGGATTCACATGTCAATTTTTGATAAAAAAAGATTAACCAACGAAACCTTCAAACTCGATATCGACCGCATGCGTCGCGGCTGGTACTCGGACAAATACTTTGAGAACATCGGCCGCATGCTGATCGCTCTGGCATCAGAAGGTTATCAATATTCGGGCAAACACCATAACCTTCCACCCGGTGTTTCCCCAGAAAATATTGCGGTTGGCGATATCGAAGTGGAAATGCAGTGGTTCACGCGACGTGTTGGAAATACAGTAGTCGTTGGTGTGGATAAGTCGCTGGAAATGCTAAGGCATTGTACAGGTTATTGGAACGGCGACCAGTTCATTGATACGTCTGACCGGCTTGAAGTCTGGGCGGTGCATGATGGGGCTATTGTCAACTCGGATGGAAATCCACTGCATGTGGAACCGGTCATCAAAGTGCGCGGACGATACCGTGACTTTGCTCTGATCGAGACACCCACGCTTGGCATCCTTACACGCTCGAGCCGTGTAGCGACGAATGTATACGAGACGATGGTGGCGGCACATGGTAAGCCCGTTCTCTTTTTTCCTGCGCGCTTTGACCTGCATGAAGTGCAGGCCGCAGATGGATATGCTTATAACATTGCCCTGCAACGTTTCAACAGCGATCACGCCCGTGACCTTGGCGCGTTTGTCTCAACTGATGCGCAGGGTGACTGGTGGGGCGGCGCAGGCGGCGGGACGGTTGCCCATGCCGCGATCGGCTCTTTCCTCGGCGACACCGCCGAAGTGATGATGCAATTCTCGCGTGTTCTACCGGCAAGTGTTCCGCGTATTGCCCTGGTGGATTTCAACAACGATTCGGTGCGCGACACCTTGCGCGTGATGGAAGCCATGTTCAAACGTTATATTGAGTTGAAGGAACTTGGTGATGAAACGGAAGCCGCGAAATTTATTCTCTACGGAGTCCGCCTCGATACAAGCGGAAGCCTGCGCGATGTTTCCGTCGAGCCTTTGGGCGACCCTGCATTAGACCTCGGAGTGAATCCGCGTCTTGTATTCAACGTCCGCCAAGCGATGGATACGGCTTGGGAGGATTGGACCATACCCGAAGCTTGGGACGATGTGGCGCGTGAGTATTGCCGTAATGTAAAGATCGTTGTCTCGGGCGGGTTCAACCCAGAGAAGATCCGCCGATTCGAAAAATTGGATGTCCCCGTAGATATCTATGCGGTGGGTTCGTCATTGTTCAACAACAACGGCGGTACCGTGACAGACTTCACTGCCGACGTGGTGCGCGTGAAAATTCACGGCGAATGGATCAACATGGCCAAAGTAGGTCGTGCCCCGCTCGATAACCCGAATTTGGAGAGGGTGTGGTAATGTAAACAATGTAAGGAAGGGCAGCTGCCCTTCCCTACGCGATTTATAAAATCCTCTCCACCTTGAACGGTGTTCCATCTATAAAAGTTTCATCAAACTCCCTCGCCGCGAGGTGACCCGCGAACACCGCCTGCGCAATGATATTTGGCGCTTCGGCATCACCGATGACTCGTAATGATTGTATCTTCCCATCATCGACCGCAGGCTTGAGTTCATAATACAAAGAATCTTTCGGCTTTCTATCCGTCACCAGCACAACCCCATCGCTCGGTAATTCAACTTCATCCCCCGAAACCGTATTCGACAACAGCACAGACTCTTTTTGGATTTCACTCAAGATAGTTTGTGTGTATAGCTTTACACCGAGCTTCATTAACTTTGCCTGAATATGTTCCTGTTCCAAAGTGAACTGTGACCAATACGAGATCATCGGCGCGGGTGTGACGAGTGACACTTTGTATCCATTGGATGCGAGCAATTCCGCTAGAACGCCGCCCATGTAGTAATGGTCGTCGTCGTAAATGATCCAATTACCACTTACCGAATTATTGCGAAGCATCCCTTGGGGACCAATTACCTTGCCATCCATTAAGTCGTCAGGTGTGATCACATTGTCTAACTCGCAACCATCAATCGGTTTCCACAATGTCCTTCCCACGCCATCACGCCTCCACGTTGCACCCGTGGCAAGGATGATATTTTCCGAACCCGACTCTAAAATATCCTCCGCCGTCATCGGGCTGGACGGATAAACAGAGACATTCTTCATCTTCCCAATTTGAGTTAACCGCCAATCGATGACTCTCCGCCACTCATTCAACCCCGGCAAAGCGGATTCGCGCAACACGCGTCCGCCCATTTCCTTCCGTGCATCCAACAACGAAACTTCATATCCACGCTGACCCAACGCTCGCGCACATTCCAACCCCGCTGGCCCTGCGCCAATAACCATGACTTCCTTGTTGCTTTTCTTCGGCGAAATGATCTCGGGATGCCAGCCGCGCCGCCATTCCTCGCCCATGGTTGGATTCTGTGTACAGCGAATGGGAACATACCGGGTGTCGCCCGTCACGCAAATGTTGCACCCGATACACTCACGGATATCCTCGATACGTCCTTCTTTGATCTTCGTCGGCAAAAACGGATCGGCAATGGAAGGCCGCGCTGCGCCGATAAAATCCATCACACCGCGCTTGATCGCAGAGACCATCGACTCGGGCGACGTATATCGTCCCACGCCCACAACAGGTTTGGTCGTCAATTGCTTCACGAAGGAAATATATTTTTCCTGATGTCCCTCTTTGCCGAATCTTGACGAGGCCGAGTCGTTGCTCCAACCGCTGATGTTTACATCCCATAGGTCGGGCAATTCTGCCAGCATGGCGATCACGTCATAGCCTTCGCCTTGATGTGTGATGCCTTCTTCGCCGAGCAATTCATCCACAACGAAGCGCACAGCAATCGCGCACGTATCACCGACCGCGTCCTTGGTGTCTTCGATCAGTTCACGCAGAAATCGCACACGGTTTTCAAGCGCACCGCCATATTCATCGGTGCGGTCGTTATATCTTCTTGAAATAAATTGGTTCGCCGCAGTCATCTCATGCGCGGCATAACAGTACACAATGTCAAAGCCTGCGCGCTTTGCACGGATTGCCGCCTCACGATGCCATTTGCGCACATTGCGAATATCTTCCTTATCCATGCGGCGTGTTTGCACAGGTTCATACCCCGAACCGCCGATCGTCCCCATCGAACGCGGCGCAAGTGATGGCACACGCGTATACAAATTCGATGCGTTGATGCCGTTATACGCCAACTCAATTCCCGCCAGCGCGCCATGTGTATGCACTGCATCTGTCATCAATCGCAAAGACGTAATATCGTCATCGTTCCAAATGCGCCCCTCGAAATACGGAGCAAGGTCACTCGTATGATGAATCTCCGTCTCCTCGGTGCACACCACTCCCCAACCGCCTTCCGCTTTCATGCCGCGCATCGCAGAGAGTCCCTGTGGCATGCGGTGGCCGAATCCGTTACAGTGTGGCACTTGATAAAATCGGTTGGGGGCAGTCACAGGTCCGATCTGAAGCGGTTGAAATAAAATGTCAAATGGGCTGGTCATAGGATCTCCTTTAATCGACTGATCCACGCCAATCTTCGCAAGAGAAAAGATCAGAGTGGATCAGTGCGGGTTTATCTAAATTGGATGAAGTGCTTCGCGTCTGACTTAACGGGAGGCTGGTATCTGCTCCCGCTCATTTTTCTTCGCTGAAAATTTTTACCCGAACCTTCCCGTGATGTAATCCTCGGTGCGTTTTTCTTTGGGCGCGGTGAAAAGCGATTTGCCCTCGCCATATTCAACGAGTTCACCCTGTAAAAAGAAAGCGGCGTAATCGGCAGTACGTGCCGCCTGTTGCACGGAGTGGGGCACGAGGATGATCGTGTATTCCTTCTTGAGTTCTTGTAATGCGGCTTCCACCTTGCCCGTGGAGATGGGATCGAGACCTGATGTCGGTTCATCGAGCAAAATGATCTCAGGTTGCAATGCCAGCACACGCGCGAGACAGATGCGTTGTTGCTGACCACCGGAGAGGGCGATGGCAGGTTCATCGAGACGGTCTTTAACCTCATCCCAAATGGCGGCCAATTTCAAACTGCGTTCCACCGCTTCATCGAGTTTGACGCGCCGTTTTTCACCCGCGAGTTCCAAACCATAGGTGAGGTTCTCGCGGATGCTCATTGGCAACGGGACAGGGCGTGCAAAGACCATGCCAACTTTGCGACGTAGGGCTATGACGTCTGTTTTGAGGTCGAGGACATTTTCGCCGTCGATCAAAATACGACCTGCAGATGTCTTAACCTCTGTCAGATCATTGAGACGATTTAAACAACGAAGCAATGTGGATTTTCCACCGCCCGCCGGGCCAAATAGAACAGTCACCGCATGTTGGCGGACGTTCAAATTAACATTACGGAGCGACTCAACCCCATCTGCATACTGTAAAGATAAATTTTCTATAATTATTTTATTCATTGAGTTTATCCAGAAGACAATTGACCATTGACGATGGACGATTGCAGCGCCTATATGATGTCATCATCTCCATATGTGATTTCATCTTCACGAACTTGGTATTGATGATTAGACAGGGACTTTCGGAAAGATTGCAGTTTTCTAGCAAGTGTCTGAGAGTCTTCGTAAGCCTTGTTCAGTAAAGTTTCATCCTGCAAATATCCTCTACGGCGAATAAGTTGTATGCAGGCAACTGTTTCGACCAGTGACCGAATTGCCATCCCAAGGAAACGAGATTGTTCGGGGTCACTCTGACCTTGGGAACCTTCTGCGATATTAAGAGCAATAGATGTAGCGGCACGAACAATCTGAGATTTTAAGTTGTGCTCCTCGCTACGTGGGAAATCTTCCACCAATTTGTAAACTATATCTACATAGTCTAAGGCCAACTTCCAAACATCCAACTGCTCAAATTTATAAGTCATTTGATATTCCTGCCGTGGTCTATCATCAATGGTCTATCGTCCAATATCTACCATTGTCGTTTTGCCCTCGCTCTCGAGCGGATGATCGTTGCGATCAGATTCATTGTGAGTACAAATGCTAACAACACAAGCGCCGTACCATATTGGATCTTGATCGGCATTTCAGGGACCTGTGTAGAAATAACAAAGAGATGATAAGGCAATGCCATGGTCGCATCGAACGGAGAGTGTGGAAGCCTTGGCAGGAAGAACGCCGCACCCGTGAACAGGATGGGAGCCGTCTCGCCTGCGGCACGTTCGAGGCCGAGAATGACGCCGGTCAAAATGCCGGGCAAGGCCTCTTTCAAAACAATGCGGCGAATGGTTTGCCAGCGAGTGGCCCCTAAAGAAATGCTCACCGTGCGAAACCCTTGTGGAACGGAGCGTAGTGATTCCTCCGCTGTGCTGATGATGACCGGCAAAGTCATAATAGACAGAGTAAGAGAAGCCGCTAGAATCGATGTACCGAATTTTAAGAAGAGCACGAACAAGCCCAATCCGAACAACCCATACACAACGGATGGAATACCTGCCAGATTGATGATCGCAATGCGGATCGTGCGTGTGAGAGTTGTATCTGCCGCGTATTCAGAGAGATAAATGGCCGCCGCAATTCCGAGCGGAACTGAGAAAACGGCTGTTCCAAGTGTGAGATAGAGCGTACCAACAATGGCGGGCAGAATGCCGCCTGCACGCATACCATCATGGGGAAAGCCGGTAAGGAACTCTATCGAAATGGCGGGCACGCCTTGTATAAGAATATAGATCACTGTGGCGATGATCGGGGTGACCGTAAGGATCGCCATTAAGGTAATGCCTGTGAAGCCGATGCGTTGCACGAGATGACGATTGCGAGAAAAGATATGTTTCATGGTTACGACAATATCCTCTCAGCGCGTTTCTTCGCGCGGAAGACAACGGATGATGCGGCAATATTCACACCAAGCGAGATAAGGAACAATACTATGCCGATGAAGAACAACACATGATAGTGTGTGCTCCCATTGGCAACTTCACCCATCTCGGCCGCGATGGTGGCTGTCATTGTGCGGACGGGGGAAATGATGCTTGCAAGTTTTAGTGCAAGGACGGGCGCGTTACCGGTCACCATCATCACGGTCATGGTTTCGCCGATGGCGCGTCCAATGCCGAGCATTACACCGGTCAACACGCCTGATTTTGCGGCGGGCAATGTCACACGCCAGATGGTTTGCCAGCGAGTGGCACCCAAAGCCCAGGCGCCTTCACGATAGGCACGTGGAACAGCGTCGAGCGCGTCCTCCGCAACCGACACGACGGTGGGTACGGCGATTCCGCCCAGGAGGATGGAACCGGTCAATGCGGTCAGACCAGTTGGCAGGTCCAGAAAGACGCGTATGAAAGGGGAGAGAACGAGGATTCCCAAAAATCCCAAAACGACGGAGGGAAGTCCACCGAGCAATTCTACAAGAGGCTTGAGTATCTCGCGCATCCAACGTGGAGCGATCTCAGAAATATACACAGCTGTACCGATGCCGAACGGAACTGCGATGAACGTTGCGCCGATGGTTACGATCAGCGAGCCAGTGATCAGCGGAAGAATTCCGAAATATTCCTCAATGGGATACCAGCGGATATTGAAGAGCGATTTAAGTTCTACTTCGGCAAAAGCGGGCACGCCCTCGCGCACGAGAAAGAAAAAGATAAGCGCTACAAAAAGTATGGCTGAATATCCCGATGCCTTGATAAGACGGGTGATGATAAATTCACGCCAGTTTAAAGATTTTTCCATTGTTCACCTATAACAAGACATCACAGACTTAACGATCTGTGATGTCTCTATGCGTTTATTTTACAGGCACAAACCCAAGGTCTGCAACGATCTGCTGCGCTTCAGACGAAAGGATCCAATCAAGATACTCTTTGATGATTCCCTGAGGCTGTCCGTTGGTATACATATAAAGGTCGCGCGCGATCGCATACGTTTTATCGTTCACGGTCTCGATGGACGGTAGTATATAAGCGCCACCGTCTTCTTTGGCAATGGCGATCTTCTTTAGATCTTTGGGCACATACCCGAGGCCGTCATATCCAATGGCATTCGGGTTCTGTCGCACTTCGGCAATGATGCCTTCAGACGATGGAAGCAACAGCGTGTCCATCGAGAACAGCGTTTTATCTTCCTTGCTCCCCAAACGCAAAACGGTCTCGAGAAAATACACATGCGTGCCTGAATTGGTCTCACGTGAAAGCCGCACGATCGGGCGATCTTCGCCACCGATTTCTTTCCAGTTCACGATCTTGCCACTGTAGATATCCGAGATCTGTTTAAGTGTTAATTGGGTTATTGGATTCTCTGGATTCACAATGACAGCAATTGCATCGCGCGCGATGATGTGTTCGACAGGGTCAATGCCATTGGCTTTTGCCTGATCGATCTCTTCCTGTTTGATCTTGCGGGATGCGTTGGCAATATCCACTGTGCCGTTGACGAGAGCCGCGATTCCTGTTCCGGACCCGCCGCCTGTTACAGATATTCGGATATTTGGGTGGTCGCTTTGATATTGCTCGGCCCAAGCGAGCGCGAGGTTGACAATGGTGTCGGAGCCCTTGTTCTCAATATATGCCGCTGGAGAATCAGATGCGGTCTCCGCAGAAGAAGCGGGACCGCATGATGACATGAAAACCACGGCAACGAGCATAGTGGTAAGCAGAATGTTTCGGTTCATCGGGCCGAATTATAGCCCAAAGTATTCGGCATGTCATTGACATGATAAAATCGCATCATGTCCAACGTTTCACCTGCTTTTTCCGTCCAAAACCTTGACTTTTATTATGGTCAATCGAAGGCGCTTTCGAATATTAGTATTGAGATCGAGCCTCGCAAAGTGACTGCGCTGATCGGCCCCTCAGGCTGTGGCAAGTCTACTTTTTTGCGTTGTCTTAATCGAATGAACGACACCATCTCCGGTACGCGAGTGGTTGGTAACATTCTGTTGAATGGAAAAAATATCTACTCCGAAGATATGGATGTTGTAACACTCAGGCAGAGGGTGGGCATGGTCTTCCAGAAGCCAAACCCGTTCCCGCAGTCCATTTACGACAACGTGGCATTTGGTCCACGCGTGATGGGGATGGATGTGAACCTTGACGATGTAGTGGAAAAATCTTTGCGAGCGGCCGCTTTATGGGATGAGGTGAAAGACGATTTGAAGTCTGACGCGTTGGGCTTGTCACTCGGCCAACAACAAAGGCTGTGCATTGCGCGTGTCGTTGCGGTACAACCAGAAGTGATCTTGATGGACGAGTCCACGTCTGCGCTTGACCCCATTGCTACATTGCGCGTCGAAGAGTTGATCGCAGAGCTTAAGCAGGATTACACCATTGTCATTGTGACGCACAACATGCAACAAGCCGCACGTATCTCCGATCACACGGGCTTGTTTTGGCTGGGTGAGTTGGTGGAGTTTGCAGACACAAATCACATGTTCACAACGCCCAAACAGGAATTAACGGAAGCGTACATCACAGGGCGCATGGGATAATATACAGAATAAAAAAATCCGCCAATCAAGTTGGCGGTTTTTTTATTCGTTAGTTGCCGTTCTTTTGTTTCTTCCAGAATTCATCGTCCGTGGATTTGACCTCTGCCATATCGCCTGTAGCGATGAAAATGGTCCGTTCGCAGATGTTGGTCACGCGGTCAGCCACACGCTCGAGGTTGTGTGCCACCCAAAGGAGCCAGTTGGCGCGTTCGATGTTCTTCGGATCTTGAATGACGAAGGTCATCAGTTCACGATAGATCTGGTTGTACAACGCATCCACCTCATCATCTTCGACGGGGAGCGCCCTTGCAACGACCAAGTCTTCGTTGACGAAAGCTGTCAACGCACGGTGAAGCATATCCACGCCTTTTTGTGCCATGCGCGGGATATCGATCAACGGCTTGAGCAGGGACTCATCTCCCATGCGGATGTTGATGTTGGCAATCCCTTTGGCGTAATCACCCATGCGTTCCAACTCAGAGATGATCTCCAGAGTGGAAGCCAAAAGGCGCAGGTCATGTGCCATTGGCTGTTGTGTGGCGATCAGAACCATGAGCTTGCTTTCAATTTCGAAGCGCTTCTTGTTGATGACCTTATCGGCTTTGAGTATTTCCTCAGATGCCTTGAGATCGCGCTTCTTTAAAGCTTCCACTGTGTTGATGATGGCCTGTTCGACCATGCTCCCAAGCACGAGGACTTCATCTTTTACCTGTTGGATTTCGGATTCGAATGTTTTTCTAAGCATAATGCCTCACATTAGGTATTCGTTTATTATACATTATCCAAACCGGCCGGTGACATAATCCTCGGTACGTTTGTCTTTTGGATTTGTGAATATACGGTTGGTTTCGTCGAACTCGATCACGGTACCGGAACGGTGATCGTCGATCATCATCATGGCTGTTTTATCAGAGGCGCGCGCCGCTTGTTGCATGTTATGGGTGACGATGATGATGGTGTAGTTCTTCTTCAGTTCCTGCATGAGTTCTTCGATGCGCAAGGTCGAGATCGGGTCCAAGGCTGAAGCGGGTTCATCCATCAAAATGATCTCAGGCTGGATGGCAATGGTGCGGGCAATGCACAGGCGTTGTTGCTGTCCGCCTGAAAGCTCATAGGCGCTTTTCTGAAGCAGGTCTTTTACTTCTTCCCATAAAGCCGCGCCACGTAGGGATTGTTCCACCAATTCATCCATGTTGCCCTTGAAGCCGTTGATGCGTGCGCCCCAAGCGATATTCTCGTAAATGGATTTGGGGAATGGGTTGGGCTTCTGAAAGACCATGCCGATGCGGCGACGTGCTTCTACAGGGTCAACATCCTTGCTGTAGAGGTTTTGTCCGTGTAAAAGAAGTTCACCTGTCACACGACAGTTGGGGACAAAATCATTCATGCGATTGAAGGAACGAAGCAATGTGGATTTTCCACAACCAGAAGGCCCAATGATCGCAGTGATCTTCTGTTTTTCGACTTTGATATTCACTCCCCGCACGGCTGTGTAATTGCCGTAATGAATGGAAAGATCATTCGTTACGATTGCGTATTCTGGTGTTGTAGTATTTTCATTTTCCATGAGTCACATCCAAGAGAGTAGATTACAGCCTTCGCTGGAAACGATTGCGAAGTAGGATAGCTGTTGCATTTAAGGAAAGTAGCATGACCATCAAAACAATAATGGCGCTGGCGGCAATGGCGTGGAATTCAGGCTGGGCGCGTGTTGTCCAGTTGAATATCTGAATTGGCAACGCTGTAAATTTTGAGAAAGGCCCTTGTGGGTCAACAGTGATAAATGTGGACGCTCCCACCACGATCAGTGGGGCAGTCTCGCCGATGGCACGAGATATGGAAAGGATGGTTCCGGTGAGAATGCCAGCGATCGAATTCGGTAATACATGATGCCAGATCGTTTGCCAGCGGGTAGCTCCCACACCATAGGCCGCCTGTCGCAGGGAATCTGGGACTGCTTTGATAGCCTCTTGTGCGTTGATGATGATCAACGGTAAGACCAATACACCCATCGTAAGCCCGGCGGCGAGGATGGTGCGTCCGTTTGAATCGGTAACGCCAAACAATTTTCCGCTGGTAAAAGGTTCAAGAACACGTACAAAGAGGGCAAGGCCCAACATGCCATACACAATGCTTGGAACACCTGCCAGATTGTTGATATTGGTTTGAATAATGCGAGTCAATAAATTTTTCGGCGCATATTCCTGTAAATATACGGCTGCACCAACGCCAATGGGTAAAGCGAACAAAATGGCGATTCCCACCAACCACAGAGACCCGAGGATGGCCGTGCGAGCGCCTGCGAATTCAGCGCGCGACGACATGGGGGTGGTGAGAAAACTCATGGTCAACCATGTGCGGAATTCAAGTTTTGCATCGGGATATTTTTCTGCAATTTCTGCTTCGATATCGGCTTTGTGAAACAAGGATTCGGTCAGCGACCAGACGCCCTTTGTGTCGATTCGGATGATTCTTTCGAGAACAAGAGATAAAAGGTCTGCCTGCGAGCGCTTTTCCATTGCTTGTTCGTTATTCAATTTGTTGTAGGCGCCCTTGGAAAGGTTCGTTTTTAGAACATCCACCAATTCTTGTTGACTTAGTTCGTTTAATGGCTTCGATGTAATCGTGGACGGGTCTATTTTGTACTCATAGGCGGTATACCCAAAGGCACCGTCTACAATGTTATAGAGAAGCGCAGTAAGGCTGATCACAGCGATCAGCAATGCTGAAAGGAAAGCGGTTTGTCCAATAGTTGCTTTGCGATACCGTCCATCCAATTCACGACGGAATGCGTCACCTTGAGGAAAATTATTCTTATTCATATTGTTCTCTAAATCTTTGCACAATATATTGGCTGATCAAATTCAAGGCGAGAGTCACCAGGAACAACATCAATGCAATGGCGAAAAGGCTGGTGTAGTCAATGGAACCGTAACTTAAGTCGCCGCCACTGATACGTGCGATGTTGCCGGTCATGGTTTCCGCCGCTTGAAATGGATTGAATGTGAAATTCGGCCCAGACCCTGCGGCCACAGCTACGATCATGGTCTCGCCGATGGCACGTGAAATGCCCAAGATGATCGCCGCACCAATACCGGAGAGGGCGGCGGGCAATACCACCTGCAAACTGGTTTCGAGCTTTGTTGCACCCATGGCATATGCGCCTTCGCGTAAGGGGCGGGGGACCGCGCTGAATGCATCCTCGCTCATCGAGGAGATCAACGGCAGGATCATAATTCCCATGACCAACCCTGCGGAGAGCATGTTGTAGACTTCGATGTTATCTTTCCCTAAAATAGATTGCAAAAGTGGAGTTACAAAAAGTAAGGCAAAAAAACCATAAACGACTGTGGGGATTCCCGCTAGAATTTCAAGAATTGGTTTTAAGATCGAACGAGCTTTCGGAGAGGCATATTCACTTAAGTACAGAGCAGCTGAAAGTCCGAGTGGAAGCGAGATGAGCATTGCAATAAGGCTCGTGATCAAGGTGGATGTCACAAGCGGCCAGATACCATATTTTCCGACCCCGGGTTGCCATTCTGTGGTGCCGAAAAATTTTGCAAGTGTCACGTCGGAATTGTTGAAGAAAAGCAGGGCTTCTTTGCCCAATTCGTACACCAGTGTAACGGTAATAATAATGGATAAAACGCCTGCAATAAAAAGCAGGGATTGGATAACGGTTTCGCCGGGCCTTGATTTTTTTGTCAAATTGAAAGGGCGGAAATTCTGGGTGGTCAAAGCATTCCTCAATTCACAAAAACTTTCTTACGTATCTAGTATTTGTTTTACGACATACAGGGCTGACCTCTCTGAGGCCAGCCCTGCTAACTTTATCGAACGGACGAACTAGTTGCCAGTGGCGGTCTTCCAGGCATCCATGGAGGCCTGAAGGTCTGCCTCAGGAGCGGGGAAGTAACCCACATCGCTAATTTCGTTGTTCACATTGGTCAGGTAGAAGTAGATGAACGCGGCGACCTGGGGCTTCTCTTTGAGGATGTTTGCATCCGAGTAGATGAAGAGCGGGCGGGAGATCGGGTATGTGCCATCATCCACGGTGGTCTTGGAAGGTTCAACACCTTCAACTGCCACAGCCTTCAACTTGCCAGCATTCTCTTCGAAGTAAGCGTAGCCGAAGTAACCAATGGCGAACTTGGAACCTTCAACACCCTGGACGAGCACGTTGTCGTCTTCAGAGAACTGGGCGCCAGCGGCACCGAGCAGGGCTTCCTTACCAGCTTTGGTGTCGGCCTTGCCATCTGCATCTTTGTAAAGAGGTGCAACAACTGCTTCGTTGAAGTAATCGAATGTGCCGCTATCTGCACCAGGGCCGTAGACCAAAATGGTTTCGGCGGGGTAGGAAGGATCAACTTCGTTCCACTTGGTGTATTGGGCGGTGAAGATCTTGCCAAGCTGTTCCTTTGTGAGGCTGGTGACGAAATCATTTTCAGCACTGACAACGACTGTCAAAGCATCGGTACCTACACGGAACTCAACAGGTACACGGGGAGTAGCTAAAGCTGCGCAGGCTTCCACTTCACCGTCTTTGATCTTCCGGGAAGAGTTGGCGATATCGGTCTCGCCGGTCTTGCAGAAGCGCTCGAAACCAGCACCGGAGCCAATGCTATCAACGGTGATGTTGCCGGTGTAGCCTTCCTGTTGGAAGAGTTCGGACATGCGCTCGGAAAGGGGGAACACGGTGGATGAACCGGCGGTGACGATGTCACCGGTCACGGCATCGGGCATATACATAGCCATCGGGTCTACGGTCGGTTCCACGGTGGGAACTTCGGTGGCGGGCACGGCGGTAGGCTCAGCAGGGACTTCAGTGGGTTTGGGAGCCTCTGTAGCGGGGGCACCGCATGCGGCGAGCACGAAGCTCAAGATAACGAACACGAACAGTAAAGAACGAACAGTTTTGGTCATTTCTATTTTTCTCCTTTGTTTTGTATAACGAATGAATAATAACAAGGGCCTTTTAATGGCAATGGAAGAACAGGTTAACATCTCGTTAATGGTTAAGTTAATGGATTAAATAAACTGTCCGCCGAAATCTACGGCGGACAGGTGTCTCCTTTGGGAGACAAAAATAAGGAGTATAAGAAAAACTCAATCACTATAAAACAGGCTGACTTTACCGGAAGGTGCGGGTAATTCAGTTTCATATGATGGTTCATCCCAATGCCAACTGTGTAGGTCCATTAATGCGCGATAGGCGGTGAGATCAAGTTGAAGTGGTGTAACAGAGACAAAACCTTCAGCCAATGCGCCCACATCTGTTCGGCGTTCAGGAACACCGGTGGGAGCGTCGCCGCCGATCCAATAATAGGGTTTGCCGCGTGGGTCAATACGCTCATCAAGGCGGCTGTGATAAACGCGCAACCCCTGTCGGGTAAGGATGACGCCGCGTATCTGTTCATCGGGAAGAAAAGGCACATTGATGTTGAGCAGGATCTCGTGAGAAAGACCGTTCTCGATCACCTGGCGAACGATCTTCGATGCCGCACGTGCCGCCGGGCCGTAGTCAATATCTCCGATGTGGTTGTCCATTGTTTCCAGTGAAACGGCAATGCCGGGGATGCCTGCGATCACCGCTTCCATGGCGGCTGTCACAGTTCCTGAGTAGGTGACATCGTGCCCGAGATTTGCTCCCGCGTTGATGCCTGAGACCACAAGATCAATTGGTTCTTTGAAATAGCCGAGCGTGCCCAACGCCACACAATCGGATGGGGCACCATCGCTGGCAAATGCCTGAGTGCCATCTGCGAGTCGGACTTCCTTGACACGGAGTGCGCGATCTAACGTTTTGACGTGCCCGCCTCCTGACCAGTTTCGTTCTGGTGCCATGACCGAAACTTTTCCCAGCTTTTGCATTTCATAGACCAATGCCAGTAGGCCGGGCGCGAATACGCCGTCATCGTTTGTTACGAGAATGTGCTTCGTCATTCTTAATGATCCTTGTTCAGATATCCATTGCGTTTTTGAGCAGTATCTACAACGAAGATCGTGAAAAGGCTTAAGATCATGAGTGATAGGATGATGAATTCCATGTGTAAATTTCCTGGCTTATGCGGGGTTTGCAAGTCGCACGAACGCACTGCCGACATAGTTTGCCGCCCAACTCCCCAAAATACGGACGGAATTCCACTCTTTTTGCTTGCGAATACGAACATTTTTGTTTCGTAGCGCAGCGATCAGATCATCGGCGGTGTGTCCATCGTATTCGGTGATACCCAACCCGATGGCCTCAATGATATGAGCATCACTGCTGGCGGTTTGTGCAATATCCAGTCGGTCCGCAAGGACACGCGCATAATGATTGCTCATTTTGTCGATGGTGGTGGCATTGTAGGTTTCGATGGCGATCAGAGTGTTGGCAACATCTGTATTGCGGAGCGCCTTTAAGATCGAGTAAGCGCTTAAGCTTTTCATTCCCAGCCCGCCTGCCATGGGATGTGGGGCAATACAGAACCCGCCCAATTCGCGGACCTTGAGAACGGTCTCGATTAAAGGACGATCGCGTTCGATTTTTTTCGTAACGTTCAGAGCGAGCAGGTCGCCATCGGCGGTTGTCACTTCGGTGCCGGGGATGACTTCCACCCCGTATTTGGATGCGATCTCCAGTGCCTTGAGCGAACCAGCGATCTCATCGTGATCGGTAATGGCGATCACATCCAGCCCAAGTTGTTGGGCGCGTTTCAAAACAGCGGGCACCGAGGCAGTGCCGTCGTAACTGTAAATGGTGTGCATGTGTAAATCTGCGAGTCCCATGTGTTTTCTCCTTTTTGTACACGATCAGTTTAACAAGGGACGTTTAATGGTCGTTCAAGAATGGTTTAAGAGTAGGTTAACGTTTGCAGAGCTTTGCTTAGCTGACTAACACCCCTATGAATAGTTCAGTGACTGTACAGCTTGGGTATTAAAAATACACAAGAGCCCGGGAGGAGATCCGGGCCCTTGTGAGGAGGAGAGAATGTGATCTTTTTAGGGGCAATTCAGGAGCGTTTTCGGGTGCGTTCCTGCTGGCACAAGAAGGCATCCCGCTTCTGTTTCGCATCCACGGATATGATCACAAGTAAACCACAAACCATAACAAGGAGAAGAACCATGCCCTTAGGATAGCATGGAGTCCCCAAACCGTGCTTTACAGCGGGTTTGCCGATGCAAAACAATTATGCAAATCCCATTTTGAGCAAATTTTGTCATCTAAATCCATTTACCAGTTGTTAACATGTTTTTCCATGTATGTTAATTGGCGCATGTTAAATTAACAGAACCTGTCGTTTGTTCATGGTCAATGACTATTTTGTTGACCATAACAGAAGAAGGCAAGTCTTTTGTTTACCAAGTTATGCGACACTCTTAAATCTCATATCGCTGGATGGTCAATCATGACACGTGGTGCCTTTCGTCAGGAAATGCAGGAAGTAAAAAACGAAATTTTGCTCTTGGGTAGCATGGTGGAAGATGCTGTCATGAAATCAGTGAGTGCGTTGAGGGATAATGACCCAGAACATTCTCGCCTGATCATACTCAATGATAAGGTTATTAATCGAAAAAGTTATGAGATCGAAATATATATTGTGATGCTGATGGCCACACAACAACCCGCCGCACGTGATCTGCGGACACTTGCCTCCAGTTTGGGGATCTGCACGGAATTGGAGCGGGTCGGTGATTATGCCAAGGGGATCGCCAACCTCAACATCCGCTCGGGAGGGTTGGGGTTTCCTAAAATGATGAGGGATATTTATGTTATGGGCGAGAAAGCGGTGGACATGCTTCACCGGGCCATGACCACATTTGCCGATGAAGATTTCCAGTCCGCAAGCGACATCATCCCGCAGGATGACTTGATCGATGAATGTTATACTCGTCTGTATCAAGATGCTGTGAATAGCGTGCTGGAAAATGCGGGGAATATCGAACGTGCAAATTATGTGATCTGGGCGGCCCATAACCTTGAGCGGTTAGGCGACCGAGCGACGAACATCTGTGAGCGTGTTATGTATATGGTCACAGGCAATATCCCTGAAGCGTTCATTGTGACCGGACAACTTAAACTACCGAACGAAAGTCAATAAATTTTAAAATGTACGTGTGTGACACCACTTCGACTGTAATACGGACAGGATGGGGGATGTGGGTGAATTCTGCCTTCAAGAAGTTTGTAGAAAGGCACGAAACCCGGTAAATGGATTTTTTATGATGACACCACAGACGGAAGAATTCACACCAACTCCTGGTCAACTCCTTCTCGATGCGTTCGAGAAACGTTGGAAGAAATATCGTTTGGAGCTCAAACGTTGCCGTACTGAGTTCTCCAACGAGGCTGTCCATGATCTGCGTGTTGCATTGCGCCGTTTGCTGTCGTTGGTAGAGCTTCTCAATTCCATTTCTCCACGCCCACGTTTGCGGAAGTTGAACCGTGCATTCAAAAGTCAACTGGATGATCTGGATGACCTGCGCGATACACAGGTGATGCTCGCAGAAATATCAGAAACGGTCCAGGAGTTTCCTCAACTTCAACAGGTTCAGCATCATCTTGAGAGCGCCGAGAAAAGAGCATTAAAGGGTTTGCGCAGGGAGCTCAAGAAGCTTGATCTGAAAGAGATCACCCGTCGTGTTCAAAAAACGCGGGAAACGCTCAAAGATGAAGCAGATGCCGCTTTGGTCGAACCCATCCTCCAGTCTGTGGATGACGCGTTTTTGGCGATGAAGCAAAAGTATGAGCGTGTCGATCCGCCCCAGCCGGCCAGCATCCACCGTGTTCGCGTCGCACTCAAAAATTTTCGCTACATGGTGGAGATCATTTATCCTTTGCTCGATGGTTTCCCGATGGAAAACTTGAATCACATGAACGATCACCAATCCATGATGGGGGAGATACAGGATCTGGAAGTTTTGATGCAGACCCTTGTGGATTTTTCTGAACGTGCTTCTTCATCTGACTCTTCGGCGCCGCTCAACATAACCCTTGAGCCTGTTTTCCAGTATTACAAAGTACGCCACGCGGAAGCCATCGCTACCTACCTCAACAATAAAACCATGTTCGAAAATTTCTGGCGATCCTCGCCGGAACAATCTTTCCCTTGGGAGAAGACCCTATGAAACTTTACTTAGTACGTCACGCCATTGCTGAAGAACCAGGAACGCCCGGCTACGAAGACGATAGCCTGCGCCCGCTCACCGAAAAGGGACGCGAGAAAATGCAGAAGATCGCGCATGGCCTCAGAGACCTGGGTGTGGAACCGAATCTGATCGTTTCCAGCCCATATGTACGCGCCAGCCAGACAGCCTCTATTCTGGCAAAGGTTTTCAAATACAAAGAGGAGATCAGCTACAGCGATTCCCTCGTGCCAATGGGCGAACCCAATGATATGATTGGGGAGATCAACGAGAAATATTCCGTGGACGAATTGATGCTCGTCGGACACGAACCCAACCTGAGCTCGCTGGTGGGTTTACTTCTGGCAGGCAACACGAATATTTCCATCAACTTCAAACGAGGCGGCGTGTGTTGCCTCTCGGTGGATGACCTGCATTACGACCGAAAGGCCGTTTTGGAATGGTTGATCACACCAAAGATCTCCACTAAAGTATCTTGAGCCCATGACCAAGGAAACAATTACTTCCAACCCTGAACTCTTTATCAACCGTGA
This sequence comes from Candidatus Defluviilinea proxima, assembly GCA_016721115.1. Classification (NCBI taxonomy): domain Bacteria; kingdom Bacillati; phylum Chloroflexota; class Anaerolineae; order Anaerolineales; family Candidatus Villigracilaceae; genus Candidatus Defluviilinea; species Candidatus Defluviilinea proxima. The sequence goes on from JADKIW010000001.1 coordinate 1,388,619, forward strand.
ATTAAGCCTGTTGGATTTTCAAAGCCGTGTCCTCGAAGAGGCGCAGGATGAGAATAATCCGCTGTTGGAGCGCGTCAAATTTCTCGCCATCTTCGGTTCCAACATGGACGAGTTCTTTATGGTGCGCGTTGCGGGTCTGCGCAAACAAGTGGATGCTGGCATCATTGATGTTTCTTCTGATGGCCTGACCCCGCGTGAGCAACTGGCCGCCATCCGCAAGCGTTACATTGAACTGGATAACGAAGCGCATCACTGCCTGCAACGCAAGCTCATGCCCAAACTCGAGAAGGCGGGCATCCATATTTTGGATTATGAAAAGGCCAGCAATGCGCAAAAGGAAAAAGCGGACACCTATTTCCATGAGATGATCTACCCCGTCCTCACGCCTCTTGCTCTGGACCTCGGGCATCCGTTCCTCATATTTCGAATCTCAGCCTCAACCTTGCCATCGTCATTCGTGACCCGAAAGGGAACGAGAAATTTGCACGTCTCAAAGTGCCCGGTACCTTGCCGCGCCTGATTCCCATCAAACGTTCCTCGGGTGCTACTCGCAAAGATGGGACGATTCCTTTCCATCATTATTTTGTCTGGCTTGAGCAGGTCATTGCCGCAAACATCGGCTCACTCTTTCCCGGCATGGAGATCGTCTCCGTGCATCCTTTCCGCATCGTGCGCGATGCCGATACCGAGATACAGGAATTGGAAGCCGACGACCTGCTCGAATCGATGGAGCAGACTATTCGTCAGCGCAAGTTTGGTTCTGTGGCGCAAGTGAGTGTGTACGATAGCCTACCTGCCAACATCCGTGATCTTTTGATCGATAACCTCGAGATCAAACCGAGCGATGTGTTCATTCAGCGCAAGCCGTTGGGGTTGATCAATCTTTGGCAGATCTATAACAGCGTGGAACGGCACGACTTGAAATTCCCCGCCTTTAAACAACATATCCCCAAGGTGTTCAGAAGCGCAGAAACACCGGAAGATATCTTCGATGCCATTCGCCAACGAAATATCATCGTCCACCATCCGTATGACTCATTCAGCCCGGTCGTGGATTTTCTCAGCTTCGCCGCTCGCGATCCGAACGTGCTTGCCATCAAACAGACGTTGTATCGCGTTGGGCGGGACTCACCGGTAGTCAACGCCCTGCTCGAAGCGCGTGAACGCGGCAAACAAGTGGCAGTCCTATTGGAACTCAAAGCCCGCTTCGATGAAGAGAGCAACATTAGTTGGGCCCGCAAACTGGAAGAAGTAGGGGTGCATGTTGTTTATGGTTTGGTGGGGTTGAAGACCCATTCCAAAGTGGCGATGGTCATTCGCCAGGAAGGGGAAGGCATTCGCCGTTATGTTCACCTTGCCACCGGAAACTACAATCACTTCACATCCAATATCTATGAAGATATCGGCATTTTCACTTGTGATGAAGCCATCGGCGCAGATACAACCGATCTGTTCAACTTTCTGACAGGGTATTCAGCGCAGACCGAGTATCGAAAATTGCTCGTGGCCCCGGTCAACTTGCGGAAGAAAATGGAATCATTGATCCAGCGCGAGATCGAACATGCGAAGAACGGTAACAAAGCGCACCTGTTCTTCAAAATGAATTCCATTGTCGATCCTCAAATGATCCAACTTCTGTATGCCGCCTCACAAGCCGGCGTAAAAGTGGACCTGTTCGTGCGCGGTATGTGTTGCTTACGGCCCGGCCTAAAGGGCGTGAGCGATAACATTCGTGTTATCAGCGTGGTGGGCCGTTACCTCGAACACAGCCGCGTGTATTACTTCCACAACAACGGACAGGGAGAGGTCTATCTTGGCTCTGCCGATCTGATGGAACGAAACCTCGATAACCGCGTGGAGGTTGTATTCCCTGTAGAGCGGCCTGAACATGTTCAACATTTGCGTGAGAATGTCCTTGGTGCTTATCTGCGCGATAACATGCGCGCACGGCTCATGAAACCCGATGGCACATATACCCGCCTGAAGCCACAGGATAAAGAAGAAAAGTTTGATATACAAGAATGGTTGATGAACCGTTCCTTCAACAAAAAAGCCTGACGCACGTCAGGCTTTTTATATCGGTATCGTAAAGTAAAACGTGCTTCCCTGTCCTTCCATGCTTTCAGCCCAGATCCTCCCTTTGTGTGCTTCAACAATATGTTTCGCAATGGACAGCCCCAAACCGGTTCCACTGCCGGTTCTGGATTTATCGACTCGATAGAAGCGCTCAAAGATGCGTGTGACATCTTCCGCAGGGATGCCTATCCCTGTATCCCGAACAGCGAATCGGACCTCACCGATTCCTGCGTCAGCGAAAAGAACCACTTCTCCCTCTGGCTTTGTGAACTTGACCGCGTTATGGATCAAGTTGACCAGCACCTGCTCCAGCCTTTGCGAATCGATCTTCACCTTTGGCAGGTCTTTCCCACAGTCCACGCGTAGATTCAATCTTGCGCGCTCGGCCTGCACTTGCATGCGTCGGGAGGCAGAGTCAAGCAGATCGCATGGCGCAACAGGCTGAAGGTCCAGAGAGAGGCGACCTGATTCGATGCGTGAAAGTTCAAGGAGTTCGGTCACCATTTGCGTTAACGCATCCACTTCCACTTGGATGTGGTCAATGAAGCGGCGCGCGGCGGGAGGGTCATCCAAGGCGCCATCTTGTAGAGTTTCGGTGAGGGCTTTGAGGGATGCGAGCGGTGTGCGGAGTTCGTGCGAAAGATTGCTGATGAAATCGCGTCGCACAGTTTCGAGGCGGCGAATGCGAGTGAGGTCTTGTACGAGCAAGAGACTTCCGCTGGCGTGTTGATCGGGGATGACGACAAGTTGCAGATATTGATGGCGGGCTGGCACTTCGACAGTTTCGCTTTGTAGCTCGCGTGTTTGTTGACATCGCCGCCAGGCTTCGACAAGTTGGTGATGGCGAATGACTTCTGTAATGCTTCGGTTGATGGGGTTGGATGCTTGAAAGAGCCTGCCCGCGGCGGGATTTGCAAACTGGACGATGCCTTGCGAATCGACAATGAGCACGCCATCGGTGATCTGTTCAAGGACGGTGGCAAGGCGCGCACGCTCGGCTGTTAGGGAGGAGTGACGGGCATCGAGGGACGCTGTAACAGATACGATCGCGCTGGCTATGTTTTCGAGTTCTTTTATTTCAGTGGTGATATTTTCGGCGCGGACGCGGTTGGCATATTCATCCATGTTTCGGCGCAACGTGTAATATCGCCACGCATACCACGCGGCGACAATGAGCAGGATGACTGTGAAAATGGAGAGATAGTTCATGCCTGGTAATTACCAGCTACCAAATACTTTTTACTTAACCTTCGAACCGATATCCGCCGCCTCGCACTGTGACAATGCGTACGGGGTTGCCGGGGTCGTATTCGATCTTTTGTCTGAGCCAACGCACGTGGACATCCACAGTGCGGCTATCACCGATGAAATCCCAGCCCCAAACACGTTCGAGGATGAATTCGCGTGAGAGCATTTGTCCCTTGTGTTCGGCGAAGAAGGTGAGCAGTTCATATTCCTGCGGTTTGAGTTGAATGGGCTCGCCATCCAGGATCACTTCGCGGCGGGTGAGGTTGACCACAAGATTGTTGAAGGTTAGCTTTTCCTGTTTTGTGGATGAAACACCGGCTTTGCCGATCTCCTCTTGTATGAGGCGTGTGCGGCGTAACTGGGCTTTGACGCGCGCCATGAGTTCGCGCATGGAAAAGGGCTTGGTCAGGTAATCGTCTGCGCCCACTTCGAGGCCGACCACACGGTCAATTTCATCGTCACGTGCGGTGAGCATGAGGATGGGTGTGGACATTTCCTTGCGCAGAATACGCGCCACCTCCAGGCCGTCCAATTCGGGGAGCATGATATCGAGGATGAGAAGGTCCGGTTTCAAACGGCGGGCCGCCTCCAACGCGGCGCGGCCATCGCCCACCGCCTCGACGGTGAAGCCATCCTTTTTGAGGTTGTAGGTGAGAGTATCTCTGAGTGCGGGTTCGTCTTCGACGACGAGTATTGTTTCAGACATTTGTTAACGACTATACCATAAGACATTTTCGAGGAAGTTAATGTCTTGTTAATAGGATGAACAGATTTGATAAACGGATTTTCTCACGGACGGTTGCAGACAGGCAAACTGGATTTGACCAAATACCGTAATGGTATTTTCATATTGTTCGCTGTAAAATTTAGGTTGTATCCAGCATCTATCCATCATGACCCAAGAATTCCACTTCTCCTGGCAATGGGATCTCAAGTCTGCACCCGAAGCGCTTTGGCCCTTCGCGGCGGACACGAATCGTTTTAATAAGGATACATTCCAGCCGCAAGTGGAAGTGCTCAGCAATGTAAGGGGTGCCAAGAAGATACGCATGAAATTACCGGTCATTCGAGTGGAATGGGACGAGGAACCGTTCGAATGGGCGTATCCATATTTCTTCGGTGTTGTAAAAACTTTTCGCAAAGGCCCCATCGACGAGATGCGCGTGCGTGTCACCTTTGATAAGCTTCCTGATGGTGGGACACGGCTTATATATCAAACGTCTGTCAAAACCAGTAATTTTATTATCCAACTCGGCCTTCCGTTCGCGCTCAATGTTGTCGCGAAGTTTTTGTTTGGAAGAGCCTTCCGTATGTATGATGGTATTGCGGGCAAAGAAGGGGCGTTGCCCGGCTTAACGTCTCAGCGTGGACTCGGCGTCAGTGGGCAGACCAGGTTCAGGTCCATGAGTGAACCGCTGTATACCGTTGTTTCCCCAGATCTCTTGGGACGTCTCGAAGAATTTATCGATCATGCCGATGATTTGTCTCTTCAACGGATCAGACCGTATGTATTGGCTGATGCATGGGGTGTCAATCGTCGTGCAGTGCTTGAAATGTTTTTGCATGCCACGCGCGCGGGTATTTTGGATATGTCTTGGGATCTGTTATGCCCGATGTGCCGCGGTATGAGTGAGGGCCATACCAATCTTGCGGATGTGCATGGTAAATCTCACTGCAATACCTGTCAGGTGGATTTCACTGTGAACTTCGACCACAATATCGAAGTGGTGTTTCGCCCCAACCCTTCTGTGCGTTCTGTAAAATTAGATGCGGCGTTCTGTGTGGGAAGTCCGCAATTGCAACCGCATGTGGTGATGACGCAAAGTGTGGCGGCGTTGAAATCTTTGCCCGCACCCATTCAATTGGAAAAGGGACGTTACACTCTGCGTGCTTCGAACGTGCCAGGTTCCGTTTCTTTATTTGCGGATTCGGATGGACAGACAAAAGCCGATCTGCGTGTGACTTCATTCGGATGGCCGCCAGAGGAACAACGCATCTCGCTTCTTCCTACCCTCAACCTGATCAATGCGACAGAGGCCGATTCTCTCTTTCAACTTGAGCGTACTTCATGGAGCGATCAGGCTTCGACCGCGGCCGATGTGACTGCGTTACAGGTCTTCCGTGATCTGTTCGCAACCGAAGTGGTTCGCCCCGGCGAAGAGATTTCCATCGGCTCTGTCACTTTGATGTTCACAGACTTGCGCGACTCAACTCGCATGTATCGGACCATTGGTGATGCATCGGCCTTTGGACGTGTGCGTGAACATTTTGAAGTTCTTGAAAAATATATCGCAGAAGAAGGTGGGTCGATCGTCAAGACAATGGGCGATGCTGTAATGGCAACGTTCCTGCATCCCATCGATGCGTTGAAGGCCGTATGGAAAGCCCAAAAGGAAATTGCGGAACGCGGTGAGCCGATGTTGTGGCTGAAGGTCGGTCTGCACAAGGGGCCGTGTATCGTTGTCAATCTCAATGATCGCTTGGATTACTTTGGCTCGACGGTCAATATCACGGCACGTCTGCCAGGTTTTTCCAAAGGCGGTGAGTTGATCTTCTCGGAAGAGTTTTATAACGACCCTGAGATACGCGAATATGTAACGAGGAATATTCCGTCTGAGACGTTGAGCCGATTTAGCGGGGAATTAAAAGGATTCGATGAGCCGTTCACGATGTGGAAGTTGAAAGTGTAGTAAGCGGACTCTATAGCGGACTCACGGACAAAAACGGATGGTCCGTTTCCAGTCCGCGAATCCGTGATGAAGTCCGTTTACCGTGCCAGCATTTTTCCAAGTTGCAAAAACCCTAAGGTAAAAGCGACCATCACGAATGGGGCGATGGCAAGTAGTATCCAGATTTGATTCCAAGTGAGCATATGCTCTGTCAGTGCACGATGAAATAGATAGATCGAAAAGGGAATGGTGATGAGCGTCCCTGTCACTACGCCCGGACTGTACATGCGGAAGCGGATCGTGGCTCCGATATGGGGAATGAAGGCGTTGAAGAATAAAACCATTTGAAATGCAAACATCAACCAATACCCAGTCGCGTTATGCAGGTATTCAACCGCATAGTATGTGAGCAGAAACCCGAATAGAGTAATAAGTGTCACTGCAACTACAAATTGACGAGTTGTGTAACTGATGGGAAGCTTCAATGGCAGTCGCTTCGACCAGCGTTCTATGAACGGGGCTTCCTCCATGTTGTGAAGCATGAAGAAGATCGGCACCAGCCAAAGTAGATGATCGAATGGAATTGTATTGAGTGAATTCATTTTCGAGAACGGAGTTGGAGAGTTTCGTTTCCAGTGAAGGGACTCTTCAAGCCTTCCGAATCTAAAGCCATGATCTTGCTCTGGGCAAAGAACGCAAAATCGAAGTTCGTTTCTTCGCCAGCCTTTTTCCCAGGGATTGGCATGAGGCGCGCAGTGAGAGGTTTATCGAGGCGTAGTGCCAGCGCTGATAGATCAAGGAGCAATGGGACAAGTTGCTCGGTAGTTGTATCTCCCGGTAACGGGACCGTATCCAACCCCGTTCCACAAACTGCCGAATATAGTAAAGCATCTTTGATGGTGAGCGTCCCTTCGGCGGCGCGTTTGGCAAGGACAGAGTCTTCGAGCACAGGTTGCATGAATCCACTGAAACCGGTGTGAGGAAAATCGGCACGGTCCACAGCTTCGGTCAGGATGGCGGCGGCGGCGAGGGAGCCATGCAGTCCGATCTTGGGGATTCCCATTTTCTCGACCGCATTACCAAGTGAATGGGCATCATCGGGGAATGGGGCAAGGGAGAAGTCAACGCCATAGAATTTCACTTTCAATGATTTGGCAACCTCGGCGAGTTTCTTTCCATGCTTTTCGATCTCGCTGACTAAATTGTTTCTTCCCTCTTCGATGGTTTTTGCGTTCTCGAACGCCTGAATTGCCAGATCGGCTGACTCAGTGGCGATGGCAAAATAAGATTTGTTTTTGTCGTGATATGCGGCAGGGAAGAACGGCGCCCCTGCAGGGACATTTGCCAGCGCGGCGAATTGCAAGTTGGCAAATCCATTCGGTTCGATGGGCGCGCACTTGACGATCACATCCGCGCAGGCACGGATCGCGGCGAGATCAAGCCCACGCGTTTTATCGGCCATTACACCGCTGAAGAAAGCATCCTTTGAAACAAAGATCGCATCCGGGATGACTTCATAACTGCGCGGGATTTCGGGGAGTGCAGGTCCGAGAGAGAAGTATCCAATGTTGAGTTGCCTGGAGATGTCCGCAAGTTGACCGGTCAATGCGGGGAGTTTGTCTATATTCTCTTCCCCGAGTAATTTTGGAAATGGAATCGTTGCAAGGCGGACTGTCTGCACCTCATAGCCTGCCGCCTCATACGCAGACTTGGCCTCCGCAAGGAACGTCCCTGCGGTTTGGATGATTATTTCCTCAAGCGGGAATTTGGGATTGCAGAAATAAGTAATGGAGCGGATTTTCATTTTATTAAACTTATCATTCCTAGTAATGCTTCTATTATTGTCTTCAACAAAGCGAATGCCCCTAAAAGCGTTGCAATTCTCAACCACATTATCGTATTTTTCCAATAGTTTTTCGAAATATATATACTATAAGGATGATACCGTGTTTTTTCAATCATCATTTTTTCAAATGTTTCAGGCTGAAACCAAACGAACTTGCCGAGAATAACAACAATGGGTCCAATAATAAAAATCGCGAATATGCTTTCAACTATTTGTGGCATGTTTCCGTCGAACATAATGACACTAATTCATCCTTTGTCTTATTACATCAAACATTAGCACGGACCCGACTACGCCCACATTGAGTGATTCAAAATTCCCGCAGTAGGCGATGGATCGGATCTTTATGAACTTCTAATTGCCTTTGCTCTAGTCGCAACCTGTTTTCTTATTAATTTCAGAAGATCTGCTTGATCTTGTGACGATTTATGATGAATGTAGAAACTAGGAAAAAATGATTTGAAAAGGTAGATGCTATATAGTCGGTGAAAAAAAGTTAAACGATTCTTTGTTGTGATTAGCCACCAATCGGAAAGGAGAAAACTATAATGCTTGATCTCTGTAATATCTTCCCATGGAATTGGAAGATATGTCCATAAAAATTCGACGTAAAGTCCGTTATCGTCTGTTTTGACATCAGGATATTCGCCAAAAGCAAAAATGAAGCCAATTATTACCATTAGAACTGTAAGTAATAGATAGTAATAGTTTTTTTGATAATTATTGTCTGCCAGTGGATATGCCAGAATTACTATGTCTGAAAATAACAAAAACAAAAAAGCAAAAAATTTTATAAGAGTCTTACGGTTTTGAATTTCGACAGGGTAACGATAGTATTTATTCTCCATACTTTAAGTCTCTCTGCCTTACCACCTCGAACATCAACATGGACACTGCTACTTTCACATTTAGTGCCTCGACGTTTCCGCAGTAGGTGATGGAGTGGATTTTCATTAGGCCTCGTTGCAACGTTTGAACGTTCAAACGTTCGAACGTTGCCTCACCACCTCAAACATCAACACGGAACCCGCCACTCCTGCATTCAGTGACTCAACATCTTCACTCATTGGCAAGGAAATCTTCTGTGTGGCGAGTTGGCGCGCCTCATCGCTTGCACCTTCGGCTTCACTGCCGATAACCAGAGCCAGCGGTTTACGGAGGTCGGTTTCCCAGCAAGAGACACCGTCCATGTCTGCGATATAAATGTCCATGTCTTTTGTTTGTGCTTTGATCTCTTCCCAACTCAATGAGTGGATCGGCAATCGGAAGTGCGCCCCCATGCCTGCGCGGAGAACTTTCGGAGCGAAAGCGTCTGTCGTTTCGGGTGGAAGAAGAACCGCCTGCACCCCGGTCGCGGCGGCGGTGCGGAGCAATGTGCCGAGGTTGCCGGGGTCACGGATTTGGTCGGGGATGAGGATGAAATTCAAATTATTGGTAATTGGTAATTGGGTGAACTCTAGAACGGCAAGGATGCCTTGAGGCGTCTCTGTCTCGCTCAAAGATTTCATCAAACTTTCCGAGACTTGTTCTACTTCAACACCGCTTGATGTTAGACGTTCGACCTGTGCCTTACCTCTATCACTTAACGACTCGTCAAAAAGAACAAACTGAAATCCCCAGTTACTTTTTACTGCTTCTTCCACAAGGCGAACGCCTTCCACGACGAATGCATTTGCTTCGCGGCGTTCTTTGGCGCGTCCCATTAAAGCGCGGACGAGTTTGAGCTTGGGATTTTGTGCTGATGTGATCATGATTTGTCCGCCCATTGGGTTTGCCAGATGTTGATGAACACTTCGATGGTTGGCTTATCGAACAAGAGCATTTTTACCACTTTGATGTTTGATGCATTACTTTCAAAATACTTCTCGATACTTGCAAAGATGATCCTTGCCGCGCGATCTTTTGGAAAACCGAAGATGCCAGTGGAAATGGCGGGCAATGCCATGGACGAACACTTCAACTCATCTACGACTTGCAGAGAACCCGTCACAGCTTGTTCGAGTTTTTGATCCTCGTCATCTCTTCCGTTTTCCCAGACGGGGCCGACAGCGTGGATCACATATTTCGCAGGCAGAAGCCCGCCCGATGTCCATGCAGGATGCGCGTGGGAGACGAGGCCGTGTTGTCGAATCCATGAGTCCGATTCTTGCTGGATCTTTGATCCGCCTTTTTTAGAGATTGCCCACGCAACTCCGCCTCCATGTTGAAGGTGTTCGTTCGCCGCGTTGACAATGGCATCCACTTCTTCGATTGTGATGTCGCCTTGCACGATCTGGATTGTTTGACCTGTGGGGAAAACGTGTTCTTTGAGAACGGTATTCATTTGAATATTTTACCCCCGTTAAATATTGTAGGGGCAGGTCTTAGACCTGCCCCTACGGGATTTACTTCGTTTTTGCAACCACTGCCGCAAATGTTTGCGGGTCGCGGATTGCCATGTCGGATAACATCTTGCGGTTGAGCTCAATGTTCGCCTTCTTGAGCGCTGCCACCAACTTGCTGTAGGTGGTGCCATTCAGGCGGGCCGCGGCGTTGATACGGGCGATCCACAACTTGCGGAGGTCGCGCTTGCGCACGCGGCGATCACGGGTGGCGTACCAGAGGCTCTTGAGCATGGCCTCATTGGCTCGCTTGAACAAGCGGTGCTTGGCGCCACGCTGTCCCTTCGTGATCTTCAATACTTTCTTATGACGTTTGTAGCCCTGAGGGCCGCCTTTCACTCTCATATTTTATCTCCTGCAAACTCGCGGGCGTCGGCTGATTAAGCCAGTTGCGTACACCCGAAAGCCGCAACTAAAAAGGATACGATTTCCGGAAGCAGGGACGCGCCCTACGATTCCATGTGGGGCGCCAAGCGTTTCACGCGCTTGATGATCTTCGAGCCCTTTACTTCGTGCATTTCAGACAACTGAGACTTGGTACGCTTGGATGTGTTTCTGCGAAGGTGGCTTTTGCCGCCTTTGGTGCGCACAACCTTGCCGGAACCCGTCAGGCGAAAACGCTTGGAGGTTGCCTTGTGGGTCTTCAGTTTCTGTTTACCGCCAGATTTGGCTTTACGAGGCATTGTAACTTGCTCCTTTCAGACAAAATACGCAGTACTGCGTTCATTTCCAACCATGACTTTGTATCTATATTTTGATACCAGCATGGAACTTGGTAACTTGATTACAGACAACAAAACCGCGGGACTAATCGTGCTCGCCCGCGGACTCTTCAACATCTTTGGGTCTTTCTCTGGGACTAGGCTTCCGCTTCTTGCTCAGCTGGAGTCTGATCCGTTTTCTCTTTCTTTTTTGCTACGCCTTTGGCGGGTGCCAACACCACGAGCATTGTGCGGCCTTCCATTTGCGGCGGTTGTTCTACTGTGCTTACATCAGAGAGTGCTTCAGCAATTTCTCTCAGGTCTTCGAGTGCGATCTCGGGATAATCCATTTCGCGGCCACGGAACTTGATCGTCACGCGGACTTTGTTGCCGTGCAACAGCCAGCGGCGCGCATCGTCCACTTTGAAACCACGGTGCGCCTCGTTCGTTTTGGGGCGCAGGCGGATTTCTTTGACCTCGATCTTGGTCTGGGCCTTGCGTGCCTCACGATCCTTTTTTGCCCGTTCGAAAACGAACTTACCGTAATCGATCACGCGGCAAACAGGTGGGGCGGCGTTGGGAGAAACCTCTACCAGGTCCATCCCGGCATCGCGTGCCATTTGTAAAGCTTGTTTGATGGGAACGACACCAACATTGTTGCCATCCGCCCCGATCAAACGGACTTCATTGACACGGATTCCCTCGTTAACTCGAAACTCTGTAGCGCTGATAAGACTCTCCTATTTAGAACAGTTAACCAGCCATCGGCTGGTTTTTGGCGGGCTGATAATACCATGAAGGCGTGTGACTCGTCAACAAAATAAGCCATTGACGGCAAATTCGTCCACTTTTGGCGATTTTACGGGGTTTTATTTGGTCACCAACTTACCCCAACCTTTTCAGGTATGATCGGATAGTTATAGTGGAGGATAATTCTCTTGTGAACGAGCAGGAAGCCATTCTACAACTTAAACAGGGGAATATTGCCGCTTTGGAGTTTTTGGTGAGCCGCTATCAGGTGAAGGCTGTGCGCACAGCTTATCTGATCACACGCGACTCGGGGCTGGCCGAAGATGTGGTGCAGGATTGTTTCGTCCATGTGTTTCGCTCCATACGCGGATTCGATGGTACGCGTCCATTTGAGCCGTGGTTCATGCGGAGCGTAGTCAATGCATCAGTGAAGATCATGCAAAGGTCGGCGAGGCAGATTGAGATTGGGGATGATGCGGACGAATCCATTTTTGCAGAATTGGTTTCAAGAGTTGAATCCGTTGAAGAGCAAGTCGAGTCCATTGAAGTCCAAAATGAAATTTGGAACGCGATGCAAAAACTATCGCCAAGACAAATGGCTGTTGTTGTGCAACGATATTTCCTTGAGATGAGCGAAAAGGAAATGGCAGATGAATCTGACTCAGCAATTGGTACGGTGAAATGGACATTGAATGCGGCACGTGAACGCCTACGTGGTCTACTCGGTGATACACACCGAAGGAGCGATAAATGAAAAATAATCGCATGAAAAACTTACTTGAAAATGTCGCTCGCCACGCTGTGCCTGAAAGCGTAAATTTGATGCCGCGTATCGCGGTTCGGTTGGAAAGGAAATCATTGATGATGAAGTTACGTGCAAAACCTGTATTGTCTCTTTTGCTTGTTCTGTTATCGCTTGTTTTATTGACCAGTGTTGTGTATGCCATTGGTAAGGTGATTGGTTATGTTCCTGGGGTTGGCTTGGTGGATCAAAGTGTGCCGTTGAGGATGCTCAATGAAAAAGTGGAAGTGAAAAAAGAAGGTGTTACAGTTGGCGTATATCAAGTGGTGGCAAATGCAGAGTACACATTTGTCGAATATGCCTGGGATGGTATCAGTATGCGTAGACCCGAACAGCTTTTTCCCTTTTGCGGTGCGACTCCTTATTTGAAACTTCCCGATGGTTCTACTTTGGATGTCTGGAGTGGTGGATCGGGTGGCGTTGGCGGTCAGGTAGGTGAACCAGTAAGGTTTGAGACTACTATTTACTATCCTCCGCTTCCCGTGGATGTTAATAAAGTTACCTTTGTTCTGGACTGTATCCTTGCGAAAGGTACTGGGCCTGAAGATTGGCAAATTCCTTTTGAGTTGATTCCTGCACCTGAAGGGTTTGCAACCCCTGGAGTGGAATTGGGATCAGACTTCGTTTCTTCTGGACCTAAGTTTGATGTATTGCCCACATCCACACCGGAACCCATGCTCACGCCTTTCCAGTACGAGCAATCTTTTCCAAATACTCCAACACCTGTGCCGAATGGATCGGGTCTATATCTTGAGCAGGTGATTGAGTTACCTGACTCATATATCCTGGTTGGCAATTTTGTAGACGCTGGTGATATGCCTGGTCCCATGTTGACGACAGGAAGTGTATATGATTACTTGCCAAGGATCGAAGATGCAGATGGAGAAACCGTCACATTCAAACCACGTGATGACATTAAACCGCTTGTCGATTGGGGCGGTGTTTATAGCTGGGCATATGAGATCCCCAAGTCCACGAAGATGCCTCTGACGATTATCCTCGATAGCATCAATATCGATGCAACCAGTGTTGCCAGGTTTGATTTCAATGCCGGCCCCAATCCACAAGTTGGGCAGGTTTGGCAATTAAATCTGCCAATTCAAATGGGGAAGTATGAATTCATGATCGATACAGCTGAAAGGATCGAGGATGGCTATCTCTTCCGGTACCATTCGGGCATCGATGTGCCTCAAGGGACATCGTTCATGCTTGATATTGTGGGAAGCTCGCAGGAACGCGGGCCTTCAGCAGGTGAGGAGGATCGCCGTCCCACAGATATCGTGAAATATTCACAAAATATCACCTATCTGGTTCCCCCGCCTACAGGTCAACTCACTGTGGAGTTGATGTTTTTTGAGACTGTTCCGTTGCAAGGTCCATGGACGTTGACATGGGCACCAACATCGAAACCATGAATAAAAAAGCGGAGAACTGAACAGTTCTCCGCTTTTGATTTTTACAACTCAGGCGCTCTTCTAGCAATTCTATCCTTCGCCCGCGCAATGAACTCACCGAGTGGAATGTTGTTCTGCTGGCTTCCGTCCCGCACACGCAGGGACACTTGCTCTGCCTGCATCTCGTTGTCACCGACCACGATCATATATGGCACCTTCATCAACTGTGCCTGTCTGATCTTGGCGTTCATGCGTTGTGACGCCAAGTCGGCATGTGCACGGATGCCATTTTCACGAAGCTGTTTTGCGATCTTTTCCGCATATTCATTCTGGCTGTCCGTGATCGAAATGACGCGTACCTGCTCCGGTGAAAGCCACACGGGGAAGTTGCCTCCGTAATGTTCGATCAGGAATCCGACCATGCGTTCATGCGTGGAAAGCGGCGCGCGGTGAATACAAAGCGGAATTTCATCAGCGCCTTCCTTGTTCGTGAACTTCAAGTCAAAGCGTTCGGGCACGGCAAAGTCCACTTGATTCGTGGCGAGTGAAAACTCGCGCCCAATGGCAGACCAGATCTGCACGTCAATTTTTGGACCGTAGAACGCGGCTTCATCCTCTCGCTCCACATACGGCACGCCACCATTATCCATTGCTCGGCGCACCATGTCTTCCGTCTTGAGCCAAAGCTCAGGGTTGTCCACATACTTTTTGCCGAGACCAGCTTTGGAGTGAAGAGAGAGGCGCATCACATACTTCTCGATGCCGAACAGTTCGAAGTATTTTTTGTATAACTCGATCACGCCCATAAACTCCTGCTCAAATTGTTCCTCAGAACAATAGATGTGGGCATCGTTCATCTGCATCGAGCGCACGCGCATCAAGCCGAACAACTCGCCTGATTTTTCATAGCGATAGCACGTGCCATATTCTGCAAGGCGGACAGGCAGGTCACGATAGGAACGTCCCTTTGAACCGAAGATCTTGTGGTGCATCGGGCAGTTCATCGGCTTGATGTAATACTTCACGCCCTCCAATTCCATAGGCGGATACATGCTCTCTGCATAATAGGGAAGATGTCCTGAGCGCAGGAACAAGTCTTCCTTCGTAATGTTCGGCGTGCGCACGCGCGAGTAACCCGCCGCCTCTTCCATTTCCTTGGCCAGCTTCTCCAACTCTTCGATCATGATCCCGCCGTTGGGTAGCCACAACGGCAAACCAGGGCCAACCTCATCGTCAAAGATGAAGATCTCCAAGTCTTTGCCTAGCTTGCGATGATCGCGCTTCTTGGCTTCTTCCAGTTGATGCAAATATTCTTTCAACTGGTCTTTGCTTTCCCATGCCGTGCCATACACGCGCTGGAGCATCTTATTGTTCTCGTCACCGCGCCAATATGCGCCCGCTACGTTCATCAACTTGAATGCATCTTGCTTGATCTCTTTCGTGCTTTCCACGTGAGGTCCACGACATAAGTCCGTGAATGTATCGTGTTGGTAGATCGAGATTTCAGGTTTCTCTTTCAGCGGGTTGCCGTATTCATCCAAACCGCCTTTTTCAAGTCCATCGATCAATTCCAATTTATACGGCTGGTCCTTGAATATTTCACGCGCCTCATCGGCAGACACGACCTTCTTCTTGAACTCATGTTTGCCTTGCACGATCTGTCTCATGCGTTTTTCGATGGCTTCCAGATCCTCTGGCGTGAGATTACGCGGCAGATCGAAGTCATAATAAAAACCGTTCTCGACGGGAGGCCCGATCGTAACCTTGCCATCGGGGAACATTTCCAAAACGGCCTGCGCCATGACGTGCGCCGCCGAATGACGGACCTTATAAAGATGGGACTCTTCGTATTTTTCCTGAACTTGTTGCGACATTTTCGCTTCCTTTCTTGATACTTCGGCTTCGCTCAGTACGAGCTTTGGTTTGCTTCTGCTTCGAGGACACTTTCTCGCGTCTCGAAGGGAAGCAGTAAGGGCATAACACGTTATGCCAAACCTTCGAGGCGCTGACGAGTGTGGGTAGTCATAGCGACCTCCTAATAAACAAAAATTCTCGCCCGAAAACGGGACGAGAATTGAATTCACGCGGTTCCACCCGATTTATACCGAAGATCGTAAAGATCTGATGGGTATATCTCTTCAGCCTCTAACGGAGCCATCCGTTCAACTTACTTGCTAAAAGCTAATTGCTCAAAGCTTTGGGCTTCACGCTCGCGAGTGGTTTTCTGTGATTTCCCTGGAAGAGATTCTCAATCTGCGCTCTCTTCTCCCTGTCAGGGATTTGACCACATACTCGTCTCGGTCAATGCGTTTATATGACTGGTATTATATGCCGAATAACAGGCATGTCAAGTTGAAGGATCGTATATGAAAATTCACCAAGCTGTTTCAACCGATAGTTTACTTTTGTCCACGCTGAGCATGGAGGTACAACGCCTTCACGCTGAACATCATCCCGATATTTTTAAAATACCGCGAACTGATGATTTTGCCGTTCAGTTTTTCGATACAATGCTTGCTGATCCGCTGGTAAGGATCTTTATCGCCGAAGAAGATGGGAAGGCTCTTGGGTGTGTGTTGTGTAAATTGATCGAGCGGGAGGAGAATCCGTTCACAGTGGCGATGCGCTATCTTTTGGTGGACCAGATCTCAGTCCAGCCTGAGGCGCATGGAAAGGGTGTTGGGAAAGCATTGATTGCACAAGTCGAGCATCTGGCCAAAGAATGGAATGTGGTTCGCATCCAGCTTGACTCTTGGGGCTTCAATCTTCATGCGCATGAGTTTTTCGAAAAAAACGGATTTGTGAAATTCAATCACCGTTTTTGGAAGAGCTTGTAAAGAAAAAAGCCTCCGCATTTCGCGGAGGCTTTTGTTTTAGCCGTTCTTTCTTTGAAACTCAGCCATGAAGTCTACCAGCGCTTGTGCACCTTCGACCGTTACTGCATTGTAGATGGATGCACGCATGCCACCCACGGAACGATGTCCCTTGAGACCGATCAAATTTGCTTTTTTGGCTTCCTTCGCGAAAGTCTCTTCGAGTTCTTCGCTGGGGAGGCGGAAGGGAATGTTCATAAGAGAGCGGGCCTCGGGCTGAGCGTGTCCACGATAGAAACCGCCACTGTTATCAATGGCTTTGTAGACCAGATCCGCTTTGGTGCGGTTGATCTTTTCAATGGCGGCCAGACCACCCATCTTCTTTGCCCATTGGAAGACTAGACCAACAATGTAGATAGCGAAGGAGGGCGGGGTGTTGTGCAGGGAGCCGCTTGCCGCGAGTGTTTTGTAATCGAGCATGACAGGCAGGTTGGCCGGTGTACGTTCGAGCATATCATCGCGGGCAATTACAACGGTCACACCGGATGGACCAGCATTCTTCTGGGCACCAGCGTAGATCAAGCCGTACTTGGAAACGTCAACTGGGCGGCTGATGAAATCTGATGATGAATCACAGACCAAAGGAACGCCAGCGGGAGGTGTTGGTTCGGCAAAGAATTCCACACCATGAATGGTTTCATTGGATGTGAAATGCAGGTAAGCGGCTTTGGGGTCAAGGTCAAGTTTTTCGGGCAGACCTTTGAAGCCTTCTTTTTCGGTGTTGGCAGCGGCGCGCGCAGTGCCGAGTTTTTGCGATTCTTTAAGAGCGGTCTTGCTCCAGGAGCCGGTCACGATGTAATCAGCAGATGCACCAGCGGCGCGCAGATTCATGGCAACCATGGCAAATTGCAAAGATGCGCCACCTTGCAGGAACATGATCTTGTAGTTGGCAGGGATGCCGAGCAGTTCACGCAGATCTGCTTCTGCGGTTTGGATGACCGCTTCAAATTCCTTGGACCTGTGACTGATCTCCATTACAGACATACCTGTACCTTTGAAATCGAGTAATTCAGATTGTGCCTGTTCAAGAACTTCAAGTGGCAAGCCGGATGGGCCGGGGTTAAAGTTGAAAACACGTTTCGTCATTGGAATAATACTCCTTTGGTTTTGGATAATAACTTTGCCAATCTTTATATGGTTATAAACTGGTCTAGTTCACTTTATTATATCTAGCGCTGAACGAATCCATAAGAACAATAGGCATATATATTACCTGATATATGTCGTTAACATGAACTTTTGGTTTGCGCAAAGTTACGAACACCCAAACATTTTTTGATTTGTATGACAGGTTGGGGAATAAAAAAACCATTCCGTTGAGGGAATGGCTTTTCTGTGGGCGAGATAGGGCTCGAACCTACGACCTCTGCTATGTCAAAGCAGTGCTCTAACCAACTGAGCTACCCGCCCGAAGGATTGACATTATAACGAGGGTATTCCAAATTGACAATGCCCAGCTTCAAGCGCAAGGCAAAGGATGCTCCTTGCGGTATAATCCCACCGCTATGACAAGACGTAAAGCACCCGAGGATCTGTCTGTTGAAGAGTTGCGTCGCTTGTTGATCGAGAAGCGACGTGGTGCGCGGCGCGAACGCCTTGAGCACTTTAAAAGAACAGGACGTGTCGCAGACGTGGAGCCTGATTCGTTGGCTCCAGTTGTGGATACGCTTGAAGGAAGCAGTGACCAGCCTCAGGTCCAGGTTTCGACGCGCCGCCGGGTGATAGATCGTGTTCTTTTGGTAGTGGAAGTCCTTGCGGTTGTCGGGCTTGTGGGCGTCCTTATCAGCGGCTTTAGCTTTTTGCGTGAAGTAAATGAGCAAGCAGCCTCCTTGTTGATACAGGAAACTCTTACACCGACTCCGCTTGTGATGGCGGTCGTTCTTCCTTCGGGACATCTGCCTCCGGATGCGCAAGGGAATACACGCCCGAACGATGCAGAGATACCGGAACATTTGCGCCCAATGGTGCAGTCATTGGCGAGCATTGCGATCCCTACAGCCGCACCAGACCAGGCGATACGCCTGCAGTTGCCGGCAATCAATATCGATGCTCCGATTGTGCAAGGCGATGGTTGGGAACAGCTCAAGAAGGGTGTGGGGCAGAGCCTGAGCTCGGTGAATCCGGGTCAGGTTGGCAACGTAGTCCTTTCGGCGCATAATGATGTGTACGGCGAGCTTTTCCGCAATCTGGACCGGCTGGCGCCGGGCGATCAGGTGATCTTATACACACAGCAGAGACAGTATGTCTATGTTGTGGACCGCACGGCGATCGTGGAGCCGACAGCGGTGGAAGTGATGGCATCCACGGGAAGCCCAACGGTAACGTTGATCTCGTGTTATCCATATCTTGTTGATAAACAGCGCATTGTGGTCTTTGCGCGATTACAAAACTAGGAGTTTCAAATGGCAAAGAGAATTAAAGCAACATCGTCAACTGTTACTGAGTTCAATCCCGATTATTCGCATGTCAAGCGCGACCTGAGCCGCATTGGTGTTCTAGCGGGATCGTTCTTCGTTATCTTGATCGTGCTTTCGTTTTTCATCAAGTAACCGCTTGCGGTTCCATCCCGGTGGGGATGTATGTGCCTCGCTGGAATCATTGATATTGCGTTCTTCGTACTGCGTAGTTTACGTGTCACGGATTACGCAGTATTATTTTAAACAAGGACTCGGACGATGACAGAACCAACAACTCACGAAGTAACATTGACCACGTTGACCTACGGGGGCGATGCAATGGGGCGACTCTCCGACCCCCTCACGGGGGCAGGTAACCGTGCGGTCTTTGTTCCGTTTGGGTTGCCGGGGGAGCGAGTCCGTGTGAGGTTGGTGGAGGAGAAAAAGAATTTCGCGAGAGGCGAAATCGTTGAGATCCTTGAAGCATCACCGGAGAGAATTAGTGCGAAGTGCGTACATTTCGGCGAATGCGGCGGGTGCCATTATCAGAATCTTCCTTATGAAAAACAAATTCAGGCAAAGACGGATATTCTCATTGATCAACTCAAGCGCATCGGCAAAATAGAGAATCCACCTGTTCATCCAATGGTGGCATGTCCCAACCCGTGGAATTATCGGAATCATGTGCAATTCTCATTGGACCAAGATGGTAAGTTGGGATTTGTAGGGGCAGGTCTTACAGTGATTCCGATCACGGAATGTCACCTCCCTGACCCAGCTATCAATGAGTTTTGGCCCCAGCTTGAGTTTGAACCTGAAACAAATATCGAACGTGTCTCTGTACGCGCTGGCGTGGACGATGATTTGATGCTCGTCCTTGAATCAGACACTCCTGAAACACCCGAGCTTGAGATCGAGGCAGGGATTTCAATCACACATGTGTACGAGGATCATACAGTTGTCATTGCTGGCAGTGACCATATCATTATGCACGTGTTGGGCCGTGACTTCAAAGTCTCTGCTGCTTCGTTCTTTCAAGTGAACACGGCCATGGCAGAAAAAATGGTTAAGCATCTGCTTGCCTGTCTGCCTGTTTCCCCGTCTGCAACTTTGCTCGATGTCTATTGTGGCGTTGGGTTGTTCAGTGCCTTCCTTGCACCCAAATGTGGGCGTGTGATCGGGATCGAATCGTCCGAATCTTCGTGTGAAGATTTCGCCGTCAATTTGGATGAGTTCGATAACGTGGAACTTTACGAGGGAGATGCCGAAGATGTGATTCCGCATCTCGAAGCGGATCCAACTATCGTTGTGGTTGACCCGCCGCGTGCAGGTTTGGATAAAGCTGTTATCGATGGGCTCCTGAAGTTGAGTCCGAGTCTGATCGCGTATGTTTCGTGTGATCCATCTACACTTGCGCGAGATGCGGCACGACTCATCAACGGCGGGTATCGTTTAAAAGAAGTCACACCTTTCGATCTGTTCCCGCAAACGTATCACATTGAAAGTATTTCGATCTTTGAGCGTTAAATGACAGCGACCCCGCTAAAACGGGGTCGCTGTGTAAAAGATGTTTGTTAACTTGCTGGGGGAACTTCTGTTGCCGTGATGGCTGGTACTGCTTTGATCTCGCGGTAAGTCAATGTCCAAACAATTGAGTTGTACACCTGTTGCCAACTGCCTAGTAATGCCCAAGGTGAGAAGGCGATGGTGAAGAACAACGGCGCCACGAAGAGGAAGCCCGCGACCCACGGAAGCCAACTGCTGAGGAAGGTGCTGAAGATACCGACGAACAGCAGGTAGGGCAGGGCAGATACAAGCACGGCGAGCACAGCTGTCACGATCAGAACGGGGATGGAGACCACGACCAGAATGATGAGTACAACTGCCCAAACGATTCCCAGACCGATCATGACCAACCACATCAGGCCCACATTCTTCCAGTTCTCGCGCACCAGTGTGAACCCACGTTGGAATGACTCGCGCACGCCGGTGTCTTCAAGCACGCTGATCCGCCAGAAGAAGTTTCGTAACAGGCCCAACACAATGCTTAAGATCACAACTACGAAAATGGTGATAACAGCGAGAACAACTGTGGTTACGGTGCTAAAGGCGGCGAAGTTCGCTGTCCCATTCATCCATGCAAAGTAGAGACCGAGCCCTGCGAAGAGCAATGTCACCATCAAGGCGATCATGGGCAGATTTACGATCAGGTTGATCAGGAACAAACGCCATGCTGAAGGCGACCATCCAATGCGGAACCCTTCACGAACAGTCATTTTATTGCCGGTGGCTTCATACTCGTCCACCATGCGGATGACCGCAGTCTCAGAGACGTAACGTGCAACAGCCATCACGATCCCTAAGAGGATCATTACCAGTACGAAGGCGCCGATAACCCAAAGGAAGGTGGTCAGGTCTTTACCTGAGATATCCATATCCGGGATACCCTGCTCGAATATTTTGTGCATCTCGCTTTGGGCATCTTTGAAAGCTTCCTGCATGTTTTCCGGCGTTGGTTGCCATGTTGTATGCTTCTGGTTTTGTTCATACCGCGAACTGCTGTTCGAATTGCCGCTGGAACCACCAGCCGCCAGCGCCAAGATCAGGCCAAATACCCAAAGAGCACGATAACTCCACAGGATGTGCCACGAACGTTTTAAAATTTTGACGGGGTCAATATACATTGTATTTCTCCTTGTTGACATTGTCCTGAAGATGTACTTCGGGACAAACTTTCTATTTCGCTTCTTTCTTAACTGTGAGCCTGTCTCAGCCTTCGAGGGGTTGGCCATTCACCTGACGCGTATGACGTGCCCACCAAACTGCAAACCATGCGAGGTATAAAACTGCAACTGCGAGATGTAAAACGAGTTGCGGGAACACACTTCTTGTATAACTCTCAGACCTCTCAGCCCATTGCAGGCTATCGCCTTGCAACACACCGACCTGTCCCATTGTTGCTGTCCAGGTGCTTGCCTCAGATGAACTTGAGACGAGTGAGGCGGTTGTCTTATCCAGTAATCCGATAGCATCTGCTACAGAAACTACGTTGCTAACAACCGTGGTTGTGCTGATAAAGACCCAGATCATCAACAGTCCCACTGGCATCAGCCACCAGCTTATATCAAAAGGACTGCGGCGCTCCGTTGCCGGAGCTCTTCGCTGAGGGAGCTGTAGATTCACCTGTGAGACAAACCGTTCGTGTGAAACGAACTGCGGCGCAGGCGCTTCTTGCAACAGTGCCGATAGTCCCTGTAGCGACTCGAATTCTGCCTGACAGATCTCACATTCAGCGAGATGTTCCTCTACTTGCTGAAGATGTCTGCCTTTCAATTCTCCATCGAGATAGGCGTTCAACCATTCAGTGACGTGGTTAGACATGTTCGGCCTCCAATAAAGACAATTGCGGTTTCAATTTCGATTTCAATAAGTTCCTTGCATAATTCAAACGTGACATGACAGTTCCAACCGGTATATCTAATGTTGATGAAATTTCCTGATATGAAAGACCTTCGTACTCTCTCAGCACCAGCACTGCGCGGCTTGCATCAGGCAGTGCCATGATCGCCTGTTGTACCAGAGCGGTCCGCTCGTTTTGCGATACGAGAGTTTCAAGGCCGGGCTGTCCATCGGTTAGGGGCATCTCGTCGATATCGTCGGGCATGATGCGCTTGTTCTTGCGGACCATATCCATCCCGGCGTTGAAAGCGATGCGATACAGCCAATTGCGGAGAGGCATATGCGGACGGTAGGACGATAAGTTTTGCCAGGCGCGGATGAAGGTCTCTTGTGATGCATCTTCTGCGATCAACATATCGCCGCACATGCGGTAGACAACATTCAGCACACCCTGCGCGTGGATGCGGACCAATTCGCTAAAGGCATTTCGGTCGCCATTTTGCGCTTGTACTATAAGTTGTGCTTCGTTCGTTGTGTAAACAGTAGCCACCGCGAGACAAACCTTTCTGGATTTACTTGCTCTTTCTATTATCTTAACGCAAAACCCTTTGGCTTTATTCGGTTTTCGTCGATTATTTTTTTTAGCCTGACGGACATTATCTTAACGTTACCCCCCTGCTTTTATTCGAAAAATAAAGGGCGACCCTTGTGAGGTCGCCCTTCTGGTTTTACACTTTCTTATCCGTTTTATCTGTCTTGCCCGTCATTCCCTTGCGGATCTCAGACCGCAACTGTTCGGCTTCTTCCGAACGTGTGCCTTGGGTCTCGTTGGCGAGGGCACCAAAACGGTCGGAGAGTAGCATGGCGAGTAAGGCTTCCATGATGTTGCCGGAGCCACTTTCCTTGTCGGCCCCTACAACTACACGGGGCACCACATCCACTTTCGATTTCTCGATGGCCTCAGCAAAGCGATTGAGCACGGTTTGCGTCACCTGGAATTGCGGTCCACCGTACGCACGGACCTGTTCCTCGGTGGCGAGAGCTTGCGCGATACCGATGCGGGCGATTTTTTCGGCTTCGGCTTCTGCCAACGCGCGGATCTGGGCGGCCTGTTGGATGGAGCGTTGGTATTCCGCTTTACCCTGACTGGTTTGAATTTCAATGTTCAACTCAGCCTGCGTCATACTTGTCTGCATTTGAGCGCGGGATTCCGCCTCGCGGAGTTCACGTTCCTTGAGCGCGGCCTTTTCCTGCCGGCCGTATGTTTCAACCTGCTCTTCAGCGACCTGGCGCGAGCGCAACTGCGTGAGGATGGTTTCGATCTGCACATCATCAGCCTGTGAAGACGGCGTACCGATCAACACTTCTTCCAATTCAAGGTTGTAGTGCTCGAACTTTGTCTTCATCTCTGAACTGGCGATCTGTTGAATGGAACTTCGCTCCTGCAAGAGTTGGATCAATGTGCGGGTCTGACCGATATTCTTGAAGTAGGCCGCCACCATCGGGTCGAGCGTTTGTTCGACGAGACGTTTGATGTCGCCGAAGCGTTGGATGACCAACGGAGCCTTTTTATAGTCAATGTGCACGACCACCGAGAGCGGCAGGGACGGTTCGAAGGCGTCCTTGGTGATGAGCGATACTTCACTCAGGTTCTCGTCAAACTTGTGTGAACCCGTCTGACTGCGGATCCATTTGAGGATAAAGTTGGTGGTGGGGACGGAAACAACCTTACCGGCATATGTATTGAACGGATATTTGCCGGGCAGGAGCGCCTCTTCCCAAACACCACGCCTACCGCGTGCCACCAATTCACCGTGGCGATATTCCTTGCCTGAGAGGTCTTCACCGGTCTCACCGGTATAGGAGACCACGACACCTACGTTACCTACTTCGATGATCGTCTTTTGGATCATCTCAACAGTGGCAAACAAGCGGTTGACGTAGTAGGTACCTTCTACCAAAACTTGCAACTGACGGCCACGGAAACCGCCGGCCTTGAGGAACTTATCAGGGTCCTGGAATTTGTTGTGATATGTTTCGGCGTCTTTCGGGTCATCGCCAACCACTGGGGCGATGATCTCACCCTGACCTAGTGATGGGCCATCGTGGACAGTGGCAATACCGATCTTGTCGTCGGTATCTTTGATGATGACGGGGACAAAGCCACCACGTTCTGTGATCACTTGCGCCATGCGATTGATGATCTCCTGCTCTTCACGGCTGAGGGGCAGGGAATAGACGCGTTCATCGGTCAATACGATGAACTGCATCAGGTTGATGGCGTATGTACCTTCACGCAGGGTGCGGCGTTGCGGTCCACGTTGACCGCCGTTCTTGAGAAAGCCTTCCACATCTTGAAAATCGAAGGCTACCTCGTTGGAAGCGAGGGCTTGGGTGGGTTCGAGCATCTTGCCGTCACGGGCGAAGATGTAGCCGATCTTGCCTTGTGGAATAGTCACCAGTGGTGCCATCCGTACAACATATTGAATGGGTATCAGGTAATGCAAACCACCACGTAGAACCTTTGGTTGGAAGCCTGCTTCGCCGTTCAATGCAATGAAACCGGTCTTGATCGAACCGTTCATGCTAAATCGTTTTTCCACAATACCAATACGGGTGTTGGGGATAAAGCGAATACCTGACAGGATTATCAAAATACCGATACCTGCCAGCAACAATAAAAACGCTATTACTATGCCAGTCATTTGGACCTCCTTAGTGTCTCAATGTACCATTCTTTATACGATGACTGCCGAATGGGGTTGCGTAGTACGGAGGAACTACTCCTCGGCAAGCACGATCACTTTGTCGTTGGAGCTAAATATGACCTCTTGCGATTTGGGCGGGTTTGTGTGCACACCGTAAGATTTGCCAGAGCGCTTTGCCTCAGAAACGAGGCGGTAACCAATGGCAGTCTCTCCACGACGGCGGGCGGCCTCGACCACTGTGTAGAAGTTGACGGGTACACCGGTTTCCACGTAATCGCTGATGGGCTTGAGGTAGATCTCAGAGCCATCGG
This sequence comes from Candidatus Defluviilinea proxima, assembly GCA_016721115.1. Taxonomy (NCBI): domain Bacteria; kingdom Bacillati; phylum Chloroflexota; class Anaerolineae; order Anaerolineales; family Candidatus Villigracilaceae; genus Candidatus Defluviilinea; species Candidatus Defluviilinea proxima. The sequence goes on from JADKIW010000001.1 coordinate 1,414,173, forward strand.
GGTCGAAAATATCTGTAAACACGTCGAACAGTTCGGCGTTTTCAGAAAGCTGGGTCAACATCAAGCTGACAAGGTGTTCGCTGACGATGAAATCATCAACTTGGGTTACTTCGGCGAGTTCGCGGTTCCGCAAGTCGAGCATTTCGCTGACGATGGAGAACGGCGTCGCATCTTTCTCGACCATATCGCGCAGATGCAAAAGCGTGACGAGAGTTTTCGCGTCGGCTTCCTGTGCTTCGAGTGTGCTATAGGCCAACACAATGACGTGGTCGTAATCTTCCACTTTCAGTTCATCAAGCATGGTGCGGTCTGTGGTTTCGCCTTCCTTCACGGTCAGCTTTTGATTTTTCAGTTGAATGCCCTGAGCTTTGAGCTGTGCACCGATGCCGTAGTTATCGGCCACAATGGTGATCATTGATCCCTTAGGCACGTAGTTATCAAGCTCACGCACGATGATCGCGCCACTGCGATTCCAGCCGAGGATGAGACATTTTTCAGGCTGGGGTTTGACGGGGACACGGCTTGAGCGTATGACAGCTTCCTTGAGAGGAAGCGAGCTGAGGTTAGAGAGGCGAACCGTATCATCGTCCTCAGAGATGGCAATGACCTGGTCGCCGCTTTCGATGCGTGAGTCCATGGGCGGGTTGAGGAGGATTTTCCCATCATTCTTGCGCAGGCCGATCACGCACGAATCTTCATACATTAAAAGAGATTCGCCGAAGGTCTTCCCTGTGAGTAAAGGCTCAGGCTTGAAATAGATCTCGTCGCCGCCGAAATCCATCAATTCGGTGTATACCGCCGAAAGTCCCGATTGACGCGATGTTTGTGCTACTACACGCGCGATCAAGTCGTTGGTGAGGATTGGCTGAATGGTATCGTTTCGCCCAACCATTTTGACAACGTTGATGTTTTCAGGTTTCCTGATCTGTGTGACGATGTGATATGGCTCGGTGCGGCGATTCGATGCGTTCGTAATTGCCAACACGGTCTTGATGACATCGGTATCGGGGTCGCTGTTTTCGGGCGGCAGAACGATGATGGATTTTGCGGTATGCGGACTCGCAAGCTCGAGATCGTTCGGGTCAATGGGGCTTCCGTTGCGACAGATGATGCGCGTCTTTCCTTTAACTTCAACCCGCTCCCGGATCTCATCCTCCATCTCCACTTTATCCTTATCGGCCAATACCACAATACGCGCCTTGCTCAGGTTTTCGTTTGCGGTCATCAACTCATTCAATACAGTGAAGATCTGTGCCGACCAACCAAGCACGAGTGTGTGCCCCTCTTCAAGTACCTGCGAACGTCCCTTTTGCAAATGTTCCATCTGGCCTTCGATGGCGTTATTCAACACGCCGATCAACGCGCTGACGACAAATACACCACCGAGTGTGACGAATAACATCACCACACGAAAGCCGGTGCCGGTATCGCCGCCCATTGTGCCGGAATCGAGCGTGCGCATCAGGCTTTCCCATGCGGCTTCACCGAACGAGAGAGGCCCGGTCTCGCCTTCTTGCACAAACCCCATGATTGAAATGACTGCGCCCGCAATGAGCACAACAGTCAGCGAAAGTACGAACAACATGCCGATCATGGCTGGCGTGCCGCGTGACATCAAATTATCGAAATGATAGCGAACACGTTGCCGAAATGTGGGATTCATAAAGCCTCCAAGGGTAATTTGGGTTGATTATAGGTTTTTTCATTCAACTTGCCAACAGGAATTGACTCCTACTTGATTCTGCCTATACTTGTTTATAAAGTTGGGGTAACCCCTCATGTATAAAAGGAGACTCGTATGACAAACAAACTCACTTGGTATGGGCATTCCACCCTTGGCCTCGAGACTGGTGGCTATAAACTCATCATTGATCCCTTCTTTGATGGAAACCCCGCTTCACCGATCTCCCCCGAAACTGTTGAGGCAGACTATCTCCTCGTCAGCCACGGACATGGCGATCACGTGGGTGATACAGCCTCCATCGCCAAACGGACCGGCGCCACTATCATCAGTAATTTCGAGATCGCAGGTTGGTTTGAAGAGAAACATGGGCTGGAAAAGACGCACGGCCAGCACATCGGCGGCGGCTTCAAACATCCATTCGGGTATTTGAAGTTGACCTTGGCTTTACATGGTTCCGCTTTGCCCGATGGTTCGAACGGTGGAAATCCCTGCGGGTTTCTGCTGACCACAAACGATGGAAAGAAAATCTATTTTGCACAGGATACGGGCTTGTTCGGTGATATGAAATTGATCGGCGAAGAAGGACTCGACTTAGCCGTCATCCCTATCGGCGATAACTACACTATGGGTCCCGATGATGCACTGCGTGCGGTCAAGATGTTGCAACCGAAGGCAGTCATCCCCATCCATTACAACACATGGGGATTGATCGCGCAGGATGCAAACGCATGGGCTGAACGTGTGCAAAAAGAGACGAAGACAAAAGCTGTGATCTTGAAACCGGGGGAGAGTTATTCGGTGTAAAGTAGGCCAAAGATAAAAGACCGAGGACAACTGCCCCGGTCTTTTTGATTAATTCATATGTTGATTGGGCTTCACACTATTTGGTTTTGTAAAACCCCACGATCTGTTCTGCAAAGTCAACCAGGCTCTTCCGCAATGTGTCTGGCTCCAATACCTCCACAGCACGCCCCAGCCCTAACAAGTGCGAACGTGCGGTAATGAATGATTCGAATGGCAGATCGAATGTCACCCAGCCGTCGGCATCAGGGACATGCCTGTATGCAACCTGTCCACGTGCGCGATCACCAACATATTCTGCAAGCAGAGGGATGGCTTCCGGGGAAACCCGCACTTTCGCCATAAATGGCGGATGCGATTCGTATTCATCGCACCAACCCTCCCAAAATTCAACAAGGTCGAAACCGGGCGGGCGGATACATATCTCTGCCGTCAATTCCGCTTCGATGATCTGTGAAACGCGCACCACATGCGGATTCCCTCCGCGACCGTATACCAAATACCAGACGTTCGCCTTTGCAACCAGGCCGTATGGCTCAGCATCCTGTTCAAACTCTGTATTGAAAAACACCCAGCGAACTTTCATGCGTAAGCGGCGGTCTTGAAACAAGGCCTGCTGAATGGTCTGTAAGCAAGGGACATTCTGGTCCGATTGGAACCACCACGATGAATCCAAATGGACTCTCTGGCGTGTACGAATCTCGTCTGCGCGGTGTGCATCAGGCAGGGATGCGGAAAGTTTCAACAGGGCGCCTTTGAATTTTTCTCCCATGCCGAGTTGCATCACCGGTGCTGGGATGCTCATCATGAACAGAGCGCGTGTTTCGTCTGGCGTGAGACCTGTCAGTGTGGTGCGATATTCCTCGATCAGCCTCACCCCGCCTCCAGGTCCGCGTGAAGCGTAGACCGGGACGCCGGAGGTCGAGAGGGCGATAATATCCCGGTAAATGGTCCGTTCGGAGACTTCCAATTCATCCGCCAACTCCTGCGCGGACATTTGCCCACGGGTCTGGAGAAGCATCAAGAGGGAGAGTAATCTATCGGCTCGCATGATTTGCATTGTAGCAGGAATTCCTGACATAAGATGTCAGGTACTTCTGCTAAGATGTGACTATCTTCGAAGATAATAAAACTTGAGACGGAGTGAAAATGAGTGACATGAATGTTCGTGTTGTAAAACTGCCCGCCATGCGGGTGGCGTGTGTCAATGGTTTCGGGGAGGGGCCGGAGGGAATGGCGTTCGATAAGATGAAGATATGGGCAGAGGCACACGATCTGCTTCGCAAGCCGTATCGTCTGTTCGGGTATAACAACCCTGACCCTTCTCCCGGTTCGCCGAACTATGGCTATGATGTGTGGATCACAGTGGATGGATCAGTTCAAGAAAATGGTGATGCACGCATTATTGAATTCCCCGGCGGTCTGTATGCGGTGACACGTATCGAAGTGAAGGAACCGGGCGATGATATCCCTCGCACCTGGCAGGAACTGGTGAAGTGGATGGAAGCAAGCAAGTATCGTCATGGGCGGCACCAGTGGCTGGAGGAACACATTGGTTCCCTCGGCGCAATGGGTGGGGATCAGCCCTTTACGCTTGATCTGCACTTGCCGATCATGGAATAACATATAAAGAGACTGTCGCCTTATTGAAGCGACAGTCTCTTTACTTATTCTGCGAAGCAAAATTTTTTATAAAGACCAAAGAAAACCTCAGCATTTGCCGAGGTCAAGTCCTTCAACTTGCCGCCTTCAATACCTTCAACGCCCGCAACGTGACCCACTCATTCGGCTCTTTCATCTTCCCGAACCGCATCCAAGTCTTGCCATCGTAATTGTATTCCAACGGCCAGCGTCCCTCTGCATCCTGCTTCGAACGGATGAGTTCCATCGTATTCTTCAATCGTTTATCTTTGCCGTATCCCAATCGCTCCAACGCCTCTGCGATCTGCAAAAGGTCGGTGACGTAAAAAACGGGAAAGCCGAACTTCCACCAGTTGCCGCTCGGTTTTTCTGCCCAGCCATTTGGATAGTTTGCTGTAGACAGATCCACACCAAAGAAAAATTCAACGCCCTGTTGGATCGCCTTCTCAATGAGCACGCTTCTTTCCTTAACTGGAATTTGACTCAGCGCCAATAAAACTTTGGCCCCACCCCACGCACATGGAAGTTTGTTGTTCGCTCCACACGCAAAGTTTGGACCACACTTCCCTCCGAAATACCGGACCTCGGCATGCTTATCCTTCATCGGCGCGACGCCCTCGCCTGTGGTTGTGCGTGCCATCCATTCATAAGCTTTGTCCATGCGCTTGTCTTCGTAGCCCAACTCTTTCAATGACCAAAGCATATTCCCTTGCAGACAATCCACTGTCCCTGATGGAGAAGCGTTTGTCATCGCAGAGATTTGTCCGCCGGGGGTCAGTGCTTGGTCGAGATAATATTTACAAGCCAACTTGATGCGTTTGTCCTCTTTCACGGACGCACCCAACTGTGCCAACAAGATCAACGCCCACACCGTGGACTTGTACTTTGGCCCATAGCCCGTCCCTGCTCTCTGCCACCATCCCTCCTCGTTCATCTTCGAGAGAACATGCGCGATCGGCCCCTCCTTGTGCGCGGACTTGCGTGCCGTTTTCAATTGTTTGTCATCAGGGGAAAGGTCAAGCAGATCTCGCATCGCGAGATAACGAACACCGGGGTTAGCAGATTCCAACAACCACGGCAGAGAGTCGCTTTGTAGTTGATTCTTCCAAGACATGTGTGCCTCCTTTACGGGAAACGGATATCCCATGCTTGGAATCAGTATATCATTTCTTGATCGGCCTCTCGTTCATTAATTTGATAAAGACCTCTGCAACATGTGGATCAAAGTGACTGCCGATCTTCTCTTGAATATAGGCCAATGTTTTTTCATGCGACCATGCGGCACGGTAGGGACGGTCGCTTGTGAGCGCATCCCAGATATCCACTATGGCAAAAATGCGGGCGGCTAAGGGGATCTCTTCCCCTTTTAGTCCGCGTGGATAGCCTGTGCCATCCCATTTTTCGTGGTGGCAATAAGGGATATCAAGAGCGGAGCGTAGGTATTGAATGGGACGAAGCATGTTGTGCGCATGTATTGGATGCTGACGCATGATGTTCCATTCCTCATCGGTCAACTGGTCTTCCTTGAAGAGAATGTGGTCTGGGACGCCCATCTTGCCGATATCGTGAAGCAAAGACCCCCAACGGACATACGTTAATTCCTTACCGTTGAACCCGAAGGCCCGGGCCAATTCCACTGTGAGTTCGGTGACGCGCAGAGTGTGTCCTTCTGTTTCTTTATCGCGCAGATCGAGAGCATGTGACCAGCCTTCGATGGTCGCATCGTACGCTTTCAGGAGTTCTTCGTTGGTGTGTTGTAGATTTTCAAATAACGTGGCGCTTTCAATGGCAATGGTGGCTTGCCCTGCAAGCATTTCCAGAAAGCTTAGCCATTCGCTATCGGGGGAAATCCGTGAGCGATGAAAGATTTCAAGAACACCTTTGACCTCTCCCTGAGCGATCAGAGGTGTTGCGTAGTAGCTATTGAAGCCTCCATTTGTCAATTCAGAAGCATTGACCAGTCCCTGCGGGTCACGTTTTATATCAGGGATGTATATCACCTGACGTTGTTGGGCCGCACGCCCTGCCATGCCTTCTCCCAGACGTAGGGTGGTGTATTGAACCGTTGAATTCTTGAAGCCGTGGCTAACGCCGAATTCAAGTTGATCTTTGTCTTTGTTCACGAGCAGGATCGCGGCGGCGTCTACTTTAAGTTGTTCTGTGATTTGGTCGATCACCACCTTGAGCGATTCTTGCAGATCATGTTTGGATGCAATGGTGATATCTATGGCTCTCAGGGCCTGAAGATGTTCCAATCTGCGGGTGGAATCGTTGTAGAGTCTTGTATTGATGATCGCCAGTGCGGCTTGGTCTGCCAGACCTTTGAGTAGGAGCAACTCATCTTTGGTGAACTCGCGGCGTTCACCTACTGTGAAGGTGGCTAAACTGCCGATCAGTTCATGCTCATACGACATCGTGGCAAAGGCCATGGAGTACATATCCAGCTTGCTGAATTGTTCGATGTAGGGACGACGTTTGCCTTCCTGTAGATCGGGCACTGCAAAGACTTTTCCAAGGTTGCCGATGATGAGGTTGTATTCATTCCGTGGGAGCGGTACTATGCCTGCCATCATCTCGGTTGAGATCGCTGACCCTGCGGCGGGATATAGGACATCTCGCTTGGGGTCGTAGAGGGCCACCAATGAGATCGGTGTATTGAGCGCGTGTTTGATCTCTTCGCTGATGGCGGTCAGTAAGGGATCGAGGGCGAGTTGGGCGTTCAGGCGCGATGCCACGCGGAGTAGGGCCTCGGCTCGTGCGGCCTCATGTTGACTCTTTTGTTCTTTTACGACCAACTCGGTCTGACGGTCTTTTTCGAGGCCGTTGCGATGACGTGTAATAATGATGAGGAGAATGGATGTAGCGAGGATAAAGCTGAAGGGGCCGACCAGCATTTGGTCCAGTGTGACGCGTGTTGTCAGGAGGGGAAATATCAGGATCGATGTCAGATTGATCACGATGAGAATGACCAATTGTCTCATCCTAAGGTAAATACTCCCCAACCAAAGAGGCAGGATCATGAAATCAAACATGCCGGTGATGACGCTTCTGGGGTCTGACCACCCGATGAAGTACAGCCCGGCTTGGGCAATGAGGACGGTCAGGATGGCGGCTAACCGGATGTGATGTGTGCGGCTTATTGCGTAGACGATGCTGATGGCGATGGCAACGATGATCGTTTGACGATAGCCTGTGTAATTTTCCCACTCGATGAAGGTGACCGTTATTAGTTCTATCGTGATGGCTAGCAGGATGGTGCCAACCAGAAACCCGGAAAGCAGGGACGCTTGACGGCGTTGGTCGGGTTCTGTGATTTTTGATGAGGGGGCAATGAACCAACGCCAGAGTTGATCAATAAAGGATCTGGAGTCTGGTTTTCTCCAGGAAGATCCCGTGGAGGTCTCTTTCATGGCGATAATATTACTCTTAAACTAGCGTAGGGGGCAGATTAATATTGTTAGGTTTATTTTTCCTTGCAAGGATGTGAGGCAGGGACGCTTCGCAGTTAATTCTTCCAAGACATGTGTGGCTCCTTTTGATGAAGGATATCCCACGTATCTAGGAATAGTATAGCATTTTACAATATTCGTAAGAGTTGCAATTTTCCTTGTTCGTTCTCAGTATATAATTGCCGTAATCCACTATGAAAGGGGATCGTTTATGTCTGATCATTGTTTCATAAGTTATTCGAATGCCGATGGGTTAGATTTCGCGCGTCAACTGGTTAATACACTTGAAGGTGGACATCCTTATATTGCGACTTGGTTCGATAAAGATGATTTAAACCCTGCTGAGGATTGGGATGAACAAATAGCAGATGCTATGAGAGTACCTAAGATAGAGGACAAACGAAGTCAATCAAGTGAGAAGCATATTTTGGGAAGCGGCGCTTGGTCAATTGTCTGTGGTTGTAACAATACACAAAGAGTTGCAGGTTCTTAGCTAGCGATTGCATTCTTCTTGAGAAACATCTGGATTTACGAGCCAGTCGTTTCAGGTAGTGGCGCAAGTCCGCATTGACGGCTTCGACAGAATAGGTTTCGTGTTTGTCGGTTCGCATTTCATAAGGTGCGCCATAGTACAAGGTATCGTAAACAGGAAAAGCATCACTGTAATATCGTTTGGCTTGGGGTGCCCGTTCCAGGCAAGCTTGCAAGGCTTCAGAAGTTCTTTCCAATACTACATCCCAGCTTAGAACACAACGTGTGTCTCGATCCACAATCGTCAAGACGTAGATTTCGTTTTTTTCTTGCCGATGAAGGTGTACAACTCATCCAGTTCAGCCTTTTTGACCTTGGCTGGCACGGGAGCATTAGGTAGCTTGGCAGTGTACTGGCTGACCCAATTGGCAACACTTTGTGGATTGACCTTGAGCACTCGGCCAATCGAGCCAAAACTGCTACCTTCCACGTACATGCGAATTGCCAACAAACGGGTTGCTTCGGGATAACCGTGTTGGATTGGCTTCGGTGTATACACTCGGTTGCATTCACCGCATCGATAACGCTGGCTGCCTGACGGATTAAAGCCTGCTTTGTACTGTTTCCAGTTCGCCTGACATTTTGGACATTTCATGCCTCTGATTTTATTCTGTTTTTGATGTTAGGGACTCTCAGATGCTATCAAATCCTGTAAGTGTTTGTTGTTTGTGATGACTGAAGATAGTGTGACACCTAATTCAGTTTGTAAACAAGAATGGACTTATGCCCTACGATATAAAAAACCAGTTGTACCTATTAGACTTGATTTGAATATCGAAGTTCCATTTTCACTTGGTAGCCGCCAATGGATAGATTTTAGTTCTAATTTCGATTCAGGAGTTGCAAAACTTCGTCAATATCTTGGCCGATTGGATTCACCAGAAGGTATCAGGCTTGAACTTAAGAGTAGATTGAGTGATGCCCAACGTGATCTCAAACGTGCGAAAAACAAAGAAGAAGAGCTTAGGATTCAAGCTGAAATTGATGCCCTAAATGCCAACTTGCGTCAACAAGAATTGATTGTCAAGAATCCCCAAAAAGCCGAAAGACAAACCAGAAGAAACATTGATGACGGGATTCAACTTGAACGCCAATCAAAGCAACCTATACCAATAGAATCGAAAGTTAAATTCATTAATCCTCTTCCCTTTAATCCTCCCGATTATTTTCAGGGGCGAGAATTTGAAATTCAACAACTTGCAGATTTTATTAAGAATGGCCATCAACGTATATTGACCATTGTTGGGAGAGCAGGAGGCGGAAAGACTGCTCTTGCGTGTTATTTTTTGAAAGCTTTGGAAAAGGGGAATTTCCCAAATGATCTTGGTGAAGCAAAAGCGGATGGAATTATTTATCTAAGTGAAATTGGCAGCCACAAGGTTAATGTTCCAAATATTTATGCTGATTTACTTCAATTGCTGCCATCAGAAATAGCAAGTAGATTGGAGTCATTGTATCGTCAGCCTAAAGTTTCAATTGGAGATAAAGTACGCTTGCTTCTTGATGAATTCCAAAAAGATCCTGTAGTTCTTTTACTGGATAATTTCGAGCTGTTCGTCGATACTGAAACAGGAAATCTTGTTGATTCGGAATTGAAAGAATTGCTTGAAAATATTCTTCTTGCATCCCAACATTCCATCAAGATAATTATTACTACGCGAGTTCCTGCTCGAGATTTATCACTTATAGAACCAAGTCGTAATATCCCCTTGCATTTAGATGAAGGGCTAAAGTCCCCATACGCTGAAAATATTTTACGCGCGATGGACAGCGATGGACGAGCAGGATTTAGAGATGCAAACGATGAACAACTTGATCGTGCCAGAATGCTAACGTTGGGTTACCCACGTGCTTTAGAGGCGCTCTTTGCTATTATTTCAGTTGATCGTTACACAAGTATTGAAGAGCTTCTTGCTGTTGAACTGCCTGATACAGTGGTTGAAAGCTTGGTAGGCGAGGCGTTTAGTCGCCTTGACCTAAACAGCCAAAAGGTGATGCAAGCATTGTCAATATACAATCGCCCTGTACCGCCAGCCGCAGTAGATTTTTTGTTGCAGTTTCATATTCCAGGTATAAATAGTTCTCCAATTCTAAATCGTTTAGTTGGCATGCATTTTGCTCGACGGGAGGCTGGTCGATTCTATCTACATCCAACAGATAGAGAATATGCCTTTAATCGTATTCCTGCTGAAAAAAGTTCCGATCATATAGGCAAAGGTGCAAGAAGTCGAATTTGGAATCAGGATGCAATGTTGTTAAGAGCCGCAGATTATTATGCAGAGGCGCGAAAACCGAAACAGGAATGGAAAAAAATAGATGATTTGAATTCGCAATTAGCAGAATTTGATTTACTATGTATGGCTGAAGATTACGATACTGCTGCAGTTCTTCTAAAAGAACTGTACTTTGATTATTTATTTGTATGGGGACATTCATACTTAATAATTGATCTTTGCGTGCGAGTGAAGGATAAAATAAAAGATGCTGTTCTTCGCTTAAGCATTCTAAATGCATTGGGCATAGCTTATCCCGAAATCGGGAATATTGAAGAAGGCATCAAGTATTATCAAGAAGGATTAAGTATTAGTCGTATATTGAAAAACCGTAACTGGGAAAGCGCCTTCTTGGGGAATTTAGGCAGCTCATATATAGAGCTTGGCGAAATAAAAGAAGCTATTATGGTTTATAACGAAGCGCTATTTATAGATCAGGAAGATAAGGATCTAAGGGGCGAATCGGCAACTTTTTCTGGTCTGGGAAGCGCCTATAGCGATCTTGGACAATTTAGTAAAGCTCTTGAATGTTACGAACAGGCTTGGACTATTACAAAGAAAATTGGTAACGAGAAGCTTCGAGAAGGAGATGATTTAGGTAACTTAGGAGTTGTGCATAGAGATCTTGGTGATGCGCAAAAAGCATTGGAATATCATAGACAAGAATTGGTGATTCAAAAAGAATATAAATATAGGAAAGGGATATCCATTAGCCTTGAAAATATTGGAGATACACTCCTTGATTTAGGCAATATTCCGGATGCTATCGTCTCTTACTTACAGGCAATTGAAATAAGTGATGAAATTAATTTCCCTCAAACTTCAAATTATGCACGGTGGGGATTAACACAAGCTTATCTTTTACAAGATAATTTAGAGAAGGCACTTGATACTGTCAAAGCAGCACAGATGTTTAATGTAATAATAAATAACCACAATATTTCTACATTGCAGGGTATCATTACTTTACGACTTGGTGATACAACATCTTCTGGACCGTCCTTCAGAAAGGCTATTGCACAAGCCGATGTAATTCTTTCAAAAACTCCAGAATATTATGATGCAATTGATGCTAAAGCCTTGGCACTATGCGGGTTGGGATTGATTGAGGATAAAAATAATTTTTTTGTCGCTAAAGATGCATTTCGTAGAGCGCGAGATATCACAGGTAATGCTGTAGGAATAACAAAACGCACCTTGAGAATATTCAATGAACTTGCCAAGATCGATATAGATGGTGTTTTGGTTGAGCTCCGACCTGTAATTGAAGGCAGGAATTAAACTCACCCACGCATCCTCTCTCGTTCGCTTTAAACGATTGACTATGGACAACAGACCATCGTCAATCGTCTATCATCCATGGTCATGCCTGAAGTTTTTCCCATTCTGCGAGTCGGCCATCCATTTCTTTTTGCACACGTTCGTACTCGATGCCCAACTTCCCAGCTTCTTCTGGCTTCACAAACGGACTCTCCAACTGCGTGGAAAGATTCGCCAGCGTCGCTTCGAGTTCGGCAATGGTGTTCTCCAACTTTTGCAGATCGGCGATCTTTCTTCTTTCCTCTTTCGTTGTGGCGTTCTTCCCCTTTCGCGCACTGGCAACCGGAGACTGGGCGACTGGAGACTGCTCAGCCGCCAACCGCTCCGCTTCCTTCTCTCTTTCCTCTTTCATCTGTGAATATGTGCCGTTGAACGCGACCATTTGCGATTCATCGGGGTTGATCTCCCAAATTTGAGTCGCGAGTGCATCCACGAGATAGCGGTCGTGAGAGACAAGCAATATCGTACCTTGATAGTTATCCAATACGGCTTGCAGGACTTCCTGCGAAGTAATGTCGAGATGGTTGGTAGGTTCGTCGAGCAGGAGCAGGTTTGTATCTTGCAATGCGAGTTTGGCGAGGGCAAGACGTCCGCGTTCGCCGCCGGAAAGCATGGACACAAGTTTGAAAGCGTCGTCACCGGAGAAGAGATATTTGCCGAGATAATCGCGCGCCTGATACGGCAACATGCCAGAGGCCGCTGAGATCTCTTCGAGAATTGTCTTCTCGGGGTCAAGTCCCTCGTGGGCTTGGGCGAAATAGCCAACGTGTAGACTCGCTCCCAGAATCGCTTCACCAGCCAACGGGGAGAGAGAGCCGAGGATCGTCTTGAGGAACGTCGATTTGCCCGCGCCGTTCGGCCCGATCAATGCCGCGCAGTCCTGTCGTCTTAGTTCAATGTCAGGACAGGAGAATAAAAATTTTTCAGGGATCCCATTTTCAGCGGGGTAGCCCACTTTCAGTTCCTTCGTGCGGATCACGAGATCGCCAGAACGACTCGTCGAACGCAGATGCAGGTGTAGGTCGGGCGTGACGCGTTGCGGAGGTCGAAGTCCACGCACACGACGCTCGGCTTCTTCCACGCTGAATGGCGATTGTGTTGTTTCAATATCCAACTGCGACCAATTCGCATTGACCGCGTCCATGCCCACTTGCTCAATCGCCTGCACAACGCGCGTGAGCCGTTTGAGTTTGCCCTTGGCTTGCAACGTGTTCTGCCCAGAAATGTTGCGCTTGATGTACTCAACTTCTTTGAGAAGTTTTTCTTTTTCACTTTCAAAAATTTCAAAGCGATGCGCCCAACGGATCTCGCGCTCGTTCAAATAGGTTGTGTAATTGCCGCGATAATATTCCGAGCCGTTGATCGCCATCTCGAGCAATGCATTACAGGCATGATCAAGAAAATAACGGTCGTGCGAAACAATGATCGCCGCGCCTTCCCATTGCGTCAGATAACTTTCAAGCCATTCGACCGCTTTGATATCGAGATGATTGGTCGGCTCATCGAGCAACAACAGATCAGGGTTCGACAACAACAGACGTGCCAGATGCGCGCGCGTGCGTTGTCCGCCCGAGAGATGATCGAGCGACATGTGATATTCTGATTCGCCAAATCCCAAGCCTGTGAGCACTTGCTTGATCTTGATGGGATACATGTACCCGCCGCGTCGTTCGAACTCATGTTGCACGCTTCCATATTTGACCAAGGCCTGGTCGCGGGTTAATGGGTCTGACATTTCAGCTTCGAGCTTTTCCAACTCTCCTTGCATGCGGATGAGGTCCGCGAATGGCTCGAGACATACATCCCACAGCACGCCCTCGAGAGCGAAGTCCGCTTCTTGAGAGAGATACCCAACACGAAGACTCTTCGCGCGCGTGATCGTCCCGCCTGAAGGTTCTTCCTGTCCGATGATGATGCGTAACAGAGTCGTCTTGCCGATGCCGTTGGGGCCAACGATGGCAAGACGTGCACCTTTGGCAACGGTAAACGTAACGCCCGCGAACAGATCGTCCGCGCCGAAGGATTTGGAGAGGGAGGAAACAGTGATGAGTGACATTATGCTTAATCTGGATGCAATATATTGCGCCCTTACATTTTCAATGGATTTTCTTCATCCTCCGCCCACATGGACGGATTGGATTTGATGTATTGATGGATTCTATCCCAATCTTCGTGATTGCGAATGATGTGCTCGTAATAATTCTTTTGCCAGATACCCGTGGCATTGTGTTCACGTCCGATAAGACGTGTAACAGCGGATTTGAAAGTTCGGATTATTGTTGGAATTGAACCTTTCACAGGTTTTTGGAATTGTTCCTGCGTAGGGGCACGATATATCGTGCCCCTACCATCGTTGTTGATGACGACAATCCCATGCACATGTTTTGGCATGATCACAAATGCACCTAATTCCACATTTGGAAAATGCTCAGGAATGGCACGCCAACATTCGTCTGCGATCTTTCCAAATTCATTCAATCGCATTTCTTTATTTACGACTTCCCCAAATAACAAGTCGCGATGATACGTAACTATTGTGATGAAATATCCGCCAGACTGAGCATAATCAAATCCCTTTAATCGGATTGATCGACGATGATGTTTATTGGGATCGAATTTCATTCCATTTCATCAATATGTCCATCCGGGATATGGCCGGGTTTCTCTTTGCCCAATTCCAGTGAGCGCTGATACGCCGCCCAGACGGCACGTGAGATGGCCGTGCGGAAGCCTGCCTTTTCGAGATAATACAACGCCTCGGCAGATGTCCCGCCGGGGGAGGTGACTTGATTTCGCAAGGTGGCGGGATGTCGAGCTGCTTGTTCGTAATAAGATGCGGATCCTTTGATCGTTTGCAAAACAAGTTGTTCCGCGATGCGGCGGGGAAATCCCATATGAACACCGGCGTCAATTAAGGCTTCGGTAAATAGAAACACGTATGCAGGCCCGGATCCAGAAAGAGCCGTTGCCATGTCGAGGTAGCTTTCATCTTCCACGAAGACTTCATCACCCAAAGCGCCAAGGATTCCCCGCGTCATCTCTTGTTGTTCTTCAGTCACTTCTTTGGATGAAGTCCAGACCGTGATACCTTCGCCAATTTGGCCGGGCGTATTGGGCATGGACCGTACGATGGCTTTATGTTTCAAGCCTGTGCCGATCTTTTTCATGTTCGCGCCCGCAATAATGGAGATCACCAGCGCATCGGGACGAATGCCTTTCAATCCCTTCATCACTTCGGTGAGACGTTGTGGTTTGACGGCCAGCACAACCACATCTGCATGCGAAACAGCAGACGAGTTATCGGTTGTTGTTTTGATCCCATATTTCTTGTGTAGCTCTGTGCCACGTTCTTCGCGCGGGCCAGATGCTGTGATGTTCTCAGGCTTCGATAATTTTTTTCGTAATAACCCTGCGATCATGGCTTCTGCCATAACGCCGGGGCCGATGACTGCGATCTTTTTGTTAAGCATAAAGTCCTCCAATGAAATTGGGCGATAGTCGCTTTCTAACGAGTTTCATCGCCTATTATAAACAAATGAGCGGACATTTCGTCCGCTCATTCAAACTGTTTACTGATAACTAGCTATTGCGCTATGCGTAAACCATCTGCTCGGCGCTTTGCTTCTTGACCTGTCGCTTCTTCATTCTTGCGGCAAGTATTCGTTCCTGTCTCTTCTTGGCGGAGTGGATGATCAGATTCAGGAATTTGTGGTGGTTATAGATCGGATCTTTGATCAATGAGAAATCTGCGGAACCGGGTTCATGCGGTGCGTAGAAGATACCGCAGTTCGGGTTGATCTCAAGCATGTGGATCGTGCCATCGGCATCCATGCGGTAATCACAGCGGGCGTAGCCGTTGCCGTTCATGGCTTTGAACATGCGGGCGGTCTGCTCGCGCAATGTCTTTTCGATCTTTGCATCATCCACCGGCGCAACAGACATCCTCTCGTAATCAACCCACTTCATGTCATAGTGTTTGAAGGTTTCGCCTTCAGGGAAGATGAATTCCACGGGCTTGAAGGTGATGGGATTCTTTGCGTCTTCGGGATTTTCCGCGATCAAACAGGTGAACTCACGGCCTTCAATGAATTCTTCGAGAAGAGCGCGTCCGAACTGTTCGATCTCGATCGCGACTTGTTCCTTGAGTTGTTCAACGTTCTCACAGCGTGATTTGCGTGTGATGCCAACGCTGGCATATCCATGCGGCGGCTTGACGAGAACGGGGTAGCGCAATTTCTTCGCAACACGTTCCACTTCTTCCACACGGTCCACCATGGCCCAATTCGGTGCAGGGACATTGGCTTTCTTTGCGTAGACTTTCATTTCCTGTCGGGATGGATCGAAGAATTTCGAATCAGCACCGGTAAATGCAAGTCCCATTTTCTCCATGAGTTGTACGAGCCCAACTCCTGAAAGAGCATCGTCTGGTGTGCCGTCGCATAAATTGACGAACACATCGACTCCTTCATTCACGAGATCGCGCATCTGCTTTTCCACATTAACTGGATGCACGCGATGATGTTTCCATTTGAATCCATTCATGTGTGGCGACGGATCGTATGGGCTATCGTTTGGATCGTCTGGAACACTTGATAAAACACAGATATACATGTCGAGTCCTTTTCATTGCTTCGATCGATCAGAATGATTTGTCAACTGGCATTGCGTGTTACTGATCGAGTTGTATGTATTGAAAAAATTATTTTATATTGATTCAAAAATATTTTTAAATCATGTATCAATATCATACAACTATATAGATTGTATCTATTTATTTGTTTATGTAAAGGGTTTTACAGTGTTGTGTAACTTTAAAATTTGCAAATAAATTATTCAACGAATCATTGATGAATGATATGTTGTGATGTATGTGTACATAAGAATCGCGATATAGTGTTTTGATGATGTGTGTACATGTTGTTGATCGTCATAAATAATCATCTTAGCGAATATCATGAGACGAAGTAAAATCAATGAAGAGGAAACTATGACACTTCATTCAGAAATATTCGAACAGCCTGAAAGACTCGCTTCATTGTTGGATAAACAAAAACAAACTGTGATCGAAATCGCGAAAGCCATTCAATCACGTAATGTGCAATATGCGTTTCTTGCCGCACGTGGCACATCTGATAACGCCGGGCGTTATGCCAATTATCTGTGGGGCGCACATAATGGACTTCCGCTTGCGTTGGCGACGCCCTCATTGTTTACGTATTATCAAAAACCACCAAAACTTCAGAATGCATTGGTCATTGGTGTGTCGCAATCGGGACAATCACCGGATATCGTCAGCGTGTTGGAAGAAGGACGTAAACAAAATTGTCTTACGATCGCCATCACCAACATCCCTGATTCGCCGCTTGCTAAAGCCGCAGACTTTGTCCTTGATATTCAAGCGGGCGCAGAGAAGGCCGTTGCCGCGACCAAAACATACACGACCGAACTCATGGCCATTGCCATGCTTTCTGTTGCACTCGAAAATTCAAACGAACGTTGGAACGAACTTGCGTCTGTTCCCCAATTGGCGCAACAGGCGCTTGCCCTCGATGAACAGATCGCGCAGATGACTCAACGCTACCGTTACATGAGTCAGTGTGTGGTGCTGGGGCGTGGCTTCAACTACGCCACCGCCTTCGAATGGGCGCTCAAGCTCAAGGAACTTACGTACGTTATTGCCGAGCCGTATTCTTCCGCCGATTTTCAACATGGTCCTATTGCGATGGTGGAAGGTGGATTCCCCGTCCTTGCGATTGCGCCCAAAGGCAAAGTACACAACTCAATGGTCGAGATGTTGACGCGTTTACGTCGGGACAAAAATGCCGAACTCGTGATTCTCTCTGATGATGCGGATACGCTCACGTTGGCCCAATCCCCGATCCAACTCCCGCTTCAGACGCCCGAATGGCTGACCCCGCTTGTGAGCATTCTCCCCGCTCAATTGTTTGCCTGCCACCTCACGCAAGTGAAAGGCTATAGCACGGAAGCGCCGCGCAACATCACCAAGGTGACAGAGACGCACTAAGCTTTGGAATCGACAGCCTATAACGGTTCTTTCGAGCAGACTTCCGCTCCAAAACCTGACTCCACGCCCAACCGCGTGGAGTTTTTATAAGTTTTGATTGACGTGCTGATTATCTTCGCAATTTAAAATTTTCTATTAATTCGACATTGGGTTTAAAGTACAGGTTCAGGTTCTTTCGATTAGTATTCCACGTTATAAACAAATACGGTATGAGCCCCACAAGAGCAAAAACTATCGTTTCATTTATCATTTCAGGTTCTTCGATGAGAATTTGGGCCAACTTGATGAGTTCATTAATTGTGGGTTCAAGCGTACCATCCCTCAACAAATACCCTGCTATACCCAAATATGTGCCTACAATGGAACCAAGAAGCGATAATAAACTGGCAACAAGGAGACTCTTGAAAGTTCGTTTTGTCCCTGCATAATCCATTGCTTTGACGATGAAAAAGAAAATCAAAATGGCAAAGGCCGCACCTATACGATCAAGGAAAATGAGAACCAATGCCCAGACGATTGTTTTTATCACCATCGCGACTAGGCCATACAAGACACCTTTTTGAAGGTTGTCAGGTTGTTTTTTGTATTCTTCTTCAGCCTTCTTTGCAATATCGTCAATGCGATCAATACACTCACGGCACATTGCAAAAGGCGTCCCATTAATCAAAGTCAGTATCAAATCCTTGTAATAAGGAGATGCACATTTAGTGCCTTCACACTTGTCCGCTATAGATGGGCGCACTTTTTTTGAAAGGATATGGAAAAATGATAAAAGTTTTTCGATGGCTAAGAATTCACCAGACTTCTTAATCCCCAAACTGACAAAGAGACTGGAGAACTCTGAGGTTATTTCAAGCCATTCCACAGGGATTTTCATTTCCTTTAGAGTTTTCTTGACTTCTTCATTGTTCTTTATCTCTTTTGCTGTTTCAAAGTCAATGGGAGCATGGCGAATAAGAATATAAAAACCAGGAATTGAATTGCCCGCAGATTCTCGATGCCCAAAGGCAATGACAGTCAGAAAGTTATTGATATAACCAATGAAACGATGTTGAAAAGCAAACGGTTGTTTTGGTGTTGGAAGGTATTGCAATCCATATTTATTTCCAAAAGTTATCCATTTTTGAAGTTCCGTAAACCTTTTGGCCGTATGTTCGCCAGCTTTTTTATGTTCATTCCCCCTTGATGACACAAATTCGCCATCGATGCGAAGATAAAATCTGTAACCAGTCATTGTCGATATAATTCCAATTTCAGCTGCATGGCCATCAACGGGAAAATAATACTCTGAGCCAGATTCAAAAAAATTACGCCCCTTTTCTATCAAGACACCGTCCAGCCAAATTTGGCGCCCTGAAAACAGACCAAACTTCAGTTGAACTTCATGTATATTGCCATCAAGATTAAAATCCCATATGCGTTTTGTCATGTGATTTTTAATTTCCCTTTGCCTCTGTGTGATTTTAAATTCTATTCTACGATAAACAGATGAACCTCATGTCCCGTCAACACAAAGAATCGTTCCAACTCTAGTTTCGATAGAACCAACGTGGCGGTATTCACAAGCGGATGGCTCTGAAAATATTCGTTGTTCCAGATCTCTGCATCGATCCATAACTCGACAACGTGTTCTGTATCATTCGCCAACCCCATCATCGTCACTGAACCGCGTGTGACTCCCAATAAGCGCATCAAGTTTTCTTCTGAACCAAATTTCAAATGGGGGACGCCCAACTGCGAAGCCAGTGCATCCAGTTTTACGGTCTTCTCGCAAGCAGTCACGGCCAAAAAGAATCGCCGCGCTTTCTTGTCACACAAAAAAAGATTCTTCGTGCTCACGGCAGGGACATCTGGACGATGCAACTCCGCTTCAGCGCATGTGAATACCGCAGGATGCTCTGTGCGAAGATATTGAAAATGATTGGCATCGAGGAATGCCAGAAATTCCTGTTCGGTCATGATTTCACTTTCTTTGACATGATGATATCGGGTTTGCCTTTTCCGTTTGCATCGATCACCACGCCAGTAATGATGTATCCCATCTTTTGATAGAACTCAAAGGGATGCCCCTTCCAGTTACGGATGTTCTTTACCTTGTCCCAAAGATTTTCATATAGATCAACATTCGATAACGATGTCATGCCATCTTCGTCGTCTGAGCCAAGAGTGATCGTGAGGCCGCCTTTTGCTCGGACTTGTTCTTCGAAGTCTTCGATCAAAGCTTTACCGATTCCCTGCTTTTGCAGATCAGGTTGCACGGCCAGCGGATGTAATTCCCATACGTGGCCATCGTATTCTGGGATACCGCCGATGATACCAAGTAGATTCCCGTTTTCATCCACTGCGATACGGCAGATGCGTTCCTCATCGAGCATTTCATGAATTTCTTTCAATGCATCTTCCAGTGTGGGCCATGCGTCAGGCCAATGCTCACAGAAGGCATTCACAAGAAGTTGTGCGGCTTGGTGAATGATGTTTTCGTTGTCAGATGGAAAAGAAATGATATTCATAGCTTATAAATAAAAACAGGGACGTGGCGATTATATTCCACGTCCCTGTTGGTTGAACAATGTTTCAGATTATTCTCCGATCCTCACTTCTGCGGTCATTCCCCAGAGCAGGCCCTTCGGCTGTTCATCCAGCGCGATGGTCACTTTGAAGATGATGTCTCCACCGCGATCCTCGGCACGCGGCGTGATGCGAATGACCCTTCCGTTGATCGTTTCGTTCAAAGAATCCACGAACACAGATGCAGGGTCGCCAACTTTGACCTTTAGAATGTCGCGTTCGCTCAGATCGGTGGTTTCAATGAGCATGTTATCCAATGTGGCAAGTGTGATGACCGCCTGTCCCTGCCCCACGAATTCGCCGGGCATGACTTCGATAGATGTGACCGTTCCATCGAAGGGCGCGGTTAATCCATTTTGTTCAAGAGTGGCTTTCGCGATCTCCCATGCGATCTGGGCTTGCAACGCCTGAGTATCGGCGAGTTGCCGCACTTCCGGATGCACAACTTCCCATTTTTCTTTTCCTTTCTCGACCACCTTTACTCGTTTGTATCTTTGAATTTCCGCATTCCCTGCCGCCGATTTGTATGCGGCTTCCGCGGCGATCACGGCGTATTCAAGGTCTGGTGTATTCAACACGATCAAGGATTGGCCCGTGTCCACCGCTTCGCCTTCGCTGACAAGCACTTCCTTCACAGAACCTGAAATGAGGAAACCCATCTGTGTGATCTGCGCAGGGACCGCGATGGCAGATGCGGTTACAACTCCATTTTGTGCGTCATCCGATGCCCGTGCCGGCGATGTGGGGCCGACGACCGTAAATGTCAAAACAAGCAGTAGCAATATCCACGTGATGTCACGTTGAAAACGTGACGTGCGATTTCTTTTCATTGCTCCACCACCTTATTCGCCAACTTCAATATTCACATCAGCGCTCATGCCCCACAGCAGGCTTTGCGGCTGTTTGTCGAAATCGATGGTCACGGTGAAGACTACATCACCGCCGAGCGTCGAGCCGATGCGGTCGATGTCAGTTACTTTGCCACTGAACTTCTCGTTCAATGCTTCGATGAAGATGGAAACGGATTGCCCGTCGCGTACTTTTGTCACATCACGTTCGCTCAGGTCGGTGGTTTCGATCTGATACCGTGAGAGGTCGGCCAATAGAATGACAACCTGTCCGGGGGTGACCGTTTCAGCGGGGGAGATGTCAACAGAGACAATTACGCCTGCGAAAGGAGCTGTCAGATTCGATTGCGATTCGAGAACCGCTTTCGCTGAATCGACCAACGCTTGCGCGCGCTTCACCTCATTTTCCTTCACTTCGATATGTTGATAACTGGGAGCGCATCCCTTCGATTGACAGCCGGTCATGCGGATCAAATGGCTGAGATCGATCTCTGCAAATGCAAGATTCGCTTCGGCTTCCTTCACTCTTGCTTCGAGGATTGTGGTGTCCAGTTCGACCAGCACCTGTCCCGCTTCGACCCGGTCCCCAGCCTGCACATTGACCGAAGTGACCTTTCCTGTGCCGGAAAAGGATAGGTTGGCTTTAGTGACAGGGATGATGACCGCAGCGGCAGAAATGGAATTGGCACTGCTGGTCTGGTTATCGTTCGGTGAGGTGTTGCTTCCGTCCAACACAAGTGTTGGGATGGGAGTGGCTGTGGCTTGTGAGCCGCAGGCAGATAGCACCAATGCGATAATGATCGTTATTAATAAATATACATTCTTCATTCTTACTCAATCTTCCGCATGTGCAGAGATCAGGCCCCTACACATGCATTCTATGTTTAGGATTTTCCGTTGACCTTTTCGTCTTTTACGATCAGGCCGTCTTGTAATGTAACGACACGATTGGCATATTTGATGACACGCGGATCGTGTGTGGCAAAGACGAAGGTGGTGCCGGTCTCGTTGTTGAGTTTCTTCATGATTTGCATGACCTGCTCGCCGTTTTCTGTATCGAGGTTGGCAGTGGGTTCGTCAGCGAGGATCAGTTTGGGATCAGTGGCAAGCGCTCGGGCGACAGCGACGCGTTGTTGTTGTCCACCGGAGAGCTGGTCGGGACGATGATTCGCACGAGCGGTCATATCCACACCTTCGAGCAATTCCATCACGCGTTGTTTGCGTTGTGCCGCGTTCTTGCCGTTGAGCAGGAGCGGCATCTCCACATTCTCGTAGGCAGTGAGGGTAGGGATAAGGGCAAAGAACTGGAATACGAATCCGATCGTGCCCTTTCTTAAATCTGCGCGCTGGTTGCGGTTGAGATTTGTGGTCTCTTTACCGTCGATGACCACTTTGCCGGAGGACGGCTTATCGAGACAACCGATGAGTTGCAGTAATGTGGTCTTGCCCGAGCCCGAAGGCCCAACGAGGGATGTGAACTCACCATCATTGATGGTTATGCTAACGCCTTTTAAGGCATGTGTTTGTACTTCACCGATCTTATAGACACGGGTGACATCTGTTAATTTTGCGACTTCCATTTTATTCTCCTTTATTGTGCGCTGTGCAGTGCTTCTACAGGTTCCATGCGGGATGCCATCCGCGCGGGATAGAGCGACCCAAGCAGGGTAACAATGAACGCGGTAATGATCAGATTGATGGCTGTATCAAGCGTCAGGTACGGGTAGATGCGGTCCGGCAGGACCATCCCGCCGCTGATGCCGAGATCTCCAAAGTAAATGCCAACCTTGCCAAAGTAAGTGGCAAGCCCCCAGCCAGTCAATGCGCCAAATGTGACGCCTCCCAATGCCAGCAGACTTGCTTCCGCGATAAATAGCGTGATGATCTGTCTGCCTTTCATGCCGATGGCACTGAGGATGCCGATCTCACGCATGCGTTCAAAGACGGACATAAGCAGTGTGTTTATGATGACGATGGCCGTCACACCCAAGACGATCAGATTGATGAAGGTGATATAGGCATTCGAAAAATCGTTGATCAACACGAGCAGTTCATTTAACTCTTTCCATGTTTTGACCTGGAAGCCCGTGCTGGGAATCGCGGCGGCAACGGCATCTGCATCTTCGCGGTCTTTCAACATCACAAAGATCATACTGGCATGGTCGCCTGCACCCGAGAAAGCCTGCGCCTTTGCCAACGGCAGAAGGACAACGCCTTTATCGTAGGCGCTGGTGCCAGTGGTGAAGATACCGCGCACGGTGAACATTTGCTCATCCACTGTGCCATCGGATGTGTTGACGAGCAGGTTGATCTGGTCGCCGACCTTCAACCCGAAACTCTCTGCCAATGGGTAACCGATCAGGATCCCTTCACGGTCATCAGCAGTGATGAATTCACCATCGACCAGTGTGCGATACGGATCGTTGGCAGACGAAGCAGGGTCAATGCCCATGATCTCGACGCCGATGGAATCATCCTTGATGGAGATGATGCCACTCGCGTTCAAACGCGGAGTTGCAGTCTGCACCTGATCCAACGTTTCGATCTGCGCTGCAACCTGCTCCGGGGTTTCGATCAGATACTCCCACGCGACAGAGAGTTTGTCGGGGTCATAGTCCGCATCACGGACCTGGATGTGCCCACTGTTGAGGCGGAGTGTGGTTTCCATGGAACTGCGCATTTCACCTTGAAAGAAGGCGCCGATGAACATCAATAGGGCGGTCCCCAGTGCCAGTGCCAACCCCGAAAGGAACGAGCGGCGGCGATGTCTGCCTAAATTACGATAAGCCATTTTGAAATAATTGATCATAGTTATTCTCCAAACCTGACAGGTTTTCTCTAGGTGTCTAACGAGCAGACTTACCGGTTTTCTGCATAGCTTTTCCAGAAAAGGTTCTGCGGAAACCTGTCAGGTTTTTTTATTAAACGTAGTGCAACGCCTCCGCTGGTTCGCGCTGTGACGCCTGAATGGCAGGGTACAAAGCGGCCAACGCAGAGATAATGGCAACTGTCAGCGCGTGCTTCAGGATCTTCATCGGCACTAGACTGGTGTAAATGCGTCCACTGATGAGCGCGGTGTATTCGGTCAGGTTGGCGAATGCGCTGTAGTCCATGCCGTAATAACCGAGTATGCTGTAAATGAGTGTGCCCAATACGGCACCGATCACCGCACCGGCTATACCGATCAGTATCCCTTCCAATAGGAAGATGAGTGTGATCTGGCGTGGTTTCAATCCCAGTGCGCCGATGACGCCGATCTCACGGGTGCGTTCGAAGACGGCCATCATCAATAGGTTGAGGATACCGATGGCAACGATCCCGATCATGAAGGTGCCGAAAACACCCATCACACCGGTCTTCATTTCCAGCGTCTCTTTCAATTCAGGGATGCTGGTCTCCCAACTGGTTACTTCATAACCGGGCGCGGCTGTATTGATGGCATCCATCACTCCAGGTTCCTGACCGATCTGTTTCAATGAAACGACGATCTCTGTCACCTGACCATCCAACCCAGACAGGGCCTGTGCCTCAGCAAGAGACACGTAAATGGTGGCTTTTTCTACATTCGGCACACCGACATCGTAGATGCCCTTGACGGTCATGGTACGCTGGCGTTCTTGCTCGTTCTTTGAGTTGGCAACCATCGTGATGCGGTCGCCCACGTCAATGTTCATCGCAGTGGCAAGTCCCTGACCAATTACGATCAGGTCTCCATCCTCAGTAGAGACGTAATCTCCCTTTGAAATATTGTCTGCTACCGGGCTGATCTTGGACTCTTTCTCCGGTTCGATGCCAACAACGGAAACTGCAAACGCGCCTTCGCGGTTGGTTACCAGACCACCAGTAATAATACGCTTCGAGGCGGCAACCACCTCTGCTTGTGACTCTGCGGCTGCGACAATCGCATCCGGGGCATTCATGGGGAGCAGGGGTTTGCGTCCCACTTTTTCGTTATAACCGGGCGCATGGACTTGCACGTTACCTCCCAGCAATTGAATGGCATTGCCGTAGATGGCTTGTTCAAAGCCGGCCACCACGCCATCGTACAGCACCAGCATGGCCATCGTGATACCCATGCCTATGGCGATCAGGAAGGTCCTGCGGCGTTGTCTCCACACGTTACGCCAGGCAAGTTTTAAATATAAGATCATTGATGATCTCCTTTCGAAAAGTTTTTCTTACTCGTACCGTAGCGCTTCCACTACGTTCATGCCTGCAGCTTGTCTTGCCGGGATGATCGCGGCGAACGCACCGAACAATAAACCGATGGCGATGGCTGTCAAAATTCCGCTTGCAGGGAAGAGATAACCCAACGGGAAGATACCAGCCATGGCAACAACGATGACATAACCGAGATACAGTCCGCCTAAAATGCCGAAGGCGGTGCCGATCGCTGCGAGCAACAAGGCTTCTATTACAACCATCGTACGGACCTGTTTGCGTGTGCCGCCTGCCGCACGGATCATGCCGATCTCGCGTGTACGTTCAATGACACTGATGGTCAGCGTGTTGACCATGGCGATCAATGACGGAACGGCGAGTAAAAGGAAAATGATATACAAACCACTGAATGCAATGTCCATTTGTGAGCGGAGGGATTCGTAATACTCCGTGCCGGAGACCACTTTGAAGGTCGGGTAGTTTTCTGCAAGAGCGCGAATAGCTTTATCTGCGGCAACACGGTCCGCATCTTTCTTTAAGTTCAGTTGAAGGTACACATCGTCTGTTGCGCCGAAATCTGTTTGCAGGTTAGCTTGCGATATGTAGCCTGTGACCACTTTCGTGTTGAGCATATCGGTACCCATGGCAACGATGCGATACGTCAACGTGCCGTTGGGTGTGACAAGATCAATGGTATCTCCGACTTGTTTGCCAAGCCCGACCAACAAGGCGCCGTTCACGATGATGTTGCGTCCCTCTGCAAGGGAAGTGTAGGCAGAGTTGTCGTCAGCGTAGAGAGAGCTTTGAAAGTAGAGACCAGATACGGCTGGGTAAGAGACGGGGTCAATTCCCAAAATGGAGATCGCCTGACCGTTCGATTTCGCGTTGGCAAAACGAAGCGTGCTGATCTGGTCCACGCCATCAATGGCTTTGAGTTGTTCAGCAAACTCTGGCTTTGCACCTACATTGCTGCCCCACAGTGCGATGGCGGGCGGAATGAAAATGTAGTCACTGCCAAGGTTGTCGCGCATCATGTCATACAGAACAAACGTCAGGCTTGAGATCATGCCGCCGATGGCCACGATGATCGCGAGTGCCAACATACTGGTGCTGGCAGTCACTGCCACACGCGAAGGCTGGCGTGTGATGTTGCCCTGTGCCAGTTCACCTATGCCTTTCCTTGCATAGAACAACGCGATCACTCGACCAAAGATAGATGCGAATGGACGTACCAACGCCGGGGCGATCAACACCAAACCAAGCAGGAAGAGAAATCCACCGGGGATGATGAATGCAGGTTGACCACTGAGAATGGCGATAACCGTAAGCACGATGATGATCACGCCTCCTACGAAGCCGATGCCTGTTTGCCGGTCAAATTGCGTTTCTGCCACTGACGGCCGCAACGCTTCGAGCGGGGTCACATTGCTGGCGTTGAACGCGGGGATCAACCCAGCCGTAACTGTGACACCCACGCCCAGGAAGATCGAGCCGAAGAAAAGCAACGGCGAGATCACAGGGTTGCCAAGATTTAAATTCACAAATTGGCTCATGAAAGGTTCGGCGAGGCGAATGGTTCCCCAGCCAAACAGGTAGCCAAGAATTAATCCGAGCCCTGTCCCAATGATTCCTTGTAAGAGACCTTCAGCAACGATGATGCCGATGATGGTGCGGCGATTTGCGCCAAGCGCGCGCAATAAACCAATATCACGGCGTCGTTCGGCGATCACGGTGCGGAATGTGTTAAAGATGATGAACCCGCCCATGAAAAGCGCGAGCACACCGAAGACGTTGAACATCGTCTGCGCGAGCTCAAGCGAAGCGAACATCTCTGTGCCTGTAAGCAATGTCCCGACCTGATACTGGTCGCCTAGTGTGGTTTCGATATTTGCTTGCACCTCAGCGCGGCGTTCTTCCATCGCCATCGCTTCGGTGTTGATGTTGATCGTATTGATCTTGCCAGACGAGTCAGTGATTTTTTGTGCATCTGGCAGGTTGACCCATACAGTCTCGTTGCCCGGCGCGATCTTGGCAGGGAGGATGCCGACGATCGTTAATTCCGTCGTGCCGTCCACGCTTGGGATGCGGAAGGTATTGCCTACATTCACTTTAAGTGTGTCGGCGAGTGTGCGTGAGATCAAAGCGGAGGCGGAGTCATCGGCTTGTAAATAGCGGCCCTCCATCATTTGAAAAGCGCGCAACGAGCGTTCTGCATCGGGATCAATCCCGATGAGCGAAATGGCTGTCACGTTATCTGATTTGTTTGAATCCTTATCGAAGAAATCCGCAGGGATGTTGATGGTGCGTGCCAAAGAAGGTGCATACACGCGGACACCATCCGCGCCCTGCAGTTTGTCTGCGACCGTTTGCGGGAATGCTTCACCGGAAACATGGGTGACGCTGTAATCTACAGCACCTTCCGCGCTTTGCACGTTGACCTGTAAAGCATTGAGCATGGTCGGCATGATGATGTTCATGCCGAAGATCACCACCACACCGAAAATGACCGCGAGGGTGGTGAGAAATGTGCGTAGTTTTCGCCCAGTGAGATAGCGGGCGGCGAGAGTGAGTTGGAGATTCATGTCAATCTCCCATTTCCTTTACTTTACCTGCCACGAAGTCTGCGGTTTTGCCGTTCTTTCGTTCAAGCAGTGTTTCATCCACGACTTTGCCATCTTTGAGGAAGATGATGCGGTCGGCATAAGCGGCAATGCGCGGATCATGTGTCACCATGACTACAGTGCGCTTGTATTGTTTTGAAACATCGCGCAACAAACTTGCGATCTCATCACTGGAGCGTGTATCGAGATTGCCGGTGGGTTCATCAGCGAGGATCAGTTCAGGGTCAGCGACCAGAGCACGGGCAATGGCGACGCGTTGTTGCTGCCCGCCGGAGAGTTGATCGGGACGATTCGCGAGTCGATCCGCAAGCCCGAATTTGGTCAGCCATTCTGTGGCTTTTTCCTTCGCCTCGGCCGGTTTCACGCCATCCAGCGTGATGGGCAGAGCGGCGTTTTCCAAAGCATTCAAGACCGGAATGAGATTGAAGAACTGAAATACAAAACCGATCCTGCGACGGCGCAGTTCTGTTAACTGATCGTCATTGAGGTCACTCAGATTATGTCCGCCGATGAGTACGTTTCCTTCGCTGGGCTTGTCCAACCCGCCGAGCAAATGCAACAGCGTAGACTTGCCGCATCCGCTGGGGCCCATGATGGCAACGAATTCACTTTCCCTGATCGTAACGTTGACGTGATCAAGTGCGGTGATCGCTGTAACACCAGCGCCGTATATTTTTGTCAATTTTTCAACTTGAATGTTAGACATGATGTTTCTCCGTTCCATCTATAAAAACAATTTCCTGATTATTCTTTGCCATCAGCAGGCAGATGCTCTTTCGTTTCCTTTTTTGGACGTCCGCGCCGCCGTATTTCGGGCTCGGGGAACGGCTGGCCTTTGATCGCTTCCAGCCGCATCTCGATCATGTCCAGCCA
Source organism: Candidatus Defluviilinea proxima (assembly GCA_016721115.1). Taxonomy (NCBI): domain Bacteria; kingdom Bacillati; phylum Chloroflexota; class Anaerolineae; order Anaerolineales; family Candidatus Villigracilaceae; genus Candidatus Defluviilinea; species Candidatus Defluviilinea proxima. The sequence continues at coordinate 1,442,968 of JADKIW010000001.1, forward strand.
GCGCAAATCCGCTTCGAGGTGCATGATGGTTTTGTCGGTCAGCAGGATCTGTGCCATTTCGATCTGCGGGTCGTGTGTATCCCGTTGGGCCGTGGCATCGTGCAGTTCCTGATACAGGCGTGAGCGTTGGGTCTGGATAATGCGCGCCGGGTCCGCTTCTCCGGAGACCAATCCGATCATCAACTTGACAAAGAACTCGTCACGTTGATGTTCCGTGGGCACGCCATCATCGAACCAGCCCTTCAAGGCATCACGTCCATCCCGGGTGATGGCATAAATGCGGCGGTCTGGTTCGCGGCCCTCGCCCAAGTCCGATTTGGTTTGCACCAGCCCCGACTCTTCCAATCGTTCCAGCGTGGTGTAGATCTGGGCAGGCTTCACATCCCACGTGGCTTCACCGACGACAGCCGAGAAGGCCGCATGCAGTTCATATCCATGGCGGGATTTTTGAGCGAGCAATCCTAAAATGGCATTTCTGACCGACAAAGAGAATTCTCCTGAAAAATAGTATACAGGTTACTAATTATGCAACGCGCAAAATAATATACGAGTTACTATTTTTTGTCAAGAGGCTTTGGATAAAAAAAAGACCCCGAAAACCGAGGTCTTTTTTGGAAGAATATCCGGCAGATTACGAGCTACGCTTCTCTCGTAACTTTAGCCTGAGGTTTCTTCGAGAAGCCGAATCTCCCCCAGAATAATTTCAGCATTAATCCCGCCCGCCAAAAGGCGACAGCCGCCATCCCATGCGCAAGGACTGCGAATAAGGGCGGTGTTTGATTCGTATAGTAAGTCCAGCATTCGCGGGTAGTGCCCCATAACTCAAGGTAATATCCCAACCCTGAGCCTGCTACAAAAGTGAGTAGTGCAAAGCGATGGTCTGTTGGGGTGAAGATGAGGAGAATACACAAGATCAACGCGAACCAGGTAAAGGACTTGTCAAAGGTTGGGGAAACAAAGATCAGCATCAAGGCCAGAAAAGATGCGAATGTGATCCAATACAAAATGATAAATATGGAACGAGAACTGGTCGGTTTGAGACGTTGTTCGATCATCCAATTGATGAAGCGGGTAATGCGGTCAATGGATAAAGATGCAATCGGCCACGCTGGGATGATCCACAATGGCGGGCGTTCAGCGGTGTAATAGTGCCAGAGATTCGTTTGCGTGCCCCATGATTCAATTGCCAACCCTCCGCAGATACCGACGAAGATAATGAGCAGATCTGTTTTGAGATTTGCATGGGCCATGATCGTGATGGACATGAATGCAAAAATGCCAAGCAATAACCAGTCCATATATCGCCACCACGGGCCGTGCCAGTCGACGTACTTGAGATATTCCTCCGCGAGCGGCCACCAGATGTAAACGATAAGGAAAATAGTAAGCATGAACCCGCCCAGCAAGATACTGCTGTCGCGGGTCCAGAGTTTTTTTAGGGTTGACTGTACTTGTGACATGCGAAGTGGTTTTGCGCCTCGCTGTAATAATATATTCGGCGGTTTATTTGCCGGGCAGAATACTGCTTAGGGCTTTTGTCAAACTCTGCAATTCGCCTGCGTGACCTTTGATCTTATTCACATCGCCTGTCTTTAACCCGGATTGCACATCAGAAATAGTCCTGGATGTATGAGCTTCATTGTCAATGATCTTTTGCGTCATACTCTCAAGATTTACAAGCAAATCCACGATGTTTTTGGGGATGATCGGCAAGCCTTTGACGATGGGGAGCAACCCATCGAGGATGTTATTCGCAATACCGGCGTACTTAACTGTCAATGCATGAAGCGTGCCAATAGAGTTGGTCAATTCAAGCGCGACATCTTGTATCGAGTCGATCATAACCTTGTGTTCGTTGATCATCTTGGTAATGTCGTTGAGTGAGCCGGTCAATTTATCTGAGAATTTGACCATTCCTGCAGATGTTGCGGGGGTATTAGGGGTTGGCATAACAATCTCCTTTTTATAATTTGCACAACTATACAATATTTATGGAACAAATACAAATCAAAATGAATTCATATGGCTATCAAAAAATCTTTTTGTTTATAAAAGGTTAACGTGTGCAAGCGAGCCAAATGTTATAATCTTATTTGTGAAATCAGGGCGTTCCCTGAAATATTTTGATATTCATACATGTATGAATGAAAGGAATTTGAACCATGAGTCTCTTCAGTAAAATCCTCGAGAAGATCGGTATTGGCAAGAAAGATGAAGTTGCTGGTGCCACAGCTGCTGCGGCTGCCGCCCCTGCAAAACCTGCGGCTCCTCAGGCAGTAGCGGCAACTCCCGCTAAACCTGCGGCCCCCGCTACACCTGCCAAACCTGCTGCGCCTGCAACTCCTGCTTCGCCTGCTATACCCGCTGCCTATGCTGGGTCCACTGGCAAGTCGATGCCTCCTAAGGCAATCTCTCAGGTGGATGTAGTCAAACACCTTGAGGAACTTGCCAAAGGCAAGAAGCTTGATTGGAAGGTATCCATTGTGGATCTGCTCAAACTACTTGATATCGATAGTAGCTTCGAAGCCCGCAAGGAACTGGCGACCGAGTTGGGCTGTCCTGCCGACCTGATGGGTGACTCAGCCAAGATGAACGTCTGGCTTCACAAAGAAGTTTTGAAGCAGATCGCGGCTAACGGCGGCAACATTCCGAAAGAATTGTTGGACTAATACAAAGTAAATTACAAACAGCGTGGACCTTATAAGGTCCACGCTGTTGTTTGAGATATAACCATCAATAGGCTCTATGTACCTTGTTTTTATATTTGACTTCACATAGAATTAATTGATCTAATCAGTGGGAAGTTGCACTCGTTTGGTATCGAATTTTCTGGCATTGTGTGAGGAGGTGCTTGCAACAGAAATAATAAAGAAATCATCGCAACCTGGCATAATATATTGTTCAATTTCATATCGTCTTTTGTTTGAGGAGAAACAAACATGACAAAAACTTTTTCGAAAGTATTTTCACTGGCGCTCATACTGGCGTTGGTGATCAGTGCGTTGCCTGTACAGAATGCACTGGCTCTTGGTGGGGGATCCGGCTCTATAAGTCTAACTACCTTGGGAAGTGCATATACCCAAGACTTTGATACCCTTTCTAACACAGGGTCAGCAAATACCCTTGCACTTGATGGATGGTACCTAAACGAGGTAGGATCCAGTTCAGCGAATAATGGACAATACAATACAGGCACCGGTTCAGGCACAGGCGGGGATGTATATAGCTTTGGTGCTGCCGCTACTACAGAACGTGCTTTTGGTACCTTGTTTAGCGGTACATTGACACCTACTATTGGTGCACAATTCACGAATAACACTGGTAGTACAGTAACATCGCTTGATGTTTCTTATGTCGGTGAAATGTGGCGTGCCGGTGTAGCGAATCGCAATGCTGCGGATCGCCTCGATTTTCAACTGAGTACTGATGCAACCAGCCTGACAACTGGCACCTGGGTTGACTATAACAGTCTCGATTACAACAGTTCAAATATCAATACAGCGTCAGGTGCATTGAATGGCAATGCATCGGGAAATCAGACCTCTGTGAGTTTCTCGATCACGGGGTTGAGCATTCCGAATGGCGCTTCTTTCTGGATTCGGTGGAACGACACTGATATTGCTCCAGGTGCAGACGATGGTCTCGCAGTAGACAATTTATCGCTCACTCCAAGTGGTTCCATTACCCTTCCAAATCTAACTATTACCGATGTCTCTGTGAGCGAAGGAAACTCTGGCACAACATCATTCATTTTCGATGTGAATCTTTCGTCGCCAGCTGGTGTGGGTGGCGTGACCTTTGATATTGCCACGCAGGATGATTCTGCTACTTCTCCTGACGACTTCACATCTGCTTCCTTGACAGGACAAACGATTCTTGCTGGTAGTTCAAGCTACTCGTTCAGTGTTTTGGTAAATGGTGATCTTGCAAACGAAGCGGATGATGCTTTCTTTGTCAATGTCTCGAATGTGACAGGTGCGTCAGCTATAGATGCACAAGGTGTTGGGAGTATCCTCAATGATGATGCGGCCGATGTAGCGCCAGAAGTTGCCAGCACCTTCCCTGTTGATGGTGCTACAAACTTCCCGGTTGGCTCCAACCTCACTGTGACGTTTAACGAGCCAGTCAATGTCTCTACTTCATGGTTTACATTATCTTGTTCTACAAGCGGAAGCGTAACCACCTCGTTTAGTGGTGGACCGACCACCTTTATGCTTGATCCGGGTATCGCGCTTGTTAATGGCGAAACTTGTACATTGACGGTATTGTCGGATCAGGTCAGTGATCAGGATGGAAATGATCCGCCTGATAATATGGTTCTCAATTTTGTCGTTGGTTTCACTGCTTATGATGTTTGTTCTGATTACACACCGATCTACTCCATTCAAGGTAGTGGGCTCTCTGCCGCCATTACCGGCAATGTTTCTACAAAGGGTGTTGTGGTCGGCGACTTTGAAGGGACTGCTGCCGCTTCCGGTTTCTATATTCAGGACTTAACCGGTGATGGTGATGCAACAACCTCCGATGGTATCTTCGTCTACACGGGTAGCTCTGATTTGGTCAGCGTGGGGCAGGTAGTACGTGTGACTGGCTTTGCCCGCGAGCGTTTCAACCAGACCACTCTCAATGGTTCCAATAGTAATACTGCTGCCGTCACTGCCGCGAATATTGTCAACTGCGGTACCGGCTCAGTTGCCGCAACTGATGTAACTTTGCCATTTGCGAATGCGGACTTCCCCGAACGTTACGAGGGTATGTCTGTGCGTTTCCCACAACCATTGGTGATCGCAGAATACTTTAACTACGACCGCTTTGGCGAAATCGTTTTAGCTCAGCCTTTGGCTGGCGAAACCCGTCCATTCACTGGTACGGCGGTTGATGAACCGGGTGCGGCAGCCAATGCTCGCGCTGCTGCGAATGCTCTCAGCCGCATCACACTTGACGATGTGCAGAGCGCGCAAAACCCATCCACACTTCGCCACCCGAATGGACTTCCATTCTCGTTGAGCAACCTCTTCCGAGGTGGTGATACAGTACAAAACGCGGTCGGTGTGCTTGGGTACGATTTCAGCCTCTATCGTATTATCCCAACGGGACCGGCAGACTATACCGCGGTCAACCCACGTACTACTGCTCCTGAAGCTGTGGGCGGTACCCTTCGCGTCGCCGCGATGAATACGCTCAACTTCTTTGTTACAGCAGATTACCCATCGGGTGCGTTGGATAACAAGTGTGGCCCCGCTAATAGCGTGGAATGCCGTGGTTGGGATAGTGACCAACCTCTAGAGTTCACTCGTCAACGTGACAAGCTCCTCACAGCACTTTCTGGTTTGGATGCCGATATCATTGGCTTGAACGAATTGGAGAACTCGACTGGTGTTGAACCTTTGAATAGCATCGTGTCCGGATTACCTGATTATGCCTACATCAATACAGGCACCATCGGTACTGACGCGATCAAGGTGGGTATGATCTACCGCCCTGCTAGTGTTACACCGGTTGGTGATTTCAAGCTTCTCACATCAGCGGTTGACTCCCGCTTCATTGATACCAAGAGCCGCCCATCATTGGCACAAACTTTCCAAGTCAATGCGACCGGCGCACGCTTCACTGTAGTGGTCAATCACTTCAAATCCAAGGGTTCTGCCTGTGACGATATTGGTGATCTGGATCTTCTTGATGGTCAGGGTAACTGTAGCCAGACTCGCCGCAACGCCGCCAAAGCTTTGGTGGATTGGCTCGCTACTGACCCAACCGGTAGTGGGGACCCCGATTTCATCATCATGGGTGACCTGAACTCTTATGCTCAGGAAGATGCAATCGATGAGATCAAGGCCGGTTCAGACGATACCATCGGTACCAGCGATGATTTCACGAACTTGATTTCCAACTTCCACGGCGCATATGCCTACTCCTACACGTTCGATGGACAGGCTGGTTATCTCGATCATGCCTTGGCAAGTGCAAGCCTGCTGCCTCAGGTTACCGGCGCGGCCGATTGGCACATCAACTCTGACGAACCCGATGTGCTGGATTACGACACATCCTTCAAGCCCGCCGCACAGGATGCACTCTACGAAGTAAATGCCTATCGCACCTCTGATCACGATCCTGTTGTTGTTGGCCTCGTTCCCAATGCAGCTCCTACGGTTGATGCCGGTGGACCATACTCGGCGTCTGAAGGCGGATCGGTCACACTCAGTGCGGCTGGCTCCGACCCGAATGGCGACAGCCTGTCCTATAGTTGGGATCTCGACAATAACGGTTCCTTCGAAACTGCCGGCCAATCTGTCAACTTTGCAGTTGATACTTTGGATGGACCCGCCAGTTACACGGTCAAAGTAAAGGCCACTGACCCGGGCAATCTCTTCGCAATTGCAAGCACAACTGTAGATGTTTCCAATGTTGCCCCAACGGCAATCTTGAATGTTCCATCTGTAGTAAACGAAGGAACGCCCTTTGGTATATCGTTTAGCGGCGCTTTTGATCCTTCCAGTGCCGATACACTGGCTGGTTTCCACTATGCGTTTGATTGCACTGGTGGTTCCCTGGCTTCTGCAACATACGCCACCAGTGGGACAAACGCCACCGCCAATTGCACCTTCCCCATTTATGGACTTTACACCGTACGTGGAAAGGTTATGGACAAGGACGACGGCAGTAATGAATACACCGTAGTCATTCTGGCTAAAAATGTCACATCCATCTTGGATAACTTCAACCGTGCGAATGGCTCACTAGGCTCAAACTGGAAAGGTTCAACAAGCACCAGTTTGTATCGCATCGATAGCAATAAGGTCGATGTGCGAGGCAACGGCGCGATCTATTGGAAAAATGCCTTTGGAGTTAACCAGGAAGCCAGTGTACTTTTGAGTACAGTAGACACAGCAGGTAGAGAGCAGGACTTGCTGTTGAAAGTACAAGGCGGCATCTCTCCCAATTGGGGTGCGGGTGCGATCGAAGTACTCTATAACGCTCCCACAAATAGTGTGAACGTCAACACCTTCCTGCCTTCCACACTGACATGGTTTGAATACCCCAGCATCCCAGTTACCTTTGCGAATGGCGATGAACTTGGCGCACAGGCGTTGGCAACAGGCGAAGTGGTGATCTTCAAAAATGGTATTGAAGTAGGGCGAGTGACAATGAACTCTGCCGACCAAACCTTCTTTAACACTAGAGGCGGGAATATCGGTCTCTGGTTCATCAATTCCACCAGTACCTTCTTCGACAACTTTAGTGGTGGGAATGTAACACTTCCTTAGCTGGTTTCTTCACGATAGTTTGTGAAGTAGCCTATCGATTACAATGGGAGCGTCAGCGAATACTGGCGCTCCCATTTCTTCTAATATGCCCCCCAATCATTTTGTAACACACAGCCTGAGTGACACGCGGATCTTACGAGTCTTATCCTCTGCATTGAATGCAGTTGACCCGGCGAATGCAGTACGAAAATACCTGCCAGATCTCAATGGTAATGTTTATGGGTTAGGAATTGGAAAAGCCTCCATCCCCATGCTGAAAGCTCTTGCGGAAGCATATCCGCTCTCTGGCAAGCTCGCCATCAGCAAACACGCATCACCATCTGACCTCAACCTGTTTCCCGTACTATTAGGCGGGCACCCGGTCCCAAACTTGGATTCGCTCCGCGTTGGTGAACGCGCCCTTGAATTCGTTGCCGCTTTGCATGAAGATGACACGCTCGTCTGCCTGATCTCAGGTGGCGGCTCTGCCTTAATGACCGCGCCTTATGTTCCCATCGAAGATCTGCAAACCCTTACATCCCTTTTACTGGCCTGTGGCGCACGTATTGACGAGATCAACACACTACGCCGTCAACTTGACCGCGTCAAGGGCGGAGGTCTGGCGCGTGCCACAAAGGCAAAAGTTATCAGCTTGATTCTTTCGGATGTGATCGGCAATCCGCTCGAAGCAATTGCATCAGGGCCGACAATTCCCGACCCAACAACACGACAGGATGCGCTCAATGTTTTGAAGAAATATGGGATTGAAGAAAAGGTTCCAGATTCAATTCGAGTCTTTTTAGAATCACGAGACTCGCTCTCGCCTTTCCAGAAACAAGCTTCTGGATTCCATATTATTATTGGCGACAACAAACTCGCTGCGCAAGCCGCAATGGAGCAGGCGCAACGTGAAGGTTTTGATACTGAAATATTGACGAATGAATTACAAGGGGAAGCGCGTGAAGTTGGGGCGATGTTGGCACAACGACTTCGTGATGCAATTGCAAAAAGAAAACGTCCGTTTTGCCTGATCGCAGGCGGAGAAACCACCGTTACCATAAAAGGTAACGGCAGAGGCGGGAGGAATCAGGAGCTAGCTTTGGCCGTAGTAAACGAACTCAAGGATTTGGAGAATGTGTGTTTGATCTCACTCGCCACTGACGGAGAAGATGGCCCTACAGATGCGGCCGGTGCGGTTGTGACAGGTGAATCCGCTCAAAGGGCAGAAAAGCTTGGGGTTGATGTGGCAGACTATTTGTCCAGAAATGACGCGTATGCTTTTTTCGATGCGTTAGGCGATTTGATCCGAACCGGCCCCACAGGTACAAATGTCAATGATTTAGTATTTATGTTTGCGCTGTAATGTTTTATTCGCAATTGGAATTGTTGTCACACACAGGTTGTTGCAGTGGGCACTGTAAGTTTGATAATGGCGTTCGGATATATGTAGAACGATTTTCGTCCAAGATAATGACCGCAAGGGCATCAAGATACTTTGTGCTTTTACAGCCGATCACAAGAACATCACTAGCATGGGGAAAATACTCTGACGTGCTTCCAGGTAGAATAATCCCATGTTCTCCATCTGGACCGATCAGGGTGAACGTTGTGCGCGGAAACGGCATTTTGACCGTTGGGTAGAAGAAGGGATCCCCTTGATCCTTTTTGTAGGAACGCGGGTATAACGCACGGCCAACAAGGATCATTGCGTCTGGGCTTTTACGGAATGTATCAATGGAAAGCGTATCGAGTCCGACAGCATCTAGATTCTGTTTGTTTTCCGTGATGATGTGTTCAACAGAGAAACCTTGATAACGTTTAACGTGTAATGTTTCGGAAAGTGGGATAAGCGCGCCGAAACCTAGTAAAGCGACAACAACGACCACAGATTTTGAAAGTTTGGTTAATGTGAGTTGGTTGCCGGCTGTATCTTTTGTGCCATCGGATTTAAATTTCCAGTCGGTGCCTACTGAATTCACAACCCAAAATATCACTTGAAAAACACCCAACAGAAAATAGATCGTAACGATCCAATCCATGGGGACGATATATCTTCCGCCAGAAGTGCGTGCGAACGCATTGGCCAGGTTGTAAAACATAAAGATGGCAAGAGGGGCAATACCACGAAGACCATTCCGATCCCATGCAAGGGCAATTCCTAAAATAACAAAGAATACATTCAAAACAAAAAAGAATAATGTCCACGGAGGAAATACTCCATCCCAACTGGGACTCCAATAGGGATTGGCCATGATCACATGTCGTAAATTGTCCATAACTGGCGATGTGGGCAGGATCAATAGGGAAGTGATAATGTTGTGTAGAAAATGAGTTGGGACAAAACAGGTCACTGAAGAACACACCGTAACATCCTGTACAGGATCGTTGCCTAGATATAGGATCGAAATCAAGTGTGTGCTTTGCAATACAGACGCCTGTGTTGTGGGGACTATCGGGACAGGGACGCTTGTCGATGTTCTATATCGTTGGTCAATGACATTTTGGAATTTAGTGATAATGGGGCCGTACATTTGCCCACCGAGGGAACGGTTACGTAACTCCCAAGGCAACGTGATCGCTATCACTGCGAAAAGGATCAGAAAGGAATGGAGCAACCATCCTTTCCAATCAGGGGCGAATTTGAAAAAGGCATATAACGGAAGAAGCGCTAAAAGCATCAATGCGTTTGTCCGTAACATCAACGTGAAACCTAATGCCCCGCCCAGCCATAAAGCGTAATGCTGATTTTTTTTCGGTGCCTTCAGCCATTCACAAGTTATTAAAACAACAAGTGCCACGCCAATTGCCGCAGGAAAATCTGTCAGGATCATTTTTTGATTGGCCATGTCGATCATATTGCTAGCCGCGATCGCATTGATGCCCCTCAACATTGCGACAAGTGCGGCGGCGAATCCCACTGATCGCAGGTTGAACGACCTTCCGATTAAATAAATAAGCGCAGGTAAGATCGCAAAGATCCCTGCTTGAGCGGCCATCAAAGTTTCGTAGTTTTGTCCAAAGAAGGTATGCAGATAAAGTAGAAAGCTTAAGTAAAGAGGGCGCTCAAAGAAGAATGTGTTATAGAAGAAAAGCTTTTGCCCGATCAATGCGAACTGGCTTCCCACATCGAAAGCAAATGCGTCAGCAAATGGATATAAAGTCTGATTTGGTGGATAAGGCCCGGCAAACAAAAAGCTTTTTTGCAAAGGTTCACGTGCCCATAAAAATGCTGTTACTACAAAGATCAGAAAGAATATAGCAAGATCAAAATTCTTGAATGTCCATTTCTTCTCCACCTGTAAAAATAACAACCCGCCAATGATCGCCACGATCAATTGTCCAGCAAGGATAGGGACCCCGGCGCCATACCAAAAATCCTCTAAAGAAAAGACGCCGGTTTTGCTGAATAACATAAATGCCAGCACAACCATACTGGCAAGAAAAAGAAAGACACTTCCTCGAAGGATTTTCAAATCAATAGGGGATTTTTTCCTACTTACAAAGATCATTACCAAAGTTGCTATGCCTGCAAGCAGGATGAACAATATTATTGGCTGAAGACGTATCCAGTAATTTTCCAATCCCTTTGCGTAATACGTTGGGACGAAAACCCCGATCCAACCGACCCCGAAGCTGATTCCACCCAACCACCTTGTCACACTTCCAAATCGTCCATTGCCGAACCATTCTTCAAATGTCGACTCCGCCCAAGTTTGGTCTTTAGCAGATCTAATCGTCAGTAGAGAAAAGAAAATAAAAACAGTAAACAACCCCAGCACAAGTAGGAGCCGTGTGATAGATAGCCCTAAAAATATTGCGTTGCCTGATTCCGAGGGAGAGATCAAAAAGCTAGTTAACGCAAGAATTGCACAAAGAGCGAGTATTGTGCAGTATATGAAAAACATCTTTTGAGAACTTTGAAACTTTTGCATATAAATACTTGCCCCAGAGATGGCAATTTATTTAGCCATGAGTATAGCCTATCTTTTCCTAGTATTGTTCTCCAACCATAAAATAACAAAACATCCACCAAAGATAGCTGATATAAAAATTGTGTTTGCCCAAACAGGATGAAGTGGCAGGGCGATAAAGGCCAAGCAACCGACCAAGATGGCAGACACATGCATTGCTGTCACAGCCTGAGTTGGCGACATGTTTAACTCAATAAGTCTATGATAGATATGATCGTGCCCGGCTTTGTAGATTGGCACTTTTTGCCTTAACCTTGAATAAACCACCAGTGTAGTGTCAAAGATAGGAATGCTGAGGAGCAATATTGGAACAAACCAAGATGATGGTTGTGGTAAACCCGGAGGGGTATAGGCAAGAGCTACCGAAGCCAGCACAAAACCCAAAAACTGCGCGCCAGAATCACCTAAAAATGCCTTTGCTGGCACAGAGTTGAAAAAAAACATACCCACACAAGAACCAAGTAATGTGGCGCTCAAATATGTCAGATCTGATTGATTTGCATCTACCGTAACAAGCACAAAGAATGCTCCGGCAATAGCTGTAAGGCCTACAACGAGACCGTCCATACTATCCACCAAATTGAATGCATTTGTCATCCCTATTAACCAAAAAAATGTCAGCGCAATATTCAAGGATGGGTGAGGGAGCATCCTTATATAAATACCCTGCCAAATCAGGATTGCGCTCGCGATACATTGACCTAGAAGTTTCCACCCTGCTGATAAACCTTTTGCATCATCCCAAATCCCGAACAGGAAGATTGGAATGGATGCGAGAAGAATAGGGAAAATATCTCCAGTGAATAACTTGCCACCTCCAACCGTTATAAGGAAAACCGCGAACATGATAGCAATTCCACCTGCCTTAGGCACCGGATTCTTATGAGTCTTATGCGGAGCACTGTGAGGTATATCTATCAGCTTGAAATGGATGGCTATTTTTATGCTAAGGGGAGCTAATAGCAAGGTGATGGCAGTTGCCCCAAAAAGTGGGACAACATACTGCAAGATCATAAAATACTCCGGTGATTAGTCACGGATGAATCATTCTGAAGGTTTGTTGGTGTTTACCAAATTTAATGATGTTTTTTGGTAAACCAATAGGGTTTGTTCAATGATCATATCTAGACTGAATTTTTCAAGGGCAATTTGCCGACCCATATATCCCATTTTATCACGCAGAGCCTTGTCTTTGAGAAGGGGTTCAATAGCATCTGCCAACGCCTGTGCGTTTTGAGATGGAACGAGAAATCCATTTACCCCGTGAGTGACAACATCTCTACAGCCAGGTACATCTGTAGTTACAATGGGTAAACCGCATGCACATGCTTCAAGAAGTGCGTTGGGAACACCTTCGCGGTAGGATGGCAGGCAAAATATATCTGCTTTTGCAAGGGCTACTGGCATATCGCTTTGCCAACCCCAAATATCCACAAGGTCAGACTGTTTCCATGAATCAATCTGCCCGAGCGGTATCGAGGCTGGGTTGCCAGGATCAGGCGTCCCTGCGATGGCGAAGCGTGCTTTTACTCCTTTTTGTTTGATTAATTGCGCGGCCTCCACAAATTCTAGAACGCCCTTTGTGGCGAGGAGTCTGCTTGCAAAAAGTACGGTGGGGATATCGTTGTTTTTTAGAGTTGGGTGAAATTTATTTACATCCACTCCAGTACCAAGGATGAGATTAGTTTGTTCGGAGTTTAATAGTCGATTCTGAATAAAGGTATCCCGGTCTTCAGGGTTTTCAAAAATGACTTGCGTTTGATGCAAGCTTACACGATACAGGATTTTGGCAAGGATACGCACCACACGGGTGATAAATGATGTATCTATGAAAAGATGACCAAGACCGGTAATGGAGTTAATAACGCGCTTGATATTCAATATATGAGCGGCCAGCGACCCATAGATCACTGGTTTAATGGTGAAGTGATGAACAACATCTGGCTTTACCCGACGATATATGTCGGCCAATCGCCAAAGAGTTTGTAGCTCTCTAAATGGGTTGATGCCCTGACGGGAAAGCGGAAATGGTATCCATTCAAAGCCATTTTCCTGAAGGAGAGTCTGAAAGTCGCCGGGCGGAGAAAGAAGAATCACTTCATATCCTTGTGACCGTAACTCTTTTGCAAGGGCAAGACGAAAATTATAGAGATACCAATCAGTATTGGCAAAGAGAATAGCTTTAGACATTGTGTTTATGGCTGTTTCAATGTGATATTTATAAGCTATGTTATTTGTTCTGTAACAGTGTTTTATACAAATTGTCGTATGCTTGGGTCATTTCGTGTAAGCCATATTCTTGTAGAGCTTTTTTACGTGCGACAGTTCCCATTTCCATGCGTTGGGCGGGGGATCTTAACAACTTACCGAGTGCATGTGTGCAAGCTTGCAGATTATTGGATTCAAAAACATAACCACAATCCTTGGTAACCAGTATAGGATGGTCAGCAACATCACTTAAAACGCAGGGTAAACCAGCGGCTTGTGCCTCCATGATTGCAATAGGGCGCGCCTCGTATAAAGATGGTAGCGCAAATAAATCAGCTTGACTAAGTAGATTGATGATGTCTGAACGATTTCCGTAGAAATATACTGTATCTAATAAATTTAAATCCGCCGCCATTTTTTCAAGGTTTAGGCGATCGGGACCATCGCCAATAAGCCAAAGTTTGAATTTAAAACCTTGTTGTTGTAAGATGTTAGCCGCGTTTAATAGTAAAGGAATATTTTTTTGAAATGTAAGCCTTGCGACGCAAACAACTACTGGGATATCGTTTGGTATGTTTGTTTTAGGTCCATGAAAAGAGTCGAGATTGATCCCGTAGGGTATGAAATGAAGCTGTTTAATAGGTACATATCGTTTCTGGATTGCACCCTCGTATCCACGTTGAGATACATGGACAATATGAGATGTCGTCATGTGATTGATACGAGCTTCAACCCATGCATATAGATTTTGACGCAAGATCGTTAAGTTTTTCCATTGGTAGTGGTAAGATGGTAGATGTAAAGTTAAAAGAGATGGTATTTTTTTTAATTCTAACAATGGCCGTACTATAAGGCCTGTGCGCGAGTCGTGCATGTGGACTATATCGGGTTTTAGTTTGTTGATTAACTTGTTGAATTGTGATATTGCTTTTGGGGCAAATATATGCTTTACATTCCATGTGTAAGCACTTCCATTGCATTTTTCCTTGAATTTAAGGGTAAAGTCTTTATTGGTATTTTCGTTTGAAAGAATGTCAAAGGCATATTTGTTGTGAAGAGAACCACTAATCTGTAAAATGAAATTTTCCATTCCACCGATTCCAAGAGACATAGCTGAAACATGTAAAATTTTTGGCGTCATCGTAATATTCCCCTTTTTAGATGCATGGGGTTTCCATGCAAAAATTCGGCAAATCTCCAACCTACTTTACCAAAAATAGAGAATGCCAAAAGTAACCAGAATGTTCTGTTACGAGGAAATGGTTGTAGCGTCCACGCATTTCTAAGATGCTTGATAGCTAAACTCGGCATCCCCCCCCAAAAACAGAAAGATGCCGCATGTACATGAACTTTATGCATAATTGGGAGATACTGCATGGTTAGGTGTGCTGGTATGGATGAATTAGTAAATAGTTTTTGATAGATTCTGACAAACTCGTTGGCAAACTTTGGCATTGCATTAATGGTTTTAGCACTTGAGTGCAGGCGTAGTGAAGCCATGTCTATTGACAAATGTTTCATAGACGTGATGAGGCCTATTCTTAGCCATAGATCGTAATCCATAAGATAGTGCAAAGATTCATCGAGAAAACCTGCCGCCTCAATAATATTTCTACGTATGAACACACTTGGTTGTGGAATATAATTTTCAGTATTATTTACTAGGGTATCGTAGCTAAAAGTATGGGCAGGATAGGCTTGAATAAAATTGTTTGTTTCATTGATGTATGATGCATTACCGTATATTGCGCCAATAGTTTGATCAGCAAGAAGTGCATTTACAGCATGGTGTATTGCTGATGGCATTAATAAGTCGTCGGCATTGACCCAGGCCAGAATATCACCGTGCGAGAACATCCAACCTTTGTTGATGGCTTCTGACTGCCCATTGTCTGCTTTTGAAATCCAACTGATTCTTCCATTGTATTCTTTTAGGATTTCAACAGTTCCGTCATTTGACCCCCCATCAATTACCCAGTATTCCAAATTTGGATAATCTTGATTCAAAACAGATTCGATCGTGGAGCGAATATACCGACTTTGGTTTAATGATGGGGTCACAATTGAAACTAATGGGAATTTGTTCATTTCTTCCCCTTGGACTGTATGGCGATGTTTAAGCTTTCTAATACTCTTTGCCCTATTTTTTCCCAGTTGAACTCGTTTTGATACCGTATATTCAAAGCCATTCCTCGCTGTTGTGCAATATCAGGGTGATCCAGAGCATCTTTAATTGCGGTGATTAAGGCGTTTTTATTGTTGGGATAAATTAGCCAACCGCTTATTCCATCCTCGATTTGTTCGGGAATTCCACCTGCTCGTGTAGCTATTACAGGCAAGCTAAATGATGCGGCTATTGGTATTACACCTGATTGTGATGCACTTGTGTAGGGCAGTATTAAGAGATCGCTTTTTGAAAAAATATTGCCAATCTCATGTTCGGGGATCCAGTAGTTCATGATTTCAATATCGGGTAAGTTATAGAGAAAATCGTGAAATGGTCTTAAATCGCCCTCGCCGGCTATTATGAGACGTATTTGACGAGTTTTGTGTAGTTCTGCATACGCTTGTAATAAAGTTTCTATGCCTTTGTATGGAACAATTCGCCCAAAAAAAAGGAGAGTAGGTATGCTCCTTTTTGATGATGGCAGGCTTGAGTTGGGTGTGATGCGGCGAAATAGCCCTAGCGGAATAATATCAATGTGGTTCTTTGAGATTCCGCGAGTAACCAGATCTTCCACAAGGTTTTTGCTTAAGATGATGCATCGTGTTGCTTTAGAGATTGATGCCTGTTCAAGTTTGCCATAAATCCATCCCATCAAGTCAGGGTGTGGTCGCGGGTCATGGACAAATGCGACGGACGGAACATCCTGCATTTTTTTTTGTATATATGCGTTCCATGGATGAAACATTGTAAAAAGCAATATATCAGGCTTATGTTGTTTAATTTTTCGGATAAGTGCATTAATCTGTAACGGAATTATCAGCGATATTATTGCAAATATTATGTTGCGAAAAGTTCGCGTAAACACTTTTTCTGCACGTAGTGACTTCCATGAGAATAGTTGTTCCATATCGTGAGAAATCACTATTATGGCTTCGGATTTTTCTTCAAGTTGTTGGGCTAATTCAAAACTTATCCATCCCCCTGCACCTCGCCTACCAAGATAGATTAGGGCAACCCGCATCTTGATGCCTTGGTATATTAATTGTGATGATTGGTGCGACAAGTCTTATCCTTGTTCAAAATGTGAATACTGTGCAGAGCAAATTGTTAATTTATATACAACATTTTCTATGATGGATTTCTACGAAAAAAACCTTTGATTAGATTTAAGATTGGCCGAATATATATAAGAAGGGGGCCATTTGTCACCCAAAAATAAAAGGAACCTTGGTATTTTTGTATGATTTGTTCGCGCACTAGTAGTTCTTTGTTTTGTGCTTGAATTACATTTTCTTTTGCAACTAGTTCATCTTGTTTGTCGATTTCACGAGATAGTGTAAATTCGTCGAAAATGCCTGGCGGTAAGTGGAATAGATCCATCAATTCTGAATGCTCTTTTGAGACGTAAAATCTATTTAAACCATCGAAGTAAGCAAAATTATATTCGGCAGAAACAATCAAAGGTTCCCACGTGTCGAAGGATGGAGTTGTTGTTGTTGGAATTGTCGCCTCAATCAAGAGTATCCAGGGTCGCCAGAGAGAAAGATCTAGTCCTTGCAATACTTGTAGTTCGGCCCCTTCCACGTCAATATTCATGAAATGAATAGGCACTTGAGAATGCTCTTTGAGGACTTGATTTAATGTTAGGGTAGGGACTTTTCGCTCAATTACAACCTTGCCCATTTCACGGTAAGTCTGTGCTAATTGTGGGTCACTTGTACAAAGCGCGGAATCAGACACCTCAAAGAAATTTATTTCACCTGGTGCATTGCTAACGGCTATATTCAGATTTATATCTCTTAATCGTTCACGGCTCAGAAGTGAATAAGTGATCGGGTCAATATTAATTCCGTGCCACCCTTGGTCATAAAATGCTTTCGTAACAGATAGATGTTTCGGGTCGTTAGCGCCAATATCTACATAAAACCCATTTTTGATGTGTTTTAATGCGCGCCAAAGCATGAGGTCTTCGAAGTTTTGTGAGTATGAGATAAAAGTCATAGAGTTGTCTTCGCTTAGAGCTACCAATTTAAACTTGTTTCATATCCTGTTCTAATTAATAATTCCCCATAGTTTTTTTTGAACTCGGTTTTTATTTTGTCTGAAAAATAATTTTTCCAATCCCCGGCGATGCCCTTGCGCAGGTGCGCATTGACATCCTCTTGTCCGGGTTTTCGACCTGTAGCGGCTTCGAATATGTTGTAACGCACGATTTCGTGCAGTCGCCCCTTTTCAACATTGATTTCACAATAATCTATCAAGTTCTCGAAAAAGGCAAATTCATTACCAAGGATATCATCATACTTTAACATCAATACATCTGGTGTTCCAATCCAGGAAGCCTGAATGTTCGCACTGGATGGTAGAACATCTGTAAGCATGTACATAATCCCGTCTTCTTCGTCTAAATCGTTTAACTTCTGTCTGAGCTCTGCCAATTGGTCTGTAATGATCTTGTGGCTGAATTTAGCGCTGAAGTAAAGGGATATTAGGGTATCACGTAGGTCACGAATCACAACAAAAGACCGGCAAGTATTCTTTTTGATGCGGTAATTCCACCAATTTATCACGGCTCTGCGAAAGTAATATCCTTCTGGTTCTTTTGTCTGCCAGAATGGATCGTAAATAATGCTACGAAACTGACTCTGTGTTAGATAGACCGTCCCATAAATATTCCCTGGATTAACAGGGTATACATAAAAATTCAATATGCCGCGTCCACCCATGCCATGTGGGTTTGCGATTGCCATGGGCACAAATCTTTCAGGTGCACAGTTTTTCAGAATTTCTGCAATCCACTGGGAACCAGCTTTCCAATGAGTAATGTGGAAGATCGTTAAATTAGTCATTCATTGATACCAAAGGTTTCTTGTTGGTAATAAACTATTTATTATAGCTCGAAGATTGCTTTTGGGCTATTTTGTTGCGTGAAAAACATAACGATGATATCTCGACCATGTTCTCCGCATGATGCCTGAATATTCTCCAGCCAATTTTACGTTGCTAAATCCAACTCTAAACAACATTTCTTCTATACATTTATCGTTAAACATCCACCAAGTACGTGAGTCCTTGCCTTTACTTCTTGTGCCCAGAAACTCCATTAAGGGAACTTCTGCCTTGGTGGCAAATAGATCTGTGGCGACAATAAGTTTAGACTTACATAAAGGTGCTATTACATTTAGAGCCATGAAGGGTGAAAAGAGGTGTAATAAAATATCTCCCAAAAATACAATATCGAAAGATTCGTCGTCCTTTAATTGAGAACGCAAATTGTAGATAGAAGAGAAAATACGTTTGACAGATGTGTTCTTACGCGCCTGGCAAAATTCAAATGGCCCATCAAGGTGGCGGTAAAAAGCTTCCTTAGGTATAGCGGTATGATGAAAATGCATCATATTGGCGAGAATATTTTCTTTTTCGTTGTGGATCATGTCCCATTCAACTAGCGACGGTAATTCCACAGATGTTACAGTAGCCCCTCGTTTTTCAAACTCAAAGGCAAAAAAACCAGTCGCTGAACCTACATCCAATACTTTCATTCCAGTCATGTTTTCTGGAAAATGAAATCCATCAAGGCTATTACGATAATCATAGTCACCCGGTGTGACAATACCGTTTTCTAACTCAACGGCATGATACCAATAAAAATCTTGTATTCCCGGAAAATTGATGTTGGCAATATAGTGGTTTAGAGTGTCTATCTGTTCTTGATAGATTTGTTTTTCCCTAATTATTTCCATATCCTCGCTTTGAATCTCTGTAATGTTTTTTTTACCCAATTTAAACTGGATGCGTTTTGTAACCCCGGCTAGGCCCTCTCTTTGAAAAACTTGTAGTGCTTTGTTCAAATAATTCATGTCTCTCGTTACTCCTTTCTTGCCGGTTTCATTTTATCAAGACTTTATTTTATCAACGAATTAGTTAATTTAGAATGCACAAAGCAGAAAATACATTATTCTTTGAATTTGCGTCTAGGTAAGTGTTGAATAGTTTCAAGCCAGGGGGGGAGTTTTTGGAGGTTGCTATTCCAGGAATAGTACTTTTCTATATGTGCTGCCGCTTTTTGTACTTGTATTTGACTCTCTTTCGGAAATTTTACTACCTTGATAATAGCATCAGCCAGTTCTTGATTCGACTGACCAACAAGAACGTGATTGTTAGGCTCAAGACTTAATCCTTCAAGAGCAAGCGGTGTACATATAATGGGTACCCCGGCACTGGCTCCTTCAAGAACTTTGTATTTAGTTCCGCTGCCGGTGCGTAATGGGATACATGCTGCTGTCGCAATATCAAGATAGCAGCGTACATCGTCAACTTGTCCGGTGACAATGTTTAAAATGCCATCTGATAGTTCTAGTAACTCACGTCCAGGGGATTGCCCAACGATCCAGGCACGTGCATTTGGAATTTGCTTTCTTACCAATGGCATTATGTCTTTTAGCAAAAGTTGCGCAGCCTCGTGATTGGGCCAGTACCCCAAACTACCTATGAATACTATATTGGGTTGGTCTGTTTCTATTCTCGGTTGGTAGGAGAAATATTCAGTATCAACACTATTGTCGAGTACAAGTATTCTATCAGAATCGAATTGGTACCTTTGAATATAAGATTGTTTATCAGTTTCACTAACAGCAATAATGCCATCGTAATATTCAAGTGTGTCTCGTTCAAAGACGCTAGCACGACGAGCTTCTAATTGCAATGCTTTCTTAGCCAATCCTCTCCTCGATGCTGCCATGCGCTCTAATCGAATGGCCTCTACATCGTAAGAAGATAATATTAGTCTTGTGTTTGTGGGTACGGTGAATGTTTGTAGAGGTAATGGGTTTAGCTGAGGGCCAATAAATAGAAAATCCGGTTTTGTAACCTTTAAAGCCAAGCTAAGACTGGGTATAACATAAGCATGATTTGCGAATACGAATCGATGACTATCATGGTGATATATTGGTCCAAGTATTGGAATATTTTTCTCTCTCGTCCATAAAAGAGCGCGAGTCTTTATATCCATTTTTAGGGCGTTAATGTCGATTCTATGTGGTAGATAAGAGTTCAATATATCTGGCTCATATATCGTTCGGAAGTAAGAGCGTAAATTGTCGTCTCTGTTATTTTTTGGGGCACTCCATAGTGCAAAAAAATCTAGAGATGATATTTCTAGAAGTTTTCGTAGAATATGAAAGTCTCTTATTTCACCTCCTGAGTATCCTGGGTGAAAAGGATAGTGAAAGCCACAAAATGTTATTGTGTATTTTTTTTCTCTGTCCAAAACATCATATTTTGGGCTTTCTCGATGTTCTACGTTCAGCAAATCAGTTTGGAGTGATTCTATGTTCTTTATAGGTGCTTTTTTATTGGAGATATGCTGAACCAAGGCTTTAAGTCGACTTATGATTATTTTTCCCCTGTTATTAATTGTTTTA
Source organism: Candidatus Defluviilinea proxima (assembly GCA_016721115.1). Classification (NCBI taxonomy): domain Bacteria; kingdom Bacillati; phylum Chloroflexota; class Anaerolineae; order Anaerolineales; family Candidatus Villigracilaceae; genus Candidatus Defluviilinea; species Candidatus Defluviilinea proxima. The sequence continues at coordinate 1,463,981 of JADKIW010000001.1, forward strand.
AGTAACTCTTTTATTTTAAATACAATCTTCTTAACATAAAATGGAGCCCCAATTTTTTCAGGGCTGGTTATCTTATATTCGACGCATAGCTTAATGATCTGTTTTATGAGCTGGCTATGATTAGGGAAGTAATGATTAATAAGAGATGTAATTGTGGTTTGGTATTCAATCGTGTTTCTTTCAGGCCATAGAGGCTGACTAAAGCGAAAGAGTTCTCTAAGAAACTTGTTCCAGTCGCTGGTTTTCGAGCGTGAATGAATTCTATATAGTGCAAGTGTCTTTTCGATTTTCTTGAAGCTTGCGACTTTACGAAGACGCCAGAAAAACTCAAAGTCGAAGATGTAATGATACGATTGATTTATGTTGCCTGTTTTTTCTATTAAATGGCGCCGAAAATAAACTGTTGGCTGGGGAATAGCATGGATATAGGTCCAATAAAATGGAACATTGGTTATTGCCTCGAGTTTTCCGTAATATAAGCCAGTTCTATGTGTCCCGTGGTTAGCGAGAAATAAATTGTCTTGTTCGTCAATGTATAAAGCATTACCAAATACAACCTCTGTTTCTGGATTCTGAATAAATTCATTTACGATACTCCAAAGTGCGCCTTCAGTTAAGACATCGTCGGAATTAAGCCAGCCAATAATTTCACCAGTCGCTTTTGTAAACCCCTTGTTTATGGCATGAGATGGACCTTCATCTTTTTCGGATTGCCAATATGCAAGATGCTGTGCATATTTTCTTAGAATATCCACACTTCCATCCGTGGATCCGCCATCATATACGATTATTTCAGTTAATGGATATTTTTGGTTGATTATGCTTTCGATTGTTTTTGAAAGAAAATCTGCTTGATTGTAGGATGGTATGATTATTGATACTACAGGAAAAAGTTTTACTCCTTGGGCATCTTCTGAAAAACGTTCAGTACCCCTTGCAAAGGGGATAAAGGTCTTATCTTGTGTGTCTGATTCTATTGGGAAGGGGTCTGGGGTGTCCCATCTTTTTTTCATTTCCTGTTGGATTTTTTGCATGGTTGCGTAAATGAAGCTGCGTATGTTTTCTGAGTATCCGGCTTCATCTACACATGTGCTGAGTAGCGTTTCCATTAGATAAAAAAAAGAACCTAAAGTTATTGTTTGGCGATTACTTTGAGCAATAATAGATAGTAATTCCTGTTGAATATTGGGTAAGTTTGGTATTACTCTGCTCGTGGAAAGCTCATTACTCATTGCAAGGAATTCATAAATTGAATCTGACATTAAATAATAGACTTGTCCCAGTATTTCTTTTTTTGAAGTATTGTTAGATGCAATTTCAATTAGTTCTCGCGCGCGTACTAAATGTCCTGATGATGTTTTTGTTTGTTCATATTCCCTGCTTACAGCTAGAAATTCATTGATAGTAACTGCTGAGTGCTTTTCGAGAATTCTGATAAATAGATCCCAATCCAGACCGTAGTGGAGCTCAGTGTTCAACCCGCCCGATTGAAGCCATGCATCACGAGACATGAAAGTTGCAGGTTGAAGGATATAGTCTAGCCCCTCGCTCAATACTTCTCTTGAGATTGCAACATGACGAGGGCAAAAAGGTCTGAATTCACCATCTTTATGGCGAAATCCGTTACCAATGAATAAGCCACTTTTGGGGTTTTCCTGATATGCACGGGCTATTACCCAGAATGGATTGTTGATATACCAGTCGTCTGAATTTAACCACGAGACAATATCTCCGTTGCAGTACTGCATTCCCATATTAATAGCATTCGCCTGCCCTTCATCGGGCTGACTTTGCCAATATTTGAGTTTTTCACTATATGAGCGAATGATATCTAGTGACTGGTCATTGGACCCTCCGTCCATGACAATTACCTCAAGGTTGGGGTACATTTGTGAAAAAATGCTTTCTAATGCATATTGTAGGAATACGCCCTGATTATAGGATGGGATAACAATACTTATTTTTGGTAAATTATTTTTCATGTAGCTTAGAATCTCCGTAAACACACCCTCTTGAGTGGAAGATGTTAATTACCTAAATTGTATCTTAACTCAAATTACCATCTTGCAACAAACTCTCACGATTTTTTCGTTAAAAGTCATCATCTTAGCTCCTAGTGGGAGAGATGAAGTTCTTTCGATAAAAGCCTTGTTCGGGATGATGGAAGGTTTTATAGTCGGTATAGCAACTTGGATGATATAGTTAATGAACGCTAAAAATATGTGAACAAAAAACAACTTAAGATTTTATTGTTGTCGTTATGCAGTATGAGAGTTTTACAGACTTATACTTTCCCATAGAGTAAAATACTGATATAGAATATTCTACTTCATTAGGAGTTATTAAATGGAAACTAAGGCTGACGCAACGGATTTTTTGGGAAGGTTTCGCGAGATCGTGTCAGATCCATTGAATTTGCTGATTAAGAGGCACCCTCTTGCCGGTATGATTGATAAGGACCTTGTCTATCTTCATAACGGGAATAAAGTTCCTTTGAGAGGGCAATACTCTTATTATGAAAACTTTAGTGACATTCTTGTTATTAATAGAGGCGTTCATGAGCCTCTTGAAGAATATGTTTTTCAGGAGTTGATGAATGTGCTTCCGGATAATTCATCAATGCTTGAACTCGGAGCTTATTGGGGCCACTATTCAATGTGGCTAAAAAAAATTCATCCTAAAGCATCTGTATATCTTGTAGAGCCAAATGAAGTGAACATACAAGCTGGAAAATATAATTTTCAATTGAATAACTGTGTTGGTGAGTTTATTCAGGAATATGTTGCTTGTGGGCAATTTGAGGTCGATAAATTTATGATGAATAACGGACTTAAAACTTTAAGTATATTACACTCAGATATTCAAGGCTTTGAGATCGAAATGTTAGATGGAAGTTCTGATACTTTGAAAAAAGGGTTGATCCATTATGCTTTTATATCAACACATTCACAGGATATTCATGTGAAGGTTGTTGAAAAACTTGAATACTTTGGTTATAGAGTTGAGGTGGCCTCTGGTTTTGATTATGAGACTACGTCTTATGATGGCTTTGTTTTTGCATCGAATTTTGCTAGACCTCCCCTTTTTGATTATTTTAAACCTTTTATCCGTAAACAAATCCCTTTCAGTGATCCGTTAGAAACAGTTGTTGAGTTAACAAAAATAATAAATGCAAGAAACATCAAAACTTGAACGTTTTATAACTTAAAAGCATCAAATTTTGTGTGATATTGTTGTAACTACTAATAATGTAAATTAGACTTCAGTACAGTTTTATGCCTGTTTCACTGAAGTCTAATTTATTTTAGGCCTTGATTTATGGCGCGCTAATGACTAGCTCAGTAATCATACCCACATCATCTAGTGATGTATACCAGTAATCTGTAGTGATGCGTTCAAATGGAATTCCGAGAATTTCGTTAAAACTGCTTAAATACTTTGTTCGCTCACTTGCAAAGACCTTTACTCCATTTGTGACGACTATGTGTACCGGGCCTCCGTTAATCCCATAGCGCGGATAAACACGTTGCCCAGGTAAAATCGAATAGGGTGTGGTGTTCTTTTTCACACCTCCTATATACACATCCACTTGTGCAGTTTCAGTTGTGCTTGGGTTACCGATTACAAGGTAGGTAATCATGTTGGCGTCATCTAATGATGTGAACCATAACTCTGTAGATGCCTGGAGCAAGGGGAAACCTAATACTTCATTAAAACTGCTAGAGTATTTTGTTCGTTCACTTGTAAAAATGTCCACCCCATTTGTACTTACCACGCGCACAGGTCCGCCATTAATTCCGTAGCGTGGAAAAACCCTTTGACCAGGTAAAATGGAATATGGGGTTGTATTTTGTTTTACCCCCCCAATATATACATCTACTTGTGCGGTTTCAGTTGTACTTGGATTGCCAATTACTAGATATGTGATCATCCCGGCATCATCGTAACTTGTAAACCAGAATTCAGTGTCGAGCTGATTAGACGGGAATCCTAGCACTTCATTAAAACTGCTTCCATATTTTGACCGTTCGCTTGCGAATATATTTACTCCGTTTGTGCTTGCCACGCGCACAGGTCCGCCATTAATTCCGTAGCGAGGAAAAACCCTTTGTCCAGGTAAGATTGAATAGGGTGTTGTGTTCTTTTTTACCCCTCCAATGTACACATCTACCAGCGCTGTTTCGGTTGTGCTTGGATTTCCGATAACGAGATACGTGATCATTCCAAGATCATCGTAACTCGTGAACCAGTATTCTGTTGTCAATTGATTAGCGGGGAACCCCACAATAGAATTAAAGCTACTTCCATAGATGGCCCGTTGGCTTGTAAAGATATTTTGCCCAGTAGGGCTAAATACATGGACCGGCCCGCCATTAGTTCCATAACGATCTGCAACTATGCCTTGAGATGCAATGTAGTAATTTCTCAATTGCCCTCCGCCAATCGTAGCACTAGTGTTTGTAATATTGACATTGAATATCATGTTGGCGGGTTTGGATGTGTATGTATTTGATGTTCCTACATCGCCATTATATTGTGCAACTTCAAAATAGTAGGTGGTAGATTGATCACCTAAGAAAGATATTCTTGAATTTACGCCGTCAGTATCATCATTACATCTGACGAGCTCTAAACTAAGCGGGGCTGGGTCTACACTGACCTTTTTCCATATAACAATATAAGTGTCTAAAGATTGAGAATTCTCAGTCTCAACTGAGCCAAATGTATCCGCTTGTATGGACTGCTTTTCAGGAGGGGTGTACTTGTACCAGAGCGATTTAAAACCCTCTTTGAGAGTTGGCGTGTCAGAATCTGTGCAAGGCCCTCTTGAAGGTGGGTTAAATGAATCGTCGTCAAGGGCTTCTGTTGTGTTAACGATATCGAGATAGGTTAAACCGGTTATCAACGTTGCATTGCCTATGGCATCATTTTTAGGAACAAATTTTACGGTTACAGATTTGTTCGCGTCCATAGTGACGGTGGTGGGATTAGAAAATGCACTGTTTGTCCCTGCCCAACCTAGAAGGATATATTGTGAGTTAGGAGTGGCTGTTAATGTAACAACTGTGCCTGATGTATAACCACTTCCTCCACAAGTAGGGTCAGAAAGCGGGTTTGCATTTACCGTGCCACCTGCACTTGGGCTGAATATGATAGTAAGGTTGAAACATGTAGCCGCTTGGGCAATACCAGTTCCCCACAAGCCGAGAGTAGATGTCACAACTGCCAGTACCAGGAGCATCCGCAGTCCTGATATATGTAAGAATAAATGTTTTGAGTATTTCATTGTCTTTCTCCAAGTTCTCTGATTTTCAGGTTACTAGATAGGCTATAAAATCAATGATAACCATTATAACCATGCATTAAGGGACTAGAAGATTTTTTTGTTTTTGGGGAATTACAAAGTGGTTAATTAGGATTTTGGGAATTATTAAATATAGATTAAGTAAAAACGTTGTCATCTAAATTAAGTGTTTTTTGACCTGTCTAGCAAAAATGTGTACGTATCGATACTGATGCCTTAAGACTGTATCGACCTACATATTTGTTAGTTGTTTGGAACTAATCCCAAGCTTGGTAAAAATATCTTTAAGAACTTTGCCTGTAGGCTTTTATTACTTCTTCTGCGGAACCAACCGTTTTTATAACACCATGGTCGATCAAAGCAGCACGTGTGCAAAGCGTCTCCACGGTTTGCATGCTGTGAGTAACAATTAAGGTCGTGACCTTTTCTTGACGAAAGGCCTCCATTCTTCGTTGACATTTCAATTGAAATGCTTCATCTCCTACTGATAATACCTCGTCCAGGATAAGAATCTCTGGCTTCCAAGTTGTTGCCACTGCAAAGCCAAGACGTGCAACCATACCGCTAGAGTAAGTCCTTAATGGAGCATCAATAAATGTTCCAAGTTCAGCAAAGTCGATAATTTCGTCCATGTGCTCGTCAACGTCGCGGCGCGAATGTCCCAGAAGTGTTCCATTTAAATACACATTTTCCCGCCCAGTTAATTCGGGGTGAAACCCCCCGCCCAATTCCAACAACGGTGAAACTCTTCCCTTTATCCAAACCCGTCCATGAGTTGGAACTAAGACTCGTGAAATTACCTTGAGAAGAGTACTTTTGCCTGCTCCATTGCGCCCAATAAAACCAAAAATTTCGCCCTTTGCAATATCAATAGTGACACCCTTCAGGGCCCAAAAGCTGTTGAATTTTACTCGCCGTTGAAGCACACGGATGGCGTACTCTTTAAACGTCCCGATCCGTTCTTCAGGTAGACGATATTGCACAGATACATCTTCTAGACGAATGGTAGTTTCGTTATTTTCAAAAAGTGACATGTTTTGTGGTCTCAAGCTTGATATGCAAATTCGTCGGCCTTCCGAGAGAAGAAAAGCCAACCAACGATTAATGTTATTGTGGCAATTACCCCTGCTATCGCTAATTCGCCCCAAGCTGGAAGTATTCCATTGTAAAGAGGCATGCGGAAAACTCGAATCATATGATACATTGGATTCAAATTTGTGATCCAAAAGCGATATGCTTCAGGCAAAATATCTTCGGGGTAGATGATTGGCGTTAAATACATCCAAGCTACCAAAATAATTTGGTACATTTCTGCTACATCTGGAAAATAAATAGCTAGAGTGGAAAGGATTAAGCCAACGCCAAGAGCAAATGCCGCAAGAAAAACCATTGCTATAGGGACAAAAAGAATACTAAAGTGAATCGGCGTGCCTGTTACCAACATAATTAAAATTAATGGAACAAGTGAAAGTGCCAGATTTACAACACCGGTGCCGATAGCCGATACAGCGAAAGCGGTATGAGGCAAATAGATACGGCGAAACAACGTACCGCCCCAGACAATTTGATTAATCGCAGCAGTAGTAGTCTGCGAGAAAAAAGTCCAAGCGATTAGTCCACTTAATATATACGTTGGATACCCTTTTATTGAATGAAATAAATTCGAGAACACAATTGTCATGATTGCCATCATTCCCAATGGCTGAAGCATCGTCCATGCTATGCCAAGTACAGAGCGCTTGTATCTTGTGACGATATCTCGGCGAACTAATTGAAAAATCAAATCTCGATACTGGAAAATACCCTGTAATTCTTCCAATGCTGGAGATACACGATTGGCACTGTCATAAATGATGTTTTTTTCAGAAACTTCCATGGCTAATCCTTGCTTCAAGCTCAAATTGCGAGCCAAAGTTTACCATAATGGGACAACTTAAGTCTTTTACAGTAAGCCATATGATTTTGACATCCCCAATTGACATTTCACCCCGCCTCGTCTAAACTCCCATCATGCTTGCACGAGTATTTTCCTGTGCCGTGATTGGGCTTGAGGGTGTCATAGTCGAAGTCGAAGTGGACTACTCCAATGGTCTACCTGCGGTGATTATTGTTGGCCTGCCCGATGCCGCCGTGCAAGAGAGTCGCGAACGTGTGCAAACCGCCATCAAGAACGCTGGCTTGCATTTTCCCCGCCACCGTATCGTTGTCAACCTTTCCCCTGCATCCATCCGCAAAGAAGGCCCTGCTTACGACCTGCCCATTGCCCTTGGCATTATCATCCTGTCTGGTCGACTCCCACAAGAAACAGTGGAAAACACACTTGTTGTCGGTGAACTTTCCCTAGATGGTGTAGTCCGTCATACACGCGGAGTTCTACCCATGGCCGCAACCGCACGTTCCACTGGATACAAGCGGATGTTCGTCCCTGAGGTGGATGCGCCTGAAGCGGCCTTGATCCCCGGTCTCGAAGTGTATCCCGTCCGAACGCTTGCGGATCTCTACGACCATTTGTCTGGTCGCCGTTCAATTGAGCCTTATCAACCCTCCATAGGCGATACTCTTGAATCACTCTTTACTCCAACAGACTTCAGCGAAATTAAAGGACAGGAACATGTAAAGCGTGCGCTTGAGGTCGCGGCAGCCGGTGGACACAATATCTTGATGGTCGGGTCACCAGGCGCTGGTAAGACTCTGCTTGCGCGTGCCATGCCTAGCATATTACCTGAAATGTCCATTGAAGAATCGCTCGATGTGACTCGTATCTACTCTGTAGCCGATCAACTTCCTGTGGGCACTCCATTGATCAAGCATCGCCCATTTCGTTCGCCACACCATACTATTAGCCATGCAGGGTTAGTCGGTGGTGGCAACATCCCTAAACCTGGGGAAATATCATTAGCACATCGCGGCGTTTTATTTCTTGATGAATTTCCTGAATTTGGGAGCCGCGTCCTTGAAGTAATGCGCCAACCCATGGAAGATAAGGTGGTCACCATCAGCCGCGCTAAAGGGTCATTAACTTTTTCTGCAAACTTCCAATTGATCGCGGCAATGAATCCTTGCCCTTGTGGATATTACGGCGATTCACTTAAGCCCTGTACTTGCGCCGCGCCGGTGGTAACCAAATATCAAAAACGAATATCAGGCCCTATGCTCGATCGTATTGACATTCATATTGAAGTTCCAAGAGTTGATTACGAAAAGTTGAGTGGAGATAGAGTTGGGGAGTCTAGCAAGTCGATTCGAGCCCGGGTACAAGCTGCAAGGAATATCCAAAATAAACGATTCTCCAGTAACGGCTCGTCAGATATTGTCTGTAATGCCGACATGCGCGTCGGGGAGATAAGGCAATTTTGCAAGCTGCAGGATGAAGGTCAGAGTTTGATGCGTGCGGCGATGAGTCAGATGAACCTATCGGCAAGGGCCTATCATCGTATCCTGAAGCTTGCGCGCACAATCGCAGATTTGGCGGGGAGTGAAGAGATCCAGTCCACGCATTTGGCGGAGGCCTTGCAATATCGTCCGAAGTTAATGATGGGGTAGTAGGGTTTTCACAATTAGCCTGTGGATTCTTATTAGGCATGCTGTTTTGCCAGTGATTTTCTATTGCTATTGACGCGCCTCCACGCGATATGTTAAACTGAAAATTCTTTCAAACTAGGATGCTAACATGTCTGCGCAAAATAAACCTACTATCTATGATGTTGCCAAATACGCCGGAGTAAGCCCTACAACTGTTTCTCGTATTCTCAATACCCCAGACAAAGTTAGCTCCCAAACTCGAGAGAAGGTGTTAGCTGCAATTGACAAGTTGGGTTTTGTTCCCAAAGCAGAGGCTCGAGCTCGGTCCCTGCAACATACCGGACGAATTGGTGTCATTACTCCCTTTTTTACTGCGCCATCTTTTATACAACGGCTACGCGGGATTGCCCAAGCTTTATCCCCTGAGAATTATGAGTTGGTCGTTTATACAGTTGATTCTAGCAATCATTTGCAGGGGTATCTTTCCAGTTTGCCATTGACTGGTAACTTGGATGGTCTCATCATTCTTTCATTGCCAGTTAGGGACACTGAAGCACGCCGCCTGATAGATGGGGGACTGCCCACCGTGCTTATTGAATACCCACATCCTAAATTAAATTGTGTTGAGATTGATGATGTGAAAGGCGGTCATTTGGCCGCCACCTATTTGTTGGAGAAGGGTCATCGCAGAATCGCCTTTTTAGGTGATACTGATTTACCCGAATATTCCATTCACCCTGTTAGCTTACGCTTAAACGGATTTCGGCAAGCTCTAAAGGATGCGCATGTTGAGTTGCCGGAAACCTTTGTCTGTCTTGCCCCTTATTCTCAGGAACAAACCCGTCAGGTTGCCATCGAACTTCTTGGTGTGCCTGAGCCTCCAACGGCCATTTTTGCTGCAACGGATTTCCAAGCGTTAGGAGTACTCAAGGCTGCTCGCCAATTGAATATCAAGGTACCAGAACAATTGGCTGTCGTTGGGTTCGATGATCTTGATTATGCAGAATATGCAGGTCTTACAACTATTTCTCAACACTTGGACGAGTCTGGAAAACTGGCTGTGGAGATATTACTTGCGCAAATCGAATCTCCGTCCATCTCTCCAAGGCACGTCAAAATCCCCCTCACTTTAATCGAACGCCAAACAACATAAAAACTGGATATTGACACTCGCATTGAAAAGGCGTACACTTATTTATGAAACTAGTTTCAAGATACTAGTAACACAGGCCTATGCCTATCCCCCTATTCAAGTTTCAGGAGGTTGACTTACACTAAATTAAAAAACCTAGCCACTATTGAATCCATTTCTACGCTTATAAAAGGAGAAAGAGATATGAATAAGAAATCCGTACTTTGGTCTTTGGTAAGCCTGCTAGTTCTGACCTCGCTGCTTCTTTCTGCCTGTGGGGGGCCGGCAACAGCTACTGCTCCATCTGCCACTGAGGCTCCTGTGGTTACAGAAGCTCCTGTATCCACTGAAGCCCCTGTAGCCGCCACTGAAATCTCAGCTGGAATGCCAACTTGTGGGACCGATCCTGTCGTCCTCAAAGCCACTTTCGAAACCGGCTTTGACTTGCCTTTCAAACTGGCTGAAGAGTTCACCAAGCAGTACCCGAATGTGACTTGGGATATCAGTCAGGACCAGTTTGCAAATCTAATCACTTCGACGCCACTTGTGCTTGCGAGTGACAATGCACCTGACCTGCTCCGATTGCCAACAATGGTTTCTTTCGCTAAAGATGGGTTGCTCATGGACCTTGACGGCTATGCCACCGCTTTTGGGTGGAACGATTGGCCGGTGCCTCAACTCAACCAGAATCGCATTGACGCTGATGGCGTCCGCGGCTCTGGAACACTCTATGCGATGGGTCTCAACTATAGTTTGACCGGTGTCTTTTATAACAAAACCTTGGCAGCACAGATCGGCATGACCGAACCGCCGAAGACCGTTGCTGAGTTCGAGAGTTTGCTTGCCGCGGCCAAGACTGCCGGGCTCCAGCCGATCATGATGTGGGGTAGCGCCAAGAGTGGTATGGGACTCGCTTTCCCGTTACAGCAACTGATGGCTGCTTACGGCCCAGTCGAACCGATCAATGATTGGATCTATGGAAAAGCTGGCGCGACGATCGATACACCGACGAACCTCATCGCTGCCCAACACCTTGAACAGTGGATTAAGGCTGGTTACTTCCCGTCTGACATCAATGCCATTGAATACACTGATGCTGCCGCTCGTTTCGGTAAGGGCGAAGGCGTGTTTACCTTCAATGGCGATTGGCAAAATGCTGGCTATGATGCGGCCTTGCCCGGAAATGTTGGGTTCTTCTTGATGCCGCCTGCTGAGGCTGGTGGTAAGTTTGCGGCCATGTCTGCTCCATTGACTTTTGGTATAGCGGCTAAGGCAGCGCACCCCGATTGTGCAGCATTCTTCTTAAACTGGGTTGCGACGAACGATGCGGCTCGCCAGATTGACGTTGCCGTCGGTGGTTCCAACCCCGGTGGTCCATCTGACGCTACGATGCCTACCGTTGCTTCCGGCTCGGTTACGGCTGAGACACTTGCCGCTGGACCAGTAATGGGTGCAGATGGCGGCGCGATGGACTTCATTGCCAACGCGACAAGCTCTATCTTCGCTCAAGGCTGGACTCCTGAACTTCAAAAAATGGTCGGTGGTCAGCAAGATGCCGCCGGTCTCCTCAAGGCCGTTCAAGCTGAGTACGAACGGGAACTTGCTCAATAATATATAAGTAGTGTGAGGGCCGCAGTATGGTGCCTTCTCCTGCCAGATAATTCTGAGAACATTGATTATGACAGTAGATAATAATCATCCTGCGGCTCTCTCTGTATCCAAGCGCACCCCTGCAAGTAACTGGGTCCGCCGAGAGACCTTTATTGGCTGGCTGTTTGTCCTCCCTGCTTTGCTCATGTACGCGGGTTTTGTGCTTGTGCCTTTCCTGTTGACCATCGTGTATTCGTTTCATCGCTGGAACGGTGTTGGTCCGATGAAATGGGTCGGGTTGAAGAACTATATAACTGTTTTCCAAGTGCCTGACCTGCTTGGGACGATTTTCAATGCGTTCTGGTTGGTTGTGTGGTTCAGTTTCATTCCTGTGGGACTTGGCCTTGTCGTTGCAAGTGTGATCAATCGCGTGGCAACCGGGCGGTTTGGGGAGGTTGCCCGAACCGTTCTATTCCTTCCACAGGTTATAGCACTCGTCGCAGCTGGCATCATTTGGGGTTGGCTGTTCTCTCTTTCAGGCCTAATCAATCAGTTACTCAAGATCATTGGTCTTGGTTCGATCACCCGCGCCTGGTTGGGCGACTTCGACTGGGCACTGTCGGCCGTTGGCATCATCGGCGTTTGGGTGTTACTCGGTTTTTGTACTGTTCTTTTGTCGACAGGCATATCGAAGGTGGACCCAGCTCTTTATGAGTCGGCCAGAATCGATGGGTCCAGTTGGTTTACGGAGTTTACCGCGATCACAGTTCCTCTTCTTAGGCATGAGATCGGTGTATGCCTGACTGTCACGGTAATTGCCGCACTTGCCACATTTGATATTGTCTACGTGGCAACAGCCGGTGGGCCTGGTAATGCAACGTCGGTCCCCGGTCTCCAGATCTATATCCTTGCGTTCTCTCAACGAAATATTGGTTTGGCATCTGCTTTGGCAGTCATGCTCATGATTCTTGTTGTCTTGATTATCCTCCCGATCCAACGCCTGAACCAGGAGGTGAAGTAATGAAGATTAGCCGAAGCGAACTCTTTGCAGGACGGATGCTTCTTCTGGTGCTGATGACGTTTACGATCTTGCCTTTTATCAGTATCTTCATGACCGCCCTACATCCATCCGGTACTGTTCCTGGTGGTCTCGAATGGCCTGAACATCCGCAGTGGGGCAACTTTGTGGATGCATTTAAAGTGGCGAATATGACCACGCTTCTCATATCAAGCACACGCATTGTTCTCACCGTTGTGCCGGCGGCTCTTATCATCTCGACGATGGCCGGGTTTGCTATTGGCCTTTTACGAATCCCCGGCTCGGGCGTACTCTTGACATTGTTTGTGTTCGGTTTGACTTTACCGTTTCAAGGGATCATTATCCCCATCTACATCCTTGAGAGGGCGGTGGGACTCTACAACACTAAACTTGCAATTGCACTGCCGTTGATCGCCTTGTATATGCCGTTTGCTGTCTTCTGGATGCGCGCCCACTTCGTCAACATGCCGGCTGAAGTTTCGGAAGCGGCCCGTGTTGATGGCGCCACCACTTGGGATCTGTTCCGTCGTATCCACCTACCGTTAGCTCAGGCACCGATCGCTTCACTTGGAATCCTCATGTCTATCTGGACATGGAATCAGTTTCTCCTTGCATTAGTGCTTGTCGAGGATCCATCGCAACGAACAATGGCCGGTGCGTTGGGAGCATTTCAGGGCCACTATGCAACCGATGTTCCTCTGTTATGCGCTGGCACAATATTGATTCTAGTACCTACCCTTATTGTCTTCGTGCTGTTTCAGCGCCAGATCCTCACAGCCTTGCTTCAAGGCGCAGTCAAAGGATGAGCAAGAGAATAGGATCTGAAAATGCCTCTGACCTTTGACCTACCCATTGAACAACTAAAACATTATCTTGGAAAAAATCCGCGTCCAGTTGATTTCGATTCTTTCTGGGATCAGGGATTGGCTGAAATGCAGTCCATTGAGCCGAAAGTCGAATTGGTAGCGGCTGATTTTCAGGCACCCAATGCGGAGTGCTTTCATTTGTTTTTTACCGGCGTGGGAGGTGCACGTGTACATGCCAAATTGTTGCGTCCCATAAAGGCGCCATCTCAACATCCTGCTGTGTTGTTATTTCATGGTTATACAGGCGATGCCGGTGATTGGTTTGATAAGCTTGGTTATGTGAATGCCGGATTTACTGTCGTCGCACTAGATTGTCGTGGGCAAGCAGGATTATCAGAAGATCATGGAAGCGTAATTGGAAATACCCTTCATGGACATATTATCCGTGGCTTGGATGATGCGTTGAAGGGTTCTCCGGAGAAATTGCTTTTTCGCCAAGTGTTCCTTGATACTGCTCAACTTGCAAAGATCGTCATGGAAATGCCTGATGTGGATGCCAACAGAGTCGGTGCCATGGGCGGAAGCCAGGGAGGTGCATTGACCGTAGCTTGTGCCGCCTTGGAGCCACGTATCAAACTTGCTGCGCCGTTTTACCCTTTCCTGAGCGATTACCTTCGGGTATGGGAAATGGACCATGCAAAAGATGCTTACAAAGAATTGCAGGAGTACTTCCGCCATTCAGACCCTATGCACACATCGGAAACAGCAATATTCGAGAAACTTGGGTATATAGATATTCAATTTCTGGCCCCACGTATCCGGGCAGAAGTATTTTGGGGAATTAGCTTGATGGACACGATTTGTCCTCCGTCCACGCAATTTGCAGTCTATAACAAGATTACCTCATCCAAGAGAATGGCAATATATCCTGATTTTGGGCATGAACCATTGCCGGGTTTTCAAGATCAAGCTTTTCAATTCTTTATGAAGTTGTAAGAATAAATTTAGCTGACCATATTTTGCTAGATCAAAACTTGATATAGCAAACAATACGAAACGAAATAAGTGGTGTATTTCAGAAATCAGTTTCTGGAGTTTACCCATAACACATTACGGCAGAGATATCCCGCATGAAAAACAACGTACAACTCATCACTTATGCAGACCGTTTGGGTGGAGGTGATTTAAAGACCCTACATCAATTATTGAAGGGGCCGCTTGCTGGGCTGTTTGGTGGTGTTCATATCCTCCCATTCTATTATCCTATTCATGGTACCGATGCCGGCTTTGACCCTGTCGATCACACTAAAATTGACCCGCATCTTGGGGATTGGACGGATATCAAGAGCTTGGGACAGGATGTGGATCTGATGGCGGACCTGATCGTTAATCATGTGTCCTCATCCTCACCACAGTTTTTGGATTATTCTGAAAAAGGGGATGCGTCCATTTACAAGGGTATGTTTCTCACCATGTCCAGCATTTTTCCGAATGGCGCCACCGAAGCCGATCTAATGACTATTTATCGACCACGGCCAGGTCTACCCTTTTCATATACCATCCTAAAGAACAATCAAAAACGCTTACTATGGACCACCTTCTCGAAAGAACAGATCGATATCAATGTAACTGACCCGCAAGGACAAGCGTACTTACAATCTGTGTTGCAAACGTTACATGACAATGGCATCAGAATGGTGCGATTGGATGCTGTAGGATATGCCATCAAAAAAGCAGGATCTAGCTGCTTCATGATTCCAGAAACATTTGATTTTATTGAGTCCCTTGCCAATCAGGCAGCAGCTTTAGATATCGAAATACTTGTTGAAATCCATTCATACTTCCGCAGGCAGATTGAAATTGCTAAACAGGTGGATCGTGTTTATGATTTTGCACTTCCTCCCCTTGTGTTGCATGCGATATTCAACCGTACTGCTCGTTATTTGAAAGAGTGGCTGGAAATCAGTCCACGCAATGCCATCACTGTCTTGGATACGCACGATGGTATAGGTGTGATAGATATCGGAGCTGATAGTGCAGATCCAGAAAGACGTCCTGGCATAATCTCACCAGAAGAATTGGATGCTCTGGTCGAAAAAATCCATACCAATACTAACGGACAAAGCCGTTTGGCTACCGGTGGAGCAGCATCCAATTTAGATCTGTATCAAGTGAATTGTACATTTTATGATGCTCTCGGACGTAATGACAATGATTATTTGCTGGCACGTGCAATACAGTTCTTTGCTCCCGGCGTGCCACAGGTATATTATGTAGGCTTATTGGCGGGTGAGAACGATATGACCTTGCTGGCTAGAAGTAGTGTCGGTCGTGATATCAACCGACATTATTATTCATCTGAAGAGATTCTTTCAGCCATCCAACGGCCTGTTGTTCAATCGCTATTCGAACTAATTCGCTTTCGTAATTGTCATCCCGCTTTTGATGGGTCTTTCAGTATGCCTGAAATTAGTGTTTCCAAAATTGCGATGCGCTGGGAGAATGGAGATCATTGGGCGATGTTAGATGTGGATTTTTCTTCCGGTTCATATTCCATTTCTAATAGCCCGTTTGAGTTACCACCCCAAAAATATTAAATGAACGTGGAGATTATTTGGGGGATACAAGCAAGATAACTCAAGCGCGTGTTCTACACATGATATATAGAACAACCGAAGCATCAGCGATTGAAAAGCTGATTAGTCTGAAACAGGCCAAAAGTTAGGTGGGGATGCGAAAATTGACAGTCACCTCTTGACAAACGTGAGAAAAAGAGTGAGAATATGACAACGTTACCTGATAACGTTGTCATATTCTCGGTATAAGCTTGGTTTGGTAGATAAAGGTCAAATGCCAACAGTACTTGATGTAGCAAAGCGAGCCGGTGTTGCCCCTATAACAGTCTCTCGAGTCATTAATAATTCGGGGTATATCAGCCAATCTACACGAGAACGTGTTGAAGCGGCGGTTAAAGAATTAGGGTATGTTCCAAATACGATAGCACGGGGTCTTCGCTCAAAAAGAACACATACGTTGGCATTAATCGTCACTGACATCACAAATCCATACTTTACACTGATGGCTAGAGGCGTTGAGGATGTTGCGGGGGAATTAGGTTATACAGTCGTTTATTGCAACACAGATGAATCTGAAGATAAAGAAGAGAAATATGCCAATATATTGGCACAGAGACAGATAGATGGTGTTCTGTTGGTCCCTGCACGTGGTGATGCAAAGATCATTAAATTTCTGGAATCAAATGGTGTTACAGTTGTTGTGCTTGATCGCCGTGTCTCAGGAGCAAAGACAGATTTTGTTCGTTCAGACTCGGAAAATGGTGCAAGAGATTTGATAAGGCTCCTTATCGGTCTGGGCCATGAACATATAGCAATGATTACGGGGTCTAAGGAAGTTTCTACTTCAGTAGATCGTGTCACCGGATATCAACAGGCACTAACAGAAGCTGGGCTAAGCAAAAACGAATTGATTTATTATGGGGCTTTTAACCAAAAAAGCGGATACGAACTTACATATCAGGCAATGAATCGCACACCTAAACCAACAGCTATATTTGGAGCTAACAACTTTATTACGATTGGGATCATTAAAGCGTTGCATGATTTGAAAGCGGATGTACCGGGGGATGTTTCTGTAGTTGGTTTTGATGACTTGCCTGAATCCATGTTGGTTAGACCATTTCTAACAGTTGCCAGACAACCTGCATACGAAATGGGGCGCTCAGCAACTGAGCTACTACTAAAACGTATTTCTGGGGATCTGTCAGAAGATTTCCATGAAATTATTTTAAGCACTGAAATTATCCAGCGTGAATCCGTTGGTCCGTTGAGGAATAGTGAAAAATAAAGTAGGAGAAAGATTTTTTTATCTGTATGTGACAACGTTACCATACAAGCGTTTCCAACGCCCCTTAGGAATAGGATGAAGAGGTGAGAACACCAAATTCATCTTCCGTAGCTGTAATTGGTATGTCGAACCAGCTCAATTTCTTTCGTACGCACGTTTCCAGTTCTACCATTGCTTTCCGTTAAACATAGGAAGCTAGAAAGGAGAATACAAAATACTAAATAAAAAACCTTGCGCCCTCTATTGTCGTTTGTTTAAGCTACCTATTCTAATTTCATTCGAGGAGAAACAATGTCCAAGCAAATTTTGAAATATGTTCTGTTTCTGACTGTGATATCAATGGTTTTGGCCGCCTGTGGCGCTCCGGCGACGCCGCAACAAATTGAGGTCACCAAGATTGTTAATGGGGAAACAATTGTGGTTACTACCACCCCTGTACCTACCGAGAATCCTTATGATGATAACGCTCCTATCACAGTTTGGATTGATGCGGATCGTCAACCTGCTTTTGATGCTTATGTCGCGGCACATCCAGATAAAGCCAAGCTTCTCAAGGCAGTGACTGTGGATCGTGAGCAGTTCCCGGCGAAAGTTCTGCTCTTCAATAATACGAACCAAGGCTGGCCAGATGTAGTTTTTGCAGAACCCCGCCTCGTTGGGCGTGTGGCTGATGATGCACATCACTTCCCGCTTGATCTCAAGCCATGGGTACCTGCTGATGTACTCAGCGGCTATACCGGCATGGATGGCTGTACATTTGGTGACAAGGTCTACTGCCTGCGCTATGACTTAGCTATGTTTGTGTTGTACTATAACAAGCCACTCATGGATGAGTTCGGTTATACCGTACCCACAACATGGGAGGAATACCAGGAACTCAGTGATAAGGTTGCTGCAGAACATCCTGGTTATTACTTGGGAACATGGGGTGATGGTTGGACATTCATCAGCTATTTTGACGCTAGCGGTTGTCCCTCTCACGAGTTGGTGAACGATGCCACTCTCAAGATCGATATGACAGACCCGCGTTGTGTACGCGCTGCAAAATTGGTCGACCATATGCTGGAAAATGGTACGATGTTCAATACCGATTATTTCAGCGCTGAATTCGCCTCTGTTGTTTCAAGTAACAAACTGTTAGCGATGCCGGGCCCGGCCTGGATGTTCGGTGTCTTCGGCGGTAACGAGAATAGTTCCTGGTATAAGACATCTGAAAAGCAACTCGGAGTTGCAAATCCATTGAAATGGAAAGACGATGAGAAAGCCATAACCCCAGCCATGGGTGGCGCGGCATGGACTGTCTCCAGCCATACGAAGAACCCCAAGCTGGCTGTGGACTTTATCCAGTGGGTTACCACTGACCCAGGTTTCTGGGCAGGGACCACCAATTTCCCAGCTTACAAACCCATCCAAAATTTGTTCCAAGAATCAATGAAGACCAACGAACTCTTCGCCAATGATCCTTTCCCGGTCTACCAACAGGCTGCGACTGACATTGGTCCGTTGGACAAGTGGCCGCGCTTTGACCTCATAGCTCCATTAAGTGAAGCTGTCAAAACAGGGCTACAGGAAAAGAGATCAGTTGAATCGATATTGCCTGATGTGGCAGACAAGTTGGCCCCATTGGCAGAAACTCAGGGGTATCTAGTCGAAGTAACTAAGTAGTAGTGTTTCAGAATAAGAGGGTCTCTCGACTCTCTTATTCTGATGTAATGGGCGCGTTTCGAATAAGTCAGGTTTATAGAAACGCGCCCCGCCTCTGTCTTTTCTGGAAAGATGCAGTCCACAGGAGTTTTTCGTGACTAATCAAACTTCTTCCATCCCTCTGAATAAGCCGCGTTTCGCAAGTTTTACCATTTGGCGCCGTTTGACTGCCTACCTGTTCGTGTTGCCATATTTCTTGGTTATGTTGGCATTTGGTCTTGGCCCAGGTCTCTATGCACTAGTACTCAGTTTTGCAGATTTCAGTACGGGTCTACCGAAATATTTTTCAGCAGGCTTTGGTAACTATCTGGCTGTTTTCAAGGATTTTCGCTTTGCCTTTACTTTCGGTAACATCGCAGAATTCCTGATTATCTCGGTGCCGCTTGGGATTGCCATGGTCATCATATTGGCAATCTTGTTACAAATGCGCCCCGGTCCATTATCGACTGCTTTACGTACCCTGTATTTTGTATCCGGTGCAGTGACTGGTCCTGTGTTGGTGTTGGTTGCCATTTTCATGCTGGACCCCAGTATCAGTCCCTTTCAGACTCTTCTACATCGTATGGGTTTTCAATTAACCAATGATGTGATCTATGACGGCAGCTTACCTACAATTTTCACACTCGTTGGCTTTTTCTCTGGCGCAGGTATGTGGATCGCGATCCAATACGGTGCGTTGGAAGCTATTCCAACGGAGGTGTTGGAGGCCGCTACCATTGATGGCGCTAATGCCTGGCAAAAAGTGTGGCTCATCAAAATTCCGCTTATCCGCCCTTATATCATTTATCAATTTATTCTGATCTTGGCAGGGAATGTGCAATTGTTCGTAGAACCGCAGATTTTAGGTGGTGGTAACAACCTCGGTGTTGGCGGTAATGTACCAACGGTTTGGTCGCCAAATCAATTGGCCTACAACTTTGCCTTTGAGATGGGGAATTTTGGCGCCGCTTCTGCGCTTTCATTGATCTTGTTGTTGATTGGTTTGGGAGCCGCATACATGATCATCCGCTGGACCGGCTTTTTTAATATTGAAGAGTAAGGAGAGTGATGAATGTCTAAAATCGATACCTTGCGATCAGATTCTCGCCCAACATTTCAACAAAAGTTGAAAACTTTTTGGATGAAAACTGGCGGCGATATGGGAGTTTTGGGATTTGGGTTGCGTTGGGGAGTGCTGTTGCTGTTCGCTGCATACTTCTTTATTCCCATATTATGGCTCGTGTTGGCAACTTCTAAAAGTGCGCCTCAACTTCTTGAGATGAGACCCTTGGCCTTTGGTTCGTTCCAACGTATTCAGGAAGCATGGCAGAGAATTGTTGAATATCAAGATGGCGAAGTTCTATTGTGGGCGTTCAATTCCATTCGTTACGTGATATGGGCATTAGCCTTATCACTATCGATTAGCATCCCTGCTGGTTACATTCTGGCTGTTTCTCGTTTTCCAGGTCGTCGTCTATTAATTTGGTTGACATTGATCACCATGTTGTTGCCACCCTCGGCTCTGGTATTGCCCATGTTTATGGAACTGAATCTGTTCCATTTGATCAATACTCAGTGGTCTGTCATTTTGCCATCTGCTTTTTTCCCCTTCGGCACATATTTGACCTATATCTATTACGCCTCGAGTCTACCGCGCGATCTGCTTGATGCGGCGCGAGTGGATGGTTGTTCTGAGGCGCAATTGTTCTGGCACATTGCCTTACCGCTTGCGACTCCATTGTTGGGCTTGCTCGCTTTCATTAATTTCAATACCAATTGGAATAATTTCTTTGGCCCCTATGTTTTGTTGAATGACAATAGCCTCTTCAACCTGCCAGTTGGAATTCAGCAATTTGTTGCGGCGACTTCCGCCCTCCGCCCTGGATTCAATCCCAGCCCCGGTGTGATGGTCGGTTATCAACAAGCTGAAGCGGCGTTATTCGGGCTCATCATGGTAGTGCCTGTGGCGATTGTATTTCTGATTGCTCAACGCTATGTCGTTGGGGGGGCCTTTACTGGTTCCGTTAAAGGTTGATGCTGTGCATTGTGATGATAGCTAAAAAGTAACCTGGATCATATGAATTTAATTGAATTCACTACCCAACCGGGAGAGCTCTGGCTTGAGACTTCGCATGGCATCATAAGCCTGACTGCATATTCTCCGCGTATTATTCGGATTCGGTATACGCTTGAATCAGGCTTCTCACGAAAAGACAGTTTGATGGTCGTGCCTGATGCGCAAATTCCGACAAATGTTGTTGTTAGAAAAACGGACGGCTCGCTCTTTTTCTCAACATCCGAACTCACCATTCAGATTGATCGCAGTACGTTAGCGTTCAAATATCTGGATGTACATGGCAAAGTTCTTACAAGTGAACCAGAGCGAGGTGGAAAAACTCTTGTCCCGGTGGATGTTACGAAATTTATTTCCAGCAAAGAAAATGACATTCACACAGATGTAGGCGCTGATGGGTTACGAGTTTCGACCAATGCCTTCAAAGAGGTATTTGACCGCAAAGCCTATCACACGAAACTTGAGTTTGAATGGATGGATGGGGAGGCTCTTTATGGTCTGGGCTCTCACGAAGAGGGAATGCTAAATTTACGTGGTCAGCACCAGTATCTGTATCAGCAAAACATGAAGGCAGTTGTTCCAGTTCTTATTTCTACAAGGGGCTATGGAATTTTATTGGACAACTACTCCTATATGACATTCCATGATGATGCCTTCGGCTCTTACCTGTGGACAGATGTTGCAGACGAAATGGATTTTTACTTTATCTATGGGCCGGAGTTCGATCAAATTGTCAGCGGAGTTCGGACATTAACTGGGAAAGCTCCCATGCTCCCACGATGGGCATTTGGGTATATCCAATCGAAAGAAAGATATGAATCGCAAGATGAATTGATTGAAGTGGTGCAAGAGTACCGCAAACGTGGACTGCCCCTCGATTGCATTGTATTGGATTGGAAGTCTTGGCCGGAAGGTCTGTGGGGACAAAAAACACTGGATCTCAAACGCTTTCCAAATCCAAAGGAGATGACTGCAGAACTTCACCGGCTGAATGCCCGTTTGATGGTTTCTATTTGGCCGATCATGTCGCCCGAGAGTGATAACTGCATCGAAATGCGTGACAAGGGGTATTTGCTTGGAAACCAGGCTACTTATAATGCGTTTCAAAAAGAGGCACGTGAACTCTATTGGAAACAAGCCAACGAGGGACTATTCTCTAACAACATAGACGCGTGGTGGTGTGACTGTACAGAACCATTCGAAGCGGATTGGAAAGATGCATTCAAACCTGAACCGGAAGAACGAGTACGAATCAATACCGATGAAGCGAAAAAATATCTTGACCCTCAATATATTAATGCGTATTCCCTGTTGCACTCCAAAGGTATTTACGAGGGGCAACGACAAATAACCGACCAGAAGCGTGTTGTGAATCTGACACGTTCGGCATATGCCGGGCAACACCGCTATGGCACGATTACCTGGTCTGGAGATCTTGCCGCCACTTGGGAAACATTGCGCCGCCAGATCGCTGATGGGTTGAACTTCTGCGTAACCGGGTCTCCGTATTGGACTTTGGATATTGGCGCTTTCTTTGTAAAGAACAAACCTGAACTGTGGTTCTGGCATGGTGATTACGATCAAGGCGTGGACGATATGGGCTATCGGGAACTCTATGTGCGTTGGTTCCAGTTTGGCGCGTTTCTACCCATGTTCCGCTCGCATGGCACCGATACCCCGCGCGAAATCTGGCGCTTCGGCAATCTAGGCGAACCGATGTACGACGCGCTCGTTAAATTCCTTCGGCTTCGCTATCAATTGATGCCTTATATCTATTCTTTGGCTGGGCAGATCGCGCACGAAAACTACACCATGTTACGTGCTCTGCCTTTTGATTTTCGCGGTGACCCCGCCACATATAACGTTTCCGACCAGTTTATGTTTGGCCCAGCTTTGCTGGTCAACCCTGTGACGAAGCCGATGTATTACGGTCCCAATTTGATGCCGTTATCTGGTATTGAAAAAACTCGCTCAGTGTATCTACCCGTTGGCAGTGATTGGTATGACTTCTGGACAGGTGAACGTTATGCAGGTGGGAAAACATTAATCGCAAATGCAGATTTGGACACAATACCTTTATATGTGCGTGCCGGATCGATTATCCCACTAGGCCCGGATGTTTTTTATGCGGATGAGAAACCACAGACCATTGTAGAACTTCGAATCTATCCCGGGCAAGATGGTACGTTTACTTTATATCAAGATGAAGGCGACAATTACAACTATGAAAAAGGCCTTTTTGCAACCATTCAGTTGCGATGGGAAGATGAGGTGCACCGTCTCATTTTGGAAGAACGTAAGGGGGAATATCCTGGAATGAACAAGACACTGGAATTTTCAATTTCGGTAGTTGGGGAGATGTACGAACATAAAGTTATATATGATGGAACACAGAAGGTCATTAATGTCCACTGAGTATGCTACTCGTTTGTCGCTTTTCCAATTTGGCGATATGTTGGTTGAGTATTTGCTGGCGACTGACTCTCAAACAGTTGGGTTACGTATGTTTCCCGCGTCGATGGTGGATAAAGTTGTGAAGCGTCGTGAGTTTTTGCGAACCCATGAATCTCTTTTGTTACCTGACACATTTCCTCCGATGCGTGCCTGGCAAGTCGAGCCGCTGGTTCAGGTTAAGCTAACAAGCGATGCGGTGAGCGGTGGGTTTAGTCAAGGCATCACCTTGCGTAATAGTGCAACACTATCCAGCTTGCATTATGTTCGACAGGAAGTAGTTGAAGGGAAAGATAAAACAGAAGTTGTTACGACCCTACGCTCAGAGCGAGGCTACGCGTGTGAGCATCATGTATCTTATCGGCATGGGGACGAAGCCATCACGATTCAAACACTGTTCCGCAACGAGAGTCAAGAAATCCTTTCTCTGGAACTCCTCGCCAGCTTTTCGCTCTCTGGGCTGACTCCGTTTGCGGAGGATGACGCGCCCAATCGTCTTTACTTGCACCGTTTTCTCAGCTCATGGAGCGCCGAGGGGCGTCATCTTTGTCAATCATTGGAAGAACTTAATCTGGAGCGTTCGTGGAGTGGACATGGCGTCCGAACTGAACGGTTTGGTCAGGTTGGTTCAATGCCGGTGCGTGGATACTTCCCGTTTATAGGTGTGGAAGACCGGGCTGAAGGTGTCTTTTGGGGTGCGCAGTTGGCATGGGCAGGTTCATGGCAGATGGAAGCATATCGCCGTGACGATCAGTTGAGTCTTTCAGGCGGTCTTGCGGACCGTGAGTTTGGTCACTGGACGAAAAACGTGGCACCCGCTGAGTCCTTTTCTAGCCCACTGGCGTATGTGTCCACCGTCAAAGGTGATTTGGATGACCTATGTCAACGTCTAACGTCCATGCAAGTTGGGGCTGTGGATCAAGCACCACTCAGCGAACAATCTCTCCCAGTGCTTGCCAACGAATGGTGTACCACTTGGGGTAACCCTGAACACGTACGTATGGTTGAAATTGCCAAACGCTTGAAGGGTTCCGGTGCAAAATATTTTGTGATCGATGCAGGGTGGTATCGGGATGATGGCGGTAATTGGGAATTCTCTCAAGGAGAATGGAAGCCCAATCGCAATTTGTTTCCACAAGGGATTGCCGCCACTGCCGCCGCCATTCGTGAACAGGGACTTATCCCCGGGATTTGGTTTGAGTTCGAAGTAGTTGGCAATCAATCACCGTTGTTCAGTTCGATGACCAGCCTTCTTCAACGCGATGGGTTTCCCGTTACAGCAGGTCAACGCCGCTTCTGGGATTTCCGCGACCCATGGGTACGTGAACATCTTCGCGAGAAGGTTATTTCTCAATTGCGAGATTCTGGATTCGGTTATATCAAGGTGGACTACAACGAGACCATCGGCATTGGCGTTGATGGCGCTGAATCATTGGGGGAAGGATTACGAGAGCACATCTTGGCTGTACAGGATTTCTTCCGAGAGATGCGCCAGGAACTTCCTGATCTGGTAATTGAAGTCTGCGCTTCAGGCGGACACCGGTTGGAACCGTCGATGTTGGCGCTGGCCAGCATGGGTTCCTTTTCTGACGCGCATGAGTCACTCGAAATTCCGATCATTGCCGCCAACCTGCACAGACTAATTTTGCCGCGTCAATCTCAAATTTGGGCTGTTCTCCATGAATCTGATTCACATCAGCGCTTGACATATTCCCTGGCCGCTGGATTTTTAGGCAGACTATGCCTTTCGGGCGAAATAGATAAATTGGACGATGAGCAATGGTCGCTGGTGCAGGAAGCGATTCGTTTCTACGACAAGGTCGCACACATCATCAAGAATGGCAAGAGTCGTCTCTATCAACAGATCGGCACTGCCTGGCGATATCCACAGGGAATACAAACAGTGATGCGCCTCTCAGAAAATGGGAAACAGGCTTTGGTGGTTGTGCATGCGTTTTCAAAACCACCTTCAAATGGAATTGATATTTTGCTCACGGATGGGAACTGGAAAATCTCCAACACTTTTCCTGCGACGAACTCTTCCGCTGTAATTACTGGGAATCAACTGCGTATAAAGACTCCCAATGAGTTTGAAGGTTTCGTCCTATGGTTGGTTTGTGATTGAGTTCTTTTTGCAAAGTTTATAGTAATAGTTTCATACGCTGGCCTCATGGATTTTAAATGAAATCGGTTCTTTCATATTGAGGAAGAACCGTTTGAGCACTGAAAGATATTAAGGAGAATTATTTATGTTGATTGGAATATCCCCTCTGATTTCCCCTGAATTGTTGGCACTTCTACACCGTATGGGACATGGCGACGAAATTGTACTTGCGGATGCGCACTTTCCTGGCGAAACCTACGGGAAACGCGTACTGCGTGCAGATGGATTGCGCATTCCTGATCTGCTGGATGCCATCCTGCCTCTTTATGCCTTGGATACCTATGTCGAAAGCCCGTTGATCATGATGCGCGCTGTTGCAGGCGATCAATTGGATCCTGCAGTGGAATCATCCTATCGTCAGGCTGTAGACAAACATTGGCCAGATACTCCACCCATTCAGCGGATCGACCGTTTCGATTTTTATGACAGGACCAAACAAGCTTTTGCTGTCCTGATGACCGGTGAAACAGCGAAATATGGCAACATCATCTTGAAAAAAGGTGTCACACCCATAGTCCCTAAATAAAGGGGCAAATTATAGGAGAACATGATGAATAACACACTTGAGAAAATTGACCCTGACTTGGTACCTTATCGCACATTATATACAGGTGCAAAAATTCCCGCAGTGGGATTGGGAACGTTTGGCTCGGATCGTTTTACTGCAGACCAAATTGCACAAGCCGTCTTGGGCGCCGCCCAGATTGGATACCGTCATTTTGATTGCGCTGCTGTCTATGGCAATGAAAAAGAGATCGGTGTTTCCTTGCAGAAAATCATGAACAGTGGCATCTCACGCAAAGAATTATGGATCACCTCCAAGCTTTGGAATGACAAACATGCAGAAGAAGATGTCATCCCTGCCTGCAAGCAAACGCTTAAAGACTTGCAGTTGGAATACTTGGATCTCTATTTGATCCATTGGCCGTTTCCGAATCACCATGCTCCCGGTGTAGATGTCAATTCCCGCGACCCTCATGCAATTCCCTATATCCATGAAAATTACATGAAGACTTGGCGACAAATGGAAAAGTTGGTGGAGATGGGCTTGGTTCGCCATATTGGAACGTCCAACGTGACGATTGCTAAATTGAAGCTGTTGTTACGCGATGCCAAGATCAAACCCGCCGCCAATGAAATGGAAATTCACCCGCATTTTCAGCAACCGGAACTTTTCCAGTTTTGCCTTGATAATCAGATGGCGCCGATTGGTTTCGCTCCCATTGGTTCGCCCACACGCCCAGACCGGGATCGAACGCCTGATGATACTGTTGATATCGAAGATCCGGTCATTGTAAAAATCGCGCAACGACTGAACATTCATCCTGCGGTCGTTTGTGTCAAGTGGGCAGTTCAACGTGGACAGATACCGATCCCGTTTTCGATTCACCCCGATCAATATTTGAACAATCTCAAAGCCGCTGTTTCAGAACCTCTCACAGAACAAGAGATGCAGGAGATTGCAGGCATTGATAAGAACAACCGTCTGATCAAAGGTCAGGTTTTCTTGTGGGAGAGCGCCAATGATTGGCAGGATCTATGGGACTTGGACGAGAAAATTGCGTTGGAATGATTCGGCGTATATAACGGAACACCATGGCAACCAAACATATCTTAACGGTGGACGTAGGGACGTCCAGTACAAAGACAGCCTTGTGGACAGAGACTGGACAATTGGTAACCCAAGCTTCCTCCAGTTACAACCTGCATCGCCCAGAACCGTTAATGGCCGAAATCCATGGGGACAGTTGGTGGCAAGCTGTTTGCGGGACGATACAAACGGTTCTTACGAAGGGTGGGGTTGATCCTGCTTCGATAGCCGGTATCGGCGTCGACGGCGTTGGCTGGACGTTGATACCGGTGGATCGTACAGGCGATCCACTTCACCCGGCCATGATCTGGTTGGATCGCCGAGCCGGGCAGGAAACAAATTGGCTCAAATCATTACCTGAAGCCGATAACCTGATAGCCCTAAATGCCAACCCACTAGATGCCGCTTACATTACTCCCAAGTTAATATGGCTTAAGAAAAACCGTCCTGACATCTTTAATTCAGCATATAAATTTCTCGAAGCAACTGGCTTCATCGTGTCGCGATTTACAGGTGAATTTATCTGTGATTACACACAAGCCTATGGTTACCATTTTTTTGACATCAGAAACGAGAAGTGGAATCAACATGCCGCCGAAATTATCGGTGTGCCGATAGAGAAGATGCCGCTCTTATCTCGTAGCGCAGAAGTTGTAGGCACAGTTACTAAAAAAGCCGCTGAACAAACCGGCCTCAAGCCCGGTATACCCGTCATCGCTGGTTGTTTGGATGCAATCGCCGGTGCATTAGGTTCGGGCGTGGTCAAAGTGGGGCAGACCAACGAACAGGGTGGACAAGCGGGTGGCATTGGCATCAGCCTGGATCATGTTGTGGTGGAACCACGCCTGATTTTTTCTCACCACGTGATTCCCGGGCAGTATCTTCTGCAGGCTGGAACTGTCGGCGGTGGATCGCTCAGTTGGTTCAGAGACCAGCTTGGGCACCCGGAAGTGAACGTTGGAAATTTGATCGGTCAGAATCCGTTCGAGTTGTTTAGCAAACAAGTTGAGGCATCCAAACCCGGAGCGGGTGGTCTCATCTTCCTGCCCTATATGGCGGGCGAGCGGACTCCTTTGTGGAGCAGTATCGCTCGAGGAGTATTTTTTGGCCTGACGTATAACACGACCCGCGCCGATATTTTGCGAGCCATCATGGAAGGGTGCGCTTTTGCCGTGTACGATAATTTGCAGATCGCCGAAGAGCATGGGGTAAAAGTGGATGAGTATTTAGGCTCTGGCGGTGCGGTTCAGAGCGCGGTTTGGTGTCAGATCAAAGCTGATATTTATGGGAAGCCTTTTGTTGTTGCCAAACTTGCTGATGGTAGTGAGGGTGGACATGGCTTGGGGTTATTTGCCTTGACCAGTTACGGGATCGGATTACACAAGGATATGGGAAAGTGTGTTTCTGACTTGCTCCCAAAGCGACAGGTCTTTGAACCATCTATGAAGAACCATGATCTATATCAAGAACTGTTTGGGGTTTATCGAAGCCTGTCTCGAAAATTGATGGATGATTTTTCCAGACTGGCTGAGATCATGCGGAAAGATGACGAATAATAGAAATGGAGAATTGAAAATGAAAGCCGTTGTACTTGAAAACCAGAAGGTTATTACTTATAAAGATGTCCCGACACCCGAACCGGGCCCGGGTCATGTGCGCCTTAAGATAAAAGCTATTTCGATCTGTGGCTCAGATATCAAACGTTACGTGGATGGACATCGAATGTATCCCCTTATCCTGGGGCATGAGAATTCCGGGATCATTGATCGTGTTGGTGATGGCGTCAGTAAAGAATATGTGGGCAAACATGCCGCCATTATCCCTCTTGTGCCTTGTTTTGAATGCGAAGAATGTAAGCGTGGATATTATTCAGCCTGTCACAGCTATTCTTTCATCGGCTCACGCCAATCAGGCGGCTTTGCCGAGTATGTTGACCTTCCGGAGAAAAATGTTTTTATCCTGCCCGATGAACTGCCATTTGAACATGCCGCGTTGATCGAACCCTCGACAGTTGCGAGACATATGCTGGCTTTGGGAGATTTCAAAAGCGGGCAAACTGCGGTTGTGTTGGGCTCGGGTTCCATTGGTTTAATGATCGTGCAATGGCTCCGTATTCTTGGCGCAAGCCAGATTATTGTTACCGATATTTTGGATGACAACTTGCAGATAGCCTCCAAGGTTGGCGCACACGTTACGCTCAATCCATCCAAAGTGGATGTGGCAAAAGAAGTGAAGAAACTGCTCGGGAATGGTGCTGACATAACTTTGGAAGCCACGGGCGTTCCACAAGTTTTGGAGCAAACCATTTCACTGACGCGTCCGCGCGGGAAGATCGTTTTGGCTGGCAATCAGCCACTGGATAAAAGTCTCCCGTTAACGTTCATCGAAAATTTGATGCGACGGGAACTCAGCCTCATTGGTTGTTTTATGTCCTACTCGGCTCCATTCCCCGGTCACGAGTGGACAGAGACTCTGACAGCCCTAATGGATGGCAGCTTGGATATGGACACATTGATCTCCCATCGTTTTCCGCTTTCGAAAACGCCGGAGGTATTTGAAAAAATTGGAGCACATCAATTGGCGCATCAAAAGATCATCTTGAATCCTGAGGAAGTGGCATGACACTGCAAAATGTATTACCCTGGATTCTGCGTGCCCAGCAGGAAGGCTGGGCTGTTGGTGCGTTCAACGCAAATACTTTGGAACAAGTACAAGCCATTGTTTCGGCGGCTCAAGCCGAGTCCGCGCCTGCCATCATGCAAGTGAGTCACCGGGCATTAACATATATTGGCAGTGGCAATGAAATACAAGGACTCAAATATATCGCCGCCATTGGGAAGATCGCCGCTGAAAGTGTTACTGTGCCAATTGCCCTGCATTTGGATCATGGAACAGAGAGTGAAGTGCTTCAGGCTATCGCTTTAGGTTTTACCTCTGTCATGTTTGATGGCGATGCACTACCTTTTGAAGAAAATATTTCTGTCACGAAACGGCTTTGTGAAATGGCTCGTTCTGTTGGGGTCTGCATGGAAGCCGAAATTGGCGAAGTCCCAAAGCCCGATGGGAAAGCGTTCAATGAAGCCGATATTGCACTCACCGATCCTGATGAAGCATTTCAATTTGCTGAGGCAACAGGAGTTGATCTGCTTGCAATCGCTTTGGGGTCTGTACACGGACTCAAGACCAAGCAAATCTCACTGGATCTGGATCGTCTGACAGCTATTCGTAAACGCGTCTCTGTTCCGCTCGTGTTACACGGATCATCTGGTGTTTCGGACCAAGACATTAAGCAAGGTGTGACGATGGGGCTGGCAAAGGTCAATGTGGCGACACAATTGTCTCAAGCCTTCACGGGTGCGGTTCGTGAAGTTCTCAGCCAGGATAAAGAATTGGTTGACCCGCGCAAATATCTGGTCGAGGGAAGAAGCGCTCAAACAGAAATTGTGCGTGAGCGAATTCGCTTCCTTGGTGCATCGGGTAAAGCAGGTTAATGTCCATGATCCTTTGTTTGAACCTAAACGCCGCCATTGATAAGACAGTAGTGGTTTCGTCATTTGAGATCAATAAGATTCATCGCCCTACATCCATGATCGCATTGGCCGGTGGAAAGGGATGCAATGTTGCGCGAGCGCTCAAAACATTCGGGGATGTCCCGGTGGTGTCGGGCTGGGTCGGTGGATTTGCAGGTCAATTTATCGAAAAGGAATTGCATCGGGAGGGAATCCAAACCGATTTTGTTTACACCGATGCCGAGTCAAGAACCTGTACGTCTATTTTGGATTCTGAAAAACAGACCCTGACTGAAATCTATGAGTTGGGTGAACTTATCCCTTCAGTGAAAGTGGATGAGTTACTGGCTCACATTCGAGCGATCATTGCGAATTATCAGGCGGTGACTCTTTCAGGAAGTTTGCCCCCCGGGGTCCCCGCAGATTTTTATGCGCGTGTGATCGAAATTGCCAAAGAAGCAAATGTATTAACTTTCTTTGATAGCAGTGGCGAGGCGCTTCGTAAAGGTGCGGAAGCCGCTCCTTTTTTCATGAAGCCCAATGAAACGGAAGCCAGATCCCTTTTAGGAATCGAGGCGAAGAGTCCAATAGATTTTGCTCAAGCGGCTGTTAAAATATCCATGACATACAAGACAAATGTGTTGCTCTCGATGGGCGCCAATGGTGCGATTGCCGCGAAGGGTCAGGAAGTGTTTATCGTAAAGAGTCCGATAGTAGAAGCAAAAAGCGCCGTGGGATCCGGAGATTGTATGCTTGCTGGCCTCGCATATGGATTTATGCAAGGACTTTCGCTTGAACAAGCTGTTGTCTATGGTGTCGCGGCTGGGACGGCCAACACGCTAATGATCGGAGCAGGACAGTTTAGAATAGATGATTTCAAGAGACTTTGTAATGAGGTTCAGATATCTGCGCATGGATAAAGTCTTTGACAGGCAAGTATGAAGAGTAAGTTTCTAACTTTAAACTGGAGAACATTATGGCCGATACAGTATTTGTGAGCGGCTGTTTCGATATGCTTCATAGCGGGCATGTCGAATTTTTTAGGGAGGCTGGCAAGTATGGTGATCTGTATGTCGCATTGGGTTCTGACAAAACGATCTTCGAGTTGAAGGGGCGATCAACGGTTAACAGTGAACAGGAACGGCTGTTCATGGTCAAGTCAATTTCTTTTGTGAAGGATGCTTTTATCTCGTGCGGCTCGGGGATTTTGGATTTTGAAACAGAACTGCGCGAGATGATGCCGAATTACTTCATTGTCAACGCCGATGGGCATATCCCTGAAAAACGCGATCTGTGTCGTGCTTTGGGGATTGAATACATTATCCTTGATCGCAAACCACATCCTGGTTTCGAGGCACGTTCCACAACTCAATTACGTGAGCGTGACTATTTGCCTTATCGCATCGACCTTGCTGGAGGCTGGCTCGACCAGCCTTTTGTTTCTAAACATTACCCCGGCCCTGTGATCACCATTTCGTTGGAACCCACAATGGAGTTTAATGAACGTAGCGGCATGGCATCCAGTACAAGACGCCACGCAAGAGAACTCTGGGGACCAAAGCTTCCGCAAGGCGATTACGAAAAAATCGCCAAGATGTTATTTTGCTATGATAACCCTCCAGGTACGAAAGTTATTTCAGGTTCGCAGGATTCAATAGGATTGGTGTTCCCCGGTTTGGCATATGCATACTACGAAGGGGAGTACTGGCCCTCCCGCATTGAGCATCGCGTTGACGAAACTCTTCTGCAATTTGTGGAGAATTCAATTTATCTGGTTTCGCTTGGACCACGCTTCGGAGATTACGATGTAATGGCGAATACGAACTTTGACCGCGAGCATGCCAAGGCGCTGGCTGATGCCGCAAATCGTAATTGGCAGGCTATTCTTGATCGGGATATTATCCGTTTTGGACAGTCCATGCGTGAAGTGTTCGATGCTCAGGTGGCTTTATTCCCCAACGTGATGAATGAACGCGTAGCATCATTGATTAATGAATATCGTGACTACGTTTTAGGTTGGAAACTCTCTGGCGCAGGCGGTGGAGGGTATTTAGTGCTCGTTGCTGAGAAACCTGTTCCTGGTTCAGTACGCATAGTGGCACGACGAGCTACGGATTGAAAGAACATAATTATATACTTGGCATGTTTAGGATTTAAGTCTAGGTGTAGGCAATGTGCCGAGTCTGTTGAAACACCAGAGTCTATTGCGAGCGGCGATGAGTCAGATGAATTTATCAGCAAGAGCCTATCACCGCATCCTGAAATTGGCGCGCACCATTGCGGATTTGGCGGGGAGTGATGAGATCCAATCCGCTCATCTGGCGGAGGCGTTGCAATATCGTCCGAAGTTGATGAACTAGAAATGGCTTTTTTATCGTCTAAAACTTGAACAGAGAAGAGAGAGCATTGACGTTTGTGCCTGTTGGCTGAGTGATATGTGGATCTCCAAACGACTCGATGAATACATGCGGGTCGTTTGCGTTTAAACATGCCTGGCGCTCAAACCCTGCCTCGTTGAGTGGAGATTCTTTTCAAGTGAGTTGACCTGCACCATTCCTGTAATAGTGATAAAATTCACAAATAGTCGGTGTGGGTACGCTTATTTTATTCTTTTGTCCCTCACCGCTCAGATGACAAAGCTGATCCATGACTCTTACTGATTGCTTTTGAAATCCCAGAATAGATTATATGCACCTGCCAGGAACCAATGGCAGGTGTGGGATGATCAACTTTCAGTGGAGGAAATTATCCATAGAAACGGAAGCAACTGCCGGGGGAGAGTGAAGCGGGATATCCGTCGAATGGAAGTCCATTTCAGTTTAAGAAATGATGAGTTCATTGACTCAATGGAGCAGTTCAACGATGGAAAGCCTTTACTACCTTCTTCTTGGTCTTGGCGCGTCTGTGTGTGCCTATCGCGCCATGATCTCCAAGCACTTGCTGCCTTCCACGCTTTACCTGGCGGGCGTCAGTGCACTCGTGACCGTTACCCTCTATTTGTTGGGAGCCTATGAAGTTGCAGTGATTGAACTCAGCGTTGGTGCTGGGCTTGTTACTGTATTGCTGGTGTATGTGCTCAGTGTCATCGGCGAAGATGTGCGTGACCCAACATCCATTGTCCCCAAGCCGCTGGCTTTTTTGCTTGTAGCGGGAATCGGTGGGTTGGCGATCTGGATGGCCTACCCTCTGATGATCCATCCAAATGCAAATGGCGATGTGTTGCTTGCAGATGTGCTCTGGAAACATCGCGCGCTCGATGTCTGGGTGCAGGTTGCTTTGATCTTCTCGGGCGTGATGGGAATACTGGGGTTGCTTTCAGAAAAGACTCATCAATCGGAAATCCATGCTCATGAGAACCAGGTGGTTAACGAAGAGCAGGGGATCGCTGTTCAAATGGAAGAGGAACTTCACATATGACACTTACACCATTAAATGCTGTGCTGATGGGGGTCGTGTTATTGCTGATGGTTGGCTTTTATGGATTGTTGATCACACGCAACCTGATCAAGATCGTGCTTGTGTTACAGATCCTTGTGAAGGCTGTGATCGTGGCGCTTGTGTTGGCGGGAAAAGCCAGCGGGAATCTTGGGCTGGGTCAAAGCCTTGCTGCAACTGTGATCGTGGCAGATACGATCGTTGCGGTAGTGGCGCTCGCGTTGGCAGTGCAGGTTCGCAAGCGTGTGGGGACACTCGACCTGACGAAGATCTCTTCTTTACGGGGGTAACATGGCAGCGATCTTAATTGGACTCGTAATTGGCATCCCCTGGTTGGGAGCTGTCGTCCTTTGGCGAACATCGGATGAAAATCCCCGCCTCCAACACACACTGGCAGTTGCTTTTTCCATTGCGGCTGGAATCACATCCCTGGCTTTGATCCCATTTGCCTCCGCAGAGACAGCGGTCAGCATCCCGATGGGTCGCTACTTTGGCGATCTAACCTTCACCGCCGATGGACTCGCCGTAACATTGAGCGCCATCGCCTGTGTCATCGGTTCACTGGCTGTGGTCTTCTCAGTGAACTATATGCAAGGCGAGGAGCAATTGAAACGTTACTACTCTTTCGTATTGCTCTTCATTGGGGCGATGACTGGTCTGGTGCTTAGCGGCAATTTACTCTTCATGTTCTTCTTCTGGGAAATTACTGCGCTCTGCTCCTATGCGTTGATCTCGTTTTATAACGATGACCCGAAAGCGGTGGCGGGCGGTATCAAGGCGCTCATCATCACACAGGTGGGCGGCGTAGGGTTACTTGCTGGCGCACTGACAACATATTCTGCACTTGGCAGTTATCAGGTCTCTAATCTGCTTGGCAAATTTGAAACGATCCCTGCAGGCTTGCTCACATTGATTGCATTCGGTTTCCTGCTTGCTGCCGCCGCAAAGTCGGCGCAGTTCCCGTTCCACACCTGGCTGCCCGATGCAATGGAAGCCCCGACGCCCATCAGTGCATTGATCCATGCCGCAACGATGGTCAATGCAGGTGTCTATTTGCTTGCACGTTTTTACCCTGCATTCAAAGATGTGTCCGGGTGGGCAATGTCCGTTCTCATGATCGGCCTCATCTCAGCCTTGATCTCTGCCATCTCCGCTCTCGTCGCCACGGACCTCAAACGTGCATTGGCATATTCCACGGTCAGCCAGCTTGGTTATATGGTCTATGCCATCGGCGCAGGCGGTGTGCTCGCCAGTCAATTTCATTTGCTCAGTCATGCTGTCTTCAAAGCGTTGTTATTCCTCGCTGCAGGTTCGGTCATTCACAGTGTTGGCACACGTGATATGAAGCGCATGGGTGGGCTTGGGAACAAGATGCCCTTCGTGCGGAACGTTTTCATCATCGGCGCGTTGGCATTGGCGGGCGTTCCGATTCTCAACGGCTTTTGGAGCAAGGAATTTCTTCTCGAGGTCGGCCTCGAACATTCACCGATATGGGCAAATGGACTGATGCTTCTCGGTGCGGGCCTTACCGCTTTCTACACCTTCCGCATGGTATGGCTGGTGTTCTTCGGCACGGAACGCGACCATTTGCACGTCCACGCCGCAGGTTCTGCGATGAAAGTTGCCCTTGGCACTCTTGCCCTTGGCACATTCGTTACCTGGTTGTTCTTCGGTGGATTAAGTGGACTCTTGTCTACAACCCTGCCATTCCATGAAATCGAACATGAGACTCTGCTGGAAATGGTCACTACGATTCTTTCCGCACCCGCAACCTGGTTCGCGTTACTGATAGTTGCCCTGGGCTTCGGCATCTCCTGGCTGCGTATCCGTGCATCACATCTCTTCAAAGGTGGTTGGCTTGATCCATTGGTGGGGACATCCTTCGGTTTCGACTCCCTCAATCGCGCCATCGTTGGCGGCGTGAACAGACTTGCCAATCAGCTCAGTCTCACGCAAACGGGCATCTTGAGCTGGAACGTTGTGGGCATCCTCGGTGCTCTTCTGGCTGTGTTGATCTTTTTGATTTGGAGTGCATGAAATGAATCCAACATTATTTCCGTGGATGATCGCAGTACCGTTGGGTGCTTCTCCATTTGTTTATCTGGCTGGGCGGCTTGGTTACCACAAAGTGGAATTGAACGGTCGCTCACTGCTTGTGCGTGGACTGGCTCTGTTGACCATGCTGGGCACATGGGTATTGTTTGTGTTGAGCTGGATGGAATTTTCGTCACAGAATGAACCGTTGCTCTTCCATCTGGATTCGATCTGGCTGCATGCCGATGGTGTCAGCTTTTTATTGGCTGCCATGGTTTTGAGTCTGGGGACGTTCGTTGTTCTGTTTTCAGGTCCGTATATTGCTGGTGAAGCCGGCGAGGAAAAATATTATGCCATGTTGCTGGCGATCATCGGCATCATGGTCGGCCTGGGATCTGCACGTGACTTGTTCAACTTATGGATGTGGTTCGAAGCGATGGCAGTCTCCTCTTATTTGCTGGTGGCGTTCTATCGTGAACGTCCTGCCTCACTCGAAGCAGGAATGAAATATCTCGTCCAGAGTGCGACGGGTTCGGTGCTGGTCTTGCTGGGCATTGCTCTGGTGCTGGGTCAGGTCGGTACACTGGATATGGATGAGATTCGTTCCACGCTTGCAACTGGATCAGCGGCTCCATTGAGCTTGTTACTTGCAGGTGCGCTCTTCGTCATTGGCTTCGGTGTGAAGGTGGCTTTTGTGCCCTTACACACCTGGCTGCCTGATGCACACTCGCAGGCCCCCAGTGGGATCAGTGCCATGCTTTCAGGCGTGGTCATCGAAGCGGGATTGATCGCAATGCTGCGGGCACTTTCCACGCTTGGCGGGTTTGCTGTTTCATGGGGCACTCTCTTGCTTGCTTTCGGTGCATTGAACATGTTCTTTGGAAACTTGATGGCATTGCGTCAGGTACAGATCAAACGGATGCTGGCGTATTCAAGCCTGAGCCACATCGGTTACATTTTGATTGGCGTGGGTATTGCCCTGACGAATGGAACTCCTGCAGGGGCACAGGGTGCGGCATTCCACCTGTTCAACCACATGGTCATGAAGGGACTTGCCTTCCTTGCGGTTGGGGCGTTGATGTTCGTGTTGCTGGATCGAAACGGGATCCACCGTCCCTTGGAAGTGAACGATCTGGCCGGTGCGGCAAAGAAGTATCCTTTGGCGGCATTCGCTCTCAGCGTTGCATTACTGGCGTTGGGTGGTCTGCCTCCATTAGCTGGATTTATGTCCAAGTGGCAGATCTTTATCGCTGGCTTCGAGGGTTCCGATCCATGGCTGATGGGGTTGGTCATCTTTGCGGCATTGAACAGCGTTTTGTCACTGGGCTATTACGCTCCTGTGGTCAATATACTGTACCGACGAAACATGGGAGAAGTTGTACAACATGGCAGCACAATCCCAATAGCAATGACCATTCCACTGGTGATCTTCATGTTGGCGATCATTCTCATTGGCCTGGTGCCATCTCTCATGAACTGGTTGACCCAACCTGCCGCACAGGCGTTATTAGTGATGTTTGGAAAATAAGGAGAACTCAATGGCAAACTTACTCTTATCTCCACTTTTTGCCTTCTTGATCTATGGTTCATTGGTTGGGATCCTTTCACTGACCAGTAGGGCCATGTCCGCGCGTGGCAAGACCAGTCACTTAAAGACCAGCACCTACGCCAGCGGTGAAGAACATGATACAGAGCCAGCCGCACCCGGCTATCGTCCGTTTTTTATTGCGGCGTTGTTCTTCGCAGTGTTGCATCTTGGCGCGTTGATGCTCGGCACAAGCGGATTAGCACCTGTCAGCCTTGTGTACCTGGGTGGACTGATGCTTGCGCTGTTGGCGCTCATCCTGGGTTAGGAGTTTGGCATGAACGTTTCACAAAATTATGTCAGTCAGTTGATAGAAAAGATCAGTACCTGGGCGCGCGTAAACTCTCCCTGGGCGATCCACTTTAACAGCGGTTCCTGCAATGGCTGTGATATCGAGATCCTGGCAACGCTCACCCTCGTTATGATGTGGAGCGATTTGGGATTAAATTACATGGCAGTCCGCGTCATGCCGACCTGTTGATCTGTACAGGCCCTGTCACGCGTCAAGCCCGTGACCGCCTGATGCGCATCTATGAACAAATGCCCGACCCAAAGTTCGTCGTTGCAGTGGGTTCCTGTGGGATTTCCGGCGGTGTATTTCAGGGATGCTATAACGTGGTAGGTCATATTGATGAGGTGCTGCCTGTGCATGCTTTTGTACCTGGCTGTCCACCCCGCCCGGAAGCCATCATTGATGGCATCGTGAAACTGCTTGGACATATTCAAAATGGCACACCTTCAACACTGAATATTGCATCGAAGATTCAGGAGGCTGCATGACAACTGAGACATATCTTCAACGCGCTGGAGAGATCCTGGCTCCGTTTGCGAAGGGCACGAATCAACCTGAGACAAATCGGCTGGATGTGCAGATCTCTGCCAGTGACCTTCCCTCTGCCACCTCCGCTCTGGTGAATGCTTCATGGGGATACCTGGCGGCGATCACCGGCATGGACCTTGGGGCGGAAGCGAACGAACTCGAAGCGCTCTATCACTTTTGTGAGGGTGCGGCAGTGACAACGTTACGTGTCCATTTGCCGCGTGAGGGTTGCCCCGAAATCCCATCGATCAGCGAACAGATCCCGGTGGCATCCTTCTTCGAGCGTGAATTAAGCGAGATGCTTGGCGTGGCAGTCGTCGGGACGCCGGACCCGTCTCATCTCTTTCTGCCGGATGACTGGCCCGCTGATGTATATCCATTACGAGAAGGGTTCAGCCCGGAGCAGGCGGCATCCGTTCAACCCACCAAGGTGGCGAAACAAAATGAAGCGGAAAACAAGTTTATCGTCCCGATCGGACCGCAACATCCTGCACTGAAAGAACCGGGGCATTTTGAATTCACCGTGGATGGTGAGATCATCACCGGAGCGCGGATGCGCCTGGGATATGTCCATCGCGGCATTGAAAAAGCCGTCGAACAACGCAACTGGATCCAAAACTTATATCTCTTGGAACGTATTTGCGGCATCTGTTCACACACGCATACCAGTGCCTATGCTCAAGGTGTTGAAAAACTGGCGCAGGTGGATGTTCCGCAACGTGCGCTTGCGATTCGTGAATTGGTCGCGGGTCTGGAGCGCATCCACAGCCATTTGCTCTGGTTGGGTGTGGCGGCTCACGAAGCCGGGTTCGATACTCTCTTCATGTATTCATGGCGTGATCGCGAAACGGTCATGAACCTGTTGGAAGAGTTGACGGGCAATCGTGTCAACTACTCGATCTCTGTGCTGGGCGGCGTCAAGCATGATATTGAAACCAGCCAATCGGCCTTGATCCATAAGGCGCTGGATTATCTCGAAGAGCGTATCCGCTATTATCTTGATGTTGTCACTTCGGATACAACCTTCCTGCAACGTACACGCGGGGTTGGCACAATGACATTGGAAGAGGCGAAGTTCTTCGGCGCGGTAGGCCCCACGGCCCGTGCCTCAGGGGTCAAGCGCGATGTGCGCCTGGATGCGCCCTATGGGGCTTATCAACGCTTCCCGGTCAGCATCATCACAGACGACCGCGGTGACTTGGAAGCCCGCTTCGTTGTCCGCATGAAGGAATTGCTGGTTTCCTGTTTCACCATCCGCACCATTGTTGACAATATGCCATCCGGCGGGATCGCAACGAAGTTTCCGCGTAAGATCCCAGCGGGAGAGACGGTGAGTCGGGTGGAGGCGCCGCGTGGCGAAGCCTTCTACTACATCAAGAGCGGAGGTGGTGAAAGTCCGGTCCGTCTCCATATCCGCACGCCAAGCCTGTGCAATTGGACATCGGTTATCAATAAGGCAGTGGGGCATCAACTTGCCGATGCGCCGATGTTAATTGCCGGTATGGATCCGTGCTTCTCCTGTAATGACCGCATGGTGACCGTCCGCACGAAGGACGACTCGAACACATGGACATGGTCGCAATTACGCGAATACGGCATCAAAAAGTATGAACAAAGAAAGCAAGGATTGCTGACGAAATGACATCCCTTACTGCTCTTCTCTCCATTATGTTCTTTCCAGCGGGCATCACCCTGATCTTGAGCGGCATGCTTTATGAATGGGCAGATCGTAAGTTGGTGGCACGCTTCCAGAATCGTATCGGTCCGCGCTGGTTCCAGCCGTTTGCAGATACCATCAAGCTGTTGGTCAAAGAGGAAATCAAACCGCAGAGAATCAATAGTTTCCTTTTCTATGGTCTTCCCATCATCGCACTGACTGGCGCTTTGACCGCTGCACTGTACGCGCCGATCCTGGGTTTGGAGCCAATCCATTCCTTCCCCGGCGATCTGATCGTCACGCTCTACCTCCTGTCACTGCTGACCATGTGCATGGGGCTCGCAGGATGGAACGGCTCGAACCGTTTTTCCATGGTAGGCGCAACACGTACCTTGACCCAACTCTTTGCCTATGAGGCGCCTTTTCTGCTTGCCTTGTTGGGACCGGCGATTGTGACAGGCTCGTGGATGATCAAAGATGTTGTTGCCTATGCTGGAAATCATTGGCTGATCCTGACCCAGCCGGTGGGCTTCTTCATTGCATTGATCGGTTTGATGGGCAAGCTCGAATTACCACCCTTCGATGCCCCCGAAGCCGAGACTGAAATTGTCGCAGGTGCATTGACCGAGTATTCCGGGCGAGGCCTGGCTTTGTTCCACATCGGCAAATCGGTGGAATTGGTGGTGGCGGTCAGTCTGGTCACGGCCTTCTATTTGGGCGGCATTGGCAATCCGCTTTTCTTCCTGTGCAAGACACTTGTGATCGTCTTTCTTATGGCAATGCTCCAGGCCTTGTTGACCCGCCTGCGCATTGACCAGACCGTTGGCATGTGGTGGCGCTTCGGCGCATTGCTTGCCCTCTTCCAAATTCTGATCCTTGTTCTCCTGAAAGGATGGCTGGCATGAGAATCGGTTCCATGTTCAAGGATATTTTGGTGTCCTTTTTCTCCGCCCCGGTCACGGAAAAATATCCATTTGAAAAACCCACAACCGCAGACCGCTTTCGCGGAAAACTCTTTTTCGATCCAACCAAATGCACGGGCTGTAACTTGTGCTCGAAGGATTGCCCTGCAAACGCGCTTGAGATCGTCATCCTGGACCGCGCTGCGAAACGCTTTGTCGCGCGTTACAACATGGACCGCTGCGTTTATTGTGCGCAGTGCATTCAATCCTGTAAATTCAAGTGTCTGGGCTTGTCGAAGGATGATTGGGAATTGGCGTCCCTTCACAAAGTGAACTTTGAGGTGCAATATGGAAAGGAGGAGGACATTGCCAGCCTCCTGGAAAGAAATGCTGCTCCATGCGTTGAACCCGTCCGGACAGAGTGATCGCTTCAAACTCCCCCGAACCTGCCTCATCGGAATCGGCAGTGATCTACGCGGAGACGACTCTGTCGGCGTGATCGTGGTGCGCCGTCTCTTGGCAGATCAACATCTCAACAGCACACCGAACCTGCTCATCCTGGAGGGGGGCTCTGCCCCTGAAAATCTCACGGGCAAATTACGTACCTTTCATCCCGATCTCGTTCTGTTTATTGATGCTGCCCATTTGGATGAGCCACCCGGCACCATTCAACTGATTCCCATTGATGCCATTGATGGGATGAGTGCATCCTCTCACTCCCTTCCTCTTTCCATGTTGGCGCGTTACATCACCTCAGAATTTGGCAGTCAGGTGATAGTGCTCGGCATTCAGCCTGCACAAAATGAGTTTGACACAGACCTGAGTGCTCCCGTCTCTGCAGCGGTGGAGAGTATAGTACACCTGATGGGTGATCTTTTTGTGTAAACTGTTGCCGTGTCCAATGCCCTGTGTCACAATACTGGTGAAGCGCAAAACCGAATCGGTCGTGGTCCAATTGGCCTGGCAACGTACAGATCGTTTCTGAACGAGATGACATTGGATCTTTGTTCACGACTTTGACAGATGAAGGTCAGAGCTTGATGCGTGCGGCAATGAGTCAGATGAACTTATCGGCGAGAGCTTATCATCGCATTCTGAAACTGGCGCGGACAATCGCAGATTTGGCTGGAAGCGAAGAGATTCAGTCGTTACATTTGGCAGAGGCTTTGCACGCTTCGCAGTATCGTTCGAAGATCATGATGGGGTCATAAAACCCAAATATTCAGGCTTAGGATACAAGACGTAATGGGGGAATGGTTGTTATGGTTATAAAAGCAGAAAAATACCGGTTGATTTTCACATAATCACATTATTTTCCATTATCCTTCACATATCCTTCACACTCGTTCCGTTTTCGAACGGGTGTTTTGTCGATTTCAGACCTTCTCAAACGACTATTCAATAAAAAGGAGTCTACAATGAAATTTTTATGTCTTGTACATGAGGAGCCAGATAATGGCCTGGGACCTCAGACGGAAAGAGAGGCACAGGAGCTCGTCAATGAGCACCTAGATTACGACGAAACCCTGCGCCAGAGCGGACATTGGCTCTACGCCCAGGCCCTGCAGCCTGTGGAAACTGCCACGACCGTGCGTGTGCGAAATGGGAAGACTTCCATTACAGACGGTCCCTTCGCGGAGACCAAGGAAGTCCTTGGGGGATTCGTGATGATCGAGGCAAGGGATATGGAGGAGGCAATCCAAATCGCAGCGGGGATTCCCTCAGCCCGTATGGGATTCATCCATGTTCGAAAAGTTCACAAGTTTAAAAACTCGTAGGTAATTTTGTCGATTTTGAGCTTTGTCAAACGACTATTCCGTGAAAGCAAACTCAAATCTACTTACAGGAGTACACAATGAAATATCTATGTCTGGTCTATTTTGATGGGAAGGTACTTGACAACATGTCGGAGGCCGAAAAGAACGCCTTTGATAACGAGTCGCTGGCTTATGACGAAGAACTTCAGCGCAGCGGCCATTTCATCGCTGCCGAGGCGCTTGAGTCTGTAAAGTCTGCTGTTACCGTGCGTATGCGCAGTGGGAAGATCTCCACCACGGATGGTCCATTTACTGAGACCAAGGAACAACTGGGCGGATTCATCCTGATCGAAGCCCGGGATTTAAACGATGCCATCCAGGTCGCCGCAAAGATTCCGCTGGCCCGTTTCGGCGGCATTGAAGTCCGCCCCATCTGGGAACTCACGAAGAAGTAGGTCCATATGATGCTGAAGAACAAGAATGCGATCATCTACGGCGCGGGCGGCGCTGTGGGCCGAACGGTGGCCCTGGCCTTTGCCCGCGAGGGCGCGAACGTCTTCCTCGCAGGCCGCACGCTGGGGAAAGTCAATGACGTCGCGAAGGAAATTGCCGATCTGGGTGGGTCCGCCCAGGCCGCGGAAGTCGATGCGCTCGATCAGACATCCGTGGAGAAGCATGCAGCGGACATGGTCAAAAAGGCCGGCAGTCTGGACGTCTCCTTCAACTTGATCTCTCTGGCAGATGAACAAGGTACCTTACTTGTGGATATGACCCTGGATGAATTTCTGGTCACACCTACCATCGCCTTGCGCACACAGTTCCTGACGATGACGGCTGCGGCACGGTATATGACAAAGCAAAAGTCCGGCGTGATCCTGGCGCTGACCGCCAATGTCGCACGTATCCCTTCTTCTTATTCCGGCAACTTTGGGATCGCCTGTGCGACGATTGAAGCCATGTGCCGCCAGGTTGCTGTGGAAGTCGGGCAGGATGGCGTGCGCGTGATCTGTCTGCGTTCTGCAGGCTCACCGGATGCGCCCGGCGTACATGAAGCCTTAAGCATTCATGCAAAAAATGCCGGCATGACCTTCGATGAATTCCATACCTACGCGGCACAGGGGTCCATGCTCAAACGCATGCCCTGGATGGCGGAGATCGCAAACGTCGCGACCTTCATGGCATCGGATGGTGCCAGCGCCATGACCGCCACGGTCGCAAACTTAACCTGCGGCGCCATCGTCGATTAAAATCACAAGGAGAAACCATGATCAAGATCACTGAACCAAAATTAGTGGAACGTCCCGAGCAGCATTATGTAGCCATCCGCAAATTCGTCACGATGGCGGAAATTGGCC
The DNA here is from genome assembly GCA_016721115.1 of Candidatus Defluviilinea proxima. Lineage (NCBI taxonomy): Bacteria > Bacillati > Chloroflexota > Anaerolineae > Anaerolineales > Candidatus Villigracilaceae > Candidatus Defluviilinea > Candidatus Defluviilinea proxima. The sequence goes on from JADKIW010000001.1 coordinate 1,508,256, forward strand.
CCACCTTGCCTCCCTTGAGCGGCGATGTCTTTGCCTGGCTGGCAGAAAAAGGCATTCAACCATCGGGCGCAGCCTTTTGGCGCTATAACGTTGTAGAGATGGATAAGAAACTTGAGATCGATGTGGCTGTGCCTGTCGCTTCACCGATCAAAGGGGAGGGCGAAATTATTGCAGATGTACTCCCAGCTGGCACCTATGCGTTGATGCTGCATACCGGTCACCCCGATGAACTGGAAGAAGCCACCGCAAAGCTATTGGATTGGGCAACCAGGAATAACATCCAATGGAAGATGAACGGCGAACGCTGGGGCGGGCGCGTGGAATGGTATTACTCCGATCCGGGGATCGAGCCCGATATGACCAAATGGGAGACGGAACTCGCGTTCCTGACTGCCTAATTTGAGTATGAGCGAGGACGCGCGCAAAGATGTACGGGAGAAGGTTGATGAAATCTATCGCCTTGAATCACGCCGCGTCCTCGCTACGTTAATTCGTTTGTTGGGGGATTTCGATCTTGCAGAAGAAGCCTTGCACGAAGCCTTTACGACAGCGTTGGAACAATGGGGGCAGGAAGGCCTGCCGAAAAATCCGCGTACCTGGCTGGTTTCCGTGGGCCGCTTTAAAGCCATCGATAACATTCGACGGCGCGCACGCTTTGATTCCTCGCTTGCACAGATCGCAAATGAATTGGGGCCAACCACGGAAAATCCATTTGCAGAGGATGATGAAGATATCGAAGATGAACGCCTGCGGTTGATCTTCACCTGCTGCCATCCTGCCCTATCCCCGGATTCACAGATCGCGTTAACGCTTCGTACGGTTTGCGGATTCACCACCGAAGAGATCGCGCATGCCTTTCTCACGCCCTCGCCGACCATCGCACAACGCATCGTGCGCGCCAAGTCCAAGATCCGTGACGCACACATCCCCTATGAAGTCCCATCGCATACAGAACTTCCTGATCGCCTTGATTCTGTTTTGCACGTGATCTATCTCGTATTCAATGAAGGTTATTCCGCATCCTTCGGGGATTCGCTGACCCGTCACGATCTTTCCGCTGAAGCGATTCGGCTTGGAAGGCTTTTGGTTGAATTATTACCCGAACCCGAAGTGGTTGGATTGCTGGCCTTGATGCTCTTACAGGAATCGCGGCGTGCCGCGCGGACCTCCCCAACGGGAGAACTGATCCTGCTCAACGAACAGGATCGTACGCTGTGGGATCGCGCACAAATCACCGAAGGCCTGAGGCTTATTCAACAAGCCCTCGCCTCCCGTCGTTTCGGTCCATATACCATTCAAGCGGCGATTGCTGCGGTCCATGCACGGGCCGCACGTGCGGATGAAACCGATTGGAATCAGATCGTGGCGTTATATGACATTTTGATCCAGGCGGAACCCTCGCCAGTCATTGAACTAAATCGCGCCGTCGCGATCGCCATGCGAGATGGCCCTCAAGCGGGCTTGACCATCATCGAAGACATTTTTTCTCGCGGCGACCTCTTGGAATATCACTTCGCCCATTCAGCACATGCTGATTTATGCCGAAGGTTGGGAAAATTGGAAAAAGCGCGTGCTTCCTATACGCGCGCACTTGAACTGAGCCAGCAGAGATCTGAACGCGAATTCCTTGAACGAAGATTAAGAGAGTTATAAAATAACGCTTTATAAAATAGATATGCGCGTCGGGGAGATACGGCTATTTTGCAAGTTGCAGGATGAAGGTCAGAGTTTGATGCGTGCGGCAATGAGCCAAATGAATCTATCAGCGCATCCTGAAACTGGCACGCACCATTGCGGATCTGGCGGGGAGTGATGAGATCTAATCCGCTCATCTAGCAGATGCTTTGCAATATCGTCCGAAATTGATGATGGGATAAAGAAATAGCCCCAGCCAACGGATAAAAATTTATGCTAAGAATAAATTATGTTAGTCGTTGAAGGTCACCCAATGCGGCTTCGATTTCTTCAACCGTAACCAATCGATCATCATTCACATTTTTAAGATTGCCATCTTTTGCTTTTTCAACAGCGATATCATGTATCGTCATATTACGCGTCGCCGCCTCTTTGACCAGTTCTGCCCCCTGACTGTACCCGATCAGCGGATTCAGCGCCGTCACTACAATCGGGTTTTGTGCCAGCCAGCCTTCTGCTTTTGCCCGATTTGCAGTGATTCCGTGCACCGCCCGATCAGTGAATGCTTGAACAGAACCAATTGTGATCTGCATCATTTCGAAAAGATTATGGGCAATAACCGGCATCATCACATTCAACTCGAGCTGCCCAGCCTGACTTGCCAATACGATGGTTACGTCGCATCCGATCACCTGAAACATTGCCATATCAAGCATCTCCGCCATAACCGGATTGACCTTGCCCGGCATAATACTGGAGCCAGGTTGTACTGCTGGCAGGCGGATCTCATCCAGCCCGGTTGCGGGGCCAGATGAGAGCAGACGAAAATCATTGGCGATACGGATAAGGGTCAGAGCCAGAGTCCGCAGTGATGCTGAGAAAGCTGTTGCATCAGCCATTGATTGCATGGATTCAAATAGATTATCAGACTCATACAGTTGCAGATTGGTTAATTCAGATAGTTTTTGAATCATCTGTCGGCGATAGTCAGGATGCGCGTTCAATCCCGACCCGACAGCTGTGCCGCCAATTCCCAGCCGTCTCAACCCTTCAGCAGCGTACTGAATCCGCTCCACATCCCGCTCGATTGCTTTGGCATATGCGCCGAATTCCTGCCCCAATCGGATCGGAACGGCATCCTGTAAATGGGTACGCCCCGATTTGACGATGTTGTCGAACTCGCTGGCTTTAGCCATTAATGCGCCAGATAAATTGTTTAGTGTGGTGAGCAATTCATCCAAACGCCACAAACAGCCCAGACGGATGGCGGTTGGAATAACATCGTTTGTAGATTGCGCCATGTTGACATGATCATTTGGATGGACACGATATTCCCCGAGTTTTCCACCCAGAAGTTGCGAGGCACGATTGGCGATCACTTCATTGATGTTCATGTGATGGCTGGTTCCCGCGCCCGCCTGAAATGGATCAACAACAAAATGCTCGTTCCATTTCCCGTCGATCACTTCTTGTGCAGCCTGGGCGATGGCGTTCGCCTTTTCTGAGTCAATCATCCCCAAGTCTTTGTTGACCTCGGCAGCCGCTCTCTTGATCACACCTATTGACCAGATAAATGCCTGACGAGGCTTTAGCCCTGATACGGGAAAGTTCTCGATTGCGCGTTGGGTCTGTGCGCCATATAGAGCGTTTGATGGAACAAAGACTTCGCCAAGCGAGTCGTGTTCAACACGATTGGAAGTTCCTTGTGTGTAAGCCACTTAGCTAATCTTTTCCAGGCATATCGGTCGGTTGGGTGTTTGGATTGTTGATCTCAACCACTGGTCCGCCATCATCCTGCCAGCGCAAGTTGTCTTCAGTCACAACTTTTCTTTTTTTTGTTTCGGACTTACTATCTGGATATTCGTTGGTAATTATCTGTCTGAGATAATAAAATAATTTAAAATTAAATATAGAAAATTTATTTTTCATTTTTATCCTCCAGGGCTGTCATTCATAGCGAGTATTTCACTGGGCGACTGTTGTTCCGATATTTCACTGTCAAATGCGTCAGGAATCTGTATAGCTTCATCCAACAATACCCCGTTTGTGGTGATAATTTTTAAATCTTTTTCTTTCATCACATCACCAAACGTATCATATGCCGCCCAACGCACCGCTTCAGCCATCGTAGGATACGGCAGCATTGCTTCAGCCATCTTCTTAGCCGTCAGACCAAAGCGCATCGCGTAGACTATGGGCGCAATCAGTTCACCTGCATTCGCGCCGAGAATATGCCCACCGAGTATTTTTCCATCTACATCTACCAGAAGTTTTACGCTGCCGAAGGTTTGATCGTTGGCGATCGCGCGATCGAGTTTGTTGAAATATGCACGTCCTACACGATACTCAATCTCGGTTTCCTTTAAGTCCGCCTCTGACATGCCTACTCGCGCAAGTTCGGGATCGGTGAATGTCACCCAAGGGATGACGCGATCGTCAAATGCTTTTGGCTTTCTGGCAAACACATTATCCGCAACCAGTTTGCCCTGATCCGATGCGACATGCGTGAATTGATATTTGCTGGCAATATCACCGGCAGCCCAGATGTGCGGCACATTTGTACATAAGGTTTCGTCGGTCGTAATGCCTTCGTTAGTATATTGAACACCAGCCACCTCAAGATTGAGCTCGTCCAACGCAGGTCGTCGCCCAACTGCCACCAAAAGTTGATCAGCTGTAAGATCTTCTTCCTTGCCATCTGTACCATGGATATGAATATGTTTGCCGTGCTCATTGGTCTCGCCGCAATGCATCTCGGTACCAAATTCCAATCGGATGCCTTCCGCAGTAAGCTGCGAACATAACAGCATTGCAAGCTCGGGATCTTCACGCGGTAAAGGCTGCTTGCCATGTTCAAGGACAACCACCTGCGAGCCAAGGCGGCTGAACATCTGCGCAAACTCCAATCCGATAGGACCGGCGCCGATTACTACCAGACGCTTTGGCAGTTCGGGCAAAGACACGGCTTCCACATTGGTGATGTATCCGGTTTCTGCCAGTCCCTCAATATCCGGAATCAAGGCAACCGTGCCGGTCGCGATGAGGAATCGCTTCCCGCGTAATACCTCGCCGTTCACAAGGATTTCATGTGGTGACGTGAACATCGCTTGTCCCATGAACAGGTCAATGCCTTGCGCTGTGATACCTGCGCGGGCTTGTTCAAGTGTGCCGCCGCGAATAGTATCCTGCACCTGCCGCACATGCGCCTGCACCGCTTCCCAGTCGGCTTTGGCTTGTGGGATTCGTAAACCAAGTCCGGTGGCGTGCTGGGCATGGTACAAGACCGAGGCGGTGTGCAAAAGTGTTTTTGTTGGATCGCAGCCATAATTAAGACATGTCCCGCCCAACTTATCACGTTCGATCAACGCGACACGCTTGCCGGATCCTGCTGCATTACCAGCAGCAGTACTGCCTGCACCGCCTGCTCCGATCACAATTAAGTCATATTCGTTTTTTGTCATTGATTTTTTAGCCTGTTCCTAACGGTGATTGTAGAACTCGACTTGCCAGCGCCACTCACTCCCATCTTCTGCATTCCACCATTGGATTAATACGCCGACTTCACCTCCGGGTAATAGTACGAGTCGACCAATGTCCTTTTTGATCGGCCAGCGATCCTGACGTGTTATTCGATTCCCTCTGCGGATCAGAACTGTCATTGGTCGGTCTGTAGTCTGCGCTAAATCCTGACCGTAAGCTAGGCGACGGCCCTTATCACTCCGAATCTCAACTGTGAGTGATGAAGGTGGCGCATGCACGATAAGAGTGTTCGTGGCTGCCAATCTGCCGCGAGCAAAGGAAATACCCGTTGCGCCAGCTTGGGGATACCAGAGATCCCAGAGTTGAAGATGTTTACTTTTAATCATAGATAGAATCTCATAGTCGAAGCAGATATATCCCAGAGTTCAGTCAGAGTTTTATTCCGTTGTTTTATCGTCGAAGTGTTCGTTGTCCTTTTCCGCTTCGGCGCGTGTATGGTGGATAACGCCATCCCGATGATTCGGCGGCGAATAAAGGGTATAGAGTTTCATTGGAACAGTACCGGTATTGATGATGTTGTGATTCGCTCCGGCGGGCACGAGCACAGCAAATCCCGCGCTGATCGCTGTGCGAACACCATCAAGAACAGCCTCTCCTGTACCTTCCTCCACCCGAAAGAACTGATCGAGTGTATGCACCTCCATCCCGATCTCCTCTTTTGGCTTCAACGCCATTACAACGAGCTGACAGTTCTTGGCAGTGTAAAGTACCTGGCGAAAATCTTCATTCTTGACTGCAACATTTTCGATGTTTTGTATATAACCTTTCATGGTAACTCCTTTAGTTAGTTGACGATTTTGACCTTCTTGTTGTTTGGTTTGCTTCAGTGCTGCGTTTAACACGCATTCCAAGAAGACGCAACTTTTTTTGGCACACCTTGGTCAGAGTTTCGTACAGCCAATATGCCCACTAATACTAGTAGCTAAAGCCTAAACTCATCATACAGCGAACACACTTCAGCCGTATCCATCGGTCGGCGTATGTTCACTTCCGCCACTTGGGGGAGATTTAAAGTATCAAATGACAGCGAAGTAGTTATTGCAATTCGTCAATCTCTCTAACCACTCCGTTGCGTGAATAACATGACCTTCCGTATCGCATCGATCTAAGGTGGAAGTGGCTTGAAACATCAATAACTCGATATTCTGGGTCGCTTTTTGATATTTCCAGTTGAGATGGCCCTCCTCTCAATCCAGTGTATGATAAATTTAGGAAATAACTTTCAAGACAAACCTTCTTTCCCTCGCTAGTTAAGCGCCGTAACTCAGCAGGCCGTGGCGTCGTATAATGGATATATGCCTGTGCCAATTCTGGCCACTAAACTATATGTCCCTCCGCCTCGGCCCAAGGCTGTTTCTCGCCCTCGGCTGATCGAGCGGATGAATGAGAGTTTACAGCGTACAGCAGGCATAACACTGATCTCTGCTCCGGCTGGTTTCGGTAAAACAACGCTGGTCAGTGAATGGGTTGCTACGTGCGAGAGACCAGTTGCATGGTTGTCGCTGGATGAAGGGGATAATGATCCGGTACGTTTCATTTCTTATCTAATAGCGGCATTGCAGACCATCAAGGAGGGAATCGGCGAGAGCCTCCTGGCTGGGCTCCAAGCATCTCAACCACAGCAAGCCGAAGCAATTTTGACAGCCCTGCTCAATGAAATTTCCATCATCCCCGAATATTTTCTTCTCGTCCTTGATGACTACCACTCGATTGATTCTCAAGCGGTGGATCAAACCCTGACCTTTCTGGCCGAGCACTTGCCGCCACAGATACATTTGGTCATTGCCACACGTGAAGATCCATCATTGCCGTTTGCCCGGTATCGCGTCCGGGGCCAGTTGACTGAACTGCGTGCCGCCGATTTGCGTTTCACTCCTGCTGAAGCCGCCGAATTTCTCAACCGTGTGATGGGACTGAATCTCTCTGCCGAAGATGTTGCCGCGTTGGAAGTCCGCACCGAAGGCTGGATCGCCGGTCTGCAATTGGCGGCGCTTTCCATGCAGGGTCACGCTTCGCACGATGCGGCCAGCTTTATCAAATCCTTCACGGGCAGTCATCGTTTCGTGCTGGATTATTTGATCGAAGAGGTGTTGGGACAACAGTCGGAGAAGATTCAAGCCTTTCTGTTGCACACCTCCATTCTTGATCGCATGTGTGGCCCGCTTTGTGATGCCGTCCTGCTTACCCTGTCTGCGTCTGGGCAGGAGATCCTTGAATATCTTGAACGCGCAAACCTATTCATTGTCCCTTTGGATAATGAACGACGTTGGTATCGCTATCACCATTTGTTCGGCGACTTGTTGCGCCAGCATCTTGGTCAGTCACGGGAACTTCCCGACTATCATCTACGTGCCAGCGAATGGTATGAGGCCAATGGTGACCTCGCTCAAGCCTTTCACCATGCCCTTGCCGCTAACGATTTTGAGCGAGCGGCAAGTTTGGCCGAAGCCGCCTGGCAGGGAATGGAACGTAATTTCCAGACCCTTGCCTGGCTGGGTTGGGTGAAAAAATTACCCAACCCAACAGTTTGTTCTCGTCCGTGGTTGTGTGTGCAAATGGGTTGGGCATATTCGGATGTGGGGGAGACGGAGGAGAGCGAAACTTCCCTGCAAAATGCCGAGCGAGCAGTAGCAGGCATGGAGGCGCAGGAGGCGTTCAAGTCCATACCAGGGAATATTGCCTTGATCCGCGCGGGTAATGCCCAAATCGAGGGCGACCTTACTGAAACGGTGAGATATGCCGAACTATCCATTCAACTCGCTCCCGAAGATGATCACATGATCCGTGCCCAGGCCGCCATCACACTGGGGTTTACCCATTGGGCAGTTGGCAAAGTGGAAGCCTCGTTGCAAGCCATGCATACGTGGATGGCCGACATGCAAAAATTGGGCAATCAGATGTATGTGATTGCCAGCGCTTTTGTTGTAGCGGATATGCAGGTGGTATTAGGTCGCTTGGGCGAAGCTGAAAAGGCTCTCCGACAAACCATTCAACAGGCTGAGACACTTGGCCAAGAAGCAGAAGTGGTCACTGCCCATCACCATTTGGGATTGGCGATGCTTGCTTATGAACGGGATGATGATGTTGCCTTCGCCCGGTCTCTACAGATCGCTACGGACTTGGGTCAGCGGACGACTTTGGTAGATTGGCCTCATCGTTGGAATCTCGCTCAAGCCCGCCTCAAAGAAGCGGACGGGGAATTTGAGTCAGCGCTTCAATGTTTGGACGACGCTCAGAGAGGCTACGTCAAAAACCCGATCCCCATCCTACATCCGATCGCGGCCCACAAGGTGCGCGTCTATCTTAGACAGGGTCGCTTGGATAAGGCACAGGCTTGGGATCGAGAACGCAGCCTCTCGGTCCAGGATGAGGCGAGTTATTTAGGCGAGTACGAACATCTCACGCTGGTGCGGTTGCGGTTGGCAGAGGGTTCCTTTGCTGGAGTCCATGAATTGCTTGAACGCCTGCTGACATTGGCCGAATCGCAAAAACGGACGGGGAGCGTGATCGAGATCCTGTTGACGCAGGCGCTTGTTCATCAGGCACAAGGTGACCAATCACGAGCGCTTGCCGCACTGGAGCGCGCCCTGACACTGACCGAGCCTGAAGGATACATCCGCACTTTTGTAGATGAAGGCGAAGACATGCAATTGTTGATTTCAGATTTCCGATTGACGATTGCAACTCAGACCCATGCTCTGCTTGGATATGTTGACCGAATTCTGGCTTGCTCTCCACAACATCAAAAGCAAGAATCAAAAACCGTAAATCAAAAATCGGAAATGGAAGACCCTTTGAGCGAACGTGAGTTGGAAGTGCTCAAGTTGCTCCGAAGCGAATTAAACGGACCAGAGATTGCCCGGCAATTGATCGTGTCTCTCAACACCTTGCGCACCCATACAAAGAATATCTTCAACAAACTAGGGGTCAACAATCGTCGGGCGGCCGTCCGCCGTGCCGAAGAACTCAATCTGTTCTAACAAACTTGATCTTTCCAAACTAACTCCAGCAATCTGCTGGAGTTTTTGTTTTCTGTAAATCACCACATCAATCACATCATGTGGTGATGACGTCTCACCACGTCCAACGGTATCTTATGGCCCACGAGAAAACGATGATTGAAAAACATTCCTCCAATGTTCCGTTCTACGAAATTCGCATCAAGGGGCACCTTGATGCGCAATGGATGACGTGGTTCGACGGCTTCACTATTACATTGGAGGACGGCAACACGCTTCTTTCTGGTCCCGTGGCAGATCAAGCGGCTTTACACGGATTGTTCAAAAAGGTGCGCGATCTAGGAATGCCATTGGCCTCGGTCAATCAAGTTCATTCAAAACAAGGAGAAACAATAATGAATTCAATTAAAAAGTTCGACACAAAGATCCTGCTCTCGACCCTGTGGATAGCAGTCATGATCAACATGCTGAAAGCCGATATCCTTTCGCTCAACATTCCAGGCGCAGCGGAAGAGGTAGCGCGGACTTCTGCCGTCTCTGGTGCATCCATTCCCCAATTGATGTTGATCGGCGCAGTCCTGGGGCAACTCGGCATCGCCATGATCATCCTATCCCGTGTATTGAAGTACAGAGTCAATCGCGTGGCAAATATAGTTGTGGGCATCATCAACATTGCCTATATCTGGGGCGGCGCGGCATCTTATCCGCACTATACATTCATTGCCACGGTCGAGACCATCTGTCTGTTGCTCATCATCGGGTTCGCATGGACTTGGCGCAACGTCGAAGCCTGATCGATTCAAAATAAAAGGAGAAAAACATGAAAACCCTGCATAAATCTGGCGGTATCGCCGCGCTGTATATGGCCATCAGTCACCTGATCGGGATCATCATCTTCATCGTCGTATTGGACTATCTCAACATCACCGACCCGTCTCAGAAAGTCGCTCTGAACGTGGAAAAACAGTCGGTCATCTTTTGGACCAACCTGCTCATGTACGTGTTCTTTGGCTTTGCATTGATCGTTCTATCGCTGGCATTGTACGACCGCATGAAATCTGGAGCGCCGTCGCTGATGCAAGTGGCAACCGCGATCGGGATCGTTTGGGCTGGCTCGCTCATCGCCAGTGGTATGGCCGCGAATGCCGGGCTCGCTACGATTGTCGCGCTCTATGCCAAAGACCCAACTCAGGCCGCGTTGACCTTTCAAGCGATTGAAGCCATTACGAATGGGTTGGGCAACTCCAATGGTGAAATCCTTGGTGGACCTTTGACACTGTTGGTCAGTCTGGCCGGGTTGCGGACAGGTGGATTACCCAAAGGACTGAATATCCTTGGTGTGTTCGTCGGCGCGATTGGCATTATCACGATCATCCCAGTGCTAAACACCTTGACCGGCGTTTTTGGTCTGGGGCAGATCGTCTGGTTTGTCGGGCTGGGGATCGTGTTGCTACGCAGTGATCGTGGCAAGACAGTATAGACAGCATAGACAGAAAGAACGCTCTAAAATGAACACGTATCGAAAGACCGCGGTCATCGTTGGGATTCTATTCATCATCGGAACAGTTTCAGGCATCCTGAGCGGTGTCGTGACCGCCTCGATCAGGGCAGATGCAACGTATCCACTCAATGTCTCTGCCAATGAAACTCAATGGATTGCTGGCACACTTCTTGTTTTGCTGATGGGTTTGTCCCTTGCCATGATGCCGGTGATGCTATATCCGATCTTGAAAAAGCACAATGAAGTTCTGGCGTTAGGCGCAGTCCTATTCAGGGGAGTAATTGAAGCCATGTCCTACGTGGTTATGGTGATCAGTATGCTCTTGATGGTGACAGTAAGCGAGGCATCTGTGAATCCCCAAATCGCAGACACATCCATTTTTAGAGCTTTGGGAACAATGCTCATCGCCACGAACGATTGGACTGAAATGTGGGGTGCGCTTGTCTTCAGTATCGGCGCATTGATGATTTATATTCCGTTCTATCAAACCAGGCTTGTCCCCCGATGGCTATCAGGCTGGGGCTTGATTGGCGGAGTTTTGTACATCATCGCCAACCTCGTCGGCATGTTTGGTCAACAGCATGTAGCTCCCGAGATCGGTGTGGGGATAGGGCTCTTGTTGGTCCCAACGGCCATTCAGGAAATGGTCTTTGCCGTCTGGATGATCGTGAAGGGTTTTAATCCCTCGGCCATCACTTCCGAGCCGTGAAATAATGGACATCGAGCCTGTTAATTGGGCTAACAACTGACATACTGCCTCAAAATAGCGGGTTACATCCATCCTGAAAATCGGGATACTTGTTAGTAGCATCGAGAATGCGCCGAATGCTAGAATGTCGCAAGGTTTATTCTTACCATGAAGCGCATTCTCTGGCTTTTTTTTGTTGCTTTTTTCGGCCTGTCTGCCTTGTCATCCACTGACGGGCGTGCCGCATCCTCAACAGGTGCGGCTTTTGATTTTGACCTGAACTTTGCGCCGGGTAGTGTTGTCCGTTTTGAACACATCACGATTGAAGACGGACTCTCTCAGAACGCCGGGCTGGCAATTTTTCAAGACAGCCGCGGTTATCTGTGGATCGGTACACAAGATGGCCTGAACCGCTATGATGGGTATGGCTTCAAGGTTTACAAACACGACCCCGATGACCCAACCACGATCAGCCACAATAGCATCCTTTCGATGGGAGAGGACAAGAACGGTTCTCTCTGGATCGGGACTTGGGGCGGCGGATTGAACCGGTACGACCCTGCGACCGAAACCTTCACCCGCTACTTGCCAGACCCAAAAGACCCGACAAGCCTCAGCAACGGCACGATCAATTCCATTAAAGAGGATTCGAATGGGGATCTGTGGATCGCCACACTTGCCGGCCTGGACCGTTACAACCCGGAGACGGATGCCTTCGAACATTTTCGAAATGACCCGAATGATCCAAACAGCTTGAGCAGTGATGCGGTCGCTTATATTTTCGAAGACTCGAGCCGTCAGCTTTGGATCGGCACGGGAGCCAACGGCATCGAAGGGTCCGGTTTGAACCGTTTTGATCCATCCAGTGGAACATTTACGCGCTACCAGCATGATGACGCAAACCCTGAAAGCTTGGCAAGTAACAACGTCGCATCCATAGTGGAAGCCCCCGATGGAACATTTTGGATCGCGACCGGCGGGTTTGGTTTGCATGGTGCCGGGCTTGATAACCTCGATCCGCAGACCGGGAAAGTAAAACACTTTACATATGATCTGAAAGACGAGCACAGCCTGAGTGGGAACGATGTAATGAGCTTGTGGCTTGATCCCGATGGTGCATTATGGATCGGTACATGGGCCAATGGTTTGAGCCGCATGAGTCTTGTAAACCCCGGTTATTTCACGCGTTACCAGAATGATCCATTCTTTCCGGATAGCCTGAGTGGAGATGAAGTATGGACTCTGTTCCGGGATCGTTCCGGCATTTTATGGGTTGGTACCTCGCATAGCGGCATCAACAAATTGCCATCGAATGCCGGCCAATTTAGTTTGTATCGAAATATTCCCGGTAACCCGGCCAGCCTTGGCGCGAACGCTGTTGGTGCATTTGCAGAAGATAAACGTGGAAATATCTGGATCGCCACATGGGGCGGCGGCTTGGATCGCTTCGACCCCGATACCGGAAATTTTGTACATTATCATCACGACCCTGAAAACTCCAACAGTCTTTCCGATGATCTGTTCATGGCTGTGTATGTTGATTCATACAACACGGTCTGGGCCGGCACATTGGGCAAGGGATTGAATCGCCTTGATGCCACAACAGGCCGCGTTACTCATTATTTTCACGACCCTGAAAATCCAACCAGTCTTGTTGATGATAGTATCGCTGCGTTCCAGCCTGATAAGAATGGCGATTTATGGATCGGTACCTTCGGTGGCATCTCGCGTTTTGACCCGAACACCGACTCGTTCGTAAATTACAGCAACGATCCCACGAACCCTTCCAGCTTGAGCAGTAACACCGTTGTTAGTTTATATCTCGACTCAAACAACATTCTCTGGGCTGGGACTTGGGGAGGCGGATTGAATCAACTGGATTTGAGCGATCCGCTTCATATCGCCCCGAAAACTGCCGAGCTAAAGAGATACCTTCACAACGCTGACGACGCGACCAGCCTGAGCGATGACTCAGTTTGGGCTATTCACGAAACATCCGATGGGTTCATCTGGCTTGGCACACAACTTGGGTTGGATCGCCTCGACCCACGTACCGGCGACTTCAAGCACTACACCGAAAAGAACGGACTCCCCAACAATGTTGTGCTCGGTATTCTTGAAGACGACGATGGCGATCTATGGATAACAACCAACAACGGTCTTGCCAAATTTGACCCCCATACTGAAGCATTTACCATCTATGACGCCTCCGATGGATTGCAAAGTAACGAGTTCAACTCAAATGCTTATTTTCAGAGCGCCAACGGTACCATGTACGTTGGAGGGGTCAACGGTTTCAATCTATTCCGGCCCGAAGATGTTAAACCAAATCTGGTTGTGCCCCAAGTGGTGGTGACTCGCTTCGATGTCTTCAATGAGCCCCTAAACGTGGATCTGACAGGTCGCACCCCCATTGAACTTTCCTATCAAGAGGATGTCATCTCATTTGAATTTTCAGCCTTCGACTTTCAATCGCCACATAAGAATCAATATGCATACAAACTGGAAGGCTTTGACAAAGACTGGATACAGTCCGGCAACCGTCGTTATGTCACTTATACCAACCTGCCGGGCGGTGGGTATATCTTCCGCGTAAAAGCATCAAACAGTGATGGTATTTGGAATGAACAGGGAGTATCACTCCCCATTGTCATTACGCCTCCCTTCTGGCAGACGTGGTGGTTCAATGGATCATTGATCTTCGTGTTAGGTGCGCTCATCGTTGGTGGATTCAGGTGGCGGTTAAATTCGATCCGTGAGCAGAATGTCTACCTCGAAACGCAAGTCACAGAACGAACATCTGAATTGCGCGAGACCAACAAACTTCTCGAAGTGGAAGTGGAACAACGTAAACGTGCCGAAGCCGAACTGGCGAAACGTGCAGAAAATAAATTGAAGCAATCTGAGGCACGTTTTCAAGCCATCTTTGATAACGTCGCTGTGGGGGTTGCCATCTTGGGATTAGATCGTACACCGATTGCCTTCAATTCGACGACAGAAAAAATTATCGGGTACTCAATGGATGATATCAAAGGTATTGATCCACGTACCTTGTCTGTACCCGAAGACCGCAGTATGGATATTGACCTATTCAACGACCTGATTATAGGCAAGCGTAATTCTTATGTGATGGAGCGTCGTTATCTTCATAAGGATGGGCGTACCTTTTGGGCGCGTGTCAATTATTCCCTCGTGCGTGACGCGAACGGTAACCCCGACTATCTGGTTGGGATCATCGAAGATATTGATGAGCAGAAACGCGCGTCGGAACGAATGGCGGAACAAGAAGCTGATTATCTGCTCAATCTGCAACAGCGAGTACAGGAACGCACACAGGAGTTGGAGACCGCCAACCAGCGTTTGCAGGAAGAGATCGAACAACGCACAAAGATAGAAAAGGAATTGGCAGAGAAAGCCGCCGAAGAAGCAGTGACGGCCGACCGTACCCGCCTCGCACGTGACCTGCATGATGCCGTCACACAAACCCTTTTCTCCGCCAGCCTGACGGCGGAGGTTCTCCCGGAGCTATGGGAGATGGATGTGGACGAAGCGAAAAAATCCACCGAAGAACTCCGTCAACTTACGCGCGGCGCATTGGCAGAGATGCGTACTCTTCTACTCGAGTTGCGTCCCGCGGCGTTGACGCAGACCCGCTTGGGCGACCTCATCAAACAATTGTGTGATGCGTTCATCGGCCGTTCACGCCTTCCCATTATCTTGAACATTGATGGTGACTGTGCCTTACCACCGGATGTGCAGATCGCTATCTATCGCATCGCTCAGGAAAGTTTGAACAACGTTTTCAAATATGCACGCGCCACACAGGTGAACGTCAGCCTGTTCCTTTTCAATGATGGCCTGCGCTTTGAAGTATGTGACAACGGCATCGGTTTCGACATATCCACCAGTAAACCGACCAGCCTGGGGTTGCGTATCATGCGTGAACGAGCCGAAGCGATTGGAGCGGAGTACCACATTAGCAGTACCCCCGGCTCAGGGACGTGTGTAGAAGTGGTCTGGCATGTAAACCCGAACGTGAAACTGAAAGTTTTATAACTTTATAACAAGGAGCAACAATGCCCATTAAAATTCTTCTCGTAGATGATCATACGGTTGTCAGGAGTGGTTTATCGAAATTTCTCCTCGTCAACAAAGAGTTCAAACTTGTTGGCGAAGCCTCAGATGGATCTGAGGCCGTGCAGATGGTTTCGCTTCATAAGCCTGATGTTGTGCTCATGGATTTGATGATGCCCGGCACAGATGGCATCACGGCCACGCGCGAGATCCACCAGAAATATCCGAAAGTTAAAGTCATTGCGCTGACAAGTTTTGCTGAGCAGAACATGGTGCAAGGCGCATTACAAGCAGGCGCGATTGGTTATCTGCAAAAAAATGTCACAGCCAAGGAATTAGGCCATGCTATTCGTTCAGCGTATGAAGGCAAGATGACGCTCTCGCCCGAAGCCACACAAGTATTGGCGAATTCCGTTGCCCAACCGCAGATTGCTGGTGAACAGCTGACCGAGCGCGAACGCGATGTTCTCCGATGTATGGTGGATGGGCTCAACAATAATGAGATCGCTGAAGCCCTGGTGGTGAGCCTGGGCACTGTCAAATTTCATGTGTCAAACATTTTTCACAAGCTTGGGGTAGATAGCCGTGTAGAAGCCGTCAAACTGGCATTGGAACAAAAGTTGGTTTAAGCCCCACCCATCCACTTGGCTAGGTAAAGACCATCCCATCGACAGATACTCATGGACCTCGCTTGTTATAGACTACAAGCGAGGTCCATATGACTCATATCATCATCGCTGATCCTGATCCTGCAACACGCAAGGCGCTTACTCTTCTGCTTCAACGCAAGATGGGTACGAATGGTATTCTCGAAGTAGAAGATGTAGAGACGCTGATCCGCACACTGGCGGATGCGTCGCCTGATCTTCTGTTGCTGGATTGGAGACTCTACGGTTCCCCCGCACCCGACACCTGTCGACTGCTTCAAAAGGCGTATCCACAACTGAAAATTGTTCTCCTCAGTGTGGATGCCACAGATGAAGCTACAGCCCGTGAGGTTGATGCGGGTTTTGTTTATAAGGGGGCATCGCCCGATGAATTGATTGCAACGCTTACGCCACTTTTAGTTAATGATACGGATAAGGCTATTCCTCAAGTTGATGCGGATGACGATTTAGGTAAAGAGAAAAATGATGTCAGCCAAAATGGCGCCGAGTAAAAAACGGACATCTTTATGAAGCGGAAGATAAACCATCCATATGACTAGTCTGATACTCCTCTGTTGACAGGGGAGAATTTATTTTTATGGGCATAAGATGATGATGCAAAAAGGAGAGCACCATGTTCGCAATCATTATCTTTACCTTCATTTTCTTCCTGCCCGCCGCATTTCTGCCTGTGGCTCTTGATGGGTTTGCATCAAAGGCCAACCTAAACGAAATGGGTGTCTCATTGGAAAACGCAGACGACACATTTCCTATGCAAGGCTATGAACTCGTTGGCTTTCTTCCTGCCTCCTCGACGTGTGACGCATGGGTATTCAACGAGCCGCTTCAAACCTGCTCGAGCGGGCAGTAAAGCATCTCTCACCGACAGGGAAATTTTTATTTTCCGAAATTTATGATGTAAATAGAAAAGGAGATTTCACTCATGATTGTACGAAAAGTATTCGTTGTGTTGGGTGGCATTCTGATAGCGATTCTTGCCATCCTATTCGGACTGCCGATCATTTTGCTCCCAGTCTCTACACCCATCCCTGCGTGGATATGGATTCCGTTAAGCATCTTGTACATGGTTTCGGTCGTTTTGCTATTTCGCATGACCCCTACCTGGAAAGGTGTCACATTGGGAATCTCTGGAATGCTTGTCATTTCCATTTTTGCAGTGGTGATCTCACAGGCGCTTGCCTTTACGCCTCCTATTACCGATGCACAGGGAAATGTTATCCCCGGTAGTATCGCCTCCCTCGAAAAAGTGGAATTGAATGGTAGCCAACAATGGATCTCTATTCGCGGAAACGATATGGATAACCCCGTATTACTTTTCCTGGCTGGTGGACCGGGGGGTAGTCAACTCGTTACAGAACGACGGTCACTGGGCCAATTGGAGAATCATTTTGTTGTGGTGAATTGGGAACAGCCGGGAGCTGGAAAATCTTTGGACGCAGTAGACAGGTCAACGTTAAGCTCCGAACGGTACGTCACAGATGGGATCACGTTGGTAAATTATTTGCGTGAACGTTTTGACGAAGAGAAAGTCTATGTGTTGGGTGAGTCGTGGGGAAGTGCGTTGGGCGTGTGGATGGTCCAACGAAACCCTGAGTTGTTCCATGCTTTCATCGGCACGGGTCAGATGGTGGCATTCCTGGAAAATGATTTGATGTGCTACGACTTTGCTTTGAATGTGCTGGAAGAAAAAGGGGATACAGAAAAAATCGAGAAGCTTAAGCAACAGGGGCCACCGCCGTATTATGGTGAAGGTGTTGCGATGAAGGAAGCCGCATTTTTGATGGAGACTTTCAATTACATGAACGCGGACCCGAATATCGCGGACGATGGCTTCAATACGTTTCAAGATCTGTCTGGCTCGGAGTATGGTCTGTACGACAAAGTGAGTTGGTTTCGCGGAGCACTGGAAACGATGAATGTGGTCTACCCACAACTCTGGGATGTGGACTTCCGCACGCAGGCGACACACCTCAATGTTCCTGTTTACTTTCTGATCGGGCGGCATGATGTGAACGCACCACCTGCTTTGGCTGAAGAATATTTTGAATTATTGGATGCGCCTCATAAAGAGTTGATCTGGTTCGAGCGTTCGGGACATAACCCATGGGTAAATGAGTCAGCCGCTTTTGTCGATGAAGTAGTGAATAATATCCTTGCGGACACATACGTAGATTGATGTACCGCTCGATAAGATAGGGTTAGTAGATACAAGAAATGGTGATGGTCTTTAGGATGGTCTCCTTTCCACACTTTGGTCTGAAACCCCTTAGATCCATCACCCATATCTGGTGAATGCTTCTAGCTAACTCCCAGGCACCCTATCCATTCGGATAGCCCTAAACTCCTCTCATGGCAGGGGAGTTTTGTTTTTCTGGAAATGGTTTTCTTCGCGGGCTTGGCGGTTCAAAGGGTTTGTCTCTCACCAATTCAAGAAAATCATATGTTGCCTGATATGTTTATTTTTGCATGAAATCAGTATAATGATTATTGAACCCTGCGAGACTTTCCATTGCTGTGGATTTCAAGTCTCGCAGGGTCTCATTTTTTATCTGCGTCTGGGACGGTACGATAGGCTAGATTACCTTTGTGGCATCCTGCACAGCGACCCCGCCGGGGCGGTCGGCGGCAACCACACTGACCTTGGCAGTGACACCGTCAGGGACGCCGCCCGTGGTGGTATAAACCCACACGCCAGAGCCGGGGGCAGTTTCGATGGCGTCGTCGCCTTCATACACAAGGCTTCCTGCATTATCGCTGATGGTAACGCTGACTCTCGCCACGCCGAAATCATCGCTCGCTTTGATTCGAATGGCCTGACCGATCTCACCGCTGAAGCCCGAGAGGTCCACTTCATGGATGGTGGGGGGATTGAGGTAATCGGCAACGGTCAACGCAAAGACGGGGATCTTCTTATTGTTTGCCGCAGCTTCATACAACGCGCGGGTGAGAGGGTCTGCCAAAGCGGACTTGCCATAGGCCGCCGCCAGCTTGAAGCGCTCGCGTTGCGCCGCCTGGTCTACGGTCGGCTCGCCGATGGAGCTCGGCTTGCGTGAGGCAATGGTCTCACCGCGCAATTCACGTAAGACCATACCGCCCAACTGGCCTCGGGCTTCTTCGAACATGGGGTTTAACTTGATTTTCATTCGTACATACTCCTTTCAAAAGATGATTGGTTTCCTCGTCCCCCCTTCATGAGGGGCACGAACGGGATGTGATAACTCACACCTATTCGCCCTAACGCAAAAGGCTGAAAGGAAGTTCCAGAATCGAACCGCTCCGATGTGACAGTTCTGTAACCCCTTATCTCAGATTCGTAATGGGATTGATTCTTGCGCCTGCCCGACAACATGCAAAAGTTTTATGAAGCACTCCCGAAGTGGAACGCTGGGAGCAAAGAGACTGTCACCCTGACAGGGAAATGTTACCCACAGTCAACTTGTTTTCCTGTAAAATAATGACAGGCACATTTCATTTCAGGGTTCACGCATTGGAAAGGGATATATCGCCTCATGCCCGCACCAGAGATCGTCCATCAGCTTGTAAAACGGTTTGAAGAGAATATCGACTCGTATCGTTCGAGCCGATATAACGAGACGCAATTGCGGCGTGAGTTTTTAGACCCGCTGTTTGAGGCGTTGGGTTGGGATGTGTTCAATAAGGCGGGGTATGCAGAGAACTATAAAGACGTTATTCACGAAGATTCCATTGATGTAGAAGGTGCAACCAAAGCGCCTGATTATGCTTTTCGTGTTGGGGGGCAGCGCAAGTTCTTTGTAGAAGCCAAGAAGCCATCGGTCAAAATAGAAACGGATGTTCACCCAGCATTTCAACTAAGACGTTATTCATGGTCTGCAAAGCTGCCTTTGGGCGTGCTTTCGGACTTTGAAGAGTTCGCTGTGTATGAGAGCCAAAGCAAGCCCGATAAAAAGGACAAGGCTTCAACGGGTCGAGTAGCGTTCTATAAGTTCACGGAGTATGTAGAGAAGTGGGATGAGATCGCAAGCATCTTTTCACGGGATGCGGTGCTCAAGGGGTCGTTTGATAAATATGCCGAAGGCTTGAAAGGCAAGAAGGGCACGGCAGAAGTTGACGATGCGTTTCTAGCAGAGATAGAACGCTGGCGGGAATCACTCGCAAAGAATTTTGCATTGCGTAATCCATCGCTTACCACTCGCGAATTGAATTATGCAGTGCAAATGACGATTGACCGCATTATCTTTTTGCGTATTTGCGAAGATCGGGGAATTGAACGGTACGAGAAACTAAAGATTGCATCAGAACAAACGAATGTGTATTCTGAATTGGTTCGGATATTCCAGCAAGCAGATGCACGTTATAACTCTGGCTTGTTCCATTTCAAAGAGGAGAAAAATGCCAGTAGTGCCGCAGATAGCCTGACGTTAAGTTTGAGCGTGGATGATAAAGTCTTGCGGGAGATTCTCGGCAGTCTGTATTATCCAGAGAGTCCGTATGTCTTTTCTGAAATCCCATCCGATATTTTGGGACAGGTGTATGAGCGTTTTCTAGGGAAGGTCATTCGGCTGACGGCGGGACATCAGGCGAAGGTGGAAGAGAAGCCCGAAGTGCGCAAGGCGGGCGGAGTGTATTACACGCCCACGTATATTGTGGAGTACATCGTCAAGAATACGGTTGGGAAATTGCTCGAAGGGAAAACGCCAAAGGATGTTGCGAAGATCAAAATCCTTGACCCTGCGTGCGGTTCGGGGACGTTCCCGCTGGGTGCGTTTCAATATCTGTTGGATTGGCATTTGAAGTGGTACATGGAGAATGAACCTGAGAAGTGGTCAAAGGGAAAGAGCCCAGTCATATTTGAAACCACCCGTTCGACCCCCACCGCCCTAGCGGGCACCTCCCCCAAATCCGCAGACAAGACGGATGACGGGCAAGGTTCTCGTGCGGATTTGCCCTTACAGGATGCTTCGCGAGGGGAGGCTGGGAGGGGGTGGATGTTGACAACATCCGAGAAGAAACGTATTTTGTTGAATAACATCTACGGTGTGGACATCGATCCGCAAGCCGTGGAAGTGACGAAGTTGAGTTTACTCTTGAAGGTATTGGAAGGCGAAAGCGAACAGACCATCGGCTCGCAATTGTCTTTGATCCAGGAACGGGCATTGCCTGACCTGAGCGCAAATATCAAATGCGGGAACTCGTTGATCGGTCCTGATTATTACGAAGGTCATCAATTGACGATGAGCTTTGCAGATGAAGAGGAGCGGTATCGGGTCAATGCCTTTGACTGGAAGGCTGAGTTTCCGCAGGTGTTTATTCAAGGTGGATTTGATGCAGTGATTGGAAATCCGCCTTATGTGAGACAAGAATTGTTGGGAGAACTGAAAGATTATCTTCAAAGCCATTACCAAGTATTTACTGGAACGGCTGATTTGTATTCATACTTTATCGAGCGTGGAGTATCGTTGCTAAAGAACGATGGGGTTTTTTGTTATATCGTAGCGAACAAATGGATGAGAGCAAATTATGGAATGTCTCTCAGAATATGGTTGAAGCAACAAGAACTCTTGGAAATTACTGATTTTGGCGATTTACCTGTTTTTGAAAACGCCACGACCTATCCTTGTATTTTGCGTATCGCAAAAGGTAAGCCCAAGGTTGCTTTTCGCGTAACTCAAGTTAAATCATTAAAGTTCTTGCATTTGGATGATTATGTTAAGGAACATCATTATGAACTTGATCAATCGAAGTTAGATAACTCTGGTTGGTCACTTGCAAACACGGATGTTCAAAATCTCCTTGCCAAGCTAAATGACATTGCAATACCTTTAAATCAGTATACAAATGCCAAGATGTACCGAGGCATTGTTACTGGGTATAACGAAGCATTTGTTGTTGATTCAGAAACAAAAAATCAATTAATTGCAGAAGACCCCAATAGTGCAGAGATTATTAAACCTTTCTTAGCAGGGCGGGATATAAAAAGATACACTTTCTCGTTTACTGGAAGGTATTTGATATTTACTCGCCGTGGGATAAACATCAAACAATATCCCGCAATTGAGAAATACTTGTCGAAATTTAAAGATCGTCTTATGCCTAAGCCTAAAGATTGGAAGGGTAGTAATTGGGCAGGAAGAAAGCCTGGCTCATATCGTTGGTATGAGATTCAAGACAGCATTGATTATTACGAAGAGTTTGATAAACCTAAAATAATCATTCCTGCAATTGTTCAAAATGCTTCTTATGCTTTCGACAAAGATGGTTATTATTCAAACGACAAGACCTCAATAATTGTTACAGATGATTTGTATCTGTTAGGTGTTTTGAATTCTAAAATTCCTGACCTTGTTATGCACTTAATTGCATCTACAAAACAGGGTGGATACTTTGAATATAAGCCAATGTATGTTGAGCAACTTCCAATTCGTCCAATCAACTTCTCCGACGCTGAGGACAAAGCACGGCACGAGAAGATGGTGTCGCTGGTGGAGCGGATGTTGGAATTGCATAAGTCCAGTCCACGCACGCCGCAGGATAAGGAACGTGTGGCACGGGAGATCGAATCCACGGATAGGGCGATTGATCGTCTCGTCTATGAGTTGTATGGGTTGACGGAGGATGAGATTGGAATTGTGGAAGGTGCAAGGTGACAGTCACTTTGCAAGTGACTGTCACCTGCGTTGCGCCGCAGGAGGAAGACGTGAGGATGGATGTTACGTCCACGGATAGGGCGATTGATCGTCTGGTTTATGAGTTGTCCCACAAGGGGATGATATATGGGTTGACGGAGGATGAGGTCAAGGTGGTGGAGAGGAAGGAATGAAACGATTCTTCCAGAAACTTCTTGAATGGCTTCGGATGTTCTTTGTCATTTTATTTGAAGAAGATGAAGATGTCAAAGAGCATCAACGTCAAGAAGAGCGATTAGAGCAGAAACAGGAATTAGAGCAAAAATCTAAACAAGCAACGGGGATTGCTCAAGCAGTTGAATTAGGAATATCAAGTTCTGATAAACCCGAGTATCGAAAAAGCAAGTCTGTTCTTACTTATAGAGAGAGGATTTTGCTTCGTTCCATTCGCCGCGCTGTTGCAAACGAATATACAATCCTTATGAAAGTTCGGATGGGAGATTTTGTTTGGCTGGCAAATGAGCCGAAAGATCGAAAGTTTCATAACAATCAGGTTCAATGTAAACATGTTGATTTTCTTATCTGTGACAAACTTATGATTGAACCGTTGCTCGTGATTGAGCTTGACGACAAAAGCCATCAAAAATTTGATCACGCAGAACGAGATAAATTCAAAGACGAAACTTTTGAAGCCGTTGGCCTACCTATCATAAGAATAGAAATGCAAGAAACCTATGACGCTGATATTTTGAAGAAACAAATTCTTGAAAAGATAGACAACGTTACATGATTTACTCAAGTTCAACCGAGGGCAAATCGCGGCACGAGAAGATGGTGTCCCTTGTGGAGCGGATGCTGGAATTGCATAGTCGGTTAACCCCAGGTGACAGTCACCTTCAAGGTGACTGTCACCTAAAGAAATAGGAGCACCCCATGCCCTACGCCCGAAAAGACCTGCTCACCTGGCAAAAGGGAATGTATTACCACATCTACAACCGCGGTGCGCACCAGACGAGTATTTTCAGAGAGCCAAAGAACTACCTCTTTGTCATCGCAAAGATCAAAGAGTATAGCCAGGCAAATAACATCAGCATGATCGCATACTCCCTCATGCCCACCCACTATCACATGCTGGGCAGGCAGGATGGAGATGAACCCGCAGGCAACCTCCCGCAATTCGTCTTTAACAGTTACACCAAAGCCTACAACAAAATGTACGACCATAGTGGCACTCTTTTCGAAGGACGTTTCCGCGCAAAACCCATCCAGAATAGTTCCCATCTCCTGCACCTGTGTCGCTACATCCACGGCAATCCCGTCAAAGACGGGCTGGTCGTCGAACCGTCAGATTGGCAATGGTCGAATTACCTTGAATGGATCGGAGAACGCAACGGCTCACTCGTGGACCGTGAGTTTATCGAACGTCAATTTGGCAGTGCACAGGAATACAGGAAATTCGTTTTCCAATACCTGAAAACCCTCGACCTGCCCGACGATGTGCAAAAATTTCTGGATGAGCTAATGAAATAACAAAAAGGTGACAGTCACTTCCGCAAAGCGCCCTGCGGGTAAAAGTGACTGTCACCTTGCAAACAACTACCCTCCCCCGCCGTCCTTCGTGCTAACATCCCCGAAGGGGACGGCGGCAGGAAAACTACCAAGAAATGCTCTCGTCCATATATGGGGGGTACTTCTGCATACTCTCTGTAAGGGCAATACGTACGCAGTAAAAAGGCACTGTATAGGCACCCCCCGCCCGCCTGCTTTTCCCCCTCTCTCAATACCCCCATATCTGGGGGGTACTTTTTTTTAGGTGACAGTCACCTTCAAGGTGACTGTCACCTATGACCCACCTCCACTATCCAACTGGACAGTGAAAACTCCCCTCTTGGCAGGGGAGTTTTTCTTTGGCAGGAACTATCATGCAATAAGAAATAACAGTGGACACCTGACACCGCCACACAAACTGCAATTGTTACCCTCGCCATGAATTAAGGTGACCAACATCACTGCTTTTGAGATCGTTCATACGGTATAAAAATAAAGAGGAACCCACAATGACACAATTTCTGATCTCCATTTCCACCTGGCTTCACGCCATGGCAACAGTCGTATTCATTGGGCATTTCGTTTTGCTCGCAGGTATCTACATCCCTGCACTTTCAAAGAATGGACCTGCCCTCAGCGAAATTTCCAAGCGTAGCCGCCTGTGGATGTATGCATCATTGCTTGTCTTCGCGATTACGGGAACCCATCTTATGATGATCGACCCTGGTTATCTCGGCTTTATGGATTTCGGTAACTTCTGGGGGGGCGTGATGCTTGTGAAACACATCCTTGTCTTTGCGATGATCGGCATGGGATTTTGGTTTAACGCGATCCAGCGTGTTGGCCCCTTGATGAGTTCGAATTATCCTGAAAAGGCGATTGGCAATTTCAGAAAATATGTCAATGCGATGGCGGTCTGCGGCGTGTTGGTCTTGCTTCTCACTGCACTTGCCCAGGGACAATAGAAAGTATTTTTGTGAACGCGCTTCAACGGTC
Organism: Candidatus Defluviilinea proxima; assembly: GCA_016721115.1. Taxonomy (NCBI): domain Bacteria; kingdom Bacillati; phylum Chloroflexota; class Anaerolineae; order Anaerolineales; family Candidatus Villigracilaceae; genus Candidatus Defluviilinea; species Candidatus Defluviilinea proxima. Next base: position 1,533,470 of record JADKIW010000001.1, read on the forward strand.
CAACCCTTTTCACGTCCGCTTCATGTGGATGGCCGTTATGTTTTGGAAAAAGGACACCAAATGAAATCAAATCCTATAGTCATTCGATTGGCGCTCATCATCATTCCGCTGGCATTGCTTGCCGCAGGCGCAGGAGTCTTTTGGCAGGGGACTGGCGAACCCTATCTCTTTCACACCTTGCGCGGAGAAGATGTCTTGATCCGAGGTCACGGATTGTATCGCTTTGATACGGTCAACTCTTCCTCGCAAGAAGTAGGGCAAGATATCGTCACACTTCTCATCGGAATACCACTTCTCGCCACGGGTATTCTCCTCACACGCAAGGGGACTTTGCGCGGGCAACTTTTGCTCACGGGTGTGCTTGGATATTTTCTCTACACCTACGCATCGATGTGTTTTCTCACGGCATTCAATCCGTTTTTTCTGATTTATGTCGCATTGTTTTCGCTAAGCCTCTTCAGTTTCATTCTTTCAATGAAAAGCCTAGATGTGGATGAGATCACGCGACATATTCAAGATGGATTTCCGCGCCGTGCCATCGCGACCTACTTCATCATTGTTGCGGTCTTTCTCAGCCTGGCCTGGCTCGGATTAGTGGCATCTCCCTCGCTGACGTGGACTCCGCCAAACGGACTCGAATCCGCGATCACGATGGTTATTCAGGCAATGGATCTGGGCGTGATTGTTCCGACGGCTCTGCTCACCGCTTTCTTATTGATCAAGAAACAGGCTTGGGGCTACGCTCTTTCGTCTGTTATGTTGCTCAAAATTTTGACGATGGGCACCGCCTTGATCTCGATGATCATTGTTCAACTCTCTGCAGGTGTGAAGGTTGATGTTGTGGTTTCAACGATCTTTGTCCTCATCAGTTTATCGGGCATCGTTCTTGGCATCCTCACCTTGAGAAGCATTCGAGATTAACTATGAAAATCCTTGCGCTCGAGCATGAACTCCCAGATGCGACAGCAGAGAAATTTCAGCAATACGCCAAAGACGAGGCAAGAAAGGTTTGGGAGTTGGTTCAGGCTGGGGTGATCCGCGAATCATACTTCCGCGTAGATAGAAGCGAGGCTGTGTTAATGCTGGAATGCCAATCGGTGGATGAAGCGCGGGATGTGTTGTCCGCATTGCCGTTCGTCCAAAATAAATTGATCACATTCGAGTTGATCGCACTGAAAGCCTATCCTGGCTTTGAAAGGTTGTTTACGTAAAGATGAAGAAATTTGTGTACTTGTCAGTTGTATGTATCATGTTGGGGATGCTCACAGGTTGTGCGGCGCAGAATTCGGAAGTGCCGATGAATTACCGTTGGGCGAGCGTGGAAGGCAGTCAATTGGATTCTGCTGAGGGCGGTGAGCAGTTTTACTTCAACATCATTGTTGACGAAGGCATGGTCAATGATAAAACGCCGATCAAGATCAAGGTCAGCGGTACTGTTCAAAGTGGTTCATTGCGCTTTGAACTGCGTGACCCGGATGGTCAGGCGGTTTGGAATTCTGGAACGATTAACCCCGGTGATTTCTCCATCTCGTCTGCATATGATCTCTCATCTGCGCAGACTGGGACGTATACACTCGGGCTGATCTACAGCGACAATATATCAGCTACCTATAATCTGAGTTGGCATGCGATCAAGCTTGGACCAATGATACTTCTGCCCGGCACAGGCATGATCGTAGTGTCATTGGCATTCATAGTCTATGCCGCCCGCCGTCGATTGCTCGGTTGGCGTCATTTGGGAATGGGCGCGTTGTTCTGGGCGTTGACCGTGTTCGTCAAATTTGCGTTTGCAATTCCCGTGAACCCCATGATCTACCGCGCATTGAATGTAACGAGCGAAAATCTTTTCTCGCCCGGCAACCTGATCGCCTATCTATATATTGGCGCATTGACGGGCATCTTCGAGGTCGGGTTGGCTTTTCTCATCCTACGCAAAATCAAGTGGGGAAAAGCTACATGGGATCAAGCACTTGTTTTCGGAATTGGATTTGGCGTCGTAGAAGCGCTTCTTCTCGGACTAAGTGGGCTGGCTTCTGCCATCGTTGGCATTACCTCCCCTGACGTTATTCCTGTGTCTGCTCTGGGGAGTTTAGCAAACACTGGGACTCTTATCATGGGCTCAGCGCCAGTGGTTGAACGTTTATCTGTGATCCTTGCTCACATTTTTGCCTGTGTGTTGATCTTCTATTCGATTGCCAGCGCTGAGACAAAATGGGTCTGGCTTGCGATTCTCTACAAAACACTGCTTGATGCTCCGGCTGGCTTTGCCGCCTTTTGGGGTGTCAATACGGCAGGCAAGATATGGACGATCGAGGCGATCATGATCGTCTTCGGTTTGATCGGATTGTGGGGAATAGTCCAAATCAAACAACGGTATCCACAGTTACAAGGCTCAGGCGAACCTTCATAAGTATGCTGAACGCCTAAGATATGGGCGGAACTATTTCCTTGAGAGTATCGTCTCTCACGTGCGCACACCATCCGAATGGACAGTTAAAACTCCCCTTTAGATAGGGGAGTTTTAACTCGCTCATTACTATCATTGTGCATGAAAGGAAACATAACCATGAAACGATTCTTTTTATTCTTATCTGTGCTTGTTCTTACCACTTTGGCATGTGATGTATTGGTGAATATCGCTCCCACCAATGAAGCCCCCACTGCCGAAACTACACCCATTCTGAACGAGCCTCCCACAACTACCCCTGAGGTGTTCATCTCATTGACACAAGCGATCCCAGCGACAGTTGTCCCTAGTACGCTTCCGCCCACCACTGGGACGCAGGCATCCTATGGCCCTGTGAGCCTTACCCTTCCGGTGGGCTTGGCAAGCGGAGTTAGTGGTACGCAATTCCCGCGCGCCGATGGATCTGACCTCCCGTATTGGGAAATCACCCCCGGCCATACCGTGGTCAAATTGGATGGGTACACCTTACAAGGGAAGTTCCATCAACCACAGATTTATGTGTACCCGGCAATGCCTTATGTGGAGTTGCACACAGGCGCATTCGAAAGTATGCATCGCCTTCGCAATGTGATGAATCCGTCTGGGCCGATCACTGCCGATCAACTTCCTGCAGTGCCTTTCTTCAATGCCGCACAACTCTTTGCTTCGAACGTTCAGGCGATCCCTTTCCAAAATGGGAGCGGCATGCGCTTCCTAACGGAATATGGACAGTATGCTGCCCCGGTCAATAACGAAGAACTGTTCTATCACTTCCAGGGCTTTACGAATGACGGTGAGTATTACATCGTTGCCATCTTCCCGATCACAGCCCCTGTATTGTCTGAGACGGCTGATGCTGGCTCGCCTCTTCCTTCTAATGGAGTTCAGTATCCCTTCCTTGCAGATCCCAATCCCGAGACTCTGAAGAAGTATTATGAGGATGTTGCCAACTTGTTAAGTGCCACGCCCAATGAAACTTTTACCCCAACCATCGGGCAATTGGATGCACTGATCCAGTCCATACAGATCATCCCGTAAACCACCTGTCCAATCGGACAGTCCCAAACTCCCCCAGTGATGGGGGAGTTTTTTTTCTTGCCTGGCTATACTGCAGAAAGTAATTTTTATTGTCGGATCACCAGGTTGTGGCGTCCGCTGAATGCGATGACGCAACAGTTTCTTTTATCTTTCAGTACATTGCACAAAACCAAAGTTGTATCTTTTCAACCTTGAAAATCAATTTAAGAAACTAGAAGGAATCGTCACATGAACACACTGAAAAACAAAGTTGCATTGGTAACAGGGGCCAGCCGTGGCGTAGGACGAGGTATTGCCAAAGGTCTTGGCGAAGCTGGAATGATCGTCTATGTCACCGGGCGGACAGAAAATGGCGAAGGTTTACCGGACTTCCTGAAAGACACCGGCATTGGGAAAACCGCCTCTGAAGTAACACAATTGGGTGGAGTAGGAATAGCTCACCACTGTGACCATGCCAACGACCAGGAAGTAGATGCATTGTTTCAGCGCATCCTGGATGAACAAGGTCGCCTGGATGTGTTGGTGAACAATGCCTGGGGTGGTAGCCTACATGCCATCCAGCCTTATTTCTTCAACACGCCTTTTTGGGAACAGCCGATGTCTTTGTGGGAGGATAACTACACTGTCGGGTTACGATCCGATTACTACGCCAGCCGGTTGGCGGCCCCGATCATGGTCAACCAAAAAAGCGGATTAATTGTTAACATCTCCTACTATGGAGGCCGACACTATTTCAACAACGTGGCATATGGCGTCAACAAGGCCGCCATTGACCGGCTTGCGGCAGATATAGCGCTCGAATTGAAACCCCACGGCGTAACAGCACTTTCGCTCTACCCTGGTCAAGTCAGCACCGAGGGGTATGTGGCTTACGCACAGGTCAACCCTGCAATTGACCTGAACACATTCGAGACGCCTCAATTCGTGGGGCGATGCATTGCCGCCTTGGCCGCCGACCCGACCGTCTTCGAAAAAACCGGCGAAATCCTGATCACTGCCGAAGTAGCGCAAGCGTATGGAATACGAGACATCAACGGCAATCAACCCAAATCACAACGCGCCGAGTTATGGTAAGTTGCATCCATTAGGAGTGAATATGAAAACATGGGCTATCCGTCATCCAATTCTGACCTACATCATCTTCACGATGATCTGGTCGTTTAGCATCTGGTCATTACTATTCCTGTACATCGAGCCCGGTGGATTGATGAAATCACCTCCGCCCATTTCCTTCTTGTTCGTTGTGTTGGGTGGGTTTGGACCTTCCCTCAGCGGTCTTTTCACTACATGGCTGGTCTATGGACGCGAAGGATTGCAAGCTTTGTGGGACAGAGTCCGCATCAGACGTGTGGGAGGCTGGTGGCTGGCTCTGTTGGTTATTCCTACAGTGACAGCTTTGACTCCGCTCTTTCGCTGGCTGGCAGGCTACCCCGTAGATACGGAAGCGATGATGAATCTGCTTGGTCCCGGCATCGCTTTGGGCCTCGTCGCTGGCTTGATGGAAGAATTCGGCTGGCGCGGCTTTCTCCTTCCGCATCTGCTTAAACATCATTCCCCGTTTGTTGCCACTCTGCTGTTGGGCCTGATCTGGGGTGGACTGTGGCATGGGTACGCTGATTATTTCGGTGTGGGTGGTAGAGGCTGGGTTTCGCTGGCGTTGATCGTGTTGCTTGGACCTGTTCTATTGACCGCATGGTCATTCATCATCACTTGGGTGTATGAACGGACGCAAGGTAGTTTATTGATCGCTTACTTTATGCATGCCAGTATTTCCTCCAGCGCGTTGATCTTTGGGCAAACGTATACAACAGCCACCGAAGAAATTACCTGGACAGCGGTCAGCACTGGTCTGGCTGTTCTTGCGGCGGTTCTCGTCTGGCTGTTCGTTCGTCGCTCTGAATCACAAACATTATAAGAACAAGGAGGCCAACTATGAAAAAGTTGACTCTCGCTGCCGCCCAAATTACCTGCAAGGATGGTCGTGTGCAGGAGAACCTCGCCCGCGCCACTCAAATGGCGGAGCAAGCAAAAGCGCAGGGAACGCAGTTGGTCTTGTTCCCTGAGTTTTTGCCGCAAGGCTATTTGTTGACACCTGCACTGTGGGATGCTGCCGAGCCGTTTGACGGTCCCACCACCCGATGGTTGAGCGAAACGTCCCGACGATTGGGAATCTACCTCGGAACGAGTTTCCTCGAAGTGAGAAATGGACATTTCCTCAACACCTTCGCTTTGACAGATCCTTCGGGCAAAATTCTCGGCGCGGTGCGTAAGCGCAACCCCTCCATGTGGGAAGCTTACTTCTTCAAAGGGGAGCGCGGGAATCCATATCTTGATACCGATCTCGGTCGAATTGGCGTGGGGATTTGTTTCGACAACCACACACACGAAATCGCCAGTGCCGTCTCGCAGAGCAACATTGACCTGATGTTGATGCCGCATTCTTATTGCACTCCCACCCAGCCGACCAAAATGACATCCCAAGCTGATATTGACCGGTTGAACGGACTACCGGTACGTGTCGCTCACCTGTACAACGAATGGTTCGGCGTCCCGGTGTTGATGTGCAACAAAAGCGGCGCATGGGATTCCCCTGTCCCCGATGCGACGCTCGGCACTCCAAAGGATTTTCGTTTTTCAGGTCGTTCCACTTTGCTGGATGCCGATGGGGCCCTGCGCGGCGAACTCGGTGATGAGGAAACAGTGCTGGTTGGAACGGTCACACTCGACCCGTCGCTCAAAAAGCAGACTCGCCCGCCGAAATACAGCCGCTATATCTATCCCGGCTCGCCTGGACGTGAGATCATTCGTCTGATGGAATTTCGTGGCAGTCTCTCGTACAACTTCAGCGCTTTGCGCAAACAAAAAGCACAGGCTTACGAATAAATCAAAGGAATAATAATGACATCATTCAATCCCATTTCCATTTTCATGGACGCTCGACGAGTCACACGCGGGGCGCCTGAAATGCTGGCGGCACGTCAACGTGAAAGACTCAACGAACTCGTTGCATTTGCGCGTGCAAACTCGCGCTTCTATGCCGAGAAGTATCGCGGCTTGCCAGAGACCATCACCGATGCGAGCCTTCTTCCGCCTGTGACGAAGGTCGAGCTCATGGAGCACTTCGACGATGTGGTCACCGATCCATCCGTGCGTAAAGCGGATGTGATGAAATATATTTCCGATCTCAGCAACATAGGCAAACCGTTCATGGGCAAGTACATGGTGTGGACGACCTCTGGCACAACAGGCACGCCAGGTATATTTCTCGAAGACAAGAACTGGGATGCGGTTATCACCGCCGTGAACGTATTGCGCATGGGCGGTGAGTGGTACAACATGGATGTCATCCGCGGGATGATGAAGGCGGGCGGCAACAGCGCTTCGGTCTTTGCGGGCAACGGACATTTTCTAGGCGTGACCATGTTGGAGCGTCAGCGCAGTTCCAATCGCTCACGCGGTAAACGCATTCGGCTTGTGCCTGTCACATTGCCCATCGCCGAGATCGTCAGACAGTTGAACGAACTCCAACCTGCCATGTTCGCGGGTTATTCCAGCGTGCTCGGTTTGCTGGCGCAAGAGCAACTCGAAGGGCGGTTGAATATTCATCCTTCGATCGTTATCAGCTCTGCCGAGCCGCTTTCCGATGAAAACCGCAAACTCATTCAACAGGCATTCGGCGTACCGCCGCGCAATAACTATGGCTGTTCCGAAGGCGGCGTGATGGGATATGAGTGCAATCACGGACGTATGCACATCAATGCCGATTGGATCATCTTCGAACCAGTGGATGCAAAACATCATCCTGTTCCTGCGGGTCAACTCTCTGATCGAACCTTAATCACCAATCTTGCGAACCGCGTTATGCCGATCATTCGCTACGAACTCGGCGACCGCGTAACACTCCTGCCTGAGAAATGTGACTGTGGAATCACACTCCCGCTCATCAAGGTCGAAGGTCGCACGGATGAAATCCTGCGCTTCACCTCTTCAAGCGGACAGTTGGTCCCTGTTCTGCCGCTTGCTCTCTGGTCTGTGATCAAAGAAACGCCTGGCGTGTTGAGATTTCAGGCGATCCAGACTGCGCCTGCTGAATTGAAGATTCGTTTGGAAACAAAACATGCGGAAGAATGTGATGCGGTTTGGAAGCGCGTCTACGTCAACGCACGAGACTATCTGACCCGACAGGGTTTGGGTAACGTGAACATCCTCCGTGCTGAAGAACTTCCCATGCGTGACCCGAAGAGTGGCAAGTTCCGCAACGTGTGGGCGGAGAAGTTCTAGGCATAGAATTTTCTGTTACCACCGAAGGAGTGCCCGTTGATTCTCAATCAAAAATATCCACCCTCTCAACCGTGTACTTGTAAGATTTGTTTGGCATATTGTGCCCGCCCTGGCTGGTGGACGGTTGAAGAAGCATCCCGCGCAATGGAGGCAGGGTATGGGAATCGCATGATGCTGGAGGTTGCGCCTGAATTGACATTTGGTGTTTTGTCGCCAGCGTTCAAGGGATGTGAAAAGTTTTACGCAACAGAGCAATTCGCAAGGAATGGCTGTACCTTTCTGAAAGATGAGCGTTGCGAACTCTATGGCACAGGTCATCAGCCATTGGAATGTCGCTTTTGCCATCATGAGCGGCGCGGGCAAGGTATGAAATGTCATGCCGCTCTCGAAAGGGATTGGAAGACACCAAATGGGCAGATGTTGGTGGAAAGATGGATCAAGCAGGTTGGGTTGAGAGATCGTCTTTTTATGCTTTCGATTGGATCCTATCATTGATTACTAGTTAACTCACGGAAAACAAAAAGCCCTTCCTTACAGGGCCCATAGGGCCTGCAAGGAAGGGTTATGTTTTGGGTTTTAGAAATTTAAGTTGACCTAGTGGTCTACTTACATCAATCCCCAAAATATATGGAAGACCACATCAGCCCAAAAATGGACGCCTGCCGCCGCGACCAAGCCATCTTTCATGTAGCGCTGACCAGCGATGAGTCCGATGACGCCGTTGAGGATGAAGACTTCTGCCAATAGTACAGGATTCAGTTCGGCGATGGATGAAGCGCCTGTCAGGAAGAAGATGGTGCCGAGATGCCCAGCGCTGAACGCAAGCGCGGCGATGATATTGGCGATCCACAATGCGGCGGTACGTCCGTTGAAGCGTTTGAACAGCCAGTTGAGGAGGAATCCCCATAAGCCGAAGACAAATCCGCGGAACATGATCTCTTCACCTATACCTGCGCTAATAGATGCAAGAATAGAAATCGGGAATGCAGGGTGAGGAAAACGACCGAAGCCATTGATGGGCGCAAATAGTGCATCACCAATAACAATGAATACACCGCAGATCAGGCCCACTACAAGCGGGATGACAAACCAACGTCGCCAGTTGCCGTCTTCGCTGAAAATGCCGGGTAGTTCGAGTTTGCGAGCGAACCAGAAACCTGCCAACCCCAGCAAACCGTAGACTACAAGAACGATACCTGCATTGATGAGTCCTACCACCCAGACAGGAACTCCCATATCGGGCATGGGAACGCCTGATGTTGCGGCAAGTTCATCTGTGAAGAATGCATATGTGGCAAAGGCACAGAAAGCGTATACAAAAAGTAAAACCAGAAACACACTACGTTGTTTGCGATTCATTTCATGCCTCTTCGTTGAGTCTTAATGCATCACGCTTCAGAAAGATGATGAGTGCAACCACTGCAATGGCCCATGAACCAATGAGTGCGGCTAATGATGGTCCCAGCACTCTGTTTGGAGTGCCCTGTGTGAAGAATACATAAATGCCAGCAATACCGTTGATTGCGCCATGACCGATGACCGCTGGCCATACACTTCCACTGCGCAAAGTTGCCCAGCCAAGGAAAGTGCCCAAGGTGAATGTGAACCATGTCATCGTGAGGATGCCCAGCCACGGCGCACCGGGATATTCTGTGCCATAGTTGTGTCCCATTGCAATGATCGGTGCATGCCATAGACCCCAGATGATGCCCATCACAACCATTGCTTTTCTTCCACCGAGCGGCATCAACTTGGGTTGTAAATAGGCACGCCAGCCGAATTCCTCTCCCAGAATGGGAATGGCATTCAAGATTGGAGCAGCAATGAGAGCTGTTAGAGTTTGCGAGATGACGATTACCCACGGATCTATCGTTGGCATGGTCTGACCTGCGGCGGTAGCCTTTGCCATGAATGCCTTCACTGCAGAAAGTGACGGGTCATAATATTGTGGGAACAACGCAAAGAAGAGACCCATCCCCAGGAAGGCAAAGATCGAAGGAGCGATCCAGCAGATCAACCAATACAACCAACCTTTCTTGAAGTTGGGGCGAAGGTAAAGCCCCTGCCAGCCTTCGCGTGTGATAAGACGCGTAAGGATGTGGGCAAGCGCAGGCGCGCCCATGTATCCACCACCCAACATGATGAGTGTATACGGGGTTGGCGTAAGACCACCCGTGAGATACAACACCAAAGCTACAAGCCATGCGATGCCAAACGCAAATGCAATGAAGATACCCACACGTTTCCACTCTACAACATTGTTTTCCATTTCAAATCTCCTTTTTACAGTTGGCGAGTCTTTCCACTCACCAGCCAAAATAGTTTTACAAACCCCTGCACATAATCAGGGACAGAACCAACAAACATCAGGATTGCGATATCGCTCAGCATGTGGGTCATGTTGATGATCTGATAGGTAAAGTTGAACCGATACCCAAAGAACGCCTTGATGCCGCTGAATATTACAACCAGAATCAGCGTGGGGATGGTAAAGCTGATAACGGTATCCAGGACCTTCTTCCCAGTTGACCACTTGCGAGCGCGTTCCGCCCATCCACGTAGAGAGAGTAAATTACGAACTTGAAAGATACTCAGAGCGAGAACAAAGATCAATAACAACCAGCCAATGTGTTTCACTGACCAGCCATCAGAAATGGGCGGAGGCGTTCGTCCCAATACGATGGTTTCCACACCTTTGGCGATCTGTGAGGCAGAGATGTAATGATCCATCAAATATCCCTGATTGATAAGCAATACAAAACTCATATCGCGCAATGGATAAATATCCACATAAGTCTTGAATGCCTCGTTCGCGCCACCGTGGAAGATATGTCCCTGCTCGATGAACCAGCCCATGCCATATCCCTGCACAGGCGAGAAAAGCATATCCATTCCTCGTGCTGATAACAACTGTTTATCTTTGTAGTGACCGGCATTATCCATCGCCATTGAATAATGTGCCATGTCTTCAGCTGTTGAAATGATATAGCCTGCGCCGATCTCGAATACGCGATGCGGTTGCTCCTGTGGAACCGTAAAGCCAAAGAAGCGGCTATAGCCTTGAGAGAGGCCATTCTCATGAGCAAGGACAGGGTCCGTGTATGTGTGCTTCATCTCCAATGGGTCGAAGATATATTGCTGTACATAATCCTCATATTTCATCCCGCTCACATTCTGCACGATCACTGCCAGCACATCGTAACCGAAATTGAAATATTGAAACGTGGTGCCAACAGGTACAGTCAACTCAGCAGAAGCCAGTGCGCGAACAGCATCTTCGTTCGATGCATTGTCATCAAGCACAACTGTAAAGCCCGATTCCGAGAGTCCACTGGTGTGATGAAGAAAATGACTCACCGTGATCTGTTTCGACGCTTCCTCGTCTGCCACTTTGAACCACGGAATAAATTTCTGCACCGCATCATTCGGTTTAATCTTGCCCTGTTCGATCAACTGCGCAATTGCCAACCCCGTGAGCGACTTACTCTGCGAACCAATATACATTGGCGTCTGCGGCGTCATCGGGCGACCACCACCCGCCGTGCCATACCCCTTGAGATATACGATCTCATTTTTAGATGTCACCGTGATGGAGATTCCCTTGATCCCGTGCTTTGCCATCTGCCCGGAGATATACGCATCAAGAGCATCCGCATCAAACCCGACAGGTGAACTTGCGTCCGCCTCAACAGGCGTTATCCACGCTGACACTATGATAGTAACTATGCTAATTATTGATAAGACAATATATGTATGTTGATTCTTCATAGCTGAATAATAATTTTGACCAATAAAAAACTCCCCCGTCGTTGGGGGAGTTTTCACTGTCCATTTGGATAGTGCGGTCAAGTGAATGGGGGAAGAGTTAGGCTATATGTACTTCCACCATGTTCCCATTCACATAACTCATCAATGAACCGTCTACGCGGAAGCGCGGATCTGTCTCATAACGGGCGCGGAGGGTATCAAACTCTGGTACATCACCTGCGGTCAATACAGCAACCTCATCAAGCACGGCAAGGTCATTCGGGTCATCCATTTGTTCGTTGAGGATCACGCCCCAACAATCCCACGGAAGCAGTTCTACTTTGTTGAGCGATGCCACATCACGGACAAAGTCACCGCGCACGAAACCGAGTCCATTCATATCGAAGATGCCGAACTTGGCAGGGTCTTGTTCGCCAGTACGGCACATCTGCCATGCCTTCCCTCCGACGATGAACTGGTCACGTGGCACATCGAGGACATCGAATTTGATCTTTAGGGCATCCTGTTGCAATTCATCGAGTTGTGCATCTACGAGCACCCAGCGGTTTTGTTCTGCATTCCAATACTCGGCCACCCAATGATCTTCGAAATGATCGGGCATGAAGTAGGCGGCGAAACCGCAACGTGCCCGTGCAGGGATTCCTTGATGTCTAAGCATAGAGACAAGCAACAGCGAATGATCGCGGCAGTTGCCGAGTAGTTTCTTTTCAATGGGACGAGATTCGGTCAATGGACGAGGATCCAGTTCCAATGTACGAGCGAGGCGTTTTTCCATCCAGCGCAATTGTAGATCAGCCATGCGTTCGGGCGGAGCTTTGAATCCATATCGCTCTGTCCAAAAGACATGGATGGTGACTCCCTGCACGAGCTTGACTAGCTCGGTGACGGATGTGGGAAGGTCGTTGAAGAAAGAGACATGGTTTCCGGGGTCAGAGATCGGACCTTGTTGGGTGAAGTAGGTAAGTGTTGAGTTCATTTTGTATCCAGTTTGATGTGATATTACCACTCTCTGGCTTAGGATTTGAGAAGATCTAACTCGGTGAGTTCCATGGATTTGTACAACACGTTCTTCGTCTGCTGTTTAGGATGATAATTCTCTTTGTTGGATTCGAGTATTTGATTGGAAATTTGAGTGGCCGTTATATAATAGATGCATGGTCGTCCCGGTTTTAGCTACAAAACTTTTTATTCCCCCATCACCTCCTAAAGTGGTCATCCGTTCTCGCTTGCTTGGACAGTTAGATGCAGGCCTTCACCATAAACTTATCGTCATCTCTGCTCCCGCTGGCTTTGGGAAGAGTACACTGGTCAGCGAATGGATCGCGGGTTGTGGACGACCCACTGCCTGGTTATCGCTTGATGAAAACGATAATGATGTCACGCGTTTTTTGATCTACTGTATTGGGGCGTTGCAAACCATTTCACCGAAACTGGGAACGGAGTTGCTGAGCGCACTTCAATCGTCACAAATACCACCCATTGAAACGGTTCTAACAGCTCTTCTTAATGAGATCACAACCATTCCAACTGAGTTCATCTTTGTTCTTGATGACTATCATTTGACGGATGCTAAATCAGTTGATGATGCTCTTTCTTTTTTGATCGACCACTTGCCTCCTCAGATGCATTTGGTTATCACCACCCGTGAAGACCCGTCTCTGCCCATCCCTCGTTTGCGCGCTCGTAATCAATTGACTGAAATACGTGCCGCAGATTTGCGTTTTACCCCGTCCGAAGCCGCTGAATTTCTCAATCAGGTAATGAACCTTGATCTCTCGGTAGAAGATGTCGCTGTATTGGAAACGCGTACGGAAGGCTGGATCGCCGGTCTGCAACTTGCCGCTCTTTCGATGAAGGGACAACAGGATGTCCATGGATTTATCCAGACATTCGCTGGCGATCATCGCTACATTGTGGATTATCTGGTGGAAGAGGTGTTACAGCGTCAACCCGAGGAAATTCGAGACTTTCTGTTGCAAACATCCATTCTTGAACGTTTGAACGGTTCACTCTGTGATGCTGTTGCCGCTCAAGCGGGAAGCAAATCGAAATTGGAACAATTGCAACGGGGAAATCTGTTTCTCATTCCATTGGATGATAAGCGTGAGTGGTATCGCTATCACCATCTTTTTGCCGATGTGCTTCGCATGCACCTGACGGCCGAGCAACCTGATTTGGTTCCTACCTTACACCATCGTGCAAGTGAGTGGTATGAGAAAAATGATCTTGTAGCGGATGCAATTCAGCATGCTTTGATCGGAGCAGATTTTGAAAGGGCGGCGAATTTGATCGAGATGGTCGCGCCCACCATGCACAGGCATAGACAGGAAACTATATTACTCGGATGGATGAAATCCCTGCCTGAGAAGTTGTTCCGCAATAGACCTGTACTCAGCATTGCATTTGTTGGAACGATAATGAGCAGTGGCGAGATCGAAGGTGTGGAAGTTCGATTGCAGGACGCAGAACGATGGCAAGATATCGTCGTCAATGGAAGTGAGCGACCGAAAGATATGGTTGTGATGAATGAAGATGAATTTCGCCGTCTCCCAGGGTCCATTGCCCTGTATCGTGCGGCAAAGTCTTTGGCACTCGGTAACCTGCCTGATGCCGTAACCTATGCCCAGCGTGTGTTCAAACTCATGCCTGAGGATGACCAGCTCGGGCGTGGCGCGGCGGCCGCTCTCTTGGGGCTTACATTCTGGGTCAGTGGAGATCTTGAGGATGCGTATCGGTTGTTTGCCGATGGCATGTCTCATTTGCGAATTGCTGGAAATATCTCGGATGCTGTTGGAGGCGTACTGGCATTGGCCGATATACGAATCACACAGGGTCGTCTCCACGATGCGATGCAAATTTACGAACAGGCATTGCAGTTGGCAAAGGAAAATGGCACGCCAACCATACGAGGAACAGCAGACATGTACGTGGGGATGAGTGAACTTGAAAGAGAATATAACGATTTACACGCCGCCACACAACACTTGTTAAGAAGCCAGAAACAGGGTGAACATACTGGGTTCCCGCGACATCCTTATCGTTGGCGTGTGGCAATGGCTCGAATAAAGGAAACGCAAGGAGACTTACAGGGCGCGATTGAACTATTAGATGAAGCAGAGCCTCTGTTTGTAAGTGACTTTTTCCCTAATGTTCATCCTATTGCGTCATTGAAGGCACGAGTATGGATCAAGCAAGGTGAGTTGGAGAAGGCTCTGGCTTGGGCACGTGAGCGGAAATTATCTGTTGATGAATCTCCCAGTTACCTGAGAGAGTTTGAGCAAATTACGTTTGCCAGGATTTTGTTGGCTCAATATCAAAGTGTCCCTTCAATTAGTTTGCTGGAACGTCTTTTGAAAGCGGCAGAAGAAGGCGGCAGGGTGAATAGTGTGATCGAAATCCTAATCTTGCAAGCGTTTGCCTACCAAATGCAAGAGGATATTCCTGCCGCTCTGTCATCGTTGGAGCGTGCCTTGAAGTTGGCTGAGCCCGAAGGCTATATGCGAATCTTCCTGACCGAGGGATCAAACATGGCTGAGTTGATTCGTGAAATTGCCAAGCGTGGATTCTTGCCAAGCTATACAAGCAAGCTGGTATCTGCATTTGAGGCGGAGCGAAAAGGCTTGGAAGTAGAAACGCTTCCTTCCGCCACACCAGCCTCATCGTCCATGATCGAGCCGCTCAGTCAGCGTGAGTTGGACATCCTGCGCCTGTTCAAAACCGAGTTGTCAGGTCCCGAGATCGCGCAGGAGCTTGTCATCGCTTTGAGTACGGTCCGCACACACACCAAGAGCATTTATAACAAACTCAGCGTCAATAGCCGTCGGGCGGCTGTCAAACGGGCAAATGAATTAGGCTTGATCTAAACCCGAAACGCACAAATCCCCAAACCCTGCCAAGAAATATGGTGGGGTTTTTCGATTCTCCCCATACGAAATCCCCATATGTGGGGAAGACATCTCCCCACGTTCATTTGTATATTGTATTCAATCGAAACCAACAGGCAGTGATGCCCAGAGTGAATTACTAACGCTTATTCTATAGTTTCAAAGAAGGAGATAGACAAATGAACATCAAAGGAAATACCTCGATCAAAGAGAGCAAGACAAGCATGACTGCATCGTCTCTCATGCAGCTGGCAGGTGTATCTACCGTGTTGGCAGGTTTGTGTTTCATCATTATTGGGATGTTCCATCCAGAGAATGTCCCCTCGTCAGTTACCACCGTTACTTGGGTAAATGTTCACATTGCTGCGACCGCCCTAGGCTTCTTTGGGCTGTTTGGTATGGCGGGTCTCTATGCAAGACAAGTAGAAAAATCGGGATGGCTGGGTCTTATTGGTTTCTTCCTGTTTAGTGTGTGGATGATCTTAGTGAGTGGCTTTTCCTTCGTGGAGGCGTTTATCCTGCCGGGCTTAGCGACCGAGTCACCTGTATTTGTGGAAAGCCTTCTTGGGATGTTTACTGGAATTCCCAGCGCGGTTGAACTAGGCATCCTTCCAATGTTATGGAATTTGTCTGGCCCCATGTTTATCTTGGGAGCACTGTTGTTTGGTATTGCAACATTCCGTGCCCGCGTCTTGCCGCGTTGGGCTGGCGGTTTGCTTACCATAGCCGCCGTATTGATCCCTATCAGTGGAATGTTTCCGCACGAGTACCAAGCGAAGATCGCGATGATACCGATCGGGTTGGCTTTCGCATGGCTGGGATACGCGCTCTTTAATGAACAAGGGGATAAAACATCCGAATCTTTGCTCGACCAGCGACCTGTTTCTTCAGAACGGAGTCGAGTCGTCTGAGATAACCTGATAGACAAGCGGTCACTTAACCGCTTGTCTACTTTAGATCGAGCAAATTCTTTGCAGGAGTTAAGATGAAAACAAATATCCTTGATCAGAGTCAAATCAATGCGCTGACAAGAAAAAGCAGTACGGTTTGGTGGGTACCCGTTGGATTAATCCTTCTCAGTATTATTCCGCTCACGTTTGGTTTTGTGCGTCTGAGCCAATTGGCGAACGGTGCAGAAATCACACCAGATAACGCTCGCTTTTTTGCATCACCTTCACCTGTGGTCATTCATATTATTAGCTCCGCGATTTATGCATTACTGGGCGCATTCCAATTTGTGAGCCGACTTTGGCAACGCGGAATCAAATGGCATCGTTGGGTTGGGAGACTTTTACTTCCCACTGGTCTTCTTGTTGGACTTTCAGGGTTGTGGATGACTCTCTTTTATTCTTATCCAAAGGGAGCCAGCGATCTCCTTTACGGACTGCGCCTCTTTTTTGGATCGAGCATGATTCTATCCATCAGCCTTGGATTCATCTCGATCCGACGGAAGGATATCCCTCAGCATCAAGCATGGATGACACGCGCTTACGCCATTGGGCTCGGTGCAGGTACCCAAGTTCTGACCGGGTTGTTCGGCGAAATGTTCTTTGGTAAACCGAATGGATTTGAAAATGCTTTGTTGATGGGTGCGGCTTGGGCGATCAATCTCGCTGTGGCTGAATGGAGCATCCGCAAGAGTTCAATCAGACAAATTCATACAGCCTAGATTTTTATTTATCGAAAGGATTATTAAGATGAAAGCAATTGTAGCAACCAAATATGGCGGACCTGAAGTACTTCAACTTAAGGATGTGCAAAAACCGACACCGAAGGATAACGAAATCCTGATCAAAGTGCATGCAACCACTGTCACCATGGGAGATTTCAGAATGAGGAGTTTCACTGTCCCTGCTCTGTTGTGGATTCCCGCTCGCATCGCTTTGGGGATCACAAAACCCAAACAGCCAATCTATGGCATGGAGCTTGCTGGTGAAGTAGAAGCCATTGGTAAAGATGTGAGCCGTTTCAAGGTCGGGGATCAGGTATTCGCATCAACCCTCACGGAGAATTTTGGCGCCTACGCCGAATATAAATGTCTCCCTGAAAAAGCGATGGTGGCGATCAAGCCTGTCAATATTACCTATGAGGAAGCGGCCGCCCTTCCAATCGGTGCGACTACTGCATTGCGTCTGCTTCGGAAAGGAAATACGCAAGCAAGCATGAGCGGGCAAAAGGTGCTGATCTATGGCGCTTCGGGAAGTGTTGGTACCTATGCCATACAACTGGCAAAACATTTTGGAGCAGAAGTGACCGGGGTTTGCAGTACAGCTAACTTGGATATGGTGAAATCTCTGGGCGCTGACCACGTCATTGATTACACAAAAGAGGATTTCTCAACATCAGAGGAGCGCTACGATGCCATTTTCGATACAGTTGCCAAATTCCCAAAAGCGAAAGCATTGAAAGCTCTTGCACCGAACGGCATATTTGTAACGATGGCAAAGTTGGACTCGAAAGAGAGTATGGATAATCTGCTCTTCATCAAAGGACTGGTCGAGGCAGGGAAGATTAAAGTGGTCATTGACCGATGCTATTCGCTGGGAAATATGGTCGAGGCGCATCGCTATGTGGATACGGGTCACAAAAAAGGAAATGTCGTCATCTCAGTGAGTCGCGATCATGCTGGATGAACAAAACCCAACTTCTGATCCGAATCAGAAGTTGGGTTATCAAATTAGGATCAAAGGGTATCTAGGTCAGCAGTGGATGGATTGGTTTGAAGGGTTGAGCGTCACCTTGGATGAAGATGGCACTACTTGCCTGAGTGGGATCGTAGTGGATCAATCTGCGTTGCACGGTATCCTGAAAAAAATACGCGACTTGGGTATGCCGTTGCTCTCAGTAAATCCCATTGCTTCTGAGCAAGATGCCAAAGTAGATCTAGAACAAGATAGGCGTAATGAAAGTCAATCCATTTCTGAATTCTGAATGACAACTTCGCAATGGCTGGTGGATATGGATATTTTTCGCTGTGCCTGTTTTGTTGCTCTTCTTCCCCGCATCCATCTTTTGGTTTGGTGTAAGCGGCACTGAACAGTCGGATCAATTTATGACGTGCTTGAACAGTGTTCCAATAAGGGAGTAACAGGTGGCCAAATCATCGATCGTTCGGCTCACTGCCATGATCCATAAAAAGTGAGTTGGCTGGCAGTTATATTAAGAAACAGTCTGATAATGTCCTTCTTTTGAAGGATGCGACGATCCATTTGTCTCATCAACCGCTAGTGCTTTTTGAACCAATTCAACGATCCGGTGTTCGACGTTTGCCGGTGCTACGGAGATCAATTTGTGCCGTGCGGGCTGTCTTGCTATTTCATCTGCCAGTCGCCCCGTGCGGCTTAAAGCAATGACGGGGCGGTCGTTCTCCAAGCTCAGATCAACATCCTTACGTGATACTTCACCGCCGTTGATCAGGATTGTCACAGATTTATTGCCCTTGGAAAGTATTGTTGCCGTTTCACCGATCCAGGAAGACTCATCTCCAAATTGACTGCCGGGAACAAGAATAAAGTGGGAATAATGCGGCTCCAATTGCCAACGTTGCACGCCCCACCACAAAAACTTTGTGCCGCGTGGGCCATCAGGCCATGTGACCAACTCTTGGGGAGCTATACCCACCAAAGGGAATGTGTATCCGCTGTTCCAGCGAATCTGACCGATCTCAGCCATAACGCCCATATCTGTTCCACCACAGACAATTAAAGCATGTGTTCCTTCTGCGATCCTGGCGATCGTTTGGATAGCCTGCTTTGTCTCCTTTGCTTGTTTCTCATCAATGTCACCACCGATCAAAACGATAACAGGATAACTGTCGTTTAACCGCAATTCTGCGATGGCTTGTCCCAGATTGGCAAGCTTGCCGGGAAAAACGCCCAGTACCTTTTGGTCTGGAAAAGAAATCTCTTGAGTACGCATAATTACCTTAACTTTCTTGTTCTTGCAATTTTTGATTGTTCATTTACTTGATATTCCTGAAAACCACAAATAAGGCTTCAAGCTGATGCAACTTTCGGTGTTGAAAATCTATGCAGTTTGCCATGCATAAATACGATCGGATATGCCAATAAGGTAAATACATACATGGTGACAAACATCAAATTCAATTTCGCTGTCATTTTTCCTCGATACCGTTGCCAAATAATTTCTTGATATGTTTGTGTCTTCGCCGACTCGCTTCATGTTCTGCGACTCGTTTGTTGAATTCACCCTCATCTATAACCACAATGTTAGGTGGACTTTGTGGAGGGTTCTGGGCAAGATCATCTCTGAGTTTGATGTCGTCAAAAACTTTCAAGAAAGCTCCCACCGCCTGACGTACCAGCACATGGTCATCAACAATGTCGGCTACAGTTGTTAGCGATGGGATGATTTGCGGTTGTACCACTTCTGCTAATGGTTTATCGTCATAAACGACACGAACAAAAAGTTTGTCTTTGTCCAAAAACGGGAAATCGATATGCGTTGGCAGTTTACCGAGCGAGCCACGATCCAGGATAATAGCGTAACGGAGACCATCGCTGTTACAAGCCACTACTTGTAATTGCATTTCGTTTGTAAGATCATTTAATAAACGGGGGTCGAAATAGTCACTGAATGGAGTTGACGTATGCGCGGCTATGTAACGGTTGTTGAGTATGCCAAACAGTACGATCATTCCTGTTTCCAGGTCTTGTGTTAATCGCCAGCGTTTAAATCGCGGCAATAGACCCCAGCGTGTGAGAATGGTCGAAACCTGATTTCTAACTCTCCGTGCCTCTTTTTCAAAATGATGAGACTCAATTGTTGGCGTGATCATCGTCACCTTCTTTGTCGCGACTTAATAGTTTGTGTTTGACTTCTTCAAGCCACCCCCGTACCTGATCGTCAGGTTTCGTCGGCTGATAATCGGTGTCTATAATGTCACTCTCTATGTACGGTAACGAATCGTCATGTTGATGATGTGTTATTTCGCTCGTCGCCGCTGGCAGTATTTTGATAGGGGTTTCGAGAAGACGTTGATTGTCCTGTTGAATCTTTAATCGACGCCAGTATCCCCAAAGGGCCAAACCTGCTAGCATTAAAAGAAATACAGGAAAGCACCATACCCAAAGAAATGCGATTGGTCCTTGTCTTTGTTCTTCACGCTGGCGTTCCTGGTCGATATACCATTGTGATGTTGCGGCGGCCGCCTGAGTTTGTGTGGCGATATTATTGGCAATGGCTGTCTGTGTGTTAGCCGCAAGATCATCTTTATTTTGTTGGATCAACAACGATTGTGCGCTCACTGTTGCCATATCCACTACCTGTGTCTGGCGGATCGCATCCTGAGTCATCGCAGCGCTCTGTGTAGTGCCAGCCGAATTTAGTGTTGCCTGTGCATTTGCACGCTCAAATTCAGCTGTAGCAGCTATCTGTGCCGCAATTGCATTGGCATTATTTTGATCCTGGGTTTGGGCCACACTTAATGTTGCATTGACTGAATTTAATGTTGCCTGTGCATGAGCGCGCATTATTTCGGCGGTGGCTGCCGCCTGACCATCGGAATCGTTCTTCTCCCGGGTGAGTGCAATCGCCAGAGTCGCCTGATCACATGCTTCGCACGATTCGACTATTTGCGCTGATGTAACCACTAATAAGTTGTTCACAGATGATGTGCCTGGTTGGGATGAACAGGCGGCTAGGGTTAATAATATTAAAGCTACCAACCACAACGCACATTTGCCATACATGTGGCGACGCATTATGACTTCTCTTGGTTCGCGGAGGTTCGCGAAATTCCCTTTATCATTGAAGCGGTTTTTCGCGAATGGTTATAGCGCGTTGCCACATCTGCTTGAGAAATGATCCCCAGGATTTTGTTGTCACGATTTACAACAGGAATTCGACGTAGTTGATGTTCGGACATTGCATCCAGTGCTTTTTGTAAATCTGCTCCAGATCGACACGTGACCACGTTTTGTGACATCACTGCATTAACCTTGGTGGTTTTTGCATCGAGCCCATCTGCTAGAACCTTCAACATCAAATCACGATCGGTCACAATGCCGATCAGTTTTCGGGTTTGTTCGTTCTCAATAACAGGTATGGACCCGACGTTCTCGCTCTTCATCAACCCGGCTACCTTTACCACCATGTCATTTGGCAGACAGCAAACGATTTGCTTTGTCATTATTTTTTTACACTTCTTCATAGAGTGTTCTCCGCGAAAGCATGGTGGTTTGTTCATGGCCTATTGAGAATAGCCAATCATAAACAGTATTAGTTGAAAACTTCATTTCCCCATACGATTACATATGGGGAAACTGTTAATGTACGGAAGGAATATCCTCTTGAGTCGAAAGAATTAGGGATTTATACGATCCCTAACAATCGCAAGACAATGAGAATGACAGCAATCACTAGCAACGTGTGGACAACATTGCCTGTGCGCGGAAAACTGGATGAGATATTTGGGCCGAAGTATCCGAGTAACCACAGTACGAGTAGAATTATGATAATCCAAGTAAGCATGATATTTCTCCTTTTGAGCTATTGCTCTGTATTTATCTTACGATAAACACCAACTAATTACATCCATCAGGCGGGGAGTGTTGTTCTCCGCCAGTTGGGGGATTTTCGATTAGAAAATGTCAAATTGTGATCGAGGAGGGAAACGTTTCTCTACCCTGGTTGAGATTTGGACGTTTGTTAATTGCCCGGTATTTTCCACACTGACAATCCGTTCCGAAAGTCCTTCTGCATCAAGCCGTTTTTTGAGCTCGTGTTTGGCAACTTCCGGTCCAAAAATTTGAATTTCTCCAGCATCACGAATATGAGCAATGATCTTGTCGTAATATTCGTTGATGTGATTCCAGAAACGCCTGTCACGTATTTCTTCCGGCGCTCCATCGCCAGGAACAACTGTGGAGTAAAGGGTGTAATGCTCCATGTCAGAAGCGATGATCCTTTTCGCTTCACCATCATTGGTAATACTTACAATAACGGCCTTTTTGCGGTCAAGCCATAAACCTACTTTTTTATCCATTATTTCTCTTTTTCTTGCATATGTTAGGCGGAATTCATTGCCTGAAAAAATAATAAGGGCAACGGCTAAATGGTTGATTCTTCATTGTTATCATGCCAAGCTGTCATTTGAGAAAAATTGTTCTTTGAAAGATGCGCCGCCCAGTGTCTCTTTGAACATTAATTGATCAGGTCCATATACAATTTGATGATCAGTAACCTGATATTCAACAGAAAACAGCACATCATTAGGGCAATAAGGATAAGGGGCCATCCAATTATTCTTCGGTATAAAAAAATAGGAGGGGTCGAATTCCATATATCGGCTTTTCTCTTTGCTTGTGATATATAAGAATCCCGAGACCTTGGTTAAGTAGCGAACCACATTCATGGGCACAACAATAAGTTGCTCTGAAAGGCGCGCATTTTCATCCTTCAAGGATTCAAGCTCTTGTTGTTGACTGCTAAATTTGCCCAGGATGATCATGGCGGTCACGCGCCGGTTATTAGGATTTATGATTACCTGTTTTACAACTCCGGAGACCCCGTCGCTAAAATATATGGCTTTTCCTATTTCAGGTTGTAAAAACGGTTGTTCGTGTTCGTCAGATTCAACTCCTAAAACATGCACATGATTCATCACGCCGCGCACGTTAGGGTTGGCAGCAGCGCATTTCTCTGCCAATATTTTTATCTTTTGGTCACTTACATTTCCATTCAAAGACACTACTCCATGCGAAGTACCTGTAAAGAACTTACATGCATAAGTACGCTCCAACTCTCCCAGGGATTCTGCAACATCGAGAGTGAGTCTGTCATCTAAAACGAGATGACTTATTGTCCCCAACATACCAGGGACAGTTCGAATGGCGTTCATGATCCGAAGCTGACTGGTTTTACCCACGATGTGCCCGTACAAATAGACGATTCCATTCTTTACATGGACGTCGATCTCGTAATATTCTATGGCTCGCAGAACATTATCCATCCAAAGGGCTTGATAAACGGCTTCCTTGATTGTTGAATCATTTTGTTGGCTTTTGCCAAAACCCTTTATTTCCCCTCTTTCTTCACACCTGGAAAACTCGTCTTTATTTGTTTCGTGTAATTCTGTGTGAGACACTTTTCTCCTCGCATTCAACGGCTTGTGTGTCTTCAACACTCTGGCGCCGTTATTGCAGTATCAGAAGGTTATGCACGATCAACATCTATATGATCAAGCCTTGTAAAAGTCACCCGGTTGAAATTCCCGGGTGACGATCGGTTTAGCGGCCTAGCAAAATAAAGACGCCGGCTGCTATGGCAAGAAGCGCCAGGATAACTCCCAAACCGCCCATCGAGATAAATGCGGATAGGCCCGTGAGAATAAGCCATATACCCAGCAATAAAAATCCTATGTTTCTGGTGATCATGTAAATCTCCTTCTCTAACTAGTCTGGATTGCCTTTTTTCCAGCTTTTGCGGCTTCAGCAACATGGTCCAATTGCTCAATCACCAAGGCTTCACCCTGCTGTAATAACTCTTTGGCCTTTTCACGTCCACTCATGGTGATTTTGTTGGTATTGGAACGTATCTGTGACAGGGTATCTTCCACTATCCCAGTAGTTCGATCGCGCAATTCGATGCCTTTTTCCATGAGTTGCGCTCTGGTATCTTCTCCAGACTGTGGTGCTAGCAACAACATTGTCACGGCGCCGGCCAAACCACCCACAAGCATGCCAACTAAAATATCCAATACATTATTATTGCGCATTTTTGATTCTCGTTTCTCGTTAATCATTTTGATTTCTCCTTTAATTGAATTCGTTTACAACAACAATATTCGCTAGGTCACTATTAGCATCCCGGGTAATCAAGGGAAACACCTACATTCCTTTGTTCTTCTTCTGTCAATCGAAAAAATCCAATTGATTTTTTAAGAAGAGATGCTAAAAAAGCGAAGATGCGCTGTGTACCCGATATTTGTGCATGAAGGTATTTGCCCATTCTTGCTTCCAACGCTTATCGAATACTATGGTTCTCGCTCGTGGTAGTTTCGGTAACAGCTACTGCTGTTCCTCGTGGACGGTAGAAGATCAGCCAGATCGTTCTTTCAACAACCCATGCGATCAAAGCATAGACCAGCATTGCGAATATGGAAGAGATTTCCAAGACCATGCCTCCATATGTTGGTGAACCAAGCAACCCAACAAAAGGGAAAAGAAATAGGGATGTGATTCCATAAATTAATGCGACTATGGGGCTACCTGGATTGGCTCCGATCAGCATCAGCCCGATGCGAAGACCAATCAAAACCTCGAGAATCCCAAATAGTAACCATACCAATTGGGTGGCCTTAAAAGTGAAAATGCGTTGTTCGCTTCCTGATTCACTTTGGGATGTTCTAACTTCGGATACTCTATTGTCGTTAGACATTTGGATCTTCTTTCTGAGCAGGCATATAACATATATGCCTGCTCTTATAACTGAAAGCTAAAGCTGAACAATCATCATTGTCAAAATTAGCGGCGGACTAACCTGACGATCCATAGCAGGACGACAGCGCCCAACAATGTTACGAGCATGGTTGGGATGGTGATTGCATCATTGATCGTCCCTACGCCAAGTAATGGGCTTATGAAATAACCGGCCAGAAATGCGCCGATGACACCTACAACGATGTCGAGTAACAAGCCTTGTTGTGAGTTCGTGCGCATGATCCTACTGGCAATATAGCCAACAATGGCTCCAGCGATGAGGTATATGATCAGGTTCATTTTCTATTCTCCTTTTGAATATTTCAGGTTTACAAATGGTCGTGTTTGACCGCCCCTTCTTTCAAACAAAGAAGGGGGAATATACTTTGACAAACTATGGAGATGGGGTAGTAGCCGTGCTGTTTTTAAGTTTGGCTTCATACTCTGTCATTCGTTTGTTTATTTCATCGGCCGCTTGTTCACGGGTATAGCCATACTTTTCCTGGATTATGCCGGTCAGCACTTCCAATTTTCCTGCCGCGCGGTCCAGATCGTCGTCGGTGAGTTTGCCCCACCATGCTTTTGCCTCACCACGAATTTGTTTCCACTTACCTTCGAATATATCCTTGTTCATATTTGATCCTCCTTGGATCTTCTGTAAAAGCTTTCCAACTTTATGTTGGCGTTAATTGGTATCAGCCTAAAAAACTTGGGCTGGGATAACTTTGATCTATCTATAAAAGACATAACCGTTCGGCTGCGTTGTGCTGTTTCGTATTCTGCCACTCGCTTGTCGATCTCATCCTTGACTACCTGGCGGTCTAACTCATATCGCAGTTGGAGTCGGGTGACATACTCAAAATATTTGATTTTGGCATTATCAACCTTGACTAGATCGTCCTCCGTTAAGAGATCCCACCATGTTTTGGACTGATCCCGAATGAACTTCCACTTACCTTCAAAATCATTCTTGTTCATAAGCAGGTTCTCCGTTCAATGTTTGGGCGAATTGCGGATACAGCAAGATCGTTCCTTTTCGTAATCATCACGGACGGATGCTCGCGGCTACATCGCGCAAGCGTTCCGCCACACGTTCGGGCAACTCGCTTTTGCTGATAAAGGCATCGGCGCCGGCAGAAAGCGCAGCTTGTTGGAGGGCGCTCAGACGGCTAATGAGAACAATAACCAGTGCAGTCGGACATGCTGTACGGATTTGATCCAACGCCATACCGGGTGGGTTGGGAAGTAAGTCCCAATCGATCACCAACATATCGATACGGTTGATAGGGACCTGAACCAACGTAGTAGCCCAATCGGTGGCCTCGCCAGCAATCTCCATCTTTAGATCAAGAATCAATAAGCGAAGCGCGGCGCGTTCATCTGTTTTGGCATCTGATACATATACTCTGGTCATGTATCCATAGTACAGCAAACACTCCCCAACTACATCCAGCCGTTGGGGAGTGTTTTTCTCCACCACTTGGGGGAGAGAAATTAAGTTCTTTATGTTCTGTCTAAGGATTTTGAAGCGTTTTTGTGAAATACACCTGACAATAGTTGAGTTTAAATTTCCGCCACTACGCGATTACGGCCTTCATTTTTGGCACGATAAAGCACAAGATCAACAGCCTTTAATAATGCTGTACTTGTAGTGCCATTATTTGGGAAGTTCACCACTCCAAGAGAAAGAGTGATCCTCCCAAGAGTTTGCTCTTCGAATTGGACATTGAGATGCTGGGCATGCCCGCGTAATAGTTCGGCACGCTCCATGGTAGTTTCCTGAGACGCGTCCGGCAGAATGATTATGAATTCATCGCCTCCATAACGGGAGGGTATATCATCTCCGCGAACATGTTTAATTAACAAGTTACTCAATTCGCGCAATATTGCATCACCCGCAGCATGACCGTAGGAATCATTGAATCGCTTGAAATCGTCCACATCCAACATGATGATGCCCAGTGAAAGCCCTTTGCGTGCAGCTCGAAGTAACTCGCGCTCCAGGGTCTCTTCCATGTAACGTCGATTGAATACTCCAGTCAGATGATCCCGCACAGACTGTTCACGCAACATCGCTTCACTCTTGACCAAGGCTTCCTCAGCCTGTTTGCGCTTTGTGATATCACGGACGTTACATTGGATTACTTTTTCACTGCCCACCAGGTACACATTGCTGACGAATTCAACCTGGACGAGATGACCGTCCTTCGCTCTAAGGGGCAGATCTTCATAGCGAATGTATTCATTCTTCTGTAGGGCTTCGAAAGCTTCTCGGCTGGCTTCGATATCCTTGAATGCTCCTACTTCCCAGAGTTTCTTTTCTACAAACTCTTCGCGCGTGTATCCTAACATGTTGATCAGAAAAGGATTGACATCCGTGATCGTTCCCGTCTGCACATCCAGTAATAATATTCCGTCTTGTGCCGCTTCGAATAAACGTCGGTAGCGAAGTTCCGATGTTTTTATTTTTTGTACATCAACCAAATCTGTAGTTTGGGTAATACTATTCTTCATAGGGTATAGGATATCTTTCTTAGCCACAGCTCGACAATTCAGTACACAAATAGCCGTGATCTTTTATTGACTCATCGGGCACATTCTATAACCAGGGAGTATGCCTCTCCACCACTTGGGAGATGCATTTAAGGGAAAAGAGTTATTGCAGGAATGGAAATGCTCTGACTGTGGAGCAAAACGCGGTGGAAGATTCCAGTGACCAGCAGTTGACATATATGAGTATGACAAGAGCGATGATGACAATCACCAGGAACCCGCCTATATTGCGAAACAACTTGGAGATTGCCAATAGGATGACGGCACCGCCCAGTGACACTAGCAGGGCGGGGAGACTAAAGTCGCCTTCGTTGATCGTACCAACATTGAATAGTGGACTCAAAAAGTAGCCGCCCAGAAATGCACCGACGATGCCCACGATAATATCGGCGATAAGGCCCTGCCGACCATTGGTCTTCATGATGATGCTGGCCACCCAACCGATCAATGCGCCAACAACGATCCATATAAGAAAGTTGATCATTTTATTCTCCTAAGTAACTTAATAGATACACGAGATTGCGCGGACCATGAACTCATCATATAACAAACGCCCCACAGCTATATCCATCAACCGGGGAGTGTTTGTATCCACTACTTGGGGGAGATGGAAAAGGCTAGCTCAGTAAACTTAATTAGATGCTTTTAATATTTTCAATCATTAACAACCATAAGTGATCGTGCTAGTGCTAAGTTGCCAGGCTGTGTTATAGGCTTCAACGGAATATTGCAGAACTTTCCCCGCAGCGACATAAGCAACATCAACATAAGATGTGGAGTTAGGCGTCAGCCATGCGATAACCTTCCCGTCTCGATAGACTTTATACCCTTCTTCGCCATTGGAACGATCGGTCCATGTAAGGTTCATTGTCATGGTCCCGCCGCCCGTAGCAAGCTCGCACGTATAATTATAGAGCGACCAAACAGGAGTGTTGGGTGGGATCGGCGTTGATATTGGTAAGGCGGTCTCCGATGGCGCAGGAGATATTGACGTGGTGGTTGCCGCTTTCGCTTGAGTGGCATCGACACGCAAGATCACCGTAGCAACCAGATTTGATGGGTTACGGTTGGTGACCTGAGTAGACGAACTGGTCTCGCTCGGAAAGTTGCAGGCGTAAAGAACAATTCCAAGTGAAATGAATAGCAAGGGGAGTTTGATTTTTTTCAACGTTGCCTCTGTAAGTGCAGTAATCACCATGCGCCGGGGTAAAAGAAAAGGAAGACTATA
Source organism: Candidatus Defluviilinea proxima (assembly GCA_016721115.1). Classification (NCBI taxonomy): domain Bacteria; kingdom Bacillati; phylum Chloroflexota; class Anaerolineae; order Anaerolineales; family Candidatus Villigracilaceae; genus Candidatus Defluviilinea; species Candidatus Defluviilinea proxima. Next base: position 1,562,108 of record JADKIW010000001.1, read on the forward strand.
ATCGCGATCAAAGTGATCAGCCATGTGGGGATTTTTTCAATAAAAAAACATATCGTGCTCTATTTCTTGTTTCGATATCTGGGATTTATGTCGTTGTAACTATTATTACAAATCCAAATGATCCCATCTGTACTCAAATCGTATAACGAACACTCCCCAGTCGCATCCATCGGCTGGGGAGTGTTCATATCCGTCATTTGGGGGAGACCAATTTTCAGTGGATAATTTGGTTTCGTAACGCCAGTGTTACTGCTTCGGTGCGGCTGGCAACACCCAACTTGGAAAGGATACTACTCACATGAGATTTTATAGTAGATGGGCTCACAGTTAATTTGCCAGCGATCTGTACGTTGGTTAGCCCTTCGATCATGAGAACTAACACCTCACGTTCGCGTTCTGTCAAATCTTGACCGGGAGTCGGCGGCAGATTGGTAGTTTCTACTAGAGACTGAGCAACTTCAGGCGAGAGAGTGACGCGTCCGGTGTGTGCAGAGCGGATGGCTTGCACCAGGTCATCTGCAGAAACATCTTTGAGTAAATATCCGATCGCACCGGCTTCCAACGCTTGCTTGATCAGCTTCCCCTCTTTAAAAGAGGTCAGAACGATGACTTGTATTTGTGGGAACTGTTTGCGAATGGCGTGCGTCGCCGTCGCCCCATCCATCCCCGGCAACGACATATCCATGAGGATCACATCTGGAAGAACCTCGGCACAAACCTGGATGGCGGCTTCGCCACTTTCAGCTTCGCCCACCAATTGCAGGTCATCAAAAACCTTTAGGAAGGTCGCCAGCCCTCGACGGACCATCGCATGGTCATCAACAAGCATCACACGAATGGGATGAGATTTTGATCTGGTCATGGTCACTCCTTCTGTGGGTCACTCACCCAACGCATGATAAGTTCAGTGCCCTGGCCCGGCTGGCTTGTAATTGAGAGTTGTGTTCCGGCGGCATCTGCGCGCTCACGCATCATGCCTAATCCATAATGACCTGCAAATGTTTCTTCTGTATTAAAGCCCACGCCGTCATCACGAATGCGTAATTCAATGGCAGAATCTTCATGCATCAGATCGATATCAACTTTGCTGGCTTTGGCATGCTTGGCGATATTGTTCAGCGCTTCCTGACATACCCGATAGAATGCCACTTGTATTTCAGCAGGCAGGATAACATCCTCTGCTACCGTAACCTTGACAGGGATGTTGATGCGCCCCGAAAGAGCGCTTCCTAATAGATACAACAGGTCGCCAAGATCTGTATCGGTCAATGCAGAGGGGCGCAATTCGGCCAGAAGTGCGCGCATTTCGGCCTGTGCGGCGCGGGTCAATCGGCGCAGATCGTCCAACGATTTACGCGCTTCATCCTGGTCGCGGTCCCATAAGCGCGGCAAGACATCGGCAATCAAACCAGCCGAGAAGAGCGATTGATTGACGGCATCATGCAGGTTTTGTGCCAGGCGCTGGCGTTCCTGTAATGCGGCAAGTGACTGGGCGTGTTCATAGAGCTCCGCATTGACCAGGGCAATGGCGGCTTGGTTTGCCACCGTCAACGCCAGGTCTGCATGATGGGCTGTAAAGTAATTCTTCTGAATGTGTGCAACTCCTACACTGCCGATGACGCGATTCTTTACCGCCACTGGGACCCACATCCACGCTTGCACTCCTCTTAACAACAGAGTGGCCTGATCATCCAAAAGCGAGCGAAGAAATTGCGCTGACGGTTCTGCGCTCCACACATCGGCAATACGATCGGGCCGGTGCCCATTGAACAACTTCATCAAGGTTTCAGGGCCTTTAAGTCGTATGCGGAAGGGGATGGTTTCTTCCAAGCGCTGTGACCCTCGTACAGCTAGAGCGACCATCTCTGTTCCATCGAGCAGGAACAATTCGGCATGGGTGTATTCAACCAGCACTCGTAATTGATCCAGGATCAGGCCCGGCTTGAGTTCCAATGCAGACGCCAGTGTTTGAGAAATATCCAACAAAGTGGCTTGCTCACGTGTATGGAGCTCTACACGTTCGTGGAGTAAGCGTTCTGCATTGATCCGTTCGGTAACATCCCGAACGATACTCAACATACAGGATCGCCCTTGGAATGGAATGGCGGTTCTGCGTGCATCCACATAGAATGATGAACCATCTTTGTGCAAATGAACCGCTGGCACATCGAGCAAGCCGCCTTTCGACTGCATTACATTGGGAGCTTGAGTGAATAGAAGCTGACTGTCGGGATGGATATATGCAGTCAGGTGCAAGCCTATGAATTCCTCGCGTGTAAAGTTGTGCATCTCAATGGCGGCTGGGTTGGCATCTACGATACAGCCAGTTCCAATATCGCTAATGATCATGCCATCACTGGCAGATTCAAAAATAATCCGGTATTGCTGTTCTTTATCTTCGGTACTTAATTCTTTGCTCATGCTGGGTCACGGTCCCCTTTCCCGTTGATTTGGTTTTGTTGCATTCGGTTAATCCTTTCACTTGCCGATAGTCCCCTCTTGATCGATATATTCATAATACTACAATAAACATAAGTATTTGAAAGCCAGTTTACGATTCTTGATATATTCGTGATTTTTATTACCTAACTTGCGACAGCGTTGTACATATATTGCCGCGTGTTATGACCTGATAGTGTGTTACACTGATATTGGCAATTTATAAACAATAAGTTTATAAAGATTCGGGGGAATAGAGACTGGTCCAGAGGAACAGTTATTTCGTCTGTGCCCATTTGCGAAAAGTAGTTTGTTTATTAGCAGTAAAGGAAAATAGTATGAATAAAAGAGAAACCGTACAAGCCCTCATGGATTCAGTCCAGAAGGGTGACTTCGCAGCCGTCAGATCCATGCTCGCGGCTGATTTTCAATTCAGCGGTCCCATTCCAGACGCGATCAATGCAGAAACCTGGCTTGGCATGAGCGCCAGCCTGAAGACAGCTTTCCCAGATCTGAACTATCACTTTAAGGTCATCGGTACTGATGGTGACGTTGTAAAGTCCACTTCGCAATTGAGTGGAACCCACATCGGCCCATTCGACCTGACCAGCATGAACATGGGAATGATCCCTGCCACGAACAAGGCTTTTTCTGTGAAACTTGAAAAGACAAAGGTCACCGTGAATAAAGAGAACAAGATCTCTGCATGGGCTGTCGAGCCGACCGACGGCGCAGGATTGAAAGCGATCCTCGGTCTGTTGGGTGTTAAACCATCATCCATGTAGTTGATTCTCTAAAACATCCATCTGTACATAAAAGTAGCAGTTGGGGATCAAGTTGTAAATTGTGTTTTGCAGTTATAGGGTTGGTCTTGAAGCGCTTCTCGTGGAAAGTTGTCTGAAATGGCGATCAAACTATATGTAGGGAATTTGCCTGCATCAACAACTTCTGATGAATTGATGGAGTTGTTTGCTCAAGCTGGGGAAATCGTCCAGCTTGATTTAGTCAAAAGCCCCCAGAATGGTCTGCCTAAAGGGTATGCTTTCATCACGATGAATACGCAAAGCGAGATCGACAAGGCAATCAGCATGTTTCATTTGTATTTATTAAGAGACCATGCGCTAAAAGTTGGTTTGGCAAATCCAAGAAGAAACCGCGACAAGAAAATGCCAGATTCTGAGTTGTAAAACATCGTGAATTTCAGTGTAATGTCATACGTATGTTGAACCAGTTCTCCCAGGATGAATACGCATATCCTGGAAAAGATAAAAAAATAATTAAGTGAAAACCTGATCGTGTTCAGGAGCCTTTTTGAAGAAAAGGCTCTCAGTTTTGATACATCATTAATTGTTGTTTGTTGAAATAAGGTTGTTTGAAAGGAGAAGTTTTATGGAAAAGCCTGCCCATACGATCATCAAGCGCATTGCTTTTATTGGCAACTATCTGCCACGTCAATGTGGTATTGCTACGTTTACCACGGACCTGTGCGAGTCCATCGCAGAGGAATATAAGGGCACGGCCTGTATTGCCCTGCCCGTCAACGATACCGAGGCGGGGTATGAATACCCGCCGCGCGTTCGATTCGAGTTGGACGAGAAGGATATCGAATCCTATCGCCGTGCCGCTGATTTCTTGAATATCAACAACGTGGACATGGTCTCATTGCAACATGAATATGGGATCTATGGCGGGAAGGCAGGCAGTTACATCCTTGCACTCTTACGTGAATTGCGGATGCCCATCGTCACAACGTTGCATACGATCTTGCGCGACCCCACTCCCGATCAGCGCCGTGTGCTCGAAGAGATCGTCTCTCTTTCAGATCGCGTGGTTGTGATGAGCGAACGAGGCGCAGAATTTTTGCAAAAGATATATCACGTCTCGCCCGATAAGATCGACATCATCCCGCATGGCATCCCTGATATCCCTTTTGTAGACTCGAGCTTTCACAAGGACCTGTTCGGTGTGGAAGGGAAAACTGTTCTTCTGAGTTTTGGCTTGCTATCTGCAAACAAAGGCATCGAGAATGTCATCTCGGCTCTGCCTGCTATTCTGGAAAAACACCCTGATGTTGTTTATATTGTTGTTGGCGCCACCCATCCTCATGTAGTGCAGAACGAAGGCGAAACGTATCGCCTGTCCTTGCAATGGCTGGCTCATGAAAAAGGTGTGGAAGCCAATGTGATCTTTTATAACCGCTTCGTCAGTTTGGATGAACTGGTTCAATTCATCAGCGCGGCGGATATATACATCACTCCCTACCTTGACGTGGCGCAGATCACCTCCGGTACGCTGGCATATACGCTTGGCGCAGGCAAGGCGGTTGTCTCCACGCCATATTGGTACGCCGAAGAAATGCTTGCCGATGAACGTGGCGCATTGGTGCCATTTGGTGACCCACAAGCATTAGCTGACCAGGTGATCGATCTACTGAGTAACGAGTCGAAGCGCGATGCCATGCGGAAGCGCGCCTACTTGTTTGGGCGCGATATGATCTGGCCTCAGGTTGCCCGCCGTTATATGGAAGTATTTGAGCGTGCCCGTTCCGAACGACGTTATTTTGCCCATGAGGAATACGCGGTCAAGCCTTTGGATAAACGTGTTGGGGAACTGCCTCCTCTTAAGCTGGATCACCTACGCCACATCACTGATGACACCGGTATATTACAACATGCTATCTTTACAATACCTAATTACCGCGAAGGTTATACAACCGACGATAACGCCCGCGCATTGATGATCGGTGTACTTCTGGAAGAATTGGGAAACAAGGACGCTATTGAATTGGAAACCCGCTATCTGGCATTCATTTGGAATGCGTTCAATGCAGAGACCAAGCGCTTTCGCAACTTTATGGATTACCAGCGCAATTGGTTGGAAGAAAGCGGGTCAGATGACAGCCACGGCCGCGCCTTATGGGCTTTGGGTATAGTGATCGGACGTTCGAACACACCTACGCTTAATAACATGGCGGGACGTGTCTTCCAACAATCATTGCTTGCCATCATCGATACGACAAGCCCGCGTGCCTGGGCATTTGCATTGCTCGGTATTCATGAGTACCTACAACGATTTGCCGGTGATCGCCATGTCACTCAAGTACAAGAGGAACTGGCAGGGCGATTGCTATCGCTGTACAAAGATAACCATGTGGCTGGATGGAACTGGTTTGAAGATAAGCTAACGTATTGCAATGCCGCCCTTCCTCACGCTTTACTGGTATCCGGACAATCCATGTCAAATCCAGAAATGACCCGTGTGGGACTCGAGGCTCTTAACTGGCTGGCTGAATTACAGCACGCTGATACTGAGGGAAAGCATTTCGTTCCCATAGGTTCCAATGGCTTTTATACACGCGGTGGTGAGCGTGCCCGTTTCGACCAACAACCTGTCGAGGCGCAGGCGATGATCTCAGCCTGCCTTGAAGCATATCGCAGTACCGGCGCAAAGAGTTGGTATGCCGAGGCCCGCCGCGCCTTCGAATGGTTTCTTGGACGTAACGATCTGTATGTCTCTGTATATGATCCCACCACCGGTGGATGCCGCGATGGCTTGCATCCTGATCGCCTGAACGAAAATCAGGGCGCCGAATCCACGCTTGCCTTCCTCCAGTCTTTAATGGAACTACGGCTTGCAGAACATATCATATTGCCCCATGAGGATATTCACATTGATCACTCCAACCACACAACTTTTTCAACGCCACAAACTCAACCCGATCCTGACAGCCTCAAGTTGGCCTTACCAAGTCAATAGTGTATTTAACCCTGGCGCCACGTTACTGGCAGATGGAACTACTTTATTATTGTGCCGCGTTGAAGATCGTCGCGGTCATTCTCATTTGTGTGCTGCACGTTCTGTCAATGGGATCGATAACTGGCAGATCGATTCTCAACCCACCTTTATGGCAGACCCGGAACGTTATCCCGATGAACTGTGGGGATTGGAAGATCCACGTATCACTTATGTCCCTGAATTGGAACAATATGCAATCGTTTATACCGCCTACGCAAGTGGCGGTCCCGGTGTGGCACTGGCGCTCACAAAAGACTTTCATTCCTTCGAACGCTACGGCGTCATTATGCAACCGGAGGATAAAGATGCAGCACTTCTGCCACATAGGATCAACGGTCAATGGGCCTTGATCCATCGTCCCGTTTCTACAACAAGGGCACATATTTGGATATCGTACTCATCAGACTTAACGAATTGGGGTAACCACAAAAAGATACTGGAGGCGCGCTTTGGCGGCTGGTGGGATGCCAATAAGATAGGTCTTTCGCCGCCTCTGATCGAAACACCTGAAGGTTGGTTGATGATCTACCATGGTGTAAAACAAAATGGGGCGGGTGTAATTTACCGATTAGGGCTCGCATTATTCGATTTGAATGAACCGGAGCGTTGCTTGAAACGTGGTGATGAGTGGGTGTTTAGTCCTGAGGAAAAATACGAATTACATGGGGATGTCGACAAAGTAGTCTTTCCCTGTGGTTATACCCTTGCGCCCGATGGCGATACCCTCCGCATCTACTATGGTGCGGCCGATACAAGTATTGCATTGGCAACAGGAAGTGTAAGATCAATGCTTGACTGGCTGGGAAAGCACGGTCAGTCATAAGAATGCCTGATGTTTCTCAGCTATGGAAACTAACCGCCTCATAGATGGTTGATGTTAGACATGCGGAAACTAGCATATGAGCAATTGCTCTAATCCCAATACATGAGTACGTCACATTTTCTACGCCCTGTCTCTACGACAGGGCGTAGATTTTTAAATCTTGATACTTTCTTGATGTTTGAACCTGTTTCCTTGTCCCTGTTTTGACTGCTAAATGCCTACACTTGGTCCAATTGGAGGCACAAATGAATGATTTGATCTATGTAGGACTGACAATACTGTTTTTTGCCCTTAGTGCTGGGTTGATCAGGGTCTGTGAGCAACTCATGGAGGATAAGTCGTGAATATCTTTTATGTAGTCACGGGAATCATCACCCTGACCTTATTCGTTTATCTTGTATTAGCTTTATTGAAACCGGAGTGGTTCGGATGAATATGTATAGCTGGTTTCAAATTATCTTCTATATCGTGATTTTGCTATTCCTGGCAAAACCACTTGGCTCATTTATGGCGAAGGTCTATCAGGGTGAGCATACATTCCTGGACCGGGTGCTGATGGCATCTGAAAGATTCATATATCGCGTGTCGGGAGTGAATCCAACAGATGATATGAATTGGAAGACATATGCTGTTGCCGTGATGCTGTTCAATGCGCTTGGCTTGATCTTCGTTTATCTTTTGCAACGGCTTCAAGGAACTCTGCCATTTAATCCGCAGGGACTGGGCGCAGTGTCCCCTGATTCTTCATGGAATACCGCTGTCAGTTTTGCGACAAACACCAATTGGCAGGGCTATGCTGGCGAGACGACCATGAATTATCTCACCCAAATGCTGGGCTTAACTGTACAAAACTTTGTCTCTGCGGCAACCGGCATGACAGTATTGGTTGCACTGATTCGCGGAATTGTTAGGCATACGACCAAAGGCATCGGTAACTTTTGGGTGGATTTGACCCGTACGACTCTTTACATTTTGATACCGCTTTCTCTTGTAGTCGCGCTTGTGCTTGTCTCACAAGGTGTTGTGCAAACCTTTAGTCCATATCAAACAGTGGGATTGCTTCAATCGACGACCGATGCGAACGGTAAGGCTGTGACCGAACAAGTACTGGCAATGGGACCCGCCGCTTCGCAAGTAGCGATCAAACAATTAGGCACCAACGGCGGCGGCTTCTTCAATGTCAACTCTGCGCATCCGTTTGAAAACTCAACTCCGTTCTCAAATTTTATTGAGATGCTATCTATTCTCTTGATCCCTGCCGCGTTGTGTTACACGTTTGGCAAAATGGTTGGGGATACGCGTCAGGGTTGGGCGTTGTTGACGGTGATGACCATCATCTTCGTGGCATTTTTAGGCTTGGCGATCTGGTCCGAGCAAGGCGGTAACCCGGCCTTCACAAAGTTGGGAGTGGACCAAACCCAAACCGATATAAACCCAGGCGGCAACATGGAGGGAAAAGAAACCCGCTTCGGCGTTGTTAACTCTGCGCTATGGGCAACGGCAACCACTGCCGCTTCCAATGGCTCGGTCAACTCAATGCATGATTCATTCATGCCGCTTGGTGGATTGGTCCCACTCTTCATGATCCAGTTGGGCGAGATCATCTTCGGCGGTGTTGGCTCAGGCCTATATGGAATGCTGGGATTTGTCATTGTGGCAGTGTTCATCTCTGGGTTGATGGTGGGACGCACACCTGAATATATGGGAAAAAAGATCGAAGCATTTGAAATGAAAATGGCATCGCTGATACTTTTGATCCCCATCTTGCTGGCGAAAGTTGGCACGGCGATTGCACTTATCGCCCCGGCTGGGCTCGCCACGATTTGGAACACGGGTGGCCCACATGGATTTAGTGAAGTGTTGTATGCCTTCTCCTCTGCGGCGAACAACAATGGATCAGCGTTTGCTGGCTTGGGGGCCAATACTCCGTTCTATAACACGGCGCTTGGCATTTGCATGTTCTTTGCCCGCTATTGGTTGATCATTCCGGTGTTGGCGATTGCAGGCTCACTTGCGCAAAAGAAAAAAATCCCTGCAAGTGTTGGCACCTTACCGACACATACTCCGCTGTTCATTGCCTGGTTGATCGGTGTCATCATGATCGTCGGTGCACTGAGCTTTATCCCGGCCTTGGCGTTGGGGCCGATTGTCGAGCATTTGATGGTCTTTGGTCATTAGGATATTTATCAATGAATACTCAAATTAAAAAACAATCTCCCTATCGTCGCGAGATCTATCAACGCGCGATCACAGAATCTTTCAGAAAGCTTGATCCTCGTGCAATGGTCCGTAACCCGGTTATGTTCGTGGTGGAAGTGGGGAGTGTGCTAGCCACCGCTTTGTGGGCCCAGGCCTTGCTCGGAGCCGGTGAAGCGCCAACAGGATTTATCGGTGCCATTGCGTTATGGTTATGGTTTACTGTCCTGTTTGCAAATTTCTCTGAGGCGGTAGCCGAGGGGCGTGGGAAGGCACAGGCTGAGTCCTTGCGTAAAGCACGACAGGATACCCCAGCCAAGAAGATCACCTCAAAGGCTGAAAAAATTGATAGTTCTAAAGTTGAGCATCAACTGGTTTCCTCCACAGCACTAAGAAAGAATGATCTGTATCTCGTTGAATCTGGCGATATTCTCCCGGCAGATGGAGAGATCGTAGCGGGGATTGCGTCAGTGGATGAAAGCGCTGTTACCGGCGAATCAGCTCCCGTTGTGCGTGAGGCGGGCGGCGATCGTTCCGCTGTCACAGGAGGGACGCGGTTGTTATCCGATTGGTTGATCGTGCGTGTGAGTGCGGATCCCGGTCAGGGATTTCTGGATCGCATGATCAGCATGGTTGAAGGTGCAAAGCGTCAGAAGACCCCGAATGAGATCGCGCTCAATATTTTGTTGGCGGGTTTCACGATCATCTTTTTGATTGTATGTGCCACGTTATTGCCATACTCGTTATATAGCGTGACCGCCGCAGGCAGTGGGACTGCAATCACGATCACGGTGTTGATCGCATTGTTGGTGTGTTTGATCCCCACAACGATTGGCGGCTTGCTTTCTGCTATTGGTATTGCTGGTATGGATCGTATGATCCAGCGTAATGTGATCGCGATGTCTGGGCGAGCTGTGGAAGCCGCAGGTGATGTTGACGTTTTGTTGCTTGATAAGACCGGCACGATCACGTTGGGGAATCGTCAGGCGGTGGATTTTATCCCCGTGAACGGTGTCAATGCTTATGAGTTGGCTGAAGGTGCCCAACTCGCCTCGCTTGCTGATGAAACGCCCGAAGGTCGTTCCATCGTTGTACTTGCCAAGGAGAAGTTTGGTTTGCGCGGACGAACCATGGGGTCCAGTGATGAAACGCCCGATGGCATGCACTTCATCCCATTCACGGCGCAAACACGCATGAGCGGAGTCGATTTCGATGGCACATCCATTCGCAAAGGCGCGCCTGATACGATGTTGGCATTAGTGCAATCGTTCAATGGGAACCAGTTACCGCCCGACCTGAAGCCGTCGGTGGATACCATCGCACGGATGGGTGGTACGCCATTGATCGTGACAAAAAATAATAAGGCGTTGGGCGTCATTCACCTCAAGGATATTGTTAAGGGCGGCATCAAAGAACGTTTTGCGCAACTGCGCAAGATGGGTATTAAGACCGTGATGATCACAGGCGATAACCCGTTGACTGCGGCGGCGATTGCGGCCGAGGCTGGCGTTGATGATTTCCTTGCACAGGCTACACCTGAAGCAAAATTAAAGCTCATCCGCGAACATCAGACCGGCGGGAAACTTGTGGCGATGACTGGTGACGGCACCAACGATGCACCAGCGCTTGCACAAGCCGATGTCGCTGTGGCGATGAATACAGGCACACAGCCCGCGCGTGAAGCCGCCAACATGATCGACCTTGATAGCAACCCCACAAAGTTAATTGAGATCGTGGAGATCGGCAAACAACTCTTAATGACACGCGGTGCGTTGACCACGTTCAGCATTGCCAACGACGTAGCGAAATATTTTGCCATCATCCCTGCCGCGTTCGCTTCCACCTACCCCGTGCTTGGTGCGTTGAACTTTATGCATCTTGCCACGCCTGAAAGCGCGATCCTCTCTGCCGTGATCTTCAATGCGCTCATCATCATTGCTTTGATCCCACTGGCGTTGCGCGGCGTGCCATATCGAGCAGTGGGTGCGGCACAGCTCTTGCGCGACAACCTACTGATCTACGGCCTCGGTGGCATCATCGCGCCGTTCATTGGTATCAAATTGATCGACATGATATTGGTCTCATTCGGACTGGCATAGGAGATTCAAATGATCACTGTAACACCACCACATGAATTATCTTCCTGTGAAGAAGATAATGCCTACATCACCATTGTCCTTTATGGATACAACACAAGAACACAAGGAAGGTTTATCCGATTCATTCGCCGCCCCTTGAAAGTATTTGGTTTGCTCTCAACAATAGCATGGAACGCTGCGGCTCTGATCCCTAATGCCTTCAACGTGCCTCTTAACCTTCGCCCGTGGGTTTTCCTTATTTCCATTTTCTGGCTCTTCGGTTTCTCTGCAGGATTATTCAATCTATGAACACACAACTTCGACCGGCTCTCACCATTTTTGCTTTACTGACCATTCTCACTGGCGTGATCTATCCTCTTGCTGTGACAGGTATTGCTCAGATCGATTTTCCACATCAAGCCAATGGAAGTCTCATTGTTGTAGGTGGCAAAGTTTATGGCTCTGAATTGATCGGGCAACAATTCGATGACCCCAAATACTTTTGGGGACGTCCCTCCGCGACATCTTCTGAACCGTATAACGCCGCATCTTCTTCTGGATCTAATTTTGGTCCAGCCAACGAAGCTTTGATCTCCTCTGTAACAGAGCGCATCAACGCCTTGCAAGTTGCGGACCCAGACAACACGCTTCCGATCCCTGTTGACCTGGTTACTTCATCTGCGAGTGGACTCGATCCGCACATCAGCGTGGCGTCAGCGATGTATCAAGTTCATCGTGTGGCAACAGCTCGCGGCTTGAGCGAGGCGGATGCCAGATCCTTGGTGGAACAATATACGCAGGGACGTCAATTTGGATTTTTAGGCGAACCGCGAGTCAATGTCCTGCAATTAAACCTGGCTTTGGATGAGATACAATAAATTTAATGGAACAACGCCCTGACCCTGATGAGTTATTAAAACATATTCAAGCCGAAGAACCCAATCGCGGCAAACTCAAAATATTTTTGGGGTATGCCGCGGGTGTGGGTAAGACTTTCGCCATGCTTGAAGCTGCGCATCAACGCAAGGCGCAAGGCATTGATGTTGTGGTGGGGTATGTTGAAACGCACAAGCGTGCAGAAACTGAACAGCTTGTAAACGGCTTGGAAATTTTGCCGCGTCAGCAAGTGAAATATCGCGGCGTAGACCTGCCCGAGTTGGATGTGGACGCGGTGTTGGCGCGCCATCCAGCCATTGTTTTGGTAGATGAGTTTGCACACACCAATGCGCCGGGCTCACGTCATCCAAAACGATATATGGATGTTGATGAAATTCTTGATGCAGGTATCGACGTATACACCACGCTCAACATTCAGCATCTCGAAAGTTTGAACGACATTGTTGCGCAAGTGACCAATGTGATCGTGCGCGAGACGATCCCTGACCGTGTGATCGATGAAGCATCGGAGATCGAAGTTATTGACCTGCCTCCTGATGAGTTGATGGTGCGCCTGAAAGAGGGCAAGGTTTACATTCCAGAGCAAGCCAGCCGCGCCATCGGTCAATTTTTTCGCAAAGGGAATCTGACAGCGTTACGCGAGATGTCTTTGCGTCGCGCGGCCGAACGTGTGGATAACCAAATGCGTTCGTACATGCAGACGCGTGCCATCTCTGGCCCGTGGGCCGCAGGGGAACGCTTATTAGTTTGTATCAGCCCGAGTCCGCTGGCCGAGAAGTTGGTTCGTACCACACGCAGGTTGGCAGATGAACTCAAAGCTGAATGGTTTGCTGTGTATGTAGAGATCACATCCAAACCTGAGAATGACCCGGCCAATCGCGAACGCATCGGTCGCATTTTGCAACTGGCGGAGGAGTTGGGGGCTAAATCTCTCACCATTGCCGGTAGTTCCATTCAAGAAGCCGTGCTTGAGTATGCACATAAAAATAACATCACTAAGGTTGTGGTGGGTAAGCCACTCAAGCCGCGTTGGCAGGAATTATGGAAAGGTTCCATTGTTGATCAACTGATTTATGCCAGCGGTGATATTGATGTGTATGTTATCAGCGCACGTGAAGGGCCATCCAGCCCCATGTTGCCAAAAGAGTGGCAACCGCATAGCCCGGCAGGACGGTATGTGCTGGCGCTTGGTTTGGTATTGATATCGACCATGTTGGGTATGTCCATTCGTGGGAACCTTGAACCAGCCAATCTTGTCATGTTGTACTTGGTTTCAACAGTCATCTCGGCTGTATTTCTCGGGCGCGGACCATCGTTGCTTTCTGCCATTGCTGGAGTACTGGCGTTCGATTTTTTTCTTGTCCCTCCATACTTGACATTTGCAGTCAGTGATACACAATACTTCATCACATTTATTGCCCTCTTTCTCATCAGCTTGTTGGTCAGTTCTCTCACTGCCCGTGTCCGCGAACAGGCTGAAGCCGCCATGTTGCGCGAAAAACAAACTTCAGCCCTCTATGATCTGAGCCGTGACCTAACCTCTGCCACCGATTTACATCAAGTAGCGAATATTATTATTTCCCAGATCAGTCAGGGGTTTGGACGTGAAGTCGCCATCTTCCTGCCTGAAGGGGATCAAGTGCACGTCTTCGCAACTTCACCCAATTATCAGCCTGATGAAAATGAATTGGCTGTAGCTACCTGGGCCTTTGAACATAACCAACCTGCCGGTCGTGGCACAGATACGTTGCCAGCCGCATCCTTGCGTTGTCATCCTTTAAAAACCTCGAATGGGATTGTAGGTGTGCTTGGTATTCATTCACAAGACAAGGCAAATTTTCTAACATCTGAACAACGGTTAACGCTTGTAGCGTTTGCTAATCAATCGGCGCTTGCCATTGAGCGTGCCAGCCTTGCCGAGCAAGCCCAACATGCTGAACTCCTGCAGGTCACTGAAAAATTACAGACGGCTCTGCTTAACTCCATCTCGCATGATCTGCGCACGCCGTTGGTTTCCATCACGGGTGCGCTCACGAGCCTTGATGAACAATCTGATTCGCTGAAAGAGGAATATCGCAAGAGTCTCATTGTCACTGCCCGTGAAGAAGCGGAACGCTTGAATCGTCTCGTGGGTAATTTGCTTTCAATGACGCGGATCGAAAGTGGTGCCATTAAACTGCACCTCGACCCCGGCGATATTCAAGATGTTGTTGGCACAGCGCTTGAGCAACTTGGCAATCGCATTGCGAATCACAAAGTGCAGGTGGATGTCCCAAACGATTTCCCGCTCGTACCTATGGACTTCACATTGATCGTACAGGTGTTGGTCAACGTATTGGAAAACGCGGTCAAGTATTCGCCTAAAGATTCGTTGATCGAAGTCTCTGCCAATCTATCGGATGAAATAGCACGCCTCCAAATTGCGGACCGAGGGGTTGGCATTCCGTCCGAGGACCTTGTGCGCATCTTCGACAAATTCTACCGAGTCCAACGCCCTGAAAGCGTCAGCGGCACGGGGCTGGGACTTTCCATCAGCAAGGGCATCGTCGAGATCCATCAAGGTCGTATTTATGCGCGGGCACGCACTGGAGGCGGAACGATCATCACAATTGAGTTACCATTAACGAGAAAGGAATGAACTGATGAGTGATGCCGGTCAACGTGTGTTGGTTGTAGACGACGAAAATGCCATTCGCCGTTATTTGCGTACTGCACTGACCGCGCAAGGCTTCACCGTCTACGAAGCAACGAATGGGGAAGAAGCTTTAACCGCAGTTCTCAATCACCGCCCAGATATCATCATTCTTGATTTAGGTCTCCCCGACTTGGATGGCATCGAAGTCACACGCCGCCTGCGTGAATGGTCACAGACGCCGATCATCATCCTCTCTGTCCGCGAAGCTGAAAACGATAAGATTGCCGCCCTCGATGCAGGCGCAGACGATTACCTTACCAAACCCTTCGGCACTGGTGAACTTATGGCGCGCATGCGTGTTGTAATGCGTCGCTTGGCAAATAAATCCGATGAGCCCATTCTGCAAGTGGATAGCCTCAAAATGGACCTGTCCCATCGTTTGGTTATGGTCAGTGAAAAAGAAATTTCCTTAACCCCAACCGAATACGACATTTTACGCTTGTTGATGCAAAATGCAGGTAAAGTACTTACGCATCGTCAATTACTGAGACAGGTTTGGGGGACAGCCTATGAAAGCGAAATGCATTTACTCAGAGTCAACATCAGTAACCTGCGGCGCAAAATAGAAACTGATCCATCACGTCCGCATTACCTGGTCACAGAGTCGGGGGTAGGGTACCGAATTCGGGTGTGAACAAATAAGAATGTCGTCAAAAGGAAAATAGAATTTCGCTCTCCAATACAAACCATAGAATGTGGTTTGTATTGGTTGTAAGGGGTGCTTTTCGTCTACATCTGTATGGCTATAGTTTCGGAAGCCACTTAGCTAGTTGCAGGATTTACATCACTCTCTATGTGTTTGATGAAAATATCCACAACTTTGGGATCGAAGTGTTTACCAGCTTGATCCTTTATATAGGTTATTGCTTTTTCGCGGGACCAAGCCGGACGATAGGGGCGGTCAGATGTTAGTGCGTCCCAAACGTCAGCTACGGCAAAGAGGCGGGCTGAGACTGGAATCTCCTCTCCTCGCAACCCTCGAGGGTAACCAGTGCCATCCCATTTTTCATGATGGCAGTAGGGGATATCCAATGCTGGCCTTAAGTATTCGACCGGGTAGAGCATCTCGTAGGCGAATTGGGGATGCTTTCTCATGATCGACCATTCTTCATCGTCCAGAGAACCTTGTTTGTATAGTATGTGATCTGGTACACCTAATTTCCCCATATCGTGAAGAAGAGCGCCGCGTTGAACATGCACAATCTCACTTTCATCCATTCCAAATGCTTTTGCAAGTTTAACTGTGAGCTCTGTTACACGTTGACTGTGTCCTTCTGTTTCCCTGTCACGTAAGTCCATGGCATGTGACCAGCCGGTGATGGTCGCTTCATAAGCTTTCATAAGACGTGCATGGGCATCTTGAATATTTGCCCGTTCCTGAAGAAGCTTTTGGTAGCGATTAAGTTTTGTAATACCGATAAGCCGTGCCCTTAATTCGTAACGGTCAAAAGGTTTGGTGATGAAATCATCAGCGCCTGCCTTTAAAGCGTTTAACAAAGAGTCTCTATCATCTAATGCAGTGAGAACAATGATGGGAATTTCAGCTATCTCAGGGTCACTGCGTATCTTTTGACAAACTTCAAACCCTGTCATACCTGGCATCATAACGTCTAGAAGGATTACGTCTGGCTGGGTTATTTTCACCATTTGCAGTGCTTGCATTCCATTTTCAGCCATCGCGATATTGTATCCATCCCCCTCCAGCACAGATTCGAGAGTTTGTCTCCCGGAAAATTCATCATCGACGATCAAGATTGTACTAGTCACAGCTTTGTTCCTTTCTTGTCCATGCTAAAAGTACGATCATAGAGAATCATACCCATTCAAAGATTGGGTGTATATACAGGAAAACCCCCATTATTGCTCGCGGTCAACAAGCCTAAATTTAACAGCCATGCGAACCAAGCCCGCAATATTGCGAACATTTAGCTTTTCCATTAACTTGGCCCGATGTTTTTCAACAGTTTTTTCACTGATGAAAAGCATTTTGGCTATTTCGCTGCTTATATGTTCTTCGGCTATTAGCTGTAAAATTTGCTTTTCGCGAGGGGAGAGGGTGGATAAGAGGTCGCTGGGCTGACCGTCCTGTGGCTTTACGATGCTCTCAATGATAATTTCAGAAATTGGCTGGCTAAGATAGGTCTGTCCATTTGCAACGGCTCGAACAGCATGTAGCAATTCATCGCTCACTGATGACTTTAGCACATATCCTCTTGCCCCGCTTTGTAATGCCTGGTGTACAAGACTGGCATCATCATACATGGAGAGGATCATAATGTGGGTGGGGAGTTTTTGCTTATGAATGTTTGCCGCCGCTTGAATCCCATTCATTTGAGACATCATAATGTCCACGATCAAAACATCTGGCTTTAATTCCTGCACAATTTCCATGGCTTCCTGTCCATTGGATGCCTCTCCCACGACGTGCATATCACCGGCTTGTTCAAGGAGCGCGCGGATTCCTGCACGGACCATAAGGTGGTCTTCTGCGATGACAATTCTGATCATAATGACTCTGGAAGTTTTTCTGTTTCTGGAATAGTAAATTGCGCCAATATGATCGTGCCGCGAACCGGACTAGAGCTGATATTGAACTTGCCTCCTATCAAAGTTAACCTTTCTCGCAAGCCTGTCAAGCCGATACCTGTTGATGAGTTTTCCATTTTGAACCCTTGTCCATTATCCTGGACGGTCAAGTTGATCGTTTTATCTTCCACGGTCAAATCGGCCCATACCTGATTGGCATTCGCGTGCTTGGCAACGTTGGTTAATGTTTCTTGTAGTACACGGTAAAGCGTTATGTTGTAGATATCGGGAAGAGAAGGAAAATCCTCGTCTGCTTCAAAAGCTACTGGTATACCGGTGGTGCGTGTGAACTCAATGCAATAATTATACATGGCTGTTCTTACCCCCAGCGTATCTAATGAAGGGGGACGTAAGTCATGAGCAAGCCCCTTAACCTTCCCGAAAATTTCAAAGATCTGGTTGTGTAAAACTTGTAATTTCTCCGTCATCTCTTGTGGTGAGACCGGTAAGCCATTTTGCAAATTACGCAGGGTAATCATGTGCATCGTTAGCGCTTGTCCAAGGTCATCGTGCAATTCACGGGAAATATTTTGACGTTCCTGTTCCTGGGCAGTAACGACTCTCTCTGCCATTTTGCGTATGTTTTCACGTTGTTCAACCAGATTGTGATACCGATTCAAGCGGAGAATGGTACGAACACGTGCCACAAGTTCATGGCGATCAATCGGTTTTGTTAGGAAGTCATCGGCGCCTGATTCGATTCCTCTTAGCAATGAGTTGCGGTCATCCAGAGCGGTAAGGATAATGATGGGCACTTCAGCAACTTTTTGAATGGCTCGTATACGACGGCACACTTCATAACCATCCATCCCAGGCATCATTATATCCAGAAGGACCAAATCGGTCTGAAGAGTTTCGAGGAGTTTGAGAGCCTGGAAGCCATCTTTTGCTATGTGAATTTCATAGTCATTGCCATCTAACATGGCAACCAGAGTCTCTCGCGCAGTTATATCATCGTCAACGATCAATATTGTGCTCATACGGGTCTGGTTTTCTCCTCTCCAATTGCAATGCATTTTTGGATGGTCTTGACGAGTGCTCGCAAGTTTACAGGCTTGCTCATATATTCATTCATACCAGCTTCTATACAGCGTTCGCGATCGCTTGGCATGGCAAGGGCGGTAAGGGCAATAATGGGGACGTATTTGAATCTTGGATCGGCTCTGAGCTTCTTGGTCGTTTCAATACCGTCCATACGTGGCATTTGGACGTCCATCAAAATAAGATCAGGGATGATAATTTTAGCTTGATTGATCCCTTCAACGCCATCTTGAGCGATTGTTACATCATATCCTGCGGTTTCAAGATAATCCTGTATCATCATAACCACATCGGTGGTATCTTCTATTACGAGAATTCTTTTTTTGTTTTTATAAGCAGCCGCTTTGAGCCAGAGTTTACCTGTTGTTTGCAGTTTCTCGATCGTATTTTGGATGGTAGCCGATTCCCACGGCAATGTTATGGTAAAGCGGCTCCCCTTTCCAACATCGCTGGTCACTTTTACGCTTCCGCCATGGAGGCGTGCCATCTGTGAGACCAATGCTAGGCCAAGACCGGTACCGGTGCTTTCACGAGCAAGGCCTGAATCCAATTGTACGAAAGGTTGAAATAGCCGTGGAAGGTCAACATTCTGAATACCAATGCCATTATCCCAGACAGAAATTTCAACTATTCCCAACTCTTCATTTCCGTGAACATCCAAGCCCAATTGACCGTTTTCTGGGGTGAACTTGACCGCATTGCTCAGGAGGTTGACGATCATTTGCTTCAATCGCCGTTCATCTGCCCATATCAATCCTACAGTACTTTCCACATTTAGGCTAATCTCTTGATTTTTTTTCTGAGCCAATTGCTTGACCATGCGCAGGCTGGCCTGACAGATTTCATTGATGTTCACTTTAGTAACATCAAGTGTAATTTGACCGGCTTCGATTTTTGCTAGATCAAGAATGTCATTGATCAATGATAGTAAATGATGTCCACTTTCGCTGATCGTGGTTATATATTTCAATTGCTTATCGTTGAGCGGACCAGCAATCTTTTCTGCCAGACTTTCCGAGAGACCTAGAATGGCATTAAGCGGGGTACGCAATTCATGACTCATATTAGCAAGGAATTCATCCTTCACTCGCAGGGCGCGGGCCAGGTTGGAGTTTGCTTTAATAAGTTCCGCAGTCCGGTCTTCTACGCGTTTTGCCAGTTGGTTGCGTTCCTCGGCAAGTATGGCCTCCATTTGCTTTCGTTCCGCAATATCCCAGGCATGATCCGCAAAGCGTTCTGCTGTCTCCAGGTCCTGCTGTGTATACTCTTCTGGCTTGTTAGCTATTCCCATGATAGCCAGGACTTTCTCGTCACGAATGATGGGAATCACGATCTCTCGTAATATCTCAACAGGTGCTTCCGTCTCTCCTTTCTGATTTGGCAGGGACTTTAAATCGTTTTGGATGATCGGCTGGCGCCGATGAATCGCTTCAGCCCAAGCCCCGGTTTGATCCAACAAATCATGCCCGTCTTCGCTGACAGATGTACGGAAAAACTCCATTGCCTTGGTTGACCATGTTCGCGCAGAAAGCGTGATCTCATCTGGCCCGATAAAATGGAAAAAGGCAATTTCGCTGTTGGTTAAGTCACCGACCTCATCGGTTGTTTTTTGCATCAGGTCGCTTAATGAATGATGGGCTGAAAATTCCATCAACTCGAAACGTTTTTGTAAAATAGTTTCAGCTCTTTTTCGTTCTGTCACATCTTTCGCTACAACCGATACACCATGCGAAGATGGATAGGCAGTGGTCTCAAAGGATCTCTTCACTCCATGTAAAACGAATGTCGTCTCAAACACTTGAGGTTTCATATCCTGCAAAACTTTTTCATATATTTTTTCAATGCGCATCTGCTCGGCGCTCTGGCCAAATACCTCATTCATGGTTTTCCCTATTGCATTTATTGATGTAACGCCAGTTAAAGCTTCAGATGCCTTATTCCAATAACTAAAACGAAGTTCGCGGTTCAATTCAAAGAACACATCAGTGATGCTGTCTGCAAGCTCACGGTAATGGGTTTCACTGGCGCGCAAAGCTTTCTCTACCAGATTGCGTTCTTCTAACATTCGTTGCGCAGAGTGATACAAACGAGCATTTTCGAAAGCGATGGAAGCCTGGTTAGACAAGGTAGCCAATAGACGTTCATCCTCTGCGTTAAATGCATTTTGCTCTTCGCTCTCAACGCTGATCACGCCAATGATTTTGTCACCAGCCTTGAGGGGCATATATAGACCGGAGTTTATACCTTCATATGTGCCTACATACTGTGGGTATTTACGGACGTTGCCTGTACGAATGGGCCTGCCTGTTTCCACTACCCAACCACTTAAACCTTCTCCTACTTTCTTGACTTGGCTCGAAAAAACTTGTTCCACTTTGTCGTTTTCGTCTTTGAGCATATCTGGCAAACTAAAAGCTACAAGTTCCAGTTCGTCGCTCCCTTGTTTCAACAAGCGGATAGTGACATGATGCCAGGAAAGGTAATTGGAGAATGTTTTGATGACGCGCTCACCGATATCGCGTGGCGATAATAACTGCCCAACCGCCAGACCATTTTCATAAAGTGCCTGCATTTCAGCAAGATAACGTTCAATCTCCTTTTGAGCACGTTTTCGTTCAGTAATATCTTGAACGATTACTTGAATGGCTTGCCTGCCCATATACGTAAGTGCAGTAGCAGTCACTTCAACATTGATAATAGAACCATCAGGGCGGATGAGACGTTCTTCACGAGGGTACCAATTTTCATCACCAGCAAGCATATGTTGTAGCGCTTCAACGGTATCCTTTCGTTCATCAATAGGAACGAAATCTAGCGCAGACATCCCAATCAAATCTTTAGGAGATTTTGCGCCAATAATTTTTGCGGCAGCCTCGTTAACAAACACTAGTTTTCCATCAACGTGAACACCCACCCCTACGGGTGCAGTAAGGAGTAATTGCCGGTAACGATCTTCGCTCTGCCGTAAAGCTTCCTCGGCCCGTTTTCGCTCTGTAATATCCGCCGCTACTCCCGCAACACGTATAACCCTGCCATTGTCGTCAAAGATCGGAAAGGCTCGGTCCCATATCCAGCGAATTGCACCGTCAGATCGTACGATGCGATATTCCATTTCTGTTTTTATTCCGCTTCTTTGTTCTTTTATTGCCTGTGAAACAGCAGGGCGGTCTTTTTCAAAAACGGTTTGAAGGAACAAGCTTGGGTTGCTTGTCATTTGGTTTTGTGAGTATCCCCAGATCTTTTGTGATACGGGGCTAATATAAATATCCTCATTGGAGATGGCGTCGGTCATCCAGAATACTTCCTGAATATTCTCTGCTAATTGACGGAAGCGTTCCTCGGATTCTAATATTAACTTTTCAGCATTTTTTCGCTCTGTAATATCCCGGTCAATGCCGAGAACTACTGCCCGTCCTCCCAGTGTAATGAGAGATGTAGATACCTCAACAGGGAAAATATGCCCATCTTTATGGCGATGGAATGTTTCGTAACGCAGAATACCCTCTTGCCGGATCCTTTCAATATAATCAGCGCGTTCAGTTCCCTCTCCCTGTGACAGGTTGAGTATATTGATGGATTGGCCGATCAACTCTTCACGCTTATATCCGTTCATTGTACAAGCCAGTTCATTACAATCCAAAATCGGCCAATCGCCCTGTGGGTCAATTAACGTAACAGCTTCAGGCGAAGCTTCAAACAAAGTTTTGAACTGTTCGCTGGTTTCGCTGATCGCCTCTTCTGCTAATTTTCGATCGGTAATATTCTCGTGCGCTAGTACTACCCATACTTGATCTTCTTCCTTGAAGGTCGTGATTTTGAGGATAAACCATCGCCTTTCCTCAGGGCTATGACAAGGGTATTCAATTTGTGCATTTGATATTTTTCCGTCGATCGCATCACGAATAGTTTTGGCGACTTGCTCTGACTCTTCAGCGTACGGTCCGGTTGCAGAAGCGCAGATATCAAGGTAATTTAATCCAAGCCCATATTCTTGGCTTGTCAGTCCATTTTGATCGCCAAACTTTCTCCAGGCTGAGTTAATACGTACAATAACACCGGTCTTGTCCAGGATGGCGATACTTGCGGAAAGTGAATCTTGAACGTTCTGTAAAAACTTTTCAGACCTTTGTATCCGGTCATTGGCCCGGCGATATTGAATGGCAGAATTCAATTGCTTGCCAATATTCTCAATTCTCTTCAATTCATTCTTGGTAAACAGAATTGGACTGGATACACTTAGGATACCCATGGTTTTACCATTGGCAACGAGGGGGATCGCCATAACTGATGTTATGTTTAATATTTTATATATTTGCGGGATGAGTTTGCGAATTGAGCCTTTTACCATTGGATGGATATAATCAGTTTCAACAAATTCATCCATCCAGTCCATGATTACTTTTGAATCATTAAGGATCATTCCTGTTTGTTCTTTCAAAACTTTATGAAAAACTCCGCCTTCTCTTAATGGAATTTGTACTAGTGGTATGGTTTGCCCAAGCAAATGCTCGATCTTTTTGCTTATATCTGGGTACAGTAGACTATATTGCATGATAACGGAAGTTTCATTGTGATTGAGCGTGTAAAGACTGCAGCCACTGCAGGAGAAAAGGCGTTTCGTTTCTTCTGCGAATAAATTCATAATCGTTTCGAGGTCGTCACCTTTTATCACAGCATCATTGATAATGTTGATCACCGCAAGATCGTCATTTTTTTCTTGAAGTTCGATTTCCGATTGCCTGCGCTCAGTGATGTCGTGGTAATTGACGACAATGCCGTGTACGTTTGGATCATCCAATAAGTTTGTCGCAACTGCTTCGATCCAGCGCCATGATCCGTCCTGATGTAGTAAGCGAAAAACGCCGTTTTCATACCCTCTCACTCTTTTAAGAAGACCATCGAACTTTTTTTGAATCCAATGGATATCATCCGGATGCATCAACTCAAAGATGTTACGGTTAACGAACATGTCTTGGGCATATCCCAGGTTTCGTTTAACCGCTGGATTCTCCCATAATAAAGTGCCATCCTCTGATAATATGGAAATGCTATCTAAACTATTTTCAATAAGAGCACGGAAACGTTTTTCTTGGGCGTGAATTGCATCTTCTGCTTGTTTTCGTTCAAGGAGTAAATTTCTTTCGTCTATGGCGCGGACAATGGCTGGGCCCAGTCGCTTGATGTGATCTTTGATGACGTAGTCACTTGCCCCTGATTTTATACATTCCACGGCAATATCCTCGCGCGTAGAACCTGTCCAAATGATAAATGGGGTAAGAGGTGCCTCTTCCAGACAAAGTCTTAGCGCTTTCATGCCATCGAACTTGGGCAATGCATAATCAGAAAGAATCACATCGGGTTGGAAAGTTTTGAGGGCGTTTAGGAAGTCGCTTTGGGTTTCCACGCGCAGAAATACGCAGTTTTTCAAACTTTCGCTAATAGCTCGTTGTGCCAGTTCAAAATCGCTTAATTGATCTTCAACGATCAGTATGTGAATTCGATTATTCATACATTTCCTTACCGTTTGTAATTGGCCTTACTTTTAGAGGCTTGTTTACCAAAAGCCAGTAAACTCCGAGATGGCCCATTGCCTCTAAAAAACTATCAAAATTAACCGGCTTGATAACATAGCTGTTCGCTCCCAGTTCATATGCGCTCTTAATGTCAGGGTCCTCTGCGGAGGATGTGATAACTACTATGGCAAGAGTGCAAGTCCGGACATCTTGTCGGAGGATGCGCAATACTTCAAGTCCATTCAGTTTCGGCAACTTCAGGTCCAGCAAAACTACTTTGGGAAGATTATGGCCGGTTCTACCCTCATATTCCCCTTTAGCGAATAGAAAATCCAATGCATCTATGCCATCTTGTACATGCACAAGGTGGTTGGCTAGATTGTTCTTTTTCAGTGCGCGGATCGTTAGCTCAGCGTCGCGAGGATTATCCTCGACAAGCAAAATTTCAACCGGGTCAACTTTATCCATGATCAAACTCGTTTCTTTGGTAGAGAAAAATAGAAGGTTGCACCTTCATTTACCTTACTATCTGCCCACACGCGACCACCGTGCTTCTGAATTGTACGTTGGACAATTGCCAGCCCTACGCCTGTTCCTTCAAATTCACTTTCTCCATGTAATCGCTGAAACACGGAAAATAATTTGTCTGCGTACGTCATGTCGAAACCTGCGCCATTATCATGAATACAATACACCACTTCATCTTCATTTTGAGTTGATTCCACGCGGATAATAGGGCGTTCTCTCTTGGATGAGAACTTGATGGCGTTGGAAAGAAGATTAACCCATACTTGTCGCATGAGAGAAGAATCGCCTAACGCAGAAGGTAATGCTTCGGTATGAAATTCTATATGTTCTCTTGTGGTATTTTGAGTGAGATCCTGGAAAACAGTTTTCGCCTGTTTCAGCATATCGATTTCAACAAGATGTATTTCAGCGCGACTTAGCCGCGAGAAGGTCAGAAGGTCATCGATCAACTTTCCCATACGGATGGTTTCCCTGCTGATAACACCGCATATGCGTTTACCTTCATTATCTAGCAATGGTTCGTAATCTTCTACAAGAATGCGGGTAAAGCCATCAATTGCACGGAGTGGTGTACGCAAGTCATGGGATACAGAATAGGAGAAGGCTTCCAATTCCTTGTTGGCGGCTTCAAGTTGAGAGGTCCGTTCCATGACGCGTTGTTCCAATTCATTGTTTAGGCGACGAATATCATCTTCTATTTTCTTCCGTTCAGTAATAACGTTAAGTACAGTCGCGAAAAAGTCCGTTTCTGTACTATAAGCAGTTATTTCGAACCAAATTCCCGAACCAAGATTTGGGATGAAACTTTCAAATCTCCTGGGTACGCCTGTCGATGACACTTTGCTATAAATTTCAAATAACTCCGGGTTCGTGTCTGAGATTCCTGGTATTACTTCTGTAGCACGTTTGCCAATCATGTTTTGCAAGCCTGTCATCTCTTTGAATGCATTATTTACTTCCAGATAAATAAAATCAACAGGCTTTCCGTCTTGGTCGTAAACCATTTGGCAACGTGTGAAGCCGTTGTTCATATTTTCGAACAGGGAACGATAACGTTTTTCGCTTCTTAATAATGCATTCTCGGATACTTTACGGTCAGTAATGTCACGAACTATTGCAAGGGAACTCCCGTTTTGAAACCTGGCGCTGAATTCACATATAACTCTTGCTTCATCTTTTTGCTTAAGAATGCTCTCAAAGATAAGCTCTTTTTTTTCAAGGAGTTCATCAAGATATCGGATGCTTTTTGATGATTCCTCAGGTGCGAAAAGATCCTGAAGGGTCATATCTAGTAATTCAACTGTAGAATACCCGGTCAGCTTACTGGCTTGCTTGTTTGCAAAC
Source organism: Candidatus Defluviilinea proxima (assembly GCA_016721115.1). Classification (NCBI taxonomy): domain Bacteria; kingdom Bacillati; phylum Chloroflexota; class Anaerolineae; order Anaerolineales; family Candidatus Villigracilaceae; genus Candidatus Defluviilinea; species Candidatus Defluviilinea proxima. Next base: position 1,588,043 of record JADKIW010000001.1, read on the forward strand.
GTGATTTGCCCGTTTACGTTTGAAACAAAAACCCCGTCAGATGCCTGCTCAAGAAATTCCTGATACTTATTTTCAGCTTCATGGAATTTAAAGTTTACTTTGCTTACTTCATTGCCATGACTTTGAATCATCCAATATAGAAACAGAGCAGTGATCAACACATATCCCCATCCCTTGTAAATGCTGACCTCTGTGAGTAGGATGGGATTCGTGATCGTCTTTGCCACAAGCCGATCGGAGAACAATATCCACAATATGCCCGCAGTCAGGTAAATGCCCGTTATTCTGATTGCACCATTAAGATTTGTCGAAATCAGAATAGATGTAGGATCTTTTTTCATGCGTTAACTCCATGTCCCCAAATTGCAATTGATGGGGCCATCCATAACTGTGCGAACAAAAAAAAACAGCCACAATAAGAGATTCTCATCTGCATTACTGGAAACGAAAATGGGGGAAATCCCTACCAAGAGACAGCGTAAGTCCTCGAAGAACCGACGAATGCGCTTACAATTGACATATCCATGCTGTTGGGTGATGTTGTAAGAAAAGAGACGTCGAATATGTCACTTTGAGTGCTGAAATAGTCACTTTTCATGGTTCATAATACGCAAAATATGCGTTTGAAGAATTTTATAAATCAAAAGAAAAAAGGAAACTCACATATGAGCAAAGCTGATATTGGCCTGATAGGCCTGGCCGTTATGGGCCAGAATCTGGTCTTGAACATGAATGACCACGGTTACACGGTAGCCGTTTTCAACCGCACCACCTCCAAAGTGGACAAATTTCTGGAAAGCGGTGCCAAAGGGACGCAGGTTATCGGTACACATTCAGTGGAAGAACTTGTCAACACACTCAAAGCTCCCCGTCGTGTAATGTTGATGGTGCAGGCAGGTAAAGCCGTGGATGATTTCATCGAAACGTTGATCCCTCTCCTCGAGCCGGGTGACATCATTATTGACGGCGGCAACTCGAACTACAACGATAGTATCCGCCGCACATCGTACCTTGAATCCAAAGGCTTGCTCTTCATCGGCACAGGTGTGTCGGGAGGCGAAGAAGGCGCACGCTTTGGCCCATCCATTATGCCGGGTGGTTCAGCCGCGGCTTGGCCACATGTTAAACCCATCTTTCAGTCTGTGGCCGCCAAGGTGGCGCGCCCGGATGGCGGGGAAGATCCTTGTTGTGACTGGGTAGGTGAAGATGGTGCTGGGCACTACGTTAAGATGGTGCATAACGGCATCGAATACGGCGACATGCAACTCATCAGCGAAGCCTATCACCTGATGCGCGATGGCTTGGGCATGACCCCCGCCGAAATGCAGCCTGTCTTCACAGAATGGAACAAAGGCAAACTGGATTCCTATTTGATCGAGATCACACGTGACATTCTAGGCTATAAAGACGATGACGGCCAGCCGATCGTCAACAAAATTTTGGATGCCGCTGAACAAAAAGGGACCGGCAAATGGACGGGCATCTCTGCTCTCGATATGGGCGTTCCACTCACCCTTGTGGTTGAAGCTGTGTTTGCTCGTGCCTTGTCTGCGTTGAAAGATGAGCGCGTGGCCGCTTCCAAGGTGCTTTCCGGTCCCAAGCCCGCCATCACGAGTGACAAGCAAGCCTTCCTCAACGACTTGCAAGAAGCTCTCTACGCATCCAAACTCATATCCTATACTCAGGGTTACATGCTCTTTCGAGCGGCCGCAAAGGAATACAACTGGAATCTTAATTACGGTGGCATCGCCTTGATGTGGCGTGGTGGTTGTATCATCCGCTCTGCTTTCCTCGGCAAGATCAAAGAAGCCTTCGATAACAACCCCGAGCTTCCCAACCTTCTGCTTGATCCTTATTTCAAAGATCAGATTATTTCAGCACAGGCCGCCTGGCGGCGCGTGGTGGCCGAGGCGGTCCGTCAGGGCATCCCGGTCCCGACCATGTCCAGTGCGCTCGCATTCTTTGATGGGTATCGCAATGCGTCCCTGCCTGCCAATCTTTTGCAAGCCCAACGGGATTACTTCGGCGCCCACACATATCAACGCATCGACAAGCCGCGTGGTGAATATTTCCATACCAACTGGACTGGTCATGGCGGCGATGTGACTTCCACTGTTTGGAAACAGGAATAATCTCTCGCTTCAAACTACGGGATGGCTGAATCAGCCGTAGACAGTTTTTCTTCAACGATATGGCGCCGGGACATCAATCATCCCGGCGCTATTTTATAAAGAATACAGTGGAGATAAGGCTGTTTTGTGGGAAACAGGATGAAGGTCCGCTTTTGAAGCGTGTGATGCGACGCAAATACCAGTGCGATTCATTTAGTCTGTAAATTGACTGAAATATTTAATGCACACATCCTGCCATAGATGGGCATTCTCCCGCTGTTGATCCAGTCGCTTGAGCACATGGTCGTAGCGTTGGGGATCAATATGATTTTTTAAACCCTGCCAGATCTTATACAACTCTTCAGTGAAGGTAACACCATCTTGATAGTGATATTGCATCTCTTCCCAAAGAGTTCGCCCGGACTTTAAACGATGATCCCAAGGGACGTGATGGAACCATAATAAATATTTTTCAGGACATGTATCCAGTTTGTCAAACTGTTCGCGCAAGGGATTGTGATACTGGCTTGTGGCTTGACTGCCTGTACTGCTGCGATCAAAGCCAATGCCTTTGGCGTCAGCGCGGTGATAGTATGTGCAATTCCAATCTTTGCGAGGGGCGGTGTTGAACGCAGGGTCGGGTCCGTAATGATGCCCTTCCTGCATGATGTGATGTAATCCCAATGGGGTCATGTAATTGATGCAGGCAGGCCACGACTCAAGCATTAACTTTTTTAGTGTGTTTACAATTTGCGGATCGTTCGACCATGTTGCTCTGATCCATTCATCTGCGATTTTTTCTGCGCTGAGAGTATGGTCCCATGCAAGGCGGCCAAAAGCGTACCAGTTGGCTTGGGAAAAATGGTGGCCGCACCAATTACGGTCTGATCCCGTATTGGCAACTGCGATGATGCAGGAGTTGGCTTGTCCATACACAGAACCATCTGTGATCTGTGCAACTGTTGAACCCGGGCCTTTTGCAAAGGTATCTGAATCCAATATCTCTTTCCACATACCAGCCAAATACACCAAATGGATGGACTGACCCAGATACTCCTGAGCAATTTGAAGTTCGAGCGCAAGAGGTGTTTTTTCCATTGCACCGAAAAGGGGGTGAAAAGGCTCGCGTGGTTGAAAATCTATCGGACCATTCTTCACTTGCACGATCACGTTGGAATTGAACTTTCCGTCCAAAGGAGAAAATTCCAGATAGCCACATTTTGCTCTGTCGGTATCTACGCTTGTATCGTAGACAAATGCCCTCCACAAGACCATGCCTCCATATGGCTCCAGACATGAGGCAAGCATATTCGCTCCATCGTTGTGATTCGCTCGATAATCTTGCGGGCCGGGCTGTCCTTCTGAATTCGCTTTGACTTGGAAGCCACCGAAATCGGGTATGAGACGATAGATTTCATCCACCTTATCTTTCCACCATGCGATAACCGTCGGGTCACGCGGATCGGCTGTGGGCAACCCGCCCAGTTGCATGGGCGCTGAAAAAAGAGGCGCAAGATGCACCCGAATCCCATACGGACGGAACACATTTGCCAAAGCCGCTGTTTTGATGAGATAGTCCGTCGTTAAACTTTCTGCCTTTGCATTAACATTGTTGATGCAAAGGCCATTGATGCCGATGGATGCACAGGCACGTGCATAATCGTAATAACGAGGGTCAATATATTCTGGCAGTTTGTCCCAGTTCCAGAGGGATTGCCCCGCATAGCCTCGTTCTATCGAGCCATCCAGATTATCCCAGTGGGCAAGGATGCGATGACGAATCCGTGGGCGTTCCAGAATATTCAATTCACGAATGTCTTGATGTGTTTGAATAAGACGAAGAAAATGGAATGTTCCTGTCAGTAATGCGATTTCGGTATTGCCTGCGATTACCACTCCCTGATTTCCCGATTGAATGATAAAACCTTCATTTCCTATTATGTCAGCTTCAATTTGAAGTCCCAATTGTTCAACAGTGCCAATGACTAATGAGTGGGGTGTTGGTTGTGTCGAAATGGGAACGGGTTTGCCCAGCAGGTTGGGAAGCGCTCTCTTGATCTCGTTACGAATTGCATCGATCGTTTTGTTTTCGCCAAGAATAGCAACACTTTGGATATTCTCGCGATATTGTGCGATCCGATCTGGATGATCCACCTCTGGATAGCGTAACCACAGGTCGTATCCGTCTTCATTTATCATAATGATCAACCTTGATTGAGTTTTTTTCTAGCCTGTGCCAGTAGAACACCGACAAAGAATAAGATACCATCATTCTCGTGAGCGCGGAAGCCAATACATTTGAGCTTGTAAGGATGTGTGACGGAATCGTTGTCATTGGATACAATGCTCCCATACTCCAGGTCAAGATGTGAATGAAATCTTGGCAATGGCCACGGATCACAATGAAAGTGCTCATAACCCGTCCTCGCGCTCAATCTGAATCTTTTGGCGAAGCCTTGCGTACCGCTGGCTTTGAGCCAATCTATTTCCCTGTAATTGAGATTCATCCGATTGAAGAGAATGTAGCGCTCGAACGGGCATTGTCCAAACTGGATCGTTACGAGTGGATTGTGTTTACTTCTGTGAACGCAGTGGATATTGTCGCGTTGAGCGGAGAATTGGCAAAATCAAAGGGAAATGAAGGTGTGAAAGTCGCTGCGGTTGGACCGAGCACGGCGGACGCGTTGCGAAAATATAATATTGAACCTGATTTTATTCCTGAGGAGTATGTAGCTGAGGCGATATTGCCCGGACTGGGTGACTTACGTGGCAAGTGGGTTTTACTGCCTCGGGCAGAGATGGCCCGCAAGGAATTGCCCGAAGCGATCTTCCATGCGGGTGGAGTACCTCACGAGATCGTTGTATACAAAACGCTTCCCGCTCAACCTGATCTTGATGGGTTGGATGCATTGAAGCAAGGCGTAGATGTTGTTACATTTACCAGTGCGTCCACTGTGCAGAACTTTAGTGCCATCGTAAAACAGAACGGACTTGACCCGTTACATTTGCCGAATGACCCCGTCTTTGCATGTATTGGTCCCGTTACGGAGCAAGCCGCAAGAGAAGAAGGCTTCTCGAAACTGGTCATTGCAAATGAGTACACAGCAGATGGACTGATAAAAATTATTGAGAGCTTAAACAGGTAGAGATGTCAGGAGAATTTATGAATAGAAAGATCATACAACGCCCGCGCAGGCTTCGCGCCAATCCAGCCATCCGCGCGATGGTGCGTGAGACAGAATTGAACGCACGCGATTTTATTTATCCGTTGTTCGTGCGACATGGGACGGGACGAACTGCGATCGGCTCGATGCCGGGTGTGAGTCAACTGTCAGTGGAGGAAAGTGTTCGGGAAGCTGAAACAGCCGCAAAGGCGGGAGTGAACGCTGTCATCTTGTTTGGGATTCCCAAGGAGAAGGATCCGATCGGGGTTGAGAATTTTTCGGAAGATGGAATTGTCCAACAGGCGATTCGGGCGATCAAGAAAGAGATACCTGAGATGGTGGTGGTGACGGATGTGTGTTTGTGTGAGTATACCGATCACGGGCATTGCGGCATTTTGAACACGGGCGAGCATTTTCAGAAAAGCTTGCCTGATGGATATGTGTTGAACGACCCGACGCTGGATGTGTTGGCAAAGGTTGCGGTTTCACATGCGCAATGTGGCGCGGATATGGTTGCGCCGAGCGGCATGATGGATGGCATGGTGGCGGCGATCCGCGATGGGTTGGATGGCGCGGGGTATGAGAATTTGCCGATCATGTCTTACGCAGTGAAATATGCTTCGTCGTTTTACGGGCCGTTCCGTGATGCGGCGGAGGGTGTGCCTAAGTTTGGCGATAGAAAGTCGCACCAGATGGACTCCGCGAATGTGCGTGAAGCGTTGCGTGAGGCCGCGTTGGATGTGGAGGAAGGTGCGGACATGTTGATGGTGAAACCTGCGCTGGCGTATTTGGATGTGATCCGCGTGGTGAAGGATGCATACCCTGAATTGCCGATGGTTGCTTATAACGTGAGCGGTGAGTATGCGATGATCAAAGCCGCCGCGGCGAATGGCTGGATCGATGAAGAGAAAGTGGTGATTGAAACATTGACCGCGATGAAACGCGCAGGTGCGGACTTGATCATCACCTATCACGCCCTCGATGCGGCAGGATGGTTGAAATGAATATCGAAAAATCCATTGCTCTCTTTCGAGAAGCGCAAACTCTTTTACCCGGCGGCGTGGATTCGCCAGTACGCGCCTTTCGTGCTGTGGGCGGACAGCCCATCTTTATCAAACGCGGTGATGGCCCATATCTTTATGATGTGGATGGCAACTGTTATATCGATTATGTCCTTTCGTGGGGGCCGCTCATCACGGGTCACGCGCATCCCAATATTGTGAAAGCCATTCAAGATGCGGCTGTCAAAGGGACATCATATGGCGCGCCGAGTCCGTTGGAGTTGGAGCTGGCCAAATGTGTAATGGATTTCCTGCCCAACATCGAGATGATCCGTTTTGTTAATTCGGGAACAGAAGCAACCATGTCCGCGTTGCGGTTGGCGCGCGCGTATACCAAAAGGGATAAGATCATCAAGTTCGATGGTTGTTATCACGGTCATGCGGACTTGTTGTTGGTGCAAGCAGGTTCAGGCGTTGCGACGCTTGGTTTGCCTGATTCGCCGGGTGTCCCTGCGAACACAGTGATGGACACGCTGGTGGCAGATTTCAACAACTTGGAATCAGTGGAAGCGTTGTATAAAAAATATCCTGACCAGATCGCGGCGATCATCGTTGAACCTGTTGCTGGCAATATGGGCGTCATCCCGCCTCAAGCTGGATTCTTGGAAGGTTTGCGCAGTATCACCGAACGTGAAGGTAGTCTGCTGATCTTCGATGAAGTGATGACTGGTTTCCGCGTTCACAAAGGTGGCGCACAGACTCTTTACAATATCAAACCCGATCTGACCACGCTGGGCAAGGTCATCGGTGGGGGACTCCCTGTCGGTGCGTATGGCGGGAAGAAAGAAATTATGCAGATGGTCGCGCCCGCTGGCCCGATGTATCAAGCGGGGACTCTGGCGGGCAATCCGCTTGCGATGAGCGCGGGTATCGCGGCGTTGGATCTGATCAAGGAAGATGAAGTCTGGTCGAAACTGGAGCAGGCGGCGGGTCGGTTGGAGGCGGGTGTTTTGTCCGCGGCGCAGAAAGCAGGGATTCCCATCCAACAGACACGGGTCGGTACGATGTTCACAACGTTCTTTAGCGAAACAAAGCCCGTGGATTGGAACACCGTCAAAGTGGCGGATAAAGTGCGATTCGGAAAATTCTTCCAGAAGATGTTGGAGAACGGCGTTTATCTTGCGCCGTCACAATTCGAGGCGGGGTTCATTTCGACTGCGCACACAGAGGAAGTGATCGACGCCACCACCGCGGCGGTTGAATCATCGTTAAAAGCTTTAACAGCCTGATGTAGGTGACGCCTATCCAATCAATTTATGATGAGCTCAAACTCTCTTCCGTTGATGTTGGTACTTCTGTGTTTGTGGGTAATGGTGTAGATGTCTCTGTTGCCTGAGGGATTGAAGTGGATGTAGATGTGGCTTCCTCTGTTAGCGTTGCTGTAGGTGTTACAGTGGATGCGCTATCGGAGACAACGATCATCACATAGACCGATTGCCCAAAGATATTGCCATCTTCATCCGCCATTCTCCAATAGCCTACGTAGGTGCCGTTGGTTGTAGGTGCAGTGAGTGAAACAGAAATATCGCCGCTTGCACCCACAAGAACATCTTGATCGATCTCAGTTGTTTCGCCATCCATATCTGTGCCACTGGAAAAAACGATCAAATAATCTTCATTCCAGTCACAAGTTCCTGTGTTTTGGAACTCCCATGTTTTTGTAAACGATTCGCCGGGGGCAAAGACTGTTCCATCTGCGACGGATACATCGCTTAGGAAAGCCGCATCGTTGCACCCGTTTGCGGTGGAATTGGATACAGTATAGGAGTACGAAGTCGTGCTTTGTACGGTTGGACTGGCAATCGCAAACGTAGGAGGCGCATTGAGTGTGATAGCGATTGTCGGAAATGCTGTAGCCGTTGCCGGTAACGTGCTTGTTGGTGCGCCGATCGTCATTGCGGCTTGGGTATAGGCTGATGAAAGGGTATCTTCTTCGCTTTGCGTGGAAACAGCATTACCGGCGCATGCAGATAGGGAGACGATAAGAAAGGTAAGTGCGAGTAGTTTGGAAACAGTTTTCATAAGATTTTTTGAAACGGTTGGATGGCTGAAAACTTGTGCTCAACCATCCAACCGTGAATAGTGGGTCAGGCCTGTATCTTTTGTTCAAGAGATTCGATCAGCGCTTGTACCAAAGCAGATGGTGCACTCATCTGGGCCTGGTCTGAACCTGTTTGCGCGTTTTGACTTTGTCCTGCACCTGTATTCGGTGCATCTCCACCTCCAGCATCCGATGGCATTCCACCGCTCATGTCAGGTGGTGCGCCGCCTCCACCATCGGGTGGACCGCCCGCAGGCATACCGCCTCCACTACTGGGGACTGTGACACTGGAGTCGCTTTGTGAAGTACTGGCGATATTCGTTGTCTGCATGGTTGTGAAGACATCCTGCTGTGTCAATTGCATGTCAGTGATCGCCTGTATCTGTTCGGATGTCATGGTCTCCTGGATCTGTTCGACCAATGCATCGATCTCTTCCTGCGCGGCTGTGTCACTGTTGGTGAGTTCATCATAGACTTGCCACATTGGCAGTAACTCATTTGCCTGTTCAACTGTGATGCCATATGAAGTGTCTTCAAGCTTGAGAGAACCCAATACAAGTTGCGTTTCGCTCAATGCCCCGGTACTCGCCTGCGCGGTGCTTGATGATGGACTGCAAGCCGTCAGTGCAACTGCGAAGACCATTAGGATTGATAAGAGAATTTTTTTCATGGTTTCCTTTACTGTTGTTTGGTCGCGATCAGCTTTGATGCGTTGAATGAGCCGAAAACTTTTTGTGCAAACAGCACAACCAACGTGATGCCCGTCAACTTTGCGAGTGTTACCAGTACACCACTCAGCCCGCGTGTTAAGGATGCCCCGTCCTCACCACCCTCATGTCCACCCATCGGCGGCATGGATTGACTTCCTGTATTTGTCATGGATGGTTGCGGACCAAGATCCGCTTCGTTCCCGGATGTGAGGCTGGTACTTCCCGCCAGAGCGTAGATGCCACTGGAAACGATTCCTGCCACTAACAGGATGACGATGATTCTTGAAATGATCTTCATGAGATATGTCCTTGTTGATATGTATTGGTGGGGCAGGCTCGTATTGAGAGACAGCCTGCCCCTTTTGCTCTTAGTTTCTTTTCTCTACCCGTACCGCTTGAGGGACCAATGGCTCGTGCGCAACACGTCTCTGGAACAATCCGCGGATCGGGTTCACGATGTAACGGCCAATGTTGGTTGTGATCCACTTCAAATGCAAGGCAAAGTGAATTCCGAACAGAATAACTGATGCGTCCGACATGAGTGTATGGATGGACTTCCAGCCACGGCTGACATCCAGTTGGATCCCTAATGTGGTCATCACACTTTTTGAGATCAGGAGACCTGTGAAGAGTGATCCGGTCATGGCGATGAAGAACAGCGTGTTCACCACAAAATTCAGGCGGGATTGGTGCCAGAACTTCTTGAAGAATTCTTTCCCGACGTTGATGATCCACTCCCAGTTGAGAAGCAGGTGGGTGATGACTGTCCCAGCCATCGCGATGCCCAGCCATTCGTGAATGGTGTTGCCTGTCAGGTGCGGATTCGCGATTGCCAAAAAGGCGGCGAACATACTGAGATCGAGAACAAGTTTGGTTTTTGTAGACATGATTTTGTATTCCTTTGAATGATTGCTGAATTTGAGCTTACAAAGACAATTCTAGGATCTGCCGCTGTGAGAAAACCAAGAGAAGACTGTGAAAAGACTGTGAAACTGGAATACAAAAAACGGTTCCTGAAGAAATTCAGGAACCGTTTTTGAGAAATACCTTCTTCTTTGATGTTATTTTGCCTGTAGGAGCTTAATGATGCTATCCAACAAGGGTGGCGGGATCATGCTCATATCTGTATTCGCCTTTGGTGCGGCACTTGTTTGCCCTACACCGGGTGTCTGCCCGCTAGGGTCACCTGCAGGAGGTGTGCCTAATGCCATACCATTTTGAGGCGGATTCCCTCCATTTCCTGGCCCTGCTCCATTAGTAGGTTGCGACTGACCTGCGTTTGACATTTGCGCCTGCACAAGAGTCATCGCAGTTTCCTTTGTAATTTGCATACCAGAGATGGCGTTGAGCTGGTCTACCGTCATCACAGCTTGGATCTGAACAACTAAAGCATCAATCTGTGTTTGTACTTCAGCGTTAATCTCTGGAGTGGATGGCGCTATCACTGTTTGACCTTGCGCTGGCTGGTTTCGTTGTGGTTGAACACTTTGGGAGAGTGCCTGTATATTGTTCCATAAAAGTAGTAATACGCTGGCTTGTTCTTTGGTGATAGCCTGTTCTGTTCCTTCCAATTGAATGGTTCCCAGAAGTAATTGAAGCTCAACCGAAACCGAGCTTTCATAGTCTGTATTCAATGTGACCATCATAGCCGCTGTAGTGGGTACTGGTGTGACTGTTGTAACTGGCGTCAAGGCAGTGGCTGTATTGTTGGTGTTGACGATGTCTGCCACAAGAGTCGCTTGTGCAGATGCAGCGTCCTGTGTCGCTAGCGGTGTACCTGAACAACCTGCAAGAAATAGCACCAGAAGGAGTAAGATGATGATAGATGTTTTATCCATATTGTTTTCCGTGACGTGTTGAGATTTGATCATTAGCCACAATCATATAGCGTGACTTGCATATTCCCGCCGGGGCCGAAGCTATTGTTTTGGCGGTTATTTTGATTGTCGATACCAGTGCCTGTTCCATCTGGTGCGCCGGAGTTGCGAGTGGTGGTTTCAAAGCCTTGAACCGCCTTACACGTGGATGTGACCCAGTTTGAAATATTGCTATTGCCGCCATTTGGACCACCGCCTCCACCTCCCCAATAAATGTAGCGCAGTTCGCCGTTACTCACCATTTGAGATAGATCGTCCGTACTTACAACGGAATCCTGGCCACTAAACCCACCGAGATATAGAACTGGCCTTCCCGTTGCAAGGATATAGTCGGAGCCCTGCATGGAACTGGGAACGGCCATGAGATATTTCATGCCTTGTGTATTGGATTCGAGATAACTCAATAAGGTTTCGTTGACCTGCGTGCCTCCACGATTGGCAGGGCCAGATGATCCTCCACTGTAGGCGGCAGGCAAGGATTGGTTCGCGCTGGTGTTCAAGTTAGTCAATGCTGACCATGCTGTAGGTGTGACTAACATGGCAATGACGAGTAATGCAAATCCCAATTTCATAACGAGACTTGGAGTACGGTCGATCATTGAAATACTCAAAACGATCAACCCAACGCCGAAGATGGCAATGGCAACATACAACCACCAGAGTTCATTCGTGAAGGATTGTGCCGTCCAAAATTGGAAGGCCAGTGTACCTGCAATGGCAGCTGCGCTTAAGCCAATGGCAAGCCAAAAACGCCTTTCACGTAACCGCCACAACTCTGTTACGCCAATGCCGACTAACGCCGCCAACGGTGCGGCCATCATGGAGAGATAATACTCGTGGAAGAAGCCCGCCACGCTGAAGAAGATACCTGTTGTTACCAGCCAGCCACCCCAAAGGATGAGTGCCTGATGTTTTGATTCCACAGGCCAGTGCCAGCGAAAGCCCAGCAACAATACAAGCATGGATATGATCCCAAATGGCAACAGCCAACTAGTCTCTTTACTCAACGGCACTGAGAATAAACGTAACGCACCGGCCTGCCCGATGTTGAATCCGCCACCCCCACCGCCGGGGCCACCTCGACCTTGTCCATCATTGGGTATGCCTTGAGGCGGATTGCCTTGGGGGAATCCATTCCCAGCTTGGGGAGGGCGCATTGGGGTGAAGCCGTTCCCGGTTCCGTTTGAAGCGGGCGGATTAAAAGCCCCGTTCGGCGTCTGACCTTGAGTTGGTCCACCTTGATTGGTATTTCTATTACTCTGTCCATCTCTGCCCATCATCCCCAATAGACGGTTGACGCCGTTGTATCCAAAGATCAAACTCATCTCGGTGTTGTTGCTACTGCTTCCCACATATGGGCGTTGACTTGCCGGGGTCAGATCTACGGCAATCGCCCATGAAAATGAGACAACCGCCAACAGAATTGTGGCAAGTGCCAGATTGCGAACCTTGATCCAGAACTTTTCTGGTGAGCCCAGAAGATACACTGCATAAAAAGCAGGCAATGGCAAATAAGCTTCAAGCATTTTGATATTGAAGCCCAAACCCACCAGCGTTGCGCCCAGTAATAGGAACTTTAATTTGCGTGTTTCAGTGGCTTTTATAAATGCCAAGGTTGCCAACAGAAGCGTGAAGATGAGCGTGCTATCCATGGTGTTGTTGCGATCTGTAGCGATGACCACGGGGGTAACCGCCAATGCAAATGCCGCAACCAATCCTGCCGTTGTGCCGAAGGAACGTTTCACCAAATGATAAAGAACGATAACAGAGAATATGCCTGCTAGAATCTGCGGTAAGACCACGCTAAACCCACTCACGCCAAGGAAGTAAGCCGAGATTGCCTGCAACCACAAACCTAATGGAGGCTTATCTACACTCACGGCTCCACCAGGTTCAGCGGCTACAAAGAAAAAGTTGTGCCACGATTGAAGCATACTCGTCACGGCGGCCGTATAGTAATGGTTCGCATACCCGATCGCATCCAAATTGGCGAAGCGCAGAACGGCGGCAAGGATAACGATCAAAGTGATGCCGATCCATCCCAGGGTCTGTTCACGGGATACTGAGTGCGCATCCGTGGTTGCTATAGAGGGATTCCATAGTCGTTTAAAAGGCAATCTCATGTTGAACTCCAATTTTAAAAATATAGACCCAGTAACCCAAACTTTGTCTGGCTTTACGTTCATAGTGTACAAATTCAACCTGTGAGTTCCCCATGAGAAACCTGTGAAAATGCTGTGAAAATAAAGTTTGGAAAACATGAGTATTCCAAAAACAGATAATAAAAAGAGCACCTCCTGAGGGACAGAAGATGCTCATCTTACTTTCAATCAACTTAATCTAAACGGAATCACCTCCTTCCAGAGATTAATTAATGAACACGAGCAGAATTTTCCAAAGGGACCTCCTTTCTCTTCAATACTGTTTATCCAACGATGTCATTGTAGAACCACAAACTGAGAGGATGCCAAGAAACTGGTGAACAAAGCCTGTGAAAATGCCGTGAAACTGAAAACTCATTTTTTCTTCACAGCCTTTTCACAGCATTTTTATGTATAGTTGATTGTGATAAGATGAAAAGTGAGAAGCCATGCCCTCTGTATTGATTATTGATGATGACCCCAAACTTCTGAAAATGCTCCAGCGCACACTGGTGTATGAAGGCTTGAACGTCTTCACTGCCAGCAACGGGTTGGAAGCATTACCGCTTGTGCAATCCAACCGTCCAGACCTGATTATCGTGGATTGGATGATGCCCAAGATGGACGGGCTGTCTTTTATTCAAAGACTACGTGATGAAGAGAATAAGACCATGATCCTGATGCTGACCGCACGTGATGCCATCGAGAATCGTGTAGAAGGCCTCGAAAGTGGCGCCGACGATTACCTCATTAAACCATTTGCACCCGCAGAGCTCGTGGCACGAGTCCATGCCATGTTAAGGCGCGTCGAAGCCAAACCTGAAAACCAAAAAGTCTCGTATGCCGATATCACACTTGACCCATCCACACGCGAAGCGAAACGCGGTGATGTGCTGTTAAATCTCACAGTCACCGAATTCAATCTGCTTCATTTGTTGTTGCGGCATCCGCGTCAGGTACTCGAACGACGGCAGATTCTCAACGATGTTTGGGGCTACGACTTTGGTGGCGACGATAATGTCCTTGAAATCTACATTGGGTATCTGCGAAAGAAGCTCGAGACAAACGATCAACCACGACTTATTCAAACTGTGCGCGGTATCGGTTATGTTTTACGCGAGGAATAATGTCCATTCGTTTACGCTTCACCCTGCTCTATACATTTATTCTGGCTCTCACATTAGCGATCTTCGGATTCTCACTTTACACCATTCAAGCACAGGATACGCTTCGCTCGCTCAAACAGGACCTGATGCAGGGTGCCAATAAACTGGCTGAAGCCGCCCTCAGAACGGATCCACGTCATACCCCTCCACCTACTAACCAACAGCTTCCGCGTCCGCCAATCCCTTTTGATCAGTTTTCCACTGATAAGGCATTTCAAACCTTCCCAGAACGGGATATCAGCCGCATTCTTGATGTGAACGGCAATCTCATCTCGAGTCCGTTTGGCAGGGAAGAAGACGCACTCCCTCTAAGTGACGAAGGTCTTCAAAGACTGCAAAGCAAGCAGGAATGGTGGGAGACAGCGATCATTTCTGGTGAGAAGATGCTGATCTACAGCCGCCCCGTTATTGTGAATGGGGAGTTCGCATATATCGTGCAAAATGCCCGTCCATTGACCGAGCGGGACCGTACACTTGAATCCCTGGCTACGACTTTGAGCGTTGCCAGCGTACTCATCATCTTGATTGCATTTGGGATTGGGTGGTTTCTTTCGGGAATCACGCTCAGTCCTATTCACCGCATCACACAGACCGCCCAAGCTATCGGCGACGAGCGCGACTTTACTCGCCGCGTGGATTACTCCGGTCCGCCCGATGAAGTGGGGCAGCTTGCGAACACATTCAATTCCATGTTGTCACGTTTGCAGGATGCCTTTCAAAAAGTGGAACACTCGCTTCAAATGCAACGCGACTTTGTAGCTGATGTCTCTCACGAATTGCGCACCCCATTGACGACTCTACGCGGGAACCTTGGTTTGCTTCGCCGCGAACCACCTATGCCTGCCGAAGAACAAACTGACATCCTTAGTGATATGGTTGATGAAAGCGACCGTCTGATTCGATTGGTCAACGATTTGTTGCTACTGGCCCGCGCCGATGCAGGACGGAACTTGGCAAAAGAGTTGCTTAACATTTCCTCCATACTTGAGGAAACCTGCCGTCAGGTGCGCCAACTCGACCCGCAACGCCAGATCCAATTAGATGTGGCCTCTGACTTGGAAGTTGTGGGAGATCGCGATGCGCTGAAGCAAGTTTTGCTGATCGGCTTGGATAACGCCATGAAGCATTCAACAGGGAATATCCATGTCTCTGCCGAACAGCGAGGCGCGCAAGTGGAAATCTGTGTGCAGGATTTTGGCGAAGGCATTCCCCCTGAAACACTCGAGCATATTTTTGATCGTTTTTATCGTGGTGATGATAAAGCTACCATACCCGGTTTTGGGCTGGGACTTCCCATAGCGAAGACATTGCTTGAGCGACAGGATGGGGCAATTCGTATGGAAAGCGAAGTAGGGAAAGGTAGCACCTTGTTCCTTTGCCTTCGTGCTGTGCTCTAAAGTAGTGTGGCGATTGTTTGACTGCGGTATGAGCATGTCAAAAAGCTTTTACCCTGCTTTGTTTACTTCCTGCTCCTGTATCATTTTCGCCACCCAATGGCCGCTGTCTTTGATGATGCGCTCCTGCGTTTCATGATCTACATACACCAACCCAAAGCGCTTGGAGAAACCTTCCGACCATTCAAAGTTATCCAATAAGGACCAGATGAAATAGCCTTGCAGGTTGACTCCATCACGTGTGGCTTGTGCTGCGGCTCCCATATAACTTTTGAGGAATTCGATCCGCAGTAGGTCGTGGACTTCTCCATTTTCAACCACATCAGTGAAGGATGCGCCGTTCTCGGTGATATAGAGATTGGGGTTGCCGTATTCGTTCTTCAGGCGCATGAGTGTTTCGTAGAAGGTTGGTGCATACACCTCACGCCCGAAGTTCGTGTATTGCCGTCCATTGATGATCTGTTCACGGTGATTGACCTGCGCTTCATCTACCCAAAAGCCCAAAAATGGAACGTACCATACCGCGTGTGCAAATTCGCGACTGTAATAATTGATGCCCAGAAAATCTGTGGGACGAGAGATGATTTCCATGTCACCGGGTTTGACGGGAGGGCGGACAACGCTCAACTTCTTCATCAACAAACTTGGATATGCACCCTTGAATACACCGTCGAGGAAGAAGTCATTGAAGAATTGATTCGCCAGGTTTGCTGCGGCAATATCTGAAGGCTTGGATGAGACCGGGAAAATAGGATTCAGGCTCAGGGTAAGTCCGACGCGAGAATCAGGGGATGCGGCACGAATCCGTTCGAGAGCGAGTCCATGTCCTAGTAATTGATGATGTGCGACGCGGGTTTATTTCCATGGATTGTGATATCCGGGGGCATGGTCTCCCAATAAATATCCCAATGCGGCATGTTCCCAAGGTTCGTTGAGAGTGATCCAGTTTTTGGCACGGTCACCGAGGGCTTTGACCACGATCTCGGCATACTCGGCAAAATAATAGGCCGTGTCGCGACCGGCAAAACCGCCACATAACTCTTGCAGAGCTTGAGGCGTGTCCCAGTGGAAGAGTGTAATGAAAGGTGTGATGTGGCGCTCGAGGAGCATGTCCACCAGGCGGCGGTAGTAATCCAATCCTTTTTGATTGACCTGTCCTCGTCCGTTGGGAAGAACTCGACTCCAGGCGACGGAGAAACGATACGCATTCAGGCCAAGCTGGCTCATGAGCCCTAGGTCACGTTCGGGGTGGAGGTACGTTTCGCAGGCAACATCGGCATTCTCCCCTGTGCGGATCTTTCCGGGTGTGTGCGTATGTACATCCCAAATCGATTTGCCCTTGCCATCGGCGGATGGGCTGCCTTCAATCTGAAAGGCGGAAGTGGCAGTGCCGAAAAGAAAGCGAGGAGGAAACTGAGGATAGGTATCGGGTTGCGACATGAAAAAATCCTTTCTTTAAAAATATCAGCCTCATGAAGAGGCTGAATTGAGACCTTGATATATAGGCTTCATTTGTTTATAGATCTTTTGGAAAATACCAAACCTCTCATCATACAAGGAACGATTTGCAGGGTTTGGAATGTATGTTTTTCGGATCTCGATCAACTTCGATAAATCTGAAAATGCGATCTCGCCCAAGCCCACAGCCGCGATCCATGCCGCGCCGCGTGCGTTGGCATAGATGGGGTCAGCGACCTGTTTGATCTCCACGTTCATCACATCCGCAAAGATCTGGCACCACACATCCGATTGCGCGCCGCCGCCGACGATGTTGATGTTTTTCACTTTTTGCCCAAGGAATTTTTCAACGGGCGATAACAACCAACGGGTGTTGAATGCAATGCCTTCCAAAAAGGCTCGAATGATATCCTCACGCGTGTTGTTCAGAGACAGGTTGTAAAGTCCAGCACGAAGCGTTTTGTCATCCACCGGCGCGCGCTCGCCCCAGATCCACGGCGTATACATGACACCGTTTGCGCCCGCGGGCACGCGATCCGCAATTTGATCAAGCACTTTGAAGATATCGGGCACATCGGCTTCCTGCAATAGCTCATCCTTGTGATAGATGATGTTGTCGCGCAGGAACGTGAGGTTGCCACCAGCCGTTGCCTGCAACGCCGTGAGCAGATACCGCCCCGGCACCGCACATGGAATGGATGCCATGCTCGAAGCAATGTCCGTTTTCTTAAAGGGCACATGCGCCGCCATCCATGATGACGTGCCGATGTAAAGATGAAGCGCGTAATCTTCCACAGTGCCCGCACCAATTGCCGCGGCGGTGTTATCAATCGCACCAGCCACAACCTTTACATTCGACGACAACCCAAGCGCACTCGCAACATCACTGCGCACATTACCGATCACTTTTGTGCAAGCCACAACCTCAGGAAGTTTCTCGCGGTCGATGCCAAGCGTGCGGATCAACGAATCGTCATATTGAATTGAATCAGGATTGCGATTATCGGTCACCCAAGAAGTCACGATCGAATCAAAGCTTGCCACGAACTCGCCCGTCAATCGCAGGTTGATGTAATCGAGCACGTTCAAAAACTTATGCGTGCGCGCGTACACATCGGGCATCGTGTCGCGGATAAACAACATGTGTGCCGCAGGGTCCTTGCCCGTCATCGAGGGCATGCCGCCCGTCAAGCGCACAAAGCGCAACACATTCGAAATGCCCGCGCCATCGATGTTGATCCATCCATTCAATTGTTTTCGCAGATGTGGTGCGCCACGCATGTCCATCCATAGGATCGCGTTGCCGAGAGCGTTTCCCTCTTTATCGACCGCTACTGTCCCTTCGCCTTGAGTGGACGCACAAACAGCGATCACATTCTGACCTGCATCCTGATTCTTCTTCATCAACCTTCCCGCCGCTGACAGGAATGCCTGCCACCACTCCTCAGGTGACTGTTCCGCGCCGCCATCGGGCGTGATGATGAGCCGCACCGATTCACTTTCCCAACCGATCACCTTTCCGCTGACAGTGATCAGCGCAACTTTCATTCCAGATGTTCCGAGGTCAATGGCGAGGATGGTGGATTCTGACATGGGGATATGCCTCAACTAAAGCTCAACGACGATAGCTGGATACTCTTCGATTAAAGTAAAACCTGCTTTGCGCGCCGTGGCAGACGACGCCTCATTCCGTGTCCAACAGTCCCAGCCTACACGGGTGTAACCACGACGATGAGCTTCTGCGAGGAAGAACCACGTGGTTAAAGTAGCGATACCTTGACGCTGATGCTTTTCACTTGTGGCAATCCCGATCTCACAACGCTCACCGACATTGTATTCAGACATGCACCAACCTGCGACCTCATTGGAGTGAACAGGGCACAGACCAAAACTGCGTGCAAGGAAGTCCTCTACGGAGGCGCGTTCCGAACACATCTCCTCTCGCACTGCATCCAATCCAACTGCATCACTGGACAAAAACTCTGGTGTGATCAGTTGCATCGAAAAGCCATCAGGTAGTTGTAGGTCAATTTTAGGAGTGAAATCAGTGATCTCATAATATTGACGCGTGCCATGATAAAGATCGCGGGTGGGGAATAACTGTGGCAATGCTGTATCCCATCCATCACCTGACGTATATACCAGATAGGCGTCATTTCCTTTTGCAAGGTGAGGGGGTATCAATTCATTGGAGAATGTATGCGTCATCTCATTGATGAAATCAGCCTGTGTTGCACCGCCAGCGCACAACACGCGACTGTTACAGACGATCACGCCTGCCTGCGGCGTGACGGTATCATCGACAAACAATCGCGCAGTGGCACAACCTTCAAAGAAGGCTGTCACCAATGAGTGCGATCGTTCTAATTCATGGAATAATGGGTGGACAGGTTGATTATCAGCAGGGAAAATTTCGGGCATTATTTCTTTCAGGATGATTGTGAGATGTGTGATGTGCTATTGACGCCAGAATTTAAGCTTTCTTGCTAAAACTATTTGCTCCAATACCACCGCCAGCCCAACACCAGTTGCATACATGATGATATCCATCGGATCAAACGCGCCGAAGTAATGAACTATCTGCAAGCGAGCATAGAGCACCGGGTAGAACAACTGATAGAGCAATTGGCCAAGTTCCAAAAGGACAGGAATGGCAAGCGCTATCAAGGCGCGTACTTGCCAGGTCTTCAGCCAGCGTTCACCCAGACATAGAAAGAAATAAAAAGCAAACGGCTGAAACAGGTCATTGGCATAACTGACCCAAAGTATCCATCCAGTGCTTTGTGGATCGAGGATTTTGTAAAAAGGAAAGCTGTTCATGAACTGGTAAAGTCCCAGTGAGATGAATAATAGGACAGCTATTTTTGCCAGTTGCCAGGGCGTGCTTTTACTTGCTGTGTTTTCTTGATAGGGAACTGAACTCATAGGTTACCTCCGTAGTCGTTTGGTATAACTAGATTTATGTCGACCGTCGGAATGAGTGTATCAGAATCACCTATTTCTGTGGATCTTTCATTTGAGTGACAAAGATCGTGCTGGCGATCAATAACCCAATTGCCAACAACAAAGCAGGTGTGAACGAGCCGTTGGATGTTTTTAATTTCTCCATAATGGCGACAAATACCACTGCGCCTTGACCTGTCAACTGCATCAAGCCGTTGGATGTGCCTTCCGGTGTGGGGTATGTGATCTCTGCCGCATATTGCATGGCAATCGGCATGGCGCTGACGAGGAAAAATCCCATTGCAAATGCGGATGTGAACAGTAGCCAACTGGTGGTTGCAAAGGTCAACCCGATCATGCCGGGGATCGCTCCGATAAAGGCCACGTAGAGATACCGCTGACGTCTGTGCTGTTTGTCGGATAACGCAGGGATAACCACCGCTCCGATCACGCCACCGACGATCATCAACGCTCCGAGTGTGCCGGCATCTGTGGGCGTAAACCCACGCGGGCGGATCATTGCCTCGATCCAGGTTGTCACGCCGTTGAAGACGCCCAATCCGATAAACGAGACTACCAAACTGAACCAGAAGGGGCGTACCTTAATGGCATGTTTCAACCCGTCCAACATCAATGCACGGACCTCGCTTCCGTCCGGTCCGGGCGGGGTGGGGGGAGTCTCTCGTGCGAGCAGAATGAACAAAACGGATGAGAACGCCGCGATCCCACCGTAGATCAACTGAACCGTTGGTATGGAAATGGTTTCAATCAGAATGGGAGTGAGCACCAATCCAAGTGCCGTACCGATGAGATTACCAAGAGTGACAATGCCAACAGCAGTGGCTCGTTCTTCAATAGCAAACCAATTGGCAGGGACTTTGGTCCATGCGTTGAGTAAAAAGGGTTGTGATGCGGCGATGCCAATCGTGCTCCACAGGACGAGAGAGTAATTTGTACCGGCCAATCCGCGCAGGAGACCGAAGACCCCCATCAATACTGCACCGATACTGACCGCAAGTTTGAAGCCATAAGTATCAATGACCCACGAAACGGGAATGGAAAGTGGGATGAACGCGATCATGAACGTCATCGCGAGGAAGCCGATCTCCAGATCGGTCACCCCGTAAAATTTTGCGGCAGGTCCGGTAATAGGAGCATACGTGATCCACAACATCTGAATGGTTAGGTTGATGAACATAAAAACTGCCAGCACCACCCAGCGATACCCATAAAGTTTGTAGTTGTTTGTCATGATGCTCCTTTTTGTATTTAGACGCTAAAGGTTTTAAAACCTTTAGCGTCCTTTTGATTTACGCACAAGCCGACAGTACAACCTCAAACTTGTTCAACGCGTCGTCGATCACTGCATCTGTATCTGCCATGGACGTGTACATGCGCGAGCCTGCCAGTGTGACGAGGCCTTGCGACATGTACGCTGCGCCCATCTCTTCGATCATGTGTTTGCGCGGTTTGAGTTCTCGTGCCAAGCGGATTGGATTCCGCAAGTCAAGCAACATCACGCCCGATGTCTCCAGATGGACGATAGAGCCTTGATTATATGCCACGAAGGGAAGGGCATACTTTTCAATGATGGCTTGTAAGCCCTTTGTGAGTCTGTCACCGGCGCGTCCCGCAATGACGGGCGCGTTGGTTCGTTCCATCTCCAACAATGAGTAATAACCCGCGACACAGGAAAGAGGGTTCGCTGAAAGTGTCCCACCGACATATGCACGTTCACCGACTCCGCCGATGCCTGCCGCGAACCGCATGATCACATCTGCGCGGCCGCCGACTCCACCTGCCATGGGGTATCCGCCCGTGATGCATTTGCCGAACACTGTCAGATCGGGTTTGACGCCGAAATAACCTTGAGCACCACCCAAGCCCACTCGAAAGCCGGTCACAACTTCGTCGAAGATCAGAAGCGCTCCGAACTCGTCGCACAATTCACGCACCTTTTGATTGAAGTCAAATGGAACGGGACGTGTTCCTGATTCAGGTCCTAATGGTTCGACGATAACCGCAGCAGTTCCGCCCCTTAGCCTGTTGAACATCAGCTGACGCTTCAACGCACCGAGACTGTTCGGAAAAAATTCCTTCGTAGATGCGCTGGCCCCACGCGGAATGCCTTTTGCTTCGAGACGCCCCGTGCCCGGAACATGCAGGCCGTAAACCATTGGGTCGCTCCAGCCGTGATACGCACCGCCGACTTTGATAACATATTTCTTTTTGGTGTATGCGCGCGCCGCACGGATGGCCGCCATGACGCTCTCGGTACCCGAGCCCAACATGCGGAACATTTCCACAGCTGGCATGAAGCGGTTGACGAGTTGCGCAAGTTTCAATTCATATTCATGGAACAAACCAGTGACAGGCCCGCACGAACCCAACATCTCAAAAACCTTTTCGCGCACGGGAGCATAGTTACTGCCGAGCACAGTGGGGCCACCTGCTTGCAGGAAGTCGATATATTGATTGCCATCTGCATCCCAAAGATGAGCGCCCTCTGCTTTTTCGATGGCGATGGGAAAGGGATAGTTGAATGCGAGGTTATGTTGTACGCCACCGGGGATATATTTCTTTGCTTCGTCAGTAAGTTCCTTCGAGCGTTTGCACTGAGTATCGAAATAAGAAAGGAACTCTTGCATCTTCTCGCGCTTGACATGGCGCAATGGCTGACTGACGAGATCGTTCAGTTTTGCGTACACTTTGTCTGTGTCGTGATATTCGCTGATTGCGTATTTTTGTTCGCTCATATTATTCTCCGCCTTTCACTTCTTCGCCTTTTTCGGCCTTCTTTTGATCCTTGCGTAATTTTGCAAATGCAATCTCGCGCACCGCCAAAGGAATTTTGCTAACTTTGCGTTCGGTACAAATCGCAAGTAAATATGCCAACGCACACTTTTCCAAAATTTCCACGTTGTGAACAGCACGTTCCATGTCGTGACCAAAAACCAGCGCGCCATGATTCTGCATCATGAAGGCGTTGTTATGATTCTTGACATGCTTTGCAACTGTATTTTTGAGGAAACCTGTCCCCGATGGGGCGTAGGGGATGATGTCCACGCTTTTCCCGAGGAAGCGTGCCTGCTCATCGAACAAGGCAGGGATCGGCGCTTTGATCAACGTCAATGCGCTGGTATATACCTGATGCGTGTGGACAACCGCGTTCACATCCGCCCGGGCTTGGTACACGGCTCCGTGCATCGCTGATTCAACTGACGGCTTGAGGTGACCGTCGATCATCGTCAAGTTGAAATCCAGCACGCAGACGTCCTCTGGGGTCATCTTCATATAATCGTAGTTGGAGGGGGTGATGGCAAACGCATCCTGCCCGGGGATGCGCAACGAGAGGTTGCCTCCGGTCGCCATCAAATATCCTTTGCGCACCAATTCGTGCGCGGTTTCGACAATTTGTTGTTTTTCAGAGTCAAAAGTTTTCATGGAATATCTCTTTGTATCTAGACAGTGTCTAGATTGTAGGCTAAAATCTTGACGTCGTCAAGATTGGCGTTTAAGATTTTAATATGCCACGAAAAAACTACCATCACGGTGACTTGAAGAATGCGCTCATCAAAGCGGGCGTTGAGATCCTTGCAAAGGAAGGGGCTGGCGGTTTGAGCCTACGCAAGGTGGCGCAAAAGGCTGGGGTGAGTCACTCCGCGCCCTATTCTCATTTCCCTGATAAACAATCTCTTATCGCGGCAATTTCCACTGAGGGTTTCAATCAACTGCATAATGCGTTGCAATCTGCTACAGAGAAATACAAGGACAATCCCAAACGTCAATTAATGGAGGGGGCGGGGGCGTATGTGCGATTTGCCATGCAAAACACGGATACGTTCAAGATCATGTTTTCCGGCGTATTGGAAAAAGAAAAGGAATATCCATCCTTTGTAGATGCCTCTCGCAAAGCATTTGAAGTGGTAGTGGAGATTATTCAGGCATGTCAGGGTGTGGGGTTGTTGCGGGCCACTCCGCCAGAGATGATGGCGGTCGCGGTATGGGGACAGGTACACGGCATTATTTCACTTGCACTCGAAGGGCAAATTTCTCATACGATTCTTGACGAGCATACTCTTCAAGAGATCGTGTTGTTTGCCGTTGAGCAGATGGTTTTATCTGCCAAGAGTTCATAAGGGTGATTGAAAGGTTATTCCCCTTTTTTGTGTAAAACTTCCATCGTTGGGGCGTAATGATGAGGCGCGCGAAAATCTTGCTGTGATATAGTTCGCCATCACCTCTAGCCCTTCTCCCCAAGAGAAAGGCTAGTCACTTATAATTATTTTTTACTGTTTGGAGCCTCATGTTTACATTCCGCGCACTCAAACATCGTTCCTTCGCCTTGCTTTGGAGCGGGCAAACTCTCTCCCGCCTTGGTGATTTCGTCTATGAGATCGCACTCTCGTGGTGGATCTTGCAAAAGACCGGCTCCGCCGAAGCGATGGGATTGATGTGGGTCTTTGTCGCCACGCCTTCGGTTTTATTCCTCTTGTTGGGCGGCGCCATGGTGGACCGCTTGCCGCGCATTGTGTTGATGGTGATCTCTGACATGGGACGCGCCATGGTAGTGTTATTTGTTGCGGGGCTTGCATATTTCGATCAATTACAGGTCTGGCATATTTACGCTACGAGTTTTTTCTTCGGCATGGTGGACGCGTTCTTTACGCCTGCCTATTTTGCAGTTGTGCCGCAGGTTGTCCCTGAAGAAGACCTTTCCTCGGCAAACGCTTTAACCAGTATCAGTTCCAATTTGGGACGTGTGGTGGGGCCTTCGCTCGGCGCATGGATCGTGGCCTGGGTGGGGAACTCGGCCGCATTTTTTATCAACGGCGCTTCTTTCTTAATTTCGGCTGGACTCCTGATTCCCTTATTCTTTGCCAAAATCCTAGCCCCTACGCCTTCAGAGAATCACATTCTTGAAGATATTCGCGCGGGGGTTCGCGTGGTGCTATCCAAACCGTGGTTGTGGATCACGATTGCCATCTATTCGTTGATCAACGTCACGTTGATCGGTCCGTATGTGGTGGCGATGCCCTTCCTCGTCAGTGATTTCATGAAGGAAGATGTAACGCGACTTGGTTTCCTTCTCTCCATTTTCCCCATCGGGTATGTGATCGGCGGTACATGGCTTGGGCGATACTCAAAACTTCCATGTCGCGGAATCTTGATGAACGCAACTCTCGCTTTGGCCGCGATCATGCTCAGTCTCTATGGGCTTCATCTTCCCTTGTGGACTCTCGTTGTCGCCGCATTGGTCAATGGCATTGCGTTGCAGGCCGGTATGTTGGCATGGACTCACCTCCTGCAGGAAAAGATTCCCAACGAACAATTGGGCCGTGTTTCGAGCATCGATCAAATGGGCTCACTCAGCCTGATGCCGATCGGTATGTATCTTGCAGGTGTGTTGACTGAAAAGATCGGCCCCTCGCCTGTATTTCTATTTGGTGGTGGTATCACGGCGTTGGTAGCCCTGCTCGCGATCACACATCCCGCCATCCGTAATTTGGATTGAACACTTAGAAATAGTACGTCATAACTTTACGTCCATCGTTCGGTCAACGATGGACGTTTTTATTTTGAATGCGATAAATCAGACCTGTATATATTCAACCTGATGGTTCAACAACTTCGCAGATTAATTCCCGTACATCATAGTAATGTGCAAAACGCACAATGATTTATGGAATTATTTTGAGGAGACAATGAACAGGAAAGCACAATCAAGTGGAAGTCTGGCAGCTTCCATTACCAGGTCAGCCAGCAAACAGACGTATTACACGATCCGCTTTTTTGTAGATCGTGGTCGCGCGGAAGATGCATTTCGGGCATATGGATATTTTCGGTGGGTGGATGATGTCATTGATCAGGAATCAGGCTCAAGCGTGGAAAGAAGCGCTTTTGTCGATCGGCAGAGACTTTTATTAGACTCTTGCTATCGAGGCGAAGTCCCGAATGATCTATGCATCGAGGAATCGATGTTGGTTGACCTCATCTGCCACGACACCGAAAAGAATAGCGGACTTCAAATTTACCTGCGCAACATGATGGACGTGATGGTCTTCGATATGAATCGGCGTGGACAAGCGATCTCGCAGGCGGAGTTGTACGAGTATTCGCACAAGTTGGCGAAGGCTGTGACGGAAGCAATGTATTACTTCATTGGGCACGATGATCCTTCACCGTGCCACGAAGCGCGATATATGGCCGTGACTGCCGCTCATATGACCCATATGCTGAGGGATGCGGTGGAAGATGTCGAGGCTGGCTATTTCAATATTCCGCGTGAGGTTCTTGCCGCACGTGGGATCTCGCCACAGGATATGACCAGCCAGGCGTACCGTGAATGGGTTTGTGGACGAGTCCAATTGGCGCACGGATATTTCCAGTTATCGCGAGAATGTACAGCGCAGGTGAAGAACTGGCGTTGTCGTTTGGCTGGATACGCCTACACAGCGCGCTTCGAGTGGATGTTGAATGCCATCGAACGTGATAATTATTGTCTGCGCTCAGAATATCCAGAGCGAAAAAGTATACAGGCTGGCTTGTGGATGGCTTGGCATGTGTTGACATCCGCATTTGTGATGCCTTCTTTCAAAACCGAGACCCGTAAACTTGCGCCGCAACCTGTGCGGGTGGATAAGAGATGATTTAGAAAAGCATTAACCACGAAGTACACAAAGGACACTAAGGTCTATGCCTTAAACGCTTTGTTGACTTCGCGACCTTTGTAGTTGAAAAAGATAGAGTGTAAAAATGAAAACAAAAAACGTAATTGTGATTGGGGCGGGCATTGGCGGGCTTACTGCCGCTATTCATTTGGCAAAACGTGGTTTGCATGTGACCATTGTTGAGAAAAACTCGCACGCGGGCGGGCGCTGTGATCGCATCAGCCGTGATGGGCATCATTTCGATACAGGTCCCACATTGTTGGTGATGCCGCTTCTCTACGAGGCGGAATTCAATGCATTGGGAACGTCCATGCATGATGTGCTTGATCTGCAACGTGTTGACCCGACCTATCACCTTGCTTTTGATGATGGCAGTCAGTTAGCACTCACGTCTGATATGGACTCCATGAAAAAGCAGATGGAACAATTTGAAACGGGGAGTTTTCAAAACCTACTGCGCTACATGGACGAAGGTCAACGCCACTATCACCTCGGCATTGAGAAGTTGGTGAAACCTGATTTTCGCAAAGCTTCTGATTTTTTCAAGCTTAGCAACCTGCCTCTGGTACATCAGGTCAAGCCTCTGACAAAACATTATGCCAACATGTCGCATTACTTTGATGATCCGCGTTTGAAATCCGCATTCACGTTTCAAGATGTGTACATGGGGCTGAGTCCGTTCGAAGCGCCTGCCACGTTCTCGATGATGCCTTACACCGAGTTGGCGCACGGTGTCTACTATCCCAAGGGTGGTATGTATAGCATTGTTGAAGCTCTCGTGTCTTTGGCAGAAGAGGCCGGGGTGAAGTTTCAATTTGATTCGAAAGTGGAGCAAATCGAAGTCAAAGAAAGAAGCGCGCGTGGCGTCATTGTCAACGGACAGGTATTGAATGCGGATGCCGTCCTTGCCAACGCCGACCTCCCGTACGTCTATCAAAACCTTTTGCCGCAGGATGGCGAATCGAAAAAGTTGGATCGCAAACGCTATTCGTGTTCGGTTATCAGTTTTTTCTGGGGGATGGATAAGCCCTACGAGACGCTCCCGCCGCATATGCTTTTCCTCGCAAGTGATTATCGCGAAAACTTTGATTCGATCATTCGTGATTTGAGCCTGCCTACTAATCCCAGTCTTTATATCCACGCCCCAGCCCGACTCGACCCAACCATGGCGCCGCAAGGACAGGACACCTTGATCGCGATTGTGCCTGTAGGACACATGAGCGCGAATGGTGAACAGGATTGGGCGGCCTTGCGCGATGAAGCACGTCGACAGGTCTTGCGGCGATTAGCGAGTGTTGGTGTGACCGATCTGGAATCACATATCAAATTCGAGACCACATTCACACCGCTTTCATGGAAGAAACGCTATAACCTTGTCAAAGGCTCCACACACGGGCTGTGCCACAACCTGATGCAGTTGGGATACTTCCGCCCTGATAACAAACATGCGCATTATCATAATTTGTATTTCACTGGCGCGAGCACCCGCCCAGGGACGGGCATGCCGACAGCTATGGTTTCGGGGCGACAATCGGCGCAACGAATCATAGATGATCTGAAGCTCTAAACCTTTGTCTCGGATATGTTGTGACATGAGTGGGCGTATTTCATTTGGGCGCTTATCCGAATAAATCGTTTCATTTTTTCGTTGAATACGTGGAGATAAAAAATGAATACGATAACAAAAACTTCCAGAGTCTTGGGGCTTGCTTTCCTATTGCAGTTCGTTACTTCCTTTGCGAGTGGTGCTTTTCTAAAAGGTGCATGGTTTGTAGAAGGGGATATGGGCGGAACAATGCTCAAGATTGCGACAAACCCTACGGTGTTTCGGGCCAATATCCTGTTGGATATGCTTACGGCTATGGGTGTTGCCTTCTTGGGGAGTATGCTGTATCTAACCTTGCGAAGACAAAATGAAAAAATAGCTCTTACTGCTCTTGGATTGTATTGGCTGGAAGTGGCCTTGTTGGCAGTCAGCCGGATGGATGCTTTCTCACTTTTGCGCCTCAGCCAGGACTATGCTACTTCTGGTCAAGCTGTTGAACTGTTACGCCTTGGAAAAGTGATGTACGAGTCTATGGATTTTGTTGGCAACACACTTCACATGTTGGTGTTTTGCTTTGGCGGTATCCTGTTTTATTATCTCCTCTATAAATCAGGCATCGTCCCGCGGTGGATGTCACTGTGGGGACTTGTTACGATCCTCCCAATGCTGTTTGGGACATTCACACAGATGTTTGGGTATACCATTCCGTTCGGTTTTTATCTGCCCTACGTGCCCTTTGAGTTGGTTATCGGGGTTTGGATTTTGATAAAAGGTGTTGAAACTGACTCGTCCAAGTTGCCATAAAAGTTAACAAACGCCTCCAAAAATCTATGGTAAAGTTTGCCCAATTTCCCACCCAGGAGCTTCACCATGGAACAAAAAGCAGGAGCACAGATCAGCCAGCGAGCATTTATACAATCGCTGGTGATCTTGTTTGTATTGATGATGATCGCGGGGATTTTGACACTCGTCATTCCAGCCGGGCAATACACCCACCTCGATGTAGATGGCCGACAGACCATTGACCCTTCCTCGTTTCAATTCGTAGATAAGCCTGACTACCCGATCTGGCGTTGGTTCGTAGCGCCTGTTGAAGTGCTTGGTAGCGAAAGCGGATTGACCGTTATCGTCATCATCGTTGTCCTGTTCTTTGCGGGTGGCGCCTTTGCTGTCATGGATAAGACCGGTACCTTGCGAGCGTTTATTGGGCGCATCGTGCGTCAATTTCGCGACCGCAAATACATGCTTCTGTGGATGGTTTCACTGGCCTTTATGTTCCTCGGTGCAACGCTTGGTACATTTGAAGAAGTGGTCCTGCTTGTGCCAGTGATGATCGCACTTTCCTATTCTCTTGGCTGGGATGCGCTCGTTGGCTTGGGGATGTCGATCCTTGCGACAAATATGGGATTCTCCGCCGCTATCTCAAATCCATATACTCTCGGTGTGGCACAGGGCATTGCAGACCTGCCTCTTTTCTCTGGTGCCTGGTTTCGTATCATCATTTTCATAACGATTTATCTTCTCTTCATGTGGTTCCTTTCTGCATATGCACGCAAGATAGATAAAGATCCCAAAGCGTCTCTTATCTACAATGAAGACAGTGCAGAGCGGGCAAAGTATGAAAGC
This sequence comes from Candidatus Defluviilinea proxima, assembly GCA_016721115.1. Classification (NCBI taxonomy): domain Bacteria; kingdom Bacillati; phylum Chloroflexota; class Anaerolineae; order Anaerolineales; family Candidatus Villigracilaceae; genus Candidatus Defluviilinea; species Candidatus Defluviilinea proxima. Next base: position 1,617,952 of record JADKIW010000001.1, read on the forward strand.
CTGGATCAATCATTCACTGAAGAAGACCCGAAGCAAAATCGTGCCATGAATTTCTTTGGTATCTTTTTAATTTTCATCTTTCTTGTGATGCTGTCGGGTCCGTTCGTGCCAGCCATTTCAGATTACGCACTTCCTCTGGTTGGTATTCTTTTTCTCATCGGTGGGTTGGGGGCAGGCTTCATCTCAGGTGCAAGTGGTAAAACAGTCTGGCAGGGATTGATCGAAGGTTGGGGCGGCCTTGCCCCGTCAGTTCCTCTCATTCTTATGGCCGCCAGTATTCGCTACATCATTGATAGCGGCGGCGTCACAGACACGATCCTCCACGCCGCGGCCGAACCCTTCAAACAGATCGGCTCATTCCCTGCCGCGCTTGTTGTCTATGCCCTTGCGCTTGGAGTCGAATTCTTTATCGCATCAGGTTCTGCAAAAGCCTTTTTGATCATGCCAATCGTTCTCCCTCTGGCCGATATCATCGGTGTCACGCGCCAGACCGCTGTGTTGGCTTACATCTTTGGTGATGGCTTCTCCAACCTTGCCTATCCCACCAACCCGGTTCTGCTTATCAGCCTTGGCCTTACCGTGGTTAGCTATCCCAAGTGGCTTCGCTGGACCGCCAAACTTTGGCTGTGGGTCATCCTTGCCACCGTTGCATTTTTAGGAATCGCTGTAGCAATCAACTTTGGGCCGTTCTAATGAATTCTCTTTTCCCTGAATCCTACGAGGCCTCTCGCGCACGCTTCCTTCGTGACGTGGAACTGCTTCGCCCCAAATGGCAATCTACACGCCTTGAGTCTCATCCGCTAAAAGATTATCCTGACCTGAGTATGGACTGGCTCTGGGCCGAGCCGCAAAAGAAAGAGAATCTCATTATCATTTCTACCGGGGAACATGGCATTGAGGGCTATATTGGTTCGGCCATGCTCAAACTATTCATGGACGAGTTTGCCCCCCGTATCAATGTTGAAAACACAGGCTTATTGCTTGTTCACACGATCAATCCATGGGGGATGAAATATAGCCGCAAGGTCAATGAGAATGGCGTTGACTTGAATCGTAATTTTTCCTATAACGGCAAATTCGATCCATCCAACAATCCGTATTTCCTGAAACTTAAGGACTTTCTTGCGCCGTCTCACCCGCTCCGTTCGTTTGCCACTGAAACACTTAATTTTGCCGGGAACACTCTCAAAGCATTGATCTTTGAAGGTGCTTCTGCACTTACATATGCCGCTTTGCTGGGACAATATGCCGAACCCAAAGCTATGTATTACGGCGGCGCACACTATGAAGAAGAAACCGAGGTGATGATCGGTCTTCTCCGCCAATCTTTGGAGCAATACCAAACCGTTGTACATCTGGATATGCATTCTGGATATGGCCCCCGTTACCAAATGAGCATCACAGTAGTGCCGCGTGAACCATTGAATTCAGCAGAGCTTTCTGCCAAATTCAAGTATCCCCTGGTGCTACGAGGAGACCACAAAGAGTTCTACGCGATCAATGGCGATATCACCGATTATTCTTATCAATTGCGGGATGAACATTTTCCAGACAAGCATATCTTTGCGTGTGCGTTGGAATTTGGTACGTATGGTGACTCTTTACTCTCACGTCTGCGCAGTCTACGAACGATGATCTTCGAGAGTCAACTGTATTGGCATGGGGCTAAAGATAAACAGACCGAGACAAAAGTCCGCTCTGAATTCTCAGAATTATATTTCCCATCTGAAGCCAGGTGGCGTGAAAAGGCTATTGCCGATTGCAGGCAGGCATTTAACGGAATATTCTCAGCCTATCACGTTCTGTAATACTTAGCAGATTCGTGGAAGCATTTCCCCTGCGAGCATATCCACAACACGTGTACTGCCAAAGGATGTCTTGAGTAGGACTCGTCCCTTCGGCTCGGCGGTGACTTCTCCAATGATGACCGATCCTTCACCGTATCGGGTGGACTTCATTGCCTTCAACACAGCATCTGCATCTTCCTTTGCAACGAACGCAACGAGCTTGCCTTCATTAGCAATGTAGAGGGGGTCAAATCCGAGCATCTCGCAAGCCGAAGCAACCTCGGGGTGAACAGGAATCGTCTTTTCATCCAGTGAAATGCCCACGTTGGATTGAGTCGCGATTTCGTTGAGAGTCGTCGCCAGTCCGCCACGAGTCGGGTCACGCAACACGTGGATGTTCTTGCTGGCATTCATCATCGCCTCGATCAAATGATTAAGCGGAGCGACGTCGCTTTGAATGGTGGATTCAAAACCGAGTTCGCCACGTGCGCCAAGGACAGCGATGCCGTGATCGCCAAGGGAACCCGAGAGGATGATCACATCGCCAGGTTGTGCGAGCCTGCCGCTGATGTTCGTGCCGATGGGCATGATACCGACGCCCGCCGTGGTGATGTAGAGACCATCGGCTTTGCCTTTTTGCACAACCTTTGTATCACCAGCAACGATCTGCACGCCCGCTTCTTGTGCCGCTGACTGCATGGATGCAATGACTTGTTGAAGTGTGCTGATCGGCAGACCTTCTTCAAGGATAAAGCCTGCTGTTAGGTAAAGAGGCTTTGCGCCGAGCATGGCCACGTCATTGACCGTGCCACAAATGGCAAGCTTGCCGATATCGCCACCAGGGAAGAACAATGGCATGACTACATGCGCATCGGTGCTGATGGAGAGTTGCATCCCAGCGGGGACTTGAAGCATCGCCGCATCATCACCTGCCTGCAAGGCTGGATTCTGAAATGCGGATACGAATGCCTTCTGAATAAGTTGGTGACTCATTCGTCCACCTGCACCGTGACCCATGACGATCTGTTCGCTGTGCGGTAATGGTGGCGCACACACTGCACCTTCGATGTTGACTGTCTCAGACATAATTCACCTTCTGACTGGAATCCCGAAGTTCTACTTCGGGATAATTATTCGGGATCAAAATCATCTTCAATTTGTAAATCGTCGATTGATTGCGATAGAACCAATTTCTTAAAATCAGGTTCCGCATTTTCCAGGAAATACTTATAACTCGAAAACGGATACTCTTCAGGGTTTTGCACGAGCTTATGCTTTACAGGATTAAGAAACACATAATTCATTCGAGCATAATAAGAGCTTTCCGTTTGGATGCAGGTATCCCAATAGTTGTACCAGACTCTTCGTCTAGGTGTTCCGTCAATCTGATTTACAAATTTTGCATTGATCGAATGAACACCCTGTACTAATGTTTTCAAGGAAAGCGCATTTTCTGGGCTTCTGCCGATGAAATGATAATGCGTGGACATTACAAACCAAGCTTCCAGTTCCCAGTTTAATATTTGTGCCCGCTCAATCAATGTTTCGCAAAAGTTAGCTTTCTTTTCATCTGTATCTAAAAGTGGCTGCTTGTAAAGCGTGGAGCCTGTCACCATGTACATGGCATTGGAAACAAACCAATGTGGTGGGTTGTGTGGGTATGGTTTGTAAATATCCATTTAATTCTTGCATGGAACCCAGAAGTTCTATTTCTGGATCAATTGTCCGCAAGTAGAACTTGCGGAATCCGATCCCTTCCATACCGATAATACGCCGCACAAGCACCTTCTGTCGACACCATCGTCGCGCCGAGCGGATTTTCAGGTGTACATTGTTTACCGAACGCAGGACAATGATGCGGCTTCTTCAACCCTTGCAGGATCTGACCCGCAATACAGAGCGGTGACTCATCGGCTGTGATCGCTTCTACATCAAAACGTTTCTCAGCGTTGAATGCATCGAACTCGGGGCGTAGACCCCAGCCGCTCATCGGGATCATTCCAATGCCGCGCCATTTACGATCCACTTCTTCGAAAACTTGGTTGATCGTTTTCTGTGCAGGCAGATTTCCATCAAAGTTCACGGCACGTGAATATGCATTCGCCACTTCGATCTTACCTGCTTCCAACAACTCGACTGTTTTCAAAATACCTTGCACAATATCAAGTGGCTCGAAACCTGTCACAACCATCGGGATCTGGAACTCATCCACCAACGGCGGATATTCCCAATACCCCATCACTGCACTGACGTGACCCGCCAGCAAAAATCCTTGCACACGATTACTTGGTGAGCCCAATATTGCCTTGATCGCAGGTGGCACACGGACATGCGAAACCAGGATCGAAAAATTTGTCAGCCCGAGTCGTTGCGCCTGTAGAATGCTCATCACATTCGGAGGGGCAGTGGTCTCGAACCCGATCGCAAAGAACACAACCTGCTTATCAGGGTTTTGCTTTGCCAGTTTCACCGCATCGAGCGGAGAATAGACCACACGTACGTCGCCGCCCTGTGCCTTGATTGAGAACAGGTCACGACCTGTCCCGGGCACACGCAACATATCACCGTACGAACAGAAGATCACATCAGGTCTTGCGGCAATCGCCAACGCTTTATCAATTAACTCCAGCGGCGTTACACACACAGGACAGCCTGGTCCATGCACCAATTCAATTTCAGGCGGCAACAACTGGTCGATGCCATGCCGCACAATCGCATGTGTCTGACCGCCGCATATTTCCATCAATACCCACGGACGAGTCACAGTGCGGCGGATCTTCTCGATCACGCCCTTTACCAGTTCAGCGTCACGATATTCATCCATGTACTTCATGGCGCATCTTCCTTCCCCAGCTCTTCCTCGATGTCCGAGATTTCCTTCAACAATGCCAATGATTCCTGAGCATCTTCCTCGTTCATCACGCTGATCGCAAAGCCCACATGCACCACGCAATATTCACCGACCTGCGCTTCGGGTACATATTCCAAACAAGTCTCACGGAAGATATTTCCGTAATCCACCTTCGCCATCTTCAAGCCATCGCGCTCAAAGATCTCAACAATTTTTCCTGGTATCGCTAAACACATCTTATCCTCTTAATCTGCCTGCGGCGATCATCGCCTGTCCAAGCGAAAGCCCGCCGTCATTCGTCGGCACTTCTCGGTGTATGTATACTTCAAAACCGTCATTTTCCAATAGTGACAATGTTCGTCGTAATAGTGTGATATTCTGCCAAACTCCGCCAGATAATGCAACCTCTCGAATCCCCGAATCTTGGCTCATTTTCCGCACAACCATCCGCACACCCTCTGCCAAACCGTTGTGAAAACGAGCCGATACTTTAGACGTGGGGATTCCCGCCATCACATCTTTGATCAGCGCCTGAATCACGCCTCTTAACTGGACCTGATCCTGATTCAGTCCGAAGGAATATATCTCCTCTTCAGCCGAATCCCCCAAAGCCTCAAATTCAATCGCCGCCTGCCCCTCATAATTGACCGCCTGCCTCACGCCCGCCAAAGCCGCCACCGCATCGAACAACCGTCCCATGCTGGATGTAGACGGTGTGTTGATTTTCTTTTCGAGTTGTGTGCGTAACAGGGTGCGTTCGGTCTCGCTAAATTCCATCACGGATGCAAGCCGTTCATCCCATTCGAGTCCCAAACTCCACAACAAAGCCAAAGCCGTGCGAGCAGGCTTCTTGACCGCCGCATCTCCGCCCGGTAACGGGAAATACTCCAAGTGAAACGCTCGTTGATAGGACTTGTAATCCGCTACTAAAAATTCCCCGCCCCAAATGGCTCCATCCTCGCCATAACCTGTCCCATCGAACGAAACTCCAATGACAGGATGTGAGCCGTCCAGCCCATGCTCTGCCATGCAAGCGACGATATGCGCATGATGATGTTGCACACCAATTGTTGGGATATTCTCCCGTTCGGCTCGTTCCAGCGCATAACGAGTCGCCAAATAATTCGGGTGTAAATCATATGCGATCGCTTCAGGCTTCACACGGAAGAGTCGCTCGAAATGCTCGACACCTTGCTCGTATGATTTCAGCGTCTCGTAATTTTCCATGTCCCCAATGTGATGACTCAAGAAAGCATAATTCTTATTTGTGATGCAAAATGTATTCTTCAACTCCGAGCCCGCTGCCAATATTTGCGGTACTTCAAACGGAAGTTTGACAGGGAAGGGAGAGTATCCACGTGAACGACGGATGGGGTAAACAGACGATGGACGGCGGACGGTGGACGATAAATCACGGTCTATGGTCAATGGTCTATGGTCAAAGGCTCGAACAACCGAATCATCGCATCGAATATGAATATCTCGATTGTGCATGAGGAAGGCATCTGCCAGTGACGCAAGGCGTGTGCGAGCTTCGTCATTGTCCGTGGCAATAGGTTCTTCGGAGAGGTTGCCGCTGGTCATAACCAAAGGCGGCATCGAGTCGGTGAAGAGCAAGTGATGCAAAGGCGTGTATGGCAACATCACACCGATCCAATCTTGCTTGGGGGCAACTTCTTCGGCGATATTGGATTCGGGCTTGCGTTTCAACAAAACAATTGGGCGTGCGGACGATGTCAACAACTCCCGCTCGGCTTCGCTTACAAAGCAATGTCGTTCAATCATCTCAACATTGGGCATCATCAACGCAAAGGGTTTGTCCACACGGAGTTTGCGCTTGCGAAGTTCACTGACAGCTTGGGAATTCGTCGCATCACAGGCAAGATGGAATCCGCCAAGCCCTTTGATGGCGACGATATCGCCTTTCAGAAAAGCGTCTTGTGTTTTGATGATCGCTTCGTCTGAACTTGCTAGCGTTCCAACATTCAAACGTTCAAACGTTACCTGCGGTCCACACACGGGACATGCCACAGGCTGGGCGTGGAATCTTCGATTCAGTGGGTCCTTGTATTCCCGTTCGCAATCGGGACACATGGCAAAAGGAGCCATGGTCGTCTTGGGGCGGTCGTAGGGAATATCTTGAATGATCGTGAAGCGAGGCCCGCAGTTGGTGCAGTTGATGAAGGGATAGCGAAAACGGCGGTCGTTGGGGTCGAGCATTTCACGCAGGCAATCGTCACAGACGGAAACATCAGGCGAGATGGGTTGAAATGCGGAGGGAATGGCTTCAGAGTGGACAATGTCAAAGGTGCTGAATCCGCTTGCAGGTCCGTATGAAGCGGTCAGTTCGTCTATGCGAGAAAGAGGCGGGGCTTCGTCACGCAATGCTTTGAGGAAAGAGTCCAGAACATCTTTATCCCCATCTACTTCGATATCCACACCAGCGGAGGTGTTGCGCACCCAACCATTCAGTGCAAAGCGAGCGGCGAGCCCGTAAACAAACGGACGGAAGCCGACACCTTGCACAATGCCCGAGATGTGGATGCGCAGTCCATGCATTATTTTGTGTTTTCGATGAGCCAGTTGATCCAGGCATCCATGCCTTCACCAGTGCGGCATGAAACAGGGAAGGTGATGACGCCAGGGTTGAGCGCTTCAACGCCACGACGGAAGAAGTCCATGTCGAAGTCGATGTAGGGCAGGAGGTCGATCTTGTTGATGATGAGGGCATCGACGCCACGATACATGCCTGGATATTTGTAGGGTTTGTCTGCGCCCTCAGGGACAGATGCGATGAGCACGGACTTGTGTGTGCCGAGACGGAACTCTGCGGGGCAGACGAGGTTGCCGACGTTTTCGACCATGAGTAAGTCGAACTGTTTGAGGTCGAGTTGGTTGAGTGCGCCATGCAACATAACCGCATCGAGGTGACATTCGCCGCCTGTGTTCACTTGAATGGATGCCTGTGCGCCAGCGGCGGCGGCACGGTCAGCATCGAGGGATGTGGCGATGTCACCGTCCACAACAGCGACACGCAACTTGTCTTTGAGGGGGGGGAGAGTCTTTTCGATGAGTGATGTCTTGCCTGCACCTGGCGATGCCATCAGGTTGATGGAGAAGACACCAGCGGATTCGATACGGGCACGATTTTCCTCTGCCAAACGGTCGTTGGCAGAAAGGATGTTTTCAACTACGGGGATTCGTTCTGTCATGGTTCACCTTTATTTTTTACCACTAAGTGTCTCAGAAGAGCACAAAGGAGATTGGATTTTTTTATTTATCAACATCAATCGCTTCGACGTAGAATTCTTCGCCAGCGACGATTTTAACCTGTGCGCCGCCGCATTTGGGGCAAAGATACTCATCGTTTGGGCGGAATTTCTCAGAGCATGCCTGACACTGCATCTCGGCGGGCACACGGCGAAAGTGGAGTGTAGCGCCTTCGGCAAGCGTGTCTTTGGCGATGATGTCCCAATAAAATTGGACGGAATCGTCCACGCTGGACGAGAGTTCTCCCATCACAATGTGAATATCCTCCACCCGTGTGGCACCTGCCTCATTGGCATGTTTCAAAGCGATCTGTAAAATAGACTGAGTAACGGGGAGTTCGTGCATGAGGGTACTTCCAATAAAGTTTATTTGGTAGTATACATCATTGCTGTGATTTATCTATCGGGATTAATGTCACCGAAATGGTATGAAAAACAAACTTCCAGTCCTTTACAGGATAGTGGATAATTGTGAAGAATAGGTTTTTATGTATTATTGCGTAATTGACAAATAGGGACTTTGACCTTCCTTTGTGATTTTCAAGGAAAAATTATTTTATTATGAGACAGGCAATATATGAAGCTAAGTGAAATTGTTGAACACGCAAAAGGGGAGGTATTAAATCCTTCCGTATATTCTGAATATTCCGACCGTGAGATCATCGGCGGATGTGGGGCAGACCTGATGAGCGATGTGTTGACCGGGGTGAAGCCTGGCGCTGTCCTGTTGACGGGGCTGTGCAATCCACAAGTGATCCGTACCGCTGAAATGGCCGATGTGTATGCTGTCGTTTTCTTGCGCGGTAAAAAGCCCACGCGAGAAATGATCGAACTGGCTACGCAGAAAAACATTCCCCTCGTTTCGAGTGAGATGGGTATGTTCCAATTAAGTGGACGCTTGTGTAAGGCAGGTTTGCATAGCCTTGAGTCCAATTGGAAAGGCATTCATGAGTAGCACCCTCCAGGAACTGTACGGGCGCAAGGGGCGTACAGTCACTGATCGTGATGCGCAAGAGATCACGCGTATTGAGGAAGTCTCGTACGAGCTCAGAACTGCCGACGTGATGAATCGTGATCTCAAGTGTCTTGCTCCCACAAACACCATGCGGGACGTGTTTAACGTCCTTCACAAGAGTCATATCTCGGGTGTCCCTGTGTTGGAGTCAGATTCACTGGTCGGTATCATCAGTCAAGAAGATCTGATGCGTGCATTTGCAGATGGCGATCAGGATGCACCTATCAGCAAGTACATGACTAAGAAAGTTATGACAGTGAAATCCTATGAGCCCGTGATCAGGGCTCTTGAGATATTCTCTAATACCAAGGTCGGTCGTTTGCCGGTGGTGGATGAAAATAACGCGTTGGTGGGCATGCTTACAAAAGGGGACATCACGCGTGGCGTCCTTGTCGCCATTCAAAAGGATTATCAAGACGAGGAGATCCGCCGATATCGCGCCAGTCACTTGTTCGAAGATATCATCTCTGATCGCACGAGCTTGATCCTGCGTTACAAGATCAAACCGCGTGATTTCGATAGCGGTGGGCAAGCCTCCAGTCATATCAAGCGGGCGTTGTTACGACTTGGTGCCTCTCCACAGTTGGCACGTCAATGTGGGATTGCTGTGTACGAAGCCGAAATGAATCTTGTCATCCACTCGACCAATGGCGGTGTGTTGCGAATCCAAGTGGAGCCTCGCCGTATCCTTATGCAAACATCGGATGATGGCCCTGGCATTCCTGACGTGAGTAAAGCCCTTCAACCTGGCTGGTCCACAGCCTCTGATCTGGCGCGCAGTATGGGGTTTGGTGCGGGCATGGGATTAGTCAACATCAAACGCTGTGTCAGCAAAATGGAAATTGAATCGTCGCCTAAAGGGACCAAATTATTTATGGAGATCAATCTCCGTTCGGATGAAACGTTCAAAGCGCCTCCCGGGTCTTCCGAAGCGCCTGGTGTCTGATCAAAGGAGTTTTTTATGACCCTGCAAGAATTAATTACCAAACTTAATCTAACAGTTCTCACTACACCACGGGACTTTTCCGCGGTCATTCCGCAGGGTGGATATGCTTCTGATCTATTAAGCTGTGTCATCGCTGGAGCCGAAGCTGGCAACATTTGGGTGACTCTTCAAGCGCATATGAATGTTGTCGCCGTGGCAGCGTTGAGGGATGTCTCAGTTGTCATTCTTACAGAGAATGCTCAACCTGAAGCGGAAGTGATCGAAAAAGCCAATCAGCAGGACGTCATCCTTCTTGCCACATCAGAACCGAGTTATGAAGTAGTGGGGAAACTCTGGGAACTTGGGATTCGATAACAATATGGAGTCAACCAGCAAGCTGGTTGATGAACGGGAGCTAGCTCCCTGACTCCAAAACACATGGCTACTTACCGAGCTGAATTGCACGTCCATACTGTCCTCTCGCCTTGTGCGGGTGTGGAGATGATTCCGCCCGTGATCGTAGAGATGGCTTTGGCGAAAGGTATCAACCTGATCGCCATTACGGATCATAATGTCACGGCCAACATCGGTGCTGTGATGAAAGCCGCCAAAGGGACGGGGCTCACCGTACTGCCGGGGATGGAATTGCAGACAGAGGAAGAAGTCCACGTGTTGTGTCTGTTTGATACGCTGGAGCAGGCTGAGGCTTGGCAAAGAATCGTCGATTCCCGTTTTGGCAAGATCCCAAATGATGTTGAATTTTTTGGCGAGCAATTTGTCGTCGATGAAACGGGGGATTTCATCCGCCGTGAACCACGGCTGTTGATCACGAATGTGGATATATCTCTTGAAGAGGCGGCCGATAGAGTAAATGCCTTGGGTGGATTGATCATCCCTGCACATGTAGAACGGCGGGCATATGGTTTGATGGCAATGTTGGAATTTGCGCCACCGATCTTTGAAGCGATGGAAATTTCGAAGCATGTGAGTGTTGCGGAAGCTTGTAAGCGTTTCCCGGAATTGTTGGCTTTTCCGTTATTGCAAAGCGGGGATGTGCATTTTCCTGATGGGTTTATCGGCGTGATGGAGTTTGAAATGCGTGTGCCGATGATCTCTGAAATTCGTAAGGCGATCCATGGTGAGGGGGGGAGAAGTATGCGGATCGTTCCCGGTAATTAAGCGCTTTAATTTCTCTTGATTAATTAATAAAAACTGTACTGACAATTGTCAGTACATTACATGACATTCATTTGTTGACCATCGACTGTTGGATGGTTAGAATGAATGTGTAGTACAATATTGTGAAATATATCACAATCTAGTCATAAAGACTGAATTGGAGAATACATCAATGACCGAAGCGCTCACATCAAATGCCGAAATCTGTGAAGGCAAACAGGCTTTGCTGGATGAAATCATTGCCACGCACCGCAACCGCCCTGGTGCAATGATGGTCATCTTAAACGAGATCCAAAGACAGGTCGGTTATGTTTCTGAGCCGATCCAAAAACATGTCGCCAAAAAACTGCGTGTGCCGGTTGGCGCTGTGCATGGTGTTGTCACCTTTTATTCATTCTTCACCACCCAGCCTCGAGGCAAACATACCCTCAAGTTCTGCATGGGAACCGCTTGTTATGTAGGTGGTGTTCCGCAGTTGATGGAAAAGGCCAAACAGTTGACTGGAACCGAGATCGGTAAGACGACAGCCGACGGCCAGTTGACGATGGAAGTTTGCCGATGTGTAGGCGCCTGTTCACAAGCGCCTGTTGTTACAGTAGATGAAGAAGTTGTAGGCAAGATCAAGCCGAATAAGTTCCCGCAGTTGATCAAGAAATTGCTCGAAGAAAAATAAACCTTAACAACCATGAAAGAGATCGCCCTGCACCTCCTTGATCTTGCAGAGAACAGTGTCAGCGCACATGCGAAGACGATACGTATTGATGTGCGCGAGGATTTCCGCACAAATCAATTGATCGCCAGCGTGGAGGATGATGGGGATGGGATGAACGATGAAATGGTCAAGCAAGTGATTGACCCGTTCACGACCAGCCGTACAGAACGCAAAGTTGGTTTGGGGATCCCACTTCTCAAAGAAAGCGCTGAAGCATGCCAGGGTGGGTTGAAGATCACCTCGGCTCCGGGCGCAGGGACGAAGGTAGAAGCGATCTTTCAACACTCACACATCGATCGCATGCCGCTTGGCGATCTACCGTCCACTTTTTTGACATTGACGCTGGCGCATCCTGAAATTCATTGGGTCTTTACGTACACGTTCAATCCGCCGTACAAAGGCTCGATCCGTTCTTATGAATTCGATGACCAGCCTATCAAGGAAACACTGGGCGAACTGCCCATGACACATCCAGAAGTGATCTCATATCTTCGTTGTTCATTGGAAGATGGGATCGCCGAAGCTCGCAAGTAATGTTCTCAAATAGGAGATCGTATGCCAAACGTAAAATCACTCGAAGACCTGAAAAAAATCCGTGATGAAGCCATCAAGAAACGTGACATCAAAACCCCAGGCGCACGTGTACAGATCGTAGTCGGCATGGGCACGCCAGGCATTGCCGCAGGCGCCCGCGACACGCTCAAGGAATTTTTGAATCTCATCGAAACCAAAGGGCTGACCGATATCGTCGTGCGGCAGACAGGCAACTTTGGGCTAGACTCGATGGAGCCCGTGGTCAAGGTCAAAGTGGGGGACGAGGCTGAAGTCACGTATGGCAAGGTCACGCCATTTGTTGCAGATCAGATCATGGACGAACATATTTTGGGTGGCAAGGTCGTTACAGCCAACCTCATTCCTGCAGAGGTCAAATGAAATTTTTCCGTTCTCATGTTTTAGTATCCGTTGACCCTGAGTGTGTTGCACAAGGCGCACATCAGATCGTTGACGCTTTGAACGACGAACTTGTAGCACAGGGACTCATCGATGAGATCCAGGTGCTCGAAACATCCCGTTTGGGCGACCCAAATCGCTTTGGGCCTGACTTGGTCGTGTACCCCGAAAATGTGCATTATGCCAACCTGACAGTGGACGATGTCCCCTTCCTGGTTGAAGAACATTTTCTCAAGGGACGCATCATCGAGAAGTTCCGCGCCAAAGAAACAGTCGTCACGGATGATGAACTTGGCGCTCCTAAGTCAAAGGAAGTTCGCATCGTTCTGCGCAACTGCGGCAAGATCGATCCGCATAACATCGAAGAATATATCGCTGAAGATGGCTATCAAGCTCTCGCGAACGCGTTGACCGCTTCCACACCTGAAAAAGTCATTGACGAAATGATGCGCTCAGGTCTGCGTGGACGTGGTGGCGCTGGCTTCCCTGCCGCTCGCAAATGGCAACTCTGCCGACAAGTCCCCGATAATCCAAAATACTTAACCTGCAACGCCGATGAAGGCGATCCAGGTGCGTTCATGAACCGCCGTGTGCTCGAAAGCGACCCACACTCCGTGGTCGAAGGCATGATTATTGCCGCGTATGCTATCGGCGCCAGCATGGGATACATCTACTGCCGTGCGGAATATCCGATCGCAGTCGCAAACCTCAATATCGCTATTGAACAGGCGCGTGAGTTTGGTTTCCTTGGCAATAATATCTTCGGCTCAGACTTCTCCTTCGATCTCGAAGTTCGTATGGGAGCGGGAGCATTCGTCTGTGGTGAAGAGACAGCATTGATCGCCTCCATCGAAGGCAAACGCGGCGAACCTCGACCTCGCCCGCCATTCCCTGCAGTCAAGGGTGTGTGGGGCAAGCCGACCAATAACAACAATGTGGAAACCTACGCTGTTGTCCCGCAGATCCTTCTCAATGGTGCTGAATGGTACGCCAGCATGGGCACCGAAAAAAGCAAAGGCACCAAGACCTTCGCCATCGCAGGTGATGTGGTCAACACAGGCTTGATCGAAGTTCCATTCGGTCTCAGCCTCCGCGAAGTGATCTTCGATGTAGGTGGTGGTATCAAAGACGGCAAACAATTCAAGGCCATTCAAACAGGTGGTCCGATGGGTGGCTGTCTCGTAGCAGAACACCTCGATCTGCCGCTTGATTACGAAGCGCTTACCGCCGCTGGCTCGATGATGGGCTCAGGTGGTCTCATTATCATGGACGATGAAACCTGTATGGTGGACATCGCCCGCTTCTTTATGGAATTCACGCAGGAAGAATCCTGCGGTAAATGTACGCCCTGCCGTGTAGGCACCCGTCGCATCCTCGATATTCTCGAAAAGATCTGCGAAGGTAAAGGCACACTGGCTGATATTGATCGTCTCGAACTGCTCTGCGAAGAAGTAATGAAGAACTCGCTCTGCGGTCTCGGTCAAGGCGCTCCCAATCCTGTTGTCAGCACGCTCAAACATTTTAGAGAAGAATATATTGCGCATGTCGTTGAAAAACGTTGTCCGGCAAAGGTCTGTAAGGCACTGATCAGTTATAAGATCGAGCCAGCTTGTACCGGTTGTATGGTCTGTGCTCGCAACTGCCCAGTGGAAGCCATCGCAGGGGAACGCCGACAACTTCACGTTATTGACGACAAGACCTGTATCCGCTGTGGTATTTGTGTACAGGTTTGTAACTTCAACGCAGTATCGGTCTTATCGTAGAGGCATCATGATCAACTTAACCATTAACGGAAAACAAATCGAAGTCGAAGAAGGCACAACGGTCTTGAATGCCGCACGTCAGAATGACATCAAGATCCCGACCCTGTGCGATCATCCCAACCTCACACCGTATGGCGGATGCCGCTTGTGCGTGGTTGAAGTCAAGGGTATGCGTGTGCCGATCGCATCCTGCACACTCCCTGCCTCGAATGGCATGGTCATCGAAACCGAAACCGACTCGCTCAAGAAATCACGCAGCACCATTCTTTCATTGCTCTTCAGCGAACGTAATCACTTCTGTCCGTTCTGCCAGGTCAGCGGTGGCGATTGCGAACTGCAAAATTCAGCGTATGACGAGCACATGACTCACTGGCCCATGCAACCGCAGTGGACGAACTTCCCTGTGGACACGAGCCATACCCGTTTCATCCTCGATAACAATCGTTGTATCCTCTGCCGCCGTTGCATCCGTGCCTGCGCTGAGATGTCTGGTAACTTTACGCTCGGTGTTGAAGAGCGTGGTTCTGCCACCATCGTTGTTGCCGATAGCAATGTGCCACTCGGCGAAAGCACCTGTGTCTCCTGCGGTTCGTGTGTGCAAGTCTGCCCCACGGGCGCACTCATTGATCGTTCCAGTGCTTATCTCGGTCACGACAAACAAATGACCGTTACTCGTTCTGTCTGCCGTGGTTGCTCGCTTGGATGTGGCATCATGGTCCACACCCGCGACAATCGCATCGTCAAGATCACAGGCGATTATGAAAACCGAAACGCTGGGACTCTATGCGAGACGGGTCGCTACAAAACATTGGATGAAAAACGAGTTCGCCTCACGACTCCCATGAAGCGGGTTGCCGGACAATTAACTGCTACTACCTGGGAAGATGCTCTAACTACTCTCGCCCAAAACTTGACCCCGAACAAAAACAAGGTCGCCGCTTTGGCCTCCACTCGCTTGACTGTTGAATCGATGGCGGCATTCAAATCCCTGTTCGCAGATGGACTTGGTAATGATGTGGTCACCTCCATCGAAGAGGGACGTCCTACCGCCTTGCAAGCCAAATATGCCGAAGCGAATGGTGAAGCCATCGAAGGCAAGCTTGATACACTGCGCACTTCCGATTGTGTATTGCTCATCGGTGCTGATCTCTCTGAAACACATGAAGTTGCCAGCTTCTACATCAAACGCAACATGCCGAAGGGTACACGTCTCATCGTGGTTGACCCCAGTGAAAACGGCATGGACGATCTCGCCAACCTCAACCTCAAGCCGAAGGCTGGAACAGATGAAGCTGTATTCGCTGCACTCGAAGCCGCCATCATCAAGGAAGGTTTGGCTCGTACAGAAGCGAAGTCAAGCAAGACCGCTTTGAAGAACGCGCTCAAAATCTGTGAACTTGCAGAAGAAGATGTTATCGACGTCGCTCATATGTTGGCAGAAGCGGTTGCTCCTGTCATTGTATACGGCAAAGGCATCTCCGCTTTCGGTAATGACGCTGTCATGGACGCGATGGTGCGGGTGGCAAAGCTGACAGGTGCGAGTGACTCTGAGCGCAGAGGCCTACTCTCGGTCAAGGGTGAAGCGAATAGTCTCGCCGCCGCGCAGTTGAAGATGGATGTCCCATTCGATGTCAAGAATCGCAAAGTTGCATATCTCGCTGTTGGTGATGATTACATCTCAAAGCGATTGCTCAAGTCATTGGAAGATGTCCCGTATCTGGTCGTACAAGCCAGCTACGAATCGGAATTGACCGACCGCGCTGATCTTGTTCTGCCTGTGAACATTTGGGCAGAAGAAGCAGGCCATGCGTTGAACACCGAAGGTCGTGTGCAATTCGCCGAAGCGGCACTGACTGCCCCCGAAGGCGTACGCTCGAACTTGGGGCTGTTGAATGAAGTTGCAAAATTGTTGAATGTGAAGTTGAACGATGATTGGCGCTCAGCGCTGACCGCTCGCACGAGCGTCGTTGAGATCGAGATGTAGTAACGAATTTAATCGTTATAAGGAGCCGAAATGACAAAACCGAAGATTTCATCAGATTGGATGGCTGGCTGTTCAGGTTGCCACATGTCTTTATTGGATATTGACGAACGCCTGCTGGAAATTGCCGAACTCGCAGACATCCGTGCGACGCCGATCACCGATTTGAAAGAACCAGATGAAAGCGGTGTAGATGTGGGCATTCTCGAAGGCGGTGTCAACAACTCATCGAACGAAGAAGTGGCGCATCGCATGCGTGCACGTTCCAAGATATTGGTTGCCTTTGGTGATTGTGCTGTGTTCGGCGGTGTGCCTGCCCTGCGTAACATGTGCGGGACTCAAGAAGCGCTCCAACGTGCATATGTGGACATTGAAAGCAATGAAGCGAACAGCAAAATCCCCAGTGACCCCGAACTTGCCACGATGAGCAACGTGCGTGCCTTGCACGAAGTTGTTGACGTTGACCTGCACGTCCCTGGTTGCCCGCCCGACCCTGATGTGATTTATTACGTATTGAAAGAACTCGCCGAAGGACGTATGCCTGAAATGAAGGACGAAAACCTTCACTGGCACTAGGAGCAAACATGACTCAGAAAATTACGATCGAACCCGTTACCCGTATTGAAGGACACGCCAAGGTCACCATCCATATGAAGGATGATGGCTCCGTGGAACATGCGTATTTACATATCAACGAATTCCGTGGCTTTGAAAAATTCTGTGAAGGACGCCCCTACTTTGAAATGCCAATGATCACGCCGCGCATTTGTGGGATTTGTCCCGTCAGCCATCACCTCGCTGGCGCCAAAGCCGCTGATGCCGTGCAGGGAAGTCCCGCTCCTCGACCTGCCAACCTTCTGCGTGAACTCATGCACATGGGACAGGTCATTCAAAGCAATGGGATGCACTTCTTCGAATTGTCAGGTCCTGACCTGTTGCTTGGTTTCGATGCCGACCCTGCGCTTCGCAACGTGATCGGGCTTGCCCATGCGGCACCTGAGATCGCACTCAAAGCTGTTGGCTTGCGCCGCTTCGGTCAGGAGATCATCCGCACCCTCGGCGGACGTCGCATCCACCCGAACTTTGCTGTCGCAGGTGGTGTCAACAAGGCACTGCAACCCAGCGAACGTGAATCCATCCGTGCAGGCATTGAAGCGAATCTCGAAACCGCCAAGATGGGCGTCAGCATCATGAAGGATTGGGCCCAACGCAACATGGAGGACATCAACAAGTTCGCCGTGTTGAAGAGCGGTTACATGAGCATCGTCAACGAAGACGACAGCCTCAATCTCTATGATGGAAACATCCGCCTTGTAGATCGCACAGGCAAACAACTTGAAAAATTCCCAGGCAGTGATTATCTCGATTACATTGCCGAGCATGTTGAGAACTGGTCATATCTCAAATTCCCCTATTACAAAAAGATGGGCTTCCCCGAAGGCGTCTATCGTGTCGGTCCGTTGGGACGCATGAACGCAGTCAAGAACATCAGTACACCCATTGCAGGTGAAGAACACAAACTGTTCAAGGCGCTCAACAATGGTGACCCCGTCGGTCAGACCCTTTACTTCCACTATGCCCGCATGATCGAAGTCATCTTCTGTATCGAACGTGTTGCTCAATTGCTGGATGACCCCGATATCATGAGCACCGATATCCTCAACACGAAGAAGGATTATCAAGGCGAAGGCGTTGGCATCCTCGAAGCACCTCGTGGCACGCTCATTCATCACTATCAAGCCGATGAAACAGGCAAGCTCACCAAGGTCAATCTCATCGTTGCCACAGGCCACAACAACTGGGCAATGACCGAAGCAGTTGATAGCGTCGCCAAGACCTACATCGTTGGTGGCGAAGTCAAAGAAGGCATGCTCAATCGTGTCGAAGCCGCTGTCCGTGCGCATGACCCGTGCTTGTCCTGCTCCACACATGCCGTTGGTCAGATGCCGATCCAAATTGAAATGATCGATCCAGAAGGACAGGTTGTAAAAACAATCTCAAGAGATTAATTAGTAGGGGCGGGGTTTCCCCGCCCTTTTTCTTATCAATATCACAAGGCGAGACTTAACAGCCTTGCCCTTATGTACGAGGTAATTTATGAAAACACTCTTTATCGGATACGGAAACCCAGATCGGCAGGATGATGGCGTAGCGTGGCACATCCTTGCAGGGATCGCGAATCAACTTGGGCTGGAAACATCAGACTCATGGGAAGATCCGCTTCCTTCCACCCCTGAAGTTGAATTCTCTTTCAATTTGCAGTTGACTCCCGAACTGGCCCAAGACCTGACCGCCTACGATAGAGTGTGTTTTGTAGATGCACACACCGGCAAGATCCCCGAGAATGTGCAAATGGTGGATGTCACCCCCGAATACCAAACGTCACCGTTTACCCATCACCTCGCTCCTGAAATGCTCCTCTCGATGTGCGAGTCCCTCTATCACTACGTCCCTGAAGCGATATTGATCTCTGTGCGTGGTTACCAGTTTGGCTTTGAAGTGGAATTGTCGCCGTTTACTCGATCATTAGTTGACGAGGCGGTCTATCGTTCGATGGGATGGCTCAAGAAAGAACGTGAATTGGCTTACGCGTAAGTTACTTTCATATTGAAAATAAAGAGCGCACAGAGAGTCTCATCATCTGTGCGCTCTTCGCCTTAATAAACTATTTTTTACTTCATCAACTCCGCGCCGTTCGATGCGTGAGAGATATAAATTTCAGGGCGGAGTCCGTTTTCTGATTCGTAGCCTTTTGCCAAGGCTTGTGCAAAACTCTTTACACTATCCTTCGCTACCAGATTCGCTGTGCATCCACCAAAGCCCGCACCCGTGAGCCGTGCACCATAACATCCCTCCAATGTTTGCGCGACATTCACCATCACGTTCAACTCAGGACATGAAACTTCATACAGATCTCGCAAACTGACATGGCACTCGTTCATCAATTTGCCGAAACTCTGGACATCGCCCGCCTCTAACAACGCTTCAGCCTGGTTCGACCTCCCAATCTCTTCCACCACGTGACGTGCTCTCTTCTCTACTTCTTCAGGAAGTTTCCCTGCGAGCCGATTAAATTCCTCAACACGGACATCTCTCAGTGACTTGATGCCTGGCAGGTCTTCTTTCAATAATCGAACAGCTTCTTCGCAAGCGTCGCGGCGTTTGTTGTATTCACCAGATGTCAACTTGCGGCGGACGGTGGTATCTGCGATGACGATGGATACGTTCTGCGGAAGTGATAAAGTTTTCCATTCGAGCGAACGGCAATCGAGCAGAAGTAATTTATTCTCGACGCCACATGCCGAAGCGAACTGATCCATGATGCCGCAGTTGACGCCAACATATTTATTCTCGGCTTTTTGTCCGAGCAAGGCGCGCTTCATCGGCGGAAGTGTCCAGTGGCCGAGCGTTTGCCAGACGATCATGAATGCCATTTCCACTGATGCAGATGAACTTAATCCCGATCCGCGCGGCACATCAGAGGCAAAGACCGCATTGATCGATAACGTAGACAGTTTTTCTTCCATCAATGCCCACATCACGCCTGCGGGGTAGAGCCCCCACTCGGGAAGAGGAGAACCGTCAGGTTGGGTTTTGGTTGGAACGGATTCAGCGGAGAACGAGGCTTGTTGGTCAAAGTCCACAGCTACGAGCGTGGAATGACGCGCATTGACAGGTGAGAAAGCGACATATGTAGCGCGGTCAATGGCGGCGGGCAAAACGAATCCGTCGTTGTAGTCCACATGTTCACCAAGCAGGTTGACACGCCCCGGTGCGCGTGCGATGTGTGCAGGCGCATACCCAAATTTTTCGCGATAGATGTTTGTGATGTTATCAATGATGTTCATGTCCGCCATCCGTTTCAATCATTCATTTGAATTCACTTTATAGTGTACGTCCGAAAGTGATCTTAATCGCTCTGCCGCAGACTCCGGTGTGATATCGCGTTGTGGCATGGCCAGCATTTCGTAGCCAACCATAAACTTTCGCACGGTTGCCGAGCGCAGGAGCGGAGGATAGAAATGTGCGTGCAATGTCCATTCGGGATGAGTTTGACCATCAAAGGGCGCTTGATGAAAGCCCATTGAATAGGGGAATGAGATTTCGAAGAGGTTGTCGTAGCGCGTGGTGACTTGTTTCATAACTTCTGCGAGACCGCTGACTTCGGCGGATGTGAGCTCGCTCAAGTATGAAACGTTGCGATGTGCAATGACCATTGTTTCGAAAGGCCACACCGCCCAGTAGGGGACAAGCGCCGTGAAGTGATCGTTGGTGAATAAAATGCGTTCGTTACGTTTGTGTTCTTCGGCGAGATAATCAGATAGCAACGTGCGGTTGTTTGCATTGAAATAGGCTTTTTGCCGTTCGAGTTCTTTGGCTGGTTCGTTCGGGATGAGTTCTGTTCCCCAGATCTGGCTGTGCGGATGTGGATTCGAACATCCCATCACTGCGCCTTTGTTCTCGAAGACCTGCACGTAATGGATGAAATCTTTTTTGCTGATGTCAACGGTTTGCTCTGTCCATGTGGCGAGGACTTTTTCAATGGAGGCGAGGTCCATTTCAGGAAGTGTTAGATCGTGGCGAGGTGAGAAGCAGACCACTCGACAGAGTCCTCTTTCTGAAACAGAGGCAAGTAGCGGGTGGGTTGATGCGTCCACTTCGCTTTGCTGTGGGATGATATGTTCGGGAAATTGGTCAGGCAGAAGAGCGGCGAAATCGTTGTCGAAAGCGAAGGTCGATTCGTAGTCGGGGTTTTTCAATCCGCCTGCCCGTTCGTTACGCGGACAGAGATAACAAGTTGGATCATACTGCGGAAGGTTTGCAGGTGGCGTTTTTTCCACCTGTCCCTGCCAGGGACGTTTGGCGCGGTGTGGTGAAACCAATACGGATTCGCCAGTGAGTGGATTGAAGCGCCGATGTGGAGAGTCAAACATTTCTATACCTTATGAATGGAATGTATGCATGAAAACAGGAAAACTGTACCATAAAGTTCATGAAGGGCGTAGGAATTTTTTATTGAGTTTTGTGAAAACCCCATGCTTTTATGATTGGTTGAATAAATTCATTGCTGGTAGGGCACGATTGTTAAAATCGAACAATGCTTGGTTTTCCCAGTTGTTGCCAAACTCGGGATGAAACGGATCCCAGCCATTACCCGGTACAGCTGTCCATGTGGCATCCCACCACATGACTCCCAGACCGCGTCCGTTCGGGATGGTGCGAATCACTTCCATGATATCTGCCAGCATTTTTGCTTGACCCTCAGTCGTGAAGGGATAGCCAGGTTGTTCCTCCGTGCGGACGATGTTTTCGTAGTTGTCGTTATCTTCAGCGGTGAATGCGTAGGATGTTTCAACGAGGAGGATATCCTTGTTGTAGCGGATGGCAACGTCATTTAAATTATTCTGTAGGTCGGTGAATGTCCCGTGCCAGTAAGGATAATACGATGCGCCGATCAGGTCGAATGGCACTCCCTGTTCGATGATGTTGTCGAACCACCAGCGATATAGTTCGTTGTCACCACCTCTGTCTATGTGTAACATCACTTGTATTTCGGATGAACAGTCCTTGACCGCGCGATAGCCTTCCTTGAGCAAGGCGGCAAGATTATCGAAACTCTTATCGTTTTTACCCTCAGGCCACACCATGCCGTTCGCGATCTCGTTGCCAACCTGTACCATGTCTGGCGGTGTGCCCTGTTCTTTCAAGCTGTTGCACACATCATAGGTGTGATCGTAAAGTGCTTTTTTAAGATTGTCAAAATCAAGCCCTTCCCATGAAGCGGGTTTGGGTTGTTTGCCGGGGTCTGCCCAACTATCAGAGTAATGGAAGTCGACAAGCAGTTTCATCCCAATGTTCTTGATCCGCTTTGCCATTTCTAATAGTTGTGCTTTGCCATGATACCCATCTGGTGAATTCAGCCACACACGGATGCGCATCCAGTTCATGCCGTGATCTTTCATGATCTTCAATGCATCGGCTTGTGTGCCATCTTCATAGTAGTACACACCGCCGCAGTCTTCCGATTTTTTCAGGCTGGAAATGTCCGCGCCGAGGATGCTTAACTTGTGCATTATGACATGACCTCAACCAACTTGAATGACCGCAACGCCTTTGGGTTCAAGCCCAACGGAGTTGTTTATCTTGTTGCCTGTGAGCAGATCGATTCCGCTTCTTTCTAACGGGACAGTTGCCACTTGGTCTGAATAGTTCAGAGCGAACACGAATTCTGATTTCCCATTTGTACGGCGCAGTAGTTCGACGCCAGCGGGCAAAGTTACAGATTGAACATCTGCTGTCTTGCAGGCGAGTTCAAGTACCCATTCCATGCCGTCAGGGTTGGGAAGTGTGCCGATATAGAAGGCATTGCCTTTGCCGAAGATATTTTGTGTAATGGCAGGTTTCCCTGCATAGTAATCCTGTTCAAATGCGGCGATGATCGTTTCTGCGCCGTTCAAGTTAATGACATCGCCCCAGAACGTGCATTTGAACTTCTTTCCATCCATGGTGCGGATGGAGTTGGTTTGTGTTTCAGAATACGGAGCATATTCTTCGACGGTCAACCCCAACATGTCACGGAAGGGAGCAGGGTAGCCTCCCAAGCGGATATGTTCGTTCTCGTCCACAATGCCGCTGAAGAAGGACATGACCAAATTGCCGCCGTTTTGGACATATTGATTAATATTTTTTGCGGACGCATCATTAACCAGATATAAATTCGGGGCGATGACCAATTTGTATTTTGAAAGATCCGATTCGGGATGGGCAAAGTCAACTGTGATATTACGGTCAAAGAGTGGCTTGTAGTACGAGTACAGTTGTGGAAGCAGTTTCAAGTCAACTGATGGCTTGCTATCGAGCTCGAGTGCCCACCAGTTGTTCCAATCCATGAGGATGGCAACATCCGCTTTGACCTGACTTGTAAGGATCGGGTCAAGTTTCTTTAGTTCGTTTCCCAACGTTTTGACTTCACGCCATACCCGTGTTTCTGTTCCGCCGTGTGGGACCATGCCACTGTGATGTTTCTCGGCACCCGCTTTGGATTGCCTCCATTGGAAGAACATGACACCGTTCGCGCCACGGGCAACTGCTTGATAACTTCCGAGCCGCATCACACCTGGACGTTTGACCGCATTGCGCTGCCGCCAGTTGACTTGCGATGTGGCTTGCTCCATCATGATCCATGGACGGCGCTCACCAACAGAGCGGATCAGATCACAAACCATGCCAGCTTGCGCCATCCAATCGGGGTCGAAGGTGTCGGGGTAGCTATCTTGTGAGACAACATCTTCATGTTGGGCAAATTTGAAATAGTCCACGCCTTTGTGGAAGCCCATGAAGTTCGTTGTGACGGGGATGTGAGGGGTGATCGCTTTCAGTGTGGATTTCTGCTCCTCGAAGCAGACCAGCCACGAGTCCGAAGAGAAGCGTGACCAGTCCAGTTGTTGAGTCGGGTTGATTTGAGCAGGGGAACGTTTGGGATGATGAATCTCCTCCCAATCCGTATAAATCTGACTCCAGAATGCCGTACCCCATGCAAGATTCAATTTGTCGAGCGTGCCATATTTTTCTTTGAGCCACACACGAAACGCGGCGGCGGAGTTATCGCAATAACATTCGCTGATGTGGCAACCATACTCATTATCTACGTGCCACATGGCGAGGGCGGGATGATCTTTGTACCGCTCGGCCAATTGCGCGGCGATACGAGTTGCGTACTTTCGATAATCAGGATTGTGCGGGCAATAGTGGCGGCGTGAGCCCTGCCAGAGTTTGACGCCATCGACAGTGATGGGAAGCATCTCCGGATGTTTCGTCACCATCCATGCGGGAGGGGATGCTGTGGGTGTGGCAAGGTTCACGGAGACGCCATGTGCATAAAGCAAATCAATGATTTGATCGAGCCATGCGAAATCGAAGACGCCAGGCTTGGGCTCCATTTTCGTCCACGAGAAGATACCCAGTGAAACAAGATTGACCCCCGCCTCCTTCATCAGGCGCGCATCCTCCTTCCAGATTTCGGGTGTCCATTGATCGGGGTTGTAATCACCTCCGTAGAGGATGTGAGGAAAATTCATTATGCTCCATGTTATTGTAGGGGCGAAACATTGCTTCGCCCCTACGGCTTATGTTTCTAAAAATCGGTGATGCGTGTCATCCTGTCAAGATACTTCTCACGAAACTGTGTATTCAATCGCTGTACTTCTTTTTCATCTCCAACGAACGAACAACGCAAGCAGTAATATTCATCCTTGTCTTTATCATACAACATATCCATGTCGATCTCGCGCATCAAACAACGCGGACAGCGGTAATTTAACTTGCCTTTGCGACCTTGAGCCATGTGCGTAGCTCTCCTTTTGCTTTGACAGTTTTCTTCATGCCGATGGTGTACATGGGTGAGAAGGAAAATCCCTCGCGGAAGTATCCAACGGCTTCGGCATCTGTCCGCATGGATAACAGCGAGGCAATTTGGGGGACAACTGCTTCAGCGTAATGAACATTTTCCAACTCCGACTCACGGCACTGGTAGGCGTAGTCAATGGATTCGGTTTTGTTTGTGTTGGTCAATGTCAAACGAATGCCTGTCATATCTTCTGGGTATTCGGTGGTGCCGTAACAGGCGGTGATGTATTCGTCTATGGAAATTTCAGTCTCGGGGTCGGTTGAATCGAGGATGCGTCGGATGATCTCTACTTCGCCTGTGTCCTCTGCCAAGCGGAAGACACTTTGCACTGTGACAGAGAAATCTGCAAACTCGATCGTGACTGGGTCGAGGGTAACGATGCGCGTGTCGCCTTCTTCAGAGAACGATGCAAGCGTGCGGCAGGTGCAGAGATCAACCTGTTCACTTCCATGACCGATCTTACAACTCTTGACTGCGCCTTCGCCTGCATAATGTGTGAAGTAACCAGCGCGATACAACGATTGCACGAGGAACGGATACGAGGCATCTTGATTGGCTTTCGTGCCGACGCCAACAGGGCGAATGATCTTTGCCGCATAAGGACGCAGATCAACCATCGCGCCACCTTGGTTCATATCGAGGCAGAAACGCATGTGTGGATCGGCATACCAGAACATCTGGCGTTTCGAGCCGTAGAGAATATCTTTCCAGAGCGTGCA
The DNA here is from genome assembly GCA_016721115.1 of Candidatus Defluviilinea proxima. NCBI lineage: Bacteria > Bacillati > Chloroflexota > Anaerolineae > Anaerolineales > Candidatus Villigracilaceae > Candidatus Defluviilinea > Candidatus Defluviilinea proxima. The sequence continues at coordinate 1,643,511 of JADKIW010000001.1, forward strand.
TTCAGGGCGAGAGTAGGGACGGTCTTGACGATACACATCGGCGAATTCGCTCATGGTCAGGTCTTGCAGTTGTCCCTGCTTTTTGAGTTCGCCGTAATATGCCATGCCGTCTTCGTAGCTCTTGAGCAGAAAGGCGTAATCAGATTCCCAACGTCCGCCTTTGCTCATCCAGCCTGGGCCGACGAACATCATGTTGTACGAATAACCGCGATTGTATTTGACCATCGAGCGGTACTGGTCAACGATATTTTTGAAGTAGGGGAGTTCCTTGCCTTCGTATACCATGCCGCGCAAAATGTTTTGTGGATGCGTCCCGTAGTAAGAGCCTGGACCGTCGAAGACAGCCATTAGATCACGTGAAAGATGCGGAATGGCAACGATGCCGATGTCATCACTTTCATCTGATGCGATGCAGTGGATGTTGCGCTTGGAGGGTATCCACGGATTCCACGGACCACCGTCCATGAGTGTGTACCAGGAATTGTTGGCGTTCCAATAGGCTTTGGGACCTTCCTCCCAACAAGTCGCCACAGCGGCCTTGACCATCGGATATTTTTCTTTGATGTAGTTGACCAACTCGGCGTCCATGTAATAGGAGCCAGTGGAGGTGGGGTAGAAGCCAAAGACTTCGTGGAACTTGCCAAAGACCTCGTCCACGATCTTGCGTTTGTCTTCCATTGAGAAGAGCCAGATGGCAAGTTCTTTCGACTTGAACTTCTCACGAAATTCCTTGCATTGGATTCCCAAAAACGTGGAGCCGATCTCATCTCCAAAGGTGGCATGATGCTCTTTGGCGATTGCAACAGCCTCGGCGTTGAAAAGACTCGCGTATGTCATCTGGATGGTGGTGCGCAGTCCATTCTCATGAGCGATCCGTTGTTGCGTGCGGAAGATGTCGAGTGATTCTTGTAAAACAGTATTGCGGGTCAGGTCCTCGACCTTGCCCTGCTCTGCTTCCTTTTGAATATATTCTGGCACCATTTCGGGGCGATGAATAATGTTTATATAAAATGAGTTCATATTGTTCTCTGTTCAACCTGCGAAAAGAATGTGTCCTTGGCGAAGGCTGTGTTTATGGATTGAGATATTCTTCCAATGCCGGTAATGCACGATCATTGAAATCAAACAGGGCCTGGTTTTCCCAGGCGTTTTCAGACTTTGGGTTTTTTGTGTCCCAGCCATTGCCGGGCACAGCGGTCCATGTAGCATCCCAATAAAAGACGCCCAAGCCGCGTCCGTTTGGTACACCGCGGACAACGGACATGACATCTCTTAGCATACGGCGTTGTCCATCTGGTGTGAACAGATAACCATCGGTGGCCATGTTCCTGTTGGCAATGTTAGCGAGGGTATCGTCTTCAAGGATGGTGAATGGATAAGCGAACTCGGCCACAACAACATCTTTGTCGTAACGTTCCGAAATATCATTGAGGTTGCCCTGCAGTTCTGCCAGAGTTCCATGCCAGAACGGATAATACGAAACGCCGATCACATCGAATGGGACGTCCCTACGTGTGAGATTATCAAACACCCAATGTGACATTTCAACATCACCGCCTTCAGCGATGTGAAGCATTACACGCGTTTCAGGTGAACAGGCTTTGATAGCTTCATAACCTGTTGTGAGCAGCTTTGCCAGACCGTCCCAGTTTGCCGGGTCCCATGTGTGACCATCAGGCCACAGGATGCCGGAGTTGATCTCGTTGCCCACTTGAACCATGTCTGGTGGTGTGCCTTGTGCAATAAGACTATTGCACACATCGAATGTATGATCGTAAAGGGCTTGTTTGAGTCCTTCGAAATCTAAATCTTCCCATGCCTTAGGTTTATATTGCTTGCCGGGGTCTGCCCAATCATCTGAATAATGGAAGTCCACCAGAAGTTTGATGCCCTGACTCTTAAGCCTTGTTGCCATTTCAAGGATTTCGTTTTTATTGTGATAACCATCGGCAGGGTCCACCCATATGCGCAGGCGGGCATAATTCATTCCGTTATCTTTCAAGATTTGCAGAGCATCGGCCTCGGTCCCATCGGCATATTTATAGACGCCACCCTTATCCTCAGATTTTTTCAAGCTGGATATATCCGCGCCAAGGATGGAAAGCTCAGCTCGTCCCGGAACCAATTCGATATCATCGAAACTGGCCCAACTTTCAGACAAGCCAAATGAGTGCAAGTTAATCGTACATTGACCATCCGTTGCCTGATTAGCAACAACCAAGTGTATCCAACGATAACCGGGGGTTGTTGCAGGGATATACGCCCGCTTCTCTTCGCCCCCGCAACTGAGTGCCAGATATACTTCGACCTGTCCGCCGCTGGAACGGACCCACGCCTGCAACGTGTACCATCCATCTGCCAATCCGCTTACTACTTGTGATGTTTCCACAAGATGATTTTCGGATGCCTTATGTGTTAGACGCGAATCACTAAAGTGACCATTCTTCTCGACCATTACCGCTTCAGGCTTGCCGGTACTTGTCCAGCCTGCGAGAACCCCATCTGCCCCTTGTTCTTCAAAGCCAGGATTTACCAGTTCAATCGGGCCTGTCGCTGTAGGTTCGCTCTCCTGTGTAATAGTTGGCACACTTGGGGTTGCAGTGGGGGATGGTGAGGTACACCCAACAATGCCGCCAAATATTCCCAATAGAATGGCAATGGTTATCCAAATCCGCTTTTTTACAGGCATCCACATTACCCTTTTACCGCGCCTTGGGTCAAGCCGCCTACGATCTGGTCTTGAAGGATAAGGTAAATTGCCATAATAGGTAGTGCTCCGATCAATACACCAGCCGCAAACACCCCCCATCGTTGATTGAATTGTGCGCCTGCGAAAACCTGTAATCCAACCATCAACGTGTATTGTTCACTTCCTTTGAGCAATACACGCGCGAGAATAAACTCACTGTAAGTGCCGATGTAGTTGAGGATCGCAATGACAACAAGTATCGGACGTAATAATGGCAGGATCAATCTTGTGAAGATCTGCCAATCTGTGGCTCCCTCCACCATGGCCGACTCGTCAATATCTCGCGGAATGGTGTCGAGGAAACCCTTCATCAGCCAGATGTTGATTCCCATGGCTCCGCCCAGATATACAAGGATGAGACTCGCGTGGGTATTTAATCCAAGGGATGGGAAGATATCTCCGATTTGTGAGATCATCAGAAATGTAGCTACAAGCGCCAATAACGCGGGGAACACCTGTATAAGCAAAATAGCTTTAAGTAGTGTTTGGCGACCTCGGAAACGAAAACGTGAAAACGCATACGCCGCGATGGTTGTGATCGAAAGCGATAACACATCTGTGATCAAAGCGATCTTAAGTGAGTTGCCGAACCAGGTCCAAAATGGGAACTCGCCGGATGTCAACAAGGTTCGATAATTATCCAACCCCGGGTTCTTGGGGATCAATGTTTGTGTTGCCAGCGAACCTGTTGGATTAAATGATGCGGATATCACCCAAAGGATGGGAAACACAGAGAAGATGATCAGAAAAACGGCAATGAACAAACGCAGACTTACACTGATCCTGCGTTGCACGCTGGTGGAAGTGATGAAACTTTGAAAAGACTTGGAATTAGACATTTTCACTGACCTCCTCCCACATGTTGGTATAACGGAACTGCAGGATGGTAATGGTGCCGACGATGAAGAAGATAACGATGGTGATCGCTGCCGCGAAGCCATAATCCACGCCACGGCTGGCTGTGAAAGCCAGGTTATAGACATAACTGATCAAGATGTCCGTATGTCCCGCCGGGGTGGGCGTGCCGGCGATTGGCGGACCTCCCGCGTTGAAGATATAGATCAAGTTGAAGTTGTTGAAGTTGAATACGAATGAAGCGATCAACAAAGGACCAACAGCAACCAGTAACAGCGGCAATGTGATCCTGCGGAATTGTTGCCATGCGTTTGCTCCATCAACCTGTGCCGCCGAATAGTAATCCTCAGGGATGGATTGCAAGGCACCACTACAAACCAACATGAAGTAGGGGTAACTCAACCAAAGATTGATGAGAAGAATAGCGACCTTGGCCCACCACTGATCGGTAAACCAGGGAGGCGCCCACCCAAACAGTGATTCGAGCATGCGGGAGACTACACCCAGTTCCGGGTTAAGCATGCCGCGCCAGATCAAAATGGTCAACAGGGCAGGGACAGTGTAGGGAATGATCAACAGAGATCGAATGAGTCTTTTGAATGGAAAATTCTCATCGTTGAACATAATGGCGATAACGAGTCCCATCGCAAAGTTCAAAAGCAGACTCAAAATTGCAAAGGCAAAGTTCCACGCAACGATCCGCACCAATGGACCTCGCAAGGCGGGACTGACAAAAAACTCCTTGAAATTGGCAAATTGGACCATCTCAACAAACCCAGGCCGTAATACCTGACCTGTTGATGATGTGAAAGTCCCTCGTAGGTTCCTGAATATATTCCCAGTTTCCTGTTCGATCATGGCATCTTGATCAGGATCGTAAACATACTTGGGCAATAACTCAGCTGCTTCCTTTGGAGATCGAACCTGGATCGTTGTTCCTTCTTCTCCAAATCGGATTTCGGTCAGGTTTTTATCTGTTGCAGCTATGATGGCGTTCAATCTTTTATAGCCTTCGATCTTTTCCGGAATACCGTTGCTGTCAAGTTCTCCGAGTCCCGCTTCGCCGGGTTGAGGTTGGGTAAGTGGTTCCCCCGGTTTTGCCAGATATGCATTTCCTTCCTCATCTTGAAGCCAGAGTACATAGTTATCTTCCGACGATTTAAATGCCGTCCATGAATATGCTTTTCCAGTTTCTGGCAGATATTTTTCCTTCTCGATCTGTACGACAGCCTGTTCCTTGGTGATCAGATGCCCTTCTCCATAATTTGTGAAGGAAACCCAGACTGTAAAAAAGATTGGGTATATCGTGAACAACCCCATAAGAATCAAGCCAATCGCCATCCAACGAATTGGATAGGCCTTCTGGCGCAGAAGTATAAAGTTTACAAAGATTGCAATGATAAAGATTACACCCGCCAGTGGGAGGTAACCAAGAAATATTAGCTTACTGAGAATCCAAACTGCCGCAATATCTGTTGCGATTAGAAGTGCCAGCCGCAATAGCGAAGTCCCAATGTTCGTTCGGGATGATGTATCAGGCTTTGGAATGTTCTGGGATGTACTATTAGGCATATTGGCATCTCCACATCTTTAATCAGTACAAGAAAATAGAACGGAGGGCCGGAGAATTTCCCCGGCCCTCTTGTATAAAACAAGTTGGCTATTCAGTTACGACTTCTACCATATGAGTTTCTGGATCATAGGTAAAGGTTACCTTACTATCAGCAGCCAGTTTGAGAGCGTAATCGCCACCCGATGTTGTTCCATCGGAGCCGTAGCTCACAGTCCAGGAGCCGTCCAGGGCAACTTTGAATGCATAATCACCAGCAGGTAGATCAACAGTGAGTCTATAGAGCCCATCATCGCCCTTTTCCATAGCGGTTGCCTGACAGGCGGGATCCCACTCAGCGCCACACTCTGTCTTGGCTTGATAGCTACCAGGCAGGTTAACCATTCCAGCAAGTGCACCTGAGATCAAGGAACGGACCTGATTCGCGGCTTCGGTCATGGCCTCTTCCGGGGTCTGTTCGCCGGTCACGGCCAGTGTAATACCGTTATCGGCAGCGGTCCACACGGAACCCATTTCAGGGATGTTTGGCATGGGCATTGCATTGGTACCAGCTTCACCCATGGCTTTCAGGTCGGGGTCGTTGGTGGTGGCCAAAACGGATTTGAATGAAGAGGGGCGCAGGCCGGTTTCGTAGAGCAATTGCATTGTATCTTCTGTGGCAACAAATTCGGTCAGGAAGGCTTGAGCAAGCAAGGCATTCTCGCTGAAAGCATTGACCATGAAACCCTGTACGCCGAGGAACGGAACACCTTCATCGGGGAAGAACGGAGCCACGGCATATGGGACACCTGAGGCGCGGATGCGATCCAATGCCCACGGGCCCGCCATCAAGAAGGGGATCTTTCCAGTTTCAAACAACGAGTGAGCGGTTTCGTAATCGAAGGTGTTTGGCATGAGACCTTCTTTGACTGCATCGGCCATCCATGTCACACCGGCGATCTCGCCAGCGCTGTCAAGACCAACATCATTAGGATTCCATGCGCCCTTATCGTCCACGCCAAATACATAACCTTTAAAAGCAGTTTGGATCGGCAATGCATTGTATAGAGGCCCAGAGGAGACTGCGATGGCGTAATCCACTTTGCCTTCTGCCTTTAGAGCGCGGCTGATCTCAAGAACCTCCGCCCAGGTTGTAGGCGGTTCTGGCACCAGTTCGGTATTGTAGAAGAAGCCGATGTTCTCAGATGCGTATGGCAGACCATAAAGTTTGCCATCGGTATAAGTAAACGCATCCAGGTTTGACTGAACGAATTCATCTTTCTTATCACCAAGGTCGATGGGGGCTACGAGACCGCTCTCAGTTAATGAACCAAGCCAGTCATGTACACCGACGAAGATATCGGGGCCTTCTCCAGCCGGAATAGCAATGATCGCCTGGGAGCGAATATCTTGAACTTTGCCCAGGTCTTCGACAACAAGCGCAACATTATATTCAGCGAGGAATTCGTCTGCGAGTCCTTGCAAAATAGGTGTGCGGGTGTCGTCTGCCCATATGGTTAAAGTCGCCGCAGGTTCAGCCGGTTTCTCTGTGGGTACTGCGGTTGGTTCAACAGGCGCGGCGGTTTCCGCCGGTTGTTCAGCAGGTGCTTCGGTTACAGGTGCGGCTCCACCGCAGGCAGACAGCAAAAGCCCAAGCACAGTGATGAACGAAAACAACGTTACTAACTTTTTCATGGCACTTCTTCTCCTTTTTGGTTTCTGGTTTCTTTCTGACAATAGGGGCAATTCGCCCAATATCTATATCGATTATAGGGAACGACACATAAAAAGACTTGCCTAAAAACTGGATGTTTTTGTCACTAAACTGGATTAATGGGGGCCTGTGCCTGTTCCTCAGCCTTGGATGCCCGGTTCTCCAATTTGGATTTGACAGCTGCACTCACAGTAGATGAAAAGCTATCAAACACTAACGGGTGCAGGAGACAATAGTCCGCGCCCAATTCGTGCGTTCTTGCCTGATCGAACACCGAGGAACACACAATGATCGGGATATCGAAATTCGTCAACTCCACTGCCAAAGACTGCGCCCCTTCCAGAATTTCCACGGATGGGAAAATTACCGCTACAGGTTCAGACTTTCGAATTGCCTCTGCCGACAATGAGCTTTCTTCCACCCTTACAGGATATCCGATGCGCTCCGCATATCGTTGAAGCAGGTAATGTAAGGATGAATCGCCTCCTACAACCACAATATCAGGGTGTTGCTTGGAGGGGGATGTTGATAATGAATCCATCATAGACATAATTGTATTGAACTCACAGGATTCTGTCTTGTTGATGTACGGACTGTTTTTGACAATTAGCGGGAAAAATGAACTACATTACGGCGGAATCAAAAACCAGACACCTCGCCTCTTTCCTAACGGGGTGTCTGGTTCTATTTCGATAGATTTTTCTACACTGATAAAGCTATGTCACTCCTTCGGAGTTGGAAATAAACTCTTTTATGTATACAAAGATACCATCCCTTCGGGATTGTGCGAAACAACCCGAAGGGATGACATGCTTTTTAGGATTTACATCTGCTTATTATCCCGATATGCGCGTGGTGTTGTCCCCATTTCACGCTGGAAGGTGCGTGTAAAGTGTGCCCCCTCCGAAAAACCGACAGCCAATGCGATCTGTGTAATGGATTGGTTCGTTCCCTGCAATAACTCGCATGCTCTGCGTATACGATAACGGCGGATGTATGTGCTCGGCGTGATGCTCAACTCCTGCCTAAAACAATCTGTCAGATAATCAGCGCTGATCCCTACATGTTCGGCAATATCTTCTCGGCTTAGTGAAGATGCATATTTCGTATGGATATATGCCATCGCCTTGCGGATGAGTTGTTGTGTGGCGCGATTCAATGTGTGCTGACGAGCCAATGCCGCTTCTACATGCCCTAATGTTTCTTCAGCATTGAACAGTCCCTTGCCGAGGATGGTGGCGACGCCCCGATTACAACGATCCAGATCGGCGTCCGAAAGGAGACGCGCAGTGAGGATGATGACCGGGATCTCGCGTGTTGATTCCCTCGCGCGTAGCTCATCCAACACTTCAAATCCATCCATCTCTGGCATTTGCAGATCGAGCAGAATCAGGTCAGGGATCTGTGTTTCGATCATTGCCAATGCTTCACGTCCATTGCGTGCGGTAATTGCCTGTCGCCCCGACTCCTCGACCAAACGGCTGTGCATATCCAGAATGCCGGGGTCATCGTCCACTACCAGCACAGTTTGCGGCTTATCTTTTGATGTGCCGATACGCTCCAGCTCTTTCATTAATTGGTCGGGTTGTAACGGTTTGTGAAGATAGTTCAACTCCAGAATTTGTCCGTGATCGTTCTTGCCATCCAATGAATACGCGAGCACGGGAATGTTCTCAGTGGACGGTTGCCTCTTAAGCATGCCAGTGATCGCCCAACCTTCACGGGATGCGAGTTGTTCTTCGATGATGATGGCAGATGGTGCAATGCGGATGACCTTCGACAGCCATTCACTATCCCTATCCACGCGGCACAATTGGACATCGAACCCGCGTGCCATTAAATAGCCTGATAGCTCGCTTGAATTTTTCTCGCCTTCAGCCAAAATGACCACCAGGTTGCTGTTCTGTGCAAGCGCATCCGGATAATCCATGGGTTGGTTCTGTTCAGCGATGATCGGCAGACAGAAAGAGAACGTGGCCCCCTTGCCGAGTTTACCCGGCGATCGCACTTCAATGTGTCCATCATGTCGTTCAATGAGTTGCTTTGTGATCGCCAACCCCAATCCCATGCCGCTCTTGCCAGATTGGATCGCATCAAGCGAACTATAGAACTCATCAAATATCTTTGTTTGCTCTTCTAACGGGATGCCAACTCCCGAGTCGCTGACCGAGATGATCACTTCATTGTCTTTGACTTCTACATCAAGTTGCACTTGTCCTTCAGACGTGAACTTGACCGCATTGCTGACGAGATTCAATGTGACTTGCCGCAGACGTGTGCGGTCTCCCATTACCCACGGGCCATGATGGGGAAGCGTTACCTTCCAGACCAATCCTTTTTCTCGTGCAAGTTCTTCGCCGATCCTTGCGGCCACACGCAACACTTCAGCCAAGTCAATCGATTCGCGCAGGATGTGCAATTGCCCCGCTTCACTGCTTGCTAGGTCGAGTACGTCACCGATCAGGCGTGCGAGGTGTTGGGCGCTGATATTGATCTGTTCCATATCGCGCAGATTGGTGCTTGGTTGAGTTTGGTCCTTTTGTTCGCGTAGCACCATTTCACTCAAGCCAACGATCAGGCTGAGAGGAGTGCGTAGTTCATGGCTTACCATTGAGAGGAATCGGCTTTTCAAGTGATTGGCCTCCTCTGCGAGGCGGCGACCTTCAATGGCATCGTTGTAGAGTTGACTTGTGCGCAGTGCCGCGCCGAGGTTGTGGACGATGGCGGCACATAATTCCGGGTTGGGGGCATCGAAGGCGACAAAGCCCAAGGCTTTATTGTCCACGGTCAATGGCAGAATGGTTAATTGAGATGTTTCATTTTTGGGGTAAATTCCCTGCGCGGGGAATTTGCGCGTTTCAAATCTGCGTCCGTTGAGAGTGTTTGGTAAACCAGCCGTGAACAGGATCGAGGCTTGTGAAGTGAAGTCTTCGCCATCGCCATCGTATAACGCCACCAATAGATTGTTTATGCCAGCCTTGGGCAAGTGACGGGAGAGGATTTCGGCGATTTCAGAGATGTTCATCGCGGCGAGCATCTCAGCGGTGATCATGCCGAGCTGTGACATCATGTCCATGTGCTCGAGCATGTCACGTGTGGTGCGCCGCTGGATCTGGTCGCTGATCTCGAGGTGAATGCGGTCGATCAGACTCGTGACGAAGACCCTGTTCACTTGCGGGGCAAGGGCCAGCAGGGTATTGATCTTTTGATACAGGATGGCTGTACCTGCCTGCCAGATGTGAGGGTCTTCATCACGTTCGTCCGTCCATGCAAGCACATTTTTTATCTCTTTCATGATCAAATCTGCATCTCTGCGTTTCAAACTATCGAGGAATGCATTCAAGAAAGAGATACATTGACCTTCCAGGTCTTCAAGCAGACTGTTACGTGCTTCGATCAATGAGACCTCTGCCATGGCACGTGCCAACTCGTTGAGTTGCATGGTCGGCTCGAGTGATCCTGTGGGTATCAGTGATAGGTTCGCACCGACAGAGGGACATCCACAAGACTGGCGGATGATCAAACGCGGGGGCACGACCACGCGCTCGGAACGATCCGTGTTGCCGTGGACGTGATCCAATAATGTGAGGACGGCCTGGTAACCAAGAGAAAACGTCGGATGGCGAATGGTTGTCAGTGAAGGAGAGAGGGATCGGGCGTCGAGAATGTCGTCGAAACCGATAACAGCTACATCGTCGGGAATGAGGCGGCCTGTCTGTTGCAGGCGTTCTATTGCGCCGAGGCAGGAGAGGTCGTTGCTGGCGATCAGTGCGGTGAAGTCCACACCTGAATCAAGGATTTGACTCATGGCCGTGGCGCCGCCATCTTTGCGATGTTCACCAAAGGCGATCAGGCGCGGGTCTTCGGGCAAGCCCGCATCTTTGAGCGCGAGGTGATAAGCCTCAAGGCGTTCCGCACTATCGCCCCCGCGACCGATATTGCCTGCGATGAAAGCAATGTGACGATGCCCATGACTGACAAGATGCTCGATGGCCTGCTTGATGCCGAAAGTGTTATCCACGGCTACAACGGGGCCGGGCCCTTCAGGGGTTGTGAAAATGACGGGGAAACCCGATTCCAAAAGGTCGCGGACGTATTGAGATTGTTCGTCTGTGAGTTCGTCGGGGACAATGATGAGACCATCGGTATTCCACGGACCGACGGGAATGAAGTTCACATGCGGACCGGGCACAGGCCAGAACCTTTTGTTTTGTGGCATGTTGCCGGTAGCGCTAAATCCACAACCTAATATCAGGTCGCACCCCTGTTCGTGCGCGGCGGCGCTGATGCCCTGAATTAACGAGTGAGCATAGCGATCTATCGTGGTGCCCTGATAGACAGGCCAGGTGGAAATGAATCCGATGGTTGGTTTATGTTTTGTTGAATCGCGCATGACCAGGTTGATACTTTGGCAATTGTATCATTTAGGGGTTGCGCGGTTCACTTATGGATTGCTATGGTTTATTGCAGAGAACTCTGTGCAGGTGGCAGCCACTTTCAAAGTGGCTACCACCTAAAAATATCAAAGCCGAACTTCTGCTTTGACTGAACCTTTAGTGTCGAGAGTAAAGGACTTCTTGTTCCCTTGATAGGTCAACTCGTAATCGCCGAGGAAGCCGTTGAACTGCACTTGGCCTTTCGCGTCTGTACTTAATTTGGTTTGGGCTGTCCACCATTCGCCTTTCACCAGCTTCATCAGTTCTTCGTACGCTGGCTTGGGGGAGCCATCTTTGCGGAGCAGACCCGCAGGAGCATTGAGCCAGCCGCCATCGAACGAATCCCACCACGTGATGCTTTCCACGAGCGGATGAGCGAAAAGTGTCTTATAGTGTTGAAGTGTTTCTTCTACCTGACGTGCTTCACCTTCCGGTGTGGAAGGCCAGTCCGTGACTTGATAGTCATTGAGGTCAACAATTTCAGGCGGCATGATTTGACCCGAGACCAGCGTCGTCTCTGTGAAGTGGATGGGGAGTTTGAAGCGCTCGAAGTTTTGCAATACCCATAACGTTTTATCCACGCCCCACCAGCCCTGATGCATGTGCGATTGAATACCGATCACATCGAACTTGATCCCTGCCTCGAGACAGCCCTCGACCAAAATATCATAGGCAGAGGAAACATCAAAGTCGTTGATGAGCAATGTCGCATTGGGGTTGGTTTCGCGCGCCGCATCGAACATGGTCTTGATGGTTTTGATGCGACCCAATTCCTTGCAGATGCGTGTGATGCCGTTATCGTATTTATCGAAGACAGGCATGATGACCGCTTCGTTGATCACATCCCACATATCGATCAAGCCTTTGAAATCAGAGACATCGCGATGAATGCGTGCGATCTGTGTTTTCAAAATTTCCTCATTGCTTAACTCAAGCAACCAATCGGCAGTGACTGTGTGCCAGCAAAGCGGATGTCCCTTTGTGACCATGTTATGGTCAAGGGCCCAGCGTGCGGCGTTCTTTACTTTTTCTGTGATGGGCTTGCCTCGTTCAGGTTCGAAGCGCCCCCAGTAAAAAGGAAGTGTTGCGGCGTTGTATAGTGCGCTGATCTTTTCCGCACGTTGTTCCGCTTGTTCCTTCTTCTCCCCAGAATAATCTCCGCTTGCGAGCGATACAAGATCAAATGCGGCTGTTCCAAATAGAAACTTGTGCCTTGTTTGCTCAACGACCACTTCTTGATTTGCCAGTGGTGTGCCATCCGCTTTCAGGATGGTGAGTGTTGCATCAGCTGTACGATTTTTCTTGATGTCATTGTTCATTTGTTGTGTCCTTGAAAAAATGTATTAGATTGAATTGTATTGACTGAGAATAAAATACGAACCTCGAGAAGCCTTTAGTTTCATATTTAATCAGTTTGTTGTATACACTTTGTATAGAAGTGTTTATTGTGCCCATATAACTACAAAATATTCGTTCCCATTTCTTTCTGCAAAGAAACTCAGGTTTTGATTTACCCCCCATCCCGTTCCTATTGCATGAGGGTTTTTAGCATAACCCGCTTCACAACAAGCGTAATGAACAATTGATTGATAGCCTAAATTGTATTCCACCCCATCATAAGAAATTCCGACTTGGTTGTTTCTTCTGAAAAAATAAAGAATTCCCCCATCTATTGCGGTCAAACCAAAAGACTCTTGATAGCCAAATTTGTCATTAAGAGATTCGCCGTCCCAAACAATATTCCCAAGCTGGTATTGTCCACCGTATGGGTTGTCAAAGACGCTTATATACTCCATTATCCATTGATTCTGATACGTCCATAATCCCCAAATACTTGGCGTGTTATGAACTTTACCAGCATCTACTCGGCTAATCTCATGCCCATTGTAAACTACAGAGATATATGACCTTGAGTTTTGATACTCCTCTTTTGCTGTGAGTTCGTGCCCGTTCAACATAACTTTATTGTAATCGCCACGAATTAGCGGACTTGGAAAAATATTGTAGTTGTATAAACTTTTGTACCCCTCTTTGATTCGTTCTAAATCATAGTTTTGGGTAAGTGCCCATTCATCCAAGTTCAAGTTCTTCGGGAATTCCATGTTTAGACTGAGAACTCGGTGGTTTTGTAGTGTTGGCGAAAAAATGTCAGTTGACGTAGCTATAGTTTTCAACTCGTGCGTTGGTGTCGATGTAATTGGTGTTGATGTAGGTGGGGGCGTAAGTGAAGGCGTAGGGAACGGGAAAGTTATATTTAAAGTACTTATGGTTATAGGAGTAATCGTAGCTGTTTGGCTGGGTGCTGAGAAAGTGTTACAGTTACTCAATAAGGCAAAGAAAACTAACATTAGAAGCCATTTCTTTGCCTCATTGGCCATATTCATTTATATTTTCCTCTTTTGATATAGTGTCAAGTTTAAGTTAGAGATTACTAGAGCATATTCTAAGCCTTAACTTGATTTTCGATCTGGGTTTCGCCCACTTGGATCACAACCACGTCATCAGGCAATAAAGTGAAATCATCTGGCACAAGGCATGTGCCCGTCATCAAGAACACGCCCTGCGGAAAATCCAATTCGCGTGTGAGGAAATTAACCAGTTCGGGCAATGTCCGCTTCATGGTGGATGTGTTCGCCTCACCGTTGAAGATCGTTTCGTTCGCGCGGCGAATTGTCAACTTGATCGGAATATCCTTGATCGTTTCAGGCTCGCACAACCAAATGCCATGCCCAAGTGCGCATGAGCCATTATAAATTTTTGCTTGTGGCAGATACAACGGGTTCTCGCCTTCAATATCACGCGACGAAACATCGTTGCCCGCACAATATCCCACGATCTCGTTATAACGATTGACCACCAACACCATTTCAGGTTCTGGCACATTCCATTTGCTATCCTTACGAATTCTTATGGGCGTACCACTTCCCGAAACGCGCCAGCCCATGGACTTCGAAAAAATTTCGGGGCGCTCTGCCTCATAGACTTTCTGATACATATCCGCTACGGTGGATTCCGCTTTGCGTGCATCGCGGCTTCGCAAATACGTAACTCCTGCCGCCCACACTTCCTGCTGTGGATCGATTGGCGCCTCTTCCGTCCCGACGGCTGATTCAGCCTTCGATAAAGTTTTCAGAATCTGATTCATTTCCACACGCGACATCTCAAGCAATGTGCTTAAGTTCAAACTCGGCGGAAGAAATTTTCCATCCACTGCCCAGCGTGATCCGTTCGTTGTTTTGTGTTTTGTGAGTAACATAAGGGTATCTCCTATGATTAAGTCAGTTTCAATAACAGACCATGGACGATAGACCGTTGACCATGGTCCATCGTCTATGGTCTATCGTCGAGCCTTTCCACAATCGCATCCACATCATACACACATCCACCCCATGTGCCGCCGCTGATGTTTTGAAGTAAAGCCCACAGACGCGTATCTTCTGGTAGGTCAGGATTCAGTTTCAAGTCAGGATGAGCCGAGCGAGAATCTAGGTCAACGTTGAGCACATCCAAACTTCCCGAAAGATTGACTCGGTCAATGATGATCTGAACCGTATCGCCATCCCGCAACTTTCCAAGTGGACCACCTGCCAACGCCTCGGGTCCCACGTGACCGATACATGCGCCTGTGCTGACACCGCTGAAACGCGCATCGGTGATGAGTGCGATGGTTTTGCCGTGAGGCAGATATTTCAATGCAGATGTGAGTTGATAGGTCTCCTCCATGCCCGTGCCCATGGGACCGCAACCGATGAGTGCGATGATATCGCCCGCCTTAACGGGATTTTCGCTCAAACCTTTGACCGCAGCAATCGCGGCGCGCTCGCTGGTAAAGACGCGGGCGGGACCTGTTTTGCGATAGACACCATCGGCATCCACAACGCTTGGGTCAATAGCGGTACTTTTGATGACAGCTCCCTGCGGCGAGAGATTGCCCGTGAGAAATGTGATCGTGCTGGTCAGTCCACGCTCGCGGGCTTTGGTTGGATTCATGATGACATCGTCGGGATTGATGCCATCGAGTTCCTGCAATCGCTCACGAAGTTTCTGGCGGCGTTCGCTTGCTTGCCATTCATCAAGTGCTTTGCCCAATGTATTTCCGTTCACGGTGCGAGCGTTGAGTTTCAACAATCCCAATTCCCGCAAATGCAACATCACTTCAGGCACGCCACCTGCAAGGAAGACTTGCACGGTGCCATAGCCAGTCGGTCCGTTTGGCATCACGTCAACAAGGCGCGGTGTGGAGCGATTGACGCGTGACCAATCGTCCACAGTGGGGCGGGGGAGTTTGGCGGCATGTGCGATGGCGGGGATGTGCAACAACAAATTCGTGCTTCCGCCAAATACCGCATGCGCGACCATGGCATTGTGAATTGAGTCTGCGGTGAGAATATCACTGGTGTTGATGTGATTTGCTGACATTGCCATCAACGCGTTTGCAGATCGCTTCGCCATATCGAGCCATATTGGTTGACCTGATGGAGCCAACGCGGAATGTGTGACAGAAAATCCTAATGCCTCCGCCACGACTTGACTTGTTGCTGCTGTTCCAAGAAACTGACAGCCACCTCCAGGCGAGGCGCAGGCGCGGCATCCCAAGTCGGAGGCTTCTTCGAGTGTGATGAGTCCATGGGCGAAACGTGCGCCGATGGATTGGATCTTGCCTGCATCTTCGCCTTGTTCGGGGAGCAAGGTCACGCCGCCAGGGACGATGATGCATGGCAAAGATTTCTGCGCGGCAAGCGCCATCATCATCGCGGGCAGACCTTTGTCGCAAGTGGCGATGCCCAGCACGCCTTTTCGAGTTGGGAGGGAACGGATGAGTCTTCGTAAGACAGTCGCCGCGTCATTGCGATAGGCGAGACTATCCATCATGCCTGCTGTGCCTTGTGTGCGTCCATCACATGGGTCGCTGACAAAACCTGCAAATGGGATCTTGTTATGTGCTTTGAATTCACGCGCCGCGGCTTGGGCAAGCAACCCCACTTCATAATGTCCCGTGTGATAGCCGAGCGCGATGGGGGAGCCATCTTCCGCGCGGATGCCGCCTTGTGTGCTGAGGATGAGGTACTCGTCTTTGCCGAGGTCAGAGGGAGACCATCCCATTGCCGCGTCCTGCGTCCAGCCGAAGACGTCTCCGCTGGGGGCATTGGTCAAGAATTCGGGAGACAGAGGCAGACTTCCCGTCGGTCCTGATGCGTGAGTCTGAACGTCAAATATATTATCCATGGTTGATATAGATCGTTTTCGTGCGCGTGTAAAAATCCATGGCGGCTTGTCCTTGCTCTTTGAAAGTGTTGGCACTGGATTGTTTGAAACCGCCGAACGGAGCGTTGAGGGCGAGTCCCGTGGTGGGCTCGTTGATCTTGACCACGCCCGCATCAATTTGATTAGCGAAGGCGAAGGCTTCTTTTAAATTGTTAGTGACCACACTCGCAGAGAGACCGAAGCTGATAGCGTTGGCTTTCTCTATTGCATCATTGATGCCATTCGCGCGAATGATACTGATAACAGGACCGAAGATTTCCTCTTGAGCGATGCGCATGGTCGGCTCGACGTGATCAAAGATGGTAGCTTGCGCAAAGTAACCTTTGCCACCTTCCACTTCGCCACCGATCAATAACTTCGCGCCCTCCTTTTGACCGAGTGCCATGTAGGTTTGACTTGTTTGCAGTTGATCTTGATTCACAAGCGGACCCATGTTGATGCCGCTTTCAAGTCCGTTACCGACTTTGAGATTCTTTGTCGCAGTGGTGAGCGCAGAGACAAATGCATCTGCGATTTCTTCTTCAACAATGATGCGGCTTGTTGCAGTACAAGCCTGACCTGTAAGTCCGAAGCCGCCAGTGATAGCGAGTTTGACGGCGAGTTCCAAGTCTGCATCTTTCAAAATGACGAGCGCGTTCTTTCCGCCCATTTCCAATTGCACGCGTGCCATGTTCTTGATCGCGTTTTGATAGACCTTCGTACCTGTGTTGTGTGAACCCGTAAAAGTAATTCCATTTACATGGGGATTGCTTGCCATCTCGGTTCCGATCAATGCACCGTCACCTGTGAGGAAGTTGATGACACCAGAGGGGAGTCCCGCTTCCGCGAGAGCTTCAACCAACAGCAATGCTGTGTGAGGCGCATCTTCCGCTGGTTTGAAAACAACTGTGTTTCCATAAATGAGCGCGGGTGCAATTTTCCATGCAGGGATAGCGATGGGAAAGTTCCACGGGGTGATGACACTGACTACGCCTAAAGGCTCGCGGCGTGTATAAAGCAATTCATCGGTCACGGAACTGGGGAGAACTTGTCCGCCATAGCGCCAGCCTTCGCCTGCATAATATTTGAAGATGTCACGTGCACGAGTAACTTCTCCCTTTGCCTCGGCGAGCGTCTTGCCTTCTTCGCGGGTGAGGGCGGTGGCGATTTCATCAAGCCGCGCAGTGAGAATCTGGCTGGCTTTATCGAGGATGGTTCCGCGCGTTGGGGCAGGGGTCTTTGACCAGGCAGGCAGAGTGGTGCGTGCAGAGTCAATTGCGTTCTTGGTGTCTTCCAGTGTTGCCATTGGGAAAAGGCCAATAACCTCGTTGTAGTCGGCTGGGTTATGGTTTTCGAAAAAAGCTCCTTTTTCTGATGTTTGCCAAGAACCAATGAAGTTTGGGTAACGCTTTGCTTGAGTGTTTGTCATGGTTGAAAATGTAACCTCCAAAACAGTTAGGGTTGATTACTTTAATTCCAGCTTCCCAAGCAATGGGGAGTTTTGTGGAAAAAAATGCTTGACTTGTCGGGAATCATTTGATAACATGTGGAAACGTTTCCATATAGAGCGCAAATTATCTCCTAGAATATTTGAAAAGTCAATAAAAACAATGAATTGCATAGATATTACGTTTGTTTTACTTGAAAACGTTTCCATAGATTGGAAATAACTTGTCATCTCCTAAAGTAACCATCGTAGAAGTTGCCAAAAAGGCTGGGGTATCTCTGGGGACCGTTTCGCGCGTACTCAACAATGATATACATGTTGCGCCAGAAACTCGTGAGCGCGTTTCTGCAGTAATTCAAGATATGGGGTATGTCGCTAATCGTCAGGCAAGAGGGTTAAAGGCTATGAAAACCAATGTGATCGGTGTATTGGTTCCTGACCTAGCCACAGGTTATATCGGGGAGATCTTACACGGCATTGATGTTGAGCTTGCCTTACACCAATTAGAGTTAATGCTTTTTACAACACATCGTACAGCGGCAAAAGAAGCGGGTTATGTTGCCAATATGGTACAAGGCATGGTGGATGGCCTGTTGATCGTCTTGCCGCGTAGTTTCGATGCCTATACGGACACCTTGGCGCGCCATCATTTTCCATTTGTTCTCATTGACCATCAGGGAAGCAGTGTCTCACATCCAACAGTTGGGGCGACCAATTGGCAGGGTGGATACAGTGCAACAGAGTATCTCATCAAGCTGGGTCACAAAAGAATCGGATGTATTACGGGCTCGATGGATCTTGGCTGTTCACAAGAACGCCTAAATGGATATCGCTCTGCTTTACGCACGCATCATCTTAACGAAGAAGCTGGTTTGGTTTACGAGGGAGATTTTCTTCAATCTGATGGATATGCGGGGGCATCTACCTTACTCGACCTCCCTGATGCTCCAACAGCGATCTTCGCCTCGAATGACCTTATGGCCATGGGTGCAATGGATGCCATACGCAGTCGTGGTCTACGAATTCCCAATGATGTATCTGTGATCGGTTTCGATAATATACAACAATCAGCAATGGTTTACCCACCCTTAACCACAATACAACAGCCCTTGGAACAAATGGGGCGTGTTGCAACACAAATCCTGTTGGGGATCTTGAAGAACCCTGACAAGGATGCAGGCCGAATTGAGTTGCCAACAGAATTAATTATCCGTAGTTCAACATCTGTTCCAAGGGAGAAGGCTGGCTAAACAGTTCATGCCAACTCTGTCTGTTGTTAGTGGATTCCATCGTAAAGAAAGGAGCTAACTATTATCAAGTTATAGGTTAATGCGTTGTCTCACTTACAGTTTAAATGTTTACTAGTTGTTTACCGATAATCTACATAAGGAGAAGAAAATGTCTCGCAAGATTTATACTGTTTTTAGTTTCTTGCTTATCGTTGCATTTGCGCTTTCCGCATGCGGTGGTGCCAAGCCTACAGCAACAGAAGCGCCTGTGCAAGCTACAGAGGCTCCTGCTCAACCGGCGGCCACAGAAGCCCCAATGGCTACCGAAGCTCCGTCCACGGCTGAAAAGGTTACCGTCACTTGGTGGCACATAGGAACTGCTGAAAAAGATACCAAGTTGTATCAAGCATTTGCCGATGAATATATGGCGGCCCACCCGAATGTAAATATTGAGATCACAATTCTTGAGAACGAGGCCTTCAAGACCAAGATGGCAACGGTTATGCAATCTGGTGAACCCCCTGATATCTTTCATAGCTGGGGTGGCGGTGTAATGAATGAATACGCCAAAGCAGACTTGTTGAGAGATATTACCCCTGAAATGGATGCTGATGGTGGTGCATGGCGTTCCACAATTAGCCCTGGCCCATTAGGTGTGTACTCATACTTGGGCAAAGTCTATGGTGTACCAACGGACATGGGTATGGTTGGTTTCTGGTACAACAAGGAATTGTTTGCTCAAGCTGGAATTGATGCTCCTCCCACAACCTGGACGGAACTCCTTGACGATGTGAAAGCACTTAAAGCTGCTGGCATTACACCGATCGCAATCGGTGAAGGCGATAAGTGGCCCGGCCATTTCTGGTGGGGTTATCTGATTACCCGTATCTGCGGACAGGCAGGTTTCGAAGCGGCGGCAATTACACGCACGGGTTCATTTACAGATCCATGTATCATTGAAGCAAGCAAGAAACTTCAGGAATTGGCTCAGCTTGAACCGTTCCAGGATGGATTCCTTTCCGCTACCTATGGCGATGAAGCAACAGCTGTTGGTAATGGAAAAGCAGCCATGGAACTTATGGGACAGTGGGCACCGGCGGTTCAAAAGGATAACAGCGAGAGCAAGCAAGGCATTGGCGACAATTTAGCCTGGTTTGGTTTCCCGATGGTTGAAGGTGGCGCTGGCGATCCTTCTGATGGCTACGGTGGTGGTAACGGTTATGCTGTTGGAAAGAACGCACCTGATGAGGCTGTTGATTTCTTGAAGTATTTGTCAGCTGCTGAGCAAGCGACTCGTATGGCCGAAAATGGAGGAGCTTTGCCGGTTGTGAAGGGTGCTTCAGGCGTGACAGACCCCTATCTGCTTACCATTCAAGAGAAGACCGGGCAGGCGAAATATTTCCAATTGTATTACGATCAAGCTTTGCCCCCAGCGCTTGGTTCTGTCGTTAATGACAATGTACAGGCCCTTTTTGCTGGCGCACTGACACCTGAGGAAGCGGCGCAGGCAGTAGAAGATGCGTTTGCACAGGAAACAAAGTAAGTAGTGCGAGATCACTAACGATGGCAGGGACTTGGGATCAACCCCGGGTTCCTGCCATTTTTATTTCTGTCTACATCACGTTTGATTTGAGTGACAACACCGGTTGTGATGTTGATTTGTGTAATGGGGGATAGTTACTTTGCGCCAGCGCTGTAAAAGGTTTGGGCTGTAGTAGCAGACGTCCCTTAGGGCTTGAGGCGCGAGTCTTAATGTCATACAAATTAGCTTAGTAGAGGCATTAAAATCAACCTCTTGACTCTGGCAGGCGTTTTTGTTATTATGTTATCGATAACATGTTATCGATAACATAATAAGAGAGAATTGTGTGATTCAGTCCGATAGGTCAAAGCGTGTCACGATCAAAGATGTAGCGCAAGCCGCAGGCGTTTCTACGCAGACGGTTTCACGTGTGATGAACAAGTTCTCTTATGTTTCAGATGAGACACGACAAAGGGTGGAAGAAGTGGTTGAGCAGTTGGGGTATCGCCCTAGCACTCTTGCACGAAGTTTAAGCCAACAACGCAGTTATACATTAGGTGTAGTCACTTTTGGGTTGAAATATATTGGGCCTTCGCGTACCCTAAATGGGATAGCTGATAAGGCAGATGAACTTGGTTATATGCTTTTGATGAAAGAGCTTGATAGTTTGGATGCCAACAGAATTGACGATGTGATTGACTCGCTTCTTGCTCGTCAGGTGGACGGTGTTCTGTGGGTAGCTCCGGAGATCGCTGATAATCATGCTTGGGTTGATGATCGTCTTGAAAAGTTTCCGGTGCCGTTTTTGTTTATTGCGATGCAACCGCGAAGTAATATCGCCAGTATTGCAACGGATAATTACTGGGGCGGTGTGATGGCAACACAGCATTTACTGGATTGTGGACGAAAAAATATTGGACATATTTCTGGTCCACGGGGTTGGTGGGAGGCAGATGAGCGGAAGCGTGGGTGGCGTGAGGCGCTCGTTGCGGCTGGTTTTGATATTTCAGAAAAGCATTGTACTGAGGGGAATTGGTCTTCATCTAGTGGTGAACAAGCGTTTTGTCAATTGCTTGAGTTGTTTCCAGATATGGATGCTATTTTTGTTGGTAATGATCAGATGGCTTTAAGTGTTTTACGGGAAGCGTTGCGGCGTGGCATTCGTGTCCCTGAACAATTGGCAGTAGTTGGTTTTGACAACATTGCAGAGTCTGCATATTTCTACCCATCGCTTACGACTATTTCTCAAGACCTTCAGTTACTTGGAGAGCAGTCAGTTCAAAATGTAGTAGAGATGATACAGGCTGCACAGGAAAACACCCCTATTATTGCCAAGTCGGATTTTATTCGGCCTGTTCTTGTTGTTCGTGAAAGCTCGAAATTGGTCTGAGTATTTTTCTGTGTTGTTTATGTATCTTGGCAAATTAAATTGGAAGGAGGTGGTGTAAGAAAAAATAACGTTCAATGTAAGAGGAAGCGCACATTGGTTCATTGGCGTCTAATGTGCTCATTCCCGGCAGGACCGCATCATTGCTGTTTTCATTGCCCTGTCTTTGCCTGATCGATACGCCAACATAAATATTCTGTATCCAAATATATAAGGAGAAGAAATGTCTAAGAAATTGCTCTACAATTTGCTGGCTGTACTGGTGCTTGCCAGCCTCGTCCTCACTGCTTGTGGTGGTGGTAGTTCTTCCGCATCCGAAAAGAAGTTGGTTGGTATCTCCATGCCGACCAAGAGCTCAACCCGCTGGATCTCTGACGGCGAGAGCATGGTCAAAGAATTCCAGGCCATGGGTTACGAAACCGACCTGCAATTTGCTGACAATGACATCCCCAATCAGTTGGCGCAGATCGAAAACATGGTCACCAAGGGTGCCAAGGTTCTCGTGATCGCAGCCATCGATGGCACGACTCTCTCTGATGTTCTTCAGAAGGCTCATGACAACGGCGCGATTGTGATCTCCTATGACCGCCTCATCACCAAGACCCCGAATGTTGACTACTACGCCACCTTCGATAACTTCGGTGTGGGCGTCATCCAGGGCACTCAACTCCTTGAAGGCCTCGGTCTGAAACCCGGCGAAAAAGCTCCCGCTGGTGTTGGCCCCTTCAATGTTGAACTCTTCGGTGGTTCCCCCGATGACACGAACGCTTTCTACTTCTATGATGGCGCTATGTCTGTTATCCAACCCTTCATCGATGACGGCACAATCGTTATCCAAAGTGGTCAAATGGGTATGGACAAAGTCGGTACTTTGCGCTGGCTTGCTGCAACCGCTCAGGCTCGCATGGACAACCTTCTGAGCGCGTACTACACCGATAAGCGTGTTGACGGCGTTCTTTCCCCGTACGATGGCCTTAGCATCGGTATCCTTTCCTCCCTGAAGGGTGTTGGTTATTGCACACCCGAACAGCCATGCCCGATCGTGACCGGTCAGGATGCAGAAGTTGCTTCCGTCAAGTCCATTATCGCTGGCGAACAAACCTATACCGTGTTCAAGGACACTCGCGTTCTTGCCAAACAAGCCGCCAAGATGGCTGATCAGGCTCTGAAGGGTGAGACAGTTGAGATCAATGACACCAAGACCTATGACAACCTTGTCAAGGTTGTGCCTTCCTACTTGTTGACCCCCATTAGCGTTGATATTAACAACTACCAGAAAGAATTGGTAGATACTGGCTATATCAAAGCTGAAGACCTGAAATAAATTGTGTTGTATGTGTGAGGGCAGAAATGCCCTCACACATTTCTGTGATGCTTTTCTTGTTTTGCAAATCAGGCGACAGAATGTTGATTGTACGAAGAAACAATTTGGGCAAAGTCAGCAAATACTATTGCTGATGGAGCGGAAGCCCTGAGTTTGTAACCGTCGTTTCACGAGAAGATGTTTTCTTGAAAAACCATCATATTGTATTAAAATTAGACCTAAAATAATTAATTTCACATTATGTACGTCAAGGACGAGTAAACCATGTCTGATGCTATTTTGGAAATGCGCAATATCACAAAGACTTTCCCTGGTGTAAAAGCGCTTAATAATGTGAGTTTCAGCGTGACCCAGGGAGAGATACATGCTTTGGTAGGGGAAAATGGAGCGGGGAAATCAACATTGATGAAAGTGTTAAGCGGCATATATCCATATGGTACCTATCAAGGGGAGATTTACTTTCAAGGCAAGGAATGCCGATTCCGGGATATTACTGAATCTGAAAAGGTCGGACTTGTCATTATCCACCAGGAACTTGCGCTGATTCCTTTTCTTTCTGTAGCTGAGAATCTGTTTCTTGGTAATGAACGTGCTAAAAATGGCGTGATCGATTGGAACGAATCTATTTCAAGAACAAAAGAATTATTGGATAGAGTGGGGTTGCACGAATCGCCTAGTACACTGATCACAGATATGGGCGTAGGGAAACAACAGTTGGTTGAAATTGCCAAAGCTTTGGCAAAAGAGGTCAAGCTTCTCATTCTGGATGAACCGACAGCGTCTTTAAATGAAAATGATAGTGAGAAACTTCTTGAGCTATTGCTTCAATTCAAATCACATGGAATTTCCTCGATTTTGATCTCTCATAAATTAAGCGAAGTATCCAAAGTAGCCGATTCGATCACTATTTTGCGCGATGGCGCGACAATTGAAACTTTGGATTGTCATAAAGATGTTATTACAGAAGATAGGATCATTCGTGGCATGGTTGGACGCGATCTAACCCATCGCTTCCCGCCACGTGAGAAGAATATCGGAGAAGTTATTTTTGAAGTGCGGGATTGGAATGTTTATCATCCCATCCACGAGGATCGTAAAGTAAGTACAAACGTGAACATTAACGTCCGTAAGGGCGAAGTAGTTGGGATTTCGGGGTTGATGGGTGCTGGAAGAACGGAGCTGGCGATGAGTATTTTCGGCCATGCTTACGGCACCCGTATTAGTGGCAAGGCTTATAGAAATGGTAAAGAAGTGGATATCACCACTATTGATAAAGCCATTGAGAATGGAATTGCTTATGCAACGGAAGACCGAAAAGCATATGGACTGGTCCTGATCCAGGAGGTCAAAAATAACATCACTCTGGCAAATCTTGAAGAAATTTCAACTCGCCAAGTGATCAATGAACCTCAAGAGATGAAGGTTACCAGCGAGTATCGCGATAAGCTTAATATTAAGTGCTCCAGCATTCAGCAACTCGCTCTTAATCTTTCTGGCGGTAATCAGCAGAAAGTTGTACTTAGTAAATGGTTGTTTGCAAGCCCGGAGATTTTGATCCTTGATGAGCCTACACGTGGTATTGATGTTGGAGCGAAATACGAGATCTATACCATTATCAATCGTCTTGCCAGTGAAGGAAAAGGGATCATCTTGATCTCATCAGAACTGCCGGAAATTTTGGGGGTTTGTGATCGCATCTACGTAATGCGTGATGGCAAAATTGTTGGTGAAATGCCCGCCAGCGAAGCATCTCAGGAAAAAGTAATGAAATACATTATGACTCAACAAGAGGTAGTGGAACAATGAAAACTCTTTCGACGCTTTTCAAGAATAATGTTCGTGAATATGGTATGTTGATCGCGCTTATTGCGGTCATGGTGTTCTTCCAGGTTCAGACTGATGGCGTACTCATGAAGCCTGTAAATATCACCAACCTTGTTCTACAGAACAGCTACGTTATCACCATGGCGTTAGGCATGTTGTTGATCATTATTACCGGCTGGATCGATCTGTCTGTGGGCTCGGTTGTCGCTGTGATTGGAGCACTCGCGGGTGTACTGATCGTCCGGTACGATATGAATTGGGTTCTAGTTGTTATACTTTCCCTGTTGTTGGGAGCGGCGATTGGAGCTTTTCATGGCTACTTTGTTGCGTATTTGAAGATCCCAGCCTTCATTGTTACTTTGGCGGGTATGTTGATCTTTCGTGGTCTGACCATTGCCCTACTTCGGGGAGAGTCTGTGGGGCCGTTTCCCAGAGGGTTTCAAAACATCAGTTCTGGGTTTATTCCGGACTTTTTTCAATACGAAGGGTTTCACATCACTACCATGTTGATCGGGGTGATCCTTTCCGTGTTGCTGATATGGCTGGATCTGCGTGCCCGAAGAAATCAACAGAAATATGGCTTTGAGGTAACACCGTTCTATTTCTTTGTTGTCAAAAATATCGGGATCACCGCGGCAGTCATGGGATTGTGCTATTTGATGGCTTCCTATAAAGGACTTCCCAATGTGCTAGTCCTCCTTTTTGTGTTGATCTCGTTTTATTCCTTCATTACGAGTTCGTCAGTGATTGGCCGCCGTATTTACGCAATGGGTGGCAACGAAAAAGCGGCCCGACTTTCAGGTGTCAATACACCGCGCTTGTTGTTCTATACATTCATCAACATGGGTGTTCTTGCTTCTCTGGCTGGCTTGATCGTTGCGGCACGCCTGAATAGTTCCACACCGAATGCGGGAGACGGTATGGAGTTGGATGTTATCGCAGCCTGTTTCATCGGAGGCGCATCACCTAGCGGTGGTGTCGGTAAGGTGATTGGTGCATTGGTTGGCGCTTTTCTGATCGGTGTTCTGAATAATGGTATGTCCATTATGGGCGTTGGTATCGACTGGCAGAAGGTTGTTAAAGGTGTAGTTTTGTTGGTCGCGGTCTTGTTCGATGTCTACAACAAGAACAAGAGTGGATAGTAATCGAATAGATGTAAACTAATCAAAAGGTGACGGTTTCTTCAAAGAGGCTGTCACCTTTATTGTCTAAGGATGTTGATATGGACGATATATTGAAACAATTACTCAGCGAAGAACAAGAACTTCAATTTACAAGTTTCAACGAAGAGACTGCCTGGAAGTTGGGAAGCCGGATAGCGGAACAATGCATGAAAGATGGATTGCCCGTAACGATTGATATCACATTTGGGTCGCGCCAATTATTCCATGTCAGTTTGCGTGGCGCCTCTGCAGATAACGATGAGTGGGTAAAGCGTAAGGTTCGTCTTGTATACAGATTCGGGCATAGTTCGTTTTATATTGGACAACAGTTAAAGAGTAAAGGTAAGCGTATCGAAGAAGCATACTTGCTATCTGAAAGTGAATACGCTCCGCATGGGGGATGTTTCCCTGTGATCGTCAAAGGTACAGGTATTGTTGGTACCGTCACAGTCTCTGGATTGCCACAAGAAGAAGATCATAAATTGGTTGTTCAAGCAATTCGTGCATATCTGGCAGAGGAGAAATAACATGGGATTGAATCCAGTGATCGAAATGTTAGGACGCAGACTTCGCCTCGCTGTCATTGGTGGCGGGTCGGGGTCATTTATTGGAGCCATGCATCGGCAAGCGGCAAGGCTTGATGATCGGTATGAGATCGTTACAGGCATACTTTCCTCGAATCTTGAGAAATCTAGAAAAGATGCGCTGGAGATCGGCCTTCCTTCTGATCGTTTGTATTCCAACGTACAGGAAATGCTCGATAAAGAATCCGTACGCAAAGATGGCGCGGATGTGATTGCCATCATGACCCCCAACGACAGTCACTATGAATATGCCATGTACGCACTCGAACGTGGCTTCGATATCATTTGTGACAAGCCCATGACCAACACACTCGAAGAAGCCGAAACTCTTCATAAAAAGGTGCAAGAGACTGGTTTGGTCTTTTGCCTCACGCATAATTACACAGGTTATCCAATGGTGCGTCAGGCGAAGGCAATGGTTGAAGATGGACAGCTTGGCACGATCAGGCTCGTTCAGGTGGAATATGTTCAGGGGGGCAAAGCAGACGAAAGCAAGCCCGATCCGTCCTCCTCGTGGAGATTTGATCCCGTTCGCGGAGGCCCCTCTTTGGTGATGGGCGATATCGGTTCGCATGCACATAATCTCACGCGTTTCATCACTGGATTGGAAGTGGACGAAGTCTCTGCTGAAATTGGCAACATCGTCCCCGGTCGCCTCGTGCATGACTTTGGCGGGGCACTGCTCCGATTTAACAATTCTGCCCGAGGAGTTTTCTGGGTGACACAAGCCGCGGCGGGAGTTGAAAATTGCTTGCGTATTCGTGTCAGTGGGACGAAAGGCTCGCTCGAATGGATGCAGGAATTTCCGCAAGCGCTCACGTTCAAGCAGTTGGGTGCGCCGTCGCAGAACCGAACACCGAATGGACCGGGTACTCTTCCATTGTCAAAACGATCTACACGTATCGTGGCCGGTCACCCTGAAGGATTCCACGAAGGCTTTGCCAATATCTATTCCGATGCGGCAGAAGCAATTGCCGCACGAAGGTCTGGAAAACAAGCGGACCCGTTGGCAACGTACTTCCCGAACTCGTTCGATGGCTTGATGGGATTGAAGTTCGTTTTCAGTGCTATTGAATCCAGCAAGGCGAACGGTCAGTGGACGAAATGCAAATAAGGAATTTCAATGACTAAGATCATTTTAGTCACGGGTGCAACAGGTAAAGTGGGGAGGGTGTTTGTTGATCGTTTGTTATCCGACCCGAAATTTGATTCGTTCACTGTGCGAGCATTATGTCATAACCGTGAACTTGAACCTCACACACGTATCGAAAATATTCACGGCTCCATCGAACATCGTGATGTCGTTGAAAAAGCGATGGACGGTGTCACCCATGTTTTACATCTGGCGACTGTAAAGGAAACGCCTGAGCAGATCATGGATGTAGCGGTCAAAGGGTTGTTCTGGTTGCTCGAAGCGTGCCGAACCAGTCCCACTTTTCAACAGTTCATTATGGTTGGTGGCGATGCAGGTGTTGGTCATTTCGTTTATCAGCACCCGATCCCTGTCACTGAAACGCAAAAACATTCGGCGTATGAAGGTTGTTACGCGCTTTCAAAAGTTCTCGAAGAAGTGATGCTCGAACAGTATTACATTCAATACTATCTCAATGGTTGTTGTTTGCGCGCGCCATGGATCATGGAGAAGGATGACTTTAAGTATCAACTTTCTTTTGGAGAAGATGTCTTTGGCGGACCGCGTTGGCGTGATCTGGTGGACGCTCAAAGTGTAGATGAGTTAATTCGGACGGAAGCAGTTCCGGTCATGCTTGACCCGCAAGCTGTTCCCGTCAAACGAAACTTTGTCCACGTTGACGATTTGGTCAGCGCCATTTTGCTGGCGGTCGATCATCCAAAAGCACGGCAACAACTCTTCAATATCAGTATGGATGAACCCATTGATTATGGTGAGATGGGTAAGTATCTAAACATAACGCGCGGGTTGCCAACTGTTGAGATCAAAACGGAATATCACTCGACCTGGTTGGATAATACAAAGGCTAAATTTTTACTGGGGTGGCGGCCCGAATATGATATGAAAAAAATGATCGACTCGGCATTTGATTATGTGCGGGCAAAGAATGATCCGCGCAAGATTTGGTATCCGGGATAATTTGAAAGATAACGAATATGCCGTATAAGGTTTTCTTTGTTGAAGATGAGATCATCACCCGTGAAGGCATCCGCGATAACGTGGATTGGGGCGCCAACGGGTTTGAATTCTGTGGCGAAGCGGCCGATGGTGAAATGGCATTGCCATTATTGCGTGCGGCCCAGCCCGATGTTCTGATCACAGACATCAAGATGCCGTTCATGGATGGGTTGCAATTGAGCAAGATCATGCGTGAACGCATGCCGTGGGTGAAGATCATTATTCTCAGTGGACACGATGAGTTCGAGTATGCTCAACAGGCTATCAAGCTTGGGGTCACCGATTATTTGTTGAAGCCTATCACGGTGCAAAACCTGCAAAAAGCGCTCCAGAAATTGACTGTGTTACTGGATCAGGAAAAAAAAGAACGGGAAAGTTTGAAGAAACTGCAAGAGCAGGCCGAGGAAAATCGTGCCGTGCTTCGCGAACGATTGTTATTCAAATTGGTTGTAGGGGCAGTTTCTCCCGCAGATGCCATCGAGAATGGTCAGGAACTTGGGCTTAACCTGATCGCTCGTCATTATCTGGTTGCGATCTTAAAAATTGAACCTGTTAATCGTGCAGAACCATATGAACATGGTGAATACCAACAGATTCAAAGCCTCATCATGGGGTTGGTTGAAAAAAATCCAGACATCTTTATGCTCAGAAGGGATTGGGGAGATCTGGTTTTGATTATGAAGGGCGGAACTCCCGAATACCTTGAAGAAGAGCGGGATATTCTCATTGATGAGATCAGGCGGGACGTAGCAAAGACGCAATACAAGTTGATCGTAGGTATGGGGACTACGAAGAACCGCATCGCAGATATCTGCCAGTCATTTGTGGAAGCCTTGGCGCGGATTCAGGATGCAACCGGCGTGGATAAGTCTGGCATCGATCAACCTGCGGAGCGGGCGGAATTATTCAATCTGGATAAAGCGGCCATTGAAAATTATTTGCACTATGGCGCAAAGGATGAGATCGATGAGTTTTTCAACGCCTACCTTCATCCGTTGGGTGAAACGGCATTGAGATCGAACCTGATCAAGAATTATATTTTTGTCGATGTTGTTCTTGCTGTTTCAAAATTGATGAAAGACCTGGGTGGAGATGTCGATAGGGTGATCCCAGAGTTGGATTCTATCGAGATGACCATGTCCAGCATCAAAACGCTTGAGCAATTGCGCGAACAGGTATATAAAATCTTATCCAACGCGTTGGCATATCGCGATGGTCAACCAAAAGGGCAGTATAAAGCCCTGATCCATCAGGCCAAGGAATATATCGAACGTCATTATGTAGACCCAGACCTTTCGCTAAGTGCCGTAGCGGTACAGGCAAATCTCAGTGCCAGTCATTTTAGCGTGGTGTTCAGCCAGGAAACCGGGCAAACCTTCAAAGAGTATTTGACGGAGGTCCGCATTAACAAGGCCAAAGAACTGTTACGTATGACACCGTTAAGATCAGCCGATATTGCCTATCAAGTTGGCTATAACGATCCTCATTATTTCAGTTCTGTTTTCAAGAAGCATACCGGCCTTTCGCCGATTGAGTTTAGATCGCAATTGTAGTTGCTTCGCAGGAGAGCGACATGGCACAAAAAACAGTAACGCCTGATTTCAGGCAGGTCCTGACCAGGATAGGCGAGCAGGCAAGCTCAACAGGCAGGGTCCCACTTAAATATTTTGGGAAGCTCGCCGATTTTTTGGCAGGTATCAATCTGTCTATTCGCACAAAAATTCTCGCGTCGCTCTGTGTTGTGATCCTGTTGATGGGGGCAACAAATATCGTTTCCATGTTGCAGGTGTTGCGTTATAGCCGTCAATATGATGCCATCATCACCAATATTACAACTGCCAATAGTATTAGCGGCAGGGTCAAGCCTGATATCGACAATGAGATGTGGAGGATCGTTTCGGGAAAGGTTGAATTTTCAAGCGGAAAACAGTATGAGATCATTGACACCGTAGATACCAAAGTGCGCTGGATGATGGATAACACCGATTCACAACGCGCCAAAGTGAAACTGGATCTGGTTCTCAGAACACTTCAGTCCTTGAAAGCTGATTTGGATTTGATGGGGGATAAGATCGCGCATAACAGCACAGCCGCAGAGAACGAAGCGGTCCTGGAGAAAATCCGTTTTTCAACATCTGTGCTGGATGAAAGCATTCAAAACTATGTGCTGTATGAAGTAAATCGCACCGAAGGGCAATACCAGGTGATGCGTGAGAGTTTTGCACGCTGGCAGGTCTTTTCCATTATCTTGATCTTCAGTGCGGTAGGGTTTGCGATTGTAGCCGCTTGGAGCTTGTCCAAGAGCATTTACACTCCCATCAAGAAACTGCATGATGTGACCACAACTATCACCAAGAACGATCTTCAAACCTTGATGACCAGTGATAACGTGGACGAGATCACAGAGTTGGGGATGAGCTTTAATATCATGATCGGTAAGATCAAGGAATTGTTGGATTCCAAGATCAAGGAGCAGGAAAATCTCAAGAAGGCAGAGTTGCGTGCGCTCCAGGCTCAGATCAATCCGCACTTTTTATATAACACTCTCGACACCATTATTTGGATGGCTGAATCCAAAAAGACTGACCAAGTGGTTAAGATCGTTACTGCACTGTCGAAATTCTTCCGCATCAGCTTAAGTAAAGGTATGGACTGGATCACCATTGGTGAAGAGGTCGAACGTATCAAAAGTTACCTGACCATTCAGAAGATGCGGTATCGCGACATTCTCGATTTCAAGATCGATGTAGATAAAGATGTAGCAGAGAATACGATCCTGAAGTTAATTCTCCAGCCGTTGGTAGAGAATGCCTTGTATCACGGTATTAAAAACAAAAGGCGTGGAGGTACGATTAGCGTGCGCGCCAGAAGAAAAGACGAGAATGAAATATTGCTTGAGGTAGAAGATGACGGCATTGGTTTCACGCCAGAAAAACTTGCACGCCTGCGCAATGAATTGAATGATGACTCAGGTGAGATTAAAATGGAAAGCGGTTACGGCATTGGCAACGTCAACAATCGTATCCGCTTGTATTACGGTAAACAGTATGGGCTTTCCATTCAAAGTGAATATGGTACAGGGACCCGTATCACTTTAGTGATCCCGTCAAAAATGGAAACCGCCACGCAAGATATGAACTCCTTGTAGATGGTTAGGATTAAGGAACCCTGTTGATGAAGATGTCACGTATTTTGTTTTTGTTCGCCATTTTCGCGTCTTTGTTTGGACCTGTGAGCTGTACGCAACAACCCACGCTTTCTTCTACCGAACAGCTTGGTCCCGTTGATGAGACCAAACCCGAGAAAACCTATGAGGATCTTATTATCGGTTTTGCACAATTGGGCGCTGAAAGTGAATGGCGAGTAGCAAATACCAACTCGATCAAAGAGACAGCAGAACAATTGGGTGTAGAACTCCGTTTTTATGATGCCCAACAAAAGCAGGAAAATCAGATCGAAGCGGTACGCAAACTCATTGTACAAAAGGTAGATGTGATTGGAATTTCTCCTATTGTTGAAACGGGGTGGGATGAAGTGTTCCAGGAAGCCAAGGATGCAGGTATCCCCATTATCGTAGTGGATCGGCGTGCAGATGTCCCTGATGATTTGTATGTATCTTATCTTGGCTCGGACTTCCTTGAGGAAGGACGTAATTCGGCCCGGGTGATGGCTGAACTGGTAAACGGGAACGCAAACCTTGTTGAACTGGCAGGGACACCAGGGTCCGCGCCTGCCAATGACCGTTATAGAGGCTTCCGCGAAGTTATAAAAGATTACCCAGGCATAAAGGTCATCGATTCGCAGACGGGTGATTTCACTTTGGCAGGGGGGAGGGAGGTCATGATGGGTTTTCTGGAAAAATATGGGAAGCAGATCACTGCTGTATTTGCTCATAATGACGATATGGCACTTGGCGCGATTCAAGCCATTGAAGAATATGGGCTCAGGCCCGGGGTGGATATCAAGATCGTTTCCGTGGATGCAGCTAGAGGGGCGTTTGAGGCGATGATCGCTGGCAAATTAAATGCGACCATAGAATGTAACCCCTTATTAGGTCCATCATTTTTTGAACTGGCTTTAAGAGTTGTTAATGGTCAATCGATACCTAAAAGGGTGCCTTCGGTCGAAGGGATCTTTTTTCCAGAGAATGCAAGCGAGATTTTGCTGACCCGTAAGTATTAATTGACGAGTAATTATTGCAATCGAAAGAAATTTAACTCTTTTCGTTAAAAATTCATTACCCACTTGGGTAATGAATTTTTTATTTGTTAACACAATGAGAAAATCAACCTCTTTCCAAAAAGAAAACATGGCTTTTCATACCGCAAAGCTGTATCCTTGCAATAGATTGTTACCGCTAACATACTCCTCTTAGATGAGTTTGATTTTCCACCTCATCCATTTTATTTGTGTATCCTGAGGGAACAAGCAGGATCAATAAGGAGGTGATCTGATAGAAAAGTTTTAGATTGAGCAAAAAGGAAGCGCACACCGCGAGATTGGCGTCTGAGGTGCACGCTCCCGAACGAGATTGCCATCAATAATGAAGGCAATCTGTCTACGATTGATTATAACGCCAACATTTGGTCCTACCATCTAATAATAAGGAGAAGAAAATGTCTAAGAAATTGCTTTTCAACTTGCTGGCTGTTTTGATGCTGGCTAGCCTCATGCTTTCCGCCTGTGGTTCCCCGGCTCCTGTTGCCACCGAAGAAGCCCCCGCTGCTGCAACCGAAGCTCCTGCCGCTGCTACTGAAGCCCCCGCCGCTGCAACCGAAGCTCCTGCGAAAACAACCTACACCTACGCTGACATGACTTTGTGCTACCCTCAGCTTGGTGCAGAGAGTGACTGGCGCACTGCCAATACCGCTTCCTTCAAGGAAACCGCTGAACAGTTGGGTGTGAAATTGGTCTTTTCTGATGCTCAACAGAAGCAGGAAAACCAGATCTCTGCCATGCGCGCTTGTATTCAACAAGGCGTGGATGTGATCGCTCTGCCCCCAGTCGTTGAAGATGGTTGGGATGCAGTCCTTCAAGAAGCCAAAGATGCAGAAATTCCTGTCATCATTGTTGATCGTTCCGTCTCTGCTGACAAGTCCCTGTATGTTTCCCACATCGGTTCCGACATGGTGTTGGAAGGTAGAAAATCTGGCGAAGAAATGAACAAGTTGCTGCCCGAAGGTGGTAACGTTCTTGAAATTAGTGGTACCACTGGCTCCGGCGCTGCAACTGGCCGTGCTAAGGGCTTCCGCGAAACACTCAATGCTAACATCACGATTTTGGACTCCCAGACTGGTAACTTCAACCCGACTGAAGCCAAGCCCGTTGCTGAAGCTTTCTTGAAGAAATACGCTGGCCAGATCGACGGCTTCTTCATCCACAATGATGGTATGGCTCAGGCCGTTGTCGAAGCTTTGAAGGCCGCTGGTGTGAAACCCGGTGAAATCAAGATCGTGTCTGTCGATGGTACCCGTGGTGGTTTCCAGATGATGATTGATGGTTGGGTACAGGCCGACGTTGAATGCAATCCTCTGCTTGGACCGCAGGTCATGGAAATGGCTCTCAAACTTATGAACGGCGAACAGATCGAAGCCGAAGTTCTCACCAACGAGACCGTTTACTATCCTGACAATGCGGCTGAATTGCTCCCGACCCGCAAGTACTAAAAGATTTATCCAGGTGTTGTTGTACTAAGATTTCCTGGGATCACGTAATATAAAGAAGCGGCGTTTGAAAAAACGCCGCTTCTTCCCCAAAACCAAACCTGTGTATGATACACATACCGAATAAAATAAAAGACAGGTGAAAATATTATGGCAGATTCTCAAAACATTCTAAATATGAAAGGGATCAAGAAATCCTTTCCTGGTGTTGCAGCCCTTGAGGATGTCGATTTTTCCCTGCGAAAAGGGGAAGTCCATGCCTTGATAGGCGAGAATGGAGCGGGGAAATCCACTTTGATCAAAGTTTTGACGGGGGTAGAGCATCCTGATGCAGGTTCCATTGAATTGGATGGCAACCTGATACACGTTAGATCTCCTCAGCATTCTCAGGAACTTGGTATTAGCACGGTGTATCAGGAAATTAATCTGTGCACGAATATCTCGGTCGCTGAAAATATTATGCTTGGTTTTGAACCTCGTAACTTTTTCGGCATTGATTGGAAAAAACTAAATGCTATGGCCCGTCAGGCAATGAAAAGGCTTGACGTTGATATTGATGTTACACAACCGTTGGGAAATTTTTCAGTCGCCATTCAACAAATGGTGGCAATCGTTCGTTCTCTTGAAGTTGCTTCTGCGAAAATCTTAATTCTCGATGAACCCACATCAAGTTTGGATGTTAATGAAACTGCCCAACTTTTCGATGTGATACGTAAGCTAAAAAGTGAGGGGATAGGTATCGTTTTCGTTACTCATTTTCTTGACCAGGTTTATACAATAACTGACCGCATTACTGTGTTGCGTAACGGTAAATTGGTTGGCACTTATAATACGGCTTCGTTGCCTCGCATTGAACTGATTAGCAAAATGCTAGGGCGCAGTTTAACTGATCTGGATGAAGTGTCAAAGGCCAAACAAAAAAGTGAACAAAATAAGAAGGATAAAGAAGTCCTTGTTGAAGCGAAGGGACTAGGCCTCTCAGGTTCCATAGAACCGATCGATTTAGAGCTACATGCGAATGAGGTCGTTGGACTTGCTGGGTTATTAGGGTCAGGCCGTACTGAAATCGCAAACCTGATTTTTGGTATTGATGCTCCTGATTCGGGTTCTCTCACAATAAGGGGTAAAAAGATCACGCATTTTTCACCTTTGGAATCTCTTGAGAATGGTATCGCCTTATGTCCTGAAGACCGTAAAGCAGAGGGTATTGTAGGGGATCTAACAATTCGGGAAAATATTATTCTGGCGTTACAGGCGCGTTATGGATGGTTTAAATTCATAAGTACTCAGAAACAATATGAAATTGCCAAAAAGTATATAGAACTTTTGGGAATTGCCACTCCATCGCCAGATCAGCTGGTCAAAAACTTAAGTGGTGGGAATCAACAAAAAGTCATTCTGGCGCGCTGGCTTGCAACAGACCCTCAGGTGTTGATCTTGGATGAACCCACCCGCGGTATTGATGTAGGGGCGAAAGCTGAAATTCAAAAGTTGGTATTGGAATTGGTTGAGGAAGGCAAGTCGATCATTTTCATATCCTCTGAGTTGGAAGAAGTACTGCGCACCAGTAACCGCATTATCGTACTGCGAGACCATAAGAAAGCCGCTGAATATTCCGGCGATGTAGATGATCACACCATTATCCAAACAATGGCAGGGATTTTATGAAAAACAATACACCTTTATTCAAACGCATGCGTGAAAATCGTTTGTTTTGGCCTTTGGTTGCACTGGCTTTGATTTTCATTTTTAATGCGATCTTTTCCCCGGGGTTCTTTAAACTCGGAATCCTGGACGGCCATTTATACGGGAATCTGATCGACGTTTTCAATAATTCAGCTCCCTTGATGTTAGTGGCCCTTGGAATGACCCTGGTCATTGCTACCGGCGGCGTTGACCTTTCGGTGGGCGCAGTAATTGCCATCTCGGCTGGAATGGGCGCGGTATTGATCAATCCAGTGTTTGGTAATGAAGAAATAACAAATGCTGTGGCGGCAGATCCCAATTTGACCAATACTCCATTATGGTTGGTTGTGGTGGTTACTCTGTTGGCTGGTACCCTGTGCGGTTTGTGGAACGGGATACTGGTTTCACGGGCCAAAATCTCGCCGATGGTGGCGACCTTGATCTTGATGGTGGCCGGTCGCGGAATTGCCCAGTTGATTGAAAGAGGGCAAATTATGACCGTTTATTACACGCCCTATTTTTGGTTTGGTAACGGGTTCATATTGGGGTTACCTGTTTCAATGTATATCGTGGCGCTTGTGTACATAATCGCCTGGGTATTGGTGCGTAAAACATCGATTGGTCTGTTTATCGAGTCGGTTGGGCTCAATTCCAAATCGACATATTACAGTGGCATTAGCGAGAAGAACGTCAAATTGTTTGCTTATACATTTTGCGGTTTCTGTGGCGCTGTTGCAGGACTGATCCTCGGCTCCTACATCCATGCGATTGATGCCAACAATATTGGCCTCAATTATGAACTGGACGCGATCTTTGCGGTTGTTATTGGCGGTACTCTGATGTCGGGTGGCCGGTTCTCCCTGCTCGCCAGCATCATTGGCGCTCTTATCATTTGGACTTTCACGATCACCATGTACATCTTTGGCGTGCCAGCCAATGCCTTGTTGGCA
Source organism: Candidatus Defluviilinea proxima (assembly GCA_016721115.1). Classification (NCBI taxonomy): domain Bacteria; kingdom Bacillati; phylum Chloroflexota; class Anaerolineae; order Anaerolineales; family Candidatus Villigracilaceae; genus Candidatus Defluviilinea; species Candidatus Defluviilinea proxima. The sequence continues at coordinate 1,680,986 of JADKIW010000001.1, forward strand.
GGTCGAGCCGTGCTTGTTCTGGTGGTGATCCTCCTTTATTCTGATTACGCTCGTGTATTCTTGAACAGACTTGTGGATCGAAAAGGACCCCGACATGACGCAACGAATTAAATTATTCCTTTTGAATAATGGCCCTCTGTTAACGACCATATTGATATTTGTTCTGGTCTATTATGCAGGCGGCCAGTTGTATCCCAAGATGCAGAAGCCCCAGGTGTTTTTTAACCTGTTTATCAATACAGCCAGTCTATTGATCGTTTCCATTGGGATGACATTTGTGATCCTGACCAAAGGGATCGACCTTTCTGTGGCAGGTATGATCGCCTTGACATCTGCCGCATCCGCCGCGATCCTCTTGAAAGGTGTCAATCCGGTCCTCGTAATGATATTGATGTTGCTGATGGGCATCGCGTTCGGGATTGCCCAAGGCAGTATTATTCACTACCTGAAAGTGGAACCTTTCATCGTGACCTTGATGGGTCTCTTTTTTACACGTGGGATGGCATTCATCATCACTCTCTCCTCCTTGACCATTAAGGACCCTTTCTACCGTTATCTGGCATTGACCAAACTTCACATTCCCTTTTTTGAAAAGGCGTATTTGTATATTCCTTCCCTCGTTGGTCCTTTGTTACTGCTTGTAGCAGTTTACCTTGCGAAATTCACTCGCTTTGGCCGAACTGTTTATGCCATTGGCAATAGCGAACAATCTGCCATGCTTATGGGGTTGCCGGTGGCACGTACGAAAATCGCAGTGTATGCCTTTGGTGGTTTTTGTTCTGCTCTTGCAGGGATCGTATTTAGTATTTCCCTTCTCTCTGGCTATGGCGGATATGCTCCAGGGATGGAATTGGATGCCATCGCATCTGTAGTGATAGGTGGCACGATGTTAACTGGTGGCGTTGGAAATGTGATCGGTACTCTATTTGGGGTCTTGATCAACGGTACCATCGTCTCCATCCTTCAGTTCAATGGAACATTGAGCTCCTGGTGGACACGTATCGGCGTTGGTGTATTGACCTTGGTCTTTATTGGTATTCAAAGCTTGTTTTACATGAGAAAAAAGCATTCCTAATTTAGGAGCTACGTGAAAAAACTTTTATTGTTTTCTTTGGCCTTCTCCTTGTTGGTTTTTGTACTGCCTGCCTGCACTTCGCCGCAAACGAGTGCAGCAGGCACACAAGAACCAGTGGTTGCCTCTCCCTCTGCGGTTACCACTCCAGAATGGTTCAGTATGGAATTGACAGACGCCCAAACTGGCGAAACATTCACCATTAACGATTATTCGGGAAAAGTGGTTTTACTTGAAACAATGGCGATGTGGTGCCCAAACTGTCTCCTCCAGGCGGGGCAGGTACAGAGACTGCACGAAGCACTTGGCAACCCTGAAGATTTGATCTCGATCAGCCTCGATGTGGATGTAAATGAAGATGAAGCTTCCCTCAAAGCATATGCTACTGAATATGGTCTTGACTGGCACGTGGCAGTTGCGCCGCTTTTAGTGGCCCGCGCTCTTGGAAATTTATATACTGCTCAATATTTGAATCCACCTCTTTCTCCCATGATGATCATTGACCGTAAAGGCAATGTCCATCACTTGGAGTATGGTCTTAAGGATGTAGAAACACTGCAAAAGGCTTTGGAGCCTTACTTGGCGGAATAGTTGACTTTAAAATCGATAATGGCTAGAATGTTATCGGTAACATAAGGAAAAACATAATAAACAATCTGCTTTTGGAATAATAAATGAAATCTGTTCGTTTGCACGGGACTGGCAATCTACAAATACATGAGGAACCTGTCCCAACGACAGGGATGGGGGAAAAGCTTGTTCGCATCAAAGCTGTGGGGGTATGTGGTTCTGACTTACATTGGTTCTCTGAAGGTTCCATTGGCGATGCAAGATTAAGTCGCCCGTTGGTGTTGGGGCACGAAATGGCAGGCGAGACGGAGGATGGTCAACGGGTGGCGATTGATCCTGCAATTCCCTGTGGCCATTGTGAGTTTTGTGAACTAGGACATCCCAACCTTTGTGAAGACATGATCTTTGCAGGACACGGCAAACATGACGGTGCCTTAAGAGAATACGCCTCATATCCGACCCGTTGCCTGTTTCCAATTCCTGATTTCTTATCCTACGCTGACGGTGCGATGCTCGAGCCTCTTGGCGTAGCCATCCATACCGTTGACTTAGGGCATCTCAAAGCAGGGATGACTGTCGGGGTATTCGGTTGTGGTCCCATCGGGTTGATGATCATTCAGATGGCGAAGTTATCAGGCGCCGCAACTATTTTTGCAACAGATAAACTTCCGCATAGAGTTGAAGCGGCAAAACGTTTCGGGGCCGATCAGGCTTATTTAGTTGGAGACAGTGACCAGCTAGGCGAGATCCGAGCGGCGACTCAGGGGCGCGGAGTCGATGTCAGTTTTGAAGCGGCTGGGGTGCAGGATGCGGTTGATGATGCGGTCGCCGCTGTTCGTCCAGGTGGAAAATTAATTCTTGCAGGAATCCCAGGCGATGATAAAACTTCTTTTTCGGCATCTGTTGCAAGGCGCAAAGGGCTGACGATAAAACTTGTGCGGCGCATGAAGCATACCTATCCGCGCGCGATCGAGTTGGTGTCGAAAGGGTTGGTGGATGTGCGTTCGTTGGTCACGCATAGCTTTCCGTTGACACAAGCAAGTGATGCGTTCCGTGTGGCGGAGCGGCGCGATGGTTTGAAAATCATGATCGAGATGTGATATTGGAATGTCGAAGCTCTACTTCGACGGACGTTTATGCAAGTAGAACTTGCGAAATCCAATTTTGGAGATAAACATGAATCAAAACGAAACCAAAAAAGCAATTGAAAGTGGAAAGACTGTACTTGGCATCGAGTTCGGCTCGACGCGCATCAAAGCTGTATTGATCAGTGAAGATCATTTGCCGATCGCATCGGGAAGCCATGAGTGGGAGAACAAACACGAGAATGGTGTTTGGACATACAGCATGGAGGATGTTTGGGCGGGCTTGCAGGATAGCTACAAAAATCTCAGCAAGGAAGTTTCTGAAAAGTACGGCGTTACGCTCAAGGCCATTGGCGCCATCGGTTTCAGCGCCATGATGCACGGTTATGTGGTTGTGGATAAAGATGGAAAACTGCTCGTCCCGTTCCGCACGTGGCGCAACACCATTACAGGACAGGCATCGGAGCAACTTACAGACCTGTTCCAATTTAATATTCCCCAACGTTGGAGCATTGCCCATCTGTATCAAGCGATCTTGAACAAGGAAGCGCATGTCAAAGACATCAGTCATCAAACCACGCTGGCTGGTTATGTCCATTGGAAGTTGACGGGGCAAAAAGTGTTGGGCGTTGGTGAAGCTTCGGGCATGTTCCCGATCGATAGTAAGACCAATGACTACGATAAAGGCATGCTTGAGAAATTCAACGGATTGCTCAAAGCGGAAAAGATCGCGTGGAAACTTGAAGATATTTTGCCGAAAGTCCTTGTTGCTGGCGATGCCGCAGGTGTTTTGACTGCAGAAGGTGCAAAGTTACTTGATCCCACAGGCGGATTACAAGCTGGCATTCCGCTCTGCCCGCCCGAAGGTGATGCAGGTACGGGCATGGTTGCCACCAATAGCGTTGCTGTGCGAACGGGCAATGTCTCTGCAGGGACATCTGTCTTTGCGATGATCGTTTTAGAGAAGGCTTTGTCGAAGTTGTATCCCGAAATTGATATGGTGACAACGCCAACTGGCAAGCCTGTGGCGATGGTGCATAGCAATAACTGCACATCTGATCTCAACGCATGGGTGGATGTATTCGCTGAATTCTCCAAGGTGCTTGGCGTGGATATCAGTGAGTCCAAACTTTATGAAATGCTGTATCAAAAGGCACTTACAGGCGATGCGGATGCGGGCGGACTGCTTGCCTACAATTATGTCTCTGGCGAGCACATCACGCATCTTGAAGAGGGTCGTCCGTTGTTTGTGCGGACGCCCGAAAGCCGTTTCACACTTGCAAACTTCATCCGTGTGAATCTGTTCTCATCGCTCGGCGCATTGAAGATCGGCATGGACATTCTCTTTGAACAGGAAAAAGTAAAGCTCGACCAGCTTCTCGGTCATGGTGGTTTCTTCAAGACCAAGGAAGTCGGTCAAAAGATGATGGCGGCTGCGATGAACGTCCCTGTTTCGGTGATGGAGACCGCAGGCGAAGGTGGCGCATGGGGCATCTCCTTGCTTGCCGCGTATATGCTCAACAAAGCAGGCGAACCTTTGGAAGCCTATCTCACCGATAAGGTCTTTGCTGGGGGAAATGCTGTGACGATTGCGCCCGATCAAAAAGATGTGGCAGGCTTTGTAGCATTTATGGATCGCTACAAAAAAGGACTTGGTATCGAAAGAGCTGCAGTGGAAGGCTTGAAGTAGGTCACGTTTTATTGTGACCGTCACGCTACAAGCATGACCTACGAATTGGAGAAACGATGTTGAAAAAATTAAAAGAACAGGTATTTCAGGCAAACCTATTACTCCCCAAGCATGGACTGATCACTTTCACTTGGGGAAATGTCTCTGGCATCAATAGAGAAAAAGGGTTGGTGGTTATTAAACCATCGGGCGTTTCCTATGATGTGATGAAGGCAGACGATATGGTGGTCGTGGATTTAATGACGGGAAAAGTTGTAGATGGAAAGCTTAAACCATCTTCTGACACCCCGACACACCTCGAACTATATAAAGCATTTCCCAACATTGGTGGTGTCGTGCATACTCACAGCCGTTGGGCCACGAGCTTTGCGCAGGCAGGTCGGGGCATCATGGCGCTTGGCACAACGCAAGGTGATTACTTCTACGGTGAAATTCCCTGTACGAGGAAGATGACGAAAGCCGAGATCGAAGGCGAATATGAAAAAGAAACAGGGACGGTCATTATAGAAACCTTCAAAGATAAAAACCCAGATGCCATCCCTGCAGTTCTTGTCCATAGCCACGGCCCTTTTACGTGGGGCACCGATGCCATGGATGCTGTCCATAATGCCGTGGTGTTGGATGAAGTTGCCTTTATGAATTTCCATGCGATGATGTTGGAACCGAACATTCAACCCATGCAACAGGAATTGATGGATAAGCACTATTTGAGAAAGCACGGCGCGAACGCCTACTACGGACAATAGACGATAGACGTGGATAGTGGCTAATTGTCCACGGTCTGTGGTCAGAAATAACATAAGGAGAATTCATCATGATTGATCTAAAAGGATATGAAGTTTGGTTTGTGACGGGGAGCCAGCATTTGTATGGCCCCAAGACTCTAGAAGAGGTCGCTGTACATTCAAAAGAGATCGCAGCGGCGTTGGGCGCATCAAAAGAAATACCTGTCAAAGTGGTATTCAAACCTGTGCTCACCACGCCCGATGCGATCCATGATTTGTGCCTCGAAGCCAATTCAACAAAGGCTTGTGTCGGTCTCGTCACTTGGATGCACACCTTCTCGCCTGCCAAAATGTGGATCGCTGGCTTGAGCCTGCTCAAGAAGCCCTTCCTTCATTTACATACGCAATACGGACGTGAGATCCCCTGGTCAACGATCGACATGGATTTCATGAACCTCAACCAGTCTGCACATGGTGATCGCGAATTCGGTTTCATCGGAAGTCGCATGCGCCTCAATCGTAAGGTGGTGGTTGGTCACTGGGCCGACGATGCGACTCAGCGTGAGATCGGTGTGTGGGTGCGTGCCGCGTGCGCATGGGCAGATGCCCAAGGCATGAAGGTCGCGCGCTTTGGCGATAACATGCGTGATGTCGCTGTGACCGAAGGCAACAAAGTCTCAGCGCAGATCCAACTTGGTTATGATGTATATGGTTACGGCATTGGCGATCTGGTCAAGCTCGTCAACGAAGCCAGCGATGCCGAAGTGGACAAACTCATCCAGGCCTATATGGATGAGTACGATGTGGTCGCAGATCTTAGACCCAGCGGTGCCAAGCATCAGTCTTTGCGCGATGGTGCTCGCATTGAGATCGGTCTCCGTAATTTCCTCGCGGCGGGTAACTTCAAAGCTTTCACAGATACGTTTGAAGATTTGCATGGAATGGTCCAATTGCCGGGCCTTGCGGTGCAACGTCTCATGCGCGATGGGTATGGCTTTGGTGGAGAAGGCGATTGGAAGACTTCCGCTCTCGTTCGCACTATGAAGGTGATGAATGCTGGTCAAACGGGCGGCGTCAGTTTCATGGAAGATTACACCTACCACTTCAGCAAAACAGGCGACAAAGTTCTTGGCGCACACATGTTGGAAATTTGTGAATCGATCGCTGTCAATAAACCCAAACTGGAAATTCACCCGCTCGGGATCGGTGGGAAGGCTGATCCTGTCCGATTGGTCTTTGATGCCCAGACAGGAGTTGGTGTCTGTGCTTCCATTATGGATATGGGCGGACGCTATCGCCTCGTTGCGAACATTGTGGATGTTGTCCCGACCGATGAACCGCTTCCAAAACTCCCAGTGGCTCGCGCTCTTTGGTTACCACGCCCGAATCTCAAAGTCGCGGCGGCCACATGGATCTTCGCAGGTGGTGCACATCACACCGGCTTCAGTTACTCGGTCACACCTGAACATCTCCGTGACTATGCTGAGATGGCAGGCATTGAGTTCCTGTTGATCGATGAGAACACAACTGTGGAAGGTTTCAAGGACACCCTGCGTTGGAATGACCTCTACTATCACTTGAATAAGGGAATATAGTTTTCGAGTTCAATCGAATTGTAAACTGCCTCTTGCTGATATATCAGCAAGAGGCAGTTTTGTTTGCGTATTCTCAGCTTTGGTGGGTCGTTGCAAATGCGCTTTCACGATATTCCCTCGGCGTGACCCCCGACCATTTTTTGAACGCCTTGCGAAAAACACTTGGTTCTGAAAAACCCAGTAGATAGGTGATCTGTTCCACTGTATAGTTCTCGCGCAAATATTTTTGTGCGAGTCTTTTGCGAATATCCTTGTATAGGTCGCTGAAAGCAACCCCTTCCTCATCCAGCCGCTTTTGCAGTGTGCGTACACTGACCGCCATTTCTTTAGCAACCTTATTAATGGATAGCTCCTCATCATCAAGTTGCGACAGAATGATCTTCGTCACAGCACGTGTATGTTCGTTCTTGCGATCAAGTTCGGCAAGAAAACTTTCTGCATATTTTTCAAAATATTCCAGCAATCCAGGGTTCGCCATTGGGATGGGTGTGTTGACAAGACTCGCATCCAGTGTGAAAGAATTCTCCTTTTGGCCGAACAGAATGGGACACTGAAAGAACCGCTCATATTCGGACCTCGAGGCTGGTTCAGCGCAAGTAAACGTTACCTCAAGCGGGTTAATATCCGCGCTTGTCAATGAACGCATCATCCGCACACTGCTCGATAGGCTTGCGTCGAAACAATGCCGTGTCATTTCAGGTGTGTGCGGCGGCGTGAAGAAGATGACCTTGATTTTGTTTAGCTTCTGTTCCGTCCTGGTTTCGATAAAGTTACCGATAATGCGGGAGTATCGCTCCGATTTTTCAAAGACTTCCCCCAGATTTTTGCAGTTCATCATCATATAACCAAGAATAGACCAGCTTCCGACTTCAGCAAACTCGCCCATGTGTAGACCAAAATATGGGTCGTTGACATACTCGGCTGCTTTATCTTGAATGAGCAGATACGTCTCAATCGGGATGTGCGTATCAAACGACCTGACCTTTGTTGGGTCCACATTCAGAGAGCGCAGGAACGTATCAGTATCCACCTTCAGCGAATCGAGATAGGTAAACATCTGCGATAGAAGATTTACCGAGATAGCGATAGTTTCTGCCGATGCGATCATGCGCTAATCATAACTTAAAGTATGCATCAAAAGACATCTTTTTTGCAGGGAATGTCATAGGCGATTGCCGACCGTTGAAATAACATTGAAATAATCAATGGTTTGTATAAAAGTTTGTGAGCATTGGCAATCTCATTCCTACAGGAGTTTTTATGAAATACAAAAGTGTTGTCGTAACAAAAAGAGGGGGACCAGAAGTTTTACAAGTCCGTGAAAATGATGTGCGTCTGCCAACATCAAACGAAGTTCGTATTAAGGTCCTTGCCGCTGGTGTAGGGCGCACGGACATCAACTACCGTTATGGTTTGTCACCATTTGCACCGAAAGTCCCTTTTGTGCCAGGATATGAAATGATGGGCACAGTGGATGCCATTGGTGATCGCGTCACGAAAGTCGCTGTGGGTGATCGAGTCGCCGCCTTGATTGGTCATGGCGGATATTCTGAAATGATTTACCTCCGTCAGGAAGATCTCGCTCCTGTGCCGCCATCATTGGACCCAGCGGAAGTTGTCACTGTGGTTTTGAATTATGTCTCGGCATATCAAATGTTGCACCGCGTGGCAAAGGTCAAAGCAGGCGACAAAGTGTTAATCAACGGCGCAAGCGGCGGTATGGGCACAGCTTTATTAGAGCTTGGAAAAATAGCGGGGCTCAAAATGTATGGCACAGCTTCGCAAAACAAACACAATATCCTGAAAGAGTTCGGAGCGATACCCGTGGATTATCGTAATCAGGATTTTGTTGAAGTGATCCGCGATGCTGAACCAACTGGTCTTGATTTTGTGTTTGAGGGTATCGGTGGAGAACATAGTAGTGATCGTGCTTTGTCACTCTTGCGCCATGGCGGTAAATTAGTGGCATATGCCGCTCCCGCTGGGCTTTTTTCTATGGTGAAAGATCTTTTCAAGCGGATGCAGGTGAACCTGCTGTCAAAAGGAAAGACTACTGAATTCTATGGCATTACCGCACTGTATTTGGTGGATAAAAAGCCCTTCATGGAAGATTTGCCAAAACTATTCAAAATGCTTCAAGAAGACAAGATCAAACCTGTGATTGCCGCAAGACTTTCACTTCTTGAAGCACGAAAGGCGAATGAAATGCTCGAAAGTGGACAGGTGACAGGTAATCTGGTTCTGCTATCGCCCGAATTATTGTGAAATATATTCAAACTACATTCCTTTGAAATGGACTGCAAAACTTTTAGACCCTAAAGGTTTCCAAGACCTTTAGGGTCTAAAAGTTTAAGTCGAAAATATGTCAGACAAAGAAAAGTCGGTTGTATGGAAGCAGATTGAAGGTCCGTTTTGAGGCGGGGATTTAATCCATTGTAATTCTTCCCATGCGCAGTATAATGCACCGAATTAAAAATTTATAGCATCTGATAGGAGGCGCTATTATGGAAATCTTATATGTGATTGTCGCCATTGTGGTGGTTTTAGTGGTGGCATTTGTGGCTTTTGAGTATCGTGTTCGCCAGCCCGATGTGTTGGTTCTTTTTGAATCCAAGGGCAAGATCGGTTTGCGTGATGGGTTGATGTATCCACGTCATTTTAGTTTACCTCTCAAGCGAACGACCAGCCCTATTCATTTAACTGTGGATGCGACTGCGGTGGGAAATATCGGCGTGAATGTCAAGTTGATCGGTTCGGTGGCTCCTGCGTTGGATAACGTTCAGGCGTTGATCCGCGTGGGCGGGTGGAGCAGTGAAGCGGTATCTCGTGCGGCCGAAGAGACTGGCATTCTGTTGGAAGGTTTGGTAAAGGAATATGCCGAAACCGCAGAGATCACTGCGCTTTCTTCAACGGGTTTGGTCAAGTATTTGAACGAACGCTCGAATTTGTTCAAGGAGAAGTTTGGCGTTGAGTTGATCTCGTTGGCTGTACAGTCTTTAGACCCGACCGACTCAGAAATTGCTGATGCTTTGCGCCAACAAGAACAGGCTCGCCTGCTCGAACAGACGGAACGCTTGAACAATCAAGCTCGTGTGGCGGTGGCAAAAGCCAAATACCAAGCGGATGAGGAAATGGCTGAAATGGAGCACACGCTCGAGTTGAAGAAGGCTTCATTGAAGAAGTCCCTGCTCGAACAGGAAAGCGTACTGGCTCAACAACGTTTGGAAGATGAACTAGCTCGTAATCGTTCGCGCCTTGCGTTTGAAAAAGAAGAATTGGAAATCCTCAAGAATAACCCTGAGTTGTTGGTGCTGACGCCGCAAGCGGCACGTTTGGCAGAAGCCAGCCAGGGATTAAAGAATGCTCGCACAGTGATCTCGCTCAGCCCGCAGGAACTATCTTCTGGTTCAGACCTGTTGAACTTACTTCAGAATTTATTGACCAAGGCGCTTGAAGCCAAGAAGAACGGATAATGGCGCAATCTGATCCACTGGCGTATTTTCGCCTGAAGCAGATTCGAGCCGCTCGTGTTTCTGAGATCAGTGAAGCCACGGCGGCTGCACCTGTTCCTCCTGAGGAACGGGTCAATTTTCATATTGGAAATCCACTGCAGGATGTTCAACTTTCTTCGGCGTTCCTGCGCATCGCTTTGGGTATTGATGTCCATCGGCAGGATCTGCCCGATGCAAATCCTGATGCGATCCTTGAGTATTTAGGATGGGGGAGTGAAGACAAGCCGAAGCTCGAATTCCTGATCCGTGCCATTCAAAAGAGTAGTCCGTATATGCCTCGCGGTGGATATAACCGCAAGGCGCCGCATCCGCTTGTGAAATCGTTTGGCAAGTGGCTGGAGAATCAGAGCGACGCTTTAAAGTACGATATGGGCGAGCAATCGGGGCGGCGCGAAGTGATCCTTGCTTCGGGTGGTATCGGCGAGACATTGCGCGTCATCTTACATGCCATCTCTGAGTATTTGCAGATCACGCCAGCTCGTATCCTGATCTATCGTCATAATTTCCCAGAATTATTCACCACGATCCCCAACCTTATCATTGATCGCCTATCCGACGATGAGCGGTTGGCTCGTGTGGAAGTGGATGAATATCTCAAGCAACAGCCTGAAACGCCGACCTTTCTTTTAATTGGCGGTCCACTGACGGAAGAGACTCGCCGTATGTTGCGGCTTTTGAGTCTGGAACGTCCTTTATTCTTTATCGAAGCAAATAATGCGCCTAATCGGGCGTCGCTGGCTCGTGAAGCAAAGTTGGTGCATCGTGTCATCCGTTTGTTGACGCCTGCCATCTTTGCATCACGTTTGCATACATTGTCTACAGTTTTCATTGCGGGCAATGCAGACTTTCTGAGTGTTATTGAGAACGTTCACTTTAAATTGAAGGGGACACCGTCCGCTTCTGAAATTGAATTTTTGAGTTTCCTGCTGGAACAGAATCTTGCCAAACTTCCCACAGACTCTTCTGCCGATATATTTGAAGATAAAACATGGCTGGATGAATGGGAGCGAGGCAACGCCGCTGAAGTGACTCTTTCTAAAGTGGCGTCACGAGTCGGCGCTCAACTCGATCAGATGGTGCAGGATAGTTCCCAGTCCCTGACACGTGCCATCGCTTTCATGGATGAGAAAACAACCAGAGCCTCCCAAATGATCCAAGACCGATGGAAGGCTGGGCATATCGATGAACTGGCAGACATGGACAGCCATGAACTGCTGAATGAATTGATCCTCAACGCTCACGACCTTGAGTGGCAGGGAACTCTACAACGCAGTTTCCTCAGTCAGTTCGTGAAGCACCAAAATCAATATCGTCCCGATGCGTGTTTGGTGGCGAGCGGTTCCTCCCGCACGGCGCTGGGCTTGCTCGGTTTCCACTGTGGCATCACCGATGTGGTCATCCCTGATCTGAGTTGGTCTTACGAACAGTGTTTCCCCAATGTGCATACCGTCCCGCTCACCGAAGACCTCGCGTTGGATGTGAATGCTCTCATTGCGAAGATCGAACAACTTTGTCATCTTGATCCGCAGTGGCACGAACGTGGCGCGCTGGCGATCAATAATCCGCATAATGCCACGGGTAGAATTTTCTCTGAAGAAGACGTCCGCAAGTTGATCGCGTATTGTCTCGAACACAATATCTACGTCATTGACGATCTTGCTTATCAAAACGTCGCGCCTGTAGACGGGTTGCCTGAGATCAAGACCGCTCGTCAGGTGGCGACCGATCTTGTGCGTGACGGCATCCTCAATGAAGCCGATACTGAACGAGTGATCAGTGTTCATTCGATGTCAAAGACCGATTGTTTGGCAGGAGCCAGACTATCGGTAGTCGAGATCCGTGAAGAGGGATTAAGAGAACGCTTCAGACTCCTGAATGAACTGATCCAGCCCAATCTGTCCGCTATTTTCATCTGTTACCTTTTCTACCGAGGTCCCGTGGAAAGCGCTCGCACGTACTGGCGTCTGCGCAACAAACTTTTCAAAGAACGCACGCAAGCTCTGATGACCGCGCTTGAAAATTTGCCAGCCGACCGCAATCCTTTCGGTATCACCATCATCCCACCGACGGGAAGTATGTATCCCTTGTTGCACGTGGGGCGTTTGCCAGACGGGCTGTCGCTGGATTGGCTGGCTTCCTCACTGGCACGGCGTGGCATCGGGCTTCTCCCGTTGGCAACTTTCGCTCGCACTGAAGAAGGGTTTGATACGGGACGAAGAACTTTCCGCTTAACTTTGGGCGGTGTGGATAATGCCGCCACGATGGAAGTCAAGACCCGCCGTCTGTTGATCGACCTCAATCGTCTGATCGCAGAAGAAGATGCTCGCTACAACCGCAAGCAGTTGAAGGTTCGCAATCCTTCTCGCAGTGGGAGCAGTGTTGCAGAGCGATTGTCTCGATGGGACGAGATTTCCAGTCAGTTACTCAAACAATTTGAACGTAACCCATCCTTCCAGCAATTGACCGACCTGCCTGTAGTGGACGGTAACCGTCTGCGAAAAGAATTCATCTCTGAATATCTCCCCGAACGCTTGGATGTCTTCCGCACTCGCCTCGCAGATCGTGCCATGATCAGCGATGAACTGATGCGCAGGGCGTTGACTGAACCTGGTACGTGGCTCGTTGACCGACTGGAAAGCGAGTTCATGAAAGATTCGCTCGCGCGTCGCCAGCGTTTGTTCCACCTCCGCAATTACGACCGCACCGTTCACCCGACCCAAAAGTATTCGATGAAAGCTGAGATGGCGTTTGATCTCATCCTGCGGGCGTTGATCGCCAAACACCCCGTTTCACCTGCGCTGATCGAAACGGCAGGGCAGGAGGCGCTCCATGAATACTTGGGAAATAACGTCAGCATCGACTCCCAACTCGAAGCGGACGAGATCTTGCTCGACTTCGGCTCGCTCGTTGCGAGCGAGGCGTACTCATCATTATTTACAGACACAGCGCTGAAACCGTTCCTCTCCTTCTGGAGCGATTGGGATGGAAGCAACCGCCCATCGGGTCAGGGACATCGCCTGATTGCCGCCGCTGTTATGGCAAATGTCCGCCGCATGGCACGCATCCTCGACCTTCTTCGAGAAGCTGATACACATCTTGATATTGATCCCAACCTCTTGATCGAGTTGGACCGTCTGCCGCAACGCAGTCAGCGCTTTACCAATCTGCTCAACAACATCACACAGTTGACCCACCAACTCGAACAACGGTATCGAGGCATCCTGCCGTTCTCTGTGGATGCCACTCCGCTTCAGCGGCTTGCCACAAGTCTGCATCTGCGTCGAGATCCTGCAAAAACGCTTTGGCAACACAACGACCGCTATGAACAAAAAATGCAGGAGCTCCGCCGTCAACGCAGGGAGATGCTCGAAACCTACTTCGCATTGAACAAGCAGTTGCGCAAGCAACTCCATGCGTTGCTCCCTGCCATCCATGCCAACCGCAACGTCGAGCCGTTGTTGCGTGAAACGGTTGGATACTCCGATATTTTGCAACGCATTGTGGTCACGCCGCGCATTCATCAGGGCATGATCACAGCACGAGACCAATTCGCTATTGAAACGACCGCCTACAACATGCAGGAGATCAATGCCATCGCTGGCAAATACGGCAACCCTGGCATGACCCTCGCATTACAGATCAGCATGTCATCCAAATCAGATGCGTTGATCGCACTCGACCGCAAAATGGGGATGCAGGCAGAGCACATCCGCCGTGACTATGCAGATGCGGATCTTCCTTCCATCTGGCTGATCCCGTTATTCGAAGACTTTGACGCTGTAACAAGCATTCCCACCTACCTCGATCGCATCTGGGATTACGCCACCCAAAGCCGCCACACTGACCAGACCCCGCAGAAACGATTTACCGAGATCATGGCTGAAGTGTTCATCGCGGGTTCAGACCTGAGTCAACAGATCAGTCAGGCGAATGGAGCGTTCCAATATCTCAAAGCCAAGTATGGCGTGCAGGCATGGCTGGCGGAACACGGCGTCGCTGAATCCATCCGCATCAAAATGGGAAGCGGCGAACCGATGCAACGTCAGGGTGGCTATTATTCACACGTGGCGGGTCAGGCGGCATTCGTCAACACCGAGAGTCAGAAGCGACGCTTATCTCGCAACTTGCCAGGTGCCGCCCAAAAGAGCGCCGACTACGCAGTGACTCCGTTACAGGGCGTTTTCCTCGGTGGCGATCTGCGCACCTTCCAAAGCAATATCTCAGAAGAAATGCGATTCCTGCCTGTGCAAGATTTGGTCAACCTGCTGTACCACGTCCGTGAGGCACAAAAGACACATCGTGAGAATCTATTGCGTGCCGCAGAGACTCTCGCCGAAAGCCGCATGAGCGCACAAAGCCGCAGTGTGCAGGAACTCGAACGCCTCACCATCGGAATGCCCGAACCTCTTTACGAAGGCTTCCTGCAAGAACTCACTGAACATTTCCGCCACATCCTTTATGGACGCCCCGAAGATGTGATCGGTATTCATGTCATTTCATATTTCTTCGGGCGCTCCATGCCTCAGTTGCGTGACCGTCCCACCTCACGCCCTCGATCTGCTTCGGGTGTTGACCGAGGTCAGCAAATTTTGGCGAACATTGCCGAGATCATTCCCTTCTCCAAGCAGGGGAGTCTCTTGCGGGCGATCGCTCACAATCAAGCGCAAACGGCTGTGCTCGGAATCAACCAACTCACCACAGGCTTATTCCGTGCGCTGGAATACTACGCTCAAAAAGCGCTCCCTGAAGCTGAGCGTGACAGTCTGATCGCTGAACGCATCTTGCCACGTCTGCCTGTCTATGAGATTCTGCACACGCTCCGCATCTATCAGGATTGGCAGAGCGAGTTCCTCAAACGCATCGAACCCGCATTCCCTGCTGGCAACTCCGCTTTTGTGGCATTGCGTGAAGATAGCGATGCCATGCATCGCTTCCTGCCGCTCTTCCAGCAGGAGCTTTTGCGCCGACATGGTTTGAACGTCAGCGATTTTGTTTCCAACGGCGTCTTCATCCCTGACCTCTTGCCAACTCTGCGCCCTGACCTTGCCGTATTGATGCAACGCAACCTTTTCAACACGGACATTGATCTTTTACTGGAAAAACCCAACGGCAAACTGGATGATGCCTGGCTCAAACAGACGACTCAACTCCTTCAACTGCCCAAGCAGATTCGTTACTGGCGTTCGATCATTTGGGATTTGATGGGCGACTCGATCTATCAACGCGTCCAAAGCTTTACGGAGTTGGCGACCGCCTTACATTCCTTCTCTTCGACTCGCTCGTTCAAAACCTCAGGGACAACTGTTCGCGGTCCGAAATTATCATCCACGCTGACAGGTTTCATCCGCACCGCTCGCTCGGATGATGAGATGCGTCAATTCCTGACTGGCGCTGTTGAATACCTCAGCTCCTTCACGGAAGGAAGTATCGAGATTCCCGTCAGTATTATCCGCGCGATGAACGATGTGGAGCGCCTTGCGATGATCGAAGAAAGTGCCTTATCTGCTGAAAAGCAGGCTGTGTTGAGGTGTTGTACGTTACAGATCGCCCGTCTAGCGGGGGAGAATGGATAGAGTTTTGAGAGCCTCTTGCCAATCGCAAGAGGCTCTTTTTAGTTGGAAAAGCATCAAGCTGAGGAACGCTTTTTGGTTTGGATGCAGGCTGAAGGTCCGCGTTTGAGGCGTTTGTGGGGGATTTGGTAAGTTTGTGCTGTTTTGTGTCCATTCCCCGAATGGGTAAATCTTAAATTAAGTTGACAAATTCAAAAAGTCATGCAATAATAGCGGTATCGTTACCGGTAACGATACCGCTATTTTATACATCTTTTCACTAGGAATTGGTATGCGGAAGAAAAAGCGAACGGTGACAATTCAGGATGTGGCCAAAACCGCTGGTGTCTCGGTTTCTACCGTTTCGCGTGTTTTAAATGGGAAGGTGGATGTGGCAAGTGAGACGCAGAACCGCATCCTTTCCGTGATTGAGGATATGGGGTACACCACTAACCTTGCCGCTCGTAGTATGCGGAGCCAGAAAAAGAACCTAATTGGGCTGATCATGCCGGATATCGCCTATCCATTCGCAATCGAGGTAATGAAAGGGGTGAACCGTGCGATTGCTGAATCTGATTTTGACCTGTTGGTGTATACAACGGGTGATGTAAGAAAAAGCGGGCGAGCCTTTCACGAACAAAAGTATGTTTCTTTATTGACGAATTCAATATCAGATGGTGTTCTTCTCGTTGCGCCCGTTGCTGGGGAGTTTAACATTGACGCGCCAATCGTTTCCATTGACCCTCTTGTCAGTAACCCAAATTATCCATCAGTCCATGCGACCAACTATCAAGGTGCTTTGGATACGATGGAATATTTACTCGGATTAGGGCACAAGCGTATTGGGTATATCAGTGGTCGTGCAGAATTGGAAAGTTCAAATCGTCGTCTAATGGGGTATCGAGCGGCCCTTGAGAAGGCGGGGATTCCTGTTGATGAAAGTTTGATCGCATCTGGTGATTACACAACTGCAACTGGTGTGGACGGCGCGCGTGAACTTCTTGGACTTAAAAACCCCCCTACAGCAATTTTTTCGTCCAACGATCAGATGGCTATGGGTGTGTTCCAGGTTGCTGAGGAGATGGGACTGCGAATCCCAGATGATTTATCGGTTGCGGGCTTCGACAATATCGCCGAATCCAGGTATATGGGACTGACGACAGTCGATCAGTTCATTTCTGAGATGGGATATGTGGCGACGCAGATGTTATTGAAGCTTATTAATGGTGAAAAACTGGAAACTGAGACTTATAGGATGCAAACCCGCCTGGTTATTCGTAGTTCATGTAGTGCAATGGCGATGGTTGCAGTTTGATTTGTGTTTTTGCAGTGATCTTTATTGTATTAGAAATTTCACCTGAGAGGAGGTGGTTTCCAGAACAAACTGATCGAGCGGCAGGTCTTTGTCTCATTCGTGAGCAAAAGACCAATCCTGTGTGAAGAGCTTTCTTTACACAAATCATACGAAAATGATATACATCAATAAGGAGAAGAAAAATGTCCCGCAAGATTTCCATGTTTTTAAGCCTCTTGCTGATCGCGGCTTTCGCACTTTCTGCTTGTGCGCCTAAAGCCACAGAGGCCCCTGCTGCTACTGAAGCGCCTGCTATGACCGAAGCGCCTGCTGCTACCGAAGCGCCTGCTGTTACTGAAGCTCCCGCTGCGGCTGAAAAAGTCACCGTCACTTGGTGGCACATCACAACAGCTGAAAAAGATAAGGCTGTTTGGACAAAATTGGCCGATGATTATATGGCTGCCAACCCGAACGTGACCATTGAGATCACCGTTTTGGAGAACGAAGCCTTCAAGACCAAGCTGACCACTGTTATGCAGTCCGGTGAACCCCCTGACATCTTCCAGAGCTGGGGCGGCGGCGCAATGAACGAATACGCAACTGCCGGTTTGCTCAAAGACATCACCGCTGATTTGGATGCCGATGGCGGCGCTTGGCGCAATACCTTCTCCCCCGGTGCCTTGGGTGTGTATTCACTCGATGGCAAGAACTACGGCGTGCCGTGGGATATGGGCATGGTCGGTTTCTGGTACAACAAAGACCTGTTCGCTCAGGCCGGTATCGATGCTCCCCCTGCTACATGGTCTGAATTGCTCGAAGATGTGAAGGCCCTCAAAGCCGCTGGCATTACCCCGATCGCAGTAGGCGAAGGCGATAAGTGGCCCGGTCACTTCTGGTATGCCTATCTTGCCACCCGCCTTTGCGGACAAGCCGGCTTCCAGGCCGCAGTTGCTCGCACCGGCTCCTTCACAGATCCTTGTTTCGTTGAAGCTGGCAATAAGATCTTGGAACTCAGTGCTTTAGAGCCCTTCCAGGATGGTTACCTCGCCGCCACCTATGGTGACGAAGGAACCGCTGTTGGTAACGGCAAGGCTGCCATGGAACTCATGGGTCAGTGGGCCCCCAGCGTTCAGAAAGACAACAGTGAAGACAAGCAAGGCCTCGGCGATAAGTTAAGTTGGTTCCCCTTCCCCGCAGTGGAAGGTGGCGCTGGCGCTGCTACTGATGCATTCGGTGGCGGTAACGGTATTGCCATTGGTAAGAATGCTTCCCCCGAAGCGATTGACTTTGCCAAGTGGTTGACCTCTGCTGATGCCCAGGTTGCTTGTGCCAAAGCTGGTTTCTGTATCCCGGTTGTCAAAGGTGGCGAAGCTGGTATGTCTGATCCGTTTTTGATCACGATCCAGAAGACCCTCTCTGAGGCTCAATACTTCCAACTGTACTACGATCAGGCTCTTCCCCCAGCCACTGGTTCAGTTGTGAACGACAGCGTTCAGGGTATTTTCGCTGGTACATTGACACCTGAACAAGCCGCGCAGGCAATTGAAGATTCGTTTGCGGCAGAATCAAAGTAAGTAAGGCTTAGCTACAAAGTGCGGGAGTTGGGATTTCCCAACTCCCGCATACTCTATGGATCGAGGAGTTTCCGCATGCAACAAATCCCTTCAATTCCAAATATATTCAAATTGAGCCGTGGTTCAGGTTCTCCACGCAGGTCTGAAGATAACCTGACTATCTTCCTGTTCCTGTTGCCTGCGGTGGCTCTATTTTTGGTTTTCGTGGTATATCCGATAATTCAATCGATATATTACAGCTTTTTTAGTTGGAAAGGTTTTGGCCCTGCTGTTGACTTTGTAGGGCTTGATAATTTCAAGAACATTATGACCGACAAAGTGTTCTTGAAAGCCCTTAAGAACGCAATCTTAATCATCGTTTTTTCTTTGGCTCTCCAACTGCCGCTATCGCTTTTACTCGCTGTGTTAGTGGGGCGTGATCTTCCTGGGCGCGTCTTTTTCCGCACGATCTTTTTTATGCCCTATGTGTTGTCAGAAGTTATTACAGCACTGATGTGGCTATTCATCTATAACCCTGATCCAGAGCGCGGTTTTGTTAATGCGGTGATAGTCTTTTTCGGAGGCTCGGCACAAACCTGGCTTGCAAAACCGGACCTTGTTATGGGATCCATATTTGTCGCATTGACATGGAAATATTTTGGCTTCCATATGTTGTTGTTTATGACCGGCTTGCAGAACATCCCCGAAGAGATCGAAGAAGCTGGCCGCATCGATGGTGCCAACATCTTCCAGAACTTTTGGTATATCACTTTGCCGCTTTTGGGAAGCACGCTTCGCACTTCCGTATATCTTTCCGTACTTGGCTCGATCCAGCAATTCATTCTAGTTTGGATCATGACCAAGGGCGGGCCCGTCAATGCCAGTGAAACGCTTGCGACCTATATGTATCGCTTTGGCTTTGTTCGCTTCCAGCTTGGATATGGGTCTGCTGTGGCGATCTACATGTTTATTTTCTGTCTGACGTTTTCTCTGATTTATCAGCGACTAACACGCCAGCCAGATTATCTTACCGGACTATAAGGATATTTCCATGGCCAGAAATAAACTCATAACTCGATTTTTTCAATACGCAATTCTTATCGTCATGGCGGTGTTCGTATTTGTACCGGTGATAATGCTTCTATTCGGTGCGTTGAAAACACGCGGTGAATTGATGTCTCATCCATATACGCCTCCCATCCCACCGCGTTGGGAAAACATGGCTGGCATTTTGCAACAACCTGCCTTTTGGCAGATGTTGCGCAATAGCCTCTTTGTGATGGTTATTGTGACAGTAACTGTGGTGGTGGTGACCAGCCTTGCGGCCTTCGTTTTCGCCCGCATGGACTTCCGCGGTAAATGGTTGGCCTTCAACCTCTTCACCCTCGGGTTGATGTTCCCCATCAATGTTGCCATCCTGCCAGTGTACTTTGTGTTACGGCAAATGAATCTGATTGACAACTTATGGGGTGTCATCGTTGTGCAAATCGCATTCCAGCTTTCTGGCAATATCATGATCTTGCGCGGATTCTTTACAGCGATCCCTGCCGAACTACAGGATGCCGCTTATATTGATGGTTGTACAACCTTCGACTTTTTCTGGCGTATTCTGCTCCCCTTGGCGAAACCAGCATTATCAGCAGTAGCCGCTTTGACGATGATTGTCAGTTGGAACGATTTCCTTGTACCTCTTGTGGTGTTGAACAGTGAAAAGTTCTATCCACTTCCACTGGGTACTATGCAGTTCCAGGGGCAGTACGGTTCAGATCTGTCTTTGGTCTCTGCGTTCATCGCCTTATCTGCTTTACCCACGATCATCTTCTATATATTCGCTGAGCGTCAGATCGTTGCTGGTCTTACAGCAGGCGCTGTCAAAGGATAGGATAGTTTTTGAATGCAGAGAACTTTTCAAAACCCGATCCTTTCAGGGTGCTACCCTGACCCTTCTATTTGCAGAGTTGGAGAAGATTATTATCTCGTAACTTCTACATTCGAATATTTTCCGGGACTGCCGATCTTCCATAGCCGTGATTTGGTTCACTGGCGGCAGATCGGCCATGTCCTTGACCGTCCATCCCAGCTTGATCTTGATGATGTTCGTCCTTCGGGCGGTTTATATGCACCGACCATTCGTTATCACAATGGGACGTTCTACGTCATTAATACATTGATGAATGGAAAGACACAGAGTGGAAACTTTGTCGTAACAGCGACCCAGCCTCAAGGTCCATGGAGCGAACCGTACTGGCTTGATGCAGATGGGATTGATCCATCTTTGTTCTTTGATGATGATGGAAAATGCTGGTACGTCGGCACACATCTGAACGAAGAAGGGCATTACACAGGCCATACGGAAATCTTTCTTCAAGAACTTGATCTTGAAAAGATGAAGTTGGTTGGCGAAATAGTTATCTTATGGGATGGCGCAGTTAAAGGTGTGGTGTGGGCAGAAGCTCCGCATATCTATAAAATCAATGGATGGTATTACCTGATGATCGCCGAGGGTGGGACGGCACATCATCACTCGGTAACGATCGTCCGCAGTAAAAATATTGCAGGGCCTTACGCGACATATCGCGGGAATCCCATTCTTACACATCGTCATTTAGGCCTCGATTACCCAATCGTTGGGGCAGGCCATGCTGATTTAGTTGAAACGCAGAATGGCGAGTGGTGGGCGGTTCTGCTGGCGATGCGCCCCTATGGCGGCTATTACTATAACTTGGGACGTGAAACGCTCCTTGTGCCAGTGCGTTGGGAAGATGAGTTTCCTATTTTTAGCCCAGGCACAGGGCGTGTAGAGTTTGAATACACGGCACCGAATCTGCCTGAGCAAGTTTGGGATGCCATGCCTGCGCGTGAAGATTTCAATAACACAACACTTCCGTATCACTGGAATTTTATGCGCACGCCTCGCGACGAGTTCTACTCACTCAGCGAACGCCCTGGCTTTCTTCGCTTGAAATTGCGTCCGCAACATCTTTGCGAACAGAGCAACCCCAGTTTTGTGGGGCGCAGGCAACAGCATATCGACTTCACAGCACAAACTGAGTTTGACTTTACGCCGCAATCCGATAATGAGTGTGCGGGACTTGTCCTCATTCAAAACAACGATTTCCATTTTCGGTTTGTAGTCACACACGAAAACGAAAACGTCATCCGCCTCATCAAACGCTCACATGGAAAAGATGAGACGCTTGCCACACAACCTCTGCCTGCTGGTCGTTACACTCTTAAAGTGACAGCACACGGACAGGACTATAACTTTTATTTTTCAACGAACGGTCAATGGCACACGTTAGCTGAAAACATAGATGGTCGTATCCTTAGCACGCCCGTTGCTGGTGGTTTTGTCGGCGCATACATTGCCATGTACGCCAGTAGTAACGGTCAACCCAGCGCCAATCACGCTGATTTCGATTGGTTCGAATATTCTTGATTTGTAATTGCGACGAAGCAATCCCCATGCTGGGGTGAAGATTGCTTCGTCGCAACAACTATTCCTCGTAGATAACAAAATAATAAACAACTAGGATTGAGACCTTGTCCTTGCTTCAACGTTTTTTAGCCCCCATTCTTTTACTTTCCCTTATCCTCTCCTCCTGCGGGTCACCATCTACGCCTGCACCTGCCACAGCGACACCGGTTTCTCCTACGCCCACGCCTGCCCCATTGAAAGGCGCCTTCGAAACAGGCGTTTATCCCAATCTATTTAAAGAGTACCTCGGCAAAAGCGACGAGGAGATTCAAGCCAAGATCGATGCAGCTTTCGATCAACTCTTCTATGGTCATGATGATATAGAACGAGTCTACTATCCCGTCGGTTCGGATATGGCGTATATCTCGGATATTGCCAATGAAGATGTCCGTAGCGAAGGCATGTCCTACGGCATGATGATCGCCGTGCAATTGAATAAGAAAGAAGAGTTCGACCGTCTTTGGAAGTGGGCCAAAACCTACATGTACCAAAAGGACGGCGGTTACAAAGGTTATTTTGCCTGGCACTGTACCACCGATGGTACCCAACTTGCCGCTAATCCTGCCTCGGACGGCGAAGTCTGGTTTATCATGGCTCTGTTCTTCGCCGATGGACGATGGGGGAGCGGTGAGGGAATATACAACTATCGTGCCGAGGCAAATGCCATTTTGAATACGGCGCTCCATGACGAAGAACGAGGCGACCTTGCCACCGACCTCTTTGACCCTGAAGCAAAGCAGGTTGTTTTTGTTCCACAGTTGGGTAGGAATTCTCAATTCACTGACCCCTCATACCATATGCCTCATTACTATGAACTATGGGCGCGCTGGGCAGATAAGGATAATGATTTCTGGACGGACGCTATCACAGCCAGCCGTCAATATCTCCCCACATCGGTTCACCCCAAAACTGGGCTTGCCCCAAATTACTCAGAGTTTGATGGTCAACCTGTCGACGATGAATATAATGGTGCCTTCCGTTATGACTCTTTTCGTGTGGGAGCGAACGTGGGCATGGACTATGTTTGGTTCCGCCCAAGTAACTGGCATGTGGAACAGTCAAATCGCTTGTTGACGTTCTTTGCATCGCAGGGGATTGATGATTACATCGCCCAATATTCACTGGAAGGTGAACCACTGGCAGGTGTCCATTCCGAGGGATTGGTTGCTACCAATGCAGTGGCCGCTCTCGCCGCTGACCGTGAGATCGGTGAACCATTTGTGCAGGAGTTGTGGGATGTAAAGGTGCCAACTGGGACATATCGTTATTACGATGGCTTGTTAATGATGCTTGGCTTGTTACAGGTCAGCGGGAACTTCCGTATCTACGAGCCTGGTACAGCCCCAGCAGGACAAGTCTTCCCGACACCCAAGCCTGAGGTGACTGGCAAGTTTGCTCCTCCCACAGGCCGTGTGTTGCTAGTGGTTGGGCAGGATAAGAAAAGTATCGACGTATACTTTGATAAGACTGTTACGCCTCCAGGTGGTGTGGCGGTCAATACCAACTTGCTATTGAGTGGCATTAAAGATCTGGATTACCTTGCAACTAAATACCCCAAGAGTACATTGTCTGTGGGTGTGGATTTGAAGGGTATGTTGGACTCGGTTGCAGAAGGCAAGGCTGATGCAAAGATCGATGCACTGCTCGATAAACTGATGTTTTATAATCGACCAGTCTATTTGCGCCTTGGGTATGGATTCAACGACCCTGCAAATAAATATGCGCCTGACGTGTATGTGTCAGCTTGGAAAAAATTCCATGAGAGGATTCAGGCAAAAGGGAGTATGAACGTTGCTCTCGTTTGGGAATCCGCCTCATCGTGTGGAGAGTCCAGCATTGCAGATTTTTATCCAGGCGATGAGTTTGTGGATTGGATTGGCGTCGGCTATGGTGAGTGCACGGATGCGGTCCTTCCGTTTGCACGTGAGCACTTCAAGACCGTGATGGTTACAGCCACAGCAAGTTCCACTGCAGATTGGAAAGAGTGGTTTGAGCCATTCATCAAATTCGTGAACGATAACAACGATGTGGTGCGGGCCGTGATCTATATCAATGCCGGTAAAAGTCGCATTGATCTG
This sequence comes from Candidatus Defluviilinea proxima, assembly GCA_016721115.1. NCBI lineage: Bacteria > Bacillati > Chloroflexota > Anaerolineae > Anaerolineales > Candidatus Villigracilaceae > Candidatus Defluviilinea > Candidatus Defluviilinea proxima. Next base: position 1,705,187 of record JADKIW010000001.1, read on the forward strand.
AATGAAGATATTTTGAAACGCTGGAAGGATGAAACGAAACAATCCATCTGGTTGCGTGCCAACCCCAAGTTGTTTAGTGCTTTGGGTTTTACACAGTAATAAAATTACATGTCCGTTGATCTGTACGAAAGCGGAATTATGGAGTTATTTCAAAGGAGCGCCGTATGAGTGCGAGTAAAACATCTGAAAAACCTGTATACCTAGATACATCCCTGCCCATTGCTGAACGGGTGAAGGATTTGATCGGGCGCATGACCCTTGAAGAAAAAGTAGGATTGATGAATCATCCTGCTCATGGCATCCCACGCTTGAATATTCCTGCCTATAACTATTGGAACGAAGCGCTTCATGGCGTTGCCCGTAGTGGACGGGCCACTGTGTTCCCGCAAGCGATTGGCATGGCGGCAACATGGGATAAGGAGTTGATCCTCAAAGTAGCAACTGCCATCAGCGACGAGGGACGTGCCAAATATCATGCTGCTCTTAAACGCAATGGCTACACCCTTCAATATCAAGGGCTGACGTACTGGTCGCCGAATGTGAACATCTTCCGTGATCCTCGTTGGGGTCGTGGACAAGAAACTTGGGGTGAAGACCCATTCTTTACTGGTGAAATGGCTTCGATGTTCGTGAAGGGTTTGCAGGGCGATGACCCCAAATATCTTAAAGCGGCGGCGTGCGCCAAACATTACGCCGTGCATTCGGGGCCAGAGAAAGATCGTCACACGTTCAACGCCATTGTGACCAAACGTGAGTTATACGATACGTACTTACCCGCCTTCAAAAAATTGGTGGTGGATGCCAAAGTCGAATCGGTGATGGGCGCTTACAATCGTACGCTCGATGAAGTCTGCTGTGCCAGCAAGCTTTTGCTTGATGATATCTTGCGCGGCGAATGGGGCTTTGATGGGCATGTTGTGTCAGATTGTATGGCGCTGTCCGATTTCCACCTCAACCATAAGGTCACAGAAGATGCGGCGGATTCCGCGGCACTGGCTTTGAAATATGGCTGTGACCTTGGCTGTGATCATGTCTTCAATGAAATCCCCACCGCCATCGAACGTGGTGACACTACAGAATCACTGGTTGACCGCGCCCTCGAACGCACGCTTGGCACTCGTTTCAAACTTGGTATGTTCGACCCCGATGAAGAAGTGCCATATGCATCGATTTCAACAGATGTTGTCGCTTGCGATGCCCATCGTCAACTTGCGTACAAAGTTGCAACAGAAGCTGTGGTTCTCCTCAAGAACAAAGATAACATCCTGCCGATCAAACCTTCCACAAAGAAGATCTTTGTCACGGGTCCCACCGCCGCCAGCATGGAAGTTTTGCTTGGTAACTACTATGGTTTCAACGACAAGATGATCACTCTGCTCGAAGGTCTCACAGGTCGTATCCCTGAAGGCATGGGCATGGAATATACCTCTGGTGCATTGATCAAGCATCCTCGCGAGGTCAAAGACACATGGGCGGGCGGCATGGCGCAATCTGCGGATTTTGCCATCGTATGCGCAGGGTTCAATTCATTCCTCGAAGGTGAGGAAGGGGAGTCACTTCTCTCCGATCAAAACGGCGACCGTAAGAGCATCTCGCTACCGCAGAGTCAGATTGATTACATCAAAGAACTCTCCGCTCACGGCGCACGCATCATCCTTGTGCTCACGGGTGGCAGTCCCATTACGCTTGGCGAAGTCGAAGATATGGTGGATGCGATCCTCTTCGTTTGGTATCCAGGCATGGAGGGTGGTCGAGCCGTTGCCGATGTGCTCTTCGGCGATATTTCACCCGCTGGCAAGCTTCCGCTCACATTCCCCAAGTCCCTTGATCAGCTTCCCGCCTTCGATGATTACAGCATGAATGGCCGCACCTATCGTTACATGACCGAAGAACCGCTCTATCCCTTCGGCTTCGGCCTGAGCTACAGCAAGTTCGAATATTCGGATTTACAACTCGATAAGAAGACTCTTGCCATCGGCGATTCCCTCAACATCAGCCTTAAACTGACCAACAGCGGCGCCTCAGACTCAGCCGAAGTTGCTCAGTTCTACCTGAGCGATCTCCAAGCCTCGACCATTGTCCCGCTTCATCATCTCGTCGGTTTCGAGCGTGTTACGCTCAAAGCTGGCGAAAGTAAAGCATTGAAGTTCACGGTTACACCTGAAATGATGTCCTTCTTCAATGACGATGGCAAGCTTACTATCGAGCCCGGTGAATTCCGCCTCGAAGTAGGTGGGTGCTCTCCCAGCAAACGTGGCCAGGATTTGGGTGCGCCCAAACCAGTTATTGCGACGTTTGAACTTAAATAACCTGTCCTTGAACTTAATATAACAAAAGAGCCGCATGTTTAACATGCGGCTCTTTTGTTATGCTCATTAATAGCCTGTTATCTACGGAGCCTTGCTTGCGAAAGAATGGATTGATACACGGTGGCAGTCCCGCCTTTTACGCACGCATCGGACCCGTGTGCGGCACGCACTACTTTTACGGATTCGCGGTTCCACTGCAGAGCTCGTTTTTGAATCTCCTCATTGACAACAGGGAAAAGAAATTCAGATGCAATGCTCAAGATTCCTCCCAGCACTACGATCTCAGGATTCAGTGCATTGAGGAGCGATGCGATACCAATTCCTAGCGAATGTCCGATTTCCTCAAGGGAACGGATTGATACTTGGTCACCTGCCTGAGCCGCCTCGACGATCATTTTTACGGATAGGCGTTCCCATTGTCCCTCCGTTTGCGCAACAAGAATGCTAGATTCCCCAGTCTGAACCGCATTGATGATCTTTTTATAAAGACTATTTTGGCTGACTTTCGTTTCCCAACAACCGTAGTTACCACAATTGCATAGCTCGCCATGTGGGTCCACTGTCATGTGACCGTATTCTGCCGCCATGCCACTGGCGCCGCGGCGTAATTTTCCATTGCTCAAGAAACCGCCGCCCAAACCTACATTTCCGCTCAAATAAAGAATTTCACTGTATTCTTGTGCCGCCCCAAAATAGTGCTCGCCTAACGCCGCCATGTTGGCCTCATTGTCAACAAAGATCGGCGCACCAAAAGATTCGTTTTCCAGCAATGTCAGTAGAGGAACATTGCGCCATTTTAGATTCGGCGCAAACAAGATATTCCCGGAGACATGATCCACCATACCCGGGATGCCAACTGCAATCCCTAACAATTTATCTGCTGAAGATTTACCTCGGTTGACAGCCTCATGTAATAATGCCATCACACGATCAAGAATTTCAGTTTGTGTAGTCCCCGGCTTGACGGGTTCTTTGATCTGCCAGATGGCCTTGGGAGCAAAATCTGTAACCAATACTTCCACAAAGCCTACGGCAATTTCACAACTGACGATATAACCAGCTTCTGGATTAAGAGTCAAAAGTGTAGCGGGGCGTCCTGTGCCAGAAGTTTGTGTTCCTAGCTCACGTACAAAACCTCGTTCGTTCAATTCATTGATCAAATCAGAGACAGTAGTTTTGTTGAGTTTTGTTTTTTGTGAGAGGCGAGCACGCGAGATGGGGGAGTCTGTCCACAAGGCATGCATAATGAGCGACAAATTGATTTGTCGTACTAGCGCCTGGTCGCCTGTTTGGTGAGTAGTTTGTTTTGGCATCAAGAAAACCCTTGACAATTATGACTGAATTGGATAAAACTGGCTTAGTTTGTTGTGGCAACAAACTAAAATTATAAAGAGTTTGTCCAATGTGTCAAGCTTTCAATAAAGTACTTCTCACAACATCCCTTCATTCCTAGGAGAACCCCCAATGTCAGACTACACACCCAAACCTGAAAACAAGTTCACCTTCGGTCTCTGGACCGTTGGCAATCGTGGTGCAGACCCGTTCGGCTACGCTGTACGGGAAGGTAAAACACCAGCAGAACTTGTCCATTTACTCGGCGAAGTTGGCGCTTACGGTGTCAATTTCCACGATAACGATTTGATCCCGATCGACGCTACACCCGCTGAACGCGACGCCATCCTGAAAGACTTCAAGAAGGCACTTGCCGATACAGGCGTTGTTGTGCCCATGGCAACCACCGACCTGTTCCGCGAACCGATCTTCAAAGATGGAGCTTTCACATCGAACGATTCCAAGGTCCGTGCGTATGCATTGCAGAAGACCATGAATGCCATTGACCTCGGTGTTGAGCTTGGCGCAAAGACCTACGTCTTCTGGGGCGGGCGTGAAGGTACCGAGTCTGATGCTACCAAAGACCCGATCACTTCCATCAAGCGTTCCCGTGAAGCGATGAACTTCCTCTGCGAATATGTGAAGGATAAAAAGTACGATTTGAAATTCGCACTTGAAGCCAAACCCAACGAACCTCGTGGCGATATTTACAACTCCACAACAGGCCACATGCTTGCATTTATTGCAACGCTCGATAACCCCGAAATGGTTGGTGTCAATCCTGAAGTAGCGCACGAACACATGGCAGGACTCAACTTTGTTCATGGTGTGGCGCAAGCAATTGAAGCGGGCAAATTGTTCCATATCGACCTGAACGATCAAGCTTTTGGCCGCTACGATCAGGACTTCCGCTTTGGCGCAGTCAACATCAAGAGCGCGTTCTTCCTCGTGAAAATGCTTGAAGACAACAAATACGACAACCCCCGCCACTTCGATGCCCATGCCTATCGCACGGAAGACTATGAAGGTGTGAAGGACTTTGCCCGTGGTTGTATCCGCAACTATTTGATCCTCAAGGAAAAAGCTGCCAAGTGGAATGCGGACAAGGAAATCCAAGCCATTGTTGCCGAGATCAATGCCAGTGATGGCTCAATGGATAAATACTTCGGCAAATATTCCACCGATAAAGCCAATGCTCTCAAGGCCCAAACCTTCGATCGCAATGCGATTGCAGGACGTGGGTTGAAATATGAACGTCTTGACCAGTTGACAATTGAAGTCTTGCTTGGAGTGAGATAAGTTATAGAATAACGCAGGTTGGATCATCGGATCCAACCTGCGTTTTGCAAGTTTATCTTAGTGCGTCTTCAACAACTTCCCGCATGGAAGCCATATCAATATCCTTTTTATCTAAAAAGGCAACTACCCCGGCAGACATGGCTTGTTTGCGGAATTCACGGTCGGGATATGCGCTGATGATAAAGATACGTGTTTGAGGCGAGATGATGCGGAAACGACGCGCGCACAATATCCCATCTTCTTCTTCCAGAACAATATCAATAAAAGCAAGTTGAGGCTTGATCTGTTCTCCCAAACTCAGGGCCTCAGATGCGTTTTTGGCCTCATATAAAAGCGATGATGGATGGATTTTCCCGATTAATTGTTTGAGTTGTTGGCGGTATCGGGCATTGTCATCCACAAGCAGAACCGATAAGGACTGCTCAACTTGATAGGCATCTGTTTCAACCAATACTTCGTGCCCGCTAGATGCCAGGATTTCAGGATGTCGTAATGCGTAATGCATGGCTTTAAGTCTGTTGTCCACACCAAGTACGCGATATAAGGCAGTGAGGTGATTCTCAACAGTCTTAACGCTCAAGTCTAAAGTTAAGGCAATCGTACGATTGTTGCTTCCCTCGGCAATGAGCTTTAGTAATTCTCTTTGCCTGCGGGTTAACCAAGGAGTATTTGTGGATGATGTGTGCGTTTTGTTGCGGTTTATCAACCTATCGATCAAACTGCTGGATATCCACTTTTTACCGTTTAAAACTCTTTGTGTCGCGAGTTGTAAGTCAGCCAGAGGCTGGTCTTTCATGTGGTAGCCGTTCGCACCAGCTTTGAGCAACCCCACCACATAGGATTCGTCGTCGTACGCACTGACAATGAGGATTTTTATATCTGGATATTCCAATTTGATTTTTTGAACCGCTGAGATGGGTTCAAAATCTGGCATGCTTGCATCCATGACAAGCAAATCAGGTTTGATGCGTGCCAGAGCTTCTGTTAATTCAATTCCATTCCCGACCTCACCTACAATCTCAAGGTCGGGCAACACTTCAAGGGCATTTCGTAGTCCAGCGCGGACCACGGTATGGTCGTCAGCCAGCAGAACGCGAATGTTAGACATATTAATGATTATGCCGCAAGAGCTCTTAACTGACCAGTGTCTTTTGTGAGGTGTTTTATGACAGGCCGCTATTTTAAGATGTTCAAAAAATCAGGATACAATGTACATATGGATGGTGATCTCTTACATGTTAAGAATTTGTCGAAGAATATTGACCGTCTGCCTGTATTGAATGATGTATCTTTTTCCCTGGCGAAAGGAGAGGTGATCGGTCTGGTTGGGCGTCAGGGTGCAGGAAAATCGGCCTTATTTGACCTCCTCAACGGGGCTACACTTCCCTCATCTGGAAATATCTATTTTGATGGGATGGATCGAAAATTTTCAAGCCGTATTCAAGCACAAAAGATGGGAATTGAAACGGTCTATCAAACATCTGGTCTGGTGAACCGTTTTGATTTTTCCACCAGCCTTCCTATGAACATCGATTGGGGGTTCGGGGCCACCCGACAGACTTCGGGGCTGGTTGAGCATTTTAGCGTTACTGAAAATATTTTGTTGGGGCGGGAAATTGAAAAGTTTCCGGGGCTGGGGATTATTGATAAGGAACGTATGGATATCCTGGCTCGAAAATTGTTGAAGGAATTTAATCTCTCCCCAGATTTGGCTGAAGAAAAAGTAAATAACCTTTCCGATGAACAGCGACAGGTAATTGTATTGTTGCGTATCTTGAGCAAACCTTGCCGGTTGTTGCTATTGGATGACATTTACCCCATATTGAGTTTTCAACGGCAAAAGATATTACTGGACAAGATAAGACAACTGGCGTCTGAGGGAACAGCCATCATTGTTAGTAGCGATGATCTGAAGCATTTATTCGCGGTGACGGATAGGATTATTGTTTTGTATGAAGGCAGGTTGGTTGCGGACCGACGAACCACAGAGACCACGCCTCGCGAAATTGTCGAGTTGATCGTAGGGTCATCTCGACAAGAGCAGGTTTCACCTTTGATCTGGGCGTTGGAAAGTTATCATTCTGCCCAAAGACAATCTGAAGAACTGCGAAGGACCCAAGCTTCTTTGAAGGAAAGTTTGGAAGCTCGTAACTCTTTGAATAAGCAATTGGTGGAACGCCTTGGCAATCAACTTGTGGCGTTAGATCAGTTGAACTCTGCTTTACAAGCTACGCAAAGACGCCTGATCACCGAACGCGAAGATGAACGTAAAGTCCTTGCGAGAGAATTGCATGATCAGGTAATTCAGGATCTACTGGGGATAAGTTACAACCTTGAGGAAATAGGGGACATGGAAAAATCTCAGGTACTAAAGCAAAACTTATCCGATATCCGTGGAGAAATTCGGAATTTAGTGGGGGAGTTGAGGCAAATGTGTAGTGACTTGCGGCCACCAACCATCGATCATCATGGTCTTTCTGCCGCTATCGATTCCTTTGTCCACGAGTGGTCTGATCGAAACAATATTGAGGTTCAGTTGGAAGTGGACCCGATGCTCGGACGCTTGCCCGAAACCATTGAGCTATCCATTTTTCGCATTGTTCAAGAGGGATTGAATAATGTTCGAAAGCATGCGGCCGCTACCCATGTTAGATTGTCCCTGCAATGGACATCGTCGGCCAGCCTTTTGGTGCGTTTGGAAGATGATGGCTTAGGGTTATCTGTTCCAACTGATTTGGCGTCCTTGTCCGTTAACAAGCACTTTGGCTTGGTAGGGATTAGTGAGCGTGTGGCCCTTTTAGGAGGGGTCATGAATATAGAATCTTCCAAGGGAAATGGCACAATCATGCAGATCGAAATTCCCAGCCCTTACCCAATTACAATGGGACAACAGGAATCTCGATCAAGATATTAAGGAACAGCTAAAAGATGAAAAAAAGAACAATAAGGGGGTTTCCCTTAATTGTTGGCTGGGGGGATGCCGTACTTAAAATAGGGGAAAACATATACAAAAAAGGGGTTTGGTACTAACACATCCTTAACCAAACCAATATACTATGTACCCATATGGATGATTTTTTGCCAGATATCGTGTTTTGAACGTGTTTATACGATTTTGCAAAGAATGGAACAGACTGGTTAGCGCGAACTGCAGTGATATTTTGCGTGAAATGGCGATTAATTCAAACTTCATTTCATGTGATTTATAAAGTATTTGAAATCTTTGAGAATACTGGAGGTGGTACGTCGCAGATATATAAAACAGTTTCCCTTCGTTAGATGTTGATGTTCGATAAATAGTTCATAACAAGGAGTATAAGAATGAAATCCAAACGTGTCTTGATGACGATCTTTTCCCTGATCGTTATCGCATCCATGGCTTTGACCGCTTGTGGTTCTGGCGCCAGCGGCGGGAAGACCAAGATCGGTCTTTCCTTCTCTGACTTTGCAACGGAACGCTGGAAGAACGAAAGCGACCTCATGACCAAGTTGTTAGAAGAGAAGGGTTATGAAGTTGTTTCTGCGGAAGCCAATCATGATGTGAAATTGCAGAACGACCAGATCGACAACATGGTCAGCCAAGGCGTGAAGGGCTTGATCGTGGTAGCTGAAGATGGTGATGCCATTGTGACCTCGGTTGACAAAGCCGCAGACGCTGGCGTAAAGGTGATTGCGTACGATCGTTTGATCAAGACCTCCAAGATTGCGGCATACCTGTCCTTCGACAACGTCGAAGTGGGTCGCCAACAGGCTTTGGGTGTGATGACGGCTCTGGGACTTCCCGATAGCACCACCTGGACGAAGGATAATCCTGCCAAGGTAGTACAACTCGCTGGTTCCCCGACCGACAACAACGCAACATTGTTCACCAAGGGTCAGACCGAAGTGTTACAACCCTACGTAGACAGTGGCGTGATCACGATCGTTGCTCAGCAAGGTATTGATAACTGGGATCCTGCCAATGCGCTCAAGGTGATGGAAAACATCCTTTCCGCGCAAAACAATGCGATTGATGCAGTTGTGGCTTCGAATGACGGCACAGCACTCGGCGCATTGCAGGCGATGAAGGCTCAGGGATTGGCTGGCAGTGTACCGATATCTGGTCAGGATGCGACTGCTGATGGTAGCAACAGCATTGTGAAGGGTGAGTTGACAGTGTCCATTCTTAAGGACATCCGCAACCTGTCCCCGCTGGCCATTGACGTGATGGACAAGCTGATCAAGGGTGAAGCTGTACCTGGTATGAAGAACTTCACACTCGCTGAATTGACTGTTGACCCGAGCAAGCAAGGCGAAGTGCCGTGCGTGTTCCTCGAAGTCCAGCAAGTGAACAAAGACAACGTCTATGAACTGGTAGTGAAGAGTGGCTTCCAGGCTTATGATGATGTCTATCGTGATATTCCTGAAGATCAGCGCCCCGCCAAACCCGGTGAAGCTGCTGCTCCTGCCCCCGCTCCTGCTGAAAAGGTAAAGATCGGTCTTTCCTTCTCTGACTTTGCAACGGAACGCTGGAAGAACGAAAGCGACCTCATGACCAAGTTGTTAGAAGAGAAGGGTTATGAAGTTGTTTCTGCGGAAGCCAATCATGATGTGAAATTGCAGAACGACCAGATCGACAACATGGTCACCCAAGGCGTGAAGGGCTTGATCGTGATAGCTGAAGATGGTGATGCCATTGTGACATCGGTAGACAAAGCCGCAGACGCTGGCGTAAAGGTGATTGCGTACGATCGTTTGATCAAGACCTCCAAGATTGCGGCATACCTGTCCTTCGACAACGTCGAAGTAGGTCGCCAACAGGCTTTGGGTGTGATGACGGCTCTGGGACTTCCCGATAGCACCACCTGGACGAAGGATAATCCTGCCAAGGTAGTACAACTCGCTGGTTCCCCGACCGACAACAACGCAACATTGTTCACCAAGGGTCAGACCGAAGTGTTACAACCCTACGTAGACAGTGGCGTGATCACGATCGTTGCTCAGCAAGGTGTTGATAACTGGGATCCTGCCAATGCGCTCAAGTTGATGGAAAACATCCTCGTTGCGCAAAACAATGCGATTGATGCAGTTGTGGCTTCGAATGACGGCACAGCACTCGGCGCATTGCAGGCGATGAAGGCTCAGGGATTGGCTGGCAGTGTACCGATATCTGGTCAGGATGCGACTGCTGATGGTAGCAACAGCATTGTGAAGGGTGAGTTGACAGTGTCCATTCTTAAGGACATCCGCAACCTGTCCCCGCTGGCCATTGACGTGATGGACAAGTTGATCAAGGGTGAAGCTGTAGATGGTATGAAGAACTTCACACTCGCTGAATTGACTGTTGACCCGAGCAAGCAAGGCGAAGTGCCGTGCGTGTTCCTCGAAGTCCAGCAAGTGAACAAAGACAACGTCTATGAACTGGTAGTGAAGAGTGGTTTCCAGGCTTATGATGATGTCTATCGTGATATTCCTGAAGATCAGCGTCCTGCTAAACCTTAGTAAGATCTGAAAATTGTTCGACCTCCCGGCCATCAGACATCTGATGGCCGGGAATTTCGAATATAATCAAGTATGCTTTAAGAATTTGGATCGCAGGAGCATAAAGTGGATAATGACGTTATTCTCGAATTTATGAATGTGACCAAACGGTTCCCTGGTGTGGTGGCATTGAACGATGTCTCTTTTGACATTCGCCGGGGTGAGATACATGGTATTTGCGGGGAAAATGGAGCGGGAAAATCCACGTTGATGAAAATACTTTCGGGTGTTTATCCTCATGCGACTTATGAAGGCAAGGTTATTTTCAACGGCGAGGAACTGCAACTTGGGGAGAGCTCCATTCGTGAGGCGGGGGAAAAAGGTATAGCCATTGTTTATCAGGAACTTACATTAGTTCCGATCATGTCGGTCGGTGAGAATGTTTATCTTGGACGTGAACCGGTTGATGGGCAAGCGATCAACTGGAATAAATTGTATGCCGATACAAGGAACATTCTGTCAAATTATGGTTTGGATGTTCCCCCTCACGAGATCGTCAAAAATCTCGGCGTGGGCAAAATGCAAATGGTTGAAATCGCCAAGGCCTTATCGGAAAATGCCAAGGTCTTGATCCTTGATGAACCTACCAGCGCATTGAGCGAAGCGGAAGTGGATAAGTTAATGGATATCCTCAAGACGCTCAAAGAGCATGGTATCACCTGTATTTATATTACCCACAAACTCGAGGAATTTTTCCGTATTACTGATCGTATTACCGTAATGCGCGATGGTAAAGCGGTGGTTACCGAAGCAACAACGAATTTGTCTGTTGAAAAGTTAGTCAGGCATATGGTGGGGCGGGAAATGAAAGAACGTTTCCCGAAAGGGAATCGCAAACCTGCCGAAGTCGTTCTTGAAGTGGAAGGTTTACAAGCAATGGACCCGAACGATGTAAACCGTAAAGTACTGAATGGGGTCAGCTTTAATGTGCGACGCGGCGAAATTTTAGGTATTGCTGGTCTGATGGGGTCAGGGAGGACAGAGCTGGTGATGACCCTCTTTGGCGAGTACGGAAAGATCGTCGATGGCAAGATCAAGATCGGCGGTAAAGATATCAAGCCTCAGAGTGCGCGTGAAGCGATTGATGTGGGGTTGAGTCTCGTTCCCGAAGATCGAAAAGGCATGGGGCTTGTCCTGATCCAATCCATATTGAAGAATATATCCCTGCCCAACCTCGACCAGTTTTCCAACATCTTCCGTATTGATGCGGATGCCGAATTGCAAGCCAGTATGCAACAGGCAAAGAGTTTGACAATTAAAACTCCCAGCTTGGAAGCGTTGGTGGAAACCCTCTCCGGTGGCAACCAACAAAAAGTAGTCATTTCAAAATGGCTGTTGTCAAACCCCACAGTGTTGATCATGGATGATCCGACACGTGGTATTGATGTAGGCGCAAAGTATGAGATCTATAAATTGATGAACGATCTGGCAGAAAAAGGCGTTGCCATCGTGATGATCTCCAGCGAGTTGGAAGAAGTACTTGGTATGAGCGATCGGGTTATGGTGATGTGTCGCGGGCATTCGGCTGGACTTTTATCCATGCAAGAAGCGAATGTCGAACGTATTATGTCCTTAGCGACAGGGATCGCATCCTGAAAATGATCTCGAAATTTGAATGAGGTAAATATGGAATCTACAAAAGCAGAACAATCCAGAATGAGTTTCTCTTCGGAATTCTTCCAGATCATGCGGTCGAATGCCCAAACATATACCATTCTGGTAGCGTTGATCGGTATTTGGTTGATCTTCTTCTTCACAACGGGAGGAACCTACCTCGCGCCGCAAAACGTTTCCAACCTGTTCCGTCAGATGTCGGTCACTTCATTTTTGGCCGTGGGTATGGTGTTGGTGATCGTTACGGGAAATATCGATCTTTCGGTTGGTAAGATGGCAGGCTATGTATCGGTGGTGGTTGCTTATTTGCAAGCCTATACCTGGTACACCTATTTGCCCAACCAGCCTCTCTTGGCGGCTATCCTTTCCGTGTTGATCGGGTTGGGAGTGGGCGCATTGTTTGGCGCACTTCAAGGATATATTATTGCCTATATGCGTGTACCGTCTTTCATCGTCACATTGGCAGGCCAATGGTTGTTCAATGGTTTGATCCTTTTGCGAACTGGTGGAAAGACCATCCCGGCCAATCAACCATGGTTTGAAGATATTGCGCAAGGGTACGTGCCGATCTCTTGGGGTTGGGTATTTGCTGTGGTTGCAATCGGGTTCCTGTTTTGGAATATGTTCCGCAACAGACAGAACAAGCAGAAACATGGTTTTGAGTTGCGTAACATCTACATTGACTTGTTGATCACAGGCTTTATGGCGCTGGTGATCCTTGTCTATGTATACAATGTCAACAGCTACAAAGGCATTCAGAACCCAGTTCTTTTGTTGGCGATCACCTCGCTGATCATGATGTATGTTTCTAACAACACACGTTTCGGTCGTTATTCCTACGCCATTGGCGGTAACAGGGATGCGGCGCGTCTTTCAGGTATCAACATTCGCGCCATGACCTTCAAGATCTTCGTGTTGATGGGCTTCCTCTGCGGTGTGGCTGGTATCGTGTTGGCTTCTTATGTCGGTTACGGTACGATTGCCGCAGGTTCTGGTTACGAGTTGGATGCAATCGCCAGTTGTATTCTCGGTGGAACATCCACTTTGGGTGGTATCGGTACAGTCCCCGGTGCGTTGATCGGAGCGCTCATTATTTCCAGCCTTTCGACTGGTTTGCAGATGATGAACGTGGCCCCCGCATGGCAATATGTTGTAAAAGCCATCGTGTTGGTGCTGGCAGTGCTGGCAGACGTGTACTTCAAGAAAAACCGCTAAGATCAAGTGACAGTCACCGTAGGTGGCTGTCACTTTTTATTTTGAGAACTTATGAAAACAACAAAATTTTTAGGGCAAGATTGTCTTCCATTGGAAAATGGAATCTTGAAATTGCTTGTCACGCAATCTATTGGTCCTCGCATTCTTTCCCTTGGATTTACAGATGGCGAAAACCTGCTGGCTGAACTTCCAGATTTTGTAACAGATTGCCCCGGCACCGGGACGTTCCATTTCTACGGCGGGCATCGTTTGTGGCATGCACCGGAAGATCCCGCCCGTACTTACTTGCCTGATGATGAGCCAGTTGAAATTTCCTCAATTGAAAACGGACTCAAAGTCACGCAACAGACCGAAGCCCAAACTGGTCTGCAAAAATCAATTGAGATTCAGCTGACGGCTGATTCTGCTCAAGTCACACTGGCACATCACCTCACCAACAACGGATTGTGGGACGTGACCTGCGCTCCCTGGGCGATCACGCAATTCAAGACTGGCGGCACAGCGATATACCCTCAGATCAAAGTGGATACGGGTGTGTTACCGAATCGTTCGTTGACCTTGTGGCCTTACACCGATATGACCAACCCGAACGTTCATTGGGGAAGCAACTACATCATTGTACAGGCCCATATGACTTCTCCCTTCAAGATCGGTTTCCCAAATCCGCGTGGGTGGCAGGCCTATTGGTTGAATGGAACTTTGTTCGTTAAGCATGCAGAATTTGTTGAACAGGCAGAGTACTATGATTTTGGTTGCTCCACTGAAAGTTATATAAACGACAAGTTTGTCGAGCTTGAGACCATTGCTCCCATTACAACAATTGCCCCCGGAGCGACTGCAACTCATGTTGAGACTTGGAATTTGTATAAAAATATAGTGTGTCCACAAAACGAAAATGAAGTCCAAGCGCTTGCAGACAAATTAGGATTAGCATAAAAATCCCAAAGGGATGGCAGGATTTTCGAAAAGGTAATGACAGCAGATCCCGAAGGGATGACAGAGAATAATAACTCGTGTCATCCCTTCGGGTTATAGTACACAAGCATAATCGGAGAAAACAATCATGAAATACTTTCTTGGCATAGATACATCCACAACATCAAGTAAGGCATTGTTGATCGATGAACAGGGCAACGTGGTTGCGGTGGCATCCAATCCGCATACACTGCAAACACCCAAGCCGCTTTGGTCAGAACAGGATCCGCGTGAGTGGTGGGTGGCGGTGTCAGCGAGTATCAAGTCTGTTTTGGAGCAGGCAGGCATCAGCGGGGAAGGAGTCGGGGCTGTCGGCTTGACGGGGCAAATGCATGGGTTGGTCCTGTTGGATGATGCGGGCAATGTCCTTCGTCCAGCCATCCTATGGAATGACCAACGCACGCAAGCGCAGTGCGATGAAATCCATCAGATCGTTGGCAAAGAAAAATTTATCAAGATCACAGGCAATGTTGCGCTCACAGGTTTTACTGCGCCGAAAATTTTGTGGGTGAAAGAAAATGAGCCCGATGTGTTTGCAAAGGCGAAGCACGTGTTACTGCCGAAGGATTATGTGCGCCTGAAATTAACAGGCGAGTACGCGATGGATAAGGCCGATGGTGCAGGCACGGTGTTGTTCGATCTCAAGGCGCGTGATTGGTCTGATGAAGTACTTGCCGCACTGGAGATTCCGCGCGCATGGATGCCGAAGACTTTTGAAGGCACCGAGTTCACAGGATATGTGAATGAAGAAGCTGCGGCGCTCACTGGTTTGAAAGTTGGTACGCCAGTTGCCGCAGGTGGTGGCGATCAGGCCGCAGGTGCGGTCGGTGTTGGAGCAGTTGAGGCTGGCATCATCGGTTTGACCGTTGGTACGAGTGGCGTTGTGTTTGCAACCACGCCCTCTGCGTTGATCGAACCCGAAGGCAGACTGCATGCGTTTTGTCATGCGGTGCCGGGCATGTGGCACTTCATGGGTGTGATGCTTTCAGCGGCAGGAAGTTTGCAGTGGTATCGCGATACGCTTGCGCCCGATGTGAGTTTTGATGACTTGTTGAAAGAAGCTGAAGCGGTCCCCGCTGGTAGTGAGGGACTCCAATTCCTACCGTATCTCTCCGGCGAACGCACGCCTCATCCCGACCCGTTGGCTAGAGGCGCTTTCATTGGGCTGACTCTCCGCCACAGCCGCGCGCACATGACACGTGCCGTATTGGAAGGCGTTGCCTTCGGTTTAAAAGATAGCTTTACATTGATTCAAAATGCAGGCTTGGGCGCGATCACACAAGTCCGTGGCTCAGGTGGCGGGACGAAGGGTGCATTGTGGCGGCAGATCATGGCTTCAGTGTTGAATGCGGAGTTGGTCACCGTCAACACCACGGAAGGTGGTGCCTATGGTGCGGCATTACTTGCTGGTGTTGGGGCAGGGGCATGGAGTGACGTGGTGACTGCGTGCAAGGCGTGCATCAAGATCACGGGGAGTACGCAACCTATCCCTGCTGACGTAGCCGTGTATCAAAAGGCATATGCGGTGTACCAGGAGCTGTACCCAATCTTGAAGTCCACGTTTGTGAAGATGTAAGTTACGTTCTAGAGTGATTAAACACAGATGGATGCTGTTATTGCGCCATCTGTGTTTTTAATTTAACAAATATGTACGATTCTGCATCGGGATGGTAATGAGCCTTTAGAATAGGTTGCGTATAATTTATAATTGGAGTCAATGATATGAGATGCTCGTATGGACATCTATGAATAACAAGTACCAGTTCCCACAACGCAGCTTTTTTGATTATGTAGGGGAAAGAAAGGCCGCAAAATACCACCCCTGGATCATTGTTGGGTTGGTTGTGTTATACCTCGTTAGTTTTCCTGTTTTAAAAGCTCCTATTCTAGTTACCATACCGGTCGTTGTATATGCCTGGTTCTATTATCGTAAGGGTGGATTCATCGCAAGTATGTTTGCTATCGGCGTTAATATCATCTTGATTAATGTATATCTGGACAAAGTGACCTGGGGTGATTTGTCAAATGTTAGCAACGGCCTCTTGTTTGGCTATCTTTTTGTCCTACTTGTTTCTATTGGAGCTGGTTACCTTCGCGAGATTATTGAAGGCTATTATCACGCAACTAAACAGCTCTATAAGCGAGAAAGACATCTTGTTTTGACGAACATGGCCACCAAGGATATCCTGGCAGGTGACAACCTGCGAGATATTTATTATCGGTTGCTTACACACTTAACCAATCTCTTCACCGCAGATTATGCCTATCTCACCCGCTACGATGATGCATCACATAAAATATACATTGTAGATACCACCCGACCCTCCCAACAGCCGATTCAGAACACTCTCTTGGAACCGGGAGAAGCGGATGTTGTCATGTCGGTGTTTGATGGTGGGCATGTATTATTCATTGATGATGTGCCGCAATTTGCATCTATAAACGAGATCCCTAAATTCAAAACGTTTCACGAGACCACCCGTTCTGCAGTGTTGGTACCGTTGATCACGCAGGATTATAGATTCGGCGTAGCCATCCTTGGATTTGATGTGCCACATGTCTTTGATAGCGAAGAGATCAATTACATCGAGTTGACGAGTCGCCAGATCACCCTTGCGTTGAGAAGTATCCATCAGGAACGCATGATCAACAAACAGTTGAAAGAGGCAAAGACGCTTGCCAGCATCGAACACGCACTCAGCAAGGTGGAACGGACCGGCGTGAATGCTGTGCTTCAATTGATCGTGGATGCCGCAAAGGATATGATTCCCAACACCCAGCGTGTTGTATTGCATCTGCTGGATGAAGATCGCAAATACCTTGTGCCGCGTGCGGTGACAGGCGATAGTAACCGGTTGACATCCAGATTGCGCATGCTTTCAGGGGAGGGGATTGCAGGGCAGGTGATCGTCACTGGTGAAGTGACAACCATTGCTGATATCAGAGCCGATCAGCGCTTTATAAGCCAAACCTCGCAACCAGCTTTTCGGTCCCTTATTGTGGTCCCTATTCAGAGTAATGAAAGGCGTATTGGAACCATCAGCGCCCAAAGTGAGGAAATAGGGATTTTCGGCCCCGATGAAACCAACCTGCTCAGTGCGTTGGGAGCACAGGTAGCCATCGCTATCGAGAATGCCAACTTACTCGAAACAACCCAGCAGAACTATAAAAAGATCAATACGCTGTATCATCTCACCCAGAATCTGGCCACGTCCTTGGATGTGGACCAGTTGATGAAAGACACCGTCGAATTTTTACAAAGTGTCTTTGGGTATTATCACATTCAGATCTACATCATTGATAACGAAAAAGGACGCCTTGTAGCACGACACGGCGCTGGAGTGATCGGTAACCGATTGGGCGAAGAGGGATATTCCCTTCCGGTAGGTGCGGGTACGATTGGCCATGTGGCTGAAACCGGCAAACCTTTCTTTACCAATACTGTGGAAGATGTGGTTTTCTTTGTACGGAACCCGTATTTGCCGGATACTCACTCTGAAATGGTTTTGCCCATCACCATTAACGACAAAATGTGGGGTGTATTGAACATTCAGGAAGTCCCATCAAACCCGATCTACAAGAAAGATATGAAGTTGATGGAAGCGGTGACACAACACCTCGCCATTGCCATTCAGACCGCCACTCTATATACCGAACTGCAAAACTCCTTGCGGCAGGAAAAAAACATCCGTGCACAATTGATCCAATCCGAACGTTTGGCGGTGGTGGGACGTTTGTTGGCTTCCGTTTCACATGAACTCAATAATCCATTGCAAGCTATTCAGAATGCCCTTTTCCTCCTCAAGGATGAGGAGAAACTTTCAGAGCAGGGCTATCAAGATATGGAAGTCATCCTTTCGGAGACCGAGCGTATGGCATCCATGATCGGTCGTCTGCGCGACACCTACCGCACAACACAAGCCGGGGAATTCAGGGATGTAAACATTAATACTATCGTTGAAGATGTTGTCGCATTGATTTCTACCTACATGCGCCACAGAAAGATCGCCTTTGAATTTTTCCCCGAGTCAGAACTCCAACCGATCTCCGGTATATCCGAACAGATCCGTCAGGTGATGTTGAACTTGTTTATGAATGCCATTGAGTCGATGCACAAGGGAGGGAAGATCATCGTTCAGACTCATAATGTTGAAGAACACGATCAAGTCATGCTCTCTGTGACCGATACCGGCACTGGGATTTCACCTGAAGTCTTCAATGAAATTTTCGACCCATTTGTCACAAATAAGAAAACAGGCACAGGCCTTGGTTTAACCATTACACGTGATATTGTTTTGCATCACCACGGCGATATCCGCGCCGAGAACAACCCACAGGGCGGGGCCACTTTCCGGGTCTGGTTCCCTGTAAAGGAACGGGTGAAAGAATGATCACATCTGGTCGTATCCTTGTGATTGACGATGAACCGTCTCTGCGGCAATCGTTCACACGCATCCTTCAAAAAGAGGGATACGATGTTACAACGGCCGCAAACGGAATGGATGGCATCTCGCTTGTCTCTGAACATCCATTTGACCTTGTCTACCTTGATATCCGCATGCCAGATATGAATGGCCTCGATGTTCTCAAAGCCATCCACGAAAAATTTCCTGACCTGTCTGTCATCCTCTTCACTGCCCAACCCGATCTCAACTCGGCTCTTGATGCGTTACGTCATGGAGCTAAAGATTATTTATTGAAGCCTCTCAAGCCGCAAGTGTTAATTGACCATACACAAACTGTCCTCGCCAATCAACAAAAGGAACGCCGCAAACGCGAAATTCAACAGAAGATAGATGCTCTACAAAGCGAGCTTGCCGCACTTGATAACGATACAACCGTACAACAAAAAGAATCGCAACCCGAAGCGCATACATCGGGAGATCGCTTCCTCAAACGGGGCGACCTTACTCTTGACCTCCTGGCTCGTCGGTTGAGCGTGCAGGGGACCTTTGTTGAGCTTCCGCCTACATCCTTCGATTACCTGTTGGTGTTGGCTCGCCACACACCCAATGTGGTCGATTACCAGACTATGGTCTCAGAAGCGCAAGGGTATGAAACCGATGCACGCGAGGCCCAGGAATTGACCAAATGGCATGTTCATAACATTCGGCAGGCCATTGAAACAGACACACGCAGACCAAACTATGTGATCAATGTACGGGGGACAGGTTACAGGCTTGTGGCAGATTAAGAAGATCTCGTTTTCAGGGGTGAAAAAAAGCTTTTGACTAAAAACCCGCTTCCAGCTTGGACCTGAGGCGGGTTCTTCGTCCCCCCAACTTTTCCCAACTTTATCCTCTTTTTCCTATCGGTTGTAAGACAACTTTATAGGAAAATTATACCGATGAAAAGAGGCTTTGAATGGGCAAAACGATCAAGATCCTTGTAGTGGATGACCACCCCAATACAGCAAGCACGCTGGCACGTGCGCTCTCGCAACTTGGTCCCAATGTGGACGTGCGATCAGCCACGAACGGTCACGAAGCGCTCGAGCAAGTGAATGATGGCGCCGTGGATATTTTGCTAACCGACATGATCATGCCGGAAATGACCGGTTTGGAACTGATTGAAAAATTACACAGTCACCCTGCCGGGCGGCCAGCAGTTTCATTCCTCATGACCGCCTATGATGTGCCTGGTTTGAAAGTGACCGCGCAACGATTGAAAGTAAAAGAAGTGGTCATTAAGCCGGTTCACCCTGAACGGGTTCGCGAATTGGTCACCAAAGCCATGAGCGAAATCGGGCAGGCTATTGCTGTTAATAAGAAAGATACCCCCGCTAGAAAAACGTTTAATATTTTGATCGCAGACGATCACCCAGAGAATGTCACATTGCTGGCCCGGTATATGGTGAACGAGGGATATTCCTATATCGGCGCGAAGGATGGTTTGGATGCGCTTGAGAAGGTCCGTTCTCAAATGCCCGATCTCGTTCTGCTCGATGTGAATATGCCACATAAGGATGGTTTTGCGGTTTTAAAGGAAATCCGTGAAGACCCGGCTACGGAACATATCCCGGTCATTATTCTCACGGCCGCTCGCCTCGACTCAAAGGATGTGCAGTCTGGGTTCAATATGGGCGCCGATGATTACGTCACCAAGCCTTTTGATCGTCGCGAATTGCTGGCACGTATTCATTCAAAGTTGCGCGTGAAGGAAGCAGAGGATGTTATTCGCCGACGCAACCGTGAATTGAATTTGTTGCCCGAGATCGGCAAAGAGTTAAGCGCTCGCCCGAATATCGATGAATTGGCCGATATCATATTGCGGCGTACAGTGGAAACACTGGGGGCCATGCAAGGACATGTTTTCATCTTCAATGAGAAAGCTCCCTTTCACAGGGAATATCACCTTGATGCTGTTTCATCGAGCACAGCAACGCAACTTCCTCCGTTGAATGATCTCGTTGGGAAGGTTAAGGAAACTCGTCAGAGTTTGATCATTGCTGATACAGAAACCGATACATTCTGGCAGGGTGGTCCGGATACTCCTGTCAAATCAGCGATTATTGTCCCGATGTTTGGGCGGCATGATTTGATCGGTCTCCTCATCTTGACCCATGAACAGACTGGATATTTCAACCTCGACCACCAACTCCTTTTGCAGGCGATTACCAGTCAGGCCTCTATTGCTGTGGAGAATGCCCAGTTGTATTCGAGCGTTGCAAAAGAACAATTGAGGTTGAATGCCGTTTTGCAAAGTGCGGCCGACGCCATTTTAGTTTTTGATGCAGATGGTTGTTTGTCGCTGTTGAACCCAGCTGGTGAAAAACTGTTTGCTGGTTACGATGCGAAACTTGGCTTACCCCTGGCTCGTGGGCGCGGATACGACTCATTGATCGAATTGCTTGAAACTGCCAGCGAAACATCCAAACCAACCACTGGCGAATTTATCTCTCCCAATAAACAGGCATTTTCTGCTCTGCTGACTCCTATTGAGAATGGTGGGTGCGTTGCTATTTTGCATGATGTGACCCACTTCAAAGACCTTGAACGGGTCAAGAATGAGTTTGTGGCAACCGCTTCTCATGATCTGAGAAATCCGATCACTTCGATCAAGGGATATGCCCAGCTCATCATGTTTGGCGGTGAGTTGAATGAAAACCAAACGGATTTTGTGCAACGTATTTTGCGTGGCACCACTCATATGAGTGAACTTGTTGAGAATATGCTTGATCTCGCAAAAATGGATCTCGGCCTCGAACGTAAGAATGATGAGGTGGATATCCACAGTTTGCTTCTGCAAACGGCTGATGAGTTCAAACCGCAAGCTGATTTGAAAGGGCAGAAGCTTTTGCTCGAGGAAACAGTATCCAGCCCGAAGGTTAGAGGTGATGCGTTCCAGTTGGGACAGGTATTGCACAATCTGGTAGGGAATGCAATCAAGTACACACCCAATGAGGGCACAGTCCATTTATCTTTGCAGGTAGATGATTGTCATGTGAGCATCCGTGTGCAGGATACCGGTTATGGAATTCCCGCCAGCGATCTGCCACATATCTTCGACCGTTTTTATCGCGTCCGTAATAGTGGACATGATGATATTGAAGGAAACGGCCTGGGGTTGGCTATTGTGAAGGCTATTGCCGAGCAACACGGTGGTGATGTGAGCGTTGAAAGCGAACTGCGGAAAGGCTCATGTTTTATCCTGACCCTGCCAGTTGTTGTGGCGGAAACCGCCGCACTTGAAATGAATGAAAGTGAAATCCGTCGTTAATTTTACGGAGATGGAAAATGAATTTGATATCTACTTCCAGAATTAAAATCCCCAATTCGATCCAGCAAGTTATCAACCGCTTCTTGAATTTTTGGCGTAACTTGAATCTGGCACGCAAATTGTTACTTGTTTTCATCGTGATGGCTTTTCTTGCGTTGGTGGTCGGTGTTGTTGCCAACATCGGTTTGTTGAGTACGCAGACATCCTATAACAAGGCCATTTCAGAAGGTCAGCAGATGAAATTGTTGGCCCTGGATGTGGATAACGACATGTTGATTGCACGTCGCCTCGAAAAAGACTTCATCGCGAGATGGACGATCGAGGGCTACGACACTGCATATCAGAACTATGTGGTGCCTCACCAAGCCATAATGGGGGAAGTGCGAGAACATGTTGAAGAACTTAATGCATTCGCGTTTGCTGTTGAAGATGGCTTGTCGGATTCGTATACGCGAAGACAATACGAATTTGATTTGAAACAATTGAATACAAACATTGATTCGTATGAAGAAAATTTCCAGCAAATTGTTAAAGCCAATAAAGAAAAAGGTTTTAAAGATACCGGTGTAGCTCGTAAATTTAATGACGCCGTGAACAGCCTTGAAGAAAGAATTTATACGAGCAAAACTGCTGACCCGTTCACGTTGAGTGGCGTTCCTGATGAATTACGGGTTGGGGAACGCCTCAAGTATCAGCAGGAATTGGACGCGATGGTGATTACTGTGCTCCAAGTCCGCGGTTATGAAAGAGAATATTTTTTGCGTGGTGAACAGGCATCTATTGATAATTTGAATCAACAGGCGCAACTATTAAAACGACAGATAGCATCCTCTATATATCTTAGCGACGTAGATAAACAGCAATGGCGAGACCTTTCTGATCGGTACCTTGTTGCCTTCGAAGCGGTGGTGGCAAAGGATGCTCAAATTGCCAAACTTACCGATGCTTTATCTGAAGCGGCAAGCAATACCGAACCGCTAATCAAAAAAATAACCGATGCTGGTACGGAATTGGGCGATATTGATGTTGCGCAGGCAAAGTCGAATAGTGCCCGGACCCTTGTGTTTTCATCTGTCACACTTGTGGTTGCTTTGCTGTTCTCTGGCTTTTTGGCGGTGACGCTTTCTCGCCAGATCACCCAGCCGATTTTGCTCTTGACCAAAACAGCGCAGGAATTGGAAACAGGGAACTACGATGCGTATGCCGATGTCTCTTCTGGTGATGAGATTGGAACATTGGGATATGCATTCAACAGCATGGCCGAAAGGTTGAAAACAACGATCGCAAGTTTGGCGAGACGAACTCAGATGCTTTCCATTTCCACAGATATCAGCCGCCGGTTATCGGCATTGTTGACACAGGAAGAACTGGTTGATGCGGTGGTGGAGCAGGTACAGTCAGCTTTCAATTATTATCACGCGCACATTTACCTGCTTGATGAAGAGAGCGGCGATTTAATGATGGCAGGTGGCACTGGCGAAGTTGGGAAACTGATGTTAGCAAATGGGCACAAGGTACTCAAAGGGAAGGGATTGGTGGGACGTGCCGCAGAAGCCGGTGTAGCTGTGTTGGTATCTGATACATTATCGGACCCGAACTGGTTGCCTAATCGTCTACTTCCAGAGACCAAATCGGAAGTAGCTGTCCCCATCATTATTGCCAATAAGATCATGGGTGTATTAGATGTACAACATGATGTAGCAAATGGTTTAAGCCAGGATGATGCTGATCTGCTGTTATCTATTGCGAACCAGTTTGCTATTGCTCTCAGAAACGCCCGTTCCTATGCAGATGTGCAAACGCGGGCAGAGCGTGAGGCATTGATCACCTCCATTAGTCAGAAGATACAAAGCGCTTCTACAGTAGAAAGCACCTTGCAAGTGGCCGTTCGTGAGATTAGCCAGGCTCTTGGTGCACAACACACTCGTGTGTTATTGAAAATGACTGAGAAGAATGGAAATAAAGGTTAAACCATGGAAACAACAGTAACGGTAAACCAACCCCGAAAAACACGAAGCCTGACAACCACGTTGGCGTTCAGCTTTTTCATTTTGAGTGCTGTAGTGCTTCTGATTTCCAATACTTTGCAGGTTATATTGAGCGTACAAACTCAACAGGCAGAGATTACGGAACGACAGGTTCTGATCGCAGAGAATGCTGGCAAAAGTGTGAAGAACTTCATCCAGGGAAAGTTCACTACCATGGAAACAGCCGCAAACTTTGCGAACCTGGCAAAGGCATCTTATGATGATCGTATTGCGGCTATGAATGGCATGCTCGGGATTGACCCATCCTTCAAACAGATCAGTATGTGGAGCAGTAGTCAATTCTTGCAAGCATATGTTTCCCGATCATCACAGGAGCCGACTCATCAGTTTACAGTTCAGCTCAATGGCCGATCGTTTTCTGCGTTGTCCATGGGTGAGCGGTTTTTTATCGGTCCGGTCTATTTCGATGAAGAAACTGCTGAGCCATTAATTACCCTTGCGCTTCCCTATAAAACTGCCTTGGGAGATTATCAAGGTATTTTGCAAAATGAAGTGAGTCTTAAATTCCTTTGGGATTTGGTGGACCAGATCAAGGTTGGCGAAACAGGTTATGTATATGTGGTGGATAATCACGGAACTTTGATTGCCGCCAAAGATAGGGGACGTGTTTTAAGAGGCGACAATGTTAGCCTAATCCCGGAAGTACAGGAATTTTTGCATAACCCATCCGAGGACGCCGATGTAACACCGGAGGTGGCAAGTTATATTGGTTTGAATGGGGAAGAAGTTGTGGGGTCGTATGTCCCATTAGGAACACCTAATTGGGCACTTATTATTGAATTACCACAGAAGGAAGCCTACCGGAATGTGACATCTTTGATATGGCAGTCGTCTGCTTTGATCTTGGGAATGGCATTGTTGGCGGCTCTTGCTGGCTATTGGGGTGCAAGACGGACTGCGGCACCGCTGGTGGAACTTTCTGTTGTTGCATCAGAAGTTGCAAAAGGTAACCTTGATACACAGGCAAATGTAAGAGGCGCTACAGAACTTGTTGAACTAGCCTCATCGTTCAATAATATGACTTCCCAATTGCGCGGATTGATCGGATCGCTTGAACAACGTGTGGCAGACCGTACCAAGGCTTTGGCGACTTCCACTGAAGTCAGTCGTCGTATTTCAACGATTCTCGATAAAGATCAACTGGTCAAGGAAGTAGTGGAAGAGGTGCGATCTGCATTCAATTATTACCATGCTCATATCTATCTACTCGATGAAAAGAGCGGTAACTTGATGTTGGCTGGTGGTACCGGTGAAGCCGGTAAACAAATGATGGCAAATGGACATATGGTTCTCAAAGGGAAAGGCTTGGTAGGGCGCTCGGCAGAAACAAACTCGATTGTATTGGTATCTGATACGGTTGCTGATCCAAATTGGCTGCCGAATCCTTTGTTGCCTGAAACCAAATCTGAAGTGGCAGTACCTATCTCTGTCGGTAGTCAGGTGCTGGGAGTGTTGGATGTGCAACACAATATTGTGAACGGTTTGACGCAAAACGATGCAGACTTGTTGTTGTCGATTGCGAGTCAGTTCGCTGTCGCTGTACGAAATGCCCGCTCGTATGCCGATGTGCAGGCACGGGCTGAGCGTGAAGCGTTGATTGCGTCCATTGGGCAAAAGATCCAGAGTACATCTACAGTGGAAAGCGCCTTGCAGGTTGCCATCCGTGAGGTGGGGCGTGCGCTTGGTGCACAAGATACCCGTGTGACGTTGAAAGTGCCGGAAAACAATGGCAAAGGTCAGAGGAATTGATCCTATGGAAACATCTCCTAATCAATCACCCAAAGAAAATAAGAATGATCCCACTCGCGAGAAAATGGAAAAGCGGGTAAAGAATCTGTTTGCAGAGCAGGAGCCACCTTCTTATGCGAGCAACCGCGAGGTGGATGCTTTAAAACAACGCATCGCCGACTTGGAAGCGATGTTGGCGCAAAAAGCTGAAGATGTTGAACATAACGATGAACAGGTTTTACCATCTCCAGCAGAGACATCTGCTTCGGAATATGATGTTCAACCGAACCGTAAAGAATCAGCAATCCCTGTGCAACTGGATGAAGCACCTCGGGGGTTACGTGCCATATTCTCAAGTATGTTTGATCGCTTGAGTTATCCACGTAAATTCGTGATTATCAGCTTGTTGTTCTTGTTACCTTTGATAGCTTTTTACCCATTGGTCAATGAACAAGTCCAGCGAATTGGAAACTATGGCTATCAGGAATCACGTGGCGCGGATTACCTCTTTGTGTTAAATCATGTTTTGAGTGATGTTCAACTTTATCAGATTGACAGTGCGAGGTATTCTGCAGGTGAAATCCCACTAGCAGACCTAAAAGCTAGTGAAGCCAATGTGGATGCATCTCTAACAGAACTTGCACAGGTTCATGCAAAAAATAGCGTGGTATTAGGGTTGTCGAGTGAGGCATCCCAGCTCATAGCTGAATGGCAGGGGATCAAAGGTAATACAGATAGCGAGACTGCCCTTTCATTGCAAGCCCAACTTGTTGCTGACATTCAGGCGTTGATCTTCAAGGTTGGAAATAATTCCTATCTGATCCTCGATCCAGACCTGGATACTTACTACACTATGGACGCGGTATTGCTTAAGATACCGGAAAACCAGGTTTTGCTTTCGCAAATCTTGCAGTTGACCAGTAACGGAGCTCGTTCGAAGGCTTTTACCATCGAACAAAAGGCTCAATTAAACTCGTTGATGGGTCGCTACAAAAGTAATCTGGATGCCATGAATAACAATATTGCGACTGCTTTGCAGAATAATCAATCTGGTCAGATGGCTTCGCTTATTGGGTCGTCACTGTTAACGTATACTTCTTCGTCTCAAGACTATCTCGCCAAACTGGAACAGCAATTTATCACTTCTCCAACTATTAATGTTGATACAAGAACATTGATTACAGATGGACAGCAGTTGATGTCTGCGCAGGAAGGTCTGTATGATAACGTTTCGAGTGCTTTGCAGTCTGGCATACGTGGACGTATCAATTCCCTTGCCACTCGTCTGTTTCTTACACTTAGCCTTGCTCTGACAACAGCGATCATAGCCTTTATGATCGGTTTGACGACCATGCGCGCAATTAGCCGACCATTGCAAAATATTACTCTGGCGGCAGAACGTGTCGCTTCTGGTGATCTGGATGCCCGCGTGAAAGTGCTGAGTCGTGATGAAATTGGACAGACGGCTCAAGCCTTCAATATGATGGCTGACCATCTACATGAGACCTTAAACACCCTGTCGGATCGTACTCATGATCTGATGTTGGCCGCTGAAGTCAGTCAACAAATTTCCAAGGTGGATGAGATCGATGCGCTTCTTATCAATGCGGCCGCACTTATTCGACAACGCTTCAATTTATATTATGTCCAGATTTACCTGTTGGATGGCACGGGAAGTAATTTGGTTCTTCGTGCAGGTACGGGTGAAGTGGGGCAGGAGCTTTTACGGCGTAATTTCCATCTTCCGTTGAACGTTGTATCTCTTAACGGCACTGCTGTTGCAAAGAAGCGCGCTGTGATCATCTCAGATACTACTCAAACAGCTGATTTTCGTCCGAATCCCTTGCTTCCTGAAACACGCTCAGAAATGTGTGTTCCGCTTCTCTCAGCCGATGGTGTGGTAGGAGTATTAGATTTGCAGAGCCAGCGCTCTGGAACTTTCTCTGAACAAACTCTGCCTGTGTTCAATACACTAGCGGCCCAGATTGCTGTTGCTATTCAAAACGCTGCTTTGTTCCAACAAGTTGAACAAGGTCGTATGTTAATTGAAGAACAATCCCGCCGTCTTACACGATCGGGCTGGCGTGAATTTCTGGATGCTATTGAGCGCAGTGAAACCATTGGGTATGACTTTGACCGGACCGAGATTCAACCTGTCACTGGAACTGAATTTACGAATGTGGGTGCTTTGCTTAATATTCCTATAGAAATATCAGGGGTGCACATTGGTAGCGTACAGTTGACGGATATCGAAACTCGAAAATGGTCAACAGAAGAGACCGAAGTGGTCCAGACTATCATGTCTCGTGTGGCTCAACATATTGAGACTCTACGCCTGTTGGCTCAGGCCGAAAGGTACCGCCATGAGGCAGAAGAGGCGATTCGTCGCCTCACTCGTGAAGGTTGGGATGGTTATTTGGAAGCCAACAGGGAGGATCATACAGGTTTTGCCTATGATCAAAACCGTGTCTATCCAGTGGAGACAGACATGGATGCCCAAGGGAACGACACCTCAGGAAAAGTTCACTATCTCAAGGTTCGTAATGAGGTTATTGGCCAATTTTCTGTCAATCATGAAAATGGATCTGCAGATGGCTCAGACGAGATTCTTTCAGCTATCACAGCTCAACTAAGTTCCCATATTGAGAATCTCCGCCTCTCTACGTCCAATATGAGATTATTAAAATCGACCGAGGAACGGGCGAAACGAGAGCAGATATTACGACAGGTCACCATTGCATTACGCAACTCAACCAATCCTGCAAAGATCATGCAAACTGCTGTAAAAGAAGTTGGAAATATTCTGAAGCGTAAGACCATTATCCAGATGGAAAATGCCGATGCCCTTAAGGGTAACGGAAATGAAGTAAGTCCATCTGGAATCACTTCTGAAAAGAATAGTTCGAGGTAATGACAATGACGACCATAGATAGAAAACTTTCAGATAATGGAAAAAAGCCGTTGGTGCAATCTGAATTGCAATTACTGTTGCTAATTATGAATAACATCCCCCAGGCAGTGTTCTGGAAAGATCGCAATTTGGTTTACCTGGGTTGTAACCAGGCTTTTGCAGATGATGCAGGCTTTTCCTCACCCGATGAGATCGTAGGAAAAACCGATTTTGACATGCCATGGAAAGATCAGGCTGAACTCTATCGTTCAGATGATCAGTTGGTCATGGAAAACGGTAAAGCAAAACTTAATTACGAAGAACCTCAAACAACACCAAATGGCTCAACTACCTGGTTAAATACAAGTAAGATCCCAGTACATGAGAACGGGCAGGTGGTAGCTATACTGGGAATGTATGAGGACATCACTGAGCGTAAACAGACAGAGACCCTTCTACGTGACTCGGAAGCAAGATATGCTGCGGTTATTAAACAGGCACATGAAGGTGTTGTTATTATTCAAGACAACATCCTTCTGTTTGTGAACGATACCATGGCGGATATGTTAGGTTTCACACCTGCTGAAATGGAAAACACCCCCATGATCAAGTACATTGCTTCTGAGAGCAGGGAATTGGTCGTGAATCGCATCAAGGCGCGTTTGGCTGGTGAGGATGTGCCTACTGTATATGAGGCCAAACTACAAAAGAAAGACGGGACGTTAATTGATGCAGAACTATCAGCGGGTGTCATTGAGTATCATGGGAAGCCAGCTGATGTAGGTGTGATCCGTGATATTACGGAGCGTAAGCGGGAGTTGGATGAGTTGCAAGCTTCGAGAGAGCGAGCAGCCAATATTATTGACTTCCTGCCCGATGCAACTTTCGTGACTGATCAAGAACGCAGAGTGATCGCATGGAATCGTGCCATTGAAGAAATGACTGGCGTTAAGAAGGAAGATATCCTTGGAAAAGGTGACTTTGCCTATGCCGTACCATTTTATGGGGATGCCCGTCCAATGTTGCTGGATTCTGCCTTGGATCAGAGTCAGGTCCCTGACCGTTATAACTCGGTTAAAAAACAGAGCAATACAATTTCTGCTGAGATTTATGTTCCCAGTGTGTATAACGGCCGTGGCGCATATCTCTTTGTCACAGCGTCAACACTTTATAACTCAGCTGGAGAAATCGTAGGGGCGATTGAATCCATCCGTGATATTACTGAAAATAAAAAGCTGGAACGTGAAGTCCAGGAAGCATTTAAACGTCGTGGACAACAAGTTCAGGTTTCAACCCAGGTTTCACAATCTATTGCGTCTGCAACCAACCTTGAAGATCTGTATGAACGTGTAGTGACACAGGTAAAGGAAGAGTTCGGATATTATCATACACAGCTTCTTCGTTATGATGAGTTTCAAAACGCAGTTGTGTTGATCACTGGATATGGAGAAACCGGTGCAAAAATGCTGGCTCTAGGGCATCAAATGCCAATGGGTGAAGGCTTGATTGGTACTGCAGCGGCCACTGGAGAAACCATATTACGTCCAGCATTGGAAAATGACCCTGATTGGCATCCCAACCCTCTATTGCCTAATACCAAGGGCGAGGTTGCGGTGCCTATCAAGCTGGGAGACCGCGTTCTGGGCGTATTGGACGTTCAAAGTAGCGTTGCCAATGCACTCGGACCTGATGACCAGCTCTTGCTTGAAGGTTTGTGTGGTCAGATCGCCTCGGCAATTGAAGGCACGCGTCTCAGACAGGAAATGGTTGAACAGATCGAAGAGATCCATCGTTTGAACCGGGCTATGAGCCAGGACGGTTGGAAGACTTATCGTGAAACAGCAAGCCTTCCCATGGGATTAGTATTTGATCAGGCAGAAGTCAAGACGATCACAGAAAACAGCCTGGCAGAGGATCTTTTTGCCAAAGTTCCTTTGACATTACCAGGAGGTAATGTGATCGGGACTGTAGCAGTGGCGGATGATCCATCAAATCCCATCTCTTCGGATGATCAGGAATTCCTACAGCAAATATCAGAACAGGTTGCGTTGGCTTTGGAAAGTGCCCGCCTGTTTGAACAAACACAAACGGCCTTGCAGGATGCAAAAGAAGCCGAAAAAATTATACGTACCAGTGAAGCAAAGCTTTCGGAAGCTTTGAATATTGCTAAGATTGGACACTGGGAATTTGACCTTGAAAGAGGTGTATTCACTTTCAATGATCAGTTTTATTCGATCTTCCACACAACAGCGAAACAGGTGGGGGGATACGAATTATCCTCGGAAGACTATGCCCGCCTCTTTGTATATCCAGAAGATGCGCCCCTTGTTGGCAAAGAGATCGAAAGGGCGCTTTCTTCAACAGATCGACACTTTAGCGCAAAAACAGAACATCGAGTTATTTTTCCTGAGGGCGGAATAGGTTATATATCTGTCGATATTAACCTGGAACGCGATGAGAACGGGAAGATCATCCGATGGTATGGGGCCAATCAAGATATTACGGAACGCAAATTAGCAGAACTGGCAGTTCGAGCTAGTGAAGCAAGGCTTGCAGAGGCTCTGGAAATTGCAAAACTTGCAAATTGGGAATACGATGTTGAACGCGATCGTTTCTTGTTCAACGATCAATTCTATTCGATCTTCCATACCACTGCTGAGGAGATGGGTGGATACGAAATATCTTCTGCAGAGTATGCTCAACGTCTCGTTCATCCGGATGACGTTCCAATGGTGGGGATTGCAATTGAAAAGACTTTGGCATCCACTGATAAATATTACAGTACTCAGTTGGAACATCGCGTTATTTATTCTGATGGTGGTGTTGGTTATATCTCAGTTGAAGTTCATGTTGAGCGTGATGAGCAAGGGAAGATAACTCGTTATTATGGCGCTAATCAGGATATTACAGAACGCAAGATGGCAGAACTGGCAGTTGCCGAAAGTGAAAGACGTTTGCAAGCCGTTTTGGATACCTTGCCTGTTGCCATTGCCATTAGTCGCTTATCGGATGGTATTTTGCTCTACCATAACCCTGCCTTTACATCTCTTGTTGGGTATTCAGAAGAAGGACTGATCGGGAAACGTACACCAGACTTTTACTACAATCCAGATGACCGCGCTAAACTCTTCAAGGATTTGGGCGAACGAGGCTCCTTGGATAACTACGAATTGAAGGTAAAACATTCTGATGGGCATCTGATCTGGACATTGCTCAATGTATTTCCCACTCAGTTTGCAGGCGAAAACAGTATCGTTCTTGGTGCTGTAGATGTAACGCGCCGCAAGCAAATTGAAGAGTCCCTCGCCAAACGCGCTGATGAACTTACCGTTCTTAACCGTGTGATGGAAGTCGCAAACTCTTCTGTCGATTTGCAGTATATTCTTCAGACAGCAACAGACGAATTCCGTACTCTCTTGCAGGCGCATAGTGCTGGTGTTCTTTTGCTGGATAAGAAAGGTGAGAATTTGATCCTCACCACGGAAAGTTATGCAGATCCCAATATGCCTAAACTGGCGGGTAGAGCTATGCCGATTGCCAGTAACCCAGCTACAGATAAGTCCATCAAATCTGGAGATACGGTTTTAGTTCCAAATGCACAGACAGATCCAATTCTTAAGCCGATTCATGCGATCATGAAACAAAGGAACATTCAAAGTGTTCTAGTGACGCCGTTATACTCACGTGACAAGATCATTGGTGTGTTCTCGATAGATACAAATGACCCAACACGTCACTTCGATGATAGCGATATTACTTTGATCGAGACATTGGCGAAGCAACTGGCTAGTGCAATTGAAAGTGCTCAATTGTTTGAAGAGACCAGACACCGTGCTTCCGACTTGTCCACAGTGGCCGCCGTAAGTACTACCACATCCACTGTGCTTGATCCAGACGAGCTTTTGAAAGCCGTTGTAAATATTACGAAAGAACGTTTCGGTCTATATCATGCCCATATCTATCTCACTAATGAAGAGAGCGATTACCTGGATCTAACAGCAGGTGCCGGCGAAGTTGGTCGACAAATGTTAGAGACTGGCTTTAGAATTGACATGGGTGCAGAAAGATCGCTTGTTGCACGTGCCGCTAGAGAAAGACAGGCGATCATCATTAACGATGTACATGATGAGATCGGTTTCTTGCCAAATCCGTTATTGCCTAATACTCAATCCGAAATGGCAGTTCCTATGCTTGTAGGTGACAGAGTGTTGGGTGTGTTTGATGTTCAATCAGACAAAGTTGGCGACTTCACAAGCGAAGATGCCAATATCTATACTACATTGGCATCTCAGGTAGCGATTGCTCTACAGAATGCGCGTCTCTATGTTGAACAAGCCGCAACAGTTACCCAGTTGCGCGAACTTGATCGTCTCAAGTCAGCCTTCCTTGCCAACATGTCGCATGAGTTGCGCACACCGTTGAACTCCATCCTCGGTTTTACCGATGTGATGCTCGAAGGTCTGGATGGCGACTTGACCGAATACATGGATAACGACCTGCGCCTCATCCAAAAGAACGGACGCCACCTCCTGCACCTCATCAACGACGTGCTTGATATGGCAAAGATCGAATCTGGCCGCATGAATCTGCATCCAGAAACGTTCAAGATCCATGAACTCCTTGAAGAGGTTACCAGTATTACAGCTCCGCTTGCCAGTGAAAAGAACCTCTCACTGTTTATTGAACCTGATTCGGATGACGACATCCAGATCTACGCCGATAACACCCGTCTGCGTCAGGTGATGATCAACCTCGTCAACAACTCCATCAAGTTTACCGAGAAAGGCAAAATCTCCCTTTTCGTGAAACCCATCGACGGCGCCCGTGTTTTGATTGCTGTCAAGGATACTGGTATTGGTATTCCGCCAGATCACCTCGAAGCGGTCTTCCAGGAATTTACGCAGGTGGATACTTCTACAACGCGCAAAGCCGGTGGTACAGGCTTGGGCCTGCCCATCAGCCGCCGTCTCATCGAAATGCATGGCGGACGTCTCTGGGCTGAAAGCACCGGCGTTTCTGGCGAAGGTTCAACATTCTTCGTTGAAATGCCTCTTGAAGCCCATGTTGCAGATGTCATCGAAAAACAGGAAAAGTAAAAATGGCGTTACCCAAATATATTGAATGTAATGTCTGCGGTAGTCAACAGCCTTATATAGCGTTCCACCCCACAGTATGCCGGAACTGCAAATCACAATGGCTTGAAGCTCGCTATGACTACGAATCATTCAAACGTGAAATATTGCGTGGTCTTCCCAATCGCCCTTCCAACATGTGGCGTTATCAGGATGTCTTGCCGCTCAACGATCCATCCTCTTTAGATCTTTACCCCGCTGGCGGAACGCCTCTTTGGCTATCGCATCGCTTCGCCCCGGACCTCGGGCATGATTCTGTTTACATCAAAGATGAACGCTACGGTTCGACCTCTTCCTTCAAAGACCGTCAAGCCGCTGGTGCAGTTGCGGCCATGTTGGAAAATGGCATCAAGGAAGCGGTCATTGCCTCTACAGGTAACGCGGCTGTGGCATACGCGGCGGCTTGCGCACGTGCGGGTATCAAACTGTGGGTTTTCATGACCAGTCTTGTTCCGCAGGAAAAACTGCGTGAGGCGGCCTTGTTTGGTGCTGAAGTTATCCGTGTCAGCGGCAACTACGACCAGACCAAGCAGATCGCTGCGCAATTTGCGGAACGCCGTCACCTGTTACTGGATCGGGGAGCAAGCTCGGTGCCCGCCAGAGAATCGATGAAGACCATTGCCTACGAGATTGTGGAACAATTGAATTGGAATGCGCCGGATTGGTACATCCAATCGGTCAGTGGGGGGATGGGCCCCCTCGGTGTGTATCAGGGCTTCAAAGAATTGTTCAACATGGGGTTGATCAAACGTATTCCCAAATTGGCCATCATTCAGGCCGAAGGTTGTTCCCCCATGGTGCAGGCCTTCAAGGCTGGGAAAGATGTTGCTGAACCTGTTATACCCGATACACGTATTACCATCCTTTCCACTGGGGACCCGGGAAAATCCTATACGTATCTTTGGAATATTACGCAAATGCATGGTGGGGTGATGGAATCTGTCACTGATGCTGAGGCTTTTGCGGCAATGCGTACAGTCGCTAAAAGCGAAGGAATGGCCGTTGAGCCGGCTACAGCCGTCGCCTTTGCAGGATTCGAGAAGTTGATCCGCAATGGAACGATTAATGCGGATGAAAAAGTTGTCGTCAATTGTACCGGCCATACGTTCCCCGTTGAAAAGCATGTATTGGGCGAACAATGGGCTGTGGATATTCACCTCAGCCAGGATCAATCGCCTGCACCACGTGAGGGGTTGAAGGCTGCACTCGAAAATTTAGATGAAAAGGCAACGACCGTTCTGTTGGTGGATGATAACCCGGATGATGCTTTGCTCATCCGCCGTTTGCTCGAAGGAAGAAAAGCGTATCGTGTCTATCATGCGAAGGATGGTTGGGAAGGGCTGGCGATGGCACGCCAGAAGTTACCCGACTTGATCGTTTCAGACCTGACCATGCCGGGCATTGATGGGTTTGGGCTGGTGGAGGAACTCAAACTTGACCCGCGTACGAAAAATATCCCTGTGGTGGTTGTGAGCGCCAAGGATATTACAGATGAGGAGAGAACACGTTTGCAGGGGCATATTGAAGCCCTGTACCAAAAAGGTTCACTGCCTCCACGTAGATTTGTGGACCAAGTGGTACAGGTGATCGAGGAGAAAAGTATGGAGCAAGGAGAATAAACGCGTTATGGCTAACAATGTTGTATTGTACATTGAAGACAATCCAGATAATATGACACTGGTGCAACGCGCCCTGGAATCCCGAGGGTATAAGTTACTAAAGGCCGTTAATGGTTTAACCGGGGTGGAGCTTGCAGAAAAGGAGGAGATCAATCTCATCCTTCTTGATATCAACCTGCCGGATATTGATGGCTATGAAGTGGCACGTCGTTTGCGCGCCAGCAGTAAATTGGCGCTTAAAACAGTTCCCATCATTGCTGTTACGGCGAATGCTCTGAAAGGCGACGCGGATAAGGCCCTAAGCGCAGGCTGTGATGTGTATATGTCCAAGCCTATTAACATTCGTGAGCTGTGGGCCAGGGTTGAGGCATTTGTTCCTACATCCGATATGTGATGTAGGGTTCAATCCCCGTTCAGCGGGAATTATTTTCAAAAAGGAGAAAGTGTATGTACGGTAAGAAAAGTTCTTATGGAAAGTATCGCATGTTATGGACGTTAGTCTCTGTGGTGGTGGTAATGTCTCTACTCTTGAGTGGATGCGGCCAGGCGCAGGAGAAAAAGGTCTACCGTGTTGGAGTATTATCTGGGTTAAGCGCTTTTGCCCCAATATTTGACGGGTTCAAAGCTCAAATGACTGAGTTGGGCTATATTGAGGGGGAAAACATTACTTATGATGTGCAGTCCACTGAAACGGATATTGAAGCTTACAAACGCATCACTAAAAAATTCGTGGAAGATAAGGTCGATTTGATCTTTGTGTTCCCCACAGAGGCTTCGATGGAAGCAAAGGCGGCCACCCAAGGCACTGATATCCCGGTGGTCTTTGCCATGTCTTTCACAGATGTTGCAGGAGTTGACCTGATCGATAGCGTGCGTGAACCAGGTGGAAACATTACCGGTGTCCGTTTCCCCAGCGTGGATATCGCTGTCAAACGTTTGGAGTTCCTATCTCAAATGGTCCCTGATGCAAAGCGGATACTTGTGCCGTATCTTAAGGGCTATCCCAGTGTGCCTGGCCAATTGGATGCGATCCGCCCACAAGCGGAAAACTTGAAAATTGACCTGATTGAATATAGTGCCAGTAGCCCGGACGAATTACAGGCTGAAATGGATAGACTTGCTACCGCAGGGCCTGACGAAGGCATTGACGCCATCTTAATAATAGCAGAACCTTTGGGGAATACCCCGTCTTTTTACACTATTCTCGGTAAGTATAGCTATGACCATAACGTTCCGATTGGCGGGTCTCTGATGTCTGTTGATGGTTATGATTCCATCTTTGGGTTGCGCCCCGATTCTTTAGCCGTTGGTAAAGAGGCTGCATCTCTCGCAGATAAGGTCTTAAAAGGCACTCCAGCTGGTACCATACCTGTCTTTACGTCTGATAGCTCCTTCCAGATCAACTACAAGGTTGCTCAGAAATTGGGCGTCACGGTGCCGGAAGGTTTGCTTAAGCAGGCAGATGATATCATCCGATAGTAGATTGATTGTCCTTTGCCTCGCGTGAATTAATACGGTATGCGGAAGCAGAAACCTGCTTCCGCATAGTTATTTAAACGGACTCATTCCTTTCGTCTTGAGCATATCTCCAAATACGATGAACTTCACTTGTATATAGATAAATTTTGGCCCTATCCAATTGGCTAGGTAAAGACTACTCTGTAGACAGATGCACATGGACCTCGCTTGCCGTACACTACAAGCGAGGTCCGACTGATTCATATTGTTATCACTGATTTTTTTTCATAAAGGTGCGTCCCATGCTGAAGTTGTTGCAACATTAACGCCTCTTCTGCGTAAAGATATATACATCAACGGTCTTAACGCTGATCTAGGCGACTATATACAAAAATAGTGAACTTGAAAGGAGAAAGAAAATGCAAACGAATCGTTCTAATGCTGGTGCGCTTGTTGTGGGTGCGATCATGGTCACCTTCGGCGTATTGGCTCTGGCAGGTCAGGTTTTTCGCAATATAAATTGGGGTTTCCTATGGCCCTTTATTGTGATTTCCATCGGTGCTGTTTTTTTTGTGGCAATGTTCGCAGGCGGTAAACAGACTGCGGCACTTGCGATCCCTGGCAGTATCATTGGTGGGGTTGGGTTGGTGCTGTTATTCCAGAACATCACGCAACACTGGGAATCCATGTCCTATTTCTGGACGTGGATCATCATGTTCGTAGGGTTGGAATCTACATCATGGGTGCGTATAGTGGTGACACGAGTCAAAAAGAGGCTGGTGCCCGTGTGATAAAGATTGGCCTGATTCTGTTCGTCATCTTTGGCACATTTTTCGAGATGATCTTCTCATCGTTCAGCAATTTGATCTTCCCGATCCTGCTCATTCTGTTGGGTGCCTATCTGGTCTTGAATCATTCGGGCCTTCTCAGCCGCAGAAAAGATGAATCGTCGACAGATGCAATTCCACCCGTAAGTTAAGAAGCGTTTTATCGTGTGTTGCGTACCTATTGGCTGGATAAGTTTCCAGCTGAGTACAGTCTCCTTGTGAAATCAATCCTGTTTAACGCAACGCACTCATTCCTTATCAAAAGAAAGAAGCATAATTATGTCTAATCGTCCCCGATCTATATTTGGCCCATTACTTCTCATCGCCGCAGGAGTGATCTGGCTCCTTGTCAAATCTGGCAACATTCCTACCTCGAATCTTTGGGCGCTGACCCACATCTGGCCCTACGTTCTCATCGCGGCAGGCGTTGGCCTGATCCTGCGTTCTTATTGGAGATACGCGTCCGTGTTGATGGATGTTGTCATCATTGGCGGTGCATTGTATGCAGTTATGTCTGCCCCTCAACTTGGCTGGGACAACCCCTCCATGGTTACCATGTTCGATGACAGTAGTTTTTATGTTGGCGTAGGTAAACCTGGCTCTGGCAATGTGATCACAGAAACACGTGAGGCCAGTGGTTATACCTCCATCAAAGTGAACTATCCCGCGCGGGTTATTGTGATGCAAGGCCCGAAAGAGTCGATCAAGATCGAAGCTGAGGATAACCTGCTTCCGAATTTACAGACCCGCGTCCGTGGCGATACGCTTGATATTTTCTACAAAGTCAATGACGATGGGTATGTCAACCCTACTAAACCCGTCAAGATTACGGTCGTTGTCAAAGAACTCAAGGATGTACATTTCGATAGCGCTGGCGCGCTTATCCTTGACGGTATCAAAACGGATAG
Source organism: Candidatus Defluviilinea proxima (assembly GCA_016721115.1). Taxonomy (NCBI): domain Bacteria; kingdom Bacillati; phylum Chloroflexota; class Anaerolineae; order Anaerolineales; family Candidatus Villigracilaceae; genus Candidatus Defluviilinea; species Candidatus Defluviilinea proxima. The sequence goes on from JADKIW010000001.1 coordinate 1,743,780, forward strand.
CCTCGATGTTTCGGTCAGCGGCGCTGGTAACCTGGAAGTAAATGATCTTGATGCGAAGAAGTTCTCCGTTGACCTGAGCGGTGCAGGCAGTATGTCTGCCACTGGTGAAGCAGACGATTTTGATCTGAACATCAGCGGCTTTGGTAGTTTCAACGGTAAAGACTTACACAACAAGACCGCTCGTGTTAATCTTAGTGGCGCAGGCAGTGCCACCGTGTGGGTTGACGATACCCTCGACGCAACGATCTCGGGCGCTGGCTCAGTCAACTACTACGGCTCACCCGAAGTAACCAAGCAGGTCAGTGGCCTTGGTGGTGTTAGTAAATCTGGTGATAAGTAAACGAACCTTTTACTCGAATGGCAAAAGACTCTTCCGTTGGTGGGGGAGTCTTTTGTTGTTACTCAATGGCAGGTCTTGATATGAATAAAATCATCTCGCAAGTGATGGAACTCCAGCAACAACCCACGCCTTTTACACCCGGCGATGCCTTGTTTTGGAATGATCCGCATATTTCAACTCAATTATTGAAAGTGCATCTCGACCCAACTATGGACGCCGCCAGCCGTACCCCAACAACCATAGATCGCTCTGTAAAATGGCTGACAAAAATTCTTGGATTACAACCCGGCGCCTCACTTCTGGACCTGGGCTGTGGTCCCGGTTTATATGCATCTCGCCTTGCTCAAGCCGGGTTCCACATCACAGGCGTGGATTATTCGCGCAACTCCATTGAATACGCTACCAAGTATGCAGAAGAAAATAACTTACAGGTTATCTATCGTTACCAAAATTACCTCGAACTGGAGGACGAAAATCTGTACGATGCGATGTTCCTTATCTACGGGGATTTCTGCCCGCTTAACCCAAGTCAGCGCTCTACACTTTTGCGGAATGTTCATCGTGCTTTGAAGCCGAATGGCGCATTTGTATTGGACGTTTCCACGCGTGTGCATCGAAGGAAATATGGCAACAAGAACCGCTGGTATGCCTCCGAAAGCGGATTCTGGAAACCCGGTCCGCACCTTGTGTTGGAAGAAGGCTTCGATTACCCCGAGCAATCCATTTGGCTTGACCAATATACCGTTATCGAAGCGGATGGAAAAGTATCCGTCTATCGCAATTGGTTCCAGGATTACACCCCTGAGACGATCACCGCAGAATTGAAGCAAGGCGGCTTTTCTGTCGAAAGCCTGTGGGGCGATTTGACAGGCGACACCTATACCCCCGAAAGCGAATGGATCGGGCTTTTCGCGCGCAGAAATTAAAAAAACTAGCCACTTGGCCAGTTAAAAGACTCTCCTTGCGAAGGGTGAGTCTTTTAATATTTGGGAATAAGATAACCTAAAATCTGGGAGTGTAGCTCCATCCCGTTCAAAACCCCGCGAACAGCTTGCCTGGCAGGGTGTTTTTGTAGCTAGATTGACTATTCGTTCGGAGGCAGTCCATGGAAGTCGTTCGCTTGACGCTCGATGACATTATCCAAATGACCTTAGATGTTGGGGATGATTGGGCTGTTTCTCATGCTGAACGATTGTTGAAACTGATCGAAGATATTGGTACGGGAATGGTTTATGATTTTTCGGTCATGGAATTAGCGGCATATATGCATGATTGGGGCGCATTTCCCACTTATGCCCAAAAAGATGTGGAGCATGCCCTTCGTTCACGAACTGTTGTGGAGACGGAGATTCTTCCATGTTTAGAACTGACGTCGACACAATCCCAAAATCTGCTTGAAGCTATTGAACTCCACGATTACCGCGACACACGTCCAACAAAATCAAATGAAGCTTTATTATTGCGCGAAGCAGACATGCTCGAATTCCTCGGCATGATGGGCTTGGCGCGCGAGTTTGCGCGCGGACCCAAAGATGTGGATGTTTGCTACAAACGCGTTTTATCGCGACGGGCTGATATTGAAGGCCGTTTCACTATTCCACGCGCACAGGAGATCGCTCGAGTCCGCTTGGAAAGAATGGAACAATGTTTGCACTGGTTGGAAGAAGAAAGTTTTGGAGTGTTGTAAACAAACAGGAGCGGTTTCAGCGGCCGTTCCTGTTCGTTTAATAGGTATCTGCTATTAGTGGGGGATGTGTACTGACCTTGAAGAACGCTTCGCTTCTAAGCCAAACCTGTTTCTGTATAATGATCTTTCAGCAATCCCTTTTGCGAAGCGACCGCGATCGCGGCGGCGCGTGAATCAACCCCCAACTTGTTATAAATACTTGCGAGATGTGCTTTGACCGTCCGCTCGGAGATGCCGAGTTGAATAGCAACCTCTTTGCTTCGTTCACCTTGTGCTACCGCATTCAGCACTTCGAGTTCACGGTCAGTCAGGTTGATGAGCTCAATGGATTCGATCTTTGCTACACTCTTTTGTGAAAGCACCCGCGCCATGATCTCAGGCTTGAGCAACGTCTCACCGCGTGCGGCGGCGCGGATGGTGTTGAACAATGTGTTGCGGTCAGTATCTTTTAATAAGTAGCCATGTGCGCCTGCCTGCAATCCGCGCAACATGAGTTCATCTTCATTGAAAGTAGTCAGAATAACAACAGCGATGTTCGGTTGTTCGACGTGCAGTTTTTCAATGGCGGTCAAGCCGTCCATGTTGGGCATGCGCAAATCCATGAGCACCACATCGGGTTTGAGTTTTTTGCAGAGGCTCAATGCTTCGGCGCCATCAGATGCTTCACCGATTAACTCAAAATCACTTTCGGTTTCGAGAATCAAACGCAATCCCTGACGGATGATGAGGTGATCGTCTGCGATGAGAATCTTTATCATAGGGGTATATCAATTCTAATCGTTGTCCCCTTGCCGTTTTCACTTTGGATTTCGACATCTCCATTCACCAGGCGGACCCGTTCTTTGATTCCAAGAATCCCATAGTGACCTGATGGGATGGAAGACGCGTCGAAACCCTGACCATCATCCTGAATCGTGATCGAGACGCCTTTGTCTTTCATCCTAACATTTACTGTTACGTTTCGTGCTTTGGCATGATTGGCAACATTGGTAAGGGACTCAGTCAAAGCGCGGATCAAAGTCTCAGTAATGGTAGCAGGCATGGGCGGGATTGGATCCGAATGGAAAAGGATGGGGATGCCAGTGGCGGTTGTGAAGCGGTCAATTTCAAGGCGGAGAGCAGAGTCCAGATCATCCAAAGAAGGTTGACGAAGATCATCAATGGCACGACGTGCCTCGGCGAGGGTGGAACGGGCTTGCACCATGGCATTCCCGATAATGGACTGTGCCTTATCGTTGTTGTTGCTGGTGAGATAGGCATCGGTGGCTTCGAGTTGGAGGATAAGACCCGCAAGGCCTTGCGAGAGGGTATCGTGCAATTCGCGCGCCATGCGTTGACGTTCAGTCGCGATGGTGAGGTCCTCAACACGGGCGGCGTATTCGGTCAGTTGGCGGTTGGCGGATTCGAGTTCATCAGCGAGGGCTTGTGCCCGTTCGCGTGCTTCGGTTTGGCGCAGATAGAGCGTGACGTATAAACTGATGAAAATGATGACGGGGATAACGGTGGCAAGCCAATAAATGGCGTTTTCGAGATTTGTAAATAAGACCAGATTAACAAGGGAGAGGGAAAGAAAATAAAGTGTGGAGAGAGCGCTCCATCGGCTGATGCCGAGAAAGCCGATGGACTCGCCGATGAGCGCCATGTACAGCGAGAAGACCATGCCTGTGTTGTGGGACATGTCTGTAATGAATAAGGCAAGCAACCCTTGAACGATGATATACAGAGCTTTACGTTTTGGGACTTTGATAATGGAGACGACCATCCAATGGAGCACGATGTGGATGACCATCAGAATCGTGAATTGCGCTCCGTACCAGAATTGATGCAAGGCTGGGTTGTTCGAGAAAGACACAAAGTACATGCCAGCCAGAATGAAGGTCATGAACAAAAAGAAGATGCGGTAGTCGTGCTCGACTTTACTTGAGGTTTCTTTTAGGGTTTTCATGGCAATGGGATTGTATCGCAGTTGGGGTTTTATGCCATTGTGCGAGTGTACATTGTACGAAGGTACAGTGTACGTTTTCCCGAAGGCTCAATTGTGACACAATGGAACGGCCCGTATACTGATGCAAGCTCAAATGCTATCCACTTGGACAGGTTGAAACTAAACCAATGGAAGATGCTCATTCAAAATACCAGTTCTATACTGAGGTCAATCAAGGAGAATTTATGAACGCAATCGAAGTCAATCATCTGAAAAAATCGTTTGGTGATTTTCAAGCCGTGCAGGATGCAAGTTTCAAAGCGGACTCTGGCGAAGTGTTGAGCCTGCTGGGTCCGAACGGGGCAGGGAAATCCACCACGATCTCCATGCTCTCGGGCCTGCTCGCTCCGACTGGTGGCGACGCAACTATTATGGGACATTCGGTCACGAAAGAGCCAGCCGAGGCCAAGGCAAGTCTTGGTGTGGTGCCACAGGATATTGCTTTGTATCCCGATCTTTCGGCACGTGAGAATCTAGTCTTTTGGGGAAAGATGTATGGCTTGCGCGGTGGCGCGCTAAAGACCCGCGTGGATGAAGTGCTGGAGATCATCGGGTTGGCTGACAGGCAGAAGGATCACGTTGGCAAGTTCTCGGGCGGCATGAAGCGACGTGTCAACATCGGTGCGGCGTTGTTGCATAAGCCCGATGTCATCATCATGGATGAGCCGACTGTGGGTATCGATCCGCAGAGCCGCCGTCATATTTTGGATAATGTCAAAGAATTGAATCAGCAAGGCATGACAGTGCTATACACCACACATTACATGGAAGAAGCCGCCGAACTTTCACGCCACATTGCCATCATGGATAAGGGCAAGGTCATTGCCTATGGCACGCATGATGAGTTGATCAAAATGGTTGGCGAACAGACACGCATCGACGTGACTCTTAATACGGAAGGCGAGAAGGTACTCGATGTTTGGCGTGCGACCGAAGGCGTTTCGAAGATCGATGCGCTCGATGGTAAGGTCACGGCTCTCGTTGATGACTCGAATCGTGTATTGCCTCGTCTGTTCGATGCCGCGTCCAAAGTGAATGTACGCATCACGTCCGTGGATATTCAGGAGCCGAATCTTGAAACCGTGTTCCTGCATCTTACGGGTCGTGCATTGAGGGATTAATATGAAAATTCTCGATATCGCTTTCAAAGATTTGACCCGTTCCTTCCGCAGTGTATTTGCTATTGGGATGATGGTCATCGCGCCACTGATGTTGACGGGTTTGATCTACTTCGCTTTTGGTGGTGGCGGTTCAAGCGACAGCCCGAGCATGCCCATCATTAAAGTGGGCTTTGTCAATCTGGATGCTTTACCTGCCGATGCTCCCATTGAGGCGCCGCTTGGTGATAATGTCCGTTCGATGTTTTTTGATGACAGTGTCAAGTCATGGATCACAGCCGCAGATTACACAGACGAATCCTCCGCGCGCACTGCGTTGGATAAGCAAGAGATCGGTGTGGCAGTCATTGTTCCGCAAAACTTCACGGAACGTTTCCTCAGCGGAGACAAGGATGTGCAGGTGTTGGTCGTGAGCGACCCGACCTTATCCATTGGTCCAGCCGTGGTGCAGAACATGGTTACCATGATGTTGGATGGAGTGGACGGAGGCGGGATCGCATTACAAACTTTCCAGGAACGTCAGAAGGCAAACGGCATCACCACTGATCCTGCGCAAATCCCAGCATGGGTCGAGCGCTTCGGCAATTGGTACGCTGATTTCCAACGAAATCTCTTTCATCATCCTGAGAAGGCGGCTTTTGTGATCGTTGCTCCAGCCGCAGGTGAAACGGAAACTACCAATCCCATCCAAAAAGTAATGGGTGTGACGATGGCCGGGCAGATGATCTTCTTTGCCTTCTTTACAGGTGCCTATTCGATGATGTCCATTTTGCGTGAAGATGAAGAAGGGACATTGGCTCGCTTGTTCACCACACCAACGGACCGTACGTCCATTCTCATTGGTAAGTTTTTAGCAGTGTTCTTCACTGTCATCTTGCAAGGGTTGGTGTTGATGGTCGCTGGTCATTATGCTTTTGGCATCAATTGGGGTGAACCTGTTGGGGTAGCGCTGGCGTTGACGGGTCAGGTTGTAGCCGCAACGGGACTTGGTGTGTTGTTGATTTCTTTCGTAAAGAACTCGCAACAGGGAGGACCTGTTCTAGGTGGCGGGCTCACAACGTTGGGTATGCTCGGTGGTTTATTTACCGCAAATGTCCCAGGTGCCATGCCTGCGGCAATGAATGTGATCGCCAATTTTATTCCGCAAGGCTGGGTGTTGAAATCCTGGCGCATGGTCATGGATGGTCAATCCGCTGGTGAGTTGCTCGGACCGTTCGTGGTGATGGTTGGGATGGGTGCGGTGATGTTCGTCATCGGTGCGATGATGTTTAGGAGACGCTTCGCTTAGACAATGGACGATTGACCATTGTCTGCGGTCTTTGGTCCACCGTCAGGAGAAATTATTATGAGAATACTCGATCTTGCCCTCAAAGATTTATCCCAGATGTTTCGTGACAAACGGTCATTGTTGTTTCTTGTTGCGATGCCGATCGCGTTCACGTTCTTTATGGGATTTGCATATAGGAACGCAGGTGGCGACCCGAATGCGGACACTCGAATCCCGTTGGCGGTGGTTAACCCCGAACCAGATGCTGTTTTGAACAAGGCGCTTGTTGAACGGCTTGAGACTTCCACTTCAATTCGTGCAGAAAGCATGAATGAAGAAGATGCGATGAACGCCTTTTATAAAGGCGATATGGCTGGGGTGTTGAAAATCCCTGTTGGGTTCAGCGAGCAAGCCTCGGCGGGGAAAGATGCGCAGATACAATTGATTGCAGATGCAAACTCCGCAGATGGACAATCGCTGTATCAATTGTTACGAGTCCCAATATCCCAACTGATGGGCGCGGTGGAAGTCAGTCGCGAGAGTGTCGATGTGGTCAATGCGTCGGATCCATCGGCTGAACAAAGCGCAGCATTCGAGCTGGCATGGAGCAAATGGACGGAATCGTCGAAGGTTTCGTTAGTGAAGGTGGAACAGGAAGTCGCTAAATCATCCGATTGGACGGGTGGCAATCCGTATAATCAATCGTCGCCTGGAATTTTGGTGCAGTTTGCGATCTTCGGTTTAGTCACCTCGGGGCAGATCCTCGTCCAGGAGAAAAAGACTCGCACATTGCAACGTTTGATCACGACCGCGATGAAGCCGTGGGAGATCGTGATGGGGCATATGTTGGCGATGTTCACGGTCACCTTCTTGCAGACCATGATGTTAGTGCTGTTTGGTCAGTGGGTGTTGAAGGTTGATTATTTGCGTGAGCCATTGGGTGTGTTATTGATAGCAGTGACGTTGGGATTGTGGATCGCCTCGATGGGATTGTTGATCGGCGTGACCGCAAAGGAAGAACAAAATGTGATCCTATATGCGATGATCGCCATGTTCCTGTTCTCTGCATTGGGTGGCACATGGTTCCCGCTGGATGTAACTGGTGGTGCATTCGCAACGATCGGTAGGGCGATGCCTTCCGCCTGGGCAATGAATGGCTTGCAAAACATTTTGATCCGTGGACTGGGGTTGGAATCGGTGTGGACGGCGGTTGGGATGTTGCTTGCCTATGCGGTCTTTTTCTTCTTGCTGGCAGTTTGGCGATTTAGGAAGATCGAAATATAAGCGATTGAAGAGAACCTGGTTCCCCTATCCACTCGGATAGGGGAAAACCATACTTCTGCATGATGTATAGTGCTTTTGGCTGTATATACTGTTGATAGAGACCAAAAGGAGGTTTCTTATGAACATGAAAAAGTCGAATATCTTTTGGGGGTTGTTGCTGATCGTGGGCGGTGGGTTCGCATTGGCGCAACAGCTTGGATATATTAAAAACCTATCGCCTCAAGTAGGCATGTATGCCTTTGCTGTGATCGCCGTGATCGCCTTGGTGATGTATGCCCTGAGCAATTGGAGGGAATGGGGCTGGCTCTTCCCTGCAGGTGTGTTTGGCGGGTTGGCTGTGACCGCTGCGCTGGCGATCAATAAATTTGACAATCCAGCGGTTGGCTCACCATTATTCTTTGGGCTTCTCATTCCATTTGTTGCCGCATACCTCACAGACCGCGCTCGCAACTGGTGGGCGTTGATCCCTGGCGCTGTAATGTTGTTCCTGGCGCTGACCACGTTGTTGGTGGAGAATGTCGGCGGAGAATGGGTGGGTTCCCTGTTCCTGTTCCTGATTGCACTCAGTTTCTTTGTGGTGTATCTGAATAACCGCACACGCACCTGGGCTTTGCTGGTTGCCTACATTATGTTTGTATTGAGCATTGCTCCTGCCATGGCATCGGGTGGAGAATTGGCAGCCTACTATGGCGCGATCTTCCTTTTGGCTGTAGCATTGCCTTTTTTCATTGTCTACTTCCGATCCATAAAAAACTGGTGGGCGATCATACCTGCTGGTGTAATGACAACCCTTGCTGTCATCACAGGGGCGGCCATCGCGGGGTGGATAAAGAATGAAGACCAAGGTGGATATGTCACTGCCGTATTGCTGGGCGGATTTGCCGCAACGTTCGCTGTCGTCTGGCTGCGTCATGCCATGCCGTGGGCGAAGATCGTGACGATCGTTCTCGCTGTGCTGGCAGTTGGTTCTGTCTTGTTCGCTTCATACACCGAAGTCTTCTGGCCGTTGGCGATCATTTTGGTGGGAGCCTATCTGCTCTTCACAGCACTGAGACCGAAAGCAGTCTGACCGGTGATCTGATAACCAATACACTCAAACCGCGTCCCGTTTTAGAGACGCGGTTTTTTGTCATATGCTTCTATTCACAAATTAATTCGAAAAAGTGTAATTTGTGATTGCACTGGGTATACTTGGCTAAATTATTTCTCGGTATACATTCCCCATTTGGGGATGGTGTTCACTACATCTTACGGGTAACATAGAATACATTATGGAAATCTCACAAACCATTCACCTGCTCGGCGATTTGCTAGGGGAAGTTATCTCTGATCTTGAATCTCCTGCCATCTTTCAAACGGTGGAGCGGATCCGCGCGGAAGCCAAGGCGCGTCGTGCCGGTGATCGTGAAGCGGCCGGGCGCTTACAGGAACTGATCTCAGCTTTATCGTCCGATGAAGCGCGTGCTGTATCTGCCGCATTTGCCACATACTTCGACTTGGTGAATATTGCTGAAGATCATCAACGCGTCTTGTTGATGAGGCAAAGGCAGGATCAGAAATACCCGAACCCTGTGGATGAATCCATTGGCGAATCCATTGCCATACTTAAACAGCGTGGCGTCACCAGTGGACAGATGAAAGAACTTTTGGAAAATCTTTCCATTGAGTTGGTGCTTACGGCGCATCCGACCGAAGCGCGGCGGCGTACTGTCTTATCGAAGATAGAAGGCGTGGCGCAGTTGGTTCAGGAGTTCAGCGATAACCAATCATCGGAGCGTAGAAGCGCCGAGATATTGCAGTCCCTGCGAACCGAAATTTCAGCACTATGGCTCACCGAACGTGCCCGCCTTAATCAATTGGCCGTGACCGATGAAGTGAAGACCGGTTTGTATTATGTGGATGCGTTTTTCTGGAAAGCCATTCCCGCTGTCTATGAAGACCTCGAGAGAGCACTAAAGATCCATTACCCCGAACTGCGTGCCCCTGCCACATGGTTGAAGCTGGCCTCGTGGATCGGTGGCGACCGTGATGGCAATCCAAATGTTACCGCTGAAGTGACAGCTGAGACGCTTCGTTTGCATCGCGGCCTTGCCGTTGAAAATCATCGACGCAATATGCAGGTACAGTCACGCCACTTGAGCATCAGTTCACGGCTTGTGCCTCCTCCTGAAAAATTAATGAATTGGGTTGAGGAGCGGCGTCCGTTTCCATCCCATGTTGCTTATATTGAAGAACGATATGCCACCGAGCCGTATCGTCTTGCGCTTTCCCTGTTGGTGGCCGATCTTGCTACCGCCTCGCATGACGATATGAAGGCTAACCTTATGAGCAACAAACCGCATGAGGCGCAGATCTCGTTGGAGAAATTGCGTGAACCTGTCGATATCATCGTCAATGCCATGCCGAAAGCACTTGCCGAGAGTGGGTTGAAGACGACGCAAAGCCAGTTAAATATTTTTGGACTCCACGCCGCCCGACTCGATATCCGCGAAGACTCATCCCGTTTCAACGCTGCCTTAAGTGAAGTGTTGCGTGCCTTGGGGATTGCATCGGACTTTGAGCATCTTCCCTATCCCGAGCGGACGCTTCTTCTCTCCCGATTGCTTGGTGAGAAAACGCCGGAGCTTTCTCAACATCCGGGCGTTACCTCCGCCACCGCCGAGACGTGGGCCTTGTTCCAACTCATCGCCCGCGTTTGCGATGTTTATGGGAGTGAAATGCTGGGGGCGATTGTCATCTCCATGGCGCATTCAACAGCCGATGTGTTGACGGTCCTTTTGCTTGCTCGTTGGGCAGGTTGTAAGTATGTACCTCCCATTGCCCCGCTCTTTGAATCGATTGATGATCTGCTGGGCGCCTCACAGATTTTGGAATCATTGTTTACCTGTGAACCGTATCGTAAACATCTTGAGTTGCACAACAATGAACAGATGGTGATGATCGGCTATTCTGATAGCAACAAGGATGGCGGTTATCTGATGGCGAATTGGTCGCTATATAAGGCGCAAGAGGAAATTACCCGCACCGCCCACGATCATCACATTGGCCTGACCATTTTCCACGGCCGTGGCGGGACCATTGCTCGTGGTGGCGGCCCGGCTGGTCGTGCCATCCGTGCCCAGCCTGCGGGGAGTATCAATGGTCGCTTCCGTCTCACCGAACAGGGAGAGATCATTGCCTCACGATATGCCAACCCGTATCTGGCGCATCGACATCTTGAACAGATCGCGAGCGCTGTCCTGTTGGCTTCGGCCCCAGTGGTGGGGGAGCAGGTTCAGGTCCCGGCCAAGTGGCGTGAGGCGATGGATGAAATGTCTGTCGTGGCGAAAAAGCAATATCGGCAGTTAGTCTACGAAACGCCCGGTTTCATTGACTTCTGGCAATCGGTTACGCCCCTTGATGAGATCAAACGTCTACAAATTGGTTCTCGCCCGGCTTCGCGGTCCAGCACCAGTGCCGTGGATAAGATCCGCGCCATTCCGTGGGTATTCTCGTGGATGCAAGCCCGCTTCAACCTGCCAGGTTGGTATGGACTTGGCACCGGCTTGGAGTCCTTTGCGGACCAATCCTTGTTGCGCGAGATGTACAACAGTTGGCCCTTCTTTAGGAGCTTGTTGAACAATACAGAAATGTCCCTGATCAAAGCGGATATGGACATTGCGTCGTTATATATGGAGTTGGCGCCGAATCATGAAGCGGCCCACGCAATGTTCAATCATATTACCGATGAATACAAACGGACACGTAAAGTTGTATTATCCGTCAGTGGGCATACATCTTTGATGCAAATGGAGCCGATCACCCAGAATGCCGTCCAAATGCGCAACCCGTATGTGGACCCGTTGAACTATATTCAAGTGGAAGTCTTGCGACGTTTGCGTTCTGTGAAGAATCTCGATGTGACGGAAGCCGAGACGCTTCGTGAGGCGATGGCGCTCACGATCAATGGCATTGCGGCTGGGTTGAAGAATACAGGCTAATGTTGTGATTTTGGCATCAATCAGTTTGTTGGTTGATGATGCGACTACAGAAAAAATCCCGAAGGAATATCGTGACCTTGTGCAAGGTCAATGATATCCCTTCGGGATTATAAAAATATTTCAACGATCGATATTTATGTGCCCCTTCATGGTCGTTGAAAGAATAATCGATCTTATTCGCTCAATAGTGTTTTGAACTTGTTATCCCCGGCCACTTTGGCGGTGGCGGCGGAGCGGGTGTGGACATCCAGTTTTTCGAAGATGGCTTTCAGGTGTCTCTTCACTGTGTTGGTCGTGATGACGAGCCTCTCGGCGATCTCTTTGTTCGTCAACCCTTGTGCTAACAGATCCAATACTTCGCGCTCACGGTCGGTGAGTGCGCTCAATTCGCTGAGCGATTGGTGAGATTGTTTGGTTTCATCGATCACACGACGGAAGGCCACGCGGTCAAAGGCTTGCTTCTCGATGTAAGCGGAGATCGAATATTCCGAATACACTCTTTGTATCTCATCTGGGTCAGATGTGCCGCTGACAACCACAGTGGGAATATTGTTTGCTTTTGCGGCAGATAACAGGTGATAACCGTCCATGTTCATTTCGCCGGTGTCTTTGTCCCACACGTTGCTGGTGGTGCCTTGGAGCGAAAGGTCAATGACTGCCAGTGTGAACCGTTCTCTGCGTAGGTAACCGAAAGCATCGCCGAAACTGGCGCAAGTGCGCACCTGGAAACCGGCATCCGTCAATTGTTCCTCCAGGATGCTTCTCCAACCGGCGTCATCTTCCACGACAAGGGCTTTTTCGTTTATAGGTTTGGGTGGAGGGTTATATCCCTTGATCGGGGAGGTGGGGGGATTCGAAGCAGAAGCAGGCGTCGGGTTGGTCTGAGCCGGGGGGCTGACGAGGATACGGTACACCACATCGCGGAACTGACTGCGGTGGAAACTTTCCTTCCGAAGAAATGTGAAAGCCCCATAATCCGTAAGGGCGGTGACAGCCAACTCAACAGTTGCGAAGCCGGTCAAGAGAATGGCGCGGCAGTTGGGGTCGAGCTTGCGCACGGCATCAAGTACGCGCAGGCCATCTATGTTGTTATGGTCGTTTGGCGAGAGCGAGAGGTCAACGATGGCAACACGATGGGGCTGTGCCTTAAGGCTTTGTGTTGCCTGTTCAAGATTTTCAGCAACATCCACCTCAAGACCGCAATCAATGAGGATCTCGCTGAGGATCTGTTGCCAGGAATGATCGTCTTCGATCACAAGCGCGCGCGGGGTTTGTGGTTTCATTTTATTGTTGCTCCGTATTCACAGGTAGGCGCAAGCGGAATGTTGTGCCATGTTGCCCGTCACTCTCAACGGTAACAGAACCGCCGAGGCGGGTCATAAGTGTTTTGACCCACCATAGGCCAAAACCCATTTTGCCGGGGTGCGCACCCGCTCGCCCGGAAAAATTTAACTCAAAGATTTGGTTATGAAGTTCAGGTGAAATGCCGGGACCGCTATCAGTGAGCGATATCTCAACCCAGCCATTGCCCGATGTACCTTGTATAACGATCAAGCCGTGGCCGTGCATGGCGGCGATGGCATTCTCGATCAGGTTGACGAACACAAACGTCAGGTTCTGGCCGCCTGCGATAACAGTGGGGAGTTCATCCAATCCATTAATTTCAATGCGGACCGCGGCAGGCACTTGCACGTTACGAAGCGCATCGGCCACGCGTGAGGCGATCTGCACTTTGCCCATGCGAATGGGGCGTAAGTGCGAAAGATTTTCCTGTGCCACTTGCATCGCTTCACCGGCGCTTCGTTCGATCTCTGCCAGATTGTTGGAAAGATAGGTGTCTTTCTCCAGTAATTTTTTATATTTATCTTGAATGGATTGAATACGCACAGGGATCGTGCCGACCTTGTTATTCATGTTGTGCAAAAGGTTGGCCGAAATATCACCAACTGCCGCAAAGGTTTCGGCTGTCCAATGTTGTTCTTGCGAGGCGCGTAATGCCTTTTGATGGGATTCATTCTGGACGGCAAGCACTGCGTAATTAGCAAGACACGCCAACACTTTCTTATCCCATTCGGACTGGACGCTTCTTCCTCCGCCCGGTTCTGTATTGAACACCCCAAACATTCCCAACGCTCGAGCCTGCTCTCCTTTCGGGAGAGGCATGAGCAGGGAGTTTGGTTCGTCTATTTTTTCCGAAATTTTCCCTACGTTTTTCACTGAACCGTTCGATGATACAAGTTGCAGTTCGCCCGATTCGTTCGAAAGCCAGATCGCGCTTGATGTTGTATTGAGCAACTCACTCGCCATCACACAGAGACGGTCCAGCACTTTTTGGGTGGGTTGTGAGATCAAGAGTTGCGCAATTTCCTGTAAGGCATCCAACAGACGTACTTCCTGAATGGCAGTGATGGCATGAGTTGCCAATGACTGCAACATGTGATTATCTTCTTCTGTGAACCCGTTTGGCTTGGGGCTTTCGAGGTTCAACACACCTTCGAGACGTCCGCTGGCATCGATCAAGGGCACGGCCAATTCTGAGCGCATCTCCAATTCAGAATCCAGTGGGTAGTAGATCTTTGACCATTGTTCGTTGCGCAGGTCTGGGATGAGAAGGGGCTCGCGCGTTTGTGCGACCCGTGCCATGATGCTGTTTCCACTCAATGGGATTCGTTCGATCAATGGATGTTCGAATTGAACGCCGCTGACAGCACTGGTCACCAGATAGTTACCGCTCTTGTCCACAAGACGGAAGATGCCGTATTGTGCGTTGGTGATCTCAAGCGCCAGTTGCAAAATGGAATCCAATGTCTCTTCGAGGCGCAGGCGGGAGGAGATCACAAGCCCTGCGCGGCGTAGTTGGTTGAGTTCCTCATCTTTGCGTGTCAGGTCGCGCTTGATGCCAGCCAATCGGTGTGAATGATAGATCGCCATAGCGGCTTGATTCACAAAATTATCGAGCATCAATTGTTCGAGGTGAGTGAACTGTCGCTCTTCATGCAGATAGATATAGAGAATACCCACAGCCTGTTTCGCAACGATCAACGGGAAACAAGCCACTGCCTTGACGCCCAATGCGGCGTGATAGGGATGTACATCTACATCTGCCTCTGTGTAAGAGAAGGCGCGTTGTCGGCGTTTGAGAACCCGCATGCCGATACCGTTGGGACGAGGTGCATCGTCCTGCCAGTTCGTTGTAGCGGCAGATTTGCGTTCTTCCGGTTCGGCAGATACGCGCGATTCTTTCTCGAACGAGTCTGTGATCTGGTTATAGGTGTAGATCACTGCCGAAGAACCCGGTACTACGCGGATGGCACTGTCCACGATCAATTGCAGACTCAATTCGTTTGAGCTTTCATCGTCTGAGCCGATGTGATTGATCGCGTTGCTGATCTGGTTGAGGATCGCCAGTGCTTCGAGCAAGCGGGGGTCTGAATCTTCCGAGGAGGGGGAGGATGGTGTATTCATCTTAAACAGGGGGGCCGGTGATGATAATTTTCCCATTGGAATGCCGTCTGTGCAAGTTATTAACCGTTATAAAACTGGAGCAATTTCCAGCCAAGTTGTAGCGCGAAGAAGGCCAGCGCAACTCCACAGAAGATGTTTACCCAGCGGAAGAACACCGGAGTGAGGTACTTGCGTCCCCAAGCCACAAGGCCTGCCACAACGAAACACCAGAGTATTGCGCCGAACAAGAATCCAGCGAAGAACAAGGCAAAATGGATGGGTTCAGGTTTCCCTGAGATGGAGGCGAAGACTGTCGTCCCCAGCCCGGTCCAAAAGACGATGTTCATCGGATTGCCGAGCGAAAGGAATGCGCCGCTGGCAAAGTCACCACGGTTGAATGTAGGTGCATTGGTATTGAGCTCTTTTCCATGTTGTGCATCTTTGAAGGCGTCCCACGCGAGTTTTAGCATCAATGCGATGCCGATTAGGCTGAGAATGACTCGGGCAACAGTGTTTTGAACAATGAAGGCCAGGCCGGTCAGCGCGATGATCGCCCATGTGGTATCTCCTACAAGCGAGCCGAACTGCACGAACAACGCCGGGGTGAAGCCACGTACCGTGCCGCGTCGAACTGTCTCTGCCGTCACTACACCGGGCGGAGCACAGAATGCAATTGCCAGAAAGAAGGAGGAAATAAAGAGAGACATGGAATTTATGTGGGAAAGGCCGAGGAACACCTCGGCCTTTCCACTTCAACCAACCAGGAGAAACTATTTTTGTTAATTAGCAGTCGTAGTACAAGGTGAATTCGTAGGGTGTCGGGCGCAAGCGGACGGGGTCAACTTCGACCTGGCGCTTGTAGCTGATGTACGCTTCGAGCAGGTCCTTGGTGAAGACGTCACCCTGGAGCAGGAAGTCGTGATCGGCTTCGAGGGCATCGAGCACAGCGCTGAGGGAGGACGGCACCTGCTTGATGAGCTTTGCTTCCTCTGCGGGGAGTTCGTACAAGTCCTTGTCGGTGGGATCGCCGGGGTCAATGCGGTTCAAGATACCATCGAGACCAGCCATGAGAATGGCGGAGAAGCACAGGTACGGGTTGCTGGAAGCATCGGGTGCGCGGAATTCAACGCGTTTGGCCTTGGTGCTCTTGGTGACCGGGATGCGGCAGATGGCCGAGCGGTTGCGCTGTGAGTAAGCGAGGTTGACGGGTGCTTCGAAGCCCGGAACGAGGCGGCGGAAGGAGTTGGTGGTGGGGGAGGTCAAGGCGAGAAGTGCAGGAGCGTGCTTGAGCAAACCACCGATGTAGTATTTGGCGTTCTGTGAGAGACCAGCGTAACCAGCGGCATCATAGAAGACGTTGGTGTCGCCCTTCCACAGGGAGGAGTGACAGTGCATACCAGAGCCGTTATCACCGAAGAGGGGCTTGGGCATGAAGGTTGCGGTCTTGCCGTTCTTGCGGGCAACGTTCTTGACGATGTATTTGTAAGTGAGGAGCTGATCGGCCATGCGGGTCAGGGTGGCGAAGCGGATGCCCAATTCAGATTGACCAGCGGTGGCAACTTCGTGGTGATGAACTTCCATCGGGATGCCGGCTTCTTCGAGAGCCATGAGGATTTCACCACGAACGGTTGTGAGAGTATCGGTGGGGGGAACGGGGAAGTAACCGCGCTTGGGGGAAATCTGTCCGCCTTTGCCATCGGCAACGCCACTGTTCCACCAACCTTCATCGCTGTCTACATGATAGAAGGATTCGTTCGTGCTGCTGCTGTAGCTAACACTGTCGAAGATGAAGAACTCAGCTTCAGGTCCGAAGAAGACCGTATCAGCAATACCGGTCTGCTTGACATAGGCTTCGGCTTTGCGGGCGATGTAGCGTGGGTCACGGCCGTAAGGTTCGAGGGTGATGGGGTCATGCACGTCACAGGTGAGGACGAGGGTCGGGATCTCAGCAACAGGATCAATGAAGGCGGATGCGGGATCGGGAATCAGGAGCATATCCGATTCATGAATCTCCTGGAAACCGCGGATGGATGAACCATCGAACGGAACACCTTCCTTGAAGAGATCTTCATCGAGGCGGCGTACAGGAATTGTGAAATGCTGCCAGGTACCGGGAAGGTCAACGAAGCGGATATCCACCATCTTGACTTCCTTACCCATTTTGATGACATCAGCAACTGTCTTTGCCATTTTCTATCTCCTTATTCTTTTGGTATTAATTGTTTCAAATAATTACGCGGGTCATTGTAGTGGTGCGGTAGGTACCCGTCCATTACCCAAACGGAGTATATTTTTTGTGGTTGAAATTAATTCAAGTTGTTGTTTTTAAAGAGCATAAGAGTGTAGTGTTGTAAAGAGAATATAGTAGTTTTGCGTTAAGGAATTTTGGTAAAACAATATCTTGACCTTCTCCACTCATCAAGTACTCTCAACAAGTCCTTATTGCCATGTACTTGTTTCTTTGAAGATAGCACCAGCCAATAGAATACAACGTTTGGCGATCTCTTCAGGTGGATATGGCCTTCCCTGTTCAAGCCACCAAGTGATTGCTTCCACAAACATGGTTGCTACAAGATCTGGAACAAACTCATCTGATGTTGGGTAAATGGGTGGAGCGGCATCGGGGCTCCATTGGGGGGATAAGCGCCCAAATTCTTTGACCAGGTCCACTAGAGCTGCGCGCATTTTCAGCACAAACCACGGGCTACCTTTCCGTCCAAGTAAAGCACGATAGAGTCTTTCGTATTCTGCAATGTGCTCGAAGAACTTCACCCAGATCTGCGGTGAATGTGCTGTTTCTATTTCTAAGACAGCATTGAATAAAGCCTGCATGGCCTCTGCGAAGATTTGCTCCACCAGATCATATTTATCCTGATAGTTGCGATAGAACGCCGCCCGACTAACCATCGCACGTTTGGTTATCTCGCCCACGGTGAGTGCATCAAAACTTTGCTCCTCAATTAACTCAATTAATGCATCCCGCAACAGTTTCTGCGTTCGCCGAACGCGTAAATTGTTCTCTGGCTGGGTCATTTTGCGCTCCTTGTCTCGTTTGAGACAAATATCTTAGATTGAATCTTGTTTCTCCGAGTCTGTCTGAATACACTAAAACTTGGACAGAATAACTCATGCGACACAACATGTATCTTATACATCAAATTTTCAATATTAAGGAGTAAACAAAATGAATGATCCTGAGCGCAAGAAAACAATTTGGTACGTTGTGATATTTTCTCTTCTCATAGTGGCAGTGACCTTTATCGCTCCACTGTTGGGAGGTAGCCTAAGCAAACCTGGACCTGGAGTCATACTCTGGGGAATGGCTCCCATGCTCGTAGCGCTTCTGATGCGGACAGTAACTCACGATTGGTCTGATGCGGGTTTCAATCCTGCGATTCGAAAAAATGTCAGGTGGTATATCTTCATTATTTTAGCCAGCTCTGTCATGGTGGTGTTGCTGTTGCTTGTGGGGACAATGACTTCATACTCATCAGTCTCTGGTTTCTCCATGGCACCATATCTAAAAATGGTATTACCGGGTATGGCTGTGTTCTTCATAACTGCAACCTTTGAAGAAGTTGGTTGGCGGGGATACATGGTTCCCAAATTGGCTTCCATTGGAATAAACACATACCTTGCATATGCGATTGGTGCGGTTGTATGGGCGACATGGCATCTACCCTATCTTCGCGAACTTGCGTGGGTTTCTTCCGTGCAGGAAGATGTTCTATCCTCTATTCCCAGACTCTATTTGATGTTTTTTGCCTACTCGATTCTTTATAACGAGATAAGGCTCATTACAGGCAGCGTGTGGTCAGCCGTACTATTTCACAGCTTTGTCAATGCGATTCAGCATCCGTTGGCTGCCGAATATCTCAAAATCGTACCCGGCCAAGAGTATCTTATCTCATTCAGTGGACTCTTCATGATTGCTTTCGTTGGCATCCTGGGAATAGCCTTGAACCGGTGGCGAATGAGAAATGCCGGCCTTCCAAAATCATTCACCCTCAAATCGAGTGTCGCAAAATAATACAAATCACGGGCATGGTAAAAAATTCGGCCCATGGATAAAGGAGATACAAATCATGAAAACGTTAGAAAAGCCAGAAACAGTCCGTCCCATTGAGGAAAACAGCGCGGCAGAGTCGCTAATCACTCTCCAGAATGTGATCAAGACCTACACCACGCCTGCCGGTTCCTTCAAGGCGCTTAGAGGCATTAATCTACAAATCAAAAAGGGTGAGTTTATGGCTGTTGTCGGTAAGTCGGGTAGCGGTAAATCCACCCTGCTTAACATGCTCACGGGGATTGACCGGCCTACATCCGGAGATGTGATTGCCGGGCAAACGGCCATCCACCAATTGAATGAAGGGGAAACTGCCCGTTGGCGCGGACTCAATGTTGGAATTGTCTTTCAGTTCTTTCAGCTTCTACCCACATTGACTATTGTGGAAAATATCATGCTGGCAATGGACTTTTGTAAAACCATCCCGGTGCGTGAACGCAAGCCGCGGGCGCTGAGTTTGCTCGACCAGATCGGAATTGTCGAGCAGGCGTACAAACTCCCAGCCATGCTTTCTGGCGGACAACAACAACGTGTTGCTCTGGCGCGCGCCCTGGCAAATGATCCGCCTATCCTTGTGGCGGATGAGCCTACCGGGAATCTGGATACCGAGACCGCCCGTGATGTTTTTCAATTGTTGCAGGCTCAAGCGGCTGTCGGGAAAACGGTTATCGTCGTCACCCATGATCTGGATTTGGCGGCGCAAGTCAACCGGACGGTTTCCATCGTAGATGGCTGTGTTGTCAAAGAGAGTTGACCATGATTATCAATGCTTCCTGGCGCAAAGCCTTTCGTGATGTGTGGGAAAACAAAGCCCGTACCCTGCTGGTGATTTTAGCTCTGGTTGTTGGAATTGTCAGTGTAGGCACAGCAGCAGTTGCCTATTCGATCCTCCCACGTGAAATGGACAAGAATTATCTCTACACCGATCCCGCCTCGGCAACCTTGTGGGTTGAACCTATAGATGATGAGCTGATAAAAACAGTGGCCGCGATGCCTCAAATCGCTGGAACTGAAGCAAGCTCCTATATTGTTGGACGCTTCCAAATTGCCCCGGGGGAGTGGCGTGAACTCTGGTTATATGTCATTCCCGACTTCAATAAGATACAACTCGATAAGTTCACGCCAGAGCAGGGAGCCTGGCCTCCAGCCACTGGCGAAATCCTGTTGGAGCGGACCGCCGTAAAGGTTGCCCAAGCAAAAATGGGTGGTGACGTTATTGTCAAGATTCCCAATCAGAAAGAACGTACCCTATCCTTTACCGGCACAGTGCATACGCCTGGGTTGCCGCCAGCCTGGGTGGAAAGCCGCGTTTACGGATATATCACCCCGGAGACTCTGGCTCTTTTTGGCGGCGCCTCAACATTGGGACAGTTGAAGATTCTTGTCGCCGAAAATCAATTCGACAAAGCTGCCATCACTCAAACGGCTTATGAACTCAAGGGTTGGCTGGAAGAAAATGGCCGAACCGTTTCGCGGATTGATATTCCTGAACCCGGCAAGCACGTCCATGCTGACCTGATGTCAGCCTTTATCACGATGATCGGAGCCATGGGTTTACTTGCCCTGATCATGAGCGGTGTTTTAGTGACCGTTATGATTTCCGCCATGTTGGGTCAGCAAATCCGCCAGATCGGTATCATGAAGGCGATTGGCGGCAACGCCGGGCAAATCGCCGGTATCTATCTGGTCATGGTTTTGGCGCTGGGGCTGGTGGCATTGGCTATTGGTTTGCCTATCAGCCTTGCGCTGGGGCGCGCCCTGTCCAACTATGAAGCCGTGCAAATGCTGAACTTTGAAATCTTTGATAATCGTGTTGACCTGTGGGTTTATGCACTGATCGTCATTGTGGGATTGCTCGTTCCGTTGCTAGCTGCTGCAAACCCGATTATCAAGGGGAGCCGGACAACGGTTCTAGCCGCGCTGAGCGATTATGGAGTCGGAAAAGGAAAATTCGGCTCCAGCCGGATGGATGTCTGGCTCAGCGCCTTGAAAGGGGATACCCGAATGTTTTTACTTTCGCTGCGGAATACATTTCGCCGCCGCAGTCGTCTGGTGTTGACGTTGTTGACTTTGAGCGTTGCGGGTGCCAATTTCATGACCGCCATGAATGTTGGCGCTTCCATTGATGAGTCGATCAAACGTAAATTCGACGCCATGCCTTATGATATCGAAATCGCTTTCAGCCGGTCATATCAGTCGGGCGAAATCGAACAAATCATCAATCAGGTAAATGGTGTGGAACGTGTGGAAACCTGGGGTGGCGTCCAATCATTCGTTGTGTTGCCGGATGGCACGCTGGGAAAGCCATTGCGCCTAACGGCTCCCCACCTTGATACAAAGCTTTCGCCGAAGCCGCCCATCCTCAAGGGACGTTGGTTACAGTCAGACGATCAAAACGCGATCGTGGCAAGTGATGCTCTGCTGGAGTTGTACGGTATCGATGCGGTAATCGGCGAAAAAATCCTGCTGGACATCAAGGGTCAAAAGACAACCTGGCAGTTGGTTGGCGTCTCGCGGGAATTCATGGCTTCAACTGCGTATGTTCCTTTCGATTATTTCACGCAAGTAACGAAGTATGAAACGAGCACCATAGTGAAGACGACCAATCCGGACTTAACCAGTTGGGTAACCAGAAATCTGGAAATTCAACTCGACAGCGCAGGATTCGATGTGTTCACGATGTGGAAAACAGAGGATGTTCGCAAGGTTATGGAAGATCACATGGTGCTGATTACCGGTATCCTGTTGATTATGGCGGCTCTGTTTGCCACCATCGGCGGGTTGGGCCTGGCTTCAACGATGAGCCTGAATGTGCTGGATCGAACTCGGGAATTGGGGATTATGCGAGCTATTGGCGCCACCACCCAAAATGTTCTGCAAATTATCCTTTTGGAAGGTGCGCTCATCGGAGCGCTGAGTTGGGTATTGGCAGTCATCCTTTCCATTCCATATAGCGGGATGATGGGTCAGGTATTCGCTCTTTTACTGAAAAATCCCATCAATCTCACCACTTCCATAACTGGATGGAGCATCTGGTTTGTGACTATTATTTTTATTGGCACTATTGTCAGTGCCTTGCCTGCCTGGAACGCTGCAAAGCAGCCCGTAAATGAAGTGTTAGCTTACGAATAAACGTAATTTGTGCCGAGGCGACAGTCGTCGTTTTAGACGGCTGTCGCTCAAACACATCGAATTAGCAGATGGGTGAGATTTTGCGTAATCCCTAAATGATTGCATACATGCAACGGTATAATTCACATCCATGAGCGACCATTTGCACAACATTGCGAAACGATTTGGGAATTCATTTGGTGTCGTTGAACCGCATCTGAAAACCGCGCTCGCCTCCGCCGCTGACCCTGAGCGTTCGCTGGTCTATCTCGAACGTCTCCTCGAGAGCGCGGACGAATCTTTGTTGCACGCGCTTGTGCAAAACCCACGCACGATTGAAAGCCTCGTTACTATTTTCTCTGGCAGTCAATTTCTGACAGAGATCATTCTGCGCAATCCCAAACATGTTCATCTTCTCTATCATCGCACAGCACTGACCAAACGCAAAAGCCCCGGCATGATCCATGTGGAAGCATCAAAGATCATCAGTGATACGCCAGATGAACATGCGCTGGATGCCATCCGCCGTTATCAACGCGGAGAACTTTTGCGGATCGGTGCCAGTGACTTACTCGACCTTTACGATTTTCGCACCGTTACACAACAACTCTCCAACCTTGCTGATGGACTCGTCCGTGCCTGTCTTGACCTGGCCAGCAAACAAAGTGGCATCAGCGCCAATGATTTTGTGGTCATCGCCATGGGCAAACATGGTGCTGAAGAACTCAACTACAGTTCCGATATTGATTTACTCTTTGTCTCTGCAAATGATCCCATTGAAAAGCTTAAACTTGGCGAGCGTCTGATCGAGAACATTGGCGGTGTCACATCGGAAGGCTTCCTCTACCGCGTAGACATGCGTCTCCGTCCGTGGGGGAGAGATGGCTTCCTCGTTACCACGCTCGACGGTTACCTTCAATATATTCAGCAGAACGCACGACTGTGGGAAAAACAGGCGCTTCTCAAAGCCCGTCCGATAGCAGGAGACATCACGCTCGGTGAAAGACTCCTCGCCCAAACTGAGCCGCACATCTTCAGTCACGAACCCGAAGAAGTACGCGCCAGCGTCTTCTCGATGAAACAACGTACCGAACAAGTCCTCCAGCAAAAGGGACGTGATTGGGGCGAAGTCAAACTCGGCGAAGGTTCGATCCGCGATGTGGAATTCGTTGTCCAATATTTGCAACTCGCATATGGCAATCATTATCATGATCTGCATGGACGTGCCACATTACAGATATTGCCTCGTCTCGCTCGCCATCATCTTCTCACCGAAGAAGAAACGCGCATCCTTGCCGATGGCTATACTTTCCTCCGCACCATCGAACATTACATTCAGGTCATGCACTATCAACAGACCTACACCATGCCGTCTGAGCCTGAAGCCCTCTCATTACTTGCAGGTCGCCTCGGTTTTGCAAATACACAAGCGCTCACGCATCGTTATGAGGAACATCGCAAAGCCATCCGTGCCATCTACCTTCATCGCGTTGGCAACGAACCTGTCAAAGAGACCCAGCCGCAGGTTGTACAACACATCGCACGCCTCGGCGCTGATTATGTTGATTCTTTTTCCAACGAAGAGATCCAACATCACGCTGACCTTGCGCGCGGCGTCAATGAGCAAACTCCTGCCATCGTTGAAGCCAAGCCACTTGGCAAAGACGCTTGGCGTGTGACTGTTGTTGGCTACGATTATCTTGGTGAGCTTTCCATTATCTGTGGTCTCTTCTTCGTCTTTGGATTTAATATCGTGGACGGGAACGCCTTCACCTACGAACCTTTGCCCGAAGCCCCAACTTCATCCCGTCCGAGATTCAATCGCTTCGATGAATCTCCCCGACGCCTGCCTCCGCGCCGACCGGCCTCATCCTCCCCTGAAACAGATACCCGTCGCAAGATCGTGGATGTGTTCACTGTAGAATCGAATCCTTTCATTCATCACGATGCCTCGATCTGGGATACTTACACCAGCAACCTCCATCATCTTTTACGCATGATGCGCACAGGTCAAAGGCGTGAAGCGCGTGGCGAATTAGCCGTCCGTGTGGGGCAGGCATATCAGAATGTATCCAGAAAAACTTCCTTTCTGCCTCCCATCAATATCGAAATCGATAATGATGCCGACGAACGCTACACCATCCTTCGCATTGACGCGCCGGATACATTTGGGTTCCTCTACGAATTCACCAACGCTCTTGCATTGACCCATACCTATGTCACGCGCATGATCGTGCAATCCATTGGTTCCCGCGCGCAGGATATTCTGCATGTGACAAATGACAACGGTGCCAAGATCACATCCCCTGAAAAGCAAAGGGAGTTGCGCTCAGCTATTGTGTTGATCAAGCACTTTACGCATTTACTCCCGCATTCCCCAAATCCATCCACTGCCTTACTGCACTTCCGTGAATTCCTTGCTGAACTCTTCAAGCGTCCCAACTGGACGGATGAGATCATCTCCATCGAAAGCCCGGATGTCTTGAATGCGCTTGCTCGTTTGCTTGGCGTGAGTAACTTTCTTTGGGAGGATTTCTTGCGCATGCAATATGCCAATCTCTTCCCCGTAGTCACAGATATGGACGCACTCTCCTCGTCCAAGCTCCGGCCACAACTTGAAAGCGAACTGACAGAGGCGCTTGAAAGCAATAAAGTGGGCGATATCGAATACCCCGATTGGCGTGCCACGCTCAACGCCTTCAAAGACCGTGAACTCTTCCGCATTGACATGCGCCACATCCTCGGGTTGACCAAGGAATTCGAAGATTTCTCGGCTGAACTTACCGACCTTGCCGAAACAACTTTGTGTGCCACCCTCGCCCGTTGTGACTTGGAACTGCGAGCTGTACACGGCGATCCGATCTTGGAAGACGGTCAACCATGCGGTATCTCACTTCTTGCCCTCGGCAAATGCGGCGGGCGTGAGTTGGGCTTCGCCTCTGATATTGAATTGATGTTCGTGTACGCAGGCAACGGTAAAACGAACGGGACCGAAATCATAGACACGGCAACTTATTTTGAGAAACTTGTTCGCTCTGTCCTCAATGCCATGCAGACTCGTCAAGAAGGTATCTTCCAAATCGACTTGCAACTACGCCCCTATGGTAAAGCGGGAAGTATGGCTGTCCCCTTTGATTCGTTCCGCAAATATTATGCACCCGATGGCGCGGCTTGGGCATACGAGAGGCAGGCTTTGGTCAAGATGCGACCGATCATGGGCGATGCAGAACTCAATGCTGAGTTATGCAGATTGCGAGATATTTATGCCTATGAAAGTGGTCCGTTCGATGTGACCGCCATGCGTGCCATGCGCGAGAAACAGGTCCGTCACCTCGTCACAGGCGGAACGTTCAATGCCAAGTTCAGCCCCGGTGGGTTGGTGGATATCGAATATCTCATTCAGGGATTACAGATCGATCATGGCTCTCAAAACACCGCCTTGCGCTTGACCAATATTCGTGATGCCATGTCCGCGTTGCACACGGCCGGGATCCTTTCCGACGATGATTACAGTGTTTTGAGAAAAGCTCATACCTTCCTACGCTGGTTGATCGACTCTTTACGTGTTGTGCGTGGTAACGCCAAAGATGTGACTGTCCCGCTTTTTGGAAGTGAAGAGTTTGTTTTCCTTGCCCGCCGCCTACGTTACGAAATGGATGTGGAACATCTGCGCGATGACCTGACTCGTTATATCGCTGATGTGCAAGAGATCAATAGCCGCTTGCTGGCATAGATTCTGTTTGAAAAGTTAACTTTTCAAACATCTCCACTCTTCTGCCAAAAGCCCACATCGATCCATTTTTCAAACTTTCTACCCACTTCTGAAAAATGCGCAACTTTTTTGAAGCCGCATTTTTCATGGAGCCTAACACTTGCATCATTGGGTAAAGCTATACCCCCAATGATGGCATGGTATTTGTGGGAAACTCTAGAAAGTAACTCCGAATACAGCTTGTATCCACTCCCTTTTCCACCAAGTCCGTTCTTTAGGTAGATTGTAGATTCAATGGAATTTTCGTAGGCTTTTCTTTCCCGAAATCTTGAAACATAAGCATAACCGATCACTTCTTGGTTTTCTTCATATACAAGATAAGGTCCGACTTGCCTGTAATTTTCCATTCTGCTGACAATATCCTCGGGCGTGATCGTTTCGGTCTCAAAGGTTATTGAAGTATGGAGAATATAGTAATTGTAGATCTCAGAGATCGTTTGGGCATCGGAATTAAGGGCTTCTCTTATCATTTATTCTTCCTTTGAGACAATATATATGGCGGTTGGAGAAAATCCCAACCGCCATGTTCTTTGATACCTATTCGTGACGTGAATGATTTTCTAATACGTCAATAAATAATTTTCAAGTTCCCAGTTTGTCACTTCAAGCCGATAATCATCGTACTCAAGTCGTTTGGCATTGATGAAGACCTCATGGGTGTGGGCTCCCAGCGCATTGCGGACAACTTCGTCCTCTTCCAATGCCTTGAGTGCCTGATTGAGTGATGTGGGCAATACGTCTTTCGATGAGTAGGTGGGTTTCTCAAGCAAGTAGATATTTTCTTCCGTCGCTTCAGGGACAGTCAATTCACGGCGAATGCCATCCAACCCGGCGGCAAGCATGACTGCAAAGGCGAGGTAGGGATTGCAACTTGGATCGGGGCAACGCAATTCAATTCTTGTTGAGTCGCTTTCTGACGCTCGCGGCACACGGATGAGTGCTGAACGGTTGATGCGCGCCCAACTGATGTATACGGGGGCTTCATAACCAGCCACCAATCTTTTATATGAATTGACCAAAGGTGCAAGAATGGCGCACATCCCGCGGGCATGTGCTAATTGACCCGCGATAAAGTGCTTGGCGATCTTTGAAAGTCCATGCGGATCGCCGTGATCGGAGAAGGCATTTTTGCCGTTAGCGATATACGTGAGACTTTGATGAACGTGCATACCACTGCCGTTGATTCCGCGAATGGGCTTGGGCAGGAAGGTGCAATACAATCCATTGAGTTGGGCAATGACCTTGAGGGCCACGCGCAAAGTTACGGCGCTGTCAGCGGTGGTCAAAGCATCAGAATAACGGAAATCAATTTCCTGTTGGCCATGAGCGCCTTCGTGATGCATCGCCTCTACTTGCAGGCCGAGCGCCTCGAGCGTGGTCGCCATCTGGCGTCTCAATCCAGCAGACATATCTGAAGGCGCATCGAAGTAACTTCCGCTATCGTAGGGGACGGGCGGGATCAGGCTTCCATCGGCATTGGGTTTGAGGAGAAAGAATTCAAGTTCTGGGCCGGTGTTGTAACGGAAGCCCATTTGAGCGGCTTCATCGATCACAGTCCGCAAGATCGAGCGCGGGTCGCCGGGGAAAGGTTGCCCATCGGGGGTGAACACATCGCAGATCAGGCGGGCGGTGGCTTCTTCACCTTTCAACCAGGGGATGATCGCAAATGTGGCAGGGTCGGGGCGCAAGTGCATGTCGCTCTCTGCTACACGGGCAAACCCTTCGATCGCTGAACCATCGAACCAAATACCGTTTTCAAGCGCGGGGATCAACTGATGCGCAGGAATGGTAACGTTTTTGACCACTCCCACGACATCGGTGAATTGCAGGTCAATGAACTTGATATTATGTTGTTCAGCCTGTGCCAGAATGTTTGCAACTGAGTCTTTTGAGTGATTCATGGTTAATCCTGTGCCCAAAATGGACGCTCTTTCGCCTGATTTTCTTTTTCCACCCTATTATGCACTGTCCCGAACGTTTCTGCAACTCGACATTACCATCCACATGTCTTATGCATGTTTACTTTGGATTTAAGAATGCGGCTCTTTTTTGACCTTTAGCCTGCTTCGGCTTAACAGAACATTTTCGCCCGATAGATTTTCTCTACGTTTTTATCTGTCAAACGGTTCTTCAATCCCGAAGGGATGCAAAAAAATCCAAGTGATGAATCAAATCCCGAAGGGATGTCAGATGGTTATCATAAAACCGTGGCATCCCTTCGGGATTATTGTAAAAACAATGTACAAATCTATAATCCTTACACTCCTTACGGAGTTGCTTTCCGCTTAAGCGAGTGTAAAGACAGCTTCAATTACTGATTAAGATACTGTAACCCCAACGCTAACAGAACCAAACCGACGATGATGCCAACAGCGATCAATACACCGCGGACTACCTGCATCTGTGCCATGGACATGGACGAGCCAGAAGATGCGTTTGACGATTTTTCCAAGATAGAGAGGTCAGCGTTTTCAGGATGATCGAGTGCCTCGATGAAGGCAGTCATATCCGAATAGCGATCATCAGGGTTACGAGCCAGACAAGTAGCAACGATGGCGGCAATCTGTGGAGTAATGGCGGGGTTGACGTGGTCAAGACGCGGTGCTGTGTTATTTAGGTGTTGTGCCATGACGACCATATTGTTATCGCCAGTGAAAGGCATTTTCCCCGAAAGTAGTTCAAACATGATCGTACCGAGAGCGTATAGATCGGTACGTTGATCGCCTCGTTGTCCTTCAATTTGTTCGGGGGCCATGTAGTCGGGCGTGCCCATTGTGGCGCTGAGATTCGAATAGGTGACGCGGTGAGAGCCTTTTGTCAGTGCCAGACCAAAGTCCATGATGACGGGTTGTCCGCTGGCCGTGATGAGAATATTTTCGGGTTTGATATCGCGATGGACTACATCGTGGGTGTGGCAGTAAGCCATCCCGTCGGCAATTTTTCGGATGAGCGAAACAACTTGATCGGTCGGTAGGGGAGCGGAGCTTTCGATCAAGGACCGCAACGATTTCCCATCCACGAATTCTGTTACGAGATACGGGACGCGGTTATATTTCCCAGAGCCAAGACCCTTGAGTATGGCGGGGTGATCGAGTGTTTTCATCACTTCCAGCTCGCGTTGGAAGCGTTCGAATTGGGCGGGGTCACCAAGCATGGATTGATCAGGAATCTTAATGACTACCTCACGACGATTCACTAAATCGAAGGCACGGTAGATATCGCTCATGCCTCCCTGAGCCATGTGTGCCTGAATCTGAAAGTGATCGAACTGATCCCCGATCTGTAGCATCTTACCGGCAATTATAGCATAGGAGCTCATGACAAAAATTTCCTCAAACCTTTAAACCAACTATTCTCTTGCGGGGATTCGTGTTCGGTGGATGTTTCTACTAATTTTTTTAGGTGGAAGACCACTACAGATGCATTATCGTCTGTGTGGTGTTGCAAGGCAAGCTCAACTAACTTTTGGCTGATCGAATTGGCTGATGTATGCTTGGCGGCGACCCGTGCAAAATCGTTATCTTCGATCACCGACCAGACACCGTCAGAACACAAGATCAAGCGATCATCCTCTTTTAGTTTGTGCTGTGTAATATCAGGCTGGACGAACAAACCGATGCCAATGGCTTTATTCAATACCGAGCGTTGAGCATGTGTGCGTATCTTATCGGGGGAAAGGATTTTGGCACGGACCATATCGCCTACGGTTGTGTGATCGGCGGTCAAGCAGGTGGCTTGCCCATCACGGATAAGGTACACGCGGCTATCGCCTACATGTGCCAGATAGGCCATATTGCCAACTACATAGGCGGCAGTCAGTGTGGTGCCCATGCGCCCGGCTCCTAGTTGTTGTGCCTTCTGATATACCTTGAGGTTGGCATTTTCAACGCCACGTTGTAAAGTCTTGGGGATCGAATTGCCATTCTGACTGGCTATGATCTGAGAGAAAGATTCCAATGCAAGCGAACTTGCCATGCCGCCATGAGCATAGCCACCCATGCCATCTGCAACTGCAAATAATGAGCCGTTTGCGGTTTGTTTATCGTTTGCCCAGTGAATCGAATCTTGATTGTCCTCCCTTACGGGACCGACGACGCTCAAGCCGCTACTTTCAAATTCTGGGATGTACTTTCTCAAAATAGATGGTCTCCCATTTCAAGCCGTGCAATCATCTGGGGTATTCATAGTGACAGTCGGTAGCCCGCGCGTTACATGAAAATTCTATGGATGTACATGCAATTTGTGAAGGGGCTCTTTGATAGATGGATAATTCAGCATATCCATCTCGTGTATCTTTTGAAGTGGTTGATGACAACAAAATACGAGGTGAGTAGATTCTATTTGGGTAATTCCCCGCACACTATTACCCGAATGGGCCATTTAGATATGAACATAGAACCAAAATGAAAAGGCTTGAGACCCCATTTATAGATTAAGCGCTCTTGAAATAATTACTTGATGATCTATTTTTGTTTGACAAAATAATAGGCTATGTTTATCAACAACCAGATCCCTGCAATGCTGAGTGCGACTGTGCTGGCTTGGGCGGTAATGCCCCCGGCGCTTAATCCAATTCCTAACGCCGCAACAACAATACCGATATTGACCAACAAGCCAACGATGGGGAGGAGTATATGGCGGAAGATATTGAAAGAAGGGTCGCCAATAAAAGTAACGATGGTCAACAAACACAGCAAACCATACAGCAGAAATGCACCTAGGTTGGATGCGAGGATAATGCCCATCAAAACAGGCAAGCCGCCAATGATGCCAGCCGCCCCAACGATTGCTGAAACAATGCTGATGAGAATGACCGTGTTATAGGGCGTTGCATATTGAGGATGTAAGAAGCCAAGCACATCTGGCATTTCTTCATCCAGTGCCATGGCAAAGCTGATGCGAACGCCGTTGTTGATGGCGGTCAATGTGCCGCCAAGCAGAGCGATGCCAACCATGAAACCAATGAGGAGCATCAATGTAGCTCCATAGCCACCTAAAAGCAGGTCACCGATCTGAAGCGTTAGATCCCCAATGGGAGCATGAGAAGCCGTCGCATTGATGTGTACATTCAAAGCAAAGCCTGCGGCGAAATATCCGATCAGGTATGTGAATACACCTTGAATGATCAAAGCAAGAACCGCACTGCGCGGAATATCACGTTGTGCATTCGAAGCAGATGCCGCCAATGCTGTGGATGATTCGAATCCAACCATCAAGATCATTGCCAGCACTGACTGGAAAATCACGCCCTTTACATCATGCGGAATCAACACCGAAACCGCGGAGGGATATACCCATTCGGATGGTGAGAAGCCCGCTGGGTTCACCAAGCGGAATGCAATCGCCAACGCGCCAAAAATAACCAGTGTCGTTAATTGGATGGTGTTCAACACCACGCTGGTTGTGGTTGTTCCAGTAATTCCACGTAAAGCCAGAAAACCAATGAATGCCGCGAACGAAGCGGCAATCAACGCCTCACCATATACGGTGGGGCTATTGCCAAAATAACGTAACAAATAATCTACAAGAATTCCCAGGAAAGCGATGAGCACACCCGGATAGACCCAATAATATAAGTGGGCCGTCCAGCCAGTCGCAAACTTGACCATGCGTGCCAAAAATTTAAAACGTGGATCGACCTGACGGGCGAAGAAACGGTCAGCAAAATGATATGCACTACGGAAGCCCGCTTCAGGATAACGCCGGGCCAGTTCGCCAAACGAGAAAGCTGTCAACAACGCGGACAGCAATGCCAGCAAGACCCCAGCCCAAATATCTGCGATGCCGCTGAAATTAGCAGATACCTGCACTTGATAGAGCAACCACAAGAACGCGCCGGGCGCAGTTAAGGCCATGGCGTTGATGGTGATGCCCGTCAACCCGAGCGTTTTGCGGACAGGGTTGAGGTCGGTCTTATTGGTCATGCTTTACCTCGTTGCTGGAATCGGATTTTAACCAGCTTTCAAATTTTTCTATAAATAATACCAAAGGCCATAACATGACGATCCGTGCGGCATCTACAAGGAATTGGAGCCATTGCAACCAGTTGAAGTGACGGGTATTCGTCCCATCAAGCAGGATGCGTGCAATGACCATTCCCATACCGAGATAGATCAAAGCAGGCGCGGAGATGTTCGTAGCGGTTTCATGCATGGTGTTTTTCTATTTACTCAAAGAATGAATAATACCTGAAAATATTTTGTAGACCTGACAGGTCGTATGAGAACCTGTCAGGTCCATAAATTTACCTAAGCGATATTACTTTGCGTCAGCCGCAGGTTCCCAGTCAACAGGGTAAGCCACGGATCCCATTTCGGGCATATCGAGACCGCCCAATTCGTCTTCACGGGAAACACGCAACAGTTTGAACGAGTTGCAGACCTTGAAGAAGAGATAGGATAAGCCAAACACTGTGATGAAAATTGCAGCAACTTCAGTAAGTTGAGCCAAAATCTGGGTTGAGCCACCGTAGAGCAAACCAGTGACAGCGCTTTCGACACCGTTCCAGGCGGCAGTATCGGGGTTGCCATTGGCAAAGATACCTACTGCGAGCACGCCCCAGGCGCCGTTGAACATGTGGACCGGCACAGCACCGACGGGATCGTCGATCTTGAGTTTCTCAAGCAAGTTGGTAGCGAAGATCACCAACACACCAGCGATGAGACCGATCACTACAGCGGCCCACGGATCAACAAAAGCACAGGGAGCAGTGATAGCAACGAGACCAGCGAGAAGACCGTTCACAGACATGCCGGCATCTGGTTTCTTGGAAGGTCCGAACAGCCACATGTAAGTCATGGCAGCTGTACCACCAGCGGCACCAGCCAACAAGGTGTTGATAGCAGCGACCACAGCGAGGTTACGGAAAGCGCCAACGAAGCCGAGGGATGAACCAGGGTTGAAACCGAACCAACCGAAGAACAGAATGATGGTACCAAGAACACCAATCGTGATGTTACTGCCGGGGATGCTGTTGGCGGAACCATCCTTGTTGAACTTGCCGATGCGAGGTCCGAGTACGAGTGCGCCAGCCAGACCAACACAACCACCGATCATGTGTACAACGCCGGAGCCTGCGAAGTCTACTGCGCCGTTACCGAGCCCGGCAACACGACCGAGATTCTGTAACCAACCGCCGCCCCAAACCCAGCCACCGACCATCGGGTAGATGAACATACTGACCCACAAGCCCATCGCAACGAAGCCGATGAAGCGCAAGCGTTCAGCCATTGAACCAGTCGGGATGGTAGCTGCGGTATCCATGAAGACCATCTGGAACAGGAAGAAAGAGAGAATACCAGCGTTCGTTCCGAGACCAGCGAGCATGAAGCCACTTCCGCCAAGGATGCCGAACTGGCCGATGCGGATCAAAGGTGTAGCCATGAGACCCTGCCAATCACCAAGTGTGATGGGGGAGTGTGCCCATTCACCAGCGATGACGCCGGCGCGGGCGATCTCAGGATATGCCGCATTGACGCCACCGAACTGGAAGGCGAAACCGGTCAACCAATAGCCAACTGCGCCGATACAGAAGACCATCATGTTCATCATCATGGTGTGGGTAACATTCTTGTTACGGGTGAAGCCCGTTTCCACCAATGCGAAACCAGCCTGCATGAAGAAGACAAGGAAGCCGCCGAGAAGCATCCAGAAGATGTTGAGGCTTACGGTAATATCGTTCACCTGATCTGCGGTAGGACCTTCATCCTGGGCAAAGGCAGGGCTGGCAATGGCGAAGGTAAAGATTACGACCAAGGCCAGCAAAATCAATGACAATTTCTTTTTGTTGGTAATTTTCATTTCTCAATTCTCCTTTGTTTGATTTATTATTTTGTCTTGACGTATTGCTCAGCGTATTTCAGCACATTGCTCATTTCGGCGGGCTTGATGAACAGTGTGAGACGTCCAAAGAAAGAGGGATGGTCAAACTTCAGTTTCGATCCCGAAGCGGCAAATCCTGAAAAATCGCTCCACGGATAGAAGATGCCTTCGCCGACGGATACACCTTTGGTTGTGAACGTGTATCGCATGGGCAGGAGTAAAGTGATGACCGCTACGGCGGCGATGATCCCGGCCATGCTCAAGGGGAGCCAGCCAGTGACCACACCAAACACAATGCCCGTCAACAAGGCGAGTAAACTTGAGCGATGCAGTACAAAGCGTGATGGCAATCCCATCGGGATGCTCTTCAATGCTTTGCCGGGCGCAGGCTCTTTGATCTTAGGGCGAGCCTTGGCAACCATGCTCATCAACAGCAGGGCGATCATGACGTAACCGACATAAGAAAGTATGACCATATGTTTAACTCCTTTGATTTTCTAAAAGATCAATACCAGCCAATTTGAAATTTGTAGAGCAGTATGATCGATGTCACTATCATGACGATCAGTGTGGGTGGGACCGCGATGATCAGCCAACGTTTCCAGCCAATGGACCCGTGATTGTGTTCCATATAAGAATAGGCAACCACATTGGCAGAAGCGCCGATTGGCGTCAGGTTGCCGCCTACATCTACACCCATTGCCAGAGACCAAACCATCATGGAGAGCGCCGGTGTGCCGGGAATGGCCGCCAAATCTTTGAGCACAAAGGTCATTGCCAAGGCCAGTGGCACGTTATCTAAAATTCCACTGGCAAGGCCAGGTCCCCAGTGCAGGGCCATGATCAAAGTATTTGGGTTGGAGGCTGTGGCCAATGCCAATGACTCTGCAAGTGTTTCGAACAGGTGGACCTTCTCTAGGCCGCCGATCATCATAAACAGCCCAGCAAAAAACAGAATGCTTTCGCCGTCTACAGTGACCAGAACTGTTTTGCGTTGGTCATCGCGTAATGCGATCAGTGCGATTCCAGCAGGGATCAAAGCCGCTACCGCCGCATTGATCGGCAAACCGGTCAAATTACTCAATGGGATGTGGAAGATTAAAAGGGTCACCGCCATGAGAAAACCAGTCAGGCCGACGCGGGTCAGATGAACGTGGAGAGGTTCGTTGTGTAGTTCGTCGATCTTCTCGATCATTTCAGGGGTAAGTGCTACATGTGCTTCTTTCAAAGACTTTCGGTTTTTCAAGAAGGCATATATCACGATGATCAGCGCCCCGATTAATGCAATTGGGCCTGTGTTGGCAACAAAATCTGAAAAGCTAAAGCCCAAAGTTGTGCCTAGAATTACATTGGGTGGGTCGCCCACCAATGTAGCGGCGCCGCCTGTATTGGCGGCGCATACTTCAGCGATCACAAGCGGGACCGGGTCAAGCTTCAACAGTGTGCAGAGCTGAAGCGTCAATGCCCCGAGGAACAACATTACAGTGATGCTATCCATGAATGCCGCAAGGAAGGCGGCCAACAAAATCAAGATAATAAATAAAGGTACGGGATGATAATTGACCTTGCGGAGAGATGTCATCGCCAGCCAGGTAAAGAAACCTGCTTTTACAAGGATCGCCACGAGTGTGAACATACCAGCCACTAATCCCAGTGTTTCCCAACTGATATAGGTCAAAGCTTCAGCGGGAGTGAGCACACCGAACAGGATCAACAGTGAGCCACCAAGGAGCGCCACCCAATGACGTGGGAATTTTTCACTTGCTATCGCGATGTATGCCAGAACAAAAATAGTCAGGGCGAATATCATGGGGTTTATTTTATGGATTCAAGGTGATGCGCCTATTACCCCGATGGAGCAAATTCATCTATACAGTCATGAATCGCGCAATGAGTAGTAGTTAAAACGTCACCCAAATGGAGCATTAAGGTGGGATTTGAATCTCGCGAGTCCATTTCGTCGCCCAACTGTGGAATGTTTGTATTGTTCAACTCCCAATTAGTCATTGCCCAAACAGGTAATTATGTACCACTTAAAAGCCACGATAACGGAGCTGAGTATTCAAACAGATGGCGGTCTTATAAGCCATTACAACGTTATGTATGGTTTTGGCATCCTCGAACTTTTTCGCAAATGAATGTCTCAAAACCATTGACATATATTCAATGCAGAGTAGAATACCGTCCAACATGTTTAGAGATAAAGCAAGTATCCTTATGGAAGCCAAATCAAAGCGCAAGCCCGTCTCCACAACCTCAGTTGTCGGGATCGGGCTTGTTTCGGTAAAGCAGAAAAAGGATAACGTCTCTCTGTAGTTCTTTGTGTCTATCTGTATGCCGTCATAACGCCTTCCGACAACGGAAGGCGTTTTTTATTTTCACTCAAAGGAGAGTTCATGGTTGAAATTCTTGATACAACACTACGTGAAGGAGAACAGACTCCCTATGTCAACTTCACAGTAGACGAAAAGATCGAAATAGCAAAAATGCTGGATCGCGTCGGTGTGGACATGATCGAAGCTGGTGACCCATCCGTTTCGCCAAATGTTGCCAAAGCGATCGAACGCATCGCCTCTCTCGGACTTCGGGCTGAGATCGTGGCCCATAGCATTGCCTCACGCCCCGGCATTGACAAGGCCAAAGCCTGCGGCGCAGACCGTGTTGCGATCTTCTATGCCACATCGAAGATCCACCTCGATGCCAAGCTACACAAAACGCAAGATCAGGCGATTGACATCATCCGCGAACATGTCAGCTATGCCAAAAGCCTTGGCTTGAATGTACGATACACACCCGAAGATGCCACGCGCACAGACTTTGAGTTCTTGGTCAAAGTTTGTAACGCCGCCATCGAAGCAGGCGCGGACCGTATCAGCTTTGCCGATACGCTCGGCATCATGCAACCTCACACTATGTTCGAGCGTGTGCAGGCGCTTCGTGAGCGACTCGATCCTTGTAAGATCGATTTGCATTGTCACGATGATTATGGCCTTGCGCTGGCGAACGCCATGGCAGGTATTCGTGGTGGCGCGAACTGCATCCATACCACGGTCAATGGTTTGGGTGAGCGCACCGGCATTCCCGATCTGGCAGAGACGATTGTCTCATTCCATAATCTTGAAAGTGTGGAAAAGTTCAACCTGCAACCGTTGATGGAACTTTCCAGTTATTTGGAAAAGGTCTCTGGCGTTTTGCTTGCACCGAACAAACCCATCACAGGGCAGAATGCCTTCAGCCACAAAAGCGGAGTTCACACCAACGGTATTCTCAAAGACCCACGAACCTACGAACCGTTTGACCCAGCCATTCTCGGACGTGAACGTAAGATCGTCATCGATAAGTACACGGGCAAAAGTGCTGTCGCTTCACGGTTGGAAGAATATGGCATTGAGGTCAGCGCGGCCGAGTTGGAAGTGATCGTGACGCGCATCAAGAATATCGGCGATCAGCGGAAACAGCTTTTCGATGCGGATATTCTCGAGATCGCTGAGCAGGTTACGGGTAGAGAGATCGATGTCATCCCACGGGATATCAGCGCGATGGTGATGATCGAGGTCGAATCGCATGTGTACACTTCGGCTGTGGTACGTCGCATGCGCGGATTTACCAACGTGTCGAATGTCTATGAAGTGACAGGCGACTACGATATCAGTGTGTTCGTCAGCGTGGAGAATGTGGCCGCATTGAATAATCTGATCGAAGAGATACGCACTGTGCAGGGCGTCAAACGGACCGAGACACGCATGGTCTTGAAAAAATATAACGGAAACGGAAAGTAGTGACGGGCAGCTGCCCGTCACTACACAAGAATTAAAGGAGATTTTATGGGAACCCTAATTGAAGAAATTTTTGGACGTAGAGCAGGCCGACCCGTGCAAGCGGGCGAGATCCTGTTGTTGGATGTGGACTACATCATGAGTCACGATAACACCACACCGCTGGCGATCAAGGCATTTCGTGATATCGGCAAACCGATCCATGATAAGAACCGCATCGTGCTTCATCTCGATCATGCTTATCCCGCGCCGAATGTGTTGGCGGCGGAGAACCACAAGAAGATCATCGAGTTCGTCAAAGAACAGGACTTGCCCCATTTCTTTCATCAGGGCGTTTGTCATCAAGTGATGCTTGAAGAAGGTTTCATCACGCCGGGTGCCATCGTCATCGGCGCGGACTCACATTCGAACACGTATGGCGCGATGGGCGCTTTTGGTGCTGGCCTCGGCTCAACGGAGATCGGTGTGGCATGGGTGACGGGTAAATGCTGGTTCAAAGTGCCTGAGACGATCCGCATTGAGTTGAAGGGCAAAGCGCAACCTGGAGTTTATGCCAAGGATGTAATGATCTACATCGCGGGCATGATGGGCATGGATGGCGGTACGTATCGTTCGGTGGAGTTCGGTGGTGAGTATATTGATAACCTGCCGATGCACGAACGCATCATCTTCCCGAACATGTCCACGGAGATCGGCGCGAAGTGCGGTTTGATCGCGGCGGATGATGTGACGATCGATTATCTTGAAAACCAGACTCCCGCCAAAGGTCCGTTCGAGAAGATTCAACCTGTGAATCCGAGATACGAGCGTGTGATCGAAATTGACGTTGCTACGCTTGCACCGCAAGTGGCTTGCCATCCTGATGTGGATAATGCCAAACCGTTGACGGAAGTCGAGGGGCTGGAAGTGCACGAGGTTTATATCGGCACCTGCACCAATGCTCGTTATGAAGATCTGGAGATCGTAGCGAACATGTTGAAAGGTAAAAAAGTAAATCCGCACACACGTGTCATCGTCACACCTGCCAGCAATCGCATTTACAAAAAGGCATTGAACAACGGCTTGATCGAAATTTTGATGGACGCAGGTTGTACCGTGACCGGCTCAGGCTGTGGCGCATGTATCGGGCGTCACGGCGGCATTCTTGCGGCAGGCGAACGTGCCTTGACCACGATGAATCGCAACTTCATTGGGCGTATGGGCAGTCCGCTTTCGGAAGTGTATTTAGCCAGCCCGGCCACTGCCGCGGCAACAGCTTTGACGGGTCGTATTACTGATCCGCGCAAAAGTTTGGAATTAATTTCTTAACACAAAGGACACGAAATACACAAAGTCTTTTTTAAATCCCTTAGTGACCTTTGTGCCCTTCGTGTTTGAAAAAAGGAGAACATATATCATGGGAAAAGCTTGGACATTTGGCGAAAACATGAATACGGACGAGATCATTCCCGGCCGTTATAACATCACGATCGACCCGCTTGAATTGGCAAAAAACGTTTTTTGCGAGGTCAAGCCTGAATATGCAAAGAATGTAAAACCCGGCGATGTCATCGTCGGTGGGCAGAATTTTGGATGCGGTTCTTCACGTGAACACGCACCGATCGCGATCAAAGGCTCGCAGGCGAAATGCATCATCGCTCCGTCGTTTGCGCGTATCTTCTTCCGCAACTGCATCAACATCGGCCTGCCCATCCTCGAATGCCCCGATGCCGTTGCCGATATCACCGAAGGTGACGAAGTGGACGTTGACCTCGCTACGGGTCAAATTTTCAACCGCACCAACGGTCATCAATATCAAGCGAACGCTTTGCCCGATTTCGTTTTGAAGATCGCCGAGGCAGGCGGCATTGTCAATTTCTTGAAGACGCACGATATTCAGGAATTGATGTCGTAGATGTCATAGCGAGGAGCGCTCGTGTTTTTTGCGACGAAGCAATCTCCAACTTAACAAGGAGATTGCTTCGAGCGAAAAGACATCGCCCTCGCAACGACATGGAATGAGATTTATGACATATAAAATTTGCTTACTCCCCGGCGATGGCATCGGCCCCGAAGTGATCGCTGCCGCCGAAAAAGTTTTGCGCGCCCTGCCTTTGGATTTTGAATTCACCCGCGCAGATATCGGATTCGGCGCCTACGAACGACTCGGAACGCCATTGCCTGATTCGACCCTTGAACAGATCCGCCTCTCTTCTGCAACGTTGTTTGGTTCTGTTACGACGCCTCCCAACATCCCCGGATATTTCTCTCCTGTCGTGCGGATGCGTCAATCGCTGGACTTATACACCAACCTGCGCCCGTGCCGCTCCATTCCACATGAGTCATCGCGTTCGGGCATAGACATGGTCATTGTCCGTGAAAACACCGAAGGACTCTACTCTGGGATCGAGCGACTTGAAGATGATGGGAACCGCGCGATCACTGAAAGGGTTATCACTCGCAAAGGTTCGGAAAGAATCATCCGCAAGGCATTCGATATCGCAAGACAACGAGAACACAAGATCGTACATGTTGTCCATAAAGCGAATGTGCTTCGCCAAACCTGTGGATTGTTCCGTACAGTGGCGTTGGAAGTTGCAAAAGACTATCCCGATGTCACCATGTACGAAATGCTCGTGGACACTTGCGCGATGGAACTTGTCCGTGCGCCCGAGCAATTTGATGTGATCGTTACCACGAATCTCTTCGGCGATATCTTGAGCGATGAAGCCTGCATGTTCGTTGGCGGACTTGGCGTTGCCTCCTCTGGCAATATCGGAGTAGATGCGTCAGTGTTCGAACCCGTCCACGGAAGTGCGCCTCCACTGGTGGGCACAGGCAAAGCGAATCCAGTTGCGACCTTCCTTGCTACAGCGATGATGTTGGATTACCTGAACGAAACAGAATCTGCTGAACGTTTGCGAAAGGCCGTTGAGACTTGTATTGCGAATAAAGAGTCCACGCCTGATCTGGGTGGAACGTTAAATACCGATCAGGTGACGGAAAGAGTTATTGGATATTTGTAAAAGAGTACACAAGAAAACAAGTAGACAAGTAAAAGAAACACGTAAACAACGGAGCACCTATATACCTGTCTACTTGTTTACCCATCTACCTACCCTAAGGAGAATTTATGACCCGAGTTGGATTTTTATACACCCGCCTCCGCGCTGAGGAAAAATATTTACTGGAAGAGTTGGAAAAGCGCCCTGACCTTGAAGTCGTCCGCATCAACGATGGTGATTCGTTCTTCGATATCCATAAACTCCCTGAGCCTGTAGATGTATTGTTTGAACGTTCCATTTCCTATTCACGTGGGTTGTACATTTCACGCATCTTTGAAGCGCATGGTGTCCCTGTTGTGAATCCATCTGTTGTTGCCGAACGATGCGGTGACAAATACATCACGAGTCAGATCCTCGCGGCGAACGGAATCCCAACTCCCAGAGTGCTGATGGCTTTTGACGAAGAGGCAGCTCTAAAGGCGACAGACGCGATGGGGTATCCATGTGTATTGAAACCCGTGGTCGGTTCATGGGGACGTCTCATCGCAAAAGCGGATAATCGTCACATGGCTGAATCGTTGATCGAACACAAGTCATCGCTGGGAGTCAATCATCAGGTGTTCTACATTCAGGAATACATCAACAAACCCGGACGTGATATTCGCGCGTTTGTGATCGGCGATCAATGCATCTGTGCCATCTATCGTTCATCCGAAAATTGGATCACCAACACGGCGCGTGGCGGCGTTGCCACGAATTGTCCTGTCACTGACGAGATCGCGGATCTTTGTCAACGTGCGGCTCGTGCGGTGGGTGGGGGATTGCTCGCGCTTGATCTGTTCGAAACTGATAACGGCCTCACGATCAACGAGATCAATCACACGATGGAGTTCCGCAACAGCATCGCAACGACAGGTGTGAACATCCCTGAAAAGATGATCGAATATGTCATACAACAAGCGAAGTGATGTAACCTTCATTTCCAATTCGTTTGTTGACTAGACATTGTACACAGAGGTACAATGTCGACGATTTCATAGGAACAACATGCCCATCTATAAATTCCTCGTCCACAACAAAACCAACGACCCGCGCAACGGCGGGTACTTACGAGATTCTCAGGCACTCGGCTTTCAGGGCTTGCAACGGATCAGTGTGCAAGACCTGTACTTTGTTGAGGGTCAACTGTCGCAGGAAGAATTGCAACAGTTGACCCTCAAACTTTTAAGCGACCCTGTCACGCAATCGGCTTCATGGACTGAATTGCCATCGCCTCATTCTACGGGTGAGCCTGATTCAGTTATTCTGGAAGTTGCCCTTCGCCCCGGCGTGACAGACCCCGTCGCCGAACAACTCGTCCGCGCCGCACATGAGATCGGGCTCAAGGGAGTCCATCGTGCCGCAACGGGTTCAAGGTTTCAGGTTGAGGGTTTGCAGGTTGAACAGGTTGAGAAACTCGCAAAAGCATTATTAGCGAACAACGTTATCCAACACTGGGCGCTTGGCGAGATCAAACCTTCATTCCCTGAAGAAGTTGCTTCAAGCGGAGCCGTTGAACTCATCCTCATCCGAGACCTGTCCGATGATGAACTGCTCGCCCTCTCGAAAGAACGCCGCGCCGCATTGGACCTGGCCGAGATGCAAGCCATCAAGGATTACTTCGCTAAAGAAGGCCGTGACCCAACCGACGTTGAATTTGAAACCATCGCTCAAACATGGAGCGAACATTGCGTCCATAAAACATTCAAGGCGAAAGTGACCATAGACGATAGACGACAGACCATATCTCCCGATGGTCAATTGTCCATGGTCGATAGTCTGATCAAGACCTATCTCAAATCAGCAACCGATAAAATTGCTGCTCCCTGGGTCATCTCTGCTTTTGTAGATAACGCAGGCATCATTGACTTTGATGATGAATACGAGATCAGTTTCAAAGCCGAAACACATAATCATCCCTCTGCGGTCGAACCGTTCGGTGGAGCGAACACAGGCGTCGGTGGAGTCATCCGTGATGTGTTGGGTGTCTCTGCAAAACCGATAGCGAATACAGACATCTTGTGCTTCGGTCCGCAAGACCTTGACCCGAAGTCCCTGCCTGAAGGTGTCTTGCATCCGCGTCGCATTCAATCGGGCGTTGTCGCAGGTGTGCAGGATTATGGCAACAAGATCGGCATCCCCACTGTCAACGGTGCGATTCTGTATGATGAAGGCTATACAGCTAATCCACTCGTCTTTTGCGGATGTGTTGGCATCGCTCCCAAAGGCAAACATCACAAAGACCCTCAAGTCGGTGACCGAGTCATTGTTCTGGGCGGTCGCACAGGACGTGATGGTTTACGTGGCGCAACCTTTTCATCCATGACGATGGACGCACAAACTGGCGAAGTCTCTGGTGCGTCGGTGCAGATCGGCGACCCTATCACCGAAAAGGGATTGATCGATGTCATCGTTCGCGCCCGTGACTTGGGACTCTACAACGATATCACTGATTGTGGCGCAGGTGGCTTGTCCTCCGCAGTGGGGGAGATGGCTTCTACCATCGGCTGTGATGTGGACTTGACGAAGGTCCGTTTGAAATACCCCGGACTTGCTCCATGGGAAATTTGGCTCTCTGAAGCACAGGAGCGTATGGTTGTCGCAGTTTCACCGGATAAAGTTTCTGCTTTACAAGAACTTTGTGACACCTTCGATACCGAGCTGACGGACATTGGTGCATTCACAGGTGAAGGTCGCTTGATTGTGCGTTATGGCAAATCCCCTGTCGTCAACATGGACAATGAATTCCTCCACGATGGTATTCCGCAGAGGCAGTTAAAAGCAGTTATCAGTGACCAGTCATCAGAAATGGTCCATCGTCCATCGTCTATCGTCAATATCAAAGACCAGCTGCTTTCCCTCCTCTCTTCTCCTAACATCGCATCCAAAGCGTCAGTCATCCGCATCTACGACCACGAAGTGCAAGGCGGGACAGTCGTCAAACCGCTCACTGGTATCGAAATGGATGCGCCCTCCGATGCGACTGTGCTCAAACCCATTGGCACAAAGGGCACAAAAGGGATTGTCCTTTCGAATGGAATCAACCCCGAATACGGCAAACGCGACGCTTACAAAATGGCATG
Source organism: Candidatus Defluviilinea proxima (assembly GCA_016721115.1). NCBI lineage: Bacteria > Bacillati > Chloroflexota > Anaerolineae > Anaerolineales > Candidatus Villigracilaceae > Candidatus Defluviilinea > Candidatus Defluviilinea proxima. Next base: position 1,787,536 of record JADKIW010000001.1, read on the forward strand.
GTCCGTCATGGACGAAGCTATTCGCAATGCGGTTGCTGTTGGTGCGGACCCGAAACGTATTGCTGTTCTCGATAATTTCTGTTGGGGTGATCCACTCCGACCTGAAACGCTTGGCACATTGGTTGAAGCCTGTCGCGGATGTCACGATGCGGCGCTCTTCTATGGTGCTCCATTCATCAGTGGCAAGGACTCGCTCAACAACGAATATCTCGGCACGGATGGTCTGCGCCACTCTATTCCGCCCACGTTGCTCATCTCTGCCATCGGTGTCGTTGACGATGTGAGCAAATCCATCACAATGGATTTGAAAGAAGCGGGCAATCTCATTTATCTTGTTGGCGAATTCACAGCCGAACAAAAAGCTGTGCCCGATGTGCCGCAATCCACGATGCAGGTCTATCAATCCTTGTATCAAGCCATCACAAGCGGACTTGTCCGTTCGGCGCATGATCTCAGCGAAGGTGGTCTTGCTGTCGCTGTCGCAGAGATGTGTATCGGCGGCCGTCTCGGTATCCAGCTTGAAGTCAAGGATGACGCGCTCTTCAACGAGGTCAACGGCTGTCTGCTTGTTGAAGTCACACCAGCGAACATATCCGCTTTTGAAAAACAATTTGCTAATCTGCCTTTCCAAAAAATTGGCGATGTCACTGCTAAACCCATTCTAAAAATTTCAAACGTTGAGATCGCTGTGGATGATCTGGTCCATGCATTCAACAACCCTGATGCCCTATGAAACCAAAAGCACTCGTCCTCCAGGCCCACGGCTCCAATCGTGATTTCGACGTGATGGAAGCGCTGACCCTCGCAGGTGCGGACGCAATCGGCGTTCCACTCAATGAACTGCGACAAAACAAAACGCTTCTCACGGACTTCAACCTGCTCGTTGTCCCCGGCGGCTTCTCCTACGCGGACGCCCTCGGCGCAGGCAAACTCCTTGCCCTTGACCTCGCTTCCTATTTTCAAGAAGAGATCACTGCGTTCGTTGATGCAGGCAAACCTGTTATCGGTATCTGTAATGGGTTTCAGGCGTTGGTCAAGTCGGGTATCTTGCCGGGAGAATCCCCCTCTCACAGCGGGAGAGGGGATAGGGGTGAGGGAGAAGTCACCCTCACCTTCAATGCTGAAGGTCATTTCGAATGTCGCTGGGTGAACCTTGCTCCTGTATCGCAAACCTGCATCTGGACAAAAGACTTGGAAGAGTCGATTATTTGCCCCATCGCTCATGGTGAAGGCAACTTCCAAGCCTCCCGCTCGTTTCCACTTTCCTCGTTCATCGAAAGTGACCAGGTTGCACTTACGTACACTTACCCTGATGGCGCCCCTGCCAACGGAGATTATCCCGCCAATCCGAACGGCTCTATTTTAGACATCGCTGGCATCTGTAATCCACAGGGCAATGTGCTGGGACTCATGCCGCACCCAGAGAATCACATTTATCCACATCAGCATCCGCAGTGGACTCGTGGTATCAAAGGCAATAGCGGATTGGCATTATTTGAAAACGGCGTGAAATACGCGAGCGCACTATAAGTACTCGGTGGTTGAGTAGCCGCGAGTGAAACGAGCGGCGTATCGAAACCACCAATAAGCAAATTTCTTTTGTTATATGTTGGTTTCGATACGGGCTTCGCCCTACTCAACCAACGGAGTAAAACTGGTAATCATGATTGACAAACAGCATCTCACTGAACTTCTTCCATCTGCTCTTGGTGAAACAAACTTGCCTTTGCCCAATAAGCAGATGGGCAAGGTCCGCGAGTGGTATGACCTGCCCGATGGTATACGCCTCATCGTCACAACGGATAGACTCTCGGCGTTTGACCGAATCCTTGCCAAGGTTCCATATAAGGGGCAAGTATTGAATCAACTCTCCGCATGGTGGTTCGATCAGACCAAAGACATTATCCCGAATCATTTGTTGTCTGTACCCGACCCGAACGTCTCGATTGTCACCACTGTTAAGCCGCTCGCCATCGAAGTCATCGTGCGCGGATACATCACAGGCGTAACAACAACCGCTTTGTGGTATCGCTACTCCATCGGCGAGCGGGATATTTATGGCTATAACTTCCCCGAAGGCTTGAAAAAGAATCAAGCCTTGACCGAACCCATCATCACGCCTACCACCAAAGGCGGCGAGACGGGACACGATGAACGCCTGACCTGCGCTGAAGTGACCGAGAAAGGTTTGCTCGATGAAAAGACTTGGAATCAAGTTCAATCCGCCGCACTCGCCATCTTCAAACGTGGGCAGGAAGTTGCGGATAAAGCAGGCTTGATTCTCGTGGACACCAAATACGAATTTGGCATTGCTCCTGACGGAAGTGTGATGTTGATTGACGAAGTCCATACGCCTGACTCATCTCGTTATTGGAAAGCGGACACTTACCAAGCAAAATTCACCGCAGGCGAAGAACCTGAAAATTTCGACAAGGAATTTGTCCGCATCGCTTACGCCGAAAAAGGCTATCGTGGCGACGGCGAGATTCCGTCCATGCCCAATGAACTTTGGACGGCGGCAAGCGAACGCTACATCACCATCTATGAAATGCTCACGGGCAAAGCGTTTGAAGCAGGCGCGTATCCTGTCGAAAATCGCTTGATTGAGAATATGAGAAAGTTAGGAATTTCCTAAACAGGAATAAATAATTGGAACCAGATTGTATGAAGAAGTTTTGGGTTGTTGGTTTTATTGTAGTTTTTCTGTTTGCTGCCATGTATTTTGCAGTCAATAATTTTTTAACCCCAATCAATTTGGGGGCACAACCATTTCCTTTGACAAAAAAATGGGCGGTTTCTTTAAATAGCGGATCAATATTCGACAGTATTGTTGAATTATCAAAAACTGGAGACGGAGTTTTACTTGCAAAAACAAAAGAAGGTATTTATGCTTTGCAGGAAAATTCTGGTGCAGTGATGTGGTTCTTTGGGCTAAAAAATCAACTCCAACCACGCCCAGCCATTGCATTTGATGGAATCATTTATACATCAGACAGCAAATATCTTTTAGCAATCTCTCAAAAAGATGGAAAACTAATTTGGGAGCAGGCAGTTGGTAGCGCCAATTGGATAGTTGATGTTTCAAAAGACATGGTGCTTGTCAATGAAGTTGCGAACGATATAGTTTCTTTTGATGCTAAGACAGGCAATTTGCTTTGGCGTAAAGGGGTTGGACGAGGCTTTGTTGCTGCATATATCGATGGTGATTTAATTTATATTCCAGACAACGGTATAGAAGCAGTCGACGCTCAAACAGGTTCAGTAGTTTGGGGTGATGGGGATGATCCAATCGGTGATTCTGCTTTCCTAGATGGGGTTATTTACTATGCACTGGGAGACAGCATTATAGCTTTCGATGCTAGAAAAAGAATTGAATTGTGGAGTGTGTTTTTATCAGGCTTTGGTTTCAAACGTCCATTAATTCACGGAGACTATGTATTTGCGATTGACAGGGATTATCTATATGCTATTCGTCGTTCCAATGGTTTTCTGGAGTACAAAATCGCATTAGATGCCCCACAAAGCCCAAGTTTTTTAGATGACGAAGTATATGTTAGAGGTCTATTTAATCGAGCTATTTGGGTTTTTGATGTAAATACTAAAAAACAAATAGGCTTGTTAGGTACTGCAATGCCAGTATTGCTAGGCGTTGAAAATCAAGACATGATATCTGGTAGAGATATGCTGGTATTTGCTACAGGCAATCGCCTGTTCGCTTACAAAAAATAATTGAGGAATATCGATGAATTCATTAATTGCCATCATCATGGGTTCCAAGTCTGATTGGGAGACGATGGAACATGCTACCAAGGTTCTCGATGAGTTGAAGATTCCATATGAAGTGAAAATCGTTTCGGCGCATCGCACGCCTGATCTGCTTTTTCAATTTGCAGAGTCGGCTCATGAGCGTGGCATTGAAGTCATCATTGCGGGAGCAGGCGGTGCGGCGCACTTGCCTGGCATGACTGCCGCCAAAACGCATCTGCCTGTGCTTGGTGTGCCTGTCCAATCGAAGGCGCTCAATGGCATGGATTCGCTGCTCTCCATCGTGCAGATGCCTGCGGGCATTCCTGTCGGCACGCTCGCCATCGGTCGTGCGGGAGCGGTCAATGCGGCGTTGCTAGCGGCGTCCATCGTTGCCAACAAACATCCCGAGCATCTCGATGCCTTGCTTGCCTATCGCGCCAAGCAGACTCAGTCCGTTTTGGATAACCCCGATCCGCGAGCAGATAACGGATGACAATGATCGGTATTTTAGGAGCGGGACAACTGGGACGGATGCTGGCATTAGCTGGATATCCACTCGGACATCGCTTCCGCTTCTTAGACCCCGCTTCGGACTCACCTGCAGGTTTGCTCGCTGACCATTTGGCATTGGACTACGCTGATACATCTGCCCGCGAGCAATTCGCAAATGGACTCGATGTAATCACATACGAGTTCGAGAACGTCCCTGTGGATGCGGCGCGACATCTGGAGAAGTTCGTCCCTGTCTACCCGCCTTCAATTGCGTTGGAGAAAGCACAAGATCGATTTGTTGAGAAATCATTTTTCTGTGAATTAGGCATTCCAACTCCCAAGTTCACAACGGATTTATCAAAAACAGATGCTATTGGTTTTCCTTCTGTGTTGAAGACTCGCCGTATGGGATACGATGGCAAAGGTCAAAGCATTGTTCATTCTCAAGCAGAATTGGCTGCTGAAAAAGCAAAAGATTGGATTTTAGAAGAATTCGTTTCATTCGACCGTGAACTTTCCATCATTGCTGTGCGGAATAGATCTGGCGAGACGAAGTTCTATCCATTGATCGAGAATCATCATCGTGATGGGATCTTGCGGCTGTCTCTTGTGACTGGGAATGTCTCGGTAGAGTTACAGAAGCAAGCGGAAGAGTATGCAACAAAGATAATGTCTGCTTTGAATTATGTTGGTGTGTTGACAATTGAGTTCTTTGAGAAGGACGGTCACTTGCTGGCAAATGAAATGGCGCCACGCGTTCACAACAGCGGGCATTGGACGATCGAAGGGGCGGTGACGTCTCAGTTTGAGAATCAGGTTCGGGCGGTGACTGATGCGCCGCTTGGGAGCACGAATCCGCTTGGGGTGTGTGCCATGGTCAATTTGGTAGGAACGCTTCCAGATGAGACATCCATTCTGAAGATCGAAGGCGCGCATTTGCATTTGTATGATAAAGCTCCACGACCGAAACGTAAGATCGGTCATATTACATTGGTTGAAAAAGATTTAGAAACTTTGCAGGAAAAACTTAACGAGATAAGGAATGTGTATGACGAATTTTGATGAATCACCAAAAGAAGAGTGCGGAGTTATTGGTATCTTTGCGCCGAATGAGGACGTGGCGCGCATGACTTTCTTTGGGTTGTATGCCTTACAGCATCGTGGACAGGAAGCCGCGGGGATGGCGGTTGCGGATGGACAGGTGATGGCGATGCATAAGGGTGTGGGTTTTGTGTCGCGTGTTTTTACACCAGAGACGATGGCTGATCTGAATGGACATTATGCGATTGGACATACACGTTATTCGACGACAGGCTCATCATCGTTGCGAAATGCACAGCCGTTCATGATCGAGACGATTCATGGTCCGTTGGCGTTGGCGCATAATGGGAACTTGGTTAACTCGGCGGAGTTACGCAATGAGTTGATGGGGCAGGGTGTTGGTTTTTCATCGTCATCGGATACCGAAGTGATGACGATGATGTTGGCTCGTAATGAAGGCGCCACGTGGGAAGAACGCATCCGCAATGCGATGAAGAAGTGGGTGGGTGCGTATTCGTTGGTGATCTTGACGCGTGATTGTGTGTATGCGGTGCGTGACCCGTGGGGCTTTCGCCCGTTGTGCGTGGGATTGTTACCTGGCGGCGGACATGCGGTTGCATCTGAGACAGGCGCTTTGCACACATTGGGATGCGAAGCCATCCGCGATGTGAAACCTGGGGAAGTGGTGTCTTTATCGAACAGTGCGTTGAAAGTGATGCAAGCGATGAAGCCTGTGTCGCCAACAGCGATGTGTATCTTTGAGCATATTTATTTCGCCCGCCCCGACCAGACATGGGACAAAATCAATGTTCATCATGTGCGGCAAAGATTGGGAGAGGAGTTGGCGGGAGAAGTCATAAACGGACTTTCTCACGGACTCACGGAAGAAAACGGACAATTTGCTGACGTGGTTATCCCTGTGCCTGATTCTTCGATCCCTGCGGCGGTTGGGTTTTCGCGGGTGAGTAAGATCCCATACAACGATGGCTTTATCAAGAATCGTTATGTTGGCCGAACATTTATTGAACCAACGGATTCGCTTCGTAAGCGCGGTGTGGCATTGAAGTTCAATGTCATCAATGAAAATGTGCAGGATAAGCGAGTTGTGGTGATTGACGATAGTATCGTGCGCGGCAATACAACGGGACCGTTGATCAAATTGTTGCGCAATGCGGGAGCGAAGGAAGTACACATGGCTATCACATGCCCGCCGATCGCTCATCCGTGTTTCATGGGCGTGGACATGGGACGACACGAAGATTTGATCGCTTATCAACGCACCGTGGATGAGATCCGTGAATTGGTGGGGGCGGATAGTTTGCACTACTTGTCAGCAGATGGAATGATGCGCGCGCTCAAGCGGAAAGATGGGTTCTGTCAGGCGTGCTTTACCGGACAGTATCCGATCCCTGTAGATTTGTCGAATGTGAAGACTGGGTTTGAAAGGGTGACGAAGTAAATATGAATATTTTGGTCATTGGTTCGGGCGGGCGGGAACATGCGATTACATGGAAGGTGTGTCAATCGCCAAAAGCGGATAAGGTTTTTGTTTTGCCTGGTAACCCTGGGACAAGCCTGATTGCGACAAATGTTGAAGATGTATCTGTTGAGGACCATGTCGCAGTGGCATCTTTTTGCAAAGCCAATCAAGTTGATTTGGTCATCGTTGGTCCTGAAGTGCCTTTGGCAGGTGGGTTGGTGGATTCGTTGTCAGAGGCAGGCATTCACTGTTTCGGACCGAAGCAGGCATCGGCTGAGATCGAGGCGTCGAAAGTCTTCTCCAAAGATTTTATGGCGCGACATAATATCCCGACGGCTAAATATTTCACCTTCACGAGAATTGACGAAGCCACGCGTTGTTTGCAATCCATTGATTATCCGATTGTTATCAAGGCTTCGGGGCTCGCGGCGGGGAAGGGTGTGATCTTGCCTAAGACGGATGAAGAGGCGACGTCTGCTCTTGAAGATATTTTGACAAAGAAAATTTTTGGTGATGCTGGTATGGAAGTTGTCGTCGAAGAACGGATGACGGGGCCAGAAGTTTCGTTGATGGCGTTCACAGATGGAACAACGGTTGTGCCGATGGTTCCTGCGCAAGATCACAAGCGATTGTTAGATGGCGACAACGGACCGAACACGGGCGGCATGGGTGCGTATGCGCCTGCACCAGTGTTTACCGATGCGATGTTACAGGAAACGATTGAAAAAGTTTTGCAACCTGCTGTGGATGGATTACGAAACGAAGGACGCAAGTTCGTTGGCGTGTTATATGCAGGTTTGATGCTCACGCCGAATGGTATTCGTGTGCTGGAGTTCAACTGTCGCTTTGGTGACCCCGAAACGCAGGTGGTGCTTCCGCTTTTGGAAACGGACTTGGTCGAGATCGCCGAAGCATGTGTGGATGGTCGTTTGAAGGAAGTTAACATTCGCTGGAAAAGTGGCGCGGCGGTTTGTATTGTGCTGGCAAGCAAGGGCTATCCAGAAAAACCTGAAAAAGGACAGGTCGTTTCGTTTGGCAAATTGCCTGAAGATATGATCTGCTTCCATGCAGGGACGAAACAAGATGGTGCGAATGTCCTCACGGCAGGCGGGCGTGTGTTTGGTCTCGCTGCATGGTCGGGTGATATCGCGAGTGTAGTTGAGAAAGTGTATGCAAACATTGATAAAGTTGAATTCGATGGAATGCAATACCGCAAAGACATTGCCCATCGTGCTCTGGAAGGTGCCAAATGACAAACTCGTATGCTTCTTCTGGTGTAGATATTGACGCAGGCAATCGTGCCGTTGAGTTGATGAAGGATGCAGTCAAAGCCACATATAACGAATCCGTGCTTGCTGGCATCGGTTCGTTCGGCGGTCTCTTCGATGCGTCTGCCCTCAAACAAATGAATCACCCTGTGCTCGTCGCCTCCACCGATGGCGTTGGCACCAAGGTCAAGCTTGCTGCGTCCGTTGGTCGTTATCGCGGCATCGGGCACGACATTGTCAATCACTGCATCAACGACATTCTCGTGCAGGGTGCCCGTCCGTTTTTTTTCATGGATTACTTCGCCACGTCCAAGCTCAACCCTGAACAAACTGCGGAAGTAGTGACGGGTATCGCCGAAGCCTGCAAAGAATCAGGGATGGCATTGCTGGGTGGCGAGACTGCCGAAATGCCAGGCGTGTATCGCGATGGAGAATTTGACGTGGCTGGGACGATCGTTGGCGTATTGGAACGTGACCGCATCTTGCCCCGCCCGAACCTGCTCGCTGGTGACCTGATCCTTGGTCTACCCTCAAGCGGACCTCACACCAACGGTTATTCGCTCATCCGCAAAGTCTTTGAAGGCGCGGACTTGGAAGTTATCGTCCCTGAACTCGGTGGTTCATTGGCAGATGCCTTGCTTGCATCACATCGTTCTTACTTCAATGTGTTGTATCCTCATCTCGATAAAGTCAAAGCGCTGGCTCATCTCACTGGTGGTGGATTCATAGAGAACATTCCTCGCATCCTGCCTGAGAACTTGAATGCAGTTATTCATCAAGGTTCATGGCAAGTCCCGCCGTTGTGGAAGTTGGTCCAAAAAACGGGAAATATCTCCACCGAGGAAATGTTCCGCGTCTTCAACATGGGTATCGGCATGGTCGTCATTGTTGATAAAACTGATGCCGCCGATTTACAAAACGCTATTACCGAACCAACCTTCATCATCGGTGAACTAGTCGATGGTGAAAGAAAAACCATTTTGGCTTAAGTCCGTTCTTGTCCGTGAGTCCGTGACAAAGTCCGTTTATAAAAAGGAATCAAAATGAAAGACCTCACTCTTCGTTATGGAACAAACCCTAATCAATCTCCCGCTCGTGTGTATTTGCAAGATGGGGGAGACTTGCCCATCACCGTCCTTGGCGGCTCGCCAGGCTACATCAACTTGCTGGATGCGCTCAACGCGTGGCAGCTGGTCAGGGAGTTGAAGCAGACTATCGGTTTGCCTGCTGCGACTTCGTTCAAACATGTCAGCCCGTCGGGAGCGGCAGTCGCTGTCCCGTTGACCGATGTCCTCAAGAAGATTTACTTCGTGGATGATATGGAACTCTCTCCATTGGCTACTGCCTACGCCCGTGCCCGTGGCGTGGACAGGATGTCATCCTTCGGTGATTTCATCGCGCTATCGGATACGGTGGATGTGCCAACAGCAAAACTGATCGCGCGTGAAGTGTCCGATGGTGTGATCGCGCCTGCGTATGAGCCCGAAGCGTTGGAGATTTTGAAGAAAAAGAAACAAGGCAAATATGCCGTGGTGCAAATTGACCCTGCCTACGAACCGCAGTTGACCGAGGTGCGTCAGGTCTTTGGCGTGAGCATGGAACAACGCCGCAACGACCGCCCCGTGACGCGCGAAGACTTTGCGAATATCGTAACGAAGAAGAAAGACCTGCCTGAATCGGCTGTGCGTGACATGTTCATCGCGTGGATCACGCTCAAGTTCACGCAATCGAATTCTGTTTGTTATGTGACCGATGGACAGACCATCGGTGTTGGCGCTGGACAGCAATCGCGTGTGCATTGTGCACGTCTTGCTGGCTCCAAAGCGGACTTGTGGCGACTGCGACAACATCCATTTGTTTTGGCGTTGCCATTCAAAGAAGGCGTCAAACGCCCTGATCGTGACAATGCCATTGACCAGTTCCTGCAGCCAGATGTCACTGAAGAAGAGAAAAAGAATTGGGTGAATGTGTTCACTGAGATACCCAAGCAGTTGACAGCCGAAGAACGCCGCGCTTGGTTGGATGGCTTGACTGATGTCACGCTCGGTTCGGACGCCTTCTTCCCTTTCCGTGACTCAATTGACCGCGCTGTCAAAAGTGGAGTGAAATACGTTCTACAGCCTGGCGGCTCCAATCGTGATGAAGATGTCATCACCGCTTGTGACGAATACGGCATGACGATGGTCTTCTCGGGTTTGAGGCTTTTCCATCACTAGTAAGGGCGGATCGCGATCCGCCCCTACAAAATATGCTTATGATCAAACGCCTCGTCGTCCTTATCTCTGGTAATGGCTCTAATTTGCAAGCCATCCTCGACGCCTGCGCATCAGGTGAGCTTCCTGCATCGGTTGTCTGCGTCATCTCCAACAAAGCGGATGCATACGGACTCGTCCGTGCGAAGAATGCAGGAGTTGAAGCTATCCACTTCGCAAAACAGGGAGATGAGTCTCGCAATGAATATGATGCCCGACTCGCTGAACTCTTTCTCACTAAACAACCTGATTATGTAGTTCTTGCGGGATGGATGAGAATATTGACCTCATCGTTCCTCAATCACTTTCCCAGTCGAGTGGTCAACCTTCATCCCGCCTTGCCCGATACCTTTCCAGGGACTCACGCCATCGAACGTGCCTTTGAAGCTTATGGACGTGGCGAGATCGAACACACAGGAATCATGGTTCACCTTGTCCCTGACGAAGGCGTGGACAATGGTCCCGTGCTGGCAACAGAGATTGTTCCCATCAACAAGGACGATACACTTGAATCTCTCGAAGCACGTGTTCATCAAACAGAACATACTTTGCTGGTAAATACTCTAAAAATGGTGTTTGCCAATTCAGAGAAAATAATAGACGAAAAATGAAAACAAGAATTATTCTGATTCTGGTTGCTTTGTTGTTATCGGCGTGTGGCGCAAATAACACCGAAATCACACCAACGGTGACACCAGAAACAAAAGGAAGGCTACCCTTCCCATTCATAACAGATGTAAATCGTTATTCAGAGGTAATGGAATCGATTACTCCTAAAACTGTTATTGAACATTTTCCTGAAAGCGTTCCTTCTGAAGCTAGCAATGTAAAGTTCGCATATCAGCCACGAATAATGCAAGGCGCAATGTTTCTTGAGTTACTAATGACTCTCCCTGAAAGCCAAATCAATGAATTACAAGTCAAATACGGTGACTTAGAACAATATCATTACTCTGAGGAAAAAGGGCTTACAGATATTCCCGAGCCAATCTTGTATTTAATAAATGATGAAAGCACTGGCTTTGCTCAAAACTTCTCTATCTTTTTAATTAGTGCACAACCTGCTGGCAGTGAAGATTTTATTTGGAATCATGGAACGATGTATGGAGTCGGATTAAATAAAACAACATCTCAAGTAATCTACTGGTTTCAATACTGGTAAAACAAAATCATCTAATAAGGAAGATATCAAATGCCAATAGCAATTCTCTCTGTCCACGACAAAACTGGAATCGTCGAATTCGCCAAATCTCTCGCTGACCTCGGCTGGACTCTGCTTGCCTCAGGCGGGACCGCCAAACTTCTGCTTGACAACGGACTCCCCGTCACCGAAGTTGCGGATTACACCAAATCCCCCGAAATCCTCGGCGGACGTGTCAAGACTCTCCACCCCGCCATCCACGGCGGATTGCTTGCCCGTCCCACAGACGCCGACCACAAACAACTGCTTGACCTCGGCTGGGATTACATTGACCTCGTCGCTGTCAATCTCTATCCATTCGAAGAAACCATCGCCAAGCCCGATGTCACCTATGCAGACGCTATTGAAAACATCGACATCGGCGGTGTGACCCTCATCCGTGCTGCGGCAAAGAACCATGAACGTGTAACACTCGTCTGCGATCCATCCGACTATAATTCTGTCCTAGGCGAAATCCGTTCAGGTGGCATTACAGAGAAGACTCGCCAACGCTTGGCTATCAAAGGATTTGCATCCACTGCTCATTACGATACCGCCATACATGCATATTTGAAGAAACAGGCTGAATAAATACATTAACAACCATTTGTAGGGGCGACCCGCCCAGAGAAATCAGATCGTTTTGATTTCCAGTGATGGGTCGCCCCTACTTTACAACATAAGGAGAATACATGAACGAAGAACTTTTTGATCGCTTTGAATCCCTCACCTTTGACGATGTTCTCATCGTCCCTGGCTACACCGAAGTGTTACCAAATGAAACCGATGTCAAAGTCCAACTCACGCCGAACATTCAACTTAACATCCCGATTCTCTCCGCCGCCATGGACACAGTCACCGAAGCGCGATTGGCGATTGCCTTGGCGCGCGAAGGCGGTCTTGGCATCATCCACCGCAACATGCCGCCCGATGCACAAGCCGCCGAAGTCGAGAAGGTCAAGCGTTCGCAATCAGGCATGATCGTTGAGCCGATCAGCTTACAGCCTGATGCACCGCTCAGCAAAGCTGAAGAGATCATGTCCACGTATCACATCAGCGGTGTGCCGATCACAGATGAAAAAGGGAAACTCGTTGGCATCATCACTAATCGCGATATCCGTTTTGTCGAGGACTCGGATTACAACCTGCCCGTCAGGCAATTTATGACGGCGCAAGATAAGCTCATTACTGCAAAAGTTGGCATCTCAGCAAAAGATGCAAGAGACATCCTCCAAAAGCATCGCATTGAAAAACTTCCGCTTGTAGATGAGAACGGCATGTTGAAGGGGTTGCTTACGGTCAAAGATATTCAGAAGGCGCGCGAATATCCCAACGCCGCCACAGACTCCAAAGGACGTCTCATCGTCGGCGCGGCTGTCGGTGTTGGCAAAGACGTGGAGACTCGTGTTGAGTTAATGGTCAAGGCAGGTGTGGATGCGGTCACCATTGACACCGCTCACGGACATTCCAAAGGTGTGCTCGAAGCTATTCGTCGCATCAAAAGTGCGTGGAAAGATTTGCCTGTATTCGCTGGCAATGTTGTGACAGCCGAGGGTGTAGATGCGCTTGTCGAAGCAGGAGCAGACGCAATTAAAGTCGGAGTCGGTGCAGGATCCATCTGCACAACGCGCGTTGTATCTGGTGCGGGCATGCCACAAGTCTCTGCCATTTTCGAATGTTCACGTGCCGCACAAAAGCATGGCATCTCAGTCATCGCTGATGGTGGTATCAAATTCAGCGGCGATATCGTCAAGGCAATTGTCGCAGGCGGCAACGCGGTGATGCTCGGCAGTATGCTCGCGGGTCTTGAAGAAGCGCCTGGCGAAGTGATGATGTATGAGGGGCGGCGCTTCAAGGAATATCGCGGCATGGGCAGTCTCGGCGCGATGAAGGGCTACGGTGTTGATCGCTATGCCACAGGTCAAAGCGGAAGCGGAAAACTTGTCCCTGAAGGCATCGAAGGGCGCGTGCCGTATAAAGGTGCGCTTGGTGAATATGTGTATCAACTCGTTGGCGGTCTGCGTTCGGGCATGGGGTATGCAGGCGCGGCGTCGCTGAATGATCTGCGGACTAAAACCCGTCTCACGCGCATCACCAATGCGGGACTCATCGAAAGCCACCCGCATGATGTTATTATTACGAAAGAAGCGCCGAACTATCAATTGAGCCAACGCTAGTTTCGTCATTGCGAGGAGCGCACTTGCTCTTCGCAATGACGAAGCAATCTCCCGCTTATTGGAACACATTACATGACTTTACATCTAATTTCTTCTCTGGATGGACGCTACGCCTCAACCGTTGCACCACTAACGGACTTCTTTTCCGAATTTGCGTTTCTGCGCGATAGAGTCCGCGTCGAACTTAACTTTCTGTCTGCTCTTTCCAAAACGGACCTTGTTCGCACTTTGAGCGATTCTGAATCCGCTCAAATCGAATCCATCATCACAAACTTTTCCGACGCTGACGCAGAAATGATCCTTGAACACGAACGTAAGACTCGGCACGATGTCAAAGCGATCGAATATTTTATTCAGAACAAACTTATGGACTCAGCCAGCTCGCTGGCGGAAGGCGGGAGCAAGCTCCCTGAATCCAAAAGTATGGCGGATTTAATTCCGTGGATTCACTTCGGATTAACTTCAGAAGATACCAACAGCCTTGGGCAAGCCATCTCTCTGAACGAATCACGGGACAAAGTTATCGTCCCTGCTCTCGACTCTCTTATCTCGAGCCTCTCTGAACTTGCCCTTCGCTACAAATCCGTTCCCATGCTCGCCCGCACACACGGACAGTTTGCTGTCCCCACTACAGTGGGCAAAGAAATTGCAGTCTACATCGCCCGCCTCAAAAAGACCCGCGATGATATTGCATCTCATAAGTTCGAAGCCAAGCTGACAGGTGCCGTTGGTAACTTCAATGCCTTGCAAGCCGCTGTCCCCAACATTGACTGGATTTCATTCAGCAAGAACTTCGTTTCTAGTTTTGGGCTTGAGCCTAATTTACTCACTACCCAAATCCTCCCGTACGATAATTGGGTTCGTTACTTTGATCTCGTCCGCTTGACCAATTCCATCCTGATCGACTTTGCTCAAGATATCTGGCGTTACATCAGTGATGGTTATTTGAAGCAAGCTGTCGTCGCTGGGGAGGTGGGTTCGTCCACGATGCCGCAGAAGGTTAACCCGATTGACTTTGAGAATGCAGAGGGAAATCTCGGCGTAGCGAATTCACTGTTCGTGCATTACGCCCAAAAGCTGACGGTTTCTCGTTTGCAACGTGATCTCACGGATTCAACTGTCCGCCGTACGTTCGGTTCGGCGTTAGGTCACAGCTTGATCGGTTGGACCAACTTCCAGCGTGGATTGAAGCGTATTGCTCCTGATGAGGAAAAACTCAAAGCGGAGTTGAATGCCCATTGGGAAGTCGTCTCCGAAGGCGCACAAACCATCCTGCGTGCGGCTGGAAAATCAGACGCATACGAATCGCTCAAAGAACAAACTCGCGGACGAGTCCTCACGGAATCTGATTACAAGACTTGGTGTGACTCGATTGATGTGGATGATACAACGCGAGCAAAGTTGAAAGTGCTTTCGCCTGAAAGTTATATTGGGTTGGCTATCCAATTAACGGAGCAGGTGGTGAAAAAGGGATAATATAAAGATTACCCAAATGGGTAACACATTACCCATTCGAATATGTTGACAGATACTACGGTGAGTCCGTAGAATAGGTCAATTTAATAATCTCCCGGGTGTGTTTGGAAGGTCGAACGAGTTAACCAATTTTGTGGTTAGGTGTTGTAATACTTCCTTGACCATTAAAAGTATCGACTGTCCCCTTAATTGAAGACTGGCAATTTAAAGATTTTTATAGCATGCGTTTGCATGAGATTGAATCATAGCTCAGTGACGAAGGATGAATGCCATGAAGAGAAGCAACTCCCCCCAGCAAATGGGTCTGCCACCCAAACAGGGTATGTATGACCCACAGTTCGAACACGATGCTTGTGGTTTGGGTATCGTGGTTAATATCAACGGTGAGAAGTCACATCGTATTCTCGAACAAGCTTTAACCGTTTTGGAGAACCTGACACATCGTGGTGCACGAGGTACCGAGCCGAACACGGGCGATGGCGCAGGGATCGTCATTCAAACGCCTCACAAGTTTTTGAAGAAGAAAGCCGCGCGTCATAACTTTAGTATTCCTGAGTTGGGACAATATGGTGTGGGTATAGTCTTCCTGCCGCCTGATTCCAATCAACGCCGTGCCATCGAAGTACATTTCGAAAAGATCATTGCCGCTGAAGGACAGCGCGTGCTGGGCTGGCGTACGGTCAAGACGTACAATGCTGAGTTGGGTGAATCAGCCAAGCGGGCTGAGCCCAAAATGCGCATGATCTTTGTCGGCCGCAATCCGTCCATCATCGAAGATATGGATTTCGAGCGCAAGCTGTATGTGATCCGTCGTCGTGCTGAAAAAGAGATCCGTTATGGAGCTCAGTTTGAAGGCGGAAAATATTTCTACATCGCGAGCCTTTCGTACAAGACGCTCGTTTACAAAGGGATGCTTGTCTCTGACCAATTGAAGGGATACTTCCCTGATCTTTCTGACCCTGATATGGAAAGCGGGTTGGCTGTCGTCCATTCACGTTTTAGCACGAACACATTCCCAAGTTGGGAACGCGCCCATCCTTATCGGTATGTTTCCCATAACGGCGAGATCAATACTGTGCGTGGCAATGTCAATTGGTTGCGAGCGCAGGAAGAATACCTTGAGTCCAGTCTGTTTGGCAGTGAACTGAAAAAGGCCCTGCCCATCATGCAACCGGATGGCAGTGATACCGGCATGTTCGATAACTGTCTCGAATTATTGACCTTGTCCGGGCGTTCCCTGCCTCATGCCATGATGATGATGATCCCTGAGCCGTGGTCACGTCACGAAACCATGCCTGACGACAAGCGTGCTTTCTATGAATTTCATGCCAACTTGATGGAGCCTTGGGATGGCCCTGCTGCGATGTGTTTCACTGACGGTGTGATGGTTGGTGCTTCGCTTGACCGTAACGGCTTACGCCCTGCGCGCTATTACGTGACTAAGGATGGTCAGGTCATCATGGCCTCAGAGGTGGGTGTGATCGATATCCCGGTTGAGAACGTGGCCTATAAAGGGCGCCTCAAGCCCGGACGCATGTTGCTGATCGATACCGGCGAAGGCCGCATCATCAGGGACGAAGAGATCAAACAGAAACTGGCATCTGAGCATCCGTATCGTGACTGGTTGAATAAATATCAGGTGACTCTTGAAGACTTGCCCAAACCCAAAGCGGAACTTATTCCGCAGGCTGACCATGCGTCCGTAATGCAGCGACTCCAGGCGTTCGGATATACCGATGAAGATTTGAGTGTGATCCTGACTCCGATGGCAAAAGACGGGGTCGAACCGCTGGGATCGATGGGGAATGATGCGGCGCTGGCAGTCCTTTCTGATAAACCCAAACTACTTTACAACTATTTCAAGCAGTTATTTGCACAGGTGACCAACCCGCCGATCGATGCGATCCGCGAGGAATTGGTTATCTCCACTGAGGTAATGGTCGGTGCGGAGAGCAACATGCTTGAGCCGACACCTCAAAGTTGTCACCAGATCCGTTTGGAGATCCCGTTGTTGACGAACGAGGATATGGCGAAGATCAACTATAGCAAGATACCGGGCTTTGCTTCTACCAAGTTGCCGATTCTGTTCCCGGCTGGTTCAGGTGGGGCAGGGCTTGAAAAAGCTCTGGAAAACATATTCAAGGCGGCTGATGCGGCGATCGCGCGTGGCTTCAACCTCATCATCCTCTCAGACCGCGGCATGGATAAGGATAACACTCCCATCCCGGCATTGCTGGCTGTGGCAGGTATGCACCATCACCTGATCCGTCAGGGCAAGCGTACACAGGTCGGTTTGATATTGGAAAGCGGTGAACCGCGTGAAGTACATCACTTTGCCGCACTCATCGGCTATGGAGCCACGGCTATCAACCCGTATCTGGCTTATGAAGCAGTGGAAGACCTAGTCGCTCAAGGTGTGCTCAACGGCACCGAATCGAAAAAGGCTGTAAAGAACTATTTGAAAGCTGCTACCAAGGGCATTGTCAAGACACTCTCGAAGATGGGTATCTCGGCCATTCAAAGCTATTGCGGTGCACAGATCTTCGAAGCGATTGGTATTCACCAGAGCGTGATCGATAAGTACTTTACATGGACTCCCTCACGCATCGGCGGTATTGACATTGACGTTATCGCGCAGGAAGCAGAGATGCGCCATAAACAGGGTTTTCCCAAACGTCCGATGGTTTCGAACGTCCTGCCGACAGGCGGCGAATATCAATGGCGGCGCGAGGGTGAGTATCATCTGTTCAACCCGCAGACCATCCACAAATTACAGAAGGCTGTGCGTAACAACAGTTACACTGACTTCAAAGAATATTCGGCCTTGCTCAATGCCGAGGTCGCACAAAAAGGGACCTTGCGCGGCCTGTTCGAATTCAAGGATATGGGACGTTCCATTCCCCTTGAAGAAGTGGAATCGGTGGAAGACATTATGCGCCGTTTCAAGACGGGCGCGATGAGCTATGGTTCGATCAGTAAGGAAGCACACGAGGCGCTCGCCATTGCGATGAACCGCATTGGTGGTAAGAGCAACACCGGTGAAGGCGGTGAAGACCCGGAACGCTATACCCCAATGCCCAATGGCGATTCAAAGAACAGCGCCATCAAGCAGGTGGCTTCGGCGCGTTTCGGTGTGACCAGTGAATACCTGGTCAATGCGCAGGAGTTGCAGATCAAAATGGCGCAGGGAGCCAAGCCTGGTGAAGGTGGTCAACTGCCCGGACGTAAGGTCTACCCGTGGATCGCAAAGGTACGTCATTCCACGCCCGGTGTAGGACTCATCTCACCTCCACCGCACCATGATATTTACTCAATCGAGGATCTGGCAGAATTGATCCATGACTTGAAGAATGCCAATCACGAAGCACGCATCAGCGTCAAGCTGGTTTCAGAAGTAGGTATTGGAACCATCGCGGCTGGTGTAGCCAAAGCTCACGCGGATGTTGTGCTCGTCAGCGGTCACGATGGGGGAACGGGTGCTTCGCCTTATAGCAGTATCAAACACGCTGGTTTGCCATGGGAGTTGGGCCTCGCAGAGACGCACCAGACTTTGGTGATGAATAATTTGCGCGACCGCATCGTGGTTGAAACGGATGGCCAATTGAAGACCGGTCGTGATGTGGTCATTGCCGCATTGCTCGGTGCCGAAGAATTTGGTTTTGCCACGGCTCCATTGGTTGCATTGGGCTGTATCATGATGCGCGTTTGTCATCTGGATACCTGCCCTGCAGGTGTCGCTACGCAGAACCCCGAACTTCGCAAGAGATTTGCCGGTGACCCTGCACACGTGGTCAACTTTATGCGTTTCATCGCAACTGAGATGCGCGAGATCATGGCACAACTTGGCTTCCGCACTGTGGACGAAATGGTCGGTCACTCTGACTTGTTGCAGATGAACAACGCAGTCACGCACTGGAAGTCCAAGGGACTCGATTTCTCCAGCCTGCTCTATCAGCCTGATGTGGATGCGAGTGTCTCGCAGACCTGCAAGGTCAAACAGGATCATGGATTAGAGCGAACGTTGGATGCGAAAGTGTTACTCGATCTGTGCAAGCCTGCTTTGGAAAAGGGAGAACCTGTCCGCGCGGAAGTGCCGATACGCAACATTCATCGTTCGGTCGGTGTAAGGCTTGGGAGTGAAGTCACGCGTCGGTATGGCGCGGCAGGCTTACCCGACGATACGATCCGCTTGTCCTTTAAGGGATCAGCAGGCCAAAGCTTTGGAGCATTTATCCCGAAGGGAATCAGTCTCATCCTGGAAGGTGATACGAACGATTACGTTGGCAAGGGACTTTCTGGCGGGAAGGTCGTTGTATATCCGCCCGCTGGTTCGACGTTTGTTGCGGAAGATAACATCATCATTGGTAACGTGGCCTTCTATGGTGCGACAGGTGGTGAAGCCTATGTACGCGGGCGGGCAGGGGAGCGCTTCTGCGTGCGTAACAGCGGCATGGAGGCAGTAGTCGAGGGTGTGGGCGATCATGGTTGTGAATACATGACTGGCGGACGAGTCGTTGTGCTGGGCGGTACCGGACGCAATTTTGCGGCGGGTATGTCTGGCGGTATTGCCTATGTATTCGATGAAGAAGATGAACTGCCCTCCCGCTGTAACAAGGAGATGGTGAGTCTGCAAAAGTTGACCGATGCGTCTGAGATCGAATATGTGAAGGGCATGTTGCAACGACATGTAGCGGCTACACAAAGCGATTTCGCAAAACACATTCTGAGCAATTGGGAGGAAAGCCTGCCCAAGTTCGTTTGTGTATTGCCCAATGATTATGCCCGCATGATGCAGATGGTCAAGGAAGTGGAAGCATCTGGCCTGAGCGGTGAAGAGGCTCTGATGGCGGCGTTTGAGTTGAACACAAAAGATGTTGCCCGCGTCGGCGGTAATTAAGACCCTTTAACCACAAAGGGCACAAAGATCACGAAGGAATTTTCTAAGCCCTTCCCTTTGTGTACTCACCTGCACTTGCGTGCTGGTGCAAGTGTCGTGTCCTTCGTGGTAAGTGCTTTATGGAGAATTAACAATGGCGAAACCAACTGGATTTATGGAATACCCCCGCGAACTCCCTGCTGACCGTACACCGGAGGAACGCATTAAGGATTGGAAGGAATTCCACCTGCATTTCGGCGATGAGAAATTACAGGTACAGGCCGCGCGTTGTATGAACTGCGGCATTCCGTTCTGTCACACAGGCGGACTCATCAGCGGCATGGCTTCAGGCTGCCCGATCAACAACCTCATCCCTGAATGGAATGATCTTGTCTATCGCGGTTTGTGGAAGCAGGCATTGGATAGTTTGCTCAAGACAAATAACTTTCCCGAATTTACCGGGCGCGTATGCCCGGCCCCGTGTGAAGGTTCTTGTACGTTGGGCATCAATGCTCCTGCCGTAACCATCAAGACTGTCGAGCAAGCCATCATCGAAAAAGGATTTGAAGAAGGCTGGATCGTCCCAACCCCTCCCGCTGTTCGTACAGGAAAGCGGATCGCTGTTGTGGGTTCGGGTCCTGCTGGATTGGCCTGTGCTGATCAGCTTAACAAGGCGGGCCATTGGGTGACGGTGTTTGAGCGCGCCGATCGTATCGGTGGTTTACTTGAATATGGCATCCCCAATATGAAACTAGATAAGAAGGTCGTCCGCCGCCGTGTGGACTTGATGACCGCCGAGGGCATCAAATTCGTCACGAACATTGAGATCGGCAAGAATTACCCCGCCGATAAATTGCGTCAGGAATATGACGCGGTCATTCTGTGTTGCGGTGCTACCAAGCCTCGCAACCTTCCCATTGAAGGACGCGACCTCAAGGGCATTCACTATGCGGTTGAATTCCTGCATGCCAACACCAAGCACCTGCTTGACCGCAAGTACGGCGATACGCAAAGCTTTGGCTCATTCACTTATCCCTACGTCTCTGCCGAGGGCAAGGATGTGGTTGTCATCGGCGGTGGGGATACCGGCACCGACTGCGTGGGTACATCTCTGCGTCAGGGATGCAAGAGTTTGATGCAACTTGAGATCCTCAGCCGTCCTCCTGATGTGCGCCAGCCGAACAACCCCTGGCCTGAATGGCCCAAGGTCTACAACCTTGATTATGGACAGGAAGAATATAAAGCCATTTATGGAGATGACCCGCGCCAGTATCTTGTCACTGCCAAGTGTTTCATCGGTGATGAGAACGGCAATGTGAAAGAGATCGAAACTGTGGGTGTGGAATGGGTCAAGGATGAGAACGGACGCTTCGGCCCTCGCGAGATCCCGGGCACGAATCAAACCCGACCTGTACAACTGGTCCTGCTTGCTATGGGCTTTCTTGGCCCCGAAGATTCCGTCGCTGACGCGTTGGGCGTGGAACGTGATGAACGCAGTAACGTCAAGGCTGAGTATGGAAAATTCAACACCAACCTGCCGGGCGTTTTTTCCGCTGGCGATATGCGTCGCGGACAAAGCCTCGTGGTCTGGGCGATCAACGAAGGCCGCGGTGCCGCACGTGAATGTGACCGTTACCTGATGGGCGAAACGGTTCTGCCGTAAGTAACAATGAGAGTGCGTCGCCCCACACAACATGGTGAGGCGACGCACTTGTAAGTCAGTAGGGAATATGTCTGAAGTACAGGAACTTTTTGTTATCTCTATTACCACGCGTGATCGCGTTGGTATCATCCATGAAGTGACAAAGGCGATCAGTGAATTGGGTGGGAATATTGCCGATATTCGGCAAAGCATCTTGTGTGGATATTTCACCATGATCTTGCTCGCCTCCTTCCCAAAAGGAACAACCCAGCGTTCAGTGGAAAGAAAGCTTGCCGAAGCAGATTCAAACAGCGAGTCCGTGATTGAGGCGATGGTCAGAAAAGTAGATGATGCCTCGCTCATCACGAGCACATCCATGCCTGAAACTGCCTATGTCCTCACAGCCACCGGTCATGACCGCATTGGCTTTGTGGCCACAATGACCTCCTTTTGCGTGAAGAACAACATCAATATCATCGACCTTTCGACCACGATCTCCGATGGCGCCTATGTGATGATCCTTGTCATTGACTTGAACCATATCACGTCGATCAGTGACATGCGCCGCGACCTGCAAACATTCTCGCAGGAAAACGGCATCAAGACTGTGCTCCAGCACTATGATATCTTCAAGGCAGTCAACGAGATCAGTTTGCCAATTCGATAATCTGTATCAAGAAAGAACCCATGATCCGAACCGAAGAAATTCTCAATACTGTGGATATGATCCAGAAGGAAAATCTGGATGTACGTGCTGTGACGATGGGCATCAGTTTGCTCGATTGTCATCGTTCAACCGTCGCAGAGACCTGTAAAGCGATCAAAGAAAAGATCAAACTGCATGCCGGGCGTTTGGTGGAAACCTGTGAAGCCGTCAGCGCGGAATACTCCATCCCTGTGGTGAACAAGCGCATTGCGGTTACGCCCATTGCACATATCGGCGCGGGATTTGATTCGGCGGGCTTTGTAGAAATTGCAAAAGCGCTCGATGAAGTTGCCACAGAAGTGGGTGTGGACTTTCTCGGCGGTTTCTCCGCAGACGTCTCAGGCGGGACCTCGGGCGGGGATCGCGAATTGATCCTTTCCATCCCTGAAGCATTGACGAACACACAGAAAGTCTGTGCTTCGATCAATGTTGGTACAACTCGTTCGGGCATCAATATGGATGCGGTGGTCATGCTTGGGGTGACGGTCAAGGATCTGGCGGAACGAAGCAGTGATCAGGGCGGATTCGCCGCGGCGAAATTTGTCATCTTTACCAACCAGCCCGGTGACAATCCATTCATGGCCGGTGCCGTGCATGGGCTTGGTCAACCGGAAGTGGTCATCAATGTGGGCGTCAGCGGACCGGGCGTCATTGCGCGTGCGCTTGAACGAAGGATCGCGCAGGACGGCAGTGAGAACTTGGGACTGCATGACCTTGCGGATGAGATCAAGCGTACGACTTTCCGTGTGACGCGCAGTGGCGAGTTGATCGGGCGGCGTGTGGCAAAGGCGCTTGGCGTTCCGTTCGGTGTAGTGGACTTGTCGCTCGCGCCGACACCGAATGTTGGCGATAGTGTAGGTGAGATTATTCAGATATTGGGCGTGGATGCTGTTGGTGCGCCCGGCTCAACGGCGATCGTGGCTTTGTTGAATGATGCCGTGAAAAAAGGCGGCGCGTTCGCAAGTCAGAGTGTGGGTGGGTTGAGTGGCGCGTTCATCCCTGTGTGTGAGGATCAAGTATTGGCAAATGCCGTGCGTGATGAAAGCCTTGTGTTGGAAAAACTTGAAGCGATGACCAGCGTTTGCTCGGTGGGCCTCGATATGATCGCCATCCCCGGCTCTGTGGATGCGGCTACGATCTCTGCCATCATCGCAGATGAGATGGCGATTGGCATGATCAACAACAAGACGACCGCGGTGCGTGTCATCCCTGTGCCCGGCAAGGAAGCGGGCGAGTTCGTTTCGTTCGGCGGTTTGTTTGGTGAGAGCGCAATTGCACCCGTGCGCAATGCAGGAAAGTCATCACGCTTTATTCAGTTTGCGGGGAAGATCCCTGCGCCAATCCATAGCTTGAGAAATTAAGGATAGGACTTGTTTGACATTTTCATTGACATATTTTTTATGAATGGTAGAATACCGCCCAATATGTCTACACACGTAATGCGTCGTACCCGTCGTGCAAAACTCGCCTTCCTCGAGAGGTTGGATGTTTTTGATTTGCCGCAGATGCAATGCATTGCATAAACTGAATCACAAACAGCCCTCCCTTTCGGAGGGCTGTTTTTTGTGTACGGCTCTGGCACTTTATTGAAAGGATCATGAATGACAGCTACACTCGTATTGGAAGATGGAACCATTATCGAAGGTCGCGCGTTTGGCGCGGAGACTGATACCGTGTTCGAGTTGGTGTTCAACACCAGCATGACAGGCTATCAGGAAATCCTCACTGACCCCTCTTATCGCGGACAGGGTGTGTTGTTTACCGTGTCGCATATTGGAAATGTGGGTATCAATCTCGAAGATGATGAATCGGCAAAGCCACAGGTCTCTGCCGCTGTGATTCGTTCGTTAAGTCCTTTGGTGTCGAACTGGCGTTCGGCACTTTCTTTGTCTGACTGGCTCAAGCAGAATGGAGTCCCTGGAATCGGCGGTGTGGACACGCGTTGGTTGACTCGCAAACTGCGCGATGGCGGGACGCAAAAAGCGGCTCTTTCTACTAAAGGGACGCCTGCTGAGGCGCTATTGAAAATGGTCCACGCGTGGAGCGGACTCGATGGACGCGATATGGTCAAGGAAGTGACGTGTGAAGAGTCCTATCATTGGGTGGATGATGAAGGCAAGAAATGGATAGCCGACCATCGACCATCGACAATGGACAATGGAAAGACGATGGTCAATCGTCCATTGTCTATTGTCGCTTACGACTTTGGTATCAAAGAAAATATCCTTCGCCACTTGTCTTCTTATGGCGCGAATGTGACCGTTGTCCCTGCGGATGCGACGGCGGATGAAGTGTTGGCGTTGAAACCCGATGGAATCTTTTTGTCGAATGGACCTGGCGACCCAGCGGGTTTGCCTTATGCGGTTGAAGCCGTGAGTGGACTCATCGAAAGCGGCGTGCCGATGTTTGGGATTTGTTTAGGGCATCAACTCATTGGGCGGGCGCTCGGAGCGGATACTCATCGTCTCAAGTTTGGGCATCACGGCGGGAATCATCCTGTGCAATATTTGCCCAATGGAGAAGTGCTCATTACTGCACAAAATCACAACTATTGTGTTACCGAAGGTGATTTGAATAAAGATGAAGTGGAGATCACTTACAAGAGTTTGAACGATGACTCGCTGGAAGGTTTGCGGATGAAGAACAAACCTGTATTTAGTGTGCAATTTCATCCCGAAGCAGCGCCTGGTCCGCATGATGCTCATGATATTTTTGGGGAATTCTTCCGCTTAATGAAGAATGCAGAATGATGAGTGAAGAATGACGAATGATGAATGCAAAATGCAGAATCATTGGCAAGGAGGTTTGCAATGGCTCGTGATGTGATGGATTTACGGGAAAGAACGAAGAAGTTTGCATTGCGGATTATCAAGCTGTATCAGAGTCTCCCAAAGTCGGGAGAAGCGCAAGTTATTGGAAAACAGATTTTACGAAGTGGAACTTCTGTTGGGGCACAATATCGTGAAGCTTGCAGGGCAAAATCTCCTGCTGACTTTGTGAACATGATGGGCGGCGGGTTGAAAGAGTTGGACGAAACTGCGTATTGGCTTGAGTTACTAGTTGAGGGTGAAATCATTCCTGCCGTAAAACTTGGTGACCTGCAAAAAGAAACGGATGAGTTGACTGCGATTTTTGTTGCGTCTATTAACACATCGAAACGAAATAATTCCAAGAAAGGATAAATGAAAATGCAAATCACAAATTCTGCATTCTTCATTCTAAATTCTGCGTTATGAAGCGAAGCGACATTCACACAATACTTGTCCCTGGCTCGGGAGCCATTGTCATCGGTCAAGCCGCGGAGTTTGATTACTCGGGCACGCAGGCGGTCAAGGCTTTGAAAGCGGAAGGGTATCGCGTGGTGCTGGTGAATTCGAATCCAGCCACGATCATGACCGACCCTGAAATTGCGGATGCAACGTACATCGAGCCGCTCACACCTGAGTCATTGGAGGCGATCATCGCACAGGAGAAACCTGATGCGATGCTGCCCACTGTTGGTGGACAGACGGGACTCAACCTTGCGCTGGCACTCAGTGAAAACGGTGTGCTTGAAAAATATGGCGTGCAACTGATCGGTGCAAAACTGACTGCCATCAAAGCCGCGGAAGACCGTCTGCTGTTCCGTGAGACGATGCAGAAGAACGGCATCCCTGTTCCGCGGGGGGGAGCGGCGTATTCGTTGGCAGAGGCGGAAGAACTTGTGAAAGAGACGGGCTATCCTGTTCTCGTGCGTGCTTCGTTTGCGATGGGTGGGACGGGCGCATCGTGGGTGTATGATCACGCACAACTGAAAGAAGCAGTTCGCAGCGCTATATCTGAGTCACCGATTCATCAGGCTTGGCTCGAAGAGTCTGTCATTGGTTGGAAGGAATACGAACTTGAGGTGATGCGCGACAAAGCGGATAACTTCGTGGTGGTGTGTTCGATTGAAAATCTCGACCCGATGGGTGTGCATACGGGTGATAGTATCACGGTCGCGCCTGCGCAAACGCTCACCGACCGCGAGTATCAAATTTTGCGTGACCTCGCACATCGCGTGCTGAGCGCAGTTGGTGTGGAGACGGGCGGATCGAATGTGCAATTCGGTGTGGACCCCAAGACGGGACGTGTGGTAGTCATCGAGATGAATCCGCGAGTGAGTCGTTCGTCCGCATTAGCGTCGAAGGCGACGGGGTTCCCGATTGCGAAGTTGGCGGCGTTGGTGGCTGTGGGATATACACTCGATGAAATCACCAATGACATTACCAAGCAAACAAAAGCCGCGTTCGAACCGTCGCTGGATTATGTTGTGACAAAGATCCCGCGCTGGGCGTTCGAGAAATTCCCAGGCGTAGACCCGACCCTCGGACCGCAGATGAAATCTGTCGGTGAAGTGATGGCGTTGGGACGGACGTTCCCTGAGTCGTTGTTGAAGGCTGTGCAATCGCTTGAGATCGGTGTGGACTTTTTGGATGGAAGTGGACCGAACCGAGAGGCGGTTGCTTTCGATGTTGAGAAACTTTCGATACCAACGGCGGATCGATTGTTTAGAGTGTATCGAGCGATTCAAGAGGGTGTGTCACTGGATGAAATCTCCAAGGCAACAGGATATGATCTTTGGTTTTTGGCGCAAATGAAAGAGATAGAGAATGTAGAACGCAGAATGCGGAATGCAGAATTTGGAATGCAGGATGCAGAATTGAAGAGTTTGTTGCGTGAAGCAAAACAACTTGGTTTCGCAGATGCACATATCAGGCGGCTCTTAAATTCATCTTTCTTCATTCATCATTCTTCATTCAGAGAGCTACGGAAATCGTTAGGAATAATACCGACATTCCAACGCGTGGACACTTGTGCCGCAGAATTTGAGGCGCAGACGCCGTATCTGTATTCTGCGTATGAGATGGATGATGAGTCACGACCGACGGATAAGCAGAAGATTTTGATCCTCGGCGGCGGACCGAATCGGATCGGGCAAGGGATCGAGTTTGATTATTGTTGTTGTCAGGCGGCGTTTGCTTTGTCTGAGATGGGATTTGAGACCATCATGTACAACTGCAACCCTGAGACCGTATCCACGGATTATGATACGGCTGACCGCTTGTACTTCGAGCCGTTGACGTTGGAACATGTGTTGAATGTCATTGACCGAGAACAGCCCATCGGTGTGATCGTGCAGTTCGGCGGGCAGACGCCGCTCAATTTGGCAGCAGGACTCGAGGCGGCAGGCGTGAAAATTTTGGGCACGTCGCCGCATGCGATTCAACTTTCGGAAGACCGCGAAGAGTTTGCGAAACTGCTCAAAGAGTTGGATATCCCTCAGCCCGAGAATGGAATCGCCCGTTCGTTGGAAGAAGCAAGAGTCGTCGCGGAAAGAATCGGATATCCCGTGTTGGTGAGACCGTCGTTCGTGTTGGGGGGCAGGGCAATGGCTTTAGTGGATTCAGAAGCCAATTTGGCAGGATTCATTCAACAGGCGATCGAAGCGGCTCCTGGTCAACCGATATTAATTGACAAGTTTATGGAAGACGCGTTCGAGATCGATGTCGATGCGTTGGCGGATGGAGAACGAGTCGTTGTCGGGGCGGTGATGCAACATATCGAAGAAGCGGGCGTCCATTCGGGAGATGCGGCGTGCGTCCTGCCTCCGTATAAGGTCAGCGCGTATCATCAGGGCATCATGCAGGAATACACCGAGCAGTTGGGTCTGGCGTTGGGCGTGCGCGGATTGATGAACGTGCAGTTCGCGTTGAAAGATGAAGTGGTGTGCGTGCTGGAGGTGAACCCGCGCGCTTCGCGGACCGTGCCGTATGCGAGCAAGGCGACGAATTTGAATTTGGCTTATAAAGCCGCGCAGGTGATGGCGGGCAAGACGCTGCTGGAATTGGGCGTGACCGAGGAGCCGCGCGTGGACGGGTTCTTCGTCAAGGAAGCGGTATTGCCGTTCAAGAAACTGCCTGGCTCGAGCGCACTGCTCGGACCTGAGATGCGCTCGACGGGCGAAGTGATGGGACACGCTTCTCATTTCGGTCATGCGTTTGCGAAGTCGCAGACCGCCGCAGGTGTCAGTCTGCCAGAGAGCGGTGCTGTTTTGGTGACGGTGAATGATATGGATAAAAGTGCGGGCTTGAAGTTTGCGCGCGATATGCACCGCATGGGTTTCAAACTGTATGCGACGCCTGGCACGGCGGATATGTGTATGCGCGCGGGCTTACCTGTGGAAGTGGTGGAGAAGGCGCAGGACGGTTCGACTCAAATCGTAGACCTGATTCGCGGTGGACAGATTCAACTCGTCCTGAACACGCCGCTGGGTCCGCATGCACACAAAGACGGAGCCGAGATCCGCAAGGCGGCGATCGCGATGAACGTGCCACTGCTTACGACTCTCTCCGCGGCAATGGCGGCGGTCTCTGCGATTCAGGCGTTGGGGAAGAAGGAATTGAGGTATCGGAGTTTACAGAGTCATTTTGGGGGAACGAAATAGAAATTTATAGACCTGACAGGTTTTATCGTAACACGAGTCCGTTGGGCTTCTGCGAGTGGAAAAGCGACTCGATCAATCGCGGTTCTGTGAAAACCTGTCAGGTCTTTTTGTAAAGCAGCGATGGCGGCGGTCTCTGCGATTCAGGCGCTGGGGAAGAAGGAGTTGCGGTACAGGAGTTTACAGAGTCATTTTGGGGGGAACGGATAGGAAACGGATAAACGGATCGCTTCGCGTCACGGACTGCTTCACGCAGACGGAAACGGATTTGGGTTCGTTTGTTTGTGAGTTGATGTAAAAAATATAGACCTGATAGGTTTTCTTTTGGGAACCTGTCAGGTCTTTTTGTATGGCTTGTTTTGGCGGACTGAAGCCTTACGGTATCGAAGTTTACAGAGTCATTTTGGGGGAGGATAGTGGTTTGTCTCAGCGTAACAAATTCAGAGTGATTCGATATGTAAACCGTAAAAAATCATATTGAAAAATCATAAACATAGTTTTTGTTATAAACCCACTCGGGATAGTCATGCATCAAATTATCGCAATAGTTCCGAAGCATAGGAATTAACCATCGAAATTCAGACTCGGCAAGTTGAGCTTTGTCTATTTCCTTTGTTTCATCTATCATTTTGTTGAACTTGGCAGCCAATTCAATATAGTCATTTAGTCTTGGGATATATGCAATTAGATTTGTTTCACCCATGCCACTAAGAATCATTTTAGCTACGTTTACTCTGAAGTGAGGGGAAGTGTTACTTTCTAATATTACAAAGTTTTCAGTTAGCGCTTTCAAGTGAAACTGTATGACCTTAAGGTTGTAGTCTATCTCGTAGATCAGAGCCCATAATATCTTGCGTTGTTTCTCTGCTTTGCGATAGCGCGAACTCCACTCTTTATCAAGAATCCCTAGCGAAAATGCAATACAAGCAAAAATTATTTCTCGAAGCAAAAAGGCTTCTTCGCCATAGTGGCAAGTTATGCTAAATTCAGAGCCTTTCCATTCTATTTCCTTTGCTTCAAAATTAGGTGTGTCAAGCAAACCATCTACTAGCGCTTTACGCATAAGACGAATTTCACCAAAGGTCGGTACAGTTTTTGCTGAATGTGTGTATTGATGACGTCGACAATCAAGTAAATAATCGAGAATAACCTTCAATTTCTGTTCGTTATTTTTGCTACTCCACGAATCTGGGGCGCTGTTTACTTTATGAATGGTGTAGGCGTTGACGATTTCAAGTTTAAGGTATTCGGGGAGGCTTTGTACAAGGTTATGTATGTTTTTGATTACTCCATAATATTTGCTATATATACCTATTAATCCTTCTATTATCGAAAGATAAATATCTTTGTTGAAAGTTTTCAAGGAGTCGAAAAGTTCATTGAGAAAACTATCTCTTTCCTTGACGCCAGAATAAACCCCTTTAGAAGTTCGAGCCCACCCAGGAAAATCAATAAAATTGTCTTTTCCAGCTAATGTATCTAGACATGTACAGAGTAAATAAAGTTCAAGGTCATTCCTATGAAACCCTTCTAGCGCGTCGTCAATATCTGTAGTAACTAAACTTGACGGTGCTTTAAAGCGCAAATAATCAGTAAAATGGACTCGGCTTACTACTCGAACCAGACGATCAAAAAAAGCTTGATCTCTATGTCCAATGTCTCGAATCTCTTCTACGCTAAGTATTCGAAACGCGACTAGATGTGCAACGCTAATTCCTTCATATGTTGCGCTATCCATGATTGGCAAGTCCATTAATCTTTATCCTTATCCTATCTATATTTCAAACATTATAGAGCTACACAAACGAAAACATAACAATTGACCTCACCCCTAGCCCCTCTCCTGAAGGAGATGGGAACTGGTCACGAGGCTGGATTGTTTTGAAGAATTACAGCTTAAGCTTAGTATCCTCCACCTGAATAATCAGGTGGTTCTGGTTTTGTATATATGGTGCTTGGGAAACTTGGTATATTTATATTAGGATGTCTTGCTGCATATTGTAATTCTTTTTGCTCCCGAGTATGTTCATCAGCACTTTTCTTTAGTGCGTCTTCTACAATGAAACTGAAAGTCCCACCAATCAAGTAAATTAATAGCATAGTGAAAACCCCGATACTCCCACCAATTGTCATTAGACTTTGCCCTATCGTCGGTATTGTGACTAAAACAGTAATGGCAATTAAGCTAAGCCTATCAATGAACCCCAAATAACCCTTCCATATGCTTTGGTCTATTAGTGTCATTATGAAGACGATAATGCGTCCTGCAAAACTATACTTATCTTTTGTTTTCAGATAGAACCTCTGCGTGCTTTCACTGCAACGTTCAAGAACTTCCTCATCTTGTTTAGCAGCTTTCCAAACTCCAGCGCCAAACGCAAAAGGAAAACGAATAATTGATCTTACTAGGTATATATAACCTGTAAGAAAGATTAAATCGATGAAAGCCAACAAAATATTGTCTGTGTGTAATGGGAAAGTCAGACCAAGGATATGACACAAGGTTGCTGTCATTAGAACAACAATTACAGTTCTTTGTTCGACGAGACCAAATCCTAAATCTTTCATTTTTGCCTCCTATTACTGTGCCTACTTAATGAGCAAGGACTCATCTAATTGCTATCTTTAGATTATCTAGTTTATAGGTTACGTAGTTCCCTCGTTTCCAGCATTATAGAACGAGGGGAAGAAAAAGACAACGGAGGGGGATGACCTCTCTCCCGTCTCTCCTAAAGGAGAGAAGCCCAGACCCTTCTCGAACAAGACTATCTTTGGAAACTCAACACGCCACTCATTCAAATATGTTGTCTGCCTTGCTCAATCTCGCAATCGGATTGCCAGGTCAACCTGCCAATTTTTCTTTCTGGGTTCCGTTCGATAATCTGTAAGATATGCTTCGTAGCGGCAGGCAAACGCGTCGCCCTTTGATGTGTCTTCTCGATCTGTTTCCAGTTTCTGCTCTTTTATCCATGTCAACAATGCCTGATTTCCCCGCAGTGCATATCGTGAATAGGTGAGGTGTGCATAACGTCCAGCAGGAAGGACTCCGCTTTTCACACGCTCGTCTCCTGCCTGCTGTGATGTCACCACAAATCCAGCTTCCACATCCATCAACCCTTTCATGTCAATGACATGGTATCGAAGAAAATATGGACCTTGGTCCGCTAAACCTTGTGCATTGACCCACTGACGCAGTTCTTTAAAGAGCTTGTCTGTCTGGGCAAACATGCCTTCGAAAGGGGTAATGATTCGAAGACCAACATACTGCTTCGCGGCGCGCTGGTCGATTCCTCGGGCGCCTATTTCTGGTGGAAATTGTAAGGTTTTCATCTGTGATTCACCAGATTACTTGCTAAGTTGTTTCATTCTCTTAACAGATGCGGTCACCAACTGTTTCAAGACCTTCTTATCCACATCGTCCAGTTTCTTGATGTATAAACATCCTACGCTGGTGGTGTGCTTTCCAAGTTTTTTAAGCAGGTCGGTGTGTTCATCAAAACCGCCCATCATGTATAAGGTCAGGCTTTGTTTGCGGGGCGAGAAACCCGTCAACATCCAGTCGCCTTCGCGTCCGCTTTTGCCTTTGTAGTGATAACTGCCAAAGCCCACGATGGTCGCACCCCACATCTTCGGCTCCTCTTTGGTGACCTGTTTCATCATCTTGAGGATCTCGAAACAGTCATTCCGTTTCACCTCGTCCGCGACACTGTTGAGGAGCTTTGTCACACTAGCTTTGTTCACCTTGGTCTTGAGTTCAGCTTTTGCCACGTCAACCTCCAAATCTTGGGTATGTCCTAAGCGATGTCACAATTATATATGTTTCGCCCGTCAAATTTTGCAGACCGTTTTGATGGCGATGGAACAGTCGCTGGTTGTGGATTGCTCATGTGGGGATGATGTTTGGTGACCTAGACGGTAAGCTCTAAGCGATTCCCTTCGGGGTCGAGGATCACGCTTTCGTAGTAACCGTCACCGGTTCGGCGCGGACCGTCAAGCACTGGTACACCCTGGGCTTTTAACTCCGCTGTTAGTTTATCCACGGCAGATTCAGATCCGAGAGAAACGGCTATGTGCGTAAGTCCCATTCGCTGGGCACCATCGGGCAGTTGAATGGGTGACAGGGTGGTGGTTGTCATCGCTTCGATCCGCGCACCCGTTGAGAATGATAGAAAGCGGGAACGAAAACCATTGGCTGGGTTTTCGTACAAGGGACCAACGGAAGCGCCAAAATTGTGCTCATAAAAAGCACAGAACGCATCCAGGTCATATACCCAAAAGGCAATATGTTCGATGTTGATCATAAACTCTAATATCCAAAATTATAGGACCAGCTGAACAAAAGGACAACGAGGTTTGGATGAAAATACAACAATCGGTGGTTAGGGGTTATTAGCCTTGACGGATGAACTCCATCGACCAGTTTGTTTCCCAAGTGCTGCCATTGTCTGGCGAGAATGCCTGTTCCCATCGTAGGTGATCAGGTGACAAAACGGACCAGGTAAAGCGTACTTTGATCGCGACACCCCGAAGAACATCATCGGCAAGAAATATGCCAACCCCGTCTGAGAAGCGTCCAACAACAGGTGTGTCAATGGCGTGAGGAAACCTTCCGTCCAGCCACCAGATTGACCAAAGTCCATTGTCTGAATTGTAGGAACGAAGCGCAATCGCCCGAACCTGTCCGTCTGGCAGGAAGAGTTGATTGTCTTCGATATTACCAAAGCCGCCAAGTATTTTTTGAGTGCACGACAAACCGTCGAATTCAATCCATTCGTTGCAGTTGTTCAGCCTTTCCTTTAGTTTGCGGTGCTTCACAGACCAGGTGCCGATTTCAAAGTCGAAGTCCGATGGTGCGTTATTTTCTAATGAAAGAAGCATAATTCTCCTAAACTGCATAAATATGTGGGCGAATTGTGTGTGTAAGACTCAAGATTAAGTCTTATATCTCAGAGATTACACAATATTATTAAAAGGAACTGTTTTTCTGGGAACAGGACAATCGGTGGTTATATAAAATCTTTCACTTCTTATAATGTAACGCCACAACTCCCGAACCAAACGTTTTTTGCCCGATAAGTTTCAACGTGCGATCCTTGACCGCTCCGAACAAGCGCGGACCTCTTCCCGCAATAATGGGGTGAACGACAAAGTGATACTCGTCGATCAGATCCCATTCTGCAACTTGCGATGCGATGCTCAGGCTGCCAATGGCAATATTTTTCCCTGGCTGTCCTTTTAACTTCATGATCTCTTCTCGCAGATTGCCGTGAAGGAGCATCGTGTTGTTCCACTCTACGCTCTTCAACGTCGTTGAAAAGACGATCTTCGGCATGGCATCGTATATGCGGGCGAATTCGTTGATCGCTTTTGATTCCGATCCGTTCACTGCGACATCGTGCCAATATGGATACATCAAGTTGTAAGTGTTGCGTCCGAAAATGTCAACGCCTGTCTCGCGCAAGAGCCCAGTGAAGTACTCATGCAATTCGTCATCGGCGATCCCCGTTTCATGTCCACAGTAGCCGTCTATCGTGATGTTGATCGCAAAAACAACTTTTCTCATGGGTTGGTCCGACATTATTTTGCTCCTTGAAAATAGGACAATCGGTGGTTAAGTATTTATAAAAATTTGGGCGGCCGTTTTTCGATGAATGCGGCAACGCCTTCTTTATGCTCTGCGCTCTTGCCTGCGATTTCCTGAATGTGCCCCTCGTAATCAAGTACATCTTCCAGGTTTGGCAACATGGCTTTGTTGAAGGCACGCTTTGTCAGCCCAAACGCGCCGATGGGTGCTTTCGTCATGGCGCGCGCTACTTCATGAATTGTTTTGTGAAGGTCATCGAATGGAATAACTTGATTCACCATGCCCCAATCTATTGCCTGTTGTGCGGTGATCTGCGCATTGGAAAGATAATATTCCATGGCGCGACCCAGACCGATCAACGCAGGCAGTAATACCGTCACTGCCGAGTCGGGGATGAGCGCAATGCCGCCGAATCCCACCACGAATCGGGCTGTATCCGCCGCGATGCGCAGATCACAGGCGAGGGCGATTCCCAACGACGCGCCCGCACACATCCCATTGACGGCGGCGATGACTGGTTTTTCGATCTGGCGGATCTGCAAAATGAGCGGATTGTAGGTCTTGAGCAAATGCTCGCGATATGAGATCGACTCGCCCTCGGTTCTCATCTCTGTGATATCCTGCCCAGCCCCGAAGATATGTCCACTGCCTGTCAGCACCACCACACGCACTTGCTTGTCCTCTGCGGCTTGCCTGAAAGCGGATTGCAACTCACCGATCAGTTCGAGGTTATACGCGTTCGCTTTGGGGCGATCCACGGTGAGAGTCAATACGTTCGCATTCAAGTCTGTTCGTAAAAACGGCATGAGAACCTCCTATGGATTCCATTTTAGAACTACGTCGATATGATCATCGGTGGGGATGGGTTGGTCCGTGAGGATACTATTACGCATCCGCTATATGCTTGATCTGGTTTACATGACTTCGCTCATGGAGGACAAGTCGCCTCGCATACGAGAACACGGTTGAGTTGAGTGGCTTCCCCGCGCCTGTCACAGTCGCTGAACGGGACCAGCTTTTGTGGGGCAAAGCGTTCAAGGCGGCTAAAAGTTTTGTCCGCTGTTTGGTGAAAGCCTGCAAGGATGTTCGAAATGGCTGTTCAGGATAGTCCGCTTGTTTGATCCATGTTCGTGGGCTGATCGCCTTGATGGTTGGCTGGTCGTGCGCGATGATCGTTTCCATGGCGTTGCCCCACACATCGGAACAGGAACGCAGATGCGCGAGTATGTCATTGATGGACCACTCACCTTGCTCTGGAGACGTGTGTAATTGATCCGATTTCAAGTCCGCGGTGTATTCGGCGATTTGTATCGGATGCTTTGTCAGCAGATCGAGAATCTGTTCGATAGTGAGTAGCGACTTGGACATGGAGCATATACCTCTAAGAGACTGTTTCTTAACTTCTTTTTTGGACACGGATGCCACGAAAAAGAGCTTTAAAAAATTGTCTTTTTCCGTATGTTCCGTGAAATCCGTGTACAAAAGAACGAAATTCAAGACTTAAGAAACACTCGCTAAGAAAAGATCAGGATTTTTGCTTAAGCATTCTTATTGAGGGCCGTGGTGAAATCGAAATTGCCCGGCGATTGACCATAACTGGTCAACAACATGGCGGCTTCACTGCGGTGTTGTGTGGCATGGATGATGAGATCGATAAGGATGTGCCACACAAAACGTTCGCGTATCGCGCCGGGGATGACATAACGGATTGTGCTGTTCAACGTTTCATCGGTCAATGTGTTGAGATAGGCACGCATCTCCTGTTGTTCTACCATCCAGCGCTCTTGCAACGCGGCGAAGGTCGGAATGGCATCTTCGTGAAGCTCAGTTGCATCGTACGCCGCATCGTTTGCCAAAGGTTCCTGATAATACCCTTGAAGCGTGATCCGCTGTTGCCAGATGTTATCCAGTATGTGGACCATCGTGGCGCGCAAACTTCCATGCCCATAGGGGTTCGGGGCGGCGTATTGCTCCGGGCTCACTTTGGCGCAAGTTGTCAGGAGGCGTGTGTCAGCCCAGTCATTGTAATCGTACAGTAGTTTGATTTCATCAACTTTCATCGTAGCGTCTCCGTTAAGGGAATAACATGTAGATACAGGGAAGACAATCAGTGTTTATCGTGGATAAGAATTCGCAGGTGGATGCGATGGTATTTCAGAGACCATTGCATTTCTTCAAAAAGTCCAACACCTGCATCTTGATATCCTGGTCCATTTCCAATAGGGACGGTCCATTTCCCAGTGTGTCTGGAACAATGATCAATGACTTTGGTTCACCTGCCGCATTGAAGCCCGCCTCTGTCGTTTCTCTCCAGGGGTTCGCCTCTTCACCAGCAATAAAGAGTTTGGGCAATGTAACTTTGGAGAGGTTGGCGGCACCATGATAGGTGATTAAGAGAAGGCCTGTGATCTCTGGATACTTTAAGTTGAATGCGCATCCACTGGCCCCATTACTTGCTCCCGCGCAGACAATGCGGCGGTATCCATTGTTCCGCAGGAATTCAATGGCCTGTTTCACCAACACAGCCGTGTCTCCCTGGCTATCGGGCGAACTGATCGCCAGGACGGTGAAATCATTTTCAGCGAGAAATTTGGCAAAGACGGCCCATTGTGACTCACTCATACCTCCCACGCTGGCAAGGATCACAGCCGTTTCCCCATGTCCATAGGCAGTCCCAGTGACGGGCAGGCCGTCGGTCTCTTTGATGATAACCCGCCCCTCAGCTAACGGCGTCATCGTCAGGCTGGGTGGCTTCGTGGCCGTCAGTGTGGGACGAGGCGTTAACGTCATGCGAGGTGTTTGCGTGGCAGTTATGGTCGGTACGGTGGTGGCGGTCAATGTAGGGAGTGCCGTCGAAGTGGGAGGTGGTACTTCCGTTGCTGGGGCACATCCGTTTATAAATAATATGGCAATGATAATGATGATGCTGAACCGATGCATGTTGCACTCCTTGTGATTACCAAACTATGAATGTTGATACAGATTATAGGTCTGCCTCAACAGAAATACAATAATAGTTGGGGATGGATTAAAGAATCTGATCGAGGATCAACTTCAACGCCGCGAGGCTGGCAAGGATCATCACAACGTTATTGAATAGACTTTCTGAGATGCGCGGCAACAACCACTTCCCAATAAATGCACCAATGATAATGACGGGCAACATGACTAGGTCAAAGAGCAGGGTCGTCGCGTTGACCATGGGATTCGTAGGCAGAACCAGACTGAGGAACGCATAGAGCGGGAGCTTGGTCAGATTAAAGATGAAGAAATACCAGGCGGACGTCCCCATGAACTCATTCTTCGAAAGTCTCATCATACCGCTGAGATAGATCGTCATGATGGGACCTGCCGCATTGGATACGGCTGTGGAGAAGCCTGCCAGCACGCCAGTGGATACGAGTCCTGCCTGTGACGTGGGTATGAGTTTGTCCCCCCAATGCTTGCGTGCCAAACTGACGGCCATCATTGCCAACACCAAAACACCGATGATGATGTTCAACCAGTCCACGCGCCCGCCTTGTGCCCCGGTGTACCACAACAATCCAACACCAATGACAATGCCGACGATCACCCACGGAAGCAGACTGCGCAAGTTATCCCAACGTGCATGTTGACGGTACCACAGCACGGCGAAGACATCGCCAAAGATCAGCAAGGGAAGTGTTGCGCCCACGGACAACCGCCCACCAAACACAAGCGCCATCAATGGGACGACTAGGATGCCGATGCCGGGCAATCCCGTTTTGGTGATGCCGACCGTCAGCGCGGCGAGGATGCCGATCATCCATTGTTCAGGGGTTAAGGACATAAATTTAGCGCAGTCTCCAAAATTTGGAAGATGGGGAGGAAGTGAAGGCCGGTGTTTATTAGATTTCTTGCAAAAGCCTCGGCCTTAACCACGGAGGCACAGAGTCACGGAGATTTTCAAAGTTTTTCTCAGTGTTTCCGTGTCTCCGTGGTTCAAAAAAATTGAGGGTGACCGAACTCTTCACGTATGCAAGAGATCTATGGAGTTGTTTTGGAAACGAAGAATCAATCCCACCTTGCGTACACAATTTGTTATTCACTAACCAGCCACTCTTTTGCCTCGTCGATGTCGCTAAACCTTTTCGGCGGGTGTGGAATGACGTAACTAAATGAATCTAGAAGAATCTTCTGGGCTGGGTTTGCTTCAATGATCAGTGCGCTTTTGCGAAAATAGGGCGCCGCGCGGATGGCGTTTCTCATCAGCCCGATCAATGCCGTGTTGGTGAGGTGTGTGTTACGCAGGTCAGCCATGGCCAAAATAGATTTTTTAGGCTCTGGCTGTAATAGTGAAACCAATGTTTCCAGTTTGGCTATTAAAGACACATGATCGTCCATCAAATTGGCGGCGTTGATGAAGATAATTCTTTTTTCTTTGTGTTCGATCCAGTTTACAGGCATAGGTGCGTATTATACATGGCAAAATTGATCGCTGGTTAGATTCTGTTTTGGTAATTCCACCGCCAACGAGGCGATGATACTGATGGACCATTGTTCAGATGGCAAGGACATGAGATCGACGATTCCCTATGAAATATGTAAAATAACGAGCTTGGTTAACTCGTTTCTTTGTCCTTGATGAACTTTAGCAAATCATCGCTTAGACTAAGAGACTTTGGATGGGGCATTATTATGTCTTTTCGCGCGATATAAACAAACATGCCTATAAACACTATTACATAACCCGCCATAATAAAAACGGCCAAAAGATTTGCGATTACATTGTTTTTACTAATAATTTTTTCTTTGATATTAATTACGTTTTGTTCGCTTGCCTGTGGAAACTCTGACTGCAACGCTTCTTCAAACTTTACAGTAGTAGTTGATATACGGGGATTGTAGTTTATGTCATATAGCATATATCCAAACATTCCAATCATTATCGCAATTGTTATTGTTGAAAATGTATAGAAAGATTTCGGACTCTTTCTATAGTCGAGCAATGAATTAATGCGCAGTATTGCGCGTCTAAAAAAAGATTTTTTTGCTGTTGTTGTCCGTATTATTTTTAAGCCTTCTGGAACCCCTAGAATCACCCCTTCAGATTGTAGCTCGGTATCTGAGCTACCTGTATGTTGAACTTCTAAAACAGCACCGTCGTCTTGGTCTAAGAAATCAAAACTAATGGCTAGTGCAGTCTCGCCACTGTGAAAAGCTGAAAAATTTATCTCTGGACGTGATACTTTAACGATTTTATAGTCCAGTATCTTTGGCGTAAACTCTTCGTCACAGAAATTTATTTTCACACTTGATTGTGAGGGGATATCAGTCTTGTTTATTGGTTTTCTACCGCCATTCCAAACCCAGACATAAGTTGTAAAGATTCTTGTAACTTCTTCTTGTCCGTAAGTAATCTTAATCTTTGTGTCTTTTTCGTCGGAAAGCTTTGAAATATTTTTAAAGGTTTTGTAATAACACCGGGGATCTTTAGACTCTATTCCTTTTTTGTATAAATAAATACTAAGTAATATGCCCAAGATGCCGACGATAAAGCCTGCATAGTTAATAATATCCCTTATTTCCATGTTCCTGACTCCTTTTGCAGATTTATAAGCTTTTTGGAACAACCAGTATTTGTCTATTGTGATGTGTAAATATCTGTCTTGGTATGCTATTTGGCAAAATTGTTTTTGGTTTTTGATTATTAGCGAGCAATTCCCTATGTCTGATATTATAGAACTACCCTAACAAAAACACAACCTCCCCTTGACTCATTCCCCGCCAGCCCATACAATAGCCCCCAACATGAACCTGTACGCGCATCACCACCACCATCATACACAACCCCCGCAAGGTCGGGAGGCGTCTGTGCGCGTACCTGTGATCCACTAACAGGAACTCGTAATTTGTCTCATCAGTCCCCGACCCTGCGTCGGGGATTTTTTGTATCAATTGCAAACAGACCATGGACCATAGACGATGGACAATGGTTGCAACATGGTCAACGGTCTATCGTCTATGGTCTATCATCCATCGTCAATCTCTTGAAAAGGAATTTTTATGAATCAACCAGCAATTCGACTCTCTCTCCCCTCGAAAGGACGTCTGCAAGACGACTCGCTCGATTTCCTCGCCGCCTGCGGACTCTCCGTCCATAAGCCCAACCCGCGCCAATACGAAGCGGAAGTCCCCTCATTGCCTGAACTGGGAATCATCTTCCAGCGCCCGGGCGATATCGTTGTCAGTGTGCGCCAAGGCTCTGTAGATTTTGGCATCACGGGCATTGATGTGCTCGAAGAGAAGCGCGGCGAGAACGGCGACATCATCGTTCTGCACGATACGCTTGGCTACGGTCATTGCTCGCTCAAACTGGCCGTCCCTGAAGCATGGGATGATGTCACCGACATTCCATCGCTCAAAAAACATTCCACTACATTGAGCCATCCATTGCGTGTGGCGACCAAGTTCCCTGTCCTCACGGAACGTTTCCTCGCAAAGCATGATAT
Source organism: Candidatus Defluviilinea proxima (assembly GCA_016721115.1). Classification (NCBI taxonomy): domain Bacteria; kingdom Bacillati; phylum Chloroflexota; class Anaerolineae; order Anaerolineales; family Candidatus Villigracilaceae; genus Candidatus Defluviilinea; species Candidatus Defluviilinea proxima. The sequence goes on from JADKIW010000001.1 coordinate 1,828,393, forward strand.
TCCGCACACACTCATCTATGCAGAAGGCACACTCGAAACCGCGCCGACCATTGGATACGCCGACATCATCTCGGACCTCGTCTCCTCGGGGCAAACGCTAAAAGATAATCGTCTACGTGCATTGCCCGATGGACTTATCCAGGCATCGCAGTCCGCGCTCATTGCGAATCGCAAGAACCTGAAAGAGAAACCTGAAATTCTCGAAATGGCGCGCCGTTTGCTCGAATACATCGAAGCGCATCTCAGGGCTGAGGAAAATCTCCTCGTGATCGCCAACATGCGCGGGTCCAGCCCCGAAGCGATAGCAGAGAAACTCTTCACGCAAACATCGGTCGGCGGCTTGCAAGGTCCCACCATCAGCCCCATCGTCACGCGCGAAGCGAATCAAGGCTGGCACTCGGTCACAGTCATTGTGCGTCGCGATCATCTTCCGCGTGCCATCACCGAACTGCGCTCCATCGGCGGCAGTGGCATCATCGTCTCGCCTGTCAAATATATTTTCGAAGAAGAACCCCCGCGCTACAATGCCATGCTTGCCGCGCTGAAAGGATAACCATGAAACAGCTCGACCCACAAACCGCAAGACAAACGATTTTGAAACGCACGCCGCCCGATGAATTCCCCGTGAGCGAACGCGTGATGGATAACATCGAAAAACTTTTCGGTGAAAGATTAACCGCCGAAGCAGCCGTGACACGCATCTTGAAAGACGTGCGGACCAACGGAGACTCCGCGCTGCAAAACTGGACAAAGCGCCTCGATTCGATCGACCGAAAGCCTGCTCCCGTTTCGAAAGAACTGATCCAATCTGCATTAGAGTCCATCTCACCTGCCGAACGTGATGCGCTCGAAAAAGCCGCCGCCCGCGTGGAAGCCTTCCACAAAAAACAACCGCTGACCTCATGGTTCACCAATGAACTTGGCGGCACGCTCGGGCAGATCATCCGTCCGATTCAACGTGTGGGTTTATACGTTCCTGGCGGCACTGCTCCCTTGCCTTCGACAGTCTTGATGAGCGCCATCCCTGCAAGAGTAGCAGGCGTTAAAGAAATTGCGGTTGTAACTCCTCCAATGAAAATGCAGAAGGCAGAAGGCACGCAAAGCGTGCAGAATCAAAATTCATCATTCGACATTCCGCATTCTTCATTTATTCCCCCGATCATTCTTGCCGCCTGCGCCGTCGCTGGCGTGGACGAGGTCTATCCCTTTGGTGGGGCGCAGGCAATTGCCGCATTGGCTTACGGCACCGAAACCATCCGCCCTGTTGACAAGATCTTCGGCCCTGGTAACTTATTCGTCACCCTCGCCAAGCGACAAGTCTATGGCGTCGTTGGCATTGACGGACTCGCTGGCCCAACTGAGACAGTTGTCATTGCTGATGACTCTGCCAACCCCAGTTGGGTCGCGGCGGATCTGCTTGCCCAAGCCGAACATGATCTCTTAGCATCTGCCATTCTCCTCACTCCCTCGCAAACCTTAATTGAAAAAGTCCAAGCCGAAGTCTCCAAACAGATCGAAGACCGCGGACGTGCCGACATCATCGTTGCGTCGCTTGAAAACCGTGGCGGCGCTGTGCTCACTCGTGACCTTGACGAAGCCATTCAAATTGCTAACGAATACGCCCCTGAACACTTGGGCTTGTCTGTCAGTGAACCGTGGCGCTGGGTCGAAAAAGTGACCAATGCAGGCGGTGTCTTCATGGGCGAGCACTCCTTTGAAGTATTGGGAGATTACCTCGCAGGTCCCAGCCACGTCATGCCGACAGGCGGCTCTGCGCGATTTGCCTCTCCGCTCAATGTGTGGGACTTTGTGAAAATCGTCAGTCTTGTTGCACTTGATGGAAAGACGGCGCAAGAGGTAGGTCCTATTGCCGCCACCCTCGCCCAGTCCGAAGGATTGGATGCACATGCCAATGCGGCTTTAATGCGGACGATGGACAATGGACGGTAGACCATCGAAGACCTTTCATCGTCCACCGTCCATTGTCCATGGTCAGGAACAATCATGAAAATCCGTAAACACCTCGAATCCCTACCTCCATACACTCCCATCGAACCCTTCGAAGTCCTCTCCGAACGGATCGGTCGCGCTCCCTCCGAGATCATCAAACTGGATGCGAACGAAAATCCATACGGCCCGTTGCCTGTTGTCCGTGAAACTTTGGCAAACATGGAATTCCCTCACATCTATCCCGACCCTGAAAGTCGCACGTTGCGTAAGTCCCTGGCGAAGTTCACCGGCGTGGACGAGGAATATCTCATGGCAGGGCAAGGCGCAGACGAATTGATCGACCTACTCATGCGTGTCTTCCTTGAGCCAGAGGATTGTCTCTTGTCCTGTCCGCCCACGTTTGGTATGTACTCGTTCGACGGCGAACTCAATGCCGCACGCGTGATCGAAGTTCCGCGCAACCCAGATTTTTCGCTGGACATGGACGCCATCTGTAAAGCAGTAGAAACGTATCAGCCGAAATTATTCTTCATCACATCGCCCAACAACCCCGATGGCTCTGTAATCCCTCCTGAGACAATGGATGAGTTATTATCCTTGCCGACCATGATCGTGCTCGACGAAGCCTATATTGAATTTGCTGATGATGCCCTGGGTGCAAAGTTAAGTCGCATCCGCGAAGTGCCTGCACGTGAGAATTTGATTGTGTTACGCACATTCAGCAAATGGGCGGGGTTGGCAGGCTTGCGTGTTGGATATGGTGCCTTCCCTAAATGGCTCATGCCCACGTTATGGAAATCGAAACAGCCGTATAACGTCAACGTGGCCGCAAGTGTCGCAGCGCAGGTTTCACTGGAACATAAAGATGAGTTGAAGAAGTACGTTGACTTGTTGAAGACCGAGCGTGAACGGTTGTATGAAGACCTGCACGATATTCCGTACTTGAAACCCTATCCCACCCGCTCGAACTTTATCTTGTGCCGAGTCGTTGACAAGGATGCCGTGCAACTCAAAAAGGATTTGGCTGAGAAACATGGGATCTTTATTCGCTATTTCAATAAGTCAGGGTTGAAGGATTGCATCCGCATCAGTGTGGGACGTCCGCAGGATACGGATAAGTTGTTGGAAGCGTTGAAATTCCTCGCTGAGCGGAGTGAGGACAGTTCTACCGTCCGAACGTAGTCGAAGCGTAGACTGGAAAGAAGTTAGTCTTGTAACTGTCCTTCGACTACGTGGCGCGAAGATCACGCGCCACTCCGCTCAGGACGGAATAATTAAGGAGAAAATATGCGAACCGCAGAAATATCAAGACAAACAAACGAAACACAGATCGAGATTAAACTGGATTTGGATGGCACGGGCAAACACGAGATTTCCACAGGCGTTGGCTTTCTTGATCACATGCTGACCCACCTCGCCGTGCATGGACTGTTCGACCTCACCGTCAAAGCACAAGGCGATTTGCACATTGACGTTCACCATACAGTGGAAGATGTGGCGCTGGCGTTGGGTCAAGCCTTCGATAAGGCATTGGGCGACCGCAAGGGAATTGTCCGCATGGGAGATTGCTTCGCACCGATGGATGAAACATTGGCACACGTGGCGATTGACCTGTCAGGTCGTCCGTATGCGGTGATTCAAGCAGACTGGCATACGCCGTATGTGGGAAACATCCCGACCACGTTGTTTCCACATTTCTTTGAGTCGTTTGCTGTGACTTCACGATGTAATCTCCATGCTCGCGTGTTATATGGGCGTGATGACCATCACCAAGCCGAGGCATTGTTCAAAGCCTGGGCACGTGCACTAGATGCGGCAACGCAGTTTGACCCGAGACGTGGAGGAAGCATACCGTCTACAAAAGGAACATTGTAAAACGGGACGATAGACCATAGACCGTTGACCATCGTCTATCGTCCACGGTTTATGGTCAAGGATTGGAGTATTTATGAAAGATATTATCTTGATTGACGCAGGCACAGGCAACCTCCGCTCGGTGCAAAAGGCGTTGGAATCTGTCGGTGCGAAGGTGGAAAGAACTGACGACCCGGGTAAAGTTTTATCGGCGAAGAAGGTTGTGTTGCCTGGTGTGGGTGCGTTCGGTGATTTTATGTCGGGCATGAAGGCGAAAGGACTCGATACAGCTGTAAAGCAAATTGTCGAACGAAATGTGCCGATGTTGGGAATCTGCGTTGGGATGCAAGCCTTGTTCGAGATCGGCGAAGAGATGGGCGAGCACGAAGGCTTGGGGCTGTTGAAAGGCACAGTCGTGCGGTTTGCTGATTCGCTATCAGTGAAGGTTCCGCATACGGGGTGGAATCAAGTTCGAGTTAAGAAAGACGCGCTGTTGTTTCGTCAGGTGAATGATGGGGCGTATGTCTATTTCAATCACTCGTATTACTGTCAGGCGAGCGATCACACAGATGTGATTGCCGAAGTGGATTACGGCATTCGATATGCGTGTTCGGTGAGACGTGAAAATGTGTTTGGCGTGCAGTTCCATCCTGAAAAGAGTCAGGCGGTGGGTTTGCAGATATTGAAAAATTTTGTGGAGGCGGCATGAGCTTCACGATCTATCCCGCGATTGACTTGCGCGGCGGCAAAGTGGTGCGATTGAAAGAAGGCGACCCCGCGCGGATGACATCGTACAGCGATGACCCTGCCGAAACGGCGCGTCGTTGGCTCGATGCGGGCGCGCAGTGGCTGCATGTGGTGAACCTCGATGGCGCGTTCGGCGAAGGCGATAATGCGAACCGCAAAGCGCTCGAATCGATTTTGAAGTGTGGTGCGCGTGTGCAGTTTGGCGGCGGGATGCGTTCGCTCGACGCGATTGCGGATGTGTTGGAATTAGGCGTGACGCGCGCAATACTCGGGACGATTGCGATCGAACACCCCGACGTGGTTGCGGATGCGTTGACTCGATTCGGTGCAGAACGAATTGCTGTGGGGATCGATGCGCGTGATGGACTCGTCCGCACGCGGGGATGGAAAGATAACAGCGGCGTGAAGGCTACCGACCTTGCGCTTCAAATGCGGACTTTGGGCCTGCGTACTGTTATCTTTACAGATGTCAGCCGCGACGGTTTGGGTAGCGGGTTGAACATTCCGTCCACGCGCGAGTTGGCTGAAGTGAGCGGACTCGATGTTATCGCTTCAGGCGGCGTGCATACGATTGACGATGTCATTGCGGCGAAAGAGGCTGGGCTTGCAGGTTCGATCATTGGTCGCGCGTTGTATGATGGGACGGTTGAGTTAGAAAAAGCGTTGCAAGTTTAAAGGTTGAAACGTTGGAAGGTTTGTGCTCTTAACGTGTAAACGTTCCAACCTGCAACCTTCGAACGATTGGAGTCTTTATGTTAGCAAAACGAATCATTCCTTGTTTGGATATCAAAGATGGACGTGTAGTAAAAGGCGTAAACTTTGTGAATCTGCGCGATGCAGGTGATCCTGTGGAGCAGGCGCGACTTTACGATGAACAAGGCGCGGACGAGTTGGTCTTCCTCGATATTTCCGCCACACATGAAGGACGCAAGACAACTCTTGAGTTAGTGAGCCGAGTTGCTGAGACTGTATTCATGCCTCTTGCTGTCGGTGGTGGAATCCGTGAAGTGGACGATATGCGGAATCTCCTGCTTGCTGGCGCGGACAAGGTCAGCGTCAACTCGGCGGCGGTGAAGCGACCTGAGGTAATTTCTGAAGGCGCATCCCGTTTTGGTGCACAGTGCATCGTTTTGGCAATTGACGCACGCAGGAAAGGTTCCAGTTGGGAAGTCTATGTCGCTGGCGGGCGGACTCCGACGGGCATCGATGCGGTCGAATGGGCAGTCCGTGGCGTGGAGTTGGGTGCAGGTGAGATCCTGCTCACAAGCATGGATGCGGACGGTACGCTCGCAGGTTATGATATTGAGTTGACGCGCATCATCTCTGACATGGTGTCTGTGCCTGTCATCGCTTCAGGCGGTGCAGGGACAATGTCGCACTTTACAGAAGTCCTTACCAAAGGTAATGCTGATGCGGCGCTGGCAGCATCATTGTTCCATGATGGGAAGTTGAAGATCGCGGACTTGAAGCAGGAATTGCAGAGTCAGGGTGTACCGGTTCGGTTATAACGTTGTAACGTTTGAACGTTCAAACGTTGGAGAAAATATGAAAGTATCAAACTCTGAGATTAAATATGACGCCAACGGACTTGTCCCTGCCATTGTGCAGGATGCAGAGACAAAAGAAGTGTTGATGATGGCGTGGATGAACGCCGAGTCCCTGCGGTTGACCGTCGAAACAGGCGAGACAGTGTTCTGGTCACGCAGCCGAGGCGAGCTGTGGCACAAAGGCGCGACTTCAGGGAATACTCAAAAAGTTGTCGAAGTCCGCGTGGATTGTGACGCGGATACGTTGTTGGTGTTGGTTAATCCCGCTGGGCCTGCATGTCATACTGGCGAAAGAACCTGCTTCTATCGTGAGTTGGGCAAAGAGTTCTAACCACGGAGACACGAAGGCACGGAGAAATTAAAACTCAGTGTCTCCGTGACTCCGTGGTTCAGGTTTTGAATTATGGAGAATTGAAAATGGATATTCAATGGTTGTTTGATGTGATCGAAGATCGGAAAAAGAATCCCTCTGAGAAATCGTATACAACAAGTCTGTTCAATGATGGCTTGCCGAAGATCGCGCAGAAAGTGGGGGAGGAGGGGACGGAGGTCGTTGTTGCCGCATTGGCACAAGAAGATCAACGTCTTATCGAAGAAGTAGCGGACCTCACGTTCCACACCCTTGTTCTACTCTCCGCGCGTGGATTGACTCCCGCTGATGTGGTCGCTGAATTGGAGAAGAGGCATCGGAAATAGCGGATGGCTATCTCAGCGATTCACGTGATGTATTAAAAAACGAGCATCCATGATATCTATTTCATTTGGGAGAAAAATAATCTAGCAAGTTGCGAAGTAAAGAATTCCTTTTTGCGTTCTTTCGATGTGGTAAGGGTTCTAATATCTTCGACTCACCTAATTCCACCTGAAGTCGATGCCGAATATAACTGTCAGGATGCTTTCTTGCAATTTGAATCGCTTCTCCTACCAGTGGTGCAAGATGTTCGGGGTATTGTTGCGAATCAAGTACCAATTTTGAAATAAGGCTTCTCCGAACATCGATGTTACGGTTGGAAACGAACTCTTGTAAATATATAGATCGTTTGCGAACACGAATATCCTTTAGATCATCTTCTCCCTTGGGGATTCCTCCTAATACCCAATATAAAGCATTAATAGCGCCAGCCTTTTCGTAATTAGTGCCAGTAGAGACGAGGTTAAGAAGTGCCTCACTTGCACGTCTTCTTCCAAATATCCTGATACATGGATTTACAAAATCACGGTTATAACTTGGGTCTTCTTCGTAAACTGCTGCCCGAACCAGAGGTATAAAAAAATCGTCGGGGAGAGTGTCAACCCTTTCACAAAGAAGCTGGACAAACCATTTCTTTCTGACATTACTTAGAGCTTTTATGAGCCATCTAGTATCCTCTGTTGAAAGTGTCGCCATTGCTTGCAAAGCCGCAGGCACAAATTGCTCTATCACTTTCATGGGGTGGGGGCCACGACTGGCTTTCAAATACTGTTTGTAATAATCATCCCAGATCACAATGAATTATCCTTAGTAGATATTATAGAGTCGTTTCTACAAAAAAAACATAACAATTCCTGTATTACCCGTTTGGGTAATATTCAAGGGTAGTTTTTCAAAATCATTGACACATTTTGTATTTCAGGTAGAATTTCGCCCAACATGTCTGCAATAGTTGCATTGCGCCGTACACGTCGTCCGAAGCCGACTTCTCATAACGAGAAGGTTGGGTCTTTTTAGTTTGGATGACGGAGTAAATGCGAACGCGCACTGCACTACGCTAATCCACACAAACAGCCCGCCTTCTCGGCGGGCTGTTTTTATTTTCCATTTTTCCACATCCGTTCCTTTTCTTTTGGAAAAGGGTTAGGATGAAGGAGAACATACATCAAAAGGAGCAAGGAAATGAATCCGAAACCGAAACCGCAAGTGAAGAAAGTCGTACTCGCCTATTCAGGCGGCCTCGACACATCCGTGATTGTACCGTGGTTGAAGGAAAACTACGGTTGTGAAGTCGTCTGTTTTTGTGCAGACGTGGGGCAGGGCGATGAAGATCTGCGTGGGCTGGAGCAAAAAGCACTCAATAGTGGCGCGAGCGAATGCATTATTCACGATATGAAGGAAGAATTTGCTTCCGAATACCTTTTTCCCATGTTGAAAGCGGGGGCTATGTATGAACACAAGTATTTATTAGGTACATCCGTTGCACGTCCACTGATCGCCAAACACATGGTGGAGGTTGCTCACAAAGTCGGTGCCGATGCCATTTCGCACGGCGCTACAGGCAAAGGGAACGATCAAGTCCGTTTTGAATTGACTGTCATGGCGCTCGATCCACGCCTCAAAATTATTGCTCCCTGGCGCGAATGGGATATCCGTTCCCGCGAAGACGCGATCGCGTACGCTGCCAAGCACAACGTCCCTGTGACCGCCACCATTAAATCCATTTATTCCCGCGATTCAAATCTTTGGCATCTTTCTCATGAAGGCGGCCTGCTCGAAGATCCCTGGAACGAACCCGAAGAGACCATGTACCAACTCTCCACTTCGCCCGAGAACGCTCCCGAACAAGGCGAATACGTTGAGATCGAATATGAGACTGGTATCCCCGTTGCTGTGAACGGAGAAAAACTTTCGCCTGCCAAGATCATCACCAAGTTGAACGCTATCGGTGGCGCGCACGGCATCGGGCGCGTGGACCTCGTCGAGAATCGTCTCGTGGGCATGAAGTCACATGGTGTCTATGAAACCCCGGGCGGCACGATCCTGCTCTATGCCCATCGCGAATTGGAAGCGCTCGTCCTCGATCACGAGACCATGAGCTTCAAACAAATGGCCGCATTGAAATATGCCGAACTGACTTACAACGGTCTTTGGTTCACACCTCTGCGCGAAGCCCTCGATGCTTTCGTCAATTCCACACAAGGTCCTGTCACTGGTACGGTGCGACTCAAACTCTACAAAGGCAATATCATCTCCGCTGGTCGCAAATCCAAGTTCAGCCTCTATCGCGAAGACTTTGCCACCTTTGGTCAGGAAGATGTATACGATCAAAGCCACGCCGAAGGTTTCATCCGTTTGTATGGACTCAGCCTCAAGGTCCGCGCGTTGAACGGCCTGCCCGTCTCTGGCATGAACATGCCCAAACCCGATTACTCACGCTTCAAGAGAGACTAATGACCGTAGCTCTGAATTCACGTTTTGCATCCCTGAATGATTGTTCCCTGCTGGCTGAGTGGAATCATCAGTTGATTCAGGATGAAGGACACAGCAACCCCATGACCATCGAACAACTCGAAGAGCGCATGCGTGGGTGGCTGGCCTCTGGTGAATATCAGTCTGTTATTTTTGAGGCGCAGAATGTCTCAGTTGCCTATGCCTTGTTCCGTGAAACCAATGATGAAATTTATTTACGACAGTTCTTCGTGGCGCGTCATCAACGGCATACGGGCATCGGTTCACAAGCGATGCGAAAATTGTTTACAGATTTCTGGTCACACAATAAACGCTGGACCGTTTCTGTTCTTGTAAAAAATATTCCAGCGGTTGCATTCTGGCACGCGATGGGCTATGCTGATTATGCCCTGACGCTTGAGATCACGCCGAACGCGAAACTGCCACAAGGAGCCTGACATGACGACACTTTGGGGCGGACGCTTCGCCCAACAGCCCGACCAACTCGCCTTTGACCTCAACGCTTCATTATCTGTTGATCAGCGTATGGCGATTCAAGATGTGGACGGAAGCATTGCTTGGGCTGATGCGATTCGCAAAGCGGGCATTCTTTCGGATAAAGAGCACGCCTCGATCTTGACCGGGCTTGCTACCGTCCGAAAAGAATTTTCTTCGGGAGAGTTTCACTTCCTACCCGCCGACGAGGACATTCACACTGCCGTCGAACGACGCCTCACAGAGTTGATCGGTGAAGCGGCTGGCAAACTTCATACAGGCAGAAGCCGCAACGATCAGGTCGCCACCGACTTCCGCTTGTGGATGTTGAGCGCGATCCCCGCCCTTGATTCTGTGTTGAAAGATTTACAGTCCGCTATTGTGGAGCAGGCCGAAAAAGCAGGTGAGGCTCCCATGCCCGGTTACACCCACCTCCAACGCGGACAGCCCATCTTGCTGGCCCATTGGTGGCTGAGTCATTACTGGCCTCTGCAACGCGACCATGCCCGTCTCGTGAACTTAATTTCACGTGTTTCCGTTATGCCTCTTGGCAGCGGTGCCTTGGCAGGGACACCTGTCAACGTAGATCGTATTGCAATGGCTGATGCGCTTGGCTTTGCGGATATTTCGCAGAACAGCCTTGATGGTGTTTCTGACAGAGACTTTGCCGCTGAGTTCCTGTTCTGCGCTTCGATGATCAATATCCATTTGAGCAAATTGGCAGAGCAGATCGTTCTGTATACCAGCGCTGAGTTCGGGTTCTTCGAACTGTCGGATGCCTACTCAACAGGCTCCAGTCTGATGCCGCAGAAGAAGAACGCTGATGTGTTCGAGTTGACGCGCGGTAAAGCTGGCACAATGATCGGTTTGTTGACTGGTCTGCTTGCCACGCTCAAAGGGTTGCCATCTACGTACGATAAGGATTTGCAGGAAGATAAAGCGGCTGTGTTTCAGGCGACGGATACGTTGCTTGCGATATTGCCCGTCATTGCCGGTGCTTTGCGGACGATCACTCCTAAACCTGAACGCATGAGAAATGCAATTGACTCGTTCATGATGGCGACTGACTTGGCAGATTATTTAGTGAATAAAGGTATTCCGTTCAGAGAGACGCATGTGATTGCAGGGAAAGCTGTCCGCTTGGCGGGGGAGAAGAAGGTTGGGATGGATGAACTGCCACTCGAAGCGTATCAGGCTCTCTGTCCAGCCTTTGAAGCGGATGTGTATCAAGTGTTCGACCCGATGAGTTCCATTAATAAGAGAAACGCGATTGGCGGCACGAGTCTCCAATCCGTAAAAATACAAATAGAAAAGATCAAAGGAGTTTAATAATGTCTACAGTTGTATGCCCCGAATGTGAAGCCCAGATCGAGTTGACCGCTGGGACCGAAGTTGGTGAGATCATCGTATGCTCAGATTGCGGTGTGGATCTCGAAGTGACCTCGCTCGACCCTGCGGCGGTTGAACTTGCGCCCATGGAACAGGAAGACTGGGGAGAATAGACCACGGACGATTGACCGTGGACGATGGAGTAATGGTTTATTGTCCATCGTCCATGGTCGTCTGGTGGAGATATTATGCAACGACGATTAAAGATTGGTGTTTTGTATTCGCGTGTGCGTGTGGAAGAGAAGTGGATCTTCGGTGCGTTGGAGAAGCGCGGTATTGATTATACGAGGCTCGATGATCGTGCGATCCATTTTGATCTGAATAACTCTGAACCGTGGCGCCAATATGATGCGGTGCTGGAGCGCAGTATCAGTTACAACAGCGGCTTGTATGCGTTGCGATTGTTGAATGCATTCGGTGTGCCGACAGTGAATACGGCTTCGGTAGCTGAGATCTGCGGCGATAAGTTGATGACAAGCGCAGTGTTGGCGCGTGATAATGTGCCGCAACCGCATAACATGACGGCCTTTACGCCCGAGGCGGCTTTGGAAGCTATCGAAACGTTTGGGTATCCTGTTGTGTTAAAGCCTGTTGTAGGTTCATGGGGGCGGTTGTTGGCAAAGGTCAATGACCGCGATGCGGCCGAGGCGGTGTTGGAACATAAAGCCACGCTGGGTTCGGTGCAACATTCCGTGTTTTATATTCAGGAATATATCAAGAAGCCTGGGCGCGATATCCGTGCCATCGTGATCGGTGACAAGGTGTTGACTGCGATGTATCGCATGTCACAGCATTGGATCACGAACACGGCACGCGGTGGTGAGGGTGAGTTGTGTCCCATCACGCCTGAGATCGAAGAGTTGTGTCTGCGCGCGGCAAATGCCGTGGGCAATGGCGTCTTAGCCGTGGATCTGATCGAGCATCCTGAACGTGGTTACTTGGTCAATGAGATCAACCATACGATGGAGTTCCACACGATGCAACCCGTGAGCGGTATCGATATTGCAGGTGAGATCGTGGAATACACGGTGAAAGCGGCGCAAGAAAAAATCTAGCGTCATTGCGAGTGGCGCTTCAGCGTCACGAAGCAATCTCCAATTATGTCGGGGATTGCTTCGTCGGGAAGAGCACCCTCCTCGCAATGACGAAAATAGGAGCAATTATTGATGACTACGGTTTCGATCATCGGCGGTTCTGGTTATGGGGGCGGAGAATTATTGCGATTATTATTGAATCATCCCAATGTGGAAGTGAAACAGGCCACATCGCGTTCGCGGGTGGGTGAGTATGTGTATCAAACGCATCCCAATCTGCGCAAGCGGACACAGTTGAAGTTCACCGATCCTTCCCAGCTTGAGCCTGTAGATGTGTTGTTCCTTGCCCAGCCACACGGACAAGCGCAGAAGAACATCAACGAGTTAGCAAAACTTGGCACGAAGATCATCGACCTCGCGGCAGACTTTCGTTTGCGAGATGCGGCGTTCTATAAGGAATGGTACGGAGAAGACCATGCCGCACCTGAGTGGTTGAGTAAATTCGTTTACGGATTGCCCGAATTGCATCGTGAAGAATTGAAGACGGCAAGTTACGTCAGTGGGGTGGGATGCAATGCCACGGCGAGCAATCTTGCGTTACTGCCATTGGTCAAAGCGGGATTGATCGATCTGTCAGCACCTGTGATTATCGAGATAAAAGTTGGTTCGTCAGAGGGTGGTGCGGAAGGTAACTCTGGTTCACTGCATGCAGAACGCGCGAATGTCATCCGCACGTTCTCTGCATTTGGTCATCGTCATACGGCAGAAGTGATTCAGGAAATGGGCGTCAAAGACGTCTCATTGACCATGACCGCTGTGGACTTGGTCCGTGGTGTGTTGGCAACGGCTCATGCGAAGGTCAAGCCTGGGGTTGCTAACAAAGATTTGTGGAAAGCCTATCGCGCGGCCGCGAACGAGAATCCGTTCATCCGTGTGGTGAAGGAACAGCGCGGCATTTACCGTGTCCCTGAACCGAAGATTCTGGCTGGTTCGAATTACGCCGACCTCGGCTTTGAACTGGACGAGAGCAACGGTCACATTGTGGCGATGTGCGCGATCGATAACTTAATGAAGGGTGCCTCGGGTACGGCTGTGCAGTGTATGAACCTGATGATGGGTTGGGATGAGTCGTTGGGCCTGGAGTTTATGGGCCTGCACCCGATTTAGAGATATTTCGCCCTGAGCGGAACGACGAGCGGTAGCGAGGAGTGAAGTCGAAGGGTGATCGATAAGTAACAAACCTTTGTAAATATTGTCCTTCGACTGCGTGGCGCGAAAATTATGCGCCACTCCGCTCAGGACGGAAGATGGAAAATAATGAGCAATGAAATCACAGTAGTTAAACTTGGCGGCACCGAAGGCGTGGATTTTTCTGCGATCTGTAAGGATGCTGTTGAATTGTTGAAACAGGGTAAACGGCTTGTACTTGTGCATGGCGGTTCTGCCGAAGCGAATGCGCTTGGTGAAGCAGTTGGCGCGCCGCCAAAGATGATCACGTCGCCTTCGGGATACACGTCACGTTATACAGATCGCAAGACACTGGAGATCTTTTTAATGGCGGTCAATGGCAAGGTCAATTCGTTGTTGACAGAGCAACTACAGATGTTGGGTGTCAATGCGTTCGGTTTATGCGGGCTTGATGGTAAACTTCTACAAGCCACTCGCAAAGAATCGGTTCAAAGCATCGAGAACGGCAAACGCAAGATCATCCGCGACGATTACACGGGGAAAATTGAAACGGTCAACAGTGAATTGTTATTGATGTTGCTCAATGCAGGATATTTGCCAGTCATCGCGCCTGTTGCTGTCAGTGAAAAAGGTGAAGCGCTCAACGTAGATGCAGATCGCGCCGCGGCGATGGTCGCGTCCGCGCTCAAGGCGGATGCGTTGTTGTTGCTTACGGCAGTACCCGGATTGATGAAGAATTTCCCAGATGAGTCCACGCTTATTCGGCAACTGCCGCAGAGTCAGCTTGCGGCGGCGAGTGAAGCGGCGCAGGGTCGCATGAAGAAGAAAGTTCTGGGCGCAGAAGAAGCGCTCAAAGGCGGCGTAAGTCGCGTCATTATTGCGGACGGTCGAATTCAAAATCCAATTTCAAATGCTTTAGCAGGAAACGGAACGGTGATCCAATGAATGCACAGGAAATTTTAAAGGTTGAAACAGAACACTCAGCGGGAACATATGCCAAACAATCGTTGGTGATCGTACGTGGACAAGGCGCGTTGTTGTACGATGCGGACGGTGTGGAATATTTAGATTGTGCATCTGGACATGGCGTTGCCAATCTCGGTCATGCTCACCCGAAAGTTGCGGAGGCCATCTATAAGCAGGCTTCTACGCTGATCACTCTTTTTGAGTCATTCCCCAACGATAAGCGCGCCGAGTTGATGCAGAAGCTCACATCATTGGTAAATGGACTCGATCGCGTATTTCTTTGCAATTCTGGTACTGAGTCTGTAGAGGCCGCGTTCAAATTCGCGCGGCTTTCAACGGGACGCAAGAATATTGTCGCGGCGATGCGTGCATTTCATGGACGAACTTATGGTTCGCTTTCAGCAACATATAACAAAAAATATCGCGAAGGCTTCGAACCTCTTGTGCCCGGGTTTAGCCATGTCGCTTATAACAATATCGAAGCGTTAGACAAAGCAGTGAACGAAGAGACTGCCGCAGTAATTCTAGAAGTTGTGCAGGGGGAAGGTGGAGTGTATCCTGCCACAAAGGAATATATCGAAGCCGCACGTCGTATCTGTGATGAGCGTGGCGCATTGTTGATCGTGGATGAAATTCAAAGTGGCTTCGGTCGCACGGGACGCATGTTTGCGATCCAGCATACGGATGTAGTACCTGACCTATTGACGTGTGCCAAGTCCTTGGCGGGCGGCGTGCCGATGGGCGCGGTGTTGATCGGGAAGAAAGTAAAGAACTTGACCCCGGGTGTGCACGGCTCGACGTTTGGCGGTAATCCGCTTTCATGTGCGGCCGCGATCGCTACGTTGAATGCAATTGAAGAAGAAGACCTGGTGCGTGAGGCTGAAGTAAAAGGCGCATATTTTATAGATCGGTTGCGTGAGATCACTTCGCCGAATATTCGTGAGGTTCGCGGATGTGGTTTGATGATCGGTATTGAGATGAAGCAAAAGGTTGCACCGTATATCAAGGCATTGCAAGAAAGAAAGATCATTGCCTTGAACGCTGGCATGACCGTTATCCGTTTACTGCCGCCACTGGTCATTACCTATCTTCAGATCGACCATGTGGTAGACACATTAGCGGAATTGTTGACAGCTGAATTGGAAACCGAGTAGTTGTAAGCGGACTTTATAACAGGCACACGGACATAAACGGATGAATAACCTTGAGACCCTGATCGGATTGGTTTCGCAGTACAGCCCGTCAGGACAGGAACGCGGGACGGTGGAGTGGCTCGTGGCGCGGATGAAGTCGTTGGGATATGACAATGCGTTTGTTGACGATGCAGGCAACGCTGTAGGTGTGATGGGGAAGGGGCCAAAGCAGGTTGTGTTGTTGGGTCATATTGATACGGTGCCGGGTGAGATCAAAGTAGAGCAGAGTGATAATCTGCTCTATGGACGTGGCTCTGTGGATGCGAAAGGTCCGCTGGCGTGTTTTACAGACGCCGTGGCACAGGTTGGCGCAAAAGATGGTTGGCAGTTCATTGTCATTGGTGCAGTGGAAGAAGAACGCGATTCAGAAGGTGCGCAGTTTGTTGTAAACCAATACAAACCAGATTTTGCGATCATCGGTGAACCGAATCAATGGGATCGGATCGCGCTTGGATATAAAGGTAGTGCGTGGGCGAATGTCACAGTCAAGCGCGGACAGGCTCACACTGCCAGTGGCGAAGAGACTGCGGCCGAAGCGGCTATTGAAGCATGGCTAAAGATTAAAGCGTATGTAGAATCGTTCAACGCTGATAAGAAAAAAATATTCGATCAACTTTTGCCCACATTACGTGGTATGGAATCTGGACAGGATGGTTTCGAGCAGTGGGCAAGGCTGAAGGTGGGAGTCCGTTTGCCGGTGGAAGTTTCGCCGAATGATTGGTATGAAATGTTAGAAGAGACCCTAAAGGTCTTTGCGAAGCACCCCCGAAGTGAAACGGAGGGGGCAGAGACCTTTAGGGTCTTAATTGAACGGGTTGGATATGCTTTGCCTGCATGGGGATGTGAGAAAAACACTCCGCTTGTACGAGCTTTCTTAAGTGGGATCAGGTCGCAGGGCGGAGAGCCGCGTTTCGTCTATAAAACAGGAACAGCAGATTTGAATATTGTCGCGCCGGTGTGGAAGTGTCCCGCTGTTGTGTATGGTCCCGGGGATTCAGCATTGGACCACACGCCTAACGAACATATTTCGCTCGAGGACTACGCCAAGTCTGTTGACGTGCTTTCGGGTGCTTTGATCAAGTTGACAATCTAATCTGTTCTACTCTTTATTGTTTCCCTAATAACTCATCATATTTTCTGCGAACTTCGCGAATGTCATCCCACATCAAAGACTTGGGGGAGCCAGGTGCTTTGGATTGATTCCGCAATAGATAAGAAGGGTGAAAGATCGGCATGATCCAGCGTCCATGCACTTGATTCCACTGTCCGCGCAGGCTGGTGATACCTGTCTTTCCAAGAACAGACTGGCACGCCACGTTACCGGTCAACAGGATGATGAGCGGGTCAATGAAGTAGATGATCTCCGCTACATATGGGCGGTAGTATTCGATCTCTTTATCAGTGGGCTTACGGAAGTTCGCTCCATTTTCACCGGGTGGCATACGAAAAACTGAATTGGTGATGTACACATCTGTTTCAGATTTGAAATCTGCGGCTTCCAATATCTTATCTAGTAATTGACCGGCTTTCCCTACAAATGGCTTTCCTTGAACGTTTTCCTGTGGCCCCGGCGCTTCCCCAACAAGGAGCAATTTTGCGTGAGGGTTCCCCCGGCTAATAACAACATTTGTCCCTGCATTCGCAAGCGGGTCATCCTTCATCTGCATCATTTCAGCAAACAACTCATCAAGAGATGTATGTTTCGGTGAACCTGAATTGAATAGATCGAATTGGGACATGTTCGTTTCCTTGTTGTGTAAATTGGTAATTCGAATTTTACCGTATGTGGCGGAGGAATGGTTTTAAATTACAAAAGGCTGTCTGTATTTTGGACAGCCTTTTGTAATTTTGTGTTTATTATGGTTGATTCAGTTCGAAGGTTAAATAAGGGGAATAGGAGCCATAGCCGTAGGTACTGCCATAGTCACGGACACTCCATTTGTAACTACCATTTGCCAGACTTGCCAATTGAGTGGGGGAGATGAAACAACTTGTGTCAGTGTCACAACTTGCTTGAGCGACTGTGTACCACTTGGCCAATACAACAGTGTTGTCTGCCTTTCGTACTTCCACAAAGTAGTTCGTCGCGGCAGTGTGCCCGGTCCAACTGAAGGCGTTGCTCCAACTTGTCAACAATCCGCTCGGTGCGATCAAGGTCTCGCCACGGAAGGTGGCAGTGATGCTTTTGTTCGCATTCATGGTGATGCTGACTGGATTGCTTGTTCCACTGGCATCACCACTCCAACTTCCCAATGCAAAACCAGCGCTCGGCACTCCCGTGACCTGGATCACGGATCCGGTTACATAGCCGCCACTACAGGTTTGGGCTGGTACCAGAACCGAACCACTGCCAATCACATTTGTCGTGAGTGTGTAGCAGGTAAGGGTGAGGTCGAAGGTCATGTAGGGAGAGTAGGGACCGTAGCCGTAGGTGCCATAGTCACGTACACGCCACTTGTAACTGCCTACCCCAAAGTTTGCGAGTTCTGAAGGAGTGATCGTACAGCTTGTATCGGTGTCACAACTTGCTTGAGCGGCTGTGTACCATTTGGTCAATACGACAGTGTTGTCTGCCTTTCGAACTTCTACAAAGTAATTCGTTGCGGCGGTGTGACCGGTCCAACTGAAGGTGTTGTTCCAGCTTGTCAACGGTCCACTTGGTGCGATCAGGGTTTCTCCAAGGAATGAGGCGGTGACACTTTTGTTTGCATCCATGGTGATGTTGACTGGGGTACTTGTCCCACTGGCATCGCCACTCCAGCCTCCGAAGGCAAAGCCTGTGTTTGGCAGGGCAGAAATCTGGATGGTGGAACCAGCTGTGTAACCACTGCCACAGGTGTAAGCAGGAGCTTGAATCGTTCCACTTCCAGATGTATTTGTGTTGAGGGTGTAACAAGTCACGCTGAGATCAAAGTTCAAGTAGGGGGAGTAGGGACTGTAGCCGGAAGAGCCGTAGTCTCGTATGCGCCATTTGTAGTTGCCTGTGCCGAGGGTTGCGAGTTCTGAGGGTGTGATGGTGCAGCCGGTGTCGGTGTCGCAGCCTGCTTGTGAGGCTGTGTACCATTTGGTCAGTAGGGTTGTTCCGTCTGCTTTTTGCACTTGTATGAAGTATTGTGTGGCATCGCTGTGTCCGATCCAACTGAAGGTGTTGTTCCATGATGTTTTTGTGCCCACTGGTGCGATGGGAGTGAATGTATTGACTTCATAGGCACCGATGTCGCAGTGGTTGCCTTGCGGACGGGTCACACCGCGCTGATCGGTGGTGGGGCAATTGGCATCGTTGCCAGCATCGATGGCGGAGCTGCCTGCAAGAAGTGGTATGGTTTGTGTAAACCCACCATAGTTGCCTAAAGTTCCGAGCATTGGATCGGTTGTGATGATGTTGGTACAAGTACTTCTTGCAGGGCATCCGCCTTGCACTATACTATAACTTATAAGAGGGATAGATGTATTGTTGTTGTATATTTCTTGACTACTTGTAGCTGTATCGCCCCATAAAATGACATTAGTTAATATTGGTTTGCTACCTATATTATAGATTCCTCCACCGCTAGTTGCACTATTACCAAAAAAAGTCACATTTGTCAGTCTCGGGCTTCCTCCTTGGCTCATCAGCCCGCCTCCGAAAATGGTTGACGAGTTACCTTCAAAAGTCACATTGGTCAATACTGGGTCACAATAAAGGTTAAGTATTCCGGCGCCATACTCTGCATTGTTGCCAGTGAAAGTGACACCTGTCAGGTTTGGATTACTATTTTCCCCGTTGATCATACCGCCTCCAAATGTAGCTGAGTTATTGATAAAAGCTACATCTTGTAATGACGGACTTGAACTCTTATTGAAAAGTCCCCCACCTTCGCCATTTGAAACTGTCGAATTATTGCTAAAAATTACATCTGTAAGTGTCGGACTGCTTCCAAAGTTATATATTCCTCCACCTGCAGAGACTGCTGTATTGTTGTTGAAGGTTACATTTGCCAGAACGGGGTTGCTATTAGCATTATTACTCATTCCAGCACCATAAACTGCTGAATTAATGTTGAAAATAATGTTTGTCAATGTAGGACTTCCTAAATTACTGTACATTCCGCCGCCATTGTCATATGGTGATATCCCATTTGCATTCCCGCCAGTGATAGTAAAACCATCCAACACTGCGGTATTATCTGTGTTGTTCCCTACCACAATATGATAGGAATTATCGGATGTATCTCCTGCTATACCAATATCCCCGCTCAGGGTTGTGACGTTTGTTTGCACATTCCGTTGACTACGGAGCGTCTCGGTACCTGCAAACCCGCCATAGATTGCGATGCTGTTCTTGAGAGTAAAGGAAATTGTGCGATCTACTCCATTGGTTGGTCTATATGTCCCTGCCGCAACCCAGATCTCATCTCCACTTTGAGCGGCGGAAAGGGCAGATTGCAAACTGGTATAGGCATCGATCCACGAAGAACCGTTGTTCGCTCCCATTGCATCCCATTTAACATAATAGGTTATAGGTTCATGAACCTGCTGCCGATGTACAAATACATCAGGTAGTGAATTCGTATCACCTGTTACGAGATCCTCAAAATAAGAGGTAAATGCTATGTATTGGCCATCAGCTGAACTGGATAAGGAGAAAGAATAACAGGACATCGAACAAGGGTACTGAACTGCCTGTTCCCCATTGGAATTTACCGATACCCGGCTTGTTGAGCCTGATTGCACATCATATACAAAAATATCTACACGCCCATTTGTGTCGTTGGGAACAAGATTCGTGGCACGCGATTCAAAGATCACATAAGACCCATTGGCTGAGACAAAAGAATTTCCTGAAAAGCCATTTCCTGGCACCCCATTCGAATCTGTTGAAGCACGTAGAGTATTTCCTGTTTGTTGATCATGAACAAAGACATCATATGTTGCATTGGTGTCGCCTGATACAAGATTCGTGGCCCCCGATTCGTAGGTGATATAGCGCCCATCTGCAGAGATGGATGGGTTTTGAGATACATCATTTGCCTGAATGCCATTCGAATCAATAGAAACACGTGTTGTAATTCCTGTTTGCATATCATGCACAAAGATATCCATCTTGGCATTCGTGTCTCCCGCTACAAGGTTGCTTGCTGTGGACTCGAAAGACACGAAACGCCCATTTGCTGATATTGATGGGTTTACCGAATTGCAGCCTGCCTGTGTGCCGTTTGAATCAACAGAAACACGCGTTGTTATTCCCATGTACAAATCTCTCACGAAAATATCATTACAACCATTCGTATCGCCAGACACGAGATTGTCATCACCAGAACGGAATGCAACATAACGCCCATCTGCAGAGATGGATGGGGATGTTGAGCCCATAGTCCACTGTGTGCCGCTTGAACCGACTGATACAAGAGTTGTTGTACTTGTTTTCATATCATGGATAAAGACATCAGATTTTCCATTTACATCCCCGGGTACAAGATTTGTGGCCTGAGAAGCAAATGCAATATAGCGTCCATCTGATGAGATGGATGGGGAGCCCGAGTAGTTATTTGCCTGCAACCCGTTTGAGTCGGTTGAGATTCGCGTGGTCACACCAGTTTGTGTATCATGCAGTAAAACATC
Source organism: Candidatus Defluviilinea proxima (assembly GCA_016721115.1). Taxonomy (NCBI): domain Bacteria; kingdom Bacillati; phylum Chloroflexota; class Anaerolineae; order Anaerolineales; family Candidatus Villigracilaceae; genus Candidatus Defluviilinea; species Candidatus Defluviilinea proxima. The sequence continues at coordinate 1,849,499 of JADKIW010000001.1, forward strand.
ACCCTGACCATTTGTATCGCCCGAGACTAGGTTAGCAGCACCAGAACTAAATGATATGTAGCGCCCATCATCTGAGATGGATGGATCATAGGAGTAGCCTAATCCCTGTTCTCCACTTGAACTTATGGAAACACGGATGGTCTCGTTAACAGCTAACGCGGCGTTTCTACCTATCTGGGCTTGTGCAGGTGTAACACCATAAACTCCAATTATAAAAATTAGGATCATGACGGATCTTATTATGAGCGAGATGTGAATTTTTGTGAACATAAGTATCTCCCCGGGAGTTATTCCTCCCTAATGTGGATGAAATCTATCTAAATAGAAGATTCCATTAAAAATATTGTAGCCCAACTTCTTTTCATACTACAAGATGCAGAATGTCACAGTTTGGTTACATTGGATATGAGTTATCTTTCAAATGATTTTTCTCGTTTCGAGTACAATGACGATAATTCTTTTCATACATAGGAGTCGACCATGTACAATTCGGGGAAGTCGGTTGTTTGGAAAGTTGTCATCATCTGGTTTGTTTTTGCATTTTTACATTATGCCAATGACTCATTTCCGAATCCTATTCTCGCGTTTTTTGGCGAAGCAGATGGACAGGAAAGCGTATGGGGACATTTGAAGATGAACTTCTGGACGTATATCTTCGTGACCGTTGGTGAGTTTTTCATCTTCCGCAAAAAGATACAGGATGTGAGCCAATTCTGGATCACACGCCTCTTGAGTTCCATCATGTACCCCTGGTTTTCGATGACTTTCTGGATGACCGGGTCCGCGCTCAATGGTGGGGCAGAGCCTGCGCGTGCGGTTGAATTATCCTTCTCCATACTCTCGAACGTGTTTGGCGCGTATCTTGCCGTGCGTTTGGAGCAGGTCTTCGATACGGTCAAGTTTCGCAAAGCCACGCAATGGACGATCCTCTTCTTCTTTATCATGGCGATGATCCAATACATTTCGTTCGAATTGAACATGCCTTGGTGGAAATTGTTTGGAAGTAGCCACTAAACGATAATCATCGACAACAAAAAACCGCCGACTGGACAACCAGTCGGCGGTTTCGCTTCAGACTTTCATCACGTGCTGGATTTTAACGCCCGACAATTTGTCAGCGGCTGAAAGTGATACGCCCCCACCTGTGCAGGGACAACGGCCGTCTGGAATTGTTCCAATTCCACTTGTTCATCGCCTACCTTCAACAACGCTTTTCCTTCAATGACCGTAATGGCATGGAAAGATTCGCCTTTTGTGTTCAACTCAATACTCTTTGCTACAGCGGATAACATCTCAAGCGTGAAGTACTCACACTCTACAAGCGTGTGACGTGTGCCATCGCTTGCTTTAGGCTCTGGGATGACAGGCGCTGTGAAGTCGGCGCGCGTCACTGCAACAGACTTTTCGATATGCAACGGACGTTTCTCTGTAGCAGGTCGTCCCCAATCGTAGACGCGATACGTCCAATCAGAGGTTTGTTGCACTTCATATACAAGCAAGCCGGGGCCGAGTGCGTGCAACGTCCCTGCAGGCATAAAGACCGTGTCACCTTGTTTGACGTTGACGTATTGCACATGGTCGATGATCGTCCCATTGCGGATCGAAGCGGATACTGTTTCAGTGGAGATACCGGCTTGTAATCCGGCGACCAGCTTTGCGTTAGGTTCTGAAGCGAGGATGTGCCATGCTTCCGTCTTGCCGAATTGGCCGGGGCCTTCCAACGTCACAGCTTGTTCATCGTTTGGATGTACTTGTAAAGAAAGCCATTGTGCGCAATCGAGAAGTTTGATCAACAATGGGAAACGTGTTCCGGTATGCGCGAAAGTTTTTGCACCGAGAAATGCCTCGCCAAATTGTGACGCCACCTCGCCCACGGTCTTGCCCGCGAAGTCGCCCGATTCGATCACATCGCCTTCCCATACCACCCAGGCTTCGGCAGTAGGGTAGTGGCCGGGGCGTAATTTTTCCCCGCCCCATACATAATCGCGGAACGAGGGGGTGAGTTTGAGAAATGGATTTAAAGTTGTCATGTGGATGATTGTACTTGTTATTGACGGTTGAAGAAAGCCTGCACACCTACGATGGCCTATGGTTTATGTGTATAATGCTCAGACTTCGTTTACAGGAACTGCTATGAATCTTAATCAGCAATTCGAACTTGTGCGCCAATCGCCGACTGTTTCTCTTTCTGATCGTGTCAACGTTCTCAAAGCCAGCGGACGTCAACTTGTGGGTTTGCAGGTGGGCGACCCCGATTTCAATTCGCCGCCTGAAGTGATCGATGTAGCACTGAAAGCCATGCAAAGCGGATTGACCCATTACGGCCCCGCCATCGGCACGTTGGAGTTGCGCAAGGCCATCGCCGCAAAACTTTTACGCGATGAAGGCGTTACTTACGATCCCGCTTCCGAGATCATGGTCACGCACGGTGGCATTCATGCGTATTATCTTGCGATGCAGTCCATTTTGAATCCGGGGGATGATGTGTTGGTACCTGACCCTTCGTGGGCGACTCATGAAAACATGGCGACGATGCTTCGCGGAAATGTGATACGCGTCCCTGCCCCGGCTGAGGCTGGATTCATCCCTCAATTCGAATCATGGCTGAAAGCTTTGACCCCTAAAACCAGAGTCATCGTCTTGAACTATCCCTCGAACCCGACGGGTGTATATCCCTCGCGTGAATATTTGCAAAAACTGCAAGACTTTGCAAAAGCTAATAACATTTGGGTCGTCAGTGACGAGGTCTATGGAAGTTTGTATTACGGTGAACGTCCTACCTCTGCCGCGGCTGTGGATGGCGCAAAAGAACGAACTCTTCTCGTCAACAGCCTATCCAAATCCTACGCAATGACGGGGTGGCGTGTGGGTTTCCTTGCCGCGCCTGCGCAAGTGATCGAGAACGCGCTAAAAGCAGGGCAAAACTCTATCACCTGTGTTGCTCCTTTCATTCAGAAAGCCGCCGCCTTTGCACTTACCGACCCCGAGATTCAGAACGTCACAGCCAACATGCGTGCCGCCTATGCACGTCGACGTGAGTTGGTGATTCGTCTTTCGCATGAGTTGGAATGTGAGAAAGTTTTGGTCACGCCTCCACAAGGTGCATTCTATTTCTTCCTTGATTTCCGTCCCTTGAAGATGACCTCAACAGAAATCTGCGAACGGATTCTCGAAGAGGCCGGCGTGGCGCTTGTGCCCGGCTCTGCTTTTGGTGAACAGGGCGAGGGATTTGTCCGCATGACGATAGCTGCCTCCGATGAAGAAGTGGAAGCGGGTTTCCGTAAGATCATTGAGTGGGCGGAGAAGCAGTAAAAAGTAGGGGCGAGGTCCTCTCGCCCGATGGAGTTATATATGAAAGTAGCGTTTCAGGGTGAACCCGGTGCGTACAGTGAGCAAGCGGTTTTCAACTATTTTGGGGATGTTGAGACTGTTCCTTGTGAGTCGTTCGATGTGATGTTCGATTCGGTTGTATCAGGTCAAAGCGATATGGCTTTGGCTCCCATCGAAAACTCACTTGCAGGGAGCATTCACCAGAACTATGACTTATTGTTGCGTCATGACCTTCATATAGTAGGGGAGTATCTGTTGCGTGTGCAACATTGTCTGATCACCATGCCCGGTGTGAAGAAGGAAGAGATCAAGAAGGCCATCAGCCATCCACAGGCGTTGGGTCAATGTGCAGGCTATTTGCGTTCGCGTGGCATCAAAGCGGAGCAAGTCTATGATACGGCGGGAAGCGTGAAGATACTCAAAGAGTCAGGTGCGAGGGATGTGGCGGCAATCGCATCGCGACGTGCGGCGGAATTGTATGGGATGCAGATCCTTGAAGAGGGGATCGAAGACAATGCGGAAAACTATACGCGTTTTCTCGCTGTCGGACGAGAGACAGTTATCCCGATGGGCGAAGCGAAAACGTCGATTGTCTTCACGTTGAAAAATATGCCCGGGGCATTGTTCAAAGCGATGAGCGTATTTGCTCTCCGTGATATTGACCTGACGAAGATCGAGTCTCGTCCGTTTCAGGGCAAGCCGTGGGAGTATTTGTTTTATATCGATCTGATCGGTTCAACGTCTGACGATGTTACAAAACGCGCGCTCGACCACTTGGGGGAATATGCGGTGACATTACGTGTGCTGGGTTCGTATCCGCGTTTCAAGGGGTAACGAACTCCTGTGGAATGGTTTTATCCAGTTTTTGTATTGTTCGGCACAGCGATCCATGGAATTGCTTCCACAGTAAGATATCCTGCTTTCACTTTTGGGTCGGCTTCTGCCATGGCAATGGCATCCTCTAATTCAGTATCATAGATGCTGATGCCGAGGATGTCATGATCGGTAAGTACGGGTCCGTTCAGGATTAATTTCCCTGATACTTGGAGCTTCGTCAGATGTTGTAAGTGCTCCAGTTGCAGACGTTCATTGCGCTCTTCATCATCACGCGATGCGGGACCCTTCCGTAAAAAGATGACCGTAAACCGTTTGGCGAACTGCCTGCGCGCGACCATTTCTTCTTCGGCGGGGGTGGGGATACTATCCAATAATTCCTGTATATTCATGGCGCCTCACTTATTTCATGAATCAAAATGTACTTTTATTATATTACAGTATTGACAAAATAGAATTTCTGTTCTAAAATGTTTTGTAATAAGTAACCAAATGGTTACATAAAGGAGACCATGAGACGAGACGTATTTCAAGCCATTGCAGACCCCAACCGGAGGGCGATTCTTTCTTTGCTAGCAAGACAACGGATGACATTGAACGGTGTTGCTGATAATTTCCGTATCAGTCGGCCTGCCGTTTCGAAACACATCAGGATATTGAAAGAGTGCGGACTGGTGGTTGTCATCCCGCAGGGACGTGAACGTTATGTTGAGGCGAAATTTGACAAGTTGAATGAAGTGACCGATTGGATCGAAGAGTATCGTCAGATCTGGGAAGCAAGATTCAGCCGCCTTGACGATTTATTGGAACAAATGAAAAAGGAGAAATAATATGCCCTCGAAAAATAAAACGATTGTGACAGCCGAATCCGGTAAACAGGAACTCTTTATTACACGTGAGTTCGATGCGCCGCGAGAGTTGGTCTTCAAGGCACATGTTGACCCGAAACTGTATGTGCAGTGGCTTGGTCCGCATGGATATAAGATGATCCTTGAAGAGTTTGAACCAGTCAGCGGCGGGAAGTATCGCTATGTTCACAAAGACAACGATGGGAACGAGTATGGTTTTCATGGCACGTTCCATGAAATGTCGATCGACAACATGGTGCAAACATTTGAGTTCGAAGGATATCCCGGTCATGTTTCGTTGGAGACACTTACTCTGGAAGAGTTACCTGGTGGACGGACAAAAGCCACGATTCATTCTGTCTATCAATCTGTTTCTGACCGAGATGGCATGGTCCAAAACGGAATGGAGACCGGTGTCCGTGAAGGATATGAACGTCTTGATGACATCTTGGCAGCGACAGGAAAGTAAATTCTGCACCAATTAAAGAGACCATGGAGAAAATATGAATAGTTTAAAGATGATAGAAGTCCCTTCCAGTGGCGCATTTTTAGCAATTGGTGCTTCCGTTGCGGTCTTGGTTTTGCTTGCTGTTTTACATATGCTAAGCCCGGAATTCAATCCTGCCTGGCGCATGGTCAGTGAATATGCAAATGGAGAATATGCCTGGATATTGTCGTTGATGTTCTTTTTATGGGGCGCAAGCTCATGGGTTTTAGCGTATACACTTCGGACACAAGTACAAACAACAGCTGGAAAGATCGGTTTGCTTTTTCTTGTTGTGGCAGGAATCGGTGAAGTGATGGCGTCTGTGTTTGATATCAACCACAAACTTCATAGTGTCTCGGCGATGATTGGCATTCCAAGCCTGGCTATTGCTGCCATGTTGATCAGTGTAAATCTTGTTCGTGTTGAACAATGGTCCGTTGCAAGGACTTCCTTGTTGTGGACGGCGAACCTGACATGGATCAGCATTCTTCTGATGGCACTTGCTTTTGTGGTTATGATGGCTACCTACGCTCAGGCAGGTGGGGATATATCTGCGAATGCAGAAACGGTTACAACCTTGCCGAAGGGAGTCATTGCCTTGGTGGGGTGGGCGAACCGTTTCTTGATCTTTGTATATTGTGCCTGGGTAATGACAATCGCATGGTGGACGATCAAACTGGGTAGTTAAGAATCACCGCGTTACAATGAATTTTGCTCTTTTACATAAAAAGGAGATGTCTCGATGAAAATGAAAAAACCAGGTTTTACCTCCATGGATGAATATATTGCCGCCTGCCCTGAACAATCCCAAAATTATTTGCAGGAAATCCGCAAGATGATCAAGACAATTGCCCCCGATGCGAAGGAAAAGATCAGTTATCAGATCGCGACGTTTGAACGGAATGGCAAGAACTTGATCCATTTTGCGGGGTGGAAAAAGCATGTGTCGCTGTACCCGGTTCCGGCGGGGAGCGAAGCGTTCGAGCGTCAGATCAAGCCTTATGTAAGTGATAAGGGCACAGTGAAATTTTCGCTCGATGAGCCACTTCCGATCAAGTTAATTGAAAGAATTATCAAGTTACATCTCGAAGTAAATAAGAAGAAAACCAAAGGAGAATCAAAATGAAAAAAATCACCCCGTTTTTATGGTTCGATACGCAAGCCGAAGAGGCGATGAATTTTTACGTGTCTGTTTTCAAGAATTCGAAAGCCGGTGAAGTCTCTCGCGGACCCGATGGTAAGGCCTTTACAGTTAACTTTCAACTCGACGGACAGGATTTTATAGCATTGAATGCCGGGCCGCAGTTTAAGTTCAATGAATCCATTTCCATGTTTGTCAACTGCGAAGATCAAGCTGAAGTGGATCATTTCTGGAATGCATTGACAGCCGATGGTGGGGAAGAGTCCATGTGCGGCTGGTTGAAGGACAAGTATGGTCTTTCGTGGCAGATCGTGCCAAAGCAGTTGGGCGATTACATTGGTGGGCCAGATCCCGTTAAAGCTCAGCGAGGGATGCAGACCATGCTCAAAATGCAAAAGATCATTATCGCCGATTTAAAAAAGGCGTATGACGGATCATGATGTAGAGCGATTTGTCACTAGCGATCTTTTTGAACTTTCTTGCGTTCATCATCCCATAGTTTCGCGAATCGCTCAAAGGCATCAGCGATGATTTCCAATTCGCTTTCAGAGTAACTGGAGATCAATTCGCTTTGTGCAATTCTCGCCGACTCAAACCATGACGCCGCTTTTTCACCGCTCGATGGGGCGGGGGCAATGAGACTTCCTCGGCGGTCATTGGGATTGGGTCGGCGTTCAATTAAGCCAGCCCTTTCTAGCCGGTCGAGCATGGCTGTTGTTGCACCAGATGTGAGGCCTGTTGTCTTGGAAAGTTCGGAAGGTGTGGCAACCCCTTTGAAGAAAAGGAACCGAAGACATTCCATATCGGTGACGTTGAGTCCCGCCCATTCGCTCATGGCGTTCCGGAAGTGGGTGAGATTCACTCCGTAATCCCTCACAGCCATCAAAGCTCGTTTTTTCAGTTCTGTTTTTGTTGAGTTGGTCATAGAAATTTACCCTTGACATTATCTTGATTATAAAGTATCTTTATTATATAACTAAATTCGTTTCGACGCAAGGGTTCAACACAACCCAAAATCAGATAAGGAGATTATCATGAGTCCCAAGAAGGATACGAAGAAGTCCGCCACAACCAGTAAGAAGTACGCGGGATTATCGGCTGAAGAAATAGCAGCCATGAAGGAAACCCTCAAAGAGAGGAAGGCGGCTGCGAGCAAGGAAGAGTCGGAAAAGATCGCACTCGCAGCGATTTCCGCGATGAAAGAACCAGATCGCTCCATGGCAAAACGCATCCATGAGATCATCAAGGAAAACGCGCCCGTCCTCTCGGCGAAAACCTGGTATGGGATGCCTGCGTATGCTAATAACGAAGGCAAGATCGTCTGTTTCTTTCAGACCGCGCAGAAGTTTAACTATAGGTACGCGACGCTCGGCTTCCAAGATGTGGCGAACATTGATGAAGGTGACATGTGGCCCGTTGCTTTCGCTTTGAAGGGATTGAACGCTGCCGACGAGAAAAAGATCATCGCACTCGTAAAAAAAGCGATAAGTTAAGATTTGCCATAAGTACAAACCTGTGACAGGCAGTATTCCGTAATGAGAAACGAGAAACTATAATGAGCTGGGAAACCTTGGAAAAGCAGGACCCTGAGCTTGCGGCATTTGGAAGTGAACGATTGAATGGTAAAGTTGCCTATTTGGCAACGATTCGTAAGGACGGGGCGCCGCGGGTGCATCCAATGACACCAATCATTGGCGAAGGTCATTTGTTTGTATTCATGGAACCGACCTCGCCGAAAGGGCGTGACCTTCAGCGAGATGGACGTTATGCGATCCATTGCGCAGTTAACGACACAAGTGGTGCTAGTGGTGAGTTCATTATTACGGGTCAAGCGCGCATGATTGATGCTCCTGAGTTGCGCACCTTGGCAGTCCGATTTGCCAGCTATACACCTGCCGATCGATACATTTTGTTTGAATTCGAAGTTGACGGTGCGGTTTCGACAATCTATCCAGGAGATCAGCCTGTTCGACGAATTTGGAAGCGAGACAACTGAAGAAGCGAAGGTTGTCCCACTTGTAGAGAAAGCAATGAGCTAAAGAGAAGAGAATGTCGATAATTCGTTTTGAATCTAAACCGCTTAAAATCGGCGACTGGACCATTCTTCGGTTGCCCGAGAGCGCAAGCGCAAAACTTCCATCACGTGGTATGACCTTGGTTGAAGGAACCATCAATGGTTTCCGTTCAAAGATCGTGCTTGAACCAGATGGTAAGGGAAGTCACTGGTTTAGTGTTGCCTCTGCTCTACGCGATGTTGGTATAGATGCAAGTGATACGGTAACGATAGTGGTTGAGCCTTCTAAAGAATGGCCAGAACCTGATGTGCCAGCGGATTTAAGTAAGGCACTAAAGTCTGATCCGCAGGCGAAAGCTCTGTGGGGGAAACTCACACCCATGGCGCGCTGGGACTGGCTCCGTTGGATACGTGCCACCAACAACCGGGAGACGCGTAGTCGTCACATCGAGGTGGCATTATCAAAACTCAAGGCAGGCGAACGACGGCCATGCTGTTTTAATCGTAATCTATGCACCGAACCCGAAGTCTCGAAAAATGGAGTGCTCATCGAACCAACGCAAAGGACGAAGTAAAAAGGATCCGAAGAATCTCTTCAATACGCGTTTAGATAGCAAAACAGTTCGTGCTATCGATTTCTACGAAGGCGTATCGGTAGATGAAGCGGCGCTAAAGGAACTCATTCTCGATGCAGTCAGGTTGAACACATCAAAAAAGCGAGCTAAGGACAAATTAATTTCTCTAGGGGATACTAAGGCGAAAACATTGCTGTTTGCCTTGACGAATTAGAAAAAATGTTCTAAAATATTTGTTCCTTTGTCATGGGTGGGTGAAAGCAATTTTGCTTTTACCCACTTGTTACTTTAATGTTCGGCAGAAAATTTAGAGGAGATACTATGCCGCAGGAATATATTGAAATTCATGGTGCATGTGAAAATAATTTGAAGAATGTTTCATTGCGCATCCCCAAACGTAAGATCACAATTTTTACAGGTGTCTCTGGCTCGGGCAAATCGTCCATCGTGTTCGATACGATAGCGACCGAATCACAGCGCCTGCTCAACGAAAACTTCAGCATGTTTGTGCGGAATTTCTTGCCGAAGTATTCACAACCCGAAGCGGATTCTATCGAGAACTTGAGTATGTCCATCGTGGTAGATCAGAAGCGGATGGGCGGCGGTTCACACTCGACCGTGGGCACGATCACCGACATCAACACGATCCTGCGCATGATGTTTTCTCGCATCGGACAACCCCATGTGGGACCCACCAACGTTTTCGGCTTTAACGATCCACAAGGGATGTGCCCGAACTGTAACGGCCTCGGCCGCAAGCTGGATGTGGACATGGATAAGTTCCTGGACAAATCCAAATCGCTGAATGAGGGCGCTATTTTGTTTCCAGAATACAATGTGGATAGTTGGGGCTGGAGCAATGTAATTAATACCGGTTTGTTCGATCCTGATAAGAAAATATCCAAATATTCCCAGAAGGAATTGCACGACCTTTTATACAGCGAACCCATCAAGGTTAAGACCAAGATGGGAGCAAAAGACTTTAACATAACCTACGAAGGCATTATCAACCGCTTCACCAACAAGTACATCAAGCAGGATCTAAAAACCAAGTCCGAGCGGACTCAAAAGTCAGTGGAGCCTTTCATGACGATGGGACCTTGTTCCGAATGCAATGGCGCGCGGTTGAACAAGACCATCCTGAGTTGCAAGATCAACGGGTACAGCATCGCCGACCTGACGAGCATGGAAATCCCTGAATTGATCGAAGTCGTAAAGAAGATCAAAGTGCCCGCAGCCGAACCGATCGTCAAAGCGCTTGTGGAGCGTTTGCAGAACCTTGTGGATATTGGCTTGGAATACCTCAGCCTTGACCGTGAAACGGACACGTTATCAGGTGGAGAGTCTCAGCGCGTAAAAGTCGTTAAGCACCTCGGCAGTAGCCTGAGCGATGTGATCTATATCTTCGATGAGCCGAGCGTGGGGTTGCATCCGCGTGATGTGCATCGTATGAATGAGTTGTTGCAGAAACTGCGTGACAAGGGCAACACGGTCATCGTGGTGGAACATGACCCCGATGTGATCAAGGTGGCAGATCATATCGTGGACGTGGGTCCGCATGCAGGTCCGAAGGGAGGCGAGATTGTCTTCGAAGGCAGTTATGCAAACTTGCTCAAGGCAAAGACTCTGACGGGCACGCACATGCAGCAATCCGTCCCGATCAAGGATTCGTTCCGCACGCCGACAGGCAAACTGCCGATCAAGAATGCGAAAGTCAATAATTTACAAAATGTCAGTGTGAACATTCCAACTGGCGTGTTGACCGTGGTCACGGGCGTGGCTGGCTCTGGCAAGAGTTCGCTTATCAATGAAGTGTTCCAGCATCAACATCCCGATGCGATCGTGATCGATCAATCGGCTGTGGGAGTCAACAGCCGTTCCAATCCCGCTACATACACAGGTATTCTAGACGATGTCCGTAAAGCGTTCGCATCGGCAAACAAGGTACAAGCTTCGTTGTTTAGTTTTAACTCGAAGGGCGCCTGTGAAAACTGTCAGGGGCTGGGCGTGATCTATACCGAGTTGTCATTTTTCGATAGCGTGAAATCGCCCTGTGAAGTGTGCGAAGGCAGGCGCTTCAAAGACGAAGTGTTGGAATATAAACTGAACGGAAAAAATATTTCAGAAGTCTTATCCATGAATGTTCAGCAAGCGTTGGAGTATTTCGAGCTTCCAGAAGTAAAGAAAAAATTACAAGCCATGAGCGATGTGGGCTTGGATTATCTCGGACTTGGTCAACCCTTGAGCACACTTTCGGGCGGTGAATGTCAACGCATCAAACTCGCCAGCGAACTGCATAAGCAGGGCAGTATCTACATCATGGACGAACCGACTACGGGTTTGCACATGTCTGATATTGGTCACTTGATGGAAGTGATCAACCGCCTCGTGGATTCAGGCAATACCGTTGTTGTTATCGAACACAATTTACATGTCATCAAAAATGCAGATTGGATCATTGACATGGGGCCCGAAGGTGGCCACAAAGGCGGGCAGGTCATGTTCGAAGGTACACCCAAGGAGTTATTGAAAGCAAAGCAATCGCTTACCAGTGCGTATTTGAAAAACTAAGTACACACCTTACAGAAATTCATTGTAGGGGCGACCCGTCAGGATCTGACTTTTATCTAGTCAAGAAGAAAGGGTCGTCCCTACTGCAAGTATTATTTTAAAAATATTTCGACCTTTAGAGAATTTGGAGACTTTAATATGACGACACAAACAATCCTTCCCCCTTCTATTTCAGAATTGAGAGCCTTGTTCAACGGCAAAGTCATCGCCCCCGATGACTCACGTTATGAAGAAGCACGAACTCCCTTTTATGGGGGCGTGGATAAACATCCCGCCGCCATCGTCCGCGTAGCAGATGCGGGTGATGTTTCGCGCCTTGTTTCGTTGGCGCGTGAACACAGCTTTGAACTCGCTGTTCGCAGTGGCGGTCATAGCGGAGCAGGTCACAGCACGAGTGAAGGCGGCATTGTGCTTGATCTTTCTGCGATGAAAAAATTGGAGATCGATCACGAAACTCAAACCGCTTGGGTTGAAACAGGCATGACCGCTGGCGAATATACCGCTGCTGTCGGCGCACATGGATTTGTCACTGGCTTTGGTGATGCGGGTTCGGTCGGTCTTGGCGGCATCACGCTCGGTGGCGGCGTTGGGTATCTTGTCCGCAAATATGGCTTGACCATCGATAACCTGCTCGCCGCGGAAGTTGTTACTGCCGATGGTCAATTACTTCACGTTGACGAAACTTCTCACGCCGATCTCTTCTGGGCGATCCGCGGTGGAGGCGGTAACTTCGGCGTAGCGACGCGCTTCAAGTTCAAGCTTCATAAATTGGATCAAGGCTACGGTGGGATGTTAGTTCTGCCAGCCACAGCGGACGCTATCGCTTCTTTCTTAGCCGAAGCTGATTCAGCTCCCGACGAACTTTCCGCCATCCTGAATGTGATGCCCGCACCGCCCATGCCTTTCCTTCCACAAGAATTACATGGTAAGCTGATTTTATTGGCGATGATGTTCTACGCAGGTGACGCGACAACAGGGGAACAAGTCATCTCCAAATTCCGCGTGATTGCCACACCTCACGCAGATATGCTGCACCCAATGGCATATACTGAAATGTTCCCCCCTGAACAAGGCGGATATCATCCCGTGGCGGTTTCCACCACGATGTTCCTCGATCACGTGGATAGTTCTGTTGCACAATTCATGCTCGATACTTTAGCAAAATCCACAGCGATGATGGCTGTGACTCAGTTGCGTGTGCTCGGCGGTGCAATGGGGCGCGTCCCTGCCGATGCGACAGCATTTGCCCATCGCGAATCCAAGATCATGGCAAACCTCGCCGCCTTGTATGGAAACCCAGATGAAAAAGAACAGCATGAGGCTTGGGTCACTAAATATGAAAAGAAATTACGCCAAAGCGACAAAGGCGCCTACGTCAACTTCCTTGGCGCGGTAGACCAAAAACGAGTCCGCGCGGCGTATCCGGGCGACACTTGGAAGAGACTCGGTCAGATCAAAAAGAAATATGACCCGACAAACTTGTTCCACTTGAATCAAAACATCATCCCAAAATAGGATTCGACATGAGCAAAGTCGTTTTAGATATGTCCATGTCACTGGACGGTTTTATCGCAGGTGCGAATGTGAGTAAAGAATATCCCATGGGCGTGAACGGCGAGAACCTTCATACCTGGCTATTCAGCACACCTAAAGATAAAGTGGACGCTGACGTGGAACGCGAGATGTTCGCGAAAACGGGAGCAGTGATACTGGGGAATCGCACATTCGAAGTCGGTGTGGATCTGTGGGGAGATGTTCCTTTTCCTGTGCCATCTTTTGTGCTTACCCACAAGAAGCGCGAACCGTTAATAAAGAAGAGCGGAACCTTTACTTTTGTAACCGACGGCATCGAAAGTGCACTTCGACAGGCTCAAGCAGTTACAGGTGATAAAGACATCCGTTTAATGGGAGCTGATATTGCTCAACAATTTCTCAGCGCAGGTCTGATCGACGAAATACAAATTAACCATGTGCCGATCCTCCTCGGTGATGGTGTGCGCTTATTTGAAAATTTGGGCATAAAAAGTAGTCAGCTAGAAAAAGACAGGGTTCTTGACTCTCCACATGCCACCCATATTCACTATCGCGTCTTAAAGTAGTCGTTTCGTAAAGGAAAAAATTTTGTGAAAACCTTTTATCAAATACTCGGTAATACCCTCCTCGCCAACGTCACCAACATGACCGTCTGGTTTGCGATGATCTTCTTTATCTATCTTGAAACAAAATCCGTCACAGCGACCTCTGTTGTTTCGGGCATTTATCTCGTTGCTGTTGCTGTCTCGGGCATCTGGTTCGGCAGTCTTGTTGACCATAACAAGAAAAAGAACGTCATGATCCTTTCGGGCTTTGTTTCACTCTTCATTTATGTGATTGGATTTGTGATGTACCTGAACGTCCCCGCCGAAACATGGAAAAATCCCACTAGCCCTACACTCTGGGTCTTCGTCCCACTTCTGCTTCTCGGCGTGATCGCAGGCAACCTGCGTGGCATCGCACTGCCAACATTGGTCACGATCCTCATCCCCGAAGATTCTCGTGACAAGGCAAATGGTCTCGTTGGCACAACAACGGGCGTCATCTTCCTCATCACATCCGCCGTCAGTGGATTCCTTGTCGCACATTCGGGCATGTACCTCGTTTTGATCCTTGCAATGGTTGTGATGACTCTTTCGATCGTACATCTTTTCTTCACGGACATTCCAGAAAAGGAGATCGTCCATCTCGAAGGTCAACCTCCCAAAGTGGATTTGCGTGGCACGTTCGCTGTAGTCATCGCCATCCCTGGCTTGATCGCGTTGATCTTCTTCAGCACCTTCAATAACTTTTTGGGCGGCGTCTTCATGGGCTTGATGGACGCCTACGGACTGTCGCTGGTTTCGGTTCAGGTGTGGGGCGTGCTGTGGGCAGTCCTCAGTTGCGGCTTTATCGTCGGCGGCCTCCTCATCGCAAAATTCGGTTTGGGCAAAAACCCCATCTTCGCCATGTTTGCCGCCAACATCGTTATTTGGATTATCTCCAGCGTTTTCACCATCCAGCCGTCCATCGTGTTGCTGTGCATCGGCATGTTCATTTACATCAGCGTTGTTCCATTTATTGAAGCGGCGGAACATACCGTCATCCAGAAAGTTGTCCCGCTCGAAAGGCAGGGACGTGTCTTCGGCTTTGCCCAAAGCGTGGAAATGTCCGCCTCGCCTCTGACGACCTTTATGATTGGTCCTGTTACCGAATTGTTTTTCATCCCCTTTATGACCGTCGGTGCAGGCGTTGAACTGATCGGCAGTTGGTTCGGCACGGGAGCGGATCGTGGTATTGCCCTCGTCTTTACGGTAACAGGTATCATTGGCTTGATCGTCACATTGATCGCGATGAACACGAAATACTACGGCTTGCTCTCGAAGCGCTACATGGAAGAAAACGAAGTTGCAGTATTACCCGAAGGGGAACCTGCATGACGAAAGATTCTCAAAGTAAAAGTGATCTTCCCAAGATCGGCGCTCCTGCCACACGTGCCTTGGAAGCAGCGGGATACACCACTCTAAAGCAGTTGACCAAAGTCACAGAAGCGGAGATTGCTCAGTTACATGGAATGGGACCCAAAGCGCTTGGCATTCTACGTGATACATTGAAGGCCCAGGGCTTGTCCTTCAAACATGGGCAAGCAGGGGAGAAGCCGAACAAGAACGGCTCACTCGTCAACCGCACTGACAAGGTGAATGAATTTCTCGAGAATCTCAGTCACCCGCTCAAGGCGGAAGTGGAGGCGGTGCGGTCCATTATCAAAGGTGTGAATAAAGACATCAATGAAGAAATTAAATGGAAAGCTCCATCCTTCAATTACAAAGGCGAATATCTTGTGACGTTTAATCTCCGAGATGAAAAGCGCATTCATCTTGTGTTCCATAATCCACAGATTTCGAAAATCAAGAGCAAATTGTTGGAAGGGGATTATAAAGATAGACGTATGGCTTATTTTGAGGATATAAAGGATGTGAAGGCAAAGAAACCAACGCTGGAAAAAGCCTTGAAAGATTTGATCAAGTTACAAAAATAGGAGACTGTATAAAATGGCACTGACTCCCTCACAAGAGATCGACAAATTTATCAAGGAACTCACAGATTGGCGCGGAAAGTGGATTGCTAAATTCCGTGAACTGATTTTGAAAACCGCGCCTGAAGTCACTGAAGAATGGAAATGGGGTGTCCCCGTGTGGGTATATAAAGACAATGTAGTTGCCAGCGGAGTTTTCAAAGACCACATCAAGTTGAATTTTTTCAAAGGTGCTTCTTTACCAGACCCGAAAGGTCTCTTCAATGCTGGCCTTGAAGCAAAAGCTACACGCGCAATCGATATTGGCGAGAACGATAAGATTGATGAAAAGGCACTCAAAGAATTAATCCGTGCGGCTGTGGATTTTAATATGGCGGAAAAAAAGAAGAAATGAAGCATATAGAGCTTCCCAAATTGGCGGCTCCCGCTCAACGAGCGCTTCAAAGCGCAGGCATCACTTATCTCGACCATCTGACCAAGGTCAGCGAAGAGGAACTCATGCAATTACACGGCATGGGAAAGAATGCCATAAGTACATTGCGTGAAGCGCTCAAGGCAAAGGGATTATCTTTTCGTTTATCAAAGGGGCCGCCTGAAGCAAGTATGGATAAAACCATCCGTATGCACTTGGATAATATCCGTTCCACAGACGGGGAGTTGCAAAACAATGCCTATACGGTTCTCATGGAAGAGACCGAAAAACCCGTGGACTGGACATACATGGCATGGGATGAACTGGTTGATGGGTTAACTCACAAGGACAATCACGTGCGCGCTATTTCAGCACAGTTGCTTGCCAATCTTGGCAAAAGTGACCCGAAAGGCCGAATGTTCAAAGACTTTGATAAACTCCTCGCTGTGACAAAAGATGAAAAGTTCGTCACAGCCCGGCACTGCCTTCAATCTATTTGGAAGGTAGGGTTGGGCGGTAAGAATGCGCAGATATTAGTGGTGAAAGGCCTGGAGAAACGGTATCAGGAATGCGTTAAGGAAAAGAACGGATCTCTCATCCGCTATGATATTCTAGTTGGGCTACGTAGTCTCTACGAAGCTACCACATCCAGTGAGATCAAGGAGAAGGCTTTGGATTTGATAGAATTAGAGTCAGATTTGAAATATCGCAAGAAATATGTATCTGTGTGGAAAAAGGTGTAATCTTCAAAAGATTTATTCGTAGACAGGAACACTTTTAATGATCGTTGATCTCGGCACTCAATTATCCGATTCCCCTTTTGTACAAACTGTTTATCGAGCGCGCAGTGTAGGTGGCGGCTCGTTCTTGTCGACGGCTGCTAGCAACTGGGAGATGGTGATTACGAAACAGAAGGGGAGAGTCACTTTGAGCATTCGCGGACCTGAAACAAAAGTTTCACCTGCGCCGATCCCCGAGGATGCCGAATTCCTGGGTGTCATTTTCAAACACGGTGCCTTCATGCCTTCACTCCCGGTCAGTAGATTCGTGGATAAAGAAATTCATTTGCCTGAAACCGTAAAGAACTCTTTTCAGTTGTTTGGTGATACATGGGAATTTCCCACTTTTGACAATATAGATACGTTTGTGGATAAATTAACACGGGAAGATCTTCTCACTCACGACCCGGTGGTGGAAGACGTACTGCGCGGCAAAACACAGGACCTTTCGCTGCGTTCTGTCCAAAGACGTTTTCTTCAGGTGACAGGTTTGTCTTATAAGACCATTCAGCAGATCGAACGGGCCAAACAGGCGGCCTCACTTTTACAAAGCGGTGTTCCAATTTCAGATACCACTTATCAAACCGGGTATTTCGATCAGGCACATCTGACCAATTCCCTCAGGCGATATTATGGGCAAACGCCAACGCAGATCATCCAATCTGCGAATTCCGCTTGATGTCGTTTTTTTCCAAGACACGATCTTTCTTTGGGAATATGATGTGGCTATCACTTTATAAACAAAAGGAGATTAACCATGAGAAAGATTATTGTTCACGAGTTCATTACTTTGGATGGTGTCATTCAGGCGCCTGGCAGTCCGACTGAGGATACCGACGGTGGCTTCACCCACGGCGGTTGGACGCTTCCTTACTGGCACGATGAGATTGGTGCCCACTTTGGTCAGATCTTTGCTGATGCCGATACGTTGTTGCTCGGTCGAAAGACATGGCAGACTCACGGCGAAGCGTTTGAGCCTGATCCCGCCAACGATCCGTTCAGTGGATTCAAAAAGCATGTTGTTTCCACCACGTTAAAATCAGCAGATGCCTGGCGGGATTCGACCGTTATCAGCGGAAATGTGATCGATGAGATTCGCAAACTAAAGAGCCAGCCTGGCAAGAACATCATCATGGATGGCAGTAGTGTCCTGATGCACGCTCTGATAGAGAATGACCTCGTGGATGAATATGCCCTGCATGTGTATCCGCTCGTGCTTGGAACTGGCAAGCGACTCTTCCCTGATGGGAAACGTGTGAATTTGAAACTAATCGAATCGTCCACACTTCCAACGGGAGTTGTGTATCAGCGTTTTCAGACTGAGATGAAATAAAATTGTCATCCTGAGCGGAGCGAAGGATCTCTGTCAAAACGAGCAGATTCCTTCAACAAAGCAGAGACTCTTCGTTCCCGCTGGTCGCTCAGAGTGACAAGGCATAGGAGACCTTCATGAAAATCCACCTCGTTGACGGGACATACGAATTATTTCGTGCTCACTTTGGTGCACCACCGAAGAAAGCTCCAGATGGATTGGAGATCGGCGCCACGCTTGGAATGATCCGCAGTATGATGTTGCTCCTTTCTGACCCCGAGGTTACTCATGTAGCGGTCGCTTTCGACCATGTGATTGAGTCGTTTCGCAATAAGCTTTATCCTGGCTATAAATCGAGCGAAGGCGTTGACCCGGTCATCTTGAATCAATTTGGATTAGCCGAAAAGATGGTATCCGCTTTGGGATTGGTGATCTGGCCTCAGGTCAAGTTTGAAGCGGACGATGCGATTGCAACGGCAGTGGCGAAGTTTAAGAAACTGAAATCCGTTGAGCAGATCGTCATTTGTTCCGTCGATAAAGATTTGACTCAAATGGTGGACGGTGACCGAGTCATTTGTTGGGATCGGCGCAGGGAAATCCTGTTGGATGAAAAAGGTGTGGTTGAGAAATTTGGTGTGAGTCCCGAATCTATTCCTGATTATCTCGCCCTTGTCGGTGATTCAGCAGATGGCTACCCAGGGATTCAAGGTTGGGGTGAAAAATCCACTTCGGCGGTGTTGGCGAAATTCAAACACATTGAGTCCATTCCCAAAGACCCGAAGAAGATCCCCCTGAGTTTGGGGCGTGCAACGACTTTACTTGAGAACCTACAGACGAACTATGAGAATGCCTTGCTATTCCGAGAGTTGTCAACACTGCGGACAGACGTCCCGTTGAAAGAGACGCTCAACGATCTGAAGTGGCAGGGAGCGCATCCGCGCTTGAAGAAGTTATGTGAAGAAGTGGGGGAGAGTCGAATCCCTGAGCGGGTAACGAAGTGGAAGTAGTTGAACATCTATGTTGAACATTGACATTCAAACTGCTCGTCATTTTATCCTTGGTAAACAAGGCATATGGCCTGGGCGACGCTGGCGTGGTTTGAAAGGCACCGAGCAAGCCATGCGTGCCATGGAATATTTACAGCTTGACCCGTTACAGATCATCGCGCGCAGTCAGGATATTTCATTGTACAGTCGCGTCATCGGATATAAGCCTGAAACATGGGAAGATGTGACATACAAACAACGTAAGTTCTTTGATTGGGGTGGTTGGTTAGCCGCCCGCCCAATGGAGGAGTTACCGTATTGGCGCACAGTGATGCATCGTGAGCGGGATGGTGTAGCTGGTGACTCACGTCTTCGACAGATGGCAAAGGAACATGCAAAAGCCATCATCGAAGTACGTGCTATTTTGAAAGACCGTGGAACTGTGAGCAACCGTGAATTTGAAGCGGCAGACCGCAAAAAGACGCAGAGTTATCGTGGGCGTAAGGACAGTGCATTAGCTTTGTATTATTTGTGGCGTACTGGCGAAGTGATGATGCATCACCGGGAACGCTTCGAGCGAGTGTATGCGCTGACGGAAAATGTTGCACCCATTGATCTGGTGTACGAAAAGACGCAAGAAGAGGTGGATCGTTTTCTGGTTAAAAAAGAAATTTGTTTTGGCGGTATCACACGCATTCAGCGCACAGGTGACTCCTATGGGCGCGGCGAACCGGACCGAGCGGCCAAAAGGCTACTCGAGAAGATGTTGGCAGATGGAGAGATCGTCGAAGTAAAAGTAGAGGGGTGGAAGACGATGCAGTATGCAGTAAGTGAAGACATCAAGCTCATATCCGATCTGAGTGCAGGCCGTATTCCGAAGGCTTGGAAGCCGTTGGATACAACCACCGTTGAAGAAGCTGTTTTTCTTGCTCCGTTGGATCATGTCAGTGCTCGTGGGCGCGCAAAGGAGCTATTTGGGTTTGATTATGTGTGGGAAGTGTACAAGCCAGAACATCAACGTAAGTTTGGTTATTACGTTCTACCGGTTTTATGGGGTGATCGCCTCGTTGCCCGTTTTGACAGCAAACTCGACCGCACAACAAACACCTTCATCATTCTGGGCTTGTGGTTGGAGGATAAAGCCCTCGGAAAAGATGAAGTATTTGCAGAAGCCTTGGCTCGTGGATTTGCGCGCTTCGTAAACTTCCTGGGCGCGGACTCGTTGAATGCGAAAGCGATTCCACAACCATTGTTGCGTCGGTTTGCAGGGAAATATATTCCCTAAGAGGCTGTTTAATAAATCTTAAATTTAGCAAGACGTCGTAGCCCAAGCCGGATCATCAAGATATAAATAAAAGACTCACTGGATTGCACCAAGCGCTCATAGTCTCTAGCCATACGACGATTGCGCGTGATCCAAGCATTAGTTCGTTCAATGACCCAGCGTTTGGGTAGAACTTGAAATCCTTTTTGGTTGCCTACCTTCAAGATGAAGGTGATCTCAGCTTGAAGTTCATTTTGACCCAATCAACGAGGTGCCCACGATAACCACCATCAGCAAAGATTTTTTGCAAACGCGCTCTGAGAGACTTCCTCTTTTTCAATTTCACCAGAGTTTCTTCGCCAGCATAAACATCTTGTACATCAGCGGCAGTGACTTTGGCCAGAACTACGAGCCCCATCGTATCTGTAATCACATTTCTTTTTCGTCCTTTTATCAGTTTGCCACCATCAAAACCAATTTTTTCACCACCTTCTGCACTTTTTATGCTTTGACTATCCAGAATCATTGCACTCGCTTGTGGACTACGCCCTGCTTGAATTCGAACGCGCTCTCGAATGATCGTATTAAGCTTTTCCCACATGCGGTTCTTCCCAAACTGTCTAAAATAATAATAGACTGTTTGCCAAGCAGGAAACTCATGTGGTAAATCTCGCCAAACACAACCATTTTTGACAATGTAAAAGATGCCATTCATAATCGCTCGCCAAGGTATTTCTCGTGGTCTGCCTTTGCGCTTTGCTCTGGGCAAGTATGGCGCAATTTGCTTCCATTCGGTATCATTCAGGTTAGTCGGGTATTCTTGGTTTGATTTGGTCATCATCCAAGTTTGCCCGATTTTTCCTCTTTTTCCTATTTATTAAACAGCCTCTAAGGGTGGAACTTCAATCCGCCTGGCGCTTTGTTGGCTGGTTTGTTCTCGCTGTAAATAACGATCTTTATCGACTCATGTTCTTCATATGACTGAGTGGTCTATATTATTGAAGTACCCCGCGTAAATACTTCACAACAATTGTGTTATCTGGTGGGTAGTTTTGGGGTGCTACCGATGTGAGTTGGGCAAGGACGCATAGCCAGGTTTCTCCCGTACGGATATACGTATCTGTGTAACATGTCATCCCTTGAGTTTCCACGCCATCGCGAACTCGGGTCCATTTCGTTGCGGCACTTACCAGCGCAACATCTCCAATTAAGGTAATACGTTCATCGCGCATATCCCAGTATGTTATGACATCAGGGTCAAACCCGGTGGCCCATTCTTCTAAATATGCGGCGCGATCCATGTGACCGCCCATTGTGTCAATGGTTCTAAATGAAGGATGCAGGATGGCACTGTGTGACGGAACATCATTTGTGACAAAGTTATGGATAAAACGTTTATTGAGGGCGCTTAGCGTTGCAATATCTGCCTGGGTAGTTGACATTTGATACTCCTTGGGGCAAGGATGTTGTTGGCCGTGTAAATATTACCTGTTCTCGTTTAAAGAATCGTTCAAGCCCTAGAGAATATCCTCAAGCTAGTGAAATTGGGATCGATACATATCTTGTTACGTCAAGGAATAGGCAGGAATTGAATACCTTTCTCCATGTAGCGCTCGATAATACGATAGAAAAGTGCTGTGGTTTTTTCGTGGTCGTGCACCAGAATAATGTCAACAGTATCTTTGCAATTTAAACTGCGCCCGTCGTATGGAAGGTCTTCCTCGATCCGTGCCAAGATAACGGCTTCCTCTGATAGTCCCCAAGGTGCAGTCGCTTCATTCAACCAATATTCCGCTTGATCGTATGTACAGCGAACGTCTACATCCGCTAGCAGGTTTGTGTCAAAATATTTTGGATTGATCCCTTCAAATCGAGGTTGACGATATCCCAACTCCCGCAGATATTGTTGAAGTTCGTCGCGCCTCTCTTTACGGGAATACTGGAACCATTCTGATGCAGGCCTGTTCCACTTTGATTCGTATGCTGTTCCGCTCTCGTCACCGCCACTATCAAAATAAGGGAAACGAAAATATTTGGCGGACCATTCAACGCCAGCAAGCCGATAAACCGATTCGATCAATTCATCTGTCTTTTGGATTTCCTGTTTGCACTCTTCCACAGACCGATCTGAAAAATGTGGGTGACTAAAAGCATGGTTCCCAATAACAAATCCGCGTTCGATGGCTGTACACACTGCCTCTTTACGTTGCTGGATAAAGCGCCCTTCACAAAAAAAGATGGCAGGGATCTTATGCCCGTAAAGGAACTCCATTTTTGCCGTGAAATCACGACTTGGTGCATCGTCGATTGTGAGATAAGCTTGTTTCAATTGAAAAACTCCTTACAGGCAAAGAACACTCGTTTTGGCTGTTCTGGCAACAGCAACAAAAGTCTACAACTTTCGATGGGAACACGAGTCCGCTTTAGCAGGCTTCATATGGATAGCCCGATGGTTCACCATCGGGCGTGTATGGGTGATGAGATGATTCCAGAGCGGGTTATGAAGTGGGGATAGTGCGCTAGTGATATTCAGTTTGAAAATGTCACAACATAAACTATATCCATTGCATGCCTTGCTGGCTAACTATACTTAAGGCTCTGTTTTCAAGGCAAAATACCAATCATCACGAACAAAATAAGCAGGCAAAAAAACGCTAAAAACATTCCGCTTTGGGTGTTGGCTGATATATAGTACATTATCATCGATAAAGCCAAGTTCATATTCTGAACCTGTTGGGCGAAAGTGTCTCCATGTCCAAAGCTGGTTTCCAGTATCAATATCAATCGCATATATTCTTTGGTTATTATTTCCCGCGATAAACACAGTATTGTTGTTATTTCCTATAATTTCATCCCAAAAAATCGACCAACTTTCATCAATGCCAAGGTCTAACTTCCATTTTTGCGATCCAGTCTTAGTATCCAGTGCAGACACATAACTCTCTTCATAAACTGTAACTAGGGCGTTTCCCTCAATAACAAAATGAAATGGAAAATGTTTTGTCTCAGTCTTCCAGATGATATTTCCAGTCGCACTATCGAATGAGTAAACAAAGCCATTCTCTGTACCTATATATACCGAGTCGCCATTGATGAGATACCCAAGATTGCCATGAGAAAAATCCTCGTTAAAGCGCCAGATAGGCGTGCCAGTGAACTCATCAACAACAATAAGTTTGGCTAATTCGTGGAAATTTTCCGGTCCGCCTTTATAGGTTTTGATAAAAAAAATGGTTTCGTTTTTAGCGCCAGCAGCCACGCTAAACTCATGAGCATTTTGAAAAACCAACTCCCATCGTTCTTTTCCTGTTTCTAAATCTATTGCTGTTACAAGATTATCATCTCTTTTATCAATATCAGATGAATTTTCCCATGGACGGGATGCCATGTATAGCGTTTTGTTGAATGTATAAATTCTTCCACTATCAAGTCGGGTAGATTCCCATAGTGGTTGGCCTGTTTCTGCGCTATACGTCGCAATTTGTTCATACTGTTGCTCGTCTGATATAAAAGTACAACAACACTTAAGGCACTCAGAAGAGTGGGTCGAGACAACGACTATATCATTATGGAAAGTAAACCAAGTGTAATCTTCATCGTAAATTGGATAAACATTACGCCGCCAAAGCTCTTTGCCTGTATTACTGTCGATCGCTAGCATATCACCCTGATTGTCAACAATATAGATTCGATTAATCTCTCTGATAGAGTTGGAAAACGAGTTGGTATCTA
Organism: Candidatus Defluviilinea proxima; assembly: GCA_016721115.1. Classification (NCBI taxonomy): domain Bacteria; kingdom Bacillati; phylum Chloroflexota; class Anaerolineae; order Anaerolineales; family Candidatus Villigracilaceae; genus Candidatus Defluviilinea; species Candidatus Defluviilinea proxima. The sequence goes on from JADKIW010000001.1 coordinate 1,873,832, forward strand.
TTGCCCCATCAACTTTCCAGATTACCTTGCCGTCGCTGCTTCTTAATGCGAAAAGAACTTGCTCTGTTGTGTCGTATGAGCTCCGGTAGTTTAGACTAACGTAGACGAAATCACCTGTTTGTGATGCTAATTCTAGGCTAGTGTAGACTGAAAAGGATGTTGATGAGCTGGAGGCGAAGCCACTGTATGGCTGTGCAATATTTTCTGTAGACCAAATGATCTTTCCTGTTGATTTATCCACAGCATAAAGACAATAACAATCTATTGAACGATCTTCTTTGTAACCGTGGAAAATAAACAAGTCATTAATTACTGCCGGCTCAGAAACATCATAATCTGTAATTCTCCATAGTTCGCGATCAGATGACGTCGTTAGTATGAGATAAGTGATGCCAGAGAAAACACCATAACCCAATACGATAAACGCACCTATTTTTAGAATTGGATGATTGCCAATTATTTTTCGTACTCCTGTAGTTGCCCAACCGATTGCATTATTAACTCGTTGCCATATTGACCAATTCAAGAAGGTGGGTTTTGGAATTTTCTTGACAAGAAATCCAATCAATAATCTCGCCAAAAAGACGGCGGGCAAGGAAATTGATAAGGCGTATCCTAGATAGATATATATACTCAGAAGATCTAAATAACCCTCACTGGCTAACAAGTAGCCAATACTGCCTATACAAACAATCATTATTGTCCATGAAGTTGCTTGCAATAAGACTGTTCGCAAGTCCAAGCCTGCCAAGTTTGTTTCAGCTTCTAAATTGAATTGCCTGTTCGTTTTTTGCCCTATATAAGCTAGCGAAACGACAGCGACAATGCTGGGTAGAGAAATGAATTCAAAGCTCATTAATTCAAATAAAAAGGAAACGATGTTCCCAGTTGCTGCTATGGCAATCCCAATCAATGCCCCGAGGGTAAATGCTGTGATGTCTGAAAATTTTTTATTTAAAGAAATGATAAGGCTGACAATGACAATTCCTAAAAACGTGAGGAGAAGAAAGGGTGTAATGATAAGTAGGGATATGAGTATCCCGTCGATAAGCTCAATATCCCACATTGCTTGACTGAGCCCTATTGATAGGAATAAGACAAAGAATATATTGATTAATAAAGTGGGAACGGCAATGATTCTTATTCCATAAAATAAAATAGCTTTGAATTGTTGAAAGTAGTTCCCAGTTTTCATGATTTGTTAGGAAAATCTGATTGATGTGACACGCCCGACTATGTCTTAAGCAGAACCATTCTGCAAAGCACTTGGACAGAATTATAGAACCTCCCTGCTAAAAAGGCAACAACCATCAATTTCCCCGTTTATTGTTTTAGAGACTCTTCGCTGACGCTCAGAGTGACATGCTTATGAGTTCAATGCCTCGTCCAAATCCCAGAGAATATCTTCGATGTCTTCAAGTCCAATACTCAACCGAATGAAATCAGGGCTGACGCCTGCGGCGATCTGTTCTTGTTCGGAGAGTTGAGAGTGTGTCGTGCTGGCGGGATGAATGGCTAGTGATTTGGCGTCACCGAGGTTAGCAACGTGGCTGAATAGTTGCAAGTTATCAATAAATTTTGCGCCTGCTTCGCGTCCACCTTTGACGGCGAAGCCCACGACGGCGCCTGTCCCATTGGGGAGGTATTTCTTTCCACGTTGATAGTCAGCGTGACTTGGCAAACCTGCATATGCAACCCAATTGACCTTGGGATGTTTCTCTAAAAATTCGGCGACGGCTTGTGCGTTCTTGACGTGCTGGTCCATGCGTAAGGATAAAGTTTCAAGTCCCTGCAGGAAGAACCACGAGGCGATGGGTTGTTGGCATGTGCCGAAATCACGCAGGACCCCAGCACGGGCTTTCGAGATAAATGCGAGATGCCCGAAATCGTCAGCGTAGACAACGTCATGGTAGGAAGGATCAGGCTCGGTGAAGTTGGGGAAGCGTCCGCTTTTTGTCCAATTGAATTTGCCGCTATCCACGATCACACCGCCGATGGATGTGCCATGTCCGCCGATGAATTTTGTTGTGGAGTGGGTCACGATGTCTGCGCCCCAGTCAAACGGACGACAAAGATAGGGCGTGGCGAAGGTGTTGTCGATCATCAACGGGATGCCGTGTTCTTTTGCGATGGCGGCGACTTCTTCAAATGGAAAGACGTTGCCAAGCGGGTTGCTGACGGTCTCGCCATAAATGATCTTGGTGTTGGGTTGGATGGCGCGGCGGAAGTTTTCGGGATCGGTGGGGTCAACAAGTGTGACGTTGATACCGATGCGTGGGAAACTATACTTGAATTGTGTGACGGTGCCGCCATAGAGTGTGGATGTGGAGACAATGTGGTCGCCCGCTTCACAGAGGGTCAGGATCGCGGTCATTTGTGCGGCGTGGCCTGATGACACTTCCAATGCGCCGACTCCACCCTCGAGGCTTGCCATGCGAGTCTCGAAGACGTTAGTGGTTGGGTTCGAGATGCGTGTATAGATGTTGCCTGATTCTTGCAAAGCAAATAGACGTGCGGCGCGCTCCGTGCTTTGCAAGTTGTATGCGGATGTTTGGTAGATGGGGACTGCTTTGCTCCCCGTTGTGGGATCGGATGTGAAGCCTTCGTGAAGTTGGCGGGTGGTGAAACCGAATTTGCGGGGAGTGGTCATGGCAGACGCTTTCTTTATAAATAACTCGTTGGTTGAGTACGAAGGTATCGAAACCAACAGTTACTAGAAATTATCTTGTAACAAAAATCTCTTTGCTTATTGGTGGTTTCGATACGCCTTTCGCAACGAACGCTCAAGGCTACTCAACCACCGTACTTTTAAAAATCGCTGCGAGTTGAGCCCGTGGGGATCTGGTTCGGGTCATAAGGTGTGACTTGGTAGACGTAGTAGTTGAGCCAGTTGACGTACAACAAGTTGGCATGTCCACGCCAGCGGACGTGGGGCGTTTGAGTCGGATCGTCGTTGGGATAATAATTTTTCGGGACGTGAATGGGAAGTCCCTTGTTCACGTCGCGGTCGTATTCTGCTTTAAGTGTGAACGGATCGTATTCGGAGTGCCCCGTGGCGAAGATGTGACGCCCATCTTTGGAGCCAAGGAGGTACACACCTGCTTCATCGGACTCTGCGAGGATCTGCAATTCGTTGACGGGGTCAATGTCTTGGCGGCGGATCTCGGTGTGACGGGAGTGGGGGGCGTAGAAAATGTCGTCGAATCCGCGAAGCAGTTTCTCGGTCCGTGAAAGGACGCGATGCTCAAAGACGCCGAACATCTTACGGGGCAGGTCATATTTCGGGATTCCGTAGCGATGATAAAGCGCGGCTTGTGCTCCCCAACAAATATAGAAATTGGATTCGACGTTTTCCTCAGACCAATCCATGATCTGCTTGAGTTCTTCCCAATAATCCACATCTTCGAACTTCATTTGTTCGACAGGCGCACCTGTGATGATGAGACCGTCGAACTTTTGATCCTTGATCTCTTCGAAAGTGACATAGTGCGTGAGCAGGTGCTCGGCGTCAGTGTTTTTGGATTCGTACGTGGCGGTATGCACCAGGGTCACATCCACCTGCAAAGCGGAATTGCCAAGCAGGCGCAAGAGTTGAGTTTCAGTGGCGATCTTGGTGGGCATGAGGTTGAGAATCGCCACGCGCATCGGACGGATATCCTGCGTGGAGGCGCGTTCTTCGCCCATGATAAAGACGTTCTCTTTTTCAAGGATCGCACGTGCGGGAAGTGTGGAAGGGATTTTTACAGGCATGGTTTTTAAATGCTGATTTCTGAATGATGAATGATGAATTAGGCGGCTCGGTTTTTCTTTGTGGTTTTTACAGATGCCACAAAGATTGCTGTCAATTCACTTGTCTCTTTCTGAAGGTCGCCAAGCCTTTCGGCTGGCACAATGTTGCTCTCGGTAAGGAGTTCAAGCCAGTATCCAGTTTCATCCAGCTCTTGTAAACTACCTTCCATTTTGTTGATGAAGTCTGATTGAGATTTTGCACGGCAGGCTTCACGATATTGTGCCCCAACTGATGTTCCGCTGCGTAGGACTTGCTTTCCAATCACTTGCGCCTCGCCACTTTTCGGAAGGGCTTGATACAACTTAATGATACGTAGTGCATAAGCCTTGGTCCGATTTTTCAGATCAGTTGGGTCGTACGGCATAATTAATTCCTGAGAGTGTCTGGCAAATTACTGATTGACCTCTTGCAAAAGCCTGCAATCCTCGTTCATGCATTTGGATATTTTGCGACTTTTGCAAGAGGTTTATTCATCATTTCTCAATCAGCATTCATCATTAGCCGAGCGCTTGCTCCAGATCCCACTTGATGTCTTCGAAGTCTTCGAGACCGATGCTCAAGCGGATGAAATCGGGGCTCACGCCAGCCGAGATCTGATCTTCGGCGCTGAGTTGACTGTGTGTGGTCGTGGCAGGGTGAATGGCAAGACTGCGTGCATCACCGACGTTGGCAAGGTGGCTGAAGAGTTGCAGACTTTCGATGAACTTCTTGCCAGCTTCCACGCCGCCTTTGATACCGAAGCCGAGGATTGCGCCTGCGCCTTTGGGTAAATATTTCTTGGCGAGAGCGTAATCGGGGTGACTCTTGAGACCGGGGTATTTGACCCAACTGACTTTCGGATGAGCCTCAAGGAACTCAGCAACGGCTTGCGCGTTCTGTACGTGACGTTCCATGCGCAGGCTCAATGTTTCGATGCCCTGAATGGTCTGCCAGGAGTTGAACGGTGACTGGCACGCGCCGATGTCGCGCAACACGTGTACACGCGCTTTGATGGCGAATGGGGGAAGTCCCGCCGCAGCGATGGAGGAATACACCAAGCCGTGATACGAAGGATCGGGAGTGTTGAAGTTTGCGAACTTGCCGTTGCTCCAATCGTAGTTGCCGCCATCCACAATAATGCCGCCGATGGATGTGCCGTGCCCGGCAATGAACTTGGTGGTGGAATGCGTGATGATGTGTGCGCCCCATTCGAACGGGCGGAAGAGATACGGCGTGGCGAAGGTGTTATCGATCATCAACACGAGCTTGTGTTTGTTGGCGATCGCGGCAACTTCCTCGAAGGGGAACACGGAAATATCGGGGTTGCCCAAGGTCTCGCCGTAGATGATCTTGGTGTTCGGCTTGATTGCTGCTTCGAAATTCTTCGGGTTGGTTGGGTCAACGAACGTGACGTCAATTCCCAGATTGGGCAGGGTGTACTTGAACTGGTTGTACGTTCCGCCATACAAACGTGACGATGAAACGATGTGGTCACCTGCGTTGCACAAGGTAAAGATTGCCTGTGCTTGCGCGGCATGACCAGAGCTTGCGGCGAGTGCGGCAACACCGCCTTCGAGATCGGCAATGCGTTGTTCGAGCACATCGGTGGTTGGGTTCATCAAACGGGTGTAGATGTTTCCCAACTCTTTGAGTGCGAACAAATTAGCGGCATGTTCTGTGCTCTTGAACTGATAACTCGTTGTTTGATACAACGGCACCGCACGACTCCCTGTGGTGGGGTCGGGTGTGTATCCCGCGTGTAACTGGCGGGTGGCGAAACCTAACTTGCGATCTTTGATACTGGACATTTTAGAAACTCCTCTTTAAAGTTTTATCGCCCACAGAAGAGGTATGCATCCCCTTTAGGGGATTAAAAAATTTACCTCTTCTGAAAGTACAAGAAGAGGCATAAGACTATACCGTCCTCTCATCTTCCAGATATGAATGACACACGCCATTCTTATTTGCCGAATTTGGCACCATAACAATTGTCTGGTTGCCGAGGCTTCAAAGGGTCGGTCCCTCCGCCTCTCTGGATAAGAGCGAATATTTAATTGGGCGGGTTATATCATGCCGATGAAAGATGTGTCAAGGGCATTTACAATAAACTTTCGTTAACGAGCAATTCTGCATTGTAAATGGATGCACCTGCCGCACCACGAATCGTATTGTGTGAAAGCACAACAAATTTAAGATCAAGGATGGGATCTCTTCGCACGCGGCCTACTACGGTCGTCATGCCTTTTCCTGCCAAGCGGTCGAGTCTCGGCTGAGGGCGATCCGCTTCATCTCTGACCTCGATAGCTGGTCGCGGTGACGACGGCAGTTCCCTCGCTGATAGTGGAGCTGTGTACTCACGCAATGCTTGTATCGCAACTTCAGGCTCAACAGACTTATCGAGTTGCACACTCGCACAAACCGTATGTCCATCAATGACAGCCACACGATTCGTGTGTGCGCTGAATTGAATGTTCGCCAATTCGATTTTGTCGTTATTGAATTTGCCAAGCATCTTGCGTGGTTCCCATTCCACTTTTTCTTCTTCGCCGCCGTTGCCGACGTTGGGAATCACATTGTCCATAATATCAAGCGAAGGGACGCCAGGGTAACCCGCTCCTGAAAGTGCCTGCATCGAAACCATGAAAACTTTTTTCACACCGAATGCATTATCGAGAGCCTTCAGCGCGATCGTGAGACCCGTGCTCGTGCAATTCGGGTTCGTGACGATACATCCGCTCCAACCTTTGTTCTGGCGTTGTGCTTTGATGAGTTGAATGTGATCGGCGTTGATCTCAGGCAGGAGCAATGGCACATCTTCGCCGCGCCGATAGGATGACGCATTCGAACACACTGCCGAACCTGCTTTTGCAAATTGTGGTTCAAGTTCGGTTGCTATTTCTGTGTGAAGAGCAGAAAAAACGATCTTTGCCTGCACGGCATCCGTGTTGGCAGGGACGATGACCATGTCCTTGGCGTAATCGGGCATGGGCGTATCGAGCACCCAGCGAGTAGCTTCTGCATATTTCTTTCCCGCAGAACGATCAGAGGCGGCAAGTGCAACCACTTTGAACCAGGGATGATTATCCAGCAATGAAATGAATCGTTGACCAACAGAACCCGTCGCGCCAAGCACGGCTACGGGGATGGGGGATTGGGGCATGATGATTTCTCCTTTGATTTCTTTATGTAGGGGCGACCAGCTGGTCGCCCCTACGTGTTATTGAATAATTAATTCATGCAACGCTTTCACGGCACCTTCCGTATCCGCCGAATCTACAACGAGACTGATGGATACTTCCGATGAGCCCTGCGCGATGGCTAGGATGTTGATGTCGGTTTCGCCGAGTTGGCTAAAGACCTTACCCGAAACACCGGGCGTGTGCCGCATCCCTGAGCCGACGACGGTAATGATCGAAACATCTTCGGTTGACCAGACGCGGTCAATGTCTTCGTCTTTGATCTCTTCAGCAAATGCGTTTTCAAGCGCCGATAACACTGTGGGGCCAAGTTCGGATGGTACAGCAAAACAAATGGATTGTTCCGATGAAGCCTGTGTAATGAGCGGGACACTTGTGCCTGTTGAAGCCACCGCACCGAATGCGCGTGCCGCCACGCCAGGGACGCCAAGCATGCCACGGCCTTCGATTGTGATCAATCTTTGTTTGCGGATGGCAGTCACTGCTTTGACGACTTTGCCATTGACTTTGCCATTGCTTTTGCTGGCGATCAATCTTGTGCCTGGGTGACTCGGGTTGAACGTATTACAGATTCGTAGACCGATCCCTGCGTCCACTACTGGGCGGATGGTTTTAGGGTGCAGGACTTTCGCTCCGTAGTAGGCAAGCTCAGCGATCTCACTGTAACTGATCTCTGGCAAAGTGACTGCATTTGGCACAATGCGTGGGTCGGTGGTCATGACGCCATCCACGTCTGTCCAGATCCAGACATCGTCAGCAGGGAGGACGGAGCCGATGATCGCGGCGGAATAATCGCTTCCTCCTCGGCCGAGAGTTGTGATCACGCCTTCGGGTGTTGCGCCGATGAAGCCTGTTGTGATGGGGACAATGTCTTTATCCAACAATGGATTCAAGAGAGCTCTAGTTTTTTCGGTTGTAACTTTGAAGTCGGGGTGGGCGTTCTGAAAGTGGTCGTTGGTTACTACAAACTCGGAGGACTGAATGGCTTGGGCTTTTATCCCATCACTGTTTGCCACTGCCGCCAATAAATGGATGCTCATTCGTTCACCTATCGAGGCAACTGCGTCCATGGCGCGCGGGCTGGCTTCACCAAGGACAGCCATCGCGCTACACAGGTTCACAAACGAAAGGATCAATGCGTTGATCTTTTGTTTTGCCTGCTCACGAAGGCTTTCGTCTTTGACGAGCGCATCGAGGGCGTCGAAGTGTTTTTGTCTCAGCGTGGATTCGGCTTGGGGCAACGAATCAGCCAACCCTTGCGAAGCTGAAGCGGCTGAGTCCAATAGTAGATTCGTCACGCCCGCCATGGCAGATGTTACAACGACGACTCTGTCCCAATCCTTTTTTGCATCTCGAATGATCTGGGTTGCGTTCGTGAGCGCATTGGCAGACCCAACGGATGTTCCTCCAAATTTCATTACAAGTGTTTTTGACATAATGGCTCCTTAGACTTCCGAAGTCTCAAAGACTTCGGAAGTCTGTGCAAAATAAAACGCCTCACGTTTCCGTGAGGCGCTGTGTGTTTCGATAACCTTGCTTCGGTTATTTTCTTCCATGCACAATCGCCTCACGGTGCGTACCGGAGGTAGTTGTGGACATGGTCATACCGAAGAAGTGGTGTTTGTTCATGTTGGGCGGTATTCTATGCCAGTGACGGAAATGAGTCAAGGTTAATCATCTGTGCGGAAAGTTTTGAGTGTCTCAAGATAATAATCGGGCAGGCCAATATCGTAACGTTTGCCGTTGATGACCAAACCGTGGAAGCCATCTTCTTGTCGCAGGCGGTCAATGGCGGATGTGAGTTGGAACTCGCCTTTTTCACGCACGTTGTTGTGGATATGTTCTTCGAGATAGTTGAAGATTTGCGGTTTGATAATGTATTGCCCGAACAGTGTGAGATATTCACCATCAGGAAGGCCAGGCACGAGCAGGTGCGTACGTGCGTAATCGGTATTTGGTTTTTCGGCAAACTCAGTGACGTTGAGCAGTTCTTCGGCTTCGAGCCATACGCCTGCCACTGTGCCGAATGCGGCAATCTGTGATTCGGGCGTGCGCTTCAAGCCGACAATGCTTGTGCCATGTTGGTGATAAGCATCCATGAGTTGTTGGACACAATTTCGCTCGGTGTTGGAGCGATAGATGTGATCGCCGAGCATTAAGAGGAAAGGTTCATCGCCGATCAATTCGCGGGCGCAATATACGGCGTGACCGAAACCTTCTTGCCTTGTTTGTATGCTGAATTTGACGTGTCGCCCAATCTCCAATAGATAACGTGCATAGTCCTTGAAGTGGGCAGGCAGTTTGTTGTAGTTCTCGATGGAAATTTGTTCGTTGAAGAGGAAGCGGAACTCATCGAGATCTTCTTCTTGTACGATGATAATGACTTCCTCGATGCCTGCCTGTAGCGCCTCTTCCACAATAAGGAGGATGGCGGGCTTGGCGATACCGTCACGGTCAATGACTGGGAAGAGTTCTTTCTTTGTGGCCTTCGAAGCGGGGAACATACGAGTCCCGTAGCCTGCGGCAGGGATCAACGCCTTGCGGACCTTGTGCGCCGGCTTGAGCGATAACTTGAGGCAGGACATGTTGAGGTCCCGTTCGATGATCTCGATGATGGCCTGTTGGTCATCTTCACTACGAGCCAGGAATTGAGCAGTGCCGTCACCTTGTGAACCGACACCCTTGCCACCCCAGATATGTTGTTTCAAAGGTTCGTAGTTCAATACTTTATGCAGGACAGGCGCGGTCAGTTCTTCGGGGCAGGCAGGTGTGGCATATTTATCGAAGAAAGCTTGTGCTTCGGTCATCAATGCGCCAAGCCTTTGTGCATCGCCAGCGTGGAGTGCTTCCTTTGCCTGATTAACGATCCGTTTGTTGATAGGGCCGAGCAGTTCTTGAACACCCTCTTCCAATTCGTTATCAGCGAAGGGATAGCTTCTATTTAACTTGGCGAGGATCTCGACTGTATCTTTTTTGGCATGCAAATCAACGAGTACATAATGAAGTTCTGCGTTAACCTGTATTTCTTCTGTGTCCAAGCGGTCACCGTCGAAGGTCATCAATACGGGACGGTTCCCGAAAGCACACCCTTGGTCCATGCGACCACAGCGGGAGGGGGTGGTGATCTCGCCTTGATAGGCAAGTTCCATTTCACCGCGAACAGTCATCTTTAAATCGTAGACACGGTTAAAGGCGCGTGCGGTCAACACAGAGATGGCAGCGCTGGAGGACAGTCCCTTTTTGATGGGGAGGTCCATTTGATAGTTATCGATAATGAGTCCGCGTACACGGTAATTGGTAACCACTTGATAGGCTACGCCAGCGGCGTAACTCCAGAATGTCCCTTTGCCTGCTTCTTCTAGCAAAGCCTTTGGTTCCATGGGTATCTCATAAGGACCCACCTTTGTACCATCTGGCAATACTGTAGAAAGGATCAGGGATGTTGGGTGTGAGGATGCATCGGCATGGATGCCTTGATCGGTGCCGCAGATCAATGTATAACCCCTTTCAATATCTGCGTTGATGCGGCGATATCCGCCCGCCCAATCTGAGTGTTCACCGAATAAACAAATACGCCCTGGTACGAAAATTTTCATGTGAATAATCCTTATTGTAGAATACTGTAAGTGTAGCCGTGACAAGAGGGACAGTCAATATTTTTTCATTTTAAGATGTTACAACTATTATGTACTTAGGGTTGAAATTACCATGATGTGGCTTGTTCGGCAATGGTTCATAGTTTTATGGAATAACCCTTGACTTATTCTCAAATGAGCCTATAATCGTGCGAAACAACCAGCCAATGAACACACTGTTTTCCCTCTCGCTTATTGTCGTCCTTATTGTAGTCCTTATTATCAAGGACTTATTTGTGGTTAGGATGGCAACGGTGAGAACGAAGTAAAACACTGAGTGAAAACAAAGAGCCGCCCTAACCACGGGCGGCTCTTTTTGTAAGTCAATTCAACGCCCGGCAACTCCGTTCGAGACGATTATTGTTTACAGGTGTTGTTTGCAAACGTAAGTTTAGCTGGGTCAATCAAGGAGCAATCATGCGTTCAGATATGGTCAAAAAAGGATATGAAAAGGCGCCTCATCGTGCGTTGTTACGCGCCACTGGTTTGCAGGACGAGGATTTCAACAAGCCGTTCGTTGCCATCGTCAATTCGTATGTGGATGTCGTGCCTGGGCACGTGCATTTACAGGAATTTGGCAAACTGGTAAAGGATGCTGTCCGCGCGGCGGGCGGGGTGCCGTTCGAGTTCAACACCATCGGCGTGGATGATGGTATCGCAATGGGTCACATGGGGATGAAGTACTCGCTTCCTTCCCGTGAATTAATTGCTGACTGCGTCGAGACCATGATCGAAGCACATCGTTTCGATGCGATGGTCTGCATCCCGAACTGTGACAAGATCGTGCCGGGCATGTTGCTGGCCGCGATGCGCGTCAACGTGCCGACCATTTTTGTCTCTGGCGGAGCGATGAAAGCCGGCATGACGCCCGAAGGCGAAGTGCTGGATTTGATCTCCGTCTTTGAAGGTGTCGGTGCGTTTTCAGCGGGCAAGATCGACGAAAAGCGCCTCACGCTGCTCGAGAAATTTGCCTGCCCATCTTGCGGCTCTTGCTCCGGGATGTTTACCGCCAACTCGATGAACTGCCTCATGGAAGTTCTTGGTTTAGCCCTGCCTTATAACGGCTCGGCATTAGCAAAGACCCCTGAGCGTGAAGCGTTAGCGAAAGCCGCTGCAAAACAAGTAATGACTTTGATCGAACGCGACATCAAGCCACGTGATATTGTGACCCCCGAAGCCATAGACGATGCCTTTGCGCTGGATATGGCGATGGGCGGTTCGTCTAATACCGTGTTGCACACACTGGCATTAGCGAACGAAGCGGGTGTGGATTATCCGCTCGAGCGCATCAACTCCGTGGCAGATAAGGTGCCGCACATCTGCAAGGTGAGTCCCGCTGGTAAGTGGCATATGGAAGATGTGCATCGCGCAGGCGGCATCCCTGCGATATTGAACGAAGTCCAGCGGGGGACAGGCATGTTGCACTTTGATCGTTTGACAGTGACAGGCAAGACCCTGGGGGAATCCATTCAAGGCAAAGATATTCAAGATGAAGAAGTAATTCGACGTTATGAAAATGCTCACTCCAAGCGCGGTGGATTGTCGATTCTATTTGGCAACCTGGCTCCCAAAGGCGCAGTGGTAAAGGTCGGTGGCGTGAGTGCGCCGATGATGAAGTTCGAAGGCCCTGCTGTGATCTTTGAATCACAAGACGAAGCGATGGCTGGAATCTTGGCTGGCAAGGTCAAAGCCGGTGATTGTGTCGTTGTCCGCTATGAAGGTCCGAAAGGTGGACCGGGGATGCAGGAGATGCTCTCGCCCACGTCCGCGATCATGGGGCAGGGACTCGGCGATAAGGTCGCGTTGATCACCGATGGTCGCTTCAGCGGTGGCACGCGCGGTGCCTGTATCGGTCACGTTTCACCCGAAGCTGCGGCGGGTGGTCCGATTGCGGCGTTGAAGGCTGGGGATATCGTCCAAATCGATTTGGTGGCACGCAGCCTCAATGTGAGATTGAGCGAGGCGGAGATCCAGAGTCGGCTGGATGCGTTGCCTCCGTTTGAATCCAAAGTCACATCCAAGTGGTTGAAGCGGTATTCGTATTTTGTCACCAGCGCAGATACAGGCGCGGTGTTGGCAACGGATTAATTAACGCACGTCTGAGAACGGATATTACATAAGGAGAAGAGCATGAAGAAAAAAGGTGCAGAAATTCTTTGGGAGTGTTTGGTGCGCGAGGGTGTGGAAGTGGTATTCGGTTATCCGGGCGGCGCGAACATGCCGATCTACGATGCGATGTTGAATTATCCGATCCATCATGTGTTGGTGCGGCATGAGCAGGGCGGCGCGCACATGGCGGATGGATATGCCCGCGCTTCTGGCAAGGTTGGCGTGGCGATGGGAACTTCAGGACCCGGTGCGACGAATCTGGTGACGGGCATCGCGACCGCGATGATGGATTCGGTTCCCGTTGTGTTCATCACGGGACAGGTCGCGGCGCATTTGATCGGCGGCGATGCGTTTCAAGAAGTGGATGTGACTGGCATTACTCTGCCGATCACGAAACATAATTATCTTGTCACGCGTGCCGAAGACATTGCTACAGTGATCCGCGAGGCATTTTATATCGCACGCAGTGGACGACCCGGTCCGGTGTTGGTGGATATTTGCAAGAACGCACAAGTTGAATCGTGTGAGTTTGTGTATCCCGATGAACCAAAATTGCCTGGCTATCAACCCGTGACGCGTTCGCCGCGCAATTTGTTGGATGATGCGGTGGCATTGATCGAGAAGGCGCATAAGCCGATCATCCTGTGCGGACATGGCGTGATCATGTCGCAAGCTGAAGAAGCGTTGATGCAGTTCGCAGTGAAGACGCAAACGCCGGTGGCAAGCACACTGTTGGGACTGGGCGCGTTCCCGGCTTCGCATCCGTTGAGCCTTGGCATGATGGGTATGCACGGTGAAGCGTATGCAAACAATGCGATCCAGAATTCAGATCTGATCCTGGCTTTCGGTATGCGCTTCGATGACCGCGTGACCGGTACATTGAAAACGTATGCGCCGCGCGCCAAGAAGATCCACATTGAGATCGATCCCTCTGAAATGCACAAGAATGTGTTTATCGATGTGCCTTTGGTTGGTGATGTGAAGACTGTCGTGAGCGATCTGATCCCGCTTGTGGATGAATACGATCACGATGAATGGCTCGAAGAGATCAACGGCTGGAAGAACGAAGCCGACTCGCGCTCCATTATGAATTGGGAGGAGGATGGCAAGTTGTATGTGGCGCATCTCATCTCCGATATTTGGAAGGCGACAGGCGGCGGTGCAATTGTGACTACGGACGTCGGTCAACATCAGATGTGGGCGGCACAATACTATCAATTGGAAAAACCGAATCGCTGGCTCACTTCAGGCGGCGCTGGGACGATGGGCTTTGGCCTTCCCTCTGCCATCGGTGCGTGGTTCGCCGCCAAGGATCAGGAGATCTGGGCGGTGGCAGGTGATGGCGGTTTCCAGATGACTGCTGCAGAATTGACCACCGCTGTTCAAGAAGGCGCGAACGTGAAGATCGCCATTATGAATAACAACTTCCTTGGCATGGTGCGTCAGTGGCAGGAGTTCTTCTTCGAGAAGCGCTACTCCGCTGTGAACATGCTCACGCCTGACTTTGTGAAGCTTGCAGATGCACATGGCGTCCCTGCACGGCGCGTGACCAAACGCGAAGAAGTGGACGAAGCCATTGCATGGGCTCGCAAGACAAAGGGACCCGTTGTGTTGGAGTTCAAGGTGGAGCAAGAGGATGCAGTGTATCCGATGGTTCCCACCGGCGCGGCGTTGCACGAGATGATCAGAAGACCAGTGAAGTCATAATTACTAATTCCCAATTACGAGTTATGAGTGAATGGTAATTAGTAATTGGTAATTGTTGCAAATGGAGAAGTGAAATGAACTACACCTTTATCGCATTAGTAGAAAACAAACCCGGCGTGTTGAACCGCGTGGCATCGCTGTTCCGCCGCCGCAATTTCAATATTGAATCGCTGGCTGTCGGGCGGACTCAGAATCCCGAAGTCTCACGCATGACCATCGTGGTGGATTGTCCCAACGGTGATATGGATGCGCATCGCATCGAAGCGAATCTGTACAAGCTGGTCAACGTGATCGATGTGCAGGACGTCACGCATCAACCCAATGTGACCCGTGACCTGGCGCTGATCAAAGTAAAGGTTGCGCCCGAACGCCGCGCCGAAGTCAACGGACTGGCTGAGATCTTCCGCGCCCGCATCGTGGACGTGGCGTGGACTCGGTCATCGTGGAGATCACCGGCACTGAGGACAAGATCGAAGGCATGATCGAACTCCTGCGCCCGATCGGCATCGTGGAAATGGTCCGCACGGGACAGGTCTCGATGACGCGCGGTGTCCATGATGGTGTGCGCCGCATGCCCGGCATGAGCGACCGGCATTATGAGGATGTGCGACGCGGCGATAGTACCGTAGGAAAGATAGCTGCGTAAGATTGAAAACGACGGCAGGGGCGACCAATTGGTCGCCCCTATAATCAAGAATACAAATAAAACAGGAGAATTTATTATCATGGCAAAGATCAATTTTGGTGGCACAGAAGAAACAGTTGTAACACGCGAGGAATTCCCACTTGAGAAGGCGCGTGAAGTTTTGAAGAACGAAGTCGTGGCGGTGTTGGGCTACGGTGTGCAGGGACCCGCGCAGGCGATGAACATGCGCGACAATGGCATCAACGTCATCATCGGCCAGCGCGAAGGCACAAAGAACTGGGACAAGGCCATCGAAGATGGTTGGGTTCCCGGTAAGACTCTTTTCAGCGTAGAAGAAGCCGCGGAGAAAGGCACAGTCATTCAGTACTTATTGTCCGATGCTGGCCAGCGTTCACAGTGGCCCAAGATCGTGGAATGTCTCAATGAAGGGGACATGCTGTACTTCTCGCATGGTTTCTCGGTCACCTTCAAAGATGATACCGGCGTCATCCCGCCTCCGCATGTGGATGTGGCATTGGTTGCACCGAAGGGTTCGGGACGCAGTGTCCGTGAAAACTTTCTGGAAGGCTCTGGCATCAATGCCAGTTTCGCTGTCCACCAGGATGCGACCGGTCGCGCTACGGAGCGCACGATCGCGCTGGGCATCGCCACCGGCGCAGGATATTTATTCCCGACCACTTTCAAGAATGAAGTATATAGTGATCTCACCGGCGAACGCGGTATTCTCATCGGCGCTCTCTCCGGCATGATGGAAGCACAATACAACGTTCTCCGCAAGCATGGACATTCCCCATCAGAAGCCTTCAACGAAACTGTCGAAGAACTGACCCAATCTCTTATCCGCCTGGTGGGCAAGAACGGCATGGACTTCATGTACGCCAACTGTTCCACCACCGCCCAGCGCGGCGCATTGGACTGGCACCCTCGCTTCCGTGATGCGGTTGCGCCTGTGTTCGATGCTTTGTATGAATCAGTTGTCACCGGCAACGAAGCACGCATCACACTCGAAGCCAACAGCCGCCCCGATTATCGCGCGAAGCTCGAAAAGGAACTTGCCGCTTTCCGTGATTCTGAAATGTGGCGCGCAGGCGCAGCGGTCCGTTCTTTGAGACCTGAAAATTGGAAGAAGTAGATCTGACGATAGACGATTGACCATGGACGATGGATGGTCAGTGGTCTATCATCCATCGTCTTGAAAGGACGACCCTATGACCAATAATTATGTTCGTATTTTCGATACAACTTTACGCGATGGTGAACAATCTCCCGGCGCGACAATGACTTCCGCTGAAAAACTGGAGGTCGCGCAGAACCTGGCCCGCCTCGGGGTAGATGTGATCGAAGCAGGATTCCCTGCCGCTTCACCAGACGACCTCGAAGCTGTCAGACGCATAGCGGTTGAAGTGGGGAACCCGCCTGAAGGTCAGCCTGACGCGAAAGTTCCCGTCATCGCTGGCTTGGCACGTGCCAACAAACCCGATATTGACAAAGCGTGGGAAGCCGTCAAAGACGCGAAGAAACCGCGCATCCACACATTCCTTGCCACATCTGCGATCCACATGAAGCACAAGTTGAAGATGGATCCTGAAGATGTTATCCAACGTGTTTCAGAGATGGTTGCATATGCCAAATCGTTTTGTGCGGATGTTGAATTTTCACCGGAAGATGCGTGACGCTCTGAACCCGAGTTTCTGTATGTGGTGCTGGGCGAAGCGATCAAGTCTGGCGCGACCACGTTGAATATTCCTGATACGGTTGGGTACACCACGCCCGATGAATATTATAAATTGATCGATGGCATCATCAAGAATACGCCTGGAATGCATGATGGCATCACGATCTCGGTGCATTGTCATGATGACCTGGGTATGGCTACGGCAAACACATTGGCTGGCATTCGAGCGGGCGCGCGCCAGGCCGAAGTGACGATCAACGGCATCGGTGAACGCGCAGGCAATACTTCGCTTGAAGAAGTGGTGATGACGTTGAAGACCCGTCATCCTGTTTTCGAATTGGAAACGGGTATCGATACACAACAACTTTCGCGTATCAGCAAACTCGTCAGCAATTACACGGGTATTGTTGTGCAACCGAACAAGGCCATTGTCGGTGCAAATGCGTTCGCGCATGAAGCGGGCATTCATCAGGATGGCATGCTCAAGCACCAGACTACTTATGAGATCATGCGCCCTGAAGATGTGGGTGTCAGCTCGACCAACCTTGTGTTGGGCAAACACTCGGGTCGCCACGCGTTGCGCAACCGCCTCGCTGAAATGGGACATTCGCTCGATGAAGTGGAACTCGATAAAGCCTTCGCGCGTTTCAAGGAACTGGCCGATCGCAAGAAGATCATCACCGACCTCGATCTCGAAGCCCTGATCGCCGATGAGTTCTATAAACCACGCGATGTGTATTCACTCGTGGGAATGCAAGTCGCATGCGGAACGATGGGCATGCCTACTGCCGCTGTCCGCTTGAAGGGACCCGATGGTGTAATTCATACGGTCTCTGCCATTGGCACCGGACCTGTGGATGCGACCTACAAAGCGATCGACTCTATCGTTGAAGTTCCTTGTACTTTGCTTGAGTTCAACATTCATGCCATCACCGAAGGTATTGATGCGCTTGGAGAAGTCACCGTTCGTATTCAAGCGAAAACAACGGCTACAGTACCATGGATGCGCAAAGCGAATTGCCATACACCCGCATCTATGGTGGGCATGGCGCAGATACCGACATCATCGTTGCCAGTGCCAAGGCGTATATCAACGCCTTGAATAAACTCATCATCGCGCAGACCGAAGGCGTCAACCCTGTTCACGAGAATCAATCGCACGGCGTGATGTTGGGATAAAAGGAAAATATCATGACTATTCAAAATGAAGATCGGGACGTTACTCAGTCCCATAACCTTGACCCATTCCCTGAGCCTCGCACCATTCCCAAAGGTTGGGACATGAGCGCGCTTCTTTCCATGTCGACGATTGATTCTGTTACGAATGAAATTGATTCAGCTGATAGCGAGTCGAAAGCGTAAATACGTAAACATGTAGACACGAAAACAAGTACACAGTTACACAGATAAACATGCTTTTTGTCTATCTGTGTAACGTATATAACTGTCTACATCTCCAAAGGACACTATGACCAATACACCAAAAACACTCTTCCAAAAAATCTGGGACTCCCACGTGGTCACCGAACAGGAAGGCGCCCCCGCCGTCCTCTACATTGACCTGCACCTCGTGCACGAAGTCACCTCACCGCAAGCCTTCACCGGTCTGCGCCAGCGTGGACTCAAAGTCCGCCGCCCCGATAAGACTCTCGCCACGATGGACCATTCCATCCCAACGACTCCCGTCAGTGTTCCGATCGCGGATGCAATAGCCGCGGCGCAGATCAAACAAATGGAAACCAACGCCGCCGAATTCGGCATCACCCTGCACGGCATGACCAGTCCGCACCGCGGCATTGTGCATGTCATCGGTCCCGAACTCGGACGCACTCAACCCGGCATGACCATCGTCTGCGGTGATAGTCACACCGCTACACACGGCGCATTTGGCGCCTTGGCATTTGGTATCGGCACAAGCGAAGTTGAACATGTGCTTGCGACTCAATGTCTCTTGCAGAACAAACCTAAAACATACGAAGTCCGTGTGGAAGGGACTCTTGCTCCGGGTGTCTCTGCCAAGGACATCATCCTCGCTTTGATCGCCAAGATCGGTGTCGGTGGGGGAACGGGTCACGTCTTCGAATATACCGGCTCTGCCATCCGTTCACTCTCGATGGAACAGCGCATGACCATATGTAATATGTCCATTGAAGGTGGCGCGCGCGCTGGCATGATCGCCCCTGACGAAGTGACCTTCGAATACCTCAAAGGCCGCGAGTTCGCGCCTCAAGGTGCAGACTGGGACAAAGCCGTTGCCTACTGGAAGACTCTACCCAGTGACGAAGGTGCCGTCTACGACAAATCCATCACGCTCAATGCCGACGAGATCGAACCGATGATTACTTACGGCACAAATCCCGGTATGGGCATGAAGATCACAGATCGCGTTCCTACGGTTGAATCCTTAACGGAACCTTCGCAGAAAGCCGCTTTTGAAAAAGCCTTGAACTACATGGGCCTTCAACCCGGTCAATCCTTACTCGGCCAAAAAGTGGATGTGGTCTTCATCGGTTCCTGCACCAACTCCCGCATCTCGGACTTACGTCTTGCAGCTGCTTTTCTCAAAGGCAAGAAAGTTGCTGATGGATTGCGCCTCATGGTTGTACCCGGTTCGCAGGATGTGAAGAAGCAAGCCGAGCAGGAAGGTCTCGATAAAATTTTCAAAGAAGCTGGCGGTGAGTGGCGCGAGGCCGGATGCAGTATGTGTATCGCGATGAACCCGGATTTCCTAACTCCTGGGCAATACTGTGTTTCAACTAGCAATCGAAATTTCGAAGGCCGTCAAGGCAAAGGTGGTCGCTCATTCCTTGCAAGCCCCATCACTGCTGCGGCTACTGCTATCACTGGTGTTGTAACAGATCCGCGAATAATGATGAAATAATACTAGCGGTAATCGATGTGCTTGTTGTTCTTTTTACTGTTGCAACGAGCACACAAAGGTTGAACGTTATCAATTGAATCTGAACCGCCCTGTGTAAGTGGAATAACATGGTCACGAGTTAACTTGATCTCGGGTTCTTGCTTGCCACAACGAAGGCATTTGAAGTTGTAGAAGGCTTTTAATTCCAGCCACTCTTCTTCTGTGTGTGTGCTTTCAGATGCGTATTTCAAGGCGCGACGACGGTTGGTAGCAGCAACTGATTTTTCAGGATGAAGTTTGTAATACTCAAGAGAATATTTGCGCCGTTCTTCCGCATGACGTTCATAAGATTTCCGCCCAATTTCTCGATAGTGTTCAATATCTTCTTGTCTACGGTCACGGGCTCTTGAATTGATTTCTTCGCGATGTGTTGCTTTCCATTTTTGGTCTATTTCAGCATATCGCTCAGGATTTGCTTGTTGGTGAGAGCGTTTGAGATTACGGATATGTTCTTTGTTGGCTTCAACATATTTGCGTGCGGTTGCTTTATATTCATTTGGTTTTGCCGCACGTTCAGCGCGTTTTTGTGCATTCCAACATTCTTTACACCGTGATTTATAGCCGTCGCCAGCGGGCATGCCAAGCACTTTTCGTGGATGGAACTCACTCAGCGGTTTCCATCCGCATTCAGGGTTTGCACAGATTTTTCCTGCAATGCCGTTTTGATAAACAATCATCATTATTTTCTCCTGAAAAATAATGACACAGTATAAATGAATTTGGAAAGGAGATAAGTAAAATAAATATCATGGTCACAGATGAAGTCTGGAAACAATCCGCCGTCGTAAATCGCTATTTGTCCTCGCGTGTCGCAATTCCATTGGTGCCGGAACAGATCGGTATCATGATGTCGATCCTCAAGTCACGGAAGCAACCTGTCAGGAATTTTATTGACCTCGGTTGCGGTGATGGGATCCTCGGCGCTACGATCCTGGGTGAATATCCGTCCGCGCGTGGCGTGTTTGCAGATTTTTCTGAGCCCATGCTTTCTCAGGCTCGTGAACAGCTTAAAAGCTTTACGGGACAGATCGTCTTTGAAAATCTTGATTATGGCGATAAGGACTGGGTAAACAGGATGCAGGCTTACGGTCCGTTTGACGCGATTGTTTCGAGTTACTCGATTCACCACCAGCCTGACATCCGCAAACGTGAGATCTATCAAGAGATCTATTCCCTGCTCGAACCCGGTGGATGGTTTGTCAACATTGAGCATATTGCCGCCAGCGCACAACTTGTGACCGACCTATTCAATAGCCACATCATTGATCATTGGTATGAGCAGGAAAAATCGAAAGGCAGTTTAAAGACGCGCGAAGAAGTCGCTGATACTTTCATGAACCGCCCAGATAAGGATTCCAATATTCTTTTGTCTGTGAATACACAATGCGACTGGCTTCGTGAGATCGGTTACGAAGAAGTGGATTGTTATATGCGTATCTATGAACTCGCCGTATTTGGCGGTCGGCGTCCGCTAGAGGTTCGCGCATGACAACATTTACATGGAATGCCGCGGACTATGCAAAAAGTTCGGCCGTGCAACAGCGTTGGGCTCGTGAACTCATTGCCAAAATGGACTTGCAGGGGAATGAGCATTTGCTTGACCTTGGTTGCGGCGATGGCAAAGTGACGGCCGAGATCGCATCCGTTCTTTCGAATGGATACGTGATGGGCGTAGATTCTTCGTCTGAGATGATAGAACTTGCGAAGTCACTTTTTACTTCAGGTGAATACCCAAACCTGAGTTTTCAGGTGGTGGATGCGCTTAACTTGAATTTCCACAATGAATTCGATGTGGTTTTCTCGAACGCTGTTCTGCATTGGGTGGCGGATCATCCTTCGGTGTTGCGCGGCGTTTCGGATTCTCTGAAGCCCAATGGCAAGATCTTGTTTCAAATGGGTGGGCGTGGCAATGCCGCTCAGGTGATCACTGCCATGGATGAAATACGTTCGGCGCCGGAGTGGCTTGATTATTTTATTGGTTTTCAATTTCCGTATAGCTTTTATGGAACGGAAGAATATACTCATTGGCTTCCTGCTGCGGGGTTTGTTCCGCTGCGCATGGAATTGATCCCGAAGGACATGGCGCATGTTGACCGCTCTGCTTTTGAAGGTTGGTTACGGACTACATGGTTGCCTTACATCCGACGAGTCCCAGAAGAAAAACATCAGGAATTTCTCAAGCAAGTAGTTGATTTATATCTAACAACAAATCCACCTTCATCTGATGGCATTATCCATGTGCAGATGATACGGTTGGAAGTCGAAGCAAAAAAGGAATAGGATTCATATGGCTCAATTCACAAAACTTACCTCCCGCGTTATGTCCGTCCCGGTCAATGATATTGACACGGACCAGATCATCCCAGCGCAATTCTTGAAGGTCACCGACAAGAATGGTCTCGCTGATGCGTTGTTCTATAACTGGCGCTACAACGACGACAAATCCCCGAACATGGATTTTGTCATCAACAAACCCGAATCGAAGGGTTGCCAAATTCTTTTGGCAGGTGACAACTTCGGTTGTGGTTCGAGCCGTGAACATGCTCCCTGGGCGCTCACTGCTTATGGGTTCCGTGCTGTTATCTCCACATCCTTTGCGGATATCTTTCGTAACAACTCTTTGAAGAACGGTCTCATTCCGATCATCGTGAATGAAGAAACACACAAGATGTTGTTCGATTATCTCGAAGAAGTGCCGAACGCCGAGTTCACAGTTGACCTCGAATCGCAGACGCTTTCGTTCGAGAATGGCTCTGTGAAGTTTCCGATTGACCCATTCAATAAAGCGTGCCTGCTCAACGGTGTGGATGAACTTGGTTACATCATGGGCTTTGAAAAAGAGATCGCGGCATTTGAAAGCAGAAAATAGAGAATGGAGAACAGAGAGAAGGAAACGAGAACAATCACTGTTCTCTATTCTCTACTCTCTAGTAATTGACTATGCAAAAAATACAAATCTACGATACGACCCTGCGCGACGGAACACAGTCTGAAGGTTTCAATCTTTCGGCGAACGATAAGATCCGCATCGCGCAAAAATTGGACGAACTTGGTGTTGCCTTCATCGAGGGTGGCTGGCCCGGTTCCAACCCAAAAGATGTTGAATTCTTCGAACGCGCACGCGATATGAAATGGAAGAACTCGCTCATCGCCGCGTTTGGCTCCACTTGCCGCGTCAAAGGCGGACCTGAGGACGATGCCAACATCAAAGCATTGATCGATTCGAAAACGCCTGTCTGTACTATCTTCGGCAAAACGTGGACGCTTCACGTCAAGGAAGTTTTGCAAACCACCAACGAAGATAACCTGCGCATCATCGAACAGTCCGTTGCGTATCTCAAGACGAACGGTAAGCGCGTGATCTATGACGCTGAACATTTCTTCGATGGCTACAAAGCGGATTCATCCTACGCCCTCGAAACGTTGCAAGCCGCGGTCCGTGGTGGTGCAGAGACTGTCGTATTGTGTGACACCAACGGCGGTACATTGCCCTGGGAAGTAGAGCGCATCGTTCGGGACCTCAAGCCTGCTCTCAACCATCCATTCGGGATCCACACTCATAACGACTCGGAGTGCGCGGTCATCAATTCGTTGATCGCCATCCGCGAAGGCGCAATCCAGGTACAGGGCACCATCAACGGGGTGGGGGAACGTTGTGGGAATGCCAATCTTGTTTCCATCATGGCAGACCTCGAACTCAAAATGGGATATGAATGTCTGCCTAAGGGACATCTCGAACGTTTATATGAACTCTCTCATTTCGTGGCGGAAGTGGCGAACATCACGCCAGACGAACACCTGCCTTTCGTGGGTAAATCTGCATTTGCGCATAAAGGTGGTGTACATGTAGCGGCAACGCGCCGTTCGCCACAATCCTATCAACATGTGACTCCTGAACTGATCGGCAATAAGATGCGTGTGGTTGTCTCTGACCTTTCTGGTCGCGGTAACCTGTTGAGCAAGGCCGAAGAACATGGTGTAGAAGTAGAAGGTGAAGAAGTTCTGCCAGTTCTCAATGAGATCAAGGAATTGGAGGCACGCGGCTTTTCCTTTGAAGCGGCTGAGGCCTCGGTCACGATTATGTTGAAACGACAGGAATATGGATACAAACCTCCATTCGAGTTAATCGACTTTTTCGTCAATGTGGAGCATCGCACAGGTCGTGGTATCTTTGCAGAGGCCATGGTTAAAGTCCGTGTGCAGGGTGAAGTATTGCATACCGCTGCCGAAGGAAATGGTCCCGTCAATGCACTTGACCTTGCTCTGCGTAAAGCCCTCTCTGGGTATTATCCGCAGGTGGCGAACTTCCACTTATCCGATTACAAGGTCCGCATCTTGGATTCGGATCACGGCACAGAAGCCATCACGCGCGTATTGATCGACACAAGGAATTCCACCAGCCGTTGGAGCACCGTTGGTGCGGGCACGAATATCATCGATGCATCTTGGCGCGCGCTCGCCGATTCGTTCGAGTACGGTTTGGTCGTGGCACATTAAATAATTTTTTTGTAGGGGTGGGGTTTCCCTGCCCAATGCATGAGGAAAATCTCGTGAATGGGGCGAGAGAACCTCGCCCCTACGGATTGGAACATACATGAATTTCAACATTACCCTCCTCCCCGGCGACGGTATCGGACCAGAAGTGGTCGCTGAAACCGTGCGCGTGCTGGATGTAGTAGCCAGCAAATACAATCACACCTTCAAATACACTGAGCAGTTAATGGGCGGTTGCTCC
Organism: Candidatus Defluviilinea proxima; assembly: GCA_016721115.1. NCBI lineage: Bacteria > Bacillati > Chloroflexota > Anaerolineae > Anaerolineales > Candidatus Villigracilaceae > Candidatus Defluviilinea > Candidatus Defluviilinea proxima. Next base: position 1,898,225 of record JADKIW010000001.1, read on the forward strand.
ATTGATAAACACGGCTCTTCCTTGACTGATGAAGCGCTGGCTGATTGCAAAGCCGCTGATGCGGTTCTGCTCGGTGCAGTGGGCGGCCCCAAATGGGATGACCCCAACGCAAAGGATCGCCCCGAACGCGGACTGCTCGCTCTCCGTAAGGGACTTGGCGTGTTCGCCAATTTGCGCCCTGTGAAGGTTCACCCCGCTTTGATCGATGCCTCGCCATTGAAACGTGAGAAACTCGAAGGTGTGGACATCATGGTCGTGCGTGAATTGACAGGCGGCTTGTATTTTGGCTGGCCCAAGGGACGTGACATCAAAGATGGCCGTGAACGCGCGGTGGATACACTCGAATATTACGACTACGAAGTGAAACGTGTTGTGGATTTGGCTTTCAACCTCGCGCGCGGACGCAAAAAGAAAGTGACCTCTGTCGATAAAGCGAATGTGTTGGAATCATCCCGTTTGTGGCGGCAGATCGCAACCAAGATCGGGAAGGAGAATCCCGATATCGAATTAGAGCACACGCTTGTGGATACTGCTTCGATGCGCCTCATCACCGGCCCCGCATGGATGGATGTCGTGGTGACCGAGAACATGTTCGGCGACATTCTCACAGACGAGGCGTCTGTTTTGGCAGGATCGATGGGGATGTTGCCTTCGGCCAGTTTGGGCGAAGCAGGCGTCGGGTTGTATGAACCGATCCATGGGTCAGCACCGGATATCGCGGGCAAGGGAATTGCCAATCCGACCGGCACCATCCTTTCCTCTGCGATGATGTTGCGCTACTCGTTCAAGTTGGAAAAAGAGGCCGAAGCTGTGGAAAAAGCGGTCCATCAGGCAGTCACCGATGGCGCACGGACAGCGGATATCGGTGGCAAGTTGACCACACGCCAAATGGCGGACGAGATCATCAAGTATTTGTGATGTAACTTTTACTTAATTGTGAAAAGACTTCGGGAACCGCTTTGGGGTTTTCGAAGTCTTTTTAGTTGTATAATCGTCCAAATGGATTCGGAATGGTAAGGAGGATAGGATAATAATGGATAGTGTAGTCAAACCTTATATTACAAAAGACGAACCGTTTGGCCCGATTGACTCGACCGATATAGACCCGAAGGATGTGGATGCCCAGTTAAAGCTGTTCGAACAGCACAACTGGATCTATCGCAATATGCGGCATCGTCCTTCCATCATTATGGGGCGCAAAGGTTCAGGGAAAACATCCTATTTGCGAACGGTCTTTTTTGATAAAAAATATGATTTCCATACGGAGATTCGTACTGACCATGCGTTGATGCATATCTCGAAGGTCATTCAGGGATTGGTGAAGGATGCGGTCTTTCCTGAGACACTTGCGGAGTTGTGGGAAACGATCTTGTGGGTGTGTGTATTATCCGAAGTCCGAAATTCATCATTTTTGTCACAAGAGAAATTAAGTCTCGTCAGCATGTATCTTGAGAAGATAGGTGTGCGGGATGCCGGCTCTGTGGATGATGTGCTATGGAAAATGGCCCGCATGTTCGATGATGTTGTGCAAGCTGAGCCCAAGGATGGTCTTTCAGAAATTCTGCGACGTTTTGATCGTGCCATGTTTAAGAGCACGGTTTCGGCTGTGGAGGGGAGCCTCAAGGACTCCGGTAAAACTTTTGTGATCTTGATGGATTCGCTTGATAATTTTCAACTCGAGATTAATTCAGTTGCCTATTCACTTCAAGGATTGCTCAAGTTTGTGGGCGCAATGAACAAGCCGCGTGATGTGGTGGACATCCGCTTCTGTCTACCGACCGAGCTGTATCGCCGTATCATCAAGATTTCGTCCAACCCGAACAAGGATTTCCGCCGCTCATTGAAATTGCAATGGACGGCCACGGAATTGATCTTGATCGGCGCGCAACGTTTGATGCTTTACCTCGAATTGTTTTACCCTGACTATTTGAAGAGATTGCTTCCGTTGGATACTACCAAGCGGTCTGATGCGATGACGCTCTTCAACGCTGTGCTTCCTAAAACTGTATATAACCAGGCAGGCTTTCAGGAAGAAACGATCTCTTATATTCTTCGACACACTCAGTTATTGCCACGTCATTTTCTGATATTGCTGAACTCCATTTTCAAGAGTGGTAATGGGACGCAGAGTCTGAATCCATTCCCGATCAGCGAGAGGCGCATTCTCAATGGCATCCGCCAGGTGGAGGAGCGCATTGTGACCGAGATCTTTGTCGCTTTCAAGTTGATCTACCCGAATGCAGAAGAAGTTTGCAAGCGGTGTATTCCTGAACTGGGACATAAATTCTCTGTCGGTGAACTACACCAGGTCTATACCCGTCGTGGTAAAGCGGTCTTCGATGGTGACAACCTGTTTGAGTTTCAGCGTATGTTGATGGAGATTGGTGCGGTGGGGAGGGTGATCAAAGGCACGGCCACGGAAGTATATATCAAGGGTAACTTCGAATACACGGTAGCGCACGAGATCGCGATCAGCCACGATGATGAGTTGTGCATCCATCCTCTTTTTTCAGGGATATTTGGCGGCGACAAAAAAGAACGCCCCGTGTACCCGTATGGGAGTGGGATGGAGGATGAGGATTACCGGGATAATTTTGAGTAAACCTATTACATGATGTGAACTAAACAAAGACCCCGATAACTCAATCGGGGTCTTTGTTTATCTTGTTAGAGATATCAAAACGCGTTGACCTCCTGTACCTTGCAGTATCCCTGCCCATGGGGACACTGCAAGGTTGACGAAAGGAGGTGGTAAACACCTTTTATGACCGAAGAGATTCGGATTGCTTCTGTGCGTGGGCTGTCAACACTTTTCGGACAAGGTCACAAACTTCAACGATGTTCTTGTCTGCCAATTGATAATTGATCTCGGTCCCTTGTCTTTTGTTTTGGACGATACCTGCATTGCGGAGCGTGCCAAGCTGACGTGAGACCATGGGTTGAGAAAAACCTGTTGCTTGCGCGATCTCACTGACGTTCATGGAGTGCTCCCGCAGGACATGGATGATCTGCAGGCGGGCGGCATTCCCCATCACTTTGCAAAAATTAGCTTGTATATCAAATATTGAATCTTTCACGATTTCCCCTTTGTTGTTCTTCTAACCCTGTAAATAATATAGGTGATAAGCATGATGCTAACAATGAACAGAATGAAGAAAGCACTCATGATTTTGGTCCATAGATTGGTTTCCTGAACCTGCTGACCTGTTACTGGTATGGATTCGCTGGAGTAGGCTGGCTTATAAGGTGCCGCAACCAATATCTTACTAACACCTGCAGTCTTGCTGAACATTTGTACACGTTCGCTGTATTGATCAGGGTGGCATTTCTGGCACTTGGAAACATCCTCGTTCAAAATGGGATGTGGTGTGCGGTCAGCGTGTGCCAGATCTTTGACCAATGTATTTGAATCGCCGCCATGACAATCCACGCAGGTCATGGGCGACTCTTTCAGGCAGAACCAATTCCCTGTATCGTGCAATAAATACAGATCTTCATGGCAGGATATGCATGTACCATTATCAGGAGGGGGAACAGGGGCATCTGCATATACTGTTGCCGGGATGGACAGTGCAATAAGCAAGATCAGTATTCCCACATAAAATATTGAGGCTTGAATGAGCGATACTTTTCTTTTTGACATAACGCCCTCCTTTCAGGGTGTTGCCGATCTATCTCCCAAAGTGACGTTCAGAGGGCTGGTCTCGTTCATCCAATGGACACAGCACAAGGAGCATGCGTGAGGCGGATGCATTGTCGTTCCGCCAGCGATGAGGTAGGTAGGCTTCGAACATCAGGCTGTCGCCTTGTTTGAGTTGATAGGATTGATCTTCGACGTGATACGTAATGCGACCCTCGAGACAGTAAACGAATTCCCTGCCGGTATGTACGATCGGTGTCTTACCGCTATCGGCATTGGGCTTGAGCGTTATGATGAGCGGCTCTGCCCCAAAACGGGACATCCCTGCACCGAGATCTTCCATGGTTCCATGCGTGAATATAGCGTGCGGACGTTTTCCTGATTGCTGATAGACCACTTTACTGTCATCATGATTTGTCTCGAAGAAAGTGGAAATAGGAATCTGCAAAGTTTGCGCGATCATCTGAAGGGTGCTGACGCTGGGGGAGGTGTGACCATTTTCTATCAAGCTGAGCGTATTAACGTTCAGCTCGCATTGCTCTGCCAGTGCGCGGATGGAAAGCCCGCGTCCCATTCGGACCTCGCGCAGGCGCTGCCCAACATTGATATTGTTCTCGCTGTTGGCGGCTTCAATAACCGGTGAATTCATGGTAGCCTGTTTTGGCATGGAAGGACTCCGTTTGTACAGTGTTTCACATATTATAATAGTTGGAAATTGCATTTAAGTCAATATATCAACTATTATATTATTTTATTCACACAATTATTGTTCGTTGATTGATGGCTGTAGAGGTACACATGCGCTTTCTCGGTGTTTGTTTACTTGTCGTATACTCCCCGTTATGAAAACCGACCCCTGGCTTGAAAAATGGATTCCTCTCCTCCAGCAAAAATCCTCGCGCGGGCTTATCCTCGAGTTGGGATGTGGAAACGGACGCGATACAGTTGACCTGCTTGCCGCAGGATGCAACGTCATCGCCACAGACCTTTCGATGGAAAATCTGGCTGAATGTGCGGACTCTCCTTCTCATGCGCCTCTCGTTCGAATGGACAACGGCAAGCCGTTCCCTTTTGCGGACCACAGTTTCTCAGTGATCGTAGCCAGCCTCAGCCTGCACTACTTCACATGGACCGTCACGATGCAGATCGCATCCGAACTCAAGCGTTGCCTCAAAGCGGACGGCATCCTGCTTGCCCGTTTCAATTCCACGAATGACGTCAACTACGGTGCAGCGACCCCGGAGCCGCCGATCGAGCCAAATCTATACTTCCTCGGGACAATGACCAAACGTTTCTTCGATGAAACCGCCGTGCGGAGTTTTCTCCAAGGTTGGGATATCCAATTCCTGGAAGAGAATACGATTGATCGTTATGAGAAGCCCAAGTCGGTGTGGGAAGTACTGGCACAGACCTGACAGGCCTTTATTTATGTCGTACTATTACAGCCCAGTGTGGATTGATTTCTACTTTTAACTTTCCATTACGAACAGTAACAGTTTGATTTTCATTCAATATATCGTTGAGTATTGTTCCGTCTTTCAGCGGAACGTCGAACTCGATGGCCGCTTTTTCTGCGGATGCATTGAGCGCAACGATGACGTATTCATTGTTCAAGAAGCGCGCAAAAGCAAATTGTTCGTGGTTGACGTAGAGTTGGGCGTAGTCACCGTAGAGCAGAGCAGGGGAGGCGAGTCGAATCTGTGCAAGGTGTCGGATGGTGTTGGGGAGATTCGGATGCGGGGCAGATTCTTTGGCTTGAGTCAGAGTCAGGCTTGGACGTAGAGATGAATCGTCTTTGTCGGTGCGGATGCCTTCCATGCCCCATTCACTTCCGTAATAAATGGACGGAATCCCTGACATGGTGAAGAGCAGACAATAGGTCGTATAGAGATGAGCAGGGTTTGTCAAATTGCTGGCGAGCCGATTGACATCGTGATTATCAACGAAGTTGTAAAAAAGTTGATTGCGATAGAGTCCCGTACTCCCGAATTGACGATTGAGCGAATAAGCGATCTCGAAATAATTTTTATCCTCGTGACTGGAATACAAGCCTTTGTAACATTCATAGTTCGTGACCGAGTCAAGCGTTTGCGGGTTGACCCAATGGTTGTAGTCGCCATGAATGACTTCGCCCATTAACCAAAAATCGGGGCGGATGTTGTGTGCGTGTGATGAAAGCGCGTGCATGAAATCCATATCGAGTTTGTCTGCCACATCGAGCCGTAAACCATCAATTTGAAATTTATCCACCCAAAATTGAATCGCATCAAAAATATGTTGACGCACTTCTGGTTCATGTAAATTGAGTTTGACTAGATCGAAGTGACCTGCCCAACCATCATAGGCAAATGGATCGTTATACGGACTGCGTTGTGTAAAGTCTATGCCACTGAACCAGTGACGATAGGCGGAGCGTTCTCCATTTTGCAGTAGATCGCGGAATGCCCAGAAGTCGCGTCCAACATGATGAAAGACAGCATCCAACACGAGGCGGATTCCGTTTTGATGCAACGCATCAGACAACGCCGAAAGCGACTCGTTCGTCCCCAAGCGTCGGTCCACGCGGAAAAAGTCAGCGATGTCGTAGCCGTGGGCTGTGGATTCAAACACAGGTCCAAGATAGAGCGCATTGACATTCAACTCGCGTAGATGCGGAATCCATTCGTGGATCATTTCTAGGCGGGGAACAGGTTGTGCTGTGAAGTCGTTCTTGCGTGGAGCGTTACACATGCCAAGCGGGTAGATGTGATAAAAGATGGCGTTTTGCATTTGTGTCCTTTTTGTACATACCAGTAGGTATAGAAATGAGATAAAAAAAGAAATTACGAGAAGATGCCGTGCATATATTGATGCAGGAGTTGTCCCGTGAGTTTGGCATCGAGTTGGACGGAGCCGTTCAGGCTGAGACCGATGTAGGTGTTGATCATGCCGAGGAAGGTGGCGGCATAGGCGCGATGACGTCCCTTCATGTTACCGTGATCTTTGGCGGCGTCGGTGAAAAGGACTTCGAGCAAGGCTTGTTGACGTTCGCCGAACTCGGTCAGGAGTTGAAACGGTTCGCTATCGTGTGGCGCGAACCACATGGAGAGTTGCATGCGGTAGAACTTGGGATGACTCTGTGCGAAGTTGAAATAGGCATTGACCACCGCCTGCAGGGTTGTGAGTACATCGCCGTTGTATTTGGCGGCAGTTTCCAGCGTTTGAAATAACTCGGCAAAGTTTTCGGTGAGTAACGTTTGGAGCAATCCATTCTTGTTGCCGAAGTAATGATAGAGTGTGGGCTTTTGCACGCCCGACGCATCTGCCACTTCCTGCACGCCGACGCTATCATAGCCACGCGATGCAAAGAGGGTGAGGGCGTTGTCGAGGATCTTCTCGCGGTTGGATTTCATACCCTTAGTGTACCGATTGGTACAGAAAATGTCAAGAGGAGAATTGCACAGACCTTTCCGGCCTTTTGCCCAAGTGTGGGAGGTACGGTTTGCCAAACAACTAAAGTCTTTGTTTTATCGTATACTCAATTGAGATGGGATTTTGAGTATGAAATACCTTCCCTTTGAAGATTTTGAAATACACACCAGCCTAACTTCAGATGAAGTCTTTTATCGCCTCCGTGCCGCCGTGGACACGAAAGGAACTTGGTCGATTCTTGCTAATAAGAGGTTTAGGGGACATGTAAGCAGGGATTATTTTTGGATGCGGCGATATACGTGGTGGAATCGAAACTTTACCCCTGTGATATCTGGAAAGATACAAGCAGAAGACTCTGGAAGTTCCATTCGCATCAAAATGAGAATGCCTTGGTTTAGTTTTTTGTTTTACGCATTCATTCTTGGATGGCTTTGGATCATGTATTTTAGTAATATTGCTAACCTGTTAGTACAGAGAATACAAACAGGCGCTTGGCAGATTGATTCGCCGTGGTTGTTTTTGCCTGGAATTTTTATGTTCGCTTTTGCATACTTTATATCTGTTGGCTCTTTCTTCGGCGATGTCCACTATGTCAAGGAAGTTTTATTCTCACTATCAGATGTGGATGGGGAGAGTATCGTATATCATGACAAGATCTTAGGAATAACGGAATCTCAGATACTTAGGACGATTTTTGTTGTGACAATTGTTGTTTCTGTTGGATGGATTGTGTTTAGCTTTGTTCGTTGACATCATCCCTGTCCTTAATAAGCCTGAATTTGTATTCAAACTTGGCAAGTCTTTTGCCCAAGCGCGAGGTGGTAGCTGTTTGTCTGTCTTTGTAATTAGTTGTTTTATCGTATTCTGCAATGAATCTAATGGAGATGTTTATGGTAGATAAGCCAAATAATAAATTTAATCCAATGTTGGCGATTGGTTTTATCGTTGCCTTCCTGTTTCTTTCTATTGGTATTTTTACACTCATAGCAGATACAGGGATAAGTTTGTCGGAACGATATCAATTGGGTATGTTGAAGATAGTAATGAGTGTATTGGGAATGATAGGTGGAATTATATTGAGCATTGTTGCTTCAGTCAAAAACAGAAAACGATATATCTGCTCATTATGTGGGACGAAAGCTCAAACACACGATGATAAGTTTTGTCGGGTGTGTGGAACTTCTTTGCCAAAATAATTCATCCTCTTGACACATCCACACCTCCGTCATAGAATACCGACCAACATATTGCTAACGCAAAAAAAACGCTGACGAGGATGAGTACGTTTCAAAGCGATTACCAGAGAGCCAAGCAGAAGTTCTGAAAGCAAGGCTAAAGCGCAGAAACCGAATGGACCTCCGAGTTGTGAAGTGAAAGCCCTTAGGGCGAGTACCAGAGACGGGAACTGCACCCGTTACCACGCAGAGGCACTTAGTACGATAGCCGACTAGAAGACAAAAGACCAGAAGACTAGCCGACTAAACTACTAGCTGACTAAAAAGAGTGACGCTGGCTTTTTCCCTGTTGCATCATACAGGGAATTTTGTTTAAAGGCGTTAACTTGGGTGGCACCACGAGACTCCCCTCTCGTCCCAATTGGACAAGAGGGGATTTTAATTTAAGCCCGACGATGGACGATAGACCGTTGCCATGTGTATGGCCCATCGTCTATGGTCAATGGTCAACCATCAGTCAACAATATTACGGAGTGTCACCTATGCTACTAGAACCAACCACAACCACCCAAACCATTATCCGCGAGATCTCTGCGGACCTCGAAACGCCCATCAGCGTGTACATGAAACTACGCGGTGAGGGCGCATCCTTCCTGCTTGAGTCTGTGGAGGGCGGGGAGCGCATCGCGCGTTATTCGTTCATCGGCATCAAGCCCAGAGCAGAATACATTATCCGTGCCAACGAGATCGAGATCGTCGAAGCCGATTCGAAGCGTGTGGTCAAACTCGATGAAAATGTTGACCCCACGTATTTTCTGCAGGAGGAAATGAATCGATTCAAGTTCAGTCCGCAGGCGGGAGTGCCGCGTTTCATCGGTGGGTTGGTGGGTTATCTCGGGTACGAAGCTGTCCGTTTTTTTGAACCAGTTCTAAAGTCCAGAATGACGCGCTCTTCCAATGTTCCCGATGGCATCTATCTCCTCGCTGACACCGTCATTGCGTTCGATCATGCGCGCCGTAGTCTGTCCCTCATTGCGAACGTGCTCGATGGTGATGTCGATGCGGCGAATCGCAAACTTGATGAGATTGAGTCACGCATTCATCAGCCGCTTCCGCCTGTGCAAGCGCGCGATGTGAAAACATCCAAGACTCGTTCGAACATGACGCAGGGACGTTTTGAAGACATGGTGCGCGATGCCAAGGAGCACATTCTCGCGGGCGATATTTTTCAAGTGGTGCTCTCGCAGCGCTTCAGCCGCGAAACCAATGTTGAGCCGTTCGATGTCTATCGCGCTGTGCGCCGCCTCAACCCTTCGCCGTACATGTTCTTTTTTGATTTCGGACTTGTGGACGGTGAGCCGCTTTATATTGTTGGATCGTCGCCTGAGATCTTTGTGCGCCTCGAGGGACGAACCGCCTCACTCCGACCGATCGCTGGGACTCGTCCACGAGGAGCCGATGCCAACGCTGACGCCTCTCTCGCGGAAGAGCTTCTCGCCGATCCCAAAGAACGTGCCGAGCATGTGATGTTGGTAGACTTGGGCCGCAACGATCTCGGACGTGTGTGTGAATACGGCACAGTGAAGGTTTCGGATTTCTTCACGATCGAACGATACTCACACGTCATGCACATCGTCTCGCACGTGGAAGGTAAACTCAAACCTGATCTCACCGCTTTCGATCTGGTGCGCGCCGCCTTCCCCGCAGGGACGGTCAGCGGTGCGCCGAAAGTGCGTGCGCTCGAGATCATCTCTGACCTCGAACCCGATGCGCGCGGCGCCTACGCAGGCACTGTCGGTTACTTCGGCTTCGACGGCAACATGGACACTTGTCTCGCCATCCGCACGATGGTGGGGCGTGGCAATACGTTTACCGTGCAAGCGGGCGCAGGCATTGTCGCCGATTCCAATCCCAACACCGAATTTCAAGAGACTGTCAATAAGGCATCTGCGATGTTGAGAGCAATTGATATTGCGGAAACGAATAGTTAACATGTCGTTGCGAGCCCGAAGGGCGAAGCAATCTCCCAATAACAATCAAATTCTTGTTTCTAGGAGATTGCTTCGTCGGGAAGAACACCCTCCTCGCAACGACATATGAAATGTAACGAAAGGAAAACAAACAATGGCCATCAATAACTCCAAGCCCCGCCTCCTCACCGGTGACCGCCCAACAGGACGCCTCCATCTTGGTCACTACGTCGGTTCACTTGAAAATCGTGTGCGCCTGCAACACCAATACGAATCCTTCTTCATCATCGCTGACCTGCACACACTCACGACCAAGCCCGAACCGCAATACATCAAAGAGATTCCCACCTACATCAAAGAGATCGTGTTGGATTATCTCGCCATTGGCATTGACCCGAATATCAGCACGATCTTTGTTCAATCGGCGGTCCCTGAAACCTATCAGTTGAACTTGCTCTTTGAAATGCTCGTCACCGTTGCACGCCTCGAACGTATTCCCACGCTCAAAGATATGGCGCGTGATGCTCACATGGACTCGATGCCATTTGGTCTGTTGGGCTACCCCGTCCTCCAAGCCGTGGATATTTTGCTCCCGCGTGCGCAAGTTGTCCCTGTGGGGCGCGACAATCAATCGCATGTTGAACTCGCACGTGAAATGGCGCGTCGCTTCAACAATCTTTACGGCGAAGTCTTCCCTGAACCTGAATCCATTATCGGCGATGTCCCCATGCTGATCGGCACAGACGGGCAAAGCAAAATGAGCAAGTCTGTCGGCAATGCCATCTATCTCTCCGACGATGCAGACACGGTCAAACAAAAAGTGATGAACATGTACACCGACCCGAAGCGCCTGCGTGCCACCGACCCTGGGACAGTGGAAGGCAATCCTGTTTTCATCTATCATGATGCATTCAACCCCTCCCATGCCGAAGTGGATGACCTCAAGGAACGCTATCGCGCTGGCAAGGTCGGTGATGTGGAAGTCAAAGAAAAACTGATCGTAGCCATCAACAACTTCCTTGAGCCGATCCGTGAGAAGCGAGCGTACTACCTTGCGCATCCCATGGTCCCGCACGATGTCCTTGCCACGGGTGTTCGCCGTATGCAAGCCGAAGCTAAAGCCACTATGGAACTTGTCCGTGAAAAGACAGGCTTGTCCTACTCACTTGATCTGTTCGTCGATCAGGTGGATATTTTTGGAGAATACGATTAGACGACGATAGACCATCGACGGTGGACCATGGTCTATCGTCTACGGTCCATGGTCATTTCAAGCTCATTTAACGATACAGATAAGGAAGTTAACCATGTTAGTCCTCATAGATAACTACGACTCTTTCACCTACAACCTCGTTCAATACTTCGGCGAACTCGGCGCGGATATCAAAGTCTTCCGCAACGATCAGATCACGATGAATCAACTCATCGCTCTGAACCCCTCTCACCTCGTGATCTCACCAGGACCAGGCGAGCCCATCAAGGATGGAGGTGTTTCACCCGATGCCATCAAACACTTCACGGGCAAGATTCCTGTGCTTGGAGTCTGCCTCGGGCATCAAGCCCTCGGCGCTGTCTTCGGCGGCAAAGTGGACCGTGCGCCACGTCTCATGCACGGCAAGACATCTTCCATCACGCACAACGGACAGGGCATCTTCAAAGGTATCCCATCGCCGTTCGAAGTGATGCGTTATCACTCGCTTGTGGTCTACGACCCGATCCCCGCCGAACTCGAAGTCACAGCCATCACTGCAGAAGAAGAGGTCATGGGGCTGAAACATAAAGACCATCACACCTATGGCGTGCAGTTCCATCCCGAGTCCATTCTCACCGAACACGGCAAACAGATCCTCAAAAACTTTTTAGACTTGAATCCCGCTCCTGCGAAAGGAGAACAATCCATGTTGAAGCCATTTATCGCCAAGACGATCAACCGCACCGACCTCACTTCCGAGGAAGCCGAACAGGCAATGAACATCATCATGACGGGGCAAGCCACGCCCGCACAGATCGGTTCCTATCTCACAGCACTTCGCATGAAAGGGGAGACCATCCCTGAGATCACGGGTTCTGTCCGTGCCATGCGAGCCAATGGTGTCAAAGTAAAACTTGGCGACCCCACCGAACGCATTTACGATATCGTTGGCACAGGTGGTGATGGTGCTCACACATTCAACATATCCACCGCCGCTGCATTCGTCCTTGCAGGCACAGGACGCAAAGTTGCCAAGCATGGCAACCGCGCCGCTTCTTCCCATTGCGGCTCCGCCGATGTACTCTCTGCGCTTGGTGTCAGCCTCGAACTCACTGCGGAGCAGATCGCTTATGCCATTGATAATATCGGTATCGGTTTTATGTTTGCCGCCAAGTTCCACCCTGCCATGAAACATGCCATCGGTCCGCGCAAAGAGATCGGTCAACGCACCATCTTCAACATCCTCGGTCCGCTCACGAACCCTGCAGGCGCGAACATTCAACTCACCGGCGTCTTTGCTCCCACACTTACCGAGCCAATGGCAAACGTACTGAACGAACTCGGCTCACACGCCGCGATGATCATCTATGGCGCGGGCGGCACCGACGAGCTTAACACCTGTGGTGTCAACCGTATCAGTCATCTCAAAGATGGCGCTGTCAAAACCTATGACCTTGACCCGACCGAACTCGGCTTTTCCCCAGCCACGATGGAAGATCTACGCGGTGGCACGCCCGATGAATCCGCAGTGATGATGCGTGATATTCTCAGCGGAAAACTGAACGGTGCGCGTCGAGATGCCGTTCTCCTCAACGCCGCTGCTGCCCTCGCCGCCGAAACAGGTGATTTCAAATCCGCGCTCGATGAAGCCCGCGCCTCCATTGATAGTGGCAAAGCCCTCGCCAAACTCAATGCCCTCGTTGAGTTCTCAAGATCCGTTTCTCAATAATTTGCTATGAGTATTCTCGCTCAGATCATCGAACAAAAAAAGCTGGAGATTGCGGCGCTCGACACCGTTGCCTTACGCCGCGCCGCAGAGCAGAGTCCTGCGCCTCGAGATTTTCTTGCCGCACTCAAGCGCCGCCGCTTCGGACCTAACCCGAGCCTGATCGCTGAACTCAAGCGTGCCTCTCCCTCCAAAGGGATTCTCGCCCCGCACCTCGATCTCTTCCAAGTGGCAGACATCTATGTTGAAAATGGTGCCTCTGCCATCTCAGTGTTGACCGATGAAAAGTTCTTCATGGGTAAACTCGAAACGCTGTATGAGTTAAGGAATACGAAACAAATATCTGTTCCATTACTTCGTAAAGATTTCACCATAGATGTGACTCAAATCTATGAAGCCCGAGCCAACGGCGCCGACGCTATTCTGCTCATCGCCGCCGCATTGCCCGATGACAAACTCTTTGCCGACTTGCACGCCTGTGCCTTGAGTTTGGGATTGACAGCTTTGGTTGAAGTCCATGATGAAGCGGAGACCGAACGAGCGTTGAAATTGAAAGATGTCAAACTGATCGGCATCAACAACCGCAACCTCGCCACCTTTGAAGTCTCCCTCGAAACGACAGAGCGCATCCGTCCGATGATCTCCTCTGATATTGCGGTTGTGGCGGAGAGTGGTATCTTCACAGCAAAAGACGTCGAGCGTTTGGCCAAGATAAATATTGATGCTATCCTTGTTGGTGAGGCGTTGGTGATATCCCAAGACATTCCCGCCAAGGTACGTGAACTTTCAGGAATGCCCAATCCCGAAGGCGATGTGTTGAGCTTGTCGAAATAGATGAAACGATTGTAGAAAGAAAGCCATCACCCGAATAAATCCCGAAGGGATGACAGAGTTATGTCACTCCTTCGGAGTTCTCAAATCGCTTTCGATAAGTTCTAGAATCAAGTCACCCCTTCGGGGTTGAAGAGACGATATGACCAAAATAAAAATCTGTGGAATACGAACCTTATACGATGCCCTCGCCGCTGTGGATGCGGGAGCGGATATGTTGGGATTCAATTTCTACAGAAAAAGTGTCCGTTATGTGGAAGTGGGGAGGTGCAGGGGAATCACAGCCGCTTTACGTCGCAGGGTGTATGTCAAGCTTGTGGGAGTGTTCGTCAATGCTTCAGTGGCGGAGATCAATGCCACAGTGGGAACCTGCGGCTTGAATCTGATTCAATTACACGGTGATGAAACGCCAGAGATGTTGGATGCCTTCCAAGGTAAAGCCTTCAAAGCCATTCGTCTATCAACGGACTCTATCACGGACGCACGGACGATAACGGACTTTGCGAAACCACGCTTGGGTGTTGCACCTGCATTTCTGGTGGATGCTGCTGTCAAAGGTGTCTATGGCGGAAGTGGCGTCACTGCTGATTGGTCAGCGGCGGCGGAGTTGGCGAGGAAGTATCCATTGTTGCTGGCGGGTGGGTTGACTCCGGAAAATGTGTCAGATGCGGTGCGGCAGGTAAAACCTTGGGGAGTGGATGTGGCTTCTGGCGTAGAGTCCAGACTAGGAGTTAAGGATGAAGCGAAGATGATTAAGTTCATCCAAGCTGTTCGTGATGTAGATGCCAGTGATGCGAAGTCCAATCAAATCCAGAAAGTCAAAAAGAAAGATCTGGAGGAAATTCTGGCTTTGCAGAAACTGTCGTATCAAAGTGAAGCGGAGTTGAATAACGATTTCAACATTCCGCCGTTGACGCAAACGTTGGATGAGATACGTGCCGAGTTTGAGCAGGCGACGTTCTTGAAAGTGACGGACGGAGAAAAAATCATTGGCTCGGTGCGGGCGCATGAAAAGGATGGGACGTGTCATATTGGCAGGTTGATCGTGCATCCCGATTTTCAGAATCGGGGGATCGGGTCGCGGTTGTTGAAAGCGATCGAAGAGAAATTTAATTGCAAGCGGTTTGAGTTGTTCACGGGCGAGCGCAGTGAACGGAACTTGTATCTGTATAAAAAGTTTGGGTATCGGGAATTCAAGCGGATGGCGCTCAACGAGAAAACTACATTGGTATTTTTGGAGAAGTTCAATGACAACTTTATTGCCTCATAAGTTCGGTCCGTATGGCGGACAGTTTGTGCCAGAGACGTTGATGCCCGCGTTGATCGAATTGGAAGAAGCGTTCGTGACAGCAAAAGCGGACCCAGAGTTTCAAAAGGAATTCAACAGGTTGATGGCGACGTTCGTCGGACGACCGACACCGTTGACATACGCAAAACGGCTCTCTGAAAAATTGGGCGGCGCACAAATTTATTTGAAACGTGAAGATTTGGCGCACACGGGCGCACATAAAATTAACAACGCATTGGGACAAGCCTTGTTGGTGAAGAAGATGGGCAAGAAGCGCATTGTGGCGGAGACGGGCGCGGGGCAACATGGCGTGGCATCGGCAACGGTCGCGGCGTTGTTGGGACTCGAATGTGTCGTGTACATGGGCGTCGTGGACATTGCGCGGCAGGAACCGAATGTGTTCCGCATGAAATTGCTTGGAGCGGAAGTGCGACCCGTTTCATCAGGCACACAGACATTAAAGGATGCCATCAACGAAGCGATACGCGACTGGGTGACGAATGTGCGCGATACACATTATTTACTCGGCTCAGCGCTGGGACCACATCCGTATCCGACGATCGTGCGTGAGTTTCAATCTGTGATTGGGACGGAAGCGCGTGAACAGATGATGATGGAAGTGGGACGTCTGCCTGATACGGTCATCGCGTGTGTGGGCGGCGGCTCGAACGCCATCGGCGTCTTTAGCGGATTCGTGGACGATGAATCCGTTGAGTTGATTGGTGTCGAAGCGGGTGGAAGTGGAATTGAGTCGGGCAAGCACGCGGCTCGTTTTGGTGATGCAAAGAAGGCACGAGTTGGAGTCATTCATGGCACACGGACGTATGTCTTGCAGGATGAAGACGGTCAGATCGCGGAGACACATTCGGTCTCGGCGGGCTTGGATTACGCGGCGGTGGGTCCAGAACATGCGATGATGCGAGATAACGAGCGGGCGTTTTACACATCGGCGACAGACACGGAAGCGTTGGATGCGTTCCAGACCTTGTGCCACACGGAAGGAATTATCCCTGCGCTGGAATCGTCCCATGCGGTGGCGGAGGTCATCAAGCGCGCGCCAAAGATGAAGAAAGATCAGGTGATCTTGGTGAATCTTTCTGGGCGTGGTGATAAAGATTTGAATACGGTTATTAAAGAGCTGGGTAATTTGTAATTGGTAAATTCGGTGGTCGAGTAGACGGCGTGTTCGTTCGCCGTCGTATCGAGACCACCACTAAGCAAAGAAATTTTTGTTACACAATTACTTTTGATTATTTGGTGGTCTCGATATGCCCTTCGCAACGAACGCTCAGGGCTACTCGACCACCAGAGTAGGAATGAATAGGAATTATTATGAACAGAATAGAAAATGCTTTCAAAAACAAACCGATCTTTATGCCCTACTTTCCCTTGGGTTACCCCAACTTGGACACGTCCATTGACGTGATCGAGGCGCTCGCCAAGAACGGCGCGGACTTGATCGAGGTGGGACTGTCCTTCTCCGATCCACTCGCGGATGGACCTGTGATCCAGCACGCGACACAGATCGCTTTGGAAAAGGGAATCACGGTCAAGAAGTCACTGGCGGCTGTGAAAGAATTGCGCAAGCGTGATGTGGACATCCCATTGATCCTGATGGGATACTACAACCCGATGCTGGCGTATGGACTGGAGAAATTTGTCCGTGATGCGAAAGAAGCAGGCGCGGATGGGTTCATCATCCCTGATTTGCCGATGGAGGAATCTGAAGAGTTCGTAAAGGTGGCAGGTGATATGCCATTGATTCCCATGCTTGCGCCAACATCATCCCCCGACCGCATGGAATGGATCGCCCGCAACGCGAAGGGATTTATCTATCTCGTTTCGGTGACAGGCATCACGGGCGAACGCAAATCCCTGGCGACAGGACTTGGCGATTTGATCGCTCAGGTGCAAGAGCACACGTCAGCGCCTGTGTGTGTGGGATTTGGAATCGGCACACCCGAACAAGCCAAAGAGGTTGGAGCGATGGCGGATGGTGTCATTGTTGGAACGGCGTGTGTGAGAACAATTGGTGGAAGTGATAGTCCCGTTGAGACGGCGAGGGAGTTTGCGAGAGGGTTTCGAAAAGCATTAACTAAGTAATGTTTCCATCTATCTTTTGCTAGATTCTTTGCTATCACGTATCTAAATCGTATGTGTCGTATTCAACCTGTTCGATATCCCTAAACCTATAATACCAATTCTCCTCGGAGCCATTTTGGAATAGGATCAAATAGGGATCGGGATGGGTGAATATTCGATCTGCATTTTCTGGGAGGGAGTATGTCATTGTTAAATCAAAGATGACCTTTGTATAAAATAATCCCTGATCAGTAATTTCAAAATTGTCTATTTTTCGATCCTTGACTGTCGATACGGCTAATGTTTCGAATACTCCTTCGAAATCTACCCTGCTGCAATTATCGCAGGAGCCTTCGGCGTAAAATGTAGCAATTGCAGACTTATTCGATAAATAGTTATCAATTCCAGATATGAAACCAGAACTTCCATGACCCGAAAAGATATAAATTTTTTCAACTTGATTGGTTGCAAGTATTGCGGTAGGTATTAGTGCGTGAACTTTTACCGAGTCGGTTACTTCTTTTCCTGAATTATAAGTGGGAAGTTGAAGTGTGATGCGAATAGATTGATTTGGAGGAAGAAATTTGAAATTGAGCAAGACTGCATTATTGCTTATCCCTTCTGGTCTTTTGCCGCCGCACTGTGTATAGGTTGTCGTCTTCTCATAAGTAACCGAAGAATCGACGGGAATAATCTCAAACAACTCAATACTGTTTATTGTGCTTTCCCACATAGGACCAACAGAATACATGCAAACGCTAATTTTTAGATTGTTCGCAATTGCTGGACCTATATTGCTAAAATCAAAAGCTGGATTATAAATCTTGTGATCGTCTGGAAATGGGTAGGTGTCATAATTGGCATAGCCCCCAAAAAGCGAACTTTTCACAATATTAGATATCGACTGGTTGTTTTGGAATTCTTGTTGGAGGGCTTGTTGGGTTGCTAAAAAATACTGCTGATTTAATTGTTGGTCTTCTATAAAATTCTGGTTATTGAATTGTAAAAAAATGGCAATACCTATACCAACTATCGCTGTCAAAGCTAAGTTTGCTATTGCAAGCCATCTGTCAATTGAAAAGGGCAATTTAGAAGGAGACGCATTCGCAGGCTTCTCAGTTATTTTTCGGTTAGACATTTATACTTTTCCTAATTGCAATTTGTTTTGTGATTGACAGTATACACCTTCCTTTACTAAATACTTGTTTCACGTTGCAGTTATCGCCTATAAAGGAATTTCTTGAAAAAGCAAGCGATACCCTTTTTGGTCAAAATCTCTGGGTCTTCTCTGCAATCTCAATGGTTTGACCCGCCTCAAAATTGCCTGTGAACCACCGATAGGCTTGCTCTCGGTCCGCGCCACCTTCGTTCGTCAACAACAATTGCTCGCAAAATGCGACCAGGTCTTCGATGATCCGTTCGTAGCGGTAATATGCCAGTGCTGTGATGTTGACCTCTGCTTTTCCATAGCCTTCGTAGAACAGGGCTTCATCCTGTTTAGTTTTCCAGATAGCGTCAATCCCGCCGCCGATGAACATCAGGTCACGTTCTTTGGGGGCGAGGAGGGGAGCGTCCCAATCGACGATGTAGATGTCTTCTGTAGGGGCGGATCGCGATCCGCCCCTACCAATTAATATGTTCCCGCCGTGGATATCCGTGTGGCAGAGGACAAATTCCACAGGTTTGGATTGAAGTTCGGAAGCAAGTGTCTCTGCGCGTTCGATGAGATGATTGATTTCGTCTTGTTTTGATTTGATGAACTCCGCCAGCTTTGCCGCAACGGGTTCATCGTAAGTCTAGTTTTCCACTTGTGATTGAAATGATTTCATACTTTCACAATACTTTGGCGAGAAGGTCTCTTGTGGAATTTGTCGCTTGAGTTCTGGTTGAAGTTGCGCGGAGTGAATCGCTCCCAATGCTTTGCCGAGAGTCCGTTTTTGCCCATCCGATAACTCCGTTTCAAATCCATTCTCCCCTTCGATGAACGGATACAGGATCATCTTGTACTCGCCGAAGTCCACCCAGCCGTGGTTGGACTTAGTTTTAAGTGGAGCGATGATCTCTTTTATGCCCTGTGACTTGAGAAACAATGGAACGGTCACGCTGATCTCGTCAAAGCCTTTGCGCAATTTGAGGAAGTATGCAGTTCCATCGTCCGCGACGACGCGATAGACAGCAGTGCCCATGTCCGCGCCGAGAGGGAGGAAGGTCAAGGTGGAGACGTGTAATCTGTATTCGTCTTGTAAACGGGAAAAGATGAGTTCGTCAGGGATGTCGGGTTTTTCGAGCATTATGAAATTATACTTGGGTGGTTTATTGGACCATCAACGAGAGGAGTATGTATGAATAGCACGATTTTAGCAGTTAGCAAGAGTGGAACGCACACCTTTAGCAAAGCCAATCAGGAAAGCATTCGTTTGTTGGCAGGGTTGGGTGTGGAGGGAGATGCGCACATGGGGGAAACGGTCAAGCATAGGTCCAGAGTGAAGCGCGACCCAACCCAGCCGAATTTGCGTCAGGTGCATTTGATCCATGCGGAGTTACATGATGAGTTGAACGCGAGTGGATACCACGTCTCTGCAGGGGAGATGGGGGAGAACATCACAACACGTGGTTTGGATATATTAGGGTTGCCAAAAGGGACAAAGCTTTATTTGGGAGATAGTGCCGTTGTAGAAGTGACAGGTCTTCGTAATCCATGTGAGCAAATCGATACATTTCAGGATGGTTTACTGAGCCTTTGTGTTTACAAGGACGAGAACGGGAATATTGTCCGCAAAGCTGGCATCATGAGCATTGTGCTGACGGGCGGTGAAGTCCATGCGGGGGATGCCATCCGCGTGGAGTTACCACCCGACCGCACATACCATTACAAGTTGTATAAAAACGAAAGGGAATAAAACATGATCTTAGAAGCAGCAATTTTGGATGTAATCCCTGGAAAAGAAAAAGAATTTGAAGTGGCGTTTGCACAGGCTTCACCTATCATCGCCAGTATGAAGGGATACATCTCGCATCAGTTGCAACACTGCATCGAAGCGCCTACTCGTTTTCTTTTATTGGTGCAATGGGAAACGCTCGAAGCGCACACGGTTGGGTTTCGCGGGTCAGCGGAATATCAAGAGTGGCGGAAGTTGTTGCATCACTTTTATGATCCGTTCCCAACAGTGCAACATTATGAGTTGAGTTTTTCGAATCCATCCTGAGGTGACTATATGGCACAGGTCAAAATTTATGGTGTCAAAGAACAGTTGAACCCGATCAAGAGTCAGCTTTCAGATGTGATCCACTCGTGTGTGGTGGATGCATTGTCCTTTCCTGTAGAGAAACGAGCACACAGGTTTTTCCCTTTGGAAGCGGATGATTTTTATTATCCCGTTGGACGCTCGCCTCGTTATACGATCATTGAGATCAGCATGTTCGAGGGCAGAACAATAGAGACGAAGAAGCATCTTATCCGTTTGTTGTTTGAGCGCACTGAGCAAGTGTTGGGACTCAATCCGAGCGATCTTGAGATTACCATTACCGAAACTCCAAAACACAATTGGGGCTTTCGTGGCCAGCCTGGCGATGAGGTCAGTTTGAATTACAAGGTTGAGGTTTAATAAACATCCATGACGATTCACTATAAAGATGTCGTCCCTTGGGGGCGCAATTTCGATGAATATGTGCGCATGTTCGCTCTGTCTGAAGCAGATCTCCAGTCCCGCATCCTGGGTTGTGGTGATGGCCCCGCCAGTTTCAACGTGGAATGCAATCAACACGGTGGGAGCGTGACCTCCATCGACCCGTTGTATCGCTTCAGTTATGCAGAGATCGAAAAGCGCATCGCCGAAACGTTTGACGATGTGATAAAGCAGACGCGTGCTCATCAGGAAAACTTTGTTTGGGATGCGATCTCATCTCCTGATGAACTTGGTGAGATTCGCATGCAAGCCATGCGCCGCTTCCTTGATTCCTTTGAGGCTGGGTTGCTGTCGAAAAGATATATCCCCGGCGAATTGCCTGATCTGCCTTTCGCAGACCAAACCTTTGATATTGCCCTCAGTTCGCATTTCTTGTTTCTCTATACCGATAATCTCTCCTTTGACTTTCACGTAAAATCTATTTATGAAATGTTACGAGTAGCACGTGAGGCGCGCATCTTTCCGTTGTTGGATGTCAATGCACGGGAATCCTCCTATCTCTCTGGCATCCTTGATGAGTTTCAGAAATACAAACCAAAAGTTTGCAGGGTCAATTACGAATTTCAACGTAATGGAAACCAGATGTTAGTCTTGCAAAACGATTGAACTTTGAAAAAATCCATAAACTGTAACACCGTAAAGTGTCAACAAAACTCGCCCTTGACTCATCCGCATGAGAAGCATAGAATAGCGCCCAACATGCTTAATTCTGTCCGCTTTTATTTTGCGTATTACTTTACGGCCTCCACTCGGTTGCCGTTGGTGACGCTTAAGTAGACAGGAAATAAAATTCTGTAACTAAGGGCGAGACCAGACGGTCTCGCCCTTTTTGTTACGTCAACAAGGAGCGAACCAATGCCAACCCGTGGAGTGCGCGGCGCAACCACAGTCGCCGCCGACGAACCAGAGCTCATCCTGCAAGCCACGCGCGAACTTCTGGAGGAGATACTGGCTGAGAACGAAAATATGAAACCTGATGACATCGCCAGCGCCATTTTCACTGTGACGGAAGACCTCGCTTCGACCTTCCCCGCACAGGCTGCCAGGCAAATGGGCTGGAGTCTTGTCCCGATGCTGTGTGCGCGTGAGATCCCTGTGCCGAACAGCTTGCCACGTTCCATTCGTGTGCTTGTCCATTGGAACACAGACGCGGCTCAAAATGAAGTAAAACACGTTTATTTGCGCGATGCGGTCAAACTAAGACCTGATTTGGTTGCGGCGCAGTGAGGAAGTAAATACGTAAACAAGTAGACAAGGGAATGGTTCATCACATGCATACCTATATACCTGTCTACAACCCTAAGGAGAAATCATCATGATGATCATAATGAAAGCCAATGCCACCCCACAACAGGTGGAAGCAGTAATAGAGAAAGTCAAATCTGCGGGATTGAACGTCCATCTCTCGCAAGGAGTCGAAGCGACGATCATCGGCGCCATCGGTGAGACGCATAGTATTCCCACCGAACGCTTCGAAGGCATGGAAGGTGTAGAACTTGTCCAGCGTATCACCCAGCCGTACAAACTTGCCTCGCGACAATTCCATCCCGAAGATTCTGTTGTCCAAATGAACGGTTTTGCTGTCGGCGGGAATCAGATCGCTGTCATCGCGGGACCGTGTTCAGTGGAGAGTCGCTCTCAGATCATGGAAACAGCTTTGGCTGTGAAAGAGGCGGGAGCGTCCGCTTTGCGTGGGGGAGTGTTCAAGCCTCGCACATCACCGTATTCCTTCCAGGGTCTCGGCGAGGAAGGCCTCGAGCTTCTTGCCGAAGCGCGCGAGAAAACGGGATTGCCCATCGTGGCTGAGATCATGTCGCAGGTGCAGGTGGATTTGATGGTGAAGTATGTGGACGTGTTGCAGATCGGCGCACGCAACATGCAGAACTTCAATCTGCTTCGTGCCATCGGTGAGACGCGTACAGCGGTCCTGCTCAAGCGTGGACTTTCTGCTACAGTGGAAGAATTGTTGATGTCTGCCGAATATGTTTTAGCGGGTGGAAATAACCGTGTGATGTTGTGCGAGCGTGGCATCCGCACATTTGAAACATCCACACGCAACACGACCGATATTAATGCTGTTCCTGTTTTGAAAAATTTAACTCATTTGCCAGTAGTCCTTGACCCATCTCATTCAACAGGTTATTCTGAATATGTTGCCGCCATTGCACGTGCAGGTATTGCCGCAGGTGCAGACGGTCTCATCATCGAAGTGCATCCCAACCCAGCAAAAGCCGTTTCAGATGGCAGGCAATCCCTCAAGCCTGAAGCCTTTGCCGCGATGGTGAAACAGGTCGGTCAGATCGCACAGATCATGGGACGCAGTCTCGCTTCGGTTGAGATGTCTCCGAAGCAGGGGTGGGCGTAATTAATTTGTAGGGGCGGGGTTTCCCCGCCCATGTATTGCAATCAACAAAAGGGGCGAGACGCTTCACGGCCTCGCCCCTTACAACAAAATAAAAAGGAATTTTCACTATGATGATCATCATGCACCCCGGTGCACCCAAAGAACAGATCGACGCGGTCATTGCCGAGATCGAAAAACAGAAATTATCTTCTCATCCCATTTTCGGCGTCGAGCAGACCATTATCGGCGCGGTCGGTGACGGGCACTACGTCGCCAAGGAAATTTTCGAAGCGCTTCCAGGCGTGCTCGAAGTCCAACGTATTTCCAAACCGTACAAGCTTGCCTCACGACAATTCCACCCACAAGATTCAATCTTTGAGTTCAATGGCTTCACCATCGGCGGAACCGAAGTCCCCATCATTGCAGGGCCTTGTTCTGTTGAATCAAAAACACAGATCATCGAGATCGCTCACGCCGTCAAAGAAGCGGGTGCAAACGCTTTACGTGGCGGCGTCTTCAAGCCTCGCACATCACCGTATGCCTTTCAAGGCCTTGGTGAAGAAGGACTCGAATACATGGCAGAAGCTCGTGCACAAACGGGTCTTCCCATCGTCACTGAGGTAATGGCTGTCTCGCAGATCGCCATGATGGAAAAATATGTGGATATCTTTCAACTCGGTGCGCGCAACATGCAGAACTTCAATCTGCTTCGTGCGCTCGGTGAAACCCGCACGCCCGTGCTCTTCAAACGTGGCATGTCTGCTACCATCGAAGAGATGCTTATGGCGAGTGAATACATTCTCAGTGGCGGCAACACACGCGTCATTCTTTGCGAACGCGGCATCCGCACCTTTGAGACCGCCACACGTAACACCACCGATATCAACGCCGTCCCTGTTCTCAAGGAACTTACTCACCTTCCCATTGTGATTGACCCGAGTCATTCCA
Source organism: Candidatus Defluviilinea proxima (assembly GCA_016721115.1). Lineage (NCBI taxonomy): Bacteria > Bacillati > Chloroflexota > Anaerolineae > Anaerolineales > Candidatus Villigracilaceae > Candidatus Defluviilinea > Candidatus Defluviilinea proxima. The sequence continues at coordinate 1,922,518 of JADKIW010000001.1, forward strand.
CTGGCGATTCAAAATATGTTTCCACCATTGCCAAAGCGGGCGTTGCCGCAGGTGCCGACGGTGTCATCGTTGAAGTGCATACCGATCCTGCCCACGCCGTCTCAGATGGCAAGCAGTCGCTCACACCTGAAGCATTTGCAAAAATGGTGAAGCAGGTCAAAGCGGTGGCTGAAGCGGTTGATCGTCGCCTTATCTCTCAACATGTCACAGCCTGACTTTAATCTCGCAGAGTCAAAGATCGCCATCATTGGCTTGGGATTGATGGGTGGCTCGCTTGCATTGGGACTACGAGGCAAGTGCGCCGCCCTCTATGGATGCGATCCGCATCTTCCGACCATTGAGCTGGCTTTGTCCCAACACATCGTGGACTACGCTGATAGCGACCCTGCCAAGCTCCTGCCCGAAGCGGACCTTGTCATCCTATCCGCTCCCGTCCCTGCGATTTTGACTCTGCTTGAGAAGTTACCAACCTACACACCTAATTCTTGTATCGTCATGGACATGGGTTCGACGAAAAAATTGATTGTTGAATCCATGTCGCAATTGCCCGAACGCTTTGATCCCATCGGCGGGCATCCCATTTGTGGCAAAGAAAAACTTTCCCTTGCCAACGCCGAACGGACTTTGTACTATGCCGCTCCGTTTTTGCTCACACCTTTGGAGCGAACATCAAAGAGAGCGATCTCTGCCGCCAACCAGATCATCGAAGCCCTCGGCGCAAAAGCAGGCATTCTCGATGCTGCTGAACATGACCGAATCTTGGCCGCTACAAGTCATTTGCCATTTGTTCTTTCTTCTGCCCTTGCCCTTGCTACATCCGAAGATGTCTCACCTTTCATTGGACCTGGCTTCAAATCTACTAGCCGCCTGGCAGGGACATCCTCATCCATGATGTTGGGAGTCTTGCAAACCAATCGAGAAAATGTTTTGAATGCTTTGCATGAGTTACAAAAACAGTTAACTGAAATCGAATCCGCTTTATCTGTAGATGATTTCAAAAAACTCGAAGCCATTCTGAATAAAGCACAAAGCAAACACCAGAAATTCAATTCGTAGGAAGTAAATAAGTAGACAGGTAAATAAGTCCGTTTCAGTCCGTGATAAAGTCCGCTTACAATGAACATTCATCCTTCATCATTCCGCATCCACCCTTTGCTTCATCCTCTCAACGCCACCGTTCGCGTGCCTGGCTCCAAGTCATTGACCAATCGTGCCTTGCTCATCGCATCATTGGCAAAAGGAACCACACATCTTACGAATGCCCTCTTCTCCGATGACTCGCGTTACTTTGCCAAAGCTCTACAAACCCTCGGCTTCGATGTTCAATTGGATGAAGCCAACTTCACAATGACCGTCACGGGGCTCGGTGGAAAAATCCCTGCCAAGAAAGCCGAACTCTTCATCGGCAATGCAGGGACGGCGGCACGTTTCCTCTCTGCTTTCCTTACGCTTGGCAATGGCGAATACATCCTTGATGGCGAGTCACGCATGCGAGAGCGCCCGATAGGGGATTTGATGGATGCGCTCAATCAACTGGGTGTTGAGATGGAAGCAAAGAATAACTGTCCGCCCGTGGAGATTTTTGCCAAAGGTTTACCTGGCGGCAAGACAAAGATCGCAGGTGATATATCATCGCAATTTTTATCTGCTCTGCTCATGGTTGCCCCCTATGCACAAAGCCCAATTGAAGTGACCCTATCCACTGATCTCAATTCCAAACCTTATGTGGATATGACAATCTCCATTATGAAAGAATTTGGTATAGAGATTGAGCGCGACGAATATTCAAGATTCACGATTTACCCCACATCCTATTCGCCACTTTCCACTTACGCCATCGAATCCGACGCATCCGCTGCATCCTACTTCTTTGCCGCCCCAGCCATCTGTGGCGGAACCGTCAAAGTGGAAAACATTTCCCGTAAATCTGTGCAGGGTGACATTGGTTTTCTCAATGTTTTACAGCAAATGGGTTGTAGCGTAACCGAATCTGATAACTCAATCACGGTCAACGGTTCATCGTCCATCGTCGGAATTGACATCGACATGCGTGATATCCCCGATACTGCTCAAACCCTCGCGGCTATTGCTCCCTTCGCTTCATCGCCAACAAGGATTCGCGGCATTGCCTCTGCCCGTGTCAAAGAGACGGATCGAGTCTCTGCAACATGCACCGAGCTCAAACGTCTCGGCGTCAGCGTGGACGAGTATGAAGATGGCATGACCATTCATCCCGTAGAAAAGATGCGAGCGGCGTCCATCCAAACGTATAACGATCACCGTATGGCAATGTCTTTCTCGTTGATCGGCTTGCGTTTCGATGGCGTCACGATCGAGAATCCATCTTGTGTCTCCAAAACATTCCCGAATTTCTTTGAAGTGTTGAGTACTCTCTCCCAGCGGGAGAGGGCAGGGTGAGGGAGAGATCATGCAAACCTTCAAACTCGGCCTGATCGGCTATCCCCTTGGGCATTCTCTCTCACCCAAGATCCACACCGCTGCCCTCAAAGCTTGTGGACTTAATGGCGACTATTCCTTATTCCCTATTCACCCCGATGATAAACAGGGACTCAAAGATTTACTTGATCGTGTCCGCTCTGGCGAAATACACGGACTCAATGTCACCATCCCTCACAAACAAAATGTGATCGAGTTCATGGACGAACTCACGTCAACATCTCAAGCCATCGGTGCAGTTAACACAATTTATTTGCGAGACTCTAAACTCATCGGCGATAACACTGACGCCCCGGGTTTTCTTTCTGACTTGAAAAAAAACTTTGATTTTTCATCGATCATCCATCATCCTTCTGTTTTGGTTCTCGGTGCGGGTGGTTCTGCTCGTGCAGTCGTTTATGCTCTTCTTAATGACAATTGGAATGTCACCATCGCTGCTCGCCGAACCGAACAGGCTCATGATTTGGCGCAGTCTTTTACTGATCACCAATTACACATTAAAAATTTGACGGACCTTCAACCTTCGACTCTTCGACAAGCTCAGGACAGCGCTTTTGACCTTATCGTGAACACAACTCCCCTCGGCATGGCCCCCAATGTGGATCAATCGCCTTTGCCAGAAAGTTTGTCATTGTCTTTGAATACTTTTATTTACGATCTCGTCTACAATCCCAGAGAAACAAAACTGGTGCGAGATGCCCGTTCACAAGGTCTCCAGGCCACAACGGGACTCGGTATGCTCATTGAACAAGCCGCCCTTGCTTTTGAAACATGGACCGGTGTGAATGCAGATAGAATCGCTATGCAAATGGCGGTTGCATGAGCCGTGTTCTTAAAGCGGCACATAAAGGTTGGCTGGGCGCGAAAGAGAATTTTATCCCCGGACTGGTGATCATCTTTTTTGCGGCATTGCTTGTTACGGCATATTATGTCTTTGTTCCTGTGCAAGATGCTTTGGAAGGTTTGCAAGCTCTTCGAAATTCCTGGGGATTGGCATTCTCACTGTTGACAAGTTTCGTCGGAGCTGGCTTAGTCCCAGGGTTGTATTTGATGGCTGTTGGGAAAGCTCGGCGAGACAAACGCGGATACCTTGACCTGCTTTTTACTTCCCTCGTTTGGGCAACCGATATAATTTGGATCGATTATTTCTATAAATTTCAAGATTGGTTCTGGGGTCCATCCGTTACATTTGGAATTGTGATTGCGAAAATGCTTCTTGATCAGTTTGTCTTCACACCTTTCTTGAGCATCCAGCATGTTGCTGTTGGCCTTCGTTTGCGTGATCTGAATTATGATTTCAAGGCGCTTGGCCGTGCCTTGAAAGATGATTGGATCATCAAGGTTATTATCCCCATGATGGTTGGCTGTTGGTTGACATGGATCCCCGGTACGTTGGTCGTCTACTCATTGCCGCTTCCATTACAACTCCCGCTCATGGTTCTGATTCAATGTTTCTTTGCGCTGGAGATGGCTTTTGTTTCCAGCAAGATGACCGATACGTACGCTAGTTGATACCTGGAGTTTTTATGCCTTTACGTTTCCTTACTGCTGGTGAATCTCACGGACCTTCCCTGACTGCCATTCTGGATGGCATGCCTGCGGGGCTTTCCATCACGCCCGACATCATCAATAAAGAACTTGCTCGCCGCCAACAGGGATATGGCTCTGGTGGACGCATGAAGATCGAGAAAGACTCTGTGCAGATCACAGGTGGCGTGATGGCTGGCGAAACTACGGGCGCACCGATCGCCTTGCTTGTAAATAACGATGACCACATCAAATGGAAGGGCAAGGAAATCGAACCGATGACGGCTCCACGCCCGGGTCATGCGGATCTAACAGGTGCCGTCAAATATGGTTATAAGGATTTGCGTCCTGCACTCGAACGTGCCTCTGCACGCGAAACCACCATGCGTGTTGCCGCAGGCGCAGTCTGTAAACATTTCCTTGAACAGTTTGGAATTGTCGTTGGCGGATATGTTTCCTCCATTGGCGAAGTTCAGGCTGAGTTTGGTGACATGCCTTACGAAGAGCGCTTTCAGCGTGCAGAAGGGTCAGATGTGCGTTGCCCGGATGAAAAGTCCGCGCAAAAGATGCGTGATGAAATCGAGAAGACCATTCACGGCAAAAATACCCTCGGTGGTGTACTTGAGATCGTTGCGCTCAATCTCCCTGTTGGGCTTGGTAGCTTTGTGCAATGGGACCGTCGTCTCGAAGCCAAACTGGCAATGGCGATCATGTCTGTGCAGGCGATCAAAGGCGTGGAAGTGGGGGATGCGTTCGAGAACGCACGACGAATTGGGACGGAAGCTCACGACCCAATTCAATTGCAGAATGCAGAAGGCGGAATGCAGAATTCCGACCTGCGACGTTCGACGAACAGAGCGGGTGGAACTGAAGGGGGAGTCAGCAATGGGCAACCCATTATCATCCGTGCGGCGATGAAGCCCATTGCCACAACCCTTGTGCCGCAGCAAACCGTCGACCTCGCTATTGGTAAGAATGCGCCCACCAAATACGAGCGCTCCGATTTTTGCCCGGTGCCTCGAGCCGTTCCGATCCTTGAAGCGATGGTTGCATTTGTGCTTGCTGAGGCCCTGATTGAAAAACTTGGCGGTGACTCCATCAACGAAATGAAGCCAAGATTCGAAACTCTTCGTAAAGCGACTCTCGAAGACTTATCCATGGACAACGTTCCGCACATTTTTTGGGAATAATTAGACCCCGTCATTGCGAGGGCGATGTTCTTTCGCCCGAAGCAATCTCCTTGTTAGTTGGGGATTGCTTCGTCGCAAAGAGCAAGTGCGCTCCTCGCAATGACGGATGGAGACTTATGACTCACATCTTCCTCTACGGTCCCTCAGGGACAGGCAAATCCACGATTGGCAAAATCCTTGCCAAAAGTCTTGGCTTACCATTGATCGACCTTGACCATGTTGTTGAGGCCAACGCAGGCATGTCCATTCCACAGATCATGGAACAACAAGGTGAAACATCGTTCCGCGATTTGGAAACTACTGCGTTGACGAATCTTGTAAACGAAAAAGAAAGCATTGTGGCCCTCGGCGGTGGCGCGTTATTGCGCGACGAGAATCGTGCTTTTGCGGAACAGCATGGGCGGATCGTGTTGTTGATGTCTGACGTGGAGACGTTGTTTCAGAGGCTGAGCGAAAGTTCCAGCAAACGTCCTTTGCTCTCTGGTGACTTGCGTGAGAAGCTGAGCTCCATGCTCGCAAAACGTGGCGCACATTATTCATCCTTTCCTCTCGTTGTTCATGTAGATGGAAATTCTGTTGAACAAAATGCCCGCAAAGTGCAGGTCGCGTTGGGGCGCCACCACCTCTCCGCGATGGGGGAGTATGATGTTCGCGTGGGGCAAATTAAAGATCTGCCTTTCACAAACTCGATCATTGTTACGGATGAAAATATAGCGAAGCATCATCTCAAAAAAATCAAGCAAGCTGTGGGTGCTGATGCGAAATCAATCATCATCCCTGCTGGTGAGGAACATAAAAATCTCGAAACAGTTTCTCGATTGTGGAAAGCCTTTCTCGAAAATGGCCTCGACCGTAAGAGCACGGTCATTGCCCTCGGTGGTGGCGTGATCGGCGATATGTCGGGTTTTGCCGCCGCTACGTACATGCGCGGAATTAATTGGGTTGGTATTCCGACGACTTTGCTTTCGATGGTAGATGCATCACTGGGAGGCAAGACAGGTTTCGACTTGCCCGAAGGGAAAAATCTCATCGGCTCTTTCCATCCACCAAAGCTGGTTCTTGCGGACCCAAGCCTTTTACTCACCCTGCCTGAACGCGAGTTGATCTCTGGCATGGCAGAAGTGGTCAAGCATGGCATCATCTCTGACCCTGAATTGTTCGAGCTATGTTCCCGTGGCATGGACTGGGTGCGATCCAATCTCGAAGAGATCGTCAAACACGCAATGGCCGTAAAGATCAAGGTCATTGAAGAAGACCCATATGAAAAAGGTTTCCGTGCGGCGTTAAATTTAGGGCATACCGTTGGACATGCTGTTGAACTTGTCAGCAAGTTTGACTTACGACATGGCGAAGCCATTGCGATCGGTACTGTTGTTGAAGCAAAGTATGCTGAACAGATCGGTATCGCAGAAAAGGGTTTGGCTGATAAGATTGCAGAGGCAATGTCTGCTTTGGGGTTGCCGACTCAAATACCCGATGCAATGCCGCGTGGAGAGATCATTGGTGCTATGCGGGTAGACAAGAAGAAGACTGCGAAAGCCATCCGTTTTGCTTTGCCTGTTAAGATCGGCAAAGTGGAGTTGGTGGATGTGAGTGATTTGGAATCTGTTCTGGACGATGGACGATAGACCGTTGACCATATTGTCCATCGTCTATGGTCTATCGTCAAAATGAGGAAATATGAAGATACTTGTATTGCACGGACCCAACTTAAACTTGCTTGGCACACGCGAACCTGAAGTGTATGGTTCGATGACACTTGAGGATATCAACAATAAGTTGATCGAGTTGGGCAAAGAGTTGGGCGCGGAAGTCAAATGTTCGCAATCGAATCATGAAGGTGCGTTGATCGATGCCTTGCACGATGCGCGGACTTGGGCGAACGGCGTTGTTTTCAATCCGGGCGGTTATACCCACACATCCATTGCGTTGCGTGATGCGATCTCGGCGATACAAATTCCTGTTGTGGAAGTCCATCTCTCGAATGTATATGCACGGGAAGAATTTCGTCATGTTTCGATGGTTTCGGCGGTGTGTAAAGGCAAGATCAGTGGCTTCGGGTGGAAGTCATATACCTTGGGGTTGCGGGCGTTGGTGGATATTTTATAAACGGACTCTGTAGCAGACTCACGGACGATAACGGATGCGTCCGTTTCAATCCGTGAATCCGTGATTAAGTCCGTTTGTAGGAAATGTTGTTCGGACGGAAGCAGGCTCAGGTTAAGAAAGAAGCGGGGTTTATATCCCATGAGTAAGCATTTGGGAGGCGGGGGCGTCCACATGTATAATCAACACAATGCGAGAGTCACTGATTGCAAAATTCAGTTCGTGGCGTGAACGTATACGAGGGAGTATTCCGTTTGTCTCGGGTGTGCTGGCGACCTTGCTGGCCTTGGTTCTCTATCAATTTCTTTTCCCCACAAATCAACTATCAGAACGTGAAGTGAGGGACGTGGTTGCGAGTGTGATGGCATCGGCCACGCCGCGCACACCGGATGCTGTTTCAGTGTATCAGATCATTGAGCCTTCCATTGTGGTGATCGAATCGGGCGTGATGGATACGGACGGGAAGCACGGGACTGCGTTGGGGACGGGGGTAATCATTGACGATGCGGGGAGTATTTTGACGAGTTTGCATGTGGTGGATGGTTCAGATGGTATCAAGGTCACTTTTGCCGATGGCACAAAATCGGAAGCGCTTATCCTTCAGCAAACGCCTGAAATGGATATTGCCGTTTTACGAGCGATGGATATGCCGCAACAGATATTCCCGGCAACTTTGGGGAACCCAAACTCAATGCGAGTAGGGGATGATGTATTCGTGGTGGGTAACCCATTCGGTTTGTATGGCTCGATGAGCGCTGGTGTGATCTCAGGGTTTGATCGGTCGTTTCACCCATCTGGCCGTGACATGCGATTAAGCGGATTGATCCAATTCGATGCGGCGGCCAACCCCGGTAATTCGGGTGGTCCGCTGTTGGATCGGAATGGGCGTGTGATCGGGATCGTGACCGGTGTGGTCAGCCCAACCGAAGGCAACTTTTTTGTGGGAATCGGTTTTGCTGTGCCGATCAATGTTGCCGCTTCTGGTGGGGGCGACAGCCCGCCGTATTGATTTTCTAACAGGAAGGGTGACCCTTCATGGTTGATAAAGATGTTTTGCTTTTCCTGGGCGGGTCGCCCTTACAATAAAAGGAGATGACGAATGGCGCAAAGTAAAAGTTCTGAGAACAGGGAACCCATGGAGAAAGTGCTCTATGAGGTGAAGAAGGTCATCGTTGGGCAGGATCATCTGCTTGAGCGTATGATCGTCGCTCTGTTGGCACGCGGGCATATTTTGGTGGAAGGTGTGCCGGGCCTTGCCAAGACGATGGCGATCAAGACGCTGGCTGAATCGGTTGGTGGAGAGTTCAAGCGCATCCAATTTACCCCGGATCTGGTTCCTGCTGATCTGGTAGGGACTCGCATCTACAACCAGAAGAACGGCAAATTTGAGACATCACTTGGCCCTGTGTTCACGAATCTTTTATTGGCTGACGAGATCAATCGCGCACCTGCCAAGGTGCAAAGCGCGTTGTTGGAAGTGATGCAGGAGCGACAAGTCACTATTGGACGTGAGACGTTCAAAGTGCCAGACCCGTTCCTTGTGTTGGCGACACAAAATCCCATTGAAACCGAAGGCACGTATGCCTTGCCCGAGGCACAAGTAGACCGCTTTATGCTGAAGGTGTTGATCGGCTATCCATCGTCCACGGAAGAGTTTGTGATCGTGGAGCGTATGACGGGGGCGTTGCAGGCTGTACAAAAGATTTTGACAATTGAAGAATTGCTCAAACTCCAAAAAGAAGCCGACAAGGTGTATGTGGATCCGTCGTTGATGGAGTATGCCGTGAAGATGGTGACGGCGACACGCAACCCGAAGGAAGTGGGCTTACCAGACTTGGGACGCTACATCATGTTCGGTGCGAGTCCGCGTGCTTCGATCAATTTGATCTTGACCGGGCGTGCGCTGGCTTTCGTGCGCGGACGCAACTACGTCCTGCCGCAGGATGTGGTGGATATGGCGCTCGATGTGATGCGCCATCGTGTTGTTCTAACCTATGAAGCGCTTTCCGATTCTGTATCAAGTGATGACATTCTGACGAAGATATTGGATCGTATTCCAGTCCCTGTGGTGCCTTTGCATGAACATGTCAACGTCCGCGACAACGCCTGAGAAGATCCTTCTGCGGTTGGATTGGAACATCATCCGCCGTTTGGATGGGTTGTTGCAGGGCGATTATCGTTCGCTGTTCTACGGCTTCGGCGTGGACTTTGCCGACCTGCGTGAGTACCAGCCTGAGGATGATATCCGTTATATCGACTGGAACGTGACAGCACGCATGGATACGCCGTACGTGCGTCAGTATCTGGAAGACCGCGAGATCACGGCCTGGTTCCTTTTGGATATGAGCCCGTCTGTGGATTTTGGAACAGCCCAAAGCCAGAAGCGCACGGTGCTTGTGGACTTTGTCACTGTGTTGGCGCGCTTGTTGACGCGCCACGGGAATCGAGTCGGGGCGATGATGTTTGGGAGCAGTATCCAGCATACGGTCCCAGCGAGAGGCGGGAAGGTGCAGGTGTTGCGTCTCATCAACGATATGCTCAAACAGCCGCGCTTGTCACACGTCCCGCGTACCGATCTCAAATCCTTTTTTACGGGCGCATTGCATACGATCAAACGTCGTTCGTTGATCTTTGTCCTCTCCGATTTTATGAGCGAGCCTGGATGGGAGAAGCCGTTGAGCATGCTGGGACAAAAGCATGAAGTGATCGCGATACGGCTCCTTGACCCGCGTGAAATGGATATGCCCGATGTGGGCATGATCGTGATGGAAGATGCTGAGACAGGCGAGCAGTTGTTTGTAGATATGCACGATGCGAAGTTTCGCAAACGGTTTCGCGATGCCGCACAGAAACGTGAAGAGGAATTGACGAAAATATTCCAACGCGCAGGCGTGGATGTGATGACGCTTTCGACGGGGGACGACCTGATCAGGTCCATTTTGCGGTTTGCCAAACGACGACAACAGAGGAAGGCGTAGTCCATGTCGTTCATTTGGCCCGCGTTGCTTTTTTCTTTATTGCTGGTTCCGTTGCTGGCGGTGTTGTATTTCAACCTGTTGCAACGACGGAAAAAGTTTGCCGCGCAATCGGGTTTTGGATCAATGCAAACCGAAAGCGGGGTCAACGGGCGGCGGCGTCATTATCCCGCGTTGATCTTTCTTTTTGGAATCGCCATATTATTGTTTTCGTTATCGCGCCCGCAGGCAACGGTGAGTTTGCCGAAATACGAAGGGACTGTGATCCTTGTTTTCGATGTCTCAGGCAGTATGGCCGCAACTGATATTGAACCAACACGCATGGAAGCCGCAAAAACGATCGCGAATAAATTCGTAAAAGATCAACCTGCGAATATCAAGATCGGTGTGGTTGCGTTTAGCGATGGCGGATTAAGTGTGCAGGCTCCTGATGTCAACCGCGAGACGACATTGACTACTATCGAAAGGCTTGTGCCGCGTCGAGGCACATCGCTTGGCAATGGGATGTTGGTGGCATTGAACACCATTGTTGTAGATGCCGGTGATGCTCCCATCATCAGCACCGGCGAACTTACTACATCGAATGGTGAACTGCCCAAACCGCAGGGTTGGTATCCCTCGGCGGTGGTCCTGTTGTTCAGTGACGGCGAGAACAACCAGAACCCTGATCCGCTCGTTGTGACTGACCTCGCCATTGACCTTGGAGTGCGTGTGTATACGGTTGGCGTTGGAAGCACAGAAGGTACAACCATCAAAGTGGAAGGCATGAACATCCACTCGGCGCTCGATGAAACGTTGTTAGGTCAAATCGCCACCACCTCTGGCGGGCGGTATTATTTTGCAGGCGATGAAGATGGGTTGGATAAGATCTATAACGACCTCAAGCCGACCCTTTCCGTTCGGCCTGAGGATCTGGAGCTCACTTCGCTTTTTGCCGGGCTGGGTATTTTGGTCTTTTTGTTGGGAGGCGCATTGTCGCTTCTCTGGTTTGGACGTGTATTATGAGTTTCCTTTGGCCAGGGTTGTTGGTCTTACTGTTCATTATTCCAATTGCCATTGTTGCATACATCCTCCTTCTGCGGCGCAGTAGGAAGTTTGCTGTTCGTTATTCAAGTCTCTCGTTGGTGCGTGAAGCGGCTTCTCATCAATCCGCGTGGCGAAGGCATTTTCCCTTCGCACTTTTTCTTCTTGCGATCACATCCCTCATTTTGGCACTGGCGCGCCCTGTAGCCACAGTCACTATTCCATCGAACAAGGCCACTATCATCCTCGCCTTGGATGTTTCGCTCAGCATGTGTTCCACTGACATTGCACCGAATCGACTCGAAGTTGCAAAAGATGCCGCACAGCTCTTTGTCCAAAAACATAGAGCGGGCAGGCAGATCGGTGTTGTTGCCTTCGCGGGGTTTGCGGAGTTGATCCAGCCTCCCACGAATGATACGCAGGCGCTTACTGACGCCATCGAAAACCTGACTGTTGCGCGGCGGACTGCCATTGGAAGTGCCATCCTGCGCTCGATCGATGCGATTGCGGAAGTGGATAACCGCATTCCGCCCAGCGATGATACGGCCGCCTCTACTGGGACTGTGGAACTGCCTCCGTCCGATGGGGAGGTTTCTCCCCATATCATTGTCCTCCTAACAGACGGCGCAAGTAATGCGGGACCCTATCCGCTGAATGCCGCAGTGCAGGCCGCTGAGCGAGGCATCCGTGTATACACTATCGGGTATGGAACAGTTAACAATACAGCTCCCATGAATTGCGGCACTGGCTTTTTTGAATTCGGTCAATTTGGTGCGCCGGGTTTTGGTCAACAGATCAGCCCGCAGGATTTTCGCAGGCAATTGGACGACATCACCTTGAAAGACGTTGCTACTATGACCGGTGGTACATATTACGAAGCCACCAGCGCAAACCAATTGGGCGACGTGTTCAATAAACTCCCAACTTTCCTGACCTCCACACGGGAAACCATTGAGGTCAGTGTCTTCTTCACGGCTTTCGCTGTGATCGTCATTATTCTTGCGTTGCTATTGTCCTTCCGTTGGCATCCATTGGGATAACATTCCCGTTTCCGTAAGAAAAACTTAAGGAAATTAAAACCAGAGCATGCATCGTCTTTAGTGGGAATGATAATTATTGGAGGAACACATGACAGAATCAAAAGTAACTGTATACGGTGCCTATTGGTGCCCTGATTGCCGCCGCGCCAAGAAATTTTTGGGCGAACAATTCATCCCTTATAAGTGGATCGACATCGAACAGGATAAAGAAGCGGAGCAATATGTTTTGCAACGAAATGATGGCAAACGCATCATTCCGACCATTGTGTTCGAAGATGATTCCTTTCTTGTGGAACCATCGAATGCCGAACTTGCTAAAAAGCTTGGTCTCAAAACCGAAGCCAAGAAGACTTACTATGATCTGATCATTATTGGCGGCGGCCCATCAGGACTTACCTCTGCTATTTATGCCTCACGTGAAGGTATTGATACGCTTCTCATCGAACGCTCTGGCTTGGGCGGGCAAGCTGGTATCACGGTCGGTCTCGACAATTTCCCCGGCTTCCCTGAAGGCATCAGTGGACAGGAGTTCTCAGAACGAGTCACACAACAAGCGCGTAAGTTCGGTGTGGAAATTCTGCAAGCCGTGGATGTGGAGCGCCTCGAAATGGAAGAAGGCTATCATGAAGTCTACACCTCTGATGGTAAACATTATCATTCTAAAGCCGTGCTGATCGCAACCGGTGCATCCTATAAACGGCTTGAAGTGCCGGGCGAGGATGATTATATCGGTGCAGGCATTCACTTCTGTGCCACATGTGATGGCCCGTTCTATAAAGGTTCGAAACAGATTGTCGTGGTCGGCGGCGGGAACTCCGCTGTGGAAGAGGGACTCCACCTCACCAACTTCACTGAAAAAGTGACTCTTCTCGTGCGTGGTGACAAATTGACCGCAAGTCAATTCGCGATCGATAAGGTCAATGAGGCGAATTCGAAAGTGGAAGTGATCTACAACACAGCCATCGAAGCCTTCGAAGGCAAGGACTCGAAACTGAAGTCTATCAAGTATCGTGTCAAAGGTTCTGACACGGCAGAAGAGATCCAGCCTGCCGCCGCTTTTATCTTCATTGGCCAAACCCCGAACACATCCTTTGCCAGGGATTACATTGCGTTGGATAAATACGGTTTTATCTTGACCGGCCATGACCTGAAACACAATGGGATCGATAAGAGCGAATCGCTTCCATTTGAAACCAGCGTGCCCGGTATCTTTGCCGCTGGTGACGCGCGGCATGGAAGTACCAAACAGGTTGCATCCGCAGTGGGCGAGGGCGCGGCCGCTTCTATTTCAATACGGGAGTACTTCCGAAAAAACGGATGATTACATAATCCCGAAAGGGTGAATCTTGATCCCGAAGGGATGGCATAGGTTTGCCATCCCTTCGGGATTTTATAGTTATAGTATGTGCAAGCTGGGTATAATCTTGCAATTCCAATTAGTAAATCTTCTAGGAAATCAAGCAACAAAAGAGTCTCAGGCATGATGTCAAGTTTGTAGGGTGTGATACAACTCGCGTGCAAAGACTTATGGAGAATATATGAGTGAGCAAGTAAAACTATTTTGGGCGGGTGTCCGTGCTGAGATACCGCTTTTGGTGGGTGTGTTCCCCTTCGGCATGATCTATGGCGCGCTGGCATTGAATGCCGGTCTTTCGAAACTCACCGCGCAGATGATGTCGTCTATCGTGTTTGCAGGATCGGCTCAATTTGTCACTGCCCAGCTTGTGCATGATGCCGCTCCGGGTTTCGTTATCTTATTGACGATCGCTGTTGTCAATTTACGACATATGCTGTATTCCGCTTCACTCGCCCCGTATCTTGCTTCTCTTCCGACGCGCTGGAAGGCACTTTTATCTTATCTACTTACTGATGAAGCCTATGCTCCAACGATCATCAAGTATGAACAGGATGGAGTTCAACCTTTCAGTCACTGGTTCTTACTTGGCACGGGCCTTGCGCTTTGGTCAACATGGCAGATCAGTACAGTGTTCGGAATTTTCCTTGGTACGGCCATCCCTGATTCCTGGTCATTGGATTTTGCTTTGCCGGTGACGTTCATTGCGATGGTTGTACCTGTTTTAAAAGGACGTCCATATATTGCGGCGGCTGTGTCTGCTGGAGTTGTGGCTTTGGTCGCGTATTCATTACCGTTCAAGCTGGGTTTGATCTTGGCGGCCTTGGTGGGGATCGTGGTTGGAACTGTGTTGGAAAAGAAAGATGATAGTCACATATAAAATGACCGTCACTTGGTGAGGTAAAGAATGAATATCTGGCTTGTCATGTTTTTCGGTGGGGTGATCACGTTTGGGATGCGATTCTCGCTCATTTATTTGTTTGGCAGGCTCCACGTCCCAGAAACGATGCGCAAGGCGTTACATTACGTCCCGCCTGCTGTGCTATCTGCAATCATCTTCCCTGAATTGTTTTTGCGTGAAGGGAAATGGTTTATATCTTTGGATAACTATCGTTTGCTTGCAGGGTTGTTTGCCATTCTTGTCGCATGGTATAGCAAGAATACGTTGGTGACAATTGTCGCTGGAATGGTAGCGTTATTTTTGCTACAGTATTTTTTGTAAGACCTAAATGAAGATGGTATGGATCTGATCGTCCCCATCATCTCTTGCGTGTGAAGCGGCTTCTTTTGCCTGTTCGATCATCATCTCGATTTCCATGGAAACGGTTACTCGTGGGGTTGAAACAATGCCGGTATTCAGGCCTATATCGAGGGCTGTGCCATCCAGTAGGGAAATGTTCGTATTCATAATTCCCTTGACGATGCGTGCCGCGATCTTTTCGGCGTCTTGACCGATCACCCCGGGGAGCGGGATGAGAAAAGTGCTATCTCCATAACGTCCGACGCCATCATAGGGTCTGCTCTTTTCACGGATGGCCTGTGCGATCAACACCAATACATCTTTGCTGATCTCTACACCGTGTTTCTCAGAAATGTTCTTGAGGTTGTTGATTTCCAAAGCGATCAGGCTTAAGGGAGCTTGTCCACGACGGGCGCGCTCGAGTTCACCGCGTGAGAGTGTGAGAAACGCAGTCTCGTTCAATGTCCGTGTGAGGGGATCGAACATGGCTGTTTTTTCGAGAGTGTTCTTTGCACTGACGAGATTATCCCCCAACCCCAACATCCTTTGACCGATATGAATGCGCGATTTTAGCTCAAGCGGTACGATGGGTTTGTGTAGATAGTCGTCTGCCCCGGCGCGTGGCATGGTCACATCTGTATCTTGTACTTTTGAAGCAATAAGCAGGATGTAAATATAGTAGGGAGGCTGTGCATCACGAATGCGCTTAATGAATTGCTTTTCGTCCATATCCGTCGTATTGCGGTCTGCAATCACAAAGCGGACATCACCCTCTTGCAGGGTTTGCATCGCGATGTCGCTGTTTCTGGCGGTGATGACTTCGTGTCCGTGATGTTCCACCACCTGCTGAATGACAGTACGTTCCATTTCATCGTTGCTGAGGACGAGTATCTTCATACAGATTCAGTCTCCAGCATTGATTATATCGCAGACCCTTTTGGATAATACCGTGTTGACAAACATATTGTCCCATAGTAATATTTGCCCCGCTTTGACCATGCCGAGGTAGCTCAGTGGTAGAGCAGGGGACTCATAAGCCCTTGGTCGGGAGTCCAAATCTCCCCCTCGGCACTACTGCAATATGGGAAACTTTCCCGCGAAAACCCCAAAATATGGTGGTTTTACATTGGACTAAACGGATTTTTCTGTTTAGTCCTTTGGTTTAATTATAACGCTAATCTACCTCGGCATGGTCAAAGCGCCGCAAATATTACTATGAGACAAACTGTTTGTCATAGATTAAGGGACATAACTACTCTTCAGTTATTGAGTAGATACGCCAAACAGAAGAAGGAAGATTTACAGATGAGTTATAAATCCCCGGTAGATAATGAGTAACAAGAAAACTCCCCAATAAAAAGGGGAGTTATTATTTATGGTTTAACAATACAACAGATAGAAAATTGATGCCCCATTATATTTTGTATCCCGGTATTACCTCTTTCAAATTCTCTAGGAGATGGAAAGTTGTAATCTTCTGCACAGTAGATAAAGAATATTAGTGTATCAAATATAGTTTGCTTACCATATTTAAATACATCTTCTGATATTTCCGCTTCTACTTTTTTTGCTTGGTGGTTGTTATTAGCAAACTTTATCTCTAAATACAGTTTATGCTGCAAGCTGTAAAAATCTATACGTGTAGAAGTTAATGCCCCGATGTTTTTCTGTTGGGGGTCTTCATACTGTAAATCGGGCATCATACTAACAGCCAAGCAATACACTAAATCCTGTACCTGATACTCATCTATTATTTTTGCATAGGACGAGTTCTGTCTATGGTTAGCAAAATAGCCCTTTACTGATAAGAACCAATCACTACTAAGAGCCTTAATCAATTTCTCAACAGCATTAGTTTCCTGCTGGATTTGCTGAGTTACTACCTGTGGAGAAACCTTATCTCTTGAAATAATGATTAGGTTTGAATCAAGGGCCAGTTGCTGTATTTTATGAAGTTCTGAAATTATCCGTCTAACTTCTATGGTTTCAGGATTATTCTTCATCTGGTTGTTGAGGTGGTGTCATGAATTTCTTGATACTTGAAAAAATCTTGTCATACTGTTCTTCTGATGCATCGTTGGGGATTACTATCTGAATATTCATAGTAATAGGGATAGGTGAATAACTTCCTCCCTGATGTCTTACAACAGGAGTATATCCCTTTTTACCAGCATCAGTAGGCTCGGAACTAGAAGAATTATCAGAAAAATCTGCTAACGAGCAAAGCTTCTTAAACGTACCATAGATTTTTGTAAGTACTGCTTCATCTGCCCCACTATGCTGTCTGAAATAGCCCTCTAAGTCACCTTTACTCAATTCATTTGCTTTGGGATAAGCTTTGAACAAATCTGGATAGGCACTTCTTACCCCTTTAGCTAGAACTTTCTTGGATAATTTGTCATTTTGATACTCACTATAAAGTGGAAGTGGAGTACCAACACTGTCTATAAACTCCATAGTTCTGAGAATGTCTAGAACAGCGGAATATTGTGCATTACTCAGATTCCAACTCTTTTGTACATAGGTTATTGTGAGTTTGTCGGGACGACCTGTACTCGCTACTTTTCCAAGAATGTCATCAATATGACTCACCGCATATACATACTTGAATCCATTTTTTTCTGGCATTTTTACCTCCTAGGTTCTATGTTGTTAAGTAATATACTCCAATCTAAAATTAAGGTCTATAGATAGCCTGTTCTATTTATGAGGCATAGAATAGCCTTAAATGCCTCCCAGAAGCCCTAGATTGATTTACCCATATCCCGGTACCCATTTACTATTTACGTTGAAATTCTTGGAAAAGATAGCAGATTTAGTAAGTGCTTTTCTGGGACTCTCCTAGGCAGCAGAAAAACATGATTATTGATCCTTACATTGGATTTGAAGTGCTTTTTATGGGTATTGGACTGATTGATTTTTGGCAAATAAGCCTATCCATGTTTGTATAGTACAAAATCTCAAGGGCTGAAACTATATTGAATATATCAATGGTTCACCGATAAAAATTCTACTGAAGCCTCAAATGTCCGAGAGTACTTGATTTTTATTGAGGAACACAATGAGTTATTAGTAAGATTCTTCATCAAGTGTCCAATTATCGGTAACCGAAAAACGAATCTCAAAATTCTTTTTATTTTCATCCATTCTCTTGACAAGATTTTTCTACACATTGTTCTATAGACTCTGAGGATGAGACTTCATCCGAGGAGGCTAACTTACTTGTTTCAACTTAGGGACAGTCTCCGATGATTTTTCTAAGGAGACTGTCCCAGAAGCTGGATTCTTAAGGATTAAGATTGTTATTCCTAAATAAAGTAGCCTCATATTCTTCTAATGCTTCTTGAAAAGAAGTGTTTTCATTTATAGACGAAGGAGAAACTTTAGTTTCGACTTTGTCTGGAGGAACTGAGGAAGGTGTACTTCCTTCCGAAGATTCCGACGGGTTAAAAGTTTCAAGAGTCTCCTTAGTATCAATAGTATTGTCATAATCTACAATAGATTTCTCAGGAATCTTTTTTAGATTATCAGTATTCTCTGATAGATTACTGGCTATTCTATTTTGGTTTCCTTCCTTTTGATATTTTGGTTTCCTTCCTCCTTTTTTACCTCTAGCCTTTTTGGGCTTGCTAATCCTAGACAAGAAACTTTCAATATTATTTTGACTAGCATACACTACAAAACTATCATAATAGCTGGGAAGTTTTTTTCTCTTATCTACTTCTTCCTTCCTGTAGCTTTCAGCCCATGCGTGAAAATCATCTTCCTCTTTTTGTAGTTTTTCGGTTACAGTTCTGTTATGACTTCTATTCACTAAGTCAGGAGTGCTATCTATTACGTACTCCTCACTTACTAATAATTCTATCCTTGAATTTATCTTGCCTTTTTTTGCTACCAATTCTTGCATGAAAGTTTCTATAGAAGCATCACAGATTCTGTCGTTACCTAAACTACAGAATCTTTCTATCTTGGCATAAACCACAGCCAAAAAATAATCTTGATATTTCCATGCAAGATAATCAGAAACCAAAGTAAAACCATTTTTCTTCTTGTCTTCATTGCTCATTTTCTAATTCCTCCTTTTTGAAATTTACTAATGCCAAAAATATTTGCTTACTCTTCTTTACATTCTTGCAAAAAGTATCTTCTGAGTTTTTCCCGATTATTTTCCCACTAACATTCCTATATTTTGTATCCATAGGTTAACTTCCTTTCTTTTTATAGATTCGAATAAGATAATTCTCCTTGCCACTTGTTGATTATTTCCTGCTGGATTTTTCTAGTTAAATATTTGCGGTAAATTTTCTCCTTTCCTGCCGTATTAAAGGCAAAATCCCCGTGTGGGGGGATTGATGTTTTTTCTACACAAAATAATTGTATAAAATTTCCATAATCTCTGAGTATAAAAATAAAAATCCCCAAAGGTAGGAAAAATATTTACAGAAATTTCCTGTAGAAATTATTTAGGGCACTTGACTGACTCATAAAGAGTCTTGCCCATTTGATTACTAGTGTAGCACCAATCGATTCGAAATTCAATCCCCTATAGGTAAGAGTTGCATTGGAGTCTCTATGAAGTGATTGTCAAAGTCATGGTCGAGTCCGTGGGGTACACAGCACCCATGAAATAATAAACATCCCCCTTAATTTTGATAAAGCAATGGGGGATGGTCATTCTAAATGTTATCTACCGGACTCGCTCTTTGATGTGCTTCTCGAATATCTTGATTTGTTTGTTTTAGGTACCTTCTAAGTACTTGAAGATCGGCGTGTCCCATTAGCTCTTGAAGTGAATATACATTCATGCCAGTTCTTAAACAGGTTAATGCAAACCATCTTCTAAAAGCATGTAGTTGAGGCGTTTTTACTTTTGCTTGCTTTGACCTTCGCTTCATAATCATTTTCAACCCCCAATAGGTAAGACGCTCTCCATCATCTCTAATCCATAGGTTGTTAGATGAGTCGCTCCTAAGTTTCATGTACGCTCTCAATGCTTTTCTGGTTTTAGAACCTAAATATACTTGCCTGTCTTTTTTACCTTTGCCTAGTTTTATTATTACTTCTCCTGTAATTAGATTTATATCTTCTAAAGAGATAGATGTTACTTCACTAGCTCTAACACCTGTATCAAGTAGGAAAAGCATTAAAGCCTTGTCTCTCTTGCCTGTAATATTATCTTTGCATGAATCAATCATCTTGTAGACATCATCTATGTTAGCAGGTTCTAAGAGTTCAATATTTACTTTGGGCGGTTTTACTTTTTTGATTGGATTCTTCCAGTCATCTGGCTCTACTTCGTTCTCCCACCATCTTAGGAATGTTTTGATTGTTCGATAAACAGCATGGATACCTCCTGAGTTATGACCTTTGTTTTCAAGGTCTAATAGAAACTCTCTAAGTAGTGTAGGAGTTATTTGAGTTATTTGTTTTACTGCTTGAGTGTCACAATAATCTGTGAAGTACTTGAGTTTCTTGCGGTAAAACTCAAGTGTTCCTTTGCTCATGTTTTGGGCTTTTCTGTCAATCAAAAAAGCATCTGCCCATATAAGTAGGTAATCATCCTGTAGATAGGCAATAGTCCCTTGTTTTACAGCGGATTCGTTCATTCTAGCTCTCCTGTAGAATCCACCATATTTAGATTTTTTGAGGTCTCACAGGAGAAGTTTCCTATATCTGCTGGTTAGTGCCTAGCTCAGTGGTAGAGCAGGGGACTCATAAGCCCTTGGTCGGGAGTCCAAATCTCCCCCTCGGCACACTGTTTCCTAGTGAAACACTCTTCTTATATATGGTGGTCTCTAGACGATGGAGGTCACCATGTATGCTTTAAAATCACAAGACCAGGGGCTTATCACACTTTCCCAGCAAGATTATTTGCCCATTCTGGTCGAATCTTTCCTGATCGACCGCAGGTCGCAAGGGCTGTCTCCCAATACCATTGAATTCTATACCAAGAAGTTACAGTACTTTCAAAAGTATTGTGAGAGACAAGCACTGACGCAGATATCGCAACTCACTTCGGATTTTATTCGCATGTATCTGCTTGAGCTTTCTGAAGCACATAATCCTGGTGGTGTGCATGCCTGCTTTCGTCCTTTGCGGACCTTGTTGTATTGGATCGAGGAGGAAGAGATTATGCCTGCCGGCTGGAAGAACCCGATCCGCAGGGTCAAAGCCCCAAAATGGGCAGCAGTGGGACAGATTCCGAAACTGCGCAGGAAAGCGGCAAGGTATTCCAAACAGGAACACTTGCAGGAAGATCAAGCCGACTATGAGATGCTTCGCAAACGCATGGAAGCCGAACTAGCTCCACACATGGAAGGCGCTGATAGGAATCTGTCGTGAACACTAAAAATATTGCTTCCGTCGTCAACAAACTGAATGTAATACAGAGTGAGATCCAAACTCCTTCGGCTTTGTCGCAAACAGGAGCCTGCTTTCCTACCTGTCCTGAATGCAATGGAATCGGATACATCCGTTTCGATGTACCGGTGGGACATCCGAAGTTTGGCAAAGTGGAGAACTGTCCCAATGCCCAAGCAAGTACCCATGAGAAATCCATGCAAGACGGAGAGCTCGATCCACGGGTCGGGTTGACGCCTGACGAAGTGCGCAATCTGACTTGGAATCTGGTGAAGAGTGGAGTCAATCAGGCGGATCAAGCGTGCGTAATTACGAAACGCGCGTACATGTCCGGGCAAGGAATGGTCTTTATGTATGGTGGGTATGGGCAGGGAAAAAGTTTGTTACTCAAGATTGCAGTAGCGGCTGCCTTGAACGAAGGGAAGCGTGCGGCATACGCGAATCTAGCCGGCGTCTTGGATGATATACGTACTGCTTATGACGAGCGAGAAAATAAGATGACCGAACTCGTGCGGCGTATGGAGTGGTGGGCCTCCCTGGATGTGTTGGCAATCGATGAGTTGGACAAGGTTGGGCAGACCGAATGGGCACGGGAACGCATCTTCCAGTTGTTGGATGCCAGATACCAGCGTGCCGTCCGGCAGGAGGCGTTGACCGTGATTGCTGCCAACTACCAAAGTACGGATGAACTCTCTGGCTACTTGAAAAGCCGGATTGAAGATAACCGTTTTGTGGCAAATGGATACGTGATCCATCTCAAAGGATCAGATGGACGCAAGAGCATGCCGAAGAACTGGAAATATTAAGCGACACGTGCCGACCTCCCTTGCTTACACCTCTATATCATGGTTCCCCGAAAAGGAGAATCATGTCCCGTACACCGCAATACGAAAAACTACTTGCTGAACTCAAGGCTGGTAAATTACCGATCATTGAACGCAAAATTCTGGATGCACTCTACCAGGCTCCAAATGGTTTGACCCGCAGAGAATTGGTTCGCATCGTGTTTGGTCAGGAAGCGCATACCAATTTGGGGAATGATACGAAAGACCGCAAGATTCGCAAGGCAATCGAAAGCCTGCGAAACCGGGGTATTCCGATAGTCTCAAATTCTGGGAAAGCCGGCTACAAACTGGACACTAATCCAGAAAATATTGCGTGCATCGTTCGGGAGCTAAAGAGCCGGATTAATCACTTACAGCAAAGAGTGGATGCAATATCGTCTTACTACGAGTTATTCGTTCGGGTGCCGGATGCAAACAGGATGGACGGATAAATTTTATGGATCCACTTTCCCGGCTGACAATTGAATGGAAGCTGGTACCCTTGATCGGTCAAGAAGAATGGGTTGCCGATGTTTTTATCCATCGTCTCTCTGCCACGGACGGATTGCCGCCTTACAGCCAAGCCCGGATTATAGATCTGATTTCCGTTCAACTTCTCAAGGCACGTCCGCACCCTTGTTTATGGGTATCCGTGGAAGCGCCCAGTTCCTGATTCATAAGCGAATTGGACAGGCTGGTAAAACGGAACGTACCAACCGTGATACTGCCTTCTGATAAGAAGCTCGCATCAGCTTGGCAGTTCAAACCGGACTTGATCCTACAGCAGAAATCTGAAGTGGAAGTTGTCAACGTTCTGCCACCTTTCGATATCGAAGAATATGGGCTCAAGACAAGCACACTGCGCGTTCTTCGCATCCTGGTTCGATTGAAGACTGCGCACACTTCAGAAATCACATCGCTCGCCGGCTTTAGTAAAACATATGTACGTCAGGTGCTGAAGGATCTACAAGCCAGGGGATTGATCGAGTGGAAACAGATCGGGAAATACGATGGTTGGGCAATCTTGAATAAAGGACTACGTCTTGCTCAGCGCTCATGGAATGTCCCCAAAGGTGCACGCTTTTCCAAATATCGAACAGAATATCGATATGCAGCTGAACGCCATCGACGTAAGGCACGCATGTGGCGGGCATGGCTGGAAACGGATTATGAAGAGGTGAAAATTTGGGAGTGTTGGACAGAGGTTCCACTTCACAAGTGGTATTCCAGATGCGCTGGCGTGGGGAACTTGCCGAGAGAGAGAAATGCTTTTTTGGTTGGAGGTCGATAGTGGCAAAAGTTCCAGAAAAACAATGGAACATATCTACGAGCAGCGAATCCGTCGGGCTCATCACCACGCATTTTCATGGGATCTGCCGGTTGTCTTCTGCATCCTAGGATTAGACTGGGTGGTTAAAGACTTTGAACGATATATTCCGTTTTATTCCCGCCGTATTGCCATGATCGGACACGACTGGCGATATTTCGGCAAATTGCCACTAATTGAATTTGGTGCATGGCAGGACGATTTGCATTGGAGTCACTTTTTACGTGCGACACGAAAAGGGATTGAGTTATCATTTAATCCTGATCAGTATCTAAAGAAACCCAAGAACACAATCCACAAAACATGTAAGCCAAAATCCACCAAGCCAAAATTTCAATCACCCAATTACGATGAAGGTGAGTACTGGCATCCAAGCCGTTTAGATCAGGATAATTGACAAAGTGATGTACTAATGAAAGTGGCGGGACGGGGGTACACTCGTTGTAAATCTCTTGAAAAGGAAATCCAAGCGAAAGTGACATGTCATTTGGCATCTTTTAATATGAAATAAGCTTTCTGTTCTTGTACCACCAATTTTGTGACATTGTATAGTTGACACAGGAATTATAGGTGGCTTATACTTCCATTAAGGGATACAAAACTATGAATGTGGGCATAAAACAACCTAGTGTTCGTTCAAGTGCATTCGATCCTGTCAACAATCTTGAAAGTGATTATCTTGAAAGATATCAATTTGCGCGTCGGTTATTGAAGCGGGTTTCCGCTCCTGATTGTTCATCAGCAGTTGGTTTGTATGGGGGATGGGGAGTTGGAAAAACGTCCATCCTGAATTTGATGACAATTATTAACAAGCAGGAAAAGTCTCCAGTCTCTGAAAAACCAAAACTAGAATATATAGACGTTTGGCCGTATGAGGCTTCTGGGGACTTGGCACTGCCGATTTTGGTTCACATGCGCAATTTGATTGGTGGCGTACCCCAAGAGAATTATTCGAAAAGTTGGCGCAGAATTGTTGGTGTTCTTGCACAGGCTGGGACAGATATAGCCTTGCGCAAGGTACTAAATTTGAGACTTAGTGAAGTAAAAGATTACGTTGACAACCTCCCAGATGTCAGTCCAGATACTCTGAACCTCCGGGATTTGGAAGCTCTTGTGGATGACATTCGTGGTGCACAAAACGCTTTCCGCGATCTGGTTCAGTTGGCCAGTAAAGCTTATCAAAATCGCCGAATCGTCTTTATGATAGACAACCTTGACCGGTGCTCGCCGGAAAATGTGGTACGACTTCTGGAGTCCGTCAAGAATTTCCTTTATGCTCCGAACTGTGTCTGGGTATTCGCGATGGATGCCGGGGTTATTGCCAGTTATATCGATCATAAATACGAAGGCACACGCATGGATGGTAACAGCTATCTCGATAAGATCGTACCAGAGCAATATCATATCCCGCCTATTTCTGATCAAGCCATAAATCAACTTCACAAGTTCCTGACTAGGGTACGGCCGGTCAACGTTGAGCAGGGCAGTCTACCCGACGTGGATATCAAAAAGATCCCACAGATCCCGGAAGTGTTGGTGCCCCGTCGTTTATTAAAGACAGCGCATAAATTCTACGAAGCCTATACTGGTGATTTGAAGACAAGCATCATAGCTGACCCACAACTCGTCTTTATGCTCATTTTGCTATATAACACTTGGCCGGCATTCTATGAACGTTTCTCTTCCGGAATGCCGGAACATCTGCACGGTATTCTGTCCAACTTTAGCGATCAAAGTACGGACAAAGCAGTGCATATTCCCCTGGAAGATAAATATACGAACGACAGGGCGCTTAAACACTTTCTTCGTCATTGCTTTATTGAGAAGCAGGATACCAAAACAGTATGCGCTACGCTTGCTGGATGCATGACTTGGCTTCATGAGGTGGGATTACCGTAATGGAGGAAGGACACAGGTTTACCGCCGGGCAGCGCCTGATAAGGGTGGTTCTTCTTGCACTTTTTCTCTGGCAGGTTGTGCCGGATGTGATTCATGTAACAACAGAGACATGGAATTTCTTCGTATTCAGTATCCCGTTTTCCAATCAGTACCTACCAGCCCTATTGTCATTTATTATCAAGTTTTTCGGTTTGATGGCTTGTTATCTAGTCTTTGTATATTGGTTTGCCCAATTCGTCCTGCCGGTGAACCGCTGGCAGGACCGTGGAAAAGCAGCCAAACAGTTGTTTCTGTTCAGCATCCATCGGCACGGTGCTGCTGTGTTCGTACGGGATGGTGATGTGGAGAATTTGTCCACAGAAGAAAGGGAAAAGAACGGATCAGGTATTGCTTTTGTAGATCTGCGTAGCGCCATTACGCTTGACAAGCACTTAAAACACAAGAACGATCTATCACCAGCCAGTCTGGAACAGCCACAAAAAGTACATTTTGATCCCAAGAGCAAATCATTTGTATCGGGCATCCGCGTAGCTGGACCTGGGCTTACCTTTCTGGAAAAGAAGGAGAAAATAGTCGGCACCGTGGACTTGCGGAAACAGACCCGCGGTCGCAAAAATGTACAAGCGGATACACGTGATGGCATACGCGTCACGACAGATGTCCCATGCACATTTACCATCGGGCAACCACCGGATGTGCTGGATGTCTGCCTGGGTGGAAAAGACGGCAAACAGATCTTTGTGATTGAATGGGAAAGTTCTCTGCCGAAAGTATTCAAAAAGATCAAATCGTTGCTCCCTGATGAATTAGATCCAAGAGATCAACGTGAGATTCTGGAATTTATCTCCGATCATCCTGATCCAAGCGCGGTCACCAGTAATGTTCCCGAAGAACACTTCCCATATTCATTTGATGAGAAACGGGTTGAGAAGGCTGTTTACTCACATACCCAGACTCAAGAAGACCCGCTCGGATCAAGACAGCCATTCAAAAAGTGGTCTGATTGGCCGCAGGATGTAGCCGTAGAGGAGTTTCGCATCCTCCTGGCAAAGCAACCCTATATGAAATTGTATTCGCCAGATGACCAAAATAACTTTCCCCTCAAGGATTTCAAGAAAGAATTAAAGCGTAAGGTCCGCAATACAGGCATTCTAGCATACCGCGTGGCTACACTGCGAAACGGAAGCAGGTTGCAGCCGGGAAGAGTTTATACCGATAACGACTTAATCTTTTACCCATCGCGTGAGTTAACCCGGCACGATGTTCTACGCTTTCGAGGCATCAAGGTGTTGGACGCGGGTATTGGAGAACTGGAGCCAATTGACCCCACAGTACGCAAGCATTTGCTAAACTCGTGGCTTTCTTCCAAACAAAAGGAAGTTGATGTGAAATATGCCGATTACAGACTGGAAATCGCCCGTGTAAGAAGCCAGGCCCGCGTGAAAGCCCAGCAAAGCATGATCTATCACTTAACTCAGTTGCTGGAGAACCAGGCTTACCCGCGTGAGGCTTTGGCGCTTCTGATCTACCAGGAATTGGAAGCAACGGCCGCCAACCCAGAGACACGCAAATTGCTACCCGAGGATACCTTAAGCCTGCTGACCGGTATTGGCACCATGCTGTTGTCGCCAGATGGGGGCGCCGGTCGTACATCTGGAGCAACGCCTATTGTCCCACCTCAGTTGGATGATTCACAAACGAAAGAGACGGGAAATGACCATGACTAATCGTTTGATCCAGCTAGGCAGAAAGATTCTGCTCGGAGACGAAAAGCAATATGGATGGCTGCGCTTTTTCTTCCTGGTGATCACTCCAGTAACACCGCCTCTCCTTGAAAGAGTGATACTACCCATCCTTCAACTCAAGTGGACGATCCTCGGACCATTCCTGCTGGATTATCTTAAATTGCTTGTAATTTACTACCTTGGGTTGTTGAGTGCTCTGGCTGCTGCTGTAAACTACATTAAAGATATCTATGGACTCGACTCCGACCGCATGCCTTTCCGCCATTTCATTTCCTCCTTTTTCGGGTTGGGCATACCAAAGATCCACGTTGCTAACAGGATACAAGAGTCGAATTGGGCGGAGATGGTCGAAACGATAGGTGGACCTGCCATCCTGAACATCGACCCAGGTTATGCCGTACTTACCGAAACTCTTACCTCACCTGCGAACATATATGGACAAAGCAAACACTTTATCTCCCGGCAGGAACGGGTACAGGAAATTATCAACCTGCACGAGCAGGAAGGCACAACCTCCGAGGTAAAAGCCATAACGCGCGATGGTATCGCCGTGATCGTGGAGAATATGAAATACAACTACCGTCTTTGGGATCCCATATGGGAGGATGATCTGGCTGACCAGCCGAATCTCTTGAACCCTTTCCCATTCTCCACCGAGGCGGTCCACAACTTCGTTTACAGTCGTACTGTAGCTGTGGACGACCAAGGTAAACCAAAGGAGTTCAATTGGCAGGGCACAGTCGGCGGTAGAGTTGGGGGCATCATCAAGGGGTACATCAGTGATCACCGCCTTGATGATGTGATTGCCACTCACGAGCACCTCAACCAAAATCCAAGGCAGGAGATTAGGGACAAAGCTTATTCGGATGACTTTAAAAAGAGTCTGCACGGCATGGGAACCGTGTTGCGCTGGTGGGACCCTGGTGGGTTCAAAAGTCTTGAACGTATCGAGGAACAGTTTCTCTCAAACTGGAGTGTTGACATCACAAGCAACATCCAAATCAATAAGGCGTATGGGGATGCCCAGAAACTGGCTTATGAAGAACTGGGAAGAGCTGAAGCGGAAGCTGAATTGTTGATGAGCATTATCCATTCACTGGATGGTATCCGCTTCGGTGGCGACAAGTCAAGAACCCTGCAGAACCTGATCCTGATACGCACGGCACAAGTCATTCGAGCGTTAAATGTTTCCACGCAGGAAAGTTCAACTCATCACCCGGGTCACTCCACTACCGACTCCACGGATGAAAATAAGTAACAGGAAGGTTTTTATGGTCACAGCAATTAATCCGATTGACAATTTAAAACTCTGGATGGAACAGGCATTGTCTTGGTTGCATGAAGGGGATAACCAACAGCAAGTGTTGCAGAGACATCACCAGCAACTGCTAGGCATGATGAGAACCGCCCGGGATGCGAATCGTGCCAACGAGGTCTGGGAGGTGGTCGATGAGCTGGAACATCTGGCATCCACCATGTCCCCTACTGAGCAGGGCGAGGTGTTTCTGCGCTGTGCCGTCATGGCTGTTGACCTCGAAAGCCTCAAGGATGCCCTGCGTCTTTTGCAGGGTGCCAGGAACAAGTCGCTGACCTCTGCCCATCAGAACGCTGTGGTGCTCTGGATGACTGGCTGCATCCATTGGATGAACCACCAGAAAGTGGAGGGCATCTCTGAATGGCAGGCGGCAATCCAGGCGTTCCAAGTCTGTGGGGTCAATAACCAGATGGATCCTGCCAGGAAGGGCTGGTATACCGATAAAATGCAAGAACTGGATGGTTATCTGGCTGATGCGATCCGCATTGGAGGGCTTCCTCCCCTTCGGCAACCAACAACACAAGCTAGCACACCTTCCGGAGCACAACAGCCGTCACCAGCAGGAACTGATCCCTTTCAGGATGATTCGCTGCGTTGGGTATCCTGTCAGGTTAGTGAATCGATCCCGGCGGGCGGTTTCGGTCCAACTGGCTTTGACCCGGACCCGCTAGGTTTTCTGGAGATCTCTGAGGTGACGATTGAAGATGAACCGTATCAGGTTTTCGGTGTGCGACGTTCCTCTACTTCATACCGATATGCTGTCGACATCGACTCACGCTTACGTTACCACACTGTGCGAGTGACAGGTACAAGTATGAACATTGCCATTCCCGTATCAATCGAACCGGGCGACTATGTACTGATCGTCTCCCAATCTGATGCAAATGACAATGACATTGTTGTGGCAGGCATCCTGGGACAAGATGAGCGTGCCACTGTGAAGCGTTTTTTTCGCCGAAACGGCAGGATTCAATTGAGACCGGAAAGTAGTGACGAAAGTAATTACGAAATCGACTGGGAAAAGGAATTCGACGAAAATATGGATGGTGAGTTTACGATCATCGGCGTTGTGGAAGCGGTATTCAAGAAGAAATTAAATTGACACTTCAGCTTATATCGATAGTCGTATGTTTACCCCTTGGAAACAACCATCATGTCCGCTCTGAATCTGACACCTGACTTCAAATATCTCATTTAGTACGATTGTGTTTCCAAAAACAGGCTCTTTCATAATTGAACGGCATATAAATACTCTTAACTGGTCATTCATTGGAGCCTTACATGCCCCCCTCGTAAAGCGAAAGCCGAATACAAAACAGCAAGTAACAATTCCTCTACCATCTCGCCGAAGGCGGGACGGCTGGATTCGTGATGGCGACGGGTGAACTCTCGAACAGCAAATCCGCCGGCCTCACCACCAAGCGTTCTTATGGGATTTGCCGATTGTCTTCTGATCGGACATGACTGGCGATATTTCGGCAAATTGCCACTGATTGAATTTGGCGCATGGCATGACGATCTGCATTGGAGCCACTTCTTGCGTGCCACACGGAAAGGGACCAAGTTGTCATTTGATCCTGATCAGTATCCACACAAGGCCAAGGACAGAATCCATAAAACACGTAAGCCAAAATCCACCAAGGCAAAGTTTCAATCACCTAATTACGATGAGGGTGAACACTGGAATCCAAGCCGCTTAGACCAGGATAATTGAGAAAGCGATGTACTAATGAAAGTGGCGGGACGGGGGTACACACTAATATGAAAACTTGAAAAGAATGTAAATAGAACAGAAGTTCTTTTTAATTTTGGAATAAATTTTGAATAACTTTTATACTAAATTCTTGACTTTGATTTGTGAGTGTTTCATAATAGTCATCATTCACATTCGTATGATGTGAGGATGACAAATGGTAGGTAATAAGCAATTTTCGGTGAAAAATATAGTTCTGGTTTCGCCATCGGATCTCCTGAAAGAGCGCGAAATGTGCAAAAAGAGCATTGAAAACGTCAATTTCATCCTGGATACTACGGGGAAAAATTACAGGGTACAACTCAAAGGGTGGGAGGATGTGCCACCAGGGGTTGGACGGGCAAATGAATATATTGGAAAATATTTAAATATGGATCATTGTGACATCCTTATTGGTATGTTTTGGTATAAATTCGGTTCACCACCCGGAGCCAATCGTCCAGATGATGGTACACCTTATAAATCGGGTACAGAGGAGGAACTTGATAATGCGTTTCGCTTCAGACAGAGTAGTGGAAAACCTGAAATCATGATCTATTGGAAGCGAGATGAACTGCCCAAGTTTAATTTCGATGAAGACTACGTACAATATGGACGGTTAGTGGAATTTATGCGGGATTGCCGCCCTGCTGGCAGACATCCGGCATACTATGTGGAGTTTTTCAGCGATGGGTTTGAGCAACGTTTATCACAGGATTTGCTGAAGGTTTTAAATACCAGCTCATGATTATTGATACCTGTGCGATTTTTAAAAAAGTTTGAATCATAAAGTGATCAATAAGAGATACGACCAGTTTGCTTTCATTATTCGGTTTATTATCATTGGTCTTGTGGAGGAACTTATGGAAGTGTTAAGTGTGGAACCTGCAGTGCCGCCCAAAATAGCGTGGGACCTTGGCGATACATTGGTAAGGATTAAAGCAGCAAAGATGTGCGAAGGGGCAGCGAAAATCTCAATTTGTACTGGTCGTTACACAACTAAAAGCCAGTTGGAATCGGCAATTAAACTTGAATGGGCCGATCGTAAAGATCCTTATCACTTAGATGTTATACGCAATGTTGCTAACTTAAAGACGGAAGTAATGTATTGGGAAGAGGATTTTTACCCAAGTGTATTAAAACGCTTGGAAATAGATAAACCTCAAAAAAATATATGCGCCTGGTTCGCCGCAATGCAGATATCCCCAAAAAGCTTTGAGTTAATGCCTGACGCTGTAGAAACTCTTGAGTTATTAAAATCAGCAGAAATAGAACAAGCTTTACTTTCTAATGCTTTTCCCTCTGCTAAAAAAATAGTTAAGTATCACAAACTACAAAAATATTTTAAGGTTATTATTTTTTCATTTGATTACAAACTCGTGAAGCCCGATGAAAGAATTTATGAAATCTTGGAGGAAAGGTTCAATTTGGGGCACAAAGATAAAATTATATTTGTGGATGATCGCAAAGAATTCCTTCAGATCCCGAAACACCTAAATATTATTCCTGTTTGGTTAAATTGCCATCAATATCAAGCCGACGATTGGAGTGGAGAAAGAATTAGCAATGTTAAAAAAGTACTCTCATATTGCTCCACCGTCGAGTTGATGCCTGACAAACAACACATTGTTCAAGGTGAGTTGATCTGATTATGAGTAAAGATAATAATCCCGTCTCTGTTTTTAGAGTAGTTATTGCATCTCCCAACGACGTTGAGAGGGAACGTGCTATT
Source organism: Candidatus Defluviilinea proxima (assembly GCA_016721115.1). Lineage (NCBI taxonomy): Bacteria > Bacillati > Chloroflexota > Anaerolineae > Anaerolineales > Candidatus Villigracilaceae > Candidatus Defluviilinea > Candidatus Defluviilinea proxima. The sequence continues at coordinate 1,954,364 of JADKIW010000001.1, forward strand.
GTTCGAAAAGTAATTGAAAATTTAAATAAAAATTTGGCTAGTATTGATGAGAACTATCGTCTCGATGTAGTAGAGCAAAAAGATGCTGCGCCTGGTGCTGGAAATCCAGAAGATAGGGTGTCTGAACAACTTGCGATACCCAACTGCCATATCTTTATCGGGATTTTCTGGAGGCGATTTGGAAATCCGCCAAAGATTATACGTCCAAAGGACTCCTCCTACTATCTTTCGGGAACCGAGTCTGAAATTGATATGGCATTTAATGCGCGGAAAAACAATTCTGACATTAAACCTGAAATAATGTTGTATCGAAAAGTTGATATTCCTGATGAAGCTGATAAGTTCGTAAACGACAAGGAAGCCATAGTTCAATACGCCCGCGTTATTGAGTACTTTGAGAAAATTGAGATTGGCGAAAAACACCCGTTGTTTTATGCGGAATTTAGTGATGATGATTTCTCTGAAAAGCTGCATCGAGATTTGCTAAAAGTCTGCACTGAAAACAAACTTGATTGGCGGAACTTTGACAGCGGCACTTACTATGTATATGGAGGAAAGAGGGAAGTAGATCCAGAGGAAGCGTGGCTGTTAAGATCGCCCTTTAAGTTTAATCCGCTTAGTGATGATCTAAAAGAGAGGGTCCGTCTGGAGAACTATACAGTATTGCCGTGTAGTAGAAGTGACTTGAGAAGGCTTATTACTGGCGATCACCTAGTCTATGTGTTTGGAGATAAAGGTGCTGGAAAAACTACTTTATTGGAAAATATCTTGAGAATAGTTTCCGGCGAACTTGACGAGGAAATTTTGCGGAAGGAAAAGATCTATTGTTTACGAATTGGTCCTGAACATTTTGAAAGTCAATTGGAGAGAATTGGCAGGATAGAAGATTATCAGACGCATGACTTTATAAGATTGGTCTTTAATATGGTTACCGATGGGGTTATTAAATTCGCTCAAAGGGATATCCCAAAGCCTGACGTGGATTTCAGACGCCCGTCTGAAACGCTAGCGATCCTGTTGCGATGGCTTCAGCAGGAAAGATATACATCACTTATATGTTTAGTAGATGGCCTGGATGAAATCAATGCGGTCAAGGTCAGCTCTAATCCAGGAAATGAAATAAGTAGCCTCTTGAGGAATATTGTGTCCACCCCAAAGGTCGAAGGAATGAGACTGCGACTCTTTCTAACATCAAACCTTGAGAGAATAATGAGACAGGAAAGGAATTTATTTCAACTGGATCATTACCCCCCTGTTCACATTGAATGGAATGATTCTAAACTCATTCAGTTACTGAATCAACGATTCCAGGTTGCTTCTAAAACAGGTGCGAACATTGCGATCGGTGAACTATGTCCAGATGTAACGGAAATCGAGAGGGAACTGGTTCATCGGGCAAACAATAACCCTAGAGCTATGTTGTGGTTGGCTCGACGCCTCTTTGAAATCCATTTTCAAGGAGAAAACGTGCAAGATAATATAGGGATGGATAGTTGGATGAGATTGATCGAAGAATGGAAGACAAAGAAACTTGATTTCACTGATATGGACAACCATAAGGGTTTCTGGATAGATGAAAAAGAAATCCGTACTTTGAAGAAGCAATCGTTGAACTCCCGAAAATATTGTCCGATATTCTCTGTTTCTTGATTGAAGCCAAGGGGACAATTTGTGATCCTGAAACACTTATTCGTGCCTCATATCCGTCAAACGAGGATCCAAACTACTTAATGAAGACTTTCTATCAACAAATTGGTAATCTTAAGAAAAGACTTGAAGATATTGCACCGGGCTGGCTCCAAAACGTTCGTGGGAAAGGTTATCGCCTTGTGAAGCCGGATTCTGAAACGGGAGATGTGAAATCATGAATGCGAAAATCAGATCTATAAAAAAACGCGATGACATTTATAGTGTGATACTTCAGGCGTTAAATAATATTGCATCAGGTAAGGAAAGCGATCTGTTACTATTTAATATCTGGGGAACCCACGGCAGCGGGAAAACATATATGTTAGATCTGATCAAGGACCAAGTGCAAAGCTTGGATAACGTAAAGATTTTGGGGCCGATTGATCTTTCGAAAAAGGATCATGACCTGTTAGATAAAACACTAAATGACACAAAGAAAGCAAGCCGTTTGACCCCGAAAATAGTTCTTCTGGACAATCTAAAATCCGTTGTGCGTGAGGGCCAGGAAGATATGTTTATTTATGATGTCGAAGAAAGATTAATTGGTCCTGTTTTGTCGACAGGAGATACTGTTATTGTTGTTACCAGTCTCCACGAGATAAAACAATGGCGTTCTGTGGAGGTTAGAGCTCGCCACAGAACTATTCTTATTCCACCGTTTGCCCTCAAAATGTTTAAAGAAGCAGTTAAGGCTGGAAAGTTGAATTATGGAGTGACTCTCAAAAAGACAATGGGCCACCCAAAGCTTTTGGAATGGTTAATTGAAAACCCATCCTGGGACATGGAAGAGTTAGATGGAAAAGCGCTGGAATATTTTCTAAATGGTCTGGAACCGGCCACCAGAAGGGTGGCACAGGCAGTTAGCCTTTCCTTTTCCTTCAATGTCCCGGCATATCAAACAATTGTAAAAAGTGCAAAACTTGACGGGAACAGTTCATACTTTAGTGATTTGAAGAAGATAAAGGAATTGGGGTCCATCGGTTTGATAACTTATGAATCCACTACTGGCATGTATCACTTCTCAGATCGGGTACTAAGAGGAGTGTTGGCGCGCTCATTTATGCGGGAATTCCCTAATCTTGCCGCGGAAATTTATAATGCCTTGGCAGAGTTGGCTGAGCGCGAATCGATGTTTGATAATTCGTTGTCGTCGCACTTCTTGAATTTGCTTTATTATCAAGCGTGGAAGGCCAAACTTCATGCATTCCCATTCCGTGAGTGGCTTGATCAATGGTTTCATGATAGAGAAGATGTGAATTGGCAAGATGTTAATCGTCAAATAATGTCAAATCCATCAAGCAAATATATTCTCGCTGAAATAAAAAAGATTGCCGATCCAGAAATATACAAGACAATAGAATTAAAGCTTCATTCGAGTGGAGAAAAAAATGAAAAATAATAACAAACAACCGTCATGGATTTCGAGAACCGATGCGGAACAGATTGCATCAACCATACGAACATCTGCTCAGCAACTTGAGGACCGTGTTCACTTGTACCTTGTTGAAGGTAAACCAGGTACTGGAAAAACAGTGGTAGCACGCCTGATCGGCCAGGAATTCAATAGTAACGATGGGTATGAAATTGGAAAAGACGGCAATATTCTTTGGACGGGGCTTTTTGATATGTTTGACCCGGACACGAACAGCAACCTGGGCCTTGAGCAAAGAATTCAGCGTTCCTTTGAACAACACGATGTTTATTTTACGAGATACGAGCAGGAACGTGAATTTTACGAATCACATTATAAAACTGGGGTGAGAGGGGCCGGGCTTGAAAAACAACGGAAACGAATTGAGGAGGCTTTCTCGGATGATCTGGCAGAAGCCACGAGTAAGTTCTTTCCCATTATTTCCTTGGATACGGTTGAAAGATTGACCAGTGCGGCAGATCCTGTCCAACGGGAATTAAAACCTAAGTGAGGATACTGCATCTGTTATTGGCTGGTTGTTCTATCAGATAGAAGAGTTGCCTCGCGGAAGTATCCTGCTTTTTGGACGACATACTGATTTCCTTGTCGATGTATTACAGAAAAGATTTGGTGATCACCCCAAGGTTAAATTCACTTTGGTGTCCCTGGATTCGTTTTCTGATCAGGATGCAGAGGCGCTTATCAATCAACGACAGAGCGAGTTTCCAGAACTTAAGATCCTGGATGAAGAATCCAAACAGAACATCAAAAATAAAACCAATAGGAATCCTCTGTTGATGGATATAGCTTTGCAGGCCTTAATTGAGTCGGAAAATCTCACTGAAACAATTGAAGCCTTGGAAACCGGACGTACCATCGAGCAACTGCAGGAAAATCTGCTGAATACGTATTACAAATCACTTTCCGGCGTAAACAGACATTTTATATTTGAACTCCTTGCTGTTGCAAGGAATGGATTGTTTAAAGAGCTTGTAAAATACCTGGCCTCTGATGCATCCGAAAAGGAAATCGATACCCTGATTGGTGAATTAGAAAAAATGGGTAAATTACCGTTCGTGAAGGTAAGAAATGTGTTTGTAAGCGTGCCCGGGGAAAAAGAAAAGAAACCAAGAAGAACATATTTCCTGCATGACGAGATGTATCTGTTGTTCGATAAATGCATTAAAAATACCACGTTCATTCGGGATGCCAGTAGGAAAATTGTGGGCTGGTATGACGACGAAATTCAGGAAACAATCAAGCAGGAAAAAGGCCATCCGCAAGACACAACTATTAATGTTTATAGATACGACTTACTCGTGGAGTCTTTAATATATCGCTTGCGGACGGATTTCGACAGTGGATACCGGTGGTTTCTACTGCAAGAGGACCAGGCGATTAGAAATAGCCTTTCAATCGGTCTGGATATGCGGCTTCGTGATGGTTTCTCGCAATTCATGGTGTTGGCAGGCATCGAAAAGGCCGAAACCGAACTAAACCTTGCAAGCCCGATCGATACTGAAGTGATAAGAAAAAATTATGCGTCCATAATAGATCAATATCCAATCGACATGAGTATGCTTTGGATTAAGAGGTTGTCTGTTAGAGGCAATCACTCGAAGGCAATTGAAGTTGGGGATTATTTCTACAGAAAATCTACGAGTAAACTCGTCGACCCAAATATTAACTTTCTTTCTCTTGCTGAATTGAGACTTTGGTATGGTCAGGCATTAATGTACTCAGGTAATACTGATAAGGCAGAGAAGTTCTATAAGGAATGTTTACAGTTGATTGCTACAAACGAGACAGCTCTATCTCTGGCGAATAAGGACAATCCTGAATTCATTATCCGGGTTGGATTGGTTGCTGGCCGTGCCAACAACAATCTTGGCTACTTATGTTGGATCAACGAGGGAAAATATCGATTGGCGGTTCACCACCTTGAACAGGCGACCACCTGGTACAAGTCGGCGTTGGCTCAAGTAGACAAACAGGATGAATTCACTCCATTGCTTAAGGAAGAGATAGCGAATTCACAGGATAACCTTGGGAGGGTGTTTGCCCTGTTAGGGCATTACTCTCTTGCAGAAGATACTGTTCGCGAGGGATTGGAATCGAGAGAGATTGTAGGATATCCCTATCGTACAGCGTTAAGCCAGGTTTCCCTGGCGACAGTTCAAAATGTAGCCGGTCAATTGCGAAAGGCGCAAAAAACAGCGGCAGAAGCATTCCAGTCATTTAGAAAAATAGAAAGTGAAGCCAGACCGAGTCGGGGAATCGGGCTTTGCCTGATCATTAAGGGCTCAGTTGCAAGAAGTATCGCTGATCAATGGCGAGAGGAAGGGCTGGATATTACGGATGCGCTCGATCAAGTTGAAGTTGCCTCTACCGACTTGAACGCTGCTATTCGGATCTTCCGTGATAGTGTTGAAGAGCCAGTGCGACTTATTGATGCTCATAATGAATTGGCTTGTTGCAAACGAGCTGAGTATTTTCTGAGATCCCAGGATGAAGGAACTTCTCCAAAGATCCTCGATAGTATCCTCCGAGAAGGGGTTAACAATTTTCGTCGTGCAGTCGAAATAGCAAAATCCATTAATCACTTGGTCGAAGAGGTGGACTCTCTTCAGGACCTGTCTGTTATGTATTTCCGGGCAAAGCAATTGACAAACGCAGGGAAGTGCATGGATGATATAGAAAAGGTGATACCGAATCAATACAAGATCAAACAAGAGACCGGGGTAGGTGATTTAAAGAAAGAGGATGCTGTCGATGCCTTCTATAAGACTATGGGACAAGTGGAGATGCTGCGAGGCGCTGTAACTTTTGAGAATGGGATTGCAATGGCAAAGAAGCAGGAACCGGACGCGGAAATACCAATTGCTTATGAAACCTTCAGGGAAACATTTCAACACTATGTTTTTGCCTCAGAATACTTTACCCACTATTCGACTGAATCCTATTCAATTCAAAGGACACATGGTCGTATGAAATCGCGTCTGAAGCACTGTAGGAGCGAATGGGTTCATCAACTCGCACACGAATTTATCCCTCAACTGGAGAAAGAATTTGGATTGAAACACGATCCAGTAAAAAGGCTGCTGGCAAATGTGTTTGGAATAATCGAGTGACATAGATTGGCCTTTAAAAAGTTCGGCATCCGGAAGAATTATACGGATGCCGAACTTTTTAAAGTTGACTTGTTGTTAGATAATATGTTCTCCGCCCTTGGCACAATCCAAAGCATGAATTGCTTGGTTTTGTGTGGCAATGCTCTGGTAGACACAATTTCCCAGCTTTTTTGCCATTGATAATAGTATGGCCACGGGCGTTGCTCTGGAAGCAATGACCAGCCGATAACAACTCTCAGTGCTGGCAGGCCGGCATTGGGATATTTTTACATCAGGATGATCAAGCTCGATTTTGTCGATCAAGTCACATAACCCGCAGATTTCCTCCTTTTTCTGGGATGTTCTCTGATCTAGATTTATGGATACAACAAGTTGTGGATATTTTTTCATCCCTGGCAACATATCCATAATAGTCATATCTGGATTCTCGGCTAGTTCACTTAAAACTGTCAGGGCTGTTCTAAGCCCATCACCAGTAACCCAATCGGGCTGAGTGTGAATGACTATGTGACCAATTTGTTCACCACCCAGTACCAAGTCTTCATCCATGATGGCGGATGTAATGTATTTATCACCATTAGAAACAACCTTGAAGGTGATGCCGTTCCTTGCTAAATATTCTCGCAAGGCTGGGTTGCTCATTGGGGTTCCGACTACCTTGTTCCCTTTTAGTATTTCTTGGTTCTTGTAGCGTAATCCCAAAAGTGCAAGTATGGAATCTCCATCATAATAATTGAGAAATTTATCAACTAAGACTACTCTGTCGGCGTCACCATCCAGTGACACAGAAACAGCGCCGTGGTATCGTGATAGTAATTCTCCCAATTTGCCTGGATCATGCCTTGCGAACTCGCTACCAGCATCTTGATTGATGTTTGTGCCGTCAGACCACGCATGAATTAGAGAGAATTTACAGCCAAGACTTTCCAGTACATTAGGAGCTGTCATATGAGATGCTCCGTTTGCGCAATCCAATACCAAGTTTAAACTACTCCAGTTATAATCTTTAAACTCCCTAACCAATTGGCGCGTATACTGTTTGACGTAATCATGGTCTCTAACATTGGTGGCGTAATTCAATATTGCGGGCAAACCATCAATTTCATCATAGTATCTCTCAATCTTTGTTTCATCATCCACCGATAATTTTATGCCATGTTCATTAAAAATCTTGATGCCATTTTCGTTAATGGGATTATGAGATGCAGAGAACACTATCCCAGCAGAAAAGACTCCTTTTTTTGCAATCAAATAGGAAATGGCGGATGTAGGTAATATTTCGGCATCAACAGTTCCGACACCGAATTTGTTCAGCCGATCAATAAATATTCTTTTCAATCTTTGGGATGATTCACGAGTGTCTGAGCCTATTAAACAAACAGGTTCCATTTGCTTTTCTCGAATATAAAGACCGACCGCGCCAGCGATTCGAGAAACGCTTTCAACATCCAATGGCGACACATCCATTTCTCCCCTGATACCATCTGCACCAAATAACCTAGTCAACGTACCCTCCTTTTCTTTATTGGTCGTGATTGATACCTTTCATTGAGCCGTCAATTCCAGAGATAATTTCTCACATTCCGAAATTCGCAAAGAACGATCCTTTTGAGCTTCAGAGCAGAACAATCCTGGGGAGAAATCTTTCTCTAAGAGTATTATATGGGGTTGTATCCAAGATAAAAATCCGCCACTAATTAACCATTTATTCCAAAAATCTAAAAAAGTCTTGGTCCAAACCCCAAACACTTTTTGTTAAGCCAAATATCAAATTATCGATATCGGGTCATTAATCACTCAAAAACTCAATTATCCAACAAATCATCCGCAACATTGTTGCATAAAACAATCATTGCCTACACAAATTGCAGCTCAAATGCACCACACGTACAAGTTCTCTGCTGCTGCGTAAGTGATATGTCACAAAAGCCCAATGGATGCGGTGGTCTTGGGATGTGCCGGTTTGAGCACATGGTTTATTGGTAGCCATGCGCTCTTTGAGTTTGCCAACCAGCCCTTTGATATTTGGCTTCTTGACATACTCCACTAATACTCCAGAGCCTTCTCGACCAGTTTCATAGCAGGTTAACCAGTTGTTCTAAACCTTTTTCATGGTATTCAGGACCATTATAGATTTTTACTTCGCCAATACGCCTACCAAGCGAGGGAGTGTGTTCTGCTTCGATGGTGAGATTGACATGGCCATTGGTGTGTGCCTGCTGGGCGACGCGTAAACCTAGCATGGTGAGAAAAGCAGTTAGGAAGGCGGTAATTGTGTCTTCGTTGAGACCGTTGAGGCAATTGGCATTTCGCTCAAGATGATCAATCACTCGTTCTAATACTCCTTCAAGAGCCTGGTCAAATTTGGATCCAGATAGGCTTCGAAGTCGGTTTTTAGTTGAACTTGTTTCGCCCGGGCACGCAACGTATACAGGGAGGTGTTGTAGAAGGATTTTCCTGACGCCTTAATCAGCGCCCCGTGCTGATCGGCGATTCCCTCTTTATTGCAGCATTGTTTTCATCTTGAGCACATCCTGCTTCGTCGACTCCAAAATCGCATCAACCGTCGTATGACAGTCATCGGCAGGATCACATCCCAATACTTGCCGCGTACGTACATGTCTCGCAGTTTATTGTCCACGATATTCCAGATGAAGTTTGTAATCCAATTCAGCTGGCTCTGATCCATGCAGGCTCCCGTTATGATGTTTGGCAATGTCGCGAAGCAAAGAATTCAATCCGATTTTTGATGGCAACGTTGACTGGGTCAATTATACGACGCCTTTCGCCGTAGCCCTTGTCCCTAAACCTGCCGTTTTTATAACAAAAGCCGAGGGCTTTTAAGTGCCATCAGTGCCAAAGCTTTCCAAAAAACTTTTCCGTAAAACCAAAAATTTTTTGGTCCTTTACAACTTCTGGTATGTCTAAACAAGAATCCTACTATACTAGGAATGATTGGTTTATGTAACAAATTGCACTACAATATTTGAAATCGCCGTGATATGGAGTTTTTATGCTGACAACTGAAGATCCCCTCAGAGCGCCAAGCATTTGGCTACGCTTATGGGCTAAACGGGCGCGTGTTGCAATGTTCGTCGTCTGTGCGGCTATTATTGGATATTTAAGTTGGGAAACTACTGAAAGCAATTGGGGAGAAATTATTTTCTGGTCGTGGGCCTTAGTGAATGTAGCGGCCTGGGGATGGGAGACAGTGTATGTAATTCGCCGTTACCTTGCATTAGTCGTTACATCTGAATTGAAAGTGCAAAAGCGATATAGAACCCGTGTTGTAATATTTTGGTTTGTCGTCGTTGCGAATTTTGGTTTAATGCTTTCGATTGGCAACAGCACTTTGAATCAGGGGGGGATAATTGCCTTGCTGGTGGTTATATATAACCTGTTTACGCTGGCATGGCTCGCATATGATGCATTACGATGGTTCCGATGGCCCAAAATAGAAAGGTGGTTTTGGGCGACAACAGTGTTTTGGACTATTGTGGCGATATCGTTCGGGCTTGTTGCTTTCATTAGTCTACAAAACACGGTAACAAATACGCGTGTCGTTTGGGGTGTTTCAGGAATGACAACGGCTATTGCATTTATTGTCTTTATTATGCAAAGGCTTGAAGTGGAAGATCATGTTCATGCGAGCGTTATTCGTGATCTTATTAATAACATTTTAGGTGTTCCCCAGACGAATAAGCAATGGGATGGAATTGTTGAGCTAATTGGGGACAGACTTAGGTACAAACGCGTTTATATCCTTGAGCCGAGCATGGAAGAAGGAAGGTTAAGGATAGCTGGCCAGCATGGCGAAGGCCCCAATTTCGTGGGTAAGGATATTCCAATTGATTTAGGTATCACGGGCAGAAGTTTTCGCACAGGAGAGATTCTGGCCTGGAATGACATCAGGAAATGTGAGTATTATTATAATTTTCTTGACAAGTCACAGGATGATACACGAGCAGAGATTGCCATACCAATACATTATTTAGGGATCCCGTATGGTGTTCTTGATATTCAAGATACACAGACGGGGGTGTTTAGTCGACAGGATATTCGCTCTTTGGAAGTCATTGCTAGAATCCTTGGTGCTGCACTTTCTGCTCAAAAAAGCGATCTGCTAGTTGATGATGCCTACAACTTATGGGAGGAATTATCCAAGGAGTCTTACAGCGAGGAAGATATATTCAGAGAATTTGCAAAATTTGCGATGCGCAAATTGGGTGCGGATATTGTTGGGTATTATCCACTTTCACCTGCTGGTTACCCTATAAGCGCACCGTTCATCGAGGGCAAACTGAATAATCCAGAGAGGATGAAAAATCCGATCAGTCGCCCGGATAGTTTGCTTTTTAAACTGATTAGGGAATGGCGCCCACAATTTATTGAAATTGTAAAAGAAAATTTATTGTTTTCAAGTTACGATGATACGCGACCGTCTCATTTTAGTGTTCGTGAAGGCGTAAAGTCAGTCTGTTTTTTGCCAATCGGAACTCCAAAAGAAAGACTTGGAGCAATGTTCCTGAATTTTAGACAGGCGAGAAAGTTTGATGGCTTATTTAAATTTATGGTGTTGAATTTTTCCCAAACATTTGCCATGTTGGCAATTCGTAATCGGTACCGGGCTATTCTTATTGAGGGTTATGGTAGGCCAGAGTTAGGGATACATAATTTGTTTAGTCGTTATGGTTTAAAAACCGGGGTTGTTGATGAAGGTGCCAAAATATTCGAAAATTCATGCCGACAATTTGAACAACGTGATTTCTCAAAATGTGGAATGTTGGAGTTGTTGAACCGTGTTGACGGTTTCTTGGATGCAGCAAATATAGTGGATGCATCTATACCTCCTTTATTTTGGCGCCAGTCGATTCTAAGCGAAGTGGAGAACTATGCAAGTGCTTTACCTCCATCGCGGCAGCGCGGTCCCAAGCCATCAACAATAATTGATATGGATCCTCAAATTGAGAGAGAAGGATCGTGGGCAAAATTGGCCGTTTATAGAGTAATCACAGAGTCGATGAATAATGCTGTCTTTCACGGTGCAACAAAGGAGGTCATTGTCAAGGCACAAAGAAGACCTCGTAGTATTTGGGTGCAAATTATTAATGACGGAAACCCGCTTGATGACTCTGCTAAAGTCAAAAAGAGTCGAAGAGGCATCTTTTCCATCCTGAAAGAACTTGAAGAGAGGTTTAGAGCGGAGACAAAGATTGAGAAAGGCTATGATGGCACGGGCACTATTGTTGAAGTCTCAATTCCAGTAATACCATTAAATCATGAGGTGTGAGAATTATGGATATAACAGTCCTTCTGGTTGAAGATTCAAATATTCAACTCAGGGCGTTACAAAGTGAGTTGAAGGAGATAGGTTGGAATGTCATTTATGCCCAAGATATTGATGGGGCTCTATATCAGGTTGGAAAAGTAGCTAAAGAAAAAAAACATATTGATGTGGCTATGATTGATCTGGGTATCCCGCCAGTTCTCGAAGACCCAATTCGTGGTGGTATTGCATTGATTAAAAAACTTCGAGAAAAGCCTGAAGCACAATCCGTGAAGATCCTTGCTTATACTTCAGCAGGGCCTAAGGAGTTTGATTATAGCCTTGTGTTGAGAAAGCTTTTGACTCTCCAGGCTTCTTTTGTTGCTTTACGTGGGGAACAAGTAGATTTACCTAGCTTACTGAAGTTCGTATGGCTGGGGTACGTATTTATTTCTCCAACACCGTCGTTGTTTCTTCCAAAGTCGATCGCTGATAAACCGGATCCCCTTGATAGCAAGCAATGGGAGACATTAAAGTTCATCGACCAAGACAAAAGCTTGACAGAAATCGCCAACGAAGTGGGGCTAACAGTTGAAGGGATTCGAGCAAGGTTGCCTAGGATAAGGGACATTTTGATTGAAACAGATGAAATTGGTCCAGATGCAGAAACCGATGATTTAATTCGCTGGTACCGCACAATGCGGACACGTTATTCGCGCGACTGATCTCAATAAAAGTATTTCTTTTTAGCCAAACAACTTCTTGTTGTTTGGCTAAAATTAGTTTAATGCCAAAATGAAAATCATTTTGTTTCAGGCATTGTGCATGTTTTGTAAACTGAAAGAAACTCAATCTGTGCACGTATGGGAACTAATTGGTAATTTGTGTATTCTGAAGGTGGAAAGAAGGTTTTTGGATAAATCTTTGAAACTTGAAATTCCATTAACCTTTGATGTGTTCTTTTACAAAATTACCAAAGACCATGACAAATAATTTTGATTTAGTTTGGATATTATTTGGTTGACCGTGAATTCAAAAAGAAACATAATGAATTCAAATTCATATACATAATGTTTGCCAGCTCGGTGCTAGGCAAATAAGGAGAGCAAACAAGTAGCTGATAAGTTCTATTTGTGAGATGGGATTAATCCCATACGAGAGGAGATTCGGTATGACTACAATTATGAAAGTCTTCTATCGCCCAACTGAAAATCACGTTGGAGTAATCTACTCCAAGTGGGGGAAGTTTAAGCGATTTGCCAATCCCAATGAGTGGACTCTCCTTTCTTCGGGAATTGAGGAGGTAACCAAAGAGGTAAGGTTGGATATGCGGACAGCAATACTTACATTGGAAAATGTATTTACAAGTGATATGGTTGCAGTCGATATTGAGATGAAAGCCTACTACTCCATTGATCTACGCAAAACCAGCGAGGAAAAAAGAATGCAGGCTCTTCACTTCGAAGGCGATGCTCCTTGGGGAGAAATTGTGAAGACAAGCGTGACGGATATTGTCCGCAACGTTGTCGTAATATCTCAAACTTACCAAAGATTGGCAACTGATGAGGGGTTGGCATATCTGAAGCAAATCATTAGTCGGAATGCGGCTAGTCGGTTACGGAGTTTCGGGATTTTGATGGATAACCGATTTGCAGTGAGCATTATGAACTTGCAGCCAAACAAGACTTTCCAGGAAGCACTACAAGAAGTATCAGCAGCCAAGGCAGTTGGTAATGCTGCGGTCGATCGACTTCGGCCATTATTTGAGCAGTTTGGCGATAAAAGCCAGAACGAAGCTTTCGATGCTTTGGTCATGCAAATAGCTGCTGTTTTGGGAAAATCAGATAAGTTGCCGGATATCGCTATTCAAGGCAACAATGATGCCCCATTCGGCAATAGATTTCCGGGAAATGGGAACGATTTGTTAGGGTTAAACATTCAAAGGAATTCCCTGTCTCGCCAGCGAAGGACTTCCAAGGACAATTAAGGAAGCCGCCTGGTATAGGCTACTCACAAACAACCTTTGACCTCAATGAGGTGGAACAGTTTACCAAGGAGAACACCATGAACCTGGATTTGAAACTAAGTAATGAAATTTGGGAAGGTTTGGTGATCGATACCGAATTGGTGCAACCTGCGCCGACTCTTCAACGGCCGTTACTTAAGAACGTCTTAAGGAAAATCGGCCCGTTTCCAGAGGAGGCATTGTTATTAGGACTAGCAGATGATGGTTTCCCAGTTTTGCTGAATCTATGGGATCCAGCACCTGGACCGATTCTAATAGCTGGGGATTCAGAAACAGGCAAGACGGACCTGCTGAAAATGATAGCCAATTTCGTTGTATCTACTCATCAACCATACGAGATTCAATATGGTGTGATGACAGCCCGTCCATATGAATGGGCGCGTTATGCTGATTATCCCCATTGTATAGGAGTCTTTTCGACACAAGAAACAGGAGCAATGAACCTTATTCGAGCCTTGGCTGCTTGGATCGAAATGCATCGGAACAGTCGCCAGTCGATTTTGCTCTTTGTGGATGAATTAGTGGATTTGATATATTGGCAGAGTGGATTAGGTCGAGAATTGCGGAGATTATTGTTATGTGGCCCCGAAAATAAGATCTGGCCTGTGGTGACAGTCAATCTTGAGAATCCTCAAGCTGTTGCACCGTGGTTGGGATATTTCCATACTAAAATTTATGGATATACTAACTACCGCAGCACTATCGATAACGATGGCAGCCAGGATGCGGGATTCGAAACTCTGTCAAATGGGGTCGAATTTAGTCTTAGAGAAAATTCGCAGTGGATTCGATTTAGGATTCCAAGATAAGAATATCAAACCAACAATCTGGGATATTTGCTGATAAACGATAAATGAAGTGGCTGAGGTTTTCAACGCCTCAGCCATCTTGAAGTTGTTTGGAAATAACCGTAATGAACTTTGAATCAGGACAATATTCTTATTGCAACCTGTGAGTGTTTGTATACATAACCAATATATTCAAATTTACGGTTGTTGCTTTCAATAAATTCCATAAAGGCTCTAAATTCGTGATTTTTCCAGCCTGGATAATTAAAAAACTCATCAAAAACAATTATCGTGCCATTGATGAATCGGTGACCCACCATATCAAAAATAATTTTTGCTGAAGAATACAGATCACAGTCAATGTGCACAAATGCTATATTCTCTTTGTTTGTACCTAGAAATTTTGGAAATGTGTCTTGAAAGAGGCCTCTAACTATTAATATGTTGTTTGGAAATACAGGTGGAGTATCAAGCGCAAACGCTCCCTTTTTGTATTCACTTCTCCAGTCTTCCGGGTTTCCTTCAAATGAGTCGAAACCATATACAGGAAATGCAGTTGTTCTTTCTGCAATAAATTTAATGGTACTTCCTGTGTAAACGCCGAATTCTAACCATAACCCATCAATTATTTTTGCCTCTCCTGTGGCATGCTCAAGTAACTCAAATCGGTTCTCAAACCCTGAATTCACTAAAGGCATGTTTGTTTCAATGTAATCACATGTCTCAGCTAGGGCTCTTCTTTTTAGTTCCCTGGCAATATTTCTTGAATCGATATCCAATAATTCATTTATATATGTTTTTATTTGTTCTTGATCCATAATAGCAATTTCCCTTGATGGTGGACTGCAAAACATGCTTTGTTCGATATTGGAAAAGTATAGCCTTATTTTCCATTGATATCAATGATGTGCTACTGCAATTATTGTTGGATGACCTCATAAACGCATAGACAATTAATTGTCACCACAAATAATTGTTGTTACAATTTTCTTGACGAGATTAATATTATGTCGTACCATCCATATACCTGCATACTCATGTGCAGGGGATTATCAAAGTTGATAATCATCAAAAATACCGCCATATATATGCAAGAGTTGCACAGAATATCGAGTTATTCCACATATGTGGGTGAAAATTATTACCCATTGAGGGTCTAACTCATAAGCCCTTGGTCGGGAGTCCAAATCTCCCCCTCGGCACACAAAAGACCGCCTTAAGGCGGTCTTTTATTTTGGATGCTGGGTAAACCTAAGCATTCCTTCGAATTTCCAAACAGGTATAATGAATGCCACTGTACCATGTCACGATTTTGGCAATATATCCTTGCTCTTTTATTTCTCTCGCTGATCACAGGGATTCTATTCGTTCTCCGGGATGTTCTTGAAACAACACTTATTGCTCTACTTTATTTAATTCCATTAGGTATCATTACGGCCCGATGGGGTTTGGTCCCCGGGGTTGCCAGCGCAGTGGCTACATTTTTTGCGTTTAACTATTTTTTCATTCGGCCCTATTATTCACTGGCGGTTCATCGGCCAACAGATGTGGTGATATTGATCATTTTTCTGGTTGTCGCCATTGTCATTAGCCAACTGGTGGGGTCGGCACAAGCAGGCCTTGCCGCGGCAACTGCCCGTGAACGTGAGACAACTCAGCTTTATGAATTGAGCATTTCCCTGACGGGCTTGCAAGATGACCATACCATTGCACAGATCCTTGCCAAGCAGATAAAAGCTGTGACATACAGTGAATATGTAGAACTTAGTGTGAAAGGGACTCAACCTTTTATATGTAAATTGCCAGATGATGGGGAAGTAGATCGTTTGCCAGACTTTGTTATCCCAATTGAAGCGGCACGTGGAACTTTAGGTGAGATTCGGATCTGGAGAACTTCGCTGGATATAACTTCGAATGAAAAACGACTTCTCAGGACTTTTGCCAGTCAGGGTGCCCTTGCGCTGGAACGTGCCTGGTTGGCTCAAGCGGAATCTAGAGCACGTGTATTGGAAGAAAGTGACCAGCTTAAGTCGGTTATTTTGTCGTCTGTTTCCCATGAATTGAGAACGCCGCTTTCCACTATCAAAGCCGCCGCGTCCAGTTTGCGAAGCGGAGAAGTCAATTGGGATTCCCCTGCATCCACAGACCTGATCGCGGCAATTGATGATGAGGCAGATCATCTCAACATGCTCGTTGGAAATTTGCTCGATATGTCGCGCATCGAATCGGGAGTGCTTAAGCCGAAGCGTGAATGGAATATCCTGCCTGAGATCATCGGTAGTGTGCTTGCGCGGATGAAGAATCAAACTACGGAACACAAACTGGATATCCTTGTGCCTGAAAACCTGCCGCTGATCCCGGTAGATTATGTGCAAATGGAACAGGTTTTTACGAACTTGATCAGCAATAGCTTGAAATATGCACCTGCCAACACGATTGTTTGTATTCGTGCACAGGTACTGGATGACATGGTCCATGTGCAACTTAGAAATCAGGGGCCGCAAGTGCCGCCCGAGGATATGGACCGTATTTTTGATAAGTTTTATCGCATCACCGCCGCTGACCGTGTGACGGGTACAGGTTTGGGTCTCTCCATCTGTAAAGGGATTATCGAAGCGCATGGCGGGCGCATTTGGGCTGAAAATGTTCCAGACGGTTTGGCATTTAATTTCACAGTGCCACTCACTCTGGATGGAGTAAGGTCTCCCATACTTCCCATGGACACAGAATCAGAATGAGCAACACTCCCCACATCCTTATCATTGATGATGAAGTGCAAATACAACGCGCACTTCGTACGATATTGACCGAAAAACAGTTTCAGGTATCTACAGCCAGCCGGGGGGAGGATGGTTTGGCCCTCGCCGCAGCAAACCTGCCCGATCTCATTATTCTCGATCTAGGACTACCGGACATGGACGGCGTTGAGGTGTGTTCGCGCTTGCGTGAATGGACTCAAACGCCGATCATTATTCTCTCTGTGCGTGATAGTGAGCGCCAAAAGGTGGCCGCTTTGGATCGTGGCGCAGATGACTATCTCACCAAACCCTTTAGTATTGAAGAACTTCTTGCCCGTGTACGTGTCGCATTACGGCATTCCGCGCATATGCAGGGTGGGCAAAATAAGATTGTCACAGCTGGCCCGATTACAGTGGATCTGGCGTGGCATTTGGTCAAACGAGGGGAAGAAGAAGTCAAGTTGACCGGCACAGAATATAAACTGCTTGCCTATCTAGCTTCCAATCGTGGGCGTGTTCTCACGCACCAAAGCATTCTCACCCATGTGTGGGGCCCCGCAGATGCCGACCATACAGAATATCTGCGGGTGTACATGCGGCAACTACGGAAGAAACTCGAATCAGACCCAGAACGTCCACAATATATTCTTACCGAACCAGGGATTGGATACCGGTTCATTGCAGACGAGTAAACAACGTCAACTACCCTTACAGCGCCCTTGCAAAAGGGCGTTTTTATTTGTTCTTTATACGATTGCCTGATTTTTTTGTCACCATTTTATATGGGGTTGATAGGATTGTCTCATACGTGAGGTGACATGCTTAAACTAAATGATACAAAATATTCGAACATGATCGTTCCCAACGCTTCTCAATCGGACCTTGAAACTGGTCGCCGTTTCATTGTCCCGATTCTCAGCCCGGAGGATGATCTCACAGCCATCGTGCGCAGAGTTTGGGAGTTGGCGAATGTCGCAGGGGCAAGTATCCAGTTCCTCGGTCTATGTAAAGACGCGCTGTATGAATCAAGTCTCCGCCGTTCGTTGGCAACGATCTCAGCCATGGCAAACACTGGCAATGTGTCCGCTGATTTCGAGATCCTATTTGGAAATGATTGGGCGCAAGCTGTGAACTCGTGTGCGCGATCAGGGGATACGGTTGTGTATTGGCAGGGTCAACAGACCAACCTATTGCAGGCGGAGTTGAATATCCCCATCCAGATCATTACAGGAATCCGTTCTGAAAACAAACCGCGCTCGAATTGGTTTGCACAGGTTGCGGCATGGACCGGTTCCGTCGCCATCGTCGTTGGCTTCTTTTTCTTGCAAGTCAAAGTGGACCACGCCGCGAAAGAGTGGGTGACTGTTTTGCAATTGATTTCGCTGGTTGGCACTGTTGGGTTGATCTGGTTATGGAATAGCCTGTTCGGATAAGACATTGAAAATCACAATTGAATTGGACGTTATCGTATGCTTACACATGAAGACAATTTAGCTACATCGATTATTGAAAGAAATTCAGAATACAAACCGCCACGAACCTTGCGTTCCTGGCTGATCGGTCACCCCTTATCCACTGCGGATGCGCCTCATCAAACCATTGGAAAGGTCGTTGGCCTTGCGGTGTTTGCCTCAGATGCGCTTTCCTCCACGGCATACGCAACACAGGAAATTCTGGGCGTCGTTGCCGCGGCAGGGGCAGTGGCGTACGGGTATTTATTTCCGATTTCCATTGCTATTATCACTCTGCTTGCGATCGTAACGATTTCTTATGAACAGACGATCCATGCCTATCCTGGAGGTGGCGGTGCGTATATTGTGGCACGCGATAATCTCGGTGAACTTCCAGCGCAAACAGCCGGCGCGGCACTTCTTACAGACTACATTCTTACTGTGTCTGTATCCATTTCTGCAGGTGTTGCTCAGATCGTATCTGCTTACCCGGGTCTTTTCCCTTATCGTGTATTGATCGCTGTAGTCGCTGTATTTTTGATTATGCTGATCAATTTGCGAGGAGTAAAAGAGTCGGGTGCCGCATTTGCCGTCCCTACATACTTTTTCGTCGTGATGATGATCTTCACTGTAGGTGCAGGCTTGGTCCGCTACTTCACCGGCTCGCTGGGCGTGGTTGTGGACCCTCCGCACTTTGAGCCACATACTGTCATTTCAGCGATCACTCCCTTTATCTTGCTTCATGCATTCGCCAATGGGACAACTGCTCTTACAGGCGTTGAAGCGATCTCGAATGGTATTACTGCTTTCAAGGAACCTCGTAGTAGAAATGCAGGGATTACTCTAATTTGGATGTCCCTGATCCTGGGTTCGTTGTTCCTTGGGCTTTCTTTCCTCACCGGTCACGTGCAAGCAGTATTTTCTGAGCAGGAAACTGTCATTTCACAATTGGCCCGCACGATCTTTGGCGGTAGAGGAAGCCTGTATCTGTTGTTGATCTCCGGTACAACTGTGATCCTCATCATGGCGGCGAACACAGCTTTTGCAGATTTTCCTCGTCTCGGTGCGCTTCATGCAGGAGATGGGTTTCTTCCGCGCCAACTCACATACCGTGGAAGTCGTCTTGTATACTCCCGTGGCATTGTCACATTGGCCGTGATCTCGTCAGTTTTGATCATCATCTTTCAGGCCAGCGTTACGCGACTCATCCCGCTATATGCAATTGGTGTGTTCCTTTCCTTTACCCTTTCACAAGCGGGCATGGCACGTCGTTGGTGGAAGATCGGGCACTTAAAGCAAGGCGAAGAAGTTGTTGAGCCCGGTTCCACATTACGTTACGAAAAAGGCTGGCAGTATAGAATGGTGATCAATGGCTTTGGATCTCTTTGTACAGCGATCGTCATGGTTGTGTTTGCTGTCACCAAATTCAAGGAAGGTGCCTGGGTCGTCTTGATCCTGACGCCGGTTCTTGTTGCCATCTTCTTTTCCATTCACTTTCACTATAAAGGGCTTGCTAAAAAATTATCGCTGGATCACTTCGCCCCCGTCCCTACGCGGAATATGCGCCATCGTGTCATCTTGCTGGTCAGCAGTGTGCATCAGGGTACGCTGGCGGCGCTTCGATATGCACGCATATTGTCCGATGATATAACGGCGGTCCATATTTCGATCGAACCGGCGGAAGCAGAGAAAGTACGTAAAAAATGGGAGGCATGGGGCGATGGCGTACGTATGGTGATATTGAATTCGCCGTACAGAATTCTACTGGAGCCTTTGCTGGAATACATCAGAGATATTGCAGAGCGACGTCAACCCGGCGAGACCATGACCATTGTTGTTCCAGAATTTATCTCGAACAATCGTATCGCCGCCACATTGCATACGAACACAGCAGAATATCTGCGTAGCCAATTGAAACGGTATCCCGGCATCGTAATTATCAATGTGCCTTACCATGTGCATGAATAGATAACGGTATTAACAAAAAATGCTCCCGAACAACGGGAGCATTTTTTGTTATCTTTCATTTTTTAGAACACCTATTACACATCAACAAGCGTAAACTTTCCGTGCGCGTCTTTGAAATTGTCAACTGACAACATGGGCGTTCCAGGGTGACTCAAGTTTTTAACGGGCCATTGCAGGTATTGGATGTGCTCAAGGCGTTCGTGCGAGATACCAGCATAAATGGGAGTCAACATGGCGATCTCAGCCATGATCTGCGATGTATCGCTATAGTTCCAACCGGCGTGTTCAGAACCGTTCAAACCGTCTGATTTGATGCGGCGGGCAATATCTGTAATGATCTGCCAATCGGGGCGCGTTTCGCCTTGCGGTGCGATGGCCTGATGCACCATTTGTATCCTGCGCTCGGTGCTTGTGAAGGTACCAGTCTTTTCAGCAAACGTCACGCCTGGCAAAAAAACATCGGCACAGCGTGATGTTTCTGATTCGAAGCATCCCTGCATCACTATAAAATCACAACTGCATAAACTCTTTCGCAAGTGCGGTCCGTCTAATGCGCCGCCGATCAGGTCCTCACCCATAATATATAGCGCCTGTAATTTTCCATCCGCTGCAGCATTCATCATCTCTTGTGCAGTCATGCCAACTTTGGTCGGTATTCCCTTGCCCCAAGCCGCCTCGAACTTTCTGCGTGTGGAAGATTCATCAACTGCTTGATAGCCGGGATAATAGGCTGGATGCCCGCCCATGTCACATGCGCCTTGTGAGTTGCTGTGACTTCGCAATGGGATCAAGCCGCCTCCACCTACCCCGAGGTTGCCCAACATCAATTGGAGATTGACCAGGCTGATAACTTTCTCTCGCCCCATGGAATGTGTTGCCAGATCCACACTCCAAACAATAGACATCGGGCGTTCCTTCGCCATAATTTCCGCAGACTGTTTCAGTGTGTCTTCATCAACACCTGTGATCTTTGCTACATAGGCAGGCGTGAACTTTTCCACGCCCTGTTTGATCTCATCAAAACCCAGCGTATGTTTCTCAATGAAGTCGCGGTTTTCCCACCCGTTTTGTAGGATGATGTGGATCAAACCATTGACCAGTGTCGTCTCTGTGCCGGGTTTATGGACCAATCGCAGTGTTGCATATTCAGACATGTTGATGAAGTCCGGGTGTGCCACCACCAATTTACACCCACGCTGAAGAACCGCCTGGCGGAGTTTGACCCCAAAGATGGGATGTTGTTCTGTGGTGTTGGAGCCGATCACCAGAATGGACTTGGCTTCCTTTGCCACATCTTCCAGCGAGTTCGATTGAGCGTTCCATTCCATAAGGGATTCAAAACCGGTTACTGTACTGGCATGGTTGACGTGTTCGCAACAATCAATGTTGTTCGTCCCCAATACTTGACGGGCCAGCTTATTCATAAGATAGTTTTCTTCGTTCAAGCACTTGCCCGATGTCAGGATGCCGATACGATCTGGACCATGTTGGTCTCGTGCGTTGCGCAGACTATTGGCTGTGATATTCAGCGCCGTTTCCCAATCCACTTCCACCCATGGCCCACGGTTTTGTGGACGTGGCGTCCCTTCAAGTAAATACTTGCGCACACGTGGTCGCCTCACTCGTTGTGGTGATTGAATGAATTCGTAGCCATAGCGCCCTTTGACACACAAATGATCACCGTTGACCGGAGCTTTGCTGTTCGATGTGACTCGTAATATGCGTCCACCCGGTACGTCGTCTTTGACGTGCAAGTCAAGTTGACAACCGACACTACAATAGGCACAGGTTGTAGTAACAACACGATCTGGTGGGCCGAGCTTGACAGACATTTTGTTATCCAACGCGCCGGTGGGGCAATGAGCCACACAAGCTCCGCAGGATTCACAGCGCGCTTGTAACATGCTTGTCGCGGATCCGGCGACGATTTGCAAATCATAGCCTCGATAGGCCTGCGTCCACACAAAGCGGGCTTGCACTTCAGCACAGGCACGCACACACCGTGTACACATGATACATTTGTTCTTGTCCACCCAGACGAATGGATTTGGATCGCTATCGATTTGGCGGAACGGTTTCTTTGCCATTGCGGCTTTCATATCGATGCCATAGTGATTCACCCAGTATGCGAATTGGGTATCGAGTGTCGGAAAACCGTCAGTGTGGGTATAGCCTGCATCGTAAAACCGGACCAACAATAATTCCAGAATGGTGCGGCGGTAGCGAGTCAGCGCAGGGCTTTCAGTGCGGACGATCATGCCCGGCGAGACAAGCATCGTGCAAGCCGTCGCAGGCAACCGCAATCCTTGAATATCCACCGAGCATAAGCGGCATCCGCCATAAGGGGTCAGGTCCTTGTGATGGCACAGGGTAGGGATGACGATCCCGGCTTGTTCGGCGGCATTCAGTACGGTTGTATTTTCAGGGACTTCGACTGTCTGGCCATTGATCGTTAAGCTGATCATGGTGCTCTCCTTTTGTGCGTTCGCCGGTTACGGGACCGGGAGTAACTCAGGTACGTGAGCTGTGATAGGGCAAACTCCAACCGGGCAAACGTGGTCGGTGATGTGCGCTTCAACTTCTTCGCGGAAATATTTCAGAACATCAAGTAAGGCAGTTGGGGCAGTTTGACCGAGGCCGCAATTGGACACTTCAGACATGGCTTCAGAGATCTTCAACATCTCGTCAATATCACTAATTGAGCCCTTGCCCTCTGAAATATCGGACATGATCTCGTACAAGCGCAGTGTGCCGATGCGACAAGGCGTGCATTTGCCACAGCACTCGTTGCGGAAGAATCGCAGGATGACTTTTGCGAGATCTACCACGCAAGTATCTTCATTGCAGATGAGCAGTGCGCCCGAACCCAATGAGACGCCCGCATTACGGAACGAGTCAAAGTCCATTGGCGTATCCTGCAAGTTGGCAGGGACGATTGTTCCACTAGATCCGCCAGTTTGCACTAGCTTGAGTTTCTTGCCATTCTTCATGCCCTTGCCGTAAATGTCTATTACTTCACGCAGTGTGATACCCATGGGCACTTCGATCACGCCGGTAAAGTTGACATTGCCCATGATCGTATATACCTTGGTGCCCGTGCTCTTGGGTGAACCGACCTCGCGATACCAAACGCCACCATTACGAATGATGGCCGGTATGTTGGCGAGCGTTTCCACGTTGTTCACAAGGGTCGGCTTTCCGAACAGGCCATACGTGGTGGGGTAGGGCGGACGTGCGCGCGGCATACCGCGTTTGCCTTCGAGCGATTCGATCAAAGCAGTTTCTTCACCGCAAATGTATGCTCCCGCTCCGGCGTGCGGGTGAATGTGAAAACTGAAACCCGAATCGAAAATGTTGTTGCCCAACATGCCATGTTCCTCAGCTTGGTGAATGGCATGTTCGATGCGACGGTAGGCAACAGGATATTCGCCGCGAATATAAATGTACCCTTCATGTGCGCCGACAGCGTAGCCTGCAATCGTCATTGCTTCGATAATGCTGAATGGGTCGCCTTCGATGATGAGACGATCTTTGAATGTGCCTGGCTCGCTTTCATCGGCATTGCAGATCACATACTTGATATCGCCCGGTGTACTTGAGACAAAGCTCCACTTGCGTCCAGTGGGAAAGCCCGCGCCGCCGCGCCCTTGTAACCCAGATTTTTCAACTTCGGCAATGACTTCAGATGGCTTCATCTGAGTCAATGCTTTACCTAGTCCCTGAAAGCCATCATACAGAATGTAATCTTCGATGCTGGCTGGGTTGACGATACCCGCCCGTTCCAACACGATCCGTTTTTGCACGGGCAACGCGCCGCGGCGTTCACGTGTCCATGCCACTTCCGGCGTCAGCCCGCGCATCATTGTCAACATACTGGGGACGATATTGCCTTTGACAAGGTGTTCTTCAACGATCGTGTGCACATCCTCAACCCGTACTGGCGCATACACAGCCGCATCGGGATAGACGATCACTACCGGTACATCTTCGTGCACGCCCACATCACGGATCGTGGATACGGCGATCTGGTCCGAGAGACCGAACTCTTCTATCTCTTCCAGGAATGCATGAAATACCTTTTCAGCGCCATGTTCCAGACTGGCTTCATCAACGGAGACCAACACCATCGATCGGATTATTTTCATCTATCACCTCTCGGCTCTTTCTGGACCTGGTTACTGATACTTCGCAAGGATCTCTGACACACGCTCCGGCGTGACATTGCCATAGACATCATCATCTACAAGGAATACTGGTCCGACACTGCAAATCCCGATGCAACTGGTCATCACCAGTGACCAGTTTTTATCATCGCTGGTTTCGCCGGGTTGAAGCCCCAACTCATCTTGAATGGCCTGTATCACTTCACGCCCACCCACCACATGACAGGGAGCGCTCTCGCAAAAGCGGATGATGTGCCTGCCAAGCGGCTTCAAAGAATACAAGTGATAAAAACTTGCGGCCGAATAGAGATGACTGTCTGCAAGGAACACGCCCTCCTGTGGCACATGGATGTGACGGCGAATCTCTGGCAGGGCGGAGGAGGGGATATAGCCCAGCTTGTGATTGATCTCGCTCAGAATGGGAACTACAGCATCGCGTGTGTTCCCGTGTTTCTCAATGGCATCATTCACCAGTTCGACAATGTCAAAATCTTTTTGCTTGATTGCTTGATCCATAATGTCACCTCAAGACTTTGGATTCAGGAAGCTTGCTTCCGTTTACCAACCAGCAAGTTGGTTGATTCCAAAATATGCTAAATCGTCGGGAACGGCGTGGACACGATCACGAACTCGTCCACGACCTTGCCACCGATGACATGCTCACGAATGATCCGTTTTACAACTTCGGGAGTCGCATTTCCGTAGAGTACGCCTGGTTGGTCGCCGATCACCACTTCGAGGAGCGGCTCATATTTACACAGGCCAACACAACCGATCTGTGAGACCGCCACATTCTTGATCTTGTCGTCTTCTACCACTTGTAGGACTGTGTTCAACGTATCGAGTGCGCCTGCTGCAATGCCGCATGAGCCGAGACTGACAATGATCTGAGTATGTCCCAGCCCGGCTTTGCGTCGCTTCTCCTCGATCACTTCTTCCCGAAGGGTATTTAGGTCTTCCAGTGAGCGTATTGTTTTCATAAGCATGTTCCTCATCATTATGGACTCAGCCAGCTAGCTCCCTGAATCCAAATTCTCCAGTATTTTCCAAACAGGCTCGGCCTGTTTCAAATTTTCATACACCTCTTCCACGGCATTTTTTACATCGAGCGAGATGGGGTAGCCGAAAGAAACGACATCTGGTTGGATACCGATTAACTCAACATTGGATGTGGTTTCCCGCAAAGACTCGATCAAATAGGAAAGTGGCAAAGTATGTGTGGTCATCAAGAATGGATCATCAAGATTCTCGTCGCTGATCAAGCGGATCGCACCGGGTTCCAAATCCATATCTGCAGCATCGACAACGACGATTTGTTCCGGTGCCATCTCACGGATCTGATGCAAGCAATTCTCTGGCACAGACCCGCCGTCAAGCACATCCCAGCCGTCTATGGGCGAACCAGCCATCAGCTTGGCAAGAAGCGGACCGGCGGCATCGTCGCCCATCATAGAATTGCCAACCGTCAACACGAGTCGCTTTGTCATGTCATTTTCCTTATCATCAAATACAAGGCGGGTTCTTTCATCATCGCTTGTAAAGATTGGGCGAAGGGTTTTGTCCATGGCTCATTCAATAGCGGAAGGAGCCCACCTGCATGCTCTTTGTTGACTTCGATCTCGCCCCATTTCAACACGCCTTCCATTTTGTGGCGGGCTGTGCCTTCGGGGAGTTGCGAAACCCATTCACGGTACTCATCGAGCGGAACTTCCATCAGGCTTTGGAAACAATCCATCACACCAACATGGTGACCGATTGCAAGCGAGTAATAGACCACCTGTCTGGCGTCCTCTGGGATGTTCTGTTCCTGATTGACGAACTTATGCGTCAACTGATAGAAGACAACCCGCTCGTTCATTTGCTATTGTGCTCCCTGAATTTCTACAAGACGCTTCATGATCTCAGTGAGACGCGGATCGTTTTGCTGATTGAGATGTGCTTGCACATTTTGCTCAATGCTTTTCGGATCGTTCTCATAGATCTCGAAGAATTTTTCTGCGATCTGTTTTCCGTACAGATACCCAGCCATGCGGCGGGACTCACGCTCGACATCCACACGCATCTTTAACGGGACCTCGGGATGCCTCGGCGATACATGCTCATCCTCGCCTTGAATGTGATGCGATGTCTTGAGCTTCTGGCCAAGGATGCCGAGCGCCATGGCGAAGCCATAAATTGTGGCGGCGGGAGTTGGCGGGCAACCGGGGATGTACACATCAATGGGGATGAACTTGTCCGCTCCGCCCCAGACGCAATACAGGTCGTGAAAGATTCCGCCTGAACATCCGCATGCGCCATACGCCACGCAAATTTTTGGATCGGGTGCCGCATGATACGCACGCATCGCAGGGACTCGCATCGAGCGGGTCATCGAGCCGGTGTAGACCAACACGTCCGCATGGCGTGGGGAGGAGACGACCTTGATGCCGAAGCGTTCCACATCGAAGAGAGGTGTGAGGGCGGCGAAGATTTCGATCTCGCATCCGTTACATCCGCCGCAGTCAATGCGGTAGACGTAGATGGAGCGTTGGATATCTTTAAGTAGCTTCCCTTTGAGTTGCGCTGTCTGTTCATCCAAATGGATGGAGTATTTGCTTTTTTCTACAACTACCTGATGGGTGGGTTTATCAATGAGCATCGGAACCCTCCGTTTGGAATAACTTCACCATCTTGGGTACGTCGTTCTTGCGCTTACACTCTGGGCAAATTTCCAACAAGGTGAGCGTGTCTTTTAACGTCTCTTCAGACATATCGCTTTGTTTGAGCAGTGCTGTTACATACTCGATTTCTTTGACCGGGGCAAAGTACGTTCCGCAGACTCGGCAGGCGGCGAGTTTGTAATCAGCCTTTTCGTACAAGTCCTGCTTGTTCATGACAGCTAGTTCAAAGTCTGGGCTGAGCGTGATGGCTCCCGTCGGGCAGACCTCTTCACAGCGACCGCAATAAATGCAACGGCCCATGAAAAGACTCCACGTCTGATATCCCTGATCGAGGTCAGTAGTGATATGCAGGGCGTTTGGCGGACAGGCAATGGCGCAGGCCGCACAGGCAATGCACATTTCAGGGTCGTGGTGCGGCTTGCCTCGAAAGCCCGGCATCTGTTCGATGGGCTCGAACGGATAGGGCAGTGTGGCATTGCCAACCTTCAAAACTTCTCTGATGAGTTTCAGCATAAGTTCTCCTGTCTCGTCATTGCGAGGGCGTTAGCCCGAAGCAATCTCCAAATTGTCGAGGAGATTGCTTCGTCGTCGCTCCGCTCCTCCTCGCAATGACGGGAGAGTTTATTTCTTCAACGGCGAGTCTTTGCGTTCGATGCAGTAGCGTTCCATTTCTTTGTACGGAACGATGGTTGCTTTCTTCTTGCGGACGTCCACAACTGTTACACGTTCGGTGCATGAGTAGCACGGGTCAATGCTGGCGACGATCAATGGCGCATCGGAAATGGTGTTGCCTCGCAACATGTATCGTAACGAGGGCCAGTTGTTGTAACTGGAGGCACGACACTTCCAGCGATATATCTTTTGGTTATCGCCCAACATGCTCCAGTGGATGTCCTCGCCACGAGGGGCTTCCACGTAACCGAGTGCAAATTTATACGGTTGATACTTGAAGCCTTCGGTCAATACCGGACCTTCAGGCATCGAGTCCAGACAACGTTCTACGAGTGAAACCGACTCGAAGAATTCCTCAGCACGGATCAGCGTGCGAGACAGCACGTCACATCCATCTTTTGATACTGTATGCCACGGAACCTTGTCATAGGCGCTATAGGGATGGATGACACGAATATCACGTGCAAAACCAGAGCCACGCAATGTTGGCCCAACGGGGCTGTAGTCACGAGCCACCTGCGTTTCCAACCGCCCAATGTTCTGTGTGCGCTGGACGATATTGGGAGTTTCCAACAACATGTTGACCAGTGTGGTTGCTTCGGCACGCAGTTCTTTTAGAAGTTGTAACGTCGTTGTGCGCTGCTCTTTCAATATGTCACGGCGCACGCCGCCGATCAAGTTGACGCCATAGGTCTTGCGGGAACCTGTCAGCATTTCGGCCATCTTCATCGCCTTCTCACGGACACGGAAGAA
Source organism: Candidatus Defluviilinea proxima (assembly GCA_016721115.1). Lineage (NCBI taxonomy): Bacteria > Bacillati > Chloroflexota > Anaerolineae > Anaerolineales > Candidatus Villigracilaceae > Candidatus Defluviilinea > Candidatus Defluviilinea proxima. Next base: position 1,983,080 of record JADKIW010000001.1, read on the forward strand.
TTGCATAAAGCCCGTGTCAAAGCCAACGAAGTGACAAGCCAACCCAAGATTCAGCAAGTGACTGTGCAAGCGTTCCGTCTCGAGCAATATCGTGCGGATGAAGTGTGCCCGTACAGGCACTTCAATTCCCAACGCACGCTCTACCGAGTTGGTGTATGCCACGTTGTGAGCATATCCACAAATGCCGCAGATGCGATCCGCAAGGAACGTGACCTGGTCATAGTTCAATCGACTTTCGGCGAGTTTCTCCATGCCACGATGGACATAGAAGAGACGATAGTCCGCATCAACGATGTGTTCACCATCCACATACAAACGGAAGTGACCGGGTTCATCAGAAGTCATGTGCAACGGCCCCAGCGGTACTTGGACGAGTCCTTCGCCCTCCACGTTGATGAAGTCATAGTTCTCGTCCTCAGTAGTCGGTTCAGGGCGGTAGCGGTAATCCATCGAATCTTTGCGCAAAGGATGAAGGTTGTCGGGCCAGTCGTCGGGTAGAACGAGGCGGCGTTCGTCCGGCAGTCCGATGGGTCGCAGGCCGAACATATCCCGCACTTCACGTTCGTACCAGATCGCTGCAGGCACTTTCGGAGTCACCGATGGGAACTCGGGTTGATGGGCAGGTATCTGCGCATGCACCACCACATATGCCTTGTCGTTCACTTCGAGATCGTTTGCGCCTTCCACCGATAAAACATAATAGATCGCAAACTGTCCATTGATCGGGCGCTCGTCATTCGCCACCACGGTCGCAAGCCAGCCGCCCTGTTCGTAATACAACATCTCCACGATATCGGGCACGCTGTTCAACGGCACGGTCACCGTCACCTGATCAGGCGCCTGCCACGCTTCGTCCATGATGGCACTACCAAAACGTGCACGCAGAGCCTCAATGTATTTTGTACCAACCTTCGGTTTCTCTTCCATCAATAAGGTCATAGTGTTTCCTTTCTAGGGCAACAACGATAGGAGATTCGCAGCTTGTCCACCATCTCCCATCAACGTGCTGGCGCCGTTGAGCAATGTCATCAATTGGGATGGGATGTAGAGACCGAGTGCAACGATCAGGATGACCAACACAGCGCCGGGCAGTAACGTTAACCAATTCGCTTCACCCTTGACCGTTGAATCTGGTTTCTGTCCGAAGAGGCTTGGTCCCAGAGCCCGGAAGAATGCCGCAAAAACCACCGTCAGGAACAACAGGCAAAAGACCATCAACCAGATGTGACCGGTGCCAAAGCCCGTTGTGATGATGAAGAACTTGCTGAGGAAGATGTTGAATGGGGGAGTGCCGACCAACGCCATTGCACCGACCATCAACAACACACCGCTGAACGGGATGACCTGTAACAAGCCTTTAACATCATCCAGGTTGCGTGTGCGATATTTGATGAGAATGTTTCCGCTCGTGCAGAACATGAGCGACTTGACCAAACTATGATTGATGGCTTGCAATAAGCCCGCAAAGATTCCAGCCGGTCCGCCGATGCCAAACGCCAGCACGATCAAACCGATATTTTCCATGCTCGAATAAGCCAGCAAGCGTTTGATATCTCGTTGCACGTACATGAAGAACGCCGCCGCACCGATGGAGATCATTCCAAAGACGAGGAAGAGTGTCTGGGCGAATGCAGGTCCAAGCACCAAATTCGAGATCGTCGCAAAACGGAAGACGACCAGCAAGGCGCAATTCAACAACACGCCCGAAAGCATGGCGCTGACCGGACTGGGCGCTTCGCTGTGCGCATCGGGCAACCAGGCATGCATGGGGAACAAGCCAGCTTTTGTGCCAAACCCAACCAGCACAAAGACGAATGCCATCTTGATGAGTGTTGGGTCAAGCGATTGCGTATTCTTGATGATCTCCGTCCACAACACGGCATTATGTGGATTTTGCATCACATTGAATGCATCGGAGTAAACCAACACGGTTCCGTATAAGCCGAACGCCACACCGACCGTACAGATGATGATGTACTTCCAAGCCGCTTCGAGCGAGGCACGATGTCCATAGATGCCCACGAGAAAGGCTGAGCCGAGCGTCGTCGCTTCGATTGCCACCCACATCATGATGATGTTGTTGGCGGTCACCACCAAAAGCATGGTGAACAGGAATAAATTGAAAAGGCTGTAATAGGTGCTTAATTTATTGTCGTCGAACTCGCCAGTTTCCAGATCATGGCGTGTGTACCCGATGGAATAGATACCCACGAGGAAACCCACCACGCCGATGATGAGCAGGAAGATGGCGCTGAGCGCATCCACGTGCAGCCAATCCGCCAATCCAAATATTGGACCTGTTTTGAGCACAGCGCTGACCGTCAATAAAGACATGACTAACACCAAAGTCACACTGATAAGATGCGCCGCTTCTATCAGAATACGTCCCACGCCTTTCAGCCAGCGGGCGGCAAACGCCACCAGCGAGAAGATCAGCGGGATAAGCAACAGCCAGATCAAAACCGTGGTGTCCGTCATATTGCACTTATCCTTTCAACGTGCTCAGGTCGGCGGTATCCAGTGTGCCCAACCGTTTGTATATCTGATAACCGAGCGCCACCATGATGACCACGCCGAAGACTGCGTCGGTGGCGATGCCGATCTCGACGATCTCAGGTGCATTGTAGGCAAGCAGGGCAAGGGTCAGGTGTGAACCGTTTTCCATCAAACAGAAACCGATGATCTGTTTGAACAGGTTGCGTTGGGTCAGGATGCACAACTCGCCGAAGAAGAAGTGAGCCATCGAAACAGCGAGCGCAGGCTTGAACGGTTCCGCCGCCTTGAGTTGGATCTGGTTCACGACGACGAAGGAAACGGTTAACGCAACGGCTGCAAGGAAGAACGAAAGCGTGGTTCCCATCAGGTTGCGAGGTTTTTCAGGGTTGCCCACTTTTGTGAAAGCGGTGTACAGGATCCACGGCACCAAAACGACCTTGGTGACAAAGGCGCTCGCCACCCAAAGATAGAGTTCTTTGGCATCAGTGGCATACGCCAGTGCCGCAAGGATGCCCACCAGCACAAGAGATTGGACTCCATACATGATCGCCGACCAGCGTGGTTGTTTGACCTCGATCACCAGCAATGATGTCAGGATCAATAAGCCACTTAGACTGTTGACAAGGATTACGCTCGACATATCGTGTATCTCCTTAACCCATCCACACTGCGGCAAAATATCCTGAGATGATTGTCAGGACCACCAGTGTTCCAAGAACGAACTGCATTTGGAATGGGAGACGTATTGCCGATGAAACATCAGGCGAGGGTTCGCCGGGCACGGCTTCACCGAAGACCCAGAAGAGCCAGGCAAAACTTCCCACCGTTTCGAGGGCGGCGATCACCATGAGAACCATCAATAACGGTTCAGCCTTTGCCACCATGAAGCCACCCGCCAGAATGCTGAATTTGCTGAAGAATGCGTTGAAAGGTGGCACACCGCTCACCGCAAGGGTTGCAACCGCAAAGCTGATTCCTACCAGCGGCATCTTTTTCATAATGCCTTTGAGCGACGGCAGCATCTTTGTCCCTGCGGCATAACTCAATGCACCCGCCACAAGGAAGAAAAGACTCTTCGCAAAAGCATGGTTGAAGATATGTGCGATCCCGCCATTGAATGCCATTGTGGAACCGAAGATCGAAATGGACAACGCCAGGAAGATATAAGAGAGTTGTGTGATGGTTGAATACGCCAGCAGTCTCTTCATATCTTTTTGCGGGAAGTACATAAAGAAACCATAGAGCATCGTGACGATCGCCATGATCGCTCCAACTGTTCCAACCACCTGAGGCACTTGTCCTGCTGATGCAAGACACCGTGCAAAGATATACACGCCCACTTTCACCATCGAAGCCGCATGCAGGTAGGCACTGATCGGCGTGGGCGCCGACATGGCGTCTGGCAGCCAAAAGTGAAACGGCAACTGCGCCGACTTGCCCCATGCGGCGATCATGACCCCAAAGAAAATAATGAGCTTGACGTTATCGGTCAGGCCTTCCAGCGCCGAGAGATCAAAAGTTTTGCTTGCGAGGAAAAACACCGCTGTTGCAACATACAGTCCCAGCGATGCCACTTGTGTTGTGATGATTGCCTTCATCGCCGCTTTGCGAGCTTTGGCATCATCGTAATAGCCGATCAGTCCCCACGAACAAATGCCGGTTAATTCGAAGAAGATCAACAGCCCAAGCATCGTGGATGAGCACACGACTCCTGCCATGGCTCCTATGAACATCAACAGGAAGAAGTAATACCTGCGCTTCACATCGACTTCGGGATGCTCCAGGTTCTCTGAGCTGAGATACCCTGCTGAATACACCACGATCAGAAAGCCCACAAGGATCACAGCCAGACCGACCAATGCGCTGATCTTGTCGATGACAACGCCGAAGACTGTCACCCCAGCAATGGATGCCAACTCTGCTGTGAAAGGAGCTTGCCGATCCAGCCCCAATTGAATGAGGAGGAGAAGACTGCACACAAAGGCCAGAAATGCCGCACACTGGCTGAAGACCTTGACCCAACTGCGTGGGATGACCAACGTCAACAAGGCGCCCACGAACGGGATCAGAAGACTGGCGAGGAACAATGCGACCATGTTATTTGTTTCTCCTCATCTACACATTGGCCAGATAGAATACGAACGAAAGGATCGCTGCGCCCAAGGCTGTCCACGTGACAGACGATGCTTTCATGAAGCGCACACGGGCCATTGCATTCTCAAACACAGCAATGATGAAATAGAAGGCGATCACTTTCAAAAAGAAAACCGCAATCGAAATTAGTACTGCAAGGATCAAAGGCAATTCAGATTGTCCGGTGACACTTCCAAAAGGCAGGAAGACCGCAATGAACAACGCAACGATGACTACTTGCTTCATATAGATTCCCCACTTCATTAAAGCCAGCGACTTGCCGGAGAATTCCGTCAACGGGCCTTCCTGTAATTCCTGCTCTGCCTCAGCGAGGTCAAAGGGCAGTTTGCCCATCTCCACAAAGGATGCGAATGCAAAGGCTAACATCCCAAGCCACACAGATGTGTATAGCGGGATTTGCCCAGTCGCAACTTTCGTGCTGATCTCGCTCAAATTGGTGGAACCCGCCAGCAAAGCCATCACGAATAACACCAGCACCATTACGGGTTCGATCAAAACGGAGAGGAACAGTTCTCGTCGTCCGCCTATGCCGCCGAACGTACTGCCAGTATCCAAACCCGAAAGGGCAAAGAAGAAGCGGGCGAGAGCGTAGAGATAGACCACAAGGATCAAGTCCCCGACCCATTCGAAGGGTGAGCGGGTCGTAAAGATGGGAATGATCGCCACGATCAACAACATCACAATGAACGAAACATATGGGGTTGCACGGAATACCCAACTGGATTGCTCTGAAATTACTTCCTGTCGTTTCATCAATTTCAAAATGTCGCGATAGTTTTGGAAGATGCTCGGCCCCCTGGCGGCTGTGCATTTTGGCCCGCATCACACGTGAGAAGCCTGCGAACAATGGCGCAAGTATCAGGATCACGAGAGCCTGCAAAAAACCAATGAAGAACATGCTGGTTGAACTCATGGCCTTCTCCCTATTTGAAAACGGCGATCAGAAGAACGATCAACGTCAGGATGATGTACAGGCAGTACATGCGAATGTCGCCCATTTGAAGCGCCTGAATGTGTCGTCCCACATAATCCACAGAGCGTGTCGTCGGTCCCTTGATGATATTTTCCAGAACGGGCTCGGCACGCAAGATCGCATCCCGCACGCGCTTTGACCATGCACCGATTGCATCCAATGGTTTTTGAATAGCCGTGCGCATCTGATAGATCACGCTAAATGTTGTCGTGATGGGTTGGTCAAAGTTGCTGGCCGACACCGACATCTGGCTTGAATATCCATAGCCGCAAGCCCATGGGTCGTTCACCATCTTCGTCCCGGCTTTGCGGTCGCCGTAAATGGCGATCACCACTACAGGCACCAGCAACAACCCGAGCAAAAGGATGGCGATCAACGGTGCAGATAAAACTCCCTGTGCTGTGTTTACATACACCCACGAGCCGTTTGCCACCGTCATGTTTTGGATATGGAATGTGCTTGCAACAACGTTTGCGAGATACGGAGCGATGAGCGGCGTACACAAGCCCAACAGGACGCATCCAATGGCGAGGAACGCCATGCCGCCCAACATTGAATCCGGTACTTCAATTGCCTTGCTTGCCTTTTCGCTTCTTGCTGGACCTGAGAATGCACTGCTGTACATCTTGATCGCCACCATCGCTGACAGCGTTCCGACGAGCGCAAGGATCGCCGCACACAATGGCAGTAATGCACGTATGATGAAATCCTGTCCGTTGCTGGCTGTGAAGAAGGCTTGATAAGTGAACCACTCGCTGACAAATCCATTGAACGGAGGCATCGCCGCAATGGATAAGCCTCCTGCAAGGAACATCAAAGATGTCCACGGCATCAAACGTCCGAGGCCACCCAGTTCATTCAGATTGCGTGTGTGAGTTGAATAATCTATCGAACCAGCTCCGAGGAACAGGAGACCTTTGAAGAAGGAATGGTTCAGGGCGTGGTACAAGGCCGCTAAAAAGCCGATCAGTTCAACGGTCGATTGATGCGTAGCCGTCCCGATCATCCCAGTGCCGATGCCCAGCAGAATGATCCCCACGTTCTCGACACTCGAGTAGGCAAGTATCCGCTTGATATCTTTTTCGGTGAGAGCGTAGAACACACCGATCACGGCTGAGAGTGCGCCGAAAGCAAGTATCAGGATTCCCCACCATAAAGTGGATGCGCCGAGGATCTCCACACAAATGCGCAGGATGCCGTACAGCGCTGTCTTGAGCATCACGCCCGAAAGGAGTGCTGAGACGGGCGATGGGGCGGCGGGGTGCGCGCGAGGAAGCCAGATGTGCAACGGAACCATACCTGCCTTGGCACCGAATCCGAAGAAGGCCAGCACGAAGACTAGGTTGCGAACCACTGGCGAGAGTTGACTCAGACGAAATGATTCAAAATCAAAACTGCCCGTGTTGATGTAGAACACAAAGAACGACAGCATGATCAAGGCGGTACCAGTGTGTGCCACCAGCATGTAGAGATAGCCCGCCTGAACTGATTCTTTTTTCTCGCCTTCAAAGATGACCAGGAAATACGACGCCAGTGTCATCATTTCCCAGAAGATGAGAAAGTAGAAAGCGTTGTCTATGGTCACCACCAGCAACATCATGGCAATGAACATGTTCGTGAAAAAGCCCAATGTGCCAATGTTGCGATCTGGGTAGTGTTTGAAATAGGAGATGGCATAAAAACTTGTCGCCAACCCCAATAGACAGATGATGACCACCATCAAAGTGGAGAGGCCATCCATTTGCAAAGTGAATTGCCCGAAGGGAAGCGGGACGGGTAACTTGAGCGGGGCGGGGGAGTGTGTGATAGCCTGTGCCGCAGAGACAACCCCAGTGAGAGATGCGAGAGTTCCCATCAGCCCGGCAGTAATGCGGGCGGTACGTTGAAACCCGCTGAGTAACAACGAAGCCAGCGCTCCCACCCCGAACAACGACACGGAAAGCAGTAATACCTGAATGGCATCCATACGGACTCCCTCCGCTAAATTTCTTCGAGCAATTTGACAGACTTGATTTCTTCGATGAATTCCTTCGAATGTCCCGACGCCTCATCCACCAGACTCAACGCCTTATGTGGACAGGCGAGCACACAGACGGGACCTTCCGGGCTGAAGTAGCATAGATCACATTTGACGGCGACCGTCTTTTGACCGATGTTCCAGTTCAGAATAGAAAGTTTTTCCTGTATCGCAAATTCACGCAGATACATGGGGTCTGATTGATACGGTGTATTGACATAGGTATATTGCCCCGCATTGAATTCAATCTTTGGAAGTGGCGTGCCTCCCGGTATGATGGCCCCAAATGGGCACGCCAAAGCGCACATCTTACAGCCGATGCACAGGCTTTCGTTCAGAATAACAGAGTCATCACGGGCAGTGATGGCATGCACCGGGCAAACTGCCGCACACGATGGTTCCTCGCAGTGCCGGCACTGAATGGGCATCGTGCCGAGGGGCGGCGTGTGCATGATGTATAGCCTGGGGTATGCCTGTAACCCGACCTTACGATGGCCTTCAACACAACCGGCCACGCAGGCATAACACCCGATACACCGTTTAGGATCAGCGACTACAACGTGTTTCATATTACCTCCGTCGAACTTCGGAGTGCTTCACCGCGTTGGTGTTCAGTTATGTCAACATAGGTAAATGGTTGACCTAACCAGCGGTAAAGATGAATCAGCCTGTAAGACTCTGTTAAATTGTTTAGGGTAAATCACATCCTGTTAGTGAAATTTTTCACTAATTAATTATAAGATAGTTCTTTGGCTAAAGTCAACAGACGAATATCATTGTTTTGTGTACATTTGTAATAGAAGATGAAGAGGATGACAAAATCTCCCCACATGTATGTTCGCGCAAATGGATATATAACATTGCAGGGACAATGGGCAATCATCATTGTCCCTGCATGAATCGGTTTGTTTTCTTTCTTCTAAAGCATCACCCTTCGTCGATTGTTACAGTGGCTGTCATGTTCCATAAAAACCTTGGATCAGACTCGTTGAGCGTGATCGTAACCTTGTAAGTCATGTCACCCAGATATTCAGTTCCGACAGGATCGATCTCCGTCACTGTGCCGAGAAAATCTTCATTGGGAAAAGCATCCAATTTGACCAAAACTGTGTCTCCGATGGTGATATCAGCCATGTAAATTTCGGCGAGATCTTTGGTCTCAACTGTCCAGTGAGATGTATCGGCAAGGAATGCGACTGGCAGGGTCGGTGTGACGGCTTCGCCGACATTCAGGTCGAGACTGAATAATACACCGTTGATGGGTGCACGCAGTTCGTAGAGTTCGATGGCTGCTTCTGCGGCGGTGACATGTGCCTTTGCAGCTTCGAGGCGAGACTCTGCAACGGCGAGTATTTCAGGGTCGAGGTTGGACTCGTCCAGTTTGGATTGCATCTCACGAGCGGCTTCGAGCTCCCCAATAGCTTTCAGCAGGGAAGTAAGTTCTTCATCGAGAGGTTGATCATTTTCAGAGACGGATGTCAACAGATCGGCGTAGGCTTTGGTCAGCGATTCCTTTTCTTTGTTGAAATCTTCTTGGGCATCAATGCGTTCACGATTGGTCTCTTCTTTATCCATCAGTGTATCGAGTTTGTCTCGGGCTTTGGTGTAGTCTTCCTCAGCGTTGACGTAATCATCGAGGGTTAACTCAAGGTCACTGGCTTCATCCGTGTTACCAATATTCCAGCCGTTGGCTTCATTTTCGTAGGAATCCTGTGCATCGAGCAAAGCTTGCTCCGTTTGAGCGGACGTGAGCAGGGCGTTGCGATGAAGTGCATCGAGAGATTGTTGTGCAAGGGTTTGTTCTAATTGGGCGGCAGCAAGCTCTGCCTGAACCGATTCGATGCCGACCAAGCGGGCAATGACATCTCCCTTGGTGACTTTATCACCAGGTTGGACGAGAATCTCCGCCACAATGCCGCCTTGTGCAAAGGCAAGTTCGACAGATGGTGAGGGGATCAATGTCCCTTCGGCGGTGATCGTATTGGGATTGGTTTCCTCGTTTGCTGGTTCTGCTTTTACGATGGGCGTATTTGCGCCACCGCAAGCGGTTAGGAAGATCGAGATAAGAATGATGGTGGAGAGAAGTGCTTTTTTCATGGTGAACTCCTTGTTGTGATTTTCAGTTAATGTAGGGGCGACCCACCCAGCGAGAGTAAAGTACATCAAAGGTATTGAAGGGTCGCCCTTACTGGATTTATTCATATGCCAGTACCTGCGTCACAGTGAGACGCACGGCACGCAGGGCAGGAAAGAGACTTGCAAATATCGAGATGACGATGACGAGAACTGCCCAGATGAGGATCCCGCCAATTGAGAACGAGGCAGGTACGGGGTAGTCCATGAACGAGAGTCCGATCTCACGAGCGAGGAAAGTGCTAATAGGCAGGGAAAAGACAATCGCCAGAACCCAGCTCATCATCCCGATCAAAAGACCTTCGATGATAACGATGCGAAATACTGCCTGGCTTGGTGCACCGAAGGCACGCATCACGCCGATCTCACGGGTGCGCTCGATGACGTTGAGACTCATCGTGCCCATCAAGCCCAGCCCGCCAACCGTGGCAAGCACAACGGTCATGACCATGAGTAGGGCAACGATGATCGCAAAGGCACCGTCAATTTCTTCACGTTCTTCGGCGATGAGGAAGTTCGAGAGCACACGGATGCCCGCACGATCGAACTCCTTTTCAACGGCGCTTGTGACCTGACGTTGTGTTTCGAGATCACGTGCATCGAGCGTGAAGACGATGGCATTGGCACGGTTGGGTTCACGCACATGACGTGCATAGGCGTCGTAATCCATCACGGTGAAATACCCGATGGTGCTGTTGCCCATCATTTGCATCACGCCCGCCACACGATACGTTTCTTCACGTCCTTCGATCTTGATCGTGATGAGACTGCCAATGTGAATGTTCGGTTCGTTGGCGATCAAACCAGGGCTGACAAGAATTGAATCAGCACCGCTTGTTATGCCTTGACCTTCAACAATCGGCGGATCGAGCAAGTCGGTGTTGGCGGGAGGCGCCATGAGATAGAGGTTGTCACTTTCGGATCCATCGGGACGCACGTAACGACCGATGGTGAAACCCCACGCTTCGGCTCTTCCCACGCCTTCAACTGATTCAGCGATATTGATCATCTTCTCCGCTGGGACATGGTCATCCACTGCCAGCCAGGCATCGTAGTTCCAGAAACCAAGCATCTGGTCGAGAGAGTCGTTGAGTGAGGCTTGCAGGTTGACAATGCCCATAAAGATCGCACCTGCGAACGTCAATGTGACGAGTGAGAGGATGAGGCGTCCACGTTTGCGAAATGGATTACGGAGAGCCAGCAACAGGTCACGTGTGAAGCGGGGGAAGCGGTTGAGGATGGCATCCATGAAGCCTGCTCCACGCCAGACTTGGTTGATCCCGTATTCGCTGAGAACTTTTGCAGGTGAAACTTTTGTCCCGCTCAAAATGGAAGGTGCGGCGGCGATCAACGGGACGATCAATCCAACAGCGAATTGGGTCAGCAATGCAGGGAGCGTGTACTGCACTTTGGGTGCATCGAAGTTGACCAACTCGGCTACGAATTTGGCGAGAGCGTTTGCGCCGATATTGCTGAACGGGATGGCAAGCAGACAGGCGGCAAGCCCGAGGAGAATTACCGTGCCGAAATACAAACCGATGATCTGCATGGAACGTGCGCCGATGGCTTTCATGATGCCGATCTGTTTTTCCTGCTGGGCGATCAATGCCGAGATGACGTTGACCACGAGCAAGCCGCTCAGAAACATGGATAACCCAGCAATAAGACCGAGCAAGATCAACATGGTCTCGATGATGAAGTTCAACGGGTGGACTCCCTGATCGGGCATGGTCTTCTGATACACGGGTAAGCCTTCACTTTTGATTCGATCGGAGGCTTTTTCTGCCAACGCACGGACCTCTGTTGGGCTTGTGGCGCTCGCATCAAGATAGAGCTCGTTATAGCCTTCGGGCTGTCCCATCCAGCGGATCGTGTCCATGTTGACGTAGCCATACACCCAACCTTCGATGACAGGTGGAATGCGATACAGATCGTGCACGATGCCTGTCACACGCAATGTATATTTTTTGCCTTCGGGTGTCTTGACCAGAATTTCATCGCCAGGCTCGAGTCCGAGATAGATCATGGTGGCACGTTCGAGCAGGACTTCGCCTTTTTCGGGCGGGTAGTTTCCACTTTGTTCGTAGACTTTCAGCAGGCGTTGGTCTTCGTAATCGGCGAGGGCATACAACGTCAGGTCACGCCATGTTTCGCCTTTGCCGTCGAGTGAGATGCGGAGGGGCAGAGCACGACGACCTTCGGCTTCATCCACACCCTTCATGTGTCGCATGGATGTGACGAAGTCATCGTCGAGCATTGGCTCGGTCTTGAGGATGATGTCTGCGGGGCGCATGTCAGCGTATTGTGCGGCGAGGGAGGTGGTGAGCGCCTGCTGGGTGGAGACGATCATGCCAAGCGCAAAGACGCCGACAGCGATGGAGAGAATCACCAACGTTGTACGTGAGCGGTTGTTCCACAGGTCACGGTAAACTTTTTTCCAGCGGGTCATGATGAAACCTTTCCGTTCACATCGTTCACGATCGCACCATCTGCAATGTGGAGTTGACGCCCTGCACGGCGGGCAAGGTCAGGATCGTGGGTGACCATCAGGATGGTCTTGCCGAGGCTGGTGAGTCGTTCGAAGAGGGAGAAGACAGCAGCGGCGGTTTTCGAATCGAGGTTGCCTGTCGGTTCGTCGGCGGCGAGGATGGGAGGGTCAGTGGCGAGGGCACGGGCAATGGCGACACGTTGTTGTTGTCCACCTGAGAGTTTGGCGGGCAGTTTGTTGGCGTGTTCTTCGATCTCCATCAAGCGGAGGAGTTCCAGTGCCCGATTGCGGCGTTCGGTGAAGATGGGTGTGGCACAGAAGTCCATGGGTAGCATCACGTTTTCGAGTGCAGTCAAGGTGGGAAGTAATTGGAAGAATTGAAAGACCACGCCGATGGTGCGTCCACGCCAGATGGCTAGTTTGTTCTCGCCAAGCCTTTCGACCTTCTCACCACCGACAAGGATCTCGCCATCAGTTGGACGGTCGAGTCCAGTAATCATGTTAATGAGTGTTGTCTTGCCACTGCCCGATTTGCCAACGATCGCCACAAATTCACCTGCGTTGATATGCAGGTCAACGCCTTTGAGCGCCATGAAGAGACCAGCGTCAGTTTGATAAGATTTGGTGACGGCGTTCAGGTCAATGAGAGGGGATGATGTTGTAAGTGCCATGAGTCTCCTTGTGAGAAGTTTTTTGGATTCAAGTAGCTTGCTACTTGCGCAACAGCAAGCTGTTGCATTCCAAACAAAAACTCCTCGGGTGTATCTTTTTGTCTAAGATACTCTCCGAGGAGAAGTTTGTCGGCGCTCAAAAGGAGTAGAAAAGAGGTATTTTTGTTAATCTCCAAATACAAGCTTACAGTAATCTTTATATCCGTCCCATTTTATAAGGTTAGCGTCATAAATTTGGCTTTCGTCAATTGCGTCAACTGCTGTTAATCTTAGTAACAGGACATACTGTGTTTTAGTGATGCCTTTGGATGGCGTGTCAGGATTGTCTATGTGAGCAAAGATACCGTCATCCATAAACCAAAGGTGACTGCCAAGACACTCATTGACGCCATCAACCAGAACATAAGTTGGGTTGCCTAAAACGGATAGTAAATCATCAACACTGATCATTTCGTTCAGAGAAATGTACACCTCTTGAACAACCTCCTTGTTGATACTAAAACTACCTTTGTTTAGCAAATCGTCGTTGTTTGCAGAAAAATCTATCCAATTCTCCTCGATACTAATTCTTTCTTCTCCGTATTTTTCTATCAGTATTTCTTTTGCACTTTCTGAGCTCGTTAGACCAGGTTGAATGCCTTCCCAGCAAAGTGGAATACAGTTATCTGAACGCAGATTTTCCTGCAACTTTAGTGCGCTTTCTGACGATCTCTGACAGGCAGAAATTATCAGAAGTATTCCGACTATCGATAAGATTTTATTGAATGGTTTTACTCTATCCATTCTAATTTCTTTGCCAGCATGACCGCCTGAGTGCGGTTGGCGACTCCCATCTTGGACAAAATATTCCCCACATGTTTTTTGACCGTGTTCAATGTGAGTACACGTTCTTCGGCGATCTCCTGGTTGCTTTTGCCAGCCGCAAGGAGTTGGAGAATGTCGAGTTCACGACGGGTGAGCGGCGAGAGGGGATGGAGTTCAGGTGTTTGATCGGTAGTTGGCAATTGGTAATTGGCAGCTTCCTTGCGAAGAAGATTGGTGATCTCGTCAACGTATATGTGCGGGGCGTGGAGTTTGTTATGGTACTGTTCGAGTATGTGCAAGAGTTGCTTACTCTCATCGGCAAAGACGCGGACGTATCCGCTTTGGGCACCGAGGGTCAACGCGTGAGATAAACTTTCAATTGTGTTCGCATGATCTGATGTGGCATGATACATATACGCTTTCAAAATGGATGCCTCGATAACGGGCGTCACTCGTTCACGACGTTCAGCTTCCGCTATCAGTGTGGATAAAGTTTCGAGAATCGCTGAGGCAGGTTCGGAGTCAGTTTGAAGCGTTGCTATTTTGGCACGCAAAAGCACCAGTTGTGTACATTCCCAAAGATAGGAATATATCCCTCCACTGGTCTTTTCCAGTTCATATGTTTTTATCAATTGCTGTGCTTTGAGCAGATTCCCTTGTAATAGATTCAAACGAGTGAGTTGTATCGCCACAAACGCATCATCGAGTATCGAGACACTGCCTTCTGCAACCTGCATGGCACGTTCGAGTTCATCATATGCTTCATCCCAATTTCCTGTTGCTGCCTTCAAACGAGCGAGCGCTATGCGCCCGTCCATGCTCGAAATGGGTTGCCATACCTGACAATGTGCGATGCCCTGTTCAAGATGACGGGTTGCTTCATCGAATCGATTCAATTCGCGCAACAATTCACCGTAACTGACAAATGGCATGCCAAGTAGAAATGTATGCCTGCCAAGAGTCTCACTTGCGTATTGAATGACCTGTTGGAACATGCGCTCTGCCAACCCTAACGCACCTCGCACTTGCCTCGCCTCACCGATCTGCACCATTGCGACAATGGTCACAAGAATATCGTTTTTGGGCTTGCTGATTGTAACTGTCTCATTGAAGGAATCAAGTGCAAGAGCTGTGTTGCCAAGCATCACATGATGCAAACCGAGATTGAGGTGCAAAAGACTATGAAGCAAATCATCCTGTTCGGCGAGAAGGACGAATGCCTCGGAGATTTCATCTGCTGCGGCAATCCTGCCCGCGAAGATACCTGTCAGGATTCGGAGGGACTTCGCTTCGCCTCTAAGCCGAGGGTTGCTCCCTATTTCATCAAGCGGGATCAGCGCCTCAGCCTTTTCTGCACATGCCTGTGCCTCAGCAGAGTTCAACCCGATGATGCTTGCCCATCCCTTCGCCAACCACAAGCGCGGACGACTCTCCATCAGTGCAGGCGGTAATGTGGACAGCCATTCAAGCAACGCTGAATGTTCGCCACGCTGTACCATATCAAGGTAATGAGCTTCGAGCAAACTGGCGGCACGTTCAAAGTCTTCGGCATGTGTGGCGTAGTGGATGGCTTCATCGAGCAGATTGTTCTCTTCGAACCACAAGCTGGCTTCGTGATACTGTTGGCTTGCCTGTTCGGGCGGAAGCTGGCGACGCAGGAACTCGGTGAAGAGTGCATGATAGCGGAACCATGTGCCTGATGTATCGAGAGGAACAAGGAAGAGGTTGGCACGTTCGATGTGACCAAGAATGTCAGTGGGGGAATCGGTTCTTACATACTGTGTACTGCGTAATACGTAATCCATGACTGATGCACTGAACCGATCGAACAATGCAGAGACTTTGAGAAACTCCTGCACTTCAGCCGACTCGCGTCGGAGAACTTCTTCGGCGAGATAATCAAAGATGTGAGTTTGTCCCGCAGGGATGTTCCAATCAAAAGGCTGACGGGCAAGGGCAAGACCTGCGAGTTGCAGTCCCACCGCCCAACCTTCCGTGGATTGATTCAACCGTTCGACCTGTTCTGGTGTGAGAGATGTTCCCATCTGCTCGAGAAACGCACGGACCTCATCTGCATTGAAACGCAAGTCAACTGAGTTGATCTCCACCACCTGATCGAGCGCACGCGGACGTGTAAGCGAAAGCTCAGGCATCGTGCGTGATGTCACAGCGATATGCATTTGTGGGGGGCAATGCTCCAGAATGGATTGGATGATCGTGTTAACTTCGGCCTCGTTTACAGTGTGATAGTCATCGAGGATGAGGGCAAAGTCGTTTGGTATCTCGCTCAAATCATTGACAAGCGAAAACAGAATGGCTTCCTCACTTATCGCTTGTCCGCCACGTAACATGGCAAGTGTCGTTTGCCCGATTTGTGGGGAAAGTTGTTGCAGTGAGTAAATTACATAGGAAAGAAAGCGTTCGGGTGCGCGGTCAGCTTGTTCGAGTGAGAGCCACGCCACAGGCATGGATGTGTTCCGTGTCCATGTGGCGATGATCGTCGTTTTGCCAAACCCTGCAGGTGCAACGATCAACGTCAACGCACGCTTCATCCCCTCGTTGATGCGCTCGATGAGACGAGGCCGCTCGACACGGTTGGTCCGTGGGGCTGGGATGGATGTCTTGGTGCGAAGAAGCGGGAGCATGGTGGGATTATACATCGCTCGTTACCTTTGTCTGGGTTGGTGTACCCTATGAACTGGTAAAATTCCATCCATGCCGAAGAAGAAAACTCTGTATTACCAAACAGAAAACCTGACCATCCTCAACGATGACATTCTGAAGACAACCACCATTGAGCATGGGTCTGTAGATTTAGTCGTTACGTCCCCGCCGTATAACGTGGACATCCAATACAACTCGCACAAGGACGATGTGTCGTATGCGGAGTATTTGGAGTTCTCCGAAAAGTGGATGACGCAATGTTATAACTTCTTGAAAGATGATGGGCGTTTTTGTTTGAATGTCCCACTTGATAAGAATAAGGGCGGGCAACAAAGCGTGGGCGCGGACTTTACTACGCTGGCCAAGAAAATCGGCTTCAAGTATCACTCCACAGTGATTTGGAACGAAGGCAATATCTCTCGTCGTACGGCCTGGGGTTCATGGATGAGCGCCTCGGCTCCGTTCGTGATTGCGCCAGTTGAGTTGATTATCATCTTCTGCAAAAACACATGGAAGAAAACCAGCGGAAGTAAACAATCCGACGTCACTCGCGATGAATTCATGGCGTGGACGAACGGCCTGTGGACGTTCAACGGCGAAAGTAAAAAGAGGATCGGTCACCCGGCGCCATTTCCGCTTGAGTTGCCAAGGCGTTGCATCAAATTGTTTAGTTATGTCGGAGATACAGTGCTCGATCCGTTCATGGGGAGCGGTACAACGCTTGTTGCCGCAGGAGCGCTTGGGCGTAAGGGGATCGGCGTGGATGTAGATAAAGGCTATTGCAAGCTGGCGCAGGCTCGTATTGAGAAAGAAGCGGGGCTCGTCCAATCAGAATAAGATGTTCACACGAAACAAACGCAACCAGTACGATAAAAAGGATTCGCTTGAGTTGGGGCAAAACGCGGAGAGTCAGTTTGTGTTTGTTGCGCGGCGAAATGGTTGGAAAGTTGTCGAAGCATCGAAAGAGGGGAATATCGAGGATCACTATGATTATGAGATCTCAAAAGACGATCAACATCTCAAAGTCGATGTAAAAAGCAAGAAACGTGTTTCGAGGAAAGAAAACGTTCAAGATGATTTTATTTGGGTTGAATTTAGAACGGTGAGAGATACGAAGGGCTGGCTGTTTGGAAGTGCCGATCTCATTGCTTTTGAAAATCAAAAAGGATTCAAGATCGTCGAGCGTAAAGCATTGGTGCGTCTCATCAATAAGCTTGTAGATGTGGGGGGAGTCAAAGTCAAGTCGCCTGAAGATGCCTTGTATAAAACGTACACGCGTAAGGGACGCCCCGACGAGATGACGTTGATCAAGGCCACAGACCTTGATTCCATTCTTTGGGCCGAGTGGCCTTTATAATTACGCGTCGCGCTTAAAAAGATCGTCTGTTGTTTCCCTTCGCACGATCAACTTCGCATTCCCCTCGTCCAACATCAACACGGCTGGCCTGCGTGCGCCATTGTAATTCGACGACATGCTCAAGTGATACGCACCCGCCACAGGGATCGCGATTAATTCTCCCTCTTCAACTTTTGGCATGGGCAGGTTCTCAAGGATGATATCTCCCGACTCGCAATATGGCCCCGCGATCGACACACGCTCGCTTCTTTCTCTCCCGACGCCTGCTACCGTTAAACAAGAATATCTCGCCCCGTATAACGCAAACCGTGGATTGTCCGCCATGCCACCATCGGTGAGTAGCCAGGTTTTGTCACCACGCCTTTTGATCGCACCAACGCGATAGATCGCTACGCCCGCCCGCGCAATAAGACTTCGCCCCGGCTCTAGATGCAAATGAGGGAGGGAAAGTCCGCGTGCCAGACAGCCTTCAACAACTGCTTCCGCGATTCCGCGCACATAACTTTCAATGGACGGATTGGGCAATTCGTCTTCATGATACGCCACACCCCATCCGCCGCCGGGACAGAAATGCCATTCGCCTTTGAAGCCGATTTCTTTGGCAAGGTCGAGTGCCATGTCAATTGCAGGGATCAATGGTTCCGGGTCGCGGAAGTTGGAACCTTGGTGGAAGTGAATGCCTGTGAGTGGGAGATCGTGCTCTTTGCAATACTTCGCCGCTTCAAGAATCTCTTCTCGCGTCATGCCGAACTTGCTGTCGTGTTGACCGGTCTGTGTATGGGCGTGGTGCGTGGAGACAGCAACGCCCGGCAGAAGGCGAAGCCAGATAGTAATGTCACTCTGAGGGAGCGATTGTTGCGACCGAAGAGTCTCGCTCGTTTTTGGTAGAGACCCTTCGCTACCGCTCAGGGTGACATAAAGTCTTTTAAGCTCTGTTAAATTATCTACAACAATTGTTCCTGCGTACTTGATCGCGGATTTCAGATCGTCAACCGATTTATTGACCCCATGCACAAGGATGTGTTCGCGCGGAACGCCTCCAGCCACTGCTATAGCGATCTCTCCTTCACCGGTGCAATCTACAAAGAGATCGTGTCCCTGAGTCCATTCGGCGATGGCTTTGCAGAGAAAAGCTTTGCCCGCATACGTGATGTGAGAGGGAGCGGGGTAGTAGGCGGACAAGGCGTCCGTGTAGGATTTGACGGAAGAGGCCAGGGTGGATAAATCGTAAATGTATAACGGAGTCAGGTACTGGTCCACGAGAGAGGCGAGATCGTGTCCGGCGATGGTCAGTTTGTCGTTTTGGATTTTGGTCGAGTCGGGGAAGAGCGCAAGGCGATCCATGAATTGAGTCGTTGTTATTTGCCGAAGAAGAGTTCCCACCACGCTTCCCACTCTTGCATGGGTGTTGGGGCTGGGATGGGCGTGCTCATTTCAATGGGTGCGGCGCCGGGCGCTCCCACAGGGACGACCGGTAGATCGCCATCTTTGATGTAATGCCCGTCAGTGCGTGCCCATTCTTCAACAGACAAGGTCGAATTGGCAAATGTCACAGCTACTTGCAGGGCCGCCTGAGTTTGTAGCGCTTGTGTAGCTTGCGCCTGAACAATATGGGCCTGCTCGTTCAGGAGGCTGAGTTCTTCGAGACGGCGGTTAAAGCCCAGAACGACGAAGACCAGCATAACGATACCGATGGCCACAAGCACACGGCGCACATTAATGGGAATGGTTGGCATGTGCCAATCTTAATCGTTATCGAACTCTCTGGCAAGCGACGACACCCAACATGGTCGTAAAGTGTGTTTTTAAATTGTGGGTGCGGATATTATATAATCGGGCCTCGGGAGTTATGGGGAAGCCCAAAGTCTTTGTATTATTGGAGAATAAAATGCCTCAAGTTAAACAGATCAATCATGTGGCCGTTGTTGTAGACAATATGGAAAAGGCGCTTTCCTTCTGGCGTGATGCCTTGGGAATGGAATTACACGAACTCCGCGATGTGCCTGCCGAAAAATCGCAGGTGGCTTTCCTTCCGCTTCCCGGCTCAGAAGTAGAACTGGTCATGCCCACTACAGACGACTCGGGTATCGCCAAATATCTTGCCAAGCGCGGGGCGGGTATGCATCACATCTGCCTCGAAGTGGACGATATCGAAGGCATGATGGCGCAATTGCGCTCGAAGGGTGTGCGCCTCATCAATGAGGAGCCGCGCACTGCCGCCGACGGAAAGAAGTACGCTTTTATCCATCCCGAAAGCACATCTGGTGTCTTGGTGGAGTTGTACCAGATATAAAGTGACCTTGTAACTTATTGACCAAAACAATTAAAGAACCTTTGTTGATTTCTGTGTTGTAATTGATGCAATGTTTGAAAACATCGAATCCGTCTTAAGTGAGCAATGCGGCCTGACCAAAGATCAGCCGATCATTGCAGGTATTTCTGGTGGCCCTGATAGTATGTGTCTCCTTGGTATTCTGCGGGAGACCGGCTACCGGGTTATTGTTGCGCATTTCAACCACAAACTGCGTTCTGATGCAGATGCCGACGCCAACGCTGTTGAACAAGCTGCCAGCCGCATGAACTTTGCCTCCGTGATCGAGAGTGGGGATGTGCATGAGTACGCCCGTACTGAAAAATTGTCCATTGAAGAGGCCGCGCGCAATATGCGCTATCGTTTTCTCTTGGCGCAAGCACGGCGCTTCAAGGCGCAAGCCTTGGCGGTCGGGCACACAGCCGATGACCAAGTGGAAACCGTCCTCATGCATTTCATTCGTGGTGCTGGGCTGGCTGGGCTCAAAGGCATGAACTACCGCACGATCCTCCCGATGTTCGACGAAACGATACCCATCGTCCGTCCGTTGTTGGATATCTGGCGCGAGGAGACAGTGGTGTATTGTGCGGCGCATGGACTTCGTCCGCGTCATGATCCCAGCAACGATTCGCTCGACTTTTTCCGCAACCGCTTGCGTAATCAGCTCATCCCTGTTTTGGAATCTTATAATCCGCGCTTTCGTGATGCCATCTGGCGCACCTCGCGCTCTCTAACGGGCGATCATGAGATTCTTTCCTATGTTTTGGATGATGTGTGGAAGGCTTGTGTTGTCCAACAAACATTGGACTACGTCTCGTTTGATTCGGCCTCCCTGGCCAAGCAATCGCTCGGACTCCAACGACACCTGATTCGGCGTGCTATTGAGCTTCTTCACCCCGAAGGCTTAAACCTGACTTTTGCCACTCTCGAACGTGCCACAAAGTTTATCAACTCTCCTGAACAACAACGCACCGATCTGGCAGGCGGCATGCACCTTTTGCGTGAAGGCTCGTCGATCTATATGCTCGCTGATACTTCTGATCTGCCCATCGAGCGCTGGCCCCAAATGCCTGATGTAAGCAACACGATCCCTTTGCGGCTTCCGAATTCAATCATGTTATCGGGTGGGTGGAAGTTAACTTGCGAACGTTGGAACATCGCTTCTCTGGCCATGGAACAAGCGCATGCGAACAGTGATCCCTTCCAAGTCTGGCTTGACGCCAAGTTGGTCTCCGATGAGCTTGAACTGCGTGCCCGTCACGATGGTGACCGTTTTGAGCCTTTGGGCATGGACGGGCACGAGATGAAGATCTCCGATTTCTTTATCAACGTCAAATTGCCCCATCGTGCACGTGATCGCTGGCCCTTGTTGTGTATGGGATCAAAAGTGGTATGGGTGCCCGGTTATCGCCCCGCGCATTCTTTCCGCTTGACAGAGTCATCCCGGCAAGCGTTGTATTTTTCAATGACACGAGGCTAAAAAAGAGACGGTCACTTTGTGACCGTCTCTTTTTTGATCTTATTCTTTACTTCCCGCTAACTGTTTTAACTTAATGAACAACTCTCGCCACTGGATCTTGGAAACTCCCAGCTTCTGGCGGATTTTATCTGGTTCTTCGCCTGCATTGAAATCGTTCAAGGCGCATGTCCAGCGACACATATCAAAAGAAAGATGTTTTGTCAGACCGGCTTCGTTGCTGATATCTTCAAGTAGATATTCCAATCTACGAGGTGACCAAGGGAAGAGCTTTTCTTCGGGCTTGTATTGGGCAAGATACTCCTCATAGGCGGTTACCCAATCCTCGGGCAGGATCAGCTTTCTCTCTTTGTAACGATTCGCAGGAGTCGGATACTTGATGAATATCTGAGGCCCGTTGGGGGAATCCAATTCAAGGTGTTCGAGCAAAAGCCCCAATGTTTCGCTCTTTTTGATACCGGTGGTCAACAAAAGATATACCAACGCATACGGACGGGCGTCGGGCTTTGTGGCGCGGCGATGGCGGTCTGCGACGAGCAGGACTTCGTCATATTCCTTGGGCGTAAGCACAGTGGGGAGGGGACTGATGGCAGAGCGTTGTGCCACCTTTTCAGCAGGGTCAACGACCAGTACACCGTATTGATGCAACCAGCGGAACAATGACTTGACCGCCGTAATGCGCCGAGCGAGGGTTTTGGGACTGCACGGAACATCGCGCTCTTTTTCCATCCACTCGAAGTAGCGGTTGAGGTCTTTGGTAGTGACCTTGCCGATCGCTACACCATCGGAAAGGAAAGTGGTCAGCAAACGCACATCCGAAAGGAAGGCTTTGATCGTATTGGGTGAACGCCCCTGGTCTGTAAGGAACATTTCCCACGAGTTAATGGCAGAAGTGAGCGAAGTGTTTTGGTTTAGGTGTGAAGTTAACTTGTTATCAGGCATGACATGCTCCAATTCTTTCTTATCTGCTTTCGCATAGTTTAGCGGGAAAGGGAGGAGATGTCAACTGGGTGAATGCCTCACCGCTTGAGAGATTTGATAATTATTTTCCCCTACTCTTGGCTTGTTGTGCTGAAATGAAGATTACCCCCATAACAGCAAGAACGATAATGGTTACGCCCAGAATTGGTGTAAGAAATACAGGGTAATACTCAAGGAAAAAGAAGCCCCACATAGGGCCGATGAAGGCAACGATAAAGAAGATCCAACCGTCTTTGATGGATAATCTTTTATACGCCAACCATAAATTGTGGGGTACTACATGCGCGGCCATGTTCCCTAGAATTAGCACTAAGGTAGCCGCCGCAATTTCCATCCACACCACATGTCCCAGATTTAAGTAATACGATGCCAGACAAAAAGGGAAAATAAGAAAGTATCCCAGATTGAATCCTATACCAGCACCTTGATAGGTATACAGACGAAGCAAGAATGGACTTGCTGTGTTTTGTTGTTTCCAGTATTCATTATTACTGGTATTGACCAATGCCCCTATCAACAGAGGGATTATGAGAGTGGCACATCCATACATGACGATGGCAGTCAATGCTGAATCTCGGTTTGCGAAAGGCCAATGCAATGACGGACCGATCAACCAAATGCTACTTACCCAAACCACACCCCATAGGACCGTTTTTATGGAAAGTGAAAATCGGTCTGTGATTTTTCGGAGCAACGCGGCGAGAATGCGAGGCCAGGAGGGAGGAGGTCCTTCCTTCGCTTTTTCGACAATTTCTCGAAACTCTTCCTTCGAAATGGGAAATATGCTTTGAACGAGAAGCAATGTGAAAGGAATTTCTTGTTCGTTTGCAGGTGAAGCATATTCCGCCTTCCCGAAGATCTTCTGAATTTCTTCGGAATGAAGAGCATGGTAATTTCCTGCTTTTAGCAATTGATCGGCTTGATCAAGAGTTTGTATCCCGCCACATGTATGTAGAACTTGAATTAGTGCGAGCAATACCTTCCTGTCTTGTGCATTGATCGCACTTTCCCCTCGTTCCCAGTCGCTGATTGCCGCTCCACTAAATCCCAGATCTCCCATTTCATGACCTATCAGTTCGCCCAGACGTTCTTGTGTGAGACGCCTATTCAGGCGATCTGGGTCATTGCTGGTTTGCCGAAAGGAGCGGAGCGTATCACCGAAGGTGGTCACTGATGAATCCCTATTTTAGTAAGCACTTAAGAAAATTCAAGTAACGCTTGTGGATTTTTATCTCGTGCAATTGTATAAAGTCTTCAACAACGAAGTTTTGAACTTTAACAATTAAATAGTATCTTTAGCTTCCCACGATACCTGAATGCGAGTGCCGTGCTTTGGTTTTGAATCGATACGGATCGCGGCACCGATCAAGTCTGCACGTTCATGCATTCCAGCCAGCCCGAAATGTTTGTTAGCCAACATATCGTCTAATTTGAGGCTGATCTCGTCTCGGAATCCGATGCCGTCATCGATCACTTTGACCTCGATCCTTTTTTCGAAAAGTTTGCCTTCAATAACGATGGACTTTGCACGAGCATACTTTGATGCGTTTTCGCAAGCTTCCTGCACAATGCGATAGATGTTTTGCTCCACGATTTCGGGGTATCGAGGCTCACCATCCGCCTCGATATCAGCAATGATATTTACCTTGTCGCGGTGCCTTTCTGAAAGGTTATCGGCCAGCCCATTGAGCGCAAACTTTAACCCATATAAAAGCATTGGGGGTCTAAGATCACCAACGATCTCTCGTACACGGTTGATCAATTCATCATATGATAGTTGGAACTCTGGCGGAAGAGACGCTGGGTCAAGTTTCATCTTCATGGCCGCCATCTCGTTTAGAACGCTATCATGAAGATCGTGAGCAAGATTAACCCGTTCCTGTTCATAACGATGGATGTTGGCACCGTAGACCGCTTTGAGATGCTCCGTTTGAATAATGTTACTCAGAGCTACTGCTGTCTGGTTGGCGAGCGATTGTAGGGACGGGAATTCTACTGGTGAATAGTGATCATCAGGATCGCGACGCCCTAATAGCCATATACCGATCAACTCTGAACCGAATTGCAACGGCAAGGTGAGACGGACCCAGTCAAAGGGTGGATTGTGCTTGGAGAATGGGGACAGATTCCCCTTCGATGAAGAAGCGAATAATTCCATCAACGCATCTTCCGTGACCAGATCCTGAGTCACGTTTTCTGACAGTATCACCTCTGCTGACGTCTTCAAATTTCGAACGAAGGCATATTGTCGTATCAGCAAACTTGGAAACACTTCATCGCGTAATAGTTTTAACAATATGGGCAGGGAGTCGCTTGTGATGATGCGAGCAGAGTAGCTCTCAGCCAGACTTTCATTGGGCAGTTTGATGCCTAGAATACGCTTCTCAACAAATGACTGGAACTTGGGAAATGCCAATATGCTGGCAAGTGCGGTAAACAAAGCGATGATAACTGTGGTGATCGCGATCACATCACGGTTAATCAAAGCAATCTTCGAATATCCAATGATTAATAGAAGCACGAAGCCAAGCGTGATCAGAAAGAGATAGATGGAAATCACGCGGTTTGTACGAATTTCCAGTCCGCCTAGGTTGCGCCGATACAAAATGTAAAAGTATGTTGCTGGAAGGATTGGCAGAGGGAGGAGCGCGAGTGGGCCGATCTTTGAGACGTCTCCTCTGATTCCGATCAGACTGATCAGGAACGTAAAGAACGTGGATGAAAAGGCGGCAATTGCCAGAGTCATCACTTCGCGGCGGTGGTTCGGCTGAAGTAGATAGTGCGCAGCCAAGAGAAGGATGCTTCCACCAAATGCAAGTGCAATGGCGAAAAAATATAAACCGCTAAAAGATTGCGAAAACAACTGCCATATGGTGATTCCTCCGCAAATGACGTAAAAGACGTTTTTCAGCCATTGTGGAATACGACGGAATGACTTTGGAAAAATCCAATGGAAATGCAGGTATGTTGGAAGGATTAACCAGGTAACCGCTCGTAGTAGGATGGCGCTACCGAAAACACGCAAAGAGGAGACACTGCCAAGCATAATGAATGCCCCTGTGAGGTAGTTCGCCGCGACAAACAATCGCCATTGTGTATCCTTGGGTCTCATGAACAATTGGGTGGACATGCCAATGAACCAGAATACATAGGCAAGCCACCATATGTTGAAAAAACGGGCTTGGAACTCGCTTGTGTTGTAACCGGGATATTCCCAGAGAATGGTCACGGACTTTTGGTCGCGCAATACCTCGATCTCAATTTGTTGTCCCGCTTGCATTCCGTCAAAAAAGCTGATCCACTTGTTTTGGCGGTAAGTCTCTATGGAAATGGAGCCTACGCGCTGAATGAAATCACCTATTTTGAGAGGGGGATTGGCCGGTTGGTAGATTTCCAGCAACTCGCCGTTTGATGGATTGAAATAAAAACCAGGATAGGGGGTCTTGAAAAGTAAACCGTACGTGTAAAGGAACAAAAAGAAAAGAACGACGTAAGCGATCAGAATGTCATGCAGGCGCCAGCTTTTTAAGGGGGGATTTTTCATGGCGTTACTTTTTGTTCCTAACTCTAAAGGAGGTGGTTCGATTATAGCGTAGGAATAAAATTCTCTTCAAAGTTTGTTAACAAAAAAGTTCGTTCAAAATACCTAATAGGAGATTCCCCATGAATATGCAAGCATTTTACAAAAGGTTGTCAGTCAAGCCGTCTCGCAAACGCGATGCTCGTTTGACCAACCTGACAGGCGTTTCTCGCTCCCAGATTTTGCAGGCCACACAGGCTGGTACCTGGCTGATCTGGGACCCTGAAACGCCCAAAGCCTGATCTATATCAGGTGAAAATCAACCGCCCACAGAAAGCCCTGTTTTCTGTGGGCGGCAAACTTAAACAAGGAGGTAGGATGAATATTTTTGCTCAAATCGGTCAGGAGTTTTCTGTGTTGCCTCATGTCGCGTCCTGGGGAGATGCACAAAACATATTTCAAAATACATTATCTGGCAGACCTAAACATTGGCTCTTACCGGTGCATGCCTGTAAGGCTGTGGGAGGAGAGCCAAAACAAGCTGTTCTTGCTGTGCTGGCAATTGCCTGTGCGCACATTGGAATTTTGCTGGTAGACGATATGTTGGATGCAGATCCACGTGGTGAATATCACAGGCTTGGGATGGCGGCCTCCGCTAACTTGTCGAGCACGTTTCAGGCGGCCGCTGTATATGCTGTTGCTCGCAGTATACGTGATGATGCATCTAAGCTAGTGGCAATCGAGAGCTTCAATGAGATGTTTCTTTCCACCTCATTTGGGCAATTTTTAGATGTGCAATCACCTGTGAATGAATCTGCTTATTGGAAAGTTACCCAGACCAAGAGCTCACCTTTCTTTGGCGTGGCTTTGCAAATTGGAGCATTAGCCGGTGGGAGTTCGTTGGAAACCGCGAAACAATTGAAGCAATTGGGATGTTTGTACGGGGAAATGATCCAACTCCATGATGATATGCATGACTCGATGGAAATCCCAGCCAACCCAGATTGGCTTCAAGGCAGAAAGCCGTTGCCGATTCTTTTCGCGTCGCAAGTGGAACATCCAGAACGGGAACGCTTCCTTCAATTGAGTCAATCCATTATGGATTTGGATACGCTACAGGAAGCACAGGAGATTTTGATCCATTGTGGAGCGATCAGTTATTGTGCCGACCAGTTGATCCGCAAGCACCAAACTGCAATGAACCTCTTGAAGCACGCCTCTTTAATCGACCCTAAGCCTGTCTCTGAATTATTGGACGAGATCATCGCCCCGGTACATGCACTGCTTAAAACAGTAAACGTGGATTAGTGTTCGTTAGTGGAGATATTACGCGTTAACTTTTTGACGTGGAACGGTAGGGTTGGGAGGGGAGATCAATCCCATTTGACGGGCTTTAGTGACAGCGGCGATACGGGTATGTACGCCAAGTTTGATATATGCCCCTGAGAGTAAATTGCGGACAGTGGAGTTGGAGATCGACATTTTCTTTGCGAGTTCTGCTGTAGAACTGTCAGGGTAGGAAAGGCACAGGGACAACACTTCCAACTGTCGTTTGGCGAGAGGCGGTTCATTTCCCACTGTTCCACCTCGCAGGAGGATGTCGTTTGCCTGACGGCTAAGATGGATCCCGCCACTGAAGATAGACGCCACTACATTTTCTAAATCCCGAAGCGTGGATTGATCGTCTTTGAGGACGTAACCACTGGCGCCTGCCTCCATCACAGCGCGGATCAAACCTCGCTCAGCATGCATACTGATGACGAGAATCGCCAGACCGGGATATTTTTGTAATAGATCAGGCATAACGTGCAGAATTGGATAAGGGTTGGGATTGTCTTCTGAAACGGGAACATTTATATCGAGTAGAAGTACATCAGTAGGATGCTTTTCCAATGAGCTTTGTATTTCATCCCCATAGCTGATAGCTGCCACCACTTCCACCCGGGGGCTATTCCCAAGGCGAAAACGATATCCATCGATGATGGACTGATGATCATCCAAAATTGTCACACGAATCTTTTGTCCCATTTTCAACCCTTTTACTAGTGCCTCAAGGTTATCAGAATAGAGGTGGTAATTCAAGCCCTTCGTACAAAAACAGTACAAATGTCTATGCTTGACTTCTAATTGACCGTTGATGACTGTTGCTGTGAAGTATAAAATATATTTATCTTTAAGGGGGCTGCAGGGGGGACGAATTATGAAGGAGTGAGCACCAAGTGTGTTCACTCCTTTTTGTTTGTTGTAATGAATATGTTGGCGTAAGGAATTTAATGATTTTCACTCTACCAACTTCTCTGGTCTAAAGCACGGCTGATAATCATATCCCAAGATCAAAAGATACTGTGCGGTGCTATTTCCATCCGGTGAAGGGATCAATCCTCCGGGCAGGATGCCCATGACGTTCAAAATCGAGTCGCTTACGGAGCGGTCTTGCACAACAGATTTATCGATCAGAACAGAATAGGCATAATCTTGTCTGTCTGATGGGACGATCTTTGTTTCGTAGCCTGCATAGTTGAGACGGGTGGATGCGAGAGTCTCGTAGCCGGGGATGGATGTGCCGTTCATCACTTCGATGGTGACGGCTTGTCTTTGTATCGTGCGTGTGGACGGTGACACTGCTTCCGTGAGCATTTGCCCGAGCAGGTCTTGATTGGGGGAAAGGACATACGCGCCGCCATCGGTGATCCACGATGTGACGTAAGGCGGGCGGATGTAGTAACTGCGGATGTCGGCACTGGTCATTTTGGGGGCGTAGAGGGAGAGTTGTACCATGTCGGCTAGGCCGAGGTCGGTTTCAACGGAGTCTTTGAAGTTGTTGTAGAGTTCTGGGATACGGGTCAATGTTCCGGCTTGGAGTGCTTGCGTGAAGATCGAGCGGAGCACTTCTTGTTGTCTTCTACCACGGTCAAAGTCACTGGATTTTTGACGGGAGCGGGCGTACCAGAGGGCGAGGTCGCCGTCCATGTGGATGACGCCGGGGCTGACCGTGTAAAGTGCCCAGTTGTTTTCGTTTTGCGGATCATAACTCGGATCTATCAAACGCCAATCTGTGTAGGGGCATACAACAGGAACATCTACGCCTCCGATAGTGTCTACGATCTTACGAAAGCCGTCAAAATCTACCATGGCAGTGTGGTCAATGCGGATGCCGAGGTTGTATTGAATGGTGTCTTTGAGCAGACCAGGTCCGCCACCGGGGTAACCGACAGAGATACCGTGTTGATAAGCGGTGTTGATGCGTTGATTTTCCCAACCGGGGATGAACACCCACAGATCGCGAGGGATCGAGATCAGAGAGACTTGTCCCTCGTTGGGGCGCAGAATGGCAATGACCATTGTGTCTGTGCGGAAGGATGTGCCGGGGCGTTTGTCGGAACCGATAAGCAGGAAGTTGATGGTCTCTTGCCCATTATTGAGGATCTGACTGCCAGATGTATCAATGGTGGGAAGTGGCGCAACCGTATTGATAAGGAAGTTCGGATCAATCGTCGGGGCGATTGTTGGAGTCGCTGCGAGGGGAGTGGAGGTCAGGGATGATGAATCAACTATCGGCTGAGAAAGAAGCGAGCCGGTTGGCGTCCATGAAACAGGCAGGAAGGGAGTCGGTGTGGGAGATGGGTTTGGTGCGGATGTCACCATTGCGAAGGGTAAGGGCGCGGGCGCGTTACTTCCGCATCCAGCAAGCAATATTGCCGCGATGATGATTGGCCGTAGTGATTTCATTAGTTATTGAGCTTGTATAGTAGGTAATGGTGTGATGGATGGTGTTTGTGTAGCCGGTATGGGAGAAGCGGTCACCATAAAGGTGGCGGTGACGGTTGAGTAATCGGGCGTGTTGGTGGCGGTATTTGTAGGTGTGGAGTAGTTGACAGTGTTCGTAGCAGTGGCAGTGACGAACGGCGTGAAGGTTGGTATGTTTGGCGCCCAAAGGATTTGGCCGGCAAAGATAGTTACTGATGATCCCATGCAATTACCCGCTTGCAGTTGTGGGTACGTGATGCCATACGAGAGTGCGATGCGATAGAGGTTATCGCCTTTTTGCACTACGTGTCGTTTTACCCAGCCAGCAGGCGGAAGGCATGGGGCAACCACTTTCGTTGGCACGGCCGGTACATGGATGATCGCGCCGGGGGCGGGGTTGAGAAAGTTAAGACAGTTCTTTTCGTTCAGTTCGTCTGTGGTGGTGTTGTATTTTTGTGCGATGGTGTAGAGATCTTCGTTCACACCAACAGTGACCGTGATCCAATTGGCAGGGAAAACACAATTCGTCGCAACCTGCACCTCAGTTGTAGGGCTTGGGATGAGAGTGTCAGTAGGGAGAATGGGAATAAGTTCTACTGTGGGAGAGGGAAACGGTGATGCAAATTCAACTGCAAAATCTGTGGGTATGGGCGATGGTGTGGGCGGTAGGGCCGGGGCAGATGTTTCAGCCAAGGACAATGAAATGCCCCCAATGACAAGTAAGAGCGAGAGTATCCCAATGATGAATCCACTGCCCATTTGGCGCAGGGCTTTCATTGCTTAATGCTCCGAACCTGGTTTATTTGTGCCGATGGGCAACAGTACGCTAAAGGTTGAGCCTTTCCCCTGATCGGTCTCCACCCAGATGCGTCCATTCTGCGCTTCGGTGAGTGTCTTTGCAATGGAGAGACCCACGCCTGTATCGCCAACGCCTTGAATAAGGACGTTATCAGCGCGATACAAACGAGTAAACACACGTGGCAAGTCTTCTGCGGGGATGCCTCCGCCGGTATCGGTCACTTGTAGAAGGATATATTCCTTGCCATCTTCTATTTTTGTTTGGACTTTCAAATGCACGGTTCCCTCATTCGGGGAGGCGGCTCCAGCGTTCTGCAAGAGGTGGATCAAAATTTGTTGCAGAGCTTCGCGGTCGGCATGGATGGATGACATGTTCTTCGGCAGATCCAAATGCATCGAGATGTTTTTCTCGCGCACCTGACTGCTCGTGTATGACATGGCGTTATCAATGATGAGGTTTAGGTCCACGGCTTCTGGCTTGAGTTCGTGAAGCCCGGTTTCAAGCGTTGTGACCTGGATCAGGTCGTTGATCAAGTTGTCAATGCGCTCGGTGGATGATTTGATGCGTTCGACGAATTTTCGTTGCAGTGCACCGAGGATGCCTACGGATTCACCCAACAGCAAGTCGGTGTATCCAACAATGGAAGACATCGGTTGTCGCAATTCTTGTGATATAGACGCAACCACTTCGGCTTGTTCGTTTGAACGTGCGGCCGATTTGCCTTTTTCCGCTTCGATGATCTTGACATTGGCTTCTGCCAATTGATTTTGCAGGCGGGCTACTTCTTCAAGGGTGGAGCGTAATTCCGATTCAACTTGGGTGTTGGCACCGCTCTTGGCTTTGATGCCTTTGGTGGAGCGCAAGTGTTCGTTTTCTGACCTCAACTTATCGACAAGCTTTTGGGTCTCTTCTTGCATGCGAGTCAGTTCAGCCAGATTTTCGGCTTGCGACAACCCCTCTTGGGCATCGGTTTTGACCGCTTCCATTTGTTTGAGTAGGTCATTGTTGCGGCGTTCGAGATCGTTGATGCGGGACTGAGCAATGTCCAGTTCCTGTTTTGTGTGTTCTGACTTGATCTCAAGGGCATTCAACCTCTGTCCACGTTGAATGATGGGGACGAGGGAGTTAGCGATGTTTGCAAGGAAAGCTTGATCTTCGGCGCTCCATAAACGATTGGAGTATGGCGAAAGGACGAGGACGCCACCGATGGCTTCTTTGTCCGGTGTGACGATGGGAACGCTCATCAAGTGACCGGGGTTGGTCAGGCCAAGTAGATCGCTCAGCCCTTTGATGTCTGCTGATGTACTACTCGATGGCAAGCGCAGGGGACGTCCGCGTTGGATGGAGTTCGTGAGCATGGGGATCATGCTCTTGTTCATGCTCCCGCCCTCGAGGTTTTCTTCGCGGATCAGGTCGTAACCGCTGGCAATCTGTAACTGGTTATTGCCATCTGTCATGTAGATGAGGAAAGAAAGATCGGCCAACATGGTCTGTGCGATGGCGCGGGTGATGGCCTGACTGACCTTGTCCACGCTGGATTCGGCGGCGAGCGCCAACAGTGCATGGAAGGTCTTCGGGTCAGTGCTATAGCGACGGCGCTCCTCGGAAGGAGCGACGGGTTTGATCGTTGTTGGTGTGGAGGGAGGGACAGGGAAGCGCTGGGCCAGTGTCATCAAAACGGGGTAAGCCGCCATGTATGCCAAACGTACTGCGCCGGGAAAATCGCCGCTTGTGTGACCAAAGATCAAATGCAGGAGGTGACCCACAAAAGCCAACACAAAGATGACCATGCCATTGCCCCATCCATTCGGGCGACGGACGAGAAGCAGGAACAAACCGAAAACGGCAATGGCGATACTGCCGATCTGCCAGTAACTATCGAAGGTTGTCAGGTTATACGGAGTTGTGGGTGTCTGGGCGTATGTGATCAGGCTCAAGGCGAAGGCGGCGGCCACAAGCAGACTGACCAAGGCGGTCGCCACATCTGCTGGGCGGCTGGGTTCCGGGAAGGTCCAGAGCCAGATCATCCAAACCAGTGCAAAAAGGGTGAGCGCACGATCCACCGGCGGAAGGAAGAGTGACAGGTTGATAAAACCTTCATTCCCCAATGCGCTTAAAACGAAAAGAGCAATTTGTGCTGAAAGCAGGAAACTCAGGCCAAACACCGTACGTCGTGCCTGGGGAAAACCGCTGGCGCGCAGATGAAAGATGGCCGATTGCAATGCGCTGACGATGGAGAATACCAGCACCAAGTGATAGATCACACTCCCCGTTGGTTGTGTGAAGAGATTGAACATTTGAAGCAGAGACTCAACCATAAGCAATGTGATTATACTTCTACTTGAACAAATTTGACCTTACTCATTAATAAAGTGATGGTTTTGGAATGTTCTCGCGCAAATATCCAACGCGAGCATTATATAATGGAACACCATGCGTCCCCTCCTCCGCAATACACTGATCCTTACTTTGATCCTGCTTTCGATCCTCGTGCCTTATATTGCATCGGGATATTCTGAACTACGTAAAGCGGAAACGGCTCGCACACATCTCGAGGCCGCGGAACATTATCAAGCCGCCGCGCTACGCATTCCGTGGCGGGCTGATCTCTATGAACTGGCCGGACATCATTTTTATTATGCCGAAGAATACGTAAAGGCCGATGCCGCATATCAAACTGCATTAAAGAGAAATGCACTTTCTCCGGAAGGGTGGGTAGCGTGGGGTGATGTCACTTATTTGAATGGCGACCTCGAACGCGGCTCTGAAATTTGGGCGCAAGGCATTGAGCAACCTAATTCGTCTGACAAATTGTATTCGCGCCTCGCACAAACCTATCAAGACCGCGGCGAGTATTCGAAAGCCGCAGAATATCTTCAACTATATGTGAACGTTCATACGGAGGATGCCCCCGCTCAATATCGTTTAGGCCTCCTGTTGACTATATCCAATCCGAATGAAGCTTTATCTCACCTGTCGAACGCCTCTCAACTGGACCCTCAATTTGATTCGGCCTTCCAGATCCTTCGCACCGCCTTGAATTTGTCCGCGTTAAGCAACTCGCCCTCTGAGCAAAAGGTGCTCATCGGGCGTGGACTTGGTCTCGTGCAGGAATGGGAGTTGGCGCGTGTCGCGTTCGAGCAAGCCGTCCAATTAGATGAGAAGAATGCTGAGGCATGGGCATGGCTTGGAGAGGCGGATCAGCAAACGGCTAAGAACGATGCGTTGACGTCCCTTGATCGCGCGTTGAGTCTGGATCCCAATTCCGCCATCGTGCATGGCTTGCGCGGACTCTACTTCCAGCGTATTGGGAATCATCGTGAAGCGTTGGCCGAATTTCAAGAGGCCGCAAAACTCGACCCAGAGAATCCATCCTGGTATGTTTCGATCGGACAGGAATTTGCCGGGCTGGGAGATTTAATTCGTGCGGTGCAGGCGTATCAAGTTGCGATCGCGCTCAAGCCAGATAGCGCGGAGTATTATCTTTTGCTTGCGAACTTTTGCGCGCAGAGCAATGCCAATGTGCGTGATGTGGGGATACCTGCCGCGCAGAAGGCCGTGCAAATGGAGCCGACAAATCCATCTGCGTTGGATACGCTTGGCTGGTTGTTGACGTTGGATGGTCGTACCTATGAGGCCGAGAGTTTATTGCAACAGGCTTTGACTCTGGACCCCAAACTTGCCTCGGCACATTATCATCTGGCGTTGTTGTATCTTCAAGCGAATGATTTCGATGCGATGCGTATACACCTCGTTGCCGCACGTGACTTGGGGAGTGCTGAAGCCGAAGCGTTATTGCAACAGTATTTTCCATAAAGTGGAAGTCAAAAGGCTTTTTCTTGGTCAGGTGGCAGAGCCATCTGATTCTAAATCCATGCGCATGATAAAATCTCAGTCTATGAAAAAATCATTCATCCCCTTGTTCTCATTCTTTATCCTTGTTCTTGCCTCCTGCCTTCCCGCCCAGCCCACAGAAAAAGTTACCACGGGCAAATCAGGCGAGATGCTGTACAAGGAGGATTTTTCCAACAACACCTCTGGCTGGGACCGTTTTATCAACGATGGCGGCATCATGGATTATGACAGCGGTGGCTTTCGCATTTTAGTGCGACAACCAAAGGTGAACTTTTGGTCCACGCCTGCGGGAAATTATCAAGATGTACGCGTGGAAGCCGATGTGACCAAGTTGAACGGCCCTGATGCGAACCGTGCGGGGCTCATGTGTCGCTATCGCAACGGCGATTATTACTTCTTTATCATCTCCAACGATGGCTTTTACACCATCGGTAAATTTATCGGCGGTAATGCAATCTTGCTCGGGCAGGAAGCCATGCAACCGACGGAGTTCATCAAGGCTGGCGAAACGAATCACTTGCGCGCAGATTGCATCGGCAGTACGCTGACTCTGTATGTGAACTTCAACCAAGTCGCCTCGGTGCCTGATACTGACTTCCCGACAGGCGGTGTGGGTGTGATTGCCGGTACGTTCGAAGAACCCGGCGTGGATGTGTTGTTCCAGAATTTTGTGGTCTTGCAACCGTAAATTTCAAATGTAGGGTAGGGCAGCTGCCCTACCCCACATAAAAATAATGTATCTCAAACACCTTTCCCTCACGAACTTCCGCAAGTTTACGCGATTGGATATTGATCTTCCAAAACGCGTTGTTTTGCTTACGGGGGATAACGCACAGGGAAAGACCACGGTGCTGGAAGCCATTTATTTCCTCGCGGCATTCACATCCTTTCAAACACATGCAGATCGTCAGATCGTCAACCTTGAAGAAGCAAAGACAGGTTCGCTTACGGTCACACGCCTTGTGGCAGATTATCAACGTGGCAAGAGCAAGCATCGTATCGAAGTGCGACTTATCCTTGAGCCGGTCGGTGTGTTGAATGGTCAACGTTTGCGAAAAGAGATATTGCTCGATGGCGTGAAGAAACCTGCCAATGAGGTGATCGGTCATTTCAACGCGGTCATCTTTGTGCCGCAGATGTCGCAGATCATCGAAGGTGCGCCGGATGACCGTCGGCGATATCTCAATCTTGCGTTGGCACAATCCGTGCCTGCGTATGCGCGTGTGTTGAGCGAATACAACCAGGCACTGACCCAGCGTAATGCGTTGCTCAAAGCGTTGAGCGAGAACGGGGGAAACAGGGACCAGCTCGAAGTGTGGGATGATGCGCTGAGTCGCCTCGGATCACAACTGATTTTGTGGCGCATCCAGGCCATCCAGCGCATCGAACACCTCGCTTCGCGCGTTCATCACGAGCTGACTCACGGAACCGAGATCCTTCGTCTCGCCTATGAGCCTGCTTATGATCCGTTGCCGAAGCCAAGCGGACAGTTGGGATTGAAGATCGATACAGCCGTTGACCGTTCTGGTTTTGAGTTGGACGATATTCAAAATGGTTTCCGTGAGAAGTTGCGTGACCTGCGTAACGAAGAAGTTGCCCGTGGCGTGACCACGATTGGTCCACATCGCGATGAGTTGCGTTTTCTCGCGAACGATATTGATCTGGGTGATTACGGCTCGCGTGGACAGATCCGCACGGCATTGTTGGCGTTGAAACTCGCCGAAGTGAATTGGATGAAAGAACGCACGGGCGAATGGCCTGTGATCTTGCTCGATGAAGTGATGGCCGAACTCGATGTGCAGCGCCGCGCCGACTTGTTGAAATACGTGGGCGAAAGCGAGCAGGTGTTGTTCACGACCACAGACCTGAATTTGTTCGCTCCCGAGTTTGCGGAGAGTGCGGAAGTGTGGAAGGTGGGAAGTGGTAGAGTGGAGAAGTGATGACCCTATCAGACTCATTTATCAAATCCGTCCTTGAAAAAATAGACTCGCCTGATGTCCTTGGTGTGGGCATTGTAGGCAGTTATGCGCGCGGACAAGAGTCGAAGTATAGCGATGTTGACTTCGATATCTTTGTCGGCAAATTACCTGAGAACGAGTATGACCGGTACAGTCTGCAGTATTTGGATGGAAAACTTGTCAGTTTGAAATATGTTCTGTTCGACGATGAACTTTCGACTTTATCGAATCCACGGCAGGCGATCTGGGCAGTGCCGGGCCTAAGTGGGATGAAGATCGTTCTTGATAAAGATGGCTCACTGGCTGAATTACAGAAAATGGCGCAGAAGTTTGATTTCTCCCTGTTCCAGCGCGAAGCGGATGAATATGCCGCAGAAGAGATCATGCGCTGTACTGAAGAAGTGCACAAGATATTGAATGGCCTCACACGCGGACATGAATCAACAGTCCTTTATGCAACGTGGGGATTGGTGAAGAATATATTGGAAGCGATCGCTGTACAGAGAGGCATCATGATCGTCAGCGAGAATCGCTACTTTGATCTGATTCAGGAATCGGTGGGACGTGATACGAAGTGGGTGAGTGCGTTCCGTACAGCTTGGGGACTCGACTCCACCTCGTCACAATATCAATTGCGCGGTTCGGCGGCGTTGACGTTGTACCGTCTCACCGCGGCGATGTTCGATGGCTTGATCCCCGAAAAGCATCGTGAAGTTGTGAAGACCACATTA
Source organism: Candidatus Defluviilinea proxima (assembly GCA_016721115.1). Taxonomy (NCBI): domain Bacteria; kingdom Bacillati; phylum Chloroflexota; class Anaerolineae; order Anaerolineales; family Candidatus Villigracilaceae; genus Candidatus Defluviilinea; species Candidatus Defluviilinea proxima. The sequence continues at coordinate 2,020,216 of JADKIW010000001.1, forward strand.
CGGTTGATCAAGGAGTCAGGCATCGTATGAACGAATTAACGCAACGAGCGATAAAAGTCCATGAGAAGTTACTTGAATTTTACGGCGAACCGATATGGCGCAATCCGTTACCGGCCATCGACGAATTGGTCTCGACCATCCTTTCGCAGAACACGAACGATGTGAATCGCGACCGTGCCTTTGATGCGTTGCGCGCGAAGTTTCCCACTTGGGAAGCCGTGCGCGATGCAAGAGAAGATGACGTGGTGGCGGCCATTCGCCCAGCAGGACTCGCAAATCAAAAAGGCCCGCGTATTCAGCAGGTGTTGAATGCCATCACTGCCGAGCGCGGAAGTTTGGATCTATCGTTTCTCAAAGAGATGTCTGTGGATGAAGCACGCAGTTGGCTGACGAAATTCAACGGTGTAGGACCGAAGACTGCCGCTATCGTCCTATGTTTTTCATTGGACATGCCCGCCTTCCCCGTGGATACACACGTCTATCGAGTGACGGGCCGCATCGGACTCCACCCAGATCGGATGACCGTTGAACAGGCCCATCCTCATTTGGAAGCTTTATTTCCTCCCAAAACCTATTACGCCGCACACTTGAACATCATCCGCCTGGGACGTGAAATCTGCACAGCGCGTAAGGCGATGTGTGAGAAGTGCCCGCTGAAGAAGTTGTGTGATTACGGGAAAAGCCATTAGTCTTCTTGTTATCTCGTCCGCTAGTCTCATGCAGGTTTGACTAGCAGACGAGATGACTAACTGACTAGAAGACTATCTATTATCCCCATCCCCCCGGATCTTTCCTCTTTCCAATCGATCATATAACTTAGCGATATTGTACTCAGCGACCTCGTCGAGCGTTAAGCCCAACTCGGTAGTGACCTGCGCAATGTACCACAACACATCGCCGAGTTCGGCTTTGAGCGCATCGCGAGTCTCGTCGCTGATTTGGCCGTCCTTATCGCGGAATACTTTCTTGATCTTGCCTGCCACTTCACCCGCCTCGTTGACAAGTCCCAGCGTGGGGTAAATGATGGGATGTCCAATAGCAGGGTAGCCTGCGGTCTTGCGTGATTTTTGTTGATAGTCGTTGAAATCCATGTTGTTCTGTATGTTTTCCTATACAAACGCCGCAGGGGAAATTTTGAATTTTTTAGCCAGTATACGAATCTGGCGGACATTCAACTCGCGCTTGTTGTTCAATATTTCTGAAACCACACCTTGAGACCCTACTTCTGGCAGGTCGGATTGGGTCATTCCGTTTTCGTCCATGAGGAAACGTAATATTTCCGCACCGGTGGATTCGGGAATCGGAAAGTGTTCTTCTTCGTAGGCGTGGATGAGTGTCCCAAGCGTGTCGAGTAGGCTATAAAGCGGGTGCTTTTCGTTTGTGCCGATCTCATCAAGCAATTCGTTCATCCGTTTGACTGCCGCGTTGTATTCACGTTCATTACGAACGGTGAGAAGGGGAGCGATATTTGTCCAGTGAGCTTGGATTTGGTCATTTACAAGGGTCATTTCTTCCAATCTCCTCGGTCATATTCCGCGTGCGTAAGGACATGCCGAATATAAACCTTGCCACGGTTGAAGTGAACCGACACGATCAACCGATACTTGTTCCCGCCGATATTAAAAACGATCCAATCCTGTACCTTATCTGCTGAAGGGAAAACATCTCGCAACTCTGCAAAAGTGTGAAACTCTGTTGTTTTGACCACTTTAAACCAACGAGACAGGGACGTTTTACTATCGGGATATTTTTCCCAGAATTGGATCAGTGCTTTGCGGGAGATGATATGCACGTAATTATTTTATCTCAATTTGAGATATTTTGCAAGCGCGGGATAATAAATGGCGAGATAGCCCGCTGTCCTGCGTGATTTTTGTTGATAGTCGTTGAAATCCGTGAGTTAATTTATTTCCTTTGAGAACCAGATGGTCGTGTATTCTACTTTAAAGTCGACAGATTCTGCGGTCTTTTGCATGGCGACGTTATCTCCGCTTGTGCCCAAATGAGCGGATGCCATTCCGCGTTCCTTAAGCAATTTCATCCCTGTGAGCAGGAGCGCACGAGCCAGCCCCATACGCTGATAGTTGGGATGAGTGGCAACAGGATCGGTCATGCCGGTCTTTTCCTTTTCGTTGACTGAGCAAGTGCAATATGCGGTGACCGTTCCGTCCGGTGCAATGGCGAGTAGATCCAGTGATGGATCGTATTCGCTTGTATTCATAATGGTGAGACGATTTTCGGTGGTCATGTAATCTGTGCCAAAGGCGGCGCGATGCGTGGATGCGACCGCTTCCGCTTCTTCCATCCCTTGGATCGGGCGGATCGTGAATCCTTGTGGCAGTTTGGGTTCAGGAATTGATACGGAAAGGTCACGTGTCATTGCAATGCTTGTCCCCTCTGTTTGATGAAAGCCATGTCGCTTCAAAAACGAGATTCGCTCTGCGTAATCTTCCCTGCAACTTGCATCCAGCGTATTCGCTTCACCGTCTGTGGACGTCCTTCGAATACAAGACTCTCCCCATGCAACCAACTCCGCGCCGATCAATTCATCGTATTGACTGTCGATCTCCCAACGAAGATTGTTGAAATCATCTAAATAAGCCCAAGCTATAGGTTGACCGTCATTAAACCATATCCGCGTATTTGCTTGGATATTTTCGGCCGCAAGGTTTTCTTCGATATCCACTTTGACAGGATAATCATTGAGATGCTTTGCAGGTCGGAGTTTCGTTAGCAGATCAATGATGGTATGAAAGTCTTTTTCGCCTTCGTAGATGCGGCTTGTGATTTGACTCATAATATGGAACGTGCGGCATTCCGTGATTTTGTTTGGTAGTCGTTGAAGTTCATAAATATAGGTTCCTATACATTTCGTTTATATTCAGAATATGTCAACACCTTCGATAAGGAGGAATTTCATGATGTGTTCTCTTTTGCCCTTGCTTCTGAAGATTAATATCTAATTTTTCATAATAAAGGCGAAAGTATTCCTTCAAAAAATTAATAAAGTCGTCCCACAAATCAGGGCGGCGTAGGTCGAACAATTCAAAAAAACGCAGTCCATAATGTTCCCAAACCATGGCGTGCCTCATAAATTGAAGTTCAACAGAATTGATTTCTTGATGTGATGCTGATACGGAAGCCTCAAAATCTTTATATAGTTTAAGTCGCTCTCGGGAAGTTTTGTATGCTTCTTCCGATGTGAGTCCATCAAGGAATTGGAGAAGTATTCTAGATTCACGAGATTCATTAATCCAGCAAAAATAGTCTTCTCCCATCCACTTTATGGTAGCTTTGTCGTCCGCAGCATGAAGTCGCCCATAGCTGATAAATAAAGATTTATTGTGATGATCAACATTGATATTAAACCGAAGCCGACACCATTGCGAGTTATAAATGAGAAACGAGTCTGTTCGTGCGGATTCTACAAATCCCCATGTCTCGAGTGGCAAGAGACGCTTTGCGAGGCTTTCTACGTAATCAATGTTCAAATCCATTTTTTAATCCCTTCCACCACTCATCCTTCTCGCCCGGCACAAAGGGAGTGTACAACGTCAGGCGGTCGGCGATACCTTCATAGCGTTTCTTCAATTCATCAGCCAATTTGGCTTCTTCTGTCACCAAACAAAATTCGCTTAGCATTTCATCGGTAATAAGCATCGGCATCTCGGACCATTCACCTTTTGCCGCGTGCATGGACAGTGTTTCCGCGATGCCGCTCCAGCCGTGCAAGTCCATGACGGGGCGGTAGGAGGGGGTGGATGCGTAAAACGAGACTTGTGCCCGTGCGAAGTTCATCTCTTCGGGAGAGGTCGCGATGAACGCGCTGACTGAGACGGCAATATCCTTTTTGCTTCTGCCTTCTTTTGTCGCGCCTTCCTCGATGGCTGGGAGAATGACCTCTTTCAAATATCGCACGCTATGAAATGGATGGGCATGGAATCCCTCACACACTTCGCCTGCGAGTTTGGCGAGTCCCGTTTTCACGCCTGCAATGTAAATAGGAATGGGGCCACGAGTCCCCTCTCCCTGTGGGAGAGGGTTAGGATGAGGGAGAGGTCCCGGGTTGAAGAAAGGAGACATAAGAGTTATTTTGTAATACTCCCCGCGATAATTCAGCTTCGTGCCGTTTTGCCAATTATCCCAAAACGCGCGGATGACTTCGATCTGTTCACGCAGTTTCTTGACGGGCGACTCAGGCCACGGTTGACCGAACCTGCGCTCGATGTGGGCTTTGACTTGTGTGCCCAGCCCGAGGATGAAACGTCCATTCGATTGGGCGGCCAGATCCCAGGCGGTGTAAGCCATATTGGCAGGAGAACGAGCAAAGGAAACCGCAATAGCCGTCCCGAAGTTGAGACGCGTTGTATGTTCGGCGATCAAGGCACCCGGGAGAAACGGGTCATGTTGAGTCTCCTGAGTCCATAGAGCGTCGAATCCAATTTCTTCCGCGGCTTTTGCAATTGCGGAAACATCTTTCAATCCAACAATAGGGAGTGCGGCATCGAGTTTCATAGCGCTAGTATACAGCAAATAAAATGCCCCGTTGTGCGGGGCATTGGGTTATTCGTTCAAACTTAGGATGAAGCCGTAAAGCTCGCGGCTTTCCTGCAACCAGATGTTCGGGATGGTGGTGCGTTTGAGATAACGGACGATACCGTATTTATCAACGACCAGTGATGCCGTGCGTTGGAAGAGCAGAAAATATTTTTCCAATTCATACAGGTGATACACGGCGCGGTCTGGGTCGGCAAGGATCGGGAACGGCAGGCCGATCTCCTCTGCATACTTGCGCGATGTTTCAACATCCTCGCCGAGGATGACGATGATCTCTGTGCCAGCATCACGGAATTGGTCGTACATTCTCCCGAGTTGCGCTACATGTGTGCGGCACTGTGGGCAGGTCGTCTCGCGGATGAAGAACACGATCACATTCTTTTTGCCGCGAAACTCTTTCAGCGAAATAGTCTGCCCGTTGGTGGCGGCCAACTTGAAGTCTGGCGCGAGCGAACCGATCTTGGCGTCAATCGAATCAACCGAGTTGTTAGTTTCCATCGTCATGCCTTTCTTGATGGGTGGTTGGTCCCATTCATTACCCTTCCAACAGATATGCAAGGATCCAATTTGTCGTGGCGTTCAAACCATCCATATGGGCGCGCTCGTAGTTGTGCGAAGCGTCGATGCCGGGGCCGATCAACGCCAGCGCCACATCGCCGCCCGCGCGCCAGAATGCTTCACCATCCGAACCATAGAACGGGTACACATCGGTCTTATAGGCAATGTTGTGTTTCTCGGCCAGTGCGCGCAATTTGTTATTCAAGCCAAAGTGATATGGCCCGCCGCTATCTTTGATGCACAATGTCACACTGAACTCATCGGACTCCTGACCTTTGCCCACAACCGCCATATCCACAGTGACTAACTCCGTCACTTCAGATGGGATTCCCGCCGATGCGCCGTGACCGACCTCTTCATAATTGGAGATGTGAAAGTACACGCTTCTTTTCGGACTTTGGCCTGATTCAGCCATCGACTTGATCGCCGCTACAAGATTTGCCACACAAGCCTTATCGTCAAGGAATCGCGAGCGGATGAATCCATTCGTCACTTCAACTCTTGGGTCAAATGCCACGCAATCGCCAATATTGATCCCCAACGCGCGCGTTCCTTTTTCGCTGGTCGTCTTCACATCGAGGCGCACCTCCATATGATCGTCATCGCGTGGAGTCTTTGGCATCTCTGCGCCATGGACATGTCCCGACGCTGTATCGATCAATACCGAACCGCGAACCTTTTCGCCTTTTGATGTGAATACCCATACGCCTTCTGTCTCAACGCTCGGCCATTGAATCCCGCCAACGCGACTCAACTTTAATCGTCCGTTTGGCTTAATCTCTTTGACAACTGCACCAAGCGTATCCACGTGCAGTCAATGCAACGGGAGGCAGTCCATTGTCTACATGCCACTTGGCAACGAGCGCACCTTTACGCGTGCGCGATAATTGCAATTGCTTATATGGCGAAAGCTCTTTTTCAACGAAATCAATGGCAGGGTCCGCGAAGCCGGTGGGGGATGGGATGTTGAGTAAGTCCACGAGAAATTTGGTGAAATGTTCAGTATCGATTTTGGGTAACTGGCTCATTTTGTCTCCAACGTTTTGACGTTCAAACGTTTAAACGTTCGAACGTTGTTATCTTTTTCCTCCACTCCTGCGGAATGGAGATTGTCTTCTCGGCACGATAATCGTATGTGACCATCACAACTTCACCCTTGGCTAATACTTTGTCCGTATTGGCATCCACGATGTTCTGCTCCCAAGTCATGGATTTGTTTCCCAACTTCGCGGCATGAACTCCGATTTTGATGTTCTGTCCAAAGTAGATAGGTTCAAGGTAGGTGATGTGCACATCTGCAAGGATCACGCCAATTTCCATGAAGGACTGATCTTTGGTGAACAACCCCAGTTCGATCATGTAGGCGATGCGTGCCTGCTCGAAGTAGGTGAGATGTTTGGCGTTGTTGACATGTCCCTGCGGGTCCAGATCCCCGTAACGGACTTCGATGGGATGATAGAAGTTGAATTGTGCCATGGCGTGATTATACCGTTAGCCATCAAAGCGCTGACATTGCCTGCTAGCAGAGCTATGAATTGACATAGGAAGAATGTGCTATCTCCTTTTTAGCTTGGTTTTGGAACAGAGATTCAAGTGCATGCGTTACAGTCATTGTTATGAATTATTCAAATTGAAAAGAGAGAGTATGTAATGAAACAAAATAAATGGTTTTTACTAATAGTTGCTAGTGTAGTAGGTTCGCTATTGCTTGGTGCATGCAGTATCTCGGTTGAACTGTTGTCCACGCCCACGGCTTCTGCAACTGCTGTTGCCTCCATTCCTGCAACAGATACGCCAGTACCGGTAGCGTCGTCAGTGCCTGCGACTCCCACGTTGACTCCTACATTCATACCGATCCAGTCGGATACCGCTCAAATGCTCAAGAATTTCATGAGCGTCACAGAAGATGAAGATGTACGTAGTGTAGCTTTTTCACCGGATGGAACCGTCCTTGCTGCGGCGGGAGGAAATGCCAACGATTTCAACGTCCATGTATGGGATGTGGCGACAGGTCAACTTGTAGGCGTGTTGAACGGACACACCGATATTGTTTGGGGTTTGGCCTTTTCGCCAGATGGAAAATTGCTTGCGTCGATATCTCGGGATCATAAAGCGATCATCCGTGATTGGCGTAATGGAGATATCCTAAAGATTTTAGATTTCCCTGGTGAAGTTACCAGCGTAAGCTTTTCACCGGATGGTCAGACTCTGGCAGTGGGCGGAGTCAATAAGCCGTCTGAACAAGGTCACACGGCTGCCATCTGGACCTATTCGGTGAGTACATGGGAACTATCGGTGAAATTCCTTGAGTACATCAACATCACAGCTATGGCGTATTCTCCCAATGGCGATATTCTGATCGGTGGTGGAACTTCACGGAATATTCAGGTATGGAGCGTAAGCGACGGTGCTTCCCTTTTTACCCTCAGCCATACGCACCAAGTTTTAAAAGCTGTCATTTCACCAGATGGCTCCACTCTGGCAACAGGGACATGCACAAAGGTTGTGAACTCTGTATGTGCTGATGGTGGTATCTGGTTGTGGGATTTGCCTACGGGGAAATTGATTAAGAAGTTGAACGGTTTTCCTGACTTTGTGGAGAACCTGGCATTCTCTGCAGATAGCTCATTGTTGATCGCAGGTTCACGTGATGGAACGTTGCATGTTTATGAGACATCGAACTACGGCTCCATCTTTGAAACAAAATCCCCAGATGGAATCAATGCCATGTCCCTTTCATCGGATGATAAAGTCCTTGCCATAGGCACGTATAATGGCGATATTCACTTTTGGCGGATTGAGCCTCGTCCGTAATTCTGTGACTTGATACTACTGAAGTAAAACAAAATTGTCCTGATGTGCTTTTTTCACATCAGGACAATTTATTCATTTGTTGGGTTTTTAGTTGCAATACCTCGCCAAGCCGTCGCCATCCATGATCGAGATTCTCCCGTCTGTATCGTCGAGCAATCCCTGTTCCTTGAACAACACCATCGCCTGATTGACTCGCTTGCGCGAGGCACCGACCAGGTCAGCGATATCACCTTGTGTGAGCGTGATGCGGATCTGGGTCACGCCGTCTTTCTCGCGTCCATATTTCTCAGCAAATGCTAGCAGTTGACGGGCCACACGTCCGTTCACATCTAAAGTGGCCAGCGCTTGAATGAGTTGATCGGATAACCGAACGCGCGCGGAAAGTATCTTCACCAAATTGCGCGCCACCGGCGGGAAGTTATCGAGCATGTACGTGAACGTGGACTTGTCCATCCACAGCATCAGGCTGTTCTCCAAGGTCACTGCGCTGGCTGAGCGGCCAATGCTATCGATCAGGCTCATCTCACCGAGCATATCGCCTGTGCCCAAGATCGCAATGATCACATCCCGTTCGCCCTGCTCGATGTGGATCTTCACCGTCCCATGCAGGATGATGAACACCGCTTCACCGGGCTGTTCAATGGTCATCACATTGCGTCCCGCCTCGAACACGCGGCGATGCGCGTTCTGTGCCACCCAATCCAACTGCGAGGGAGTCAGCCCAACGAACAAGTCAATGTCCGCGAGCAAATTGCGTGTACTGTCTTTCTTTATTTCAACCATTTTGAGCATATTGTACTTCCCTTTCCTTCGCGCTGAGCGGAGCGTTAGCGTAGTCGAAGCGGGGGGATAGCGTAATCTCCAAGCCTTCATGCGCTGCAACCGAATCGGCGAACAGACTCTTCGCGGTCCGCTCCATGCCTGCCAGCATATTATCAGTGTAGGCTGGGTCATGATGGAACAGAACCAGCTGTCCCGCAAGAGAAGAAGCGGCCACTTCGCAGGCCATCGTAACGGTCGAGTGCCCGTATCCTTGCGTGGCGGGGAACCCCTCCAGTTGTCCCCAATAGTGCTCATCCAAATATTGCGAGTCGTGGATCAACACATCCGCATCTTTTGCAAACTTGACGAGACGTTTATCTGTGCCCACGTAGCCTTCTGTGTCGGTCGCGTAAACGATGGATTGACCGTGCCAGGTGATGCGATAGACGAAGACGCCGCCGGGATGTGCATACGATTTGTGAATGCGGATGACGACCGCCTCATCACTTAAGCCGACAGCTGATTCAGCGACACGGACTCCAGCTTCATCCCAAACAATGACCTGCGACTCGCGCACTGCCTGAATCTCCTTCGAAGAAGACATATCGCGCAAGCTGATGGGAAATGTCTCGGAAGACTGGTTGTGCTCCAGTACATTTTTCAACGACTCGTGCGTGCCATCGGGACCGTAGATGTGCAACTTTGCATTCGGCATATAAGCAGGGACGAAGAAGGGAAACCCCTGTGTGTGGTCGTGATGCAAGTGACTGAACAGTAAGAGCAATTCACCTGCGCGCTTTGTGCGTGCCAATTCTCGACCCAACGGAATGATGCCCGTTCCAGCATCGAGGATGATTGTGCGGTTCCCAGCCTGCACTTCTACACTTGGTGTATTGCCACCGTATTTCACCGTCCCTGCCCCGGGCGTAGGATAGCTCCCACGCACACCCCAAAACCTGATTTTCATTTCGTTCGACATCCTGCACCTCCGATATTCATCGCGCTGAGCGGAGCGATAGCGCAGTCGAAGCGTTGCTCGGCTCAACATATTCTCGTTTCAATTTCTACTTGTATTATCCTCACTATAAAAATTCTCTCAAGGAAACTTGTCGCTAGGGGAGTGGGAAATATTTCACAAGAGCTAATCTCCGCCCTGAGCGGAGTGAGCCCGAATGGGCGAGCGCAGTCGAAGGGCACATAACTGAGAATCTAGTGTTCCTATGAAACTCCACCCTTCGACTGCGCTCCTCGTTTCACTCGTCGCTCCGCTCTGGGTGGAGTGACTGGTTTTTAGAAAATTTGTGCTATACTCCGCCGTATGCCCATAATCCGCTCTTCTGACATTGGAACCTACCTCTACTGCAACCGTGCCTGGTGGTACAAGAAGCAGGGAGTTGAATCCATAAATCAGGCTGAACTCGCGGCAGGGACCGAGCTCCACGCCCGGCACGGACGCCAAGTGCTCGCCTCGTCCATCACGCGGACGGTTGGGTTGATCCTGTTGATGGTTGCGTTAATCATGCTCGTGGGATATTGCACGGTGCAAATCGTTTAAACGTTTCAACTTGTAGACCTTCAAACGAAAATCTATGCTTTATTTAGCCCTCGCCCTTCTCTTTTTCGCTTTCGTCTTCTTCTGGCAATCAGGTCGCCAGCGGAAAGCCGCAGGTTTGCCCGGCGGGCGTATCATCTACACCGATACGCGCGGCTGGAACAAGCTTGAGAAGCCTCTCTTCCATGCCGGGCTTGAGTTAACAGGAAAACCTGATTACCTCATCGAAAAAAATGGACAGATCATCCCTGTGGAAGTGAAATCGGGGAAGGCTCCCGATGCTCCGTATGATTCACATATTTATCAACTGGCATCCTATTGTTTGCTGGTGGAAAAGACCTATAACAAACGCCCACCGTATGGGATCATCCATTATGAAGGCCGGGATTTTGCAGTCGATTACACACGTGAGTTGGAATCTTCTTTGCTCGACCTCCTAGCCGAGATGAAAAGAGACGAACGCAAGAAAGAGGTCGATCGGTCGCATGAGCAGGCATCCCGTTGTAAAAGATGCGGGTTTCGAGAGTCCTGTGAGCAGAAACTGGGATAAATCTGGAAACAGGGAAACACGTAGATAAGTCAAACCAGAGAACATGTTTACCTGTGTACCTGTCTACCTTATAATCGAACCATGGCTAATCCCTTTCTCCCCAAACACCCTGTTGTGACCGCTTATCCTCGTATGCCCCAAGCGTTTGCAGAGGCCGAGGCGATGTCTGGGTACCTCAAGGAATTGGGTGTGGATGCGCCTTTTGGCTCGCTGTATGATGAAGGTTTGCGGGCGCGAGTGAATAACCGCGAATTTGACATGTTGATCGTTGCCGGTGGTGATGGGAGCGTTCTGCGGGCAGGACATTTATGTGCCCCTTTGGGAGTTCCCATTCTCGGCGTAAATCTGGGAAGACTTGGGTTCATGATCCAGGTCGACCGGGACGAGTGGCGTGAGTACTTTGATAAGTTGTTGAATGGCGAAGCGTGGATCGAGAATCGCATGATGCTCCATGCAAAACATGTCCGCGCAGACGCCTCGTTGGGAGAGTGGGACGCCTTGAACGAAGTGGTAGTGGGGCGCGGGCACAACCTGCGGCCTGTGCGCCTTTCCGCTTCGGTGGATGGGCGTCACCTGACGAGTTATGTGGCAGATGGATTGATCGCTTCGACCGCTACCGGTTCAACGGCGTACGCGCTCGCGGCGGGTGGACCGATCTTGCCGCCGGAGTTGCGTAATATTTTGCTGGTGCCGATCGCACCGCATCTTTCGGTGGATCGTGCGGTTGTTCTCGCTGAAGGTTCGATGGTGAGCATTCGAGTGAAAGGTGAGAACGCGGTCTTGAGCATCGACGGTCAGCCTGCCATTTCGTTGATGGATGATGACCATGTGGATATCCATGCCGCTGAAGTGACCGCACAATTTGTACGTTTTGGAGACCCGGGTTATTTTTATCGAAACCTGACCGCGCACATGAACGAAAATTCTTTAGGATTGCCGAGATAAAGACTGACCATGGACTATAGACCATAGACGATTACACGTTGCAAATGGTCTATGTTCCACGGTCAATGGTCTGTAATAAAACATAAACTTAATCGGATACTTTGACATGACCGAATCAACAACCAATACACTCTATTGCTATGTTCACCCCAACCGCGAAACATCCCTGCGATGCAATCAATGCGAACGCCCTATTTGTGCTTCGTGTGCTATCCGCACACCGACGGGGTATCGTTGTAAAGAATGCGTAAAAGGACAACAGCAGATATTCAACACCGCTGAGTGGTACGACTATGTTTTGGGCGGTGTCATTGCGGCGTTTCTTTCCGGCATTGCGTCAGGGCTTGTGACAGCGATCAGCGGCATTGGCTTCTTCGGCTGGTTCATCATTGCGGCAGGTGCGCCGACAGCAGGCGTCATCATCGCAGAAGCAGTTCGTTTGGTCACAAAGAAGCGACGTTCCCGTTCATTGTTCATCACAGTGGCGGTTGGCGTTGTTCTCGGTGCCTTGCCTTTGATCTTGTTCAGGCTTTTCTTTTTTGATCCATTTGGAATTCTCTTTCAACTGATCTATCTTTTTCTTGCCACACCCGTTGTATATACACGACTTTCTGGAATTCAATTGTTCAGATAATACAAATTTAAAAACTGGTGAATCATGCTAACTGAACTCCACATTCAAAACTTTGCGATCATAGATAAACTCGATTTGCGCTTTAACTCGGGTCTCATCATCCTCACAGGTGAAACAGGCGCGGGTAAATCCATTATTCTCGATGCCGTGGTCATGCTTATTGGCGGCAAAGCGGATGCCACCTTCGTACGTGCTGAGTCAGAGTCAGCGTTGGTCGAAGGGGTGTTCCAGCTCAAAGGTCCAGAAAGAGAAGCGGTGCATGAAGTTTTGAACCGTGAAGAGCTGATGGACGACCCCGACTATGTGATCCTATCGCGTGAGATCCGCAATGGTGGACGCAGTGTGGCACGCATCAATGGGAGGACGGTCGGCGCTTCTCTCTTAAGGGAGATCGGGTCCATCCTCATTGACATTCATGGACAAGCCGAACATTTATCTCTGCTCGATCCACGCTCACACTTGGGCCTGCTCGATCGCTACGCCGAAGTCGCGAAGCCTCTCAATGAGTATCGCCAGACTTATCATGCATTGCTCAATCTGCGTCATGAATTGAGCGATTTGCGAAAGGCTCAATCAGATGCCGATCGCAAGATCGAGATGCTTACCTATCAAGCCGAAGAGATCGAAGAGGCGCGTTTGAAAATAGGGGAGGACGAAGAACTGCGCAAGGAACGTGACCGATTGGCGAATGCCGAGGCGCTGGCACAGAATGCACAAGAGGCGCTTGCCATTCTTGACGAAGGCTCGCCTGAAATGCCCGCCGCAAGTGACTTGATCGGACAGGCGGCTCAGGCTTTGGGTGCGCTCGCAAAAATCGACTCGGCGCAAAATGAATTATCGAACCAAGCCGAGCTGTTGCTTGATACCATGTCTGATATCGTGCACACGTTGCGCGATTACTTGGAAGAGATCGAATTTAATCCAAAGCGGCTCGATGAAGTGGAAGAACGCATCGACCTGATCCACTCGCTCACGCGCAAATATGGCGGAAGCATCCCCGCTGTCATTGCTTATGGACAGGATGCACGCAAGCAATTGGAAACCATCACGGGTGCGGCAGAACGCATTGACGAACTCGAAATGGAAGAGGCGAAGCTGTTAAACAAACTTGCCAAACAAGGCGGTGCGTTGAGCGAGAAGCGCAAGTCTGCGGCCGTTTCCATGGCAAAGGGAATCGAAACAGAGTTGGGCGACCTGAAGATGTCCTCAGCGAAATTCAAAGCGGACTTCCAAACGAAGACTGACCCGAACGGCGTGCCACTTGAAGATGGAACACGCGTTGGTTTTGATCAAAACGGATTCGACAAAGTGGAATTTCTAATCGCCCCGAACCCCGGCGAAGGGCTCAAGCCCTTGGTCAAGATTGCCTCGGGCGGTGAGACCTCGCGTTTGATGCTGGGATTGAAAAATGTCTTAGCAGGTGCTGACGAAGTCCCATCCCTTATCTTCGATGAGATCGATCAGGGGATCGGTGGCCGTGTGGGTATGATCGTGGGACAGAAACTCTGGAATCTCTCACGTTCGCATCAAGTCTTCTGTGTGACACATCTCCCACAACTGGCTGTCTTTGGTGATGAACATTATCAGGTACAGAAACTTATTCAAACCAACCGCACATTGACGCGCGTTGAGCGTCTCGATGGTGAGGCTCGTTTACTTGAACTTTCGCAAATGCTCGGGGAAGTCGGCGAAGGAACTCTCCGCTCTGCACATGAGTTGTTGCAGGTGGCAAGAGAGATGATCAAAGGAAAGTAAATTCATTGTCGCAGTAGAACATGTAGGTAGCAAAGTAACCCATCCTTGCAGTTACTATTGCGATGATTTAAACAAGGAGAAAAATGAAAACAAGATATACCCCTATTTTATTAGCCGCTGGTGTTTTGGTGCTTGCCAGTCTGGCATGTCAGGCAGCGTCTAGCACAGGACCTGCTGATGACAATACATCGCAGTCCCCAACCTCAGAATCACAATCACCAGCCTCTACAGAGGCTCCATCACAGCCTGCTCTGGAACCCGCGACCATGGAGACTAAAGGCGCTGGTATCTTGTGTGTCGGAACAAAAAATGGTTTGGGTTGTTTGAATGAAAACGGCTGGCAGATCTATACAGATGAAAATTCTGATCTCCCCAATAACTATTTATATGCCGGAGCTATTTGCCCGGACGGTCAGTTCGCGATTGCACATATTAACGGTGTGGTCTTGTTCGATGGCAAAAGCTTTAAACAGATCCCTGAAACCAAAGATTACTCATCCCCAGAAGGCGTTGCTTGTGATGCTGATGGTGGCGTTTGGGTGGCACACTTCCAGGGTGTGAGCCATTACTCCAGCGGACAATGGAAAACCTACGGCGCTGAAAATCTGGCGAGTGGTGCATCTTCCAATGAATTGATCTCTGACGTGCAGGTGGCTCCTGATGGGAAGGTTTGGGTGCTCACTTCACGCAGTGTAGCATTGTTCGAAAATGATACGTGGACTGTCTATCAGGAGGGACAGGGTTTCGATGGAAGTCGATTCTTCGATGCGCTCACACTCGATGCAAAGGGACGTCCATGGGTGGCGCACAGTGGTGGTGTGGATATCTTTGAAAATGGTGCATGGACTTCCGTGGAAAAATCAGATTACAACTCCTCTCAAAGCATAGCCGTGGACGCGAAAGGTCAGGCTTGGCTTGGGACGTTAAGTGATGGCGCGTATGTATTTGATGGCAATACATGGTCTCACTATGACCGCGCTTCTGAAAAATTACCGAGTAATGATGTTAGTTTTATTTCCGCCGATCATGGTGGGCGTGTCTGGATTGGTACTTCCTACGGGCTCACGGTCTTTGATGGCTCGAACTGGCAGAACCTGTTCATGAGCAATTCCGGTTTGCACGATAACGACATTTCATTTTTGATCGTGTCTAATGATGGTCCGGCTCTCCCTGCCGTGGAAGAAAAAGCGAAAGGCTCACTAACCGGTAAACTCATGGATGCGAACAATGCTCCCCTTGCCGATATGCGCGTGGAGATCTGTGTGGAAACACTTGGCACCAGTTACTCTGGCGAAACGCCCTGTTCTGACCAGCCTTTCTCGCTCTCTTCCAAAACGGATTCAACCGGCGTGTTTTTGTTTGAGAATGTTCCTGCTGGTTATTACGTCATTGTGGCAGAGACCGGCACAGGCTGGGCGCAACTCACTGACCAGTACGGTATCGGCTCCGAACGGACGTTGATCGAAGCAGGTGACAAATATGATATCGGAACGCTGACCTTGGAAGAGTAATAACCACAGAAAATAAAAAAAATCCGAAGTTGTACACTTCGGATTTTTTTATTTAGGTTGTATCAAATGACATCAGAAAGAGGTTTGTCCGTTTTGATTGCATATCTCTTCCCTCTCGCCTTGAGTAAATTGCAATCAGACTGAACTCCGCATGTGGTGCAACATTGACCGTCAGGCCCGATCTCGAGTAGCTTCCCTTTTTGTACTAACAGATCAATCATAGAAAGCACTGCAGAAGGCTGAGCCTTCATCTCGCGGCTGATCTCGGAGAGGCTCAAGCCGCTCTCTTTGCCTTCGAGGAGTTGGACTAATTGACTCAGCACAACATTATCCTAATCCGAGCAGGAGTCCGCCTTGGTAGACGATAAAGGCGACGAGCCACGCAACGGCAGTTTGATAGACTGCGGATGTGACTGCCCAGGACGTGCCAAACTCATGTTTGATCGCGCCCAGTGTGGCGACGCAGGGTACATATAACAAAACGAACACTAGAAATGCGGCGGCGCTCAATGGTGTGAAGCGGTCGCGCAATGCAAGGCTCAGAGCAGTATCTTCTCTTTCAGATTCTTCATCGACCAAATTCACACCGGGGATGATGCTCAATAGGATTTTTCCTGAACTGATCGTCGCGTCCACAAATCCCTGACCGATACCGACCAACTCTTTGCCAAGAGTGGTGGGTTCGGATACTTCCGCTTCTTCACCGCCAAGATAGATCTGGCTCATCGTACTGACGACGATCTCCTTCGCCATGAAGCCCGTTACGAGCGCACCACCTGTTTCCCAGCCATCAAACCCAAGCGGGGCAAAGACGGGTGAGATCGCACTACTGACTTTGCCAAAATATGAGTCGCGTTGGTTGCTTACGCCGAATGGCAGATTGAGCAGAAGCCACATCACTAAGGATGCATACAAAATCGTTGTCCCCGCCTTGCGGACAAATTCGCTGGTGTTCTCCCACATGTGGATGAGAACACTCTTCACTGCGGGTTGGCGATAGGGAGGAAGTTCCAGTACAAAAGCGGATGTTGCATCGGGTTTGAGAATTGTTTTCGTGAAGACCATTCCAGCCAACATCGCGATAACGATGCCCAAGGCATACATGGCCCAGATGACTGTCCCTGCACGGGCACCGAAGAAAGCGAGGCCGAAGACAACATACACAGGCAGACGTGCCGAGCATGACATGAGTGGCACAAGCAAGGCTGTCAGAACTCTGTCACGGCGGCTGGCGATGGTACGAGTCGCATAAATGGCAGGGACGGCACAGCCAAACCCGAGGATCATCGGGATGAACGATTTGCCATGTAAACCGACAACGCGCATGAAACGATCCATGACGAACGCGGCGCGGGACATGTACCCTGAGTCTTCGAGTAATGCGAGGAAGAAGTACAAGATCAACAGGCCGGGGACAAAGACCAGCACGCCTCCAACGCCTGCGACGATTCCGTCAATGACGAGAGAATGAATCCACGCGGGAGCAGATATAAGGTCCAGTATGAAGCGGAAGAGGTTGGCGATGGGGCCGTTGATAACGGCATCCGTCCAATCGAGGAAAGGCGATGAGACATCGATCACTAGTCGAAATACGATGTACATCACCGCGAAGAATACAGGCAGGCCGAGCCACTTGTGTGTGACGATGTCGTCGATGCGATCTGTGAGGGTGAGGCGGTCAAGTTGTGGGCGGTGTAGGGACTGGCGCACGATACCGTTGATGTACCCGTAGCGGCGGTCGGCGGTGAGGAGGTCGAAGTCATCGCCAAGCATGGACGAGACATGGTCCGCGCCTTGTTTGGCGAGCGCGATGATCTGTTCGCCTTGGGGCATTTGTTGTACACGGGCGAGGATATCGGCATCGGCTTCGAGAAGTTTGAGGGCCAGCCAACGTTGTGAATACTGACCGGTGTCGAATTTTATTTCTTCAAATGCGGTGATGAGCTTTGCGATCTCGCGCTCGATCTTGCCGCCGTAATCAAGTTTGAATAAAGTGTTTGTTGTAATGGTCATGTCGTTTGTCCTGCCACGGAGATGTAGAGACTCGGTTATTTAAATTTCTCTGCATCTCTGCGGCTAATTTTTTCTCGCCATTCGCACGGCTTTATTGATAAGTTCAGTAATACCTTTGCCTTTGTTTGCGGCTGTTTCCACAACAGGGATGTTCCCAAGCAGTTGTGATAAGCCATCCATGTTGATCTTAGCTCCGTCCCTGTGCAGGTCATCGGACATGTTGAGTGCAAGGATGACGGGCACGTCCAATTCCAAGATCTGAACAGTGAGATACAAATTGCGTTCGAGGTTGGTGGCGTCGATCACATTGATGACGACGTCGGGACGTTCCTGAATGATGTAATCGCGCGCGATGATCTCTTCCGGTGAATAGGCAGTGAGGCTATAGGTGCCGGGCAAGTCCACGATGTTGATGGTCTTGCCATCATGTTCGATCTCACCTTCTTTTTTCTCAACGGTCTTGCCGGGCCAATTGCCTGTGTGTTGACGTAACCCCGTGAGCGCATTGAAGATCGTCGTTTTGCCTGCATTGGGATTTCCTGCAAGTGCGATGGTCATGTCAGCCATTGTCGTTTCCTTGCAGGGAGACTTCGATAAATGCGGCTTCCTCTTTTCGTAGGGCAAGGTGATAGCCTTTGATGAAATATTCCACGGGGTCACCGAGTGGGGCGTTGCGCTCGATCAAGATCGTCTCGCCTTTGACGATTCCCATTTCAACGAAGCGCCTGCGTAATGCACTGGCTCCATTGACCTTGGTGATTGTCGCCCGTTGTCCCGGACGTAGTAAATGTAATTGAGTTGATTCAGACATGGTTTCCTTTTCAAAAATACTTCGTTGGTTGAGTAGGGGCGGGGTCTTTCCGCCCCGTATCGAAACCAACAAGTAACAAGAGTTATTTTGCTTACTGGTGGTTTCGACTGCTTGCGTCTCAACCACCGATATATTTATTCCACGATCACAAACTTTGCCAGCGATAATCCCAGCGCAACTTCTTTTCCTCCCACTTGCAAAGTAAGAGGTCCCTCCATCGGTGCGGCTTCGATCACTTTTATTTTTTGACCGGGCAGAATATTTTTATCTTGCAAATACTTCAACACATCAGTTGCCGTGGCATTCACTGCCTGTACTTTCACTGTCTTGCCGATCTCTACCTCGCTCAACGCTATCCCGCTTAATGGCGTGAACACACCTTTCACGTCAGGGATCGGGTTTCCGCGTGGGCAAGCTTGTGGATGTTCGAGAAACTTTGCCAGCGCCTCGGTCACTTCTGGCGCGGTGGCATGTTCCAGGGAACACGCCAGTTCATACACTTTCGACCACTCGATCTTTAAATGTTCATACAGAAACACTTCCCACAACCTTTGCCGACGGATCACGTTCGAAGCCACCTCGCGTCCTTTTTTTGTCAGCGTCACACCTTTGTATGGTGTGTGGGTCACGAGTCCCTGTTCGCTTAGTCGCCGCATCATCTCGTTTGCAGAGACATGTGTCACGTTCAAACGCTCGGCAAGGCGCGCGATGGCCACATCCCGATCTCCTAATTCAGACATCGCCTTCAGATACATTTCTGTGCTTTCGCTCAAATGTGGAACAGACATAAGGTAATCCTTCGCAAAATGTTATGGCTAACCTTATTATTTCACCGACCCTTAATTCTGGACAATGACTTATGTCACATTTTTGGCGGAAGGAAATACTCCGCTTCTTTTCGCCCTGATAATTGGTTCTGTCGTCATTTATTTTTTTTCACCCTGGTTGAAAACTGTTTTAAACATTAAATAAGACAGATTTCATCCGCATTACTAGATTTTGTTGGCCAACGTCAATATACTGTGCGCCGTAGTAATGCAATAGAGAAATCAAATTACCCAAAGGAGAGAACCAACAATGGTTCGTAAGACAAACATTTTTATCGGTACACTCATTTTCATCCTGCTTGCCAGCGCTTGTGCGCCTGCTGCAACAGAAGCGCCTGCTGTTGAGCAAAATATACCCGCCACCGACTTGAGCGGAATCAAAACATACTTACTTGGTAAATCATCTGAGCTGACAAAGAGCAGTCAGGCATTGAAAGATGCTTCAGATACGTATTATGAGTTGGCAAAAGCCTCGGGCTTTGATTATGCCGCTTTAGCTGAATCAAATTCAGGTGAAGTCAGTGAAGCGCTCACGTCCGCAAAGAATGCGTGGTTGGCGGCGAGTCCTCTGTATGAGCAGATGGAAGGCATCGTGGCGGGAACTCCCAGCCTGGCCGAATATGATGTGATCCTCGACGCAGGCACATCGGGCGAAGAGGACCCCGAAGGTGCAGTGCCATTTGATCTCACATTGCCTGATGGACGTGTATTGGCCAAGCCTGGTAATTTGTTCGGCGTGTTGGAAAGCACATTGTGGGGAACATATGCCGATTTCACTTCAGGCGTTGAAGTTGATTTGGATAGCAACGGCTCAATCGACTTTGGCGAGAAACTGCCCGACGCAAATGTGTTGAAATCTGCCGCCGATGCACTTCATTCTTATTCGACTGAACTTGGTGCTTCAGCCCAGGTATGGGTGCCTACTGAATCAGACGCTTTCACATCGTTGGTTGTGATGGTACCGACCATGAGCGAATACTTCAACTCGTGGAAGAACTCCCGTTTCATTTTGGGAGATGCCTCTGAGCAACGTGACTTTGTTGTGATCTCGCGCCTTGCTGATATTCAAAATATTCTTGGAAGTTTACAAGTGGTATATGGTGAGGTCAAACCGCTCGTTGAAGCAGAAAATGCCGCGCAAGCCGCACAGATCGAAACTTCTCTTGAAGACCTAAAGCAGTTTGTCGCTGATGTATATGACAAAGAGCAGGGTGGCTATCAACACACACCTGAAGAAGCCGATGTGCTCGGTGCCGAAGCGCAGAATCGTGCTACTGCCATTGCAGGCCAGGTGGCGCAGATCGCCGCAAAGTTAAACATTTCGATTGAGGAATAACTGCTCTGGTGGTTGAGTAGCTCTGAGCGATTGTTGCGAAGAGCGTATCGAAACCACTAATAAGAAAAACTATTTACTTGTTGGTTTCGATACGGCGGCGGAGTTCTTACGAGGAAATCTTCTTTTCAAGACCCGCCACCTACTTAACCAACGCACAATACATATGCCTATGAAAAAAATTATATTTGCATTTCTCGTTGCCATGCTTGCGGCTTCCAGTATTTTTGGAGCCGCATTTGCAGTTTCTGAGTCTCCTGCACAAATTGCTGAGTCGATCCGTTCTTCGCTCGTGCAGGCGCAATTGGATTTGACATCTGACCCCGCTTCTTCTGCCCAATTGGTGGCGGACGCAAAAACCTCGTATCAAAGCGGACTTTCAAGCTGGTTCTCCAAATATGACGCTGAGTCTCAACTGCGAATTGGCTCCGCTTTTGATGCGCTTGACGAAGCTGTTACCAACAGGGATGCAGTTTCATTTGCTGTTGCCCGCTCCCAAATATGGACGGGTATTCTTGCTGGCAGTTATGCCATCGTGGAACAATCCATCCAAAGTGGAGACGGGGTCACAGCGCAAACATGGTTGCCTGTGCGTGAGTTCCGTATTGCCAGTCGTTTCTCACGCCCGAATGTAGGAGCGACTCTTGCGGTGCAAGGTTTCATCGCTGGCAATATCTCTGCTGAAGATGCTTTGCAATCGATCCGTGCAGATGTGTTGGATACCTACCAGGCACGCATGACTGAATCCCTGCGTGATTTGGCAACTGCTGACACCAATGGATTTGCATCACGCCGTGCCGAATTGGCAGCGTTGGCGGATGGGTATTTCTTGATCCTTTCACCTGCTTATTTGGAGCAACGTGGCAGTGAATCGCTTTCGGTTGCACAAACAGCATTTGCTGATCTACGGACCTCCGCTGTTGCAACTCCTGAGCTTTTGAGTCAACAACTTTCGACTGTTGAAGCAAACTTGAATAATTTTCGTGCCGCTCCTCTCAGCCCTGCCGAGCAATCCCGCCGTGCGGGACAGTTGCTTCGTTTCCTATCACTCGTGCCCGTAGAGTATGGACGAGGCGTTGTAGATGGACGTGTGACCAAAGACCTTGAGATTCAAGAAGCCATCACATTCCATGCGGGGGCGTACGCCGCATTTACAGACTTGAAGGATTTGCTCGATGTGTTGAACCACGAGCAGACAATGAAGGCGGATGCGTTGTTTACGTCAATGGGGGAGATGCTGATCGAAACAGGAACAGGCAAATCGGTCGCAGGAGTCGAGGTGATCGAGTCTCAGACAAAAGAATTGACCGAAGTGTTGAATATCATGTTGCCCGATGCGTGGCTTAAATCCAGCGCACAAAGCGACTTTGATGTGATCGCGTCCATGTTGGATCAGATGCAGACAGCGGTGCGGAACGGTGAATACGAACTTGCGGAATCGTCACGCCTTGATGCGTATGCCATCATGGAGACGGGACCCGAAGCGAAGCTAATGGTCTTTGCGCCGCAGTTGAAATTACAACTGGAAGAATTGTTCTGGAATGGACAAGGTGAGAATAAAGGCCTTGCGTATTTGATAAAGAACCGTGCGCCATATGCGGATGTAAAATCTTCACGCCTCGCCTTGGATGAACACTTGGAAGAGGCGCAAAACGAATTAGGTCGTAACACCGCGCCCGCCGCCATTGCGACGAATGCAGGCATCATCGTTTTTCGTGAAGGGCTGGAGGCGGTGGTTATCATCGCTTCGTTGATGAGTAGCTTGAAATCTGCTGATGAACGTAAATATCGCCGACCGATGTGGTGGGGCGTGATCCTTGCGTTGATCGTAACGGCGCTGACTTGGTTGTTGGCGCATGAGATCCTTCAATCTTTAGCGCGTTACGGTGAAAAGCTTGAAGCGGTTGTATCTGTCGTTGCGATTGCTGTCTTGCTTCTCATCATGAATTGGTTCTTTCACAACACCTATTGGACAAGCTGGCTGGCAAATTTCCATACGAAAAAGAAACGCTTGTTGTCAGGTGAGGCGGGACTCTTGTTAGGACTCGTCACGCTTGGATTCACCAGTGTGTATCGTGAAGGCTTCGAGATCGTTTTATTCATGCAAGCACTTGTGCTTGAAGGCGGTGTAACGGCCGTCTTGACCGGTGTATTGATCGCGCTTCTCGGTGTGAATCTCGTTGGCTTGATCATCTTCCGTTTGCAAAGAAGCCTGCCGTACATGAAGATCCTTGTTGTTACGGGCATCATGATCGGCGCAGTACTTTTGCAGATGGTTGGTAGTACGGTTCATATTATGCAGGTGGTGGGCTGGCTTCCGATCCATGTGATTACAGGGTTACAAGTTCCATACTGGCTTGGTACGTGGTTTGGCGTGTATCCCACTTGGGAGGGCGTTGTGCTCCAATTCATCGGAGGCTTTTATGTGATCGGGACGTACTATCTTGCTGAAGCCATGCGTAAGAAGAAGATATTTGCACCCAAACAGAAGATGGTGAAATCGGCAGCGGAGTCGTAGATTAGACGGTAAGTATGTAGACAGATAATCAGGTGTCTATGTACTTACCTTTCCCACATTCATCGCTCACATTATTCTAGGGGAATTCTAAGCAAATCTACATTGTCTTACGTAAAATTACATATACAATTACAATCACTAAAGACGAGGGCGTTCCCAACGCCCTCACTTTGTGTAAAAAACTATGCACCTACAACCGACTAAACTACCCAACGAATAAGCCAACTAACCCATGTTCCTCAAACGTCTCCAGCTTGCCTTAATTCACACCGCCGTCGCCATGACGCTCGTGCCCATCAACAGTACGCTCAATCGTGTCATGATCTTTGACCTTGGTATTTCCAAAACCCTTTTCACGCTCCTCGCGATCTTTCCCTATCTGCTTTCCCCAATTCAAGTTGCCATCGGCTCCTTCTCAGACCGCCATCCCATTTTCGGATATCGCCGCACACCATATATCTTTGTAGGTCTCGTCCTTTGCGCTATTGGCGTCGCAGTATCTCCGCAAATTGCCGTACTCATGAGTCTGAATTTCACTCTCGGCATCATTGCTGGTATTCTCGCGTTCGGCGCATGGGGCATGGGGTACAACCTCTCCGCGGTTTCTTATCTCTCGCTGGCATCTGAACTCTCCGGTGAAAAAGAACGAGGCAAGACGATAGCGACCATGTTCACGATCATGGTTATCGGTTTGATAGCGACAGGTATCAGTCTCAGCCGTATGGTCCCGACGTATGATCCCGCTACACTCCAGCGCGCCTTTCTCATCGTCGCCGCCTCAGCCCTGACTTTGGGCCTGCTCAGCCTCATCAAGCTTGAGCCTCGCTTTGACATCTCAGCCTCAACTACCAAAGCGGATACCTATACCGTCAAACAAATGACAGCCGCCATCACAGAAAACCCCATCGCAAAGATTTTCTTCGTCTATTTGTTTTTGCTCCTCGCCGCCATCCTCAGCCAGGATGTGTTGCTCGAACCCTTCGGCGCCCAAGCCTTTGGCATGACTTTGAAACAGACATCGCGCATCGTCTCCATTACCAATACGTTCACGCTCCTGGCCTTCATCATCGCAGGCTTCCTCGATGGACGTGTCAAAAAGAAATATGTGGCTCAATCAGGAAACCTTGGGGCATTGATCGGATTTGTCATTATCGTAGTGAGCGGCATCGTTGCTAATAAGCATGCTTTCTACGTTGGTATTACTTTATTGGGGTTAGGCACGGGTCTTTCCACCATCGCCAACCTCTCGTTGATGTTTGATCTGACCGTCCCCGAAAAAGTTGGTTTGTATATCGGCGCATGGGGATTCTCGAATGGACTTTCCCGTTTGATCGGTTTGCTCATGGCAGGTGTTGTTGCCGATGTCGCTACACAGCTCACGGGCAATCCGCTCAATGGATATCTTGTTGTCTTTGGCATCGAAGCATTGATGATGCTTATTGCTTCCATTATGCTCTATCGTATTGATGTGCCTGCCTTCCAGAAAAAAGCACATGAGCCATCTTTTACAGATAAAGTTGCACTCATTGGAGATTAAATAAGGAACCATGACAGACAAAATTGTATTTAACCCCGAAGGCTCAGGTGGTGGTGACGTTTGCATCGCCAATATCAGCCCGAAAGAACGCCAGATCCGCATGCGGTTTGGTATCACACAATTAGCGATCACCCTTGTTATCTTGACTGTGTTGGTTGCGTTGGATGTCAACCCGCTTTGGCGGTTGCCTCTGTTCTTCATGTTCTCAGCCGCGGCCGCTGGGTACTTCCAAGCCAAGGACAAGACCTGAGTATCTCTTGCCTCACGCAGTTTGCGTAAACTTGGTGATACAGAAGAAAAGATCGAAGATAGTGCCGAACTTCGGCAGGTGAAACGTCAGGCGCTTAAAGTTCAACTCAAAGCCAGTCTCGTAGGGTTGGTTCTGACTGCGCTTGCATTTTTAATCCCATAACAAAACAGGTGTTCAATATCTGTGAATTCTGGATATAAACAATGACTGACGAATGGCTTTCTCTCAGCGATGCGGCAAAACTGCTTGGAGTGCATCCGAGCACGATACGGCTTTGGTCTGATAAAGGATCGATACCTGTCCATAAGACGCAGGGTGGCCATCGCCGCTATAAGCGAGGAGAAATCCTCCTTTGGGCAGAAGCAAATTCAAAGTCCAAGAATGAGGCGATTGAACCTGAAGGCATGATGAATGAGGTGGTGAAGAATGTCCGCATGCAGATCTCAGAGGGACGTCTTCAAGAAGAATCCTGGTATCAGAAATTGGATAATGATGCCCGCATCCAATATCGCATGAGTGCGCGGTCGTTGTTCCAGGGGTTGATGACCTATATGGCGACCAATGGGGCGGAGGCCGTCACCGAGGCCTATGCCATTGGGTATGAGTATGCCTCGCGCGCACGTCGATACCAACTCAGCTATGTGGATGCCGCGAAGGCTTTTTTATTTTTTCGAGATACGTTGGTCGAGTCGGTCATCAAGGTGTATACGGAAGCCAACGTCCCTTCCAAGAAGGCGACTGAGATGTATGCAAAGATGCATACGTTCACGGATGATATTCTGATCAGTTTGTTGGAGACCTATAGCAAATTGGAAAATGCCAATCATTAGTGGATTGGCATTTTTTATTTTGAACATAAGGAGTTCATAATGAACATCATTCTCTACATCCCCATCATTCTCTACATCCCCATCCTCACCACCATTGTTTCATTCTCGTTCACGGTTGCGTTATACAAGCATTGGCAACGCAAGCCAGATGCAAAATACCTCATGTGGTGGACGATTGGCACGCTCTGCTTCGGTGTCGGCACATTGACCGAATCGGTCAATACGCTGTTTGGATGGAGCGTGTTCAACATGAAGGCCTGGTATATCGCAGGTGCATTGCTTGGTGCCTTCCCATTGGCGCAAGGCACAGTTTATCTTTTGCTCAAAAAGAGAACCGCCGATATCCTCACATGGTTCTTCATTGTCTATATTGCCGTCGCGGCTGTCGCGATCACACTCTCGCCTGTGGACATGTCCCTTGTTGACCCTGACCGTTTGACAGGTGCCGTGATGACGTGGCGTTGGGCACGCCTGTTCTCGATCTTGCCGAATACGTATTCGCTCATCTTTCTCGTCGGGGGTGCCGCATGGTCTGCGATCCAATATGCCCGAAAACAGGGGAGTGGTAACCGTGTGCTCGGCAATTGGTTGATCGCCATTGGGGCACTCTTGCCTGGCATTGGCGGCTCCTTTACCCGCATGGGATATGTTGAGGTCCTCTTTGTCACTGAGTTCATCGGTATCATCTTGATCTGGGCTGGTTATCGTGCCATGACCGCGAGCCAGACCGAATCGATTCATGCGACACAAAAATCAGCGGCTGATTAACCCCATCCTTGTTCGAGCATACGTACTGCGTGGCAATTACGTGGTACGTATGACTTTAACGCTATAATCGCTCCATGATCCTCGACCTTCCCCTTATCCTTGAAACAAGACGCAACCATGCGCTTGAACATGCCACACTTCACATTCTTGCGCGCACATATAAGATCCCCATGGCGGGACATTCCAACCCGACAGGTTTTTTTCTGTTGGGCGATATTCAGCTTGAAGATATAGCGATTGCATCCACTGAAGCATTGTCGCGACTCAAAGCCGGTGAAAGTGGACTTGCCGTTCACGAGGGATGTGGCACCAACCTCGTTACTGCGGCGCTTCTCCCTGCGGCTTTTGCCTGGGCGCCGCTTCAAGGAGCAAAATCCACCCGTTGGCGACTCTTCCTCATTCCTCTCGCTGTGGTCTTTGCTGTCTTTGGATATTTTCTCAGCAAGCCGCTGGGTCCCTGGTTGCAAAAATACATCACCACCGAAGCCGACATGGGAAATATGCAAGTCACAAATATTCTCTTCGTCCGCAAAGGTGTGCATCGTATCATCACGAAGTAAATTTGTAGGGGCGGGGTCTCCCCGCCCAATGTTGTTTTATCCAATAATGCGGGGCGAGAGGACCTCGCCCCTACGTGCATAAATAACTTCATGCCCAACATCTACTTCCTCTTCGGTAACGACGAATTCGCCATCAATCGCAAACTCAAAGATTTTGAGTCCGATTTCACCGACCCCACCAGTGCCGACATGAACACGGCGCGTCTCGATGCACGCACCGCCAGCGATAATGACCTCAACAACGCCATCAATGCCATGCCCTTCCTCGCCAAGAGACGTCTGGTATTGTTGTCCAACCCATCTGTGAAATACAACAACGCTTCCTCAAGAAAGAAATTTCTCGAATATATCGAGAAAGCGCCAGATACAACTCGGCTTGTGTTGTATGAATCCGTTGAACCGAAAGAAGCTGAGAAACATTGGCTTAATAAATGGGCTGAGAAGAACGATAAGCTGATTCAAACCAAAGCCTTCATGCTCCCGCGTTTAAAAGAGATGACAGGTTGGATCGTCAACGAGACCAAGAAACAAGAGGGTCAGATTGAGCCGCGTGCCGCCGAAATGCTCAAGGATATGGTCGGTGTGGATACGCGTCAGGCAGGGATGGAGATCGCCAAATTGCTGGCGTATGTCAATTGGGCGCGACCCATCAACACGAACGATGTGGAAGCGGTCTGTATCGTCACCTCGCAACAGTCCGTGTTTGACTTTGTCGATGCGTTATCCAACGGCAATGGTAAATCTGCGCAACATCTCTTATATCGCTTGTTGGAGAGCGAAGATCCATTTTCGTTATGGGGGATGGTCATACGTCAATTCCGTTTGCTGATTCAGGCGCGTGAGATATTGGATGGACGCGGCAACAAAGATGATGTTGCGCGTGCTTTGGGAGTCCATCCCTTTGTAGCAGAAAAAACGACCCAACAAGCGGGTCGCTTTTCCATCGAAATGTTAGAGTATGT
Source organism: Candidatus Defluviilinea proxima (assembly GCA_016721115.1). Taxonomy (NCBI): domain Bacteria; kingdom Bacillati; phylum Chloroflexota; class Anaerolineae; order Anaerolineales; family Candidatus Villigracilaceae; genus Candidatus Defluviilinea; species Candidatus Defluviilinea proxima. The sequence continues at coordinate 2,048,263 of JADKIW010000001.1, forward strand.
GTATCGTAAACTGCTCGCCATTGACGAAGGTGTCAAAACGGGACAATTCACCCTCGAACTTGCATTAGATACGCTGGTAATGGAATTAGCCGGGCAGCGTTAAAATCTGTTTTATTCCGTGAGTCCGTGACAGAGTCCGTTTATTACTTCAGCGCGTACAAATACCCATCCAAACTCCCAAAATAGATCACGCCATCTTTATCCACAAACGGGGATGAAACAATATTGCCGCCTGTCTTGAATCTCCACAGTTCAGTACCTGTCTTGGTGTCTATGGCGTACATATAACCCCAAAGCTTACTGCCATTCTCATCTGTGATGTTGCTGAAGTTCCAATCGCCAACATACAATACATCTTCCACAAGCGCAGGCGAAGACCAGACCGTTTCGCCTGTCGTTTTAAATCTCCACTTCATTTCACCAGTTGTTGCATCCAGCGCGTTGAGATATGAATCGTCTCCGCCGATATACACCATGCCATTTGCAATCGTTGCGGTGGATGTCACCCAATAATAGGTGATGCGATTTTTCCACTTCTCAACACCCGTCTCACTATCAACTGCATAAATGTTCGAGCCGCTATCACCGAAGACCACAATCCCTTCGCCAATCGACGGCGATGAACGAGTGATGGTGATCGCTTTGTATCTCCATTTCTCAGCGCCTGTCTTCCGATCCAATGCAAGGAGTGTGCTCTCGGCAGTGAAGTACACCGTATCACCATCAATCGCAGGCGAACTTCGCACTGCGTTGTATCCCAGTGCATCCACTGTCCATACTTCCGCGCCTGTATCGGCGTTGAGCGCATAGAGTTTGCCATTGTTCCCGCCGATGTACACAATCCCATCTTGCACAGCAGGTGATGAACTGATATTGTCGTAATCCGTGGGTCGTTCGGGGCCAGTATCAACCTTCCACTTGAGTTCACCGCTTTTCGCATCTAGTGCATATGTGAACCCATCGTTGCTTTGGAAATATACAATCCCGTTCGCAACCGATGGTGTGGAGTTAATCGGCTTCTCCGTGTGAAAACTCCAAACTTTCTCACTGTTTTTGTTCACCGCATATAAATTGCCAGTCTGATCGCCAAAGTAGGCGATGTCATCTGCGAGCACAACCGAGGTCGCAATCGCTCCCTCCGCTTTGAACTTCCATTGGACTCCTCCCAGCTCGCGGACCACTGGCGCATCATAGATACCTGTATGATCGAGGCTTCCTCGAAACATGGGAAGCGCCTCACTCTGTAAGGGGACATCTGTCACAACAACAGGGGTTGCTTCCACGCTGACAGTTTCTTGTGTGGCAACAGATGTACATGCCGATAAGAATATAAAAAATATGACGCCGATAATTTGTAATGCTTTTATGGATTTCATAGTGTATAACCTTTCTTGATTGTTAGACGCCCTTCTCTGGTAAGGAGAAGGACTAACCTTCTTGTAACAGAACCAACTTCCAGTTAAGAATGAAGCGACCTTATTTGAATCCCCACAACACATTGACGATCATCCACTCGCCATTGAATTTGCCAATGTGGACATAATCCAAATATTGCGCTGATTCAACTTTGACAGCGGCGATTTCGTTGAACACATCCAGCACTGTAATTTGGATCTGCCTATCACCTGTGAATTTTGCGCCCTCCCGTTTGCGGATGAGGTCGAGCATGTCAACAGTGCCCATGCCGTGAAGTGTGTTGTCAGCGATGAATCTTTTGACGAGCTCAGGGTGAAGTGCTTTGCCCACACGGGACTCGTCACATTCATACCAGCCCTCGATGTAATCAAGCGCGGTTTGACTGATGGCATTCAAGTCAGTTTGTGTCATGTTGCTTTCCGATCTGCATAACTACTTTGCCAAATCGTTCACTGTTCTTTTGGCGCGCGAGGGCTTCATTGATTTTTTCGAGAGGGTGGAGTGAATCGACCACAGGTGTGATGTTGTGTTTGGAAACAAACGCGAGCATATCTGCAAAATCAGCGGGGCTTCCCATCGTGGAGCCGATGATCGTCAATTGCCGCCAGAAAAGGTCCTGCATATCGATATTGGAAAATTGATTCGCTGTACTTCCATAACTGACCAGTCTGCCGCCTCGTCGTAACAAACCCAAACTGCGCGATGTAAATTCTCCGCCAAGGTTATCAACTACAAGATCAACTCCGCCTTCGCCAAGTTGCTCTTTGATTTTTTGATCCCAATCTGAATTGTTCGTGTTGATCGTGATCGTTGCGCCAAGTTCTTGAGCGCGTTGTAGCTTTTTGTCACTTGTTGATGTGGCGATTACCTTTGCACCGATAGCAAGTGCAAATTGCATAGCGAATACTGCCACGCCTCCGCTGATGCCATGGATTAAAACTGTCTCATCCGCTTTCAGGTCCGCTTTTTTGAACAGCGCACGATATGCTGTAAGCCCAGCCAACGGGAGTGCTGCGGCTGAGTCCCATGAAAGGTGAGTGGGCTTTTTGAAAACATTTTCTTCGCGGACCAAGATCGCTTCGGCAAATGTGCCGTTGTTTCCCCACCCTAGAATCACGAATTTATCGCCATAAGCATCCTCGCGCTCACCCCAATGCAGAGATGGGTGGATGATGACCTCATCACCTTTCTTCAATTTTGTAACATGTTCACCGACCGCTTCAACAACTCCACTGCCATCTGAGCCGAGGATGAAAGGTGGTGAATCTTTTTCGTTTTCTACCAGCCAGATTTCATGATGATTGATCGCCGCAGATTTCAAGCGGACCAACACTTCTCCGGGCTTTATAGTGGGTAACGGGACGTCTGATAGGGTTGCTTTAGTTTGTGGAAGTATGAATGCTTTCATAATGACCTTTTGTTTACGGTAAAATCAAATCGTTGGTTCACTATATCAAAGCGAACTTATCACTACAAGAACGCACTTTAAAGTGCCTTGGTTACCCGGAGGAAACCTACATGCTTCAATATAACGATGAGATCAATGTGTTGGACGAGACTTGTCCTGCACGACAGGCATTGAATCTGGTCGCTAATAAATGGACCGTGTTGATCATTTATGCGCTTTCAGGCGGGCCTGTGCGCTTCAACCAACTCCAACGGACAATTGGCGGCATCACGCAAAAAATGTTAACGCAATCCCTTCGTCAACTCGAACAGGATGGCGTGCTGAAGCGCACGGTGTATCCCACTGTCCCGCCACAGGTGGAGTACGAATTGACCGACCTCGGTAAGACATTGATCGGGCCCCTCAATGCGTTATGTAATTGGGCAGAGACGTATTACGCTGACATCGAAAGAAATCGCGATGAGTTTCGAGGGGCGAAACGACTTGACGAATAAAAGAGAGCCAGTTCAATTTGAGCTGGCTCTCACATTTTATGGCGTGACGATACGAAAGCCGATGTGCCCATCTCCATAATCGGGGGCGTCTTCAAAATGGCGATAGGCAGAGCGTGCAACAAATAATGTGCTACCCCACCAACCGCCTTTTTCAACTTTCTTTGCGCCTGTCTCAGGTCCCGTTGGGTTTTCCACTGCGCCCGATGGATACTCACCCAACCAATCGTTGACCCATTCCATGGCGTTCCCTGCCATATCCATAGCGCCAACCCAACTCGCGCCGTTTGGATAACTGCCAACAGGTTTCAAGCTTGTGCTGTCAACCACGTTACAGCGATCGAGATCAAATTCATTGCCCCACGGATATACCAATGATTCAGGGCCTCGTGCCGCGTATTCCCACTCTGCTTCAGTGGGGAGGCGTCCGCCGCGCCATTTTGCATAGGCTTCGGCCTCATACCAGGTAATACATGCCACGGGGTTATCAGGCAGGTTGCCCGCACAATACTGCGGTAGTTGATCAACGAATTGATGGCTTAACCATTCCCAGCCTTCTGCTGACCAATATGTCTGAGTTGTGTATCCGCCATCTTTGACGAAAGACTGAAAGGCTTTGTTGGTGACCTCGTACTTGTCGATCCAATAGCCATTTGTGATGGTCACTTCATGCTGTGGTATTTCACTGAGCATGGCACCTGCCACAAAACTGGGTGGCTTGAGAGCAATCAGTGCATCGACCGTTGCCTGATCGGTTCCCATTTTGAATGAACCTGCTGGCACCCAAACTTGTTCGATCCCTTTTGCATCGGTTCGGGTATCGCCTTGGGATGGTGCGGGAATGGAAGTTACTGTCGGCGGAATAGCGGTCATGGTTGGAGCAGCTCCTGTTGGTGTGCAAGATATCAAAAGTGCTGTTGCCAAAACGAGGAGGATTATTTTTCTACTCATGAGGTTGATATGCTCTCTTTTCGGTATTTATTTCAAATCAAGATGCTCGATGAGCCATTGTTGACGATCTCCCCGTGCGGACTCGCTAAGCATTTGATGGTTATCGTCATACCACTCGATTCTTTTCGGACTGCTGGCTGATTCGTAAAAACGATTTGCCTGCTCCTCAGGGACGGTTTGGTCCCTGCGCCCAAATTGAAAGAAGAGACTCGCAGGGTTTGCATTTGCTACATAGTTGATTGGGTCAAGGTCTGGAACGTTGGACTTGAAATTCCAATACGGATCTAGATCGCCAAAGCTGGGTGAGCCAGCGATCAAGATATAAGTTTGCATACGCTGGTCAGTACCAGCCAAAACTCCGCCGTACAGCGCACCATAGTCGTGACCAATATATCCGAGACGATTTGAGTCGATGTTGGGTTGAGTCAACAGAAAGTCGATTGCGCGGCGCATCTCGATGACTTGCCCCACGATCAAGGGACGATCATCATTATCCTGTGAAGGGAAAGACATCCACGGATAATATCCCTGCGGCAACAGACAGATGACTCCGTGTTGCGCAAGTTGTACAGCTTCCTCTAAAAATTCCTTGCGACTGCTGTTTGTATTGCCCAGCCAGTGCATATAGATCACGCCTGCAAATGGACCATTCCCTTGTGGTGTGATCAGATAGGCGACGGTACGTCCCTGCATGGACACAGAATAGTTCGGGTCATAGCTGGCGTAGCTCAGATCGGTGACAATCACCCCGTCCCGTTCGGTTTGCGAGTTGATCGTTACATCGAACGGGACGGAGCTATCGTAATCAAAAACAGATTTTGGATGTGATGTACAGGCAGATAGAAATAGGAGCAGGCTTGTGATGAAAGTTAGGAGTCGTTTCATGATGCGATTGTACAGAGTGTCGCTCTATTTTATAAGCCTGAACTTTGGTTTCTATCGTATTTACTTTGGTACCGATAATCCAAGTTGCTCTGTTAGCCATGCAAGGCGATCTGCGCTAGCGGTCTCGTTTGCCATCTGGTGGTGATCGTCGTACCATGTGGCTTTCTTAGGTTCACTGGCCGCATCTGCAAATTGATTTGCCATCTCTTCAGAGACAAATTGATCATTCTTGGCAAATTGGAAGAAGATACTGGCTGGCGATGCCTTCGATACATAACGGACAGGATCGAGGTCTTCGATGAACGACAAGTATCCATCAGGAAGCTTGATACCGACTTGCTGGAAATCCCCGAGAGTGGGAACGCCCGCGATCAACACGTATGTTTTTACACGTTTATCGACACCTGCGACTGTGCCACCAAAAACGGCTCCGTAATCGTGCCCGACAAATCCAAGTCGTTGAGGGTCAACATTGGGTTGCGTCAGCAAAAAGTCAACGCCTCGGCTAATTTCTTTGATCTGCCCGAGAATGCGTGGACGATCCGTTTCGTCGAGTGTGGTTACCGTCATCCATGGGTAGTATCCTTGCAATAACAAACTTACTACGCCGTGTTGAGCAAGATTTACAGCTTCCTCTAAAAATTGTTTGCGGCCGCCGTTTGGGCTTCCAAGCCAATGCAGAAACACCACGCCCGCAAAAGGGCCTTCACCTTTGGGCGTGACCAGATAAGCGATGGTACGTCCATTGACTGAAAAACCTGGGTCATGACTGGCGTAGCTCAAATCGGTGATCGTGACGCCATCTTGTTCACTCTGTGAGTTGATCTGTACATCAAATGGGCGTGATGTGTCGTAATCAAATATGGAGGCAGGTTGGGTGGGCGCGGCAAGCGTGGGTGTTACCTCAATGGTTGGCGCAACTGCCTCCGGTGTGGTGGTTGCTTGTGGGGTGCAGGCAGAGATCACCAGTAGCAAACTTATGAGAACAAAAAAATATCGTTTCATTTCTTCAATCCTTTATAACCAGTATGTGTTTTTATAGGGGTTATAGTAATGGATTGTTGCTAACCTGTCAATAGTGATATACTGGTTATATATTCTGACGTCAGAATCTGCATGGAGAAACACATGAGTGAATTTCAAACTTTCTTTGTTGGTGGCGAGTTTTGTCTTGATCTTTGCAATACATTCGATCATTTGCATACGCCTCCTGAACAGGAATTTCTCACGGACAGTAATGTAGCTTTGCGTTGGGCTCAGGCCGCTGGAGTTTTACCAGTGGGGAAGAAGATCGCTCCGCCAGCGGACGGGCAGTCGTTTGAAAAATTATTGCAGACCCGTGCGCTGTTATTTGAATTATTTGCCCCGTTTGTTCGTTCGGCTTCTCCTTCTAAAAAGACTTTGGATTCATTCAATGCGCTGTGGCAGGAAAAGGCGGCAAAGTTAAAAGTCGTTTTCAGCGATAATCAATACTCCATGGCGTTTACTGCTGATGATGCTTTGGAACAGATCGAGTATGAAGCTATTCGCTCCGCGATGGATTTGTTACTGTCCATTACGCCGGGCAAGATCAAGCAATGTGAAGGGTGTGGGTGGTTCTTCCATGATACGAGCCGTACCCATGCCCGTCGTTGGTGTTCGATGGATTTATGTGGAAACCGTGCCAAGGCGCGACGTCATTATGAACGAGTTAAGCAAAAGTGATCGGTAAGCCCATCTGTCAGCTGAGTAAGGGCTTGGGATAGCGGACCCAGCTATAAGTTAAGGATGAGGCGTTTGTTGTCGCGATTCGTAATCTTCTAATTTGGGTGGGGTTTATCGTTTAGGGGGGTATAATTTTGTAGTTCAATTTTTGGTAGTGTGCCAGATAGGAGAGGATGTATGGAACGTAGTGATATTTTCATCTCATATCGCCGTGCTGATGTCGAGTTTGCCAAAAAGTTTTATCATGGCTTGAAAGAAACGGGCCGTAATATATGGGTGGACTGGGAGAATCTGCCGCCGGGTGTGGAGGGCTTTTCTGATGAGATCCAGCGCGGCATTGAGAGTTCTGATGCGTTCATTTGTATCCTGAGCCCGAGTTATTTGGAGTCAGAATATTGTTTGATGGAGTTGCGTGAGGCGCTCAAACTGAAGAAACGGGTGATCCCTGTTGTTTTCAAAAAATTTGAGCCGATGCCTGCGCCTGAGGGGATTGGGCATATCAACTGGGTCTATTTCACGCCTCATGCTGGACAAAAGAATAAATTTGAGGATTCCATTCTCAAGGTGACGCAAGCGCTTGAAGCGGATTATGAACATGCTCGTGAGCATACACGGTTGTTATTGCGTGCTATTGACTGGCAGAAAAACCAACAGGGGAAAAGTTATCTTTTGAAGGACGCTGAAATTGATAAAGCCGAACGTTGGCAGGTTTCTGGGATCGGTAAAAACCCGGCACCTAATGAATTGCAAGGCGAATATATCCTCACCAGCCGAACACATCACCGCCAGCAACAAAGGCGGTTGATGGCAGGGATCGGTATCTTGCTTGCATTCGCTGTGTTTGCGGCGATTGTGGCTGGGTTCCAGTGGCAGGCTTCTGTTCGTAGTGAGAAGACAGCCATCGCGGCGAAGAATGATGCGCTGACCCAAAAGGCCATTGCAGATAATCAGCGCGCTACAGCTGTGGCGGCGGAGTCAACTGCGGTAGCCGCAAAAAATGAGGCGGATACACAAAGAGGAATTGCGGAAGAGCAGGCTCAGAATGCATTGATCTCTGGTTTGGCCGCTCAATCACGGTTGACGCAGAGCCGTCAACTTGGGATTCTGTTGGCCCTTGAATCTTATCGGACCAGTTTGAAAAAAGGAACGATACGACCATCTGTGCAAACTTCTCTGCGTGAATCATTAGTGGGCTTTAGTGGCATTCCCATGCAGACATATTCTTCCATTGCCGGTTTGGCGCTCTTTAGCCCAGATGATCATTGGTTGGTGGGTGTTAGCGACGATGGAGATGTTCAGGTGAGCGACCTTTCCAAGGGATTAAATGTTCAGCCTGTCACCTTGATGTCTAAAGATAGCAGACTAAGTTTAGTTCGTGATTCATATACATCTGACCTGGAAATTGCCTTTAGCCCGGATAGTCAATGGCTGGGAGTGATCTATTACGATAGCGACGCACAAAAAAGTGGAGTTCGGGTTTGGGCGTTGAATGATCTCGAAGCGGGTTCACAAACACTTGATCTACCGGCAAATGTTGGCTTACCAATATCCATGGCCTTTAGTTCTGCCCAAAGCAAACAACCTTTGTTAGCAGTGGGTTTGAATGATGGGAGTATCTATACTTGGAACGTGGCAGACCTGCCGGATGGTCAACCAACCCTTTTCAGCAAGAAGGATAAATTTGGAAGAGGCGCTATACCCATCGTATTTAGCCCAGAAGGTAACTGGCTGGCAGTGGCGTTTCAAGGTCCTTCTACTATCTCTTCTTTTAGCAACTCGAATCCGTCTGCCGGCCCTAGCATGTCTGTATGGAATGTAAAAAATCAAGTGACAGAACCGATCGTAATAGACCTGCTCGGTTCACCGATCACACACCTGACTTTTAGCGATAAGGGGAAATGGTTGGGCGGCTTTTCCACGTCTCAATCGGATGGGTTGAACAAACTCCGCTTGTGGAATATGAGCACGTTGACTAAAAATGCTACATCAGCGAACAGCCTCGATTCCGATACTGGCGGGGGGCTGATTGCATTCAGTTCCGATGAACGTTGGGTGGCATCTGTTGGCGGAATTAGCGCAGAAGTTTGGAGTTTGAATAGTTTTTCCCGAATCAAACTGCCTGGATACAAGGATTCTATATTGACGGTTCGTTTTAGCCCGGATAGTCAATGGCTGGCGACTGGCGATTACGATGGTCAGGTCCGTTTTTGGAAGACAGCGGATTTTGCTGGAAAGACGTTAGTGGAAGCGCAAGCACGCACCTATAACAGCTTTGATGTGATTGTGACTTCGTTGGACTTTAATTCTGATGGTAGTCGCTTGGTGGCGGCTGGTGACCAACAAGTGCGTTTATGGAATTTCCCGGTTCCTTTATCGGCTCCGATCAAGTCCCCTTATGCGGTAGACTATCGCGTCTTTGGGAACTTCATTCTGGTTCAGGATACTCCGGACAGTGTCTATGTAATGGACTTGAGTGGAGATGAACCATCTGTTGTTATGCAGACTACGCAGAAGGGACCACTATCGTATTTCACAAGCACAGATAAACGGTATCTGGTTGTGACCAGTGCAAAACAGATACAGCTTTGGGATATGCAACACCCTGAAAAACCATTGTTCGAGAACACACTGGATAATGGACAATATCTATCGCCGTCTTTTACGAATGATGATCGTTGGTTTGTCTATGTGGTGTATGGTCAGATCTTTGCGCTTGACCTGCAAAACCCAGGCGAGCCCGTCATACTTTCAGGCAATCGGACGGGTGTTCCACTTACAGGCTTGTATCAGATCGATCATTGGTTGATCAGTCAGAGTAGTGTCGAGATCCTTGCCTGGGATACAGCCAAAGGGTTGAGTGATGCGGTGAAGTTATCCAATGTGGCCGGGGCGTATGTTGCGCAAATCCCTGATGCCAAACCAAAATGGTTCTCTATCCAAAGAACAGACAGTTTTGATCTATGGAATGCCGAAAAACTTTCAGAGGCTCCTCTTGTTTTCAATGGTTCCGTCAGTGGGCTTTACCTTGATTCCTGGCTGTTGACGAGCGCGTTGGACGGTACAGTAAAGCTGTGGGCTCTTTCCAAGCCTGACGCGCCAATAGCTGAGTTTTTTAGTTACGGTGTTTCCGAATCGCAAAACACGTTTTATTATTTTGATGACAAGAACATGTTATGGTTGTTGGATTTGAGAAGCCCGGACTCTACGCCGGTCAAAGTGGGTACGTTCGATCAGGGACAATCTCCGATCTTTAGCGCTGATGATCGTTGGATGACGATTTTGTCTAATGATGGGCAGGTTACTCTTCTCTATGATCTGACGGATGGCTTGTCCAAGGCTGAGTTGCCTGATGTGGTGCATTTCAATTTCAGCTCTGGTAGCCGTTGGCTGGCTTTGCAAACCGTCGAGAACAACATGGCGTTATACGACCTTCAGACCCATAAGCAACTGGACGTGAAGTACCCAAATAGTTATGGCTTTCAGCAAAGCAGTCCGGATGGTAGATGGGCAATTGGCGGGTTATCGAGCAATGCAAATACAGATATGTTGTTGATCGACCTCAATGACCCTGAAAAATATTATGTTTTGACGGGGCATACCGATCAAGTGGCTGGGAAACTTTTTACATCTGATGGACGTTGGTTGTTGACGTACGGTTGGGACGGGACGATCCGTATTTGGAACTTGGAGAATCCTGCCGATGAGCCGGTTGTTCTTTCTCATGAGAATCTGGTCTTAAGCACTCAGCTATCCAAAAATGACAAGTGGTTGATCTCTGCCACCGAGAAGAGCGTATACGTCTGGCAATGGGACTTCAACGCCGTACATGATCTGGCTTGTCGCCTGGTAGGACGTAACTTGACACACAATGAATGGAACAAGTATATCGGCGGCGAATATCAAAAGACGTGCGAGCAGTGGCCGTAGGTTGAGTAGCTAAAACCATTAACAAAAAATGGACTGCACATTGTGTAGTCCATTTTTTTTATGACAATGGGTTGGATTTACTTTAGCATGGTTGTGATGTAGCTGTACCGAAAGAAACTCCCATGATCGACCATCTCTGCCAACTCAGGTTTAGAAACCCATTTACAATCGGCCACTTCATCGCCGGGGATGGGCTTGATCGAATCTTTTATGACATTTGCCACCCAAACGTCTTCAACGCGATTGTCGAGAGTGTGTCTATCCATTCGCGTCAATTGTCTAAGGGACAGCTGGATCCCCAACTCTTCTTTTACCTCACGGATGGCTCCATCTATACTTTGCTCGCCAGCCAGTACATACCCTGCTGTAGTTGCCCATATTCCCGGACCTGATTCGAGGTGCCGTCCTCGTTGCTGGATGAGGTAGTTGTTGTGTTCATCCTGAATCCACACTTGGACGACCAGATAGAATTCGTCTGGAGATAATTCAGTGCCGCGCTCAACGATGCGGCCTGTGGGTGTTCCATGTTTATCAAAGATGTCGCAGAGTTCCATGATGATTCTTATTTCTAAAACAACGTTTCTTGTCTTGGCTCATCCGCCTCACTGGGACCTTTCCAGCCGTACTTCTTCATGTCCACCTTGTCTTTGACGAAGATGATGCCCTCTTCCTCGAGTAATTGACGTTGCCGTTCTGCACCAGCGCGTTCGCTGATCTTGCCTTGTGAGTTGATGACTCGTTGCCACGGTACATCGTCGGGGCAGGCCGCCATCGCGCCGCCCACCCAACGCGGACCGAATGTTTTATACGCCTCGAACTCCACACCATTGGGTGGGGGCAACATCAACGCAATTTGACCATACGCCGCAACCTTTCCGTGTGGGATCTGGCGGACAAGGTTCCATACTTGTTCGTAATAGGCTTGTTGATTGGGAGGGGATGAGAATTGCATGATGCCTTTCTGACCATGGACGATGGACCATTGACCGTGAAATATTGTCCATCGTCCATGGTCTATCGTCTATTCCACGAACGTCCCGCCTTGGATCTGTTCATCCATCACAGCGCGTGTGGATGAGAATTTCAATGTCACTTCGATCTGTTGAAAGCACTTGCCGCCACTGCCCATCAATACTTTGCGGGCAAAGTAGACATTGCGATTGTCTTCGAATTCAATGCTTAGATCATTATCGAGGTCGGTGCGACCTTCGATGATCTCGCCGCAACGATTGCATTTGACCTTGAATGTGTAATATCGTTTTTGAGCGGCGGTAGGTGTACTGAATAGTTTTTTGAGAAAACTCATTGGATCTCTTCTCCTAAAGATAATTCTTCTGTGCTATTCAAATGACGAGATGGCAGGTCAATGTGTGCAAGATAATTCTTGCCATTTGAACGATAAATGACTAATAGTGTATTGCCATTTTTAAATGCGGTGCCGAGTAGATCGTCTACATCAGAAATAATTTCAGTATACCCTCTGCCTCCAACATCTGATATGGCGATGGTTTGTTTATCAAGGGATGAAAGTTCCTCATCTTTATCCGTGTCCGCTTTGGCTATGGAGAAAAGCCACCAATCTATAGGCTTGGTCGGTTGCTGTGGATCGGGTTGGTTATTGAAATTCAAAACTGGCTTTGGAAAACCTTCCATGGTAATGATTTCAAAATCATTGGTCGTTAAAAGTGGATACACTTCTTCTGTTGTAATATCAAGAAACACCAAGTTAAATTGGTTGTATCCATACCCACTGCCGTACCATCTACCAGACGAAAATAGCTCGTTAAGAACACTGGAGTCATTATTTTCACCTGTGACAGATGCGATCAGGTAATTCGTTCCATCAATCGAGCGGAAATCCCCGAGAACCTTGGTAATTGGCTCCGCCTCTTTTTTTGCAGGTAAGGTTAATGTGTTCGAGGTTTGTGCTCGTACAAAGAACAACCCCACACAAACAACTCCCACTAACAAGGTTATGGAAACTGCTAACAGTATTTTCTTTGTTCTTGATGACATTTTATACTCTGTGATTTTAGCTTAATATCTTTTCTATATTGTTTAACTCATCAGCGCTGAACTTCAGATTGTTCAACGCGCCGAGACTTTCTTCCAATTGTTTGACACTGCTTGCGCCGATCAATGATGATGTGACAACGGGATTTCGTAACGTCCATGCGATGGCCATTTGCGCGAGGGATTGTCCGCGCTGTTCGGCGAGTTCGTTGAGTTTCTTTACCTTGGGCAAATTCTTTTCAACAGTATCCGACGTCAACCACACACGTTCGGTTTTGCTGGCGCGGGCGTCAGAGGGGATGCCGTTCAAGTATCGCTGAGTTAGCTGTCCCTGCGCGAGAGGCGAGAAGACGATGCATCCGATTCCTTCGTTGGACAGAACATCCAACAGCCCGCCCTCGATCCAACGATCGAACATGTTGTATGACGGTTGATGGATGAGGCAGGGTGTGCCCATCTCTTTTAGGATTTGCGCTGCGCGCCGCGTCTGTTCTGGACTGTAGCTTGAGATGCCAACATATAAAGCTTTGCCCTGGCGGACGGCGGAGTCGAGCGCGCCCATCGTCTCTTCGAGCGGGGTGTCGGGGTCGGGGCGGTGACTGTAGAAGATGTCGACGTACTCGAGCCCCATGCGTTTGAGGGATGCATCGAGGCTGGCGAGCATGTATTTGCGAGAACCCCATTCGCCGTAGGGACCGGGCCACATGTCGTAGCCCGCCTTGGTGGAGATGATGAGTTCATCGCGGTAGGGATGGAAATCTTGTTTGTAGAGTTGACCGAATGTGACTTCGGCCGAGCCGGGAGGGGGACCGTAGTTGTTGGCGAGATCGAAGTGTGTGACACCGAGATCGAAGGCGCGGCGTGCGATGGCACGTCCGTTCTCAAGCTTATCGACGCCGCCGAAGTTGTACCACCAGCCGAGCGATATGGCGGGCAGTTTGAGGCCGCTTTTGCCTGTGCGGTTGTAGGTCATAGTGTCGTAACGGGTGTCTGATGCGAGGTAGGGCATTATTGTTTTCCTTATTGAAGCAATGATATGTCAAGATAAACGTGCAAAATATATTTTGATAGTTTGTGCTGTACGGGTAATCCCAAATAATTTCCTAGCTCATGAATTGATGTTTGCCATTCTGCTTTGCTAGTTGGCCCTTTCATCTCTGTGTCATTGATGAAGTAAAGGAATATAAGATAAGCAGGGATTTGGTTAAGTTCACGCAACAAATAGAGATGTGCAATTCGATTGGTGTATTGATAATATGTGCCAGACCAATCTTTCTCTGGGTTGATGCCAAGAAAAGATTTGACTTCATCTAAACTTTTGCGAATTAATTCCAATGATGATGCACTTGCTCGTGAAGCAGGCGACCTCATTTCAGAGAGATGTGCTTTTGCCTCGACCAACAATACTTTCCCGTCTTCCATTTTTGCTAACCCATCCCATTGTGGCCCCTTACGAGGCCAAAAAGATAACAGGGGGTGGTGAGAAAGTTTGATGTTCAATTGTTCAAGGAATTCATTGTCTCTGTATTCAGCATATTCGTCTGATTTGATTGGAGATACCCAAGTAATAGAACGACGTTCTTTTTCTGGTAAGCACTCCAAAACCTCTGAATCAAGAATAGGCTGTTTTTCATTTATAGCAAATTGAAGCCATTTTTGACTTCCACGGCTTGCAGGGCCTGAAGCAAAACGTGTCATAGATACTTAGCCAATAGAGTTTTTATGTTATTTATATATCACCCGAAACCTCATGCACACCAACGGCATATCTTCTGAAAATTCTTTCCCGATCTTGGGAAGCGTACGTGAAAAGAAATCTTTGTGCAATTCGCGCCAGTATTGCAAAGATAGGTCGCCTTCCGCTTCTTCGCGGGCAAAGTCGGCGTCCACTTCATTGTAGTTACGGATTGCTATTTCCACGGCTTCGATAATGCACAGCGGTTCATCTTGTCCGTTCAGTACAATCGTAATGAGTCCCGCCTGTGGAAGGGGATTCTCTCCCCATTCCCAAACAGAGCCACAAGTTGCGGTCTTTGTCCCTTGAGCGATCAAAGCACCAAGTTCATCTGCCATCTCAGGGCTATCCCCCCAACCTTCGGCAGCGTAACTCTTTGAATGGTAGGGAGAGTCCGCTGGGAGGGTAGATAGGAATTTCTGCCAATAGGCTTGGATAGTTTCTTCGGTCATGGTTTATAACTCTTTGTCCATTATAAAATGAACGATACGATATTCCTTCGAAAGAACATCCAATTGTTCATCGTTCACTTTCTTCGGGTCAATCCCAAACAGCGGAGCTACGAAGCCTGATGCGATGAGCACTTGCCTCAACAAAAACAAACGGTTTTGTGAATCGGAAACATCTTCCGCGTGCGCCTTCCGTTTCCCTTCAGGAAGCCATAATTCTATATCGGGGTTTGCCTGCATATTGCGATACCAATCCGAAATGGATCCGAAGCCTGCCGTGCAATAGATCTCACCGTCAACAATTGCATAGTTGACCGGCGTGAGATACTCCTTGCCGCTCTTTCGTCCGCGATGTTTGATGACCATAATGCGGCCCACCACCGCAGGCCAAGAGTTAATCATCTTTCCCCAGCCCATCTTCCACATCCATACCATGAAGCGATTTAGCTTGTGAAAGACTTTTCGCAGAGTATTCATCTGCTCTTGTGTATAACTTGCGACATTCATGTTCCCTCCCCGGAACTTGATCATGGACCAATGACGGTGGACCGTATTCACTCACAAACGGTCGACTGTCCATTGTCTACGGTCTATTAAAATTTCCATTTCCTCAACACATCCAAAGCCTTGTAACTCGTTAAGTCCAATTGCAACGGTGTGATGGATACGTACCCATCCTGCAACGCGCCGAAATCTGAACCTTCTTCGAATACACCGGTGGGCGCTTCGCCACCGATCCAAAAATAGGGTTTGCCGCGCGGGTCGATGCGTTCATCGAGTGCATCGCGGTAGACGCGCAATCCTTGCCGTGTGACCATATACCCCGCCAGTTCATTTTCTTTTCGATATGGGACGTTGACATTCAACACAACGCCATCAGGCAGCCCATCTGCGATCACTTTTTCCACAACACGCCTGCCCACAATGGCGGCAGTGGAATATTCCAATTGACCTTTGTATCCCTCAGGCGAATCCATTGAGACTGCGATGCCTTTCACCCCAGCAATGACAGCCTCCATCGCGGCAGTGACCGTCCCTGAGTAGGTGATGTCATGCCCGATATTGGCGTTCGGGTTGATCCCCGAAACTACAATATCAATTTCCTCTTGAACGAATCCCAGCAAAAGAATAGCGACACAATCTGAAGGCGCACCGTCCGATGTAAAAGCGGATGTCCCATCTGCGAGCGTCACCTCCTTCACGCGCAACGGACGTTCCATCGTCTTCACATGTCCCGATGCCGACCAGTTCTTATCCGGCGCGAACACGGTCACCTTGCCGAGTTTACGCATTTCCTGTGCGAGAGCCAGAAGACCTGGCGCTAATACCCCGTCGTCGTTGGTTACGAGTATATGCATTTTGATTTCCGATTTTGGATTTATGATTGACGATTAATGATTAGATTATAACCCCGCCTGTATAATATCTTTCATGCGCCGTCAATTACGAATTACGCAATACGCAATACTTTTCCCTTTCCTCTTTCTTCTTTCCTCTTGCAATTCATCTCCACCTCTCACAACCTCCTTAATCCTCTACCGCTTCGACCCTCCTGCCTTCCTCGAATACTCCGCAGACCTTCAACTCACAAAAGAGATTCCCTTTCACATTCCTCCTTCTTGTGGACTCTTCAACACGTTCCCTGCTCCTAGCGGACAGTTTCTCCTCATCGAATTAAATTGTCCCAACGGGCAGACGGTTCTTTTCCTTAACACCGAAACTGATTCTGTTTCTCAACCCATTTCCTCCTCTGATGCCCACTTCCTCGCATGGACGAGTAACGGCAAGTCCGCATATCTAAAAATAGATTCGCTCGGCAGTCCGCAAATCGTCCGCGTGGATACGGATGGCGCACAAGATATTCTGTCCATTCCCGAATTCACCTACGATCTCTCCGCCAAACCTGATTCAAAAGATCTCATCTTCACCCTCTCGCGCGGGCTTGGCGCCGGGAGTGAACTCTACTTTACACGAAACGATGGAAGAACAACACAGTTGCTGTATTCCGATCAATTCAACTATATTTCCTTCGCACGTTTTTCTCCCGATGGAAAACAAATCGCTTTTATCAAAACCCCCGATACACAAACTCCCTTCACAGTAGGGGAGTTGTGGATCATGGATGCCGACGGTGTGAACGCGCGCAAATTGGCCGATGCAGATGCAGGTCACGGATATGCGGCGAACTGGTCACCGGATGGGAAGCAAATTGCGTTCGTCCTACGCGAGAATCCAGAAGACGAAAACGCGAATCGATCCAGCGATGCATTGATAAGCAATATATATATCGTTGATGTCGCAAGCGGGAAGTTGACTCAAGTCACGCATTTAACAGAAGGCCATGCAGAGACTCCGTACTGGTCACCGGACGGGAACACTTTGGTATTCAATATAGTCGTAAATGGTAGAATACTAGTGCACATCGCGGACACAAATTCTGCCAACCTTGAGATAAAGCCTTTCGGAACGGAAGCAACTTGTTGTCCCGCGTGGATGCGAAAGTGAGTCGAATTGATTCGTCGAATCATCATTATCCTGATCCTAACTTTAATGGTTACCTCCTGTGGCTCCGCTGCGGCTCCTACAGAGGCGGCGGTCGCATATACCCAGGCGGTGGAAGCTCCTGCACTGGCAGACGTCACGGCTACGGCTCAGCCTATTATTGTAGAAGATACGCCGACAGCTGAACCTACTCTGACCTTTACACCCGAACCTACATTTACACCTTCTGTCACTCCTACAGAAACATCTTTACCGCCGCTTGAACTGCCAACGGAAAATCCCAACGCGCCCGCACTGCTCGCATGGGACGGCACACCAACATACCTCGGTGATTCTCAACCCGGCTTTGATTTCCGTGTTTTTTATGACCCGCAATTGTGGGCGCTTACGCAAGATCAATTCGGCTACTTTGCCATCGGTCATCGGAATATCCCGTACTGTGTGATCTCGGTCACATCGGGTCGCGGCCTGCCTGCCAACATTTCGGTTGAGCAGGATATGATGTATGGAGATAAAGTCACGTTCTCTGTTGGAACCGCTTTTGAGAATGGAGTAAAAAAGTTCGTGACGTATACAGGCGGCGATGGAAAGATCATCACTGGCTTTCAAGTCTCGTTCGAAGAACAAGTCGATGCATGTATCGCCGACGCGGAAAAGGTTTTGACCACACTTCAGTCCATTCCTTCTTCGCGAGCCACACCGGAACCTTGATGTACTACAATGTAAGGGCGACCCGTCAGGGTGTAGCGATCAGGATTGTTGGCAATGCGCTACTCCAAACGGATATGATGGATGGTATTGAAGGGTCGCCCCTAACAAAAGAAAAATTATTATTTGAGTAACTTGTGACCCGTTCCATCAAAAACTTCTTCACAGCCATCCTCCTTTGCGGAATCCTGCTCAGTGCGCGCGGCGCCTCTGCGGAACGTGACGTTGCGCCTGCACAGGTGGTCACGCCATTTTTATATCCGCCTTACCCGGGCTCGGCTTCACAAGAATCCATCTTCGATCATTCCACTCCCAACTATACCTACGATAACAAAGTCATTGCATACTCTGGTGATGTAGCCAACAAGAATTGTCCATCCCCTCAACCTTCCGGCACTCGTCCACCGCAAAGCGGGGTTTGTAATGCGGGCAGTGGCGGGTACTGGTCGTACAGTCTCGGCGATTGGGTTTATTACGATGGGCACGATGGCGTGGACTATGGCATTTCCTATCGTCCTATTTATGCCGCCGCGGATGCCGATCAGGTTGTTTACGCCGGTTGGTGGGACCCGCAAAATCACAAGACCAACCTCGGCATTTATGTTCGCTTGCATCACTCGAATGGTTACAACACCTACTATGGACACATGAGCTCTGTCGCTGTGCAGGCATGTTCTTCGCCGGGTTGTACGTTCGTTCCGCATGGTGAAATGTTGGGTATTAGCGGCACCACAGGTAACTCATCCGGTCCGCATTTGCATTTGCTTGTGCGCGATGTCAACAACAAATCGGTTGATCCTTATGGTTGGAAGGGGAGCGGATCAAGCCCGTGGGTGCCGCAACAAAAAGAATCCTTATGGGTGGCGTATCCGTCACTTGCATATTATGGTGCGGCCATTTATCCATCAGGCCAGGAATTGGCCTATCCAGCCAGACCCAGTGGCGGCATCATCATCGATGATGGCTCGCTGGAATTCGATGAAACTCCCGATAGTTGTTGGATTCAAACTTCTGCGGGGAGCGCACAGAATGGAAGCATGAGTTATTCCAAGCCGCGCACCTCTGCGGCAACCTGTTCTGCGCAATGGGCATTCCCGCAAGGCTCGCGAGACGGTGTCTATTCAGTTTATATTCGCATCCCTGCCATCAAAGCCACAAGTCAGGGCGCCCTGTATACCATCAGCCATGCAGGCAAAAACGACCAGGTTGTTATCAATCAATCGGTATTTCCGAACATTTACTACGTCACCGATGGATGGGTCTACGTTGGTAAATACAACTTCACAGGTGCAGGAGGCGAATACATTGAGATCTCAAATCGGACTCAGGATGAATCCGCCAGCATCGCCAATTTGGAAGTTGGTGCCGACGCTGTTCGTTTCATCCTCCAGGGAGACGCGACTCCGACTCCGCCCGCGCCTGTCACTGTCACCCCAACTTTTACGCCAACACTGACAAAGACTCCTACGAAAACCTTTACACCGACTGTCACTCGTACGCCGTCCAGCACTCCCACCTCGACAGTGACACGAACGCCGACGAAGACGCCCACGCCTACGGTCACGCGGACACCGACCAAGACACCAACGCCAACGTTCACACGCACACCGACCAAAACCCCGACTGCAACCTTTACACGTACGCCAACACGTACTGCTACATCTTCACGCACGCCTACTAATACGCGTACACCCACTGCAACACGTACTGCGACCAATACCCGTACGCCAACGAAAACTCCAACGCCGACCAAAACTCGAACCCCAACTCGGACAGCTACTCCTTCACGTACCCCTACTGCCACGCGTACGCCAACTGTAACACGCACACCGACAAATACGCGTACGCCTACCGTGACCCGCACACCGACGCCTACTCGTACATCGACATTCACTCGCACGCCCACACGCACACCAACGCCTACACAAACTCGGCGGCCAACCGCTACGCCGTTGTATGTCAAAGTCAATGTGTACTTTGTGGGTAACTATGCTTACACCAACAACATCCCTCCCTTCGAGCGGACCGGAGTCCGTTGGGCGCGGACGAGCAATGTCATTGGTTCAGTACTGGATGAATATTTCAAAGGCCCCGGTGCAACCGAAAAATATACCTACGGCTGGATCAACCTAAAGAATGGCTTCACAGGCTACAGCAAGTTTGAAGTCATTGATAGCGTTGCCCACCTCTACCTCAAAGGGACATGTAACCGCGCTGGTGCCACCTACACCGTCGCTGACTTACTCACCTACAATCTCAAGCAGTTCTCTGAGATCAAGTTTGTGAAAATTTACGATGAAAATGGGTCAACACAAAATCCAGACGGATTGAGTGATTCCATCCCTGCGTGTTTGCAACCGTAAAAAATGTAGGGGCGACCCATTGGGTCGCCCCTACAAAATCTATTAAATGACAGCCGCTTCTACCGATTGGATCGGTGGCAAGTAATCTGCCAACAACTCCCAACTGTCTCCTGAATCCCGCGAGTAAAACAATTGTCCGGTATTTGTGCCAACATATATCCCGGCATCTTCGAATGTGTCGGTTGCCATGGCTTCGCGCAGAACAACCAGATGGGCTTTCTCCGGTAAGCCTTTTGTCATGCGTTCCCACGAATCACCTGCATCTCGACTACGCCACACAGAAAATTTCCCGTCCACGCTCATGCGGTATTCATCGCTTTCTTCAAGCGCAATGTAAATTGTTTTCGGGTCAGTGGGATGTACTGCTATGGGAAAGCCAAATCGAGCCGGTAATTTCCCTTCACCAATATCGATCCAGTCTTCACCTGCGTTGTCACTGCGATAGACACCACAATGATTCTGTTGATAGATCACATTGGGGTTGGATGGGTGCATGTCCATTTTATGCACGCATTGACCGAACTCAGGAAACTTGATCGGCGAAAAATCGGCACGCACATTCTTGTTATAAGGTGCCCATGTTTTTCCACCATCATCAGTACGATAGCAACCTGCGGCAGAGACGGCAATATACATTCGGTTTAGATTTGTGGGGTCCAATAAAATGGTGTGCAAGGTCAAGCCGCCTGCGCCGGGATTCCATTGTCCGCGTTGAGGGTGGTCGAACAGACTCTCGTTCAAAGTCCATGTTTCGCCGCGGTCTTTGGAGACGAAGAAGGACGCAGGTTGTGCACCAGCATATAAAACATTCGGTTCATTTTCGCGTCCGGGCTGAATGTTCCACACCTTGATCATTTTTTCAGGCTTGTCTGCGATGCTCTCACCGCCTTCGGAGCGGAAGGCTTCGTCCACAGTGCTGGCGGGTCTGCCAGAATTTGACGAGCGCGTAAGGAGAGGCACCTGTTTGGCTTGAGTCCACGTTTTGCCAAAGTCATCTGAATAGTGGGTGGTAGGACCATACACAAAGTGACTCGTTGCCGCATGCAAGCGCTGGTCACGCGGGTCCATTTGGATGTGCATCACGTTCCAACTTTTAAATTGAATATCGCTTCTTTGCCACTTCTTGCGTTTCTCGTTGCTTTCGAAGATAAAGCCGCCCTTGCTTGTTCCGACGAAGACCAAAACTTTTTTGCTCATGATCGTCTCCTTTTTAAAACAGAAAAAATGTTCTAAAACATTTTACCATAATCGGAGACGAACTGTCAGATTACGAGATGTGTCAGAAAGCTGAAACAAATCAATGGAAGCGTGAAGCGGCTATTTCACTTCAATCTCTTCATACTTGAAGTTGTCAAAGGCAACGGTCATCGAGTGGAAGCTCATTCCCATCCCTGCACTTGTAGGTGTGGCTGGTTGAGAATACAGAACGTACAGAAGGCCATTGTTGATCGTGAAATAGACATCCACAAGATTGGGCTGGGCAGATGGCTTGACTTCCATCACGATGTTATTGGTAGCCACGCTTGGGTTCAAATATCCGCTGACGTTTCCGTTCAGGTCTGTTAGAAAGCCCTTCTTATAATCGTAATCACGAACTATATACACCTGCCACGTGGATGTGCCAAAGTAGATCACTCGATCAAGGTTATTGGAGCTGGCGCTGATCAATCCCGTGAGACCAAAGTAGCGATCGGTGGGGCCATCTACGTATGTGGCATCCACGCTCACGCGATAGTAAGTATGTTTGCCGCAGGCTTCACAGACGATCAGGCTGAATTGTTCGCCGAGGTTATCTACAGGCTCGAAGGGGCCGAAGACCAACCTGCCATCTTTGACAGTGCATTTATTGCAACTGTAATTGCCGAGCGCGTTGGCGTTGGAAAAGTCATCGCTGAATGAAAATGGCCCTGGGGTGGGGGTGATCGTTGGTGTGTCTGTGGGGATGGGGCTTGGCGTCAACGTTGGTGTTTCTGTCGGGGTGGCGGTTGGTGTCAGTGTTGGCGTAAAGGTGGGTGTCGCGGTAGGGGTATCTGTTGGGAAAAAGCCGCCGATCACGGGCGCAGATTTTAAGTCGCAACTGCTAAGTGTAAGTATGACCATGCATAGTATTAGGATATGAATGCGTTTCATTTTTCCTCCTGCTGAGATAGTGCTATTATACTCAGCGTAATCACATCGTATAAGTTTTTTAAAAGTGAGGCCGTAACCTGTTCCTTGTGTTCTGAACATATCCAAAGAGCTATTGTGGTAAATCCATCAAGTGGTTAAGATTTTGACCCTGCAAAGGAGGAATGATGAGATTTTACTTATGGATTGGCGTGTTCGCTCTGATTTTGACATCCTGTAACTTACAAGCGATCCCCGCGACAACCACGCCTCTTCCCTCGCCGACACTTGATACGCCGACATTAAGTGTCGCTACCCCCACGCTTGTTCCGATCGAGACTCTGCTGGCAGTGGATACGCCTACGATCGCACCATCGCCAACAGCCAATGTGACATTAGCATCTCCCAAAGACCAGCCGGTCAACTGTCGTTTTGGACCGGCTGTTTCGTATGCTGTGACCGGTGCGTTGATCGTTGGCCGTCAGGCGGAAGTGATCGGTAAAAGCATCGACGAGACGTGGTGGTATGTCAAAAATCCCAGTGACCCTTCCAGAAATTGCTGGCTTTCCACTGACTTCGTGACTATTGAAGGAAATATAGCTTCGCTTCCAGTGGTGAGTCCGCCCGAGATTGGGGTGAACGATATCAAGGTCCAGGTTGACCCGGTGTTGATGAATGTGGGGTGTGATGCATTCCCGCAAACGGTCAGCGTGACGGCACAGATCACATCCAATGGTCCAACACTGGTCACATGGAGGTGGGAGACGAGTGCTGGGGATGTTTCAGATGAGAAAGTCTTGTTATTCGAATCAGAAGGGAAGAAAGAAGTCAGAGAGATCATGAACGTGTGGAGTGCGAACGACTATTGGGTCAATCTCCATGTGCTTGTTCCTAACGATAGGAGTGGTGGTGCATTATTCAAAGTGACGTGTGTGCCATAGTGGTGAAAATAGTTTGCTTTGAGCATTAGTATACGTGTTTGCAAGTTTTCCTTTATAGGACATGATATATAATCACTGTCAAGGAGACCTTTATGAGGTATATGTTTGTTTGTATCGCGTTGCTCCTTGCGGCTTGTGTACATCAGAATGGTCAGCCTGTTACTCAGGTAGGTGATAAGCTGACTGAGATCAAGGCAAGAGGCACATTAATTATTGCAACTGATCCAGACTATGCTCCACAGTCACAGTTGTTGAAAGATATGTCTCCCGCTCTGGGGACGAAATGTGAACCGACACAATATACGGCGAACCAATTTATAGGTTTTGATGTAGCGGTAGCCGTTGCTGTAGCCAATCAACTTGGTGTTGAGCCATGCTTTGTGACTCCGCCGTGGAGTCAGTTGGTTGCAGGGAATTGGGGCGATAATTGGGATATCCATGCCGGTTCGATGGCGATCACATTAGATCGTATGAACTCCTTGTATTTTTCACAGCCATATTATGCTCCACCTATAGTAGCCCTTGTACATAAAGAGAATACAACCTATCAAAAACCAGAAGATCTTTCTGGCAAGCGTATTGGCGTATGTGTGGGTTGCACATTCGAAGAGTATTTGAAGGGAACATTAAAGTTACCAGGAGACGGAGTCAAATATCGTATTCGAGATGCGCAGATTATTGGGTATGAAAATGAAGACCCTGCCATCAGAGATTTGCTTCTTGGCGATGGCGCCAAGTTAGATGCCGTGCTTACACTCCTTCCGATAGCAAATCAGGCCATTGCTTCGGGACAATCGGTCAAGATACTGGGTGAGCCATTGTTTTTTGCTTATGCATCCATCACAGTTGACCGTTCCAGCCAAAGGGACTTAACGAGTTTGATGAAAGAGATCGATTTGGCAATCAAGGATCTTCATCAAAGCGGGATACTGAAACAGATGTCTGAAAACTACCATAAACAGGATCTAACCCAGGAAGCCGCCCGTTTCGACCTTTCATCCATCAATTGATTTCTGTGAAAACATTTAATCCTTTTGAAGGCTTTCGAATAACCAAAATACAAACTCGTTTGGTTTGGTATTACATTGTCTTCGCAGTTTTTACTGTGGCACTGGTCACCTATCTGACCTATACTCAGGCGGCCCGGTCGCTTCGCCTTACTTTGGAAGATAAACTAAGTACGATCGCTACCTTGAAAGAAGGCACCCTCAACCAATGGGTGGACGATCAACAGGGAACAGCGATCTTTCTAGCAAGCCTTCCGGAGTTACGCAGACTTGCCGGTATCATGTTAGATCCTGATGTCCCCCCGCAAAATCAGATGTCGGCCCGTGACGAATTGACGGCGCTTGTTACATTGATCGCCCAGCGAGCATCGGACTATAAGGATATCCAGATACTTGACATGAAGGGGAGCATCGTCGTCTCAGTTTCTCCTGGATATCTTGGAGCATCACAAGCAGATCAACTCTTTTTTATAGAGGGCCAAAAAAAGAATTTTGTTCAGAGCTTTTATGAATCTGAACTGTTCGGAAATACAACTCTTACTGTTTCTACACCACTGTTTAATGCAGATAATAAAAGGGTCGGTGTCTTAGCTTTGCATTTCAACATGAAGCGGATCGACGCAATCATTCGCGAGGGCCAAGAACTGGATGGAGATATTCAAAGTTATCTTATTGGCCCGAACGGTCAGATCATTACAGATGATCCCATTATTCTTTCAGGTACACCAATCTTTAAATCGTTCGCAATCGACGCCGCATTGGCTGGGAATAATGGTGTTGCTGAGTATGTTAACCATAACAGCGTGCCGGTTATCGGCAGATATCAATGGATTGGAAAAAGAAATGCAGCTTTTATTATTGAGATCAATGAACGAACTGCGCTTTGGCCTGCGCGTCGCCTCGCAGTGAATGTTGCATTGATCGGACTTCTCTTTTCGATTGGCCTTGTGATCGTTGTAGTCTTCATGGCCCGCCGCATAACCGCTCCTTTGCGGGCCCTTACCCGAACTGTGACCAACATCTCAGAAGGAAATTTGGACGCTTCAGCTCCGGTTCTTTCTAACGATGAAGTTGGTACGCTTGCCCGGGCCTTTAACTCCATGACGGAAAAGCTTCGCCAAACCATGTCTGGGCTGGAATCGGAATTACGTGAACGAAAACAAGCTGAAAGTGCCATGCGCGATAGTGAGGAGAAATTTCGCACCGTTTTTGAATCCAGTCCCATCGCCATTTGTGTCACTGCTATGGAGGATGGGCGCATATTGGATGCCAATTATGCCTTTTGGGATTTGACAGGCCTTACGTCAGAAAAAGCTATTGGCAAGAAAGCTGAAGAACTAAGACTCTGGGACGCCCGCGAAAAACGAGACCAGTTTATAGAGAACTTAAAGCAAAAAGGCTCACTTTATAACTCTGATGACACGATGTTCGATCAGGATGGCAACAAGAAGCACACCATCAGTTTTTTCCGTTCTGTAAAACTTGGTGGTGAAGAACGCGTCATCTCCATGTTCTATGACATGAGCACCCAAAAGCAGACCATGCAGGCACTGCAACAAAGTGAGGCACGGGTCCGTGCCCTGCTTGAAGCCGTGCCAGATATGATCGTCGAATTGTCGCTGGATGGGTTGGTGACTAGCATGATCCCTCCCAAAGGTATGGAGCAAGCCATGCCAGCAGGAGATTTTGTAGGGAAGCAGGTATATGAAATTTTTACAGAGTCTGTAGCTTCGCAAACTCTGTTTGCAGTGGAACGGGCCATACAGACCAATCAGATGAATGTTTTTGAGTTTGAAGTGACCATGGGCGCTACGAAACGGATAATGGAAGCACGTGTGGTGGCGAATACATCAGACACTGCCCTTATGATGGTCCGCGATATTACCCAACGCAAGTGGATCGAAACAGAACGTGAAGAACTTATCAGCCAATTGGAAGCCAAGAACAGGGAATCGGAAACTCTGCGTGAAAGTTTGACCAGTATTGTTACCACTTTCGACCTGAACATCGTCATGGAACGCGTCCTTGACCAGATCAAACTTGTGATCCCCTACGATACAGCTTCCGTTTGGCGTTTAGATGGTGAATTGCAAATAGCGATCACGACTCGTAATCTCCCGCCTGAGATCCCCATTGATACTCTTAAGTTCAGAATCGATCTGGATAACTCGTCACGACCGCTCGTCTATGAAGAAAAAGCTTTTGTATTGAATAACAATGTTCAGGATGAGTTGCCTGATTTCAAAGGGGTGCATTCCTACATCAATTCCTGGCTGGCGGTTCCTTTAAAGACCAGAGGTAGAGTAATTGGTCTGATTGCTCTGGATGGGAGACGAAAAGATCAATTCACTCAACATCATGCAGAGTTGGCGATAACATTTGCAGACCAAATGGCGGTCGCGTTGGAGAATGCGAATCTGTTTAACAGTCTTCAATCTGAGTTGGAACAACGACTTAAGTTGATCGATGAATTGAAAGCCATCAATGCTGAAGCCGAGACCATGCGTGAAAGTTTGGCGACCATTGTTGGCACTTTTGAATTTTCTGAGATCGTCGAAGAAATGCTTGATCAGATTCATCGTGTGATTCCTTACGACAGCGCTTCGGTCTGGCGCGTGGATGGCAAAATTCAAAGGTTTATGGCTGGGCGGAATCTTTCCGCAGACTTATTGAAAACTGTTTTGGAGTTTCCCATAGACGAACGGAATCAATCCACGCCTTTGATTACCGGTGAAAAGCCTTATATCATCAGTCAAGATGCGCAAAATGAACTGACTCAGTTGCGGGAGGAACGGTTTAACTATATAAACTCCTGGTTGGGGTTACCTCTCAAAGCACGAGGAAGGGTCATTGGTGTAATTGCTTTGGATGGCAGGCAAAAGTATCAATTCAACGAACACCATGTTGAGTTGGCAGTGGCTTTCGCTAATCAAGTTGCCATTGCGTTGGAAAATGCAGACCTGTTCTCCAATCTACAGACCGAATTGGCAGAACGCAAAGATTTGATAGAGCAACTCGAACGGAAGAACGCTGAGGCCGAGACTCTGCGTGAAAGCACTTCCATCGTTGTCGCTACATTGGATATTCCCCAAACTGTCCAACGCATTCTGGAGCAGATCAAACGTGTGGTGCAATATGACAGTGCCTCAGTTTGGTTGTATGAGGGCGATGATGCGGTTATGTTAGGGTCCAATGGTTTGCCGCCGGGTGTAGGGCTGGTTGGGAGATTCCCCATCAGTGAAAAAGAACCCGATTATGCATTCTTCGATGATCGGACAAAATACATCTTGCTCCATGATGTACAGGATCAATATTCCGTATTTCGTATCCCGCCTCAAAATTATATTCATGGTTGGTTGGCAGTTCCACTGCGCGCGCGTGGGAAGTTGCGTGGGTTTATATCCATGGATAGCCGCCAGCCTGGAAAATTTACTGAACATGATGCAGAGATCGCCTTTACATTTGCTGAGCAGGTTTCCATTGCTATAGAAAATGCGCGTTTATTTTCCAACCTTCAAACTGAACTGGATGAACGCCAGAAATTGATTGTTGAGCTGGAACTAAGAAACATAGAGTCTGAAACATTACGTGAAAGTACAGCTATTGTTGCCGCTTCATCCCTTGATATTAAAGAGACTGTTCAGCTTGTTCTTGAGCAACTTAGGCGTGTTGTTCAATATGATGCCGCCTCGGTTTGGCTGTATCACGGTGAAAAAGCAGTTATTGTAGGCTCGTATGGTTTACCTCATAATGTAAACCCGTCGGGTGAATATGTACGCAGTACAGATGCACCGGATCACCTCTTCTGGCAGAATGAGGAAAACCCTCCATCCTATAAGATCTTTGAAGATGTGGGAGAACACTACCCCATCTTCCGTGCCTATCCGCTCGACTATGTCCATGGTTGGTTGGGAGTTTCTTTGCGAGCACGCGACAAGCTACTCGGATACATTGCTCTCGACAGTCGTACTCGCGGAAAATTTACTGAACATGATGGTGAGATGGCTGTTTCATTGGCCAAACAAGTTTCGATTGCCTTGGAAACAGCGCGCCTCTTTTCGGACCTTCAAACTGAGTTGGCCACCCGCAAAGAGCTTATCACCGAATTGGAAACCAAAAACGCAGAGCTCGAACGTTTTACTTATACTGTTTCACATGATCTAAAATCACCTCTGTTTACCATCCGTGGATTCCTTGGCTATCTTGAAAGCGATGCTTTGAGCGGTAATCATGAGCGGCTTAAGAACGATGTGAAACGCATCGTGGATGCCACTGATAAAATGCAAAACCTGCTGAATGACCTGCTTGAATTGTCACGTGTTGGTCGCGTGGGGAACGAACTGGAAGTTATTCGGTTTGGAGACCTCGTGCATGAAGCAATTGAAATTGTGCATGGGCGCATTGCCGAACGTGGTATTGATGTTCACATTGCAGATAACCTTCCGATGGTTTATGGGGATAAAGTACGTTTAATTGAGGTAGTGCAAAACCTGGTGGATAATGCCGCTAAATTTATGGGCGATCAACCTGAACCGCATATTGAGATTGGGCAGATGGGGGAGGAGAACGGTAACCCTGTTTTTTATATTCGTGATAATGGTATTGGTATAGCACCGGAGCATCATGAACGTGTATTCGGTCTTTTCAACAAATTGGACGTAAAAGCCGATGGTACAGGGATCGGGCTTGCCCTTGTGAGACGGATCATTGAAGTTCACGGTGGCAGGATTTGGGTTGAAAGCGAAATAGGAAAGGGGGCTGTATTCTGTTTTACGTTACCCACTCCGCCTCATCAAACGTAGTTAGTGCTAGTCAGTAAGGAAACATAATTAACTGTTCACCATGCATGTGGATTATGTGGGCAGGATATTCGCTTGAAGTTTTGAAAAAAGCTATCGGATGCCGAAAGGCAGGTTTGGGTCCAGAAAGAAGCGAGATGCCTCTCAAATTTTATAGTTGTTGTTCGAGTGCATCCTCTTAATTGTTTTAAGTGATGTGGAAATGGTAGGCAACATGCGTAAATTTATGGACACGATAAAACGAAAAAACGAGTCACAGATTCGAGCGTCTGACCCGCTTGAAATCATGATGGAGGCTGAACAACGCCGCCTGTTCCTGCGTTATATCACTTATGGTTGGCTTATATTCGGCGTTATGGCACTGGCCGTTTTGCCATTCTTCCCCGAACAGCGTGTTGAACTTAGTTACCTTGTTATTGTTATATTTCCTACATGCCTGATAACTCACTTGCTGAATAGGCTAGAGAGAGCACAGTTGGCCGGGATCGTTTTTACGATCATGGTTGATGTTTCTTTTTATGGCCTTTTCCTGGTGCTTGCAAGGACAATGGGGGTTGAAAAGGTATTCGATACTCAGGTTTCGGTGTGGATGTTAATGGGGTTGGCAATTCCTTTTGCCGGTGCATTTATTCACCGGCGAGCTTCTTTAATTTTTGCCCTCATTAATACGGTTCTATTTATTACAACACATCTTGTTCTTGCGCCATCTGCGAATCCACGTCTTGGTACTATTGTATTTTGGTGGATGTTGGCTTTTGTGATTTTTCTCTATGAACGGACTCTTAACATGGCACTTACGCGTGTGCTGGATGAATTGGCCACGCGTAAGCAGATAGAAACCGCTTTGCGGACGAGTGAAGCACAATATCGATCTCTGGTTGAAAAGATCCCTGGTGCGGTCATGTTACATTTCGTAGCTCAACCTCGTAAGGTTGTGTATGTTAGCCCTGGGGTTGAAGACTTGTTGGGGTATACCGTCGATGAATGGATGAACGACAAGGTGACTTGGAAAAAAGTGATTCACCCGTTGGATACTGAACGCATTCTAGATGAAGATGTTCATAAAAAAACAAGGAACGATTTTTTCAAGGCTGAATATCGCATGTTACGCAAGGACGGTTCTTGGATATGGGTGAGTGAGCATTCATCCATGATTACGAACAGCGCTGGACAGCCGTTGTATTGGCAGTGTCTGTACCTCAACATCACCGAACGGAAAGAGGCCGAAAACGAATTGTTGAATAATGTGAGCAGGCTTCGTCTGGCAACACGGCTTGCACGTTTGGGTGTTTGGGATTGGGAGATCGCTACTGATAAGACATCCTGGCATGGTGAGATGTTCAATATCTATGGTGTGAAGCCTGATGAGTTTACGGGTAAATGGAGTGATTACATTCAATTCACACGAGAAGATTACCGTCAACGACAAAACGATGGCATTACTGCTGTGTCTAACAATAGCCTTACACTAGAGCAAATACAGAAAGATTATGTTGTTCCATTTAACCCAATAGAACTTTGTATTGTTCGACCTGACAACACAGAGGTGTACACTCTTGGCGAAGCAATAGCAGTTGCTGATGAACAAGGTCTGCCTGCACGAATGATCGGCGTTACTATTGATATCACTGAGCGTAAACGATCTGAACAGGAGCGGGAAAAGCTGATCGCCGAATTAACTTCTAAAAACGCAGAACTGGAGCGTTTTGTTTATACCGTATCACATGATCTTAAGTCGCCTCTTGTCACCATTAGGGGATTCATGGGTTATCTCGAGCAAGATGCTACAAGCGGGAATATGGAACGATTGAAACACGACTTGTTGCGTATCTCCTCGGCGGTGGAGAAAATGCAGGCACTCTTGAATAGTCTGCTTGAACTTTCTCGCATTGGCCGTTTTGTCAATCCGTCCCAACTTGTTCCGTTTGAAGAATTGGCGCGTGAAGCAGTATCTCTGGTAGATGCACGTGCCCGTGAAGGCGGTATTACTATAAAGATATTACCCGACCCATCCACACCAGTTATTTATGGTGATAAGTCTCGCCTTATTGAGGTTTTGCAAAATTTGCTTGAGAACGCTGTGAAGTATATGGGCGGCCAATCCGAGCCTTGGATCGAGGTCGGTCAACGCGGTATGGAGACAGAACACGGCAATCCAATTTTTTATGTTTGGGATAATGGCATGGGCATTGCTCCTGAATATCATGAAAGGGTTTTTGGTTTGTTCAATAAATTGGATGCGCGCAGTGAAGGGACCGGTATTGGCCTGACGCTCGTGAGGCGGATCCTTGAGTTTCATGGATGCAAGATATGGGTTGAGAGTGAGGTGGGTAAGGGGGCTAGATTCTGCTTTACGTTACCGCGCTCCCCGTGAGAAATAATGATGAATTGGAATAATGATATGAAACATATGATACAGGCTGTTGCAAGTTGGATCAAACAGCCAGACTTTGATGATCCTGACAAAAATCTTTCGGCTTTATATCTCCAAGTGATGTCATTGATCGCTGCGTTGATTATGGCGATCATATTTGTGATGTATATTGTTTATGGGGATACCACTTTTAGTGTGTTCCATGCTGGGGCTGTTTTGGTATATGTCCTGGTGGTTGTTCTGATCCGCAATAAAAGATTGCAACTTGCATCGAATATTTTTGTCTTTGCCATTCTGATTTTGTTGACCTTTGGAATATTGGCGGCAGGCAGTATTCATGCCAGTATGGCGTTGGTTTTCCCCATTCTGCTCGTATATGCCAGCCTGTTATTGAGTAGGAAGGGGTATATCTGGTATGGCATCTTGTGTGTATCCAATATCGCACTCATTATTTATGCCGAGAACCAGAAACTCATCCCTCCATATGTGGCGGACCCTCCCGAGTTGCCTTTGTTCTTATCCTATGCATTGTTACTGGTTGCCGTTGGGGTAATCATTCGGTTTATTACGGAGAATTTGCAAAACAATTTACGTAAAGTCCGTCAATATGCGGATGAGCTCTCGGTACAAAAGTCTATGCTTGACCGGGTGGGACAGGCAGTGATCGCGTGTAGGAAGGATAATACGATCATCTATTGGAATCAGGCTGCTACAGACTTATATGGTTGGCAGGCGGCGGAGGTGCTTGGTCGTTCTTATTTTGATGTGCTCCCTGTGCAATTACCGATCGATGTAGGAGCGATCCGTGATACGTTACGTGAAGGGAATATCTGGTCGGGTGAGATTATGGTTCAGAAGCGCTCTCAAGATTGGGTGCGCATACTGGGTACACTTTCTCCGCTTCATGACCGGAATGGAGTGACTACAGGTTGGATCGGTGTAGCCGCAGATTTGACGACGCGTGAGCGTGTTGAATTTGAATTGCGGCAACGTGAAGCTGTGTTGGAAGTTGTAGCAGATGTTGCGGGTCTGTTCTTGAACAACCCGAATTGGCGAGACAATATCAATATTATGCTTGAACGTTTGGGGAGAACGATCCATGCGACACATGTGTATTTATTTGAACAGTATCCATGGTTGAACGGGGATAATGTATCTTCAGTGCGTTATGAATGGACGGCTCCTGGCTATTCCAGTGAGCCACATAAGACAGAGTTCCATGATGCGGCGTTTCAAAAAGAAGGGCTTAATGAATATACTCGTACATTGTTAAGTGGAGGGCCTTTCTGGGGCAATACATCTTCTTTCACTTCGGCAGAGCGTGAATTCTTTTCAGGGCAGGGGATCAAAGCTATTGTTGAGATGCCGCTCTTTGTGAATGGTCTGTGGTGGGGCACGATCGGATTTGATGATTATGAACGGGAGCGTAATTGGAACAATGCAGAATTGGATGCGCTCAAGATCTTGGCTGGAATTTTAGTCGGGGCCATTCAGCGTCAGAACGCTGAATCAGCTGTTCGTGAGTCTGAACGGATCTATCGTCAGTCAATTGAAGCGGCGGATGCGGTCCCGTATTATCAGGATTACGATAGCAATAGCTATTTGTTTATCGGTGAAGGTATTTATCAATTGACAGGGTATCGTTCGGAGGAGATAAAGCCAGAGGTGTGGCTCAATATCGTTGAGGAAACGATCATGTTGGGCGATGCGATGGGTATAGAGGCGAGCGAGGCCGTCCAGTTGGTGCGAAATGGGAAGTTGAAATCGTGGCAATGCGATCAGAAAATACGAACGCGTGATGGCAAAGTCCGCTGGCTGACTGACCGTTCCATTGAGATCATTGGGAGTAACGGTATTCCACGCGGTTCCATTGGTATGTTGCAGGATATTACCGAAAGAAAACTGATCGAGGATGGGTTTCGGCAACGCGAGACGTTTCTTGAAGCAATGGCGTTTTCTGCTGA
Source organism: Candidatus Defluviilinea proxima (assembly GCA_016721115.1). Lineage (NCBI taxonomy): Bacteria > Bacillati > Chloroflexota > Anaerolineae > Anaerolineales > Candidatus Villigracilaceae > Candidatus Defluviilinea > Candidatus Defluviilinea proxima. The sequence continues at coordinate 2,082,006 of JADKIW010000001.1, forward strand.
ACAGTTCATCAAATCGTCAAATTGGCGTGGGAATATCAATGTTGTTTTGGAAAGACTGGGTAGAGCATTGGGCGTTACGCACTCGTATCTTTTCGAAAAACGAAGTGACGAGGTTGGCAGGTCTGTTATGACCATGAGTTATGAGTGGACGGCAGCGGGCTTCTCTTCAGATCTGAATAACCCGCTTTTTCAAAATTATGAGTTGCCACACCCCAGTCTGAAACGATTTCGTGAAACACTAGAACGCGGTGAGCCTTTGATTGCAAGTCCATCTGTTGTTACAGAAGATGAAAAAAATTATCTGGCATCCATCGGTGTTAAATCCCTGCTTGAAATGCGGATTGTGGTGAATGGCGAGCAGTGGGGCACGATCGGGTTCGATGATATGGTGAATGAGCGGGAATGGACTGTGGTTGAAGTGGATGTTATCAGAGTGGCCGCGAACGTTTTGGGGGCCGCCATCAAGCGACAAATCGATGAGGAGATGTTGCAAAGTGAATTGTCTGAACGCAAGCGGGCGGAACAGGCATTGCTCTTTTCAGAGAAAAAGTTTTTCCAAGTATTCCACACTACACCGGTCTTGATGACGCTTGAAGATGCGGATGAAAATTTTGTAGAGGTCAACGACGCTTTTGTGAAAGCCTTGGGGTATACCAGAGATAAACTCATTGGGCATCATCCAGCAGAATTCGATCTCATTCCTTTGCCTGATGACAAGCAAAAGGCGCAGAAAAATATGAGAGAGAAGGGAGGCTTTAGAGATCTTGAAATTCGTGTTCGCCGTAAATCTGGCGAGCTGTTCACTACTCTCATGTCTGTTGAGCGCCTCCATTTAGACAATACGCTTTACATTTTGACATCGGCCCTTGATATTAGCGAACGCCAACAGTCTGAGGCTGAACGTGAAAAACTCATTGCCGAATTGGAGTCGAAAAATAAGGAGTTGGAGCAATTTACTTACACAGTCTCTCATGATCTCAAGTCCCCGCTCGTTACGATCACTGGTTTTCTTGGTTACCTTGAACAGGACGTTGCGTCGGGCAACATTGTGCGACTGAGAAAAGATATGCAACGTATTCATGAAGCTGTTCTGAAAATGCAAAGATTGCTCAATGAACTCCTTGAACTTTCTCGCATTGGACGTATGATGAATCCGCCTCAGAAAGTATCGTTTGATGAACTTGTAAATGAAGCTGCGGAAATCGTCCGTGGGCGACTTGATGAAAGAAATGTCACGCTTCATACTCACCCGAACCTGCCCAGTGTATATGGAGATCGTCCACGTCTGGTAGAGGTTCTACAAAACCTGATCGATAATGCGGCAAAGTACATGGGCGATCAACCCTTTCCTCATATTGAGATCGGTCAGCGTGGAGTTGATGCCGAGCATGAGTATCCCATTTTCTACGTGCAGGATAACGGCATTGGCATTCTCCCTGAATATCATGACCGTATATTTGGTCTCTTCAATAAATTGAACGCCACCAGCGAAGGCACGGGAGTGGGCCTTGCCCTCGTAAAGAGGATTGTCGAGATTCATGGAGGAAGGATCTGGGTTGAAAGTGAATTGGAGAAGGGATCTACATTCCTTTTCACGCTTCCCACCGGACCTTCAGATTGATTCCGTTATATAAAATGCCCACGGCCACAAATTGCGCTTCCTGCTTTTGAAAAAGCGCAATTTGTGACTGCACTGGGTATAATAGCTCTATCGTATCTTTAGGAGAGCTCTCATGAAAAAGGCCGTCAGCATTAGTATTGGTTCATCAAAACGCAACAAAGCTGTGGAAGTAACTTTGTTGGGTGAAAAAGTGAGCATCGAACGTATTGGCACAGACGGTGATATGGAAGCCGCCGCCTTGAAATACAAAGAACTCGACGGCAAAGTGGATGCATTTGGTGTGGGCGGCGGGGACCTGAGCATGGTGATCGACGGGAAAAAATATGAGTTTCATTCCGTAAAGCCGATGGTGCGCTTCATCAAGAAAACCCCGGTAGTGGATGGTTCTGGCCTGCGAAACACGCTTGAAAAGAAAGCCGCGCCATTTGTTATGGAAAAGCTTGGTGATTACATCAATGCGAATGGCAAGACAGCCATGGTGATGACGGGCTCTGATCGTTGGGGGCTCACGAGTTCCTTTCTAGACGCGGGGTTTAAGTGTACCTTTGGCGATATGTTGTTTTCATTGGATATTCCGATTCCATTGCATACTGCCAAGCAGATCAAATTTGTAGCTTCACTGTTATTACCTATCGCTTTGCGCCTGCCCTTTGATTGGATTTACCCGACCGGTGAGAAACAGGAAGAACGTAGACCTAAGTATCCTCAATATTTCAAAGATGTCACAGTGGTTGCCGGTGACTGTCATTACATCAAACGTTATATGCCCGATGATATGAAAGGCAAGATTGTCGTTACCAACACGACAACCCCTGAAGATGTGGAATTGTTCAGAAAATGCGGCGTCAAATATCTCGTCACGACCACGCCTGTATTGGAAGGTCGTTCTTTTGGCACGAACATGATGGAAGCCGCCTTGGTCGCTATCTCTGGTAAGAACCGTCCGTTGACGTGGGACGAATACAATGAACTGCTTGCAAAGCTCGGTTTCGAACCGCAGTTGCAGGAACTAAACTAATTTACGATTTTTGATGGACGATTTACGATTGGCGAATAACCCAAACTTGTAAATCTGAAATCGCAAATCACCAGGAGAATTTATGGATGCAGTTGTACTTGCGGGTGGAATACCCCAGCCTGAAGACCCACTTTACAGTTATTCCCGAGGCGATTCGAAGGCGCTGATCGATGTGGCAGGTAAGCCCATGATCCAGTGGGTTCTTGATGCATTGGGCGACGCGAAACACGTTGACAATGTCATTGTGACCGGCCTTTCACCCAAGGTGGGGCTTACATGCAAGAAGCCCATACACTTTATCTCCAATCAGGGACGTATGCTTGGCAATATTGTGGCAGGCATCGGTAAATCTTTGCAATTGGATAAAAAGAGCAAGTACGTGCTTGTCGTTTCTGCTGATATTCCTGCTCTCAAACCCGAAATGGTGGATTGGCTTGTAGAAACAACAATGCAAACCAAGGACGACATCTATTATGGCGTTTGCACACGTGAAGTTATGGAAGGGCGTTACCCTGGTTCCAAACGTACGTACACAAAATTAAAGGGCATCGAACTCTGTGGCGCTGACATCAACGTTACACACGTCCGCATGGCTACAGAACACCTTGATCTGTGGGAGTCGTTGATCGGCAATCGCAAGAGTCCGCTCAGGCAGGCGAGCCTCATTGGGTTGGGAACTTTGCTACAGGTCGCCACGCGCAGTATTACCTTGGAAGACCTCGTCACAAAAGTCTGTGATCGCATAGGCATTAAGGGACGCGCCATCATCTGGTCGCATGCCGAAGCCTGTATGGACGTGGACAAGCCTCATCAATTGGAACTTTTACGTGAGGATATCGCGAAGTTACAACCCGCACCGCTTGCAAAACCAAAGGCTACAACAAAGAAACCTGCGGCTAAAAAAGCCGCGCCTGCAAAAACAAAAACCACATCGAAAGTAGCACCTAAAAAGAAATGAACCTGCGTCCTATTCTTGAATTGGATGCACGACTCTCAAACAAAATGCGCGTGGCTGAAAAGCCAGGCGCATTGCGTTCCATTGCGGCATTCTTCGCGCATTCCGGTGACTCATGGTTTTGGGCCATCGGTCTCTTTTCATTATGGGCGAGCGGCGATGCGTTTTGGAAGAAGTGGGCTGTCGTGCAATTTGTCGGCATCAGCGTACTGGCAGTTTTGGTGATGGGAACCAAATTCCTCGTGCGGAGGAAGCGTCCAGAAGGCGAGTGGGGAGGTATTTATCGGAGCACCGATCCACATTCGTTCCCATCCGGTCATGCGGCACGATCCTTCTTTATCGCATTTATTGCTTTAGGGTTGGGCCCTGCCGGTTTGGCAGTAGCTTTGTTGATCTGGGCCCCGCTTGTTGCACTGGCACGCGTTGCCATGGGCGTGCATTATGTTTCGGATATTGTTGCCGGTGCTGTGTTTGGCATCGCGATTGCGTGGATCGGTCTGCAAATTTACGAGCCTTTGTTTCATTGGGTTTTCACCCTAATTGGCTTTCCCCTTTGGTAGCTCCATTACGTGTTACAAGCTGTGCGTGTGCTTGTAACACGTAACTTTTATTCCCCTTTCTTTACGATCTTCAAATGCTCCTCGATGTGGGCGAGATCGCGTTCGATCCATGTTTGCAGTGTAAAACCACTTCCCAGTGTGACATGACGTGATGTTCGTGACCAAGCCTCCGCTGGCAATCGGCCCAAAGTTATGAGCAATGATTCCACACTGGCAACGAACCCATCCAAAAGTTGTTTGAGCGGTTTGTTTGCATCATAATGCTCCGCCATATAGGCATCACCGTCAAAATTCTGGAATTCCGGGTCTTCATCCTCAGCAGTTCTTTGCGCGCGAAACCTGTATACCAGCATGTGAACATCACGTGTGTGTGTAGCGATCTGGTGAACGTTCCAACCGCCCTCATCAAGTGGCGCTTGGAGATCTTTTACAGCCAGACATGCATCGCGAAATTCTTTCGTCGCAGAAAGCAATCTGTTCATTAAGTGCCTGCGGTATTCATTCAACTCTTTCATTTTTCCTCCAACAGCGCAAAGACCCGTTCAACAACCCCATCTCCTGTCTCTACTGCATACACTTGAATGCCATGCGGATTTAATTCACGCGCCGCTTGACGGGTGAATCCAACCAGACCATTCATACTGGCGACAAAAGCCGCTTCATTCTTGACTGGATCTTGATTCAGCGTAAGGAGATTGATCATCACCCCTGAGCTTTGTTTTCTCATTAACCGTCCCACAGTTTGCGTCATCAAAAACACGCCGGTCATATTTACATCCAATACACGATGCCAATCCCATTCATCCATTTCCAACAATCCAACATGCGGTTCGACCGATGCATGGTTGATTAGGATATCAACGCGGCCAAAGTCATCCTCTACCTGCATGATGAGATTCTGTGCTCCCACCTTCTTGGCGACGTCTTCGACATAGGCCTTGGCATGACCGCCTGATTGATTGATCTCATCGACAACTTCTTCCACATTGATCGGTGAAATGTCATTGGCCGCAATGATCGCGCCATGTTTTGCCAATGCCTGGGCAAGCAGGCGTCCACTTCCTTTGCCAGCCCCGGTGATGAGTACAACTTTATCTTTGATATTGTTCATTTATTTACACAAGGGAACTTGGTCGCGGTTTTCGTATCCATTCAACGGTAATCCCAAATAAGGTGAAGGGTCAATGGTGTTCTTGATATCTAGTTCGTTTTTGAATTGCCCGTTACCATCATCTTCCACAATGGAGAAATGCAGATGGAGGCCGACAGGGTTACTTGGATCGCCAGAGTAATCACCTTGATAGCCAAGAAGGGTTCCCGCCTCGATATATTTTTCCGAGGTGCCGGGCGGGAAATCTTCAGAGATAAAGGAATCTCCATTCTTGTCTGCCATGTGAGTGTAATAGAGCCATATCTGGCGGCCGGGTTTTAGCGGGTCTTCGGGCACACGCACAATGACTGATGATTTCCAGTCTGGCAGGCGAGTGAGATACCCTGGGTAGGCAGAAATTACACGCGTGATGTTGACATCTGTCCCTGCGAAAACATCTATTCCTTGATGGGTGTGAAGTCGTCCCATGGAGTCACCCCAAAGAAAGCCGACAAATCCATCGGTGGGGAAGAGGAAAGGCGCAGATCCGCATTGGGTACCGGCGACCAGTTTCCAGTCCGGATGAGAGGCGGGGTTATTCATCCATGTGCGAAAAGAGAGCATACGTCCCGCATTGGGGCTGTACCAGTAGTAAATGCCCGCACCGATTGTGGCTAGGATAGCCACCACAACGATAGAAAGTGTGAGAAAGCGTTTGGACATAGGGCACGATTATACCGCTGTAACTTTTTCAGAACGAATGCCCCGTTTGACTTCTTGCCTTTTAATGCAAACTAATATATTATTAATATTGTCGTAAAGGCAAACCCGTCGTGAGGCGGGGACGCAAAGTCATGGATCTGCCAGTTGGTGCGTACAAGTGACAGACCGCCAGACCGCCGAATTTTTTGTTCGGCGGCTTTTTGTTTAATAAAGGAGGTGGCGAGTTTTAAGTACAGAAACTTTTGAGCAAGTAGTGTCTACGTAAGCCTAAACTAGTTAAGAGGAGAAAATAGTTTATGAAAGCAAAATCGTTTAGTATTCTTTTGATTGTAGCGATTTTAATTATCGCAATTGTCCCTGTTGCTGGCGCTGCACCTACACCGCCTCCATCACCGGATCCAATGTTTGCTTCCGATGTTGATAATGCGGCTCATCCGCTCGGAACTGTTCAGTTGGCACAGAGACTTCAGGGTGTGAATGCCAAACTTCAAGGAAAGGTAGATCATCATGATGGGCCTTATGAAGCTTATCGTGATCGCTATGTGGAGTTGGAACGCGAAGGTGAAGATACCATCTGGACCATTATTGGAGAGTTTGGAACCCAAATTCATCCATCATATGGAGGTGTAGCTGGCCCCCTTCATAATCAAATTCCACAACCCAACCGTGCAGTAGATAATACAACCATATGGACTTCGAATTTTAATAAGGCCTATTATGAGAATATGCTTTTCTCAGAGGCTCCTGGAGCTGTCTCGATGCGCAATTACTACATCGAGCAATCATCGAACCGCTATACAGTTAATGGCGAAGTAACTGATTGGGTACAGGTCCCTTATAATGCATCTCGATATGGCTCAAATTACTGCGGATCTATTGTTTGTGCAACAACATGGCTGTTTGTTCGTGATTCAGCAGCGGTCTGGTATAACGCGCAAATCGCGGCCGGTAAGACTCCCGCAGAGATCGATGCATATCTGAGTCGATTTGATGTTTGGGATCGCTATGATTACGATGCCGATGGTGATTTCAATGAACCCGATGGTTACATCGACCACTTCCAGGCAGTTCATGCCGGTGAAGGCGAAGAGACCGGTGGTGGTTCACTAGGTGAAGACGCCATTTGGAGTCATCGCTGGTATGCTTACTACAATAACATTGGCCTCACTGGTCCGGGCTTCAACCCGCTTGGTGGTGTCCAGGTTGGTGGTTCCAGCTATTGGATCGGCGATTACACAGTTGAACCTGAGAATGGTGGTGTAGGTGTATTTGCACACGAGTTTGGCCACGATCTCGGTTTACCGGATCTTTACGATACTTCTGGCAACACTGGTGGCGCCGAAAACTCAGTTGGGTTCTGGTCTCTATATGCTAGCGGTTCTTATGGTAGCACCGGAAAACCGCAAGACGGTATCGGTTCAAAGCCGGTCCACATGAGTGCTTACGAGAAGATCTTCCTAGGTTGGTCAAATTACAAGCTTGTGGATTGGGCATCCGAACCCAAGAAAAAGACAAATGTAAAACTTGGTGTTTCTGAATTCAATACCAATGATCCTCAAATGTTGGTTGTGGCGTTGCCCGACAAGCAAGTTGATTTCCCTGTCGGTGATCCATACTCTGGCGACTTCTTCTATTTCTCAGGTTCTGGAAATGATCTTGTCAACAGCATGTCCCGCTCAGTAACCTTGCCCGCTGATGCGGCATCTTTCTCAGCCAAGGTCCGTTATGATATTGAATTAGACTGGGATTATGCCTACCTGACTGTTAACGGGACCCCGGTTAATACGAACCTGTCAACTTCTGATGATCCGAATGGCCAAAACTTTGGTGAAGGTATCACCGGCGCGTCAGCTGATTGGGTGGATCTGACTGCAGATCTTACAGCGTTTGCAGGTCAAACAGTAGATATCGGTTTCCTCTATTGGACAGACAGCGCAGTTGCTAACCCTGGTATCTTCGTTGATGATATTAGCATCTCTGGTCAGCCACTTGACGATGCAGAGACCGATGCAGGCTGGACCTATGTTGGCTTCATCCGCACAGGTAGCACGGTGACCCAATCATTCCCCAACTACTATGTTGCAGAGTATCGCAAGTATGTTGGATATGACAAATCACTTAAGACTGGTCCTTACAACTTCGGCTTCCTGGATAATCCAAACCTGCAAAATTGGGTAGAACATTACCCGTATGATGACGGTTTGTTGATTTGGTACCTGGATTATTCCTTCCCGGATAATAATGTTGGTGATAATTGTGCTTCCGGGCGTTGTGGTGGACTCTTCCTGCCGATCGACGCGCATTCTGATTTGATGATCCGTCCGGATAACGGGCAGGCATGGCGTCCGCGTGTTCAAGCCTACGATTCAACTTTCAGCGTTGATCGAACTCCAAAGATCTGTTTGAACGCCAATAGCATCAAGAAGTGTTATGGTGGTTTGCTAGGTAACTCACTCTTTGATGATACGATCAGCTACTGGAATCCGCCCAACCCGGCCATTGGTCACTATGGCTGGTCAAGCGTACCTCTGCCTGCATTCGGTGTCGAAATTCGCATCTTGAGCGAGTTCGATGGCTGGATCTGGGTTAAAGTTGGTCCGTCAACGTTCAATACAAAGAAGTAAGTAAGAATAAGCTGGTGAATATCAGCTGAATGTAAGTAAAGCTCCCCGCAAGTATTTCTGCGGGGAGCTTTTTTTGACAGCCAATTTGCTAGCTTAATTAATGGGTACGCCGATCTGAGGGGTAGGGTTGGTTAACCCTGGAAGGGGCGGGTTGGCGTTGTCCGGGCTTGGGTCGGGGCAATAGATAACCTGTCCGTTGGTTCCGGCGTGATACACATATTCAACATTCTCCGCTTTTAGCCAGATGCGATAACCTGGAATTTTCATTTGTGTATACGCTTTACCGGGGCTTGGACATCCCATTGATGAGTCGGGCCAAACAATTTCTGAAGTTTTTATTATTTCGATCTGGTCTGTAGATGTATTAAGAAGTTTTGCAAGGTCTAGTTGGGCAATGTCAATAAACTTGTTGACCGATACATTTGATGTGTCAGGATATGTCTGTGATGTAGGGGCCTGCAAAGGGTCTTCAGTAGGTGCAAGCGTTTCTGTAGGTGAGAGGGGGTTATTATCACTGGGGGATGAGTTCTCATTGCCCCCACCAGTTTGGTTCGTTTCGCAACTTGCCAAAACGATTGCAAATAGGACAAGCAACGAAATCCATGGGGTCTTCATAACGCAATCTCCTTTTGAATATTGGGGAACTTTCACCATATTCAATTTTACTTATTAGACGATTACTGCTCTAGAAAGTTCCCCGATTTCTTATAAATTTTCTATCTTTTTCTGCCGTTTTGTTTATACCTCAACTGTATCATATACCCAATCAATCAACAATAAAGGAGATAAAACATGACCTTCTATCTACAAACTTACCCGTATCAGAGACCGTATCGCCGTGTGGCCCGTAGTTGGGCTGGTAACGATCAGCGCGCCCTTGGTGTGAACGTCCGTGAAGAGGACGAAGCTTACATCCTTTCGGCGCTCGTGCCTAGCCTCACTGCCGATGACTTGAATATTCAGGTGCTGGATGATGTTGTCCGCATTGAAGGTGAGTACAAGCAGGATGAGAATCAGTACCTGATGCAGGAACTGCCTCACGGCTCTTTTTCGCGGACCTTGCGCCTGCCAGCCGCCATCGAAGCGGACGCTGTCGAGGCGAAGATCGCAGAAGGCGTATTAACGCTGACACTGCCAAAGGCAGTATCGGCCCGGCCGAAGAAGATTCAGATCAAAGTTAAGTAAGAAGCGATGTTTTAGAATCGACCAGCAATTTTGCTGGTCGATTCTTGGTTTAAGCCCATACTCAATCCACGTGTATAATTCATCCATTCTTAGTTTTGGAGAGTTCCTGTGCGTCTTAAATTGATCATTCTTTTGGTTGTGACCGGGTTGTTGTTGAGCGCGTGTGGTGCAACTGAAACACCATCTGTTACTGCAACCCCTGTGCCGACCGATACACCTGTGCCGCTCCCAACTCTGACAGCTACTCCGACGATTCCGCTTGCGATCCTCGTGGTACCTGCCGATATGGATGCGGAAGTTTCGAACTTATACCAAAAGACAGTATATGATCTGGCACAATCTGCTGGAATGAGGTTTCAGGTGCGCAACTCTCTGGCAGCTGCCGATCTTGAACCAGGCCTACGGATCGTGATCGCGCTTTTGGCTGACCCCGGCATAGCGGCTTTGGCCGCGACCGCACCGAATGTGCAGTTCCTTGCGATCAACATACAGGGCATAACCGCCGGGGGAAATGTCAGTGTTTTGGGGAGTAGTACACAGACAGAGATCGCTGGGTTTTTGGCAGGGTATACGGCCGCCATGGTCACAGACGATTATCGTGTCGGTATGCTTATGCCAAGGGATGATGCTGATGCGATCCGTGCATTCAATGCGTATGCAAACGGCATGAAATTTTATTGTGGTTTTTGCCGTCCATTCTATTATTTCAATTGGACATTTCCTCAATATCTCGATATCGGCGCCGATGAAGATAAGGCTAATTATCACGCGTATGCCGATATTTTGATCATGCAATACAAAGTACGGACGATCTTTATCCATCCGGGTATTTATACTCAGGACCTTGTGAATTACATTGGCACAACTGGCGTATCTATGATCGGGACGGTGAGCCCTGAGCAGCGGCCCGGAGGATGGATCATGACGATCCAGCCGGACACCATCAAAGCGATCCAAACTGCTTGGCCTCAATTGGTTGCAGGACAGGGCGGAGTAACGGTTCAATCTCCCCTTGGGCTGGGTGACGTGGACCCGCTCCTTCTCTCCCCCGGAAAACAAAGACTCGTGCAGAAGACATTGGATGATCTACAAGCAGGTTATATCAACCCGCAGTAGATTTATCAGGTCCACTCTTTTTGAAAAAAATAAGCCGCCCATCCTAGGATGGGCGGCTTGTGGATTGCCGGGGGCTTTTGGGAATACGGTAGGGTTGAGTTGGGCGGTCATGACGTTTTCCGTGCCCAAGCCATGCCATGGCTTTTACGATCAATACGGCTGGGTTGACAGGCTTGAAAAGACATTCATCTGCGCCCGCCTTATTTGCTTCGAGTACATCTTCCACTGAATTTGCAGATGCAATCAAAATGATGGGGCCGCGGCTTGCGGTACGCAATTCCTTCAAGAGGAAATTACGTTTATCTTTTGAAAGTTTCATATCAACCAACATCAAGGATGGCCCTACGAGGCGCGCGGTTTGCAGGGTGTTGGCAACATTCGATTCAGAAAGAACAATGCAGTTCCTTTGCTGAAAGAGGGTTTCCAAAGCAGAGATATTTTCTGGGTGATCGGAAGCGATCAGCACCGTATGGAGGGGGATCGTGTCAACATCTGTGTTCCAGGTAGCCATAGGGATAAACCTTTCTGCTGTTAATTACTTGACGTGATACAAACCTGCGTGTTACACTCGAAACATACAAATCTGCAAAGAAAGGAGGCGCACGACCAATGGCAATGAACACCAACAAACTCACTATGAAATCATTCCGTTCTCAAGACGGTGGTGGTTTTGTTCCTTATCGTAGTGCGCCTGCTCATCGTTAATTTACACGAAGTCATGTAGTTAACAGCCGCGGTGCACTCGCCCGCGGCTGTTTTATTTTCTTTTCTATTCAGCCATGGGCAAACGCCTGTGGCTGTTTTTGTTTATAACGCCCCTATAGTATTTGAAAGAGGAGAGATGCCATGTTCGATATACAGACTCAATTGTTCGAAGGTCAGGATGTTCGTTTGGGCCCAATGGATTATGAAAAAGACCCGGAGATCGAATCGAAATGGACGCATGATTCAGATTTTATGCGTATGTATTCGGTTGAGCCTGCGCGTCCCATGTCGGCGGCGATGGTGAAGAAGCAGTATGAGAAACTCGAAAAAGAAATGGAAGAGGATAAGAATGTCTACCATTTTGCCATCCGTGCCAGGACCGATGATCGTTTGATCGGTAAGGCAACCGTGCAATGGATCGAATGGTCCAATGGGAATGCTCACATCCATTTGGGGATCGGTGCGGCGGATGATCGGCGCAAGGGATATGGTTCACAGGCATTGCAAATGTTGCTCCGTTTTGCATTTGCCGAGTTGAATTTGTTTCGTGTGACAGCGCGCGTCCCTGAATACAACGAAGGTGTGATCGCACTTTTAAAGAAGTTCGGCTTTGTCGAAGAGGTGCGTAGGCGTCAGGCGCTCGAACGGGATGGGCGTTGTTGGGATCTGTTCGTTTTCGGCTTGTTGAAAGATGAATGGCTGAATCAGCCTCGGGCTTAAGAGTGAAGCGTTCTGAAGTCGGAGATGGATTCAAAAGGAGAAGGAAGGAAATGAAAGACTTATTTCGCGGAGAGTTAGTCCGTTTTGTAGCGGAAGAACCGGCGACACGTGCCAAAGCGGAAGTTGGTTGGCAACGTGATTCGGAATTCCATAGGCTTGCGGACGATACTCCCCCTATGCTTATATCCGAGACTAAATTAAGGGAATGGGTTGAGAAACAGATGGAAAAAGGTTTTCAACCCAAACGATATTTCTTCTCGATCCATACATTGGATGATGATAAGCACATCGGCTTTCTGTCCATGTGGGTAGATCTGGTCCACAGTGAAGGGTGGGTGGGCCTCGGCATTGGTGATCGTGAGTTTTGGGGCAAGGGTTATGGCACCGATATGATGAGACTTTGCCTGCAATATGCCTTTACCGAGTTGAACCTTCGTCGCATGTCGCTGGGCTTGCTGGAATATAACCCGCGTGCATTGCGTTCGTATGAGAAAGCAGGGTTCTATCTTGAAGGTCGAACCCGAAGCGATATCTGCCGTGATGGTAAACGATATGATTCGCTTTGGATGGGAGTCTTGCGGGATGATTGGTTGCAAATGCAAAATGGAGAAATCTCATGAATGATATTTTGCAAGGCAAGCTTGTTCGATTGAGCGCGATGGATGCTGATGAGGTAGGCAAAGCCTTTTCCCGCTGGAGTCGTGATTCAGAGTTTATACGCCTTTTCAATAGTGACGCGGCGCGTATGACATCTACAACAAAGGAGAAAAAATGGATCGAAAAGGAATTGGAAGAGCAGTCTGCCAGCCTTTACTGGTTTAGTATCCGTAAATTGGATGACAACATACTGCTCGGCGATATTGACCTGTATGTACACAACTGGTCAGCGCGCGATACATTCGTCGCGATTGGTATTGGTGAACGCGATTTCTGGGATAAGGGATATGGCACAGATGCGATGAACGTGATTTTGCGTTATGCCTTTACCGAGATCAACATGAAACGTGTATCGCTTGGCGTATTTGAATACAACCCACGTGCTATCCGTTCTTATGAAAAGACGGGCTTTCGCCACGAAGGCCGCATACGTGGATTACTCAATAGAGAAGGAAAGCGTTGGGATATGCTCTCGATGAGCATCCTGCGCGAAGAATGGATGGAACAACATGACAACAAAACTACAAACTAAAGACGCGGTTCTGGATCCAACGATCAGCCTGCGTTTTGCTCAATGGGCCGACCTCTCCGCTGTGACTCAACTTGTCTACGATGTGTGCGAAGCGGATGGTGACACCACAGTCGCAGTGACCGAGGAAGAGATGAAGCTCGAATGGCAGACGCCTGGCTTCAACATTGAAACAGATGGCATTGTCGCTGTCACAAGTGATGGACGCATCGTCGGTTTCGAAGAGTTCGGAAATGAATACGAACATTCCAAGCTCCGCACGGACGGATACGTTCACCCACAATTCAAAGGATTGGGCATTGCCACCTCGATGATGAAGTTGATCGAGGAGCGGGCACGCAAGGAAATTGCGCTCGCTGAACCAGATGTCCGCGTGTATTTGCACAGTACATTGGATAATCATGATGAAAGCGGCAAGAGCGTCCATGAAAGTTGTGGATTTGCCCCATTCGGTATCACTGGCGCATGCATATTGATCTGACGACTCCTCCGCCTGTTGTTGTTTTTCCCGATGGCATCGAATTACGTCCTTTTGTGCGAGAGGAACATTCTCTTGCAGTATTGGCCGCACAGAATGAAGCCTTCCGCGATCATTGGGGAAGCCATGACATGACGCTTGAACAATTGGAATTGCGCAAATTTGCCCGCGAGGATTTTGACCCGTCGCTGTGGATGATCGCTTGGGATGGCGATCAGGTCGCGGGCTTCTCGCAAAATCGGTATCGCATGGGAATTGGCTGGATCGGCACATTGGGCGTTCGTCGTCCGTGGCGTAAAAAGGGATTGGGGTACTCGTTGCTGGTCCATTCCTTTGGCGAGTTCTACAAACGTGGCACAAAGACAATTGGTCTCGGTGTTGATGCGTCTAATCCCACCGGGGCAACACGTCTATATCAAAAGGCGGGTATGCATGCCGCCAGTGAGTTTGTGACCTATGAAAAAGAGTTGCGCCCCGGGCGCGACTCTAATGAGCATGAATAGGAGAATCAAATGAACGTATCTTTGCAAGAACAATTGAAAGTTTCACTTCCCGAAGGTTTCACTGTTCGTGGGGCAAAATTGGAAGATGTGGAACCCGCCCTCGTGTTGTTCAACCGTTGGTCGCGGTCAGTCATTCATGAAGATGAGATCACAGACGCAGATGCGATTCGCACGGAATGGAAATCGCCTGGGTTCGACCCGATGGAAGACATTCGTTTGGTGTTCGCACCGAACGGAGAGATGGTCGGTTACATCGAAGTGTGGACAACCGCCAACCCGCCTGTCCATCCGTGGACTTGGGGGCGTGTACATCCCGATTATGAAAACAAAGGCATCGGTACATGGCTCCTCACATGGGCAGAAGAACGCGCTAAAAGAGTCATAACTAACCTTCCCGCTGATCTACGCTTTGCGCCTCGTGTCGGTATCTATCAGCAGGCAGATACATCACAAAAGTTGTTCGTAGGAATGGGCTTTCAGCGCATCCGCAGTTCATATACCATGCGCATCAACATGGAAACCCCTCCTCCGGCACCACAATGGCCGAATGGCATTACTTTGCGTACGTTCAACCCCGAAACGGATATGGTCTCCGTCTACCGTGTTGTGGATGAAGCGTTCAGTGACCACTTTGGCCATATTGACACACCCTTTGAAGAAGGGCTGGAGCGTTTCAAACATTTCTCAACGGGAGACGAAAATTTCGACCCCACGCTCTGGTTCCTTGCCATGGATGGCGATGAGATTGCAGGGATCAGCCTATGCCGCAAAAATGCGTTTGACAACCCAAATGTTGGATGGGTAAACACACTGGGTGTGCTGCGCCCGTGGCGCAAACAAGGACTTGGCCTTGCGTTGCTTCGTCACTCATTTGGTGAGTTGTATCGGCGCGGGCAACGCATGGTTGGCCTCGGCGTCGATGCCGAAAACCTGACCGGTGCACTGCGCCTCTATGAAAGTGCAGGCATGCATGTCCATTTGGCATTCGACCTTTTTGAAAAGGAACTCAGACCCGGCAAAGAAATCAGTGTACAATCACTTTAACGAATATGACCTTTTGCAGAAACCTTTACGTCACTTTTTCAAAGGCTCTTCTGCAAAAGGTCAATAACACAATATCAAGGAGTTCCACATGAACCTTCGTTGTTCTTTTTGCCAAACCCCCTACACCATCGGACGCGTTGAAAAACTGGATGCATTGCAACACATGGATACCAACAAGCTGACCCACTACGATGCGCATTGTCCACGTTGCCGCAAAGCTACGCCGGTGTTACGCCAAAAACTGGAGATGACTTTCCCCAACTGGCGCGATGCCCTAAAGGAACTGGAACAGGAAATGAGCGCCAACCCGCAAGCGGAGGCGCCTCTTCCCAAGCCGGAAGCTGATCCTGTTTCTGAAACCGAGTCCAAGCCTGAGCATCATAGAACACGGGCTGGTAAAGCCGCAAAAGAAGAAGAGAAGCCAACGGCGAAACCAAAAACTGCCGCCAAACCCAAAGCGACCACTGCCAAGGCAACAAAGAAGAGCAAGTAACCCAATCCCAAAGGGATGGCATGTTTTGTACTAAAGCCATGACATCCCTTCGGCGTTCTAAATGGAATTGATAAAGATCTACGACCATTGCACTTCTTCGGAGTTGTAACGAGGCAACAAACATATGAGCATAAAGGCAGTTATCTTCGATCTGGGAGGGGTGATCCTTCGTACCGAATATCAGGCGCCGCGTCAGCATCTCGCGGAGCGATTGGGCATGGAATATGATGAACTCGTCAAGATCGTCTTTGACAGCCCAACGGCGAAACAGGCAACTGTTGGCGAGGTGACTACCCCCGCGCACTGGCTGTCCGTGATGAAGCGTTTGAAACAACCTGCTTCGGAGGCCGAGAAGATCCGCGAGGAATTCTTTGCAGGCGATGTGCTTGATCGTCAATTACTAGACTTCTTGCGTTCATTGCGAAGTACGCATAAAACCTGCCTGATCTCCAATGCATGGGATGATTTGCGAGAATACATTCTCAAAGAGAAGTTCGAGGATGCTTTCGACCATATGGTCATTTCGGCGGAGGTCAAGGTGGCGAAACCGTCAGCGAAGATCTACCAGATTGCGCTGGACCAGCTCAAAGTGAGTCCGAACGAAGCGGTTTTTGTCGATGATTTTTACGAAAATATCGAAGCTTGTGAATCACTCGGCATCAAGGGAATCCATTTCAAAAATCCCGAAGACGCCCTACGACAACTCAAAGCCTTACTCTAACGGCAAACATCCTGCGCGGGCATTCCCCGCAAATGTTTGCCCGCACAGGATGAAAATGAAAACCACACAAAAAATAATTTTACGTGACCTTGGGAATGGTCTTGTCATGCGCCGTTCCTCCGCCGAAGATGTGGATGCACTTTCGGCGTTTAATGGATTGATCCACGGTGAGGACGAAGCGGATACTAAACGCCTCGGCGCATGGACCCGTGACCTGCTTACCCGTCAACACCCCACATTCCACGCTGATGATTTTCTGATCGTCGAAGAATCTTCAACAGGACGAATTGTCTCGTCTATGAATTTGATTCCGCAAACATGGAGTTATGAGGGAATTGAGTTCGGCGTAGGGCGACCCGAACTCGTAGGCACATTGCCCGAATATCGCGGTAAAGGATTGATCCGTGTGCAACTCGATGAGATACACAAGTGGTGTGCTGAGCGGGGATTGCTTGTACAAGCCATTACAGGCATTCCTTATTTCTATCGTCAATTTGGATATGAAATGGCGCTCGATTTTGTGGGGCGGCGCGTGGGGTATGAAGCACAAGTTCCAAAACTGAAAGAGGGGGAGAAGGAAAAGTATATTGTTCGCCCTGCGGTAGAAGCTGACCTGCCCTTTATTGCCAATTTATATGAGCGTGCCACGCAACGCCATATGATGAAGTGCATGCGTAACTTGGATGTGTTCCAATATGAAGTGTTCGAGCAAAGTCGGGATGCGGTCCATTATTTCAACACAAACGTGATCGAAGATCCAACAGGTGAACTGGTTGGATATGTTCAACATTCAGATTATCTAAACCGAGCAGTGTCGATCGCCGTCTGGTATGAGTTAAAGCAGGGTATTTCATGGTTGGATGTGACGCCGAGCGTTATCCGTTACCTTTGGAGTACAGGGAAGGAATATGCAAAACGTGATGGTGGGGAATGTACAGCGTTCGGTTTTATGGGTGGCGCACATCATCCTGTATATCAAGCGCTTGGTAGGGGTCTACCCACTGTGCATGAACCATATGCTTATCAGGTGCGCGTCCCTGATCTGGTGGCCTTCCTAAATCACATTAAACCCGTCCTGGAAAAGCGACTTGCTGAATCGGTTGCCGCTGGTCACAGCCGTGAGATCAAGGTTAGCTTTTATCGTGATGGCCTGCGGATCATGATCGAGAAGGGTAAACTATCCATCGAAAAATGGATACCCGTCCCCAAAGATGATGAGGGCGATATTGCCTTCCCCGACCACACATTCCTGCAAATGTTGTTCGGCTATCGCAGTTTTGAGGAATTGAGTACATCCTTTGTCGAGTGCTGGTGGTATGGGGAAGATGTTCGAATTCTGATGAGTATCCTTTTTCCAAAGAAACTGTCAGATGTATTCCCGATAGCGTAGTATACCGTCATTGCGAGGATAGCTATCACCCTCGCAATGACGGGCCGTGAGTTTACAAGGTATATATGTTTTCCAATTTAAAGTTAAACGCAAAAACTGTTTATTTATTCATAGAATTTAGTGCGGCGATGTTCTTTGCGATGATGTTCACTGTGACGTCGTTGTATGAGGCCACTGTCGCAGGGCTGACGCCTGTTCAACTGATCCTCGTCGGCACAACGCTTGAAATTTCGGCGTTTGTCTTTGAAGTTCCCACAGGCATCGTCGCGGATGTGTACTCACGCAGGCTTTCGATCATCATCGGCTATATCTTAATGGGTGTAGGTTTTCTCGTCGAAGGTTTCTTCCCTGCCTTTCTGCCCATTCTGCTGGCACAGGTCATCTGGGGTTTAGGCTACACATTCACCTCGGGCGCCACACAAGCTTGGATCTCGGATGAGATCGGCGAAGATGATGCCAATAAGCTTTTCATCCGTGCCACACAGATCGGTCTATTCGCATCACTGATCGGTATGGGGCTCGCTACTCTCGTTGGTGCAAATAATGTCGCCATGCCATTACGTGTTGGCTCGGCAGGTGTGTTGTTGATCGGGTTCATTCTTGCGATCATCATGCCCGAAACTGGATTTCACCCCACCCCACGCGAAGATCGCAATACGTGGCAACATATGTGGTACACGTTCAAACAAGGCGTGGATACCGTCCGTGCCAAACCGCGCCTCATGAACATCGTCTTCATTGGCTTGTTCTACGGTATCTACAGCGAAGGCTTTGACCGTCTGTGGGTCAAACATCTGCTCGACACGTTCGAATTACCTGTCATCTTTGGGAATAACCAAGTCGCTTTCTTTGCGGCGTTGCGCGTGGCGGGCACGATCCTCACCATCTTTGCTGTCCGCTTTGTGGAGAAGCGTGTGGACTCGTCGAGTTCGTTGGCGATTGGGCGTGCTGTGCTTGTTGTGACGGCGGGCATCTCGCTGGCGATGTTTGGTTTTGCACTTTCACAAATCCTTATCATCAGCTTGATTCTGTATCTCATTATTGACGCCTTGCGTGATGTTCACATTCCCCTACAAACTGCGTGGGTGAATCAAAAACTGGATTCCAAAGTCCGTGCCACGGTTCATTCGATGTTTGGACAAGTGGATGCCATCGGGCAGATGTTGGGAGGTCCTATCGTTGCGGTGATCGCGGCAACGGGTTCTGCTGTCGCTTCGCTCGTGACCTCAAGTCTGCTTCTCTCTCCCGCGCTTTTCTTTATCAGGCGCATAAACACCCAATCGTTGGCAGAATCAACTCAAGGGTCCGAGAATGAGGCGATTGGTTGAAGCGAATCTATAATGGAGCATGAGGAGTAGTCCAATAGCCCTTGCTCCTTCATGATCGCTTTATCTAATTGGTACTGTTGATAGATTGCATGTTGATTCTCCTATCCATATAATTCTGCAAAATTTAGACCAAGGAGATGAGCATGGTGCAAAAAAGGTTGTTTTCGCTATGGATGGTGTTTGTTTTTTTTCTAAGCGCGTGTAATGTTCCGGGCGGGGGAGATATGGCGCTCCCGCGCCCGCCAACTGCTACAGCCAACCCAATTACTGATTCTGTTATATCTCGTCCGCCGACTGCCACAGCCAACCCGATCACTGACTCGGTTGTTCCTGGCCCATTGCGTATTGCGATCTTGCCTGCCAGAGATGTAGTTCTTTTTGGCGTTTGTGCTCGTCAATTCACGCGCATGAGTGTCAATGCCCGGTTATCTGGCTTGACTGCCGATGTGAATAGTGTGGAAATGTCTTGGGGTTTTAGTAACACAGATGGGTCTGCCCCGGCAGTAACAGGCCCGAATGGGGAAGATTGGCGCCCGATGAATCCGAATCCGTCTTTGGGGCCCGGTGAATATGTGATCGAAGATATTCCATTTGGCGAGGTTGTTTTAGGCTGGGGCTTATCTTCCAATGTTGAACACACACTCACTATTGCAGTACGCGCCTTGGATGCCGCTGGAAATGAATTGGGCATCAACCGCAGACAGATCCAGTTTCAGCCATGTGCCTTGCCTGAAGATTTTGTCGAGAATACTTTGTATTTACATGGTTTGGTGGAACCGGAAACTGTTTGGCAGTGCCCAGATGATCCGGGTGCTTCGCTCGCGTATATATACGCCGAGCTGTTCGATCCGTCGGGTGTGGTGAGCCGTGTGACTGCTTCCAGCCGCCTGACCGCGGCTTCGGGAGCAAATTCCGGGTCTCTCCCAGCCTTGGAATTGGAACGAAGCCCAATCAGAACTCCGGCGGGTGGTTGGTACTATTATGGCACCCTTGATACTCATGGATTCGATCTGTCACGGTTAAGTGATTTTGACTATGGTTTGTGGGTCTATTTACAGGCATTCGATGCATCAGGCAGTCCCGTATATTCCGTGCTGGATCCTTACATAATCCGTTTCCGTACGGACTGTTATACCGATGAAACATACAATGGGGGCACGGGCAAGCAGGATGTGGCAACAGAAACTCCCGAACCATCTGGCCCGAAGACTTTTGTATTGTCACGTAATGCAGTTTGCCGAACGGGGCCCAGCCTTGATTACAAGGTTGCAGAGTATATTTCTGCTGGGGCAAGCGTCCCTGCACAGGCTCGAAGTGCAAATAGTGCTTGGTTGGTGGTTGTGTTGCCAAACGGTGTACGTTGTTGGGTAGGGGTACAGTTAGGCACCTTGGATGGCGATCCGAATGAACTGCCAGAAGAGAAGGCTCCCGATATTACGGTGCCTCCTACAAAATCGAGTGGTGGAGGCGGAGGGAGTGCCGTAGACGCTGATGGCGATGGCTATAAAAGCGATGTGGATTGTAACGATAGTTCAGATAAGATCAACCCGGGTGCACCAGAATACCCGGACGATTACACGGATTCCAACTGCAACGGTGAAGATAATTCTTAGAGAATAGTTTTGTCCGATTAAAACCGTAGGGTCAGGTCTAAGACCTGACCCTACATGTTTATTTCGCGATCTCCCAAATGTGACCACCGGGATCTTTGAAACTGGCGGTTCGGATTCCCCAAGGACGATCTATGGGACCGTTCAGTAATTCGACACCTTGAGCGGTTATCTTTTTACACATAGCATCAACATCGTCCACGTGGACTGTGAATACCAGGCGGGCTCCATCAGCGGGACTTCCCACAGTTGCAGGGGCAACCAACTCGCTTGCGGCTGTAGCTTTCAATAAGTTGATAAGTGTTTCCCCGATCTTGTAAACAGCGGAGTTGCCATCTTCGAATACTAACGTTAAGTCAAAAACTGATTCATAGAATTTTTTTGCCTTGTTGAGATCTTCGGTAAATAATGTAATGGCAAAAATGTTTTGGGGCGGATATTCTGTTTTCTTGTTCATAATTTTTTATTTTGGATTCCATTTCATCTTCATGTAAACATTCCCTTTTTTCAACTCATCCAATATTTGATTCAAACGCTTCTGCTTTGTAGTTTCTAGCCTGGCACGTTGAATCCAGCCGATGTAATCGTTCTGTTGATAGGGCGGACGTGAAAGATAGGCGTCCATCAATCCATGTGCACTAAGTGCATCACGGAAAAAATCGGGCATCGGGTAGCGTGGACGGGTTGGCACTTTTTATCCTTTCAACGTGCACAATGCCTGACGAATCTCGCCAAGGTGATATGCCGTATGGACGACAATTGCCATCGAGCCGCCGATGGAATCTTCGTTCCACACTTTATTGTCACGGAACATTTTCTCAATGCGGTGATACGCATCTCTTAATTTATTTTTGTAATCATCCCACTCCACTGGCGTGACTTTTTCCACGGTGCGCCAGATGTGGCCCCAGTCTACTTTGCCGGGGTTTTCGCCTCGGGAGTATTTTTCCAACACTTCGAGGTAAAAAGTCACGTGTGCGACTTGGGCGGCAAGTGAGGCGCATTTGCCGCCAACAGGGATCGATGCTTCTTGAGACGACACAGTCTCCAGCGTGGTAAGAAGCGATGTGTTTTTGTCCAGAAAGATGCCGTGGTGGTTCTCGAAGGTCTCATCCAATAGGGCAAAGAGGTTATTGAGAAAATCTTCTGGTTTGATCATTTCTATTCATCTGCACTTTCATAGGCAGATTTGAGCCATTTGATGAGATCAACGTCCACTTGATTCACATCGGTCAAGTTGACGATGTAATTGCACATGCTACCCTTGGGTTGTTCGACCAAGCGCGGATTCTTTGGGAGTTCTTTTGCGTTGATGCCGACCTCGAAACGTGTATTGGTTTTGGGGCCGATCATTGCAAATTGTTTCTTGCGCCGCAGGCTGACATAGCCTTTCTTGGGCGCGATCTCAAATTCACCGAACCGATCCATGTGTTTCATCAGCGTTTCGTGAATGGGGCGGAAGCCAGCTTTGGGGCCAGTGTAGATTTCATCCAATACAGTATCTGCACTTTTGCCTTTTGCCGCGCGTGCGCCATCCGATTCAAAAATGGCATGCACCAATGCATTGGCATCGCCGTGACCGAGCCCAAGCTTCTCTTTGAGCATGTCACGAATCTCACCATGTTTGGAGAGGCCGCTTTTCTTCACAAAAGCGGATAGTTCTGCCAGCGACATACCTGTTTTCTTTTGGATGTTGGCAAGTTGGGTAAGAACAGCTTTTTCGAGTGAGGTCATCATGGGGAATCTCCTTTAGCAAGATCGAATAGAGACGATTGATTATAGAACATATTTTCTAAAAACGCAAATAGCAAATATGTGGATTAAAAGCCTCCTACGCGGATAACGCCCCGCGTCTTTCGTGAAAATAGCTGAGTCGTCAGACAAATAGCCTTAGTGGCGTCTGACACCTTGCCACGGGAAGGGATCTTGCGTAGTTGGACGGGTTATTTTGAAAAAAGGTTCCAGGTTGATGGATAAGGCTGGCAGTTCATTCCCTTTCTGCTAATCTCACGAGAAAGAGACCGTGAATCCCACCGACTACTGCGCCTGCGACAAATAAGGTCCCTGCCATGAGCAATACCGATTGCCATAGTACAGACACCTTGAACGTCATATCAATTCCCCAAAAAATGACGGGCATGCTGAATGCCCGTCTGAGTTGTTTATTTTTGTACGGAGACTTCCTTCAGATGTTCTTCCATATCCTTGCGACTGCGTACATCGATGGGGGAGTTGAGATACCGTTGTAACGTCTCTTCTGTATATCCCTTTGTGTAGTGGTCGCGATACATCTGCACAATGGAAACTGTTTCCTTGGTGTATTTTTCGACTCTTACTTCGTCGCCTGCTTTGATCGTGCCTTGTTTGATAATGCGGACATACAAGCCAGGGCGTTCTGCGGCTTTGAACTTTTTCACCCAGTGCGGATCATCCATACGAGTGGCAAATGTGCCACACGGAATGCGCGGCGAAGTGACTTGCAGGGTCACCTCACCGACATGGATGTAATCGCCGACATTGAATTTGGCACTTTCCAGATCGCTGATGGTCAGGTTATCGCCAAAGGTGCCGGGAGCGAGCTCTCTTCCGATCTCTTTCGACCACCACACGTAATCTGCGCCACCGTAGATGTAGAGCGCCTGATCAACGCCGCCATGGTGCTTGGTATCGCAGATGGCGTCGCCATCGATGCCAAGGGACTTGATCTCCACGGGTCTGTCCACGGACATTTTGTAGATGCCCGTCGTTTCAATATAATCTTTTCTTTGCTGTTGTCTTTCTTTGCCGATGTTGATACTGAGTAACTTCATTTGTGTTCACCTTTATTTTGGAATGCAGGAGCTTGCTCCTGTGTATTCGCCAGCGAGCTGGCTGATTCCATACTGTGTATTTGTTCAATTGTAACAAACTGAAATTTCATGGACTTGAGTTTGGGGATGATGACTTCCAATATCTGCGTGACCTTCCTCCCGTGTCCATGCCCATCGTGCAAAACGATGACCGCACCAGGGACAGTTTCGTCGAGCACTTGTCTGACGGTCCAATTTGTGGGTTGCATCCAATGTTGGGGAATACTGCTCCACATCACAAGATGGTAGCCCCATTCTGTGAGATAGGAGAGTGTGCGTGATGTGAATATCCCATATGGCGGGCGGATATCTCGTATTGTGTCGGGAGAAATGCCGCAAGCGTTGGCGATGGCATTTCGTGATCGATCCAACTGTCCCTTTAGGGTTGAAGCGTTTTCAAGTGGAAAGGGAAGATGACGATAACAATGGATCCCGATATGATGTCCACTCTCATGGATGCGTTTGACGAGTTGTGGATATTGCTCCACATATTGCCCCACCAAAAAGAACGTTGCGTGGATTCCATGCTTTGCCAACACGTCCAACACTTGCGGTGTATCGCGCGGGTGAGGGCCATCATCGAAGGTCAACGCGATTTCGTGGCGGGTTGGGTCGCCGTAAAACAAAACGCTGGGGTGGCGCCTTTGCATGTTGCGATAGATGTCTGTAATGATACTCACTCGGTTTTACTCACAAAACACAAGGGATCATGGCGTAATGCATTCAATGCAAAATCCCACAAAGACTTTGCTTCGATCAGATAACACTCTGCGTTGAGCACGCGTTCATGGCGCAAGCCTTGTGTCATGATTTGTTCGATACGTTCATACCGTTGTTCGTAACCACGGAAGTTGTGCGGTTTGTATGTTTTCATAATGACCGCGCCATCTGTGAGTGTTAGGTGATATTCCATTGGCGGTTTGTAAAGATAAGGCGGTTCGACCAGTTCTTCGATGGCGTGCATGGATGTGTTGGGTTCGAGCCCGCAACCGAGCATAAGGATTTGTCCATCGTATTTTGGCAACAGATGAAATGGAGAATTGGGCCCGCAGGGCGTTGTATCTTCGATGTGGCGTTCGATGATTAGCGAAGCAAATTTCCCAGCCGCACCGACCGAGTGAGTAGGATGAACTGACCGTAACGTTCCTTTTCGCAATCGAAAGAATTCTGGAAGCGCACCTACATTCGATGGCGTTTGATTCACATCGAAGTATGGATGATCAGGTGTGACGTGTTCATAAGAAAGCGCAGGCATGAGCAATGTGCCATCATCTCCCAATACATTCAGTATGCCGGTGATAACTGTCTCTGCTCTGCCGAGGATATTTCCCAATGAACGGAGTGAACTATGCACTAGCAATACGCCGCCCCGCCGCACACCTAACGCCAACAAGTCATTTTGAAATCTGTCGTTCAAATTATTTCATTCCTTCAAATATCTTCCAGCACCGATATAAACCACGCGGCACATGAAAGCATCCCTTCCACTTACCACCCTTGAGCGGAAGCAACACATCGCCGCGCCGATTGAGATATCCAAACCATTCACCATGCTCAGAGTCGGGGAAATGCTCCCACGTGTATGCGTGCACGCGCTCATACCATTTCCAGCAATCTGTGCGCTGTGTCAGCGAATACCCTAAAGCCAATGCGATCAACGTCTCCATATGTACCCACCACAATTTTTGATCCCACTCCAATTGCTGAGGCGGATGACCAAGTCGGTCGAGAAAGTAAAAGATACCATCGTATTCCTTGTCCCAGCCAAACTCAAGCATGGATAATGTCACATCGACGGCTTTTTCGATCAAAGCAGGATCATTTCGACGACGGGCAATATCCATGATGAACCACATCGCCTCAATGGCGTGACCGGGGTTGATCAAGCGTCCTTCGAATGAATCCACCCTGACGCCGTTTGGCGCGATGTTTTCCACGACAATGTTCGTTTCAGGATCGAGGAAGTCGTTCATTACCGTATTGACGCACACATCCATCGTGGATTCAACTTCATCACACGTCAACAGATGTTCCATCTCAAGCGTGAGATTGCACAAGATCATCGGCAAGGCAAAATTCTTAAGCGGACGTGCCCCCGGTACAAGCTTGTTGTAGATGCCCTTGGGGTTATCCTGTCGTTTCAAAATATTCCGATATGTAGATTGTGCCAGTGATGCGGCTTCATTATCTTGTGCGGCGAGTGCATATTGACCGAATGCCATCGCGGCGAAACAATCAGAGAAGATATTGTACGGTTGTACAAGCGGATTCCCCTCACGAGTCAGCGAGAAATACCAATTGCCGTTGGGAGCCTGTCCATGCGTGCGGAGGAAGTCCGCGCCGTGTTTGGCGAGCTCCAGCCATTCGGGCCGATGTTCAATGCGGTTGTACAACATCGAGAACGTCCACACCTGACGGGCTTGTAGCCAGATGAATTTGTCTGTGTCGAAGACAGAGCCATCACGGTTTAAGCAGGTGAAGTATCCGCCGTGTTCGCGGTCAGGAGAGTGACGTTCCCAGAAGGGGATCACGTCATTGAAAAGAGAGTCGCGATAGAGAGTGGAAAGGCCGGAGAAGATGGACATAGCAACTTCCGTAATTACTTTTATGTTTCTGCAAAATTACAGATCCTGTGGCGTCATCTGCAATCCCGAAGGGATGACATGATCTCACGCAAACCTATGACATCCCTTTGGGATTGATAAAAAACATTTCGACCATCTATAGTCATTTCACTCCTTCGGAGTTTTTAGCTACCGTCATTGGCAGTGATTTACTGATTAGCCCTGCGCCGAGGACGGCGCAGGGAGCGATAGCCCAAAATATTCACAATAGCGATCAAACAGATGATGCGCCTGTGGGTAGCATGAGTTGGGACTCAAGAAATGCGAGAACTCAAAGGTGATGGCTTTCTCAACGCCGATGCGTTGGGCGGCTTCGAGTTTGAGCAGGAGTTTTTCCCATTTGATGGGAAGGAATTTGATGGGCATATCGCGGTCGAAGGTTTCGCTGTTCGTCCAGCAATGCAGACCGTACTTGTCGGCGAGAGCCTTATTGACTGCGAGGAAGTCAGAGAGTTCATGGTAATCCACGTGTCCATCCTGAAATGCGACTGCATCTACTGCGCCGCGGATGCCAGACATCACTTCGCCCCATTCGGCTTCATGTTCTGCAAGCGTGATGCCGTCCGTCTTTGTGATCTCGGCGCTGTGAGAACTCACAGATTTTGCACCGTCGATCCACGGGGAGATGAGCACGGGTAGATTATTCGAGATGCTTTTGCAGTGACGTCCCATTGTGGCGTAGAGATCAATGATGCCCTTTGTGCGGCGGCTGACTTCTTGCGTAAGATACCAGCCCTTGAATGCAGAACGATTTCCATACTTCTTCCAGACTTCATCCACGACGGCGCGATTGAGATCCACTTCTTTTTGGAATTCATTGTTCGCCCAGTAGTCCCCTGAGTCGTAGGTGCCGAAATAAAAAGACATGCCGTATTTTTCGGCGAGCGTGAGGAACATGTCCACCAGATCCACGGGCGGACGGTGACAGCCTTCACGGGTCATTAATACTTCAGATGGATAGGTGATCCAGCGTCGGTGGCCGGAACGTATCAGGATAACCGTATCAATCCCAACGTTACGCATGACGCGAAAGTCTTGATCCCACTCATCCAGCCCCCAGTTTTGATGCGGGATGTCGTGTGAGATTTCGTCCAGAAAAGTTCCAGAGATCAACATGGTTCACCTTTGCTTTCGGAAGTTATTTTATGCCAACTGCCAATGTCCCTACGATGATGGAAACAAATAAAAGGGATGCACCCAACCCTACAGATGCAATGATGGCAACGATGACCGCTAGAAATGCGTTCCAATTGAACTTTGTCATGAGGAGCTTTGTCAGCCAGCGGGCAAGGATGACGGCTGGAAATAACGAGACGCTCTGGCATATCACGGCGATACTGATGGCATTGAAGCCCTGACTTTCACTGACGCCGTTGAGCATAACGACTTGCCCGAAGACAAGTAAAACTGCGGTTGCGATCAGAAGGAAGAATGTGGATAAACCTGCGATAGCGGATGGGATCTTGGTGGGCACGTTGTTACTCCTAAAGGGATTTTTATCGATTATATCTTTCCGTGAAACGATAGTGGCAAGTTGTATAATGAATTAGCCAAGGAGAATACAATGGAAACTCAAACCTGCCCCAAATGTAATGAACCCATGGATGAAGGTGCATTATCCGCAAGCGACCCGACCGGGTATGTATCTAAAAAGCAGACGGGAATGTTGAAAAATGTGACAAAGATCAGTCAGGCGCGGGCCTGTCTGAATTGTGGTTATGTGGAACTGTATTTGAACCCACAGGAATTGAAGTCGAAATTAGCCAAGGTTTGATGAACTATTTCGCTTCGACGAGAAAACCGTAACTGACATCTCCTTTGCCATCCCATACTGCGAAGACATAGAAAACATACAAGCCTGGTTGTAGGTCTTGTTTGATTTCTTGAGATGTTTGCAGGGCGAGTGTGGAGACATAGCCCTCGATAAAATTCCACCAACGATAGTTGCCCGCGTCATTGGGAAGTTGGATCTCGTTCGCATCGGATGCAGGGAAAACTGTCAGGACTAATTGTGTTGGCGGATCGTTCAATGGCAGGGTAAGAGTTCCGCTGAATGGCAACGAAGACTTCAATGGTTCAGTTGCGGTTGGAACGCCGACCATATCCACGCAGACTTCTGCAGAGTTGGCGGATGATGTTGCCGCTTTCCAGCAATACGTTCCTATACCTGCTGTTTGTGTTGTGCCGTTGATGGTCAGCATTGCAGGCGGAGGGGCCTCGTGCGATGGAGTTGCTGCAAGTGCAGGCGAGCCGTTTGACGGTGGTGTTGCAGATGATTGAGGATCACCGAATAAGGACTCTGCAGGTGGTTCTGTTGGAGGAAGTGGCGTCCCTGTGGTGCAGGCGGAAAGAACAGCGATCAATAGAACGGTAAAGGTTTTACGTATTGTTTTTTTCATGATGGGATTAACTACCGTATACCTGCATCAATTCCACTTCTGCATCTGGTGCCACGACCAGCACGTAATCGCGCATATCTTCCAGATGTTTCGTGATTAACGTTTCTTCGATCCCCGCTGGTGTATAGACCGTGAAAACCACATTACGCGTGGACTCGGTGATCTGCGTCCGCTGATCGGGGCCGTAGATGATGTCTGAGATGATGCCGATCTGGTCGCTGATGATCATATCGCCTGCTTTGACGGTTTGAGTCTCGCCGCGCATGACCGTATAACTTTCTGTCCCTTGTGTGACATCGAGAGTCAACGGCAATTGTAGTTTGTCCAGATCATGGCCCGCTGTGAGAAGCATGTTCTTCACTTCTGCCATGAACATGCACTCAACCAGTGACGCTACAGTGGGAATGGACTTGCCTTTCAAGACGATGGACTCGAGTTGCAGTTGAACGTGATAGGTTTTCTTGAAGCGTTTGTAATACTCCGCATAGACTTTCAAAACGGGATGACTTGCGATCGCGGCACGATCTTGCCCTGCGAATTGAGCGCGGAGTGATTCTTCGAGTTCCGCTTTACGCTTTTCCAATTCGACGTGATGCGCGGGGTTGGATGCGTTGCGCATGACCAAAATCCCTGCATGGGCGGAGGGGAAGGATGATTTCCAGGATGATGTTAGGTAGAGCATTTGATGAATTTCCAATCGACTTTTCTGCAGCTATACGGCTCATTGGTTAATGATGCTAACTGGCAAGCCAATTTGCAACCTTCTCAACGATCTGGTCGGAAACATTTGAATTTTTGAACCATGAAATATACCCTTTGACTTCATCAATAGATAAAACTTTGGCATTACTATAGGTTGGTTTGTTAGGAATGTAACCTTTGTGAGCAAGGATACTTTTTGTGCTTAAATTATATCTTTCTCCAATAAGTCTGTAGCATAAATATGAAGATCGTTTAATTTGTTGGTATGGATCAAAATAATCGCCATCCTGAGAAAATTTTTTACTCCAGTTCTTAACCTCAATTACAAAAATATGCGCAGGTGTAACAACAACATGGTCAATTTGCGCGGATTTCAGCCACAAACCATCGAAGCGAATAGCTCTAGGCATTTCTAGCGTGACATCATTAATAACATAATAATTGTCCGGCAACGACTTTAGACTCTCTATCAATTCTAATTCCGCAATCCCTCCTGCAAGTTCTGGAGATTTTAGGACATTTTCCAGCAGGTTAACTTTGTAAGCAGTTGCTTGGCATTGCTGATCAATAATAGTCTCAAAATTCCTTTGTGTTTTTTCCAAAGCATCTTTTAATTGGTCTATTCTTTTTTGAACCAAGCGTGGAAATTTGTTGTATTTGGTTTTTAAATATCGGATTCTTTCTCTGTGTTTTCTTATTGTGAAATAATGGAATATTTTTTGAATAAAGCTACCTTGAAGTGATCGTAATAGTATTTGAGTTGATTTAATGTTTACAGATATTTCATCTCTCCCTCTCTGGATTTCGATATCGAAATTTTTTTCGCGCTGTTCTATATCTTTCTTTAGCTCATCGATTTTGTTTTGGATCTCTTGAGTTGCATTAGCCTTTGCCAGTGCATGTTCTTTTTTAGTTGCTTCTAAAAAGACATGAATGTCCGAAGGCTTTTCTGGTTTGAAATTTGCACGATTGAGTGCTAAACAGACAGATTTCCACGCATCGCTGGTTCCAATGATTTTTGCCATGTTTTCTTCTCAGAGTTGTTTTCTTTCCCGCTTCGATTATACCTTTCATGCAACATCAGGCTTTCATTACCATCCCCCTTTGTCTAGTTGCGGGCATAACAAAAAGGTGACTGCCACCCGCTTCGCGAAAGTGACAGTCACCTAATTTCTTGCATTAGATTTACTCACTGGCTATCACTACGAAGCCCGTGAACGTTATACGAATCAGCTTATTTCACCGTGATCTGTGTGTAAACAGGATACTGATTTCCATCGAGGTCTTCGATGATGAAGCCAACGACATAGTCACCTTGAGCGGCGTAGAGTTGTTCCCATTTGAAAGGCTCGGCGCCGAAGGTAAGGGTTTTGCCGTTTTCATAAACGATCTGTGGAGTGCCGCTGGGGTCGTCGATCCACTTTTCAATGAGGGTAAAAGTATCTCCTTGTGTGGGGGTGATCTCGCGCGGCGCACCGGTTTCCTTGTCGCCGGTAATACCGAAGATCTGTACCAGATTTCCGTTTTGGAAATACAAACGAGCGTTGACCGCATCGCCCGATTCGACGAAGGTGTAGATACCGTCCACGGCGTAGGTGGCTTCGTCAGAGTTGACACCGTAGGCTTGCGGTGTGAAGAGGGCGGTGGTGCTGTCCTGTCCGTTATTGATGGCGAAGACGGTTGGCTCCCAGTTGAAGGATAAGGTGAAGTCATTGCTCCAGACCGGGTAATAGACTCCGCTCACTTCGCGCGTATCCTCGCTTTCGAGATAATCGGTATCCAACACAGCGATGGAATTGGATGTAGAGTCGTAATATCCAACAAAGAGGTAAATATAGCCAACGTTCTCTCCGCTGACATTCATGCTCAAACGGACAGGTTGATTCGGCGCGGCTTCATCGCTGGATTTTGTGATCTCTGAGACGTTGATATTACCCTGTCCCGGTGCGCGGACCGAGAAGCCTGCGCTGGGGACAACTGGCTCGCGCGTTTGCGCCTCAAAACTTTGGTCTATGTAGTGATAGGCGAGGAAGTCATCCCACAAGGATTCAGATGCGAATCGGTTTGCGATGGCGGTGTAGGACTGAGGTCCAGTGAGAGGCGAGGAATATAAAGTGGAGTTGGGGAAGTAGATGGCGAGCCCCGTCGAGCCTTTCTTCCCTGATCCATGTCTCTCTGCGATGACAGCGTTCTGCAGGTCAGCTACCAATTGCTGTGCGGCCTGTTTTACGCGCGGGTTGGATGTGTTGTTTGCGAGCAATGTGGCGAAGTGACCGAGGTCAATGTATGCGGGCGGCACCTCGCGTCCGAAGATGCTTGTGTACGATTGAGCGTATCGGCGGGCTTCTGCGATCAACTTTTGATCTTCATCTTGCAATGCGAAAGCGAAGTCATTGGCGCTTTTCATCAGAGAGGGGAGTGCATCGAGATCTATGGCAGAGATGGTGATGTTCTGTTCGAGTTGCGCAATGACCTGGCTTGCCGAAGTGCTGTTGTTGTAAATTCCGCCGAGGGGTGAGCCCTGATTCAGAAAATCAGCACGCGCGGCGGGGTCGGTGATGCGCTGGTCGTCTTCGATATAACTTTGCACAACCAGTTTGCTTAATTGCGCACCGTCCATATCGGGATTGGTGACAAGATCGCCAAGGAACGAAGCATACGCCCAGCCCAGAGCGGGTTCTGTTTCTTCAGATGCAACGGCATAGTGTGCATGTGGTTGCATGGCCGCCATCACTTCGAGTTGCGCCATGAGACAGGCGTCCATGCCGACAATTTCAAACTTGTCGATCCCTGCCACTTCACGGCTTTGACGAAGCGCTTCGTCCAATTCCATGAGATACATATTATTGCCGATGCGGGAAGCCAAAGGCGCGCGCTCAGAGTTACCCTGATGAGAAGGGTCGCTCCAACCGCCGGGCCAGCCCATGCCGTGATCTGAAAGGATCAGCACATATTTATCGGCGGGATAGTTCTGCACAGACCATTGCACAAAGTCAACCAGCGATTGTCCGTCTGCCATGTTCACTTCGCCAAGGTTCTGCACTTCCTGCGAGTTGATCGTGTTCAGGTCATTATCTTGTGTGACAAAATACCGACGCGTCTCTGTCCAGTTCCCATCTCCCTGAAAGGCGCCGTCGAAACGGTCCACTTGTGCCACGATCTTTACGCGATCACTGGAGCCGACGCGCTCAGCTTCGTTCAAATCTACAAAGATATCTTTTTCAAGGATCTTGTCGTCGGCATCTTGATACAACATCACCGTCCATGTTTGGCCGGAGCCTGAGGCCGGTACAGGCGGTGTGAAATTTGAAACCGGGGCGGAGTATGAGTCATTGGATTGTTGCGGTTGCTCAACGTAGGGTTCCTGTTCAAAAGATGAATCAGAACCGCCGCCCAATTGACCATTGGATAAAAAGAAGAATGCAATGAAAATGATCACGATCACAATGGTTCCGCACCCACCGACTTGTTTACCGCGTGACGAGAACCCTCCGCCAGATGGAGATTGGAATCCGCCACCGGAAGAAGATGAAAATCCACCGCCTCCACCCTGACCTCCGCCTGATTCGCGACGAGGGGCCTCTGCCCTCCCTGTTGGTGTTGCTCCCTTACGACGACGTTGCGCTTCAATATTATCTGGACTCATGTGTTTTCTCCTTCAGCGATGTACATCTTGCTACGATTCAACATACCCATAACAAAGCAGGCAAGACGACGTTATATGGTTTTGATTCATTATAATCATTTCTGATATTCGAAATGCGCTCCCCTTGATTCAACTTCATAATTATTGTTGATCGTGAAAAGTGACTCTCACCTAAACTATACATCAGACTTTTATTAACCTCCCCTTTTGTTTAGTTGCGGATTTAGTGTTCTGGTCTTATAGTCTTATTTCCATGTAGGGGCGACCCTACACGGCATGTCGAGAAAATCGTCAAGCAAAGATAATTGACTTATCATGGCGTTCGTTAGCCCCTGACGGGTCGCCCTTGCCCTTGTGACAAGCAGACAAGAAGACAAACAAACCAGGAGACTAAATAACAATGCACGGATACGGCTGGTGGATGGCAATGCGTCAGGGCGACGAAAAGCCTAAAGTAACGAGAGAACTTTTACTGCGCGTTCTCACCTATGCGCGCGGATATTGGTGGCATATCGCGGGCATGCTCGTGACCATCACCATAACAACGGGCTTATCACTTTTAACACCGTTAATTTTCCGCAACATGATCGACGTGGTTCTACCCGCCAAGGACGTGCAACGTCTCATTTGGATGGGGGTGGCCTTGTTGGGAATCCCATTGCTTGAAGGCGGGATCAACGTCATTCAACGCAGACTCAACTCCACGGTGGGTGAAGGCGTCATCTACGATCTGCGTTCGACGCTTTTCGCGCGACTGCAACACATGTCCCTGCGTTTCTTCACCAATACCAAAACTGGTGAGTTGATGTCCCGCCTCAACAATGATGTGGTCGGCGCACAGAACGCCATCAGCAATACCATCGTCAACATCGTCACCAATATCATCGAAGCGGTTGCGTTGCTTTCCGTCATGCTTACACTTGAGTGGCGGCTGACCGTTGTCAGCGTTTTGATCCTTCCACTTTTCATCATCGCCGCACAAAGGCTTGGCAATATCTTGCGCGATATTGCCCGCGAAGCCATGGATCACAACGCCAAGATGAACGCTCACATGAACGAGACTCTTAATATCGGTGGCGCACTTCTTGTCAAACTCTTTGGCCGTGTCAACGAAGAAGAGAAACGTTTCCGTGAGCGCGCCGCCAACGTGCGCGATATCGGCATTCGGCGTGCAGTGGTTGGGTCAACGTTCTTCGTCATCTTTGGTCTCGTCAGTGCGGTGGGCACGGCATTGGTCTATGGCCTCGGCGGCTATTACGTTATCAGTGATGTCTTCACCGTTGGAACTATTGTGGCCTTCAGTTCGTACCTCGGTCAGCTTTACGGCACGTTGCAAGGTCTCGCCAGTGCGCCCGTTGATTTTTCCACATCCATGGTCAGCTTTGAGCGTGTCTTTGAGATCATTGACCTTCCGCAAGACATTGTCGAAAAAGAGAATGCCATCGTTTTGCATGATGCAAAAGGTGAACTCGAATTCGATCACGTGGATTTCAACTATCACATCGACGAATCCAAACTGCTCAAAGATGTCAAGCGGTATGGACGCATGGAAGACGTGGGCGCGGTCTTGTCTTTATCAAAACCGACTACAGACAATGGACAACAGACCAAGGCTGTGGGGAAGAATGGTCAATCGTCCAAGGTCAATCGTCGGGATGAAGGAAACGGTTCTGACTCATCTGAGGTTGAATCTTCATCCCAAGCCAGAGATGTCGCTTTAGAGGGAGTCTCCTTTATCGCCCGTCCCGGACAATTGATTGCATTGGTCGGTCCCTCTGGCGCTGGCAAAACAACGATGACGTATCTCATCCCAAGATTGTATGATCCCACGAACGGAGTCATCCGCATCGATGGGCATGATCTGAAAGATCTCACGCTCGAATCGCTTTCACAGATGATCGGCATGGTGACGCAGGAGACGTACCTCTTCCACGATACCATCCGCACGAACCTAACCTACGCAAAAATGGACGCGACCCAATCTGAGATCGAAGCCGCCGCGCGTGCCGCGAACATCCACAACTTCATCATGGATTTGTCCGATGGTTACGACACGATCGTAGGTGAACGCGGTTATCGTTTGAGTGGTGGCGAAAAACAACGCATCGCGTTGGCAAGAGTGATCCTCAAAGACCCACGCATTCTCGTGCTTGATGAAGCTACGAGTTCACTCGATAGCGAGTCCGAAGCATTGATACAAGATGCATTGAAGCGCGTCATGGCTGGGCGGACGAGTATTGTGATCGCGCATCGCTTATCCACGATTCTTGCGGCTGATTTAATTCTGGTAATGGATCGCGGAAAGATCGTTGAACGTGGAACGCATGAGGAGTTGCTCGCGACAGGCGGATTATATAGTCAGTTATATGAGACGCAATTTAGGGGAGAACGCGTTTAGCCACAGATAATTTTGTAGGGCGGAGCATCGCTCCGCCCTTTTTTTATTACTTAAACATTTTCTGCCAATTCTACCAACCACTTTTCCAATTCTGGCATTCCCTCTGTCAATCGTGCGCCTGCTACAAGCGGAAGCCAGTGACGATATTCGTGTCGTCCTTCAGGGCGCAAGCGGAAGTATTCGCGCAGGTATGAAGTATGGAACAGCCTAACGAATACCCTCAAGAATGGATTAGGAACTTGTTTGCCTGCAATCGAGCCAAGTACGATGATGCTTGTCCGTGCTACATCAGCGAGCGGGTTGCCTTGTGACGCATCCATCCAGTCGATGATGGTCGTTTCATTCTCTGTGAGCAGAATATTGTCAGGATGAAAATCTCCATGGCAAACACGGTTTCCTTTGGGCATGGCGTCCAGGGCCTTGATGAGAGAATGTTTGACAGAGGAGGAAAGCGCATCAGCTTGGTTTATTTTGTTTTGCAAACGTACGTGTTGTTGAGGAACGTCCGCATCGAAAACACGTCCATGCATGTCCGCGTGGAGCCTGGCAAGCGTGCGGGCATATTGGAATACCCTGTTAGGTCTGTGTTGGAACATGGCCAACATGGTCTTGCCCTTTGCTCGTTCGTACAGCAGGCCACTTCGACCTTCCACTTGGATCAACTCATGCACCATGGGAGCTTTGATCCCGCTGGCATGGACAGCGCGAGCGATCTTGAATTCATATTCGACGCTCTTAAGATCGAACCAATTGTGGAAGAGTTTGAGAACGCGTGTATCGTCCCATAGATATACATCAGCAGTATGTCCATGTGCGATGGGTTTATCGAGTGTCGGAATGTTCATAAGGTAACTGTTTGATGATGCAGGTCATTTTTCATTAAAACTACTCAACACAGAAAGAATAGCATCAACTGTTCGTTTCTGTTGTTGTTCACGAGTGATACTTGCAGGGTTGTCTCCCAATTGCGTTCCGTAATAACCGAATTGACCGTGGTTCCCGCCTTCTATCAATATCCAATTTGTATTATCTGGCAGATACACTGCGTTGGCTTCCACTTCTTCCACGCTGGCTAACCCGTCATTAGATGTGTAGATCTTTGTTGTCGATAAATTTGTATCGGACAGATCAAATACCGCTTCTTTGGGGTGTGAAGTGCCGATCAATATTAGACCATTGAATGAGTCGCCGTATGAATAAGCGAAACGCGATGCAATGGCCGCACCGCGCGAATGTCCACCCACGACCCAATGTTGAATGGACGTTTCATCTTCAATGATGGATAAGGCCTGATTCATCACGTCCATTTCTTGTGATTGGAGTGGGGCAGAGCCAAATGGAAGTTTGATGATGAAGACAGAATATCCCTGCTCAGCGATCGCCCGCGACATGGGCGCATACGCTTCAGGCTGGACGAGTCCGCCTGGGAGGAAGATAAAGCCTGTAGAGTGTTGATTCAGGTTTGGGGTAAAGGTAATGAGGCGGCTTGTCTCTTCGATAACGATATTTGAGTCGCTTTCAAGGATTGATTTGTCAAAACCCTGGGCACGCATGGAATTTATCATCCACAAAAGAAATAGAATACCAAACGAGGCCCAGATGATACGAAAGATTTTATGGAAGTTTTTCATGGGATGTTGAAGGATTATAGCATTTAGATGTGATGCAAAATTACCTTGACAAACTTACTACTTAGTAAGTAGAATCCTCGACCATGGTCAAGATCGAGAACTCCAAGCGGACAATATTGAACCTGGCTGAAGCCTTGTTGCAGGATAAGGGCTATAACGGATTCAGTTATGCTCATATCGCATCTGAGTTAGGGGTGAAGAATGCCGCCATCCATTATCACTTCCCAACCAAGGAAGATCTGGGAATCGCTGTCATTCGCCGCTATCGTGACCGTTTCAAATTGTGGACCAACAATTCACGCGTTAAAGACCTGCCTCATGCGGAGAAATTGGATTGGTTCTTAAGCATTTATAGTGATTGGCGCGCAGACCAGGGCAAGGTTTGTCTGGTTGGTTCATTTGAGACAGAGTTCAATACAATTCCAGAAGGGTTGCAGTCTGAAGTGCAGGCTTTGCACAAGGAATTGCTTGTCTGGCTGCAAGCCACTCTGACAGAAGGCAGGGATGCAGGAGTATTTCATTTCAACGGCGAGCCCGCGAACAAGGCGGCATTGATCGGGTC
This sequence comes from Candidatus Defluviilinea proxima, assembly GCA_016721115.1. NCBI lineage: Bacteria > Bacillati > Chloroflexota > Anaerolineae > Anaerolineales > Candidatus Villigracilaceae > Candidatus Defluviilinea > Candidatus Defluviilinea proxima. The sequence goes on from JADKIW010000001.1 coordinate 2,119,887, forward strand.
TACGTTACAGGGTGCATTACAACTGGCGCGCGCTTTGGGGACGAAGAAATTCCGTGACGTGCTGGAACAGATCAAGCTCGATCTGCTCGGCTAAATTTTTTTATCGTCAAAACTTACTAGGTAGTAAGTAAAACTTTAATGAGGAGAAAAAATGACAACGTTAGAGACCAACACGCAACTGCAAGGCATTGTAAAGAAGGCATATCGGGCGTTTTTCAGCCCCACGAAATATGAGGTCAAGCCAAAGGACAGAGAAGTCATCGAATGGGGAAACAGCTATCGGGTCCCGTATGGAGGCGGTGAATTGGCTGTCACAACTTGGGGTGAATCGAGTCGTCCTGCTGTCCTGCTTATGCACGGATGGGGAGGTGCCCGTGCGCAAATGACAGGCTTTGTTGATCCTTTGTTGTTTGCCGGGTATCGTGTGGTTGCGTACGATCAGCCTGCGCATGGCGAATCCGATGGAAAGATGACGAACCTCCTTGAGATCGCACCTACAATGGATTTAGTACGAGAAAAGGAAGGTGACTTCGACGCGATCATCGCGCACTCCTTTGGGGCTTTGATCACATCGTATGCCTTGGTCAAACGAAACTTCCCGCCTCCTTCCCGACTTGTGTACTTTGGCGCTTTCAACCGGCTTTTAGATTCCCTTCCGCGTTTTCAAGTCATCGCTGGTTTGCCCGATGAGATCATCGCAGGCTTACTAAATATGATCTACGAAAACTTTGGGCACGGCGTATTGGACGAGATCATCAATGAAACGTTGGTGCCGCAGATCAACATCCCTGCGTTGATGTTCCATGATGTGGCAGATAACGTCACGCCTATAGAAGATAGCCGCGCTATTGCCCGTAATTGGAAATCTGTGCGATTCATCGAAACAAGCGGACTGGGTCATCGCGGTGCGTTACAGTCACAGGATATTCATGAGCAGGTGATTACGTTTTTGAAGAGCCGATGATAATTTTCAATTTTATTGGTTGAAGCCTTTTCGATCGGGTTTACCTTTTCAGATACTCTCTGTCTGGTTATACTATGCCGCATGGAACTCACAAACATTGGAAGATATGAGATCAAAAAAGAACTGGGACGCGGTGGCATGGCGACGGTCTATCATGCGTTTGATACCAGCTTTAATCGCGAAGTGGCCATCAAGATATTGCCGCGTGAATTTCTTCATAACCCACAATTTTTAGATCGTTTCCAGCGTGAAGTAAAGACCATCGCGCAATTGGAGCATCCGGCGATTGTGCCGGTCTATGATGTAGGTGAGCATGATGGGATTCCCTATTTTGTCATGCGGTATATGCCCGGCGGTTCACTGTCCGATATGATCAAAAAGGGACGTTTCAGTCCTGAAGATACCGCGCGAATTGTGGAGCGGTTGGCTTCGGCGTTGTCGTATGCCCATCGCAAGGGTGTCATTCACCGTGACCTCAAACCCGATAATATTCTTTTTAATGAAGATGCTTATCCGTTCATTTCGGATTTTGGGATCGCGAAAATCTCAGAGTCCCAAACCAACCTGACAGGGAGCGGGATCATCGGTACGCCCGCATACATGAGCCCTGAACAGGCCACGGGCGATGCTCTCGATCATCGCAGTGATGTGTACGGGCTGGGCGTGATCGTCTATCAAATGTTGACCGGGCAACAACCCTATAATGCAGATACTCCCATGGGTGTGGCGATCAAACACGTCACCGACCCTGTGCCCGATATCCGCTTGATCGCTTCAGACCTCTCTGAAGAATTGGCTGATGTCATGAAGAAAGTACTTGCCAAAAATCGTGACGAGCGATATTCGAGCGCTGTGGAATTTGCGCGTGCGTTGAATCAGGTTGTCTTTGGTAGTCCCGGCGCGATCCAAGAATCCTCACCGACCATCCGCTTGATCGAAAAGGAAAAAGAATCTCCTGCGAAGAATAAAATGTTATATATCGCTGGTGGGATTGTCGTTGGGATGCTTTTGTTGGGCGCGTTGATCTTCGGTGGAATCAAGTTATTCGGAAGCCAGAATGCAGTAGTTCCCACAGCTACGCAACAAATTGTCCCGGTGACGGAAGCTCTTGCAACCAATACAGTCGCCGATGCCTTTTTGCCGATGTGCAAGCCACCTCAAAAACCACCCATTGAATCCATGATCAATGAAACAAATAGGGCTTGTACGCGTGGCGTTCCCTACACAACCTATGAGATTCCCAAAGGTGCTACGTTCGAGACCCTGAACAGTGAATTCAAGTGTTCCGTTGTAGGAAGCAAAGGTGATAAGGACCTAATCGCCTGCACAGGGAAACCCTTGTTCACTTTTGACCTCAAGGTATGTATACCCCAGGTTGCGCCTGCCCTTGTTATGGATTCGGGCAAGTGCCCAGCCAATGCAGGTCTTAACGAAGCGGACCAGTGTTGTGCGCCAGCCCCCAAAGATGATGCCGGGTGCATAATTTTCCAAGCGGAAACAACAGGTTGTAATTAAACAAAACAGAATGGATCGGGCGGCGCACATGCTGCCCGATTTTCATTTAAAAATAAAACCAGCCCGCATGGGGCTGGTCTGCTTGGTGCAAAAAGGGAAGTTGACTACTGTTCCTGGCTGACTGTCTGTTTTTCTTCGCTTGTTTCTTCCGTCTTTACTTCAACTTCCTCTTTGGTCTTCTCCAGTTTGCGCTTTAGCTTTTCCTCTTTTTTCTTCTGCTTGGCGATTTCTTTTTGACGTTTTTCGTATTTGTAGTTTGGCTTCGGCATTACGCGCTCCTTTCAAGGCGGATTTTTGAATGCTTAAAAATCATTATAGCATCAACGATGATAAAATCATTGCATGGGCACACTTTATCTTATTGCAACCCCCATCGGCAATCTCGAAGATATGTCACCACGTGCGGTTCGCATTTTGAAGGAAGCGACCCTCATCGCGGCTGAGGATACACGTCACACCGGCAAGCTTCTCAAACACTTTGAGATCGAAACTCCTCTCACAAGTTACTTCGAACACAACAAACTCAATAAATTGGATTTCATCCTCGAAAAGCTTTCACTGGGAGATGTGGCTCTGGTCTCGGATGCAGGGACTCCCGCGATCAACGACCCCGGCTACGAACTCGTCAAAGCCGCCCTCGCCTCGAACTTTAACGTTGTGCCTGTTCCCGGCCCATCGGCCCCTATCGCCGCCTTGACCGTTTCCGGCCTGCCCACGGACTCATTCCTGTACCTCGGTTACCTTCCAAGCAAGACCAGTGAACGCCATAAGTTCGTGGAGCAGATCGCCAGCCTGCCTTACACATTGATCTTTCTCGAATCCCCTCATCGCATCGTTGAATCGCTTGAAGATATTTTGTCTGTGTTAGGTGACCGTCGCATCTGTGTGGCCCGCGAAATGACCAAGATGTTCGAAGAATACTGGCGTGGGACGTTGAACGGGGCGGTGGAATATTTCAAGTCCCAGCCTGCTAGAGGGGAATTCACATTGGTAGTGGAAGGCAAGCCAAAAGACACGAACGAAAAATGGACCGAAGAACAATTGCTCGAGGCCATTAAAGAGGAATTGCTGGAAGAAAAATCAGCAAAGGATATTTCAATTGAATTAGCTAAACGAAGCGGGTGGAATAAAAAAGAGATCTATCGCATGGTAACTCATCGTGGTGATGAAGATGAATCTTGAAATTAAGCCTGTGGAAAATGATGCAGAGAGTGCTCCTGTCTCTTTACCGGTCCCGCTTATGTGGTGGGGACGGGTTTTATATGGTCTTTTTGTAACGATTACAACTGCGCTTGCTTTTTGGGGCACTGATTTCTTCAAACCCGAATGGCAGGATGGACAATTCAAATCGTATCTGACCCTGTTTCTCTTCCCTGAAGCTTCTTTGTTGTTCATTTTGTTATTGGCGTATTCTATTATCTGCTATTTACTTCTCCTGGTTGCTCCCGCTCGTTTCTCAGAGTCGTTCATTGTCCGTTTGGGAATTTATACAGGCGCTTTTCTTGCTTTGCAGTACAGTATCATCACGTTGATCTGGTCTGTTGCATCTTCTGTTTCAGTGATCATCGTTCTTCTGCTTTGGGCATCTCCCTTCATTCTCTTATTCTTATACCGACTAGCCATCACAAAGTGGACATCTCGTGATGTAAATAAGTTCTTGCTAATCTTGGTGTTAATCGGTTTCCTGCTTGCCCTCGTGCTCACAAGGGGTAGTGCCTTGTTGTTGATGTTGGCAGCGTTTGCGCTGGCTTCACCGTTCTGGTCACTCATGATCTCTTCGCGGGCCGCAATCTGGTTATTCAAAAATCACGAAACGAAATTCACCCTCCCGCACGGACTTGGACTTGTTGCATGGCTTTCTGCTTACGTGGCTGCGTGGCGTTTTGATATCCTCAAAATGTATGAGCTATACACGGCCTTGCCTCCACAGCCGCCTCCTGATTGCTATATCGCCACTGCCGCCGCACACGGACATCCGCGATTTGTCCGTTCGTGGACTGTCAAACGTGCGGACGGAAAATTGTTGAAGGTGAACGCTCAATTGCAGATCCTGAAGTGTGCCGAATTGGCATTAGCGGCAACATACCCGAATATACACAAGCATCTTCGTAAACTGTATGATGTCATTGGGAAGTCTTTGGCGCGCAGGATTCAGAATCCATTTCTGGCAGATGGTGCGTATTTGTTGTTAAAGCCTTTTGAATGGGCGTCGAGAAAAGTTCTACGATTGATCGTCCATGAGATTGATGTGGTTGCCAGGTCCATGTATATTATGTAGTCACAGCTGGATACACTTTTCCAGACCCTTCTCCAGAACCATGACTTGTTTTTGCAAGTGGTTGTACAATCTAAAAGTCATATTCAATTTATAAGATGAGGTACAGTTATGGCAGAAGCAAAGAAGCAGGAAGAGAAACTTGCCCTGAGCAAGGCCGAAGGGAAGGAAGAAAAGACAACACCGAAAGATAACCTTGTCATTACCAAACACAAGGTGACCATCGGTGGCAAAGAGATCAAGTACACGGTCACAGCGGGGACGATGATCTTGAAAGAGGAAACAGCTGATCGTGAGAAAGAAGCGGAGGGGGAGAAGCCGCGTGCACAGATCTTCTTCATCGCATATACCAAAGATGGTGTGACCGATAAGTCCAAGCGTCCCATCACGTTTTCATTCAATGGCGGGCCGGGCTCATCGTCTGTGTGGCTGCACCTTGGGGTGTTGGGTCCACGCCGCGTGGTGTTGACCGATGAAGGTGAATTGCCCAAGCCGCCATTCAAGTTGACGGATAATCAATTTTCCATTTTGGATGACACCGACTTGGTGTTCATTGACCCGATGAATACGGGCTATACCCGCCCTGTGGATGGGGTGGCGCCGAAGGAATGGCACGGCTTCAAAAAGGATATTCAACTGGTGGGTGATTTCATTCGCCTGTATACCACACGCAACAACCGCTGGCTTTCGCCGAAGTTTCTGGCGGGTGAATCGTATGGTACAACGCGCTCGGCCGGGCTCTCGGGTTATTTGCAAGAACGGCATGGCATGTATTTGAACGGCTTGATGTTGATCTCGGTGGTGCTTGATTTCGGGACGATTGATTTCAATCTCAATAACGATCTGCCGAATATTCTGTTTGTGCCGGGCTATGCCGCCACGGCCTGGTATCACGATGTGCCCAACCCCAAGCGGACTTTGCAGGCATGGCTCAAAGAAGCGGAGGAGTTTGCACTCGGCGAGTATGCCCATGCTTTGCTCAAAGGGGATTCGTTGAGCAAAGACGAACGCGCGAAGATCGTCAAGAAACTTTCTTATTACACGGGCATCTCGGAACAGTTTATCGAGCGTGCAAATTTACGTCTCAACGATCAACTGTACTTCAAGGAACTTCTGCGTGAACGCGGACAAACCGTTGGCCGCCTCGATAGCCGTTTGTTGGGACGTGACCGATTGGGAGTCACACAACACGCGGAATATGATCCGCTGTTGACGAACGTGCTGGGCCCATATACTGCTACGTTCTACGATTATGTCCGTGCGGAGTTGAAATACGAATCAGACCTGCCTTACGAGATCTTGAGCGAGTTCGTGCATCCGTGGTCATATAAAGAGTTTGAGAATTCGTATGTCAATGTGGGAGAGACGTTGCGCTCTGCGATGTCCATCAACCCGTATCTCAAGGTGTTGGCGGCCAATGGATATTACGATCTTGGTACCCCATACTTCGCAACGGAATATACGTTCGATCATCTTGGCTTGAACGAAGACCAGCGTAAGAATGTCACAATGGAATATTATGAAGCGGGGCATATGATGTATATCCATATGCCCTCGCTCAAGAAGATGAAGAAAGATCTTTCGAAGTTTTTGAAGAGCGCGATGTAGCTTTGATGTTCTGGCGAGGGCTTAGCCCTCGCCAGAATGTTTAATAGTTATGGCTCCCAGACAATATTCACCATGCCGTAGACGTACGGCTGGCCGTTGACATACTCGATGCCAACCAACAATGTACGGAAATCGAGATTCTGGCCAGTGGCGGGTTTGTATACATGATAGAAGCGAATGTTCGGGTAAGGCCAAGGCCGTGAAAGATTGAATACCTTTGTAAGATCATCGCAATAGGTTTCGCGGTTCGGGGCATTCAACGCATCTACATACTTTGGTTTCACCACATCGTTGAACGTGCCGGTATCCGGTATTCCGCTTGGGCCGCCACCCCAATTGTAGACCGTGCTGTTTGTGTAAATGTTCGCGGATGTTGCCTGTGTGAAGTTAACGCCGGGGCCATATGCCCACAAGTGCATGTTCACGCCGTGTGTTGCGCTGACGATCGGCCCAAGCAAACTCCCATTCGATTGCACCATACTTTGCTTGACCTGCTCGATCAAAGGCAGGATGCGGCTATCCGCGCAGAAGGCGGCGTGCGTGACGTACTCCGTCAGATAATAGGAATTGACCCAGCCCGTCACTCCGTCACTCTTGCGGACTTCAACCCACACGGCTCCATCCGCACTGGCAGTTGCTCCGGTTTCCATGACATCTGTCGCATCTGAAGCAAAGTACCCAACAATTGACTGGCTGACGCCAGCCGCCGAGCGGATGTTCAACACATCGTTTTGTGCCACATTCACCACTGCATACGGCCCGATTAAGGTTGAGGGAGTCACGAATCCTGTTGGCGCGATGAGGGTACTGTGCCAGTACAGGCTTCCATTCGCGCGTTGTGTCACATAGAGGATTGCCTCTGACCGGCTATCGGAACCCCAGCCTGAAACGAATAAACCATACGATTTAGCCGGGTCGAGTCCCATGATCGAATAGGGATTCGATCCGCCCAGTAGAGTGGTCAAGTCCTTGCTGGCATTCGGTATCAATGTGACGGTAAGCCCGGTCCGTAAGGACTCAATGGCCTGATCGGACGGGTACGAAGTTCCTTGTGATTGCCAGTAGGCGAATCCGAGAGATGCATCCATCATGGGCGGCAATGCGTTGAAGTTGCGCGCGTTCAGTGTATCCACAAGTGTTTGCGCGAAAGCGGATGGGCTTTGAGCGGGCGTGGATGTGGTAGATTGAACTGGCTGTGGCCAGGGCGGTTCGACGGGTCCAGCGTACCCATGCTTTTCCTGTACGTATACACGTCCATGTGATGGGACACTACAACCCGGCTCATCCTTCGCGACAACGATAGACGTGGTGTTACTGCCAAGGGTTTCAAAGATGATCTTCCCGGCTTCACACCTCCATACTTCGAGGATGTATTGGTGCATGGATGAGTCTTCATAGTCTCCGACGCTTATCGGGACCGGCGCCCAACTGACCCCAACGCTGTTCCCGTTTCGAGACGCACTTGCCCACGCTGGAGCCGGGTAATACGGTGACACAGGTATTTTTGCAATGCCTGTTGGATAGACGATGGGCAGGGCATTGCGGTCACCGGTTATGGTTAGATAATTAGCGTTGACCCAGCACTTGTTCGTGCCGCTGACCCAGACCCAGTTGTTGGCATCGGTACGTCCGATGAGTGTGATGTTCGCACCCAAATTGAGTGCGTACAGATAGAGATATTCCACGCCCGGGCCATAGCGGCAACTGAGCTTGTCAGCGGTCACTTTGGCCTTGAGGCTTGTGACCGGTGCAGTGGGGGTAAAGGTCGGCGTCGGTGGGACAGGTGTAAAGGTCGGAGTGGGAGGCGGGTTGCCAGAGAGAAGTGTCCACGTGCGGCCACCGTCTGATGTCCGATACAGAGCCGTGGCTCCGCTATCGGAATATTGAGTCAACCAACCTGTCGTTGTCGACACGAAGTCGAGGTTGTTTATATTGTCACCAAAGTTGATGTTGGGGATCACATCCACCCAACTGGCACCGGTGTTGCTGGTGGTGCGGAACTTGCCATTGCGACCCCATGTGATGGCATTGGTGGCAGTGATAACATCTGCGGTGTAGCTTGGGCGCACGAACGATGAAGAGATCGTCCATGTGGAGCCGCCGTTGGTTGTGCGATAGAGGAACAAGTCTGGCCCACTTGCATCGATACCCATCCACACAGGAATAACACCGCTCGTAGAACTGAAGAATTTTGGAGCGTTGGTATTTACGTAAGCATTCGTATACCCTGATGGGATCGTCATGCTTTGCTTTGTCCACGTGACGCCACTGTCGGTTGTCTTGTAGAGATAGACAGACCCGCTGAGTGGTGAATCACCGCTTACCCAACCTGTGGTCGCGTTGATGAAGGTCATGCCGGTCTTATGTCCGCTGAGTGGCAGGGTGGTGCCGGTACCGGATGTAGTTGGATCATTGTTATATTTTGCCGTCCATGTTGCGCCGCCATCGGTTGTCTTATACAGGATGACAGATTGTTTGTTCATGGCCGCGCCGGTGATCTCAAGCATATAGCCAGTATTATTGTCAACGAATCGGAGATGACCACTGTTGAGGAACGGAACACTGAACGACGACCAGTTCAAACCTCCATTGGTTGTGCGATAAAGCACACCGGATGAATACGCCCAAGCCGTGGACGCGTTCGGGAAGAATCCGCCGGTGATCGAGGTGACTCCGGGCAGCATACTGTACCAAGTCGCGCCGCCATTCGTGGTGCGTAACAGATAGGAATTACCAATTGCCCAGCCATTGGATGCATCGATCATATATAGTGAGCTGATGTTCGGTGAACTGATCAATACGCCAGTGTTAGGTGTGATGGTGGGTGGTACGGGTGTCAATGAAGGAGGCAATGGCGTGAAGGATGGCGTGATCGTTGGTGGCGCCGGGTATGTAAATGTGGACATCATCTGATCGAATATAGCCGACTCAGCTACACGGTCAAATTCAGGTTTGGGTGGGTCAAAGCTCCCTGCATTCAAATAGTGCAATACGAAGCCCATGCTTATACAATTTGTATCTTTGACAGTTGAGTAAGCAACCCAATCGTGGAAATTACCAGCGCCGGCGTCTCCACCAGTCTGTTTGAGGAAGGCGATGCCGTTGATCGTCACTGTTTCAGTTGAGCTCAACATGGAACTTGTTGCAAACGGGCTTTGACATGTGCCAGTGTTGGGAGCGACACCCGCCAGGAGATATTTCTCAGTGAGGTTCGTGCCTGCTGTGATGGGCAGGTTCATCAACAACGATTCAGGGAATTGATTGAAGATCTGTGCCTGAGGTGGATACTTGAATTGGAATCCGTAGGTGGGGTTGTTATACGTCAACCAATTGTTGGTAGGTGGTGTGATCGTCGGCGGGGTGGGATTCACATACGTGCGAACGATGACTGGAGAGCCCCATCGTACGAGGTCGCCTGTCGCACTGCCTGCGGCCAACACGGTCAGGATAAAACGCACGCTTCTCCCCGCCAATGGAGTCAGGTCCACATCCACCATGTTGTTCTTCTTGTCGTTTTGTTCGCGCCACGTCCAGAAGTTGAAGATACTTCCATTGGGAGCCATATAGTCGAGACGCAGGGTGGCATAACAACTGTAGCCATACTCGCATCCAACCACTGTGCTGAAGTGGTCGCCGGGTTGCACGGTCAATGCGGGATATGTCCCTTGAATGTAGCCGTTATATTTATTTTGAGGGGCCATCAACAATGTGGGGAGTGGTCCCATTGTCCCATCTTCGAGATGCGAGAAACCATCCGCGATGATGAGGCCGTTGATATCGCCCACTTTACCTGGGCAGGGTAATGGGCCAGCACCACTCTTCCATTGCGCAGAGCAGACATTCTGCCAGAAGTTGTAGCCGTTCTCTTGTGGTGCATCACCGGCCACGTTGATCTCGATCCAGAACGGATTCGATGCGTTCGTGCCGATGCCAAACATGGTTCCGCTGGCGTTGGCAAGGATCCAGAATCCACGATATTGGCCGGGGGTGCCGGGGGCGACCATGTTAATGGTCAGGTCAACGGTTGCGCCGGGTGCTACTCGTAACGGCATGTTGACCGAGGTGGGGGCACTCATTTGTTCGCCGCTGTAATACATGGCTTTGTAGTCGGTTGTCCATGCGCAGGTGCCGGTATTTTTTAGCCGCCATGTTTTGCTGAACACTGCGCCGGGGGCAAAGATCGTTCCATCCGGCACGTTGACATCGGTGACAAAGGATGCACGGTCGCAGCCTGTTGGCGCGATGGTGGGAGGTGGAGACTGTATCGGCGTTTGAGTCGGTGTGAGAGGTGGAAGCGGAGTCAAGGTCGAAGGAGGCGCGGGTGGTTGTCCTGCTCCCGCACGCACGATGCGAGGCGATCCCCAAATGGCGCGGTCACCACTGGCTGATCCGCTTGCGAGGAGCACGAGTACGAATCGAACCTTTTGCCCGGCGAGTGCGCTCAAGTCAATGTTTGCGCGATAGAAACGTTTGTCGTATGATTCTTTCCATGTCCACAATGTTTTTTGAACGTTATTCGGCAGGATGTAATCAACGCGGAACGTGGCATAACAGCCCGTTGCGCCAAACTCACAACTGACAAGTGTTTGCAGTTTATCGCCCTGCTGAATTTGGAATTCGGGATACGTAGCCTGAATATATCCGTTGAGTTTGTTTTGCGGGACAGTTAAAAGCCCGGGCATCGAATCGTAAGAATCATCTTCAAGGTGAGGCTGATTCACTTGATAAGCATAGCCACGATAATCGCCACTCGCGCCGGGGTAGGGGAGCAGGCCTGCGCCACTCTTCCATTGTGCATAGGTGGCGTTGGCAACGAAATCATAGATCACCGCGCTGGCATCGATCACATTGATATCCACCCAGAATGCATCGGTACCTGAATCGCCAATACCAAACTGCACGTTAGATGCGTTAGCGAATTTCCACAACCCCTTGAAATGCCCAGCCGTTGTCGGCGCTTTTAAATTCACTGAGATGTCGAGCATCTGCCCCGGCGGTACGCTTACAGGAACCTTCACTGAGGTCGGCGCGCCCATTGCATCACCACCTACCTGTAAGATCTTGTAGGATGTTGTCCACGTGCAGGTGCCAGCGTTCAAGAAGCGCCATGTTTTCGTAAATGTTGCACCTGGTACAAATGCCGCTCCATCGGGCACGGTGATGTCAGAAACAAATTGCGCCTGGTCGCAAACTGTTGCGGCGTAGGCATGTGGCACGGTCTGCCCCAGTAAGAGCGTTGCCAGTAAAACCATGCTCAAAAGTTTTTGCTTGAACATGGGAACCTCCTTTGGACTCCCAACGGGGAATCGAGTACATTGACGTCACTTTATCATTACACTTCCTGACCCTCCGTAACCTATCAATTTCAATGCAAATTTCGCGGGATTTGTTGTAGAATCCAGTTAAGTACACTATTTGGGAGAAATCATGAATCTTGATGACTTGGACCGTTTCAAACAGATCGACAGCCTTAATATGCTTGGGGAAATCGACAATTTACCCGACCAGCTTGGTTACGCCTACCGGCTGGGCCTAAAACACCAACTCCCTGATTGGAAGGACTTTCGCCATGCCGTGATCGCAGGCATGGGATCTTCTGCCATTGGGGCTGATCTGCTAACCTCGTATTGCGCGTCTTTCTCCCCGATACCTGTTTCCGTCCATCGAAACTATGACTTGCCCCTCTTTGCGCGCGGCGCAGAGACGTTGGTCATTTGCTCCTCACACTCCGGCAACACCGAAGAGACCCTCTCCGCTTTTGAAGCCGCGCGCAAAGCCGAGTGTCGCCTCATTGTCGTGACAACAGGCGGCGAACTCGCAAAACGCGCCAAAGAGAACAATATTCCTTTGTGGGCATTCGATCACGCCAATAAATCCCATACGGCTATTGGATTTTCATTCGGGTTGTTATTGGCAATGTTCCAACGCTTGGGTTTCATCCCCGATCAAAAAGAAGCTGTGGACGATGCTGTTGTATCCATGAAACGTTCGCAAGGATATTTGAAAGCGGATGTGATCGCTGCGAAGAATCCCGCCAAACGGTATGCAGGTCAATTGATGGGGAGGTGGGTCACGATCATGGGCTCAGACTTAATGGCTCCCGTGGCCCGTCGCTGGAAGGGACAGTTGAACGAGATCGCCAAAGCAGGTGCAAACTTCGATTTCATTCCCGAAGCCGACCACAATTCTTTGGCTGGCACACTGAATCATCAAGAGACTCTCAATGCGCACACGATTGCTCTCTTCCTGCGCGCAGATTCAGACCACCCTCGTAACAGATTGCGTTCCGATATGACCCGTCAGGCCTTCATGCTCGAAGGCTTGAACACCGATCACGTGGATGCACGTGGCAACACACCGCTCGCTCAAATATGGACAACGATCCTGTTCGGGGATTACATGGCCTATTATCTCGCAATGGCCTATGGCGTTGATCCCACGCCGACAGATGCAATGGATGAGTTCAAAAGGATAATGGCGGAGGCAAAATAATAAGCGGACTCTGAAACGGATTCACGGATCGAACGGATGAATGCAAAACGGGAAGGTGAAACACACCTTCCCGTTTTACTTTTGGAATCAGGGAGCTTGCTCCCGTTATTTCAACCAGCATACTCTAAAGAGTACACGAGCTGGTTGAGTCCAAAACAGAAATCATCTCCCCAACAACGAATTGATCTCTTTCATCTGCCCTGTTGTCAGTGGACCAAACTGCATAGCTTTTGCGTTCTCTTCCACCTGTGCGATAGTCTTGAAGCCTGGGATGGGAACTGTCTTTTCACTGCGCGCCCAGATCCATGCCAGCGCGCCCTGCACCAGTGTGCGACCGTCGCTCGTGAGGATCTCACGTATCTTTTCCAGTTGATCAAGCGTTGGAGCAAAGAAATGATCTTTTGACCAATCATCATTGCGGACATCATTCTGCGGGAAAGCGGAATTCTTGGAATACTTGCCGCTCAAGGCTCCGCGTGCCAATGGACTGCGGTTCACACTTGCCAGATTTAGTTCGTCACATAACGCCAGCATTTCTGGAGCATCGAGAACAACATTTAAGTCGTGTTGGATGGCAACACAATGTTTTCCTTGTGCAAAAGCTCTTGCACCTTCAACAGAATCGGTGCTCCAACCATAGTATCGGATTTTCCCGTCCTTCACGAGCGACTCCAACAGGTCAACCATCGCAGGCACTTTCTTGATGGGATAATCCCACACATGTAGTTGATACAGGTCAATGACATCTGTGTTCAGGCGGCGCAGGCTGTCTTCGCATTCCTGCCGAATATATTGGAGATGATCATCCGTACGAAATGTCACGTGCTTTTCGGCTACATTGACGTTGAAACCGAATTTTGTCGCAATGACAACCTGATCCCGTTTCCCTTCCAGGGCACGCGCCAGGATTTGTTCACTATGTCCTGTTCCATATGTTGCGGCGGTGTCGAAGAAGTTGACGCCGAGATCGAGCGCGGTATGAATGGCACGCACCGACTCGTTGTCGTTAATATCACCCCAACCACCTTCACTATCTAGCCACTTCCACGGACCGCCGATGGCCCAGCATCCCAGCCCCATCGGGCTGACTTTTAATCCAGAGTGTCCTAACGTCCGTTGAGACATTGTAGTTATTGTGTTCATTTTATCCTTTCAAGCCTTTTCAAGCATTTGTTCTTCAACAACCTTTGAGTAATAATCAATCTTGTAGTGGATCAGTTTCAAGTGTTCGTTCATCTCATCAATATGAGACTCGACCTTATCCCGAAGCGCCATCAGCATCTCCACACGTTCAGGGAGAGTTTCATCGCCCTGCCGTTGCAGTTCCGCATACCGTTGCATATCCTTAATGGACATGCCTGTGGCGCGCAGTTTGAGAAGGAAGTTGATCCAGCCGACATCGTCTGCGGTGTAACAACGGCGGGTGTTTTCCTCTCGATTGATGGGGTGGATCAGCCCGATACGCTCGTAGTAGCGGAGCGTGTGGGGCGTCAACCCCGTCGCTTTGGCAACTTCTTGAATGGTGAGTTTTTCTTTTTGGATATCCATGCCCCTAATATACATCTTAGAGTGTGCTCTAAGTCAAGGGTTTTCAACAACAAAATTGGACATGATCCAACCACGGATACTTATGATTCCACCATGATGACCAAGTTAACAGCAGGTAAACTATTTGAGAAGCCTCCAACTTTTATGCTAGGATAGCGTACATCTTCATAAGAGGAACCATGAACCATAAATTTCTTGTCTCTTTCAGCCTTGTGCTTTTGCTCTCGCTCTGCCTCGTCAACCCGGCGCTGGCCGAGAAGTCTTATTATGCCGAACGCTTCGATGTGCAAGTGGATGTTCAGGAGAATGGCTCTGCACTTATCACGGAAACGGTTGAATTCCGCTTCAGTGGTGATCCCTTCACCTTTGTCTTTCGTGATGTTTCGGCTGACAAAACAGATGGCCTAACGTTTGTGGATGCCAGTATGGATGGCAAGCTTATGCCGCTCGGTGTTGGACCTGGACAAGTGGAGGTCGAGGCGGGAAATCCGCTCAAGCTGAAGTGGCATTTCTCCCCGATATCTGATTCGGCGCATATTTTTGTGGTTCGCTATCAGGCCGATGGAGTCATCCGCAAGGGCGATGCTGACTCGCTAATCTGGTTTGCCGTTCCTACGGACCATGATTATCGAATCAACCAATCCACGATCACGTTGACTTTCCCAACGGGAACGGCGCCTCTCAACGCCCCGACTCTCAGCCGTGACTTTGAATCCACCTCACGAGACGGACGCATCGTTCTCACCACGAGCGGACTCGTGTCCGAAGAAGCTTTGGTCATCACTGCAAACTTTCCGCTAAACAGCCTGACGCAAGCCGCGCCACAATGGCAGATACAAGCTGAGCAAAAAGCCGCCGCGACCTCAAAAGCACTGCCATTTGGGATATTCACAAGTCTGGCTACCCTCGTGCTTGGTGGGTTGGGACTATTCACGTATGCCCGCAACAATCGCCGTGAGTTGATGCTCAGCCCGGTCGTTTCCACGCCTACACCGCCAGCGGATGTGCCGCCTGCGGTGATCGGCAAGCTGGTTGGCATGTATACCTTTATGGGCACGATCTTCGATCTGGCTCAGCGCGGTATTCTTGAAGTGATAGAGGAAAAGGGTACATGGGGCACCAAAACATTTATGTTGACTCGTAAAGACTCTACAGCTCCGCTTAACTTGCACGAACAAAGTTTATTGGAAGCTGTGTTCAAGAACGGCGAAACACAGGTCAATATGAGCGAAGTGCCAACACGGATGACCTACAAGAAGAATCTTTTTGAGGAACGACTTGAACAGGAACTTATCCAGCGTGGTTGGCTGGATGTTGAACTGAAACAAAAACGCACACAACTCATCGGCTTGGGTGTGATCGCGATGTTCGTTGTGTTGGTAGTGTTTATCGGTACACTCCTGCTAGGGTTTGGCGTTGCCACATCTGTGAACACAGCCGTATTAACTGCCATCTTTGCGGGTGTGTGCATGGGATTGTTTATCCTTTCTCTGGCTTTGTTCATCTATGCTAGTGCGTTCTCGATTCTGACTCCCAGCGGAGAGGAGCAAGCCGTTCGTTGGAAGGGATTTGCTGAATACCTCAAGCAAGCCAGCAAAGGCAGGGAGCCTGCCATCAGTCCCGATTACTTTGAAAAATATCTGGCATATGCCGCAGTATTTGGTTTAGGCACTCCATGGGCCAAGTACTTTCAAGATTTGGGTGGTGTGCCATTGCCGTTCTGGTTCCATACCATGGCAGGAAGCCACAGTGACTTTGGTGCCATGGTCGCGGTCATGTCTGCCTCAGATGCCAGTAGCGTTGGCGGTGCAGGGGCGGCCGCAGGTGCCTCAGGCGGGGGATCCAGCGGGGCTGGGTAAAAAGTAACAACCACGGACTCAATTGTCCGCGGTTGTTTTTATTTAATAGGTAGGTATGATTTAGTGAGAAGAAATTTTTAGCAGAAGCGTTTCGTGTGGTTTGACCATGAGTGGCAGTTCTGTTTTGAAATCGGCGATGTCTTGACCGAGCCAGAGATTGCGGGCGAGTTTGGGCGTATCGAGCAGACCGATATCGCGGGCGCGGAGGGAGATGTCTTGGGCGAAGGAGCCGCGATTCGTGACTGAGACAGCTGTCCCGTTATCTGCGAGGCGTTTGATCCAGATGTCGCATGAGCCGATCTGTTTGATCCGTCGCGCGGGAATCCCAAGTGCGTCCTGATTGATCGCAAGCACTTCACGGTTCATCAAAAGGGAGGCGGAGTCGGAATCCAATTTGCGGATGTCACATCCGATCATGAGCGGGGAGCAAGCCATGACCCACACGGACATGTGCGTTTGATATTCGAGGAACGACATGCCTGTGCCGCCGATCTGCCCCTTGCCTTTGAGACCGACGACGAGCATGTCGAGGTCGTTCCAACCACCGGGGCCGCCGTGCGTGTGGACGTCTTGTGCGATGTCGATGGAGACATCGATGCCGATGGCGTTCCAGCCGCCTTCGGTGTGGACGTTGACCCACGAATCGAACACATCGCCAGAGACGCGCCACATGTGACCGCCGACTTCGCGCCCCCACAAATGCGGACTCTGATTGCCCCACTCGCACAACGAGTAGAGAAACTCACGCCCTGAATTGCGGAGCGCTTCGCCCATGCGCGTGTAGCGTTCGATGGCAATGGCTTGATCGAAGAGTGGCGCGTGGCAGTAATCATATTTGAGGAAGTCGAGATCCCACGATGCCCAGAGCTTTGCATCCTGATCTTCGAAGCCGAGACTGCCGAGATAGCCGCCGCAGGTTTTCTCTGCCGCATCGGAATAGATGCCGAGCTTGAAACCTTTCTCGTGGACATACTCTGCCAGCGCTTTGATTCCGTTGGGGAATTTTTCGGGGTCGGGGATGAGGTCGCCGTTGCTGTCGCGGCGATCTTTGACCGACCAGCAATCGTCAATGACGATGTAGTTGTAGCCGCAGTCTTTGAGTCCCGATGTGACGAGAGCATCCGCGGTTTCACGGACAACGGTCTCGTTGATGTTGTGTCCGAATGTGTTCCATGAGTTCCAGCCCATGGGTGGGGTGAGGGCGAGGGAGGATGGCATGATGATGATTTCTTTAATTTCCCTTTCTATAGTTCATTTTCGAGATTTTTTTATTCGAATTGATTTAGATGTTGTATTTTTTGTTTCACCAATCTCACATTCTAATATTATGTAAAGAATATTTAGTGCGTGAGAAATGACTTGCCCTGCTCTTGATGTCCAAAGATTTGCAAGTGAAGGTCCAATTTCATTTAGAACACGCCAACGGAATTCCTTGACAACCTTTTCTTGAAACAGAGCCAAGTCATCAAGGAAGAGTTTTTCTTTCTCTTTCAAGATTTCCCTAGCTATTATCTCTGTCTTATATTCCAAAGTGTCTCGCCAAAATGCATTGTTGCCTTTCTCGTTATCCAACTCCAAAGACAAAGTTTCATGATCGGCTCTTATTGATCTTTCTGATTGTTTTATAGCATCATCAATCTTTTTCTTTATTTGCAAAAACACTTCCAAGTTAACTTTGTTATTTCTAGGGATGTATCTAAGAGAATATCTATTGTAGGCACTAGAATATATATCCCATTTTGCCTTAATCTTAGGGTCACTATATTGTTCAAGCGCTTTTGCAAGTTGGAATACCATGTCGTCATCGGTTTTAGCTATTCCGAAAACAGTTAGTAATTCTGCCAAACCCTTCTCGTAAGCCCCTGTGAAGTTCGCATATCGCTTTGTCTTTAAGACTGATGGTATTTCAATTGGTTGAAAAAGTAGTGGTAATACAATGGTTCGTTGTTCCTCAATTTCCCGTAATTTTGCCAGATTCAATTCCTCTGTTACCCACTTTGATTTAAGTGCGTTTTTAGTAATGACTAATGCAAGATAATCTGAAGACCTTATTCCATCATAAACTCCCTGAATGATGTCATGCCCAACTAGTATTTCCCAACTGTCATACCAAACATAAAGTCCGTTGATAAGCAAGTCATGAGCAAGTTTATCAACAATAGCCTTGTCTTTGCTTGAATAGCTAATAAAAACTTTCTGACGATCCTCAGGCATAAATTCCATCTCCTATATTTTGCAGAAAAACTGAGTATCAAAATCGATAAAACATCAACTCTCCAGTGTAATATACTTCCGCCTCGGATTGATCCCCGCCATCCCTGTGAAATACCCTTGATCGGTTTTGCCCTCACCCCGTTCCTCTCCCGCAGGGAGAGGGGGATGTTGCGTTGGTTATGGTAATTACTTCGCAGGCGTTTTTATTTTTCCTTCTGGCATCGCTGAGATCAAGGCGCGCAAAGCTTTATTGACTTGTTCCGTTGTGCTAAAAACTTTTGCCACATCGTCGTCAAGCAAAACCACAACAGGACCGTCTTTCATCTTTTTGGCAAAGCGGTTTGGCTTCGCTTTTTTGTAGTCAAAGCGATATTCGGAAGCCATTTCCTTGATTTTATGGGGTTTGGGAGTGGGCGTTTTCTTCATAATCTTTTTTCTCTTGGTTGGTGGCGGGTCGCGCCGTAATGATGCGGACTACATCTTCATATCGTTCTACGAAACAAACAAGCAATAATTTACTCAATGATGAAATCCCAATAATGATCTCGCGATGTTCCTCTTCCGAATGTTTTTCATCGTCAAAGATGAGAGCGAGTGGGTCTTTGAAGACAGTTACTGCTTCATCAAAGCTGATGCCGTGTTTTCTCAGATTGGCTTTTGCCTTGTTGGGATCCCATTGAAATTTCATAAGCAAAGTATAGCCCTAAATTTTACTGAACTCAACAGCAATTATCTTACCAGCGTTATATACTTCCGCCTCGGATTGATCCCCACCATCCCTGCGAAAAATCCCTGAATGGACTTCATGTCCGTTTCGATATCATCGGTGGGATGAAACACCTGTCCCACATGGACAGTTTTGTTCTTACCATCTACAACTGCCATCACGATGGGAATCCCTGCGTTTTTGGCGATGTGATAAAAGCCGCGCTTCCATTCGGTGACGTGGTGACGTGTCCCTTCGGGGGCGATGGTCAGGATGAAATGTTCGGACTTATTGCAGGCTTCCACCATTTGGTCAACCAGCCCTGTGGATTTTTTGCGGTCAACAGGCACGCCGCCGCAATAGCGGAAGAAGAATCCATGTGGCGGGCGGAACAACTCCACTTTGCCCATGTAGCGCACGTTTGCCCGTAGCGTGAAGATGATCCCAAGGAAGAGAACAAAGTCCCAGTTGGAGGAATGTGGCGCACCGATCAACACGTATTTCGGCAGGTCTGGGAGAGTCCCGTCCACGCGCCAGCCGACCAGTCGCATAATCAGCCTGGCGATGTAGTGCAATATCCTACTGAGAATGGGGGTGTTGAAGATGGTTGTTTTCATGGTTACACTATATAACCCTGAGTATCTGTGAATGCGTCGCACCAGACGGGTGGATTTTTCCTATTAACTGGCACAATTTACGCGGGTAGATTTATCACATCGAATAAGGTGCGACGCATCCTCGTAAACTGTGGTTAAATATCCGCATGTCATTGAAATCATCGCTCCGCTCCATTGTATACCAAACCGAAAAGGGGATGCAACAAATCCGTTTTGTTTCTCAGCCTCAAAATTTGCCAACCCTGCTTGGTATTTCCTTCCCCAAAAGCGGAACGCACCTGCTTGATCAGATCCTGCTCGGCTTTGCGAACGTCGCTCCGTATGCCAAGCGTCTGCATTCTTTTTATGCTGAATATGAAGGCGAAAGCGGAGTCAAGCGTGCACCCGAGCAGGCACTTCGCTGGCTCGATTCACTTAGCCCACGTGATGTAGCGTCCGCGCATTTGTTTGCGCGGCCCGATGCCGTTAAACGAGTTGTTTCGCCCAACTTCATTCCCTATTTCATCTTTCGTGACCCGCGCGATGTGGTTGTCTCACATGTTTTCTACGTCACCGATATGGAAGCGCGCCACGTCCATCACGCGTATTATCAGTCCCTGCCTGATTTTGACGCGCGGCTCAAGGTCAGCATTTTGGGGCGACAGGACACCGATATTGAATTCCCCAACGTCGCTGAACGCTTCGCTCCGTATTTGGGTTGGCTCGATCAGCCTCAAGTGTTGACCATTCACTTCGAAGACCTGATCAATGACCGGGTCCAGACTTTGACGCGCATCATGGATCACTTCCTAGCTCGCGGGGCGCTTCAAGCGTCCCGACAGTTGATTCTTGATTCGTTAGAGTCATCCATCAACCCGACAAAATCCCCAACCTATCGCTCGGGAAAAACAGGGGAGTGGAAAAAACACTTCACCAGCGAGCATAAAAAGATATTCAAAGATGTTGCAGGGGATTTGTTGATAAAATTGGGCTTCGAAATGGGTTTGGATTGGTAAATGTTTCCGTTTGTTGAAATTGCTTGAACGTAATCTATATTTGGAGAAAAAATGATCATACTTGCTTCACAACTCTTGAGTCATCGACTCTATCTCGATCCTGGTTCTGGGTCCATTTTGTTGCAGATCGTGTTGGCGGCGCTTCTTGGCGCAGGAGTTCTTATCCGCTCGCAATGGGCGAAGATCAAATCCCTGTTCAAGGGCAAGAACACAGACTTAGCGGAGGATGATTCGGACGATGAAGAATAATGTCCGTTTAGCCGCATCCTTCCGTGACCCGAACGGTTTCATCTTTAAACGGGATGGCGTGCTGTATCGTCAAGTTAACCAATCGTACTCCGCAGAATATTCCCTGTTAATGGAATCTGGCTTATATGCCAGATTGGTCAAGGCGGGCTTGTTGGTTTCTCATGAAGAAGTGAACGTAACGCCTGCCGAGTCTGCACAAGCCTTCAAGGTGATCCAGCCAGAATATGTACCTTTCATCTCTTATCCGTATGAATGGTCATTTGGCCTTTTGAAAGAGGCCGCCCTCGCAACACTCTCCATTCAAAAGCGCGCGCTCAAAGCAGGCATGACCCTCAAAGATGCCAGCGCGTACAACATCCAATTTGTCCGTGGCAAAGCGGCGTTGATCGACTCGTTGTCGTTTGATATCTATCATGAAGGCGAACCGTGGGTGGCGTATCGTCAATTCTGCCAGCACTTTCTTGCGCCTCTGGCTTTAATGTCTCATACGGATGTTCGACTCAATCAGCTTTTACGCGTCTATATCGACGGCGTCCCTCTTGATCTTGCTTCCCGTCTGTTGCCCTTCGCTTCTCGTCTCGACTTTGGCCTGCTCACACACATTCATCTTCATGCGCGTCTGCAAGCGGGTTCCGCCGATCAAACCAAACCGCAAAAGAGTGCGTCTGGCACAATGACAAAGCAAGCCATGCAAGGGTTGATCGAAAATCTTGAGGCAACCGTAAAGAAATTAAATTGGAAACCCGCAGGTACTGAGTGGGGGAATTACTACGACATCACCAATTATTCCGACAAAGCCTTTCAACACAAACAGACTCTTGTATCGAACTGGATTTCACGTGTTGCCCCCAAGTTGGTTTGGGACCTTGGCGCCAACGATGGCACCTTCAGTCGTCTCGCAAGCGACAAAGACATTCTCGCGGTCTCTTTCGATATTGACCCTGCCGCAGTGGAACAAAACTATCAAAAGGTCAAAGCCAAGAGCGAGAAGAGTATCGTCCCTCTCTTGCTCGATCTGACCAACCCAAGTCCTGCCATTGGCTGGCATAACCGTGAACGAGAATCCTTCATCGAGCGTGCTCCCGCAGATTTGGTGCTTGCGCTGGCGTTAATCCATCACTTGGCGATATCCAACAACGTGCCCCTGCCTCAATTGGCTGATTTCTTCGCCGATGCAGGGAAGTGGCTGGTGATCGAGTTCGTGCCCAAGTCCGATTCACAGGTACAGAAATTATTAACAAGCCGCAAGGATATTTTCCCGAACTATACGCGTGAGTCCTTTGAAGAAGCCTTTGCAGAACGGTTTACGATCCGTGAAAAGGTGGCTGTTGAAGAATCGGAACGGTTTCTGTATTTGATGGAAAAAAGAGATTGATACTATCCATGATCGGTAACGTGAAGAAATTAACCCAAACCCGCTGGTTCGAAGTCATTTTTCTGGCTTTGATCTCTGGGTTTACCTATCTGCCTCGTATTGGCGAACTGACCTATTACCGCGACGATTGGTACTTCCTCTATGATGCGCTCGTCTTTGGTCCCAAGGCCTTGATCGAGGTCGCGCTTCACACCCGTCCCATCCGCGGACCGTTGTACGCACTGTATTTTTCGTGGTTTGGGTTAAATCCGTTTCCGTATCATGTTGTCATGTATCTCACTCGTTTGTTGGGGGGGATTGGTGCTTTATGGCTATTCAACTTGATCTGGCCGAAGCGTCATCGCGCCAATTTTTTCATGGCCGTGTTATTTGTGCTGTTCCCGGGGTTCCTGTGGTGGGTGGCAGGATTTGAATTTCAACCTTACGTATTGAGCGTGGGGCTCCAAGCGTTTTCCATTGCCTTTACCTTGAAAGCGATTGCTTCTGAATCCATGCCCAAACGACTCGGTTGGACCGTTGCCGCCTTGTTTTCGGGCTGGGCCTATCTGGCTTTGGTGGAATATGCCATCGGTATGGAAGCTTTTAGGCTCATCTGTGTTTATTTATATATCCGGCGGAGAAACGCGCAATCAACTTTTATAGCGTCTGTTCTTCAAACGCTGAAAACCTCTGGGCCTCATTTGTTAGTCCCTGTTGTATTTTTGGTTTGGTATCAATTCCTGTTTGATAATTGGCGTAAGGCACAGGATGCCGGTACGCAACTTGGCGCTTTGTTCTCTTCACCAACAACCATGCTGTGGCGCACGATTGATGTTGTTCGAAGTTTCTTGAATGTGTCCCTTTTTGCGTGGATCATTCCCTTTTATCAGAACTTTTATGGCAATCGCCTCAAGGACATTGTCACCGGCTCGGTCTTCGCTGTTTTTGTCCTTGTCCTTATTTATCTTGCGAACCGATATTTGACCACTTCCTCGTCTGACGAGGAAGAACCCGTAGTATCGCAATATACCTGGCAACGGGAAATGCTTTGGGTGGGCTTGCTCGGTACACTTGGCGGAGTTCTTCCCGTTGTCCTTGCCAATCGTCTTGTGACGTTTGAACGCATCTCTCAATACACACTCCCTGCGTCTTTAGCAGGTGTTATCTTTCTTGGTGGGCTGATCTATTCGGTCTTTCCAAAAAATATTCGTGTGATGTTGTTCTCCGGGCTGATCGGTTTGGCGGTCTTGTCGCACCATGGACTTGCCGCACAAGCGGTCAATGAGGAGGCGACCATTTCCGATTTTTGGAAACAGGTCGTTTGGCGCGCACCAGATATCAAGTCCGGCACGACGCTGGTGATTGTATATCCTGATATCAATTACCTTGATGGGAACGATGTTGCGTGGGGGCCTGCTAATTTCATCTATTACCCTGATAAGCAGAAACAGATGCCTGTTGTTGTTCCCTTGCCCGCTTCACGCTTGGAGCCGGATAGTATCTTGCAGATCATCAACGGTAACAAATCTTTTGAGCAGACAGACCTTGTGATCAAATTTATTCAAACTGAAACGAATTACAAAAATCAATTGATCATGACGCAACCTTCACAGGACTCCTGTGTCCATGCACTTGATCCTCGCTGGCCTGATCTGTCAACATCTGAACTGCCATTCATCCATGCCGCTTACCAGAACTCGAAGATCGAAAATATTGTCACAGATGCAAAGGCGCATGAATTGCCGGTGTATGGCTTTGGCCCTGCGCTTCCTCAAGAGTGGTGTTATTACTATCAAAAAGCTGATCTCGCACGCCAGCAGGGCAATTGGGAGGAAGTTGCGCGTTTGGGGAATGAAGCGCAAAAACTTGAGTTACATCCCAATGACCAAATTGAATGGATGCCGTTCCTGCAGGCCTATGCATTTCTGGGCAACAAAAAACAGGTCAACGGAATTTCCACCCGCATCAATACGGAACCATATTATCGCCAGCTTGCCTGCAAGAACCTCAATGCGATGGCGGATCACGGTTATCCTCTCACTCCCGATATGCAAAGCCAGGTGGACGAATTGTTTTGTCAATGAACTGCTCCATAGTTATCCGTGCCTATAACGAAGAAAAACATATTGGACGTTTGCTCGAAGGGATCCGACAACAGACCATCAAAGATGTCGAGGTCATCCTCGTCGATTCAGGCTCGACCGATAAAACTGTTTCGATTGCAGAAGCCTTTGGCGCACGCCTCGTGCGGATCCCGTCAGCGGAGTTTACGTTTGGGCGGTCTCTCAACTTCGGGGTCCGCGAAGCGACGCGTGAATTCGTCGTCATTGCCAGTGCGCATGTATATCCCGTCTATCCCGATTGGTTGGAGAGTTTGTTGCGTCCATTTGAAGATGAGCGTGTAGCTTTGACTTATGGCAAACAACGTGGGTATGACCGGTCAAAATATTCAGAGCATCAGATATTTCATCAATGGTATCCCGATGCAAGCACAGCTGAGCAACTAACGACATTTTGTAATAATGCCAACGCCGCCATCCGCAAAAGTCTGTGGGAGAAAAACCCTTACGATGAAACTTTGACTGGTCTCGAAGATGTTGCATGGGCGAAGTGGGCAAAGGAACAGGGATATAAAATTTCTTATACTGCCGAGGCAGAGATCATCCATGTACATGATGAAGCACCGCATGGAGTGTACAACCGCTATCGTCGTGAAGCGATGGCCTTGAGGAAGATCTATCCCGAAGCGCATTTTAGCTTTTATGATTTTTTGCGCCTGACCACAACCAATATTTTGAGCGACCTATGGCATGCAACTCGTGAGCATGTGTTGTGGAGAAATGTATCTTCGATCTTCTGGTTTCGCTTTATGCAGTTTCACGGTACACGTATGGGGCACCGCGAGACGAGTTTGATCACACCGCAGTTACGTGAGACGTTCTATTATGCACGGGAACGCAAACAAGAGAATGTACGTCAGAGGGATGTAGCACCGATTCAGTACAAAAAGGAATAGCGCCATGCCAAAACAAAAACAGCAATCTTCTGTAAATCCAGATTTTGTTAAGCCCATTATTCTGGCAGGAGTGTTTTTGATTATTTACGCGATCATCAATGGCTTTTTCACGTTAGCGAATACAAGAATAATACATCCATCTCCTTCTGCTGTCCCTGCTTTGGAAACTGTGTTCGTGTCAACTGAACTGATAGAAATGCGCGCCAAAGTCCATGTGGATGCACACGAAGCCTGGCAAAACACAAATATATTTGTAGAAAAAGGGACGACGGTTCAGGTCAAAGTGTTGGATGGTGAATGGACCGAATGGGACGGCGTACGGGGCGATAACTCTGGCAACGGATCTGGTTATATTTGCGCCAAAACCATGAAATCTGAAAATTGTATCGAGCCTGTACCTGATTTCCCGTCAGGGGCTTTGATCGGCAGAATTGACAGACAAACCCTGAAGATTGGGTTTGGCGGAACATTTACTGCTGATCACTCTGGTGTATTGCAGTTGCGAATGAATGATGCGGATACAGGTTTATACGATAACAATGGGGTATTAACAGTTGAAGTTGTGCTCAATAAAGGGAAATAGGACAGTTATAATCATTCCATGACTACATTAATCCCCATGACCCCAACTGAGTTTGATGCTTTCCTGGATGTGGCTATTCCTGAATATGCCGCGGATAATGTTGATGCAGGATATTGGAACGAATCAGAAGCCTTGGAGAAATCGCGCAACGAGTTCGAAAGGCTTTTGCCTCAGGGTGTACAGAGCGAAAACCATTATCTCTATACGATCAATGATGGAGACAATATGGTCGGTGTGATATGGTTGCGCGCAAATGTAGACCGCCCTACTAAAAACGGTTTTATTTTTAGTTTGCGTATTGATGAAAAGTTTCGCGGCAAAGGATATGGCAAGCAGGCAATGTTATTGATCGAAGAGAAGGCGCGCAAACTGGGGTTGAAATCTATCGGCTTGCATGTGTTTGCGGTGAATACTGTGGCGCGGAAGCTGTATGAGAGTGTTGGGTATGATGTCAGTAGTTTGAACATGAACAAAAAGTTGTGATCTGTAACTTCAATTATTTTTAGTCGCCCCATAATTTAAAGGTAGAAGGAATATCAAATGAAAACCAAAACCATTGTCCTTATTCACGGCATGTTCATGTCTCCTTTGTGTTGGGAGAAGTGGATTCCTTATTACGAATCCAAAGGCTATAAGGTGGTTGCACCTGCCTGGCCTGGGCGGGATAAGCCTGTTGGTGAACTTCGCAAAGCGCATCCTGACCCTGAATTAGCGAAATTGAAACTTGGCGATATTGTTGAACATGTTGAAAAGGTTTTTCAAACATTAGATGAAAAACCTGCCATCATTGGCCACTCCATGGGTGGGTTGGTGGTACAGTTATTGCTTCAACGGGATATCGTTGTTGCGGGTGTGGCAATTGACCCTGCGCCACCTGCGGGTGTATTTACCACCGAGTTCTCTTTCTTGAAGGCAAACTTTCCTGCGATCAATCCGTTCTTACTGCGTCAGCCTGTGCAAATGTCGTTTGAGCATTTTCAGTATGCATTCGTCAATACACTTCCACTTGATGAACAGCGCGCCGCATATGACCGTTATGTTGTTCCTGAATCGCGCGGTGTACCTACATCATCGCTTGGCGATGCAGGTAAAGTGGACTTCCAACGTCCACGGCGCCCGTTATTGATCACGGCAGGGGAGAAGGATCATATTATCCCAGCCTCATTGAACCGCTCGAATTATAAGAAATATAAAGGGCCATCGATCACCGATTTCAAAGAGTTCTCCGGGCGTGACCATTTTCTGATCGGCTCAAGAGGTTGGGAAGAAGTGGCAGATTATTGTTTGGAATGGCTGAAACAAAAGGTGGAATAAGTTGCAGGTCTCGTCCTTCTGAAGCCATTCCCCCCAAACTTTACATGATCTGGTGATAATCGCTCAAGATGACAGTCTCTTAATTAAAGGGGCTGTCATCTTTCATAGAGTGGGAGTCAATTCGGTATAATCACAAGATATGAAACTCATTGCCCTTGTCCCCATGCGACACCATAGCCAGCGTGTGCCTGGCAAGAATTACCGTAACCTTGCTGGGAAGCCGTTGTATCAACATATTGTTGAAACGCTCCTAGCCGTCCCTGAGATCAATGAGATCGTTGTGGATACAGACTCAGATCCCGTCATGAGCGGGTTGCGTAAAAACTTCCCACAAGTAAAGATCATCAATCGCCCTGAGCATTTGCGTGCAGACGATATCCCTATGAACGAAATATTGATCCACGACACAGAACAGTATCCTGCCGATTTTTATTTGCAGACACATAGCACGAATCCATTGCTCAAAGCTGAGACAGTCTCAAAGGCAATTCAAGCATTTCGTGCGAGTTACCCTGAAAAGGATTCGTTGTTCTCCGTCACGCGTTGGCAGACCCGTCTGTATTTTCAAGATGGACGTGCCATCAACCATAACCCGAAAGAACTTATTCAAACACAGGATCTACCGCCTGTATATGAAGAGAATTCATGCCTGTACATTTTCACGCGAGAAAACCTCGTTAAAAAACATCACCGTATTGGGGATATGCCCTTGATGTTTGAGATGGACGCTGATGAAGCCTGGGATATCGACGAAGAGTTGGATTTTGTCATTACCGACTATCTGGCACAAAGACAGCGTAGTTGATTGCGATGAACGCGGGGCATGATGTGGTTTTAAAGTATTGCAAGATCGCTATTATGATCGTAGCGGTTATCTTTGTGGCATTGACCCTCGTGCCTTTTCATGAGGTGAAATCCATTTTAAATGGATTGTCACCTGATAATAATTCTTCCATCCTCACGCCATCCACAATTGTGGTTTTTCGGGCGTTTTTTATTGTTACCGCCCTAATATTGCTTGCCTATGTTCATGGGGAAAAGGGATGGGCGAAGCTATACGCGCTTTTGTTGGCATCTCTTTACGGAGTTATATGTTCGGCACAGATCTTGGGGATTTTTGGGGCGTATCGCCTCGTTTTGGTTTTACCTCTTACTGTTGGTATTGTGCTGTTCTTATTTGTCTTGTATGAAAAATACTGGTCAACGGGGTTTTACGATTCTGTATTTCATCGTTCTGCTAACACCAAAGACAGATTTCTGGATTATGGTTTTTGGACGGTGGGGACGATCCTCCTCCTGTTCCTAATCCTTGCGCCTCTTGTGCTTTGGCCCTTTTCACAAGTTAATCGGACATTGGCATGGGATGTTGGGATATATCACTTCCCTAAAGCATTGGAACTTGCCAATACCGGCTCGGCCTGGGATTTGACGATCTCCTACGGCGAATATCCTTTTGGGTATGAATCATTATTCGCGTTTGCGGCATTGTTCAATCGAAGCGGTATGTTGTTTGGTTCCATGCATGCCATTGGCGTTCTGTTTTTTATGCTGACCTTTTGGCTTCTCTTGTGTAGATATACCAATCTACCTGTTGGGTTTAATTTTCTAATAATCGTCTGTCTTTTGATTAGCGGGCTGTTCTGGCGGGATAAACTATACAATATTTGGTGGATCTATCGCATTGTTTTGTATAACACGATCGGCAAGAACGATCTTTTCCTTGCGGCGGGTATATTAGCGATCTTGTTGCACGTTCCGTCTGATCTAAAAACTAAGATCAATACATGGCATTTATTAGGTATGGCATCTACAACGATGATCGCATTAAGCGTAAAACCTAATGCCATATTTATTATTGCTCCATCCTGGGTGCTAGTGTTTTTTGTTTATTTCCGAGGGGAAAACCGCGTAGATATTCTTCCAAAGATTGGAAGTTTATTACCTTATGCTTTCATGATCGTACCAGGCTCCCTATGGATAGGGCGGAATCTGATCGGTCAAGGTACTGTCTTTTCATCGGGTGTGTTGCAATTGCAAGAGCAGAGCATTTTAAATAACCTGACCAACCCGAAGTTGTACTCCGGTATGTCACCTACTATGATCGTAGTGTTGATCGTTATGGTTGGCTCATGTTTTATGGTATTTCGTCATAGTCGAATGTCTTGGATATTTATTTGCGCTTTCCTTATTCTTTTTTTTAGCTTTATTTCAACCCCTGCTTCTGGCTTTATACATGCTTCAGACGAAACAGCCAATTTCTCGTGGCGCTTTGGCGTGGCATTATTAACTTTTACATGTGTCGCCATCATCATATGGATTGAACCGTGGCTTGCTAAAGGTCTCCAGTGGCTATTTAATAGGACGGATATAATTCATTTGATTCTATCTGCGCTTATGGTTGGTTTAGCCTTGTGGACAACCTGGAACTGGCGTTGGTTTTTCTGGCCCGATCTATCAAACAGCATTGTGCTGGAAGACCAGTATAGTAAGCCAGTTGGCGCAGACGGATATAATAGTGCATTCGATTATCTTCATAAGAACGTAACTTATTCTGTTGTATGGGTTGAGAATGGCCTGCCATATTATGCATACGGAGATGGCTTTACAAACTCGACCACCCGAATCAAGTCTCCCGATTACTATGTCTTTCTCCAGACGGAGTGGCAAAAGGGTATCTACGGTTACCCGCCCGATCTAAATTCTGAAGAGTGGAACAATACATGGCAACTCGAATATGAAGATGGCGAAGGTCGCGTATATAAACGAAAATAAATCCATATGGGAATACAACTATGACATATAAAATTCTTTTCACTGCCCCTTACATGATCCCGTTTGCGGATCGCTTCAAACCTGTTTTTGATAAATATGGTGTCGAACTCATCATCCCTGATGTGCGTGAACGCATGGAGGAGGAACATCTCCTTCAGTATGCTGGCCAATTCGATGGGACTATTTGTGGGGATGACCGCTATACTTTGCGCGTCATCCAAGCCTGTTCCCCGCGCCTCAAAATTATCTCCAAGTGGGGGACTGGGATCGATTCGATCGACGCCGAGGCCTGCTCCCGGTATTCAATCAGCATTGGACGCACCTTGAACGCGTTTACCACCCCTGTAGCGGACTCTGTCCTTGCCTACATGCTTGCCTTCGCCCGTCGTCAGCCGTGGATGGATAAGGAAATGAAATCTGGCAAATGGGAAAAAATTCCAGGGAAGACTTTGAGCGAATGTACACTGGGTGTTGTCGGTGTTGGTAATATCGGCAAGGCAGTGACGCGCCGCGCACGCGCTTTTGGGATGAAAGTCTACGGCAATGATATTGTAGATGTTGACCATGTCTTTATTTCTGAAACAGGCATCGAAATGACGTCACTAGAGAACCTGTTGAAGAACTCCGATTTTATATCCATCAACTGTGACCTGAACCCGACCAGCCATCATCTGATGAACGCCAAAACATTTGCGTTCATGAAACCTAACGCTGTCATCATCAACACCGCCCGCGGACCACTCATCGATGAGAAAAGTTTGATCGAAGCGTTGCAGGCTAAACGTCTGGCAGGAGCCGCGTTGGATGTCTTTGAGGTGGAACCGTTACCGTTGGAGAGTCCGTTAATGAAGATGGATAACGTCATGCTCGCTCCGCACAATACCAATTCCAGCCCGACCGCGTGGGAGCGAGTGCATTGGAATACGATCAAAAATTTGTTGGATGGGCTGGGGATTGATTCGAGTGACTTGAAAAATGACAAATAAAACTGTTCTCATCACTGGGGTAGGTGGAGGCATTGGACGTGCCTCTGTGTATCATTTTGCAAAAAAAGGCTGGCAGGTCATTGGTGTGGACCGTTCGGATTTTGGCGATGGCTTTCCTGCTGACGGACGATTCATCAAGGCGGATATTTCACATCCCGCTTCTGCTGAGTTGATCTTTCAACAAGCGAAAGAATTCAGTCCCACGTTGGACGTGCTGGTGAACAATGCCGCTGTTCAGGTTGCCAAGCCGCTGATCGAAACAACCGTTGAAGAATGGGATGCGGTTATGGCGTCCAATTTACGCTCGGTGTTTTTGTTTGTGAAGTTGGCGCATCCGTTGATGAAGGCGGCAGGGGGCGGGGCGATCGTAAACGTTTCGTCTGTGCATGCGATACAGACTTCTGCGAACATCGCTGCGTATGCCGCATCCAAAGGCGGCTTGCTCGCGTTGACCCGCGCCATGGCGATCGAGTTCGCGCCGGATAACATCCGCGTGAATGCGATTTTGCCCGGTGCCGTGGATACTCCCATGCTCCGTGCAGGACTTGGCCGTGGACATGTGGGCGGTAGCGATGTGCAGGAACGACTCGATAACCTTGCGCGCAGAACTGTAAATGGAAAAGTGGGCAAGCCTGAAGAGATCGCCAGTTCGATCTATTTCCTTGCTGATAACGAGCAATCTTCGTTTATGACGGGGCAGGCGCTGGTTGTGGACGGGGGAGCGACGGCGCGACTAAGCACGGAGTGAAATGAAACCTTCACAGATCGTTCGTCTTCTATTCTTTCTGACAATTGCGATTCTGTTTGTGTTTGGGATCGGTTCGCTTTTGCGGATCGGTGAGAACCCTGATCGAAAGGTTTTGTATATCTTCTATGCCCTCGTCATGTTTGGCGATGCAGTTGCGATGTTGTTTTGTGTTTTGCAGTTGGATAAAAGAAAGAAATGGATCTACTATCTAACGGTGTTCGTACTTTGCTTGAACATCTTTCCAACGATCTTTGATCAATTCGGCCTTGTGGATTTGCTCTTCCTGTCCTTGAATCTGATCACGTTGATCGTTTTGATTATGGCTCGTAAGGAATTCCTTCCTGTATGAAACAAACTCTGAAACAAATCATCCCGCAACCCGTTTGGCATTTTGCGCGTGATACCTATGACGCATTCCGGCGCATCCCTGAATTACCCGATGCGTATCTCCATCCGTGGAGACGTGAGAGCATCAGGCGTCTTGCTGATCTGAAGGACATTCACAAAGGCAAGCGTGCCTTCATCATTGGCAATGGACCGTCTCTCAAGCAGACTGACCTCAGTAAGCTAAAGGGCGAAGTCACCTTTGCGATGAATCGCTTTTACCTCGCATTCCCTGATCTTGGCTTCGCAACATCCTATATCTGTGTGACGAATGATCTCGTCGTCGAGCAATTTGCTGATGATCTTGCTAAGCTTCCAATTCCCAAGTTTATCGCATGGAGATCGCATAGGCACTTCAAACCTGAGATTTCACTGAAGGACATTCCAACCTTCGTCTACACTTCCTACACTGGCCCGCGGTTTACGACTGACTCGCGCAGACGAGTCTGGGAAGGTGCGACAGTCACCAACTTGGCACTGCAACTTGCGTATCACATGGGCGTCGAGAAAACGATCCTTATTGGCGTGGACCACAACTTTAAAGACAAAGGCGAAGCGAACAAGACTGTTGTTTCAACAGGTGATGATCCCAACCATTTCGATCCGCGTTATTTTGGCAAAGGGATCAAATGGCAACTGCCAGACTTGGACACTTCTGAGATCGGATATACCTTTGCACGTGAAGCCTATCGTAAGGCAGGCCGCGAAGTGGTGGACGCCACTGTCGGTGGTAAATTGGCGATCTTTCCTAAAGTGGATTACAACACCTTATTTTAGATTTACGATTTTGGATTTGCGATTAACCTTGAACTCCCTAACCCTGTGAAACTGAAACCTTTGCCAAACCATCCCATCGTTTCGATTGTGACTCCCTCCTACAATCAAGCATCCTATCTTGAACAGACTCTGCGTTCTGTTTTGGAGCAAGATTATCCGCGTATTGAATACATCGTGATTGATGGCGCATCCACGGATGGGTCAGTTGATATCATTAAGAGCCATGCGGACAAATTGGCCTGGTGGGTGAGTGAAAAGGACTCAGGTCAAGCCGAAGCCATCAATAAGGGATTGACCCGTGCGACGGGCGAGATCATCGCCTGGCTCAACTCGGATGATTATTATTTCCCGAATGCCATTTCAAACGCTGTAAAAGTTTTCGAGGAAAACCCCGATGTGGTCATGCTCTATGGCGATATGCTGGCTGTGGATGAATACGGGCAGACCATCAACGAGCTGAAATACAAACAGCTGACTCTTGAAGACCTGTTGTGCTTTCAGATCATCGGTCAACCAGCGGTGTTTTTTCGGCGCGAAGCGTATGAGAAAACAGGTGGACTTGATATGTCCTTTCACCTTTTGCTCGACCATCAATTTTGGATCCGCATTGCACAACACGGAAAGATATTGCATGTGGATCAAACGTGGGCGGCGGCGCGTTATCATGCGCAGGCAAAGAACCGTGCCAAAGCCGCAGAGTTTGGGCGTGAAGCCTTCCGCATTTTGGATTGGGCGAAGACTCAGGCTGGTTTGGCCGAAGCAGTTTCGGGCGTGGAAAGACGCGCGCGCGCATCCGCGAACCGAGTCGATGCGCGGTATCTTCTTGATGGAGGAAAGTCCGCGTCTGCATTGGCGGCGTGGTTCCGCGCGCTGTTCATCCATCCACCTACAGCTTTGACGCGGATGAATATTCTGGTTTCGGCGTTGTTACAACTTAGCGGGTTGAGCAGGTTGCGTGACCTGATCTTGCGCCGCCGCGCGCACTCATTTTCGAGCGACAAGCAGAAAACTCGAATCTGATAAAATACACGCGCATATGTCATCTATATTCTCAAATCGATTCGTACGAATCGCCGCGCTGGTCATTTTGTTGGGCGCGGCGATTACCATTCGCCTGTATGATCTCACAGACCTGCCGTTTGACTTTCATCCCACGCGACAATTGTTATCAGTGATCCGGGCACGTGGCTTGTTTTATGAAACCCAGCCTGATGGCTACCCCACGTGGAAATTGGAAGCGGGTATTCAACACATGCAATCCAAGGCGGATATCGAGCCAGTTGTGTATGAACGTTTGGTTGCGTTCACCTATCGCTTCACAGGTGAACAAATTTGGGTTGCGCGCATCTACTCATCTCTCTTTTGGTTGATCGGTGCAGTTTTTCTTTTTCTACTGGTGCGCGAGCTTGTTTCTTTCGAAGGCGCACTCGTTTCAACCGCGTACTTTTTATTGTTTCCTTACGCGGTTATCGCGAGCCGTAGTTTTCAACCAGATATCTTGATGATCGCGTTGACAATCTCCTTTTGGTGGATGTTGCTACGCTGGACTCGTTCGCCATCCTGGATGAATACGCTTCTTTCTGGACTTTTGGGCGGGTTCGCCATCTTTATCAAATTCCCCGCTGCATTCTTTGTCATCGGCGGCGCACTCGGACTTGTGCTGAGTCGTTATACATTTATCGAGTTGTTCCGAAACATAAAGATGTGGGTTCTCGCTGTGATCGGCGCACTGCCTCCGTTGCTCTATATCTTCTACGGTGTATTTATCAACGGACGTTTGGGCGTGGAGTTCACGGGAAACTTTGTCCCATCATTGATGTTTAGCTTGTTGAACTACGTGTATTGGGAAACAAAAGCCAGCATTGCGGCGGGCGGTCTCTTCATCATGCTTGGTCTGCTCGGACTCTTTCTCGTCAAGAATAAACAACTCCGTTCGATGTTGTTAGGGCTGTGGATCGCTTATTTTATTTTTGGCATGTATTTCAACTATCACGCTGGCACACATGATTACTATCATCTGCCACTGATCCCCATCGTGGCGATCTCGCTGGCGTCGCTTGGGGATGTGATCTTTGCTCGTTTGGCAGAATCAGCTTCAAGTCGATGGATGCGAAGCGCCGTGTATCTCATCCTGCTCTTGGGTATGTTCTCTGTCGTGTGGGATGTCCGTAACAAAATGAAGGCTGTGGATTATCGTCCCGAAGCCGCGATGTGGGAGGAGATCGGCGAGAAGCTGAATCACGAAATGACGGCCATCGCGCTCACGGCAGATTATGGCTCGCGCCTGCAATACTTCGGCTGGACGAGTACAGCCTACTGGCCTGCTTCTGGTGATATTTATGCCGCAGGTTTACATGGCGAAGATTTTGCGTTCGATAAAGAATTCAATCGGCGCGTACAGAGCAAACGATATTTTCTTGTGACCGATTTCAAAGACCTGAAAGCACAGCCTGAGTTGCAGGCTCGGTTATCTACGTACCCGATCTTCGCGCAAGGCGAGGGGTATGTAATTTACGATTTGGAGAACCAATGAGTGATATTCTGCATCCCATTCTTGTCACAGGCGCGCATCGAAGCGGGACCACATGGGTGGGTAGGATGCTTGCCGCTGATTCAGAAACAGGCTACATCAGTGAACCGTTGAATGTGTTGCATCGCCCCGGCGTGCTTCGTGCGCAAGTCAAACATTGGTATCAATATATTTGTGATGAGAATGAAGACGAATATTTAACCCCGCTACAAGAGACACTCCAATTTGATTACCATCTTTTTTCTGAGATACGTTCTTTACGGTCATTTAAAGATGTTTTGCGCATGGGACGTGATTTCACCCTCTTTTATCGTGCGTTACTAAGTGGTCAACGTGCGCTGGTAAAAGATCCGTTTGCGGTGTTTTCAACGCCGTGGTTTGCGAAAAAATTGAATTGTAAGGTTGTCATTACAGTGCGCCATCCCGCCGCATTTGCTGGCAGTTTACAACGCCTCGATTGGAGTTTTGACTTCAACGATTTATTGGGCCAGCCATTGCTGATGCGTGATCATCTTGAAATATATCGGAATGAAATGCAGGCCGTGAAAAAAGATGACATCATTGGGCAGGCTTCATTGTTGTGGAAGATGATCTACGCTTCGGTTCATTCCACCCGTAAGCTGAATCCTGATTTCATAGTTGTTCGCCACGAAGACATTTCCCGTGATCCCATTAACGGATATCGCGATCTGTACGCAAAGCTCGGCCTCGACTTTAGTTCGCGTGTGGAACAATTCATTCTCAATTCAAGTAGTTCAGAAAACCCGAAAGAACTCTCAAAGAAAAAGACGCATTCCGTTAAATTGGATAGCGCCGCTAACATCAAGAGCTGGAAGAAACGCATGCCCGAAGAAACTGTCAAACGGATTCGCGAGATCACAGACGATGTTTCTCGTCTGTATTATTCCGATGAGGAATGGTAATGCCCAACCAGCCTTTGGTTTCTATTGTTACCCCATCTTTCAATCACGCCCGTTTCATCGAAGCAACGATGCAATCCGTGTTGACGCAAGATTATCCGCGCATTGAATATCTGGTTGTGGATGGCGGCTCGAACGATGGAACGGTGGATGTTATAAAAAAATATGATGGTAGGGGCGGGGTCCTCCCGTCCAATTCTGGTAGTGGCATAACTTGGTGGGTGAGCGAAAAGGACAAGGGGCAAACCGACGCGATTAACAAAGGATTTGCGAAAGCGACAGGTGACATCCTTGCCTGGTTGAATTCGGATGATACGTATGCGCCTGGTGCCATCAGTGCGTCGGTCAAATACTTGCAGGAACATCCGGAAGTGGGAATGGTCTATGGGGATTGCAATTTCATCAACGAACAGGGAAATGTGATCGGCCAATTCAACTCTGCCCAAACGGATTATCATCTGCTCCGTCAGGGATATGTCCACATCCCACAACAAACCATGTTCTTTCGCAAGGAATTGTGGGAACAGGTCGGGCCGCTTGACCCGTCTTTTTATTTCGCGATGGATTACGATCTGTGGACGCGCATCGCCGCGCGTAGTGAGATCAAATACGTGCCGCAAACTTGGGCGAACTTCCGATTACATACCTCGGGCAAAACCATTGCCGCCGATGATCGCTGTTGGCCTGAGATGGTACGAGTCCATTACCGCGATGGCGGTTCGTTTTTTTCGGTTATTGTGGCGAAGTATTACATCCGAAAATTGATCGCGCCACTCTGGAATTGGCGCAGAAGAAAGATGTTGAACATATCGTAGGGGCGGGGTTTCCCCGCCCAAAGAATTGGAATGTATGAAATTATTATTCTCTCCTCCCTCCATTGATGATCTCATTCGCTTGTTCAAGGCGTGGCGTTATTGGTCTGTAGGTGCTCTGATCGGCGGTCTCATTGGCGCGGCAATTTATTATGTTGCTCCGCCGCCATACCGCGCGCATGCCGTTGTCCTTGTGGATTTCAACCTTGAGCAAGCCTGGCCACAAGAAACAGACCGCGAGCAGTTCTATTATCTTGAGCGAGAAGTTCGTAAACTGGAAGAGATTGCACTTTCCGATACGGTTATGGAATCCATTGCAGAGCGGAGCGGAAATACATCCACAACTGAACTTCGCAATGGAATGCTTACCCTCAGCCAGCCTGCTGAAGGTGGCTGGAACTTCTATGTGGAGGATAATGACCCGCAACGCGCCTCGTCTCTTGTCGCTTTGTGGGCGCAGAATTTTGCCGAGCAGGTCAGTCTGCAAAAACGGATGGAGGGCGGACCTAATTCCTTTATCGAGGCCAAAGTGATACGGACCTCGCAATTTATTTCTGAACGTAGCGTGCCCATCAGCACATATCTGTTTGTTGGTGCAGTTGTCTTCCTTGTTCTTGGTTCGATCGTTGTATTGTTTGTGTCCAAACCGCAATGACCATCACAGCAAAATTTGACGAACTCTTTCCAAAGTTGGCGCGCATTTTATGGGGCGCAGTTCTATTCACCATGCCGGTGACGAGCTTTCGCTTTTTCCCATTCATGGGTGAAGGGACGTATGTCCGACCACTGGCGTTTTACCCTGTTGCTTTATTATTGCCTTTGTTGTTGATCCAATGGATGCGCGGGAAACTCTCCTTGCCGAAAGTGGGGACGTTGATTCCGCTTCTCGTGTTCGTATTGGTCACTTTGGCCGCATCAGTGATCGGGTCCGTTCTTGACCCGTTGCCATTGCGTGGACAAGACTACTTCGGAAGAGTCATCCGCGCATGGGCAACGCTTGTGATCGGACTGTCCTTTTTCATTACGGCAGTTTGGATGAATAAGGATGAGGATGATCTGCGATTCTCCGTCCGTTGGTTGTTGGCAGGCTTTGTTGTGGATGTGTTGTGGAGCGGTGTGCAATCGCTCGCGTTCTATACGCCTTTACTCAAAAAAGTGACGGTGACCCATTGGCAACGCTTGTTCTCGATGCGTGAGTTGGTGAAGACCAATCGTGTTTCAGGGATGGCGTATGAACCTGCGTGGTTGGCGGGGCAGATCGGAACCGTGTATTTGCCCTGGTTGTTCGCGTCTCTTCTGACCCGTGTGCGGGTGACTCGTTTCAAATGGCTTGAGATGATCCTTTTGGGTTTTGCTCTGTTGCTTCTGCTCGCCACGTATTCGCGCGGCGGATTGTTGACTGCCGGGGTTGCATTGGTTCTCACTTTCCTTTTTACTGGGCGTAAAGAATTGCGTGAGATATGGGCTTGGTTCATCTCTGGGTTTCGCGGCGGCATGGGATTGTTGTTGCGCGTGGGTGTGATCGTGATCGCCCTCGGCGCAATGGTTGGCGCGGGAGTCTTTCTCAGCCAAAAAGAATATATTACGCGTTTGTTCGATACAAACGCCGAAAGTGTTGAAGATTTTATTGTCCAAAACTCAGCGGGCGCACGCGGAGCATATACCTTTGGGGCGTTGGGTGCATATGAAGAAAGCCCGGTTACTGGGGTGGGATTGGGTGCCAGCGGGTTTTATATTTACGACAACCTTCCCGATTGGGCCATGACTTTTGTGCCGGAGATCGCACGTCAACTCAGCCCTAGTAATAATCTGTATCCCAACCCAAAGAACATGTATGCACGTCTGCTGGCGGAGACCGGGTTGGTTGGTTTTTTTGTATTCTTTGCCTTTCTATTTTCAATACTTGGAGATGCGTTGATCGCCTTGAAGAACGGCTCCGCTTTCATGCGTTTCCTGGGTGTGATGGGCTTGTTCTCATGGATCGCTATTTTGATCTATAACGCCACACAGGATTCGTTTGCCATCCCCAACATCTGGATCAATTTTGGCATTCTGGCAGGTATTACGGCGCACGCGCTCGAGCGAGAAAATAACCCTGTTCCCTGATTCTCTGTACATTGTCACATTAACTTTAGTCTATTTGTAACCCCTTCCATGAGGGGTATTTGCGATTTTCGGGTATCATTGAAACATGCGCAGGTTTGAATCTCCTTACGTAGCCGATTGGTTCGCCTCATCGTTGCGCTGGCTCTTGCTGGTGGGCATGATGCTGTCCCTGTCGATCCGTGGACAGGTGGCAACAAAGGCGTTTTGGGTGTTAGTGTTCATGATCTTGTGGAACCTTGCGATGAGCGCACTCGCCACCCTAAATTTCCGTATGCCATATCATCGTTATATTGTTGTTGGTGTTGACCTCATACTCTCAGCAATTTATTTTGGAGCACAAAGTGCACACCCTAGCGGGGCATCTGTCTGGTCGGGGACAATTCCCATCTTAACCGGCGCGATCTATTTTGAAATGTGGGGAGCATTCCTCATGGCAGGTCTCTTCGCGCTTTGGCAGGGCTTTACTCTGCGCGACACGATCTCAAGCGGCTTTGCATTTTTTATTTCCAGTGGCATATTGTTTTCCTTGTTCGTTGGCCTTGTAGGCGGATTATTGGGACGTTTTGGAATGGTGCGATTGCGTTCTTCACGTCAGGTCCGTTTGGATGCGGAAGAACGCCGCCGCCGCGCAGAGACCGAACGCCTGCGAGCCATCTATGAACTTTCTTCCACGTTGACAGCGACTCTCAGTTACAAACGTGTGCTTGATTCTGCGCTTGACCTCGGATACAACGCCCTCCATCCAAACTTTGATCCTGATGAACCACGCGATGAACGGTTGGTGAGTGCTGTGTTGTTGTTCAAAAATGACGAACTGACCGTTGGTTCTGCGCGTCGCTTTACCAACTCAGATATGCGCGCTACTTTGCATGGGAACGATGGCATCCTCAAGAGGGTGTTGGATGAAGGGGAAGCGGTCTTCACACAGGATATCGGTTACGACCCCGAACTCGGACGCATCATTGCGTTGCGTTCGTGTTTATCCGCCTATTGTTTTCCGTTACGAAGTGGTTTTAATGTATATGGCGCAATGTTATATGCCCACCCCGACATAAATTATTTCACACAAGAACGACGTGACCTGCTTGATATCATCGGTCGCCAAGCGGTTATTGCAGTGCAGAATGCAAGTTTGTATCAAGATCTTGTAGAAGAGAAAGAACGCATGATCGAAGTGCAAGAAGAAACGCGCAAAAAATTAGCCCGCGACCTGCACGATGGCCCTACCCAATCTGTTGCGGCGATGGCGATGCGTATTAACCTTGTCCGCCGTATGATGGCGAAAAGCCCGAAAGACGCGATGGAAGAATTGCAGAAGATCGAGGATCTGGCTCTCCGTACCACGAAGGAGATTCGCCACATGCTATTTACATTGCGGCCGCTCATTCTTGAGTCACAGGGCTTGACCGCAGCGCTCCAGGCGATGGCCGAAAAGATGCGTGAGACCTTCACACAGAATGTAATCATCAATGTAGACGAGAATGTTCTCGAAAATATGGAAATGGGCAAACAAGGTGTGATCTTCTACATCATCGAAGAGGCCGTCAACAATGCCCGTAAACATGCCAGTGCAGCACATATTTGGGTACGTCTACGTTCCTTTGAGACAGAGATCGCACTATTAGAGATTGAAGATGATGGGGCGGGCTTCGACGTAGCGGCAGTCCATAAATCTTATGATAAGCGCGGAAGTCTTGGCATGGTCAACTTGCGCGAACGCACAGAACTGGTCACTGGGTTATTGAATATTGACTCTTCCATTGGCAAGGGGACGAGAATTCAAGTCTATATTCCGCTTTCTGAAGAAGCCGCAGATCGTCTGCACCATGCCCGACGATAGTGGGATTTTATTTTATATAAATGAGAGTTCACCATTGAAAGAAAAAATCAAACAACTAGGTAACAGTAAATTTACCGTTCCCATATTGTTGCTCGTTCTCATTGTTATTGCTTATGGATTGCTCACTCCGTGGATGGGTTTCTATTGGGATGACCTTCCCTTTGCCTGGATATCTCGATTTCTCGGCCCGACAGAATTTATTGAAGCGTTTCGTCCATTTCGCCCTCTGCTTGGATATATTTTCACCATCACTACTTCGCTGTTTGGGGAACATCCTATTACGTGGCAAATTCTTGGGCTGATAACGCGCCTCTTTCTCGGACTGGAAGTTTGGATCTTGCTTAAACAAGTTTGGCCTCGCCAAAAGCATTTAGTCCTTTTTACAACATTATTATTCACTCTCTATCCAGCGTATCAACAACAGGCAATTGCGTTTACACATATCAATCAGGAATGGATTCCATTCTTATTTCTTCTCGCTTCGTTTATTCTTACAACTTGGGCTGTACGGCATGATCGATCAACAATATGGCTGATCGTACTTTCCATTGTTTTTCAAATATTGGGGCTGTTTTCGACGGAATATTTTTTTGGCTTAGAGATTCTGCGATTCTTGTTTGTTCTCGCTGTTCTTTCAGAAACGATACGAAATAGAAATACCTTGCTGAAAAAGGCGGCTTGGATTTGGCTTCCGTATTTCATTGTTTGGGTAGCTAATGCTATATGGACGTACAGTTATCATCGCTCTACGGCTTATAACTCGTATGATATTAATGCCTTTTCTGCCTTAGCTCCGATAAATATTATCAATGAATTTTTGAATACACTAACTGTTTCTGGCTTTACCTCTTGGATAAATCCATTTAATCTTTTTAAAGTCGTTGATGGCTCTGCCACTCAAATAATTTCGATCTTTATACTTTCTCTTGTAGCTATATTAGTTTTTCTGGTAACACAAATAGTTGGCGATGTAGATGATATCAAAGACGATACGTCACATCAGTTTGGCTGGTGGGCGATATCCATAGGTTTAGTGGGGATCTTTGCAGGGCGTCTTCCTTCTTGGGCGGCAGGGTTACCTTTAAAGATAGATTTTGATTACGACCGATTATTTATTTCTATTATGTTGGGGGCAAGTCTTTTCATCGTAGGGCTGGCAGATATCCTATTAAGAAATGGACGCGTAAAACTCGTTCTCTTGAGCGTTTTTATTGGTGTATCAGCGGCTAGTCAGTTTTCAACGACAAATACGTTTCGTCGTGATTGGGCAAACGAGCAGGATCTATTCTGGCAAATGGCTTGGCGAATGCCTGCTTTGAAAGATGGCACTGCCATATTGGCCTATGACCTGCCGCTGAAATATGCTTCGGATCTTCAGCTTACTGCCCCTTTAAATTGGATGTACACTCCTGATTTTAAAGGTCATGACCTTTCTTATGCCATACTGTATTTGAAGACAAGATTTACCCCTTCAAATCTAAAAGTAAATCAACCAATTACACTTCCATACCGAACTGCCAGCTTCACAGGAAACACATCTAATGTGGTCGTGATTTTCAAAGAGGCCGATGGGTGTTTACGTGTGCTTGACCCCATTTATAACAATGTTGAGACGGTCCCCGTAGAAAACAATTACCTTGCCCCGGCGATCCTCCTATCCAGACCTGATCTGATTCTGGTTGATGCTGACCTTCCGTCAATGG
Organism: Candidatus Defluviilinea proxima; assembly: GCA_016721115.1. Lineage (NCBI taxonomy): Bacteria > Bacillati > Chloroflexota > Anaerolineae > Anaerolineales > Candidatus Villigracilaceae > Candidatus Defluviilinea > Candidatus Defluviilinea proxima. The sequence goes on from JADKIW010000001.1 coordinate 2,162,774, forward strand.
ACAGGACTATGTTTGGGGATGAACCTGCTTATGGCTGGTGTTATATATACACACAAGCTGAAATTTATCGTCAAGTGGGGGATTGGGCTGAGATAGCAAAGCTATACAAGACATCAAAAAAATCTGGTTTGTATCCAACTTTGCCTGTTGAATATTTTCCCTTTATCGAGGCCCTTGCTCTGACAGGGGATTCTGACAAGGCTTTGGAGATTACCAGTCAGATCATAAAAGAGCAAAAAACACTTTGTCCCGCTCTTTTTACTCTTTGGGAAAGAGTATTGAAAACTCAACAAGATATCCTTCTTGATCCAGACAGTGTTTTACAAAAAGCATGTCAAAGCGGCTAAGCTTATAACAAATAAGGTTGAAAAATCTTGGAGATGCCGTTTCATGCGTCAACAACCATTAATTCCAAACATCATTATCCTAGCTTTACTACTTATTGATGGTTTACTATTTATATGTGTAGCCATTTTCGCTTACTTCATCGGAATTGATCCCAATCCGGGGTGGGGGGCCTCGCGGTATGTTCTTATGGCTTTAGGGGTGAGCCTTTTATTGGGAGTATTGTATTTCGCAAGAAAAGAAATACCCAATAATGCTTTTGTTGACGGAGTGAAAACCATTTATCTGTTTGGGCATATATGGTTGTGCGTCTTTATGGTGTACGCATGGTTTATCACATATGGAAACTTCACGACTTGGGACAATTCGACTCGATATTATGCCCATCAGGCAGACGCATTTAATGCAGGTCACTTATATTTAAAAATTAAGCCGAATATCGAATTGGCCGAGGCAGCTGACCCTTATGATCCCAAAACTCGCCCACAGTTCGATGACGAGATATGGGACATGTCCCTGTATAAGGGAAAGTTATATACCTACTGGGGTCCTATACCTGCTTTGCTGATGATGCCTTTTCAGGCTCGTTCTAATAAACTTCTGCCTGATATATACTCCGTCTTCTTTTTTTTCTGCGTTTTATTTGTTGTTAATTCCTTGATTATCCTAAAATTGCGGCAGTTGTTTTTCTCAGATATTCCTTTGCGGAATGTTGTAGTCTCAATTTTTCTGGTGGGATTTATATTGCCCGTTTTATGGTCGTTAAATATACCGGAAGTGTATGAAGCAGCCATTGGGGCCGGTCAGTTCTTTTTGATGGGCGGTGTATATTTTTTTCTTCTCGCAATGACCAAACAAAAAAACGGCTATTTATTTCTTGCTGGCCTCTTTCTAGCTGGGTCAGTCGGTTCCAGGGCGATCAATGTCTTTTCTGTAATCTTCGTGTTTATTGTGATATGCATTTGGATAATAAAGTCCAACCCTGGGGCGGTTGATCGAAAAAAGACCTTCATGTCTCTTGCTTGTTTGAGCATGCCTCTTGTAGTCGGTGCGATCTTTATTGGTTGGTATAACTGGGCAAGGTTTGATTCACCATTTGAGTTTGGCCTGCGTTATCAGATCACAATCCACAACCTGAATCGCGATATGCCCCTCACGTTCCTGCCTGATTACTTCCTGTTGAATTTCTATGCTTATGTTTTACAACCATTTGAGATGATTGCGCGATTTCCGTTTGTTCAGCCTGTAAAATTTTCGGCTTTACTGGCTGAAATGCAAATTAATTCGCCTAAATTATATGGGGCTGGTCCCGTTGTGGGCATGCTTTTTTACGGACCGTTTCTTTTGCTTGCGTTCCTGCCTTTTTTCTCTAAATTTAGAAAAAAGAGTGATTTACAAGAACAAGGAATAAACTTGAAACAAGCCGAAAGCTATTTGCTGGTTCTTTTGGCAGGCTCATTCTTGATCAATTTTATGCTTTCCCTGTTTTTTTTCTATGGGCAAATGCGTTATATCGGTGATTCTATTTTCCCAATTACATTTCTTGCGATTATTGGCTATTGGGAGCTTGTTCAATCAGCTCGCAGATCTCCATCTGGTCGTATGCGATTATTTGTCCAAATATCAAATGCCCTTTTGGTTATTACTATTGTTCTTAGCTTTCTACTTTCCTTTTCAAGTGAGAGGAATCGTATGGAAAAATTTAATCCTTTGCTGATGGAGAAGCTGAATTCTTTATTTACGCTTCAGTATTGAATTCATTTTGTTCTCTATTGAAAACGTAGGTTTTTGTCTTATGTTAGTAGTATTCCCTTAGTGTCAATCAAAGATTTTTTCCAGAATTCCCTTTGCATTCATCACCGCCTTGGCTCGATGGCTTAGGCGGTTTTTTTGTTCCATGGAAAGTTCAGCCATGGTTTTCCCCAACTCTGGTACTAAGAATATGGGATCATAGCCAAACCCGCCTGTGCCGCGTTCTTCGGGGATGATCTCGCCTTCGCAGATGCCTTCACTGAGTTGTACTTCATCATTCTTTGCGATAGCGATCATAGCGCGGAAGCGGGCCGTCCATGGATGGGATTTGCCTTGAAGTTTACTGACCAAGTATTTACGACGTTCGGCATCTGAAAGCTTATTCCCATTGATAGAACCATAGCGTGCAGAATATAAGCCAGGTTCGCCATTGAGTGAATCTACTTCGAGACCAGAGTCGTCGGCAAGGGAAACGAGGCCACTGGCTTGGGCGAAGGCGATGGCTTTTTTTGTTGCATTCTCAGCGTAGGTGAGTCCATCTTCGATGACATCGAGGTCGAGACCGATTTGAGCTGGGGTGATAAGTTCCACATCCATGTCTGTGAGAAGTTCTTGGAGTTCTTTGATCTTGCCTTGATTATTAGTAGCGATGAGAAGTTTGTTCATAATTGATTTTTTACCATAAAGCGTTATGAAGGTTTGTTTGAGATTTTATTTATTGCCCATTGGGCGTGTTCTCTTACCATGGGCTCTTCGTCGTTGAGCGCATTTTGTAGGACAGGAAGGTGGTGCATAGTCCCTGTGTTGCCGATGACAATGGCAACATTCCTCAGGTAACCACGTCGCTTTGTTCGCTTGACTGGATTCTGCTTGAAGCGTTGATTAAAGGCTTGGGGTGTAAGCAACAGTTCCTCGGTCAGATGTTGAGGCGGGGCCTTCGATTGAAAGACAGAGTCGCCCTCGGGTGCGAATCGATTCCATGGGCAGACCATTTGGCAGATGTCGCATCCGAAGGCCCAATCTCCGATCTTATCGCGCAGTTCCACGGGAATCTCATCCTTGAGTTCAATGGTGAGATAGGAAATACATTTGGTTGCGTCAAGCGTGCGGTTTGGAAGAATACATTGCGTGGGGCACGCTTGGATGCAACGTGTGCATGTGCCGCAGTGGTCGGTGGTGAAGGGCAAGTCGGATTCAAGTTCGATGTCAAGCAGGATCTCGGAGATGAAAAAATATGAACCGTGTTTGGGATTGATGAGACAAGTATTTTTGCCGATCCATCCGATGCCTGCACGCTGGGCGAGATCGCGTTCAAGAATCGGGCCAGTATCTGTGTAATAACGGTTCTTTACTGGACCTCCAACCTGCTCCTCGATAAATTGAACAAGTTCTTCCATTCGAGCGGGGAGGATGTCGTGATAATCTGCGCCTTGTGCGTACGCAGCAATTTTGATTTCATGCTGTTTTGTTGAAGGAGGGGAGTATGGGGTGGCAAGCACTAAAATCGATTTACATTCAGGAAGAATTTCGTACGGGTTTGCGCGACGCGTACGGGAACGATCATTAGCAAGGTAATCCATAGTGCCGTGATGACCTTGTGCGAGCCAGCTTTCGAATGTAGTGTAGTGTGTGGGATGCGCAGGAATCGTCACGCCAGTTAGGGAAAACCCTAACTGTTTTGATTTTATCTTTATTAGTTCTTTCAAGCCATTGGGGATGTTTGGCGCTTTTGTCGGGGTCATCTCTTGGGGGTGGGTCATCAGGGAATAAGTTTAGCAGATTAATACTAATCTCTACGTGTAATTGGCGATCACGATCTATTGTAACCCGCTTGACCAATGTATTTATAGCCTGCTTTTTGAGCTCAAATATTTCCAGCCGCTCTTCATCATTTTGAGGTATGACATTTAATGAGTCGAGCCCCGCTTGCAAATCGGCTAAATATTCTACGACTCTGGTTTCCCAATCACCCAAAGCATAGATATTTACTGCTTGCCCAATCTCTGCATATTCTCGCTTCAGGCTTAATTCTTGTAAAGCAATTGCGCCTAATTGATAATCCATATCGCTTTCAGTTATCGCGCCTTTGCGAGCTTGAGTGATTATCCATTGCCGCTCCATAGTGAGAGTGTCAATTTCTTTTTGTATTCAGTCTTGTTCAGCGTCCAATGTCACTGCATTATCCTGCAATTCGGCAACAATTTTGCGAGCTTGGGCTAAAAGGATTTCAGGCTTATCGATAGCCTTACAAACAGAGTGTCTAAAGTCAAAGGTGAGCTAGAATAGTTTGTATGAAATATCCAAGATGTAGTTCAAAAGAAAAACAATGTAAGGTGGGGTTTAATCCATCAGGTAGTCAGAAATATCGTTGCTACAAATGTGGCAAGAACTACACACCGAAACCCAACTTGAATGGATATCCCGTTGAAGTTTGACTAAAAGCAATTAAACTATATTTGGAAGGTAATAGTTTCAGGAGCATCCAACGACTTTTGAGAGTCAACCACCAAAGTGTGGCCAACTGGGTCAAAGCATACTCAGAGCAGTTGCCCAATGCACAAGTTCCTGAAAAGCCCAAAGTAGTCGAATTAGATGAGCTTTTTACTTTTGTTGGCAAGAAAAAAACATCTTCTATGTCCTGACGATCGTAGATCGAGAAACTCGCTGTATTTTGAGTTGGGATGTTGTCAAAGAACGAACTTCTGATGCAATACAAGCTTGCTTGGATCGTGCTCCCCAAGCCAGACAATATTACAGCGACGCCTTTCTTGTATACGACACCTTGTATTATGGTGCGCCATATGAAGTACGCAATGACAAGAAGGAAACCTATTCTGTGGAAGGAGTAAACGCCGAGTTGCGACATTATCACAAGCGTTTAGCGCGACGGTCGCGATGTTTCTCACGTTGTCCTTATGCTTTGAAGTGTGCAATTCGTTTGCTGGTTTTCTGCTACAACCAACGTCAACTCCGAAAATGTCTTTACCCTGCTTATCCCGCCAACCTCATCGACTTCATTCACTTTCAAGTTTAGACACTCTATAATAAAAATGTAACATAATTCCAGAGTTGGATTGATTTTTAAACCATTCTTGATTATCGTTCCAGAAATAATCATAAATTCAGCCCGCTAACTTGCTTTACATGAGGTTAACATAATGACAGTCTTCTTCCATTCAATTAGCCAGCCCTACTCAATGAAGGTGAAAAGAGTCTTTTGTCTTCTGCTTATTTGTCTTTTGTTTCTTTCACAAATATTCATACCAGTTATCATGGGAAAAGCATCTCCGAATTTGGCTGGATCATCCTCCCCTGTTTATACAGACGGATTAAACGGAAGTTGGCAGGATTGGTCTTATGGTGGAGTTACGGTCAATTTGGGAAACAGTTCTCCGGTCCATGGTGGAAGCGCATCGGTTTCTGTCCATTACACCGGCGGGTGGAGTGGCTTCCAAGTAGGATATGTCGGTAACACTCTGGATGTAAGCCCATACGACACATTGCGTTTCTGGATTCATGGTGGTTCAGCAGGTGGGCAAACCGTCCAATTGCAAATCCAAAATCAAAATGGAAGTACGGCTCTCACTCAAGATATCACTCCCCCTCAGGCAAATACTTGGAAACAGGTGGATATCTCGTTGACATCCATGGGGTCGCCGCGCAGTGTTTATGCAATTGCCTGGTTCAATAATACAGCTGGCAGTCAGTCAACGTTTTACCTCGATGACATTAGTTTTATCAATTCGAGCGCGACACCACCTACTTCGGTACCCGGCATAGGTCCCGCTCTAAGTGTAGATGTAAGCGCGGGTCACCATGCCATCAGCCCATATATTTATGGCATGAACTATGCCACGGCAGAGATCGCAAATGCGATCAACCTTCCGGTTCGGCGTTGGGGTGGAAATTCCACATCACGTTACAACTGGCAGATCAACGTTCATAACACTGGCGCAGATTGGTACTACGAAAATATTCCAGATGATAGTTCAGACTCTGCCGATAGTTTTGTTACGCAAAACAACACCACCAACACTGAAACCCTAATGACCATCCCTCTCATTGGCTGGACACCAAAACGACGCCTTGAGAATCATCCATACGATTGTTCTTTCAAAGTGTCGCTGTATGGAGCGCAAGATTCGGTGGACCCGTGGGATACCAATTGTGGCAACGGACTTCATAACAATGCAGAGATCACTGGCAACGATCCCACTGATACCAGCATGGCTATTACACCAGCTTTTGTCACCAACTGGGTCGATCACTTGACCACCACCTTTGGAACAGCCGCGAATGGTGGCGTCCTGTTCTACAATCTCGACAACGAACCCGGCATCTGGAATGGCACGCATCGGGATATTCATCCACAAGCCACCATCTATGATGAAATGCGCGATCGGACCTACGCCTATGCTGCCGCGTTGAAAACGGCTGATCCATCAGCCTTGACCTTGGGTCCCGTGGAAGATGGCTGGTGCCGTTACTTTTTCTCCGGTGCAGATGAATGCAACCCGAACGGCGCTGACCGTGCCGCGCATGGGGATATGGATTATGTAGCCTGGTATCTGCAACAGATGCATACCTATGAGACGAATAACAATGTCCGTATTCTGGATTATTTTGATCTACATGTTTATCCCCAAGGGAGTGGTGTCTTTTCAGATTCTCTCGGTGACGCGAGTACACAAGCATTGCGCTTACGCTCCACACGTCAACTGTGGGACCCGACTTATGTAGACGAAAGTTGGATCGGTGGAACAGGCTGGGAAAATGGTACGGTCATGTTGATTCCGCGTATGAAGTCGTGGGTCAATAATAATTATCCCGGAACCAAGTTGGCAATCAGTGAGTACAGTTGGGGCGCATTGGATTATATGAATGGAGCGCTTGCCCAAGCCGATATCCTCGGTATCTTCGGGCGTGAAGGGCTTGATCTGGCTACGCTATGGGGTCCACCTACCAATGTCAATGCACCGGGCATCTTCGCCTTTCGTATGTATCGCAATTACGATGGGAACAAAAACCAGTTTGGCGATACCAGTGTTAGCGCCAGCAGTGCGGATCAATCGAAGTTGGCAATCTACGCCGCCCAACGAACCAGCGACTCAGCCCTGACCTTGATCGTTGTCAATAAGACCTCCCAAAACTTGACTAGCACAGTCTCCCTGACAAATTTCCAATCTGGCGGAATAGCCCAAGTTTATCGTTATAGTTCCGCAAATCTAACATCAATAATTCATGAGCCCGACCAGACAGTCACATCATCCGAATTTACCGCGGGATTTCCTGCGAATTCAATTACGCTATTTGTGTTATCTTCTGCGGCGCCTGTTACTATTTCCGGCAATGCAGGTATAGCAGGTGCAACGTTATATTATGTGGACGGCACTTTCAAGTTTGTGACGGCCGATGGTAGTGGAAATTACTCCTTTTTAGTACCGGCTGGCTGGTCTGGAACGGTTACGCCGTATAAGCCAGGTTATACATTTACACCATCAAATAAATCCTATGCCAATCTTCAAGCTGATCAAACATCACAAGACTATACCGCACAAACTTGTGGCAGTTGTTCCGTACCAGTTGTGTCTCTGATTCTGCGAGCGGCGGTAAATCCCAGCAGTGCAACCAGTGTGGATTTCGTTGTCTTTTTCTCGAAGCCAGTGACAGGTGTGGATACAACTGCGCCGTTCAGTGATTTTGCCCTTACTACAACTGGTGTGACTGGTGCAGCCATTACAGGTATCAGTGGCTCAGGTACTACCTATACGGTCACAGTGGATACCGGGGCTGGCAATGGTACAGTCCGCTTGGATGTGGTGGATGATGATAGTGTCAAGGATGCGTCGAATAATCCGCTTGGTGGGGTAGGAAATGAGAACGGGAACTATACAAGTGGTGATGCTTATATAATAAAAAAGCCATCTAATGTTACAGTAACGATCGGGAATAACCCACCAAAGAACTACACCGTTGCACCAAGCGGACGACTAACGGATCGGTACGGGATCAACGGTGGACCAGTACGAGTGAGAAGCACGAACGGGGTGAACATGTTCACGAGTCAACGAGCGATCTACGGGAGCAGCTTCAACTCGATCGTCGGGTTCCCCGCGGATCAACTGACGACCGAATACTGGTTCACCTCATTGGACGATGCGGGGATGATCACGTATTTGGTGATCGGGAACCCGAGTGAGACAGAGACAGCGTTAGTGGATGTGTACATCGGAGGGGTGAAGAAGAACACAACACCATACTCGATCCCGCCTGGGCAGAGAGTGTACCCGCGCTATGGGATCAACGGCGGACCGGTACGGGTAGTGAGCACGAACGGAGTGAGTGTGTTCACGAGCGAGAGAACGAAGTATGGGAACAGCTTCAACGAAGTGATGGGGTTCCCCTCGACCCAACTGGACACAGAGTTCTGGTTCACGAGCTATGACGATGCGGGGATGATCACGTACCTGGTGATCGGGAACCCAAGCGAGACAGAAACAGCGGAAGTGGATGTGTACATCGGAGGCGTGAAGAAGAACACAACACCGTACTCGATCCTACCTGGGCAGAGAGTGTTCCCTCGGTATGGGATCAACGGAGGACCAGTACGAGTGGTGAGCACGAACGGAGTGAAGGTGTTCACGAGCGAGAGAACGAAGTATGGGAACAGTTTCAATGAAGTGTTGGGGTACCCGATAGCTCAAACCTCGACCGAACTCTGGTTCACCTCATTGGATGATGCCAGCATGATCACGTACCTGGTGATCGGGAACCCAAGTGAGACGGAGACAGCGGAAGTGGATGTGTACATCGGAGGAGTGAAGAAGAACACGACACCGTACTCGATCCTACCTGGGCAGAGAGTGTTCCCGCGGTATGGGATCAACGGAGGACCAGTGCGAGTGGTGAGCACGAACGGAGTGAAGGTGTTCACGAGTGAGAGAACGAAGTACCTGAGCAGTTTCAACGAGATCCTGGGGATCCCGGCAGAGGGTCTGACGACCGACTACTGGTACACTTCGTTGGATGATGTGGGGATGACCACAGAGTTGGTGATCGCGGTACCGTAAATCAGCACGGAAGAGTTTAAGTTAGTATACCTAGATAAGGGTGGGCGTTCAAGCCTGCCCTTGCCTAGGTTTAGCTCTTAGGTTGTTCATCTATCGCCATGTACTAATCGCCGATTCTTTAGAGCAAGGGTAACTGACGAATCCGAGTACTAAATTTGACAAGACTTTTTCCTTGAAGTACAAGGCGAAGGAAAAATCACGAATATCGCTAATAAACTTTGATGAAGAAATAGGCCTATGGGAGGAGTTAGAACACAAGCAAAAGCGGAGATTAGAAATCGTGCCTGTTGAGTAAAAGCAGGGCAAGCCGTAAGGCCTGCCCTGCTTTATCATAGAGTTACTGTCAGGTAAACAGGTGTGATTAAATCTGATTTATTGGGATGAACCCTAACTGGCGTGCTTTGTCTTTGGTGGTTTGTTTGAGGTTGTGTGCCACGGACTCTTATTGCACGATGATCTTGACGAAGACGATCTCGGGGAATTCAATACCCTTCGGGTTTTGCATGGTCCATGCGCTTAAGTACTCACCTGCTTTTTCTGGGGCCTTAAATTGCACAGAAACATCCACTTCTTGTCCGGGCTGAATGACTTCAGTCATTGCGATGAATTGGCCAGACATTGAAGACGAATACCCTGCATAAGTTAGCACATACCCAGCTCCCCATGGACAGACACCTGTGTTCTTGACTTTCCAGGTTTTGATGAAATCCTGCCCTGGTGACATCGTGGTGCCATCTGGTATGGTCACATCTACTGTAGCGAGGTCATACCCAAGACTATCGCAGAGTTCTACTTGAGTCCCTGCGGCGTTTGTGATCACGCTTACCGGCTCTTCGGTCTCTGTGGCGGTGGCCTCTGGTGCAGGAGTTTCCGTTGGTGGTGGCGGTGGGAGGAAGGTTGGTGTGAAAGCGGCGGCAGTGAGAGTATATTTGGCTTCCACTGTACTGACGGCTGAGGTACGTACAGCCGCCACATCTGGGGTGGGTTCGGGCGTGGTTGCTGATCCGCAAGATGTGGCAAACATGGTGAATACAAGCAAGAGAACGATGATTTTATATTTCATGGAGTGTGTCTCCGGTTTAGAAACTATTTACACTTATCTTTAACTTCAATGTAGACGGATAACAACGTGCCGAAATAGTAGCCGCCATCGTTACGCATACGCCAATGTCCCTCGTATTTTCCGGGTGTGCATGGTGCTGTGAGGTTGATACCAATATCAATGGCCTCACCACCGTCCACAAAGTCGCTGCTTTTCTTGAATTCAAAGTTATATGGGTCAAGATCAGGTTTACTACCGCCAATATAAACAAGGGTAAAACCTTCATCCCATGTGCAGGTACCAGTGTTGCGGATTTTCCAAACCTTTTGGAAATCCTCGCCGCCTTTGAGAACCGTTCCATCTGCTATTGTTATATCGCCTTCAAAGACACTGTTGAAGCAGGAATCTCCGAGTGCTTGTGTGGCGGCTTTGGTTGGTGCTGCAACTTGTGTGAAAGCAGGTAAAGGACTTGCGGCACCTTCAATCGTAGGCGTGGTATCAAACGAGACTGTCGGGAGTGCGCCTGAAGCATCTGTAGTAGGTTGGGCGAAGGTTGGTAGTTCCTGTGGTGTATCAGTGGGCATTGGGGTGGGCGGTATTGCCTGCGCAGTTTGTGTAAACTGTGCCGAGTATTGTGCAATTGTGGTGCCGACAATTGCAGTATTAACCGCATTAATATCCATTGTAGGGGCCGGCGCAACGCCGACATTACAAGCGGCAAGCATTAAAGCGACAGTGAATAGAGTGATCAAAGTGTGCCGCGGGGACTTTCTAACGAACATAAGATTTACCTCCGAATAGTAAACGAACTGTAATTTGGTGAACTCGCAACTTTTGTTTGAGAGTTCCCAATCTCATTATACTGCAAGGCAGTATCAACGTATTGCTGATGATATGTTTTTACATTATGGCCCAATAGTAGCAGTTTCTGTGGGCGTTTGAGTGACGGTTGGTGTTAATGTTGGTGTATATGTGGCCGTTGGTGTATAAGTGATGGTTGGGGTAAAGGTCTGCGTGGGCGTGGCTGTTATTGTTGGAGAGAGGGTTGGGCTAGGAGTTTTCGTAGGAGGCTGAGCGCTCTGACGCGTAATTCTTGGGTTACCCCATAGAGCGTAATCCTCATGTGAAGAGCCATTAGCTAGTATTGTCAATATAAATTTGACCTTTTTGTTATTAAGGAAACTCAAGTCAATATCGATTGGATAGTATTCTCCCTCGTAAATTTCATGCCATTGCCCAAGTGCATTAACCGGATCGGTTCCGATCTGGTAATCGAGTTTAAAGATCACATCACAATCGTTGGCTTTATTTACACAGCCGATTAATGCCTTGAAATGGTCTCCTGTCTGAATGTTGATGGGTGAATATTTACCTGTGATCATACCGTCCTTAACCATTTGTGGGTGTGTTAACAATCCTGTACCTCTCACTTTACTATCTTCCATTTCAGGAGCATTTATCGCTACCGCAAATCCATCGCTTGAACCATTATTTCCGGGACAAGGTAGTGATCTATCGTCATTCCTCCAGGATGCTTCGCACAGATTTGCGGCCAAGTCATACCCAGTAACCGTATAACCGCTTACGTTCACATCCACATAGATACTGGAATTTCCCTGTGACCCGAACCCAAATAGAACACCAGATGCGTTACTGAGCTTCCAAAATCCCTGATAGCGACCGTTCTGGTTTGGCGTTTTCAATTGGACGGAAATATCCACGCTTCCTCCTGGCCCGACACTTGCTGGTAGCGCAACGGCGGCTTTTCCCCCGAAACCTTCACCTCCTACAAAAACCAGATTGTAAGAAGTTGTCCATGTGCAGGTACCAACATTTTTAACGCGCCATGTCTTTGTGAACGTGTTGTTGAGCCCGAGCAGAGAACCATCGGGATAGGTTACATCAGTGATAAAGGCCGCTGCATCACATTTCACAATAGTTGCCAGTGGCGGCACCGGTGTATACGTTGCAAATGGAGTTGGGCTATTTGTTGCTATGGACAAGGTAGGCGTAGCCGAAGATTCCGCTGACTGACTGGCCGCTCCCTGTGTAGACATAACACTCAATGTTTGTGCTGCGGATGTATACAAAGAATTTAGGGTTGCCGCAGGTTGAGGGGCAGCTGGTACAAATAAACTACAGGCTAGCATGAATACAAGCGCAGCAGATGTGATTAGGATATTTCTGAAATGGTTAAACAACATTCGAACCTCCGATTTTTCATCATAAAGACGGTTTAAGTGCTTCCCGTGTTCCAACAAAAAAGCCGAGGCTTATGACCTCGGCTTTTATTCATGATTACCTGAATTTACTGGACGAAACAATTATGGAGAATGTCCACTTTGATTTCGCGTGCGTCAGACCCTGTGACAACAAACTTGATCCAGCGTGGATTGGGGTTATCATTTTTACTGATTAACCAGCTTCTATCGAAAGTGACACTTCCTGCTTGTTTGGTTTTATATTTGATAACACCACTTTCATTGCCATCGCTTTGATCCCAGTAATAGCTGAACTCATGTGGTCCGTTCGTTGTGACAGTGGCATATACGTAATAGCGTACATTTAAGGGACAGCCCTCTTCAGGGTCGCGTACTAGTTTAGCTGTCAGGTTTGTAACACCATAATCAAGCTTTGTCGCAGTAGAAACAGCAATTTGTACGTAGAACGCCTCACTCGTTGCTCCAACGCCAAAGTTTTCGCCCCAAGGCGATTGAAGACGCCAATAACCTGTAAATGTCCCTTCGGTATCAGGGGCTTTCAAGAAAATGGAAATATCCTTGGATTCGTTCGGTGCAACAAGTTCAGGAAATTTGTATGTGGTCAAGCCTCCCAGTAAGTCGCCCGACCAAAAGATAATGCTATAGGAATTATCCCATGTGCAAGTACCAGTGTTGAGTAGTGTCCATGTTTTGAAGAAGGTCTCACCAGGACGAAACAAAATATTATCTGGCGGGTTTTCGCCGATCAAATTAGCAGAGACGACACAACCCGGGTTTCCGGAAATTGCTGCAGGAGTATTGGTGAGAGTCGCCTCTGGGGTGAGGGTATTTTCAATAGGTGGAACAGGCGTAAGCGTTGGAAGAGCTGCTATTTCTGTCAAAGAATTCTGAGCTTGCACAGTCAGCGCGACAGCTGTTGCTATCTCTGATTCGTTTTTTGCAGGGCTTCCACAGGATGATGCAAGCAAAGCAATGCAAATGAGTATGGGAAAGATGTTTTGTCTTTTAAAGAGCATTCAATATCCTTTCTTGTTGTATCAGTATTATACTGTTTTCAAGAAAGCGCCCGAGTTGTTCATCCGGGCGCTTTCTTGATTATTTCGGGATCGCTATTTGTGGAGCGATCCAGACTGCCCAGTCTTGTGCCGATGAGCCGTTTGCCAGGATTGCCAATATAAACTCCACACTCTTACCTTTAAGTGACGTCAGATCAACATCAACGTTTTTCATAGTACCATCGCATGTGTCAGACCATTCACCTAAAGGTGTTACAGCTCCGCCACTTTCTTTGTAGTTCAATTGGAATTTCACATTGCCTGTACCGCACGTGCCATCGGCTTGTGCTAAGAAACCGATCTTTGCTGTGAAGTGTTCACCTACAACTACATTGTAGGCGGGGAAGCGACCGGAGATAACACCGTTATCTACAAATTGGGGATGTGTTTCTAAAACCTTTGCACCAGGTGAACTGCCATCCTCCATCCGTTGGCCATCTCTGTACATGGTAAAACCGCTTGTGTTTGTATCAGGTCCGCCAAACGTGATGGTACCTGCACCAGTGATCCATGTTGCAGAAGGGGCACGTGTATAAAAATCATAGCCAGAGCTGAATACTCCAACTTTAATATCCGCAAAGAAGGATGTCCCTTGATATCCGCTTAAAATGGGAATCAAGACGCCGGAAGCGTTTCGTATACGCCAATAACTTCGGTAAGAGCCATTTGTTGCGGGAGCTTTCAGGTTTACAGAAAGATCTACTTCTTGGCCTGGGCTCAAAGTTCCGATGGCGATCGGGGATGTAGCACTCATTGAATCGCCACTATCGAATACCAGCGAGTATCCACTCCATGTACAAGCTCCTGCGTTCTTGATCCTCCATGTTTTTGTGAAGGTGTCGCCAGGCGCGAACAGGGTTCCGTCAGGAATGGTCACATCTTTTACGAACAAGCCCTGATCGCAGACCGGCGTGGCAGAAGCGAGCGGGGTGGATGTAACAGGTGGCAACGTAGGAAACGATACGGCGGTATTCGTCGGTTGTGGGGGCGGCAGGGTTGGGGCGCTAAATGTAGTGGGGGTTGCCACTAAATTCAACTGTGCCTGCAAGGTTAGGGCCGCCTGCGTGTAAATGGCATTGGGGTCATCGGTTTGTGGTCCGTTTGAAGGCAGGTTGCATGCTGAAACGATAAACATGAACAAAGTGCCCAAAATAAAAGTGTTACGGATGAATTTAGACATGATCTTCTCCTCAAGATGGAACAATTTTACTTCAATGGAGACGTGCCTGCATTGTCCTTTGTTCCTAGCGCAGATAGGACTCTCGTCCCAATCAACGCATCAAATCGGACCTCAAGCTGGTTCGTGGTTCCCCGGCTTTTTCTCATCTTGAACAGAATCAAAAACAGGAGTTGAGAAAACTCCTGTTTTGTTGAATCAGGCTTACTCTGAGAAAGATGCGTTATTTCTCGTAAGGTTTGCCGCCTGCGGCAGGAGGTGTCGCACGTCCTACAACGCCGGTCAGCACGATGATGGTCAAAATGTAAGGGAGCATTTGCGGGAACTGTGATGGAATGTCTGGGCGGAAGATGCTGATCGTGGCGGTGACGCTGGAACCAAGACCGAATATCAGGGCGCCGATCAGCGAGCCGAAGGGAGTCCACTTGCCGAAGATCATTGCGGCCATGCCGATAAAGCCTAGGCCGTTTGTCATTAATGGATTGAATACATCTACCGCTTCGAGGGTAAACCATACGCCGCCCAATCCAGCCAATACGCCGCCCCACATCACATTGATGTATCGCATACGATTAACATTTACGCCGAGGGTATCTGCGGCACGCGGATGTTCACCGATGGCGCGAGTGCGCAGACCCCAAGGTGTGTAGAAGAGCATGTAGTGAATGAACGCTACAAGGATAAGCATCAGGTAGGTGAGTGGCTTTTGAGCGAAAAAGATCGGGCCGATGAACGGTATTTTAGAAAGGAATGGGATGGGCATCAATGGGAATGTGCCCGGCCCGGCAGGTAGGTTTTCAGCAAGAAAGGCGCGATACACGTACCCCGTGACACCAATCGCAAGGATGTTGATGACAGTGCCGCTGATGATCTGATCTACTTTGAACTTGATGGAAATCAGCGCGTGCAACCATGCGAAAAGAATTGCCGCAAGTACACCCAATAGTATTGCAAGCAAGCGGCTGATATTCCCTGCATTTTCAACACCGATAGTGTCTTTTAAGAGTTGATAGGCAAACAAGTTAACAGCGTAACCGACCATGGCCGACATCAGCATTTGTCCTTCGATACCGATGTTGAAGATACCAGATCGTTCACACATGACACCACATAGTGCGGCAAATGCAATGGGCGTAACCACACGCAGAGTTTGTGCGAGAGTATCGATCACACATTTTTCTCCACACTGTCCGCCGATGATAAGGTTTAGTAATACCCAGACGGCAACCAAGCCAAATACGCTTAAGAGAATGGTGACCCAGGCTCCGCCGCGCAGGTTGAAAAGCGACTTGTTCGTTTTGGGCGCGGTTGTCATGGGCGACCTCCCCAGCCGGTGGTCAAGGATGCTTGCGCCTCGGTCTTTTCATCCTTCATGCGATAGATGTAGCGCACGATGGCTGGTGCGGCAACGAAGAGCAGTACCAGCGCCTGAATGAGTGAGATGATGTACTTTGAAACGCCGGATGTCAATTCCATCAAGTCTGCGCCATTGCGCATGGCACCGAACAAAAGCGACGCGGCAAGAATACCGAAGGGGTTGTTCTTGGCAAGCAATGCAATGCCGATGCTATCCCAGCCGTATCCGCTGGAGAAGAACAAAGGTAGACAACGGCAGATCGAAACACCGATCACTTCAACCGTACCGGCGATACCAGCCAATGCACCGGAGATAGCCATTGCAACGACAATATTGCGTGTGATGTTGACACCAGCATATTGCGCCGCATTGGGGTTTGCTCCGACCATACGCAGTTCAAAACCGAGCGTTGTTTTCCACATCAGCCACCACACACCAATTGCCGCGAAAATGGCAAGGAAGATGCCCGTGTGCAAGCGGTCATATTGATCCGTGAAAGGCCACCAGGCTTGTGTAAGAGGAGGTAACGCCACGAAAGCAATCACTCCGAAAACAAGGCCAGTTACAAGGTATACGGTACGTCGCTGTGTTGCAGTTTTCACTCGAGCGGATAAAAATCCACCGGCCAGCATGGTGCGTACAGATAAGGCTACAACTACAGCAATAATGATGGCCACAAGCAATGCGTTGAGCGGATTTTGTAATTGTTGTGGAAATGCCGACATTGTCCACAACTCAGCCTCGGGGGAGATACGAAGCGTTTGAACGCCGGAGGATAAATGGTCACGCAGGGGATAGCTCACCATGTATTCGCCAAGCCGGAACGCTACGTAGTTCATCATCATTGTACTGATGACTTCATGAGCGCCAGTGCGGGCTTTTAGATAACCCGGGATGACCGCCCATATCATGCCACCTAATGCACCGGTCAAGATTGTCAAAGGCAGATGGATGATGCCGGGTAGACCACTGAATGCCACGCCAGCCCATGCCGCACAGATTGAACCGATGGTGAATTGTCCTTCTACACCAATGTTGAACAGACCAGTCTTGAAACCCACTGTAACCGCCAGACTCAATAATACATAGGGAATGGTGGCGACAAGCGTTTCTGAGAATCCACGTTGTTTAAAAAAGGCACCGCGCAACAAACCATAATAAGCTTCGCCTACGGTGACCAGGCTTCCTTCGGTAATCCAAATGACCAGTGCACCGATAATGAAAGCCATTAAGATCGCGAGCATAGGCATTTTTAATGCCGCCCAGATGTCTTTGGTGATTTGACGGAAATTGAATGAAGTTCGCCGTGTGGCGGCAACATTAGACATGTGCGCCCTCCTTCTCTTTTGTGATGCCTGCCATGAGTAAACCTAACTGTTCTCGTGTTGCATCTTTGGCATCCACGGTATCCAGAATTTTCCCTTTGTACATCACGGCGATGCGGTCTGAAAGTGCCAAGATCTCGTCCAATTCTGCGCTGATCAACAGCACGGCCGCACCTTTATCGCGCGCTTCGATGATCTGTTTGTGAATGAATTCGATACTGCCCACATCCAATCCACGTGTGGGTTGGCTTGCGATCAACAATTTGACCGGGCGAGTGAGTTCACGAGCCACGATCACTTTTTGTTGGTTTCCACCAGAGAGCGCGCCAACAGCGGTTTGTATACCGGGTGTGCGGACATCGAACATTTTGACCAGTTCACGTGCGTGATTTTCGATCACGTCAAAATCCATTTCAACGCCGTGTGCGTAAGGCTCCTTGTAATAGGTACACATGGCGACGTTGTCGCTTACTGAAAAAGCCAGCACCAATCCATGTTTGTGCCGATCTTCAGGGATGTGAGATGTTTGGGTCTCTGTCACCTGACGCGGAGTTGCGTGGGATGTGTCCTTGCCCAGAATGGAGATTTGCCCACTGGCAGAGGGGCGGAGACCGGTCAATGCTTCAGAGAGTTCGGTCTGTCCGTTGCCTTGCACGCCAGCAACACCGAGGATTTCGCCTGCCCGCACTTCAAAGGTAACGCCGTTCACGGCCGGGTGTTTGCGATCATCCAACACATGCAGGTTTCCTACTTCCAAAATTTTCTCGCTGGGATGCGCCTCGGCTTTGTCCACCATGAGAATGACATTGCGTCCTACCATCATCTCTGCCAGCAATTCTTTCGTCGCATCTTTCGGGCGGACGGAGCCAACCATCTTCCCTGAACGCATCACGCTGATGCTATCGGCAACAGCAAAGACTTCTCGTAGTTTATGTGTGATGAAAACGATGGATTTGCCTTGCTTGACAAGAGCACGCATGATGACAAATAACTCATCCGCTTCCTGTGGAGTCAAGACAGCGGTGGGTTCATCAAGAATAAGGGTATTAGCTTCACGATATAAAGCCTTGATGATCTCCACACGTTGTTGAGCACCGACCGTTAGATCGTGTACAACAGCATTGGGTTCCACGGCAAGGCCGTATTGTTCACTTAATTG
The DNA here is from genome assembly GCA_016721115.1 of Candidatus Defluviilinea proxima. Taxonomy (NCBI): domain Bacteria; kingdom Bacillati; phylum Chloroflexota; class Anaerolineae; order Anaerolineales; family Candidatus Villigracilaceae; genus Candidatus Defluviilinea; species Candidatus Defluviilinea proxima. The sequence continues at coordinate 2,181,278 of JADKIW010000001.1, forward strand.
TTGCACGCGCTTTGCCACACTTCGCCGGTCGAGAGTGGCTAAATGTTTCAGAGCACGTGAGCTTTGCGTAAGTGCTTCCTGCCCAAGCATAATGTTCTCGGTGACAGTGAGAGGGGGGACAAGCATGAAATGTTGATGTACCATACCGATGCCTTTGGCAATGGCATCGTGTGGACTTGTGATCTTGATGGGTTGTCCGTTAATTTTGATTTCCCCGGCATCCGGCTGATACAGCCCATAAAGAATGTTCATCAGCGTGGATTTACCTGCGCCGTTCTCGCCTAATAAAGCATGAATTTCGCCCTGCTCGAGCGAAAAATTCACATCACTATTGGCGAGTACACCGGGGAAACGTTTGGTGATACCGGTGGCTTCCAGAGCAAACGTCATGTAGGAAAACTCCTTGTGCGGTGATTCCCTCGACTTGCAAAATACTTTGGGACTTTAGATAGATGTCAAAAAACAAAATCAGGATTTTGTAATAACTATATGCAACTGTGTAAAGTGCGTTGGCGATCCCAAGAGGGCTTTAGACAAGAGAGGGTGCTGTACTTCTGCACAGCACCCTCTGTTCTTACTATTTGTTCAACGGATTACGGTTGGTAACCAGTCTTGATGGAGCCGTCCTTCAAGCCAGCTTCAGCTTCAGAGATCTTGGCTTTGAGTTCAGCAGAGATCTTGCTGTCCCAATCGTGGAAGGGGGCGAGACCTACGCCACCGTTCTTCAAGTTGGCGGTGATCATACCGGCCTTTGAAGTTCCACCGTTGACGGCCTTGAGATATTCATAAACGGCTACGTCTACGTTCTTGGCGGCGCTGGAGAGCAACGCAGAGGCAACTTCAGGATAGGTGTTGTATTGATCAACATCCACACCGATGGCCATCAAGTTGTTTTCCTTTGCGGCGAGAAGACCACCGTTACCGGTGTTACCACCCACGCCGAAGACCACATCACAACCCTGACCGATCATGCTCAAACCAGTTTCCTTGCCCTTAGCGGGGTCAATGAAGGAAGGAACATAAACGTTCAAAGCTTGAGTCTCAGCCTTGTACCACTTGGCGCCGGTCTGATAGCCGGTGACGAAGCGCACAACGGGCGGGATCTCGATACCAGCGACTGAGCAGATGGTGCCAGTCTGGCTCATGCCAGCGGCGAGCACACCAGCCAAAAAGCCAACTTCATCTTCCTGGAACATCAAGCTAGTGACGTTGGTCAAACCGCCATCGGCGTAACAATCCTTGGCAGTTGCACCACAGGCCGCAGAGCCTTCAGTGGGGAAGTAGGCGTTATCGATGATGGCAAACTTGATATCAGGATACTGCTTGGCCTTGGCGGCGGTTGCATCACCCATCAAGAAACCTACGGTTACGATTACGTTGTATCCTTCAGTTGCGAACTGATCGATATTCTTCTCGTAGTCGGTCTGTTGCTTGGATTCGATATAGTTGGCTTCGAAACCAAATTCAGCAGCAGCCTTCTGAACACCGGCCCATGCAGACTGGTTGAACGACTTATCGTTCACACCGCCGGTATCGGTCACAAGACCGATCTTCAGCTTTTTCGCTCCACCACCACCGCAGGCAGAAAGCGCCAGCGACGCGATGATCAGCAGAGCGATGATCGAGTACAGCTTTTTCATGTGTTCTTCTCCTATTGAAAACAGAAAATTTGAAGATATGCCTTTCAGCAATACCTTACGACTTTGCAAGTATAAAGCGTAAGGATTTATTGTGCAAGCCAGCACATGTTAACGCCGTTTCAAGGTTTTTCTGAAGATATATTGGTCGTGATTTCCCCATTTTCCAAATCACTCAACAAATCTTTCAGTTCTCCCAATACACTTTGAGAGACAAGCCTATCGAATGGGACATACCCAATCGGACTCATTCTTGCATCTGGAAAATTCCCGCCTCTCAAACTTCGCATCAATATTTGGACTGTGGAACTGGTCTGCCCCAAAACAGAGGTGGCAACGCTCGAACCTTCTTCTCCCAATGCCGCCCGTTGATCCCTCTCCGCCCCAATGGCTTTGATCTTGGCCTCATTGGCCGCTCGTAACGCGCCAACCGCAGTCTCTCCGCCTACTGCAAAGAGTACATCCACATTTGCTTCTTTGATGAGTTTCTGTGCATTGTCGTAACCCCATGCATCGTCAATGAACAACTTGCTACTGCTTTCTCCATCCCGATACACCACAAGGACTTTGACCGAAGCGTCCATGTGTTTTGCACCTGCACGAAAGCCCTCGCAATACCGCCACATGGCATCAATGCCCGAAGTTTCACATACGGTGCCAATATTTTTTGATCTTGTTAATTGTGTGGCCAATGCCCCGGCAAAGAATCCCATTTGGTCTTCGGGAAATAGAACCGGGATGAAGTTGGGTGTAGGTGAGTCCTCGTCAGGTTGATTTATGCCCATAAAAACAGAATCAGGATACAGGTCCGCACTATGAAGCGTGGCATCGCGTAGACCAATGCCTGAGGTGACGATCACGTCGTAGCCTGAGTCCGCCAAGTAGGAGATATTCTTTTCGTAATCTTTTGGGTTTACAGATTCGATGTAGGCCACTTGATCAACAATCCCATCTGCGTGAGATTTTTCCAATCCCGCCCATGTGTTTTGATTTGGACCAAGGTCGTGCAGGCCGCGTGTGTCTGTTACCAAACCTGCACAGAACACATCTTTTCGAGAACAATCTGGCGATTGTGCACAGGCGGTGACGCCCAGTACCACAATCGCCAGAAGAAAATATATTGACTTAATTTGCAAGCTCTAACTCCCGTGCTTACAAAGGTTGTGCTTCGCCGCGTTTGACGCCCAACATAATGACGAACGCGATGACAAAAAATACCGGTGCAAGGATCATGATGATGTTGTAGTTATTGTCCGTCAACTGGATCGCCCAACCGTTCACGTTTGGGCCGATGATCGCAGAAAGCGTGGAGAACAGATAATACAAACCCGTGTAGGTTCCGATGCGTGCCGCGCTGGTCAGGTCCACGATCATGGGCAGGGAGTTAATGTTGATGAATGCCCAGCCGATGCCGCCGATGATAAGAAGCACACCGGCGAGTGTCAGCATACGTGTGCCACCTTCTACAAGTGGAATGCCGACGAGGGGTAGGGGAGCGATGCCAGTGAGCAACGCACTGGCGGGTGTGATGTATAACAGGATCATCATGATGATGAGCGTGATCAAACCAATGGAGATGGTTGTGCGTCGCCCGATCTTGCCCGCGATGAAACCAGATGGGATGGCGAAGATCACGAAGAATAGAGGCAACACGGAAAGCAAAGTCGCGCCATCGCCGACCTCCAGCCCGAGGTGATGTTTGGCGTAGAGTGTGAAGAAGGTCTCCACTGCCGAGAAACCGATGAACCAGAAGAAGATCGCAAACAAGATGCGCAAGCCGCTTTTTTCTTCTTCACTGAAGACTTCTTTGATGCTGGCAAGCATACCGGGTTGTTCTTCAGCCTGTTCATATTCTTTTGGCTCTTCAATGAAAAGATACACGATCAATGCCGCAACGATCACAAGCGCCGAGCCAAGCCAAAAGGGAAAGCTTGGACTCATCTTGTAAAGAAGGCCGCCGGTCTGTAATGCTACGATCGTGCCAACCCCGCCCATGAAGTTGATGATGCCATTTGCCTGTGAACGAAATGCAGATGGAGTGATGTCGGGCATGAGGGCAACGACTGGAGTGCGCCAGATGGCCGCGCTAAGTAGTAATGTGCTGGTACATGCCACAAATAAGGGAAGCACAGCTGCCAATGGGATCAACCCAAACGCTAGGGCCGAGATGGGCGCTCCGATTAGGATAAAAGGAATACGGCGGCCTAATGGCGTGCGCACTCGATCTGACCACGCGCCGACAGGTGGTTGGATGAACAAGGCCGCGATATTATCGAGCGTCATAAAGAAGCCGATCACACCGGGGGCGATGTGGAATTTATCTGAGAGAAAGACAGGGACAAAGGCATTGTATACGCCCCAGATCACACTTACGCCAAAAAAACCGAAGCCGAGCAGGAAGGTCTTGCCGTAATTGAGTCGCGATGTCATGGTTGCCTCCAGTTTTCAAGTCTAACGTTAAAGGTCGTTGACTTCTGACCCTTCATGGTTGTTTTAAACTCTTGATGAACTTTAAATCTTTGTCGCTGAGTTCTGCTTTTTCCAACATATCGGGTCGTTTGTTGAAGGTGCGGGTTAGAGCTTGTTCCCTGCGCCATTTTTCGATCTTGGCATGGTCACCTGAAAGAAGAATATCTGGTACTTTCCAGCCGCGATACTCGGATGGCTTGGTGTAGTGGGGGTATTCCAACAAGCCCATTGAATGTGAGTCATCGTCTGCGCCGGTGGGGTCACCGAGCACGCCGGGGATGAGACGGGAGACGGCGTCAATGATCATCATGGCAGGCAGTTCACCGCCGGTCAAAACATAGTCGCCGATGGAGATCTCGTCTGTGACTAGATACTGGCGGATGCGTTCATCCACGCCTTCGTAGCGGCCGCAGAGCATGACAATGCGTTCGTAACTGGATAATTCCTCGGCGATGCGTTGGTTAAACACACGTCCTTGTGGGGTGAGGAGAATGATGGGGATTTTGAATCAGGCGTCGGGTCGGAGGGATGCGGAGCAAGTCCTACAACAGTTTCGACCGCTTCAAAGACCGGGTCAGGTTTCATCACCATGCCGCCTCCGCCTCCGTAGGGAGTGTCATCGGTGGTGTGGTGCTTATCGTGTGTGTAATCACGAATGTTGTGAACGCTCACGCTGATCAGCCCTCGTTGCGCGGCGCGTTTGAGGATACTCGATTCGAGATAGGTGGGAAAAACCTCAGGTAGAAGGGTGAATACATCGAACTGCATGAGGCGATTCTATCATCATCTTTCTGTCATTCAACAAACTGAGGGTGTATTTTCCTTTCATTTTACGCTTAATATTTTCATGGTAATATGAATTTATGTACTTACCAAGAAGTAGCAAATGGAGCATGAATCGCCGTAAACGGCGTCCAAATTATTTTGGATGGCTGATTTTTGTGTTGGTTGTGGTCTTTGGATATTTATTCAACCAAGTGTATCTGCCTTCGCAACCGAATCCATTCGAAAATACGCCTACCCCTACACGTTCGCCCGAATCGTTTGTGACGGAGGCTGAAGCGCTTTATAAAGAAGGGAAATTAACCCAAGCGATCGAAGCATATCAACAGGCGATCAATTCGGCGCCACAGGATTCGACCTTGTATGTCGCGTTGGCTCGTGTGCAGGTATTTGCAGGACAGTATGAGGATGCGCAGAAAAATGCGGAAAATGCGATCTTGCTAAACAACGATAATGCATTGGCGCACGGCGTCCTTGCCTGGGCTTTGGATTTTCAGGAAGGTAAGAATGGTGATGCGCAAATATCCATTGAAAAGGCATTGGCGCTTGACCCAAACAATGCATTGCTCCATGCCTATAACACTGAGATCCTGATCGATTCAGGATTTGATGGATATGAAAAGGCTATTGATGAATCAAAAGTAGCGTTGGCGCTTGACAGTAATATTATCGAAACTCGCCGTGCACGCGCTTTAGTTTATGAAGCCACAGGGAATTATGCGGAAGCTATTCTCGAGTATCAAGCGGCTATCAATATCAACCCGAATATTCCGATTTTGTACATTGGCTTGGGTCTTAATTATCGTAGAACTCTGGTATATGAAGATGCGATTACGGCTTTCATCAAGGCCAACTCTTTGAACCCTGCTGATCCGCTTCCAGACCTTTATATTTCACGTACATTTGCTACTACGGGCCAATATGAAAAAGCTGTGCAATATGGTCAAGAGGCTGTCAACAACCGTCCTGATTCTGCCAGTTTACGTGGCAACCTTGGAGTGATGTATTTTCGTCAATATATGTGGCCCGAAGCTGTCAAAGAGTTAGGCTTTACGATCTACGGCGGTGTTACAGAAGATGGTGTGAAAATTACCGGTATCCCCTTGGTCAATGAGCCGTTGGTGGCTGAATATTATTACACGTATGGGTTGGCTTTGGCGCGCACAAACCAATGTGGTGAGGCGATCCAAATGGCTCAAACGGTTCAGACACGTGTGCCGTCGAATGAGGACGCCGCATTTGCCGCAAGTGAGATCATTCGTATTTGCCAGGAGCAACTGTCCAACCCGCCGACGAGTACGCCTGCTTTTGTTGATCCTTTGGCTGTTACCTCCACATCCACGCCAGTGGAAACCCCAACGGTTGCTACACCATGAACGTTTATCCTCGCCGTCCACTTTTTAATCGCAGGCCACAATCGAACATCTATCGCATGTTTTTGTGGGTGATCCTGATCCTTGTCATGGTTTGGGTTTTGCAGGAAGTTAACAAGGGTGATATCCGACCCTTGTTTCAGGCTACGCTGACTCCCACACGTGCGGCGGATTCCTTCGCTTTACAAGGAGATGCCAATTTCACCGCTGGCAATTTGGATGACGCGATTCTTGCCTACCAGGAAGCTGTACGCGTGGACCCAAGCAATGCCGCCACTTGGACCAAGCTTGCTCGTATTCAAACGTATTCATCTGCATTTCTGATCAATGACGCGGATAAAAAAGAGCGATTGCTCCAGGCACTTGAGTCCGCTCGTAAAGCAGTAGAGCTGGCCCCGGACGATAGCACTGCGCATGCCATCCTCGCATTCACATTGGATTGGAATGCCGATACCAATATTTATAGTAATGATCCACAACAGGTACAGAAGTTCCTCTCTGAAGCCGAGTTGGAGGCGGTGAAAGCGTTGAATTTGGATAGTTCCAATACGCTGGCACTGGCTTTCTATGCTGAAATTTTGTTAGATCAACAAAAATGGGATCAAGCCCAGCAAAATATCACATTGGCTTTGCAACGTGAAGATGCCGACCAGATCATGGATGTGCATCGTGTCAATGCTTATCTGCTTGAAACGTTGGGGCAATATAACCTAGCCATCTCAGAATACGATAAGGCAATCGCTATTGAACCGAAGTTTACATTTCTTTATAGACGTGCTGGGGCAAACTATCGTCGTCTGGCATTTGAAATCCCTAATATCGAGGAAGCGCGCCCGGTATACGAAAAATCCCTTGAGTATTTTGATAAAGCCGCAAATATCAATAAGACACTTGAAGTTTATGATCCTGGCCCATATCTGTCCATTGCAAGCACCTATTCGCAAATGGGTGAGTTCTTTGCTGCGGCTAGAAATGTTCAAAAGGCGCTGGAATTTGACCCTACGAAAGCCGATATTTACGGTCAGTTGGGAATCGTATTCTTTCGTTCTCGTAACTATGAGGGCTCGACTTATGCGTTGAAGTGTGCCACTTATGGATGTTCAGGTGAGGATTCTTGTTTGGGGCGCGGCCTTGAGGCCTGTTCCGAAGCGCCTGGAGAGGGACCACAAGAGATACAAGGGCTCGAACTTTCGCCGAATTCTATTGTCTACTACTACACTTATGGTTCGGTGTTGGCCGCGTTGAGTCGCCCGGCCAAAAATAATTGTGACGAAGCCATGGCGGTGTTTGGGGATATTCGCGATGAACTTGCGTCCAAGCCTGAGCAATATGCAGATAGTTCTACAACGGTTTTGAGCATCGTTCGGGATGGTGAGTTCATCTGTAATTCTCTGGCTAAAGGTAAAACACCAACTGCCTCGGTTACGGATGAAGCGGGAAATCCGATAGTAGATATCACGCCAACGCCTCTGTTGATCGAAACGATGACGCCATCTCCATAGGTGGTGTCTGCATCAGAGAAGTGTAAGAGTTTTTACAATCCCCTTGACTTGACCCTCTGAAATAGGTAAGATTGGAATTAGCACTCAGGCTTTTAGAGTGCTAATTTCGTGATTATCCAAAAAACCAAATCCTATCAGGAGGTCTAGCAATGGCAAGTAAGTTGAAACTCAAGCCCCTTGGCGGACGTGTGATCGTGGAACCGATCGAGCAGGAAGAAATGACTGCTGGCGGCATCATCCTTCCCGAAACCGCTAAAGAAAAACCCCAGGAAGGCAAGATCCTGGCATCTGGTCCGGGCGAACGTGATGAAGACGGAAAACGCATCGAGATGGAAGTGAAAGTTGGCGATAAGGTGCTGTATGCAAAATATTCCGGCACCGAAGTAAAAGTGGACGGCAAGAAATTGCTCATCCTGCGCGAAAGCGACATTCTAGCCGTGGTCGAAGGCTAATTCTGGAGGAATGAAAAATGGCTGCTAAACAAATTGTCTTTTCAGAAGATGCCCGCCGCAAGCTCAAGAACGGTATGAATACCGTTGCGAATGCGGTTGGTGCAACTCTCGGTCCCAAGGGCCGCAACGTGGCGATTGACCGCAAGTTTGGTTCTCCCACAGTTACTCACGACGGCGTTTCCGTCGCGAAGGAAATCGAACTCGAAGATCCGTTCGAGAACATGGGCGCCCAGCTCCTCAAGGAAGCCGCCCAGAAGACCAATGATATTGCCGGTGACGGTACAACCACCTCCACCGTTTTGGCTCATGCCATCGTGAACGAAGGCCTCAAGGCCCTCGAAGCTGGTTTCAATCCGATGTTCATCAAGCATGGCATCGAATTGGCGACCGCCACGATCGTTGAAGAACTCCGCAAGATGTCCGTCAAGATCGACACCAAGGAAGAGATCGCTTCCGTAGCCACCAACTCTGCGGCTGACGAAGAGATCGGTAACTTGATCGCTGACGTGATGGACAAAGTCGGCAAAGACGGCGTAATCACCGTCGAAGAATCCAAGTCCATGCAGTTCGAGCAGGAATTTGTGGAAGGTATGCAGTTCGATCGCGGTTACCTCTCCGCGTACTTCATCACCAGCGCAGACAAGATGGAAGCTATCATCTCCGATGCGTATGTGTTGATCAACGAGAAGAAGATCTCCGCCGCACAGGACATCGTGCCTTTGCTCGAGAAACTCGTCCAGATCGGCAAGCGCGAACTCGTCATCATCGCTGAAGATGTTGACGGCGAAGCTCTCGCTACCCTCGTGTTGAACAAACTGCGCGGCATGCTCAACGTGCTCGCCATCAAAGCCCCTGGCTTTGGTGATCGCCGCAAGGCCATGTTGCAGGATATTGCCGTCCTCACTGGCGGTACCGTGATCTCTGAAGAAACCGGTCGCAAGCTCGAGACCGCTACTCTGGCTGACCTTGGTCGCGCTGAGAAGGTTGTCTCTGACAAAGAGAACACCACCATCATTGGCGGCAAGGGCAAGAAGAGCGAGATCGATGGCCGTGTGAAAGAAATCCGCGCTGAGATCGAGCGCTCCACCAGCGACTATGACAAGGAAAAACTGCAGGAACGCCTTGCCAAGTTGAGCGGTGGCGTTGCCATCATCCGTGTGGGTGCCGCAACCGAAACCGAAATGAAGGAAAAGAAGCACCGCGTTGAAGATGCTCTCTCTGCCGCTCGCGCCGCAGTTGAAGAAGGCATCGTGCCTGGTGGCGAAATCTCCCTCATCAACGCCTCCACCAAACTTGATAAACTCAAGGCTGATGATGAAGAAGCCCAAGTTGGCGTCAACATTGTCAAGAAGGCGCTCGAAGCCCCGATCCGCAAGCTCGCTTCCAACGCTGGTCAGGATGGTTCCGTCATCATCGACACTGTCCGCCGCACTGCCGCCGAGAAGAAGAACAAGAACATCGGCTACAACGTGCTCACTGGCAAGTATGTCGATATGATCGAAGCTGGCGTCATTGATCCGGTCAAGGTTGTGCGTGGCGCTCTCGAAAACGCCGCCTCCATTGCCGCGATGATCCTCACCACCGATGTGCTCATCACTGACATGCCCGAGAAGGACAAGGCTCCTGCCATGCCTCCTGGCGGCATGGGTGGTATGGATTACTAAAAAGTACCCCAATAATTTTGTAGGGGCAGGTCTCAGACCTGCCCCTACACTTTTAACGTATAATCTGGGCGATGTTTCACCATAGAAAAACAATCATCTGGATATCTCTTCTATTGACCGCACTCGGACTCTCCGCGTGCGCTTCTCTTTCCACGCCCGAGCCTGCCACATCCACCCCCGAGCCGACGTTTACACCCGCGCCTCCTACTGCCACCCCTGAACCGATGGCGCTCACTGTGAACGGCGAAGGGATCACTGTCCTTGCATTTGATGCGGAAGTGCAACGTTATATTGCCGCACAAACTGCCTTGGGCAAAACGGTCCCTTCGGCTGATGCCGCAAGCGCAGTCATTCAAGATTCCATTGCGCAGTTGCTATTGGCACAATCGGCACGCGCGAACGGCTTCACCCTCGATGATGCGGCTTTACAAGCACGAATCGATGCACTCGCGGCCCAAGTTGGTGGGGCGGATGCGCTGTCAGCGTGGGAAACAGCCCATGGATACAGCGAACAGACTTTTCGGTCCGATTTGAAGCGTGCGGCAGAAGCGGCATGGATGCGTGACAAAATTATTTCAAATATCTCCAGTACTGCCGAGCAGGTACACGTCCAGCAAATTCTGCTCTATAATCAAGACACGGCTCAGAACTTTCTCACGCAGTTAAATGGCGGAGCCGACTTCGATGAACTTGCATTGCAAGCTGACCCATTGACACGCGGTGACCTGGGTTGGGTGCCGAGAGGATATTTGCTCAACGCAAAGATCGAAGAGGTTGCATTCACCTTGCAACCTGGACAGTACAGTGATGTGGTCGCGACCGATGTGGGGTTTCATATTGTGAAGGTTCTTGCGCGTGACCCGAACCGTCCGCTTTCACCTGATGCATATCTTGCATTGCAGGAACAAACTTTGAAGAAATGGGTCGAAGAACAAAAACAGTTCGCAAATGTGGTGCTTGCACCGCAATAGACCGATAATGGAGTTATCTGGAGCATGAATAATTTATTCAAGGGAAACGGTTCGCGATCACCCATGCAGATATGGGATATTCTTTCGATCATTGTATTGATCTTGACTGCCTGTATCGTTGGGTACTTTGTATTGATTTATTTCAACGAGGATTCGAAACTGAATATCCTGCCTCCCAGTGGAGGTTTGCTTTCCCCTAAAATTCCGACCGCCACGCCAGCACCAGCCACCCTTGTGCCCACATGGACTGCCAGCCCTACACTTGAAATGACTGCTACGAGAACGCCGGTGCCAACATGGACGCCGCTCTTTACCGATACGCCTTTCTCACTTGTACCCCCAACACGCACGCCCAAACCGACCAACACTCCCAAGGCGCTTTTTGGTGTGACTGTAAAGGCCATTCCGAGCACGATCTTTTATCCTGAACTGGCTTGTTCATATTTCGGTGTCGGTGGCGAGGCCGTGGACGTGAAAAATGGTCCGTATAAATTCGGTATCATAAAGGTTGGCGGAACATTGAACGGGCAAACGATTGACCCGACCAAATATACAACTGTCACCGGTGTGGCGACAAAATTTGGTCAGGCTGGCTTTGAGATCGTATTTGCGATGCCGCCCACGAACTCTAACAAGACCCTCTGGATCCAAATGTTCGATGTCTCCGACATCCCGCAATCGGACAGGATCTATTTCAACACATATAGTGACTGCGAAAAGAACCTTATTCAAGTGCGCTTCAAAGCGACGCGATAGCGTGTGAAATAGCCTGTAGGACTTAAATAAAAAGTGGCGGTCAACCTGATCGCCACTTTGCTTTAATCGTTAGACTGCTACGTTCCAGTTTTCGTACTTCTTATTCTTCCCACGGACGATATCTTCATAGGCGGCGCGTAACTTGCTCGTGATGGGACCCATTACACCCGAACCGATGGGGCGGTGGTCCACTTTGGTCACGGCGGTGATCTGTGCGGCGGTGCCTGTCAGGAACATCTCGTCGCTGATGTAGACTTCGGTGCGGTCAATGGAGCGTTCCACAACTTCAAGGCCCAAGTCGTTGCGAGCGATCTCGATCACTGAACGGCGCGAGATGCCTTCGAGAATATTGTCTGTTACAGGCGGGGTGATGAGCGTCCCATTGCGCACCATGAAGACATTCATGGCAGAACCTTCAGAGACATGCCCGTAGTTGTCCAGTACAAGGGCCTCATCGAAACCGGAGCGGACTGCATCGGTCTTGATGAAAGCCGAGTTGACATACGCGCCTGCGATCTTGCCGCGTGCTGGGATGACGTTATCGTCAATGCGCCGCCAGGAGGAAACGGTCACATGTGCGCCTTCATCGTTCTGAACATATTTATCGAATCCGATCACGAACAATGAAAATTCATCTTTCAGGCCATGCAGTTTCACACCAATGCCGAGATCAGATTTATAGAAGGACGGACGCATGTACACATCCTGCTTCCAATTATCGGCGCGCAGCACATCAAGTGTGATCTGGATCAGGCTCTCTTCATCGTAGCCTGCGCTCATGTCCATCATTTTGGCTGAGTTCAGCAACCTGCGATAATGATCGAAAGGGCGGAAAAGGAAAAGACGTTTTTTATCCTCGTTCCAATATGCCCTCATGCCGCCGAAAACAGATGTGCCATATAAAAAGGCATGAGTGGTTATATTGAGATTTGCTTCAGAAAGGGGGACGACCTTCCCCTGAAAGAACGCATGTTTTGAAAGATCCACATCCATAACAAAGCCTCCAATATTTGAAATACGACGAATAGATTGTTCGGCATTATACCTGATGCGCTCCGATTCATTCCAACCCGAAAGCTGATTCTGTCCGATAAAACGGCCTTGACATTTGACGGAATTTCATTAGAATCTAATTCGATAACCATCGAATTAGATTGAGAGTGTGAAATATGGAAACCCAACCCGAAGTTTTATCCTTTGTCAAAGCCATGGCCTCCGCCGAGCGGTTGCGCGTCATTGGCGCCCTCGTGCGTGGACGTGCCACGCAGGCCGAAGTTGCCGAGCAGTTACATGTCCCTGTACGGGATGTGTTCGAGCACCTGTCCTTTCTTGCGCATGTCGGTATTGTCAGCGAAACGGACGGAGTCTACGAGTTGAACGAGAAAGCCATCGAAGCCCTAGCACGTGGACAATTCGAAGGCAAACGTCCCGCATATGAAGCGAAAGAAGAAAAGCAGGATGATGTCCGCAAAGTGTTGAAGAACTACCTCAATGCAGATGGAACACTCAAGCAACTCCCGCCCATGGGAAACAAACTGCTTATTATCCTCAATTTCATCGTGGATGCGTTTGCATTTGACACGAATTACACTGAAAAAGAGGTGAACACGATCCTGCGCCGTTTTCACGCAGATACAGCTGCCCTACGCCGTTACCTTGTAGACCACAAATTGATGGATCGCGAAGGCAATGGCACCAAGTATTGGAGAGTCAAACATGGAGAATAGTGTGAAGTCAAGAAAAGACATCCACAGAGAATATAAGGAGCGCGTAAAGCCATCCGGTATCTTTCAGGTAAAGAACATGGGGAATGGCAAGGTGCTTCTCGGTAGCAGCTTGAATCTTGAAGGCTCTTTGAACAAGCATAGATTTATGCTCAAGATCGGCAGTCATACCAACAAGGTTTTACAAAAGGATTGGAATGAGTTTGGCGCTGACCAGTTTGTTTTCGAGATATTGGAGGAAGTGAAGGTTGTGGATAGTCCGAACTTCAACTTGAGCGATGAACTGACTTTGTTGGAACAGATCTGGCTGGAGAAACTTGAGCCCGTTGGTGAGCGTGGTTACAATGTCAACGAACGGATTCGTGAGGCATGATTTAACATGAGCGAGGAACTTGTCAACTTTTTCAAAGCACTTGCGGATTCGAGCCGCCTCAAGATCGTTGGCTTGCTCGCTGAAAAGTCCTATAGCGTGGAGGAGCTTGCCGCGTTGCTGAATTTGAAGCCATCCACGGTCTCGCATCATCTTTCCAAGTTGTCGGAGGCGGGGTTGGTGCAATCGCGCGCAGAAAGCTATTACAGCGTCTATCAGTTGGATCGTAAAATGCTCGAGGAAAAATCACGCACTATTTTTTCGAGCGAAGAACTTTCCACTGTCGCCGCTGAGGTGGATGCCGATGCCTACGATTCGAAAGTGGTCAAAGACTTCACAAAGCGTGATGGGAGTTTGAAGACCATCCCCGCGCAACAAAAAAAGCTGGAAGCGATCCTGCGGTATGTTGTGAAATCGTTTGAAGTGGGAAAACGTTATAGTGAGAAGCGTGTCAACGAGATCCTCTCGAAGTATCACGAGGATACGGCAACCTTGCGCCGTGAATTGATCGGTTATGGATTGATGGCGCGTGAAGGTGGTGGGGGAGAGTATTGGCGGGTCGAATAAACCCAGTTTAAAAATAAATCAGGGTCGCAAAGAATTTTTCTTTGCGACCCTGATTTTTATATGCTGTTCGCTATTTTTCTCTGTTGACCAAACCGCTTTGCCAGGCATATACAGCCACCTGGGTGCGATCTGCAAGATGCAACTTGCTCAGGATATTGCTCACATGTCCCTTGACCGTGTTTTCACTGATCACAAGATTCTCTGCGATCTGACTGTTGGTCATGCCTTTGGCGATCAGGCGCAACACATCCAATTCCCGTTCAGTCAACTCGGTGAATAAAGCGGGCTCCTCGCTGGCGTCGCCGCGAATATTTTCAAGGACACGTTCTGCCACCAGCGGATGCAATGTCACTTCATGGCGTACCGCGCGTTGCAGTGTATCTGCCAGTTTTTCCATCTTCATGTCTTTGAGAATATAAGAGATCGCTCCGGCCTTTAGCGCAGGGAAGATATGCACGTCCTCATGATAGGAAGTTAACACCACCACCTGTGTGCGCGGACTGATCTTCTTGATCTGACGCGTTGTTTCCACGCCATCCATCCCCGGCATGATCAGGTCTAGCAATACGATGTCTGGGATCAATTCCGCAACCAGTTTGACCGCCGCCTCCCCTGACTCGGCCTCGCCCACCACTTCAAATGTCTTAATGGTTTCAAGATAGGAACGGATACCGTTGCGCACGACTTCGTGATCGTCAACGATCAGGATGCTGTAAATGTTGCTCTTTGCCATGTTCTCGCCTCTTTCTTAATCTTTGATCGGAGCCTGCACAATGATCTTTGTTCCCTGCCCCGGCGTGCTTTGGATTTGTACTGTCCCGTGTATGCTGGCCACACGTTCGCGAATGGAACGCAACCCCAAACCGTGACTCTTCAACTTGACATCGAACCCGCGGCCATCGTCACTGACAGAAAGTTGCAGTGAGTCGCTATTGTACATCAAGGAGAGTTCCACATGCTGTGCCTGGCTGTGACGTGCCACATTGGCAAGCGATTCCTGTGCTACACGGTAAATGGCCTGCTCGATGCCAAGCGGTAAGGGACGTTCGTTTCGCATGGAGAAATCAACTTTGATGTCGTTGCGGTTTTCCCATTCATACATATATTCACGAAGGACAGTGGGTAATCCCTTTTCTTGCAGGGCGATCGGGTAGATCTCCTGTACAAGGAAGGTCAACTCTTGGATCACATCCGAAACGAGATTTTCAGCCTCATTCAGGTGTAAGTAAGCAGGGTTTCCGTTTCCCTTTATGATGCCACGCGCCGTGCCGAGTTGTGCAAGGGCGGCAAAGGCTTTTTGTTTGGCGCTATCATGCAGGTCCCGTGCGAGGCGGTTTCGTTCTTCCATCACAGCCAGATCTTTCGTTTGCTCGAAGAGTTCCATATTCGCGATGGAGATCGAAGCACGGTGCGTCAATGCGGAGAATAGGCGGGTGATATCGTCGCCGATTAGATTTGGTTTCGTAAAGCCCACGTTGAAAACACCGACGGTCTTATTGTCCACGATGATGGGCAGATGCACAAAGGAGCGGATGCCCTCAGTGATTAACGCTTCGCGCACATCCTCGCGGAATTCGTTCATATCCATATGTCGCACAATGGCTGGGACGCCGGTCTCCAGCACTTTGCCGATGTATCCCTCGCCTTTTGCAAATTGCAATACTTTGAGCGTCTCCGGAAGGTAACCGCGACTCACACGTGGACGGACCTTTGTCCGTTTTTCATCCCATGCGAAGACGATACTGCGGTCGGCATTGAGTGTATCCACTGCCACATCCACCAATGTCTGGAAGACTTGTTGCAGACTTACGTTACGAAGGATGCGTTCGTCGGCCTGATAGAGCGCCTGGATCTCCTGGCTTCGTTTTTCGAGGGCGCTTGTTCTGTCACGGACAAGTCGTTCAAGTTGGCGGTTGCGATCCTGAATGGACCTTGTCCTCAGGCCAATTCCGCTTGCGACCGCTCCAAGGACTAAGAACACGAGCAGAATGCGAAACCATACCGTCGCCCAGAAGGGAGGCACAACGGTCACGTGGATACGCACCGGCGTTTCGTTCCACACTCCATCACTGTTTGTGGCTTTCAATAGGAGTGTGTAACTCCCGCCGGCGAGGTTGGTATAACGGCCGTTACGTTTTGTGCCTATATAGTTCCAGGTGTTGTCGAAATCTTCCAGCATATAAGCATAATTATTCTTAAGCGGCTGGTTATAACTGAGCGCGGCATATTCAAATTCGAACGAATTGTGCGGCCATCGGAGAGTGATGTTCTTTGTTTCCAGTGCGGGATCGATCTTAATGGGCACACCATCTTGTGAGATGGAAAGCAGTGTGATCTGCGGTGCTACCGGGTTATCGACGATGTTGCGCGGGTCGAAAACAGTCAGCCCATTGATGCCCCCGAAATGGAGCTTTCCGTTAATGCCTTTTGCATAGGCTCCCATATTGAATTCATTGCCCTGCAAGCCATCGCCGACATCGAAGTTTCGAAATGCATTGGTCTCAGGGTCAAAGCGAGAGAGACCATGATTCGTGCTCATCCAAAGATATCCGTTTTCATCTTCGAGAATGCTATAAACAACCCCGTTGGCAAGTCCGTCCTTTTCGAGAAGATACGTGAATGAATTGGTCTCCGGGTGATATTGGTTTAACCCTCCTCCCGATGTGCCGATCCAAAGGCGGCCCTTGCTATCCTGATAGATGGAGAGGATCGAGTCGTTGTTTAAGCTCTTGCTATCCAATTGGTTATATTGATAGTGTGTAAATATACCGGTATGACGGTCGAACCGGTTAAGGCCATTCTCTAGTGTGCCCACCCATAGAAACCCCTGATTATCTTCGCGGATCACTGTTACATTGCCGCCGCTCAATGACGTCAGATTGTTTGCATCAGGGAAATAATGTGTGAAGTTGTTGGTTGCCCGGTTGAATCTCTCCAACCCTGCGCCAGTACCCACCCATAATACATTTTGACTATCTTCGTACAGAGTGTATACCGTGTTGGAGCCCAGACTATAGGACCGTTCACTATTGGAATGATAGTGCGTGAAGGTATTTTCTGTTGGGTCCAGCCTGTCGAGCCCATTGGCTGTTCCGATCCATATCATGCCTTCATGATCGAAGGCCAGCGAAAGGATCTCATTGGAAGCCAGGCTATTCGGATTTTGCGGGTCAGCAGTGTAGTGGGTGATGTCTCCAGAAAGCCAGTTGATGAGATTCAACCCCTTACCATTTGTCCCAACCCAAATACTCCCATAGCGGTTGACCAAAAGCGCAGTGACATAATTCCCGCTCAAACTGTTGGGGATTCCGGGTTCGTTACGGAAGTAGGCGAACTTGTCACGTCCGCGGTCGTATTTGTTAACGCCGCCGTATGTGCCGAACCACAACACACCTCCACGATCCTCGAATATGGATAGGACCGTGTTGTTACTCAAGCTTTTGGGGAAGGATGGATCGTTATAGTAATGGATGAACCGTGAACCATCGTTGCTTAATCGATCAAGCCCAGCGTTCGTTCCCACCCATAGATTTCCGGAATGGTCGGCATACAATGTATTGATCGCATTGTTGATCGGGCTTAATGGTTCCAAGCCTCCAGCCATAAAGCGGGTGACTACACCGGTGATCAAATTGAGCTTATTCAATCCCTTTGCAGTGCCCACCCATAACGTGTCAGCAGTATCTTCCACCAAAGATGTCACACGATTGTTGCTCAGCGTGTTTTCATCGTCTGGGTTGTGTTGATAAGAAATGATGACGCCTCTACCCGGTTCGAAACGATCCAGACCACCATCTGTACCGACCCAATACCGTTCTTTTTGATCCTGATAGATCAATGAAACTTTTTGTCCGCTCAAACCGGTGGGGTTATTGGGTTCATACACATAATGGACAAAGGTCTTCTGTACTGGTTGAAACAGGTCCAAGCCACTGGATGTGCCAACCCAAAGGTTGCCTTTTTTATCCACGTAAAGTGTATTGACCCGGTCATCGCTCAGGCTGGATGGGTTGGTTTCGTCGTGTCGGAATGGAGTAAATTGCTCGGTATGCGGATCGTATCGGTTCAACCCGCCGTGACGTGTTCCGAACCATAAGTATCCCTCACGGTCTTCCACAATGGATGTGATCCAACGATCACTCAAACTATTGATATTGTCCCGGTCTGGTTTGAAGGTCTTGAATGTATATCCATCATAACGATTCAAACCATCCTCTGTACCGAGCCATAGAAATCCGCTCTTATCTTGAAGGATGGCATGTACGGAACTTTGGGAAAGACCTTGTTCGATGCTGATCAGGTCGAAGCGCAAGACGCAGTTGCACATTTCGGGCATGGGGATGGATTGAACCCGGCTCGGGGCTTCGGGGAGGCTGGTCGCGACAGAATCAGCTTTAGGCGTCGCTGGAAGCGAGTTCCCTGTCTCACATGAGGCAAGAACGAGGGCAAGGATCAGCCCGAGGAGGATGAAAGTCCTGCTTTTCATAGCCACAGTATAGTACATATAATACCCACGGTCACGCACCTGCCCTGACGGGGGTGCCAGGGAATTGTGCTTTATGACCATGTGGGTATAACTGTCGCTTGTTTTCCTGCTGGTTACTTCAAGGTGCGGAGGAACGCAACCACCTGCCAGATCTGTTCCTCTTTGAGGACGCCTTTCCATCCCACCATGGATGTGCCGTACTTGCCTTCTGAAATGCGCCAGAACAAGTACTCATCTGTAGCAACTGTTTGCAAGGCGGCTAGATTCTGTGGCCTGGGGTCAATTGCCTGTCCGGCGGGACCATCGCCATGACCTTGTGTTCCGTGACAAGCCTCGCAATTTGCGTGAAATACATTTGCACCCTCTGTCGCCGCCTCTGCGCCAAGCGGATTGGTCTTGCCCGCATATTCCGCAGGAACAGATTCAAGCGTACCAATCGCTTGAGGAGAACTGCTTTCATTGCTTGAGCAAGCTGTTAGTAGAAGAATACTCAAAACGAGGATAGTGATGGATATTTTTCTCATTTTATAGACCTTTGGCATCCAATGCTCTGAACCGATGAATAAAGTACACTGCCAGACCAAATAATACGATGGCATTTGCCTGATGGAGCAATGCAATGACGATATTTACATTAGAGATGACAGTCACTATGCCCAACACGATCTGCAAAATGACCACACCGATCAACCACTTGAGCCCCGTTTGAAGGTCTTGTGGAAATCCCTGTTTCTTTGAAGCGGAATAGATCAATGGGACAGCCAACAAGACCACAAACGCAAACCAACGATGGATGAATACGATGGCTTGTGGGGATTCGATCAGGTTGATGGCAGAGTTGAAAAGGTTGGGCGGAATAAGCTTGCCGAGCATCAACGGCCATGTATTTGATACATGCCCGGCCTTGAGGCCCGCTGTGAATCCGCCGTATGTGATCTGAACGATCAGCAAAACGAAATACACAACAGACAACTTCGAAGGCAGAGACCACTTGGCCTTTGCCCCCGAATTGTCGAAACCGAATTTATGTCCAAGGGCAGTCCAGTAGGCGAGGCCGAACAAGGTTAGTGCGAGGAGCAAGTGTATCGTCAGGTTGAAGTGACTGACGGATGGGCGGTCTACCAATCCGCTGGCGACCATGATCCAGCCCGCGAGAGCTTGTGAAATGAAAAGGATTCCCATCACGAAGTAGATGCCGAACTCTTTCCAAGGGATCGCCTTCTTGAAGAGGAAATAAAAAACAGGGATGGCATAGATCAGCCCAGCAAAGCGCGCGATGTTGCGATGAAACCATTCCATGTAAAAGATGAATTTGTATTCATCCAATGTCATGTTCGAGTTGACCTTGATGTATTCAGGCGTCAACTGATATTTTGCAAACTCTTCCTGCCAGGCTTGTGCGCCGATAGGCGGCATCGACCCGCTGATGGGGTTCCACTCCACGATGGATAAGCCCGAACGTGTAAGACGTACAAATCCCCCGAAGACGACAAGAAACGCAACGACAAAGACGAAGATGAAAAGCCAGTTCATCACCGCACGATTCTGAGTTTGAGGCATGTTTGCCCTCCCAATTGAGTTTGGAATCAAGAAGCTTGCTTCCTGATTCCAAAACGGGATTATAGCATCGGGGAATAAGAGGCCGATTAAGCCGGAGCAACCGTCAGTTAAGTGCGAAGCGCATGTCGTATAATCCCACTCTATGCATGAACAGCGATCCGCAAAAATACTTTTCGATAAAGCCATCCAGCATCCACATGCGGAGGACATCAGGCAAATTCAAGTCGCCATCGGTGAAATATCAGAACTCGATCAAGGCATCATTCAACAGCAGTGGGTTGAGTTGAGCAAAGGCACAGCCCTGGAACGCGCGCAGATTCGTTTTCGTCTTATCACTGCCGAAGCACAGTGCATGGCCTGCTTCAAAAAATATTATCCCGTGAACGGAACCATCCATTGCCCGCACTGCGGAAGTTTCGGCGCAAAAATTTTATCTGGTGAGGAATTTTATGTTGAACACATTGAGACAAAGTAGATTTGGATTTGCATCTGCAGCTTTGATCCTGTTTTTGATCGCTGGATGCAATATGCCAGCCGCCTCCACCCCGACCCCGGACCTGTTTGCCACGCTCCAAGCCTCCACGCCGCTGACGGCTTTCACGCCCAACCCGTTGGAAACACCAACGCCTGCTCCGTTGATCTCCAACCCGGTGGACTTGCCCACCGCCACGGCCAGCCCTATCTCAACAGATGGCGTTCCATCGCCTACTGCCGCTGACGGTTTGACGGGTCATATTGTTTTCACATGTCAGATCTTCAAGGTGCAGGCCAGTAATCAGATTTGCATCATGAATGCGGATGGCACCGGCTTTAGAAGGCTGACCACCGACAATAACAGACAACACTTCTATCCATCCCTTTCACCGGATGGCAGGAGCGTGTTGTATTCGGGGTTCTTTGAAAAAAATAACTATGAGATCTATGAACTGACGATTGCCGATGGAGCCCTGAAACGGTTGACCAACATCTTCACGATCGAGACCGCGCCTGAGTTTTCACCGGATGGTGAGCGTATTATTTTTGCGCGTGAAAACCCATCCACTCAGAGGTTCCAACTGATTATGATGAGTAGCAATGGTAAAGAAGAAGATAATGTCCCCAACGTTACGGGCTGGGACCCGACCTGGTCGCCGGATGGAAGTCAGATCCTGTTTGCCTCCGATAAGCGTGGACCGGTGCAACTGTTCAAAGTAAATCCCAATGGCAAAGGCTTGAAAGTTATTACTGACTTGCCCGCCATTCGTGGGCGCAGTGACTGGTCTGCTGACGGACGTTCGATCGTTACGTATTCCGGTCCCGCATGGAATCGTGAACTCTACATCATGTCCGCTGATGGGACGAATTCCCATCAACTCACACCGAGTGGTGGCAACAGTCAGGGGCCATCCTTTTCACCGGATGGCAAGTGGGTGGTCTTTACCTCATACTTCGATAATTATGGGGATGATAACGGTTGCGAGATCTATGTCATACGTGTAGATGGCACAGACCTGCGGCGCTTAACGAACAACGATTATTGTGATTATCAGCCGAGATGGGGGCCGTAAGAATAAAAACTTCCTCGCTGAGCGGAGCGTCCTTCGACTACGTTCGTCGCAAAAGGCGCTCCTCACTCCGCTCAGGATGGAAATAACTCTTGGAAAGAGCGAAGTCGAAGCGTGATTGTTTAATAGCCATAAATGTAAGGAAGTTTCTATGAACATTAAAGGTAAAGTGGTCATCGTTACCGGCGCATCATCGGGAATTGGTGAAGCGACGGCTCGTCAGTTTGGCAGGGAGGGGGCGAAGGTTGTGCTTGCCGCCCGCCGCGTGGACCGACTCGAGGCATTGGTGCAGGAAATTGCCGCGCTCCACACCGGCGCAGAGACGTTGGTGGTACAGGCCGATCTCACAAAACTTGATGATATTCTGAAACTCGTCAACGAATCAATGACAAAGTTTGGGCGCGTGGATGTGCTGGTGAACAACGCAGGCTTTGGTCGATTGGACTGGTTGGAGAATCTCGACCCGATTAAAGATATTCAGGCGCAGTTCGATGTCAATGTGATGGGCGTTATTCAAACGACGCGGCAGGTTTTGCCGATCATGATGAAGCAACGTTCCGGTCACATTATCAATATGGGTTCGATGGCGGGTCTGGTCGGTACGCCAACTTACACGATCTATGCCGCTACTAAACATGCCGTGCATGGATTCACCGAGGCCTTGCGGCGCGAGGTCAAACCGTGGGGCATTGATGTCTCGATGATTTATCCCGGCGGCGTGGTGACCGAATTCACGCAACATGCCGGTATCAAACGCAAGACGAAAACAACTACTCCCAAAGCTTTGTTGTTGACAGCCGATCAGGTGGGTGATGCGGTTGTGCAGTTAGTGCGAAGTCCGCGTGCGATGCGAATCCTTCCGTGGGTGTGGACGTTCACCGTTTGGATGAACCGCAACTTTAATTGGCTTGTAGATCGCACTACGATCAATAGCTTTACGATCCCCGAGCGTGAGGATGAGTTGAAGGCGAAAATATAATCTGATTAACCATGAAGGATCGCCCTTGCTTATAATAACAATATGGATATTCACTTCATCGTTTTTGGTCATCTCACGCGTGAATTTTTACTCCCTCCGCAAGGACAGCCTCGCCTCGATGTGATGGGCGGGAGTCTGCTTTATGCGGCGGCGGGGCTTGGGATCTGGGAATCAGGTATCGGGTTGGTGGGACGCGTGGGAGATGATTATCCGCGCGCATGGTTGAACGAGGTCAAGTCACATGGATTCGATACGAGCGGCATCCGCATCCTTGAAAAGAATCTGGATGTGCGTGAGTTCATCGCGTATACCGAAGCGTTCGAGGCGAATAACGTTAATCCCGTTTCGCATTTTGCGCGGCGCGAGATGACCTTCCCGAAATCATTGCTGGGATATCAAGTGGAGCGCCTTGTGGATGAAGAACACAAGTTGATCGTGACAGATATTCCCAACGATTATCTGAGCGCACGCGCCGCCTACCTTTGCCCAATGGACCTGGTGACACAGACTCAATTGATCGCGGGACTTAAACGGGGCGATGTGCACTCGTTCATTCTGGACCCGTCGCCTGTTACCATGAATCCAACTTCGAGGCGCGAGTTGCCTGCTCTGCTCAACGGCGTGACAGCTTTCCTGCCGTCCGAGGAAGAGATGCGGAATCTGTTTCAAAGCGAAACGCATGATTTGTGGGAAATGGCTGAAGCGGTTTCGTTATATGGATGCGAATACGTGGTGATCAAGCGCGGCGTCAACGGACAGTTGTTGTATGATGCCGATACAAAACGCAAATGGGAGATCCCTGCATACCCCACACGTATGGAAGATGTGACAGGCGCAGGTGATGCGTTTGGTGGCGGATTCATGGCTGGCTTTTGCAAAGACTATGATGCTTTGGAAGGTGTGTTGTATGGGAATGTGTCCGCTTCGTTGAAGTTGGAGGGGCATGGTGCATTTCATCCATTGGATGTACTACCAGGGTTGGCAGATGCGAGGTTGAGTGCTTTACGGGATATGGTAAGACAAGTGTAGGTAAAGGTAGAATGCAGAAGGATGAAGCGGGGAATGTGGAAGATGGTGATTGAGGGAATGGGCTGCAAGTTGCAAGTTTCCCTGTCTACGTATCTACATGTCCCCTCTTTCCCTGCTAAAATAAACACATGACAAACACTATTCAACGTATCATTGATCTTGCGATTCAGATTCAACAAATCCCTGCGCCGACATTTGATGAAGGGCGGCGGGCAGAGTTTATGCGGGCATTGTTCCTGCAAGAGGGTTTACAGGATGTTTCGGTAGATGAAACAGGGAATGTGTATGGACGCTGGACAGTGGACGGTGGACGGAGGACAGAGGCAAAGCCACTGATCGTTTCAGCGCATATGGATACGGTCTTTCCGTTGGATATGGATTTGATCGTTCGGCGCGAAGAGGGGAAAGTGTTTGGGATCGGTATTGGTGATAATTCGCTTGGGGTGGCGGCATTGGTAGGGTTGTTGTGGATGTTGAGGGAGCGTGTGCTATCGCCCGGACTTTCACCCTCACCCCAGCCCTCTCCCGAAGGGAGAGGGGGACTCGTGGGCGACATTTGGTTCGTGGCAAACACTTGCGAGGAGGGACTTGGTGACTTGCGTGGGATGAAGACTGTAGTGGAACGATTCGGTTCGGATGTGTTGATGTATCTTGTCCTTGAAGGGATGGCGTTGGGACATGTGTATCACAAGGCTGTGGGTGTGAAGCGGTATCGCATCACAGCGCGGACTCAGGGTGGGCATTCGTGGTCGGACTATGGCCAGCCTTCGGCGGTGTTGGAATTGGCAAGGTTGATCGGAGAGTTATCCGCTTTGCGATTGCCGTTGAGGCCGCGCACGACGATGAATGTGGGCAGGGTTAATGGCGGGACTTCGATCAACGTCATCCCGGCCGAAGCATGGATGGAGTTGGACTTGCGTTCAGAAGGTGTAGGGGAGTTGGCGGAATTGGTCGCAGGGGTGGAAATGCTGATCGAAAGTGCGAACAGGCCCGGGGTCCGTTTTGAGGCGGAGGTGATCGGGGCACGCCCGGCCGGGGAGATGAGTCCGAGACATCCACTTGTGAAGCTGGCGCAGAAATGTCTGCGTGACCAAGGACTCGATGCGGTGTTGACTTCGGGTTCGACGGATGCGAATGTGCCGTTGAGCAAGGGGTATCCCGCTTTGGTGCTGGGTGTTTCGAACGGTGGTGGGGCGCATACGAAGAATGAGTTTATTGAGACCGAACCTGTGGGGAAGGGAATGGAGCAGTTGGTGAGGTTTGTTAGTTCAGTGGTCAGCGAATCGTAACAGGGATTGGTGTTGAGGAGTTGTGTGATGATAAAAAGTTCAGATTTGAGCAAACGCGAAAATGAAGTTGTTGAACTTTTATTGCGAGGAATGAGCAATAAACAGATTGCTCATTCGTTGGGAATTTCGGCGAGCACTGTTGAGTTCCATTTGAAAAATGTGTATGCCAAGTTTGGCGTGCATTCACGGACCGAAGTAATTTTAAAGCTGGGGAAATCCATAGGTGCGATAGAAGCCAAACCACAGGAATCCATAGTTGAAATAAAAAGCGAGGCCGACAATACTAGAGAAAACTTTTCCTTCAAGGAGCTTGAAATGCGAAAACGAATTCTCTATTACTTTTTAACTGGATTACTCTTCGGTGCTGTATATTGGGGTTACTTGAATGTGACAGCTGGTTTCTTTGGTGAGATTAACACGAACATGGAACCGGGCGCAGTCAGCGGTATGACGCTCTGGGTGTTGATGTCTGTTATGTTCCTTGTTGTTTTCGGCGTATGGTTGATCCCGACGATAGCCCGCTGTGTATGAATATCGCCGTTCAGGGAATGTGGGTAGATCGGCATTAGCTGTTGTTGTAGTATGGGTCAGTGGGGTATTTGGATATTACCTGACCTATGTTGTCTTGTTAGCTTTCTTTGGCCTCCCCAACATGGATCATCTACTGGTCTTAGGAAACCACTCATCCACATTTTGGAGTGATTGGGGTAGGATATTTAATAAACTAATCTTATATAGCTTTTTTAGATGGTCGATTGTTGGGATTGTCGTTGGTGGGGTTGCGGGGTATGTGACAAGTTTGATCTATTCATTTTGGGTGAAGAGAACGGGTGTGGTAGTGCAGATGTGATGGGCATGCGATGGGGGAAACATGCACCCATGGAAATAAAAACTTCCGAGGCCCATAAACCTCGGAAGTCTCACCAATTACCAATTACGATTTACCAATCCCCATTCATCCTTCATCATTTATTTCAATCCCACTACCTCAAACACTTCCAATGGAGCGGTCTTGCCTTTGGCGGCGACGGGTGCGATGGGTCTCACTTCAATATCATCTTTTACGCGCGCATAGGCTTCGCGGCTGATGATGATCTGGTTCTTCCCAGAATTTTCCTGCAAGCGTTTGGCCGTGTTGACGCTATCGCTGATGGCGGTGTATTCCAGTCTGCGTTCGGTACCGATCAAACCGAGGATCGCGTCGCCGTAGTGAATGCCCACACCGAAGGCTAAATGTTCTGCTTCGGGCAGTTCTTTATATAAACCTTCCACTGCATCACGCAAAGCAAGCGCGGCTTTGACGGCGCGCAAGGTATGGTCCGGTTGTGGTACCGGGGCATTGAACCACGACATGATCGCATCGCCCATGAACTTATCGATCGTGCCTTCTTGCGAAAGCACCGACTCGGCCATGGCGGCGAGATAGCGGTTCAATATCTTCACCAATTTTTCTGGTTCTTGTGATTCACTAAATGATGTAAACCCGCGCACATCTGCAAACAGCACGGTGATATCCACACGTTTGCCGCCGAGTTGTAAACCGTTCGGGTCGAGTTGGTCGATCACAGCGGGCGAAACCATGCGTTCGAAGAGTCTGCGTTGCGCTTCAAGTTTCTTTTGTTCGGTCAGATCGTCGAGCACGATAGCCACGCCCTGAGTTTTCTGCCCAGCATCTTTGAGTGGGGAGAGGTTCAAGCGCCAGTCCACGTTGCCACGCGCGGGCAGGTTCTGGCTGAACTCAAGCCCCACAATGGGCTGATCGCTGGCGCGCACCGAATCCATTTGTGATTGGATTCCGCTTGCCAACATGGGGACGATCTCTTCCAACTTTCTTCCGACGATCTCTGCGGAGGCCTGCCCTAAAATGGACGCGGCGGCTCGATTACAAAGGGTGATCTGATCCTGCACATCAGCCGTGATCACCCCTGACACAATGGACGCAAAAACATCGTCCATCAGGTTCTTGAGCTCGGTCACTTCTTCAAGAGTCCGTTTGAGGGAGGAGAACAAGCGCGCATTCTCAATGGCAACTGCGGCCTGATTTGCAAATGCGATCATTAAATCACGGTCTGCTTCAGAGAAGATGCCGGTGCGGATGCGGTTATCCGTGTAGATCACGCCGATCAGATCGGTCTTGACCATCAACGGCACACATAGGATCGAGCGCAAGTTGAAGGCAATGATGGATTCCTGCCCACCAAAGCGCGGGTCTTCGCGTGCATTCGTGGTGAGAACGGCCTCGCCTCCATTGATGACACGTTCGACAATGGTGCGGCTGATGGCGAATTCACTTTTGTTGATGGATTCTTGTTCCCAGTTGCGTGCGATACGGGTTTCCATCTCGCCCCGTTCGTTGCGGAGCATGAGGAAGCCGCGTTCAGCCTCTGTCAGGCGCACGATGGTGTCCATGACTATCTGTAGTACTTCATCGAGTTCAAGCGTGGAGTTGACGACCTGCCCGATCCCTGCGAGGGCTTGTAAGTGGCTAAAGCGTTGTTCAAACGGGATCAGTACTTCGCTGATGCGCGAGAGAGAATTCTCAAGTTCTTTAATCCCCTCGATGGCTGGACCTGCCTGTTTGGCATCCAATGAGGCGCGCAATTTCCCAGCGTTTTGAGTTGCTGAAACAAGTTGGTCGTTGATCGAGATAGGTTTTGATTTGGATGTGGCCATTGTCTGTCCTTTGCCCTTTCATGGCTCATCCATGGAAAGGACAACTTATGGAGTCTCGGTGGGGTTGCCTTCAATCAAATAACGGATTCGTTCGGAGATGACCTGAACACGGATGTTGAAGGCGGCGCGCCGCGCGCGAATGACATCTGCCTGTCTGGAAGTATAAAGGGATGTTTGATGTTCGTCCAGAAGAGTATTGATCTCATTTTCGGCTTTTGGTAGAAGCTTCACCAGTCCGTTTGCACGCTCGATGGGGGTAGCATACACCGGCATGGGGTTTTGTAAGAGTCTCAAGCCGAAGTTCACGCTGTCGAATGCTTTTTCGATCGGAGAAATCTTTATCCACTGTTCCCAATTGACGATCCATGCGGGGGTTCGCATACCATTCCGTTCGTAGGCGTTTCGTAACAGCGTTGGAATGCGTGTGGGCAAGTTATATCGTCGCCCGAGGAAAACCGTCAGCGTGGCGAATATGATGAATAACGGAATCAGATACAGGCTGGGAGAGACGCGGGGTTTTACTTCTGGGATAACAACTTGTTCTTGTGGCTTCGGCGCTTCAGGAAGCGGCAGGTCGTTTCCCAATCCAGAAGGGGTGAGCGCCAAGGGGTCGAGATTGTTCTCTTCTTCCACGGGGCGATCCAATTCAGGTTGGTTGCCAGTGGGCTCGAACTCCACCCAGCCAATGCCGGGGAAGTACGCCTGTGGCCAGGCGTGCGCATTCAATTTGCGAACCGTGTATTGATTTGTTTCAGGTGAATATTCTCCCTGTGAAAACCCAACTGTCATGCGGGCCGGGATGCCGATGGAGCGAAGCATCATTGTCTCTGCTGTGGCGTAGTAGACACAATATCCTTTTTTATATTCAAAGATCAACCATTCGAGCGAGTCGGTATTCTCAGGGGCTTTTTCAACTGAGTCGCTGTATTCGATTTGGGTTCGTAAGTATTGTGTGATGGCTGTTGCTTTATCATAGGGAGTCTGTGCATCTTTGGTGATCTCTAATGCGAGTCGATGCACAGGGCTTGAAAAATTCTCGGGGATTTGCAAATATCTATCAGTGACCCATGCGGGGTAATTGGTTCCCGCGCTTTTTAATCTGTTCACGCCGGGGTTGCTGATCGCGGACTCGACTTGATAACTTTCTCCAGCTTCCAGTATTGGCGAGGCAAACCAGGCAGAGACATCCTCACCATCTTTTGTGCCCAATAATTGAATTGAACTGGCGCGGCTGACCCACACGGGTTGGGTGGGGGCGTACAACAACGAAAGTGGATTCTCACCGGCAAAGAACGTAAATCGGAAACGTGGTTGTCCGTTTGTGTTTAACACTGCCAACGAATCAGCAGAGGGAGTAAATTTATCCTGGGTTGTATTGGTGGCGCTCCATTGTCCGTTTTCGTAGTGGTCATAAATACGTCCCTGCCAATAGAAACGCGGAGGGTTTTCTTCATCGGGTATTTCAGGTGGTTGGACATTGAACACGATGACATCAGATAATGAGAAACCTGTTCCAAGCGATAACTCAGAACCGAAGAGGTCAACCCGTCGTCCGTTTCTGGTGGCTTGGATCGCGTCGAAGGCATTCTCGATGTTGTGTGTAAATTCTCTCCAAGGTTTCGTCATTCGATTCCATCGTTCCACAGCGGCGTTCAAGCTGGATGCCGATGGGGGAATGGTCCACGAAACCAGAATGATCAGGCCTGTCACTGCCAGCATCATACTTGTCAGATCCACGCGGCTATCGGGTGGAAGGAACACTCGCCGTGCCTGCCATGATACAAGATGTTGCAGGTGATTCAGCCTTCCTAATAAAAGCAGTGCAACAAATGTAAAGAGCGCCATTGACCAAAGTCGACTCAAAACAGCGTTGTCATAATATTGGATAAATAATAATCCGATGGTGGATGGCAACACTGCACCAAGATAATCCTGCTTGCGGATGAGTGCATATCCGGCCCATGTGCTGATTCCCCAAAAAGCAATCAACATGATCGTTACAAAAAAGATCGGGTCCTCTACAGGCTTTTGGGTGAAAAAGTTTCCGAGCGAAGCCATTAACCTTCCGCCCACGCTCATAAATTGTTCTTCGAGTGAAGCCTGTTGATCTATGACTCTTGTCAATTGCAGGGGAAGCAACGCCAGCATATATAAAAAGGTCAGCCAGCGTATAACCCGCGTTTCAAAACGACTATATCCCACTGCACAACCGATGAAACAGCCCATGAATGTGATCGTTCTGATTAAATACAAAAAGGGTGTCCAGTTTGTGGCGATCAATCTTGAGGAAACGATCTGCACAAGGATGAACAGCATCAGAACTGCGGGCCAATCCCACCAGCGTGGTTTTTGCATGCAGAAAGTGTACATCAAACGATAAGCCTATATCAAATACTTTGGAGGGGTTTTGTTGTCGGATGAAAATCCGCATCAGGCCGGACCTGAACCTGCTTCGCCCAAATGGGCCAAATCCAGCCTGGAGTTTGGTCGATTTTTATCGGGCAGAAGCAGATTGCCGTTTAAAAAAAGATACGAACCTTTCAGGGTTGTTATTCCGTATCAAAAAAAGAACGAAATCCAACATATAGGCACGCGCTCTGTTATAATCCCAAATCTAGCGCTATTTTTTGGAGCCTGTTTTTTTAATGACACTTGAACGCGGCACACTATTACATAAGCGATACCGTATTGTTGAGATCCTAGGTCAGGGTGGTATGGGGTCTGTTTATCGTGCGGTGGATGAAAACCTGGGCGTGGATGTGGCGGTGAAGGAGAACCTCTTCACAACCGACGAGTATGCACGCCAGTTCCGCCTCGAAGCCGTTATCCTCGCCAACCTTCGTCATCCCAATCTACCTCGTGTGACCGATCATTTTGTGATCGGCGATCAGGGACAGTATCTTGTGATGGACTATATAGAAGGTGAGGACTTGCGTCAGCGTATGGAGCGCATGGGCAACATCACAGAAGATGAAGCGGTCCTATTGGGTGCGGCCATTTGTGATGCACTCAGTTACCTCCACACGCGCAAGCCCCCGATCCTGCATCGTGATATCAAGCCGGGCAACGTCAAGATCACTTCTGAGGGACATATCTTCCTCGTGGACTTTGGTCTTGCCAAAGTGTTGCATGGAAGTCAGGCGACCACCACCGGTGCACGCGCCATGACTCCCGGATATTCACCTCCCGAACAATATGGCACAGCCCGCACAGATCCACGTACTGATATTTATTCATTAGGTGCTACCTTGTACGCATCGCTGACCGGTATCATCCCTGAGGATGGTCTGGCACGCGCGATGGACAATACACAACTAACACCATTACGCAAACGTAACGGAAAAATTTCACGTCGTCTGTCCGCGTCTATTGAAAAAGCAATGGGCATTGACCCTGCCGACCGTTTCCAAAATGCGGATGAATTCAAGCGCGCGTTGCTTGGTTCCAAATCCAAGACCCAACGGTTGCCGGGTGAATACGTCATCGAGCCGCCTCCCGCTGAAGAAGGTGCGGCAGAACGAGAAAGTTCCATTGAACGGGAAGTACGCTCTGCTTCAGAAAAAAGCGGAACATCTTCGCCTGAACTGAAGGAATTCAAACCCCCCAAGAGACGCAAGAAGAAGCGCTTGCTTCCCAGTATTTTGATTGGTCTTCTTTTGATCGCGGCCGCACTGGTTGGTGTTGTTCGCTTTATACCCGGTGTCGCCAGCATGGTCCCTGTGCCGTTGCTTTCCATGTTGGGTGTTTCCAATCCCACCAAAGCGGTTCCCACGCAAACAGAATCATTGATCGCGCCGCTGAACCCAACACAAACAACCGAAGCAATGGCGGACGTCACTGCAACGCCTACAGTGGCTCCCACAGCGACTGTAATTCCTACAAAGACATTACCTCCTGTCTTGGAAGTAACCGCCACACCCGATAATGCGCCGGTTGCCGCACCCACTTCACAAGGTGGTGGTAGTCAGATCGCATTTGCCTCTGCGCGTAACGGTGCCCCTCAAATCTATTTGAGTAATTTGGATGGCACTGGCCTGACACTTCTCACAAACATTGTAGACGGTGCCTGCCAGCCATCGTGGTCTCCCGATGGTGCACAACTTGTCTTCATCTCGCCATGTTTGACTCGTGGCGATGTCGCTGAAAATGCTTATAAAGACTCGAGCCTCTATTTGATCAACGCAGACGGTTCCGGTCAAAAACCATTGACCGTTGTCCCCGGATCCGATTTTGATCCGGATTGGTCACCTGATGGCCGCCGTATTGCGTTCACATCCCTGCGTGATGGCAAGAAAGATATTTATATTCTCACCCTTGAAAGTGGAGCGATCAATCGCATCACATCTGTCAGCGGTGATGTGCAAGAGAACAGTCAACCCTCATGGTCTCCTTTTGGGAACCAGATCGTTTATACAGTGAAGAGGGTGGGCGCTTATCAGATCTGGGCTATGAGCGACACGGGTCAGGGCAATGTGCAAATCGCCCGTAGCGGTCAACAGTTCTTGGATTACCTTCCCGTGTGGACTCCTGATGGCTCTACGGTATTGTTCAGCCAAAGGGATTCTGGCGGAGTTTCACGCCCGTGGTTGATGACCATCAAATATGAGGATCGTGCCACGAAAGATCCCATACGCGTTGACCTTCCGCGCCCGATCGAAGATGTCCAATTTTCACCGGATGGTTTATGGATCGCCTTCGAAGGCATGGACAATGACGGTAACCGCGACATCTACTTTATGACAGCCAGTGGTGGAAGCCGAACCCGCCTTACCAACGACCCCGCAGTAGACTTTGACCCGGCTTGGCGTCCCACCAATCCATAGATTTGGAATGCAGTAGCTCGTGTGCCCATCAGGGTATGCTACTGCAATAAATACGGAACATAATGCCCGTCACTTACAAGAGTGACGGGCATTTTCTTACACTCCTCTTATTGACTTCCCTTTTTGACTCGTTTATCATTATTCCAAGATGGATAGCACTCTCGAATTGAGAGTGCTAATTGTGTGAATACAATGCCAGAATTAACAGACCGTCAACGAACTCTCTTGTTACTCATCATACGAGATTACATTGACACCGCTCAGCCCATCGGTTCAAAGCGGCTTCTGGAACATTATCAACTTAATCTTTCATCGGCCACCATCCGCAATGAGATGGCGGCATTGACAGAAATGGGTTACTTGCGCCAGCCTCACACTTCGGCGGGACGTGTTCCCACAGAAGATGGTTATCGTTACTTTGTCAGTCAGATGATGTATCAAGCCGAATTGCCACAGGCGATTCAGCGCACGATCTCACATCAATTCCATCAATCGGGCTCCGATGTTGAACAGTGGATGACCCTCGCGGCATCCATTCTTGCGCATCAATCGCAGGGTGTATCTGTCATCACGGCGCCGCATGCAGAACAAGTACGTTTCAAACACATTGAGTTGATCTCCACACAAGGACGCCAGATTCTTATGATCCTTGTGTTGGTTGGAGGGGAGGTCAACCAGCAGATACTGACGTTGGCCGAACCTGTTCTACAGGAGCGACTCAGCCAGACTGCCTCGCGTCTTAACGCCCTTTTGGCTGGCTCCACCGTGGACGCCATTTCCGCCCTCCCGGCCCGTTCTGACGCACTCGATCAGGATATTTTGACGTTGATCGTTCAAGATATGCGCCGCAATGTGGATCGTATCTCTGGTGATATTTTCACCGATGGTTTGACCAATGTTCTGTCTGAGCCTGAATTTGCAGAATCGGATGAAGGCCGTCGCGCGTTGAAGATCTTTGGTGAACGTTCCACGTTGAAAGACTTGCTTGATCGAACAGCTACAAACAGCAATGTCGGTGGGCTTCAAGTATTGATCGGCGGCGAAGGTGGATGGGAAGAACTCCGTCAGTGTTCGATGGTGATTGCACGGTATGGTGTGCCCGGCATGGCAACAGGGACTCTCGGTGTTTTGGGCCCCATGCGTATGTCGTATGCAAAGACAATTCCCACGGTACGATACGTGGCTGGTTTATTAAGTGATCTAGTGAATGACTCCATTTCTGGTGAATGATCTTTAGCGCACTCTTATAAGACGATCAGCAAGTTGGCTGAATCATAAAATATCAAATACAGTGAGAGACAGGAAGTATGACTGAGAAGAAGCATAAGCACAAAGAAGAAATTGACGAGACTCAGGCTGAGGCGGTGACAATGCCCGAAGTCAGTGAGCAGGCTTCGGCTGAGGTGGAAGCGTTGAAAAAACAGCTCGAAGAGTCAGATGCAAAGTTGTCTGAATTTAAAGATAGCTGGCTGAGGTCTCAGGCTGAATTCCAAAACTATAAGAAGCGTATTGAGCGCGATAACGAGTTGAATAAGTTTTCGATGAAAGGCGACATCATCAAAAAGTTGTTACCTGTTCTCGATGACTTGGAGCGTGCTTTGCAAAACCGCCCTGCGGATGATTTGTGGGCGAGCGGTGTTGAATTGATCGCGCGCAAGTTCCAAAACGTGTTGGACGGCGAAGGCATAAAACGGATCGAGGCGGTAGGCGCAGAATTCGATCCGAACTTCCACGAGGCGATCTCGAATGAACCCAGCGAAGAGGTGGAAAGCGGACATGTGATCGCTGTGGTACAAAATGGATATATGCTCGGTGAACGAGTGATACGACCAGCCCTGGTGAGGGTGGCGCAATAACGTTCAAACGTTTCAACGTTCGAACATGTAAACGTTAAAAGGAGAAATTATTCATGGCAAAAATCATTGGCATTGACCTTGGTACGACAAACTCTGTCGCGGCAGTAATGCAGGGTGGCGAACCGATTGTGATCCCCTCTGCAGAAGGCGAACGCCTTGTTCCTTCTGTGGTGGCGATGAATAAGAATGGCGAGCGTTTGGTTGGGCGTGTGGCGCGCAATCAGGCGATCACCAATCCGCAGAATACGATCTTTTCAGTGAAGCGTTTTATGGGACGCAAGTCCGATGACGCCGAAGTGGAGCGCACAAGGAAACGCGTGCCGTATGCTGTGAAAAGCGCGGACAATGGTGATGTGCGTGTGGAATTGGGCGGCAAGGATTATTCCGCGCCCGAGGTTTCAGCGATGATCCTCGCGAAGATCAAGGCAGATGCTGAAGCCTATCTTGGTGAGACCATCACGCAGGCGGTTATCACTGTCCCTGCGTATTTCAACGATGCACAACGCAACGCCACAAAA
The DNA here is from genome assembly GCA_016721115.1 of Candidatus Defluviilinea proxima. Classification (NCBI taxonomy): domain Bacteria; kingdom Bacillati; phylum Chloroflexota; class Anaerolineae; order Anaerolineales; family Candidatus Villigracilaceae; genus Candidatus Defluviilinea; species Candidatus Defluviilinea proxima. The sequence goes on from JADKIW010000001.1 coordinate 2,216,303, forward strand.
GACGCGGGTAAGATCGCAGGTTTAGAAGTTCTGCGCATCATCAACGAACCGACCGCTTCCTCGCTTGCCTACGGCCTCGATAAGAAAAAAAACGAAACGATCATTGTCTATGATCTCGGTGGCGGTACGTTCGATGTCTCTGTTTTGGAAGTGGGCGATGGTGTGTTCCAGGTCAAATCCACGAGTGGCGATACCTTCCTCGGTGGCGATGACTTCGACCTGCGCGTCATGGATCATTTGATCGAGCAGTTCAAGAAAGATAACGGCATTGACCTTCATAACGACCGTCAGGCATTACAACGTTTGAAGGAAGCCTCCGAAAAGGCAAAGATCGAACTTTCGACCACAATGCAGACGGAGATCAACCTTCCGTATTTGACTGCAGATGCCAGCGGACCGAAACACTTGGTGATGACTCTCAGCCGCGCCAAGTTTGAACAGTTGACAGCGGATCTTGTCGACCGAACGATTGCTCCCGTTAAACAAGCTTTAGCCGACGCTGAATTAAATGCAGGCGACATTCACGAGGTAGTTTTGGTGGGCGGTATGACCCGTATGCCAGCCATCCAAGACCGCGTCCGTGCTTTCTTTGGTAAGGAGCCTCACAAAGGCGTGAACCCCGATGAAGTGGTTGCCATTGGTGCAGCAATCCAGGCAGGTGTGCTTGGCGGCGAAGTGAAGGACATTCTGCTTCTCGACGTGACGCCTCTTTCACTGTCCATTGAAACATTGGGCGGTGTAGCAACTCCACAGATCGAACGCAATACCACCATCCCGACTCGCAAGAGTCAGGTATTTTCCACCGCAAGTGACAGTCAGACTCAGGTTGAGATCCACATCCTGCAAGGGGAACGCCCGATGGCGGCAGATAACAAGTCGTTGGGACGATTTATCCTTGATGGAATTCCACCTGCGCCACGTGGTGTACCGCAGATCGAAGTCACATTCGATGTGGATGCGAACGGTATTTTGAAAGTCAGCGCGCAGGATAAGGCGACAGGACGTTCACAGCACATTACGATTACAGCTTCCTCTGGTCTCTCAGACTCAGAAGTGGAAAAGATGCGTAAGGATGCTGAAGCCCATGCCGAAGATGACAGGAAGCGCAAGGAATTGATCGAAGCACGCAACAATGCCGATAACACAGTGTATGCTGGCGAAAAGGCGTTGCGTGAGTTCGGTGACAAGGTCCCTGCGGAAGTGAAGACAGAGATCGAAGCGAAATCGAATGAAGTGAAGAAAGCCGCAGAGGGTGAGGATGTAGCCGCGATCAGAGCCGCCACAGATGTATTGGGGCAGGCCATTCAAAAGATTGGTGCCAGCGTCTATGAGCAGAATCCCCCTACGGGGACTGGGCCAACTGCGGGGGCGGGCGAAGCGAGTTCTTCATCCACTACTAATGATGGGCCTGAAGTTGTAGACGGAGAAGTGAAGGAGTAATTTAGAGAATAGAGAATGGAGAGTATTACTAGTCTCTGTTCTCTATTGATCTATTCTTTATGAGCGGCGATTACTACGAGACCCTTGGTGTTGGGCGGAATGCGAACGATGATGAGATCAAAGCCGCATTCCGTAAACTTGCGCGTCAGTATCACCCTGACGTGAGCAAGGAGGAAGGCGCCGAGGAGAAATTCAAAGAGATCAACGAAGCCTACGGCGTGCTTTCGGATAAAGACAAACGCGCTCGCTATGACCGCTTTGGTAAAGAGGGTCTTGGCAACATGGGTGGCGGTGGGTTCCACGACTACACCGCGGACTTTGGCGATATCTTCGAAGAACTATTTGGCCAGTTCGGTTTTTCAACGGGACGAGGTTCTTCTCGCCGTTCTCCACGTCGCGGACGTGACTTGCAGATGCAGGTCAATTTGACGTTTGAAGAGGCAGTCTTCGGTGTTGAGAAAGAGATCGAGTTCCAACGCGAAGAGACTTGTTCACGCTGTAATGGAAATGGTGCTGAACCTGGCACGACGCCGGTACGTTGCTCCACTTGTAATGGACAGGGTGAAGTGCGTCAGGTCCGTCAAACATTTTTGGGTCAGATGGTGCAATCGTCCCCGTGCCCGACTTGTAACGGACGTGGCGAGACAATTTCATCTCCGTGCAAGACCTGTCGCGGTGGCGGTTTGGAACGCAAGACGATCAATAAGAAAGTACAGATCCCTGCTGGCGTGGACCGTGGTACGCAGATCCGTTTGGCAGGGGAGGGCGGACCCGGTACGTTGGGCGGCCCGAACGGAAGCCTGTTCCTTGTGTTGGATGTCAAGCCGCATCAGTTCTTCAAACGCCGTGAGAATGACATTATTTTGAATCTCGATATCAACATCGCACAGGCGGCTCTTGGCGCTGAAGTGGATGTGCCGACGATCGATGGGGATGATAAATTGAAGATTCCCTCTGGCACGCAATCTGGAAAAGTCTTTCATTTGAAGGGCAAGGGTGTGCCACATGTACGAAGCAAACATCGCGGTGACCAACTGGTGATCGTCAATGTGGCCATCCCGACAAAACTCACCAAGGAACAACGCGAGTTGTTTGAGAAACTGGCTGAGTCGTTGGGGACATCAGTCAAGCCACAGGAAAAAGGATTCATCGATTGGTTGAATGACGCGTTTGGTGGATGATCTTTGCTAGATAATCTCTAGAAGTTAATGGGCAGACAAAGGTCTGCCTATTTTGATTAAAAGATGCAAGCTAAGTTACTTTTTAGGTCTTATTTCAGTTTTTTCAAAAAAATGATTTTTTGGCCAAACCAGTAATGCCAATTCTGCCGCGTGTTGCAATTCATCAGGTGTAACACCAGGTTGTTTGAGAGCCCATTCCCGCCAACGTGGAACTGCGAATGACCACCATAACCATCCCGACATGAATCCAGTAAAAAAGGTTATTATCATTAATATTGGATTGTCGAAGGTGAAACTAATAACTCCTCCAAGAATCCATACCCCTGCCATGATAAATGGAATGGGCATATTTACTCTTTTTTGCCCTTCTGCAATCGCCAATTGGATCTCATTGGAAAACCTTGCTAGTGGAATATGTTGATTTTGTTTAAGTTGAATATCTACTTGAGTTTGAAATGAATGACCACAATGTTCGCAGATAATATTTTTGTGGGAATTGATTTTTCTTCTAGGTAATAACAGATAAATAATTAACAATATTGGCCAGCCTAAAATACCCACCGTAAAGACAATAGTCAATAAACTGTTTTTTTTCATTTGCCCCCAGAAGGTATGTTCAAAAACAAATTTATCTGAGCTTTGAGTAAGTAATTTTACACTTGCAAACCCACAACCGATCCATATCCAAACTGCTAGTTCGCTAAATTTTTCCATTCGTTTTCCTAAACTAAATTTTATTATAGCATTTGGTAAATAAATTTCATTTGACGATGTAAACTTCTTATGATATAAGGTGAATATATGAGCAATTATTCATATATTAATCATGATACTCAAAGACTCAACCTCCACACACCTTGCTGACCTATTCTCTGCTCTCAGTGACCCAACGCGCTTGCGCATCATTTCTGTTTTGCTGGATGGAGAAATGAATGTGGGTGATATTGCAGCGCAACTCGAAATGACCGAGTCCGCTGTTTCGCATCAATTGCGTGGATTGCGCCAGATGAAACTTGTGCGTGGTCGCAAGAATGGACGTCAGGTTTTCTATGCATTGGACGATGACCATGTAGCAAAGCTCTACCGTATGGGTCTCGATCATGTGGAGCACGGATAATATTTTGGGACACGGATCTAACGGATTCTACGGAGTATTCCGTAAAAATACGGAAAGCAACCGTGGTTTCTGTGCAATCCGTGTCCAAAGAATGAAAGGTCTTTTGAAATAAAGCCACTGGAATTTATGACACACCCACACACCCATTCTCATCTGCGCGAAGCCGCGCACCAATCCACAAAACGATTATCTGTTTCGCTGTTTCTCACGCTTGCCTTTGTATTCATCGAAGCCGCGGCGGGGATATTCTCGAACAGCCTCGCCCTGCTCACCGACGCCGCTCACAACCTGACCGATGTCATCGCGCTTGGGTTAAGTTGGTTCGCCATTCGTATCACCACCCGTCCCGCTAACGAACGCAAGACCTACGGCTATCATCGCGTGGGTATCCTTGTGGCACTTGTGAACTCCACCACGTTGGTTCTCATCTCGCTTGGGATTTTTTACGAGGCCTATCATCGTTTTATCAACCCGCCAGAAGTGCAATCGGGCATCCTCATTGGGGTTGGCCTCATTGCTGTCATTGTCAACATTGTCACAGCCAAACTTGTCCATCAGGGTAGTGACTCCGACCTCAACCTTCGTTCTGCGTTTGTTCACCTCATGGGCGATGTTCTCTCCACTATTGGTGCGGTCATTGCGGGCATAATCATCTATTTCACGAAAGCCAATTGGCTTGATCCATTTATCAGTGTGCTGATCGGTTTTATGATCCTCTACAATGCCTGGGGTATTTTGCGCGACGCGATCGATATCTTGCTCGAGGCCAAGCCGCGCGATATTGATGCAACAAAACTCGTCGACGACCTATTGCAGGTCAAAGGTGTGCTTGGGGTTCACGATCTGCATGTCTGGAGTCTCACACAGAGTCTCCGCACCATGTCCGCGCATATTCTCACGCATGATTCATCCATCAGCGAAGGTGCGAACATTCAACGTGAGGTCAATCACATTCTTCAGCATCATTACAACATTGCGCATGCCACCCTTCAACTCGAATGTGTAGATTGTCTTCCCGACTCGTTGTATTGTGACTTATGTGGTCCATCGCATTTGGATGAAGAGCACGCTTCCATCCAAGCCGCCGCCTGATTCCACCTAAAAGACCTCATCGATGCCTTCACTTTTGTCTGTTCTATTCGTTGCACTCGGTGGAGCATTTGGCTCTGTCTCCCGGTATCTGCTCGGCACATGGATCCAATCCCTCAGCAAAAGCATAGATTTCCCTTACGGCACATTGACCGTCAACCTCACCGGATGTTTCGTCATTGGGCTTCTATCCCAACTCGCTGAATCGCGCGGGGCGTTTACACCTGAATCAAGGGCACTTGTCTTTATCGGAGTCCTTGGCGGATTCACAACCTTTTCCTCCTTTGGCAACGACACGATCAACCTCCTGCGTGACGGTAAAGCTGTCAACGCTTTGGCAAATGTCGGTGCGAATGTTATAGTGGGTTTGCTTCTCGTCTGGCTCGGGCGTTCCGTCGCTTTTTGGATTTGGAAATAGAGTTCGGAATCAGGGGGCTCGCTCCTATATCCCCAGCAATAAACCAAATTGTGCCTTACGAAGCCTGTAATCTATGGGGGCATCACTTATGAGATAATTGCCCCCTCATGCTAAAAATCATACTATTGAAAATCTGGCGGGTCTTTCCCTTGTGGATGCAGGCTTTAGCGTCTCGAATCATACGCCCCTTGTTTCAAGTATTTGCCGTTGCTGTGATCTTTGACCAAAATAAAAAGGTATTGCTGGTCAAAACCACCTATAATCGATTCCATCCTTGGGGTTTGCCGGGTGGTAGCTTGGAATATGGTGAAACAGCAGAAGAAGCTCTCATTCGTGAAATGCATGAGGAAACGAACTTGCAAGTTGCAATCGAACGCTTTCTCTTCGTCAAAACATGGAGGCCCGACCGCGTAGGCTTGTATTATCTTTGCAGGGTCACTGAAGGCGAATTCCACCCAAGCGATGAAGTCTCTGAGCTTGATTATTTTTCCCTCGATAGCCTGCCCGATGTCCGTTCGCAGGATGTTGATTTGATAAAGCAAATATACAAATTGATGGTGTGAGAATATGCTTGACGATAAATTTCTTCTTGAATTTGCAAATGGTTTTTATGGGTATGGAAATTATCAAGCGTCTTGCTGGTTTTTGGGCATGGAAGAAGGTGGCGGTAATTCGGTTGATGAAATCAATCGCCGCCTTTTCACTTGGAAAGCGCGTGGTGGCATGGAATTGGAAGACATGGCTGAGTACCATGTCGCGATAGGTATTCCTGCATATTTTGGAAAGAAGCCAAAGATACAGAACACATGGGGTAAGCAAATTCGATTTTTATTTGGTACACGTAATCAGCCCGTAAGCACAGATACCGTCCGTGAGTATCAGCGGACCTCATGGGGCAGAAAGAATGACGATAGTTGTATATTTGAGCTTTTTCCCTTGCCTTCGCCGGGTACAAGTGTTTGGATCTATGGTCAAGAGTCTGCTCTTGAGATATTGAAAGATCGTGAAACCTACCGCAATACTTTTTTTCCCAACAGGGCCAGTCATATTCGGCGTAATATTGAGAAATTTCAGCCAAAGATCATTTGTGCTTTTGGCATCACATATCTGAATTATTGGGAAGCGCTCATTGATGGCAAGTTTCATGAAAATGAGAAAGAGAAATATTTTTACAGTAACATTGGCGAAACTAAATTTGTGGTTTTACAACATCCTGCGGCTATTGGTGTAACGAGCGAATATTTTTATAATCTCGGACGAATGATTGCAGGTAATCCATTTTGAAAATATAAGGTGAATTATGAATTGGCTTGAAGTTTCAATGACTGTAGACGGCGAACTCGCCGAATCTGTAGCGGATGTGTTCGCTCGTTTTGCGCCCAACGGTGTGATGACCGAGCAGGGTGTGAAATATAACGATGCGGAAGATGCAGGCACGCCAACAGGGCCGATCACCGTCCGTGGATATTTGGAGGTGAACGATCAACTTGAAGAGACAAGGCAACAGCTCGAAGAGTCTCTTTTCTATTTGGGGATGATCCGTCCGTTGCCTGCCGCGACTTACAAACAGATCGCGGATCAAAACTGGATGGAAGCCTGGAAACAATACTACAAGCCGATCCTCATCGGACAGCGTCTCCTCATCCTGCCCGCGTGGATGGATTCTCCAGCACCGGAACGTGTTGCCATCAAGATCGACCCCGGCATGGCGTTTGGCACAGGGACTCATCCCACGACGCAGCTATGTCTCGAACTTATGGAATTGTCTTTTGATCAATCTTCGATTGGAAATCGTAAATCGGAAATCGTGATTGATGTAGGCTGCGGTTCTGGCATTCTCTCCATCGCCGCGCTTAAACTTGGAGCAACGAAAGCCTTGGGCGTGGATATCGATGCTGAATCCATTACCAACTCGCGTGAGAACGCGGATACGAACGAGGTGGGCGATGAGTTGACCTTGGGATTGGGTTCGGTGCAGGAGATTCTCGATGGGAAGTTCGAGTTCAAGAAGGCGCCACTGGTTGTGGCGAATATCCTTGCGCCGGTCATCGTGCGCCTGTTTGATGCGGGTCTCGCAGACTTGATCGAGGAAAATGGTTCGATCATTTTAAGTGGGATACTGTTCGAGCAGGAACAAAATGTCATTGAGGCAGGGCAGGCTAAAGGTCTAAAAATGAACGAGCGACGTCAAATGGGAGATTGGGTCGCGTTGACGATGAGTCGCTGAGCCTCGATTAAATCCCCCGTATGTCCGATTGTCTCATTGAAGGAGGCGGTTAAAATGTTGCCTTATTTCAAAAAAGGAGATGAGGATGAAAAGTAATTTTAAGATCGTTATGGCAATTGCAGGTCTCGCATTGGCGGCGTTGGCATGTCAGGCTGTGACAGGTGCACCGGGAGATACCAATACAAATGATGTTGTGCCTGTGGGTACAGATGCCCCGGATGTGGAGCCTGCTCAAACAGAAGAGCCTGTTAGCAATGCTGATGCTTTGCTGGAAGATGATTTTTCCATGGGCAGTGACAATTGGGGCACAGGTACAGACGCAAGCAGCGCGGTTGAATATGTGGATGATGCTTTGAACTTCCAGGTATTTGAAAAGAATTACATTGTTTGGTCTTACCCCAACGAAGAAGAATACAAAGATATTCACATGGAAGTTACCGTAATCAATAACGGCACGGACTCCACCACGGCGTTTGGGTTCTTTTGCGATAAGCAATATCCCATTGATGATTCGAGATATTACTTTGCTGTGACGCCTTTGGGACAGTATGCCATTGCCAAAGCCGCATTGGCGCAGACCGATCTTTTCTTGACCAATGATGATCAATGGGGACATTCGGATTTGATTGCTCAAGATGCGGATTCTTATCGCTTGGGTGCTGATTGCGGAAACGGTAAATTGACTCTGTATGTGGATGGACAGGAAGTTGACTCGGTGGAAGATTCAACCTATACCTCTGGCAGTATCTCACTCTTTGTGTGGAGTGGAGAAGAAGCCACCACCACGAATGTATCTTTTGATGATTTTGTGCTGACGCAATTGCCGTAACATATTGAGTTGTTGAGAAAAATCCTGTGGTCGCAAAGATCACAGGATTTTTAATTTCAATCAGAGACAATCTGTGCTATGATTCGGCGCACATGGACCGCCGCAAACTCATCCTTTACCTGCTTTTGAATGTAGCCGTTTCTGCCTGTGTGATCGGGGGCATTCTGTTTTGGTATGACCGTAATTATCGTTCGACAAGTGTTTCGGCTATTCAGCCTGTGGTGCCTGCGAACGGTCAAAGCAGTGGACCTTCAGCGCCAGCGTTCGACCCGAATGTGGATATTCCCGTGGAGATCGTGAGCATCGTAGGCGCAGGGACTCTGGACGCGGAGTGGGTGATCGTGCGTAATGCAGGGAAGGAATCGTTGAGCCTTGCAAGCTGGCAGTTGAAAGATGCCAATCGACACGTGTTCACCTTCCCGAACCTGACGCTCAATGGTAATGGCGCAGTACAGATCCATACCGTTGCAGGGACGAATACCGTGATTGACTTATACTGGGGTCAGACCGAACCCGTCTGGCAATCGGGCGAGGAAGCGCAGTTGCTCGACCCAAGTGGAAATGTCCGTGCAGTGTATACGGTGCCGTAAATATGATTGGTAGGGGCGGGGTTATCCCGCCCCTATAACCTATAAATATAAAATGATAAGCATTCTTGAAATTTGTGGATTCAATGATACAGGGCGGGGAGACCCCGCCCTACATAAAATAAAATGACTCAAGCTTTATATAGAAAATACCGACCAAAAGAATGGGACGAGGTGATGGGGCAAAGCCACATCGTGACCACGTTGATGAACGCGATCAAGGCAGATCGTGTCGGTCATGCGTACTTGTTTGCGGGTCCGCGCGGGACGGGCAAGACTACACTTGCACGCCTTTTGGCGAAAGCGGTCAACTGCACGAATCCTGATCCCACTAAGCGACCTTGTAACGAATGTGGCCATTGTAAGGCTGTCAACGAAAATCGCTTCATGGATCTCTTCGAGATTGATGCGGCATCCAATACATCCGTTGACGATGTCCGTGATTTGCGCGACAAGATCAACTTCTCGCCTTCGCAGGGCAAATACAAGATCTACATCATTGACGAAGTCCACATGCTTTCGACAGCGGCGTTCAATGCGTTGCTCAAGACGCTCGAAGAACCGCCTCCACATGCCATCTTTGTTTTAGCAACAACTGAAATTCATAAAATCCCCGCAACCGTTCTCTCGCGTTGTCAGCGTCATGAGTTTCGACGTGTGCCAGTGGGGGAGATCGTCACTAATCTCAAAATGATCGTCAAAGCCGAGAACCTTCAGGCGGATGATGATGCGCTGATTCAAATCGCGCGTCAATCTGCAGGTGGCATGCGCGATGCGATCTCGTTGCTCGATCAACTCTCGTCCACGGGCGATAAGATCACGCTCACTCTCGCGCAAACCGTGCTCGGCACTGCCACCAGTCAAACCGTGCTCGATACCCTCACGTCCATTATGGATCACGATCCCGCGCATGGGCTTGAGACCATCCACAAGGCGCTCGATGCGGGCGCCGATCCGCGTTCGCTGGCGCGTCAGATCGTTGAGTATTTGCGCGGTCTCATGCTCATTCAAATGGGCAATGCGAATCAGGTCGAAGCCACGGCGGATGTCAAGAAACAGATGCAGGCGCACGCCAAGTCCTTTTCGACGAGCGATGTCTTGCGCATGATGAAAGCCTTCAACAATGCAGCTGTGGATTTGCGTGGCGGCTGGCAGCCATCTTTGAGTCTGGAACTTGCTTTAGCGGAAGTGCTCGACGCTCCAGCCGAGTCTGCTCAAATCGCCACGCCGAGTCAACCAAGCCGAAGCCTATGTCAGCTCCCAGAACGGAGACTCAGCCTCAACCTTCCGCGCAGAGCGGAGCCGAAGGCGCAGTCGAAGCGCATGCACCTGAAAAAAATATTGTTAGTGCAGGTGACATCATCAAGGCGTGGAAGCATATGTCATCCGCTTTGCCAAAAGCGCAGGCAAATCTTTCGGCGTTGATGAACTCGGTCAAGATGATCGACGTGCAGGGCAAGACGTTGATTTTGGGTTTGGCGAGCGACGTGCTGGTTTCAAAGATCGATAAGCCCGATCAGATCGAAGCGATCCAAAAGTTGATCAAGGACGAGTTTGGCGCGGACGTGAGCGTGCGTTGTGTGGTGACGAATGCGAAAGGCAAGATTCCCGCGAACGTGGCGCAGGACGGCATGGTCGCAACCGCCATCCAACACGGTGGCGAGATCGTGGATATGCAGGATTGATTAGTACACCAGTAGATGTTCACTATAGGTTAGAAAGTGAGAAGTAAATGGCAAATGGTGAATGCCCCAAATGTAAAAGTGTTTCTGTATATGCAATTGAATCTTTGTTCCAACAACGGAGTCTCTTTTTTGGACTTTTTGGATCTCCAGCAATAATTACATATCTTGTTTGTACAAAATGTGGCTATTTTGAGTCTTATATTTTTGATAAGAAATCCCTTGCTGAGATTGAACACAAGGGCATGTATGTTAAACCTATATAGGTAAAATAATCTTGATCAGAGTTGAAGTCAAGGTGGATACTTTTTGAAGTTACTATCATATAGAAATTGAGGTGTTTTATGGCTAAAGGATTCAACAAAGGTCCGCAAATGGGGCAGGGTGGCATGATGCAGCAACTGCAACGCATGCAGAAACAAATGGAAGAAGCACAGGCAAAACTTGCTGTGGAAACTGTCACTGCTACGGCGGGTGGCGGCGCGATCAAAGTCGTGATGACAGGCGACCAGAAATGTCAGTCCGTTGAAATCTCTCCTGATTTCATCAAAGACGCGGACGCCGAAATGTTGCAAGACTTGGTCTTGTCCGCAGTGAATATGGCACTCGACCAGTCGCGTGAACTTCAAGAGAAGTTGATGGGTCCGCTGGCGGGCGGGCTTCCTTTCTAACGTTCACACGTTTCAACGTTATAACGATATGTTATTACCCGAATCCATTCAATCCCTTATCAATGCCCTTGAACGACTTCCAGGCATCGGTCCCAAGTCCGCTTCGCGGCTGGCGTTCTATCTTTTGCGCGCTACAGACGACGTCTCGGAAGATCTGGCCCTTGCTTTGGCGCATCTCAAGAAGAACACGGCCTTTTGTCAGGAATGTTTCAACATCACCGAAGCGGGGCGCGAGCGCTGTGAAGTATGCGAGTCCACGCGGCGGGATGGAAGTGTTATTTGCGTTGTCGAAGAAGCATTGGATGTCCTTGCCTTGGAGCGCACTGGCGGTTATCAGGGAAAGTATCATGTCTTGCAGGGAGTCTTATCTCCTATTGAAGGCATTGGCCCCGATGATTTGAAGATCAAGCAGTTGATCGTGCGTGTTGCGAATGGGGGAGTGAAAGAAGTCATCCTTGCAACCAATCCCAGCATGGAAGGGGATGCGACCGCGTTATATCTCCAAAACCAATTAAAGCAATTCGGCGTACATGTTACACGTCTTGCAAGAGGTTTGCCAATGGGTGGCGATCTGGAATATGCCGATCAAAACACATTGCTGAGAGCGTTATCTGGTAGACAGGATATGTAGGCAACGGTGGATATTTGGTTCACTTGTTTGTCGAAAGTGAACCAAATTCATTTTTGACGAAACTTCCTACTATAGAATGCCAATCGGTCAGCTCATTTGATATAGAGAAATTGTCTTGTTGTTAATCTTAATGGGGTTAACTTGTCACAAGTAAATTTCATTACATTTCCCTGAATTTATAGAAACAGCAAACTTTATTGAAACAAGGTTCAAGTATGCAGAATCTCAAGCCCATTGTAAAAAATGTTAGTCATCAAGTCACAATATTTGTTTCTAGGTTCAGTCTTTATTTCGATGTTCCGATCATACGGCTAGGAGTCTTTCTTCTTCTCTTGGGATATATAGTTAATAAGTCTTTTCTCAATATTCATAGCCATATACGTACATTTGAAGGATTTTTGATCGTAATGATTGGTTTGGCCCTGATCCTTCGAGCGCGAGATCTATGGGGAAATCTGGCTGGTTTCGTAATTATCCTGGTCTTGGTTTTAGCCCCCATGTATTGGCGCATGCAGGGTTTTGATAGAGATGGTTTCTCTCTTCTCGGTGTTTTCCCAAGTTCCGATGCCAATGGATATTTTACGGGTGCCATAAAAGTGTTGTATGGAGAAGACATTCCGCCCTTTGCCGCCCGTCGTCCACTTTTTATTACCTACTTATCCACTATCTTGTTTTTGACCAGACAAGACTTGGTTCTGTCCTTGGTTGTACTTGCGGTCATTGTTGCAATTTCTCTTTTCTTGCTGGTTTCGGAAGTAAAAAATAATTTTGGTGTTTTGCCTGCGGCTTTGGTAGCAGCGATCATGATTTATTGTTATTCTGGAAGGTACACAGGGAAGTTTCTCACAGAGCAGTTGGGCATCCCACTTGGCATGCTTTCCCTGTCCATTTTTCTTCGGGCACTTCGACAAAACAGCTTTAGGCATGCGATTTGGGGCGTATTTGTTCTGGCCATTGCATTAAATGCTCGTGCTGGAGCAATGTTTGTATTGCCCATGTTGATTCTCTGGGGGAGTACTTGGGCATGGAAAGGCAAACTCTCCTTTAGTAAATTCTTCATGCTTAGCGGTGCTGTTGTACTGGGCTTTCTGATCAATTATTGGATATTCAAGTCAATAGCAGGCCCGGGTAGCATCCCGTTTGCGAATTTTGGTGAAACACTATATGGCATCGCTACTGGTTACCGAGGCTGGAGAGTATGGTATCAGGATTACCCCGGGGTCCCATTGGCGAAGGCGTTTGGGATTTCGCTTGAGATAATAAAGAATTCCCCCGGGCTTTTTCTGATGGGTATGTTCCGAGCGTATCAAGAGTTTCTCAAGCCACAATACTTTTTCTCGTTTCTATATTTGCCATCAGATCAATCAGTACTACCATCCTATTTTCTGTTAATTGTCACCATAATTGGAATCTGGCGTCTGATAAAAAACATCCACTTAAGATACTCTCGATTGGCGCTGTTTGTACTTGCAGGGATTCTGTTGTCCGTTCCGTTTGCGCCTCCATCCGATGATGCGGTTCGTGCCATGACCGCGACGACTTCATTCCTCGCATTGATTGCGGGCAGTGCATTTATAAGGTTTAAAAACGAGCAAGAAATAGAACATCAGGAACAAGCCTTGCAATCTGGCTTGGGCGCGACAGTTTATTTTTCAGGGCTACTTGTATTTCTAACAATTGCAACATGGATTGTTTTCAAGGGCATATTGCCAGTCCCTGAATCGACGAAATTAACCTGTAACCCGAATGAACAACTGGCAACAATGGTCGTTAAACCGCGATCTTATATTAATGTCGTCGCAAATGAGCGCCAAAGCAAATCTTTCCTGCCAAATATTCGTAAAGCTGACTTGAAAAAGAACCTTTCAAATTTTGATGACAGCGGTATTTGGGCTTTGCTAAGAAAAATAGAACCGGGACAGACCTTGTTACTTGACCTTAACCATGCCGATGAAGATTCCGATTCCGGTCTTGTCTGGCTAGTTGTTCCGACGGATTCTGTTCAAACCTTTAATGGGCCTAACTCTTTTTGTGCTAGACAGGTAAATAAGGAACCTATGGCGAATGGGGATTTTCTTGTCGCTACGGGCGTAGAAAATGTTTTCAACCTTCCTTGACCATGCATCTATAAACTGAGATTTGTAATCAAAAAATCCCGTCACACACTGTGACGGGATTTTGTTTTTATTGTCCCTGCAATTGCATCAGCAGTTGACGATATTGTTCTGCGTTGGGTGGTCCCATTAGAAGGATCTGATTGACAATGACCATCGCTTCTTCTTTTTTCCCAACATCCAACAGGGCTTCGGCTAGTGCATCGAGTTCCTTGACAGCATCTTCCATTCGACCGACTTGATAGTAGGCCTGGGCAAGATTGCGTCGGAGAGTAGTATCTTCTGGGTGGTCTTCGATCAGACCTTCAATGAAAGGTACCAGGCGTGCGCCGTGATTGCTCGTCTGCATATAGGAGATGAAACTTTCGAGTTCGGCATATGCCTGAGCGGGTTGACCAAGGCGTAGGCTGAGGTCGATCAGGCTCTTACGCGCGCTTTCATCATCGGGACGCAACGTGCGGATCTGTTCATAAACACGGACGGCTTGTTTCCAGTCCAGTCGTTGCATGTCAATATCGGCCATGCGTTGCAGAATGTGAACGTTCCACTGACGGTCCACGTTGGCTTGCTGGATCACACGTAGGGCGGTAGTGTAGGTCTTGCGTGCCATATCGAGCTCAGCAAGGCGGTAATAAATATCCGCCAGCTCGGTGTATTCGCGCATCGCATCTTCCATCTGTCCGCGCGCAATGAGTTGGTCGATCAGTTTTGTGCGGGCCTTCATGTCCATCGGCGCGAGTTGGATCATGCGCTTAAGGATTTTAGTTGCCTGTGTGGCTTCACCACGTACACTGTAAGCCTGCGCCACAGCGCTGAATTTTGCAATAGCTTCGGGAATGTGATTCTCTCGCACCAACAAATCGCCCATGATCGTGTGCAAAGGCAGATAGGTGGGGGCGTAGGTGATCGCTTGGAAGGCTTCATCCATGGCCGAGCGGAGAAGTCCATTGCGGGCCATTTGGTGAATATGATTGATCGCATCAAGCACCTGGCTGGATTGCGCCTGTAGGATGACATCTGCGATCGGCATGAGCATATCGCTTTTGGGCATTTGCTCACGGGACCTGTGCAAATTGTCGCGCCAATTCTTGCGCATGAGCAAGCCATTGACGTTATCACACAGACGTTTGAACGCTTCGTCATCATTTGAGGCTGATTGCGCTTCGATGAGCGGTTCATACATCTGAAGGATCTCATCCGCATTTTCGGCAGGGACAATTGCGGCATCAGCTAGTTTCAACGCTTCTAGATAATCAATTGCCGCGGCTTGCAGGCGTCCCAGTTTTTGGTTGATCTGTCCCATCAGCAAACGTGCCGCGAGGTTGAAGTCGTTGTGTTTGACGGCATGCGCAAGATGACGCAGGGATGATTCGAGTCTGTCTTCGGCGGAACGAAGCATGCCAAGGTTGAAATATAAAGCGGGATGATTAAATCCCGATTCGAGAGCATGCTCAAGTTCGTCTGCGGCTTGTGAGTCTTTGCCTTTGCTTTGCAAGTCAATGGCCTGGCCCAGATGTAAAACAACTTTGGCTTGTTCGTTTTGTTGCAGGTTAAGTTGGCCTGTTCCGCGCATGAGGGCTTGCATGCCTCTGCGGGCTTGGGCTGAGGAACCATCGTCGGTGGAGTAATCGAAGAGAATCTCTGCCAGACGCGTTAAGGCTTTTTGGCGCGCCTCAGCTACCGGGTCCAGCCCTGAATCGGTCTGCTTTTGGGGTTGGTCCAACTGCTTGACTTGAGCCATCGCAATGGGGCCCGTCCCGCCTTTGGGACGTAATGGCTTGGGAAGAAGTTGTCCGGAACGAAGGAGGGTCTGAGCTTGTTTGGCTTCTCCGCTTTCGGGCATGATCGTCAATGCCTTGTTGACGAGTTCAGCGGTCTTTTCCATGTTGCCCGTGCGTTGGATGAGACTGGCAACAGCCAAATACTCTGCGACAGCTTGTGCCTTGTGCCCGAGACGTTCATGGGCGAGGGCAAGGCGTGAGTGGGCGAGTACATGCTCGGGGTCGAGCGATGCGACGCGCACCCAGTTTTCGATGGCTTTATCCACATCGCGCTGATTGAGGAAGAGGTCTGCGGCTTTGAGGGCGGCATCGACAGCTTCTTTGAGGTGACCGGTGCGCTCGAGCAATTGCGCAAGTTTTTCCATGGGAACCGGGTCTTGCGGCGAAACCTGCGAAACACGTTTGTAGATCTGCAGGGCTTCGTCGAATTCGGCCTGTTGGAAAAGCGCCAACCCCAAGCTGTTGAGAGCTTTGGGGTGATCGGGCATTTCTTGCAAGGCCCTACGATAGGCGGCGATGGCTTTGCTCCATTCCTGATCCCACGCAAAGGAATGGCCTTCGTTCATTGCTTTTTGGAAAATGTCTTCTCGTCCGGGCATGAGGGCTATTATACCGTAGTGGTTTGAATTGCCACCCTTACAATTGTCTTGTTTTTATATAGTAGGTCACGCTTAAAGTGTGACCTACTATAGTTTCATATCACTTTCATCTCACCCCAATTTTTTCCATAACGAGCCTCAGTGGAAAGCGGGATGCTCAATGGGTAGGCGTTTGCCATTGTGTCTTGCACAACCTGTGCTGTCTTTTCCAACTCTTCTTTTGGACATTCCAACACGAGTTCATCGTGTACTTGTAAAAGCATTTTACCGGTCAGCCCAGCCTTTTCGAGCGCAGATGGGATTTTCAGCATGGCGATCTTCATGATGTCTGCCGCAGTGCCTTGAATGGGAGCATTGATCGCTTCCCGTTCTTCGCGATTCTTTGATTGGCTGTTAATTGTACTTTGTAGTGCAGGGAAATATCTTCTGCGTCCCAATAGAGTTTCAACATATCCTTGTTCAGCGGCTTGCTTGCGAATGCCATCAAGATACTTTTTGACACCGGGGAATTTTTGGAAATATGTTTTGACGAACGTCTCTGCTTCTGCAAGCGTAAGTTCTGTGGAGCGTGTGAGACCAAATGCAGACATGCCATAGATGAGACCAAAGTTGATGGCTTTGGCGTGTCGACGCATTTCCTTTGTCACTTCTTTGGGGTTGATGCCGTAGATCGCTCCCGCTGTTGTAGCATGGATATCTTCATCCGCGCGGAAGGCCTCCAGCATGGCTTCGTCTTGTGCCATGTGCGCTACGATGCGTAACTCGATCTGTGAGTAATCGACAGAGAGCAATACATTACCTTTGCTTGCAATGAAACCATTGCGGACCTTGCGCCCAGTCTCGGTGCGGATGGGGATGTTCTGTAGATTGGGGTTGTTCGAAGAGAGACGTCCTGTCACAGCACCGATCTGGCTGTAGGAAGTGTGAACACGTCCCGTGTTTGCATCCACTGCGAGAGGGAGTGCATCAAGATAGGTCGATTTTAACTTCGAGAGTTCGCGATGTTCCAAGACCCAATCCACGACAGGATGTTTGCCGCTCAACAGATCAAGCACACCCGCCGCTGTCGAGTAATGTCCGCTAGCGGTTTTGTTGCTTTTATCAGGCGGTTCCAAGCCGAGTGTCTTGAAGAGTACATCCGAAAGTTGTTGCGTGGAATTGACATTGAATGTTTTGCCGACCGAGTCAAAAATGTTCTTTTCGATCTCTGCCAAACGCTTTGTCAATTCAGCGGACATCTCTTTGAGGAAAGGTAAGTCGAGCAGAACACCTTCCATCTCCATCCCTGCAAGGACGGGTGTGAGAGGTAAGTCAATTTCATCTAAAAGCTTTTCGCCTCCCACGCGTTTGAGATCCTTTAGTTGAAGTTCCATCAACCGCAATGGGATCTCTGCATCGGCCACTGCATACGGCGCAACGGACTCAACCGCTACATCTGCCATGCTGAGTTGCTTCTTGCCTTTGCCGATCAAGTCTTCGATGTGGGTCATCTCTTCGCCGAGTTTGACGAAGGCCAGATTTTTTAACCCGAGGTTTCTGGATGATGGGTCAAGGATGAACTCGGCCAACATCGTATCAAAGGTGAGCGGAGTGACGGTTAATCCGAACTTTGCGAGGACGATGTAATCGTACTTGGCGTTGTGTGCGATCTTACCGATCTTTGGATTCGTCATCGGCGCTTCCAACGCGGACAATACTTTCTTGAGCGGGAGGTTGGTCCCGCCGTTGTGACCGACGGGAATGTAATACCCTTCACCTTCTTTGAAAGCCAGCGAAATGCCGACGATGTCCGCTTTCATTTCTTCGGTGGAGGTTGTCTCGGTGTCGAAGGAAATGACCTTAGCCTTATTCAACGCTTTGACGAGGTCCGCCAGTTTCTCTTCGGTATCCACGATGTTGACTGTGATGTTCAAGTCTGCTTTGGGGGTGTAAACAACCTGCGGTTCGTTCACAAACATGGACATTTGCTGTCCGGGCTTTGATGGGGCAGTGGTTGTTGTCAGCGTAGCAGACGCGTACGCGGATTGACCAGTAACCTTCTCAAGGGTTTTGAGAAGCGTGCGGAATTCCATCTCTTTGAAAAAGGCTTCGATAGCAGGGACATCCAGATCCTGTGCTTTCGCATGTTCCAGATCCAATTTGATATTGAGGTCGGTCTTAATTTGCGCAAGATCGCGGCTGAGATAGGCATTCTCTTTGTTATCTTCGAGTTTTGTCTTCCAACGCTTTTCGATTTCATCTATGTTTTTGTAGATGTTATCTAGCGTCTTGTATTTTTCAAGCAAGGCAATGGCGGTTTTTTCTCCAACGCCCGCCACGCCGGGGATGTTATCGGACTTGTCACCGACGATGGCCTTGTAGTCCACGACTTGCTTGGGGAGCACGCCAAGTTTTTTGACAACATCTTCATCTTTGATGTAGTTCTGGTCATCACCTGCGAGGTAGACGGTGGTGCGTTTGTTTACGAGTTGCAGAAGGTCACGGTCGCCGGTGATGATCTTGACACCAAGTCCTTGTTCATTGGCAATACGCGCCACGGAACCAAGCACATCATCCGCTTCGAAGCCTTCCATTTCAAGACGCGGAATATTGAACGCATCCACCATTTTGCGGATACGCTCGATCTGTGGGCGCAGATCATCTGGCATTTTTTCGCGCGTACCTTTGTATGCGGGGAACATTTCATCGCGAAAGGTTTTGCCGACATCGAACGCAACCGCAATGTATTCAGGTTGTTCCTGTTCAAGGATGCGGAGCAGTTCACGCGCGAAACCGTAGACTCCCGCAGTGGGTTCGCCTTTCGATGTTTGCCAGCGTTGACTTCCGCCTCCGCCTGCGGTGAGGGCGAAGTACATACGATAGGCGAGTGCGTGTCCGTCAATGAGATAGAGGGTAGGGGGCATGGTTTATTTCCAGTAATTAGTTTTCAGGTTAAAACAAAAGGAGCGCAGAGTTATTATAATCTGCGCTCCTTCATGATCTGTCAATGGGATTTATTAGTGTTTTCCCTGTTCGATTCCCTGTCGCACGCGGGTTTGTTTGATGTAATCCTTCACCAGTTGTGGCGGGTGCGGTTGTGTGCCGCCCATGATGAGGTATCCCGGTGCCCAGAAATCACCTGATGGGTTCTCTTTCTTTAAGCGGGAAAATTCTGAAAAGATCTTTTCTGACGTTTGCTGGCGCATGATGCGCATGAGGTAACCGGGCGAAGCCGCAGGTGGAACGTTCACGACCCACTGCACATATTCAGGGCGAACGGCGAGATATTCCAAGCGCCAACCGAAGGCAATGCAAATCTGCGGAAGCCATTCAGAAAGACGGTCTGAAATATCGCCAGTCAGGTAATGATTGGTGAGACGAGGAACGAGCAAGCAGGCATAGGTCAGGTTGTAGAGCCCTGGGGTGATCGGCTCCAGCATGACGCGCCCTGCAACTTCCGTAATCGAGTGGGGACGCGTCTCATCTAATTCGCCGGTGGCAGGGCGGCGCATTGGGGTTTCAGGACGCTTGCGCGACTTCGATGGCATGGTGGCATCAATATCTTCCACCACATGTTCAACGGTCTGATCGTTATCCACCGGAGACTCTTCCATTTGATGGACAACAGGTGAACTCTCTCGATTGTCTTTCTTCGGGCGCGCTATGGATGTCCGTGTGCCTGCGGATTCCATCGGCGTATGTGTTCTTGGAGATGGAATGGGAGGGGGTACGTCGTTTAGGATGTTTGCGATGTTAGGAATATCGACATCATCCGACGTGTCTTCGTCTTCTTCAACAGATGGAGCCTGCGCTTCATACGCCACCGGAGCCTGATTCTGTTGTTCAATATGCGGTTCCATCGCTTCGGTCAACCCCGGTGATGAAAGTCGATTCACCAATTGACCGGCTTGCATGCGAATGGTGCTGAAGGGAGTCTCTGCATCGAAGACCAAAGCCAATACCACATCGTCTGCAAGGCGTGTGGCGTATAGCATGTGTTCAGCCTTTGTTGCTTCGAGGCGGACAAAACGCAGAAGATCGCTTCCTTTTTGTCCATCCCAATGACGGGTGACCGTGACGGCCAATTCCCGCGCCGCATCCTGTGAAAGCTGACCGGCGTATGCCCAAAGATTATTCTTGCGTGTGATCAACGCCGCCTGTGCAGATGATTCAAGCGTAAGCCGCGTAAGATGTTGCGCGGCTTTGGTCACATCGCCGAGCCAGGAAAGCTCATCTTTGTTGTTCAATTGAACAGCATGCGATGCTTCGCTGGCTTGGGGTTTCTTGGGCTGTTGGAATGCTTTATCGTTTAACATGTTCAACATTTCCGGTAAGTGCTTTGGTTTCCGTAACAAAATCCACGGGCGAATCTCATCCAATGCGGGTGGCGTATCTTCGTCAGAAAACAGGATCAAATTGATGGTCGGGTTGATCGTGCGGATCGCGCTTCCGATCTCAGCGACGAAACGTTCTCCGATGTCTAAATCAAGAAAAGCCAGAGAACATTTTTCTTCATCAGTCAAAATAATGGCTTCACTTTTGCGCTTTGCTATATAGAGTGAGTAGCCTGCCTGTTCGATACCATGGCGCATCCCGTTGATGAACCTAGCATCATTTGTTACAAATAGCAGGTTTTTAGCCATTTTCAATGAAGTGTAACACGGCAAAAGGACAGATGCAAGCTGGGTAGATGGGTGACATTTACGAAAATGCGAGCTTTTACCCTGAAAATTTGTATATTCAACTTGCTTTTCGCCGGTGTTTGTGCTATCAATATAAAAAAAGTTAACGAGGGTTTCGATGCACCGTGAACGAGTTTCTGAAAATGTCTTTTGGTTTCAAAGTGAAGTGTATGCGCAGGTTACGGCTGGCGTAGTGGCAGGCCCACAATGGGCCGTTGTGATCGATACATTAGCCTTGCCGGATGAAACGCTGACGATCCGTGAATTTATTGAGCACGAATTGAATGTGCCTGTGCGGTACGTGATCAATACACATTACCATGCAGATCATGCCTGGGGTAATTGTTTCTTCCCTGGGGCAACTGTGATCTCTCATTCACGTTGTCGTGAACTTCTGGAAGAGCGTGGTGCTCCGTCTTTGGAAGCGGCCAAGAAGCAAAACCTGGCACTACGCCAGGTGAAGATCGTCCCTCCCCAAATGACGTTCGTAAATGGGGATATGACACTGCGCGTGGGGAAGAAGAACCTGATCATTTCTCCCTCCTTTGGGCATAGCAATGACGGGATCTCTGTTCTTGTAGAAGAAGATCGCATCCTGTTTGCGGGTGACTCATTCATGCCAGTGCCGCATATTGTTGATGGCGATGTGGATGACAATATTGCGTCCATTAAACAGATCGCAAAGATGGGCCTCGAGAACATTGTGCAAGGGCACGGCGATATTATTCTGCGTGGCGAGATCGATGCGGCGGTCAAAGAGAATCTGAATTATTTGAATGCGATCAAGAAATCTGTGAAGTCCATTGCGAAGCGAAAGAACGCCGATGAATTTTTGGAAGATATGAAGATCGAAACCTGCGGTAAAAGCAGGGTGCTCCTTGGCGGTTTGGCAGAGGACTTGCACCAGAGTAATTTGCGAGCCTTGTTGTATCAAATGGCTGAATAGGAAAATTGCAAAATAAAAACGTCCCCATCACTGGGGACGTTTGCTTTAAACAACTTGATATTCGCGCAACATGACTCACTGATTGGTGTTTTGCTTCGCTTCTTTTCTTGCGCGCAACCAACCATTCAAACTCAAACTGATGACTCTTTCTTTGCCCTCGATCAACTTCTTGATGTTCGTCCGTAATGCCCAAACGAGAAGCAATAAAGCCAATACTCCATACAAAGTATCGATGGGGTTTTGATATCCCAGATAGCCTCGTATTGCAAAGATGATCGTTACGAACACAGCGATCCCAATGGTGGTGACAGATGCCATACCAATTGTGAACCAAATGAATGCGCCGATCCCGAACACGATAGGGAACATGGGGAGCCATAGTCCTACTGCGCCTCCGAGAGCTGGGGCACCACCTGCGCCACCATGGAAGCGCAGTTTGCCATCCGCATCACGGTTGAGTAGAAAGATGGAATAGTTATGTCCAAGGATCGCACATACGGGAGCCAGCACATGGAGAACATGGTTGTCCGGGCTAACGGCTTGTGCAAGCCATACCGAAGTTGCCCCTTTAAGAATATCTAGAATGGTTGTTAGCAATCCTGCCCAAAAACCAGCCGCGCGCACGGTATTTGTCCCGCCTGTGCGTCCGCTTTCGATCTCGCGCAGGTCTTTGCCGGTTTTGAACTTTACGATCATCATTCCAAAGGGTATGGAGCCCAGAATATACCCGAACACCACGATCCCAACTTCAGCCAACATATGCATCACAATCCTCCGAATAAGTATAAAACTTGAAACACGAGAAAACCCGTAAGGTTTCTCTACTCCTCAACTTGTAAGGTCACTTCTGTGACCTCTTTGTTCTCGATCCAGAAGCCTCGCAATTTCCACTGACTGTCTGTTCGTGAACAAATTACATGGACAACTTCATAAGCGGCCTCGGCGATATCAGTAGGCGAAACAGCTTCAGGTCCAGTAGGATGCGAATGGAAGATACCAAGTAATTCGAGGTCGTTGGATTCTATCCAATCAAATGCCTGAAGTTGTTCGTAGGGATCCATCACGAATCGTTTTCGACTTTGAGCCTGATTCTGCACAAAAATAATTTTTTCCACCCTGCCATTTTTTCCTGCCAATATCCCGCACGCCTCCAGAGGTGCATGGATGTTTACATAATCCATGATCTCCTGTACGTGCTTTTTATCAAGCGTTAATTGCGAGATCATTTTATCGAATGAAGATTGCTAATCCCCAGCATAGCGCAGTGATAATGGATGGCTCCAGTGTGGCACGCCGTGTGGGGACATTCTCCGCGAGATTGATCGCGAGGTTGACCAATCCATACAGTGGGCCGATGAGCAATAACCCAAATTGGACAGGAGTTAGAGGCCAATAATGCAACCCTGCCGCAAACTGGACGCATACCAACCCAATGCCAATAGACCACGCAAACTCCCATTTACTGCTTCCTCGCAAGTGCAGAATGCGCAAACTCGCCAGCGAAGATGCGATGAAGAGTGCTGGCAAAAGAATGAACAAGCGAATCTCACTGGAACGCAATGCAACGGACAGAACAAAAAATAATGTATAGGATATGGAGGTCAGTCCAGCCACAGCCAGCGAGTAATAAGGGGCATCTGCATCCACCACGATATATTCAGCGAGAAAAACAAAGAAAACAAAAATGCCACTCAACAGAAAAGCACCCCACCAGGCTTGTCCGCTAGGTAGAATGGACAGGGGAACGGTAATGACGAAAGTAGTCAGTGTGGGGAGGAGCCACCATTGAAAGGTTGGCCGTTCGCGAAGGGATGGGTGGCCGCGCAAAAGCCAATCCATGCCCGAGGCGGTCAACCCGGCCGTCAGGAAACCCATGACTGTATTAATGTTGAGGGGCAGATCAAGCAAAAAGCCTGGAAATTGGACAACTACGTTGAATTCGGGCGATGGGATGAGCCTTGTCAACGCAAGCACTAATAAGACCGTGGATGTGAGTAACCCGATGCGGTTCGAATCTGGCATAAAACGGTTTTGTTCGTTCATTATAAGGATTGTACCTGCCCCGCAGACGAATGCCAAGACATATTCGGTATGGTAGAATCAAAGGGTTATGGAAGTTCAGAAACTTGAAACATTGCCTCCTCCGCCCGGTGTATTTGGTTCACTGAAAACGGGCTTTGACTTGGTTTCCAACCGTGTAGTGCTGATCCTTTTGCCTTTGGGTCTTGACTTGCTTTTGTGGTTAGGGCCGCGTTTCAGCGTGGATGCCTTGTTGTCTCCTTTCTTTCGACTTGTGTTCACGCAAGCTCGTTTGGGCGTACCAGAATCTGACTTGGATCTGTTTGTGCAGAACCAGACCTTCTTCATGGATCGGTTGCAGAATTTCAACTTGCTCAGTTTGCTCTCCAAGTTGCAGTTCTTTCCGATCGGTATTTCAAGTCTCTCGGCCCAGATCCTACCTGTAGCAAATCCGTTTGGCGCTCAAAACGTATCTGTTGTTTCTTCGTTTTGGACCATGTTGGGCTTCTTATTTATCTTGATCCCGCTTGGATGGATAGGCGGAGGCGTATACTTCCGTCAAGTGGCCAAATCAACTTTGGACGTGGGCGATGTGAGCATTAGTTTATTTCGCGCGATCGCTCAAACCATCCTTTTGTCAGTACTTTGGATGATCGGCTTGATGGCTATCTTTATACCGTTAGGTTTTCTTTTTACCTTGCTTGCAATCATCAGCCCGGTGCTTTCCAATGTGGCAGGCTTTATCATTCTCTTCCTATCGTTTTGGTTGGTGGTGCCATTGTTCTTCGCTCCTCACGGAATCTTTGTACGGAAGCAGAATGCGTTCTCTTCCATTTCGTCAAGCATGAGGATGATCCGTTTCTCCTTGCCGACAAGTGGCATGTTTGTATTGAGTACTTTCCTCTTGTCGCGCGGCTTGGATCTTTTATGGAGCGTGCCGGAGAATAAATCATGGCTGGCTCTTGTGGGTTTTGCCGGGCACGCATTCATCACGACCGCATTGTTAGCGGGTAGTTTTGTATATTATCGTGATATGACCAATTGGTTGCAGAACGTTTACGAACGTTTTCGACAGCTTGGTAAACGACCGGGTTCCACGGTCTAGCGAACGTATCTTTTTCACCCGCTTCCACGTGAAGATGGGTATTCTTTGGAGGTTTTTGTGGCAGATAAAACGCAAACAGTAAACTATGATGTCAATGCCATTCAGGCGCTTGAAGGTATCGAGCATGTGCGTAAACGCCCCGGTATGTATGTGGGCGGCACGGATATCAAGGCTTTGCATCATCTTGTCTATGAGGTTGTAGATAATGCTATTGACGAGGCGCTGGCAGGCGTCTGCACAGCGATCAATATCACCATTCATGAAGATAGCAGTGTGACCATCGAAGATAATGGACGTGGTATCCCTGTTGGACCACACCCGACCAAGAAAGACGCGAATGGAAAACCGATGGAAACCCTCGATGTAGTCATGACCGTGATCGGCGCGGGTGGTAAATTCGGTGGTGGTGGGTATAAAGTCTCCGGTGGTTTGCACGGCGTGGGCGTCAGTGCTGTGAACGCTCTTTCTGAGTGGATGACAACCGAAGTCAAACGTGACGGTAAGCTGTGGCAACAAAAATATAAGCGTGGTGTGCCTCAGGGCGCCATTAAGCAAATAGGAAAAGTGGCGAAAGAAGAAACCGGCACGAAACAAACCTTCCGGTTCGATAAGCAAATTTTTACTGAAGATATTGATTATCGCTTCGACACGCTTGTTCAGCGTTTCCGTGAGATGTCGTTCGTAACACGTGGTGTAACGATTCGATTTGTTGATGAACGTGCTGAACGCCAGATGACCTTCTATTTTGAAGGCGGTCTGACTTCTTTTGTTCGCTATTTGAATCGTAACCGTGAGAATCTGCACCCGGTGGTTCATGTTGAAAAAGATATGGAAGCGATCGGAATCGAGGCCGCGATCCAATACACGGACGCATATACCGAGTCTGTCTATTCATTTGCGAATACGATCAATACGATTGACGGTGGGACACATCTCACAGGTTTGCGTTCTTCCCTGACTCGTGTGATCAATGACTATGCCCGAAAGAATGGCTTGCTCAAAGATGCTGACCCGAATTTCTCGGGTGATGATACGCGTGAAGGTCTGACTGCCATTGTCTCGGTCAAACATCCTGAACCGCAATTTGAGTCGCAGACAAAAGTTAAGTTGATGAATCCGGAAGTGCAGACGTACGTCACACAGGTAGTGGGCGAAGCGTTTAGCACATTCCTTGAAGAGAATCCGCAGGCGGCAAAGGCGATCATCGCCAAGTGTTTGACATCTGCTCGTGCGCGCGATGCGGCACGTAAGGCGCGTGATCTAGTGATCCGCAAGTCAGCGTTGGAATCGTTGACTTTGCCCGGTAAACTTGCTGACTGCTCTGAACGTGATTCATCCAAGACCGAGCTCTACATCGTAGAAGGTGACTCGGCAGGTGGCTCGGCTAAACAAGGACGAGATCGTCATTTTCAGGCGATCCTTCCGTTGCGCGGTAAGATCATGAATACCGAACGTGCACGTCTCGACAAAATCCTCTCCAGCAATGAAATCAAGGCTTTGATCTCTGCTTTAGGGACGGGCATTGGTGACAACTTTGACCTCGAAGGCTTGCGTTATGGACGCGTTATCATCATGACCGATGCCGATGTGGACGGTAGTCACATCCGCACATTGTTGTTGACATTCTTCTTCCGTTATATGCCTCACTTGATCGAAGATGGGCATCTTTATATCGCTCAGCCTCCTTTGTATCGCATTGCATATAAAAATCAGGTCAAGTACGCCTACACGGAAAAAGAGAAAGACAAGGTCGTGAAGGAAGTAGGGGAGAAGGCCGCGCTCCAAAGGTATAAGGGTCTCGGTGAAATGAACCCCACCCAGCTTTGGGAGACGACCATGAACCCAGAAAACCGGACCCTGCTCCTGGTCACGGTAGATGACGCGGCCGAAGCGGACCGGACGTTTGATATGTTGATGGGCGACGCAGTGGATCCCCGCCGAAAATTCATCCAAACGCATGCGAAGGCTGTCCGAAACTTGGATATTTAGTTTAGAAAAGGCGGAACTCCAAGGGGAATGTTCCGCCTTTCTTCTTTGTTATGAAAGTACCATAGTTACAGATTGGGGATGTAGTGTAAAATTTCAGAACCGCTGACTTTGCGCGGGATCAAGTGGTGACATGTTATATTTTTCCCAGCGAACCCAAACTGTTTTAACCAGGATACTCCAAAGCGTAGTCCTGGTCTATCAGGCCGTCGCAGTTTTGGCCATTGTCTCTTCTTTATTTATCGCCAGTGACTGGTTGAATAACCCGTTCATTGGCGGTTTTTTTGAACACACCATGGTCTTGAACGGTTCCAATACCAGTGAAGAAAATAAAAGCTGGGCCATGTATGAACAGGGATTCGATGTAGGCGATCAACTGATCACCGCAGATGGGGCCGTGATTTCGACGTCGGACGAATTAAAAAAGGTTCTTAGTGCCCATCGTGTCAACGAGAGTATTCCTGTGGTACTTCGAACGCCTGATGACGGATATAAATCTGCCGCAATCACACTTCAAGAATTTTCAACGGCAGACCGTTATGCATATTTCTACATACCGGAAGTATTGAGTTTAGTGTTCCTCGCTGTAGGTCTGTGGATTTTTGGCCTTCGCCGTTCAGAACCTTCTGGGCGTGCATTTTCGATATTAACCACATCTCTCGCCATTTCCGTTGGCACACTTTTTGATCTTTACACATCTCACCTGTTTACATATCTATGGACATTGTCATTGGCGCTTGTTGGTGGCTCCTTATTTGATCTTGTGTTGGGTTTCCCTCAAGAAGCACGTGTTGTTGTTGGGCGTCCATACGTTCGATGGTTTGGTTACTTCATCGGTGCGGTGCTGGTATTCAGTGCTTATAGCACGCTGTACAACTTTGATTTTCCGACTGCTTACATCCCTGCCTGGCAGGCCATTTATGGATTTGTCGGGATCTCAGGAATATTCTATTTTAGCGTTCTGTTCTATCATGCTGTAACATCACGGTCTCCGGTTGTAAAGAATCAGGCAAGGACGATTCTGATCGGTTCTTTGATCGCGTTTGGTCCATTTGTGACATGGTTCCTGATTTCAGGAAAATCGTTCAATCCATATTTGTTGCTCCCTTTGATCGCCTTCCCTCTCGTCAATGGATACGTGGTCCTTCGCTTCCGCCTCCTTCGTACCGATTACTGGGTGCGCCAGAGTGTGGTTTATATTTTGCTGACAGTGATGGTCGTTGCGATTTACGGTTTGTTTGTCAGCGGCATAGCGATATGGACGACAGTTGATATACCCTCGAATAATCCCTATCTGATTGGTGGACTTGTATTCCTTATTGCGATCCTGATCGAACCGGCACGTGTACGTTTGCAGGCCATGGTCGACGGAACATTCTTCCGTGGACAACGTGCATATGAAGACCGTATCAGGATCTTCAGTCACGAGTTGACCAGTGCTCCGGACTTGGGGACGATTGGACATGTCCTTCGTCAACAGATCATGTCTACGCTTTCGCCAGATCGGCTTCATATTTACATTTATGATCTACTCAATGATCAATACACGGCATTGCAGGGTGAAGATGGGCGTCCTACCAGCGATATTCGTTTCGCTTCTGCCAGCCCACTTGTCAAATACTTTCAGAAGGAAAAAATTCCTTTATATCTCGATAGCGTGAATCCTCCCTCCATGCTAAAAGCGGACGAGGCTCGTTTATCCCTTTTGGGTGCGCGTCTGTTTGTCTCCCTGCGAAGTAATGATAAGCCGGTTGGCTGGCTTGCCTTGGGTTCGCCTCTTTCCGGTGATGCCTACACCCCCAAAGACCTTGATTATCTCGAAAGTATTTCAGATCAAGCCTCGGTTGCCATTTCGCGCGTACAGACTGTAGCCAACCTTGAGCGACGTGTACAAGAAATGAATGCACTGTCACGCGTATCACAAGGTGTGAACGTCACGCTGACATTCGATGATGTATTGGAGTTGATCTTCGCGCAAACATCCCAGATCATTCCCTCTACATATTTCCATATCTCGCTTTATAACCGGGATGCGAAATATTACTACTACGGTTTCCGTGTAGATGATGGCGAGCGTATCGAATCGCTTGAGAATCAACCGCTTCCTCCCAGCCTCGGTTTGGGACAGGAGATCATTCGCAAAGGCCGCCCGATCATCACACAGGATTACACACGTGAATGCCAGTCCAGAAACTTGACTCCAGCGTCTCAGGGAGTGTATGCATGGATGGGTGTGCCACTTAACTCCGGCGCTATTACCATCGGCGCGCTCAGTGTTGGTAGCCGAGATGCAACCGTAACCTACACGCGTGCCCAACTGGACCTCCTGCAATCTGTTGCAGACCAGACCGTTGGTGCCATCGTCAAAGCTCGACTTCTGCAAGAGACCGAACAGCGTGCTCGTCAACTTGCTACATTGAATGAGATCACGCGTCAGGTGACTTCCACGCTTGAACAGGAACCCCTCCTTCATAACATTCTGGAAAACGCTGTCAGCATCTTGAACTGCGAAGCTGGGACGTTGTTCCTTGTGGATGAACAGACCGGCGACCTCATCTTCCGCGTCACGATCGGACCTGTAGCTGGGAACCTCCTCGGACAACGTCTCCCATCTGGAACCGGGGTTGTTGGTCGTGCGGTGCAAACACGCATGCCGGTCATCGAGAACGAAGTGCAAAACTCAACAGCTCGTTTCGGTGAAACAGATAAACAGACCGGATTTATTTCGCGTTCTTTACTCGCTGTTCCCATGTTAATCAAAGACCGTGTCCTCGGCGTCATCGAAGTTATTAACCGTCGTGATGGCCTTCCCTTTGTTGTTGATGACCAGAACATTCTGACCGCATTTGCTGGCCAAGCCGCGGTCGCCATGGAAAATGCTCGCTTGCTTGCATCGTCAGATCAGGAACTTACTGCCCGCGTGGAAGAGCTTCAGGTCATGGGTCGCATCGTCCGCGAGTTGAATGCCAGCCTTGATGTAGACCGTGCCATGCGCATTACGCTTGAATGGGCCATGCGTCAATCGAATGCCGAGGCAGGTTTGGTAGGCATGTTGGAACAGGAACAGATCCGCCTCATGGCACAGGAAGGGTACGATGAAGTTTTGGCAGATGTGTCCGATGGACATATCTCCCTTGACCTGCCAACTATCAAAGCCGCCATCGAAGCTGGGCAACCCAGCCAAGTTTCCTTGATCGCCCAAGGCGAAAAAGGGATTCTGCCTTCAGCGCACACACAGATCGTCATTCCCATCCGCCGTGAAGCGGATGTCATCGGCTTGTTACTGCTTGAAAGCAACACCGACTCCCAAGCCAATTTGGCCTTTCTCAATCGTTTGAGTGACAATGCCGCCATCGCTATTTACAATGCGCAACTCTATGCCGAAGTTCAGCGCGCGAACGTTGCCAAGAGCGATTTCGTATCCTTTGTGGCCCATGAGTTGAAAAACCCCATGACTTCCATCAAGGGCTATACCGAATTGCTCGCGGCTGGTTCTGTAGGTCAGATCAACGATATGCAGACCAACTTCCTGCATACCATCAAATCCAACGTTGAGCGTATGTCGGTGCTTGTATCTGACCTCAATGACAATGCCAAGATCGAAGCTGGTCGTCTCCGCCTTGATTACAAAGCAGTGCGTGTGCCAGATGTTGTGGATGATGTCTTACGCTCCACCAAACGCCAGATCGACGATAAAAAACAAACCGTACAACTCCAACTTCCCGAGCAAATTCCTACCGTCTGGGCTGACCCGGTCCGTGTGGGGCAGGTGCTTACCAACCTCGTGAGCAACGCTCACAAATATACGCCTGAGGGTGGGGCCGTCATTGTGGGTGCTGAAGCCGCCTCCAATCAATGGGACCCGGAAGGTGCCAAACAAGTTGTGCATATTTGGGTTAAAGATAATGGTATTGGTATCAGCACTGAAGACCAGGCAAAGATCTTCCAGAAATTTTTCCGCTCCGATGACTCGAAGGCCCGCGAAGCTCCGGGCACCGGCCTCGGTTTGAACATCACCAAAAGCCTTGTGGAAATGCAGGGCGGCCGCATCTGGTTCGAAAGCGAATACAGGCAAGGCACCACTTTCCACATCACCGTGCCGGTGGCAGAAGGATAATCATATGACCTTGAGTGTCGCTGTCGGATATGCTCAGGCGCTAAACGGACGCGAAGCCGGTTTACAGGCGGCGCATCATGCCTTGAATATTCTGGGGTCTGCGAATCCTTCTCTTGGATTTGTCATTGCGTCGCATCAGTATCAGGCTCGTGATGTTATCAGTGGTGTCTCCAGCTTGTTGGGTGATACACCGCTGATCGGTTTGAGTAGCCCGATTGGCATGACCGGCGCGGGTCTTCATCCAAACTCTGTGGTTGTTGCATTTTTGAACGGTGATTTTCAAGCTGAAACACAGTGGCTTCCCGGTTATGCCCAAAGCGGGCGTGAGGCCGGGAGTCGTTTATCGAAACTGGTTGCAGAAAATAAAGATGCTATTCGTGCGCTCTTGCTTTTTGCCGATGGATTCAATGGCGATGCCGACCAGCTTTGCTCTGCGCTCCCAACTGAGATTCCGCTGGCGGGTGGGCTTTCCTCTGGGGATTTGCACACGGGTCATTCCTACCAGTTGGCTGGTCCACAGACTGGAACCGGGGCCCTCACTGCGGCCATTCTGCGCGGTGAAGTGACCGTAGGTATCGGTCATGCGCACGGTTGGAACCCGGTTGGCAGTCAATTTCGTGTGACACGCTCGCGCGGTTTCTGGCTTCGCACATTGGACGGACGCCCGGCCTCTGAAACCTATGCACAATTATTTGGGTATCCTGCCCGTGAATGGGCTTTCCCTCCGCTGAGCCATCTTGCCCGTTTGTATCCATTAGGTGTGGAGCAGGGCGATCAAATGCTCATTCGTTCCCCGATTCGTGTGGAGGCGGATGGTAGTTTCCGCATGAATGCCCCGGTCCGTGATGGTGCAGATGCTTATCTGCTCGTTGGTAGCCGTACCTCTTGTGAGCAAGCCGCACAACAGGCAGCACAACACGCTGTCCAACAACTCAATGGCAAGAAACCTGTGTTCACATTAGTTCTTGTGGATATTGCGTGGGAGATGTTGTTGAAGTCACATCCTGGTGTGGAGATTGAAGCTGTTCAAGAAATCATTGGCAAGGATGTTCCTCTTGCGGGTGGTTACACACTCGGGCAGATTGTTCAGGGCAAGGATGGTAATGTGCCGCAACTATTGAACCAGCATATAGTTGTGATCACATTTGCTGAAAAATAATACATGTAAAGCTCGTTGTTTGAAATGGCAGTCCAAAATAGGATTGCCATTTTTTTGTTTTACGGGCGATATAATCATTGGATGTAATCCAAAGGAGATAACAGTGACGAACAAGGCCAGTTTTTTGATATTGATCGTGATATTGACCCTCGCAGGGTGCAATTTTTCCAGCCCTGTGAGCCCAACCCCCACACAAACTCTTGTATTGGAACCTATCCGTGCAGAAACTCAATCTCCAGTTCCTCTTCAAACGTTTACGCCTATTCCAACATTTACAGCTACTGTGGTTCCAACTGTTGCACAAAGTGTTTGCACAGACCCAGCCGTCGTAACATTGATCGACTCGTTGAAGCGTTCCATATTGACAGCTGATGGCACGTTACTCAGCTCTCTAGTCAGCCCAAACGGCATGGAGGTTCGTTACTTCCGCATGGGGAATGCCGTTAAATATCTTCCTGAACAGGCACAATTCCTTTTTGAAACAACCTATGAGGCCGATTGGGGCAGTGATCCTGCCAGCGGCATGGAAAAGAAAGGTTCGTTTCATGATGTGGTTGTGCCTGAGTTGGTAAAAGCGTTCAACCAGTCATATACCTTACATTGTAATGAGCTGAAGCATGGTGGAGCAACGTATTCCCTCGAATGGCCTTATGAAAAGGATTTCTACTCGATCTATTTTGCTGGTACTGAAGTCAATGGCTTCCTTGATTGGCATACGTGGGCCGTGGGT
This sequence comes from Candidatus Defluviilinea proxima, assembly GCA_016721115.1. NCBI lineage: Bacteria > Bacillati > Chloroflexota > Anaerolineae > Anaerolineales > Candidatus Villigracilaceae > Candidatus Defluviilinea > Candidatus Defluviilinea proxima. Next base: position 2,249,392 of record JADKIW010000001.1, read on the forward strand.
GTGGAGTATGTCAACGGCAAGCCTGTTATCTATGCACTCACACAATTCTATTGGGAACCGTAACTACTAATTTTGGAATCCAGAAGCTTGCTTCTAGATAAAAGCCCGACTCATTGAGCCGGGCTTCTTTTTCAACTACTATTTGTTTAGATGTTCACCTGTGGCAATTTGGCCAATGACGTCTTGATGGCTTCGGCGGGATATTCGTAATCCTCGAGCTTGCCACCCAAATAGGATTCATAGGCAGTCATATCGAAGTTGCCGTGTCCGGAGAGGTTGAACAAGATCACGCGATTCTCGCCCTTCTCCTTGGCGTCCAGTGCTTCATCGATCGCGGCGCGGATGGCATGTGCAGATTCCGGCGCAGGGATGATGCCCTCTGTTTTTGCAAACTGGACAGCCGCCTCGAATGTGGCAACCTGTTTAACAGCTACAGCGTCGATGTAACCGGCATCATACAGTGCGCAGATGCTGGGAGCCATACCGTGATAGCGCAATCCGCCTGCATGGATCGAGGGTGGGATGAAGTCATGTCCGAGGGTGTGCATTTTGACGATGGGAGCCATCTTGGCCGTATCGCCATAATCGAAGGTGTAGACACCTTTTGTCAAAGACGGAGTGGCGGTTGGTTCAACAGCTACGATGCGGGCGCGTTTACCATTCTTGAGATTCTCACGCAGGAACGGGTAGGCAATACCAGCGAAGTTTGATCCGCCGCCCGCACATCCGATGACTACATCGGGATATTCGTTTGCCATATCCATTTGTTTGAGCGCTTCTTCACCGATCACACTCTGGTGCAGGAGCACGTGATTCAAAACGGAACCGAGACTGTACTTCTTCGTGCCATTGGATGTAGCTGCCACTTCAACAGCCTCTGAGATCGCCATACCGAGCGAGCCTGGGCTATTGGGGTCCTCGGCCAGCACGGAGCGGCCATAGTTGGTACGGTCTGTTGGGCTGGCGAAGACTTGTGCGCCGAAGGTCTCTATGAAAATGCGGCGATAGGGTTTGCTGTTGTAGGAAACCTTCACCATATATACTTCAAGGTCGAGACCGAAGAAATTACATGCCAGTGAAAGCGCGGACCCCCATTGTCCTGCGCCGGTTTCGGTTGTGAGAGCCTTTGTGCCAGCGATCTTGTTGTAGAAGGCTTGCGGAATGGCTGTGTTGGGTTTGTGGCTTCCAGCCGGAGAGACACCTTCGTTCTTGTAATAGATATGTGCAGGCGTGCCTAATGCTTTTTCCAGTCGTCGTGCGCGGAGCAGGGGGGTGGGGCGATAGAGTTTGTAGATCTCGCGTACTTCTTCCGGGATCTCGATGTAGCGTTCTGTGCTGATCTCTTGCATGATCAGGTCCATCGGGAAGAGCACTGACAAAAAGTCAGGGGTGACAGGCTCCATCGTTCCAGGATGCAGGACCGGGGTGGGGGGAACCGGGCTGTCCGCATGGATGTTGTACCAGAATTTGGGTAGGTCACTTTCGTTCAGGATAAAGCGGGTTTGGTCAGACATGTTGAGCTCCTTAATGAATTGAATTTTGTTCGTTCACGAATGCCCATTGGGCAAAGGTCATCAAAGTCTCTGGGATGTGTTTAAAATAAAACAACATTCATCCCAATTGGGACGAATGCTGTCGTAACAGCGCCCGTGGTGCCACCCATGTTAGGCTGGAGACCAGCCTCGCTCATTAGCTCTGTAACGGGAGCATCCCGGCTTCGCGGCTCGGAGGTCCATTCGATGTTGTCGGTTCGGGCAGGCTCTCACTGGTGCGGACTGCTCGCTGTGCCGCCGTGCAACATGTACTCTTCCTCGTCTACGCCTTTCGGCTGATTATATGGCAGGGGATATAATTGTCAATGATGAATATTTTTGAATGTGGGCGATGCCTCCTGCCAATAACCTGACAATGTTGGCGTTGAGGCGGGTGTATTTTTTAATGAAAAAGTGTGGGAACTTTGCAGTCTGTTTTGCAGTTTTGGGAAATATAAACAACCAACATTAGGATAGGTTTTCATGTCGCAACAACATCGTAAAGTATTGGTGGCCTTGTTGGTCATTGGGCTGATATTGATTATCCCGTTGTTCTTTGCTTTTAGAACAAAGGCAAAGACGCCTGCCATGCCTAATACAGCGGTACCTGTGTTGCCGACAATTGCAAACGTGCCAGAAGATGCTAATACACTAAAGCCGAAACAGCCGCCTGCTTGTGCTTTCCCTTTGGCGAAGATCAAGACGGAAGAGTCAACACCGGAGGAGTATGTTTTTTCAGAGCCAAGGGTGGTGTTGACTGCACCACAGGGCAATACCTATAACCTTGCCGAATGGTTGCCTGATAATCAGCAAGTTTTGATTACAGAAGATCTGGGCAACGTAGATGTTGGGAATGACAAACCTAATCAACAATCCATAAGTCTTTATAACCCTGAGACGGGCGAGACAAAAATAATTGCCTTCCGCGGTATCAGAGGCGCCCCCCCCGTCATGGCTGCCTGATTTGAACGCAGTGGTGTATCCGTCTCTAACTTTTACAGATATCAATAGAAAGGCAGGCACGTATAAAGTTACTCGTCAAATATGGATTAGTTATGGCGACCCCAATTCCGCCCAGATACTGGCAGAGGACCTGCCGCAACTTCTCTTTGCGGTTAAGCCAGGCGGAGGCGAAATGCTGTACCTTTCGGATAAGAAAATATCCAAATTAGATAAATCATTGAAGAAATTTGTAACACCTTCTTTTGATCCCGCACAATGGGATTATGGTAAGGGTCGAAGGGATGAAACCCCCGTATCTTATGATATGGTTTGGCAGCCGGGCACGTCACTCGTTTTTTTGTATAGCCACGCTGGCGGCTCGGCAAATGGCGGTTATACGTTTATATTAGATACCAATACCGGGCAGATTTGCGAGTTGGATCTGGGGGGATGGGCAAGTAGAGCGCGCTGGAGTCTAGATGGGCGCTATCTCGCGTTTGAGAGGTCGGTCGTCTATGTTGGTCTTACTAATTCAACGGATTTGCTGGTGTTAGATACGACATCCGGGCAACTATACACGCCGATACTTACGTCTCTAGATATGTCAAGAGAACATGTTATAGATGATTTTATATGGGCGCCGGATAGTCGTCATCTGCTTGTCGTCGAACATACCCGATCACAGGATATTCATTCTGTTCCTACCGAACTGTATCTCGTTGATTTTATGGCTGATCAAGGTATTCAAATCCTCCCTGAATATAATTTCTTCGGAGCAGGTGGGGCGCCACAGAATAATCTTGCGTGGTCGCCAGATGGCACCAAATTATTGATACGTTGCCCGGTTGGTGAAATACCCAATAATGTAGTAGAGCAGATATGTTTTATCAATGTTCAAAGAACTGGCAAATAAAGGGGGATGCCATGAAATACAAAAAAATATTCCTGATTGTCCTCTTGTTGACTTTGTTTGTTTTTCAATAGGCATAAGCGGGCGGAACAAAGCTAGTCGTGAACTGCACGATAAATGATGGGTACAGGTTATGCTTGATTTCCATCCAAAAAAGCGGACAATAATGAGGAGCGTCAAAAAATCTCCTTGTTGTGTTCTTTCTAAAATTATTTTACAAAGATTTTACATCCTTGCCATACTCCCATAACCCTCGCAACCTAAAATAAACATCGTAATCTAATCAAAAGGAGATGTACGATGAAACTATTGTTCAAGAAAACCATATTGATCGCCCTTGTCGCGGCGTTGGGAATAGCAAGCCTGCCGTTCGTCAACGTGTTTGCCGCAGGGGAAAATGACCAGTCCACGCCTCCGCAGGGACAAGTGTCCAATGAGCGTTTGGAGAAGGCGTGGGCCCGTCAACTTGGCGCTTATCAGAAATTGGGCGCTGGCTTTGAACGGTCTGATGCATTCTTTGAAAAGGCGCAGAAATTGATCGACCGTGCCAAGGAAAACGGCAAGGATGTCTCTGCTGTGCAGTCTGCGTTTGATGCGTTCGAGGCCGCGACTAAGAATGCCCATCCAATTTACGAGAGTGCCAAGGGCATTGTCAACTCGCATCAGGGCTTTGATGCCAATGGCAAAGTGACTGACCCCGAAAAAGCCAAAGAAACCGTCAAGGCGATGGGTGAGAAGTTGAAAGCCATCAAGGATGCAATGAATGGCACGGGCAAAGCCTTTCACGAAGCGATCAAAGCTTTCCGTGAAGCCAATCCGCGCCCTGTGAAGACACCAACAGCGCCCTAGTTAAGTTCGCAGTTTCTTAGCGTGCTTCACGGTTAATTCTTCATGCTGCTGAAGCACGCTAAGATTTTGTAAAGCCACGTGGTGCTATGTCTAATCCGTTTACACAAACTCGCAAACGGAAGTACAATCGCCTCATTAAAACCAGAAGCGTGAGGCATACATGTACACAACTGAAGGAAAAAAGATCGTCTCTACAGACAAGGCTCCCAAGGCCATTGGCCCATACTCTCAAGCCATTCGCACAGAAAATCTTGTGTTTACCGCCGGGCAAATCGGCCTCGACCCAGTCCGTATGGAACTTGTTGAAGGTGGTGTAGAAGCCCAAACTCGACAGGTTCTGACCAACCTCAAACACGTGCTGGAATCAGCAGACTCAGGTCTGAACTTCGTGGTCAAGACTACGGTCTTTATCCTCGATATGCGTGACTTTGCCAATATGAACATGGTCTATTCTGAATTCTTCCCTGAAAATCCTCCCGCACGTTCCACGGTTGCGGTTGCTGAATTGCCCAAGGGCGCATTGGTCGAGATCGAGTGTGTTGCATTGCTTTCCTCCGTTCATGGTGACTAAACGTTAATCGCTCAAAGCTGATTGCTGGTTTCTAATCGTGCCCAACGAACTCATCCTCCTCGTAGACGACGAACCGTCCATTATTCAACTTGCCCGCATGTATTTGGAGCGCGAAGGCTTTCGCACCGAAGCGGTTGGTGATGGCGAATCAGCCCTCAGTGCGGTTGACCGTCTGCATCCCGCGTTGGTTGTGCTTGATGTGATGCTTCCCAAACTCGATGGCTTCGAAGTTTGTCGTCGTTTGCGTGCATCCCAAACCGATACGGCCATTCTCATGCTCACCGCCCGCGATGAAGATATCGATAAGATCCTCGGCCTCGAACTTGGTGCCGACGATTACCTGACCAAACCATTCAATCCGCGTGAATTGGTGGCGCGAGTCAAGGCCATTTTGCGACGTGGCGAACGAAAAGATGTGGACGTGCCCAAAGCGACACAACTTGGTGACCTTTCGATCGATCCTGCTCGAAGGGAAGTGCGCCTCAATGATCGGACCCTTGACCTGCGTACTCAGGAATTTGACCTTCTCCTCACCTTCGCCGAACACCGCGGACTCGTCCTCAGTCGCGAACAAATTTTGCAAAAGGCCTGGGGCTTTGATTTCTACGGCCAGACACGAACAGTGGACGTGCACGTAGCACATCTGCGCAAGAAGATCGAAGGTAGTTCAGTTCGGATCGAAACTGTAACGGGCGTTGGGTATAAGTTGGTGGTATCCTGATGGACATGGAAGCACTTGCCAGATTCTGGCCCTTGATCTATTCGACCATTCGAGAACTTTGGGAAATTACTGAACCAAGCATCGAAGATGCCGCCGTAAAAAACGACATTCCGATAGAGCTGTACTACTACAGCGAATTAGGTCTGGAAGTTTTTTCGGTTGAAAACTTTTTCTACCGTGATCCTTTCACGAACCCTGAGCAGTTTGAAAAGGCCTTTGCACGTTTCGATGTAAAAGGTTGGATCACCCCATTGCCTGATGAAGAATATCAAGTTTCACGCAGGGCACAGGATGCCGTGCGCCAGATCATCAACGTGGGAAACGAGCAACTCACAGGCTTTGATTTGATATCGGACGATGAATTGAAGCATGTCATGGCTTTGCTCAAGCAAATCGTCAATGCCAATCTTGAGGCGCCTGAACCGCCTGAAAAATGGGCCATCGTTAAACGCTTCCGTGTGGCGAATGTGCAGAGTCCATTGATCGTACAGATCAAAGAAGCTCTTCTGGATTTGTTTGCCTACCGTGATGATTCTCATCTCTCTGCGGCGTATCCGCATTATGGGCAGGCGGGTATTGTGTGGAGTGTGCTTGGTTATATCGCAAGGGGAAACGCTGTCACTGCAAAACAGATGGCTGGGTCAATGACTTTCCGTGGCTACGGAACGGAAGATTATGAAGTGGCAATTGCGGCAACTGTTGAACTTGGTTGGGCTGAGCCTGCGGATGTACAAGACGCCTATCGTATTACTCCCAAGGGCAGGGAAATCCGCGAAGAGGTCGACAAGTTGACCGATGAATATTTCTATCGTCCCTGGTCTGTGTTGGCTGACAATGAAGTTGATGAGTTGTATGGCTTGTTGACGAAGTTACACAGTCAGCTTGTGATTTATAAAAGAACTATTGCAGGTGATGGTCGCATCTAAAGGGATCGTCACCTTTTGAGTCATGTTTACATCCCTTCGTTCTCGTCTTTGGTTAAGTTATGCATTTATCGTCACCACGGCTCTTGGCATTGTGGCTGTGGTTTTGTTGGTGTATCTTCTTCGTAATCCTGTCCTTTCACGTCAGACCCAGCAACAATTGAATACGGTTAAGAATCTTGTGCTTGAAAACCCGAAACAGTTAGTCAATGATCCCGTTGCACTTTCGACTCTCTCAAAGACATATAATGTCCGTTTGCTTGTTTTCGACAAGACCCGCGAAGTTGTGACGGATACAAACCCCGAAAAGCCTCAGATTCCGTTTCCTCGTAAAAACCTACTCAACAGAAATTCACAAGCCGCCCTGGATACAAAGGGCGATGTGTGGCTCTATACTTTCAGCCGCCTGCAAAATGGACAAATACTGGTTGTGACGGCGCCACGTCCGCGTGCGGCGGTACTGAATATTTTTGCCGACGAGTTTTTTCTCCCGATCCTTGAAGCGGGTGTTGTCGCGCTCTCGCTTTCGTTGATCCTTGCCTTTGCGCTTTCTCGCTGGGTGGCAGACCCACTCCAACAGGTTGTACTTGCCGCACGCAAATACCCGCAAGGGAATGATGAAATCAAACGTATCAAGCCGAGCGGTCCGCATGAGGTACAGGACTTGACGAGGGCATTCAATTCCATGATCGCGAGGGTGCAAAGTAGTCAGCGTTCGCAGAGAGAGTTTGTTGCAAACGTCTCGCACGAGTTGAAGACCCCGCTTACATCCATTCAGGGATTTGCACAGGCGATCCTTGATAATACGGCGGATACACCCGAAGCACGCAAGCAGGCCGCGCAGATCATCTATGATGAGTCAGGTCGTATGCATCGTATGGCGCTCAATCTTCTTGATCTTGCCCGCCTTGAAGCTGGTACTGCTGACTTGACGATGACAGATGTAGATATGAAAGCTTTATTGGAAAATATGGTTGTGAAATTCACGCCACAAGCCGAGAAAGCAAATGTGACATTGCAATTACAAGTCCCGCCAAATCTACCGTCTGTGATTGGTGATGGCGATCGTCTCTCACAAGTCTTTACGAATCTCGTTGACAACGCTTTGAAATTCACGCCCGCTGGGGGGCAGGTGACTCTGTCTGCGAAAAAAGTTGGGGCTGAGATGGAACTGTCGGTTGCTGATACAGGCCTCGGCGTCCCGAATGAAGCGTTGTCTCGTCTTTTTGATCGTTTCTATCAAGTTGACCCGTCCAGAGCGGGCGGTATGGCGCATGGGGCTGGCCTTGGGCTTGCGATAGTCAAAGAGATCGTTGAAGCGCATGGTGGTAAAATTGGCGTCCGCAGTCAGGTAGGGCTCGGAACTACTTTCACGATCCACCTGCCGCTTGTTGCTACGCAAAAATAATTTTCACGGATTACGAATTACGCATTATCATTAGTAGTCCGTAGTTCGTATTATGCCAAAAGTTTCCGTCATCATTCCCTGTTATAACGAGCAATCGACCATTCGTTTGTTGCTGACAGCTCTGCGCGAGCAGACTTTTCCGCGCGCCGAAATGGAAGTCGTGATTGCTGATGGCATGTCTTCGGATGGAACGCGCGATGCGATTACTGCGTTTCAAAAAGTGTTCCCTGATTTGAATGTTCGCGTGGTGGACAATACGCTTCGTTCCATCCCTTCGGCTGTGAACCGCGCTATTGAATCTTCGCGTGGCGATATTATTGTCCGCCTCGATGCTCATTCCAAGCCTTATCCTGATTATGTCGCGAATTGTGTAAGCGCAATCGAAGCTGGGCGAGGAGATAATGTTGGTGGTGTATGGGAGATCCATCCCGGTACAGATACGTGGATCGCTAAATCCATTGCAGTTGCGGCCTCACATCCGCTTGGGGTGGGGGATGCGTTATATCGCCATGCTACGCAAGCCGCAGAAGTGGACACGGTCCCGTTTGGCTCGTTCAAGCGTTCTTTGATCGAACGTGTGGGTTTGTTCGACGAGTCCCTGCTTACAAATGAAGATTATGAATTCAACGCTCGCATACGAAAAGCGGGTGGTAAAATCTGGCTCGATCCGTCCATACGCTCGGTTTATTATGCACGTTCCACACTTCTGGAACTTGCACGCCAGTACTGGCGTTATGGATTTTGGAAGTGGCGAATGCTTCGGCGATATCCCGATACTTTAAGATGGAGGCAGGCTCTGCCTCCGTTGTTCGTCTTGAGCTTGTTGGTTTTGGCCTTGGCTTCCACTTTTATTCCAGTTGTTGGGATTGTACTGATCGCAGAGCTGGCTATTTATTTTTCAATTTTTTTACTTGCCGGATTCGATAAAGCCGTTCGTTTGGCGAATCCCTATTTGATTATCGGACTTCCGCTGACGATCCCCGTCATGCATATCACATGGGGTGCTGGGTTCTTGTGGAGTATTTTTAATTTGGATGATAAGTTAAATGGCTGATAATCTACGTACTACACCGTTGCGATTACGTCCGAGCGAGCATCGTACGATCCTTTTATTTGGCGATCTGGCTATGGCCATTGTCTCTATGTTTGCTGCATTGGAAACATGGAGACGTTATAACCTATACATAGGCATCTCTGATCTTGTTGCGGAGGGCTTTTCTCTTCATCGCGCTCAGTTGCTGGCAGAATTGCGTACGAATATCGAAGTCCCTTTTTGGTTCTACCTACTCCCGATTCTTTGGATGATCCTGCTTGTGGAGTTGTATGAACCTCATGTAGCGGGGAGCGGGCGTAAAACAACACGTGGGATTGCCATCGCTGCGTTGTTAGGTTTGGTCGGTTATTCGTTAGTCTTTATCATACGTCAGGAACCAACCAACCTTCCTCGTATCGGGGTAGGTGCTTTTCTTCTTTTCGCTTCCCTTTTGACCCTTGGCTGGCGCATGATTTTCATCCGCATCTACAAGCGGACGGGACAACTACGCCGTATTCTCTTGATTGGTGCTGGGAAGGCAGGCCAGGTTCTGGCCGAACTATATCAGTCTGTAGGGACAAGGTCGTTTAATATCATTGGCTTTATAGATGATGATGCCCAAAAAGTGGGAAAAAAGTTTTATGGGCTTCCTGTTCTTGGGGGAAGTGATAATTTGCTTGAGTTGATCGATGCATACCGCATTTCTGACCTTGTCGTTGCGATTAATGGGGAAATTCGAGGCGCAACTTTTCAGACCATTTTGGATGCTCAGGAAAAGGTGTGGATGTGACCCGTATGCCCATCCTTTATGAAGAGATGACGAGTCGCGTTCCGATCCATCATTTGGAATCGGATTGGATCATCCGTTCCTTTGTGGATGGGTTGCCTGTAAGTGGTTTCTATGAACTGTTCAAACGGTTGATCGATATTGTTGGCGGAATTGTTGGACTTTTAATTTTATTGATTGCCACTCCATTTTTGGGGTTGGCTATTTATTTCGACTCTGGTTTGCCCATTTTCTACTCGCAACCCCGGTTAGGCCGTGGACGTTCAACATTCACTATCTACAAATTTCGTAGTATGCGTAAAAACACCGATTCATATGGTGATATTCGTAGAACGTTGGAGAATGACCCTCGTATCACTCGTGTGGGTAACTTTATACGAAAGGCGCGTCTCGATGAACTTCCCCAATTTTGGAATGTACTTCGTGGAGATATGAGCCTTGTTGGTCCGCGTGCCGAGGTGCCTGAATTGGTTGAAGAGTATCAGAAACAGGTTCCTTTTTACAGAGCACGTTTACTTGTCAAACCTGGTCTTACGGGATGGGCGCAGATCAATTATGGCTATGTTGCCAGTGTTACCGAAACATCTATCAAGCTTGAATATGACTTGTATTACATCAAACACCGCACCATCTCGATGGATTTCCAAATCATTTTACGAACGATAAGCACTGTTTTACGGAGAACAGGTAGATGATGAAATATCTTGTTACTGGTGGTGCGGGCTTTATTGGGTCGCATATTGTCAGCGCCTTGCTTGAGCAGGGCACATCTGTTCGTATATTGGATAACTTCAGCACCGGCAAACGCGAAAATATCGAAGCGTTGACCCAGCAATTCGGACGGGATCAACTCGAAATTCAAGAAGGAGACGTGCGGAACGCTTCAGACGTGAAAGCGGCTGTTTCGGGCGTCGACATCTTGTTCCATGAAGCGGCTTTTGTCTCTGTCGCGCAATCCATGGAAGAACCGCAGGAATGTTTTGATGTGAATATCACGGGCACGTCATTGTTGTTCAATGCGGCTCGTAAAGCAGGTGTCAGGCGTGCAGTAGTTGCGTCTAGTGCAGCAGTCTATGGAGATTCAGACGCACTCCCCTCAATTGAAGATGCAGAACTTCAGCAAAAATCCCCTTATGCTGTATCGAAGCGGGTCAATGAAATGTATGCTGACTTGTTCACGAAAGAGTTTGACTTCGAAGTGGTCGCATTGCGATACTTCAACGTATATGGTCCACGCCAGCGACCTGACTCAATGTACGCCGCCGCTGTGCCGATATTTGCACGCCGATTACTGGACGGCAAACCGATCACGATCTATGGCGATGGCGGACAAACCCGTGACCTCATCAATGTGCGTGACGTGGTGCGTGCCAACTTGTTTGCTTCTGAACATCCTGATGCAGCGGGAAAAGTTTTCAACGTTTGCACGGGCATTGAAACCCGCCTGCTTGACCTGCTCGATGTTTTGTATACCATGTTCCCAAATGCGCCGAAACATGAATTTGCTCCGCCTCGTGCAGGAGACCTTTATCGTTCTATCGGAAGCCCGCAAAAAGCAAAAGTTGTGATGGGCTTTGAAGCGCAGGTTTCATTGGCCGACGGTTTAAGAGAAGTCGTTGAATGGATGCGTAATAACTAATTTTCAGCCTTTTATTATTTCATGTCCCGTCCTCGCTCCCATGTTCGTAATCGCTTTGTCCTCTTCGGAGATATAGCTCTCATCATCATTTCGGTGTTGGGAAGTTTTGCGTTGCGGCTCGACGTGGGCGAGTTACCATTTTATTTCCCCGCCGCCATGTTGATGTGCGTAGTGGCGCTCGCGATCAAAATCCCCACGTATTTTTCATTTGGTTTATATCGCCGCTTATGGATCTATGCCAGCACGGGTGAACTACGTTTGATTACTGTTGCGGTAACGACTGCGTCTGTATTGACTTCAGGCGTCATGGCAGTTTTGTATGTAACAGGTAATGTGTACCCTGGTATGCCTCGCTCTGCTCTAGGCATCGACTGGCTCCTCTCGCTTGTTCTCATTGGCGGTTCTCGTTTTGCGCTTCGTATTCTTGCTGAACAATCCACGACCTCACGCACAAACGGAAAGACCAAGCGCGCCATCATCATTGGTGCAGGGGACGCGGGTGCGTTGGTTGTACGTGAACTGCAAAAATCATCTCAACTGAATCTGATCCCTGTTGGCTTCCTCGATGATGACTCCGCTAAGCAAAAACATTCGATCCATGGTGTGACCGTAATTGGCAGGGTGAAAGACCTTGCCAATGCCATCGACCAACATAACATCGAAGAAGTGATCATCGCCATTCCCTCCGCTCCAGGACAACTTGTCCGCATGGTCAATGACGTTTGCCGCCTCAAGGGAATTCCCTCTCGCACGATGCCTGGCATCTACGAACTTATCGGTGGCAGGGTCAATGTCTCCCGCCTCCGCGAAGTCGACATCACTGACCTCTTGCGCCGTGAACCTATTCGTGTCAATGATGATGCGGTAGGCGCCGCTCTCGAAGGCAAACGCGTTCTTGTCACAGGTGCGGGTGGCTCTATTGGAAGCGAACTCTGTCGTCAGATCGTGCGTCGCAATCCAGCCGAACTTGTGCTCCTCGGTCATGGAGAGAACAGCATCTTTGAGATTCTCCTCGAATTGCAAAACGATTATCCCGATCTCGCCATTTATCCCGTTATCGCCGATATTCGCAATCAAGAACGCCTTGTGCCAATCTTTGCACAGTATCAACCGCAAATTGTTTTTCACACCGCCGCACACAAGCATGTTCCGCTTATGGAAGCAAACATTGTTGAAGCGGTCACGAACAACATCCTCGGTACACATAACCTCACACAGGTGTCCATTACGCATAACGTCGAACGTTTCGTTCTCATCTCCACAGATAAAGCTGTTCGCCCTTCGAGCATCTATGGCGCAACCAAACGTCTCGCCGAAATGATCGTTATACACACTGCGAGCGTTACGCAACATGCGTTTACTGTTGTTCGCTTTGGTAATGTTCTTGGAAGTCGTGGCAGTATCATTCCCAAATTTAAAAATCAGATTGCCAACGGCGGCCCCGTCACCATCACGCATCCCGATATGTATCGTTTTTTCATGACCATCCCTGAAGCGGTCTATCTCGTTCTCCAAGCCGCATCCATGGAGCAGGGCGGCGAAACATTTGTCCTCAATATGGGCGAGCCTGTCCGCATTCTTGATCTTGCCGAAGACCTCATTCGACTCTCTGGTCTCGAGCCTCATCGCGACATCGCCATTGCCTACACGGGCATTCGTCCCGGAGAAAAATTGACGGAAGAACTGTGGGACGAAGATACGCCTCTCAAACCGACTCTTCACCCCGATATCTCCCGCCTCGATAACGACGCTTCATCCCTAAGCCCAAACCTGATTCAGACCATTGAACATTTCTCTCGCCTCAGCCATTCCAACGATACTGAAGCTATCATCAAGTTGTTGGATGAACTCGTCCCTGGCTCTTCCATCCGTGAAACGCCGCAACCTGATATAACATCAATGATCTAAGTTGCCACGTTTACAGGTTTGAACGTTTCTACCTGCTAAACTTTAAACACAATCATGCCTATCATCTCCCTCACCGACTGGAACCACTTCATCTCTCAACACCCCAACGCCCACCTCCTCCAAACAGGGGAGTGGGGCGAGTTGAAGTCTGCGTTTGGGTGGAAACCAGTTCGGGTTGCAACTAGCAACTTTGGCGTACAAATTCTCTTTCGCAAATTACCTTTGGGGTTTACTGTGGGCTATATCCCTAAAGCAAACTTTGACCAATCTCTTTTGCCTGAAATTGACCAAGTCTGCAAACAAAACCGCGCTATCTTTCTCAAACTCGAACCCGATTTTTGGACAGGCGAAAAACCTGAAACTTGGAACTTGAAACTTGCAACTTCGCCTCATAATATTCAACCGCCTCGCACCATCATCATAGATATTCGAGGAAATGAAGATGAGATACTGGCGAAAATGAAACAAAAGACTCGCTACAACATCCGCCTCGCCGAGAAAAAAGAAGTGATTGTCCGCGCCTCGAACGACATCGAGTCCTTTCACAAGATGATGACAGTCACAGGCGGGCGTGACGGGTTTGGAATCCATTCGCTGGAATATTACAAGCGAGCGTATGAACTTCTCCAACCCAAAGGTTTGGGCGAAATCCTGGTGGCTGAATACGAAGGCAAGCCACTCGCCGCCTTATTTGTCGCTCGCAATGGACGTCGCGCCTACTACCTCTACGGCGCATCCACAGACGAAGAACGCAACCGCATGCCGACTTACCTCTTGCAATGGGAAGCGATGAAATGGGCAAAGGCTCATGGTTGTGAAGAGTATGATCTCTGGGGCGTCCCTGATGAAGACGAAGCTACACTCGAAGCCAACTTCGAGTCCTGCCACGATGGCTTATGGGGTGTCTATCGTTTCAAACGTGGATTTGGCGGTGAACTCAAACGTGCCGCGCAAGCCATGGACCGAGTCTATAATCCGTTATTGTATTGGGCGTATTTGAAGTTTATGGGAAACCGTGAATGACAACTCATTACTGTTATCAATGTGGAAGTGAACTTGAACTGCGCCATGTTGACCATCGTGAGCGCGAAGTTTGTCCCAAATGTGGATGGGTGCATTACCTTCAACTAAAAGTGGGCGCGGCTGTCATTATCGAACAAGATAACAAATTGTTGTTATTGCAGCGTGCTCATGAACCCTGGCTTGGTAGTTGGATGATCCCTGCTGGTTATGTCGAAGCAGATGAAGACCCGAGAGATGCGGCAAAGCGGGAAGTTCTTGAAGAAACAGGGTTGGATGTGGAACTTGGCGATCTGGTTAAAACCTACTACTTTGACGATGACCCTCGTGGTAACGGTGTTGCCTTTGTTTATAAGGCAACCAAAATTTCAGGGATAATGAATATAAACAACGAAGCAACTTCTGCTGGATATTTTGCCCCTGATGAAATCCCTGCATACCTGACAAAGGGTGGGCACGATAAAATTATTGCTGAGTGGAAATTAGGAATGCATGGCACAAGCCATGGACCGAGTCTATAATCCGCTTTTGTATTGGCTTTATACCAAGTATGTAGCCTGTGATTAAGGAGATTTTTGTTCAAATGAGTGATACTCAGTATGACCAAGCAACAAACGGACAAGCCAAAAACTCTAATGGGCGTTTATATGTCAGTTTTACTATCACTGGGAAAGATTTAAATTCCGATGATCTTACGGCAAGGCTAGGTGTAAAGCCAACACTCTCTTTTAAACGTGGTGATGTAAAGGCAAACACTGATGAGCAACAACAGTTATGGCAACATGGCTGTTGGAGTATAGATTCGGACAATAAAGGATTTTCATCCAACAATCCACAACCGCATTTTGAATGGTTGCTTGGCGTGCTTACACCGGTTGAAGAAGAGCTCAAAGAAATTCTTGCAAATAAGAATGTTGATGCTCGTGTAAGTTGTTTTTGGATTATGCCTGATGGGCGAATTAGCATGGAAATAGAGCCTGAGCTTCTTTTACGTCTTGCTAAGTTGAATGTAAAAATTTGGTTTGATATTCACTGTGATCATTGAGATTTTATGACTGTTTCAAATTGGAATTCTCTAATCTCCAATCTACCCAATCCACACTTTCTCCAAACCTACGAATGGGGGCAGGTGAAGGCGAAGTATGGGTGGGAGCCGCTTTATGCGGTGTGGACGGAAGATAAGTTTTCAGTAACTGATGACTGTTCACTGCTTACTGATAACTACCTCGCCGCCATACTCATCCTCAAACGCCAAATCCTCCGCAACGGATTCGCCGCACGTCTCTCGGTTCTATATTCTCCTAAAGGGCCTCTCCTCGATTGGACGAATGAATCCGTGCGGACTCGTGTGCTCGATGACCTGCAGTCCTTTGCGAAGAAACAGGGAGCGATCTTTCTGAAAGTGGACCCCGATGTTGTGCTGGGAACGGGAGTCCCTGCCAGCGAGGAAGATGCTCCAGAAAACAATGGGCAGGCTGTGATGTCCGAGTTGAAGCGGAGAGGGTGGGAATATTCATCGGATCAGATCCAGTTCAGGAATACAGTCCTCATTGACTTGAATCCAACTGAAGAAGAAATGCTTGCGCGGATGAAGCAGAAGACTCGTTACAACATCCGTCTCGCTGAAAAGAAAAGTGTTGCTTTGCGCGTAGGCACGCTGGTAGATTTGCCCATGCTTTACAAGATGTATGCGGAGACATCTGTGCGCGATGGCTTTGTGATCCGTGATGAGGGGTACTACAAAACCGTGTGGGAACTATTCATGACGGGCGGTCAATCGTCAATCGTCAATCGTCAATCGTCAATACCGTTGGCCGAACCATTGATCGCCGAAGTGGACGGTGAACCTGTCGCGGCGATCTTCGTCTTTTACTTTGCTAGGCGTGCGTATTATGTGTACGGCATGTCGCGCAATGTGCACCGTGAGAAGATGCCAACCTACCTTTTACAATGGGAAGCGATGAAGCGTGCGAAGGCAAAGGGATGCACTGCTTATGATCTGTGGGGTGCGCCTGAAGTGTTCGATGAAAGTGACTCGATGTGGGGAGTCTATCGCTTCAAAGAGGGACTTGGTGGAAAGGTCGTTCGTACACTCGGCGCGTATGATTTTGCACCCAGCCCGCTTTGGTATAAGATGTATTCGGAAGTCATTCCACGTGTGTTGGATGTAATGCGTTCGCATGGAAAAGCGAAGACAAAACAGAATTTAGGGGCGTAGTTTCTTGAATACCCCGATGGTTGAGTAGCGAGCGGTTGTTGCGAGCGTATCGAAACCATCAAGTAACTGAAATTGTTTTGCTTAGTGGTGGTTTCGGTACGCCCTTCGCTATCGCTTCGGGCTACTCAACCACCTGAGCATATTTGAAAAGAGATAACATGAATAAAATCTCCCGCCTCCATTTTGCCCATCTCCCAACTCCAATTGAAGAATTGCCACGTTTGACCAAAGCCCTGGGCGGACCTCGAATCCTCGTCAAACGCGACGACCAAACGGGACTCGCCTTTGGTGGCAACAAGACTCGCAAACTGGAGTTTCTGATTGCAGAAGCACAAGAACAAGGCGCGACGATGTTGATCTCTGGCGGAGCGATGCAATCGAATCATTGTCGTCAGACTGCGGCGGCGGCGGCGCGGTATGGATTTGAATGCACGCTCGTGTTGACAGGGGATTTGCCAGCTCAACCGTCCGCGAATCTGTTGCTTGATACTTTATTTGGCGCGAAGGTTATCGCCGTGCCTGATCGCAAGGATAGAGATCGAATCTTGCAAGAGACTTTTGATAACGCTGTTGCGGAGGGGAAGAAGCCGTACCTCGTCCCGTATGGCGGATCGAGTTCGACTGGGGCGTTGGGATATGCGTTTGCGATGGAAGAGTTGATGGAGCAAACGAGAACTCCGAGTTTTTCAAAAACTCGGAGTTCTGAACCCGACTGGATTGTCTTCGGCACATCCTCCGGTGGGACACATGCGGGATTGGTATTAGGTCAGCGCCTGTTTGGATTCAAGGGCAATGTGTTGGGAATCAGCATTGATGAATCGGAAGAGTGGTTGAAAAAGAATGTGTCAGCGTTGGCCTCGTCAGCGAGTGAAAGGCTGGGGGAGCGGATTGAGTTTACTCAGGCCGATGTGTTGGCAAATGCCGATTATTGTGGAGCAGGTTACGGCGTGTTGACCGACGCGGAGCGCGAAGCGGTCAATCTGTTTGCAAAGTATGAAGGTCTTCTACTTGACCCAGTCTACACGGGGCGCGCTGCGGCGGGGATGATCGATCTGATCCGCAAGGGATTTTTCAAGAAGGATGAGACGGTGCTATTCTGGCACACAGGCGGACAGCCTGCATTGTTTGCGGATAAATACGCAAACAAGATTTAAATCAAAAGGACGGGTCAAACCCGTCCTTTGTTTTTAACCGAGGGAAACGCCGATTAATTTACCGATACCATACGTGAGCGCGGCGGCGGCGATGCCGACCAGCACTTGACGCGTGCCAGAGAATAAAACGCTTTTACCTGTCATCAAGGTGATTGCGGCACCGATGATGAAGAGACCGATGGCGCTGACGATGAGACTGAGGGCGATGGCGAGTGTGCCGCTCCAGAAGAAGTAGGGGAGCATCGGGAAGAGCGCACCGAACGCAAAAAGGAAGAACGATGTGAATGCGGCTTCATATGCAGAGCCACCGAGTTCTTCGGGGTCGATGCCGAGCTCTTCGCGCGCGAGCGTGTCAAGGATGTTGGCTTTGTCTGCCATCATGTGTGCCGCCATCTCGCGTGCGCGGTCTTCAGGCAGGCCTTTCGATTGATAGATCAGAGCAAGTTCTTCCTGCTCCTCCTCAGGGTTTTCTGCGATCTCTTCCGCTTCGATCTTGATCTGATGTTCGTAGAGTTCACGCGAACTTTGCACCGAGAGCCATTCGCCAAGCGCCATCGAACCTGCACCTGCGAGTACACCAGCGAGACCTGCGATCAGAATATCAGGACGTGAGTTGGTTGCACCTGCTACACCCATTGTGAGGCTGAGAATGGATACGAGACCGTCGTTCGCGCCGAGGACTGCCGCGCGCAGGGCATTGCCTCCGCTGGCTTTGTGACGTCCCTCGAGTTGGGCAACGACTCCACCAGACATGCCGCCTGTGGAAGTGGACGCAACGGAAAGTAAGCGCGCATGAGATTTTTCTTCGAGCGAAAACTCCTTCGCCTCTTCATCGGACTGTCCATCGTATGCTTGACTATCGGCTTTTTCGTTGCTGGTAATTGTTGGAAGTACGAACTGTGTGCCGAATCGTTGTGCCAGCCAGATCATGGTCGCGGCGCGCCAGGTCGGTTTGCGCGGGGGAATGGTCACTTTAAGGTCAGAGAGTTTCTTTTCCCAGGTTGCGGCGTGTTTCTCTTCGCTTGCCGCCAACTTGCGATAGACCTCTGCCATTTGTGGTTGTGATTCTTTTTCTGCCAGTACGTTATATAATGCCGCCCCGTCGATCTCTTTTTGCCTGTTGGCAAAATATCTCTTAATATCCTCTTGCTCAGACATGGTTCCCTCCCAAAAATAAAACCGTCATTGCGAAGAGAGCGTAGCCCTCCTCGCAATGACGGTTAGTTTTAGTTAACTTACTTCAGCGCAGCCCAGCCAGCGTATTTGGCGGTATCGCCGAGTTCTGCTTCGATGCGGAGCAGTTGATTGTATTTCGCCACACGGTCAGAGCGGGCGGGAGCACCGGTCTTGATCTGACCTGTGTTGAGCGCCACAGCGATGTCTGCGATGGTCGCATCTTCGGTTTCGCCAGAGCGGTGACTGGTGACCGCACGCCATCCAGCACGCTGACATTCGTCCACGGCTTCGATGGTCTCGGTCAAGGAACCGATCTGGTTCACCTTCACGAGCAAAGCGTTTGCGGCGTTCTCTTTGATCGCCTTGCGGACGCGTTCGGGGTTGGTCACGAGCAAATCGTCACCGACGATCTGGCATTTGTCACCGTAGGTTTTGACAGCCAACTTCCAGCTTTCCCAGTCGTCTTGTGCAAGACCATCTTCGATGGAGACGATGGGATAATCCTTGACCCACTTGGCCCAGAATTCAACCATCTGTTCACCGGTCAACTTCTTGCCTTCCTTGCGGAGGTTGTACATCTTGCTGTCTTCTTCATAGAGTTCAGAAGCGGCAGGATCAAGCGCGATGGCGACATCGAGTCCGCGACCGGCTTTGAAACCTACCTTTGAAATGGCAGAAAGAATGACTTCGAGAGCTTCCTCGTTGGCCTTCAAAGCAGGAGCGTAACCGCCTTCATCACCGACGAGTGTGG
The DNA here is from genome assembly GCA_016721115.1 of Candidatus Defluviilinea proxima. Lineage (NCBI taxonomy): Bacteria > Bacillati > Chloroflexota > Anaerolineae > Anaerolineales > Candidatus Villigracilaceae > Candidatus Defluviilinea > Candidatus Defluviilinea proxima. The sequence continues at coordinate 2,268,934 of JADKIW010000001.1, forward strand.
CATAGCCCTTTTCCTTCAACACGGATTTCAACGCGTGGTAGATCTCCGCGCCCCAGCGCAAGCCTTCAGAGAAAGAAGGAGCACCGAACGGCATGACCATGAATTCCTGCATGTCAGTCGATTGCCAGGCAGTGTGTGCGCCACCGTTCAAGATGTTCATCATCGGCACAGGCAACACGTGCGCATACACGCCACCGAGGTAGCGATAGAGCGGCAGACCCAAAGAGTTGGCCGCAGCTTTAGCAACGGCAAGGCTCACACCCAAAATTGCATTCGCGCCGAGCTTTGATTTGTTGGGTGTGCCATCCAGTTCGAGCAATGCGGCATCAAGACCTTTCTGGTCGGTTGCATCCCAGCCGAAGAGTTCGTCTGAGATCACGCCGTTGACGTTCGCCACAGCCTGCGAAACGCCCTTGCCAAGATAGCGTTTCTTGTCGCCGTCGCGCAATTCAAGCGCTTCATGTATGCCGGTGGATGCGCCTGACGGCACAGCCGCGCGTCCCCATGAACCGTCCGCAAGCGCAACTTCAACCTCAACGGTCGGGTTGCCGCGCGAGTCAAGAACTTCCAATGCTGAAATACTTTCGATAATAGTGTCCATTTTTTTTCTCCAATATGTTTTTATAACCGATCACGAGTTATAGATAGGGCTGATTAACAGTGTCTAATTTTATCTTTAATTCGTTCAAAAGTTCGGTTGTAATTGCTTTTTGTGATGATGAGAGGTCAACCAATTCTTCCGGGTCCGATTCTACATCAAACAGCTTGACCAATTCGGATATATTGCGTTCACTGTATCCAAAATAATAGTGTAGCTTATATCGTCCTTTCGTCAATGTGACGGATGCATGCGTAAGGGGGACAAACTTCCCGTTTTTTGTGGATCTCATCGTATACACGCTTCTTTCCGACCCCGAAGCTGATTCAGCGAAAGGAGCCAATACTTCCCCTTCGGCCCATTCCGGAACCGCCTGCCCCGTTACATGCAGGAGGGTGGGTAGAAGGTCTATCGCGCTGGTATTCGTGTATACGTCTGTGCGAGATTTGCGCCCCGGTTCAAAGATCATTAATGGCGTTCGGATGACTGGCTCATACATCGAGTCCGTGCCATGCGCTACTATACCACGTTCGAACATTTCACCATGATCAGACGTAAGCACAAGCCAGGTGTTCTCCAATAAGCCAAGCGATTCCAATTTCATGTACAGATCGTTGAAAGCCTTGTCTGCATACAGAATGAATTCATCGTACTCAGTACGCTGTTTCAGCATCTCTGCCTTGGATTTTTTCTGTGAGAAGACAGAGTCATCGGGCTTGTCGACCGGTGCGTAACCATCCTGCCCGAAGCGGCCATAAAACTCTTGTGAGGTTCGGTAAGGATCATGCGGCGGCAGAAAATGGAAATACCCAAGGAATGGTTGGGGCAGGGCAGGCAGGCGTTTGACAGTCCAATCCACGGCATCTTCGAGTGTGAATACATTCTGTGAAGCTTCAATGGACGGAATGCCACGCGGGAATAGTTTCCTGTAATCCGCGATATGCTTCTCGCGCAGGAGTTGATAGAGATGTGATATCAACAGTGAGTAGGCGGTGCCTTGCTCTTTTATGTTGATGTTGCGCGTCCAACTTAACGAGGCGATATCGTCATCGTTCTTGAAAAGAGTATGAATGAACCCATCATCTTGCGAGCCGAGAAAGAGTGAGTACCAAGGGATTAACTCATCGATTTCACTGCCGAACGTGCTCAGGATCTTATTTGCCCATGGATTATGGGTATAGGCGATCCCGTAATGATCTTTGAAGGCGCTGAATATATTACGCGTGATAAAGTCGTCGCTCACTGTGCCATTGGATTGAAATGCGCGATGTGTCCATGGGAGCGTCCCAGTCAAAATGGATGCTGTACCGGGTGTCGTGAAATTTCCTCCTGCATAATGGTTGTGATACACGACAGCTCGCTCCGCCAGCCTTGTAATGTTAGGCATGGTCTCGCGTGGGTAACCGTGCATGGATAGGTGATACGCGGAGAGTGCATCGAAAACGATCACAAGTACGTTCGCTTGTCCGCTTTGCAGGGGTTGTGGCATTCCAAGTTTGGTAAAGGTTTGTGAAGCGGCAACACCAGCGGGTAAAACCCCAGCCAGCTTCAAAAAATCTCTGCGTGAAATGGGACGTTTCATGATTTATCCAATATTACGGATGACCACCACGATCAAACCGATAAGGTCAAAGAACAGATACAACATGGTCAATGTGGAAAGACGCTCGATCAATTCCTGCATGAACAGGAATACTTTGTTCGTACGCAAGAAGAAATACACGGGAAGTATGACCGTTGGGATAACGATGATCAAACTCCCTGCATATAAAACGCGTAGGGGATGTGCGTTACGAGCAAGAGCCTGCATCAGCGGGGCGGGGAGATTGATATTCCAAAGAAAGAAGAACTGGCTAAGTATTCCCCACAGAGTAATGATAAGGACGATAAGACTCAAAAATGCAACGCGTGTATCAACATCCCATTGTTTTGGCAAGACAAAACCAATTGCTGTGAAAATAAGAAATACAAGAATACTTTCAACTAGCGCCAATAACAGCCCATATGCCACCACACCGACAGCGTCCCATGTATTGGTCCGCTCGGCTACCCAGGATATATCCCGGAAGGCCATGATGAGAGCCCAAAGATGAAATGGGAAGGCGCACATTAAGAAAAGGGACCAGAGTCCCTGTTTGGAGTAGGTTCGTAACATTAATTCAAGTTCCGGGGCCAAATTATACCCAGAGCGGTCACAAATTGCGCTTTTTCAAATCATGAACGGTTTCGGTATAAATTCTTGTTGGGCACAGATAGCATGTGTTCAAGATTCATGGGCAGACCAAGGAACTCCACGATACGGGAGCAGAAGGGTTCAGGGGTTGCCATGAGCGCGTTGAAATTGACGTACAGCACTTCGATATTCGGTTGCCGCACGAGCCAGGCTCTAACTGTCTTGAGGTGACCTTGAAATTGTTGTTTCATCTCTTCATCTTCCACTGTGGAAGTTTCGTTTCGGTTCGTGAGCATCTTCTGCTGTGATGCAAGGACTTCGCTCAGTTCCCGTTCCATGAAGATGATCTTATAAGAATGTTGTGGCGGCAAATATTCAAGCAGGGATGAGATGACTTTGACAACCTTGCCATTGGCGCCATCCATCCACGTCAGGTTGCCTCGCGTCATCTCTTTGACGGCTTCGAGTTCGAAATATCCATTGGGGTTGTCGTTGTCGGCCTGACGCAAGCCGTCGGTGACAGCTTGCAGGCCACCTTCCACGAGCATCTTCATCATCATGGAAGTACCAGACCTTGGCAGGCCCGACACAATGACAACAGGTAGTTTGGGTTGTTTCTTTTTACTGAATAAAGACAATGGGTTTTTCACTACAAGTATCCCAAGCCCTTCAATCTTTCCTCAATATCTTTTTGACCTTGTCCACCGGCGGAGTGCGAGGGCGGTTTGACATGGGATTGGTCGAGGTGTTTGCCGATGGCGAGGAAGGGAATATCGCGGAAGGAGATGGCCCCAAAATCGCGCAGGTCACGGTTGGCAAACAATACACCGGGCACGATATCTGCATCCATACAGTGATCGGCACCCCAGTGATCGGTATTGGGTTCCATGACCGCTTCAGGAATTTTGCCGACCCCGGTCTCAGCGGAGGAACGGTATCCTGCGGCGTACCCAACTATAAGGTCGGGGCCGAGGCGTGTGTAGGGACCGGAGTACACCTCGTGCTTGAGTCGTGCTTTTTCGACAACTGAGTCCCCATTGGAGTTTTTCCAGTTGACCAATTTATCTTTGATCTCAGCCAATGTACTTTCGATCGCGTCAGGTTGGACGATGCCTTGCCCCTCGCGGCCTTGAATGTTCAAGTAGATGCTGTTGAGACCAACAGAATACGCGCGGGTCTTGGCCCAATCCACATGGGTGAGATCGCCCGATGTGTTGCCATTCTTGAATGCAAGATAACCTTCATTGAGAAGCCAGCGATTCAAATGGACCTTGTGCTGGAAGTTGCTAAAGCCATGATCCGACATCACGATGAAACGATGCTTGCTATCCCAGCCTGAGATTTTCTGCTGTACATCACCGACGAAACGATCCAACCGCTGATACCAATCGCGGACGATATCCTGCCGGTTGTGGAAAAACATGTGTTGCACGCGGTCGAGATCATCAAAGATGGCCGCGAGTACACCCTCACGAAAATCGCCCATCAGATGATAGAGAATGCGGATGCGTTGATCGAAGATGAGTTGGCAGAGGTCTAGGAATTGTTCGTCGTTGATACAACCATCTTCGAGACCGGTGGTGTCCTGCGGCCAGCCGAGCGTAAGGAACGGGCCGACTTCCGTCCACAACTTTTTGACGAATGATTTCGATGCTGTGTAGTTGAATGTGGAATGAAGCGGATGGATCTGCAAGGGTTGAACATAAAAACGGACAACGCCGTTTGTATTTGTGAGAATGACCTGTGTGATTGCATGGACGTTGACGAGAAGCCCTGCTTTGAATTTCAACTCAATGATCTCACTCCACTTGCCCAAACGAAGTTGAATCTTTTTGCCATCAATAGAGAGTTCAGCGAGGTTGTTATCAATGATATCGAGGGTGAGTGGCAGAGTGATGAACTTCGGCCCCGTCTTGCTCGGTACTTGCGGCCCCGGCAGTTCAGCTTGATAACGATTCTTCCCAGTCGATTCTAATTTCACAACGCGAACTTTTTTCTTCTCTTCGGTTTCGGTTGTGAAGAACGTACCCACCCCAAGTTGTCCACGGATATCGGGTGTGCCAAGGCCGGGGATGGTCATCACCGGTAATTCAGGGCGGGCAGGGAACATGGCCGGCCACCACAGCGCTGTTGCGGGGTAGCCTAATTCAGAGGCTTCCTCAAAAAAAGTTTTGGCTGTGTAAGGGGGAACGAACTGCTCACCCAATGCGCTTTTGCGTGTCGGCAAAATGGACACATAGGGCATATATGTGCCTGGGTCGCGATGAACGAAATCGAAGATGCCGTGGCCACCCGGGTCTGTGCCGGTGGCAATGCTCGTCCATGAAACCTCGGTCTGTGGGGGAGAGCAAACATCTAAACGGGAATATCCGTTCCACTGATTGAACTTTTCAAAGTTGGGCATTTGTCCCTTGCCCAACATATCTTCGAACGTTGCAGGGTTAAAGGAATCAAACCCCAGAATAAGAGTCTTCATGCAAAACTAGTCTATTCCTGGGTTTCTTCTTTGTTTTCACGTGAACGGCGGCGAAGTTTGGCAATCCCTTCTTTGATTCTGCGTGAAAAAATAAATAATACACCTGAAACAGCTACTAACGCTCCGGCCAGTGCCTGAAACAGGATGCCGCCTGTGTTGGGGTCAATATACATTTTGACTAACTCCTTTATCGATTGGTAAATTGTGATTGCAAGTATAATCCACTTTAGGTGACCGATTTTTCACTATGGACTCAGCGCCTCATTCCCCACTTGAACCTGATTCTAGAGACAAAAAGAAATTCTATTTCGCTGACACTTTCCAGCGCCGGGCATTGATCTTGTTTGCCCGCGCTATTTTTTACCCTGTTATGAAATACGAGGTCAGCGGACTTGAAAATTTTCCTTACGAAGGGGCGGCTATTCTTGCGGCGAACCATGTAACAAATTTCGATGTGTTCCCAATACAGTTCTCTGTCCCTCGTGTGATATTTTTCATGGGGAAGGCTGAGTTGTTCAAAAATCCTGTGATGGATATTTTGATGCGGAACCTAAGCAGTTTCCCTGTCAATCGTGGAGAGAAAGATCAGTGGGCGATGGACCATGCGTTGAAAATCTTGCGTCACGGACTTGTCCTCGGCATGTTCCCAGAAGGGACGAGATCGCAAGGGGCTGGGCTAAAGGTCGCTAAAACAGGAACAGCCAAACTTGCGATTGAAGCGGGATGTCCCATTGTGCCAATAACGGTCCAAGGGTCAGACCAGTTTTTTAAGAAGATTCCACACCGGGCACGTGTCCACATTCAGATCCTGCCGCCTATTACGCCGAATGCTGGGGAGAGTCCGCTGGCGCTGACTGACCGTTTGATGTTCACTTTAGCAAAGGCTTTGCCAAAAGAAATGCGTGGCGTGTATGGCATAGTGCCACAAGGTTTTGAACCAAATTAAGTTATACTCTTGCTACTTTACTCTGGAGGAATGGTTATGGAATGGTTGTCGTTTGATTGGGTTTCACAGCCCGAAGCTTGGGTTGCTTTGATTACCCTGGTTGTGCTTGAACTTGTGTTGGGCGTGGACAATGTGATCTTTATTTCGATCTTGGCGGGGAAACTGCCAGAAGCGGAACGTGATCGCGCTCGTATGACCGGCATTTCGATGGCGGTTATTACCCGTATTTTGTTGTTGCTTTCCCTTTCATGGATCATCAGTTTAGAAGAGCCGTTCTTTACCCTGCCTTTGCTTAACGTCGGCATCTCAGGCCACGACTTGATTCTGCTGGCGGGTGGTTTGTTCTTGTTGTGGAAGAGCGTGCATGAGATCCATGATAAGTTGGAAGGCGTGGAAGGACATGCCTCTTCCAAGGTGTATGCGTCGTTCTGGAGCGTCATCATCCAGATCATGCTGCTCGATATTGTCTTCTCGCTTGACTCAGTGATTACTGCTGTGGGTATGGCCAATGAATTGATGATCATGATCATTGCTGTGGTCGTCGCGGCTGGGGTGATGATCTTTGCTTCTGGCCCCATCGCTCATTTTGTGGAGAAACACCCCACGATTAAGATGCTGGCTTTGTCCTTCCTGTTGTTGATCGGTTTCACCCTGATCGTCGAAGGATTGCACCAACATATTCCGAAGGGATATATTTACTTCGCGATGGGCTTCTCGATCCTTGTGGAGTTGCTTAATTTGCGTATACGTGAGAAATCAGCTCATCCAGTCAACTTGCGGGATGCGTATATAGTGGAGAAGGCTCCAGCGGCGGCTGTGCCAGTGCAGGCAAAGTCGGTTGCCAATAAATCCAAGCCCAAATCGAAGGGTAAGAAGCGCTAATCCATACTGTTGCAATACAATTGTTATATTCCCGGTGTCACCCTAGGAGTAATCTGAGGGTAACACCGGGAACTTTTTTAATTTGAGAATCATCTTCTGTATGGTTATAACGAAATGGAGGTTTCGATGAACACCAAAAAAATATTACAGTCTTTTGTTCTTATGGCAATGTTATTTGCCACGTTTGCAACTACATCCTCGGCCTATGCGGCGGCTGGATGCGGTTCCAGCGTCACCGTCGTAAAAGGCGACACGTTGCGCAAGATCGCTGAGCGTTGTGGCACGACCGTCTCGGCCCTGCAACGAGCGAATCCCGAGATCGGGTCTGGCAATCTGATCTATCCGGGACAGGTCTTGCAGTTGCCGGGTACCATTCTCGGTACCGATGGTGGATATTTCGTCTATGTTGTTGCTCGCGGTGATTCTCTTAAAGGTTTGGCAACCCGCTTTGGCACCACTATTGACATCCTGCTTGCCGACAACCCGGAGATTACAAATAGAAACGTGATCTACGAAGGACAGCAGATCAAGGTCTATGATCATTCCACTACACCCCCGCCACCACCGCCCCCTTCTTCTGGACAGACCTACTACGTGCAGAAAGGTGATACCCTGCGGAAAATCGCGGCAAAGTTCAACACATCGGTTGATGCGATCCTTCAACTCAATAATATTGCTAACCCCAATGTGATCTATGTTGGTCAGGCCATTACACTTCCGGCGTACATCTCCACCTACATCGTTCAGAAAGGCGATACGCTCAAGATCATTGCCAATCGATACGGAACGACCGTTGAGAAGTTGCTCGGGCTGAATCCCACGATCAAGAATGCGAATGTGATCTATGTCGGTCAGGTAATCACTCTTTGGTAAAGCGCAAATTCGATAAAAGCAGGACGTGCCTTTAATGTGCGTCCTGCTTTTTCGTTTAATTCAATCCCTTGTATAATTCTGTCCATGCAAATCCCCGAACTCATTATCACTGAAATGGAACTGCGCCGTAATAACGGCGACCGTGGTTCTCGAAAATATATTGCCTATAATGGAATCGTCTACGATGTGACCGATTGCCCGAGATGGCGCCTTGATTTACACGAGAGACTGCACTTCCCCGGGCAAGATCTCACATCCGAGCTTCCTGATGCGCCGCATGAGGAAGATGTTTTTTCAAGACCTTGTGTGAAAATCGTTGGGAAACTGGAATCCAAAGTCTCCTGATTTTGGAAATCTCTAATTCAAGGAATCAATCTATGTCAAATCTCAAGTGGTGGCAGACTGCAGTCTTTTATCAAATTTATCCGCGTTCGTTCGCCGATGGAAATGGCGATGGTATTGGCGATTTCAGAGGCATCACCGAAAAGCTGGATTACCTCGCCGACCTTGGTGTAGATGCCCTTTGGCTCTCACCTCATTTCCCATCTCCCAATTGGGATTGTGGCTACGACATTTCCGATTACATGAACGTTGCGCCTGAATACGGAACTTTGGATGACTTCAAACATTTCCTTGCCGAAGCGCACAAACGAAATTTACGCGTCATTCTGGACCTTGTCCTGAATCATACATCCGATGAGCACCCCTGGTTCCTTGAATCAAAATCCAGCCGCGATAATCCCAAAGCGGATTGGTACGTCTGGGCCGATACACCACCGAATAACTGGCAATCCTGTTTTGATGGCGAAGCGTGGACGTATTCACCTGAGCGCGATCAATACTATTATCACTATTTCATGAAGCAACAGCCTGACCTCAATTGGCATAATCCTCAGGTCAAACAAGCCATGTGGGATGCGGTCCGTTTTTGGCTTGACCTTGGCGTGGATGGCTATCGCCTCGATGCCATCGGCACTATTTACGAAGACCCTAACCTTACACCACACACTGTCCCGATGGATTTAGCGCAATTACGTCTTGCCTCTGAAACTGCAAAGACCCCTGCCGAGAAAAAGAAAGTCGGAAAATACTGGGAAGAGATGTTCAAGAATCAAGTGGAACAACCCGGCGTGCATGAACTAATGAAAGAATTGCGTGCCGTTCTGAATGAATATGACGGTGACCGCATGTTAGTGGGCGAGGATGATCACATTGAATTTCACGGCAATGGTGACGATGAACTACAACTCGTCTTCAACTTCCCTCTCATGCGGACAGCACGCATCACTCCTGACCATATTCGGCGCAACCAAAAGGAGCGTTTGACTCAACTGGAAGCGCTTCCTGTTAAAGGCTGGCCGTGTAATACGCTTGGTAATCACGATACATCCCGTGTTCATACAGCGTTTGGTGACAAACAACATGATGCTGACTTGGCACGCCTCCACGCCGCATTGGTGTTGACTCTCAAAGGGACTCCTTTCCTCTACGACGGCGAAGAGATCGGTATGACAGATCTCATCATCACCGACCCGACCAAATTGCGCGACACGATGGCAACCTGGTATTACGGCAGATTAATCAATGAACTCAAAATAGAACCAGCCGAAGCCGCCTTACTTGCTGCCAAAATGTCTCGCGATAAGAATCGTACACCCATGCAATGGTCTAACAATCCCAATGGCGGATTCTCTCCCTTTGGCGTGGACACATGGCTTCCTGTTAATCCGAACTTTAAAGACGGCATCAACGTCCGCGACCAGGGACATAACCCAAGCTCACTTCTTAATTACTACAAACACCTTTTACGTGTTCGCAAAAATACGCCTGCCTTGATCGAGGGCGAATATATCCCGCTTGATAAGACAGCCAAGGAACATTTCTCTTTTCTTCGCCGTTCTAGTCAGCAAACAGTTTTAGTTGTATTGAACTTCTCCGAAGCAAAACTCGAATTGAATTTCTTGCGGACAAAAGAATTCAAAGGTAAAAGTTTGCACCTTCTATTTTCCAGCGCCACCCGCTCCAAAACGGACTTGAATCCTCAAGACCTTAACATCAGCTCTTTCGAAGCGTTCATTGCCGAAGTGAAATAATATCCGTCATTGTGAGCGGAGCGAAGCAATCTCAAACTTCCATACTTATGCTTCAAAAACAAAAATCCCGCCCAAAACAATTCGTCACCCTCTGTGGACGTATCTTCCGTGATACGGATTCCGCTTACTTCCCTCGTACCGAATATCGCGGACGAACGATCCTGCTCTGCACAGACTCATGTCTTGGTGCGTTCCTTGCCGACCCTGATATCTTCTACAAAGCCCATCGTAACTCGGAGAAACATAAAAATGTGGAAACCCGGTGACATTGTTGCATGGAGGGGAATTGCTGGAAACCGTCCATGGCATATTGTGTCAGCAATCGTTGTTGCCGATAAACCTAATGAGATTGTAGTGACGATTCTCCCTGGCGCTGAAGGCATTGCAGAGAAGACCTACGCCATGGGTATGGGGAAACATGGCAATCGCCGTTGGGATTTCACGGAACATGATTGGGTCCTCGGTAGTTTCGCATGGCATACCAATCGCGTGTTGGCTATTGTGGAACCGGAGAAATATTATTCCATCATGCTTTTTTGGCATCACGAGCGTAATGAATTTTTGGGGTATTACGTCAATTTTCAAACCCCTTATATGAGAAGTCATTGTGGAATTGACACTTTAGATCTGGATCTTGATATTGACATTGATCCAAGCTTTGGCTTCAGGTGGAAGGATGAGGACGATTATCAAAAAGCGATTGATCACGGCTTGATAACTTCCGAATGGATTCAGGGTATCGAAACCGCAAAGCCAGAGATATTTGATAAGCTTGAAAACCGCCACTATCCCTTCGATGGTTCCTGGTTGGATTGGAAACCTGACCCGAATTGGTTACCGCCCAAGTTGCCTGAGAATTGGGATAAGATCTAAAAACTTGAGTTTGTCATGCTGAGCGAAGCATCTTTACCATCGCAACAGAGACTCTCACCTGCACTTGCGTGCGGTGCAAGTGTCGGTTGCAAAGAACGCTCCCTCAGAGTGACATTAATTGATTTTACCGGTTGGAGCAACCATGATCACCCCTCAAAAAGCAATTCAATATGACCGATACGAATTCAAGAAGTGGGAACATCACGATGCAGAGACTATTGTTGAGACTCCTGTTTCGTTAACGGTCAATGGCAAGGTCTGGTTGACGTTCATGTGTACGCCGGTCCATCTGGAAGCATTGTCAGTGGGATTTCTGTACAACGAAGGCATCATCGAATCCATGAGCGAAGTGGTGGATGCACGCGTCTGTGAGCATGGCGATAACGTGGACGTATGGTTGAGTCACGATGTGGAACAACCTACCTCATGGCGAAGGACTTCTGGTTGCACGGGTGGCATGACGGCTGTGGATCTTCTAGCGAAGCCCAATGTCTCTTTTGATGGAGACAGGCTTGAGGTCCAGCCGGAGGCGATTGGGAACTTAGTGGAGATGCTGTTTGATGCGCAGTCTTTGTATCGTGAGACCGGCGGAGTCCATACATCCGCGTTGAGCGATGGGGAGAAGGTTTTGTTGTCAGCAGAGGATATTGGCAGACACAACACGCTCGATAAGATCGCGGGGTTGTGTTTGATGAACAACGTCTCGCCCGAAAAACGGATCTTGATCACGACCGGGCGTATCAGCTCCGAGATGTTGCAAAAGGCTGCGCGGATGCAGACACCGATTTTGATCTCGCGCACATCGCCGAGTTCGCTTTCCATTGAGATGGCGGAGCGATATGGCATTACGTTGATCGGGTACGCGAGGAAACATCGTTTCAATGTGTATTCGAACGCGCAACGGGTTGGAGTAAATGGGTGATGATTTAACTGGTATGATGTGATTAAGATAAAGTCTAATGCGCTAATAAGGAGGTTTGTATGGACTTGAGTGCCTTTTTGTTCTTTTTTATTGTCGTGCCTTTTGTTTTGATAAATTTCACAAAATATCGCAAAGAACGTATGAACTCTGACGAGCAATTGCAGGCGTTGTTGAAAGAAAACAACTTGTTGCTCAAAGAGTTGTTGGTCTCATTGAAAAACGATTAAGTATATTCTGGAAAATCAATGAATACTTTTCAAGTAATGGCAAAGTCATTACTTGTCTGATGTTTGTTGTTTCCTTTTGGTAAAATCCCTCGCATGTCACTACGAGCCTTTCTTCTTTCTTTTTTCATTTTTCCCGTCATTCTTTCTTCCTGTTCCTCTTCCTCGTCGAACGTATATCCAACTTACGATCCCTTCGCGACGGTGGCCGCTACTAACGCCATGCCGCCTCCGCAAGAGGGTGTGGTCATTCAATCCACCGGCACACCTCGCGGACCTGCTCCTACGCGTGCATCTATTTCTGTTACTCTTCCGCCGCGTAACCCTAACAGTTCGTTGGTCACCCCAACGGCTGATGCCCCTCATCCGCTTCCGCCGCCACGCGAGTTTGTTGACCAGTACACGGTTCAAGCCGGTGATACGCTTGGCAGTATCGCTCAACGATATGGCATCGGCCTCGCGGCGTTGTTGCAGGCTAACGGATTGAATGAAACGAGCGTCCTTTCTGTGGGGACGGTGCTCAATATCCCTCCTGTTGTTACAGACCCGAACCCCGGCTCCTCGTTTAAAATCATCCCTGATTCTGAATTGATCTTTAGCCCTTCCAGTATTGGGTTCGATATTGATGCATTCGTTCAAAGCAAGGGCGGGTATCTTGCAAGTTATTCTGAAGATGTGCATGGCGAGATCTTGAGTGGTTCGCAGGTCATCATGCGTGTGGCGCAAAATTATTCGGTTAGCCCGCGCCTGTTGTTGGCTGTGCTTGAATATCGAAGCGGGTGGGTGACGAATCCTGTGCCCTCAAACGTCAATTATCCTTTTGGTTATCTCAATGATTATTCGGCCGGGTTGTATCGTCAGGCAGTGTGGGCCGCCGATAGCTTGAGCCGCGGATATTATCTCTGGCGCGTCAATGCCATCTCTACTGTATCTTTGAATGATGGCACATACGTTCCGCTTGCACCGACCATCAACGCCGGTACGATGGGTGTGCAATATCTTTTTTCATTGTTCAATGATCGTATTACTTGGGATCAGGATGTTAGCGCGCTTGGACTCTTCCAAACGTATACACTGTTCTTTGGTTCGCCCTTCGACTATGACATCGCGTCTCTTCTTCCCTCGAACCTGATTCAGCCTCCGATGCAACTTCCCTTTGAACCCGGCGTGACCTGGGCATTCACCGGCGGCCCGCATGGAGGTTGGGATGCCAGCTCAGCTTGGGGTGCGCTCGATTTTGCACCGCCGCTCGAAGGCATGGGATGTGATACGAGCAATCTGTGGGTGACGGCGATTGCCGATGGGTATATTGTCCGTGCGGCGAATGGGGCAGTGATGCAAGACCTCGATAATGATGGATACGAACAAACGGGTTGGAATGTCCTTTATATGCATATTGCAGAAGATGGACGTGTGCAACCGAATACGTATGTATATGCGGGTGATCGTATTGGGCATCCATCTTGTGAAGGCGGCATATCGAATGCCACACATCTTCACCTTTCTCGTAAGTACAACGGTGAATGGATCTCGGCCGACAGTAACCTGCCTTTCAATCTTGATGGCTGGATTTCCAGTGGCAATGGCATTTACTATGATGGGTATCTCACACGCAATGGAATTACTTTGCAGGCTGAGGAAGGCGTCTTCGAGGGCGTGAACCTGATCTCACGATGAGTATGGAGTCAGGGAGCTCGTGTGCCCGTTAGGGTATGCTCCCGCCATAACAACTCCATACACTATACTCGTCCACATCCTGCATTAATCTACAAAGGTATAATCACATCGGACATCTTGTGAAAAGAAGCATCGTTTTTCTCGTTCTTACATCCGTTTTATTATCTTCATGCGTTGGGAATACGTCATTGTGGGGGCAATACCCAACGCCTACGCCGATAGGATGGATTCCAGAAACATCCACGCCTGCGCCGGATGTTTTTATTCCTGATACCCCTATCCCGACTCCGATCAATATCGTTGCGCCAACCGCAAGCCCAACGCCCACAGCCCTTGCCAATTTTGTGCCGAACGAAGCTGCCACGCAACCGTCGGCTGATATAGCACCGACTATCGATGGAAATTCGATTCTGTACTACGCTCAAAGCGGGGATACGCTTCCAGCAGTAGCAAGCAGGTTTGGGGTCGATGCGAACGAGGTCACGTCCCCAAAGATATTGCCTGAGACCGGGCTGATCGATGTGGATACACTCCTCATCATCCCTGACAGTCTTGATAAAGCTATTTCATATACGCCGTCAACGCGCTTCATCCCTGATAGTGACGTGGTGTTCTCTGCCACAGCGATCGATTTCGATATTGAAAAATACGTTAAGGATGCAGGTGGCTACCTTTCGAATTATCGTGAATATCTCGGCACTACGGCATGGACGTCTGGCCCGCAAGAGATCAAACGCCTTGCGTATGAGAACTCGATCAACCCACGCCTCATCCTTGCTTTGTTGGATTATGAAGCGAATTGGGTGCGCGGTAAGCCTGAGAGCAAGTTCCGCACAGATTATCCGATGGGGCATGAGGATTATCATAACTTGGGGATGTTCGGCCAAATGGCCTGGGCTGTTGACCAACTTTCCATTGGCTATTATGGCTGGCGCAAAGGAAGCCTCACAGAATTGGTTTTCAATGACGGTAACAGACTTCGTCTTGACCCAACTCTCAACGCCGGCACAGTAGCTGTGATGACGTTGTTCTCGCGCCACCACAGTTTGAACGAATGGCTTCGCATCATGGATGTGAACAGCGGGTTTCCCTATTTCTATCAAAACATGTTTGGCGACCCGTGGGCACGTGCTGATACATTGAATAACCTCTTTCCCCCCGGGCTGGCCCAACCGACAATGACATTGCCCTTTGAGCGCGGCCGTACGTGGGCATATACTGGTGGCCCACACGGAGCATGGGAGGCGAATGGTCCGCTTGCCGCGATAGATTTTGCGCCAGAGGGTGATAAGCCCGGTTGTTATACAGCGAGTTCGTGGGTTGTAGCAATCGTCTCAGGGCTGGTGGTGCGATCAGAGAATGGTGTAGTGGTTGTGGACATGGATGGGGACGGCTCTGAACAAACCGGGTGGAATGTGATGTACTTGCACATTGCAAATAAAGACCGCGTACCGCTTGGTCAGTGGGTGGAGCAGGATGGCCGGATCGGCCATGCCTCTTGTGAAGGCGGCGTTTCCACAGGCACGCATGTACATATTGCTCGCAAATACAACGGCGAATGGATCATCGCTGACGGCCCTATTCCGTTCGTGCTTGATGGTTGGCGCGTGGTTGACGGTGATAAACCGTATCAGGGGAGTTTGGTTCGAGACGGTGAAAGCATCAAAGCCGATATCTATGCACAAGCCTGGTCATTGATCACACGTAAAGATGATGAATAAAAACTCTCGGGTGATAGTCACTTTTAAAATGACTATCACCTTATTTGCCATACTCATTTCCTCCTGCGCCTCGCGCGAATCAACCAGCAGTATCGAGAATATGATCACGCCGCTCGCGCCGACGCCCGTGCCTGCACCTACTTCCGGCAGGCCTGCCTATGCTCCCGGCGAGCTTGTGGATTACACAGCACAGAGCGGTGATACATTGCTCGCGCTTGCGACTCGGTTCAACACATCTGTTGCACAGATCTTGGAAGCCAACCCGATCATTCCACGTGAAGCCACCACCATGCCGCCCGGCATGCCCATGAAAATTCCCGTTTACTATCTTCCATTATGGGGTACGGCCTATCAAAGTATCCCGGATGATGCTTTCGTCAATGGGCCATCGCAGATTGGCTTCAGCACGTCCGCTTTTGTTGAGGCGTCTTCGGGATGGTTGAAAAACTATCAGGCCTATGCTGGCGGAAAAAATCGTAGTGGCGCTGAGATCGTTGAGTACGTTGCGGCCAATTACAGCGTCAGTCCGCGCCTTTTGCTGGCGGTGCTTGAATATCAGGGTGGCGCATTGACGCAACCTGTTCCAATGATAGACGAATACATGCTCGGTTTTCGCCGCTCATATTACGAGTCGCCATACTTGCAACTTGTCATTGCGGCGAACATACTCAACAACGGATACTATGGTTGGCGCTCCGGTATGTTGACCGAGTTTGACTTGACCGATGGTTCCGTCACAAGGCCTGACCCCTGGCAAAATGCAGGATCAGTAGCTTTACAATATTATTTCTCGAGAATCTATTCTGGAAGCGAATATTACGCCTCTATCGGACCCGATGGGCTGGCTCGTACATACTCAGACCTTTTCGGCAATCCATGGCAGGATTCCGCTCCTACGATCCCTGGTAGTTTGCAACAACCTGCACTTCGATTTCCGTTTTTGGCAGGGAATGCCTGGTCGTATACGGGCGGCCCACATACGGGGTGGGGCTCCGGCCAACCGTTTGCCGCAGTGGATTTTGCTCCCGCATCAAATTCTCACGGTTGCTTTACCGCGCCTTCTGATCTTTATGCAGTTGCGATGGCAGATGGATTAGTTGTCCGCTCCAGCATAGACGGCATTGTTATTGACCTCGATAAAGATGGCGATGAACGGACAGGCTGGGCTTTATTCTATTTGCATTTAGCGACGAACAAACGCGCAGGTGTTGGCACGGAAGTGGTGGCAGGCCAGCCGGTAGGTTACCCCTCTTGCGAAGGTGGCTCTTCTACAGGGACACATGTTCACATTGCGAGAAAATATAACGGCGAGTGGATCCTTGCAGATGGCCCGCTTGCTTTTGAGTTTGAAGGCTGGGTGGTCCACAGTGATGGCAAGGCGTACAAAGGCACACTCAAGCGTGGTCCGCTGACTGTGGAAGCTTGTGATTGTGGTGACGCGGGAAGTCAGATCGTGTCGGGTCTTCCGTAAAGATACTTGACGTCACCCGTCTGCTCTAACAATCCTGTATTCTAAAATTACAGTTTTTCTTCAATAATGGGGGTTACGAATTTTTCGAGCATCTTGCTGTTGATCCCGCCAACCCATTGCAAGCGGATCGTTCCATTACGGTCAATGACAAATGAACTGGGCAGATTCAATGTTTTGAATACCTGTTCTGTTGCTGTGTAATTGAGGTCAATCCAAACGGGGAAGGTGAGACGGTAATCTTTCACGAATTGAATGACTTCTGGAGCGGGGTCGCCATCGTTGATGGCAATGATGATGAAACCATCCTCTTTATGTTTGTTGTAATAGGCATCGAGTGTAGGCATTTCGTCTTTGCAGGGTGGGCACCATGTGGCCCACAAGTTGACGAGCACGACCTGTCCTTTGTAATCGGCGAGGGAGTGAGTAATGCCTTGGGTGTCGGTCAGAGTCAGTTCGGGGGAAGCATAGTTCACTTGTGCTGGAACAGCTGAAAGGTCAGATTGAGCCGAAGGGTTTTGTAAAATAAAATATCCGGAAGCGGCGATCAGGATAAGTCCCAATCCCAATAAGATTAGTGGTGTGGTTCGTTGCATGTGATGTGTTTCCTGTCCATTTGATGCACAATATTGAGAAAAGTATACCTCTGCCGGTGATGGTCATGTTAAATAAGGATAAACGTCATTGAAAAGATGATGTTTGCCACTAGGACGAACCATCCCTTAAAAGTTAAGATGTTTCAATGGTTGTAGATTTAGAGTTAAATCCTTTGTTTCGTGGTATTGATAGTAAGCACCTTGGTCTCCTTCGACCGTTGTTCGAACGTGTCGCGTTCCGTGCGGGCACGACGGTGATCGAGCAAGGCGCAGTAGCTGATTTTATTTATTTGATCGAGAATGGTGTAGTGGCGATTACCTACAAGCCGTATGATGGTGAGCCTATCACGATCACACACGTAGAAGTAGGCGGCTTGTTTGGGTGGTCTGCTTTGGTGGGAAGTCACAATTACACTTCATCTGGTGTTGCAGTAGAAAGCCTTGAGACGATCCGTATGCGTGGGAGTGATCTGCGTACGTTGTGCGCGGAACATCCCGAGGCGGGTAAGGCGATATTGGATCGGTTGGCAAGTGCCGTATCTTCCCGTTGGAAGGATGCGCATGAGCAGGTGAAGTCTATTCTGGAGAGCGGGATAAAAAGTTGATTTGAATAATGCCGGGGAGGCAGGTAACGAAAACGGGATGGAGGTTTTTCCATCCCGTTTTTGGTTAAGAATATATCAATTGGTGTTTCCCTGTATTTTTGCCACTGAGACACAGAGTTCGCAGAGATTTAAAAATTTTCGTGCTCAGCAGATTGTTTTATTACTCCGACGATTTGCTCCTGAAGAAGCGCAGGATGAGGAACCCGCCGATGATAATGAGCAGGGCAGGACCGACATAACTGGAAATGCCAAGCGCTGGGACGAGTAACGCGCCAAACAGTAAAAGGATGACAGCGGGGATATAAGCCCATGAGCGGCTATCTCCGCCGGGAAGTAGGGCAACGAGCAAGAAGGTCAACCCCAGCCCAATGAAGAAGATGCCGCCCGAATCGACGCCTGAGATTTCATCGAGCACTGATACAACCCCGAGCGTGAGCAGAACACCGCCAGGGATGATGGCCCACCATCGCGTTCTGTCAGTGAAGTAAACCCACAGGAAGGCAAAGCTGATCCCCGCAAAGAAAACCAGTCCGCTCAATGCGTCCAGAGGTTTAGGTAATATGGATGCGACAGCCATGCCGATGAGTGTAAAGCCCGGGAACGCGGCCCACCAATTCCTTTGCCCATCTACAAACAGCAAGTAGACGAAGAACACACCGACTGCGCCCCAGATCAAACCCCAGAAGATACCGCCGGCATTTCGGATGATGCCCATCGCATCCAACAGAGAAAGGATGCCGCCGAATAGGAGCAATCCGCCAAAGATCAACCGAGGATCATATTTTCGTATCATGATGTTTTCCTTACTTGACCGTGATCGAACCCAACCCGGCTTCTACATTGATCTCGGCGCGGTTGGGGTTGGTATCGTAGTCAGCAGATTGATACATGCGCGAGTCCAGTTGGGGGAAGCGGCTTGTGTTCACGTTCATCGAGGTGAGTCCCTCTTTGATGCGGACGCGCGCCGAAACACCGTCAGGGACGCGAATGTCGATCGAGGCCGCACCAGCTGAAAGGTCCAAAATCGACGCGCCGCGTGCAGGCAGGGTCACACTTGAGTTGCTGGCGCCGGTTTGCAATCTGATCTGTGAGGCGAGTACATTTGTCAGATCCATATCCAACTGACTTGCACCTGTCTCCACATTGATTGTGGCTGGGACTTCCTGACTCAATTGAAATCTCCAGACGCCATCATCAGGCCCAACGAACGGGACGAAAGACGCGCCCGCTTCAATACGGACATCGAGCTTGTCTCCGTCCAATCGAGAGGTGTCTTTCATCCCAGTGGCAGATGAACCTACCAAGGCTTTGCCTACTGGTGCGCCACCTTTGATCTCGAACTGACCTGCGCCGTGTGCAAAACTATAGCGAACGCTTTTTGCGTTTTGCAGTGCAATATCGAATTGTTCTGCAGATTGTTCAGGTTTCCAAAAGACATTCAAGATCATCCAGCCACCGATGAGGATCAGTGCCAGCGGCCAAATGTAAACGAAGACGTTCTTGATAATGCCTTGTTGTTGGAGGAAGAACAGCCCGCCCAAAAGAATGAGCGCAACTCCCCAAAAAATGTTATCGCGTTTCATTGAGTCGCTCCTCTATTTCCTCGCATAAAACCGCGTGCGAGAATATACAGACCCAACAAAATGAGAACGATGGGCAGGCCATATTCTCCAAGGATCGAAAGCCCACCGAAGAATGTGGCAAAGATGAGGAAGAGTACCGCGCTGGTGACGATGAGTCTCAGCCCGTGGCCGATATTCCTGCGGGTGTTCTCACCGAGCAAACCCGCCAGAATGGAACCGACACCCACGAAGCCGGGGATCAACGTCCACATGTAAGACCAGGAGGCGAAGTTACCGGTCTCATTCTGGTAATACAAAATGCCACCGACACCCGCCACAATGGAGGCAGGGACAGCCATGCCGGGGGAACCCGTGAGCAGGCCGATGAAGAGGATGAGAACGCCTGCGCCGATGGTCCACATCGGCCAGGAGAAGTTGAGGTTGATCCATTTTTCAAGAGCGGGCACCTGGCGAACGGCCAAAAGCCACCCGCCGACCGCAAGAAGGATGAGACCGAGAGCAAGACTGGAACGATTTTGTTTCATGATGATTCTCCTTGTGAAAATCCAAAAGTAACTATTAATATTGTACGCCCATGTGTGGGAAAAGTTTCATGTTTCTTGAAACTTGTTTTGAGAGAACTTTACTTTGTGATGTCTTGTAGCGCGAACCAACTTCCCTTGTGTTCTGGGTGTTCTGTCTCGACTAAGATCCGCTTCGTCACTAAGCTGGAAATTGCCCTTGTGACGAGTTCCTTTTTCCACCCGAACAGTTTGACAGCGTCACGTTCCTGCGCCGCGCCCACAGATTGGAAATAGAGTTCCACGAGTTTTGCACGTGCTTCGCCTTCGCCGATCTTGCGTGCCTGCTCGGGCAACTCAGGGAAGTGGCGCGGAACAAGTTGGTAAATAAACGAATACTTCCATGCGCCTGCCTGCGATACACCCACGGGCAATATCTTGAAATCGGACTGTAGATATTCGAGTGCCTTGTTGAACTCTGAATCTTTTGCGTTGGATAACTTGGACGCTTTGCGCAAGTCCAATGTATTCATCGCCCCTTCGTTGAGAAGCACCTCGTAGACTTGTTTCGCTGACTGCGTCATGCGCCCTTCTTCGTATGTCAGCAGGTAATCTTCTTCGGGCGAACCGTAGTTTTCTGAGAGCGCATAAAAATAGGGGGCCACGTCGAGCGAGATCATGGTTGCTTTTTTGCGAAGGATCTTCGCGTAGTACCAGATCTTTTTATCAAGCGCTCCATCTTTCCACCCCCACGTGATGTGACCGGGGTCATCGTGTTTATCGGCGACGGGTCTGTTACCGGCAACGGCTGTCCATAGACTGGGCATGTCGATGCCAGCGATGGGCCAGAAGAAAATGAATCCGCGTTGATCCACGAATTTCAAAGCTTGGGCGGGAGATGAAAGCCTTTTAGACGGAGGCAGGTTGAAGGTCCGTGTGCGATGCGTGTTGAGTTTCTTGATGTCAATTGTGGGCATGTGACGATTATAATCTCCTACTATGCGAGTCTTATTTATATTCATGGACGGAATCGGTTTAGGCGAAAACGATCCAGAGACAAATCCGTTGGCGCGCGCGAAGATGCCGAACTTGAATGCGTTGCTCGATGGACGGTCACTGCTGAAAGAGTCCGCGCCGTTTGTGGGGGAACATGCATCACTGCTCGCCATTGACCCGAACGTGGGCGTGGACGGTTTGCCGCAATCGGCAACGGGACAGGCGATGTTGTTGACGGGTGTCAACGTTTCGGCGGAGATCGGGTATCACTATGGGCCGAAGCCGAACCCTGAAGTGGCCGCGTATTTGAACGGCGGCACGCTGTTCTCGCGTTGTGTGGAAGCGGGCAAGAAAACGACTTTGCTCAATGCGTATCCGCCGCGTTACTTCGATGGGATCGATTCGGGCAAGCGCAATTATTCGTCCATCCCGATGGCAGTGACGAATGCGGGCCTTGAGCTTTTTCGGCACGAAGATTATTTTGCTGGCCGCGCCCTCTCGGCAGACTTCACTGGTGAAGGCTGGCGGACGATGCTTGGCTTCCCCGATGCACCCTTGATGGAACCGCATGATGCAGGACGTAAACTTGCATCGCTTGCGATGGAGTACGACTTCTCTTTGTTCGAGTATTGGGCAAGCGATTATGCCGGTCACAAACAGCAAATGGGCACGGCAGTGGGATTGATGGAGGCGTTTGATGGGGTGATTGGTGGATTAGTGGAAAGTGGAAAGTGGGAGGATGAGTTGTTGATTGTGGTGACTTCCGATCATGGAAACATGGAAGATATGTCCACACGCAGGCACACGGATGCAATGGTCCCTGCCTTGGTGATCGGGGAGAAGAACGCGCGGGAGGAGTTTACGCACGATATGAAAAACATCACAGATATTGCCCCAGCGATTTGGAAAGCGGTGGAGAACCACTAATTAATTCTTGGCAATCAATCAAATTAGGCGTATAGTATGAACAATTGCGGGAGAAATTCCGTATAAGACTCCATATGGGCGTCATCTACGGAAAATGTCCGCATAAGACCCCAAATCAGCGTCATATACAGAAAACATCCGCATAAGACCCCGTAGGGGGTGGTTATACGGAAAGTTTCCGTCTAATACATAGTTGGGCGCTGGGTCATACATTGAGAATTTATGAGCATTCCTTCTAATATTGCACTAGTCAACGCATTTGGGAAAGCAGGGGTAGACTATTTCAATTGTAAAGAGCAATTGATAAAGTCTCATCCAAGCTGGAATCAAGACAGTGACGCAAGAATATCTGTTTTCTCAAAATGCGCCAATGTATTTGGAAGTGTAAATTTAGGAATGAACTTTATTATGCTCAACTTGACAAGTGATGAGTGGTGGCAATCAAAATCCGAACAAAAAATCCCTGATGAACTTATCAAGCATTCAATACATGAGTTTGATGTTTTCCTAAAAATCAGCTTTTTTCATTTGTTTTTTTCTTCCATTGAAAGTTCATTTAGAGCTATCGTTCAGGCACTTGACCCACAAGCATGTAACAATGGAAAAAGCGACTTCAAAAATCTGTATTCTTGGTTATTAAGCAGGCTAAAACTTTCAAGGTGGAATAATTTATTGGACCTGTTGCGTTGCATCCGAAATACTATTCACAATAACGGGATATATTTCCCTAAAAGCGGAAAAAATGAGAAAATCTCTTATAAAGGAATTGACTACAATTTTGTTGTAGGAAGTAAAATTGGTTTTACATGGGAACAACTTTTAGAGTTTACAAGTGATGTCAAAGACATGCTTCGCGAAATAATTGAAAGTCCAGAAGTGGCTTCACATGCGAGTGTTGGAGATCCGTTTGCCCAATAATCTTAAGCATTAAAAGCGCCCAACAAAGCGTGCACCTGACGCTGGGGATTCTGCGCAAATCTCAAACAGTTTTCTGCGCCTTATCATTTTTCTGGTTGGACGGCTTCGCCGTCCCCGCCCCAGCGCAGGTAACGCAAACCGTTGGCTTGCCCCTTGTATAAAATGAGTAAAAATATGCCAAAATCAAGTCGCAGTATACAAAAAATAATAAACCCAATATACAACTACTCTGC
This sequence comes from Candidatus Defluviilinea proxima, assembly GCA_016721115.1. NCBI lineage: Bacteria > Bacillati > Chloroflexota > Anaerolineae > Anaerolineales > Candidatus Villigracilaceae > Candidatus Defluviilinea > Candidatus Defluviilinea proxima. The sequence continues at coordinate 2,292,218 of JADKIW010000001.1, forward strand.
TTGGGTCTTTTCTGTATTTTTTATTATCGTTGTGCTTGTTTTCGTCACTCAATATTTTCAAGGTGAGTTGAGTAAATGTTTCACTCCAACTGTTCTTGCGTTTAGCGTGTTAAACTTAATCACGCCATTGGTCGCCAACTATTTATACAAGACCTTTTCGTCACTGCAAAATGCAGTTAGTACTTTAACAGAGACAAATCAGAAAAAATGGTTTTCACAACAGGAATCATTTATCTTTGGTGTCAATACTGGCTCTGTCGCTACTGCAATATTCTTGGCTATCTGTGGTGGAATACTAAATTATGGCATGGTGGGATGTGTCTGGACTGGCATCGCAAAATTTTTCTACTTCTTACATGTGATTGTGCTTTTTGGTGCGCTGGGAGTGTTAGGTTGGGCATACTGGGGAATATTACTGTTTTTTTATCGGTTACAAAACCTCAAGTTAAATCCACAACCATTTCAAGCAAAAAAAGACGAGTTTGAAGAAATAAGCACTTTACTTTTTGGAATATTTTCCACTGGCGCAATTTTATATATTGTAGCAATAACAGCAACTTGGATAAGTCCGCTTGTTGATTATCTTGAAGTGTTTATGCTTCAATATTTGATTTTTCCATTAGCAATCGTAATCGCAGGCTTTTTCATTTTAGCGCAACATTTTCTACATGAGATTATGAAGCAAAGCAAGAAGACTAGATTAAATAAAATCTTAGCATTCACAGTGAAACTTTACAATAAATGGGAAAAATCCCAATTATCCACTCACCGAACAGCAATTAATGATTTACTTTCATGGAAAGAGAAAATCGAAACGGAAAAAGATTTTCCTTTTAATTTTTTTACAATTGTATTCGTTCTAGCGGCTGTGTTTTTGCCGACAATAGCCTTATTTTTGCCAACAATAAAAACAATTATTAAGTTGTTTTGAATTCCAAAAGCAAGCCAACAAAGCGTGCACTGGACGCTGGGGATTCTGCGGCAATCTCAAGCAGTTTTCTATACCTTAGCATTTTTCCAGTCGGACGGCTTTGCTGTCCCCGCCCCAGCGCAGGTAACGCAAACCGTTAACCTTACAAAAATCGCATAAAGACTTAACTGCCGAGTAAGTACAAATACGGTGAGTAGGAATCCTCAAATGCTAACTACTGAACAAACCACCAAAGCAGAAAAACTATTATCCCTTCACACGAACGGACAACTTCTAATCCTGCCAAATATCTGGAATCCGATTGGGGCGCGGGTTTTGGAGAGCAAGGGATATCCTGCAGTAGCGACCGCCAGTGCGGCGATTGCCGAATCGCTTGGGTATGCGGATGGGGAGAATATTCGCTTTGAAACCATGCTGGAGATGTTGACCCGCATTGCGCGGAGTGTGGATGTCCCTGTCACGGCGGATATAGAAGCAGGATATGCCAGCACCGTAAGCGAACTCAAAGACTCGATCCATGAAGTGTTGAAAACAGGCGTTGTGGGAATCAATATCGAAGATAGCTTGGTCGAGGGCGTGTCCATGCGCTCTGTGCGGGAGCAGTGCGAACGAATTGCCGCTGTCCGTGAGGCGGCGGATCAATATGGCGTGCATTTGGTTATCAACGCCCGTGTAGACAGTTTCTTTTTGGATAGCCTGGGTGCTGGGCAAGAGAAACTTGAAGATGCTGTCGCACGTGCTAACGCGTACGCTGAAGCTGGCGCGGATTGCATTTACCCCATCGGCCCGGGTGACAGGGAGACGGTCAGCCTGTTACGTCAACGGATCGTTGTGCCGTTGAATATCCTTGCCACGCCCAATGCGGTCAGTTTGACAGACTTGCAACGGCTGGGCATTAACCGAGTCAGTTTTGGACCGTTCATCTTTCGGTCGTTGTTGGCGAAGTTTGTTCGCATCGCAGATGAATTAAAGGATTTTGGCCCGTATTCCGTTTTTGCTGAACAAAGTATGTCTGGAAAAGACGTGACGAAATTTTTGATCTCAGGAAAAGAGTAGCTTCTACACAAAACGCATAAAGACTTGGTTACCGAGCAGGCGTCCGTGTTGGGTGAGCCTTAAGACTTCCGAAGTCTCCGAGACTTCGGAAGTCTGTTTTTCAAGTAACCCCAACTTCAATAATTCATTGATTTCTTTACCGAACACATCCTGCATGGACTGTCCGAATCTTGTTTGGAATTCTTGAAACGAAACGCCTTCCTGCGTGAGGCGTAAGCCAGTCATCATGAACTCGGACATATCGTCTTTGGGAGTTTGTTTGTGTTGGTTGACTGTTGCGGGAGATAAAGGAAAAGTCTGACGGCTAATGGCTAATGGCTGAGTTAGTCGTTCGATATAGGTTTTGATTCGTAATACATTTGAGTAACGGTAGCCGTCTGCGTATCCGTGCCCGCCAGCGCCGAAGGCCAGATAGGGGAGTCCGCGCCAGTATTGCAGATTATGTTTGCAAGCAAACGACGATGGACGATAGACGATGGACGATAAATTGTCTAAGGTCGATTGTCGATGGTCATCCTTTGCCCAATTGGAAATCTCATATTGCACATACCCGTTCGCTTCCAATATTTCGCTCAGCCATTCGTACATTTCTGCGGCGAGATCGGGATCGGGAAGGGGGAGCATGCCTTTCGATGACCAACGTCCGAAGGGAGTGCCGTGTTCGAGGGTCAGTGCGTAAGCGGAGATGTGTTCGGGGTGCAGGTCGAGAATCCGCTGGACGGTGGTTTGCCATGTTTCGAGTGTTTGTTCAGGCAGACCATAGATTAGATCAAGGTTGAGGTTATCGAACCCTGCTTTGCGTGCGGATGTCACGGCTTCGATCACATCAATAAAGTTGTGCGCACGCTCAAGCATTTTTAATTCGAATGCGTTTGCCGATTGGACACCGTAGCTGATGCGGTTGATGCCGATCTCACGAAGCTGACATAACGCTTCGTACGTCACTGTGCCGGGGTTGGCCTCGATGGAAATTTCCGCATCTGGAGTCAAGGTAAAGGCGGAGCGAATGCTTTTGAAGATCGAGTCAAATTGGAGCGGGGAAAGAAGCGATGGCGTCCCTCCGCCGAAGAATATTGTATGAATCGTAGGGGACGGCAGCTGCCCGTCCCTGCGATTATGTCCAACGAATTCAATCTCTTTGCATAGTGCATCCACGTAGGCAGGGATCATGTCTTCTTGACCTGCGTAGGTGTTGAAGTCGCAATAGGCACAGCGGTGTGTGCAAAAGGGAATGTGAAAATAGAGGGAATAATTCATCAGTGTGATTATAGTGTATGACAAAAATAGTGACACTCAAAAGATTGACATTCTGTGATTCGATAGTATAAATACACCTAACAGAGTCTATTTCGAGGGCGCTTCGTCCGTTACTCAGGGCACACATCCTGTGGATCGGCTTGAAGTGAAAAGTTCGTGCCTTCGGATAGGTTCTTTATCTTTTTAACCCTATGGAGGTGTGAGTGAACGCGACTTTGAAATTAGGAGAGCACTTTATCTTTGATCTCTCCGACTGCAACCATGAGATTCTCATGGATGGTGAATTGGCATATTCACTGTTTGCGCAAGCTGTTCGTGAAAGCGGCTTGACGGTTGTGGATGAGGGCTTTTACAAGTTCAGTCCGCATGGCTTTACCTGTTTTTTGCTTCTCGCAGAGTCGCATGCAAGTTTGCATGCTTGGCCCGAACATAATTATTGCGCCATCGATCTGTTTACGTGTGCGATCGGCAAAGATATGATGCCGTTGATCACGCAGATCAAGAACGCTCTTGGCGCTGATAAATTTACACTGCGCAAGATTGACCGCGATGCCGAAATTGAAACCATGATGGCAGTGGCGGTGTAAGGAATGAGTATCTGGTTTACTGAAGAACTGCATCCCTATTATCGCAAAGGGATTCGCGTCAAACGTGTGTTGGCAGATGAACAAACACAATATCAGCATCTGCAATTCGTGGAGACCGAATTCTTTGGCAACGCGATGATCCTCGATGGCATCATCCAACTGACCGAGCGCGACAACATGGGCTATCACGAGATGATTGTGCATGTACCCATGTTGGCCGTTGGAAAGCCCAAGCGCGTGCTCATCGTCGGTGGCGGAGATGGCGGCTCACTGCAACAAGTACTGCGATATGACTCGGTGGAGGAAGCGGTGGTCTGTGAATTGGACCAACGCGTCGTGGATCTCTCTCGTGAATATTTCGCCGCCTCTTTTGGCGACCCGTGGGCTGATCCTCGTTCCAAGCTTCTCGTTCGGGACGCCTTTGGCTACCTCGAAGAAAACCCCGGTCAATTCGACGTGATCATCTCCGATACTACCGACCCCATCGGCATGGCGGAGCGGTTGTTCTCAGACGAGTTCCAAAAATTATTGGTACGTGCGCTGGCCCCCGGTGGGGCGGCCGCCACACAATGTGAACAGCCTTACTTCGACACCGCATTGATCAAAGAGATCTACAAGTCAGCCAAAGCGCTGACGAAGAATCCCGCGTATTACTACGCCAACATCCCCACGTATCCCGGCGGTGGGATCGGGTTCATGTACGTCTCAGACACTCCCTGGGAAAACGGATTGAAAACCCCATATCCGAAGGGCATCAATAATTATCTTAATCCTGAAATCCACAAGGCCGCCTTTGCCTTGCCGGAGTTCTTTAGAAGGGAACTTTATCAATGATCAACCTCCCGACAGAAATAAAAGAAAAGGCGGACTCTGAAACCGAATACTGGGGTGTTTCGTCCGCGATTGACCTATATGACTGTGACCTGTCCCTCATGCAGAATGCGGACGCGATCCGTGAGTTCGTTGTGCTTCTTTGTGACCGTATCAAGATGCGCCGTTATGGAGAGACACAAGTTGTGTTCTTTGGCGATGAGCCACGTGTGCAGGGATTTAGCATGACGCAACTGATCGAAACATCCCTGATCTCTGCGCATTTTGCCGATGCAAGCCGCGCTATTTACCTCGATGTGTTCAGTTGCGCGCCTTATGATTCACAAGATGCGGCAGAGTTCGCGGCAGAATATTTCAAGGCCAGCCGATATCAGTTGAACGTGGTACACAGGCGTTGATGCTGTGTGGAAGTTTTATGTCAAAAGCCTCAGGTTTCAAGCCTGAGGCTTTTATATATTTCATACAGGATGTTTACCCGATGCAAATGTAAGATTGCCTCTCCTGCCCCAATCTTGAAATCTAAAGGAGCAAAACATGGATCCCATTAAAGGTTTACATCATGTCACCGCTGTGGCGCGTGATCCACAACGGAATTTGGATTTTTATCGGAACATACTTGGACAAAGATTTGTAAAGCGGACGGTCAATTTCGATGCGCCGGATACGTATCACTTTTACTTTGGTGATGAAAACGGATCGCCCGGTAGTATCTTGACCTTCTTTGCATGGCCCAACACACGGAAGGGTGTACGTGGCAACGGTGAGACGAATGTCGTTGCTTATAACGTTCCTATGGGTTCGCTGGGATTTTGGCAGAGCCGTCTGGAGCAGAATGGCATCAAGACTGACCCCATCGAAGAGCGCTTCGGTGAAAAGGTTTTGCCGTTCAGTGATCCGGACGGAATGCGTGTGGAACTGGTGGAAGTCGAATCTCTGCCACCAGTCCGATTTTGGGAGGAAGGGCCGATTCCACGAGAATACGCTTTACACGGTTTTCACAGCGTCACCTTGTGGCTGGATGAGGTTGAACCGACGTCAGCGTTGTTGACGGATCAGATGGGCTATCAGGCTGCAGGTCAGGAAGGGAACCACTTTCGTTTCGTCGGCGATGTGAAGGAGTTGGGTCACATTGTGGACATCATCCAGCGTCCCGGTAAAGCACAGGCTGGGTTTGGCGCAGGCTCGATCCATCATATCGCTTTCCGTGTGCCGGGCGATGCGGAGCAGTTGGAGTATCGCTCAAAGATCCGTTCTGCGGGGTTTGGCGTGACCGAAATGATGGATCGCAATTACTTCCATTCGATCTATTTCCGTGAACAAGGTGGTGTGTTGTTCGAGATCGCAACCGATGCGCCTGGCTTCGCAGTGGATGAGCCATTTGAAACTCTTGGCGAGACGTTGAAACTGCCGGAGTGGTATGAGCCGAATCGTGAAGAGATCGAGCAAAGCCTTGCGCCGCTGAGGTTGAGAACGTTGGAGAAGGCGGCGCAATGACCCTGCCACATGCAGACCAGCCTGTGTATTCCGCAGGCGTTGACCTGGATAAGGCTGTTGCCGCGATGATCTTGATCCACGGGCGCGGCGCGGATGCAGGCGATATCCTTTCGCTTTCACAGTATCTCGATTTTCCCGGGTTGACCTATCTTGCGCCGCAAGCCGAAGGATATACGTGGTATCCGAACCGCTTTATCTTCCCGGTGGAACAGAATGAGCCGTATCTCTCCGGTGCGTTGGCAAAAGTGGATGGCATCGTCAAGCAAGCCGAAGCGCAGGGAATCCCATCTGAGAAAATATTCATCGGAGGCTTCTCGCAGGGAGCCTGCCTTGCCAGTGAATATGTCATTCGAAACCCGAAACGCTACGGCGGATTGCTCGTCTTTAGCGGCGGGTACATCGGACAATTGAACGCGTTGCGTGAGCCCTCCGGTGATTTGAGCGATACGCCTGTCTTCATCGGTTGCTCTGACATTGACCCACACATTCCGCTTCAACGCGTGCAGGAGACAACGTCCCTGTTGCGCGCAATGGGCGCACAGGTGGCCGAGAAGATCTACCCAAACATGGGGCATATGATCAACGATGATGAGATTGAGTCAGCTAGAACGTTGATGGAAATTGCGTTGAATTAAAACGAAGGGATTTTCAAAAACTTTAAACACTCGGCTATGGCTTGATTGCTTTCATTTGCTTCCCCCAAAAAAACAGCAGCCACCTTAACTTTCAAGACAGTTGCTGCACGCTATGTTGCCTTTTTCATGGCATCAGGCTTTCTCCATCCATTTTCCATCCTAGTCCTCGCGAAGCACCTCTTTGGGGTTGATACTGCTGTTCATCGGTAGGCGGTGATGTGGATAATCAAATAAAATCATCGGGCCAGAAACTTATATCTATTCTATCAGTCAAATTCACTAGCTTTGTAAGCATAGAACTTGGTAACGATATACCCGAGTACCTACTTGGTTCTACTATACTAATCTGGAGAACACGGCAATCATCTGTATTCAAGTTTTGCGAAAATTGTTTTAGCTCAAGTGTGAGTGTTCCCAGAAGGTTGGTCAACCACTCCAAATGTATCATAATATCGTTTGACTCTACGTGCGGCAGAGAGCAGACTTCCCACCACCCAGTATGACTTAAGCGAATTGGAGCGTCTTTTCGACGTTTAGAATATGGCCTGAGAAAGGGTTCGTCTTTTTTGCAAGCAAACGTTGGTGTTATTCTCAAAAGTGCCGTTACCTGTGCCGGATCAAGGTCAACATCTGCAAGAATAAAACTCCCGTGAGTTGGAATGCCAGCATTGCGATAAATCTTCTCATAAGTTTTTTGCACAACATAAGTTTTTCCATTTCGAATCTCTTCAATCACTCGGGTGCCATTGTGTTTCTTAAGTCGCTTATATCTTCCCAACAGTTTTTGGTTTGATATTTCTGTGCGATACCAACCTTTATTGAACACGGAACAAACAATATCGTCAATGAAGTTTTCAATTGAATGTGCGGGTGGGTAAGCTACCGTTCCGTCGTCTAGAACTTCAATGACAACATCGGAATCGCTGATTGCTTTTATCAGCGACGATTGAAGTGTTTCGTCTGTAAAGCGGAAAAACTCTCGATTTTCTTGCAAATGTTTTTCTCCACAAATAACATGATGAAAGATTGTCTATGGACTGACCGCCTAACTATTATTTATACAGAATCATTCTTTAATTAACCCCTGTGCGGGGTGTTATACAGACTGCGTCTGTATAACAGGCTATGTACAGATTATATAACCGTCCATTCCAAAGGGCAACTGAAAGCATATTATGCCTTTTCCTTGCATAGTTCCAGCACAGTATTCCGCGTTTCTCCTTCTGCCACGAATACCAATATATCGCCTGCTTTGAGGATGGTTTCACTGCGCCGCGGATTTGACCGGGCCGCCTTCATGCCAACCTCATCCTTATCACAAGTGCAGGGGGGATCTCGCTGAATTTTCCTCCCCATCCGAGCGGATGATCTTGCGGATGCTCAGGTGGGAAGGCGCGTTCTTCGAAGCCGTCTACAACGAATCCGTTTTGGAAGCCGAGGTTCATGTAGTATTGAAGCGGGCGCTCGAAATAGAGTTGGGGCTTGGGTTGTTCCCGCAATGCAAGTCCTTCGGCTTGATAGGGTGTCATGTATCGTGAGATCTTTACGGCGTAACGCGTTTTGATCTGTCCATCGTCCCATTCTTCGACGAGGTGTGTGGACGATGAATTGTTGAAAGCGGGGTGGCATAAGGAGAAGGCAAAGACCCCGTTCGGTTTGAGTAATTTTGGCAGAGTCTGAAATAAAGTCTCGATGTTCGCCATATCAAAGAGCGCCATATTCGAGAGGGCGGAGTCAAATTTATGCTTGCCCAAGGACAGAAGTTGCGATTCGTCGGTCGCGTCAATGACGTGATATGTAATTCGATGATTAGGGTTAGACCGTTCTTTAGCTTTCTCGATGAGATTGGCAGAAAAATCAAAAGCTGTGACGTTTGCTCCGAGCGATGCGAGGCGGCGCGAGGTCAGGCCGTTGCCACAGGCGATGTCGAGGATGTTCGAATCAGGCTGAACATCGAGAAAAGAGGCGAGAACGGGCCAGCAGAGGATGTTGAAGAAGTCGTTACCCTCGTCACCCATGCGTGAGTCCCACACTTCGGCGTTGGAGTCCCAGGCAGATTTTGCGAATTGATTGGGGTCATTTTTCATTGGGTTGTTTTACCATAAAATAGGTGGCAGGCATAATGACCGAACGTCAGGACATATGGGGTATAAAATTGGTACGCAGGCTGATACAATTGAAAGATACGAACATGGGTTAAGGACGCATGAATTCTGTTTTTTGACCGGGATTAGGTGCTTCATGGCGAAAATATTCGTTTCATATTCCAGAAAAGATTCAAAATATGCTCGCAACTTGATCAACTCCATCAAGGAGTTGAAGCATGACCCGTGGGTGGATTGGGAGGATATTCCCCCGGCAACCAACTGGATGGACCAGATCGAGTCTGGCATCGAGAAGTCGGATGCTTTCATTTTCTGCATCAGCCCAGATTCGGTTGCGTCTGAAGTATGTAACGTGGAATTAAGTCACGCCGCGAAATATAACAAACGTATTATCCCCATTGTTCTACGTGAAGTGCCAGCCAAAGATACCAACAATATCATCCGTCAGTTAAATTGGATCTTCTTGCGTGAAGAAGATGATCTTCAAAGTGCGCTTGGCAGACTCAAAGACGCAGTTGAACTCGATTTTGTATGGCTTGCGGAACACAACCGCTTGCTGGAAAAAACACTTGACTGGCATCACGGTAAGACAAATAGTTTGTTGTTGCGCGGCAGTGAATTACATCGCGTGCAAAAAGTTGTAGCAGAAGCAAAAGGTAAAGAACCTTTTCTGACGCCGTTGCAAGAGAAATTCCTGGAGAACAGCATCCAGAATGAGAGAAGAACTTATTTCCTCGGCATGATCGTTGGGATCGTATTGACGATATTGGCCGGGCTTACAGTCTTTGCCCTCGTTCAGAGAAACCTCGCCAAATTTAACGAAAGAGAAGCGACAAAACAAGCCGCGATCGCCTCTGAGAATGCGCTGGTGGCATTGAAGAATGAGCGTGAAGCTAGAAAAGCTCAACAAGAAGCGGAAGATCAGCGCCAGATCGCTGAAGAGCAACGTTCCATTGCAGACGATCAACGCAAGGTTGCGGAAGAACGGGCAAGATTTGCACTGGCACAACAAAGCGCGGCGAGGGCGCAGATCTATCAAAGCCAGCCGGGCGAACTGTATACCAGTACATTGCTGGCGATCAACTCATGGCAAACGGCACCCTCCTCTGAGGCAGAGGAAATTTTACGAAAGAACATCAGCCTTTTGCCGATCCCGGTAAAACAAACACAACGTGATGGCAAGATCAACTCACTCGAGTTCGACAGGCAGGGTGATATGTTCGTCACAGGCGGTGCGGATGGCAATGCCTGTGTGTGGAAGGCGTCAGATGGGGAAATGCAATTTTGTGTAACCAGCTCCGGGGCTGTGAATGACGCGGTATTTAGTCCCAATGGGAAACTGCTTGTGACCGGCGATATGACCGGGCTTGTGCAGATCATCCGCATTGAGGATCAAAATGTGCTGGCCACATACAAGGCTGGTGCCATTGTTTGGGATGTGGACATTCGCAAAGCGGGCGACCAGATCGCTGTCACGCGTGACGATGGCAGGATCACATTGCTCGATACAGCAACGGGTAAACGAAAATATGATTTGCAGGCATCCGGCAGACTCAAGATCGCATCGTTCAGCCCCGACGGAAGATACATTGCCGTGGGTTCGAGTATTGGCGCTGTGACGCTTTGGAATCTTGATGATGGCAAGGCTGTTTCGAGTGGAAGACATAAAGGGGAAGTGCTCGCGCTTGTATTCAGCCCGGATAGTAAGTATCTTGTCACAGGCGGCGCCGATAGCATGGCCGTGGCCGCGAAAACGATCGACGGGCAGGAAGTCTATCGCCTCTTGCACGAAGATTGGGTGCAGGATATCGCCTTCAACCCCGATAACTCATGGTTCGCCACTGTTTCGAATGATCGTCGCATTCGGCTTTGGGATACAGCCGATGGCGATGAACGTTTGCGCATGTCGCAGAATAGTTTTGTGAAGCAGGTCAAGGTTAGTGCGAACGGTCAATGGCTTGCCACCACAGGCGCCGATAAAACTGTGCGTGTGTGGAACGCCTCCACGGGTACCGAGATGTTCCAGATTCCGTTGAAGGGTGAGGGCACGGTGGTTGGTTTCAGTGCGGATGGTACAAGGCTTGTGGAAGGTGACACAACAGGCGAACTCAATGTCTGGGATATTTCTGTGATGCCTGCCCCCGAAAACTATCTCCAATTTCCTGGCTTGGTCGGAGACGTGCATTACAGTCCTTCCGGGGATTGGATGGCCGCTTCAGACGGACCCCGAGTTTGGTTGCTACAACCCGGGCAGTTATCCACGCTGACATCGCGTTCGCTTGGCAGGCCAACTCTCGAAGTGAACGGAAACGTGATGGCCATGGAATTCAGCCCCGACTCAACATGGTTGGGAATTTCCACTGATACCGGGAATGTGACCGTCTACCAGATCAAAAATAGATCATCTCAAACATTCACAACATCCGGCGGTGACCACGAGATAGCCTTTACCTCCGATAATACACGTCTGCTTGTGGGCCAACCCGGCTGGAGTGTGGATGCATGGGACCTGAAAACAAGAGAACAATTGGTTGCTTTCGCCGGTGGTCAACAGGAAGTGATGTCTTTTGCAGTAGGGCCGTCAATGATCGCATTGGGGCTAACGGACAAAGTCACAATATTGAATGATGCCGGTGAAAAGGTACAAGAGATCGATTCTCCCGGTGAGCATTCGCTATTGATGTTCAGTTCAGACGGTTCGTTGCTTGCCTCCAGCAATTCGGCTGGGTTGGTCAATCTCTGGAAAAACACGAATGGGAAGTTCGTCTTTGTCGATTCTATTCGTAAGGATGCTGTGTATTCCATGACCTTCAACCCGGCTGGCAATCGTCTGGCTGTTGGTGCCACGAATGCGGTCTACTTGATCGATACCGCCACAGTAGATGAAGTGGCACGCATCCCGCATGCGGGCAAAGTGGATGGCGTTTCCTATTCAATCGGCGGACAGATCATGGCGACAGCCTCGCTCAAAGCCATCCAGTTTTGGGATGTAACGAAGATCGAAAACGTTCAGGCAGATGCCCTCATTCCGACTGCTTGCTCGCGCCTGACAGCCAATTTCTCCGAAGCGCAGTGGAGTAACCTGTTCGGCAGTGAGCCATATAGAAAACTATGTGAAGCATTGCCATAGTTCAATAAAAGAACTCCGAGTTTTCGCAATGAGAAACTCGGAGTTCTGTATTTAAGAGTGAAAATCTATATTTGCGCCTTACAGCCTGACGTTCCTGATATATAATGATAAAAATCTATCGGGCAATTCAAGAATGAGGCTACCATGGCGAACGAAACCCAACTCAAGACATTTCTCAGTTACTCACGGGCGAACAAGGACTTTGCCATCAGGTTAGCCAAGGAATTGAAATCAGAGGGATTCTCCGTTTGGCTGGATCAGTTGGATATCCCTGCCGGCTCGCGTTGGGATCGGGAAGTTGAAAAAGCACTGAAAGAGTGCGAAATCTTCATGATTATCCTGACATCTGCCTCCGTGGATTCGGAAAATGTGCTGGATGAGATCGGATACGCCATTGATACAGGTAAACGTTTTTTGCCTGTATTACTTGAAAAATGTGATGTTCCTTTTCGCCTAAGGCGTTTTCAATATGTTGATTTTACGAATAAGAACTTTGATGATGGGGTGGAATCAGCCAAAGACTTGCTTAGAAACCTGATTGCACAAACTACAACTTCACAGAGAACCCAACCTGAGTCTCAAGGGCAAACAACTCAACCTGATACGGGACAAGTTGCCACACAAAAAGCCGAGGAGGAGCGGCTTGCCCAAGTCAAGGCCGATACCGAGCGAAAAGCCAAGGAAGAAGCGGATCGTCTCGCTGCGCAGAAAGCTGAATCAGATCGAGTAGCCAAACAAAAGGTAGAAGAGGAACGGCTCGCTCAAGTCAAAGCGAAGGAAGAAGCGGACCGAATTGCCAAGGCAGAAGCAAAGGGTAAAACGAAAGACAAATCCACGCCCGCTAAAAAGAGACCTGTCTTAAAAGGGATTGTAATTGGCATTGTTGTGATCGTTTTATGTGCCATTGTTGGTATTGGATTTAACATTCTCTCCAATAGGAATACTCCAACTCCGGACGTTGAAGGCGGCGTAATCCATTATGATCTTGATTGTTACGATATGAATGTTAGCAATGAGGACAGAAAAACAGTTCCTCTGTACAGTGGGGCTACAGTTGTTGTATCTCTTCAACATTGTGAGTCCGGGACATATAAATCGACAGGCTCCATTACGCCAAATTCTTCGATCGATTCTTACCTGACGAATGTTTCTGAATTTAAAATTACGGGAAATGCATACTTGGAGATTCATGGAAATAAGATATTTAAGTGGACGTTTGCAGCAACCCCGTAAGGATTACAGAAGAAAATAATCGCAAAGTAAAAAATCTGCCGAAGTCATTTGACTTCGGCAGATTTTTATAAACTTCAGGTATTGATATGACTGAATATGCTTACAGTCCAGCCGCGCTCTTGAGAGCTTCGGCTTTGTCAGTGCGTTCCCAGGGGAATTGGACATCGTCACGGCCAAAGTGACCGTAGGCGGCGGTTTGGCGATAGATCGGCTTGCGCAGGCCAAGGTCACGGATGATCGCGCCGGGGCGCAGATCAAAGTATTGGCTGATGAGGTCCGCGATGTGTTCGTCTGAGATCTTGGCGGTGCCAAAGGTTTCAACGTTCACAGAAAGCGGATGTGCTACACCGATGGCGTAAGAGACCTGTACTTCCACGCGGTCAGCGATGCCAGCGGCTACGATGTTCTTCGCAACATAACGCGCGGCGTACGCGGCGGAGCGATCCACTTTTGTGGGATCCTTACCGCTGAATGCGCCGCCACCGTGACGACCCATGCCGCCGTAGGTATCTACGATAATCTTGCGGCCGGTCAAGCCAGCGTCGCCCATGGGGCCACCGACAACGAAACGGCCGGTCGGGTTGACGTAGACTTTGATGTTGTTATCCACCAATTCTTTGGGCAGAGCGGGCATGATGAGTTGATCTGTGACAACTTCGGCGATCTCAGCTTGTGAGACTTCCGGTGCGTGTTGAGTGGAGATCAGGACGGTGTCCACGCGAACGGGCTTGCCCTTCGAGTATTCGATCGTCACCTGGCTCTTCGCATCTGGACGAAGCCAGGGAATGGTTCCGTTTTTACGAAGCTCGCTTTGCCGACGAGTTAACTTGTGTGCGAGGTAGATCGGCAACGGCATGAGGGTGGGGGTTTCATTACAAGCAAAGCCGAACATCATACCCTGATCGCCTGCGCCGATGGATTCAACTTCCTCATCAGTGAGGTGATGTCCATCACGTGTTTCGAGCGCGTTGTTCACGCCCATGGCGATATCGCCAGATTGTTTGGCAATGGCGACGAGAACACCGCAGGTGTTGCCATCGAAACCTTTGTCGCTTGAGTCGTAGCCGATCTCGTTGATGACCTTGCGGGCCAGTTCATCGTAATTGATCTGCGCCTTGGTTGTGATCTCGCCCAACAATGCGACGAAGCCGGTCTTGGTAGCGGTCTCGCAGGCAACGCGTGAGCGTGGATCCTGTTCGAGACATGCATCCAGCACTGCGTCAGAGATCTGATCGCAGAGCTTGTCGGGGTGTCCTTCAGTCACTGATTCAGACGTGAACATCAGTTTTGAGGACGTCATAAAAGTGTTGCTCATTTGTTTATTTCTCCTTAAGAAAATAAGATTGCCCCATCAGACGAACAAGAAAGGGCAATCTCATATTTTTCGATTGTAGCCCTCTCATCTCCCAGGACATCCGTCTGTCGGAATTGGCACCTTTTCAACGTGATCTAATGAGAACCTTTGTTGATAGGTTGTCGAGGCATCGCAGGGCCGTTCCCTCCGCCTCTCTGGATAAGAGCGCCTTGTGGGGCTATTGAATTGTGTTTGGATATTACCACATGGAAAACGTTGAGTCAATTAAATAACTTGTTATTAATGAATTGTTATTGACTCACTGCACAGCGAAATCCAATGCGTGGTGAAAAGTCACCGAGATATTCTTTTGAATTTTCCAAAGCGTTTAGATCTGAACCCAACACAGATGAACGCTTCGATACGCGGATGTTGATCTCTGCATCACCCAAACTTCCACCGCGTACTACACGGAAGAAATTGGAACTCGTCTGTGGCCCCAGTGGATTCACTGTTTCGGCATTTGCGTAATAATTGGAATTATAAAAATCATTCGTCCATTCAGCGACGTTGCCTGCCATATCCAATACGCCAAACGGACTGGCTCCCAATGGGTAACTCCCTACACGTGATGTATCTTTGACCATAAAGTTGAAGTTGGTAAATCGTTCATCAGATTTATCTTCGCCCCATGGGAAAGTTCGCAGGTCATCACCGCGTGCGGCGCGTTCCCATTCCGCTTCAGTGGGGAGACGCTCACCGGCCCATTCGCAGTATGTTTTTGCCTGCCCCCATGTCACATGCACAACGGGATAATCTTTAAACTCAGAGATGTTGTAGTATTCCTGTCTTCGTTGTGACCCAAGGTTTTGTGGGAGCGTACACTTGCCAGCGCTGACACATAATTGATACATGGCATTCGTTACTTCGAGTTGGTCCATCCAGAACGCGTCGAGCGTGACATCATGAGCAGGGAATTCATCCGGCGCGGCGCGGACGTCATAGCCACCCATGTGAAGTATTCCCGCTGGGATATACACCTGTGGCATGCCGTTGATGGATGACACACGTACATTCAGAGGCTCTTCCGTTGGCGCAATTGCCGGTGTGACAATAACCTCAACGGTTGCACTCGGAGCTACAGTGGGCATAGCTGTGGAAGTAGATGGCACTGTTGAAGTTGATTCGACTACGGGAGTTTGAGTCTGCCCTGCGCATGCGGTGATGATGAAGATGAACAATAGGGTCGGGATATATTTTTTCATGGATTGTCCTGAATTAACACAAAGTGACAGCCACCTTGTAGATAGATGGCTGTCACTTAAGTATAGTATTGCTAAGGCGTGGCTCCCACAAAGCTCAATGCATACAAAGCATCTTCATATCCCGGGTGGACGGATAATGCCTTGCGCCAGTTCTCGACCGCGCCTTTGACATCATCTTTGCGATAGAGCGCCCAACCGTGCCAGAGCCATGTCTCTTCAGACATTTGTGTTCGTTGTAAAGCGTAATCGGTCAACACTAACAGATCATCGGTTCGATGGGCGTGGAAGTTGGCGAGGAACGGGCCGAATTGATAACGGAACATGCGTTGTGGCAAGCCAAGTTCACGCGCCTTGTCATATGCAACATTGGCTTCATCGTAACGCTCAAAGTAGACGAGATTACTGCCAAGGTTGAACCACGCGAATGAGTCCGATGGGTCGGTGATAGTAGCGGCCTCAGATGCGGCAAGGCTGTTTTGGCGATTCAAGTCCGGGTCCCAATTTGAGCCGAGCAGTCCCTTCATCTCCTCTTCCTGATCGGGGAGATAAAGAACGATATATAAATAGTTGAACGGCTTCCATTCATCCAGTGTTTTGGTGTATTCCACTTTTTGATCGGGGCCTCGATAGGCATCCTGCACAGTGAAGGTTTGAGTGGCATCATCGTAGCCAGTGACCAGAAGATAATGCGCGGCCCATAGATCATCGTCAGGCCAGCCGGTGTCATCGGGGTTAAGAGACGTGGTACCTTCGATGATGACGGGATATCCTTTGGAGACGAGACGTTTGAGCGTATCAAGATCGCCGCCCACACGGTACTCGATGCGAAGCCAACCCGCGTAATTGCGTACCCAATATGCGAGTTCCTCGGGGTTCACATTGCGGTCACCCGTGACTGGTTTGATGACATCCGAAATATCTTTTTGTGAGCCATTCCAGCCAAAGATGTGAAGCATCATCGACAATGCCGCCGGGCCACAATTATTTGGCGATTGTTTTTCGTATGGAGGGGAAGTGATGAACGCCTGCGGCGGAAGCGGCTCAAGCGTGGACGTGGGGACTGGTACAGTCTCGATTGCCTGTTGTGTCGGGACAGCGGTTTGCGTGGGCGTCACCGGCGTGGATGTTGCGATACTTGTTGGGTTGGGAACGGCGGTGGGCACACTACCGACGGGATTGATGACATTCTGCACGTAGATCTTTGCGACTTCGAATCTCCATGCAACACGTTCCTTGATGGCAGGGATTTGCAAAAGGAGAATGCCGAGCACAAGAATGCCCAAACCAGCGAATGCGATATTTCTCTTTGACATGATAGGGGGACGACCTTTACGGTCATCCCCGGGGATGTTTCTGTTTAACATGCGGAAAGTTTACCAGAGTTGAATGAGTCTAATTTAATCCATGTCCCAACAACTTCAACGCCGCCGCAACGGATGGGTCGGTGTCGAAGTAGAACGTTGTCCAATCAGCATAGGCCTCAATATCTGTAACAATGCCAGTTTGTTCCCAATCGGTATCCGAGAACGCGGAATCGAATTTCTCAGCGGCGATCCAAAGCACAGATCCATCCTCAAACGTGGACCCGTGCAAGACTTCCACATTTCCCAAGCTGGTCTTACCGGTGATCTTTGCGTGGCGGGCATCTTTCATAACACCTGCGAAGATCTCACCGAAACTTGCTGTGCCCTCGCCGACCATCACCACAAGTGGAACGGTCTGTGAATTGTTGACCGGGTTGGCTTTGATCTCCAGTGGGCGTGAAGCATCGCGGCTCACGAAGTTTCCAAGCCTCCCTTCGGTAAAGAAGGAAAGGATCGGGTAAAGAACTGTACTGCTCCCGCCTCCGTTTAAGCGCACATCCAGTATCAATCCATCGAGTTGACCGAATTCTTTCAAGGCGTTTTCGATCTGTGGCGGTAAGGTTTCATCAAAGAAAGATGGGATAAAGATATAGCCGATGCGTGACCCGTCGTTAGTAGAAACGAGACGCGCGTCGATCGGTATATTTCCCTCCACTTTTGTGCGCATCACGATCACATCACGCGGCGCCTCGCCGGGTGATTGCACTTTCAACACCACGGCCGTGCATTCCGGTCCGCGTGTGAGTCTGGTGTCTTCTGGTGAAATAGGTTTCCCATCCAACGCCAGAATGCTGTCGTGTGATTGTAGGCCTGCATATTCGGCGGGCGAGCCGGGAAAGGTCGAAATAACAACCAGACTGTTGTTGTCGGGGTTTATGTTGCTATAAATACCCACGCCCACAAATTCCGATTCCCCTTTCAATTCAGCATCTGATGCTTCCACTTCGACCGGTGAAATGAACGAGGAATGATCGTCTTGCAATTCGTCGATCATCGCTTGCATTTGGAAATAAAACTCTTGTGTTTCCATGCCAGCTTCGACCATGGCACGGTAACGTGCTACGATCCCGTCCCAATCCTTGCCGTTGTAATCGGGGTAAACATATTTATCTTCCACAATGCTCTTGATCTCATTAAGGATTCGCAATTGTTTGCTCTTCGATATTTCCTTCACATCGAAGGTCTGAATCGGTTGCACGACATCATCAGGCGAAAGGGTCGCTACAGGCCGCGACTTGCATTGTGGCGGGATGAACGCTGGGACAAGTTGAGTAGGTGTAGGTGTTACTGTGACTGTTGGTGTGAACGTAGGGACGGGTGTAGCAGTTGGTGGCACGATCATTTGTGTCACAAAATTACAAGCCAACAACGATAAGACCAATGCACCGAAAGCGATTCGTTTTATTTTCATGGATACCTTTATATGGTTACGTATTCCATTCTTTCACACGTTCCAGCAACTCAGAGATCGGTTTAAGCTCTGATACAGCGACGGCCATATTCTTTGTACGTGTTCGATCATATTGAAACACACGCGTTCCTTCCGGGATCGGGTTTGCGCGGCGATTGAACTCCTCATGCGTCTGCCAACCTGCCAGCAAAACATCCAGGCCATAGACCCAGATATTGCCCCAATCCATTTCACCGATGACGTGAGTCTCTTTGCGCAACGGGCTATGGATTCCGATGCGGGCATTCGGCAAAGACTTACTTTGGATGTACGCCACTGAACAGAATCCACTCTCGATCTGGACTCTCGTATTGGGCGGCAACTCCACACTGACGGTCCGCGTCTCTCGCCTTTCATCCTGCCCATTGACTTCGACGACTTGAGTCTCCACTGAGTCCGATTTCAAGACCAACGCCCCAAGCGGATTCCATTTCACCGGTCGCATCCACGCCTCAGGCATCACATGGACAAGATGATACGGTTGCTTCTTGTAAATTGCTTTTTGCAAATCTTCTTGTGACGCGGCAATAAGACCCGATAAAAACGCGAATAGATAAATATCTTTATCTGAACGTCCCTCGCTTAGATTCTGTTCCGAAGGAACAAGTGCAGGCGCTTTCAACACAACCTGCGGATTACGTTTCATCTCCATGACTTGTTCGCGATACGAGATCAAAAAAGATTTGATGTCACATCGTCGCCCGCCCAGTGACACATCATACCGCTCTGGGTCCGTGAACGGTTTTGCCCCCTTCACCTCAAAAGGGACATTCTGCTCCGCAAGATACCTCCGAAATGCCAACTCCACCGCCACACTCGCCACTGTCCTGCGCAAGCGGTCATAAATAGAACTCCCTGTCCGCGTGTACATGAAGGGTAACGAATGGAGCGCATACGCGATCCCGCCCTCGGTCAGGTCACGGGTGTAGGGGAGGTGGATGAAATCAGGGGAGGACAGCATTGAGCACTGTTGTTAAGATAATCACCACCACATTACAGATTGTCACAAGTGCTACTACAACAGTAGCTATAGACATTATTTTTGTCCACTTATTCAGTGCTCTCGTATGTTCATCTTGACTACGGTGGAAAAGTTCGTCACGATAATCATTGTAACTATACGCGACGTTCTTTGCCTCAGCACGCATTCGATCATGAATTTCGTCTTTAGTCAGATCTACTAGAGATTTTTTTATATCCATAATATCCTCCTTTTGAAGTTTCAATCATTCCTAAACTGCAAACAATAGTGATGGAACGTATTGCTCACCCAAGCAGACCCCATGCCGAACGGCGCGAGGGGTTGGTTATCTTGTAACCAGATCTTTTCGTCTTTGAGTGTGTAGGTCTTGCCGAGTTCGCGGGCAATGTCCCATGCGAGGGGATAAATTTTCCCGCCCTTCTTTACGTTCTTGACGATGATCGTGATGTAGGATTTTTCTCGCAGTAAGGGTTTTAGCCCCTCATAGATATGAACCAGTTTTCCAAGAAACTCTTCGTAATCAGCGATATTCCCCATATCGTTCGGGTCATCTGAATAATGGACATCCAACTTATCCGAGTCGCGGCGTTTCTTTTGATTCTCTGCGCCTTTTACGCGGAGCATGTCCCAGTAAGGTGGCGAAGTTAATACATAGTCGAAGATTGGTAATTGGTAAGTGTTAATTTTTGCCGCATCCCCATTTACGATTTCAGATTTCAGATTGATGATCGCTTCACCAAGCGTATTGCGTTCATCTTCGATGATCTGCTTTGCGATCTTCGCATATTTAGGATTCAACTCAATACCATAACTGTTCCGCCCCGCACGCAAGGCCGCAACGAGAGTCGAACCTGTCCCTGCCATGGGGTCGAGGACGGTTTCGCCTTCCATGGTGAAAAACTCAATGAATTCCTGCGCCATCGTCTCAGGGTACTTGGCGGGATGGACCAAGACTCCCTTTTTACGAGGAGGTGGGTTATGAATGAACCATGATTTCTGGAACTTCAGCCATTCTTTATTCGTGAGGTTGTTGAGTTTATTTCGGGCCATATGAAGATTATATCGTAGGGGCGACCCTTGACTGCCGGGGTTGTAAATATTGTCGTTATGGTTTTATATCAGGCTCAGTACCCTTTTAAACCCTGACGGGTCGCCCTTACGGCATGGGCGTTTTTGTTGGTACTGTGTAACTCACATCATACACGACGAAATCGGAAAATATAACGCTGACCGGTGTATCCCCTCCGCCGCGCGCAAAGACGCCGAACCCGCCACTTGAAAAAGCAATATCTGTCACGCTGAATTGGAATCGTCCGTTGAGGAAGAGGCGCATTTCACCGCCAACAGCCCAGAGACCGATGTGTACTTCACCGGGTGCACCGGCGGGTGCATCTCCGCTGGGGACGGGTTGTTGCAACCCCAAACGTACATTGGACTTGATCCGTTCCGCTTGGATCATGGAATTACAGGCGAGGCTAAACCGATAGAAAGAATTTCCCTGCGAACGGACGATGAGTCCGTAACTATCCTCGCCACGGCACAGGCTAAGATTCACTGTGATCTCGGCGTAGAAATCTGTGAGGAGCGCAATACGATTCATGCTGGTAAGCGTAATGCCCGGTTGAGCGAATAAGGATAAACGGTTGCGGCTGATGTTAGCGCTCCCTTGATCGGATGTGGCAGTGTCCCAGTTGGAGTCATCTGAGAAGTCGTCTGAAAGAATTTCTGCGCCGATACCGGGGCTCATTTCGGGCGTGCCTGTGTAGGTAGGGAATGCCAACAGCGTAGATGTGGCTGATGGGGGGAACCAGATCACAGTTGAGGTGGGAAGCGCTGTTTCACTCGGTTGAGGAGTTTCAGTGGGCAGAATCGTCTGAGACGGCAGGCAAGCCGTCAGTGTGAGAAATCCAACAAAAAGAAATATTACAAATATACGTTGCATGATGTTGTACAATTAAGAGGTATTCTACCTCGACATAAAGGAGATTGAATGACCGAAAAACTTGTGCTGGTGACTGGCGCTTGTGGTGAGATTGGTCAGGCTCTTATTCAGGGGTTGGCAAAACGTGGGGGCTATAAAATCGTAACATCAGATCTGGCTCCACTGCCCGATAGCATTAAGGCGATGTCGGCGGAGCACGCGCAAGGGGATCTGGTATACAAGATCAAAACTTTCTACGATTATGATTTCGATGTGGTCTTTCACTTGGCGGCTTCGCTTTCCTCGAAGGCGGAGGTTTCCAGTGAAGATGCGCATCGCATCAACGTGGAAGGCACGATGCAACTGCTGATGATGGCGGCGTATCGTTCGGAGAAATATCACAAAGATGTGAAGTTTGTGTTCCCGAGTTCGATTGCCGCGTATGGTATGCCGAGTCTTGAAGCGAAGAAGACGGCCGGGCTTGTGACCGAAACCGAGTTTAATTTTCCGCATACGATGTATGGATGTAATAAACTGTATTGCGAAAAATTGGGGATGTACTACAGCAAGTACAACGGTCAAAAACATTTGGATGAAAACCCGCCTCATTTTCTGGACTTTAGAGGGATCCGGTTCCCCGGCTTGATCTCAGCCTTTACCTTGCCTAGTGGCGGGACAAGTGACTATGGTCCCGAGATGCTTCATGCGGCGGCACAGGGAAAACCCTATTCGTGTTTCGTGCGTGAGGATACGAAGATCTCGTTCATGGCGATGCCCGATGCGATCAAATCTTTGTTGATGATGTTGGATGTGCCGCGTGAAAAGTTGAACCATCAAGTGTATAACATCGCGGCATTTGCGATCACAGCAGGGGAGTTCCGTGACCGTGCGATGAAGGCTTTCCCTGATGCGAAGATCACCTTCGAACCCAATCCGCGCCGACAGGGCATCGTCGATTCGTGGCCTGAAGATGTGGATGATTCCCTCGCGCGTACAGAATGGGGCTGGGAACCAGATTACGATGAAAACCGTTTCTTCGATGAATATTTTTTACCGGAGATCAAGAAACGATATGGAAAATAATTTGTAGGGACGGGCGGCCGCCCGTCCCTACGGGTTTGTGTGTACCCTGATATAATCCCCGCCGATGAAAATACGGAAACTATTTTTTATTAGCTCGTTATTTTTGGTCTTGTTATTGATCGGCATGGCCTTGCCTGCGTATAGCGTAACCGCTGCGCCGAACCAGCAGGGATTTATCACGGCTACACCGGGCCCTGATGGACGCATCATGTACACGGTTGTATCGGGTGATTCCTGTTCGCAGGTTGCACTGCTTCATAACATCACGGTCGCTCAGTTGCGCCTGTACAATACACGTCTCGATAAAGACTGTAATCTATCAGAGGGTCAACAACTGGTCGTTGGACTTGTTCCGCTGATTACTTCCCCCACGCCGGGGCCTGCTCCCACCAACACGCCTCCCGCTGTGACCTCCACTCCTTTCACTGGGACGACTGAGGTCTGTATCCTTTTGTTTAACGATATCAACGGTGATGCCTTGCGGCAGGAGATCGAACTAGGCATCGACGGTGGAGCGGTCAGTCTCACGAATTTGAACGGCTCGTACTCGCAGACTCAGAACACCACTTCGGCTCTTGACCCTGATCTGCAAGAACCGACCCGTGCATGTTTTAAAGATGTTCCACCCGGAAAATACAATGTCAGTATGGCCATCCCTGATGGATACAACCCGACGATGAATCCCACCTATACATTCGATGTCAAAGCCGGTGACCGTGCTTCTGTGGACTTTGGCGCACAATCCAAGACGGTGACGTCGCAAGAACCAGCGCCGACCACAACCGATGAAGGCGGAAGCCGTTCTCCCATGTTGGGCATATTCGGTTTGTTGTTGTTGCTCGGGGGAGTGGGGCTGGGGTACTTTGCGTATCGGTCAAACCAGCCAAAGAGTAAACTAAAAGATAGTCCGTTGATGAAGCGATAAGTACAAAAGAGACCACCGATTTCGGTGGTCTCTTTTATCTATCCCATTGGGTATTTCATTCTTTGTCCGCCGATCAAGTGCAGATGAAGATGAAATACGGTTTGGCCACCATCAGCTCCGGTGTTTGTGATGAGGCGGTATCCGCTCTGGTGAATCCCTTCTTCTTTTGCAAGTTTGCCAGCGATTGCAATGAGATGTCCCATGACTGGCTCATCTTCTGCTTCAAGGGCGTTCACGGATTCGATGTGTTTATTCGGGATAAGTAGAATATGCGTCGGCGTCACGGGGTGAATATCGCGAAAGGCTGTCACTTGTTCGTCACGGTACACGATCTCGGCTTTTGCCTCCCCTGAAACGATCTTACAGAAAATACATGTATCTGTCATATTTGCTCTGATCCTTGAAAAGCGGGCAATGATGTGGATGAAATGCGCTTTTAGCATATTTGCACAAAGTATGGGCGCAATTCTAACCGTTTCTTGTGGCATTGTTAGAAATATCTTACTTTCAGGCGTCGTCCATCTAAAAGGCGATATAATGCCACGCGAAGGAAAAAAACATGAACGAAACTATGTTAACCTGGCTGGTTTTCATTCTGGCCTTTGGCGGAATGATCATTATTCACGAACTCGGACACTACCTTGCCGCCTTAATGGTGAAAGTGGAAGTAGAAGAATTTGGTATCGGTTTCCCGACCCCCGGTGCAATTGCATTCTGGATCGCAAAAGGCTATTTCTTCTTGCGAAATGGCAAACGAGTGGAGATTCCTCGAAACTTCCGCATGCCGGTTCTATGGGATGAACTTGTTGACCGCGAAGTAAAGATCACCGTGGACGAGGTGGATGGCCGCCTGATCCTGCGTTCGATCGAAGCGGTTGTATATGAAGAAAAGCGACAAGCTCCCGCCCGTGGGCAAAAGCTTGATGAAATTTATGTAGACGAAGATGGTAATCCCATTGACCCGCCGAAAGACGATGTAAAAACGGAAGTTTCAAAGAAACTGATCACGGCTGGCAAGACGTTTGGTGCCGTACAGCTAACGGACGTGATCGCAGAAGTCCACCCCGGCACACGCTTTACGATCAACTGGCTTCCGATTGGTGGCTTTGTACGCCCGAAGGGTGAGAACGACCCCAACATTGAAGGTGGTCTTGCCGCCGCCGCGCCATGGAAGCGTTTGGTTGTGTTATTTGCTGGACCGTTGATGAACCTCGTGATGGCGGTCGTATTGATCAGTGTCATTATCAGCCAGATGGGCGGCATCATTTCTTCGCCGCTTGATGAGACCGGCCCGCAGGATATTCTCATTACTGAAGTTGTGCCGAACAGCCCGGCTGATCAAGCTGGTTTGCAGATGGGCGATATTCTGCGCACGGGCGCTGGACAAACTCTCAGCGGTGATAAAGACCTCGAAACTGTTATAACTGCCGGTAAAGATACGCCCACTGTCTTTGTTGTAGACAGACAGGGCGAGACCCTTGAATTAACCATCACGCCTCGTATGAATGAAGCTGCTGGGCGGCCTATGATCGGTATCGCGTATTGTGCCGGATGTGAATTCAAGCCGATCACCAATCCACTTGAAAACTTGAAATACAGTTTGCGTTTTACGGGTGTACAGATCAACTCTCTCGTCACGTTGCCTGTACGTTTGATCATGGGAACCATCCCTCCCGAGCAGGGACGTCTCGTTGGCTTGAAAGGTATCTTCGATATTGTAGGGCAGGGTGTGGCCAGCGATGTGAAGGCCAGCCAGGAGAAAGCCGCAACATCTCAAACATCATCTCCGTCTGCGGCATCAAGCCCGTATAACCAACCGGTGCAAACACTGTTCATCATCGCATCGCTTTCCATCAGTCTCGGTATCTTCAACCTCTTTCCGTTCCCTGCGCTTGATGGTGGACGTATCATCTTTGTCATTCCTGAGATGATCTTCCGCAAGCGTATTCCGCATCAGTTCGAGAACTATGTCCACGGGATCGGTATGATGCTCCTATTAGCTTTGATGCTTTATATCAACGTGCGCGATTTCATTGACCCTGTCACCTCAAACCTTCCATAAGATATGAACACTCAAACCACAACCTTTCAAACAGTGCTGGATGCTCTGCTTGCTTCAGGCAAGGATTTTCCCCGCCGCTACCTGCAACAGTTTTCAGATATTGGACCTCTCGAACTGAAGACTCTACTGGAAGTGTGGCCACGCGTCAAACCGGAACGCAAGCTGTCTCTGCTCGAGGGGCTTCGGTCGTTGGCTGAGAAAGATACCCTCGTCAACTTTGACGAGTTCGCGCGTGCCATTCTCAACGATACAGAAGCGACCGTCCGTGTGCAGGCCATTCGTTTGCTTGGCGAGTGCGATGATGTGAAACTGATCCCGTCGTATCTCAACCTGTTGAAGAACGACCCGGACGTGAACGTCCGTGCGGAGGCGGCGACTGCGCTCAACCTGTTCGTGGACCTCGGCGAGCTGGAGGAGATCACAGAAGAAACCTACGGGAAGCTACAGGCCGCTTTGCTCGAATCAGCCAACGGGTCGGATGAGGCGCGTGTTCGTCGTCATGCGTTGGAGTCGCTTGGATATGCATCCAACAATGCGGACGTGGTCGAGTTGGTCGAGTCATCTTTCGATCAAGGGAACAACGATTGGAAGGTCAGCGCATTGATCGCAATGGGACGTTCGGCCGATGACCGTTGGGAAGACCGCGTTCTTCGTTCGATGCTTGAGGAAAATAATGCGATCCGCAAGGCCGCGATACAAAGCGCGGGGTTGCTTGCGTTGAAGTCTGCACGTTTGCCGTTGTTGCGTATGTTGGAGACAGAGGAAGATGGTGATGTGATCAGTGCGGCGATCTGGTCGCTTTCGCAGATCGGCGGCGAGGATGTGCAACTCTACATCGAGACCCTGATCGATAACACGGAAGATGAAGACCTGATCGAGTTCCTTGAAGAGGCGCTTGAGAATCTGGCCTTCACCGAAGACCTCGACCGCTTTGAGTTGATGTCGTTTGACCCTGACGAGATCGATGGCCTTGAAGAACTCGAAGACCTTGAAGACCTCGAGAAACTTGATGGGGAAGAAGACGAGTAGGTTTTTGCTGCCCTAGAGGGTGCGTCGCACTCTTGGGATTAGGATACGTTCGCAACTTGAGCCCCGCCTGTTTATCAGATGGAGCTATCCGTGTGGTGCGACGCACTCCGGTAAGTAAGAGTATATTAAACACAATCACGGAGACGATATAATCTCCGTGATTTTTATGCGGCGGTAAACCCATGGCTTTTTCAACACTTTTTTCTACGTTTGCCAATAACATCCTTCCGATCATTTTGCTCGGAGGGGCTGGCTTTGCGCTGGGAAAGATACTACATGTCGATGCGCAGGCTTTGGGGCGGGTGGTCTTTTATGTGTTCAGCCCGGTCTTGATCTTCGACTTGATGATCAAGAATCAGCTTGAACTTAGCGAGGCCGCAATTGTGATCGGGTTCTCGACATCCATTATTTTGACGGTGGGATTGCTCACTTACCTTTTCGGGAAGTTGTTGAAACTGGAACGGCCTGCATTGATCTCGGTCATAGTAACATCCATGTTTGCGAACACAGGGAATTACGGTCTGCCGCTTGTCTCATTCGCGTTTGGGGAAAAGGCTTTGCCTTATGCAGGTATTTATTTTGTGACGACCACTTTGTTGTTCTACTCTCTCGGCGTTTTGCTTGCTTCTTTGGGACACATGAACTTCAAGGACGCTTTGCTCGGCTTGTTCAAAGTGCCAACATTGTACGCGGTGCTTCTGGCGTTGATCGTCAATACCTTGCACGTCGAACTTCCTCTTGCCATCAACCGTGCTGTGGAACTTGCCTCAGGTGGGACGATCCCTGCCATGCTTGTACTTCTTGGCTTGCAAATGACAAAAGTTGAATTCTCGAAGAATATGCGAGCCTTGCAATTGAGCGTGGCCATGCGTCTGCTCGTTGCACCTGCGCTTGCGCTCTTGGTGGCTGGGATATTTGGCATGCAAGGCTTTGCCCGTCAGGGAGCCATCACGCAGGCCTCCATGCCGAGTATGGTCAGTTCCACGGTTCTCGCATCGGAATATCACCTCGATACGAAACTTGTCGCGGCGGTTGTGCTGGTCAGCACGTTGTTGAGTCCGCTCACGTTGACGCCGTTGCTTGTGTTTTTAGGGAGATGAAATGAAATCGCCGTGTCGGTGGGTTCTCTCAGTTGTCAGCGTAGCGCTCATTCTGTTGAACGCGAAGCAGGCACAGGCCGCCGCCCTGACCGTGCCGAAGGAGCAGGCAGGAATCGACATGCAGATGTCGGCCTTCTATCAATTTGGGGATTTTGTCACGTTCACTGCACAGCTGAATTCCCCAGTCCAGATCCAAAAAGCATCCATCCTCATTCACGATAGTACGCAGATCATCACGCATGTAGAACCTGTTACGTTCAACGAGCAGGGTATTTCAGAATATCGTTTTGATACGCGGCAAAATATTTTGCGGCCGTTCACAACCGTCCTATGGCGATATGAATTGACGTTGGCCGATGGGAGCATTGTGCAAAGCGCCACAGGCTCGATCCGTTATGACGATGATCGCTTCTCGTGGCAAACGCTCGATGCCGATGCGCTTCACGTCCATTGGTATAACGGTGACCAGCAGTTTGGCGTATCTGCCTTGAACGCGGGGCAGGCGGGGCTTCAAACGATTGCCGGTGTGTTCCCTCCAGATCTTTCACAACCGATTGATGTGTATATCTACGCAAATGGGAACGATCTGCGCGGCACGTTGTATGGCGCAGAGACCTGGGCGGCAGGCCATGCCGATTCTGCGGCGGGTGTGGTCATGGTCACGGTTGAGCGGGATGTGAATCAAAACGCCGTCATGGAGCAACGCATTCCGCACGAGATCATGCACATCATGTTGTATCGCCAGATCGGCGCGGGATATAAGAACATCCCTGCCTGGTTGCGTGAGGGCATTGCCATGCTTGCGGAGGTCTATCCGAATCCCGATTATGACAGTGTTCTACAGGATGCTACATCACGTAACGCATTGATCCCCATCAGGGACTTGTGCGCTTCCTTCTCCCCGCAAATTGATACAGCGTTTCTGGCCTATGCTGAGTCCCGATCCTTTACCAATTACCTGCGCGGACAGTACGGTGCAGACGGCTTGTTGACTCTCGCCAAAGCCTACGCCGATGGCGTGGACTGTGAACGCGGAACCGAACGCGCCTTCGGGGTGACGCTCGCCAAACTCGAACGGGATTGGCATGTCAATGCACTCGGACAAACCAGCGCCTCCTCAATATTTGTGCGATTGGCTCCGTATCTGGTTTTGTTATGCATGGTGATCTTCTTCCCGTTGATCGGTGCAATTGGCTCCTCAATGAAAAAGAAGGGAGACTCAAATGGATAAAAAACATAAACCCGCATCTGACATTGTCCGCGCGCACATATGGGTGCAGGGACGTGTGCAAGGCGTTGGTTTTCGTGCCCACGTGGAATACGCCGCGCGGACGATCACCGGCATCACTGGCTGGGTGCGCAACGTGGGCTATGACACCGTCGAGGCCATCGCAGAAGGTGAGCGCGAAAACGTGGAGCGCTTCATCGAATGGATGCAGGAAGGTCCGCGCATGGCACGCGTGGACGAGTCTAAAGTGGAGTGGGAAGATGTGACGGGCGAGTTTCAGGGATTTGGTGTGAAGAGGAGCGGGTGAGGGGATAATGTCGGTGTTGCAGCCGTATCGGGTCATATCGGTAAGGCAGAACTGCTTATTTTTGCCATAATATTTGGTTGATGTGTCCGTCTTGAGACTTTATATTCTCATATGACTTTTGGATGATTTGCTCAAGGGTCGGTATCTCTACATCGCCAAGCCGTTTGATATAAACACAGTATCCAGTAGTGGTATGTTTACCTAACTTAGCCAGCAATTCAGAATAGCGTGCCGTGCCGTCCATCAGGTAAATGGTAGTCTTGCCTTTTCCTGGATGAAAGCCAAGAACATGACCGTCGCCTTCGCGCCCGCTGTCGTATTTATAGTGGTAGGTATCAAACCCGATAGTGCCCGCATTCCAAATCTTTGGCTTCTGCCCACTTATTCTCTGCATCATTTCTATAAGTACCTGGCAATCTTTTACCAACTGTTCATCCTCTAACGAAGCAATAAACTCTTTAACCGAAGTGTTGTTCTGAGCGGCCTTGCTTTTAGATGAAACGGTTGTTTTTTTCATGAGTATTCTCCTTTGTGAGATTGTAGAATTTATGTTCTATTTCGTCAAGGTGGAATAAAGGAGATTCTGAACAGAAGGGGCGAAAACATGGAGCGCTTCATCGAATGGATGCAGGAAGGTCCGCGCATGGCACGCGTGGACGAGGCCAAAGTGGAGTAGGAAGATGTGACGGGCGAGTTTCAGGGATTTGGTGTGAAGTGGAGTGGGTGAGGGGACGAAGTCGTCCAGCTAGAAAACTGCTTGACTGCGAAGCGTACCGCAGATCGGGCGAACGAGCCTCCAGCGAGCATCGCCCAGTCAAAGCGTGCACTTAGCGCTTTGACTGGGCATTTTTGGAAACGCCTACTCGCTCAATAACCAATTGCCATACATTGCTTGTTCCAGCGCATCCATAATGATTTGATCTGCTTGGCTTTCACTCATTCCAGAAGGAATTTTTGGATTGGTGTAATAGAAGCCAGCAGACCCGCATGTAAAATCTAATCCTGGATGTTGTGCTGCTAATTCTTGCTTGGCGCGAACACAATTTGCCGCAAGATTATTTTCAGCGGGAACGCGAATATTGCTAATAGATATACTGACAGGCGAAGTGCCATAATTACTTATACCGACAGGAAATTCAACGACATAACAACGATATGCGCTTGAATATGTGGATGCGTCTTTCGGGTTCTTGAGCATATATCCTGAAAGCGAGTTTTGGACATTGCCCGCAATAAGCATAACACCATTCAAATTCCAATCTCGTGTATCGGGCAACTGGGCGCAAACCTCAACGTTAGTAACAATCTCGCCTTTTTGAACATCGACCAAAGTCATTGTCACGTTGCCTGCTTGAACTGAATTACTACCCAATTGGGCATTTCCAACGACGATTTTCAACCAAACTGTGTTGCCATCGCCAGATACTGTTTGTCCATTAGCATTTTGTAGTTTGTAATGGATTTCGTAGACCCCATCCATATCAGGGACAGTAAAATCTGCGGAAATTTCTATAGATTCACCTGGATTTACAGATTTTGGCAATTTGATTTGATAGGGTTCGTTTAGGCTTTTTCCCAGCGGATGGAAAGAGTCGGTCAAAACCAGAAAATAATCTGTTGTCCATGTAGTCGAACCATTATTTTGAAGTTTCCACGTTTTAGTGAAAGTTACACCTTTTTCAATTTTGGTTCCATCGGGATAATTTTCAGTGAGGAAGTGTGCTATATCCCCTGCCGATGCTGATACTTGTATTGTGCTTGTAGGTACCGCAGGCTCTGACGTAATCGTTGGCGTTAGAGGCAAAAGCGTTTCAGTTGATACTACGGATGTTTGCTCTGCTGACAGGGTTGGGGTAAGGGCTAATTTTTGAGTAGGCGAGTTAGCAAGCACGAGTGCCACCACCAATAAGGTTGTAAACAAACCACCGCTAACGATGTAAAACAAGTTTTTCATGGGGATCCTCCGTGAAATGGTTTTGACGCCATTTTCGGTGGATTCGCTATTTATATCAACTATGGGTTTCCTTAATTCACCTGGGACAACCTCACCTATGGATTTCCCCAGGCGTAAAACTGCCTCAGTTCTTGAGCTTACTTGAAGTTTTTTGTAGATATTTTTCAGGTGGTATTCAACGGTACTTGCAGAAATACCGAGCGACAGGGCAATTTGTTTGTTGCTTTTGCCCTGTAAGAGAAGTCCCGTTACTTCCTTTTCACGCTCACTAAACTTGCTATCATCAATGTGCATGTTTTGTTTTCACTTGAAACCATTTTGACTTACTGCCCCAGCGCCAAGAGCACGCGTTATTGGGCAGTTTTATGCCTTCCCGTTTTTAATAACTACTGCCTCTTTAATTAGCAATGCGATTTGTGCAGAACTTATAAATAATCGCTGGCTTTCGGGTGGAAGAATAAATTGAGCCTTCCCTTCGGCAATCTCATAAGTGTCAATGTAGCCACGGTCTGAAACCAACTTGAACTGTCTGTTTGTTGTTTCCAAAAAAGCGATCCATCCCATAGACCAAAAATCTAGTGAAATGAGTTTTGAATCTTCGGGTAACTCTTTCATAATCTCGGACAGTTCAGACGGAAGTTGTTTTTCCATTTTCTGTTATTGATGGATTGTTAATTGTGTTTTACAAGGAACTGCCCAACGGCTGCGCGCATTGTTAGGTTGTTTCTGCATCGTCTTGAGCACAAACATAAAGGGACTGTATAAGAAGCTCAAATCCATCTTGAGAATACAAGTCTACCCATTGCCTACTGCTCAATCTATCTGGAACTTTACACTCTTCGATCTTGGCTGGTATTAGAAATATCTTGCCCTCGGGCCTCTCATCTGCTGCGTCAAGTGCAATTCTTATCTCCTTTTGAACATACCCAGTTTTATCAACTGACTTGTTAGATAAGAAAATGACAACAACGTCGCTACTTCTTACAGCTTTCTTTATCTCCAAAGTCCAATTCTGACCGGGCAGGATACTTTTTTCATCAAGCCAAGGCTCAATACCATTAGCAATTAACTCATAATATATTTTTCTAACGACGAGTTTATCTTCTTTCGCATGGCATAAAAACACTCTCAGCGGTTTTCCCGCTTTCACAAAGAGCTTTCTTCTTTCTTGAATTTCGCTTGCATAATAAAAGGCATTTGCAAAATCATCTATGACGACCCATGTTTTTTCCTTCACGTGAGACATCCAATCTGTTTCGCTCATCCTTTTAAATGAAATAGGATAACGCGTGCTGAGACATTCCACGCCATATGTGGTTACCGCCCAAGTCCCAAAACGTTTAATTATTGGTGAGCCATCAAAGCGGTTGGCGGCTTCCTCCAAACTAAAGACTTCGTTATGAATTGTTGTTACTTGGTCGTCTTTAGAATTCATTTTCATTATCCTTACTATCCAGTCATGAATGATATTAACAGCCTAACGGTTTACGTTACTGCGCTGGGGCAGGGACGGCGAAGCCGTCCAGCCAGAAAAAGGCTAAGGCGTAGAAAACTGCTTGGGATGTGCGCAGAATCCCCAGTATCAAGTGCACGCTTTGTTAGGTGCGATTTTATAAAACACCTTCTTGTTGAGCGATGTCTTTCAGAATAGCAATTAGCCTTGATCCAATATCCAATGCTTCTTGCGCTTGAAATTCGGGAATTACTTGAGCGTGAGCCGCTGCATTACCAACTTCTCTAACATAATCAAAGGATTTTTGCAGGTACTTGTAATCTGGATAGTATTGGAAAAACTCTTTTGTCATTTGCAACATTGACATAAACTTAATGCCTTTGGATGCGTCACTCACGCTAACCCGTTTTTCAAGAAGTTTTCGTAATAAATACTCAAGTTGAACTCTTATTTTCAAAACAGACATCGCCGTATCTTGATTTTCTAGGAATTCATCTTTTATTTCTTCCGCTTCCTTTTCTACTGCCTGTGATGTCTTTTGCTTTAAGTCAGCCTTCGCTTCTTCGTAGCCAGGAACATAAACTGTAACTTGATTCTGGTTTCTAATACTTGCGACTGCTGTGATTTGACTCGACATTATAGAAATTGTATTTCTAGTCTCGTTCTTGAACTCGGTTAAATCTTTCTTTGCCTGTTCTATTTCTCTCTCTATTTCAATTTCTCCAACTTTCACTCTTTTGAAAAAAGGAAGCAAGATTAAGAGAATTCCAAACGCAGAGATTGTCAAAAATAACGGCTTGATTTCATCTGGCTTTGATAAGTCAAGATTTGAATATCCCAAGTTGAATATTTTTATACCGAAATACCAACATACAACAAGGAAAAGCAAACTTTTCCAGTTATCAGAAAAAAATTTTCCGATTGGCTTGAAATGATTGTCGGACATAAATTCCCTTTTTCATTACAAAGTGCCGAACTATGTATTAGACGGAAACTTTCCGTATAACTACCCTGTAGGGTGTCATATGCGGAATATCTTTCCCGTGCATGCCTCAACTATACAACCGTTTTGATTTCCGCGCAAAGCGAAAGCGTGCTTAAAACCTTTTCATGAAGGCTGTCTTGCCGCCGCGCGTTAAACCGCAACTGTCATAAAACCGCAGTTTCCATTCGTCTTTTGTTCCTGTCTCTAAAATCACCTTGTAGCAATTCCATTTTTCCGCTTGCGTCATTGCATGGCGCACCAATTGTTTGCCAATTCCCCGGCTTCGTATCGCATCCAGCACGACCACGTTTTCAATGATCGCGAATGGACGGCATCCCTTTGATAATCCCTCCACTCTTCCGAGGGTACAGGTCCCGACTATTTTTCCATCCAGTTCATATCCAAAGACCATCATGTGCTCCAGCTGTGACATGTCCGCGATTTTTGCTTTGATCGCAGCCACCGTCTCTTCGGTAACGCTTGCCTCATCAGACGAACTCAATTGCCTGAGCAATTCAGCCATGTCATTGGCGTCTTGTGTGTTTACTTCTCGAATCATTTCTGCTCCCGGGTAATTTTTCTAGCAGTTTGGACAAAAGGTTATTCGTTGGTTGTGGTTTCGGTACGCCCTTCGCTATCGCTTCGGGCTACTCAACCACCACTTGATTCGAAAGTGTCAGGCGGCTGGTAATTTTACAAATCACTCCGATTGCCAGCAACCAGATCAGCGGACCCAACACTCCCGACTCAGGCATCCACGGAGGAGTGCCTACCAACCATTGCGGAGCCTGATACCTTGTCAGAATAAAGCCTCCCAGTAAACTGAAGCTGATATTCAAACCATAATGCAGACCGAAAGGAAACCAGAGCGATTTCCCAGTCCGCAAATAGCCGATGCTTAACGCAGTTCCCCATACGATAAATGTCAACATGCCCAGTGTTATCGCAAAGAGGGGTAACCCTTCACTGACCATTGATGCAAGATGCCCGATGCTCCACAGCGCGGATGATAACAACACTGCCCATACCATGTTCATGCCGAGCGCAAGTCGCTGGAGGAAAAAGCCGCGAAAGACGAACTCCTCGATCGCGGCAATAAAGAACATTTTGACCAAAACAAAAGCGATATAGCCCGGCACAAGAATGTATGTTGGGTACTCACCATACACAAGAGCACGAGGCGTCAGTGTTACCCAACCAAAGAGAACTTGCGCCAACAGGATCAGCACGGGAAATATCAGTCCCAGTCCAATGGCCCAGCTTAAGGACTGCTTCCATGCGTCCCCGCTTCGACTCAAGCCCAGGTCTTGCAGAGTCCGCCCTTCACTGCGCCATAACCAGATG
Organism: Candidatus Defluviilinea proxima; assembly: GCA_016721115.1. Lineage (NCBI taxonomy): Bacteria > Bacillati > Chloroflexota > Anaerolineae > Anaerolineales > Candidatus Villigracilaceae > Candidatus Defluviilinea > Candidatus Defluviilinea proxima. Next base: position 2,327,223 of record JADKIW010000001.1, read on the forward strand.
GCACACACAGGGAAAACGAGCAAATACACTAGTGGCGATAACCATTTCAAGTTTGGTTCCCAGATCGCCAAGCCAACTGCAACGATTCCCAATGTGTACAATGTAAATACTTTTTTCATGCATCAACGCCTTCCTCAATGGGATTGCTTCGTCGGGGAAGAGCACCCTCCTCGCAATGACATCGTTAATCAATGACACCCGTTTCCAATCTGTTGAAGTTTGGTAACGGGTGTCAAAAGTTTACATCTGAGATTTACAGTTTTACCAGCTGGGCAATTTGAACATGGATTGGTACGCGTACGCCAGCGGGCCAAAGATGAGAATGCTCTGCTCTGCAGGAATATCGGCTTTGGTGATGCTCACACCGCCAGTGTCGGTGTACACATAGCCCTTCCACTTTTCCACGGCTAAAGCGATCCCTGCCTGATTCGCGTGCGCGGTAGGGATGATCAACTTCGGTTTCAACTGGTCCATCAAGTTGAAGCCTTTTTTGTTTTCAACAGTCATATCGCTGTAGCTGTTTTCGAATTGGGTGATGGCAATGTCCACATCTCCCAACTCCTGAAGTTGTTCATCGGTCAATGCATCTTGCCCGATATCGCCGAAGTGAGCGATGCGCAGACCCGCCACGTCAACGATCTCAATGTAGTTGGTGCCTTTATCGGCGGGTGTCAACGGATCGTACGAATTGTGCGCAGCGACAATGGACTTTACTTTTACATCAGATGAAGTGATTTCGCCTTCTTGAAAGGTAAGTTGTTGGCCCGGGAAAGATTCCGCCAGCTTAGCATCGTAATGATCGGTATGGGCGTGCGTGGTCAGGAGTACATCATTTGCCGTTGGTTGGGCTGTAAACTGACCCGTGTCAATGACATCGAACCAAACGTGTATACCTTCAGGGCTGACAATTTCAAACTGGGCGTTACCCTGATAGTAGAGCGTGATGGCTGGCTGAGGCTCTGGTGTGGCCGTCTCTGTTGGCGCAGGGAGTGGGGTGGCGGTAGGAGCCTCCGTCGGTGCGGCACAGGCGCTGAGAATGCTTGCGATCAGTGCGATCACAAAAATAGAAAATACAAAACGCTTCATTACTTTATCCTTTTCATATTAAGAGTTTCTACGTGCGCGGCGGATTATCTCATATAAGTTGAATCGGCCGCAAGTTTATGGTTTCGCCCAAAAAACATCGGGGTTATGGATCACCTGATTCTTTGCAAATGGATTCCTTCTGCCGCTGTCATTGCCCATCGGGTTCAGTGTGACCATTTTTCGATCGGGCGACGAGTCAATGCCAAAGGCAGAAACCTGCGGGCTGGCGAAGCGATAAAAGTTCTTCGCAAGATAATGCAGATAGTCCACGTCCACAGGCCCACCGTTGTAATTGATCGAGCTGTTCGCTTGTAAAAGGCTTCCAGTGATGAGTCCAGAGCGTATCTCAGCAATATCCAGATAATGATTCGTCTCGTCCACAAAATAGGCCTGATAGGTGGGGTCGAGATACATCCATTGATCTAACTCTGAAAGATAGGCGAGTGTGACCACATGACTCTCGGATGAAAAATCGCGTGGTAGAAGTTCTACGAAGCGGGCTTTGACCCCAACGCTTAATAAGGATTCCGACAGGACGATCGCCAGCCCTCTACAATTTAATCCATGCCCCGAGCTTTGAGTGTACTCAATGAGTGAGATCGCGTCTCTCTTCGACGGAAGCGGGTAACTGCCATCATGCCTGATCGTCTCCTGAACCCATTTCAACATGTTCTGTGATTTTTCAAGGTCTGTCCCTGTGCCAGCGATAGTGCCTAGATGATACAGCTCTCGTAAGTTCACAAGACCGGGGTCATCTTTCGATTGATACGAAAAAGTGACATCAGCTTTTTCGGTGTAATCATATGCAGGCGAGGACTTGAGCACAGACAGATAATCATAGTTGGGATCATACGAACGGCTGGATAGATACCAGTTGAAGGCTGTCCCAGTTGTTACGAGCATAGCTATAACGCCTAATGAGATGAAGAGTAAACGTTTTACTGCTTTGTTCATGATGAAATTTTTGCCAGCTTTTCGTTTTGTTTTAACTTGCGTTTTTCCATGACTTCCAACACAAGTGCAATGACTAGAGCAACGATACTGAATAAGATAGCCATGTCTTCGGCTGTTGCAACAATGACTGCAAAGATGACCATGAAAATGCTTGCCAGTGCCGTCCCAACTTTTGAGACGATATCCGACTTGAACATTGCGCCAAATGTCTGGAATTCTTCGACAATTTGCTTGCGGTAGATCACAATAATGGCAAGCATCGCGATGGGTAAGAGGAAGTCAGCCATTCCGCGTGTAGGGAAGTTTATAAGGACGTGCGCTACGATGGGCGCGATCAGGGAGCGTGTTCGGTAAAAGACAAAGCCCCATGCCAACGACGAGAACAGTCCTGTGAGCAACATTCCTACTGTCCAAGGGGAAAGCGTAAGATAATACTGCCCATGAGAGAATTCAAAGAATAAGGCCGCGACTAGAATAGCCGTAGGGGCGTCAAAATCTTCACCTAAACGCACCTGCACATACCCCCGATAGAAAAATTCTTCCACAAACGGGATCAGCAGGAAACTGCCGACTGCCATGAAGACCCAGAATCTGAAATCGCTCCAGTCCAACATGGATGCGATATTTTGCGTCACAGCCTTTGCGCCAAGCGGAATGATATGGTCAATGGCTACGAGTAACTTGACGGGTAAGTCCGCAACGGCAAAAAGCACAACGCCGATCCCTACTTGTTTGAGGATGGGTTGTTTGGCTTTGGTTACACCGTACTCGGAGATGCGTCGTTTGCGATGCCACCAGCCGATCGTCAATGCAAGGGACATGATGCCGCCATACTGCAAGAAGAGTATGGACACCATATTCTTGGACATCTCTAGTAAGTCTGCATTTGGGTTGGCGGTTAACACCGTGATGGGATTCTGTACTTCGACCCCCAATACCTTCATGAGAATAAATGCGATTAATTGTCCCACCATATACACACCACACACTTCAAGTATGGCGGTCAAGCGGCGTTGTCGGGCGGATGGCTTGTTTTGTACCTCAATTGTTGACATGATATTTCTCCGTTTTTGAATAAGTTGATTTGATCCCACCGCCTTTCATGGAGAACTTGTAAGACATATTGTGTCTGCGTGCCATGCAAGAACGCGACGATCTCATTACATACGCCGAGAAATAAAAAAGGTTTTATTTTGGTAATGTAAAGGCCTGACTGTTCACGTCTATGGTGAGGCCGCATGTTCAGTGTCAAGAACTCCTTTAAAAAGAAAAACCCAATGCCTTTTCATGGCATCAGGCTTTCTCCATCCATTTTCTACCCTAGCCCTTGACACTGCTGCTCATCGTTGGGCGGCGGTTTTGAACTGGAAACTTTACTGCTTTTTTGCCCATCGTTTCGGTATCTTTATTTTGTCATTGAAATAAAATGCCCTTTTATTTTCGAGAACATATTGATAAATTCTTTCATAGATTTGATTGTCTATTTCATAAAGCCGAGAGTCTAATTCGGTAAAATCTGGCTCGTATTTATCCAACTGTTCTTGCCTTGCTTCTCTGTCCAAACTTGGTTCGCCGCCCATTTTGACGGCAGATTCTTCTATGATTTTGGAAACTTCATCAAGCCCTAAAATTTTGCTACACAAAAGCGCATCTTTCCATACAATGCCTGTGGAGTTGAAATAAAACTGGTCATGTCCACCATTCTCTACTTCAGCCAAATACCACAACAAAGCATAGACATTCCGCTGCTCTTTAGAAAAAGGTGCAAGGCTTTCATTATATTTTTCTTCGCCGTCATATATAGTGGCAGACCACCAAACGGGAGAAATAATCTTCATTGGGTCATCATTACTCTTGATGAACTCATCATCAATTTTTATGTGTTCAATCACTGTTTCCATATTCGACTCGATGACTAATTAAACTTTTTTATGCTTTCCTGACAATCTCTTGGCGAAGCCGCCCAACGGTTTGCGTTACCTGCGCTGGGGCGGGCGGCGGGACGCCGTCCGATTGGAAAAATGACAAGGCGTAGAAAACTGCTTGAGATGTGCGCAGAATCCCCAGCGTAGGCTGCACGCTTTGTTGGGCAGTGTTTGCGCATTAGACACCTGTTTGAGGTTGCTAGCCTTGCTCTACTTCTGTGATTACTAGACGAAAACCGCAACCCATCCAATCTCCAGTTGCTTGAAACGATCCATAGGAGGATACTCGTGCAAGCTCACGAGTATATTCATCAATATACAGATAGCCATCACAATATTCTAGTGAGTCTGGAAGATTCTTTCCGTAACAATTTGCAAGCATATCTGTTGCGGAAATGTCTAATGAAAGCCCAGGATGGCGTTTTGCAAAAAGGCGTAGAGTTGGATCAAGCGATACGCGGCTCAAATCATCATACTTGACTGCGACATGAAACTCTGTTTCCAATGGAAGGCGAACATCAAAATTTGAATTTGCGGGCATCATGCTTGAAAGGTTTTCCGCGTCTGGTAATTCTTTCCAGTGACGCAAAAACCATTTGCAGTAAGCATTTGCTTCGAACCAAGAGACTTGTGCGTGATGGTTAGGTTGACGGTAATCATAGTCTAAACCTGCTCCTATCGGTGGCTCATACCAATACCAATCTAGATATTTTTCTAAGAGCGACGAATGATTTTTGAGCGCATTTTTTAGCCATTTCAAGCCTGCATCACCCCAATTCCCAATATAGTTGCAGTTCTCATCAAATTTCGGAAAATTTATCCAATAAATATCTTTAGCATAATCGTTGGCATGGAGAAATTGTATATATTGCTCGTTGGTTATATGAAACTTTCGTATTGAGAAGGAATAATTGACTTTAGTTGTTTCGGGAATATTAACATACTTATGCCAATCCAAATTTTCATAAAAACTCGAGGGACGCGAAACTGGAAATTGAGCAGAATCGAGTGGGGCAGTTTCACTTCCTGTTGTGTAGATTGCGGGTTCGCCGCTGAATATGCGTAGGTAGTTGATTAAATCTTCATGTCCATTTTTGCTGAAATAATCTCTCTTGCTAAAATAATCTCGCCGTATCAGATATTGTAAACTCTCAGGCAATGCGCACTCATCTAAACGCAAAGCAATAACGCGAAATAACTTTTTATGGCTTTCTTCTATTAACTTAAGAGTGCGCGTAAAATTATCTTCTAAGTATCCTTGTTTAGAAAATGATTGCTTTGATATAAGAAATATAACTACGTGCGCCCCGTTGACAGTATTTTCAATTTGTTTTTCCCAATTGGAACCAAATACCAGCCAAGGTCTTATCCATGTGTAAGCCGAAAGGCGTTTGTATACTTCCTGTGCAGGCAACTTATCGTATGATGAGTAACAAAGAAAAGTATTTAATCGAAAACCCATTTTGATACCTCAAACTGCCCAACTATGTATTCCACGGAAACTTTCCGTATAACCACCCCTGTAGGGACTTATACGGAAATTTCTCCCACATAGCCCAACTATACACCGATTTGTTTTTACACAAACCTCAAACCTACTACACCCGCCGTGTGTCCGTACTGCAATAGGGGCACACCACATTGTTGACTGATACAGGGAACGAGAGCAAAGCTCCGCACTTTTGACAGGGAATGGCCTGACTGTTCACATCGATGGTGAAGCCGCATGATTCGCACACCATCTGTTTCGCGCCGGGGAGAGCTTCAATATCTGACCCGCAACATCCACAATGACGGTGTTCGGTTTCCAATGGTTTCACTTCATCGTATTCCGCGTTCAAGCCATAAAATTTCAAGAGGCGTTCCCCATCTGTTGGGGAGAGGTGGGGGAGCCAGGCCTGACAGAAGGTTGTGTATTCCATGCGCAGGGCAACTTCGGGCGAGGCATGATCGGGGTCCAACTTGTCCGCACCCAATTGACGGATCAGCGCATACGTCCCTTCCATCTGTTCCTTGAACAGCGCGGCATACTCCCAGAACGGGCCAGCCACCATCCATGCGCCGCCAGGCGTAGGGATGCGTTGCAGGCGGGACACTAACGAATCCATTTGAGTTTGTAGTGTGGTCTGATGCGGGTCCATGTCCTTGATCATCGCGCACTCGGCCGAGTAATCAATGAACTGTTTGCGAAAGCCCATGTCCCTGATCGCGCGCGGCGAAGCGGCGTTTGGGCATTCCTGCAACCATTGTGTGAAGACCTGCTTGTAGATGATACGTACCGCTTCTCGATTCCCCACAGCCTTCGATTGCGCCAGCGGAACTTGTACCGTGGCAATGATGCGATGATAGACCGTGTTGGTAATGCCTGCGTTGGTGTTGGCATTCGCCATGCGGAAGTCATAGTCCATGAGCGAACCGCAATAGTCACAGTAAATGTATGCCGTTGTAGAAGGTCGTGACTTCGGTGCGCCGCATTGTGGACAACTCACGCGCTTTATGAAGCGGGAGTGAGCCTTCAAGGAGTCAGGGATCGCATCACCCGCCTTGGGAAGCCCTGCTGAAAAACTGGGTTTTTGTGATTGCTGTGGCTTGCGCTTTCCGAAGAAAAAATCCATAAGGCTCACTCCCGAATAAAGATATGAATAAGGGTAACTACATCATATCATTGGAGGAAGAACCGCTTCATCCTCCATTTGGGCTGGTTCGCTGACCTTCGAGTTTCGATAAAGCCTAGGATTTGTGCTTTGGCGGTTCTTGCCCTTTCCACGGCATATAAGCACCACATCCATCAAATGTTAAATGTAACATGTCAGCAAGTTTACAGAATCGACGTGTTTGTTCATTCAATATTTCCAATGTCCATGATTGTGATATTGGCACAGTAATTGTCCAACCTTTGAGAATAAAAAGAGTTCGATTTATACTTTTCTTGGCTGATAACCCCGCTTTCTCTAACCCGGCAATTAACTCGTCAGCTGCTTGTTCTTTTGATGTGTAAAAGTGGAACTCGACCTCAAACTCGGCGCCTGAGGTGATACCAAAATCCAGCCATCTATGCCATAACATTTCATTTGTTTTTAATTGGTATGGGAGGTCGTTAGCCATATAAGCATCCAAAGTTTAATTGCGTAGCTGTTTTACTCATTACCCAAACCCCAATCCTTTTTCTTTCAACGAGACCCACTTCCCCTGACCGATCACAAGATGATCAAGTACTTCCACATCCAAGAGTTTGCCTGCCTGCACGATGGCACGCGTCACAGCGACATCATCGGGGCTGGGAGTGGGGTCTCCGCTGGGGTGGTTGTGGATCACAATGATCGCAGAAGAATTTTTCCGTACCGCTTCTTTGAAGATTTCACCAACTCTTACTTGTGATGAGTTGACCGAGCCTTTGTACACTTCCACGGTTTCCATCACGCGGTTTCTTCTATCGAGCAATATCACGCGCAGATGTTCCTGCTCCAACGCGGACATTTCATACGAAACCAATGCGGCCGCATCGGCAGGGGAGTTGATCGAGGGGCGTTCTTCCGGGGATTCGAGAGTCAATCGTCGGCCGAGTTCGATGGCGGCTTTGATCTCTGCGGCTTTCGCCTCACCTATCGCATGTTGTTTTGTAAGGTCAACGAATGGGGCGCGGTGGAGACCGGTCAGCCCGCCGAATTTGTTGAGCAGGCGTTGTCCTACCTCGACCGCATTCTCGCCTTTCACACCGACTCGTAACAGGATGGCAATTAATTCAGCGTTGGTCAAGGCTTGGGGTCCCAATGAAGCAAGCCTCTCGCGCGGACGATCCGAAGCGTGTAAGTCCATGATGCGATAGATTGGTTTGGAGTTTGTTTCGGCCATGAGACTCCCTCAATAGGTAGGATGTCTCTATTTTACAGCGAATCTTGTGGAGTGCTTTGCTTGACATCCCCCAACCCCTCAAGTAGAATTCGGGTCGCCTTATTTACGGGCCTGTAGCGCAGTTGGGAGCGCGCCTCAATCGCACTGAGGAGGTCAGGGGTTCGAATCCCCTCAGGTCCACTAGGCAGTGAACGGTGGACAAATGGAAAGCTGGTTCACTGCTCACAAAAAGAATATGGGCCCATAGCGCAGTTGGGAGCGCGTCTCAATGGCATTGAGAAGGTCGAGGGTTCGAATCCCTCTGGGTCCACTAGCGAGAGCGATTAGAAAACCTAGTCGCTCTTATGCTATAATGAACGAACATAATTAAAAGTCAAGACAGGAGTAGTAGGTCATCCCGTCAGCGAGTTGGGAGAGTGAGGTGGAAGCCCAACAACAGTGTCAACGGGACACTTTAAAGACTGAACTCGCCTGTTACTCGATCGAGAGACTTGGATGGTGAAACGAAGTAGTCATCCACGGGTATGCCCGTTATCGCAGTTAAAGTGACGTTTACAGGTTCGAACGTTGAAACGTTTGAACGTTCCAACTTGAAAACGTAATTCGGGTGGTACCGCGGAGAGAACTCTTCGTCCCTGTTGTGGATGAAGGGTTTTTTGTTTTTTACGGACAATGGACGGTAGACCATGGACGATGAGAAGAACTTCATGGTCGATTGTCCACGGCCCATCGTCAAATTTAGAAAGGAGGCACGTATGATCGCAGAACAAATCTTTGAAATCAGGACGGTGTCCTGCCTTCTCGCATGGAGCGTCAATGCCGTGCGCCTCCTCACGCTGAAAGTCAAAAATTGAATGTCAAAGGTCAGATTTTGACCTGAGACTTGAAACCTGGAACCTGAAACTATTAAACAATGAGGTAAGAATGGCTGTTACAAAGAAAAGTAAAACTACAAAGAAAACTGTCGCGAAGAAACCGTCTCCCAAGACGAAGAAAATAGCGGCAGTAAAAAAGGCAGTGGTTAAAAAAGCGACTCCGAAGAAAACGGCAGTCAAGAAAGTCGCTGTAAAGACATCGTCCTCGAAGGCGAAAGCCACTCCTGCCAAAAAGACAACCCCGAAGGCAAAACCTGCTGTTACGAAAAAGGTTGTTGCCAAGAAGACAGCAACAAAAGCGATTGTGGTTGCGCCCGTCAAGGCTATTACGCCTGTGACCCCAAAGCCCAAGGCTGTTGTGCCTGTGGAGAAGAAACAGTCCGCTATTCAGGCGGTAAAGGAAGTGAAACCCGTGAAGGAAGAAACCAAAAAGGACATTTCCTATTCTCCTAAAGCTCTTGAAGCCAAGTGGCAGAAGAAATGGGAAGCAGACAAGCTGTACCGTTCTGTGATCGATGAGAGCCGACCTAAGCATTACGCGTTGACCATGTTGCCGTATCCGAGTGGTGACTTGCATATTGGTCACTGGTATGCGATGACGCCTTCAGACGCGCGTGCCCGTTACATGCGGATGAAAGGCTACAACGTATTGTTCCCGATGGGTTTTGATGCGTTCGGTCTGCCCGCGGAGAACGCCGCCATTAAAAGCGGTATTCACCCCATGGTGCGCACGCGGGACAATATCGTCCGCATGCGTGGGCAGTTGCGCTCGATGGGCGCGATGTTCGATTGGGAACGTGAAGCGGTCTCATGCGAGCCTGAATACTACAAGTGGACTGAGTGGTTCTTCATCCAGTTATACAAGGCTGGGTTGGCCTACCGCAAACTATCGCCAGTGGATTTCTGCCCGAACTGCAATACGACATTGGCACGTGAACAGGTTTGGGGCGACGACCGTCATTGTGAACGATGCGGCACGCCTGTCATCAAGAAGGACTTGAGTCAGTGGTTCTTCAAAACGACCAAGTATGCTGATGAACTGTTGAACTTCGATGGCATTGACTGGCCTCAAACGGTCAAGACTCTGCAAACGAATTGGATCGACCGCAGTGAAGGTGCATCGGTCGTCTTCAAGACCGAAATCGGAAACCATGGTGTAGAGGTCTTTACGACTCGTCCCGATACGTTGTGGGGCGCGACTTTCATGGTCTTCTCGCCTGAGCATCCATTGGTGGATGAATTGACCACACCTGAGAACAAAGTCGCTGTCGAAGAGTATAAGTCACAAGCCGCGCGTCAATCGGATATTCAACGTGGCGCTATCGACAAAGAAAAGACTGGCGTGTTCACGGGCGCTTATGCCATCAACCCGGTCAATCAGGCGCGCATTCCGATCTGGATCGCAGATTATGTTTTGATGTCCTATGGCACGGGCGCGATCATGGCTGTCCCTGCACACGATGAACGTGACTTCGCATTTGCCAAAAAGTATGAACTGCCTATTATCCCAGTGATCCAGCCCGAAGGTCAGAGCGAAGCGGGTGTTTTAGAGTCCGCATTTATTGGGGCTGGTGTCATGATCAATTCTGGTATGTTGGATGGTACGAAAGTCAACACAGAAAAAGGACGGAAGAATCCCAGCATCGCAAAAGTCATTGACTGGCTGGAAGCGCAGGGCATCGGCAAAGAGTCGGTCAACTATCGCTATCGCGATTGGTTGATCTCGCGCCAGCGATATTGGGGCGCACCGATCCCGATGATCCATTGCGATGTGCATGGATGGAATCCTGTGCCTGACGATCAATTGCCTGTGACGTTGCCCGAAGATGTGGAATGGAAGCCAACCGGCGAAAGCCCGTTGAAACTGCATCCCACATGGAAGAATACCACCTGTCCTGTGTGTGGTGAACCTGCCACACGTGAAACCGATACGATGGATACATTTATGTGTTCGTCATGGTATCACCTGCGTTACCTGTCGCCGAAGTATGACAAAGGTCCGTTTGATGATAAGGAATATAACTATTGGATGCCTGTTGATACCTATACGGGTGGCATCGAACATGCCACCATGCATCTGTTGTACACTCGCTTCTTCCACAAGGCTTTGCGTGATGCAGGCATCACTGAAGGTGGCGAGCCGATGTTGCAGTTGCGCAATCAAGGCATGGTATTGGGCGAAGATAACGAGAAGATGTCGAAGAGCCGCGGCAACGTCATTGCGCCCGATGTGTTGGTGGATCGTTATGGCGCCGACACCGTCCGCGCGTATTTGATGTTCTTCGCGCGTTGGGATATGGGCGCTCCGTGGGACTCACAAGGCATTGAAGGATCCGCACGTTGGATTCGCCGCACATGGAATCTGTTCACTGATCCCTCGCCTGCCTCTTCCAACCCGACGGCTGGTTCAGCCTTCGATGGACGTCAATTGCGCCGACGCGTTCACCAGACCCTGCGCAAAGTGACTCGTGATTTCGAAAACTTTGAATTCAACACGATCATCTCCTCGTTGATGGAATTGATGAATGACATGTATAAAGCACGTGAGGCTGGTGCGGTTGGTTCCCCTGAATGGAACGAAGCACAGGAGATCTACTTGAAGATGCTGGCCCCTGTTGCGCCGCACATCGCCGAAGAACTGTGGACGAATCACATGGGCAAGCCATACTCGGTCCATCAGCAGGATTGGCCGAAATTCGATGAAGCCGCCGCGAAAGAAGATTCCATCGAACTGCCGGTTCAGGTCAATGGCAAAGTGCGTGACCGCATCACGGTCCCAGCCGAAGCTACGGAAGATGAGATCAAGTCTGCCGCGCTGGCTTCTGAAGTCGTGCAAAAGTTCCTGGAGGAAGGAGCCGAAGAAGGTCATCGTAGCGAACCGCAGATTGGTGAGCATTGTTATATAAGACAGCCAGATAAGAAGAAGCCCTTGAGAGTCGAAAGATTTTCAAGGGCTTTTTGATTCACATTCCCACAAAAGTACTGCCGTTATTTTGGCAATCATTCTGCAACATCACGGCAACCCTAATGCAACGGTACTAACCTTTATCTAGACCTACAATGAGAATAGTTTTTCCACCAAATCCAGAAGGAGAATGTAATGATGAAATTCAAAAGCCTTTTGCAGATCCTTGTTGTAGTTGTGATGTTGTTTGCGGTTGTAGGAAGTTTCCAATCTGCGCAGGCACAATCCGGGGACCCAGTGGTTGTAGTGCGTGATCTCACCTATTGGGATGCCACTTATGCTGGATATGTAGATGCCAACCGCATCGAAAAATGGCCTGTCCTGTTCACTGAAACCGAAAATTTCTCTGTGAACGCTGCTGCCAGCGGAGATGGCTTGACCACCGTGGTCATCTTGACCGATGCAAACGGTAACGAGATCACACGTGGTAATGGCTCGTTGACCAGTTCTCAGCCAGCCGGAAGTTACTTTGTACTGGTTGAACCTGGAACCGGCAGTGGTTTCTATTCCTTTACCATCCGGCGTGTAACAATCACTCCACCTCCAACCGATCCATCATCCTCAGTGAGTGCTCAGCCCGATAGTGTGAAGGTGGGAGAAATCTCCACCGTCAGCGTTAGCTTGGATAACATCCCTGAAGGTGGATATACGAGCGCAGAATTCACTTGTACCTATGATATGAGCAAGATCGAAGTGAGCAACATTGTTGTTGCCGGTTTGTTTGGTGCCGATTCTGCTACAGCACTCAGCGGCCCAACGAACGGCAGTTTCATTGTGGCAGTTGCGGGAAGTAACGGAAACAGAGCTCTGACAGATGGTGTTGCGTTCACCTTCAATGCGAAGGGTCTGCAGGAAGGCCAGGCTACGATTACGTGTGTGGCCCGCGTTTCCAAGGGCGATAATGTCCTCATAACACTTCCGGCCACTTCTATTACTTTGACGATTACCGGCGTTGTAGTTGAGCCTGTGAATGGAACTTTGACCGGGCAAGTCCTTGCTGGCAAGGCTGTGACCATCGGTCTGTATGACGCGCAGGACACCCTGGTCACTTCGGTCGCTGCCAACACAGATGGCACCTTTAGCCTCACGGCTCCTGCTGGGACCTATACTGTTGTCGGAACGGCGAGCGGCTTTCTCAACGCAGAAGGTTCGGCTGTCATCACTGCGAATGCGACCACCGCCAAGACTGCGGTGACCCTGTTGGCTGGTGATATTGATGGCAATGGAGTTATCGACCAATTCGATGCCCTTACCATTGGCATGAGCTACAACACTGCAGTTCCCTCCGCTGCTGACTTGAACAATGATGGCACCATCAATGTTCTCGACCTGGAACTGCTCGCTGCCAACTACCGCTTGACAGGTCCTATTAACTGGCCGTAACACAACATGATAGATGATCACATGGGCGCACGTGTATATGTGCGCCCATGTCATGGAATTATCCTATGAGACTTATCGTTGCAATTATTCTTGTATTTGTTTTTGCTTTTTCATTCGTCCCTGGTGTCCATGCGCAGGTATCGGAAACGATCTGGTTGACTGCCAATACCACTGCATATAAAACCGGTGAAACCGTGCTGATCACGGTCAATGCAATGTCTGTCACTCCCATCCAGGGATTCACATTTCAGGTTCGCTATGATCCCGCTTGTCTCAAACCTGTCAATGCCACGAGCCCCATTCCAGGTATGAACGGTTTATCACTACCCCAAACCTCCGGTCTTGTAGATGCATCCTTTGCCAGCACCACCCCGCAAATAGTGAATGGCGTACTGGCTGAATTGAGATTTGTAACACTTGGTGGTTGCCAGACCGGCATCAATTTGGAGAACGCTGCGCTGGCTGTTCGCAATGAAAAAGGATTTGCTGCCCCGCTCCCTGGTGTGAAATTTTCCCAGAGCAGTATTGCTTTGAATGTGGATTCGGCGGTGGGTGAACAATCCGATCAACCTGTATCGGGTACGCCGCTTCCTCTCGACCCGACGATTGGTTCCCCTTCGAATTTTCAGTCTCCCCTTTGGGGTGTTGCCGCGATCACGATCTTCCTGATTCTTGGTCTTGGTTTTGGCATTTACAAGGTGATCCAGAAAACTGCTGGCATGGCCTATGTCGACCAACCATCGCCTTCCTTCTTGAAGCCGGTTGCCGTCAGTTTCAAGATGGGTTCACGTGCTGGCAAAAGGTTTTCACTGAACAGACTGCCCTGTGTGATTGGCCATGACCCGTCCAACGATATCTGTCTTGATGACCCACAGGTGATCGGGCAACACATCAAGATCTACGCCGCCAATAACGATTATTACCTCATGGATTTGGGCGGCGAGACATTCGTCAATGGCCGGGCCGTGCGAAAAAGCTCTGCCGTCTTGAAATCTGGTGATGTGGTACGCCTCGGAAGACGTGTCCTGTTTGTGTTTGGAACCTAGCTAAAGAAATAGTGGCGCTCGTTATGTATGGAGAGCACCATGAGTATGTGGCATTGTGTCATAGCCCCGGAATAGTTGTCATATTGATTAAGGAAAATAGAGATGAAATCTAAACGCACTCTTCGGGCTATCCTTCTGTTAATCCTGTTGACTTCTTTATTGCCTGTGGATGTAGCGGGTGCCCTCCCTGCCAATGCTACTACGCTCCCGCCAACGGATATGTTCCAACTGCCTTGGGATTACGGTGTTGCCTGGATGGCGATCGATGGGATCGATAACGGTTTCAAACGGCCCATAAGTAGTTCACATAATTATTCGGTGGGCGGCGCAATTGATTTTGCTCCACACAAGTATACCTATAAAGGGGAAGATACATCCAATTTTTGGGTGGCCGCCGCGGCTTCAGGGACAGTGGTTGCTGTATCGAGTTGCTACATCATCCTCGATCATCATAACGGATGGGTATCACAATATCAATTCCTCGGTAATGTACAGGTGCGTTTGGGCGACACAATTAATCGCAACCAACGTCTCGGCATTATTGCCGATGGTATACGGTATAAATTTTGCGTTGGGAGTACAGAGCCAGATATTCCGCATTTGCATTTCATGCTGCGTCCCACCTTGCTTGGTGCTTCATTTGCCGGGTGGCAGGTAAATTACTTTTCGCTTTTCAACCACACTTCTTTCACAAAGGGGAGCGAGACTGTAGGCTTATACAAGCCGCTCATGAACACGTTCGATTCATTGTCCATCACTCCTACACCTACACCATCTGAGACGCCAACTTTACCTACTACAACAGAAACTACTCTCACAGTCTTTCCCACTCCTACCGGGCCTTATATCTCCACCAGCGCTGACCCGCTGAATATCAATGTCGGTGAAACAGCGCTTGTCACGGTCAGCTTGAATAATGTGCCAGTGGAAGGTTATACAAGTACGGAAATAGTTTGCCCGTATGATTCATCTATTATCGAAGTAAGTAATATTTCCGTTGCAAACATCTTTGGCACAGACCCCGCTGTTGCGTTCAATGGACCGCAAAATGGGAGCTTCATCGTTGCCATCGCCGGCAGTCACGGGAACAAAGCCACGGCAAGCGGATCGGCATTCACCTTTGTTGCGAAGGGTTTGCGATCAGGGCAAACCAACCTTGAATGCACGGGGCGTGTATCATCAGGTAATGATCAACTTGTGAATCTCCCTTCCATTGGAACTGCTTTGAATGTTCTTGGATCTATTCCAACGCCTACATTCACGCCCACAACTACACCAGTACCTCTGCCATCATCGACTCCGACACCTGTTTCCACCGTTGATACTTGGTTGACCTTTACTGATGCAACCTATAATTTCCAATTTAAATATCCACCACAAGGAACAATTGATCCCGTTAGTAATGACAATCTCACGTATATCTACCTTCCTGTTACGCCCGGGACGAATCTGGGTGTGAAATATTTGGAAATGATTGTGGCTGAGAATGCCAATCCATGTCAAAGCCCCTTGGCTATCCAATCAATGCTTGAAACATCTGAGACAGTCACTATCAACGGTCTCTCTTTTCTAAAGCAGACCGGACAAGATACCACTGCCGGGCATACCAACAAATGGACAGCGTATTCCACTCTGCGTGACAATATCTGTGTCAGTCTCGACTTTATCCTGCGTGCTGCCAACCCTGGAGCGTTTGTAACACCTCCACCGTTATATGATGAAGCGGCGGAGTCCGCTGTTTTTGGGCAGATCGTTGAGACATATGTCTGGCTTTCGCAGATGTATCCTACATCGACACCAACACCATTACAAAATGGGACACTCACCGGCCAGGTACTTTCCACCAAGCCAGTGACGATCAATTTATATGCATCGAATGGTTCCATTGTTTCGGCTGT
Source organism: Candidatus Defluviilinea proxima (assembly GCA_016721115.1). Taxonomy (NCBI): domain Bacteria; kingdom Bacillati; phylum Chloroflexota; class Anaerolineae; order Anaerolineales; family Candidatus Villigracilaceae; genus Candidatus Defluviilinea; species Candidatus Defluviilinea proxima. The sequence continues at coordinate 2,343,207 of JADKIW010000001.1, forward strand.
CACGACCAATACTGATGGCACATTCACGCTCACGGCTCCTGCTGGGACCTATACAACTGTCGCCTCCTCAAGCGGCTTTCTCAACGCTCAAGCCTCTGTTACTCTCACCAGTGGTGTGATAACGTCACTAACATCCATCGCTCTTCTCGCTGGTGATATTGACGGTAACAATATTATTGACCAGTTCGATGCGTTAACCATTGGGATGAACTACAATGCATCCCAGCCCTCTGCCGCTGACTTGAACAACGATAGCATCATCAATGTGTTGGATCTTGAACGACTTGCAGCCAATTATAGAAAAACAGGTCCTATTGTTTGGCCATAGGGGAGTTTTTCCCAAATAGAGATAAAAGCCAATGCTTTCCATGGCGAAATTCCCTGATGACGCGGAAGTTCATCAGGGAATTTTTCATTGTCAGGCAAATAAACTTTGATGCTTCAAGGGAGTGAAGACGAAAAGGTATAATCCATTTGAATGTCCAATCTCTTAAGTCCCTAAAAATTTAATGAATATGGAGAGCCCCATGAAAGAAGCAACTCGTGTCGTTAGAGCGGGTCTGCCGGATGCAAAACAAGGTGATGCCTTTTTGCCCGGCCCGACTTTTGCTGGTACCTATCATCTTAGTGGTGACCCGTCCACCTCGGCGTACCTCTATGGACGGTATCACAACCCAACATGGACGGCATACGAAAAAGCCATCACTGAATTGGAATCAGGCGCGGCGACTATCGCATTTTCCTCTGGCATGGCAGCCATTGCCGCAGTGTTGGGAGTGACGCTCAAAGCGGGGGATCGTTTGGTCATGCCATCGGACGCGTATTATGCCGCTCGTATGATCGCTACTGGTTTTTTCGCAAACCTCGGCGTGGAAGTTCAACTTGCCCCCACGGCAAATAACGCGCAGAAAGAATTCCTGCAGGGCGCAAAACTGTTATGGTTGGAAACTCCCAGTAATCCTCTTTTAGATGTCTGCGATATTGCTTTGCTTGCAGAGGCCGCTCATGCGGCTGGATGTCTGGTTATCGTGGATAACACAACACCATCCTGTCTTGGCCAACAACCATTGACCTTAGGCGCGGACTTTTCGTTATCGTCTGATACAAAGATCACAACGGGACATAGCGATCTGATATTGGGACATGTGTCTGTGAAGGATGTACAGTGGGGAGAAAAGTTGCGAGCGTGGCGTACGCAAATGGGTTCGATCCCCGGTCCCATGGAAGTTTGGCTTGCTCATCGTTCATTGGCGACACTTGATGTGCGCATGGAACGTCAGCGCAAAAATACTTTAGCTATAGCAGAGTTCCTTGCCTCTCGCCCCGACGTGCAGGGATTGCGCTATCCTGGCTTACCGAATGATCCAGCTCATGCAGTTGCATCTCGTCAGATGAGATTTTACGGTTCGGTCATTAGCTTTGAATTGGCATCTCAGGAACTAGCTGAGCAATTTTTGAAGAACTGCGAATTGGTTTACGAAGCCACCAGCTTTGGCAGTTTGCACACCATGGCTGAGCGGCGTGCACGTTGGGGAGGGGACAAGGTCAATGCTGGATTCATCCGCATGAGTGTTGGTTGTGAAGACGCGGAAGACCTGATCGCGGATATGAAACAAGCTCTGGATAAAATATCCAGTTAATTGTTGTTGTAATAAAAAGACCCTGATGTTTTTAGCATCAGGGTCTTTTGCTTTATCTTGGCAGTGAAAAACTCAACACCAAACCATCGTCCGTTTCTTGCGGATCATCCATCTGTCCATCATGGAGTTTGACAAGCGATGTGGTAATGAACTCCAGCATGGACGAGTCCATTTCGGATTTATCAACGGCCTTTTTGCCGTTACTTTGGACCCTGACCTTTAGTGCTTTAGGCGAGTCGCTTGCTGAAAGTGAGACAGTCCCATCGGTCACACGGATCGAAGCGAAAGTCAAAAGATACATGAAGATCGTGCGCATCTGAGCTTTGTCCACGTTGAAAGACGGATTTGCGATGGTTACATCGATGTTGAGTGGCTTGGCCGTGCTTTGGGTCTTCCAGCGATTGGTGGCGTCGGTGATGATCTCTGTAATATCGTTATCGCTACGAGAAAGTTTGATGTGGCCGTTGTTTAGGCGGGCGATCTCCACCAGATAGGTGACCAGCGCCAGCATGCGCTGACCCGCTGTGAACGCGGTTGTAAGGTCAGTTTCCTGCATCTCGTTGACGGGACCGTCAATACCTTTCAGCACCACCTTGGTAAAACCGATGATGGAATTGAGCGGAGTTTTCAGGTCATGTGAGGCCCACGAAAGGAAGTCGTCTAGGCCAAAATGACCTGTCTCGCCATTGCTCCAGACCAACGATTCGATCACCTTCGGGTCACCCGCCAGTTGCGCGGCCTGCCTGTCGTTCAATTTGTGCAATTGATACAGGCGGATGGCCAGTTCTTTTTTGGCATCCTCGGCTGTGATCTTTGCCGCTTCCAATAGCTCGGTCGGAATTTCAAGGGTAGTTGTATTCACATCGGTCTCCCAAACGGGGGGTGAGATAAATCGAGTATAGCACACGCAGTATGTAGGGCACTTTACAGCATGTTTAGGTTGTTCAGGAGTAAAAACCCTCGGTAAGCGCGAATGTTACGAAGCCATAGCCCTACTATTCTGTAAATTTGACCCAATTTGGAATACAATCGAAAATAAATCTAACTTACTAGTTGACCTTGAGGAACACGATATGCCTGAACAAACTATTTACTTCCAGTGGCAGAACGATGTTTTACGAAAGACTATTTATCCCTTGCGCGAGATGAAACTGCGTGATTTTCTTGTGTATTACAAGGAGATCGAATTATGGGCGGAATACAAGAACAAAGATATCAAAGGCGAGATCAATGCCTATCATGCCCAAAAGAAACTGGCCGTTGAAAAGGCGGCCAAGGCTTACTTTGAATATAGAAATTATTTTATGAGCGGGGATGTCCGCGCGGATTATATGAAGAAGTTTGGTGCGGTGGATGAAGAGATACTCAACGCCATCCACGCCTTTCACAGGAATTTCAGCACATACCTTCCAAAGTTCACTGATCCACGCCGCGAAACATATTTTGTATCGCAACAAGTCCTTTTCTGGCAACAATATCGAAAAGAATATCTCAAGAAACTTGCGAACAAACAGCGCCGTGTGGATATTATGAAGAGCCAGACGCCGCCTCATCCGAATGCGCCCAAAGAGGAACAGGAATTAATCCGTATGCAAAAGCCTGCCTTCCAAATGGTGGACGAGGAACTCAATCGTTTGTATGTATTTGTCTCCACCTCAGGCAGGATCGAAAAACGCAAACAGGATATAGAGAAATCAATTCAGAACGCCGAAAAGATCGTCAAAGAAGCGACGGCTAAACTGGATCTATTGAAGCCTCAGATCGAAAAGCAGAATTCCCTCCAAAAGAAAGCTTCGGACGAATTGGCACGCCTCAAATCTCCCCCGCAGTTGGCTTCTGTTGAATCATACTTTTCCACCGCTGACGTCTCTTCGCAACTCCGCAATCAATTTGCACAGGCCAGTCAATCGTTGGTGGATGCGATCAACAAATTTCACAAGGACTTAAAAGACCAATTCAGTTATTCCAAATCGGAGTCGTCGCGGCTGAACGTGATCCGAAACACACTCTACAGTTTGAACCAGTATCAAGCGACTCTCCAAAAAGAGATCATCAAACACGACACAGACCTCCGCAACATGGGCCCAACCTGGAAATACAAAGCGGAGCGGGAAGCCCTGCGCGATAATCTGCGGAATGTCAGCTTGAAGGCTGTGGAGGAAGAGCTAAAAAAACTGACTGACTTCCAAGCTGCGTTCGAATACTCAAGCAAATCTAAAGACGAGATGACGAAGTTGGTTCAGGCCAAAGAGTTGGAATTGGCGTCAGCAAACGGAAGCCTCTCAAAGTTAAGGGACGAAGCGAAGGCGTTGCAAAGTCAGATCGATTCATATGACGACATCCTTATCGTCACCGAAGAAAAACGTCTGATGGAATACGTCCCGGATGCATCGAAGCCTGTCACTGTGAAGGATATTGTGCAGGTGAAACTGGATGATTACAAGCTGTCGCTGGGGGACTTGGATCACTATCAGCTTTTGGAATTGGTCGTTAAAGAGTTCAAGGCCAAGCTGGGACGGTATCCACGTTGGCTTCAGTATATGGTTGTCCATTTTTCAGGGATGCGATACGCGAGCGCACATGGCTCGTGGGCAGACCCCAAAGATCTGTTGGCAAACCTGCATACCGCGGAAATCGAAAAAGAAATGAAGAGTCTGAGCGAGGACGCCGTGGAGGCGCTTTGCCGTGAGAAAGTGGAATCTTACGAACCTTCCAGTGGGGTGCCTGCCTCACCTGTTCAGCAAAAACCGAAACTTGCCCAAGCCACCGATCCTGAATGGAAGGAACGCATTGCAGGACATTTGAAACGCATCAAACGTGCACTTGAAATTGACAGCCCGTCTCATCAACGCAATTCATTGATCAACTTACGTATTGACGAGGGAAGTTACGAAGTCGATGCAATGAAATCGGATGAAATCTACGAAGCTCTGATGGACTATAAGGATGACCTGCCCGATTGGATGTGGAAGGAGATCGTCAAGTTAACCGATCTGCGTCTGACCGAAGTGAAGGATAAAGATTGGGAGAAGTCGACACAGGGACAGACTGGCGGATTTTCCAAACAGGATGCTGAGTTCCGCCAGATGATGGGAGACTGGAAGAATAAGTTCATGACCGGCTGGCGCGAAGAACATGACCGCTCTGATCGGCTGGTTGTTTCGCGTGCGGTGTGTAATGAAGTGGCGGAACACATCCAACACTTACGTGGACACACTCCTCCCGGCGGCCTGACACCGAAACCGACATGGTATCAAAGCAATGAAAAGAAGGATCCGAACTCGTATCTGGTAAAACCTGAAAGTGAAACGGATTTCAAAACGGGTGCGAGTATTCTGTGGCTACGTTTCGTGCGCAAAGAACCGAACGAGTGGCAGATGGCACACCCCATTACAACGAAAAAAGGCGGCTTTGGTTTGCTCCCGCCCGGTTTCATCGCAAAGCGAGCGACAAGCGGCCCCAATGAGACTACTCCCTGGGCCTATAACATGAGTGACCCGATCACGCGCGTCCGTACATTCCTCACCGCTGAGAAGGCGCGTATTCGCGAGCAGGAATGGTTACGTTGGATCCATGAGGCGACAGTGGTGGAAATGGCAGATACGGCCGATGGCAAGATCGTGCTCACCTTTGAAACGGCGTTGCCCAGCGACGATCCGCGCTTATCTTCGATCGGTGTGTTCAAACATCGTTTAAGCGACCTGTTACTCGATGGGGAAGAGGATGTCTATAATCGCTCATTCATCGGCTATATTCCCGAGGGGAAAGTGCCTGAAGACAACTTGAAGGACATGCTCGATTGGGATAAGGTCTTGTTGAAACAATAAGGCTTCACCTGCAACTTTTTCAACCTATCGCCTGTATTACACTGTAGCCATGACCGTGCCCACAGACCGCGACCTCATCCTCCGTGCCCGTCGCGGCGAAAGTGATGCTTTCGGCGAACTTGTCACGCGCTACCAGACGGGTGTGTTTAACGTCTGTTATCGCATGCTCCACGAGCGCGGCGAAGCCGAAGACATGGCGCAGGAAACCTTCATGCGAGCCTACGACCGCCTCAACACCTTTGACCTCGAACGCGAATTCGGCCCGTGGATTCGGCGTGTGGCTGCGAACTTGTGCCTCAACTTCCTTGAGGCGCGCAAGGCTGTGCTTCCTCTTGATGAAGAGCGGGATCGAGATCAAACTCAAAGACCTGAGAAGCAGGTCGAGGTCAAAGAAAGAAGCGAGCAGGTGCGCGATGCACTTGCTTCCTTGCCCGCGAACTATCGCGTTGTCGTCGAATTGCGTCATTATCAAGAACTTTCCTACGAAGAGATCGCAAACGAACTCAATATCCCTCTCAGCGACGTGAAGAGTCATCTCTTCCGCGCCCGCAAGCTTTTGGCGGAGAAACTCCATGCATCTGACTGACGATCAACTCAACGAGTATTTGGATAACGAATCAGCAGAACGTGCTGCCATCGAAACACATTTATCTTCATGCGATGAATGTGCGGCGCGTCTGACTGCGCTACAAGCCTTGTTCACCGAAATAGAATCTCTTCCTGAATTAGCCTTATCTCAATCCATCGCCGCCCGCTTCACTACGACCTCAAGCCTGCCTCCGCAACTCCCACGCTGGCTCACGCTGACAGCGACTCTGCAAGCTGTGGCCGCAGTAGTTGCCATCATATTCGTTGCTCCATTTGTGGCAAATCTCTTCCCTGCTATTCAAACACCCTCCATCGCTGAAACTTTACTTCACCTTCAGTCACACTGGATGGCCTTGCTTAAGACATTGACTGATTTTCAATTACCGACCCTTCCGCAAATACCCGTTATTGAAACTTCCAGCCTCATGCTTGCATTGACCCTTGCTGGTGTTTCCCTGCTCTGGCTGGTGGGGAATGGGTTTTTATTACGAAGTCAAATGAAATAAAACTATGGAGTGCGGGAGCTTGCTCCCGCGAATTAGCCAGCAAGCTGGCTGACTCCAAATTTAGGAGATACACATGACAGATATCTTTCGCACACTCTTGATCGTTCTATTGCTCACCGTCAGCCTTGCGGCATACTTTGTTACTTTGGGTGCGCTTTTCCCATCTCGTGTAGCCAAAGTGGGACAGGTTATCAATCAAATACCAGGACGTTCCCTCGGTGTGGGTTTTGTTAATTTCTTATTCTTTGGTGTGATCCTGCTTGTGCTGGTCACGATCACAGACGGGAATGCCAACAGGGTCGACTCTGTCATTCGAGCCATCCTACTGGTTCCCACCATTGGCCTCGCGGGTTTGTTGACTGCCGTCTTGAGCTTTGGCTTGGTGGGCATGGTCAATGTTTTGGGTGAAAAAGTGTTTCCCACATTTGAAGCCTTGAAGCGGACCATTTCAGGCTCTGTGCTTTTGTCCTTTGCCTGTGCCTTGCCATTTGTGGGGTGGTTCCTGCTGTTTCCATATGTCGCGCTCACAGGTTTCGGCGCTGTGATCTTGAGTTTCTTTCAAAAAAACCAGTAGATCATCTTGGAAAATGACATTCTCAGCCTAACTATTTTGTAATTTTTAGTTTTCTAACAATGTTGTAAATAGAGTTCCTTTTCCTATTGATATAATTTATTAAAGTTATATTAAACAGGCAACTGAAAGAATGAATTGTTTGACTTTGCCTGTAATTTTTTTCAGGAAAGGAAATTTTTATGTTATTCGCTCCCCAGGAAAAAGGACAAGGTTTGGTTGAGTATGCCATCATTCTCGCTTTGGTAGCCATTGTGGTTATCGCTGTGATGAGGTTGTTAGGCCCCAAGATTGGGAACACCTTCAGCTCCATCAATAATTCTCTTCGAGTCTGATTGACGTATTTCTCAAACAAAAAGAACCGCATAAAATGCGGTTCTTTTTGTTTAATATCATCGTTAGATCAAATACAAAATACTGCAACTTTTTCGTTTGGTTTCTGTATCCCTTACATCAACCAAACGAAAGGACATTTCCCGTGGCCGATATTTCCGCCATCTTCTTCATCCTCTTGATCATCGCTATTGCCTTCCCTGCCATGCTGACCGCATGGTGGCTGTTGTTCCCAAATCTTATTTCGCGCGCACAAACACGAGTGGAGAAATCCCTGTCTGGCACATTCTGGTTCGGGCTGGTTATCGTCATCGCATTGACTATCCCCATTGTTATTTTGTTCGCACTTCCCTTTGGCCCTGCTAAAGCCTTCGGGTGGATCTTGCTTGCGGTTTCGCTGGCGCTCTCCACAGTAGGTGCAGCAGGCATTGCCGCGCATTTAGGCGAACGGATAAAAAACACAAGCAAGGACATGACATCACTCGGTACTTTCATCCGTGGGGCAGTTGTGCTGGAGCTTGCCGCATTTCTCCCTGCCATCGGCTGGCTCTTCTTCTGGCCTATCGCCATTATCACAGCCTTTGGTGCGACAGGCTTTGCCCTCCTCAACTGGATGCCGCGAGAGAAATCTCAAATTGCTTCTGCAACTACTTCACCCTCGCAAGCATAAATCTTTTGTGTTCTTTGTGTCCTTAGTGGTAAGAAAATGACCCTCTCCCGACGTGACTTCCTCAAACTTGGCGCACTCGTCACTGCCAGCGCAGTGCTCTCCTCCTGCGCACCTGTGTACCGCAGGCTGGCTGGTGACCTCCCAACCGTTCCCTGGGCACCACTGACAGCGAGTGACTTCCTTGCCCTCAACCGTCTCACCTTTGGGCCACGCGTCGAAGAACGTGCCCGCTTTACAGAGATCGGACTTCAAAACTACATCGAGGAACAACTCGCATTTGATTCTATCAACGATTTCGATTGCGAATTATTACTCAATCCGTTCAAGACCCTCAATATGGATGCGAACGAGCTTGAAGGCATCAGCAATCAGTTGTTTGATGGATATGACCGCGATAAAGCGCCAAATGAACTGCGTCAGGCAACATTGATACGCCAACTGTATAGCAAGCGTCAACTGTATGAAGTGATAGTCGAGTTTTGGAGTGACCACTTCAATATCTTCATGGAAAAAGGCAATTGCTTCTACCTCAAAACTGTAGACGACCGTGAAGTGATCCGCAAGCACGCGATGGGTAACTTCCGTGATCTGGTGTGGGCGTCTGCCCATTCGCCCGCGATGCTGACCTATCTCGATAATCAAGCCAATGAGAAAAGTCATCCCAACGAAAATTATGCGCGCGAACTCATGGAGTTGCATACGCTCAGCGTCAACGGCGGTTACAGTCAACAAGATGTGATGGAGCTGGCGCGTTGTCTCACGGGTTGGACGGTCAAGGAGCACTTCTGGCTCGGTGACTTTGCCTTCAAAGAGGAACTCCACGATCAAGGCGTGAAAAATGTTTTGGGGCGAACGATCCAACCGTCGGGTCAGAGTGAAGCGGAGCAGGTCATCGAGCAGTTGGTCACACATCCCAGCACGGCGCATTTCATCGCAACCAAACTTACTCGTCGCTTCATCGCGGATGAGCCGCCTCAGCAAGTTGTCGAAAAAGCCGCACAAACATTTCTCGATACGAATGGTGACATCCAATCTGTGTTGCGTGTTATTTTGTTGGACGGTCTTCCGCTCGCGCAACCGAAATACAAACGACCCGCGAATTTTGCTTTGTCTGCGTTGCGAGCACTTAATGCCGAGACCGATGGCGCCGCGATCAATGAGCATCTGCTTCGGATGGGGCAGTCCTATTTCAATCATCCCACGCCCGATGGGTATCCCGATCACAGCGAGGCTTGGCAGGGAAATCTCATGCCGCGTTGGCAATTTGCGTTTGAATTGATTCGCAATGAGATGAAAAACACGAAGCATAATCTCAATGCTTTATTGGATGTCGTCCCAACAGACAGTTTACAAGCTGATGTGGATGCAGTGGCCTCATTGCTTTTGGGTGCCCCTTTAGAACGCTTCACTCGTGACGAGTTGATCGATTCGGTTTCGAAAGCGGGCGCCACCCCCGAAGAGACTCTGCAGATCATCGCCGCGAGTCTCATCGCTTCACCTGCGTTTCAATGGAGATAGTTTCCGCGCTGATCGGAGCGTAGCGAAGTCGAAGCGCCGTTAAGTTAGGCCGAGATTGCTTCGTCACTCACTACCGTTCGCTCCTCGCAACACCGCACCTGCGGTGGGTGCAGGTGTGACGAGATGATTTTGGAGATACCATGTTACAAACCTTACCCGTACTTCATCAGATCCCAAATAAATCCTGGATGCCACGCCTTGCATTCGTACCTCGCAACTCCGCACCGCGTGGCGATACATTAGTTGTCATTTTCCTACGCGGCGCCGCGGACGTGTTGAACATGGTCGTGCCGCATGGCGAGGATGCGTATTATCGTTTACGTCCGTCACTTGGTGTGCCAAGACCAGATGATTCAAAAAGGAAAAAAGAAGAAAGAGCTTTGGACCTGGATGGATTCTTTGGATTCCATCCGAGCATGTCTGCGTTGACCGATGCATGGATCTCGCAGCAGCTTGCCATCATCCATGCCTGCGGTGCACCAGATGAGTCGCGTAGCCACTTCAAGGCAATGGAGTTGATGGAACGTGGCGTGGACGATGAACGCGGGCCCGCCTCGGGTTGGATCGGCCGTCACCTCGCCACGTTGGATACAGGTAACTCGTCGCCATTGCGCGCGGTAGGGATGGGGACTCGTCCGCAGAGGAGTTTGAGCGGGTCAGTCCCTGTTTCGGCTTTGCGCTCCATCACGGACTTTCACCTCGGTGGCGATGCACGTGCCTTACAACAAATGCGCGCCGCGTTGAGCACGGTCTATGAAGGTGACGTGATGGGACAGGACACGTTATCCATTATGGATACGTTACAACAACTTGACCCTGTGAATTATCAATCGAAAGTTGCCTATCCCGATTCGGAATTTGGACTTGCGCTCAAACAAACTGCCATGCTCATCAAAGCGGAAGTGGGACTCGAAGTCTCTGCCATCGATGTGGGTGGATGGGATACGCATTTCGCTCAAGGTTCGGTCAATGGGCAGATGCCCAACTTGATGAAAGACCTCGCCGATGGCATGGCCGCCTTCCATGCCGATATGCAGGAATATATGAGCCAACTGACGATTGTCACGATGTCTGAGTTTGGGCGGCGCGCCTCGGAGAATGGAAGTTTGGGCACCGACCACGGACACGGAAGCATGATGATGGTCATGGGAGGTCACGTGGACGGTGACAAAGTCCACGGCCAATGGCCTGGATTGGGCGAAGGCCAATTGGTTGGTCCCGGCGACCTCGCGGTCACGACCGATTATCGCGATGTCCTCTCCGAAATCCTGACGAAGCGTTTGAACAATCCCGCCATCGATTCTATTTTTTCGAATTATCAAACCAAGCCCGTGAATGTGCTCAGCGGATAATCGAATACAATTGCATCGGGATCTTCTCGATGCAATCTTCGAACACCAAATTTTTATTTGGTGGATTGGGATGTGGACTTGCGCTCGCGTGCCTCGGGGTTGGATACTTCGCCTACATCGTGGGCAACTTACGCGTCTCGCCTTCCCCTGCGGGGACGATGCCCCCCGACCCGACAGTTGATTCGGCCTCTCTGATAACTCCCACGCCCATCTTCATTTTTCAAGTCACAGAACCTGTTGGGCCAACGCCCCTCGCAGAGACATTTTCCCTCACGCCGATTCCATCTCCCATCCCCGGCTCGTTCGGTGACATACCTCCTGTTGGCAAGATCGCCTTCGCCTGTTACATCAAACAAATTGACCAGATCTGCCTCATGAGCGCGGACGGGACGAACCGTGTGCAACTCACGGACTTCAAGGCCACGGCCTTTTATCCATCCATTTCACCGGATGGAAGCACGGTTTACTTTTCATCGAAGCAGGATGGTGGATTTGAAATTTATTCCATCTCAGTGGATGGGGGAGAAGCACAACGATTGACCAACGACATCGGCAGTTTATACGCGCCTGAACTTTCCCCAAACGGTGAGTGGATTCTCTTCACCAATCAGGGCAACGGACTTTGGTTGATGCGCCCCGATGGGAAGAACCCTCATGCCCTCACGAACCGTGATGATATTGACCCGACATGGTCTCTCGATGGTTCGATGATCGCGTTCGCTTCCTCGCGTGCAGGAGACCGTCAACTCTTCGTCATGGACGCGGACGGGACGAACATCCGTCAGGTGACGAACCTCGACAACATGGGCGGGCGCAGTACCTTCTCTCCCGATGGAACAAAACTAGCTTTCTATCGTGGTCCCGCCGGTGACCACAACATTTACGTCATCAACATTGACGGTACGGGCCTCGTCCAACTCACGAACGGAGGCGATAACCTCGGCCCTTCGTGGTCACCTGATGGCAATTGGATTGCGTTCACGTCTTATCGCGACGGCAACAACGAGATCTACATCATCCATCCCGATGGAACAGGCCTCACGCGCCTGACGAACACCTCCATTTCAGATTGGCAACCGAGGTGGGGGAATTAAGATGTTTATTCAGCAATTGGACTGCTGGATAAAGTTGCGTATAATGCAGTTATGGAAGATATAAGATGTTATACAGCCCACAGGCTGTATAACATCCCAATTTGGGGGTTTATACAGCATGCTGTATAAACTATAGTTAGCCGCTTTCTCTGAAATTTTGTCCAAGTAAATCTCCAAAGGAATAAAATGGATTTGCCAATATTTAAGTATCATCCTGATCCACTTGCCACTGGCTCAATAATTGAAAGCAATGCGATGTGCCACTGTTGCGAGCAAAGTAAAGGTTATATTTATATATCCAATGTTTATGCCGAAGAAGATCTTGATAACAAAATTTGCCCTTGGTGTATTGCGGACGGGAGTGCCGCCAAAAAATTTGATGCTACTTTTTCTGAAAGTTTTGCTTTAGAGCAAGCAGGAATTTCCAACGACATCATCCTTGAAGTTACAACAAGGACTCCAGGATATGTCACATGGCAACCAGAATTTTGGCTATCCCACTGTAAAGACGCATGTGCCTTCTTGGGTGATGCATCAAAGGATGATGTATTAAGAATTGCAAATGAACATGTTAAAGTCATCCGCTGGGAAGACCTCAATGAGGAAGTTATGAAAGAGATTGCCAAAGATTACCAGCCAAAAGAAAGTCCAGCGTTTTATAAGTTTAAATGCCTCCACTGCAATGAGATTTTATATACAATGGATTATCTTTAATGGCAAAAAGCGGCTAACACAGCGTGCACCCGACGTGTGGGAGTCTGCGCGATTTACAGGCATTTTTCTGGCTTCGGGTTTTTTCTACATCTCAAGCATTGTCCACGCCCGCCCACACGCGGGTAACGCAAACCGTTGAGCAGTTGGTTGACACAACAAGATTCCTCTTACGGCCCGCCCATATCCACAGTCCAATAGCCGCCGTACGAGCTGAATTTGTTATAGACATATCCCACGCCGATCTCAGTGACACGCGAGTTAATGACCAGCTCCCATTCGAGTTTTGGGTGTATCTTCCATTGGTTGATCGCATCGCCCGGCAGACCGATGGCGAGCAGTTCAAGGTAATACGGATTGGTATAACCTGCTTTGGTCAGGCGGTCCCCTGTCCACGAGCCATCGGAGCCGCTGTGCTTGAGAAAGTCTTTACAGGCCATATCGAGGCTGTGTGCTTGTGCGGCGCTCATTAACTTATCATTGACCGTCAATTCGGCGCGACCTACATCTGCACGGGCTTTGTTGATCAGATCGATCAACTGTTGAACATAACTGCTGTTCGTTGTGTACACACAGTTGCCAACCTGCCCAGCCTGCGATGAACCCACAGTGATCTGCACCCAGAAAACGGATTCGTTTCCCACAGGCACGGTTTTCCCATCTGCATTCCGTAATTCAAAATTTCCATGATATGTCCCGTCGATGGACGGGGCAGTTAGATCCACTGAAACTTCCACAGGGTTGCCCTTGTCTGTTTCAGGGACGGGCACAGAATCGGGGGAAGCCATTCGGTCACCGTCAACGAATGCGACGGTGTACCCTGTCCATTTGCAATTGCCATTGTTTTGTAATTTCCATATTTTGGTGAAAGTTTCACCCGTGGGCACAATTGCGTTATCAGGGTATGTCACATCTTCGACGAGGGCCGCACTGTCCCTGCAGTTGGAGGCGGGATCAGGAGTTCGCGTTACAGAGGGATCCAACGTCGCTGTGGCGGTGGGCGGAACATCCGTCGGGATGGTTAAGGCTTGTTTGGTCGGAGGCAGGGTCGAGGTCACAAAAAGAGGCGCGGCTGGTGTAGCTGTGCCCTGTTGTTGCGATGAAACGTCCACGCAGGATGTCAAAAGTAAAACAAGAGTAATAAAGAGAGTGATGTGTTTTTTCATGGTTAAGGTCTTCCAAAATCTACAGTGTAATAACCGCCGTACGCCGTATCGGCCACGTAGGCATATCCAACGCCCATCTCGCTGATGTTCGGATTCAAGATCGCGTCACGATGGATTTTATCGTTCATCCACCAATCGAACGCAGTTTGTGGAAAGCCACTTCCGTAGATGATCTCTTCGGAATAGGAGGGAGCATACCCTGCAGCGACCACGCGTTGATTAACAGACGATCCATCGGAGCCTGTGTGGCTGAGTAAACCATGGCAAGCCATATCGATGCTGTGGCCTTGTGCGGCGGACGCGAGTTGTGCGTTGATCGCGAGGGCAGGCAATCCGTTTTGCGTGCGGGCAGTGTTGATGAGATTGGCAATTTCAGTTTGATATGATGCACTGGTGGTGTATGTGCAACTCTTGGGGCCTGAAGGCTTTGAAACGGGCGTGTTGTTGGGAGAGGTGGCAATAACTATAACGTTGGTTGGAGCGGCGATGCCGATCAATATCTTCACCCAAAATGTTTTTTCTGTGCCGATGGCAAGTGCCTGGCCGTTCGCGTTCCTTAACTCGAAATATCCTGTGTAACTTCCATCTGCCGATGGGGCAGTGAGTTCCACAGATACATCCACGGTCTGGCCTGATGCGGTTTGCGGAACGGGTGCGGTATCGGGCGCATCCATTCGGTCACCCGCTGAAAATGCGATGGTGTAGCCGCCCCAATTGCATTTGCCTGTGTTCGCGAAGCGCCACGTTTTCGTGAACATTTCTCCGCGCGTCATCAACGTATTATCGGGCACGGTTACATCTTGCATCAGCACGGCGCTATCTTTGCACGTTGTTCCGTTGGCCAATGGCGTTTCCACCGGTGTGGTTGTGATGGATGCGTCAGGAGTCTCTGTCAACGGGATTGATGTGGCCACAGACGGTTCTTGTTGGGTTGGTGGCAAAGTGGCCGTGACAAATTGCGGCCCTGTGGGCGTGGGCATATCTTCTACAGCGATATGCACGCAGGATGTGAGTAATAAAAGAATGGATATACCAAGAATTGTTTTTTTATACATGGGATTTTCTACCAGGGCGGGGTTTAAATGCCCAGTGATGGATCAAAACATGATCATCTGTGATTTGGATTTTTCAAGCGGGTCGCTGGCGATCTGTTCTTCGAACGTTTCGCGCGTCAACACTGGGACCTCGAACAGGGTCCGCAACAAACGATATTTTACAAGCTGATAGCTTTTCATACGTGCCGCCAGCGACGGGTCACGTTGTGCCTTGTATTGGATCAACCCTGCACGTCCGCCGGGGATGACAATGATCGTTTGCTCTGCCGGGTAAGGTGTTTCGTTGATCGCACGCCCGATCAATGCTGATGCAAGGATGCAAAATGCGTGTGCCACTTTGCTTGAGCCGCCGTCCCCGGCGGCGAGGACGCCGCCTTGAGCAGATGGATACTCCCAAAGATAATTTTTATCCTGTTTGCGTGTTTCATATTGCAGGCGTTTTCCAACAGCATGGAGCATGGCCGTGATCGTAATGAGCTCATTGCGCCGCGCATTGGCGACATCTTCGGGGCGCAACCGCCATGAGGCTCCGCTTTTTTCTGCATAGGAATTCAAGATCGCATAGATCATTCCCTTTGAAGGTGTCATCAACCCTGGGAAACGCGGGTACAAATCATCTTCGATCTCGAGATAAATGCTATCGGGATTCTTTTGCAAGAATGTGACGATGGCTACTTCGATTTGATCTGATAACGAATCGTCCTGAGCGTCCTTCGACTTCGCTCCGCTCCGCTCAGGACGAGATGCGAGACCCCACATCCCTGTATCCACATTCTCGCCGGTAGAGTAATGAACAAATCGCTCATCGTCCGCTAGTGCACTTTGAATAACAGATTGTGTTGTTCGCAAGGCCTCGTCGAATTCCTGTTCCTTTTTCTTCAACGCATGAGTCTCGGTCAACGCGATCAGCCCCGCCGCATGCACATGCAGATAGCTGGCGGGTTCGCCACGTTCGGTCAAATGCATGTGAATAGCTTCGCGTACAGAGTCCACGTTGGGGATGTTCGTCTCGCGTTTCAAATGTTCGCCGCGCTTCCATATGAGTTGGATTGGATCATATTCCGTGCGCAATGCAAGCGATGTCAGATCAAAGCCAGCCGCACTGGCGGCGGTCAATGCAGAGGTCAAAAATGCGGGTTCGGCTTCGGGCAGTAAGCCAAAGAACGGCGTACCCAGTGGGAGCAATTCAAACAAGTGAGCGAATGCGGCATTCAATGCGGTCGCGTTCCATGCCCAATCATACCGTCTACGACGCAATGCCACCTTGAACGGTTCCACTGCCTCGCGCCCCCACAGCCACCCCGCCCACAAAGCGGACAATGTCCAAAACGCTTGATTCGGACGCGGCACCGAACCGATCACTGCCGCAATAGGAATCTCTTTTTTGACTTCGTGTGCCAGATCTTTGAGACGACCTTCGTAAATGCAGATGCCGCCGCTCTCTGGGATCTTCTTCGGCCACGCTTCCACTACGACGCCTGAACCTGTTTCCGTCCAAAGACTTAATCCACGCTCCAGCATCATCCATAAATTATGCTCGCGAAATTGGCTTGGAATGTTGAGTTGCTTGGGCCGCGGCCTCTCAGATGGATGTCCCCACAGTGTGTTGCCCGCGTCACAGGCCAGCAGAATCATTGCGGTCAAGGCACGCCTTCGTTCAGTTGCGAGAGTCAAACCATCGAGACGGTTGATGACTGTTGTGAGGAAATACAATGGCCTCGGTAAATAATGTTCGATGGCTTCTTCTGCATAGATGCGGTCTTCGTCATCGAGTGCTACAACACGTTCAAATGCGCGTGAACGATGCAGGCCGTCTGTCGCTTTGATCTTTTTTGCGCGGTCAATGTCAACCTGTGTGGTCACGCGTTCGCCCGCATCCTCGCAATGCGGACACTTGTACACACGGGCATACGGCGCATCCTCGCCTTTGCGCCAGAGAAATGCTTCAGCTTGTATGTCTTGTTCGCATTTTTCACATGGTGTGAGATACAAAGATTGAAGATGCGCCTGAAGCCGTTCGTCCCCTTTTTTGACGACGGCCAGATCAGCGAGTGCAGCTTTGAAATCCGCTTCCGATGGGGGATTGGCCGACATCTCAAGCATGAAGCGTGTGATCGGGTTGTTGACCGTCACCAGTACACGATACCCTGCGCGCGCGGCCTCGAGGGTCAGCCGGGGGGAGAATCCGAATGGGTCGAGGAGCCAGCTTGAAGTCGAGGCGTGAGGCGGGAGCCAGCGTGCGACAACACCTTCCTCAAGAGGCGGCGTATAGCGCGAAAGCGGACCTGGGTCCGCTGGCTTTGTCCCTGGGATGTAGGGTTGGTGGTCCATCTGGAGTTAAGTATACATCCCCCAGCCTTTCCGCTCTGAGCGGAGCGTCCTTCGACTGCGGGTTTCGCAACAACCGCTCAACTCTCCGCTCAGGACGGAAGAACTTTGGGAAAGAGCGAAGTCGAAGCGTATGTTCAGCACGGAGAGGCTTATGGCATTGCGCCTAAAGTTGGCGCACAGACGATATCGTAGTATTCCAACTCGGTGGCTTTGTTCTGCTCAGCGTAGGCCGCGGCTTCCTTACCGATATTGCGTACAGCATCAAGCTCAGATTGGACTTGATACGGCCAATAGCGCGGAATGACCATACGCGGGTCGTTGACATACCCTTCGGCTTGATATGCAGGACGATTGGGGTCGTCCTGGTCTGCGAGCGGAATCCAGTTGTACATGACGGGCCCACGTGGGTTGACGGTAAAACCAAGACGGTAACCGTATTCGCGCGCGATCTGCACGGGGCGAGCACCAAACCCACCGCCTGGCCAGATGATGGCAACCGGTGTTTTGTTGAAGTTCGTTTTTAAGTCGTTGAGAGAACCTTCGAATTCGCCTTTGATGAATTCGTCAGTGGATTCGTCGCTCATGTTGATGTTGTGAACGTAGCCATGTGACTGATGGTCGACCCAGCCTTCGGTTTCGAGGGCGACGTTGTCTTGCAGGTTCAGCGCGCGAATGGAATCATCCCAGCTGATCCATGCGTTGACGACAGGCCAGCCCCACTTGTCGTGATAGGGTCTGAAATGTTCATTGAAGTTTTGGGCTGTACGGCGGTCGTCTTGAATGAGAAGCACGGAACGGCTGGGGATCTTGGCGTTGTGGTCGACGAAATCTGCCAGTTGTGTAGCGTTGATGGCTTCGAAGCCTTGATCGTGCAGATCGTTCATCATGTGGCCGAAATCTTCGGCGGTGATGTCGTTGGCAGTGACATCGGATGCACTTTGCTTGATGCCGTGCAACATCACAACCATGACGATCGTGCCGGGGGCAGCGTTGGTCGAACTCCATTTGTCACGGAGATATTGGCAGGTGTCTGTGATGTACGTGTGCGGCGTATCGAGCGGGTTAAGTTTATTTGATACATACCCTGCCGGTAACGCAGGCGGTGTGCGGACGGCTGTCGATGATGGGACGGGTGTCTCGGTGGGGACGGGCGTCCCTGTGGGTTGAAGTGTAGCGAGTGCAGTCTGGTAGGCCTGTGTGGAAAAGGCGCTGATGTCGATGGTGGGTGCGGCGGCAGGCGCAGGGGCGCACGAGGCCAATAGAATGAGGAGCAGGCTGAGGTTAAGGATGAGGCGTTTAGTCATATGAGTTTAAATTAAAAACAAAACCCGTCATTGCGAGTGGCGCCTTGGCGCTACGAATCAATCCCCAACATGATGGTGAGATTGCTTCGTCGGGCTACGCCCTCCTCGCAATGACGGAGTTTCATATTATTTATTCTTCGCTTTTGCCAGAGATAAAGTCTTCCACCTTTTGGTGGCAGACTTCATCACGGAATTGTTTGGGTGGGGTCTTGAAGAAGTAGGAGGATGGGCCGACGATGGGACCAGCCAGCTCGCGGTCAAGCGCAAGTTTGGCACAGCGGATGGCATCGATCATCACGCCTGCAGAGTTGGGGCTATCCCACACTTCGAGTTTGACTTCCATGTTGAGGGGAACATTGCCGAAGGTGGTGCCTTCCATGCGGATGTAGGCCCACTTGCGGTCGGTGAGCCAGGGTACGTGATCGCTGGGGCCGACGTGTACATTGCTCGGGTCGATCTCGTAGGGAATCATACTGGTGACGGCGTTGGTCTTGGAAATCTTCTTGCTCTCGAGGCGTTCGCGTTCGAGCATGTTGAGGAAGTCTGTGTTGCCGCCGAAGTTGAGCTGGTAGGTGCGGTCGATCTTGACGCCGCGATCCACGAACAGTGTGGCAAGTTGACGATGCAAAATAGTAGCACCGACTTGGCTCTTGATATCATCGCCGAGGATGGGCAGTCCAGCGTCAGCGAAGCGTTTGCCCCAATATTCAGAGGATGCGATGAAAACGGGAATGCCATTGACGAACGCACAACCTGCCTCGATGATCTGCTCCACGTACCATTTGGTTGCCATCTCAGAACCAACGGGCAGGAAGTTGACGACCACATCGGTCTTAGTGTCTTTGAGCAGTTTGACGATATCAGCTGTTGAGCCGGGCGCCTTTTCAATCACTTCGGAAAGGTACTTGCCGAGTCCATCGTGGGTCATGCCGCGCACGACGGGTACGTTGAGGCGAGGGACATCTGCGAATTTATAGGTGTTATTAGGTTCGGCGAAGATAGCTTCAGAAAGATCTTTGCCAACCTTGGTTGCATTGATGTCTATACCCAGAGTGAATTCAATATCCTTCACATGGTAATCAGCGAGTTGGGTGTGCATGATGCCGGGGATGATGTCATCCTTTTTTGCGTTCTTGTAGAATTGCACTCCCTGCACAAGCGATGATGCGCAGTTCCCCACGCCGATGATCGCAACACGTACTTTTTTATTTGCCATTTTCTTGAAGTTCTCCTTGTTTATGGTTGCTGAATGATGGGTTTAACCCACTGTTGCAGAATTTGATTTAGCCACAGAGACCACTGAGCCTTTGAGTTTTTCTCCGTGGGCTGCGTGACTAAACCACTCCTTCAAATTGCCTATTTGGATACGATGTTCCATGTTGTATAATGCATCTGATGTCAACCAACGAACGTATTGATCATTTGGAACGTTTGCTGGAAGTAGTTCGGGGTTTGACGACTGCACCCGACCTCGAATCCTTTTTGCAAACGATCATTACTGAAGCCACCGAGATGACGGAGAGTGAACTCGCGTCCATTCTCGAGTATGACGATGAGACGAATGAACTGCGCTTCCTCTCGACTATTTGGTTTGACCGTGATGTGCTTCGTCCCATGGGCGTGCCGCTGGAGGGAAGTGTAGCTGGTTGGGTATTCAGTAAACAACAGCCATTGATCATTCAAGATACCAAAGCGGATCAACGTCACTTCAAGGTGGTGGATCGTGTTACGAAGCACGAAACCCAGTCCCTTGCGGCAGTGCCTCTCATTGTGCGAGGCCAGACCGTGGGTGTTTTGGAAGCGCTCAATAAAAGGGACAATGCTCATTATACCGAAGAAGACCTGACTATCCTTGCTTCACTAGGAGCACTTGCGGCGCAGGCCATGCGTAATGTGAATTTGGAAAGGAAAGTTCGGTCCGCGCGAATTGAATTAGCCGAACTCGAACGCCTCAAAACGGACTTTATAGCGATCGCTTCTCACGAGCTTCGCACACCCCTTGGCTTGATCCTCGGTCATGCGACATTCCTGAAGGAACTAGTCGGGCAGGAACATGAAGGCCAATTGAATACGATCATCAAGAATGCCACACGTTTGAAGGATATCGTTGAGAATCTCTCGGATGTGGATAATATGCAGACTGGTGTTGCGCGTGTTCGTAGCCGCAGAATTTCACTGGCGAAGATCGTGGAAGATGTTGTACTAACGTTTCAGGACGAGGCTAAGGCCAGAAACATTACCATTACGAAAGAACTCGGTGATTCGCCCTATTACGTTGAAGCGGATGGGGTCAAGATCAATATTGCTTTGAGTAACCTTGTAAAGAATGCCATCCAATTCACAGATGAGGGTGGACGCGTTCATGTTTTGGTGGAAGAAGATTCGGGGTACGTGAAAGTTGCTGTGATCGATAATGGTATTGGCGTCCCTGCCAAAGACTTGCCGAAATTGTTCGACCGTTTCTTCCAGGTGGAAGGTCACCTCACACGCAAGCATGGAGGCATGGGGCTGGGACTTTCCGTTGCGCGCTCCATGATCGAACTACACGGTGGACGTATTTGGGTTGAAAGCGAAGAAGGAAAGGGAAGTACTTTTACATTCCTTCTGCCGGTGGAAAGTGAAGTAAAGCCTGTTGTTTCAACTGGGCCGTTCGTTCAATAGACCCTTGTCATTAAACTTAAAACAAAATCACCCTCGAAAATTACATCGGGGGTGATTTTTATTTTTAGAGTTTGAGCATTCCGCCAGTTTAGCTGGGCATTGGTATCTGACCTTGATGGTTTACACTCATGCCAAATTGGCCAAACAAATGTGCGTAAATAGCGGATGTATATGCCACGATGCCAACGGTCAATATAAACGATGCGAGTTGACCGATGCAAGGGATGATGTTGAGGATTACTTGAGCAAACCCTGCCACTAATCCGACTCCGAACCCTGCCGCGAGGCTAACACCCCAAGCCGTGAAAAAGGAACCTGTGTTCCTGCCGATGAGGTTGAACACTTCGCGAAGTTTGAAGCACGAAGCAAATGTCCCTTCACGGGAAAAGACGATCATAATGCCGGGGTAGATCAC
Source organism: Candidatus Defluviilinea proxima (assembly GCA_016721115.1). Lineage (NCBI taxonomy): Bacteria > Bacillati > Chloroflexota > Anaerolineae > Anaerolineales > Candidatus Villigracilaceae > Candidatus Defluviilinea > Candidatus Defluviilinea proxima. Next base: position 2,364,949 of record JADKIW010000001.1, read on the forward strand.
GGAAAGAGCCAGCCCGTATAAAGCAAACATACATGATAGGCAGACCAACAAAACACTCCCTGCACCAGCGATCGTGTTTGCGATATCCTGCATGTCTCCATTACCAGCCATCAGAGCTGGGATCACCATAATACTTAAGGGCAGGCAGATCACGATCAGGATGGGTAGGGAATACACCAAGCCAGCCAACCCCAAAATAAGACCATCCATGAATTTTTTATCGATGTTCTCCCAGGTTGGCAAAGGCTCCTGTTGATTGTTCATCACGTTGCGGAGTAACTGCACCATGTAACCGGTCCATGCAAAGTTCAGGATCGGCACCATGGTGATTAAGGCGCCCAACCCAAGTTTGCTGATCCACTGTTTATCGTCAAACGGAAAAGAAAAAGCTTTACCGATGTTCATGAATTCTTCCTGTATCTGAAAATGCAAAAAGAAAGGGCTACTATACAGTAGCCCTTCAAAGATATTTTTCTAATTAACTCTGGCTTTTGACCAAGTTTGAAATAAGCGGGATCTCGATCAACTCACCTTGATAGGCTTTGTAAGCGCAATACAGTTGATAGAACCAGACGAGAATACCGACACAGAACGTGGATGTAACGATTGTGATGATGCCAAGGACAAGAGCCTGTGCGTTGTGGGCCTTGATAAAGGGGCGATCCTTTTTATCAGCCATTAATAGAATGATGATGGGCATTAGGGGTGAAAGTGCGTACGAAAGAGCAGCAAACAACTTATCATCACTTGTAACATCCATCATAGGTGCGTTAGACATGAGTTCCTCCGAATTGATATTGTTTTTAGATTTCAAGTATTGTACAACCAAATAGGGCAAAAATCAACCAAATTATTGAGTAGTGTGGGGTTACTTCATTCCTACTGGTAAAATACCCATATGACAAAAATAGTATTCATGGGTTCACCAGATTTTTCATTGGCCACCCTGCGAGGGTTGGCAAACACATATGATGTTGTAGGTGTTGTTACACAACCAGACCGTGCCTCAGGGCGTGGACGTGAATTGAAAGCGCCGCCTGTTAAAGTCCTTGCACAAGAACTTGGCCTTCCCATCATGCAACCTGAAAAACTCAAACAGCCTGAAGCCATGGAACAATTACGTGCATGGGCTCCTGATCTTATTGTTGTTGCGGCGTTTGGGCAGATCCTTCGCAAGGATGTTTTGGAATTGCCGCGCTTTGGGTGTATCAATATCCATGCATCTTTGTTGCCTCGCTGGCGTGGCGCGGCACCCATCAATGCCGCCATACTTGCTGGGGATGAAGAGACGGGCATCACCATCATGAAAATGGATGTGGGACTCGACACCGGCCCGATGCTCTCTAAACGATCCATCCGCCTCACTCCTGACCATACAGCTGGTTCAGCCTTCCAAGCCTTATCTACTCTGGGAGCGGATTTGCTCCTCGAAACTCTGCCTGATTATTTATCTGGCAAGCTTCAACCTGTCTCTCAACCCGAAGAGGGTGCAACTTACGCCCCCATGATGAAAAAAGAAGAGGGCAAACTCGATTTCACGGATGATGCCCACGCATTGGAGCGACGTGTGCGTGCGTTTAATCCGTGGCCGGGCGCGTTCATGGATTTTGATGGGGCAGTGTTGAAGGTCCACCGTGCGCATGTTGATGAGGGAAAAGCTGAGGAGGGGCAAAGGTTAATTGTGCAGAATCAGCCTGCTGTTGGAGCAAGAGGCGGTATTCTCGTCCTCGATGAAGTACAGCCTGCCGGAAAGAAGCCTATGAATGGAAAGTCGTTTTTAGCGGGTGCGAGAAATTGGGCGTGATTATGCGGGGTATTCTTCGCGCACCATCTCGATGAGCTTTTGAGCAAGAAAAGAAGGTGTTCTATCTGCGCGAGTTGCGGCCGCGATCTTTCTTTGTGGCGAGGTGTCACTCAAAGTTCGGTAGGTGATGCGGTTGGACGTATCGCTGACGGCTAGTGCGCGCGGAACAAGTGAAACACCCAGCCCCAGCGCAACACAATTTTGCACGGTGGTCAGTTGCGATGTGTCGCACACGACCTTTAATTCCAGCCCTTGTAAGTGACAAAAGGATTGTATCTGTTCACCGAGACAGTGCATCTCACTCAACGCGATAAACGGAAAATTATCCAATTCTTTCACACGAATGGATGCGCGAGTGATGATGTCGTTTTTGCGGGAGGATGCAACCAGAAGCGGCTCAGTATGTAATTCTTGTGTGCGGATCAACTTGTTATGAATGGGCGTGCTGGTGATGCCAACGTCCAGTTTCCCATCGACAAGATCACGTACAAGGGCTTCGGTGAGATCTTCTTGCACAGTGAGATGTGCGTTTGGATATTCCTGACTGAAACGCTTGATCACGCGTGGTAAAACAAATGGCGCAATGGTGGGAATAAAGCCAACATGGAGCAGGCCATGACCTGCATCCATATTTTGGTTGAGGGTGTGTTTAATGTTTTGAAGATCTCCAAGGATAGTGATTGCTCGCGGCAATAAAATTCGGCCTGCATCAGTCAATACCACTTTACGGGGGAGACGTTCAAAAAGGGCTTCACCCAATTCCTGTTCCAATTTCATGATCTGTTGGCTGAGGGATGGTTGGGTGATGTTGCATCGTTCAGCGGCGCGACTAAAACTTCCCGTTTCAGCGACAGCGACAAAGTAAGTGAGTTGGTGGATTTCCATGTGATTTTATTGGTATAGTTTCTGTCTATGGTCTGTATAGGTATCCTATATTTTACATCTATAAATCAAAGTTATACAATGAATTCAGAATATTTCACATATCTACTATGTTTCAATCACTACAAGGAGAATAACAATGAGCGAAGAAAACAAATGTCCTGTTGCCCACGTTGGTATGACCTCTGCCAGCCGGGGAACGTCTAACCGTGATTGGTGGCCCAATCAACTGAACTTGAATATTTTGCACCAACACGCGCCTGCCTCCAATCCAATGGATCCTGATTTTGATTACGCAAAAGAATTCAAGAAGCTCAATCTGGCCGCGGTCAAGAAAGACTTGGCGCAACTGATGACCGACTCGCAAGAGTGGTGGCCCGCGGACTGGGGTCATTACGGTGGTTTGATGATCCGCATGGCTTGGCACAGTGCCGGTACGTATCGCACCGCAGATGGTCGCGGTGGTGGCGGAACGGGCAACCAGCGGTTTGCACCGGTCAATAGTTGGCCTGATAACGTCAGCCTCGACAAAGCACGCCGTCTCCTTTGGCCCATCAAACAAAAATATGGCAACAAGCTCTCATGGGCAGACTTGATGATTCTTGCAGGCAACGTAGCATTGGAGTCGATGGGTTTTAAGACCTTTGGCTTTGGTGGGGGACGTGCCGACATCTGGCAACCCGAGGAAGATATCTATTGGGGTAGTGAAGACAAATGGCTGGGTGGCGATATTCGCTATGCCCACGGTTCTGACGGCGTTGAAAAGGATGACGCGGTGCTCGTGACAGACGATACTGCGGACGGGAAGATTCATAGCCGCAATCTGGAGAATCCATTGGCAGCCGTGCAAATGGGCTTGATCTATGTCAATCCCGAAGGCCCGGATGGCAACCCCGACCCGGTTGCTTCAGGCCGTGATGTCCGCGAGACTTTTGCCCGCATGGCGATGAACGATGAAGAAACCGTTGCGCTTGTCGCCGGTGGACATACCTTCGGCAAAGCACACGGCGCAGGCGATCCGAAACTTGTTGGCCCCGAACCTGAAGCCGCTCCACTCGAAGAAATGGGGTTGGGTTGGAAGAATAAATTGGGAACTGGCGTAGGCGTCCACACCACTACCAGTGGCATCGAAGGTGCATGGAAACCCAATCCCACTCAATGGGACATGGGTTACTTCGACATGCTCTTTGGTTACGAATGGGAATTGGTCAAAAGCCCGGCGGGTGCGCAACAGTGGCAGGCAAAGAACTGCAAGCCCGAACATATGATCCCCGACGCGCATGACCCATCGAAGAAGCATGCGCCGATGATGACCACGGCTGACTTGTCTTTGCGCTTTGACCCGATCTATGAGCCGATTGCTCGCCGCTTCCACCAGAATCCCGAGGCGTTTGCAGATGCCTTTGCTCGCGCTTGGTTCAAACTGACACACCGCGACATGGGTCCCAAAGTCCGTTATCTCGGACCGGAAGTCCCGAAGGAAGATTTGATCTGGCAGGATCCCATTCCTGCGGTCGATTACAAGTTGATTGATGCAAAGGGTATCGCTGCTTTGAAGAAGGAGATCCTGGCTTCGGGTCTTTCCATATCCGAGCTTGTTTCTACAGCCTGGGCCTCTGCATCCACCTTCCGCGGATCGGACAAGCGCGGTGGTGCTAATGGCGCTCGCATCCGCCTTGCCCCGCAAAAGGATTGGGAAGTCAACCAGCCCGCACAATTGGCAAAGGTGCTTACGACATTGGAGCGCATCCATACAGAATTCAACAGCGCACAATCTGATGGTAAGAAAGTTTCTCTCGCTGACTTGATCGTGCTAGGTGGTTGTGCGGCGGTTGAAGCGGCCGCCAAGGATGCTGGATATACAGTGAATGTGCCTTTCACACCGGGCCGTGCCGATACAACACAATCACAAACCGACGTGGAATCTTTCGCCGTGCTCGAGCCTGAAGCGGATGGTTTCCGCAACTACCAGAAGACCACCTTCACAGTTTCTGCTGAAGAAATGTTGGTGGATAAGGCCCAGTTGCTGACCCTGAGCGCTCCCGAAATGACCGTGCTTGTTGGCGGTCTGCGTGTGCTTGGTGCCAATGTTGGCGGTTCACAAAATGGTGTGTTCACCAAACAGGTTGGCAAATTGACAAACGATTTCTTCGTCAACTTGACCGATATGGGCGTTGTCTGGCATCCCACATCGGAAGCCGCCGATACATTCAATGCTCACGACCGCAAGACCGGCGAAGTCAAATGGACCGGCACTCGCGTGGACTTGGTCTTCGGCTCCAACTCACAACTGCGTGCTCTTGCCGAAGTCTATGCACAGGATGACAACAAGGAAAAGTTTGTACGTGACTTCGTGGCGGCGTGGAATAAGGTTATGAACCTTGACCGTTTCGACATTGCCTAATCGTTGAATAAATCTTAGCTTCAAGTCAATTTGATGTACAATCGGGGCTGTGTAATTCAGGCACAGCCTCGATTTTTTTAAGCAAATGAAGAAATCCGTGAACCAGAAGTTCTTTTCGGCCGATGTGTGGTTGGCGTACCGATTCGATCATGTTTGGGGTTTAAGGGCTGTAATCAAAATCCATAGGAGACAATATGTTTAATCCGAAAGTGTTCGTGGCAGAGTTTATCGGCACATTCACGCTGGTGTTTATCGGCGCGGCCGCTGGTATCTATAGTACGGTGAGTTCTTTGGGGATGGGTTTATTGGGGATCGCGTTGGCTCACGGGTTTATTCTGGCCGCGCTTGTGTATACGTATGGTCATATTTCAGGGGCACACATTAACCCAGCCGTTACTTTGGGCCTTGCCATCAATGGGACGATCAAGTGGTTGGAAGCCGTTGTATATTGGGTTGCCCAATTTGCCGGTGCAGTTCTTGCGGCCTTTTTGTTGAAAATGTTTATCACCCTCATCAATGCGGACCTTGCATCTGGCATGGCGACCAATGGTGTGCTTAGCACTGAGTATGCCTATTACGCTTTGGGGCTTGAAGCACTGTTGACCTTCTTCCTTGTCAACACAGTTTTGCACACAACCGTTGATGGCAAGCCAAATCAGGTCGCTGGTATTGCGATTGGCCTAACCTACACAATTGCCATTATGGCTGGTGGTCCGTTGACGGGTGCTTCCTTGAACCCGGCGCGTTCGTTTGGCCCGGCGATCTTCACATCTGCTGTTACAGCAGGCACGCCCGATTTCCAGAACCCCATGTTCTACTTGATCTATTTCGTGGGACCGTTCATTGGCTCGGTCTTGGCCGTGCTTCTCTATCAACTCTTCAAGTATGAGTTTGTGACCAGCGCAGACCTGGAAGACGAAGAAGATGAAGAATTGGAAGTGGAAGAGATCGTTGTTGAAGAAGAAGTGGTCGAAAAGCCTGTTCGTAAGCTTGCGGCGCGTAAGCCCACAAAGAGCTAAGATAGAACTTCGAATAAAAAAGTCCCCGCCAATTTGGTGGGGACTTTTTGCTTTATTAGACTAAAGCTTCACTTGGTAGACAAGCTTGTTACGCTGAAGCAAGCGTCTCTGAGGAAGAGCCGATGCCTTTGAAATATTTTTTCTGTAAGTAGAAGGCCACGTTCACCAGTCCGATCATCACAGGGACTTCGATCAGTGGACCGATGACTGCCGCAAAAGCCGCGCCGGAGTTAATCCCAAAGACTGCCACAGCTACAGCGATGGCAAGTTCAAAGTTGTTGCTTGCCGCTGTGAAGGATAGGGTGGTGGTTTTGGAATAATCGGCTCCGACAGAGCGCCCCATGAAGAACGAAACGAGGAACATCACCACGAAGTAGATCAAAAGTGGAATGGCAATGCGGACAACATCCAATGGCAGTTCCACGATCACATCACCCTTGAGCGAGAACATAACAACGATGGTGAAGAGTAAAGCGATCAACGTCAGCGGGCTGATCTTGGGAACGAAGACCTTGTGATACCAATCCTTGCCCTTTGCGCGGACAAGGAAATAGCGCGTCAGAAAACCTGCGATGAATGGGATGCCCAAATAGATGAATACACTTTTCGCGATTTCGCTGATGGTGATATCCACGATGTTGCCGGTCATGCCGAACCATGTGGGCAGAACAGTAATGAACACATACGCATAAACGCTGTAGAACAGAACCTGAAAGATGCTGTTGAAGGCCACCAATCCTGCCGCGTATTCGTTATCACCTTTTGCAAGTTCATTCCACACGATGACCATCGCAATGCAACGTGCGAGGCCGATGAGAATAAGTCCGGTCATGTATTCGGGGTAGCCGCGCAAGAAGATAATGGCAAGAACGAACATCAAAATGGGGCCGATCACCCAGTTTTGCACCAGCGAGAGGCCGAGAATTTTCCAGTTGCGGAACACATCGCCTAACTCATCGTAACGAACCTTGGCCAGCGGCGGATACATCATCAGGATCAAACCGATCGCAATCGGAATGTTCGTTGTGCCAACCGAAACCGCTCTATTAAAATCCGCAACGGCTTGAGGGAACAGAAAACCTATCCCCACACCTAATGCCATTGCGAGAAATATCCACAAGGTCAAATAACGATCCAGGGTTGAAAGTTTTTTGGTCGTGCTTTTTTCCTGTGACATACCAGCCTCCATTTCAAGAATACATTTTGAGCAATTGAGTCATCTCTTTTTCAATATCATCTCGCACAGATCGAAAGACGCTCATGATCTCTTCCTCTGTGCCTTCAGCTTTTGCGGGATCGGGGAAACTGTGATGGACACGTTTTCCCTGCCCGAGCCAGATGGGACATTCCTCAGCCGCCGAATCACAGACCGTGACTACGAGGTTGAAATCCACGCTTTTGAATTCGTCAACACGCTTCGAACTACCCGTGTGCTGGATCCCGATTTCTGATAGCGCTTCCAACGCCTTAGGGTGGACGTAGCCTGCAGGTTTTGTTCCTGCGCTGACGGCTTGCCATGTATCGCCCAGCCGGGCATTGATGATCGCCTCTGCCATTTGCGAGCGGCAGGAATTCCCTGTGCATAAAAATAAAACTTTTTTCATGGTGATCTCCAAACTTTGTAGTGTGTGATAATTTTATGGAGAGCGAGAGAATGCTGTGTTATTGTCTTGTTAATGATTACGCAGTCGCTACTGCGTTTGTCAGCCATGTTGTAACTTCAGCGGGCGTGGGGATGCGCCCCGAGGAAACGACTTTTTCATTGACGACCAACCCAGGCGTGGACATGATGTTGTATGCCATGATGTCTGGATACTCGGTCACTTTGATGACCTCCGCTTCGATGCCCATGTCAGAAACAACTTTGTGAGCGATCTGCTCCAATCGTTTGCAGTTTGCACAGCCTGAACCTAGTACTTTGATAGTTAACATTTTTCTCCTTTTATCTTCTCGATAAGACCCTAAAGGTTTCAAAAACCTTTAGGGTCTATGTTTTATAGAACCCAGTTGAACATATAGCCTGTGAGAATGATCGCCACTGCGATCACCGCAAAGAACGTGACGAGTAAGGGCGTTTTCAAGACACGTTTCAAAATGACAGCCTCGGGCAGGCTCAAACCGATGACAGACATCATGAAGGCCAGCGCTGTTCCAACCGATGCGCCTTTTTCGATCAGTGTACCCACGATGGGGACAATGCCTGCTGCGTTGGAATAGAGTGGGATGCCGATCAATACCGCCGCAGGGACCGACCACCAAGCCTGTTTGCCCAATATCGAAGCGAGAGCATCCTCGGGCACGTACCCGTGGATCCCTGCGCCGACAGCAATGCCGATCACGACATATAACCAGACCTTGCCAACGATTTCCTTCACCGATTCCCAGGCGCGTTCGATACGGTCAGCCCAGGTTAATTTTTCTTCCGTCAAATTTGCTGTATGTTGGATTTTCCAAACGAAGTCTTCCACATACTTTTCCATTTTCAGCCGCCCAATGATGAAACCCGCAACGATGGCAACGATCAATCCAGAAGTGATATAGAGTCCCGCCACTTTCCAGCCGAAGAGACCAAACAACAGAATGATGGCGACTTCGTTAATGGTTGGCGCGGCGATGAGGAAGGAGAATGTCACGCCAAGTGGGATGCCTGATTCTACAAAGCCTATGAAAAGTGGCACGGCAGAACATGAGCAAAACGGAGTGACAATGCCAAGCAATGCGGCGAAAATATTGCCAATGCCTTCACGCTTCCCGCCGAGCAGGGCGCGCGTTCTTTCGGGGCTGAAGAACGTGCGGACGATGGAGATCGCAAAGACCATCCCTGAAAGCAAAAGCAAAATCTTGGGCACATCGTAAAGAAAGAATGCCAGTGATTCACCGAAACGCGAATCACGTGCCAGACCCAATGCGGAATAGGAGATCCAATCTGCTAGAGGTTGAATCATGTTGTATGCAACAAACCATGCAAGGATGGCAATCGCAAGCATGCCGTATAAACGTCTATGAGTGTGGGGCAGGGAAGAAGATGGAAGTGTGGTCATGGGTTATAGACTCGTAACAGGAATAAGCGCGGGCACACACTGCGGACACTCGCATGAAGGATTGACCTGCGTATTGATGAGGGCAGAGACAGATTCAGCCGAGAGTCCGCTTAGGGTAGCTGAGGCAGTGATAAGGTCTAGAAGCGAGGCGTCTTTCAGGCTGTAGAAAATGTAACGGCCTTCACGCCGGTCTTGCAGGATGTCCGCTTTGCGGAGTGCCATCAGATGTTGAGAGATGTAAGCCTGACGCCATCCAAGTGATGCTTCAAGATGACAAACGCAGGCTTCGCCCTTGCCGATCAAAAGTAAAATGGCGATGCGTTGCGGTGAGGCAATGGCGGTGAGCGGTGCGGCGATCTGTTCGGAAATTTGAGTGATGGATTGTCTTTTCATATTCATAAACCTGAATGTATTATACGACACATTCGAAAATGTGAATATAACGAATGTCACTGTATAAATTGCTGAATCTCCCGAAACATCAGCGTGGTTTTGTTATACAATTGAAAAAATCGTTGGAAGGTGCATATGTCAAAATACGTCGCCGCGATAGACCAGGGTACGACCAGCACTCGTTGCATGATCTTCGATCATGGGGGAAATGTGATTGCCGTTGACCAAAGGGAACACCAGCAAATTTATCCGAAGCCCGGTTGGGTGGAGCACGATGCGCTTGAGATCTCCGAGCGGACCCTTGAAGTGATGAATGGGGCGTTGGAGAAAAGCGGTGTTTCTTCCAAGGATATTGTTGCGATTGGGATCACGAATCAACGCGAGACAACGGTTGTGTGGGATAAGCAGACCGGCAAGCCGATCTATAATGCAATTGTCTGGCAGGATACGCGGACGGACACCATCATCAATGAATTGGCTAAAGATGGAGGACAAGACCGCTTCAGACTTAAGACCGGCCTGCCTCTGGCAACCTATTTTTCTGGCCCCAAGCTGAAATGGATTCTCGATAACGTGGACGGTGCATGCGCTAAAGCCGAAAACGGAGACTTGTTATTCGGCACAATTGACACTTGGCTGATCTGGAATCTCACTGGTGAGTACATCACGGATGTGACGAATGCCTCACGTACGATGTTGATGAATATCAACACATTGGAATGGGACGATGAGATATTAGGCATCCTCGATATTCCGCGTGCGGTGTTGCCGAAGATCAAATCTTCTTCGGAGATTTATGGCTCGGTAGGGAAGGGCAGCTGCCCTTCCCTACAAAATGTACCTGTTGCAGGCAACCTCGGCGATCAACATGCCGCATTGTTTGGTCAAACCTGTTTCAATCCCGGCGAGGCGAAGAACACGTATGGTACGGGTTGCTTCATGCTGTTGAACACCGGTGAAAAACCTGTCCCTTCGAAATCGGGATTGCTGACAACGATGGGATACAAGATCGGTAACGCGCCAGCCGTGTATGCGTTGGAAGGTTCCATTGCGATCACGGGAGCTTTGATCCAGTGGCTGAGAGATAACTTGGGGCTGATCCAATCGTCGGCGGAGGTGGAAGCGTTGGCTCAGTCAGTGGAGGATAGCGGCGGAATCTATTTTGTCCCAGCCTTTAGCGGATTGTTCGCTCCGTATTGGAAGTCTGATGCGCGGGGCGCGATCGTCGGGATGACTCGTTACGTCAACAAGGGGCATATCGCACGTGCCGCGCTCGAAGCGACGGCATATCAGACGCGTGAAGTATTGGATGCTATGGAGACAGACTCGGGTGTGAAGTTGACCGCGCTCAAAGTGGATGGGGGAATGGTGTTCAACGAATTGCTCATGCAGTTCCAAGCCGATGTGCTGGACGTGCCGGTCATCCGCCCGAAGGTGGCAGAGACAACGGCGCTTGGTGCGGCCTACGCGGCGGGGCTGGCTGTGGGCTTTTGGCAGGATTATGATGAACTGCGCTCGAACTGGGGCAGGGACAAAGAGTGGCGCCCGGCCATGAGCGAAGAATTGCGAAAGAAGTTATACTCAGGCTGGAAAAAGGCAGTCACAAGGACGTTCGATTGGGTTGAATAATAAGCCATGCTCTCAGCGGCGTCCTCGCCGCCGAGGACGGCGGCAAGAGCATAAATGAATCGACAAGAAATTCTTTCTCATCTCCGTGAAAACCAGGAAGTCTCCGTGCTGATCATCGGCGGCGGCATCAATGGTATTGGTGTGTTTCGTGAACTTGCATTGAATGGCGTGGATGTTCTGCTTGTAGAGCGTGGTGATTTTTGCTCAGGGGCGTCAGCGGCTTCTTCGCATATGGCACATGGGGGTATTCGGTATCTTGAAAATGGAGAGTTCCGTCTCGTGCGTGAGGCTGTGCGCGAACGCAATATGTTGTTACAGAACGCGCCGCATCTGGTGAAACCACTTCCCACTACCATCCCTGTTTTCAAGCATTTTTCAGGTCTGTTGAATGCACCATTGAAATTCTTTGGCAAACTGGATAAACCTTCAGAACGCGGTTCGTTCGTCATCAAGATTGGCTTGCGAATGTACGATGCCTACACAGGCCGCCAACGCGTTGTTCCCAAACACAAATTCCTCTCAAGAAAAAAATCTCTCAAAAAGTGGGGTCACCTCAACCCAAAGGTTGTTGGTACAGCTACCTATTATGACGGCGCCATTTTGCAACCTGAACGCTTGGGCGTGGAGTTGATCCTTGATGCCGAGCAGGAAAATCGCGATGCGCGCGCGCTCAATTACATGAGTATGGTCGGGGGCATGGAGAACACCATCATCCTGCGCGATGAGCTGACCGATGAGAATTTCGATGTCAAACCGAAACTTGTCATCAATGCCTCGGGCGCTTGGATCGATACATCGAATAAAAAACTCGGGTTGTCATCCCGTTTTATCGGCGGCACCAAAGGCTCGCATATCGTTGTCAAGCATGATGCACTCCGCGAAGCCATCGGCGATCATGAATTCTTTTTTGAGAACGAAGATGGCCGCATCGTACTCATCTTCCCGTTGTATGACCGTATATTGATCGGCAGTTCGGATATTCCGGTCGACAGCCCGGATGATGTGCGCTGTACGGATGAGGAGATCGAATATTTCCTCGGGATGGTCAAGCGTGTCTTTCCGACCATTGAGTTGTCACGTGACAATATCGTTTTTCAATTCTCAGGCGTTCGTCCATTACCTTTTGCAGGCACGAAGAATGCCGCTCAGATCTCGCGCGATCACAGCATTGAAGTCCTCAGCGGCGATTGGACCAGCCTTATGTTCCCGGTGTACTCTCTCGTTGGCGGCAAGTGGACTTCCTTCCGTGCATTCTCAGAGCAGACTGCAAATAAAGCGTTCGAGTATCTCGGCCTGAAACGGACAAAGGATACCGTGTCCATGCCTATTGGTGGTGGACGTGCCTATCCATCTACTGATGATGAATTGAATCGTCAGTTGGAAAGCCTCTCCGCGTGGACGGCTTTGTCGAAGGAACGCTTACAGGTTTTGTTCGAACGATACGGCACACGCACTGAGACTGTAGCATCCTTTATCAGCGGTGGCTCTGATCAAGTGTTGTCGGGCTTGCCCGATATGTCGCGCCGGGAGATCATGTTCCTTGCTCAGCGTGAAAGAGTGTGCCATCTTGATGATCTTGTTTTGCGGCGGTCTATGCTGGCTATGCTCGGGCGCTTAACGCGCAACGCAGTCCATGAACTGGCTGGGGTGTTGGGTGATGCATTGGGCTGGGACAAAGAACAGAAAACGGCTGAAGCGGAGCGTACGCTGTCCATTCTGGAAGACAGGCACGGGGTTAAATTGTGAAGCGGATGGTAGAATAGGCGCTTATGTCCCCTAAGAAATCCAAATTGAACATTGACCTTGTCATCCCCGTCTATAACGAGGCAGGGGTGGTTGAGCAGACGTATGCAAAAGTCTGCGAGGTCATTGATGCTTTGCCACACGAGTTCACCTTCTATTATGTGGACGATGGCTCGGAAGATGCTACTGCTGAGTCTCTGCATGCGTTGGCAAAGAAGGATAAGCGTGTTGAGGTGCTGGAGCTTTCGCGCAACTTTGGACATCAGGCCGCACTCTCTGCTGGGCTGGATGCAACGACCGGTGATTTTGTGATCTCGATGGATGCGGATGGACAACATCCACCTGCGATGATCGAAGAAATGATCGCATTGTTCGAACAGGGATATGATATTGTGCAGGCCCAGCGCATGGATGAAGGCGGGACAGCCTCGACGTTCAAACGGATTACATCTTCCGCGTTCTATAAATTGATCAATAACATCAGCGGCACGCAGATCATCCCCGGCGCGGCTGATTTTCGTGGCATGAGTAGGCAAGCCGTGGATGCGTTGACAGGCATGCCTGAATATCATCGCTTTCTGCGCGGCATGATCTCAGACATTGGGTATAAAAGTGTTATCCTGCCGTACCGCGAGACAGAACGCCTGGCCGGTGTATCGAAATATTCACTCGGCAAGATGATCCGCCTTGCCATGGATGCGATCTTCTCATTCTCACTTGTGCCTTTGTATATTGGTTTGAGTGCAGGCGGCGTGTTCTTTTTGCTGGCCATCCTTCAGGTGATCTATGTATATTCCAAAGGTGATACAGCCAATTTTGTATCTGGCTGGGGCTCGCTCATGTTTGTCCTTTTGGTCGCCAGTGGTGTGATCTTGATCGTGCTTGGTTTTATCGGCGTATATATCGGTTATATCTTCCAGCAAGTAAAGGGCAGGCCGGTATATCTTTTGAAGAAGGGGCGGGAATGAATTCATCGGAAAAGCCAGTGTATCAATTTACTTTTCTGCGACATGGCGAATCGGTGGGCAACGCCCAATCGCGTTGGCAGGGACAATCCGATTATCCGCTTACTGAAAAGGGACGTGCACAAGCCACCGCTCTTGCCCAACGTTGGAAGTCAGAAGGCATGAAGTTCGATCTGGCGATCACAAGCTCGCTGATGCGCGCTAAAGAAACAGCTGAGATCATTGTCTCAACCCTGAACGTAAATTTGGAAATCGATAACATCTGGCTGGAACGTGCCATCGGCGAAATGGAAGGGCTGACCGCCGATGAGGTCCGCCAGAAACCGAAGCCTCCATACGTTACTCCCTATGATCCTGTCGGTGGTGATGGTGAAGGGGATTGGGCCTTGTACCTGCGCGCAGGGCAGGCTTTGCATGGATTGTTACGAAGACCGGCGGGGAGCTATTTGATCGTTTCGCATGGCGGTTTGTTGAACCAGTTGATGAACGCTATCATCGGTGTAGCTCCTCATGTAGACCCTTCCGGTGTGCGTTTCAGATTTGAGAACACAGCCTTTGCGCGTGTTTTTTATTTCCCTCATCAACATCGCTGGAGCATTGATACGGTCAATGACCGCGGGCATCTACAATCCTTGAAGTAAGAGAGAAACATGTCATTATCAACTGATACGATGAGTCCCATCAATGGCAAGATCAAAATGCTCGCGTTTGGGGCGGGCGCCATTGGAACGTATATTGGTGGAAGTCTTGCCTTGGCCGGATACCCGGTCGTTTTTGTAGAAAAGCAAAAAATTGTGGATGAACTGCGTGAAAAGGGAATGCGCCTCGATCTTACTTTGGATTCCCGCCGTAATACGAAGGATGCGTCGCGGGTGGATCCATCTGCCTTTGTGATCGTTTCTTCCCTCGAAGAAGCGCTTCGTTACGGACCATTTGACGTGGCTCTGTTTGCTTTGAAATCGTTCGACACCCAATCCGCTTTAGAGGGCATCAAACCTTTCGCAGACAAAATACCACCAATCCTATGTCTCTCGAACGGGGTGGCGAACGAACCAGCCATCGCTGAAGCCTTGGGTGCGGAAAAAGTTATTTACGGCACAGTGACCACCGCTATCGGACGGCGCGGCGCGGGCGATATTGTCCTTGAGAAATTGCGCGGTGTTGGCATCGCAAAGGGACATCCGCTTTCGGTCAAGTTGAATTCGGTTTTCAACAAGGCTTTCCTTAATTGCCAACTTTTTGAGAATGCGGCCTCGATGAAATGGTCGAAGATGCTGACGAACCTGATCGCAAATCCAACATCCGCTATTTTGGATATGACCGCTGGGGAAGTGTTTGCAAATAAAGACTTATATAAGATCGAGATCGACATGTTGAAGGAATGTCTTGCCGTGATGCAAGCGCAGGGTTTTGAAGTGGTTGACTTGCCCGGCACGCCGGTCCGCGCGTTGACATTCGCTACGACATTGCCTCTGTGGTTATCCAAGCCTTTGCTTGGGCGGGCGGCAGGTGCAGGTCGCGGTGCCAAGATGCCATCCTTCCACATTGATCTGTATTCTGGCCGAGGCAAAAGCGAAGTGGATTATCTCCACGGTGCGGTGGTGCGTGCAGGCGAGAAACACAACGTGCCAACCCCGGTCAACAAAGCGTTGACCGATACATTGATGGCGCTAACGAATAAGGAAGTCCCATTGGAGCAGTTCGCGCATAAACCTGAAAAATTGGTTGGCATGTTGAAACGTTAGAGCGTTTGTAAGTTAACTTTCCAACATGACAACTTGCCGACATGAAAACGAGTTGTTATGTCTTTCCAAATTATAGAACCAAGAAATATTGTTGAAGTCCATCTCCCTGATGGTCGTGTATTGTCCGGTCCGCGCGGGGCGACGGTGGGGGAGTTCCTCTCTGCGATCGAGCATGAGACGCAATTCGTGGGGGCCATCGTCAATGGGGAATTACGCGAACTGACCCATGTTGTTGATATCGAATCAAATGTCGAGCCTGTGTTGGTAGATTCTGCCGATGGCTCGCGCATCTATCGCCGCTCGTTAACGTTCCTGCTTGAGATGGCCTTTGCTGACTTGTATCCTGACGGTGTTTTGTTTGTGGACCACTCGGTGGGCACGGGGGGATATTACTGTCAGGTAACAGGACGCAACCCGTTATCTGAATCTGAGATCGAGGCGCTTAAAGCTCATATGCAAGGACTGGTCGAAGCGGATATGCCTTTCGGACGAAAGGAAGTTCCGTTACAGGAAGCTATTGAGTACTTCCATTCACATGGCTATGAAGACAAAGCTCAACTGTTCAAGTATCGCAAAAAAGCTTATCTGACTTTATACAGTCTTGGTGATCGTATGGATTATCACCACGGCTATATGGTTCCCTCAACGGGGTATTTGCGTGTGTTCGACCTGATGATCACGAATGGTGGGTTTACGTTGATCTATCCGCGTAGGAATCAGAGTAATGAGTTATTGCCGGTGCCAGACTACCCCAAGTTGCTCTCTGCATTCCGTCAATATGGGAACTGGTTGACGCGTTTGGGAATTGACAATGTCGGTTCATTGAATGAAGCCATCGAAAGCGGCCACGCCGATGAGATCGTGTTGGTCTCTGAAGCATTCCATGAGCAGAACCTTTCGGATATTGCGCGCACAGTGGCTGAACGGCTCGATAAGAGCCATTTGATCTTGATCGCGGGGCCATCTTCTTCGGGCAAGACCACTTCTTCGCGGCGGCTGACGATTCAATTGCTTGCACTGGGTATTTCACCGTTTCCGTTGGAACTCGATAATTATTTTATTGACCGCGATAAAACGCCTCTTGGTGAGGATGGCAAACCCGATTTTGAAACCATCGAAGCGCTCAACCTCCCATTGTTGGCGGAGCATTTACAGAGTCTGATTCGGGGAGAAGAAGTTCAATTGCCGCGATACAACTTCAAGTTAGGGAAGAGCGAGGCGGGGCACGTCATCCAATTGAAACACGGACAGCCAATCATTCTGGAAGGAATCCACGGCATGGACCCGCGACTCATCCCCGAAAGTTTGAGTGGTGAGGCGTTTAGGATCTACGTCTCGGCTCTGACTCAGTTGAACCTGGATCGCCACAATCGCGTTTCCACCACTGACACTCGACTCATCCGACGTATTGTGCGTGATGCGCGCGAGCGTGGCTATAGCGCGGCGCAAACCATTCGCCAATGGGAGTCGGTGCGGCGTGGTGAGAAGCGGCATATCTTCCCATTTCAGGAAAATGCGGATGTGATGTTCAATTCGGCGCTGGCGTATGAGATGGCGGCGTTGAAACCGTTTGCTGAACCGTTACTGCGACAGGTGCAACATGGTACGCGGGAATACATCGAGGCGAAGAGACTTCTTGCGTTCCTCGAATGGTTCCTGCCGTTGGATATTGATCTCGTGCCCGATAATTCGCTGTTACGTGAGTTTCTGGGTGGTTCGATCTTGAAAGATTTTACGGTGTGGAAAGAAGGGTAAGGCAGGCGTGGGTTTTTATGTAAGCCATTTTTCCATAAAGATGAGTTCTTCACGCTGGTAATCAAGCGTTTCATAAAAATGCTGGACTTTTGCATTCTTAGGTTCGATCAAGAGATTGAGTTTCTGACATCCTTTTTTGCGTAAGCGCTCTTCGAGTTGTGCCACAATGGCCGCGCCATAGCCGCGCCCTTGATAGTTGGGGTGTATGGCTAAATGATTGATCCAACCGCGACGCCCATCGTAGGTCCCCATGACCGCTCCAACCAGCACATCATTCTCAATGCCAACTAGAAACAGGTCAGGGTCTCGCTCCATTTTATGGATAACCCCAGCCTGATCGTCGGTGCGACCGAGTGGAATGTCCGTAATTTGCCATAAACCTATTACGGCATCGTAGTCAGTCATTTGAAACTCACGAATCTGCATTCTCTATTTTCCCTTTTCATCATGAAAACTTGGGCAATGCTTGTGTCTATTGGAATTCAGCATTGCTTGTTTGAATAATATACTTTAGAAATTTTGCAGCATCAATCATTCTGACAATTTTTGAACGATACTGTGATCTCTTCTTTCCTTCACGGATATCGATCGCTTCCTGAATTAAAGGGTGCCAACGAGTTGGTAGGCATGTAAGGGCATATTCCGCCGCTTTTGTTTTTGTGACGATCGAATTTTCCCGAAATGTGTAGTATTGTCGTAATACACCTAATACAGCCCATTGGATTCCCCAATCTGAAAGCAGTATAAAGAAACTGTCGATGCGTTTCGTCCAACCGAGCCAGTAAGAATTTAAATTCTTTTTCATCCTGGAAATGAGCAAATTCCAGTCTATGGTGAAAGGTAATTCGGCAGGGTCTTGACCGGTAACTGCTATACCGTGGTTTTTCAATGTCCACCACGTGATGGAGTTGATCTCAAAATATCCTTTTTCATGAAGTTTGCCATCGTGATAATAAGGATGTGGTTCGATCTCGTTTTCAAAACGTCCCAAATCATGAGTTTGGAGGTAAGAGCCAGATAACTTCCATTTGGGGAAATTTTTCTCGATGGTTTTATGGATCTCGGCAAGCTTTTCGAGATCTACTTGATTCGCTTTTCGATGGAGGACGGTGACAAAATCAATGTCGCTGAATTGTTCGTTGAACCCATCTAATGCAATGGAACCGACAATGTAAAAGCCGCTGATCAAATCAGGCAGTTCTTTGTTCGTTAGAACAGCATAGTTTTCCAGGATGGGGTGAATAGGTTCTGGGATTCGTTGATTTATCATTTGTTACTTTTCTCAAAAAGGGATTTGTAGTGACTGCTTCGTAGCTAAGACTGTTTATCCAGTTAAATGAATTAAGTCTTTTTTATTTCTCACGTTTGCCATCTTCTAACTTTCTGCACGATTGCATCAAATGATTTTTGGCTTATTTTATTCATCTTGATATTTTCTTTTACTGGTTTATCTGGTCAACAATCAAATACGAACCAGCAGATTTCATTTCGTAACCGCTGATCGTCTAGGACAAGATCGCGAATCGCATCTGGTAGCTGTTCACGTTGCCATTGACACTCCAATCGACCCGCCTTGTCCCTTTCATCCTCAACAGTAGCCGCTCGTACGGCCTTTATTGCATAGGCGGCTGCACCTAACTCATGTGCCGCAACATGTGCCACTACTGCAGCCTGTCCGGCCGCGTACGCTGCATCTCTAGCCGCTCCGCGTAGATTTCTGGCTGCAGCCATGGCGTGACCGCCTGCGGCTCGAGATTGTGTCATTGGGATTTCACCGCGTACCCATGCCCGTACCTGAGCAATTGCCTGTCGAGGACGCAAATCAGAAGGTTGTGTTGACTCGAATAGGGGCAAAACATGTTCTGCACACATGGCGGCCCATAGGGCGAGCAAGTGATGGTCCGCGTCTGTGAGAGTCCCTCCGCGGCGTATGGTGATAAATCTGGGATCTCGTTTCTTCGGTAATATCATTCATTAGTTTCTGTGTGTTCAAAATATCTTAAGAACCACGCAGAATCTTCTCCATCTTCCTGCCCTTTGCCAACTCGTCCACTAACTTATCCAAATATCGAACCTGCTGTGTCAAAGGATTTTCGATCTCCTCCACACGATATCCACAGATCACTCCAGTGATGAGATGTGCATTCGGGTTTAGTGAGGCGCGTTGGAAAAATGTTTCAAAGGTGACATTTTCCTTTATGAGTTCCTGAAGTTTTTTATGATCGAAATCTGTTAACCATTTGATGACCTGATGTAACTCTTCCTTGGTTCTGCCTTTCTTCTCTATCTTTTCGACATACATCGGATAGATCGAAGCGAAGGTCATTTTTGCGATACGTTCATTGTGTGTGTTGGAATTATTCATATTTGCTTTGTATTTTAAAGTTAATCTTTCAAATTTATAAATCAAATATATTTCTAGTGAATGTTAGAACACAAATTCTATTTTGTCAAATCGAGTATTTTACGTTGCCATGTTTGAGCAAAGGGGGGCAAGCCAACGACTTGTGTCCCTACCGTGGACTCTGCTTAGGAGCCAATAGCCTCATCAATCTTACACAAGTATATCTATCAAGCCTGCGATACCTGCGCCGAGAATGATTATCCAGGAGAATACGGATTTGAATTGATTCTTTGGGTGTTTGAGAAATACTACATGAAGAAACACGTGGATAATAAAGAAAATATCCAAGCCTGTGATTAGGTTTTGGTTTGGCCCGTTTTGTCTATAGAGCCCCCAGAATAAGAGAAGATATAAGGGAATGTGTATGGCTGTAAATACAAAGTAGCCCGTCTTCTCGTTTAACTTGGATAGCAGAGGAAATATTGTCCACTCCTGGCATTTAATAGCGTCCATTTCATGCACGATGATAAACGAAAGACCTATCAAAAAGAAAAAATAGTTTTCCATGCGTGCTATTATGCCAGATTCTTATTTGGCTTGAAGGAAGTGCCTAATCGTTCAAGGCTTCTCCGATGGATGGTCTTCGGGACCGAAATAGGCGTCATACATCGCTGTCTCATCTGCGGTGGGTCGTTCGAACTTCTCTGGAAACTTTAGTAGTACGTCCTCCAGCAAGCTCTTTGCATCTGGACCACCACGTTCCCGCACTCGGCGAGCCAACTCTTGAAGTGGCGCGTCGACGAAATGCAGTTCCGTCGCTGCGCCGGTGTGCACGGCGATCTGTCGAATGGCTTCGCGTTCAGAACGGGACCATGACCCGAACTCGATAATGACCGATACGCCTGCCCGGAGCAGGGTTTCACCATGTCCGATCATATGATCCTGTAACCGAAAACGAATGGGGTAGTCTACCAGACTGATTCCCATCGCCACCAACCATTCGTCCGGGCACAAGCGCACCGCGCCAGTCGCCTTGGCGATCGCGATTGCTCGTGTGGTCTTGCCGGCGCCAGGCAAGCCAAAAATGACATAGAGTTTGGGCCTAATCAAGTGAAACCTCCAGGAAGTTTGGGAATCATCGCGGACACAATTCTGGCTGGATACATGGGATGAACGAGCGTTGCACTCTTGCTGAAGATAAAGACGAGCAATGCAACGTGAATGATAGCAGTGTATGTAATGTTAATCTGCCTTCTGCTTTTCTCTTCAACCATGCAAAGCGCCCTTTGGGGTTGACACTGCTGTTCATCGGTGGGCACTCTTTTTGTCGGCGAAGATCTCATTAGTGACCATTGCTAGTACTTCATCTATACTCTTGTCGAAAACCTGAACTTCGGCAGATTGAGCCATACAGTCATAAATCATTGGCAACTTGCCAATCCAACTGTAAAAACTGCGTTTCTCAAATGACACCTCACTTATCCGTAACCCACTTCCCATTTCTGGAAGGAACCTAACAACATAATGATTTTGGGAATGCCACAATTCTGGATTAGACTGGACTCGATCAGCGAACAAGGATTTATTTTCTTCAACCCAGTCAGAATCTTCAACTTCTTCAAACGGAAAAAAGTCAAGATCCTTTATCTGCAGAACACGTCCATCGATATTTAGCTTGGTGCGATACCGAAAATCTGATAATACACACTGACGAAATTTAACAAGCACAATTTTCGCGGGGGAATTACTCTTTGTTTGAAAAACAACATAAATATTCCTGTTGTAATGAACCAAATGCATTATATGCGCATCATCTTTTACAGGAAAAACTTGAGTCTGGATGTATATTGCCATGCGCTCATTCGCCAACTTAAGCGTTAGAGCGGCTTCTATCTCACTGGCGGCATGATACTCATCCCATCGTTTTTCTAAAACGGCTTGGATGGTTCGTTCACGAGCAATTTCTAAATCTTTTTCTAGATCAGGAATTAACATAATTTATCTTCGAAGAAGTGCCTAACGGTATGCGTTACCTGCGCTGGGGTGGGGACGGCGAAGCCGTCCAACCAGAAAAGTGCTTAGGCCTAGAAAACTGCTTGAGATTGCCGCGAATCTCCAGTGTTGCACACGATGTTAGGCGCGATCTTAAAGTAAAGTTGTTTTTACAAGGACTCGCTTCAGTCTTTCCAGAAGCCTATTTCGCTCTCATTCATTAATTTAACACAAGTTGATGCAATTTCCGACGAAAGAATTTCTAAGTTTGTAACGGTCCTTGCTGTGCTATCTTTGTCTAATTTATAAGCAGCACTAATTTCAATTGCTCCAAACCTCCCTTTTGGGCATTGTAGAGGTAGATAAAAACGTATTTTCTCATCTAGAATATCAGGGTTATTGAAAAACTCTTCATTATCATCTACTAGCGGACTTCCATTGCGGATTACGATGCAGATGGGGTTGGAGAGTTTTATATTCATGTTCATTCTTCTTTGATAATACTTACTTCCTGCGCCTTTGTAAAATCTCACTAAAAGATTAGGCTCCAGTAAGGCAATACCAACAAACAAAAAGTTGATACGTTCCTTGACAATTTGAACAACTTTCTCTGCATACTCACCTAAAGAGCGTGCATGGATGCCTGTTACCTTTAGTTCATCAAGACATTGGCTGTAAACTGGTTCTATGGTTGAAATCATATTTTGTCCCAGCTAAACCTATTTGATTTACTTATACTAAACGCCCAACTATGTTTTATACAGCATTATACGCCCAGCCTTATTTCTCTGTATGTGCGCGCGTGCGTTTGATGTAGGCGTGGGGCGATATGCCGATCACGGCGCTAAATTCACGGATGAAGTGCGATTGATCGTAAAAACCAAAATTGGCGGCTACTTCTGCTGAGGATCTGCCATCCGTTTGTTTAAGGGCGAGGCGGGCGGCGTCCACGCGCATGAGTTGGGCGTATTGCTTGGGCGTCATACCCACCTGTGTTTGGTAGATGCGTTCCATTTGCCGTTGGCTGATCGATAACTCCCGCGCCAGTTCAGGGATCGAGTACAGTCCGTTCGATGTTTTGAGTCGTTGCAGTGAAGCAGGGATGAGCACATTTTGTTCCCTGCCAGGTTTCAGACGGGAGAAAAGCCAATTTTCGAGCAGGCAAATTCGAGCGCGGAGAGAGGCGGTCTCTTGTAAACGTCCATGCAGTTGTAACAGGCTGGGCCTATCCAGCGCATCCAAAAGATTGATCTCGTTCTGTAATTCAACGAGCGGAATGCCGAGAAAGGGGAATGCCGCGCCTTCGTAGAACCGAATGCCCATCAAGTCTATGTTGCCGAAGAAACCCATGGCGCGCGAAACTGTGTTGGACCCATCCAGGAATATGGGGTCTGTCACCATCTGTGTGCCCAAACGCACTGCATCTCCAAAATTGAAAACCACCCCATACCCGCCGCGCGGATTCATAAATTCCTCGTGATAGGTGTGAAGGGGATTCTTTCGTTGAAAATACCAATACGACTGCACGTAAGGTTTCAACGCCGGGTTGGGTTGTAGCAGTTGAAAGCCAAGATATGCTAATTTGGTTTCGGGTGTTTGGGGCATGCTATCTCGAAGATGTCGAAAAAGTACAATATTTTCAGTGACGTTCTCGATATTATAAGGCGAAAATAAACAGGAGATTGATAATGACAAAAGCTTACACAATTGGGATCGTTGCATTCGATGGAGTATTAACTGCTGAAGTGGTTGGCCCCGCCGAGGTATTTGGCATTGCGGGTAAACAGGATTGGTTCAAGAATGCGAAAGTGCTATTGATCGGGATCAATGAGCGCCCCATGATCGTGACCGAGGAGGGGCTTCAGCTTGCCGTGAACGCCACGATCGCCGATGACCTCTCGCTGGATGTGTTGCTCGTGCCCGGCGGTAATGACATGAGTCCGCTTCTTGAGAATGAAGCGCTGAATGCCTTTATTCAAAAACAAGAGCAGGATGCGCAGTGGGTGGGGAGTGTCTGTGCGGGAGCGTTTCTCTTGGGCAATGCTGGCGTATTGGATGGTAAACAGGCCACCACCTGGTTTGGCGGCGAGACGAGTTTGCAGACTCAGTTCCCCGCAATTCAAGTTATTCACGATCAAGCGGTGGTGATCGACAAGCGCCGCATCACTGCTAACGGAGGGTTGGTCAGTTATCGAGCGGCCTTGATCCTACTCGGACAACTGGTCGGCCCCGATCACGCGAAAGAAGTATACGAAACCCTTGGCATGCACCGCCTTGGCACTTGGGCTGATATCGAAGCGAGCATTGTCGCCTCATGAAATGATTTGAGATCAGGGAGCTTGCTCCTGTATTGCTCGACAACAAATTAATTAACAACACGACTATGAAAAGGAAACCTTGATGTACAAACTTATGCAAGAAAAAGATTTTGAACTCCGCCCTGGCGGCACTGTGAGATTTGAAGGCGCCCCGCATGGCTCTGGTGCTTCATTCTTCCACGTCAGATCAGAACCGGGCAAGGGGTCTTCCCTGCACAAACATCCCTACCCTGAGACCTGGGTTGTCCGCGCCGGGAAAGTCCGCTTCACTGTAGGGGATGAGCAGATCGAGACCGATGCAGGTCACATCGTTGTAGCTGGAGCGAACATCCCTCACAAATACACCAACATCGGAACCGACATACTCGAACTCTTCTGTATCCACCCTTCACCGCAGATCCTTCAAGAAGCCGTTGCAGAATAATGGTCTTAACTAAAGAGCACACAGAGTTCTCTGTGTGCTCTTTAGCAAATGTGTCTTTGACGATCAGGCTACTTTGATGATGATCTTCCCGCGAGCATGTTCTTTTTCGAAATGCCAGAGCGCTTTCGCAGTTTCACTGAGAGGATACACCTTATCAATCACAGGAACGACCTTGCGTGATCCGAGAAGTTCTGCAATGAAAGCCAGGTCATCGCTTTTCACTTCGGCCGTGTTCATCATGCCGATCTGCTGTCCCTTTGATGCCAATAACGATCCCAGCGATAGGATATGGATCATGTGGGGCATGGTGGAGAAACCTGCCATCACGAATTTTCCGTTGGGAGCCAATACACGTTTGTAGTCGAAGATCGAGCGACTTGCGGCTACATCGTAGATCAAGTCGTATTGTTTCCCGTTCTTTGTGAAGTCTTCTTTGGTGTAATCGATCACGTGGTCTGCGCCGATGGAACGTACCATGTCCATGTTCCGTGTACTGCATACCCCAGTTACTTCGGCGCCATAATATTTGGCAATCATCACCGCAAAAGTCCCTACGCCGCCGGACGCGCCATTGATCAAAACCTTCTGCCCGGACTGGATCTTCCCTGTATCGCGGAGGCCTTGTAGGGCGGTCAATGCGGCCATTGGGGCAGCGGCGGCCTCTTCGAATGAAACGTTGTTAGGTTTGTGTGCCAGTGCATCTTCCGGTGCGCAAACATACTCAGTGTATGCGCCAGACCTGACTTCTCCGAATACCTCGTCCCCCGGCTTGAACATCGTAACCTTGCTTCCAACCGCTTCCACGATCCCTGAGAAATCGGCACCGAGACCGGGGTCTTGTGGCTTGAATAACCCAACACTCGTGCGAACAAGGAAAGGCACTGCTCTTACAAAACGCCAGTCATACGAATTGATAGACGCCGCATGGACTTTCACGAGAACCTCGGATTCGTTGGGTGTGGGCTTCTCCATGTCAACGAGTTGAACACCATCGGGTGAACCATACTTATACCGGACACTTGCTTTCATGTATTCTTCTCCTAAAATTGGTCGGCTATTTGTTGTCTATATTTATAACGAATAGGTGGTGCGAAATATTCGGCTGAATTTGGGATTGTTTACTTTACGGTGATCACCACATTTCCCTTTTTGTGGCCCTTGTCAACATATCGGTGGGCTTCGACAATTTGTTCCAACGGATAGCGTCTATCTATTACCGGTTTTAGCTTCTCTGCTTCAATGAGCTCCCTGATGAAAATCAACGCTTCATTCTTTTCGACTGACATTCCACTGATAACTTTCTTGCCGCCCGTGATCGAAGTCCATAACATGAGAACACGGTTTGTTATCAGGCCAACAGTTGGAAGATAGCAGCCGTTTTTCTTTAGCGAAACTTTGCAATGTGAAAACGAACTCTTTCCTACCGTATCGAAAATAATGTCATATGTCTCGCCGTTCTTGGTGAAATCTTCTTTGGTGTAATCAATGACCTTGTCCGCTCCCAGAGATTTTACCAAGTCCATATTTGTAGTACTGCATACCCCGGTCACTTCCGCTCCAAAATATTTGGCAAGTTGTACTGCATAAACGCCAATACTTCCTGATGCGCCAATGATAAGGACCTTCTGTCCGTGCTGAATATTTGCTTTGTCTCTAAGGAAAAACAATGATGTTGTTGCGCCATCAACTGTGGCAACGGCTTCTTCATAGGTCTTATTGGCTGGTTTGACTGCCAGCGAACTTTTTTCGGGCAGGCAGATGTAATCGGCATAAGCGCCAATATTAAAACCGGCAAATCCAAAAACCTGGTCCCCTTTTTTGAATCGCCTTACTTTCCTGCCAACGGATTCTATTTCCCCTGCCAGTTCAATCCCAAGT
The DNA here is from genome assembly GCA_016721115.1 of Candidatus Defluviilinea proxima. Classification (NCBI taxonomy): domain Bacteria; kingdom Bacillati; phylum Chloroflexota; class Anaerolineae; order Anaerolineales; family Candidatus Villigracilaceae; genus Candidatus Defluviilinea; species Candidatus Defluviilinea proxima. Next base: position 2,391,285 of record JADKIW010000001.1, read on the forward strand.
ATTCTGAATTTTTTTCTTGGCCCTCGAAACCCGAAGATCATTCTGCCCCAAAGTGGCTCGCCCTTTCGCATCATACTCTCTGCCGCTGTTACTGTTGTCGCATGGACTCGTATCAGTACTTCATTGTCTTTTGGGGTGGGCTTCTCTGCCGCTAAGAGTTCAAGAACATCGGGTGAACCGTATTTGTAATAAACAATAGCTTTCATATTAAAAATCCTTTTTTAATTTATATTCATTTATGCAGGCTCAGGAGTGATCGCGGAAACATTGAATCCTTTAGCGATGAACCATACCGCCATTACCATTTCCTGAAGAAGGATCGGAAGATTCATGATCACCACTGCTGTTGACATGCCTGACTCCACGATGTGGAACATCATGAGAAAGGCTGTGGAAAAATGTAACAGGATGGCGACGAGGCCCCAAACCGATATCCAGCGAGGGACAAGCTTCGAGCGATAGAGCAGGTAATACAGCATCAAGGCATCGAGACTGAAAATGATGATCAGAACATTGCTGATCGAATCGTTTCCCTTTAAGAGCATATCTCCCAAGGTTTGAAGATAAGGCAAGTTGGATGCTCCCGAGGCTGTATATTCATGGCTTACGATGATCAGGAACAACCAACAGATGACCATGGCGATATAGGCAGTTGTTTCTAGTGCGCCTCTGAAAATAACGTATCCGATTGCTAATACTTCATTTTGTTTCTTGAGAACGGGAAACAACAGAGCCGAAACCATTGCTAACGTCAGTCCCATTGTGAGCACGAGCAAGGCGCCAATGATCATTGGGTTTTCGTTGACAGATATTTCCCCCAGAACATCTGAACTTCCCAAGGTTGATTGCGTTACGACGACACTGAGTATACCCGCCACTGTCCCAATGATGTATAACACTCCCGCGCCCACTGCGTTCATTCTATATGTGTTCATTCTTTCTCCCTTTTGAAAGGTGATGATTTCGTCAAAACGCTTGTGGTATCCAATTCCACGCATACCAGATCGTTATTCCATTGAACACGAGGCTGACAGCGATCAAGAACCTGTCATAAGCGGACGGGTAAGTGGGTAATCCAATAAGGTTGAATAGTAAAAAGAATCCAGCCATAATGATGTTCACCCAACGATTAGCAGGATAAGGCAACGTCACGCACAAGACAACCATCACGATGGGGAGCACCATTAAGGATGCTATCAATAACCACATAGGTTGTGTGAATTTGGTGATTTGCTCTTTCATTGCTTGTGTCTGAGTGTCACCGCTGAATATTCGCAGTACGTCTCCCAACAGGTAAGTCAACATCGTGGCGACCCATAATGCCGAAAGTTTTATTTGAATATCTTCCATGCTCTACTCTCCTCTGTGCATAGTGAGAAAATAATGGTCATGCGGCGATAGTGATGACCACACTTCCTGCCTTGTTGCCACTCTCGACATATCGATGAGCATCAGCGGCTCTTTCCATCGGAAAGCGTTTGTCTACGATCGCCTTGATCTTTCCCTCCTCTGCAAGTTTCTTGATGAGTTCCAGGTCTTGCGGTGTTTCTGTGGAAAACGCACAAATAACCTTTTTGCCGCTCGACTTTGATGTCTGCAACATTTGGAAGACTTGTTTCATCTTGAAACTGGCGAGAAGATAAATTCCATTCGGCTTGAGCGAGTTCTTGCATTTCTCGAAGGAGCTTTTGTTCATGATGTCAAAGATCAAGTCGTAGGTCTCGCCATTTTTGGTGAAATCTTCCTTGGTGTAATCAATGACTTTGTCTGCGCCCAACGCTTTGACAAATCCCAGCCGTGGCGTACCACATACACCGGTAACCTCGGCGCCGTAATATTTCGCAAGCTGAACCGCGGCGGAACCGATGCCACCCGAAGCGCCGTTGATCAACACTTTTTGTCCGCGTTGAATGTTTACTTTTCGGAGTAATGTCATGGCGGTCAACGCTCCATACGGGACGGTTGCCGCTTCATCGTAACTCATGTTTGATGGCATTGTTGTTACTGTCCCGTTTTCGGGGACACACAAATACTCGGCGTTGGCACCCATGCTTTGTCCGCGGTACCCAAACACTCGGTCGCCTTTTTTGAAGCGCTGTACATCCTTGCCTGTCCCTTCGACCATGCCTGCAAATTCGCTTCCCAAAATATTGACTCTGGGTTTTGTAATTCCAAAATATAAACGGGAAGGTAGCCAAAGAGGGAGTGGCATCGAGAATTTACTGGGTGTGATCGCCTTGAAATTGCGTGCCCAAAGATCGCCAACATTGATAGATACCGCATGGACTTTGATTAGGATCTCGTTATCCTTGGGACTGGGTTTCTCCATCTCTTTGAGATGAAGTACATCGGGTGAGCCGTATTCTGTGAGCGTAATTGCTTTCATAATGAGTTTCTCCGTCTTCTTTCTGTTATCGATAAACTGGAAATTACAGCTTTTAAGCCTTTTATTTCTCTGACTTTCTTGATCGTGTTCATCGATTCAACGTGCAGTTGGCATGAAATATTCGGTTGTCTTGTAAGCAATCTGCAAGGGGACATTTACATACTGTTAATTGCCCGTTAAATAGCAATAGATATACTGGTCCCAGTTTGGATACAGACATCATGACCACATTACGGACTCCAGTCAATCCATTTTTATTGCCCACAGGGGAGTTCCAAACGCCAGTATGTTTGGGTGACATGCCCTTGCATCGTTATCAAGTACCCATTTATACGAGAACTGAAACAGTCACTTCGTATCTGGATGTGCACCCGGAGATCCCCGGTGTGATTCTCACTGACCGAGGAAAACTTCATAGTGTTATTACCCGTTCAAGGATGTTTGAGCGTTTGGGACATCGTTATGGTGTGGAGTTGTTCCTGCGTAAACCGATCATTGAGCTGCAAATGAATCTTGGCGTCAGTGCTTACCCTGTTTCCAGTAACACTCGTATTCAAGATGCTGTCCAGATTGCGCTAAAACGTTCACCAGACGATGTATATGACCCATTCGTCGTCATATTCGATAATGATGATATGGGATTGTTGGATATACATGTCTTGTTGCTTGCACAATCTCACACATTGCAAAACGCTAATAACATCATGGGTAATCTTGCGCGTATTGAACAGGCCATCCGGTCTGATGCACCCCTTGATCACATTTTAGATTTCTCCTTGAAATCTCTGCAGAAGGTAGTTCCTTTCCATAGCGCGGCGATCCATGTTCAGGAATTGGAAGTTTTACACGGACTGCATGGTTCGATCTATCCTTTTAACCGGTCATTGTATCCAAATGATATTTTGCAAGCTGTGTTAAATATCCGTCAGACCATGCAACTTGATGATGTGACTTCTGTGCCAGCATGGGACTCATCGGCTCCTTTTCACGAGGTCCGTTCGTGGGTTGGGGCTCCGTTATTGAAACAACCTCAGGCATTTGGAGTTCTTTCGGTCATGCGCCATTCTCATTCTCCGTTTAGCAAGAATGAAATGAATGTAACCAGCGCATTTGCCGAGTTGATGAGTAAGGCCATATGTAATGTGCCTGTCAATACTGTGCCACATTCCGTACAATGGAAGAAACAATGATTTGCATCAAAGACAATCTGCAAATTTGATGTATGTTCGTGTTTGTCGATTCGGCGTGCGGTTGGCATGAAATATTCGGGCTAGTTTTGCTTTTGTAAATCAACTGGTTAAAAAAGGAACCGCCTTGAGAGACCAAGACGGTTGTTATTTAATCGTGTTTGATGATCATTCAAGGCGCAGATTGATCGCTGAGTAACTCAATAAAAGCCTCAACAGCATCAGGAAAGAAGTGTTTTCCCGATTGCGCTCGAATATAGGCTAGAACCTTTTCTTTCTTCCAGGCTTTCCGATAGGGGCGATTGGATGTGAGCGCATCATAGACATCTACTACAGCAAAGAGCCGCGCGGATAACGGAATCTCTTCCCCTTTTAGTTTACGGGGATACCCCGTCCCATCCCATTTTTCATGGTGGCAATAAGGAATATCCAATGCGGGAATAAGATAATCGATATTAGAGAGAAGCTCGTAGGCCTTCTCAGGGTGAGTTCGCATGATCGCTATCTCTGCTTTCGATAACCTGCTTGGCTTCTGTAGAATGGTATCAGGAATTGCCATCTTCCCGATATCATGCAAAAGAGCGCCTCTTCGAATATGCCCGATTTCAGATTCTGGGATGCCCATCTTTTCTGCCAGAGCAATGGTCAATCTGGTAACGCGTTGCGTATGTTCATCTGTAGCATGGTCTCGCATATCGAGCACACGGGACCATCCCTCAAGTGTCGCGTCGTAGGTGTGTGTTAGGTCGGTAACTGCCTGTTGGGCTTTTTTATACAATTGTGCATTTGCGATCGCGAGAGAAACTTCATATGAAAGTATGTAGCACAGATCAACCTCATCATTGGTAAACAGGCGAGTGTCACTTGTTGTACCGACAATGAAAACGCCGATCACATCTTCTTTCAGAAGTAATGGAAAGTAAAGGATTGAAATAAGGTGACGGGAATCAACAACGATTTTTTCGGCAGGAGAAAGTGATTCTATTCTGGCATCATAGAGATATACAGGGGATTTTGTATGAACGACATTTTCTATATGTGGATGATCCCCAAGGTATGAACTGAGTACGCCTCTTGGCATTTCAGGAGGCAGGGGTGGGGAGGTTGCTCCGAGGTGCAATATCTTGTCTTCAAGCGTATAGATTGCGCCTGTATCCAAACTAAGTGATCCGATGACACTCTCAATCGAGATCTGCAAAACCTTGGCTAAATCCAATGTGGAAGCGAGACAACTGCTGACCTTTAATAGGGTCGACAATTCTTTTGCAGATACCTGCCTGGTGATCTTCTCGTATTCTGCAAACTCAATATCTCTCATTGTTTAGGCCTCACTTACATATTGAATATACTCGTCAACTGTTCTTCTGTGGAGGGGTTTGTCAGCAGGAGTATTCTGGAGAATATTGAAGGCTTATTCTCACTACCGCGAAAACAATTCTGAAAAGAAACGCTCAATGTTGTTTAGCCATCTCTGAATCGCGTTGGTCCTTTCCCACTCTGGGATAAGTTCAGCAATGACATAGATCACACTACCCATGAGCGGGAAAATCAAAATGAGGAAGACCCAAATAAAAGGTCGCCGAGTTCGAACGGCATGGACTGCGAGTACGATCTGTAGGATAACAGTGCCAATCCCAGCAAGATATGTCATTTGCTTTGCCTTTCTTGATGCGCTCCTGTATCAATACGATATCTGCTTGTTGCGTCACGGCACTGTTGGCACTTTGAATAGCCAGCCTACTACGTAGCCAGCCAGTGCGCTCAATGTGCCGATGAGTGCCATTTCCATTCCACTGCGGAAGGGCTTGCCGACGGTTACGCGGGCTTTGTATACGCCGACTGCGAACAAGGTCAGGGCGGCGATAATGATCGAGATGATGATACTCAGATTCACGTTCAAGAAAAAGAACGGGAAGAGGGGGATGAAAGAGCCTGCCAGCGCAGAGAATCCAACCAGCATGGCAGAGTTGAAGGCTTTGGATTTCTCGGGTGGCGTTAACTGGAACTCCTCCGACATCATCACATTGACCCACACATCAGGGTTGGATGTGATGACATCCACGATCTTATCGAGCGTCTCACCTTCAAAGCCTTTTTTCCGATAAATATCGCGGATCTCTTCAACCTCTACATCTGGCGCAAGATGGATGTGGCGATACTCGCGTTCGCGCTCGCTGTGATACAGGTCATTCTCGGCCAGCGTGGATGTGTACGCAACCGCGCCCATCGAGATGGATTCAGCAAAGGTGGCCGCCAGCCCTGCCGCAATGACGATGCGCGCATCTGATGTGGCCGCCGCAACACCCAGGATGACGCCGAGGGTATTGACAAGTCCATCCTGCCCTCCAAGGATCACTTCTGAAAGACGGAACTCACCATGATGCGGATCATGATGGTCATGAAGGCGGACTTGTTCGATCAATGTGCTTTTATCTTGTTGTGTGGTTATGTTTGTCATGTGTTATTTCTTTCATTGGTTTCAACGATCCAGATACATATCATCCATAGAAAGTTCATCTTCAGCGGGCTCAAGGTGCGTGAAGACCGTGATCACTCCACCCAGTGTTGCCCGAATATCATTCTCGAAATCCTCCGCAACGTGATGCGCATCGTGGACGGTCCATTCGCCGGGTACAAGTACATGCACCGACATGAACCTGCGTGCGGCGGCTTGACGCGTACGTAAGGCATGGAAGTCCACGCCTCTTTCGCGATATTTGGCCATCACAGTCTCGATCAGCTTTTGTTCCTCTGCGGGCAAGACCTCATCCATAAGACCTGAGATCGAACGACGCACGAGCTGGAAGCCTGTCCAAACGATGTTGAGTGCTACGATGATGGCAACGATGGGGTCGAGGATTTGCCAGTTGGTGAAACCCGCAACGGCAACACCACCGATGACGCCGACGGAAGTCCACACATCGGTCATGAGGTGATGCGCATCGGCCTCCAGCGAAATGGATTGCCGTTCTTTGCCAGATTTCAACAAGATACGTGAGACGATAAAGTTGATCAGCGAAGCGACAATGGATACGACCAAGCCCAACCCTAATTGTTCGATGGGGCGCGGATCCAACAACCTTTGCACTGCCGTAACCATGATGCCGATGGCGGCGCCCAGGATCAAGATGCCCTCGGTCACGCTGGCAAAATATTCTGCCTTGCTGTGACCGTAGACGTGGTCATCGTCTGCGGGACGCGCCGCGATAATGAGCATCAACAAAGCCATGATGGCGCCAGCCAGATTGACAAGTGATTCGATGGCATCTGATAGCAAGCCGACGGAGCCTGTTAGAAAATATGCACCTGTCTTTAGTGCGATGGTTGCGACTGCCGCCGCGATGGACAACCACGCAAATTTTGTGAGGGAAGATCGGTTTTGCATTAAATCGTTGTGAGCAGATTGTTTATGAGGCATAAAACCATGATACCTGCGTAAGAAAGTATTGGGAATGGATAAAAGTCACTTTAAAAGCAAAACGGACAGTCGCTCGTGCGATTGTCCGTTTTATTTGGTTGAAATTATCCGATTAGAGGGGGCAATGCGACATCTGCAACCCCGCCCTCAGCCTGGATCGCTAAATTAGCGAGAAGCAGTTTTGTGTCACAGTAGATGCGGATGGAATCCGCTTTGAACCATTTGAAGTGGATGATGTGTACACCAAGATTTGACCTTTTCTTGCCATTGAGAAGGGTGTAACTATCATCCCACTCGACGGTGACAGTTGTATCCCATGGCGCACCCTGCACGACAATATTTTTGATGTCAAAGTGGATGTTTGGGAAAATTTGATACAACCGCTCGTACCATTGGCGTGTTACGGGCAGGGAGGTGCGCAAGCCCGAAAGAGCATGCTCGCCAATGAACCAGTGCTCGAACTTTGGCGCAAGATTGGTAAGGATCAGGTCGTATTTTCCTTCGTTGAGTTGGTCGAACACCTCACGTACTTTTGAGCGCATGATGGCGTGATACATATAACTATCCTCTTAAGCGTTTTTGTCAAACCAGAATGCCAATCCGCAGATCACAAGCGGTTCCACTATCCATGATAAGGCTGCTCCTGTTGCGGGAGGAGGCGTTTCACCGAAGAGCATCCCTGTAACGGTAAGGATAGTGAGAAATAACAAGAGTATGCCGATCCCGTAGCGGGCTAGATTGGTTTTAGGTTTGATCACCAAAAGGTAAAAGGCAAAGCCTGTTACAACAAGGGCAGTTTCCAGTGTAAGTGCGAGCGGAAGGTTGTTCCATAGTCCCAGACCGATCTTGGGTGAGCTTTCTCCCAACAGGGGAATTTCAGGGATATGTACCATCCAATCCAAGACGAAGTGTGAGAAGACCGCCAGACCCATTGCAACGCCAGCCTGATTGCGTTCTTTGGATGCCCAGCGCGGAAGTGCCATATAGGTGATCCCGAATGCAAGCACCGACCAGAAAATGGATGCGGCCAAGCCGTGCGAAAAGGGAAATATGAATGTGAGGTAGTGAAGCTGCGCGAAGTTTTCTGGAACTTGGACTTGCTCAAGACCCATCAAAATTAATATGCCGAGCAGGAAATCATGGAACAACCCCGCAAAGAAAAACCAACCGATATTTATGCGGCGTTCCATTTTTTTGAGAACAAGACCAGCGCTTAGATGTCCAACGAACATAAATTACTCCTTTTCCTGTCGTGTTGCTTTCCTACATTCCGATCCCGCGCGCCATGAACGCTGCTGAGAACATGATGACAGCCAACCCGATCACTTCCAACGTAAGCAGAATACGAGTTCGTTTGAATTCGCTGTCAGTGATCTCTGGAGCAATGTTCGCTTTCACGGTCTTGTTCCATTTTAGGTAACGGATGGTTGGATCAATGGATAGTAATCCTACGATAACGAACGCCGCCATCTTCACCCAAAAGAATGGACTTTGGGTGTAAAAGGCAGGCCCCTTTTCAAAGAAATAGACGCGTAATAAACCTACGACCAATAAAATGCCAGCCGAGATACCATATGCCATATCTGCGCGCTGGACGCGGCGCGCCTCTTCAATGGTCAAGCCTTTACGATAGGCGATGAATTCATAGATCACACTTGCCACCAACGTAAACGCGGATAGGTGATGCAGAAATGCCATGAATGCGGATGCCATACTCTTTTTCTCCTGTTAACTTTAAAGTTTTAGCGGAAAAAATATTCCGCTGTTTACGATAAAACTTGTTCCAGCCCACGCCGTGGACTTGGAAAAGACTCCTGCACGGGATACCCAATGCGGAAAGGCATGATGGCGTGCCAGTCATCATCGTTGACCAGCCCACGGACTGCTTTTGTTAAAGTGAATTCTTTGTTCAGTTGTGCTTCACGGTCAACGCGTTCGCACATTTGGTTGAGTGGTTGAAGTGCCAATCCCTGTGTTGTGCCCCACAAATGGATCCGTTGCCAGATGCGGCCGCACTCTAATCGTTGAGCATTATCTCTTCCATCTCTTACAGTCAAAATGCCGAACGCCGCAGACAGGGGGATATTGGTCTCGCGCATGTTTTTGAGGAAGATCTGGTCATTCTGTTTACGTGAGCCATCGGGCAGAAACTTTGCCGCTTGTGTGATAAATGGGCTCAGGCCCTGTGCATCAAGGGTGATGCCATCGGCGCGTTCCTGCAACTCCGACCAATCCTGTCGCCACCAGGCGTGACTGTCCAGGCTTTGTTCTTCGTCATTGATCAATGCTTCGGTGGCGGCAGTCGCTACCTGACCAAACTTTTCTTTTTCTGTTTCCTCTGCGAACCAGAATAATCGCGCGTTTTCATTTTTCACAAGGTCATTGATCATGGTCAATGTGTCAGCGGAGATGCCGCGTCTCATATCGTAAGCACTACGATTTGTATGACGGGATGGAATTACAGAATATAGTTTCGATGATTGAGGGGGAGCGGGAGAAAGGTCAAGGTGAACCGCATGTGTTTCGTTGGCAGAATCAGGCATGAGCTTAGGGGATGAGGCGAAGCCCTCCGCTTCAGCCGCTAGTATCATGTTCTCCAATGCACATCCTAATCCGATGTACATCTCACGAAGGAAGGGATCGATCACTCCGATCTGTCGGTTTGTGTCAGCGAAGAGATCAATGGTTGATGATGTGATGTGGAATATCCACGGTTGCGAATTGTGCGGGTTGGATGCAAGAATGCCCGCCGCGACAATGCGTTCAAGTGGAGTCTCTGCATCACGCCAATTTGTCCATGCTTGGTATACAGGGCCTTTGCCTGCACTGAACATGCCTTGATCGACTGCACGCCAGACCGATCCGCCCGCCGCTACAACAAATGTTGCCCCAGCGAGTTTGAGAAAATCACGACGATTGATTGGTTTCATTTTGACCTGCCTGTCTATGTTCTACTTGTTTACGTGCCTACTTCTTCAACGGATGCGACTTGTACCATGCGACTGTAGTCTTGATCGCCTCGCGCATCGGTGTGGCTTTGATGCCGAATGCCTTTTCGAATTTGCTTGAATCCACGATAAAGGGTTTCTCGAATTCATACATCATCTCGACCATTTCTTTTGCCTCAGGAATAAACAAACCACCGAACCACATCATCCCTTTGCCCATTGCGCTTATCTTTGGTTCCACGCCCGCCGCTTCAGCGATCATCTTGACCATCTCACGTTGGGTCACACGTGGGTTATCGTTCGGCACATGCCATGCTTGTCCATAGGCTTCATCGCGTTCACCTAAAGTTACCAGCGCTTTTCCGAAATCAGGAATATAGGTGTGTGTATGTGGCGCATCAATATCACCAACCAAGCCAACTGCCTTTCCATTCAATAACGGATAGAATGTCCTCTCGCCCATAGCCGCAGTGGGCAAACCCCATGCGCCAAAGAAATCTGATCCACGACCCGCAGTGACGCGCACCTTCCCTGCTCGATGTGCCTGGAACGCGGCTTTGCTGATCTCACTTCGTACTTTTCCTTTGCGCGTGTGTGCATTGTGCGGCATGTCTTCTGTCAGCGGTGTTCCGTTTGTATCCCCATACATGTATAAATTTTCAACCATCACCAACTTTGCGTCGCTGCCCGTCAAACCATCTATGATGGATTTCTGGAACGATGGGAATTTTTCCACCCATTCGTGATAGTTCGGCTGAGCGGCTTGATATACCACTTTAGCCCCTCGCGTCACTTCCTTGACCTGAGCCTGGTCATACAGATCTGAAGCCTTTACCTCCACTCCAGCAGGTATCTCTTCCATCTTCCCAGACCGATTCACCATACGGACAGATTCTCCGCGCTTGATGAGTTCTTCTGCAATTGCTCGCCCAATGGCGCCAGTTCCTAAAATAACATGAGTAGCTGACATTTACATTCTCCTTTTTGATAGACCCTAAAGGTCTCAAAGACCTTTAGGGTCTGTTTATGAGATTCCAAAAATACATGATGAAGAACGAACCTACAGATAAACAATACACTTTGATGGCGATCTCGATCAACTCGTCCGTTGTAAGGTTGAAGAGTAAACCTGTGTTGATGCCATACATCAGCGCATACAAGCCTAAAAAGATCAAACTGGAACCTGTAAGCAGACCGAACAACGATGCCTTGTCATTCCCTTGAAGCAGGAAGATGAATGCGAGAAGCGATACGACCGCGATCCATCCATCTGCCAGTGGGAAGGACATGAACCAGTTGCGATACCCCGGTACAAGTTCGGTGACCTTGAAGACGCCAGTAAAGACAGATACCCAGTAAGCGACAATTCCAAATGTAGTAAAGGCGGTTAGGCCAAGTGCAAGCTGTTTCACGCAACTTCCTTTGTGAGGCTGATTTGTTTGTTGATAGTTACAGCTTTCGGTGCACGGCGGCGATTGATGATCCATTCGGCGACGATCAAATTCGGAACCCATGAAAGCCACATCACCAGACGGTAGACTTCGACGAATAGATTATCGAAATTATTTTCGTATTTGGTTGCAAGCATGGGCAACTGGGTTGCAATCAAAATTCCCAGCCATAGGCGCAGGGTAACACCAGCGAAGGTCAAGGCGTAGTTGCGGGTCATCCAGTCGCGATGGACTTCCACGTTGCCAGTGCGGATGTTGATGTACGCCATTAAACCTGTCCACAACCAGAGAGCGGCAAGTGTCATCAAGCCGATCTCGCCGACGAGTCCTGAGATCAAGCCTGGGGCGATGATAAAAGCCGATAGTCCACCGATCAGGATCGCAGTTAGATAGATGCGTCCCATCCAGCGATGGAGAGTGGGACGTCGGTTGCGGAGTCCGCTCAAAAATTGGAAAGGCCCGATGATGAGAGCGATCCCGCCTGAAAAAGCATGGACGAATAGGCTGACGAATTTGAGGTTTGTTTCCGTTGCATAGCGCGCGGTGGCCCCGTTGAAGTTTGCTGAGTTGAGGGTTGTATATGGTCCAACGGCGGCGATGGTGATGCCGATGGCGAGAAATGCCATCAAGCCCCAGGGAAAGTGTTTGCGAAGTGAGTTCATGCGAGTCTCCAGATTAAAGGTTTATTTATCGTTTTCGATATACATGGTCTTATGCGTTGAATGGTGATGGTGGTTGTGTTCTAGGCCGTTAATATTTCTGCGAAGGTATTCTTCGTTACCAATCCAGACTACTTGCAAGGTTGACAATATCAAACCCAAAATTGCGTCCGAGGTAGGTACTGTTGGCGGCTGCAAAAACTCCCAAACCTTCCTCGGGATAAAGTTTTATAAAGCTTACAAAGGATGTTCCCTGCCCTCCATGAACAAGTGCGACACGATCTTCTTCATGGACGATGAACCATCCCAACCCAAAGTCCAGGTTGCTGATCGGCGCAGGGCTTTTTGTGACAGCGACTTGTTCCTTCTGCATCAACTCGATGTTTTCTGCAGAAAGAATACGTGTCTCGTTTAAAACACCCTTGTTGAGTACCATCATCATGAAGCGAGTCATGTCAGATGGAGAGCCGATAAGTCCCGTTGGGGCTGTCTGGTGTGAATAGATGTTGTTGAACCACAGGCGTCCGTTACGCTTCTCCTGAATGGCTCGATCCATATCAATTAACTGAGATGCCATGAAGCCCATAACGTCAATGGGATGCGATCCCGAAGCGGCACGCACCTGCATTTCTGGTGTGTAGATAAAGTGGGTATGCTCCATTCCCAAAGGTTTCAGGATATTGTCAACAACATACTCTTCATACGATTGTTGGGACACCGATTCAATGACCGCCGACAGTACGATATAACCAATATTGGAATATTGTCCCTCCGTGCCTGGCTCGTAAACCAGTTTGCTATAGCGCGGAAGAATTTCTTTCAAAAATTCTGTCTGGTTCAGGGTGGGATCGCCGTCGTAATGGATCCAGCCCAGTATCTCGTTTCCTGCATCGGGCATGCCCGAACTGTGACTCAAGAGATGTTGAATCGTGATCTGCTGGCTGGCAGTGGATGGATACTCAACCTGAAAGAACGGAAGATACTTTGTGACAGGGTCTTGAATGTTGAGAAGTCCCTGCTCCTGGAGTTGTAGTGTGGCGATCACAGTGAACATTTTGCTTATTGACCACCAATGGTAGACAGTATCAGGTGTGGCAGGGATGCTGTTGAGGCTGTCTGATGTTCCAAATCCCTTTTCGTATTTAATGACACCGTCCTTGACCACAACAATGGACATCCCAGGCGGATCGCCAAACTCGATCAATTCATTTACATACTCTTCAAATTCTGCAACATTATTAACTTGCTGTGGAGGCTTTGGTGCGTAGAGAAATTTCGGACGATAGTAAAAAACGATCGCAAATACCAGACCGATCACAACTGCCAAACCGATAAGAAAATAAGTTAGAATGCCGTTCATTTTATTTGACCTTTTCATTGTTATAAAATCCTGACCGCTAAAGTTAGAAAAAATAAATTTTTTTGCCTTGTATTCTTTAATAGCTCTGATGGATCAATGTATATGTTTTAGAGAATGTTTCTTATGTAAACAGTCAAAGCATGTGAGAGATGAAAAGCAACAAAAATAATTGATATGGCGATGTACATCCATGACCGATACGGTGACGAAAAATAAAGAGTGCTGCCGATCAACCCTATGCCGACCAGCCAGATCAACGGGGTATAGGCTGGAGCTAAAAAGCCGATGGCGCTCAAACTCCATACGCTTTGCGGAAAATACATCTGCGCCAACCATGCGGTAAAGTAAATCCCTGTTCCAATGATGTATAACCATAAGCCAAGCTTTTGAGTTTGCGTTTTGATCCGCAAAGGCATCAAAAGAGGAAGGATGAAAACAATTAACCTAAAAAAGTTTTCACCGTTTGTGATGAGGGATGGAATATCCTTTTCAAAGATATCTGCCAAATACGCCCGCGGCAATTTGCTGGCAAAGATCACATTCCATGCCATGATGGGCAGGAGGAGCAACATACAGTTCAATATGTAGTTCGTGATGGATGCTGGCTTCACGGACCTTATTCCTTGATAAATTGCTGTATGAGGGATTTCAGCTCAAACAGATACAAGTCATTACCGCTTGGACCGAAGAGGGGCATATTGTTAGATATTTCAAGCGAGACGATGCCATGCACGCGCGACCAGACGATCATTGCAACAGATATTGACAATGAGTCCACGTCGCCGCCAAACTTTTTCCATGTTTCAAAATAGTCGAGATATTCCTTCTGTACCTCGGGAAATTTATCTACCTTCAATTTGCCTGTCACACGTAATTTTTCAATAATGCTTACTGGCGCACTCAGGGAGCGAGCCGCAGAAGGCAGGACCTCCATTAACGGTGCTTCGTAGCCCGGAATAGGCGTACCGAAAATCAATTGGTACCGCTGTGGATAGGTACGTGCCCAATTGCGGTATGCCAAACCAATTGCCATCAGGCGAGCAGTGTTGTCATCCTCTTCTACAGCATCTCGCGCTTCGATTTGCGAATCTCCAAAGGATGTATATGCGTCGATGATGAGCGCAGTGACCAATGCATCTCTGTCTGGAAAGTAGTTGTAGATGGCAGGGGCCGTGATCTTCAAAGCACGGGCAATAGCTCTCAGCGAAAGGGCAGGGGCACCGAACTCAGCGATCTGCTTCCAGGCAGTTTCCTTGATGGCTTCTTGAAGATTGGCGATCTGTTTTTTCTTTGTAGGTCTGACCATGTTGACTCCTTATTTACTATACACTGTAAATATACAGTGTATAGTTATTTAAGTCAAGAGGCGAAATAAAGTGAACTTCGAGATTTTGAAAGCTGGACTATTGGTTCTGTGGGAAAACTGCTTCTTGAATCTGGCGATTCAAAATGCTATACTCTCTCCAATTAGTCCACATTCGCCAATGGAGGAAGCAATGCGCAAGTCAACTCGTACATTTGTTACGTTCGTTGTTCTACTGGTTCTACTTTCTACATTGACAGGTACCGCTTTCGCCGCACCTGCCGCACAAGCCAAATGGACGGTGATGGTCTACATCTCAGGGGATAACAATCTTGAAGATTATGTTGTAAAAGATATTGAGTTGGAACTTGCGCCCATTGGTTCAAGTGCTAATGTACAAATAGTCGCATTGGCAGATCGTGCGCCCGGTTATGATACAAGCCGTGGAGATTGGCAGACGACAAAGCTCTACCACGTCACACCTGGCATGATCGCTGACTCTGCCAGCGCAGTTGCAGATTGGGGCGAGAAGAATATGGGGGAGGCGCAAACGCTGACCGAATTTGTTACATGGTCAAAGACTAATTACCCCGCCGATCATTACGCGTTATATTTTTGGGGACATGGCTGGAATTGGCATCCCGGTTATGTGATGCAGGATGACACAAATGCCGATACGCTTGATTATGAAGAGATGAAAGCCATCATCCCATCACTTGGTTTTATCGATGTGGTCGGATACGATGGCTGTAACATGGCGTCCATTGAAGTCTTCAAACTTTGGCATACTCATGCCACAGTGGTTGCCAGTTCACAGGAATATGTTGGTTGGGACGGCATTGAGTATGATATTGTGCTGGCACAATTAGCCGCCAATCCAAACATGACCGCTGATCAGGTGGCGATAGCTACCAGTCAGAGCGCTTCTAATGACAAGACCTGGTCTGCTGTGGCTGTCGATGGGCGTTTGACTACCCTACTTACTGCCGTGGATCAATGGTCCGTCGCTTTGAAGAATGGACTCACTGCCAACCGCTCCAAATATGCCAAGGCGTTTACTGCGACTCGGAGCATGTGGCAGGCGCCAATGGATGATGATCTGTACGATATGGCCTATGAAATTAATCGTAATGTGACGGACGCCAATATCAAGGCCAAGAGTCAGGCAGTGATGAATGCATTTGCTTCCGTGGTCTTACACGAACGTCATGTGAACGCTTATTCGGATGTACATGGTATTTCGATCTATCTTATTACGAAAGCATCTCAAAAGGATTCAAACTATACGTACTATCGAACCCTGGATTTTGCTCTGACTACAGGTTGGGATGAGTTCTTGGATGCATACGCAAAGTAGATAAGCCGCAGGTAGAATCAAAAAGGACATCAGAGCTAAAAACCCTGATGTCCTTTTTGATTCTTAGATCGTATCAAGGACGTTGATACACACGCACGTAATCTACTAATAATTGTTGTGGGAAGATGTCGGAGCCATCAGGGTAGCCTGGCCAACCGCCTCCCACGGCTACGTTCAGGATGATAAAGAAGGGATGATCAAAGACCCATTCCCCGGGCACATCCGCTTTGGTGACTTTGAATGTTTGCGCCTCATCAATATACCAGCGGATTTCAGCCGGTTCCCATTCAATTGCGTATACATGAAAATCGCTTTGCAAGGATCCCTGTGGCAGATCGGTATGTGTGCCTATACCTTTCGCGGCGGAATAACCGGGTCCATGCACGGTGTTGTAAACAGTGTTCGGTTCTTTGCCGATCAATTCCATGATGTCGATCTCGCCGCTATTGGGCCAGATCGTCGTTTTGTCGATATTATCGCCAAGCATCCAAAAGGCGGGCCAAATACCCTGTCCTTGCGGAAGTTTCATCCGCCCTTCGATACGCCCATATTGCCAGGCTTGCAGGTCTTGGGTCTTGATGCGTGCAGATGTGTAACCGAATTTGCCGGTTTCATCTGCGCGTGCTTCAATGACCAGATTGCCGTTCTCAACGCGCGCATTTTCAGTGCGGTTCGTGTATTCTTCCAATTCTGCATTGCCCCAACCGTTCGCACCGAGATCAAATTTCCAATTGCTCAAATCAAGCGCGTCGCCATTGAACTCATCCTGCCAGATCAAATTCCAACCGTTTCGTTCGCTTTCTGGAGTTGGGCTTGGTTGTGGGGTGGATGTGGGCGGTATCGGCGTGGGAGTTACACAGGCTGATACCGCTAGGATAACTAATACAGTGAAGTAAAGTTTTTTTAGCACGATGGTTTCCTTAGGCGTTATTGTATTACACCCAACTTCTTTCCAACTTTAGCGAATGCATCCAGACCTTTACCGAGGTCATCATTATCATGCGCAGCGGAGATCATGACTCGAATACGAGCCTTGCCTTTTGGTACAGTGGGGAACCCGATGGACATAGCAAAGACGCCTTCTTCAAATAGCTCACGGCTAAATTGTTGTGCCAATGGTGCTTCACCGAGCATGACGGGTGTGATGGGTGTTTCGCTGACACCCGTGTCAAACCCGAGTTTCTTCATTTCCTCTTTGAAGTATTTGGCATTAGCCCAGAGCTTGTCCACGAGTTCGGTGGATTCTTCGAGCAGGTCAACTGCCGCCAGACATGCCGCTGCATCGGGTGCGGTGACAGCAGAGGAGAACAAGAACGGTCGTCCGCGTTGACGCAGCCATTCAACGATCTCTTTTTTGCCCGCAACGATACCTCCCACAACGCCGAATGCTTTCGACATCGTGCCGACTTCGATGTCAATTTTTCCATGCAAACCGAAGTGATCCACGATGCCACGTCCGCCTTTGCCGAGAACACCTTCGCCGTGTGCGTCATCCACCATAAATAGAATATCGTACTTCTTGGCAACTTCATACAGGGCAGGGAGGGGGGCGATATCGCCGTCCATGCTGAAGACGCCATCAGTGATGATCAAGGCTCGGCGGAAGTTTGAAGCGTGTTCTTTGATCGCGTCCTCTAAAGCGCTAGCGTCGTTATGTTCATACGCGACGATCTTCGCTCCCGAGAGTCGACATCCATCAATGATCGATGCATGGTTCAGACGGTCAGAAAAGATCACGTCGTCTTTGCCAACCAACGCCGAGATAGTTCCGAGATTGGCCGTGAAGCCCGATTGAAACGTGATGACATCTTCGGCCCCTTTGAACTTGGCGAGTCGCTGTTCGAGTTGGATGTGCAGATCGGTTGTGCCAGCAATGGTACGCACTGCGGCAGGGCCAACGCCATATTTCTTCGTCGCATCCTTTGCGGCTTCCACGAGCCTTGGGTGATTCGCCAAACCGAGATAATTGTTCGAACAAAAGTTGAGAGCGTTCTTTCCATCCACTGTAATCCACGCACCTTGTGCCGAGCCGATCGTGCGGATGCGGTTGTATAACCCCTGTTCTTTCAAGCCGTCAATTTCCTGTGTGAGCCAATCAAGTTTGGACATGGAAACTCCTGTGATTATATTGTTCCGGTGGTTGAGTAGGGCTGAGCGCTTTTCTCAGCCTGTATCGAAACCACCACTTTCATGTGTACTTGTTATTGCTGGTTTCGATACGCTCGCAAAAAACGCTCGCTACTCAACCAGCGATTTTCTATTTTCATTATAGTCATTAAACAAAAAACGACTGTCACAACCTTTCAGTGACAGTCGCCGTGTTCTAAAAATCTTTCAAAGTTAGTGGTCTTGGTTGCTTGCCATCTATATCTTTAATGCCGTATTCCAGCGCCTCTTGTGCCGCTACCAATACTTGTCCGCTCTTCTTCATGATCTTCGGGTCATTCGCCAAAGCAGTGACCACTCGACCAATGAATTGCGGGGACTCAGAGTTACTCATATCGAAGTGCTTCGCGTTGCGCATGACCGACTCGGTTCGTACCAAGCCTGGATATAAAGAAACGACCGCCACTTTGAACTTTTTCAATTCATGTGCCATGTATTCGGTCATCTTGTCCACTGCAACCTTCTTAGTCAGCGAACCCATTCAGCCTCCTTTTGGAATAAATGATTGGATAAGGGTTTTGATTAAAACAGATATTCAGTTGAGTTTCAAGGGAAATTACACGTTTAAGAATAACATCTCTCTCGTTTGACGTAAGAGTATCCAAGTCAGCGTGATATATAAAAGATATGGCAGTATAAAATATATTGGTAAAACTGCAGCAGAGACAAATAAAGCTGACGATGCTCCTGCGAACAAAGTAGATGATTTGGGGAAAGATAAGAAGGGGGTGATTACTTTGATAGTCAATAAAATTGGGAGAAGTAACACGGTCAGATCATGGTAATGAAGGTGTGGTGCAAAAAATAACGCTCCAATAATGGATAGTCCCAATAAATGTTCGTCTGGCATCTTGACGCGTGACCACATTACGATAAGAAGTCCAATTCCAAAAATATACCCACCCCATGAGATAAATCTAATGATGGTCTCGTCAACGAAGGGAAATATGCGAAGAAGTAGGCCTAGCAAGTTGAACATCACTGCTTGATTCATGCCAAACCAATTTCCTCCAGCAGTGATAAGCAAAACATCAACAAATTCCTTTGTGCCACTTGTTCCCAATATCGCGATACTGAACACTACAAGAAACAGGGTTGGTGTGAAAAAACGCCACCAAACCCTTATAAAACGGATAAATATGGGAATTGCTAACGCCAGAAAAATGTGTGGCCGCACCGTGACCAATGCCAGACCCATGCCAGCCAGCCAATCATTTTTTTTCAGAATACCAACACTTAACAGCGCTACGCCAAAATAAAGGATGACCGAATCTTGCCCCATCAAAAGGCTGATGAAGAATGGATAAAAAATTACTGCTCCACCCAATAAGGTTAAGCTATCAAACCAAGATTGATCAGGAAAGTTTGAACGAAGAAAAATAAGAGTCCCGGTTATGAATAGCGTGAGAAGAATAATGACCCACCGTATGAATGAATCAACATAACTTGAGCTGACCAGTAATCGAAGGAAGGGGACCAAATACGGTATATGGTTGTAGGGAAGGATCTGGCCTTCTGGCATATCGGAGCCAACAACCTCCTCCTCGATCTTTTGCTGAAGGTCGAGGTTGTATACAGATGAAAAACCAAACATCTGGGCAACCCGCCCTGCTGAATAAAAATGAATAAAATCTGCTCCTGTTGGCGCAACAGGATTTGAAATCATTTGAATCCATTGCATTGCAAACCAAGTAACGAGCGAAAATATTACTGTGATCCGTGCGATGCGCCAAACGTCAAGTTTATTCATTGATCTCTGCCAGTACACCCAATTCTGCCAACGCCTCCATCACTTTTTGAATGGCTCCACTTTTGACTGTTACTGCTGTTGGACTTAATACTTCGCCCAAATATTTTGATGCCTTTGATTTGCGCATCTCTTCCAAAATCTCGGGCCTGCTCAGCCTTAATATGACTTGAGTCTCCACCCGGGCCTCTGTGCCATTAACTTCCCAGCGTTTGAGTGCCTGCACGAGCGAAGGTGGAACTTTACCGCTCGTGTGTTTGACAAGCAATGCCAATAACTGTTCGGCTTTAAGCCCCTGTTCTTTGGCTTTGGTCAGCGAGTTGGTCGTAATGCGATATTGATATGCGTCTTTCTTTTCTTCATTCCATTCGCAGAAGCGTGAGATTTGATAGCGAACAACACGTGGGGCAGTTCTTTCTACGCTGATTTTTCCGTTTGAGGAAACCGATACCTTGCCCTTTTCGTCGAATGTTGAACGGCCAGTGTCTGATGTGATTCGAAATGCAGTGACCTCTGTCGCTCCCTCTGCAATTGATAAATCCACACGCCCAAGCCAGTGAAGGATGTTTGTGATGAAATACTTGATAAGTGCGCCGTCCACCTGATCCCAGTAGGAGAAGCCACGCAGAAATTGTCCATCGGATGCGCGTTTGATGAACCATGAATCGTAGTCACCGGCGGGACGTTGAAAGTCGGCATACTTTGTTTTGATGTCGCGGATAAAAGAGTTGAGACTCCACCATTTATCTTCGGGAATGGCATCGAGCAAATTGAGTAGGAATTCGCGTGTTTCAAATGGCTGATTTGTCCATTCGCCTTCGCAGACGATGCTGGGCATGAGCTTGAGTTCGTTGAAAGTTGTACTTTCAACCCAGGCATCTTGCAAGATTTTCAACGCTTCATTGCGTGGGGCTTCGAAAAACGCTTTGACAGCTTCAGCTTGGATGGTGTTTTTCTTGATGAGTTTTGCTGATGTAAGCAAACCATGGAATCCAGAAGCTCGTGTGCCCGCTAGGGTATGCTTCTGGGTATTCGCCAGCAAGCTGGCTGAGTCCATACTTTTACCCATGCGTAGTGCGGCAAGTAAAGTAGTTACATCATCTAAAACGGAATCGTTTGCGAGAATCTCTTGGCCTTTTTCGCCGGGAGATGCAGGGCGACCAAGCGCTTCGACCTCGATAGGCGGCTCGTTATCTTTACTGCTTTCGATGAGGAGCAATAGATCATCAGGGATGTAAGCAAATTCTTGTGAGCCTTTGTCGGTTTCGAAGAAGGCTTTGGCGAGTATGCCGCGATAGAAGAGAGCTTCGGAAGTGGAAGATGGTTTAAGGTGTGGACGCTCCCGATCGCGTTTGCCTGCGCCCATTTCGCGGATGTCGCCGTATTTGCGCGTGAAGGCGGGCCATGCGATCCGTCCGCCTGAGTTGACGAGGTCGGTTATGGCAAGATCCACTTGAGGGGAGAGAGACTCCATTAATTCAGCGAGCAGTTCAAAGTCGAGGAGAGAGGCGGATAGTTCCTCGCGTGCTGAATCTACATCGACAGAATTCAGTTCGATGCCCCAGAATTCTGCGATGATACGGAGATGTCCAATATCTTGTTTGAGAAGGGAGTGAATTAGATCAGGCATGGGGTAAGTATACAAGTAGACGGGGAACGAGTCTACTTGTATACGTGTGTACTTTACCCTCTTACTATTCTCAATGCATTGGGCAGGACCTCAAACGACACTTTACGGAGGTCAGAGCCGGGGCCGGAGTAGATCTCGCCATCAGCATGGATGTACATTGGGCGATCTGCGGTGATCGAGAATTTTTTGCACGTGCCCATTTTGACTTCTTTGAAGCGGCCATGTGTGCCTTTTAGCACTTCAGGTACGATACGGAACATCATGGCGCGGCTGACGTTGGTGATCATGGCGTAGTGGAGGACGCCATCGTCAATTTTCGCTTCAGGAGCGATGAGAAAGCCGCCACCTTCGCGTGGACCATTACAGAGAATAAGGTAGATAACGCTTTGTTCCCATTTTTCACCATCGGATTCGATTTGCATTTGGATGGGGTTGTGATCGAAGATGATGGTTTGAATGACGGCTGTGAGGTACATGATGAAGCCGCGCAGAATGGGGAGGCGGTGTGAACGGATGGTGACGGTTGCTCCGAAGCCAATGCCGAGCGTGTTATCGAAATATTCTTTGCGCCCATCTGCATCGGTCATTAAGCCGAGGTCAACCAGGGATGGCTCACCATTGATGGCATGTGTGAGGGCTTGTGTCGGAGTTGTGGATATGCCGATGCCGTGTCCAAAATCGTTTCCTGATCCGGCAGGGACAATGCCAAGGATGGGACGTTTGTTTTCGGGGATTTGCATGAGGCCGTTCATTACTTCGTGAACTGTACCGTCGCCGCCCATGGCAATGACCATATCGTACCCTTCGGAGTTTTTTGCCAGATCAATGGCGTGACCAGGGTAGACCGTGCCGCTCCACTCTATGCCACCGTGTTGTTCTGTGACGGAGCGTAGGTCGCGGGCGATGCGCCAGGCGTTGCCCATATCTGCCATGGGATTCAATATGATCTTGATTTTGCGATGCATAAGGACATTCTCCTTGTGATGGGAATGTCACTCTGAATGACGGCAAGGGGTCTCTACTTTGAGCATATGAGACTCCTTGGTCGTAACAAACGCTCCCTCAGAGTGACAGATTTTCACAAATTATAACCCCCGTAAAATCAATCGGAGGCTATTCGCCTCCGATATTGTGTGTTGAGATGGGACCTGTGACACCGCGTGCCATTTGGAAAGTACCGCGGTTATGCTTTTTGGCTTGATATAAGGCCGCATCCGCCGCGCGCAGAAGGTCAGGTCCGCTACGGGCATGGACGGGGAAGATGGCGATACCGCCGGATATCCCTAGTTTGAGTTTCTTTTTGTCTGGCAGAATGAATTTGAGTTTCTTCATGCCTTCCACGATCTTCTCTGTCACGATCTTGGCTGAGGATATATCTGATTGGGTCAGAATGAGAGTCAATTCGTCGCCACCGTAGCGCGCTAGAAAATCTGTATTGCGGACGCCACGTGCCATTTGCGAGAAGACCAATCGTAGAACATCATCGCCAACAGAGTGGCCGTAGGTGTCATTTATGTCTTTGAAGCCGTCGAGATCCATCATCACAACTGCAAAGGAGTAGTTGTTGCGGCGGGCGGATAGGACTTCCTCTTCGAGGCGTTCGTCCAGTGCGCGGCGGTTGGGGAGGCCGGTCAATGTATCGCTGTAAGCCTGACGACTGATCATCTGGTGAAGGTTGGCGTTTGAAATCGCAACGGCCGCTTGATCTGAAAGCAGACTGAGTAAGCGCAGTTCAGAGGATGGGAATGGACCGCTGATCGAGCGTGCTAGATTCATCACGCCAACAACGGTCGAGCCGACTTTGAGCGGGATACTGATGATCGAGCCTTGCCATTCCTTTGGGGCATTGGCAAAGATGGGATGACTTTGCATATCCTCCACGATCATTGTTTCACCGGTACGAGCCACTGTATAGGTGAGTCCATTTGATCTTGGCGTGGACCATGCCTTGTTACGATTGCCATCTGAATCGAGCGCGGCACCGAACGACAGTTTGTGATTCTTATACAGGAACATATTCACATCGCGCGCATTCATGATAAGGCGCATCGCTTCGGAGACGACCGCATCCAACACATCCGGCAAGTCGAGGCTGGATGTGAGATTAATGCTCAACTTCTTGAGAGTATCGAGCTCTTCTGTTTGTTGTTTCAACATGGACAGTAGTCCATGGTTGTTGATCAATAGCTGTGGAAGGGCGTCCGCGTCCATTGCATCAGGAGAATATTTTTCTGCGGATGTAGTTAGGAGCGCAAGGAGTTTGACGAGGGTGTCTTTTTCATTGGCTGGAATGTTACTCTCATCTAATAATTGGCGGGCATTTGCCAGAATTTTGTAAATTTTTTCTTTCATGATTTTTAATGATGTCATTATAGCAATTCGGCCATTTTCCAGTATTACATGCACGTTACAGTGCCTGATGGGTTAAAATGGCTGTTACCTATATCTGGAGGATACAGTGTCTGATACCCCTATACCTGTCTCTGCAACCCCTTTGAAGCCGCGTTTGCGCGGTATTGTGATCGGCGCTTCTGATGGACTTGGCGCCGCACTTGCACGAAAACTTGCCCGCGAGGGATATACCCTCGCATTAATTGCCAGAAGTCAAGACAAGTTGAATTCCCTTTGTGACGAGATCAAAGCAGGTGGACAACATGCCATTGCTTGTGTGCATGATGTCAGTGAATATGATAAAGTGCCGAGTCTGCTTCGTAAACTTGTTGCTGAGTTGGGCGGCCTTGACCTGGTTGTCTTTGTCGCTGGCGTGAATTATCCGCCCGGTGGGATCGATAAATACAACTTTGAAAACGACCGCAAGATGATCGAAGTCAATCTCATCGGTGCGATGGCCTGGCTTACGCCCATTGCTGAAATGTTCCAATCTGCCAAAGCAGGTCAGATCGTTGGCATCGCATCTGTCGCGGGTGACCGTGGCCGTGTGGGCAACCCCGGTTATAACACATCCAAGGCAGGGCTGGCAACATATCTTGAGGCATTACGAAACCGTCTGACACGCCATGGCGTTAATGTGTTGACGGTTAAGCCGGGTTTCTTGAAGACTGAAATGCTCAAAGCGGCGCAAGGAGCTACTCCATTTGCGATCGAGCCCGAAAAGGCCGCCGACGATATCGTCAACGCCATGAAGAAACGCAAACAATTGATCTATACTGCGCCTATCTGGCGCTGGGTCATGCTGGTAATACAGCATGTGCCATCGTTCATTTTCAGAAGACTATCTTTCTAAAGGAAAGGTGACAGTCACTTTTGGAAGTGGCTGTCACCTTATATTCATACCATGTCCCTTTCTCTCAGTACGTTCACAACGCTTGAAAACTTTGGCCACTCTTTAAAATCATCTTGTTATCGAATACAAGTTAAACAGGTCGAAGATATTCAAGAAGCTTTTCTCACTGCAAAGAAGCTCGGCCTCACCGTTACGGCGCGTGGCACGGGCATTAGTTATAACGATGTCTCGCTCAATGGCGGCGGCATTGTGTTGGATATGTCGGGGATGAATCAGATTCTCGAATGGGATCCAGCTACCGGCTACGTCCGATGCGAGGCCGGGGTCACGCTCCAACAATTATGGCAAACGGTCGAGCCCGATGGTTGGTGGCCTCCTGTTGTTTCGGGTACGATGAAGACAACATTGGGTGGGTGTCTTGCCGCGAACATTCACGGTAAAAATAATTTCAAAGCGGGTCCCATCGGCGAGCATGTGACCGGGTTCACTGCGATCCTGCCCACTGGTGCGTTAATCACTTGCTCACCCAAAAAGAATGCGGATTTGTTCTACTCGATGATCAGCGGACTTGGGATGTTGGGCATCTTCGTATCTGTGACCATGAAGATGAAGCGCGTCTATTCTGGACTGATAGCTGTGGACGCGCGCCCTGTGCCGAATCTCCACGAACACTTGAGTGACCTACTTGAGAACGCGCCTCATTACGATTACATCGTGGGCTGGCTCGATACATTCCCCAGTGGAAAACATCTTGGCCGCGGACAGATCCATGCCTCGCGCAATTTGAAAGAAGGCGAAGACGCCAACGCACAAGAGACATTGCAACTCAAGTATCAGCACTTACCTGATCGTTTATTTGGTGTGATGCCTAAGTCGTTGTTGCATTACTTTATGAATCCATTTGTGAACAATGTAGGTTGGCGGGCGGTAAATATTGCCAAGTATGTTGCGAGCCAGCGGAAACATACGTTCCGTCAGTCACATGCGGAGTTTCACTTCTTGTTGGATTATGTCCCTGATTGGGAACGCTCGGTTGGGCGAGGTGGATTGATCCAGTATCAATCATTCTTACCGAAAGAGACTGCCGAAGATGCCTGGCGCGAGATGTTGCTTCTCTCACAGAAGAACGGACTGCCTTCTTATTTGGGCGTGACCAAACGCCATCGCCCGGATAACTTCCTGCTCACGCATGCCGTGGATGGCCTATCACTTGCAATGGATTTCAAAGTGACAGATAAGAACCGCGCAAGATTAGGCAAACAATTGCAGGAGTTTGATCGTATCGTCCTTTCAGCGGGCGGGCGATTCTATTTTGCCAAGAACAGCGAGACCTCCGCCGAAAGCACGCGCAAGTTTTTAGGTGATGAAACAATCGCCAAGTTCAAGAAACTCAAGAAGCGTTGCGACCCGAACGGGTTGCTGGAGTCCGATTTGTATCGGAGAATATTCAAATAACATGTAGGGACGGCGGCTGCCGTCCCCTACGATTTATATTATGAATTTTATTGTTGAAGATTTGGGCCTGATCGAATATGAATCCGCGTGGAAGTTGCAGGAGCAATATGCGACGGAGATCGCGGAGGGGAAGCGCTCGCCGACACTTTTATTGCTGGAGCATCCTCACGTATATACGTTCGGGCGGCGAGGAAAGCAGGAGAATTTGTTGTGGGGCGAATCGCAACTCAAGGAAAAAGGGATTGCGGTCCATTGGGTGGATCGGGGTGGCGATGTGACGTATCACGGGCCGGGGCAGTTGGTAGGGTATCCGTTGTTGCCGTTGATTCCGTTAAGACCTGACAGGTCTTCACAGGAATCTAACGATCAAAGCATTGTGCCTTCCTATGCGCCCGACCCGACTCTCAGTACGATGAGACCTGTCAGGTCTGTACCTGATGCCGATTATGTTGGTTACGTCCGCAAGTTAGAGAAGGTATTGATCAGCACGTTGGCAAATCTCGGCATTGTGGCGGGTCAACGCCTCGGCCTCACAGGCGTTTGGGTACAGGCGGATGTGTATTCACGTTGCACGCGTTGCAAGCCCGAAGACCGCAAGAAACCAGCCAAGATCGCGGCAATTGGTGTTAAAGTGGACGCGCGCGGCGTGTCACGTCATGGCTTTGCGTTGAATGTGAATCCAGACATGGACTATTGGGATGGTATCATCGCGTGTGGGTTGCAGGATGAACCCATCGTCTCCCTCGCGGACCTGTTGCCTGCTCCGCCCTCGATGGAACGAGTCAAAGCGGAAGTGGTGAAAGCGTTTGGAGAGATATTCTGAACTGATGGGTGATTGAGAGGGGAAAGAAAAATTTGTAAATTTCATCATTCTTTTATAGGAGAATATATGGCTCAACCTCAAGCTAGAATTAATCGTAGGGATTTTCTGAAGTTGATGGGGACATTTGCGAGCGTAGCAGGGGCGTCAGTGGCGGTGACTGCTTGTGCGCCGGAACAGGTTCCAGGTCCAGACCCGACGCGGGTGGTTCCTCCTGTTGTCGATTCGACCAGCGTCCCGCCTGAGCCTGTTTTGCCGCCGGTTCCATTGGGGATCATCGCATTGAATCGCATGGGATTTGGTCCACGACCGGGCGATTTTGATGCATTCAATCTATTGGGCGGGACAGATGATGAACGTTTGCGTGCGTATGTTGCTCAACAACTCAACCCTGATTCGATCGACGACAGTGATTTTGAAGCGCGTTATAACGCGGCAGGTTTCGAGACCTTACATAAAACGCAGGAAGAATTGTATTTTGACCATATTGCCAATAACCCCTACGACTCGAACGATGATGCGTATTGGGATTGGTACAGCAAGCCAGCTCATGAGCTTGTGGATGCAACCTTTCTGCGAGCAGTGTATAGCAAGAAACAACTCGTAGAGGTGCTGGCAGATTTTTGGCACAATCATTTCAATGTCTATTTTTGGCAGGATGATGGTGTGCCGTTGCTGGTCTCATACAACCGTGACGTATTGCGTAAACATATGTTTGGTAATTTCCGTCAAATGTTGGAAGCAATTGCAACGCATCCATCCATGTTGTATTACCTGAACCAAAACAATTCGTCTGATGCAGGGCCGAACGAAAATTTTGCGCGCGAGCTTTTTGAGTTGCACACGCTTGGGGCGGAGAATTACCTTGGGGTGCGCGACCCGAATACGGTCGAGAAAGATGCGAATGGCATCGCTATCGGGTATGTTGATAACGCGCCTGATCAACTCAAGCGTGTTGTAGAAGTGATCCTACTTTCACCTGAGTTCCGTGGATCATGGGGTGCAAAGATCAAACGTCCCATCGAAGCGGCGATCTCGATCATGCGCACTCTTAACGCAGACTTTACCAGATTACCCGGCGGCATCCCGTGGATGTGCTCGATGATGGGGCAGCCCATCTTCGAACGCCGCCCACCGGATGGTTACCCAGATGTGAAGGAAGCCTGGGCCAATTCCATGTCACTGTTGTATCGCTGGAATTTTGCTGTGGGCATCTCTGAAAATTGGATGGACGACGAAGAGCAGGGACGCATCATCCGTACCGATATTCTGGGGCAAACACCTGTAGAGATTCGCACCGCTGAATCCCTTGCGGATTTCTGGATCCCTCGCCTTTTGAATCGCACCATGTCTGAAGCGGACCGTCAGGCCGTGATCTCGGTCATGGCGCAGGATCATGGCCCGCAGGATGAACTTGATCAGGATCACATCAATTGGGTTTTGCCCGCGATGGTGGAAGTGATTCTCATGAGCCCCGATTTTCAATGGAAATAATATTTGCTCACAGCGCCGTCCTCGGCGCTGCCCTTGTCGCCGAGGACGGCGATAAGAGCGAAGGATAATAACTATATGCCCTCCCTCAAATTTACTCGTCGACACTTCCTGCAAGGATGTTCCTCCGCCATTGCCGCACTGGCTGGCGCACGCCTTACCAACGCCGCATTTGCGCAACAGGATGACCCAACTGATACGCTGGTCGTTGTCTTTTTGCGTGGCGGTTGGGACGCACTCAACGTTGTCGCGCCAATTGCTGGCGATGATCGCGGATACTACGAAGCTGCACGTCCCGATATCAAGATCACGAACCTGCTTCCTTTGAACGATCAATTCGGCATGCATCCTGCGCTCGCGCCGTTGCATGAACTGTATCAACAAGGAAAAATGGCCGCCATCCATGCTGTGGGGCTGAACTACGATACGCGTAGCCACTTCGATGCAATGGAATATATCGAACTGGGTACACCCGGTTCAAAGAGCACCACCTCAGGTTGGATCACACGTTATTTGCAAAGCACCGGCACAACATCCATTTTGCCTGCGCTTTCCACCGTAGGTGCTCCATCGTCCTTATTGAATTATGTTCCGACCGTAAATCTCAACGACCCCGGCGATTTCTCGCAATGGGAGAACGGTCTGGCTGTATCTCAACAAAAAGCCCTGCGCCAGATGTACAACGGCGAAACCCTTCTGCATCGCGCTGGTTTGCGTACTTTAGAATCGCTTGATATTGTGCATCCGCTTGTGGAACAGGAATATCAACCGTCCAATGGCGCATCCTACAACGACGATGAACTGAGTCAACAACTCAAGACTGTTGCCCGCATGATCAAATTGGATGCTGGCCTGCGTGTTGCTACAGTGGATTACGGCGGCTGGGACACGCATGAGTACGAGACCGATGGCAATGGCGGGTACATCGCTGAACTGCTTGGCAACCTCGCCTCGGGCCTTTCCAATTTTTACCTCGATCTCGATTCGGGATACACAGACCGCCTGTCAGTTGTTGTGATCAGCGAATTTGGGCGGCGCCTCGTGCAGAATGAAGATTACGGTACCGATCACGGTCACGGCAATGTTATGTTCACACTCGGTGGCGACGTCAACGGGGGGCAGGTTTACGGCACGTGGCCCGGTCTGCATAACGATCAGCTTTACGATCACGCTGACCTCGCCATCACAACCGATTACCGTCAGGTCTTGAGCGAACTTCTCGCGCGGCGTTTGCGAAACACAAATGCGGGGACGATCTTCCCCGGTTTTGCTCCATCGGGTGAATTGGGAATCTTCCGCTCGTAGTTGTGGAATAAAAAAACAGGCTTCGCGTCTTTTTGGACCCGAAGCCTGTTTCCGTTTCGATAAAGCTTTATGCCGCTGATTCAGCTGTCGCTTTGGCAGGGACCGTGTTCTCTCGTCTCCAAAAAATGAATGTGACGATGATATAGGCGAAGTAGGCGATCATCTCGGTGAGAGACGGGTTGCCGTTGTAGCCGAAGAGGGTCTTGAGTAATTGACCAACGACGGAATTTTCATCGAGGATCATGTTCACATCCCAAATATGTTCGACGATAACAGGGATCCAGCCGACCTCGTTGAATTCATGGACGCCATGTGCTACAAGCCCAGCCGCGAACAGGATGAGCATAATGCCTGTCACTTGGAAGAAGCGACGCAGATCGAGGCGGAGTGTGCTGGCAAAAATAGTGTAGCCGAGTAATGCGGCAGTGCCGAGACCAAGGATCGTGCCAGCCAGTGTTTGGATGGTATTGGACATCAGTTGATTTGGATCACCGGCGAAAAATGCGGCAGTGATAAAGATGGCAAGCTCCACACCTTCGCGGACAACCGCCATGAACGCCAGCCAGAAGACAGCACGTTTGCCGGTGGATGAGGCGGCTTTGTTGACACCATCTTCGAGTTCACTCTTGAGGAAACGGGCTTGTTTGCCCATCCAGAAGATCATCCAGGTAAGGATGCCCGCCGCGATGAACATGGTGATGCCTTCAAAGATCTGTTCAGCGCCATCTTCAAGGGACATGCCAAAGCTGGTGAGCACTATAGCGGTAAGGATGCTTACTACGACCGCGCTCAATGTGCCGAGCCAAACGGACGAGGTAAGGTCGGTGCGACGGATCTTGCTGACTGCGCCAAGGACAATACCGATAATGAGGGCGGCTTCAAGGCCTTCACGTAGGGACAATAAATAGGTTGCTAACATTCTCGTTAAATACTCCTATTGAGATGTGATTTGTCTAGTTGCCGATGTTATAATCTATAAAACTAGAAACAACCATAAACTTGTTTGATATTATGTTTCACCCAGGGTGAAACATTTTCGTATGTGGAGAGCGTTTGATGGCAACACCTGCAATGCAGAGATATGCAGCCGAGATCTTTCGGCTTCAACAAGACACCCCTTATGTTGGTTTGGCTGAGTTATCAGAGAGTGCGAATTCATCCCAACAGGCTACTGCCCGCATGGTGGGGAAGATGAAGGATTTGGAATATCTCGAACATGAGTTGTATCGAGGAGTCCGTTTGACGAGCAAAGGCGAGAAGATCGCCATGCCCGCCCTGCGACGTCACCGTTTGGTGGAAGTGTTTTTGGTAAAGGTGATGAAATACGGCTGGGACGAGGCGCACGAGTTATCGGATACGTTTGCGTTGGGCGTCAACGATGTGGTCGAGGATCGCATCTTCGAGATCACAGGCAAACCGACTCGTTGTCCGCATGGAGAGCCAATTCCAAGCAAGGACGGGGCCATGCCGGTCGTGAAAGATGTGCATCTGTTGGATGTGCCTTCGGGCTCGGATTGCATCATCAGCCGCGTGCGGACTCATGACATGGAGAAGTTAAGGTATTTTGCTGAGTTGGGATTTGTGCCGGGCGCTCCGTTCCATTTGTTCAGTTGCGCGCCGTTCAAAGGTCCGTTGCGCTTGCAGATGAAACCGCACGATCATTTGATCGGATATGAGTTAGCTGACGCCTTATGGGTGGAAGTGACGAAAGAGGGCGAGGGGAATAAACTCCCGCCGAAGAAGATTTAAACGCGGTTAGTAGTAATTGGTAATTGAAACAGCCTCCACACGGAGGCTGTTTTTTGAACCACGGAGTCACGAAGACACTGAGAAATTTTAAACTCCGTGCCTCTGTGTCTCCGTGGTTAAGATTTGGCTTATGGCACAATTTTCAAGCTATTGAGGAAATACTCATATCCTTTTTCGAATTCGCCACCACGCTCTTTTTCTGCAACGCTAAAAAATACTTCGTAAAACTGGTCTTTCACAGTGAAAAATGCAGACCTATTAAACATTAATGATGGAGAGTGTTCGGGGTCGTTTGTTTGATATTCTAATATGCTGGCATCATACCCATCTATCTTAATTCTGTAATCGTTGAGTAGAGTAACCCAATTTGTCACGCTCTGCTTTTGCTTGCTATAGTTTTGTTTGCGTAATGCGATTTCCGCATCAGGTGTTTGCCCGGGTTTTACTGGTAAAAATAAAATGCTAATATACCCAAAGTCATTAGACGCGATATGTGACTCGCCAGGTGCTTGGGTTGGAGCAATAAGGAACCTTGGTTCTCCCAGGAAAAGGGTTGAATAATATGTTTTATTATGTTCTTCAAGAAGCCATGAGCTTGGATAATCAAATTCAAGATGGACATTAAACCCATCGGATGGAGTGTAGTGAAGATATGGTGGCAATGCGGTAGGGGCGGCCTTGAGTGTTAATATCCCGCACCCAGCAAGCATAAATATGATTATGCTTGCTGACAAACTTCCCCAAACGTAAAGGTTTTTTGTTTTGTTCATGTTTATTCCCCAATAGGTTGTTGAAAGATCTACTTCCTGCCCTTTTTCGCCTTCCCCTGAAACGCCGGTGCATCGATCAACACGTAATTACAAAGGCGCTCATCCAACATGCGTGTGATGATGCGCTCGTCCACTTGATGTTGTTCGAGGCTTTCCTTCGCAACTGTGATGACGGTTGGTAGTTCGGCGTTGTATCTGTAATTCAGCAGTTGATGCAGTTTCTCTTTTGCCCACGGCGTAGCAGACTGGGAACCGAGATCGTCCAAGACGAGCAATGGCGCAGTGCGCACTTCGTCGAAGCGGCGGTCGTAACTTGTCCCTGCATTGGGACTGAACGCTGCACGCAAATGATCAAGCAGATCAGGGACCATCACAAAGAGGGGAGGGTCACCGAGTCCTGCGCGGTAGTTGGCGATGGCCGCGGCGAGATGAGTCTTGCCACAACCGTACGTCCCTTCGAAGACGAGCCAGCCTTTCGGCTTTTCTGCAAATCCATGCGCGGCTTTGAGCGCTCTCTGCAGGGACTTGGCCTCGTCCGTTCGGAGGTTTTCTTGTGAACGATCTTCAAATGTGCCGAAGGTTTTACTCGTCAACAGATCAAGCGAGGATAATTCGGGATGGCTTGTATCCTGCATGGGACGTCGGAAGTCGGGAGCGCTAATTCGAAATGCTGAAACAAGCTCGGGGTCAGAAAGACGCGAGCGGATGCGCGGTTCGATCTCGTCCAGTGCGAGGTTGGTCGTGATGACGGTCGAAAGTCTGTTGATGTAACGATAGTTGACGATCTGGAATAATTTTTCCTGTGCCCAGCCCGTTGCGTTCTGCGTGCCGAAATCATCCAATACCAAAAGTTTCGCGTTGCGAATTTGATCGAAGCGTTCTTCGAAGGTTGTATCTTCTGCACCATACGCGAAACGCAAGGCGTCGAGCAGATCGGGGACAGTGAGGAAAAGAGTAGGCACGCCCATGCCAACCACAAAGTTTGCGATGGCCGCGGCCAGGTGTGTTTTTCCACAACCGTATCCACCTTGCAATAACAACCAGCCGTTCAAGTTCTGAGCGTAATGATGCGCGTGGTTATAAGCCATCTCCAACGAAGTGGATTGCATCTCACCGAGACCTTTGCGCCCGCGTGGCTTGAATGTTTCGAAGGTCAGTTCCTTCAACTCATCGAGATGACTGAGCGCAAACAACCGATCACGGATCGAGTCGGTGATGTTGGCGCGGCGGCACGTGCAAACCTCCAGCCTGCCAAAATCAGGATGCCCCACCGGCACATCCACGCGCAAATACCCAACGCCGCCGCAAATCGGACAGTCCGGGTCGCCGGGTAATTCATTTCTTCGCGCGTTTTCGAAGCTGTTCGATCTTTCTGTCGAGGTTCTGTTCGCCAGGTTTTTTATTGTCGCGTCTATCTTGCTTTTCGGCACGGCCTTCTTCCTTCCAGCGTTTCAAAATCGCTTCGCAATATTTCCAACTGCGTTTGTTATTTTGTACGGCAAGCTCGATCGCATCTGCGATCCAATCGGATTGATACAGTTCTTCAGCATCTTTCAAAGTATCCGCGATCAACGGCGTCAGCGGACCGATATTTTCTTCGTACAGCTTGAACACGTTCGGGCGTTCCACCGGCGGCATCGAACTTCCTGCTTTCGGATTCCATTTGCCGCTTTCGATGGCTTCAACGGCGGCTCGTCCGCGTGGGGAATTCAATAGGAAATAAACCGTCGCTTCTTTCGTAACTGTGAGTAGGCTCCCGCGCTTGATCGCTTTCTCCAGCCCAAGCTTGATCTCCTCAGCGCTCAACCCCAACTCTTTCACATCGAAATCCATCTTGCTCAATGCCCGAAACGGACTGTCCATGTGCTCAACGCGCCACAGAAGGTAGAGAGTCACTTTTAATTCTGCCGCATCATCAATTTCTTTCAGTAGTTGATGAAACAACGAATCAGGGACTTGCGTAAAGGTTTCAGAGTCGGTAAAGCCTTTGAATTTTGTCATTTATATTTTTTATTCCTGTAGGGACGGGCAGCTGCCCGTCCCTACAGGACATCATAATTATTCGTTCGGCTTGAACACCCGCGTTGCCGCGTTCTCGAACTTCGCCTGTTCACCACGGAAGACCAATTCCACGCTTCCCACGGGACCATTACGATGCTTTGCTATGATGATCTCGGCCACGTTTTGTTTGACCGTGTCCTTTTCATATTGATCGGGACGGTAGATGAACATAACGATGTCTGCGTCCTGTTCGAGCGAGCCTGATTCGCGTAAGTCTGAGAGCACAGGCTTTTTGTCCGAGCGTTGTTCGACGGCGCGGGATAACTGTGCCGCCGCAAGGACCGGGACGTTCAATTCGCGGGCCAGCACTTTCAAACTGCGGGAGATGTGCGACACTTCCTGCACGCGGTTATCGGTGCGAGTGTCACCGCCCATCAACTGGAGATAATCCACGATGATGAGATCGATCCCAAACTCCATGTGCAGGCGGCGGCATTTCGTACGGAGTTGAAGCGGGGTGATGGCCGGTGTGTCATCGAGATAGATGTGTGTATCGCCAAAGACTTCGATGGCGTGCGTGAACAACGGCCATTCGTTGTCGTTTAATTTACCTGTGCGCAAACGTTGCGATGAGATACCAGTCTCTTGCGAGATCAAACGTTGCACCACCTGGTCATTGGACATTTCCAAAGAGAAGATGGCCACGTGTTTCTTGTGCGTAAGCCCGGCGTTCTTGGCGATCGAAAGCATGAAACCCGTCTTACCTTGACCCGGGCGACCTGCGATGATCAACAAATCGGAGGGTTGCAAGCCGGTCAACATCTTATCAAGGTCAATGAAACCTGTTGGCACGCCGACGATCTCATCGTCGCGTTTTGCGAGGTCATCGATTCGGTCGTAGTATTCGCTTAATACACTTTTGATCGGCTGAAGGTCGTGTTTGAGGCGCCGTTCACTGACGTTGAAAACTGCCTTCTCCGCTTCGTTCATCACATCTTCAACGCTTGTCTTCTCGTTGTATGCGATCGAAGCGATCTGGTTCGCGGCTGTGATCATCTTGCGTCGGACGGAATATCCCTCAACGATACGCCCATAGGATTCGGCGTTCAACGAAGATGGCACCTGGTTGACGAGTGTCGTCAGGTAGGCGGGTCCGCCCACTTCGCCCAATTGGCCTCTTCGCTCCAATTCATCGGCAACAGTCAACAGGTCCACAGGGACGCGTTGTTCGTGCAGGCTGTTGAACGCTTCCCAGATCCATTTCAGTCTATGAATGTAAAAATCATCGGCAGTCAAAAACTGCGCGATGTCATAATACACTTCTGGGTTAATGAAGACCGCCCCTACGACGGCTTCTTCGGCTTCTCGGTTGTGCGGGACTGCCGTTGATGTAGCGGGGGCGGCGAACTCTTCTTGTGGCAGATAATCGGTCATTTTTTCTTTGGCTGGTCCGGTGATTCGTCGTCGCTGGGATTATTTTTATCGTCGAGCTTATCGAGATCGAGCTTGCCAAGGAAATCTTCAAAGACGGACAAGCGTGCGCTTCCTTCTTCAGACAGTGGGGCTGGTTCGCTTCGAGCAGGCGCTTCTTCGCCTTCGGGCAAATCCTGCTCAGGCAATATGCCAGCCTCATCCATCACGCTCTTGTGGACAAGGATCGGCACATGCGCACGGACAGACAACGCGATGGCATCTGAAGGTCGTGAGTCAATATGGATTTCACGTCCATCGGCCTCGGCCACGATGTTGCCATAGAAAATATCGTTTTGCAGTTTGATGATCTCGATGCGCTTGATCTGTGCATTGAACGAGTCAAAGATGTTCTTGAGCAGATCATGCGTCAGCGGGCGACTCATTTCCACTTCCTGTAAAGCTACGGTGATCGCTTCCGCTTCATAGGGACCAACCCAGATGGGGAGGTAGCGCTCAGATTCTTTTTGTTTTAAAACGACAAGGCGTTGTGGGGTCATTAAATGTACACGGACGCTGTCTATTTGAACTTCGATCATTTCAGGCATGGGTTCTCCAAATAGTGATGAATGTATTTTAGCATATTCAAGTGTGGATGTGGGAGTTACAGATGGAATGCAGATTTTGCATGGGCACAAATTCTGCGAAAAACCAAAGATGGGTTACATCTTTTGCTCTTCTCGCAATGTTCGTGTTTGGAAGTTGCCAGATTATAAAAATGAGACTATAATGCTGCTCTGCTGAACGGGGTAGGCAACCGAAACAATCGGGGCGTGGCGCAGCCCGGCTAGCGCGCTTGCATGGGGTGCAAGAGGTCGGAGGTTCAAATCCTCTCGCCCCGACTGAAACAAAGACCCTAAAGGTTCCAAAACCTTTAGGGTCTCACTTTATATAATGACCGAATCCATATCCATCCCACCCTTCAATCGTAACGCCATCCTTAGTTTTATCTTGGCAATCACCACCTTGCTGGCTCTCTGCGCAGGGATATTGCCCATCCCATTCACGATCATCATCTGCTATCCGCCCGGAGTCTTGTTTGCCATTGCATCCCTGTTCCTGGGACTCAAATCCCAGCGCGAACTTCGCACTGATGGCAAACGCGGACGTTCGTTGGCAGTGATGGCTGTGTGGGTGAGCGGACTGTCCATGCTGGCGTATGCATGCATGATCACGGCGGGGGTGATCCTCATTCCGCGGATCACGGAGTATGTGTCGCAGTTCATCTCGTCAATTAAATAGGATGTGCCTCCGTCGCATGCGCTTCGACTTCGGTCTTCGTCTTCGCTACGCTTCGCTCAGACCTCCGCTCAGCGCGGAGCAATAACTCCATCAATTAACACAACCTGATAATCCTGCTTGCGTTCCCATTCCCCTTCGATTATCCTTGTTCGTGGGAGTGGTTAGGTCCCGGTGGGTCTCCTGGTCTTCAACACCTGTGGCGGGTCGCGTTGCGAGCCGCGGTGGGTTCGACTCCCATCCACTCCCGCCTAATTCTTTGACGGTGGACCGTAGACGATAGACCATAGATGATGAACACTTGCGGTCTGTTGTGCATGGTCCACGGTCTATTGTCTATCGTCCGAACAAAGGTGCCTTTATGTCTTTCCCTGAATTAGAAGTATTGAACAGTCACGTATCCCGTATCTTTCATGTAGATGATGTCACTGCGGGCGACCCGCGTCAATGGCTGGTCCGTTATCGCGGACATTTTTTGAGCGAAGATACGGTCGCCGCTTACGATCAACTGGCTGATGCCGTCAACCCTTACGGAATCACCCCGCTCTTTCGCAAGGAAGGCGATACCCAAGTGATCTATCTTGCCGCCACGCCTGTGGTCCCCAAATCGTCTGCAAGAGTCACTGTAAACATCGTTCTCTTTGTCCTTACAGTGATCAGCATGATGGTAACTCTCGTGGATGTCCCTGCAAACATGACGTTTACCAGTGAAATGTCTTATTACATTTATAAGTTTCAACACATAATCTCTGGCTGGCCTTTTGCGTTGAGCATGATGGGCATCCTCTTTGCCCACGAAATGGGACATTACATTGCCTGCCGCATTTACAAAATCCCTGCTACATTGCCATTCTTTATCCCGGCACCGCTGATAAGCCCGTTGGGGACGTTTGGCGCGTTCATCGCAATGCGTGGTATCCCCAAGAACAAACGCATTCTCTTTGACGTTGGTGTAGCGGGTCCGATCGCGGGACTGGTGATCGCTGTCCCTGTGTTGTTCATCGGGTTGTCACTTTCTCATCTCGGTGTGATCGATCAGCCGCCTCCAGGCATGCAAGGTGTACTTGAAGGAAACTCATTGTTCTATTTATTTGCCAAGTATATGGTCTTTGGTAAATTACTCCCTGACCCTGTCAATTACGGCGGGCTCTCGCCAGTCTTGTATTGGATACGCTACTTCCTCACCGGCCAGCCGGTTCCCTTTGGTGGGACAGATGTGATGGTGCACCAAGTGGCATGGGCTGGTTGGGGTGGCCTCCTTGTGACCGCGCTGAATCTTGTCCCTGTGGGAACGTTAGATGGTGGGCACGTCGTCTATGGTCTCTTCGGTGAGAAAGCGCGCAAGATCTTCCCGATTGCAATAGGTGTATTGATCGCGTTGATGATATTGCCTGTGGTGCTTACGCTTTCGTTTACCTCATTCAACTTTAGCTGGTTACTGTGGGTGTTCATTCTTTTCTGGCTTGGCAACGTCCGCACACAGCCGCTCGATGATATTACTCCGCTCGATGTGAAGCGTCGTGTACTTGGGTATGTCATGTTGCTTGTCTTTATTTTGATCTTCACTCCAATTCCCATGGTGGGATATTAATGCAAAAGACGTTCGTCGCATTCGTCCTAATTGCTATCCTTCTTGCGGCTTGTGTTCCATCTACTTCAACGGATGTTACGCAAACGCCGTCCGTGGCCATTACGGAAAAGCCGTCAGTTACACAACTGCCAACGTTAGCAGTAAGCAGTTTGAACGTTGAGAAAGAAGCGTTGCGTGGGGCGCAGGTCACGGTTTGGCATCCGTGGTTTGGCGCGGAGGCGAGTCTCTTTGAGTCGCAGATCCAGCAATTCAACACAACGAACGAGTGGGGGATCGTTGTCAATGCCGAATCCAAAAATAATTTCAGCGAGGTGGTTGCGCAAACCGATGCCGCGTTGAAAGAGTCCAAGAACCCGAACGTTGTGATCGCGTTGCCTGAGCACGCCATTGGGTGGCAGGAAAATGTCGTTGACCTGAATACATATTTGCGCGATCCGATCTATGGCATGAGCGCGTTAGAGATGTCTGACTTTCCGTCTGTGATCTGGATGCAGGATGAGTTGGATGATCTGCGGCTGGGAATGCCTGCACAACGGACAGCGCGCTTCGTTCTCTACAACCAAAGCTGGGCGCGTGAACTGGGATTTGATTCTCCGCCTCAAACCTTTTCTGATTTTCAGTCACAAGCTTGTGCCGCACACAATGCGCTGGCTTCGGATGCAAATGCTGATAACGATGCACTGGGCGGTTGGTTGATCGATACAAATGCAACGACCACTCTTTCGTGGATGCTGGCTTTTGGCGGCAGTGTGCAGGAGGAAAAGGGATATCGTTTTCTCACGCCGAAAAATGTCGATGCATTCAAGTCGTTGAAGTTGTTGCAACAAAAGGGCTGTGCGTGGGTTGCCTCGCCCGATAGTTCGGTGTACGACCGTTTCGCTGGGCGACAGGCTTTATTCGCAACAGCCAGCCTTGAAGAATTCGTGGACCAAGCACGTTCGTTCGGTGCATTGGGAAGCAAAGATGAATGGATCGCCCTGCCGTTTCCCGGCACAGACCAAACTGCTTTTGTAGTGTATGGTTCCTCATTTATCGTGTTCAATTCAGATGATGTGACACAACTGGCCTCATGGCTGTTCATCCGTTGGATGCTTTCGGCGGAGAATCAGGCCAAGTGGGTACAGAGCACCGATCTCTTCCCGCTTCGCTCCTCAACGATGGATCTGCTCACAGACTATTCCGCTTCTCATCCACAATGGGCCGAAGCGGTTGCGTTCCTGCCAACAGGAAAGATGACTCCAAAACTTTCCTCGTGGAGGAACGTAAAGGTAATGATGGAAGATGCTGTTCGTGATATGTTCGATACGATCCGTCACCCCGAGTTGACCGATGGGCAGGCGCCCATTATCTTGAAGCAAATGGAAGATACAGCGCGCGATCTGAATCGGTGATATGGAGTTGTCCAATAGAGTGCTTTTAGCCACAGATACGCGAGACTTGGATGAAATTCGTTGACCACTCTGTGATCTGTGTCTTTGTGGCAGAATTTATTGTTTGCTTGTGCCAAAAGGAAAAATACCATGCCTCAATCTGAATACCGCGCCCGACAAGTAGGAGCCAAGACAAATGAAGTGGTCGAGTATGACCACGATGACTCAAAGCCCGGCAAGCCATTGCATATCCTGATCCCTGGCGGATTGGTGGCGTTGGGCGCATTGGGTGTCATTATCCTTGTCGCTTATTTGACATGGATCGAAGGACAAGTACAACAGAATCTGGGGATCGTCTTGATCGCGATCCTATTTCCGTTCTATGTGGGTGGTGTGTTCTTGTTCAGCTATGGCTATGAGTTGTATAACATTCCGCGCGCGCTCCGCTTGACGGCGATCATCGTCTTTTTGACGGTAGCGGCAGTGGTCATTGTGGC
Organism: Candidatus Defluviilinea proxima; assembly: GCA_016721115.1. Taxonomy (NCBI): domain Bacteria; kingdom Bacillati; phylum Chloroflexota; class Anaerolineae; order Anaerolineales; family Candidatus Villigracilaceae; genus Candidatus Defluviilinea; species Candidatus Defluviilinea proxima. The sequence goes on from JADKIW010000001.1 coordinate 2,431,899, forward strand.
TGTGTTGTTCCTTGTATTGGCTGGCGGTGGAAAGGTCCCAAGTGGGTCCTCCAAAGAAAAATCAGCTTCCGGTGGAAGTTCCAGAGCACGCGTGAAGAGTAGTTCATCCTCTTCATCTAATGGGCCGAATCTTGGTAATGTCTTCATGTTGGGAAATATAGGAGGCAGTACCCATACACGCGAAGTGACGAGAGAAATTGTCACCGAAAAGAAAGTGGAAGTACCTGTGGCGCCACGGTCGGTGGATTGCCCGTATTGTCAGAGGTCGTATGTCCCTGCAGAACAGAAGTATGCCTGTCCTGCCTGCGGCGCGGCGACGCCGAAAGAGTTGATCGAAGAGTCGCAAGCGCCGAGGGAGAAATAAACCATAGGCGGGCGGTCTTCCTTGTAAATCACCTTGTGGTAAAATAGCGGCCGTACGCGGGAGTCGCCAAGTGGTAAGGCATCAGCCTTCCAAGCTGATATTCGTGGGTTCGAATCCCATCTCCCGCTCTAGGTAGCGGTTAGCCATTAGCGTTCAGCAAAAATGCTCGACTGCTAGTGGCTAAATGTTACTAGGGCCCATGGCGCAGCGGTTAGCGCAGGCGACTCATAATCGCTTGGTCGCAAGTTCGAATCTTGCTGGGCCCACTGATAGTTTTATGCTTTTGATTCACGAATGCCGCACTGAAATGCGGCGTTTTGTGTTAATACTGAAAACTCAATCAGGATAAAACCTATGAATCCCTATCTCGCCACCCTCCTCACCTTTGTCATTGCCATTGCCTTCCTCCGCCTTATGGACTTTTTCGCCCATCGCGGGTGGATCGAGAGCAAGTTGAGTCGCAAGTTCATTCATATTGGGACTGGCCCGATCTTTGTGTTGTGTTGGCTGATGTTCCCTGATTTGACCATGTCCCGTTACCTCGCGGCGCTGGTTCCGTTGTTGATCACGATTCAATTTGCTTTGGTAGGGACAGGGATCATGAAAGACGATGCATCTGTTCAGGCGATGACACGCACGGGTAATCCGAGAGAGATTCTGCGCGGACCGTTATTCTACGGGATCGTGTTTGTCGCGCTTACTGTCATCTATTGGAAGGATTCGCCGATCGGCATCACTGCCCTCATGATGATGTGCGGTGGCGATGGCGTGGCGGATATTGTTGGGCGGCGGATCAAGTCACCGAAGTTGTTTTGGTCGCGGGAAAAAAGTGTGGCGGGTTCGTTGAGTGTGTTCGCTGGGGGAGCGTTACTCAGTGCTCTTATCTTGTTCGTCTATGTCAATGTCGGTATCTTCGCTTCGCCGTTCACAACGTATTTGCTCCCCATCTTTTGGATCGCTCTCGGCGGGATGTTGATTGAGTCACTTCCGTTCAAGGATGTGGACAATATCACACTGACCGTTGTCACCGCGTTGATCGGGCATTTGGTTTTCTAAAAAAAGACCCTAAAGGTTTGATAAACCTTTAGGGTCCCATGCTAGTCGCCCTTATCCTCATCCTTTTTCAAGATCATTACTTTGTAGCTCTCAGCATATTTCATATCTTTATCTTTCGCATCCTCGGCCGCCCATTCGGTCATCCACTTCCCAACTTCATCCACAGGGACCTGGCTCACATGTTGTTGAAGCGCTTTGATCTTGACATCAAGGGTCTCGGTAATGTCAACCCAAGTGTCGGCTTTGTCCATGCCGTGGATGTAGAGACGCTTGACTTCATGCGGCTCATATCCCGCCGGTAGCAGGTCCGCAAAGATGAGCCGACTCCCTGCTGATGGAAACACTGCTGTACATGCCGCTTCTGCGGCCGCGCGATGATCGGGGTGATTGAGATACTCATTGCCGTAAAACCATCCCTCAGGATTCCCTGTCAAAACAGTATCAGGCTTGAATTTACGAATGAGGCGCGTGAGTTCCTTGCGAAGTGCGATGGTCGGTTCAAGTTCTCCATCTGGATAGTGCAGGAAGATCGTTTCCCGAATCCCTAAAATGGCATTGGCCGCCAATTGTTCTTTCTCACGTAACTCCGCAAGGACGGGTTTATAGTCCGCATTTTTTGATGGATCGTTCGAGCCTGAGTCGCCACTGGTGATGATGACCGAGATGATCTCACATCCTTGTTTTGCCCATTTGGCCAGCGTGCCGCCGATGGAAAATTCCTGATCGTCAGGGTGCGCGTGAATGCTCATGACAATTTGGGGTATATATTCGTTACCCATAAAGTTTCTCCTGTCTTTTATATGCTGACATGTGTTTCTGATAACGAGCTGGATTTTACTCGAAAGCAAACTCGTATGTATGTGTAAGACTTTTATCCTTGTAGGTGTCTAGGCCTAGGTCACGTGAGTGGGTGTATAATCCCGCGCTTGTGTGAACTTATATAATGCCTGTTTTGGACATAACATTGAAAGGTATTCAAGAATGACTGTTGCTGTAGAAAATAAACCAAAAGGACTCGAACCCAAATGGAGAGTTCTGATCTCCGTTATGTTCGGTATCTTCATGATCATTTTGGATTCGACGATCGTGAATGTTGCCTTCCCTACGTTACGCCGTGAATTTGGTGTGTCGCTAGCAGACGCACAATGGGTGTTGAGTATTTACGTGCTGGCGTTGGGAGTTACCACGCCGGTCTCTGGCTTTCTTGCTGACCGTTTCGGGATCAAGCGTATGTATCTGCTGGGACTCTCGATCTTTGTCGTCGGCTCTTTCTTATGTGGGCTTGCTCCTTCCCTCGGTTGGCTGATCCTCGCCCGAGCCTTGCAGGGATTCGGTGGCGGCATGGCCCAACCTTTGGGACCCGCACAACTCTATCGCGCCTTTCCGCCTAAAGAGCAAGGCACAGCCCTCGGTTATTTCGGAATCGCATTGGTGTTTGCTCCCGCTCTCGGCCCGATCTTGGGCGGTTGGTTGGTGGATGCTAATCTTTGGCGCTTGATCTTCTTTATCAATATTCCCATCGGCATTGTGGGTGTCTTCCTTGGTTCTCGCTTCCTGCTTGATTATCAAGTGGAAAGCAAGCCATCTTTTGATCCATTGGGTTTGATCACGGCTGTGATCGGTTTTGGATCCGTGTTGTATGCGGCTAGTATCGCTGAAATAAATGGCTGGACTGGCTCCAACACGTTGCTGTTCTTCGGCATCGGCATTGTGGCGTTGATCGCGCATGTGATCGTTGAGTTGTATTTTGCCAAAGAACCGATGACGAATTTGCGCTTGTTTGCAAATCGGACGTTCCTCAATTCCGCACTCGTGGGTTATGTGGCCACCGTTGCGTTGTTCGGTGCGGAATTTTTGATGCCCATTTATCTGCAAGCCTTCCGTGGGCGCACTGCGTTGCAGACTGGTTTCATTCTGCTCGGCGTCGCGCTTACATCGGGTATTGCTACACCGCTTGCAGGTCGTCTATACGATAAGATCGGGCCACGCATGAACCTGATCGTGGGCTTTGCCATTTTGTGTTTCAACACTTGGCAACTCTCCATGATCCAAGGCGATACCCCCATCACATATATTTTCTTCCTGCTTGCCGTCCGCGGATTGGCAGTGGGGCTTACACTTCAAACCTCCTTTGTGGCGGCGCTCAGCAGTGTGCCGCTCAATCAACTGCCGCGTGGCTCCTCTTTGATGAACAGTACGCGCTTTGTGGTGCAGGCGGTTTCAGTGGCGGCCTTGGCAACTGTTTTTTCCTCCGCAGTCCCAGCCGAGATCAGAGCGCAACAGGATGAGATGCAGGAAACACAGACAGCTTCAACTGTCCACTTTGGGATCTGTGAGACGCCCGGAGTCAAAGCTGAAGATAACCTGCCACCTGGTACGGACGCTACGCTCGCCTCTGTGCCTACGGCGATGGTTGGTGCGGCTAAAGAGAAAATTTTATCTGCCCTCAAGCTTGCCTGTGACTCAGGCATGAAAGGCTTTGAGGATGCCTATCGCCTTACATTCTTCGCTTCGATTGCCGCATTGATTGTGGGAGCCTTCCTGCCTGGCTGGCCCGGCAAATGGGGCGGACGTGGCTCCATGCAAGGCGCAGTCCCCGGCGGACATTAATACTCTTAACTTGAAACCAACAGCGGAGACCAATACCGGTCTCCGCTGTTTTTTTTCATTTGTTTCTCGTGGATAAAAAGCAAAGTACAATTTATGTATGAAAAGGGAAACTCAATCAAAACACAGATCATTTTTGACAAGACTTATTATCGTAGTACTGCTTGTTGGCTTTTATGATTCAGGTGTAAAACCTGCCCAAAATGTATATGCCTACTCAGCTGTAAGTGAGCGACCAGTATTTCTTGCCTGGCCTCTTCCGAGTTATGTTGGGGTCGCGCGTATTTCCCAATTCCCTAATACACCTTGGACATGGAATTATTTGGGCTTGAACCCTGGTCAACAGTGCCCTCCCGCATTTGGGTATTTACTCAATGCTGAATTCTGGAGTGTTTGGAAAGATACTTCGCTTCCTGAAGAACAAGATATGGCAAAAGCAGACCCTCATAATTTCGAAATGGTGAACTGCTATTCCACTTTAGGCCCTGCTGGGGAAAACGGACATGAAGCAACAGATATTAAAGCTCCCGCTGGTACACCTACTTATGCCAGCGCGGATGGTAAAGTTGCTGGCTGGCGATTTGCTGAAGTCAACACGATGGTTGTTTTAAAGCATTGTTTGGGTGGTCAATGGGATGTGGATGGTAATTGTGCAGGCGGTAGGAAGTGGTACACCACCTACATGCATATTATTCCAGATGACAATCTGCTCCAAATGGAAAAGGATGTAACAGAAGGCACGCAGGTTGGCACGATCTATAACCAAGGGGATAATTCACACCTTCATTTTGAAGTGGGAGTGGACCAGCGTTCCTATTTCAACTATGTTAATCCATGGGGTAGAGACGAACCTCCTTGGGTAGGTTGTATGTGGAAGGATCAAAGCTTATGCATACAGTCAAACCTGGGATATAGACGGGTTGGCATTGTTGCTCAATCTGGTCGCTTTTTTGTACAGGATGATAACTTGACCTTTGCTGAGATATTTGGCGTAGATGAGGTAAAACAGTTTAAGATGGCTGGCCATCGTATTGCGGTTATGGACAAAGAAGGCTATTTGTTTGCAAGAGATGTTGAATTCAAAAGAGTAGTGCCGTTCAGCTATGATTTTGTGTTGAATTGGGTAAATATCGGTAATGACTTTGTAAATTATCAAATTACAGAGAATAGGATTGCGCTCCTTGATACCGACGGGGTCTTGAAGATCAAAGAAGGAGAGCTAAGCGGTGAATGGGCCCTGCAAGTCGATAATGTACTCTCCTATTCAATTTCTAAACATCGTCTGGGAATACTTACCACCACAGGTGAATTGAAAGTCAAAGAAGGCGGATTGAACACTGATTGGATTCATATCGCAAGTAATGTCAAAGACTTTCAGTTGTTAGATAGCCGTATTGCTGTGGTGGACCTGCAAAACAATTTATTTGTTCAGGAAGGTGCGCTGACCAATGAGTGGAAACCCATGGGGACGAAGATACAAGCTTTTCAACTCTCTGGAACACGTATTGCTGTTATGGATTCGCTTGGAAAGTTGATGGTCAATGACGGGAATTTGCGAGCCGCGTGGGTTTTGCAGGCTGAAAATATCCAACGATTTCAGTTGGCAGATAATCGAATCGTGATTCAGGATAAAGATGGGAAGTGGAAGATCAAGATAGGTGACCTGTATCAACCCTGGAAAGATTTCGCTGGGTTTTCTGCACAGGACATTAAGTTGAACGGCGAGTTACTTGTGATGCTTGAATAGCAGGATTGTTATTTATTTTCCCGTTCCCAGCGCTGAATCGCATTCTGCAAATAGACTAATCGCGTGGCGTTCGGTTTTTGCCCGCGTTCAAACTCAATGAGACGTTCCACTACGGACCTATCTCCTCCTACCTTCTTGAGCAGGTCATCAAACAGAGACGCCTCTCTCAGCGCGCCCGTGAACAACTCCTCAGCGATATGCGGTTCCCCGCGCAACTTCCCCCACATGGACTCAGCCCACAGTGCTAATTTATTCTTAGGCCGGGGAGGCGCTGGCTCATTCAAATCTATATGGGGAAATGGATTGACCAGATACACACTGCAATTCGGGCACTTCAACAGATCGTGATAAATGTATGCGCCGCAATTGCCGCATTCCACTTCATCGTCTTTAGGTGGGGGAGTGATGCTGGTAGGCATACCTAAACTTTTTTCGTAAAGATCCACAGATCATCGCCAGGTTTATAGTAATCCTTGATGACCGCTTCTTGGGCGCACCCTGTACGGAAGTAAAACTCTCGTGTGGACTCATACTCGGGCGTCCCTGATGTTTCGATGATGATGAGACGCCCACCCAGTTCACGGATCGCTTCCTCGCTGGCGGTTAACAAGGCACGTCCTACACCTTTGCGTCGCGCATTCGGATCAACTGCGATCCAATACAGATCGTACACGCCATCGGTCAGGTCGCGGTAGCCAAAAATCGCATATCCAAGGATTTGGTCATCTTCCCGGTACACAATGAAGTGATAGCCATCGCCTTCTGTGCCATATTTGATGTAATCATCGAACATCTCAGGGACGCAGTCAATTTCTTCCTGGCTGAATACCCCTGCTCGTGCTGTAATGTCGTGGATTTGTGCTTTGTCTGCTTTGGTTGCTGTGGAGATCATATTGGTTCCATACGAAATTTATTGTAAGTTTATTATACTGCGGGTAGTGTAAAGTAAAATGCCGATCCTTGCCCCATGTACGACAGGCAAACTATTTTATATCTCTACCTTGACCCCACGCTCCAGAATTTGCCCTTTTACTCATACTTTGGATATCCACATCGAACATCACAGAGATTGAGATAATTTCGGACACACCCAGTCAGTAGCTTATTACTCTATATCATTTTTGTGAAGCCAGATCTCAATGGTGTTTTTTAGATTTTTTAAACCGACGGGCTTACTTAAGTATTCATTTGCTCCTGCGTCAATACAACGTTCCCGATCGCCGGGCATGGCCAGGGCTGTTAAAGTAATGATCGGCGTAGTAGCGAAGCGCGGATTGGCCCGCAATTTACGGGTGGCATCCAAGCCATCCATGACAGGCATTTGTATATCCATCAAGATAATATCTGGACTGGTTTCTTCAGCTTTTTTGATCGCCTCTGCGCCATCATATGCATTCACGATGGTATAGCCATGATTTTGCAAGTACTCGCCAATGGTGAGAATATTCGTTTCGTTATCTTCCACCAAAAGGATCACACCATGGGTGGATGATTTTTCTTCTTCCGTATGAGTTTGCTTCGTAAAAATGGGTTCCAAGCCCAGGATAATGCGCTCTTCTTGTACGACGGCGTCCTGTCCCCACGGAATGTTGACAGTAAAGCGACTACCTTTACCAACCTCGCTTTCTACCTCTACACTACCACCATGCATATCGGTCAGCCTTTGAACCAGTGTCAATCCCAGGCCTGTGCCTTCAAACTGACGGTTAAGCGCGCTATCTACTTGTACGAAAGGTTGAAATAACTTCCGTAAGTTATCTGGCGTAATGCCAATACCGGTATCACTTACTGAAAACTGTACGGTATCTCTTTCTGGATACGCACGCACCTCCAATGTGACCTGACCTCTTTCCGATGTGAACTTGACAGCATTGGACAGTAGATTAACCAGCACTTGCTTCAAGCGTCGTGCGTCAGCGTAGATCTTTAGATCCTCTGTGTTTGATTCGTAAACAATATCAACGGACCTTCGCAAGGCTTGTTCCCTTACAAAAGCCATACTTGATCTACATAAGGTACTCACGTCCACGGTTTGTGGATAATAATCCAACTTGCCAGCTTCGACCTTGGATAGGTCGAGAATATCGTTGATCAAATCGAGCAGGTGCTGTCCGCTGGATTCGATGGTTTGTATATATTCTTGCTGGCTATCATTGAGAGGACCTCGTGTTCTTTCAAGCAGGGATTCAGACAGACCAAGGATACTGTTGAGCGGAGTGCGAAGTTCGTGACTCATATTCGCGAGAAATTCACTCTTGACGCGGTTGGCGTGTTCCAACTCAATGTTGGTTTGGTTCAATTCCGTGGTGCGATTGATTACGCGTTGCTCAAGCTCGGCATTGAGAATGCGTAAATCTTCGATCAAGTTGTTTTGCGAGATGGCAATTGCCACTTGATTGGCAACTTCACGTCCTAGGTGTATGCTTTCCTCGTTGAAGAAGTTGCGGGTTTCAGAGAACATATCGAATGTCCCGATCAACTTCCATTGGGAATAGAGTGGAAGGATGCATACAGACTGCAAGCCTGCTTTGAGCAAGGTTTGAAATTGAGGGATGGAAGATGGTGCCTCGTCTAACTCTGTGATGACAAGTTGTTGGTTTTGAGAAAGTGTTTTGCCTAGATCATCGAATAGCTCCAAAGGCAGGTGTGCTTCTTTTTGTAATGAGGTTTCTAGATTGCCTTTCGCGCCGATGATTTCTGCTTCATTTGCTCGCCAATCGAACAGCGTCAGGGTCACACTGTGACAACCAACTAACTGACGTACATGAATCAAGGCCGTATCTATAATATTTTCCAACGAATGGGAAGTGAGAATGGCAGTATCGATTTCATGAAGGACTTTCAGCCGTTCATTCTGAAGCTGAATTTTCTCCTCTGCCTGCTTGCGTTCCGTAATATCTAGCATACTGGAAAGCAGGCAGGCCTCGTTATTAAAGTTGATGCCCTCCAGAGATGCCAATACAGTTCGGTGTTCACCGTATTTATTCTGAATGGTGATTTCATAGTTGTAGAGTGCCCCTTTTGCCTGCAATTGTCTTATGACTTCCTGACGTTGCTCGGGGTATAGATAAATATTAAACTCGGTTGTCAGGTGTCCAATAAGTTCCTCGCGCGTATATCCTACAATATGGGTATATGCTTCATTCACTTCCAAATATTTTCCATCCGCAAGGCGGGTGACCAAGAGTGCGGCAGGGCTCGAACGGAAAGTCTTTGAGAATTTCTCCTCGCTCTGCCTAAGTTGTTGTTCTGCCTTTTTTCGTTCAGTGATATCACGTCCATAGATGTTTACGTAGCTCTCATTAAAAATGGGGGTGATGGTAAGAGAAAAAGTTCTGTCAGATATTGTTGTGTCAACTTCTTGTTGAGAGCGAGATTTCAGGACCTCCTCAACTTTTTTCAACCAGAAGGTTGGGACTTCCTGACCGATGACTGTACTCCATTCCTTGAGTATAGGCTGGCTGGATTGGTTGGCGTATAAGATCGTGCCAGTATCACTGATTCTCAATACAGGAAATGGATTCTCGTCGGGGAACTTTGCCATATTCCTGATTTTCTCTTCCGCTTGCTTTCGCTCAGCTTCCGTTTCCATTGTGTCCAGCGCAAAAGAGATATCTAATCCCATCTCGTCAAACAATTTCAATTCCTCTTCGGCTTGGAAAATGCCCCGCTCGACCGATATCATGACCAAGATGCCGATTGTTTTTTCTCGAAGTCGGAATGGGACAGTTGCTAATGAATGGAAGCCGAATTTTTGAACCACATCGTGCAATGCCTTTGTCCGTTTATCGGTTTGCACATCCTGGCTGGTAACAGCTTTTGATGTATGCATTGCTTCCACGATCACACCATTGAGAGGCGTTTTTGCGTAGATGTTTATGACCGGGAATGGCCAGCGCACTATATCTGCCCCCATGCCGCTTACCGCCACCGGTTGGATATCACCCGTTTTTTCATCTAGAAGCCCAATCCAGGCTAGGGCTAATTCTCCGAATTTCAACACGACATCACAGATGCTTTGGTAAAGTTCTTTGTGACTTTTCACGTGCACAATGATCTGGTTTACCTGGCTCAAAGTGGCGTACAAACGTTTCATTTGTACGATCTGCTTTTCAACCTGTTTGCGCTCGGTGATGTCGCGATTAATGGCAACAAACCCAACCGGGTTGCCTGTATCATCTTTGACTTGAGAAACAGATGACAGCACAGGGAAATGGCTACCATCTTTGCGGTTCTGGATAACCTCGCCTTTCCATATCCCATCCTCGACCAAGCTTTTGATAGCACTGTCTCTCGTAGTTCCATCTACATATTCGCTTTGAACAAATTCCCGTAATGGATGACCTATAACTTCTGATGCGTTCCACCCGTATAGTGCTTCTGCTCCTGCATTCCACTCCAAAATAATAAAGCTCATATCCGTGGAGATCAAAGCGTCGGAGATGTTATCTACCAGACTGGCAAGATACAAACTACGATCATGTTCCTGTTTGTCTTTGCTGACCATGCTTGGTTTTGTTTTCGCCTTCATGTTGTTCCTTTATACCTACCAACCTGAAACGCCTAACAAGTGCTTGAATGAGTTGTCGATGAATTAATTAGCCGCCTGATTTATTGAAAAGAGTTGTTAAACCTCAGAAAATGGGAGTAATGGATAATTACATTACGTTATACTGCGATGTAGTTGCGAAGAGGGGCATCTTTCCCGAGTTATGTCCAAAACCCTTTGGTGGTCGGAAACCGCTCCAGCACGCCATTCCTGCACTTGATATCAGCACAAGTGACAGGAAGTAGAGTGTATTCTTTGGGAGGGTGATATAGTCTTTTCTTTTTCTTGTCCATTAGAGACGTTAAGATGCAAAAACAGTATAGCACTCCCACAGCGGCAAAGTCAATCTCATTTTGGGTGGATGTGTCTGTTCGCGCCGTGATATTTGTACTTTAGTAGCGGGGAAGGGCAAGAATATTACCCTATGTATTTTTACTTTGTAATAAGTTGTTGATGGTTTCAGCCAGGTCTTTCAACCTCACTGGTTTGCTCATGTATTCATTGGCGCCTGCTTTAAGGCAACGCTCGCGGTCACCGGGCATAGCCAGAGCGGTAAGAGCAATGATCGGCGTGGTAGCGAAGCGGGTATTCAGTCTTAATTGTTGAATCGCTTCCAGCCCATCCATCTCGGGCATCTGAATATCCATCAAAATAAGATCTGGTGATAATTCTTTTGCACGCATGATCGCTTCCTGCCCGTTATGAGCGATAACCACTTCATGCCCTCGATCCATCAAATATTCTTGAATTGCCATAATATTGGTTTCGTTATCTTCAGCAAGCAGAATACGACTATGTTTTTTGGCGCTGACTTCGGAGATGTTTACATCGTCAGCGGGACCTGACTGCATTTCTTCTTTTTGGCTTTGCGGTTCATTCTCGCTCCATGGCAAGGTGACTGTAAACTGACTTCCCTTACCGGGCTCACTTTCCACTGCTACACTGCCGCCATGTAGTTCTGTCAATTTATAGACAAGTACCAGACCCAATCCTGTCCCTTCGTATTGGCGGGACAGATCGCTGTCCAATTGTGTGAAGGGGGTAAACAACTTTTTTATGTTTTCCTTTGAGATACCGATCCCATTGTCTTTTACCGAGAATAGGATGCGATCCTTTTCGGCATTGGTTTGTACTTCGAGAGATACACTTCCATATGCTGGCGTAAATTTGACTGCGTTACTCAGTAAATTAACTAATATTTGCTTCAAGCGTTGAGAGTCTGCCCAAAGCGTCGAAATGGAAGACTCGTTTTGATATTCCAGCGAGATGGATTTTTTCATAGCCGCTTCTTTGACAAAATTCAGGCTGGATTCACAAACATCTTTTACAAAAACGAACTCAGGGCGAATTTCAAATTTCCCTGCTTCGATCTTGGAAACCTGAAGGATGTCATTGATCAGGTTCAGCAAATGTTCTCCGCTGGAATGGATCAATTCGATATATTGCTCCTGTTTTTTATTGATGGGACCACGCCTTTGTTCGAGCAGAGATTCTGAGAAACCTAGAATGCTGTTGAGAGGCGTCCGTAATTCATGGCTCATGTTTGCCAGGAACTCATCCTTGGCATGATTGGCATGTTGCAGTTCAAGATTCAATCTGTGGAGTTCTGCTGTCCGTTCTTCTACACGGAGTTCGAGATCCAATGCATGTTGTTGGACACGTTTCCACAAGCGCGCATTATCAATGGCAATAGCGATTTGCCCTGCAAGTGACCCCATGAAATCCAACCATTCTGGTTTGGGTTGTATCTGTGAACGATGAAAAATTTCCAATACGCCCACCACTTCGCCTTTGGCGATCAGAGGGATGCCAAAGTAGGAAATGAAACCTTCAGTCGAGAAGGTAGGGGAGCGTTGAAAATCGATCCCTTTATTTTTTAGGTCTTCGATATAGACCATTTGTTTGGTGAGTGCGGCCTTGCCTGCGAACCCCTCTCCCAAGTGTAGATGCGTATATTTCAAAGCAGGTGATCTCAAGCCTAACCCAAATTCGTACTTCAATGTTTGTTCCACTGGGTCGATCAATAGGACAACAGAAGCGTCCACGCTGAGCTCAGTGAGCAAGTGTTGAAGTGCCACACTCAGTACCCAGTGCACGTTCATGCTTCCGGCAATGGCTTGCTCTATTTTTCGAAGCGTTGTCAGGCGTTTGAGTTGTTGTGAAATTTTGTCTTCTGCCAGTTTTCGTTCCGTGATGTCCTGAATTTTAGAGATGAAGAACGAAGGTGCGCCATCGCTTTCTCGGACCATGGAAACGCTAAGGGATGCCCACACGAGATGTCCATCTTTGTGGATGTACCGTTTTTCCATTTGGTAGGTTTTGATGTGTCCAGCGCGCATATCGGCTACATGAGCAAGATCAGCTTCAAGGTCGTCAGGATGCGTGATGTCCTGAAATGATTTGGCAAGAAATTCTTTGGGGGAATATCCCAGCATTTTACATATGCTGTTGTTGACTTTCAAGAAATATCCATCCAGTGCAACCAATGCTTTTCCGATGGCGGCATATTCAAAGGCGCTTGCAAACTTTTCTTCGGATTGTAACAATTCCTGTTTTGCATGTTTCTGTTCCGTCATATCACGGACGATCACTGCAATTACCCGCCCGCCTCGAACATCTAAAGGATTAAGACTGATCTCTACAGGGAATTGACTTCCATCCTTGCGTTGAGCAAAAAGTTCCAGGTGTGATCCCATTTGCCTTGTGAAAGGTTTAGCACTGTAACTCTCCCGGTGGCTTTGATGCACTGCACGGAGATTTTCGGGCATCAACTCTTCCACTGATTTGCCCAAGAGATCCTCTCGTGTGTAGCCAAACATTGTTTCTGCTTGTGAATTGACTAAAACGATCTTCCCATCAAGACCAACCATGAAGATGCCATCGGGAGCCGCCTCTGCAAGCCCATGAAACATTTCTTCAGCCAACTTGCGTTCAGAAATATCACGGTTGACGCTGACGTACCCACTGATGTTGTTATTCTCATCGTATAGGATCGTGACAGAAATCTCACAGGGGAAACGAGTTCCATCTTTTTTTAGCTGGGTTACTTCTCCAAACCAAAACTTATCTTTATGAACGATCTCATGATATCTTTCCTTGTTGAAGGGGCGATTGGTTTGTGTCTGCAAGAGCTGTTTTACATCTTTCCCCAGCACCTCTTCAGATCGCCAGCCATATATGGTTTCTGCGGCGGCATTCCAATAGAGCACCTGATAATCTTTATCAGAAGCAACGACCGCATCCCTTACCTTTTGTAAATAATATTCTTGAAGGGGTATATCTGTAGGCAGAGAGTTTGTTGCACCCGTGGCAGTACGCTGGCTTGATGTTAGGCTCCCTTCCAGTTCCATCAACCTGTGCTTCAGGATTTCATTTTCCTGAAGAAGTTCTTCTTTAGTTTGTCTTTTGGATTTTGCCGGTGTCATAGACCCCCTTCTTCGCTCTTTGTGCAGAGTGCCAACAAGAAAGCCTCCATTTTTAACTACTTAAACTACTCAGTTTATGGGTAATGCGTGACATTAATAATATGGTTCGTGTCGCAAGTATATGATGAATAAAGCATAAACTCAATTGCAATATCGGTACACGCGACATCGCGCATCAGACTTAAATTGGGGCTGTTTCATGATATTGAGCCGCTTCTCCGCTGGAGATATTTTTCTCCTCTTCGAGCGTGAAATGCGCTTCATATTTGCTACCATTCATTCCGGGCTCGACGGCTTTTTTGCTTCTCCACATACATGGCCTCGTCTGCATTACTAAGAAGATCGTCAATTGTCAAATCCGTTTCTTCTTTGATATGTATCACACCCACACTCATGGATAGATTGTTCTCTTTGAGGTTGTTGCTCAGCCTTTCGCGTAACGTTTGTGCGTTGTTGTCATCTGCCTCGATGGCAAGGATGACAAACTCGTCACCTCCAAGGCGAGCCTTGAGGTCTGATGCACGGAAGGTCTTGTTCAGTGCCTCGGCGGCCTTGATAATGGCCTCGTCACCGGCCTTGTGACCTAATGTGTCATTGATTTGTTTTAGCCCGTCGAGGTCTGCATAAAATATTAATAATTTGTATTGGTGACGCCTCATCAGCAGGAAATAGTTCTCAGCAAAGTATAAGAAGCCTCGTCGATTATACAAGCTGGTCAATGGGTCAATGAATGTCAGTTGCTTTAATTGCTCATTGGCTTGAGCCAATTCGGCCGTCCTTTGGCGAACCTTTTTTTCAAGCTCAGCATTAAGTTCATGTAATTTTTCTTCTGCGTGTTTGCGGTCAGTGATATCCACACCCGATATGATCACTTCAACGATATTCCCATTGGCATCACGCAGTGGGGCAAAATTGGTATCGATGGTGGCGGTTTGACCATTTGGTAGCTCTACGGGCAGATCCACACGGGAGATCTCACCCAATGTGGCACGTTGCACAGATTCGTTGATCAATTTGACGACGGTTTCAGATTTAGAGAATAGTTCCAGTGTTGCAAAGGGTTTTCCAACGACTTGATCAGGATGCATACCTGTAGCTTCAAATGGTGCGCGGTTGGCTGTCAGTAATATTCCACCCAGTGAAACTACACCAACGAATGTAAACATGGAGTCGAGAATATTTTGTTGTCGTTTATAGGTTTCTTGAAGTTTGGCCTCTGCTTCTTTTTGTTCTGTCATATCCGTGATCGTTGCCATCACAAAAAGACCTTCATGGGTCTTGATCGGTTCAAGGCCGATCTCTACGGGGAATTCCTCTCCATTTTTTCGGACGGCATTTACATCGCGTCCCAAGGGGATGGTACGCCGTCTAGGGCTTTCAAAGAACTCTGCCTGACGTTGTACATGTCCTCCCGAAAATTGTTTGGGTATCAGTTGATCGACAGATAACCCCAGCATTTCTTTTCTTGTATAGCCGAAGATTTTTTCAGCTTGTGAATTAATAAGGACGATCTCCCTGTTTCGATTAACCATAATAACAGCGTTGTGAGCCGATTCAACAGCGAGATGAAAACGTTCTTCTGCATGTTTGCGCGGTGTAATATCGGATGTTAATATCAAGACCTTCCAATCTGAAAAACTCACAGGCACAGCGCTGACGTTCGTCCAGATGATATTCCCATCCTCCTTGGTGATCCTGATCTCGGTATCCAGGATCTCTCGGTTTTCTGTAACGGCTCTTGCGCTGGGAAATTCATCGGGTGACATGAGGGTATCGTCCACTGTGTGATACGTGCGGCGGCTGTATGCGCCGGAACTCAACTCTTCATCAGACATTTGCAATATCTTTTTCATGGCAGGGTTTGAGAAAATAACATTGCGTTTATCGTCGAGAATGGTGAGCCCCACGGGTAGGCTATCCAATATCTTTGCGAGTTTCATCTCGCGCTCGATCAGTGCCTGCTCTGCCTGATGATGTTCAGTGATATCTTCAGAGAGAATGAAAATGCCTTCCTCAGTATATTGGATGCGGATATTGAACCAGTAGGTACCATCATCTGGAAAAGCGTATTTGAACGTAAGTTGACGCGGCTGATGGTCTTGCATGGTGGATGCAATGGCTACATAGAGCGGAGAATTTTCGATCCAGGGAAAACATTCTTGCATGCGACGTCCCACCAACTCTGTTCGATTGAGTCGCGTATTTTTTATCGCTGCGTCATTGATATAGATGTGACGCCAGTCAAAGTCTATAAGTTGTAAGCCTTCCACCATATTATCAATGATGCTTCGAAAGCGGATTTCACTTTTTTGTAGTTTTTGAAATATCTCCTGTCGTTCGATGTCAACTTTGGTCAACTGGGCGGCATTGATCCAAATAAAAAGGGTTTGAGATATAAGTAGGCTGATTACCATAATTGCCAAACCGAAGTTCGTATCGTACAGCCCTGCGTATTGACCCATCAGCCTGATCCACCCTATCAGAATTGGCAACAGGATGGATATGGGGAGGAAGCGTCTCAATATCATGCCTCCCGGAGTATCCATGAGTACGAAGCGTGCCAATTCGCTTTCTGGGTTTGTAAAAAAGATCCCTAAGGAAAGCAGGATCAACCCAATGGATGTGTGTATGGCTAGAGATGAATAAATGCTAATTCGATATAAGGATGACGCGCCGTAGATGTATCCTACAAAGGCCAACAGGGCGATAAGGAATACAAAAACGGGAAGTAACTCTTGCAATCTGCTTTTGTCTTTGTGATGGAGACTCAGTAAGGCAAGCCCGATCAAAAAGAACGACAACGCAGTAGCGGAAGAGGGGCGCCCAGGATATTGTGAGCCAGGATTTGTATCCGTAACTATCAATTGATCGACGGCGAGGCTTACATGGAGAACATATTCCCCCAGAGTTAACACGCTGATTATGATAATGACAACAGCGATGTACTGTGCAAATTTTATGTTTCTATTGCTAATATGTAGCCAAAGGGAAACCCCGCTCAAGATGAACAGTATGGCGGTATTTCCTTTCATTGTTGCCATACGGGGGAAAATACTTTTCCATAGTTCAATGTTCAGAATCCACCCTGCCAATACAACACACCCCATACCTATGATAAGTAGGGAGATCGTTTTTGATGTTGATATTGCAATGTCCAGGGAGCGGCGGTTGAGCGGAATCATCAGATCGTTACCCTGATGCATGTTCACCTCTTTCAGGTACCTCACAAACCAAGAACAGATAATTTGATTGTACTATTACAGCATGGCAATCTTAAGACTAAAATAAAATTAATATACTATACGAGCCTGCTCATAACCATCCCCTTGATTTGCCAAAGACTTTGGAAGTCTTGCTTGTCTTTGATCGTTATGGATATTCTGATCCTGTTTACGGTTTGATGTTCGCTTTGGTGGCTGTGGATGTCATAATTGTTGTTCTAGTAAAACAACACCTCTTTCAGAGTACAATATATTGAAAGAGACTTCCGAAGTCTCACAGACTTCGGAAGTCTACTAGCAAGGTGTAACCATGCCGCGCAGATTGACTCCCTTTGCACCCGATATGTACTATCACTTCTACAATCGCGGTAATAATCGTCAGGCGGTTTTCTTTGAGATAGATAATTATCTGTACTTCTTGGGTGGAGTAAAAAAGTATCTTATTCCTGTTGCTCATGTTGTTGCTTATTGTTTGATGCCTACTCATTATCATATTTTGGTGCGTATAAAACAGACTTCCGAAGTTTTTAAAACTTCGGAAGTCTCGTTACAGGTCTCCCGCGCCATGCAGAAGTTTCTGATCTCCTACACCAAAGCCATCAACAAACGCTTCTCTCGTGTTGGCTCATTGTTTCAGGGGCAATTCCAAGCCAAGCCGATTCAAACCTACTCCCACTTGCTCAATTTATGTGTCTATATTCATGCCAACCCTGTGAAAGACGGATTAGTCGCTTTGCCTGAAGATTGGATATACTCCAACTACCTCGAGTGGCTTGGTCAGCGCGATGGAACATTGGTTGATCAAGAATTTATTCAAGAGCATTTTGGTTCGCCTGCCGAGTATCAAGAGCTTGTTATGGAATATATCAAGACCCGTTCCCTACCTGATGATGTAAGAAAGTATTTGGAATCATTTGATGATTAACCCTAACCCCAAACCAGACTTCCGAAGTCTCAAAGACTTCGGAAGTCTCCTTCTCAAGGAGTCTGCCCATGACCATCACATTGAACGGAACCTCTCTCACGATTGAAAAGCTCGTTGCGATTGCACGAGATAATGAGAAAGTAGAACTTGCCCCCGAAGCCTTGGAGCGCATCAAAGTCTGCCGGGCCATGCTGGAGGAGAAACTTGCCAAGAAAGAAGTCATGTATGGCACGAATACAGGCATCGGTGAGTTTTCGGAGACGATGCTCAACGATGAGCAGGTGAAAGAGTTCCAAAGGTATCTTGTTTACAATCACGCGGCGGGCATCGGCGACCCCGCGCCGATCGAACATGTCCGTGCGGCGCTGGCGGGGCGCATCAATGTCCATGCGCATGGGAATTCTGGTTGCAGACCTGAGATCACACTCACGATGATCGAGATGCTGAACAAAGGCGTCACGCCAGTTGTTTGTCAGAAGGGGTCGGTGGGTGCGAGCGGTGACCTCGCTCCGATGGCGCAAGCCGCGTTGCTGCTCATGGGCGAAGGCGAAGCTTTCTATAACGGCGAACGACTCGCGGGTCAAGAAGCGATGCGGCGGGCTGGCATCGAAGTCCCAGGCTTGCAGGCGCGCGATGGTCTTGCCGCCATCAACGGATCCAATTTGTTGACCGCCATGTCCGCGTTGCACATTTATGATATGGAACGTTTCCTCAAGCAGGCAGAGATCGCAGCGGCGATGTCCATTGAGGCGCTGCTCGGCAACATGAAACCGTACAACACCAAACTGCATGAACTGCGCGGCTTCAACGGCGCGGTCACGTCTGCGAAAAATATTTTGAAGGTCATTGAGGGTTCCGACCTCATGACGGGCAAGATGAAAACCAAAGTGCAGGACGCCTATTCGATGCGTTCCACTCCGCAGGTCATCGGCGCGGCGCGGGATGCAATTGCGTATGCACGCACGCAGGTCGAGATCGAACTCAACGGTGTTGGAGATAATCCCATCTTCGTCCCTGAATTGAAATTGACTCTCACAGGCGCAAACTTTCAAGGGACGCCCGTTGCCTTGCCGATGGATATGGCGGGCGCGGCGATCACGATGGTGTGTGTGATGTCTGAGCGGCGCATGAACCGACTGACGAACCCGGCTCTTTCTCAGGGACTGCCTGATTTCCTCGCCCATGAGCCTGGTTTCTACTCTGGGATGATGCTCAGCCAATACACCGCCGATCACTTGATCGTCGAACAACGGATTTTATCCACGCCTGCGAGTATTCAATCCATCCCTGCCGCCGCGGACCAAGAGGACTTCGTCTCAATGGGCATGAACACTGCGTTGAAGAATGGACAGATCCTCGATAACGCATTCGGTGTCTTGGGAATCGAATTCATGGCGGCGGCACAAGCGCTCGACTTCCGTGAGTTTACGCCGGGCAAAGGTTCGCTCAAAGCGCGTGAAGTGATTCGCAAATACGTGGAGCACTTGCATGTGGATCGTCCTTTGTATAACGATCACAATGCGATGAAGAAGTTAGTGAAGTCTGGCGAGATATTGGATGAGGTCGAGAAGGTGGTAGGGGTTCTTGAATAATGTTCACAGTGATATACCATTCCCTGTTGATTGGCGCGGCGTTGTTCGTGCCAATCCCATTTCTGGATGACAAGCTGGCGACGTTTCTATGGAAGCACATGGTCTCTGACCTGGCAAAAAGTCATAATAAGACGCTGACCGAGGAACAACTGCTTGTACTGTCTTATCAGTCCCGCTTTGCGCTTTCAGATGGCTGTATGTTCCTCATAAGACGCTTATTCAAAGAATTGCTTCAGGAAGTGCTGTTCTTTCTGGAATGGAGTAAAGCGATCAATCTGGCAACCGATGCCTATTACTCCGGTTATTTGCTGAATGAGTTGTTTGCCTATGAAAGGTTCGATCCAGCAAAAACGAGGCAGTATGCCATTGCTCTTCAAAAAACCAAACAGGGGGTAAACATGAAGCTCGTACAGGGTGTCTTTCGAGGGAACTTTCGATCTGGCAGGGGAGTACTGACATCCATTGTGAAATGGCTTTCGAGCATTACCATCGGTTATGTAAAGGACTCGTGGACCCGCAGACAAAATAAAAAGAATGCCGACAGTGCGTCGGAACAGCAAATGGAGAATTTCTTCGAGATGCATAAATCCAGATTTCAAGAACTTCTCAAGGATTTGATCGCAAGCCTGCAAACTGGGATCGGTGCATTGCCGAAAGAACATTTTGACGACCTGAGAAATAAACTGTTCGATGAATTGGGCAGATTGGAATTAACTCTAATAAGTTGACATAGCCAACAGAATTGAGACAATATGATCCTCAACGAACTCAACTTCTTTTCTGAAACATTAGGGATGCGAAGCAGTATGTACGTTCTGCTTCCTCAGCACATGCTTTTAGCGGGGGCAAAACGCAAATCCAAGTATCGCACGCTTTATCTCTTGCACGGCCACTCCGACGATCACACGGCATGGATGCGTTGGTCGTCCATCGAGAAATATGCTCAGGGATTGAACCTTGCCGTCGTGATGCCCGCCGTCCACCTCAGCTTTTACAGTGACATGGTTTATGGTGGCAAGTACTGGCAATTCGTTAGCGAAGAAGTCCCTGCATTGGTGCGCGATACATTCCCTGTCTCCTCGGCGCGCAAGGACAACTTTGTGGCGGGCCTGTCCATGGGCGGATACGGCGCCTTCAAATTGGCATTGACCCGCCCCGAACGATTTGCCGCCGCGGCGAGTCTTTCAGGTGCAGTGGACATCCGTGAAGTAGTTCGAGAACATAAGCATGATCCATTGAACAAAGACTGGCTGGTGGGGATGCGTAATGTCTTCGGCGATCTAACGAAGGTGCCAAACAGTCAGCACGATCTGTTCACGCTTGCGAAGAAAGCGGCAAAGGGAAAAGACAAGCCGCGTTTGTATCAATGTTGCGGCACCGAAGATTTTCTCTATGCCGATAACATTCGCTTCCGTGATGCGGTCCGCAAACTTTCGCTTGATCTGACATATGCAGAAGGCCCGGGCGATCACAACTGGTCGTATTGGGATAAGATGATCCAGGATGTCTTGCTATGGATGTTCCCAGAAAAGAGAGACCTGAATGGGCTGATAGGGATCTGACGGGTTGCTATTTTGTTTCAGCTCGCACAGATGCCTATTCAAGGGTAGAAGACTCATACATTACAAAAAGGTGGTTATTGTCTGAAACTTTGTGTGCGATAATTTTCTCCGAGGAGAAAATGCACATGAAAAGAAAAATAATTCTTGTATCTTTATTGGTTTTGATGTTATTGGTATCGGGTGGTTGTAATGTGCCCCTTCCCATTTGTTCGACGGACAGCCTGCAGGCTGTGACGCCGAACAGCCCGGCGATGTGGAGTACTGTCGATTCACTTTCTCCCACCCTGCAATGGACGTATCCATCTTCGTCCTGCACTCCTCAAGGATATGCGATCACTCTCCGGACGGGTCCATTCTTTACCGATGACCGTGGCGGCGGGACGGGAAATCCTTCCACTAGTTGGAGTCCTGGTTCGCCCCTCGAACCGGGCAAGGAATACGCATGGAGTGTCGCGCCAATCAATGACACTACTTTAGGGCCATCTGCCGGCAGGTTTTATTTCTTCACCGGCCCAACCTGTGCGACAGATTCACTAGTTGCTCCTGTATTACTTGAACCAGCAGAAGGGGCAAGTTTCAATGAAGCCAACGACAGCCTGATCTGGGATTACCCTGCAGATTGCGCTCCGGAAGGGTACCGAGTTGATCTCTCTGTTGACCCAACGTTCGCGGACACAAGTCTCAGTGGCGGGACGGGGAATCCATCCACACGCTGGGGGCCGGGATCACCTCTTGTTGATTGCCAGATTTATTATTGGCGTATTGCGCCCATCAACGGCACCACGCTTGGACCGTTCTCTACCTCCCGAAGCTTTGTGCGAGATGAAACAGGTTTATGCGGTGGCCCTGGTGGAAGCCCGCCTCCCTCCGCATCCATTAGTGGAATCGTATGGCATGATCTGTGTGCTGTACCTGATGGCCCTGCTCCTGAGCCGTTGCCGGCTGGTTGTGTCAGTGCAACGGATGGGTCTCTTCATGCGAATGGAATTCGCGAGGCCGGAGAGCCCGGCATTGCAGGCGTTCAGGTAGACCTGCATTGGGGAGGTTGTGCAACCGCCAGTGTAGCCAGCGTGCTCACAGATACCGATGGGCATTATCAATTCGATGGGATCCTTGCGTTCGGAAGTTATTGTCTTGCGATTCGTTCGTTGAACCCGCCGAACGATTCCATTTTGCTCCCCGGCGGATGGACATTCCCTCCTGGCCTTACAGGTGCTGATGCTTTTGCCAATGCAATGGTGGATAGTGGCACGATTCTGACCGACAAAGACTTTGGCTGGGATTATCAATTCCTGCCTGTGGCGTCAGCCGCCGCTACTGCGGTTCCGCTCTCTGAGCCTAAATTTGTCCTGGATAAAAACGCCTTTTGTCGAAAAGGCCCGGGCGAAAACTATCCCGATCTGACTGCGATCCCACAGGGTGATACCGTTGATATCCTCGGCGTCAGTGAGAATGCCGCATGGTATTACATTTTCTGGAAAAAGTTCAACGCCAGTTGTTGGGTGGCATCATCCACCGGTCATCTGATCGGTGACCTACAAACGGTTCCCATTTTCACCCCGGTGCCCACACTGGTGCCAACAGCGGTAAAGCCCACGCCAGTGCCAAGCCCAACTCCAAAAGGAAAACAGTGATACGAGTGCCTTCATGAAACGATTCCTTCTTTTCTCTTTTGCTGTTCTTTTGGTTCTCTCTGCATGTGTGCAACAATATGCGACGCCAACTCTAGTTTCTCGATCCACGGCGACGCCCATGCCGCTTCTTCCTACGCCTTTGCCTGAATCCACCTCGATGCCCATTTCCTCCCCGACACTTCATCGCGGTGTCAACTTTGGCAATATGCTTGAATCGCCCAACGAAGGTGAATGGGGATTGTATGTGCAGGAAGAATATTTCGATCTCGTCAAGGAAGCTGGCTTTGACTTTGTCCGCTTGCCAGTGAGATGGAATACCCATGCACAAGAGGAATGGCCCTACACCATTGACCCTGACTTCTTTGCGCGTGTCGATGAAGTGGTGAATTGGGCATTGAAACGTGACCTGACCATCATCGTTGACTTCCATCACTATGAAGAGATGGCTTGGGACCCGTGGAGTCACAAGGATCGTTATCTCGGCATTTGGAAACAAGTCGCGGAACATTACAAAGAGTATCCATCGACCGTCTTGTTCGAACTGCTCAACGAGCCGAATGATCAGCTCAACGCACAACTGTGGAATCAATATCTGATCGAAGCGCTGGCAATTGTCCGCGAGACGAACCCCACACGCGATGTTGTGATCGGTCCCGTTAATTGGAACTCGCATGAATGGCTCTCCACGCTGGATGTGCCGGACGATCAACATCTCATTGTTACATTCCACTACTATTCGCCATTCCAGTTCACACATCAAGGTGCAGAGTGGGCGGGAGACGAAGCGCAAGGTTGGCTTGGCACAGAGTGGGGCAGTGACGCGGAAAAGGCCGAAGTCATTCGCAACTTCGACTTTGTCGTAGATTGGTCACAGCGACATGGAAACGTTCGTATCTTGCTGGGAGAGTTTGGCGCGTATAACAAAGCGCCACAAGAGTCCCGTGTCCGCTGGACGACGTTTGTCCGCGAACAGGCAGAAGCTCACGGGTTTGCGTGGGCCTATTGGGAATTGGCGTCAGGTTTCGGGCTGTATGACCCGGATGCCAAAGTCTGGCGAGAAGACCTGTTGAAGGCATTGATTCCTTGATGGACATTTGTAGGGACACAGCGAATCCTAAAAGGGTTTTGACGAGTATTCGTCCTGCTGTGTCCCTACGGTTAAGGATAAAGAAATGAATCAGAAAATCCAAAAGCTCAAAGGCGCGAACATGGATATTGACCTTGCCACCCCTAAGGGAAGCATTGCGTGGGAGCAGGATGGCTGTCCGTGGAACAAAGCGGAAAGCACAGACACACATAAATGCGCCGTGAAGAACGTTTCACTCTGTCCATATTTTTGCGGCGTGGAATATCTCGATACACTTTTATGTTCTTACCCGAATGAGAATCCCCTGCGAAGTGAAAATTAGGCTTTCACATTATGCCTTGTAAGGGCGACCCATCAGGATCGTCGGGTCCTTTGCTCTCGCTAGGCGGGTCGCCCCTACGCTAAACTCGTTAATTGAACATCCCCAAAAACGGACTGAACTCACGGTTAAGCCACTCGAAGGTGGGCGGTTCTGGCGGTTGGTGATACGGATGCGTGAACTTCTGGATCGTGAGTTTCTGAAAGTGTTGACGCACGATCTGTTCTGTGAGATCGTAGTTCAATATATCGTCATTGACCGACATGCCGAAATAAGACGGGATACTAAACGGCGCACCTGTGTATTGATACTCCGTCTGAAAAATTTCATCCAGAGTGTAGGCGAACACATCCAGTGTGGAAAGGGGCATGCGCAGCGCTTTCTTGTTTTCAAGGATGCGTCTGTCCACTTTGCTGGCTTTGCTGAGTGCATACGTCAGCGGCTTTTCAAGGCTAGGCGCGTTCATTGCATAATGAATGCCTTGCAAGAGCCTTGGATTTTTCATCGCTTTGACTGATGCCTTGAACGCCCATTGTCTTGGCGTTGACCACTTCAACGCACGCCGACTGACGCACGGCGAAAGCAAGATCACCTTTTCGATTCGGTCTTGCAGGTGTTCCAATGTCCGCAAGGCCAGCAATCCCCCAAATGAAAATCCCATCAGGCTGAACTTTTCATATCCCAGGTTGTCAACGAAGGCTTCAACAGTTTTAGGGACGAGGCTACTCTGAAATTTTTCAGGATACGGAGTTGAACCGCCATGCCCAGGCAGTTCAAAGAAATAACTTGTAAATCGTTGTCCCATGAACTGCGTGAGCGGAAGCCATTGCCTTATCAACGAAACCGTCGCAGGGACGATGATAAGCGGCGCGCCGCTCCCTGCCTTCACATAATGCAGGCGAGTGTTCGGCAATGTCATATCCCCGTAGATAGCTTGTGGCGGCTCAACTGCAAACGCCATTACAAGTTTCCCAACCACTTCAACGCGCCGTTCCCCGCCGCGTACCCGCTGGAGAAACAGGCTGTCAGCAAGTATCCGCCTGTGGGTGCTTCCCAATCGAGCATCTCGCCTGCGCAAAAAACGCCGGGCAAGTTCTTCAACATCAAATTTTCATCAAGCGATTCAAATGTCACGCCACCTGCACTGCTGATCGCTTCATCGAGCGGGCGCGGCGCGACCAATGGCACGGGCAACGCCTTGATGAAACCAGCCAGTCTATCTCCATCCATGAGATCTTCTTTCGATAAAAATTCGCGCAACAGTCCCGCCTTCACGCTGTGGATCCCCAATGACTTTTCAAGATAGCTAGCCAATGAACGTTTGCCTTGTGGCCTTGATAATTTTTCTTTCAACCACTCGAGCGTTCGGTCAGGTTTCAGGTCCAACAACATCACTGCCTTGCCGTTCGCCTCGATCTCGTCGCGCATCATCGCTGAGGCTGTGTAGATCAAGCCTCCCTGCACGCCTTCTTTCGTCACAATGAACTCGCCTTGTTGGCGAAAATTCCCGAACGATAAGATCACCGATTTGATGGGATGCCCATCGTACTTTTCTCGGAAGTGTTCAGACCACGCCACATCGAATCCGCAATTGGATGGACGCAACGCTTCCACCTTAACCCCGGCTTGTTCCAGCGTGGACACCCACGCGCCATCCGAGCCGAGTCTCGACCAACTGCCTCCGCCCAAAGCGAACACAACCACGTCTGCTTTCACTGTCACCTCGCCATCGGGTGTGACAAAGCGCAACGACAAGCTCCCGCCGCCGTCCTCGGCGCCGGGGACGGCGCCGAGAGCAAGCTGAGGTGTAGGAAAACCTGTCCACTTGTGGCGCAGATGTAAGGTCACGTTTGAGGCGTTTAATCGCGTGAGCCAGGCCCGTAGTAGCGGACTCGCTTTCATCCCCATGGGAAAGACGCGTCCTGAAGTCCCAATGAAAGTATTGATCCCTAAGCTATGCACCCATTCACGGAGTTGGTCAGCGCCGAATGCTTTGAGCAGTGGTTCGATATTATTTTTTCGTTTGCCGTAACGCGAAACGAACACATCGAATGGATCGGAGTGTGTGATGTTCAATCCGCTTTTGCCTGCCATCAAAAGCTTGCGCCCGACCGAAGACATGGAATCATATACATCCACCTTCACACCGTGTGCGCTGATGACTTCAGCCGCCATCAACCCTGCTGGCCCACCTCCGACAATAACTACAGACTTATCCATGACGCTCATTTCGAGTGGCTTTCATTTTCGATCCACTGTCTGACCCGACTAGGTGTGACTGGCTCTCCAAGCAGGCGTATAAAATATTTTTCCCGGTTTGCCGTCGAGAACAATTTCTCTAAAAGGTCATAACCGGCAGTGTACGTAAAAATGTAAGAACGATCCAACGGACCAGATATGAACTGAATAGCCCGGTTGGCTTCTTTCTCTGTACTTAATTCATATTTTTGCAAATACGCAACGATCTCACTTGTACTTTTCTTTTGCTCGTGAAGCATGAACGCTGCGTTTCCCCAAAGTTCCCGCACCTTTCGTTCTGCACGGCTTACTCCCATTATAGTTTTTATATCAATGTCGGTCATCTCTGCTCGCGGAAGGAGTTCCTCTCGATATAGGTCTTCCAGTTCCTGATCGGTGAGTAGCGTTTCCAAAGCGCTTGTTGCAATACCTTCTGTGATCACAGCCCAGGGGGAATTGATCAATGTGAGTTGGTGCTCTTGATATCCTTTTTGCTTGATCAACCTCGCATCTTTCGTGGAAAGTTCTGTATGATGGCCGGGGTAGCCTTCATGCGCGATCGTGACCGCCAGATCCTTGATCTGCATGGGCATATCGGTATTGATCTCAATCCGTGATTTGTACTCTCCAAGATACTGGTTATATGCCATCCAGGACTGGTCTGAAATGAACTCGACAGTAAATGACTCGTTCTCTGGAAGATCGAATTTTTTATGCGTCAATTCTCGGAAAGTGTTAATGAGGAAAGGAAGAAGTTGCTCCACCTTTTCAAGCGGTATCTCAATGGATTTTTGCCAACTCTCAAAGCGCTCTCGTAACGAGCCGCCCTTTGGTAGAACATCTTCAAGCCATTTTTGATACTCTATAAAATAGGACTCGTCTTTCCATGTTGGGTGAATATCATATAAAGCCTGAGCTTCTTCAACTAGCGATACGGTCTCGCCTGCGAGCAAGCGCAAACTCATTTGCATGGCAGTGACCTGGTGCATCAAAAAATCCTTGCGTTGAACATCCCACTCGTTTGCTTGGGAGATGTTGACAGCAAGTCGCTCCGCCTCTTGCAGCAGGGTTGGAAGTTCCAGCTTCCCGACTTTTCCGGCATCTTGTGCCCATTCGTCAGGGCCGAAATACGAATCGATATACCCCGGCAAATGTTCGTTAATCGACAGCGCAAGCCGTATATAGTTTTCGATTAATTCCTGATAGTCTTTGTTCATCATAGGTTCTTACTAAGGTGTTGTATTTATGATGGGATTATAGCTTCCACGGAAGAAGCTTCTTGTGAAGCATTGCCAGCCAGATACGCCAGCGCTGCGCCAACAGAAAATAAAACGGTATTGAGAATCATGGGATAGATACGGTTGATCTCTGAAAGATTGCCAGCGATCCATGGAAATGGGGCAGTAATGAGGGATGATGCCCACCGCGAGAATGGACTGGATCCGTGCGCGTTCTTTGGGGTCAACTGTCAGCACGACCATCTTATCCACAAGCGGACTGACTGCGGCGAAACAACTGGCGTCCATGATGACGTTGGCGACGATGAACGCATAGCTTTGTACCGGTGAAACAATAATAATGATCTGACTAAGAACAAAACCAAGGAAACCAATTGCCATGGGAAGTTTGAAATGTAATTTGTTGATACGTGGCATGACGACAAAGAAAAAGAACAGGATCACAGCCGACCTGACGAATTGGAAGTATCCCAAACTTCCCTCAGGGATAAGAAGTTTCTCTTTCACAATGATTGACCAAAAGTTGTTTGAGATCGTGGTCGTAATGCTGATCACGAGCATGATGCCTGCTGTATAGAGTGTTTGAGGCGTGCGTAATACATCCTGAAAAACGCCACGATATTCGATCAATGCGCTGAATATGCTTTGACTGCGTGTTTCCTCCAGGCGGATGATGCCTTGTTGTGTCTCTGTGGTCATGCGATAGGTGATGATCGCCTTGACCGTGAACATGATCGCCGCAAAGATATACAAGCCTCGCACAGTGGGCACCATGGTGAATCGGTTCACCAGCAGGCTCGCCACCGGCGCTACAAAACCCGATATGTTGACGGCGATATAGATCCATGTGTAAATATCCACGAGTTGATCTTTATCGGCGTCTTCCACGAGCAAGCAGTTCCATGAATTATGGGTGATGCGCCAGACGCTATTGATAATGCCCGCTATGAGGAAATACCAGAAGTTCTGAGCAATGGCGGCTAAGATTGATGGGATCGTCCAGGAAATAATGTCGAAGACCAGTGTAGTGAGGCGGCGTCCCAGCTTATCGGTGATGATGCCGCCGAACAATGCAAAGATCACCTGAAATCCCAGGCTGATACTGGCGATGGTTCCGATCTGCGCATCGGAAAGTCCCAGTGCGAGCATGTAGATCGAAACGTATGGCAGATACAGAAAATAGGGAATACCCCATAACGGTTCATTGTAGACGCATCCGCGCGGGTTGCCACGTAGGCTTCTCAAGGTGGTGATGAGCGAGTGATTCAAGTTGACTCCAAATCGTATACAGTGATATGTGCGGCTGGATTATAAAGACAAACTCCTGAATGATGGTCAGGAGTTTGTCTGATAAAGGTAATGATCAATTACCAGTGTTTAGGTGATTATAAGCTTCGCCATCAACCAGACGATTAGAAGAATGATCCCAATCCCAACATAAGGGATAACCTGATACATCGTGCGTGCTCTTTCAATTTGCTTTTTCACTGTTTCGTGATCGTTGATATGCGGGAAAGGAAT
This sequence comes from Candidatus Defluviilinea proxima, assembly GCA_016721115.1. Lineage (NCBI taxonomy): Bacteria > Bacillati > Chloroflexota > Anaerolineae > Anaerolineales > Candidatus Villigracilaceae > Candidatus Defluviilinea > Candidatus Defluviilinea proxima. The sequence goes on from JADKIW010000001.1 coordinate 2,460,984, forward strand.
GTCTTCAGGCACAGGAATTCCCAGAAAGTCACAGAGCGGTTTCCATCCTTCTTTTACGTTGAAGATCAAAAGCTTTTCCGCAGGGATATTCTTCTTGACTTCTTCGATATGTGCATTGAAGATTTGAATGGCATGTTCCTTATCTGCGAACTTGCCGTTGAATAACCCATTCCAGATCATTACGTCGATCAAGTCGGCAAAGCGTTTGTATTGCGGAACATACTTTTTTACCCACGCAGGCGTGTATAACTCCATCATTGTGTAGGCGGTCTCGTACATGCTTTGATACCAACGCTCAGGTTCACGGACGGTGAGTACCACTTTCGCATCAGGGTAGGCCGCCAACAACTCGCGATAATACAAGCTGGCAGGAAAATCGAGCGAGGATTGATAGTTCTCGAAAATATCATCCCAGTTAACAGGTTTGCCTTGTGCGACCGCTTTCCACACATCCATGTGCTGTGGGTAGCGGATCATTTCGTCCATGTGATAGCAGGGACCAAACCCGATCAGTTCAAGAGCCTTTTTCAGTGATAACGTGCCTGTGCGTCCAAACCCAGCCCCAATGAGTTTCATATTTCCCATGCTCCTTTTGTGGTGATGTTGTGCGTGATTATAAAGAAACCCCCCTGAACATATCAGGAGTTTTCTTTGTTCAGATATTTATGGGTTTACGCTTACTATTCCACCAAGTAAGTTCAATTTCAATTTCCATGTGCTCCCGACTTCATATTGTTGGAATTCAGTGATCGTGCTGGGAGAGTAAGTTTTGTCGCCTTTGTCTGTTGAGAAATTGACCGTCAACTCCTCGCTTTTATCGCCGATACGCTGGTCACTGGCAAGGTTGGGAGAATCATAGACGGGCTGTAGGTTGTTGCCATCAAGCGTGTAGGTTTGAATGGTTCTCCATTCATCCAACGTATAGGAGCAATATTGATCGGTTTCCGTGTGGCATTCCTCCACAACTTCCGAGTAGCCGTTGCCTTTGTCGATTGTCTTTTGTTCGCAGACATCGCGACTTTCGTTATGACAGGAAACATCATACGCACCAGAAGGCGGGTTCCCTTTTTCGTTTGAATAGTCAACAGCCTGCACTTCTTGCACGGGTACATTTGTTTGCCAGTGTACGTCGGTCACAGTAGCTTGCACCGAGGAAGTAGGGATGAGGAACAAGGCTCCGATCGCAACACAACAAATTCCCAGCACGCCTACAATAGCGGCGATCAACAGCCAGTTTGTTTTCTTTGGTGCTGCAGGTTTGGATGCAAGAGCCATCGGTTTCTGTGCAACTGCTGGTGCCGCGACGGCTTGTACTGCCTGAGCCGCCTGAACTTTTGGCAACGCCGCTCCGCATTGTAGACAATTGACGTTCGTGCCGGGATTCTCAGTTCCGCAGTTCTGGCATTTGATCACTGTTGGGCGGGGAGGCGGGGCCTGCATAATTCGCCCCGCTTCACGGGCTTTGCCTTCTTTTAGATCGCCACCGCATTGTGAGCACGTTTCAGCTGTAGCAGGGTTGCGTGTGCCGCAGAACCCACAATGGATGTCCGCGCCTGCTTGTGCGGCTTTGAGCGCCGCTTCATCTTTCACAAGTTTTTGTTCCGATGGAAGATGGAATTGCACATTCTCTGGTTGGGGCGCACCACAGGCATCACATGCCTTCAAACTGCCCTTATTTTCCCCTCCGCAGTTTGGGCAAGTCCATACATTTTCAATATATCCGACAGTTCTTCTTCGTCCCATGATTGCTCCTTATGGCAAAATTGACTCAGCAATTATAAAAGATGACTCAAGAGAATCCATGCCACTTACGTACTTCCTCGATGCGCACCTCGCAATCTGGTTCCTTATGCGGACTTAGATCATTCGCGTCTTTTCTGGACTTTGAACTGGTCAATGCGTCGAATGTCGCTTCTGCCCCGTTAGCCACGTTGAGCGGGTCATAGCCGCCTTCGAGAACGAAGACGATCTTCCCATCGCAGTATTCCTCCGCCAAAGCGACAGTTTTGTTCGCCAACATGTAATATCCCTCGGATGATAACCCGAGCATGGTGATGGGATCATTCCAATGCGCATCGAAGCCAACAGAAATAAAGATCATTTGTGGCTTGAATGATTCGACGAATGGTTTGAAGATTTGATCTGCGACTTGTTCGTAAACGGTATCACCAGCACGTGCAGGCAATGGGACGTTGACGATACGCTTCTTGGCGTGCGGCGCATCCATTGTTGTTCCTGTGCCGGGGTAAATGCCCCATTGATGTGCCGATAGAAATGCAACACGCTCGTCATTCAAGAATGCGGCTTGCGTCCCGTTACCGTGATGGGCATCATAGTCAATGACCATCACGCGATCCAATCCTTGTACCAGAGCATCTCTTGCCGCAACAGCAACATTGTTGAAGATACAGAATCCCATTGCTTTATCGGGCTCTGCGTGATGCCCTGGCGGTCGGACGATGGCGAAGGCGTTATGAGCATCTCCGTTCATCACTGCTCGTGAGCAGGTAATGACTCCGCCGGCGGCGAGCAGGGCATCATCGAACGAAGTTTTTGTTACATATGTGGGGGCATGATCAATGATGCCGGGCGCTTGTTCACGGCAAATCGCTTCCAGCGTAGTAAGAAGTTCAGGATCATGGACCAGACTGATCTGTTCGTGTGAGGCGGGTTTTACATCCAATAGCTCTGCATGGAAAGATGCGAGCCGTGGTTGCAGAATACCTAATCGCGCTGGTCGTTCAGGATGCTCGGGATACACATGGTTGGGAGAGGAGACGAGTGTATAAGCGGTTTTCATATTTGGATTATATCGCCTGGAGGCCGGGTGGAGTAAAAAACCACCGCCCTGTCAGCATGGGGGGGACATGCTGTTCAAAGCGGTGGCAGAGACACCTAATACCAATAAAGGGGGAGGGCAGGTGTCGATGGATTGAATATACTCTTGAACGAAAAAAACTACATTAATTTTTTATTAGAAATTCGATACAGATTATCCTAATTACTCGTTACCGTTGTTTGTGGTTTCTTGCCTCGAACAGTTTGAGCCAATCTTCTACTTCTTGTTTTGAGAGCTTGCGATCTTCAGATGGCTTGGGGGCAGAGTTGCGGGCCTGCCTGAGTAACATGGCAAATGTTTCTGATGATATGACTTCTGCTTGTACAGCATGTGCATCTGCTCCTACCTGTCTATCGGATGAAACAACAGTGAGATTCTTTGCGCGTTTGCCCATCTTCTTTAGTTGTCTGCGAATGGCATCGTCAGCGGTGGTTCCCAGCGGAATAAAATGCGCGGTTACAGTGCCCAGCTTGCGGGTGCCGGCATGAGGCGTAGGCGCTCCGTCAAAATAGACTTCCACTTGTTTGCGTTCGATCCTGCAGAATTCTTGAAGAATGGCAACGAGTTCCATTTCATCGTCTGGGGAATCCAAGCGAAGCCCAAGTTTGGGAATCAGATTGTGTCCATCAATGAGATAGGGCATGATAAAAGATAAAGAAGACAGTCACTATACAGTGACTGTCTTCTTGTTTCTGGTAAATCTTACTGGCTCAAGTCTATGGTCTCGCCACCGTATTCCCCAGTGACGGAGCTTGTGCCATCGTCGTAGTTCTTGGTGTAGGTGAGCGTTCCCTTTTTCTTGCCGCTGATTTCTGCTTCAAGGGTCAGGACGCCACTGTTGGAGTCGTAGCCGCCTTTACCTGTGATCGCGAAGCCTTTTGTGAAGGCGCAGTTTTCGTACGAGTATGCTTCGCCTGTTTCACTGGGACCAAATGTGAACGATCCGCCGTAGTTACAGGCAAATGAGACATCCTCGCTGAAATCGCTGTAATAAAACTCGGGTTGCGAGAGAAGGTTCGAATCGATTGCGAGGAAAACCTCCAGCGGGTCGGCAAAGTCACTCACGTCCTTGGCGATGAGAGGCTTATAAGCCCGCACAACGGACGGATCCCACTTACAAACGGTCTCACGCTCGGCAGGCAGTTCGCCTTTGACGAGGAAGTTCGTGATGTAATCATCAGGGCATTCGTTTCCATAACCAAATATGGAATGAAGGCCTCCATCGACATAGATATGATATCCATCTGCCAGACGTTCAGCAACGACTTTCCCTTCTTCAAATGGGGTGGCGGGGTCGAGCGTTGCATTCAATACAATCGTTGGCACACCGTCAGCGATCAGGGGCTCATTCTTGACAACTTCCTTCGGTGCGCTGGGCCAGAAGGCGCAATACAAACCTGTGTATACGCTACCGTCCACACGCGGCACGGTGCCGTTGGATGCCTGTCCTGCCTCGATCGTCTTGGCGATCTTTTCCTCTGGCGTGCCGCTGAAATACGAGTCGTCGGTGCAGTTCACATCGTAGAACATCGTATCTGAGAATGTTGGGTCACCGATGTAGTCTCCTGTGGCGGGGTCAAGGTTTGCCTGTTGATATAACAAACGCGCCATGGGGATAATATCTCCCTGATTGGCAGAAGCCAGGGCGCGCAGGAATAGCATGCGTCCGCCGAGGGAGTACATTTGATACGCAGTGGTGTATTCCCATTGATTGAACGTGAACGTGCGCTTCACCTTTGTTCCGTCAGGTAGAGGGAATTCATAGGCCATGGGTTTCTTTGAGATTTGCGCGGCAAGTTTATCGTAAACTGCCAATGCATCGCCGCCCAACTCTGCCGCACAAGCCTCGTCTGCATCACAGGCTTTGAGAACAGCGACAAGGACTTTGTCGAAGGCTTTTTCCTGCGCGAGAGCGCCTTCTTCTCCTGTCAGCGTCATATCAATTGTTCCGTCAAGGACGAGACCCGCAAGACGGTCCGCATGTGAGGCGGCGTAGGTTTGGGCCACAGCGGTGCCGTAGCTTACACCATACAGCCAGAACTTTTCATCGCCCACTTCCTTGCGGAAAGATTCAATATCTTCGGCCACTTGATCTGTGCCGTAGTAATTCAATTTGACTGGGTCGATGCCGATCTCTGCCACGCAACTTTCCACGAAGGTGCGAGCATCATCAATGGCGGATTGTTGTTCGGCTGGTGTATCGTACCCTTCCAGCCCGGCTTTATTGGTCTCATTCAAATACCCCAGAAAATCTTTTGCGTATGCAGTGGGGCAGGTTAAGGGACCGGAAAGCCCAAGTCCGCGTTGATCGAAGTAAACAATATCAAAATGTTCCAGAATGGTTTCTGGTATCCAATACAGACCACCTGAGCTGATACCTTCACCGCCGGGACCGCCGGGGAATGCTTGCACATACATTCCATAGCGTTCTCCTGTTGCGGGCGCAACTGCAAAGACCACGTCCAATGTCTCTGTGTTGGCCGTATCGAAGTGATTCAATGGGACCTGGATCGTCACGCAGGTGAAATCTGTATTTTCTTCGCAGGTTTCTCCACCCAAGCGTTCCAACATCGATGTCATGTTGTTCGTTTCGGTAGGTGCCGGGGTGTCGGTTACCGATGCGGGTTCGGTTGCTGGTGCTTCGGTGGGTTTTGGCGTGAGAAGCCCTCCAAAGTTACAGGCCAGCATAAATAAAGCAGTACAAATAGTAATGATCAATACATTTTTACGGGACATATTTTTCTCCTTGCTTTTCGGTTACTTGAATAAGGCTGAATTGTAAGCGTGACGCGCTATGTCAGCAAGAAACTACGGTGACTTTTGTATGATTGCCATAAACCAACACTGACACTTTAGGGTAGCTCTTTCGTATATATCTGATATAACGCAAACAGAAACATTACATGTGTTAGGTATAATGATATGAAGATGTTTGTGTCGACATCTCAAAACAAATGCAACATATTGATAAACAGGAGATACAAATGGCTGACAAAAAACAAAATAGATCGATCGTCCAATCTCAGGGCGGCGTATTACACAATGTGGTTATTCAAACAAAACTCATCTTGCGTCTTCTTGGCGACCGAAGGGTCAGCGCATGGACAAAGCTCATTCCCCTTGGCACCCTTGTATATCTCGTTTCACCTCTTGATATCATCATGGGTATTCCCGGCATATCTGCGCTCGACGATGCGGCTATCGTCTGGTTTGGTTCCAATCTCTTCATTGAACTTTGCCCTCGTGATGTGGTCAAGGAGCATATGAGCGATCTGCAAAGCAACCTCGACACCACAGATACCGATGATGTGATCGACGCTGAATCTACGGATGTGAAATAGATACAATGAAACGCTACCTGATCCTATTATTGGTATTGCCTCTTCTTGCTTGTAGCGGATTAAGTGCCCCGCTTCCTCCTACACCGACGCCTGATCCCAATTTACCGACCTTTGTCCCCCCGACAACAATCCCTGATTTACCTACACTGACATCAGTTCCTCCCACCGATCTGCCATCTGATGTTTCGGCATTCCCCGATGCCAACAACTACACCTGGCAAATGGTCGTCTCTGGCCTCGAACGTCCCGTTGACTTGCAACCCGATGGGTCAGGACGTTTGTTTGTGATCGAGAAAGCGGGCCGTATCCGAATCATTGAGAATGGACAGTTGCTTTCAAATCCGTTTTTGAATATCGAAGATCGCGTAAATAACGACTCAAATGAGAGAGGTTTGCTTGGGTTGGCTTTTCACCCCAATTACGCACAAAACGGATATTTCTTCGTGAACTACACCGGTAGTGGCGGCGATACTTTCATTTCCCGCTTTCAGGTTTCTGGTGACCCAAATACAGCCAACCCTTCCAGTGAAGTCAATCTGTTGCGTGTAAAGCAACCCTTCCCAAATCACAATGGTGGCACACTGCAATTTGGCCCTGATGGGTATCTCTATGCCGGTTTGGGCGATGGCGGCGCGGCAGATGATCCATTTGGCAATGGACAAAAAACAGACATGTTACTTGGCAAGATCTTGCGACTGGATGTTAACTCAGCCGAACCATATGCCGTCCCTGCTGATAACCCGTTCGGGAATGAGATCTGGGCATACGGACTTCGCAATCCGTGGCGGATTTCATTTGATAAACAAACAGGCGATTTGTACATTGGCGATGTAGGGCAGAACGTTTATGAAGAGATCGATTATCTTCCTGCAAATTCTCCCGGTGGTGCCAACTTTGGCTGGGACTTACGCGAAGGTAAACATGATTTTGAGGGCAGCGCATCTCCCGATCTGATCGAGCCTGTTGCAGAATACAGCCATTCCGAAGGCGGTTGCTCCGTCACTGGTGGATACGTCTACCGTGGAGCCATGCCCGAGTGGAACGGAGTCTACCTCTACGGCGATTATTGCACAGGGAAAATTTGGGGGTTGATCAAGTCTGTGAATGGCTGGCAGAACCAATTGTTGTTCGACGCGGATTTCAATATCACATCCTTCGGGCAGGATCAGGGTGGGGAAGTCTATCTTGTAGCGGACGGTGGCGATGTCTATCAATTAGACAGAAAATAATTTGGTGAAGTCTCATCCACAATAGGCGGATTGTCATTCCAATTTGTGACGCCTGTCACTAGCAGGCGTTTTTTATTTGCCCTACAATGGCGCTGTACACTGGAGGTGTCAAATGACTCAGAAAAAATGGCAAATTAGCAAGATCCGTTATTGTGAACATGTTGGGCATGAGATCTTTTTAGAATCGCAGGTTGTATATCCTTCTGATCAAATGCCCGATCAACCGCCTCATGTCGTTGCCCAGCGCTGTTCTCATGCCTTGGAATGCAACGCCATGGACAAAATGGTTTGTGCCTGGTGCGGTACGAACCCTGATGTGCGACCCTCGTAAACGAAATAGGCTGAAAAGCCTGTTTTGAAAGCAAAACGCCTGTAAAGGCATACATAACTCTCTCCTCCCTCTGAGTTGGTCTAAGGGCTACCCCGCGAGTGATCGCGGGGTTTGCCGTTAAGTGACCGGGACAAGGTTGTATGGGGTATCTTTTACTGCGTGTACGGGTTTTGAAACTTATACGCCAGTGATAGATGCAGTAAAACTATATAACCTTCGGAGTGGTATATGAAAAAAGTATTGTCCATTAGTGTGGGGTCTTCATCGCGCGATCATACAACCAGACATACCTTTCTTGGTCAGGAATGTGAACTTTCGAGGCGGGGCACCAACGGGGATTTTGAGAAAGCTGTTCAACAATATGCTGAGATGGATGGCAAAGTGGATGCTTTTGGTGTAGGCGGGCTGGAATTCTTTTTGCGAGTCGCAGATAAACGGTATTACTTTCGTGATGTTCACCGCATTCGTAAAACGATCAAGGTCAGCAAAGTGGGGGATGGGAATGGTGTAAAAGGTATTCTTGAAAAGCGCGCTTTTCAGTTTCTTGAGAAGCATCTTAATGAAAAGGAAGGCAAAACCCTCAAAGGTATGCCTGCTTTGCAGACTACTGCCGTGGACCGCTACGGTATGGGTGAAGCCATGGTAGATGCAGGTCTTGATGTTACGTTTGCTGATCTCATGTTCGCATTGGGAATCCCTATCCCTATCAAAACACTGGCGGGTGTGCGCCTGATGGCGGCGATCCTTTTACCCGTGATCACGAACCTGCCCTTTAAGTGGTTCTATGCGCTTGGTTCAGAGCAGGATAAACCACCTCAATCAAAATGGACAGAATACTATGAACGTTCTACTGTCATTGCGGGTGACTTTATCCAGATCCGCCAGTACATGCCTGATGACCTGACAGGCAAGATCGTTGTTACGAACACGACTACAGCGAAGAATGTTGAAGAGCTCAAAAAACGAAACCTGCATATCTTGGTCACCGTTACGCCGCGGCTCGAAGGTCGCAGTTTTGGTACGAACGTGATGGAAGCGACATTGCTGGCTTTGTTAGATAAGCCCCAATCCGAAGTAACCAATAAGGATTTTCTGGATTTGGTCGAGCGCATCCCTTTGGAGCCAAGTATTGAAGTGCTGAATTAAACGCTTCTTGTCAAGCCTAAGCCTGCTTCACCTATTCAAACAGGATTCCAGCCTTGACACCGTCCCGTTTTCGCAGATAATAAAGCGCAACCAATATGGAATACACCAGCTTGCTGGTGTAAAAACGGGAGCAAGCTCCCTGATTCCAAAAATATAAAGGCAGTGACAGAGGAAAGTAAACTGGCAGAAGCCGCCAGAGATGTGCAAGGTAAGCGGTGAAATTGCACTCGTCCGAAATCAGTTGAAGTTCCCTCTTGAGCCATTCGTGTGAAATGTATAAGTAGTGCGAATCGCAATCCCAGCGTTATAGGGGAGGCTGATGTTAGTCAGCACAAAGAGGACCACGAGAGTGGTCAACTTGGGTGGTACCACGGGAATCTCCCTCCCGTCCCATTTGCGGACGGGAGGTTTTTGTTTTGGACTATAGACCGTAGACGACGGACGATAGATAATGGTCAATGGTCAATCGTCTACGGTCAGATTTTTGGAGGTACGAATGTTGGAACAATTGAACGAGATCGAAAAGACTGCATTGGAATCGTTAGCCGCGATCACCGATCAGGCCGCGCTGGATGCCTGGCGCGTGGCGAATGTTGGACGTAGCTCACCGTTGATGCAGGTTTTTTCAGGGCTGGGAAAACTCTCCAAGGAAGAGAAACCAGCTGTCGGCGCGGCGGCGAACCGTGTGAAGGTGGCATTGGAGTCTGCTTTGGAGGAAAGGGCTAAGGCGATCAAAGATGCCGCGTTGGCGAAATCCCTTGAAGAAGAACAATTGGATGTGACGTTGCCCGGACGCAATGTGCATCTGGGACGGTTACATCCATCCACGCAACAATTGCGTCGCGTAATGGCTATTCTCGCGGACATGGGTTTTCAAGTGTATACATCGCGTGAAGTGGAAACGGACGAAGTCAATTTTCAAATGTTGAACTTCCCGCCGAACCATCCTGCGCGTGATATGCAGGATACGTTCTTCGTGGAAGCGGAGGGGCGGGGCGAGAACCCAATCGTGCTTCGGACGCATACATCGCCGGGACAGATCCACGCGATGCGCGAGTTTGCCGCAACGAACCCGCAGAACCCGCCGCCGATTCGCATTGCTCTGCCTGGCATGTGCTTCCGCTATGAGCAGATCACAACGCGTTCAGAAATTCAGTTCAATCAGGTAGAGGGACTTGTGGTGGGCGAGAACATCACCTTCGCTGATTTGAAGGGAACACTGATCGACTTTGCACATCGTATGTTCGGACAGAATGCTCATACGCGTTTCCGTGCTTCGTACTTCCCGTTCACGGAGCCATCCGCTGAAATGGATGTGGAATGTTTTGTCTGTGGTGGCAAGGGATGCGGTGTATGCAAGAACTCGGGCTGGCTCGAAATTCTTGGGTGCGGCATGGTACACCCTGTTGTGTTACAAAACGGCGGATACGACCCGAAGTGTTACTCGGGCTATGCCTGGGGCATGGGTCCTGAACGCCAGTTGATGTTGCGTTATAAGATCGACGACATTCGCTATTTCTGGGGAAACGATCTTCGTTTCCTGGAACAGTTCTAAATTAGATGATTAGAGAATGGAGATTAGAGATTAGTGAAGGAAGATAAATGAGTATACAGGGTTTGAAGAAGTTGCAGGTTTGGGTTAGGGCGAAGGATTATGCAGTTAAGGTTTACAAGCAAGTTATATCTTTGCTCCCGCCCGAAGAAAAATGGAACCTGAATCAACAACTCCGTCGCTCATCTCTCAGGGTCTCTGCCAATATTGCAGAAGGATATGGACGATTCTATTATCAGGATAATGTCCGTTTTTGCTACAACGCTCGAGGCTCCTTGGAAGAAATGCTCAGTCACTTGATCTTTTGCCTTGAAGTGAACTTTATACCCGAGACACTTTACAAAGAATTAGAAAACGAAGGCGAAGAGATCGAGAAAATGCTCAACGGCTATATCGCCTTCCTCAAGAAAAGTAAACAAGGTGAAAACGAGCCTGGTGCAAATTACAAAGTTCGTGAAGATGCCGAGCCTTACGAAATTGACTCTTCACACGACTCCAACAACCCTGAAGACACCACTATCTAACTATCTACTCACTACTTATCTAATCTCTATTCTCTACTCACTGGAGTAAATTATGAAAATACCTCTCTCATGGCTAAAAGATTACATTGACCTTGACGGTCTCTCCGTCGAAGACATTGCCCGCAAGTTGACTCTCGCTGGTATGGAAGTGGACGAGATCAAATATGCGGGTCTGCCGATGCCAACCTATAAGGACGGCGAACGTCACGAATTCAAGACCAGCGGTATTGGCTGGGAGCGTGACAAGATCGTCGTGGCAGAGATCCGTGAAGTGAATCCGCATCCCAATGCGGACAAGTTGACTTTGCTCGACTTGTTCGATGGTGAAAAGGATCAAGTTGTGCTCACGGGTGCGCCGAACATTTTCCATTTGAAGGGCACGGGCAAACTCCCCAAGCCGATTAAAGTTGCTTATGCCAAAGAAGGGACAACCCTCTATGATGGTCATGCCGATGGACTTGTGCTGACCACGCTCAAGCGCGCCAAGATCCGCGGTGTTGAGTCTTATTCAATGGTGGCATCAGAAAAAGAACTTGGCATTTCGGAAGAACACGAAGGCATCATCATTCTCGATGACGATGCTCCCGTGGGCATGCCGCTTGTGGATTACATGGGCGATGCCGTCCTGGATGTTTCCATTTTGCCGAACATGGCACGCAATGCGAACATCATCGGTATTGCACGTGAACTTGCCGCATTGACTGGGCGCTCGCTCAAGAAGCCGACAATCGAATACAAGACCGAAGGCGAAGCCATCGAAAAACTGGTTTCCATCGAGATCAGCAACCCCGAACTCAATCCGCGCTTTGTTCTTGGCTTGATCCGTGATGTGGAGATCAAACAGAGTCCATACAAGATCCAACGTCGTTTGCGCCTTGCGGGCATCCGTGCCATTAGCAATATCGTAGATGCGACCAACTATGCCATGCTCGATCAGGGCGAGCCGCTTCATGCCTTTGATTACGATGTTCTCAAAGAACGCGCAGGCAAGAACAATATCAAGATCAGTACCCGTTCCGCAAAGGATGGCGAGAAACTCACAACACTGGACGGCAACGAGCGCACGCTCACGTCCACGAATGTGTTGGTCTGTGACGAAAAAGGTTCGCTCTCGCTGGCAGGTGTGATGGGTGGCTCCGAATCCGAAGTCACTGACAAGACCAAAAACATCCTGCTCGAAGGCGCGGCGTGGAACTTCATCAATATCCGTAAGACGGCACAGCAACATAACCTTCCTTCCGAAGCATCCTTCCGTTTCTCGCGTGGTGTGCATCCTTCACAGTCAGAAATCGGCGTCAAGCGCGGACTTCAGCTCATGGCTGAATGGTCAGGTGGCAAGGTTGCGCCTGGACTCGTGGACGAGTATCCGCTTCAACCGAAAGACTCAGTGGTTGATGTCACAACACAAGATGTCAAGCGTCTGCTTGGCATTGACCTCACCATTGAGAAGGTTTCTGAACTTCTCACACACCTTGAATTCAAATGCGAAACCACAAAAGATGGTTTACGTGTCACGGCTCCCTCGCATCGCCTCGATATTGGTGAAGGTGTCATCGGTCTCGCCGACGTGCTTGAAGAAGTCGCCCGCAGTTATGGCTTCGACAACATCCCCGAAACACGCATGTCCGATTCGCTCCCGCCGCAGATCGGCAATCCCATTCACGAGTGGGAGGAGCATGTGCGCGACCTGCTCGTCCGCCTTGGCTTGCAGGAGATCGTCAGCTATCGCATGACCTCGCCCGAGCGTGAAGGTCGCGTTGTGCATCACGATGAATATGTTGTGCTTGCGAATCCCATTGCCCCCGAACGGAGCGTCATGCGTCGCAGCCTGCTTGCCTCCGCGCTTGAGTCGGTTGAAAAGAACGTGCGTGCCGAATCCATTGCGTTGTTCGAGATCGGTCCCGTTTTCGAGCCTGTCAAAAATGAACTCCCCAACGAGCCACGCAAGCTCGTCCTTGTGATGACTGGATTACGAGAAGCGCTGGCATGGGATGTGAAAGACTCTCCTCATCTTGATTTCTACGATATGAAGGGACGCCTCGAACTCCTTTTGAGCGGTCTCCGCCTCACAGACATTACCTACTCTGTAGCTGACGCTGTTCCCTACCTGCACCCAGGCAAAGCCGCACAAATTAAGATCGGTGACAAAGTCGTCGGCGTGTTCGGTGAATTGCATCCGTTAGTGAAAGATAAATACGAAGTCGGTGACGCGCCTGTCCTCGCGGCAGAATTTGACCTCGATGTGTTGCGTTCCGTTTCCCCGACCTACGGAATTAAACCCGTTGCTGATGTGCCCCCCGTCCTCGAGGATATTGCTGTCATTTTGGATGAGGCAGTCCCAGCATCCCAGGTGGAAGCGTTGATCCGCCAAACAGGCGGCAAGGTGCTGACCAATGTCAAGTTGTTCGATGTCTATCGTGATGAAAAGATCGGCGCAGGCAAAAAGTCACTGGCTTATAGCCTGACGTATCAATCCGACAAAACAATGACTGATGCCGATGCCGCCGCGATCCGCAAGAAGATCGTCAAACGGCTGGAGCATGAGGTTGGCGCGAAGTTGCGAAGTTAGTACAAACGGGATGCAAAAAGACTTGCATCCCGTTTTCTATATCTGTATACTGACCTAAATTCATTTTTATGGAGAAGAGAAAAGATGAACAATAAAAATACGGGCATAATTGCCACTATTGCCGCAGTGGTTCTTTGCGGTTGTCCGGGCTTGTTCTTGTGTTTATTTGGTGCATTGACTGCGGTGGGACGGGGAACTTTCAATAATTCCCGTATGCACCCGATGGCCGGTGTTGGTTTGCTTTGTGTGGCCTTGATTTTGATCTTGATCCCGGCTGGTGTTGGCTTCTTCACTTTACGCAAGAAACCTGAGCAACCTACTGAAACTCCTCCTGTTGATCCCCAGTAATCTATTGTGTAGATAATAAAAACAGTGGCCGCCCATTCGAGCGGCCACTGTTTTTATTTAATGATTGTTTATTTCACAATAATAGTCAATTTCATGTTGCAGAACTTCTCTTTGCCTGCCAGTAGAACCCAGGTTGTGTTGTAGGTGCCGGGGTCTTTGGGGGCACGCATCTCCACGATCAGATCCGCTACTTCACCGATCAAGGTCGTTCGAGAAAGATCGTAGCCCTCCACCAAATGGAATTTATCGCCACTGTCGTAGATAAACTCAACTCCGGTACGTTCCCATACTTTTCTGCCGACATTCCTTGCCCGCCACTTCACATTGAAATCCACTCGCGGGCTGTAGATTTCCCTGTTCTTTGGGCTATCCAGAAGCGTACAAGCGTAGTTATTTTTACTGGTGGGGCTGAACGTTTTCGTAATGGTTGGGATTACAAAAGCCGTCGGCGTGTAATAGACGAAGACGATAGTCTCTGTGATGGTTGGTGAAGGCGTGTTCGTTCCACGCGGTGTGGGAGTGATTGTTTCTGTTGGCGTAGAGGTTGGCAGGGCTCTCGCCGTCTGCGTAGATGCGGCATTTGCGGTTTGTTCGATGATCTTGTTGATCGCGCCCGGGTCCAGCGTGGGGACAACTGGTGCCGCATTCAAGGTTGGCACACAAGCTAATATTGTGCCTAAGGCAAGAAACCACATCAATAGCTTTGTTCTACGATTCAACATACGCCCTTTTACATTGACCTGTTCAACGATGATTATTAGTTCTCAACAATGATGCGAACGTACGGGAAGCAGATACCGCCTTCGAGCGCCCAAACCATAACCTGATAGCCTTCGTCCTTTGGTGCCACCGCATCGAAGCTAACCGAATACTGATCGCCCGGGTCCATGGCAGGAAGTTCGAATGAGCCGGATCCTGTCATCTTGGGGCCATTGCTGTATTTCAGATCGAGCCCGGCGCGCCAGGATTTTGTACCTGTATTGACGATGGTCCACTTGACATCAAAAGGGTCACCTGGTTTGAAGTATGTATCGTCATAGGGCCGTTGACCGATCACATCGCAAGAGTATTCTGCTTTAGCTGTGGAGCTACCACCACCTCCACCACCACCGCTTGGGGCAGTTGTGGGTGGAACAACAACGAACGGAGTCGCTGTCGGGATGAGGGAGGTTGGTGTGGGGGCAGCAGCTTCAGTTTGAGTCGGAAGCGGGGTGTTCGTCGGTTGAGCGGCCAATGCCTGAGCCTGTTGTGCGTCCTTTGCAGCGACGGTCAAAGCAACGGCTTCCTGAATCTGTTGTTGCACTTCTGCCGGGTCTTGCGTGGGAGCGGCTTGTGATGGGGCGCAGGCCGCAAGCAGGATGATGCCCGCCATGAGGATGAATATTACTCGTTTATTTGATTGATACATACTTAATCTCCTTCGTTTTACTTCTCGTTTGATTTTGAAGAGCCGTCACCGATACCGAGCGGCATCCATTTCTTCTCGTCCTTGAGGCGGTGCTGAATGCCATGACGGTCGTGGGTCTCATCGAAGCCCTCGGGTTTGATGAACATTTGCTCACCTTCAAGCAACCCGTGGACGCCGGTTTGGCCGGGCTCCAGTCTCTTTTCACCTTTGAATTTTGCGGCTTTGCTGGGCAGGTAGTCTGTTGGTTCCTCGTAGGTCGTTACGTAACCTTCATAATTCCGAAGGATAACCTTGTGATCAGACATGCTCAACAAGTAGTTCGGCATCACTGGGATCTTGCCGCCACCGCCCGGTGCATCCACAATGTATTGTGGAACAGCATAGCCGGAAGTGTGTCCGCGCAAGCCTTCCATGATCTCAATGCCTTTTGCGACCGGTGTGCGGAAGTGTCCCGCGCCTTCCACCAGGTCGCATTGATACAGGTAATACGGGCGCACTCGAATGCGTACCAGGTCCTGCACAAGTTTGCGTTGAATGTGAACATTGTCGTTCACGCCCGCTAGTAGAACGGACTGATTGCCGAGCGGAATGCCTGCTCGTGTAAGACGGTCGCAGGCTTGTTCCAGTTCCAGCGAAATTTCATTCGAGTGGTTCACATGAATATTGAGCCACAACGGATGGAACTTGGCGAGCATATCACACAATTCCTGTGTGATGCGCATTGGCATAAAGACCGGTACACGCGAACCGATGCGGATGATCTCAATATGTGGGATCTCACGTAAGCGGGTGAGCAATTCCTCAAGAACTTTTGGCGCCAGTACGAGCGGGTCTCCACCAGAGAGCAACACATCGCGCACTTGCGGTGTCCGTTTGAGGTAATCGATCTGCATCTCGAATTCCTGGCGGTTGAATGTTTGGCCGGGGTCACCGACGATGCGCGAGCGTGTGCAGTAGCGGCAGTATGACGCACACTGAGTCGTTACCAGCATGAGAACCCTGTCAGGATACCGATGGACCAGCCCGGGCACGGGAGAGTGGCGGTCTTCCGCAAGTGAGTCTTCCATCATGGCGGTGAAAGCATTCATCTCCTCCGCAACCGGGATGATTTGTTTGCGTGTCGGGTCATCAGGGTCATTTGGGTCGATCAATGAAATAAAGTAGGGCGTTACATCCACGCGAAACAGTCCCTGTGTTTGTAATGCCTTGCGTTCCGAGTCTGTCAGCGGCAGAACCTTCTCGATCTCTTCTGCTGTGTTCAAACGATGGCTCAATTGCCAACGCCAATCATTCCACTTCTCATCAGGGACATCGGCGTAAATAGGTGCACGTTTTGAAACAAAAGGTGTGGACATTTTTCCTCCGGGTTGATTAAAAGTTAAGTAACACTAAGACGTTATGCAACAGGTAAATTCCCTGTGGAGGATCATGATCTGGCCTGAAGAAACCGGCAGAGTTCAATTTCATAAATAATATTGTACGGGCAAACAAAAAGCGGGTCAATGATATATAATGCCCATAGGGGTAAATATGCACATCATTTTTTAATGGAGGACTTATGACAGACCCCGCTTCAACTCATCGACTTTGGGCTGATCTGCACCACCCAAACCTTTCTTCCGCTGATGCTGATTTTTCCATCCTTGGCATTCCCTATGATGGCGCGGCATCTGCGCGGAAAGGAGCCGCCCTCGGCCCCGAACGGATCCGCTTTTGGTCCACACATTTGACTCCCTTTAGCGAAGATCGCACGCCTCTTGGTGATATCCGCGTGGCCGACCTCGGCGATATTCCTGTCGCAGATCAAATAACGGACTTCAAACTAATACGTAAAAAAATAGCAGGGCTGCCTAATACCCCCATCGTTCTTGGTGGTGATCATTCCATCAGCATTCCGGTCTTACAAGCTCAGCGCGAAAAATATGCCGACCAGAAACTCGGTTTATTATGGGTGGATGCACACCCTGATCTGTGCGATGTGTTCACAGGCTCGAAGTTATCTCACGCCTGTGTGTTGCGGCGTGCGCTTGAGGCCGGTTATGAACCGGGAGAAGTGTGTCTTGTCGGTTTACGTTCATGGGAAGATCAGGAAATTGACCTGATCGAGAATGGCGGTCTGAACGTTTACACTGCGGCCGATGTGGCAGAACGAAACATGAAACGGATAGCGACCAGTATTCGCAGTAAGTTGAGCGATTGCGATGCCGTCCATATTTCACTGGATATAGATTGCCTAGACCCAGCCTTTGCCCCTGGTACCGGCATCCCTGACGCCGGCGGCCTAAGCACACGAGATGTGATCATTCTCCTCAAAGAGTTGCAGGGACTTCCACTTGTGGGTCTTGATCTGGTCGAAGTCGCGCCTCCGCTTGACCCAAGCGAAGCGACGGTCTTTGCGGCATTGAAGATCATTATGGAATTTATGGCGATCTTTGCCAGAGAGAAACAGAAATAAGAGGAATATTCAATGGAAAAAATTCAAATAGTCCACAACCCGGGCGAAAAGTGTTTTGAGACCGTGATCGATGGCAAACTTTCCAAGCTGGATTACATTCAGGATGGGAAGAATTTTGTAATTACACATGTAGGCGTTCACCCCGATTTGAGGGGCGGTGGTGTTGCTGGAAAGATCGTTCAAGCCGGGCTTGAATATGCCAGAGAGAATTCCTTGCGTGTGGTCCCAATGTGTTCCTATGCGGCGGCTTATATTCGCAAACATCCAGAATATGCCGAGTTGACCAAGCAAACAACGGGCGAATGAGCGAAATCACTTTTCGTACTGCAAAACGCGAAGATTTATCAACTATTGTGCGCATGCTTGCGGAAGATGATTTGGGGAGTCAACGTGAACAGTATGATGAGCCATTGCCCGAAGCGTATTACAAAGCATTTGAACAAATCGAAAACGACTCGAATCATGAGTTGATCGTGGCTGAATTGGATGGAGAGGTTGTGGGGACTCTCCATCTTATTTTTATTCCATCAATTAGCTTTCAGGGTGGATTACGTGCGCAGGTTGAGTCTGTGCGCGTAGGCAGGGTGTTTCGTAATCGGGGAATTGGAAGGGAAATGCTGAAGTGGGCAATTGAGCGAGCTCAAAGACGAGATGCACACCTTATCCAGCTGACAACTCATAGGTCCAGAAAAGACGCGCACCGCTTTTACGAAAAACTCGGTTTCGAAGGGTCCCATTTGGGAATGAAGTTGATGTTGAAATAAAAAGGCGACAATCATACAAAGTGATTGTCGCCTTTTTTCAAATCATTTGATCACATATAGTGTAGCTGATTGTGCGGGCAATGTCACCATGCCATCTTTTGAAAAAGTTTGTATCCCCAGGTTTTCGGCGTTGTGTGTTGAATCCAATAACCAGACTTCGGCCTCGCTCAACTTTTTACCTTTTACTTGAAGCGGAATAGTCTGCTCTGTGTCTGATAAGTTGATTACCATCAGAGTTAGTGCTCCATCCGCACGTGTAGCGGCGAAGATATCCACATCTGTTACGCCAGATGCGGCGTACACTTGTTGGTTGCCAAAGTTCTTGTAGAGGGGGAAAACATAGAAAGTGGAACGGACGTTAGTGCCATCAAGTAATCCAAGCCCGCCACCATGTTGTGATAACACCCATTGATTGACCATGAAGACGTCAGAGTTCATCAACTGCCCGAGCACATCAGCGTACCAGATAGCGTTATAGAACGAATCGGGCGACGCTATCTGATTCATTTGAGTACTCGGATCAGAATTGAGTTCAGTAATGGCGATGGGTAGATCACGACCCGTAATCTCTTTGACCAAATTGCGCAACGCTTCCACATCTGCGGTCCATTTGCGCGTATCTTCCCGTAGGTCTTGGATCGTAACCGGAGTTCTCGGCGAATACATGGGATAACGATGGACACTGATAACATCTATCAGGTCGCCATTGACTTTTAGAAATTCACTTACCCATTCACGTCCGGCAGAATCTTTTGGCGTTGCTTCAGGGTTATCGTCCCATTGGTGGACCTCAGGCCCGATCAACTTGATGGTTGGGTCAACCGCTTTCATCGCGAGCGCAATAGGCCGCCAATCTTTATTGAGATTTTCGGTAGTGTAATCGTATTTTGCATAATGCAGTTCAGTGTAAATGGATGGTTCATTGCCGATGCTCCAGTAGGTTACACCATATTTTCTCTCAATATTGGTGTAGCGGACGAGTTCAGCAGCGGCTTCAGGTGTTCCACCTAACAAGCGTGCACTAATAGTTGGCATGGCCCCTACTTGTTTTGCAAAACCCATGAGCATGTCTATTTGAAAAGTTTGAACGTCAGCTTGGTCGGTCCATGCGCCTGCGGGGAAACGTAATACGGTAAACCCTGCTTGTTCAACGAGCGGCATTGCATCTAACGTTACTGCATGCATCGGTCCATAGTTGGTTCCGTATAAATATGGACTGATTGGGCCAAGGTCCGTACGGGTGTCGACAAATAATGTGTCTGGTATGGGCGTAGGCGCTGGGGCAGGGCCACACGCAGATAATAGTGCGATGATCAATAGCACGATCATATATCGATGTTTCATTCTTTGCTCCTTAATATGATTGAGATGTGCTCAACAGACAAGATTATAACGAGCACAGGAAACAAAAAACACGCCCATGTGGACGTGTTTTTGTGGCGGGGAGGGCGGGATTCGAACCCGCGACTGGTTTTACCCAGCACTCACTTAGCAGGCGAGCCCATTCAGCCACTCTGGCACCTCCCCGTGTATTCAGTTCGAGGTTTCAAGTTGAGGGAACTTGTGCTAAATAAACCTCAAACGTTCGCTATTTTATCATGCAACCCTCAGCGGAGGGAGTGGGATTCGAACCCACGTTGGTGTGACCCAAACATGTTTTCAAGACATGCACCTTCAGCCGCTCGGTCATCCCTCCAATATCCCGTTGATTCTCGGGAAGCGGTCAACATTTTACCATAAACATGAAACGAAAATACCCTGCAGAGCGTTATAATAATATATAGGAGATTTTATTATGTTTTTATCCCTTTCATCTTCCAATTTAAAGAAAGGGCAGGGGTTAGTGGAATATGCCATCATCCTTGCCATGGTTGGTATTGTAGTGATTGCGGTCATGCGTGTAATGGGGCCTAAGATCGGCAATGTTTTTAGCTCGATCAATAACTCCCTGAGTGTTAGCATTGGCGGTGGGTCAAACTCAGGGAATTTTGTGCATATTGCAAATGAAGGCGAAACCTTTACTGTGCCCGCTGGACAGCACGAGGTTCAATATGGTTCAAACGGCGTTTATTACACTCAGTTTATTACAGGTCCAACTACTGTCCAGTGTAGTGCTTCTACATTTGGGAACCCAAACTCTGGGGGAGTAAATAGTTGTTCTATGAGGTAATGGATAAGTAGGGGCGTGGTATTGTAACTGTGCCTATTCCATACCTTGTTTTCTGTAAATGAGACGAACTTGGTATAATTCGCCCCTATGAAATACCACATCTGGACCGAAGGATGCCAAATGAACGTCGCCGACTCGCAACGGGTCGGTTCTTCGTTGGAGCATCTTGGCTATACTTTTACCGAAACCATCGAAGAAGCAGACGTTATTGTTTTAAATACATGTGTCGTACGCCAATCTGCTGAAGACAAGGCGATAGGGCGTGTTTCCTCGCTTGCGCCCCTGAAGAAGAAAAACCCAAACCTTGTTATCAATTTGATGGGGTGTATGGTCGGTGTGCGTGGTGCAGAAAAACTCCGTGAGCGACTCCCGTATGTGGATGTCTTCTCACCGCCATCGGACCCAGGCCCGTTGATCTCGCACCTTACACAGGGCGAGATTCAATCCATGGAAGATGCTGAAACTACACGTCGTTTCCTCACAATGGACGAGGAACTGATCCTGCCCGTTGCCGAACGAGGCAAGCTCATCAGTGCCCATGTGCCTATTGTTTATGGTTGTTCACATGCTTGTACGTTCTGCATCATCCCTTATAAGCGTGGAATTGAACGTTCACGTCCCGTTGGCGATATCGTGAGCGAAGTCCGTTCGTTGGCAAAACAAGGCGTCAAGGAAATCACCCTCCTTGGCCAGATCGTTGACCGTTACGGCAAGGATATCCCCGATGGTCCCAACTTGGCGGCTCTTCTTCGCATCATCCACGATGTAGAAGGTATTGAACGCATCCGCTTCCTCACTTCTCATCCCAATTATTTTGATGATGAACTGATACAGGCTATCGCTGAACTTCCGCGCGTGATGCCGCATATTGAACTTCCCATTCAAGCGGGTGATGATGAAGTACTCGCTAACATGAAACGTGGATATACCCAACAGGCCTATCGTGATCTTGTTGGAAAGATCCGTGAACGGATTCCTAACTGCTCCATCGCGACGGATATCATTGTTGGATTCCCCGGCGAGACCGAAGAGCAATTTATGGAAACGTACCGCGTCCTCTCTGACCTTCGGCTTGATGTGGCCCATTTAGCCCGATACTCCGTTCGAGAGGGGACCGTTGCCACCCGCCGCATGGACGATAATGTTCCCGAAGAAGAAAAGATGCGCCGTTTACACATGCTGGACGATCTGCAAGAACAAGTTGTCGGTGAGATCAACAAGAAATATCTTGGCGAAACTGTGGAAGTATTGTTTGAAGAAAAAGTTAAGGGCCGTTGGCGTGGACGTACTCCTACCAATAAACTTGTTTTCGTTGAATCGAACGATGATTTGCGCGGCAAACTCCTACCTGTTACCGTCACGTGGACAGGGCCATGGTCTATGCAGGCGAACCTGCAGAAACAACCTGAATTGATTTCATTATGATGCCTTAGGGGCGGGTTTCAAACCCGCCCCTACATTTTTTGGAGGGAACATGAAAAAACATAAAGTCCGCCCATTGGCTATTTGTGTGTTTCGTCATAACGACCGTATTCTTGTCAATGAAGGATATGATCCGCTCAAAGATCAGACATTCTACCGTCCGCTTGGAGGTGGAATTGAGTTTGGCGAAACAGCTGAAGAGACTGTTCGACGCGAGTTGATGGAGGAGATCAATGTGGAGGTGGGGGAGGTGCGTTATCTCGGCACGCTCGAAAACATCTTCACCTTCAATGGGACTCCCGGTCATGAGATCGTGATGATCTATGATGGGGTGTTGAAAAACTCCGGGTTGTATGAGCAGGCCGAAGTCGAAGGAAAAGAGGCGAACGGAGAAGTCATCCGTGCGGTGTGGATGGAATTGGATCAGTTTAGGATGGGGAAGTCCATTTTATATCCAAATGGTTTGCTTGAGTTACTGATGTAAATCAAAAAGGAGACTTGCCATCATGGCAAGTCTCCTTTTTAGTTATGTTATTTTCCCGATGGGAACCAACGTTTTATATCTTGATTATTTCTGAAGAATACAAGTCCTATTATGAATAGGCCGAGGAAATAAATGTATTCTGCAAGATTGACAAAGCTGATACCCATCTCATCCGCTTCGATACCTTGTTCGTGAAGATGACTGATGATGCTTTCATCGAGTAACTTTTGCCCGTAGACCATCATGCCTAGCACTAGAATGCCGACCAACACCAGAGCGAATTTGGAAAACAGGCCTGTGCGGCTTGTTAAACCGCTCACCATGAAGTAGGCAAGCGCACAATACAAGAGAATATTGCCGATGACCAGCGCGATCTCGGATGCTTCTAATGAAACTGGAGAATCGAGAAGATAGTGCAAAGATGTGCCGATGTTTACTACACTCAGAAAGATGATGAAGTAATATAACGCTGTGATCATGGGAGAGTACACAGTTTGAGAACTGACAGGCCGCATACCGAGCGCTTTGAGCATTTCTTTAGGTTGTGGCAATAGTTTGGCAATGACATCAAGCCCGCGTACGCCGGGGCGGAAGTCGATCCACTGGATCTTGGATAACTTTTTCGAGATGTCATTGTTGGTCTGCACAAGGATTGGGAAAAGCATTTGCGTTTCGGGAACAGCCTCAGTGTCCGATTTGAAGCGTGAGATCAGGGTGAACACAGCTTTTGCGTCTTGAATATTGTCCGTTTGTGGATGTCCATATTTTTTCAAGGTGGAAGCTAATTCTTTAGCGATGACATGGTCTTCTGGGGCATGGTCCACATAGAACGGAATGGGTGTCGGGTTTTCGAGGTTTATATTCTGTGGATTGATGTATTTGGGGATGATCGCTTCTGGCTTTCCCCAGCGTTGCATGGCGGGAGAGCGCAAGATCATTAGCAGGATGATGCCCAGTACAAAACCAGCCCATACCAAATCGCGCAGGGTCGGGTCTTGATAAACGATCTCAGATAGCAGGGATGCAATGGGTAATGCGAGCAATGCAGTTTGTAC
The DNA here is from genome assembly GCA_016721115.1 of Candidatus Defluviilinea proxima. Classification (NCBI taxonomy): domain Bacteria; kingdom Bacillati; phylum Chloroflexota; class Anaerolineae; order Anaerolineales; family Candidatus Villigracilaceae; genus Candidatus Defluviilinea; species Candidatus Defluviilinea proxima. The sequence continues at coordinate 2,484,621 of JADKIW010000001.1, forward strand.
GTGGGTGAAGTTGTAGTTGCGTTGGTAGATACGGTAGGGAAGTGGAACGAGTATGAACGGGATGAACAGGGTCCAATATTCAAAAAGCGAGAGGAGCGCTACAAATACACTGACAATGGCGGCGGCCCAGACAATGGGAGGCGCTTTGAAGCCAGTCTCTGGAACAGGATGTTCCTCTTGTATGGGTTGTTTTAGCTGGGAGAAGAGTTCGTCAAGCCCGGCTTTGTAACTCCCGCGAAAGTCTACCCATTCGAATTTTTCGAGTTCCTTGGGCAGGTCCACGGCTTCGAAGATCAGAAGAATGACGCGTTTATTGGTTTCAAGAAAGTGACGCCATTCCAACGCAACGAATTCAGAGCCGATGGATGCTTTTGATGCCACCAATAAAACGGTGTCGGCGTCGTTAAGTCCTTTATCGATCTGCTGTGCCCACGGTGTGCCGGGAATAAGCACGCGGTAATCCAACCAGACGTTGTAACCGCCGCCTTCCAATTTGCTCACCAGGTCATCTACAAATCCCAGTTCGCGGCGGGAGTAACTCATAAAAATATTCTTCGTCATAGTTTGCTCCTTTTATCGGTTTGAAATGGAAAATCAACGATCCCTGTTTGACTAGAATACTAAGTATCTGGCAATTGCCATAAAGAACATCGCAAGGATCATGCTGTAGATATGGATGGGGGAGACGGTCTTGATCCGTTTTTGGAGCGCCTGGATTTGTGAAAGTTGCGCTTCTGTTGGCTTACCTTGAATTTGTGAGCCGATCTCACCAAGCTTTGCGTTGGTTCCTCCGAAGATCGCGCCGAATATGAATGCGATAAGACCGAACACAGCTCCAATGCCAAAACCGATCCCTGTGCTGGATTTCATCCATGCTGAGGTGAAGCCATTCGAGTCGTGCCAGTAGAGAAGGACGCCCCCGAGGATGGTCAAGATGGCCATTGCGGTCATAAATTTATGGAATCTTAGCTTATTCATCAAGTGCTGAACAAATTTCTGACCAGATTCCCCGGTATTCATAACTGTTCGACTAATAAAGAACTCCATGATGAGAGCACCACCTCCCCAAATGATCCCGGCTACAATATGGACCAATCGTACAACGAGTAAATAGATATTCATATAAAACTCCTTTGAATCTACCAATAAATGAAATACTAAAGAACGAAACCCGTGCTAACTGGTTTCGTTACGTGTCATCCGTTCATTATATGCTTGAATTTCAATTAAAAATTAGTTCAAAGAGATAGATGCTACTAGATAGCATGAGATAGAGTTTGTGTAGCATTTTACGAGAGTGATAAAATAAAAAAGAAATAACCTGACAATCAAGGAGACCACATGAAATGCTATGTTCATGAGAGTGAAGAAGCGGTGGGAATTTGTAAGCACTGTGTGAGGGCGATGTGTAAACAATGTGCCATTCCGAATGACCAAAATTTTATGGTGTGTTCTGAGCGTTGTAAGCAGGAGGTTCTTATTTATCAGGACTTGATGGAAAAAACAAAAATGGCTTATGGGCTAAAATCAGGAAGATTGCCGGCTACTATTATATTTCTGACCTTGTTTGGTGTTTTGTTTATGGTGTTTGGTTGTTTTGCTATTAACACTAGTTTATTTTTGGGAATATTTACAATAGTGATGGGGTTGGCTTTCTTGATTAGCGGTGGGGTATATTACTATAATCAAGTAAAGTCTGGACTGCGTACTTGATATAACAAAGAGACTCGCCAAACGGCGAGTCTCTTTGTTATATGTAATACGAACCGCAAATTTACTTCACTAAATTTCTCAGCACTGTGTGGAGAATGCCTCCGTTGCGGTAGTAGTTAACTTCTACGTCCGTGTTTAGCAGGGCAGTGGCTTGGAATTGGATCACCGAACCGTCAGCCTTCGTTGCCTTCACGTTTAAGACAGACTTGGGGGCCATCTTGTCACTCAGGCCTTCGATATCGAAGACTTCGTCGCCTTTCAACCCCAGTGACTCAGCGCTCTGCCCATCAAGGAATTTCAATGGCAGAATGCCCATGCCGACCAAGTTCGAGCGGTGAATACGTTCAAAGGATTCGGCGATCACGGCCTTCACACCTTGCAGAAGCGGACCCTTTGCGGCCCAGTCACGGCTGGAGCCGGTACCATATTCCTTACCTGCGAGAATGATGCTCGGTGTGCCAACTTCCATATACTTCATAGCCGCATCATACATCGACATCACTTCGCCACTTGGGTGATGCTTCGTCCAGTTGCCTTCCTTGGGTTCGACGAGTACATTCTTCAAGCGGATGTTCGCGAACGTGCCGCGCGCCATCACAAGATCGTTGCCGCGACGTGAACCATAGGAGTTGAAATATTGCGGAGCTACATCGCGTTCCTGCAGATATTTTCCTGCGGGGCTATCGGCCGCAATGTTGCCAGCAGGGGAGATGTGATCGGTTGTGATCGAGTCGCGGAACAAGCCCAACACACGCGCAGCCTTGATATCTTTTACAGAAGTAACATCAAGCGTTAATTCCTGGAAGTAGGGCGGATGATGGATGTAAGTTGAGTTCTCATCCCATTGATACAGGTCGCCACCGGTGACATTGATCTCTTTCCACATATCCGAGCCGCTGAATACATCCGCATATTTATCGCGGAACATTTCCACTTTTACGCTTGCGGCAACTGCTTCGTTGATCTCGTTTTGCGAAGGCCACAGATCTTTGAGATATACAGCCGCGCCATCGGAGCCCGTGCCAAGCGGCTCGTTGACGAGGTCAATATCTACTGTGCCAGCTAAAGCATAGGCGACGACAAGCGGCGGACTGGCGAGGAAGTTTGCCTTCACCAATGGGTGGACTCTACCCTCGAAGTTTCTATTGCCCGAGATCACCGCCGCCGCCACAAGATCGGACCCGGTCACTGCTTTGGCCACCTCAGCCGGGAGCGGCCCCGAGTTACCGATACAAGTGGTACATCCGTAAGCGATGACGTTGAATCCAAGTTGTGAGAGCGGTTCGGTCAGGCCAGCCTTCTGGAGATATTCGGTTACGACGCGAGAGCCGGGCGCAAGAGATGTCTTCACATACGGCTTGACAGCCAGTCCCTTTTCAACAGCTTTCTTGGCAACAAGTCCCGCCGCGACTAGCACGGATGGATTGCTCGTGTTGGTGCAAGATGTGATGGCCGCGATGACGACTGCGCCGTGTTTCATCTTCATCGAACTGCCATTCGTCCCGTATGTAGCTTCAGCAGTCAATGCTTCGGGCTTGAGTTCAAATCCACGTTCTTTTACGGGAGCAGATAACGCCTTGCTGAATGTCTCTTTCAAGTCAGACATCGGCACACGATCTTGCGGGCGCTTCGGCCCAGCCAAGGATGGCACAACAGTGTCGAGGTCCAGTTCGAGCGTGTCGGTAAATTCAGGTTCGGGCATGCCAGGCTCGTGGAAGAGTCCTTGGGCGCGCATGTAGGCTTCAGTTAAGGCAACGGTCTCTTCGGAGCGACCAGTTAGACGCATGTAGCGAAGCGTTTCGTTGTCCACAGGGAAGTAGCCGATGGTGGCGCCGTATTCAGGGGCCATATTCGCGATAGTTGCACGGTCTGTGAGACTCATCGTTTCGAGGCCGGGGCCATAGAACTCAACGAACTTATCCACAACACCCTTCTTGCGAAGCATCTGCGTGACGGTGAGCACGAGGTCGGTGGCGGTGACGCCATCTTGTAGTTTGCCGAAGAGTTTGAAGCCGATCACATCAGGCAGGAGCATGTCCATGGGTTGACCGAGCATTACAGCTTCGGCTTCGATGCCACCCACACCCCAGCCAACCACGCCGAGACCGTTGATCATGGTGGTGTGTGAGTCGGTGCCGACAAGTGTATCGGGAAATGCATAGACTTCCGAAGTCTCCGAGACTTCGGAAGTCTTCGTCATCACGACATCGGCAAGATATTCAAGATTGACCTGATGCACGATGCCGGTCATCGGCGGAACAACGCGGAAATTACTAAAGGCCTGCTGACCCCATTTGAGGAATTCGTAGCGTTCTTTGTTGCGCAGGAATTCCATTTCGGTATTGCGGTTGAGGGCATCGGCTGTGGCGAAGAAATCTACCTGCACGGAATGGTCAATGACTAGGTCAACGGGCACGAGTGGATTGATCTTCTTCGGGTCGCCACCGAGACGTGCAACGGCGGCGCGCATGGCGGCCAAATCAACGACTGCGGGGACGCCGGTGAAATCCTGCATTACAACGCGGGCGGGGAGCAGGGGAATGCCGGGGCGATTGCCTTTGGCGGTCCATGCCGCGATGTTCTTCACATCGGCCTGTGTAATTTCGTTGTCGTTGCATTGACGAAGAGCCGCCTCGAGCACGATGCGGATCGAAAACGGAAGCCGCTTGAGCTGAGTCAGACCCGCTTTTTCCAAAGCTTCCAGTTTGAAGATGACGTATGATTTATTCCCAACCTTCAATACGTCGCGTGAATTGAAGAAATCTTTCATGACTACTCCTTTGGTGATGTATTCATAGGGGCGAAGTATGCTTCGTCCCTGCATATATTCACCACAGACTTGCGAAGAACATAAAGGAGCGCCTTTGCTATCCTTGCCTGTGTGGTGCTATTTATATTTTTAATTCGTCTTTGAGTTGTGAAACGATGAGTTCTTTTTCGTTATTTGGTAAAAAGCCAGCCTGTGCGGCGGCAATGATACGTTCCTTCAGAGTTTCGAGTGGCATGTGTAGTTCAGTGCAGGCATTGTAATACTCATTGCTGAGCGTGATGCGCGAAATGCTCGGATCATCGGTATTGATGGTCACGTTGATACCGCTTTGGTACATCTTCAATATAGGATGTGTTTCCAGCGAAGTGACCACACCAGATTGATAGTTACTGGTGATACAAACCTCGCAAGCTGTGTTGCGCTCTTTTACAAGTGCGGTAACGTCTTCATCTTCGAGCACACGCACACCGTGACCGATCCGTTCCGCGCCGAGTTCTTCAATGGCCTCTTTGATGTGCTTGGCCGGTCCCCATTCACCCGCATGAATCGTCACATGCAGGCCAGCCTGCTTGGCTTCCTTGAAGATTCCGTAAAAAGGTTGGGAGGGGAATTCGGCTTCGTTACCGGCCAGATCAAGCGCAACGATCCCGTCCTTTGTGTGGTCTGTTGCCAGCCACGCCACCTGTTCGGCGATCTCTGCGCTTTCATGTCTGTTGACCGATGCGATCAACTTCACTTTGATGTTGTACTTTTCTGCGGCTTCCTTTGTACTGGCAGTGACCCAGTTGATCACATCGTGCAAAGGGAAGCGTTCCGCGCGACTCAACGCGACGGGCGTAAAACGTAACTCAAGGTATCTCACATTGTCACGGGCCGCATCTTCGATCGCTTCGCGCGTGATGCGATGGATCACATCGGGGGAACGATAGAACAGGCGTAACGTATTAAATTTTGAAAGGAAGTTCTGAAAAGTAAACTTGTCTTCTTCCTGTATTTGCACAAGCGTGCTCAATCGCAATATATCCGCAGGGATCGTGAGACCGTGTTCTCTCGCCACTTCCAGCATGGTGTCCAGCCGTAGTGAACCCTCCAAATGGCGATGCAGTTCCACCTTTGGAAGTGCGCGGTACATGTTGAGAGAAGCAGTGACACGTTCGGTCATACGAATAAAAGGTCAGTTCCTGCGGCGCTTCCTTTTTTTGCCGCCATCCGATTGCCCATCGGGGGCGTTTGATGAATCTGAAGTAGTTTGTTCTGCTGTTTCTACTGGCGTAATTTCTATAGGTCTGCGCTGAATGGTGAATGCACGGCTTACAACAAGTCCGCGAATATCTTCCACCAATTGAGCGAACATTTCCGAAGCTTTCGCTTTATATTGTACCAGCGGGTCACGTTGAGCGTAAGCCTCTAAACCTATCGAAACTCTTAGGGCCTCAATACGCGTCAGATAGTCCACCCAGAGTTCGGATGTGGCACCTAACAGCAATCGGCGCTGTGACTCATTCAATATATATTTGCCTATGGACTCGCTCAGCACTTCCCGGTCAGACTCACTGAGGCCTGCTACAGTCTCGTTGAGCCTTTCTTCCCCGAAGGCTCTTTTCGCGGCTTCGCCAAAATCTGCCAGCCGTATAGCGTTCGAAGAGATGCGGTTATATTCGTTCTGCCCAATGGCAGTGATGAGAGCTTCTTCAGCTTCATCGAGATGGGTGAGCACATCTTCTGTGATGTCTTCCGCATCCTGACCATCCAATAGTTGTGCGATCAGGAAGATATAGTTGAAACGATTGAAGACACGTTTTTCCTGACGGTGCGTCTTCTGATTGAAGACAGTCAATGCACCTTGTGAAAGCGTGATGAGCAGTTGTAGTTTGGTCGTGTCATTCACTTCAGAGGGCATCAAGTTATGGATGTCACGTTCGATCTGTCCGTTTTCGCCGACCAAATGCTCGCGGCGAAGCTTGAGTGCATTTTGTGCCATCTCCTGGATCATATCCACGGCATCTTCCCAGCTTTTGACTTCGAATCTGTCACCGAAGGATTCGCCGATGCGATTTGCCACCGAAGCGATCAAGCGCGAAGCGTATAAGCCCGTCAATTGTCCGGTGATGTGGTTCCTGAGAAGTTCCTTGGCTTCCTGCGGATCCTCATCGAATTTTCTGAGTTGCTCACCATTCAAGCGGATCTGCATCCCGATCAAGGCGTTGATCTCTTCCAGCATCTTTTGCGCGCGTGGGGCATCTTCTCTATCGCGCAGTCCATCAAAGTACGTATCGAGTGAGTCTGTGCGTGATTCAACTTGTGCTTCGAAGGCTTCCTCTGTGCGGTTAATCATGCCTTCGATGGCACGCAGGTTGTGTGCGTTCTCGGTCTCAATGGCGCGTTTGACAAGATCAAGGGCCGATTGTTTGAGATCGTCAGACTTGGATAATTCTTTTAGTAACAGAGCCAGACCAAAACTGGGGAAGAGGCGTTCTTCCGACATGAACGGCGGCTGGACCTGATCGAGCCAGGCGATCAGTTTCCACGGGCCTTCTTCGTCGGTCATTCCCAGTGATACGCGTTGTTTGACCTCGGCCTCGAGCATGGTGTGCACATCATCGCTTAGGTCTTCCTTTACGAAGATGAGGTCGCGTTGACCGTAGATCTGCGCGCGTTGTTTGTTGAGTACGTCATCGTAATCGAGCAAGTGTTTGCGGACATCGGAGTTGGCGCCTTCGACGCGGTGCTGTGAACCTTCGATGATGTTGCTGACGATGCGGACCTCGATGGGGAGGCTGTCGTCAGTTTTGATGAGGGTTTGCATGAGGTTATTGACCCTATCGCCACCGAACAGGCGCATAAGATCATCTTCAAGCGAGAGATAGAAGCGGGATGAGCCAGGGTCGCCTTGACGTGCAGAACGCCCACGCAACTGATTGTCGATGCGGCGAGCCTCGTGGCGCTCAGAGCCGATGACGTGTAACCCGCCCCGAACTTTGACGCGTTCCATGTCCTCGAAGTATTGCAGGAAGAGTTGCACCTCTGCTGTGTAGATGCCGTAATTGGCTGGGTCAACTTTCTTCAACGCAACACGACGTTCTTCATGTGTCATGTCGAAGGGATCTTTGTAGCCAGATTTGCCAAGCACGCGATTGACAGCCGCAATGACTTCTTCAGCAAGCTCGCCACCGAGTTTAATATCAACACCACGGCCTGCCATGTTGGTGGCAATGGTCACTGCGCCGAACGAACCTGCACCTGCGATGATCTGCGATTCTTCCGTATGTTTGCGCGCATTGAGCACTTGATGTGGAATGCCACCTTGTAAAACTTTCTTTAGGCGTTCGGCATCGCTGGGCTCAAGCCGCATGATATCGAGAATAATGGGGAGGTTGGACGGGTCTTCGAGACTGATGGTCGTCAACCCAAACGGCTGGATGAACTTCCGCAATACATCGGGTGAGATCTTTTCGAGCGGTTCGTTGAACTGAGCCAGTTCAGGGATGAGACGTCCATCCTCTTCGCGGTTATTTTCCCGTATCCAAACATTTCGGACGAGGGCAATTTGCAGTAAACGGCGAACAGGCTCGGCTTTGAGGCGAAGCGAAAGTTGGTCTGATGATTCTACAGACGTAGTACCGATCAATAGCGGTCGTCCACGTACGTGTTCGCGAATAATATCCAGCATGATGGCGCGTAGTTTCGCTTCCACGGTGCGGTAGATGACATCAGGATAATCCTTGCGGCGATAGAAGAGCGGAGTTTTCTCTGCATCATCGCGCTTGGCAAAATAAGTATATGCATACCCATCCTCATCCTTGGCCTTGACCTCGATCAAAGGTGCATCTTTGCCGAAGGCTTGATATTCAAGGTTGGGCGGAATGGGTGTGACTTCAAGTTTGTATATCTTGCTAAACTCTTCTGCTTCGGTCAGCGCGGTACCGGTCATGCCTGCCAGTTTGCTGTACATACGGAAGTAGTTCTGCAAGGTGATGGTTGCATACGTGACGTTTTCTGGTTCGACCTTGACGCCTTCTTTGGCTTCCACTGCTTGGTGCAGACCGTCGCTCCATCTACGCCCAGGCATGAGGCGGCCAGTGAAGTCGTCAACAATCACGACTTTGCCACCTTGTACAAGATATTCTTTGTTGCGTTTGAAAAGATATTGGGCACGCAGAGCTTGTTCAAGATGCCCGCGCAGGCGGGCTTGTTCGGGTGTCACATCTTCAGGCCGGTCAGGGTCCATCAACGATAGGCCGAGCAATTGCTCAACGTGGGCCATGCCGATCTCAGTGATCGAAACGTTGCGATCCTTTTCGTTGACCTCATAATCTTCGGGCTTGAGTTGCTTGACGGCCTGTGACATTTTGCCGTACCACTCAAGGTCACCGGAAGACGGGCCAGAAATGATGAGGGGTGTACGCGCCTCGTCGATCAACACATTGTCTACTTCATCGACTATCGCATAATGGTGACCACGTTGGACACGTTCTTCCAGACTCATGGTCATGTTATCGCGTAAATAATCGAAGCCGAATTCCGAGTTTGTTCCGTAAGTGACATCCGCGGCATAGGCTTCTACACGATCCACCATGCGCAGGAATTCCTGATCCTCGTGTGGCGACTCGCGTTCAAGGTCAACAATAAAAGCCTTCTTGCCGTTCTCGGTCACAGCCGCCATTTGCAGAACGCCGACCGAAAGGCCAAGCATATTAAATACCGGTGCCATCCAACGCGCATCACGCCGTGCAAGATAATCGTTGACCGTGACGAGGTGAATGCCCTTCCCGAGCAATGCATTGAGATACACAGGGAGCGTGGCAACCAATGTTTTACCTTCACCTGTACGCATCTCTGCGATGGAGCCTCGGTGCAGGGCGATACCACCGATCATTTGAACATCATAATGACGCAAGCCAAGAGTCCGTTTGGATGCTTCGCGCACTACAGCAAATGCTTCAACCAGGACATCTTCCAGCGCTTCTTGCTCCGCTTTGAATTGCTCCTGCTCAGTCAGCCCTTCCAAATCTCCAAGCGAATCAGCAATACGCGCACGGAACTCGTCCGTTTTGGCGCGTAAGGCATCATCACTCAAGGCTTCGAATTGAGGCTCGAGTGAGTTGATCTGCTTGACGACTTCACTTAATTGCTCGACGACTTTTTTATTGGGGTCGCCCCCGAAGAGTTTGATAAAGTTGTTTAACATTTGGTACCTTTCGAGCGGAGATTATAGCATGGCGCCCCTTAGCGTTAATATTTGACTTTCATTAGAAACCAAAAGGATGGCAGGAGTTGAATCCTGCCATCTGGTTGTCTTGAAAGTGATAGGCAAGTGCCTTGCTTTTTATTTTTTCTTACTATCGCTTTTGCTGAGTGGTAAGGCTGCGGTGTTTTTGGCGCGGCTTGTTTTTTGTATGCGTTGCCATTCCCCTGTAAATGTATCGCGAGTAGACGAGCAATTACTGGTGGAAATGCTCATTATTTGGCCCTGTCTCACTCGTTTCAGTACAGCTGCTGCCTGTTTGATATACATATTGCGGCGAGACCGCATCATGCTTGGCGGGTATTTGTTCTCAGCGCTCTTCAGACCAGCGAAAAAAAATCGCATGTCCTGGTCGCTGAACTTGCTCTTCATTTGATAATCCTACTATTCTTCGATTTGATGTTCGAGGGCTTTCCGTAACTTGGCAACTCCTCGATTTTGAATGACCTTTACGTTATTGACTTCCTTGCCGATGATCTGTGCGGTTTCCTTGAGACTGAAATCTTCCAGGAAGCGCAGAATGATCACATGACGTTGGTCATCGGTTAGTTCCGAGTTCATGGCAGAGACGAGGGCCTCCATCAAGACACGTTCTTCGATCTGGGTTGCCGTGGGAACTGTGCGCGCCCGCTCTTGTATATTGACAGCGACTTCGAGTGGGGCAGTATGTTTGTTATCGCGTGAACGGTCCACTACAAGGTGGTAGGCCGTTTGGTAGAGATAGGAACGCAGGTTGGTGCGAGGTCCCTTTCCGTTTGCGAATTGCTCTAATAATTGTGAAAATACATCGCCTACGATGTTATCCGCATCGATTGGGTCATGGCATAGTCTCAGGGCGTACTTGTAAATAGCGGGCGCAAATTCATCGAAGATGGTAGTCAACGCATCTTCGTCGAGTTTTTGTGCGGCCTTAAGCAGAGTGACGCCGTCTTTGATCATGGCAAGTCACCGTCTGCGTGGGTTTTCATAAGGATGCTACTCTTAAGTACAAAATAAATGCCAAGTTTCATAAAGATTAGAATTAACGATGACTGTATTATAAACCTTCCTGACGCCATAGTCTAACAGAGAGATTGCCCGTTGTACGGGATTTGCAAAGTGAGAGGAAGGGCCAGTTAAGAGAATCATAAGGATTTTTTGGGTAACATCTGCATGCTTTAGATGGTCTTGGGGGTGTTGAAATTGATATAATCACTATCGACGAGGAGCAAAGACCATGTTTTCATCATTTGAAGGATTTGACCGCCGCAAGGAAGAAGACCGCATTCGTAATGAGGGACGTCTTCCACCGGGGCAGTCTCTTACATTTAAATTTCCTGTTCTACATTATGGCCCGGTGCCATCTTTCAACCCTGCCACATGGGATTTCCGTGTTTGGGGCGAGGTGGAAGAAGAGAAGCGTTGGACGTGGGATGAGTTCAATCAGTTGCCACGTGAAAAGATCCAAATGGACATCCATTGTGTGACCCGTTGGAGCAAATTCGACACGGTCTGGGAAGGTGTCTCTGTTAAAACGATGGTACAAAACGGCCTCTTCAAGATCAAGCCTGGCGCTACACATGTGATGCAACACGCTGAATATGGATTTACGGTCAACCTGCCATTGGACGTTGTATTGCAGGATAACTTTTTACTTGCCACACATTTCAATGGTGAGCCTCTCTCGCCCGATCATGGATATCCGTTACGTGGTGTGGTGGGGTATCTCACCGATCAAGCGGACTTGGAAACACCTTACTTGTGGAAGGGCGCCAAGTGGGTGAGGTCCCTGGAGTTTATGTCACGCGACCGTAGAGGCTTCTGGGAACAAGCCGGCTATCACAATCGAGCCGACGTGTGGAAAGAAGAACGTTTCGGATAAATCAAATCGGACGGCAGATCATCTGTCGTCCGATTTTTATTTGTAGTGAAAAGCTTGCTTATTTCGGCCGTGCGCCGAGGGTCACCGTAATATCTTTGGATTGACCGTCACGGATCACTGTCAACACTACCGTATCACCCGGGGATTTGTTGGTGACGAGATAACTCAGTAGGGTATCAAAGGTAGTCACTGTTTTACCATCGATTGCCACGATCAGGTCGCCGCCTGCGTTCAATCCTTGAAGCCTGGACGGGGTATCACCTGCCTGAATGCCTGCCTGGTCGGCTGGGCCGCCCGGGGTGACCTCACTCACATATGCGCCAGTATATGTGGTTAGCCCTAACGCCTCGATTTGACTCAAGCTCAAATCACTTGAAGAACGGATGCCAAGATACGGGTAATCGTATTTTCCATCACGGATCAAGAATGGAACAACGCGTTTGACAAGGTTGATCGAGACGGAAAAACCAACGCCAGAGTTGACAGCATTCCCTGTGACCTGGTTGAACGAGTCTGTTCGTATGGATTGGTTGATGCCGACTACTTCGCCGTTCATGTTGAACAATGGGCCGCCAGAGTTGCCGGGGTTGATCGCCGCATCAGTTTGGATGATATCGGCAGTGCTGAAATATCCGCCGCCAGCGGCTGCCTGTTCCACAGGTTGTGTGCGCCCAAGGCCGGAAATGATGCCCAGCGTCATGGTTCCACTCAATCCAAAGGGATTGCCGATCGCAACAACGGTCTGACCCACTTGGAGTGTATCTGAGTCGCCGATTATCAGCGGATGGATCTCTTCGGCGGGTGCTTCCACTTTGACGACAGCAATATCCGCATCTTTATCGAAGCCGATCACTGTTCCATATGCTTTGAAGCCGGAGGAATAGGCGACCTCCACAATTTGAGCTTCATTGATCACATGTTGATTTGTGACAATGTGGCCTTCGCTGTCGAACACAAAGCCGGAACCTTGTCCTTTATCCGTGCGAATGGAGACGACACCGGGAATGACTTGTTGATATAAGGAGGTAAGCGACCCATCAAGGACGACCGGGTTGGCCGTAACAGGTTGAAGGGTGGCAACGGTTGGTTGTAGAGAATCAGTTTGCGGCTTGGTAAGAGGCGTAAGTCCGCCTAATTGACAAGCCAGCATGGTGAGAGTCAAAATGGTTATGAAAAGAATGAGACGTTTCATGAGTGAGTCGTACTCCTAAAATTTGATCTTCGATGCTTCTTCAAGAAGCTCACGCTGTTTAGACGATAAATATTTCGGAACTTGTACTTTAAGTTTGACAAATAAATCGCCTTTTTCTTTTGGATCGCGTACATGTGGCATGCCACGCCCAGCCAAGCGAAAGACCTGTTCGGGTTGTGTGCCTGCGGGGATATTGAGTTTGAGCTTTCCTTCGAGTGTTTCCACATCGGCTTCACCGCCGAGGATGGCTGTGAAGATATTGACGGTGGCAGTTGTGTGCAGGTCGTTGCCACGTCGTTCAAAGCGATTATCTTCTTTGACATCAACGATCAAATATAAATCGAGGCCGTTCGGGCCAGCACCTGCCACGCGCACTTTTGAACCTGTTCGTACGCCTGCCGGAATGCGGACTTGTTTTTGCTTGCCATCGCTCTCGATCAAACGGGTTGTGCCTTTGTATGCTTCCTCGAATGCGATCTCAAGTTCCTGTTGATATCCCTGTGGTTGCGAACGCGCCGAAGGTCTTGCGCCGCCCATGCCGAAAATGGTTTGAAAGAAATCAGAGAACCCGCCACCGCCACCGAACATGTCGTTGAGATCGTCCATGTTGACGCGCGTGCCGCCCGGGGCTCCGCCGTATTGATCCCAATTGAAATCGCCGGGGTTACCACGCCTTTGCCATTGCGAGTAATCGGAACCAAGCCTGTCGTAATGTGAGCGTTTCTTTGCATCGCTCAACACTTCGTAGGCTTCGTTGATCTCTTTAAATTTATCCTCGGCCTGTTTGTTGTTGGGGTTGTAATCGGGATGATATTGTTTGGCCAGTTTGCGATATGCCTTGCGGATATCGTCCTCACTGGCTTTGCGGTCCACGCCGAGAATTTTGTAATAATCCTTATAGTCCATACTTTAATTGTCACACCTCGTCAAGCGCGAGTCAAGAACCCATGTGGATGTCTAACACAACTCTAATTGATGAGTATTGGATGAAAACCCCGCTTCATTCTTAACTGGAAGCTGATTCTACTTAATTGAGCTTTTTCACCAGATAATATTCACTTCGTTCAAATCCACGTCCGAGATAATATCCACGTGTGCCGACTGCCGAGATAACCGCCATGCGCGCAAATCCATTTTCTTTGGCGATGCGCTCCGCCTCTTCAAGAAGACGTGTCCCCAAGCCCATATGTTGCGCCGCGCCATCCTTCTCTGCGCCCACAGCAAGGGACTGTCCGTAGACGTGTACTTCACGGATCAATGCCGCGCCATCAAGATCATGAATGCCTGTCTCTGGCGAGTTCTTGCCTGGCAATGACAATCGTATAAACCCGGCTAACTTATCCTCTGGCGTGACATACGAAATGAAATGCTCTTCCGCTGTACCTGCTTGGTAGATGAGATCGTGTAATTCCAAAGACTCTGTCCTCACCGATTTCCCCTTCACCTCGCGGCATCTTACGCACTGACATTGTGTGCCGCGCCGTTTCATTTCATCCTGCACATCCTGTCGCAAGCTCGTACGACGATTCCCCTCTACAACATTCGTGGACGGAATATCACGGATCACTCGGTTCACACGGCAATAGCGTGGAATAGTTGGCTTGATATCGGCGATCAGGTCAATGAGTTCTTGTGTAGTATATGGCTTAAATTCACCGCGTTGCCAGTATTCATATAATTCAGCATTCGCCAATAATTGATTGGGATAGATCTTGATCTCGTCTGGACAGAAGTCATTCCACAAGCGCGCAAAGTCTTCGCGGTCCGATTCGGGAGTTGCGCCATGCAAATTGGGCATCCAATGCAAAACAACTTTGAAGCCCGCCGCGCGCAGTAACGCTACAGCGTTACGCGTACATTCCACATCGTGCCCGCGTTTGTTCATTGCAAGGACACGATCATCCAAACTCTGTGCGCCCATCTGCACCTTGGTCACACCGAGATGTCGAAGCCACTTTATTTCATCCGGTGTAATTTCATCAGGACGTGTTTCAATGACAAGTCCCACGTTGCGGTTGTGGGTTGTTTCGTTGAAAGTATGCGCATTATCCAGTTCGCTTATGTTTAGCTTCGTTTCTTCACGTGGAAGATCTGCAAAACCATTCATTGCATCGAAACAACGTTTGACGAACCACTCCTGATAATCGCGTTTATACGAGGACCATGTCCCGCCGAGGATCAACAACTCAATCTTGTCAGTCGGGTGTCCTAACGCCTTCAATTGCGTAATACGCGACATCACCTGCGCATACGGATCGAATTCATGTTCCACTGCGCGCATCGCACCGGGTTCATCGGGTAAATACGATTTGGGCATACGGACGTCAGTGGGGCAGAAGATGCATTTACCGGGACACGGATATGGCTTCGTCAGAACCGTGACCGTCGTCACACCGGAGAGAGTCCGCATGGGCTTCATGCGAATCCGCTCGAGTAGGCGTACGTCCTCTTCCATCTCTCCCGCCGCAACCATTTCGTTGTAGATCGAAACCAGCATGGACTTGTTGAGATACCCGCTTCCATTTTCAAGTGGATGACTGCGCAGAGTCTTTGTCACATCCTGCCCGCTTCGAATCAGATTTAGCACATGACGTGCCAGATCTTTCTTGTCAGGTGTGATGAGATGAGTCTCTCTCCAACGTTCGCGTTTCTCTGTTTGCATACAGTTCTACTTGTTTCCGTTCATTGTGGGAACATCCACTTGAAATTCACTTTTTAATTCAGACACATTCTTATGTGTGAACATGTCGGTGTGCAGGCCGCATTCAGTCTTGCCGCGTCCCTGCCAGCGACCAGCTCGTTCATCGTCATTGAGGCCGATCGCCACAGTACAAGGAGCACAACCTACACTGCGATAGCCTTTCTCGAGTAATGGATGCGACGGCAAATTATTTTCTTCCATATACCGTTTCACATCTGCCTTCGTCCAATTCAGCAATGGATTGATCTTCAGCAACCCGTCATCCTGTAATTCTAAAATTTTTGCCTTGGCTCGCACTGCAGTCTGGTCGCGTCGAATACCGCTGATCCATGCCAGCATATCTTTCATCGCTTTTTGCATCGGCTGGACTTTGTGAATATAACAACACAGGTTTGGGTCTGCAAGCGGAAGTGTGCGCGTGTTCTGGCGCGCATACACATCCCAACGTGTGTCACGGTATAGATCCAATACATTCAAATGCCATTCGGACGCCAACTGCTCGCGGAAGATGGCCGTCTCCCAAAAATGATAGCCTGTATCAATGAAAAAAATCAACAAGTTGCGATTGATCTTAGAGACCATATGTAATAGCGGCACACTTTGTGTTTGGAACGAGGAACTCATCGCCACTTGTGGCCAGAACATCTTCATTGCCCACTGAATGATCTCTTGCGGTGTCTTTGTCTCAAATTCTTCCGATAAAGTTTCTATCTCTATAGGCGTAAGCATGGCAGGATTATACCCGTTATAGAATACCCAGTTATAAATGGCACTGGGTATAATCACCTCATGAATTCAGCCACAGCTGTGCGATTGATCGAACTTAATCGTGATTTTTACACTCGTTTCGGCGATTCCTTCTCGGCGACTCGTCATCGCATTCAGCCCGGTGTCCGCCGTGTGCTTGAATCTCTAAATGGGGACGAGAACATATTGGATTTGGGATGCGGCAATGGCTGGTTTGCCCGCGAATTAGCAGATCGCAGCCACCGCGGTTCGTATCTGGGCCTCGACTTTAGCCTGCCTCTGCTCCGAGATGCAGAGTCGATCCCGAAAACTTTTTCTGCCAAATTCTTGCAGATCGATCTTGCTGAGTTATCTCCAAGTAGTGAACAGTTATCAGTTATCAGTCAATACACCGATACCTGCTCACTGATAACTTGTTTCGCAACGCTTCATCACATCCCATCTCGCGAACTTCGTTTGAATATTTTGCGTACTGTCCATAAATTGTTAAGCCAAGACGGGCTCTTTATCCACTCTAACTGGCAGTTTTTAAACAGCGAAAAGCTCAAAGCGAGAATCCAGCCATGGGAACGAGTAGCAGTCTCAAGGTCCGATATAGACGCGAACGATTACTTGCTCGATTGGCGAAGCGGAGGGGAAGGCCTGCGGTATGTCCACCACTTTGATGCAGGCGAATTGCAAGAATTAGCAAATGCAACGGGTTTTGATGTTATAAGTGCTTTTTATTCTGATGGCGATACAGGAAATTTAGGTTTATATCAAGTGTGGAAAAAACTTTAATGAGGAGAAAACAATGAAACGAGTAACGATTTGGGGGACGACCTTGAAAAAAGTTGCAGATGAAGCGCAAATGATCTCACAGTATAAGATCGTCAAAACATTCGCACCCGATGCGGATGTGACCATGCTGACACGTCTCAACCCTCTTGTTCAGCAGTCTTACCCTAATTTGACGATCACGCCTGTATTTCGAATCGACAAGTTAATATCGCGTATTTTTAGATCAGATTTGTTCGTGATCGGCGGCGGCCCATTCTTCGATCATTTTCCGCATCTGGTGCGTGTGGCATTTCTGATGTTCCTTGTGTCGCTGGCGCGTGTCCCTGTGCTCATCTATGGGGTGACGGGGTTTCCGGTTAAATCGTGGTTTGGGAAGGCCGTGTTTCGCTGGATCGGTAACCACGCCCAAAAGATCGTGACACGTGATGCAAGTGCCTATAGATCATTATTAGATGTTGGTGTTGAAACACCCATGCAAAAAGGGATTGATCTGCGTGCGATCTTGGATCCTGCTCCGCGTGAGCGGGTGAACGAAATTCTCAGAGGAGAGGGAATCGACCCTGAAAAGCCTATGATCGGGGTAACAGTCCGTTATATTTACAAAGAGATCCCGGATTGGGTCAAGGGTCATCTTGATATGCATGAGGGGAGCATTGACCGTTTCAATGAGACACTCGGCAGGCTTGTGGCGGAATTGAGTAAGTCGTCGCAAGTGTTCATCATCGCTATGAACCCAAAGCTGGAGGAAGATCTTGCGGCGGCAGAAAATATAAAGAAATACATGGATGACCCGTCTCGTTTGAAAGTCATTGGTCACCGCTACCTTGCTACAGAAATATTGGGCATTATCAAAGCATGTGATTTGTTACTTGCGGGGCGTGTTGGCTCGGCGTTCTTTGCCACCATGATGCATACACCCCTGATCGCCATCTCTCATGATGAACGTATGAACGATTGGATGGAAGAGATCCATATGCAGGAATATTTATTCGATTGGCAGTCGTTGGATGTCGAAAAGATACTAAAGCAAGTTGAAAAGTTACGATTATCCCGAGATCAGATCTTACAAGCCTTTGAAGTCAAAGCAGAAGCCTCGCGAAAACAAGCCTGGACTGATGCTGAAGTATATAAACAGTTTTTGAAGCCTGATAATTAAACGCTCACTGCCACAACATTTCTCCCCTTGTGTTTGGCTACATACAAAGCCTGATCTGCACGTGCAACCAGCGTTTCCAAATCTGATGTGTTTGCACTTTTCCCGGCGATGCCGATGCTGACAGTTATGTTGATTTCCTGACCTGAAGCGATCATTGGTGTGTTGGCAATATTCTTGCGCAATCGTTCTGCGACCAGTTTGGCCGTATCAACTTTTGTTTCTGGCAAAAGAATGATTAATTCTTCACCACCATAGCGACCGATTATATCGATTTCGCGGATTGAATTTTTACAGCGATTGGCAAATTCCTTCAAAATCTGATCCCCGATTAAATGTCCGTAGTTGTCATTGATCTTTTTGAAATGGTCTAGGTCAAGCATCATGCAACAGAATTCACGCTCCATTCGAGTGGCACGAGCAAATTCGATGTTTCCCAATTCGAATAAATTGCGGCGATTGCTTAAGCCGGTCAACGGGTCAGTCAATGCAAGTTCTTGCACCTCTTTAAACAAGCGTACCCTTTCGAAAGAAGTGCCAATTTGCTTTGCAAAAATAGACATAATGGGTAGATCTGAATTTTGGATACCGCTTCCCCATATCCATAATATTCCCTGTAGATCTTCATCCACCTTCAAGGGTAAACGTAGTAATTCAGTTCCGGGGGTGATGCCGATCTCCTGCAGGGTTTTTTTAGTACTGTCCCTTTTTGTGCCTGTGAATAGAGCTTGAATTTCTTCCTCTGGATTTGGAATCATAACAGGGTAGATAATACCCTTTGCGCTCGATACCTGTTCTAACTTGTCTTCCGAAAATGCATATTGGACTAATGGATACCCCAACGCGTTTTCTACGGCATGGAGAAAGTGCGACTCCAGTGATGTATAGTCTATTGTAAATTGGGACCGTTCTTTATCGTAACTCGCCATGATACAGGTAAGACCGATATTGCCCAGCTCTTCACCGAGAAGGAGGATGATATTTTCCTTGGTCAATGCTCTTTCGATCTTTGCAGTGATCTGTGCAATAGAGTAGATTATGTCGTTAGAGTGGGCAAGTTGATTTAGCCACTTTCTTTCCGCTTGTGTTCTGCGAATTTGCTTAATGGCTGTTGCTAGTTGCCCAGCCAGGGTTGCAAGCAGGCGCTCATCCTCCTCGTTAAAGGCTTTTCTTTTCGTACTTTCTGCATTAATCACACCCAATAATTGTTCTTGAAATAAGATGGGCACACAAAGTTCTGAAATTGTGCGATCATCCACATCCAGATAATATGAAATTTGCCTGACGTTTCCAATACACTGCGATTTGCGCGTCAACGCAACCCGCCCGGTTACTCCCTCGCCAACCTTAATTGGTTTAGTGTGGACTTCTTCTATCGAATAAACCTTATAGGATGAATGTGGGTGCAATATTTGTGTTTGTTCATCTAACAAGAGAATGCCAAAGTTATCTGGAAAGAGATTGTTGCCAATGATATCTGTCACACGTTCGATCAACGCATCTTCATCATCTACCTGCGAGGAAATATGTGCGACATCATATAAAGCGCTCAATTGCCTGACCTGTTTTCTCTCCTCTTCGAGCAACAATGATTTTGCAAGCACCAACCCAACCTGTTCGGCAGTGATTGAGGCGCGTGAGATTTGCTCTTGATCAAATGTATGACTTCGCTTGTACCCCAAGGTTAATGTGCCTAATTTTTGTCCGTCCACAATGAGTGGAAACCCCAACATGGAACGGTTAGGGTATAACATTGCGATCTTGCTATCAATGAACGGGGAATTTTCGGTATCAGAAACTGCAATTGGCGATTGAGCTTCCATTACTGATTTCGATAATGGACGTTCGCCTGGTTGAAACATCATATATGGGTAAATGTCACTCATGGACCCATACGCTATAGTGGGTTGGGGCAGGTCTCTTTGATTATCCCAAAAAGCAAAGTAGCAGTCGTCCGCTTCAAAGAGTGCACCAATTTGTTCAACGAGGATTTTGAGTGTTGCCTCAATACTTTTGGCCTCGAGAGCTAAACCTGTACTCGTATGAAGTAACTCGAGGAAGTTGGTATATGCCTGGCGACTTTTTTCATACTCTTCTAACTTGAGCAGAGCACTTTGTCGCTCGCGAGTAACAGTACCAAGTTTCCCTATAATAAATGCTATTGAAAGTAAGACAAGAATGAGAACATCATTTTCGGGATTGAGGATTGAAATACTTTCGGAGTGATTTGTAATAACGTGTAGAAGCTCACTTGCGAAAATTGCAAGAATAGCAACTGCCGCTCCGCCTGTGATGCCAAAAAACCATCCCGCACTGATAACAGGGAGCACAGCAAATGATGCTGTAGCAGAGCCAAATTCGTGATGGAATACGATCAAGATGGCTGTGTACAATATGAAAGCGAGTGCAGTGACTCTAAGGGGAGATGTTCTGTCAGATGGATAAATCAATTTATTCATTGACGCCTTGTGCAAGATATGGGTGTGGAGCGAACTTTTAGGTATGACCCTTGAATTTTGATTGTAATAACTAATAAGCTCATTAGTATTGCATATTCAAAATATTGTCCCCGATTGCTCTAACGATAACAATAGGGGAATTCACCCATTGCTTATTGCGCTTTAATTGCAACAAGCCACATTAAAAACTGACATTGTTAGGGTTTGCAATATATTGCCACCAATTGTTGTGGATTCCATCTTGGCGTCCCTGAGTTTTTGGGAAATGCTTCATCCACCAGATATGATGTTTTCGGATGTCTCCATTCCCCCAGTCTGCGGCGGTGACTTTGCGAGTCACGCCTTTGAAATCGGGGAAGTTGTATAGCCAGTCATCACATTCACTGATGACTGTGGATGGGTTGTTCCAGTCGTAGTCACGTACGCTATTCGGCGCAAAATGGACGTTGCCCAGCGCGGCCTGACCGGGGTGCGTTTTGTCGTAACGAATGAACCGTTTCCATAGGTTTATATCTTCAGGAATTTTCGAAAAAGTTGTTTCCATAATGGATTCGGCGCGGTGGCCCATGTTTTCGAGCATTTCACCTACGCCACGTTCAAAAGAAAAGCCCATGATGATAAAACGTCGCTTTGAGGCTTCGGTATTTTTGAGTGGCGGGGCATTGCAGCAAAAGGCACCGAGTCCGCCCATGATGGATTCGTAAAAGCCTGCATGAGGGAAGTTAAATATCCAAACTTCATCAATTGTTCCGTTTGCAACAGATTTTAGAATATCGAATTTTTTGATGATGTCGTAATAATTCGCCTCTTGGGGCATATATGGACGTGACGCGCCTCGCACTACATTGAGATACGATTCTGCATCGTATTTGTGGCCGTCTACTTTGACGGGGAAGTCTTCTACGTCAAAACGTTGGACAATCTGATAACGGACTAATCCGCCGCTGACAAGCAAGATATCGGACATGAACCCTGTGGCGAGGTCCTCGACACGATTCCAGTTCATAAACTCGAGGAGCCTTTTACCAGAGGATTTATCTACCACTGGGTTATAGACAATGACAAGCGTCTTGAGGATCGTTGTCAGTGGCGGCTCGATTGGATTGTTAGGATCAATTGTCGGCTTAGAAGGAGGCGGGGGTTGTCGCTTGAAAAAAGGGAACATGCGGCATGTCCGATTTGCGAATTGGTTACGGAAGATTTGTCGCGAAGTAGACCTGATTGCCTACTGCGAGGTAAAGAACATAGTTAGGGCTGATCGTCATCGCACCGATAGTGCCTTGTTGGAAGGGATTGGCTTTGCTCGCAAAACCGCTGACCTGATTTTGTAACTCGAGCGAACGTGGTGATAAGCGGAAGACAGTTTGATTATCAGCATCAAGTAAAAGGATGACAGAGTTAGGCGGATTGGTAAGCGACATTTGTGTGAAATGTGCTTGTGCAAAGACATCAAAATCTTTATGTGCAGGATAGTTATCTACATGTGGTGCTGGGTCCACACACCGTGTGGGTACTTCAGCAATGCGGCTATAGGTGCATGTGGAAAGATGTCCATCGGCATGAAGCAAATAGAGATCGTCTCCGCCTACAGCCAGGTCGATGGCGTTTTCAATGTTGGGAACCTGATTTCCAAAGAAGAAGTAGGGAGAATCAACAAAAGAACTGTTTCTGCCTCTGTACACCCAAACTGCATGCGCGTCTGCATCAAGAATATACAGGTTGTCGTTGTCCAAAACAAAGGATGTGATTCGTCCCCAGTTCGTATTGGGAAGAGCGGGTAATGGGAACACTTGCGGAACTTGTCCCGGTGCGCAGTAGAGAAGATGACCAGCCTTATCAATGCCAAGTACAGTGCCACCTACGGCGTTATTTTTGGGCAAAGCCAGAATATCTATAATGGCTAACTCTTCGTATCCACCGTATGTACCGGGCTGACAATTGAATGCACTGTCGAATTCAAGGCTTCTTCCGGTGAATGTAGCATGCAGAATGTTGCCACGTTCTGCATCGAGCATGTACAGATCACTTTCGCTGGCGGCCATGCGGCTGATCTGTACCGAGCCGCTAAGCCCGTTTGTGAAAGCGGGGATGAACTCAAGGCGGATGACGCCCATTAGATTATCTAGCTTTGCCTGCGTTTCTGTGCGTAGTAGTTTGGTTTTGTCTGTTTCGCCGCCATGATATTCTTCGGCTTGGTCGAGTTTCTCAAGCACACCACTTAACATATCACGTTGGCGAGCTGGGTCTGTTTCAATGTCGGCTTGGGCTTTTTCTGTCTGTGCAAGCAAATACAACTCGTTGAATTGTTCGTTGAGACCGTATTTGGCATATACGATCCATGCAACCATCGCTACGAGTATCGGAATAATAACGGCCATTGATACCATTGCATATGTTGGCATGACGAACGGCTGACTTGTCTCTTCGCCGTTCGGAAGTAGCTTCGGTATGAAATTCTTCAAGAAATCCCCGACGCGCTCGTTCAAACGACGCCTGGTCTTGATTCCACCGACCATAACTTTTGCCAACTGACGGGCCGCTTCAGCGTGTGCGCTTGGTTGTTCGGGCTTTCTCAAAAATGCCAAGCGAGATTTTTTCTCTACTTGTTCGGCCCCTTCCACCTCAACGGTTTCCGATTCGGTATCTGGCTCTTCCTCATCTTCTTCCACATCGGGTTGTTGTACTTCCGCTTTGGGCTCAACAGGTTTTGCACGCGGAATGGACGGAGGAAAACTGCGTGGCCCTGTGGACGTTGGGGTGGTTGCGGGAGTCTCTTCTTTTACTGGTGGGGTATACGTCGCTGGCTCTGGTTGTGGCGGAATCGCGTAAGCCGAGGGCTGAAGAAAATGAATGCCGAGTTCAGCCAGTGCATCGATATCTTCCTCGGTGATGGTGGGCTTGGCAGGTTGTTGGAGTTCGTTCTCTTCGATGGGCTGTTCTGGCTCGAAGGAAACACTTTCAGTTTCATCCACATCAACGATTTCATTCTGCTCTTCGGCAGGTTGCATGGCAAAGGCTGAAGGTTCGATCGGTGCCTCGATCGTAGGAGCAGACCGGGGTTGAGAAGGACGCGAAGCACTTACATCGGGACGAAGAACGGTGATGATGCCACGTCCGCTTTGAGGCTGGATGAGAGTCGCATTCAAGTCGCCTTTTGTGAATGTCAGCTTGCGATAACTTGCATCCAACGAAGCAGGCAGACGTTCGTTTAATAGATCGGCTTCCCAATCCTTTGGGAATTTTCCACACAAGGCGATCAGATCATTTGCTTTGAATTCAATTTGGGAAAGATAAGTCTGGATACTCTGGCTCGAACCCAGGCCCTTGCCTGAAAGTGCCGGGTCGTGGATGTATCTTTGTTGCCCGTCTGTGATCCAAACAACATGTGCTGGGCCGCTCAAAGAAACTGTACATTGATTATCGCGGATCACGGCTAGAGCGAGTGTGGCGATTGCGTATTGTCCGCGGCCGGTTGTTGAAAGGTTGCGTTCCAGCAATGTTGCATTGATGTTCTCTGCCGTTTTGCGCATGGCAGAGGTGAGCGATCCCGCATTTTGATAGAACGAACTGGCCGCATTGCTGATCAGTTGCTTGACTTCTGCTGTTGAGAAATCTGCATTGCCTGAAAGCATCAAGTACAGCACAAGACTGTCCTTGTCGCGTCCACGTGCGGCTTTGCGTGGTGGTGCAACAGCCAGCAGACCGGGCAGGTCAGCGAACTCTTGTCCGTTTTGTCTATGAATGGGGAGGATGTTTAAGTCGAAGTTTGCCACGGCGTAAGATAATCAAAAAGTTAACCATCATTATACTGGTAAAATTTGCGTATGGCGTAGGGGCATGGCGGGCAGGTTTGAAATTGCCCTCTATGCTCCTATAATTATGCCTAAAGATGAAATATATGGAATTCAAATTACATAACAGTTTTTCTGAGATCGATCCCAACACATGGAATATGCTTGTTGAGCAAAGCATCGCCGATACTCCCTTCTCGCGTTATGAATACCTCTCTGAGTGGTGGAAGACCTCCGGCGGCGGTGAATGGAAAAACGCGAAACTGGTTCTTGTCTCAGCTAGCGAAAACGATCAACTCATTGGTATCGCACCTCTCTTCATCGACGAATACGACGGACACCAAGCCGTGCTCCTCATTGGAAGCATCGAGATTTCAGACTACTTGGATTTGATCGTCCGAGAAGATGACTTGCCTCGCTTCCTCTCTGGACTCATAGATTTCCTCGCCTCTTCCTTAACCGACAACTGGTCCAGTCTCGATTGGTACAACCTCCCCGATAACTCTCCCACCCTCGCCGCCCTCAAAGCGGACTCTGAAAAACGCGGCTGGACCTATCACGAAGAAGTCTATCGCCCCACTCCGTGCATTGCATTGAATGGTTCGTTTGATGATTATCTTGCCAATATAGACAAAAAACAGCGTCATGAGATCCGCCGCAAAATGCGAAAAGCAGAGGAAAGCGGACGTGTCCGTTTTTATGTGGTTGATAAGAATGTGGATATCGAACCTGAATTGGAATCATTTTTCCATTTGATGGTACAAGACCCCAACAAAGCTGAATTCTTGCATGAGGTCATGCGCGATCAAATGTCCAAGTCCTTGCGAGCCGCGCATGCATACGGCTATCTTTGGCTCGGCTTCCTTGAAGTGGATGGCGTCCGCGCTGCGGCATCACTCAACTTCGATTACAAAAACAAACTCTGGGGCTACAACTCCGGCGTCAGCCGTGAACATATGGAATTCTCCCCCGGTTGGGTCCTGCTCGGTCACACCATTCAATGGTGTTGCGAAAACAACCGTCACGAATTTGACTTTATGCGCGGCGACGAAGAATACAAATATCGCTTCGGCGGGGTGGATCGCTTTGTAATGAGGGTGCGAGTGATTAGGTGATCAGACAGTTTTTCTCTTAAATAAATCTGTAAGTACGTATCCACATAATACAAACCCCAAAAGGGTAAAAGGCATCTGCCATCCCATAGTGTTTACATGTGTGTGGATGATTGAGTGTGGCCTGAATAATAAATACCATGAAAAAGGTGCACAGATTGAGTACCAAGTTGAAACTATAAGTGCTGTCGCTTTGAGTGGATATTGCCTTTGATTTCTGTTCCAGGCCAAGTAAATTATTGTGAAAATTGCAAACATCACTACAAGATGCCAATATAAGACTACAATATTCATCCCCCCGGCTTGAAGAGTTAATGCCGGCATATTCAGATATTTTCCTAAAATTTCGAATGCGCTAATTTTCGTTGCTTTTATCTCGGGGTTTGTAAAAATCTTGGAATTCCCCTCTGCATGGTGACCCAAGCGATTTAAAATATAGCTAATGGCGCTTTTGGTGTTACCCTCATCAAGGATGATCTGTGTTGACATAACAAGAAGACCTGTTATGACACCCGCTAAAATGGAAAATCCACCCTTTATCGAACGAATAAAGAATGTTTTCCATCCCCAATTTTCTTTGATACCATAGAAAACAAAAGGCACAGTTGTCATAAGCATGCCGGTTGTTATAACATCGAAACCGCTGAGCAAAATTCTCAATAAAGTTGAAAAAAATAAAAGAATGTGGAGCTTAGTTGCATTGTAATAACCCCGCTTGGTAGATTCTGTCAGCACATATATACTTGCTAGAAAAGGCAGAAAGATTGCCCAAAGATTCCAAAAAATACTCCCTGCGGGAAGAACGAGCCAAATTGATGAAACCGCAAAAAAAAGCATCAATAACCCTGCAAGGATGCCAAATTCTATTGCAAAGGCTGCAAACAAGATACCAATTCCTGTAGCAGATAAAAGTGCAGTCAAACCGCGGAAAATCTTGAGTTTCTGATTATTTGAGATGTTTAGTAGCTTATCAATGGTTCCATATAAGATACCTTGAAATCCTGGATTGGACCTATAAATTTCATAAGATTGAAATTTACCATTATTTAAGTACAGTTCTAGTTGATGCCTATTGGTTGCAGACAGAAAATTTAACTCGGTTACATCTCCAAGGCCCATAAAGCCACTAGCAGAAAAAAAGCCATCCTGTCGCGTTTTGACTAATCTGGCTATCACAAAGCGATCGTATTGTGTTTGCCACCCTTCATAATACTTTACATCAACGGCATTCCATCTGTTGCGGTAAAAGTTAGGCAATACAAAAAGGGTTCCTACTGTAGCCAGTAAAATAAATAACACCAATCCTTTTTTCATAACACACTCACTTTAGAAAATTTGCCGAATTATACTGGACAAAAACTTGTGGAGATACTCTCTATATTTTGATTGCATTCTTACCATTTCAGAGTATCATTTATTACATCGGAGGTGCCATGCAAAAAGACTTTACCAATGAGATTTTAGAGTTGATCCGCCGCACATCGTCCAGCTTGCCAAAGGATGTGGAAGACCGTTTGCGTGCGTCTATTGAGAAGGAAGAGCCAGGTTCTGCGGCGCGTGGAGCGTTGGAGACGATCATGAAGAATATCGAATTATCGCGTGCTAACTCGACGCCGATCTGCCAGGATACAGGCACGCCGATTTTCTATGTTCATTATCCAGAGGGGAGTAGCACGAGAAAGCTCCGAGAGCAGATAAGGTCTGCTATGGTTGAAGCAACCAAAAAGTCCTATATGCGACCGAATGCCGTGGATGCCATCTACGATAAAAATTCAGGTAATAATCTTGGAGGCGACGACTTTCCGTATATCCATTTTGATGAAGTAGATGCAGACCAGCCATTGGTCATCGAGTTGATGCTCAAGGGCGGCGGATGTGAGAACGTGGGCGCGCAGTATTCACTGCCAGATAATACATTAGGCGCAGGGCGCGACCTGGCCGGTGTCCGCAAGGTGGTTTTGGATGCGGTGCAAAAGGCACAGGGAAAAGGATGTGCGCCGGGTATTTTGGGTGTGTCCATTGGTGGTGACCGAGGGTCATCCTATGTCAAATCGAAGGAAGTGTTGTTTAGCGAAATGGGCACACGCAATGCTGACCCGAAGATCGCTGAGTTGGAAGAACGCCTGACGAAGGAATCCAACGAGATGGGCATTGGTCCGATGGGTTTTGGTGGACAGACGACCGTGCTGGACACAAAGATCACTGGAATGCATCGTTTACCCGCTTCATACTTTGTGTCTGTTTCTTATATGTGTTGGGCATATCGCCGCCGCAAGATGACGGTGAAGGGTGATGAAGTCACTTACGAGTAAATCTTTTCACCACAAAGTACACAAAGGAATTAGATTGACAAACCTTCGTGACCGTTGTGTCCTTTGTGTTTAAATAAGGAAAATACCATGCGCGAAATAACTATTCCTATTGGCGACGAAGTCATCCGCAGTTTACATGCTGGGGAGCCCGTGCAATTGTCAGGAGTTATGATTACGGGCCGTGATGCTGTCCATAAGTGGATGAGTGAAACGTTTATCAAGAAGACACGTGAACCGCAAGGCGATGATCTGCAGGTGTATGAAGAGATCAAGAAATATCTCAATCAGGCTGTTTTGTATCATTGTGGACCTGTGGTTTCGGGTTTGGATACCAAACAATATAAATTTGTCGCGGCGGGACCCACAACCTCCACGCGCGAGGAACCTTATCAAGCCGACGTAATGAGACACTTCAACATCAAGGGCGTGATCGGTAAAGGTGGCATGGGAGCAAAGACTTTGCAGGGATGTGTAGATACGCCAGGTGTGTACTTCCATGCAATCGGTGGTGCGGCATCTTTCCTTGCGCAGACTGTGCAAAAGGTATTGGGAGTGTATAAGCTCGAAGAATTTGGCGTCCCTGAAGCGATGTGGGTGATCGAGGTGAAGAACTTCCCTGTGGTCGTCACCATGGATGCGCACGGTGTGAGCAAACATTCCACGCTGGATGAGAGTTCGCACAAAGTGTTGGACGATTTGCTGGCAAAGCCGTATTAGTCAGCCGATTTATACAAATAAACAGGAGCGGTATTTAAGTAATCGCTCCTGTTTATGTTTCTTTCTGCAAGTAAGCCCTGATAGTTACGCAATTATTGTTACAATTGTGCCCAATATCGAAGGAAATAATTTTGGAACAACTTACTCAACTCTTCTGGATATTCCTAAAGGTTAATTTACTTTCTACATCAGGCCCTGCCTCTGTCGGCCTACTTTATCATGAGGTCGTTGGTAACTTGATCACAGAGGGACAGTTTGTGCAGGCGGTTGGGCTTTCCTCTGTTTTACCGGGCAGTGATGCTTTACAGCTTGCGATGTACATTGGTTATGCCGTGGCAGGGATACCAGGTGGTATGGTTGCTTTGGTTGCATCCATTTTGCCTCCTACGGTCATTATCCTTGGTGTGACAATGATCTTGCATCGTTTACGTCGTCAGGCATGGATCAGTAACTTTGTAGAAGGGCTTGCGCCCGCGATCTCTGTGCTTATGGTGTTTACGGCATGGAAGATCTTTCAGAAAGGTGGCGCAACCGGTTGGCAGGGATGGGTTATTGTTCTGATCAGCCTTGCGGCCATATCCAGTCAAAAAGTTCCTGAGCGGATCGTTATCCTTGTTGCGGGTATAGCTGGGGTGTTGTTCTTATCATGAACCAGCCGAAGTTCAAGGTGTGGTTGAAACTATTGTGGATGTTCCTCAAGGTGAATATTTTGTCACCTTCAGGTCCTGCTTCCATTGGTTTGTTATACAAGGAAGCAGTCGGAACCATCATGACGGAAGAACAATTCGTCGAAGCCGTTGGCTTTTCGAATGTTCTGCCGGGCAGTGAAGCGTTAAAGCTTGCCATGTTCGTGGGTTTTTCAGCGGGAGGAATTCCAGGTGTTTTTACGGCATTGTTGGGGGCGATCATTCCACCTACTGTATTAATGTTAAGCGTTGCCGCGGCCCTTCAACAATTTCAGCATGAAAATTGGCTTAATGGATTCGTTGCAGGCATGAGCCCGGCTGTGGCGGCATTGATCGTGGTGGTTTCGTGGGAGTTGTTCCGCGCCAGTTCAAGAAAAAAGATCGACCGTCGCGTAGTGCTCATTGCAGTGTTAAGCGCGGTTGCGTTTTGGTTTGACCTGCCATCCCCGCTTGTTTTGCTTGGGGCCGGTATTCTTGGCGTGATCTTATTTGGGAATCGGAGTATTTGACGATGTCGGAGTTATTGATCACAACGAACGGATATAAAGGGACGTGGCCGTCGATTGAATATGGTGCGTGGCTGGCAGAATCCATGCGGATGAAAGTCACGCTTCTGGGTGTGACCGAGAACCTGGATCCTGCAACGATGGAGGATCATCACCCTTTGGAGGATATCTTCGAAGACGCCGTCAGCTTGTTTAAGGACAAGGGTATTGCATACAGCCTCGAGATCCATAATGGAGAGGCGGAGCAAGTCATCCCGCAAAAAGCCAATCACGGTGACTTCATCACAGTGGTCAGCCCGTTGGGACGTCCACGCATCAAACGCTGGCTTACGGGACGTTCCATTCGTCAGTTGATGGAGAAGATACAAGGGCCGATTTTATACGTGCCGCAAATGCGATTGCCGGTGAAAAAGATGTTGGTGAGCATTGGTGGTTTGATCTATGCAGAAGCGACAGAAAGCCTTGCGTTTAAAGTGGCGACCGCCTGCAAAGCGGATGTGACGATCCTGCATGTGATCCCTCCTGCGGACTTGGATTATCCAAGTACACGTGATGTACGTGAACACTTGGATGATCTTGCACAGACTAACACTTTGCCGGGCCGTAGTTTACGCAAAGCTTTAGAGATGGCAAAAGAAGTAGGCGTGAATGCGAACACTGTTGCGCGTGAAGGCAATATTGTGGAACAAATTTTGGCAGAGATAAAACGAGGGGAATATGATATGGTCTGCATGGGGTCACCGTATAGCGCCCATGCTTTGCGACAGTTCTATACGCCGAACGTGACTGCTGAAGTTGCAGAGATCGTTCACTGCCCGGTCTTGACCGCGCGATTCAAACAGTTGTAAATTGACGTATTACAAGCCCGGTGTGTATTTCTTTTCCCAACTTGCAATCGCGGCACGAATCGCGGATTTGATCTCTTCGTCAGGGACTTCATCCACGCTTTCATAACGATTTACCCCAACATATACGCTCACACCACCTGAAGCAGATTCCAACAATGAGACACCTCGCGATGCAAGCGGGGTGTTGATGATCTGTTCTTGCAGAATGAAGTTGATCTGTCCCACGATGCTTGTGGGGGGGGAGCTCAGGTTCTTCCACTTTCTTTTTGGAGGATGTTTTGGCGCTTGATGTCCCAGTTTCCAGCGAAGAAACTTGAGATGGAGGAAAGGCCGGTGGAGTTGGAGCAGGCCTGATGGCGATAGAGCCGATGGGTGTTGTCGGCATGGGAGGAAGCGGACTCGCCGGCATCGTCGCAGGAGCGATGGCTGGTTTCCCTTCCAGCCACGGACGAATTGCATTCAACATTTCGATCAGGCGTTTGCGTTGCTCGGCTGTCAGCGCGTTGGGAATCATCCGCTCACCATCGAGGTCGAGAGTCAATATTCCGTTTTCGTTTTTGATGCGCATCAGGCCGGGATCATCTACAGCATACGGGAGAGTGGGGGACTCGGCGGCTTTGGATGTAACTTGTGCCAGCCTGGCTTCGGCGCTCTCGACCGCGAACTTCGCAGTCTCTTCGGCTTTCTTTATCTTGTCGGCAGTGCGCTTATTTGAATCGAAATACCCAAGTACCCAGCCGATGATAAGTGCGATGGCTGGAACTGCAAGAGGGCTAAGGAGCTGAATCACAACGTCCATGTATTACCTCAATACCTGACACTCAGGACAAATATGTGTGCCGCGTTGTCCAACCACCAATTTTTCGATCAGTGCGCCACAGACAACGCATGGCTGACCTTCACGATCGTATACCTGAAAATAGTTTTGAAATTCACCGCCGCGATACACCCAATCAATGGACGCACCGTTGCGTTTGATGCCTTCCTTCAACACTTTGCGGATCGCCTCATGCAACGCTTTTGCCTGCTTCTCGTTGACCGAATCAGACATTGCCAGCGGATGCAGTTTGGCGATGTGCAAGGCTTCATCTGTGTAGATGTTGCCCAGCCCGGCAAGGAAGGTTTGATCGAGCAGTAATGGTTTGAGTTGACGATGCTTTTTGCGTAATGAACCCAAAAGCCATTGCGGTGTAAAGTCTTTGCTGAGAGGTTCGGGTCCTAACTTACCAAGCACATCCTCTGGAGTGGACGTAAGCCAAACACGCCCGAACTTGCGTGTATCGTTGAAGATCAAAGACTTGTTACCTGATAATTTTATTACAAGTCTGTCATGTTTTGCTGGTTGGATTGTACTAGTCTTGACGTATAGGTCTCCGCTCATGCGTAGGTGGATTAACAGGCTGAAATCGGAAAGACGCAGGATAAAGTACTTCGCGCGGCGCGTCACTTCTTTGATCTTTTGCCCCTGGATCTGCTCCTTGAACTTTTTTGGCGAAGGCGTGGCAAGAGTCCGTGCCCAGCGCAGATCAGCAGAATGGATCGTTCTGCCGACCAGTTCGGGTTCCAGTGAACGTGCAATAGTTTCTACTTCAGGGAGTTCAGGCATAGTTAGCTTTCAGCTTTTAGCGATTGACTTTTAGCTGGCTAAACGCTAAAAGCTAACCGCTGACTGCTATTCGTTGAACATCTCTCCAACACTCCGCCCTTCATGCGCGCGTCGAATGACTTCGCCCAGCATGGATGCAACCGAAAGGACCGTGATACGCCCCTCAAGTTGTTTCATCTTCTCGGCAGGGATCGGTACTGTGTCGGTCGTGATGATGTGTTTGATGGGCAGGTCTGCCAGTTTTTCAGCGGCGTTGACTGAGAAGATCGGGTGGATGAACGCGAGGTAAACATCCCGTGCGCCATGCTTTTTCACAACATTCACAGCCTGCGCAATGGACCCGCCCGTATCCACTTCATCATCCACAATGATCACATCGCGGTCACTCATATCGCCGATCAACGTCAGTGCTTCGGCTTTTGCTTCATTTCCAAGGCGACGCTTTTCAATGAAGGCGATTGGCACATCCATATCTAGCGCGTAGTTGCGTCCCTTTTTGGCAAAGCCCAAATCTGTAGCAACGACAACAGGATGCACCATTTGTTTGTATAAATTCTCTTTGATGTATTTACTGATCATGTGCGAAGCGGTCAACACATCGCCAGGCACCGAGAAAAATCCCTGTATCTGCCCAGCGTGCGGATCGAATGTCATGTAGCGGTCTGCGCCAGCGCTCTCGATCATATCCGCCACCAAACGCGCAGTGATCGGCACACGTGGTTGATCTTTCTTGTCCGAGCGTCCGTATGCAAGATAAGGGACAACTGCCGTAATGCGTGCGGCTGAGTCCAACCGCACAGTTTGGATCATGATCAACAGTTCCATAATATTGTAGTGTACTGGCGATGATGTCGTTTGGATCACATACACATCCTGTCCGCGTGCGCTACTGTTCAGCTTGATGAAAATATTTTCGTTAGGGAATTGGATCACCTCACGCGGGCTTAATGTCTGGCCGAGATACTCTGCGATCTTCTGCGCCAGTTCCGGTGAACCTGAACCTGCATACAGTTTGATCTCGCCATACATTTTTATTTCATCATGCGTGTGTTGTTCCATTTCGCTCCTTGTCACTTATTTTGTTTTCCCATTCAACAGGGAAAGAGCCGCTTCATACGGCGAAAATTTCCTTTGGACGACTTCCTCGATCATCTCTTCATACGCCTCTTGCTTGACCTTCTCTAAAAAGCGACTCATCAACTCATGCTGTAACATCGCCTCCAACTCGGACCTGAGCCTGGCTCTGTCACGAGCGGCCCAATCTCCACTTTGATGGAGGTGTGTTGCGTGCTTTGCAATCGCCTCGACCAACTCAGGGACGCCGGTCCCATCTGTTGAAATGGTTTTGCAAATGGGAGGAATCCACAGGGTTGCATCAACTTCAGGCGCATCGAGAGTCAGAGTCTGTCCGTGATGGCGAAAAATGCGTTTCGTTGGATGGGCAAGCTCAAGCGTAGAACGAAGCGCGCGTTCTGTATTGTCCGCACCGGGGCGATCAGCTTTGTTCACTACGAGCACGTCCGCGATTTCCAAAATCCCCGCTTTGATGGCTTGAATATCATCGCCCATGCCCGGTGCTTCGACAACGATCGTTGTATGTGCGAGCCGTGCGATATCCACTTCGCTTTGCCCAGCGCCGACAGTTTCAATGATGATGATTTCATAACCCGCCGCGTCGAAGACTTGTACGAACGCCGCGGTCTTTTGCGCCAACCCGCCGACCGATCCGCGTGAAGCCATCGAACGGATGAAGACACCCTCATCGCCCGAAAGGTCGCGCATGCGTACACGATCACCCAACACCGCGCCACCCGTGAACGGACTCGAAGGGTCCACGGCGATGATCGCAACTTTTTTATTTTGCTGTTTTCTATAAAATAGCGTGAGTTGACTGACGAGAGACGACTTGCCGGTGCCCGGTGCGCCCGTCACACCGATCAAATGCGCTTTGCCCGTATGCGGAAACAACTGTGCAAGCACGGTTTGCCCATCGGGAGAATCGTTTTCCACCTGAGTTAACAGGCGCGACAATGAAAGACGGTTTCCCTCGAGAATAGGTTGGGTCAGCAAGATATTCCTCTGGATAAAATTACGCAACACTTTTCAGTCATTGCGTAATTTACTTCACAACATTACGGATGTCTTTGATGATGTCCTCTGTAGATGCCCCCGGACCGTAAATGCCTGTAACGCCCATTTCTTTCAACTTGGGCATATCGTCATCAGGGACGATGCCTCCGATGAAAACTTTCACACTTTCCTGCCCATTGGCTTTGAGCAGTTCCAAAATGCGTGGTGCCAACGCCATGTGCGCACCCGAGAGAATGGACAAGCCTACTACATCTACATCCTCTTGCAATGCGGCTTCGGCTATCATTTCAGGGGTTTGACGCAAGCCGGTGTAAATCACTTCCATACCGGCATCGCGCAAAGCGCGTGCCACAACTTTTGCACCTCGATCATGTCCGTCAAGCCCTGGTTTTGCAACGAGAACACGTATCTTTTTCTCGGTCATTCTGCCTCCGTCATTGGATTCTGGTGTGATTATACTATGCGTGGTTTGTGCATTTAATGAAGGCATACTGTGCGGTTATGTCTCGTTTCAATCGCAACGACACTGAAATATCCATACGTCCTTGTTGCGTAAAGCCATCTTCAAAATATGCTATACTTCGCATATGCCATTGCATACCGACTGGTCAAAATGGGTTGAGACGTTGCATCGTTTCAAATTAGATGGGCTTGCTTCGTGGTTTTTGGAGGCAGGCTCCCCATTAAAGTTGCTGGGCGCACAAGCGCTCTACATGAGCCAGCCGTTCGTAGGTGGGGGACAACTCGAAGCCATCGCGCACATGCTTGAAGATGAAGAAGAGACACAGGCCTTCGTGAATTATCTGCGTGGGGAGAGATCATAATGATCGCACTTGTTGTTTTTCTTATTGCCGTTTTGCTTTTATTGGCGTTTACATTCATGCGCCGCAAATCTCCGGCGGTGTTCCGAAAGATCGAAGCGTACGAACGCCTCAAGCGTGTAGTGGGGCAGGCTGTTGAAGATGGTACACGTTTGCACATCTCCATTGGACGCGGTAACCTCTTCACACCTCGTGGCGGTTCGGCATTGGCTGGGCTTGCCATGTTGCGTCGTCTTTCAGAACGCACATCTTTGAGCGACCATCCACCTATTGTTTCCTCAGGGGATGCTTCGCTGGCAGTTCTTTCACAGGACACACTACAAGCTGGCTACCACGCGGCAGGTGCGGAAGATCAATATCGCTTCACTACGGGACGTTTGACTGGTCTCACCCCATTTGCCTTTGCCGCAGGGACAATTCCCATCATCCGCGATGAGAACGTCTCTGCAAATGTTGTCATTGGCGATTTCGGGCCAGAGGTTGCTTTGTTGGCTGAAGCCGCAGATCGCGAAGATACCGACCTGATCGCCGCAAGTGACAATCCTTCTGCTCAAGCTGTTTTATATGTCTCTTCACAGGAACCATTGATCGGTGAAGAGTTGTTTGCCGCTGGTGCCTATTTGGGAGCGGGCGCCTCGCACGATGCCAGCTTACAAACACAGGACGTGTTGCGCTGGCTGGTCATCCTTGCCATATTTGGTGGGGTACTCTTGAAACTCGCAGGAATTAACTTCTAATGCGTGTCATTACTGCTGTCATTGCTATTACGGCCGGTGTGTTGGTTCTTTTAGGAATTTTCTTTGGTGGTGTCTTCGATGTCATTCGCTTACTTGTGACAGACTGGACCATCATCATTGCCGGTATGGCTGTGTTGGTAGGGGTGCTCAATCTTGTTATGGTGCAATGGGGAAAAATCAGTACACGCCAAAAAGGTTGGGGATATAGTGTGCTCCTGGTTGTTTCGCTTCTTGGCGCTGCTTTGTATGGCAGTATCCTT
This sequence comes from Candidatus Defluviilinea proxima, assembly GCA_016721115.1. Taxonomy (NCBI): domain Bacteria; kingdom Bacillati; phylum Chloroflexota; class Anaerolineae; order Anaerolineales; family Candidatus Villigracilaceae; genus Candidatus Defluviilinea; species Candidatus Defluviilinea proxima. Next base: position 2,520,729 of record JADKIW010000001.1, read on the forward strand.
GGTTTGGATAACTCGATTATGAAGTTCACAGTGGAAGCTATCATTATCCCTGTTGAGGCGTCCTTGTTGGCGATCCTTGCTGTGACGTTGGTCTATGCGAGCATTCGTCTTTTGCGCCGTCGCACGGATATGATGAGCGTCATCTTTCTGATTACTCTGGTCTTGTTCTTGCTTGCCATTATGCCGACTCCGCTTTCTCTCGATCCAAATGTTCAATTCATCCAGAACAGCATTATTGGTTTTGTAGGCATGATCTCGCGCGGAGGCGCACGCGGTTTGTTGATCGGTGTAGCATTAGGGACTTTGCTCACTGGTTTGCGTGTTCTGTTTGGAATTGACCGTCCGTATGGGGGTAAATAATGTCTGATATCCGTTGCCCCAAGTGCGGAAATAACAATCCAGACTTTTTGGATTCCTGTCAGTTTTGCCAGACGCCCTTGAGGCCTGAGGCTGAGTCTTCCATGTTCCATATTGGGGACGAGCCCACTAAAAAAGATACAGGCGAGTTGGAGGAAATCCTTCCCTCGTGGTTGAAGGATGCACGTCAGCAAAGCAAAGAAGAAACGGGCGGAGATGCAACTCTTCGATCAGAAACCAAGCCGAAGGTCCAGAGAAATGAGGCGCCTGATCTTTTAGCAGGCCTCATCTCACAGGCTGATTCGGACGATGACGAAGTCCCTGATTGGCTCGCTAGCATTAATCCAGTTGTTGAAAAGACTCCAGCCAAGTCATCCTCTGCAAAGGAAGATGGCCCTTCGGATTTCTTCGCTCAATTTAAACAAAGTGAGACTCCACCTTCAAAGCCTGCGGTGAGTGAACCTGCGCAAGATGATACGCCGGCATGGATGAATGGCATGGAAAAACCTGCGTCAGCGCCGAAAGACGAGTTGGCAGACTGGCTCTCACAAACTCCTGCTGAAACAACATCGTCGGCGTTTGTCTCTCCTGCGGCCGACGATAATAGTTGGATAAATAACCTTGGGTCGTTTGATGATGCGGCCCAAACGCCCGCAGAAAAGGAGCCTGAAGATCTTAGTTGGCTCCATGACTTGGAAAATTCAGCGAAACAGCCGGATAGTTCTTCAACGTCTTCGCCGAGTGCAGGTTTTGATTTTGCACCTTCTTCTGCTGGAGATGGAGATGACCTCAGTTGGTTGAATAACCTTGGTGGAATAAGTGTTCCATCGTTTGAGCAACCTGCACAGCCGTCCTCGTCCAATGCTGGGGACGATATGAGTTGGTTGAACAATCTGGGCGGCGCTTCTACGCCTGCGCCATCGTTTGAACAGCCCGCACAATCCAAGCCCGCAAGTTCAGATGAAGACTTGAGTTGGTTGAATACTCTTGGTGGTACGCCCGCATCTTCATTTGAAGAACCTGTACAGTCCAAGCCCGCAAGTTCAGGTGAAGACTTAAGTTGGTTAAACAATCTGGGCGACACAACACCTTCATTTGAACAGCCTGCACAGTCCAAGCCCGCGAGTTCCGATGAAGACTTAAGTTGGTTAAATAATCTTGGCGGCACATCCACGCCTTCATTTGAACAGCCTGCACAGTCCAAGCCCGCGAGTTCCGATGAAGACTTAAGTTGGTTAAATAATCTCGGTGGTACGCCCGCATCTTCATTTGAAGAACCTGCTCAACCCGCGTCTTCCTCACAGGGCGACCTTGATTGGTTGAGCAACCTTGGTGATACATCTACACCCGCATTTGAGCAACCAGCCCAGCCAGCATCTTCATCACAAGAAGATCTCGACTGGTTGAGTAACCTTGGCGGTACGTCTACACCTTCGTTCGAGCAACCCGCGCAACCTGCGTCTTCATCACAAGAAGACCTTGATTGGTTGAGCAACCTTGGCGGTGCGTCTACGCCTGCGTTTGAGCAACCAGCCCAGCCAGCATCTTCATCACAAGAAGATCTCGACTGGTTGAGTAACCTTGGCGGTACGTCCACACCTTCGTTCGAGCAACCCGCGCAACCTGCGTCTTCATCGCAAGATGATCTTGATTGGTTGAGTAACCTTGGCGGTGCGTCTACACCTGCGTTTGAGCAACCAGCACAGCCTGCGCTTTCATCACAAGAAGACCTTGACTGGTTGAGTAACCTTGGCGGTACGTCTACACCTTCGTTCGAGCAACCCGCGCAACCTGCTTCTTCATCACAAGAAGATCTTGATTGGTTGAGCAACCTTGGTGGTACGTCTACACCTGCGTTTGAGCAACCCGCGCAACCTGCGTCTGCTTCGCAAGAAGATCTTGATTGGTTGAGTAATCTTGGTGGCACATCTACACCTGCGTTTGAGCAACCCGCGCAACCTGTGACTTCTTCGCAAGATGATCTCGATTGGTTGAGTAATCTTGGTGGTGTATCTACACCTGCGTTTGAACAGCCAAAAGAAAATTCTCAGCCCGTCGAATCAGGTGTTTCAAAGCCCTTCCAGACCGCGCCCCTCAATGAACTCTTCAAAGATAACGATATCAAAGATGCCAATCCTGATTGGCTCAAGAGTGCGCTCGAGGAAGAACCGTCCATGCCATCGTTGGATGATCTTTCCGTAGGACGACGTTCCGAGCAGGAGAAACCGTCGAAAGCATTTGACGAACGGCCCGCTTCATCTCAACCCGCGCCTGCTTCTCCTCAACCGGCTTTTACCCCATCTTTCGGCGGCTCATCCACACCGTCCTCCGCTGATGTCGATTCGTTGTTCAACATTGACATGCCCGATTGGCTTTCACGTGAAGCGGAAAATGTTGAAGCATCTCAATCTGGAGTTGACTCATCCTCCAGCGCTGGCGATGCATCACTTGCGCCTGTGGAATTACCTTCGTGGGTGCAAGCTATGCGCCCGGTGGGTTCGTCCATTGATAGTGCAATTCCCAGCACTGTGGATCAGATTACTGAACGCGAAGGTCCACTTGCAGGATTTAGTGGCGTGATCCCATCGGCTCCTATCGGCTCTGCGTTGCGTCCCAAAGCTTTTTCGTTGAAGTTACAGGTCACTGACGAGCAACAGGCAGGAGCGTCGTTATTCGAACGTATCCTTGCAAGTGAAACCACTGCTCAAACACTTAAATCAACATCAGCCGTTTCGTCTCAGCGTATGTTGCGTTGGGCTCTTTCTGCCATATTCATCCTCGTATTGGCTTTGGTTATTGGGTTTGGTTCACAATCAATGCCCATCGTTCCAGCCAATCAATTATCTGATCTTGTTGCGACCATTCCAGATAGTTCATCAGTGCTTGTCGTGATGGATTATGAGCCTTCACTCGCTGGCGAGTTGGAAGCGACGGGCGGCCCGCTGTTGAACCAATTGGCCTTGGCGCGACGTTCCGCTTTTACATTTATTGCTACATCTCCAACAGGTTCAGCTTTGGTAGATCGTTTGGTCTCCAATACGATCATCAAACCTACACCGAAAGATCTGAATTTGAAATATGAGTTAGGCGCACAATATTTCAATATCGGTTTCTTGCCGGGTGGCTCTGCAGGTGTACTCGGCTTTATTACAGACCCTGCGAAAACCATGCCTGTTATGAGCATAGATAAGTTCTCGGCGTTCCAAGCCATCATCCTGATGACTGATAACGCCGAATCAGGCCGCGTGTGGGTGGAGCAATTAGAAATAGCAAAGAGCAAGGATGCAAGCATTGCAGAAAAGCCTGTGTTTGTGGTTTCAAGTGCGCAATCAGCCCCTATGCTTCAGCCGTATGCTTCTTCTGGTCAGGTGGATATTGTGATCAATGGACTGTATGATGCGGCAAAATACGAATATGTGAACACATCTCGCCCTGGGATTGCACGAGGGTATTGGGATGCCTTCGGCGTCGGCTTGTTCATGGCAATCACTGCCATTGTTCTGGGAAGTGTATGGAGCATTCTCGTAGGCATCCGTGAACGACGAGCGCAAGCGGAGCAAGGATAACGAATTATGCTCACTATTGCACTAACCTCCGCTGAAATCATCTCCTTATTAATCGGCCTTTTTCTTACCTTGATGGTTTTTAGTTATCTCATTGGCGATAACGTGTTGTTCCGTATCGCTGTGTATTTGTTTATCGGTGTAGCATCTGGTTATGCCGCTGCTGTTGTAGTCCAATATGTTTTGAAACCGAAATTACTTGACCCCATACCATCATTGTTGAATGATCCACTTCAATTGGCGTCGTTGATGATCATTGTGCCTTTCGTCTTATCGCTCTCTTTGTTTGCAAAGCTTCTTCCGCGTATTTCGTGGATGGGAAGTTTTGCGATGGCACTGTTGGTCGGTGTGGGTGCAGCGACCGCTGTCGGCGGGGCGGTGGTTGGAACGTTAATTCCCCAGGTCCGAGCTTCGGCAGGTGCGTTTGATATCCAAGCCCTAGGTGGCTTGCCGAAAGCAATTCCCGGTCTTGTTGAAGGTACTGTTATGTTGTTGGGGACTGTCTTGACATTGGCTTATTTCCAATTTACGGCAAAGCGTGCGGCAGATGGTTCTGCCAAGCGGAATGCCATCCTTGAATTCATGGCATGGCTCGGCCGTATCTTTATCGCGATTACATTTGGCGTGTTATTCGCCGGTGTCTATATGGCGGCGTTGACTGCCATGATCGAACGTTTGAGTTCCATGATTAATTTCATCAAGTTAGTATTGGGTCTATAGCATATGCCAACATCACTGGTTCAAAACGAATCCATACTAGCGATTGAAGTCGGCGCGGCAGTGACGCGCGCTGTATTGTTTGATGTAGTTGAAGGACAGTATCGTTTTGTGGCATCGGGTCAGGCTCCCTCCACGGCCGAAGCGCCATTCATGGATATCGGTATCGGCATAAGGGAAGCGGTGTCCAGTTTGCAGAACGTCACCGGTGTTACATTGTTGGGCAAAGATAGGAACTTGATCGCACCCTCTCAGGCCGATGGCTCGGGCGTGGATGCGGTCGTTGCAACTATCTCTGCTGGCCCTGCCATGCGAACGGTGATCGTTGGATTGCTTTCCGATGTGTCTGTACAGAGCGCACGTCATCTTGCTGAGACCACATATACTCGTGTTGTCGATACACTTGATCTTTCTGATCAGCGCAAGCCCGAACAGCAATTGGATGGCATTGTTCGTTCCCGCCCAGACCTTGTGATATTGGCTGGCGGAACAAATGATGGCGCCTCGCGCTCAATGCTCAAGATATTGGAATCTGTTGGTTTGGCTTGTTATTTGATGCCTGCAGATAAGCGCCCGATGGTGCTTTATGCAGGGAATGAAAAACTCGAAGCGGATGTTCAGGAACTATTAGGCTCGTATGCTGGACAATTGAAAATCAGTCATAACATTCGCCCTTCGCTTGATGTGGAAGACCTTGGCCCTGCGAGCGCCGAGTTGGCTTCCTTGGTTGTAAATCTTCGCCAACGACACTTAAAGGGTTTGGAAGAACTGAACACATGGGCAGGTGGAAACATCCTGCCGACCACGTATGCGCAGGGACGCATGATCCGTTATTTGAGCCGCTTGTATGAATCGACACGTGGTTTATTGAGCGTAAACATCGGCGCTTCCGCGACCTCTGTAGCGGTGGGTTTTGCCGATAAGACGATCTTGAAAACATATCCAGAATTCGGTCTGGGAGAGAGTCTTTCCGGGCTGTTGCAGTATACAGATGTTGAAAGCATTATGCGCTGGCTTCCGTTAGACATTGCTCCAAACACACTGCGAGAATATTTGTATCAAAAGTCGTTATATCCCGCTACTCTTCCTGCCACTACTGACGATTACGCAATTGCCCAGGCGATCTCACGACAGGCAATGTTCCTTGCGGTCCGCTCGGCTCAAAAGGATTTCCCAGGAAACCCGTATGCTCCGAAAGATGTCATGCCTCCGTTGGATTTGATCATTGCAGGTGGCGGTGCAGTGGGTGATGGCCTTTCGCTGGGACAAGGCTTGTTGATGTTGTTGGATGCTGTACAGCCAGTTGGTATTCTTCCGATATTGATCGATCAAAATAATTTATTGCCCTTACTTGGAGTTGCAGCGGCTCGTAATAACTATCTGCCAGTGCAGGTCATTGATTCTGGCGCTTTCATTGGTTTAGGAACAGTGGTTTCCGTTGTTGCTTCTGCTAATTATGGTGACCAAATTCTGCGTGCAAAATTAACGTATAGTGATGGCACAGATGTCCGTGCTGATGTGAAGTTTGGCGGATTAGAAATACTCCCGTTGCCGAGTGGGCAGAGTGCACGTCTCAGCTTGCAACCGCTTCAGAGGGCCGATGCAGGTTTGGGTCCGGGAAGAAGCGGAACTGTCACCGTGACAGGTGGCGCGATGGGTGTAGTCATCGATGCACGTGGACGTCCGCTGCAATTCCCATCCGATCCGGTGCGCAGGCGTGAGTTGATCAAAAAATGGCACTATACGGTGGGAGGTTAAATGTTAGCGCCTGTTCTGCATATTCTGCCTCTAACCTCCATTGTGCGTGAGCGTGTCTTGCCGATGGCGGGTAAGGTCAATGTCAATGTTAATCAGAAGGTCAGTCCGACGGATGTGATCGCTGAAGCGAGATTTGCTCGCGAACACGTGTTGCTCGATGTGGCGCGAACCTTTGGTGTTACTACAAAAGCCGCTGATAAGCTGATCAAGGTCAAAGAAGGTGATCGTCTTGCGGAGAGCGCCATTGTGGCGGAGGCTGGGGGGATCATCCCTCGTACAGTCAAGGCGCCTCGTGCCGGGCGTGTGATGGTTGCCGGTGGTGGACAGGTTCTCATGGAAGTTGGGGACGCGCGGATTGAGTTGAAAGCCGGTCTTTCTGGCACTGTTATACGTGTCATTCCGGACCGTGGAGCTTTGATCCGTACTACCGGAGCTTTGATTCAGGGTGTGTGGGGCAATGGACGTGTAGAGAGTGGCGTGATGGCCAGCTTGTTAGAAAAGCCCGATGAAGTACTTACTGCTGATCGCCTAGATGTTAGTATGCGTGGTTCCGTGATCCTTGGCGGGCATGTACGTGACTTGGAAACTTTGAAGGTGGCGGGTGAAATGCCGGTCCGAGGTTTGATTCTTTCAAGCCTGAACCCAGCATTGTTACAGCCTGCCATGCAGATGCGTTACCCGATCCTTGTTTTGGATGGGTTGGGCGCCATGCCAATGAACTCAGTGGCGTATAAGTTGCTCACCACGAATGCAAAGCGTGAAGTTACTGTGAACGCGGAATTTTCTGACCGCTACACAAATGGCCGCCCTGAAGCGATCATTCCATTGAATGTGCCTGGCGAACCAGATGAACCGAATGATTACGAAATGTTCTCTGTGGGGCGACAGGTGCGTATGCGTCGTGCACCGCATGTGGGCATGATCGGTTCGATCGCAAGCCTGCCCGCAGGTTTAATGAAATTAGATAGCGGTCTGCGTGCGCTTGCCGCAGAAGTAAAGCTTGAAAATGGTGCAAGCGTGCTTGTGCCTTTGGTAAATCTTGAAGTTGTGGGATAATACATTAAAGCAATTCACGAAGAGGAGAGTGCAATATGTCGATGGATAATTATGATGACCTTGATACTTATGATGAAGAAGCTGATGCCCCCGAGGAATCAAATAATCGTACGTTCCTGATCGTGGCTGGCGGGTTGGGAGGGTTAATTTTAGTTGTCCTCCTTTGTGTAGTTGCTTATGTATTCTTCAATTACAACTCCAACCAGACAAACACTGCCACGGCACAAGCACAAGCTACGATCTATGAGATGACTGTTCAAGCGGCGTTGACACAAACCGCGGTCGCTCAAGCGCAAACACAAGCTGTGCAACCAACTGCTACGGTTCTTCCTACCAATACACCTGTTATCGCTGAAGCGTCAGCTACGGTTACCGAGACGCAGAATCCTGCCACTGCTACAGTAGGCGCAGCCTTTACACAAATCGCCGCATCCACACAGACGATCATTCCCACATCCACTGCTTTGCCGAACACTGGTTTTGCTGACGATGTTGGCATCCCCGGCATGTTTGCGATGGTAGTTGCTTTGGTCGCTGTGATCTTCCTCGTAAGAAGGTTGAGAACGGCTCCGGCAAGATAAGTGATCTATATAGAAAATGACAGGCCCCAGAAATTTTTCTGGGGCCTGTTTGTTATTCCACAACACTAACTCTTAACCGCCCGAAAATATAATGGGTTATATTTCCCTTTTTAACTGTTGGGGGATCTTCGAACACATACGTAACGAGATATTTTCCACCGCCAAACGTTCTGAATTGTATTCCTTCTTGTTGATTTGTTAAACCATATCGACGTAGTAGCTCATAATCGAAACTCCTCCCGATCGTCATTGGCGCAGGATACCAAGGGGACAATTTGTCTCCAAACGTAGGTATCCAATCCCATTTACCACCGCCGAGATCATAATCAACGGGAATAAAGTTTGAGTCAGAGTGTTCTTTCCAATCTTTCGCAATGAAATCAACCGCCTGCATTTTGTCGATAAGCGGTACGTCTGCTTCACTCAAAACATTGCCGCGATATTGGAGATGGTCGCGGATGATAAGGAAGCCACACACTAAGTTTGTTATGCAAAATAGTCCCACCAAAAAATAAGAAACCCCATTAATTAGTTTGTATGTCAGTCCATTTGTAGTAATTACATGTGGTAATAGAAAAATGACTAGCAAAAACAAGGGAAAGAATTGGGCTGTTTGATCCAGGCGTTTTCCGTCCATCCAGGATGGCCCACCGAAGAATGCTGATAAAGTATAAGACAGAACGATGAAAATCCCTGACGTGATGACCACTCTAGCCGCAGAGGAATTTACCTTCGTATTTTTGACATTAATAAATCTGATGATAATCAGGTAGATAAATGTTAGAAAACTGAAAATCGCCTGCGCCATGTATATTTTGCCAATTGATGCTAGAAGCAGATTGCTAACTGGTGAAATAATATTGGAGTCGGCATGTTTGAAAGCCGATGAAAACAAAGATTTATCAGCCCACTGAGCGGTTGTGTAGATGGGTAACTGGAAGAGCGACTTCAAAGACAATTGAAGCGCCATGGATGGCTCCCAATTTGTTTGGTTATATTTTATTACCGGACCTAATCCGCCAGACTGATAATAGGGCAACCATGTCACAAATAAGGAAATTGCTACTTCCAGTGCAATCACGCTCAGGATTAATTTGCCATCTTTTACGACAGGACGTGTATAAATGAGAGCGCCGATGGTTATAATAGCCATTACAGCGGCATTGGCAACCCCTGCATGGTAAATGGACGGTGCCAAAATAATCAAGGCCACAATCGGGGGTAAGTTCCAAAGGGACTTGTTTTTTAGGTGTCTTATAACCCAGAAAATAAAAAAGACATTTATGAGAGTTATGATGTATTGATTCCAGAACTCGACAGAAATTGAACGCAAGATGACAGAAGAAAGGAGGGGGATGATTGCCAGTATGAAATATTGCCACTGTTTGCCAAATGCTTCCCATCCAACAAGTATGAGAAGTGTTATTTGTATGATCCCAAGAATAAAGCTAACAGACAGAAGATTTGGCAGAACGCTGAGCACGATTCCCAGAAGGAGCATTCCATTGGGATTAGGTATAACTTTTGAACTCATCAACCCGACTGGCATATTCCAAATATCGGTTGTGTACCCGAGCCAGAGATTCGTCGCCTGATCTTCCCTCCATTGTGAGATTTCAGACCAGTAAAATCTATCAATCAGTAGTGTAAGTACACAAAGAACTATTATGCTAAGGACAATTTTCTTTTTATGCCCATTCATCGTTATCCCCCATAAGAGTTTGAGAAAAAATATTACTGGTCATAATCATAGTAAGCGAGTGAGATGCCTGATGAATTCGTAAAAAGGCGTTGTGTGGATCTCTCCTGCCCATGAAAAGTAACGTGGTGTTACAAAAGAGATGACGCCAATAAGGATCAATGCCTGCAAGAATTGTTTCCGCGCGATCATTTGATTCTCGTTGTCAGCAGTTAGTTCGTATGAGTAGAATATACACTCAAACAGGATGCCCCAAGAGATTAGGATAAACACCCTTGTAGTATCAAGAGTGAAAAACACGATTCCGTAATTCACCACTAACATTAGCAACGCCAGAGAGTAAAACCTTTTGTTTCTTTTGAAAAACATTACCATGCAGGTTGCAAAAATTAACCAATGGATACTGAATAATGAAAGTAGGGACATGGGTAGGTTACGGATGTTCATTTTTACCCATTCATCCAGGCTTTTTAATTGCATAAAATCGAAACGGGAAAATATATCGATTGCGTTGATTTCGAGGAAGAACTTTATAAACCCATAGCCTAGAATGATCCCTATTGCTGTCGCAATAAAGTGTTTTGTCCCAATGCCGCTATGTCTTAATGCCCTTAATGTTAGGATTTCAATAATAGCAATTGCAAATGTGGGGTGATTTACCATGCCTAGAAAGGCAAGACAAAATGCGAGTGGACTTGAACGCAAGAACAGAAATGGAATAGTTAAAAGCACTGTTAGCCCGTCAGGCGTGCCAAGCCAGCATAGAAATATTGTGGTTAATGGACTCGTAATAAGAAGTGTAGAAAAGATCAGTGATTGTGTTGAACCCCAGTGACGAGCTGTTAATCCCGTAAATAAAGCATATGCTCCAAAAATGATAACAAAGCATAAGATATTAAATGTCAATGAAGACGTTTGGCGTAAATAAAACGCAATTATTGGCAGAAGAGGATTTTCCTGCCAATAATTGTTGAAATGTATATCTGTTCTTGTAATAAAGGGATTTTCTGATAACCGCTGATAGGGCGCCTCTAGGACAATCCCAACGCCATTAATGAGAACTACGAACAGGAATACCAGACTTGGAAAGAGAAACCAAAATTTACTCTTTCCAAAGCCCAGTATTTTTTCGTAAAAGACATCCAATAATGTGGAAGGCAACATTGTTTTGGAATATTCGTTATACCGTACTTTTTGCAACCTGTTCGCCGTACCCTAGCAACGCCTTGACCATTTCTTGTGTTCTTCCCTCCGCATATACGCGTAGGACGGGTTCTGTGCCGGACGGACGGATCAATAACCATGAATCATCAGCCATGATGTATTTGACCCCATCACGTTGACTGATCTCGGTAACTTTCTCGCCTCCGATCTCAGCTGGAGCCTGCTTCGTCAAGATGTTTGTCATCTCAGCTTTGGCGACCGGGCGACTCAAGCGCAAGTCGGTACGCTCATAATAAGCAGGGCCAACATCATTGAGCAATTCTTCGATCATACCTTGAAGGGTCTTGCCTGATTCTGCGATCATTTCTACAAGAAGTAGCCCCATAATCGGGCCGTCTCCTTCGGGGATATGTCCTTTGAATGAGATACCGCCCGATTCTTCGCCGCCGATCAATACATCTTCCGACATCATGTAGTCAGCAATGTGATTGAAGCCAACGGGCGTTTCGTATAAAGGCAATCCATACCGTTTTGCGAGACGATCTATCATGCGCGTTGTCGAAACAGTTCGTACCACAGCGCCGGTCATTCCGCGCTTTTCAACAAGATATTTCAAAGATAAAGCCATGATCTTGTGTGGGTCAACAAACGTACCGCGTTCATCCATTGCACCGATGCGGTCTGCATCACCATCCGTTACCACGCCGAAATTGCCCATGCCTGAACTGACAGCAGATGCCAATGCGCCGAGGTTTTTAGCGATGGGTTCGGGGTGCACACTGCCAAATCCGGGATTCATCTCTCCTCGTATTTCAGCAATTTCACAGCCAGTTCCTTGCAAAAAGGATTTGATCACGCCGCGCCCTGAGCCGTACATTGCATCAACAACGAAACGTTGAGGATTGTCGGCGATTATGTCTGTGTTGATCAATGTCCGCAGATGGTCAAAATAGGCTGGCAGTGGATTGAACTTTTGAATTAACCCAGCTTCACGTGCTTTTCTGAAATCCATTAAGTTGGGGCCGCGTGCTTGTTCTTCATTGTCATTGATATATATTTCAACACGGCGACATTGTTCGGGTAGGGCAGAGCCGCCGAATGCGCCTTTAAGTTTGACACCGTTGTAGCGAGGCGCATTGTGTGATGCTGTGATCATCACACCGGCTGCCGCATTTTGTTGCTTAACCGCATATGAGATTGCCGGAGTGGGAGCATCGGCTTGAGCAAGCATAACGGTAAAACCGTTTGCTGCAAGGACGCGAGCCACCTCGCCGGCGTAGCGATCAGAAAGGAATCGGGTATCAAAACCGATGACAATCTTTTGATGACCGGAAGTTTGATCACCATTTCCCGATTTTCCCCAATGCTCGGATGCTACTGCATCTGCAATAGCTTGGGCAACCATGCGCAGGTTGTCAAATGTGAATGTGTCTGAGATAACGGCACGCCAGCCGTCCGTTCCAAAATGTATGGGCATGAAATTCCTCTGATGAGTTTTATTTAAAACAGTTCTTTCGATACTACAGGTTATCGAAAGACTTATTGTTTATTACTGTGTGGATGTTGGTGATGGTGTAGCGGAAGGTTCCCAGTTGGGTATGGGGGTGGCTGTGACCAGAACAGATTGGATCATCCATCCGTCAACACGTGTATCGTTGACAGTCACAAACACATGGACCCAAACCACTCTGTTGACTTCCTGTAAATCATTAGGGATGATGGTTACGGTGGAGCCGTTGCCGAGTGTAACAAGGACCTTTCCGCTTGGTTTCTCACGAATGAAAGCACCGCCTCCTTCAGCCGCTTTGATAAGCGCAATGATGGGAGTTGGCTCAGCAGTAATAGTTGATGTGGGCGACTTGGCGGGTGTAAGGCTAGTTTTTGTTGCACGTGGATTTGGCGTTGTCGTCTGCGATGGGGTTAGGGTTGAGACGCCAATGACTGCTGTAACAGGTTGAGGTGTGATCGTAGGAGTGATCGTAGGAACAAGAGGCAGGGTAGGCGTAGTTTGAAGCGTAGGATCAGGCTTCGGCGTAGAAAGACCCGTCTGTATTCTTATCCAATCCACGGCTCCTGTAGTAATTGCTAGCCATGCAATCAGAACGATGAGAGCGAGTCCAGTAAATGAAAACCCACTTAGGGAAGTGGGATAAAAGCGGAGAAAAAATAATGTGAAGATACAGAATAATGTGGCCCAGGCGAAATGTACAAGAAAAACGAGAGCACCTTGCGGCCATAATTCACTTACACCGCTACCGAGACCAAAGCCAGCCGCACATAAAGGAAGAAATAATTCATAAGCAACTAAAGCGCTGGGGAGGTATGGACGCTGTTCTGATCGAACAAATGAAAGAGTGATGAGGACTGCGCCAATGGCAAGTATACAAAGGTCGGGCCACCATAGGCGGCTGTGTAGAAAAGCTTCATTGAATGTAAGTGGCTGAGGAAAAACTCGGGTTGCAAAACCAGCAAGAATACCACTGAGGAAGATCAGTACGGAGCTGACGATAAACGCCAGAATGGTTTGCACAAATAACCGCCCAGCACCGGCAACAATGGCGAGCGAGATTCCGATCCATGGTGTCAGGAGAGGAGCAACAAGAATGCCAAAGAAGAGCAGGCCTTGTGAGTTTAGAAAATATCCCAGTCCTAGAATGACGCCGGCAACGAGTGCAAAAATAAAAAGTTCATAGGAAGGGAAAGCGCGTTTTGCAAGATGTGTAAATAATGCCGCACGTTCTTCCTCGTCTGTTGGGAAGTAGGCGCGACGCAAAGCTCTTCGCCTTCTTGCACGCGCAGAGATAAATTCCTGTGTTGATTCTGGTATGGGTTGCGATGTGGGGTCTGAATAATCCATTGATGTGATCTCGGGCGCAATTATACAGGGAACCAAGCCTTGGTGGGGGAGTGTAATCTTTTGGATATTCCCCCGTTTCGCCCTTAACGGAGGCCTGTCTCTGTTATTGACAGGTATTTCTCATCGGGTATAATACCGTCCGCACGAACGGCCGACTAGCTCAATGGTAGAGCAAATGACTCTTAATCATTTGGTTCAGGGTTCGAGCCCCTGGTCGGTCACAATATAGAAAGCCAGATGCTAAAGATACAGTTTAGTGGGTTGCATCAGGCTTTTTTGTTTTAACACTGATATTAGTACAACAATGAAATGAGCCCTTAATGAGTGGCTCACGAAACACTTTAATAGGTAGTATATAATTATCATGTACGTTCTGAGACTTAGAATCCTTTTCCTTAAACGAAATTTTTATGACCTTATCTTGGTATGCGATTCGTAGTAAGCCAAATAAAGAAGAGTTCCTCGCCGGACAACTTCAAGCACATGGGGTTGAATATTTTTATCCAGCTTTGCGCGTAAACCCTGTTAACCCAAGGTCGCGAAAGGTGCGTCCGTATTTCCCTAATTATCTATTTGTACATGTAGATTTGAGCGCAGTTAACGTCTCGGATTTGCGTTGGATGCCGGGGGCATCAGGCCTTGTCAGTTTTGACGGAGAACCCGCCTCTGTGCCGGACCTTTTAATTGCTACTATAAAACGGCAGATCGACCAGCACGCAGCTTTACTCCGTGAACAGACCAGTAACTTTCAACATGGCGATTTGGTTGAAATTCAAGAGGGACCATTTGCCGGGTATGAAGCAGTCTTTGATACACAGTTATCGGGCCAGGACCGGGTGCGGGTGCTCTTAAGTCTGCTTCAGAGTAGGCAGGTGCCTGTTGAAATAGTCAGCAGGCAAATCAGGCGCGTGAAGCGTTAGTAGTATTTCCCATTCATTTAGTTCCAAAATTGTTGTGGTTTACAGAAAATCCCATGATGGAGTAGTCTCTGTAACTTTTGTAATTAAAAGGCGTCATGGGTATGCTTTGGAATAAACAGAACTTTTTTCTTTTTATGATCGGTTCTCTGCATTTGCAGAGGGAGTAGTAGGCATGAGCATTCGTTCTGAATTTGAAAAATTTCCTTTAATTGCTGTTGCTAAAAAGATCAAGAAAGCCAATTCGATCGTTTCCCGTCCACAGCAGTGGTTTTTGTTTGTTTCTGCGCTTATCCTGTCGGATGCGATTATGACATTCCTCGCATTTTGGGCGGCGTATTATTTCCGCTTTGATCTTTTCAGTCAATACTTTGACCCCAATGGCATTGTATCTTTCAATACATATCAGTTCTTACTTTATTCAATCCCATTCCTTTGGCTGGTGATTTTTGGGCTTAATGGATTGTATGCAAAAGACAATTTGTTAGGTGGCACTCAGGAGTATTCAAAGGTTTTCCGTTCAGCGACTGTAGGCTTTTTGTTGATCGTTATCGCAGGCTTTCTCGGACCCAATTTGGTGATCGCTCGCGGTTGGTTATTGATGACATGGGCTTTTACATTTTTATTTGTGGCTAGTGCGCGTTTTGGCTTGCGCAGATTGGTATATGCTCTTCGTAAACATGGATTTTTCCTGACCCCTGCCGTGATCGTTGGAGCCAATCAAGAGGGGCGTTGGCTTGCTGAGCAGTTGTTGAAATGGGAAACTTCTGGGTTGCATCTGGTTGGCTTTGTGGATAAGAAAACCCCGGTGACCTTCCCTTTGTTCCATGATCTGGTCTCTTTGGGTACCGTTGAACAATTGGGTGAGATCATTGAGCGTTATAATGTTGGTGAAGTGATTTTGGCATCAAGTGCCATTTCCACTCGTGACTATCTCCTTGAAATTTTCCGAAAATACGGTGTGTCAGACAAGGTTAATATTCGTATGTCTTCAGGGTTGTACGAAATTCTTACCACTGGTTTAACTGTCAGTGAGCTTGCTTACGTACCTTTGGTTTATGTAAACAAAGTGCGTTTGACTGGTTCTGATACACTGATGAAATTCCTCCTTGATTATGTCTTAACCATAGGTAGTTTGATTGTTTTGTCGCCGTTTTTGTTGGTTTTTGTTGTTTTGGTGAAGTTGAGTTCTCCAGGGCCAGCTATTCATAAGCGATTGGTAATGGGATTGAATGGAAAACAATTCCATGCTTACAAATTTAGAACTATGGTTGTCAATGGTGATGAAGTTTTGGAACAGCACCCAGAGTTGAAGGAAGAGCTTGCAAGGACTCATAAATTAAAGAATGATCCACGCATTACGAAAATTGGTGCATTCCTTCGAAAGTTCAGCCTCGATGAGCTTCCGCAGTTATTCAATGTTATAAAACGTGAAATGTCTTTGGTGGGGCCTAGAATGATCTCGCCCGCTGAAGTGGCTATGTACAAGCAATTTGACATGAATTTGTTGACGGTTCTTCCTGGTCTTACCGGTGTGTGGCAGGTAAGTGGACGTTCTGATGTATCTTATGAAGAGCGTGTGCGCCTCGATATGTATTACATCCGCAACTGGAGCATCTGGCTTGACCTTCAAATCCTGTTTCAAACGATCCCGGCAGTCCTCAAGAGCCGCGGGGCATATTAGTAGTAATCGATATTGTAGAAAATACAGAAATTTTTGGAACCGGTGAAGCCGGTTCCAGTGGTTCATATCTAATAAGATGTCTTATTTTAAAGTATTAAAGAAGGTCTTTTGATTATCGTTCAAACTCCACTTCGTATCAGTTTCTTTGGCGGAGGCACAGACTTCCCATCCTATTTCATGGAAGAGGGGGGATGTGTCTTAAGTTCTGCCATTGATAAGTTTATCTTCTTGACCATCAAAGAGCGTTTTGATGACAAGCTTCGTATTGGGTATACCCGAACGGAAATGGTTGATAATATCGATCAGATTCAACATGAACTGATTCGTGAGGCCCTTCGCGTTACTGGCATTACCAGTGGCGTGGAAATTACCACAATGGGTGATATTCCATCTGAAGGCTCAGGTTTAGGATCTTCCAGCACTGTGGCAGTTGGTGCATTAAATGCCATGTATTCTTATCAAGGCGAGATAGCCTCAGCAGAGAGACTTGCTCGAGAAGCATGTGCTCTGGAAATTGACACATTGAAGAAACCCATAGGCATACAAGATCAGTATATTGCCGCATATGGTGGGTTGCGTTTCTTTGAGTTTATGCCTGATGGCGAAGTTAAAACGGAAAAGATCCATATTTCTGTTGATGCTCGACGGGCGTTGAACGATAACTTCTTGTTGTTTTTTACTGGTGTTAGTCGTAGTTCTTCTTCGATCCTCACGGAACAAAAAAGTAATATTAGGGACCGCTTAAGTGAGTTGCGTGAGATCAAACAAATGGCATACCAAGCCCGGTCTTATGTCGAGACCGAGAACTTTGATGCTTTGGGCGAGTTGATGCATCAATCGTGGGAATTAAAGAAGCGACTGGCAGGTACGATCAGTAACTCCAGTATCAATGACATGTATGAGGCGGCAAGAAATGCTGGGGCTGTCGGCGGTAAGATCGCCGGAGCTGGCGGCGGAGGTTTCCTACTATTGTATGTGCCATATGAGCGTCAAAATAAGGTTCGGGCCGCGCTATCTGGTTTACAGGAACTTCCCTTTAGACTGGAAACCGATGGCACCAAGATAATCTTCAACTATCGTCGTTCGTAGCGAGAATTATAAAAAGTAGGTTGTAATGGAACAAATAAAAAACTATATATCAACACTTCAGAGCACTATAGATGAACTCCCTATTTCATTGATTGCTGATGTAGTCAACGTGTTACAACGCGCACGCATACAAGGTAATCAGGTATTCATTATGGGAAATGGCGGTTCGGCATCTACATCGTCGCACTTTGTTTGTGACTTGGCAAAGAACACACGTTATGAAGGACTTCCGCATTTTCGTGTAATTGGGCTTGCTGATAACATGGAAATATTTTCTGCCTACGCCAATGACGAAGGATACGAGAATGTCTTCTCTCAGCAATTGATCAATCTGATCAGACCCAATGATATTGTTATTGCCATTTCAGCCAGTGGTAACTCGCGAAATGTTGTAAATGCTGTGGAAGAAGCACAAAAATACAACGCCACAACGATTGGTTTCACGGGATTCGACGGTGGCCGTTTGGGACAAATGGTAAATATCCATATTCACGTGAAAAGCAATATCATTGAACATGTTGAGGATATTCATTTAATGCTGGAACACATGATTGTGAGAACTATTAAAGACCAACCCTTTATTGGTGTTGAAAATTCAAGTGCTAATGCAAAACTCCCTGTAAATGCTTTGGGCGCTTAAGTGATCACAAGCCATGATCATGGGCAATGATCGTATTCATGGCTTGTGAAAGATCGTTGCATACTAGATAGTCTGTTACGTTTATTGGTCGTGGTAATAATAATTGTTCAGAACCACGACCAGTTTTTACAATAATTGTTCCTCGAACGCCTGCTGATTGCCCCGCCTGAATATCACTCCAGGCATCTCCGATCATCCAGGAGCTCCGCAAGTCTAGTGATAATTCTTTTGCGGCTTGTAGTAAAAGCCCAGGCTTGGGTTTACGGCAATCGCAGTCATTCGCTGGTCCATGTGGACAAATATAAGCCCCGTCCACTCTGCCGTTTTGATCGCGAATTGAATTGACGAGATGATTATTGATGTCTTCTGCGATTCCGAGTGAGATGATACCTCGTCCCACAGCAGACTGGTTGGTTACGATCACGATCTTGTAGTTTTTTATGTTCGAATTTGAAAGTGCGCGGATTGCTTCAGGAAAAATACTGACATGAGACCAATCCCTGACGTAATCAGAACGGTTTTCAATGATGACACCATCGCGATCGAGAAAAATAGCTGGAAACATGAAGTAATTATACTATCCAGCTTTATCAAATAACGAGACGCATCGCTTCATTACTCACGATTGTCTGGTCCCGTTAAATTGATTGGTAATACACTGAAACCTGATACTGTATAAGAAAATCGGCATTCATCTAACAGGATGTCGAAATGGCGGAGCATGCCTGTGGTAAAGCTTTATGATTGACAAACTTCGTTTATACCTGCAACGTCAGGCATCCTCTATTCCCAGATATTTCTACGAACAGACCGTTCTTTTTCTGTTCGGTTGGGTTCCAACGATCATTGGTGTTGGGCTGCGTGGATTGTTCTATCGCCTTATTATGAAAATGGATGGTGTCGCCGCTATTGAGAGCCGTGTCCGCATTCGGTTTGCAAACTTTATCAAACTTGGTCATGGCGTCTATATTGATGAAGGCACCTATCTTCATGCATGTCCGCAAGGGATTGAGATCGGTGATAATACAATTGTTATGCATGGAGCAATTCTGCACGTGTACAATTTTCGCGATATGCCGCATTCCCGAATCAAAATTGGACGCGATAGTTTGATCGGTGAATATTCTGTAATTCGTGGGCAAGGCGGCGTTGAAATTGGCGACCGTGTATATACATCACCGTTCACACAGATTATTGCAGTAAATCATGTGTTCGATGACCCCAACCGTCCTTTTGTTGACCAGGGGATTACAGCCGAAGGAATTGTTATTGAAGACGATGTTTGGTTGGGCGCCGGGGCAGTTATTACCGATGGAGTACGAGTGGGGAAGGGGGCTGTTGTGGCGGCTGGCGCAGTTGTAACAAAGGATGTCCCTCCTCATGTGGTTGTCGGTGGTGTCCCAGCAAAGTTAATAAAAAATATTGATGGAAATATGATCAAGTCTGAAAGAAAAATTTATCAAACAACAAAGGATGGAGTTTTATGACGATATTGTCTATTGTTATCCCTGCCTATAATGAAGAAAATGGGATACGGGAAATTGCAGAAAGAGTGCTTGCTGTTGAGCCTTCCTTGCAAAAGGTTGGCGTGGAACGTATGGAATTACTTGTTGTGGACGACGGTTCAAAGGATCGCACAGCTGAAGTTGCGGAGAGTATTCGTGGGGTCACATTGATCCGCCACCCTAAAAATAAGGGATATGGCGCGGCATTGAAGACCGGTTTTTCCAAAGCTAGCGGCGAATTGATCGGGTTTCTGGATGCGGATGGTACGTATCCGCCAGAATATTTTCCGCAATTATGCCAATCAGCTTTGGGTGGTTCTGAACTCGTGATTGGTTCACGTATGGCGGGTGAGGACAGCAAAATGCCATTAACCAGGCGAATTGGTAATTTCTTCTTTGCCAATTTGTTGTCTATTTTGGGCCGCCAAAAAGTTACCGATAGCGCCAGCGGGATGCGTGTTTTCAAGCGTGAAATTCTTGAACAGATATATCCTTTACCGGATGGATTGAACCT
Source organism: Candidatus Defluviilinea proxima (assembly GCA_016721115.1). NCBI lineage: Bacteria > Bacillati > Chloroflexota > Anaerolineae > Anaerolineales > Candidatus Villigracilaceae > Candidatus Defluviilinea > Candidatus Defluviilinea proxima. Next base: position 2,540,830 of record JADKIW010000001.1, read on the forward strand.
AACTCCTGTCATGAGTACACGTGCCCTACACGAGGGGATCAAAGTTGTTGAAGTTCCAATACCTTACAGTGAGCGTGTGGGCCGTTCTAAGTTGAGTGTGATCCGTGATGGACAGGTGTTCCTCCAAAGTATGGTATGGACAGCCATGTCCTATAACCCGGTTCGTATCTTGGGTTTAGTGGGTTTGGGCGGCATTGGCCTTGCTGGTCTCGTATTTATCGGATTATTGATCGCAAGGTTAAATGGTGTTACCACGCTTGGCCCATGGGGCGTCCTCGCTCTGTTTACAGCTTTGGTTTCATCCATTGCGGGAATTAATATCTTCGCATTAGGTGTTACATTTAACTACCTTGTATCATTATTCTATAATAAACCAATACGACAAGGATTATTTGGAAAGCCTATCTTCAAAACGCCTCTAGATCAACAGTTTGGTTGGATGGGCGGTTTATCTGTGCTTATTGGTATGATAATTGCCATAGTTGCATTGGCGCTTGGTATAAACGGTTGGCAAATTGACCGTCTGTGGTTCTATTTGTTGGGCAGTGCTATGCTTTTTCTGGCAGGTATCCAGCTTTTTGTTTATTGGCTACTCATAAGGATACTTGAAGAGTTGAATCAAAGAGATGTGCTCACAAAGCATGATCTTGGCGTTGAATAAAAGTTATTGGTAAGTTTGTTCATAGGTTATAAAGGAGAAAGAAAAATGACATCAAATGATCCTCAATCTGTAAATATGGGAAGTCGCCTGACCCCGAAGCTTCGTATGGTGGATTTCCCGAATGCTGACGAGATCGTTCACAACGGACTCTTGAACGCGCCTCGCTCCGAAGAAGCGGTTGATATCATGCTCGTAAACCCTCCCACCCCTGACGGGGAGCTTTGGATTCGTACCCAACACCGGGTTGGGCGCCGCACTCGTGAGAACATGGTTTGGCCTCAGGTGTCGTTGGCGCAAATGGCCGCGTTATTGCACCCGGTCTACAAAGTCAAAGTTGTAGACTGTAATGCCGAACGGATGGGTTGGCCGGAATTCACGAAATTGCTGGATAAATATCAGCCAAAATATTACTTGACGCAAATGACTGCGCCGACTCTCGAAAATGATATGTATGGTTGTTTCCTAGCTCATGCTCGTGGTGCAAAGACAATTGCTTTTGGCACACACATCACACCCATCCCTGTGGAGACAATGCGTCCGTATCCCTCTCTCGACTTTGCTCTGGTCGGTGAACCTGACCTCACAATCCGTGACCTGCTCGATCACCTTGAAGGCAAGATCGAAGAGCGCTCTCCGCAGATCAAGACCATGTTTGAAAAAGATCCAACCTATAAACCATCCTTTAATGAAGATGGTAGTGTTAACTTGCGTGGGATCAAGGGTATTGCATGGCGTAACAAGGATGAGATCCTTTTGAACTTCCCGCGCCCATTCGTTGCTGACCTGGACGATATGCCGATCCCTATGCATGAGCTGTTGCCTCTGCAGTCTTATCGCATGCCGTATATTAAGGGACCGTTTACCTTCATCGTAACGAGCCGCGGCTGTCCTGCCGGGTGTACCTACTGTATCAAGCATGTAAGTTACCAATATTCAACCCGTATTCGCTCACCCAAGTTGATCATGGAAGAGATGTGGGTGTTGAAGAAGCTTGGCATCAATAATATTCATATGTATGCCGACCTGTTTACAGTGAATCGCGACCAGGTTATTGAGTTGTGCAAACTAATGATCGAGGAAAAAATTGACCTTCATTGGACTTCCAATAGCCGCGTTGACTTTGTGGACGAAGAGATGCTGACATTGATGGGCAAAGCAGGCTGTCGTTTGATCTCATGGGGTATTGAAAGCGGCAACGAAGCAATATTAAAGCATGCCCGCAAAGGCGCAGACCCTGCAAAAGCAGAACGAGCATTGCGCTGGGCAAAAAACGCCGGCATCATGAATTGGGGTTACTTTATCATTGGTTTGCCCGGCGAAACAGAAGCGACTATTAGAGAGACCATCGACTTTGCCAAAAAACTTCCCTTGGATATTGCCCTCTTCCATGTCGCTGCGCCCTATCCGGGTACGCCGTTCTTCTTCGAAGTGGTAAAGAATAATTGGTTCCGTCCTGGAACACGCTGGGAACAAGTGGATATGGATAAAGGCACAGTTTTGGACTACCCTGACCTCTCAGCAGAGCGATTACTTTACTGGCAGAAACGTGCTTTCCGCGAATGGGCGTTCCGCCCTGGCCCCGCTTTCACGTATTTGAAAATGTTGCTATATGATTGGTCCACGTTGAAAACTGCACTCAATGTAGGGATGCAACACATCTTCTGGTCCACTTCAGATTCGGGCGCACCTGTAGGTGGTGCAAGTTAGTTTCACCGGCTAATTACAACGGAGATAGGATACTTGCGGAAACTTGTTTGCAGCCAAAACTTTGCTCTTGTTGAGCTGATACTTGTAATGGTATGTGGAGCGGTCTGGATGATCAAACCAGAATGGGGTGTTTGGTTCATTCTGGTCGCTCTACTGCCATTGCTGTTGAAGATATTCCTTGGCGAAGCATCTTCGCGGCGTATCATCGCTCTTGATTGGCTGGTCCTTGTGTTTCTTATCACCGCCTGGGTTGGGTATTGGGCTGCATATGACAAGGCGATTGCGTGGAGTAAAGTGTGGTTTATCATGACCGGCGTTCTGTTGTATTGCTCTCTGAGTATGCAACCTCGAGAAAACCTGGTCTGGGTATCCGTGTTTCTATTTTGTATCGGTGTGGGTGTTTCGCTTTATTATTTTCTAACCCATGATTTTGTCGCTATCCCGAGAAAGATTGAGTTTGTGAATAGTATCGGGCGTTCGATCATGAATGTACGTCCGCAGACTGGCTGGACACCGATCCACCCAAACTATGTAGCAGGGATGATCGCTGTTACAACGCCATTTATCCTATATCCCGTTATGAAGTTCAAGAAAAACAATAAGAGCGGTGATTCACTGTTTTATGTGTTGATTATTCTGGGGCTTGTACTGGCAGTCATTGCTCTGCTTATGGCAACTTCTCGTGGGGTGATCTTTGCGATCGTCGCTGGGGTGGGGACATGGTTTCTGTGGCGATTTGTTAATTCGGACGGGATCAAACGTCAGTTTAAGAGCGAAGCGGTTTTTCCAGTCGCTTTATTGATTTACCTGATAGTGATCGTTGTTTTTCTTTATGTTGGTCCAGCCCGGTCAGCTGAAACTGTTTCCAGTAATTATTATTTTGGAAGCGATAGTCGCGCTGAATTATTTGGGAGAAGCTTATATTTGTTTTCTTCTTTTCTAATTACCGGCGGTGGCTTGGGCTCATTCCCCGGTTTGTATTCTCGTTATTTGTTAGATATACCATTCTTCAACGTTCCTAATAGCCATAATTTATTTTTGGATGTTGGTATCGAACAGGGTGTATTTGGTGGCATCTCTTTTATTCTTCTTTATCTTGTAAGTTTGTGGACAGTTTCTGTTTCCTTGGTGAGAGGCAAGCGGTCAGTAACATTTCATTGGATCGTATTATTTTCTCTTACGGTTGCCATTGTTCACGGCATGGTGGATGACTACTTGTATAATGGTGTTGGCTCAATGTTCGCTCTTTTGCTTGTTGGTTTATCTATGAATGAAGAGCGAAACAGCCTACCTGCTGAAAAGAAATTAGATATTCGAACGTTTGTCACAATCATTGCTATTTGGTTGTTTGTCGCTCTATTTAACTTCAACCAAATACGGGCGACATGGTATGCAAATCTGGGTGCAGTTCAACTGGCAAAAGTAGAACTAGCTGGATTTCCTAACGCTGGTTGGATTGGAGATAAAATTAGCTCCCAATTGGATGTGGCTGACGCCTCGCTTCATTCCGCCCTGCGATTTGATTCTACCAATCGGACAGCGAATCAGCACCTTGGCGTAATCTTGATGTTACGGCAGGATTTCCAACCTGCAACTACTCTACTTGAGAAAGCACGAATGCAGGCTCCGAAACACAGAGGTATTCTTAAATCACTTGGCTATTGTTATGTTTGGCTGGGTGATATGGAAAAAGCTCAAAAATATTTATCTCAAATATCTGAAGCGAAGGATGAATTGGACGCTTATACACAATGGTGGAAGGCGCAGGGAAGAGATGATTTATCAGAAAATGCATTTACTGCTTTATCTCTTTTAAAGACTGCAACCTCTCAGCCTTGATCGGACATATGGAAAATGAAAAAAATCAGATCACTATTTAACGTATTTATAACTCTTGTGATGTTTACATCGATTTTTTGGACTTCAGTACCAAAAAGTTATGCACAAGAAAGCGAAGGTTGGTCAACACCGTTTAATCTGTCAGAATCGGGTTCTGCCACTAACCCTGTTATGGTTGTGGATTTTCGAGGGACCATCCATTCCATCTGGATGGAAGGCGCGGATGAATATAAATATAGTCAAAGTACAGATGGCGAAATATGGTCTTCACCGGTAACGGTTGCATTTCCTTTTGGGCACAAAGACCCCACTCCTATTTTGCTGTCGGATGCCAATGGCTCCATCCATATATTTTGGACATCTAGTACAGATCTCTTTTATGGACAGGCAACACCTTTGGAAATTGCTGACCCTAAAAAATGGGCGGTTAATACCCTTTTATCTCATGATGTTCTGGCATTTGATGTAACTATTGATTCTCGTAATTCCTTAAATCTTGCTTATGTACGAAAGACATCAACGTCTCGAAATCCTGCCGGTGTGTATTATCGCCGGTCTATTGCTGGGGGAGGTTCATGGTTGGAAGCTCGTATTTTATATAAATCTGAGTATTTCCGGTCTATAACAACTAGTGACGCGTATGTTCGTGTTACTACCGCACATATGAAACCTAATTCTAATAATGAACGAATCTATGTGACATGGGACAATCGCCCACAAAAACGTGTATACATGGCAGTTTCTGATGATTCCGGGTTGACATGGGGTGATGTTCAACCGATGAAAAGCCCTGAGGATACAGGGGGAAGCGACACACCCTTTAACTTAACTGCGGCTGCATTTGGTAGTAATTTACTTCTTGTTTGGCAAGTTGGTGAGCCTGGCTCATCTAAATGTACTGTGTACAGTCAATGGTCTGTTGATGGTGGTAAGAGCTGGGGCGATACTTTGGCTGTTTTAGGTGGACGTTCAGAATGCCCTGTGAGCACAAAAATTATTGAACATACCGAAAAATATATGTCGATTATGTTAACTGGGCAAGTTACCCCAATTTTGATTGCATGGAATGGCGAAAAATGGAGTAGCACGCAGACACAGATACAGTTTCCATCTTTTTCCAACCCATTGACCTATGATGTCGTATTCTTAGGTTGTAGATTCGATTTGATTTATCAACAGCGCCTGTACTCTGCTGGGTGTGATCAAGCGAAAGGGCATGATGTTTGGTTTTTGTCATTGCCTTTGGAGCCTATAGAAAGTTGGTTTGCTCCATCAGTAGTGTGGGGTGAGCCAATTGTGTTACCAATAAAATCAGAAACACCTCAGAGGATTTCAGACTTTTATTCTACGTCTGATACTGCTGGGAATATTCATGTAGCTTGGGTGCAGTCTCCTATTGAATTAAATGGGGGAGAGAACATAGAGATTGGATATGCTCGTTGGAATGGACGGGAATGGACAACCACGCCCGCATCTGTGGTAGCTCTGAATGGAAAGCCAATCAGTTTGTTGCTAGCGGTTGATTCTCTGAAGCGCCTTTTTCTTTCGTGGGTTGATAGTTATAGCGGCGATTTACTCTTCAGTTGGGCAAATTTAGAAAAAGCAAATCTGTATTCTGAATGGAGGGAAGCAACTAGCTTGCCATCTCCTTCCCAATTGGTCAATTCATCCGATGTTTTGGTAGATGCTTCTGGGCGGATTGTTTGTGTTTATGTCATACCTGTCAATGAGAACAGGGGGGTGTATGTTGTTCAGTCCACTGATAATGGGGAAAGTTGGTCAACTCCTATTCGAGTATTTGACGCTGTTGCTGCATCTTGGGAAGAAGTTGAGCGGCCTCGAATCAGTCTTGATTCTGATGGCAATTTACACTTGGTTTTTACAAGGGACACTGTTCGGGATGGGCAAACTGTAGGACTCTATTATTCCCGCTCCGTAGATGGTGGAGTTACTTGGAGTGATATTCAAGTTCTCAGTGAAGGGGAAGTTCAGTGGGCAGATATTGTTAGTTATGGTGAAAGAAATGTACATATAGTATGGCAGGAATATGATGGGTTGATTTTTGCCAACGTTTCTCAGGTATCAAAAGATGGTGGTATTACTTGGGGCAAGCAGAACAATGTAACTAGTGTAAATGAAACTGCAACACAAGTTTCTCTGGCTTCTGATGGAAAAGGTTTGCTTCATTTTGTTCAACTTGTTAATAAAAATAATGTTGCGGCATATAACCAAAAGGGATTAGTGCTACAAGATTGGAAGTGGGATGAAACAGGCTGGAGTCTTGATCTGACCAAGGATATCCTTATTAAGGGTGAAAATATAAATTATTCCCTGTCTTCTAGTATTACTTCAACGGGTTATTTAGGTGTATTCCTTCCTATTGAATATACTGACCCTGTTGAAGGAACTAAGAGTGAAGTCCTTGCCTTTAGCCGTTACCTTACGAATGAAGGAGTAACTACTTTAGATCTACAACCTCCATCTATCCCCACGCCTATAAATATGCCAAATGAGAATCAAGCATCTAATATACAACCAACCCCTACGTCGGATCTTCTAGTCTTATATGAAGATAATGTGCCTACATCGCCGCTTCAACGAAATCTTGCTGGGATTGTTTTAATTGTTATTGGTATTGCCGCTACTGTTTTTCTTCTTGTACGGCGCCAATCTGCAAAATAACAAAATGAAAACATTTCAAGTTCGACTTGTAGTTAGTATTATTTGCGTTATTCTGATAACTGGATTGGGGTATGTTCCAGTTAACGCTGGCAAGCCAACAGGCTGGTCTCCAGATGAAAAAGTGCCAGGGTACCTCGATGACACATTTACCCCATTCCTTTTAGCTGATCATAACAAAACCATACAAGCATTTGCCAGTCAATGGGTTGAGAACCAGGGGCGTAGGCGCGCGATTGTATATCGTCAATGGACTCTGGTAGGTGGATGGACACGCCCTGTGGACATCATACTTTCACCGACGAGGGGCGATGCAAACTTTTTATGGGCTTTTATGGATTCGTTGGATAATATCCATTTAATTTTCTCTGCTACTCAGTCGAGTAAAACAGCAGTGTATTACACGAGTGCACCAGCTATAAATGCGGATCGGGCGTCTGCGTGGTCCACACCTATGCTTATAGGAGAAAACGCTTTACTTTTAAATTCAGCCGTAATTATTGGTGATGGCCAGGAAAATTTAGTTATTATATACAGCGGGAATCGTGATGGAAGCGGCGTGTATTATATGCAATCCAAGGATACGGGTAAAACTTGGACAAGCCCTCTTCCAGTGTTTTTAACATATGATTCAAGTTTAAGCGCTTTCAGCCTGCGGCTTGTGCTTGGAACAGAGCAAAAGATAAGGGCTACTTGGAATGTTGTGACAAATTTGGGCGAGGATGAGTCACTATACTTTGCAAATTTTGATCTGCAAAAGTCAGAATGGGATACCCCTATTGAATTGGACCAAAGAATCAATATACGAGATTATTTTGGCCCGTCATTTCCTGCTATCGTGGATAATGGACGAGAAATTATAGTGGTGTATAACAGCGGTAATCCATTCAAAGGTCGCCCTGTTGATCTTGGCCGTCCGGTCCAATTTTTTAGTTTATCTAAAAATGGTGGGGTGACATGGAGCGATCCGTCAGTTCCATTTCCATTTCATGTGGGTAGGAGTGGTGAACATACTTTATTGTTGGATGGAGATGGCGTTCCACATACTTTGTTTATTCAGCGTATTGATACAAAGGATGAAAGCGGTAAGTACTCCAGTATTGGTGGAGTTTGGCACAGTAAATTTCAGAATGGTATTTGGACGAACCCAGATAGATTCGTGACAACATATGCCCCTCATGATATTAGAGCAGCCATTAGCCAAGGGAATGTGCTCCTTGCTGTTTGGCGTGAAGATCCAGGAGTAGAACGCCAACACGGTATTTGGTATTCTTACAATGTTTTGGATGCTTCGCAGTTGCCTGCGTCGCCTTTGGCAACCGCTGAGATTGATTATTCAGTGAAAGTGGAATCTACTACGGCGTCTTCCCCATTGACTTTTAATGAGACGCCAACACCATCATCACAGGCCGACCTTTTCAATGAATCCCCACCATCTCCTTTAGGCAATAACCCTGCGTTGCCAGTAATTATTGGTATTATTCCTGTGCTTTTAATATTAATTGGCGTGTTGGTAGGGTACCGTTTTGTATTAAATCGTAATAAATAAAATTGAAATACAAGATTTCCAGGTAGTTCAAAAATCTTTAAAAAGGATGTATGGCTTTAAAAGGTAAAAAAAGTAAAAGAACCATACCATAAAAATGAAACCTGTTATAAATTTTTCAAATGTATCCAAACGCTATAACCTTGGCCTTACTCGTTCAAGTTTGCCTTCTGTTGTTTCGCAATGGGCTAAGCAGATTGTAAAACGCGATGCCAACACTTCCGCTAATAACAAATACCACTGGGCACTAAAAGATGTCAGCTTTAAATTGGAAAAAGGGCAGTCCATGGCGTTGGTTGGCCCGAATGGAGCAGGTAAATCTACAATTTTGAAGTTGTTGGCCAAAATAACGAATCCAACTTCAGGGACAGTAGATGTCAATGGTCAGCTATCAGCTTTGATTGAGTTGGGAGCCGGGTTTCATCCAGACCTGACAGGGCGGGAAAATATATATCTCAACGGTACCATTTTGGGGCTAACATATTCTGATGTCCAAAGAAGGTTTGATGAGATTGTGGATTTTTCAGAAATCAAGGATTTTATTGACACCCCAGTTAAACGATATTCATCGGGCATGACGGTTAGGCTTGGCTTCGCAATTGCATCCTGTATCGAGCCAGATATACTACTTGTTGATGAAGTGTTGGCTGTAGGTGATGCATCTTTTCGTCAAAAGTGTATTGAACGAATCAAAACTCTGTTGAACAATGGCACAAGTTTGATCTTTGTTTCTCACGATATGGGGTTGATTCGTGCAGTGTGCGAACGCGCCATCTATGTTGAGCATGGAGAAATCCAACATGTTGGTAGTGCTGGCGAGGTTATCGATGTATATAATCAAGCTCTTGAAAAAAAGCGAATTCAAAAATTAACGACTCTGGGCGATAGTGTCGATGAAGGTAGCAAGGGTATTGAAATAACAAAAATGGAAATCCTTGATTTGACTGGGGGGCAGATCAGTGAAATGTATGTCGATCAATCTATTGAAATTCAGATACATTATGTTTCATATCAGGACATTGGAAAAGCCAACGCAATAGTTCTTATCTATCGTTCTGATGGACTTCCCTGTTGCAATATGCGCACGCATCTCGATCAATTTCCAATTACGATCCAAAAGGGAAAAGGGGTGGTTTCCATTAAACTTGAACCATTGCAGTTGTTTGGTGGGATGTACTATGCTACTGCCTGGATGATGAATGCAGAGGATTCAGATGGGCTAGCCACTGGTGCAACAGATTGGTTTGAGGTTAAGAACCGTACACCTGGACGTGAGGCCAATACAGCTGTTTTTGAACCAAAACGAAAATGGGGCCACCGCACGCTTTCTGCAGACAATCGTAATGATGAAAATTCCAATATATGAGGTAATGAATTTTGACCCCGGAAAAACAACTTCTTAAAATGCGTGATCTTGTTTGGGCTTGGACCGTTCGTACATTGCGTGCGCGTTATCAACAATCTGCATTGGGTTGGTTTTGGGCAATTGTCCAGCCTGTGGCTACAGTTGCAATATTTGCGGTTGTTTTTACACACATCGTTCGGGTGGATACAGGTGGCGTTCCTTACATCCTATTCTCTTATTCGGCTGTTGTTCCTTGGACATTACTTTCTACATCACTTACAGATATGGCGATGTCCTTGGTTCAAAATATGAATTTGGTGAGCAAAATATATTTTCCACGTGAGGCGTTACCCATCGCAACATTGTTAGCTCGCTTTGTGGATTTTGCCATTTCATTCGCTTTGTTGGTAGTTTTGGTGATCTTTTATCGTATACCAATTGCGCCATTGGGACTTCTCTACCTTGTGCTTATTATTGGAATTCAACTCGCGCTCATGCTGGGACTTGGGATTGGCTCAGCTGCCCTGAACATTTTCTACCGTGATGTGGATCCTCTTCTTAAACTCGTTATACAAATTTGGTTCTACGCATCCCCAATCTTATATCCTGCATCTCTTGTTCCTGAAGAATGGCAGTGGTTGTATTATCTTAACCCAATGGCAGGGATCATCACAGCATATCGCGATGTTCTGATTTATAACCGTTTGCCGGGAAGTTATTTGTTGCCTTCTGCGATCATTTCTTTGGTGATACTTGTTGTCGGATATAGGTTTTTCAAGCGTGTTGAGTTTCAGTTTGCCGATATTGTATAAAAATGGAGGGCTTTATGTCGAGACCGCTTGTTAGTGTAATTATCCCTACTTATGGTGGTGCTAACTTTTTGGGGAATGCGATTCGAAGTGTTTTGGATCAAACTTACTCGAATTTTGAGTTAATAATTATCGATGATAAATCACCAGATAACACTGAAGACGTTGTAAGGCAGTTTAGTGATCCTCGTATCAAATATATTCGTCATGAAATAAATCAAGGGGCTGCTACAGCCAGAGGAACCGGACGTCGAGCATCTTCTGGTGAGATCATCGCTTTTTTAGATCAAGATGATTTGTTCCATCCTGAAAAACTTGAAGCACATGTCGAATTCCTGAATCAGCATCCTGATGTTGGTTTTACCTATAACCCTTATTTTGAACTTATTCATTCATCTGACAGGGTGCGGACGGTTTTCATGCCGCCCCAAAACATCTCACTCGCGGAATTGACAGTGGGGTTTTACCTCCCGCCTAGTGCGTGGGTTGTGCGGAGAGAATGGGCTTTCCACGAGGAGATTTGGGATGCCCATGCCACCTTGCGTGGGCGTGAGATTGTCGTGTGCGGCCGTCTTTTCATGGCTGGTTGTAAATTTGCGCGTGTGGATAGAGTTCTCCATTATCGTGGCTATCACGCTCGTCGAAAAGTAAGTGAGTTGGAAAAAAATTGCAATGATGAACTTGCCTGCCAAGAGATCGTCTTATCTGACCCTCGTTGCCCGACAGATGTGTTGACTTTGCGTTCATTGGCAAATACAGTTATCAATTTGATGTGGGCAAATGTGGCTTTTACGCAAAAAGAGACCGGATTAGGGCGGCAGTTTTTATGGAATGTCGCTCAAGCAAATCCTTCTGCATTTTGGGGAACCCCATCTTTGTTCATAAACTTCCTGATGGGGTATTGTGTTGATGATGAAAGCCATGATTATGAGGAATTATTAGACTTAATATTTTCCCAACTACCGTCCGATATTCCAAATATCCTGCCGAATTATTTTTGGATGGTCTCTCGCGGGAATTTTATTAGAGGAGTGCGCGCATTGATCTGGGATCGTCCTGGCGATGCTGAAAAGTATTTGTCGCAGGCGATTAAGTACAAATTTGATGTGGACGACGCTTTTGTTCAACAAGTGACTCATGAGTTGCTTGGCTACGAAATGGCATATGGTATTAATGCTACTTTCGATATGTTTTCAAAGCTTTCTTCAGGCTTGTTGAAATTTACAGATCGCAGGACGGTAAATTGGTTTAAGGGTAGTTATTTTATTAGCCAAGCGAATCGAAACTATCTCAACGGCCAATTGGGGACAGCCTTTAGAAACATTTTGGGTGCCATGATAAGTTATCCTAGGTACCTACTAAACCGTGGCGTCATGTTGATGCTGATCAAATCCATGCTTGGAATAAAGTCTGGGCGTGACAAGTGATGTTTTAGATGGGTTCTGATGAAAAAAATTTTACTACTTGGTGCGGCTACTTTTCAAATTCCCCCGATCCAGTATGCATTGGATCGGGGATATTATGTTGTCACTTGTGATAATGTTCCGCAGAACCCTGGACATAAACTTTCTCATAAATCTTTCAATGTTAGCACCACTGACATGGATGGAATATTGTCAATAGCTCGACAGGAAAGTATTGATGGGATCATGACATTTGGCTCGGATGTGTCTGCTCCTACTGCTGCGTACGTATCCGAAAAAATGGAATTGCCCGGCAATCCTATTGAATCTGTTCAGATGTTGACGAACAAGGCGAAGTTTCGTGCATTCTTAAGCACAACGGGTATACAGCCATTGGAATTTAGAAGTTTCCCTCAACCTGAAATGAAGTCGGTTCAGGATTATATTGGTGGCTTGGAATTGCCAGTTGTAATTAAACCTGTTGATGCGGCTGGAAGCAAAGGTGTTTCGATCCTATATGATCTTGACCAGATTGAGAATCAGGTTAAGTATGCGTTTGAGAATTCAATGTCAGGGCATATTGTGATTGAAAAATACATTCAGAAAATGGGGAAGCAGGTCTGTGGCGATGGGTTTGTTCTAAACGGAGATCTCGTATTTATTGAGTTTGGTGATGGGTATTTCTATGATGACGGGGAATACCTGGCACCCTATGCTGAGTCATTTCCCAGTACCCATCAAGTTGAACACTTGGCAAAGGTGCGCGAAAAATTACAGTCAATTATTCGCGCATCGGGTTTTAGGCGTGGGCCCTTCAATTTTGATGTATTGATCACGCCATCTGGTGAGCCGTTTATTATTGAAATTGGGCCTCGTAGTGGAGGAAATTTCATTCCTAGAGCCATTCATTTAAACACAGGTGTAAATGTAGTTGCGGCGGCGGTTGAGACTTGTTTAAATTGGGACTATCAGTTTCCTGAAATTCCAACTCGGCAGGATAAATTTTATGCTTGCTATATGATCCATAGCCGTAAAAGTGGTATGTTGAAAAAAGTTGCGTTTTCTGATGAGATTGTCAAGAACATTTTTGAAGTTAACATGTATCTGGATGCAGGCAGTCCTATTCACCCGTTCCATAAGGCAAACTCTGCGATAGGAAACATTATTCTTCAGTTTGATGCTTTTGATGAAATGCAAGAGAAAATGAAAAACATGCAACAGTATTGTTTCCCGGAACTTGAGAACAATGAAATTGATTAAACGGATGTAAATTAAAAAAAGCACTTGTTTTTGGTATTGGAAGTGCTCAGGTAGATCTCATTCGACATTTGAAGTCAGATGGTTGGTGGTGTGGATTTGTTGGATGCAAGTATAAAATTGCTAGCTGGTTATAAACCAAGCGATTTCCAAATGAAAGAGAATGTGGGTTGGTGTCACTTGAACTTCTTTTTGAGTCAACCCGAAAAAGAATTTAGGCAGATGGATTATCATGTTCCACCAACTGTATCTTGCCTTGAGTATTATTATACTGATGGAGAGATTGTTAGGGCGATTAACGGCTCGCTTGAAAAGGTAGGATATTATATTAAACACGAAGAACCGCGGAATATCTAAATAGACATGGAACCCCAAAAAACTGGATACATATATCGATGAAGATAGGTATGGTTTTGTTTGATATGCAAGAACTGGGTGGATTGGAGGAGTATACGATCACCTTGGCTATAGGACTCCAGCAACAAGGGCACGATGTCACTTTGTTGTCTACTGCATGGGTCAATCCTAATAACCAATATTTGATGCGACTAAAGAAAAGCCCGGTAAAATTTTTTCATTTGCCCAAATGGATTTCGTATCCTGCATCAGATTGGGACACTAAGGAAAGAATTTTGAATGGGCTTACGTGGTTGTTTTCCCCATTTATTTTTATACTGGGTATTTTGTTGCTTTTAAGTAGGAAACAATCAGGGGTAGATGCTTTTCGTAGCGCCCGGAATTGGCTTCGAGGTCAGTTGATGAAGCGTTTTGTCGGCCCAGATTGGCGCAAACCTTTTGTGCGTTTTATGCTTGGAATGTGGAAACTGTTATGGCGTCCGGATATCCTGCATATTCAAGGCTATACAACCAGCTTACTTTTTGTTGTGGATTGGGCATATCAGAAAAAGTTGCCAATTGTTTATGAAGAGCACCAAACTCCTGACCCGCAGTTTGATTGGTGGCAGGGATTCGATAAAAGTATCAATAAGGCGAATGTCGTTGTTGCTGTTTCTGAAAAAAGCGCGGATGCATTGCGGACAGTATGTGGTGTTACTCAGCCAATTGTTGTACAAGGTCCGCTGGTTCCTGACCCGGTTGAATCTGGATTCGATGTGAATGAAATTGAACAGGGTCTTGACTCTTTACAGCTTACTGCAGTTGCGCGACTGTTTGTTACGAAGGGACTAATTTACTTACTGGATGCGTTGAAGGTAATCAGAGAAAAGTACCCCAAAATACATCTCAAAGTTTATGGTGATGGACCATTGCGAGATGAGTTGATGTCCCATGCAGATCAGTTAGGGCTAAATGGTAACGAGATTTTTGTTGGAGCGTTTACCTCTCGTGATGATTTATCTCGTATCATGGCGGAGACAGATATATTTGTCATGCCATCTATCTTAGAGGGACAGCCAGTTTCCCTTGTTGAAGCAATGGCGCATGGTCGTCCGATTGTGGCTACCACGGTCGGTGGAATCCCTGAATTGATCGAAGACGGTGTTAATGGCCTTTTATGTTCGCCGGGTGATTCGAAGTGCTTAACGCAGAAAATTCTTTTGATGCTTGATGAACCTATCCTTCGACTGAACTTGGGAAAGGCGGCAAGAAAATCTTATGAACAAGGTCCCTTTCAACCTGCCTCAGTTTGTCGCGATTTTGTTTCAATATATAATAAGGTTCTGTTGGAAAGGTGAAAGAGTTGGTATTTCGATGGACGGTATCGGAAGACCATTTTGTTTTGGATCTAGCTTTTCATCTAATACTGGAGACTCTGCGCATATTGTTAAACGAAATGGCGTTCCTGTAAGTGAGCCATTGAGTGTTTAAAGCTTATTTTAGATTCGACCATCATAGTCCACAAAGAAAGACATACTAAAATGATAAAGAAACTAAAAGCCCTTCCTCACATTCTCCTTCTACGACGTTCGTCAAGTAAAGCTGTCCTTGAAAAGGACATGCTGAAGTGGTTCCAGGTTTATAAGCCCAAGCTTCAGAAGAACACAGCAGTCGATCTGCTATGTTGGCTTTTGGATACCCACCCTGAATTTCGTAATCTTTTCTATATACGTATTGGGCGTTATTCCGGAGTTGCAGGGAAGGCCTTGCTGTTCCTTGCCAAGAAACTTTATAAACCACTTAAAGAAACATTGAGGTTTGCCGAACCTGCAAACATTGGAGCAGGTTTTTTTCGCGCACAGGGTTTGGGACCGTCATAGGCGCTGAGAAGATCGGCGAAAACTGCTGGGTCAATACGGGCGTTGCAATTGGTTACAAAGATGATAAAGGGGGGATGCCAGTTATAGGCAACAATGTCTATATTGGTGCAGGTGCAAAGATACTGGGACCTATAATAATTGGCGATAATGTTATTGTTGGGGCAAATGCGGTTATAACCAAAAATGTTCCATCCAATTGCACTGTTGCAGGAGTGCCCGCAAAAATTATTAAACGTGACGGTGTAAAGGTCAAGGAATCTTTGTCTACGGCTTCTCCGTCGGCATGACCTTATATTTTGAACGGCAATAAAAGGCTCTTGAAGATATGATAAGAAAAATTCGAAACCTTATTAGGATGATCAAACTATACCCACTTAAGTTGTTGATCAATCGCCTGCCTGATAAAAAATATATCGAGATGGATATTCGCCGGTGGGTACGGATGAACGATAATTCAAGATCGGGCGGTACGATCTGGGAACAACTGATGTGGCTTTTGTATGCGGAAAATATGGAAGAGTTTCGGAATCTTCTATATTTTCGCTTCGATTCCCCTTCTAGTTTGCTGGATAAATTTCTACTTTCCCTTTCAAAGACTCTGTTTCAGCCATTGGAGACACTATCTATTTCGGCATCAACGATTGGGCCGGGACTCGTTATCAAGCATGGATATGGTACTGCTATTAAGGCGCAAACGATTGGCGAAAATTGCTTGATCTTTCAAGATGTTGTAATTGGATATAAAAACGAGACAGATGATCTGCCAATCATTGGAAACTGTGTTCATGTTAGCGTTGGTTCAAAAGTATTGGGAAACATAACGATTGGCGATTATTCTGTTATTGCTGCTAACTCTGTCGTGACGAAGGATATGCCCCCTAATAGTCTGGCAATAGGAATACCGGCGCGCATTATAAGGGATGCTGGCACCAAAGCAGAACATGTTGCCAATGGCGAAGTTTCTGTATAGGAATTCTAGCGACAGATATTAATCAGGATTTTATTAGACTTGAATACAGCTGCGCCATCAAACATGAAAAATAAACAAAGGATCGTTCTTGGCGTCCCGGAATGGGAACCGTTCCATCAGGTGATGATGGGACAACCTGCGGATGCTACTTATGTGATTCAGGGAAACCTATCCAAAGGCTTGATGGCACGTGGACATTCTCTCTTGTTCAGTGCTCCGAACGGTGTGGACGATTTTATCTTTACATCTGACCCACAGGAAACCAAAATTGCCTTACGAACCTGGTCTGCAAATAGCTTGTTCACTCTAGTGAGTAAGCTTGTCTGGCGTATTCAGAAGCTTTTTGGTATTCCATATTTGAATTTCTTTTCTAATTATCGCTTTTATGATGCGGCTTTGCAAAATTTGAAAGACGTAGATGTTATCTATGAGCGCAATGGTTTGTATAACTATGGGCTTGCAATGGCTAGCAAGCGTCTCAAATTGTCGTATGTGATCTTCTTTGAAGCAGACCAGATCATGGAGCTTGATATCATGAATAAGCCTATTACAGGCTTGCTTCGTTGGCGCGCAAATCAAATACTTCGCTATAACCTAAATACAGCAGATTGTGTTATTTGTGTTACAGATGCAGGTAAACGCCACCTTGTCGCAAAGTGGAATATTCCTGCGAAAAAGATAGTTGTCTTCCCTAATGCTGTGCATGTGGATCGTTTTAAGCCAGATGTAGATGCACGTGGTCAAATACGTCAATCGCTTGGAATGAAAGATGAGCCGATGGTTATGTTTGTCGGAAATTTTTTCCATTGGCATGATGTAACCACTTTATTAAAGGCTTTTGCGTCTACGTTGAAAACTTGTCCGGATGCACGTCTTGTTTTGGTTGGAGATGGCGAGCATAAGGCAGAAATGATGAAATTTGCTTCGGATATTGGGCTCGACCATGCTGTTAAATTTACTGGCATTGTTCCGCATGCTGAAGTTCCACGCTATATTGCATCTGCAGATATAGCTGTTGTACCTTACCCACCCATGCAACAGGAGATGTGGCTTTCTCCGTTGAAGCTTTTTGAGTATATGTCCTCTGGTAAGGCTGTGGTTGCATCAGCGGTTGGTCAGATCGTGGATGTGCTTCAAGATGGTAAGAATGGATTGCTTGTTTCACCGGGGGATGCTGTAGCCATGTCATCTGCACTTATTAAGTTGATCCAGGATCCTAACCTGCGCTTAAAACTGGGAACACAGGCACGTGAGGATGCTGTTCAGAAATTTTCCTGGGAAAGTTACCTCACGCGACTTGAACGGATATTCAATGCGATCATTGCACGTCAACCTGTAGACACAATTTAACGCGTCAAAACATTACATCAACCTGATTCTATGCCCAAACAGAAGCCTGTCGTTAGCATTATCATCCCTAATTACAATCATGCTCAATACATAAGTGATGCGATTAATAGCGTCTTGAACCAGACCTACCCCGATTACGAAGTGATCGTTGTAGATGATGGCTCAAAAGATAATAGCCGTGAAGTGATCGATGCGTACGGCGGCAAAATCCGTGCTATTTACCAGCAAAACCAAGGGCTTTCCGCCGCACGTAATACCGGTATTACTGCCGCACAGGGCGATTACATTGGTGTACTCGATGCAGACGATATGTACGAGCCAGAATTCATCAGTACGCTTGTTTCGCTACTGGAAAGTCAACCTGATGCTGATGGTGTTTACTGTGGTTATCGCTTTGTGGATCATTTGAATAATCCATTGCCTCAGGTTGAAGCACGAGAGGTTGCACCCGAAAAGTTGTATGGGGCGCTTGTGGACGGAAACTTTCTCGTTCCCGAATCGATTTTTGTTCGTAAATATTGTTACGAAAAAGTGGGCCTATTCGATACTTCACTGCGTGCTCTGGAAGACCTTGATATGTGGCTTCGGATCACGAGCCAATTCAGGGTTACTCATACAACGAAAATTCTGACAAGGCATCGTATTTTACCGGGCAGTATGTCTACCGATCCAACACGGCAATTCCAAAATCGCTTGAAGGTTATCGAAAAGCATTTTGGGGCTGAACCAATTTCCAGTGAGGCGTGGAGCGAGGCGCAAAGAAGGGCATATGGACGTGCGTACCTTGTGTCTGCTGTTGAGTATCTTCAAGCGCACAATGAAGATCGTGCATTTGAATGTATATGTTCAATGGTTGCAATTTCCCCAAATCTAGTAGCCAATGTTGAAACATTTTACGAGTTGGTATGTGGGGATCAGCCAAAAGGCTATCGTGGCGAATTTTCTTCAGTCGATTTAGAAAAAAGTTCCCAGACAGTTTTCCGCCTTTTAGTAAGGCTATCCCAAGTTCCTGAACTGCATGAATTTATGCATTTAAAGCAAATAGCTTACGCCAATGCCTATTATGCATCGGGTTTGATTGCATATGGACAAGGGAAAACGAATGCCGCACGTAATTTCTTTTTGATGGCCGTAAAATATCGCCCTCAACTTCTTTTGGATCGAACGCTGACTGGGTTTTTATTACGATCCCTCATTGGAACAAAATTGATTCGTTCGATGAAAAAGTTTTTAGGAAGATCTAATTAATGCGGATTTTATTTGTATCCAGCCAATACCCGCCATATGAATTAGGTGGTTATGAACAACTCTGTCATGAAGTGACGACTGACCTGTTAACGCGCGGGCATGATGTTAGAGTTCTAACCAGCAGATATGGAATACATTCAGAGGACGAGATCCATGTAGGAAATGTGACACGTTCCCTGCATCTGATGGCTGACATTCATTATTACAAGCCTCTTGATTTCTTTTTGAAGCTTCCTTCGCAGGAAAAGAAAAATCTTGCGGAACTGAAACAGGTAATTGACCAATTTAAGCCTGATATTGTCATGTTTTGGGGGATGTTCGGAATGTCGCATACTTTGCCTTACTGGGCAGAAAAATGGATGCCCGGGCGTACGACATATTATATGGCTTCCTACTGGCCGATTGATGAAGATCTTCATATGGCTTATTGGATGTCATCCGCAAATCGATGGGTAACCGAACAACTCAAGCAGGTTCTTCGGACTTTTGCTCTGGCTCGTCTGAAACGGACTGGATATCCGCCCAAATTACAATTTGAGAATGTGATCTGTTGTAGCTCATATGTTAGAGATCGACTTGTGGATGACGGTATATTCCCATCGAGTGCCTACGTAGTTTATGCGGGTGCAGATCCTGCACCATTTCAAAATCAGAGATCAAAAAAAGAATTTGCATCAGAATCAACGATCCGCCTACTTTATTTTGGAAGATTAGTGCCTGATAAAGGCGTGCATACTGCAATTGAAGCCATTGGCTTGCTCAAGAAAAATGGACTTGCAGACCAGGTTGAGTTAACGATCCTTGGCGATGGTCATCCAGATTATAAGAACTTGTTGCATCGTCGAGTTGAAGAATTGGGTATTGCAGATCATGTTCACTTTTCCGGTAAAGTTGCCCGCGAGGATATTCCTGAAAAATTGAGTCACTTTGATGTGTTTCTGTTTACTTCCATCTGGCCCGAACCATTTGGCCGTACTATTGTGGAAGCGATGATGGCCGGACTGGTGGTTATTGGCTCTGATGTAGGCGGAAGCCGTGAAATATTCCAGCATTATGATAAAGAGATGTTATTCCAGCCCGAAGATGCGCAAGGCCTGGCAGACAGGATTATTCGCATCATTTCTGACTCTGGGCTGGGGCAACGCTTAATTGATTCTGGCCGACGTTTGGCTTTTGAACGCTTCACGATCCATCAAATGACGAATGGTATTGAAAAATTTCTTATAGATGTATCCAAGCATGCAGATGTGTCGGAAAGCGCTCAATGAAAATTTTATTTCTTACGAACTTTTATCCTCCTGCCAGTCGTGGAGGATATGAACAGTGGTGTCAGGAAGTTGCTGATGGTTTAACAAAACGCGGGCACGATATCCTTGTCCTTGCCAGTAGCCATGGAAAGAGCACCGTGCAAGATGATCCAATTTGGGTTCGACGCGAACTCTATTTGGAAATGGAATTTGCATCGCTTCAAAATGCCCTCCATTTTTTTACCGCCCGAAAGAAACGAGAAAATGAAAACCTGGTCTTACTTCGAAAGACCATAGCGGACTATAAACCTGATATTGTCTTAATTTGGGGGATGTGGAATCTTTCACGTTCCCTATCCGCCCTGGCTGAAGCAATGATGCCTGGGCGGGTTGCTTATTATGTGGGTGATTACTGGCCTACTCTGCCTGACCAGTTCGAGAATTACTGGAATGCCTCGCCGCGTAATTTCATCACAGGGCTCCCAAAACTCTTGCTGAAGCCTATTGCTCAGCAAATACTGGCGCGCGAGAAAAGACCAGTTTTGAAATTAGAGCATGTTATGTTCCCATCTACATTTATGATGGAAGAATTTAAACGAAAAGGGATTTCTCCTCGAAATGTAAAGATCGTGCACGGTGGAATTGATACAAGGCCCTATCTCGATGGGCTTGTTACGCATCACAAACACTTATCCTTGTTATATATTGGACGCCTTACGCACGAAAAAGGGGTTCATACCACGATCGAGTCGTTGGGGCAGCTTGTGCATGAACATAATATTAAAGACCTGACTCTGACTATAGTTGGAGATGGCGAATCTGACTATATGAATCACCTGCACCAACTTGTCGAAGATAAAAGGCTCGTCTCTTTCGTAAACTTTCTACCTGTTCAGCCTAAGGATGCTTTACCAGTCCTCTATCGTGCTGCCGATGTATTTTTATTCACGTCCATTTGGCCTGAGCCATTTGGAAGGGTCATTGTTGAAGCAATGGCATCGGGAGTAGCCGTGATTGGGACAAGTGTTGGAGGGGCATCAGAGATCCTTGTGGACGGTGATAATGCTCTGGTGTTTTCTCCCGATAATCCATCAAGCCTGACACAACAAGTGATGCGGTTGATCGAAACGCCTGCTTTACGTGAACAGTTGATTGCGTCTGCTCGAGAAACGGCTGTAAATAAATTCGATATTCAGCGTATGACGGCAGAGATCGAATCATACCTGCAAACGATGATCAAATGAAAATCCTTTTTCTTTCGCGCTGGTTCCCGTGGCCTATGAATAACGGCTCAAAGATTCGCATCTATAACCTGTTGCGTGGATTGAGTCAGCATCACGATGTGACATTGCTTAGTTTTGCAGACCAGCCTGAAGTGAGTCCCGATGCGCCTGAGGTAAGAGAGATCTGTTCGGATGTTAGGGTCGTCCCTTGGCGAGAGTTCAATCCCAGCACTTTGGGTGCACGTCTTGCCATCTTAAATTTGAAACCGCGCTCTGTGGTGGATACTTTCTCAGTTGATATGGCAAATGCCATCACTGAAACCTTGAACAAACAACAGTATGATCTTGTGATTGCATCACAGTTGCAGATGGCGGCATATTATCCATATTTCCAAAATCTTCCCGCCTTGTTCGAAGAGATAGAGATTGGTTTGTTCCATGATCAAGCATTTTCTGCGGATGGAAAGATACGCTTCAGACATGCTTTGACCTGGTTTAAGCTTCGCATGTACCTTTCCCGTCTCCTTGACTCTTTTCAGGCATGCACGGTGGCTTCCGCACAGGAACAGCAGTTGATTTTGCAAAGTTTTCCCAGTTACAAGAAGATGGTCAAAATCATCCCTAACTGTTTGAATGTGGATGAGTATAAAAATATTAATGTAGAGAAAAAATCAAATACTTTAATTTTTTCTGGACCGTTTAAATATAAGGCAAACTATGATGCCATGCTTTGGTTTGTAGGTGAAGTATTTCCATTGGTCCTTGAAAAGAAGCCAGATACCCAACTGATTATTACAGGTGACCATGCCAATTTACCGTTGCCGTCATTAAGGAACATAACTCTTGCTGGTTATGTGGATGATATTAAGGCACGTATAGCTTCATCCACGATAAGCATTGCCCCACTTTTAAGTGGAGGGGGAACGCGCCTGAAAATATTAGAAGCAATGGCGTTAGGTACATCTGTAGTAGCTACTTCTAAAGGTGCAGAGGGTCTGGACGCTCGGACCGAAGAACACCTCGTAATTGCAGACTCTGCCGATACATTTGCAAGTTCTATCCTACAGTTATTCCAGGAAACGGATTTACGTCAGAAACTTGTGGAAAATTCCCAAAAATTGGTTTACGAAAAATACGACTGGGGGGGAGTTATGCCTACTTTTCTAGAATTATTGGAGAAAAGTATTAGAAAAAATTGACCTTACATTTTTGTTACTTTTTTCGATCAAATTCGTCTTGTACTGAGTTTTTACATACCTTTTTATTTATTATTACATTGGAGCTTTATGAACACTAGGAAAAACATCGTTCTAACGGCAATTCTTCTCTTTATGTTGGTTTTCTCTCAGTTCAACACAACGCAGTCTGTATATGCTGCGTGTAGCGGTGTGGTTTATGTAAGTGCCAACTCAAGTATCGCTAACCCCGATGGTTGTAGTTGGGGGACTGCGTTTTCAAAACTACAAGATGCTTTAGCGATTTCAGTAGCCGGTGACGAAATTTGGGTTGCGGCGGGAACATATTACCCTGATGAGGGTACTGGTCAATCTAATGATAATCGCAATAGTACCTTTCTACTTAAGAACGGCGTTGCTGTATACGGTGGTTTTACTGGGACTGAAACTACAAGAAGCCAACGTAACTCTTCTGTCAATGTGACCGTTTTGAGTGGTGATATTGGTGCAGTTGGTGTGATGTCAGATAATACCTATCAAGTTGTAAATGTTGTTGGAAACCTTTCTGATACCTATATTTTGGATGGTTTCACCATTAAGTCTGGCAATTCAAATGGCAGTTCTGGTCATGGTGGTGGTATTTATATTCAAAATGCAAGCCCTGCTTTTAGTAACTTGATAATTACCAATAACCTGGCTAGTGCAAATGGTGCTGGTGTTTATGTAACTTCTTTGGGTAGTGTTCGCTCATCGTATAGCAGTCCATCGTTTTCAAATGTAGTGATTAGCAACAATTCGGCCGCACGAGGCGGTGGCCTGTACACACAAAACAGCAATCCTGCGCTCAATAATGTTTCATTCATAGGGAATACTGCTACAAGTGGGGCGGGCGGCGGTATGAATAACCAAGTGTTGAATGGAGCAACAGATGAATATAGCATTCCACTTTTGAGCAACGTTACTTTTAGTGGGAACGTTGCAAAAGGGGGAGCGGGTCTTTTCAATAATCGTAGCCATCCGGTCTTAACAAATGTTACTTTTAGTGGAAATACCGCCTCTGTTCGTGGTGGGGCAATTCTCAACGAAGGTGCAAGCCCGATTTTGCAAAACATTACCATCACCGGCAACTCGGCTCCAGCCGGTGCGGGAGGTTCGATCCGTAATGTGCAGAGTTCGTCGGGTTTTGTGAGCAACCCTCAGATTTACAGCAGTATCTTATGGAACAATGGTCCTGATGAAATTACA
The DNA here is from genome assembly GCA_016721115.1 of Candidatus Defluviilinea proxima. Taxonomy (NCBI): domain Bacteria; kingdom Bacillati; phylum Chloroflexota; class Anaerolineae; order Anaerolineales; family Candidatus Villigracilaceae; genus Candidatus Defluviilinea; species Candidatus Defluviilinea proxima. The sequence goes on from JADKIW010000001.1 coordinate 2,564,750, forward strand.
ACAGATGGAACTGGAACCATAACTGTTGTGGATAGCATTGTGCAAGGTGGATATGCTGGTGTCAATGTAATGACATCTGACCCATTACTGGTTCCGCTTGCCAACAACAATGGTTTTACACAAACCCATGCTTTGATGGCTGGTAGCCCTGCTATTGATGCTGGTGGCGTCAACGCTGCCTGTTCGTCCACAGATCAGCGCGGCATTGTGCGCCCACAGGGAAATGCCTGTGATGTTGGTGCATATGAGTATGAAGGTGTTTCAGGCCCAATAGCCACTTTTACACCAACTTTGGTGCCTACAGCTACATTTACGACTACAGTGACACCTGTAGTAACAAATACTCCGGTAACTCCCGTAAGTTCACCGACGCAGACATCAGAAATCCCTACTGCCACTGATACTCCTGTGGTGGCGCCAACATCTACCGCGACCTTTACCTCAACTCCTGTAGTAACGTCAACTTTTACGACAACATCTACGTCAGTTCCTATAGTGACAAGTACACCGCCTGGCACACCAACTGTTTATCGCGTTGCAACAACTGGGTCTAGCAGTCCTTCCTGCGGTACCAATTGGGCAACTCCGTGCGATTTGCAGTATGCATTGAATACTCTTGCCGGTCCGAATAGCGAGTTGTGGGTCAAACAAGGTGTATATCTACCCGGTAGTGATCGTTCGTCAACATTTCAATTGAAAAATGGCGTTGCTGTTTACGGTGGCTTTACAGGCTTGGAAACCTTGCGCGTTCAACGCAATGCAGACCCGTCAACGAACAATACTGTTTTGAGCGGTGATATTGGGACATCTGGCGTTATTGCTGATAATGTTTACTCTGTTGTGACGGTTTCTGGGATTCTTTCGCACACATTTGTTTTAGATGGCTTTACTATTACTGGGGGAAACTCGAACGGAGGTGCTGGACATGGTGGCGGCATCTTTATCCAAGATAGCAGTCCATCTCTTACGAATCTGATCGTGGCGAATAACTCAGCTAGTGCGAATGGCGGCGGCATATACGTATTGTCGCTGGCCAGCCAACGTGTAAACTATAGTAGTCCTAACTTGACGAATGTGATAATCCGTAATAACACGTCAGCACGTGGCGGTGGACTCTATACTCAAAACGGAAGTCCGGTCCTGACCAATGTCACCATTAGCGGAAATATTGCTACAGGTGGAGCCGGAGGTGGTATCAATAATCAGGTTTTGAATGAAACTGTTGATGAATACAGTATTCCCATTCTCAATAATGTTACCTTCAGCGGAAATACTGCTAACGGTGGTGGTGGACTGTTTAACAACAATAGTAATCCCTTGTTAACTAACGTTACCTTTAGTGGGAACGTTGCCAATATCCGTGGTGGAGCAATGTTGAATGAAGGTGGTAGTCCTATTCTAAGAAATGTCACGATCACGGGTAACATAGCTCCTGTAGGCATGGGCGGATCTTTCCGCAATATTGTGAATGCAACCGGTAAGCCCAGTTCCCCTGTACTTTATAACAGCATTATTTGGGGTAATGGGACTGAGGAAATTACTGGTGATGGTACAGGCAATATTTCCATTATGGATAGTGTTGTAATGGGAGGTTGCCCTGTTGGGGGAACATGTATACATGTAATAGACACAAATCCGTTGCTTGCTTCCTTGGCGAATAATGGCGGTTTTACCCAAACACATATGATTACCGTCGGTAGTCCTGCGATTGATGCAGGTGGAGTAAATAGTGCCTGCGCAACGACCGATCAACGCGGTGTGGTACGTCCACAGGGGAGCGCATGTGATATTGGGTCATATGAATATAATGAGATTCTTCCCTCCACATCGACGCCTGTGCCAACATATACGTCGACATCTACAAGCACACCTTTGCCGACTGATACGCCTGCACCGACAGCCACTTTTACCTCCACAGCGACCAAAACATTTACACCTACCGTCACCTTTACAGCTACAATAACCAAGACATTCACTCCCACATCTACATCAACCAAAACACTCACGCCAACCAAAACGTTCACGCCTACATCTACACCGACCAAAACCCTCACGCCGACTAAAACATTTACGCCGACACGTACGCCCACCGCAACCTTCACCCCAACGCGGACGCCTACGAATACTTCTACGCCGGTACCCGTTGATGTACTGCGCATTAGTTCATCATCGAATGGAACGGCTGGAAGCGTAGCCTTTAATGATGAAGATGTCCTTTCTTACAATACATCTACAAGGACCTGGTCCATGTACTTTGATGGCTCGGATGTGGGTGTTACAGGTAATGTTGATGCCTTCTACATTCGGCCCGATGGTTCTCTCCTCTTCAGCCTCAATGCAGATGGCACGGTTGGGAGCTTAGGCACTGTGGATAATTCAGATATTATTCGCTTTGTGCCCACCTCTCTCGGCGCGAATACCAGTGGCACTTTATCTATGTATTTTGATGGTTCAGATGTGGGCTTATCTACTACTGGCGAAGATGTTGATGCGCTCGGATTCACCTCTGACGGAAAGTTGATTGTCAGCACAACTGACACTTTCAGCGTAACTGGTGTTTCTGGTGAAGATGAGGACCTGATCGCGTTTACGCCAACAACCCTCGGCTCCAATACTGCCGGTACATGGGCACTATATTTCGACGGCTCAGACGTAGGGCTTGATGCAACTTCCGAGGATATTAATGCTATCTGGGTCGATTCGGGAACGGGCCGCATCTATTTGAGTACCTTGGGTAACTTTTCGGTCACCGGTGTAAATGGTACAGGTTCAGATATTTTTATCTGCGCGCCTGGTTCACTTGGTAATACCACAACTTGTACCTATTCATCCTATTGGCTCGGAGCGTCAAACGGATTTAATAACCAGATTGTGGACTCTCTGGTTATCACCCGATAAAACGCATCTGGACCAGGGTTGGCCTGATCCTTGCATATAAACCTGTTGTGTATCTGACGACTTTCCCGTCCGGTTGTTGTAAAATATACCTGCCGGACGGGATCTTTTAGTTTTATCTTGAAAAAAACATCCAATGAATTTTGACTTTCACCTGAAGTTTTTCTCCATTGACCGTAGAATATCCATCAGTATGAAGTGGATTCAGTATGGGGTCATGCTTGCGGCCGCCTTGATCAGTGTTGTTGCCGTATATTGGGGAAATACAAAAGTTTTTCTGGTTGTGATTGGCGCTGTGGGAGGGATCGGCGTATTTTCAGCATTATTACGTTACCCAAACCTTGGGTTTATATTCCTTTTCCTTGGGGGGATGTTTGTACCTTTTGCAGGGCCAGGGGGGTTTAATGCATCCATCTTAACCTTGATCCTGATGGTCTTTTTATGGATGTTGGATATGTTCGTGGTGAAGCGTAAATTTAGCTTCGTACAGTCTCGCCCCATTCGGCCTGCGGTGTATATGCTTCTCGTATCGATTCTTGCATTTGCAATGGGACAAATCCCCTGGTTTGCTTTTGCAAATCAGGCTCCGATTAATGCGCAGGCTGGCGGGTTTGCCATATACTTTTTCCTTGTTACTGCCATGATCATGACTGCCAATATCTTACAAGATATCAAGTGGCTCAAAGCTATTGTATGGATCTTTATCGGACTTGGAACAGTGTATGTTATAGGTCGAACACTCAATCTGTCGATTATTGATCGCATATATGCACATGGCGTGTATGCGAATAGCATGTTCTGGATGTGGTTGATTGTTCTTCCGTTAAGTCAGGCCATATACAATAATCATCTAAAAACTCGCCCACGAGTTCTTTTGTATGTAGTTGTGTTATTGGCTTTTTATATTGCCTTTGTTCAACAAAACGACTGGAAATCGGGGTGGGTACCTGCGACAGTTGCTGCTGGCGTCTTGGTTGGTATAAAGTTTAGGAAATTCATACCATTTACGATACCGTTTGTATTTGCAATAGTAGTTTATCTTGCGCAGGATCTTATATCTACAGATCAATACAGCTGGGGGACTCGTGTAGACGCATGGTTGGTTGTGTTGGGAATTAGTAGTTACAGCCCGATCATTGGGCTTGGTTTTGCAAATTACTATTGGTATGCAAAGGTTTTTAATATACGCGGCTATGCTATAAAATTCAATTCGCACAGCCAATTCGTTGATATTGTTGCGCAGACGGGTATATTAGGTTTGATATGCTTTATGTGGATTCTTATTGAACTTGGACAATTGGCATGGAAGTTGACACAGCAATTGCCAGAAGGATTCGAAAAAGCATATGCCTATGGGATCTTTGCAAGTGTATTCGGGTCTCTCATGGCTGCATTTTTGGTAGATTGGTTGCTGCCCTTTGCGTATAACATCGGTTTAGATGGTGTGAGAGCCAGCGTGTTGCCTTGGATATTCTTTGGCGGCTTGATCGCGATAGAGAAGTTTCATAATGCTCGGCAAAAAGAGAATTCAGTTAGTTTGCGGGATCGTAAATTAAGCGTTGTAAGATAAAATCCAATTTGGAGAGATATTATGGACGAATTGATCGGTTTGATCCCTGCAGCAGGGAAAGGTGTTCGTTTGGGATTGCCCTATCCAAAAGAACTGTATCCTGTCATTCGGAATAATCACTATAAACCTATCTCACAATTTGTAGTAGATAATCTGACGAACGCTGGCTTGAAACATATCGTATTTGTTGTCAACGAAACCAAACACCAATTGATGGGATATTTTGGAAGCGGTCAGCGTTTTGGGTGCGACATTAGCTATGTGGTTCAGGAGGTTGTGGAAGGGAAGACAAAGTCCACTTCACCTGGATTGGCACATGCACTGGATTCTGCGTATCACTTGATCAAAGGTAAAACGGTTTTCTTTGGCATGGCTGATACATTGATGAAGCCCGGCGATATTTTCAAGCGGATCTATGAAGCCGCATTGCCAGATGACGACGTGCTATTTGGAATGTTCACTACGGAACGCCCTGAAAAATTTGGCATGGTGAAAATGAATAGTGACGGTCGTGTAGTGGAGATCGTTGACAAGCCGAAGCAAACCGATTTGACCGAGATGTGGGGATGTATTGTCTGGCGGCCGAAGTTCACTGAATATATGCATAAATGTGTCTTTGAAGAAGGCATTTCTGATTTCGCCAAGATCATGAATGATGCGATTGCACTGGGCATGAAGTTCAAGGGTGTTCACATGAAAGATGGCACCTATATTGACCTTGGCACTTACGAAGAGATTGCAGATTTAGACCGAAAATATCGAGGTGAGGAATAGATGTCTGAAACAGCAAACAAGCCAAAGGTCCAAAAAAGAGGCGATGGACAGGTTGTAGATATGTCCATCGTGTTGGTGTGTTGGAATAACAAAGCATATCTCGATCCTTGTTTGAAGTCCCTGTATGAAGGCGGGCTGAAGAGTTCATTCGATGTGGTCGTGGTCGATAACGGCTCAACGGATGGAAGTCAGCAGATGCTTGCAGAGAAATACCCGGATGTGATGTTGATCCAAAATGCTGGGAATGTGGGGCTGGGTAAGGCGAGCAATCAGGGAATTGAGGCGACGAACGGGCGTCATGTGTTGTTGTTGAATAACGACACGCTCGTGAATGGCCCTGCACTGGATGTGTTGGTTGAATATTTGGACGCTCACCCTGAAGCAGGGGCGACGGCAGGGAAATTGTTGAACCCTGATGGTTCGTTTCAATCTGGCTTCGCGCCGTTCTCGACGCTACTTGAAGAATTTTTCATTGTGACGCATATTGGCGAGTTGTTGTGGCCGGGATACCCCTCTCACGGTGACTCAAATGAGATCAAGGCAACTGGATGGATGAGCTCGGCGTGTCTTTTAGTGCGCCGCGCGGCTCTCGATAAGATCGGCCTTCTCGATGAAAGCTATTTTATTTATGGGGATGAGGCTGACTTGCAATATCGCTTGAATAAGGCGGGTTGGAAAGTTGTCTTTTTGCCTAATTCTTCCATTATCCATTTCGGTGGGCGTAGCATGGACCGCTGGAAGCGGCGCAAGATGGTCTATCGCGGCAAGATGATGTTTTATAAAAAGAATTATGGCTTCTTTAGCACATTGTTGTTGCGTTTGATATTTTTTGTAATGAGCTTGTTAAAGTTACTGGTCTGGTGTTTGGGATTTTTTATTCCCAGCCGCAATGAACAGGCCAGGAAGGAATTGCGTTCGAATTTAGATGTGATGGGTTTGTGCCTTAATTTGAAGTAATCTCGGTTGACTTGTATTCTCGCCACAGAAATCTTGGTTATTGTCCAGCGATCTCTGTGGCGAAATTTGTTGTGATGAGAGAACAGAATGGCAAAAATACTTTTCCTAACGCAGATTGTTCCATTCCCGCCTGATGCGGGGCCAAAAGTTAAAACATATCATGTGATACGTGCTCTGGTTGGGCAGGGACATTCTGTAACCCTTGTGTCCTTTGTTCGTCCAGAAGAAGTGCGGCATATTTCTGCTTTACAGGAAATATGTGAAGCGGTTCATGCCGTGCCGATCCGTAGATCTCGAATTGCAGATGCCGCTTATATGGCGAGGAGTTATCTGACGGGTCGTCCCTTTTTGATCGAACGCGATGATCTGCGCCCCATGCAGGATACGGTCAATCGCCTGGTGCAGGAGAATGATTTTCAATTCATCCATGCAGACCAGTTGACAATGGTGCAGTTCGCGATCAGAGGGGCTTCTGCATTTCCAGATAAAAAGCCGAAGGTCATCTTCGATGCGCACAATGCGGTGTGGACCATTGTGGAGCGGATGAAGGAGAATGCACGTTTTTTCCTGAAGCCCGTCCTTGCTGTTGAAGCGAAGCGCGTCAAACAGTATGAAGGTGAATTGTTGCGGACAGTCGATCATGTTTTAGCAGTGACTGATATCGATAAGAAGCTTCTTGAAGAAGCATTGCACTTTTCAAAGCCAGGTAAAGCTGACCGCGTTTCGCCCATGACGGTTGTCCCGATCGCGGTGGATACACAAAAACTCCAGCCGGTAAACCGTAAAGTCGGTTCGAAAAACATCGTAACACTGGGGACGTTGCATTACCCGCCTAATGCAGACGGTATCCGTTGGTTTTTCAATGAAGTGTTTCCGCTGGTACAAAAGCGTGTGCCCGGCGCGACCCTAACCATCATAGGCAAGAACCCGCCGCAGGATTTTATCGAGTTGGCCGAACAAAACCCAGGCGTTGTCAAAGTGACAGGGTATGTGGATGATCTTGTCCCTTATCTGGAAGAGAGCGCTTTGATGGTGGTACCCGTCCGTGCGGGTGGTGGGATGCGGGTGCGTATTCTTGAGGCATTTGCATATGCCATGCCTGTTGTGACAACAACTGTCGGTTTGGAAGGGATTTATGGAACTCCTGACCACGATGTAATTGTTGCGGATGCCCCGCTGGATTTTGCCGAGCGAACAAGCGAACTCTTGGAGAATGTTTCACTGCAAGAAAAGCTTTCGACCAATGGGCGAGAACTCGCAACAACGAAGTATGACTGGCAAGCTGTGTTATCTGCAATGAAACCAATTTACGAGTAGAGAGAACACAACGAATATGAAAAGATCGTTTCTGAGTCAAATTAAAGAACAACCCTTGATGCCGATCATTTTTGTGTCGGTATTATTGAGAGTTGTGGTTGCGTTCTCTATGGGGAACCAAGTGGTTGAACTGCCCGGTATCTTCGATCAGGTTTCGTATCACAATCTGGCTCTCCGTGTATTGGGTGGACATGGCTTTACATTCGGTGAAATGTGGTGGCCCATTACACGTGCCGGCGAGCCCACGGCGCATTGGTCCTTCCCCTATACGTTGTATCTTGTTGCCGTCTACGCGTTGGCTGGTGCGCATCCTCTGGTCGCGAGAATTTTGCAGGCGATCATTGTGGGTATTTTGCACCCATACATTACATATCATATTGGCGAAAAGGTCTTTGATAAGAAAGTTGGCCTCGTCGCCGCTACAGTCGTTTCATTGTATATCTACTATATCTACTACGGCGCGGCATTAATGACCGAGCCGTTTTATATTACAGCCATTTTGTTTAGTTTATTCTTTGCGATGCAACTGGTAGATAACACTGACAAGAAACTAGACGTCAAATTCGGGCTTGCACTTGGATTGTCTCTTGGATTAACTGTTACATTACGACAAGTCTTTTTGCTTTTTCTTCCATTTCTCTTTCTATGGATTTGGATCGCCCGCTTCAAACGGACCCGAAACCTGCCTCTCGTTTCGACAGTTTTATCTGTCGCTTTGATGCTTGTCTTTATCCTGCCGATCACACTCTACAACTATTCCCGCTTTCACAAGGTGGTTTTGCTCAACACCAATTCGGGGTATGCCTTCTTCTGGGGGAACAATCCCATTTATGGTACTAAGTTCATCCCGATCCTCTCCACCCCTGAGTATCAGGCAATGATCCCAGAAGAAGTCCGCCATTTGGATGAAGCGGCTTTAGATAGTGAACTGCTTGGGCGCGGAATCCAGTTCGTGGTCCAGGACCCGAAGCGATATGCCTTGTTGTCATTGAGTCGCATCTCACCCTATTTTATGTTCTGGTACTCGTCCGATTCCAGCATGTTGAGCAATATTTCCCGCATTGGAAGTTTTGGCATCATGTTGCCGTTCATCCTGTATGGATTGTTCCTTGGCATCAAACGAAGTGGAAACTTTTGGGATCTACTCCTTTCCCCGCAGGGACTCTTGATGCTCTTTGCTTTAGTCTATTCTGGTGCCCACATCCTCACGTGGACATTGATCCGCTATCGCCTGCCTGTGGATGCGGTTCTGATCCCATTTGCTGGGCTTGCGTTATATGACGTTGCCCAGCGTCTTTCTGTGAAGTTTCCTGTTATTCAACGACTCATCAAGGTAGGAGAGTAAGATGACAATCAATCGTATGATCGTGATCGTCTTGGATGGTGTTGGGGCAGGGGAGGCTCCCGATGCTGCGGCCTATGGCGATGTTGGCAGCAACTCGCTCGGTAATGTCGCACGTGCTATAGGCGGGCTCAACACTCCGAACATGTATGAACTCGGTTTGGGTAACATCACGGATATTCAAGGCGTACCGAGAAATTCGAATGCGAAAGGTGCATTTGGCAGGTTCCAACCACGATCGGCGGGCAAGGATACTGTTATTGGACATTGGGAAATGATGGGTGTTCACTTGGCTGTGGCCTTCCCAACATACCCCAATGGTTTTCCGCCTGCAGTGCTCGACCCGTTCACAAAAGCGATTGGGCGGGATGTGCTTGGCAACAAACCTTCATCAGGCACAGAGATCCTTGTTGAACTGGGTATGGAGCACATGCGGACTGGCAAACCCATCGTGTACACATCTGCCGACAGTGTCTTTCAAATCGCGGCACATGAGGAAGTAATTCCTTTGGATGAATTGTACAAGATGTGCGAGATCGCTCGAAATATCCTGCAAGGGGAACATGGTGCTGGGCGTGTGATCGCACGTCCGTTTGTGGGTGACTCACCCGAGAACTTCAAACGCACTCACCACCGCAAGGATTATCCGCGTAACCCTGCCTATCCCACAATGATGCAGAAACTTGTAGACGCAGGTAAGGATGTCTACTCTGTTGGCAAGATCGATGATATTTTCAACCATCAAGGCATCACTAAAAAGAATCACGTGCTGACCAACGTCGAGAGTCTGGATGTCACACTCAAGCTATTGGAAGATGATTTCGAAGGCCTGATGTTTGTCAATTTGATCGAGTTCGACATGATCTACGGTCATCGCAATGACCCGCGCGGTTATGCCAACGCTCTCGAGCAGTTTGACAGTTATATTCCCGAAATCCAGAAACGCTTAAAGCCTGGTGACCTGGTCATTGTCACTGGCGATCACGGTGTAGATCCCACAACACCTGGTACTGATCATTCACGTGAATATGTGCCTTTGCTCGCGTTCGGCCCAAATATCAAACACGGCGTGGACCTCGGTGACCGTGGCAGTCTCGGTGACATCGCAGGGACTTTAGCCGAGATGTTCTCTCTTGTGCCACAGCCGATCGGCAAAAGTTTCTTGAAGGAAATTATCTAATTATGAATTTCGTATCTGTTGTTGGCGCACGCCCTGAATTTATTCAAGCCACCCCGGTGAGTCGTGCTTTGCGCAAAACTCATCAAGAGATCCTTGTTCATACTGGGCAACACTACGACTATAAAATGTCGCAGACCTTCTTTGATGAACTGGGCATTCCGTCTCCAGATTACAACCTCGAAGTTGGCTCTGGCTCTCACGCTGTTCAGACTGCCGAAATGTTGATCCGCTTCGAAGAATTGCTTCTCAAAGAGAAACCTGATTGTGTCATCGTGCGCGGCGATACCAATTCCACTCTCGCGGGCGCATTAGCCGCTTGCAAACTGCACATCCCAACGGTCCATATTGAGGCGGGCGAACGCAGTTTTGACCGTCGCATGCCTGAAGAGATCAATCGTCTCGTCGCCGATAAACTCGCATCCGCATTTTTCTGCGTTAGCCAGACCGCTGTCAAACAGCTTGCGAACGAAGGCATTAAGAAGGATGTCTACTGGGTGGGCGATGTGATGCTGGATGCAAATCTTGCCAATCGGCCTCTCGCTCGACAAAAATCTACGGTTCTTTCTACACATGGGCTTGTTCCGGCTTCCTATGGGCTTGTTACTGTCCATCGTGCCGCCAACACCGACGACCCTCAGCGCTTGGCGAATATCGTAAAAGCCTTGAGCCAAGTGGGTGAGACTGTGGTATTCCCTGTTCATCCACGAACACGCGGCGCATTGGAGAAGCTCGATGTGAAGTTTGGTGATAACGTCCGCTTGATAGAACCAGTGGGCTACTTCGATATGATGGTGCTGGAAGAGAATGCACGTATAATCGCCACGGACTCAGGCGGCGTTCAACGCGAGGCGTATTTTATGCAGAAGCCTTGTATCACTATGCGTGACGAAACTGAATGGACAGAAACTGTTGAAGTGGGATGGAATAAATTGGTCGGTGTGGAAGTAGATACGATCGTGAATGAATGGAAAACCTTCACGCCCCCTGCTGAACAACCTCCGATCTTTGGGGATGGCAAAGCGGGTGAGAAGATCGCAGACATTCTTGGCAAAATGAATTTATCAATCAATTAGTGAAAGTGAACTTGTCATGACTCAAACATCAAAACAAAAAGTTGGAATCATAGGTGGAGGTATTATGGGCATCAGCCTTGGATACTTCCTCGCAAAACAGGGTGTCTCTGTAACCATTTATGAGGCGTCTCCTGTGCTAGGTGGTTTAGCTGGCCCTCTTGTCTTGGAAGATGGTACGGAAGTGGATCGTTTCTACCATGCCATTCTCTCCAGTGATCGCCATTTGCGTGAATTGTGCGAAGAGTTAGGTATCGTAGATCAATTTAGATTCAAGGAAACGAAAACAAGCTTCTATTACAAGAATGCTCTTTATCCGATGAACAATATGATCGATTTCCTGAAGTTCCCTCCGTTAGGTTGGATCGACCGTTTTCGCCTTGGCCTGACAGTCCTTGCCGCACAGTTTACAAGGGATTGGAAAAGCCTCGAGTCAATCAGTGTTCAAGATTGGTTGTTGAAGTGGGGTGGTAAAGTGACATTCCAGAATATCTGGCGTCCGATGTTGAAAGCCAAGTTCGATGCTGGTTTTGATAATGTTCCTGCCACATGGATATGGTCACGCCTTGTTCGTATGAAGTCTACACGTGAAGGCGCAAACCAGAAAGAAATGGCTGGTCATTTGATCGGTGGGTATATCACCTTGATAAAGGCCATGACCGAAAAGATCAAGGAACTTGGCGGGGAAGTGCTTCTCAAGACCCCCGTCAAGGAAATTGTCATTGAGAATGGCAAAGCAACTGGTATTCGGATGACGAATGACGAAGTTGTGAAGTTTGATAAGGTGGTTTGTACCATGCAAACGCCTGTGTTTCAGCGCTTGATCCCTAGTGCCGATAAAAATTATCACGAATATCTTGGAAAGTCAGATTATCTGGGAATTATCGCGCCCTTGCTCGTTTTGAATCGTCCGTTGACTGGTTGTTGGACTGTGAACATCACCGATGATCGCTTTCCGTTCACCGGCGTGATCGAGACCACCGCATTCATTGACCCGAAGTATGTGAATGGCTATCACCTTGTGTATTTACCGAAGTACACTGCTCCAGGCAGTGAATGGCAGAAGAAAACGGATGACGAGATCAAACAGATCTGGCTCGAAAACCTGAAAGCCATGTTCCCTGACTTTGACACAAAGTCGATCAAGTACTTCCTTATCCATCGTGAACGCTATGTTGAGCCGCTTCATGGCCTGAACGAGATAGACCTTGTCCCTGAAGTAAAAACTCCTATTGCAAACCTTTTCCTCGCTACTACATCTCAGATCTACCCTGCGTTGACAAATGGTGAATCAGTCAGTCGTCATGCTCGTGAATCGGCTGAAGTTGTGTTGAAAAATTAGTCTTGTGTTAAAGCGGAGAGACAGATGGAGAATAAAGATTATATTATTGTAGTGTCAGGGTTACCACGCTCAGGAACATCCATGATGATGAAAATGCTTGAGGCTGGCGGACAACCCATTCTGACCGATAACCTGCGTGAACCCGATGCCAATAACCCGAATGGCTATTATGAGTTTGAACGTGTAAAGCAACTCACAGACGGCGACTTTGATTGGATACCTGAAGCAGGCGGAAAGGTTGTCAAGATCGTGACCGGCTTAGTCATGAACCTGCCATCGGATCACAAATATAAAGTCATCTTTATGCAGAGGGCGATGAAGGAAGTCCTTTCCTCTCAAAAGAAGATGCTTGGGCGTTTAGGCCAGCAGGATGACAAGGTCGAGGATGAGAAGATGAAGAAGATCTATCAGGAGCACCTTAAGCAGGTGAACGCCTGGATCGCAAAACAACCAAATATTGAAGTGTTGTACGTGAACTACAATACCATGCTGGGTAATCCGCTTGATTCATTACAAAAAGTCAATGACTTTTTAGGCGGCACGATGGATGTGAATCGCATGGCAGGTGTGGTTAATAAAGAATTGTATCGAGAAAGAAAATAAAATCGTTATTATTTATAGAGACAAGAAAGGAAAAGATCATGAATATATTGTTTGGTATTTTGGGTTTGATCGCGCCGCATCGGCCTGCACAGTATTTGGGGCCAGAGACGTTGATGCCGTTGGCTTCTGTCCTGGCGGCGATTGCAGGGTTCTTTTTGATATTTTGGCGGCTGATCGTAAGATTTGTAAAAACGATTTACCGAAAGCTTCGTGGCTTACCCGATGAAGTTCCGCCCGAAGTGGAAGATGTTGTTGATGAAGAGCAGGACAAATAATCTTATTTCACAATGATGAAAAAAGTCATAGCCATTGGATTAGATGGGTTCGAGCCGAAGATCGCTGAGGCGATGATCGCGCGCGGTGAGCTGCCTAATTTGCAGAAATTGCAAGAGCAGGGCGGATATTCCCGTTTGGGAACTACGCACTCTGCACAAACACCTGTTGCGTGGTCCACATTCTCGACCGGCACAAACCCCGGCGGGCATGGTATCTTCGACTTCCTGTCTCGCGACCCGAAGACGTATTTTCCCATCATGGCGCTTAGCCGTTATGAGCAAAAAAATGCCTTTGTGTTGCCAAAGGTTGTGAACATGCGGCGCGGCACTCCATTCTGGGACCTGTTGTCTGCAAGGGATGTGCAATCCACGATCTTGCGCGTGCCGTGTGCGTATCCGCCGGATCAAGTTAAGGGACGTTTGCTTTCTGGCGTTGGCGTGCCTGATCTGCGCGGAGGGTTTGGTACTCCTTCTTTTTATTCGAGTCGTAAGGATGTTCATGCCGACCAAGCCGAGAAGGTGGTCACTGTCAGCGTGGACAAGGACCGGGTGGTTACGCAAGTCATCGGTCCGCGTGACCCGAAGACAAAGTCTGATCACAAATTTGATATCGGCATCCAAATCGTCAAAGAAGAAAACAAGGTTGTTATCACATCACAGGGACAGCCTGATAAACTGGAAGTGCAACTTGGCAAGTGGAGCAAGTGGCTGAAGGTCAAATTCAAAGTGGGGATGATGCAGACTGTTTCAGGTATCGTGCGATTCAACCTACGCCAGATCGAACCCGATTTTGAATTGTATGCTTCGCCGGTAAACTTTGAGACCGAGGAACCATTATTCCCGATCAGTTCACCGAAGGAGTATGCTCATGAACTGGCGATGAAGATCGGACGTTTTTATACGGCGGGCATGGCCGAAGATCATGATGGTTTGAATTTGAATCGTTTTGATGAGGCCGCGTATCTTGAGCAGTGCCGTGTTGTGATGCGCGAACGCCGCAGGATGATGGAATTTGAATTGGGTAGGCTTGAAAGTGGATATTTCTTCTGCCTGTTCGATACGCCAGACCGCCTTGCCCACATGTTCTGGCGATTCCGCGAACCCGATCATCCATCCAATCGAACGCATGGTTACAACCCTGAGTTCGCAAATGTAATTGAAGAACATTATCGTGAATGCGATGCGATTATTGGCGAAGCGATGAAGTATGTAGATAATGACACTCTCTTCATTGTTCTTAGCGATCACGGTATGAATTCATTCCAGCGTGGATTGAACGTTAACACATGGCTGTATGAAAACGGATACCTTGCATTGAAGTCTGGTGCCCAACCCGGTGATGGTGGTGACTTCTTCGAAAATGTGGATTGGGATAAGACCAAGGCCTATGCCATGGGGTTGGGATGTATCTTCCTCAATATCAAAGGACGCGAAGGTAACGGCATTCTGAGCAATGATGAAGCAGAAGCAACGCGTACAGGGATCGTAAGTGGATTAACTGGTTTGGTGGATCCAGATCGAAGCACTGTGGCAGTTCGAAGCGTAGTCCGACGCGAGCAGGTGTATAGAGGTCCATATTTGGAGGAAGCTCCTGATTTGCTTGTCAATTTCTCCGAAGGATATCGAGTCTCATGGGATACACCGTTGGGTGGTGTGCCTCAAGGCATCTTCAAAGACAACCATAAACGCTGGGGCGGTGACCATGTCATTGATCCCGCACTGTCTTCGGGTGTGCTGTTCATGAATCGAAAATTCCGAACAGAGTCGCCGAGTCTGGTTGATCTTGCGCCAACGATTTTGAATACACTCGGTGTGCCAAAGGGCGCCGAAATGGAAGGGAGCGATCTTTTATCATGAATGTCCTTGTATTGAATTTCCCGGGTGCTGAGCCCAAAACCCTGTTCAGCGACAACCGCCTTGAGAATCTACACCGCTTGATGGATATGGGATGTTTTGGTGAGTTGAGCGGTTCTGGCGAATGGAATGTACTGGCACGTCAGGAAAGCCATACGCTTACATTGACCGAATATTTCCAGCAGGCTGAGAAGCTTTGTGTGGACACGAGTGATCCTGTCACCTTACGTGAAAAACTCTCGGTAGGGGATTGGGATTATCTCCAATTCACCGCCGCCTCTTTCCCCGCCGATAACTGGTCCAGCGACGATTACCTTCGCCTCGACAATGAGTTGGGTGAGGCGCTTCAGGAATTGGACGATGACACGGTGATCACAGTGCTTGGGAAAGGGTGCTTTGTGCTTGTCTCTGCGAGCAACCCGATCAGCGGAGAACACAAGGGTGGTTCATCTTCTGATATTGCTCCTACATTGGTGCAACTCACCGGGTATCCGCTTCCCTCTGCCACAGAGGGGAGATCCTGGGTGGCGGGCATGGAGTTAAATAGCACATCCGGTTTGACGGCCGACGAGCAAGAGATCCTTCGGGATCGTTTGAGTGGTTTGGGATACGTTTAGTTGTTCAGGTCACACATATAGTGTGGCCTGAACTTATTATTATGGGTAAAAGCAATGAAATTCAACAAAAAAATTGCGATTGATATTCTTTATTATTCGATTTGGTTTGGCTTATTGACAGGTCTTGTAGAAGGGGTATTGCTGTTTATCTTTCAACGATTTGAATTGTTGAAAGGACAGATCACCTACCTTGGTTCCTCATGGGAAGTCATGTGGGTTGCTCCGCTCTTTGATCTGTTGTTCTTTTTGATCGCTGGTGCGTTCCTAATTCTTGCTTCTGGATTCCTCCCGCAGGTGTGGGCTAAAAGATTTGCGTTGCTTGTGTTTTCATTCTTGATGGTCTTCCCATGGATATTGTCGTATCTATCCGGCAGAATAGGCCCTGCCTATATCGGCATCCTTGTGGCGGGTGTTGGCTATCAATTGTCGCTTCTCTTATATGAACGTGAGAAGAAATTCCTTCCTTTTGTACAAAGAACTGTAAAAGGGATTGGCGTTTTTACACTTGTTCTTTTTATTATCATTCAAGGCGGCAACTGGATCCGGGAATGGTCCACGGTGCGGAACCTGCCACAAGCAAAAGCATCTGCTCCGAATGTTCTTGTGATCGTCGTGGATACCTTACGTGCAGATCATTTGTCACTTCAAGGATATACACGTACTACCGATCCGAATTTGACGCGCCTGGCAAGCGAAGGTGTCTTGTTCGAGAATGCCTATTCCACCTCCTCATGGACCTTGACATCTCATGCATCACTCTTTACCGGGCGCTGGCCTTATGAACATAAGGCAGATGGTGGAAGAACTCTTGATAATACCTATCCCACCATCGCAGAAGCGCTTTCTGCACGCGGTTACCGCACTGGTGCATTCAATGGAAATTTTGAAACCGTCACGAAAAGATGGGGGTTTGCACGCGGCTTTGCTCATTTTGAAGATTACTATCAGACGGTTCCACAATTAACAGTAAGCTCGGTCTATGGCCGCTTTTTAGAATACTATGTTTTGCATAAAGTTTTGAACATGGAGTTCAAAATAGATCGGCTTTGGGCGCCAACGATCAATCGATCTGCACTCAATTGGATTGGCCAGGATTCTGAGCGTCCGTTTTTTGTATTTATCAATTACTTTGATGTCCATGCACCGTATATCTCTCCTGACCGTGGCATGTTCTCGGATTTGAAAAATCCTGGTGGCTTGGTGAATACGGATTGGACGACAGCCGATATTTACAACCCTAAAACTCCTGAGCAAATTCAGGGTGAGATTGATGCCTATGACGGCGGGATATACTATACTGACCAACAGATTCAGAATTTGTTGGATGAATTAAAAAAGCGTGGTGTGCTCGAGAACACCATTGTGATGGTCACATCGGATCATGGCGAGATGTTTGGCGAACACGGTCTTTGGGAACATCATAATTCTCTCTACAAGCCGGTGATCCATGTTCCGCTGATTATCTGGCAACCCAAATCGATCCCACAAGGAGTTCGAATCCCTGTTGCTGTCTCGAATGCCTCTATCCCTGCCACATTGCTGGATATGCTTGGATATACAGATCAGAAGGAATTTCCCGGCGCTTCATTGGCGGAATTATGGACCGACCCGACTGCAGCGGCTCAATGGCCGGACCCGATCGCTGAAATGGCAGAATCCAGTTGGGTCAACCCGAATCATCTTTCCATCAAAGGTGATATGACGTCTGTCATCTCCACGGATTGGCAATATATCGAGCACGAATTTAATGGCGTTGAGTTGTACAATCTAAACGAAGACCCTGACCAAGAGCATAATCTTGCTGAACAAAACCCAACTGTGTTGGATGAACTTAAGAGTTATTACCTGGATGCCCTTGCTAAAATTGGTTTGACTTGGCCTTACGATAATAAATGAGCCTACAATGATGACTGCAAAGGAAAATATCATAGCTTTTACAAAGAAAACTCTCGCACTTGCTATCGCAGTGGGTTTAATCACTGGTCTGGTGGAGGGAATATTACTGTTCGGCCTGCATCAAACTAATCTCTTGACGTGGCGTCTGCAGAACCGCGCCTTTTGGTACGAAACATTATGGATCGCTCCGTTGGTGGATTTGATCTTGTTCGCGTTGGCGGGTGGTTTCTTTGCGTTGGCGGGCTGGCTTCTTCCGCGACTGCCGATCAGAAAAGTATCGTGGTTTGTGTTCATCCTGCTTGCTGTGTTCGACTGGATCTTTATTGTTTTGTTTGGAAAAATTTCGTTGGTTGCGATTTTTATCCTTGCGATAGGGATCAGCATTCAAGTTTTCAATCCAATCATGAAGCGAGAAATTGCAGCTTCAGCGGGGCTTCAAAAAATATTGCCGTGGCTGGCAGGCGTGGCTTTTTCTCTGTTCGTGGTGATTCAGGGTGGGGGATGGCTTAACGAAAAAGTAAATACATCAAAGTTGCCTTTGGCTAAAACAGAAACGCCAAATGTGATCGTCATTATTGTGGACACTCTTCGCGCGGATCATCTTTCTTCCTATGGATACAAGCGAGATACCAGCCCCTTTATTGACAGCCTTGCGGCACAAGGTGTCCGTTTTGAGAATGCCATCTCGTCTGCTTCATGGACACAACCTTCTCACGCTTCCATGTTGACAGGACGTTACACCTACGAACATCAAGCAGAGACGAAGCCGTTAGATAATACCTATCCGACCATTGGTGAAGTCATGCAATCCAATGGATATCGTAGCGGGGCCTTTTCGGGAAATACAGAATTTTTCACGCGTCGTCAGGGATTTGGGCGCGGCTTTCTACATTTTGAAGACAATTACAAGTCTGTGCCGGATGCGTTTTTCAATTCATCCTTGTATGGGTTTTTATTTGACTTCTATGGCTTGCGGAAGGCCTTGAACTACGAAGGTGTACCAACCCGCGTCCTTGCCCCAGATATCAACCGTTCTGTTCTCAATTGGATCGATAAGGATGACACACCCTTCTTTGTCTTCATCAATTATTTTGATGTACATGACCCATATACCCCGCCGGAGCCGTATCGAAGCAAGTATGCATCGTCTCCAAACCCTGGTGGTTTGATCAACGGATTTATGGAAAGATACCACCCTGACCTAACTCCTGAACAATTACAAAGCGAGATCGACGCCTATGATGGTTCGATTTCATATGTGGATGACCAGATCAAGGCGTTATTTAGTGAACTTGAGCAACGTGGGCTGTCTAAAAATACAATTGTGATCCTTACTTCTGACCATGGTGAATCTTTGGGTGAACATGGGTTGCTCCAACACAGCGCATCTTTGTATTTGAATGAAATTCATGTTCCGTTGATTGTTTGGGGGCCGGGGCATGTCCCATCTGGGAAATCCATCGATACCCCTGTGACTCTCACTGCCCTTCCTTCGACCATCCTGTCCTTGATCGGCTCAAGTAATAATGATCCTTTCCCTGGCCCTTCTCTTGCCATTTTGATGTCTGGTGATGATGTGCCCGCAGATTGGCCTGATCCTATCTCTGAAGTGGCACAGTTTTCAGGGGCGGCTGAACAGAATCCGTCTACGCATGGTGAGATGAAGTCAGTGATTGGGACAGAACAACAATATATTGTCCATGAGAAGTTCGGTGAAGAATTGTATAACTGGCGCGAAGACCCGTTGGAAGAAAACAACATCATATCCGAACCTTCATCACAGACGGTTGTTGATGAATTCAGGAACTATCTCAAGAATCTTATAGGCGAGTTGTTCAAAGCCCATGAATAAAAAAAGAAATCTAACCCGCAGGGATTTCCTCAAACTGGCAGGTGTTGGTACTGCCGTGGTTGTGCCTGCCGCATTGGGAGTTGGTGTATATCGTACAGCATTAGGGGATGCACCAATTGAGCGTTCTCCTTATGTCGAGACCGTTCATACAGATGATCTGAATGGCTCTGTACCGATCCTGTTGATCGTCAACAAGGATTCGACAAATCCGTTTGGAATGTATTTCACCGAGATTCTGCGTGCTGAAGGCTTGAACTGTTTTCATACAACGGATCTTTCCACACTTCAGCCTGCCTCGCTCGAAAAGTATGACGTTGCCATCCTTGCTGAGTCTCCATTAACTGCTCCGCAATTGGATATGTTCGAAACCTATGTTTCGCAAGGCGGACGACTCGTCAGCATGAAACCGGCTGATCGTTTAGATTCAGTTTTCGGCTTGGAAAGAAGCGAAGGCACTTTGTCCAAAGGATATATCAAGACTGATGATAGTTATCCTGCGAGCAAAGGGATCAATTCATCCACCATGCAATTGCATGAGGATGTGAATTTATATAATCTTGTTGGCGCACAACGTATTGCGTCATTGTATTCAGACCGCGATACGGGCACCGAACACCCTGCGATTTCGATCAATCAGGTTGGAGATGGCTTTGCTGTTGCATTTGCTTTCGACCTTGCGAAGAGCATTGCGTACATGCGGCAAGGGAACCCAGAGCAAGCCAACAAGGATGTTGACGGTTTGAGCGGCGTTCGTACTGTGGATATGTTCGTAGATTGGATAGACCTCGAACGCATTCATATCCCGCAGGCTGATGAACAGCAAAGATTGTTTGCAAATATCCTTGCGCAATTGAGCAAGCGACCGTTGCCGCGTTTATGGTATTTCCCTGAAGATAAAAAGAGTGTATTGATCGCGACAGGTGACTCGCATAGTAACCCCGCTAATTTCATCGAAGAAGTCTTAACGATCGTGGATCAACGTGGCGGGCACTTTACTGTTTACTATTCGCCGCAGATCGTAAGTGATGTAGGACGTGCAGCACGCTGGTCTCGTTTTTGGCTGACCGATCATGTTCCCGTTGTTTCAAATCTTTTAGGCGAAGAATTTGGTTCGCCAACCCCGCTCATGGTGAACGAGTGGCGCGCACGCGGACATGAGATCACATTGCATCCGTATGTGGAGACAGGTCTAGAAGAGTGGATGTTGTATTGGAAGGAATTCACCGGCAGAGGATATGAGCCTCTCTCTCAAACGGTCCGCACACATCGCATTCTTTGGACGGGTTGGATGGAAACGGCACAGGTGCAGGCGACTTACGGCATGCGCATGAACTTTGATTATTATCATGTTGGTCCATCACTGCAAAAGAAGAACGGCGAATGGGTGAACGGTCATCTTACCGGAAGCGGTCGTCCTATGAAGTTCGTTGACGAGCAGGGTCGTATCATTGACCTTTATCAACAACATACGCATATCGCTGATGA
Organism: Candidatus Defluviilinea proxima; assembly: GCA_016721115.1. Classification (NCBI taxonomy): domain Bacteria; kingdom Bacillati; phylum Chloroflexota; class Anaerolineae; order Anaerolineales; family Candidatus Villigracilaceae; genus Candidatus Defluviilinea; species Candidatus Defluviilinea proxima. The sequence continues at coordinate 2,585,779 of JADKIW010000001.1, forward strand.
GCATCTTATTCCCATGGATGTGCCCGGGTGGGGCGGCTGGCCGCAACTAACTGCACAGGAAGCCGTGGAAGTTTCTAAATACATGCTCGATCGTTCAGTGAACGGTGATTATTGTGCAATTGGCGGGCAGTTCCATGTAGACCCTTTTCAATTGGTGGGCGACCCCGCTGAAAAAGGTCGCGCCTTTTTGGAAGGCACATTGGATGAAGCAAATAAACTTGGTGTGCCGATCCTCTCTGCTCAAGAATGGCTTGACTTTACAGACCTGAGGCACGAATCTAATTTTGCAGATGTGATTTGGGATGCGGACGCCTCAACCCTGACCTTCAATCTGCTTCCGTTAAATCAATCTGATTCCACACTGACAGTTCTGCTTCCCATCGCAATTGCTGATAAATCACTTTCCACAATTCGCGTGGATAGTGTAACGACTTCGATAGATACTCGTCTCGTACTAAGCGGTGCAGAATATGCGCTTATTATTGTCAAAGCGCAGGAACATATGATTGAAGCAGCGTATTTATAGAAATCAACTCGTAGTTTGGGAGATATGCAATTATGTCGAATTTATCAGGGAAGCCAATGTCAAAAAACCAAAGGATACTCCTGTCGGTGTTGGGCGTTTTGGCTGTTTATTTTTTCGTATTTCATAACCTGACTCGTTTTCCGTCACCCTGGTTCGATGAGGGGTCGCATCTGCACGTACCTAAAACATTGGTTAAATTTGGGGTGTATGCCGATATTAGCAGTGAAGGGTTCCGCTATTATGGCCCAACCATCGGGGTTGGCCCTACAGTCATGCTTCCCATTGCGGCGATGTTTAAGTTATTTGGGGTAGGTTTATTACAAGCACGCATCGTCATGGCGTTATATCTTCTTGCCGCCATCTTTACATTCTACCGGTTGGTTGAGTTTCTCTCTGGGAAATGGGTGGCATGGATTGCCATCGCTCTGATGCTTTCCTCTCGTAGTGTATTGGTTTTGGAATATGGCCGTCAGTTGCTTGGTGAGGTGCCGGGTCTCTTTTTCCTGCTCCTTGCTTTATATCTGTGGTTCTCCAAATGGAATGAAAACGATTGGAAGCGTTTATCTCTGATCGGCCTGCTCTTTGGGCTGGCAATGATCACCAAGTATCAATATTTGTTGTTCCTTGCTCCTGCATTGATCCTTTCATGGGGACTGGATATTTTTTACTACAAGACATCCTCTCATCGTAATTTTCTTGTGCCGGGCATTATTGCGGCCGGTAGTTTTGGAATTTGGCAGTTGCTCACACTTCAATATTTGGGCCCTTCTACAGCTATGGAGAACTTGGCGTTATTGCGGACAACCGCAGAAGGGGCAGCTTTCAATTTCAACCTTGCCCAGCTTTCTGCCAATTTTGGCGAATTAACATCTCGTGCGGCGTATTTAGGCGCATTGATTCCCGCAGTATTTTATGGATTGTTTATCTCTTTGCCTCGCACCCGTGATGGCCAAAAGTGGAGCGTGATTTTTCTTCTCGTAGCCTTGAACCTGGTTTGGTATGTGGTTGCATCCATCGGATGGGTACGATATGCGTTTCTTGGCCTTACGTTGTCCAGTATCTTCATTGCTCGTTTGTTTTCAGAAATTGCAAATGGTTTTAAGTTCGACTGGAGCAAAGGTTGGTTTCATTCCTTGTTCGAGATACGAAACGCCCCTCGCTTTGCAGTTTCCCTTTGGTTGCTTTTAATCATCTTGATTCCACTGGCGAAGACAGTTCTTGAAATTGCTGCACCCGGTCCCGCTTATGCACAACAAATGTCTGCTTATATCAATGAAAATGTCCCACAAGGTGCAGTGATAGAGACTTGGGAGCCTGAAATTGGCTTTCTGACCGATCATAATTATCACTACCCGCCTAATGCTTTGCTTGCAGTTGCTGTAAACCAGGTCTATTATGGCGGCGACCCTGTACATGATCGTTATGATTTTGTACAAGCCGAACACCCGGCGTATCTACTTGTGGGTAAATTCTCCAAGTGGACAAAGATATATTCGGCGGAAGAACTAGAAGGTCAATATGAATGGGCCGCTAGTTTCGGAGATTACGACCTTTATAAGCTCGTCGAAAAGTGATCGGAGATTTGATGGTTCAGCAATTGATAGTTTTTGTATTACTGGTTGTAGTGGCTGGCATTTATATTATTGGGATGCGTCGCGATTCCAACAAATTGACCGCTTTAGCCGCGAATTTGTTTGCCGTGTATGCAATTGCATGGATTTTATTTATGGTCTATGCATGGATCAACCATATCAACTTCCCGCTCAACCTTGAGGCTATGGAGTTGACAGTCGTTCAGCACCTCAAGCGGATCATGGCAGGGCAACCTGTATACGTAGAGCCGTCGCCCGATTTCGTTCCTTTGGCGTACGCACCTTTGTATTATTATTTTTCGGTTCCTTTTGCATGGTTGTTCGGCGCAAATTTATTGACAATGCGCCTTGTCTCAATCTTAGGGATGCTGGGGTCGGGGATTGTTATTTATTTGGCAGTCAGAAGACATACGCAGTCACATTGGTGGGGAATTATTGCTGTTGGGCTGTTTGCCTCGGCATATCGGGTTATGGATGCCTACCTTGATAATGCCCACTCCGATTCTTGGCTTTTGTGTACTGTATTCTTAGGTTGTTACCTCATTGAACAAAACCGATCACGTGCTTACAACTTGATTGGTGTGTTTTTTCTGATTGTGTCATTCTGGTTCAAACAACATGGTGCATTATTCGTTATTGGTGGTGTTCTGTACCTCACTTGGCGGGACGGTTTGAAAAACTCCTGGATCTATTGGGCACTCGCAGCACTCTTGGGGCCTGCTTTGTATATTGTCGCGCCATCCCTCATGTTTGGCCCACAATTCCATTACTATACCTATTCGATACCAAGCCACTGGAGTGAGTTGACTTTTGGTGCTGTGAAGCGTTATATCGGTTTTGCAGTCAAAGGGTATTTAGCGCTAGCGGGTATTGGGGTATTAGCGTCCCTTTATTTCCTGATTAGGAAATTGAGCAAGGTTAGCGTATGGTACTTCATACTTCCATTTGCCATGTTAAGTGGTTTTATGGGTGCGTTAGACCCGGGTTCAAACAACAACGTATTCATTACAATGGGCGTTTGGTTTATCCTGACAGGCGTTTTGGGGTTGCATTATTTGACGGAACACTTTACACCTGTAAACAAATGGGCAATGCATTTAGGGGTTTTGGCCCTGTCGTTTGGACTATTTTTCTACAATCCCAAGACTGTTCTGGTTTCACCCAAGGCACCTGAAGCTTATCAGGATTTTATTGGATATCTGAACTCTTTGGATGGTTCTGTGTATGCGCCCTGGCTGGGACAATTGCAAGATGGTTATGCATTTTCCCCTTCTGTACATTGGGTGCCCATGGAAGATCTTATCCGCGGGCCTGGAGTGGATGAACGTAATCATCCAACGACCCGTAAGTTGTTGGATGCCGCTATCCATCCAAATGGAACGGCTTATATTTTGATGAACTATCCACTTGAAAATGACCCACTGTTGGGATTTCTGCTGGATGATTATCATTTGGAGACAGATCTTGGTGATCGTTTCGCATCGTTGGGCACTCTCCCAAGAAGGTTTGATCTTCAGTACCCGCGCTACCTTTATAAATATGGCCCCTAGGGTTTTAATGAAAAGTGTAATAAAGGCAGTATCCTTATAAATAAATCTTATTTTTAAGTGTCAGGCTTTTAGCTGGTACTATGAGAATATCTTGCTGTAGAATCTCATAGGATGAAAGATGTCTTTGTTATATTGGCTGTTGCCACTGAAATTAACCGATTAGTGGATCATGCGATCTCATCCACTGGCGGTTGTAATAAACAAAAGTAAGTTTCACTCAATAAAACGGAGGAGTAAACCATGGATCCGGTCAGAATTGGTGTAATTGGTGTTGGAAGAATGGGGCAGAGTCATTGCCGTGTGTATTCAAATTTGCGGCATGCTAAATTCGTGGGGCTGTGTGATGTCAATGCGGATTTGGGCAAGGATGTTGCCCGAAGGCATGAAGTCTCATTTTTCAGGGATGTTGATTCCCTGCTTGAAAACGTAGATGCGGTAAGTGTTTGTACACCTACGCCCGATCACTTTGCCATTGTAAAGAGATGTTTGGAGCAAAACATCCATGTCATGGTGGAGAAACCGTTCACAGAAACGCTGGAGCAGGCTGAAGCGTTGAAGGAGGCGGCTTCAAAGAGCAAAGCGATTGTCCAGGTGGGGCATATCGAAAAATATAATCCAGCATACATCGAACTCCGAAAAGTTTTGGAGGGTATGGAAATCTTGTCGATGAACTTTAATCGTTTGAGTCCATTTCAGGGAAGTAATGTCGATGTGGACGTGGTCCTTGATTTGATGATCCATGATATCGGCTTGGTGGTGGACATGTTCGATAAGGAACCTATTTCTGTAGATGCTCATGGTTTTTCTGTGTTCACAAAGACCATCGATCATGGATTGGCTGTTATAAAATATGAACCTGAACTTTTGTTGACGCTGACAGCTTCAAGAGTGACAGAACAGAAGATCCGTGGAATTTCTGTGACCACTCGCGATGCGTATATTGAGGCGGATCTCCTGCACAAGACAATAGAAGTGCATCGCCGTACTTTGGGCGATTATGTTAATCATAAGAATAGCGTGAAGTATCGCCAGGAAAGTTTGATCGAACGCATCGTGGTGCCTGCTATGGAGCCTTTATTCTTGGAATTACAGGACTTTGTTACCTGTGTGGCTGAATCCAGGATTCCTCAGGTTACAGCAGAGGATGGTTATAACGCATTGCGCTTTGTTATATTGTTGAGGGATAAAATTTTAGAGTCAAGAAGGGTTAAAAATTAAGTCATGAAACTTTCGGTTGTTGTTCCTTGTTTTAATGAAGAAGATAATATTGATAAGCTGAAAACCGAATTCTTTCCTGTCATGGAAAAATTGCTGGGGAGCAATGTAGATGGCAAGCCGATCGATTCGGTTGAAGTTATCTTCGTTGATGATGGCAGTAAGGATGGCACATATGGCGCCTTGAAGGATGCATATGGCTCTTTCAAGCATCCATCTATCTCTGTAAAGTTTGAGAAGCATGAAGTTAATCGCGGTCTCGGTGCGGCCGTGCGGACGGGGTTTGGTGCGGTCACTCGTGACATCATTGTGACGACAGACAGCGATGGTACATACCATTTTTCCACCATCCCTGCCTTGCTTGGCCATCTCAAAGGGAAAGTGTCGATCGTTACAGCCTCACCATATCATCCTAAAGGGGAGGTGGTTGGTGTGCCAGGGTATCGTATCTTCCTGAGTAAAGGTTCATCTCTGATCTATCGCATTTTGCTAAGCTGGAAGGTGCATACCTATACCGCTCTGTATCGTGCTTATCGCAGAGAAGTGATCGATAATGTTTCCTTTGCCGCGAACGACTTTTTAGGCGGCACGGAACTGATGGTGAAGGCTATGTTGAAGGGATATCAAGTGGATGAGTTCCCCGCCGCTCTTCATCAGAGAATGTTTGGTGTATCAAAAGCCAAATTGATGAGGACCATCAAATCACATTTGGGCTTCCAGTTTCGGCTAATTTTGCACAGGCTTCATATCCGCTCCATGTTTGCTTGAGTATTTGGAACTTCTGCAGGGACGTTCCCTGCGTTTTATGAAAGGGAAAATCTATGGCTGTCCGTATTCATCCGACCGCTGATGTTTCGGAAAAAATAACGATTGGGGAGGGGTCAAGCATCTGGCATCATGCACAGGTGCGTGAAGGTGTGTCCATTGGTTCAAACTGCATCATCGGCAAAGGTGTGTATGTAGATGCAGGCGTCTCCATTGGAAATAACGTCAAGATCCAGAATTATGTTTCTGTGTATCACGGCGTCTCATTGGAAGACGGCGTCTTCGTAGGGCCTCATGTCTGCTTCACAAACGATATGCGTCCGCGAGCCATCAACCCTGATGGTTCGCTCAAAGCCGCAGACGATTGGGTGTTGAGTGAAACTCGTATCAAACGCGGGGCGGCGCTTGGTGCAAACTCCACCATTCGATGCGGTATCACCATTGGTGAGTGGGCAATGGTTGGCTCTGGTAGTGTCGTCACGAAAGACGTGCCTGCTCATGGGCTTGTATATGGTAACCCGGCGCAACTGCATGGATTTGTCTGTGCTTGCGGTGAATTTGTGCAAAAAGAATCGCAGGCCGAAAAGAGTGTGATCGCGCGATGCCCAAAATGCAAAAGCACGATCGAAGTTTCAATTGAAGATTGGGAGAGGCAAAAATGATTTACATGGCAAAACCCCAAATTGGGGAAGAAGAAAAACAAGCTGTAATGGAAGTACTGGACTCAGGCATCATTGCACAGGGTCCACGGACCAAGGCGTTCGAAGAAGGCTTTGCGCAAATGTGCAATACAAAATACGCCATAGCTACCTCATCGGGTACAACGGCTTTGCATGTTGCGTTATTGGCCCATGGTATCAAGGCAGGGGATGAAGTTATCACGTCTGCGTTTACTTTCATTGCATCGGCGAACAGTGTTTTATTCACCGGTGCAAAACCGGTTTTTGTGGATATTGATCCCCGCACATTTAATTTGGATGTGGCCCAGATCGAATCTGCTATTACGCCTAAGACGAAGGCCATACTCCCGGTTCATCTCTACGGGTTGGCCTGCGATATGGACCCGATCATGAGTCTTGCCGAGAAGCATGGTTTGGCAGTCATCGAAGATGCTTGTCAGAGTCATGGAGCAACATATAAAGGAAAGAAAGTTGGTTCCTTTGGCACTGGTACTTTCTCGTTGTACCCCACAAAGAATATGACATCCGGCGAAGGTGGCATGATCACCACCAACGATGCTTCCATTGATGAGCATAGCCGCGTCATTCGCCAACATGGAATGCGTGTTCGCTACTATCACGATGAGCTCGGTTACAACTTTCGCATGACGGATGTCCATGCAGCGATCGGTTTGGCGCAGTTGAAAAAATTAGATGGGTTCAACTCGAAGCGTCAGGCAAATGCCAAGTTCCTGAGTGAAAACTTGAAGGGAGTTGTAACGCCGTATATACCTGAAGGGCAGACCCACGTCTTTCATCAGTATACAATCCGGGTCCCAGATGGGAAGCGTGATGCGTTGAGGACTCACTTACAGGAAAAGGGAGTCGGCTCTGAAGTCTACTATCCTGTGCCGATCCATCAGCAGACGTTTTATGTGAAAGAACTTGGTTATAACCAAAGTCTGCCTGAGACAGAGCATGCTACGACGGAAGTTTTATCCTTACCGGTGCATGCCAGCCTTAGTCCGTCGGATTTGGAAACAATAGTCTCAGCAGTAAACGAGTTCATGGGATAGACCAAACTCAAAAATGAAAATTGCTTACGTCGTTCCATACGTTCCAAACCTTATCCGTACCCGTCCGTATAATCTGATCGTTCATCTTGCGGCTTTAGGGAACGAAGTCACGGTTTTCACTCTTGGCTCAGGAGAGCAAGATTTAAAGGATGTAGAAACTCTGCGCACCAAGGTGAAGCAAGTGTATTATCAGGAACAACCTGTATGGTATTCATTATGGAATGGCGTAAAGGTTTTGCCGTCTCGAAGACCTCTTCAGACGGTTTATAGTTGGAATCTGCGATTGGCAAAGCAATTAGTGAGTCTCTTAAGCGTTCCTGGCGCTTTTGATGTGGTGCATGTTGAGCACTTAAGAGGCTCGCTTTATGGCCAATACATAAAAAAACATTTGCCACATATTCCAGTTATGTGGGATAGTGTTGACTGTATCAGCTATCTTTTCAAGCAAGCATCCGCCCATAGTACAGGCGGCTTTGGTAAATTTGTCACGCGGTTCGAGTTGGGAAGAACCCAGTACATGGAGGGGAAACTAATTGGTGAGTTTGACCATGTCCTAGTGACATCCGAGACTGACAAAAATTCTCTTCTTGCATTGGCTTTGCAGGTGCAAAAACTGCCCCTATTTCTGTTTTGTCAAATGGGGTTGACTTGGAGTATTTCTATCCCAACCCTGATATTCAAAGAGACCCGGAGACATTGGTCTTTAGTGGCAAGATGAGTTATCACGCAAATATTTCAATGGTGAAATATCTTGTTTCTGAGATCATGCCGCGAGTTTGGGTGAATCGTCCGCAAGTCAAGTTAGTGATCGTGGGGAAGGATCCAACTCCAGAAATCCGTGCTTTGGGTGAAGATTCACGGATAACTGTTACCGGTACAGTAGATGATATTCGTCCGTATCTTTGGAAGGCAACTGCGGCAGTTGTGCCACTGGTGTATGGAGCGGGGATACAGAACAAGATCCTTGAAGCAATGGCTTGTGAGACGCCAGTAATTACCACATCCAAAACATTATCGTCGCTCCATGTGATATCTGGTGATGATATTTTGGTGGCTGATAGTGCTGATGAATTTTCTCAGGCAATAACCGGAATCTTGGATAGTAAAACCCTTCAATCGAAGGTTGGAGGAAATGGGGGAAAATATGTTAGAAAACACCATAGTTGGAATGCGATAGCGAAGCAGATGTTAGCATGTTACACTCTTCCCATAAGGCAAAGTTAGTGTAATAAATGCTACATTACAGTACTGCGTATAAGCGTCTGAGGCTTGTTGTCGTTTATAAAATTTTACGATATCACTCAATATAAATACTGGATGTAACCTGTCAGGAATGGTTTCCGTCATGCTTGCAACATTGCAAGCATGACGGAAATTTTTATCCCCACTTAAATGTGAGTTTTCAGGAGAAGTAAAATGAAAGTAAATCAGAAACAAATTGTGTCACTATTTATTCTTTTTGTGCTTATTTTTAGTCAATTTGCACACCCGCAATCCGCCTCTGCAGCGACAATTCGTTACGTTGTCTCAACAGGCGGCTTGACTACTGGAACATGCGATAGTTGGGGGAATGCCTGTACTCTACAACGTGCATTAGTTGCTGCGGGGTCTGGTGACGAGATTTGGGTACAACAAGGTATTTATATTCCAGGAACAGGCACTGACCGCGATGCTACATTTGTTATTCCTGATAACATTGCAATTTATGGTGGTTTTGATGGGGATGAAATATTGCGAACTGAACGAAATACTGATCCGTCTCTCACGACTTTAAGTGGTGAAATTGGTACAGTTGCTCTGACTGATAATATAAAACATATTGTTCATATTGAGAATGTAACATCTGCTTTGTTAGATGGCTTTACTGTAAAGTGGGGGTATGTATCAGATGCAGATGGTAATCCTTATGGCGCTGGTATTTCTATTTCCAATAGTAACCTAATACTGAACAATCTTGTTATTGCAAATAATCACGCAGGTGAATCAGTAGGTAGTGGTGGCGGTGGTATATACATTGATGATACCAATGGCGCTCCGGTTATTAGTCCTCAGATTTCCAATGTCACTTTTTTAATGAATGAATCTGGGCGTGGCGGTGGGTTGTTTAGTCAAAATAGTAACCCGGTATTGGAAAATGTAACTTTTACAGAAAATAAAGCTTTAGCAACTGGTGGTGGTGGGCTGAATGCTCAAACCCTGTATGCTCCTGGCGCAGGGCCTGTTATCAACCCATCTCTTACAAATGTGGCCTTTATCAATAATACTGCTGCTGGTGGTGGTGGGATGTTCCTTGGTAATGCAACAGGAAGTTTGGTTAATGTTACATTCAGTGGCAATATTGCCAACCGACGAGGTGGCGGGTTGTTGATGGAATTTAGTTCGCCGATATTAACAAATATAACTTTTTACAACAACACTTCAAATAATACTGGCAATAACCCTAAGGGTGGTGGCGGACTTATGGTTGTAGGTAGTAATCCAACCCTAAACAACATTACTTTTAGTGGAAATAATAGTGCAGACGGCGCTGCCATGCGAAGCGCTCAGGAGCCGACTGCTCCTACTAATAGTAACCCCATAATTCGTAACAGTATTTTCTGGGGAGGTAATTCAACCGAGTTTACAAGTGATGGTACCGGTACCGTCACAATTTCCGATAGCCTTATTCAGGGAGGATGCCCGTCCTTTACTGGTGTTACTTGCACAACTACTATTGTTAATGCGAATCCGTTATTAGGAGCATTAGCTAATAATGGTGGTTTTACACAGACAATGGCATTGGGTGTTGGAAGCCCTGCTATCAACGCAGGAAATAACTCAACTTGTGCTACAACTGATCAACGTAATACTCCACGCCCACAGGGTGGGGTATGTGATATAGGCGCATATGAATATGATTCTGCTCCCACTATTACAAATCGTTCACCTATTCCAAATGCAACTGGAGTTTTAACCTCTACCAATGTAACGGTAACCTTTAGCGAGTCAATGAATGCAACAACTATTACTGGATCCACCTTTGCATTGCGTGCTAATGGCTCTGGCAGTGATGTTCCCGCAACAGTAAGTTATTCGAATCAAGTTGCTACGTTGAATCCAATAGCTGATTTAGCCCCTGCGACACTCTATAATGTGACAGTTTCAAGTTCTGTCGCCGATTTGTCTGGGAATACTCTTGGTAGTAATGATACATGGAGTTTCACTACGGGTGGTGGTTCTTACACGGATACAACTGTGGCAAACTTCAATGGCGGAACAGCAGGAACTTGTGTGGTTGACAACACAATTGGAGATGGAGCTGTGCGTTTGAATACAGCATCATCGACCTCATGTGAGTTCCTGTCGAGGATTTTTGATGCAGGAGATGTTGTCAACTGGAATAACCTGACGTCTACAGTGCAAGCACTAAATGGAACAACAGTAAACTTGGAAGTGCATACAGGCAACACTCCCATACCTGATGACTATTGGTCCGGTTGGGGAGCAGTTGGTAGTCCTACAACCTTTCCGTATGGGCGATATATTCAGTATAGGGCTAATCTGACAAGCCCAACATTGGGAGATACTCCCGTGGTGGAAAATGTAACTTTGTACTACGCAAGTCAAGAAGTGTCAGTGTTAATTGCGCCGAGCGGTTCGCTCACCAACTGGAGTAATACCTTTAGCTGGACAGGAGTCAGCGGGGCAACTGAATATCTATTGGAAGTATATACAGATACCGATGTTCTGGTTCATAAACAATGGTTTACCAAGGCGCAGGCAAGCTGCGACACTGACCTGAGTTGTCAAGTATCACCTGTTGCCTTGGGAAGCCTTGCGCAAGGAAATTATAAATGGTGGATCGAGGATTACGGTTCCGGTACCTATAATTTTGGGCCTTATACTACTTTCACGAGTTTTGTTTTAGGCGGTTCCTGTTACACATTAACAACAAATGTTGTGGGGAGCGGTTCGGTTCAAGTTCCTGCGCAAACTTGTAGTGGTGGGTACACGGCAGGGTCGGTCGTCCAACTTACAGCTCTACCAGGTGCCGGTTTTGTATTTGGCAGTTGGAGTGGAAGTGCAAGCGGAACAAGCAACCCAGTGAGTGTGACAATGAATGCGAACAAGAGCGTAACTGCCACCTTCCGTGGAGAAATATTAATTGCACCGAGTGGGTCGTTTACGAATTGGAGCAACACTTTCAGTTGGACGGGATATAGTGCTGCAACAAATTACTTTATGGAAGTGCGAAAGGTAGATAACACAGTTGTGTTAGCCAAGTGGTATACAGCGGCTCAGGTGAATTGTGATACCGACACGAGTTGTGTAGTCACGCCATCTGAATTGGCAGGCTTGGGAACGGGTAACTACAAGTGGCGTGTGCGTGATTATGGCGCAGGTATTTATGGTCCGTACTCACCCTACATGAGCTTTGATCTGAGTGTTGCTTGTTACACATTGACAACAAATGTTGTGGGAAATGGCTCCATCTTGGCACCTGCTCAAAATTGCGCTGGTGGTTATGCACCGGGCACTGTTATCCAGGTTTTAGGGTCGCCGAGTACTGGCTTTGCATTTGGCGGTTGGAGTGGCGATGTAAGTGGCGTGAGTAACCCTGTTAATATTACGATGAATAGCAACAAGAATATAACTGCTACTTTCCGTGGTGAAGTGTTGATCGCACCGAACGGATCGTTGACGAGTTGGACGAATACGTTTAGTTGGACAGGACATAGCGCCGCTACAAATTACTTTGTGGAGGTACGAAAGACAGATAATACTGTGGTGTTGACCAAGTGGTATACAGTTGCGCAGGCGGGTTGTGATACAGATACAAGTTGTGTAATCTCACCGTCTGAACTGGCAAGTTTGGGAACGGGCAGTTATAAATGGCGTGTGCGAGATTATGGCGCCAGTATTTATGGCCCCTACTCACCATACATGAATTTCTCGTTAAATAATTAAGCTAAATTATATAAAATTGATTATGCAGGTAGTGCCAATTGGACATTGCCTGCATAATCTTTTTAATAGATATCTTGAATTTAGCTTAGGTTGTAGGTCACTATGATCACGTTAATCCACAAACTAATCCCTTTGCTGTAACTCCGATATTTTTTACCTATAACATGAATGGTTCTTAACGAGTGTGGCTTCACAACTGTCCTTTTCTGTGGATTTTGTGGAAAAATGCAATCCAGGCGGATTTGGAGACGAGAAATGACAATTTTGTAATGATATAAAATCTGGTGTAACCCTTCTGATGTATAGTCGTCGAGTGAATAGCAGTGAATATAAATTGAAAACGATGTAGTTTACGAGATTTTTTGTTAGGGAGTATACATATGAAACAATTGATTCGACATCGTCCCTCTTCTTTCTTGATGACATTGACCATTTTGCTTACCATACTGGGGACTCCGGTACAGACGGTTCGTGCAACAGGAGAAATCAATCTGCTTGATAGCACCACTTACTCGCAAAATTTTAATACGCTGGCTAACTCTGGTACATCAAATATAACCATGCCGTCAGGTTGGGAGTTTTCTGAAACAGGTAGTAATGCAGATGCGATATATGTAGCGGGTACTGGGTCGGGTACCGCAGGTAATACATATAGCTTTGGCGCTGTTAGTGATACTGAGCGTGCTTTAGGTGAGCTCACATCAACCAACCTGTTGGCAACTATTGGTGCAAATTTTGTCAATAATACTGGCACTACAGTGACCGCATTGGCGATCAACTATGCAGGTGAGCAATGGCGACTTGGAAGTACTGCCCGAGTTGACCAAATTGATTTTCAATACAGTACGGATGCTACGAGTTTGATTACGGGTACATGGATAGATGTAAATTCACTCGACTTTATTGCTCCGGTTACTAGTGGAACTATTGGAGCCATCAATGGTAACGATTCTACTAATCGTACGGTTTTGAGCCACACACTAACTGGCCTGAATATTGTAAACGGCTCCGAGTTTTGGATTCGATGGATACCGATTAACGCTACGGGTAATGATGACAGTTTAGCTGTGGATGATTTTTCTCTAACCCCTATTCTGGCTAACCGTACGCCTTCAGATTTGGCCATCTCAACAGGGATCATTGCAGAGAACAATACTGTAAACACAGTGATTGGTACTTTGTCCACGATAGATCCAGATGCTGAAGATGCGTTTACATACACACTGGAGAGTGGCGACGGCGATGCTGATAATACATCCTTCAATATATATGGAGATAGCTTACGAGCATCCGAAGTCTTCGACTATGAAACTAAGGCCAGTTACTCTATTCGAGTGCGTTCCACGGATCAAGGTGGGCTGTCTTTTGAAAAAGTATTCACCATCACAGTGATTGATATCAATGATATATATATGGACACAACAGTTGGGCACTTTAATTTAGGAGACGTAGGGACCTGTGTCGTGGATGGCACAATTGGAAATGGAGCCTTGTTGTTGAATACTGCTACAGATACGGTATGTTTATTTGAATCGCGAATATTGAATGGGGGGCAAGTTGTGAAATGGAACGACCTTATTGCCACAATACAAGCAACGGGTGGAACCACCGCCGATTTCGAAGTGCGAACAGGCAATACCACCACACCAGATATATATTGGTCTAGTTGGGGAGCGATTGACAGTATTACTACCTTCTCGTATGGACAATATGTGCAGTACCGTGTGAACCTATCAAGTCCAATACTAGGACAAACGCCGATTGTGGAAGATGTAACCTTGTTTTACGTGATACCTGAGGTGTCAGTACCTGTAACACCAAATAGACCGTTGACAAGTTGGTCAAACACGTTCAGTTGGATCGGACACAGCGATGCCACACAATACTTCATACAAGTACAAAAAGCAGACGGAACAACCCTACTGACCAAATGGTACACAGCCTCACAAGCAGGTTGCGACACCGACACCGGCTGCACCATCACGCCCCCAGAACTCGCAACCCTCGGCACAGGCAACTACAAATGGCGCATACGAGACTACGGCTCTTCCGGCTACAGTCCCTACTCCCCCTACTTGAACTTTGATCTCAGCGTGACTTGTTACACCCTCAACACAAATACATCTGGAAGTGGAACGATTCAAGCTCCTGCTTACACCTGTGGCAGTGGTTACACAGCTGGTTCCACCATCCAGCTCTCTGCCCTGCCAAACGCAGGCTTTGCCTTCGGAGGCTGGAGTGGCGATGCCAGTGGAACAAGTACCCCAGTCAACATCACCATGGACGCAAACAAAAGTGTCACCGCCTCATTCCTTGGAGAAACCCTGATCGCGCCAAGTGGACCGTTGACAAGCTGGAACAACACCTTCAGTTGGACCGGTCACACCGCCGCAACGAATTACTTTGTAGAAGTTCGAAAAGCAGACAACACTGTCGTATTGACCAAATGGTACACAGCCGCTCAAGCAAGCTGTGACACCGATACAAGCTGTACGATCACTCCTTCAGAACTCGCAAACTTGGGGGTAGGCAGTTACAAGTGGCGTGTGCGTGACTATGGCACCTACGGCTACGGTCCCTACTCTCCCTACATGACCTTCGACCTCACCCTTACCTGCTACACACTCACGACAAATGTGATTGGCAGTGGTTCGGTTCTGGTACCAGCCCAAACCTGTAGTGGCGGCTATGTAACCGGATCCGTGATCCAGGTCACGGGAGTGCCGAGCGCTGGTTTTGCCTTGGGAAGTTGGAGTGGTGATGCCAGTGGGACAAGCAATCCAGTCAGCATCACCATGAATGCGAACAAAAGCATCACTGCTACCTTCCGTGGCGAGACCTTGATCGCACCGAGCGGATTGTTGACAAGCTGGAGCAACGCCTTCAGTTGGACAGGACACACTGCCGCGACGAACTACTTTGTGGAAGTACGAAAGGCAGATAACACTGTTGTATTGGCCAAGTGGTACACAACCGCTCAAGCAAGTTGCGACACTGACACAAGTTGTTTCATCTCCCCTACTCAATTGGCAAGTCTGGCAAATGGTAGTTACAAATGGAGTGTCCGTGACTATGGCAGTACCTACGGCTATGGCTCCTATTCCCCTTATAAAAGTTTCTCGCTTTCAATCCCATAGATTAGATGAATAGATCTTGCAAGTGATGAAATTGTTTGTTGTTATCACTTGCAGGATTATACTAATTTTGTTAGACTAATTTTATTCCGTTTGTGGGATGCTTGGGGTGAGAAGCTTGAAATAGCAAAAGTTTTGATGATATGTGGGATAGCATCTAGCACTGCCAAGTTTATTCTATGCTTGGGCTGGTGAATATTTTTAACTGATATGAATAGCTACATGTCAGGAGGGCGGAGCGTGCTTCATTTTATATTTACCATTAGCTGAATTGAAGATATTTTGTCGGAGATTATAGGGTTTATACAAGATGCCTTTATGAGCAATGTAGACAGTAAAAAGAGTATCCATTAATGAATGATGAAAATTGGTCGATGATTATTCAGCCTCAACGAAGCTGGTTTGATCTACGTTTAGGTGAATTATGGCATTACCGTGATTTGGTGATGCTGTTTGTTCGCCGCGATTTTGTGTCTGTTTATAAGCAAACCGTTTTAGGGCCGTTGTGGTACTTGATCCAGCCGTTGTTGACTACGATCACGTTCACAGTAATTTTCGGGAGTATTGCCAGCCTTCCCACGGATGGATTGCCGCAGTTCCTATTTTATATGTCGGGGACGGTGGTATGGGCGTATTTTGCAGATTGTCTAAATAAAACTTCTAATACTTTCGTGCAGAATGCAGGCTTGTTTGGTAAGGTGTACTTTCCCCGCCTTGCGATCCCCATTTCGATCTTGATCTCAAATCTGGCGACCTTTTTTATCCAATTCATTCTGTTCCTTGTATTTATCCTGTATTTTTTCGTGCGAGGTGCCTCTATACATTTTGAGTGGACTTGGGTCGCATTATCACCGCTATTAGTATTGATGATGGCCGGGCTTGGGCTTGGCTTTGGCATCATCATCTCTTCGCTGACCACGAAATACCGAGATCTGCGCTTTTTGGTGACCTTTGGCGTACAGTTGATGATGTATGCTACCCCTGTGATCTACCCAGTGTCCTCCGTTCCAGGGCGCTTTCGATGGATCATACTGACCAACCCGATGACGCCCATTGTGGAAGCTTTCCGTTTTGCGTTTTTGGGAGCAGGCACAGTGGACACGGGGCATTTGCTTTACAGTTTGATCTTTATGCTCGTAGCGGTCTTTTTGGGGACGTTGATCTTCAATCGTGTTGAGCAGACTTTCATGGATACCGTATGACAACGGTGATCTCGGTTGAGAACCTTTCCAAGATATATCGTTTAGGGCAGATTGGTACCGGTACCTTTGCCAATGATTTGAAGGTCTGGTGGGCACGGACACGCGGCAAACCGAACCCGTTGCTCAGGATCGGCGAAACGGACCATGGTAATCGCAATGGCGAAGATGTTTGGGCGTTAAAGGGTGTCAGTTTCCAGGTTCAGCAAGGGGAGGCGTTGGGGATTATCGGCCGCAATGGAGCGGGGAAAAGCACCTTGCTCAAAATATTGTCACGGATCACTGCTCCCACCAGTGGACAGGTCAAGGTGAAAGGACGGATTGCTAGTTTGCTGGAAGTGGGTACTGGTTTTCATCCTGAATTGACCGGGCGTGAGAATACCTACTTGAATGGTGCCATTTTGGGGATGAAGCGCGAGGAAATCACGCGCAAGTTCGATGAGATCGTGGATTTTGCAGGGATTGAGAAGTTCATCGATACCCCGGTCAAGCGTTATTCCAGTGGCATGTATGTGCGTCTAGCCTTTGCCGTGGCGGCACATTTGGATCCAGAAATACTGGTAGTGGATGAGGTTTTGGCAGTGGGGGATGTGGCATTTCAGAAAAAATGTTTAGGTAAGATGGGAGATGTGGCACAGGAAGGAAGAACCGTGTTATTTGTTAGCCATAATATGGCTGCTGTGATGACTCTGTGCCAACGCCTAATTCTTCTTGAAAATGGTAATCTTTCTTTGAATGGTGACCCGCACAAGGTGATATCAAGATATTATGATCGGTTGCAATTGCAAACGAATATCCAAGAGGTTCATCGAACTGGAAGTGGGAAAGCGAAATTCATATCGGCAAGTTTGTTGAATGAAGATGGCACTGAAGCGTCCTCGTTCATTATGGGGCATTCTTTGTTTATTGAAATGTGGGCTGAATCAGCTATCAAAACTGGTGTCCAATTTGCTTTAGTAATTAACGACCACTATGGAAGGCCCATCATTCATGCCGTAGATCAAGACGATAGTTTTCAGGCACAACCAGATGCTGGCGTTTATAAAATCCGCGTGCAGTTGGGAAATTTAAGCCTTTATCCAGGAGAGTATACTTTAAGTATATGGTGTGGCTATGAAAAGGAAGATTATGATTATGTTCATGATTACTTACGCTTTACAGTGGAGCAGGGGGCAATTTCCAGTAGAACAACTCATATGTCGGGAAAGCAAGCCGTTTTTTTTGCCCAGACGAAATGGGAGAACCTGTTAAGTGAATGATCAAAATGCCGCAGGGTTTTATTACGACTTGTTTGTTCAGAATCCAATGTGGAACAAACCATATCCTAACCACGATGAAGCTATACGTTTTGGAAAAATTCTTCAATTAATTACTGATGTTACAAATGGATATACTTCTGCGATACATGATCCAATAAGGATAGTTGATGTGGGATGTGGACGTGGTTGGCTGACCGCTTTAATGCAGAACTTTGGGACAGTTGTGGGGATAGAGCCTGTTGAACAAGTGGTTAGTCATGCGAGAAACTTATTTCCAAATATGAGTTTTTTGGCAGTTACACCTGGACAATATAGCCGTCACCCCGATTTTTTTCATTTTGACATCGTGATTTGCTCAGAAGTTGTTGAACATATTCATCGGAGTGAACAACAACAATTCATCAAGGACTTGGCGTCATTGCTGAAGCCTAACGGTCATTTGATTTTATCTACTCCACGAGGGGAATTGTTTTCTAACTGGAAAAGAAAGTCTACTCGGATGCAGCCGGTTGAAGACTGGTTGACTGAAGAACAATTGAATTCTCTTTTTGAATCATGTGATTTACAAGTACTAAGACGTGAAAGGTGCCTTCCAACTAAACTGTACTCCCACCCCTTACGGGTTTTTCATAAACAGCCATTTCAGAGATTGTTCTCTTGGTTGGGGTATTCTATTGATAGGGGAGATGGAATGATCTATCAAGTTGTGTTGGCAGAGAAGATCTGATCGAATATGAATTCAGATCTTTTTTTTTCTGTTGTAGTTCCTCTTTACAATAAAGAGCAACATATAAAAAGAGCTGTACTTTCAGTTCTTGACCAGAATTTTATAAGATATGAATTATTAATTGTGGATGACGGCTCTACTGATAATTCATATGAAGTTGCCAAAAGTATAGAAGATGACCGTATAAGAATTATTCGGCAGTCGAACCAAGGTGAATGTGCGGCTCGTAACCGCGGTATATTGGAATCGTCAAGCGAGTTTATCGCTTTTTTAGATGCGGATGATTGTTGGAAGCCTAGCTTTCTCGATCAAATTGCATCTTTGATAAAAGAATACCCCACATGTGGCGTATATGCTACTTCCTATGAAGTTGTTGATGAGTTTGGGGTCTGTCAGCCGTTAAAGAAAAGCTACTTCGTACGAGGTTGGCGTGGTATTTTGGATAATTACTTTGAGATCATACGAGATTATTTCCCGTTCAACTCGTCATCGGTTGCGATACGAAAGGAAGCACTGAAAAAGGTGAATGGTTTTCCAGTTGGTGTGAAACTGGGTGGGGATATTGCTACATGGTTCAATCTTTGCACTGTGACAAAGTTCGCATACGTAAACCTGCCTTTTTCAACGATTCATTATGATGCGGAAAATCGCGTGACCATGACCTACAAAAAGCCATTGAATGACTATGCACCCATAACGACCTTGTCGAATTTAACCCGAAACGGGAAGCTTTCTCTACAGAACACCCAGCATGCAATTAATTATTTAGCCAAAAAACAGTTACCTATTGTGAGACATTATTTAGAAAATGGCGATAGCTTAAACGCAAGAAAAGCACTTTCTCTTTGTAAGGGTACAACTCGCTATGCAAAAGCCTGGAGAAAGTATTATCTTTATTCATGGTTGCCAAGTCGAATTGGGCAATGGGCAATTAAGAACAGGCCTTGAATATGCTTTCCTGGTTGCGTGTAGTTCTTGACCCAGTATATCGTAGCCAACAACGTGAGCTAACTCACGACTTTAAGACCACTTGTCATCAAGTTGAGAATTGGGCTGTACAGGGCAATGAGTTTGCGGACCCGAATCGGCGGTTTGCCATACTAAGTTTTACGAATATCCCCATGCACGCCAAGTTTCATGGCTTGGTGGCAAAAGGTATGCAGTTTCAAGGATATACCCCGGTCATCTTTACACGTTCTGGCAATCATTTTGCCCATTCCTATTATCGGTTGTTCAGGATCACGCAATTGGAGATGTGGGACCAGTGGGAGAAAAGGTTTGGGCTGCTCGATGACCAGCTCGAAAGGGAGGTGGAAGCGCTGCTTCCCGCGAAGATCACGGTCAATCTGGCAAAAGAGCTTGTTTTCCATGGGGTGCATGTCGGCGAACATGCATTGTCCATGACCTGCCGCAGGAGGGTCGAGGGTCGACTCAATTTACAGGATGTTGAGACGTTCGACCTGTTTCGTTTGCAGTTGAAAAAAGCCATTCAAAACACGCTGACCGCTGAGAAATATCTCGATCAAAACCCGATAGAGAAAATGCTGGTGCGCGATGCGGGTTACATTCCGAGCGGACCGATCTTTGAAGTGGCATTGAACCACGGGGTGGATTGTGTGGTTTTGGAATTTGGCCAGCGGCGCAGTACGTGGATATTCAAACGCTATACCTCCGAAACGCGCGGCCGGCATTATTTTTCACTCTCCCCGCGAACATGGGAGAATATAAAAACACAGCCATGGGGGGATGAACAGGACAAGGCTTTGGAGGAAGAGTTCACTGCCAGATATCGCCCTGATTCGATGGATGATACACGCCGCTTGCAATCGGGAAAGCAGGTTCTGCCTCCGAGCGAAGTATACGAACGATTGGGGTTGGACCCGGGTAAAAAGACCGCTGTCATCTTTTCACACGTGGCCTGGGATGCGGCCTTCTTCTTTGGTTCAGGCCTGTTCGATGACTTTGAAGACTGGTTGTTCCAGACCGTGCAGTTCGTTTCGCAAACCGAGGAATGCCGCGCGATGAATTGGATCGTTAAGGAGCATCCCTTCAATATGTTCAAATTGCAGCGTGAGAAGATAAAGACTTCCTCCGAACGGCGCCTGCTCGAACCATTGATGCCTTTGCCGGAACATGTCCGCTTCATGCCTGCCGAGACGGAGATCAACACCCGGTCCTTGTTCCCACTGGTGGATTGTGTGCTGACCGTCAACGGGACAGTGGGGATGGAATTCCCATGTTTTGGTATTCCCGCAGTCCTGGCCGGGACAGGCCGCTATAACGGTTTTGGTTTCACCATGGAGCCATCTACAAGGGAAGAATATTTCGCGACCCTGCGCAACCTGCACAAGGTGGAGCGGCTGAGTGCGGAGGTTCAACAGTTGGCAAGGCAGCATTTTTATGCCTTAGTAGTTGGCAAACAAATCTCTTTTGATGATATCGCCCCCATGGAATTGAAGAGGATCCACGAAGCGCAAAGCGATGTGCATGACAATATCAACATCACGGCCCGCTCACTGGATGACCTGCGCGCCTCGCCTTCATTGAGTTTGTTGGCTGACTGGCTTGCCAACTCACGAGAAGCAGACCTAATTCTTTTGCCTGTTACGGACCCAGCGTGAAGTGTATTTGCTTGTTCGGGGATGCCCCGCTTTCTTCCAATTATTCAGGCGCGGCCAGCCGTCATTTACAGTCGTTTCTGGCGTTGAAAAAGCTGGGCTTGGAAGTTCATGTCTGGCGTTTTCTTTCTGATGGGGTGCGGGAGAAGGTGCTGGAACATGAAGGCAATGAAACCGAGCACAGCAAAGAGATTCGGGCACAGGCGGACTCATGGACGGATGTTATCTATTCCCTTCCACCTGCCTATCGCACATGGATCGAGTTATTATCACGGGCGATTTCCCGTCCGTTATTATTGGCCTTTCCTGCGATCGGCACATTGAGCGGGAGATTTGTTGAATTTGTGCATGAGGTAGATCCCGATCTTATCTGGGCGGAGTCAGGTGTGGCGGGTGCTGTTGCAGCATCATTACCCGCTCCGATACCTTTTGTATATTCCCAGACGGATTTTCATTATCGTATTTTTGGGTTGCGCCAGGAGGCACGGGCCCGCAAACCTTACCCGAGTGAGCGGATCCAGCTTTGGGCGATGCACAGGGGAGAGATGCAGGTCATTCGTCAGGCCGCCGCCATTGTGACGGGTTCACAGACAGAGGCGGATGAATTACGAAGCGTGGGCGGGAGGAATATTTCTGTGATCCCCACCACGTATGAAGTGGTTGCTTTGGATCACCCGAATTCACAGGGCGAATGGCCCGCCCGCATCCTGCATTTGGGAAGCCTGCGTACCACCTCGAATTATCTGGGGCTGATGGCCTATCTGGATAAGGTGCAATCGCGGCTCGATGCAAATGGCGGGCGTTATCAACTCCATATTATCGGTGATGTGACCGGGGCCAAGCCGGAACTGCTGGAACGCCTGAATGCCTGCAAGGCAGTTTTGCATGGGCACGTGAACGACCTAGGTTCTACTCTGCGTCCCTTTGATGTTGCCATTATCCCTTATGAATATGATACTGGGACGCGCACAAAATTATCCTTGCTGTTCAACCATGCACAGGTTGTGGTTGCCACGCGTTCGGCTGTGGCTGGGTCGCGGGAGTTGCGTCCTAGGGAGAATTGCATGGTTCTGCCTGACCTGGGATCCTTCATAACCGCACTGCCTGAATTGCTCAGTAACAGGGAACTGCGTGAACGCATCGGCCGTGCAGCTAGAAAAACCTTTGAAAAAGAATTCACGTTGGATGCACAGTTACCTAAGTTCGCAAAGGTTGTTGAACGTCTCGCTGTGGCCAAGGGGAGTTGGTGAACATAACAAAGCCTCGGTTATTGATACCGCTCTCCCAGCATTTTACGGTCCGTTATCTCATACGGACCGGGATGCTGAAAATGCTCGCAGAATTTTCCCAGCCGGTCATCGCACTGGCATGGGACGATCCGCAGTTAGGCACGGAGATCGAATCTCTTGGCGGGGAGGTCTTTATCACCTCGCACTTCAAGCATGGACACGAGTTCGAGCACGTTCGTGCGCGCATCAACCATTGGCATCGCCGCTACCGCAATACGGTGACCACTGCGATCGATGCCCGGCGAAATGCCCTGTTCATGGATGGACGTTCACTTGCGGTACATACACTGCGAAATGCCCTGATGACCGCGGAGCAATTACTGCCTGGGAACATGGAGCGTCTTTTTGCAAAGGATGAAGAACTGTTCTGGCAAGATACGAACGTGGCTGATTTTGTGCCTGTGCTTGAAAATGCGCGGCCTGATGCTGTTTTTTCTATA
Source organism: Candidatus Defluviilinea proxima (assembly GCA_016721115.1). Classification (NCBI taxonomy): domain Bacteria; kingdom Bacillati; phylum Chloroflexota; class Anaerolineae; order Anaerolineales; family Candidatus Villigracilaceae; genus Candidatus Defluviilinea; species Candidatus Defluviilinea proxima. The sequence continues at coordinate 2,608,775 of JADKIW010000001.1, forward strand.
ACGCCGTTCATTTATCAGGATGAGCCTTGGTTACGGTTAGGTCGAAAAGCGGATATTCCTTTGTTCACTGCCATTCTTTCCTTTGACAACATCACTGCCCGCACTTGGCTTCCGGTTACGTTCCGGCATTACATGGTTTGGAATAAATACAATAAACAGGAACTCCTGCGTTCTTATCCAACTGTTAAAGTGGATGACGTTTCTGTGACGGGCCCGCCACAGTTCGATTTTTATTGGGATAAAAGTTATATCTGGGATGAAAACACCTGGCGCAGGGAACTTGGCCTGCCAATGGATGCCCCGGTCATCTTTTGGGGATCGGGGTATGTGAAGATCGTGCCCAATGAAACATCACTGTTGTTGGACCTGGACTTTGCCATCGAAAACGGTCAGATTCCCGATAAGCCTGTCATCCTGTTTCGCAGGCATCCGGTGGACATCGAAAGCAGATGGACACCCATCCTAAAGCAATGCAAGTACGTAGTGGTTGACAGGCCGTGGCAGGCACGTGAAGCGAACGGGAAAATGGATATTTCCCGTTATGATATTGAACGGCTTGCTTCCACCCTTTATCACAGTTGTGTGCATGTCAACGTTTCTTCCACGTTGACCGTAGATGGCGCTATTTTCAATAAACCGCAGGTTGGTCCTGCGTATGACCCCGAAGGTCGCCCGAAATATGACCGTGTGTTGAAGGAGTTATATTTGCGTGAGCATTACCTACCGATCACGAACTCGGGCGGACTAGATTTGGCGCGAAACACAAAAGAGTTTATTGATGCCGTTTCATCTGCTCTCGAAAAGCCAGGTAAACTGGCGGTGGGGAGGCAGAAGATCGTTGAAGAGATCTGTGCCTTTAGTGACGGGGAGTCTACTGAACGTATCTCCAGAGTGTTAAAGGGTGTATTGACAAATGGTCAGTGATAAAAAGTTTACATATACGTATATTACGTCATTTAAGTATAGCGGTTCCACTTTGCTTTCTATGTTTCTCAATCTTCACCCACAAGTTTCCACACTGGGTGAATTATATTGGATGTATCCACTGCACAGAGAGAAAATTGGTTGTTCATGTGGACGAGTAACATCCGAGTGCCCATACTGGCTCTCAATTCATGATGCTGTTAGTGAAATTTCAGGGGAACCGTGGAGCTTTGCAGCTGTTCTTCGGCCGCGATATTCAGAATCTCGTTACCTAAACCAACTTTATCTATCCGTTTGGGACAGACCTTGGATGGAATCCATTAACGATAAGATCGTTCGTTTATTGCCAGGGTATTCTGAATGGTTTGAAGAATTGAAACGTCATCATAATGCTTTTTTTACTGGTGTTTTTCGTGCAACAAACACTATGTGCTTTGTTGACGAGTCGAAAACACCATGGATGCTGAAATATATTCCAAGGTTTCACCAGGATCATCATGTAAGAATTATTCATCTTTTTCGTGATCCTCGTGGGGTTGTCGCGTCGCGGAAGCGAAAGAAAGAGTCTGGTACTCTGGATGGTTGGGTGGATGAATGGATCAAAACAGAAGTGGAAATTGAGTTACGTAGTAAGATGTATTATCCTGAAAAGGATATCCTTTTGTTGAATTACGATGAGCTATGTCTGTCACCTGAGACGACTTGGTATACATTATTGGATTTTATTGGGCTTCCCTCGTACCCTTTTTTCGGAGATTTGGGGAAGGTAGAGCACCATGTTATCGGAAATCGTTCTAGTTTTTTGCGCAATGGAACTAATATAGTTCTTGATGAGAAGTGGCACAATGAACTTGACAATAAAGAGTTGTCGCGCATTCAAAGACGATTTGAGGAAAAATCACCGAATTGGTTGTTGGCTCGTTTGTCTCCAATCATGACGCTTTTATAGCCGGATTTTTAAGGGATTAAGTAGTGCAAATATGTTTTTAAAATTTAAGTCTCTATTCGGGTTAATACTCTCCAAACCTCGTTCATATAACCCAAAAGCCTATTGGATAGAGCAGGGTGAGACGTATAAACAGAAATACCATGAACGTTTCGAAAAACGTTTACAGGAAAACGGCTATGACCGTAACATCGGGGTCCTGATGTCCACGCTTCACGAATTTGATTTCAAGTCAATTTTGGATGTGGGATGTGGGTATGGCCTATACCTTCAAGTGATCGAGCAGGAATTCCCTGATCTTGATGATATTCAAGGATGCGATATCAGCCTCACTCAATTGGAAGAAGCTCGTGAGTTTTTGGGGCCTGACTCACGTGTCAAATTGAGTGAAACAGATGGGATACATTTGCCCTACCCTGATAAACATTTCGATATTGTGATCACGTACGGCGTTTGCATCCATGTTGCTGATAACAAGATCGAAGATTTTTTATTAGAGATCCTTCGGGTAGCCAGACAGGCATATATATTCATCGAATCGAGTTCTTTCATTAACGAACACAGCTATTTTGCTCATAACTACCCGGATATTTTTGCCAAGATGGGTGCCCCGCTGGAAATTCGAAAAGAATTGGATCCTAAGCACAAAGAAAGACTTTACGTAGCAGATCTACGATGATGCCAAATGAAATTGTTTGATCGTTTTGCAGTCAGTTATTGGCGGGCGATTGACTTGGTCCGTATGGCTGGTGGCGAAAGAAATAATTACATAAAACAATGCTGGAAAACAGGCCGTTGGATGGATGGATTACAGGCTTCGGTCTATCCGGCTCGATATCTGGTATATCGTTGGTATCGAGACCTGATTTCCCCGGCTGAGAAAATGAAATATAGACTTTGCCTACAACCGCAGGAGGAGATCAATTTCACTACTGAAATCCCAGACCTGTTTGTAGGAAGTGTTGAAGAGTTGTCTGAGTTATTTGGGAAAGAAGATCTATATTTTGATGTTGACCGACACGCGGATGGGATATTTCGGTTGGCAGGTGGTGCAACCCTTTCCCTTGAGAAACTCTTGAGTGGTGGTGTTGAGGATGTAGAGCATTTGCATGCCTACCATCGCCTATATTGGGCTGTCCGTTATGCCCGTGGGGTGTTTTGCGGCCATGTTAATGCATTCCAGTCCTTGAAGCACGATCTGTCCTCGTGGATGTCGCATTCTTGGGATGGTGATATTGCTGTAGCAACACCATATACCACTTCTGAGCGTATTGCATCTCTCGCTGAAGTTTTGTTCTGGCTCAAACAAGCAGGCTTGCCTGATTCAATGGATATGATCGCTCCCATTAAACAGCGCATGTATTTGGATTCGATCCATTTGCAGGAAAACCTTGAAGTTCGCGATGACTTTAACAATCACATTCTGAACAATGCCCGCGCTTTGTATATTGCGAGCCGAATGTTACATGATATGTCGCAGGCTGAAGTTTGGGAGAAGCAGGCTTTTGAATTATGGGAGAAATATTTTCCTAAGCTGGTTCTCGAAGATGGAAGCTTTGCTGAACAAACGAGTTTTTATCACTTACAGATGTGTCGCACAGCCTTGGAATATGTTCTGGCGTCAAGGCAAACTGGACGGGAGATCGTGCCGGATCTGTTCCAGTGCCTCTGCAGAATGTTTCAACAAGCCGATGATCTGTTACGCTCGGATGGTTCATTGATCCGTTCTGGGAATACATCTCCAGATCATTCTGTGGATAATTTTTGGGGGATGCTTTCGGCTTGTTATGCTCACGGCCTTTTGCCTAATCCACCTCGCCATAAGATTATTACTTTGCTGACTTTGTACTATTCGACGATGGTTGATGGTTTGCAAAATGAACAAGAAGGTAAAAAGGTCGTTTTATACCATCAAGGTGGGTGGGCATTTATTACAGACACAAATCTGGACGTTGATTTAGCGGCTCATGGCGACCCAAGAAATGAAACACATCATTCAGGGGATGCTGGTCGAGGTACCTTTGAGTTATGGTGGAAAAATATGATTCTTATAAGAGAACCGGGTAACCCTACTTATACGTTGAACGCCCGGCATTGGTATCGCAACGCCTCCGGGCAGAATGTTTCCTCTCTCAATGGTGTGCCGCCGGGTATCAGCGCTGAATATCAGGCTTATCTTCCCTCGTGGTATTTTAAGTGTCAGAACGGGGAATGGGAACTGCTGGGCGAACAGGGCGTGAAGTATGTCTCTTACGGGTTGAGTCGTTTGGACGTCTCGATCGTCTTGACCCGTAAATGGTTTTGGCGGGATGAGAGGAAACTAGCGATGGAAGAAACTATTAGCGGGGATGGCAATTATCAATTCGCTTCTAGCCTGCATCTGGGAGACGCTCCGTGGAGACAGGAAGGCACCTCCACTTTTGCTTGCACGCTGGGAGACTCACAGGTTTTGATGAAACTCTTTCCTCCTCAAAACTCCAAAGTAAAGGTCGTTCCATCGAAATATGCACCGGAGTATGGGGTCGAAAAAGATGGGCGTACTTTGAGTCTTGTTGGAAAAGTAAAACTGCCGTTCACATGGTCTGTCGAATGGGAGTTTCGTCCATGACCTCTCCTGAAGTAACGATATTGACCGCGGCCCGCAACGCAAGTCCGTTCATCGGGGAAACGATCGCGAACATGCAGGCCCAAACCTTCCGTAATTGGGAATACATCATTGTGGATGATGCATCAGAGGATGACACAGTAGAGGTTGTCGCAAGGTTTGCGGCGCAGGATGGGCGCATCCGTTTATTGAGGCGGAATCAGCCCGGAGGTCCGTTTGCCGCGGCGAATGCTGGTTTGCACGAAGCGCAAGGCAGGTATATCGTCCGTATCGATGCGGATGACCTGTCGCCTGTGTATCGCATTGAGCATCAGCTTCAATTTTTGAGATCGCACCCTCAATTTCGCGCCTGCATTACACCATGGCGATCCTTCGATGGGGGAGGCATGATCCGCGGGAGTCAGCAAAAACTGCCTATGACCCCCAATGGGCTCAAGTGGTATCTCATCCTGCGCAGTTTCGCCTCTCATAGTTCCTTTACCATCGAACGGGCCGCATTGTTGGAAGTGGACGGGTATCAGGAACTGCCAGCAGCACAGGATTACAGGATGATGTGCCGCCTCTCTCGTTTGGGCTGGCTGGGGATGATGCCCGAGGTATTGTCTTTTGTCAGAAGGCATGAGAGCCGCATTTCACGCACATCTGGCAATGTACAACAAGGATTGGCGCTTGATGTTCTCGATGAGCATTTAAAGGAACTTACCGGACAGGCCTGGCAAAAAGAAGAGATCAATACCCTTTGGATGGCTGGGCAGGCACGGCAAATGTCCCTTCACGCTGGGATCGCTCTGATGGAGCGTTGGCGTTCGCTTTGGGTAGACCTTGAAGATCTGGAGCGTAGTGAGAAGGATGAACTTTGGTTCCTGTTCCATTACCACAAATGGATGTTCCTTCACGCCAACTTAAGAGCACAACCCTTTTCTGTATTGCGGGAGATGATGCGGGGTTTACCTTTCAGGCTTGTGCAAAATACAAAAGCAGGTTGGGATTATTTCCTTTCTGTATCAGACGGAAAGCTCAGCACCGGGAGAGACAAACTTGAAGGTCTGCTTTATTTGCTCTGAGTATCCCCCGGGCAAGTATGGTGGCATCGGCATCTTGGTCCAGACACTGACGCGTTCTTTGGCCCGCAGGGGCCACGAAGTGCGGGTGATCGGTATCTATGCCAGTGATTACCCTGCCCCGGATTTCGAAGAGGATGAGGGTGTAAAGGTCTGGCGTATGCGTGAGCCGCGCCTGCGTTATTTCGGTTGGCTCCTGGGGCGCTGGCGATTGTTTCGCGTAATCGTACAATGGGCAAAAGATGGGGAGATCGACCTTGTGGATGTGCCGGATTATCAAGGTTGGGCCGCAGGCTGGACTTCATTGCCCGTGCCGGTGATAGTACGCTTTAGCGGGTCGGCATCCCATAACGCAAAAGAATTGGGGCGATCTTTGCAGCGCCTCATCTTCTGGATCGAAAACTGGTCCATGCGCCGAGCCGATTTTTACTGCTCTGAGAGTTTATACCTTGCCGCGAAAACGAACGATTTGTTCGACTTGGGCGATAAATATATGCAGGTGATCTATAACCCGGTGGAACCTCGGCCATACTCACCTCCTTTGAAACGTGTGGCGGGTAAGGTTGTGTTTACCGGCACGTTGAATAGAAACAAAGGTGTCATCCAACTGCTCACTGCCTGGCCTAAAGTAAAAGAGGCCTGCCCAACTGCAGAGCTTCATATCTTTGGTAAGGATTGGCGTATGGAAGACGGGCGGTCCATGCGGGAATATTTGAACTCGGAATTCCAACATGCGATCAAACAGGGAGTGATCTTTCACGGCTTTGTTGAACGTGATGCAGTTTGGGATGCCCTTGAAACAGCCACTGTTGCTGTTTACCCCTCTCTGGTGGAAGGCTTTGCGATAGCGCCATTGGAAGCCATGTCGGTGGGATGCCCGGTCATCTTCACGGATCGTGCCAGCGGCCCCGAACTGATAACGCATGGCAAGGATGGATTTTTGATCGCCCCTCAAAACACAGAGGCAATTGCCGATGCGATCATATATATATTGAGAGATGAACAAGTAGCGTCGCAGCTTGGCCGGGCTGGCTGGGATAAGATCAAAGAGAACTTTTCAACAGAGATCGTAATGTCCCAGAACGAAAAGTTATTTATGGGTTGTGTGGAGCGATTTCAATCTAAAAGAAAATGATACCTGATAGTCTTTCGATAAGCATTTGTATTGCCACCCATGAACGAAGCCAATTGCTTTCCTCAACTTTGGATGCCATTGCCCGTCAGACACGTCTTCCAGATGAGATTGTGATCAGCGACTCATCTCAAACAGATAAAGCGAAACAGGTAGTAGCTAGTTTTCAGGCGGGCAATCTGCATCTACAAGTAAAATATGTCCCGTCTGAATATAAAACGTTGCCTTGGCACCGTTGGAATGCGTTTCAACATAGCACCGGGCAAGTCGTGTTCTTTATGGATGATGATATAACTCTTATTCGCCAAGCCCTGCAAATGTTGGAGCAGTCATATATTGAATTATTCTCTCGCCATGGAGCGAATACAATTGCCGGTGTTGGTCTCTATATTGTATTGGATGATGGCGAGAAGTTACGTCGGCTGGGCTCATTTGAGGAGAAATGGTTGGGGATATCTTCTTTACCATCTGCTTCAATTACTCGGGGAGGGATGGGGATACCTGCGAAAAGTATGCCCGAGGATACATTAATGGAAGTTGGACGCCTCTCTGGCGGCGCAATGTCTTTCCGCCGTGAAGTATTGAAAAACATTGGACATTTGGATGGTTTGGTTGATTTGTTTAACCGCCATATAGGTCCAAGTGAAGATGCAGTTCTAAGCTATTATGCGCGGCAGTTTGGCAGGTTGTTTATGCTCACGCATCATTTGGCTGTTCACCCAGGCGAACTTAATGCTGTTCATACTGTCGATGCAAGGGATGGCTGGCATAGGGGCATGTTGGAGACCTGGGGACGGGCTCATACGATGCGCTGGATGTCTACTAATAAATCATCTTATCGACAGGACTGGCTTCGAGTTTCAACCTTGGAGATCTTGCGGTCAATTTGGTGGGGTATCCTCAGAAAGCCATTTTCCAGGGCAAGCTGGTCTCGTTTGGCAGGTGGCCTGTATGGTTTTCTCCTCACATTGTGGAAATGGAATACAATTCCACCCACGGCAAGATTATCATGAAAAAGATTCAATCATTTTCCTCTGAAAGATCGCGACAAATCGTTTGGGGTTCGGTGGCGCTCATTCTCTCCTTTAGCGGGGGATACTTTGTCGCATTTGCCGGGGTGGAAGGTGTGGTACGCCTGATCCAGTTCATTGTGTTGATCGGGGCAACACTGTTGATCCTGCGTCGTCCATATTGGGGGCTTGTTTTCATTGTTGCCAGTCTCCCCCTGCTCGATATTTTGCCTTCCATCCCTTTCGCATCTTCGGTAGTCTCTTTGTTGGGGATTGTCACGTTGGGTGCACATTTGCTTTCACGCACAACTCACAGGGAAAAAAGTTTCCACTGGAGTGCCAGCCTGGTCTGGGGATGCTTGTTAGTATTTTGGATCATTGTCAGTAATCCGTCGGCATCTCTTTTGCCGGGCACAGACGATCGTAATTGGGCATTCACGTTTATCCAACTCTGGTTATTGGCGTGGCTGGCGGCCCAAATGCTTGATACACCTTCCAAACATCGAACCTTGATATGGGTGTTTTCCATAGCGGTATTGCTCTCTGCTGTGTATGCGCTAACACAAGGAAATATTGGGCAGAGTTTAAAACTGTCTGACCGTGCAGAAGGATTGGCCGGTGGTGCGAATAGTGCCGCACGTTACTTTGTAGTGGGTTTGGTCTTTATTGTTTATTTGCGCGCTACAACAAAAAAATCGGTGGTGAGTTTTTTTCTTCTTCTTGGATTGGGGCTTGTTATCATTGCCACTTTTTACACAGTGTCTCGTACGGGTTTATTGTTGCTTTTTTCGGCGATCGGCTTATCAGCCATTCAACGCTTTGCGAAGTATCAGATTCAAGCAGTGATCGGATTTGTCATGGCTTTTTTGATCATTTGGTTGTTTGCCGATAATATTCTGACTATCATAGGTACGATCTCTTCATCAATCCGCGAAGGTACCGATACCGTGGGGCTTCGCTATAACTTATGGCGGGCTGGGTGGCGTATGTGGCTTGATCACCCGGTACATGGAGTGGGTATTGGGCAATTTGTAGAGCGATTGGCATCGTATGGTAGCGATTTGCTGGAGCCACGTCGTTTACGTTTGGGTGCGCACAATATGTACGTGCAGGTTTTAGCTGAGACGGGTCTAGTCGGTTTTTTTCTGTTTTTGGCAATGCTTATCTCTACAATTCGTGAAATATGGACACTCCGAAATTTAAGCGATCCATCCATTATTACACTTGCCCAAACCTGGTTCATTGTGTTTGTTATCATGCTTCTTGGTGGTCTGACCAAACATGATCATTATGATAAATTGATTTGGATTATGGTTGGGATAGGTATTGGCTTGCAGGATAGAAAAAACGGTTTTGATGAGAATCGCTAGAAGAATAAAAATCTCTTATATTATTGGGCAGTTGGAGGTTGGTGGTACCCAATTACAGGTAATGGAATTACTGCAGCATCTGGATTTTAAGAGATTTGAACCCCAAGTCATTTTTTTGTCAGATGGGAATGCAAGATTGCACGAAAAATTTAGTCTATTAAATATCCCGATTTACATCCTTGGTAGAAATAGAGTGGGACGCCTGAAAACAATCTGGAGTCTGTATCTATTGCTGCAAAAGATAAAGCCTGACATCGTTCACGCATTTTCCTATGCATCCCGGGCTGCCATACCTGTAAGCAGATTCTTGATGATGCCCAGGATTGTTGTTTCTTTCAGAACTGACCCAGCACGATGGGTAACTTCATTTGACCGTCTTCTTGTAAATGTATCTGATCTTATTTTAGAAAATTCACATATGGCAGTTCATTCGTATAATGTTTTGAATGGAAAATCCAAAGCTCCTGAAATAAGAGTGATACATAATGGCATCGATATTCACAAATTTGACCAAATGTCCAAGGCGGGAATTGCTTTACCTGACTTTTGTGATCAAGAACAGAACGGCCCTGTCATTTGTATTGTTTCATCATTGCGACCTGTAAAACAGTTACCCCTTTTAATCAATGCATTTACCTTGCTCAAAGCCCGAATCCCATTCGTATCCCTCTGGGTGGTAGGAGATGGGGATGAGAGGGCCAGGCTTGAGAAACAAGTTGCAAACATTGGAATAAAAGGATCTGTCACTTTTTGGGGTGAGCGTAAAGATATCCCTGCCATTCTGAAAAGAGTTTCGTTGGGGGTGCTTTCTTCAGAATATGAAGGGGTTTCGAATGCTTTGCTTGAGTATATGGCCGCCTCACTACCTGTTGTGGTAACGGATGTTGGCGGAAATCATGAAGTGGTTGTAAATGGGAAAACAGGTATTTTGGTGCCATTTGGGGACCCCAAGTCCTTTGCTGATGCAATGTTTTCCCTCATACAGAATTCAGAATTATCACGTGAGTATGGTAAGGCAGGGCGTTATCGCGTTGAAAAAAAGTTCAATATTCAAAGAATGATACGGGAAATGGAAGATACGTATTTCAGTCTTGTACGAGGTGAAAAGATTGGATAAAAAGCGTATCCTGATGCTCACTAGCGAATGGCCCACTTTAGATCGCCCGTATGCTGTTCCTTTCATTGTTCGTCAAGTGGAGTTTGTACGGCTGGCAGGGTGGGAAGTGGATGTATATCATTTTCGAGGTGCAAAGAATCCGTTTAATTACTTACATGCATGGAAACAAGTACACAAGCGTTTGAAGAATGGAAACTATGACTTGGTACATGCACAATGGGGGCAGAGCGCCCTCTTAACGCTTCCGAAAACCAAGCCGTTAGTTGTAACCTTTCGTGGCGATGATGTTAATGGCATTGTTGGAAATAAAAAACAGCAGACCTTTTTGGGTAGGATATTGCAGATTGTTACCCGTTACATCGCAAAAGTAGCTGATGAATGTGTTTTTGTTTCCCGTGGGCTCGCTGAACGATTAACTGTGGACGATTATCATATCATTCCATCTGGTATTGATTTAAATTTATTTTCTATAATGGAAAGGGATAATGCTCGACATTCTTTAGGGTTGGTGTTGGATAAATCTATTGTGTTGTTTGTTGGGGACGGAAATAATCCAAGGAAGAGATTGGATCTGATTCAGAATGCTGTAAAATTAGCGCAGTTTGGTGGAACTATTGATTTTGAGTTTGTCTATGTGGGAAACATTGTCCATGAACAAATTCCTGTTTATATGAACGCCTGTGATGTTTTAGTGTTGGCATCTGTCCATGAAGGATCTCCAAATGTTGTGAAAGAAGCTTTGGCATGTAATCTGCCAGTGGTTTCTACGGATGTTGGTGACGTACGTGAACGCATCGGTTCCGTTGAAGGCTGTGTTGTTTGTGACGATGATAGGCCTGAAACCTTGGCTGCCGGCATTCTAAGTGTATTAAGCCGTAATAAAAGGATAGATGGTCGTAAAACCGTGCTTGATCTCGATGAAACCATACTCACCCAAAAATTGATCTCAGTTTATAAAAAGGCCATTGAGGGAAAATAATTTGAAGGCCCCTTTTGTTTCCATTATCCTTCCCGTTCACAACGAAGCGAACCATATCCGACGGAGTCTGGGGGCCGTACTGCAGCAGGATTATTCAGTTGAAAACATGGAAGTCCTTGTCGCCGATGGTTTGTCCACGGATAATACACGCGCGATTATTGAGGAGTTGGCGGGACAATACCCAAAAATAGAATTAAAAATTTTAGATAACTCTGAACAGATTGTTCCTACTGGCCTGAATAAGGCCTTGCAAATTGCCAGAGGTGAAATTGTTGTCCGTGTAGATGGACATACTATGATCGCTCCTGACTACATACGTCAATGTGTTGATACTTTGCAGCGCACACAGGCTGACAATGTTGGCGGAAGAATGGCTGCGGTTGGCAATACCTCTTTTGGAGAAGCCGTAGCATTGGGAACCAGTACTCCATTTGGAATAGGTGGCGGCCGATTTCATTTCTCAGATAAAAATGAATGGGTGGATACAGTTTATATGGGCGCGTGGCCGCGCAGGGTATTCCAAGAGGTCGGATTGTTTGACGAGGAATTGATTCGCGATCAAGATGACGAATTTAATTACCGTTTGCGCGAATATGGTGGACGTATCCTGCTTTCCTCATCCATTCGTTCCGAATACACAGTGCGCAGTACCCCTGGTAGCCTTTGGCGTCAATATTATCAATACGGCTTTTGGAAGGTGCGTGTTCTGCAGAAGCATCCTCGTCAGATGCGGCCGCGCCAGTTTGTCCCCCCGTTATTTGTCTTCGCTTTACTGGTAAACTTGGCTTTGATTTTTATTACATCTTGGAGTATTGGATTATTGTTTATTGTGGTAGGTTTGTATTTGTTTGCGAATTTTACTGCGTCCATTCTCGCGTCTAGAAAAAATAATTGGCGATACCTAGGTGTACTGCCATTGGTCTTTTTGATATTACACCTTGGCTATGGATTAGGCTTTCTTATCGGTTTAATCAGATTCGCCGGCCGATGGAAAGATAAAGTTGGTAAAACACCAACTTTTATGACTTAAAATTTTTTCGTTGCAAGGTTTTAGATCATGGAAAACGATCATAACATCCTAAAGAAGATATCGATGTCGTCAAATTATATTCGTCCGAATTGGTACTCCTTTGTAGCCAAACGTTTGATGGATGTTTTGATCGCATTACTTGGATTATTTATTCTGGCGCCGTTCTTTATTTTCATGGGCGTTTTAATAAAGATGGATTCTTCCGGTCCAGTTTTTTTTCGTGGCCCTCGTTTAGGCCGTAACGGACGTATCTTCCAAATTCTCAAATTTCGCACGATGCATGAAGAGACCACCGGGCCGGGTATTACGGCAAAAGATGATCCACGAATCACTTCTTTAGGTAAGTGGTTGCGGGATACTAAGATCAATGAACTGCCGCAGTTATGGAATGTGTTGACAGGAGAGATGAGTTTAGTTGGTCCTCGGCCGGAAGACCCGAACATAGCGGCGACCTGGTCTGAACCCGCGAGGACCGAGATATTATCCATGCGACCGGGAATTACAAGCCCCGCTAGCATTGCGTATCATGATGAAGAAGGGCGTCTGCAATCTGATAGTGTTATGGACTATTATCTTGAACATATCGCACCAGATAAGTTGCGACTTGACCGATTGTATGTCCGTCATCATACCTTCTTAGGGGATATGGATACCCTTTTCTGGACATTTGTTATCATGATCCCACGTTTGAAAGATAAACGGATCCCGGAAGGGTGGCTTTTTGGCGGGCCCGTTTCGCGGTTCCTACGGCGATATGTAAGCTGGGCGGTCTATGATTTTTTGATTGCATTTTTGTGTATTGGTTTGTTGGGTATGACTTGGCGCTTATACCGGCCACTGGATTTAGGACTTTGGCGCGCTACAAGTTTGGCATTCTTGCTGGCTATTTTGTTTACATTTTTTAACATCTTATTAGGCTTGAAAAACGTGTCGTGGTCGCGCGCCATCGCTGACGATATCTTGCGGTTGATAATTTCATGTGGACTGGTCACGTTGACAGTGGTTGTATTGCAATGTTTCTTTTGCCACAACATGGTCTGCCAATGAGTTTTATGTATGTAGCAGGTTCACTAGTATTAGCTGGCTTTGTAGCTGTACGGTATCGTTTGCGATTGATAACAGGCTTGGCTGATGGTTGGATCAAACTAAGGCATAGCGGCTACGGTGCAGGCGAACGTGTCCTTGTGGTGGGAGCAGGAGAAGGAAGTCAATTTGTTGCATGGCTATTAAGGCAAAAGGATTTTAGAAAATTGTATACAGTTATTGGTATTGCTGATGATGACCCATCGAAGCAAGGTATGCATTTTGATGGCCTCAAAGTTCTTGGCACAACGATGGATATCCCCAAGCTTGTTCAGCTTCATGATGTTGATTTGATATTCTATGCCATTTCAAAGATCTCAAAAGCGGATGACCAACGCATAATGTCTGTCTGTAATAAAACAGGACTTCGCCTGATCAAACTCTCTGATGTGATGAGCACGCTTCATGATTCATTAACGATGAGCCTGTCTCTGCCAGAGACTGATTTTCTATACCCGAATATTACCAGCCAATTTCATCAGTCGCCAAGTCAAAGCAAAAGTAGGATGGATATAAATCGGTGAGTAATTTCTGGAACGATAAGAAAGTTCTTGTTACTGGGGCAGGCGGTTTTATTGGCAGTCATTTGGTTGAGACACTTCTTGTTGAAGGGGCCAAGGTCCGTGCCTTTATTCGTTATACATCGCGTAAAGATCCTGGCATGTTGCGTGACTTAATCCCCAGTGATTTTGCCAAACTGGAGATCATTGCAGGGGATTTGCGTGATGAGCAGGCTGTACGTGATGCGGTTCGAGATTGTACAGTGGTTTTTCATTTGGGGGCGTTGATCTCGATTCCATATTCATATCTTCACCCAGTTGAAGTAGCCAGCACGAACTTTATGGGTACTTTGAATGTGCTCACGGCTTGTCGAGAACTGGGAGTAGAGCGTCTTATCCATACATCAACCAGTGAAGTATATGGCACTGCCCTGCAGATCCCCATCTCAGAAGAGCATCCATTGCAGGGACAATCTCCATATTCGGCCAGCAAGATCGGTGCAGATAAACTTGTTGAGAGTTTCTTTTGTTCCTATAATTTGCCAGTGGTAACTATTCGACCATTCAATACGTTTGGACCACGTCAATCGGCGCGCGCTGTTATACCTACAATCATTACACAGGTCCTTGTGAAAGACACCATCAAACTTGGTAGTTTAACCACCACGCGAGATTTTACTTTTGTAACGGATACTGTACGTGGGTTTTTGTGTGCGGCAGAAGCACAAGGTGTGGAAGGCGAAGTGTTTAATTTAGGAACTGGCGAAGAAATCTCGATTGGCGACTTGGCAAACAGAATCATGCAACAAGTGGGGAAAACTGTCCGCATAACAGAAGACAGCCACCGGCTTAGACCTGAGGCGTCCGAAGTCCTGCAATTGTTATCTAATAATTCGCTTGCTCGTCAACGCTTAAACTGGAGACCACAGTTTACTTTGGATCAAGGTTTGAGTCAGACAATTGCTTGGATCCGTGACCATTTGGATCGATATCAAGTTGGTACATATGAATTTTAGGTGTGAAAAATGAAGGCCGTTATATTAGCTGGGGGAAAAGGGACACGTCTTGCCCCTTACACTAGAATTTTACCGAAGCCCCTTATGCCGATCGGCGAGATGCCCATTCTTGAGGTATTGCTTAGACAGATGAAGCGTGCGGGTGTTGAGGATGTTATCCTTACTGTTGGGCACCTGGCGAATTTATTGCGGACCTTTTTTATGGACGGTCAACAGTGGGGGCTAAACATTACTTATAGTCACGAAGCTGAGCCTCTTGGAACGGCTGGGCCTCTTTCTTTAATCAAGGATTTGAGTTCGACATTTTTTGTGACCAATGGCGATGTATTAACTACGCTTGATTTAAGAGATTTATATGCTTTTCACAAGGAGCAGGGTGGTATTGCTACGATTGCGGTTCATCAGCGGCATGTGAAAATTGACCTGGGGGTGGTGCAGTGGAATGGCAGGAATCAAATTAGTGGGTATATTGAAAAGCCGACGTATGATTACACAGTCAGCATGGGTGTCTATGTTTTTGAGCCGGAAGTCATGAAATACATCCCATTTAATGTGTATCTAGATTTCCCTGAACTCGTCTTGAAAATGATAGCCGCTGGCGAAAAAGTGAGCGGTTACCGCTTTGATGGTTATTGGATGGACTTGGGCCGTCCGGATGATTATGCCCAAGCCTCTGATGATTTTATCAAGATGCGGTCTCAATTTCTGCTTGAGGAGTAGTTTGTGGAGTGGCGTGTGCCCTTGTCTGATCTGGATTTTGGCCCTGAAGAGGCTGAAGCTGTGCAAAAGGTGCTTGATAGCCGTTGGCTGACGATGGGAGTTGTCACGCAGCAGTTTGAGCAGGAATTTGCCACTTATATAGGCTCTCGCCATGCCATCGCCGTGACAAACGCGACTGCCGCCTTGCATATGGCTTGTGTGGTGGCGGGGCTGGGGCCTGGGGACGAAGCGATTCTTCCTTCCCTTACGTTTGTTGCTACAGCCAATGCCATTCGTTACACTGGAGCCATTCCCGTCTTTGCCGATATTACAGATGAAACCGACTTGAATGTTTCCCCGCAAGCTATTGAGGCATGTATTACGCCTCGTACTCGGGCTATCTTGGTTGTACATTATGGCGGTTACGCTTGTAATATGCCATCCATAATGGAGGTTGCCAGCAAGCATGGTTTGGTTGTTATCGAAGATGCTGCTCATGCAATCGGTTCGCATTTAAATGGTCGTATGCTGGGTACTTGGGGGCAGTCTGGTTGTTTTAGCTTCTTTTCCAACAAGAATATGACCACTGGTGAAGGTGGCATGGTAGTGACTGATGATGACGCTATAGCCGATAAACTTCGACTTTTGCGTTCACACGGGATGACCAGCCTGACTTTAGACCGTCATAAAGGACACGCCTGGAGTTATGACGTGATAGAACTGGGCTATAACTATCGCATTGACGAGATACGTTCTGCTATTGGGCGTGTCCAACTTGCTAAACTTCCCAACAATAATCGCTTGCGTCGCGAACGAACAATGCTTTACCATGAAATGCTTCGCGAATTATGCCCTTCTATTGTTATTCCTTTTCAAGAATACAATGGCGTTTCCGCTTGTCATTTGTTACCTATTCTTTTACCCAAAGGTATGCATCGTGAAGACTTTATGGCTCATATGAAGACCTATGGCATACAGACCAGTATTCATTACCCTCCAGTGCATCTTTTTAAGGCTTATCGTGACTATAACTATAACACGTCACATTTATTTAATTTGCCAGTTACGGAATCCATTTCTATCCGTGAGGTGTCTCTTCCACTGCACTCATTATTGTCAGAAACGGATGTCCAGTCAGTGGTTGAAGCAGTCTCTGTTTCTCTAGCTAATTTGAATTAATGATGGTTTAATTATACGTAGGAGTTTTTGGATGGAATTAAAAGAATATTTGCGTATTGTAAGACGGTGGTCTTGGTTATTTTTATTTGGTTTAATTCTTGGCGGGGTTGGAGGGTATTATTTTAGCCAATACCAAACACCGATCTATCAGGCTTCAACAAGAGCTATTGTTGTAAGCCCTCCTCAGTCTGGAGTTTCTGATTACACATACTTGAGCGATCAGCAATTAACCCAGACTTATATTCAATTACTTACTACCCAACCTGTTCTCAATGCGACTGCAACACAACTTGGTTATGAAGTTGAGCGTGACCAGATTACTGCTCAACAGATAAGAGACACGCAGATTATTCAAATAACTGTTGAAAATGAAGATCCTATTCGTGCCGCCGAAATTGCGAATGTTCTTGTGGAACAATTGATTAACCAGAATGAAAGCTTTCAGTCTGGTAGATTTTCTACTGCTGAAAATAATTTGCAAGAGCAAGTACGACAAATGGAAAGTCAAATTTCTGGCCTGCAGGGTGTTATTACTCAAATATCATCGCAGAATTTAAAGGATCAAATTGCCCAACTGGAGGCACAAATCAATCCCTTGCAAGAAGAAAAATCCAAACTTGAGCAGGAGATTGCATCTTTACCTACATCGAGAATTGAAAACAAGATACTAATTGCTGAAAAACAAGCACGTATTGACCAGATTTCCCCTCTCCTAAACTTGTATCAGGAAATTTATTCCAATTTAATTGTGTTGGGGCAACCTTCTGAAAAGAGCAATAGTCAGGACCTTCGCTTGGAACAGCTAAGGACTCAATTGAGTTTGTACCAACAGATTTATGTTAACCTTTTGAGCAGCCTTGAATCGATTCGCCTTGCCCGCTTGCAGAACACCCCCAATATTTCCCAGATTGAACCAGCCACTACTCCGACTTTGCCGATCCGGCCACGTCCCTTAATGAATACCGCGCTGGCCGCTGTAGTTGGATTGATGTTAGCGGCCATGGTTGTATTTCTGGTTGAGTATATGGACGATACTCTAAAAACGCCGGATGATGTTGAGAGATTCCTCGGCATTCCAGTTCTTGGGTTTGTGGCGGAAATGCAATATAAAGATAAAAGCGCTGAAGAGGTTTATGTCTCTCGTCAACCACGTTCCCCAGTTTCGGAAGCCTTCCGTTCACTTCGAACAAATTTAGAGTTTGCTTCTGTTGAACGTTCTATCCATACTTTGTTAATCACAAGTACGGCGCCTGCTGAAGGCAAAACAACCATTGCCGCTAATTTAGCCGCTATTATCAGTCAGGCAGGTAAACGCGTCACATTGTTGGATGCCGATATGCGTCGTCCACATGTACATAGTTTGTTGGGGCTACCTAATCGTGATGGTTTAAGTAACCTATTTCGTGGTCAGGTTTCCAGTGAAATGGTTGCGCACAAAATGGACAATATGCCTAACTTGATGATTGTTACTAGCGGTAGCCTTCCTCCGAACCCTGCTGAATTGTTGGGCTCGGAGAAAATGGTACATATTCTCCACGACTTACAAAGCGTAAATGATATGGTCGTTATTGACAGTCCGCCTTCGCTTGTTGCTGATGCACAAGTCCTGGCTGCCAAAGTGGATGCTGTTTTGTTCGTAATCCAACCAGGGGTAACCCATGTAGAAGCGGCACGTAGTTCACTTGAATCTTTTCGGAGAGCTGGTGCTCGCGTAGTAGGAGTTGTCTTAAATCGTATTCCGCGTAATCGTAGTGAATATTATGGTGGTTATAAATACTATTCACCATATGGTTTTGATAAAGGTTACTACTCTGAAGGTGATGGTCAACCAGAGTTTGCTAAATTTTCTAAAAGGGTGAAAGAATTGCCGCAATCTGGCCCACAGTAGAATCATCTCGTATGTCAAATTTTGAACATCAGCATGAAGATCGCTCAGCTAAGATAAATATATGTCCTTATCTTGGCTTGGAGGAAGATCGACAAACTTGCATGGCCTATCCTTCCGAGTGGAATGCATGTCACCGTGCTAAGCCGGTTGCTCTTGTTAAGGTTGAGCATCAACGTACAGCCTGCCTTTCACATGGGTATGAAAAATGCGTTGTGTTTCAATTAAAGGAAATACGTGCTTTACCTGTACAACTAACTGGGTACCGAAAGCCAAAAAAGAATAAACTCCGTCGCGTCGTTAACTTATCAATGAATAAAAGAGCCTGAATGCCATCTGTCCTGTTTGTTTGTACAGCCAATCGTTTTCGCTCACCAGTTGCTGCTGCATTATTCAAAAAAAAACTTGACGAGATGGGTGCTTCTGACGGTTGGCGTGTCTCTAGTGCTGGTACATGGACTGAAAATGAGTTGCCAGTAATTTCTAGCATATCTAGGATTACTCAAAAACTGGGTATTGACCTCTCGACACACCGTTCAGTTGGCGTCAACAAACAATTGCTTGCCGAGTATGATTTGACCCTAGTCATGGAAGCTGGCCAAAAAGAAGCCTTAGTAAGCGAGTTTCCTCATATTAAGCACCATGTGTTTTTATTATCGTACGTTGCAGAGAATCGTTTGTATGATATTCCTGATGTACTTGATTCTCGTCAGGAAGCTGAAAAGATTGTTTTGGAGATTAATTCACTTATTCAACGTGGTTATGATGCTATTTTTGCTCTTGCGACAAATTTGAGCCATATAAGGTATGTCGCAAGATAGCGCCTAAACAAGACAAATATCACGTTGTATACATCTTAAGTGCATTATATATTGTATAGGGACTTGAAGAGAAGAAATCGTTCTTAAAACCAAGTAACTATTTGATGCAATTTGCGTCATGCTTTGGTGTTTGCGCACAAAACTGAGAAATATCTTGTAATATCTCTATCCCAATTTGTTTTAAAAATAGTTTAGAATAACTCTATATGGAAATTAATTCTTATATTCGACCTCTTATACGATGGTGGCGCCTTGTAGTTGTTGTAACTATGTTGGCAGTGATTTCAAGTGCTGTTTCGACTTTGTTTCAGCCTGCCCTATATGAATCACGGACAACATTGGTTATAGGTACGACAATTTTGGATCCGAACCCAGATTCTGGGCAAATTTACATCGCCCAACAACTAGCTGGGATTTATGCTGATATGGCGAGGCGTGAGCCGATCCAACAGGCTACAATGAATGCATTGGGTATTACATGGTTGCCTCAATATCAGTCCAAGGTAGTGCCTAATACGCAGATGGTGGAAATCTCTGTTTCTGATACGAATCCACAGCGTGCACAAATTATTGCAAATGAATTGGCACGTCAATTGATGGAACAAAGCCCGGCGATTGGTGGGACTGAGACAGGTGTTCGACAAGAATTTATTCGACAGCAATTATCCAGTCTCCAGCTTCAAATCCAAGATGTCGAGAAGAATATTGAAGATTTGCAAAGCAGCTTGGTTGGATTGAATAGCGCTAGTCAAACATCCAATATTCAAAGTCAGATTGATGAACAGACGCGTAAGCTCAATAGCTTACGTGAAAGTTATGCCAGTTTTCTTTCCAATTCTCAAAAAGGCGCTCTTAACATTTTATCTGTTGTAGAGCCTGCAAACCTCCCAACGAAATCAGTAGGTACAAATAAACTCATTATCATTGCTTTGGCCGGTTTAGTAGGCTTTAGTTTGGGGGCGGGTGCAGCCTATTTGCTTGAATTCCTTGATCGAACGGTCAAAACCACGACAGATGTTGAACGCTTGTTTGGTTTGCCCGTAATTGGGTATATTTCTGAGATTCAAGAAAATAGCAATAATGGTACGTATGTAGCGGAAAACCCAAATTCCATTATTGCTGAAAATTTCCGCTTGCTTCGTTCTAACATTGAGTTTTTTCAAATTAGTAATCCGATCAGAACGATTCTGGTCACGAGCCCAAATCAAGGGAATGGAAAAACTACAGTTGCTACAAACCTGGCATTGTCCATTTCGCAAGGGGAACAGGACGTAGTGCTGGTGGATGCGGATTTAAGAAGGCCCGCTGTTCATAAAGTTCTTGACATGTCTAAAGAACCAGGCCTTTCGGATGTGATTCGAAATAAGGCCAGAGTTGATAATGTCGTGCGAAAGTGGATGGATGATGGGCTGAAGGTGATTTCTGCGGGTGATATTCCATCAAATATTACTGAAGTCGTTGGTTCCAAGCGAATCGCTTCTATTTTGGGTGAACTCAGGGATATGTACGAATTAGTCATCGTCGATGCTCCTCCGTTGATCATTGCTGACTCGTATAACCTAGCATCCAAAGTAGATGGCGTTATTTTAGTCATGGAGCCTGGTCAGACAACCGAAGATCAGGCAAAGACAATCAAAGAGCAATTGGACCGCTCCAATGCGCATTTATTGGGAATTGTTTTTAACAAGATATCTGAACAGAGTGCACACAGTTATTACGATTACCAGTATCGTTCCTTATATTCGCCGCGATATTATGGTGACTATATTTCGAAAGCCGATAAGGAGCCAAACACTGGCTCACGCTCTAAAAAGATTATGGCGTTTTTTGAGCACGGGAATGTTCCACCTGAGGTGGAAGATGGGATTCAAAGCGCCATCACAGCGATTCGAACTCAGCCGCGCGATATGGTGAGCCGCATCAAGAAAAATCGTAAAAATGGCAAAGCCAGTAAAAGCGATGATACTACCGAAAATAGTGAATAGACGGATTTTTCATAAATCTAAAACGGGCACACAAACGCGTGCCCGTTTTTTGTTATGTGGTCGGTGTATACTTTGGGTATGAAAATACGACATATCGTTTTATCTATTCTGTTGTTAGGGCTAATCCTCTTCTTGTTCGTCCAGCCAGTGGATCTACCTGATGCGGCCATGTCTGCTTTTGGCTCGGAGACGGTTCGGGCACAGGTGACGAAGATCATTGAAGATGGGCAAATTGATCTTGGCGGAGTGACACAGCGGTATCAGGTAGCTCGCGTGGAATTGCTGGACGGCAAATATCAGGGCCTTCCCATGGAGATGGATTACGGCCGTCGACAGGTGTTATCAAACACTGTTTATCTTGAAGAGGGAGATAAAATTCTGGTCACGGTTGGGTCGCGCCCGGATGGAGTACTGGTCGTATACTTTGTTGACTTTATGCGTGCCAGCCCGTTGCTGTGGTTGACTGCAATATTTGCAGGGGCGATTCTTCTTATAAGTCGTTGGAAGGGACTCCGCTCACTTTTGAGCATGGCCTTCAGCCTGATGGTTATTATCAACTATATTATTCCTCATATCTTGACTGGCGGGGATCCATTACGTGTCAGTATTATCGGTTCAGTCATTTTGCTTGGGGTGACTCTTTATCTAACCTATGGTTGGAACCTCAAGACACATGCCGCTGTGATCAGTATGGTTTTGGTATTGCTTATTACTGGGGTATTGGCTGGCCTGTTTGTGGCTATTACGCGGTTAACGGGTGCTGGCGATGAAAACGCGCTGTTTCTCATACAAATGCTCCATACTGAGATCAACTTACGTGGACTTTTGCTCGGTGGCATGATTATTGGTGCACTGGGCGTGTTGGACGACCTGGTGACAACACAGGCATCAGCCGTATTTGAGCTTCACCATGCCAACCCCACACTGGGCTTCCGGGCGCTTTTCCAGTCTGCGATGCGGATTGGTCAGGATCACGTGGCGGCGACGGTCAATACGCTAGTTTTGGCCTATGCAGGGGCATCCCTACCGATGTTGTTGATGTTTACGCTAGGGCGGGGCGATTTGGGGTATTTGGTCAATTTTGAGTTCGTAGCGGAGGAAATCGTTCGAACGCTGGTCGGTTCGTTGGGATTGATCAGCGCGGTGCCGCTCACAACGGCGATCGCCACCCTGTTCGTTCTCAGGGCTGATTCGCTTGGGGCGTGGGAGCAGGTTCTCGGTCCGATGGGAAGCGGGGATGGGGGGCATGGACATGCCCATTAAGTGCAACTTTTCTACGTCTGCTCCGTAGGTATGTATAGAAAGTCCAAGAGGAGAGCAAGTGACTGACGAAAAGACCTGGGTTTTCCAGGCACAACAAGGCAGTGACGAGGCGTTTACTCAACTCGTTGAAACCTATCAAAAACCTGTATATAACCTGTGTTATCGCATGTTGGGCGAGCCAGGCGCGGCGGAAGATGCCTCGCAAGAGACCTTCCTGCGCGCCTATCAGAACCTACATCGTTATGATGCTTCGCGAGCATTCGGCACGTGGATTCTCTCCATCGCCGCGCACTATTGCATTGATCAGTTGCGGAAGAAGAAGTTTACGATGTTTTCAATGGACGCTGAAAACGACGATGGCGCGACATTTGAGATCCCAGACGCCTCAGCCCCGGACCCCGAAGCTGAATCTGTCAAAAAGGAACAACGTGAACGCCTACACCTTTTGCTCAAACATCTTGATCCGACCGATAGGGCCGCAGTAATCATGCGTTATTGGTACGATTTTTCTGAAGTTGAAATTGCAAAATCCTTGAAGCTTACAGTTAGCGCGGTGAAAAGCCGTCTGCACCGTTCAAGACGTGTGTTGGCGGGTATGTGGCAGGAAGATTCTGCACCCAGCGCACGCCCCGAAAGGAGACCCTATGAATCACCAGCCTTTTGAAGAATGGTTGTTGAATGAGATACCTGTTACCCCTGAGCAAAAGCGCGAGCTTGACCTGCATGTGCGCTCCTGCTCATATTGTGCCGCACTTGTTGAAACGGGAATTGCCCTGCATTCGACAAAAATGGTTGCACCTGCCAGCGGTTTCACGGCACGCTTCCAGACTCGTTTGATCGAGCGGAAGCTGGCCGACCGCCGACGTAAGTTCTGGGGCGCCCTTGTGTTTCTATTGGGCGGTTTGAGTTTTCTGGCGTGGATCTTGGCACCTTCGGTGGCTTCTTTCTTTGCCTCACCGGCGGCATGGATTACCGCTCTCGTGGAATGGGGTGTATTTGTCCTTACCACGTTGAATGCGATGTTCCAGGCTGGATCTGTTGTGGTAAAGATCGCCCCGGGTTTTCTTTCCCCTTTCATGTGGATGATCCTGATTTCGGCGTTTGCCGGCATCAGTCTTCTGTGGTCAGTATCAATCTGGCGGTTTGTTCGTAAGCCGCAAGGAGTATAGTGTATGAAAAATAAATTTAGATATGTGTCTTTCTTGTTACTATTGGTTTTGTTGCTTGTGCCTGCCAGTTCGGTACATGCACAGGGAAGTGGCCCCGGTGATGGAAGTGGACGTGTCATCTTTGGGTCTAACTTTACTCTCAAGAGTGGAGATACCTTCGAAGGAGATTTGGTTCTCTTTGGTGGCAATGTAACGATTGAAGAAGATGCAACATTGAAAGGCAATCTGGTTGTCATTGGCGGACAAGTGGAAAGCAATGGTTTACTTGACGGCGACCTTGTCGTTGTGGGTGGACAGGTTAGCCTTGAGAAAACCGCTGTTGTTGAAGGGGATGTGGTTACTGTAGGTGGACAGTTACAACAGGAAGATGGCGCCGAGATCAATGGCGAAGTTGTAAATAATGTCGCTCCTGAGATCGATATTCCCAACGGACGTGTGCCACCTGTAGTCCCTGGCGTCCCATCAGTGCCTGATGTTCCGTCAGCGCCCAATATCAACATTGATTTCAACCCGTTCCTTTCGGCAGGTGGAATTTTCTTTCGCGCAGTGGTTGTTGCCATGTTGGCCATGCTGATCGTTGTATTTCTGCAACCGCAAATGGAGCAGGTCAGCGATGCAATCGTTAGTCAGCCCTTGATGTCTGGTGTATTTGGTTTAGCCGCAACTGTGGGCGGACCAATTGTCATTCTAGTGGCCTCTCTAATTATGATCGTCACGCTTATTCTTATCCCTGTGGCGGTTGTAGTCTTGTTCTTGGGCTCATTACTTCTGGCTCTGGCTTGGTTATTCGGCGTAATTGCTCTCGGTTATGAAGTGGGTGAACGCTTTACTCGTTCACTCAATCAGACTTGGGCGCCAGTGCTCACAGCCGGGTTTGGGACCTTCCTGGTCATGCTTGTTGGCGGTGCGGTTGGTGCGATCCCTTGTATCGGGTGGGTCGTCCCGACATTGATCGGCCTGGTGGCTGTTGGTGCTGTAGCGATCACACGCTTCGGCGTCCGCCCTGTGCCAGTATCTGTAGCGAATGTATATACCCCGCCTGTAGACCAAAGTCAGATCCCGCCCACCTCGTAACAGCCAAAATACCCGCGTGATATAATTTTGCCCGCTCCGAAGCAAGAACTCGGAGCGGGTTCTGTTTTACGGAGGTAGTATGGCTTTGAAAGAAATATCAATCCCCAACACGAAGATACACAAATCACCGCCGCCACTGATCGAAGTATCAGGCACTCATCGCGAAATGGGACAGCAGATCGGTGAGGCGCGACGTGAGCAGGTACAACATAGCGTGGAGAATGCACGTAACCTTATCGAACTGGCTTACGATACACTTGAGTTGACTTGGGACGGCGCACAGATCCAATCGCGCAAGTACCTGCCCTTTGCCGAAGAGCGATATTCACAGTATGTAGAAGAGTGGCGTGGTATTGCAGAGGGTGCCAATGTCCCTTTTTCTGAACTTGTAACGCTTAACGTCATGGAAGCTGTCACAGTGGATGCCCTGCATCTCACGCGCTGTACCAGCTTTGCCGTTAATGAAGAGCGAACCGCTGATGGTCACATCCTTCTTGCGCACAACGAGGATTGGGTCCCAGAGGATGAAGATGATGTGTATGTGGTCAGTGCCAAGCCAGACAAGGAACCCCCGTATCTTGCCATGACGTACGGCGGTCTCCTGCCAAATGTTGGATTCAACGCATATGGTATTGCCCAACTCATTGACTCGGTCTACCCCAACGATTCGCGTATCGGCATTCCGCGTCTGATCGTCGCGAGGGCAGTTTTGGCCTCCCGTCGCCTTTCCGGCGCCCTCGGACGGACTCTCATCAAGCATCGCGCGGCAGGCTACAACCATTTGCTCGCACACGAAAGCGGGGAGTTGTACTCGGTGGAAGTCTCAGCGCGCAAATTTGAAATCCTGCACGGCACGGACGGATATATGGTGCACACCAATCATTATCTTTCCCACACAATGAAGGCTATTGAGCACGAACCCGAAGAGTTGCTTTCTTCCCGTGTGCGTTACTTCAGGGCAAATCGCCTGTTACGACAAAGCTCTGAACATACGATCAAATCCTTGCAAGGCATTCAAAAAGACCACGTCAACCTGCCAAACTCGATCTGCAACCACAATATCGAAGGTATTGACCCGCTTGACCGCGAAAGCACCATCTGCGCCCTCGTCATTGACCTGACCGCCCGCGAGATGCACATCGCCTGGGGCAATCCCTGCCAGAATGCATATCATACGTATCATTTGAGTGAGTAGTTGAAAACGAGGAAATTGATTTGGAATCAGACGGCTTGCCGTCTGATTTTGCTTCAATGCAGTTTTTGTCTTATAATGCAGACTTGATGGGAATGATATGACCTCAAAAGGTTAGACACTACAGATAGCGAGACGGGAAATAAGTTATGAATGCTACAGCACGAGCCCTTAAAGTTTTTCTCTGTAATGCAGACCAAGATCAAAAAGCGGTACTAGACCTTTATCGACGCTTGAAAAACGATGGGGTAGAAGCTTGGTTACCAGAAGAGGATCTCGTGCCTGGCCTGAATCGTGAGCATGGTATTCGTATGGCTGTGCATGAAGCTGACGTAGTGGCAGTATGCCTTTCTAATCACTTCAACCAAGAAGGTGATCAACAAAGAGAGGTACGGATTGCTTTCGAAGCAGCTAAAGGGAAACCAGATGATCAGATTTTTATCGTTCCTGTTCGTTTGGAAAAATGCGGAGTTTCTGAAAGTTTAAGGCAATGGCAACATGTGGATTTATTTGAAACGGGTGGCTATGAAAAACTTATGCGTGCTCTACATCAGCGTGCACATGGTATCGGTATTACTACGTTGCAATTCAAGAAAGACCAATTGCCGGGTGTCGAAAAAAATAAAAATAGGGAACCTAAGTCTGTTCCTACAAAAAAACAATCTGGTAATAAGCCGTCACTCCCGTTAGACGTTGGTACGTCCCAACCTGTTTCGAAATCTGGATTAAATACTACCATTGCTGTAGCATTGATTGGCCTTGTGGGAACGATCATTGCGGCTTTGTTGACATCCCCTATCATTGAGAAATTATTTTCGCCTTCATCACCTACCCCTGTCATTATGGCGTCTATGTCTCCAGAACCAATCGTTACTCTGGCACCCGGAGATGCTCTATTGTCTCCTGTTCCGGCTGATACTCTGATGCTATTAACACCTTCAGTACCTTTGATTGGAAGGGATGGAATGCGTTTGATTGAGATTCCCGCTGGGGATTTCGCTATGGGTAGCAAAGGGAATGAACCCGATGAAAGGCCAGTACATACGGTTTACTTGGGTACTTTTTTTATTGACCAGACAGAGATCACAAATGCCATGTATGCTTTGTGTGTGGACAGTGGAAAGTGTAGCGCTCCAAAACTAAACACATCGATCACCCAGAATGAGAGTAATAACAATTCCTATTATGGAAACCCAAAATTTGATAATTACCCAGTAATTTACGTTTCATGGATTGATGCTAAAACATATTGTAAGTGGACAGGGCGTCGTTTGCCAACAGAAGCCGAGTGGGAGAAGGCAGCAAGTTGGGACGATGGGAAAAAAGTAAAGCGGTTATATCCTTGGGGAAGCGGAATTGATTGTTCATACGCGAACTATTATGGAGATGGGGACAATTTGTGTACTGGTGATACCACACCTGTTGGAAGTTATCCTGTTGGGGCCAGTTTCTACGGCGTTTTGGATATGGCGGGTAATGTTTGGGAATGGGTTGCAGACCGATATGACCATGAATATTATCAAGACCCTGATTCTGATAACCCACTAAGTGTTTCGGGTAATAATATTGTTGTCCGGGGAGGTTCATTCCTCACGGGGCGAGCAGTAGGTATACGATCATCAGATCGTCATTCATTGCCTCCTGATAACACTAGCTATAGTTTAGGTTTCCGCTGTGCCACGGATGTGACGCCGTAAAAAAAACCAAAAGATCGCAAAGTATCGATTTTTCTTACTTTTTTTATTGGTTTCGCTTACCTTTTAGAGCTTCGAGATTTCTTCGCAAGAATCTCGAAGCTCTTATTTATCCTATTTCTTCATTGGCCTGGCCATCTCATCCTTCACCGTGTGATACAAACTTTCTGCTTTCAACTCACTCAACGCATAGCATGGCGCTTTGAGATGATTTGCCAGTTGTTGCGCGAGACCTTGATCGAAGGCGGCGTGTTCCATGTTAATGACCACACACTTTACTTTCTCGTGAGCGATCAATTCCGCGAAGCGATAGGATTCTTCCTGTGGGGGCAAAGCTCCAATGGACACATTTCCTGCGCCATCGGTTAATACGATCAAGAGTGGTTCTACATCGGGGTGATGTAATTTTTCCTGTCGCAAAACATCTGAAGCGAGGAATAAGCCCGCCGAAAGCGGCGTTTTCCCACCGACGGGGATATCCATCAATGCGCGTTGCGCGAGTTGTACAGAGTTCGTGGGGGGTAATACGAGAGTCGCACGGTCTTTTTGGAAGACGATCAAGCCTACACGGTCACGGCGCTGATACGCATCTGTGAGCAATGAAAGGATCGCTCCCTTCGTTGCGTTCATACGCTCCGCAACAGCCATCGACCATGAAGCATCCACCAAGAACAAAACGAGATTTGCCACACGCTTCACGCGGATCTTGCGTTGCAAGTCCGATGACTCGATGGCAAATGCCAGTCGTTTGCGCTTTTCAACACGTTGTTTCTGGAAGGGTGCCGCGGCGCGGATCGTGGCATCGAAAGCGATGTCATCTTTCTTGTCGCCTGCAGGCCGCGCCTTGATATAGCGCCCGTGTTTGCGTTCAGTCTTGGTGAGCGAACGTCGACCCGCGTGTTTACGCGCGAGCTTATCGAGAGGCGTGTTCAATTTACGGGGTTGAAACTTCTCTCCCGCTTTGACCTTCTGTCCGCCTTCCCACCAATTCGCAGATGTATCCGCAAACACATCCTGCGGCTGCATGGGCTCCGGCTTGCCCTCCTGCGGACCTTCCTCGCGTTCATCCTCGAGTTTTAAGTTTTTTTTTCTTCGGATTTGCCTTCTTGGGATTCGGACTCTTCCGCTTCCGCTTCGCTCGGGACCGATTGGCCTGCCAACTGCTCAATGCGCTCTTGCAACTGCTCGGTCGTCATCTCAGCCTGCTGGAAGGGAGTCCGTTTGATACGGTGGGGAAGTGCCAACTCGGCCGCAAGAGCGATATCGTGATCGTTGATCTTGGTACGGCCTTCGAATGCGGCTTGCGCACGAGCAGCTTTGAGGATCACTAGATCCGCACGGTGACCGTCCACATTTAGAGACGCAGTCAACGCGGCGATGGAAAGCAGATCGCGACTGGTGTGAGTCACTTGCCCCACGAGTTCGCGTCCACGTTCGATCTGGTGCGAGAGTTCTTCTTCTTTGGGCATCCATTCCTTGCGGAAGGCCTCTGCATCTTGTTCGTAAGCAAGGTTGCGCTGCATGATCATCACGCGCTCGCGTGCTTCGCGAATGCCTACAATGTCCACGGAGAGGGCGAAACGATCAAGCAACTGAGGGCGCAACTCTCCTTCTTCAGGATTCATCGTCCCCACAAGAATGAAGCGCGCAGGATGGGTGAAGGAAATGCCTTCGCGTTCGACGTTGTTTACGCCCATCGCAGCAGAGTCCAGGAGAACATCCACTACATGATCGTCAAGCAGGTTCACTTCATCGATATAGAGAAGTCCACGATTGGCGCCTGCGAGAATGCCGGGTTCAAAATGGCGTTCACCTTTTTGAATGGCCTGCTCGATATCAAGTGTACCGACCACGCGGTCTTCTGTGGCGGAGACAGGTAAGTTTACGAATGATGTAGTGCGAACGTGAGTTGGAATTTTTTTGTTATCGGAAAAACGTTCCTTACATTCGGTGCACCATGTGTTGGGTTTATTGGGATCACAACCGAAGCGGCAATCGTCCACAACATTGACTTTGGGTAACAATGCGGCAAGTGCGCGCGATGCAGTGGATTTGGCAGTACCGCGTTCGCCGCGGATCAACACACCGCCGATACGTGTATCAACGGCATTCAACACAAGAGCGCGTTTCATGCGCTCCTGACCTACGATGGCTGTAAAGGGAAAAATGGATGGCATGTTTATATCAACTCCGTGCCGAGATTATAACGCGTGAATCAATATATTGATTAAATTAATATATTGATTGAGTGATGTTGCGTGTTTTTAAATTTAAGCTAAAGTTGTAATGCTTTGATTGTCAGGGTTGCAAACTTCACCATTCAACTGTATAATCCCCCTTACATTTTTCTTAATTGGAGTCTCAAGTGACAGATCAAAATAATGCCCTGCCCGCTCAGGGGAGCGATGCCAATATGCAGGGAGAACAATCCAGTAATAACAATCTAACGATGGAGTCCTTGCTCAATGAGCAGGAACTTAATATTGATTTGCCTCAGAAAGATGAGATCCGCAAGGGGACCATTGCCAGCATTGGTTCATCGCAGATACTCATCAGTATCGGCGCAAAATCAGAAGGGGTGGTTTCTGGCCGCGAGCTGGAGCAGTTGGATGCAGACGAACGCGCCGCGCTACAGGTCGGACAGGAAGTTTATGTATTTGTCATCAGCCCTGAAGATGCCAATGGGAATGTCGTTCTTTCCCTTAAGCGTGCGCAGGAGCAAATCTCTTGGGATAATGTCGATAAACTGCTCGAAGACAGCGGTGCTATCGATAGCAAGATCATCGGTTTCAACAAGGGGGGCTTAATCGCCTCTGTTGAAGGCCTGCGTGGTTTCATCCCCTCATCTCAAATTAGCGCCATGCGTCGCACTCAATCCACTGGCGAAACACCCGAACAACGCTGGCAGAAGATGGTGGGACAACCCATCACCGTTCGCGTGATCGAAGTGGACCGCGAACGCCGCCGCCTCATTCTCTCTGAAAAAGCCGCCAGCAGTGAAACACGCCAATCCATCAAGGAACGCGTGCTAGATGAACTGCAAGAAGGCGAAGTCTACACCGGTCGCGTTACTAGTATTGCCAACTTTGGCGCGTTCATCAACGTCAACGGTGCTGATGGCCTCGTTCACCTCTCTGAAATTTCGTGGGATCATATCGAACACCCGCGCGAAGCTCTTGAAGTGGGGCAGGAAGTCAAAGTCAAGGTCATCAATGTTGACCGTGAGAAGAAGCGCATCGGCCTTTCCATCCGCGTCTTGTTGGATGATCCCTGGAAGGCTCGTCTTGAAAAGTACAGCATCGGCCAATTGGTCGAGGGTGTCATCACCCGTTTGACCAAGTTCGGCGCCTTTGCCCGCCTTGAAGGTGATATTGAAGGTCTCATTCACATTTCCGAAATTTCGGAAAACCGCATTGAACATCCCAAGGAAGTTCTCAAAGAAGGGGATGTCAAGAGCTTGCGCGTCATCCGCATTGATCCTGAACAGCACCGCATTGGTTTGAGCCTCCGCAAAGTGGACTCAGCCGCCTTCGCTGATAAAGACTTCAAAATGATGACCGCCGATTTCACTTCGTTCGACCAAGCCGACGAAGAACAAAGCAGTGGGGATACTCCGAATACGGAAGCCTAACATAAAATAAATAACGTCCCGCCGCAAGCGGGACGTTATTTCATGCTTATGTTGATCATCGACTCCCATCAAGACCTCGCTTGGAATATCCTTGCTTATGGCCGTGATTACACACGTTCGATAACAGAAACGCGTCAGCTTGAGGTTGGCACCACTATCCCAGAGCGCAACGGTGATAGCCTCGTTGGCTGGCCTGAATATCAACGTGGGAAAGTTGCTGTTGTTTTTTCGACGCTCTATGCAACACCCTATAGAAAGTGCGAAGCGGGGGATACTATTTTTTATAAGGATTCGGAATCTGCGCACCGTATCTATCGTCAACAAATTGACGTCTACCGCAAACTGACCGATTCTCATCCCGATAAATTTCGCCTCATTTCTTCAACCCCAGAGCTGGATTCTGTTATCAAAGATTGGTCCACCCCCAAAGTGGACTCAGCCACGCATCCCGTTGGTTTGATCTATCTCATGGAAGGTGCGGACGGCATACGCTCACCACGTGAACTTTCTGAATGGTGGGATTTGGGTCTGCGTATGATCGGACTTGCTTGGGCTGGTACTCGTTACTGCGGCGGGACCGGTGAACCTGGTCCGCTTACGGACGAAGGCCGCCAATTGATCTCTGCCATGGCCGATTACAACTTTATCCTTGACCTCAGCCACATGGATCAAGCCGCCGTTTACGAATCTTTGGATAGGTATGAAGGGCCCATCATGGCCTCTCATGCCAATTGTGCGGCGCTCATGCGTGGGTCCGAAACGAACCGCCATTTGTCAGACGATGTCATTCGTGGCATCATCGAGCGCGAGGGTGTGATCGGTGTCATCCCGTTCAATACATTCCTAAAAGTGGGATGGTTACGAAACAAAGGCAGTCGCCGCGAAGAAGTCCCGTTGAATACTTTGATCGCGCACATTGACCATATCTGCCAACTGGCAGGGAACTCGAACCATGCCGCCATCGGCTCAGACTTTGATGGAGGCTTCGGTCTGCAATCTATTCCGCTTGAGTTGGATTCCATCGCTGACTTGCAAATGATCGCGACCCGATTAATGGAACGCGGGTATACTGAAACTGACGCCGCTAATATTTTAGGTGGGAATTGGTTGAGATTTCTCAGAAAGAATTTACCCTCATGAATAATAGTACACCCGCATTTCGTATTTCCTATTATCGTATTCGCTTTAGCTTGATCTCTGTCATCTTTGGTTTTTTTGTGTTTTCGGTTGGAGCAAAACCCAATTGGTACGGTTGGGATCGAAGCCCGGTGGTCGGGTTCATTCAGATCGCTGTGTTCCTGATCGGGTTGGCGATGATCTGTATTGGTGGTTACGTTGGATTGGTTGCGTTATGGGGAAAGGAACCGCGCAGTATTATTGCCGATATTGGTATGCGGTTGGTGGGCACGGGGTATGTTGTTTCGGTCTTCACGGGCATGGCGGATATTTTCGGAATGGGCACACAACCTTTACCCATGGTCCCGTATTTTGGTCCGTGGCAGTCAGGCGGCGTGTTGATCGGCCAGATCGTGACCGCCATCGGTTTTCTGATGATGATCCCCTATCATCAGTTTTTTAGAAGGCCAGCGCTATAGGATTGTTAATCCCGCTTACAAGCGGGATTTTTTATGTCGTTTTTGGTTTTACTGATGGGATAAATAACCTGATCAAAAATGTATTGATCTGTAAAAGCTTGTTCCCGATCTTCAACGCGATTTTCTTCAACCAAACAAGGATAAACGGTTTGCGAATCAACACAAGTGCCGCGGTGAACGCAACAAGAAAAACCGCGAGTGCTATGACGCTAAGCATCGCTAGAAAAGCAGCGAATAGAAGATACATGGGCCAGAAGGGAGCCATGAAGATGGCGGCAGGATGAAAATCCCGTTTTGCTGGGTCGCCAGTTGCCTGTTTTGAGTTGACGTAATACGCAAATCCCGAAAACGCCCAAAACAGCAGTGAGATCAAAGCATAGCCTTCCAAACATAGAACAATGTTCATTGTATACCCCAAATGTTTTTTCCCTGCCCTAGTTATAGCAATTATTAATCGCATGAGCAAGTAACAAACATCCCATGCCTTTTGTGACATGGGATGTTTGTTTTAGTGTGACTTAAAATTGTTGCGGGTTAGCTTTTGCCAAGGAACCGTTTGGCTGTCTCTACGAGCATTGCTGTGCCAACTGGCAAAGCGCGTTCGTCAATATCGAATTTGGGGTGATGGAGTTGATATTCTTCATGTCCTTTTTTCTGCGTGCCAAGCGTGAACATGGCACCGGGAGCATGGCTCATGAATTCGCCAAAATCCTCCGCCCCGAGAGTTTTCCCGATCTCGTGAACGTTATCCGTGCCAAGAATATCCTTGCCGGTTTCTTCTATCAGGTCCGATACCATCTTGTCGTTGATCATGGGCGGACCACCGTATTCAAAGTTGAGTTCATAACCGCCACCCATGGTCTTTGCGATGCTGAATGCACGGTGCATTTCCTCGCGGACTTGTTTCTGCACATCCAAATTGGTGAAGCGCATCGTGCCTGTGATCTTTACCATGTCGGGAATCACATTTTCTGTAAAGCCACCGTTGATCGTGCCAATGCTGACGGCAGTCGGTTGAAATGGGTCGATCCGCCGAGAGACGATGCCGTTCAAGCCAAAGATAACATGTGCTAATAAATGGAACGGGTCAATTGTCAGATCGGGATGCGCACCGTGTCCGCCCTTGCCTGTAATCGTCGCAAACCAAGTGTCCACACCGCCTGAAGAAGGGCCAGCATTAATACCGATCGTACCGACAGGTTGTGCCGGGTCAACATGCTGTGCAATGACGTAATTCACGCCATCCATCGCGCCTTCTGCGGCCATGCGTTGCGCGCCGCTTTTACCTTCCTCGTCGGTGGTCTCTTCACAGGGTTGGAACAAAAAACGCACGCGCCCGGGTAATTTCTCTTTTGATAACAATAAAGCCGCGCCGAGCGCCATGGCGGTATGGGCATCGTGTCCACAGGCATGCATGGCTCCGGGCGTTTGCGAAATGTAGTCGTATGCATTCTGTTCAAGGATGGGGAGCGCATCCATATCTGCGCGGATGGCGACCACCTTGCCGCCTTCGCCGATCTCAGCGACAACCCCGGTCTTCCCAACCCCGCGCCTGACTCTGTATCCCATTTTCTCTAACTCATCTGCGACAATTTTCGAAGTACGATGCAGGTCAAAGCCAATCTCTGGGTGCATGTGAAAGTCGCGCCGCCATTCGATCAGTTCTTCTGAAATCGCATGTGATTGCTTGAGCATACTAATTCCATTTCTGCTGGTTGAGTAGCCCTGAGCGGTTGTTGCGAAGGGCATATCGAAACCAGCAATTTGATAAATACTTATAATCTCTTGTTTACTTGTACTTTGTGGTTTCGATACGTTCTTCGCTATCGTTCGGAACTACTCAACCACCAGACTGTATTATTTCTTCCTCATGG
This sequence comes from Candidatus Defluviilinea proxima, assembly GCA_016721115.1. Classification (NCBI taxonomy): domain Bacteria; kingdom Bacillati; phylum Chloroflexota; class Anaerolineae; order Anaerolineales; family Candidatus Villigracilaceae; genus Candidatus Defluviilinea; species Candidatus Defluviilinea proxima. The sequence continues at coordinate 2,643,609 of JADKIW010000001.1, forward strand.
TTTCTACTTCAGCCGCCACGAGAATTCTGTCCAATTCCTTTTCTTGCTGATCATCCAACGGAGGGACAGTGTGTTCACGTAATATTCGTTCAGCTTCGTCAATGGCGTAATCTGCCATTTGTTTGCGCTCGAGTTTTTCCTCCCACGTATCCCATGAATTGCGTTCGGCAAATTTGGTGAGCGCCAGTTCACCTCCGCGTAGATGTTTCATCGTGTGTTTCTGGCCGAGGAAGTTGCGCGTCCCATTCATCACATTCAGGATGATATCCACGGCCAGATGTTCTGCATCGGCAGACAAGCCTTTGCGCAGACGCTTGACGCTTCCTACAAGTTCGTTATCCAGAACCATTTGAGCAAAGGAGCCCATCACACCTGCTTCCATTTCGCCGATGCCAGAGAGCTCGTCTGCGCCAGCCAGAGCAGGGATCGCGGCGTTGAGTCCGCGTTCAAAGGCATCTTGCGCGTCGAGCGTATGGGCATTCGTTGAAAACCCATACACATTGACGCTGAACCCGTAATAATGTCCGAGTTGAACCGTGGCGGCGGAAGATAGGCCCAATTCCACGCCACCCCAGATCAATCCTGTACGCGGTTCCAGCATCCCGAGTCGTCCACAATAGATAAATCCACAGCCGGGGTTGATGATCTGTGCCAGCACCAACGGTGCAAGGGACTCGGCGCTTTGTTGCACGATACTGCCTGTGATGGTCATGGGTGATGTGGCGCCGCCCGTGGGGCAGGGCAGGTTGGCGTGGACCACGCCATGCTTGGCCATTTCCATGATCGCTTCGGCGGCTATGTCGTGCATGGTAAGCGGACTGACCGGTGAAAGTGACAAGGTCAACTCATGTGCAGGCGTACCGACCACTGCCGCCATTTCCACCGCATATCGGACCTCGTGTCCAAATTGGATGCCGGGACCTTGCACGGGTTTGGTTGTGTGAGAGAGCGCACTACGATACATGTGTAGCGACAGCATCTCATTTGAAACATCAGGCGGAGTAAAGAAAGGCGTGACTGTGTTGCAGTTATCGAGCGCATCAAGCAGACGAACAGCATCTTTTGCATCTTGCGTGGTGGCGACATGACGTGTGCCTGTTCTGGCATCGAACACGTCGCGCGCGCCACCGAGATTATGGAAATATAAATTTCCATCGCCCAATGTATTTACCTGTCCGTTGCGCCCGCGAATGACGGGACGTTTGTTTGCCTTGCTGATACTTTCCATCACGAGTTCAGGTGGGAAGTAAACGCGATTATCTTTTACAGTGCATCCTGCATTTTGCAAGATCTCAAGGCTGGGTTTGTGAGTCCAGAACACACCTGCTTCCTGCAACACACGCAGTGTGGCCTCGTGCATTGCCTGTATATCTTCATCGGATAAAAACTTTAATGCGGGCATACGGCTCCTTTTAATTATCTTCCAATGCTTTCACTAAAAACTCGACTCGCTTTGTTTCAGCATCCAATATATTTTCGATCTTCAAAAATGCATGACCTTCATCTTCATACAAGAGAAAGTCAACCGTTTTTCCGAGTTCCAGAAGTTTATCACGGGTATCAATTGAATCGCTCGCTGGGCAACGTGGGTCATTGCCTCCACAGATCATTTGCACAGGAGCCTGAATCTTATCTAAAAAGAAATAAGGTGAGGCGTTGTACCAACGCTCATAATTCTCTTTGGGGTCGCCCATATTTTCAATGTTCCAATGTTGCAGATCTTCGCGTGCATCATTATGTGATTTGAGCCAATTGGTAAACGGCACGATCGCCGAGCCCGCGCACCACAACTCAGGAAACTGCGTTAAACATGTCATTGTCAAATAGCCGCCGTGGCTTCGGCCTGTCACTGCAACCTTATTCGCAATCCCTTCATGCAAAAGATACTGCGCGCCTGCCACTACATCACGTGTATCCACGCCACCCATATCGAACTGTGCGGCATATTGCCACTTGCGCCCATATCCGGTCGAGCCGCGATAATTCGGGCACAACACCACAACCCCTCGGCTTGCCAAATGTGCCATGATCGGATTCCACTCCGCCGAGTAATGCCAATTCGGTCCGCCATGGATCATTACCACTGCAGGCGCGGGCACTTGTTGTGAACTAAACAATAGCGCAGGGATTTGTGCGCCGTCCATGCCTGCGTATTGGATTTCCTCGGGCATGACAAACTCAGCCTTTGATAACTCTTCTGGCAACGAATGTGTTAATTGGATAGCCTCACCTGACTCAACATCGATCATCCAAAGATCAGGTGGCTGGCTGGGACTACTAAACATTGTCACTATCCGCTTCATATCGGACGTGAACCTGATTCCGTTATGGATGCCTTTTCCAACCCGATACTTTTCTTGTCCTTCCGTGCTGACATTGTGCCCGAAGGGTAGCGGAGCGAAGCGCAGTCGAAGCACATTGTTATCCGTAGGGCCTACTTCAATCCAATTCACCGCGCCTTTGCTTTGCGTGTAGGCAATTTGGTGAGTGGATGTATCCGTTGAATTATCTAATACAAATGTTGCAGACTGCGAATCCCCTTCGCTTTGCGTGACCCACACAACCTCTTTTGTTTTTAGATCATACATCCCGATATCAAACCAGTCATGAGCATCAGAGTGAAAGGCGAGTTTGCTTCCATTGGGTGACCATTCGGGTTCGTGTGCATTCAACGGGATTTGAGTAACTTCTTTCGTTTCTACATCAACAATGAATATCCCGTAATCCTGTCCATGCATTTCGCATGAGACAGCGAGATGTTTTCCATCCGGTGACCATTCCACCTGCCAGGCAGGGTGACCGGTGTCCAGCACCAGTTGCGGCTCGCCGCCAATTGATGAAATGATGTATGCGCTGAAATGTCCCTGCTCATCGCTGAGAAACGCAAGTTGACTTCCATCCGGTGACCAACAGAAGTTCGGTTGCAAAGCATAATTGATGTTTGGTGTTAGATCAGTGTGCGTATTAGTAGATGGGTCAAAGACAACAAGATGATAACTTTCACTGCCGTCTACATCCAGAACATAAGCAAGTTGTGAGCCATTGGGGGAGTAGCGTGGATTAAATTTTCCGCCAGAACTAGATGTAATTTGCCTAATGTTTTCCTCGCCCCACGTTTCGGCTGCGCTTTTTGCTGTGAATGTTTCCGTCCTGAGCGGTGTTTGCTCAGCCCGCAGTCGAAGTATGCTCCGCTCAGCGAGGAGTAATTCGTAAATCTGCCATTCGCCGGTCTTGTTCCATGCGAAAGCGAGTTTAGAGTCGTCGGGAGAAATGTCAAAATGGGAATCGACGTATGGAACGCGTAGGAGTTGGTTGAGGTTGAGCAAAGAGGGTCACTCCTTTCCAACCAACCTCTTAGCCAATTGCACAGCGCCAATAGCATCTTCTGATGTGCCATTTGCATTGATCTTTGTCGCCCAATCTTTCGTGATCGGTGCGCCACCTACCATCACTTGAATGCGCGGACGCAAGCCTTCCTTATCCAACTCTTCGATCAACTCACGTTGCCGCACCATTGTTGTTGTGAGAAGTGCGCTCAAGCCGATCAGATTGGCATCAATTTCGAGTGCCTTGCCGATGATCTTCTCAGCGGATTGATCTACACCCAGATCAACGACCTCAAAGCCCGAAGCGGTGAGCATGGTGCCAACGAGAGTCTTTCCGATCTCGTGAATATCTCCTTCGACGGTTGCGAGCACGACGCGTCCCATCATCTCGCGCGCTTCGCCGAGTTTCAATAACTCAGGTTCCAGCACTGCCACTGCCGCTTTCATCGCTTCGCCTGCCATCACCAGCTCAGGTAGAAAGGCTTCGCCTTTGCCGAACAGGTCGCCAATATAGTTCACACCTTGCACGAATCCTTTTGTGATGGCGTCCAAAGGTGGCATGCCCACCTCAATGGATTTTTGTGCCAGCTCGATTGCAATTTCTTTTTCGCCTTCGATGATGCTTTGTGCCATTTGCTTATAAAGTTCTTCAAACATAATTTCTCCTAATATGAAATCAGCCAGCTGGCTGGCGGGATTATGGGAGCAAACTCCCTGATACCATCTTTAATTTATAGACCCAAATGCTTTGTCTTTTCGTCCAATAACGTTTGCGGAACCCCCAAATATGATACAAGCTGATTGCCAATTTCGCGAATATGTTCCACGGCGCGTTGCTCGGCCAGATCTGGGTTACGCGCCTCGATCGCCTCGGCAATGGCAAGATGTTCTCGATATTCCTCTTTGACGCTTTCCTCCAGCGCCTCAGGGTATTCGAACATCGCCTGATACAACATCCAATCGGGGAAAGAGTTTGCGGCCATTTTATACGCGCGCATGAGCGCGGAGTTTTTTGATGCATCCGCAATCGTGAAGTGGAAGTCCACGCTGAGCTTGTGGGAAGCAGACATCTGATCCAATCGAATCAACTTTTTGGATTGGCTGACGATCCGCTTCAATGCCTCGACGTGTGCCTGCTCCCGGTTAAGAGCCGCTGCCCGGTTGACAGCTTTTTCCAGCAATAAACGTGTGGCGTAGGATTCTGCGATCTCTTCTTGTGATGGCTGTGGCACGCGCACCCCGCGATACGGCACACGCTCCGCAAGACCAGCGGCATCGAGCAAGTCCAATGCCTCTCGGACGGGAGTCATGCTAACGCCAAGTTGTGACGCGATGTCTTCCTGTCTCAGCCAGACGCCGGGCTTGTACTGACCAGAGATGATCTTCTCGAGCAAGGCATCAAAAATATCCTCTTTGAGAGGCCTCTTTGTGTTGAGTTCAATTTCTTCTTTGAGTGGGGAGTTGGTCATCAGCACCTCTATGGACTGATGACATTATAAATTGTATATAATCATTTGGGCAGGTTGAGGAGGGATGTATCTGCCTGATAAAGCTGATGTTCCTCAATGTATTCATACACCGCTGGATGTAGATAATAGCGGAATGGTTTGCCGTCCGCAATGCGACTCCGTATTTCACGCGAGGCGATCTCGAGAAGCGGCGCATCCACATAATGGACCTTGGAACTGATGCCCGGTAATTGCTGTTCCAACGCTTCGAGATTTTCCTGTTCGCCTGGGCGGTGCATTACGCCCACCCAGTGACAGGCTTGCAGAAGTTCTTTCGGTCGATTCCACTTGGGCAGGTCTCGCAACGAGTCGCCGCCGATGATGGGCGTAATATCTGAATCGGGATATTGATCTGCGACCAATTGGATCGTATCCAGTGTGTAATGCGGACCGGGTCGATCCAACTCGACGTGTGACAGCTCGAAAGTGGGGTTATCTTGAATGGCGAGTTCAACCATCGCAAGGCGATGCTCAACGGATGTGATGAGTTGATCCTGTTTATGCGGAGGGTTGGGGGTGAGAATCCACAAGAGACGGTCGAGGTCGAGTTGGGAGAATGCTTCAGAAGCGAGGATCAAGTGACCGAGATGCGGCGGGTCGAATGTGCCGCCAAAGAGACCGATCTGTTCACGGGACATGTTGGAAGTATAACTTATGTCTCGCTCCCTGCGCCGTCCTCGGCACAGGGCTTGCTCGCAAATCGCCGCCGGGGACGGCGGCTTGAGCTTATTATTTTCATTTCATTCCACTTCTCTAACGCTCAGCCCTACTCAACCACCGAAATACTTTTGAATCCTGCTACAATTCCGCCAACCATAGCGAAATTCCACAAAAAATCAACAAACTCCATCCTTGGTTTTCCCTTTGTGCTCTTCGTGCCTTTTGTGGTTAAAAAGGAAATTATTATGACTCAAACTTACGATGCCATCGTCATCGGTGCAGGTGTGATGGGCGCTAGTACCGCCTTTCACCTCGCCGAGCGTGGACTCAAAGTCGCCATCCTCGAACGCAAGGTCACTGCGTCTGGCGCAACTGGCTATTCCAGCGGACTTGTCCGTATGCACTATGATCTCAAGGTTGAATGTGAGCTGGCGTTTATCAGCTATAAAAACTACTATTCCAATTGGAAGGAGCGGGTTGGCGGGGATTGCGGTTTCATCAACACAGGCTTTTTGCAAATTTCCAAGCGCGAACATGAAGCGCAATTGCGTGGTAATGTCATTAATCAGCGGAGTATTGGCATCAATACGTCGGTTGTATCTGCCGATGATGTGAAGAAGCTCTTCCCTGATCTGGTCACCGAGCATTTTGACTTTACCGCCTATGAGCCTGATTCAGGCTATGGTGATGCGACTCTCACGACCAACTCGTTCATCGATGCCGCCAAACGCAACGGCGCAACGTTGATCCAGAATTGTGAAGTGACTGCCATCCACGTATCAGGCGGACGGGTAACAGGCGTCAGCACCACCAAAGGTGAATTTGCGGCGCCGACAGTTGTCAATGCGGCGGGACCGTGGGCGAAGCATGTCGCAAAACTCGCTGATGTTGAAATCCCGCTTGAGACGTGGACGCACGATGTGGCGTTTCTCCATCGCCCAGCATCCCTTGGTAAGATCCCTACAGTGATCGACGATACTATCAATTGTTACTTTCGCCCTGAGGGTGGTGCGCTGATTCTTGCCGCAGGTGAAGATGAATCGATGCGCGGTGAAGGGCCCGATGCCGAAGACCAGACACCAACGCCTACTTTTCTTGACAAGCTCGTCGATGCCATGCTTCAACGCATTCCGAAACTTGAAGAGAGCGGTTTACACTCCATCCATGTGGGGCGCGATGGTATTACGCCAGACCAGCGCGCCATCTATAGCGGCACGGACTTGGGTGGTTTCTACCTTGCCTGTGGCTTGAGCGGCACGGGATTCAAAACGTCGCCTGCGGCGGGTGCAAGTATGGCAGAGTTGATTTTGGATGGAACACCAAAGACGGTGGATATCACGCCGTTTCGATTCAGTCGCTTCGCGGAGGGGAAGTTGTTGGAAGGCGAATATGGGTATGGGAATATTTGGAAATAGAAAAAGAAAGGCCTATGAAGATGAGAGAAAGAGCAGATATCATTAAAGACATATGTGAGTATATAAATCAAGACGAAGATACAAAAGCCATTAACATACTTTTATCAGAATACAAATTCATACCTATGGGTGAGAATAAATCAAGGAACTACAACCATTTCGAAAAGCTTCAAGTTTTTCTTCGCGATGGATTCACAGATAGGTATTCTGGAGCTAAATTATTTTTTCCACCTGTATTGAAGATATTATCAACCAAACTACCTCAGGATTTTCCTTACCAAAAGAATTGGAGATTAGATAAGTGTCATATTGCATATTGGGAATTGATTCCAACAATTGATCATATTATCCCTGTGTCTAGGGGTGGAAAAGATGAATTTGATAATTGGATTTGTACATCACAACTCAGAAATAGCATCAAAAGCAACTGGTTGCTAGAGGAATTGGGATGGAAATTACACGGTCCACGTGATCTCAAGGTATGGGACGGAATGCTTAACTGGTTTATCGAACAAGTAAACAAAAACAACAAGTATTTAGACGACACCTATATAAAGCCATGGTACAAAGCAATAGCAAAAGCAAATTTGATTCTAGATGCAGGCGTATAATTTCAATATGAAACAGTCAATCATCCATATTGCGTTGGTCGTCAGGGACTATGACGAAGCGATCTCTTTTTATACAGAGAAACTGCATTTTACATTGGTTGAAGATACATATCAGCCAGAACAGGATAAGCGCTGGGTGGTGGTCGCGCCTCCCAATGCCAATGGCACTACCCTTCTTTTGGCGAAAGCATCGAAGCCCGAGCAGGAACCTTTCATTGGCAATCAAACAGGCGGCAGGGTTTTCCTCTTTCTGAGCACTGATGATTTCTGGCGTGATTACAACGAGATGGTTTCCAAAGGCATCAAATTCATCCGACCACCTAAAGAAGCCCCATATGGAATAGTCGCTGTTTTTGAAGACCTATATGGCAATCTGTGGGATCTACTGCAACTCAACGCCGATCATCCCCTATACAAGTACAACTCCTGAATTCAAAAAACACATCCATGTTGGCTTCTCATCCCTCCGCCGCTCTTGAATATTGGTTCTTCAAAGTCAACGCAGGTCCAGTTGCCTTGATCGTGGATTGGATCGAGCGTCGCAAGAACAATGAGCATGTGTTGCGTGTCAGTGTCCATTCGCCATATAAGCGCGAAGTCATCTTTGAGAAACTGGATTCCCTTATGCCCAAGGATATCTTCATGACCGCCGAGCGGACAGTTGGACATGCGGGAGAAGTTTCGTGGGATTTGACGATCGTCCCGAACGGCGATTGGGTCGAGCCAGATATCTTCCCTGCCCGGTTGTTGAAGATGCCCGACTTGTTATCCTTCGGTGCGCCTCTTGTGACATTCAGTGGTTGGATCCGCCACGGCTCGCATCAAACCACTCTGGGCCGTGTGCCTGGTTCCATCACCCAATATTGGGGACGTCAACTGGCAGTGGAGTGGTGGTGGGTATCGGCCCATCAGTTTGACCGTGAGGGAATCGTGGTTGAAGGCACCATTCTTCGATCCAGGCTATGGGGCACGTCCATGCAGATGCCGCTCGCGTTTCTTTATCTGCGTCAGCAGGATAAAAAGGAATTGATTATTGCACCCGCCAGCCTTGCCCAAGTCCGTGGCACGCCTGAGAACTTTCAAGTGGAGTTTCAACGATTGGGCAAAGAGAAGGTCACTTTGATTTGCAAGGGACGCGAATATGGCGACTTCGGAGATAACATCATTAATACACTAACTGGTGATATGGAACTTCGTGAAGGGGAGCGTTTGATCGCGCGTGCATTAGGCACGGCTGGGCTTGAGCGCCATTATCCAAGTTGATGCCCGAAAATGATACATTTGGAATAGCGGATAGGGGTCTTGATATACTATAGTTTGCCTATGGTGACCGACACTTTAAACACTCAAGAATATTCTGAGACCATCGAGGACATAAAGCTGTACATCCGTACGCACATTCACGAAGACCTGAATCGCGAAGTGTTGGCAGATGTTGCAGGCTTCTCTGTGCCACACTTCCATCGCGTCTTCACGGCGCAGGTTGGCGAGAGCGCGGTTAGTTATGTCCGCCGTCTGCGGCTGGAACGTGCAGGGCGTAAACTCCGCATGGGTGCTGTGGATATCACGGAGGTGGCCCGTGCAGCGGGGTACGAGTCGCATGCGGCGTTCAGCAAAGCATTCAAACAGCAGTACGGTCTCAGTCCCAGTGAGTTCCGTCAACTTGGTTGTAGTGCCGCCACCCAACTTCTGTCCAAAGGATAAACAAAATGAAAATCAAACTTACCAGTGTTTCTATCGATGACTACGACAAGGCTTTAAAGTTCTATACAGAGGTGATGGGCTTTGTGAAAAAACACGATATTCCTCTTGGGCCGGGCGCCCGTTGGATCACCGTTGTCTCGCCCGAGGAGCCCGATGGCACGGAACTCCTGCTTGAACCGAATGCCAGTTATCCTGCCATGAAAGCGCTCAAGGAATCACTTGTGAAGGATGGAATTCCGTTCACTGCCTTCCAAGTCAGCGACATCCATAATGAATATGAACGTATGAAGAAATTAGGCGTGGATTTCACCATGGAGCCAACCAACATGGGCACGACCACCGTAGCGATATTCAACGATACGTGCGGGAATTTGATCCAAATTTATCAGATGACGGGTATGTAATAGAAAATCAGAACCGAGGCTATAAATGAGCGCCGCCAAGAATTAACCCTCGGTGGCGCTCATGCTTGGAATACCCCAGTTGCATTTGGTGGCAATTACAATCCGTTATAATATTTGCTATAAATATATGAACATTAACGGTAAGCTAACAGAGATCAGAAAAAGACTGTCAACTCCTGGATACATACTGCAAATCCTTTTGCTTGGTAGCTGGGCGTTTTTCCAATATCAACGGGGGAATGAGTTTTATGCAATATTCGTGCTTTTCCTTTTTCTCTCCATGTCCGTTTTTCGCCTGAGAAACTTTACTCTTATTGCCATATCAGTTTTGGCAATCATCCTTTTTAAGACCCCCATCTTCGATACTTGGGTTGAAGTCAGAGACTCGAATCTAAGCATAAGTATGTTGTCGTCTTTTAGAACGTCAATGTCAAACTTGTTTGCACTCAATTCAGGAAAGGAAGCTTTGCCTGTTCATGTTCGGCGAATGGTTGTTCTTATTGAAGAGAGCAAAATTAGTGATTACCGATTGTGTACTACATATGAGCAGGAGGGCAGTCAACGTATTATTGAATCTGCCTGGCCAGTTAGGAAAGACGCCTCCTCAAAGTATGTTTTGTGCTCATTGGACGAAATCCAGAATATGGCAGGGTGCACTGAAATAAAAGAACGAGGAGATGTGGGTCTTGCATACTGTCCTTAATATTTTGAGACTATCCCTCTTGCTTGGCTTTGGTTTTTCCTATTTTATAGGTTTAGGCTGGCTGATTATCGATTTGTTGTTTCATGATGATTCGACAGACAAACATAAGGCTTTCCCTCTGCTTCAAAAGATAGCATTAGCTATTGTCCTTGGGGTTATTGTCAATTATGGCATTGTGTTAATATTTCGTTCGCTTTCCATTGGCCTGTTTGTAGGTGGGATTGTCGCCATTTTGGGCGTGTGGCGTTTAGGTAGTTGGTATGCCAAGAATCGCACTGTAGGTGAATCGCTCAATAAATGGCTTGGCGTCGCTCTTGTTTGTTCGCTTTTCCTGAGTAGTATTTTATTTGAGCCACTTAAGGATTGGGATGCTCGCTCTATTTGGTTTTTCCATGCCAAAATGATCTATGCGGCGGGATCTATTGGTTTGTCAGCTGGATGGCAGCTTCCCCTAGTGGCGTTCTCACATGTTGATTATCCAAACCTTGTGCCAAGCATAGCCGCACAAATAACCTATATCCTTGGTTATTGGAACGAATATATTCCCAAAATATCACTTTTCTTCATCCTTGTGCCTATTGTTATGTGGCTGTTCAGCTTTGCGCGTAAATCGATCAGTTTTGTTGTTCTTATTTTAATAATTCCCTTTAGTATTCACTTGTGGATTTGGAATGGCTACATGGATGGATACCTTGCCATGTATGTAGCGGTTGCAATGTTGTTGTTAGGTAGATATATCCAGCGCAATGATTCTATAGACCTTTATTCCAGTCTGGCTTGTTTAGCCTTTGTTTTGTGTTTAAAGAACGAAGGTGTGTTGGCGCTATTCGCTGGGGTGGTCTCCGTCGCTGTTGCAGGTTTTTACATGAAAAAAAGTAGACATGCCGATATTCGACAGCACATATTCAGTTGGAGAAAAATTGCCTGTGCTGTGATCGTTCTGTTGCCTTTTGTGCTATGGACCTTTTACAAGCGAAGTTACGGGTTGTCGAATGACCTGAAAATTGGAACTGCCGAATCTATCGCTAATATCATTGAACGGATGAAGGATGGCTCTGCTATCCTGATCTTTGAACAGACATACAAATATATTGAAGGTTCATTGTTGCTTTTCGGTTTGTTGTACTTTGTCTCAATCGCACGAAACCACGCTGTTCCAAAGATGGCGGTCCCTGCGTTGGTGACAGCCAGTATCTACTATGTTGGTATGTTTGTTGTATATCTTCTCACGCCGTATGACCTAAACTGGCATCTGACTTTCTCAGCCAACCGTACGATGTTGCCTGTAATAGAATGCGTTTTTGTCGCGAGTTATTATATTTTTGATTCACTTGAGACTTTGCAAAAAGCAGATCAGATGATGCTTTAAAGACAATGCAGGGGTGTGGCTTTTTTGTTCAACTCTACTCTATAGCACAATTTTTCAACTGGACTATAATTTATCTATGACGACTAAATCCCACTACGAACAACTCAAAGCAGAGATCCACGCGCACAATTATCGGTATCATGTTTTGGATGCGCCGATTATCAGTGACTTGGAATTTGATAAGCTGTCGAATGAGCTTAAGCGGATCGAAGCTGAGCATCCCGATTGGGTGACGCCTGATTCGCCGACGCAGCGCGCCGGTGCCAAGCCTGCTGACCGTTTCGAGAAGGTTCGTCACCCCGCTCCGATTCTCTCGCTGGCGAATGCCTTTGGCGCGGACGATGCGCGTGCCTGGCTGGAACGCGTCTCCAAAATTGATGACCGCGTGGAGAAGGCTAAATTTGTCGTTGAGCCGAAGATCGATGGCTTATCGGTTGTACTCCATTACCGCGATGGACTCTTTGTCCAAGGCGCAACGCGTGGAGATGGGGAAGTGGGCGAGGACATCACATCCAATTTGCGGACGGTGCGGGCGATCCCGCTCAGGATACCAGTGGAGTCAAAGGCCAAGGTTTCAGTACCCAGCTATCTGGTCGTGCGAGGCGAGGCATTCATCCCGAATAAGGAATTTGAAGAGTTGAATCGCAAGCGCGAAGAAGCAGGCGAAGCGACGTATCAAAACCCGCGCAATACGGCGGCGGGAGCGTTACGTCAGCTTGACCCAAAGTTGACAGCGTCACGTCCGATCACGTTGTTGGTGTATCAGATCGTTGCGTCTGAAGGCGGGAAGGTTCCCACATCTCAATGGGAGATCTTGGAATATCTCAAGACGTTGGGCTTTCCTGTGACAGATGTGGCTAAGCGTTTCGATACTCTTGAGAAGGCGATTACTTATACTGAAACGTGGAACGAAGGCCGCGATAATTTGCCATACGAAGCGGACGGCATGGTCATCAAGATCGATGATTTGGTTCTTGCGGCGGAGTTGGGCTTTGTGGGCAAGGACCCGCGTGGCGCGATTGCGTTCAAGTTCCCTGCGCGTGAAGTGACAACGACTCTGAATGACATCGGTGTGGCGGTGGGGCGTACAGGTGTGCTGACCCCGTATGCGATGCTGGAGCCTGTTGAGATCGGTGGCGTCATTGTTGAACGTGCCACGTTACATAATTTTGATTTCATCGCTGAAAAGGACATCCGTGTAGGCGACCGTGTGTTGGTGAAGCGAGCGGGGGAAGTGATACCGTATGTGATCGGCCCTGTAGTGGATGCGCGCAAGGGCAAGGAGAAGAAGTTCAAGCCGCCGACGAAATGTCCCGCGTGTGATCAGCCTGTGGAACATTTTGAGGGTGAGGTAGCGTGGTATTGCGTCAATGCGGCGTGCCCGGCGCAGTTGGTGCGGAACATCGAGCATTACGTTTCACGCGGGGCAATGGACATCGTGGGGCTGGGCATCAAAATTGTGGAACAGTTGATCGAGTCGGGTCTGGTCAAGGATGTGGCAGACTTGTATACGCTCAAGCGAGATCAATTACTTGAGTTGGAAGGATTCAAAGATAAGAAAGCCGACAATCTGTTGACTGCGATTGAGAATTCGAAACAGCAATCTCTGGCGCGGTTGATCGCGGCGCTGGGAATCCACGGCGTCGGTGAGGTGATGGCCGGGGATCTGGCTTCAGCTTTCCCTGAGTTGGATGCGTTGTCTAAATCCAAAGTGGATGAATTGATGGAGATCGAAGGCCTCGGCCCGAACATCGCCGAATCCATTGTGGATTGGTTCGCACGCCCTGCGAATCAAAAAGTGTTGAAGAAGTTGAAAGCGGTGGGGATGTGGCCGAAGGGTGGGGCGTCGAACGCCAAATCTCAAGCATCGGATGCATTCGCAGGGATGACGTTCGTCGTCACAGGGACATTGCCCATGTTCTCGCGTGACGATGCGAAGGCGTTCATCGAGTCACATGGCGGCAAGGTGACCGATAGCGTCAGCAAGAAGACGAGTTATTTGGTGTTGGGTGAAGCGCCAGGGTCAAAGTTCGAGAAGGCGAAGTCGTTGGGAGTGAAGATCATTGGCGAAGAAGAATTGAAGAAGCTGGCTGGATAGCAAAACTCGGAGCGGTTCAACCGCTCCGAGTTTTTTCATTTACTTCTTTGAAGTTTTATCTATCAGGGTTCTCATCAAGTAGGTTGCGCCGTTGATGATATTGTTGGCAGATGGATTCTCTGCCAGTTGTTTGAACGTCCCTATGCCGTGACGGATATCGCTGGGTGTCAGAATGTTGATCTGCACGGCATCGACCTGTTGCGGTGGGTTGGGATGGACATTGATCGGTTGGAGCAGATTCGCCACTTGTTGACAGACACCTAACAAGGCGTCAATTGTCTCATTGAGGGAAGAGTCGGGCGCTTCCCAGATCACACTGCTACCTGTGTAGTTGAAATAGCGGGCATGATGATCGGCATACGCCGCAACAAATTCGAGCCCATTGGGTAAATGGACATCCACCAGTACGCCGTAGACCTTCGCATTCAACTCAGCAGGTGGGTTGACGTTCAACCTGCGCAGGAAGTGCCACGCCTGTAAATAGTGACGTGACTCGAGATCGGGCATCTCTGTGATCTTCTTGTAAATATTGATGGCTTCTGGAAAATTCTGTTGCTTGGTGATCAGGTCTCTTGCCTGCACGAACATGGACCAGGGGATATCATTTGACTCTCCCTTCGGCCAGTCCATGGGCGCCACATCGCCCAGCATCATATCGCGGATCGGGTTGTTGATATCAGCGGGCTTTTTCTTGTCATCTTTTTTCTTGAATAGGTTGAACATCATCTCTCTCCTCAGAAGATTTGTCGTGACGAGTATACTTTAAAAAATGTTCAACACGTAAGCAGATGATGGTTCACATCATCGCTGATACAATGGACAGTACAATGAAAAACTTCTTCGTCAAACTCTTTATGGACGTCAACGCCTTCCTCATCCGCATCTCACGCGGACGGATCGGCTCCAACCTCGGCACACAGACCATTCTCCTGCTTGAAACAACGGGTCGCAAAACGGGACAACTGCGTGAGGTCCCGATTGCCTATTTCTTCCACGAAGGGCAGTATCTGATCGTGGCCTCGAACTGGGGCAGGGACAATCACGCGGACTGGTACCTGAACATCCTCAAAAACCCCCGTGCGAAATTAACCGTGAATGGAAAAACGCTTCAAGTGACCGCTCGTGACACGCAGGGGGATGAATACGCTCGTCTGTGGGACTGGGCGACAAAGAAGCATCCTCCGTATTTGGATTATCAGAAGATGACATCGCGCCACATTCCGATTGTGGTGTTTGAAACGGTTGCATAAAGCAGAACTCGGAGACAGTGTCTCCGAGTTCTTTGTTGTAGAGTTCTTATTTTTCAGGCTTTGGGCCGACAATTTCAACGAAACGTGGGTCATCTCGTATCCATTGCAGGTCAGGATCTTCCCATGCCCATTCTCTGTCTAGGTGATTTTCATCTCTCGCTTGGATTAAATTTTGAAATGCTATAGCATTGTTTCCAAGAATCGCTTCCAAGCATGCAATGTTATACCAATAGCTCTCATTTTTTGGAGTGTAAGCACGTGCTTTCTCTACATATTCTTCGATTTCCTTCGTGTCACCCGTTGATTTTTTTATTGAAGCAATCGTCATTAAAGTTGTAAAGTCTTCGGGATTGTTTTTGAGGAATACAGAAAGATGTTCTAAAGCATCATGATAATTTTTAGTTTTTCTGAGAAAGTTAATTAAGTATTCAAAAAAACCTTTATTGTCGGGTTCCATTTCAAATGCTCTTTTAAAACATACCATTGCTTCTTCATATTCTTTTGATTTTTCGAGAATTTGCCCTAGAAAAAAATGAGCTTCGGATTCATGTGGAAATTTTTCGACAGCCTGTTGACATATTTTTTTAGCAAGATTGTCCTTGTTTAGTTTGTCCAAAGTGTGTCCATAGGCTAATAGATTGTATACATTGTCAGGTTGCAATTTAACTAATTTTTCAGCATGTGCTTCAAGTTCTTCAAACTTATCTTGACCCCAGAGAGATAAGGCTATAATTTGTTTTATAAAAATGTCTTTTGTGTTTTTTAATGATGCTTGTTTGAAAAAAATTTCTGCATCGCTAATTCTGTTATCGTTTTTTAGTAACTCCCAAAACTCAGCATAGGCTCTTTCGTCGTGGGGGTAATGTGAAATAAGTTTCTTGTAAATATCTTCAGCGTTTTGATTGCGATTGGATGATCTATAGAGCTTGGCTAAATTTAGATGACCGCTTGTTTCGTTTGGGTCGATTTTTACGGCAACTTGAAATTCGTTTTCGGCTTCATCAAAGCGATGTAGTTTCGCTAAAAACCTGCCATAATAGATATGAATATAACTTGAGTTTGACGCGAGAGATAAAGCTTTCTTGAACATCTCTTCGGCTTCAATGTTTTTGCCTTGTTTTTCTAAATTTATTCCCAGATATGTGTAACTGAGACCATCTTGTGGGAATAAGGCAATCATTTGTCTGGGAATCTCTTCGGCCTCAGCCAATCTATTCGTTTCATCCAAAAGCCAGAATAGTGAACGATATGCTCTTATATCTTGTGGATTAAGTTCAATTGCACGCCTGAATTCGTCTTCGGCTTCTTCATACATTTCATCTTCGGTTAGAAGGTCCCCTAGCTGATAATGAGCCTCATAGTCGTTTGGTTTTGATTTAATTTTTTGTCGTAGAACTTTTACCGTTCTTGAATATGTTTGCCAAAGAAAAACCGACGCAAAAAAGAGAATAAGCAAAATCTCAGAGAACCAGGGTTTCCCCCAGAGGCCTTTTAAAACCTCAAGTAATGTCTGCATATTTGCTAATTTTAGACCATAAATTTTATTCGGGCAAACATCTTTATGTTACAATCCCGCCGTTGACACAAAGGACGCCTTGGGGGAGCAGCATGCCTTTGTACATATTCTATTTCGGAGAAAACTAAATATGCCACGTCGTTCACTTGCTCGCCTTTACAAAGACGAGTTCTCAAACTATTCGCTTGCCAAGTTCCAGCAGGATCTATTGGCGGGTCTCACTGTTGCCGCTGTTGCCCTGCCACTGGCCCTCGCGTTCGGGGTTGCTTCGGGTGCGTCCGCGGCGGCGGGGTTGGTCACTGCCATTCTCGCGGGCTTCATCATGGGCGCTCTCACGGGCGCACCGTTCCAGATCAGCGGACCCACAGGCGCCATGTCCGCCGTCCTCATTGTCCTCGTCCAACGCTACGGTCTCGAAGGCATTTGGGTTGCGGGTCTCTTCTCGGGCGTGCTCCTGCTCCTCATCGGTCTCCTGCGCCTCGGTCGCTTCATCGCCTTCATCCCTGCGCCCGTCATCAGCGGCTTCACCTCGGGTATCGCGCTCATCATCTTCATCGGTCAGATCGATAACTTCCTTGGAGTCAAAACTCCCGCCACCGATACTGCCGCTCAAAAACTGCTTGGATATTTTCAAGGCGGATTCGCCCCAAGCTTTCAATCCCTGATCCTCGGGTTACTCGTCATTGCGACGATGCTGTTCATGCCGAAAAAATGGACAGCACGATTCCCCGCTTCGCTCCTCGGCATCATCCTTGCCACGCTTCTCAATTGGACTTTGAACTGGTCTGCCCCAATGATCGGAGCCATCCCGCAAACTCTTCTCCTCAATGACCGCCTGAGCTTTGCCAACATCCCGTGGACAAACCTCCCTGAGTTCATCGCTCCCATCCTGACGATTACTGCACTCGGCGCAGTTGAGTCCTTGCTGTGCGGTGCAGTAGGCTCGAACATGACAGGCATCCGCCTGCAAGCGAATCAAGAACTCGTCGCACAAGGCATCGGCAACATGCTCATCCCGTTCTTCGGCGGAGTCCCTGCCACGGCGGCGATCGCGCGCTCCAGCGTCGGCATCAAATCAGGCGGACAGACCCGCCTCGTAAGCATTGTCCACGCGGTGGGGTTGTTGTTGTCCATGTTCTTGCTCGCGCCCTTCATGAGTCGCATCCCTTTGGCGGCGTTGGCAGGTGTGTTGATGGTGACCGCCGTCCGCATGAACGAATGGGACGCGATCAAGTTCATCTTCGGCAAACGCTTCAAGACCGATATGATCGCTTTCACTGTCACAATGCTGGCAACCGTGATCCTCGATCTGACGCAAGCTATTCTCATCGGTTCGTTCCTCGCGGGTGCAGTCTTTCTTAATAAACTTGCAAGCATTGATATTGATGTTCAGGAGATCGATGTCGAACGCTTAAAGCAACGAGGCATCGAAACAACAGGCGAATGCAAACATGTGAGAGTTGCCTTCCTCACGGGTCCGCTTTTCTTTGCGGCCACAGGTCAATTCAACGAAGCCTTCCAAAATCTAAAGGATACGCATGCGTTGATCCTCTCGATGCGCGGCGTATCGCATGTGGATACCGCTGGTGTCGAAGCTATCCATCGTCTGCACGAACGACTACACAAGCAAGGCGGCACGCTCATGCTTGCAGGAGTCCATGAGAACGCACGGCAAATGCTCGAACGCGCCGACCTCATCAAAGTGATCGGCGAGGAAAACTTTTTCTGGTCCAGTGATCAGGCCATTGTCGAAGCAGAGAAGCGAGGATGTAAGTTTTGTTCATAGTAGGTGACAGTCACTTTTGCGAAGCACTCCCGAAGCAAAGCGTAGGGAGCAAAATGACTGTCACCTTTGCATGGGCGTATACAATCCCGAAGGGATGAAATTTTTATAGAAATGGAAACGGATTTATCAAACCCCGAAGGAGTGTCATAGCTTTGGTTATATGACACCCCTTCGGGGTTGTTTAAAAAATCACTTGCAATCTCTAGAATCATTTCACCCCTTCGGGGTTTGAACTTGCGATTTTGGTTCTATAATAGTGCCAGCTATTTCGACAGGCTCAATACACCGCCTTCGGGATTATTCTTATCTAGAAAGGTAGTTCATTATGACAAAGAAAGTTCTCAACTGGGGATTGCTTTCCACGGCAAATATTAACCGTTCGCTAATCCCACCTTTACAGGTATCCAAGCGCAATCATCTTCTTGCTGTGGCTTCACGTTCGCAGGCCAGCGCCGATGCGTATGCCAAAGAGAAGCATATCGAACGCGCGCATGGTTCGTATGAAGCTTTGCTTGCCGACGCCGATATTGACGTGATCTACAATCCGCTTCCCAATCATCTCCACGCCGAGTGGACGATCAAAGCTGTTGAGGCGGGTAAGCATGTTCTGTGCGAAAAGCCCATCGCTTTGACCGTGGAAGAAGTGGATGCCATCAAAGCCGCCGCCCACAAACATGGACGCATCGTCGCCGAGGCTTTCATGTATCGTCACCACCCGCAAACGTTGAAGGTGCAGGAAATGGTGAAAAGCGGCTCACTCGGGACTTTGAAACTGATTCGTGCGGGCTTTGGCTTTTTCCTCGACCGAACAGTCGACATTCGCCTTGACCCCACGATGGGCGGAGGGAGCATTTGGGATGTAGGCTGTTATCCCATCAGCTACGCGCGGACCATTGTCGGGGAGGCGCCGCTTGAAGTTTTTGGCACACAGGTTACGGGTCCGAGCGGAGTCGATCTCACGTTCACAGGTCAAATGAAATTTGCGAACAATATCCTTGCGCAGATCGATTGTAGTTTCGATATCCCGTTGTATTGGGGCGTTGAAATTTTGGGCAGTGAAGCCTCCTTGAAGATTTTGAGTCCGTTCAAACCCCAAGTCAATGAAAAACTTTTGCTCACACACGGCGATAAGACCGAGACCATCAAGGTCAAGGGACAGGAGCTCTATATTGGTGAAGTGGAAGATATGGCTGATGCGATCTTGCTTGGCAAGGAACCTCATATCTCGCTCGATGATAGCCGTGCCAACGTGGCAGTGATCCAGGCTTTTCTTCAGTCAGCAAAGCTTGGAAAAGCGGTTAGTTTGTAGTCTGCTGGACAGAACCTCTTCCCTCTGCTACACTTCCGCCAATCTTTTCTCGGAGGAATCTCAATGGATTTCCAGAACACCAATGACGCTGTAACGCGCCGCATTCAAGCTTTTACAGACCGTCTAGCGTATTTGAAGTCGAACGATCTGTATTTTTATAACCAACCCGTGCAGGAGATCCTGCCGAACATGAAAGTTCGCGTAAATGGGCGGGAGATGGGGATGTACGCTTCGTACAGCTATTTGGGGCTGATCAATCATCCCCGAATTAATGAGGCGGCTAAGAAAGCCGTGGATAAATTCGGTACGGGCACGAACGGCGTCCGCACGCTGGCCGGTACATTGACGATCCACAACGAATTGGAAGAGACGATTGCGAACTTCAAGCATGCCGAAGCCGCCATCACGTATTCTTCTGGATATGCCACCAACCTGACCGTCGTCTCCACCTTGATGGGGCGCGGCGATTATGTCTTTTCAGACAAATTGAATCACGCCTCCATTGTAGATGGGTGTTTGATGTCTGGTGCAGAGTTTCGTCGTTTCCGTCACAACGAAATGGACCACCTCGAAGGTTTGTTGAAGAATGCTCCCGAGGGTGTTGCCAAGTTGGTGATCGCGGATTCGGTCTTCAGCATGGACGGCGATATCATCGACCTGCCGAAGATGGTCGCTTTGTGCAAAAAGTACAATGCGTGGTTGATGATCGACGAAGCCCATTCGGTGGGTGTGCTCGGCAAGACGGGCACAGGTATCGAAGAACATTTCGATATGTACGGTGAGATCGATATCAAGATGGGAACCCTGAGCAAGACCATCCCCTCGGTGGGCGGGTATGTGGCTGGGAAACGGGAGATCATCAATTATTTCCGTCACGCCAGCCGCGCGTATATTTTCTCGGCTGCATTGCCGCCTGCACAGGCCGCCGCCGCGAACGAGGCCTTCAAGGTCATTCTCGATGAGCCCTGGCGTATTGAGCGTCTCAATGAGAACACCAAGTTGTTCATCAACGGCCTCAAGAGTATGGGTTTCGATACCATGTTGACCGAGACCGCCATTGTCCCTGTGTTGTGCGGCGATGACGATACTGCTTTTGCAATGACACGCGAATCTCAGCACAACGATGTGTTCGTTCTGCCCGTTGTTTCGCCCGCCGTACCGGAAGGGCTCGCCCGCCTGCGTGCTACCGTCACTGCCGGGCATGAACCGAGTGAGATCGAACGTGCGATGGATGTCATCGGCGAAGCTGGTAAGAAACTGGGACTCATTAAATAGAGTTAAGTGTTTTGCTTGAGACCCGTATATCCTTTCGATATACGGGTCTTTTTATTTAACTCTGATAGTTCTTGAGAGATATTTAAAATAAATTTCTAATACATGCTCTTTAGAATGTGGCCATAACAGTTCTTGTGAGGGCGTAGCCCTCACAAGAACTGATGTCAAAACTGGAGTTTAAAAATGAAATGGCAATGGAAACTTGGACGTTTTGCAGGGATAGATGTGTATGTGCATGCCACCTTCCTCTTGCTCATCGGCTGGGTTGGTTATAGTCACTGGGTCGAACATCAGAACTGGGGCGAGGTTCTTAATGGCATACTGTTTATCCTCGCGCTGTTTGGATGTGTGGTTTTGCATGAATATGGTCATGCCCTAACCGCCCGAAAATACGGGATCAAAACACGCGATATTACTTTATACCCAATTGGCGGTGTGGCTCGGTTGGAGCGCATGCCTGACAAACCGATCGAGGAGTTGTGGGTGGCTTTGATGGGACCCGCCGTTAATGTGGTCATTGCGGCGATCTTATTTGCGGTTCTTTACTTAACGAACAATCTGGTTCCTCTTACAGACCTGACCATCGCTTCGGGTTCTTTCCTTGAACGCGTGATGACTGTGAACATCTCGCTTGTGTTGTTCAACCTCATCCCTGCCTTCCCCATGGATGGTGGCCGCGTGTTGCGTGCTGTCCTTGCCATGCGCATGGAGTATGTCCGTGCCACACAGATCGCCGCGAACATCGGTCAGGGTATGGCGTTGTTGTTCGGCTTTTTGGGCTTGTTCGGAAACCCCACCTTGCTCTTCATCGCCTTCTTCGTCTGGATCGGCGCTTCACAAGAAGCCAATGCGGCGCAGGTCAAGAACTCTGTCAGCGGAATTCCCATCACGCGTGCCATGTTGACCGATTTCAAAACCTTGTCACCGCGCGATAATCTTTCACAGGTTGTCGCCTTGATATTGGCTGGTTCACAACATGACTTTCCCGTTGTGGACGCGAATGGCAAGGTCGCTGGAATTCTCGACCGTGACGCATTTATGCTGGCGCTCACCCAACACGGACAGTCTGCCCCGGTCATGAACTTCATCCGTCGCGACCTGCCCGAGGTGGATTCGTATGAGATGATCGAAATGGTGCTCATGCGTTTGCAGGAATCTGGCTCAAAGACTTTGCCCGTCACTCACGGCGGACAACTCGTTGGCCTCATCACCATGGAGAACATCACCGAATACCTGATGATCCGTTCAGCATTGCAAGTGGCAAATCGGATCCCTCAGCCGTTGGGATGAGAATATTCTTAACTAGCGTGGTTCAAAAATAAAACCACTGTATAATCTAAAAACTCCGATGGGGAGTAGCCGCCCAAATATTGGGATGCTCAGTCGTCAATACGGAATTCGTTCCCGGCTGTTCAGCAAAAGGCAAGACCATCGCCAAAAAGTGTTTGGCGGTGGTCTTTTTAATTCATACTACCCCTGTTGGGGTATGGAAAAACAGGAAAAACAAAATGCTAGATACCTTGGAACAAACAATCTTATCTGCCTTGCAAATGATCTTTGATAAATTTGGCTGGTATGGCGTCTTTGGCCTGATGGTTTTCGAAAATGCCACTGGTATTACGCCCAGCGAGATCATTCTGGCCTTCGCAGGTTGGATGTTGATCGAACGACATGGCATCTCGCCAACATTTATTCCGCTGGCTGGTCTATATGCAGGCTTGGGAAGCGCCATTGGTGCATCCATCACTTATTGGGTGGCGCGGATCGGTGGCCGCCCCGTGATCGATAAATTCACCCATTGGTTTCGCATTGATACTCGGTATATTGAAAAGATCGAAGATCAATGCCGTAAGTGGGGCGCAGGCATTGTCATGGTTGGGCGCGTTATTCCCGGTGTACGCACACTTGTCAGTATTCCAGCCGGGATCGTAAAGATCCCTTTCCCAAAATTCTTTTTCGCCACGTTTCTCGGCGCCTATGTTTGGTGTACGCTATTGATCGGCGCCGGATACGTCCTTGGGCATGAATGGATGCTGATCAGCCAATATATCAAAACGCATTTACCCTTCATATTCGGCCTCGGTTTTCTTGTTATTGTCTCTTATCTCATGTATCATTATCGTGCAGTCTTTCCTCGGTTGGGATGGATGCGCTCAAACAAAAGTAGACTGGACTCATAAATGAACTGGCACCTACAAAACATTGAATCGACTCTTGCTACGCTTCAAACTCAGCCTGAAACTGGTCTTTCACAAAAGGAAGCGGATCTGCGTCTGACAAAGTACGGGCGCAACGAGCTCGTTGAAAAGGGTGGACGCACGCCGCTCAAGATCCTGTGGGAGCAATTTACCGCGACCATGGTGTTGATCCTCATCGCGGCGGCGGTAGTCGCAGGCTTGCTTGGCGATTTGAAGAACACGATCGCCATCTCGGCCATCGTGATCCTGTATGCCATTCTTGGCTTTGTTCAAGAGTATCGTGCTGAACAGGCGATTGCGGCTCTCAAGAAATTGTCTGTGCCAAATGTACGGGTGCTGCGCGATGGCGCACTCAAGGAACTCTCAGCGCGTGAACTGGTGCCAGGCGATATCATCCAACTCGAGGCAGGGAATGTTCTGCCTGCGGATGTGCGTCTGCTTGAGGCGGTCAACCTACGTATTCAAGAAGCCGCTCTCACAGGTGAATCGGAGCCCGTTGAAAAGCAAACGGCCATGCTATCTGGCGAAGGCCTTCCATTAGGTGATCGCCGTAACATGGGTTATATGGGGACCATCATTACGCAGGGACGTGGTCTTGCACTCGTGGTGGAAACGGGTATGCAAACTGAACTTGGCAAGATCGCGGACCTCATTCAACAAAGCGGTTCAGATGAGACGCCTTTACAAAAACGACTCGATCAGCTTGGTAAGAATCTTGCGATCATAGGAGTTCTCATTGCCATTATCATCGCTGTGCTGGGGGTGTTACGCGGCGATGAACTTCGTCACATGTTATTGACAGCGGTCAGCGTCGCAGTAGCGATTGTCCCTGAAGGTTTGCCTGCTGTTGTGACCATTACACTTGCGTTGGGCGCACAACGCATGCTTGCCAAAAATTCCCTGATTCGCAAATTACCTGCGGTGGAAACGTTAGGTTCGGTCACCGTGATCTGTTCCGATAAAACCGGCACGCTCACCGAGAACCGCATGACGGTGGTTGTATTGGATGTGGCCGACCATGAATTGGATCTGACCGGTGAAATGGACAGAAGCGGCTCATTCACGACAACCCGCAATATGGGTGTGCCAGCCCAGTCAGCTCTTTCGCTGACAGCGATCGGCGGCGCGTTATGTAATGACGCGAGTCTCGTCGATGAAGGGGCTGACAAGTTTCACACGTTGGGAGATCCCACCGAAGGGGCGTTGGTCGTTTCTGCCGCGAAGATGGGCTATTGGAAGTCATCGCTGGATCTGTCCTTCCCGCGTGCGGCTGAATTGCCCTTTGACTCTGAGCGCAAGCGCATGACAACTGTCCATCACCTGGGTCAATATGATGCGACGACCCTGGCAGGTTTGGATGTTGGCGATCATAAATATATTGCCTTTACCAAGGGTAGCGTGGACGGTCTCTTGGGTGTGTCAAATCAGGTTTGGGTGAATAACCAGGCTCAATTGTTAGATGACAGCTTACGGCTTCGAATCGAGGCGGCGAATGAACGTCTCGCCAAGAAAGGGATGCGCGTCTTGGGCGTTGCAGTCCGTTTGTTGAATCAGATTCCCGAAGTGATCCAAACCGATTTGGAACAGAATTTGACATTCGTTGGCTTGTTCGGCATGATCGACCCACCGCGTGAAGAAGTGAAGGATGCGGTTGCCATCACAAAGACTGCGGGAATTCGTACGGTCATGATCACTGGCGATCATCCGCTGACGGCTTCGGAGATCGCGCGTCAGTTGGGTATCAGCGAACAGGGGCGTGTGTTGACGGGCGTTGAGATCGAAAAACTTTCGTTCGATGAGTTGAAGAATGTAGTGGATGATGTGCAGGTGTTCGCGCGTGTATCGCCGGAACATAAGTTGAAGATCGTGCAGGCTTTGCAGGAACGCGGGCATATTGTCTCGATGACAGGTGATGGTGTGAATGATGCGCCTGCGTTGAAGCGCGCGGATATCGGTGTTGCTATGGGGATCACCGGTACGGATGTTTCCAAGGAAGCCGCCGATATGGTTCTGCTCGACGATAACTTTGCGACCATTGTTGCCGCCGTGAAAGAAGGGCGCACGATCTACGATAACATCCGCAAGTTTGTACGCTTTAGCGTGGCGGGGAATATTGGCAAGGTGCTGGTGATGTTGCTGGCGCCGTTCCTTGGAAAACCGATTCCATTGTTGCCATTGCAGTTGCTGTGGCTCAATCTGTTGACTGACGGTTTGCTTGGCCTTGGCATGGGTGTGGAGACACCCGAAAAAGATGCGATGAATCGCCCGCCGTACTCGCCAAAAGAAGGTGTGTTCGCGCGCGGAGCTGGTGTACAGGTCGTGTGGGTGGGCACGTTGATCGGTGCATTGGCATTGGGGCTCGGCGCGTGGTATTACTACGGCGGTTACGACCAATGGCAGACGATGGTCTTTACGTTCCTGGCGTTTGCGCAGGTTTTTCAGGCGCTGGCTTCGCGTTCGGCAACCGAATCAGTATTCAAGATGAATTTGTTTGAGAATAAATTGCTGGCGTGGATGATGTTTTCGGTCGTAGTGTTACAGTTGATCGTACTCTACGTGCCGTTCATGAGCTCGTTCTTTGGGGTTGTGCCGTTGAGCCTTGTTGATCTGCTTATCGCCACAGGGACCGGTGCATTGGTGTTGGTGGCGATGGAGTTGGAGAAGGTGTTCAAAAAATAAAGGCTCGTATCGTTCAGGCAGGGTCTGAAAACCCTGCCTGAACAAATGAACTTAATTTTCCTTCACTTGGTACAGTAAATTATCTTCCACCTTATACAACAGCGGAGCGACCTGGATCTTCGGGTAACGTGTGCGTAGGCGTTGAGTTTCGCTCAAGACGAAGTCTATTTCGTTGCCGATCTCGAACATGGGGGCAAGTTGCATGAAATGCTCTTCGGCCTGTGCCCGCTCCCAGCCTGCGTTTTCGATCAGCCCTTTGATAAACATTTCCTTGCGAGCCACGAGATTGACCATACCGCATTGGTTGTGGCCGATCAAAGCAATACTCTTCGCTCCTCCTGCGCCGATGGCATAAGACACCTTGAATTCACTGTAACGTAAATTGGCTCCTCCCGAGCGGATGATAAAAGCGAAGTTGTCGGGGATGTGCAGATGTTTGCGATTGTCCATGCACATGCCGATGAGTAGCTGTGCCTGTGAGTACGTCTCGTACTCGTGGTTGAGGTTGTGGTATTCCAATAAAAAGCCCACGGGTGTGCCGCGATATTGCGGAAAGATATCTTCTTGTGTAAGAACGGGTGATAAGCGATTCATTGTTAAAGTCTCCAGAAGTATTATAAACAAAGTTTTGGCAATTACCTGCCCCAAATGGAAGCATTTGGTAGCTATTGCAAGCCACATACAACAAGAAAGAGACCAGATTTTGTCTGGTCTCTTTCTTGTTGTACTTTTACCTAGCTTGCCATCTTGGCTATAAAGTTCATTACTCGCCAGTATAAGTTGTATAACGGTTGGGGCCACGATGTTTTCGGCAGAGCGGGCGGGAAGGATGATGCCACCTTCTCATCGAAATAGTTGTCCGCGCCGCTCGTATCCCAAATGATATCGTATCCTTTGCCGAGCATATTCTTCACGAAAGGATCAGCATCGTATCCATTGTTCTCGTATATGTTGTCGTGGGCGTAGACATGTTCAGGGTTCGGGCCTACATCGATCTCGTTGGTCGAGAAGCCAATCGTCAAGTTGAAGACCGCCAGACCTCCTGTCTTGTTGCCTCGGATCGTGTTGTTGTAAATCTCTACCTCATCCGCTGCGAGGATCAGCATGCCCGTACCAGGCGGGATGAGCGCCACCGCTGTCCCTTCGGTGCCAAAGTTGTTGCCATTGTTGTTTTCGCTGATGTTATCGTGTACCTTCGTGTACATCGAAACCTTCGAAGGCAATTGCGGCAACAGGTCAATGAAGATGCCGACCGTGTTGTCGTGCGCTACGTTGTTATACACATCGCCGTTGACCGTATTCTCCAACTCAATGCCGATCACATTGCCATATGTCAAAGTATTGCGGATCACCACATCCTGTGATTTGCCCGCATAGATCGCGGCGTCGTTCATCAACGTCGCTTCGATGCGCTCGATCAGCACATCGGTACAGCGCACAGGGTACACACCATACACGCCCGTATTCTCAATGTACATGTCATGCAAGTACACCTTCGTCGCGCCTTCTACCAACACGCCGTTCGATGTGTAATTCTTCACGGCAAAGTTATACATCTCAAAGTTATTGCCCGATGCGATCACGCCGTCTGAACGCGTGCCCTCGCCATCGATCACAGGCCATTCGCCTTTATTGTTCGGGATGCCGACCAGCTTGACATCACTCCAATCCAACACGACAGACTCGTGATAAATGCCGTATGGGATTTCGATCGTGTCGCCGGGGCCAGACCGATCCACAGCTTGTTGGATCGTCTCATCCGGTCCCATGCGGACGGTGGTCGGTTCATGCTTCGGGGTGCCTGATTCAGTCACGGCCACATTCGCCACGCGGACAACTTCACGCGCCGGGTTCGGGTATTGTTCCACCACTGGTAATCCTGAAGGCACAGACGTCGGAATTTCAGGCATTGCGCTTTCATCGGTCAATGCATACAGGAACGCGACCAGATCTTCTTTCTCTTGTGCGCTTAAACTGATCTTGTTGATGTGACGGTCCACTTTGATGCCTTGATCCATGCCGCCGCCATTGGCGTAGAAGTCGATCACTTCTTCGAGAGTGGCAAAGGCACCATTGTGCATGTATGGGGCAGACAGAGCCACATTTCTCAAGGATGGTGCTTTGAATGCACCATCGAGCCCATCTGCGGAAATTGCGGCACGTCCCTTGTCGTGTGTCTGTCCGTCAAGATCGGGCACGCCAGTGACGAAGAAATTGTCGTTGCCAAAGGTGGGCGCGGCGTGACATTCAAAACAACGCGTGGATGCCGAGCGGAACAAATCCAGCCCGCGGCGCTGTTGTCCGGTCAATGCATCGAATTGACCGGCAGCGTATTGATCGAATGGGCTGTTGTTGGAAATGAGTGTGCGTTCAAACGATGCGATGGCTGTTTGCAGATTCTCAATAGTGACCGAGTCCGCGCCGTCGCCGTATGCTTTATCGAATAGGTCTACGTAGGCTGGAATCGCTTTCAGGCGGGATACGGTCTCTTCATCAGTAGCAGACATCTCGTTAGGTGCATGAAGCGGGACTAATAGTTGAGATTCGAGAGTCGGTTCGCGTCCATCCCAGAAGAAGTTGGTCCCATAGCCAACATTCCAAAGGCTCAGACTATTGCGCTGAAGATTGAGCGCGGTTTGCATCCCATCACTGAAACCGAGACTGGGGTTGTGGCAGGTGGCGCAGGCGAGGTCTTGATCTTTTGAAAGAACGGGATCGAAGAACAACATGCGGCCGAGTTCTGTTTTTTCTGGTGAGGTCTTGCCATTGAGCGCAGGGAATTCTCGTTGCAAGCCGCTATAGGCGGGAAGCACACTGCTTGCGCCCGCGCCCCATTTTTCTTTTGGGAGAACGGGATCGTAGGACAGAGGGGCAAAGGCGGCGTAGAGAATGCCGAGGAGCGCAAGTGCGCCGAGACCGAGCAGGATGCGTTTGATCCAGGTTTTCATTTTCTTCTCCGTTTGGCGATTTTATAAAAACCTGACAGGTCTTCACGATCCTATATTGTTCGGATCGCCTCCAATGAGACTTGTCAGATTGGTCTTACTTGAAGGTCATCAAGTATGAAATGATTGCATTGAGTTCATCACTGGTAAGTTCTTTGCCAAAGTTGGTGGGCATGGTGTCGGTGAAACCATCGACGATGTAATCTTTAGGGAATAAGATCGAGTGTTCAATGTAAGCCTGCGCATCGTAGCCTTCCATGCGAGTGGCGGCGCGGGTGGCAAGGCCATACATGGACGGGCCGATCACAACCGTATCGGGCACGGTGGCGTGACATTGGGCGCAACGCAGATTGAAGACGGATTGCCCTTGTTGTTGGACAGCATCAAGTGTTGGCGCAGGTTGCACAGCAGACGTGGAGCAAGCCGCCAAAAGTAAAGTGGCGATGAATAAGAGTGGGATTTTGTATTTCATGTGGGGATCATCCTTGTGGGTGAAGTCCGCGAATTATACAATAGTCCCTTGCGTTTAGAATTGTTAGCTTCGAAAGCAGGCTATCGGATGGTTTCCAAATCGTTGGCGAGCCGTTGCTTATTCACTTCATCGTTGATCTGCATGAGCATTTCGTGCGCTTTTTCGAGGTGCGTAAGCATGATGACGCGTTTGTTTGCGATCATCTCGGCGCGGGCGAGTGTTTCGTAGGCATAGCCTCTGAAGAAAGGGGACAATTCTTTAGCGTATTGCAGAGCCAACATTCCATATGTGCGGGCGTTGTTCGGTTGCCGGATCAGGCAGTAGACGCGCGATACCTGCCAATATCCAACTGAGAGATTTTCGCATGTAACGTCCTTGCGTTGTGACCAATGCCAGATGGATGCAATGGCTGTGTGCAACATTTCCATATTCTCTTCGGTGGAACGTATGCTGTTTTTGTCCATGTTGCCCCAGGTTCGGTTAGAACAATCATCAGAAAAAAAAGTATGCGCTTGTTGAATGTCAAAATTCGGTGTATCCGCCATTTTGGGTCTCTTATAGATTTTAAAGATAAAGTTTGAGTTGATGATGGCTGGGCTGGTTTTGCCTGTTATGCCGTGTGTCAGTTATTTGACGAGCCTGACGAGTTGAGGCCTTGAATTGGGAACGCGTCTGACCTCGCCGCGCGCTTCCATGTCCAATTTGACGGTGGTCACATACCACATGACCGAACCATCGAATGTGCCGCGCACTTCCTTCTCCACTGCGCGGGAAAGTTTCATGAAAGGCATTTCTTTATTTTGTTTCAGAACGGTAAAGATCGTCTTGCGAATGATTTCATATTTGTCTTTGCTGATGTTCACCCCTTGTTTCTTTTCTGGGTGCAATGTTCGAATCATATCTTTCGTCATTGTTCCTCCATATGAACTGGAGTATTTTACTCCCAACCACGTACTTCCGTTGGCTTGATTCTTATGGCTCTTGAGTACTCATTGCCGAATTCTTCGGGAGTCATCTTTAAACCAATTATGCCGCTTTTATATTTCTTGAGATATGCAGGCACCATGTGTGCAAGAGGAGACATGGTATCGAAAAAGGCGTCACCGGTCAGAACGATCACATGTTGATCTCCATGTTGGTCCTTTGTGTTGAAGTGAAGTGAAACGTTTGGGTTGTTTTTCAAGTGCTTGACCTTGAACGCATTTGGCTTGCTGAATATCAGGAATGAATCGTCGTCCCAAACAAACCAGACTGGCCTCGGCTGAGGCGTTCCTCTTGAATCCACTGTTGTTAACCAGACGAAATATTCATTCTTGAGATGTCTCTTTACGACACGCCCGAACTTGGAATTCAGATCCAACATGGATAGCTTCTCCTTTTACTTCATTCTCTCCAGGACCAACTCTGCTACATCTTTGACTTGAATTTCACCGCCATCTGCTTTGGACGCATCGCTCATCATAGTTAAGCAGAATGGACATCCTACAGCGACGGTGTTTGCGCCAGTTTCTTTTGCTTCAGCGAAACGCGTGGCATTGACACGCGCTGTGCCGTTTTCTTCTTCTTTCCACATCTGTGCGCCGCCTGCACCACAACAAAAAGACTTGGCTGAATTGCGTGGCATCTCGATCGTCAACACGCCAGCGGACTTCAACGCTTCGCGCGGCGCATCGGTGATCTTGTTGTGTCTGCCTAAATAGCACGGGTCATGGAATGTCACTGAGAACTGGTCGCTATTCACTTCCAGACTGATCTTCCCTGCACCGACCAGCTCATTGATCAACTGCGTGTGATGGATGACCTGATAGTTTCCGCCAAAGGCAGGATATTCGTTCTTGAGCGTATGTAAACAATGTGGGCAGGTCGTCACGATCCGTTTGGGTGCGACCTCGTTGAGAATCTCCACGTTTTGTGTGGCGAGACCGAAGAAAATATCTTCGCGTCCTGCGCGGCGAGCGGAATCACCTGTACAGGCTTCGTTCTTTCCGAGCACTGCGAAATTAACACCGGCCGCATTCAGTATCTTCGCAAAGGCTTGCGCGGTCTTTTGCGCGCGCGCATCCGTTGCGGGGGCACAGCCGACCCACCACACAATATCAGGCTCAGCGTTTTGCTCAATCGTTGGCACGTTTATGCCCTCAGCCCATTTCATGCGGTCAGCTTGCGAAACATTCCACGGGTTGGTGTTGCGTTCCATGCCCTTGAATGCAGTCTCAAGTTGTTTGGGGAATGTGCTTTCCATCATCGAGAGATTGCGGCGGATATCGAGAATATCACGCATCGGCTCATTGCCAACGGGACAGATGTCCACGCAGGCACCACAAGATGTACAAGCCCACACAGCTTCTTCCGAGATCAATTGTGTCATCGGCACATCGGTCGCGCCGCCAAAGTTCAAGTGATAGCGTTTGTTGATCTCCAAAGCGGCGGGAGATAACAACTTGCCAGTGTTGTACGCGGGGCACACTTCCTGACAGCGCATGCACATGATGCAGGCGTAACTATCCATGATCTGTTCCCAGCCGAGGTCTTTCATTGTCGCGGCGCCGAACTGTTCAATGGATTGGTCATCGAGATTGATATAGCTCAATTCCCCAATAGACTTCCGCTCGGGCTTCAGTGCAAAATTGAGCGGAGCAAAGAACAAGTGAATATGCTTTGAATACGGGAAGTAAGGAAGGAACGCAACCACTGCGCCAATGGATAGCCAGAAGGCAATATGCTCAATAGTCTCTATGGTAGCAGGAGAATAATGAATTAAGCTTAGTGCAAATCTACTTATAAAAGGTTGCCAAGGATCTATAACGGGATCAATAAGAAACGAAGTTCCGGCGACTGGTAGTGCAAGATATGCACTTTCCCCTAAGAACCGCATTGAATTATGAATAATTATAAAGGTTGCGACAATAGCTGAGTCTCGCAGAATCCCAGAACGCGCTTTGGGGTGAAGTAAAGTTGTCTCACGAGTGGACAGGTTCAAAGGTCGGATGATGAAGCGGCGAACGGCCATCGCGAATATGCCGATGAGGATCGCTACGTTCGCAAAGTCCGCGATGAGACGGTAGATGTCCCCAAATAAGCCAAGATGTTCAAGGAGTTTGAAGTTCGTAAATGCGTAGATCAGGTCTGCAAGATTGATGAAGAGGAACGAGATGAAACCCCAACCGATAAGCGCATGAAGAATGCTGGGCCACAATCGAAAACGGAACACCGGTTGGAACAACCCCACTTTGATGATGACCTCTCCCAGTCGCTTCCAAAACAGAGACCAATCGGGTTTGCCCTGTCCACTGGCGATGTGAGCGATGATGCGTTGAACGCCTTTATAGGTGAAATATAGCGATGCGACTGTTGCGAGTACAAAGAGGATTTTTTCGATCGGTGAGAGCATGGTTCCTCCAAAAAATAAACGAAGCAGTTACCTGTGAACAGGCCTGCTTCATTTTTGATGATCTATATGCGGTTTATATCTTGCGCTGACTTCTGTGAAGTTTCGCGGGAGCATCATGCCTTTAGTGTAGCATATTATGCTGATGGGTTACAACTTTATTCGATGAGTTCAAGGTGCCTGACTGGCAGGTGTTCCGCTGATCTGCTTTACGTAGTCAACGGCTCTCTGGCACGCAGGCTCAAGATACAAGGAGATGCGTTCGAAGGTGAGCGGCTCTTGTTTTTCGCTTGCCAGATCAAATGCCGTAGCGAGACATCCACCGCCTGCATTGTAGTTGACCAACGTGAACTTCCACATATCTTCGTAGGATATTTCCAGTTCGCTGGGGGTCTTTTTATTGTTGTAGTTCCAGACTACCTGGGAAGCTTGTTCGCAATTGGCGAGCAGGGTGTGGGCAAAGACGCCGATGCTGAAATTCGCACGTTCCATATCGAGCCCGAGCGGACAATCATCGCAATTCGCATTGACTGCATCTATCAAAGCCAAACGCAGATACGCTTGCTTCTCATCGCCGACATGCAGGTAGCCCTTGCTGCATTCTTCTGAGTCCATCACAAGTGGACAGAACTGTTTGAAGAACGGAGGATTCCAAAGCAGGGTTGTATCGGCTCCATGTTCCGTCAATTGACCGAGCCCCATGTCGCTTTTCAAATTACTTCCCGGCCAGAATTGGCTTTCCACGGCGAACAGGTTTTTCAGTAAATGTGCGGGCACGCCCGTATCTTTTGCGACGTTCAGAATGGCACCATCGAATTGATTTTGCCAATCCTTGACGGTTGGACGTGCGGCTTGAATTCCACATTCCGAAGCGCTTCCATCGGGCATCAGTCCGTTATCAGCACAGTAACTCGCATCCACAGCGCCGCTACGGATCAGGTTTGCAGTCAGATAGTTATAAGGTACTTCGGTGCCGAGTTTTTCGCTTTGAGTAGGTGTGCTCAACCATTCTGGTGGCCCGCCGATGGGAGGCAGTACGCCCCATGATTCCACACAAGTGGCCAGCGGTACTCCAGCCCACTGGGAGCTTAATACATCTACGAACCAATAATGTTGTTGATCGGGGTTGCCTTCATCTGTGACGGCCACACGGATCTTTGCATCGAACACTTCACTGCTATCACCGTAACTGGAATATGCCCAGAATTGCAGTGTGAACACCTCTTCGTTGGTGACGGGTAATCTCAACCGACACACCGGACCGCAAGTAAATGTTTGTCCACCGTATAGGCCTTCGATGCCGGTGATGGTGTATCCCTGCAACGGCTCGATACCGGTTAAGACCAAAACAGGTTCATATTCGCAAATGTTTGTAGACGATGTGTAAACGGGCTTGCAGTTTTCGAGAGTCACTTGCACGATCGGCGGTTGTAGTTTTGATGAAATCTTCTTTTGAGCAGGCTCGCTATCCACCTTTACAAGATAAAAACCTTTACAAAGGCTCACATCTTTTTCACTACAGGGTTTTTGTTCGATCCATTCATCGTATACATCTTCCCCGCAATCCACGTAAATATCCCCGGGCGTTGGCAGACCTTCGTGGTCCACCTCAATTTTGCATTCAACTTTACTTCCACCCCAGCGGATCATCCACCAGGAGTATTTTGTGTAGCTCACAACTGTGACGGCATATCTGTCAGGGCCGGGAGGGGATTGGGACGACGAAGCAGACCCAAGGGGGAAAGACCCGAAGGCGCTTCCTGCCAGGACGATGAGCAGGCTCAGCGTTATGAGCCTTATCATCCACTGTGTGCGAATCCCGTTGTTTGATCTCATATAAAAAAGCCCGCCTACATTATAGCGGACTCTTCTCTTTCAGTGCCTATTTTTTCTTTGACTTTTTTGTTACAGTTTTAGCCTTTTTCGCGGCTGTGGCTTTGGGCTTGCCTGTTGATTTGGCAGGTACCACAGGCGCGACAGGCTTGTCCATTTCTTCGAGCATGGCTTTATCCTGGTTCAAGTTGCGAGCGCGGACGTACATGCTGGCAACGTACAGCGCCATCACGATAAAGGAGATCGCATAACCGGCGATCATGTAGCCGGAGGTATCAGGTGTGGGTGTTTGTAGGAACATGGTTGACTCCAATTACATGGTAACTTTGAGTTTGAGTTGTTCGACCTTTTCCTCGAGATTGCCGAGAAGGATGCGATTCCAGAACAGGTCAATGAAAATAATGGTGAATGCGAACAAGGCGAAGAAAAACGCCACGCGCATATCAGCAGACATGGCGAAGGTGCCTTCTGCTTCAGCGTTTGCGCCGCCGATGACCACCGGGTGAATGGTGCGGAACAAGCGAATGGCAAAGAAGGTGATCGGTGCGCTCAACCCACCAACGAGCGCATAGACGGCGCCAAAGCGGGCGCGTCGTTCGGGATCGTCAATACCCTGGCGGAGCATGAAGTAGGCGATATAGATCAACTCGGTGACAGCGGCGGTCGTAAGGCGCGGATCCCAGGTCCACCAGGTGTTCCAGGCGGGGCGGGCCCAAATGGAACCGAGTACGATGGTGATGAGGAAAAACACCAGGCTCACCTCAATGGCGGCCACTTGCCAGCGATCCCATTTTAGGTCTTTGCTGATGAGGTAGATCACACTGAACAATGCGGCAAGGATAAAGCCAAGCAGGGCTGTCCATGCGGTGCCGATGTGGAAGTAGAACACTCGCTGTACATCACCCATCACCACTTCCTTTGGCGCAAAAACAAGGGCAAGGTATGTGGAGATGCCCAACACGATAATGGAGAGGACATCGAGAATTTTGAGAGCTACGGGTTTGGCTTGCATAAATACTCCTTAATAAAAGTTTTATGTGGTCCGCAGGAGAGTACTCCTGCATCCAAAGAATTATTCTTCTACAACACTATCAAAGACCATGAACGCCACGGCGATAAAAATGACATCGTACGTGATCAGGATGCTCAATGGAAAGAGAATCTCCGACATCTCAAGACCGTTCAGGAAGCCGTTGCTGGCTATGATGGCGGGCAACAATACCGGCAGGATCACTGGGAAAAGTAAAATGGAAAGGAGAATATCGCGTGTGCGTGTCTGCACAGACATGGTTGCAAGCAGGGTTCCTACTCCCACGTAACCGATTGAACCGAGCAGAATGACCAAGAGCAAACCCGGTTGAAAAAGGTTTGTGTTGTAAAGAACACTATACACAGGCAAGACAACGATCGCCACGATCAGCATGAATATCAGGTTGCTTATTGCCTTGCCAAAATAAATGGCGGAACGGTCGACGGGCGCAAGCAGGAGGCCGTCCAGACAGCCGCGATCCTTTTCAACAGACATGGAACGGTTGAGGCCAAGTGTCCCTGCGAAGGCGAAGGTGGCCCAAAGCACGCCTGCGGTGATTGTCTGACGTGTTTTGATATCAAGATCGAGCGCAAAGTTAAAAATGATGATAACCAAAAGCGAGAAAACGCTCATCGCCGAAACCAGTTCGAGTGAACGATATTCTGCAATAATGTCTTTCCATACGATTGCGCCGACCGCTTTGATGTAACTGCCTTTTGCCGACTGGGAATTGGAACGTTGTTCTGTCATCTTAGTCAACCAGCGCTTCTTTATAGAATGTGAGCAGATTGTTTTTACGGAGTTGTTTCTTGGTCGCTGATGCTGCGATAACGCCGCGTGAAAGGATATCAAATCGCGTGGCGAGTTCTTCAGCGCGGGCCAAGTCGTGAGATGTCATCACTACGGTCCGTCCCTTTGCGGCAACGGTTTTCAACACATCATCAAGCATGGACGATGCATCCTGATCAAGACCGGTATAGGGTTCATCGAAAAGCATCACGTCGGGGTCGTGCAATACAGCGCGCCCAATGGCGAGACGTTGTTGCATGCCGCGTGAAAATGTGCGGACAAGGTCGCGTCTGCGATTTTCAAGCCCAACCATTTCCAACACTTCGGTCACACGCTCTTCAAGGCTCGCGATGTTGTACATGCGTCCATAAAAGCGAAGATTCTCGTCTGCGGTCAGGTCACCATACAGCAAGGGAAGATGGGATACGACGCCCAATCTCGCGCGGACATTTGCGGCTTCGTTGGGAAGTTGATACCCAGCGACTTTTACTTCTCCCAATGATGGGCGCGAGAGGGAAGCAAGGATGCGTAAAAAGGTTGTCTTGCCTGCACCGTTTGGCCCAAGCAATGCAACGAACTCACCGGGTTGGACTTCAAAGTCCAACCCGCGTAAGACGGTCTTCAACCCGAAACGTTTAACCAGCTTTTTGACGGTGATCATGACGTGTTTACGCCATTCCCTTTAATATATCTTTCAACTCGGCACGTCGCTTTTGATATGCTTCGTCAGTGATCTTTTGGCGCGATGCAGGTCGTCAAGAGCGATGATGGCATCCATTACATCTTCCGCAGTTTCGAACTCTTCTTCGTCATCCTCTTCATCAATTTCTTCTGCAAGTTTCTTGCGGTCACGCAGGTACATCCAGCCACCGGCAAGGATGAGTGCCAAGCCCAATCCGCCAGCGCCGATCAAGAGCGCATTGTTGGTTGTGGATTTGGCGGGCTCTGGTGTTGAAGCAGTTTTGGGTGTGCCGCTGACTTTGAAACTCAAGGTGTCATTGGCGTTTACGCCATTGGCGAGATACGATTGATACGACATCCCTTGAATATCCTGCAATTGATCTTTGGTGATGCTGGTGCCTTCCACTTCCATGCCTTCGGGCACGAAGATTCGCACCACAGAAACAGGCAGAACGAACGGTTGCGAGAGAGTAAATTCCTCGGTCTTTGCGATGCTGGCAACCGCAAGGATGTTATACGGCTGGTCACTTGGTTTCATCGCAATACCATCGGCTGTGTCGATGAACGGCGCACTACCTTGCATGGCATCGTACCCCATACCCTGTGCTTCCACCGGGAATTTCAGGAATGGGATTTCCTGGCTGGTTCCCATGGAGATCGAGACAATCGCATCGCCGGTATTGCGGAAGTTATAGACCGCGTAAATGTTATAGGTTGTCTCATTCTCTTCGCTGAGGAAGATATCCAACTCATCAACGGTCAGCGAAGATGTGTCATCTGTGACAGGGTATATGACCAGCGGCAGAATGGTCACCGCGCTCTGCCCGGCTTCCACAACCACATAGTCTGAAGTTACATCCATCCCCTCGTATTTCGCTTCAGCCAAAAAGATGCGGTTCTCAGGCATCTCGACATTTTCAAAAATGAATGAGCCATCTGGTGCGGCCACGCCTTCCAGAGTCAACACTTCTTGTGTGCCGGCGTTGGGGTTGGCCAGATCATGCTCGTATCCACGCAGGGTGATCTTGAGATCGGATGGAAGTTCTTTGCCGGTCTTATTATCGATGGTTCCGCTGACAGTTCCAAACCCTTCTTTGACGACAACCGTCGCCTCTGGTTGGACGTTGGTCTGCGGCGTGCCTTCGATAGGCGTTCCCTCAGCTGACGGTGTGTCAACGGGGGCAGGAGTCTCAGTAGCCGGAACAACTGTCGGGGTGGCAGGAGCCGCTACGTCATACGATAATGACCGCAGATATTCAGCCACGGCCCACGTCTCTGCATCTGGAAGATTCTCTCCGAAAGCAGGGATGGTTTCGTTGCCAAGCCTCACGATGCGCGCCAACGCTACCGTACTCAGATCAGACATCTTGCTCAGATCTTTGTAATAGTCAGTTGAACAATCCGTGCAGTTGGCATCAAAGATCTCTTTACCTTTTTGAATCTCCTCTGTGCTGGTATGTAAGGTCATGATGTACGCCACCACATCCCAACGTTCCTGATCGTTCAGGCTGGCAAAGGGAGGCATGAAGCGATCCATGCGACCACGCGTGACGGTTGTATACCATTGCGAAGGTGATGCCGAGCGCGCTGATTCAGCGATTGCAAACGCGGGGACAGTAACGCCGAGTTGAATACCCTGTGCGCCATCGCCGAGACCGGTTTCGCCGTGACAGGCCGCACATTTTTCAAAATAGATGGCTTGTCCGTTGGCAACGTTCGGGCGTTGTGGAGGAACCAACGCCAGTGTTGGCATCGGTGTGGGGGGAACGTAGCCGGGAGGTGGTGTCACATCCTCAGCCAGCGTCAGGTTACATGCCGAAACCATGATGGCGGCGAAGACAAATAAAATCGTATGGCGAAGTTTCATTGAAATCCTGTTCTCTTCTCTTTACAAAGGCTTTCCGCATGATGGACAGAAGCGGTCGGTTTCCATTACGGGTTTTCCGCATTTCGGGCAGAAGCCTGCCGATTTGTCCTTATGCAGTTTGCGGCGTGCCGATAGCATGGACTCAATATCATCATCGCTGATCTTGGTTTCTTTGGCAGATGAGTCTGCGCGGCGTGCGGCAATGGCCTTCTCCAGCCTGGATTCAGTATCCTGCGCTGAAGCAGATTTGGGGGAGAATGAATCGATCTTCCTGAGGATGTCTGCGCCTCGTTGCAAAAGTCCGGCGCGTTGATCTGGATAATCCCCTTCGGGGATCTTCCCAAGTTTGAAATCGAAATCAAGTTCTTGTAGCGAATTGATCACACGGTCACGTTCGGCCAGTAGAGTGGAAAGTTCCGTCTCTTCGCTGGTGACGCGGCGCGCCTGACGCTCGAGGAGCGGGGCATATAAATACAACCCGACCAGTATGGCAACTCCGAGGGTGAGTAAGATTGCGGCGATTTGCATGGAGCCTCTATTTGGCGAGCAATGGGTCTATGATGTCACGTATCTGCTGAACAGAGGAGAACGGTCCCACCTGTACATAGCGTAGAACGCCTTCGCGGTCGATGAAATACGTTTCGGGTACGCCCTTGATACGGAAGTATTGTGAGATGTGTGTGGCGAGGTCTGGTCCGTTAGCGAACGTGATACCAAACTTTTTCAAATACACGCGCGCCTCCGGTTCGGTGTCTACATAATCAACGCCAATGAAAACCACATCGCCGGCGGGTTCATATTCGGCCCAGGCGCTTTGCAGTTCTGCGGCTTCCTGTTCACATGGCTTGCACCATGATGCCCAGAAGTTGAGCACTACAACCTTGCCGCGTAAGTCAGTTAATTGGACTTCGCTTTTGCCTTGATACTCATACCCACTGAACAACGGCAGTGTGAAATTTTCCACCTGTTGGCCGGGTTGAATAGTGCCTTGTTGCGCGCGCTTCAAACCCATCGCAACGATGACGAGCAAGGCAACCAAAAACACCCAGATGACGATCTGCACCGGAAGCGCAACACCTTTACGTTGCGGGGCAGTATTCTGCGATTCGGTCATTGACGTTAATTCCTTTTCTTCAATTCTTCTTCCATTTTTCGAATGTAATCATCCTGTTGGACAGGCTCCGCCTCATTCGTAATAGGGGAAGCTGATTCTGTTTCAACTGGCTTCATCCACATCCGGAACCCGCGAAAGAGCAGGAACGCGCCTGCAAGGAACGCGACGACCGGCACAAGATAGGATGCCCAACGGTTGGGTGGTTCGTTCAACACGCGCACACCGTATTGGATCACAAAATATTGCTTGATCTCGTCGTCGCTTTTTCCTTCGGCCAGCATCGAGCGGATCAAGTCACGCCACTGAC
The DNA here is from genome assembly GCA_016721115.1 of Candidatus Defluviilinea proxima. NCBI lineage: Bacteria > Bacillati > Chloroflexota > Anaerolineae > Anaerolineales > Candidatus Villigracilaceae > Candidatus Defluviilinea > Candidatus Defluviilinea proxima. Next base: position 2,683,846 of record JADKIW010000001.1, read on the forward strand.
GGCAAGCCTCAGTAGGGCATACATCTAAAGGAGTACTTTCGCAAACGGGACAGTACAACTGCTTGGCAACACGGTTCACGTCATCATCGGTCGGCTCGTTGCCTTGGGCAAAAACGACGGCTGCAAAGATGGCCGAAAACACAAGCGCGGTCATGATCGCCAGCGGTAATTCGTAATTTGTAATTCGTAATTTTCTATTGTTCAGCATTTCATCCTCGTAATTACCATTTACTAATTACCAACTAATCCGCTGCGCTGGGCTGATGGGCGCGTTTGTTCGTGCGCACAGTCACACGCTCGGGGTCTTTATCGGGCCAGGCCGCGATGATCGTGCCGATGATGAAGAGGAAACTTCCCATCCATAACCAGTTGATTAACGGGTTGACGAAGACCTTGAAAGTGGTGCCTGCTTGATCGATCGGTTCCCAATCTACCAGCAGAACATATACTTCGTCTTTGAGCGAAGCCAATTGGCCGGGGATGGTCATAGGTTGTTGGCTGTCGAAGTAGAAGTCCTTGCGCGGGTGCAGGTCTCCTAAAAGTTTTCCGTTTTTATCGTAGATCTCTACTGTGGCGCGTGTGAAATTCACACCTTTGGGGGCGTCGTCCCACGAGGCCACTTCCGTGTATTTGATGGTGTACCCGGAGAGTTGTAAAGAATCGCCTGCGGCAATGGTTCCCTGCGTCTCTACCTGGAATATCTCAATGCCAAGAATGCCGATTGCCATCAACATCATGCTGAGGTGGATGATGTATCCACCGTAGCGGCGACGATTGCGGCCGGTGAGATTCCATATTGCGGTAAAGATATCTTCGCCCTGTGCCTTGCGCCGTGCATTGACCCCTCGGCCATATTCATACAAAGTCACAAGGATAACGAGCGCCACCAGGAAGAAGCTCAACAATGCGATGGGGATCGTTGTGTAAGTGAAATACAACACCACTGTGATCGCCAGCGCTGCAGCGGCTGGTTTCCAGATGGCACGTCCCAACGTCTTGACAGTGGAATGTCCCCACGCAGAGAGTGGTGCAATGCCCATCAGGAGCAACAACGTAGCCCACAAAGGACCGGTAGCCTTTTCATAGAAGGGAGGTCCAACCGTCACTTTTTGGCCGGTGAATAGTTCAGAGATAAGTGGGTAGATCACGCCCCAGAAACATACGACCAGAATGCTCATGAACAATAAGTTGTTGAACAGGAACAGCGCCTCGCGTGAAAGCAGGGAGGTCATTTGTGTTTCGGATTTCAAAGCTTCCCAACGATAGAAGATGAGCGCAACCGATGTGATGAGCGTAATGCCGATGAAAGCAAAGAACAACGGGCCAATGGCGCTCTGTGCAAAGGCATGCACAGAAGAGAGCACACCGGAGCGGGTCAGGAATGTGCCAAAGATGACGAGGTCGTACGTCAGGATAATGAGCAACATGTTCCAGTGCTTGAACAAGCCGCGCTTTTCCTGGATCATGACGGAGTGAAGGAAGGCTGTACCGGTCAACCACGGCATGAAAGCCGCGATCTCCACGGGGTCCCAGCCCCAGTAACCGCCCCAGCCGAGTACATCGTATGCCCAGCGTCCGCCAAGCACGAGACCAGCGGAGAGGAACAACCATGCCCACAACGTCCAGCGGCGCGTGAGACGGATCCAACGGTCATCGGTGCGGCCGGTGATCAAAGCCGCCATTGCGAACGCATACGGGATGACGAAAGAAACAAAGCCAAGATACAGCATGGGAGGATGGATCACCATGCCGGGGTGGCGGAGAAGCGGGTTCAATCCACGGCCATCTTGCGGGGTGAAGAGAATGCTATTCGCCGGTTGAAAGGTGTGAGGGGCGATGGTCCCATCAAAGGTTTGATACAGCTGAGCGAACGGATTTTCGTAGAAGACGTTCATACCAACGAAGAATGCCAGTGTGACGCATGCCACAACGATCACCCAGGGAAGGAACTCGCGGTCACGGTCCCATTTGCGGAGGGTGGCCAGCGAGGCAAACGCGGACATTAACCAAGACCAAAAGAGAAGTGAACCGGCTTGTCCGCCCCACCACGCCGTCACTTTGAGGTAAGTGGGCATGGCGCGACTGGTCACTTCATAGACGAACTGGACTTCGTAGTGGTCATTGACTAGGAGATAGATAAGAATGCCTGCGGTAAGTGTCAACAAGGGCCATGTCAATAACATGGCCCGACGGGCACTTTCAACCATGCCCGGTAATTTCTTGAACTCGCCATAGATTGCGGCGAACACGCTATATACAGCTACTAAAAACGATACGAATAAAACGCCATATCCAAAGTCTGCGATCATGAGATCTCCTTCGATTTTAAAATCCTAAAGGTCTATAAGACCTTTAGGATTTACTTACCGTTATTTGCTTGCCGCCTGTTCAGGTACAGCTTCTTCGTATTTGGTCGGGCATTTGAGCAAGAGCTCATCCGCATGGAAAACGCCATCTTCACCGAGTTGACCGGTCACAATGGCTTGCGCCTCGTTTCTCAGCAAGTCTGGCATGGGGCCTACATATACGATCTTCATGCGAGAGCGGGAAGGATCCATAACTGCTTCGTGCAATGCATCGGCAAGACCGCCTTCTTCTTCGATCAAGGCTTGGTCACCGGGTACGTGAGCTACTTCGAATGTGAGGGTCAGGTTCTGTGCATCATACTGGATGGTATCGCCGAGGACAGCACCAGAGACGCGCAAATTGCGGTTCACGACAGCTCCACCCTTTGCGTTGACCTCATCTACCGTGTAAAAATATTCCGATGCTGATACCGTGGAAGACCAGATCAAGAAGACCACTGCACCCAGGATCAGGATTCCACCGATGACGAATTTGTTGATTTTCATGTAATGCCTCCAACAACTATTTTCATTATGTGTGCAAACTTTATGAACAATGGCTATTTTGACATGTTGAGATTAATAGCGACTGAGAAGGGCGCGAGATAAATGTCACGAAGATAATCTGACAAAAGACCTCGTAGACCTCCGAGATTCATCCGCCGCTGATCGCCACCACAAAATGGACCTCGCTATCCTCTTCGAGCTTCTCCCTCATCTTCAAATGCGAGACCTGTCCATTAACCATCACTGAAATATTCGGGCGGACCTTTTCTCCCTCACATAACCGGTCCTTGATCCCGGGATATTCCGCTTCGAGAACATCAATCGCCTCACGCACGCTGGAGGCGGATACGACAACTGAAGCTTTTCCTTGCGTGAAGTTGCGAAGAGGGGCAGGGATGAAGATGGTGGGCATGGTATTGGTTATGTCACTCTGAGCGGAGCGAAGAGTCTCTACCCCGACGGTGGAGTTGCTTCGCTTACTCAGTATGACATATTAATCTTTTGCATCTTGTACAGGCGTAAACCATTCTTCTGATAAGTCTTTCCATGTAGGATTCATAGAATCGATAAGAGCGATTTTCTTTGATCTCAACCAGCCTTTGATTTGCTTTTCCCTTGCAAGCGCCGCATGGATGTCAGTTGTAGATTCGTAGAAAACCAGAAATTGAATGTTGTACCTGCTCGTAAACCCTTTGACCAATTTGTTCTTGTGTTCATGAACGCGCCGCATCAAATCATTTGTGACGCCTGTATACAGTGTCCGTGATTTGTTGGTCATGATGTAGACGTAATATTCTTTGCTCATGGTATTGTCTCTATTGTGTCACCCTCCCGAAGGACATCGGGACGATGTGAGCCGCTAGACGAAGGGTCTCTACTCCTCACGGTAGAGATGCTTCGCTATCGCTCAGCATGACATCGTTGGAGGTGGGGATGAAGAGTGTGGGCATAGATTATTCTTCTTTAAAATTTATAAACTAAACTCGGCCACAACGGGATAATGGTCTGATGCTAGATTTAAGCTGTTTGGTTCTCGTACTACCCAACACTTTGACATGTTTTCCTTCACCTTGTTGTTGACAAAGATATAGTCTAACCGAGCATTTGGGTTAGGCGGCGGGAGAGTAAAGCCATCATCCGAATTCAATAATCGGAAGCAGTCCGTAAACCCCGCTGATAGTATCCTCCTGATAGAGAAGTGATAAACGCGATTGCCTTGCAAACGTATCATCCGCTTGAGCCAATAGGGCATATTCTCGGTTTTCACGTTTTCGTTCGGCGCGATGGCATTGAAATCGCCTGCTATGAGACATGGTTTGTTTTGATACTTTTGAGTGTACTTGATGATATATAAAGCTTCCAGCAGACGCCAAAACTCAAAAACGATTCCCAAGTTTGCCATAGGGTGAACGCCGATAATTCTTATGGTTTGATTTGGCTCACACTCAATTTCCGCATCAATGAAGTTGCGCCAAATAGGGAAAACTGGATGGTGACTTTTGAACGTATGAACAGGCAACTTGCTGATTGCCTGAGCCAATAAAATAATTCATTCCCAATGAATGTGACAAGGACTTTAGAAACTCTTCGGTAAATACTTCTTGAAGAATAACAATATCTGGGTTGACGGTTCGGATAACATCCAAGATGTAAGTTTCTCGATTTCCCCCGCCATCCAAAATATTATAGGTCATCACACGCAGAGACATTTATACTTTGCCTTCCATGTCACCCTAAGCCGCTAGGCGAGGGTCTCTCCTCCCGCTGGAAGACTTCACAACGTGGTAGGGATTCGTCGCTTTGCTCAGAATGACAATCCTGAGGAGTGGGGATGAAGAGGGTGGGCAAAAGGTTATTCGTCCTTTGCGTACTTTGTTGAATTACTGCTTTAGGCAACTAACATTTGGATTTCATTCTTTTTTTAATCGCCGCGATTGCTTCATGTGCAGCATTTGCTATAGTTCGATCTTCATAATCTTTTCCCTTATCATATTTTTCTGCGTAGGCGAGTGCTGGAATAGCTCTTTCATCACCAACAGCATATAACGCCTCTGCTGCCACAAGCCGAACGTTTGGGTCTGCGTCATTTTGTAGTACCTTTACTAACGGAAGAACAACCCTTGAGTCTGGATATCCATGAAATAACTCACATAATGTCCATCGTATACCCGAACTTGAGTCAGACAAGTATGGTAAGAGCAAGTCAATCATTACATCACTCGGAACAAGATGTGGCAATGCGTTAATTACATAGAGTCGAATATCAGTTTCTGCGAAACTGAGTATGGCTGACATTACTTTAGAGATTTGCGACACATCGTGTTTGCTAAGAGTCAATATTTCGGGTAAGTTTTCGTATTTGAGACTATCAGCGTTGTGGCTCTCAGCCCACTGACAGAGCGCCTCTATAATGTCAGCATATGGTGTAAGGTGGGTATTCATATAGTAAATCTAACGAGGTAATCCAACTACCTCTTCAATCCCTCCACCACCTTTGCAGGTGACATCGGCAACTCTGTCATCCTCACGCCGATGGCGTTATAGATCGCATTCGCAATCGCCGCAGGCGGCGGGACAATAGGCACTTCGCCGACTCCTCTCACTCCGTAAGGATGCCCAGGGTTTGCGACTTCCACAAGGATCGTGTCGATCATCGGCAGGTCGAGCGCGACGGGCATACGGTAATCGAGCAGACTCGCGTTGAGCAATCGTCCCTGTTCATCGTAGAGATACTCTTCGTTCAATGCCCAGCCAACGCCTTGCGCAACTCCGCCTTGAATTTGACTCTCGACATACGCACGATGAATCGCTTTGCCAACATCTTGAACCGCTGTGTAACGTAGGATCTGCACTTTGCCTGTGTCAGGATCCACTTCCACATCTACGATATGAACCGCAAAGCCAGGATTATTCCCACGCGGTTGGACTGCCGCACTGGCAACGACAGGTCCACCTGTTTCGTCCAATTTTTCGGCGAGTTCTTTGAAGGTCAACTTTTTATCGCCTGACGAAAAGACTCCGTTCTCAAATGTAACAGTATCCTTTTCCACTTCCCAAAGGATGGCGGCACGTTCCTTCAATTTCTCGATCAGTGCTTTGCCAGTTTCAATAACCGCCCAACCCGTTGCAAACGTTGTGCGGCTTCCATATGTCCCTTCGGTGTAGCCGACCGAGTCCGTATCCGCCACAATGGGATGCACATCCTCGGCAGAGATTCCCAGAGTCTCTGCAAGTTGCATGGCAAGTGATGTACGTGAGCCGCCGATATCCACAGAACCTTCCAACAGGCTCACGGTTCCATTGTTGTTCACGCTGGCAGAGGCTGAAGATTTTCCTCCATAGTTAAACCAAAAGCCTCCAGCAACGCCGCGCCCTCTATTCGGTCCAGTAGGAAGCGGTGATTTGTAATGATCCGATTCTTTCGCGGCTTGAAGAGTCTCCAAATAGCCAATCGTCTTAAAAGCCGCGCCGTCAATTCTTCGATCACCTTCTTGCACGCCGTTGAGCAAACGAAACTCGATCGGGTCCATGCCAAGTTTTTCAGCAAGTTCATCAATGATCACTTCCGCAGTGAAGGCGGCATTCGTTCCGCCCGGTGCGCGATACGCGGCAGTGCGCGGCTTGTTGACCACGATATCGTAGCCATCGACAAGCCCGTTCTCGATCTTATACGGCGCAAACATCACCACCATCGCACCACCAACGGGTGAACCAGGATATGCGCCCGCTTCATACAATAGTTCCGCTTGCGCGGCTGTGATCTTACCGTTTGCATCAACGCACATTTTGACTTTGATGTACGAACCCGAAGTAGGCCCTGTTGCCGCCAACACATCCGCACGGCTCATCGTCAGCTTGACGGGGCGGTATCCGCTTTTCTTTGAAAGCAATACGGCGAGTGGCTCAAGATACACGCCGTTCTTGCCGCCGAACCCGCCGCCGATCTCCATCGGGATAACACGAATATTCGAGACAGGGATCTCAAGAATTTCCGCCACTTGATCGCGCACACCAAACGAACCCTGTGTACTGCACCAGATCGTCACTTGCCCATCGGGGTTGTATTGAGCCGTTCCATTTTGCGGCTCGATGTATCCCTGATGCACCATCTTTGTATTGAATTCGCGCTCAACGATGAACTTCGCTTCCTTGAATCCTTTTTCGATATCGCCGCACGCATTCTGTCCATGCCATGCAATGTTCGTTGGCGTATCGCCTTTTTTGCCAAACTCGTCTGTGCGCAAATCGTCAAGCAAAATAGGACTCTCTGCCTCGATGGCCTTTCTCACATCTAAAACAGGAGTCAACACCTCATACTCGACTCTGATCAATGACAGCGCTTCATTCGCAACGTGGAGGCTGGTCGCTGAAACTGCGGCCACTGCATGACCGAAGTAAAGGACTTTGTCACGTGCCAAGACGTTGTTGCTTTGATATTTACGGTCTATAACGCTTTCGCCCAATTCAACGATCTTGCTTTCGAGGTCAGGGAAATCTTTCGCAGTGATGACCGCATGCACGCCATGAAGTTTTTCTGCATCACTCGTATCAATCGAGATAATCTTCGCATGTGCATGCGGACTCCGCAGTACCGCACCGTATAACATGCCCGGTAAGCGAATGTCCGCGCCGTATGCGGCTCGTCCCGTTACTTTATCCACGCCATCATGTCGGAGTGGGGAAGTGCCGATGACTTTATATTCAGTTGGTTTGTCTAAAGTTGTCATTTCGTATTCCTTACTTGTTGTGCAGGTTCACTATAGACCATGGACCGTTGACGATGGACGATAAAATGGTCAACGGTCTATGGTCTATAGTCCGTCAAACATCAGCCGCATCCAATACGGCTTTTACGATTCGATCATAGCCCGTGCAACGACACAAATTCCCTGCCAGCCATGCACGGACTTCCTGTTCGCTTGGATCTGGGTTTTGGTCGAGCAAGGCTTTGCTGGCAACGATGAAACCCGGTGTGCAATATCCGCATTGCAGGGCGGCGTGTTCGATGAATTTTTGTTGTAAGGGATGAAGCCCGTTAGGTGATGCGATGCCTTCAATGGTTGTGACGGAACGTCCCTGAATTTCAACGGCTAACACAAGGCATGAGTTGACCAGCACGCCATCGAGGATGACATTGCACGATCCGCAATTGCCGTTGTTGCATCCTTCTTTTGTACCCATGAGACCAACTGTCTCACGCAGAACTTCAAGGAGACTTTGATGTGGCTCGCACAGGAATTCCATTTCCTCGCCGTTGATTGTGGCTGTGATATGAGTCTTATTCGGCATATTTTCCTCCTGCACGTTCGATGGCTATGTTTAAGGTACGTTCAACAAGAACGGCCACTAAATGTTTACGATGTTCGGCCGTGCCGCGTAAGTCTGTGATGGGTTTGGCGATCGCTTGTCCCCTCTTTGCGGCCTCTTTGACGTTTTCATGAGTCAACGCTTTCCCTGCGAGAAAATCTCCAGCAGGCGAAGCAAGCAGAGGGGTAGGGGCGACCGCTCCGAGTCCAATTCTCACAGCGACGAATCGCTTTCGATCCGCACCCAAAAGAACGGACGCTCCCACACCGACGACAGCGATGTCCATTTCGTTGCGAGGGATGAAGCGCAGATAACTTGCGCCGAAATTTTCTTTAGGTGCAGGGACAGTGATGGACGTGAGAAACTCACCCGACTGTAAGGCGTTCTTCCCGGGTGCAACACAAAACGACTCAACGGGAAGCGTGCGTGAACCGTTGGGGCCTGTGATATGACACACCGCCTGATGCACAATGAGTGCAGGAATCGAATCAGCGGCAGGCGAGGCGTTGCAGAGATTACCTCCCACGCTCGCACGATTTTGAATCTGCACACCGCCAATGAGATGGATGCCATCCACGAGGCCGGGATAGTGTTTAATCACATTTGGGTTACTGCAAATCTCATGGCATGATGCCGCCGCGCCGATGCGGAGTCCGTTTTTAGAATCGAATGTGATTTGTGTGAGTTCTGAGATGTTCTTGATATCAATGACGAGTTTGGTTTGGCGGCGGCCTTCCCGCAATTGCACGAGCAAGTCCGTGCCGCCAGAGAGAATTCGTGCATCCCCATTTTTGTCAGCAAGAAGAGTGGCGACCTCTTCAACGCTTTTCGGTGCTACATAATCGAACGATTGCATGACACCTCCGTTTGTTGGAAACCAATAAGGGCGATTATACCTGCGTAAACAAACAGGTAGACACGGAAATACGTAGCCGCATCTACCTGTTTGTCTGTTTACTTAATGTACGTGTCTACTTGCCTTCCCCAAATATCGCTTCAATCTTCTTCATCACTTCATCTGTCAACTTCGATGCCACTTCCACTGCTTTCATATTCTCGTGCACTTGTTCCACACGGCTTGCGCCCGTAATCACCGAACTCACGAACGGATTTTTCAAGCACCACGCAATGGACAACTGTGAGATCGTGCAACCTACTTCTTTCGCAATGGGTTCCAAGGCTTGCACCTTTGCCAGCTTTTCCTGGTTGGTAACATTTTCCTTGAACCAATCCATATTTGTTGTTGCGGCGCGGCTATCCGATGGAATGCCCTTATTGTATTTGCCACTTAGCAACCCCGCGGCTAACGGGCTGAACGTTGTGGACCCGTATCCGTACTCTTTATAGAAGCGCTCATACTCGCCTTTGAATCGATATTGTTCAAATAAGTTGTAGCGTGGTTGCTCCACGACGGGCTTATGCAGATGATGTTTCTCTGCCACTGCAATCGCTTCCACGATCTCCGTCGCGTTCCATTCCGATGTGCCCCAATACATCGCCTTGCCCCATTCGATGATATTGTGCATTGCCCACACAGTCTCTTCAATGGGCGTGTTTTTATCAGGGCGGTGACAATACAACACGTCCACATAGTCCAATTCAAAACGTTTCAGAGAACCGTTGATGCCTTCGATCAAACGTCTGCGGTTCAATGTCTGCTTCTCGTTGATTCCTTCTCGCAAGCCCCAGAATAGTTTTGTTGTGACAACATAACTTTCCCTGTGCCAGCCAAGTTTCCGAATCGCCGCCCCCATTACCTCTTCCGATTTACCTGCTGCATAAGCTTCTGCATTATCGAAGAAATTTACACCTGCATCATATGCCGCCGCCATGATCTCAGCCGCCGCATCTATATTCACCTGATCGCTGAACGTCACCCAGGATCCTAACGATAATTCGCTTACTCGAATCCCTGTTCTTCCCAAAAACCGATAGTTCATGTACTGCCTCCGAATAGATTTTGTATAACCATTATAATCTCGCCATGCGAAAAAGCTTTTCTTTCATCCTTTTATTGTTGACTGCTTGCGCCCCTCAACAGATTCAATCCACGCCCAAGCCTGTGGACCTCATCCCATATTTCACTCAAACTTCCCAAGCCCCGCTTCCATTGACTCCAGAGGGGCTGGTTCCCCTTAAGACACCTTTACCTACCTCCACGCCTTTCACTTACTCAGTCAAAGCAGGTGACACGATCAGCAGTATCGCGCTCCAATTTGGTGTGACGATTGATGAATTACTTTCTATCAATCCCGAAGTCAATGCAAATGCCATGTCTGTTGGGACAACGCTCAAGATTCCCAGTGTCCCCGATAACCCCACTGGTGAAGCGACGCCGACTCCGCTCCGTTCACTGTCCAACAGGTCGAATGTTATTCAACAGCGAATAAAGGCATGTGGTGTTTTGTGCTTGCTCACAATGATACATCTGAGTTCATGGAAAACATCAGTGCGCAAGTAACGCTGGTTGACGCGAACGAAAATTTTCTCGCAACGCAAACTGCCTTACTCCCTTTAGACATTCTTCCTCCCAACACATCATTGCCTCTTTCTATTTATTTTCCTCCCGAACTGCCTGTGGATGCAAAACCACAAGTACAGATATTGACTGCTATCCGTTTATTGCCGAACGATACGCGATATTTGCCAGCGACAGTCAACAACACGTTGGTAGAGATCAATGCGGAAGGACATTACGCAAACATCACTGGCGAAGTCCGTTTGCCAGCGGAATCAAAAGCCGCAACACAAACTTGGGTTGCGGCTGTGGCTTACGATGAAGAAGGTCGTGTGGTTGGCGTCAAACGCTGGGAAGGAGGCGGGGTCCAGCCCGGAGGAAGTTTAAGCTTCCAGATGAGCGTATCCAGTCTCGGCGGAAGAATGACGCGTGTTGAGTTTGCGGTGGAAACCAGACCATAGACGATAGACCGTTGACCATTGTCCACCGTCCATGGTCCATCGTCTATTTCCCTTCCAGCCACATATAACGTTCAATGGGGATGTCGATCGGTGTCAGCACATATCCTTTTACGTAAGGCTTGACCAATTCATATGAAAGATAGTGCACTGTGAATAGTGCGGCGGCATCGTCTACGATGATCTGCTCGGCTTGTTGATACATTCCGATGCGCTTGGTCACATCCTGTTCGATGCGCGCGGATTCAAGCAATGTGTCGAGTTCGGGGTTGGAGTATCCGCCTGAGTTTTGGAGTGCACCACTATGGAACAATACATCGGCAAAGTTTTCAGGGTCGGGATAATCGGCACACCAACCGCCACTGAAAAGTTGACCGTGATTACCCGAGTAAATTTGATCGAGATAAAAATTCGGCTCAAGGTTTTCAACCGTGATCGTCACGCCGAGATTCTTTTTCCACATATCTGCCAGGGCGGCCACATCAGAACGGATGTAACTTCCAGTGCCTCCGTTGGTAAAGACGATGGGCGGCAGGTTGTCACCGTACTTGGATTGCTTCAAGAGTTCACGCGCTTGCGCGGGGTCGAAAAGCAAACCTTGGAGTGCAATGTTGAAACCCGGTAAGCCCGGCGGATACAATCCTTGTGCAGGTAAGGCATGTCCACTCGAAACCACGTCAATGTATTGCTGACGATTGAACGCCATCGAAAACGCCTTGCGGACGTTGACATCATCAAAGGGTGGTTTGGTTGTATCGAATGTAATGTAGCCTGTGCAGAGCGAGACGCCTGTGCGCAATTCGTTATGAAGCGGTTCTGTGGGGTCTGTGAACCGTTCGATGGAATACACGCCTGTAATATCTACATCACCTGTTTCATATAAACGCTGGCTGTCACCTGAAAACAAATTGACGACTACGTACGGGATTGAAGGCGCACCCAGATAAAAATCCCGATTGGCTTCATATACGATACGTTTGAAAGATGTCCATTCGGTGATGCGATATGGCCCAGTGCCGTTCGGTTGACGGTACCAATCTTCTCCGTTTTCTACATTTGCTTTATCTACTATGAACGCAGTGGGATACGTGAGTTTCAACAAGAAATATGGTTTGGGCGCGTCGATCTTGATTTGCAATGTATGTTCATCCACTGCGCTGATTCCCGTGACGTGATCTGCCTGACCCGCTGCATATTCTTTTGAGCCGACAATATCGCCGAGGTAAGTGAGCGCTGTGTCTGATTCGAGATCGGGGCTTAAAGCTCGTTCCAATGAATAAACAAAATCCTGCGCGGTAACAGCGCGTCCATCATGGAACTTGGCATTCGTGCGTAAATGAAACGTGTATGTGGTGCCGTTATCGCTCACATCCCAACTCTCTGCGAGATCGGGAGTCAAATTCAATTGAGGGTCGAAAGAGACTAATCCACTGAAGACACGTTTGTCGCCAGAACCGTGTGTAGTGGCAGGGTCATATTCACGTGGATTTGTGGACTCGCCTCCTTCCAGCACCAAGGCCTGATTCAGCGGAATGTCAATTTGCCACGCTGATACTTGATTTGGCGTAGCGACGTTAAATATGAGAATCGCAACAAGGGATACCGTAAGTATGGAAGTGAACTTCTTAAACATTGTTTCCTCCTTTGCTGTTGCCACGACGAACAATAAAGCCGAGTACAACGATACCGATGAGAAGAATGAAAACACAACACATCCCTAGCAGGATAAGTGTAAGAGCAAGGGGAGGTCCGCTTGGGGTGGAGGATGTCCCTGTGGGTTGCTCTCCAAAAGATGAAGTAGGGATGGGTGTAGCATTTTGATTGGCTTGTGGCGCCCCTGAGATCGGGACGATGGTGGGAACAAAGGTTGGGGTTGGCTGAGCGGTCGGTTGAGCAGATGTAGACCGTGGCTGAGCTTGAACCGCTTTTCTCCAAGCATCCTCGAGCCCTTCGACGTTAAATCCATACACTTGCGTAAGTGCATCATCGATTGCCATCCCATCACGCAGGGAAGTGAGCAGGTTTGTCATTTTGTCCTGCCCATACGTTTCGATAAGAAACTTTACAATGCTGAACGATTGAGTGTAGGAGAGGTTTGCTTTATCCGAAACCTCCGAGAACCCTGCGCTTAATGAGCGGACAGAGAGTAGTGAGTTATCACGAATGGCTTGATCGAGTTGCGATTGTGAATTCGAGTCGAGGTCTCCTTCACTGTATACGGCTAATCCTTCATTGAGCCAGGTTGGCACGCCGCCAAGACAGGAAAATGTGAGATGACCGACGAGCACATGGGTCAACTCATGTACGATAGCTTTGCGTCCCCATTCGAGATCATTTTTTGAGATGCCGATGATGACAATGTCGTGATCGGGGAAAGCCTGTCCGCCTGTCCATGAAGGTTCGTAGAGGATGGCATCTTTCATGTCATCCGTGTTGGCGTAGATGTAAAGGTCGATGGGAGAATCTGCGGTAAGACCCGACTTTGTCTTATTAAACTCAAGTCCACCGCCAGCAGTGTTGAGCAGATCTTGTGCAAAGGCTTGATCGCCAGAATACCAATGTAAATTGAGTTTGCCTTTCGATACAGTTTCCCATTTGTGTTGGGAATCGAGCCACGTGACTGTTTGTTTGTCGGTTACGGTTTCTGCTCCGCTTTCATCGGTATATCGCCAGCGCCACCAGATCCCTGCGCCGGGTGGCAGTGATCCGCTTTGGCGCATGTCCCACGTCCACTCCACATCTACAGATGGGGCAGGGGTGAATTGTGGGAAGGCTTTTGCGATCACTTCGCCACAAGTCAGTTGTTTGGTTCCATATTCAAGGACCACGGATGTGATGTTTGCGTTACTTTTAATGGTAGCGCTGAACGTAACCGTGTTCGGAAAATCTAGAACAGCCTGATCTTTGGTCACATCTGCTTGGGATGCGGCAAAGGCTGTTTGAACCGGAAGCAGAACGAGGTTAAGAATGAGCGTGAGCAGGGTCAGAATTCGTCTCATATATCATGTCTCCTTGTAAATTATTTGAAAGGTTGGCCGTTTGTCTAACCTTCCAGACACTTTTCAATATCAATAAGTTTGTTTGACGCTTGTATACCTTGCAAGTATAATCCTTTCATTCTCCTGACTCGGGGAGATTTTATTGAGGTATTCATGGCCCTTCGCGGAAATTTGCGTGATTTTACGATTACACAATTGCTAAACCTGATCAATCTGGCTCATAAGACCGGTACGCTGGTTGTAGATGGCCCGAGTGAGCAGGCTTATATTTCGTTCCGCGATGGTAAATTGGCCTATGCTCGTGTTGGTCAGGATGATGGAAGTCTCGCATCTGTCTTACACAAGGCCAATCGTTTGACGGTGAATCAATATCGTGCCATTGTAGAGCGCGCAGGAAATATTTCTGATAAGGAACTGGGTCTGTTGCTAATTAACTCCGGGTACCTGACACAAGAAGACATCCTTGCCAACTTGCAGGCATATTTTACAGAAGCTGTGCGTCGGTTGTTCACGTGGGTGGAAGGTATGTTCCGTTTTGAAGCGGAAATGATGGCGCCGACGGATCGCATCAATGTACGACTTGATCTTGAAAACATTATTATTGAAGGTTCGCGCCAATTGCGTGAATGGGAACAGCTTTCTGATGAAATTCCCAGTCTTGAGATGGCGTTGAAATTTACTGACCGCCCGCTTAAGAATGTGAATTTGAGCGTGGAAGAATGGCGTGTGGTTTCGTTCATTAATCCCAAGAATACGATGAAGCAGATCGGTCAGACTAACAAGATGAACGACCTCGAGATTCGCAGGATCGTTTATGGTCTCTTGCAAGCTGGTTTGGTAGAGATCGTTCGTCCCGAAGGTGTGGTTGTTCAACAAAGCCCGAAGATGTTCCCAACGCAAGTGAAAGAGGAACAGAAGTCATTGGTCAACAAATTAATTGGACGTATCAAAACGCTATAGTGATCCAGGCGGAAGGATAAGAAATTATGCAAACAGTCAAAATGGTAGTCACAGGTCCATTCAGCGCCGGCAAGACGGAATTTATTCAATCCGTCAGCGAAATCGACGTTGTATCGACCGAGCGCAAGATTTCCAATAAGGCGGAACAGGCTGTAAAAGAAGCCACGACCGTTGCAATGGACTTTGGTCGTATTACGGTTGATGAAGATCTTGTCCTTTACCTTTTCGGTACACCGGGACAGAAGCGTTTTGATTTCATGTGGGAGATCCTCTCCGAGGGCATGCTTGGTTTTATCGTGATGGTCGATAGCACACGCCCTGAGACCTTCCGTGAAGCCCGCTCGATCCTTGAAACCTTTCGCGCATATGCGCCCACACCGTATGTAGTTGCGGCGAATAAACAAGATATGGCCGACGCATGGGATCTGGAAGATATGCGCCATGCTCTCCGCCTTGAAAGCAAGGTGAAGTTCCTGCCTTGTGTAGCCAATGATAAAGACACGGTAAAGTCAGTTCTTCTTGAATTGTTGTATAGTATCCTTGCTGAAATGGAGTCGGGTGGATAGGGGAGCCCGGTTGACAGGAATTCGTGTCGTCGATCACCACTGATCAAGGTATTGTTCATTACGAAGTATATGGGCGAGGAAAACCCGTAATTCTTCTGCATGGCTGGCTCGGTTCGTGGGGCCTGTGGCAGGAGACGATGGGATTTCTCGGTCGATATTATCGCACCTATGCAATGGATTTTTGGGGGTTTGGGGAATCAGGTAAAAAGCGCGAAACCTACGCTGTGCAGGATTTCGTCAGCCTTGTAAATCAATTCATGGAACAACTTGGTATCATGCATGCGCCGCTTGTCGGTCATAGCATGGGTGGTACGGTCAGCCTTTCAGTTGCCATTCGTTTTCCGGAACGTGTTAGCAAAGTTGTTGTTGTCGGTTCGCCTATTGTTGGGTCTTCGTTGGCCCCATTACTCAAATTGGCGGGCTATCGTCCCAGTGCGTTCGTGTTATTCAATATGATGGGTCCTTTTAGAGCCTTCATGAAACACTATTATTCTCGTGTAATCTGCTCCGATCCACGCTTTCCAAACATGATGGATCGTGACCTTTCCAAGACGACGCTCGAATCATTCCTCCTTTCGATTGCCTCGCTTCGAAGAACGGATCTTCGCCCAATGCTTGACCAGATCAAGATTCCTGCGATGGGCATGTATGGTGATGTAGATAAAGTTGTTCACCCCAAGCAATGGCAACCCATGCAAAAAGGGATTCCTCAGGCAAAGATCGAAAGATTCCCAAAGTGCGGGCATTTTCCCATGTTGGAAGAGCCTCAAATCTTTGCTGAAAAACTTAAAGCCTTCCTTGATTACCAAGAACCAATAGCACAACCTATTATTCAAGCACAGCCCACACCTCTGAATACAACAACGTCCGTAACGCTGGCTCCATGACCGAATCACAGTCATTTTTTTACCCAAACCGGATGGGGAGAATCATCCTTCTCTCCATGGAAGAGGTAATGGGACGGAATGGCGTACATGCTATTCTTAACCTCGCCTCGCTTTCATCGCTTTTAGATAACTATCCGCCCGAAAACACCGAGCGCGAATTCCCCTTTACTACAATTAGTGCTATGACAGATATGTTGGAGCAGGTTTATGGTCCGCATGGTGGACGTGGGCTTGCTTTGCGTGTTGGGCGTGCCTGTTTCAATAATGGGGTCCGTCAGTATGGTATGCAGATGGGCATTACCGAAATGGCCTTTCGCCTCTTGCCGCTTCCAGCCAAAGTCAGTGCAGGGGCAAAGGCGTTTGCCGAGCTATTCAATCACTTTACCGACCAAAAAGTACGGATCGAAGAAGACGGTAACAAACTTCTCTGGCATATTGAGCGGTGTCCCTTGTGTTGGGAGCGCCACGCGCATGAACCGGTCTGTCATTTAGCGGTTGGCCTGTTACAAGAGGCTTTATACTGGTTAAGCGGTGGGAAAGTATTCAATGTGGAGGAAAAAACCTGTATTGCGGCCGGAGATGAGTGTTGCACCATTGAAATCGACCAATCCCCGATCTATTAGTATCCACCCCAACAATTTTGTATATGTTACAAGCAGGGACTAGCTTTCCCTGTTTTTGGGATTTTGTGGAATAATTGTCAATTGAAATGTACAAGATTATCCTTCCGTCGCCCAAACTGATTACCCCTTTCAACGAGCCTGCGCGCGACCTGCGTATCTTGAACCATCCTCTTTGGTTGCACCAACGGAACGTACTTGCCCCCTATACGACAAAAGAAAAAGAACTGGATCCCCTCGAACGATTCCCGTCTGATAAAGAAGAGATGATCGTCTATCGCGATAACCTTTTCTTTGACGAGGAATATATTCGCATCTTTATCTCTATGGCGCGAAAGAAGAAGCGTGCGGTCCGTGCCGCATTTTCTGCTGAGGACCCGGCCTTTAAAGAACATGCTCTACCACTTTCCACTTCTTATACATTGGCAGGCGATCTTTATCTGGCGGACTTGTGGTATTACCCAAGCGGCCCTGTCGCGGATGTAGAACCTATGGTTGTTGATCTGCACTCGCAGGAAGTTGGCTATTATCACGTGCCCACTTACATGGCAGACCAAAGCGGCGATCTAACTTTTCAATTACCCTTGTCAGCTACTTTAATTGCAATTGATAGCTGGATACATGTTTTTATTGCCGATATCGTTTTTGGTTTGTTTACACGTGGGGAGCGATTCCAGCAACGACTGAATACGGATCTGGCGTTTAAACTGGGGATCCTTGGTGCCGCCTTGTATGAGGGTCGCCAAATTCTTGAATGTTCCCGTCTAGTCACGATCGGAAAAAATTGTATTATTGATCCCCACGCCATCATTCATGGACCAACCACGATCGGTGATAATGTGACGATCAATGCTGGTGCTGTGATAGAAAATTGTATTATTGGAAACAATGTCAATGTGTCGCAGGATGTGCAGTTGATGTTGTCTGTTGTGGGAGATGGTACCTTCCTCCCATTTCGTGCATCCCTGTTTATGACGACTGTGATGGAAAACAGCATGATCGCACAAAATACATGTTTGCAAATGTGTGTTGTGGGGCGCAACACGTTCATTGGCGCAGGGTCAACTTTTACTGATTACAATCTTGTGCCTGCTCCGATTCGTGCTGTGGATGGAAATGGTAATCTGAGCCATGCCAACCGCCCGGTGATCGGGAGTGCAGTGGGGCATAATTGTCGTATTGGTTCGGGCATGATCGTGTATCCTGCGCGAACGATTGAGTCGGACGTTGTTTTAGCCGCATCCAGGGATCGGCGTGTGATCGATAAGAATGTAACTTACATGGACAGTGATCATCACAAATTTAAATTCCCTGGATTACACCAGCGATTGTATGCTCCCAAGACCAAGGATAAGAGCTCACAAGAATTGGAATCATGGTAACGAGTGGATACCTTTGCATTTATCATCCATCCCATCGATCCGAAACGGGATGTCAGCCGGAAGTTTCCGTTGTTAGGACGTGTCTTAAATGAGAAGCAGATCGATTTCTTCTCCACGTTCTTCCCTCCAGTTTATATTTCCGAGATCGAAGGGATACGTTCGGAAGCTACGGGTAAGGAGATCAAGGGCTGGTTTATTGCCTGCCCCTATACTCCAAGGCGAATGATGGAGTTGCCAGAGCAGGCGGTTTATCGTAAGATTATCCAAACTGGCCGTCTTGCTGAAAAACTTGGGGCTCAGGTGCTTGGGTTGGGCGCTTTTACCTCGGTCGTTGGAGATGCAGGCGTTACAATTGCAAATGCACTGGATGTTCCTGTAACGACTGGTGACTCATACACAGTGATCGTGGCTGTAGAGGCCATTCGAGAAGCGGCACGTATCATGGATATTCCGCTTCGAGGCGCGACTGCCGCAGTAGTGGGTGCCACGGGTACAATTGGGCAAGTTTGTGCTGATTTGTTGGCTGATGATGTAGAACGGTTGTATTTGATCGGCCGCAGACAAGATGCGCTTGAAGAATTGCGAGACAGGCTCAAGGTCCATGCAAGAGCCGAGTTGATCGTCAGTACAAAAATGGATGTTCTCTCGGAGGCACAGCTGATCCTGACTGTAACGAGCGCTGTCCATGATATTATCCGCCCGGAGTATTTGCAATCGGGCAGTGTGGTTTGTGATGTGGCTCGCCCTCGCGATGTATCTGCAATGGTGGCGGCGGTGAGAGATGATATATTAGTGATTGACGGTGGAATGGTTGATGTGCCAGGACCCGTTGATTTCCACTTTAACTTCGGTTTTCCGCCGGGCAAAGCATATGCCTGTATGGCTGAGACAATTGCTCTGGCTTTAGAAGGACGCTTCGAAGATTACACGCTCGGTAAACATATTACAAGAGCGCGTGTCGAGGAGATCGGTTCGATGGCAGTAAAGCATGGTTTTCGCTTGAGCGGTTTTCGTTCGTTCGAGCGGGAAGTAACACCCCAGCAAATTGAGGCAGTGCGGCGCAATGCGCGCAGGGCAAAACCTGTGCGTGTGTTGCACACGTAATATCGGAGGCAGTGTATGGGAAAATCGCGATTGTTGGTTGTGGAAGACGATATTGACATTGGAAACATGCTGAAGATCTATTTCAGTGGCATGGATTTCGATGTCGATGTTGCCGTGCGCGGTTCAGATGCTTTGGAGAAAACCAAGCAGGTTCTCCCGCATTTGATCGTGTTGGATATCATGTTGCCCGATATTGATGGTTATGAGGTGTGCCGCAATTTGCGCACCAATATGCGTACCAGCCATATCCCTGTGATCTTCCTTACACAAAAGGATGAGCGCAGTGACAAACTGCAGGGATTGGAATTGGGTGCAGATGATTACATCACCAAGCCGTTCGATATTGAGGAACTCAAATTGCGTGTGCAGGGCGCGATCCGACGTGCTGAACGCGAGAGCTTGACCGATCCCCGGTCTGGCCTTCCCGCAGGACGCTTGATCGAAGAGCAATTGCGCCGCATCATTCGTGAAAAGAATTGGGCGCTGATCGATGCACGTGTCAACTACTTTGACTCTTTCAAGGATGTGTACGGCTTTGTGGCCGGTGACGATGTGCTTCGCTTTACCGCCATGTTGATTGGCGAAGTAGTCGACGAATTGGGGACAAACTCTGATTTCATCGGCCATGCAGGTGGCGACAATTTCATTATTGTCACCACTGCTGAAAATTCTGTTGCTATTCGTAACCGTATCAGGGAAAGGTTTGATCAAGAAGTACAGACCCACTACAACTTCATGGACCGCCAACAGGGATTTGTACTGGCTCCTGCCGCAGATGGAACTACTACCAAGGTGCCGTTTATGAACATTTCCATGGGCATGGTTTCGCCCAATGAACATTCGTTTGCCGATATTCGCGAGATCACTGAACTCGCGGCGGAAGCACGTCGGCAGGATTCTCCGTCCGCCAAAACAGGTTGATAACTCAGAATGTTTGCCGGGCTGGGAGTTGGCTTTTTTTTAATATTGCTGGCGCTGGCATTACTTGTGCCGGTGCTGGTGACTGTTGCATTGCGACAACGCAACAGAAAAGCGGCAAAATCTCCCCGGCCTATTTCGCCTTTTATTTCCCCTAACTCAACAAAAACAAATGAAGCAATTCTCCTCGTCCAGTCTGGCGGGCGAATTGAGTACATTAACGATACGGCGCGTGAGTGGTTTGGCTTATACCCGGAAGATATCCCGGATCTTGAGCGCTTGATGCGTCGCATTCGTCCTTCTGAAGAGTTCCTTGGCCTTTGTGCAACTTCTGGTCAGAAACGTCTCTCGGTTGGCAGTCAATTGGTAGAAGCGTCTTCCTACCAGGTGCCAGGTGTTTACCCTCAAATGCTTGTTGCAATGAAAACTGTAGAGTTTTCAAAGAACATCGCTGAGACAGGTGAGGGTTCTTCGATCCTGCGGTTGATATCAGAATTCGGCAGAGATGTTTCTTCCAGTCTTGACATCAATGATGTATTGCAAGCTACTTTGTTGAATGTATCGCAATTGATTTCTTCTGATTTGCTTGAAATCAAAACTTGGGACCCTTCCTCCCAAACACTCACACCATATACCTTGGAATCCTCTGGTAAGTCTGGTGTTCAACGTGTCAAACTCTCTCAATTTGGTAGTTTGACCGATTCCCTTGTGAATCAGCGTAAACCCCTTCTTGTGCCGGATACCCGCACGCCTCCATCTTCTGTGCCATATTTGAACGGCAATTCTCCTGTTCAATCCTACCTTGGCATGCCCCTTATTGCTGACGATCAATTGATTGGTACATTGGAGTTGGGACATCTCAATCCAGATGCACTTGGGCAACATGATCTTGAATTATTACAGCTCGTCTCATCACAGATTGCTTACGGTCTTCGTAATGCATCGCTTTACTCTGCGGAACAAAAACGTTCGGCGGAACTAAGCGGGCTTGCCAACCTCGCGCAGGCGATTGGTGCATCGAACGATTACAGCAACCTGATCCAGCGGTTGATCGAAAGCATCACACCGCTTTTCTCTGTTGATATCCTTGGCTTCTTGCTGTATGACGATGGCAAACGGACATTGGAGGCGCAGTCTCCATTTCTTGGCCTGCCATCGCATATTGTTGATATTTATCGCGCCGCCGTTTCGTTTAATAGCCCTGCTGAAGCCATTGTCCTTGAAAAGAAGCTTATTGTCACGCGTAATGCCGCAACAGATCAAACTTGGCGCGAACTTGGATTGCAAACCCTTGCACAAGCCGCAAGTCTGCGTGAGGCGGTTCTTGCTCCAATGATCTCCAGCGAGCGGCTCGTGGGTTACCTCCAGCTTTCCAATCATAAAGGTTCTGTGGTTGAGTTTTCAGAGTCTGAGCTTCGATTGATCGAAACTGTTGCCCGTCAGGCCGCTGGCATTATCGATAATTCTGTGACTGTTGAACAGACCCGTCAACGTGCATTACGTTCTGATGCCATGCGGCGTATTGCCAGCCTTGCAGCATCTACAGCAACCATCGACGAAATCCTGCGTTTCTCTATTCAAGAACTTGCGCGTCTATTTCAGGGAGAGATAGCCGCCATCTTTTTACATGATGAGCAAGTGGGTGATCTTCGCCTCCACGAAAACTCCGTTTTTGGTGCAACAACAGAGACGATAGCCACCCTCAATCGTTTGCACGTAGACCCTACACAATACCGTTTCACTGTATCCGGTAGTCAGAAATCATTTATGTCTGGGCGTCTTAGTGTAGACCGTCGCGTATTGCCTAGCTACCGTCCCTTGGTGACAACTCTTCAAGTGGAATCAGCCGTTGTCGTCCCGCTTATTATCCGTGAGCGCAGTCTCGGTGAACTGATGCTTGGAAGCCGTAAGGCCGAGTTCTTCAATAATTACGATCTTCAGATCATTTCGACAGCCGCTGGGCAACTTGCGTCTGCCGTTGATGATGCATCCCGTTCTACACTTACAGATGAGACATTACGTAGGCGTGTTGAACAACTCACATCTATCGCACGTGTCAGCCGCGAACTCAACGCCACAACAGACTTACGGTCTCTTTTGGATGTAGTGCGTGACGAAAGCCTGCGAACGACTCGTGCACAATGCGGTTCCATTCTGCTTTTCGACGTAACCGCCTCAACTAACCTTTTGCCTGTTTCACTTTCAATTGGCTGTACTCACCCTGAGACCCTTTCACCTGTGGAATTGAAAGCCATTGAAACCGGCGAACCTCAATTGGTCGCGGATATCAAACAGGTTAAGAATGTCCAGGTGCATGAAGGCATTAATTCGGTTATGGTTGTGCCAATCATCAGCAATGGTAAGGCCGCTGGTTTGATTCATTTGCATTCCACGCAGGTTGCATATTTTGATCAGGATTCGCTTGACGTTGTACAAACCCTTGCATCACAAGCCGCGATCGCTATCGGGAATATCCAGCGTTATCAGGAACAGCTTCAGCGCTCCGAAATTCTCCGTCGTCGTGCCGATGTTCTCTCACATTTATCCGAAACCAGCGTGATGTTGAATTTTGAACAGCCGCTTGAGCAATCTATGCGGCTCATAGCACAGAAGATCAGTGAAGCGACACCTTTCAAGGCAGTCCTTATCAGCGTTTTGGAATCAGGTGATGGATTATTAAGGCGTGTTGCCGGGGTAGGGTTCCCTCCCGATACACTGGCAGACCTTATAGCTCGTAAACAACCATTTGCAAGCCTTCAACAGTTTCTTAAACCTCAATTCCGAATTAAGAGATCATATTTTGTTCCTGTAGATCAATCGCCTGTTGTCCCGGCAGATGTACATGTGGTTGCGTTTGATGCGGATGGGCGACCTCAAAAGTCTTCTCCCAACACATGGCATGTTAATGACACCCTCATAACTGTGCTTGAAGATTATCAGGGGACCCCACTTGGGGTGATTAGCCTCGATTCCCCGCGTGATGGCATGCGCCCAGACCGTGCAACCATCGAAGCGTTGGATATATTTGCCTCACAGGCATCTTTTACAATCATGGGAAGTACTCGCTTGTTTGATCTGCGTACTCAGGTTGAATCTCTTTCATCGGGTATTGAAAGACAACAGCGATTACTTACGATCACTCAGAACGATCTCCCGATCCTTCTCCGTAAGGATCTTGACCAAACTATTGCCATTCAAAATCTCGATCAACGCTCGCAACGTGTGCGTGCTGGCCTAGCCATTACTGAATCTGTTAGCCGCCAATTGGACTCGTCATCAGCGTTACAAGCATTGGCCCGTGAAACCCTGACACAGCTTGGCATGTCCGTTGCACTCGTGAGCGAAGTAACCTCCGAAGGTCCGCGTTTGACACATGTTTTAGGGAGTGTCCCTCGCGCGACCAACCCGGATGCTTTGTTTGGACAACGGAACCCGCTTCGGACATGTTTACAGAGCGGCGAAGCCATCCTGATCTCAACTTTGGATGAAAATCTCGAATGGCGCGAGACGCCCTTGTTGACAGCTTTGCATACGAAGTCTTTGGTTTGCTTGCCGATCAAAATTGATAATCGAACAGTGGCCGCGATGATGGCGATCAGCCCTGAACCAATGCCTGCATTTACCAGCGAAGACCTGCAGGTGTATCACCAGATCGCCCGTCAAACATCAGTTATTCTTCAAAACATTTCCCTGCTCAATGAAACACGCAGACGCTTGCAGGAAGTAAATCTTCTGCTTGATTTCAGCCGTCAATTGCGTGACCTTGATGCAGACCGTATTGTTAGCTCCTTGTTGGATAGTGCTCGTAAAGCATTAAGCTCCGCACATGCAGGCGTCGTACTGATCTGGGACGAACATATCAATCAATTGATCCCTCAAGCGGTATCTGGGTATGCGGATAATGATGCCATGAAGCGCATTACCTACAACATCGGAGAGTCGTTGCCGGGTCAGGTGTTTGAAACGAATCGTCCCATACGATTGGATGAAGTGCAATTTGCCCGCGATTACACCTTCTCGACCGAAAGCCAGTTGTTGTATCGTCAGGCCACTGGCGGGCGGCTTCCTGTTTCAAGTGTGTTGATACCCATTCAGTCGGGTGATCAGCGGGTGGGTGTGGTCGTATTGGATAACTTCAATACGCCGTCTGCCTTCCGCCCTGAGGATGAAACCCTTCTCCTTTCTCTCTCGCAACAGGTTGGCTTATCGCTTCAGAACGTCCGCCTCGTTCGTACAACGCAAGAACGTGCGGAACAATTGGAAGCCCTTACTGCCGCTTCTTCAAGTCTGACCTCTAGCTTGAAGAGTACTGAATTGGTGGCTTCACTCCTCGACCAACTTGGACCGGTGATCCCATACGATACAGCCACTTTGTGGATCCGTGAAAAAGACCGCCTAACGGTTGCCGCCGCACGTGGCTTCCCAGATACTGAACGACGTCTTGGCCTGACCATTGCGATGGAAGACAGCGCACTCTTCAAGGAAATGATCCGAATGCAACATGGGCTTTTGGTCGGTGACATTCGGCAAGACCCACGCTTCCCAACGCTTGAAGCCCCGCGTCTATCCTGGCTTGGTTTGCCTCTTATCTCGAAGAGCGAAGTGATTGGTGTGTTGGCTCTCGAAAAATGGCAGGCTTATTACTATTCACGTGAACATGTGCAGGTTGGAACCACCTTTGCAAGCCAGGCGGCGGTTGCCCTTGAGAATGCAAGGTTGTTTGAAGATAGCATCAGCCGAGCCACAGACCTCGATGAAAGATCGCAACGCCTAGCGCTCTTGAACCGCTTCTCTTCATCGCTCAGCGGTTTGCTTGACGAAGAGAAGATTCTTCAGCTTACTGCACAGGAATTACAGGATGCACTGGGTGCGCCCCGTGTTTCTGTTGTTTCATTTGAGCGCGGTAAGGCGATCTGGAAATATTCCAACCCGAAGCCGGGTAAGAAGCTTCCCTATACATTGCCTGATGCGCCGATTTTCCGTCGCTTGCAGGAATCGCTTGGTGTGTTTGCAACAGATGCGGTGAACGCAGAGCCGGACCTGACACCCTTAGGAGACTTTTTGGGTGAAGGGACACAGTCCCTTTTGATAATGCCGTTTGTCAGTGCGTCATCTTTACGGGCTTTAATGTTCCTTCATCAGAATGAAACAATCCGCTTTAGCCTTGCCGAGATCGAGTTGGCACGCACATTGACCAATCAGGCGTCCATAGCCCTTGAAAATGCGCGTTTGTATCAATCTACCTTGATGACTGCTGAACGGTTCTCGATCCTCAATGACGCAAGTTATCAGATTGGCGCAAACCTTGACCCTGAGCAGATTTATGTTGCCGTACATAGCGCAGCTAAAAAACTCATGCCAGTTGAGTCCTTTGTGATTAGTCTTTTGGATGATGAATCAGATGAGATCGAAGGCGTTTACCTTGTAGCCAATGACCAGCGCTCTCCTGTAACTCGCATCCCACGTGACGAAGGACTGAGTGGCCGCGTAATATCAACTGGCGAACCTATATTTGTACATGGCTCTGATGAAGTGGATGCGCTGGGAGCTGTTACTTATGGAAAGGTTGATGCACCTCGTTCTGTTATAGCAGTCCCGATGTTACTTGGCGGACGTGCGACCGGTATGCTTTCTGCACAGAGTTATCAGCCAAATGTTTATACAGAGGAAGATCTCCAAATTCTCAGTACGCTTGCCAATCAGGCTATTGTAGCGATCCAGAACGGACGTTTGTTCAATGAGACACAACGGCTAGCGCAGGAACTCGAACAGCGTGTTATTGACCGTACTGCTGAATTGTTGCGCGAACAACAAAATACAGAGACGCTTCTCCGTATCCTTACAGAGGTCTCTTCCAGCCTTGATTTAGACCGTGCCTTAAACCGTACGCTTGCATTGCTGAATGACGCCATTGGCGCCGAACAGGGTACGATTATGCTACGTGGCGCAGATGACAATATGTTGCATTACCGTGCTGGCTATGGTTACCTCTCCGATAAGATCAGTGGCGAAGGACGTGGTTTCAAGCTTAAAGTGGGTGAAGGGTTGGCCGGTTGGGTCGTAGCAAACCGCGAGGAAGTTTTGATCGGCGACCTGTTGAAAGATCCGCGTTGGGTGACCACATCCTCCTCTTCTCATGAGCACCGCAGTGCAATCGTCGTGCCCTTGTTGGTAGCGGAAGATGTTATCGGCGTATTGATGGTGTTCCACCGTAAGGTCAACTTCTTTAGCTCTGAGCGCTTGAACATGGTGAAGGCAATTGCAGGGCAGGTTTCGGTCGCGATTAATAATGCCCACCTGTATGAATTGATCCGCGATCAGGCTGAAAGACTTGGTACTATGCTTCGTCGTGAGCAAGAAGATGCCAGCCGTTCACAGGCTATTCTCGAAGCTGTGGCTGATGGTGTCCTTGTCACTGGCTCGAACAATCGTATTACCTTCTTGAATAACTCCGCTGAGGATATTCTTGATCTTCAGGCTGGGCGTGTTGTTGGGCAACCTCTTGATGTATTTGCTGGCTTGTTTGGCAAGGCTGCCGGTTCATGGATGCAGACGATCCGCACGTGGTCAGATTCGCCGTCCGATTATAAAAAAGGTGAGACCTACGCGGAACAATTGGATCTGCAAAATGGACGTATTATTTTGGTCCACCTTGCTCCGGTCATTTTGCAAAGTGACTTTTTGGGTACGGTATCCATTTTCCGCGATATTACTCATGAGGTCGAAGTGGACAGGCTCAAGTCGGAGTTTGTTGCTACAGTCAGTCATGAGCTTCGTACGCCAATGACATCCATTCGAGGTTATACGGATGTCCTTTTGATGGGTGCCGCAGGTGCTATGAATGAGAATCAGGCACACTTCCTGAAGATCATTAAGAGCAACACGGAACGGCTTAATATTTTGGTAAATGATCTGTTGGACATTTCTCGTCTCGAATCGGCGCGTGTGACCCTTTCGCCTCAGGCATTGGACTTACGTGAACTGGCTGAAGATGTGATTGAAGATGTTCTGCGTCGATCACAGGAAGAAAACAAAGCAATGGCGCTTTCTTTGGATGCTCCGAAGAAACTGCCGCCAGTTTATGGTGATACAGAGCGTATCCGTCAGATATTGAGCAATCTTGTTTTCAATGCGTACCACTATACCCCTGAAGGCGGTACGATTACGGTTCAGGTCCAACCATTAAATGGTGGACATCAAGTGCAAGTGGACGTGAAAGATAATGGCGTAGGGATCGCCGTGGAAGACCAGGAACGTATCTTTGAACGGTTCTATCGAGGTGAACATCCTCTGGTTCTGGCAACACCGGGAACTGGTTTGGGTCTCTCCATCGTCAAACAGATCGTGGAGATGCATAAAGGAAACATCTGGATGAAAAGTAGCGGCATCCCTGGTGAAGGAAGCACATTCTCCTTTACCTTGCCTGTCTATGAAAAGAATGAGGCATGAATGGCTAAGATATTGATTGCAGAAGACGAACGCGATATCCGGGACCTGGTGGCTTTTACCTTGCGGTTTGCCGGGCACGAGGTATTTGCGGCATCCAATGGGGAGGAGGCCGTGGAAATGGCTCCCAAAGTCAATCCAGACCTCATTTTGATGGACGTGCGCATGCCGCGTATGACAGGCTATGAAGCCTGCAAGGTTATGAAGGCAAATCCCGACCTGAAGGATATTCCCGTTGTTTTTCTTTCGGCAAAAGGCCAGGAAAGCGAAATTCAACAGGGCCTGGAGGCCGGTGCTGAAAAATATTTATTGAAACCGTTTGCGCCCGATCAGTTGACGGTGCACGTAAAAGAAATTCTTGCAAAATTTGGGAAGTAACGTTTGAGCGCTATTCTTCTTGAAGGCTCCATTGTACATTACGAAGTACTGGGACGAGGTCGCCCGGTGATCTTCCTGCACGGCTGGGTTGGCTCATGGAAATATTGGATCGCTTCCATGCAAGTCACCTCAACCTCCTTCCGCGCCTATGCACTGGACCTTTGGGGATTTGGAGATACCGCTCACAACACGTTGAAGTATTCACTTGATGAGCAAGTGAAATTAATGGATGCCTTCCTCAATGAAATGGGGATCGGCAAGATCGCTCTCGTAGGCCATGGACTGGGCGCGCTTGTTGCCATGAAATTTGCCATCCGCTATCGCCAGAGTGTGGACCGGGTGATGGCGATCAACTGTCCGTTAAATTATGAGGCGGTCAGTCAACGTTTGAGAACAGCCCCACCACAGGAACTTTCCGATTGGTTGTCCAATCGTTCACCTGAAGCGAATACTGCTTTGTCTGATGCTCCGAAGGCCGATGGCAAAGCGATCGCTGAATCGATGGTTGGTTTGCAGGCCGATAATTTATTTGGGAGTTTCCGTAATCTGGATGTGCCATGTCTTTTGGTGTACGGTGAAAAAGATCAGGCCATTACACTGCCCACATATGAGGCCGCTACATCCACGTTCACTCATCAGGTGGTGCTCGATAGTTCTGGTCATTTCCCCATGATCGAAGAGACCATCAAATTCAATCGCCTGCTCACCGACTTCCTCGCGCTTCCTTCGGGCGTCAGCCCCAGTGAGCTCCAAATGAAGGAAGAATGGAAACGCAGGGTTCGATAAGAATGCTCAAGCCGCCAAAGATGGCGGCTTTTTTGTATTGACAAAAAGTCTTGTAACGCATATAACTGCGGCACAATTGAACGGGGTGTCCTGCGATGCGGGACTGAGAGGAGCGAGCCGCGCTCAACCCGCATTACCTGATCCAGGTCATACTGGCGGAGGGACTTCTCTATTTGCATCAAACATCCTCCGCTGTGAGGATGTTTTATTTTGAATCGCATCATAATTTTTGCCAACGGCGACTTACCCGACATCAATAAAGTCCGTGCTATTCTGTGGGATGATGATTACATCATCTGCGCGGATGGTGGCGCACGCCACGCCTCTTCTCTGGACCTCAAGCCTGCCCTCGTCATAGGAGATATGGATTCCGCTGATAGCGGATACATCCAAGCTTTGCAAGCAGATGGTGTTCGCATTGATCGCTACCCTACTGACAAAAACGAAACTGACCTCGAACTCGCCATTCTCAAAGCCATCGAACTCGATCCCAAAGAGATCGTCATCGTTGCTGCCCTTGGTGGTCGCTTGGATCAAACCCTCGCCAATATTGCACTCCTTAGTGACGTTCGACTTTCGGTGTTTGACATTCGACTCGATGATGGGGTGGAGGAAATCTTCTTTTGCAGAGACCAAGCCGAAGTTAAAGGGCGAAGCGGTGATATCGTTTCGTTGATTCCGTGGGGTGGAGAAGTTACGGGCGTCCAAACTGAAAATCTTCAATGGCAATTGAAAAAAGAAACTCTATATTCTGAAAAGACGCGCGGCATCAGCAACGAAATGCTTGAGAATGTTGCACGTGTAAAAATCTCAACGGGTTTGCTCTTGATCGTGCATACTCGAAAATCATAAAGGACAAAATGAAAAAAATAACACTACTACTTATATCTTTTATCTTTCTGCTTTCCGCTTGTGCGCCGCAAGCGACTGCAACGCCTGTTCCCGCAAGTTCATCTACAGAAGTGCCAGCCATTACGGAAGTTTCTGCACCTCAGACCTTGACGGTTATGTCTCACGACTCATTTGCTGTGAGTGAAGATGTTGTCAAAGCGTTTGAAGAAGCGAACAATGCCAAGCTTGTCTTCCTTCAAAGTGGAGATGCGGGTGCTGTGCTCAACAAAGCCATTCTCACCAAAGATGCGCCGCTTGCGGATGTGCTCTTCGGCGTGGATAACACGTTCCTCTCCCGTGCCCTCGAAGCGGATATTTTCGAAGCGTACGCCTCGCCTGAATTGGCAAATATCCCTGATGCCTTCAAACTCGACGCATCAAATAATGTGTCTCCCGTTGATTACGGTGACGTATGCATCAACTACGATAAAAAATATTTTTCCGATAACGCGCTCGCTGTGCCACAGAGCCTCGAAGATCTGACCAAGCCCGAATACACAAACCTGCTCGCAGTGGAAAATCCCGCCACATCCTCAACGGGGCTTGCCTTCCTGTTTGCCACGATTGCACACTTTGGTGAAGATGGCTACGTGGAGTATTGGAAATCTCTCAAAGCAAATGGCACCGTCGTTGTCGATGGCTGGGAGACCGCCTACTACACCAATTTCAGCGCATCTTCGGGCAAAGGACCTCAGCCGATGATCGTTTCGTACGGGACTTCTCCTGCTGTTGAAGTGATCTTTGCCGATCCACCTGTTGACGATGCTCCCACCGCCTCCGTTCTTGGACCCGATACCTGCTTCCGTCAAATCGAATTTGTCGGCATCCTCAAAGGGACTCAAAACCGCGCCCTCGCCGAAAAATTTGTGGACTTCATGTTGAGCAAACAATTCCAGGAAGATATTCCGTTGCAGATGTTTGTATATCCTGCAAATTCAACAGCTGTGTTGCCCGAAGTCTTCACCAAATATTCTCAAGCCCCCGAACAGACTGCCACCCTCGCATCCGATGTCATCGCCGCCAACCGCGACAAATGGATCCAGGAGTGGACAGACGCGGTGATGAAGTAAACATGGAGACAGGTAAACACGTACGCAAGGAAACCAATAAACAGGAAAGCCGCACTCTGTTTACGTATCTACGTGTTTACCTGTCTACTTATCGTGTTCTCCTCTGGCTCCTGCCTCTCTCCTTCCTCGCCATCGCTTTCTTCTACCCGCTTTCCCGTATACTTGTTCTCACATTCAATCTTGATACGCTTACATCCAATAATTTTCAAACCGCACTTCATGTTTTACTTTTCACTTTTTATCAAGCCATTCTCTCTACTCTCCTCACGCTCCTCCTCGGACTCCCCTCCGCCTATCTCTTCGCACACTTCGACTTCCGCGGTAAATCCCTTCTGCGGGCCCTGACTGCCGTCCCATTTATGCTCCCCACGGTTGTTGTTGCCGCCTCTTTCAATGCCCTCCTCGGTCAACGTGGATTGCTCAACACAATTACCAATTCCCAATTACCGATCACCCCGTCGCCATTCATCCTTATTCTCCTCGCCCACGTCTTCTACAACACCACGATCATCATCCGCATTGTAGGGACAGCCCTCGCAAGCCTCGACCCCAAACTCGAACAGACCGCTCGCTCCCTAGGCGCGGACTCGCTCCGCGTGTGGACAAACATTACTCTGCCTCTTCTTCGTCCTTCTATTCTTGCCGCCTCACTCCTCGTCTTCCTCTTCGACTTTACATCTTTTGGCGTTATCCTTCTCCTCGGTGGTTCCCAATTCTCCACCCTCGAAGTGGAAATCTACATGCAAGCTGTCAGACTCCTCAATCTACCCCTTGCCGCTTTGCTTTCTGTGATTCAACTTCTCTGCACACTCGTATTCTCCATTCTCTACACTCGTCTTGTAACTCGAACTACGCAACAACTCAACCCTCGTTCGACTATAACCAAACCCCAAACCCTCAAACAAAGACTCTTCGTCTTCACACTCTGTTCACTGCTTACTGTTTACTTTGCTTTTCCTCTTTTATCCCTTCCTATTCGCTCCCTCTTCCGCCTCGAAGCGGACCGTGGACAGCGCAATGAGGTCCAATACGGATTCACCACCGACTACTACAAAGAACTCTTTATCAATCGTCGTGGCTCGGTCTTTTATGTTCCACCCATCAAAGCGACATTCAACTCGCTAACCTATGCCTCCGCAACCGTCGTTATCTCCCTCCTTCTTGGTTTCCCCGCCGCATTCGCTCTCGCCAAACCAACAAAACTCGAAAAAGTCCTTGACCCGATTATCATGCTCCCGCTCGGATCGTCCGCAGTCATGCTTGGGCTGGGATTCATCATCACGTATGGCAAATGGCTTACCTCACCGCTTCTCGTTCCATTTGCGCATACCCTTGTTGCTTTGCCATTTGTCATTCGCACATTGCAACCTGCCATCGCCTCCATCCCACAGCGACTTCGCCAAGCTGCATCATCCCTCGGTGCCTCGTCCTTCGAAGTCTGGAAGAACATAGACCTTCCCATTCTCCGACGTGCCACCCTTGCCGCCTCCACTTTCGCTTTCACCGTATCACTCGGTGAGTTCGGTGCTACGCTCCTCATCTCACGCCCCGAATACCCAACCATCCCCGTTGCCATCGAACGCTTCCTCTCCCAGCCTGGCGGTCTCAACTACGGTCAAGCTATGGCAATGGCGTCCATCCTCATGCTCCTCACCACCGCCAGCATCCTCCTCATCGAAAAATTCCGCCTGCCCAACTCGGGAGAATTCTAATGCTCGAACTCCGTCATATCTTCAAAAACTACGAAGGCAAACCGCTCCTCAAAGACATCTCTTTCAAACTCGACTCAGGCGAGACGATCTGCCTACTCGGAGCATCGGGTAGCGGAAAATCCACTCTCTTGCGGATGATCGTTGGACTGGAGAATCCAAACTCAGGCAGTATCCTGTTCAACGATATTGACCTCGCCTCAACACCGCCTCACCTCCGCGACTTTGGGTTAGTCTTTCAAGACTATGCACTTTTTCCTCACCTCAACGTCAACGACAATGTCGCCTTCGGCTTGAAGATGCGCCGCCTCGGACAAGCTGAAATCAATGAGCGCGTAGCCAATTCCTTGGAGTTGGTGAACTTGCAGGACTTTGGCAAACGTAAAGTCACCGACCTCTCAGGCGGAGAACAACAACGCGTTGCCCTAGCCCGTGCCTTAGCGATTCGTCCCCGTCTGCTCATGTTTGACGAACCTCTTGGTGCATTAGATCGTTCCTTGCGCGAAGACCTGCTCAACGAATTACGATCCATTTTGCACCAAACCAAAATCCCTGCAATCTATGTGACTCACGACCAAGAGGAAGCCTTTACCATCGCAGATAGAGTCTTGATTCTCCATGATGGCACCATTGTCCGTGAGGGGACTCCCGACGAGGTATGGGCAAATCCGCAGTCAGCGTATGTAGCGGAGTTTCTTGGTTTGGGAAATATCCTCGATGGGGAAGTGGTTACAGAAGTGGTGAATGCAGAAGACAGGATGATGAATGTCAAAACCACGTATGGTTCATTTGATGTAAGATGTGAGAAAAAGGTCTCAAAGGGAGAAAAAGTTAAATTATTGGCGCGCCCATTTGAGGTCAAGGATGAGGCGAATGTCATCTCGGGAGTTGTCACTGACGTGATATTCCAGCACGACCGATACAAAGTCACATTGGATAATGGATTGTATGTTTATTTGAGTGAAAAGCCAAAGATCGGCAAGAAGATTTCCGTGCAGGTTAAGGTAGAATGTCTCGCATGAGAATTAAGGTACAGAAAAAGAATCCCGCTGGTGAAGTGACCTATCAATACGAAGGCGATTTAGTGCGCCGCGACGAGAACTGTATCGTCATCGAAGCCCTGTTCGACCGCAAGGATATGCCTTTTCAAGAAGTGGTCTTCCGTACAGGTGACCGCTTCGTGGAATATTATTATTCAGACCACTGGTATAACGTTTTTGCTGTCCATGATAAGGACGATGGGAAGATCAAAGGCTGGTATTGCAATATCGGTAAACCCGCTGAGATTGAAGATGGCCTTGTCTCTTATGTTGACCTTGCCCTCGACCTCTGGGTTTCCGCCGATTGGAAACAGACCGTTTTGGACGAAGACGAATTCGACGAGTTGAAACTAACTGGTGAGTTGCACGCTGGGGCACTGAATGGGTTGAGGGAAGTCCAAAGTCTCTTTGAATCAAAAAATCCTCCGCAATAAGAGCGGAGGATTTTTTGATTGCAGATTTTTAGAAATTCAGGTTCTGCATAATGGCATCGCCGAAATTCCAAGCAAGGCCCAAGCCAACACAACAACAGCACAATAAGACAACAACAACCACTACAATGATTAGTGTTGTGTTATTCTTCTTGGGTTCTTCAGCGACTGGGGGCATTTGTTCGTTCATGATTTCTTCTCCTTATGAATAGGTGGATGAAACAGGTTGAATAACTCGGCACATTATATCAGGATGTATCCCCGTTTGTCTTTCCCCAAATGCGCCATACAATGAAAGATGCGATGACGACCAACAGGGTACCGATCAGGATTGGCAGAACAACGGCCAGTATGGACAGTGTTGTGGCAACAACGTCCTCTGCAATGCTTACAGGGACGTTCCCTGCGCCGCCGGTGGTGGCAGTGACTGCCGGGCGTACCAAGCCCGATTTGGTGATATGCACGGCTCCAGCGATCAACAGGCCGCATCCCAAAGCCAGAACCGGGTGAATGTTTGTGATCACATTAGTGCTGGCGGCAAAGGCAATTGCGCCTGCCGCAGGGCGGACCAAGGTCTGGATGATGTCGTTGATGTGGTTGACGGCTGGAATTTTGTCCGCCAGCATTTCAATGATGACCAGCACGCACAGTAAGAGAATGATCCACGGGTTGGAAAGGGCGTCCCAAGGGGAAGCGAGGGTGATCAGCTTGGTGTAGTGTGCCAACAGGCCCACAACCAGTAATGGAATGTAGGCATTCAGCCCTGCACTGGCAGAGAGCCCAAAAGCGGTAAATATTGTAGTGAGTATTTCCATAGTTCTCCTGATTGTATAAGGCTAAAGCTGAGACTCAGCCCAAAGGAAAGCCTCCCCAGGTTCCGGTGAGTTTGAAGCGGACCAGGTCAATGGCGGTGATCATCAATAAGGCAAGAGTCGTTCCCGCGAGAAAGGGCATCCACATTTGGTTCAATTTGTCGAAGGTGTTGTCGAGACGCATTATCAAAACCCACACCATGCTGAAGACAATGATCAACAGCGATAGCACTCCCAGCACGCTGATGATGGCGATGGGCAACAAGATGATGGGGCTTTCGGTCAGGATGAGCAAGTCAACGATGAGGATGATCCCGATGATCGAGCCGAGCTTCTTCCAATCGAGAGCAGATTCTGTTTCAAAAGTTTTCCATGCAGTATTACTGAATGCAGGAAAAAGCACACAGGCGAGCGCAATGCCCATGCCGCTCCCTGTAAAGAGACGCAGGGTATTGTTAGGGACGTACAGGTTGGGAATGTTATCGAACATGCCTTGGGAAGTTTGCTTGAGTAAATACAGGTACGAGTTTGTCCCGTCGAGGCCAAACGCAATGAAGAACAAGAGAAGGGGCGCGCCAAGTTTCCAGCCGGGCATCCCGCTTTTTCGTGGGCTGACGAGTGAGAGGAAAAGCAGTGTGATTCCAGCTGCATAGAACTCGCCTGTGCAACGGGCGCATAAAGGCAGCTGGCGGTCAAAGATATGGAAAGAACGCTCGTCAATGCGGTGACAGATGGCATAACCGATCGAGTCTGCTTTACCTAGAAAGCCTGGCGGTGCAATGGTGAACCAGATACTGAAAACAATAAGAGCGGCAAATGGGACAAGCCAGCGTGAAAGTTTTTCGATGTGAGCTTTTTGTATTTTCATTTGGTTCATTATACCCAGAGCTTATACAAATTGTGTTTTTTAAAAGCGAGAAATGTATTGGCCCTTAAAGCCAGGAAGCCGCCCAATTTGGACGGCTCCCGTGGTGCGCTGTGGCTTCCTTTACTTACTTGAGGAGGGATGCCACAGCGCTGGGTTTGATACTACTATCCATGTTAGACATCACCTCCTCCTTTCATAGGATGGCGGTTAATTTGTTTGCCCCCGAACAATGTCGAAAGTATGTCACATTTCAAATCGGATGTCAATGGCCCAAAATCCATTCTCATCAAATTGTAATTTCGTATATGTTTTTGCGAAAATGTGATACCTTTTGAGAGTCTCCGCAAGCATATCAAGGCTATAGTTTGCGAAAACAAATCACTGGAGGCATTCTGTGAAGAAAAATCCGAACCGTTTTTGGGTACTTGTTATTCTGCTGGGCTGGGTATTTGATTTCCTGTTTTGGGAAAAGCCCGTTCCTGGCATCAACTTTTTTCTGTATGTGGTTCTTTGCCTTGCTACAGGCATTTACATCCTTTATACAGACGGGCTTCGCCTCTCACGACGGTCTGGCCTGCTACTGCTCCCCATTGCCTTTTTCGCCGCTGTTACCTTTATCCGTCAGGAACCGATGACGGTTTTCCTCTCTGTGGCAATGACCATCTTTCTCTTGGGCATCTTTGCACTGACCTTCATCAATGGGGAGTGGATGAAATATGGCTTACTCGATTACCTTTTTGGCTTCCTGCGTCTCTTCGGAAGCATGCTTGCCCGTCCGATAGGGTTCACGGCCGAGGTCCGGCGCGAGCAACCGTCCACAGCTAGTGATAAGCGTCCAAGCCCTATTTGGCCGGTCGTACGTGGCGTTGTCATTGCTTTACCGGTCATCGCCATTTTTGCCTCGTTACTTTCGGCGGCAGACCCCATCTTTGCCAAGCGATTTGGGGATTTTATAAAACTCTTCAACATAGATAATCTCCCTGAATATATTTTCCGCTTTGTTTACATCTTGGTCTTTGCGTATGCTCTAGCTGGCGTGTTCCTGCATGCCGCGCAGAAATCTGGTGAAGCGATGGAGGAGAAAAACTTTATCTCGCCATTTCTGGGCTTTACCGAGTCCACTATTGTGCTGGGAAGTGTGGTCGTTTTGTTCGTCGCATTTGTAGCCATCCAATTCCAATATTTCTTTGGTGGGCAGGCTAATATCCACATTGATGGGTATACCTACTCCGAATATGCACGCAAAGGCTTTGGCGAACTCGTTGCTGTTGCCTTCTTTAGTTTGCTATTGTTGCTTGGGTTGGGCGCCATTACCCGCCGCGAAACTGATGCCCAACGTCGAACCTTTACCTCGCTTGGGGTTGCGCTTGTCGGGTTAGTGCTCGTAATGCTTGTCTCTGCCTTTCAGCGTTTGGCTTTATATGAGTATGCCTATGGCTTCTCCCGTCTACGCACCTATACACACGTGTTCGTGATCTGGCTGGCGCTTTTGCTTGTTGCTGTTGTTATTCTCGAAGCTCTCCGCCGTGAACGTTCCATTGGGCTGACGATGGTACTTGCTTCCCTTGGGTTTGTGGTCTCGCTCAGCCTGTTGAATGTGGATGGTTTTATCGTCAAACAAAATGTTCAGCGTGAACAGCGAGAAAACACTGCGAACACATCTTCTTTGCTAGAACGCCCTGATCTGGATGCGCAATACTTCCTAGACCTGTCTGACGATGCCGTACCGACCATGGTGGCCGCCTTTACGGATACATCCCTGCCATACGATGTCCGCGAGAAATTAGGAGCGGCGCTTACTTGTAAACGCTATGAACGCAAGCAGGGGAATCAGGTATATCCTTGGCAGGCTTTTCATCTGTCGCGGTATCAAGCAGATATCGCATTTGAAACTGTAAAACAGGAGTTAGACACCTACAAGATCATAGACAAAGATTGGCCTGTAAAGGTTGAAACCCCGAATGGGAAAGAATTTTCCTGTTCACAATACTATTATGACTAAAAGCAAAAGAGGCCAGATGGAAATATCTGGCCTCTTTTGAGATTGCATTTCTTCTTAGGCAGTTTGATTTAAGAAAGCATTCAATTTCTTCAATGACAGGGTATAGAAGCCTAATATGATCGCTGTGATCCATGGAATATACAGAATCGGGTCAGTAAGCAGGTATGCTCCCTGATAAAGGATGTCGTCACCGAAGATTATGTAAGTGACAAGTCGCCAAATATCCACCAGGGCATAGGGCGCGAACAATATCCATAATGAGATTACAGCCCATTTTTTCTCTGTCGTTGCCAGGAAGTAGGCGAAGACGACCAATCCCAGTGATATTTCCCAGACATTATCCAACCAGATGAATGCGCCTAGATAAAACGCAAAAGCAAGCGCTAATTTGGTCTCTGATTTTATAGCTTGACGCCGCTCCTGTGGAAGGCGAAGGAATTTCACACTGATCCACCCGAGAGGGATAAGCAGTGCAACCTTGAGAATGGTCACGATCTTTAATGTCAGGGTGGAGATACCGAAATAGTAAAGGAAGGTTTGTTTTACAGACTGGTCATAGCCAAGGAAAGGCGCATCGGGGCCTCGCCAGGGAAAGTCACGGGAGAGGCGGGCGAGGAATCCAATGTAATCCTTATATTGTTGAATGCCGTAACTTACGCCTCCAGCCAGGATCGTGACC
Organism: Candidatus Defluviilinea proxima; assembly: GCA_016721115.1. Taxonomy (NCBI): domain Bacteria; kingdom Bacillati; phylum Chloroflexota; class Anaerolineae; order Anaerolineales; family Candidatus Villigracilaceae; genus Candidatus Defluviilinea; species Candidatus Defluviilinea proxima. The sequence continues at coordinate 2,722,469 of JADKIW010000001.1, forward strand.
CCAGCGATGAGAAGATAGACGACGATTGCTCCAGCTAACAGTTTGAAAAAGAAGCGATAGTTCCCTATTAATAATGGCAAAGCAAGGGCAAATGCCCAATGCGGTTTGATGGAAAGGATGACTGCCAGCCAAAGGACAGCCCATCCTAATTTTTCCTGCATGACTGCATCGATAGCAAAAGTGGCTAATAGGGCAATGAGGAGGTATATATTCAAATAACCAAGATCGTCCCAGAACGCTGAAAATACAAGAAATAGTGGTAATACTCCTGCCCACATTTTTGCCACGTTTTCAAGATTGTTTTTCTGAAAGATCCGATCCCACCAGATGTATAAAAGCCAATATGCCGCTATATGCAAGATCACGAGAAGAGGTACTAGAATATTAAGTGGCAATAACAAGATGGGACCAAAAAAGAAAGCGAATGCAGGGGAATATGGAAAGTGATCTTCGAGAACTTTGAGTGAGCCTTTGAGGTATATATCTTCATGCGCTCGAAAGTGTTGTGCGGCCGGGATATAGGATCGTTGTAGGTCGGCTGAAACTTGCGTTTCCTCTGCACTTACCCCCGGTCGTAGTGCATCTGAAAAAAGGTAGACCTGCATTGCGAGACGTAACACGGCGTAGATAATTGCAGCGATCAGGAATCCCCGGTATGATTTTGATGTTTTCCACCGCTCCTGTATATTGTTCATGTTAGTGCTCCTTGGATTTTTTCCTCGCAAGTCAGGTTTCCTGGTCGGATAACGTAAAAGGCGACAGGCCCTGGCGTTGTCACCTTTTATAAGCAAGTCTGAGAGATGTTATTTGTGGGGTTTCAATCTTGCAGTCAGATCTCTGAGCTGTACGAAAGAAATCGGTTTGACCATTACAAAGTCTACCTGATCGTTATAGGCTTCGCCCATGCGAGCATCTGCCGTAGTGATGATGATCGTTGTGTCATTGAAACGCTCGTCCGGCTTGATGAAACTTGTTAATAGATCGCCTCCTGAAATGTGAGGGATGTGCATATCAAGCAGGATCAGGTAAGGCGTTGGTCCGTTTACCAGCCGTTCCTTTGCCTTTTGCCCATCGGGAGCGTGCTCCACTTCGAAGCCAACGCCTCGCAATGCTTCTGCAAAAATGTCTGCGAGATCTTCATCATCTTCGATAATTAAGGCTATTTCGTTCATGGTTTCTCTCCTTTTGGCTTTTACAATTAGGGTATGACCAGCGGCAAGGTGATGGTAAAGGTTGTCCCCAAATCCAATTCACTGGACACGTTGACACTTCCATTCATGATACCAACGAGTTGTTTAACGATGGCAAGACCAAGGCCAAATCCGCCTTTGGTACGTGTGGCCGCACCTTCCACTTGACGGAACGTATCAAAGATGTGGGGGAGCTCCGAAGGAGGAATCCCGCGACCTGTATCGGTGACTTCAATACCCCATTTAGCAACATCCGAGCGAAATAGCCTGACACTGACCTCGCCTACATCTGTGAACTTGATGGCATTGTTCACGAGGTTGACCAGTATCTGTTGTAGGCGAGCGGGGTCACCGATCAGAAGTTCGGGTAGGCTATCGTCAATTTCGCTGGTCAAGTTTAGGTTTTTGTCTGATGCGGTTTTGTCCATCAGGCCGTGCAAAGTTTCGAGAAGCTCATAGGGCTTTATTGGACCATTATGTATCGTTAACTTGCCTGCTTCCATCTGAGCCTGGTCAAGAAGGTCGTTGATCAATCCCAATAACCGTTGGGTGTTCTTGATGATACGGTCAGCCATATTAACTTGCTTGTCGTTCATAGGGCCGTAGACCGCCTCTCTGAACATCTCTGCATACCCCAATATCGCGTTGAGAGGCGTTCGTAGTTCGTGAGAGACGATGGCCACGAACGTACTTTTGAGTCTTTCCACCTCTGCTTCACGCGTAAAGTCACGGAATACGGTTACTGTACCAATGTTCAAGTTCCCGTCGTCGCGGTTGTCATATACCTGCGCCGCGCTTACTGAGATGGTCTTGTCTCCCCATTCGATACGAAAACCGATGGGTTGTGTATCATGTTCGATCATGGCACTTAATAGTCCACGGCTTTGAGGAGATAACTTGGGATGTTCGAGAAATTCACGGAAATTGTGATTTACGATTACTTCAAGAGGGACCTCAAGAATTGACCTAATAGATGGATTGGCAAGTGTGGCATTCCAATTTCTATCAAACACGATCACACCATCCGCAATGGAATTGAGGATGGCCTGGTTGCGCCCCGCCTCGAGGCGTTCGCGGGAAAGTGACTCGGCCAGCGCTTTTGTGCGTTGATTTACGACTTGGTCAAGATTGGTATTGATTGCGCGTAATTCATTGAGGGCAGATTCCAAGCTACTTGCGGCCAGCCACGAGACTAATGCAAGGGTAAAGAAGCCTATGATCCCAAATGTGTTTATGGGAAGGTTGATGGTTGTAGCGAGGTATGCGATGATCGAACTACAAATGGTTGCAAACAAAAAGCTTGCTGGTGGCAAGAGGATTAGGCTGGATATTGCAATTGGAAGTGTATAAATAACCAGCGAACGGCCGTTCGAGAGTTGTTCAGGGCTGTCTGCAAATGTAATGATAAGTGTAAGAAAAAGTAGGAACAACAAAGCCGCAAAACGTGTTGAATATCGTCGGTTAACTTGATAAACACCAAACAAGGCAATTGCGGTTATGAAGATGTTTAGTAAGAGGGTTTGTGTTTCAGGGTCAGAAAAACTACTTGCCCCCGTAAAAATGCTCACAAGCATCAGGATGAAGCCTGTTATAGCCGCCCCCAATATTCCTAGCAACATGATATTAAGGAGCCTGCCTCGGCGAGCGCGATCAGGGTCAGGTGTTGAGATGCTTATGATGGATTCAAAATATGATTTCATATTTTTATTCGGCCAGTGCCAATGCACTGATCACAGATGCTCGAATCACAAGGCGTGGAGTGTAGAGGCATTTACCAATCCACAAAGGTGGATAGGGCTTATTAAGATTTTCTCTCAACCACCTTGCACCGTTCTTAAATACAGATTTGGGTATTCTGGCAACTTTCTCGTTCCACACCCATAGGGCTTGTAAGGCATACGATGTCTCTTCGGCTGTGGAGAGGAATGAGCCCCATGAGCCATCTGGGTTCTGGGTTTCCAAAAGCCATTCAACAGCATCGGTCACTAAATCGTTATGGAAGTTTGCACAAGCCATGATCGCATGGGCAGTTGGATAGTAGGGTGATGCGTGCCACTTGTCCACCCAGTAGGAGCTTCCTCTCTTTGCTTTTGTAAGAAACCGCAGGATCTTTTCAATGGATGAATTGTTGCGACCAAGGCCACCTTGCTTAAGGCCATCCAAAATATGGATATTGGCGCTAATGGATGGATTAACCTCCAGGTCGAAACAACGGAAGTGTTCATCTTCTTCGTAGGCCAACACACTGGCAAGATCTTTTTCAATGCCAAATCGCATTAACGTCATATAGGTCATTATTGTGTCGTCGCTATCTTTAACCGAGTAATTTGTAGCGAAACATACCCCTCGTTGTGGTTCCCATGCGTTCGAGAGGAAGTCGATGTGGGGTTTGAGCTTCTCGGTCACTTTCATGCCTGGTATGAGACTGAGATTCCAAAGCGACCATGCGATCTCAAAAACATCAAAAGGGGAAACATTCGGTTGACCGCCATCACTATTTATGGTCTTGTTGAGATACTCTAGCGAAGCCTTATCGCCTTTTTTGATATAGGTTGCGAAATAAGCAGTTGCTGATGGGCTTAATCCAACAGATCCGTTTGTTTCCTGTAGATTTTCGATGTCCAACATGTGTTGGCCATCTATTCCAGCCATTTCAGACGAAAAGGCCATAGTGACATTACGGGAGAGCATCTTGCCCTGAAGATATGAAAGCTTTTTTGCGCGTTGCTTGGATAAACGTCCTAAAATGCGATTCGCCTGGTTTTTAATGAGACCTAATTTTTCAGCTTCCTCTACCAAAGTAGGTGCGATCATTTCAAAGCCGACAGTTGCTCCGTTGGGATCAGCCTGTAGCCCCTGTGTGGCGCCTCCTACGATCCGTTCTAACGCGAGTCTACCATTCTCTATTTGTACCTTATCGTGGCCACGTCGACCCTGGTAAGCAAGGGCGATCATCGCCGCGAGCGTGCAGAGAACGCGGTCGTGATAATACATGGGTGCAGGAGCACCCCAGGAGCCATCTGGCAATTGATGCTCAGCAAGCCACGCCAGAGACTTATTGGTTAATTTATAATCAATATCTCCGAGACGAGCCGCCCAGGCTGTGTCGTAGGCTGTACTGGCCATGTGGCCGGGACCAATTTCTTCGATAAGTGCTTCAATGAGGTCTGTCATTATTAAGTGCCTTCTTGAAACCATAGATTGAATTTTAGCCTGCCCACGCCATACGCGTGGTCTTTATTGTTGCGGTAGAACTCCCGTAACCAATCCAATTCATCTTTAGACATTTTTGTGTAATCTGGTTCAGAGACCTTTCGAACGTAAATATGATCGTATAGAATGGCTCGTAATTGATGCTCTGTCATATAGGGGGAGGGGCTGACGGAAAAATATAGATCTTCCTCACCTGTTGCCAGCAACGGCATATCGAATACACTGAATTTATCGAAGCCAATGAACATGCTGACCCCGGGTAGTTCTTCCCCGTAGTATTTACGGATCAATGCATTTTTGTCTGGAACTGCATTATAAGCAAGATAATGCTCCACCGAAAGGCGGGCGATGGTTTCGGTTACTTCGTCTGCAAATACACCGAAGAAAAGGTTGAATTTGTTATTATCTTTGGTTGCGTCCATCACTTCGTAGATGGAGCCGAGCACATATTCGAACTCTGTGCCTGTTAGCACATCGCGATAATCACCATAGAAGCGGACCCGGACATTGTATTTGTTGAAAAAATCGCGGTAGTTTTTATCCGTTGCCGTGCGGACGAGCCCGTCCATGCCGACGCGCTTGGTATATTCATCGCCGCGATGCATAAGCTCACGACCAAAGACGGGAGCTAGAATCGTCTGAATGCCGTGGTCAAATAACATGGAGCACAAATGGACGTGATTTTCTATTGAGAGGTCTATATATGCTTTGAAAAAGTCATCACCGATCTTATCTGCATGTTCGAGCATGAACCAGCGGCGCGTACCATTAACGGGAAACACGCAAACTTTATGCCCGGTCGCTCTGACGCGTTCAGCTATCTCATTGGTGTGGAGTTGCCGAAAATCTTCAAACCGCATCATTAGATTTTGTGAGTACTCCTCTGTCTTTTAGTGTCGTGTATACACGGACTTTTGCAATATTCAGTTGGACATTGTCTATAGAAAGTACTTTACTCTGCGCTTAATAGGTTTGCTGCTCGTGACATAATGCCTGGCATTGTGATCATGGCGTGATTGGTGTCTTCGAGATGGAAACCAAGCCTGCGTTTCACATCATATGCGCCACTCCCAAAGCGGACGAGACGAACATTATGCTCAAAAGCTTCTTGTAAGGCGGCATATAACAAAAGGAAATACCCGCCAGGGACGTCATCTTCTAGCCCAAGCGATGACGCGAGTTGGAATTTGTTGTCACGAAGGACTGCGCCACACCCCACTAGTTTGTCATCCTTGCGAAGTTCCAGCCAGGTGCCGTCAGTTGTTGAGAAGTTCTCAAGCAGGTTGCGGGTCCAGGGATTGGGTGCTGAGCCGTGCCATATCGAAACATTTCTGATCAATTTGAGAGCAGTATCAACATCGGGGACAAAGTTCTTTCTTGAAAGAACGATGCCATTATCACTCGTCTCTTTTAGCGTGCGTTTGTAATGTTGACGATCTTTCTTGTTCCCCGCCTCAAGATAAGCATCAAAGCTATCCCAACTGATGGGCATATACGTTCCAGGTTCTGAAATCGTGATAGGCTCGAAGCCATTTGGCCATGATGGGTATTTAAGTTGCTCGGTTAGCAAATAATCGAATACGAGAAAAGAGCAGCGTTGCTTTTTAAATTCATCTTGTGCGGCAGACGCCAGCAAAGGAAGAATCTCATCTCGTAAGGGTTCGCCGGGGAGTAATAGGGCTGAAGTGTCTGCCAAAGGAGAACGGCAAACAAGGAGAGGCCTACGCTTGAGAACCGATGACATAAATTGTCTAGCTACTCTTGGAAGGGGTAATGGCTCATTGTGTACGCGGAACAGCGCCATACCTGCAAGGGGGGTATCGCCATCCCACACGATCAGGTAAGTAGGCAGGCAATCTGCCATGGCACGCTCGCCAAAGGTGTACCAGGCATGACTCTGAAACCCTCGACCAGATGCGATCTGGTTCCAGACTTCTGGCTTGATCTCCTGAATACTTCTATAAGTCTTAACTTCCAGTTTTGTCATGTTGTTCTCGCTTCAATTTTACTGTCAGTCTAAACAATCGGGCTTTGATTGCCTTTTGCCTTGCAAAAATGAAAACAGTTCAGTCTGCTTTATAATTACATAATTATTGGATATGGATAATTATACCTTTCGGCTGAAACCCGGTGATGATCTGTTTGGCTCAATTGATCTCTTTGTGCAGGAACACGAGATCGAAGCAGGGTGTGTATTAAGCGGCGTAGGAAGCTTAACTCATATAGTGCTACGATTTGCAAACCGTGATGACTATTCCGAATTTAACGGTTATTTCGAGATTGTTTCAATTACCGGTACGGTTTCGATCCATGGTTCACATTTGCATATTTCAGTTTCTGATAGCGAGGGGCGAACATTGGGTGGGCATCTCGTTCATGGGTGCAAGATATATACGACAGCAGAGATCGTGCTTGCTGTTTTTGAAGATGTTGTCTACAAACGCGAACTTTATAAAGACGACTCTGGTTATGATGAATTAAAGGTCTACAAGCGCTGAATTCGCTATTTGGCGCCGTTTAACTTTGCATTTTCGTTTTTAATGCACATTGTTGTAACTTTACATTATGTTGTATCCTGATAAAATTCCCCTATTCTAGGCTCTGGAGGGCAATTTCTACCCATGCAATGGTCTGCAAACCCCTATTTCTACCCTCTTCTGATCGCTGGGTTGATCGGTTTATTGAATGTTTTATTTATTTCGCGCCGTTCCAAAGTGCCGGGCGCGATTCCGTTATTAGCTATGGGGTTTGCGGTTAGCGAATGGGCATTAGCCTATGCCATGGAAATGGCCAGTAGTAACATTGAAACACAGATATTCTGGGGGAAAATTCAATATTTTGGTATTGTGAGCGTTTCGGTGACATTTTTGTTGTTTGCCTTGACGTATGCCCAATACCAAAAAGTCCTAAGATCAAAATGGATATGGCTCCTGTGGGTTTTCCCGTTGCTATGTATTTATCTTATCTGGACAAATGAATCTCATCATTTGATCTGGACCAAGATCAATCAAATGGACTTTGGTACATATTCTATAGCGGCATTCGGCCATGGCCCTGTGTTTTATATCCTTGTAGCATACTCATACCTAACCCTTATTGCAGGGAGTGTTGTACTGGTGCGGCAGGCGATTAAATCGCAGCCTGAATTTAGGAGCCAGACCTTTTTGCTTGTGTTCGGTGTAGCGATTAACTGGGTTGGGAACATCATTTATGTTTCCGGGGCGAACCCGATCCCTGACTTGGATTGGACGCCCATGGGCCTCATCCTCTCCGGCGTTATTTACAGTATTGCCCTGTTCCAATTCCGTTTTCTAGACCTGACCCCCATCGCAGGTGAGACTGTATTGGAAAGCATGGATGATATTGTGATTGTCTTGGACGATCATAACCGTTTGGTATATCTCAACAATGCCTTTGAATACTATTTTCAGACGAACCCTAGAAAGCTGATTGGGTCTTCAGTATCTTCTGCGTTCGCATCATGGCCTGAGCTGATTAGTTTGTGCAATCAGCATAATACAACTCGTTCCGAAGTGACTGTCTCAATTCCAAAACGCGACCATTTGCAGTTTGATGTACGTGTGTCGAACATTCGCTGGCAGAAAAATTATGCAATGGGACGCGTTCTTGTTTTGAAGGATGTCACCGAACAGAAACAGGCTGAAACACGCGCAACCCTGTTCTACGAGCTTCGAGCGCAGAATGGAAAGGCCGATCGTATCCCGATGGTGTTGATGTATCGTGTCTTTGACGAAATGATCATCGAGGTGAATCGCGCTTTCCTGTTGGTGATGGGGTATGAACGAATGAAACTCCTGGGCCGCTCCATGTTGGATGGCCGCCTATGGGAACCCTACCAGCGAGCTGAATTCTTGCGAGCCTTCAATCGCGAACGCACTTTGCATGAATACCCTCTGACCTTGAAACATTACAATGGCACCGACCGTGCTCTCATAGCCTCAATTCAACCAGTAGAGATCGGTGGTACGTCTTACGTGGTCATTCTGGCGCATGTTCAGGATAAACCTGCGGACTGATATTCAGCAAGAAACTCTTTTTCATTTCTCACTGTTTTCTTTAACCCAAGTTTTTTCCCCAACCTGGTCAACTGTGGTGGGTCAACGTATGTTGTGGCAAGGATCTCATCCTGGCCTAGTACTTCATTGGCATTTCCATCCAATACAACCTGACCCTGTGACATGGCGATCACACGCTCAAAATTCTCAGCACAAAAATCAATATCGTGTGTGATCGTAATGACTGTCTTGCCGCGTTCCCGCAAAACCTTGATGACGTTCGCAATACGTGCGATATTGGCCGCATCCTGTCCGGTGGTAGGCTCGTCGAAGATGACAATAGATGTATCCATTGCAATAACAGAAGCAATGGCGACCATCTTCCGCCAGGTGGGGGACAAGTCGTATGGATTCGTCTCCGTTTTATCTGATAACTCCGTCATTGCCAACGCTTCATCAACCCGACCTTCAATCTGCTCGCTGGTATACCCAAGATTTTTCGGCCCGAAAGCGACTTCTGTCTTCACGTCGCGTGAAAAGAGTTGCTCATCAGGGTTTTGGAAAACATATCCCACGCGCGAAGCAAGTTTTGCAACCGAGTATTTTTTTGTATCCCAGTCACCGATCTTGATTTCACCTGACGTAGGTTGTAATAATCCATTGATATGACGCACGAGAGTCGTCTTCCCTGCGCCGTTCTGTCCGACAATGGCAACCTGTTCACCAGATTCGATTGTCAGCGAGATGCCACGTAAGGCAAGTACACCGGCAGGATAGGAGAACTGCAAATTGTTGATCTCAACTCTCATTTTGCGAACCCATCCACTGCCTCATCCAATGTAATAGGCAGGCTAGTTTTCTTCCATAACCCCAACTCTTTCGCCTTGCGTGCCACGGACGTGTACCGCGAAATGCCAAAGCCTTTGTCCGTCAATACATCTGATGTGAGAACTTCAGCAGGCTTCCCATCGAGGATGATCTGACCCTCGTGCAATGCGATGACTCTATCTGCGAAGTTAGCGATCCATTCCACTTTATGTTCCACAAGGATAACGGTCATGCCTTGTTCTGCCATTGTGCGGATCACTCCAAAGACCTCGCGTGTGCCAATCGGGTCCATTTGAGAAGTCGGTTCGTCGAGGACGAGGACTTTCGGTTGCATGACCAGGATCGAGGTCAGAGCGACGCGTTGTTGTTGTCCGCCAGATAAAGAATAAGGGGAGCGATCCGCCAGATCTGAAATCCCAGTCAATTTCATGGCTTCTTCCACTCGGCTTTTCATTTCCTCACGTGGGACGCCGGTATTTTCCAGCCCGAAAGCGATTTCTTCGAAGACCGTATATTTTGCGCCGCTGATCTGGTTGAATGGATTTTGAAACGCCAGCCCAACATTCAATACCAACTCAGGTAAATTGGATTTGCTCGATTCTATACCCGCGACTTCGACAGTGCCAGTGAGTTCGCCTTTAAAAAAATGAGGGACAAACCCTGCGACGGTATAGCACAGTGTGGACTTGCCTGCGCCGTTCGGACCGACTACAGCAATGAACTCACCTTCACTCACTTGCAAATTTATATTTTGCAATACCGGTGAATCCGTGAGCGGATATTTGTATGTGACGTTTTGCAGGTTTACGATAGCCATAATTTCAAAACCAGTGTAATGACAACGAGTCCAACAAGGATCCAGCGGATGGTTTTATCTAAGCTGGTGTCTGGTACATCATGCAGAGATGTTTTGACGTGTGTGGAAGTGAATCCGCGCGCTTCAATGGCAATGGCACGTTCTTCTACCTCGATGAGAGAACCAAATACAAGCGGACCTACGAGCGGCACCAAAGAGCCTGCCCGCTTAAGAAATGTGCTTTCTGTATCCAAACCACGTGAGCGTTGGGCGGCAATAATAGTCTGTGCCTTGGCTTGCATTTGTGGCAGGATTTGTAGAGTTGAAATGATCACGTAGGCAAATTGCCCCGGCAGTCCACGCCGTGTAAGGTCAGACATCAATTCACTTGGATGGGTGGTCAGTAAAAAAAATGTGAAAGCTGAGATCATCACTGCAATTCTTGTGGCAACGTAGAATCCATAAGAAAGGCTTTCTTGTGTTACATCCAAGATCCAGAAGCTGAAAATTACAGTTTCTCCAACGGGTTGAAAAAACGCCTGCATTAAGAAGATGAAACCCGCCGCGGGAATAATCAAACGGATTGCGCTTCTAAAGAATTCTTTGGAAACCTCGCCAACGAAACACAGAGGCGTAATTACCAGAAATAATAAAATGAGAGATGTCCAATACCAGGGACTAGAAAAAGAAATGAGAATAATACCTAGCGCCACAACGATCTTGGTCAAAGGGTTGAGACGATGGATGCTACTATCTCGCTTTACGTAATAAGAAAGGCGTTCATGCATGATGTGACTGTTTACGATGGTTTATGCCAATGAAGATTACACTCGAATTATACCCAGAGAGGTCATAAATTGCTCTCGTATAGGCTAAACAAAATCAGTCCCACATTTTGCGGGACTGATTTTGAAAACCTAAGTTGTTTTTAGCTTAGCATATTGCGTACAACAAAGCCTAATGCCACTACGATAATGGTAACAATGATCGCAGTGATCAACTGCGTTGTACTGTTGCCTGCTTCGGCCGCAGCATTTTCAGGTCGTGGGAAGCGCGCTACCAGTCGTTTGGAAAGTCCTTGAACAATGGCAAAGGCGAGCATAGCCGTGGAGATTTTGTCCACGGGTTCAGTGAGGAAGCTTGTGCTTACTACTGCAGACCAAAGTCCTTGTCCCGTTTGGAGCAAATACGCTGTGATGAAAGATGAACCGCTGGCTGTGATTCCGCCATACAGGTAGACGGAAATCGGGGTGGATACGATCGCAGCCGTAAGCGCGATAAGGAAGCCTGAGAGGATCACTTTCCACCAATTCTTGAACAAGCCTGCATTGGCACAAAAGCCCGCTACCAAACCAATAAAGAAGGCAACAGGCCACCATGGCAGGGAATCGGGATTGAACAAGCCCCAAATGGTATTGGAAAGAGCGCCCGTCAGAGCGCCGGCCCATGGACCACAGATAATACCCACGAGCACAGTACCAATTGAATCAAGGAACACAGGTAGTTTCAACAGAACGACGATTTGCCCTATTGCAATATTGATGGCGATTGCCACAGGGATGAGCACCCACGTCATGGTAGTGAAATCTTTCTTGATTTTGTCTAACATGTTCTTCTCCTTTTTAATATTTGATACTTACAACACCGCATGTGCGGTTTTGTTTCACTTTTCTTTAGGTACTATATTTTCGGGCCGAGGCAGAAGCGCAAGAACTTGTGTGGGCAGAAGTTTCGCAACACCGAACGCGATTAAAGTTGTAACAATTTTGTCTAAAGGTTCTTCAACAAGAAAATAAAGAGGAGAAATGGAGAATTCCCCAAATATTTTTGCGGCAATCAATGTGGATGTAAACGCGGCGATGATGGCTATGAAGATACCCACAATCACAACTTTCCACCACTGTTTGAACCAACCTGCATTGGCGAAAAGGCCTGCCATCAGGCCAATCAACAACGGGACCGGCCAATAAGGGATATAGCTCGGTGATACAAGGCCAAGGCCCATATTGGTAAGAACGCCTGTCAGCGCCCCCGCAAATGGACCTGCCACGATAGCGACAAAGATCGTCCCAACGGTATCCATATAAAATGGGACGTCTAGTTTCGCAATGATCCAGCCGCCTGCACCGTTAACGATGACAGCAATGGGGATCAGTATCCATGTTATCGGCCTAAAATCCTGTTTGAATTTTTCCAACAAAACATTACTCCTTTTGAGATTGTTCTCAGGCCTTCGAAATTTTATGTGCGAGCTTCTCCATTCGCTCCAAAAACAACTCAATGAAATCTCTTGGACGCACACCCAGCGCCACTTTCATGTTGGCGGGTTTCTTGTCGTAATTATAAAAATCGGCTAGCGTCTTGCCCATCGAAACACCGCCTGAAATATCCACATCCACAGGCAGGTCCTGATAATCACACAACTCGGGCGCAAAGGTCAACGCTAGCGCCAGCGGGTCATTGATGATGCACCCCTTGATGCCTTGATAACTATCATGATACTCCATATAAAAATCGGTCGTGTCCTTGATGAACTTTGGGATGGGCGAATCGATCTTCATCAGCCGTTCCACATCCTGTGCAGTCAACAGACATTGATACGTCACATCCAGTGGCACAAGCGTCGTTGGCACCTCTGCATGAAAAACGATGTGCGCGGCGTGCGGGTCAACATACACATTGAATTCGCCCAGTGCGGTCACATTACCTTCATGGCGGATCGCTCCGCCCATGATGATCAACTCCTTAAGTGCCTTTGCAAACCCCGGTTCTTTTCTCATCGCCAGTGCGATGTTTGTCAACGGGCCGACTGCCACCAAAGTGATCTCTCCGGGGTTTGCCATGACCTTCTCGATCAGAAAATCGCATCCATGCTGGACTGTGGGCCTGATTCGCGGTTCTGGGAGCTTTGCGTATCCCAAGCCTGTGTTGCCATGCGTCTCTGGCGCGAGCAAGGACGGTTGCACCAACGGCAGTTCACATCCCCTCGCCAGCGGAATGTGACCCGCGTTCGCCAACTCCAAAACGGACAAGCCATTCGTCACTGCCTGTTCGAGCGAACAATTTCCATGTACAACACTCAAGCCTTCGAGCGTAAGTTCAGGCGATGCAATGGCAAGTAAGATCGCCAGAGAATCGTCAATGCCGGGATCGGTATCAATAAGGATTCGTTTTGTCATTTTAGTTTGGTATGGCCTTTGCTAAAGTTTCCATGCGCTGTAAAAACAATTCAATGAAATCATCTCCACGCACATCCATCGCAACCTTCATATTGGCAGGCTTCCCAGTAACATTAGCAATATCGGCAAATGTTTTGCCCATCGCCACGCCGCCTGAATGGTCAACATCTACGTAATAGTCTTTTAGGGTTAACAACTCAGGCGCAATGACAGTTGCCAACGTCAATGGATCGTGCATGGCACTGCCTGCGAAGCCTCTCTCTTGCGAGAACTTCAGGTATACATCCACCGCATCCTTGATGAATTGAGTGATGGGAGATTTGATCTTCATCAAACGGGCCACATGCTCCTGCTTGAGCAGACATTTGTGTGTTACATCCAAGGGAATGAGCGTAGTGGGAATTCCTGAATGAAAAACAATGTGCGCGGCATGTGGGTCAACATAGATGTTGAACTCAGCCAGCGGAGTGACGTTGCCATTTTCCTGGATTGCTCCGCCCATGATGACTAATTCTTTGACTGCTTCCGTAAATTTTGGCTCCTTGCGAATCGCCATAGCGACGTTGGTCAATGGCCCGATGGGAAAGATGCTGATTTCGTTTGGCTCAGCTAGAACGCGTTCGATCAAATAGTCCACGGCATGTTGTGGGACGGGTTTTGTGTTTGGCTCTGGCAATTTTGAATCGCCGATGCCGCTCTCGCCGTGGACATCTGCTGAAGCGCATAACGGTTGAACCAACGGGTACATGCTTCCCACCGCGACTGGAATATGACTTGCCCGACAAAGCTCCAGAATGGACAATGCATTACGTGTCGCTTTTTCGAGCGTGACGTTGCCTTGTGTAGTTGTCAGCGCTTCGAGTTGAATTTCAGGCGAAGCGAGCGCCAATAGAAAGGTGAAGGCATCGTCAATGCCGGGGTCAGTGTCAATAATGATTCGTTTGGATTTCATTTGACTTTTCACGTAGGGGCACAGCAGGACGATTAATCGTCAAGGTGCTTATTGGTTTCGCTGTGTCCCTACAATATTTTCCACATCTTCTTTGTTGGGTAATGATGGTTGCGCGCCGAACTTGGTGGTTGCAAGCGCGCCACAGGCACAGGCATAGCGAACGGCATCCAGCAAGTTGGATGAATCCAAAACGCTTGCCAAACATCCGATGAAAGCATCGCCTGCGGCGGTGGTGTCGACAACATCAACCTTAAACGTGTTTACATGTTGACTTGTATTCTTGTCTACGATCAATGCGCCTTTGCTTCCCAATGTGACGATGACGTTTTGTGCGCCTTTATCTAATAATGCGTACGCCGCTTTTTCAGCGGAGGGGATGTCGTTGACAACCATGCCCGTGAGAAGACTCAATTCCGTTTCATTGGGGATGATAAAGTCAGCGAGTGCGATCAATTCATCGGGGAGTGGTTTGGCGGGGGCGGGATTCAAAATGACGCGGACGCCATTTTGTTTGGCGAGTTTTGCGGCGGATAGAACTGTCAGTGTAGGAATTTCCAATTGGAGCAGAAGCAGGCTGAAGGTCGAAAAAGAAGCGCGCTCTACATCCAATGAAGAGACTTTGCCGTTTGCACCTGCCGAAAGGACAATACTGTTCTGCCCATTGGAGTCCACCATGATGGTGGCGGTGCCTGTGGATGCATCATCACGCTCGATGAGGGATGTATCTACATGATTTGATTTGAGGTTGTTGATGAGAAAATCGCCGAAGTTGTCTTTGCCCACGCGCCCAAGCATGGAAACATTCGCGCCAAGGCGGGCGGCGGCGACGGCTTGATTGGCTCCCTTGCCACCTGGGATGACTTGTAGATCTTCACCACTGATGGTTTCACCCGGTTGCGGAAAACGTGGTGTGCGGACGACGAGATCTGCATTGAGCGAACCAACCACCAAAATATTGGGCATGGAGAGATTTTACTTCATTTGATTGATTGGTCATATAATGTGCGGCTGGAGAATCGCATGAAAAAAATAGTTTCGTTCAGTTTTTACTTTTTATATTTTGCGGCGTTTGCATTTATAGCGCCTTATTATGTGTTGTATTACCAATCGCTTGGCTTCAATGGCACTCAGATCGGCCTGTTGACCGGAATACCGCCTTTGATCACGTTGATCGGAGCGCCATTCGGGACGGGGTTGGCAGATAGAACGATGCGTCATAAGTTGATTATGGGATTGGGAATCGGTGTGCCGATTATTGTCGCGGTCTTGATCCCTGCTTTTTCAGGTTTTGCATTGGTCTTTGGGTTGATCATTTTGCTCAACATTTTCATCTCGCCCGTATCTTCTCTGGGCGATAGCGCTACAATGACGATGTTGGGCGATGAAAAAGAAATGTATGGGCGCGTGCGTTTGGGTGGGACGATCGGTTGGGGGATCTTTGTACAGGTCTCAGGGGTGTTGCTCAAAGTGCAGGGATTGAAGATTCTGTTTTATGTGTATGCGGTGATCATGTTGATCAACTTGTTTATCTCTCAACGACTGTCGTTCGGCAAGCATGAAGCACATGAGGCCAATAGCGGAGGAACGTTGAAGTTGTTGAAGGATCGCCGTTGGATCATTTTTCTTGGTTATGCCTTTTTGGGAGGCATGGGCGTGTTTTCGGTTGCATCCTATTTTTCGGCGTACTTGCAGGAACTCGGCGCAGATGGCACTCAAATAGGCTTTGCATTTTTTCTAGGGGCGCTGGTGGAAGCTCCGTTCTTTTTCTTTGGGAATCTTCTTGTCAAACGCTTTACAGCGAATGGATTATTTATCATGGCGTTGGTGATGCTCGGTGTTCGCTCTCTGCTCTTTGGGGTGGTGGATAATCTACTTCTAGCGACTGTGGTGATGGCGCTTGGCGGATTGACGTTCCCGTTGATGTGGTCTGGTGGTGTAGCGTATGCGGATGAGAACGCACCTGCGGGATTAAAGTCCACGGCGCAGGGATTGTTTGGCGCTCTTACCTTTGGCTTCGGTTCGGCGGTCAGTGGTTTTGTAGGTGGTTTGCTACTTGAAAGTATCGGCGGGCGCGGAATGTTTTTTGTGTTCGGGATTGTCATCCTTGCTGGGATGATATTGATCGAAGGGCTTAAAAGAGTGTTCCCTGAACCAAAACTCATTCAGGCTGAAGTGTAGGAACAGACTCGTTATTCAATACAACTGTTGGTCTCGATAACCAGATGCATATTGCGCCGATGGCATATCCACTGGCGGAAAGTGCATACAACCACCTTGCACCGATCACATCGAAGATGGCCCCAGAAACGGGCGCGGCAAGGATGTTGACTAGACTCGCCAGTGTGACTGTGTATAGCGCAAGCATGGTCCCTGTTTCGCTTTGGTCGGTGCGACTGCTGATCAGCCCGATATAGGAAACGGTATACATGCTAAATGCTGTGCCACCGATGAAGCGCACGATCATGATCGTGGCAATTGATGGGAAGAGAAGCACGGCTGCACGTTGTATCATGGTCATGAGAATGGCGACCAGCAGAATTTGGCTTGCGCCATATCGTTTTACAAAACGATCTGCATAGATCATGAATGGTAGTTCAACCACGGCGCTTAAGATTCCAGCCACAGAGATCAATTGCTTCGATGTGCCGAGTTCCGCGAGAAATACATTTTCAAACTGCAAAACACCGCTGTTCATAAATCCGATAAAGATCAATGCGATCGCAAAACCGAGCAGGGTGCGGTCGCTTATAACGCGTTTGGCAGTTGTCAGTAAATTGGGCTTGGATGATTGTGTGCTTTGTTGTGTGACAAAGAAACGTGGATTGATAAATGAAATGATAAGTGCACCGAGCGACCACATCACACTGACACCGATAAAGCCCACAAGGAAACCGAATCTCTGGATCAACCAGCCTGATGTCAACGTTGCGACGATCCATCCCAAGGATGCGAACACGCGGATACTTCCATACCCGCCTCCTGCTTCCTTTGAAACTGATACTGCCATCGCATCGGATACTGGCATGACGCCTGATCCTGCCAACGCCTGAAAGAATACGTTGACGAGGATGAGGAGATAGATGGTTTGATGCCCGAGCATGAAATATCCCAGCGCACCAAGCAACATGGCTGTTTGTAAAAGTCCCCGTGCTTGTGGCCGTTTCTTGATCTCATTGACGATGAATGGCGCAAATAACAACCCCACAATGGAACTTGTAGATGTGATCGTCCCGATCTGCGCTCCCTTTAACCCCAAACTGACATAGAACAGATTGATGAACGGTAGAATGAAACCCCATCCGCCCATGAAGGCAAAATAGTGGGCTCTTGCAAAAAACAAATTTCGGTCAAATGTCTTGGGCATAACGGCAAACGGGGCGAAGTATATCACCGTCGTTTGTTTATTCATGAGTGTGTTTTATCGTTATTTTCGGAAAGTTATTCCGTTTTTTCGCCCCAGCGTAATAGGATGACTCCCGTGAAAACGAGGAAACTTCCGACCCATTGAATGAGGCTGAGTTGTTCGCTGAGCAGTAAGTATGCCCAGATGGCCGTCAGTGCAGGCTCGAGTGTGGCGATGAGGTTCGCAACCGTTGGCGCAAGATAGCGAAGACTGAGTGTATAGAGTCCAAATCCACCTAATGTGGGGGCAATGCCAAGAAAGAATAGAATTCCCCAAGCGATAGTTGAATTGCCAAGCCAAAGTAAGTCGGAGAATAGCGGTTTAGCTGATATT
The DNA here is from genome assembly GCA_016721115.1 of Candidatus Defluviilinea proxima. Taxonomy (NCBI): domain Bacteria; kingdom Bacillati; phylum Chloroflexota; class Anaerolineae; order Anaerolineales; family Candidatus Villigracilaceae; genus Candidatus Defluviilinea; species Candidatus Defluviilinea proxima. Next base: position 2,740,379 of record JADKIW010000001.1, read on the forward strand.
AGGTCTGAACCAATGTTGAAGAAAAATAGAAGAAATGAAGCAATAGCAAAACTGTAGAGCATGGCTGTCCATGAATCAATGTGTGTGTCAGAGGCATGTTTGCCTTCGAGATTGTAGAAGGCGAAGAAGAGACCTGTCAGCAAGCCAAAGATGATCCCAAGCGGATTGAGTCTCCAGACCGATGGATCGTATGCGCCTGCGACGAGAGTCGTCCCGAGTAGGCTCAAGATGATGGACAAGACCTTTATTTGGCTAAATTGTTCTTTGAAGATAATACGGCTTAAGATGGCGGTCATAGCAGGGGAGGAAAAGGCCAATACGGTCGCAACAGCCGCCCCGTTATATTGAACCGAAAACGTCCACATGGAGTTGAAGATGGCGAGTGTGAGTCCATATAAGACCATGAACTTCCAGTGTGGGCGGTCGAGTCGGAAACGTGAGCGGCTGAAGAGTAAGAGCCCCACGGTCATTCCAATAGAGACGAACAGGTCGCGCCAGAAAGCAAGGACGAGCGATGGCAGGGCGTAGGTTTTGCTGATGTAACTGATGAGCGGCCCAGTGGTTGACCAAAGGAAAGTGGCGACCAACGCGATGAGGTAACCGCGAGAGAATGATGATGTTTTGTTCATATGGTTTCCAAAAAAGTGACAGCCACCTTTTAGGTGGCTGTCATTGAAGTGTGCCCCCATGGGGATTCGAACCCCAGTTTGGGCCTTGAGAGGGCCCCGTCCTGGGCCTCTAGACGATGGGGGCGTTTAGAAGCGGGCGAGATTGTATCATTGCGAAAAAGATACGTCAATCAATAGCTATCTTGGCGTGAGCCGGTATACGTCGCCTTGTTTGCTGGAGAAAAGCAGTTCAAAATTGGCTTTGGAAGTTAGTTGTTCGGGGGCGAGGACATATTCTTTGAAGCCCAGTTCCTTCATCCAGACCACATACCCCGCGCCATCTTTGCCTGGCCAATCGGGGTAATTTGCTAATACTTCTTGTGGATCTGGCGCTTTGGGCTTGACAGGTCCCTGTGGGAGCTTGAGGATCGTGTGACGCGCATACAGCCATGCGAGAGGTTCGTAGTTGCTGTAGATCTTGTCACTTGAAGAGATGGATAGCGACTCGATGAATTCCCGAACGCCTGATTCGTTCAGCGCGCGCGTGTTGTAGATGTTATATTCGCTCGCTTCGCCGTTGACGTAGGAGATCCGCAGATACTTTTGGATGTTGTTTGCAGGATATGCCAGCCAGAGGATAAAGAGGATGACAACAGCCATGTACAGTTTGTTGACTGAGATGCGCCGCAGATACAACGGAAGTAACTCGCGAGCTGTCATGAAGCCGACTGCCACTACCGATGGCAATATGATGATATGGATACGGTCCATGAAAGGCCAGCGCACCTCGTTATAGCTGACGTTGAAGACCAAAACGAGTGAGTAGAGAATGATGAAGATCAGGCTGGGAAGGAATTTTGAACTTATGATTTGTCTTCCCCAATTCTTCCAGTCCATAACGCGATTGCCCGTTATGAAAATAACCAGGATGACAAGAAGGATCAACCATTCGGGGAGCCGCTCCGTGACACTGTAGGGGATGAACCAGTGAATAGCCTTTTCAATCGTTACCTGCAGATTTCCTTGTGGATTGGGTGGCAGGCGTGTGCCGAACAGAATTCCTGTTTGCAGATAGTTATGGAAATACACCCAAAGCAAAACGGGAAGGCTTGCGAGAAAGCCGAAAACCCCTGCTTGAAGAATCCCTTTGAAAAACTCTTTTTGACGAACGATCAAAATAACAACCGAGACCGTGATGATGTGTGTTAGCCCTGCGTAGCGCAACAACGGTGAGACCGCGCACAACAACCCAAGAATGTACAAGTTTTTTCGTAACGGGTTCTCAATGTAATCTGTAACGAGCATCAGGAACATGATCGTTACTGCAAGGAACATCAGGTCTGAAAGCACATTCGATGCCATGCGAATCAAAGAAAGGGAAGTGACGAACAGTCCGCTCCCGATGTAGGCATATAAGAAGTTTTCTGGAAACAGTTTGCGAAAGAATTTTCCCGAAAGCCAGATCGTCACTCCAAAGGTCAGGATGTTGAGATATTGCGCGATGACAAATACATCTGCCCGCGTGACAAAACCGATCATTGCGATGAATATCGAATATACAGGGGGAAATTGTGTGAGCGGTACGCCGAGATATTCTGTGAATCCATTTCCATTGACCAAGCTCTCGGCAGTTGATAAATACCTTGCCCCGTCCGTTGCCAACCCTGGGCCGTATCGAAACGTCACGATGAACGCAAAGAGCATCCCGAGCAACGAAATAAAAAACAAGAACAGTGTGAAAACTTTCTCTCGATTCATGCCCGCGGATTTTATCATGCTACCAAAAAGACCACGATCTCGCCCGGTCCATGCACGCCAATGGTGTGAGACATTTCGATGTCGCCCGTGCGTGATGGGCCTGTGATAAAAGCGGCAGACTTTGTCCCACGCACAAGATGGATCGCATTCTCAAGTGATGGATAAATGTCTGACTCGTGCAAAATTGCCAGATGGACTTCCGGTAACAGCGAAGCAAACAACTTATCGCCCTCATCGTCCGCCTCCAACACGGACCCGGTATCTGCCAGCCCACAAATGGCCTTTGTCACCCCGCACGTTTCACTGTATTTAAAAGAGACGTGCGGGGTCACCCCGACACTTACTTTTGCATCACGTTCATGACTTATGGTGATTCCTGCTTGATGAAGTTTGTCTTCATCCAAAACGTTCGGCTCAAGATGGATGTGTTTGATATTCCGTGTTTTAAGAAATTCGATCACCTTATCCGCTACTTCATTCTTCGTTGTGTGGACAACCTTCCCATCAACCTTGATCAATGATTCGACAAATTGTTCGGCCTTATGGTTTGCAGGAGCTCGCTCCTGCGTGGCTTCATGTTTCGAGTAAGGTTGGGCTTTATCCGGGTTTGGGTTTTCGGACAGTAAGCTGTCCGATTCCATAAAACGTTCTCGAAACGTCTTTCCTGCAAACCTTGGCAAGTCCTTGCTGTAACCCCAACCCGTGATCGCTGGCAAGTGGATGTAGTCACTGAAAGGGGAGAGGAGAAAAGTTCCCAGCGAGGCGAATTTTTGGGAGAACGCAAACAGCCTCGGGTAAGTCGCGATGCGGCTGTATATCTGCAAGAAAAGTTTTGACGTGAGCGACAGTCCGCCACCGTTGTTCACTGATGACTGTTTCCTGTCGATTGGGCTTTGCCCTGCTCTTACACGAGTCAATAACTTTGGCAGGTCAATGTCTACTGGACAAGCATCCTTACATGCGCCACAAAGCGACGATGCCTGCGCAAGCGGGACGAACTCACTTCCGAAGAGTCCCGCAGAGATGACGGAGCCGATGGGGCCAGAATATGGACTCTTATAAGCGTGCCCACCGAGTTCGCGAAAAACGGGGCAGGCGTTGAGGCACGAGCCGCATCGAATGCAATACAGCGATTCTTTGAGCGGCGAATTGCGCAGGCGCGAACGTCCGTTATCGAGCAGGATGATATGGCGTTGTTGATTGGGGAGAGGCTGGTGGATCAGTTGAGTGTAGACGCTGAGTTTTTGTCCCGTTGCAGAGCGGGGGAGAAGCGAGAGCATGAGCGCGAGATCATCGAGGTTGCGGACGAGGCGCTCCATGCCCATCAGCGCAATATGGATCGGCGGCAGGGATGTGACCATGCGTCCATTGCCTTCGTTGGTGACGAGACAGATGCCGCCTGTTTCAGCGATGCCAAAATTCACGCCGCTGATGCCGACATCGGCAGTGAGAAAGACATCGCGCAGGACTTTACGTGCTGTGTTCGTAAGTGTAGGAATATCTTCGGTATAGGGGATGCCAAGTTTCTCGTGGAAGAGTTTGCCCACGTCGTTACGGCGCAAGTGGATGGCGGGTGTGATAATGTGTGCAGGTTTTTCATTGCGTAGTTGAACGATGTATTCACCCAGATCCGTTTCGACGACTTTCATCCCTTTTGATTCGAGAACATGATTAAGGTCAAGCTCTTCTGAGATCATCGATTTGGATTTGGCGACAAGAAAATTACGTTTTATGGATTTCGCATTACGTAATTCGTGATCTGTGATGCGTGAAATCGTTTCGATTGCCTCTTGTGCATCTTTTGCGCGATGAACAACAATTCCATTTTGAGTTGCATTATGGATGAATTGTTCAAGATATTCGTCGAGGTGCTCGATGATGTCTGCACGCACACTGTGTGCCCTTTGACGGCGCTCGCGCCAATCGGGTAGTGACTTCATGGCGTTGATGCGTCCGTTAACACGGCGTTCGGCATTGGCATCCAATGCAAGTTGAAGGCTCTCGTTCGTAAGGGATGTGCGGATGCGCTCTCTAAATTCAGTGGCGGTCATAGCTCATTTGACCGCTTTCTTGCCAATAAACAGGCCGCGGTTTCCCGGTTCTTTTTTGTTGTGGGTAACGCGCAATCCTGCCTTATTAAATGCATCCATGTATTCTGCATGTGTGAACAATCCCAATGTGTGTACTTCTGTGAGATGGTTCACTCCTTTTGATGTACCGATCATGTAATGCAGATCCACAAAGGAGATTTTCCCTTTTTGCCTGCTCAAACTCATACGGACGATCTTCAGGTCAGGTTTTTCGACCTGAAGGGTGAATATGTTGCCGGGATTCCATTGCTCGGGTGTGAACCACGGCTCGACCAATAGAACACCTCCCGGAAGCAGATGATTGGTCATGTTCTTGATTGCTTTATCCAGGTTGGACTTGTTCTTCACGTATCCAATGGAACTGAACAGGCAGGTGATGATGTCGTATTGGCGATCCAATTTGAAGTCGATCATGTTGCCTTGATGAAAGCGGATCTTCGGATGTTTCTTCTTGGCAACCTTCAACATTTGGGCGTCAAGATCCAATCCTTCGACTTTGTAATACTTGTTCAGTAACCCCGCGTGAACTCCCGTCCCACAGGCGAGATCGAGCAGGGTGTTTCCTTGGGAGCGTTTGTGCTTTTGGATAATTTTATTTAATTTGTTTACCTCTATTACATAATTCTTGCCTGCTGAGCCATAAATATCATCGTAATATTGTGCTGATTTCGAGAACATGGTTTCCTCCTGTGTTAGCGGGTGTTAAGCACTTCCGCAATATGAATGACTTTCTGCTTTTTCTTTTGCCGATGCAATCCGCCCGCGATGTGCATCAGGCATCCCGACTCGGTCACGACTAGAGTAGGGGACTCCGTCTTTTCTAAATTACCGATCTTTCGCTTCAACCATTCTGCTGAAAGTTCGGGATGTTCCATGGAGAAGATGCCACCGAAGCCGCAACAATTTTCGGCCTCTGGTAGTTCAACGATGTTCGCGCCTCTCACGTTTGCCAGTAGGGCGCGTGGTTGGCGGTCAATGTTCATGCCGCGCAGTGTGTGACATGAGGGATGATACGTCAGCGTTCCGTTCCATTGTGCGCCGAGATCGGTCACGTTGAGTTTGTCAACAAGATATTCTGTGAACTCGTAAACGCGTGAAGCCAATGCCTTTGCACGTGGAAGCCAGACAGGGTCGTCTGCGAACAACTCTGCGTATCCGTGTTTCATCATGTAGGCACACGAGCCCGAAGGGACAACAATGTCGCAGACTTCCGAAGTCTTTAAAGACTTCGGAAGTCTCTCTAAAACCTTGATGGTATGTTCTGCCATTGGCCGCGCTTCTTTTCGCAAGCCCGCGTTGAAGTTGGGTTGTCCGCAACAGGTTTGGTCGGGCGCGAATTCCACGTCAATGCCGAGGCGATGGAAAATGTCCACGATGGCCGAACCAGTTTTCGGGTAGAAAGAATCGACAAGACATGTTACAAAAAATTGGATCGTTGGCATAAATCCATTGTACCGCTTGTCGCACTCAGTTTAATGCTTACTACCTGTTCGGGTACTTGTATCCTCTTGTAATTATCAGGAATAAATTTTGCGGTATGATTGTGCGCCATGAATAATTTTCGCACTCAACTTCCTTCCTTTGACCTTCCTAAAAAGCTGGCTCGCCTCGGTGAGTTGGCATACAACCTTTGGTGGACGTGGCAACCTGACGCCACCCGCCTATATTCGCAATTGGATCGTGCCATGTGGGAGCGTTTGAATCACAATCCCATTCGCATGTTGCGCGAGATCACGCGTAAGCGTTTGAATGAAGTTCTCAAAGACAGAGACTATATGACATCGTATCAATTTGTCTTTGATGAATTTGATGCATATATGGCGCAACAAGAGACGTGGACGAATCAGACTCAGCCGAAGCTGGCTCAAAATTCCATAGCTTATTTTTCCATGGAGTTTGGTCTGCATGAAACTCTACCGATCTATTCGGGTGGCCTTGGCGTATTGGCTGGTGATCATTTGAAAGAAGCCAGTGACTTGGGCTTGCCGTTGACTGGTATCGGCTTCATGTATTCGCAAGGATATTTCTCACAGCGCATCAGCGAGGATGGCTGGCAAGAGTCTTTGAACAACCCGTTAACTTTTGACGATTTACCAGTGACTCAGGTGTTGCAAGATGGCAAGCCTGTCACCGTATCGGTTGAGTTACCGGACCGAAACATTGCATTGCGTGTGTGGGAAGTGCGTGTGGGTCGGATTCCGCTGTATCTATTGGATTCAAATGTTGAAGGCAATTCAGACTATGACCGCCTGTTGACCGCGCGCTTATATTGGTCGGACTTGGACCGCCGCATCATTCAGGAAGTTCTGCTTGGTATTGGCGGCGTGCGTATGTTGCGTGTGTTGGGAGTCAACCCAACTGTTTGGCATATGAATGAAGGACATGCCGCATTCCTTGTGTTGGAACGCGCGCGTGAACTGATTGTGAAGGGTGATACGTTTGAAACTGCAATCGAAAAAACACGTGGGCAGAACATTTTCACCACACATACCCCTGTCCCTGCTGGGAATGACGAATTCCCGCTGTGGCTTATGGATAAATATCTTGCGGCGATCTGGCCTCAGCTTGGCTTAAGCCGTGAGCAGTTCTATGACCTTGCGCGCCATCAGCAGGCACATGGCGAAACGTTCAGCATGGGCGTACTTGCTCTCCGCTCCTCGAAGGGACGCAATGCCGTCTCTGAATTGCACGGACATGTCTCGCGTGATATGTGGCACTTCCTTTGGAATGACAAGAAGGTGGATGATGTTCCCATCACACATGTGACGAACGGAGTCCACACCGCAAATTGGATGGCACGTCGCTTGCGCCTGTTGCTCGACCTGCATCTTGGCCGAAATTGGCTTGATCGTTTGGATGACTCTAATTTGTGGGATAAGCTGGATACCCTTCCCAATGAAGCCTTGTGGGAAGTTCGCCAGCACCTCAAACGCAAATTGGACTTTTACCTGCGCGAACGCGTCCGTGACCGTTGGACGGCAGGTGGTTTCCATCCGGTGCAGGTTGTCTCTGCGGGACTTTTGCTCAACCCGTATGTGTTGACAATTGGTTTTGCGCGCCGCTTTGCCACCTATAAACGAGCCAGCCTGATCCTTTCAGATGTGGAACGTTTATTGAATGTTATCAATCGCCCGAACATGCCGGTGCAGATCGTTTTTGCAGGCAAGGCACATCCTGCCGATGAACCTGGCAAGCAACTCATCCAGAAGATCTATCGCACAGTCAAACGCGCTGAGACGGGCGGGCGCCTCGTCTTTGTTGAAGACTATGATATGAATCTTGCTCGTTACCTTGTCCAAGGTGTGGATGTGTGGCTCAATACGCCGCGCCGTCCGCTGGAAGCAAGTGGCACATCGGGCATGAAAGCTGGCTTGAATGGCGCATTGAACTTCTCCATTCTTGATGGTTGGTGGCGTGAGGCCTTTAATGGCAAGAATGGCTGGTCTATTGGCGAGGATAAGCACACCGAAGTGACTGATCTTCAGGACCAGTCCGACGCGCAGGATTTATATAACAAATTGGAAAACGAACTCATCCCAATGTATTACGACCGTGATATCAATGGCATCCCGACAGAATGGGTGGGACGTATGAAAGAATCCATCAAGACTGTCGCTCCGCAATTCTCCACCCGTCGCATGGTGAAGGAATATGTAGAGAAGTTGTATTCAAAGGCATTGGAATAACAATTATGTTCCCCGAAATTACCGTGGCCGAACTGGCCGAAAAGCTCAACTCAGAAGATAAATTTATTTTGCTTGACGTTCGCGAGCTTGATGAGTTGAACTATGCCAAAATAGAGGATAACAGGCTTGAGGTCACACCGATGAGCCGGTTGGCGCAGGACGGACCGGATGCTTTGTCAGAGTCCGCTAGAGCGCAAGACATTCCTGTCTATATCATGTGTCATCATGGGAGTCGTAGTGCACAAGTCACTGCATGGTTGGCGCAACAGGGATGGAAGAACGTAGTCAACGTCCGTGGTGGGATCGATGAATATGCACGTAAAGTTGATAGCGGGGTTGGGTTTTATTAAACGATGTAGGGACGGGCAGCTGCCCGTCCCTACGATTTTATTTTCCGAAAACAAATTCCCCATTCTTGTAAAACAACTCGCCATCCACGCGGATTTCCGAGTCTGTGCGTAGGTCGCATATCATGTCCCAGTGGATGGATGATTTATTGTGTGAACCAGTTTCCGGGTAACCTGCGCCGAGCGCCATGTGGAATGTCCCGCCGATCTTTTCATCGAACAGGATATTGCCGGTAAACTTGTCGATATCGTAGTTCGAACCAATGGCAAATTCGCCTATGTAACGTGAGCCGCCATCCGAATCAAGCATCTTGAGCAGGTATTCCTGATTCTGTTTTGCAGTAGCTTGTTCCACACGCCCATCTTTGAACTTTAACTCCGCACCTTCCACGGCCACGCCGCCATAGATCGCGGGATATGTATATTTCACCCAACCATTAAGAGACTCTTCCACCGGCCCTGTATAAATTTCGCCGTCGGGCATGTTATAGGTGCCCGTTGAATTCATGAACTTGCGGCCTTTGATCGAAAGCGTCAGGTCAACGTTCGGTCCTTGTAGCGTAACTTTGTCCTTGCCTGCAAGAAAGTCAATGGCTCTCTGTTGACCGGCTGCCGTGCTGTTCCAATAGGCGATCGGGTCTTCTTCGTTGGCATGGATAGCCTTGAAGACGAAATCTTCATAAGCTTTTAAACTCATCCCGGCGTCTTGTGCAAAGCCATCGGTGGGGTAGAGCGTAGTGACCCACTTGAATTTTCCCTCTGCGCCACGTCGCATTTGATGTTCTGTGATCGTGCTGGTTGCCCGGCTGTGCCGTTGCGCTTTGGCAGGGTCAATGCTGGATGTGGCTCGCGTGTTTGCCGCAGAATGAATGCGGATGCGGCCCTCGAACTGTTCGTAAGCAAGCTTATAAAATGTCGGTACAAAGTCAAGTTGGGTGTCATTGGCATAGGTGAGGAACATGTCCTCTTGCACAAACGGCACCATGCCTGGAAACCCGACCATCAGGTGCGGTAGACCGCCTTTTTCCAAAATTTGACTATATAACTCTCGTATCAAGGGCTCCGCAAGGGTTGTCCCTTCGATCAAGATGCGGTCGCCGGGTACGATGCGTGCTGAATGTTCCACTAAGATCTTTGCGAATTTTTGAACTCGTAGGTCAGCCAAGGGGATTCTCCTAAATGGATTAGTTCGAAGATTATAACATTTCCCAAACATGGGCTATTTGTCTTCATTGAACTGTAACTTTCGTCACATGAATCTTTTCCAAAAATGGATAACATAAGTATGAATTGGTTTATCAGTAAGGAGAGACCATGAACGTTCTTTCGACGAAACCGACAACCGCCTGGGCAGAAGTGGATGAACAGGGACGCCTCATTCTTCCACCTGAAGTTGCTCGCCAGTATGGGATGAATCCTGGTTCCAAGGTTCGCCTCGACGAGGGGAATAACTTCGTCCGTATGCATCGCCCGGTAACGCACCTCACCAAAGTCTACATCGAACCAACCGTTGCCTGCAATCTCGATTGCATTACCTGTTTCCGCAATGCGTGGGACCAGCCCATTGGCCGTATGACCGAGGACACGTTTGAAAGTATCATCAACGGCCTCAAACAAATGGACCCAATTCCCAGTGTTTATTTTGGGGGCATCGGCGAACCGCTCTTCCATCAAAAGACAATCGAATGGATCCGTCGTATCAAACAGGAACTTGGTGTAAAAGTGGAAGTCATCACCAACGGCACGATCCTGACCGAGAAAAAGGCTCGTGAACTAATTGACGCAGGGTTGGATATTCTCTGGGTTTCTTTAGATGGCGCAACTCCCGAAGGTTTCGCCGACGTACGCCTCGGTGCGGAATTTCCTGTCATCATCGAAAATCTTCGCCGTCTCTTCAAAATGCGCGGACCGGGTCACTTCCCCAAGCCTGAGATCGGTGTTGCATTCGTGGCGATGAAACGCAACATCAATGATTTGCCAAAGATCATTCAACTGGGACATACTTTCGGCGCACGGTATTACTCCGTCAGCAATGTGCAACCCGCCACGCCAGAGATGCAAGCGGACCGTCTCTACTTACGCACGATGCGAAACATTGCTTATCTGCCTTCTCCCATGTTGCCAAAACTCAGCCTCCCAAAAATGGACTTCAACGAAGATACGCAAGCCGCGCTTACCGAGGCCTTCAACAGCGGATGCAACATCAGCTTTGCGGGCAACAATTGGGGCGGCGCCAACGATGTCTGTAACTTCGTCGAAAGCGGAACCATGTCCATTGCGTGGACGGGCGACGTCAGCCCGTGTTGGCCGTTGATGCACACGCATACCAGCTATTTGCACAACAAACCACGCACCTCGCAAAAACATGTCATTGCCAATGTCCGCGAAAAAACGTTGGAGCAGATTTGGCTCGATCCGGAATATCTCGCCTATCGCGAACGCTTGCATAACTTTGTTTTTGCGCCCTGCACCTTCTGCGGTGGCTGTGACCTCTCTGAAGAAAATGTGGAAGACTGTCTTGGCAACGATATTGCTCCCGTCTGCGGCGGATGCTTGTGGGCGCAGGGCATCATCCAGTGCCCGTAGATTTTTGGAGTTAGGGAGCTTGCTCCCGTATTTTCGGCGGCAAGCCACCGACTCCATAAAATTTGATATACTGCATTTTATGCAGGCGAAATTCTATGCCAATATGCGTACGATCATTGGCATCCCGTCTTTGGATGTGGACGATGCACGCGTGGATACCTTCCGCAAGCTGACCGCCTACCTCATCGAAAAATTCCCCGAAGCCAAACAGCATTTATTGGATTTGCACGACAATCTGCGGCAGGATGTGCCTGTCTATGTGGATGGACGGAACCCGCGTCTTTTGACGGCGGGAATTGATACGCCCCTCAAGCCCGATTCTGTCGTCAGTTTTTTCTCTCCCATCTCCAGCGGACGGATGAACGTGGAAGTTTTACGTGAGCCGAATTTTAGGAAAAGGAGCAGTGAATGAAAGTCAATTTTTTTGCAACCCTACGCGATATTGCTGGTGGCAAGACGGTTGAGTTTGATGTAGATCATGGTGTCACCGCACAGGAACTTTTGGATGCGGTCATCGAGAAATTCCCGAAGATGAAAAAAGAGTTGCTCAACGAAAATGGAGATATGTACGGCCACGTCCACTTTTTTATCAATGGCCGTGATGTGCAATTTACCGAGGATAAATTCCAAACGAAGATCATGCAGGATGATACGGTCAATGTGTTCCCTGCGGTGGGTGGTGGCTAACCCCGAAGGGGTGGCATTCTTATAGCCTTGATGTCGTGTTTTCAAATCCCGAAGGGATGACATACGCTTGTGTCATCCCTTCGGGATTTTTCTGTTGGCGCATCGGCTTTTATAATCATTGCACCCCTTCGGGGTTGAGAAATGAACAGGGCGACTCACGTCGCCCTGTTTTGTGTTCGGGGAGATTCTGTTTCAGAAAGCAGAATCAGATGTCGGTTACCCACAGGGGGCTGTGCCAGAAAGAGCCGAGCGTTAGATGATTTCCAACTCTTTCAGTTTGGATTCAGGCACGACGCCGTTGACCCATCCGCGCTTGTCGTAATATTCCACGAGCATTTTATCGAGTTCGCAAACCTGGCCTTTGCTTCCACCCATCGTGGAGGGTTCATCGGTGAAGCGTTTGGGCAGGTAGTCACTGCCTTCGCGGAAGCCGTTCAGGTTGTTGTAATAGCGCTCGAGGTTATAGACGCGCTCGCCAACTTTGAGCAGATGCTCGGGGCTGGAGGGGACGCCCGTCATGGCTTCGTATTGCGCCGCGAACGCATCAAGCGATTCGGCGAATGTGGCAAATTTACAAATATCAAGACAATCTGTCACCGTATGAACATTTTGGAAAATCATGGCGAGTTCGCCTTTGCCCTTCCACTCAAGCGGATCGGTGACGGTAGACGGACCGAGCACGTTACCAACAACCTCAGCGGCAGGAGTGTAACCACGCAGATGGCAGGCACCGCGGTTGGATGTGGCGTAGCCAATGCCCATGCCTTTGATACCACGCGGATCGTATGCAGGCACGCCCTGACCTTTGACGGTCATGGCGAGTTCGGGGTGACCGAAGTGCGCGGCGACTGCATTGGCGCCGTTCGCGAGTACATCACCAAAGCCTTCACGATACGCGATCATTCTGGCGGTTTCGACCATCTTTGCACCATCGCCCCAGTTGATCTTGCCGGAGCCGTTGGTGTAGCCTCTGGCGCTGGCTTCCATCCAAACAGAAAGCGGATGTCCAACTTCGATGGCGTCGAAGCCATAATCGTTGGCGCAATCGATCATCTTGGCAACTACGCGGATATCGTCATTGCCGCAGTTCGCCCCGACAGACCAGGCGGGTTCGTATTCCACCGATTCCATGCGCAGACCGGCGTACGGTCCGTCCTTGATCTCTACTTCCTTTTTGCAGGCCACAGGGCAGGCGTGACAAGTGGGATTGTCCACAAGGATGTTATCGTTTACATATTCGCCCGCGATCTTATCGGCGTGTTCGTAAGCGGTTTGCTGACTGTTCATGGCGGGCAGACCACCAATGACATTGGTCATATTCATGAGCACGTTCGTGCCGTAGACGGAGAGTCCGCCTTTGCGTGGGGAGGTGACAACGCGCTCATCCATGATCTGGGCGAGGGCGGTGGAGTGAGCGGCCTTCCACTTATCACGGTCGGCGGCTTTGACGATCTTCTTCTCAGCTTTGATGACAATGGCTTTCAGGTTTTTCGAACCACCAACACAGCCGGTGCCACCGCGTCCGCTGGCGCGATCATCTTCGTTGACCCAGCACGCATACTTGACAAGGTTCTCACCTGCGGGACCAATGGCGATCACGGTCAGGTCTTTCTCACCATATTTTTCTTTGAAATGTTTTACGGTATCGTGAACGCCTTTCCCCCAAACTTCTGAAGCATCAAGCAGTTCAAATTCGCCATCATGGATGTAGACATAGGTCGGTTTGGCCGCTTTACCTTTGAAAACCAAGCCATCGTAACCAGCCCAGCGCAACCGGGCGGCAGACCAGCCTCCATGGTGAGAATCAGTGACCGTTCCAGTAAGAGGCGATTTTGTCACAACCGCCATACGTCCGCTCATGTTGGCTTCCGAGCCGGTCATGGGACCGTTCATGAAGCACAGCAGGTTATCTGGTGAAAGCGGATCGACCGATGGCCCATTGTCGAATACAAATCGTACGCCAACGCCACGAGCACCAATATATTTCAATTTGTATTCTTCGGGGATGGGTTTGAATTCTGTTTTGCCTGCAGTCAAATCTACCCAGGCAACCTTGTCTGCGTAACCACCGAGCGCCATAGTTAACTCCTCTGTTATGTATGAAACGACAAATAAACAGCTCACGCTGTTCCCGATATGAATAGAATAGCACTCGGAAAAATGAAAGTCAATTATTAAGTTTTTCCTTAATCGTAAAGGTGACATTTGTCATCCAAAGTTCGCTTTTAGTTCGCATATCGAGTTGGGTTATACTTCCTGATGTAGAGAATAGAGAACAGAAAGTAGATGAGTAGGGATTTAAAAGCGGTTTTCCGACGATCCAGCCTCTAAATTCTCCCTTACTAATCTCTAATACCCAATCTCTACTCTCCGATACCATATGAAACAACTCCTACAAAACGTCAAAACAGGTAAGTCCACAATCGAGAATGTACCCATGCCAACCCCGCGTGAAGGGCAGGCACTTGTCAAGATCGAGTCCAGCCTTGTCTCTGCGGGCACTGAACGCATGGTCGTCGAATTCGCAGAGAAAAGTTATCTTGGCAAGGCGCGTTCACGCCCTGATCTTGTCAAACAAACGCTCGATAAAGCAAAACGCGAAGGCATCATGCCAACTGTGCAGGCTGTATTCAACCGTCTCGATCAGCCCATGGCGCTTGGTTATTCATCTGCCGGCACGATCATTGCACTTGGTAAAGGTATGCAGGGATTCAAAGTCGGTCAACGTGTGGCGTGTGCCGGTGGCGGCTTTGCCGTCCATGCGGAATACAATGTTGTGCCGCGTAACCTGCTCACGCCTCTTCCAAAGAATGTCGATTCCGAATCCGCGGCCTTCACGACTCTTGGCGCCATTGCTTTGCACGGATTCCGTTTGGCCGAACCTCAGATCGGTGAGAATGTTGCGATCATCGGGATGGGATTGCTCGGCCTCCTCGCCGCCCAGATCGCTACCGCCGCTGGATGCAACGTTCTCGGCATTGACATTGACCCCGCCCGCCTCGCCCTCGCCTCTTCTCTTGGACTTCAAGCTGTTTCCCGTCCGAAAGCGGTGGACACAGCCCAAGCCTTCACCTCTAATCGCGGATTCGATGTCATCCTCATCTGCGCGGACACCTCGTCCAATGACCCGATTGAACTGGCGGGCGTCATTGCCCGTGACCGTGCGCGTGTTGTTGCAACAGGTGCGGTTGGGCTCACCATCCCTCGCAAGGTCTACTACGAAAAAGAGATCTCTTTTATCAACTCGCGTTCCTACGGACCTGGCCGTTACGACATCAACTACGAAGAAAACGGACACGACTATCCCCTCGGCTACATCCGTTGGACGGAGGGGCGCAACTTCGAAGCCGTCGTGGACTTAATGTCGAAGGGCAAGCTCAAAGTCCAACCACTCATCACACATCGTTTTCCAATCGAACAGGGCGTCAAAGCTTATGAAGTCATCACAGGGAAAGCGAAAGAAAAGTTCCTAGGTGTGTTACTTACATATCCTCAGTCTGTGGAAACAGCGGAAAGCCAGAAAGTTGTCAGGTTCAACGTTCAAACGTTACAACGTTCAAACGTTGTGACGCTGGGTGTTTTGGGTGCAGGCTTATTTGCCAATGCAGTTCTCCTTCCTGCCATCAAGAAAGCTGGAGATATCAACCTCGTCGGCATCGCCTCGTCGGGCGGGCTCCACGCTCAACACTCAGGCAAAAAGTTTGGCTTTCAGTACGCGACATCGAACGATGACGAGATCATCAATGACCCGAACATCAACACCGTCGCTATCCTTACCCGTCATGACTCACACGCGGATCTGGTCGTCAAAGCTCTCAAGGCAGGGAAGCATGTGTTTGTGGAAAAACCGTTGGCGATTAATAGCTCTCAGCTGTTAGCCATTAGCAAACAGCTAAAAGCTAACAATCAATCGCTCCTGACCGTAGGTTTCAACCGCCGCTTTGCCCCTCTTGCTCAACAACTTTCTACTTTCTACAAAGATCGCACCGAACCCATGCATGTTCACTACCGAGTCAATGCGGGTTATATTCCTCTCAATCATTGGACTCAAGACCCCGAACTCGGTGGCGGACGCATTATCGGCGAAGGCTGTCATTTCATTGACTTTATTACGTTTCTCGTTGGGGCAAGTCCCATTTCGGTGACAGCACATGCGTTACCTGATAACGGTAAATACCGCGAAGACAACGTCTCGATGACCTTTACCTTTCCTGATGGTTCCGTTGGTATCGTGGATTATCTCGCCAACGGCGACAAATCCTTCCCGAAAGAACGCGTTGAAGTGTTTTGTGGCGGAGGAGTGTCAGTGTTGGATGATTTCGTTTCGTTGCAGACAGTTCGTGATGGAAGAAAGAACGTGGCGAAGGGGGCGCAGGATAAAGGTCATGTGGTAGAGTGGAAAGCCTTCGCCAAATCCATTCGAGAAGGCGGCGAACTACCAATTCCATATGAGCAGTTGATCGGTGTGACCAAATCCACGTTTGCGGCGGTGGAAGCAATTAGGGGCACACAAAATAATTTCAAAACTATATAGGGATTATGAAGAGAATCAACGTTAACTTGAATGTCTTTCTGACGATAATAATAGCCGCGGGATTTCTCGTCTGGAGTGGGTTATTTATTTATCAATCATCATTCATTACCATTGATAGACAGCGGTCGTACTCTCTGTTTGATGATGCAATGATTTCCATGCGCTATGCTTGGAATTTTTCACATGGACAGGGTTTAGTTTGGAATGCCGGGGAATATGTTCAAGGATATACCAATCTTCTTATGGTATTGATTATGTCTTTGGTTACTTTGTTTCTAAGCAAAACCACATCCGTTTTGATGATTCAAATTCTTGGTGCGTTTTTTATGTTGATGATTGCCGGAATGAATGCAAAGATCGCAAGTGTCATTTTTTCAAACGATAACAATGACCATAAAAAATTTTTTGTTGTTCTGGCTTTTCTGTGTGGATTGGTATATTACCCATTAGCGTATTGGTCTCTGATGGGAATGGAAACAGGCTTATTAAGTGTGTTGTTGCTTTCTGGGGTCTTTTTTGCTTTGCAATATACCCGGGAAACCAAACCTATGTATCTGCTCCTTTTTTCAACAGCAGGTGGACTCGCATTTCTGACGAGAAACGATTCCTTTATTTTTTTCTTTATTTTATGGGGGTATCTTTGTGTTGATGGTTTTAGGGCGCGAGACGGTAAAAATAAAGTGCAATGGTATCTAGCTTCGGCTGGTTTGTATTTTGTTTTTATTGTTGGGGAGTTATGGTTTCAATACATGTATTATGGCCAATTCCTCCCCAATACTTATGTTCTTAAAATGACTGGGATGCCATTGCCTTTACGTATCCAAAATGGATTGGGTTTTATCTGGCCTTATTTGAAAGAGGCAATTGTCGTTTTGACATTTTCGATCATCGCTTTGTTATTTCACTTTCATAAGCAAAAATTACTTTTATTCTCTTTGTTTGCTGTGTCTGTCATTTATCAAGTCTATGTAGGCGGGGACCCATGGAATTATTGGCGAATCATGTCGCCAACCATGCCGTTGTTATTGTTGCTTACCGTGGATGGCGCGTTTGTCCTGGGGAAATATGTTGTCAAATTTAGTGGCATTCAGAAAAATGGATTTAATTTGGCTGTATCGTTAGCTTTACTGGTGGCTTGCGTGGGTATGATTAACCTTCGCTTCTGGCCAGAAATATTTTTTCACTCTAAACCATTTCAAGTAAACGCTAACTATCGAAATGCAAATATTGCTGTAGCCCTAAACGATATCCTTACCCCCAGTGCTACGGTAGGAGTGTTTTGGGCGGGTACGATTCCATACTACGTTGATAGCAAAGCCATCGATTTTTTGGGTAAATCTGACGTTTATATTGCCAACTTGCCTCCTGATCTATCGGGCTCGGTATCGTTCAATGGGATGGCCAGTGTCCCCGGTCATAATAAATATGACTTAAAGTATTCCATTGTTGAGTTAAAGCCAACTTATGTGCAGAAGTTCTTTTGGGGCAGTCAGAATGTCGATTCGATGGCTGAAGATAACTATGTAGTAGTGAAATATAGATATATGACGTTATATCTTCTTAAAGACTCTCCTGATGTCAACTGGAAAAGACTTGGCCTTCGGTGACGTGTAAATATAATATATGGACTATTTGCTCGAACTGCGAAAGTATGTGGGACATCGTCCGCTGTTGATGGTGGGGGCGACCGTTTTTGTGTTCGATGAACAAAACCGCTTGCTCCTGCTCAAGCGCAGGGACAACAAATGTTGGGGGCCGCCCGGCGGTGCCGTGGAGCCCGGTGAAGTAGTGGAAGAAGCCGCCAAGCGCGAAACTCTCGAAGAGACAGGGCTCGAACTTGGGGAACTATCTCTGTATGGCGTTTTCTCTGGCGCGGACCAATTCTACCGCTACCCAAACGGAGACGAAGTCCACAACGTGACCATTACGTACATATCCCGCGTTCATGGTGGACAAGTCCACATCAGCCACGAGCACACCGATTGGAAATATTTCCCGTTGGCCGAAATCCCATCCGAGATCAGCCCGCCGATTATTCCGATTTTGCGAAAGCTACTCGCGGACTTTCAAGATAAGTCGTAAAATTCAAAAACAACATCCCTAATGGGGACAAAGCTTATGACAACCAATCGCCCTCTAAAAGTGTTTCTCTGTCATTCCAGCAACGACAAACCCGCCGTGCGTGAGTTATACCAAAGACTTCGCGTCGAACCGTGGATTCAACCCTGGCTGGACGAAGAAGAACTCTTCCCTGGCATGGATTGGAACATTGAGATCGAAAAAGCTATTGAAGAGACAGATGTAATTATCGTTTGCCTTTCCAAAGGCTCAACTACCAAAGAAGGCTATGTTCAACGCGAAATTCGGACTGCGTTGGATTATGCTGATTACAAACCCGAAGGCACTTTATACATTATCCCTGTACGTTTGGAAGAATGCGAACCGCCGCGCCGATTGCGTGCATGGCAATATGCGGATTATTTTGAAGGTCAACGGGAACGAGCATTTGAAAGATTATTGGTTAGTCTGAGGAGACGTGCCGACTCGCTAGGCATACAATTTGTTGTCTCGGATTCCGAAATTGATATTAATGAAAAGAGTACAAATTCTCTATCAGAGCAGTCTGAATGGCTAGTGCCTGTGAGTAATGCAGCAACAGCAACAGATATACTTGAATCTTCTCAAGAAGACCATCTATATTGCACCAACGCAATGGGGTTGACATTATTCAATTCCCTTGAAGATGCTCTCGAAAGCAAGAACGCAACGAACGCAATTTTAAATCTTGCTTCATTATTTCAATATATAGAAAATTATCCTCCTGATAATCTTGAAAAGAATTTTAATGTGTCAGCGTTCTCAAAAGTTGGTGCTTCATTAGAAGAATTATTTGAGGTGCGTGGTGGGCGCGCCCTTGCTCTTCGTGTAGGGCGTGCGATGTTCTCAGATATGATACGTAGATTTGGATTTTTCACTGGTGGGTTAAATTTAACGATTGCAGCTCTTCCATTACAAGCCAAATTAAAAATAGGGCTACCCGCTCTTGCCAAGATGTTTACGCAAATGAGCAACCAAAAAATTACTGTTCAGGAAAATGCCACTGAATGGATTTGGACAATAGACAAATGCCCTTATTGTTTAGAACGTACAGGATTAGATAAGTGTGTGTGTTTTATGGCAGTTGGTTTCTTACAAGAAAGTTTAAAATGGATTTCTAATGGTCAAGAATTCCGAGTCGCTGAGTTCAGATGCAAGGCTACAGGAGACTATGATTGTGCATTTTCGATTCAAAAAAATCCAATTGCATGATCGATACTATATAGCCAAATAATTTATTCCTTTCCCACAACTGGGGAAAGTAAACTTTCACTGCACCCGTAGTGCGTCGCACCATACGGGTTGATTTTTTCTGGTTGAGCAGAAGAATCTCAATCGGTAGCCTTTCCCCGTCAGTCAGGTGCGACGCACTCTCATACTCACCAACTGGAGCCTCCCTCATGCAACTCAAAGGAATATACGCCCCCATCGTCACACCCTTCAACGCGGACGAAAGCATCAACTACCCCGTCCTTGAACAACTGATCGAATACCTGATCGCCAACAAGATCGCAGGGCTCGTCCCCGGCGGCACCACGGGCGAAGTCTACGCCTTCACCGAAGCCGAACGGCTGGATATTTTCAAATTCACCAAAGAGAAAGTCAACGGGCGGGTGACGCTCATTGCAGGCACCAACTCTGGCGCCACGCGTGACGTGGTCCGCTACTCGCAGATCGCCGAAGAGATGGGCTACGACGCGCTCATGGTCGCCGTCCCGCCGTATTCACGTCCCAACCAGCGCGAACTGCTCGCGCATTACGAAGCCGTCGCCAAAGCCGTCAAAATTCCCATCGTGCTTTACAACTTCCCCTGGCGCGCGGGCACCGAAGTCAGCTACGAAGTGATGGACGGTCTGGCAAAATACGATCACATCATCGGCATCAAAGAAGCCTCCAGCGACATGTCCCGCGTCTACGAGTTTCGTCTGCGCTACGGCGACCGCTATCAAATGATCTGCGGCTCCGACGATCAAGCGCTCGACTACTTCCTGTGGGGCACCACCTCATGGATTGGCGGCGCCGCTTCCTGCGCTCCGCTCGAACATCACAACGTCCTCGAAGCCGCGCTCAACAACGATTTCGTCACCGCCCGCAAGCACATGGACAAGCTCCTCCCGCTCCTCCGCAACATGGAAAGCGGCGGTTACACCCAAAAAGTCAAGCTCGGCTGTGAACTACGTGGCATCAAGGTCGGCGCACCTCGTCAACCTCTCTTGCCTTTAGCCGATGACGACCGCAAAGAATTCGAACGCATCTTTAAGACGTTATAACGTTTAAACGTTCGAACGTTCAAACACCTGACTCTCGACTCATGATAAAGATTCCCTTCTTGGACTCACACACCGGCGGCGAGCCTACTCGCCTCATCACTTCGCTTCCTTTCGACCTCGGAACTGGTTCTGTTGCTGACAAATTATCCACGCTGAAAGCGCACCACGACGACCTGCGCCGCACCGTCCTGCTAGAACCCCGCGGCTCAGACGTGCTCGTCGGAGCATACCTCGTCCCGCCCGCCGACCCAACCTGTCAATTCGGCGTCATCTACTTCAACAACGTCGGCTACCTCGGCATGTGCGGACACGGCACGATTGGTCTCATTACATCATTGGCATACTTAGGAAAAGTCCAACCCGGTGTGATTCGTGTGGAGACTCCTGTTGGAGTTGTGGAAGCAACTCTACATGATATGTCGTTGCGAGGATGGCTTCAGCCCGACGAAGCAATCTCCCCCTCGGCTCATGGGATTGCTTCGGGCGAAAACCAAGAGCGCCCTCGCAATGACATGTACCCCAATCGAGTCTCCGTCAAAAACATCCCTGCATATCGCCACCTGACTCATGTCCCTGTCACCGTTGACGGCAAAACTGTCCACGGCGACGTGGCGTGGGGCGGCAACTGGTTCTTCCTCTGTCATGACCACGGACTTGAAGTCAACATGCAAAACCTCGAAGCGCTCACCGATTTCTCGTGGCGAGTCCGCGAGCAGTTGACTGCAAACGGCATCATCGGCGCGAACGGCGCGGAGATCGACCACGTTGAGTTATTCGCATCCACGCCTGATGCCGACAGCAAAAGTTTTGTTTTGTGTCCGGGCAAAGCTTATGACCGTTCTCCCTGCGGGACAGGCACGAGTGCAAAACTGGCTTGTCTTTATGGTGATGGCAAATTGCAAGTGGGACAAATCTGGAAACAACAAAGCGTCGTCGGCAGTATCTTTGAAGGCAGTGTGCAATTAGACGGTGACAAGATCATCCCAACCATTACTGGCGAAGCGTGGGTCATGTCCGAAGGCGCGATCTTGGTGGATGACCGCGATCCGTTCGGAAAAGGAATTTAAGAAATTAACTGCGAAGAGCGCTAAGAACGCAAAGATAAAAGAAATGTTTTCTTGGCGACCTTCGCGTGCTTTGCGGTTCAATAGGAATTTTCAATGACAACAAAATCAGATGTCCTTATCATCGGTGGGGGACCCGTAGGTTTAAGCTGTGCTTATTACCTTTTGAAATCTGGAAGAAAAGTGACTTTGCTCGATGCAAAAGAAATCGGCAAGGGCAGTGGCTCAGGTAACGCGGGGCATATCGTGCCGAGTCATATCATTCCGCTGGCGGCGCCGGGCGTAGTGACATCTGCCCTCAAGTGGATGCTAGACCCTGCACACAGTCCTTTTGGAATGAAGATCAGTCTCGACCCGAATTACCTAATGTGGCTGTTGAAGTTCACGTTGGCGTGTAGTGATGCGAATGTTCAACGCAGTATCAAACCATTGAACGACCTCGGCCAACTAAGCGCGAAGAACTTTGCGCAGATCATCGCTGAAGAAAAGTTTGACTGCTCGTATCAAGAGAAAGGTTTGCTCTTTTTATACAAAACTGAAAACGCCTTCTACGATGGACAGCATGAAGGTGAGTTCATGCAGAAGCATGGAATCCCTGTCAGTGTGTACGATAAATCCAAAATTCATGAAGTGGAACCCGCCGCATTGGAAGATGTCATCGGTAGCGTGCATTTCACAGGTGACTCGCACCTCAACCCGGCTGTGTTTCTCAAACTATTAAGCGACCGCGTCCGTGCGATGGGATGCGAAATGCTTGAGAACACGCCGGTCACAGGATTTGAATCAGCGGAGGGAAAGGTTCGGGTTGTGAAAACAGCCTCGGCTGAGTTTGAAGCGGAGCACGTCATCCTGGCGGCTGGTTCGTTGACCCCATCCGTGGCACGTGACCTGAAATTGAATGTTCCCATCCAGCCTGCGCGCGGATATAGCCTGACCATGTCTGCGACAAAGCAGATGCCGAGCCACGCGCTTATCTTGGGGGAACGCAGGGTCGCAGTTTCGCCGATGGGAGATGTCTTGCGGTTTACTGGGCGGTTGGAAGTGGGGAATAGCGGTATGACGCCGAACCCGATCTGGATTCAACGCATTGAGAATTCGGCGCGTGAGTATTTGCGGCTCGATGAAAAGCTCGATGTGAAAGAAACGTGGGCAGGGCTTCGACCGACGACGCCCGATGGGGTTCCGATCATTGGGCGTTCACCGAAGCACAGCAATTTGATCCTTGCTACGGGGCATGCGATGCTTGGTCTTTCGCTTGGACCTGGTACGGGGCAGGTGGTGACGGAGCTGATCAATGGGAAGCAGACAGCGCTTGATCTACAACCATTGCGTTTGAATCGATTTTAGATTTTCTCGAACACTAAAAAACGATATTCGATAATGTCTGTGTACAGGCATTGTTGTAACGCCATACTCCCTAGCATGGATGAGACAATGGTGTGTTTGATCGGAATATGCTCACCGATGAAACGCAATGTACGCGCAAGAAAATTTGGCAGATTGCGTAGGCGCAGATATGGCGTTAGGTTGTCGTTCTTGAGTAAACGTAATTGATGTTGCTTTGCAAATGTGGTGGCTTGTTCTGTGGTGATTACACCGGGGACATGCCACCCGTTTTTGAATGTGTTTAGCCAACGCGTTTCTGCTGGTGACAGTGGCCGCGCCGCTTGATAATCATCCACGATGATCAGTTTGCCACCTTTCCGCAGTAGCCGACTCGTCTCTTGGAAATATTGTTCTTGCTCTGCTGTGTGGACGATAGCCTCAACCGAAAAGATGACATCCAGCGTTTCGTCTTTTAGCGGCATGTGTATGAAATTACCTTCTGCGAAAAGGATCTGATTCTCCAACCCGATTTGTTTTGTAAATTGATTTGCCAGTTGTGCTTGTACCGGGCTGATCGTTACGCCTAGTGCAGGTGCGGGCTCCTGTAAACGCGGGACGATATAAAATAACCCTGCACCGACGCCACAGCCAAGGTCTGCGATACGTGCGCCGATGGGTGCGATGGATTCGATCTCGACACGTATCCGTTCGTTGGTTACATTGAGGGCATCTTCAAGTGTTTGTGTATCGTCTGTCCATAATGAGCGGTGGATGTTTTGCGCTTGTTTCGAGTTGCTGAAAGCGAGGAACAGACGGGTGTTTTCATCGTAGTAGTTGCGGACGTCCTTGTGGGTGATGGTCATGATGCAAAAATTATACCTAGAGCGGCCACATATTGCAGCAGTAGGCAATATAACCCCTTCCATCGAAATCTTTCACGGTTTATACTGACATTTGCCCATTCTCCAGTTGGAGTCTTTTACATCCCATACGGCACGAGAAACAGAGGAATCGTAACCCATGACCATCACGCCCTGGAAAGTTTTAGAGTCATCTTATATTCGTCCGAGATTCCGTATTGATAAGTGCGAATTGCCCAATGGCAAATTCCTCGACGCGACCATTTTTGAATTCCGCTCGTGGGCGAACGTTGTTGCGCTGACCGAAAAGAATGAAGTGGTTTTGATCAAACAATACCGTCACGGCGTGCAAGAAGTGTTGTGGGAGATTCCCGGTGGTGTGGTGGAAGACGAGGAAGACCCATTGGAAGGTGTGAAGCGGGAATTGATCGAAGAGACAGGTTATACAGCTCGCGAGTTTATCCAGGTGGCAAAGTTGTATCCCAACCCCGCGCTTCAAACGAATTCGATGTACTGCTTCCTTGCATTAGGCGCGGAAAAAGTAAGTGGACAAGACCTCGATGATGGCGAAGATATTGAAGTTCATCTTGTGCCATTGGAAGATTTGATGGAAATGACAAAGCGCGGGGAGTTTCCGCATGCTTTACAGGTGGCGGCATTGTTCCATGCGATCAGCTATTTGAACGGCAAACCGTAGTCGCCAAGAAGGGAGATGTTCATGCGAACTCGTGCTGGGATTGTACTGATCGAAGACGATAAAGTTGCGTTGATCGAACGTCATCGCGGTGGGTTGGATTATTTTGTGTTCCCCGGCGGCGGTGTGGACGAAGGCGAGACGATTGAGGCTGCCGCCATCCGTGAGACGATGGAAGAGTTGGGTGTGGAAGTTGTGATCAAGCAACAGGTGGTGACCATCCATTTTGATCAAAGTACACAAGTCTATTTTTTGGTGGAGAGAGTCGGTGGAGAGTTTGGTACGGGCACAGGAGAGGAGTTCACCGATTCCAATCCTTTCGATCCAGATGAGGGTGTATACGTCCCGATCTGGATGCCAATCGAGGAGTTGCCACAACACGAGAAAGTTTTCCCTGCTGAAGTGGCGAAACTGCTTTTGAAAGCGCAGACAGACGGATGGTCGGATGAGCCGGTTGTCATTTTTGAAAAGACAAAGTAACAAAGATCCAGAACGCTCAGGGGAACATTTTATCCAGCCCATCGTCCATGACTTAACGCCGAAAGTAAAATCTGTTCACGGAGGATAAGATGAAAACTCGATCTAGTCTGTTGATGTTGTTTGTTGTTGGTGTTCTGTTGTTGGCCGCTTGTGGAAGTGCCATGGCACCGTCCGCTACCGAAGCGCCGTTCGTAGATGAAATGATATTGCCGGCCGCGACGATGGTGGTGGAATCATATGCCGCGCAGGAGGCGCCTGCCGCCGACGTGGCGGGACTCGCGCCGGTGCAAGATGCACAGAAATCAAGCGTGGATGGGGGCGCTTATGAAATTGCCAACCCTGAAGGGGAGAATGTGGTGGTGCAAAACACGAATCGGAAGGTCATCAAGAATGCGGATATGCGTTTGTTGGTGAAAGAGACGAGTACAGCCATCAATCGCACAACCCAGATCGTTTCTGATGTGGGCGGATATATCGTGAGCTCCCGCGTCTGGTATCAGGATTATTTTGGCAATAACCTGATGTATGCCACGATCACTATGGGCGTACCGGTGGATGAGTTCGAACATAGTTTGAATCGTCTGCGCGATCTTTCGATCCGCGTGTTGGATGAGAATGCATCGGGCGAAGATGTGACCGACCAGTATGTGGACTTGCAATCGCAGTTGGTTAATCTCGAGGCGACGCGTGCTCGTATTCAGGAATTTTTGAAAGATGCGAAAAGCGTGGACGAGGCCTTGCGCATCAATCAGGAATTAGCGAATATCGAATCACAGATCGAACAGATCAAGGGACGCATGAATTATCTTTCAGATCGCGCGGCCTTTTCAACGATCACTGTCAACTTTGAGCCTGAGTTGCCCATTCTGACACCGACTCCCACCCCGACCATTGCGCCGACGAATACTCCTGTCCCCACCGCCACTCTGGCCCCGTGGAAACCCGGTGAAACCTTTGGCGATGCGAAGAAGAGTGTGACTGTGGCCTATCGCGGTATCTTTGACTTCTTGATCTGGCTGGTCGTTGTGATCCTGCCCATTGTCCTGCCGCCTGCATTGATCCTGTGGGGGCTGTGGAAGTTGTTGAATAGGAAGCCGAAGGCATAGTCATTGGTAAATGGTAATTGGTAAGTGAAAACAGGGACGGCACGTGGAGTGCTGTCCCTGTTTTTTATGTTTGATCTTGAAGTTAGTTCTGCGTTTTTACGAAATCTTGAGGAACAAAGTCATCTGGATCCCCAATAAAGTTCCATAGAATTAAGTCTTCATTTTCCTCATAGATATATAAATTGTATGTCCGACTATAGTTGTTTGGGTACTCAATAGAGATCTTTACACTAGGAACATCTTTATTCCCCTCGCTTGTGATCCCGTTCGTGGTGCTTATTTCCCACGAGCAAGCCAGGATATTGTTGGTGAGAACGTCATTGGGTATTTCACTGTGGGAGATTTCTGGGGGAGAATCTTTGTAATTGGGTAACCATTGAATCTCAAGCTTGACCTGACATGTCCCGTCATTGTTCAATCGGATTGTTTTCCATGGGGCGAGATCTGGCCAATCTGGAAAAGTATCTCTAAACTTCTGAAGCCTTTCTTCGGATTCTTGTTTTATTCTCCATTCCCCAGCTAATTCTTGAGTTTGTACCTCTCGGGTTATATATCGATTTGGCACATCAAATAAAAGGCTTAAAATTCCACAACCGAGGAAAATGAAGATAAAACCAAACCCGAGTGATGATTTCATTATGCGTGCTACACCAAGCCATTCTCGATCAAGCTCTCAGCCATCGAAAGGATTGCTTCCTTGCTTGAGCGTGGTTGCCAGTTAAGAACTCGCTTCGCTTTGTCACTGGAAAGTTCAAAATCCCAATTCAGCGAAGGGATGACGAGCGCAACTTTTTTATCGAAGAGTGCAACCAGCTTGGCGAGAAAAACGGGGAATACCAATCGGGGTATCTTGTAGCCACGACTTCCATATTGGGCATGCAATATCTCAGCGATGTCTTTGATCCATGCTGTTCCTCCAGAGCACAAGAATCGTTGGCCAGCGGCTTCGGGTGTGGACATCGCAAGGATGATCGCTGATGCTACATCGCGCACATCTACAACCCCCATTTTGAGTCTTGCGATGCCGGGCACTTGTCCGCGCAGTAAGGTGCTGATGGCTTCTGCCGATGTGGGGAAGTTCTTGTTGGGAATGGGACCGACGATCAGCGGTGGGTTGATCGTTGCCAATTCCATTTTGTTGACGTTTTCTGTACCGTTGATGAAGTCCCATGCGGCACGTTCGGCGAGAGTCTTGCTTTTGGCATAGGCGCCAATCGGCCTATCTAACCGTGACCAATCCTCTTCGGTAAAGGCTCGGTTCTCGCCTTCATGCCCTGTTGAGATCGCCGCATTCGATGAGACCTGCACCACGCGTTTCACTTTGGCCGCGTGTGCGGCGCGGAGTACACATAAGGTCCCTTCAACGGCGGGTTTGATCAGCTCATCTTCATGTTCTGGTTCGTATAACGGGAATGGCGATGCCACATGCAATACATATTCGCATCCCTGTACGGCTTGTTCCCAGCCTTCCTCTTTACCGAGGTCAGCGTTGACGAATTCGAGACGGTCGTCCGCGTTCACGTATTTGCGAAGAGTCTCGCGTACCTCGTTCTCACGGCTCATGGTCCGTAATGTGCCTCGTACTTTGTATCCTTGCTCGAGCAATTGAATGATCGTGTGAGTCGCGAGGAATCCACTTGCACCTGTGACAAGCACGGGGTGTGATGTAACGGCCATGTTAGAACAATCCTTTCAATAGAAGAGCAATGAATACGCCGAACGCGCCACACGCAAAATTAACCCAATCATTGTCGAGCCACTTCCAGCCACGGATGTGAACCGTCTCTGTGCCGCAGGTGTGGAGCGGATGCTTCTCCGTCTCTTTTTTGTCGATGGGGCAATAGTACATGGCTTGCACGGTGGCACCGATCAATGAGTCGAAGAGCGAACCAGCGAGGCCAGCAAGAGAAATTAACGGAAGAAGGAACCAGTTAGCAGTAAACAGTGCGGCGGGCAGAGCGATGACAAATGCACCCAACAGCGAGGCAAAAGTTCCAAAGAGGGAGATCCCGCCCGAGGTCCCTTTTTCGACGCGTTTTCTTAAGTCCGTGATCATGGTGGGGGGAGTCGGATTCAGAACGCCCAACTCTGTTGCCCAAGTGTCCGCATTGACAGCCGCTAACGCGGCCGCGAATCCGATCCACGGGACGGCTGATTCGGGGTAAATGGCATGGGTCAACACGAAGGCTGTTGCGATGCCACCGTTGCCGAACACCTGACCCGCATCACGTTGATGTCCCTTTGAAAACTTTTCATCGAGTCCCTGCTTGCGTTTCTTGAAAAGTCGACTTAACGCCGATGATGTAATGAAGAAGATGAGAAGCAGTACTGCCCATTGCAGACCGCCCAAACCAAAAACGACCGTGCCCACAATGGTCGCGGCAATCGCTCCGCTTTGATCGAGGCTGTGTGCACGATAAGCAAGATAAGCGATGATGATGGCAAGAATGAGACCAATGATGAGTTGCATGAAAGTTAATGTCCGCACTGAGATGTTAGACCGGTGTCGTCACCAAAAATAAAACTGCCATAAGGAATAATACCGCGCAGATCGTGCTTGAGATCCACACAATGAATGCCAATGGGCGTTGTTTATCCCAACGATAAAAATATAGACCTGCGATAATGCTCAACGCGTACATGAAGCCGCTGATGAGAGGCAGCAGGATCAATTGCGAAGACGAAGCGACCTGGTCAGGTACGCCGAGTGCATCGAATCCAAACGGGATTTGCGTCAGCGAGGGGATCAATATCCCGACCCAAACCACCAGCCCTAAATTAAGAAAGAGGCCGCTCATCCATAAGAAGCGTGCCATGGGGCTTTCCCATGCCTGTGTGATGATGAATGACGGATACACCGATTTATATTCGGCGGGCGTCAAGCTTCCCATCTCTGTGGCGCGGGCAAAGGTTTGCACAAGTGCCGATGCTTTCTCAGGCGAGATGGCGAACACGCGCTTTGAAGTTGCGATGAGGATCATGTTATTTGTGCTGGATGCGATGAACTCGACAACGCCTAGATCAGGATGACGGCGCGTGCCGAGTATTGCACCGGGCAAACGCAAGGGTGGCAGACTCAATGGACGTGTCAGGTCAGTGGCAGGGCGCACCCATTCGATATCGCTCAACGGAATATCTTCCACGCGCAAGCCCCACAAAATGGCGAGACTGTCGCGGTCGATGTAATAGTCCGCGCGTAGCAGTGCGTAGACGCGATATCCAAAGACAGGAATCGGCGCAAAGGCGATCAAGGCAACGAGAAGATACATCACATACGATGGCCCTACCTGCACACGCGAGAGATTCCAAAATCCCCATGCCGATACAGCCGCAAGCACGATGATGATGATCACGTGTGTTGTTACGCCGCTTTGTTTGGCTGGGGGGAAATGTCCGACTTTGGGGTTGTTCATTATTTTTGTAGGGGCGGGGTCTCCCCGCCCATTTCATTTCAAAAGGGATTTGATTTTCTCAACGATCTCGTCAACCGCTACAAGTTGATTCTCTTTTACCTTGCGCGGCTTCAATTCTACCATTCCCTCTTTCAAACCCTTTTCTCCCACTGTTACCCGCACAGGACATCCGATCAAGTCCGCATCGTTGAATTTGACTCCTGCACGTTCATCGCGGTCATCAAATAATACCGAGACGCCCGCAGTTTGCAATGAGTTATAAATCTCCTCTGCTTTCGCGCGCGTATCTAATTCCTTGCCGGGCACATGCATGAGATACACATCGAACGGCGCGGCAGGATGGGGGAGAGTCAGTCCCTTTTCATCGTGATGAGTTTCGGCCAAAGCCAGAAGAATATTTTCTGCATCGTTCAATTGAATGACATTCAAAACCGAAAGCGGATTTCCACACGCAATACATGCGTCGCCCTCTTTCGCTTGCACCAGATCCGCAACGACCTCAGCAGAATAATCTCTTCCGTAATTTGTGTTCTTGAAATGCCAACCCGATTCATTTGCTCCCGCAACAAGATTTTGTGAAGCTGGGACCAGATCATCCACGAGAATCAACGCGTCTTTCAACCCGACAGCTGATGCATACCCCGCCACCGCTCCCACACGGACAATTTCTTCCCCCGTCGCCGCACGGACATCACCAACTTGCGCCTTTAACTTCGCTTCGCTGGCTTGCATGTCTCCACGCACAACGACGAAGATGAATTTTCCATCGCTGATGCGGGTGTACATCAATGCTTTAGCGGTTTTCTCTTTGGGAAGGTTCAGTAAATTCGCAAGGGATTCAATGGTATTGCAATCGGGCGTTGAAATTTTTTCAACGGATAACATTTCCTCTTGCGGAAGTGCCGTCTTTGCAAGGCGAGCGAGTTCCAGCCGCTTTGTATATTTGCAAGATGGACAATACGCAACTTCAATGTCGCCTGAGGCGATAGAGAAGAAAGTTTCGTTTTTGTTACTAATTGTTGGCAGAGAAAGCAGGGATTGGTCAGCCAACTCGCGCAAGTGACTTGTGGCGTGTTCGCCCAACTTCGTCAACAGATTCTCTCGAGTCAAATACCCTGCGCGGGCAAGGAATGAGAATCCCTCTGTCCGTGCGTTGTTCGGCGCTTCACGTTGTGTTTGGATTTGCAGGTCGCGATATTTCATAAACAATTTGTAGGGATGACCACATCGTACCCTATGGGTAGCTGGTCATCCCTACAGTTATTCCGCCTTTTTTCTTTTAGGGAGCCGTTGTGTTCTCTCAGGGTCAGGGACAACGATCGGCGTCGATGCAATGGACTCGGCTTGGGCGGCCTCCGATTGTGTTGTTTCAGTGGCAGGCCCGAGGTCCAGCTCGACCGTTTCTTCCATGCGGATCTGGCCTCTTAGGAAGGCGCCTTCTTCCGTCACGAAGGCTGTCGTGACCACGTCTCCCCAAACACGACCACTGCCGCGAATTTCCAATTTTTGAGTCGTGATGTTGCCGCGCACCGCACCAGCGACAATGACCGTGTTAGCGCGGACGTTCTGGCAGGTGACACGTCCCGTTTCACCGACGACGAGCATACCGCGCAAAGCGATCTCACCTTCGAACGCGCCCTCAATGCGGACGCCGCCCGAACCGTTGATCGAACCGTGCCAAATGACACCCGAACCCAGCACCGACGTGATGCGCTCCACGGCCTGGACGGGTTGTTGTGTTTCAGTAGGAATAGTATTGCGTTTGAACATAGGGTTGATTTTACCGTTAAAACAAAAAGGGCGGCACGCTTCGCAGCGCCGCCCCTACTGTTCACTTATCAAGGGTAACTTGACTTACTCGCTCTTCTCTTCTTTCGGTGGCATCTGCACGCCCATGATGTTGAAACCAGAGTCTACGTACAACACTTCGCCCGTAATGCGAGCGGACATATTCGAAGCAAGGAACACAGCCGAATTGCCGACATCTTCGATAGTCACATTCTCGCGCATCGGAGCCGCATCAGCAAAGTGCTTGTACATATCGCGGAAGCCGCCCACGCCCGCCGCCGCCAATGTGCGGATCGGTCCAGCCGAGATCGCATTGACGCGGATACCTTGCGGGCCGAGGTCATTCGCCAAATAGCGTGTGGATGATTCCAATGCGGCTTTCGCTACACCCATCACGTTATAGTTTGGCGCAACTTTCACCGAACCGTAATACGTGAGACACATCACCGAAGCGCCGGGGTTCAAGAGTGGCAGAAATGCATTGGTCAACGCCACAAACGAAAAGACCGAAATGTCCATCGCGTTCTTGAAGCCTTCGCGGCTGGTTTGGTAATACGGTCTGCTCAATTCGTCCTTGCCCGCGAATGCAATCGAGTGTACCAACACGTCGATCTTGCCAAATTGCTTTGCGGCTTTTTCTGCCGTCGCCGCGATCTGCTCATCGTTCGTTACATCACATTCTTCAACCCACTTGCATCCTACTTTTTCTGCGAGCGGCATCACACGCTTTTCAAGCATCTGACCCGCGTAGCTGATACCGATATTCGCGCCCTCACGATGGAACGCCTGCGTAATGCCCCACGCGATGGACTTGTCATTTGCCAGACCAAAAATCAATGCATTCTTACCTTCAAGTAATCCCATAAAATCTCCTTTGGTTATCTCCGTCATTGCGATGACAAAATTATAAAATCTTCCAGCCTTTTACCAAAAATCTCCAGGGTTTGGATAGCCATGGCTCAGGCGTATTATTTAAACCCACACGAGGGCCTTTCGTCACGGCTTTATTCGGGACTTTAACACCCGCTTCTATCCATAAGCCTGAGCCTGTTTCCGTCAAATCGACCGTATTCTCGCTTTTAGTGATCCCCATTGCCTGACAAAGTTTCCCGGGACCGAATGTATCGCGGCCGTTTCTTCTTTCCAGCATGACTTCAACGCCCTCAATAGGTTGTATTGCCCGTATCAATACCGCCGCAGGGAATCCTTCCTGCTCGGTGACCGCGTTCAAAATCCAGTGATTCCCATACGTAAAATAGACATACGCATGTCCGGGTTCTCCATACATTACCTGAGTGCGCGGTGTACGCCCTGCTTTGCAGTGACAGGCCAAATCCTTTTCGCTGATATAGGCTTCCGTTTCGGTAATGATGCCAACCAACTTCACGCCATCGAGAATCCGAACCAAGCGCGCACCGATCAGTTCGCGTGCCACGGTCAATGTGGGGCGGTTGTAAAAATCTCGGGGAATAATCATTTTTTTACCACGAAGGACACTAAGGTCACGAAGGATTAAGCCATTAAAACTTTGTGTCCTTCGTGCCCTTTGTGTTTAATCATTTGAATCGTGAGTCCCTCTTGATCGTCAGCCTCAGCCCTTCTTCCAACTTAATGGACGGACGGTAGCCGAGTTTCTCTTTCGCGATGGATAGGTCTGCGCTCATGCGTGAGACGCCACCAGATGTGGTGGCGTTGTATAACACTTCGGGTTTACTTCCCGTCACATCCAACACGGACTTGATCAAATCGCGGACGTTGGTCTCTACGCCAGAGCCGACATTGATGACAAGCCCGTTGATGTTCGGTGCGGTGGCGGAGGCGACCAGTGCGCTGACCACATCGTCCACGTAGACGTAATCGCGGGTTTGCGAGCCATCTCCGTGTGCGACGAGGGTTCCGCCGCGCAAGGCTTGTTTCAGATAATGCGGTACCACGGGTGGATGCGATGCGGGGAGGTGTTGACCGGGTCCATAGGCGTTGAAGATTCTCAAACTGACAGTTTCGATTCCCCACAAGCCGCCGATGGTGCGGACGTAGTATTCCGCCGCGAGTTTGGATACGGCATACGGTGAACGAGGGTTGGGGGTGAGAGTCTCTTTCAGCGGCTGATCGGCTATATCGCCGTAGACAGCTCCGGAGGAGGCAAGAACGACGCGGCGTACGCCGACATCCCGCATTGCTTCCATGAGCGCCACTGTCCCGCCGACGTTGACGTTGTTGTAGTCCCGAGGATATAAAACGGACTCAGGCACCGAGACACGTGCCGCGAGATGATAGACAACATCCACCTCTTGAAGGAGAGTCCACAACTTGGGGCGGTCGCTGACATCACCGCGCGTAAAGTGGACATCGGGTGCGAGCGCTTGTGGATCGCCCGTAGAGAGATCGTCGAGCCCACGGACTTGATGTCCCTCGCGGGCGAGGTGGTTGGCAAGAGAAGAGCCGAGGAATCCCGCGGCTCCAGTGATTAGAAAGTTCATAAGGTGATTATAGCATTCCCCTGTGCTTAGATTTCGGCTGGCCGGGTTTGACGGAGTTCATTGCGTGCGAGCAAAATAACCGCGAATATGATCAAGCCACCTCCCAACAATGTGACCGTCGTCAGCCGTTCCTGAAATAACCACGCAGCCAAAAGGACAGTGACCACAGGCTCCAGTGTGGATAGCATCGCCGCGTTGGTGGGACCGATCCTTTCCAGCCCGCCGAGAAATGTGACCACGGGAATTACGGTGGCGATCAAGACAACGCCAGCCATGGCGAGCCAGGAGGAATTACTTGTGGGGAAGTGTGGGCCATTGATTGCCGCAAGGATCCCGTAGACTGTACCCGCCGATGCAAAAATAACCGTGGACGATTGCACTGTCGAAACATGTTTCATGACGTTCGTGCCGACGATGATGTAGACGGAATAGATCGCCGCGGCAGAGATGGCGAACAAAATGCCCGTCCATTCGCCGCCTTTGGGATTCACGGTGAGAGCGGTGCCGATCAGGGCAATGCCTAACGCGATGACTTTGACGCGCGTAATTTTTTCTCGTAAAAAGATCACAGACAGGAGAAAGACGAACATCGGATACAAGTACAGAAGCAATGCCACCAAGCCAGCGGATGCATATTGAATGGCACTCAGGTAGGAGAACGACTGACCGACATACCCCAAGGCGCCCATCCCGATCAGTTGACCGAGGATCCGTCCGCGTGGCAGAGACTCGCGCCTTGCAATGAGAAGGATGACCATTATGACTGCGGCAATCGAAAATCGTAGGAAGAGCACGGTGAATGTATCCATGCCTGCGGCATATAGGTATTTACCGAAGATGGCAAGTGTCCCGAAGGACGCGGCGGAGATGGCGATGAGAATGATGCCTGTTATGCGTTTCATGTACGAATAGTGTTCCGATCTGGTGTTTGGATCGCCGAAGCATACACCTTTAACTTGTCGTTGTGAGGGCGTGGTTGTTGGAAAGTTGTTTGAAATAAGCTCAATACGAACTGTGTGATGCGTGCTTGATCGCGTTTAACTGCCAATTTTGATTGACTTATTCGCATTACCCTGTTACTATTGGCTCAGTAGGATAACGGTAAGTTACGTTGGTTTGAAGAACAGCCACAGCTCACGGTTTCAAATCCGTGGGCTGTTTTGTTTTTGTTTACCTCCGATGGAACGACCAAGACGCCTAAAAACTTTTTTATTGCCATAGGAGGCAAAACATGTCTGAAAGAATAGTCGGTACAGTTAAGTGGTTCAACGGTGACAAGGGCTTCGGCTTCATCGAACGCGAAGGCGGAAAGGACGTTTTCGTCCATTTCTCTGCCATTCAAGGCGATGGTTTCCGCAACTTGCAGGAAGGCCAGAAGGTCGAGTTCAATGTTGAACAAGGCCCCAAGGGTCCGCAGGCCAGCAACGTTACGATCAGCAACTAGTTGACAAAAAAAGAGCCCCGCGATTTCGCGGGGCTCTTTTTGATTCTGTGATTATTCATTGCATTTTTGTTATGACGTGTGCATTTTTATTGCAAAACAATATCATTCAACTGAACTTTGAATGAACTTTGAAATCACCAGTGTATACTAAAATTATGAATACAAAAGACGAAAAGAAAATCATAAAAGAAAAGCCTATGTTTCTTTTGCCGCTTCCCATTGATGAGATTATGAACGCCTTGTTGCAGGGCAGACAACAGCCCAAAAAGGAAAAGAAGCCAAAGAAGAAAATGGCTAAATCCAAGTAACTTGCTTATTCTGTTTTTGCGTGCGCTAATTTATTCTTGGAGAATCTGCTCGGCTTGGGAGCAAATTTACTCTGAGTAGGGCCGTAAGCCAGCAAATAGTCGACAAAAAAAAGGAGCCCGCAATTTCGCGGGGCTCCTTTTTGATTCTTTTGTTTCAATTTTGCTAGGTAAATACTTCTAATTGGTTTTTTAAATACTGAATGTCATCACGCGATGAATTGCTGATACATTCATTTTTAAGTATTAAAACGAGATTTGTATATAGGCTTTCATTTGATATTGAAGGCGGTTTCTTGCTTGAATTTTTACCCTCGTGACGAATAAAGCTATTAATAGCCATAGTAAGAAAATGCCCCCTTATCAGAAAGAATATAGGTTTTTTTGAAGCAATCATAGTGAAAAGCTTTTCGCACCTTTTATACTTTTTTTTATCAATAGCTTGAGCTAATTCGTTTTCTCTCTCATTAATTGTTTGCTTAGATGTTAGGTGATGTTTTTTAGGATCGACAAACTTTCCACAGGCATCTCCTAGAATTTCTAGCCCTAAATTGTATTTTTGGTTCACAAGTTCAAAAATCAATAAATATCTAAATTCTTCTGTGAATTGAAGAAGCCATTTTTCGGCGAGGGAGACATCGTAACTTTGAGAACGAGAAAAAATAGATATAACTTCTGCTAAGTTGTTAGGATGGTACAACGAGTTTTCTATAGAATGTCCATACGTCCAAATAATTCTCGGGTGAATTATTTTGGTTTTTAGTATTTCCGTAAAATGAGTGTCTCTCGCCACAAATATGTCAACATTGTCAGTTGTTATTGACTGGCAATATTTTTCTAATTCGGGTGAACCGCCGGCAGGCTTTAGTATGTAGTTCTTTATGTGAAAGGCTTTGAAAATTGTATTCCAAAATGGAATATCATCAACACCTTCTACATAAACTATATACGGTTTTTCATGAAATTCTGTAAGAACATCAAGGGCTTTACTTGAATAATTGAGACTATTCATGAAGAATTTTTTCCATTGAAATGAGGTTCTTTTTTCTTCCCGCCGCAATTTCTGGTGAGTGGGTCGCCACTATGATTTGGGCGGAATCATTCAGTTTTTTGATCGACGGAATGATTTGAGCTTGCCATTCAATATGTAGCGATAGTTCTGGTTCGTCAGCGAAAAAAATAAAAGGTTCACTTTTTTGTAAGAGAGTCTCGGTTAATAGTATCAAAAGTTGCTTTTCTCCCGAAGAGATATTGGAGATTGTTGGTGACAAAATTACTTTTTGTCCCTTCTTGATTTCTAAATCCCCGTTTGCGGTGATTGAGACATCCTTGTCTTTTATGAATTCGTTGATCGTTTGTAAAAATAAATTGATCAATTGAAATACATTTTGCTTGTTTTGTTCGGCTTTTAGTGCAAGATCGATGACATGTTGAGTTCTTTTCAATAGAGACATAGGCATAATATCATCAACACGTAAATAATTTTGGTCTTTGCTATCTTGAGCCTTTCGAATACTTGCTAGGCTTTGATTGAGGACACGAATATGCTTGTCAATTTTCTGCTTTGTGGGTTCATCAAGCGCACCTAATTCTTTGTAGGCTTTTGTAAGTTCTTGTTTTTCCTTGCCTAATTCAAGTTCGCTGTTTGGTGATAATGAAAAAGTGTCGAAATTTGGATTGTATAACATTGAGCGAAGAACATCTTTTTGAAGATTAGATGAGATTTCATCCGCTTGCTTAGAGAGGATGAGCTGATACCCTTTAAGGCGTCCGATTAAGTCGTTGAGTCTTTGATCAATAGGTAGTGTGTTTGGCCTATCTATGCGACGACTTGCTCGAAATTCATCCTCAGGTGAATTTGTGTATTCAGAAGTTGCTCTGTGAACTGATAAGTTTGATATATTTATTAAGTCTGAGATTTTTCTCCCAAGCTCAAACAAAGATTCGCTAATAAGT
Source organism: Candidatus Defluviilinea proxima (assembly GCA_016721115.1). Taxonomy (NCBI): domain Bacteria; kingdom Bacillati; phylum Chloroflexota; class Anaerolineae; order Anaerolineales; family Candidatus Villigracilaceae; genus Candidatus Defluviilinea; species Candidatus Defluviilinea proxima. Next base: position 2,777,958 of record JADKIW010000001.1, read on the forward strand.
GAATGGCGTCTCATGTTTCTTTCGATGAGTTCCACATCTCTGGCAGAAATTGAAAAGGGATAGCTTTTGTTTGCTAGTTTGTATGTAATATTTTGTATAGCAGATTCAGAAGATTCGGATTTTGTGACTGATATTTTCTTTGTTTTTGATTTTTCACTCCTTAATAAGATTGTTATTTTTTTGAATTCAAGATTTAGCAATGTCCTCAAATCAACTTTGAGGACAGCATATAGCATATTTATAAAGGTGGTTTTGCCAGTCCCATTTTTTCCGATAAAAATATTTACATCTGGATGTAGGTCAGTTTCTATTTTGTATTTCCCCCAAAAGCCTTCAATTTCTACGCGAGTTATTAGATACATAGTGGCTTCCTCTTTTATTCTACAAAACTTTTATTTCTATATTATAAAGTAACTATCAAAAACCCGCCTCTCAACGAGACGGGTTAGGTATTACAAGTTACTTCTTACGCCTCGGCGCCAAGCGATTCTTTGAAAATCGATTCGGCGTGGGAGCGGGACGTGGAGGGCGAGGTGCCCCGCGTCCATGATCGTTGGCAGACCTCGGTGGGGCGGGAGGCGAGTAGTCAAAGTCCTCGAGAATGATCCGTTCGAGCGGTTGTTTCATAATGCGTTCGAGCGTGCGGATCATGTCATTGTCTTCGGGGGTGACGAGTGTGAATGCGTCGCCGGTGCGTTGTGCGCGACCGGTACGTCCAATTCTATGAATGTAAGCATCGGCAGTATCGGGCATGTCGAAGTTGATGACGTGTGAGATGCTGTCAATATCGAGGCCGCGTGCCGCGATGTCGGTGGCCACCATGATGCGGAAGTGTCCGCTTTTGAAGCCGCTGAGTGCGGTCTGGCGTTGTCCCTGTGTGCGGTTGCTATGCAGGCTCGTGACTTTATGTCCCGCATGCGCGATCTGGCGTGCGATCTTGTCCGCGCGATGTTTGGTGCGGGTGAAGATCAGCACCGAGTCGGTATCGGTCTGCTGGAGCAGTTTCAACAACAAACCAGATTTCAAATGTTGAGGGACGGGGTACAGTGCATGCGTCACTGTGTGCGCGGGGCGGCTGATGCCCATCGCGATCTTTTGCGGTTCGACGAGCGAGTGCGAAGCAAGCAATTCCACTTCGGCAGGGAAAGTCGCCGAGAACAACATGGTTTGTCTGCGTTCGGGCACCGCTTTGATGATGCGCTTCACATCGGGCAGAAAGCCCATATCGAACATGCGGTCCGCTTCATCGAGCACCAGCACCTCGATATGTTCCATTTTTGCATGACGTTGTTGGATGAGATCCAAAAGGCGACCTGGGCACGCGACGAGAATCTCTGCACCGGCGCGTAAGGCCTTGATCTGGTTCCCGGCTCCGACTCCGCCGTAGATGGTTGCGCTCCTCAGCTTTGTCCCCACTGCAAGCGCGTGGATGACTTGATTGATCTGTTCCGCGAGTTCGCGCGTCGGTGTGACGATCAGCGCGCGGGCCTGATTGCGTGGACCATCAAGTAATTTGTTGAGAATGGGGAGGACGAACGCGGCGGTCTTGCCTGTTCCCGTCTGTGCGGTGCCAATGATGTCACGTCCGCGCAGAGCGGCTGGAATGGCCGCTTCCTGAATAGGGGTCGGGGTTTCATAACCAGCGACCTTGATTCCCTGCATCAGGCGGGAATCCAGATTAAATTGTTCAAAGTTCAAGGTATTTCTTTCCTGTTCTTCAGAAGTCGTGCACTTGTAAAGATTGGGTTTCCCCTTCCCGAAAACCATCGGGACACGCAAGTAAACAGCGGTTGGACTGCTGATATAGATTATTAACTTAGATGATTATACACTATGAATTCCAACTATCCCCGCTGGTTGAGTAGCCCTGAGCGTTCGTTGCGAAGGGCGTACACCTGCACCCACCGCAGGTGCGGTGTCGAAACCAGAAATAAGCAAAATGGCTTTTGTTAGTAGTGGTTTCGATACGGCGGACGAGCGCCGCCTACTCAACCACCGATGCACTTATTAACTGTCTACTGCCTTCCGCATTCTGCAATCTGACTTCTGCCTTTTTATGACTAAACCCATCCCAGATCTCTTGCGGATACACGATCGCGTTCGTCCCAGGTAGTTGCTCCATGGCGAGGCCGGTGTTCAGGTCAATGCCGATCTGCTGATAGGCTTTGTATGCCAACTGGCTGCAATAGAACGAATCCTCTGTTTCTGCGTTCAGGAAATTCAGGTTATATGGTTTGCCAACTTGTGCGAGACAATATTGAGCGACCCTCTTCCGCATCTCCTCTTGTTCTTCCTCGCTCACTTCCAAAGTGTCCAGCGGAGAGGCAATCCCGTAGAAGGTATCAAACAAATGTCCGCGCCGACGCGCCATGCGTTCCGTATTCCATTCGCCACTAAAGACCGTGAACTTGATCACGCCATGTGCACCCGCCTCGATACAACGTCCCTGCGGACCCGTATAGATCGCCACGTGGTCCACATCCCCGGGCACGAGCCGACCTACGAGACGCCAAAACTCGCCGGGCAAAATATCAGGCTTGCCGTTCATCGTGCAGATGATATCGCCCGTTTGTAAAGTGAGACCTTCAATTTGATACGTGTAGATCATTTTTACTCCGTATTCATTATACGGTTTTCTCTACGATTTGTTTCACCAGAAAATCCATCTGATGCGCAATATATACCAGTTCACCGAGTTCGATCTGTGCCCGCCGTTGTGCGAGCCATGCGGCAAAGACATCTGGATCCAATTCGGCATGCCCCATCAGCGACTCTTCCAGAAAGTGCAAAATAAAATGGAGGAAATATTTCTCGTCCTCCAAATATTTCCCACTCGTCGCATGCACCACCCAATCCGAAGCACCCGCCGCAAGGATCCCTGCACCTACGCTTCGCAAGTGCCCGAACAAATGTCGTCCGCTTTTACTGTCGCCGCCTGTTGCCCGCGTGTCCATCGTCTCGTGATATAACCGTTCGATCTTCTCGTCCAAAGCCGCGTCGATCATTGGCTCAAACGATGTCACGCCGTCAAAGTTGATTGTCAACCATGCCAATCCTTTTGTCAGCGTGAGTAACTTTGTCAACGACTCGGGCATTGGCAATAGATCCAAAAACGCATGCGCGATCAATAAGTCCGCGGGTTGTTTATTTTTTTGGATGAAATCGAAAACGTCCGCTCGCTCAAACTGTATGTGGACATCACGAGCCTCGTCATACACTCGAACCTGATCTTGCCCGCTTCTTTCCACGTTCAAGCCTGCTTCAACAGCCCAAACCTTTATCCACTCTGACGCATATTCGATATTCTCTGCCATCTCATCCACGATCACATATTCGCATTGACGGAGTACATCCCACCGCATCAACCGTCTCAGCATCGTTCCAACCCCTGCGCCGACCTCAATAATGTGGATAGGTTGTTGCGGTAAATTTGACTTCAGCGCAGACAACACATCCTTGTTCAAAGCGCGGTCATCCACCGATTGTTTGGATAATAAATAATGGGGGAAGGAATATTGCATAAATGTACTGTCCCGTCATTGCGAGGGCGATGTTCTTTCGCCCGAAGCAATCTCCGTCACCGCATGGGGGATTGCTTCGGGGCTTTCGCCCCTCGCAATGACGGAAAGAAACTCTCTTATGCCTTTTGCCGTCTCATCCCACCTCGGCTGGGACTTGTATCTCTTCAATGCATTCAAAGACAACTTCAACAATAACTCGCGGTTCATAGCAAGTTCAGTGAGGTGCTTCGCGAGCGCATCGGCGTCATCAGGTTCGATCAAATACCCATCTTCTCCATGTGTAATGACCTCACTCGCCGCTCCTGCCGTTGTCCCAATGGCAGGCAGGCCAAATCCCATCCCTTCGAGATAGACAATCCCAAACCCCTCATAACTCGATGGCACAACCATCACATGCGCTCGCTTATACATCTCAACAAGCGGACCATTGTCCAGTGAGCCATGAAACTTGACCTTGGATGATAGTCCATTGGCGATAACGAACTTCTGCATCTCCTCCGCATATTGTGGCTCTGCCTTCAATCCTCCGACCACATCCACGCTAACTGCTAACTGCTGACCGCTGACTGCTTTCAATAAAGTGTGTAACCCCTTCCGATAGATCACATTCCCCAAAAACAAAATTCTAAAATTGCTGTCTTTTGCGCGTTTGGCAATTTCGCTTTCCGAAATCGCATCCCCGAATCTATCTGTTGGCGGATAAACAACAATAGAAGGTTTACTATTCTCTGCTCCTCTATTCTCTAATGTCTCACCTACTACTCCTTCTGTCGTCTTGGAGTTGAAGATGAATCCGTCCACACTTTGCAGATACTTCTTTTCGACGACTCGATAAAAAGTATTCTGCCATTGCGGACGCAACTCCGAACATCGCAGATGATGGACAAGGCTAATCACAGGATATGGATGTTCCCCCCGATTGGCCCAGATCAAAGATGGGTGATTGAGTTCGTCTTGGATCAGAATATCTAGACCTTTGGGGAGTTGAAACCGAAAATTATCAGTCAGATGCGCGGCGTAATTCCTCCACGGCAGAGATATGATCTCCACTGTGTCACCTTGCGCGCGCAAATACTCCACCAGTTTGCGATCATATAGATACCCGCCACTGACCGTATCCAGCGAACCGTAAATGACAAGCCCGATTTTCATAGAGATCATCTGAATGTTTGAAAGTTGAAAGGTTTGAACGTTCAAACCTTCTAACTTGCCAACCTGTCAACGGAATATGCTGCCCACGCGGATTCGTTCTCCCACAGTACCACCTTCAACACAGAGATATTCTTCGCTTTGATGCGCTCACTCAACGAAGTAGCCAGTATCCGCGCGAAATGCTCAATGGAAGGATTCAACCCTGCGAACTCAGGTTTCTCGTTGAGCATTTGATCTTTGTAATAACTCACGATTTCATCGAGATGTTTCTCAACATCCACGATGTCTACAAGATAGCCGTGTTGGTCGAGTTCTTTCCCTTCCAGTTGCAACTCAAGGATGTAATGATGTGAGTTGGGAAAGTTTTCAGGCCCCCAGTCTCCGCCGATAAGGAAGTGTCTTGCGATGAAGTCGCGACGAACGCCAAGAGTGTACATGTAGATTCTCCAATTCCAATGTCAGGGTTGTACGGCACGCATTACAGGGCGTCCGTTTTCTTTTGTGACGAGCATGGCAAAGTCGAATGCGTCGATACTTGTGCAATGATCCAGGTCTGATCTTGGGAACTCAGGGATATGAGGGTCAAGATGTTTGATTGCATCTCGTGATCGAATCACACGCTCGATAAAAGTGACTGGGTCAGGTTGCTTGTCTTTCAGTAGTAATTCAAGGTATTCTGCGCATGCGAGATCTTCATCGCCATGTTCTGGAGCATATTGCCCTGTAACAACAAAGGTCAATGTTTCAGGTGCAAGATGCCGAATGTACTCTGTCGTTGCACTTGCTACAACAAAACTTGTTGCCAGCATGATTTCAGCTTTCACGCTACGTGTGATGCCTTGCGTCCCTGCACCTGTGCGTTGTACGATGATTTTGTCGGCTAAATCCAATTCCCTTGTTTGGGTGGGGGAGTTGCCAAAGTCAAAACCTTCAGGTGGAAGTCCGCCTTCCTCGCCGCATACCAGCGAATTAGCGATCTTTGTTTTCAGTTGTAACGCTTCGTCTACGCCGCTGACGGGATATATTTCTTTTGCTCCGCGCGAAAATGCAAAGGCGGCATTTGTAAACGCGCGCAAAACATCAATGACCACGACTACACCCGTCGCTTCGTGGCAGGATTCAAGGTTGGTGTAATGGAATTTCATGGTTAGAAAAATTTCTTGAGGATCACACCGAGCACAACAGCGATAAACGAAATCAGCAAAACCCAACGATTTAAACTTCCGAGAAATTTCATGTTTGGCGGAATGATGGAAGCCAGCCCAAATGTTGTGAGCATGACACCCACGGCAAACACTTCCCAAGTGTGCGGGTCGTTGAAGATCGCAATGCGATTGGGGTGGAGGTCAACATAGGGAAGGACGCTCAACGAAACCAGGATCGTCAGCACGCCTCCAAGGATGGGAAGCCCGCCCAGGAAAAATTTCCCCAATGGGCTTTTGCCGAATTCTTCTGCAGACCGTCTTTTATTTTCCATATGTAAAGATTACCTGAATTGTCTCTTGTGGATTTTCATCCAGTAATTGATACGCCTGATCTGCTTCTTCAATAGGAAAGCGATGCGTGATCCACTTCTGTGGTTGGATTCGTTTCAACGCCTCCCATGCGACCCCGAACCTGCGTGCCTTATCCCAGCGCCCGCTCAACGCTGGAGCTATGGTGCTGACCTGTGAAGAGATCAACTGAATGCGTGACCGATGAAATGCACCACCCAGATCGATCGGCGCTTTCTTCTCTCCATACCAAGAACCGATGACAACACGTCCGCTGAAAGTTGTCATTGCAATCGCATCGTTCAACGCGGACGGGGAGCCACTCAACTCGAAAGTCAAATCAAAGCTTTGCGCGTAGGCAGATTGGGGTGTTGTGGTGTTTGTTTGTTCGTTTTTACGATGGATCAATGTTGGATCGAACGAATCGTTGACGCCAATTGCAAGCGATGATCTCCTCCGTAATTCATAACGATCAGAGGTGACCAACAATTCCAATGGAAATTCTTTCAATAGCGAAGCAACCAATAAGCCAATCACGCCTTGTCCCAACACGAGGACGCGTTCACCGAGAAGCGGTGCGGCATCCTGGATCAAGTTCACAGCGGTTTCCATGTTTGGGAGGAAGGAGCAGGCCTCAGCTGGGAAAGAAGCGGGGGCGAAGATCAAGGATGAAGGATCGCAGATATAGGCTGATGTGTGCGGAGCAAATCCGAAAACGATTTTATTGAGAAAAGAAATATCTACTTGTTTTCCTATTTCAGTAATCTGCCCAACATTTGCGTATCCATATGCCAATGGATATTTAAGATCACTGCTCACGCTATCGTGTGAATCAACAACGTGCGGAAATTGCCCGCGGTACACAAGCATTTCTGTCCCCGCGCTGATGGAGGAGCAGATCGTTTCGACCAGCACCTCGTTATCTTTCAACGATAGTAATTGTTGTTCGCGAATTTCAACCTGTTTAGGCGCAGTGAAAAATACAGTGCGTGCTCTCATTTTGTAATTGTATCTTTGAATCCATGCCCTGCGAGAAGTAAGCCGATCCCTCCGAGTAACAGATCGCGCCCGCGAATCAAGAACGTCACGCTGATCGCAGAAGCCGCCGCTACACCGAATGTGCCCAGCGCCACAACCTGACTTGCTTCGAGCGCACCCAATCCGCCGGGTAACGGCACAAGAAATGCAAGCCAGCCTGCCGTCCATGCCGCGATGGTTTGAGAAAGCGAAAGGTCAATGTGCAAGAACGAAGTGATCAGAAAATATTCGCTCACCATTCCCACTGCGGCAAGAATTGAAATTGCGGTGGCAGATAGTAGTGCTGAAAAATGTCTGCGACAGAATGTGCCAGCCATCCGTTCAGATGCGGCAACGAAACGCACAAATCTGTTGTTCGATATTTTTCGCAAGATCGCGGAAAGGGGATAGATTCCGCGCATCATCAGGATGATATGAATGGGGGGCAGTAAAAACAGGATGACAAGCCCGCTCAGACTCACGAGAGAACTGCTTCCGTTTCTGGAGATGAATCCTGCTTGAAAGATGGCTGTCATTCCCAGCGCCAGCAGAAAGAAATTGGCGAGAAACTCAAGAAGCTTATCCATCAGCACAGATGCGGTTGCACGTGTATAAGTGATACCGTATTTGCGTTGTAGATATAAAACCTGTAATGGTTCACCACCCACTTGCGGACCCAGTGTGAAATAACTTACCCCGAACACGGCGAGTCGCACCGCGATCAATGGGAGATAGGAAATGGCTTTGCTCTCTGCTCGGACAATGATCCACCAGCGCAAAGTAATGAGCGCGTAGATCAATACGTTGATGATAATTAGTGTGGCAATCTGCCAGAATTGTAGTTGCCTAAGTGTGTTCCATATCTCGATAAGCGGCGCGTTACGCAGGGCAAAGTAAAGTAGAACGACTAGTATGATAGCGATGAGTGCGCGCCTAAGCGGTTTGTTATTCACAACGCAGACATCCCGTCATCTTTAGGAGTTGTTTCGATCAATCTCTTCATTCTTTCGAGTACCACTTGATGAATGGCTTCCGCGTCTGTTGATCCAACTTCGTCCAGTGTAATGGGCTTCGCAAACTGCACGTGGACAGTTGTCGGCCTTGCATTGCGTGTGACCATGGCAAGCAATTGCAGGGCTGCGGCAAGTTTCTCGCGTTCAAAACGCGTGCGCTTGATATGAGTCAACCAGTGGTGTGCAGTTTTCTCCCAAACTACTCCGCTGACAAGAACGGGGACGATCTTAGTCTCCCGCGCAAAACGGATAAAGACGCCAGCCGAGTCGGTCCAATTGCTGAGAGAGTCGAATGCGCCTGGGTATACGCTGGGATCGGGTTCGATCTTCCCAGCAGGAAAGGTGAGCGCCGCTCCGCCTTTTTTCAAATGACTGGAGATTTGTCGAACGGCGCGCATTCGTTCAGCATCTTCATCGCTAATGTAGGCGAGATTGCGAGTCACGTTTGTGAGTGAAACTAAAAACGGACGATGTAGTGCGATGATGTTGAGGTCGGGGCGGTTGATGGCGGCGAAGAGACTGATAGTATCTGCCATGCCAGGATGATTGGATAGAAATAAGGCGGGTTCGTCTTGGGAAATATTTTCATGTCCATGCACGCGCACATCACGGACGTATAGTTTTCGCATGAGCGTTCGCGATGCTTCAGCGAGGTTTGCGTGCCCGACTGCGTTATCAAACTCCACCATTTGTTCTGCAAATTTTCGGGCGGGGTTGGCAAATAAGAAGCGCAGAGGAGTTGCCAGTAACGGATACTTCTCCCACCCGAAGGAGGAGACGAGATCGTCGAGGTTGATTTGGGTGAGAGTGTCGAGTTGGGATGGCATTGGGAAGGATGAATAGCGGAAAAGATAAAACGGATTATTCAGGTTCCATTGTGAATTTCAATGGGTAGCCTGCGTTGTTTGCTTCAAAATGCGCTTTGGCGATCCGTTTTTCTGCTTCAGACTTGGCGAGCGTTTGTACATAGGCGGTGCCGTAGTAATGTGCCATGAACATGATATCTGCGGCTTTGTCATTCGACAAGTAGAAATGATTCTTCAGGACATGGACCACAAAATCCATGGGCGTGACGTGGTCATTATGGATGATGACCTTGTAGAACGGTTCGAGCTCCGTCTCAGTTTCTTCGATGATCTCGATTTCAGGGATAGGATGGGATGGCATTTTTAACTACAATGATTTTATTTGTTCCACGCGCTGGAAAGCTGAGCCATTTCCTTTTCGGTGAGTTCGATATCTGCCGCTTCAAAGTTCTCTTTGATGTGCTGTGGGTTGAATGACATGGGAATCGTGATAACGCGTGGTTGCATGACGAGCCACGTCAATGCGATCTGGTAAGGTGTGGCAGAATGCGTTTTGGCGACCGCTCCCAAAACCTTGTTGGTATTCATGCTTCGGAATTTGATGGGGGAATAGGCTGTCACTGTGATGTTGTTTTGTTGACAATATTCAAGTACACCGTTATCCACGTAGGTTTTATCTGGCAGGCTGTAAGGGACTTGGTTGGTGATAAGCGGGGTTTCGGAAAGTGAATGTGCCTGCTTGAGAAGTTTGAGCTTGAAGTTGCTGACACCCAGATGTTTGACCTTGCCATCGCGGACGAGTTTATTCAACGCACGGAATGTCTCTTCGTAGTCTACACCTTTGCCGGGCCAGTGGATGAGGTACAGGTCGATATAGTCCATGTTGAGGCGGCGCAGAGAGTTTTCGCACGAATGGAGCACATTGTCATAGGAAAGATGTTCGGGAGAAACTTTGGTGGTGATGAAGACATCTTCACGTTTGGTGTTTGTCTCACGAATGGCGCGCCCGAGCAGTTCTTCTGCATGACCTGCGGCGTAATACTCTGCTGTGTCGAAGTGGGTGTAGCCAGTTTCTAATGCAGAGAGGAGAGCGGTCATCGAAGCAGAATCAAGTTGCGGGTCGGCAAAAGAGCCGCCGCCGAGGCTCCATGTGCCGTATCCGATTTTGGGGAGAGTCAGAGTGGGGATAGTTTCGTATTTCATATCCCAATTGTACACAAGAAAGCCCCACGGTTTGTATATCCATAATTATCCATTCATAACCCTGCATCCTTTATACATAAATTCTGCAAAAGTTCTACACATTGGTTTGTTATCTTGCAAGCCAAATGGTGAACTGTGAAAAAACATTATTTCCTGATTCTGCTTGTTTGTCTAAATCTGATTGTTGGCTTGTTTGTTCTGCCATCATTTGGCGAGAGTGTTGATGAACTCTCGCAACATATGTATGCTGAGAGAACAATTCAAGCTGTAGACTCCCTGATTTGTACCGGTACTTGGTCTGACTATTTTATAGAAGAAGAGCCCAAACAGGGTAGCCATGGACCGGCATTTATCACTATGGTTCTCTTATTAAGAAATTTCATCCTTCCAGAAGGAAGCATAGTACAAAAACTTCAGTTTAGCCATTTTCTTTATTTTGTAGTATTTCAGATAGGGATTGGTTCGTTTTATTTCCTGGCGCGACGCTGGATGAGTGATGCATCTGCTTTTGGTGCCACACTTCTTTTCAATACACAACCTCTTTTGATTGGTCATGCGTTTATGAATCCGAAGGATGTTGTTTTCATGTCCTTATTGATTACTAGCGCCATGCTTGGGCTGTGGATGGTGGATCGCAGCGATAAGGTAACAATCCCAGCCCATGGCAACTCAATAGGAAGCATTATTCGAAAATTTTTCAAACGATCACTTTCTTTTGATGTTTGGCTTGCTGGGTTTGTATTAGGTTTTGCAAGCGCCATTCGTCTTATTGCACCATTGATAGGTATAGTGATCCTTGTTTACATCTTAGTATCTAAAAAGTGGTATGTATGGCCACGTTTTATGGCTTATGGGTTGATTGCTTTTGGCTTCATGGTCATCCTTTGGCCTTATTTATGGCCAGATCCTTTTGAGCGCTTGATCGCGTCTGTTAGTTATAGTGTTACGTATCCTGGCACACATTTAACCTTGTTTAGAGGTGTACTATATGATGCAAATGAAATACCACCATCCTACTTACCGGTGTTGCTTGCCATACAATTGACTGAACCTGTATTACTCTTGATGATTGTGGGTGCTATTTCTTTTTACAAAAAATTTAGGTGCGACCTTGTTGGCCTGACCCTGGTCTGGTTTGTGCTGCCGGTAGCTACGATGATCCTGATGCGCGTGAACCTCTATAATAATTATCGTCAGGTGTTTTTCCTGCTTCCACCACTTTTTCTCATCGCTGGCTTTGGGTTGAATTGGATTTTCTCACGTCTGCAACGTAGGTCTATTCGCTTTGTGATCATGTGTGTTTTACTGTTACCCGGACTGTATGCCATTATTGCCCTACACCCATATCAGTATATTTACTATAACCAACTGGTTGGCGGAGTCAGCGGGGCATTTCGGGAATTTGAGCTTGATTACTGGAATCTGGCTTTCATGGAGGCTCAGACATACATTAACCGTGTCGCCGACCAAGATGCAAATGTATTCGTTAGCGATTCAAAACCCACTGCACAGACATTCGCTCGTCCTGATTTGGTTTTCAATGCTTTTGGTTTGCGTATGAAGAACATAGATAAATATGACTATATTATCGTAAGCACCGCTAAAAACGTCGATATGAAGTTTGCTAATTACCCAACAGTATTTATGGTAGAGCGAGATGGGGTGCCATTGGCCTATGTTAAGATGGTCTACATCGGGGAAGATCAAGAATAAGTTGCATTTCAGTAAGTGGTTATTCACAACCCTGCCTTTTTTCTGCACAAATTCTGCATATTTGACCAATATGATAGGGGAAATTCAATAAGGAGATATGAATATGTTTAAAAATAAAAAAATTAGAAATTGGATCATCGCCATTGTGGCAATTGCTATAGTTGCTTTTGTGGCGGTACAAATGATCTTGCCCGCGAGTGCCAGTACATCAACTGCCGCACAGAAAGAAAAGGTGATCGCCATTGATGTGGCAGAGACCATTGAAGCATCAGGCACCTTGGATGCCCAACCGTTTGCCAGCCTGGCGTGGAAAACGAGCGGCATTGTTGAGAAGGTTAACGTTCAGCCCGGGGATATGGTGAAGGCTGGTGATGTTTTGTTGGCGTTACAACCAGCGAGTACTTCTTCGAACATTGTAGCCGCGCAGGCAGACTTGGTGAATGCACAGCAGGAACTTGATGACTTGTTAAATTCAGGCACGTCTTTAGCGCAAGCCGCCATTGACCTGAAGGATGCCCAGGAAGCGTATACAAAAGCTGATAATTATCTTCGATATTTGCAGACATCTGAAAGCGTTCCGCAAACCATTTACGAAAGCAAGCTTGTGAGCACGAATCGTAATGGCTGGCAATATGAGTACGATCTCCAGAATTACCGTGGTCCCGCTCCAGAAGATTGGATCTTGGATGCTAAAAATGACCTCGCTTTGAAAAAGGCTGAATTGGATGATGCACAACGCAACTATGACAGTCTTTTGGCGGGCGAAGATTCTGCAGATGTGATCGCGGCAAAAGCCAACGTGGAAGCGGCGCAGGTGACTGTAAGCTCCTTGTATATCACTGCACCATTCGATGGAAAGGTGCTTGCAGTAAAGGATGTGGTCGGTGATTTGGTGGATGCGAATGCGGTCTCTGTGTATGTCGCAGATATGAATCGGCTTTACGTAGATGCGCAGGTGGATGAATCAGATGTGGCAAAGGTCAAGATGGGGCAACAGGTTGATGTCACGTTGGATGCGTTAGCAGGAGTTACGCTCACTGGTACCGTGACGGCGATCAATCCTGTTGGTGAGGAAGTTTCTGGTTTAGTAAAGTATTCCGTCCACATTGACCTTGATAAAGTGACAGATCAGGATTTTATCCCGTTGGGGACGACTGCGAATGTGACGATCCATGTAATGGATGCTACCGCTTCGTTGACTGTTCCGATCACGACCATTCAGAATGATGCTAAAGGCGAATTTGTGCTGGTCGCGCAACGTGACGGTTCCACGAAGCGCGTGGATGTGGTCACTGGTGCGATCGTGGGCGATAAAGTTGTGGTGACGGGTGACTTACGTGAAGGTGATGTTATTCAAGTGAACGATGGTAGTAGCTTCAATGCGCCCAACCCATTTGGCGGAGGTACTCAATGATTCGCGCGGAAGAATTGACGAAGGTGTATCAGATGGGTGAAACGGAAGTACGTGCTCTCGATGGAGCGAGTTTCACCATCGAAAAAGGGGAGATGGTTGCCATCATGGGGCCATCTGGCTCAGGCAAGAGTACGTTGATGTCCATTATTGGTTGTCTTGATGTGCCTACCAGTGGAAGATATACATTGGATAGTGTCGCAGTCGAAAATGTAGGCGAAACGGAGCTCGCTGAGATCCGTGGACGTAAGATCGGGTTTGTGTTCCAACAATTTAATTTATTGTCGCGTACAAGTGCGCTTGAAAATGTAATGTTGCCATTGACATACGCTGGTGTTTCAGGAAAAGAGCGGAACACGCGTGCAATGAAAGCCTTGGAACGTGTCGGTCTTGGAGGGCGAACCCAACATGCCCCTAATGAACTCTCAGGAGGTCAGCAACAACGTGTGGCGATAGCACGTGCATTAGTCAATGAGCCAGCCATTATTCTGGCTGATGAACCGACAGGTGCGTTGGATAGCAAAACAGGTGTCGAGATCATGGACCTATTTCAGAGTCTTTACAGGGATAGTGGCCAGACTGTGATCTTGGTAACCCATGATGCGTATGTAGCTCGTCACACCAATCGAATCATAAAAATTTCGGACGGGCGTATTGTTTCGGATGAAGTGAACCACAATCCGATCAAGGCAGGCGCACCACGGCCTGAGGAAGTGTTGTAGGAGTTTAACTATGTTGTTTTCAGAGAATTTCAAGATTGCGCTGCGTGCATTGCGCGCTAATAAGATGCGATCAGTGCTTACAATGCTGGGTATTGTGATCGGTGTGGCAACGGTGGTGGCACTACTTTCCATTGGACAAGGAGCTACAGCCAGTATTACGAGTTCCATTCAGAACAATGGCTCAAACCTGTTGACCATTTCCCCTGGGCGCCAGCAAGGTGGTGGAGCCGGGTTGGGACAATCGCGACAGACGAGTTATCTGTATTACTCGGATTATCAGTTGATTCAGCGCTCGTTAACAGAAAACATCAGTGCCCTTGCGCCGAGTTACCAGTCCTCATATACAGTGAAGTATGGTTCTGAGAGTTTCAGCGTGAATGTGAGTGGTGTTGTGGAAGATCACCAGGAAGCGAATTCCTACGAAGTGGCACAGGGGCGCTTCATCACGGACGGTGATAACAAGTCGCAGTCATTGGTGGCTGTGTTGGGTTCAGAGACAGCGACAGACTTGTTTGGTGGGCTGGCGCCTATCGGTAAGACGATCTCTATCAATGGCGTGAAGTTTGATGTGGTCGGTGTGTTGGAATCTAAGGGATCATCGGGACTTGGTGGCTCTGCTGATGATGTGATTTTCATTCCGTTAGATACAGGCTATAACAAATTATTTGGTGCTACTGCCACATACAACGATAAGAAGATCGTTAATCGGATTTCAGTCTCTGTTACAACCACCGAAGCCATGGATACGGTCTCGGCTCAGATCGAATTCCTGCTTCGCCGTGCACATAAACTTGCCTCGACCGACCAGCTGGACTTCAATGTGTTGAGTCAATCTGACTTGTTGAGTACGCTAACTTCTGTGACGCAGATCCTCACAACTTTCCTCGGTGCCATCGCTGGGATTTCCCTTCTGGTGGGTGGTATCGGCATCATGAACATTATGCTGGTCTCGGTTACAGAGCGAACGAAAGAGATCGGTTTGCGTAAGGCAGTTGGTGCGACGAAGAATCAGATACTCACGCAATTTCTCATTGAGACAATGACTCTTAGCGTGTTAGGCGGTCTCATTGGTATTTTGCTGGGCGTGGGAATCGCCTTGGTCTTTTCCGCGACCGGTTTGATCGCCTCTGTCATCACAGTCAATTCGATCCTGCTGGCTTTCTTCTTCGCCTTGCTGATCGGTGTGTTCTTCGGACTGTATCCTGCATTCCGCGCGGCAAACCTGCATCCGATGGTTGCGTTGCGATACGAGTAAAGAAAATTGACCACGAAGGTTTTAAAGCCTTAAGGCAAAATGATTTTCCCCCTTTGTGTACTTCGTGTCCTTTGTGGTAAAAAGGTCTTATGCCGAAGAAAATCCTGCTTGTAGATGATGAGCCAGAGATCCTTGAGATCTGTCGTGATTATCTTAAGGCTTCCAACTATGATGTTGTCACAGCGAAAGACGGCGCGCAGGGACTATCGTCTGCGCGCCGTGAAAAGCCTGACCTGATCGTGCTCGACTTGATGATGCCTGAGATGGATGGTCTTGATCTATGCCGTACTATTCGGCGCGAAAGCAATGTGCCCATTATCATGCTTACTGCTCGTGTCGAGGAGACTGACAAACTCATTGGTCTTGAACTTGGTGCTGACGATTACATGACCAAGCCGTTTAGTCCACGAGAATTGGTGGCACGTGTTAAGGTCGTGTTACGACGCGTTAGCGGCGACTCGGCGGCGGAAGTGATCAGAGTGGGAAATGTTTCGTTGGACAGAACCCAGTATGAAGTCCAGATTGGGAATCGTGTGATTACATTGACCCCTACAGAGTTCGAAATTATGGCAACCCTCATGAGTCAGCCAAGTCGCATTTTTTCCCGTAATCAATTGTTGAACGCCGCGCATGGCGTTGCGTTTGAAAGTTATGAGCGCGCCATCGATTCTCACATCCGCAACCTGCGCCGAAAGCTTGAACCCGACGAATTGATCTTCACTGTGCATGGTGTGGGTTATAAATTTGAGGCTAAATGAAACCATCTGTTCGTGAAATTCGCTGGCGTTTGTTGTTTCTTTTGTTGCGCGCATTTGTCGTCGTTGTCTTTCTTTCCTTTTTTATTTTCACTTTCATTCTTGGATATTTTTTAACTTCCTCGTCGACGCCAGTGCCGTTTCCGTTTGTCAGTACACTCGAAGGGTATTATCTTGCGAAAGGCAGTTGGGATGGTGTTGATGTCGTCTTTGATTCAACAAATGGCTTGCATGTACTGAATCCTATTTTGCTGGATAAAGATCAACGCATCATTCTGGACCGAGGGTCTGATTCTGTTTCGACAGTTGGCTCACAGTATGAGAATCAAAAAGAAGACGTGGTGCTCAGGTTGAAGGTACAGGGCGAAACGATTGGATACGTGGTGATCACGGCGTATTCACTCTCACAGCGATTTAACTTGGCGCGTGCGATTCTTTTTCCTGTCGGTATTATTTCCTTTGTGTTGGCAATATTTTTGATGTTGGTGTCGGTCTTGCTGACACGTCGCTTTGTCAATCCTTTGGCCGATGTGATCTATGCGGCACGTGAAGTCTCATCGGGTAAGTTGAACACGCGCATCCCGTTGGAAGGGCCACAGGATTTGCGTAGTCTCTCTGAAAGTTTCAACGAAATGGCAACCGAACTTGAACGCAATGATCGCGAACGCCGTGACATGCTCGCGGACATTGCACATGAATTACGCACACCGCTTTCCGTGATCCGTGGACGCCTCGAAGGCATTGTGGATGGTATTTACCCCGAGAATGGTCCGCAAGTTTCCATGGCGTTGGAGCAGGCCTATTTATTACAGCGACTTGTTGACGACCTGCGCCTGCTCACGCTTGCCGAAACACGTCAATTACCGTTTGATAAGCGTGATGTGAATGTTGGAAATGTGATCCATAGAGTTGTTGAAATGCTCTCTGCAGAGGCAAAGGAGAAAAATATTTCTTTATCCTTTAGCGAGCAAAGCGGAAATTTATTTGCTCAACTTGACCCGCAACGTTTTGAGCAAGCTGTCAGTAATTTGGTTGGCAATGCGATTCGGTATGTCCCTGATGGTGGCAGAGTCTGGATCACAGCAAATGAGACAAGCGATGGTTTACGCATTACCATTAACGATAACGGCAATGGGATCCCTGCTGAAGACCTGCCCTTTATCTTTGACCGTTTCTGGCGCAAAGATAAATCTCGCGCTCGTCTCTCTGGCGGCACGGGCCTCGGACTCGCGATCACAAAACAACTCATCGAAGCGCAGGATGGAACGATTGAAGCGGAAAACTTGGAAGCAGGTGGATTGCAAGTAACGATAGTTCTGAAGAAGTAAATATTTGTAGTACACCAAACGGATATTCAGTTACTTGATAGGCAGTGTGAAATAAAAAGTACTGCCTTGTTCTATGCCATCTGATTCGACCCAGATACGACCCCCGTGTACTTCAATAATGCGTTTGACAAGCGCCAGCCCCACACCAGTTCCTTCACTTTTGGGGTTTAGCTTATCGAATAGGCCAAAGACCTTTTCGTGATAAGCAGGGTCGATCCCGATTCCATTGTCTTTGATATAAAAGACCGTCTCACCTTTATAGTCCCGCATGCCGATGTGAATTTGCGGGTTAGGCTGGTCGATTGTAAACTTTGCCGCGTTATCAATCAGGTTTTGCATAACCTCCACCAACCGTGGACTATCTCCAGTTACAGTTGGCAGGTCTTTATCCACTGTAACCTGAACATTGCTCGCCATGATCCTGCCACGTGTCAATATCAATGCATCGTCAATGATTTTTGCAAAAGGTGTATCAGTTGATTTATTGACAAGGCGACCAATACGCGAAAGTTCAAGCAATTCATTCAGCAGGCGGTGCATTTTGTCTTTTGCATCGCTGATACGCTCCAGGTCTTTGTGGAATTTAGCTGTATTCCCGGAACGCATATCCTCTTCCAATAAACCGATAAATCCCCCGATTGTGATCAATGGGCTCTTAAGGTCGTGTGACACGGTGTATGTAAACCGTTCCAGTTCTGCGTTTTTCGACTCCAGCTCCTTGATCGTCTCCTTGTACTTTACTTCTAAACGTCTGCGTTCGGCAAGTTCGCGTTCGGCATTCTTCCACGCATCATCAATTTTGTTGAGAGTCTGCCCAATCAAAAACGTAGCTGTAAGAATGTACATACTTTGCACTGCCCAAACTGCAAAGATCGGCGTGGGGGTGGCTAATGGACGCAAGATGCCAAATTTCCCAAGCCCGAGAATAACAGCACTTGTAAAAATGCAGAAAATACTCCAACTGATGGCGGCACGCCAGTGTAAGATCAACCCTGCACAAATGATAACTATTAGATACCCCATAAAGGCTGGGTTTCTAAAATCTGCACCAAAAAACATCGCAACTGTAAATATGAGCCAAAGTGAAAAAACAATCAAATATCCTACCAAGCGTACATGTCCCTGATTGACAAATTGCTTCAACCCCAGCATGGTCAATATAAACGGGGCAATAATTATAATTCGTTGTATTCGTAATGCTGATTCGATGGGAGCGAAAAGTCCATAAATGCTGGATGTTAAAATGAAAATCCATAGGATCGTGTTGAGCAACCCAGCTAAACGTGTTTTGTGCTCATCCCCTTCAAAACTTGGATTTGAAGCCCACTCACGAAGCTTTTTCAGCATTAAGATACTCCTAGCTTATGTACCGTTGGCTCAACCATCATTATAGGCGGTTAGTGACTATTTTTCAATTTACAGATCAATAACTGTTCCGTTTCTGGCCTGACGGGACACCTGTTTCTGTTATGCATGTTGTATCCACACTGAAAGCCCGTATTACAAAAATAAAGAGTCTCGCAAAATGAGAGACTCTTTTACAAGACCTGTTTCGTTGTTATTTTAACTAGTCCTTCGGCTTTCCCAATACTTCCCAGTTCTTTTCTTTTGCAAGGGCGTGTAGCTTTTTGTCAGGATACACTGCTACAGGATTTCCCACCAGGTTCAACATGTGATTGTCGGAAAACGAATCACCGTATGCATAACTGGCGGCCCAATCCACATCCCAGTCTCGCTCTTTGACCAGCTCTCGGACCTTGTCTACTTTGACTGCGCCACTGATCAACGGTGGAATATTCTTTCCCGTGTACCGCCCATCTTTGAACTCTGATTGTGTGCCGATCGCTCCGTCCATTCCGAAATGGGCTTTGAATATCTCGGCACATTCCGTGAACATGCCTGAGACAATAATAACTTTATGCCCCTTGGCTGAATGTTCTTTCATTCGTTTAATAACATCCTCGCGTTGAGTGGGAAGAAGATATTCAAACGCAAGCCAGGTTAGTGCGGTGTTGGCTTGTTCATGGTCAAGTCCTTGCAACATTCCACTGAGGTAGGCTAGCAGGGCACGCTGTACTTTTTCGCGGTTGCCGAGTTTCAGCTTGTATAACATATAAGTAGGAAGAATCCTAAAGTAATATCGTTGAGCAAAAAACCGGCGGTTGTGCTCGGATGAATATTTCATCAACCCACGCCCGAATTGTCCCGTGTATAGAGTTCCGTCTGCATCGAATAAGGCTATGATCATCGTTGTGTTCCTCATGGGGCTTATAACACAACGCGCTTCCAAGAGATGCGAGAGGAACATAGGCAAAATCGTGTACAATTTATTCAACCCCAACTCAGAGGAAACAAATGAACAGTTCTTTAGTGAACGCAATTGAAGTGTCCCACCTTAGACGTATCTTTACATCCCAGATCGGCGTCATCAAACGCACTGCAAAGGAAGTGGTCGCTGTGGATGACGTCTCGTTTGAAATTCAGGAGGGCGAACTATTCGGACTCCTTGGCCCGAACGGTGCTGGCAAAACAACCACGGTCAAGATGTTGACCACGCTTCTCATCCCTACGGGTGGGTCTGCTTCTGTAAAAGGATTTGATGTCGTCGCCCAAGCCAATGAGGTGCGGAAGCGTATCGGCTTTATCTTCGGTGGCGAACGTGGATTGTATTGGCGTCTCTCTGGCGTGGATAATCTCCGTTATTTCGCCAGTCTCTATAACTTGGATTATGACGTCACCAAAAAACGGATTCCGCAACTGCTCGAACTTGTCGGCTTGAATGGACGTGGTGACGAGAAAGTGCAAGGATATTCGCGCGGCATGAAGCAACGCTTGCATGTAGCGCGGACTCTTCTGCACGACCCTGATGTGCTGTTCCTTGATGAACCAACCCTGGGGCTTGACCCTGTCGGTGCGCGCGAGTTCCGCCAAGTGATCCTTGATCTGCAATCTCAGAAGAAAACCATTTTACTTACCACGCATTACATGTTTGAGGCCGATGCGCTTTGTGATCGCATCGCCATCATCAATCACGGACGTATCATCGCCAGCGATACCCCCAGCGGGCTTAAGGCTCACGTCCGTGATTTGAATGTGGTGGAAGTGGAAACCTTCGGCGCACCGGTCAATATGATCGAAAAACTACGCGCCTTGCCGTTCGCGGATGCGGTATCTGTTGAGGAACAAGGACAAAGGCAAATGTTGCTGATTCAGACGTCCCGTGGGGCTGAGGCGGTGCCAGATGTCATGTCTGCGCTCGAAGGTTTGAAAGTCGGTCGAGTCATTGTCCGTGAACCGACTCTTGAAGATGCCTATGTGCGGCTGGTGGGAGGTGACGCATGAACATTCGTATGCTCGCGAAATATTGGCGGACGATTCTGGTGGTGGCAGAAATGACCATGCGCCAGCAAATGACAGATGGTTTCATTTTGTTTACAGTTTTATTTCAGCCGATCATCATTGCGTTGCTTGGGCTGTGGATGTTGCAAGGCAAAGGCGAGGACGCCGCGATGTTTGTTGTGGTTGGCAGTGGGTTGACGGGATTGTGGTCGAGCCTGTTGTTCATCTCCGGCGGCAGCATCAACATGGAGCGCTGGTCTGGCACGTTGGAGTCACTAGTTGCGATACCAACACCATTCGAGGTGATCGTGTTTGGAAAGAACCTTGCGAATGTGGTGCAATCCCTGCTTTCGATGGTGTTGGGATATTTGGTAGCGGCCTTCGCGTTTGGATATTCCCTCCAAATACAAAGCCCGTTAAATTTTGCCGTGTCTGTGATCTTTTCGGTGGTAGCGTTCATCAGTTTTGGTTTGATCATCGCGCCGGTCTTTGTGATGAACCCTGGTGTGCGCGCCTGGCAAAATGCGATGGAGTTCCCTGTTTATGTTTTATGTGGATTCCTTTTCCCGATCGCGCTCTTACCTGGTTGGACGACTCCTGTCTCGTATCTGCTTCCGCCATATTGGGCGGCGGTCGCTCTTCATGGGACCTCGACAACTGGTGCGCCATTCAACGAGATTCTCTTCGCTTGGGGCATGATGCTTCTTTCCTCTGTGATCGATCTGCTCATTGCCTCACGTTTGTTCAAGATCATGCTTCACAGAGCCCGAGTCGACGCGACATTAGGAATGGAATGATGAAGAACCTTTCTAACAATCTCCGTCTTTTCTGGCAGGGTGCAGTTCTTTCTTATGTGGCCCTCTTCCATTGGATGCGCCCGATTCAATATATGGCGTCCAAGATATTGATGCCGTTGGCGCAAATGTTCTTCTTTGTATATCTCGGGACTTATGCAACAAGCGCGGACAATAAATCGTTCTACATTGTTGGGAATGCTTTGCAGATCGCGGCTGTCAGCGGGATCTTTGGCATGACCATGAGCATCGGTGGCGACCGTGATAACGGTACACTTGGTTATATCTTTGGCACACCAGCGAATCGTCTCATCGTTTTTATGGGCCGTGCCTTCATGAATATTATGGACGGCGCCTTGGGTGTGGTCATCGCCTTTGTGTGGGGCGTGCTCCTCATGGGGCTCGACCTCTCACATACGAACCTATCCGCGCTTGCGTTGACGATACTCATCACAACCATCAGCACCTGCGGTCTTGGGTTATTGATGGGCTGTCTTGCGTTAATCACGGTCAATGTGATGTTTGTCAATAACTTTGTCTATTTTCTATTATTGCTATTCTCTGGCGCGAACATCCCGCTTGCTCAACTCCCAATATGGATCAGATCCATATCTTATGCGCTTCCATTGACGCGCGGTATCTTGGCCGCACGGGAGATTGTCGGCGGCGCGAGTTTTGTGGATGTGTCTCCGCTTTTGCTCGGCGAGTTGGGAATCGGTCTAATGTATTTTGTGGCTGGGTATCTTCTTTTCGCCGTGTTTGAAGTGTACGCAAAGAGACGCGGCACGCTTGAGGTGTTTTAGGAAATAGGAAATACACCCACTCACAAATGGAGTGGGTGTATTTATAAATAATTATCTATAGGAACTCTATAGACTAAGGGTACGCTGGTTGAGTGGTTGCCGTTGGGGTTTTCGCCTTTGTCGCGGTTGCCGTCGCACCTCCGACTGTAATTAGCACATACACTTCGTCACCGAAGAACTGTCCGCCCGCAGTGGACATGCGCCAGTTACTGCGAATAGCGCCGGTCTTGTTGGTTGGGGCAGTTAGCGCAACTGAGATGTCAAGTTCCGCGCCGGAAGCCACGGAAGAAGGAAGTGTATAGGTCGCTCCATTCATTGCTTCGCCACCTGTGAATGCGAATTTGAATCCCGCATCCCATGCACAGGAACCAAGATTCTTGACCTTCCATGTTTTGGTGAAAGTTTGTCCTGGTGTCATGGGCGTATTGTCCGGGATGGATACGTCACTGACGAATCGAAGTTGATAGCAAGAGGCTGTTGGTGGTACCACTACCTGTGTGTTGGCAGGCAATGTAATGGCGGCGCTGGTTGCCACCGGTGCAAATGTCGGTTGCGTTGTCGGTGTAGAGAAAGGTGTCTGGGTGGGTGCGGCAAGTGCGGTTTGAGTCAGAACCGCAGAGAAAGTCTCTACTGCTTGTGTTTGGATTTGTTCCGGGCTCAAAGTTGGTGTGGCGTCCGCATCGCTTCCTCCGCAGGCTGTCAGAATTAAGATACTCGCGAGCAGGACATAGATCACTTTTTGTTTCATATATACTCCTTTTCAACAGGCCAATACTTATACGGCCTCATCCCGTTGTTAACGGATAATGGCGTCTTAAAGTTCCTGCTATAATCTGCCCGATGATCTATTTCGACTATTCCGCTACAACACCAGTGGATTCACGCGTACTTGACGCGATGACTCCCTACTTTTCGGCCTCTTTTGGCAATCCCTCGTCTGTTCACCGTTTCGGACAGATCGCCGAGTCTGCGATCGATTCCGCACGCGAGACGGTGGCACGCATCCTCAATTGCCGTCCCGATGAAATTATTTTTACTTCGTGTGGTTCTGAGTCGGATAACCTTGCTATTCGTGGCGCAGCCTATGCCATGCGCGAAAAGACTGGTGCAAAGCAGATCCTCGCCTCGCGCACAGAACACCCTGCGATCACCAAAACATTGTTACATCTTGAAAAATACGAGGGCTTTCTCATCGAATGGCTGGACGTGAACGAACAAGGCATGGTCACGCCTGAAGTTGTGGCGAAGGCGATCTCTAACAACACTGCAGTTGTCTCTGTGATGTATGCGAACAATGAAATCGGCACGATCAACCCGATCAAAGAAATTGCTGCAATCTGTCATGCGAAGAACGTTCTCTTTCACACGGATGCTGTGCAAGCTGCGGCCTATCTGCATGTGGATGTGAACAAACTTGGCGTGGATATGATGTCGCTTGGTGCGCACAAGTTCTACGGGCCGAAAGGCGTCGGTGCGTTATACGTCCGAAAAGGGACGCCGCTCATCTCGACACTGACAGGTGGCGGGCAGGAATTCAGTCTGCGGGCTGGGACTCAGAACGTGCCTTATATCGTTGGCTTTGCAGAAGCACTGCGACTGACTTACGAAGAACGCGAACGGCGTGTGGAACACGTCCGCCCCTTGCGAGACAAGATCATCGGAACTGTCCTTGAAACAATCCCCGATTCGCGTTTGACCGGCGATATGGAATCTCGTTTACCGCAACATGCCAGTTTTGCCTTCAAAGATGTAGATGGTAACTTGTTGCTCACATTGCTCGATGCAGCGGGTTTTGCCTGCTCATCAGGTTCTGCTTGTAAAACAGGTAATCCCGAACCGAGCGAAGTGATGAATGCCATCGGCTTATCGCGTGATTGGGGACTTGGGTCCCTGCGTGTGACATTGGGCACTCATACGACATCTTCTGATATCGAATCGTTTTTGAAAGCTCTGCCCGAATTGGTTCAAAAAGCCCGTAAATTGAATAAAGCCTAAAATGGAAAAAGTTGTCGTTGCCATGTCTGGAGGAGTAGATTCCTCTGTTGCCGCGGCCTTGCTCAAAGAGCAGGGCTATGATGTTATTGGCATGATGATGCGCTTGTGGAGCGAGCCCGGCAAGGAAGAATCCAACCGCTGTTGTACTCCGGATTCCATGGCACAGGCAAGGCGTGTTGCGGCCATTCTCGACATTCCGTTTTATGTCATTGATGCGAAAGATGTCTTCCGTGAGACGGTCGTTGAATATTTTCTTGAGGGATACGCGCGCGGCGAGACGCCGAATCCGTGCTTGATCTGTAATCGCAAGATCCGCTGGACGTTCTTGCTCGATCATGCTTTAGCCCTTGGCGCGGACTTTATGGCAACGGGGCATTATGTACGAAGGACGCAAGCAGAAGACGGAAAGATAAATTTATTGCGGGCGATTGACCGTTCCAAAGATCAATCCTATGTTTTGCATGTTTTGAACCAAGAGAAGTTGAAGCATGCTTTATTTCCTGTTGGTGATTATCCCAAGACCGAGATTCGCCAGATTGCAGAGAAACATGGGCTTCCCACTGCTTCGCGCAAAGACTCGCAAGACCTGTGCTTTTTAGCAGGCGAAGACTATCGCAACTTCCTACAGCGTAACGCAGCCGAAATGCTCAAACCCGGAGAGATCGTCACGCGTGACGGCAAGCCACTGGGCGAACACAACGGACTTGCGAATTACACCATCGGTCAACGCAAGGGACTGGGCGTTGCACCGCCTGTTCCATTGTATGTGCTAGGGAAGAATGCGGCGAATAATGCATTGATCGTTGGAACACAAGATGAGCTTGGTTCGTTTATATTGACGGCGCGCGATGTCAATTGGACAAGCGGACAAGTGCCCGTCGAACCATTCCGCGCAGAAGTGAAGATCCGCTACACGGCGAAGGAGGCTGAAGCGTTGGTTACGCCGATTGGCGAGAATCAGGTAAAGGTCCAGTTTGACGCGCCGCAACGGGATATCACAGCCGGGCAGGCGGCAGTCTTCTATCAGGGTGACCTCCTGATCGGCGGCGGGATCATCCTTTAGTTTTGTTTGGCAAAATCAAATGACTTTACCGACATTCTTGTTCGCACTTCTCATCGCATTACTTTACGGCGCGTTGTATCATTTTTTTCGCGGCGGCGGTTTTGGACGTCTGCTTTTGTATTTAGGGTTGAGTGTGCTGGGTTTTGCTTTTGGTCATGTCATTGGGATGTGGCGTGAATGGTATTTCATCCCGATTGGCTCGTTGAACTTGGGACTGTCCACCATCGGAAGTGTCCTTGCCCTTGTGATCGGTGACTGGTTGAGCCGCATCGAGGCGGGTTCGTAAAGCAAGGTATAATCTGCGACCGTTGGTAACAAACTTTGAAAGAGAGTACATACTAAATGGAATTACTGAAAAGCCTTATTGATCTTTTCCTGCATCTTGATGAATATCTGGCGAAGATCATCCTTGATTACGGTGCGTGGACGTATGGCATCCTGTTTGCTGTGATCTTTGTCGAAACAGGTTTGGTTGTTATGCCGTTCCTACCTGGTGATTCTCTGTTGTTTGCGGCTGGCACATTTGCGGCACTGGGTTCATTGAATATCTGGCTTCTGATCGGCTTGATGATCATTGCGGCGGTAGTGGGCGATGCTGTCAATTACTCCATCGGTCATTATCTGGGTGAGCGAGCCTACAACATCAAATGGGTCAAGAAGGAACACATTGAAAAGACTCATGCCTTCTTTGAGAAGCATGGCGGCAAAGCCATCTTCCTTGCGCGTTTCGTTCCCATCGTGCGCACGTTCGCTCCGTTCGTGGCGGGCATTGGCAAAATGACCTATGGCTATTTTGCAACCTATAACATTGTGGGTGGTGTGACGTGGGTTTTGACCTTTACGTTGCTCGGTTATTTCTTCGGGAACCTTGAGTTCGTACAGAAGAATTTTGAATTGGTGATCGTCGCCATCATCCTCATCTCCGTTGTGCCGATGGGTATTGAGTGGTGGAAGGCACGCCGCGAATCAAAAGCTGGATAAACACGAATAGAGACGCCTCAACGGCGTCTCATTTTTTTATGATGAAGTGGATCGCGATTCTTTTTGGATTTTTTATCATTACCATCATTGTCCTTGCGGATAATGATATGCTAGGTATTCTTGGAGTCATCAACAGGATTCCCTATGGTGATAAAGCGGGACATTTCATTCTGTACGGGGTCCTGACCTTTTTGATTGACCTTCCCCTCTTCGGCACGCTTCAACACTTAAGCCGACGGTTGATCGTGCTACGAGTGGCCTTGATCCTTGGCCTCCTCATTGGCATCGAAGAATTCTCACAACAATTTTTCCCCAGCCGTACCTTTGACTTGGTCGATCTGACGTTCAGTTATCTGGGCGTGGGCTTCTTTTCGTGGTTGGCGTTGCGGATTAAATTGTAGGGGCAGGTCTCAGACCTGCCCCTACAAAAATTATTTGGGGGATAACAGCAAGTGTCCTTCGGCGTCTTTGACTATTGTCTTTTCATTCCACAACATCGGGTAATACTGGATGCTTGCCCATAGCTCAGCCATGTCAATATAGTGCTTGTTGTACGCATGACCAGATTGTCCTGTTGTATGCACAGTGACGGAGTTGTTCAAGTTGCTCAAATCCACGATCATGCGCATCGATGGGAGCCAGTTGGTTTCGTAGCCGTCTTTGACAGACCAACCCGTCGCATTGACGATTGCCTCGCCGCCGCTGGTTGGGAATGGTCCGCGGTTGAACAATGCTTCGATCAAGCCGATACCTGATTCACCCAATGTACCATTTCGAAATGTGGAAGCGTGCATGGTACCCCAATTCCATTTGGCTGTGTCTTTGCCGAAAATATCTTCGAGTTCAGTAATGCCTTGCTCGAATGATTTTTTGATGATGTCTTCGCGCGCTTCCACAATGTTCGCAGTGGATTTATCGTCCCACCAGGGGCTATCTGTGCTGATGTGACGCATGACTTCATTCCAGCGTGAGCCGCCATCAGG
Organism: Candidatus Defluviilinea proxima; assembly: GCA_016721115.1. Lineage (NCBI taxonomy): Bacteria > Bacillati > Chloroflexota > Anaerolineae > Anaerolineales > Candidatus Villigracilaceae > Candidatus Defluviilinea > Candidatus Defluviilinea proxima. The sequence continues at coordinate 2,805,305 of JADKIW010000001.1, forward strand.
GAAGTAGCGCTCTTCGGGCATATCGTCATTGAAGGTGTTTTGAAGTAGGTGACGCCAGAAGGCGTTGAACATTGCCGCGGCGGAGGAATCGGCGCGGTCTTGATAATCCCAGCCATCAAGAAGTTTGAGATGTGTTTCCGATAAACCCTGTGTTTTCAAAAGTATAGGAACATACAAGGGCGCATTCGCATCGAACGAATCGCCTTGCATGGATTGGATATAGGCGATGTCGATCTTGTCAGGCGCATTGTTGATCATGTCGTTGATGCGTTGTGAGCGGAAGCCATAGTCCCAATCGTAGGTGATGAGATAGGGGTAATCGCGCGGCGGTACTTGATTGTTTGCAGTGACAATGTAACCTTCCGCAGGATTGAAGGTGTAGGGTTGCTCATCGAACGGAATGAACCCTGTCCATTCGTATTCGTCTGTCCAGCCGGGGACTGGGACTGTGCCATCACCTTTTGCGCGGATGGGAATATCGCCTGGCATTTGGTAGCTGATGTTGCCGTCTACATCTGCGTACAGAAGATTCTGTGCAGGTACATGGAAGCCACTTGCGGCTGTGCGGAACTCTTCCCAATTCTGTGCGCGGTCAAATCCCCAAATGGCCTGGAAGGGCGTGGAGGGAGTCAGCGCTGTCCATTTGAGGGCGATGACGTATGGTTGAGGCAGTTCGAGACCGGCACGGTCTTTGAATGGGACAAATTCTTTATCGTCTGGCTCACCTTCATTTTTCAGAGGCCATACACTTCTGAGATGACAGGTCCGTGCCTTGTGGAGCGAACAGTGATTTCCACTGGGTCACCGCCGACAACATCAACAGTTTCTGTGCGTGTCTCGAAATCCACCCATTTACCGTTGACTTCGTATTGGTTCGGGTTTTCAGGATTCACTTTTTCGATGTAGAGATCCATCACATCGGGGCCGACGTTGGTGAAACCCCATGCGATGCGATCATTGTGGCCAATGACGATGCCGGGCACGCCAGCGAATGAGAAACCCGCTACGTTGAAAGGACAGGATGCACTTTGCGGTTTACATTCCAAATGAGCCTGATACCAGATCGACGGCATTTGAATTCCGAGGTGCGGATCGTTGGCGAGGAGAGGCATCCCTGTTGCAGATCGTGAACCGGAAACAGCCCAGGAGTTGGATCCAATTCCATCGCCCATCGGACCAAGCACAAGGTCCAGTAATGAAGCGTTGTGTTGAAGTGATGCGAGAGTCTCATTGGGGATGTCGAAGGCCGAGGCTTGAAGCGGTGCATTAGCGGAAGTCCCATCACCGACCTTGTTGACGATAACGGGGCGATCTTCAGGGTAAGCAGGGAAGAGTTCCGCCACTTGTTCAGGAGTGAGTGTTTTGAGGAGAACGGCGCGTTCGATCTCTTCGCCCATGTTGCCACGCAAGTCCCATGCCATGGCTTTGCCCCAAGTGAGACTGTTGATGGGCGTCCACGGTTCGATCTTGTAATCGGGGCTGAGTAAACCAAGGATGGCGTATTCCAAGCTGAGGGCGGTGGTATCGTGGTCTTTGAGATAGGCGTTCACGCCGCCTACGTATGAGTCGAGGATGGCTTTGGATGTGGAATCGAGCTGGGCGTATTCGGCTTCAGCGGTTTGTCGCCAGCCGAGGGTGCGGAGGAAAGTATCGGTTTCAACTTGCCCTTTGCCGAACATTTCCGAGAGTGTGCCCGAACCGATGTGACGCCACGCATCCATTTGCCAGAAGCGATCTTGTGCATGGACGTATCCTTGTGCGAAGAATAGATCGTGTTCAGAAGATGCGTAAATGTGCGGGATGCCCATGCTGTCGCGATAAATGTCAACAGAAGCATCAAGCCCATCGAGCTGAATGTTCCCGTCAATTTGCGGAAAGGATTTGGGAGCAACAGTGTTTGGCAGATAACTCTTGAAATAGAATCCGCCTCCGCTTCCCAAAAGAATTACAAGCACCAATAAACCAAGTCCCCCGCGCTTCAAATACATTTTTGTTTTCGACATGATTGTTCCTCTAGTAAATTTGACTTCTGGGTTTACAACACATACAGAAAGCAAAAGAGACGTAAACCCTTACGTCTCTTTTCTTAACTTATAGTTGGTTCTACTTATTTGACATTTCCCAACAGACGTGGGAACCAATACCAGAGCAGGTCTGCGGCAGGTTTACCGTGAACCGATGCGGACTTATCCTGTAACTCGACCGGCGGGAAGTAGCCGCGACTGACCAACCCGCTGACCCAGGTGCGCCCGTTGATGGCGTTGAGCATGGCATCGTAAATATCGAACTGTTGTTGCAGATCAAGGTTGACGGTGCCGAGATCGGGGTTGGGACGATTGAGGATCGTCCAATCGAAACAGCCTCCCGTTCCATTGGGGATACAGCCTGTAGCGGAATATGTCGAAGATGGATACGTGAGACCGATGATGATGGGCTTGTTGATCTGCGTTTGGACAGGGAAGACGTTGTTATCGAGAATCTTCCCGATCTCATCGGTCATGGCCGCTTTGTTGGGCGAAGCTTGATCGCTGATCTTGGCGAACCACAAAAGATATAAACCATCTGTGCTCTTGAGCAGGTTGATCGGTGGTTGAATGTCAGTGTTGGTATAAGGAAGGGCAAAGAGTATCAAGCCCGCATAATGTTGACGGGCTTCGGCCACGATGGCAAGCCAACGCGCTTCAGCGTCAGCGGGGACTCCGCTTGGGGAGCCATCGGCAAGCTTCCCGTTGGGGAGAGCCGGGGCGATCCAATCACCGCCAAGGATCAAGGCTTGCGCGTCTGATTTAGTAGCGGTATCCGCAAAGTTGACGGCGAACGCTCGATAGTGGTTGAACCAACTATCCCACCAACCTGAATCGCGCGGAGCGTTCTTCCAGAAGTCATTGGCGTTGGTGGCAAAGCGTGCTTGAGGGAAGATCGCTACGTTCATGTTGAGCGCGCGCGAGGCGGACGCTGTTTCAGTTGTATCTTTACTGAATGGGTCTTTGCCGGGTTGCTGGGTAAAGATAACTGGGGCACTGCTCTTGAACGTCCATGTTGGGTCGAGAAATACCCAGTTGCCATTGAAGGCATGGATGTTTTGCAGAGCATCTTGATTGAATCTGGTGATGCCTGGCTCATAGAATGCCTGGAACTCTACGCCCGCAACAAACCCTGTCCCACGCGAGGGGATGTTCACTTGTACAAGCGTGGCATTCAAGTCTTGTGACCAAGTCCATTGTGAAACAGTATCTTGTACATCCTGTGCGGTGATGGTGGGGGTGATGTTCTTGCCGTGTGCATTCTCGCCAGCGGTGGATACGTCATCGGCAGAGTTACATTGTGCATTGCGACAATAGCGATAAGTGAATGAGCCAAGGATATTGAGCGGCCCAAACAGTTTATAAGACCAGCGATAATTGCTGACCTTCCACATGGGGATGGGTTCGGTCCATGCGGCTGGGTTGAATTGGATATAGATCACATCGCCAATGGGTGTAGTGGGCGGCACGTCCACTTCGAAGGTGATGGGGGAATTTGGCCCTGCCTGCCATGATTGCACAGTGTCTTCGATGGCTGTGTTCTGTGACGGTACAACAAAATTTCGAACTACATATTTTCCTGCGGTGTTGAATTCTGAATTCCAGAAGCCATCACCGAGCGTGTACTTATATTCAAGATAAGCGCCTGCTGGCAGAAACAGCGAAACGGAGTAGCGGCCATCAGGTAGTGATGTCATGATCGGCATGCGATCCACAGCAGTGCTTAGGCCGCCACGCAGATCGGTGAAAGTATTTCCGAATTGAAGCAGGCTCCCTGCAATTCGTACAGGAACATCTCGTTGGGTGTTTTGTGGCACGGCAACTGTAAAGATCACATTCACCAATTGAGCAGGTTTCATCTTGACTTCAACCGCTGTGCCTTTATTTCCCTCCACGATCGCGCCTTGCTGGAATGTTCGATACATACCATCGAGCGCAAAAGCTACCAGGTTGTGACGTCCACCGCGTAGGCCTTCGAGTGTGAACCGCCCGGCAGAATCGGTCAATGTTTGCACACCGCCTGCTGTGACCATGATCTCGGGTAATGGTGCGCCTGTATCCGCGTTGACCACTGTGCCAAACATGGAACCCGAAATCGTATTCACGGGTTTATCCGTCCACGAGTTTACTGTGTCCACAATATCGGTGGGACCGTTCACATAGATCAGACGATAGCGAATCGTACCGTCGGTGTTGGTGTCTTCCACCACGCGCGAACCTCCGCGCCTCACATACCGATACTTGATGACTGATTGATCTGGAATGGGGAATGTGGCCGAATACGTGATCGCATCCACTTGCGTCATTTGATAATCGTTGCCGTTCAGCGCCAGGCCAGTCACTTCGTCCAAAACACTGATCGCAAGGATCTCGTTTTGCGCCAACGGTTCGGGCAACTGCACCGTGAACTTGACTTCTGCACGTGGCAACGGCGTGGGTGCTGGCCCGGCAGGCACCGACTGTGTGGGGTTGCCGGTGTTGATCGGCAGATCCAACAGTGAAAGCGCACATGCCTGGCTTGCCAGAGCCAGGATCAGGATGAAATATAAAATAGGACGTGAAATCTTCGGGCGAAAACTCATACTCTCTCCTCACGCCTCAAACCCGGACCTTTAGCCTGCCTCTATCTATTCGGCTTTTGTTTCCTCTGAAGCAGACTCTTCGATTCTCTTACGACGCCCGGCGTAGGCGATATAACTTAGTCCGATGCTGATGAAATATAACAAGGTTAATGGAACCATGACCAACCCCATGGTTGCCGCATCCACGGTGGGCGTTACGGCCGCAGCGATAATGGCGATGATGACAACGGCCAACCTCCATTGTTGAGCCAGAATACTCGGCTTAACCAACCCGATGGATGTGAGAATATACACCACGAGCGGAAATTCAAAGAATAGGCCGATCCATAACATCAACCCGGTCACAAACTTGAAATATTCACGCGCCGCCCAAAATTGTGCGATCTTGGTGAAACCTCCCAAAAATGGGATGGCGTATGGGAGAAGCGCATAAAACGTGAAAGCCATGCCGCTCAGATATAGAATTGTTGCCAGCGGAATGCCGGCCAAACCCATCTTGCGTTCGCGTGGACGTAAGCCCGGCGCAATAAACAGCCAGATCTCAAAGGCGATATAGGGAAGCATAATGGCAAGACCGCTCGTTAGCGCTACTTGCATAAAAACGCCAATCTCTTCAGTCACTTGAATGGCTTGTAGTTTTTCAAGTCCTCCTACGGGGCCAGAGAGATAATCCATGAGCGGGATCGTGAAGTAGAACGACGCGCCCACGCCAATAACGAGAGCGATCACAATGCGCAAAAGATGCATGCGGAGCGCTTCCACGTGATTCCATAAACTTTCGCGTGCCTGCTCCTCGGTGACGAGGTTGGAGAACGTGTCCATGAGTGGACGGTCTTCCTCCTCGGGTAATTCCGCGTTCAAAAAACGATTCGCCTTGCCGATCATTCGAAAGGGGAAGGCGAGAATGTTGAAGACGAGAAGGAATGGGAAGGTGACCACCCGCCAAAGCAGTTGGAAGAATTTACGCATGTTGATCGGTATCAGGTTTGGTTTCAGGTGGTGTGGCAGGCGGAGTTTGAATGGTGTATTCGGTCTCTTGGGGATGAGACAGGCCTCGGTTAAGAGAAGAAGCGGGCGCTTTGGTTGTGTCCATTGCTTTGCGGATCTCTTTTTCCGTTTCCATCATCTCCATGTTCGCTTCGCGCATCAGTTTGGTGGGAAGCGTACGGATCTCGTGCGATGTTTGCTGAAAGACCTTCCAGCCATCAGAACGGATGAGGTTATTTAACCAACGGCCGACGGTTTTGCCTGCCTTTTGCATATCCTTGGGGCCAAGCACGATCAGCGCGATAATAATAATGAATACGAACTCGGGCGCCCCAATGCCAAGAATTTCCATGTTGAAGTTCTATGCCTCTTGCAGGGATTGTTTGATCTCATGCTGGTGTTCTGCGAGACTGCCCAACACGCCGTTAATAAAACGTGGAGCGGAATCAGAACCATATTGTTTAGCGAGTTCTACAGCTTCATTGATCGCCACTTTGACCGGCGTATCGTGAAACACTGCAAATTCCCAACATGCCATCCGCAGAATATTACGATCTATCGCGGCGATCTGGTCGAAGGGCCATTCGGGGGCGTATTTAGCGATGGCGTGATCGAGAAGGGTGGTAATAGGGAGAATTCCGAAAATGATCTGGCGCGCAAAATCAGAAAGTTCCGGGGTAAGCGGCGCCTCCTCCAACCGTTCTTTAAATACTTCGGCTGGAGGGTGGTTTGCCATATCTACTTCGTAAAGTACCTGCAGGGCAAGAGCGCGTGCCCTGGTGCGGGGTTTCATGCGGAGGTTACCTCTCCCTCATAGTCTATGTCTTCAATGTGGATCACAACGCCGCCAATATCCATACCGATCATTTCATGGAGGGCGCGTGCCACTTGTTGTTGTACATTGCGGCTGACCTCGCGGATGTTTACATCCTTATTGAGGATGAGATACAGGTCCGCAGTTACAACATTGTCTTCAACTTCGATGCGCACCCCATCATGTACTCCGCGTTTGAAGAGGCGATTCACTCCACCTGTGACTTGTGCCATACGGCTGACGCCCGGCACGCTCAAAGCGGATGAACGCGCGATGGTAACGAGAACATCGGGTGCTACTGTGGTTTTACCGGTTGTTAGTGTGTCTGTCATTTTCTACTCCTACTACATCATTGCCATGCCGCCATCCACGCTCAACACCTGACCGGTGATGAACGCGGCCTGATCGGAGGCGAGAAAGGCAACGGCATATGCGATTTCTTCTGGTTTGCCCTTGCGGCCCAGTGGCACCATCTTGATGGCGGCTTCCAACACTTCGGATGGCATGGCATCCAGTATCTCAGTATCTACAAAACCCGGTGCAATGGCATTGACTGTGATATTGCGTGCGGCTACTTCGCGGGCCAATGACTTGGTGAAGGCGATCTGTCCGCCTTTGGATGCGGAGTAATTGACCTGCCCGGCGTTCCCCATTTGCCCGGCAATGGACGACATGTTGATAATTCGTCCTGTGCGCTTCCGCATCATGTGTTTGACAGCGGCCTTTGAACAATTGAACGTGGACTTTAAATTCGTGGAAATGACTGCGTCCCAATCGGCCTCAGACATCATCATAATCAACGTATCGCGTGTGATGCCTGCATTATTGACGAGAATGCTTAAGTCACCAAACTTTTCGACGGCGAATTTGATCAATCCTTCTGCTTGTTTGAAATCGGATACATCTGCTTGAAAGGCGGCGGCTTTGCCTCCTGCCTCTTCGATCTGCTTCACAACTGCATTAGCCGCATCGGGTGAACTGTTGTAATTCACAACCACTGCCGCGCCACGTGCCGCGAGTTCCAGTGCCACTGCGCGCCCGATGCCGCGCGAACCGCCGGTGACAACGGCAACTTTATTTTCCAACGTTAAGGTGTCTGTCATGTTTGGTTCTCCTCAAACGGGATTATACCCGTTTACGTATTGCGCATTGCGTAATTACGAAACCTTTCTGAACCCCAGTCCCAGCCCAAGCCCGCCGCCTAATGCGATGGCTGCCGCGAACAGGAACGCGTCCTGCCAAAAGCGCAAGGGAAACAGGCGAATGAGTGTATCTGAAAACAGGAACAGCCACGAGTCGCCTTCAAAGAACAGGCTGTGAAACCCTGCGAAGAAATCCCAAAATACATTTGGATTAACTGTTATGCCGACGACAACGATCAGGCCGACTGCCCCCGCCAAACCGACCATCAACCAACCGCCTCGCCTCAAACCGGACCGATAGGCCTGTCCCCACGACCCAAACTTTGACCACAGCCCGAGCCCGATCAACAGAACCAGCGTGACATACCAAACATTGAGCGCGCCTTTCGTCACACGTTTGACATCTGCCATGTGACTCAACTCACGCTCGTTGTAGAGCGGCTTGCCATCGTCGAATTTCAGATCGCCGAGGTAAGAAATGTCTGCGTTGTTGACGAGATAGGTCAATGCATAGGGTGCCCATTGCAAACGGTCTTCCTTGGTGAAGCCATACTCATCAGGCGGGAAGTAGGGCATGTTGTATTCGATCTGGAGAAAGAGCGGTGTAAGTAAAACTCGTACGCCAAGCCCCAAGAGTGCAATCGGTACAAGGATGGCGACGAGCCAGGATAGGATGTTTAATTTCATTTTGCTCCAATTATTCCGCGCTGAGCGGAGCGTCCTTCGACTACAGGCTTCGCAACAACCGCTCAGCCCTCCGCTCAGGACGGAAATGTGTTTGGGAAAGAGCGCAGTCGAAGCGCACTTGCTATTGCAAATATTCCGTTCCGCCACCGACGATGAAGCGCGCAACCATATCGTTGACGATCCATTCGATGGGAGCGTGGTCATCGGTGAAAACTTGTGTTGTTTCGTAGCCAGTTTTGAGACCTGAGAATGCTACTTGCATCGTATGGATGAGCAACGGGTTGACATTGGGATCATTCGATAGCGCGACAAGATTTGCTGAGAAGTTTTCAGGGGCTGTCTTTTGTTTTGTTGCGAAGATGACTGTGTTCAGTGAGCCGGGGATATCCACCATGTAAATGGATGGGAAAACCGTTCCCATTGTGGTGGCCAGGCCATTGATGAGACGAAAGTCGCCGGGGACGGAGGCAGAGTTGATGGTCAGGACTCCATCGTCCGTTAAGTGTGAGGCGACGATTTCGAAGAATTCTTGCGTCGTCATGTGCGGAGGAATGTACGGAGGGCGGTACGCATCCACCGAGATAATGTCATATTTATATTCACTGCGTTCGAGATTGAGACGTCCATCGCCGATGACGATATTCAAGTTGGGCATTGTCATGCCAAAATATTTTTGTCCTACCTCCACGATCTTTGGGTCGAGCTCGTACCCGTCGATGGGAACATTCGGATATACAGCCGCAAGTTGACGCGCAGTGGTGCCAGCGGCCAACCCCACAATCGCCATGCGCTGAACATCTGACGGTTTTTTATTGGCATAAAAATACGGGCCCACCATCACTTGATCCCAGGGCCCGTCATATTGCAGGGTGTTCGGATTGTAGATCGAGTGCACGCCCTGCCCTTCGTTCAGTCGCAACAAGGTGTAATCGCCTTGTTGTTTAACTTGAATGTAGTTGTACGCTGACTCGGTTTCGTATACCTGCCCTGTGCTGTTCTTAAGTGCCTGCCCTGCCGCCAACACGGCGATGATCGCAATGAGGATGGGCATCCACAAATATTTGATCAATTCTTTTCGGCCTGCGAATTTTCCGAGCCCTGCCAACGCAACGAACAGCAACATAAGACTGAACAATAAAAATGTTTTGGTCGTACCAATGGCTGGGATGGTGATCAACGTTGGAAGAAATGTACCGATGAATGATCCCAATGTTGAGGTCGCATAGATCTGCCCTGAGGTTTGACCCGCGTGGGCAGTGTCGTCCACCAATAAGCGGATGGCGAAAGGGGAGATCGTCCCAAGCAATGTGATGGGGACAATGAACAGCACCAACACTGCTACAAAGGATGCGCCTAATATGCCGATATTCAATGCATCAAAAGCGTTCGCAGCGGACCTGAGGACTGGTCCAGCGATATAGGGGACGAGTCCCAGCGTGAACGCGCCCCACGCAAGGACGCGGTACATCGCGACCGGTGTTGGGTTCGCATCCGCCCATTTACCGCCGATGAAGTATCCGAGTGTGAGGTAGATGAGGATGAGCCCGATGATGCTCGCCCAAACGATATTGCTCGTGCCGAATACTGTGCCGATGAGACGTCCTGCGGCAAGTTCGGCGGCGAGAGTGGTCATGCCGGAGATGAAGACTGTGAAGAGAAGATAACGTTTCATATGGATGGGGATTATACCTGCGGGATGTGTTTCGGAATGCCGAAAGTTCAACACTCGACGTTTGTGAGGTTGTTTTTATACTCTTACTTAAAGTAGAAATTTAGGATTCTAGCTTGCGCGGTATTTTCCACCAGATGAGAGCGCCGACTCCAACCACAATGATGATGATCCCCAAGAATAGTGGCAGGTTGAAGCCACTTGAAGGTGCCTCTGTAGCGATAGCGGTTGGTGTCACTTTTGGAAGTGATTGCGTCGCGGACGGTTGCGGGGATGGGGTAGTTGTCGGGGGGGCAGAGGTGGATGTCGCTGTAACAGGCGGGGCGATGAGAAGAACGAGTTTTTGGTCGGTGCGGATGATGGAGTTGTTGTTCAGTCCATTCCAGGCCATTAAGTCCGAAAGCGAAACGTCATACCGACTGGCGATCCATGAGAGTGTTTCGCCGCTCTGAACGGTGTGGTAATACTTGCCGTCCGCATCTGGCGTAAGTTTTTGGATGGCGCTCAAGGTGGCGCTGGGTGTGACATTGCCCGGGGAAATCAAAAGTTTCTGCCCCACTTGTAACGGCCAATCCTTTTGGAGACCATTCAATGCCAATAGCTGATCCACGGTGACGTGATATGCATCCGCAATCGTGATCAATGCCTGATAGGGTTGCACTTCGTGGACGATCCTGCCGTCTGCATCTGGGCCTTGGAGCGCAACCATGCCAACGGGGGTCGGTGTAGAGTAACCCGCTGTATTTTTATTGGGGATGAATAATTTTTGCCCGGCTTGGAGCGGCGTGTTGCGGGATGTGTTGTTCCATGTTTCCAAGTCTTGAATGGTGATCTGATAAGCGATCGCGATGGACCAGAACGATTGCCCGGCTTGTACCACATGGAATGTCTTGCCGTCTACGTCGGGCGTAGCGATCTTCACTGGGATGATCATTTGTGGGACGATACTGACACCGCCCGAGGTGGTCGTGCCTATGCTACGGTTGACGACGATGTACTGCCACATTCCTGTCCGGAGACGTAAGCCGCCTGTAAGACGTAATATGTTTTGCCGTTTGCGGTGGCGACACCTGCTCCGATATTGCAGTAGGCGGGTTCGACTGCCGGGCGCATGTGGTCTGGGTCAGCCCAGACGGCCATGATCTGGTCAATGCCCATGCCGCTACCGCTCGTGGCAAAGTTCTCGGTTGCCCATACGGTGCCACCGTTGCCGTATCCAGCGGATGCTAATCGTCCGCGGACATTGCCGATGTGCCAGGACATACTGTTAGCCGCCATCGTTGCCGCCGTGGATTGTGCAACGGCATCCACAATGGGATCCTCGATGAGGGCGGGGAGTCCATATGCGACACGCAAGGTGTTCATTGCGATGATCAGATCATAGGCACTGGTCTGGTTTGCTGAAACAGGATTGACTTGATCGGCTTGAACCGTTTGTGGGCGATAAAGTATGCCAAGTCCGATTGTGATGATGACCAGCCAGTTGAGTAAACGTTGAGAATGCATACAACTATTATAATTCGATGCGAATATTTGCTTGATGATCTGATTCATATGGCGTAATGACTATGTTTTACAGGTAATTGTTCCCGCCATATTGCAAGGAGAAAATATGTATATTTCTAAACTGTATCGAGAAGAAGACCGCGTCAAGATATTGGATTTCTTGAAGCAAAACGAATTTGCAACTCTTGTAACCTATGATGGAGCAAAGCCGACTGCCAGCCATTTGTTGGTGGAAGTGATGGAAGAAGGTGAAAACCTTTTCCTCAATGGACACATGTCCAAGGCGAACCCGTTGTGGAAAACATTTGAGATGAACCCCGAGGTGTTGGTCATTTTTCAGGGACCACACACCTACATTTCACCAACTTGGTACAACCACGTAAACGTGCCGACTTGGAATTATCAAGCTGTGCATGTGTATGGAAGTCCACGGATTGTGACGGGCGATGAATATTACGCGATGCTTTCACGATTGATCGCAAGACACGAAGGCGGAACAAGTTATCGAATGGAAGACTTGCCACAGGATTTTGTGGAAAAGCAGATGAACGGGACAGTCGGTTTTCAAATCAATGTCATGCGCATTGAGGCAAGTTATAAGCTCAGTCAGAATCGTGACGATGAAGACTATCACAACATCATTTCGCACTTGCAAGAGCGCGATGATGAAATGTCCCACGCGGTGGCGGATGCGATGGAAAAACAACGCACTAAATAGAGGGTCTATGTGTAGAAAACTTTTGTTGTGTTTCTTGAGCGGGCTTTTATTGTTTGTTTTAGGGGGATGCAACATCCCAGACCGAACTGAAGTTGCAAGCCCAGTACCTGCATTAGATGTAAAGCCGACCATTCAATCGGTCACTTTACCTGTTGAGCCGTCTCTTGAACCAACGCTGATCCCGGCGACCACTATTCCAACAGGTGTATTCACTTTGTCAATTCTGGTGGATATGAGTTCAGAGCCTGTCAGCAGAGAGCAGGCGCAAACTGTGGTGGATGAGGCTGGAATGATCTTGCAGGGATTAACCAACTTTACCTTGCAGATCGTGGACTTCCGTGAAGTGCCCGGAGGTTCCTCGATGGAAAAAATATTGCAAGATTACATCGCTGATCCAGCTTATGTGCCATCCAATGGGATCATTATTTTCTCGTATGGCGATGATGGAACTGCGAAACTCTATGGCGGTTATGCCTTCCCTTATCCCGGTCGTGAAGGATATGTCAACCAATTTGTGGCGCAATCGGCAACGGTCAATGATTTGTATGTCGGTGTGATCCATTTTGGGCATCAGTTTGCCCGTTGTGGATATGGCGACTCGCAAACACCTATCAGCGCCGTCGCGTTAAAAGGGGAGTGTTTTAATCAAGCTGGTACAGCTTGTGTGGAAAATATGGTTATTCGATGTGCTCAAATGCGGTGGATCGTGTCAGCGCGAGCACTCCAACGTATTTCACGTCTGCCACCTTTGTTCACGAGATCATGCATCCCTTTGGGCTGGCCGGTGTGCAGGATCACTATTGGACGCCAGAATGTACAACAAAAATGGCGGATGGAACCAGTCAACGAGCCTATAACTCCCAATTTTTTGACCCAACAGAGGCGGATGATTACGTGAATATGTGTCCGTATGTGTTTGATCTGTTCATGAAGTCGTATCAACCTTGATGGGCGACCCACGCAGGGCAGATTTCCTGTGGTAAAATCCTGCCCGCTAGCGTCCCAACTTTCAATATATGAAGATCGGTTTTACGCCAGCCATTGGAAATACGATGATCGAACCTGAAGAATTCCCCGAAGTTGACTCGCCCCAAGTGACCAACATTTCCCACTCTGACGTACAGAGCGTTCACGCTGAGTTGGTGCGGATGCATCAGTCTGACGCGGAAGTTATCACTGCCGAAGAAGTTGAGATGCAGAACAGCGCGGCGGGCAGTGTCAAGGCGAACCACGTCACTGGTCACATGATCTTGATGGGCGCTGTCAGCGCGGAAGAGGTCACAGTGCAGGAGGGCGGGGTGGGATATGCCCAGGCTGGGAAAATGTCTGTAAGCGGGTATACAGGCGCGGTCGTGGCAGGAAGCGTAGATGTCCAACATGGATTTGTCGGTTTTGTGGCTGGGCGTGATGTCCATGTGAGCGAATCCCGTACAGGTGTCCTGTTGGCGCGAACTGTGAACGGCAATGTGAACACAGTGCTCGATACACGCGGCGCTTTGATCGCCGGGCTAACGGGCGGCTTGTTTGCAGGTTTGATGTTACTGTTGGGACACATGTTGTTCCGACGAAACTAATTTGAATGTAGTGCGGCGCGAGGCGTCGTTTGCAGAATATCATTTCATAGAGCGAAGGTAACCCCGCGATCGGGGTGAGAGGCGCTCGAGGAGTAAAGATGGAAAAAGTAGTATTGAAAGCAACCAAACGCGATGTGGCTGGTAAGCAAGTAAAGGCCCTGCGCCGCGAAGGCAAATTGCCCGCGGTGATCTACGGCAGGCATACCGAGCCGGTCAACGTTGTGTTGGATACACATGCTGCGTCACAGATTTTGGCGAAGGCGACTTCGTCCACACTGGTGACGTTGGATGTGGATGGTCAGGAATACCCCGCGCTTGTGCGTGAGAAGCAACGTGACTTCATCAAGAACCGCTTGTTGCATGTGGATTTTCTGGCTGTTTCCCTCACCGAAAGGATTCGCGCCAATGTGTCCCTGCACTTCTTTGGCGTATCTGGCGCTGTGAAGGATTACAACGCGGTCTTTGTTCATAACCTTGAACAGTTCCATGTGGAATGTTTGCCCGCTGACTTGCCCGAGCGCATCGAAGTGGACATTGCCCCGCTCGCACGTGTGGGCGATGCCATCCGCGTAAGGGACGTGATCGTCTCTGATAAGCTCCGCATTTTGGATAACTCCGATACAGTTGTTGCTGTGGCGAGCGCTCCAAAGGTGGAAGAAGTCTCAGCTGTACCCGGTGCAGAAGGTGTCACACCTACCTCCACCGAACCCTCCCTCTCCGTCGAACGCGGCAAGAAGGAAGAAGAAGAGTAGGATTACTCCTGCAAACGAACAGGGACTTGCACAAGCAAGTCCCTGTTTTTGTTTAATGTATGAACTGCGAAGTTCACTGAGATTAATATCCCAATATCTTTAGGAAGTCCACTGTCATACGCGCTGTGGCGCCCCAAAGCAATTCGCCATCATAGGGATGATACGCAATAAGAGCACGCTTCGTTTCTGGACGTTCGAACTGCCACCGGTTCGACGGGTTTGCCAGCCACCCGAGCGGAATCGTAAAGATGCGCGCCACTTCATGTTCTCCCACGCGGAAGACGGTCGGCCACTTCACAACTCCCACAACAGGTGTCACGCGGTAATACGAGATCGTAACCATATCTACAAGCCTGCCTAAAACTTTCACATCGTTGGGGTTGAGACCGATCTCTTCATCTGCTTCGCGCAGTGCTGTTTGTTCAGGCGTGGTCTCACCCTCGTCGCATGCGCCGCCAGGGAAAGAGACCTGTCCCTTGTGCGATTCGACCTTGTTCGTGCGGCGAGTGTATAACAAGTGCCACTCACCATCCTGCCACAGAAGAGGGACGAGTACAGCCGCGCACCTCAACTGCACAGTATCGTTGAGTGCGATCTCCGAGAATCCATCGGATGACGGATCGTTGGCTTGTTGCGCTTCCTGCAATCGTTGCGAAATAAATTCTTCAGTAACGGTAATGGACATATTTGGAATTTGGGGGATAAACAAGCGATGGGCTTGTGCCAACAGAGACAAGAATGACATACTATGAAAGTTGACAGTCACATACGTGACTGTCAACTTTTTGGGTTATCGTACCGGGCTTCCACAATATCCGCATTCAGCGGTGATCGAATCCAACCACTCCACCTCATCCGGGCGGACCGGCGCACCACAATGTGGACAGTGAGTGGGCAGGATGGGCCGCTTGACCGGCAGTTGAGTTGTCGGCACTTCCGGCAAGATGGACTTTAACCATGTTTGAATTTCAGCCGCTTCCTCTGCCAACCCGTAAGACTTAAGCTCGGCCATCGCCCTTGTGCCAGCCTGATGTAACTTTTGATATTGGTGACGTTCAGCCAATAATTCCAGTCCGCGTTTGATGGAGGGCACACCCAACAGTCCTTGTCTGGCAAGGACACGGGCGTGACCGGCTTGTAAATAAAAGAGAGGCGCACGTGGCCCGCCTCGTCCGTCTGCGGCGTGTGCAATTTGTTCGAACAGTTCAGCGGCACGACCGTATTCACCTTTGTTCAAAGCGATATTCGCTTCCTGCAAGATCGGTGGCACATCCTGTGCCATGGCTTGTCGAATTTGACGACGAAATGTACGACGCATTAATGATTCTCCTCTTCGATTACTTCGCCAACTTCCTTGGATAATTCCTTGCCACGTGGGTCATCGCTGGGTTCGATGCGACGCCCAAAGACAAGAAAGCCAGTGTGAGCCACCATTCTGTCTGTGGGGCGGAGGCGGGCTGGTTCAGCTTTGTAATATCGCAATAGAACCTCGCATACCTCAACGAACGCAAAATTGCTCTGACGAAGCGAGTATAAAGTTTTTTCCACTTGATTGAAAGTAGGAATTAGACAGCATAAATGTCCGCCAGGCTTGAGCGCGTTGCGGACCTGAAATGTGTAGTCGTATGGATTGGGCACATCGAGGAAGAATGCATCAGCGTCAGTTTCGTCAAAGCCTTGTTCGATGTTGCGCAGTTTGAAGTCCACGCGTGAATCGAGCCCGTAACGCGTTAAATTCTTGCGTGCCAGATTTTGCACATCCTCTTTGACCTCATACGAGACGACTTGTCCCTGCGGCCCAACGGCATAGGCCAACGCGGTCGTCATGGACCCCGAACCTGTGCCCGCTTCCATCACCTTTTGCCCCGGCCCGACTCCCATCGTAACAAGGATGAAGCCAATATCTTTCGGGTATAAGATCTGCGTGGTGCGTGGAATGTCAATCAGCAGGTCAGCAAGGGATGGTTGTAACAAGAAGAACGGCGAACCCATGTGGCTGAAAACCTGTGTGCCCCACGGTCTGCCGATCAACTCATCGTGCAGAATGATGCCGCGATGTGTCTCGAACTTTGCGCCCGCTTTGAGATTGATGATGAAGTGCTTGTGGCGCAAACCGACGAGTTCGGCAAGGTCACCGTCGCGCGCGATGGAAGAGATGGGAGAAAATGTCATGCGGGTATCTTAGTCTATCTTTCTTCAATTGTCACGCTAATAAGTTTATCGCCCGGCGGAGTTTCCTCGCCGATCTTTGCATCGCGTGGCGTGAGTTGCGTCAGCACATCCATGCCGCTGAGAACTTCGCCGAATATTGTGTAACGCCCGTTGAATTGTGGCGTCTCTGCGTATGTGATAAAGAATTGGCTTCCGCTGGTATCTGGCCCTGAGTTGACCATTGCCACCATGCCGGGTTTATCGAATGTGAGATCGGGGAGTATCTCCGTGATCACATAATAGCCGGGCGTGCCTTTGCCTGTTCCGCTGGGGTCGCCGGTTTGTGCATACACTTCTGGGATCACGCTATGAAACGTGACGTTGTCGTACCATCCTTGCTTTGCAAGAAATAGGAACGAGTTCACTGTGTATGGCGCTTTGTCTGCAAATAGCTGAATGACCACGTCGCCCTTTTCTGTATGAAGCGTGGCGATATATTGTTTCGTTTGATTGATCATCATGGGTGGGCATTCGGTAAAGTGTCGTTTGCCCAGCAGGATCAACCCGACGATATCGTTCATGCTGTTGAAATCCTGCGGCCCCAAATAAATTTCACCATTGATGACGATCAGCGGGACAGCGAACGGCCCAAACTTTTGCCCCGCCTCGAAATTGCTTTGGACTAAGTTCACAACCGCTTCACTCTTAAGGTCAGCCTGAAACTTCTCAACATCCATTCCCAGCCCTGAAGCTTGTACTGCCGCCCATTGTTCGAAATCCTCAACAGGTAGATTGATCCAATTTGTCTGTTGTGAATACAACAGATCATGCAGTTCCCAGAATTTGCCTTGCAAGTTCGCGGCTTCTACTGCTTGTGCGGCGAGCAGGGCTTTGTCATTGCGCCCTACAAATGGGAAGATGCGGCTGATATACCGAATCTCGCCGGGATATTGCGCGAGCAACTTATTTATCACACCGGCGAAAGTGCCGCTTTCGGGGCGTTGCAGATCGCCATAGACCATGATCTTGACAGCCGCATCCTCAGGTCCAAGGATGTGATCCGCGCTGGTGATCGGCGGAAAGAGGGATGGAGCGTCTGGACCCGGCGTAGGGACGGTGGTGAAGGAAGTACAAGGCGGTGGAAGTGCTACCTTGGAGACGCTTGTAACAGTCGGTTGCGCTTGTGTTGTTACTGTTGCTGGTTGTGTGCAGGAAACAAAAGAAAGGAGAATGAGGAAAGATAGGAGAGTTAATTTAAAACGACGCATAATTTATTTTTTTATGGCCTCTTGAAGTTGTTCGAAAGATGTCATCCATGCGATGGTGTTAATGAAATCTTTGAGCGTAGGGCTTTGGTCGCGCAAGGCACGCACCGCAGGTCCGACCGGGTCCTCGCCTGCCGCACCACCAGGGACATCGGCGTAGGCACCATGAAATGCAAAGTACGCCTGATTGAGTTTTCTAAGTAGATATCCATTTTGCCAGAAGATCTGACGACGTCCTTCCATATACGTCTCTGCCTCTTCGATCTTTCCTTCAGAGAGAAGTTGATCGGCTGTGACGCGCGTCTCGTGCATCTCTGCGCGGAAGTCAAAGGGAGGCGGGTCGTCATACAAGGATGAGGGAAGAGAAGAGTTGTTAAACAGAATCAGGTTTCGGTTAAAGGAAGAAGCGAGAAGTTCGGGATAATAGGCTTGCACTACAAGTTTCCCTACTTCGTCGCCGACAATGTTAGCGGTTGTCTCGTTCATCGTGCGGAGTTCAGGTGTGGTGCTGTAATTGAGGCCCAGTGGACGAAGCTCGAGGTAGTTGTGAGTCCATTCATGGGCGATGGTGCTGATGAGCCAATTCAGGTCGGCGGTTTCCATCACCATGGTGGGGTATACGCCCACGCCGCCGATCGGCACAACCAGTGTGGATACATCGAGAGATTTGGAGACTTTGTCTTCGAGCTTGATCTGGTCGTCAATGGTCAACGTTGGCAGAACGGAAATGTTTGCAGTTTGTTCGATCTTGTTGCGCGGTGAGACGATGAGAGCTAATGGTGTTGGTGAGTTGTGATACAGAACGGGAGGCAGGGGTTGCCCAATGGTTGTTAGCCCAAGCCCAGCAAGTGCTTCACTGAGTTGTTCTTGCAGGATCGATTCGGCGAAGGGCGCAAGATCTTTTTGCCTTTTAATTAATTCGTCGCGTTGTTCGCGCAAAAAGGATGTGGCTGTTTCTTTATCGGTGATATTGGGGTCAGCATAAACCTGTTCGATGCGATTTTCTGTTTGCATCAGGTTTTCGGTTGTGTGCAAGTATACGGATACGAGTTGCTTATTCGTTTCTCTATCGAAAGTGTATGGGGAATTGATGGTGGCTTGCTCGATTTTTGTCCATGTGGCGTTCCATACCCAATTAGGGTAATCGAACTCGATCTCGCGTGTATAAAAACGGACGCGATCTGTGGCCTCTGCAAATCGGGGCGTGTCACTACCCCCAATGATGAGGATGATGATCGATATAATAATGAAATCAACTATGCGTCCAAAGCGATCTAACATGCGGCGGATTATACCCGTATGGGCATAATATAACAGCAGGGGCACCTCGTGTTTTGTGAGGTGTCCCTGCTGTTGCCTGCCCTCCAGCAGAGGTTAATTTCAGCTTTTGTTTTTCAAGTACTCATCAATCGCCCACGCGGCTTTGCGTCCGCCGACCATGGCAGTGACAACGAGATCGGGTCCAGTGGCACAATCGCCGCCAGAGAATACACCCTCACGTGATGTTGCTCCTGTTTTCTTGTCTGCTTTGATAAGACCCCAGTTATGAGTCTCGATGTCAGGTGTGGTCTTGCCGATGATGGGGTCGGGCCAATATCCCAGCGCAAGGATGGCAGTATCGCAGGCCACACTAAAGTTCGAACCTTCCACGGGTACAGGTTTGCGCCTGCCTTTGGCATCAGGTTCGCCTAATTTCATTTCAATACACTCCACTGCGGCGAGCTTTCCATTTTCACCGGGGATGAATTTTACAGGTTGGGTAAGGAAGCGATACTTTGCACCTTCTTCTCTTGCAAGTGTGCGATCCTTTTTTCCGCCGGGCATTTCTTTTTCTGTACGGCGATACAGGCAGGTAACTTCTTCTGCACCAAGCCGTAATGCAGAACGCAGGCAGTCAGAAGCTGTGTCACCGCCACCAATTACTACGACGCGTTTGCCCACTTCAAGATGCTTTCTCATTTCTTTCGGGAGCATGCTCGAATCCACGTTGGCGCGGACGAGGAAATCTGTCGCTTCGAATACACCAGGCAGATCTGTGCCGGGCGTGTCTTCCATCTTTGCATCGACTTCAGAGCCAACGCCTATAAAAACTGCTTCAAAGCCTTCGTCAAAAAGGTCGTTAATCATTTTGTCTTTTCCGATATAGGTATTGGGGACGAACTTTACGCCTGCACGCTCGAATTCCTCCCACTTTTCCTCCCAAACATCTTTTGGAAGTTTGAAATTCGGGATGCCGTAAACGAGTAAGCCACCCGGCGCAGGTTTGGATTCGAAGATCGTTACCTCGTATCCTCTTTGGACGAGTTGGTCGGCACAGCCTAAACCAGCTGGTCCGGCCCCGATAACGGCCACCCGCTTTCCCGTTGGAGGAGCGAGCGGAATTACATGTCCCATGTGACGGCGTTTATAATCAACAGTGAAAGCCTCGAGTTCGCCGCATAGAACGGGTGTATGATGTTTGTTGAGAACACAAGACCCCTGGCATAGTGCCTCGTGTGGGCAGACGCGTCCACAAACTTCTGGCAGGGAACTGGTCTTGTGATATAAATCTGCGGCTTCTGCGAAACGTCCCTGTTCGATGAGCCACATGGCTGATGGAATATCATTGCTGGTGGGGCAGGCGACCATGCAGGGGGCAGGATCTGGGCAATGGATGCATCGTGATGCTTCAACCATTGCGCGTTCTGGGTCAAATTCAATGATGACGCCGTCGAAGTCGCAGGTCCGTTCCTCTGGAGAGCGCAGGTCAAGATCAAAGAAGGGCATATTGGCCCTTGCTTTGCGGTCAATGACGAGGGTCTCACTCGGTATAAACTGCATGAGTTTCTCCAGAGTTTGTTATGGACGAAGACTTCAAAATAATCATACCAAACATGGTCTGCGTCTATAGGCTTGAATGTCACCAAACTAGACGACAATCGTCACAATTGCGAAATATAAGACTTTCGTCAATGTAATGCTTGAAATTCATCGTCAATTCATATTTATGGGGTATAAATTCGGGCTGAATATTTTGTGTGGATATTACGTTTAACATTTAACGAGGCAACCCCTCGTGGAGGCAACAAAATGGGTAATTTTCTAAAGAAAAATCGAATAGTGCTGATATTGCTCCTTGTGGTCATTATCGTGGCCGGTGTGTTCTTCGTGAATAAAAGCAAGAACACCACCACGAATACAGGATTCCAGACCGCAACGGTCAAACGAGGCAATTTGACAGCAACAATCGGTGCAACCGGAACGGTCCGAGCCAAACAGAGCGCTGTTCTGATATGGCAGGCCGCCGGGACCGTGGACACGGTCAATGTGAAGGTTGGTGATAATGTCCCCGCTGGCTTTGTGATGTCCTTCCTTTCCAAGACATCGCTTCCGCAGAGCATCATTCTGGCCGAAGCAGACCTTGCCAGTGCACAAAAATCGCTGGATGATCTTTTGAATTCTGATACATCCCGTGCGCAAGCTGTGATCGATTTGCGTAAGGCCAAAGATGCCTACACCAAGGCATATAACTGGCGCCGCGAGTTGGACAAAAATCGCATCACGATCAAGGAAATTGAGTACAAAACATTTTATGGAAAAAAATTCCCTATTGAGACCGAGAAAAAGGTTTGGGCTGATGAAACCACCAAGCAAAAGGCACAAGAAGACCTTGAGCTCAAGGAAGCCAGACTAAATGATGCCCAACGAACGTATGACCTATTAACTAGCGGCAACACTGTAGAGATCGCATCAGCTCAGGCTCGGGTAGATGCGGCGCAGGCTACCCTGAATCTGTCACGTGTGATCGCGCCATTCGGCGGAATTGTGACTGAAGCCTATCCTCTCTCCGGCGATCAGGTCAGCGCGGGGGCAACCGCCTTCCGCGTGGATGATCTTTCCAGTTTGTTGGGGGATGTGGAAGTCTCTGAAGTAGATATCAACAGTGTCTCAGTAGGTCAACCTGCCACGCTTTCCTTTGATGCTATTTTAGGTAAAGAGTATCACGGAGAAGTAGTCGAAGTTGCGAAGGTAGGTACGAATACAGGCGGCGTTGTCAGTTTTACTGTTACTGTTGAGTTGACAGATGCCGATGAATTTGTGAAACCCGGTATGACCGCCGCAGTTAATGTCGTGGTCAAACAAGAGAATGACGTTTTGCTGGTTCCCAACCGTGCAGTACGGTTAGTGGATTCTGAACGGGTTGTATATATTCTTGTAAATGGTCTGCCCCAGCCGGTCAAAGTTCAACTTGGTTCTTCATCGGGCGTCGACAGTGTCCTTATCTCTGGCGATATCAAAGAAGGTGACTCGATCATTTTGAATCCACCCACCGTTAATGGTGGGCCGTTCGGAGGCTAATATGGACTGGGTGATCGAAGCGCGTAACCTGGTAAAAACGTACAAAATGGGCGAGTTTGACGTTCAGGCGTTGCGCGGTGTTTCGTTTAAGATCAGGCGTGGTGAAGTTGTCTCCATTATGGGACCTTCCGGCTCTGGCAAGTCAACCATGATGAATACACTTGGATGTCTGGATAGACCGACATCTGGTGAATATATCCTGGATGGTGAGTCGGTCGGAAATATGAATGATGATCAACTTGCCAGCGTTCGCAACCGTAAAGTTGGGTTTGTTTTTCAAAGCTTCAACCTGCTTTCACGTCTGACAGCTTTGGGAAATGTTGAATTACCTTTACGCTATGCAGGTATCACAGAAGGACGACGCGAGCGTGCGCAAGCGGCCCTTGAAGCCGTGGGCTTGAAAGATCGCATGACACATCGTCCTTATGAACTTTCAGGCGGTCAACAGCAACGTGTGGCTGTTGCGCGTGCCATTGTAAATGACCCTGCCATGATCATGGCAGATGAACCAACTGGAAACCTGGATTCCAAAGTTGGAAAAGAGATCATGAACCTTTTGCTCAACCTCAACAAGGACCGTGGCACGACTCTGGTCATTGTTACACATGACCCCAATATTGCGGCACAAACCCAACGCGTGATCCGCTTGCGCGATGGTGAACTGGAATCGTCCGGTGAAGAAACGGAAGGGATGACACAATGAGTTTTGCACAGGCCCTTCTCGAAGCCATTGAAAGTTTGAATGGCAATAAAATGCGTTCAGGCCTCACAGTGCTTGGCATTGTGATCGGCGTTGCCGCTGTGATCGCCATGTTAGCAGTGGGTAATGGCGCTCAGGCGTCCATAACGGGTTCCATTAGCAGTATCGGCACGAACCTGTTGTTCGTGTTCAAAGGTAGTGCAGATGGCCCAGGTGGACCAGGCGGCGGTAACAGAAGCGGTAACAATGATCGTCCTCTCACTCTTGCAGATGCAGAAGCGATCGCTGATCCATTTGCTGCGCCTTCTGTGGCAGTTGTTGCCCCTGTGATCCAGGGAAATGGGACGCTTTCATTCGGCGGCGAAAAATCTACAACAAGAATTACCGGCGTGACGCCGGATTATTCTTCCGTGCGTAACCTCGAACTTGCCGAAGGTGATTTTGTCAACCAAGAGCACATGCTTGGACGGATGTCCGTTGTGGTGCTCGGACCAGATGCGGCAGATGCACTCTTTGGTCACCATGATGGAGTTGTTGGCGAAACGATCCGTATAGAAGGGCAACCTTTTCGTGTGATCGGCATTTTGGTGGGGAAAGGTGGAGGCTCGTTTGGTAGTGAAGATGGTGATGCCTACATTCCCTTCACTACTGCGCAGGCACGTCTTATAAAGCGTGCCTCGAGAGATGAAATCGATGTGCTCTATGTACAAGCCACTACTGCGGAAGCGGTACCGAGCGCATCAGAAGAGATCGCAAATATTTTGCGTCAGCGTCATCGTACGCCTATTGGTGCTGATGACTTTACTGTTTTCACGCAACAGGATTTCCTCAAAACATTTGAAACGATCACAGGTGTGTTGACCATCTTCCTTGGCGGTATTGCAGGCATTTCACTGTTGGTGGGTGGTATTGGTATCATGAACATCATGCTTGTGTCCGTTACAGAACGTACTCGCGAGATTGGTCTACGCAAGGCATTGGGCGCTCGCAAGAAAGATATTTTGCTTCAATTCCTTACTGAGTCGTCGTTGCTTAGTTTTATAGGAGGCATTATTGGCATCATGTTTGGCTGGCTCATTGCTTTTGCAGTGGGGCAGGTTGCCAAAGCAACGGGTAATAATTTTGTACCCATCGTAGGAACAGATGCTATTCTGCTTTCAACGAGTTTCTCAGCGATCATCGGCCTGTTCTTTGGGATTTACCCAGCCAGCCGAGCCGCAAACCTCGAGCCAGTAGAAGCTCTCAGATACGAGTAACAAAAACAGGTCACGTTTGAAGCGTGGCCTGTTTTTCGTCTTATGCAAGACCTGCAATTTGTCCAATAATCCCCAACGATTGTCACTAAACAATTTGTCCAAACAGGTTTAAAACTGGGACAATTTCACCATAAAAAGGATAAAATATCGCCATGACTACATTCAAAGTTCTTATTACTGATGGACTTGACGAAAGCGGTCTGTCCATATTGCGTGCATCAGCTCAAGCCGATGACCGCAATAATATTTCAGCGGAGGACCTTCTCAAAGAGATCCCTGCCTATGACGGTCTTATCGTTCGCGGTCGGACCAAGGTAACTGCTGCCGTTATGGAAGCCGCTACCAATCTGAAAGTGATTGGCCGCGCCGGTGTTGGCGTGGATAACATTGACCTCGAGGCCGCAAAGAAAAAGGGCATCACAGTTGTCAATGCACCAGTGTCCACAACATTGGCAGTTGCCGAACTGGCATTTGGCCTGATGCTTGCGGTTGCCCGTGAAATTCCTCGTGCTGATGCAGGATTGAAACAGGGTAAGTGGTTGAAGAAGGAACTTGAGGGCGTTGAGTTGAATGGAAAGACACTTGGCGTTATTGGTTTTGGCCGTATTGGTGCAGAAGTAGGCAAGCGCGCCACTGCCTTTGGTATGACTGTTGTGGCTTATGATCCGTTGATCGCGGCGGATGAGATCAAGCGCCGTGGTGCAGAACCCCTGACACTTGATGAATTGTATGCTCGTGCAGATTTCATCACACTCCACTTACCGTTGACAAAAGACTCGCGTGATCTGGTGGGTGAAGAAGCCTTCTCCAAAATGAAGAAGGGCGTTCGAATTGTCTCTGCCGCACGCGGTGGTATCATTAACGAACCTGCCCTCGTTGCAGCGTTGAACAGTGGCAAAGTGGCAGGTGCTGGTTTGGATGTGTTCGCAACGGAGCCGCCCGGTTTGACAGATGTAGTTTCACACCCGCGTGTGATCGGCGCTCCGCATGTTGGCGCACAGACCGTTGAGGCACAGATCCGCGCTTCCGAAGATATCGCATCTGAGGTATTGGCTGGTTTGCGTGGTGAAGCCCTGCGCTGGAAGGTTGCATAATCCTATAATTCGGGATAGCATTTCCAGCGGCATAAATTCATACACTGGGATTGCTATCCCGTTCACTATAGGAGAATGAATGAGTGAAAAATTAAATCAATTAAAGGAACTTCTGGGGGAAGTTAGCGATATTGGCAAGGCCGCCGCTGTATTGGAGTGGGATCAACAAGTGAACATGCCACCCGGTGGCAACGAAGCCCGCGGACAGCAGATCGCTACATTGAGCAAGATCGCACAAGAAAAATTTATCACCGACGAGATCGGCCGCTTGCTGGAAGACCTCAATGCGGAATACGCCGGCTCTGATTCGGACGATGCCATCATGGTCCGTGTGGCGGCTCGTGACTTCGACAAGGCAAAACGCGTTCCTCCCTCTTTTATTGCGGAGCAGGCTGTTGTCTCGTCGAAAGCGTTCGAAGCATGGGTGGAAGCCAGAAGCAAATCAGATTTCTCCATCTTTTTGCCGCACCTTGAAAAAGTTGTAGAGCTTGTCAGACGCTACGTCTCGTTTTTCCCTCCTGCCGACCATCCTTACGACACTCTGCTTGATAACTACGAACCTGGCATGAAGACAGCTGACGTCAAGGCGATCTTCAATGGCTTGCGCCCCAAACAGGTGGAGTTGATCAAGGCCATTGCCTCTGCCAAGCAAGTGAAGGACGACTTCCTTTATAAGAAGTATAACGAAAAGAAGATGATGGATTTCGGTGTGGATGTTGTGACCAAATTCGGTTACGACTGGAGCCGAGGCCGTCAGGATAAAGCCGCGCATCCTTTTGAAACCACTTTTGATGTGGATGACGTCCGTATCACGACTCGTTTTGAAAACGATAATCCCACTGCTACGTTGTTCAGCACCATGCACGAGGCCGGACATGCCATGTACGAACAGGGTGTTAACCATGCATATTCCCGCACTTCGCTCGCAAGTGGAACATCACTGGCTGTGCACGAATCGCAATCTCGCATGTGGGAAAATCTTGTAGGGCGTTCACTGCCTTTCTGGGAGCATTTCTTCCCCGCCTTCAAGAAAACATTCCCTGCGCAATTGGATGGTGTCAGCCTCAAGGCTTTCTACAAGGCCATCAACAAGGTTCAGCCCTCGCTCATCCGTGTTAATGCCGATGAAGCTACTTACAATCTTCACGTCATGTTGCGCCTTGAACTTGAGATCGCAATGGTTGAGGGCAGTGTTGCCATCAAAGACCTACCCGCACTCTGGAACACCAAGATGCAGGAATACCTCGGCGTCACGCCTCCCAACGATGCAAAGGGTGTCTTGCAGGATATTCACTGGTCGGGCGGTTCCATCGGTTACTTCTCTACTTATGCGCTCGGCAACCTCGTTTCCGCGCAACTTTGGGAGAAGATCAACAAAGATATCCGCGACCTCGATGACCAGATCCGTAAGGGTAACTTCAGCGAATTGCTTGGCTGGCTTCGCAAGAACATTCACCAACATGGCCGTAAATATGAGCCGCAGGCACTCGTTCAAAGTGTGACCGGTTCAAAGATCACCTTCGAACCTTACGTCCGTTACCTGACGAAGAAATACAGCGAGATCTACGGACTATAATTTCAAAATAAGCGCGTCGTACTGGATCAGGATTTGACGCCGTGCGACGTGCTTTTTATTTAATCAATGAAACGTACACTCCTCCTGCTCGCCTCGCTTCTCGGACTGATAGTTGGTTGCTCCTCACCGGCTCAATCCGTCCCGACAAATTATCCTCCTGAATATCTGCCAACAGTGATTGCGTTGACCGCTGGTGCTATTGCACAAGCCACCAACGATTCGGCGGCAACCGCCACTTACGTTGCGTCCGTTCCAACGGAACCTCTTGTTCTTCCCACCCTAACTCCCGAACCGACTCTTAGCCCCACACCTGCACCTACATATACACCAACGGCCATTCCCGGCCATTCGATCTCTGCCATCCAGATCCTCGCGCCGGGACCAATGTCCAAGGTGGTTTCACCGATCAGCCTCAAGATGAACATTATCTCTGGCGCCAGTAAGCGCGTACAAATTGACCTGTTCGGTGAAGATGGACGTCTACTCGCGCGGATCGTAAAACGTAATGTGCCTACATCCACCGATGGCCTCTTGCAGACTGCCAAGATCCCGTTTGAAATACCTGCAACAGCTGAAGTGGGTCGTGTGACTGTAACTACGTTCGACAAGGCCGGTAGGATCCAATCACTCAACTCCGTCCGTGTGTTGTTATTGTCTTCGGGTGTGAGTGAGGTCAATCCGCCGGGGAACCCATCTGAGCCTGTCGGTGTGATCAAGCCTGTAGTTGACGAATCAGTTTCCGGCGGCGTTCTGAGCGTGAGTGGAGATGTGTGGCCTTTCAACCTTCAGCCGGTCATTCTTGAGTTGATGGACGCTGAAGGGAAATCCATCGGTTTGCGAATTTTGAATGTGGAAACGATCAACCCGCAAAAATTCGAAACGACCATTCCATACAAGATCACAGAAGCTACATCGGCGCGCCTTGTTGTTCGACAGGATGATGACCGTGTGAAGGGTTTGTTTTACTTATACAGCCAGGAAGTATTGCTCAACCCATAACTTGCCAAAACAAATTGCAATGGTATAATTCGCACGCTTTCCCCCAAAAGGGGACCGTACCGGGGTGTGGCTCAGACCGGTAGAGCGCACGGTTCGGGTCCGTGAGGTCGAGAGTTCAAATCTCTCCACCCCGACACAAAAAGCAAAGCACGTTCACCGCCTAACCCGAAGGCGGTGATTTTTTTAATCACAAGAAATAGGTACAATTGATATTCATCTTGCGAATTAAAAAGGTTTGATATGGCAGAAAAAATTTCATTGGATCTTGAATTTTTACTTTCTCAACTTGCTCTGGCAGGTAAACGACTTTCCGATGTAGGTGCGGCCGAAGGTGCTGCGGGAAATGTATCGGTGTGTGTGCGCGGGGCGTTGGATGTGCTGGACATATTTCCACAGGTTACTGAAATTACGTTACCTGTAGACGCTCCAGAACTGGCTGGTGCAACGATCATTGTTACAGGTTCTGGCAGACGGCTTAGAGAGATCATCGATTCGCCAACCAGTAATCTGGCGTGTATCGTTGTGAATGAAGGCGGCAAAACAGGGACGATGTTCATAGCGAAAGATTGTCCGTTCAAGCGGGTGACGAGTGAGTTCAATTCACATCTTGCGATTCATCATGACCAGATGCGCGCCCGTGATATACAGTTACATACCGTGCTTCATGCCCAGCCTACGAATCTCACATACTTGAGTCATATCCCTGCGTATCAGGATGAGAACTATTTCAATCGACACCTTTTTCGTTGGCAACCCGAAACGATCTTGAGCATTCCGCAGGGAATGGGTATGTTGCCCTTTATTGTCAACGGTTCGGATGAACAGATGACCGAGACCGTACGTTCCATGCGAGAGCATCCACTTGTGGTTTGGGCGCGGCATGGAGTGGTATCACGTGCGGATAATTCGGTTTTGCACGCTTTGGATTTGATCGAATATGCGGAAGCGGCGGCTCATTATGAGTCCTTGAACCTGTCCACCGGCGAAAAGGCCGATGGCCTCAGCCCGGAACAGGTCCGCCAGATTTGCGCAGGGTGGGGGATTACGCAAAACGTTTACTGATTTGCGTGTAGGCAAGATAGTGGGTTTAGAGTTATAGATGGGAAGGGGTTATGTCATTGATCGTTTGCTATTTCTTATAGCGATGTATAAAGCGGGTTTTGCATGCCAAACGGGAAAAATCGACTTTTCGAGGCTGAATCAGGTGTCGGTTAAGGATGATGCGCAGGACGTTCGTCGCTTGTCAGAGAACCGATTTGAGTCTATACTTCGCGTAGTTCCACAGACATCAAAAAGGAGGCTGGTATGACGAATTTGCGTGATATCGTCCGAAAGAAGGGGAAGAGTGTGTTTTCGGTTACGCCGGATACAACAGTGTTTGAGGCTTTGAAGATAATGGCCGATGCAAACACTGGCGCGTTGCTCGTGATGTCTGGGGATAAGGTGCTGGGGATCGTCTCGGAGCGGGACTTTGTGCGCCGGGTGGATCTTCACGGCCGTTCTTCCAAAACGGCGAAGGTGGAGGAGATCATGACCTCCAAGGTTTTGTATGCGCAGGCCGACCAATCTGTAGAAGAATGTGTGGCGGTAATGATCGATAAGAGTATCCGTCACTTGCCGGTGTTCGAAGGGAATGACCTGATCGGGTTGATCTCGGCCCGTGATGCATTGAAGGAAATGGTCGACGAGCAGAAATTTATGATCTCTCAGTTGGAACACTACATAACTGGCGGGGGACGATGATCCCGCTCGTATTATTTATTTCACAGGAGCGAGTGGGATGATCTTACCGGAATGGACGATCTCTGAACTTCAAGAAAAAATGGAAGCGGGGGAATTGACTTCGCATCAGATCGCAGAGTTGTATCTT
The DNA here is from genome assembly GCA_016721115.1 of Candidatus Defluviilinea proxima. Taxonomy (NCBI): domain Bacteria; kingdom Bacillati; phylum Chloroflexota; class Anaerolineae; order Anaerolineales; family Candidatus Villigracilaceae; genus Candidatus Defluviilinea; species Candidatus Defluviilinea proxima. The sequence goes on from JADKIW010000001.1 coordinate 2,835,009, forward strand.
CAGCGCATTGAGGCCGTGGATAAGAATGGCCCATATATCAATTCGATCATCGAGTTGAACCCTGACGTGCTTGATATCGCCGATACGTTGGATGCAGAACGAAAAGCGGGTAAGGTGCGCGGCGCATTACACGGAATCCCTGTTTTGTTGAAAGATAATATTGATACACATGACCGCATGCAAACGACAGCGGGCTCTCTTGCATTGGAAGGGAACATCGCCGAAAAGGATGCGTTCATCGTGAAGCAATTGCGCAAGGCGGGAGCGTTGATCCTTGGCAAGACCAATTTGAGCGAGTGGGCAAACTTTCGTGGCAAGCCTTCTGTGAGTGGATGGTCTTCACGTGGCGGGTTGACACGTAATCCTCATGCGTTGGATCGTTCGGCGTGTGGATCTTCGTCTGGTTCAGGGGCTGCGATCGCGGCGAATCTTGCGGCGGTGGCAGTTGGTACGGAGACAGATGGTTCCATCATTTGCCCAGCGCAGACGAATGGTATCGTTGGTATCAAGCCAACGCTTGGTTTGTTGAGCCGCAGTGGAATCATTCCCATTGCGCACAGCCAGGATACCCCCGGTCCCATGGCACGGACAGTTGCCGACGCGGCTCTTTTGCTTGGGGCGATGACGGGAATTGATTCTGCTGATCCAGCCACAAAGTTAAGCAAGAAGCGGGCTTTGTCCAATTATGCAAAGTCTCTTGATTACGATGGGCTCAAAGGCGCACGTATCGGTGTGGCCAGAAATATGGCGGGTTCAAATCCAAAGATCATCAAGATATTCGAGTTGTGCATTGATGTGATGAAGAAATTGGGCGCGGTCATCATTGACCCGGTGACAGTCCCTAACTTTGATAAATTCAGCGCGACCGAATTGGATGTGTTGCATTACGAATTTAAAGCGGACCTCAACAAGTATCTCAAATCACTTGGTGATGAAGCCCGTGTGCATTCGATGGAAGATGTGATCCGCTTCAACGAAGAAAATGAAAATCGTGTAATGCCCTACTTCGGACAGGAACACATGATCGCCGCGCAAGAGAAGGGTTCTTTGCGCGAAAAGAAATATACGGATGCGCTTGCAAAGAATCTGCGACTGACCCGCAAAGAAGGAATCGATGCGGTGATACGCAAGCACAAATTGGATGCCATCATTGTGCCCTCAGGCGGCCCGGCCTGGGTGATCGACCTCGCGAATGGTGATGCGATCAATTGGGATATGGAAAGCACATCACCTGCGGCCGTGGCGGGGTATCCGCACATTACCGTCCCTGCCGGATTTGTTTTTGGTTTACCTGTCGGCATCTCCTTCTTTGGCAAAGCATGGCAGGATGCTGAACTGATCAAGTATGCGTATGCGTTCGAACAGGCCACCCAGTATCGCAGACAACCACGTTATTTACCGACCGCAAATTTAACATAACCTGTTTGTCTTGCCCTGCGCCCTGTTTCGGACTCACTTTTAGCAAATGGAGCAGGTATGACAGATGCAAAGAACGTCGCTCTCCAAACTGCAATCGAAACCTATATTCCTTTGGGCCGCTCAGGGCTGTTGCCAGCCTTGCATGCGGCTCAAACTTTATATGGCTGGATCTCTGAACCTGTTGCCGTAGAGATCGCAAAAGCTTTGCACGTTCCACTTGCTGATGTTTACGGGGTTATCGAATTCTATTCCCTCTTTTATGATATACCAACCAGTAAGCATGTCATCCGTGTATGTACGGATATAGCATGCGGCATCAAAGATGCAGACGGAATTTTAAATTATCTTTGTGCTCATCATGGATTGAAACCCGGTCAGACTCACGATGACCTGTCTCTCACCATTGAAGCGAGTCCATGCCTTGGGCTTTGTGATCAGGCGCCAGCGTCTTGGACGATGGACAATGGACAATGGACGATAAACGATGCAAGTGCTGATACGTATCGTCCACGGTCTATGGTCTATGGTCAAACACGTTTATTGACCGCCAACTGCGGCAATGGCACAACGTCGCTGGCAAAGTATGGAAAATATTCAGCACTCACAAAAGCATTGGGAATGAGACCTGAAGAGATCGTGAACGAGATCAAGGCTTCGGGTTTGGTCGGGCGTGGCGGCGCGGCATTCCCAACAGGGGTCAAATGGGAAGGTGCGGCGAAAGCAGACGCAGACCAGAAGTATGTTGTCTGCAACGCGGACGAATCCGAGCCGGGCACGTTCAAAGACCGCGTTCTGTTGCTAGATGACCCACATCGCACCATCGAAGGGATGTGTATTGCCGCCTATGCCATCGGCGCGAGTAAGGGATATATCTACATCCGTGCAGAATATCCCTATATTCTCCCTGTACTCGAAAATGCATTGAACGAATCCCGTGAAGCTAATTTGCTTGGCGAGAATATTCTCGGTTCTGGCTTTTTGTTTGATATTGAGATCCGCGTCGGCGCTGGTGCCTATATTTGTGGCGAGGAGACCGCGCTGTTTGAGTCCATCGAAGGGAAGCGCGGCTTTCCGCGTATCAAGCCGCCCTTCCCGACGACTCATGGGTTGTTTGGAAAACCGACAGTCATCAACAATGTTGAGACTCTTTGTAATGTCCCATTGATCATTTCAATGGGTTCAACCGAATATCGTAAGATCGGCACAGAGAAATCGCCGGGGCCGAAGTTGTTCTGCGTTTCAGGTGACGTGGCGAAGCCGGGGGTGTATGAGATCCCATTTGGGATGAAGTTGCGCGAACTGCTGGAGATGGCTGGCCTCTCAACGGACTCTGAAACGGATAAAGGATTACAGGCCGTGTTGTTTGGTGGTGCAGCTGGCGCCTTTGCAACGTCTGAGCACCTCGATGTAAAAATGACATTTGAAGATTTACGCGTGGCTGGTTTGCCTTTGGGCTCTGGCGTTGTGATGGTCTTCGATGAGACACGCGACATGCGCGATGTGCTCAAGCGACTCAGCCATTTCTTTGCGCATGAGTCTTGCGGTAAGTGCTATCCCTGCCAGATGGGTACACAACGCCAAAAAGAAATCTTGAGTCGTATCGCAGGCGGCAAAACCCTGTCCGATGACATTCTCCGCTTGCAAGATGTCGGCTGGACGATGACGGATGCGAGTCTCTGTGGCTTGGGGCAGACGGCGGCAAGTGCGGTCTTGTCCGCGATCAAGTTGTGGCCGGAACTTTTTATAGTTGATCAAACGTCTAAGGTTTCAAATTCAAAGTAAATTAGGAGGTAAGTAAAGAAATGAAACCAGTAAAGAAGCAAGCCACAAAAAAGCAACCTACAAAGAAAGTCATTCAAAAAAAGAGATCCCCCAAAACTGTGGATGTTCCAAGGGAAGATGTGCCTATTCCTAAGCTTGTTCAGGAAGTTATGGCGACTCAACCTAAATCTGATCCTGAACTTGAAAACCCAATCTATAAAAATTCAAATGCGCTGTTAGTGATTGCTTTAGTTCTTGGTTGGATGTTCGACAATCTTTTCTGGAAAAAGGATATTGGCATCAATTTTCCTATATTTTTAGTCCTATGTTTGTTAGGTGGTGGTTATTGGCTGTTCTCAAATAAGATACGACCAGCAAAAAATAGTGTCTGGTTACTTGTTCCGCTCTTGTTCTTTTCCGTTTTTACGATTATCCGACAAGAGCCTTTAACTGTTTTTCTTGGCTTTACTTTTGCATTGTTTTCTGTTGGTTTGTTTGCAACGTCCTATATGGGCGGGCATTGGACGCAATATGGATTTGGGAATTACATAAACAAATTTTTTCTTTTGATTGGTGATGTGCTAACTGGACTTTTGCTATATGCCCCCAGAGCGCGTAAAGTTCAAATTGAATCTGTTACAGGACAAAAGAGTTTCACAATCTGGGCGTTACTGCGTGGATTGGCGATTGCCTTGCCGATCGTTGCCTGTTTTGGGTCCCTGTTGGCGGCTGGTGATGTGGTATTTGAGAGAAAGCTGGATGACCTTCTTAATCTTGAGGATCTTTCAGATAATATATTCCGTGGGATTTTGATATTGATCTATGCCTATCTGCTAGCTGGCGTGTTTATACATTCCGCATGGAAAAGTAAAGATGAAAAGTTGAATGGGGAACACATACCGACCGTCAAACCGTTTCTTGGATTTGCAGAGTCAACAGTTATTCTAGGTAGTGTGATTATTTTGTTCATCGCTTTTGTCGTTGTACAGTTTCAATATTTTTTTGGCGGTCAGGCAAACATTGGAGTTGATGGGTATACATATTCCCAGTATGCACGCCGTGGATTCAACGAATTGATTGCAGTGGCCTTTTTGAGTCTTATTTTATCGATTGTGCTGAGCACTATTGTCCGAAGAGAAATGGATACTCAAAAGAGAATATTCTCAGGGTTAAATATAGCTACTGTAGCTCTCGTTATGGTTATTTTAGTTTCAGCCTATCAACGTATCTCTCTTAGTATTTGGTGGCATGGTTTCTCAAGACTTCGCCTTTACCCACGTATCTTCTTAATATGGCTTGCCGTGTTGCTGATTGCTGTTGTTGCTCTTGAAGTGACGCAACGTCAAAGACACTTCACTCTTGCGCTGGTCTTTGCTGCTATGGGTTTTGCAGTATCCATAACATTGGTTAATATTGATGCGGCCATTATTAAACATAATGTTCCTCGCACTTTACAGGGCAAGAATCTGAATGTTGCCCATCTTGCTTCGCTTTCAGATGATTCTGTACCTGCTTTGGTAGATGAATTTCGTTCATCATCGTATCCAGAATGGGTGCATGAAGGGGTTGGGGCGGCTCTCGTATGTTATTTGCATTTTGATAATTATGACGATAGCGTGAAGGATTGGCGCTCTTTTAACTTGTCCCAATGGCAGGCACATAGTATGTTACAAGGAATTGAAAGAGAAATTCAAAATTATAGCGTTGATGCCAAACAACGATGGAATGTGAAAGTAAGAACCCCTCATAATGTATGGTATGAGTGTGAGGACTATGATGCTGCAAACGATAACGAGAATTGAGTAGTATTGCCAGGAGCAACTTATGGCTGAAAATTCGACACTATTTATCGACGAAAATGAAATTTGTGTAGAACAAGGCAAAACGATTCTGGATGCCGCACGTGAAAATGGAATTGACATTCCAACCATATGCTTTCACGAAGCCACCACAGCGAACGGACTGTGTCGCATGTGTGTCGTTGAAGTGGAAGGGATGCGATTGCTTCAGCCTTCGTGTATTGTGCAAGTTGCCAAGGATATGAAGGTGAAGACACGCAGTGAACGAATTGACCGTGCCCGCAAGACGATCTTGGAAATGCTGGCATCCACCATGGACTTGTCCGATGCGCCTGAGATTTTGACGATGATGGATGAATACGGCGCGAGCGCGGACCGCTTCCCTGATGCGGAACGACGCGAGTCAGAAGTGATCGAAGATAATCCGATGTTTATCCGCGATTACTCGAAGTGCTTGTTGTGCTGGCGGTGTGTGCAAGTCTGCGCGGAGGATGCGCAGTATACGTACGCGATCAATTTTGAGGGACGTGGATTTGAAACGCAGATCAGTACGTTCTTTGATAAACCCATCCCTGAAACAACGTGTGTGTTGTGCGGTCAATGTGTGGGAGTGTGTCCCACAGGTGCATTGAAGCCGAAGAGACAGTATTTATTGGAGCAAGGCATCTCTGCGGAAGATGTCAGCGTGATGAACACGGGCAGGAAACAACGAAAGGAAAAACGTTAGAACGTTTAAACGTGAAAACGTTTGGAGGCCCTTATGGTTGCTGAACTCAAACTTGATGAAAAGCGTGTTGTTGCAGACCGAGTTGTCACAACCACTTGTCCCTACTGTGGCGTGGGATGTAGTTTAGAACTGCACGTCAAGGATGATTTTATTTTCAAGGTTACGTCGCCGTTCGATTCGCCTGTCAATCATGGAAACTTGTGTGTGAAGGGACGCTTTGGGTATGACTTTATCTATCACCCCAAGCGCGTGACCACTCCTTTAGTGCGAAGATATTTGTTAGATGGCAAGCCGAAGCCAGATGGACGCGAACAGGTCTTTGCCGTCAGTCGAGACGGTAAACCGATTCCCGATTCCCAAATTTCCAATCTCTGGGATTGGGTCGAAACCGATTGGGATACCGCGCTGAATATCACTGCGGATAACCTCACACGCATTTACAAACGCGATGGTTCAGATGCGATGGCGGTCTATTGTTGCGCCAAGGCCACGAATGAAGATAATTATCTGTTGCAAAAAATGTGGCGGACGTTGTTCCGCACGAACAATGTTGACCATTGCACGCGCTTATGCCATGCGGGATCGGTAGTTGCGCTTCTAAAAGCAATAGGTTCTTCAGCAATGAGCAATACGGCTTCGCAAGTGATCCAAAACGATGTGTTCATTGTCACGGGGTCGAACACGGGCGAGAATCATCCCATCATTGCGTTGCAGATGAAGGAAGCGGTGCAGAAATATGGCGCGAAGATGATCGTCGTGGACCCGCGCCGCATTGACTTGGTGGACTTCGCCGAGTTGTGGCTGCCGCTCAAACCAGGGACGAATGTGCCTGTGTTCAGTGCGATGGCACATGTCATTGTCAAAGAGGGGTTGGTCAATCACGATTTTGTCGCGAAGCGCACGGAAGGCTTTCAGGATTTTATCGAGTCACTGGAAAAGTTCACGCCTGAATATGCCGAAGAACTTTCAGGTGTGCCTGCCGAAGATATTCGCAAAGCGGCGCGGATGTATGCCACGGCGAAGAACGGCGCGATCTATTGGGGTATGGGCATCTCACAGCTTTCACATGGGACCGCCAGCGCGATGGCGCTCATCCATTTGGCGTTCCTCACAGGGCATATCGGGCGCGATGGCACGGGACTGAATCCTTTGCGCGGACAGAACAACGTGCAGGGCGCGAGCGACATGGGCGCGATGCCGTTCCATTATCCCGGCTACATGCGCGTGGATAACGAAGCCAACGCGGCGAAATGGGAGCAGACCTGGAACATCGAACCCGGCGGTCTCTCGCGTAAACTCGGTCTCACCACTACTGAGATTTTGAGTCATGCGCATGAGGGCGGTGTGCGGGCGTTGTACATCATGGGCGAGAACCCGATGATGTCGGAGCCGAATCTCAACGAGACGCGCAAGCACATGACGCATCTCGAATTTCTCGTCGCGCAGGATCTGTTCATCAATGAGTCGGGCGCGTTTGCGGATGTCTTTCTGCCTGCGACTCCGTTCGCGGAAAAGGATGGGACGTTCACCAATACCGACAGGCGAGTCCAACGGGTGCGGACGGCTCAACCGCCCCGTGGGCTGGCGCGTCCAGATTGGCAAATACTTTGTGATCTGGCGAGCAGGCTCGAGCGTAGATTGAAGCGTAGCTCTTCATCCAAATGGGATTATGAATCGCCGGAGGAAATCCTGCGTGAGATGGCGTCCGTCAACAAGGATTATGCGGGCGTGACATATGAACGCATCGACAAGGTCGGGTTGATCTATCCCGTGCCTGATATGGATCATCCTGGCACGCCGACGCTGTTCACCGAGACCTTCCCTAGCGGGCGCGGAAAATTCCACGTGCTCGATTATGTGCCCGTGATGGAGGAAGCCGATGACGAGTATCCGTTCATTTTGACGACGGGGCGGTTGCTCGAACACTGGCACGGCGGGACGATGACGCGCAACTCGGCGCTAAATGAGGCGTACCCCGAAGCGCGCGTGGAGATGCACCCCGCGGACGCGGAGATGCACGGCATCACGAATAACATGCCTGTGCGCGTGACGTCGCGCCGCGGTGAAATTGTTTTGCGCGCCACTGTCACCGAGAAGACGACGGTGGGCGTGGTGTTTATCCCGTGGCATTTCGCCGAAGCCGCCGCAAATTTATTGACGAACGACGCGCTCGACCCGCAGGCGTTGATTCCCGAGTTCAAGGCGTGCGCGGTGCAGGTGTTCCCGGCGAGGGAGGATGAGTTGGCGAATCCTGAGGTTGAGGTGAAGAGGGGGAGGTATTAGGGGTTTATAGAAAACAGAACCCCGAAAAATTATTTTCGGGGTTCTGTTATTAATTGGTAGTTTCTTCGAAGACAATTCCGTATCTGTTTATTATGCTTTGTCGAGTTTCGTTTGTGTATTTGTTGATAATGTCATATATTGCTTTGGCACGATCTTCAAGAAAGAGCTTAAATAGACCGTTATATGCTTCGTCTGCTATAAGTTCTTTTGGTATTTTATGACTTAGCAAACAGTTTGCCAAATTTTGATTTGAATATTGCTGAATTTCAGAAAGATAAGTCTGAGGTGGTTTCTTTCCGATTTTTATGTTGGTGATTTTGGGTATAAGTGTTCTATTGACAACACAGTCAGCCAATTGCTCTGCTTCCTCTTGTTCTATATCTAAGGACGGTGAATTATTAATATAGGCACTAGGGTATATGTGATGGTCGTCAAGGTTTGGTACATTGATTAATTTCTGTGAGCTGTTCCAATCCATTAAACCCTTTGACTCGTAGTTTAGTAAGTTCAATACACCTCTATAAATAGCGCTTGTTCGTTTTGAATAGCTAAATAGGTCTGCGGATTCTGCAATTAATGGTCTCATCCTATTGAAGTAGCCTCTAATATTTATTTTCTCATCATTTGCAATTTGAGTTAATGCCTTACTGTCTGCAATAATAATTTCATTAGACGAAGAACTGTATCTGTTTGAAAAAATAGAAGACCAATACCAAAACTCTAGAAACTGACGTTGTTCCTCAGTTATCTGATCGAAACCTTTTGTATGATGCCTGAACATCATTATTGGTATGACCATGTTTTCTGATGGCATCCAATCTTGGGACAGAATATAATGTTGACCTGATAAATAACTAAGGCTTTCTGCGTACAACTTACATACTTTGTCCCAGTGTTTGTTGAAGTCATCTGCATCGAGTTCGTCTAGAATTGCTTTTCGATCAATAGCCAACGCCTTCCCGTCTTCCACCCCGCAAATATATGCAATCGCGCGTACAACAATTTCTCTGTTTAGTTTCAATTTGTTTTGATCTTCAAACTCCTCAACTTTCTTGCGTAAGTTGAAACCATGATAAAGTTTGGCAGCCAAAATATCTGTGAAGCTTAATTGAATGCCGCGGCTATTACTGCGTTCGAAAAAGATGCAAAACTTATCTAAGTTCATGTCGAGCAAATAATACGCCACCATTTTTTGCTGCTTATAGAGATCGTTTAATTTTCTAATTGTTCGACGAAATATCTTTTCGCAAGCCCTCTTTCTGTTTAGTGTTTCGGAGTCAGTTGCACTTAATCGTTTCTTTGCAAAAAGCGTTTGACTAAATCGTTGATTGAAATCTTCATCTTCCTCAAGTTTTCCAGTTTCAACATCATATGCGTCTGAAAGTTTTATAGAAATAGATTTCTCACTTTCTTCTCCAGAAACCTCTTTAAAAATTTCTTCAAGTGGTTTATCTTTCGCCGCTTCTTCATCTAAGTCTTCATTTAATATAAGATAAACCGTATCTTTTCCAACGATTGCTCTATGGATAGACGTGATTCGCTGTTGTCCGTCGAGGACAACTTTTAAATTTTCTGTTTGGGTCTTTAATTTGATTTGTTCAGTAGAAAAATCATACGTTTTCAATTTGGCGTTACTCCCCTTGCCTCTTCTTGGTCTCATGTCAATTTCTCGCAATGTCATCCCGAACGATGGCTTGCCGTATATGATAGTGCCTATAAAAATATCTTTAATTAATGAGTCGAAAAGATCATATGTTTGCTCGAGTTCCCATCGAAAATCACGCTGAAACTCTGGGAGCATTATTGATTTTCCTTCAATTCCCTGTACGATATCTAGTAAAGATTCTGTTTGGCTTTGATTTTCATTCATGAGTAGCCTCCTACTGGTAATTTGGTGATGGAAACGGACTTTGCGATGCGTGTCATGACCTCACCCTGATTGTGACGATTGATCGGCGTGTTGGTTGGACCTATCCCCCCGCCCTTCCCAAATGGGAAGGGGGCTGATCGTTTGATGGGCTTGTTGACTTTCCGAGGATGAACTTTGTTCGAGGATGGTTTGGGCTTCTCCCCCGTGGGGGAGACGGGAGAGGGGTTTGTCTTGTGACCTCACCACTTCGACAGGCTCAGTGCGGCGCCTGTTTGTGATGATTGATCGGCGTGTTGACTTGTCCCTCTCCCGCGGGGAGAGGGTATGGAGTTGACTTCTTTTCTATATGCCCTGTCATAAATATTTCCTTGCGGAAGATTATACCGCTACCGCAAATCTTGATAACCGAGATCAAGCATCCACTGGCAGATGATGGGACCTCCAAATTCATCTGGTTGTGGCTCGCCATACGTTTCGATTGGCAGGCCGATGAATCCACGGAAGTAGCCAGATGGCCCGGTGAGTTGCTCTTGTGCAGCAGAGGAAAGTTCCTTGTCGCCGATCGCGATGGCGTGGATGTGATAGGCTGAGTCTTGATATAACTCTCCATAATCACGAAACCAGGCGGCAAAACCTGCCGTCCGCAGGGCGTGGATCATCACTGGGATATCATCCCATAGCACGGTGTACGTTCCGTACTGCATCACGGAAAGGTCCACTGCGCCGCCGCCCAGATGCGTGCCAAAGGATGCTGAACCGTTGTCGTGATAGCTTCCCTGTGTGATGGCGTATTCTGTGAGGTCGATCTCGCCACCGTATAGCTCTTGCGCATGCGCGAGCATGGACAGCGTGCGCTGATTCACTGTCCAGCCGTTGACATCGGCTCGTGCGTAATCGTCAGGCGGCTTCTGGCATCCTGTTGGCTCGGGTGTGGACGTCGATGTGGGAATTGTTGTCGCTGTGAGCGTTGGTGGAATAGGCGTTTGAGTGGCTGTCAGTGAAGGCGTGACAGGTGTCACGGTTGGGGGTGAGGCGGTAGGCACAAACGAGTTAACGCAAGCAACCAGAAACAGCAACGACAATAGCCAGATGAAAATAGTGTTCCGTGTTTTCATTATTTTTAGAAAGTATTTTGAAATTCGCTTTTAACCACAGATGAACGCAGATAAAAAGGATTTAAGAGTTCGTTGATGGCAGTTTATCTGAAAATCGGCGTTCATCCGTGTTGATCTGTGGTGTATTGAGTGGAGTAACATCTGCATACTTTTTGTCCCTTTTGATGAGATTATACTCCTCTGTCGATATTCGCCGTTGCGGCATTCATTCAATCAGGACTACAATAGCCTCAAGATCGAAATCAATTTCATCAGCGGAGGCACCATGTCTGATTTTGCGTTGGAAGCGTTGTCGCGTTTGCGGGATGGGAGTAATTTTCAGTGGTATGTGATTCCATTGCTGGCTTTTGTATTCTATGTCTATACTGTTGAAGCCGAGAAACGCAATTGGAATCTTGTATTGGCAGGTCTCGCCTTTTGGGGCGCGGACTGGCTGAATGAGATCATCAACAGCCTTGTGTTGCGTGGTACGGGGTACGCTCCCATTTGGGCGGAGCCAGGTCCCACCGCGTATCTCATTTTGGTTGGCTTGAATATTGAAACAATGTTCATGTTCGCAGTAGCGGGAATTATTTGGACAAAGATGCTGCATCCCGATAAGAACTTCAAATACCTTGGTATTCCAAATCGTTGGGCGGTAGCGCTCGGCGGTGCGGCCTTTTCTGTTCTCATCGAATACTTCCTCAACTCTGCCAATGCACTCACATGGGATTATGCATGGTGGAATCGTGGTACGCCGATCTTGATTTTTATTTTCGGATATTTGTGGTTCTTTGTGTTCTCCTTTTGGGTTTTTGATCTGAAAGAACTCAAACAAAAGATACAAGTCGTTGGCACGCTTTGGGCTGTGGATATTGTTGCCTTGATCGTGTTTGCAGGCTTCTTGAAATGGATCTAAAGATAGATTGAACGCGAGACTCTACTCTGTCCCTTTGACTGAAATTCGACGTGAGCTTATCGTGATAAATTCACGCTTCATTGCCACGCTCGCGCCTGTTTCCTCTGTCGAAGCCGCCCGCGCCTTCCTGACTCGTATCCGCCACGAATTTGCGGACGCGAGTCATAACGTCCCTGCATATATTATCGGCGGCGGAAACACCGTCACTGAATTTTGTTCAGATGACGGAGAGCCGAGCGGGACTTCAGGTAAGCCTGCTCTGGCGGTCCTACGCGGCAGTGGACTTGGCGATGTGGCGGTCGTGATAACACGTTATTTCGGCGGGACGTTGTTGGGGACAGGTGGGTTAGTGAAAGCATACACCGAGTCCACGCAACTCGTGGTCAATGCAGTGGAACGCGGACGAAGAGTCGCGGTTCATGTTGTGATGGTCGCCATTCCATACAATCTGCTGGAACGTATCCGATTGATGACAACTCGCAATCATGGGGAAGTGTTGGGTGAAGATTTCGGTGGCGACATCACGATGACCCTACAATTCCCAGTCGAGGCATTGGATGGGTTTCAGAATGAATTACGTGAATTATCTGCGGGGAAGATTCAGGCTGAAATGATCGAAACTAAAGAGACGGTTGTGAAGATCAGTTAAACACAAAGGACACAACGGTCACGAAGATAAAAAACCTTAAGTCTTAAACCTTTGTGTACTTTGTGCCCTTCGTGTTTAATGCACTTAATATTTCCGATTCCCGAAAGACTCATTCAAATTCGTGTGTAACACTTCTGCCTCGTATGCGCGGTCTGTGACCGGGCTGAGACGGGCGGCCATGCTCTTTGTGATGAGGGGGATGGCCTTGCGACCATAGAAATGTTTGTGATACACCTTGTTCGCCCCAGCTTCATCCCAAGCCCAGTTGTACCGTGTGTAGCGTGAAGCATCGAAGATACGAGTGTACCCTGTCAACACCTTGAATTGATGAATGCTGACGTAATGCTCGAAGTAGGTCATCACCAACTCGCGAATGTTTTTGTACACGGGCTCGCGAAAACCAAGGTTGATGTAGTTCGTCTTGGCGAGTGCGCCCCAACGCCCTTCGATCTGATAAAGCGCCAGCACATGATCGTCGTCCACACCGGGATCAGGCACAATGTCGATCAGAAGCGGTTTGAATCCAATGCGCCAAAGGCAGAGCGCAGCTAAAAATCCGCCATCGAGGCAGTGCCCTTGATTGTCCAACATCACATTGAGCGGAGAGCGGTCGCGCTCCTCGCCTTTGTACGTTATGCTCTCCAAATAGGTTTGGATAGCGAAGGGTGTATTGAGTTGGTTGAATTTCTTGCGAAGGTCTTTCGGGAGGTGCGATTGAAATTCAGCGATGAACGACATGATTTATCCCGCACTGATCCGTATGGCCAGATCCCGTAGCAATCCCGGGCTGACCGGTTTGAGCAGAACAATATCGGCGCTGTTTGTAAGAGTCTCTGCCTGGCGCTCATCGGCGGTGGCAAGGATGACGCGCGTATTTACAAGCCGTTCATCAGAGCGAATATATTTCAGAATATCGCGGCCAGAGGAGCCGGGCAGGTTGAGGTCAAGGACGACGATCTGCGGAACGATACTTTTCAAACGTTCCATTGCCGTATCGCCATCTGTGCAGGTCTCGATCTGGAAATCCTTTTCCAGTGTGATCGAGATGATCTCATTTAATTTTGGGTCGTCTTCAACGATGAATACAAACGATTTAGTCATGTTATTCCTTTTGCATGATGGGGAGTAGGATGGTAAATGACGAACCTTTGCCGTGTTCACTTTCGACGGCGATTCGGCCGTGCATTAACTCCACGAGTTGTTTTGTGATGGATAATCCCAGCCCTACGCCTCGATTATCGCGTGTGACTGCTGAATTCAACTGACGGAATGGTTCGAAGATGGTGGCTTGTTCTGATTGGGGAATTCCGATGCCGGTGTCGGTCACTTGTATTTCCCAGTGATTTTCATCGGGCCGTCGGACGTTCAAGCGCACGCTTCCCTCCTTCGTGAATTTGATCGAGTTGCCAATGAGGTTGATAATGATCTGACGGATACGGCGGTCATCGCCATAGATCAACTGCGGCAGAGCAGGGTCGATCTGAACCGAAAAGAGCAGTCCCTTTTTCTGTGCGAGAATGTCCATGCCTGAGACAGCACTTTGAATCAACTTGAAGGGTGAGAACATTTTCTCGAGCAATGTCGCGGTGCTTGAGCGAAGTTGTGCTTCGTCCAAAAGCTCATTGACCATGTTCGTTAGATATTCGCCGCTATCTACGATCTCTGAAATGGCTTTGTGTTGGCGTTCGCTTAGATCGCCGAACGTGTTGCCTTGAAGAAGCTCTGCGTATCCGAGAATGCCGCCGAGCGGTGTCCGTAGTTCGTGGCTGACTTTGGAAAGCAACTGGGTCTTTGCGCGGCTGGCTTCCAATGCCTGATCGCGCGCGATCTGCAGGGCATCTTGTGTCTTTTTAATGGCGGTGATGTCACGTGCAAGCGCTTGAAAACCGGTGATCTTGTCACCTTCATAGATCAGTTGTACGTTTTGCCCGAGCCAGATTTCACGACCATCGGGCCCGATACTGGGGAATTCATGATAGGTGATGGGGGTGCGTTTCACGAATTGAAGTTCATAGATCCGTTTTAATCTGTGGCGCACTTCAGGTGCCACCATATCGAGATAGTGTTTGCCGACCAGTTCGTCCTCATCTTTGAAGCCCATTGCATGTAATGCCGATGGATTGGCATAGGTGAAATAGCCATTCGCGTCTGCGCGATATATGATGTCGCTGGCATTTTCCACGATCTGGCGGAACCGTGCTTCACTTTCCTGTAACAGAAGCTCGGCTAGTTTGCGGTCGGTGATATCGCGCACGGTGATCACACGGCCTATGCGTAGTTTATTTTCATCGAACAATGTAGAAAGGTGCAATTCATACCAACGTAGATTTTCCCCTATATCGATTGATATTTCATCATCAGCTTCCTGAACATCGCGATATTTCTCGATCAGTTTAGGCCATTGCGATAACACATCCCCGAATTGTTTGCCTATGGGGCGCTTTTCTTCAGAGAGACCGATCATTGTTCGTGCGGCCTGATTGATATCCACGATGCGGCCATGGACATTTAAAATGACCATGCCGTCTTTCATGTTCTCGATGATGGTGTCGCGTGCGATCGGGGCAATATCCAATAAGCGGTGACGGAAAAGTGCATACGCCATGCCGACACCAGTCACTGTGAAGGCAAAAGGCGTCAAGTCGATCTGAATGGGTATGATCTGGAAAATAGTTATAAGGTTAGCGATTATGGGAGCAAGGGTGGCCAACAGGATCAGGATCATTTGTCCACGGTATTGGGCAGGCCAGCGTAACAAGGCGCGTATGATGAGCACCAAACCGATCATGATGAGAGTGTACGTGTACGGTGCATGCACCGACCAGAACCACGGACCATCCGTTGCTTTTATCGATAGAAAGCCCCCTTGAGTGACCAGTTCACGGCTTATGCGGAAGAGACCGTGGCTTTCGTTTGTAATTAGAATTACTATCGTGATGACTGGGATGGCGGAAAGCATAGCGAGTCTGCGCCAGTTGAGCCATGCTTTTCTCCCGGTATATTCGAATGCAAACACCAACCATGCAACAGGTGTGGCGACCACGCCTGCAAATCGTGCTCCCTCCCAAGGGATTTTTGTTTGCAGATCTGTACCCGCCAGTTCGAATATATAACTTACTCCCCACTCAAACAGGATAAACATCAACACTGATAACGGAGCCGCCCCGGCTGTTTTGCGATTTTGCCAAGTGTAAAGCGCAAGTACACCAGAGATCGCCGCAGTGATCGCAAGAGGCAACATATTGAGTGTGAATTGATAATGCATAGTTAAACCCTGTAAGCGGATGATGCATTTGATTATATCTCACAGGTATGCACTTTACTATTTATGAAGGACTCGTAATCTCGTAATGAATCAAGCTGGCGCAGGATTGTGTATAATACCTAAATTCAGTCTGTAATGTCCAAATAAGAATCCGCATGTCTCGTGAGAGGAGAGAGCATGGATCATCCAACTTGGATCGGGCGAACGCTGGGCGGTCGCTATAAAATTGATGATACCTTGGGGCAGGGAGGGATGTCTGCTGTCTATAAAGCAACCGACCCCAACTTGAAGCGCGTGGTGGCTATCAAACTTATCCATTCGCATCTCTCCACCGACCCCTCATTTGTATCCCGTTTCGAAAGCGAAGCCGCTGCCGTTGCAAGCCTCCGCCACCAGAACATTGTGCAGGTCTATGACTTCAATAATGATGGTGGCATTTATTACATGGTGCTTGAATTTATTCCCGGGGAAACACTACAAGACCGTTTGAAACGCCTTGCAGAAAACAATCGTCAGCTTTCTCTTGAAGATGCGCTCAAGTTCACGCTCAATATCTCGGACGCTGTTGGATATGCCCACCAACGTGGCATGGTGCATCGCGATATCAAGCCTGCAAACATCATGCTCGATGTGCAAGGACAAGCCATCCTCATGGATTTTGGTATCGTCAAGATATTGGGTGGTGAAGGTCACACATCCACTGGCGCAGTGGTTGGCACAGCGCGTTATATGTCACCAGAAATCATCCGTGGCGATGTCGCTGACCATCGTGCCGATATTTATTCTCTTGGCGTTACGCTCTACGAAATGTTGAGCGGGCGGCCTCCCTTCGTTGCTGACTCGGCCATGACCCTGATGATGATGCACCTCAACGATCCCGTGCCC
The DNA here is from genome assembly GCA_016721115.1 of Candidatus Defluviilinea proxima. Taxonomy (NCBI): domain Bacteria; kingdom Bacillati; phylum Chloroflexota; class Anaerolineae; order Anaerolineales; family Candidatus Villigracilaceae; genus Candidatus Defluviilinea; species Candidatus Defluviilinea proxima. The sequence goes on from JADKIW010000001.1 coordinate 2,851,680, forward strand.
GATGTGCGTGGCTTTCGCAGTGACATTTCACCTGCCATCGTCGCTATCCTTGAGAAGTGTCTTGCCAAAGACCGCAATGATCGCTATCAATCTGCCTCCGCTCTTTCAACTGATTTGAGACGTGCGATTGCTGACCTTGAAAAAAAATCGACGACTATCACCAAAATACCGACTTCCTCTCCCAAGCCTGTTTCTCCTCCCGCGCCTTCTCAATCTCTCCATGCAAACGCCTCGTCGGCCTACCCTCAACCTGCTTCTCCATCGCAGACATCATCTCAGCCTTTGCCTTTACCAACAAAGCCCAAGAGTTCCAACCGTGTGCTCTGGTTTGCTGGCGGAAGTGTCGCTTTTGTGTGTTGTCTGGTGATCGGGTTTTCAGTGTTTCGTGGTTTTTTGAGAACAGGTTTGAATACACCGACTCAAACAACTGAACCTGTTGCTACAGATACGCAACCTGCAGAACCAATTTTGCTTGCGACAGAAGGATCTACACCCACTATCTTGCCCCTCGAAACACCGACTGAAACAGCCATTCCTTTCACGCCAACCCCGTCAACTCCCTATGTGGTCATTACAAACATTCACTTGGATAACACCACCTATGTAGTGGATTACGAAGTCCACAATTTCCCCACATCGCCATCCCTGCATGTTCATATGTTCTTTGATACCGTGCCCCCCGAACAAGCAGGCATGCCCGGCTCCGGCCCGTGGAAGCTGACTTGGGGCAAGTACGGTGACCCTCCCTTTAAACAATATAGTATTGCAAATCGTCCACCGAATGCGGCTCAAATGTGCGCGTTGGTTGCCAATCCAAACCATTCCGTGCTTCTCAACACCGGTAACTGTTTTGATCTGCCTCAGTGATCCAAGTGAAATAGACCAAACAAAAAGTGCGAGCTTTTCAAAGCTCGCACTTTTTGTTGTATAGGAAAACTTGTTTATTCGTAAGCCAATGTGTCTCTTACCGTTAATCGTGAAGCTCTTCTGGCAGGGATTGCGCTTGAGATGGCCGCGAGGATAAGCATGAAGACCAACCAGGCAATGATTCCACTTACGCCATATACGGCAGGCATCGGGGATGTCATAATGGATACGCCTACGCCGTAACACAGCACATTCGTGATGGGGATGGATAGGAAGATGCTCATGATCCAACTGATCAACCCGATCACCATGCCTTCCACAATGACGATGCCCTGGATGTCTCCGTTCGAAGCGCCTACGGCACGCATCACACCGATCTCGCGCGTGCGTTCCAACACGTTGATGCTCATGGTGCCCATCAGCCCCAGCCCGCCGACCACGGCGATCAAACTTGCCATCACCAGCATGAAGTAGACGAGTACATCGGTCTGTGACTTTTGGCTCTGGATGAAGTCTTCGCCCAGTTGTGTCGAACCGACCTGAATGCCGTGTGATTTATACAGCGCCAATAACTGATCGTTGACGGCTTTCTGCGCGATTGCATTATGTTGCTCGGTCAACACCCGCAGGGAATAGACCTGGCCGGGTGCTCCCACAAGTCGACTCAAATATTCGTAATTGACATATAGCAGTGGCGGACTGACATTACCTGTGATCGAGTAAAAGCCAACGATGTGCCACTTTGTTTCCTTGCCATCTATCTTGATCGTGAGCCAGTCACCAATTTGCAAGTCTGGGAAGATCGCAAGCAGATGATTGCCGATCACAATGGCGTTCTCGTCGCCCGTTGTCAGCCAACGACCAGCTGTGATAATGGGATCAATCAAGGTCGAAGTCGAAGGAGGCGCAACGAGCAAAATTTGCGTGCCTTCTTTTTCTTCATCCGAGATCAACGTGCCGGAGTACTCCGTCCAGCCTTCCACGCTAGAAACGCCGGGTATGCTTTCAGCGAGATCAGCTACTTTATCGAAGCGGTAATAGCGCCCGAAAGACAAGTTGATATCTGCCATGAAGTAGCCCTGAATATCACGCATCACCTGATCGAACGAAGCCCATAAGTTGTAAACACCAATAAAAATGGCTCCGGCCAAAACCAGTGTGGATAAGGTCAATGCCAGGCGTGCCTTGCGCCGTACTGCATTTCGTAAGGAAAGACGGATGGGGCGTGGGATCCAGACTGCCGCCTTGCTCACAGGTTTGACGTTCGGATTGTTGTTGCTACCGATGCCATAGTCACTGACTGCCTCACGAACGGTGATTCTCACGCTGTTCCATACGGGCACGATGGCCGCAAGTAAAGGTACAACCAATGCCACAATGAATTGCTGAACGATCGTGGACGGATAGCTCTTATATGGAATGGTATAAAAATTCAACCATGTTGCCATTGCGCCACCATTGGCTTTTGCCGCCAGGTTTGCAAGAGGGATGGCAATAATTAATGCCGCTATGCCGAAGCTTAAGATCAGCACAAGGTACATGGCGAAAACTTGTGAGTTGCCACCGCCGACGGCTTTCATGATGCCGATCTGGCGTGTTTGTTGAGTCATCAAAGCTGTGATCGTGTTGACGATCAGTACGCCGCTCAGGAGCACGGTCATATACCCAAGAACACCAAGAATGAAGAACACGCCCTTTGAAATATTCCACGCGAAATGATGGCCTGGTTGATAGACCGATACAAAGTAGACGGTTGAGCCTGCGCGTTCAAGACGATCAGCAACTGCCTGCGCGATCTTGGTCACATGTTCTTGGTCGGTTGGCTTTTCTGCCACACTGATTTGCAATACGTCAAAGCTGGAAGACCCACCCAGCCATTCCAAAGTGTCAGGGGTTACAAATGCATTGATAGTCTCGGTAAATGTATACGGGAAACCTGTAACATCATGTATGTACCCTGCGAAGACGAGGTCGCGTTGCTTGCCGTCACTCAATTCCACATGGATGATATCGCCGGGTTTGTATCCCATACTCGCCGCCGATGCATCTATAAGCACTTGTTTATTACCAAGTGGTGGGATGCTCGTCTCGCCTTTTGCAGGCTTGATCTGGTTAACTGTCAACGCGGCAGGGTCATCGAGAGCAGTGAATTGAATCGAGATGTTTTTCTCATTCTCACGGATAACATTCGCACTGGTTGAACTGCGTCCTTCCACAGCGTCCACGCCGGGGACTTCGCGTGCAATGCGCACAGAGTCGTCGGTCAACGGGCCGGCGTAGATCTGAGCTTCTGATGGGTGTGCAGAAAGATAGTCGGTATCCATGCTCTCGGTCATGTACAAGCCAGTGTTGCTGTTGAGCCCCACTGCAAAAACACCGACCGCGATCATCATGATGGTCAGGAACGTGCGACTTTTATTCTCCCAAAAGTCCGCCCAGATTTTCTTCCAACGGCTGGTCATAAGATCCCCTCTCGTCGTTTGACGTTTTCATCTTCGCGCCGGTCTGCGAACTGATGCAACGTTTCGCGCGTGACGTCGGATTGCTTCAGCAATTCTTCAAGCTTGTCGTAGCTGATAGCCAGCACTTCCACAGGTCCCGCCTCCGAGGCGCGGATCGAGGCACGATGTTTCTTCTCGTGGAAGAATTCCATTTCGCCGAAATATTTTCCAGGTCCGAGTTGAAGCGCGATCACGTCCGATTGATCTTTGCGCGGAAGAATAACCTCTACCGTCCCCTTGGTCACAATGTAGAATGCATCTGCATGTGTGCCTTCAGCAAGGATCATGGATCCCGCTTCGTATTGTTGAGCCTTTGCTGTGCGTGTTGCTTCCAGTAATTGTTCTCGCGAAAGCGTGGACATGGCTTTTGCCACATATTCATTGACGATCTCGCCATCGGCGATCAAGGCGGTACGTTCGGTGCGTTTGGCAAGACCGCTATCGTGTGTAACCACAATGATGGTCTTTCCTTGTGAAACAAGATTTTTGAACAATTCAAAAACACTATCTGCGGTTTTTGAATCAAGGTTACCTGTTGGTTCGTCTGCGATAATCACGGGCGGATCGTTTGCCAGCGCGCGCGCAATTGCCACGCGTTGTTGTTGTCCGCCGGAGAGGGCGGTGGGGAGTTTGTAAGCATGGTCTCCCAGTTCCACCATCTCAAGCAGAGACAAGGCGCGTTTTTCACGTTCGCGCATGGGGTAGGTGCGGCAGAAATCCATCGGCAACATGATGTTCTCGATGACCGAGATGGTTGGCAGAAGTTGGAAGAATTGAAAGACGATGCCCAGATTCTTCCCGCGCCAACGTGCCATACGGTTCTCGTTCAATTCATGGACTGCGGTGCCGTTCACATAGACTTCTCCCGTTGTGGGGTGGTCGATGCCGGTGATCATATTGAGCAATGTGGATTTGCCACTGCCCGATTTGCCGATCACGCTGACGAACTCGCCCGCATTGATCTGGAGATCTACACTTTTGAGTGCATGATAATCACCGATGGCGGTCTTGTAATATTTATGAACGTCACGCAGGTCGATCATGGGATGATTGCCGTTGCTGTTGCCGTTTCCGTTCGTGGGTTTTGAAAAAATGGACATCTGACCTCGCTTAAAACATCCCGAAGGTTGGGTTGACTAAACCCTATAAAGAACCTTCGGGACGATGTATAAAATTAATTTTCGAACTTGACAGCGGCAGTCATACCCCAACGCATGGCAGGGTTTGTGTCTGTCAACAAGACTGTGACCTTGTAGACAATGTCGCCTTGATTCTGTGAATAGTTCTGGCCGATGGAAAGGATCTTGCCCTTCATCGCCACATCAGGAAGGGCATCGAGAGTTACGCTGACGCTCTGGCCTTCCTTCAGTTTGACCACGTCGATCTCGGTTACGTCAGTAGTGATGGCAAGCCAGTTCGTTGTATCTGCGATCACAACAGCGATCTGTCCGGCGCTGATCGTGCTTCCCAGTTTGGCATTGATTTCAGCGACTACACCATCAAATGGGGCGTTGACTGTGAAAGCGGCCAATGAAGCTTTTGCGGCGTTCAAGCGTGCGTCCAAAACGGGCAGTTGCTCAGCATTCGGTCCATCTTTCAAGTTGTCATACGTGCGTTGCGCATTGTCCAAGACGGCCTTTTTCAGGGCCAGATCGTTCGTTGCGTTGATGATCCACTCTTCGGATGCAGGGCCTTTGAAATTCTCTGTCTCGGGCTTGTATTCGTACCCTCTTGAAGTTTCTACAAGACGAACAGTGTAGTTCGTTTGAGGAACTCTATTCGATGTCTTCAAGAAGTTTAGGTAATTTTCGGCTTTCTTGTATTTATCCTGTGCCTCGCGCAGGTCAATGACAGCTTGGGCAAAATCGGCGCCTCGTGAGTTGACGAGATCATCCATGGCTTTTTGGGCGTTGGCCAGCTCAAGTTTTGCGGCCGCGTAGTTGTTATCGGTCTCGTTGCCCAAACGGATGAGGGGTTCCCCTGCTTTGACAGCCTGACCTTCCTTGACCATCACTTCGCCAACGGTGCCGCTGGTGTTGAAGGCGATCTCGGCATATTGGATGGGTTCCACTCGTCCCTCGGCGATGACGGTGTCATCGGCTATTACGGTTGGAATCGCTTCTGGCGTACCGGTCTCTGCGCTTTTCGAAGTCGAGCATGCGGTAAAGAGCAAACTTGAAACCACAAGCAAGATAAGGATTTTGTTTTTCATATTAAGCCTCCATGCAAAATAATCTACTGAGTATGATAGGGTTTTCAGGAAAAAGTTTCACTGCCCAAGGGGGGAGTCTTCACCTATCCACTTGGACAGTTCGCCATTCTCTTCTATATTACGACGGTTTTCGGTTTTAGTTGCAAACATTGAAAAACTTTAATGCAGATTGTCTTGACGTATGGAAAAGACTGATTAAAATAGAACATGTGTTCTAAAAAGGAGGACGCATGTCTGCTAATAACCGACAATTCTCTCTTGTGCTTGAATCGTCCCTCAAACTAAAAGCGGATTCCCCAACGCTTCTCGATCACCCGATACCTGCTCTAGCAACTTTGAACAGTGTCCTCGCTGGTATCGGTCCACTACCGCGTGAGGCTTTATTCCTCGGCGTGGCATCAGATGGCTTGCCTGTTCTATTGAATCTGCACGACCCGATCCCTGGCCCGTTGTTGGTTGTGGGTGAAGCGGGCGCTGGTAAAACGGGACTCTTGCAATCCATTGTCAACTCGTTGATCAAAACACACAGAGCAGAAGATCTGCAATACGGCGTTATCACAGACTACGCCGATGAGTGGTTGTCTGTTGAACACACGCGCCATCGTATGGGTATTTTTTCTGCCAATCAAGAAAGTGCGCAAGACTATATGCGTTCTCTTGTTTCTTGGGCACGTGAAAATAAAAGATCAGATCGATCCATTTTGTTGTTGATCGATGACCTTGAAGCGATCGCAAAGCTGGACTTTGACGCTTTGCAGAATTTTCGCTGGCTCCTCGCGCGTGGACCTGCGCGGCGTGTGTGGCCTGTCATTACCATGAATGCAGATCGCTATGGTCAGGTACTTTCATGGATACCGATCTTCCGTACGCGTGTGTTTGGACGTATTACTAACGAACGTGTGGCGGCTGCGCTTGGTGGCGATAAGAAATCAGCGTTGGATCAGTTGGAAGCGAAGATCCAGTTTTCCCTGCGCGAGAACGGGAATTGGGTCCGCTTTTGGCTCCCAAGTGTCTAGTCTTGTAATCCCAGTTGTGCTAGAATCAAATTTGTAAGTGCATGAAGTTTGGCGGTCTCGGCAATCAGAAGGGGAATCTTGTTTCACTTCCTGGCGCCTGGGTGTCTGTGATCCCGTAAGTCATGCATCGTTGATCCGTCCCGCCGTTGGTAGTTGCTTCACTGCCCGGCATACACTCAGGAGAGAGAATTAAATGGAAGCGAAACTATATGTAGGAAATCTGCCGTACAGCACGGTGGATGCAGACTTGGAAAACCTGTTTTCCCAAGCTGGCAACGTCAAGTCTGCGCAAGTGATCAAGGATCGCGTTAGTGGACGCTCAAAAGGCTTTGGCTTTGTTGAGATGTCCTCACCCGATGAAGCCCAAAGCGCCATTAACAAGTTTAATGGTCAGGACTTCAATGGACGCGCCCTCACTGTGAATCTTGCCCGTCCGCGCGAGGATCGTCCTGGCGGCGGAGGAGGCGGTTTTCGCGGTGGCGGCGATCGTGGTGGTGGCCGCAGGCAAGGTGGCGGCGGCGATCGGGAACGCAGACGCGATTACTAGGTCGTCATAATTCTTTGCAGTTTTTGAGCCAAATGGGCGGCGCCATCCATTTGGCTCAAATTATTTATGGATGTTTGACATGCTCGATAGCTTTATCGTACGCGAATACGCACCGCAGGATTTTGATGCAGTGACCATTCTGTGGCGAGTCTCTCGCGAGAAATCTTTACCTGATTTTCAGCGTGAAAAAGGATACTTCTTTTATGAGGACCAGTGGTATTTTAGTGAAATGGTCTTGAAGAAGGACAAGGTTTGGGTGGTGGAACAGAATGGACGCGTGGTCGCGTTCATGGCAATGGAAAACGATTTTATTGATCAGTTATATATTCATCCCGATCATTGGCGACAGGGAATTGGGACTGTTCTGTTGAATTTCGCACGGGAGAAATCTCCGGAACATTTGTGGCTTTATACTTTACAGGTCAACGTCAATGCGCGCGCCTTTTATGAGAAGAACGGATTTATTGCAGAGAAGTTTGGTGTCAGCCCGCCGCCGGAGAATGCGCCGGATGTGGAATATCATTGGAGAAAATTGTAATTAACAGCCTATGTCAAATCAAATTCGCCCGGTATATCTTGAAGTGAATCTTTCTCAACTGAGAAAAAATATTGAAGCCATTCGAGCACATGTTGGCTCGGCCAGGGTCATGCCGATGATCAAGGCCAATGCATATGGACACGGCGTGGACGGTGTTGCACCGTTCATCGAACCGTACGTGGATTATCTTGGTGTAGCGATTCTTGAAGAAGGAATCCATTTGCGTGAATTGGGAATCACCAAACCAATTCTTGTTGCTGGTGGCGCGTTGCCGGAGCAAGTTCCATATTTTGCGGAATATGACCTGACATTAACCGGCTCATCTGTTGAATTGTTGGATGCGGCCAATGAAGTTTCTCAGACAACTGGTAAACGCATCAAGACTCATCTGAAAATTGATACCGGTATGGAGAGGGTGGGCGTCCATGAGTACGAAGCGGAAACGTTGATCTGTAAGTCGTTAGCGTGTAGCCACTTGGATGTGGAAGGGATTTATACACACTTTGCAAACTCAGAAGTGAGCGATGCAAATTATTCGAAGTTACAACTCGAACGATTTGAAGAAGCTCTTGATGTATATCGGAAGTTGAGCATCCCTGTCCCTCCGATCAGGCATGTTTGCAATTCAGGCGGAATCTTGAATTTGCCGCAAGCACATTTTGACATGGTGCGCCCGGGGATTCTGTTTTATGGTATTTATCCCGGCAAGGAGACGCCTCGTATTGATGGCGTAAAACCTGCTGTGACATGGCGTGCGAAGGTCTCGTATTCGAAGAGAACAAGGCCTGGGCGGGCTGTTAGCTATGGGTCGCTGTGGCAGGCTGAAGTCGAGACAAGAATCGTCACTGTCCCATGCGGATATGCGGATGGGTATTTTCGTCGCATGACGAATCACGCGCAGGTGCTCATCCATCAAAAAAAGTATCCGCAAGTGGGGCGCATTTGCATGGATCAATTTATGGTGAACGTTGGCGATGATGATGTCAGAGTGGGAGATGATGTGGTCCTATTAGGTGATGAAATTTTTGCGGAAGATCTTGCTGAGTGGACGGGCACGAACGAGTACGAGGTTCTTACAAATATCAGCGCGCGTGTGCCACGTGTGTACGTGAATGAGTGATGGTAGAATGATGCGATTTCGTTTGAGGTGAAAATTGAAAAATATAGTTCAAAAATATTGGCAGATTGTTTTGATCGCTATTGTCATCGTCGGGTTGGATCAGTGGACGAAGACTTTTGTGCGCACAACCATTCCGTTGGGCGAGCGCTGGTTGCCTGCAGGTTGGGAATGGCTACAACCTTATGCACGTATTGTGCATTGGTACAACACAGGTGCGGCGTTCGGAATGTTTAAAGATGGAAGCATGGTATTTACGGTGCTGGCCTTTATCGTGATCGGGTTGATCCTTTTTTATTATCCACAGGTCGAAAGCGCGGACTGGTCATTGCGTATTGCAATGAGCATGCAGTTAGGTGGCGCCGCTGGTAATTTGATCGACCGTCTGACGATTGGGCATGTGACGGATTGGATCTCTGTTGGAAACTTTGCCGTGTTTAACGTTGCCGACGCAAGCATCAGCATGGGTGCGGCCATTTTATTCCTCGGTGTGTGGATGATGGAACGAAAAGAGAAAAAGAAAAAGGAACAGGAAATGGCTGAACAAAATCAATCTGGACCGGCGCAAAGTGAAGTAACCAGTGAGTGATCGCGTACTGAATTTTAGTTTTGATAATGAAACTCCTGAGCGGCTCGATAAGTTCTTGACCGGGCTGTTACAGGAGTTTTCTCGCTCTCGGATACAAGGCCTAATTCTGGATGGCTTTGTGGACGTGAACGGTCAGGCCGCAAAAAAAGCTGGTCAGGCCCTCGAGGCCGGTTCCACTGTGACGGTTCGGATTCCGCCACCTTTGCCGACAAATATCCTCGCCGAGGATATTCCACTGAATATTGTGTTCGAGAACGAAGACCTGATCGTGGTCAATAAACCGGCTGGTATGGTTGTCCACCCGGCGGCTGGTCACGCCTCTGGGACATTGGTCAATGCTGTATTGGGGTACGATCCAGATTTGGAAGGGATCGGTGGCGAAGAACGCCCTGGTGTTGTACATCGCCTAGATAAAGAGACTTCAGGTTTGATCGTGCTTGCGAAGAACGAGCGCGCACACCGCTGGTTGCAGGATCAGTTCCGTTTGCGGAAGGTGAATAAGACCTATCTGGCGCTGGTAGATGGTAAACCGCCTACACCGTCTGGCCGTGTGGAAGCCTATATCGGACGTGACCCAAAACATCGAAAATATATGGCGATCGTTTCAGAGAGCAAAGGACGTGAATCGGTCTCTGAATATAAAACTGTGGAAGAGTTTCATAAACATACTTTGCTTGAGTTCCATCCGCACACCGGGCGGACTCACCAGATCAGGCTTCACTGTGCATTCTTGAAATGTCCGATTGTAGGGGACGAGATCTATGGGAGGAAGACTTCCACGATCAATATTGGACGTCACTTCCTGCATGCGTATCGCCTAAGTATTGTTTTGCCGAATGAGAAAGCACCCAGAGAGTTCGAAGCGCCATTGCCAGAAGAACTGGAAAGCGTATTGACTTTCTTGCGTTCATGAAATATTTGATCCTTGTCAAACATTCCAACCCTGATGTCATTAAACTTGCCCCTGCCCGTGAGTGGGGCCTTTCAGAGAATGGACGGATACGTGCTCAAAAGCTCGCAGAAAAGTTAAAGCTATACGAGCCTGAAGTGATTGTTTCGAGTATTGAACCGAAAGCGCGGCAGACGGCTGAGATCATTAGCGAAAATCTGGGGTTGAATTTTGTTGCGCTAAATGGATTGCACGAACATGATCGAAGTCAATCTCCTTTTTATGAAGATGATGAATTTCAAAGACTTGTTCGTGATTTCTTTAATAACCCTGATATGCTCATTTTCGGAAACGAGACTGCAGATCAGGCGTTGATAAGGTTTCGTGACTCTATTGATTCGGTGATGAGATCTTATACCGAGCAAACTGTGATCGTTGTAGCTCACGGGACGGTTATATCCCTGTTTGTTTCATGGCTGACCGGAGAAGACGGCTACCTTCTTTGGAACAAACTGGGTTTACCTTCCTTTCTCATACTCGATATGAAATCCAAAACTTGTTTGAAAATAGAAAATATACCTTGAGGAGTGTTCCATGGAATACATTGACCTTCGTTCTGATACTGTCACCAAACCCACGCCTGAGATGCGCGAAGCAATGGCAGAGGCCGAGGTGGGGGATGATGTCTATCGTGACGATCCAACTGTCAATAAGTTGGAGACGATAGCGGCTGAAAAATTAGGAAAAGAGGCGGGCATCTTTGTCCCTTCTGGGACGATGGGGAATCTACTTGCGTTACTTGTCCACTGCCAAAGGGGAGATGAAGTTATTCTGGGAAATCAGTCTCACATCTATTTGAATGAAGCGGGTGGAATGTCTGCTTTGGGAGGGATTCATCCCAATCCGATACCGAATCAAAAAGATGGGACGCTTGCCGTCGAAGATATCATCGCCTCCATTCGCGACTCAGAAGATGTGCATCAGCCCATTACGAAATTGATCTGCCTTGAGAACACACAAAACATTTGTGGTGGTATCCCGTTAACCGTGGAGTACACGAAGCAAATTGGCGACCTTGCTCGTAAATATCACCTAGCTTTTCACATTGATGGCGCGCGCATTTTCAATGCGGCGGTTGCTCAAAACGTGGATGTGAAAGACTTGGTTGCGCCTGCGGATTCAGTGATGTTTTGTTTGAGTAAAGGGTTGGCATCTCCCATTGGGTCGATGTTGGTGGGGACAGAAAAATTCGTTGCGCGTGCGCGTCATTTGCGGAAGATGTTGGGTGGCGGGATGCGACAAGTGGGTGTCATTGCCGCGGCTGGATTGATCTCCCTTGAAAAGATGACTCTTCGTTTGGGAGATGACCATAAACACGCCAAACAACTTGCCGATGGGTTATGTACAATTCCCGGCATCGTAGTCGATGAAGATTCCCCAAAGACGAATATGATCTATTTCAATCTGGCTAAAGGTGTGAAAGTCACATCACAACAGATCGGTGAGCGGATGAAGGAAGCTGGTATTTTAGTTGATGCCTATCACCCTTCCCGCTTCCGCCTTGTAACACATTATTGGGTGGACGATGATGCCGTGGAAAAAAGCATTTCGGCGTTCAAGAAGATTATGCAATAAACAAAATGGACAGGTACGGACCTGTCCATTTTAGTTCTTCCAGAAATCATCTCCCGGTTCGATCTGATTCCGTCCGCGCTCTTTTGCCACATACAAACGCCTGTCGGCAGCATCTACCAAGTGGTAGATCTCATTGGCTTCGATTGGGTATACGGCAATTCCTTGACTGATTGTGGGGATTGGGACGGTTTTGTGTTCGAGATCTTCCACGCGTAAATTCCCCAGTGTTTGACTGATCCGTTTTGCAATTTGGAGCGCCTGTGCTCCGTCTGCGCCAGGCAGGGAAATGGCAAATTCTTCACCACCCCAACGTCCGACGGCATCATTTTGTTTGATGTTATGTTTGATTGCTGTGCAAAGTGCCTCAAGAATGCGATCGCCGACTAAATGTCCGTAGGTATCGTTGAATTGCTTGAAGTAATCAATATCCAGCATGATTAAACTGAGAAGTGTGTTTGATTCGTCCGCTTCTTTGGCGCGTTCGGCTAGTTGTTTGAGGAAGTATTCATGATTGTAAACGCCGGTCAAGCTATCAAGCCTGGCCTGTTGCTCTACCAGTGCATGTTTTATGGTGTTATCGAGAGCAAGGGTCACATGTTGCCCAAGGTTGGAGAGTAATTCAAGGTCAGCGCGATCGAATGCGTTGGGCGTGTAGGATGATAATGCGAGAACCCCTGTCACATTTTCTGCCTTGAGCGGTACCCCAATCCATGAGAGGCTGGTTTTTTCACTGCCCATCACAAAGTGCTTAACGCCCTCAAGGTCTACATCATCTTGCAGGTCTGGCAGATAAAGCTCTTTTTCGTTCTTGATTACCCAGCCAGAAAGGGTGCCATCAAGTGGGATACGTGTTCCATTGAAATATTCTTTGTCGTCGAAAAAAAGCTCAAGTTCGATTTCGTCGCCTTTGCGAATGCCAATGAAATAGGTGTCAGCAATGAGCGTTTCATGAATCGTAGAATCCAGAAGCGAGATCGTCTGCTTTGTATCGAGTGTCTGCATGATCTCGCGGCTGACCTTGTTGATCGTTTCGAGGCGGTGGATGTGTTCGTTGGCTGTTTCCTGGAGCCGAATGATAACTTCCATAACTACCACTGAAACAACAAGAGGTGTGAAATATTCCAAAGCCATCCCGACAGTCGTCATGGCTGCAAAATGCTTAGGCAGGCTGACCACAATGATCGCCAGCATGGTTAAGTATGCGTAGACCCTTCCGGACATGGTGGCGACTGCGAGTACACCAAAGGTAATGACAATGTGAGACGCTTCGCTGATGCCATCAGGAAGAATCAGGGAAAGGATGCCAAGACCGATACCAGAGAAGACGGCATTTATAACGCTATAAATACGGCGCAGAATCACATACCGAATGACAATTGTATTTGTTACCAATAAATACAGAATTCCGACAATGCCGCAAACGACAAGAAGCCAGTTTGTGGTTGTACTTCCATCTGTGCTGGCATAGATTATCCCTGCCAGCACAAGGATGGATGCCAGAATAAGGGGCATGACAAAAGTTTTTATTTCGTGTGGCGAAAATGGCGTAACTGGCTTTCGGCTTTTCATACCTTACTGCCGCCTTCCACATACTCAGCATAAGGCAATTGTGCAAGCGCCTCGACAATTTCCCTGTCAAACAGACGCCCCGCTTCTTCTTTTAAATATTGAACTGCTTCATCAGCTGATGCTCTTTTTCTGTAAATGCGACTACTGGTAAGCGCATCGAAGACATCCACTACTGAAAAGATACGAGCATGAATAGGGATATCTTCTCCCTTAATGCCAAGCGGATATCCACTTCCATCCCAACGCTCATGATGATAACGAACCACGTACATGCATTCTTGCAGAAATGGAATCCGTTCGACAATGCGCGCGCCGATATCTGGATGCAGACGCATAATCTTCCATTCATCGTCGGTTAGCTTGCCGGGCTTATGCAGGATGGCGTCACTAATCCCTATTTTGCCGATGTCGTGAAGAAGCGCGCCTCTTTCCAACGCTTTGAGTTGCTCGCTGGTCAACCCGATCTTTTCTCCCAAAAGACATGCCAACTTGCTAACACGCATGCTATGACCCTCTGTCTCGCGGTCACGGGCATCAAGCGCTGACATTAATGCCTTGAGGGTTTGATCGTACGTAGCCTCAAGTTCTTCATATGCGGCTTCGATCTCTCGCGCCTGTCTGCGGGATTCGGCAAGCAGGTTCACGCGCTCCAATGAAACAGCCGCCTGATTTGCCATCAACTGGACATTGGCAAAATTCTGTCCACGGCTTTCAGGAATAGACATCCACAGTGCGCCGACAGGTCTGGAACGCGTAAGAAGTGGGTAACACACCAACAAGCCTTTTTCGTGCGACACAAACATGCTTTGCCCGGTTTGTATCGCTTGATGGATCGTTTCCATAGGATGTTGACGCCGTGTATGGAAGCCGTTGGTATCCAATTCCACTTCAGCTTGGATTACTCCCTCGGCGCTCATTAGAACAATCCCCGTTTCAAGTGCGCTGGTAGTTTTCAGGGCGGCACGTGCAATCGTTTCAGCCGCCTTGCTGATCTCTTCTGTCATGATGACATCTTCGCTCAACTGACGAAGCATGGACGTGATATTCAATGTGCTTCTTAATTCTTGATACAGCCATGAACTCTCCACCGAAGCTGCCGCTTGTGAACTAAGCAAGTCCGCCAGCGACTCGTCACTCTCGGAGAAGAAAACACCGTCTTGTTTTCCGAAGGCGAGGATCGTCCCAATACTTAAACGATGTAAGCGAATGGGAATCGCGAGTATGCTACGAAGGTTGGAATTATCAATATCAAGGTTGCTGTCGCTTGTATATTTTCGCAAGTCGCGCACACGGAAAGGTTTTGTTGCATTTAATGCGGCTTGTAACAGATGCTCTTCAGATGGATTTGCATTGAGCGCTTTGAGTAAGCGAGGGGCTTCCCCAGCATGGGCTGTACGTGAGAAATCTCCCTGTTGATCGAGCAATGTGACAAATACAAATCGTGCGTCAAATGTTTTGCGTGTGAGGGTGGCTATTTCTTGTACGGCGGCTTGTGGATCTAGCAAGGTAGTGAGGGAAATGCCAGATTGGATAAGTTCTGTTAATCTCTGATTGTAGTTGGCACGTTCCCATGCACGGGAGAGTTCGAAAGCGGCACCCTCTACGCTGGCAATGTCCATGTTGTTGAAGGCATGCGTTCTATCTGAGCGCACTTCCAATGTGCCTCTGAGTTGTCCATGTGAGAGCATGGGGACAATGATCATTGAGCGCGTGTTCTCGTTGCTGTTCGGAGAGAAGTCGGTCTCATGGAATGTGTCGTTGACGATGACCGTCTTTTTTTGCCGTGCAACACGTCCTTGTAAGCCTTTGCTTGCCGCCTGACGATACCCTGGCGGTATGATATTGGTCATGGTTCCGCTGGAAGCAAGCGCGACAAATTCTTTTGTGTCTGGCTCATACAACATCAAGGAAACCACCGTGCATCTTACTGCGCGTTCCAATGTGTTGACGGCGAGCTGTGCCGCGACAGGTGGATCCAATTCATCGTTGAGTTGATGACCAAGTTCGATGAGATAGGTGAGTTGTGTTGTACGTTGTTTTTCGGAATTTAGTTTTTGGGTTGCGATCGATGCTTGTTCTTTGAGTGCATCAATATTTTGAGAAAGGTCTGGCAGGCGTACGGTTGTCTCTTTTTCTTTTTGAAGATCATCAGAAGGCGATATCAGTGTTGGGGATGTTGTGTTTGCGATGATGCCGTAAACGGTCAGAGCGGTGATCAGGCTGGTTAAGATGAAGCCGCCCAAATGTGCGGTTGAATCGGATGCGTCTGAAATAAGAAAAATGCCAAAGACAATGATCGCTTGATTGAGGATGAAATGCGCGTTGCCGCGCCATCCTGTTCGTAAAGACCGTATGATCGATACCACCCAGATCGTGGCAATCGCAAACAAACTTACGCCTGCAGCGATGCTTCCCCAATGTGGTAAAGGAAGATAGGATGTCAGAGTTATGGGCAGGATCAACAGACCTTGTGCCAGGATCGAGAGAACACCCGCAAGGATGATCTGTGCCTTATGGGACCGTGAAGGTTGTATAGCTGACATATGTGTGCGATTTAACATATTGTATCCTGCAAGACAAAGCGACTTTTGTTTTGTTACTTACAACGTTGCAAGTTGTTATCTGTTATAATTTTTTTAACTGCATGAGGGGCAGTGACCCTTATCTTAACCTAAAAAGAA
The DNA here is from genome assembly GCA_016721115.1 of Candidatus Defluviilinea proxima. Taxonomy (NCBI): domain Bacteria; kingdom Bacillati; phylum Chloroflexota; class Anaerolineae; order Anaerolineales; family Candidatus Villigracilaceae; genus Candidatus Defluviilinea; species Candidatus Defluviilinea proxima. The sequence goes on from JADKIW010000001.1 coordinate 2,867,841, forward strand.
GAATTCACATGAACACATATGTTACTCTGGAACAAATTGACCAGGCGGCGGATGCGGTACGTTCGAAGACGTCCTATAAGCCACGTGTTGGATTAATTCTCGGCTCGGGACTTAACGGTTTGGCTGATTCTGTTCAAAAAGCCGATTTCGTCCCGTATAGCGATCTGCCCAACTGGCCGATTTCGACAGTGTTTGGGCATGCAGGACGGCTCGTGATCGGTGAGTTGGAATCACAGCCGGTCCTCGTTATGCAGGGACGCACACATTTTTATGAAGGTTATAGCATGTCGCAGGTCACTTTGCCGGTGCGTGTGATGTTGCGACTTGGATTAGAGATGTTGATCGTTACGAATGCGGCGGGTGGTATCAACCCTGATTTCGTGCCGGGGGATGTGATGTTGATTACCGACAACCTGAATTTGATCGGTATGGCGGGAGCGAATCCGCTTATGGGGCCGAACATCGATGAGCTTGGTCCGCGTTTCCCGGATATGAGTCGTTCTTATGATCCCGAATTGATGGCGATTGCGCGGAAGGTCGCAGTAGAGAATACGATTTCATTACGAGAGGGAGTCTACTGCGGTTTGAGTGGGCCCTCTTTTGAAACCCCTGCAGATTTGCGCTTTTTGCGAATGGCAGGAGCCGATGCCGTGGGAATGTCTACGGTGCCTGAGGTGATCGTGGCTCGCCATGGTGGTATGCGCGTGTTGGGTTTTTCTGGTATCAGTAACAAGGCCAACCTTGATGGTTCAACTGTCACGACTCATGAAGAAGTTATTGAGGCAGGCAGAGTGATTACTCCCAAGATCGAAACTATTCTTCGCGGCGTATTGCGCGTTATAGTGTTCCCGTTATGGGCTTGATCTATCGTTCCCTTGCTACCTACGGCCCTCTGATCTATATCGCTTTGACGATCATGGGGTTATATGCCTTCCGTTGGATGTGGCACACCTGGCGTGAGTGGCACAACGCTGTGTATTCCCTTGAACGTGAATTTGCATTGAATCGATTGAGACGGGCAACCGCTTTTGGTTTGCTTGTCCTGTTCCTGTTCTTTGGTGAATTTTATATCGCTACGTTCATTGCGCCATCCTTGCCTGCTGTTGATATATTGGTGACGCCTACGCTCGACCTGCTTGCCACTCCTGTCGGGACAGCACCTGCAAATGGAGTGGTTTCACTTGCAACGTCAGCTCCACAAAGCGGCATGAAGGGATGTGTGAAAGATAAGCTCATGTTGACCTCGCCCAAACCTGCTGAGGAAATAAGCGGTACCATTACATTGGCCGGTACGGTTGATGTGGCCTATTTTGGCTTTTACAAATACGAGTACGCACCGGTTGGGTCCACTAACTGGGTGACCATTGCGGCTGGTGATAAGATCGTCAAAGGTGATGAATTAGGCGAATGGGATACCACCACGATTACAAATGGAGATTACTTTTTGCAGTTGGTTATTATTGATAATGTTGGTAAAACCCTTGAGCCTTGCGTGATCTCTGTGCGTGTGGCGAACAAATAACGGGAGAATGAATGTCTTCTTTTGAGATACGACCTGTGAACTCAAGTGACCTGCAACGCTTGGTGACATTGGATCACACCTGCTCAAGTGATTATGTTTGGCAGTTGGAGTTACGAAGCGAAGCGAAACAGGTGGCCGCCAATTTTCATGAGGTGCGTTTGCCGCGCGCGGTGACTGTGTCATATCCGCGCAATCCGTTGCTATTGGTGGATGAATGGAAAAAACGGGATGTTATGTTGGTAGCTGTAAAAGGCGATGTCCCTGTTGGTTATGCTTGTGCGATGGAAGAACACGCTTCGACGGTGGTGCGGGTGATTGATCTGGTTGTTGCGTCGGAAGCAAGGCGTCAGGGCGCCGCATCCGCTTTGTTGGACGGGATCCAGGCTTGGGCGTTGGAAAGAAGCGTGCGTCGCATTGTGATCGAGATGCAGTCCAAGAACCATCCTTGTATCAGGTTGGCGCAAAAGTTCGGTTATGAATTCTGCGGGTATAATGACCAATATTACCCAACCCAGGATGTAGCACTGTTCTTCGGGAGAGCATTAAAATAAGTTTTTGGGAAGGATCGAATGTTTAACGGTTGGCTTGAAAGTTTATTGGCGGGGCTTCAAGTTCTAAATAATATCTTGACGGCTGGCATAGCGATCACCGCTTTTTCCTTGTTCCTATATGCCTTGTCGTTCAACTTGCGTGACCGCGTTGCTCGTTCATTTGCGATCATTCTGCTTTGTGTTGTTGTTGTCTTTACCACTGAAGCCCTTCAAAATAAGACTGTGCCAGATTGGGGAATTGAGATGCTCTTGCGGGCGCAGTGGATCGGCATTATCTTTTTACCCCCAGCTTATTTGCATTTATCAGATGCACTACTTGTGACGGCAGGTCGTCCATCTCGTGGACGCAGGCGTCTTGCAGTGCGTCTTGTGTATGTGGCTTCTCTTCTGTTTGTGTTTCTTTTGATCTCGGGCTTGCTGGTTGGTGGGTTGGTGACAAATGGTAAGCCAGCCCCGCATTTACAGCGCACGATATGGACGGAAGTCTTTACGCTTTACTACATCGGCATCATTACGTGGGCAGGCTATAACTTCATCCGCGCCTATCGCCGCATGTTGACTCGCTCCGGCCGACGGAGAATGTTGTACCTGATGGCGGGTGCCACGGCCCCGGCGCTCGGTTCGTATCCGTACCTGTTGTTTGGTTCTACCTTTGCGGCCAGTTTCCCGCTGTTTTTTTGGTCTGTCCTTCTTGTTATCAATATCCTTGTTGCAGTTTTAGTTGTAGCAATGGCATATGCAGTAGCCTTCTTCGGTGTTTCATGGCCGGACCGGATTGTAAAGAGTCGCCTGTTCAAATGGCTCCTGCGTGGCCCGGTGACGGCCTCGCTTGCGTTGGCTTTGATGACCGTTGTCCGCCGTGCGGGGGAATTGTTTGAGGGCAATCCGTATTCGGGTTTTGTCCCATTGGTGATGGTGGTGACGGTATTGTTGTTCGAACATGCCATTACATTGCTTTCCCCATTGTGGGAACGTGTTTTGTTCTTTGGTCGCGACCGTGAGGAGATACAACTCCTTCAAAATATCGAAGAACGCTTGCTTACACAAGGTGATTTGCAACAGTTCCTTGAAAGCGTCCTCGCCGCTGTGCGTGACCACCTTCAATCGCCGTGTGCGTTTGTCGCCGCATTGGATGGAGATGAATTGTCCCTGAATGTGATCGCAGGCAACCGCGCATTGCTCGTGCAGGAAAACCTGAATGATGCTTTGCAGGTCATGCATCACAATGGCAACGGAAACGGTAAACGGCATGAATTCATTTGGGGTGATTTTTGGATTTTGCCACTGCACCAGCGCAAATTCAACGGTGATCGCGATGAAGCGCCGCCTCTGTTGGGATTGCTGGGTATTGCTAGACGGTCAGAACAGGTATTGGACAAGGATCAACGAGACTCGCTCTGGCTCTTGGCAGACCGCGTTTCACTGGCGCTGGAAGATCGTCAGTTACAACAGCGTGTATTCCGTTCGTTGGAAGATCTCCAGCCTCAAATGGACATGTTGCAACGTATCCGCGCGGCTGGACGATACGATACGACCAACAACTTGTTGACCGAACCTATCTTTGAAGAATCGGATATGGCAGATTGGGTGAAAGATGCGCTTACACATTATTGGGGTGGCCCCAAGCTGACGAATAGTCCATTGTTGCGTTTGCAGACGGTTAAAACATTCATGGACGATTATGAAGGTAATGCTTCAAACGCCTTACGCGCGTTACTCCGTCACGCAGTGGACCAGGTAAAACCTGACGGGGACCGTAAGTTTACAAGTGAGTGGATACTGTATAACATTCTCGAAATGAAATTCATTGAGGGGCGTAAAGTTCGTGAAGTGGCAGGCCGCCTTGCCATGTCTGAGGCGGATCTTTATCGGAAGCAACGAGTGGCTGTTGAAGCAGTTGCGCACGCCATTATTGAGATGGAACAAATTGAAAAGGTAAATGGGAGGGCAGGATGAACGTTCAAAAGGATGACAAAAAGAGATACAAAAACGAAATGCCTGTAGTAGATGAGGGGTGGTGGGAATCGGTTTTAGCCGAAGAGCAAAGGTATACCGCTCCGAGCCCAAAGGCAGTGGCGGTGCATGTTACCAACTCGCAGGAGACTGGTGGGAAGGCTCCTGAGGAAAAAACGGTTCAGGTGGATTGGGATTCGATTCGATCATTTTACAAAAATGACCGAATCATCGAAATGAAGGTGACGGGTCATAACCGTGGCGGTCTGCTCGTGGAGGGCGATGGGCTGACCGGTTTTGTGCCGTTATCTCATTTGATCGAATTGGCTGGCAAGGAAGATACTGAAGACCGCGATGCTTCTCTGGAAACCTATGCGGGTAGAACCTTGAAGGTCAAGATCATCGAGTGTGTGCCGGAAGATGAGCGGATCATATTTTCTGAGCGCGCCGCTCTTTCAGAACCCGGTAAACGTGTAGAGCTCTTTCATACGCTTGCGCCCGGCATGAATGTAAAAGGGCTGGTCACCAACATCACCGATTTCGGCGTATTCCTTGACCTTGGTGGTGTGGAAGGTTTGATCCACATTTCCGAATTGTCGTGGGGACGTGTTTCGCATCCCAATCAGCTGGTCAAACTCGGGCAGGAATTGGACGTGCAAGTGCTGGAGCTTTCGGCAGAACGTTGTCGTGTGGCATTGAGCCGCAAGCGTTTGCTCCCTAACCCGTGGGAACATGCGCTCGACGAATTCCCGGAAGGCAAGGTTGTTTCGGCCACGGTCACGAATGTGCTTTCTTATGGTGCGTTTGCCAGCCTTGATATTGGCGTGGAAGGTTTGATCCATGCTACCGAAATGCCGCTGGAAGCCGGGCAATCTCCACGCGATATTTTGTCTGTGGGGCAAAGAGTGGATCTACGCGTCTTACATGTCGAAGCAAGCCATCAACGTTTGGGTTTTAGCATGGCTTTAGGCGGCGAATGACAAAACACACAAAGCCCGTCCGCACGTACGAATCAGAAAGCCGCAATGAGTGGCTTGACCGTCTCGCGAGTTTTAACCACCACTTTGGGCGGTTCGTGCGTGATGCGCTTGGCGTTTCATTGATCGCGTTTGCGGTCATGACGTTTCTTGCACTTGGTAAATATACACAGGGCGCATGGCTCGTTCCCTGGGTTGTCTTTCTTTCTCTATGGTTTGGTTGGGGTTCGTATTTTGTTGTAGCAATATTGGGATATGCTGGATTTTCCCTTCTTCGCCGTGTGGAGACGCGCCTACACTGGGGCCGTCTCTTCGCGTTAGAGATCGCTTCATTTCTGACCTTGGGCCTGTTTGCTGCACTAGGAGGCAATTCCGTCCTTGATGCAGAGGCCGGTAAATATGGTGGTCGTATCGGTTGGGGCATCACGCAACTTTTCTGGCGATTAGACAAAATTCCCGGCACGTTGTTGATGTTCGTTTTATGGCTTCTTGCTGTAATGAGCGGTTTCAATCTTTGGGCGTTCATTGAAAAGTGGCTGATGAAGGTTGCAGGGGAGACTCCGCCAGGTGGAAACAGTGATCCAGCCCGAGGTCCAGCAAGAGGCGATTGTTGTTGAGGAGAAAAAAGAAGCTCCTCGCTCAGAGAAAAAGAAGTCAACGCCTCTTCCTCCTGAGTTTAGAAAATCCTTCAAAGCATCTGAACAAAAAGATAAAAAGGCAGAACCACGCAATCGCGATGAACGTTTGCCTTCACTCAATATCCTGCTTGCAGACCAAGCCTCGCGCCCAGATGAACGCACGATCAATCAGACGGCGGGCATGGTCGAAAAAACATTGGCTGAGTTTGGCATTCCTGCAACCGTGATCGGGTTCCGTGTGGGGCCAACGGTTACGCAGTTTGCTGTGCAACCTGGTTTTATGAAGAAGGCTGGTGCCAGCGAAGAGGATGAAAGGCAGATGAAGGTGCGCGTGGCGCAGATCGCTTCATTGCAAAAGGATCTCGCGCTTGCTCTATCGGCTGAACGCTTGCGTATTGAAGCGCCGGTACCGGGAAAACCATACGTGGGCATTGAAGTGCCCAACTCGTATCAATCCAATGTTCGTTTGCGCCCGTTGTTGGAAACTGAAGTCTTCCATAAGATCGGTGCGCCGCTTGCACTTGCCTTGGGGCGTGATGTTTCGGGTCAGCCTTTGGTCGCGGATTTGTCGCGCATGCCACACTTGTTGATCGCAGGCGCGACAGGTTCTGGTAAGTCCATTTGTATTACTTCGCTTGCGGTATGTCTTGCCATGAACAATGCGCCGGAAGACCTGCGTATGGTGATGATCGACTCGAAGATGGTGGAGTTATTGCGTTTCAATGGCTTGCCGCATTTGTATGGCAAAGTCGAAACGAACGTGGATCGAATTTTAGGCGTATTACGTTGGGTTGTAGTGGAGATGGAGCATCGTTATCGCTTGCTCGAATCTGCGCATGCACGTGACCTTGAGACGTATAACCGCAAACTTGCGCGTAAAAAAGACAGCATGCCCCTTCCGCGTATTGTTGTGTTGATCGATGAGCTCGCAGACTTGATGATGTCTGCACCTGACCAGACCGAACATAACCTCGTGCGTCTTGCGCAGATGGCGCGTGCTACTGGTATCCATTTGATCGTTGCCACGCAACGCCCATCTACGGATGTGGTGACGGGTTTGATCAAGGCGAACTTCCCGGCGCGTTTGGCGTTCTCAGTGGCTTCGGGTGTGGATAGCCGCGTTATTCTCGATACGACTGGCGCAGAAAGTTTGTTGGGCCGTGGCGATATGCTCTTCCTCAACCCTGAAGTGGGAAGCCCCGTCCGTGCACAGGGTATCTACGTCACTGATATGGAGATCGAACGCGTCATTGCTCACTGGCAGAAGAATGCAGAAGCCAATGACCCGACTGCCCCATGGGAAAAATTATTGACCGAACCAGAAGACAACGAAGATGAAGGTTTGATCGAACAAGCAGTTTCCATTGTGAGGTCAAGTCAACGTGCCTCAGCGTCTTTGATACAGAGACGGTTGCGTATCGGTTATCCGCGAGCGGCGCGTTTATTGGATCAATTGGAAGAAATGGGCGTTGTTGGTCCGTCACTGGGCGGTGGCAAAGAACGCGATGTATTGCTGGGTCCGCTGGATGAAGAATCGCCCAGCGATGATGTATGACAAAACCTTTAATAAAGAATTGATTCATGGAAAATACACCCAATAAAGTAGCTACGAAAAAAACATTCACAGATTATTTGAGGTTATGGTTCAAGTGGGTGCTCGACCCATTGGGAAGGTTTTTTCTCAAGTTGGGTTTGACGCCCAACATGGTCACCATGCTGGGAATGCTTGGCAACGTTATCGGTGCGTATTATCTTGCACGTGGTGAGATGTTGACCGGCGGACTCTGGATCACGTTGATGACTCCTGTCGATGCGTTGGACGGAACAATGGCGCGTTTGCGTGGCGAGGCGAGCGATTGGGGCGCGTATGTCGATTCTGTCTCTGACCGATATTCTGAGTTATTCATTTACGCCGGGTTGTTGTATTACTTTTTAGAGAAGGGCGATACACTTGGCGGCATGCTTACCTTCGGTGCAGCGGCAGGTTCAGTCTTGGTTTCATACGTCAAGGCGCGGGCTGAGGGATTGGGATATGAGGCTAAAGTTGGTTTGCTGACACGTGCAGAACGTTACCTTGTTCTCGCTCCCTCATTGATCTTCAACAAGCTTTATTGGGGACTAGGCATTCTGGCTGTCTTTGCGAATGTCACTGCTTTACAGCGCATTTGGTATGTTCGCAAATACGCAAAAGTTAGAACAAAGAAGGAAAATTAGAGGTATCCATGCCTGAAGGTTTTAGTATTGGTCCACTGACTATTCGTTTTTATGGAATCATTCTCATGAGCGGCGCATTGATCGGCGGATTTTTGGCCGTCCGTGAAGCAAAACGTCGTGGATATGATCCTGAGATCGTTTGGGATATGTTTATCTATTTGTTGATCGGTGGCATCATTGGTGCGCGGTTGTGGCATATTCTCACGCCGTCTCCATCCACGGGGATAACAACAGGCTGGTATTTTACACATCCGTTAGATGCGTTGGCCATTTGGAAGGGTGGGCTTGGAATTCCTGGCGCGATCATTGGTGGTTTGATCACTTTATATTTGTATTCTCGCAAAACAGGGATCAACTTTGCAGAGTGGACCGACATCATTTCTCCGAGTCTTGCGTTGGGTCAGGCGATCGGCCGCTGGGGAAATTTTTTCAATCAAGAACTCTATGGCGCGCCCACGAACCTTCTGTGGAAGCTTTACATTGACCCTGCTCATCGTTTGGCGAACTATCTTGACGTGGAATACTACCATCCATTGTTCCTATATGAATCTTTATGGAACTTGATGAACATGTTCCTGTTGTTGTGGATTTCCCGTCGATTTGCTGATTCTTTGAAAAATGGCGATATCTTCCTTATTTACCTGATCGTTTACCCCATTGGCCGCTTCTTTCTGGACTTTTTGCGGCTCGATGCTTCGTTGGTTGGGGGCATCAATATCAATCAGACCATTATGGCGGTGGTTGCTCTGATTGCGGCAGTCTCATTATATTTACGGCATCGTAAGGCCTGATCCCCTCGAAAAGTGATAAGATTTTCAAGGTGACCGTTGTCTTATTGACCATAAGGTCAACCGTGACTTTTAATGGGAAAGATAGGTGCTAATGATAGAGACACATGATTTAAGCAAACAATACAATAATGATTTCTGGGCTGTGGATGGCGTTACATTGAATGTACAGCCTGGGCAGATCCTTGCGTTGCTTGGGCAGAATGGTGCTGGCAAAACGACAACGGTCCGTATGCTGACGGCGTTATTGACGCCGACACGTGGCTGGGCGCGTGTTGCTGGCTATGATGTGACGAAGAATCCCCGAGAGATCCGGGCAAATGTCGGTGTGTTGACTGAACAACATGGCTTATACATGCGTATGACCGGCGAAGAGTACATGGATTATTTCGGCAGGGTATACAGCATGGATGCCGACGCTAGAAAAAAGCGGAGTGATTATTTACTTGAGTATTTTGGCTTATCAGAGGCGGCACGTAGACGGTCTGGTGAATACTCTAAGGGTATGAAGCAGAAATTGGCATTAGCACGTGCGTTGATGCATGATCCCGCTGTGCTGTTGTTGGATGAACCTACTTCGGCAATGGACCCTGAGTCTGCGCAGTTGGTGAGAAATGAGATCGCCCGTCTGAAATCGTCCAAGCGGACGATCATCCTTTGTTCGCACAATCTAGCCGAAGCTGAGGCCCTTGCCGATAGGATCGCGATCATTTATCGGGGAAAGATATTGCTCAATGGAACCTTGGACGAGTTAAAACGTCAAGTACTTGGGCCGGTGGAATACGAAGCGAAGTTTGCCGAGCCTTTTGATGCAGGTGATTTGAATCTGCCTGAAGGTGTAACTCTGGCCTCTCGCGACAGTACCAGTTTGCGGTTCCAGGTAGAAGCGCCGCATTTGGTCAATCCAAAGATCGTTCATGAGTTGACATCTCGAAATGCTCCTCTTGTTTCATTTCAAGAAGTTTCGAGAAAACTGGAGCAGGTATATTTGAAAACAATGGCTGATGCTCAAGGGGTGGCGTATGCGGCGTAATTGGGATGCGATCTGGCTGATCGCGAGGCGTGAGTTCCTCGATCAGCTTCGTGATTGGCGTATCGTGGCGCCGATGACTTTGTTGATATTGGTGTTCCCATTCATCGCAGACGATACAACACGTCAGGCGGTTGCTTTTATGAATCGCTTTGGCGGAAGCCTCATTCTTGCCAACTTGATCCCATTCGTTATTCTGGTGATCGGGTTTTTCCCGTTGTCTTTTACGCTTGTGGTGGCCCTGGAATCGTTTGTAGGTGAAAAAGAGCGCGGCACAATTGAGCCTTTGTTGTCTTCGCCTTTGGAAGACAGACATTTGTATCTTGGCAAATTGTTGGTGGGAATTACTACGCCACTTGTATTTAGTTTTATTTCCATCGTGATTTACCTGATACTAGTATCGCGGCGCGATGTGCAATTCCCCAGCGCGTACATGTTGTCTTTGATCTTCTTGTTGACGTTGGCGCATGCGGTTCTCATGGTCAGTTCTGCGATCGTGATATCGGTACAGGCTACAACAATCCGTTCTGCAAATTTGATGGCATCATTTGTTGTAGTGCCGGTTGCGTTTTTATTGCAAGGCGAGACCATTCTGATCTTTTGGGGCAACGAAGATGTTCTGTGGTTCGCGATCATTGCCGTGGCTTTGCTTTCAGCGCTTCTTGTGCGATTGGGATTGGCTCACTTCAAACGAGAATACCTGCTCGGACGTGAGATCGACACGTTGAGCATCAAGAATATCTATCGTGTTGTGCGTGGACAGTTTGTGGGGCAGGCGGAGTCGATCTGGGAATGGTATCGAGTAGAGCTTCCTCTTACGTTACGGCAACTACGACAACCTCTAATTATCGTGATCGCTTTGGCGGTTATCTCTGTAGTGGCTAGTTATGCTTGGGTGGTTATCAATGTTCCTACTTATGTTGACATCACACCTGAACGCACACAAGAACTCAGGACAATGGTTGGAGACAATCTAGTTGACCTCGATAACCTTGGCGATGCCTTACCTGCGCCGGTGTTGTTCCTTCATAACGCACGTACCACACTCGCTTTCTTGTTGATGGGGCTGGTTTCGTTTGGTACATTGGGACTCACCCTATTCATGGTGAACTTTGCATTGGTTGGCGGGGTATTAGGCGCGGCGCAACTGGTTGGGTTCTCTCCGCTCCTGACCTTCGTAGTTGGTGTTTTACCTCATGGTTTATTTGAGTTGACCGCTATTATGTTGGCGACGGCGGCCATGTTGCGAGTGGGCGCCTTATTGGTATCGCCCAACACAGATAAAAGTTTAGGAGAGACCTTCCTCCTGTCACTGGCGGACTGGTTCAGGGTCTTCATTGGTCTGGTTGTTCCATTATTGGCGGTTGCGGCTGTGATCGAGATCTATCTCACCCCCGTACTCATCAAAATGGCATTCCCGTTACTATAAAAGAGGAGTGACCCATCGTGCCAAAAGTCATCATACTCGGATCATCCAACGCCGTACCCACCAAGGATCATGAAAATACGCATCTCGCGATCATCGGAGATGATCGTTCCATCCTTGTGGACTGTGTCAGCAACCCTGTAGTCCGTTTGGAACAGGCGGGGTTGGATTTCAACGAATTGACTGACATCATCATCACTCACTTTCACCCCGATCATGTTTCTGGTGTCCCGCTTCTTCTCATGGACATGTGGCTGATGGGGCGCACCAAGCCGATCAACATCTATGGCCTTCACTTCACAATGGATCGTCTCGAAAACCTGATGGGTTTTTATGGTTGGGCGGAATGGCCGAATTTCTTTCCTGTTGCCTTTTACCGGTTGCCTGAAGCAGAGAAAGCTTTCGTTATGGATTGCGACGACTTCAAGATCACAGCTTCACCAGTTCATCATATGGTTCCCACCATAGGCATTCGCGTGGAATGCAAAAAGACTCAAAAGCTATTTGCCTATTCCTGTGATACTGAACCCTGTGAACAAACCGTCCGCCTTGCGGATGGGGTGGATATCCTCATCCATGAAGCAGGCGGCGCTACCTTTGGGCACTCGTCTGCAGAACAAGCAGGTGAGATCGCGACCAAGGCGGAAGCTGGTAAGCTTTACCTTATTCACTACCCAACCGGCCGTTTTGCCAAAGGTGATATTGCTAAAGAAGCCAGTAAGACCTTTCAAGGCGAGGTCGTTGTCGCAAAAGATTTTATGACGATTGAATTATAAATATTATCCGCGCCGTAAAAATAAAGGGACAGTTACCTTTGAAGTAACTGTCCCTTTTCTGTTCAAGATTACCAGCCGTTGATGTACGGTTCCCATTCACGGTATTCATTCAGGTGCCTGCCAAAAATGTATTGTGCACTGGCTGGCGGTTCCTTGGGTGGATGGAACAAATGCATGTGAACTTCCTCTACTTTGCGCCCACCTTTGCGATGATTACAATGCGGACAGGCTGTCACCACATTCGTCCACTCGTGCCCGCCACCCATATGACGCGGGATCACATGGTCAACCGTCATGCCACCATCACGTTTTCCACAGTACTGACAGGTATAATTGTCGCGGCGAAATACCTCGCGACGTGTCAACTTGACGCGAGGTCTGGGTCGATGGATCTGCATCTCTAACCGAATGACCGAAGGACGCGGGATCAATTGCTTTACAGTTTTTATGTGACCGCGTCCGTTCACAACCATATCGGCTTTGCCCGCCAGCAATAATCCAACGGCTCTGCGTGTGGAACAGACATTGATCGGTTCGAAATTGGCGTTTAGCACCAGTACAGGGTCTTGCACTCTGCCTCCGCAACAGGCACGATTATATGCCAGATAACATAATTTGCAAAACCACGTTTGGGGAGTGACACGAAACTGTCATTGAGGAGCGCACTATGAATGTATTGATCGCAGGCGGCTCCGGTTTCATCGGAACCGCTCTCACAAAATCATTGCAACAAGATGGTCACAAGGTCTTTATTCTGACCCGCCGTATACCAAAAGATTCCAGCCAGATCCAATGGGATGGAAAAACAACAAAAGGTTGGGGCTACATCATCAATGAAGTGGATGCGGTTATTAATTTAACCGGATACGGACTGGAACATTGGCCATGGACAAAACGTCAAAAGCAAAGATTCATTGACTCTCGCGTCTTTCCTGGATTTGCGCTTGCCTCTGCCATAAAAGACTCTTCCCATCGCCCAAGCGTTTTTCTGCAAACCTCTGGCATCAACCACTACGGCCTCCGAAACGACTCCATCGCTGACGAATCCACGCCGCCCGCTAGTGACTTTCTTGCGCAACTCACTGTTGGCTGGGAAGATGCCACCAAGCCCATTGAAGAACTGGGTGTTCGCCGCGTTGTCACTCGTACTGCTGTTGTCCTTTCTGGGCGTGGCGGATTGTTCCCGCTCATGGCATTATCTGTACGGTTGTTCTTTGGTGGACGATTTGGCGATGGCAAACAAGCCACACCATGGATCCATCTTGCAGATCAAGTTTCAGCGATAAAATTTTTGCTCGAGAACGAAAACGCACGTGGACCTTTCAACCTGATTGCTCCAACCCCAACTTCCAACGCGGATTTTATGAAGATCATCGCGACCCATTTGAAACGCCCCTATTGGTTTCACCTTCCTGCTTTCCTTTTGCGAATCCCTCTGGGTGAGATGAGTGTTTTGCTCACCGAAGGCAGTTACTCACAGCCCAAACGTCTGCTTGAACTCGGATATAAATTTCAATTTCCGAAGCTTAAAGATGCAGTGAAGGATATCTTCAAATAAATATGGAGTCAGCCAGCTTGCTGGCGTATTATGGGAGCACACTCCCTGATTCCAAAGGAGAAAATAATGAAAAAAATACTTGTATTACTGGCCTTACTTCTCTCTGCTTGTAATTTGACACCTGCCCCAAACGTGGAGCCAGGTGTGCCTACCGCTTACATTGACCCATCCTACCCGACAGTTCAGTCGCAATCTGTGGCCCCTGTGCAAACTTTGAGCGGGATTGAGGTGCGCGTGGACCGTGCCTGGCGTGACGGTAAGGAAGTTCATGCTGAAGTTTGTTTTACGTTGTTGGATACGTCCAACTGGTCTATCTCGGGAGCGAGCTTGCAATATGCTGGTGGGGCAGTTGTTGATTTTAGCTCTACCATGTTGCGTGTGCAGGAAGCTGTAGAGGGGCAGTCTGGAGTGCGGTGTGATGACTTGGCTTTCTTCAATATCCCGCCTGATGCCGATTTGACGAATGTGACTGTCACGATTGATGCAATAGCTCCTTTACTGCGCGATGAAGATTACTGTACGATCTACATGCCCAAGATCCAACAGACTCTCACTGAACGCGGAATCGCCATCCAGTTGGGTTGCGTGGATTCAGGTGGGGTGCAGATAATGCAAATCTTAAGCAAACCAGACACAATGTCGCAGGAAGAGGCGGAACAGATCGTCTACAGCGATGAGTTCTACAGTGTCAAAGGTCCGTGGTCGTTTGCCTTCAATCTCGGTCAATGATGTTGTCCACTGGACTGCTTCGCGTGTATAATAGGCGCATGTTCGAGCCCCAGTTCGTAAACGCGTATTATTATCGCCATCTGTAAATCCAACGATGGTGTATCTGAACGCGCCCACCATCGAGGGCGCGTTTTTGTTTGTAAATTTTCAGGGCAAACCCCTGTTTAGGAGGCAGAAAATGAATATTGAAGAACAAGTCCAATTATTGATGCAGGGCACGGAGTATGGCGATGAGGAATTGACGAAAGCCATGGCCGCTGACCTGCGCCAACGTTTGATCGAAGCGGAAAAGGCGGGGCGCCCGTTGCGTGTGTATTGTGGTTACGATCCACGGACCGCTGACTTGCACATTGGTCACACAGTGACAATGCGAAAACTGCGCCAGTTTCAAGACCTGGGGCATGACGTTACATTCTTGATCGGGACGTATACATCGCTGATCGGCGACCCTTCGGATAAGGATAAGCTTCGCCCATTGCTCACGCAAGATGAAGTAATGGAAAATGCACGCTCGTATGCTGAACAGGCGTTTCGCATTTTGGACAAAAGCAAGACGACCGTTCGCTTTAACCATGAATGGCTTTCGCAATTGACCTTTGCAGATCTGATCAAACTCGGTTCGAATTTCACCATTCAGCAATTCCTCACGCGAGAAGCATTCCGTAAGCGTTGGGATGGCGGGGATGCTGTGTATTTGCATGAGTTCTTCTATGCCATCATGCAAGGCTATGATGCACACGCCTTGAAAACAGACGTGCAAGTGGGTGGGACGGATCAGTTGTTCAATATTGTGACGGCGGGCCGCAAGGTGATGGCCGCTTTTGACGAGAAGCCGAACATTGGCATCATCATGGCGATATTGCCCGGCACCGATGGCGTGGTGAAGATGAGCAAGTCGTTGGGGAACCATATCCCGCTTAACTCCACGCCGGAGGATATGTATGGCAAGGTGATGTCTGTGCCTGACTCTGCCATGCCGTTATATGCAAAGCTTGTAACGCGTTGGTTGCCTGCCGAAGTCTCTGCCTTTGAAAAGGGATTGGCCGATGGAAGCGTCCATCCGCGTGACGCGAAGATGAAGTTGGCGCACGAGATCACTGCCACATACTACAGCGAAGCCGATGCTGATAAGGGGCAGGCCGCTTTCGTAAGTCTCTTCCAGAAGGGCGATATCCCAGATGAGATGCCCGAGTACGCGCTTCAAGATGGTCAGACCGTTTTAGATGTGATCCTTGTTGCGAAGATGGCGGCAAGTCGTAGCGACGCGCGCCGTTTGATCGACCAGAAGGGTGTACGCCTTGACGGTGAAGTGTTGGAACGTGGCGACTCGCCCTTCCCGCATGCGGGTGTATTGCAGGTTGGAAAACGGAAGTTTTTACGAGTGAAATAAAAATCAAAACGGGATGGCGATCAAGCCATCCCGTTTTGATTTTCCTCCTGCTCGATCATTGTCAGGAAGGTTTCGACGATCCTGGGATCAAGAACTGTCCCAGAGATGTTTTTTAGATACTTTTTCACTTTCTCACGGGACCATGCATTTCGATACGGGCGGTCTGATAACAGGGCGTCCCAAATATCCACAACGGAAAAGATGCGCGCAGAAAGTGGGATCTGTTCACCCTTTAATCCGCGTGGGTATCCGCTTCCATCCCAATGTTCATGATGACAGTACGGAATATCAAGAGCAGGCCGCAGATAGGGGATGGGGGCCAACAGGTCAAATGCATATTGCGGGTGCCTGCGCATCTCAACCCATTCACCATCGTTGAGCGGGCCGGTCTTCCTCAAAATTTGATCGGGTACACCCATTTTGCCAATGTCGTGCAATAGCACGCCACGATAAATATTGACCAATTCATCCTCGCTCGTCCTCATGTGACGAGCAAGGCGCATGGTCAGGTCGGTCACGCGGCGAGTATGGCCTTCTGTCTCACGGTCTCGTAGCTCAAGTGCGCGCGCCCATCCCTCAAGGGTTGTATCGTATGCCTGCCTGATCTCCTGGTTTGAACGTTGTAGATTGTCAAATAATTGAGAGTTATCGATGGCGATCGCGGCTTGTCCGGTCAGTGTTTGCATGAACTGCATCCATTCGTTGTTGACGGAAAGCGGAGAACGATGGAAGATCTCAAACACGCCTTTGATCTGTCCCTTCACGATAAGTGGCACGCCAATATAGGATGTAAATCCCTCGCGCATCAATAAGGGGTCGCGTTTTGCTTCGTTCAAAGCTTGCAGATCGGGGACCTGTTCGATTCTTCCTTTCATAACGACCTGCCCAGCCAACCCATCACCGATTCTCATCAATGGGCGGGTGGGAGAAGATGCGCGGAACCCTGCACTACTCATGTACGTCAGGCTTTGAAGTTCGGGGTGATAGAGAAGAATATCCACGGCATCGACTTTGAGATGTCTCAGCGTATGATCCATCAAAATGTTGAGTGTCACCCGCAGGTCCGTGGATGAAGCGATGGCAGAGTCGATGTCACGCAGGGTGGTCAGCTTGCGGATCTGATCCTGGCTTTGTTCGAATAAATCCGCACGATGGATTGCATTACCTGCGATCTCTGCGAGAGTTGTCAAGAGACCGACGTGGTCTTCCACGTGCCTGCTTGATTCGATCTGTACCATGAGCACGCCCAGTATCCCATCTGTTGAATAAATGGGAATGCCAGCGCCTGCGAATCCCTCGAGAATGGCATCGCGATTGCCGTCAAAGAATAGCGGGTCGTTTTTCAGATCGGCCGTAATGTAGACATTGCCCGTGGAGATGACATGCCCTGTAATGCCTTCGTTGGGCTTGATACGGGGATATTTAACCTTGGCCGCGACCCCGCGAGCGGAGCGTTGCACCAACATATTCGTAGATGCGTCATACGTCCAGACCGATCCATGCTCTGCGTTCAACAGATCAAGTGCTTCGTTCAAAAGAATATTGCACATCTCTGATTGCGATTGGGTCCCTCGCATGGCGAGTGAGATGCGATTGATCGACACCATTTCCTTCAAACGGCGTTGTGTCTCATCATAGAGCCTTGCGTTTTCTATGGCGATGGAAGCATGATTGGCAATTGCTACGCCTATTTCCACATCGCGCTCGGTAAAGTAGGCGGGCTTCCTACTGTCAAGCGTAATCAGCCCGATCGACACCCCTTTGGAAATTAATGGGATCAGGATGAAAGATATTGTTTCACTTAAATTACGAACTTGTATGTATCTGTCGTCTTGTTTGACATCATCCAGGCGAACTGCCTTTTGTGTCTCAATCGCAAATTGGTTTAATGGATAATCGTGCAATGAAACAAATCCGTCCACTGCAAATAGTCTGCTGTCAAAGCCGACCGCTGTTGCGATCTGTAATTGATCCCCTTGAAGAAGTTGAATACTTCCCGCATCTGCACCAAGAAGCTTGATAAGTTGATCTAGGATTATGTGTAGTACTTTGTCCAGATCCAGTGAAGATACTGCTGACCGCATGAGGGTTAGGATTGCCGCTTCACGTATGAACTGTTCACGTTGGGATGCGAATAGTTGTGCATTTTTTATTGCCACGGCTGCAGAGTTGGCAAAGGTCCGGGCAATGGTGGCATCACGCTCTGTAAACGCGTTGATGCGATGGCTATCGAGGTTGATAAAACCAACGATTTTGTCTTGCGAGATCATGGGAATACCCATCCAGCCACGGATTTGTTCTGTACCTTCCCACTTTTCAAAACGTGGATCTTGTTGGGCGTCCGGCATTATAAGTGTTTTTCGGGCTGTTGTAAGTTCGCGCCACTTCTCTGTTTTCCCAAGTTTCTTTCCAATTAAATTGCTTTCTTCAGGAAAACCTCTTATTGCGACGATTTCCATATCGCCATACTCATCTTCAAGGAAGATGGATGCGCTATCGTAGGAGACGATCCTCATGAGTGAATTGAGTATTTGTTCCAGACAGGATTTGATCTCGATATGGATACTGAGAGATGCTGTCGCTTCTCTCAATAATTCAGCATCCTGACGGCGAACGCGTTCTGTCTCGTAAAGATGAGCATTTTCCAGGGCGATGGCGGCGGAGCTTGCTAATGTAGTTAATAAGCTTTCATCGTGCTTGTTGTAGGCATTTATTTCCCGCGATTCAAGGGTGAGTGCACCGATCACGCCTCCTCGAATAGCCAGAGGCGCACACAGAAGAGATCGCATCCCTTCATGTAGGGACAAATATAGCGGATTGGTGAGAACATCCCCTTCACACACGGGTAAGTTGTTTTGAATAACCCATCCGACCAACCCTTGATCTGGCTTGATATTTAGATTTCGAAGTCGTTTTAGTTCGGCTTGATGAGCTTCTTCTGTATATCCCTTGTAGTTGACCGCCAATGGAATCAGATTCTGCGTTTCATCATCTATCAAGGTGATGGTGCTGACCTCATAACCAATTAGATCGGCCATGGTTTCGAGTAAATTCTGTGCAATGATTTCTGGTTTCAAGCTATAGGTCAGTGACCTTGTAGCCAGATACAGCATGGACAATTCCTTGTTACGTTGTTGCTCTGCATTGAACAAACGGAGTCTCTCAAGGGCAGTCCCCAAGGTGCCTGCGACGGTCGTCAAGAATTGTTCATCGTCGTCATCGAAGGCGTTGAGCTTTCGGCTCTCAACATTAAGCACTCCAATAATACGTTGATCCACGCGGATGGGGATACACAACTCTGAACGGACACCTGGAGCAATTTCAATGAAGGCCGGTTCGTTCGCTGTATTGTCAAGCCGTATTGCTTTTCCAGTAAGTACAGATTTTCCTGTCACGCCTTGGTTGAGCGGGGTGCCTTTTTCCCAGCTTGAAACATCGGCTCCATAATACGATGGGTGAGGTATTAATACATCCCGTTCATTATTGAGTAGAAGCACACCACACACCTCGCTGTAGATCAGCGTGACGATCTGCACAAATCTTTCAATGACTCTGTCTTCTGTGGTTTCTTCAGTGCCGGCCAGAGTGACCGCGTTCAAAATGGTCAACTCCTCGAGTTGTCTTTGTAGGGCGGCTTCGTTATCCTTATCCTTTGTGATGTCAATTAGGATACCCTGCCAGTAAAGCGGATTTCCACTCTTGTCGCGGATAAGATTCGTGTCTTCCTTGATCCAGATTACACGTCCATCGCGGCGAATAAATCGATATTCCTCTTGAAAGCGGTCGCCATGTACATGGGTTCTTTTGTCATGACTAAGAACCCGATCTTTATCATCAGGATGGATATTCTTTTCCCAAATTTGCGGATCTGCGTGCCATTGTTCTGGGGTATAGCCAGTTAGCTCCTCAACACGTGGGCTGATATAAATGGTCGATTCCTCGTCATCTATGTTATCCAGGAAAACGACCGCAGGAATTTGCTCAACAAGCGCCTGATATTTGACTTCCGCTTCAAGTTTTGCGGCTTGCTCACGGGCTAGATTGTTTTGCGCAACTGCGTTTTTGATGACCACGGGCAGGCGATGCAGATAATCACTTTGTTTAACGAGGTAATCTGCCGCACCGGCTTTCAGCGCCGCAACAGCCACTTGTTCATCGCCCTGTCCGGTGACCAATACGACCGCCGGTGGGTACGGCAGTTCACGGATACTTTTTAAAAGATCCAAGCCGGAACCATCTGGTAGGCGTAGGTCTGTCAGAACAATATCTATATTAGTTTCAGTCTTGAGGAGTTCGAGTGCGCTTTTGCACGATTCGCAGTTAAGCAGGACAAAACTTTCCTTGAGATTGTTCTCAAGGGTCCGTTGTGCCAGCTCTACATGGGGTACTTCATCTTCAACGTACAAGATTTTCATATCGTAGGTCGGTTACCAAAAAATAAATGCAGACGGGGTACCCCCGGTCGATAAATCCAACAGATTCATTATAAAACAAAGTTGTCTGAACGAAGGTGCGAATCTTATTTTTGTTGTGGATTTTTTACGTTCAATAAAGTAAAGAATATCGTGGGGTTATCTCCTAATGAATGCAAAACAAAAGACGCCTTATGGCGTCGATCGAAAATCGCAAAGTATCAATCTGAAATTGCAAGAGGCGTCGAGAGGATATGTGCCCATAATGAATACTATCCCACCTGCGGCGAAACACATGAATAAAAAGACGCCTTGCGACGTCCATTATGCTAGAGGGCCGAGATGATTTGTAACATCCCTCCTGCGAGGAAACCCATGAATAAAAAAAGACGCCTTGTGGCGTCCATCAAAACTTGCTAGAGGCGTCGAGGGGATTCGTATCATCCCCCCTGCGGGGAAGCCCATGAATAAAAAAGACGCCTTGCGGCGTCCATTAAGACTTGCTAGAGGCGTTGAGATGATTCGTGTCATCCCTCCTGTGGGGAAACCCATGAATAAAAAAGACGCCTTGCGGCGTCCATCAAAACTTGCTAGAGGCGTCGAGGGGATTCGAACCCCTGAATGAGGGTTTTGCAGACCCTTGCCTTACCACTTGGCCACGACGCCATTTTAAAGAACTGAGCGGGCGATGAGATTCGAACTCACGACCTTCTCCTTGGCAAGGAGACGTTCTACCACTGAACTACGCCCGCATTCGGTCAACTTGCACCGAGAGTGCCGAGACACAGAATCGAACTGTGGACACCGCGATTTTCAGTCGCGTGCTCTACCAACTGAGCTATCTCGGCAGATATTCTGTTGTTAAGCGTCCGTGATTTTACTGTGGGAGTTGGGGATTGTCAAGCAAACATTCTCGAACTTAGGCGTGTTGTATTAACTTTGATGGGACAAATATCTGTTTTGGATACTTACTGACGATGGAAATTTATCAAACTTATAAGCATGATACACACCTCACACCCGCCTCATACTTGACCTGAACCTGCTTCGCCACTACAATCTTGTGCCTACACTGATACATCGTCATTGCGAGGAGCCCGTAGGGCGACGAAGCAATCCCCAATATTGTCGGTAACTCGTCCTCATAGGAGATTGCTTCGGGCTAATGCCCTCGCAATGACAGAAGATATTTTATGTTTGAAAATTTAACTAACAGACTCAATCAAGTATTTGACGGACTCCGCAAGCGCGGCAAACTCTCCGAAGCGGATGTGGATGTAGCGATGCGCGAAGTGCGCCTTGCCCTCCTCGAAGCGGATGTGCACTTCAGCGTTGTAAAAACATTTATCGCGCGTGTACGTGAACGAGCCATCGGGGCCGAAGTCTCAAAAGCGTTGAACCCGGGTCAGCAAGTCATCAAGATCGTCAATGAAGAATTGATCGCCACACTTGGTGAACCTGCGCCATTAAACCTTCGTGGACCGAAACCGCATGTCGTTATGATGGTCGGTTTGCAAGGCTCGGGTAAAACGACTGGCGCAGGCAAACTGGCGAAGATGCTCCGCTCGAAAGGGGAGCGCGTGATGCTCGTCGCTGGTGACCCATATCGCCCCGCGGCTGTGACTCAGCTCCAACAACTCGGCGAGCGGATCGATGTCCCTGTGGAAGCAGATTTGAGCATCAAGCCACCTGAACTCGTGAAGCGCTCTTTTGAGAAAGCTGAAAAGGGTGGATACAGCATCATGATCGTGGATACAGCCGGTCGGTCGCAGTTGGACGCGCAGTTGATGGACGAGTTAAAGGCCATCGTGGCGAAAGTCCCGCCTGTGGAAATTTTGCTCGTAGTCGATTCCATGATCGGTCAGGAAGCGTTGAACATCGCGCAGGGGTTCCGTGATAATGTGTCGATCACGGGTTTGATGATGACGAAAATGGATGGTGATTCGCGCGGCGGTGCGGCGATCTCGATCCGCTCGGTGACGGGTGTGCCGATCAAGTTTATCGGTACGGGTGAGAAGCTTGACGCGCTCGAAACGTATGACCCCTCACGCTTGTCATCACGTATTTTGGGCATGGGCGATATGATCGGCTTGATCGAAAAGGCCGAAGCGGCGTTCGATCAGGAAGTTTCGCAGAAATCTGCTGAACGCATGATGAAGGGACAGTTCACGCTCGAGGACTGGCTCGAGCAAATGAAGCAGATGAAAAAAATGGGACCGCTTGCGCAGATCATGGACATGTTGCCCGGTCAGTTGGGGCAGGCGGCTCGCCAGGTGGATCCAAAACAAATGGAAGATAGCTTCAAACAATCGGAAGCGATCATCTATTCGATGACTTTGAAAGAACGCCGTGATCCCGATATTCTGAATGCCTCACGACGACGACGCATTGCCGCTGGCTGTGGCATGGAAGTACAAGACGTGAACCGCTTGATCAAGCAGTTTCGTGAAGCACAGAAAATGATGAAGATGTTGCAGAAGACAGGTGGTAAAGGCTTGGGGAATTTGTTTGGGCGGTAAGAAGGCATACAGAAAGATTAAATTTTATCAAAGAATCAATAACAGCCACCTTTATGGTGGCTGTTATTATTAGGCTTGCGATTTGATGGCTTTGATCTGTTATTTCTTTATCAACTGATCAAAACTTGTCAGTAATTGATTGATATCCTCTTTTGCAGAAACCTGAAACGGGACATCAAGAGATGCGGCTTCAGATAGTTGAATGGATAGTGTAAGCAGATCATCATTTTTCGCGCTTATAGAAAGTTTTTTGATCCTGTTGAGTTGAATGTAAGTCCATGTGCCGCCATAATTACCTTTCCCCATCCGTTCTTTCTCTTCATGAATCATAATGAACTCGTGGTCGGTTAGAGTAACCATGTGAGTTGGGTGGATTGTTTTATAGTAAGTATTTCCTAAAAACGTAAATATTTTTTCAGTAATTTCGGGTTGGAAGATGAAGTGAATGACCTTTTCTCCTGCCAATATACTGCGCCTGGCATAGTTCATGAACTTGAAGTTCGTTTTCATCAGGTGATCGAATTTTGCTACTTCTGCATCCCGATCTATGTTGATGTTTGTTCTCGCCAGTCTTATTTTTTGAAGGAGTGGCTCAAACAGATAGTCTGTCACTGAGTTGAATTTGAGTGTGGTCGAAATATTCACGCCGTCACTGTTCACTCCGTATAGCTTGATTTGACAATCCAATAAGATGGTACGTATTTCAAAATAACTGATTCGTTCGATGGGGTATCGTTGTGTCTCAAATGTGTCCCCGTGTTTTTCAAGGACGACGATGTCATCATCCAGGTCGCAGACAAGTTTTTCGGTGCTCTTAAACATAAACCTATCGAAGGCTGGGGTTTGAACCGTATACGGGAACGTTTTTCCTGATTCTATTAGCGGTTTGAAAAAACTGTTGTAGGGGTCTGGTACTGCGTCATATGATCCAATGCGTTTGGCCCATGACCATTTCGTCGGTTCGGTATCAAACTTTGCTGTCGATTTTTGGGTTATTTCCAAAAGAGTATGCGCGATATTTTGAATTCTGGTCAACATACTTTCTCCTTTGTGACAAAATCGCTCAGATATGACTGATATAGGTGAATACTTCTGTTTATTCTACTAAGATTGTACGTCGGCAAATTGAAAAAAACAACAGGTTTTTATCCCTTGTCTCTTCACAGTCAATTCACAACCTAAATCTATACTCCTGTCATAAGTTCAAACAAAGGAGTAAAAATGAACGATAACAAAATTGGTTTACGTATTTTTGCAGGCTTGGTTTTGGTTGCCGCGATCGCTGGAATTGCCTTCTTCGCTTTTCAAGCAGGTGTAGTAAACGGATCACGGGTCACCATCCAAGCTCCATCGGGTGATGTGCAAGCAGCTCCCGTACCATACCCAATGTACGGTTATGGATATGGTCATGGAATGCCCTTCCATCACTTTGGGTTCGGCTTGGGTTGCTTCGGCATCCTCATCCCGCTCTTCCTCTTCTTCCTCGCCATGAAAGCATTTCGCATGATGGTCTGGGGTCCGCGCTGGTGGGGTCACATGGGACATCATCATGGTCACGGCCCATGGGGCAGGCATTGGGAAGGTGGAGTCCCGCCGATGTTCGCAGAGTGGCATAAACGGGCACACAACCCGTCCGAGGAAAGTAAAGAATCCGCCAAAGACAGCGAATAACTCAAGGTCATATATTAGATGACCCATGAAGAGGTAATGAGATGAACTTTTCAAACAAGACCCTACGAACTATCTTGCGTGCCATTCACCTTATTATAGGGGGCATGGTCATCGCACACTTGTACACACCGCTGGGCACTATGGAATGGTTTGGGAGTTTGGTTAAAATTTCACTTCCCATCCTAACGCTCACTGGAGTTTTGATGTGGCAAATGCCGTTCTTTACAAAAATCATCAAACGCCAACCAGCGTCAACACAAATATAAATTTGCATCAAATGAACAGCGGGCAGGTTTGTCCGCTGTTCATCGTATAATATCAGACGAATGAAAACCATCCTTGTTGTAGACGACGAACCTAAGATCACCCAACTCGTGCAGGATTATCTGGAACGCGCGGGATTTTCCGTTTTGGTAGCACATGATGGGAAGAAAGCCTTGTCCATCGCTAAGACGGAGAAACCAGATGCGGTCATTCTGGACCTCGGCCTGCCTCAGCTCGATGGGCTGGATTTTACCCGTGAGTTTCGCAAAACCTCCAACGCCCCGATCATTATGCTGACAGCCCGCTCCGAAGAATCGGATAAGCTCATCGGCCTTGAACTCGGCGCTGACGATTACATGACCAAGCCGTTCAGCCCCAAGGAATTGGTGGCGCGAGTCCGTGTGGTGTTTCGGCGTATCGAAAACGCAACGAGCGCTGGCTCCGAGATGATCCGCATTGCGGATCTGACTCTCGATGTACCGCGTATGCGTGTCACAGCCGAAGACCGTGAGATCGAAGAACTGACTCCCACCGAGTTTGAATTGCTCGCAACGCTGGCCCGTCAACCTGGCCGTGTTTTCACTCGTGCACAATTGCTTGATGCTATTCATGGCGTGGCGTTCGAATCCTATGAACGTGCAATCGATGCACATATCAAGAACATCCGCCGCAAGATTGAAGCTAAGGCGAGCGACCCGCAATATATTCTGACTGTCTATGGTGTAGGGTACAAATTTGTGGATAAATAATCAGTAGGGGCAGGTCTAAGACCTGCCCCTACACACCGATATGACTTTATGAGACAACCTCCTGTTTTTTCCAGTAATCGCACACGCGAACACATGCAACATCATCGCCCGCCTTGGTGGCCTGAGAACGAAGAGTGGCCTCCGCGCGAGCCGCATCGATGGCGCCGTATGGGCAGGCATAATCCATTCTTTCGCAGGTTGGGTTGTCTCTTTGTCGTCTTTAACTTTTTTGGTTTTGTATTATTTGCTACGATCCTTGGCTTGGTTTTGAATGCGTTAGGTGTCATTCAAATTTCTGTGCCGCAACTGCAGTGGGTTTTACCAATTGGAGTTTTGTTCATAATTTTTGTTGTGGCTGTTGGAGCATTCGCCACACGGAACTTACGCAGAGTCTCCAAACCGTTGGATGAATTAGTGGAAGCTTCGAATAAAGTCGCTGAGGGTGATTTCTCTGTCCGTGTGGATGAACGAGGGCCGACTGAGGTCCGTTCGTTGTTGCGTGGATTCAATTCGATGGCGGAACGCTTACAGGAGAATGACAAGCAACGCCGTAACATGCTTGCAGATGTGTCTCACGAACTGCGCACACCATTGACTGTTATTCAGGGCAACGTGGAAGGTATCTTGGATGGGATGTATCCCGCCGACGAAGCTCGCTTACGTTCTGTCCTTGAAGAGACCCAAGTCCTTTCGCGACTGGTCGAAGATTTGCGGACGCTGGCATTGGCAGAAAGCGGCGGCTTGCAGTTGAAGCGAGAACCCACAAACCTGGATGAGTTGGTCCGCGATACGGTTGCAGGTTTTGAAGCGCAGGCGAAAGAGAAAGAGATAACTCTTGAATTATCTTTGACACAAGTTGCAGAAGCGAATATCGATCCACAGCGAATCCGCGAGGTGTTATCAAACTTGATCGGGAATGCGTTGCGCTATACACCAAGTCAGGGCGTGGTAAAGGTTGGTTTGGTTGAATCAGGCTCGGGCGTGGAAAGAGGCGCGCTACTTTTTGTCGAGGATAACGGTCCGGGGATTGAATCCGCTGATCTGCCGCATGTCTTTGAGCGTTTTTATAAATCTAGTGATTCTGGTGGAATGGGTTTGGGGCTTTCGATCGCAAAGTATATAGTTGAGGCGCATGGCGGGAAAATCTGGGCGGAGAGTGTCGTGGGGCAAGGTACGAGGATTTCATTCATCATTCCGCAGACTTCCGAAGTCCTATAGACTTCGGAAGTCTTTACATTTCTCTGGTAAAATACGGGCCTGTGATTTCAGCCCGCATGTGTCCTTTCACACACCTCTATGCCTGTCTGAGACACAATACATATTAAGGAGAAAAAGAAAGATGGTTCGTTTACGTTTACGTCGTATTGGTTTGAAGGGTCAGCCCACCTATCGTGTCGTTGCCGCGGACAGTGAGTCCCCTCGCGATGGCCGCTTTTTGGAGATCTTGGGCTTCTACAACCCCCGTACCCAACCTGCAACAATTCATTTGAATGAAGATCGCGTGTTCCACTGGATGAAGAACGGTGCATTGCCGACCGAATCAGTGGCACAGGTTTTCAAGAGCTCCGGCACCACAGCCCGCTGGGAACGCTTCAAGAAGGGCGAGTCGATTGAAACTCTCGTCAAAGAAGCGGCTGAAGCTGAATCTGTGCGCGGTGCAACCACCCGCACTGGCAAGTAAATTTATCTATGAGTAGGTCACGTTTCAAGCGTGACCTACAGATGGTCTTATTATGAAAGAACTTATTGAATACATCGCCAAATCGTTAGTGGATCATCCCGAAGACGTGCAAGTGCGCGAGATGGGGGGTGGTTCAAAGGTTCGCATTGAGTTGAGCGTGGCCAAAGACGATATGGGCCGCGTCATCGGCAAAGGCGGCAAGGTTGCCAACTCCATTCGCACATTGTTGCGGGTGGCCGCTGAGAAAAAAGGCAAGCAAGCCACACTCGACGTGGTAGAGCCAGAATAATGGCCGATACGAAAAACACAGGCTCGCCAACAGGCGAGCCTCTTTATTTGAGTGTTGGATTTTTGCGACGTCCGCATGGGGTACAGGGCGAGATCATTATGGATTTGCATACCGATTTCCCAGAACGCATGAAAAAGGGCAGAAAACTTTTGGTGGGCGAGGAACACAAGCCGATGACCCTGACCAGCGTACGCCCTCATCAATTGGGATTGCTTGTAAAATTCAACGATGTAAACACTCCGGAAGAAGCAGGGCTATTTCGTAATCAATGGGTGTACGTGCCAACGAAGGATGTCCCACTGCCTGAAGGTGAACATTACAAACATGAACTTTTAGGCATCAAAGTTGTTGACGAGAATGACAGTCCGCTTGGTGTATTGGCTGAGATTTTAGAGACAGGTGCCAACGATGTCTATATCGTGCGGGATGACTCTGGCAAGGAGATTCTTCTGCCCGCCATCCCCTCGGTCATTCTGGACCTGGATATTGATCGCGGTTTACTGAAAGTTCATCTGCTCGAAGGGCTGTAGAGCAAGTTGTAAGTAGTAAGTTGCGGGTAGTGCATGTTTTGGGTCGTAAATCCTTTGTGTGCTTTGTGGTAAATTGTTTTCATGGACGATAAAAAATACTGGATCGGCTTCAACCTCATCAAGGGTATTGGCTCAGTCCGTATGCAGGGACTGGTCTCATACTTTGGTGATTTGGAATCTGCCTGGCGGGCGTCCCCGGTCGATTTGGCTGGAGCAGGCCTTGGGTTGAAAGTGATCGAGCGAGTCGTTTCAGCACGCGATACTGTAGATTTAGATAAAGTCTGGGAAAAGATCGAGCAACAGGGGATCAAGATCCTGACATGGCAGGATGAAGCATATCCGCAACGATTGAAAGAAATTGACCAGCCTCCGCCCGTGTTATACATTCGCGGTGATTATTTACCTGATGACCTATTTGCCGTTGCGATTGTGGGTACGCGTCGTGTTACGCCATATGGAAGACAGATCACTGAGGAGTTATCGTCCTTTCTTGCCGCAAACGGCATTACTGTAATCAGCGGTCTTGCACGTGGTGTGGATGCGGTTGCGCATCAGGCAACATTGAAGGCAGGCGGGCGAACAATCGGCATCTTGGGTTCGGGTGTGGATAAGATCTATCCGCCTGAGCATCGTGGTCTTGCCGAACAAATGATGGAACACGGCGCGATCATCAGCGATTATGCTCCCGGTACACCACCTGAAGCGTCCAATTTCCCGCCGCGCAATCGAATCATCTCTGGTTTATCATTGGCCGTGGTTGTGATCGAAGCAGGTGAAACAAGTGGTGCATTGATCACTGCTGAATTCGCCGCCGAGCAGGGACGTGAAATCTTTGCAGTGCCTGGTAGTATACTTGCGCCTCAAAGCAAGGGTACGAACAAATTGATCCAAAAAGGCGCGTTGCCTTTGTTGAGCGTCAACGATCTGATGCAAGCTTTGGATATCACGCGTGTTGGTGAGCAAAAGGCCGCTCGTAAGATCATGCCGAGCGATCCAACCGAAGCAAAATTATTGAGCGTACTGGGAAGCGAACCTCTACATGTGGATGAAATACGCAATCAATCTGAATTGCCGATAGAGAAAGTATCTTCAGCACTGGCATTGATGGAATTGAAGGGCATGGTACGTCAGGTGGGTGGCATGAACTATGTTGCGGTGCGTGAGGTACAATCCGACTACAATACTTGATACTGAACGGTGAATCATAAACAATGACTGAACATACATACGCTGTCATCATGGCTGGAGGCGGGGGGACTCGTCTTTGGCCCGTTTCAAGAAAAGAATCCCCAAAACAATTGTTGCCTCTCTTGGGAAAGGAGACCATGTTCCAAAGCACGGTGGCGCGACTGGAGAAGCTGTTTCCGCCTGAACGCATTCTTGTTGTGACTGTTGAAGAACAGGCGCGTGAGATGCGGGAACAGGTGCCTTCCATCCCCAATGAGAACTATTTAATTGAACCTGCGCCGCGTGGTACGGCATCTGTGGTAGCATTGGCGGCTGCTGTCCTTAAGAAACGCGATCCGCAGGCAGTGATGGCGATACAAACGGCTGACCATCACATTCGCAATCAGGATCTGTTCCAATATCTGCTTCGTACTGCGTTCGATGTGGCAGATAAAGAATATCTGGTAACACTTGGCATTACGCCAACGTTCCCCTCGATTGGATATGGATACATTCAGCAAGGCGAAGCTCTGGATGGTGATTACAAATATCCGGTATATGCGGTCAAACGATTTGTTGAAAAACCTGATGAGGCTACAGCACAGATATTGCTTCGGAGCGGCGACCATTCATGGAATAGCGGCATGTTCGTCTGGCGCGTGGACAACATCCTTGCAGAGATCGAGCGGCAGATGCCCGAATTGTTTGCCGCTGTGAACGAGATCGCATCTGCATGGGAAACGCCACAGAAAGAAAGCGTCATCCAAAAACTTTGGTATGATTTGAAACCTCAAACCGTGGATTACGGCATCATGGAGCAAGCAGAACGAGTGGCTGTGTTGCCCGCTGGCGGTTTGGGTTGGAGTGATGTCGGTTCGTGGGATTCACTTTTTGAAGTCCTATTCCCAGATATGAACGGGAATGTAGTAACCAATGCCCAGCATCTTGGAGTTGATACACATAATACGCTTGTCTATAGTATCGATGATCGGCGACTTATTGTTACCATCGGCATGGATGATGTGGTGGTCGTGGATGCAGGTGATGTGTTGATGGTCTGCAAGACGGATCAGTCGCAAAAAGTGCGCGACATTGTTGAACATTTGAAGAAACATAATCAGGATAAATTTTTGTAGTAATGTTACGAAGAGGAGAGTTCCCGTCCTCGAACTGATATTACAAAGGTGTGTACATGGAAGCTTATTGCATGAAGTGCAAGACCAAACGTGAGATGACAGATCCCGTTGCGGGTTTTAACGCAAAGGTATCTCCTGTCACGATTGGTGTGTGCTCTGTTTGCGGAACAAAACTTTATCGGATGGGCCGTACAGATGCACATGAGGGTTTGATCCCACCACCAAAGCCTGAAAAGCAGGTGAAGGTGGTGAAACGCGAAGGTAAACTTGTGATCGTTGAGTCTCCGGCAAAAGCGAAGACTGTTGGTCGCTATCTCGGCAAAGGGTATACCGTCCGCGCTTCGGTGGGGCATGTGCGCGATCTGTTGAAATCTCAATTATCTGTGGACGTGGAAAACAATTTCACGCCCAAGTATCGTGTTCCGAATGAAAAGAAGGAAGTAGTCAAAGAGATCAAGAAACTCGCGCAAAAGGCGGAAGAAGTCTATCTCGCGACCGATCCTGACCGCGAAGGTGAGTCGATCTCCTGGCATCTTTTGGAATCGGCCGAGATCGAACCGGAGCGCGCCAAACGTGTGGTGTTCCATGAGATCACGGAGCCAGCCATCAAGGAAGCCTTCAATCATCCGCGCCAGATCAACATGGATCTGGTGGATGCACAACAAGCGCGCCGCATTCTGGACCGTTTGGTTGGATACAGCATCAGCCCGATCCTGTGGGAGAAGGTGCGCGGACGGCTGTCAGCGGGCAGAGTTCAATCAGTGGCTCTCAGGCTGATCGTTGAGAGAGAACGTGAGAT
Source organism: Candidatus Defluviilinea proxima (assembly GCA_016721115.1). Taxonomy (NCBI): domain Bacteria; kingdom Bacillati; phylum Chloroflexota; class Anaerolineae; order Anaerolineales; family Candidatus Villigracilaceae; genus Candidatus Defluviilinea; species Candidatus Defluviilinea proxima. Next base: position 2,898,610 of record JADKIW010000001.1, read on the forward strand.
CGAAGAGTTTGTGCCAGTTGAGTATTGGTCCATTCATGGCGAGTTTAAGCCTGAAGGGTTGAAGTCCAATTTCATTGCGAAGTTGGCAAAGATCGACGAGAAAGATCCCGAGCTTTCCAATGAAGAAACAGTTAAACCGATCCTTGTAGATATGGAAACTGCTGCGTACTCGGTGACGAAGGTCAAGCGCGGCGAACGTCGACGTAAACCTTCTGCGCCATTTACAACATCGACTTTGCAACAAGAGGCTTCTCGTAAACTTGGCTTTACTGCGCGCCGCACGATGGCGCTTGCACAAGGACTATATGAAGGTCAGGATGTTGGCAATGGCGGTACGACGGGTTTAATTACCTACATGCGTACGGACTCAACCAATGTGTCTACGATCGCGCAACAGGAAGCTCGCGAATATGTCGGTGGCAAGTATGGACAGGATTTCTTGCCGCCCGAGCCGCCGCAATATACAAAGAAAACTGCTAATGCGCAGGAAGCGCATGAGGCAGTCCGCCCTACGTCTGTGATGCGGACGCCGGAGCAGGTGCAGGAATATCTCGACCCTGCGATGTTCAAGTTGTATCGTTTGATCTGGCAAAGATTTGTCGCTTCGCAGATGGAAGCGGCTGTGTACGATACCTTGCAAGTGGAAGTGACCGGCAAGACAAATGAGCACGAATATCTTCTCCGCGCTTCAGGGTCGGCTATAAAGTTTATCGGTTTCCTGGTTGTGTATGAAGAAGCAAAGAATGAAGATGTAAAGACGGAAGAAGACGAAGAGAATGTGAAAATCCCGGCTGGTATTGCCGAGGGACAAAAACAGGAACTCGTTCGTTTGATTCCTGAACAGCATTTCACGCAACCGCCGCCACGTTACTCAGAAGCTTCGCTGGTGCAAGCTTTGGAAGAAGATGGCATTGGACGTCCGTCCACGTATGCGCCGACGATCTCGACCATTCAGGCGCGTGGATATGTTCTGCGCGAAGAAAAGCGCCTCATGCCAACGGACATTGGCATTCAGGTCAATGACTTGATGGTGCAATATTTCTCAGACATCGTGGACTTCCAATTTACCGCCCGCATGGAAGAAGATTTGGATATGATCGCGAACGGTCAGGCGGAATGGACGGAAGTGATCCACTCGTTCTACCATCCGTTTGCAGAAGACTTGAAAAAGGCGCAGGCAGAAATGCCCGTCACGAAGAGCGAGCCCGAGAAAATAGGACGTATCTGTCCCGAAGATGGAGGCGAGCTTGTCATCCGTTATGGACGGTTTGGGAAATTTATCTCGTGTGCAAACTTCCCAACCTGCCGTTATACGGAACCGTGGCTTGAGAAGATCGGTATTCAATGCCCGAAAGATCATGGCGAACTTGTGGAAAGAAAAACACGCAAGGGACGCACATTCTACGGGTGTGAGAATTACCCCAATTGTGACTTCACGTCCTGGAAACGCCCGATCAAACAGCCTTGCCCGAAGTGTAACGGTTTGCTTGTGTATGCCAATAAACGGGAAGCGCAATGCACGAATTGTCAGGAGACCTTCCTGCTCGAATCGATCGTCCCTGAAATGGCAGAGTAACTTATATCAATAGACGATTAGTACCACCCGAAGGTTGTTTTCATGATGGGATGGTATATAATTCAGGTAATAACCCAAACAAAAGGAAAATGCCATGGAAGCAGTAATCGCTATTGTCAAGAACCTCCTCAAAAACCCAAGAGTGGCCCTTATTTTGGGAGTTGTGTTGGGGTTGATATTAGGTTTGTTAGTAGGGTGGTTTATTTGGCCTGTAACATATACCGATCAAACCCCCGAACTTCTGCGGGCAGATTTGCAGGATGATTGGGTACGCATGGCGGCGGAAGCATACGCCAGAACCAATAATCAGGATGAAGCTATGCGCGTTTGGGAGGCGTTGGGGCCTAAAGCAAATGATGCCTATATTCGACTTCAAGCTAATCCAGGAAAACTTGACCCAGCGGTTTTGCAACATTTTGGCGAATTGATTCAAAATAGAAAAGGCCCGATCGTTCCTTCGCAACCAGCGGATGGTAGTTCGGGGGTAAGTAGTCTTGTTTGGTACATTTCTGCTGCTGTGTTGGTTATTGTGGCTGCAGCAGCTGGTTTTTATTTGTATCGTTTGTTCCGTAAGGGGCCTGGTACACAAACTGCTGTCATGGCGGCCGCAGAGGCCAGTCGTAAAGCTGAAAAGACCAATTTCGAAGAAATGGGTCTTGCGCCTCCGATCACACAAACCATGACCACGTATGTGCTTGGCGACGATCTGTATGACGAGTCCTTTAGCATTGACACGGGCGGTGGCGAATTCCTTGGCGAATACGGCGTCGGTGTTTCAGAGACTATCGGTGTAGGCGAGCCAAAGAAAGTCGCTGCACTAGAGATCTGGTTGTTTGATAAAAACGATATCAAGACTGCCACAAAAGTTTTGATGTCACAACATGCGTACAACGATCCGAACATCCGCGCAAAGCTGGAGCCCAAAGGTGACTTGAATGTAGTCAAGGCAGGCGATCAAGTTTTGCTGGAGACAGAAACACTCCAACTCCTTGCCACTGTAGTGGATATGGAATATGGAATGGGTGCTCTGCCAGCGAACAGCTACTTCGAACGCATCACACTGGAACTCGCGATCTGGCCCCGTTCAGGGAAGTAATCCAACGCTTTGAGTTTGAATCAAAAGAGACCGGCAATCTGCCGGTCTCTTTTTCGTTGTAAACCTGTTTTACTCGATCTTCAGGATCTTGATCTTGACTTTGCCGCCCGGCGTTTCGGCTTCCACTATATCTCCAACTTTATGGTCGAGCAGGGCTTTGCCAAATGGAGACTCGTTGGATATTTTGCCTTTGCGTGGGTCAGCTTCACTGGCTCCCACGACAGAATACGTCTCGGGGTCGTAGTTATCCTCTTGAATGGTCACCTGTGAGCCGACAGTCACCATGTCGCTGTATTTTTTCTCAATAATGGTGGCAGAGCGCAGGATAGCTTCAATTTCTTGAATACGGCCTTCTAAAAAGGCCTGATCTTCTTTGGCCTTGTGGTAATCGGCATTTTCTGAAAGATCGCCCATTTGAATGGCGGAGCGCAGGCGTTGCGACAGTTCTTCACGGCGGGGGCCGGTGAGCTCTTTTAGTTCCGCCTTCAGTTTTTCTTCCCCTTCCGGTGTTAGGTATTGTTGCTGTGACATGTTGTTCCTCCTTTTCTAAGGTCTTTCCAATTGGTTGAAGAGTTTTTGATGTTCCTCGATGGCATAGCGATCTGTCATACCCGCGATGTAATCACAAAGGGTGCGTTCCAAACCGCGAACATTGATCGTATCCTGTATGGTGTTCGGGAGCATGGTCGGTTCTGCACGGTAGGCGTTGAATAGGTCCGTGATCAGGTTCTCAGCTTTGACTTGCATTCTCACCACGCGGTAATGGCGATATAGGTTCTTATACAGAAAGTCTTTCAATTCACGGTTGCGGCGTTGCATTTCTTCGCTGTAACCGATCACATTGCTCTTGAGCTTTTGGATATCGAGCGGAGACTTAACCTTACTTTCCTTGAGCCGCTTGTCTGTCGCCTCGACCATATCCGTGACCATGATGCCGACCAGTTGACGGATCATGCGATGACGTTCCATTTCGCTCAATTCCGGGCCGTGCCAGTTGTAGGTCTCGCGCAGTATTTCCCAGAGCGCGATGCCATCCAGCATTTGCGGAGTGATCATTCTTGAGCGCAGACCGTCATCAAGATCGTGTGTGGTGTAGGCGAGTTCATCGGCTACGTTGGCGATCTGCGTTTCCAAGTTGCCGCGCAATTCAGGATTGAAATCCTTCGCGTCAGAGATGTCATATTCGGATTCGTGTTTGACCATTCCTTCGCGTACTTCCCATGTGAGGTTCAAGCCAGGGAATTCGGGATAGCGTTGTTCCAGCTCTGTGACAATGCGCAAAGACTGCCTGTTGTGGTCGAACCCGCCGAAATCCTTCATCAATCGTGCAAGGACAACTTCACCGGAGTGGCCGAAAGGGGAGTGCCCGAGGTCGTGCGCAAGACAAATGGTTTCGACGAGATCTTCATTCCCGCCTAGGGCGCGGGCAAAGGTCCGGCCGATCTGAGCAACTTCCAGTGTATGAGTGAGGCGGGTGCGGAAATAGTCGCCTTCATAGTTGATGAAAACCTGCGTCTTGTATTCGAGTCGACGGAAGGCTGTGGTGTGTAGGATGCGGTCACGGTCGCGTTGGAATGAAGTGCGATATTCAGGCTCGTTATCCAGATAGGCGCGACCTTTGGTATCCCTGCTCCTCATGCCGTAGGGCGCGAGGGCCTTATCTTCGATCTCTTCCAGTTGTTGACGGGTAAAGTACATTGCCAACCTTTCAGATGCAAATGTCATTGTACTCTTTGTCTTTGGGCGGGAACCCTCTGCTTTATTTGAGCACAATGACATATGAAGGTGGGGCGAGAGGGGGTCGAACCCTCACGTTGTCTCCAACGACAGATTTTAAGTCTGTTGCGTCTGCCGATTCCGCCATCGCCCCAGTAACGATGTAGCGTGTATTTTACCTTAATTTGAAAGGTCTTCAAGCCTTGAAGTGTGATTTCGATTCACTTCGACTTTCTCCCACCAATCCTTGATCGCAAATGGAGAATACAACAACAATGTCAAGATCATCCCAAGGGCTTCCATATAAAGGATATAGATCGGCCACGGTGGGAGCAGGTCTAATAGGCTGGCGGTGGGTGGCTTATGGTTGATCATGAGGTAGTTACTACCGATGGCCTGGTTCAGGAAGAACACGGGGATCATATAAATGTTCATCCATACGAAGACTCGCCAAACCGACTTCCATGTGGGGCGGAACCCCTCAACGACTGTCATGTAGATGGCCGCCGTGACGATCAATCCGTGTGAGATGAATGTTTGAAAGAAGCGAAAATGTGGGAAACCGAAGATATCTAGGTCGGGTGTCGCGAGCGCTTGAGTCGCTCCACTGATCCCCATCAGATACATGAATTCATAGATGTGATAATTCTTGGTCACCAGCATCAGTGCTCCGATCCACACCAACACACTGCATAGGTGAAACGGCAACATTTCCTGTATTGTCCACCGGCCAACGGCAACATTCCAAGCATGCCACGCGATCTCGTTTCCCCAAAGGACCAACGCCATCGTCCAGCGTACCTTTTGCTTGGTCTCCTCGCTCCCAGATCTGAACCGAAGCAGAAACAAATTCAAAAGCACCAACAGGATTAACATGGCGATGTGTGCATTGCCAAATAACTCGAATGCGGGACCTGAATAATCGTTGCCGGCAAAGAATTGATCCATATTGACTCCTCTTTGATCTCTCAATTTTACAACACCGAGGACGAAAACACGTTTCACTGCGACCTTTGAACTGGTTCGCCTTAGACTCAGAAGCCAACCCTTGAGCTCATTCTTCCTAATCTCATTACAGTCGGTTTGTTGGCTGGCAAAATGAGTATATAATCACAAATACAATTCGTTCGGATATAAGGATATATATATGGAAGATGTCCAGAAATTTGTTGGCCCCTTGATCGAAAACGTAGAGCGTGTTGTGATCGGCAAGCGTCAGGCCATCGAGTTCATCATTGTGGCTTTGTTATGTGAGGGACATGTACTGCTGGAAGATGTGCCTGGTTCGGGTAAGACCATGCTGGCACGTTCCGTGGCAACCAGCCTGGGAATCGGTTTCAAGCGTATCCAGTGTACGCCCGATTTATTACCGAACGATGTAACCGGGGTCTCGATCTTCAATCAAAAGGATGGGGAATTCGAATTCAAGCCTGGCCCGATCTTTGTCAACATCCTTCTGGCCGATGAGGTCAACCGTGCCACGCCGCGCACCCAATCAGCCTTGCTGGAAGCCATGCAGGAACAGCAAGTGACAGTTGATGGTGTGACGCACGATCTGCCACGTCCGTTTTTAGTGTTGGCAACACAGAACCCGATCGAATACGAGGGGACGTTTCCGCTCCCAGAAGCTCAACTAGACCGCTTCTTGATGCGGCTTTCGCTAGGATATCCCTCTCGTGCAGATGAGCGTCAGATCCTTGTTAATCTGTGGCGTGAACACCCCATCACAAAGATCGGTAAAGTGGTCGATGGGAATGATCTGCTCTCCCTTCAAAAGAAAATTTGGGATGTCAATGTGGATGTCACTTTGCAGGATTATATTGTTGCATTGACCGAAGCCACACGTAATCACCCCGATCTGTCGCTGGGCGTAAGTCCGCGTGGGAGCCTTGCTTTGCTGAAAACATCCCAGGCTTTAGCCGCCATTCGTGGCCGTGACTATGTGATTCCCGAAGATATAAAAACTCTTGTACCGTTAACGCTTGCTCACCGACTTATCATCAAACCTGAAGCTGAACTTCGCGGGCGTACGGCACTCACTATTCTCGAAGATGTGTTGGAAAACACTCCGCTCGATCTGGGTAACCTGAATAGCTAGAGCGTATCTGATATGTATTCCCCACTTCTGACCCTGCTGGCAGTGCTCTTACTGCTTGCCGCATTTATGCGGGGTGATTTTGCTTTGTCGTTGGTCTACCTTGTGGTTGGCGCGTTTGTCGCAGGACTATGGTGGGGTCGTAGGGCTTTAACACAAGTTGAGACCAAACGTCGTTTCAATACTCATGCTTTCCTTGGCGAGAAAGTCAAGATCAATTTACGTGTGCAAAACAAGGGCTGGTTACCCATTCCCTGGCTTGAGCTTCGCGATGTTTTGCCGGTAGAGCTTGCGGGGCCACGTAATTTCCAAATGGCAACCAACCTCGAGTCCCATGCTGACGCGAATTTTGAGTATTCAGTAGAAGCTCTGAAACGGGGCTATTATCCCATCGGACCTCTTTCTATCTCAACAGGCGATATTCTTGGCTTGAGTAAGTCACTGCGAGCCGAAAATCAGGCTGAACACTTGGTGGTGTATCCAAAGATCATCCCGTTCACGTCCATCAAGATACCATCCTACTCACCGCAAGGGACGCTACAACACGCCTTGCCGCTGTTCGAAGACCCGACACGTATCTTTGGCAAGCGTGGATACGCACCCGGCGATTCTTTGCGAAGGATCGACTGGAAATCCTCTGCGTCTATGGGACGATTACAGGTTAGATTATTTGAACCGTCCATCGCACTTGAAACATTTGTTGTTTTGAACCTTAACGCTGAAGATTATTTTTACCGAAACCGTATTGATTCATCGGAATTAGCCATTGTCATTGCTGCATCTGTTTCCAATTGGATTGTTGGTAAACAGCAAATGGTTGGGATGATGATAAACGGACATGATCCATTGTCCGCTGATAGTACACCACAGTCCATTCCTCCCGGAAAAGGGAGGTTGCACCTGATCCGCTTGCTGGAAACATTGGCTCGCTCTGCGACGATTGAATCATCGCCGCTTGTTCCCCTGATCCAGCGCCAGCGTTATCAACTTGCGTGGGGCACCACGCTGATCGTGATCACCGGAACCGCCAATAGTGAACTGTTGGATGAACTCTATCAGGCGCGCCGGTGCGGACAGAATGTTGTACTAATTTTGGCAGGTAGGAACCCGGTAGAAAAAGACATAGATCACCATGCCAAACTTTTTGGGATACCGGTTTTTTCTGTTGTCACTGAACACGATTTGGAGGTGTGGAAACAGTGAATCAACAGCCAAACTCGAAATTGATAGGAAGAGAAAAGACAACGAGAGCCATCGGCTATGTACTGTTACTCATGATGATGGTTTGCATTATCATGACGATCAACACCCTTTTGCACAACACTGTGCCGGAGTGGCCGTCCGACGTTATTTCCGGCATTACATTATTCATTGTGCTTGACCGTCTGTACACATATCGCAGTTTCAAACCTTTGATCCCGTTAAGCCCAGATTGGGCGAAAAGCTTTGGGGCTCAATGGGTCGTTATCATACTGTTTATACGGTTGTTACTTTCCTACGCTAAAGGTCCAGACGCCTTTATCGCGGACATGTCGCTTTTTGCTCGAGGATATACCCCTGCGTTTTTTACCCCCGAATTTATCGTTACCTTATTACTTGCCCTCCTTGCCTGGTATTTGCCAGGACAATTTCTTGATCTGCTCGGTGAGCTTGGGCTGAATCAAGAACTGGCCTTGCGCGAAGATGCCGATCCTTCTCAAAGTGACCTTCTGCCAGCTCATCAACGTCTGGCAAATCTAACCTTCAGCACAGGTATTGCACTTGTGGTGCTAGCTACGCTTACTCGCATTAATCTGCGGGCAGTTTTTATATTCAATGCTCAAGCCTCCTTTGCAAGTTTCAATCACTTCTCCGGTGGGGAAGTGGGCGCTCTGCTCTATTTTGTTTTTGGGTTAGCGTTGCTCAGCCAAAGTCGTTTAGTGTCATTACAAACCCATTGGAATCGACAACATATTCCTGTCTCATCCAGCAACCTGACAAGACGATGGGCATTATATAGCCTTCTCTTTTTCTCACTCCTTATTGTTGTCGTCGGTATCCTGCCGTCCGGCGACAGTATTGGCTTTTTCTCTCTATTGGCAACCCTGCTCGGTTTTCTGGTAAATATACTTTTGCTGTTTGCACGATTAATCGTATTCGTTGCGGCACTTGTGTTTATCATCCCTCTTCTATTGTTTGGAAAACCCATCCCGCTCAAGGATAGATTGCCGCCTTTGCCTTCTTTATTGCCAGAGCCTCCACCTACGCCGCTTTTACCTGTAACACACAATGCGCTTTGGGTTCTTGTACGCTCAGTAGTCTTATGGGGAGCGTTGATCGCCATTATTGTTTTTTCGCTTATTTGGTTTGCGAAACAACATGGTGGTCTCCTTGTGGCCATCCGCAAGACGCGTTTTGCGAATTGGCTTATGAGCGCCTGGCAATGGCTGAGTAGAAATGCGGATACCGCCCGTATAAGCCTTTCACATGCAATAGCGGATGGTTGGCAAAACATCGTTTCTCGCCTCGAAGGGAAACGCATCATTCCACGCCCGGTTTTGATCCGCCTCAAGTCGCTTGATCCACGCCGACAGATCTACTTCTTCTATCTTGCGATGATACGTCGTAGTGGTGATTATGGCGTCGCGCGCAAACCATCGCAAACGCCGTCTGAACATTCTGATGCATTGAAAAAAACATTGCCATCTGCAGAAGAAGATATTGATGCTGTCACCGATGCTTTCATGATGGCGCGTTATAGCCGTGAAAAAATCGATTCTACAAAAGTAAACCTAATTAAAACAGCTTGGGGAAGTGTTCGTCGTGCGTTCACCGCACAATCAAATAAAAAATAACTTGTGAATTATGAGGACCCCTCTTGAAAACAAAAATCTCTCCAACGAGGAGAGATTTTTTGGCGGTCCCGACGGGCGAAAACTCCCACTCTCCTATGATGGGATTGAATTGCTTTCGCCAGGAATAAAACCATCAGAAGCTTTTATGGTTTTGGACTACAGAAGAAAACGCGATCTCAAATAGCCATATAACGCGGCTCAATGCAAAGAGCGGCACTCGCACTTTTGTGTGGGTGCCGTTTTTTTATTTTCAATACAAAGGAGATCGCGCGTATGAACAACAGATATGCAGGACCATCAACCAGGAGGGATTTATGAAGCAATACAGATTTCTGTTCCTGATATTGCTTTCGCTTGGCTGTTCACTCACGACACCGCCGTCAGTGCCACAGGATGTGTCGACACAGTCGCCTAAAAAGAATTTAACGACGCCAACGAAAGACCCCGAACCTATCCCCTCTACAATTCCAGCCGCCTGCACGGTATCTGCTGAGTCCCTGCACCTGAGAGAGTGCGCCGGCTTGCATTGCCTGGTGATTGCCTGGTTGTCCAAGGGTGATGTTCTGGTAATTCAGGAAAAAGATCATGACTGGATAAAGGTAATAACCCCTTCCGGACAAACTGGTTGGGTTCATTCCAAATACTGTGGAGGATTGTGATGAAAGCTCTGTTCAAGTTCGTGGCGATGGTCGCCTTTCTTGTTATCGGCGGTGGGCTGCTTGCGTACGCCGCTTCCCGTTCGTTGGACTTTGTGCAAACCACCTTGCCTGCGAAGGATCAGGTGCTCGGCTACTTTGCATTGCTCGCCACTTCTGGTGGGATGATCGGCTGGTTGTTGGTTTTCCTATACCGCGCAGATGGCATTATCCAACGTGGCACAGCCCTGCTCATGGTCCTGCTCGACTTCCTTGGTGAAGCAGCTCTGTTCACGATGGACACGCTATATCGCTCTGGTGAAAACGGATTGGTTGGTCAAATGACGCAGGATGAAATCCGCACGGTCATCCTTGGGATGTCCGCCCTCATCGCCATCAATATCTTCGCCACGATTGTTTTCGAACTTGGCAAGATGGAAGTACTCAAGGAGATTGCCGAAGGCGCGGCACGTGACCTGGTCATGTTCAAAGCCCTGGCACGTATCGAGAAGGATTCCGAAACCGTAGCAGATGAAATGATGGAGGATATTGTCAATCAATGGCGCGGCAATTTCCGCTCCGCGTATGGCTCAGCAGACAAACTGGGTATTGGTCAGTACGAAACAAAAAAGCCTGTGCAGCCGGCACATAAACCTGAAGGTGGTTTCTCAATCTGGCCGTGGCTCAATCCTTGGAGAAAGACAACTCCCATGCCACCGTTGGAACCAGAACTAGCTCCCTTGGAAACTCGGAAGAACGGCAATGGTTCGAAGCCACCTGAGGAAAACCCTACGTGAGCCGGCCTGCCGGCTGGAACATACTTCTGGATTCGGCGCGCCAGATTGTGGCGTCCGGGGCAATCCAGCTGGTGAAACGGAGTGCCTCCCGCCTGCCTCATTCCGCCGAGGCGATGGCACTCACCGTCAGCGCACTTGGAGCGCTGAACCGGCATACCGGCGTTCGAACTTTGAACCTTGATTTGGATGGCAAGCCTGTCGCGTTGGCGATCATTGAAGATGCGACCTTTGACCAAGACTCGGAAGGCAACACTGTTTTGGAAAATCATATTATGAGGAATGACCCATGAAAATCATCGTATTTGCAAATCAAAAAGGCGGGACAGGCAAGACCACGACTGTGATCAATATTGGCGATGCCTTCACCCGTATGGGCAAGAAGGTGTTGATCGCTGACCTCGACCCGCAGGGACACGCGGCAGTTTCCATGAACCTGGATACCGAACCCTGCGTGGCGAATTGGCTGATGCACCCGATCTTCAACCCCAATCCAATTACGCCAGAGATCATGAACCAATGGATTCGAGCTACACGCCGAGAAAATCTTTTTGTGTTGCCTGGCAATCAAATGACCGCCAAGGCACAACGCTTGCTCACCATCGAAGAGAAACCGATCAACTATATTAAGGATCAATTGTCAGCCATTAGGCGATTGGGTTTTGATTACCTGCTCTTCGATACTCCACCCTCCACCGGTGGCCTTCAAGAGATGGCTGCGTGGGCGGCAGACCTGGCTGTGATCGTATCGAGCCTGGATTATCTCTCCGCAGATGGTGTCTCGGGCTTTTTGGATATGCTGCGAGTGCTCCATTCGGAAAAACAATGGTGCGGAAAACTCGCCGGCGTTCTGCCAACTTTCTATGACGAGCAGACTCGCACGACCCGCGAACAAATGATGAACTTGCAAACCGCATTCCCGGATCAGGTCTTCACGCCCATTCATCGCGCTACGTTGTTACGAGAAGCCTCTGCCGAGGGATTGACGATCTTTGAAAAAGACCTGAAGAGTCGTTCTGCTTTTGAATATGAAGACCTGGCAAGACGGCTTGCCAAATTGGAATAGGAGGAGATCATGCCTGGACGAAATGCCTACTCTACAACCAACACCACCGTGGCACAGGATCTGGTCGTTGCGCAAAAGCGCAAGCAGACGCGGACTTGGGAGAAATCCAATCCAGCACGCCGCTATCTGATCCCAGTCGAGGTGCGTGATGAAGTGGCTGCACTCGCCGAAATTCTTATGGAAAATGTCGATCCAGTGGCGTGTGTCTTGTACGATTACGCCGAGACCTGTCACACACGCGGGACGCTGAAGTTCAAACCACGTCTCAATCCGAAAGGTCGCAAACATACCTTGGGATGGGAGGAAGCCGACACACAGCCGATACAGTTGCAAACCCGCCGACACAGAGCGGTGAAGAAACCCGACACACTTTTTCACTCCCTCAAAGGTCAGACCGCTGCGTATCGGTTGGGTGCGGAACGACATGCGCGCTTGAAGACCATTGCCGATGCATACAACTTGCGCTTGGCAGATATCCTGAGCGCGTTCTTTCGTCACAGCGTTCAAGCTTTTCAGGATGGAAAATTGAAGATCAAACGCGAGCCTGTTGTAATGCAAATGCAGGTCCAGGGTTGGTCCGAATGAAAACCACCCAAAATCGAACCCGGAGTTTTCTGCCAACAGTGAAAGCAAATTTGGAAATCAAAAAGTTTTGTAAGCGTGCTGCTTACAACTTGGCTTACTTTCTGCTTACCTTTGCTTACATGCCTGCTTACTGTCCCGCTTACCTTCCTTCAACAGGAAAGACTGAGAGCCGCTCAACCACTCCAATACGACTCGTACTATGTGTCGGAAATATCGCCTGTCCTGGGGCTTTGTACGGACTTTCCCAAAATCGATGTAAAGGGCTTTTGAAATGAACAAACTACTCACCAATTTCCAAAAACACATGGATGATCAAGACCTTTCGCCTCTCACTGTAAAAGGGTATCTCTCAGACCTGAATCACTTTGCACGCTGGTTCGAACAAACGAATGGTGAGGTGCTCACGGTCCAACGCATTACACCGACCGACGTGAAGGAATACAAACATTTCCTGCTGAGCGTTGAACGCCGAAAAGCCGGCACAGTGAATCGGCGTCTGGCGTCAATCGCAGCACTGTGCAAATGGGCACGACAAAACAAACAGATCACAAGCGATCCCACGGAAAACATCAAAGGTGTTGCAGGTGTTGTGCGTGGTCCGAAATGGTTGGACAAACATGAGCAGCACCGCCTGATACGTGCTATTGAGAATGACCTGGAACTTGCAAAACAGAAGTATCCCAAACGTTGGGTGACGCGCCGACGTGACGCCTCCCTCGTGTTGTTTCTGCTGCACACCGGTTTGCGATTGAGTGAAGCTATTCATCTCCAGATGAGCGATATCCAACTCTCCGAACGCAAGGGCAGTGTCCTGGTCCAAAATGGGAAAGGCAACAAACAACGCAGTGTGCCATTGAATTCAGACGCGCGCAAAGCTATACAGGAATGGCTGGAGGTTCGTCCGCAGAGCGATCATCTTTGGATGACCGTTGAAGGGGAACACGAAAGCTTGAGCGGCAGAACGGTACAGCGTGTTCTACAGCGCTATGCCAAAGCCGCCGATGTGAAAGAACTGACCCCGCATGTCTGTCGTCACACGTTCGCGAAAAATCTGGTTGAGAACGAAGTTGGTTTGGAGAAGGTGGCGGCTTTACTCGGACACTCCAGCTTGAACACCACCCGGATCTATATCACCCCCAGTGAACGCGATCTTGAACTGGCGGTGGAACACTTGGCAATTCAATAAAATCAATACAAGGAAAACACTATGAATAAAAAACAGATTGCCGCCGGGCGGAAACCGGCGGCATCGTTGGGAGAGCGAGATACGTTGACTTATAAATCGCATGATACCACAAAACCTACACGGCTCGACCTGAGTGTCGTGTTGTCTAAAGTAAGGCTCGAGGAACTGGCACAACAGGCTGGTGCAAAACTGCATCGCAAGAGTGTGGAGCTGCGCGGATCCTGTCCGCTGCATAAAGGGGATAATCCAACAGCGTTCAGCATATACATGGATCCATCCGGTCATCAACGCTGGCGCTGCTATACAAAGTGTGATGCCGGAGGTGACGCGTTTGACTTTGTTCAGCGCTGGCAGGGATTGGACTTCATCGGTGCAGTGAAGTACCTGGCTGAATATGCTGGGCTGGATTTGAAGAATCTCGGTTTCGATTCACAAGCCATTCAAGGCGAGGTGGAGCAGAGAAAGCATACTGATCTCTTCGAGGAAGCGGCACGTTATTTTGCGGCTCAATTATGGAATAAGGCAGGGGAGCCGGCACGGACCTATTTGCTTGGGCGTGGCTTTTCGGAAAAGACCTTGCGTGAGACCAATTGGGGATTCAGCAAATCGGATCGCGGTCTTATGCAACATTTGCAAAAATCCGATGCTGATATTTCCCTGGCAAAGGAACTTGGGTTGGTTCGAGCGGATGGTCTGGACTTCACCGCGAATGGCAATGGTGCAAATGCCTCGCCAACCGGATACGTTATTTATCCTCACATTTGGAACGGTAGAAGCACATACTTCTCGGCACGTGCCTTAAAGCCAATCGACCCAGATGATAAGTCACGCAATCTGCCAGGCGAACGCCAGGTCTATTGGGCATTGGTCCCGGGTGATCCCAATCTCATCGTTGTGGAAGGACAATCTGATGCCGAAAGCTTAAGACAGTTGGGGCGTTCCGCCCTAGCATTATGTGGGGTGGGGAATTTGCCGGCGCTGGAGATCGAGCGTATTTATAAAAGGCGTGTGATCTATCTGGCATTGGATAATGACCTGCACAAGACCAAATTATCCGCAGTGGAACAGGACAAGATCCGCAAGCGTAAAGCAACTGTGACACGCCGCTTGTGCGAAGCCCTTGGTGCTCTGACGATGGTTGTACCGGACCTGCCCTTCAAGGATTGTAATGAATGGCTGCTGAACGACTTAACCCTGCAGAACCTAGAAAAACATCTGTCTAGCGCAAAACCCTGGCTGGATATCTTGATCGATCAAAGCCGCACTCTTTCTCCGATGGAATTCGATGAGGCGTTGAAGTTGATTGTTGATCATATCCGTGGATTACCCGATAGGATCCAATCTCGATATGTTTCCCTGGTCGAAAAGAAACTCAACCTACCTCGGCGGGACCTTAGAGAATTGATGAACCATCATGAGAATGGCAATGGCAACTTGTATTCTGAGATCCGGGAACGCCGACTGCATTTCATGGGTGATCCGCTTGGCAACTTCTGGGCGCGCATCAGTCATGAACTGATGGTGGATGATGGTCTCAACCCGCCGACCGTCCGATACAGTATTGAAGGCGGGTTGGCTTCCGGACAACCTTTGCAATCGGTTCAAGTGGAAGCACGTGCTTTTGGAAAACTCGATTGGGTTCCGGATAACTGGGGCATGCGACCGATCATCAATCTGCCTCCAGGAAAATCTTATTTGGTGGCACGTGCCATTCAGGAAGTCTCGATGGAGACCGTGCAGCGAGAACGCTTGTATACCTTCACCGGTTGGCATGAGTGTGATGGCAAGCGCGGGTTCCTCACTACATCTGGTTGGTTGGGTGCAGATGGATTGAACGACCAAGTGCGGGTGGATCTGGGTTCGAACAACCTGCGGCATTACGCCCTACCAAAAGAGGAGATCAATCCGGAAGAAGCGGTACGTGCGACGTTGGAATTTCTGCAACTTGGTCCGCGCAAGGTAACAACTCCATTATGGGCTGCGATGTACGCGGCTCCGTTGACCTGTTTGCGACCTTTGAATGCTGTGCTTTCCGTGTATGGTACGACACAAAGTGGCAAGTCCACACTCGCGCATTTGGCGCTGAGTCATTTTGGAACGGGCTTTATTCAAGGACGGGATTACCATGCGCCCATTGATTGGACTTCCACCGTGACAGCGATTGAAGCGGCGATGTTCTACGCTAAAGATATACCGCTCGTGATCGATGACTTTGCGCCGCAATTTTCCGGCGTGGCGGAAGCGCGAAGCATGCATAAAAAAGCGCATCATGTTGTTCGCTCAGTGGGGAACCGTTCTGCGCGTGGTCGTTCACGAGCCGACCTCTCCCAACAAAACACGCGCTTCCCACGTGGACTGGTGATCATGACCGCGGAGAATCCCTTGATCGGGCAAAGCATTGTTGGACGCATGGTGTATGTGGGCGTGGAGCCTGGTGATATTCTGCCGGCACCAGGTTCACAGAATGATGGGGAAGACAAACTGACTAACCTTCAGGGAAAGGCACAACAAGGCTTGCTCGCGCAGGCGATGAAGATGTATCTGCAATATCTGGCTGAGAATTGGGAGCGTATAGTCACTGAGTATCCCGTGCTAGTGGACAAGGCTGCTCAGATCGCGCGGCAGGCTGGCAATTTGCAAAACCGCCTGCCAGATGCGTATGCGGTGTTGGCGGCTTCCCAGGAATTGGCGATCCGTTGTTTTGAGGAAATGCAGTTGATCTCTTTTGCAGATGCAGATCGCTTGACCGCTGAGAACAACGCTGCGCTTCTAACGATTATCCAGAATCAGGCGGAGCAGGTTGCAGCGGAGTCGCCGGTCCGCAAATTCTTCACTGCCATCGCCTACCTGCTGGTGGAAGGAAAAGTATATTTGGCGCCGCGAACCCTAGATGAGGAGTATCAACCACCATTCAATGCAGATCAAATTGGTTATTACGATTCTGGTGCGGATCAGAAGATGATTTATCTGCGCACAGAGACCAGCCTGGCGCGTGCCAAGGAATACTGGCGGGGGTTGGATGAAAATTTGGATATCATGCCCGATGCTCTGCGCCGGCAACTGCGCCAAGTGGATGGCTTACTGGCACAAGTGGGGGAGCGTCAGGTGGAGGCGAGCAAGTCTTGTCGTGGAATCAAGCAGCGTGTATTGGTGGTGGATATCCATAAGGTGGAGCAGATGTACGGTGTTTCTTTGGCAAGACCTGAAAAGTAGATACTTACGAACATAAAGCCTGGCTTACGTGAAAACGGAGCCAGGCTTTTTTGATTCTTGGCTTTTGAAGGTTGAGGAAAAAATTAATTAAAATTTCGCGTTCTCTTGTAGTTCAGTAGTTCCCTGAAAAAATTAGTACCAATATATGGATCGATAAATCTATTTTCAAATTAATAATCCGTTATATGGGGGTATTTTGACGGAACTACTCAGGGAACTACTCGGGAACTACTTGGGAACTGCAATCGACCGACAGAGAACTACTCTGGCTTGGTGCAGTTCCCGATGCAGTTCCCGAAAACACCCGCCAGATATTGGGATAAAGAGCTTTGATAAAAGATAAATCTCCAAATATGGCGGGTGTCCGCGATGAGGGAACTACTGAACTACAACAGGAAGAGCATATGGGAATTAATTAAATTTTCCGGCATTTGGCTTGGACAGATGCGCCTGTCCATAATGATTTAGCGACACATTGACAAGACCCCTGATTGGTTTTCTTTATCATGCTTTTCTAAAGGAGACCATAACATGACTGATCAATCTCGTTCGCATTTTCATGTAGCCCTATCTAATTTTGTTGAAAAATCCTGTCGTGACGAAGAAGTGTTTCGTATTTTTGAAGTATTCCTGGAACAAGAAAATCCAATGACGTTGGAGGAGTTGGCTGAGCATGTTTTCGATGAAGAAACACCCGAAGAGGATGAGTATTTTGTATTGGAATTTGAGGAGAAGCATGAGAATGCGTATCGCGATACCCATATGCGCGAAGGGATCGCAGAACTGCAGGGACTTGCTGTTCCCATCCTGATATCCGAAGATGGAAAATATCGGCTTGGAAATTCCATTGATGATATTTGGGAGATGGTGTCTTCTCTGGAGGAGGAGATTAAACAACTCAACGGAAAGCTAAACACAATGTATCTGAATCTCGGTCGGCAGGTTGAAACGTATCACGATGAAGAAAGTTAACTCCATGTCTAACCTGGCGTTGGACTGGGCGCCGATTCAGCTTGCAAACAAGGGGAAGGTAATTGTCGATGTGTTCAAGTGCAGCCTGTCCGCAACGGACGGGCTGCCGCCTTATGCCCAGGCACGGATTATTGACCTGATTGCCAATCGCTTGGTCAAGGCACGACCCCGTGCCTGTCTGTGGGTTTCGGTGGATGCGCCGGGAAGATGGTATTTGCATGAGATTATGCGATTGGTGAAACGCAAGATGCCGATTGCGATCCTGCCGATAGGACATGCTCCCAAGGATCATTGGGATTTCAATCCACACGGATATCCGAGCCTTGCTGAAAATGCTCCAATTCCACAACTAGCGTCTCCATTTGTTGCAAGTGACTTTGGATACAAGCCGAATGTCATTCGTGTCTTGCGCATTCTAGCTCGTCTCAAAACTGCTCACACATCTGAGATTGTGTCGCTGGCTGGTTTTAGCAAAACACATATCCGGTCGCTTCTGAAAAAACTTCAGGTGGCGAATCTCATCGAGTGGAAGCGAATAGGGAAGTATGATGGGTGGGCGATTAGAAACACGGGATTAAGTCTGGCGCATCGTTCTTGGAATATTCCCAAAGGCGTTCACTTTACAAAATACCGAGGCGAATTCCGATATGCTGCTGAGCGCCATCGACGCAAGTCGCGGATGTGGAGGGCATGGTTGGAAGCTGCCTATCGTAACATTGAAATATGGGAGAGTTGGACTGAGGTGCCAGTCAAATATGGCATTCCGGATGCGCTGGCGTGGGGTACACACTATGGACGAGAAACCTTATTTTGGTTGGAAGTGGATAGCGGACATAGTTCAACCAAAACGATTGAGGCAAACTATAAGCGGCGCTTGCAACTGGCGTATGACCATGCGCAAGAATGGGGGATACCTATTGTCTTCTGCATCATGGGTCCACCCTGGGTAGTGGAGCGTTTCGGTTGGAACATTCCGAGAGTGATTAGTCCCTGGGTTGCGATTATCGGACACGACTGGCGGGATTTTGGGAATTTGCCGATCTATGAATTTGGACAATGGATGCGGAATTTTGAGATGAGTCGTTTTTATAAGCCATCCCGTTCTTACAATGAATTACCCTTTGATCCGAAACTATATCCTCCAAAACCAAGGCGATTAAAAAATCAAGCACCACTGAAATCCAAATCTTCAAAGCCAAAATTCTCAACGGGTTCTGAAGATGCCAACAACTGGTATCGGGGGGAGTCTGAGAAGGAGGAGTGATGCACTAATGAAAGTGGCGCAACGGGGGAGCGCTATTTATGCGACGAATTTTTACTGTTTCTGGTGGCTAGGTCGGGTATACTTAGGAGACAAGATGGGGTTATCCCATGACTTAAAATGACCAAATGAAAAGTCAAAATCAATCCTCCGCAAACTTCTCTCACTTACAGGCTTATGATGAACAGCTTGTACTTTTGGGTGCGCTTGCGGAGAAATATTTTGCGGACGACCCGAATACCAGCCTGATTAAGATACGACAGTTTGGGGAATTGCTGGCGAAGCATGTTGCCACGCAGATGGGATTGTACGATACCGAGAAAGATGAAAGCCAGTACGAACTTCTACGCCGCTTGCGGGATGAAGGCGCATTGACTTATGAAACCTATCAATTATTTGGTGAGATTCGGAGGATGGGGAATGTAGCGAATCATGCCAATCAGGGAGACCAGGCAATCGCGCTGAACATCCTGAAAATGGGATGGCAGTTGGGCGTCTGGTTTCAGCGCACTTTTGTAAAAGCGGATTTCAAGGCGGCGGATTTTGTCGAACCCTCGGCGATCAGCGAAACAGATGCCTTGTTAGTAGAGCGGGAAAAGCTTGCGGAACAGGTTGAAAAAGCCACTGCCAAAGTGGAAGCCTTGCTCCAGAAACAACAAGCAGAAGCAGAGAAGAAACGATCCACCACATTTGAAAAATACCGAAGGGCTGCAACAACTGCCAGCCAGTTTGTGCGTTTGGATGAAGCCCAAACCCGCCAGATCATTGATGCGCAGTTACGTGCGGCAGGCTGGGAAGCGGATACAGTCAACCTGCGTTACAACAATGGGACACAACCCGAGCGCGGCAGGAATTTGGCGATTGCGGAATATCCCACTGCCAGCGGACCTGCGGATTATGTGTTGTTCATCGGGTTGATGCCCGTGGCAGTGGTGGAAGCCAAGCGCAAGAATGTAGATGTTTCAGCGGCATTGGTGCAGGCAAAGCGGTACAGCCGTGATATTTTCCTTATGGATGATATGCAAGCACCAGGTGATGGATGGGGTGAGTATAAGATTCCTTTTGCATTCTCTTCCAATGGGCGACCCTATTTGAAGCAACTGGAAACGCACAGTGGGATTTGGTTTGTGGATTTACGTCGCTCGACGAATTTGAGTCATGCATTGGATGGATGGTACACGCCCGAAGGTTTGAAGGAATTATTGAAACGTGATGAAGTGGCAGCTCATCAACAATTGGAAACAGAGTCATTTGATTATGGATTCACCCTGCGCTATTACCAGAAGGATGCCATTCGAGCTGCAGAAAACGGAATTGCGGAAGGTCGCCGCGAGATGTTATTGGCGATGGCAACTGGCACAGGCAAGACTAAAACCTGTATTGCGTTGATTTATCGTCTGTTGAAAGTACAGCGCTTCAAGCGGATTTTGTTCCTGGTGGATCGCGAAGCATTAGGCGAACAGGCTGCGAATGCTTTCAAAGACACGCGCATGGATAGCATTCAAAGTTTTGCCGATATTTTCGGAATCAAAGAACTCGACGAGACTACGCCAGATAGTGACACAGCGGTACAGATTGCCACGGTACAAGGAATGGTCAAGCGGGTTTTGTATCCGTCTGAGAATGTAACCCCGCCGGCAGTGGACCAATATGACTGCATTGTGGTGGATGAGTGTCATCGTGGATATTTGCTTGATCGTGAATTGTCGGACACAGAGCTTTCCTTCCGAAGTTATGAGGATTACATCTCGAAGTATCGGCGGGTGATCGAATACTTCGATGCGGTCAAGGTAGGGTTGACGGCTACACCTGCCTTGCACACGACTCAAATTTTCGGCGCACCAATCTATACCTACACTTATCGTGAAGCAGTGATTGACGGCTTCCTCATTGACCATGAACCGCCGATTCAAATCAAGACGAAGTTATTGAATGACGGAATCACCTGGCAGGCAGGTGAAGAGGTGAAGGTTTTTGACCCGCGCACTCAGCAGATTGATTTGCACATGCTGCCTGATGAAGTTCACCTAGATGTGGATTCATTTAATCGTCGGGTAATTACTCGTCCGTTCAATGAGGTGGTTTGCAAGTATCTGGCGCAGGAAATTGACCCATTCTCAAAACAGAAGACGCTTATCTTTTGTGTGAACGACAAACACGCAGACATGGTGGTGGACTTGCTCAAGCAAGCATTCCAGGCACAATATGGCAGCGTGGATGATGATGCCATCGTCAAGATTACGGGGACAGCAGATAAGCCGCTTGAGTTGATCCGCCGTTACAAGAACGAGCGCAACCCGACTATCTCGGTCACGGTGGATTTGCTAACTACAGGCGTGGATGTACCCGAGATTTGTAATATCGTATTTTTGCGACGTGTGAACAGTCGTATTCTGTTCGAGCAGATGTTGGGACGCGCTACCCGCCTATGCCCTGAAGTGGAAAAGGAAACGTTCCGTGTGTTCGATGCGGTGCGATTGTATGAAGCGCTTGAAGGCGTGACTGCGATGAAGCCTGTGGTGGTTGACCCGCAACTGACGTTCAGCCAGTTGATGGCAGAGATGACCAGTGTGAACGATGAAGCGGTGAAGAAACTGCTTAGGGAACAGTTTCTTGCCAAGTTTCAGAGAAAGAAGCGCCGCCTAAGCGAGGACAATGCGCGGGATTTTGAATCCGTTGCAGGCTTAAGTCCAGAGGCGTTTGGTCAGAAGTTGAGTCAGATGTCTTTGAATGAAGTGGCAGGTTGGTTTACGGAAAATACGCAATTGGGAGAAATCCTGGACCGCATTAATCCAGACCAGCGCCCGATGTTGATCTCGGAGCATCCCGATGCGTTCGTAGGGGCGGAACGTGGTTATGGGGCGGCAGAAAAGCCCGAAGATTATTTGAAATCATTTGGTGAGTTTATCAAGACACACCGTGATGAAATTCCAGCACTGTTGACAGTGCTGACTCGTCCGCGTGAGTTGACCCGCAAGCAGTTGCGCGAACTGGCGATGGAGTTGGATCGGGCGGGGTTCAGTGAAGCGAACATCACCACTGCCTGGCGCGAAATGACCAACCAGGATGTTGCGGCACATATCGTTGGCTTTATCCGTCACCTGGCAACGGGTGACCCGCTTGTGCCGTATGAACAGCGGGTGGATTGGGCGTTGAGCCAGATACTTGTGGCTCGTCAATGGAGACAGCCTCAACGGGATTGGTTGATGAAAATTGCGGCGCAGACGAAAGCAAACGTCATTGTGGATCGCGATGCATTGGATGACCCCGATTTGATTTTCTCCCGCGAAGGCGGCGGATTCACGAGGCTCGACAAGATGTTTGACGGACAACTGGCGAATACGCTTGAAACATTTAATGACTTACTATGGAAAAAGGACACCACTCAATGACGCCACAGAAAAAGAAGCAGGCTGTTAGTAAGAAAGAAATAAAAACATCCAATAAAACAATAACGAATGATGCGGTTGTCTCTCAATCCTTAACCACAGTCAAGGCAGGAACCGTCACAGAGGCTATTGTTGCCAAATTGTGGAATTTGTGCAACGTGCTCAAAGACGATGGCGTGACCTATCATCAATATGTCACTGAATTGACTTACCTGCTCTTTCTCAAGATGGCGAAGGAAACCAACACTGAAGGTCAATTACCAGATGGTTACCGATGGGATGATTTGGAACATGAAAGTGCTGCGACACGCCTGGATACTTACAGAAAACTTCTTATCCATTTGGGCAATCATGGTTCTTTGTTGGTGCGCGAGATTTTCGCCAATGCAAGTTCGTTCATCAAGAAACCCACCACGCTTTCGATTTTGGTGACAGAGATTGACAAACTAGATTGGTATAACGCTCGTCGCGAAGGTATGGGTGACCTATACGAAGGCTTGCTTGAAAAGAATGCTAATGAGAAGAAGTCAGGGGCAGGACAATATTTCACGCCACGTCCACTGATTGATAGCATGGTCGCGGTGATGAAGCCGAGGCTGGATGACATTGTTCAAGACCCTGCCGCAGGTACGGGTGGATTCTTGATTGCCGCCAATCGCTATATTCGAGATAATAGCGACCCCGATTCATGGACGGAATCCCAGCAGCGCAAATATCGTCGCAATACGTTTTACGGCATGGAATTTGTACAGGATACGCACCGTCTGGCGCTGATGAACCTCATGCTGCATGGTCTCGATTCAGACCCTACTGCGGCTGGCATCCGGTATGGAGATACCCTCTCCCCTGAGGGCGAGCAATTACCCAAAGCCACACTCATCCTCACCAATCCGCCGTTTGGGACAAAGAAGGGCGGAGGTTTGCCTACGCGGACCGATTTCACCTTTCCCACGAGCAACAAACAGTTTGCGTTTTTACAACACATCTATCGTGGGCTGAAACCTGGTGGGCGTGCCGCGGTGGTTCTGCCCGACAATGTACTCTTTGAAGCCAACACGGGCAGGCAGATCCGCACTGACTTGATGGACAAGTGCAACCTGCACACCATTTTGCGCCTGCCTACGGGTATCTTTTATGCGCAGGGCGTGAAGACCAATGTACTATTCTTTACACGCGGTGAAACAGAAAAGGGCAACACGAAGGAAGTGTGGGTGTATGACTTGCGCGCTAACATGCCAGCCTTTGGTAAACGGACTGAATTAAAGCAAGGTCACTTTAAGCCGTTTGAAGATTGCTACGGTGATGAGCCAACATACCTAGCCGAAAGAGAAATGAGAAAAGAAACGGAACGCTTCCGCCGTTTCGCACGGGACTGGGTAGCGGGACGCGGCGACAATTTGGATATTGCCTGGTTGAAAGATGATTCCGAAACCGCTGCCGAAGATTTGCCCGAACCTGAAGCATTGGCAGAAGAAGCCTTAGGCGAACTCGAAGCAGCAATAGCGGAGATCCGCAGTATCTTGATTGAGTTGGGCGATGAGGTGGGCAGTGAGTGATTTGCCGATTGGTTGGGTTGAAACAAAACTTGGCGAAGTTGTTAATTATGGCAAAACAGAAAAGGTTGAGCCGAAAAATATACCTGCCAATGCTTGGATATTAGAACTTGAAGATATTGAAAAAGACACTTCACGTCTTTTACAGCGTTTAACTTTTGCTCAAAGGGATTCAAAGAGCACAAAAAATGCTTTCAAAAAGGACGATGTTTTATATGGAAAACTCCGCCCGTATCTAAACAAAATTATTGTTGCCGACCGAGATGGTTTTTGCACAACTGAGATCATTCCGATAAAACCAAATGAAGCAATTATTGGACGTTATTTGTTTTACTGGCTCAAGAATCCAGAATTCCTGAATCATGTAAATTCAGTGAGTTACGGATTGAACATGCCGAGACTTGGAACAAAAGATGGTCTTGCTGCACCGCTTGTTTTAGCCCCGCTCGACGAACAAAAACGCATTGCCGAAAAACTCGATTCCCTGCTCGCTCGCGTGGACTCGTGCCAGTTGCACCTGGAACGCGTCCCGCAAATTCTCAAACGATTCCGCCAGTCCGTTCTTGCAGTGGCTACGTCAGGTCGCTTGACGGAGGATTGGAGGGATGAACACACCAACTTACCAAAGTATCGGACTGTGACTTTACGAGAAGTCGCTACAGGTTTTAATTACGGTACATCTGCCAAATCTCAGAGATCTGGAAATATCCCTGTTTTGCGAATGGGAAATATTCAAGATGGAAAACTGGATTGGAATGATTTGGTTTTTACATCAGACAAAGATGAAATTGAAAAGTATAAATTGGTAAAGGGTGATGTCTTGTTTAACCGAACCAATAGCCCAGAATGGGTTGGGAAAACTGCTGTTTATAAAGATGAACAACCAGCAATATATGCAGGGTACTTAGTTCGAGTCAAATGCGGCGATGAGCTTCTGCCTGATTTTCTAAATTACTGCTTGAATAGTCCGATGGGACGCGACTGGCGTTGGCGAGTTAAATCTGATGGCGTTAGTCAATCAAATATCAATGCTCAAAAATTGGCGGATTTTGAATTTGAACTTCCTCCAGTTGAAGAACAAACCGAAATCGTGCGGCGCGTCGAGAAGCTGTTTGCCTACGCTGAACGTCTCGAAGCCCGCTACTATTCCGCATCCGAACAGGTCGAACGGCTGACGCCGTCCCTGCTGGCGAAGGCGTTCCGCGGGGAGTTGGTGGAGCAGGACCCGAATGATGAGTCCGCGGAGGGAGTGATGGAGAAGGTCAAGGCAAGGCGGGAGGATATCTCGCCGCAGAAGACGGGTCCACGTAGGGAGAGGAAGGGATAATATGACTGGTTCATCCAAGGCTACGACAAAACCAGAGATGCAAATGGCTTTGCTCAAGGTGCTGAAAGCCCTTACGACTTTACCTGCACAAGTCATATTTTACGGGTCAATAATTTTGGCAATCGCAGCAACAGGCGGCGCACAGCTGCCAGGTGTTTTAGGAATGTTATCTACAACTATTGGAATGAATTTGCTTTCCAATATGCTTGAGCGAGTTGTGCAAGGGGAAAATGTTCTTGACGAAGAAATTCAAAAAGTTGTTCAAGAAACAATCCAAACCACAGGCATTGAGAATCTTCTTACTAGCAACGAATTTCAGCGGGTGACAGCTCATGTGTTTCGACAATTCGATTTGTTGAAATACGCTGTGCAAAGAGGAGAAATCAATATCGCAGCTTTGCTTTCTGAACAATTTGCAGAACATAAAATTATGTTGGAAGAAATGCAAATTGAACTAACTGCCATTAGCGAGAAATTAGATACATTAGCCACACGGGAACAGGGCGAAAGAATAATAAAACTGATTCGACAATTACATGAAACTCAAGGCATCATCGGAGTGCTTCCAGATACAGATAAGGTAATGAACGAAATATTCAAGATATTAAGCGACGAAGCAAAGGACGGTCCACGGCTATTTAGTATTGCACCCGTTAACAGAAGCTCGCTTGATCCTAAAGAGTGGCTAAGCACAAAATATAAGGTCATTTTATGGTGTGAACATTCGGGTTTACCACTGGTTGTTCTTAATGGCGAGGGTGATAAGCGCGGAGTTTATGAATTAGATTTACCGCGGGAATGGGTTCTGCAAGCTGCTCCTTACTTAAAAACAATTTCCACAGCCTTAGGTTTAGTCTTTCCTATTCTATCTTCTGCATATACTAACTTATTATCATCTGATGATCAATATAAATTTATAGAAAAACAACTTTCCTTCAGCAGAGATGTATTTGATGCTATGCTTACAGACACAGATAAAAGTTCTATCTGGACAGATAAACCAGATGTTCTTGTTCTGCCACATGGAGTCCCTCAAAAAGCCGAAGGTGCTCTTCTTCGTGAATTCCATGCGTTTCTAAAAGCAAAAGATCCATCTTTTGGTGGTCTTGTACGAGTGATGAACAAGCAGAATGAATTTCTGTGGGTACATAAGCGATTTGCCAGCGAATACTGAAATTGGAAAATCAATATGCTTGAACCAAATCT
Source organism: Candidatus Defluviilinea proxima (assembly GCA_016721115.1). Classification (NCBI taxonomy): domain Bacteria; kingdom Bacillati; phylum Chloroflexota; class Anaerolineae; order Anaerolineales; family Candidatus Villigracilaceae; genus Candidatus Defluviilinea; species Candidatus Defluviilinea proxima. The sequence continues at coordinate 2,925,114 of JADKIW010000001.1, forward strand.
GTCTACCTTCGCTGAATGCCTCGAAACCCGCTACACGTCCGCGTCCGAGCATGTCGAGCGGCTGACCCCGTCCCTGCTGGCGAAGGCGTTCCGCGGGGAGTTGGTGGAGCAAAATATCAAGGATGAGCCTGCGTCCGCGCTGGTGGAGAGGATCAAGAAGGGGAAGGAATCAGCATGAGTAGCTTAATAAGAGTCTTTGAAATTCAAGTTCCAGAAATTACTGATGTAAGTGCAGATTCTAATAACACTCCACTTACACCTTTGGCTTCTAGAATTACAGATAACATTATGGACGCGCTAGGAAATGGAAATCCCAGCAGAGATTTTACTGTCAATGAAATGGAGATTAACGATCGTGCTCAAGTTCATTGTGAAAAATGGGTTGAAGAAGTTGGTTATCACTTTGTAAGGTATTCAAACTCAAAAAAGCCGGATTTGATTTATCCAATTAACCAATCAGGAAACCGCAATGTGCTCAAAAGTAAAGTGTACTCAGGAGATGTTTCAGGCACCATTGGGGAATCGCTTTTTTCTTTATACATCATAAAGTGTTTTTTTCTTTCCGACGGCGATTTTGCCCATCTACGCACAGACAACAGTAGTGTTTATCCAGATTTTGCAATTTACACCCCTTCCCAAGAAATGCTGTCAAATTTTGGATGGCCCGAAGTTTCTGAAATTCCAGCCGAAGTAAAAAATGCAAACGAACTTGAACGCAGCGCTATTTATCCTCAGATCCGTAAATCAATTCAGCAGATTAGGAGTTTTTGGAGAAGACGTGGGGCAACGGCAGGTCCTTCAATGATCGGGGTAACGGTTAGAAATCAACGCCAGCAAACCTACGATCTCGCCGTAATTTGGAGATGATCTTATGGAAAATCAAACCAACAACCGTGCAACGCTGGCAATAGCCGCAGTTCGAAATGCCATAAAAGACATTAGAATTCTAATCTGGGCTGGCAATTATCAAGAAGCGCGAAGAATTATTGAAAGCACATATTCGGATTATGAAGAAGAACTAAGAGAGGCATTTGCATTACGAAAGCATGTCGTCAAATATGAGTTGGACATAAGGAAAGAAATTCCAGATGATGGAAAGCCAATCACTGAACAACAACTAATTGCTATGCAGATTGCCTCAGAAAAATCCCGTGAAATAATCGGCGAGAGAGTTGATTATTTTTCCCTGGGAGTACTTGCAAATATCTTGTCAAAGTTGGATAAGCGAATTTCTGATCAAACGAATCAAAAGACAAGTATTCCAAAGGATTTCTTAAAAAGTAAAACTGAAAAAAGAGGAAAACAAGAATCGTTTCTTGAAGAAACTATGGGTAATTCACTTTTTGGTTTTGAATATGTCCTAATTCCTTTAGGTGAAAACAAATGGGAGTTGAGGGCATATAGATCTCAAAATTTACCTGATGTGAACTTGAATATAGTAGTCTCTCACCTCAAACACATTGAAAATCTTAACATTCACAGATCAACTAGCGCAAAAGACATCAAAGGTGAAGACATCTTTCCACACAGGTATGTAGGCTTTTCAGAAAATTCACATGTCGAAATCACAATATTTGAGCTGAATCGACTTAGGATTTATTTGGCTACTGAAAACCCAATTGAACCTATGGAGATTTTCGAGAAAGTCCTTCATGCATTTAATTAATTCTTTACAAACTTCAAGCGCAAAAAGCATGAACCATATGGGATTATTCAGAATTTCTGGAAATGTTATATTTTGCATTGAATGTCAATCTACCTCCGAGCACGTCGAGCGGCTGATCCCGTCCCTGCTGGCGAAGGCGTTCCGCGGGGAGTTGGTGGGGCGGGATGCGGGGGATGCGTCCGCTGCGGAGTTGGTGGAGAGGATCAGGGAGGCAAGGAAAGAAGTCGAGTTGAAAGCAACGGGTCCATGTCTGAAGAGGACTGTTCATTTGTAAGGAGCGGCAAATATGAATAATAACGCTAATGTAGTGGAAACAAAAAATAAAGATGGAATATCCTATGTAACTATCAATACAAAAACTAAGAATGGGGTGTATCGGATATTGCATAAGCCTGGACAAAGAAATAGCCAATTTGACTTTTGTGAAGAGATAAAGTTTGAAGGGTTTTCCAAGTTACCAACAGGTTTTTATACGAATGATGGAAATGGGCTGGTGGGAGGGGGCTTCCAAATCTTAAAGGCATTATATGAACGCTTTGGAAAAAAAGTAGAACTCATATTAGTTGCAAAAGGCGTAGCAAGTATCAATGCTAGAGGATCAAAGTTAAAGGTAATACTTTCTCACTCTGAGTTGAAAGTTCTTAATTCAAAAGTTCGAGAGATCAAGCAGGTCAAGAATGAGGAGATCCGCTCTACAGTTCAAAGTTTTCTCTCTCGAAAATTTCCAAAACGTTTTTCCGGATCTGCAAAAACAAGAAACAAATACATTTCGGGATCATTGGCTGGAGTGCTCGATCGGAGTGATGTATTGACGAGATTAAGTCCCCTTGATCGTCAATACCTGGAAAAATTGATTCCTGACTACCTTTCAAATATCAAAGCTACGCTCGCCGCGCCCGAAAAGCTGAAGATAATTTATGAGTCTTTGGATGCAGGTAAGGTAGTCTATTTCAAAAAGGTAATAAAGGAATTTCGACGAAGGCTTAAGAAGTCAAATCAGAGCGAATCTGATTGGCAGGCTTTTCTATCTGAGCATATCTTGGTTCTAAAAAGCGGCTATGGACATGTTCTCGAAAAAAATAGCGTTACTTTGCAAGGAAAATACCCTGATTTCATGCTAATCGACCCATACGGCTATTTGGATATTTATGAGATCAAGAAGCCAGCCACGTCGGTCTTGAAAAAGGACAAGAGTCGGGACAATTATTATTGGGATGTTGAAATAGCGAAAGCAATTTCACAGGTTGAAAATTATTTACATCAGGTACAAAGAAACAGTGACGGATTAATAAACGACATAAGAAGGAATAAGAAAATCGATATCAATATCGTACGTCCACGAGGCTATATTATTGCAGGCATGCGCAATCAATTACTAAATCAAAAAATGATTGATGATTTTCGTATGTTGAATGAAGCCTTGAAAAATGTGGATATTATTTTCTACGATGATTTGGTTGAAAATCTGGAGACATTTGTGAAGAGAATTGGAAATTGATCGAGTTTGCTGGAATATCGTGCCAAAAATGAAAAGACTTTTTTTCTCTGCTTCTAATGATGTGATTGAACAGGTCACGGACCTGTATGATTTTGTCTGGCCAACCGCTTCTGCTATGTGGAACTTTCGTTGGCAAATTAAAGGATTTGTGGATGAAGTTGGGAGAGAAAATATTTCCCAACAGAATCTGCTAAATCGCTTTGACTGGGGAAGTGGCATTCATGGCGCGAATATAAAAAGGGCAGTTCTCGAAAAAAGTTGGGATGAGCAGCAAGAGCAATTTGCCAAATTTCTATTGATAAATCTTATTGCTATCTATGAGGGCTGGCTTGAAGGACTCCAAGAGGTTCTCGGACTTACTAAAAAACAAATAAAACAGCTTCAATTCCCCACAGGAGTAGACAGAGACGGAAACCCGTTTGGTGTAAATGTTGCCTTAACCCAGTTAACGAATAACAGATCTACACTACTGCAGAATGCTTTTTACGCAACACTTCGGTCCCACAGTAAAAACTCATTTTTGCAGCTGGAAAATCTATTAATTTGCTTTCGGTTCTTCAAGGAGTGTCGAAACTCGGTTGCTCATCGAGGCGGTACCGCAGATGAAAAGACGTATGAGAGCTATATTGGTTTTGCAAGAACTGCCTCTCCGGGCAACCTAAATGTTGATGAAGTACCCGAACACTTTCCAGTTGTCGTCGGCGAGCCAGTAAAGCTATCGCTTCGAGGGGTTGTAGGTTTGGGGGATATTATTATCAAGTTGGTGGCTACTTTAGATGCAGAATTGTCAACTTGCCAAAAGGCGGAAAATGAACTTGTTGAGCGATTTAAGCATTGGTCAATAAGTAAATCTGGCAAATCAAAAAACAGTCTAAAGAAAGACCCAAGTGCAAGAAATGGACAATTGCTCAGAATCTTGCGAGCGCTAGAATTTCCTGAGCCGATAAGGAATGATGAGATTGAGGCACTGTTATTGCAAGAAGGAATTTTAAAAGAGAATTACGCGAAAATAGAAAACGAAGGTGGCGGGATTTGAACCCACACCCCCCGTTTTATTCAATGCTCAATATAAAATATTAAGCGCTGAATAGAACGGGGGAGCTCTACCTTTAAGCTACACCTTCTAGAAATATTTTACCATTGGTATGCAATCGCGAAAGTGCCAATTGCAATGCTAAATGCAAGAAGATTAATTAGTGAAATAAAATCATTCGATGGTTAAAAGAGGAAATCGTGGATAAGAACCGACTGGAGCATCTCCTTTCCCTGGATGAAAGCAACACTCTTGATTTCAAGAGGGAGATTGACCTTGACTCCAAAAGAGGTAAGGCAAAGTTTCTTGTTGAAGTATTGGAACTTGCAAATTCTCCCGAGAAACCAGCGTATCTGATTTTAGGGATTGAAGATAAAACAAAAAAACCTGTAGGAATTTCAGAAGAAATTACAGAAGAAAGACTGCAGAAGGTAATTGCGGATAATTGTCGCCCTCCACTTAAGTGCGTGTTTGAAAACGTGGCAGATATGGGTAAGCGCATTGGCATTCTGATCGTTCAAGGTGACAGGCGACCGTATTTCTTGAAAAAGGACCTGGGTTTTCAAGATGAGAATGGGAAGCAGCAGATCTATTCTGACAAAGTGATCTTCGTGAAACGAGGCTCAACGGGTGACACAGCAACTATCGATGAAATTACGGAAATGATTCTGGACAGGCAAACAAATGGTCTCGAAACGAATGAAGAGCTTTACGAGGAACTAAACAGCCTCTCTTCGAACCTTTTTCATATAAACAATAGTATTGATCGACTGAGCGACAGAGGAAAAAGAGAAAGAGTTATCGAATATCTTTTCGTTGGTATCGTTTCCGGGTTGGTAGTGGGTTTCCTTCAAGCCTTAGGACTTGACTGGAAAATTTATATCAGCGGTATCTTTGTATCGACATTTTGGGTCAGTGTACTTGCGTCTACACTGAAAATTGTTCGATTTGGCTGGATACGGAGTGTGTTAATCAGCCTGATAATTTCTGTTGCTTTTGTTGCTCTGTCTGTTCTCCTGGACCGTTCGGTAACACAGACGCTTACATCATTAGGGTTCCCAACAACACTTGTTCCAGTTTGGAGTGGCATCAAAGGGATGGTTGGTGGGATAGCGGCTGCCTTCTTGGGAAGAGGTGAATACGAATATGATTAATAATAGCGATTTTTTTGATAGGGCTAAATCGAAAGCCAAGGTGGGATGAAAGAATGCCAAGAAGCCAAAATAAACTCGTAGGCTATTCAAGAGCTGGAGATGCGTTTCATTACCGTTGGGCAGCTCGTCGCTGTCTTAGACTGATATATCCCAAATCTCAACTTCGCCATGTTGTCATTGAGGGGTCTAAAGAGTCTGTATTGGCTGGCGAGTATGTAATTGATGTGGCTGAGTATTCAGACTCAGACAAAAACGGCATTCAGGAAATCACATATTATCAACTGAAGCATACGACCGTAAGAAAAGAGCAGCCGTTCAACTTGAGTGACTTGAAAGATACTATTTCTGGATTCGCTGATAGATATCTAGCTTTTCTTAATCGAAATGACGCAACTCGTAATTCTTCAATTATTACTTTCACAATTGTTACTAATAGGGCAATTGCTGACAACTTCAAGCGGGACATAAACACCATCGCAAAGGGTGATAAAGTAAATGCTCGTTTTAAGGCTACCTTCAAAAAGTATACAAAATTAAATGAGAAGAACCTAGCTGAATTCTGTGCTTTGCTCAAATTCGTGGATGGGGAAGGGGATTATGAGGCACAGAGGTATGAGCTTCATGCCGAGATATCCCAGCTGCTTGCTGGAGCAGTTGATAGTCCTCAAATTGACAGTGTTGTTGCCTTAGTACAAGATAAAGTCCTGCCTAATTCAGATGGACGAATTGAACGCGAAGATATACTAAAGCGCTTTGGTGTAACATCGGAGAGGGATTTATATCCTGCGCCACTCGAACTTGAGAGTTTACATACTGTAATTCCAAGACAACAACATCCAGAGCTTTTAAATTCCATCGTCAATTCTTCGGCGCCTGTAATAATTCATGCCGCTGGTGGGGTTGGAAAATCAGTTTTTGCTCGGCAAATAACAGAGTCTTTGCCAAAAGGCTCATTGGGGATTGTGTACGATTGTTTCGGAGGCGGACGGTACAGAAATCGAAGTGAACCGCGCCATCGACATCGAGATGCCCTCGTCCAGATCTCAAACGAATTGGCATCCCAGGGATTATGTAGCCCACTAATAGCATTGTCCACTTATTTAGATGACGAGATCATGAGAGCCTTTCTGATACGGCTTGAGATGGCCGTTACGTGTTTAAGAAAAGCAGATAAAAATGCGGTCTTAGTGATTCTGATCGATGCAGCTGATAATGCAGAAATGGCTGCGCAAGAGTTTAGTCAATCGTGCTTCGTTCATGAATTAATACGTGAGGCGATGCCTAAGGGCTGCCGTCTCGTTGCGCTATGCAGGACGGAACGCATAAATCTCTTGCGCCTTCCCGCTAATGTTTCCCAGTTAGAGTTGCAACCATTTTCGGCTGACGAAACACTCGTGCACCTCAGGAACCGCTTTCCGCAAGCCACAAGTGCCGATGGTTTAGAATTTCATCGCTTAACTAACAACGGCAATCCTCGTGTGCAGGCAAATGCTTTAGGGCTAGGACTTCCTACGGTCGCAGCAACCTTGGATAGCATTGGACCGCTGGGCACTACCGTTGAGAAACAAATTGAAGCACAGTTAGACTCTGCGATTGCACTCATCAAAGATAGGCTTCCTCTTGATTACCAAGAGCATATTGATGCTATTTGTCTTGGCCTTGCCACGCTTCCGCCCTTTATACCTTTAAGTGTTATTGCCACAGTCGCCGACGTTGATGAAGCTACGGTAGTGAGTTTTGTTGCAGATTTGGGGCGTCCTCTATGGCTATCAGACACATCAGTACAGTTTAGAGATGAGCCAACAGAGACATGGTTCAGGGAAAAGTTCTCAGCAACGTCAGATCAAGTAAACGACTATATTACACGCCTTGAGCCATTAGCTCAAAAATTTCCATATGTTGCGGAGACCTTACCGTCCTTATATTTAAACGCTGGGAGATATAGAGAGCTGATTGACTTAGCGCTCTCTGATAAGTTTCTTCCAAAAGACAATCCAATTGATGAACGGAATGTTCGGGTCTATCGTCTTCAATTTGCTTTTAAGGCGGCTTTGAAGGCAGAGGAATATGCCGATGCAACCAAGCTGGCATTACGTGCCGGGGAAGAAGTCGCAGGCGATAAAAGACAACTCGAAATCCTTAGGAAAAATGTTGATTTAATCGCTCCATTACAATATGAACAAAAGGTTCAGGATCTAGCATTTCGTCGGTCTTTGCGTAGTGGCTGGGATGGCTCTGAAAATGTCTACGCTGCGGCATTGCTTTCATCAGTCGAAGACTTTAAGGGAGAAGCTAGGGGATACTTAAGAGCTGCAAATAATTGGCTCCATTTATATTTTGAGAAACGAAAAGAAGAGAAGACAAATCATTTCGATGATAAATTGACAGATGATGATATTGTAGAGTTGGCATTTTCTCAATTCAACCTGCATGGCACGAAAAAACTTGTGGATTTTATATTAAGTTGGAAACCGCCAGAAGTCATATATCGCATTTCTAAAAAATTATTTAGGCGGCTAATAGATGCAAATAACTTTGTGGCTATTGAAGAAACATTACATCTAGATCTTTATAAACAACATATTGGCAACCAATACCTAATCATTGCTATTGCTCACGAATTGTTGGATATTCGAAAATTCCCGGACCGCAAGGCAACGCGGATATGCTTAGATTTGCTCGCTTCAAACCGTACTCGAATTGTAAAACCTGTGTACTCGTACAAGGACACAACCTCCTCCGCAATTGTATCGTTTATAGAAGCGTGTGCTGCAAATAAGCATTCCAAAGAAAAAATACTGCGGGTACTTAACCACTATATTCCAGTCCGGGCTTCCCGGTCTGTTGCTAGCGATTTTCAGACAGAGGAGCGGGATACTTACTTGCGAGCACTTGCGCTTAGGTGTGTGCTTGAGAATAAACTTGAGCCAGATTTAGACATATTACTTCCCAAGGAGTTTATTGAAAAGAAAACGAAAAAGAAAAAAACTTACAGTTATGATCAAGAAATAAGGGAGTTTAAAGAGCGAGTTGGCGGACTTTTGCCTTGGTATATAATACGTGCCCGAATTCTTGTAAACGGTATTAATGATCTGTTTCAATTAGTTGTAGATGCTGATGAGAAATCAAAAAAGGCGCGAGCGCGAAGATATAGAGATTCTGATAGTATGCCTTATGAGATTTCCCACGTATTGGTTGAGGTTTTGACGCTATATCGATTTGGGAATCCAACAGATGCAGAAAATTTCTTCACTTTATATTTAAAGGACAATAAGCAAGTTTGGATTCATGATCGTTTGAAATCAGTACGAAGCGCCTTTCGTTCAGATCATCTTTCGGGGATTAGAAGACAGTTGGAAGTATCCACTAATGCTTTAATTGCCTCGTTAAAAAGCGAGGACCCCGAAACAAGAGCCGAGTGGTATACCGACTTGGCACGTGCCGTATTTTCAGTGAGCCGGGAGGATGCGGCCACCTATTTTAATTACGCAATTGAGGCAGTTTCAAAATTTGGTGATGAACTTGTAGAGCGATGGGAAGCAGTAGCCGCCTTGGCAAAACGAAGCGCGGAGGATGGACAATCATCTTCTGAGATGGCTTATCGTTTTATCCGCTGTGCCGAATTGATTGGTGATAATGTTGCAAGAGAAAAGCATTGGAACCGCAGTGGTGCTGTCAGGGCATGTGTCCAATTATCTCCCGTTTCTGCCCTGGCATCCTTAAGTCGTTGGCGCGACCGAGACGTCGGCTGGTTTGGTCGGCAAGTTGTATCTTTAGCTGATGAGCTTGTGAACGCAAATATTATTTCTCCCGCAGCAGGGTGGTCTCTTTCTGTATTTTTTGAAGAGTATGGGTTGGATGATTTTGCGTCTCTTTGTATTGAAAAAGAATCTTCTGCGGCACGTCGCCAATATGTATTAGATTCCGTAGTTCGAGACCTCAGAATTAATGAAACAACTGAACAAAGCTGGCAAACGCTTCATAAGGTCGCTCGACAACACACTATCAATAATGCCGATTTAGATGATGTTCTTACTTTTTACATAGCCAACCCTGAAAAAAAAGATAGGGAGCCAAGTTCTCCTATTGCAAATTCCAAAAATAAGGAAGAATCAAAGCCTGTTGAAAGAGTAAATTTTCTAGATGATTTGGATTTAGCCACGAGTACTGGAATAAGCGAGGCAATCTATCGAAAAAATATGGCTTCAACCAAGTTTCGTAGCCACGAAGCTTTTTGGCAAGAAGTTTTCAAGCGCGTTAATGAGCACGATGCTGTCAAATTTTTAAAAGCACTTGTCGTCGCAGAGCATGCCGACCGATTTGATGTACAAACCGCACTTTCTTCCCTGCCAAAAGATTGGCGTCAAAAAGTTAGCATCAAACGAAATTGGGGGAATATTCTCGAACTTATAGCACAGCGCTTTGCTCTCGAATTTACAAGTCGCTGGAGTTTGGAGTATTTTTTGGAGAAAATCGAAGGCAACGAGGAAGTAATGCCACACCTTCGGCAAGGCATTCTTAAAGGGCTATCTAGTAATATCGATCTCGTAAATGCAAGCACTTTTTTTGGCTTTGCTGAGATCGTCTCCCCCTTTATTACATCCCAACAAGCAAACAACCTTCTTGACTTTGCATTAACCCGGTTTGAATTTCATGTTGATGAAGAATATGCAGATGGTCCTTGGAAAGATTGGCTAAATCCGCCTTCTGATATAACTACAGCGTTTGCTGGTTTCGTTTGGTCCGCACTTGGTTCACCTCGTGCCGAAATTCGCTGGCGAGCGGCCCATTGTGTAAGAAGACTTGCAAGTCTTGGATGTGAAGCTGAAATCAATGCTTTGGTCAAATGGATGGAGCGAGATAGGGTAGATGCCTTTGGAAGCCAAAAATATCCTTTCTACAATTTGCATGCTCGGCAATATCTTCTTATTGCTTTAGCACGCGTATCAATTGATAATCCAGGAATATTAAAACGATATTCTGAAACTTTCTCGCAACTTGCACTGTCAGCCATGCCTCATATCCTCATACAGAAATTTTCAGCTCAAGTTGCATTGAATATCGAAAACGCTTTTCCCAAAACCTATCAAAGGAATGTGGTCAAACAACTTCAACAAGTAGGTGTAAGTCAACTGCCGGTTAGGGAGCTCGACAAATACAAGGAAAAGGTTGAAAGTTACTGGCATATCAGAGCGGATGTCCGTAAAAATTTAAAATTCCATCATGGATATGATTTTGATAGATACTGGTATGAGCCGCTTGGAAACGTTTTTGGAATATCAGCCAAACAAATTGAGGAACTTGCGACTGAAACCATAATTAATGTGTGGCATGTGAATGGAGACGGAAGTTATAACAGCGATCCACGTGTTGGACTGTGGAGTTCAACGCGAAATGAACGGGAAACTTGGCGTGATCATGGGAGTTATCCCCGGACTGACAACTATAGTTTTTATTTGTCCTATCATGCTATGTTGACTACTGCGTCTAAATTACTTCAAAAAATGCCTGTTGTAAAAAGACGCGATTGGTATGAAGATGAGGATCAGTGGCTCGAGTGGCTCCATCGACATTTATTAACACGAAATGACGGACGGTGGTTAGCTGACCGTCGTGACCCAGCACCTCTTTTACGACCAAATTGGATTCGTCAAACAAAGGCTGAAAATTGGCGATCAGAAATAACAACAGATGATTTCCTTGACACAATTCTGTTTGAACGCCAGGGTGAAACATGGCTAAATGTTTCTGGATCTTGGACGGAAGGCTATTCTGAACGTGAGGAAGACCTGTATGTTTCTACTGCACTCGTATCCCCGCCCGCTTCTCAATCGCTTTTAAATGCATTAACTACTTGTTCTGACCCGAATGACTTTAAGTTGCCAAACTATGAGGAAAATGATATGGAGTTTGACCTAGCTCCCTTTACACTCAAGGGCTGGATCTGGCGTGGACATGCGGACAAGAGTCTTGATGAGTATGATCCTTTTGCAGGTGAAATAGCTTTTCCGCCCTATAAAGTTGGTGATGCAATTGTTAAAAAGCTGGGTATGTCGGTCGATACTGAACAACGGGAATGGTTCCTGCCAAACTCAGACAAGGCATCGCTAATCTGTGAGCTTTGGAGTATCAATAAACCTAGGCCAGATGAGGATCCACTTAGGCGAGGGGAGCGACTAAGCGCGTCACTAGACTTTTTGAAAAAGCTTTGTTTGATTCAAAAATGTCAAATCATTTTTAATATACAAATCAGTCGTCGTTTTCACTATGGTTCTTATGCGAGGAATGAAGGTGACAATGGATACAACCCGCCGCACAACAAAATCTATATCCTCTCGGCAGATGGCAAGCTCAGAGATACAGAAACGTATTATCAAATTGGGTGAAAACCTGGTCAAAGCACTTGGGTTAGATTCAAGCGTTGATACTCTTTCGCGCTGGATGGCCCACTATATTGCCGAACAAATGTCAATTGCGAAAAAGGCAAAAGGAAAAGAAAAAATAAGGGCAGAACAACAGTGTTTTGAAACAATACTGAAGCTTTGGCAGCATCGGTCACATTTACCGGCTGGTGTACGTCCTTTTGAAAGCTTCGATCCTATTCTGCGCGCGCTTGAAAGATTTGATCCAGATAATAAACAACCATATTTTTACCGGAGCCAAGGTTCGTCAAAGAAAAATAAATCGGGCAAGAAGAAGTTGGATGATGTCCAAATGTGGCTAGACATTGCCCAAGGAATCGACCAGGCAGCACGGATTTGGCTTGAATATGTCTTTCATCAAGCGGCTTTAAATGCAACAGATAGAAAGACAGTTACATGGTTGGAAAATGCGGTTGTTGATTCGGGAGGGGATGAGGTTTCAATTATTGTTCGTCTTATCGATGCAGGACTAGAAGATATCGAAGATGCTGATGTGCAAGAACAGAAAGCGAGACAAGATAAATTGAAATCAAGAATCGAACAACTTGATTCGTTTAATAATTTTAGCCAGACTCTGCGTGCAATGTTTGTAGATGAACTCAGCGCTATTTCGCAGGTAGATTCATCTGTAGACACTATCGATTCGGAGCCAAACTAATTTATTGTTTATGAGTTACGTAAGTCAATCAACTTGCCAAGCTATTTAAGAGTCTTATTGAGTTTAAGAAATTTAACGACTTAATTTTTGAATGATATCCGTTAAGAGCCAAGAACAAAATTTTTCCTTGTCGCTTGAATATCTTCGCACAATGCCTGTTATGTTCCATCTTCTCAAAATCCTATTTTGATGTACACTCCAGTGAACTACTTTGTCTTTCTGCACCAGTATTGAAGTAGTTCTCATAGATGATTTATCACAAGGGATAAACATGGAAAAATCAAATGAAGTTTATGACGTGCCCCAATGCCCATCCTGCGGCAAAGCCCATAAATACCGCATGATTGTCCTGCGCTCGACTGTCTTGTTCGGCGCGTCGAATGCTGATATGCAAAAAGAGAAACGCGTGCGCAGAATATTTATCTGCCCCAAAACAGGAGTCAAGTTTGAAGGCGTAGTGGTTCTGCTGGACGACCCGAAGAACAAGATTGCATCTGTCAAAGTTGAAGGTCTGGTTGAGGAAAAGAAATGAGCAAAACTGCTGCCAAGAAAGCCATTGAAGTACAAGAAGTCAGCCTGCTTTCCGCACATAGCGAGGCACTCATTGAGATTGGCAAGGGCATCGTAAAAGATTCAGTAACTACGGCGCGTGAATTTTGCAAATCGATGATTTCGACAAGTACTGGCGCAATTCCAATCTACCTGGGTATCTTAACATTCATCCTTCCAAATAAATTCGAGTTAGGGGTCCCGGCTGGAGTGACGGTTGCTGCTCCAGCTGTTGGTTTTCTTATTGCAGCGATAATCTTCACCTTTGGTTACTTACCTCTAGCCGATAAGTTCTCGCTTGATATTATCGAAGAAATCCAGAATGCACTTGAGAAGAACCTTGCGTATCGCAAGCGTTTTATTTGGTACGGTTTGGGTGTCTTTATCGTTAGTACGTTACTGGCTATTTATGTGATTGTCATTAACATAGGTGTAAAATAAACTGGGGTTAACTTTGGATATCAAATCGAGCATCTTTGCCGTATTGAATCAAACTGGCTCGGTTAAAGGCACAGGATTTCTTGTCGCCCCAAACCTAGCTATAACATGTGCGCACGTTATCTTTGCTGCTGATGCACAGCCTGGCGATATCATCGAAGTACGATTCAGTGGTCGAATCGAGAAGAACAAAGCACTGGTAATGACAGAATATTGGCGGGATGTAGATCAAGGCGATATAGCTATTCTTCAACTTGACTTCAGTGTGTTGGTTGCTGATCCGCTACCGCTTGGGGTTGCTTCCAGCAGTTCCGGACACGACTTTTACTCGTTTGGATTTGCCACCGTCACAGATGTAAATGGGATTGGCGCAAGATGAAAAATTGTTGATGTTGTGGAGTGGGGACAATTAGTTCAATTGACATCGCAGGAACTCGACCAGGGTATGAGTGGCAGTCCGGTTGTGGATGAACAGCGACAGGTTGTCATAGGAATGATAGCAAAAGGAAAAAACAAGGGAGGCAAGGATGAAAGTCAACGTAATCTACTAACCACTTTCGCTACCTCGATGGAAGTGATTCGTGAAGTTTGCCCCAAAATTTCTTATAGTTTGAATACTGCTGGTGCCCGTGTGGGCGACTGGCCAGTGTCTTTCGACGGTGCAGTACAGAACTTTTTAGAATATTATCTTGGCACACCAGAAAGATCTTCTCCTTTTGGAGGTCGAGATGCTGATCTATATGAACTAAATGCATGGTTATTGCATTCAGACTCACCGCCATATGCCTTGTTAGTTGCGCCAGCTGGGCGCGGGAAATCAGCTTTGCTAGCCCATTGGATAACTGAACTTAAGAGAGATCCTGTTGCGCCGTTTGTGTTGTATTTTCCGATTAGTGCTCGCTTCAATACCAATCGTGAAAGCGTAGTATTCTCTGCTTTATATACTTTTCTTGCCCGGTTCCATGAAGAACCTATTATCCATGCAAGTGAAACCCAGGAATACCGTAGATTGGTCGTAGATTATTTGCGTCGACCTACGCCAAAGGGTCGCCCTATACTGGTCGTATTAGATGGGTTGGATGAAGCGGCTGATTGGAAAATTAGTGCGGAGATTTTTCCAACTGAGCCACCGCCACATTTGCGAGTGCTTGTCGCCGCTCGCGAATTGGCAGGCAACGTTGATTGGCTGCTTCAATTGGGATGGGAACGAGCAGGAAAAACAAAGATATTTCACCTGGCCAAGCTAGATCAAGATGCAGTACGCGATGTATTGCTCAAGAGAGGTATTTCACTCGATCAGAAGAAAATAAGATTTGATGTTGCAGCCAAGTTATACGAACTGAGCAGTGGCGACCCGTTATTGTTGGGGTTATACATCGATTCACTCTGGCCCCGCAAAATGGTGCCAGGTGAGATTAGCTTGAATGATTTATTGCTGACTAAACCTGGCATTACGCCCTATTTTGACCTATGGTTTCGGCAGCAAGATGCCATATGGCATAGCACTCAGGCACAAGTGGATCGAAGTTCCATAGATGTTATTTTTGGCATATGCTCCACAGCATTTGGTCCACTAACCAAGGCAGACCTGGTGTCTCTGTTGCCGGATGTCACCTGGACAAGTGGTAAATTAGAACGAACAATAAACACAGTAAGTCGTTTTGTATTAGGCGATGGAACCGAAGAGAGAGGTTATATCTTCAGTCATCCATTCTTGAAAGAATATTTTCTCAACAAGTTATCTCACAAAGAACGCACTGAATGGGAAAATAGATTCCTTTCTTATGGACGTGAAACTCTATCCCGATTACAAGACACAAGCCAAATTGGTCAATCTATTTCTAGATACATAGTAAAGTACTTTAGTGCTCATCTCCTTGCTCAAGATAAGATTCCTGCATCCGATTTCTATTCATTAATCTCTGAAAGTTGGCTATATGCCTGGCAGCTTGTCGATGGAACAGTGGATGGTTTTTTGGATGATGTTTTTCGGGCATGGGTGATCGCTGATGGTGAAGGCCCAGCGGCTATTGATAAAGTTATTAGATCAGCATTATGTTTTTCCAGCACGATCTCCTTAAGTTCAAATGTGCCTAATGAGCTGATCGTTACCTGCTTAAAACTGGGTGTAATTAGTAACTCAGAAGCCATATCAATTGCAGGACACAAATCTGATTTAGGTGAAAGAGCTATTTGTTTAGCGTTAATCAGTGACTATTTGCCGGCCGAAGATAAGAAAGCAATTCTGACTATTGCGCTTGAAAACATTACGATTGTTGAAAACAACCACAGAAATATTGATCGCCACTTAGAAGAAATAGTGGAGCATATCCCACCTGAATTCCAAGAACTATTGGTTCAATGCTTATTCTTGGCCCGAAAAATCGGATATTTGAGATTTCGAGTTCGCACGTTATGCTCATTATCAGAAAAAATTCCACAACAGACCATCGAGATCCTAACAGAAGCTATCACCGTTACGCTTGCCATTGAAGATGAACGAGATAGAGCTCTAGCCTTAGAAATACCAGCAAGAAAAATACCAATCACCGCACCTGAATTAATAGACATTATTCTAAATTCTTTAAAGTCAATTCAGAATGAAGATGATCGCGACGGGATACTATTGGCAATCGTCCAAGTATCATCGCAAAATTCACATGACTTGATCAGCAGGGTGTTGGACGAAATTAGTTTATTTGAAGAGGCATCTTCATACGACTATGGGAACATCATACGTTCTATAGCGGACCGTTTATCAGAGGAAGATCAAAGCGTTTGGGAGAGACTTATCCTGATATCGCAGCGTTCAGATGATTTCACGTACATACTTAATCATATGCCTCGCCAATTCAGTAGTTTATGGTTAAGTGCATTGGTAATCATTCGTAGTATGCAGGACAATTACGAAATTATTAGAGCAATGAAAATTGTTACTCCTAATTTACCCGCTGACGACCGCAATTTATGGCTTGACCTGCTGTCAAGTACATTATTGATCGAGGATGAAACTGACAGATTACAACTATTCAAGACCCTAGTCAAAAGCTTACCTATCAGCATGCGAGAACTATGGGTTAGTGCGCTAAACACTGTAGAACAATTTACAGATTCATGGTCGTACGCTGGTGCCTTAATTGCATTAATAGAATATTTACCGTCAGAATTTCACGACCTGTGGGGTAAATTATTGGATTTGGGATATTCATTTACTACACAAACTTATAGTCATCGCGTTTTCGTTGCAATCGCCGAATATTTGCCTCTGACAGAGTCGAACTTCTTAACAAACTTATTAAATATTATCGGTACACGCGAAGATAAAGCTCTTCTTTTGGCAACTGTAGCAAATCGTTTCCCATCTAAGGAGAAGAAGGCTCAAACAATCTCTGAAGCCTTACAAGTTGCTCATTCAATAGAATCAGAATTATCAAGAGTTTCTGAATTAAGTTCACTCTTGGAATATTTGCCATTAATCGAACAGCGAAGTGTATTGGCAGAGACGATGCCTATTATTTGCGACACTAGCGAGGCATATTGGGTGTATGTGTTGTTAGAAAGAATCTTGAAGTTCTTACCTGTAGACATGTCGGACGAATGGAATATGGCGGTAGTCGCTGTAGGCAATATGAACGATGAGAGGTATCGTGTTCTCTCTCTTCTAGAACTAATAAAATATCTACCATCCCAAAGAGAAGATCTTTTCTTCCAGGTTGTTACTCTGGTAAAGGGCATGAATGACCTACAGGATCGGGGTACAGCCCTTTGCAAGTTAATTGAAAAATTACCGACACATTCACATTCCTTGCACAAAAATATTCTTGCCATAGTAAATTCTATGGATGATGGGAAAATCGGTCTTGATGTTATTTGTGTTTTAGCGAGCCATGTCTCCGGCGAAGATAGGGAGGTGTGGTATCAGTTAGTAACTGCTGTGGAAAAATTGATTGCAGAGAAAACGGTTAATAGCTGGTATTATGTCGACACCTTGGATACGGTTGCTAAATACCTGCCTGCGGCCTGGCCAGAATTGTGGATGAAAATTTTGGGACTGGCAAGCCAGTTGGCTACTTCAGATCGCAGCAGATTCCTCTCAAATGTTGTAGAAAAACTGCCTGGTGCTCCAGATCTTTTATGGGCACAAATCCTTGATTTAGCTTACGAGATTGAGTATCCGCGTGATAGGTCCCTGGTTCTTCATGCAATTGCACAACATTTACCATCCAATCTGAATTATCTGTATCACAACGCACTTGCAAGAAGCTATGAAATTAATGATACAGATTTTCGTACCCAGACGCTGCTGACGTTTGCAAACTATCTCTCAAAAGAAAGCGCACATTTAGTGATGGCAGAGTTGCTAGCGTCCGTAAACTTAATAAGGGACGAAAAAACTCATCTCGCAGTCATACAATCTGCCGCAAAGAATTTATCAATTGACTATCCAAGATATTCTTATGAGGATTTGTTACTATCTGCCAGACTACTAAATAACGAAATTTATCGGGTTGATGCATTAATGGCAATAGTTCCTTATCTTCCTGAGCGCGTGAGCCATCCTCTTCTCAAAGAATCTTTGGAGTATTCAAGAACTATAAAGTACGAAGATAGCAAGGTCAAGGCTATGCTGGCTATCTTGTTGCACTTTTCAGGCGACGAACAGAAAAACATATTGCTTGAGGCTATAAGAATCGCGCGAACCGAGCAATATCCCAATATAAAGATATTGCTTCTCATAAAAGTAGTTGAAACTTGGAAAGCAATCCCCCGCCCATTTTGGAATATATCTGTTAAACGAGCACTAAAAGTATTAAGCAATAAAGACGGAATGCCAAGCCGTCGAAGCCTATTGATAGAGGCAATCACTAGCCTCCAGAGCATTGAGAATGATACATCGTTCAATATTACATTACGAGATCTATGTCTATGTTTGCGTTCTGTAGCACCTGATCTCCTCCAAACCGCATTAAGAGACATACAAAAAACTGATTCAAAAAAGCGACGAGCTTATGGTCTTGCTATCGTTGCTGATTACTTGCCAGTTGATCAACAGTTAGCTGTACTAACTGAAGCCTTAACTATTGCACAAACCATTGAAGACAATACTGCACGAGTCTATGTCTTGCGTACTATTGCATCTAGCCTTCCAATTTCTCAAAGACATACGGTCTTGGTTGAGGCCCTCGATTTGGCAAAAAATATTCAAGATGATAGTATGAGAGCTTCCGCATTGCAGACTGTTATACGGCAAGCGTCCCCAGAAGACCATGAGCTATTTCTGATGGGGCTGAGTATAGCTAGAAGCATAGAACCAAAATATTATCGCGTCGCGGCTTTGGCCACTGTTGCCAAGAATCTGCTTTTGGATCAACGAATCAACATCTTGGATGAATCCCTGTTCATTTCCCAATCTATTCAAGATGAGTGGGAGAGATGTCAGTCCATTTTGAAAGTGGCAGAAGCGTTGCCTGCTAGTGCAACAGAGTTGCAACAAGAAGTATTGAGAGCTGTATATAGTTTTGATTTGAATCATGAGTATGAGATGGATAAAGTCATCGACATTCTCGAAGCACTGGTTCCGCATTGGATAGAAATGTTTGAAGGCGACACCAAAGTAGCTTCAAATGCCATTTCTACAGTGTTGAAAACATTTTCTAAGAAAAAGCGTTCGACTTTGCTGAAAATTTTGGCGGTCTTTGCGCCGGTTATTTATAAGATAGGAGGAGAAAAGACGGTCTTGGCATCGGCTCAATCTATTCTGGATACATCTCGATGGTGGGTATAAAAGACTTTAAGTTACTAAGTATGCAAGCATATGAATAAAGCTACATATAAAGTATGTGACCGTTTTGATTTGTGTAATACTTGTACTTTGTATTATTTCCTGAGACATATTTTATCGTCTTCTGGGCGCATTTCCATTCTTTGCCAAGCATGATACGTAACCAAAGCTGTCGCGCAATGCCTATTATTCCCCTTAGCTACTGGTGAGGCGATTTGCTTTTCATTACTTAAGTCTACCTAAGAACCCATGAGCTGCTATTCGTATTTCTTCAATGGGTTCTTGCAAATCTTTAATTTGTTCCTCGGAAAATCTATGCCAAGGGAGGTTCAGCAAAACATTGCACAGATAAGGCTCTTTCATTTTATTCGTCCACATATTCTCGATAATTGAAAGAAGAATCCATGACCAAAGGAGCCATGAACCAGGATTGGGTTCGGGATCAGTTCGTACTTTATTTTCTAGCGCTTTAGCGGCTTCTATCGCTGCTGTTTTAACGGCATTTTTTTTGTTTTGGACACGACCAACATCTACTCCAACTGTTAGCAGGGTAAAAATTGATCCAGCACCTCCGCCTACGTCAGGGGCTATAAAGCCTTTATGTTGTACGAGTTTGTCAAGTTCAATGAAGTACCACGACAGCTTTGCAAAGATATTCGTTGGGTTTATTTTGAGTTCTGCTCTTGCCCAAGTCTCAGCATTTTTGCAATCATTCATGTGAGTTAAAACAAGAGCCATTAAACCCGCAATGCCTTTTTGCGCTTCGATATCTTTACCCGCTTCAGCGTATGCCATTGTGAGATAACCATGCGACTTAGAAAGTAGCCCTGAACTTTTATTCTTATCAGATTCCGACATAGAGTCTATAAAGCATTGCCAGCCCTTTTCATAGTATTGGTCTGATTTAGATTGTGTAGAATCAATGGGCGGGGTAGAAGAGTTTCGGTTTGGGACAAAGCTTTTTTCTTTACCACACTTAAGACATAATAGTGTCCTAACGTTAAAATTTCCACAGTTTTTACATTTCCACCCGGTGTCAGCTAACACGCCATCTTTTGTTCCTTCATAATTTACATGAGGCTGCGGTAGTGGGCGTGTGCTATCTATTTCACTATATTGGTAATCAAATTCATATCGACAAGTCGGACAGACTATGTGAAGTTTTTGATTGCGTCGAGGAATGCGCAATTTTCGATGACAATTTTCGCAATCGATTATTATTCTTGCTTCTTCATAATTTTGAGAGGTTGGGTTATTGTTCATGGCATCTCTTTTTACTAAGAGTCTATAGCTGGCAATTGAATTTGCAGTTCGTCCTTGTTCAAAGTTCAATATAGGTCCAAACTAAGGGGTAACCCGAACATAGACAGTATGCTTCCTGATTTTGGTGATGACACAGAAACCCTCTTGGGTATGTATGGATAGAAAAGTGCTAAATCACTTCGCTATCTCCAGCTAAGAGTTCCGAATAACACTTAATTTTGAAAACTACTAATTATCGCATTTATGATGGCAGATCCTGCACAAACGGCAATCGCTAGAATGATAACTATCCCTATTCCAATGAGTATCGCTCTAGTAGTTCGTTGACTTTGAATTTTTTTTATCTCGGCTTGATAAACTTTGATGCTTTCTTGAGCTTGAGAAATTTTGGCCATTTCTGTCTGAAAGTTTTGATAGGCTGCGGCGATTTCGGCTGGCGGTGTCTTCTCGTTAGTTAATTCCGTGGGAAGCTGCGCGAAATTATCTATGACCACCTGTGAAGAACGTTTTTCCATCTCCTGAACATGATCTTGTGCTACGTCAAATTCTTGCCATGTTTTATCCCGCTCTTCGAGAATCTGGCGGATATCAGAGGGAATTACGAATCCTGTGTTTGACATTGTTGATTATCCTTTCTCTATATTGCCTAGAGATAAACCTTCTGGCGAAAGTGATACGCTTTGAAGTGTGTTTCTACATTTTGTGGTTTTTAGGCACTCTACCTAAGAAGGTGAATAGTCACATTTCACCCCGTGCCTACCACATTCGCCTGATCTAATAGACTTTGAACCGCAGGAAACGTTGCCCGGGCTTCAGAATGGTAATGCTCAAATGTGTTAACGTAACCATGTGAGGTTTTCATTTCCTGATCTGTAGATTTCAGTCTCTCAGATACTACCTCGGCATGCTCTTCGACTTGGCGTGAGTAATTTTGGGCGGACTCTAATTTCGCTTGCGACTGATCTAAAGTAGCCATCTGTTGGTTAAGCCCTGCCAACATATGCTGATCCTCAATTTCGTGAGGATCAAGATATCGACTCGTGAGTTCACGCGTAGCTTCATCATCCCATACTCCACGAATATCTTTTCGCAATTCCTGTAGGACACGCGAGCCTTGAGTCATTGACCAAAGTAAATCTTCCATGTCTGCTCTCCATCAACTCCTATGATTTTGAGCGCCGGTAATTAATTGCTTTCAGGGTGGCTAATATAGCATCCTGCAGGTTCTCGGCCTCCTGGGAATCCCTGAGAGCATCCCTAAAACGTTCGCCTTCAATTAGCTGTTGTATCCACGAACTATCTTCCTGTAAGGTGCTTGTCCGAAGGTCGGAAACAGGCCGCTTTAACTTCTCTAAATCATCAAGGGTTATTTCCTTTCCTCCCTCAATTTTCTTCAAGATATCCTGTTTTTCTGCCCAAGTAATGCCTGTGGAATTGGCTGGGGATTGGCTTACTGATCCGGTCATTCCATAGTTTGAACCTGTTGCTACTTCGGACGGTCTATTTAGCTCATACAATTGCTGAGAACGGTGTTCTAGTTCTTTTTGAACCGAAGCTGAATATATTTGCGCAGAATCTTCGGCGCTGTCAGCCATTCGTAAATGATAAGCAGCTTCATCAGTGAGAGCCTGAGCAGCTTGGGTGTCCGTCATCATGCTTTCAGCAGATTCAACTTCAGAGGTCACCTCACTTTGAGCAACTTGCACTAACCTTTTGGCGGCTTGGACAGATTCCAAGCTTCGCTCAGCTGAGTTTAATGCCTCTATTGAGCTTGATTCACCCTCTTGCGCCAAGTTCACCGCTTGTTCCGACAAGGAAACTGCTTTTTCGCAACAGGCTACACGTGCCTTGGCTTGAGCTACCTCTTCTTTAGCAGCAGTAACCTCAACTTCAGCAGCTCTAACCCAGTTCCTGGCATATGCAACTTCGCCTCGTGCCCTACTGACTGCGGCCTCCTCACTGCTACAATTATTTCGATCCTTATCGTTTCTGCAATTGTAAAGGCGTGACTCTGCGCTACTTAAACTCCATTCGGCACTTCTCAAAGCACTAAGAGCACGTTCGTATTCCGTAATCGCGGCGGCTAATCTGGCATTAGCACGTGCTAGCCATGCCAACGCTTTTTCCAATTCCCCTTGCCACAATTGGAGCGTAGAGTGTGCTTCTCGTAAAACTCTTTGTGCTTCCGTCAAAGTTTGGTGAGCAGTATTCTTGGCAACAACACATTTTTCCAGAAGGGAAGCTACGGACGAAACTACATTTTGAACATGGTCTTGATCATCTTTTGCCCGATCCAGCAAAATGGCGGCATTGTGCAGCGCACGGTCAACAGCCTCTTTTGCGTGTCGTTGAAATTCTGTAGCCGATGTCAGTGTGTCACTTGCGATTGAAGACCAGCGTGCAATTTCTTCTTGTAAGTCATCAAGCGCCTGTGCCACAATTCGTGGGTTATAGCTACTCATCCGATCAAGCCACCCTCCGAGCGGTTTGCTTCTCGCAAGTGCTCAATTCGTTCGTTAAGCACCATACTGATTTTTTGGGTTTGTTCAATATATTCCTGGAAGCGTTGTGTCGTGCGAATCCAGCCCTCACGGAATTGATCGGCAGCTTCGCCTTCGTAAACAGCACTGAAATTCCGCCAAGTATTGTCAAGTTGTTGAAATTCAGCAGTCAACTTGGATAAGTGCATTCCCAAAACGCGGTGGTATTCTTCTAAGCCAGACAGCAAAACGCGAGTATCAGCCACCTTGTAAGTACCTCCCCAACGCATGGAGCTTGATGGTCAAGAATTCCACAAATCCGGGACCCTCAGAAGCAACGTAGTGTTTCATTGTTTCTTGAAACGGTCCCCAAACAGAGTCGTAGTGCTTACGCATTTCATCTTGCCAATGTGGTGAAACGTTGTCATGTTGTGCTTGAAGTTCACTGAGGGAAGCACTTAAATTCTCATTGAAGCCAATCAACGCTCGTTGAAAATTTTGCATCTGTGCGTATTGTTCATCCATACTCATAAATGATTTCTCCGCTCCGCAAGTTCATTACCAATCATGCGAAGATGATCAATAAGCGATTCGTTCTCAGCGACAGTAGAGGCATCGCTGCTGTAAGGTTTGAATCTTATTGATCTGTCATTTTCCAAGTCTACATACAAAGCGCAAATTGGTGTAGAACCTTCAGCCTGTAGCTGAGATGCTTTTCGGCTCCGCGCAAAAGTATGAGACTCATCCTCCGACATTTGAAGAGCAACGCGATGACGAAAATTAACCAAGCCACGTCGCTCGTCTATCACATTTGCCATAGGTCTTACGCCTGCGAAGCTCAAAATCAAGTGGATTCCGAGAGGAGAACCTTCCAGATATAGCCGTCTCAGTTTTTCTCCTAAGGGCGATTCAGCCATTCCCCCGTATGTGTCAGTCTTGCGTCTCATTGCCTCAATCCCATCGAGTTCGGTCATCATGACAATAATTGTTGGAGCGTTGGCAATATCTTCTTCGTTCAGATTGCGCCGCGCATCTAGTTCGCCAATCAATTTATTTAGTATGCTCTCGATTTTTGTTGTTTCCTTGGTGAATTCGGTTATAAAACCAGCCGGCAGCAGGACAGAATCGCAAGCGGCCTGAAGAACATTGCTCCATTGTGATCCAACAATACTACGATCAAAAATGACGAACTGCGTTTCCACAGGTTTGGTGTTCACACTCAAACTGGCAATCATAGCAGCTAACATTCCATACCGGGCAGCGTTTGCTCCCCCCACGATCAATGCATGTTCCGAAACACGTCGTCGGAAGACTACCATAGCTTGTCCACGAACATTAAATTGTTGTCCAAGCCAAACTACGCGAGGATGTTCAGCCGAGAACCAATCGACGATTCCTAATCCGCCCGTTTCTACGACCTCTCGAGCAAAGCTCTCTAATTCTTGTGCTGTTGGCCAGGTCGATCGACGCAATAAGCTTGCACAGTATGGGTTGTCGATTAGGCTGGGTTGTGCCTTTCCATTAAAAACCACGCGGCGAGGCAAGCTATCATCAGACAGAGAATTGGCTCTCTCTATTAAAGCTTGTAGGATTTCGTCGCGATGTTCAGGGTGAAGATAGGCTACCTTCCCTGCAACGTTCGCTGTATCGTCACCACCTTTTTCATTAACAACGATTTTTCCAGGTAAGTCGCATGTTGTAATCAAGGCTTTGCCGCGCCGTCCAAACTCAGTCAAGGCTTGTACGTCTGCGGCCTTCATCTGCATAGCCATCAGCAAATGCAAATTTCCGAAAATACCCGTCTGGTTGAGCATACCCGCTGCACCGAAGCGTTGCGATGCCAATAGCATGTGAATAGCCGCGCTTCGCCCCTGTTGCGAGAGCTGTAACAGATAATTGGAGGCCACTCCATCTTTGTCTCCCTCAAACAGTTCTTGATATTCGTCTACTAAGAGGAGAATGCGCGGCAATTTCCCTTCAGGTTCACCTTTAGCGCGGTAACTTGCGAAGTCATTTACCCCGACTCGTGCAAAAATCGCATTTCGCCGTTCTTTTTCTGCAATAAGTTCGGCTAGTACACTTCTAGATAGTTCTGGAGAAGAGCGAAGTGAGACAACTTCTGCATGTGGCAGTTGGCGGTAAGTTTGAAACTCTACGCCATCTTTGCCGTCAATCAAATAAAGTCGTAGTTCATCAGGTCCGTATCGAACTGCAAGCCCGCTAATGAGGACATGGTATAGATTGGATTTGCCTGCGCCAGTCATAGCCCCAAGCATACCGTGAGCGCATGGTTGGTTATCATTGTTTACGCCGAACCATATTTTTAGTTTATCTGTACCACCGCGTGCGCCAATCGGAGTCTCAACAATCTTGGTACTCGTTTCCTGCCACCATTCTGACTTAGGTAATCCAACCAGGCTATCCCAATCCAATATTCGTTCTGGAGGTTTTGCTATCTTAAGTTTCTGGAATAATTGGGTTTGTAGGTCAGCAGATGGAGCGGACTCGGGCTTGATTTTTAGGTTCAAGTCAGTGAAAACTCCCTCGTCTTCCATATTCACATAGAAGGCATTTTTGAAGCCATCCATACTCATGTCGCGGGGTAGTTCGTAATTCTGATTGTGGTGAATGAACAGATAGGTTCCGGCGGCTGGCCCTGTGTTCCCTATACTTTGTAAGGCCTCAATGGCACGGCGATCATACTGATTCGGAAAGTCGGCCGCAAAAACAAAATGGAATTTCTCATTTATGCGAATCTCAGGTGGCACGCGTTCAAAAGACGTAATAGATGCGTCAAGGTAAGTTTCAATAATTCTCTGGATATTAACAATTACTTGATCTAAATCGCGGCGGACATCACCGGTGCCATCTTGTACTTGTGGTAAGTAACGTCTCATTGGAAAGGCAATGCCATTCCCCGCAGGGTCAAGCAAGGTATAACGTACTTGATGCGGCAACATCAATGCAGTTCGGACTAATAGTGATTGAAGGAGAGCGGTTCCTTGTCCAACCGTGTTTCCAACGCTCCTCAAGATGATGGTTTTACCTTGGCCAATAAAAGGAACATAGGCAGGTATATGAAAAATACCATTTGTACGGGGTTCGCTCAAATCACCAACTCGGATCACTGATTCTTCTCGTGCAGCGTCAGCCCCCCACGTATCCCACCGATTATCATTCCAACTAGCGACAGATGAAGCAGGCTGGTTGAATAACAAGGTGCTTAATTTTTCAATATTCTCTTGCAGTAATGGATCGAAATATTCGCCAAGCTTTTGTACATAGTGCTTTCCATGCTCCGCCCATGATCTGGCTCTTGATTGAGACGCTGAGATCTCCTGATTAAGTTTCCCGATCAGCTTTTGCAATTCGTCAATATTTTTGGGCATTGGAAGCATTGCCTTCACTCCTCTTTATTTTGCCTAGTATCTGATTATCCCTATGACCGAAGCCCTTACACGAACTTTGTTTTCACAAGAAATGATATCTGTTAATTCCCCAATTTAGGTGTTATACAGAATATTTCTGTATAAAGAGATTATAAATCGAATTATACGCCTAACCACAAAATATAGGTGTATTGATCATAACGTACTGGGCGTGACATTGATCCTGACGATTTCAATCAAACACAAAATAACTTTTCACATTACCCCGATATTGCCAACAATCAATATTCTCTACAGGGCGGCAACCTCGCACCACATTTACGGGCTTTCACTTTCGAACTAAATCCCGTTCTTAATCCGATGCGTGTTTAGCGAGCCAGATTTTACTCTCTACTTTTTTTGCTTCTGGAATATGTTTTGAGTTCGCCCTAGTACTGTGCATGATATGCAGAATTTGGTCGTCTGTTACTGATTGGGTGGATAAGCCGAGAAAATCTCTAAAATCATTTGCATCCAATGAATAACTTATAGATTCCCGAAACGCTAGTTGCTCCATATGCCCAGCTCGAGTTTCTGGTATCCACCAGGGATCATCGGAGCTTTCACATGCGCCCAAATATATTTCAAACCCTGTTTCAACTTCCTGGTATCCGTAACGTGCCCGTCGTATATATTTTTCCTTGAATTGTTGAGCAATCCTGCTTTGATTCCAAGCTTTTTGCGATTGTTCAGCAGCAGAGTTTTCTTGATAAAAGGTTGTTAGGGAGGTTATTAAGTGCCAGTCTGAGTTATCACCTAATGGTTGAGTGAAGTTGAATTGATCGCGATCAAGGTTGATGATTGTTGCCAGTTTTGAAGGACCTGGAAACCGTTCATTTACTCGGATTGTGTCGCCGCATCTTGTCGTGATTGTGTCAAATTTTGTTGGCGTGGCTTCGATGTGGATTAATATTTTGAATGAAATATTATCAGGCTCAATAACTGAAGGATCTATCCAGAATGGACTACTCTGAAGTTTGTGTCTTAGTTTGGTTAGCGCTTCTTTTCTTTCTTGTTCAGTTCGAATATGTGAAGACAAGTCTGGTAGCTCTGGGTTATTGGTTATATTAACCAGCTCTGTTTCGACCCATTCTATCGCGCTTGAAAACTCCTTGAAATGCTCTGATTTTTCCAAAGACCCTTGTCTTTTCGTGCATGCGCACCAAAACCATTTGGTTTCATCCACACATACACGCCCTTCCGCTGTTAGGTGTTTGCACATCCAGCGATTTGACCCATTGGGCAGCCACTGAAATTGCCTGGCGCTGAAATCGAATTTTTCTGTTTCCTCTTTGTGGGAAAAATCTAGTGCTGCTTCTATGAACTGATGTATTGCATCGTCGTAGCGCTTCTTTTCCATTTTTGCCATATTGGAGATTATTGACTTGTTCGCGTTGATAAGTTCGATTAATTCCGGTCCGGCTTCAGCGGGCAAGTGCAACATTTCCTTGTAAAACGGCTTGGTACCTGTTGATGTCGTTTCAGTTTTCTGCTCAGTTTTTTTGCGCCGCCCACGAGGATGTGCTTCGAATGAAAACTCATACACCAATTTTGTAACTGAAATTCCCTCTGTTTTCCAGTTATCCTGGGATTCAAGTTGATTTAGCAGTCGCAATGTGTAAGAACCGTTCAAGGCTTCGATTTTTTTGTCAACGTTATTCCAGACGATCAAACCTTCTTCTTGCCAGACATTGAATTGACGTTGTTCAAACCAGTCAGGACAATCAGGCATATTTTCTGCTGTAGAGAAACGCTTGTATTCTGAATGCTGGTTGAAGCGCATACCCCAAGATGTTCTGTTCATGGTTACTCCTTGTACTGTTCAAAAGGACACCAATGAGAAAGTAGCTAATTTTAACCACTAAACAGAAAAATGTTCAATTCAATATTTTCATAGCGACAGTATTTCGATACCTAGCCCTTCCTGGCACTAAAATTTGTCCTGATCTATGCAAGATCGAACCTTACTAATCCAGGAGAAATGATCACGTTGTCATACGCAGTTGATGAACGAATTGATGAGTTTGCCCGAGCCTTTGTGGCGATTCTTCGCCGTCTGATTAATGAACAACAAGCTCGTCAAAATATACATGATGCCAAAGAAAAGAATGATACCAATGCGAGCCGCGCTTCAAGTAGATAGCTCTTCTGTTTCTACTACTCTAGATGAACTGAATATTTTTATTAGGCGGGAATACGGTTATTTAGATGAGATTTCTAATAACGCAACCTGGGCGATTTATTCGCGAGTTTCGCGGGTGGATCCTAAGTTTCAAGGATATTCGCTTGAAATTCAGCCAGATCGAGCCGAGGAATATGCTCGTGCACATGGTGCCCAAAAAGTAGAGAATTACAGCGATCCAAATAAGACTGGTCGTAATAGTCGACGCAAAGAGTTACAGCGGCTGATTCGTGATGTCATATCTGGTCGCATTCAAGTTGTGGTCGTTCATCGGCTGGATCGCTTATACCGAAATTTGGAATCCGTGTTGGGCTTCGTTCGCCTCCTAAAAAGGTATAAAGTCGGTCTGATCAGTGTTACAGAGAACATTGATACCAATACGCCTTATGGACTTCAAATGCTGGCGTTGTTGGGGATGATGGCTGAAACCTATGTACACCAAACTAGTGAGCGTACACGGGAAGCCAAGGCTCATCGGGCACGGAGTGGTTTGCCAAATGGATATTTACCGCTAGGATATTGCAACGGCCTTTGTTCGACTTGTTCCGACTCTCATGGAAAGGGGATATGCCCAATGATTGGAATGGAAGATCGACCAGAAAGCCAACGCGGGCGTGTGGCTGTTCCTCATCCGGTTACACGGTATGCCATCTCCTGGATCTTTGAATTGTTTCAGAAGGGATATAGCTATCGCGAGATCGCTGATTGGTTGAATTCACATGACTTTACCCTGCCAGATGGCCAATCTATTCGATACCGCACCAAAGGAAAGACCCTTAGTAATCCACTGGGATTATTTTCCCGGGACAGCATACGGGCGATCATTGAAAACCCATTCTTTGCTGGTTTGGTGGCTCGGTATGAACGACCTGATTTGGATATGTCAGATGATCCCGAGAATCCGGAGAAGAAAACCGGAAATGGAAAGAAGATCAACAGCCGACGCGTGATCGAACTACAGCAAGGCAAACATGAGGCTTTGATTAGCTTGAAGGATTGGAAAACCGCCCAACATATGCGCAAAATGAAAGGGCGTACACCTACTTCTGCAGCTGCCTCAAAACGTATTTACCCATTGACAGGTGTCAGTCGTTGTTGGGTATGTTTTGAACATAACGGAGGGATTGTTACCCTCCGAGGTGGAACATTGAGAAACGATCGGCGTACTTATCGGTGTGCCGCACTGCAGGATCGTCATTCATCGAAGCACAAGCATCTGAAGATAAATTTGAAGACTAAAGCTTTGAAGGAAATCAAGGTTCAACCAAATCCTATGAGTCAGGATGTAGTTGATCGTCATACGACCCGTTACCTATCGGGAGATAAGCTGGAGGCAGAGGTGGATCGTTTGATCGAAAGGATCAAACTGCCTGATGAGATCAAGGAAAAAATCCTGGCATATTATGTGTCAGACGAAGGTTTGTCGGCATTTGAGAGGGAGAATTTTAATCTGCGCCAATCACTTAAACGTTTCCAAGAGCTATATAAACAGGGAGATATCGACAAGGCAGAATACGAGGAGCAGGCTCATTTTATTCTTCAACGACTACGAAGCTTGAAACCATCTGCAAATCCGGCTGCCCAGGATGTTCTACTGCTCTTGGCAGATTTTCCTGGAAACTGGTCTCGGATGTTGCCGGGCGAAAAACGGGTACTCCTCAACATCATGTTCAAAGGATTGTATTTCGATTCGCAGGGAAAATTGCGGAAAATCCTTGCCCACCCGCCATTTGATGTAATGTTTGGACTAGAGGATTAAACGCAAGGATTATGCCAGCTTTTTGAGTTCCCTCAAGATAGTACGGAATGCACCAACTACCTTCCGGCGCGATTCGGCATTTGGAAATTCTGCCAAGTCTAAAGCCATGTCTACAGCCTCGGGTGGTAATTGTTTTTCTCTGTTGCTGTGAGCAATATCAAATATCTGAAGTGTGGGCCATTGAGCAAGTTGTAGGAACTCATTTGGATTTACACCAAAATAATCAGCCAGCATGATGCAGGCAATCATGTTTGGGCGTTCGCCATTTACGATCCTGCGCACGAATTGATGATCTAATCCTGAATTGATGCCGGCAGAGCGCAGCGATTCATTTCTTTGGTCGAGCAACTCCTGTACTCGATTGGAGAATGGCGTTAGATCAACCTTCTTTTTTCGGGCATATCTTAATTGGCTTGCGATTGGTTTTTCCATGTGTTTCTCCTCAATGCGATAGAATGCACGAGTGTGATTATATATCTTCAAAGAGAGGAGAAAAATTATATGACGTCTTTTTCCATGCGCGCCGTTGGCTATCGGCGCGTCTCGATGCGTGAGCAGGTGGATGGATTCAGCCTAGATGCGCAAGAGAATAATATCCGTAAGTATGCAGCAGAACGAGGTTGGGATTTGGTGAGGGTTTATACAGATGCTGGCATCTCTGCTAAGAAAGATAGCCACCGACCGGAATTGGCAAAATTGATGCAGGATGCCGAGGACGGGCACTTTGATATTGTCATTGTAGATAAGATCGACCGCTTCTACCGCCACTTGAATGGCCTACTCAATGCGCTGGATCAATTGAATGACCATAGCGTAACCTTTGTATCGGTCCAGGAGCGGCTCGATTTCACAACACCTTGGGGAAAGTTAACTCTGACCATGTTGGGCATGCTGGCAGAGATTTATATCGACAATTTACGCCAAGAAACCCGTAAAGGAAAAATGCAGCGCGCCCGGGACGGTTTATGGAATGGCAATATACCATTTGGTTATTGTCGAGGTCTATGTTCAAAATGCGATGATCCAAATGGACCAGGGTATTGCCCTGATGTTGGGATGCCAGACAAAGGAAGTGGCAAAACTATGGTGGAACATCCAATTGATGGGAATGCGGTCAGGAAGATGTTTGACTTATATTTGAATGGGACGAAAAGTGACCTGGGGGTAGCTGAGAAATTAAACCAAATGACATTCACCTTACCGGATGGCACTATTCGCAACTATCGACAAAAAGGGATTCGAGGACTGAAAGGACCAGGCCTATTCACCAGGGATTTTGTGCGCGGACTTCTCACTAGGGTTTTGTACACAGGAAAAATCGCGTACTATGGCAGAGGCAGAAAACGAAAAATAGAATCTCTTTATCCAGGAAGACATCCTGCGCTAATTTCCGATGAAACATTTCAGGCGTTGACGGATCTCAGAAAAACAGTGGGAAAACATCCGTCAAAGATGTATGGTAAAGATGCGCGAGTCTATCCGTTGACAGGCATGCTTTTTTGCGCGGGTTGCGGTTGGCCAATGCGCGGAACTGCTTGGAAGCATATTGGTTTTACTTATAAAGATTCAAGCCGGATAGAACTTGATAATGACCATTGTGATCAAAAGATTGTAAAAGCAACTGCATTGGAAAAGCAGGTGATCAAACTTTTATATGATGCAACCAAGATCTGGGAGAAATCTGTGAAACCAGAGTTTACGGCAAAGCATGTTGAAGAGGCTGAAACCGATTTACATCGAGCCCAAGAGTTATATATCCGAGGTGAAATTACGAAAGAAATATTGGATCGGGAGAAGGAAAGAGTAGATAATATCAGCAGACCCTTGCAGGAAAATAATTTCACTGCTACACTAACATTAAGCAAGAAAATCCAATTGGCATATGCCAATTGGAAAGAGTTAAGTACAATCGAACAAAAAAGATTGCTTCGACTGGTACTCGAAGCAATCTTTGTGCGAGAAAACGCGCTAGTGGCTGTTCAACCGACTTTTGCGTTTCTTCCTATTTTGACTACTCTCTTGAAAAAGAGTAGTAGCAGCGGTCCCGACGGGATTCGAACCCGCGATCTCGGCCTTGACAGGGCCGCATGTTAGGCCGCTACACCACGGGACCAATTAGCTAAGCGGCCGATAGTTTACCATGTGCATTATTACGTGTCAATACGCCCAATCCTTATACAAGGCTGGATCGGTGGGGGTTAATCCAGTTGTGTCATAAACAAAAACATAGTCTCCAACATTGGCCCAGTTAAACAACCAGTGTGAATCGCCCACTGATAAATTTACGCATCCATGTGATTGTGGATATCCAAATCGGGTGCGCCAATACGCGCCATGCAACGCGCGTGCTTTATCGAAGTACATTGTCCAGGGTACATTGTCGAGATAATAAAAATCTGTCAGGTCGCCGTTCCTCATGGTTTCAGTTTCTTTTTTCTCATAGATCTGAAACAGCCCGGGGCGTGTATAGAACGGTTCCAATCCACTGGCAATCACAGTTGCGAAGACGAGTTGGTTGTTATCGTAGACTGCCAATGTTTGTTCGGCGAGATCAACATCGATCCAACGGCCATTTGCTACTCCCTCTGGGGAAGTTGTTTTTGGTGTTACTTTAGCAAGGATGCGTGCCTCCACCCATTGACCGGGGCCGATCATGTCCCAATCCACGCCGTCAGCAGACTGGGTATCATACACTTGCACGATATCAACATAGGGGTAAAGAATTCTGTCTGTTAGTGGGGTGTTATATCCGGGAGCGCTTCGAACAGGAACACTATCTGTATAGAACGGCAATGGCCATGCAAAAGAATTATGCGGCGTGGATTTAAACTCCAACCCTTGGAATGTTGAAAATTCCCCTATCCGTGAGCCTTTGCCCGGTATCCATGCGCCAGATTGGAGCAGATAGAAAATCCCTTTGCCAGTATCTACTCTGTCTACATAGGAGACATACACAAAGCCGGTAGGAAAAATTTGTCCAGTAGGTGAACCTGCCGGGCCTGATACAGCAGACACATCGCCATCATCGAGGCGAAAGTAAAAATAGGGGAGCTTTGTCAATTCAAAATCAGGCTTGTTAAAGCGTAAAGGACGTGGTGGGATGGTTAATCCCTGTTTTGCCAATTCGGTCACATAGGCCGATGGCCCACTGACAAGACAATCCTCTGGCATTACAACATACACATCTGGCGCACAAACTACTGTGCCGCTTGCTGGTTCGTCGCTTTGTGCTCGAGCAATGATCCAATTTGTAGCAAGGCTGGCAGAGATCGCAATACCAACAAAAACAAAAAATATCTTTTTCATATGCTTCCAATGTTACCAGACGATTGAAATCTGCCAACCTTTACATTTCTGTTAATGGATGGCCGGTTTTTTGATGACTTGGCTTGACACTTTTTGTCCACTACGCTATATTATCCGCAATTCCTATCAAACCTGCCAGCCAGGTATTGGCTGGAGAATTTTCTGTGCAGGAGGGCTGTCTTGTCCAAGTCACGAACGCAACAAATGGTTGATCGTCTTCGGGAGTTACAGGCATCATCACCCGATATTGAGGCGTCCGCAGTCGTTAGTGTGGATGGTCTTAGCATTGCATCTGCATTGCCTCAAGGTGTAGAAGAAGACCGCGTATCGGCGATGTCTGCGGCAATGCTATCCCTTGGCGAACGCATCGCAACGGAACTCGGTAGGGGCTCACTGGAACAAGTGTATATCAAAGGGGAAAAGGGATATGTAGTATTGATGTCGGTGGGTGAGGAAGCAGTTCTTACCGCATTGGCCCGTGAACAAGCAAAACTAGGCTTGATCTTCCTGGATATGAGACGTGCCACTGAAGATCTCGCAAAACTGATCTAATTGGAGTCAAGCATGAGCCCTGTTCAAAACGCTGGTTTATATTATCCAAATAAATTCGGACGCATCATGATCCAATCCCTTGAAGAGGTAATGGGTAAGAATGGTTTGAATGCTATCCTTAATCTTGCTGGCTTGAATCATTATATTGATAGTTATCCCCCCGATAATTTGGATAAAGGCTTTGACTTTGCTGAACTTTCTGCTGTTGGAACTGCCCTCGAGGAAATGTATGGTCCGCGTGGTGGACGTGGTTTAGCTCTGCGCGCAGGACGTGCCACTTTTGCAGAAGGCTTGAAGAATTTCGGCGCTCTTGCTGGTGCGGCAGACTTGGCGTTTGTCGTTCTCCCGCTTCAGTCCAAGTTGCGAATTGGTCTGCCGGCCTTTGCCAAGATTTTTTCCCAATTAAGTGATCAGCACAGTACTGTTGAAGAAAAAGATACAGAGTTTATCTGGACCATCCATAAGTGTCCTGTTTGTTGGGCGAGAACAAATGTGGATAAGCCTGTATGTTATGTTGCGACAGGTTTGCTTCAGGAATCCCTCAAATGGGTGTCAGGCGGCAATGAATTCCGCGTGAATGAATCCAAATGCATTGCCATGGGTGATGCGGTCTGCGAATTCGTCATTCAAAAAGAACCCATTTCCTAAAGTGGGGTAGATGTGGCAGAAGCCAAACATAAGATCCTGATCGTTGAAGATGACCTTGATGTAGCGGAGATGTTGAACGCATATTTCCGCGTTCAGGGATATGAAGTGTTCACTGTCAACTGGGGTGAAGATGGTGTACGTGCCGGCCAGACTATTTTGCCTGAGCTGGTTATTTTAGATATTCGCCTTCCTGATATTGATGGTTATGAGGTAGCGCGTCGTTTGCGCGCTGATCGTCGTACGCAGGAAATCCCCATTATCTTCTTAACGGAAAAACGTGAGCGTGTAGATCGTCTGCAAGGATTTGAAGTCGGCGCAGATGATTACATTACCAAACCTTTCGACGTGCAGGAACTCCGCCTGCGCGTTCGCAATGCCCTTAAGCGTATCAGCCAAGGGTCGTTGACCAATCCTGTCAGTGGATTGCCGGAAGGCCCTTTGGTCGAGGAAAAACTATCGGATGCCATCCACAAAAGCGGATGGGCACTGCTTCATATTTCGATCAGTCATCTCGATTCTTTCCGTGAAGCATATGGATTTGTTGCTTCTGACGATGTGTTACGCGCCATCAGCTTAATGATTCACAATACGATCAAAGAAACCGGCTCGAACGAAGATTTCCTTGGGCATTTGAGCCCGACAGATTTTGTCATCATTATGACCCCCGCGAACATGACAGCATTTCGTGATCGCATTCATTCTCGACTTGAACAATCACTGGATTATTTTTATCCTATCAAGGATCGTGAGCAGGCATCCAAGCGACCGGATCGCCTTTCGGTTAAGGTCTCTGAAGTGCCATCTGTGTTTGGTAAATATTCCAGCGTAGATCAATTAAAGAAAGAGTTGTTGAGCAAGCATTCGTGAAGATCACCATCGTTTTACCAACATATAACGAAGCGGAGAACCTACCCAAACTGGTCTCCGCTTTATTTTCGTTACCACTGGAACTGTCCCTTTTGGTTGTGGATGATAACAGTCCAGATGGCACCGGTCAGATCGCCGAGGATTTGTCGAAAGAACATCCCGGGCGGATTTATATTCTCCATCGTGCAGGGAAGCTGGGATTAAGATCAGCGTATCTGGAAGGGTTTGCCAAGGCTTTCGAAACAGGAGCAGATGTCGTGGTCCAGATGGATGCGGACTTTTCCCATGCCCCGGCTGTTTTGGTGGAGATGGCAAAGCGCATCGAATCCTATGACGTGGTGATTGGGTCCCGTTATACAAAAGGTGGTTCCCTCGATCAAAATTGGCCTCTCTGGCGAAAAGCATTATCAGCATTTGGCAACACCTATGCACGGACCATCCTCAACTTTCCGTTGCGCGATGTAACAACTGGTTACCGCATGTGGAGACGGCAGGTGTTGGAGAAGATGCCGTTGGATCGTATTCGCTCGAACGGATATGTGTTTTTGGTAGAGATGGCGTATGTAGCCTATCTGATGGGATTCAAGATCGTTGAGACGCCCATTCATTTTTCAGATCGGCGCTGGGGAAAATCGAAGATGTCTTTGAAAATTCAAATGGAAGCTGCAACACGGATATGGGACGTTCGCTGGCATTACCGTGACTTGCGAGATGCCAGACGTATAAAATAGTAAAAACAAATTGCTTCCCATATCGGGAAGCAATTTTTATTTGTAGAGTTTACAGAGCGTTTCCCATTCTTCAATGCTCAATGTTTCTGCGCGACGCATTGGATTGATGTTCGCTTTCGCGAGTAGTTCTTCAGCATTGGGTGGGGAGATGTGCAGGCCTGATGAAAGCGAGTTGCGTAGAGTTTTGCGTTTCTGGCTGAATCCCGCCTTGGTTAATTTGAAGAATGTATTGAGCAGTTCTGGCTGAATCAAAGGTGATGGATAAATGTCAATGCACAGCACCGCAGAGTCCACTTTGGGGGCAGGGAAGAACGCGCTGGCTGGGATGCGTGCCGCGATGCGTGGCTTTCCGTAGACTTGGACACTCAACGCCAACAGACTCATATCCCCTGGCTTGGCGCAGATGCGCTCAGCGACTTCCTTTTGAATGGTGAGTACGATGCGGCGTGGTTTGTTGTCGCTTTCAAGTAGATGACGGATCACAGCCGACGTAATGTAATAGGGGATGTTGGCGACAACGAGATAGTTTTTTTCTGTGATCAATTCCTGTGGGGATAATTTCAATATGTCGCCATGGATGATGTTGACATTTTTATATGGCGTCATGACCACTTTGAGCGGTGCGAGTATTTTCACATCCAGTTCGACCGCGATTACCTCGTGGGCACAGGCGGCAATGTAACGTGTTAAACTCCCGAGGCCGGGGCCGATCTCCAGGACGGTATCTGTTGGCTGTATTTCGGCGGCAGAGACAATATCTTCGAGCGCAAATTGATCTTGTAAAAAATTTTGACCGAGACTTTTTTCGGCATGTAAACCGAATCGTCTAAGTAACGCAGATGCATCGAGCGGGGGGATTTCATTCATTGGCAAATGACGGTTTCTCCTTTTTGCTGTGGTTCGGTTTGTGCGGCAACAGCCGATGGCCATTTGCCACTATTGAATTGTTGAATGTATTCGCGCAGAATATCGTAATCCACATCCCATGTAAAGATATATTTTTTGAAGAGCGGATCGTATGTGCGACCCTGTTCAAAGAGTTGTTGCGGGAAGCTCGTAAAGATGATGTTCTGTGGGTCGAGTTGTGTGCCCAAGCATGCCAGTTGACTGATCTCTTGCGGGCTGAGGGATGTTTGGATCGCGCCTTGAAATGATTGGATCAGATCAGGGATCTTGGTCACAACCTCTGGGCTGGTGAGTTTATCACGTAACGCGCACAGGACGCGGTCCTGGTTGTCGGCGCGGGAAAATACCCCCTCAATGCGAATACGTGCAAGGGTGAGCGCCTGTGCGCCATTTAGATGGTGTGTACCTTGCAGGAACAACAAACGGCTAGCTTTGTCCTCTGCCGTGCGGCCGTCCACCGTTTCGGGCAGTGTCACGTCAATGCCATCTACGGCGTTGACGATCTTTTCGAAGGTGCGCATGTTGACAGCGGCGTAGTGGTCTATCTCTGTGCCGAAGTTGAGAGTCAGTGTCCGCGCCAACAGACCGGGGCCTCCCGCGGGGTCTTTTGTATAGCCCATGCCGGGGTTACCATAGAGGTAGGCTTGATTGAGTTTTTCGTGATCCTGCCCTTTGAGATTGTCTGCGATGTCTGGGATCTCTACCCACAGGTCTCGTGGAATTTCCAACACAGTGACTTTGGGATTTACAAAGTCCACGCGGATGAGACGGATGACATCTGCCAGGCCGTAGAGGTAACTATCTGCACGTTGGTCACTGCCGACGGCAAGGATAAACATGGGCGAGGCCGCTCCACAGACGCCGATGGTTTTCTTGATCGGTCCAGGTGTGGATAATGTTGTCGAAACAGAAGCAGGCACGAGCGTGGAAAGAGGCGTATCATCGTGTGGATTCGGAGTCCACGTGGGAGGAAGTCCGAAGGCAGTAGGAATTGGCGTATGTGGAATTTGAAGCACAGGTCCAAGCGGCTTGCTCCACTTTGTTTGGTAAAGCCAAAAGAAAGCGCCTGCAAGGAGTACCGCAACGATCGAAAGAAATCGAAGAGAGAATTTTTCGAAGCGGCTCATTATTCGATGGGGGGGACGTACGCAGGTGCGGGCGCGAGGAAGTACACTGTGACCACTTCATGCCAGGGTTCGTAATCGGCGTCAGTGAAACCTAGATCGATCCACGGCTTGCCCACACAGCCACCACATGCATCTTCCACAGTGGCGAAGCCATAACCGGGGATAAACAGCGCTTGACCTTTCAACGCAAAATACAGATCGGTTCGCAATGCGACCATACCTTTTTGAAGTTGCTTCCCGCTTGCGGTTGTGGAGCCGCATGTGCTTGTGCCGATGTTGCATGGTGAATACGATGTGGCATACATCTGCACCGCGCGCCAGTATTCGATCTGCACGCCGTTCACCGTTGCAGTTTTTATTTCCACCTTTGTGCCGTAGGCAAGCTTGCGTATCTTTGGCGGGCGCACAAGCGTTTCCTCTTCGGTCACGCGCGAAACTTCAGCGCCGTCTTCATAACGGACACGCACACGTTGTATCGAGATGCCATTTTCACCGGGCTCAAGGATCTGTGTTTGGTCGAGCGCGATCTCTGATGAGGCAACTGTCTCTGTTTCAAACGGGATGGACTTTTGCGCGAGGATGACCGACTCTGTGACTCGTACCACTTTGATATTGCCATCGGACGGCAACGCCTCATTCTCCGAAGGGATGGCATGGTCCAGTCCGAGAAGCGGAATCCCCGCTTCGGTCAATGCTTCCCCAACTGTCCGCGCGGACGATTGAACCTGTAAGATTCTTCCATCCACGCTGATGTTTAGTACGCGAGGGGAAGTGATTGTGATCGTCATTCCGTTTTCAACAGGCGAACCCAACGATGGAACAACTTGGCCCTTTGCTTGTAACTGATACGGTACTTCTGCCAATACTTCTGCAACCGTAAACGCGGACGACTGAATCTGTTGTTGTCCACTGGGTGTGACAAGAGTCAATGCTACCGCACGGCGGATTTGAATGGTGATAGGGTAACTGGTAATTGGTAATTCAGGTTGAATCGATAACCCATTGGAGAGGATACGGTCATTGGCATTGAGCGTTATCCCTGCCTGCGCGAGAATCGCCGAAGGGACACGCTCGTCTGTTTGAAGCGTGGTAGTTTTATCATTGTCAATGATCGTGACGGCAGGTTGGGCGACTGGTTGGCAGGCGAAAAGAAATAACGCAAATGCCCAAACCAGATAATGATTGAATCTCATTGGGTAATTATAAACTTATCTTATCTTTTACAAATCGGATGAAATTCAAGGTTTTGTCCAATGCCAAATCTTGTTCCTCGTGATTTGCTACAGCGACAGCATTATCGATCAATTGCGTCCACGGTTCACCCAGTTTTGTCTTTGCCCATTGGATGGCTTTAGGTTTTGATGTGATCGTCCCTGTTTCCAAGGCGTGCAAAACGCGACACATGGTGATGACGGCAAAGGAACGATATCCACTTTCGCCATTGCGTAACCATGAAGGGTCGTCAAGCATGGGAAACCACCATTCGATCAAAGTTCCCATCACTGCGCCGCGAATATCCTCGGGCGTGACAAAATCGATCAAGGTCTTTGGGTCTGGGCCTTCGATCACAATTCCGTACTCACGGATAACATGCCGCTGGATGATCCAGTCACTACCACGTTGATCCACAAAGAACTTTCCTTCGTTGACCGTTGGGCATGGTTCACCATTTGGGTCGTGTTTACGAATCAAATCCTTAGGGATATATGAACCTTCCAACTCGCCAGCGCGTTTGTGACTGGTTGCCCAAGTCTCTTTATGCATGGACTCAAGTTTGGCAATCGTTTCCTCTGAAAGCGAGCCACCAGTTACGAACAGAAAATCAATGTCACTGGTTTCGGGGTTGAAGTCACCGCTGGAGAGAGAACCGTAGAGGTACATGCCAACGAATTGGTCGCCAAGAATTTCCTTTGCGTTCGCATGGAGCAGGTTTAACACCTCGTTGACATCTGGATACGGTGTTGGCTTCATCACTTGAAGCGCGTAGCGGATTATGTCGAGTGTTCCATTTAGATCTTCAGGAAGGATTTCCAAACCAGGATTTTGCCTTCCCAGTAGAGCGCTTTCGACCAACGGTGTCCATTCTTTGCCTAGATTTTCCTTGGCCCATTTTGCCGCGACAGGTTTCGAGACAACCGTGCCGTGATAATAGGTGTAGAGTATTCTGCACAAAGTCAACACGGTATACGATTGATATCCGCGCCTCCCAAATTCTTGCGGATTATCGAGAAAGTGTTTAAGCCATTTATGTAGGACATCAAATACTGCTTCTCGTAGATTGCCTGATGAGACAGGGTCAATGAGCGTTTTGAGATCAGGTCCTGTGAGCGTTGTACCGTGTTCTCTAAGCACATGTCGCTGAATGACCCAATCACTATCGTGAGACATGATATGAAGTGTTTCATCGTTGCCTCTATCCATGTGCGGATGTTGGTTATCCGTTGGGTCGTAGTGGCGCAGGGCTTTTTGTGGAATATAAGAGACTTCCAATTGGATCGCCCAGGGCGAATCGAGTTTGATGATCCGTTCGTGCATGGCTTTCAGTGCATTGAATGTCTCGTTGTTGATATCAGTCTCTGTGACGACGAGTACGTCAATATCGCTGTATTCGTCAAAGTCACCGTTGGCGAGCGAGCCAAAAAGATACATGCCGATGAAGTTGTTTTGTAGAATTTCTTTGACGTCTGTGAACAAGATGTTGAGCATCTCATTCACGTCAGAATGGGGAGTAGGGGATAGGTTCATGTTGTAATTTCCTTGTAAGGGCGAGTCTCAGACTCGCCCTTACTATTTTGTTTCAATTCTTCCATCCTTCACAGTCCATATATCGGATGCGAAGCGTTCGAGGAAGTAGCGGTCATGGACAACGGCAAGGATCGTCCCATTGAAATTGGTGAGCGCTTCTTCAAAGCGGGCACGCGAGGGGATGTCGAGATGGTTGATGGGTTCGTCGAGCAACAGGAATGTGCATCCCTGTGCAATGAGCATTCCCAATTGCAGACGGGCGCGTTCACCAAACGAAAGTTCCGACGTGGGGCGTAACGCATCATCACCTTTGAAGAGGAAGTAATGCAGGAAGTTGCGTGCTTCAGTTTCGTTCATCGTTGCGATACTCTGGATGGTTTGCAACGCATTGAAATTTGGATTGAGTAACTCCTGTTCTTGACTCATGTATCCCAACTTGACGGTCTGACCTAACTTCAGGTTGCCCGCCAGTGGACGCAGTTTCCCTGCGATGGTGCGGATTAGAGTCGTCTTGCCTGTCCCGTTTGAGCCGGTGAGGCCGATGCGTTGTCCCGCACGGATATGGAGATTGAGGTTTTCGAGAAGCGGTTTGTCTATCGCGTAGCCAATTGTGAGGTTATCGGTGACCAATACGTTTTTGCTTTGAACATCACTTGCTTCGAATTCAAGTTTTATTTGCCATGACGGTTTTGGCTTCTCCACGCGCTCATCTGAGTCAAGATAACGATCCAGTTTTTTCTCGCGTGCTAAAGCTTTCTTTGCGACTTTCTTCGCATATCGTCGCACACCGGGTGTGCGCGGCGTTGTTGTGATCTCCACGTGTCGCGCTTGTTCCTTTGTGCGCGCAATGTCTTGTTTCATGCGGCGGATCTCATACTCTTGATCGCGATATGCGGCAAGTTGTTTATCCTGCTCTCTGAGGTATTGTTCGATGTAATCGGAATAGTTCCCTGTGTACACACGGATGGAGTGGGTCTTGGGATTTAGATCCAGAATCGATGTGACCGTGTTGTCGAGAAATGCGCGGTCATGCGAGACGATAAGTGCCGCGCCTTGAAAACGGTTGAGCCAGTCTTCAAGCCACTCGAGCATTTCAATATCGAGATGATTGGTGGGTTCATCGAGCAAGAGGAGATTCGGTTCTTCCAATAGGACACGTGCCAGCATGAGACGAGTCTTTTGTCCGCCGCTGAGGTGTTTGACGGGGGTGTCGAGGGGAATATCTGCAAGGCCAAGTGGGCCCAAGACCGTGGATGGATGTCGGTTGACCGAAGAAAGCTGTTCAATCGTAGCGTCGTATTTCACTTGAAGGTCTGAATCGTTTGGGTTGGCGGATAAAGCGTGGGCGAGGGATGTGATCTCAGATTCGAGGTCCGCTTGAGAAACGGGATTCAGGCTGAGGGTAGATTGAAGCGTTGCTTCAGGGTCGAATTCCATTCCTTGGGCGAGATAGCCTATTCTGAGATTCGGGCGCGTCGAAGCGACAGTCCCAGAATCGGGCTGTTCGAGGCCAGCGAGGATGCGCATGAGGGTGGTTTTGCCACAGCCATTGGGACCGATCAGGCCGACGCGCTCGTTGGTATTAACGCTGAAGGAGATGTCTTGCAGGATGGGCTGGATGCCGTATGTTTTGTGGATGTGATGTGCGGTAAGCATAGTGACCTGTAGATGGAGTAGGGGCGATCCTACGTAAAATTAAAACAAAAACCGAGGGCAAGCCTCGGCTGGTGGTAAAGACCTGACAGGTCTATAAGGTTTTTTGATCGTTCTTGGTTTCAGTCTGTGCGCAGGTTATGAATGGAAATAGCGCAACTGAGACCTGTCAGGTCTGAGAGTTCAGCGGGTTAGTGCCCTGAAAAAGTTTATGGTCTACAGGTTATCGGTCATTTCTATGCTCCTACTAAGTACGGACGGGCAGATTATATCACTGGTTTTCTACCTGATTGAAATACCCTCCACTCGGCGCGGACGCGAGTAATGGCCTGATCTCAACCAGCTTTTCGGCTGGGATGTTCTTGGCAGACATTTGATGTAATTCAATGCTCTCCCACACTTCGATTATGGTGAACTTTGTCGAGTCCTCATGGGATTGATAGAGCGTGACCGCCTCGCATCCCTGTGATGATTTGATCAACGGCATAATGGAGATAAGAAAGTTGCGTAGCGAGTCGGTCAGCCCGGGATTGGCTTGAAATTCGCTGATGCGGGTAATGGTCATTTTATACTCCAAAAGGTAACAGTTACTTGGCTAATTTTCGCAGTGATCGTCATCGCAATCACATTCCATCCCTGCGGCTTTTTCAAAGGCTTCTTTGCCTTCGCTGTACGAGAACCAGATCAAACCCAACGCGCCGATTGAATCGACGAAGCCGAAGCCTGTCAATTGATAGATCAAGCTCGAGGCCAGTAGAACAACGGACATGTAAATACAAACCATTGTGCAATTTGCGTCTGAGAGAATTGGCTGAGAGTTGAGTTCACGCCCTGCTTTGCGTTTGCCCATCACGAGTATCCACATCATTGCAATGGAGATAACAGAGATAATCAACCCGGGCAATGTCGTTTCAGGCTTGTGTCCGACGACAATGTTGTAAATGGCTGTTATAGCCAAACCTGCAACTAATAAATAAAACGCTGTGCCTGTGATGCGTAACGCCGTGATCTCGAACTGCGTGCGAGATGTACCCGGGTTCTGGCGGATGCGGATGACCATGGCGAGAATGCCGATACCTGACATGACCTCGATGAATGAGTCCACGCCAAAGCCGAAGAGGGTCAATGCCTCATCGGAGAATCCGAAATAAACGGAAATCATTCCCTCGGCGAGGTTGTAGACGATAGTGAAGACGGCCAGCCAGAGGGCGTACATCCAATATTTATTTGTGGTGGGTTGGGCAAGAGATGTCATGGATACTCCTAAAAATTTACTTTGAGCTATATCATACTGCATAAAGGTGACATTTATCTGTTGGGTAGGCTATCATACCTATTGTATAGTTTTAAAAGCCAAATCGAGAAGGAGAATAAACAATGAAGAAGAAAATTAGCTTTGTAGCCATGTTGATCGGGTTTGCTGTAGTGCTGACCACATGTGGCGGGGGAGGTCCGTCCACAACGATCAATGTCACCATGACCGATTTTCATTTTGAGCCTGGCGAATTCATTGTCCCTGCCGGACAAGAGATCACGGTCAATGCTACGAACAATGGCGCTGTGAAGCATGAACTTGTGATATTCAATTTAGGTACCGATGCAGGCACTAAATTCGGAGACGAGGACGAAGGGAACATCTATTGGGAGGTGGAGGTCGAGTCGGG
Organism: Candidatus Defluviilinea proxima; assembly: GCA_016721115.1. Lineage (NCBI taxonomy): Bacteria > Bacillati > Chloroflexota > Anaerolineae > Anaerolineales > Candidatus Villigracilaceae > Candidatus Defluviilinea > Candidatus Defluviilinea proxima. Next base: position 2,969,625 of record JADKIW010000001.1, read on the forward strand.
TGACTCTATTGCTCAGACGTTCACCGCGCCCACTGAACCCGGTGAATATTATGTCACCTGTGGTGTCGAAGGTCACCTCGAGGCAGGGATGAGCGGCAAGCTGATCGTTGTGGCTGGCGAGTGAGAGAAAACTTTCGAAGTCTCGAAGAGTTCGGAAGTTTGTTTTACAATTAGGATATGAAAAAACCGATCATAACCAGTTTAGGCAATCCGCTTGTCAAGCAAGTGCGGGCATTACGCCAAAAGAAAGCTCGCACCGAAAGCGGACTGTTCCTTGTAGAAGGCATCCATCATGTGGGTGAAGTTGTTGAAGCAGGATGGGATGTGGACGCCGTCCTGTACGCACCAGGAATGCTCACAAGCACTTTTGCGCGGGATTTAGTAGACCGCCTCGACTCTAACTGCCAGCCTGTTTCTGAACAAGTGATGGAATCCATGGCTGACAAAGAAAACCCTCAAGGCATCCTTGCTCTGGTTCGCCAGAAGAAAACACAACTCAGTGAACTCAAACAGATCAACCGTGCTGTTGCCCTCGTCTCCCCGCAGGACCCGGGCAATGTCGGCACCATCCTCCGCACCATGGATGCTGTTGGCGCCGATGCATTGTTCCTGCTTGAGAAAGGCGTGGAGTTGTACCATCCCACTGTGATACGTTCCAGCATGGGGACGTTGTTCTGGAAGCCGATTGTCCAAACTTCGTTCGAGCAATTCGTGCAGTGGGCACGGGCAGGTAACTATCAGCTCATTGGAACATCGGCGCACGGTACTGTTGAATACAAAACGTTCATCCCGACCATTCCTTGGGTTTTAGTTCTGGGTAACGAACAAAAAGGCTTATCTCCCGAACAAGTCAAAGCTTGTGATGTGACCATCTCTCTGCCCATGAAGGGACGTGTCAGCTCATTGAACCTGTCTGTTGCGGCGGGAGTTCTGTTATATCAGTTCGGTCAGTGAATCCGTTTAAAACGAAGAGACACAGCATCGGCTGTGTCCCAGTTTTATTGAAATAAGATTCAATTGTCGTAGTGGAAAGACGCGCTAAAACTCGTCCTCATCTTCTTCCCACAACTCGTCTTCTTCCTCTTCTTCCTCTTCCTCCCATTCGAGTTCTTCCTCGTCTTCCCACTCCGTTGCGGCTTCTTCCGAAGGGGAATAGGTACTGCATCCGGTGTCGGGGTCAATTTCCACGGCCGCGGCACTGCATAAACCTTCGTCTATAAAGACACAATCTACGTAATGGCACTTAATGCGGGGCATTCATTCCTCCTGATGGAATTAGGGTTGGCGTATTACGCGAATTACTGAAAGAATAAAGATCACGGTCATCGTTATTTGGGAAGTGATACAGAATGGGCAGTAGGCATCCAAAAGCGCCACTTCTACATAGATCAGCCAGAGCGTAAAGAAAAAGCCGATCAATGAAATGCCGAAGAAGGCCATACTCCCATTGCTTTTGAGAAAATCAATTTTGTTCTCGAACAAAAGAATTCCCAAAAGCACTACATACCCAAGTATCCCAACGGCCGCCACAGGAATGCCGTTGATGGACGAATAAATGCTGTTGTTCACTGTTTCGCATCCACCAGAGCCGATGCACATTTTGCTATTCAATGTGACCTTATAGATGGTCATGTAGATCGAAACCAACAAACCCAGTATGGCGAGCGCAATTGTGATTTGTGTAAGTCGTTTATTCATCATTCCTCATAGTAACCATGCGTTCACTTCCTGACCAGCAGGCACGCATTTTACACCAGCGGGGATAATTAGTAAAGCATTCGCTTGTACCAATGATAGGAGATTGCCCGAGCCCTGATGCCCCGTTAAATTTGCGACGTATTGACCGTTTTCCTCGTGGACGATGGCCCGTAGGTAACTCTCTCGTCCATCAGATAGGATTTCCTCCTCGCATCTTACGCGGACCGTCAGCCTATTTCTGTCCGAATGGCCGCTCAGCCTCTGAAGCGTATCGCGCACGAAAACCTCGAATCCAACGAAGGCTGAGACTGGGTTGCCCGGCAAACCAATGAAGGGAATGCCCTTGTATTCACCGAATGCCACAGGCTTACCCGGGCGCATATTCACGCGCCAGAAATTCAAACTACCATGTGACTCTACAACTTCTTTTACATAATCGAATGCACCAACGCTTACACCTGCCGAAGAAAGGATCAGATCCACGTTGAGTTGCACGGCCTGGTCGATCAGCCCTTGTACAGAGGCGCGTGTGTCTTTCGCAATGCCCAAGCGCAATACTTCTGCATATGTGCTTTCGATCAATGCCGCGAGCATGTAGGAATTTGAATCCCGTATCTTACCTGATTCAAGTGGAGCGCCCGCTTCAAGAAGTTCATCACCTGAAGAAAGCAAAGCGATTAATGGCCTTTTGTATACTTCCACTTCAGAAAAGCCTAGCATGGCAAGCAGGCCAATATCTTGTGGCTTGAGAATGGAACCTCGTTTGAGAACAACGTCGCCTGCGTGAACATCCATGCCACGTGGTCGGACGTTTTCGCCTTTCTTTACGATTTTTTCGAAAGAAACAGTTTCAGGTGCATGTGTGCCGGGCGAGCGGTCGTTAAAGTCTGTGTCTTCCACCGGGATGACCGAGTCGGCGCCTTGGGGCATTTGTGCGCCGGTCATGATGCGCGCGGCTTGGCCGGGCGCGAGAGAAATCGTCGGTGTCGAACCGGCTGGTAGATCAGCGACCACGCTCAAAGTCACGCGTGAGGCGGGCGCGGCGTTTGAGGAGTCTGCAGCTCGGATGGCGAAGCCGTCCATGGAGGAGTTGTCGAAGAGGGGCAGGTCATCCGCTGCGACGATATCCATCCCCAATATGCGGTTGATGCAGGCTGTGATGGGAACGATCTCTGTTTGAACGGGATTGAATTGGGAAAGGATTCTTTCGCGGGCTTGTTGAACGCTGAGAAGGGACATGGTGTTAACCGGGTTTGACGCGATGCGCTTCCATTACATTGGGGAGGTTTTCAATACGTGTGAGGATGCGACTGAGTTGATCGAGGTTCTTTACTTCTACAACCAGACTCAGGTCGGCAAAAGATCGAATGGTATTTACAGATGCGTTGGCGATGTTTATGCCTTCGGTGTCGAGCAGTGTGGAGATATCGCCCATCAGACCCTGACGGTCATATGCCTTGACTTTGATCGGCACAGGGAAGGTGCTTTCTACAGTTCCCCAATTCACTTGCAGGAATCGCTCTTTGTCTTTTCTTTGAAGCATGTTTGGGCAATCTTGTCGATGGATGGTGGCGCCGCGTCCGCGTGTGATGTAGCCTACGATCTGATCGCCGGGCATGGGGTTGCAACACCTTGCCATTTGCGAGAGCAAACCCTTGAGCCCGACGACTTCCACTTTGTCGGTACTTGTGTTGTCGTTGGTGTGCGGGCCGGTGACGAGCACATCGGTGCTTTCCTCGGTCTCTGAAAAACGGCGAAGCACGCGACTCATTGAGAGGTCGCCACACCCCAACGAAATGAACAACTCATCTGGTGTTTTGAAACCGAGGTCGCGTGCCATGGTTTCAAAGTTCATTTCGGTGATGCCGAGGCGTTGCAATTCGCGTTCGAGGGTGCTACGTCCTTGTGTGAGGTTTTGTTCGTCTTCCTGTTTCTTGAACCAGGCTTTGATCTTGGTGCGTGCACGTTGTGTTTTGACGAGGCCAAGATTCGGATTTAACCAATCGCGACTCGGTCCGCCTCGCTTCGCCGTCAGGATTTCAACCTGGTCGCCGGTCTTTAGGTCTTGATACAACGGGACAAGTTTTCCGTTGACACGTGCACCACGACAACGATGACCGATATCTGTGTGAACATGGTAGGCAAAGTCAATGGGGGTGGAGCCTACCGACAGATCGAAGATATCGCCACGTGGGGTGAAGACGTAAACACGGTCTTGGAAGACATCGGTCTTCATGCCTTCCACAAATTCCTGTGCATCGTTTACTTCAGATCGCCATTCCATCATACTGCGAAGCCAGTTGATGCGGTCTTCATAGACCTTGTTTGATGATTTCCCGCCTTCTTTATATCGCCAGTGTGATGCAATGCCATATTCGGCATTTTGGTGCATTTCGGCTGTACGTATCTGCACTTCGACCGGGCGTTTATCATCGTAAATGACAGCGGTGTGAAGCGACTGATAGAAATTGTCTTTGGGAGCGGCGATGTAATCATCGAACTCGCCGGGGATGGGACGCCAGTGTGTATGGATCACTCCCAGCGCGGCATAGCAGGACGGGACGTCTGGGACAATAAGTCGTACAGCACGCACGTCACGCACGAGATCGAAGGGTTTGCCCTTTTGTGCCATTTTCTTGTATATGGAATAGATATGTTTGGGACGTCCACTGATCTCCGCTTTGATATTATGTTTGGCAAGGAGTTCAATGAGCTTTTCCTTGATGACATCAATCTGTGCTTCGCGGTCTGGTCGCTTTTCGCTGATCTGTTCCGCGATCTCTTTGTACTTTTCAGGGTTTGTATATCGAAAGCCCAGGTCTTCCAATTCCCATTTGATCTGCCAAATGCCGAGGCGGTTGGCGAGCGGAGCAAAGATATCGAGAGTCTCTTTGGCGATACGTTTTTGTTTATCTTCGGAAGTGTGGTGAAGGGTCCGCATATTGTGCAAGCGGTCGGCTAGTTTGATCAATACCACGCGTACATCGTCACCCATGGCAAGGAAGGTCTTGCGTAAAGTCTCTGATTTGAGGTCTTGTTTGCTTTTCTTAGAATGGTCTGGCTCATCGTGAGGTTGTGCGCCATTGTTGTTTTCATCTTTACCGGCGTGTTGGTCGCCACGTGATACACGTGGCAGGTTGGTGAGCTTGGTCACACCATTGACGAGACTTGCCACAACATCGCCGAAATCACGGTCAATATCTTGTAGTGTGACAGGGGTGTCCTCGACCGTATCATGTAAAAGACCCGCGACGACCACTTCAGGCGGTACGCGCAGGTCTGCAAGGATGCCGGCCACGGTAATACAATGATTAATGTAGGGTGCGCCTGATTGACGTTTTTGTCCGTGGTGTGCTTCTTTGGCGAAGCGATAGGCACGTTTGATCACATCCCTTTCTGCAAGCGAATAGTGCTCTGGGAGTTGTTCAAGGAATTTTTCGAGGGGGATAACTTCGAATTGTTCTTCCATATATAGGAGTATTTTACTACGCTAGATTAGAATCAAATTAGCCCGCTCGTTGGCAGGGGAAGTGGAAATGCTTTTGTGATGAAATATTGTGCTTAAAGTGTTTTTAGGAGGGCTTGTCGGCTATTACGCAGGCGATCTGAGATGATTTGTGTGATACGAAGCATGATCTTATACCCATCTGCGGGGTGTTGGTCTAAGATTTGCAGGAATTTTTCTGACGGGATGGCGATCAATTCGGAGTCCTCTTCGCAAAATGCGGAGGCCGTGTAATGGTTGGGGGATACTACGCCAGACCAACCCAGAGTCTGGTGTGGGCGGCTGATAAAAGAAACGGTGACAGAATCGGGCCGCGATGTAAGGTTGACGCGCAAGGCAATGCTTCCATTAATAAGCAAGTGCAGTTTGTCCGCTTTCCCACCTTCCTTGAAAACATAATCATCCTTTTTCACATGGACGGTTTCGCAAATGGCCGCGATCTCGCCCAGTGATTCTTTGGATATATCTCTGAATAACTCGAAATCTGCCAGCGTATTCGATGTGATCATAGGTCCTCCAAAGCGGTAAAATTGATTGAAATTAGTATAGCATGGATGTCAATATGCCCGTTGTCAATAATGTCACTCGTTTTTTGGATTCCCGTAAGGTTTCATATACCGCCTTTGAAACGCCACCTGAAAAGTTGGGCGCACTGGAAACGGCGCATCTTCTCAATATTTCACCTGATTCTGTTTTCAAGACCATTGTCGTCACCCGAGATAAGCCGAAAAAGCCGTTGCTTGTAGTGGTGCCCGGTCCATCACAGGTGGATTTGAAGAAGCTGGCATCTGCCATCGGTGAGAAGAAGGTGTACCTGCCAACTGAGCGCGAAGCTGAGCAGTTAACTGGCCTACAGGCTGGCGGTATTTCTCCACTAGCCTTGATCAATAAAGGTTTTCAGGTTGTGATTGACGCTTCCTCGCAGAACTTTTCCGAGATCCACATCTCTGGTGGGCAGAGGGGATTGAATATTCGATTGTCTGTGAATGATCTTGCTACACTCGTAAATGCGAGATTTTCATTGGTGTGTATAGATCCTAAGTGAGAATCAAAAAAGTCGGCGAAACCGCCGACTTTTTTGATTCTAGATGATCGGTAACAAACTAAGGTCCGTTAAATTGGACTTTCTCTGCGTAGACATCAAAGCTCCATAGATCAGGGTTGTTGATACAACCATATCCAAAGGCTTTAGAATCCTTGCCTTCATTGCCGTTAACAAAAACGCTTACGTTATAACAACCCTGCACAAGGTCGGTATAGGTGAGAGCGTCATTCTTACCGAGATTGAAACCTCGGTATCCACATTCACCGAAAGGAGTCTTATTCAAGTATATTGAGCCGACTAATGTTCCCTTGGTCATGTTTCTAATTCTGATCTTTGTTGGATGCCCATCAATAGTTCCGGGGAGCGGGGCGTTGCATGGATCGCCTCCAGCATTATTGTTTGACGAGGCGGTAGTAGGTGCCAACGTTGGAGCATCAAGTGTGGGCAATGCGATAGGCGTATCTGTGGGGAGGGGAGTATTTGTTGCAGGGATGGGAGTGTCGGTTGGCGGGACCGGGGTATTCGTGGGGATGGCCGCCTGTGTTTCGGCAACAATAGTCAATGCCGCCGCGACAGCCGTAGATTGTATCTGCTCTGGGCTGACGGTTGGTTCAGATGGGGCCGCCGCACCGCATGCACTGATGATCATGGTAAAGGCCATAACCAGTGATAAGATGGTAAAACGTTTCATTGTGATTTTTTGTCTCCTAATTATTGACAATTGGGATTGCATCTTCCCAAATTTGTTTGAGGTCATTGGGTGCGATGGTTTATTTTATTTAAAACGAACCGTCGCACGAGTTTGTTCCACATACTTCATGTTTTATTGGATTGTGACCTTATCCTTGAAAATAGTGATTGTGAGGTCATCTCCGTCGTTTAGTGTAAACGTGCCTGTGATCTCTCGGCCGCCTACCCAAACAACATATACATAATAACCAAGCGGTGCCTGTGTGCGGACCTCTTTTTTAACCGGGTATTCGATCACTGTATCAGGTCTGCCTATTGCATCATTTTGCAATGAGATGTAAGCCTGCGCCTGTGACTTGTTGAAAATCTTGACATTCGCGTAGGGCACCGCCGGTGGAAGGGTCCCATACTTAAGTATGCCTAGCGTAGGCGTCACGGTGGGACTTCCAGAAGATGTGACAGGCTGTGTTACTGTGGCAGTGGCAGTTACACTTCCAGCAGGCACATTTGTAGATGTTGCCGGGGTGGTTGTCAAATTTGGGGCGGGAGTGAATGATGGTGTATCAGTAACCGCGAGAGTAGAAGAGGCCACTACAACAAGCGTATTTGTCTGAGTCTCGGTTGGCAAAACAGTTGTCGGGGAGGGAAGAGCCGCCTGCGTCTGTGCTTGCGATTGCCGTACCTTGGCATCAATTGTCGCTTGTGCATCAACGCTTGGAGCAGGACTTTGTCCCGCGCCTAACACGGAACAAGCGCTTGCGAAAACTAATGCCAACGTAAGAATAATAAACTTTTTCATCAAACCACTCCTTGTGGGGCTATGACTGACCAGCTACCTCCAGGAATTGTGTTACCGTATCGCGCAACATGCGCTCCGGTAGTGCACCGACCTGGCGATGCACGATTTTGCCGCCTGCAACAAAGAGCATGGTCGGGATTCCCTGAATCCCGTATTTCATCATCCATTCGGGATTCTCGTCTGTGTTGACCTTGGCGATGACGACCTTGCCATCATATTCCTTGGCAAGCTTATCGAGAATAGGCGCGATCATTTTGCAAGGACCGCACCACGGCGCCCAGAAATCAACGATTACCGGCACAGTAGACTGAAGGACTGTCTTCTCAAATGCGGCATCAGTTACATGAATAGGTTCATTAGACATCGTATTACACCTTTATTTGTTCAAAAATTTGGGGTTTATTTTGAAAAACCTTGAACGATAAAAAAGTATATCACAATACCCTGCATGATATAATCGCCCGCTATGGCTGAACTATTTTCAAAATGGAGAGAAGGCCTCGCTAAAACGAGCAAGACAACATTTGGAAGGCTCAAATCCATTCTTGGTGCAACCGAGATCACGCAAGATACTTGGGATGAACTGGAATCATTGCTTGTACAAGCTGACTTGGGAATCGAAACGGCGACTGAAATTCTGGATTCAATGCGCCGTATCGTGCGGACCGAAGGCCTGACTCGCTCTGATGAGCTTTGGGATGCCCTTCGAGCTGAACTTCGCTCCAGACTCTCCGTCCCACCAGCCTTCACATGGACTAATAAACCGTCCGTCATCATGATGGTCGGAGTCAATGGCTCTGGCAAAACAACCACCATCGCCAAACTCGGACAGCGTTTTCACAACGAAGGGAAATCTCTTCTCTTTGGCGCGGCAGATACCTTCCGTGCCGCAGCGGTGGACCAGCTTCAGGTATGGGGAGACAGGTTGAAGGTCGATGTGATCGCGGGCGCGCCCGAGTCCGATCCCGGAGCGGTGGCATTCAATGCTGTTCAAGCAGGAACAGCTCGCGGCGTAGACATCATCCTGATCGACACTGCTGGAAGATTACAAACCAAATTCAACTTGATGGAAGAGTTAAAAAAGGTCAATCGTGTGATCGGTAAAGCTTTACCCGGAGCACCTCACGAAGTATGGCTTGTGTTGGATGCGACCACAGGACAAAACGCAATGCAACAAGCCAAGGCTTTTAAAGAAGCAGTGGGTGTGAACGGTGTGATTTTATCTAAACTGGATTCTTCTGCACGTGGTGGCATGGCGTTTGCCATTCAGCGTGAACTTGGTCTGCCTATTATGTTTGCGGGCCTTGGTGAAAAGCCCGAAGATCTGACGTTGTTTGATCCCGACGCATTTATTCAAGGGATATTAGGAAAATAGATTTGGAATGCAGGAAGTCACTCCTGCGCTTCTTAGTAAAAAGGAGAAACAATGCAAGACCTTATCAACCGCTTGAAACCATCACAGGACTTAACTCAGCAATTAATGGTGCGTCTTTGACTTCGTTGGCAAAGAACAACAACTTTCCGGACTTGAAAAAGAAATAGAGGCGCCTGATTTTTGGGGGAATCCATCTGAAGCTCAAAAGGTGATGAAGCAATATAACGCGGTCAAGAACGAAGTCGAGTCGTGGCGCGTTTTTTCGCGTCGTTTGCGTGATGCTCTTGAATTAGCCCAACTGGACGATGAAAGCCTGCGTGTCGAACTCGAAAGTGAGGTCGCTTCCATCGAAGCTGAACTTGAAAAGCGTTCGTTTACTGCTATGCTCTCCGGTAAATACGATCAGGATTCTGCCATCCTTGCCATCCATGCGGGTGCAGGTGGTACCGACTCACAAGATTGGGCCGCCATGCTTGAGCGCATGTATCTTCGCTGGGCAGAAGAGCGTGGTTTCTCCACTGAAATATTTGACTCTACCGATGGCGAAGAAGCGGGTATCAAAAGCGCGACCATTGCCATCAATGGCGAGTATGCCTTTGGGTATCTCCGTTCAGAAAAGGGTGTTCATCGTTTGGTTCGTCTTTCACCTTTTGACGCTGCACACCGCAGGCATACATCCTTTGCTTTGATCGAGGTCTTGCCTCAAGTTGCAATGGACGATGCTGAAGTGGATATTGACCCCGGCGATATCAAAATGGATGTCTATCGTTCTTCCGGCGCGGGTGGGCAGAACGTGCAAAAGAATGCAACTGCCGTTCGTCTTACACATATCCCAACAGGGATTGTCGTCACTTGTCAAAACGAACGCTCGCAGACGCAAAATCGTGAATTCGCTATGAAAATTTTGCGCGGCCGTTTGCTTGAACTTCGGCAGGCTGAACGTGAAGAAGAGCGTGCCGTTCTGCGCGGTGAATATACCAAGGCTGAGTGGGGGAGCCAAATCCGTTCGTATGTATTACATCCCTATCAAATGGTCAAGGACCATCGCACTGAGCATGAAACCGGTAACACACAGGCAGTGCTCGATGGCGACCTTGATGAATTCATGGAAGCGTATCTACGCTCCACCAACTAAGGAGGGATCATGTCTGATCTCATCACAAAGCTTTCTGTATTTCTTGCAACTGATATTTTGAAGCAACCCAATCGTGCTATTTCCGCCGATGAGCCTTTGATCTCCAGCGGCTTGATCGATTCGTTCAGCCTCATGGATGTTGCTTTGTTTGTCGAAGACAACTTTGGCGTTCGCATCGAAGACACTGAACTCAATGCGGATACCTTCGACAATTTGACTCAACTCGCTTCTTTGATCGAATCTCGTCAATCATGATTTTTCCTGAACGACTAAAAGCGCTTCACGAGCGGACCCCGGAGCGGGTTGCTGTTACTCTGCAATTTCCCAACGCTGACGATTTTTCTGTCTCGCTCGATCAGCTTCTGCGCGGTTCTCAATCCTTTGCGCACACATATGCCCGCGAAGGGATTCAACCCGGCGAAGTGATTGTCCTCATTCTTCAACACAGTGAAGATTTGCTTTACGCATTCTGGGGTGCGATTCTGCATGGCGCGATTCCATCCATCATGCCGTTTCTAACGGAGAAGCTTTCCCCCGAACGTTATCGTGCAGACTTATCCTCATTAATGTCTGTGACAAAACCTGCCGCGATTGTGACGTATCCAGAATTTGAAAACGAAGTTCGTTCGGCGCTTAGAGATGGAGATTCGGTTCGTAAGGTGGTCGTCACAAATCAAATTGAACCGCAGACCGAGCTGGATTTCGACACACTTGCGGGTTTCAAAAGAAAACCTGACGATATTGTTCTCTTACAACACTCATCAGGGACAACAGGATTGCAAAAAGGCGTTGCGCTTTCTCATCAATCTGTGTTCAATCAACTTGATGCCTACAGTAAGGCGCTTGCTCTAAGCGATGAAGATGTGGCTGTTTCCTGGCTTCCGCTTTACCATGATATGGGGTTGATTGCTGGGTTTATCATGCCCATCTTGTCAGGGGTTCCATTGGTGTTGATGTCTCCGTTTGATTGGGTGCGCGCGCCATATAAGTTGATGCAATCCATTACAAAATATCGCGGCACATTGACTTGGCTCCCAAACTTTGCCTACAACTTTTGCGCGCAAAAGATACGAGATCGTCACCTTGAAGATGTGGATCTATCTTCATTGCGTGCGGTTGTTAACTGCTCTGAACCTGTTCGTTGGGAAAGTCATAACGCCTTCTATGAACGTTTCAAGGGTTTTGGTCTCAAGCTGGAAGCGTTGCAAACGTCCTATGCGATGGCAGAGAACGTTTTCTGTGTAACTCAAAGTCCTTTGGGGAGCGTACCAGTTGTCGATGAGATTGACCGGGAATCGTTCATGAGCGAGCGTGTGGCGAAGAGTCCGTTTGATGGGCGTCCATCCATGAAGATGATGTCGTCAGGGCGTCCGTTGGAGAATGTGAAGATCCGAATCCTTGATGAGCAAGGGCAAGATGTGCCCGAACGTGTTATTGGCGAAGTTGCTTTGCAAAGTGATTGCATGTTGACGGGATATTACAACCGTGAGGATGCCACTCAGAAAGCGTTTGTGGATGGATGGTATTTGACGGGTGATTACGGATACATTGCGAATGGGGATGTGTTTGTTTCTGGCCGTAAAAAAGATATGATCATTGTGGGCGGCAAGAATGTGTACCCGCAGGATTTGGAATCGTTGACTTATGAAGTGCCCGGCGTACACGGTGGGAGGTCTGTGGCGTTCGGCATGTATGATGAAGCGCAAGGGACTGAAGATGTTGTTGTGATTGCAGAAGTAGATACGGACGATGCGGTAGAGCAACAAAAAATTGCCGATGCGATCCGCTTACATGTAACGAAGAACTCAGCGGTTGCTTTACGGTACGTCAAAGTGGTGGATCCGAAATGGATCATCAAAACCTCAAGTGGAAAAACTGCGCGTTCTGCAAATAAAGAAAAGTTCATAAAAGAATTGCAAGAGGCGCAAGGAGGATAAATTATATGGGGGCGGATTCGCCAAACCTTATTCGAGAAGCTGTTGATCTGGCGCGTGCAGGAAAAAACGTTGACGCGCGTGATATTTTCTTGAGGGTGGTTGAGAATGATCCTCAAAATGAGTTGGCTTGGATGTGGCTTGCTGGCTTGGTTGACTCGCTTGAGGATAAAATCATTGCCTGTGAGAACGTGTTAATTATTAATCCTTCAAATCTTAAAGCGCAAGCTTATCTTGAAAGTTTGAAGAATAAGAGACAATCCTCAACTATAGGGCAGGAGATACAAAAGAAACAAGAACCTCAAAAAAGCACACCTCGACGCAGTCCTTTGGAAACTGCTAAATTTCTTGAGCAGGACGGGAAATTCGCGGAAGCGCTGGAGATTTACAAGGTGGAAGCCGCCAAGACAAAAGATACAAATGCTTTCAATGAGATATATAAAAAGATTACGCGTATTGAGCAACTGCAGGCTGACAAAGTTCAATATGTATCGCCGAATGTGTCCATTGCGCGTTTGACCTTTACCTGGCCATTGCTATATTTGAGTCTTGTGTTGATACAGGTGGGATTAAATCCGTTCAAAAACCAGATGATTTATTTGTGGCTAGCGTTCCCGTTGGTGATCTTGGGAAGCTACTTTATTGCGATATCGGATGTACGGTCGCGCCATTGGGTTTGGCATGGCTTGTTCGCTGAAAAAGGAGATGGGTCTGCATTTGCGCGTATGACCTTGGCGGCCGTAGGTTGGATATTGGTTTTGCTTCCGATCGTGCTGATTGTTCTAGATTCGTTCAATCGTTTATCTAACTTTCAGATCCCGCCAAAGTTGTTCTAAGGTGCTGCGATGATCCCGCTGAATGACACAGAGAAAAATCGATATTCCTTCTTCCCGATTGTCACCATCCTTTTGATTTTGGTGAATTGTTTTGTTTTTTACGCTGAACGATATACAGTTGATAATGTATGGGAGTATTACATGAAGTTCGGGATAACGCCGCGACTGATCCATCAAATGGTGGGTGGCGGGGTGATATCAAACGTTACTGCCATTTTCCTTCATGGCGATCTATTCCATTTGTTGGGCAACATGCTTCCGCTTTGGGTTTTCGGCAGACGTGTAGAAGATGCATGTGGCCCATGGCGATTTATCGCGTTTTATCTATTTGCTGGAACATGCGCCAATCTGTTGTTTGCGGTTGTGCTGTACGATTCGCCAATTCCAGGTATTGGGGCAAGCGGAGCTATATTTGGTTTGATGGGCGCGTATTTATTGTTGTACCCGGGTGCCCGCATTCGAACATTGGTATTCATAAGCTTTGTCCCTCTTTGGCCACGTGTTCGGGCTTTCTGGATCGTGGCCTATTTTTTTGCTCTGCAAATTATCCCTGCGGTTGAAATATTAGTTGACAAAGCGGACTATCAAGTAAATTATTGGGCTCATTTAGGCGGGTTCTTTTCAGGGGTATTTATTTTGCTGTTTATACGCCCCGAAGCTTACGCTCGATATATGAGTGATGTCTCTGTGTGAATCAAAAAAGAGCGAGTGTACAACTCGCTCTTTTTTATTCTTTAGAGTTTTATCCGCCAGTGGGGAGGCGTTTCTTCAATGTGCGGTTCAGTAATTCTTCCTGCTCATCAGAAACTGATACCTTGTTCTTTCTCATTTTCAAATCCCGGCCTTCGTTGGAACGATTTAACGCTTCTTGCCAGGCGATCTGCATCGCGGTCAATTCGGGTTCCTTGGGTTCTTCTTGCTGGACAGCTTCCGCTTCTTCTCTCTTGGACCCGGGCTTGCCACTCTTTCTATTATCCTTTTTCGCCGGCTTGAATTCTTCGATCTCCGGTTCCAAGGCTTTCATGCTCAACTTGATCTGTTTCTTCTTGCGATTGACATCGAGAACCTTGGCTTCGATCTCGTCGCCTTCTTTAACGATCTCGTTCGGGGTCTTGACGTATCCATGTGCAAGTTCACTGACGTGGATCATGCCGGGGCGTTCTGCACCGATCTCAACAAAAGCTCCATAGGTTTCAAGGCGGACAACTTTGCCTTTTACAACCATATCAGGTTCGATCTCTTTCCAATCCAAGGCTAGGGGTTCGATCATTGTGAGTTCGATGCGATCTTTCTTGACGCGTCGTACCCACACATCCACAGTCTGGCCTTCTTTCACAACATCTTCAACCTTGTTGACAGCATCTTTGCTAAGTTGTGAAATGTGGACAACACCCGGGAGAGCCTGGCCAACATCGACCAAAGCGCCTGCGAGTGTAGTCTTTAATACTTTGCCACTTAATTTTGTTTTGGGTTCCAGTGTCACTTCTGACACAGTGCTGATAGTTTCCATAATTAACTCCTACGTTTTGAAATAATGCCGAAAGCGGATTATACATGTTTGAGAAGCATCAGTCAATGTGAAATATGTTTCAATCCGTATGTTGACGACGCGTTGTAAGTTCTTGTTATTTCAATTTGCACATTGTCGTTTTGTGGATGAGTGTATGTTTTCTTGTATCTCGTACGAGAAACAAGATTGAAAAATGAGCTTTGCATACAAAGTGGATGGCATTCGCCTTGACACATGTAGTTTTCGGAAATAGAATACATGAAGTATGTATAATTTCGACAAAATAGATATAAAAATCGTCAATATCCTTCTAGAGGACGGGCGCATGCCCTCCTCAGAGATTGCCCGTCGCATTGAAGATATCTCTGAGCGTGCAGTTCGCTATCGAATTGATCGCATGGTCGACGCAGGGATCATCCAGGTCAGTGCTGTAGCAAAGCCTCAAGCGTTCGGTTTGACTACTATCGCTGATGTGTGGCTGGAGGTCGAATCAGATCGAATTCTTGAAGTCGCAAAAAAAATGGCGCAATATGACAATGTCAGTTATGTGGCATGCGGTATTGGGGAATCAGATGTAAGTATTCAAGTGGTGGCAAAAGATACGGCAGAGATCTATCAATTTATCACAGAGATTGTTCGTAAAGTTCCGGGTGTACGGAAAACAACAACATCGATAGTCCCATTGATCATCAAAGATGTGTATCAATGGCGTGTACCGGAGAGGATTGCGCGGGAGATTTCAGAAGAAAAAGGTTTGTCTGCCACTGATTAATTCATATTAAGGAGAAAATAATGTTCGGTCCAAAGACACATGCGTTACAAAAGCGTGCGCAGAAAATTATGCCATTGGGGGTCAATTCTAATTTTCGATTTTGGGGGGAAGAGATTACACCGTATGTTGAAAAAGCAAAAGGTGCGTATTTATGGGACGTTGATGGGAATAAGTATATCGATTATCGCATGGCCTTTGGACCAATTATCCTCGGTCATTCCTACCCCGAAGTTGATTCGAAAGTAATTGAAGAGATCCAACGCGGAATCCTTTTTGCCATGACCGGGGAACTGGAGATCGCTGTCGCTGAGATGATCACAGAGATGGCTCCCGCAGTGGAGATGGTCCGCATGGCGTGTTCAGGGACAGAAGCGACCATGCATGCCATTCGCGTGGCACGTGCTTATACCGGGCGTGACTTGATCCTGAAGTTCGAGGGTAACTATCATGGTTTCCATGACCATACATTGTGGTCGACATATGCTCCTGTTGAAGCGTATGGGAATCGGCGTAGTCCAATTCCGGTGCCGGCCTCCTCAGGCATCCCGAAGACGATGCGGGAATTCATTATCACACTTCCATTTAATGATTTCGATGGCTTTGAGCGTGTGATGCGTTCGTATGGCGAGCAGATCGCGGCTGTGATCTCTGAACCGTGTCAGGGAAATTGTGCAGCAATCAATCCGCAGGATGGCTTCCTTGAATTGATCCGCAAGAAGACGGAAGAATATGGCTGTGTCTTTATTCTCGATGAAGTGAAGACTGGTTTCCGTATTGCCAACGGTGGTGCGCAAGAGTATTACGGAATCAAACCTGACCTTGCAACGTATGCGAAGGCTCTTGGCAACGGATACCCGATTGCGGCATTTGGTGGCAAGAAAGAGATCATGTCCATTATTGGACAGGGCGTAGCGCAAGGCGGGACGTACACAAATAACAAGCCCGGTATTGCTGGCGCGTATGCGACCTTAAGCCTGTTGAAATCAAAACCGATTCTGAAGGCCATCGCACAACGCGGACAACGCCTCATGGATGGCTTGAAGGATATCTTCGAAGAGAACGATATCCCCGCCGCGATGACTGGGTACCCGGCCATGTTCTCGTTCTCCTTAGGAGTCGAAGCTGTGACCTGTCAACGAGACTGGGCGAAAAGCGATCATGACTTGTATCTCAAGCTTGTTGAAAAAGCCATCGCCAAAGGTGTGATGCCTGACTATGATTCGCGAGAACCGTGGTTTATGTGTTACGACCATTCAGATGCCGATGTAGATGAAACATTAAGCGTCTATGCTGAGATCGTAAAGGAAGTGAAGAATTGATTTATTGAAGGTCAAACGTTGAAAGTTAAACGTTTGACCTTCAACTTTTTATATGGAGTCTCTATGACAAAACTAACATCCCAAGAAATCATTGACCTCAACAAAGAATACACTTTCTTCTCCTGGTCCGTGCAGGGACAGGTGAATCCTATTCCTGTGACCAAAGCGGAAGGCGTGTACTTCTGGGATGCGGACGGGAAACGCTATTTGGATTTCTCGTCCCAACTGATGAACACCAATATCGGGCATCAACATCCCAAAGTTATCAAAGCCATTCAAGACCAGGCCGCGCAGTTGACTTTCACTCATCCGGGCAACGCTACGGAAGCGCGTGGTTTGCTCGGCAAAAAGTTGGCAGAAGTGACGCCGGGTGATTTGAAAAAGACCTTTTTTGCGCTTGGTGGCTCGGAAGCAAATGAGAATGCGATCAAGATTGCGCGCTTCTATACGGGGCGCCATAAGATCCTTGCGCGCTATCGCTCGTATCACGGTGCGACGCATGGCTCAATTGCGTTGACAGGCGATTACCGCCGCCTTGCAGTGGAGCCGGTCATGCCGGGCGGAGTCCATTTCCTTGACCCATTCTGTTATCGCTGTCCGTTTGGGCAGAAACCTGAGTCATGCAAACGGGAATGTATTTCCCATTTGGAAGAAGTCATTAAATATGAAGGACCTGACAAGATCGCCGCGATCATCATGGAAGGTGTGGTTGGCTCAAACGGACTCATCGTCCCGCCCGATGATTATTGGCCTCGCGTGCGTGAGTTGTGCGACAAGTATGGCATCTTGTTGATCTCTGACGAGGTCATGAGCGGATGGGGACGCACCGGCAAATGGTTCGCCGTGGACAACTGGAATGTGACTCCGGACATCATTACCACCGCCAAGGGCATCACCAGCGGATACACCCCGCTCGGTGCGGTCATTGTCTCTGAGAAGATCGCCAAGTTCTTCGATGATAAATATTTCTATGCGGGTCTCACATATAGCGCGCATGCGCTTTCTTGTGCTACTGCATTGGCAACAATCGAAGTCTACGAAGAAGATAAGCTAATTGAAAATGCCGCTTTGCTCGGAAAATATCTCGGCGAAGCGTTGGAAGATATCAAAGCGAGACATGTCTCCGTGGGCGATGTACGTTACATCGGCTTGTTCTCAACGATTGAGTTGGTCGTCAACCGTGAGACCAAGGAAAGCTTCTCGCCTGTCGTCATGGCGGAAGTTGGCAAGGTCTTGCGCCAAAACGGACTGTTCACCTTCATCATGGCGAACAACATGGGCAGTATGGTCTTCATTGTTCCGCCGTTGTGCATCACGCAGGAACAAATCGACGAAGGTCTCGCTATCGTCGAGAAGGCGCTGGAAGTTGCGGATAAACAATTGAAATAAAGAGAATAGAGAGTAGATGATTGGATAATAGTTTCAACTAATCATCTACTCTCTAATTATCTAATCATCTGGAGAACTCATGGAAATCCTCAACTACATCAACGGCGAATGGGTCAAGCCCACCGTCAAAGAATATTTCGATGTCATCAACCCCGCTACGGGACTGGTGATCGCCAAGACTCCGCTCGGCACAAAAGCGGATGTGGACTCAGCGGCGAAAGCCGCCAGTGAAGCGTATATTTCGTGGCGGCGTGTGCCGGTCAATGATCGCGTGCAGTATCTTTTCAAACTGCGCGACCTCATGCGTTCCAATCATGATGAGATTGCCAAACTCATCACTGAAGAATGTGGCAAGACCTTCGAAGAAGCCAAGGCCGAGATGGTGCGCGCCTTTGAGAATATCGAAGTCGCTTGCGGAATGCCGCACATGAGCAAGGGCGAATTCGTCGAAGATATTGCCCCTGGCATTGACGAGATCATGATCCGTCAGCCCGTGGGTGTGTGCGCCACGATCGCGCCGTTCAACTTCCCTGGCATGATCCCGTTTTGGTATCTGCCGTATGCGCTTGCCGCTGGCAACACCTACATCGTTAAGCCTTCTGAAAAAGTGCCCACCACGATGCAGTTCATCTTCAAGCTCATCGAGCAGGTTGGTTTCCCTAAGGGCGTGGTCAACATGGTCAACGGCGCGAAAGATGTGGTGGATGGCATCCTTGAGCATCCGTCCATTCGCGCGATCACGTTTGTCGGTTCCACCAACATCGCAAAATATATTTACGCCACCGCCGCGTCACATGGCAAGCGTGTGCAGGCGCAGGGTGGAGCGAAGAATCCTGTCATCGTTTTGCCGGATGCAGATATGGACATGGCTACGAAGATCATTGCGGACTCTGCCTTCGGATGCGCGGGACAACGCTGTCTCGCCGTCTCTTTCGCAGTGACGGTTGGTACAGCCCGAAATACTTTTACTGAGCTGATATGTGATGCTGCTTCGACTCGTGTCGTCGGCTACGGCATGGACTCCGGTGTCCAGATGGGACCGGTCATCAATGCGGCGTCAAAGGCGAGAGTCGAGTCGTTGATTGGACTCGGCGTCCAGGAAGGAGCAGGCATCCCCGTAGATGGACGCGGAACTTTAGTCAAAGGATATGAAGGCGGTAACTTTGTACGTCCCACGATTTTGGCAGATGTCCCGCGTGGAAGTGAGATCGCAAAGACAGAGATCTTCGGTCCCGTGTTGAGTCTCATGCATGTGGAAACGGTTGACGATGCAATTGAACTCGTCAACAGCGGACAGTATGGCAATCAAGCGAGTCTGTTTACGTCATCGGGTTCTGCCGCGCGAAAGTTTAGATACGAGGCTGATGCAGGCAACATCGGCATCAACATCGGTGTTGCCGCGCCGATGGCATTCTTCCCGTTCAGCGGTTGGAAGGATTCGTTCTTCGGCGATATGCACGGGCAGGGCATGGACGCAGTAGAGTTCTTCACGCAGAAGAAAATTGTGGTGGAACGCTGGCCCAAGGAATGGACAAGGAAGTTTTAATTTTATTTATTGGATCAACAAGGAGGAGCCATGGCTGAAATAAGTGCAACGCAGAATAGTGGTATTCCGGTTCGAGTCATTCAGCGACGGTTGACGTTGTTGCCGCTCGTGATGATCATGTTTTTCACGGTGAGCGGCGGCGCCTATGGGCTGGAAGATTTGGTTGGTTATTCCGCGCCCGGCATGAGTCTTCTGCTTATTTTATTGACGCCCATCATTTGGAGTTTGCCTACAGCGTTGATGGTGGCTGAACTTTCCACAGCCATGCCTGTGCAAGGTGGTTATTATGCCTGGGTGAAAAAGGCGCTCGGCCCATTTTGGGGATTTCAGGAAGGCTGGTGGAGTTGGCTTACTTCTTTTGTGGATATGGCGATCTACCCGGTATTGTTTGCTGATTATCTTTCTGCGTTGCTGGTTCAACAATTCGATATTCATGCCCTTGAAAATCCATGGATCCATTGGGGTGTTACTTTGTTGGTGATCTGGATATTTGCCGGATTGAATATTCGCGGCACAAAAAATGTAGGCGATTCATCCAATTGGTTTGGGTTGTTCATCCTTGCGCCTTTCGCAGTTATGTCAGTGATCGGGATCGTACGTTTGATCCAAAATCCTTTCCCGATCTGGGAGCCTTTCGTTCCGCCTGATACATCTGTTTTCGGCGCGTTTGGCGTGGGGTTGTTCGTTGTCATGTGGAATTACCTTGGTTGGGATGGTGTCTCCACGGTTTCGGAGGAGATTGAAAACCCGAAGAAAAATTATCCGCGAACATTAGCGATCACCATTCCGCTTGTGACGTTGGCATATTTGCTCCCTGTAGTGGGAGGTCTGGCAGTTTCACGCGATTGGGAAAACTGGACGGCGGGTTATTTCCCACAGGTTGCGGCGGCAATTGGTGGTCAATGGTTGGGCGCCTGGCTTGCGATTGGTGGGTTGGTCAGTGCGGTAGGGCTTTTTAGTGCATTACTGCTTTCGATCTCACGCCTGCCCTTTGTGATGGCGGAGGATGGATATTTGCCGAAAGGCATCACAAAGATGCACCCGAAATACGAAACACCCTGGGTGGCGATTGTGGTCTGTGCCACGATCTATTCCTTCTTCACGCTCAGTGCATTTGCAAGCCTGGTGGTTGTAGATGTGATCGTTTATTCGGCGGCGTTGTTGTTGGAATTCACGGCGTTGATCGCCTTCCGTATCAAGTTCCCAAAGATGAAGCGTCCATATCGTGTGCCGGGTGGTTGGTTTGGAATATTCTTGGTAACCATATTCCCGCTGGCCGTGTTGGTTCTTGCTGTGACGAGCACCATTCAGGAAGAAGGGATCGGTGCGCTCTACCTTTCGATTGGAGCGATCGCCACAGGGCCGATTCTCTACCCAATTTTGAAAAAGTTCGTCAAGAAAGATCAGCCTGACGTTGAAGTCCCAATTGAAATGGAAGCATAACAAAGGAATATCCAATGATCAAAAAAATCCTTTTACCTACAGATGGTTCAGAATATTCGCAGAAGACCGTGCAATATGCGATTGACCTTGCCAGGTCTCTGGGTGCAAGTGTAGATGTGATGCATGCCTATCAGTCTGCCTCCTTTTTGCGAAAACGCGCCGCCGCCATGATGGAAGAGTACAAACAAATGATGGAGGAAGATGCGAAAGAGATCGTTACGGAGATTGCCGAGCAACTGAAATCAGAAGGGATACAGGTTTCGGCAGTGGTCGTGGAGGGACCTGCCGCAGAAGCCATATTACGTGCTGTGGATGAATTAAACCCTGACGTGATCGTAATGGGTTCGCGTGGTGTGGGCGGTTTCAGTAACATGCTGTTGGGCGGTGTTGCTGAGCACGTGGTCCATTATTCGAAAGTCCCTGTGCTGGTGGTGAAGTAACTGTTGAAGGAAACTAGCAGCGGTGGTTGAGTAGCCCTTCGTTCTGCTCAACCACCAGATTATGAACAAATAGGAATTATATGAACTACGACAACGCATTATCTTATTCATCTCAATGGCTTGATATCATCAAACAGGAACATTTCCCTGAAGAGACTCAAGCCAAATGGATCATCAACGAATCCAAAAATAATTTTGCCGAACATTTCAATCGCAATTGGTTGGAGTATCGCAAGTCTGTGACCGAAGCTGGCGATTGGGCCTCGGTGGAATGGTCGGGCAAGGGTGCAACCTTCACCGATGTGATGGGACGAAAATTCATCGATTGGCTTGGCGGCTTTGGCATGTTCGATCTCGGTTGGACGCATCCTGACGTGATCGCCGCCGTTGATGCTCAACTCAAACGCAGTCCCATGCCTTCGCAGGAATTGATCGATCCCTTGCGCGGCGTGTTGGCAAAACTGATGGCAGAGATCACACCGGGTGATTTGAAATACTCGTGGTTCGCCGCAAGTGGAACCGAAGCCATTGAGGCCGCTATAAAGATCGCAAAACTATACACGGGCAAATCAGCATTCATTGTTTCGGTCAAAGGCTTTCATGGCAAGACCATGGGCTCGCTCTCAATGATGGGCAAGGCCGATTATCGTCAACCGATGGGTACGCTGTATGGTGGGCAGGTCTATCACGTCCCGTTTGGCGATGCGGCCGCAGTGGAGAAACAACTCGAAATTTGTGAGAAGGTTGGTATCGGTGTGGCGGCGGTTATCTTTGAACCGATCCAAGGTGAAGCGGGCGGTATTGTTCCGCCGGATGATTTCTGGCCGCGTGTGCGTGCCGCCACGAAAAAATATGGCACGCTCTTAATTGCGGACGAAGTGCAAACGGGTCTTGGCCGGACGGGGAAACTGTGGGGTGTGAATCATTGGGATGTCACTCCCGATATCATCGCCACTGCCAAATCCCTTGGTGGCGGTGTGATGCCCATCAGTGCAGTGACAACCACCGAAGAGATCTTTTATCCGATGATGTACCCGAATCCTTTTATGCATACGACGACTACCGGTGGAGGCGCCCTGGCTTGCTCTGCTGCGATTGCTGCGATCAACGTCACGCTTCGTGACCGACTTTGGGAGGGTGCGGCCACAAAAGGCAGTTACATCATCGAAAAAGTGACCGAACTTGCGGATGAATTCCCGCAGTTGTATGATAAGGTAACAGGTAAAGGTTTGTTGATCGGCCAGCATTTCCAGACGCCCGAGTTGGGTTACAAGGTCGCTTCAGAATTGTTCAAGCGCGGTGTACTTGTCTCTGGGACATTGACCAGCGCGCAAACGATACGCATCGAGCCGCCACTGATCATCCAGCAGGATGAAATTGACGAAGGCTTGAACCGTCTGCGTGATGCGGTCGGTGTTGTAGCAAGAACAGCGTAAAAGTATTGCAACGGAATACTACCCATGTGAGTACCCTCGCAATCACCCAAAAGGTGTTTACAATACCTACATTCCACTCTGAGGAGAAGAGAGATGGCAAATGAGTATGCGGTAGAGCTTAGAGATGTTGTTAAGCAGTTCACTACCCCTGAAGGACAACAATTGAACGCCGTGGATCACGTGACCATGAAGATCAAGAACGGCGAGTTCTTTTCCATGTTGGGTTCTTCGGGTTGTGGTAAGACCACGTCTTTACGGATGATCGCGGGGTTCGAGTGGCCTACGGAGGGTGAAATATATATTGAGGGGCAGGCAATGGGGCATACGCCTCCATTTCAGCGCAAGGTGAATACTGTTTTTCAAAGTTACGCCTTGTTCCAGCACATGACTGTTTTTCAGAATATCGCCTTTGGCTTGGAAATGGAAGGCGCACAAAAAGATGAGATCGAAAAACGCGTCAAGCGCGCGTTGGAGATGGTCCAACTCACGGGTATGGAGCGACGCAAACCCAAACAACTCTCCGGCGGACAGCAACAACGCGTGGCGGTGGCGCGGTCTCTGGTCAAAGTGCCAGATGTATTGTTGCTCGATGAGCCGCTTGGTGCGTTGGATTTAAAACTTCGCAAGGAAATGCAACTTGAACTTAAAGCTCTGCAACAACAGCTCGGCATCACGTTCATCTATGTAACCCACGATCAGGAAGAAGCCATGACCATGTCTGACCGTATTGCGGTCATGAGCAAGGGTAAGGTTCAGCAAATGGGGACCCCGGTCGAGATCTATGAAAGACCTGCGAATAAGTTCGTGGCAGATTTTATCGGGGAGTCAAATTTCTTCGAAGGCAAGATCAAGTCATTGTCCAGTAGTGAGGCGGTGGTCTTCATCCCTAGCCTGAATGCAGAGTTAACAGGTCTGCCTGTTTCAGAAGGATTGGTCAACGGAGAGGAAGTCACGGTTTCAATTCGGCCTGAGAAGGTATTGATCGCTAAAAGGCCTATGGACTCGAACTCGTTCGTCGGGAAAGTGGCTAGCACGGTGTATATTGGCACCGATACGCATGTGTTTGCGGATGTGAACGGTACGCGCCTCAAGATCTTCGAGCAAAATCGAATCTCGCGACTTGACCCGAGTTCCTTCTACACGGCCGGTCAGGAGATTACGCTTGTGATGATCCCTGAGAACGTGCTTATATTGAAGAAGGAGTAACCGCCATGTTGAAACGTTTGCGCGAAAACAAGTCAGCGCAGGGTGCATTGTTAGTTTCACCAACCATGTTGTGGATGGTCGGCCTTCTTATTATCCCTTTGCTCCTTACATTGGTGATCTCTTTTGGTAAGCGGGGACCTGATGGCGATGTTATTTATACGTTCACTTTGGACAACTATATACGCTTGATGGGGTACAGTAAGGATTGTGCTAATGGACAGGCCTCCTGTTTTGACCCTTTATACGTTCAAATTCTAGGTCGTTCACTTTCACTTGCTTTCAATACAACTGTATTGGTGATCTTGCTTGCATACCCATTGGCGTATTTTATAGCGCGTGCGCATCCTAAACGTCGTAATACATTTATGTTTTTGGTGCTGATTCCGCTGTGGACAAACTTTGTCATCCGCGTATATGCGTGGATGATGTTGCTCCGTACGCAAGGTGTGATTAACCTGATTTTGGGATGGTTTGCAAGTTTGCTCCATATCTCGTTCACGCCGTTGGAAATGTTGTATACGCCGGGGGCAGTGCTGGTAGGTATGGTCTACGAGTTCTTGCCATTCATGATCCTGCCGATCTATACTTCGCTCGAGAAAATTGATGCTTCATTATATGAAGCTGCGGCCGACCTTGGAGCGAACGGCATCAAAACATTTGCACGAGTCACCTTGCCGCTTTCCATGCCCGGTGTAGTTGCGGGTACGATCCTGGTGTTCATCCCTGTGATGGGAACATTCATCGTCTCCGACATTTTGGGTGGAAGGCAGGTGATCCTGGTTGGGAACTTGATCCAGCGTCAATTTTTAGATGCGCGCGACCCAACCTTTGGAAGCGCGGCTTCGTTGATCCTGATGATAATGACATTGATCGTCACCTATTTCTATACACGTAAATTTGGCTTCGGAGAGGAGATTGTTGTGGCATGACCCCGCTACCTCATCTTTTGTGCAATGTAAGTAGCGGGGTGATAATCCCGCACAATACAATCTTATTAGGAATGGAGTGTGCGGGATGAATCCCCATCGCCGACATCCGCTCATTTTCTCTTCTGCCATGCTGGTGTACGTATTCCTGTATGCGCCTATCGTTGTGTTGATCCTCTTTTCATTCAACGCCTCACGCACGAACATTACGTTCGAGGGGTTTATCCCAAAGTATAGTGAACGTGTTGTCATGGAAGGGAGCATGGTGAAATCCAGCCCGTGTGGTCCTTTCCATTGGTTTTGTGAGCTTTCAAAGAACAAAGAAGTTGCTGAGGCGGCAGGCAATACATTGAAAATTGCCTTCACGTCCACGATCATTTCCACCATCGTTGGCACAATGGCAGCACTTGCGCTCCAACGATATGACTTCAAGTGGAAACCCTTCTCGCAAATTTCATTGTATATCCCGATCGTCATTCCTGAGATCGTGATGGGCATTGGGATCCTGACCCTTTTCACCCAGTTGTTTGGCATCATCAACAATTCTCTTGGATTGACCGGCGATTCAAGACTCAGCTTGGGGCTGGGTACGGTTATTCTGAGTCATATTGCCTTCAGTATTCCTTTTGTGACGCTCGTAGTGCAGGCGCGCTTGCAAGGATTCGACAAATCCTTTGAAGAGGCCGCCATGGACCTGGGTGCGAACGAGTGGATCACTTTCCGGCGTGTGACCCTTCCCACGATCCTGCCCGGTATTCTTTCAGGTGCATTACTGGCTTTTACCTTATCGCTGGATGACTTTGTGATCACGTTCTTCACAAATGGACCGGGCTCAACAACCTTGCCGATCTATGTTTATGGCTTGTTAAGACGTATCATCACCCCGCAGGTCAATGCACTCTCCACAGTTTGGATCCTGCTGGTATTTTCCGTTGTGTTGTTGTTGCAATGGGTACAGAGCCGTGAACAGAAGCAACATTAGTTTAGGTACTGCACGGATTCGCCGTGTCCGTGTTGCCGTGTATCAATTAATTCCCTAAAGGAGAAAGAGATGAGCAAGAAAAATATTTTGAATGTTTTGGGGGTGTTGGTTATCGCCAGCCTGATGTTGGTTTCCTGCGGTGGGCAAGGAGAGCCTGCGGCTCCAGAGCCAGCCACGGATGCTCCTGCGTCCACGACCAGCAAGGTTACATCCAGCGGTTTCGAATGTCCTGAACCGAATCCGCGCATGGAAGTGACCTCGAAGGAATTGAACGTCTTTGTGTGGACTGAATATTTCCCGCAGGATATGCTGGATTGTTTCGAATTGGTCTATGACATCAAGTTGAATCGAGATGAGTATTCCAGCAATGAGGAAATGTACGCCAAGGTTTCAGCTGGTGGTACTGCCTATGACCTCGTTCAGCCTACAGATTACATCATCGGTTTGATGATCCGCCAGAATCTGTTACAGGAACTGGACAAATCGAAAATGCCGAACATTGGTAACTTCGATGCAGGCTGGATGGATCAAGACTTTGATCCAGGTAACAAATACACCGTCCCCTATTTGGCTGGAACAGACGCGATCATTGTGAACACCGATGCCGTCGAGAATGTCCCTGAATCGTGGGCAGACTTATGGAAGCCTGAGTATGCTGGGAAAATGATCTTCCTGGATGACTCTCGCGCAGTGATCGGTTTTACCTTGTTGACACTGGGATACGATGTCAATACCAAAGATCCTGCTCAACTTTCCGAAGCCAAAGCCAAATTGGCCGAGCTTATTCCGAACGTGAAGGTGTTCGATAGTGATAGCCCCAAGACTGCCTTGATTGCTGGTGACGTGGATTTAGGCATGACCTGGACAGGTGAAGCTTTTATTGCCAATCAGGAGAATCCTGCCATTCAATATGTTTACCCCAAGGAAGGCCCCATCCTTTGGCAGGATAACTGGGCCATGTTGGCTGGCGCGGCTCATACAGATGCCGCGTATGCATGGATGAATTACACCATGCAGGGCGATGTCTTCTGGTTGACGGTCCGTGATTTCCAATATACCAACCCGAACAAAGCCGCGTTGGAATTTGCGAAGGCAAATCATCCTGAAGTGTATGATGCTTACGCCAATTCGCCGATCACCAATCCCCCCGCCGAAGTTGTGGCAAATGGACATGGTATTGCAGATGTTGGTGATGCAACTCCGTTGTACGATGATATTTGGGTGGAAGTAAAGGGCGGTAACTAGGTTTGTGTTTTGAATCTGCCTGACTGTGTATGCATGCAGTCAGGCAGATTTTGTAAGACTCTAACTCGCACTGTGCGGGTTATAAAACTAATGGAGAATAGAAAGGATTTATGAAAGTATTACTCGTGGGAACAGGGGGAGTGGGGGAAGCTATTGCCGCAATCGCCAAACCACGTCCGTGGATGGAGTTGATGGTACTTGCTGATTACAACATCGAACGAGCAAAGGAAGTGCAAGGCAAACTGGGGGATGAAAAACGCTTCCCTGCCGAATTTGTTGATGCCAGCAAACAAGAAATGATCGAGGAACTGGCTCGCAAATATCAAGTTGACCTCATCATGAATTCTGTTGACCCGATCTTCAATAAACAAATATTTGATGCAGCATACAATGTCGGTGTCAAATATATGGATATGGCCATGACCTTGTCTGAGCCGCATCCTACTGACCCGTTCCACAAGTCGGGCGTCAAACTTGGTGATTATCAATTTGAAAAGGCCAAAGAATGGGAAGAGAAAAACCTGCTTGCGATGGTCGGCTTCGGTGTGGAGCCCGGCATGGCCGACGTGTTCGCCCGTTATGCACAGGATTATCTCTTCGATGAAATTGACGAGATCGGGATCCGTGATGGCGCCAATATTTCAATTGATGGATATGAGTTTGCCCCGAACTTTTCAATATGGACCACGATCGAGGAATGTTTAAATCCGCCAGTGATTTATGAGGAAGGAAAAGGTTGGTTCACCACGGAACCATTCTCCGAACCTGAAGTATTTGACTTCCCAGAGATCGGTCCAGTTGAAATTGTGAATGTAGAACATGAAGAAGTGTTGCTCGTGCCGCGTTGGATCAAGGCAAAACGAGTGACCTTCAAATATGGTCTGGGACAGGAATTCATCGATGTGTTGAAGACGCTTCATAAACTCGGCCTTGATAAAAAGGACAAGATCAAGGTCAAGGGTATTGACGTTTCACCGCGCGATGTAGTTGCCGCGAGCCTGCCGGACCCTGCCCATCTTGGTAACAAGATGCATGGCAAAACCTGTGCTGGTACATGGATCACCGGCACAAAAGACGGCACGAAGAAGGAAATCTACCTCTATCAGATCGCGGACAATGAACAGTGCATGAAGGTTTGGGGATGTCAGGCGGTTGTGGCGCAGACAGCTTTCAGCGCGGTCATTGCCATGGACTTGATCGAGCATGGTATTTGGAGTGGCGCGGGCGTGCTTGGCCCTGAAGCTTTTGAACCTGTCCCATTTATGGAGAAAATGGCCGAGTATGGATTTCCGTATGGGATGAGGGAAGTGAATAAGTAAATAGATGTGTAGGTAAACAGGTATACACGTATTTACTTGTGTACCTGTTTATGAGTTTGTTTACTTTGTCAGAGTCAGAAAATGTTTGTTGAGACTGTACCAGCTATCCATTAAGAAGGAAGCGTGTTCTTCGTCCAAATCGGAAGTGGTGCGTTGAATAAAGTCTGGTCGAATTGTATAATTTAGAAAAATATTTAGGAGGTCGTCATGCCAAACGGTTATAACGGTAAGATCCTGCACGTTGATTTAACGAAAGGTTCGTTGACTGTCGAAGAGCCAACTGAGGCTTTCTATCGTAAATATATGGGTGGGAGTGCGATGGGGATGCATTATATTTTGCGTGATATGCCGAAAGGTGCCGACCCGCTTGGGCCTGAGAACGTGTTGACCTTGATGGCTGGTGTGACGACTGGCGCGGCGATCTCGGGGCAGAGTCGTTTGAATGCGAATGCCAAGTCACCGATCAGCGGTGGTATTGGCGATTCGCAGAGCGGTGGATTTTTCCCTGCGGAATTAAAGTTCGCAGGTTTCGATGGGATCGTGGTCAAAGGCAAATCATCAAAGCCTGTGTATCTTTGTATCATTGATGGTAAATACGAATTGCGTGATGCTGCGCATTTGATGGGCAAGAAATCGGGCGAAGTGGATGACATCATTCACAAGGAAGTGGACCCGAAGGCTGAGATTTTACAACACGGCATGGGCGCAGAGAATGGCGTGCTGTTCTCAACATTGGTTTCCATGTCTAATCGCCATAACGGACGTACAGGCATGGGCTTGGTGATGGCTTCGAAAAACCTCAAGGCGGTGGTGGTACGCGGAACGGGGAAGGCGAAAGTTGCCAATCAAAAAGCGATCACTGACTTGAATCGTATTGGTCCGAAGGCTATTCCTGAAAATGGTGATATGGACGGCCTCGCCAAACATGGCACAGCTGTTGTTGTATTGTTCAACAACACCATCGGCACATTGCCGACCCGTAACTATAACGAAGGTCAATTCGAAGGTTGCGAACCGATCAGTGGCGAACGCATGACGGAAACCGTGTTGAAGGAACGCGATACTTGTTATGCTTGTGTGGTGAAATGCAAGCGCGTGGTTGAGATCAAAGACGGGCCCTATAAAGTCGATCCGCGTTACGGCGGCGCTGAATACGAAACACTCGGTACGTTCGGTTCCTATTGTGGCGTTGATGATCTTGCCGCGGTCAACCTTGCGAATCAAATTTGCAATGAATATGCAGTGGATACCATCGCGGCTGGCGCGACCATTGCTTTCGCGATGGAGTGCTACGAGAAGGGCATCATCACCAAAGAACAAACTGGTGGCCTTGAACTTAAATTTGGCAATGCATCTGCGATGATCACCGCACTCGAACAGATCGTAAAGAATGAAGGCGTGCTCGGTAAAGTGCTCTCACAAGGTTCGGAACGCGCCGCCAAAGTGTGGGGCAATGGTGCCGATGAATGTCTTATCACAGTTAAAGGTGCCGAGTCCCCTGCGCACATGCCGCAAGCCAAACGTTCGCTCGCGTTGATCTATGCGATCAACCCGTTCGGCGCCGATCATCAATCGTCTGAGCATGATCCGTATTACGAAGAAGGCGTTGGCGATTTCAATCTCGACCGTCTCAAACAGATCGGCCTTGGTTCACCGCAACCTGCTTACAGCCTCACCGAAGAGAAAGTCCGCTTTGCGTATGAGACCGAAGTCTTTTACTCCATGCTCGATTCAGCAGAACTCTGTCAATTCGTTTGGGGCCCCACGTGGACTCTCTACGATGGTCAGCAAACTGCGGACATGGTCAATGCTGTCACCGGTTGGGATATGACCCTTGATGAATTGATGGAAGTCGGCCGCCGCCGTTTGAGCCTCTTCCGTGTGTTCAATGCCCGCGAAGGCCTCGGACGAAAAGACGACAAACTGCCAAAGAAATTTTTCAAAGCTCTGGCAGGTACTGGCCCCACTGCGGGCTTCGCTCTGACTCACGAGGAAGTTGATTCAGCGATAGATCACTATTACAAGCTGGCAGGCCTTAACGCTGACGGCGCCCCGACCCTTGAGACTCTCAAGAAACACGATGTCGAGTGGGCGGCTGAATATTTACCAGCGTAAACAAGATGTAGACACGTAAACAGGTAGATACATCGCCTGTTTACGTGTCTACTTGTCTATGTTCGTTCCCGAAAGAAAATTATGTCTACAAACCCCCTCTATACTGAAAATTTTCCCCACATGACCCCGGCCTACTCGCGTATCTTCAACTTTGTTGCAGATCGTGCAGAAGGCTCCTATATCTACACAGAAGATGGACGTAAGTTCCTTGACTTCACCTGTGGCATCGGTGTGACAAACACAGGCCACTGTCATCCAAAGGTTGTTGAAGCTATCCGCGAACAAGCAGGGAACTTTATCCACGCGCAGGCGAATATCGTCGTCCACAAACCGATGTTGCAATTGATCGACGAGCTACGCAAGATCACACCTCAATCCATTGACTCGTACTTCTTTGCCAACTCAGGCGCAGAAGCGGTGGAGAACGCCATCAAGATCGCACGCGTGGCAACGGGACGTCAGAATGTGATCGTGTTCAGTGGCTCCTTCCACGGACGTTCCTCCGGCACGATGGCATTGACCACCTCCAAAACGGTCTACCGCACTGGCTTTGGCCCATTGCCCTCGGGTGTGTTCGTTTCGCCATTCCCCTATGCCTTCCGTTTGAAGATGACAGAGGCCGAAGCCTCTGAGTATGCATTGGAGCAACTGGAATATTTGCTTGCATCGCAAACTGCTCCAAAGGATACAGCGGCCATTTTGATCGAATCAGTTTTGGGTGAAGGAGGATACGTTGTTCCTCCGAAGTCGTTCATGAAAGGTTTGCGCGAGATCTGTGACCGTCACAAGATCATGCTGATCTTCGATGAAGTCCAATCAGGGTTTGGGCGCACAGGCAAATGGTTTGCGTTTGAACACTTTGAAATTGTGCCCGATATCATGACTGCCGCAAAAGGGATCGCCTCTGGTATGCCACTCTCGGGCGTCTTTACCAGTACCGACATTATGATGAGACTTGATGTCGGTTCCATTGGCGGAACGTATGGCGGCAACGCGCTCGCCTGTGCTGCAGCAGTCGGCACCATCCGTGCGATGCGTGATGAAAAAATGTTGGAGAATGCCGAAGAGCGCGGAGTCCAATTGATGACTGGGCTTCGAAAATTCCAGGAAGAATATCCGCAGATCGGTGATGTGCGCGGCAAAGGCCTGATGATCGGGACGGAATTCGTAGGCGAAGGTGGCCGAACAGACAAGGCCAAACAAATGGTCAAAGGTATTATTCACTCTGCAGAGGAGAAAGGTTTGTTACTTCTCTCTTGCGGAACCTACGATAACACCCTGCGCTGGATCCCGCCGTTGAATGTGACATCCGAACAGATCAATGATGGGTTGAAGATATTTGGGGAAGCGTTGGGAGAAGTAATCAAGTAAACGCGGAAACAGGTAGGCACGGACAATATTACGTTACGTGCCTACCTGTCTACATGTATACCTGCCGACTAATACTATGCCTGAATTAAATCGTACCAAACTGAACTCCCTCCTTCAATCCGAAGAATCCCTCTTCCACAAAACCCATCCAAAATCCTATGAACTCTATCAGCGTGCGCGCAAGTCATTGCATGGCGGCGTGCCGATGTTGTGGATGATCCGTTGGGCGGGTTCGTTTCCCGTTTTCGTCAAAGAGGCAAAAGGTGCTCACTTCACCGATGTAGATGGCAATGAATACATTGACCTCTGCCTCGGCGATACCGGCGCCATGACCGGGCATTCACCAGAAGCAACGGTCAACGCCATCACCGAGCAAATTCAAAAAGGCATCACGCTCATGCTCCCGTATGAAGATGTGATCTGGGTGGGCGAGGAATTGGGACGCCGCTTCAAACTTCCCTATTGGCAGTTTGCCCTCACCGCCACCGATGCGAATCGCTTTGCCCTTCGCATGGCGCGCATGATCACGGGGCGTTCGAAAGTTTTGGTTTTTAATTATTGCTATCATGGCTCCGTGGATGAAACCTTCATTACGCTCGACGAAGAAGGCACGCCCATGTCGCGCTCGAACAACATGGGCCCACAGGTGGATCCGCGTTTTACAACCAAGGTCATTGAGTTTAACGATATTGCCGCGCTCGAAACTGTCCTTGCGGCGCGCGATGTTGCGGCTGTCCTTGCTGAACCTGTGATGACCAACATCGGCATCATCCATCCCAAACCTGGATATCATGATGCCCTTCGTGAGATCACTCGCAAATATGGAACGTATCTCATCATCGATGAGACACACACCATCTGTACGGGTCCTGGCGGATACACCGCCTCATTCGACCTTCGACCTGATTTCCTCACGATTGGCAAACCCATCGCTGGAGGTGTTCCCGCGGCGGTGTATGGATTCACCGAGGAAGTGTCAAAGGCTTTTGATGCGAAGCTCAACGTGGACGATGCAGACGTTGGCGGCATTGGCGGAACATTAGCAGGCAACGCTTTGTCCATTGCGGCGATGAAGGCCACTCTGCAAAATGTGTTGACGCAAGAGTTCTACGATAAAGCTATTCGATTACAAGAGAAATTTACGGAAGGTGTTGAGTCTGTAATAAAAGAATTTGAATTGCCATGGATCGTGAAGCAACTTGGCAATCGTTCTGAGTATTGGTTCCGCCCAACTCCGCCCAAAAACGGAGGTGAAGCCTTCGCCGCCATCGACCACGAACTCGACCGCTACATGCACCTCTTCGCACTCAACCGTGGAATTCTGATGACCCCTTTTCACAACATGGCATTGATCTCGCCTGAAACCACACAAGATGATGTAGACACTCATACGAGGGTGTTCCGGGAAGCGGTTGAGAGTTTGTTCGGTTAAAAATGTAAGGGCGACCCGTATCTCCTTCTGCTTGGCGAGTCGCCCTTACGATATAACTTGTTTGCCCCTTATGTGAACCCTATCGTTCGCTTGGTAGACTTGCTGAAACTCTGGTGATCGTAACCAAAGATATCTGCCAGCGTGAGACTGCCCGTCACGCCTTCGTGACCGAGCTTCTTCGCAAGCGCCGCTGTCTTCTCTGCAGAGAGTGGCGTAAAGTTATATTTGGCGATCATACGTCCCTTACGGAGAAGCGCCTTATCGATCCGCTCGAGGTTGGTGTTGAAGGTGCAGATGATCTTGATGTTCAGGAAGTCGCTGAACAGGCCATCGGTCAATTGCAGAAGCGTGGACACCACCGATTCGTCCGTTGAGCTATCGCGTGCCACTACAACTTTCTCAGCATCTTCGATGATCAGGAGCGCATCCTTGTTCTGCAAAAGGAAGGCGACGAACGAAGGTTTCAACAGTTCCTTTACAAAATCATTCTGGATAAAGATGAACTTCTTTTCCTTGAACTTGCTGATCAGGTGTTTGATGTAAGTCGTTTTGCCGGTGCCGGGTTCACCATGAAGCAGGATCATACCCGACTCCTTTTTCTGGATGGATGCGTTGATCAGAGTATCCACCTCGACAAAATCATCGTTGTATAACTCTTTTATGTCAATGGAAATGAAGTCACTGGTTTCCACTTCTTCAGTGTTAAACATACCATCCTGCGCGATCAAGACCTTGAACTTGGGTTTGTCAGTTGTCTTGAATGTACCTTGGAGTTGGCGGCTGGTTTCAAGGATCCATGCCTCTGTATCTTGATCCTTGATGTCGTAGGCAAAGGTGATCTCGAGTGAATGATGGTGACACATGATTTGGATCGCAGTGCGCCTTGAATTACTCTTGAAAAGTAGTTCGTAGGCATATTCATCGAAGAGATCTTGTTCAGGCTTTTTGATCTCGTCCACGCGCCAATCTTTGGTAACGGGCTCGAAGGAGTTCTTTTGGAGATCGATCATCTGCATGATGGAGTCCACAGCGTCCCTTGGCTTTTCAGACGGCAAACTGACCTTCAAACTAGAAGGCAGGGCCCCAAAGCAAGTGACATAGTAGGCTCCCAGGTTAAACTGCCCAAAGGCGCCGAACGAATCGAGTAATGTGCCGATGACAGGTTGATCCATGTCTTCATCTCCATCGAACGAAATTAATGATAGACTTTTCCCGCAAGAGCCTGAACTATACAGCCGTTCCCAAATTTTGGCAATATTACTTAACTGGAGTAACTGATGACTGACTATAAATCACAGGTTTGGCGTGTTAATGTGAGTGAGCAAACGCTGAAACTTGAATCTGTCCCCGCTTCATGGCAACGCCTCGGCGGTCGTGGACTTTTGGCCCGTATCCTGTTCGATGAAGTGGATGCCACCTGTGACCCTCTCGGCCCCGGCAATAAATTGATCTTCGCCCCGGGCTTGTTAGTGGGTCATATGCTTTCCTCCACAGATAGGATTTCGGTTGGTGGAAAATCTCCTTTAACCGGTGGTATCAAAGAAGCCAATGCTGGCGGTCGGACAGGCTTGCACATGACGCACATGGGCATCCATGCGCTTGTTATTGAAGGCCAGCCAAAAGAAGACGGTTTCTGGGTTTTACATCTTTCACTCAATGGTGCTAAATGGGAACGTGCAGATGATTTAGTTGGTTTGGGTGTTTATGAAACTGCTCCAAAGCTGTTGGAGAAATATGGAGATAAAGTTGCCATCTCCTTGATCGGCCCCGGCGGTGAGATGCAATTGAAGTCGGCGCGAGTGCAAAATATTGATAAAGATAAAGTCCCTTCGAGGATTGCCGCTCGTGGTGGTCTCGGCGCGGTGATGGGTTCGAAGGGATTAAAAGCCATCGTGTTTGACCATGCCGGTGGGCAGAAGCCGCCTGTCGTGAATCCTGAAGCGTTCAAAATCGCAACAAAAGATTATACAAAGTCGGTCATGGAACACCCGCAATCCATTACATATCGTGACTATAGCACAGCGGCGATTGCGGCGATGTGTCAGAGTTTTGCGGCGTTGACCGTCAAAAATTTTTCGCGTGGCACGTTCGATAAAGTAGATCACGTAGACGGCGATGCACTGCGTGAATTTACTTTGAAGCGCGGCAAACCGTCGGACCCGTCACATGCGTGTATGGCGGGGTGCACGATCAAATGCTCGAATATTTTGGGTGGGGAGGATGGCAAGGTCATTGTCTCGCCGCTTGAATATGAGACGATCGGTTTGATGGGTATCAACCTTGAGATCGATTCACTCGAGTCAATTGGACGGTTGAATTGGCAGGTCAATGACTTGGGACTTGATTCGATTGAGATCGGCGGTGCGCTGGGTGTTGCGGCCGAAGCAGGTTTGATGCGCTGGGGCAATGAAGAAGATGCGTTGAAGTTGATTGACGAAATTCGCAAAGGCACCGAATTGGGACGCGTGCTCGGGAATGGCGCGGTCAGCACGGGGAAAGCCTATAACATTGAGCGTGTGCCTGCCGTGAAGGGACAAGCCATGTCTGGCTATGAACCGCGTTCGATCAAAGGGACTGGCGTAACGTACGCTACAACTCCGCAGGGCGCAGATCATACCTGCGGACTCACCATCCGCGCGCAAGTTAATCATCTCGACCCGACCGTACAAAAAGATCCATCGCTCAACGCACAGTTGAACATGGCTGGTTACGATACTCTGGGCGCGTGCATCTTTGCGGGCTTCGGTTACGCCGCCACGCCTGATGGCGTTGTCAAACGTTTGTTATCTGCCCGTTATGGCTGGGACGATCTGCCCGATAACATTTTGCAGGCATTAGGTAAAGAGACCATCAAGATGGAGCGCGAGTTCAATAAGCGTGCAGGCTTTACCAAGGAAGATGACCGTTTGCCCAAGTGGATGACCGAAGAAGCGATCCCTGAAAATGGCGCAGTGTTTGATGTGAGTGAAGATGTGCTCGATCATATTTTTGATGATCTGTAAGTCGAGTTAGGCGCTTCACATCACAGCAAATTTAGGAAGGAAAATAATGAGTAATAATTCCGACTTGGCAAACACACATATTTACAAACCAAAGCGATGGACTCTCGCCCTTAATGTTTTTTCCTTGTTTTTCATGGGAATAATTATGGGAATTCCCCTCATGGCATTTGTGCTAATGATAGTTTCGTTTTTCCAAGCCCAAAAAAGTTTCGACACATTTGCTATTGTCTTTGGTTGTCTCTTAATCCCAATAATCATTTTGTTAGTTTTCAATCTCGTCCAAATAACCATTAGCACCATTATGTCATTTTTCTCTTATGTGAAAATCTCGCCTGATGGAATTGAGCAAAAGAATTTGCCTTATAAGCATATTCGATGTAATTGGTCTGATGTAGATGAACTTGGAAAGTTCTTTTTGTTCACTGATGTTCTCTATCTAAATTCCTATGAAGTTATTGGTTTTTCCTTGTCGCTAAAATCGCCGTTTAGGTTTTTGCGTCCCACGCAAGGTTTTATATCTCTCACGGGTTACGAAGGTTGGCCAGATGGCCAATTGGCGAGTGACATAAAACAATATGCGCCAAAACTGTTTGAAAATCAGCCGATTCCCCAAGAAACTCAGTCAGAGAAAAAGGAAGTCCAGAAAGAAATTCAAGCGATAGAAACGCCCTTAATAAGTCAGGAAGTCCGTTTGTTAGCGGCAATTTCCCATGCTTCTGTTTTATTTCCCAACATTGGGTTTTTTGTTCCTATCGGTATTTATTTGACTCAAAAGAAAAAATCATCTTATCTCGGCTTTCAGTCATTGCAGGCGTTAATCTGGCAAATCGTTATGCTTGTGTTCAGTATGTTGGCGTCATCTTGTATGGTAGGTTCAATTTTCATCCCTGTTTTGCTAACTTCTGCTACACATAACGAAAAATTTATTGGCGTTACGGGTGGCGGTATCTTTATGGCAATAATCATAAGCGTATTAGTGATGACCATTGGAAATCTTGGATTTATAATCTACGCCATCATTGGCGCATTAATGACATATCAAGGAAAAGATTTTCGTTATATCTTTATTGCCAATCGTATTTATAAAAGCAAAAGTGCTAAATCAACAAACAGCGCCTAACATCGCGTGCAGGCGGACGAGGGCGGGCTTTTCCCTCGCCCTTAGGGATTCAGTGCCTTTGGCGGATTCTACCTTTGGGTTTTTCTTGCCAAATCTCGCCCATGCCGCTAACGCTTGCCGTTCCCAGTTCGACTTACTTGGATGCAGAGATTGATATAACAAAAAGACTTCCGAAGTCTCTGAGACTTCGGAAGTCTTTTTGTGTTGAGCCGCTGACGAGAGTTGCACTCGTGACCTACGCTTTACGAGAGCGTCGCTCTGCTAACTGAGCTACAGCGGCATACTTACCTTAGCGGCGGAGATTATAAAGGATTACAATTAATCACGCAAGTTTCTATCACATCACCGCGTCTAGAACGGCGGAAAAAACATGTATCGAATCGCAATGCTCTCTTATCACACCTGTCCGCTCGCTACACTGGGTGGCAAAGACACCGGCGGCATGAATGTCTACGTCCGCGAACTCACACGTCAACTTGGCCAAATGGGCATCCATGTAGATGTCTTCACGCGCTCGCAGGATGACCATGTCCCTCATGTTTTGCACGAACTTGGCTATGGCAATCGCGTTGTCCATGTGCCTGCCGGGCCTGAACATCCCATTCCGAACAAGCAGGAACTCGCGAATTACATCCCTGAATTTGTGGAAGGCGTCGATGCCTTTGCAAAAGAAAAGGGGATTAAGTACGACATTATCCACAGTCATTACTGGATGAGCGGCATTGCCGCCGCGTCTCTTTCGGACCTTTGGGCTGGTACGCCCATCGTCAACATGTTCCACACTTTGGGCGAGATGAAGAACCGGGTGGCGCAATCTGAGGCAGAACGCGAAGGTGCATATCGGGTCAATGGGGAGAAGCAAGTCATCCGTCGTGTGGACCGGATCATCGTCGCAACATTGGCGGAAATGACCCAACTCCGATTTCTTTATAAGGCTG
Source organism: Candidatus Defluviilinea proxima (assembly GCA_016721115.1). Lineage (NCBI taxonomy): Bacteria > Bacillati > Chloroflexota > Anaerolineae > Anaerolineales > Candidatus Villigracilaceae > Candidatus Defluviilinea > Candidatus Defluviilinea proxima. Next base: position 3,008,153 of record JADKIW010000001.1, read on the forward strand.
ATCAAAACAAAATGGTTGTCATCCCACCCGGTGTGGACTTAAGCCATTTCTATCCGATCCCTGCTGACGAATCAAAGGCATATGTTGGCCTGCAACCTGAGAGTCGTATGATCCTATTTGTGGGGCGTATCGAACGGTTGAAAGGTGTAGATACGTTGCTTGAGGCGATGGCTTGCCTAAAGTTAAAGGACGGTAGTCGTCCTGTACATCTTGCCATCATCGGTGGTGATCCTTCTGCCAGCCGTGAACAAATGACAACGGAAATGGCGCGCCTGAAAGATTTATGCGAGTCACTAGGATTAGATCAATCAGTTGTTTTTTTGGGAAAACGCGACCAGGATAAACTGCCGTATTTTTATTCCGCCGCTGATGTATTGGTGATGCCTTCGCATTATGAGTCGTTTGGTATGGTTGCACTCGAAGCGATGGCATGCGGCACCCCGGTCATTGCCTCGGAGGTGGGTGGGTTGGCCTACCTTGTGCGTGATGGCGAAACAGGATTCACGATTCCCGCCGAGGAACCAGAAATGTTGTGTGATAAATTGTCATGGTTGCTGAACGATGGAGAACTCCATGCAAAAATGAGCAAACAAGCCGCAGAGTATGCGAAAGATTATGCCTGGGAAAAGATTGCTCAACAAATTGTGGGGGTATATAAAGAGTTGCTAGAACAGAATTAGGGAATGTTGTTAACGAAATCCAGTAAGGCCTTTAGAAATTCGTCACCCACTGGTGAGTAAAAAAGATCTGTGCCATGCTGAGCGGTATCAGGATAGATGATTAGTGTTTTAGGTTCAATGGCTTTTTTGTAATCACTCTTTATGGGGCTAGACCATTGATCCAGTTGTCCCGCAATAAAAAGTTTGGGATACGTGATATCGGTTAGAAGGCCACCATTATTTGGACCTGCGATGGTTGCAATGCCGACCATCGTGGGGTCGTGTGCGATATAGCCACATGCACTTACACCTAGGCTGGCACCTATACAAATAGCGCGTTTATAACCGGCACTCTTTAATGTATCAAGAATAATCTCTGTTTCCTGTTCTGCTGAAGCATAATCATCTGCGACCAGCATTAAGTAATTAAAAGTGACCCCCGTGAATTTTTCTTTGTCAATTGCTTTTACAAAGGGATCCCATTGTGATTCTCCTCCATAAGACATATTTGCCAAAATGATCGCAGTTTCACCGTGGCCGTATACTGTCCCTGCATATTTTTTCCCATCATACCTGGTAAAAACGGTCTTTCCTTCGGCAAGTGATGGTTTAGGTGTTGTGGTTGGTGCGGCAGTAGGTTCGGCGGTTGGTGTTGGTGGGGGCGCGAGTGAGGCGCATCCCACCATGGCGAATGCAATGATAAGTGTGAAATATAAATGGAGTTTCATAGATAATTGTCTCCTTAAAAATTTCTATGAAGCGCGCATGGGACTGATTTCAAGAAAGGTCGCTAACTTGACAGGAATAGTGTAAGGAGTTTTCCGGTAGATAGTCAAAAAACTGTCGATTTTAGCGGCTGAGCACTCTCATTAAAACTGGAATCCACAAGCCAACCCAGATTAGGGCAAACACGATTTTATTTTTAAATGACGATAGAAGAACAACACTATAACTGAATTGGCTTATGTACGGGGCAAAAAAAACGCTTGAAATCGCTGCTAAATTCTTATCATTGTCTTTCATTGATATATACAGAAGAGCAAGCCCGGCCCAGATACCATAAGGGAATGTGCTCATATTGATATCGGCATCTGGTAAAGAGAACATTCGAAGTGGCCATAATCCGTAAAGCCAGAACGATATAAGATAAGCCAGCGAAATGGGCCCAAGAAGTTTTATCAAACCTGGAAACTTGTCGTTTTTCCAGGTTTGCCATGACCAAAAGATGAGAAGCCCAATTCCAACTTGTGGCTTCATCATTACGAAGAATAAACCTATTTGAGGGGGCATCCAAAGGCCGGCGGTAACAAGCCAATCTAGGTTCCCGTTATTCAGGCATCCCACAACAGCTGATGATAGTATGAAAGCAATCAATTGCCATTTAGTCGCACCGAGTCGAATTGCGCTATATGCAAATACAATTAACGAAACAAGAAATAATATAACTCTGCCAACCCAGAACGGTAAAAATGCCAATGGGGATAGGATAATATAAGTCCAGAATGGTTCGAAAACTTGACCGACAGAGTAGGGGTTCCCGCCGGACAAGAATTCTTTTACAGATGGTAGGATGTTGAGCCAATCAAGGCCAATAGGCATGTTTCTCTCCGGTACCCTTTAATACGATGATTGTTATAAAGCATGAACAGAATTTCACTAACAACGCCTTGTTGCAAGTTGTACACGGTATTATTCGGGCCCAATAATATCGCTAATACACAGGTCGTTTTCGTAATCCTAAAATCAATTCCCCTTGCAGGATATAGCGTGTCGTTTCCAGTTTGTAGCCACGTTTAATTACAAGCTCATCGTAGAGTTCTTGGAATGTGTAATGGGTGATATGTTCATCGGCATAAGCTTGGGGCAAGAGAACTTTGTATAACCACTCAATGACATTCCATTGCCATTTGGCATAATCAGGTGTTCCCAGAATAAGATATCCACCGGGTTCTAGAACACGGTCCAGCTCATCCAGTACATTTGCACGCGGCACATGTTCGATTACTTGCGAACATAGGACGCACGGGAAGGACGATGCAGGGACAGGCAGATCGAAGATAGATCCTTGAACGGTCATATGTCCAAAACGACGGGAATATCGAAGTTTTCGAATCAAAATGTCCAGGGCGATGCTACCATTAGGAAGTGCTCCAATAATGCGGCTAGACCCACAACCTACATCTAGGCATTTTCCTTTGCCTTTCAACATGCCTGTAATGTGTTTGTAGCGTTGTCTTTGCCAATAGCGTTGTGGAGGCATCATAGCATTGTAGGCACGTGCATCATAATCTGCACTAGCGATAGAATTTCGTAGTTTCCAAAGGCGGGAAAAAGCTCTCAAGTATGCCAGCCCGAATTTTGTCATTCGCGTATATGCGGAGTCGACTGACCGGTATTTAAACGGGATTTCGCTAACATGGTAACCCGCCATTAAAATCTTTACAAGTATTTCCTGTAAGACATCAAAATTCTTGCTCTCAGTTGTTAAGTTCTTGACAACATGGCCTTTATATAAACGAAACCCGCTGGACATGTCATGTACGGGTAAATCTAACCCGCGACTGAAAGCAATATTTAGAAACTTGCTCAGGAACTTGCGAAGAATTGGGGTTTGTGTTTGTCCTTTGGCGATATATCGAGATGCAACAACAACATCAGCGTTATCTCTAGCCTCCCATAGCTCTTTCAGAAAGGTTGCCGGATGTGTCTGGTCTGCATCCATGGTAATGATATATCTGCCAGTCGAGTGGTGAATTCCTGTTAGGACACTATCCCCATATCCAGCTGTCTGCGGAATTAGAATTGTACAATTGTTCTGTTGGAGTGTCTTCCGGGCTTGCTCGTCAAAACGACAGGATACGATAAGAATTTCATATTCCACAGAGAGCAACTTTAGGGTTGAGTGAATTTGCGAGATTGTCTCTATAAGCTTTTTTGTTTTTTCATGTGCAATAACGACTACAGATAGATTGAGTTGATTATTCATGAATATAGGTTAGCCTTGTATAGTAGTAATACCATGTGATACCAAAAACCAGACACCAGAATAAGGGAACCCAGACATAGTAAACTTCATAAGTGTCGGTTACCTTTTGATAGTAGTTAATCACGACTACTAGGATCATAAATGTGGAAAGTACATATTTTAATGCTACTGCTCTTAATTGGTACAGCCAGTAAAATATCTGCGCAATAGGTATTAAAAGTATGACCTGATCGTAACTCCAGCCGAAGAATGTAAAGGGAACGGTTATAAGTGTAAGTAGCGCGATAGATAACTCCATGCTGAAACTTGTATGGTATTTTGCCAGTATAAATGGTATGGGCAAAAACAACACAATCAAATAGCGGGCGATTTCGGTAGCACCGATGAAACTGATCCATCCGCCAATCGTTGGTGTATACCATTTTGTGGGTGCAATTTTTGACAACCCAACGAGGTCGCTGATAAGCTGGGGCCGTAACCCAAAGAGGATAACGAGAAATACACTTCCGGCTAGTAATATCCCTGCCCATCCCTGAATTTTTTTCCTCTGTATCATGTATAGAAATAAATAAATTATTTGTAAGACAACAAGATGGGGTTTGATTGTTGTAAGAATTAAGATTGCCCCAGCCCAGAACCAATGGTTTTTTCTAATAAGTATCATACTTGTAACCAACCCAAAGGTCACTAATATGGTTACCTGACCAACATAGACCCCGGATAATATCTGAGGCATAAGAAAAGCCAAGAGAAGAAACATCAATTTTAGCTTTGCATTATCCTGTGGTAAGTACAACTTTATGAGCATCAAGATGGTGGTCGCGATCAGGGTTAGGTTGGCGATTAGCCAGATGAACTTTGCCGATGTAATGGATAGTAACGTAAGCGGTAAAATAACCACAAATAATGTCGGAGGATTCCATGACATAATGGTGAAATCTAGCCCTGTATGCATTTGGGTGGCTTGGACTAATCTCATTGCATCCGGGTCATAGGGGTTTTGTCCATTCCGCAATAAGAATGTGGCTGACCAATATCCCCAAAAATCACCCCCACCTAAGTTTGTTGTTGAGGCAATACCCCATAAAGTATTAAGAATTAATAGGCCTGCTATTGTGATAAAAGCTACTATTAATCGATTTCGAGTAAACAAGTGCGATGATCCCACTTTGCTTTCCTTTATGTTTATGAATGGTGAATAGACGATCGTATGGCGGCATCGGTCATCGTATAAATTTTTTAGGCTAAAAGCTTATTCTCTGCAAATTATTCCTTCACCTTCACATACATCACACTTGTACCGCCTACTTCCTGGGTTCTGATTTCGAAGCGGTCTTTGAGTTTGGCGATCATGCGTGAGAGCTGTTTATGACCATACGTGCGCGGATCAAAGCTAGGGTCTACTTGATAGAGGGCTTGCCCCATAGTAGCGAGGGGGGCCCAGCCATCTTGTCCCACTGCTATTTCGAAGGCTTGACTGAGGATCGGCATTGGATCAAGTTCTTCTTTTTCGTCCTCGTTTTTCTTCCCCACTTTTTTTACGTGCGTTTGCTTCTTCTGTTGGATGGCTTTCTTTTCCGCGGCAAGGTTTTCTGTGAACACAAAGACATCGCAGGCATTTACAAAGGCTTTGGGTGTTTTCTTTTCGCCGATACCCATTACGAAGATACCTGCCTCGCGGATGCGTGTGGCTAGACGAGTGTAATCGCTATCGGATGAGACGAGACAGAATCCATCTACAACGCCGGAGTGCAGGATATCCATAGCGTCAATGATCATGGCGCTATCGGTGGCGTTCTTGCCAATGGTATAGCGGAATTGTTGAATGGGTTGAAAGGCGTGATAGTTGAGCACATCCTTCCATGAATTCATATTATTGGTTGTCCAATCCCCATAAATACGGCGTACAGTGACTTGACCGTGTTTGCCGGTTTCCACGAGCATCTCTGGGAGCAGGGATGATTGGGCGTTGTCGCCGTCGATCAGGATGGCGATCTTATTTCGTGCAGTGGATAGATTATCGTTTGCCATGGTTTGATTATACCCTTCACTGTCCCTATGGATTACTCGGCACGGGCGTGTTTAAGCTGTCAGGTTTTGGGGCAAGCAGGCCGAGGTCACGGCAGGAGGCGATGCCTTCGCGTGGAAAAAGGCCCTGGGCGCTGTTCACTTCGACTTGGACCGGCGATTCCTGTTTGTAGGTACTGTCCACAGTTAATTTGAGAGTGATTTCATAATTCATCGGTAGAGACGATACTTCCAGAGTTTTATCGGGATGTTCTCTGCCTTCATCGAGTGCGTAGAGCGTTGCGACAAGGTTTGTGAGCTCTACGTTGCCGATGTTCTTCAATGTGACATATGCGTTCGTTACTTCACCCATGCCGTGAGTAACATCAATGCCGGTGTTGCATCCCAGTATTGTGATGTAGAGCGCATGCGCATTGACAAGACTTGTGGGTGTATATGTGTTGACGGGAGCTTCGGCCGGTGTGATAGATGGGGTGTTTGTATTGGTGGGTAGAAAAGTCGGCGTAGCGGTAGGGGACGAGCTGGTGACCACCGGAGTTGGACTGTAAATATCTGGCGTGCGTGTTGGCTGAACAAATGGGGTAGGTGGGTTATACGGCAATGGCTGTATAACCCATCCGTTACAGGAGGTCAATATGAGTGCAAACAGAATGAACAGGCTTGTTCTTTTCACTATAAGGTTATGCATTTTTTCTCCTCCCTGTCATTGTATCCCTCTTGATGTGATTGGGTAAAGCCCTCGTTTGGTCAGTTGAATTTTTGCTTGAGTTCGTCCCAACTGGGTTCGGTTAGCACGGTTCCATCGGGAAAAATGATGGTGGGTACGCTTCGGTAGCCGTTATTCACTTGCATGACGAACTCGGTGGCTTCTGTATTGCCTTCGAGCCCAACACGCAGGTAAGGGATATTGTTGGCTTCAAAGAATTTTTTGGCGCGCATACAATCGGGGCAATATTCAGTTGTGTACATCACGATTTGTGACGGGGTGAGGGTGTAGTGATCGGACATTTGAAGAACCTTTGCGATGGAATTATTTATGCCTATTGAGCGTATCCACCCTTAATATCTTATCTTCTTCAAAAGTAAAAATGCCACACCTTGATATTTTGCAAACCAGACTAAAAGACTCTGTTTATTTTTCTCTTGCGGCTTGCGTCAGAATGTAATGTGCCATGTCTGTGGCTTGGGTAATGAGTTTTGTGTCTGGTGGTTCTTCATTTTGTCCGCTATCGAGAATACGAAGCAATGACCCGCGCAAACCGCTGGCGCGATGTGCCCAAACCGAATCGGCAGAGATGCGCTCGAGGCGGTCGGTCAATATACGGATAAGTTGTAAGTCTGCTTGTGGAGTGGACATAAAAAAAGAGAGTGCCCCCGGTGCGGGTCGAACGCACAACCACTGGATTCGAAGTCCATTACTCTATCCATTGAGCTACGGGGGCAAGCGACCGAAATTATACTCGAAAAAGAAATCGTGATTACGCTTATGAAGTGTATAAAACTAAAAGAATTTTCTATGGGTTTTGGGTGCATCATGTTTAAAGCTGTCTAAACCATTGACAAATCTGACATAGCCGATATAATCACGCAAATTAATTGACCATGATGACCGTTGTGATGTTCTCGATGTGTATGGCTTGTTTGTGTACATGTCTGTGTTGTATGAAAACACAGAGAACTGTTCAACACGCCATCATAGGTTAATCGAATATAAGATATATAAACGTAAAACCAGACCGGTGAACAGTTCCTTGCACGTAGAAGATGTTCATCGGCTTTTTTTGTGAAAAGCCCGAAGACATCGGGCTTTTTGTTATTTATACCCAGAGGAGATGACTTTATGAAGGCAAGTAACAAATTATGGAGTGAACAGAAATTGGAAAGCCCCATCCCTGAGTTAATGCGTGAGATCGAGATTTATGAGACTGAGATCGAACTCCGTAAGCAGGGAAAGATGGATGAGAAATTATTTGCCGAAACTCGCCTGCGCCGTGGTGCGTATGGACAACGCTACGACAACGGTCAGCGTTGGGATGGCAAAGAGACTCGTGCGCTTCCGTTCCCATCTGCATCTACCGATCTCACTAAAGGTCCCAACACCGTTTGGGATGCACCTGGCATGCAACGCATCAAAGTGCCATACGGCGGCATGAACCCCGAGCAACTCGAAGTGATGGCGGAATTGGCGGAGGAATATGCTGACAATATCGCCCACGTCACCACCCGCCAGGATTTTCAACTCCACTTCATTCACATTGAAGATACGCCCGCTCTGTTGCGTCGCCTTGCGGCTGTAGGCATCACCTCTCGTGAAGCGTGCGGAAATTCTGTCCGCAATATCACGGGGTGTCCGTTGGCAGGTGTGTGCCACACCGAATCGTTTGATGTGACTCCCTATGCAAATGCCCTCACATTCTTCCTCCTCGGTCACCCTGACATCCAGGATTTCGGTCGCAAATTCAAGATCGCCTTCTCGGGTTGTCGTGATGAAGCCTGTGGACTCGTGAACCTGCACGATATGGGTGTAGTTGCCGTGACACGCACAATTGACGGTGAAAAGAAGCGTGGCTTTGAAATGTATGTTGGCGGTGGTCTCGGCACCGTTCCTCATCAGGCAAAACTGCTTTATGAGTTTGTCACCGAAGAGGAATTACTTCCTGTGTCACAGGCGATCTCTCGTGTGTTTGCCCGCCTCGGCGAAAAGAAGAATCGCAATCGTGCCCGCATCAAATTCCTCGTGGCGCAACTTGGTATCGAAGAATTCAGACGTCTCGTGACGGAAGAACGCGCCATACTTCCTCATGATCCACGCTGGACGGCCTATCTCTCCGATATTCACATCTTGGATGAAAAACCGCTTCGTCCCGCTACGCCTTTGGTTGATGCGCCTCAAACGGACTCTTTCCAACGCTGGTACAAAACCAACATCTACAAACAGGTGCAGGAAGGCTACGTCACTGCTACGATCACGCTTCCATTAGGTGACCTCACAGGCGATCAACTGCGTGCACTAGCTGACATTGCTCGCAAATTTACTAATGGAACTCTCCGCACAACCGTTGACCAGAACATTGTCTTGCGCTGGATCAGCGAAGGTGACTTGCCCGAAGTCTACGCGGCACTCGAAGCCGTAGGGCTTGGCCAAGCCGGCGCGGGCACCATCGCAGACATCACCTCCTGCCCAGGAACGGATACCTGCAAGCTCGGCATCTCCGCTTCTCGTGGGCTTGCTGGTGAATTGCGCCAAAGGCTTGCTGAGAAGAGTTACACACTGGATGAAGCCGTACAGAATTTGCACATCAAAGTCAGCGGTTGTTTCAATTCGTGCGGTCAACATCACGTTGCCGATCTTGGTTTCTATGGCGTCAGTCGCCACTCTGGCAATTACACGGTCCCGCATTTCCAATTGGTGTTGGGCGGCGAATGGGCTCACAATGCAGGTTCATATGGTCTTGCAGTAGCGGCGGTCCCAGCGAAGAGAATCCCCGAAGTGGTGGAGCGACTCACGGGTCGGTATGTGGCGGACCGTCAGAAGAATGAATCGTTCCGAGCGTTCATACAGCGCATTGGCAAAGTCGAGATCAAGAATATGGTCAACGATCTGACGAAGATTCCCGCGCACGATGAAGACCCAACAATTTATACCGATTGGGGCGACAGTCGCGAGTTCACGATCGGTGATATCGGTGTGGGTGAGTGCGCAGGTGAAGTGATCTCACATGCTGAGTTTGGTTTGGGCGCCGCTGAGCGACAAGTGTTCGAAGCGCAGGTTCTTTTGGATCAAGGCGCATATCAACAAGCAGGCGAGACCGCATACAAATCCATGTTGCAGGCGGCGAAGACTTTGGTGCAGGAACAATTTTATGATGTACCCGATGAACCGAATCGCATCGTTGAAGAATTCCGCACACGCTTCTATGACACCAAGTTGTTCTGGGATGAATATGCAGGTGGTAAGTTCGGTCATTACTTCCTGCGCGCGCACGAAAAGTCGAACGAGCCTTACACACGCGATGAAGCCTATCGTCGTGTCGAGGAGGCACAACTTGTTATTGAAGCCTCGCACAGTTGTTACGGCAAACTGCTCGCCGCCAAGCCAGCTGTCCAATCTTTAAAACTGCCGTTGAAGTAATCAGCATCAACAACTAATAGGAATAAAATCATGGAACTTCAACATATCAATCTCAAATTCTTCATCGAGAACGGTGCAAGCCTCAACCTCGAATCATTTCACGGCGTCTTCAACAAGTGGATTCAAAAGAGTCTCACGAATGATCTCCTCGTGGATGTTGCCGAATATCTCCACGTTCACAATGGACCTGGCGTCATGCTCATCGGTCACTCCGCCAATTACAGTCTTGATCTCACAGCGGGTCGCCTCGGTCTGCTCTACAATCGCAAAGAAAAAGTTGTGGGTACCAATCAACAAAAACTTGCCCAAGCCGCTCATGCCGCATTGAGTGCCATGTTGATTCTCGAAAAAGAAAACCGTGTGCGTTTCATCGGTAACGAAGTGCAACTCATTATCAATGACCGCCTGCTCACACCGAACACCGCTGAAACTTTTTCAGAACTTAAATCGGATCTGGAATCCTTCTTCGGGACTCTGTTCAAAGGCTCGAATGTGACTCTCGCCCACAGTTCTTTATCTGAACCCCGAGCACGCTTCACTCTGGACGTGAAGTCTGCTTCGGCTTTCGATGTGCAGTCTCTCCTCGATAACATCTCCACCGAACTGGAGCCTGTCCATGCTTAACTCCTATTCGTCTGACGGGATCGTATACATCATCGGTGCTGGACCTGGTGATCCAGGTCTCATCACCGTCAAAGGACTGGATCGACTCCGTCAAGCGGATGTGGTTTTATATGATCGTCTCATCCCACAGGAACTTTTGCTGGAAGTCTCTCCATTTGCGGAATTGATTGACGTGGGCAAAGAGCCAAAGCGACATCGTCGCTCTCAGGATGAGATCAATGCCTTATTGATCGAGAAGGCAGGGCAAGGCAAAAGCGTGGCGAGACTCAAAGGTGGCGATCCATTCGTCTTTGGGCGTGGAGGCGAGGAATGTCAGGCGTTGGCAGAGGCGGGCATCCGTTATGAAGTCATCCCTGGTGTGAGTAGTGTCATCGCTGTCCCTGCCTATGCGGGTATCCCTGTAACGCAACGCAACGTGACCACATCCTTCACCGTCATTGCAGGTCACACAGGCGGCTCTGAAGCGGACGTGGATTGGGCATCCATTCCGCGCAATGGCACGATCATATTCGTGATGGGCGTGGAACACATGCCACAGATCGTTCTGGAATTGATCTCACGTGGTTTCTCGCCAGAGACTCCCGCCGCTGTCATCGAAAAAGGGACAACGCCGAATCAAGTTGTGGTCACCGCCACACTATCAGACATCGTCGAAAAAGCGGCACACATGCAACCACCGTCCATTTTGATCGTCGGTGAAGTTGTGCGCTTGCATGAAGAACTCAATTGGTTCAATTTGGAATCAGCCAGCTCATTGCACTCACAGGGCGTGCTGGTGGAGAAGCAGTAGCAAGCTACTGCATTCCATAAAAAGGATTTACCGTTATGACCACACAACTCAGAACTGTTGAAGTACAAAACTGGTCTCCTGAATCATTGAAACAGGTCAGCCAATCCCTTGAAGGCAGTTCGCCCGCTGATGTTTTACGCTGGGGTTTTGACAACTTCGGTGATGGCATCGTAATGGCAACAGGCTTCGGACCTGAAGGTGTGGTCCTCATGCATCATGTGTCACAGATCCGCCCTGAGACGATTGTCTTTTATCTCGACACTGATCTGCTCTTTTCACACACCTACGAACTGCGTGATGAACTCGTACAAAAACTTGGCATCCGCTTTGAGCGTATTCACAGCGGCATCTCATTGCCCGCTCAAGCCGTCCGCCACGGTGACAAGTTGTGGGAGAGTGACCCAGACACCTGTTGTTTGATGCGCAAGGTCATTCCGCAACGACAGTTCCTCGCGAAACATGATGCGTGGATCACCGGCATTCGCCGTGACCAGACCGCTTTTCGTGCCAATACGGGACTCGTCGAATGGGACTACGCCAACAAGATGGTCAAACTCAATCCGCTCGCCGCATGGACAAGCGATCAGGTTTGGGAGTACATCAAAACTCGTGATCTGCCCTACAACCCTCTGCATGACTATGGCTATCCTAGCATCGGTTGCTGGACATGTACCAAAGCTGTCGAACCTGGGCAAGACCCGCGCTCAGGTCGCTGGTCTGGTAAATCCAAAACTGAATGCGGAATCCATTTACCTTCCGTCAAAGACCCGAAGGCAGATAACATTTAATCGATCCTTACGTGATGTCATTCTGAGCGAAGCGAAGAATCTCTACGACCATCTCAGAGACCCTTCGCTATCGCTCAGGGTGACATACCTGAAAGTAACCATGAACACTTACTACCCCGTTTATCTTGAACTCCGAGACCAACCCTGCCTTGTCGTGGGAGGAGGAAAACTTGCCGAGGAGAAAGTCGTTGGCTTGTTGGCTGTTCACGCGAAAGTGACGCTCATCTCTGCCAAGATTACTGCACACCTCAAACAGTTGGTTGACGAGAATCAAGTCACTTATATTCCTCGTGCCTATCAACAAGGCGACCTTGCCGATGCGTTCATGGTCATCTGCGCCACGGACAACGCGGAGCTGAACCAACAAGTCTGGGACGAAGCCTCTGCCGCTCACAAACTCGTCAATGTGGTAGACGACATTCCTCACTGCAATTTCATTGCCCCTGCCATCATCCGCAACGGAGATTTGACCGTTGCCATCTCGACCAGCGGACGTGCGCCTGCATTGGCTGTCCGTTTGAAGGAGCGTTGGCAAAAGGAACTGGGAAACGAGTACGCTCACTTCCTCGAACTGGCGGGACATTTGCGTGAACCGCTCGCTCAACACATCCCTGATTTTGCGACTCGCAAAAAACTCTGGTATGAGATTGTAGACTCAGGTATTCTCGAAGTCCTTGCGCAAGGGGATGAAGAACGAGCCATTGAGATCATTTCTGAAAAAGTCGGGTTTGAATTTCAGCCGAGAGTGAAGGCGTAATGTATATCCTTTGCGTTGGCATCAACCACGCGACAGCACCACTTCACATCCGTGAACGGTTTGCATTTGATTCTGAATTCAAGCCAACCTTGAACGAGTCACTTGCGGGGTTGATCGTCCTCTCCACATGCAATCGTGTGGAGTTGTATGCCACAGCGAACATCAAAGATTTTTCTGGGTTGGATGAATTGCTCGCCAAACATGGCGGTGTGGATCAGCGTGAACTTTCGCAATACATCTATCGCCATACCGATGATGCAGCCGCAGGTCATTTGATGCAAGTTGCCGCAGGGTTGGACTCGGTTGTGCTAGGTGAACCCCAAATCTTGGGGCAGATTACTCGTGCATTGGAAACTGCTTTGGCGGAAAATACATCAGCGCCGTTGCTTGCTAGGCTATTTCAAAAAGCCATCCATGCAGGGAAACGAGTGCGGAGTGAAACGGGTATTGCACGCAACCCCACGTCCATTGCGGGTGTGGCGGTGAGACTCGCTTCTGAGAACCTGCCTCATTTACCTTCCATGCAAGTGACAGTCCTCGGCGCAGGCGAAACGGCTTCGTTGGTTGTTGGTGCATTGCGCCAACGAGGCGTGGAAAATCTGCAAGTGTTGAACCGCACATTGCGCCATGCGGAAGAACTCGCAAGTTTTTGGGGCGGGAGCGCCCGTCCGTTGAGCGACTTGCCCGTTGCTCTGCAATCGAGTGATCTCGTTGTATCGTCTGTCCAGTCACCTCAACCGATTGTCCAAACACAGACTGTTGCGTCTGCTATGCAAGTCCGCCCGCAACGTGCATTGACCTTGATCGATGTTGCCGTGCCGAGAAATGTTGAGCCTGAAGCGGCACATATTCCAAATGTCTTTTTGCATAACATCGATAACTTGCAGACTTACTTGAAGCGTTCCGTTGACTCACGCCAACAAGAACAACCTCACGCCGAAAAAATTATCAATGAAGAACTGAATGAATTCCGTGATTACCTGCGGACTTACCAAATCTTGCCTGTTATCACAGCGCTCTACGACCGTGCGGAAAGTATCCGTGTAAACGAGGTGAAGAAAAGCATCAAACGTATGACAAGCCTAGATGAGGCGGAGCAGGCAAAGGTCATAGCAATGAGCCGTGCCATCGTCAGCAAAATACTTCACGTGCCAACATCCCATCTGAGAAATTCAGAGCATGCCGTTGAATATGCAAGCATCCTGAATGAATTATTTGAATTATGAAGCTCATCTTCGCAACACGTCCATCCGCATTGGCACGCTGGCAAACATCGTACGTCATCAAGCTGTTGAAAGCGGCGCATCCCGAACTCGAATGCGAAGAGCGCATTATCACCACCAGCGGCGACCGTATCGTTGACCGCCCATTGCCCGAGATCGGCGGCAAGGGGTTGTTCACGAGCGAACTCGAAGCGGCGTTGCGTTCGGACGAGGCGCATGTTGCGGTGCATTCGCTCAAAGATCTGCCCGTGGATGATTCGCCTGGCATCATCACTGCCGCTATCCCTGTGCGTGAAACGGCGTTCGATGTGTTGGTCTCGAACAGTGGCACGCTCGATCAACTGCCGCCTGCCGCACGAGTTGGCACATGCAGTGTGAGGCGCACCGCCCAACTGCTCGCCCGCCGACCCGATCTCACCATCCTGCCATTGCGTGGCAACGTGGATACCCGTCTTCGCAAACTCAAGGACGGCGACTACGATGCCATTGTGCTTGCGTATGCGGGTCTCGTGCGTCTCGGTTTGGATTCGCACATCACTGAAACATTTTCTTTGGAAGCAATGTTGCCCGCGCCTGGACAGGGCGCTCTTGCGATTCAATGTCGTGCCGATGATGAAGTGACGCGCGGACTACTCGCATCGCTTCACGACTCACCGACAGCTGATTCTGTTTCAACAGAACGTTCCTTCCTTTCAGCTTTAGGTGGAGGCTGTTCGATGCCGATCGCTGCGTATGCCGAGAAGATCGAGGATCAAATTCTCTTAACTGGTGCAGTGATTTCACCCGATGGTAAACGCTCCATCCGCTTAACCGCCGCAGGGACCGATCCCAAAGAACTAGGTCATCTGCTTGCTCGTTTTGTATTGGAACGTGGCGGTGCGGATATTCTCGGCTTGGAACAAGTGGCGATCTAGGCATTTCCCTCGTTGTTATGATGAATAACCCCTCCCAGGAGGGGCGTCTTGCACTTGCTCAAGATATATAACCCTCGTAGAATCAGAGCGGTAAAATTTGAGCATTCATCTTTGCAGTGGTATGGGAAAGGAATTGACATGGCAGATATACAGGAATTTGGGGAGCGTCTGATCGGCAATCTGGAGCAGGTGATCGTTGGCAAACGACATTCGATCGAGTTGGTTGTGATCGGTTTGTTGTGCCAGGGGCATATTTTGATCGAGGATGTGCCGGGTGTGGGGAAGACCATGCTGGCTCGTAGTCTTGCCAAGTCTCTCGATTGTTCATTTAACCGCATTCAGTTCACGCCCGATATGTTGCCCAGCGATGTGACGGGCGTTTCCATTTATAACCAGCAGAAACGGGAGTTCGAATTTCGCGCTGGCCCGATCATGGGACAGATCATCCTTGCCGACGAAGTGAACCGTGCAACGCCCAAGACACAGGCCGCTTTGCTTGAAGCGATGGAAGAGAATCAAATGACAGTGGATGGTATTACGCATCCGTTGCCGCAACCGTTCATGGTGCTTGCCACACAGAACCCGATTGAATATGAAGGAACATTCCCGCTTCCTGAGGCCCAGCTTGACCGTTTTATGATGCGCGTCCGCATGGGGTATCCCAGCCCGGTAGAAGAGATGAAAATTTTGAGCGGGCAACAGTTGAAACATCCGATTGAAGCGTTGAAGTCGGTAGTCAAGGTAAAGGATGTGTTAGCCGCAGTCAAAGCTGTGCGTGAAGTATATGTTTCGCCTGCGATCCAAAAATATATTATTGACCTTGTAGGTCGCACCCGCCAAAGCGCAGACGTGTACCTCGGCGCCAGTCCGCGCGGAAGTTTGGCCTTGTCACGTGCCAGTCAGGCACATGCCGCCATGCAAGGGCGAGACCATGTTTTGCCAGACGATGTGAAGGCGCTGGCTGTTTCTGTGCTTGGACATCGTGTCATCGTTTCGCCGGCGGCACGCTTGCGCGAGTTGAGTGCTGATAAGATCGTGGAAGAAGTGCTGCACAGTGCGCCGGTGCCGGGCGGTGATTACAGAGCCGCTGCAGACGCTCAAGCGGCTCGCCCACAAACTCGAGGAAAGAAGTGACGCCGGGTCGTATCTTTGTTTTGTTGATCCTTGCAATTGGGGGGATCGGAACGATGGTCAATGGCGCGGTCTTTTTTGTGCGCCTGCTCTATTTGGGTGCGGCTTTGCTCTTGCTGGCATTGTTGATGACGATAACATCCATGAACGGCCTCAAGCTTGAGCGACGCGCTCGTTCCTCGCGGGCGGGTGTGGGGGACGTGTTCGAAGAACACTTTGAAGTGGTGAACGACAGTCCCTTTGCAAAACTCTGGCTGGAAGTGGCAAACGAGACAAAGATCCCCAATGCCACTGGCTCACGCATCATCACCATATTGCAGGCGCGACAAAGACGTTCTTACACATCCCGAACCTGGCTCACCTCCCGTGGTGGATTCTCGCTCGGCCCCACCACCATTACCTCCGGTGATCCGTTCGGCATCTTTCGTATGTCGCGACAATTCCCCGCGTTGTCGAATCTTATCGTGTTTCCCATGCTGTTTCCGGTGCAAAACTTTTTATCACCTCCCGGCTTATTGCCCGGCGGTAAGGTGATTCGGCGCAAGTCCCTTGATATTACGCCGCATGCTTCGGGTGTGCGCGAGTATGTATCCGGTGATCCGATGAAACGTATTCACTGGCCCACAAGCATGAGGCGCGGCCAGCTTGTGGTCAAAGAGTTCGAGCAAGACCCTCAATCTGAGGTTTGGTTATTTCTTGATACTCACAAGAGCGTGCACGTCTCAAAACCCGGCGAGAGCTACGATCATCCCATCGACGATATGTTCCTGCTTCGTCGCCGCAAAGTGACATTGCCTCCCTCCACGCTCGAATATTCCATCAGCATCGCCGCGTCGCTCGCGCATTATTTCATTGGGCAACGGCGTTCGGTCGGTTTGTTGACCGCATCTGAGCTTTCACATAGGATCATCCCTGCAGAACGAAGCGAGCGACAAGAGGGCAAGATCCTCGAAGCGTTGTCTTTCTTGCAAGCCGAAAGCACTGTCACATTGCCGAGTCTTGTCACCGCCCAAATGGGACAGTTGCCTCAGGGGAGCAGTGCCATCCTCATCACGCCCATGGTTTGGACTGAACTGTTGATTGGTGTGGATAGCCTTCTACGCCGCAACTTGCGCCCGGTGGTTGTGCTCCTTATGTGTGCATCGTTTGGCGCGCGTCGTGGCAACGAAAATCTTTTGAAATCTCTTCAGGAGCGCAATGTACCGGTCTGCCCCGTCTATTGTGAGGACGATCTCTCCGAAACCCTCTCGCGTTTTTCTGCTAATACTTTTTCACAGGATCCTTCATGGCGTCAACCCGTATTGTCACACTTGACCTGAATTTTCAAGGACGCACTCACGCGATCTCTGCCTTTTTGATTCGACAGGGAGACTCGGTCGTCCTCATCGAAAGCGGACCTGGCTCGACTCTTTCCGCGCTGGAAGCTGGTCTGGCGAAAGAAGGCTTATCTCCCCGAAACGTGACTCACGTCCTGCTGACGCACATTCACCTTGACCATGCAGGGGCGGCAGGCTGGCTTGCCAAGCAAGGTGCGGAGATCTATGTACACCCCGTTGGTGCGCCGCACATGTTGAACCCTGAAAAACTCATCGCCAGTGCCACGCGCATTTACGGTGATCGGATGGAGTCGCTTTGGGGTGAGTTCCTGCCGGTGCCGCAGGACCAACTCAAAGTCCCGAATGACGCGGAGCCCATCCATATCGGCAATATGGAATTCATCCCGCTGAATACGCCCGGTCATGCCGAGCATCATTATTGTTATCTCTTTGAAGATATTTTGTTTTGCGGTGACGTGGGCGGCGTGCGGATCCCCGGCTATCAATATTTACGAGTGCCCATGCCGCCGCCGGAGTTGCACCTGGAGCGCTGGCACGAAAGCATCGCGCGCATCCGCAAGGAAAAGTTCTCGCGCATCGCGCCGACTCACTTCGGCATTTTCGATAACCCCCAATGGCAACTGGACGAGGTGGAAAAAGTTTTAGACTCTGCCTCGCGCTGGCTTGACCATGCCATGCCCGCGCAACCGCCCATCGAAGAACTGCGCCAAAGCTTCACCGATTGGATGATGAAGGAAGGCGAGAGCATTGGTTTGGATGAGGCTACTGTGAAAGCCTACGAACTTGCCAACCCGCTCGGCATGAGCGCGGATGGGCTGCTGAGATATTGGAAGAAGATTAGGCAGGCGGCTGGCTAAGGTGCATTCAGTGGGAAAATAAAATTCGCCGCATCGGGACGTTCCTCCCAGCCGTGCTTGGGATAGAATCCACGCTGATACGAATCCCGTTTGCGCATGTTGAGTAACATCAAGCGAGAACAACCTCGCTTCTCTGCCTCTACTTTGACCGCATCTAAAAGTTGACCACCGATGCCCTGTCCGCGAAACTCATCCCAGATAAACAACTCGGATACATATCCCTCTGGCCCGGTGAGAAGCAAATAGGGGAGCCAGTGGACTGCGCAATATCCTGCGACTTCACCATTTTCCGCTTGCGCTACAAGGATCAAGTGACTGTCATCTGACAGGCATAACGTCAGATGTTTGTGAACGCGCTCTTGAGTGGCCTCTTCGAGCTCATCGTTGATATGGGCGAAGAGACTTACCTCTCTTAATAGAGTTGAGATCGCGGGAACGTCGGACGCTTCCGCTTTTCGGATATGAATATTCATTTTGATTTCCTTTGGAACGGCTCGCCAGAAGTGATGAACAACTATGGCTTCAAGGTCAAAACTTCCAACAGGGTGGTATTGGGAATGTTCTGCTGGATATATTCGATCTCTTCCTTGTCCTTGTAGGTGTTGTTCTCAGGCATCCAGTGAATGGGAACGATCACTCTCGGTTTCACGGTCTCTGCAAAACTGACCACGTTCTTTCCAGAGAGAGAATATAAGTTTCGGACGTTCAGAAAAGCGATGTCGATATTGGATAAGCTCTCCATTTCTGGATTCAGATCCGTGTCTCCGGAGAAATAGAGGCGCGTATCGTCAATGGTGATGATGAATCCGAGAAACCCCGAAGTTTTGGGGTGATTGACATTATACGATGCGATGCCTTCTATCTCCAAATTGTCCACGTTTGTCTTTTCACCGGGCGCAAGAGGGGCAGTGCTTAGATCACCAAGAGTGCTGATTATCCCTGCAGTGGAAACAACTTTTGTATTTTCATTCGACAACGCCGTGATAGTTTGCGCGGAAAAGTGATCGGGGTGGT
Organism: Candidatus Defluviilinea proxima; assembly: GCA_016721115.1. Taxonomy (NCBI): domain Bacteria; kingdom Bacillati; phylum Chloroflexota; class Anaerolineae; order Anaerolineales; family Candidatus Villigracilaceae; genus Candidatus Defluviilinea; species Candidatus Defluviilinea proxima. The sequence goes on from JADKIW010000001.1 coordinate 3,027,393, forward strand.
CGTGGGTTATGAGTATGATGTCCGCTTTGGGGAGTTGCGCGGCGTTGACCAGATCAACGGGATCCAGATAAATGACTTTGGTGCCCGCCTGGATCAAAACGCCGGTGTTCCCATAGGGATTGGTTGACCTGAGCCATGTGATTTTCTCAAGCATCGGTGAGACCTTGTCTTCTGTGGGCGCCACTGTAGGCAAAACGGGAGCGGACGTGGGAGATGGCGGCACTGTTTCTTTTGCCGATTGGGATGCACTTGTACATCCAGTTGCCAAAACCAAAATTAGACCCAGAATGATCCAGGCCGTCCATATGTGTTTGCGATCCATGTTTATGTTCCTCCATTTGTTTTTGATCGCAAGCCGTGCTCTCAGTTGTGTTAGTCCCGCAGTTCCTTGAGTAGTTCGTACCCCTGCGGCCATTGACCGAGATCACTGCTTGCGTTGATATGTCCACGGTTCCCGATGTTGACCAGCCTGCTTCCCCAAGCTTTGGCAATACGGGCTGTGTAGTCTGAAGTTGCGTATGGATCGTCGTCACTTGCAACGATGATGCTTGGGAAGGCTAGAGTCTTCATCGGTGTTTCGGAAAAGCCAATCGCCTCCTTGGGAAAGCTGGGCCCGGATGGATCGGGCACCGCAACCAGAAGGGCAGCTTTTATAGCCAAGTCAGTCCCTGCCGCCCAATGGGCAACCGTTAAACAGGCGAGGCTGTGTGCGACCAAAACAACATTTGGCCCCGTATTTTTTACAGCCCTTTCAAGCGTGGACACCCACTCTTCGCAGATGGGTTTGTTCCAGTCTCGTTGTTGGATACGGATAAAGTCAGGGTTGGCTTGTTCCCAAAGCGACTGCCAGTGTAGCGGACCAGAGTTCCCTATGCCGGGAAGGATGAGTATGGGTGATGTCATGATAGGCTCCAATGATTATTAGGATAATGATTTGAATTGTTTTCGGTAAAGTATAAAAGAAATTTGATGTTGTGATAACTCGAATAGGTGATGATGTAATAGAGAGTCAAGAATGCATAACGCAAGTTTGTCTTGACAAATAACTGAAGGGAAGATTAGAATGCAAGCATTGAATTTGCTTGGGGGAAAATCCCATGCACAAACTTTCATAACATAAATTTCGACACAATCAGGGGCACGTTACTGGTTGCAGACAAATCAGGAGGATCTATGTTTGCTATAAAGCCTAAAAAAGAAATCGTATTTAGTGTTTTGTTAATTGTTGTCATGATATTCAATGCTGTTGTTCCAATACCTGCACTTGCAATGTCTGTGACTGATAATAGTCAGACTGATGAATCGTCTATTGTTATATCTGAACATAAAAAAGGTGGTGGTGTAATTGCTAACATCACATCACATTTATTATTTGATCTTGTTTCCAATAAACCAACGGCGACTGCAACTGTTTCGCCAACTATGACTGAGACTCCTCTGCCGGAGTTGACGCAGGCTTCCTCTCCTATAACTGACGTTACTCCGACTTTTGATGTTACTCCAACAGTGACTGAAACACTTAATCCTTCCTCGGTGCAGACGGATACATTAACTCCAATGGGGACATCTACTCCTGGTAGTATATCGACAACCTCAGGTAACGTGCCATCGCTCTACTTTAATTTTACGGCCCAGCCAGAACAAGTGACACCTGGCGGTACGGTGACTTTTACGTTAGAAGTTTTGAATACCGGCCAATTGCCTGCAACAGGCGTCCAGTTTTCAAATGTAATTCCGGATATGTTTAATAACATAAAAAGCAGCACCCCAAATATCGCTTTTAATTCGAAGACCCGCACTCTGGTAGTGAAAAGTAAAACGGACATCTCCCAACATGACGGAATTACCTTGGATGTTGGCGAAAGCCTGACCATTAAATATACAGCTGTTGTGAGTTCAGATATGCTTGGGTCTCAATTTATCGATTCAGCAAATTTAATTGCTGATGGATTGATAGATCCTCTTACTGCTGAAGCAACTTTTTCACTTGTTGACACAGATAGTTCATTAAGTACTCTGGATGCCGAAGGTGGAGAAGCCCTTGGTCTTAATGGACATGTAAAAGTCAAATTTCCGAAAAATAGCGTCGATGCAAGAAAGGTTGTAGCCATTCAGGATCTCAAATCAAAATCACAGCCCACGAAAGATGGGCAACCATGGTTGATGTTTGAGCTTCAGTTACGTTCTCCCCAGATGAGCAGTGTACAACTTTTGAGCCCATTAAATACGGGCGGCGACTCTCTCCAGGATAATATTTCTGTTCCTGATCAGTCATCTGATACGGTCAAAGACATTGCAGATGGCATTTTAACGTCAACGCCCGATCCTTTGCACATTGTTACACCTACCCCTGATAAAGAAAAGAAATTTTCAAAAGAAAAAGATCGCATCATATCATTAAAAACAGAGGAAGCTAAATTCAAAGAACCGGTGGAACTCACTGTTTCTTTTGACGGACTTGCAGACCTTGCAACGCTTACTGCTGATACTGTGCCTTATCTTGTTACTTTAGACGAAGCATCCAATACTTGGGTGCGAGTACCTCTGAAATCCATAGACCGCGAGGCTAATCAGGTCACTGCTGAGATCACACACTTTTCAACATGGGGCATTGGTTTTGGATCATCTTTCCCGCAGAACAGCGCTAATATATTATTGTTTGATAATGCATATCCTACACTATTTACAGGACGTTCCAAGTATTCCATACCCCTGTGGACACCTCCGGGCAGAAATGGCATGGAGCCTTCACTAACGTTGTCATACTCGAGCGGTTCTGTCGATGGGGTGTTGGGTGATGTGCAGGCACCTTGGGTAGGCATGGGTTGGAACATTGACACTGCCGAGATTGCTCGCAAGATTACCACTGGTGATTGTGGTACTGTATGCGGTAGTGGCTCATATGGCTATGAAGATAAATTTGTTCTCCTGCTGAATGGTACAGGCTATGAGCTTATTCCTAACGATGTAACACCCGGACGTTATCACACCAAAAGGGAAAGTTTTATGTATATCCAACGTCACAATGACGTTTTGGGTAGCCCAAGCACCAGTAATGCAACAGGTGAATGGTGGGAGGTTGTAGAAAAGGATGGCACCCGTTGGCGTCTTGGATGGAATGCTAATGCTGAACAGCTTGCTGCTATGAAGGGTTATCCTGGTACTAATCCACCAACCGGCGCGTGGGCTACACTTGGTTATGCAGGGAATGAACCCAATGTAGTGGCGTTGCGTTGGCGTGCCGATCAGGTGACCGATGTATATGGCAACCAGATGACTTATAGCTATTCCGAAGAAAACCGATTGGTGTCGGGAACCAGCACCAATTATGACCGTGCAAGTTATATTGATACGATCGCTTATACAAAACATACCTCGGGAGCACCCATAGAGGGATATTCTGTAAAATTTGTGCTTGAAAGCCGCGGAACAAACGATGTGCCTGCAACCCAGACCGCATGGGATAATTGGGATACGCAACGCCTTGATCGGATCGATGTCAAATATGGCTCAACGGTTATTCGTACCTATGACTTGGGGTATACAATTCGTTCCTACAGTGACGGTTTGCCGGTTGTGAATTGGCAAACAACAACCCTCACTTCTATAGCAATGACTGGCAGTTCGACCGGTTCGCCGGTTGTGACTACTTCAGCTCCGACAATTGTCCTTGGCTATGTAGACAAGAATAACCGTGCTGCTAATGGGTCTAATTCGAATGAGTGGGCATATCCACGCTTGGCAAGCATCTCAAACGGTTCGGGGAGCATCACATCCTATTCCTATGCCGATGATGGGCGGCCATATACATCCTGGTACAACTGGAATGTGACAACCCTTGATGTTACCGATAGCATCAATACCAACCCCATGAGGACTACCTTTGCCTATAGTACGCCTTGCTACAGTGACAGGACGGCCGGGTGGTGTAACGCGAGTAATACCGGTGAATTAATTGGATATGGACAAACCACGGCAACGAACCTGGCATTTGATCTCTCGGCAATTCTTGCAAAAACAGTTCATAAATTCTCTACGAGTGAAGGTTTCTCCGGAAGTGAACCCGAAACGCTTTATCAGAATGGATCCGGTACAACCTTGAAAAAAACCCATACCCAATATTCGGGTACATGGGTAACCGGATACCCCGGATCTCCATGGGACGGGGTCATGTTTGTAAGTCCACTCTATGTAGAGGAGTTCGTATATACTACAAGTCTGGTTCTGACGCACCGTACTGGGTATGGGTGGAATTTTAATACCGGTAATATGATTACCGAACAACAAGAGGATGGCGCAAATAATCTTTACCGCAGGATAGATTACGAATATGTGACCAACACATCCCCCTCGGTTTGGATACTGGACACAGTGGCTCGCCGTACTGTCAAAGATGCAACTGGTGCAGTTCTTTCCCAACAGGAATACGGTTACAACGGCAATTTGCCAGGTGTAGGAACACCTACAACGAATAAGCCTAACCTAAGCCGTCTTGTTAACGGGTCGCAGACTGTTGATGCAAAGTATGTATATGATACCTATGGAAACCTCACTGAAACGGATCTATATAAATCCTATGGTAGCACAGGCAGTCAGCCTTCTGGCGCTTATATTGCTTATGGAAGTGCGTATGACAGTGCTCTGAAAACATATGCCCTGTCAAAAACCACCCCCATAATTCCTGCGACGACGATCACATATGATTACGGATTGGGATTGCCGCTTACGGTTACAGACCCGAACGGTAACACAACAACTAATACATATGATGGGTTGGGACGTGTTACATCCATAAAGTATCCGGGTTTTACATCCCCGAATCTCAAATATACCTACCCAACTCCTGCAGGTTTGCCGCTTGCTGTGAGTGCACCGTCTGCCGTCAAAGCAGAAATATGGGATCAAACTGCCAGTGTGTACCGTTCAGCCTGGCAGGTGGTAGATGGTTTTGGCCGTACGATCCAGACCCAAAGTCCATATGAAACGACTGGGTATTTAATCCTGAACGATACTTCTTATACTGCGCAGGGACTTACCCAGTATCAAGGGCTCCCGCGTACGTTGAGCGCTACTGGGGGTAGTTATCTTGCACCTACTTGGACAAGTGTTCCTCATACGACGACAGGATATGATGCATTAGGCCGTGTATCCTTGGTTACATACCCAGATAACACACAGGAAACAGTTAGTTATTCAGGATTGCGGACCACCACGATTGACCGCAATAATCACCAAAAGGTTGGAGAGACCGATGCTTATGGGCGTTTGGTGAAATTGGAAGAATATACTGGGAGTGGCCCATATACCTTATACGGCACAACTACCTATGAATACGATGTGCGTGACCTGCTTAAAAAAGTGACCGATGCATCCGGGAATGTGACCAATATTGGCTATAACGGTTTTGGGCGAAAGGATTCCATGACCGACCCGGACATGGGTTCGTGGGGATATGGGTACAGTGCAGTAGGGAATCTTACCAGTCAGACAGATGCACGTGGCTGTGTTACAACCATAGGATATGATGACCTGAATCGCCCCACTGGAAAAACGTACACAGGGCCAGGCGCATGCGATAGTACGCCGGATGTCACTTATACATATGATGCCATAACGAGTGGCAACGAAGGTTGGGGACGCCGCACTGGCATGACCGATGGCAGCGGTTCTACTACTTATTTCTATAATGTGTTGGGCCAGGCGACCAATGAAACCCGCACGGTGGAAGGCACGAATTATGGTTTAAGTGCCACATTCGATGCGTTCGGCCGGTTATTAACTCAGACTTTGCCGAGCACGGAAGTTCTCAACTACTCATATAATGCCATGGGCGCAATTTCCAGCTTGAGTGGTACGAATACCTATGTTTCTCAAATTCATTACAACGCCATGGGGCAGGTAACAGACCAATTGTTGGGTAACGGTTTGACACAGCAATCCTGCTATGAAACAAATACACAGCGTCTCTCAGGAATGCGGGTGTACTCAGGGGCGTTGCAAACCTGTGGAACAACCCCAACTAGCCCGAAGCTTCACCTCGGTTATACCTACCAGGCCAATGGCAATGTAAGTCAAATCACCGACGCCACGCGCAACGAAACCTTAGCCTACACATACGATGAGCTCAATCGTTTATTAACCGTGAGCGGCCCCTATTCTCGTAAGTTTGACTATAGCGTTACCGGTAATATGCTTGCTACAACTGGCTTTACGGCGCTCTCTTCTGGCATTTTCCATGATTGTGGTTTCACTGCCAGTACTGGCGTTCGCTGTTGGGGTGCAAACGATCAGGGACAGTTAGGCGATGGTACTACTACCGATCACCTTACCGCGCCGGTGAATGTGAGTGGCCTCACCAGCGGTGTGAGTTCCATTTCTGCAGGCTATGAATACACCTGTGCTCTTACTCAACAGGGAGGTGTCAAATGTTGGGGCGATAATACTGCCGGGCAATTGGGCGATGGTACTACCACAGACCGCGCCACCCCGGTCAATGTTAGCGGCCTGACGAGTGGTATAGCAGCCATCTCTGCTGGATATCAACACACTTGTGCATTGACAACGACTGGGGCCGTAAAATGTTGGGGTAGTAATTCCAATGGACAGTTGGGAGATGGAACAACAACCAATCGCACCAGTCCTGTGACGGTCAGCGGACTTGGAAGCGGTGTTGTAGCGATTTCTGCCGGGGGAGAACATACCTGCGCCTTGCTGGCCACTGGCGGAGTGAAATGCTGGGGCAATGATGCGCAGGGACAGGTAGGCGATGGTGCACTTTCCAATGCGCGCACCACTCCATTGGATGTGAGTGGCCTGACCAGCGGTGTAAAGAAAGTATCCGCTGGTTGGAGTCATACATGTGCATTACTCACAAGCGGCGGAGTAAAGTGTTGGGGTAACAATTACAATGGCCAGTTGGGGAACGGCAGTAACGGCAATCAAAACACCCCTGTGGATGTAAGCGGTTTATCCAGCAATGTGGCAGTTATTTCAACAGGATATTCCCATACTTGTGCAGTGACAAATGCAGGCGGTGTTAAATGTTGGGGCGATAATTCCTACAATCAACTGGGCGATGGAACAACAACTGCCCATAACAGCCCTGTAGATGTTAGTGGATTAACCAGTGGTGTTGTTGCAGGCGGCATGAGTGTTGGGTCATACCATGCGTGCGTACTAATTCTGGATGGTACACTCAAATGCTGGGGAAATGGTGAAGATGCGGTACCTACGGCTACGAGCTTTAGTGCACTGACCACTTACACATACGGTGACACTGCTCACAAACATGCTGTGACTTCTCTTAATAGCGGCGAATCCTACACCTACGACGCCAACGGCAATATGACCCAACGTATCGAAAACGGACTGACCTACACCCAGGTCTTTGATGCCGAAAACCGCCTCATCTCTGTAACTGTGAGCGGACAGACCACCCAATTCGTTTACAACGGCGACGGGGAACTCGTCAAAAAGATCAAGCCTGACGGGAGCAAGACCATCTATATAGGCAAACTCTACGAAGTGGACAAATCCTCGAGCGGAACCGTCACCCGTACCGTGACGTATTACCCCGGCGGCGCGATGCGCATCAATAGCACGCTGTACTATATGCTCAAAGATCACCTTGGTTCTGCCAGCGTAGTCACGGATTCAACAGGCGTAGTCGTTGGCGAACAACGTTACTATCCCTTTGGTGAGACTCGCCTCACCACAGGGACGATGTTCACCGATAAGCTGTTTACGGGCCAACAAGAGATGGCTGGACTGGGCATCTACAATTACGGCGCAAGATTCTATTCGCCGAAACTGGGACGCTTCCTCAGTGCAGATACGATCGTGCCGAACCCATACAACCCGCAGGATTTGAATCGTTTCTCGTATGTACGGAATAATCCGTTGCGGTATATCGACCCCACTGGACACTGGACATGCGATGATGTACTAGGTGATAAATGTACTCACACGCCTGTGCCTAAGCCTAAGCCGCCGTTACCTGACCCTGATGATGATGACCCACAACCTGATAATGATGGTGGTGGAGGGTGTTCAGGAGTCTTATGCATCCCCCAACCAAATGATCCGCCGACAACAAATTCGGGCCCTGTTTTATGCGGCGCCCTCGCGAACGGATATCCTTGTGAGGATGCTTCACTTACATCTTATGAAACACTAAATTTAGTGGGGAATTTATACATTGGAGGTTTAATTGAAGTCGGTATTGGAATACCAGTAGCAATTGTTGGTGTACTCCTGTCTTCAGCACCACATCCTCTTCTCAAGGGTATAGGTATAGCAATGACTATAACGGGCATAGTTTTAAGTGCAGACGCCGTTGCTACAGGAGTTTTGGGATCGGAAATATGGCTTGGCATGAATCCAGATTATGAAAATGGTGAAACTCAAGTTGCTATCATATATGATGCAGCATTCCCTGATGTAGTTGAATATGGCGGATACTACCAACCGCACGATTCCTATGGTTTTCTTGGAACGGTGATTCTGGATGATTTTCTTGAAGATCACTAACTAAAATTTAACATCCTAAGGACGCGCGTACTGTTAAATATAAAGATGATTCGCCTCCTAGTATCAATTTGTTTTGAGGATAGAACTACATGAAAAACTACACGATGTTATCAAAAATATGGCTTGCGTTCATTCGAATTGCTTTTCTCTACTTTAGCATTGCACTGGGTGTTTTCGTAGGGTATTTCATACCTTTACTGTTGTTGCCTATATCTCCTCCGTCACATTGGTCCATGTCTAATTTTGAATTTTCCAAATTGACAATGTTGATAATGATACCTGTATATTTGACTCTTACGGCATTCACAGCGTGGAAAAATAAAACCACCTTGAAAGAGGTGTTTGTCGAGAGAGACAAATTTCCGATCCCACTATTTCGGCACTTGATAGTTGTTTTCCTTCTGGTGGCATTTTTTGTGGCGGCTATACGTTTAGGCTTACAACTGTTATTGTTGCAGATTGTGGTGGCTTGAATAGTGGCGGTTCATATCTTATGGCATCAAAAGATCGGAATGTGCTCACTATTTTTGTTATTTGTTTGGGCGCGATTGTTACAGGAAGTTTATTAGAGTTGACTTGATTGCTATACAACGATAAAAGATAAAGATGTACTATCCCTGTGGTGAGACTCGTCTCACCACAGGGACCATGTTCACCGATAAGCTGTTCACAGGCCAACAGGAGATGGCTGGACTGGGCATCTACAATTATGGCGCAAGATTCTACTCGCCAAAACTGGGACGCTTCCTCAGTGCCGATACAATCGTACCGAACCTATACAATCCGCAAGACCTGAATCGCTTTTCATATGTTAGAAATTCCCCGCTAAACTATATTGATCCGACTGGACATGATCCTTATAGCACCTGTGGTGGAAACCCAGCCTGTATTGAGTATGTCAACAAACACCCAGAGGCAGACTTCACGTCCACTTGGGGAAAAGGTAAAGACGGAGGAACCCCTGATAACAATGACGATGGAGGAGGTAACAACAATAATGGCGGAAAATGTTCGGGCTTGTGTATACCGACAGATGACACGATATCAGGAGGCGATTCAGATGTCGGATATGATATTTACCCAGATGTAGGTGTTGCAATCCTAAACTATTATGGTACTTATCAAGTAATTAACTTGAATGAAGCACAAAATAATGGGACACTTTATCAAAATTTGATTATGTTTGAGCAAAATGCTGATAAAAGGAAAGCCGCCAAAGAAGCAATGTTTTCGTCCAGTATTGAATTTGGGGCTCTTACTGTTGCTACTATCACGGCTGTTGTTGTTGCTTTAGCAGGTACTTTGGAAACAGCTACTGTTGTTGGTGCCCCAGTTGGAATACCACAGGTAATAGGAGCAGTGGGGGGGGGGGCTTGTAGCAGGTGGTGCTGCATATAAAGCAGGAATGGATTACGGGAATGCAGTTGGCGAATTAGAAAGCGCAAACCAAAATCTTCAAAATTCATGGAATATACTTAATTCTACTCCATAGGATGGTAATATGAAGTCTCAAAATGTATTGTTTTTTGGTGCAGTTATTGGTTGGATAATAATTTTTACATTTGTTGAATTTTCCCCTTTAATTAGGAGCATTGGGGTTCGTCTTGTTGTATTGATATTGCCGTATAACATTATATTGTTGGCAACTAGGTTGATTGATGCTAATAGGTTATCAGATTTGTCGAAGCAGACAGCGCTGAGACAGCGTTTTATGTTTTTAAATCTCGTAAATGTATTTCTTGCTTGTGGACTTTCGGCCTTGTTTATTGACTTAAAGTATTTCAGCCTTGCTTTAGGACTACCTAGTTTGGCCGCATTAATTTATGGATACTTTTTAAGAGATGGTGCGAATACAAGTTCTCTTTAATGCGATTGTAAGATAAACTTATGGTGACGGGATGTTTCTCCCATCTGTGTTTGGGTTAGAACCTATATTGACCAGCGGAGTCATTGTAGGTAAATAATGATACTACCCTTTCTGATAAACATGGTTGTAGAAAATTCTTTAGGGATGATAAGATTAACAGCGCCTGTAGGCGCTGTTTTTCTTTTGTCTGCCATTGCTCCCGGTCTGGCGCCGTGTCACGTGCAACGAGTGACGATATTCACAGGCCAAAATCGACTAATCCCACTATACTTATCTTTTGTCCGAAGGAGTTGGAATGAAGCACTTTCTCGCAGTATCAGATCTAACATCAGGGGAAGTTCAGGAATTGCTCGATGTGGCAATCCAGTTAAAAAAGGAACATTTTGAGAAGGGCAATGCGCCTATTTTCAAAGGCAAGGTACTGGGCATGATCTTCCAGAAGCCCAGCCTACGGACGCGCGTCTCGTTCGATATGGCGATGCGTCATTGCGGCGGCGATGCTCTTTATCTTTCCCCGAGCGAGATCGGCCTCGGCAAGCGCGAATCCATTGCGGATATTGCACGGGTCTTGTCGGGATATGTCCAAGGCTTGATGGCGCGCGTCTTTGATCATAATCATGTACTGGAACTGGCGAAGTGGTCTGAGATTCCCGTGGTCAACGGTCTGAGCGATTACAACCATCCCTGCCAGGCCATGGCCGATGCGTTGACCATTCAAGAGAAGTTTGGCAAGGCCAAAGGACTGAACGTCACGTATGTGGGTGACGCGAATAACGTCGCTGTTTCGCTGATGCACGTCTCTGCGAAACTCGGCTGGAACTTTACCATTGCAAATCCTGAAGGCTATGACCTGAACCCGAAAGCTGTAGGCATTGCCAAGGATATTTCCGAAGAGACCGGCGTCAAGCTTGCGTTCCTGCGTGACCCGCATGAGGCAGTCAAAGGGGCACATGTGATCTACACCGATACATGGACTTCGATGGGACAGGAAGAAGAAACCGCCAAACGCGAGAAGGTCTTCCCGCCGTATCAGGTCAATGCCAAGTTGGTGGGCGAAGCGGATAAGGATGCCATTGTCATGCATTGTTTGCCTGCGCATCGCAATCAAGAATTGACCGATGATGTGGCCGACGGTCCGCATTCAGTCATCTTCCCGCAGGCGCATAATCGCCTCCATGCGCAGAAGGCGATTCTGGCTAGATTATTTGGTGTGGCGTAAATCGTTTTGTAGGGGCAGGTCTCAGACCTGCCCCTACGGAAAAATTATATTAGGTAAAAATGAACACAAAAGACTTTATCGCTTTAGAGGAACAATACGGCGCACACAATTATCACCCTTTGAATGTTGTCATTGAAAGGGCAGAAGGGGTTTGGGTCTATGATGTGGACGGGAAGAAATATCTCGATTGTCTTTCCTCCTACTCCGCAGTCAATCAGGGACATGTGCACCCTGACATTTTGAATGCACTGCTCGAACAGGCAAAGAAGGTTACGCTCACCTCGCGCGCTTTTCGCAACGACCAGTTGCCGCTCCTTTACAAAGAACTCTCCGAGATGACCGGCTACGAAATGTCCCTGCCCATGAACAGTGGGGCAGAGGCCGTGGAAACGGCGCTCAAGCTGGCGCGTAAGTGGGCCTATCAGGTCAAAGGCGTGCCGCGCCATCAGGCCGAGATCATCATCGCCGAAGGCAACTTCCACGGGCGCACGATCTCCATCGTCAGTTTTTCCACCGAACCGTTGTATCGTGATGACTTTGGTCCGTTCACGCCGGGCTTCGTCATCGTGAAATATGGCTCTGCTGATGCCATTGAAAAAGCCATCACGCCCAACACCGCGGCCGTGTTGATCGAGCCGATTCAAGGCGAGGCCGGTGTCATCATCCCTCCGGCTGGATATTTAAAGCAAGTGGCTAACATTTGCAAAAAGAAATAACGTGCTTTTTATGGCGGATGAAATTCAAACGGGTCTTGCCCGCACGGGGAAGCTGTTTGCCACTCAACATGAAGATGTCCGCGCTGACGTTGTGATCGTGGGCAAGGCTTTGGCTGGAGGCTTTTATCCCGTTTCGGCTGTGCTGGCTGATAAAGCCATTCTCGGCTTGTTCAAGCCCGGCGAACATGGGTCCACTTTCGGCGGGAATCCACTTGGGGCCGCAGTAGCCAGAGCTTCGTTAAGAGTGATCCGGGAAGAACGATTGGCAGAAAGAGCGCAACAGTTGGGCGAATACTTCATCGAGCAACTGTCCGAGATCCCCAGTCCGCATGTGAAAGAAGTGCGAGGCAAAGGGCTATTGATCGGCGTCGAGTTGAAGCCTGAAGCTGGTGGTGCGCGTCGTTTTTGTGAAGCGCTGCAAGAGAAAGGCATCCTTGCCAAAGAGACACATGACCACGTTATCCGCTTTGCGCCGCCGCTTGTGATTGACAAAGAAACGATCGATTGGGCGTTACCGTCCATTCGCGATGTGTTGAACACGAAATAGTAATCATAGACTTCCGAAGCCATAGAGACTTCGGAAGTCTGGTATGGAGGTTCGACCATGAACATTGGAATACCGAAAGAAACGCGTCCGTTTGAGTATCGTGTGGGCCTTTCACCTGCCGGTGTAGAGATGTTGGTTCAACATGGGCATCCAGTATATGTTGAGCATGAGGCGGGTGTGGGTGCAGGTTTCAGTGATCAAGAATATGAGAGTGCAGGTGCGCGAATCTCTTATTCATCCGATGAAGTGTTTGCGCGCGCTGATATGTTGTTGAAAGTCGCGCGCCCCACCAAAAGCGAGTTGGATTGGTTGCGCCCCGGAACCATAGTGGCGGGCTTGTTGCATCTGGCTTCCTCGCGCCGTGATAAAGTGGATGTTCTGCTTGAAAAGAAAGTGACGTCCATTGCGTATGAACAGATCCAGTTGGCAGATGGCTCTTTGCCTGTTCTACGCCCGTTCAGCGAAATTGGCGGAAGCATGGCTCCGACCATCGCGGCTCGTTTGCTTCAAAATAATCGCGGCGGAAATGGTATCTTGCTCGGCGGTATTCCGGGCGTGCCTCCTGCCGAAGTTGTGATCTTGGGAAGCGGTGTGGTGGCGCGGTATGCGGCCAAAGCGTTCGTAGGCCTGGGTGCGCAAGTGACAGTGATCGGCGCTCAGCTTTCCAGTTTACAGAAACTCCATGAGGATATTCCGGGTATCGTGACCAAGTTCTCGACCAAACGCAATATTGAAAAGTCCACTGCATACGCCGATGTGGTTGTTGGCGCTGTCTTGATCACGGGTCAACGTTCTCCCATCGTTGTCACTCGCGAGATGGTGCAGAACATGAAGCCGCGCTCCGTCATCATTGACGTGAGCATAGATCAAGGTGGTTGTTTCGAAACATCACGCCCGACTACGCATGAGCTTCCCACGTATGTGGAAGAAGGTGTGATTCATTATTGTGTGCCCAACATGCCGAGCGTTGTGGCGCGTACTGCTACACATGCCTTTGTCAATGCCGCAGTACCGTATATCCTTGAGATTGCCAATAAAGGTGTTGATGCCGCGATCGCGGCTGACCCGGCGCTTGAGTTAGGCGTCAATACGCACAATGGAAAACTCGTTCATTTGAACCTTCTTGAGGAGGGTGCCAATGGACTGGAATAGTATTTATCAATCGCGCATCACATCTGCACAGGATGCTGTTTGCAATATCAAATCTGGAAATCGCATCTTTCTCACCGGCAATGTGTCTGTCCCTCAGAAGGTACTCGCCGCTTTGGTTGAGTATGCTCCGAACCTTGAAAATGTGGAAATTTGTCAGGCATTGACCATCGGGCCTGCCGACTATGTCAAGCCAGACATGGAAGGCCATCTGCGTGTCAACACGTTGTTCATCAGTCACAACGTCCGTGCCGCAGTGCAGGAGGGGCGTGCAGATTTCACCCCCGTTCTCCTTTCTGAATTCCCGCTCCTGTTCAAACGTGGTGTCCTGCCATTGGATGTGGCGATTATTCACGTCTCGCCACCTGATGAGCATGGCTTTTGCAGTTTGGGTGTGGAAGTGGGTCTCACCAAGTCCCCGGCTGAATCGGCGAAGATCATCATTGCCGAGGTCAATCAGCAGATGCCTCGCACATTGGGCGATTCGTTCATCCACGTCAGCCGTTTGCACCACATCGTCCCTGTGGATTACCCGATCCCCGAAATGCAAATGTCTGACGAGGGAAATTCCGATGTGGTCGAAAAGATCGCAGGCTATATTGCGGATTTGATCCCAGACGGCGCTACTATGCAATTGGGTATTGGTGCGATTCCCGATGCTGTGTTAAAGTATTTGCACCACAAGAAAGACCTGGGTGTTCATAGTGAGTTGTTCTCAGACGGTGTGATCGAACTGGTCAATGCCGGGATATTGACCAACGCGCGTAAGTCCCTGCATCCGGGCAAGATCATTGCAGGGTTCATGTTTTCTCGTTCCAAAGATGGTGTTCCCATCATTGCCTTGCCAAGCACCACAAAACTCAAGGATGGTACACTCATTACCCGTATCGCGGCCATGCTTAAGCAAGGTGCTGGAGTTGTGACCACTCGCAACCATGTCCGTTATGTAGTGACCGAATATGGTGTGGCTGATCTGTATGGCAAGACCATCCGTCAACGTGCACATCAGTTGATCAATGTCGCCCATCCCGATTTCCGTGCTGATCTTGAGAAACAGGCAAAAACATTGCATTACATATAGGCTTTAACAAAGCCATAACGAAAATATGGAAACTCACCACAGAAGAGGGTGTTCCTCTCTGTGGTTTATCCCAAATTGTTAGAGGAAAGTTTTATGACGACACGCAAAGCAAAAATTGTAGCAACAATCGGGCCTGCCAGCCAAAGTGAGGAAGTGCTTGAGAAATTGATCCGCGCCGGTATGAATGTGGCGCGCATGAATTTCTCTCATGGCACTCACGAACAGCATGCCCAAAGGATCGCAACGATCCGTAGCATTTCTGAACGGATCGGTAGACCTGTTGGCATTCTGCAGGATCTGCAGGGCCCCAAGATCCGTGTAGGTGCATTGGATGCGCCCATTCCACTCGCAGAGGGTGAGATGGTGACTCTCTATGCGACCGGCACATCAACATCGGAAGACGGATTCAAGCATATCCCTGTAGATTTTCGACAAATATTCGATTCAGTTCGGACCTCTGACAGGCTCCTGCTCGATGATGGCCGTCTTACACTGGAAGTTGTTGCTGTCCATGGTCGCGATGCACTGACGGCCAAAGTGGTCGTCGGTGGGCAGTTATCTTCGCACAAAGGTATTAACTTGCCGGGTGTGCAACTTCGCATTTCCGGATTTACTTCAAAAGATGAAGCTGACCTTGAATTTGGCATATCGCAGAACGTGGATGCCGTAGCCATTTCTTTTGTCCGCACTGCCGATGATGTCAACAAGGTTCGTTATGCGATAGAGCGTTTCTCAAAAGGCGGGCGCCAGCCTTTGCTGATCGCCAAACTTGAAAAACCAGAGGCCATCGATAACCTCGATTCGATCCTCGACAATGTGGATGGTGTTATGGTTGCACGTGGTGATCTGGGTGTGGAACTCCCGCCTGAACGTGTACCGGCCCTACAGAAGCACATTATCCGTGTGGCGAACTCGCGTGCCAAGCTTGTGATCACTGCCACGCAGATGCTCGAATCCATGATCACGAATCCGCTTCCCACGCGGGCCGAGGCGTCCGATGTAGCCAACGCCGTTTTCGATGGTACAGACGCGGTCATGTTGTCTGCGGAGTCGGCCTCGGGGAAATATCCCGTTGAATCGGTGGAGATGATGGATCGTATCGTCCGCGAAGCGGAAACCCATTTTTTTGAATGGGGTGTGGAGCAACAGACAGTTACTGGTTTCGACAAAAGCGATACAGCTTCCATGGCGCGTGCCGCTCAAGCGCTGGCCAATGATAAGAATGTTACAGCAGTAGCCTGTTTCACTACGCAGGGACGTACCGCATGGTTAATGTCCAAGATACGCCCTCGTGTGCCGATCATGGCATTTACGCCCGATGAAAAAACCTACAGGCGTTTGGCATTTATTTGGGGCGTACGCCCGCAAAAGATCGAGTTCGCAAATTCTCTCGAGGAAATGCTGGATTATGTGGATGCCGCTCTGATGCGCTCTGATGTGGTTCAATCTGGCGATCAGGTTGTGATGGTTTGCGGTTTCCCCGTGGGAGCCGTCCGCCCGACAAATATGGCTTTATTGCATACAGTGGGAGAAGGTTAGTTTTCTGTTGAAGAGATCAATATCCCAATACCGATCAACACGCCGCCTGCTAAAAACAGCGGCGTGATTTTTTCTCCCAGAAAGAACCAGCCAAGCAGTGTGCCGACAACCGGTTGGGCGAAAAATGTCAGAGATGCGGTGGAGGCGGGTAGAGCGGCGAAGGCATAATTCCATAAGAACATGGCAATAGCAGTGGAGATGATGCCGAGAAAGAGCAAGCCTCCAATGATGCCGGGGGTGATCGATCCAACACCTTGCTTGCTGACCTCGAAAACGCCGAACAATATACTGGAGGGTATCCCGCCCATCAACATCACCGTACTGGATGCCAATAGATTGCTTGTTGTTGAAACTTTTCGAACCAACACGGAATACAAGGCCCAGGTCAGCGCGGCGGCGATCAGGCTTAGATTACCGAGAAAAAGTTTGGAGGAGAAGTCTGCGGTACGAGGGTCGATGACGGCCAGCACACCAAGAGAAGCAACGACCAGAGCGATCATGCCTCGCTGTGTTGTCTTTTCTTTGAGTAGAAGCGGGGCGAACAGCAGAACAAAAGCCGGTGTGGCCGATGTAACGAGGGAGCCATTCGACGCTGTGGAAAGTTTTGTGCCGACGAATTGAAATCCCAGTGAGATACCATAACCGATCACGCCCACAAGGAAACTATCGCGGAAATTTTGTCTTGTGAAGCCAATGTACTCCTTGCGTAGGAGGACGATACTGCCCAATACAAGTGCGCCCATGATGAGACGAATGGCAAGCAATGTGAAAGGTGGAATAACTTCCAATACGACTTTGCTGACAACATACATCCCGCCCCAAATGGATGCTGCGGCGAGACCACATAATAGACCGATGATAGATTTGTTCATAAGGTGGGGATTATAACGGTAGACTGAAAAAATGCGTGGAACGGGATAACATTTGACCCCACGAGAATACTAATCGAAAGATTTGTTTTGGCGCGTCTTTTTGATCGCTCCTCTTTGTTTCTTTTCTTTCAGTCTTTCTTCCTTTGATGTCTTGGTTGGTTTTGTTTTTAAACGCTTTTTCGGTTTGATGGAAGCCTTTTGTAAAAGCTCAACAAGCCTTTGAGTTGCATCTTCGCGGTTCTGTTCCTGTGTGCGGAAGCGCTTTGCTTCTATAAGCAGAATGCCGTCAGCGTTGACGCGGTTTCCAGCAAGCCGGAGCAGGCGTCCCTTGATGTCTGAGGCGAGCGAGGGGGAGTTGGGAATGTCAAAGCGCAGTTGTACCGCTGTCGCCACTTTGTTCACGTTCTGCCCGCCGGGTCCAGATGCGCGGATGTAGTCGAATTGCAATTCGTGTTCATCAAGGTGTACTGATTCTGTGATTTTGAGCATGCTGTATTTTGCCACAGAATCAAAGAGGCGCGGAGAAGAGAAAATCTCTGTGGTTCCGCGTCTCTTTATATTGAAGGACTTTAGAACATCAAGGCGTTGATCTTTTCGATCATTTCAGGAGCAGGCCTGAGGTCTACATCGGTGAGGCGGTTGAGGGGAGTATCCACCAGATTGTAGGTATCGGCGAGGGCGGGCTTTTCAGGGTTGACGTAGATCAAGCCTGTGGCGAGCCAGTTGTTCTGGTGCGCTTCTTCAAGCACGCGCAACGCTTGGAAACGATCAGTGGGGTTGTAATCTTGCTCGAGATTTTTGAGAATGATCGTTGAACCATCGTGCATGGCTACTTCACGGACTTCGCCATCTTTCATCTCTTCTTCGAGAATGATCTCACTGCGCGGTGCGATATAGGTGATATCGTGCAGGGGTTCTTCATGATCCTTGCCCCAGGCGTAGGAGTGGTACGCATTATCTTGATTGTTGAAGGTGACGCATGGGCTGATGATATCAAGCACAGCGATGCCCCTGTGTGCAAAGGCGGCTTTGAGAAGTTCTTTGACCTGCTTGGGGTTGCCTGCGAACGAGCGCGCAATGAAGGTGGCACTGGAGACCAACGCTTCCATGCAGATGTCCACGGGCATGTAGGGATTGACGCCCTGCTTTTTGAGGGAAAGACCGCGTTCAGCAGTGGCGGAGAATTGTCCCTTGGTGAGGCCGTATACACCATTGTTCTCGATGATATAGATCATGTTGAGGTTGCGGCGCATGACATGCTTGAATTGACCCATACCGATGCTGGCGGAGTCGCCGTCACCGGAGACACCGATACCTTTCAGACGATGGTCACCGAACAACGCGCCTGTGGCAATGGATGGCATACGTCCGTGCAGGCTGTTGAAGCCGAAGGAGCGGCTCATGAAATATGTGGGGCTTTTACTCGAGCAACCGATACCGCTAAATTTTGCCACGTTCTCTGGCACCACATTCATTTCGTACATGGCGGCCACGATCTGGTTCGCGATCGAGTTGTGACCGCATCCCTGACATAGGGTTGTGGGGTTGCCGCGATAATCGTTCTTGCTTAGGCCTGCGAGGTTTAAATTGGCTGGTGCTCCAGCCATGGGAAGTGCTGACATTATTTGGCTCCTTTCTTACCACTCTTTGTGGTCTTAGCCGTTTTGGCTGGTGTCTTCTTTTTGGGTGCGGCTTTCTTGGCCGCCGCTTTCTTCACTACTGCCTTCTTCACAGCCACTTTTTTCACCGGGCTGGCCTTGGCAGGTTCGGTGTATTGAGAAAGGATTCCCTCTAATATCCATTTGGCAGAGGCGGGCATACCATCACCGAAGGCAACGGATTTGAGTTTGGACACCTGATCGGGATATGCCAGCGAAATCAGCTGGTGCAACTGCCCATCGCGGTTCATTTCCACAACGAAGACCTGATCGTAGTTTCTGATAAATTCATCCACTTCCGAAGTGAATGGGACGGCGCGCACGCGCATGAAGTCCGCTTTGATGCCGTGTTGGCTTACCAACAAGTCACGCGCTTCAATGATCGCGGATTCGGTGGAACCGTAAGCGAGGATTGCGATCTTTGCGCCGGGGGTGAGGAAGGTCACAGGCTTGGGAACATATTGTTTGGCCGTGACAAACTTCTTCTTCAGGCGCATCATATTGCGATGGAACATACCGCCATCTTCAGTGTATTTGGCATATTCGTCATGGCCGGTACCACGTGTGAAGTACGAGCTCATCGGATGTTTGTTGCCGGGGAAGGTACGGTAGGCAATGCCATCGCCGTCTTTGTCGAGGTAACGTCCCCAGTTTCCTTTTAATTCTTCAAGGTCCTTTTCAAACAACACCTTGCCGCGATCCATGGGGGCGGTGGGATATTCAAAAGGCTTGCTCATCCATTGGTTCATACCCATATCGAGGTCTGAAAGGACGATCACAGGAGTTTGTATACGTTCGGCAATGTCGAATGATCTCCAGCCGAATTCGAAGCATTCATTCATGTCGCCGGGCATCAGCACAATGCTGTCACTATCACCATGACCCATGCCGACCACAAAGCTGAGGTCCGCTTGGGATGTGCGTGTGGGCAGGCCGGTGCTGGGTCCAATGCGTTGGATGTCCCAGATTACTACCGGGATCTCAGCGTAATACGCCAGCCCTACAAATTCTGTCATCAGGCTCAAACCGGGGCCAGAAGTCGAGGTCATGGAGCGTAAGCCGCTCCAACCTGCGCCGACGGCCATACCGATGGCGGCCAATTCGTCTTCCGCTTGCACTACAGCATAGGTGTGTTTGCCGTCCTCGCGTTTGCGGAGCATGGGGAAGTAATCGTTCATGGCTTCGGCTAAGGACGTGGCCGGTGTGATGGGATACCAAGCTACAAATTGCGCGCCACCAAAAACGGAGCCGATCGCGGCGGCGGTGTTGCCATCTGCCATAATCATGCCTTCGGTTTTGTCCATGTGTTCGAGATAATACGGGTCTTTCTTTTCGAGGTTGGCTTTGGCCCATTCAATCCCAGCATGGACCGCGCCCATATTCATACCGATTGGCTTTTGCTTACCTTTAAAGTGAAAATCCAACGCGGCTTGAATCTTCTCCACATCAATGCCGATCATTTGAGCAAGCACACCTACGTAGACCATGTTGCCTACGAGGTCGCGATAATCAGCAGGGATGTTCGGGTCGTTCTTTGTCAGTTCCTTGATCGGCATGGGATAAATGGCAATGTCGGTGCGTGAGATGGGGAGTTTGATATTATCAGCGTAGTAAAAGGCTCCGCCTGGCGCAACAGACTCAAGGTCCCGCATGAACGAATCGGGGTTGATCGCGATCACGATCTCGTTCGTTTCGCGTCGTCCGAGATATCCATCCTTGCTGGCACGGATTGTGTACCAGGTGGGCAATCCTTGAATGTTAGAGGGGAAGAGGTTCTTCCCTGAAACGGGGATGCCCATCTTGAAGATCGCGCGCAAGATGGTATTGTTGGCTGTGGAACTTCCTGAGCCGTTTTTTGTACCAACAATGATCGAGAAATCGTTTATTACTTTATTCATAATGCTCCTAAATGGTTTATGGAATTGTGGGGTGACCCACAAATTGCCAGTAAATTTCTGGCTCCAATATTATGGCCTTTGGTAAAGGAGGTCGGTGTGAGCAACAAGCGCCTTGTAGCCGTCCTCGTATTTGCCGCTGCATATCGCGTCCACCATTTGCTTGTGGTAGCGCCATACTTCCTGTAGATATTCATAACCGCCGGTAAAGACGTTCAACCCGACGTTTTCGTACGCATCCCAGTAGGCTTCCAGAATCCCAGTTACGAACGGATTCTCGAGTCGGCTGTAGATCGTCAGATGTAACCTGCGATGTTCCTCATGCGGGACTTGAATCGGTGAACCCTGCAGTTTCTCAAATGCACTGTTGATCAAGTTCTGTAGCTCTTGTTTATCTGCTTCGTTCAGCTTTTCAACAGCTTCGTTCCAAAACGCGGCTTCCACGTGGTTACGCAATTCGGAATATTTGCGGAAGTGTTCATTGTCAAGTGCCAACGCATATCCAAGGCTTTGACGAATGGCCGGCGCAAAGGAATATTCCATGCGCCTCGTTCCCAATCTGGGCCGGACTTCGACCAACCCGAGCGCACGCGCCACTTCAAGCTGTTCTCGTAAAGAAGCAAGACTTACGCCAAGTTCTTCACTCAACTTTTTGAGAGAAGGGAGTCCGTTTTCGACTTCTTCATGCGTGGCGAGATAACGGAAAAATTCTGAGATGTTCGGGGAGATGCGGTTTCGAATTATCATAGTTACGATTAATCAGATTAATGAGAGTATATATCTATTCTTAGGGCAAGTCAAGGATGGCGCAAATGGGTAAGTGAGATGAGTCCGCGTTACCCGTTTGGGGAAGAAAAAAATCCCCTGATCTTTTTGGATCAGAGGATTTTGGATTCAGCTGGGGATGACAACGTGTCTCTTTTCAGAGGTATCGTGTTTTTCGTGTTTCAGTTTTCTTTTCTCCTTCAGCGTAAGTTTAGATTTCTTCTTTTGTTCCTTGTTGCCTTTGTCTTTTTTACCAGATTGGCCCATGTCAGTTTCTCCTTTCTTTCATAAAAGCGGATATACGACTGATAACACAATTGTACATCTGGTTTACAGCAACGTGTAAGGCAGATTCCTCTCACGTTGCAACAGACTTCAGATACAGGTCTTCTACTTTCTTCCTGGCCCAGGGTGTCTTACGCAAAAAAGCCAAGCTGGATTTGAGGCTGGGATTGTTCGTAAAGCACTTGATGGGAATACGGTCTCCCAGTTCAGCCCAGCCATATTGCTCAACGAGTGTTTTGACGATTGTTTCAAGTGTGATGCCGTGCAAGGGGTCATTGGATTGGAAAGTTGTCATTGCGGCTCGCGTTCAAATATCCTGTTGAATGTTTTTTCGATGATGTGTGCCGTTTCTTGAAGGTTCTCGGGCTCGGTCAGCACCGTGGACGTGAAACCGTATTTGTAGCCGAGAATCCTATTCAAGGTGTTGACTTCTTTTGGCAGCCAGTTGGGATGGTAGTTGAAGATGTGTTTTCCCCAGCGAAGCATCTTCTCCAATTGTGCCTTCATTTCGGCATACAAAGATTCAGGGATTGAATCAAACCAACGCGAGTCGATCACATATAAAGATGGATGGGTTGATTGATTGAGTTCCGTCATTTCAAGGATGCTGTAATAACTTGATTCAAATTCGGATACAAACCCGCTCGTGCTTAACAGGGCGTCTGATTCAGCGAAATCGGCCTGATCCTCCACTGACGCCATAAACTGTACGCGGACGTAATAGCTTTCCACAAATTTCTGCGAGTACAGGCTGATCTCATCCTTGTGGATGAGAAGCGGATCTGGCCTTCCGTCCTTACGAGGGAAGGATAATTCAATATCTTCCACGTTTTCAAGCTGACCATCGCTTGGGTAACACGTCTTCACACGGCCAAAGATCACCGGCGGGCGACCATCCCGTTTACGTTTGAGAGGGATTTTGCAAAAATAGTTTTTACCGATCCAGTTTTGGTGCGCAGGAACGAGCTGATTCTCGAACAATCCAATGGCATCTTCTACCTCGCCAAGTGTAATGTTAGAGAGGGCGCGATATGCCTGCTCGCTTTTCTTGTTCTGTGGTGGTTGGTTTTGACCGCCCTGGTTTGAATCACCTTGTTCTACAGCCCGTTTTTGCCCAACCCAATGATATTCCTGTTGTGGTCCATCGCTCTGGGCGCGAAGCACATTGCGGAACACAAATGGAAAGGTAAAAGGCGGACGTAGGGCAATTTCAAGAGTCATGCTTGGCCCAAGAATACATCCGATTCAGATTTCGGGCAAGTATCGATTTATTTGACTGCGTATAGTAATTTTCTAATTTCTTCTTTCGATAAAACCGCTTCCAGCACGCCGCCGCCGATTGCCAATGCTTTATCTGAGACAAGATCACAGACGCTTGCATCGCCGCGTGGGTCAATATCCCCGACTTTCAAACCTTTGGGCACATATAGACCATTATGTATCAGGCCACGCAAAACGCCATCGAACGGACTAACGATTTTCGATTTGCGATCTTCGATTTCAGATTGAATCTCTGCAATCACTTGACCATCTTTTACATGGTCTCCGATATTTGCATGGGAAACTACAACTCCATCGCTCGGCGCACGCAATACACGGCGTGGATCGCCTTCAGGCAGACCGCTGTCAGGCTGGGTTGAGCCTTGCCAATACACTCGTCCCAGCGTGTGACTGCGGCGGGTTTCGATCACAGCGTGACAATTCTCTCCTGCGCAGAATCCAGGCCCAAGTCCGATATGAAGCGAGACATCTTTTGGAAGAGGAGGGGGAACTTGTTTGATGAGTCGCGCATCCACGACTGCGTAAAACGTGTTGCGTAATAGGATGTCTATATTTGGATCAACGAGAACCGGAATCTCATCAGCTTCATCCCACGCCGATAACTGATTCGCTTCGATCAGCCTTGCCTTCACGCCCTCGACTGTGTGATGGCCCGTATACACTGCCTCTGCGAATGAGACAGTGCGACGTACCGCCAACGGCCGTGCGAGTTCAGTGATGAGTACTTTGATGCCTGCACGATATAAACGAAGGGCAACACCTGTAGCAAGATCGCCACCGCCACGGATCAGCACAAAATTATTTTTGGACATTCGCTTTTTGAGTGGCTTCCAATTGTTCGGGCGTGGCTTTTGCAATGACAGCTTGTTCCTGTAACAAGTGACTGAACGAGTACAGCAAAAGATAAACAAATAGGAAGAAGAACGTGTAAAGGAATGTGAAAGCGGCCAATCTGCGGCTTGGGTCAATAACCAAGCCAAGGATGTTCATGGCGGTTTCAGCGGGGTTTTGTAGAATATCCCACGAGTTGAGACGCACGAAGCGGCCAATATAAATACCAAAACTGCTCAAGGCCGATATGATGAAAACGAAAGCCCAACCTGTGATGCGACCGAATGTCCGCGCGACAATATCTTGCATAAGATAAAGCGATATAACGCCCAACATCATGGCTGTCCATGAGCACCATACAACGATGATGACATCGTACCAAAGAGGGGCGTCAGTAGCGCGACGTGCAAGGTCCTGCAAGTCAGTGAGCATGTAGGGCGCGTTCGGGAAGAAGATCAGCCAGAGGAAAGCGACGAATGGAATGACGAGATACAGCCAAATGCGTCGCCATGAAACAGCATGTGCTATGTAGGCGAGGATAAAAGGTATCCACGCAAGAAAGAGATTCCAGATCAGGTCGATGCGCCTGCCTGTATCGCTGTACACCACGCGTGCGGCGACCAGCGCAATACACACAGCGCAAGCTGTGTTCAGCAGAGTAAATACTGCGATGTTATACCGATGTCGGACGAAGAAGTTGCGAAGTTTGTTGAAGGTAGGCATGGTAGATTACATAGCATCCAGGAAATAGACGAGGTCAATATCGCCGGGAGAACAGCCAAAGTCTGTGAGGAGTGCAGCGGCTTCTGTTTTATGCTGTGTGCCGTGATTGATAACATGGGCCATCACTTGCCATAACACTTTTTCAAATGATGTGCCTTTAAAATTCTTGTAAACGAAGCGACTATTGAGCATCTCGTCTGTGACATTGTCTACAAACGCCATAAGCAATTTTTCTTCCTCTACCCAGCGGGCACCGAGTGACTCGACGTTTGGAAAGTCTTCGGGTTTCAAATGGGCACTCAAGGAAGTTCCCTCCCAACGGTGTCGCCAGACCCACTCTGCAGATAAAGCGTGGATCAGTGTACTGCGCAAGCCTCCATGCGGAAACGAAGCGGGCGCGATGAATTGTTCATGCGTTACCTTCGAGGCGGCATCCAGGATTTTAGCAGTGGTCCACTGATTGTATTTATATAAAAGTGTAATGTCTTGTTTGTTCATAGCTTCTCCAGCGGGTCATTCTTCTGTCTTTCCAACAACAGATGCCCAAAAGTATACAACGTAATGTACAGGAATAAAAAGAATGCCCCAAATAGACTGGTGAACCCTATCGACTGTAAGCTTGGATCCTGTGCGCTTTGTAGCGTGAATTCTGCCATACCGGTCAAGTTCCTGAAAATATCCCAGGAATTCCAGCGCAAAAAGCGGCCAACGTAGACGCCAATACTCGTCAGCCCGGCGACAACAGCCACGAAGCTCCAGCCGAACCAGCGCCCGAATTCACGGCGGATGATCTCTTGCATCAGGAATAATGAAACCATGCCCAGCAAGAGCCCTGTGAACGAGAACCAGATCAGTAACATCACGTCGTACCAAACTGGTACATCACGCCACGCGCCTGCGAGATGTTGAAAGTCCGTTAGGATATAAGGTGCATTGGGAAAGAAGATCAGCCAGAAGAATGCAGCTATTGGAACGAATAGTGTGACCTGCTTTTTGCTCAGGGTCATAGTGTAGGTGAAGTAGGCGATGATAAAGGGAATCCATGCCAGGAATAAATTCCATACCAAGAATCCATAATTAACGCTTTGACTGAACTCCGAGCGCACACGCCAGACAGCAACCGAAAAAACAGATGCGCCCGCCAGCAGTGTGAACATCGTCAGGCGATATTTGTTGTGTGAAAAATAATCAACTAGTTTACGGTACATTATTTCCTCAAGAACTTCAACAGAATAGGATTGAACGTCTCGGGCTTTTCGTAATGGGGAATATGCCCGGCGCCCTCGATTGCATAAAACTCCGCGTTGGGTATCGCGGCGCGCAAGTCATCGCTGTATTCAAATGGCACAGTAGCATCGTTGCGCCCCCAAAACAACGCAACGGGCTTGTCCATTGTTCCAATCAATTTATAGGTCTCGATGAAAGAACCGAGCATATTGTTCCGCACCGTCGAAAGGATGGCACGTTGAAACCCTTTGAACTGGATCTGGGATTTGTACTGCTCTGTGAATCGCTCGACCAAATTGGGATCAAAGAAATCTTTTGCCGCACTTTTGACGAAAGCCCCGCTTCCTGCGACGCTGAGAACTGCTTCAGCCACGAATGGCAGTTTTACCATCCTCAACATCAGTGAAGGGGCAACGGCTCTTGCACCCGTTGGGTCGATCAATGTCAATGATTTGACTCGTTCAGGGTAGCGCGTGGTAAAGGTAGCAGTGATGGGTCCGCCCATAGAAAGACCGACCAGATTGATGGGCGAAGTGAAGCGGAGCGCGTCCAACAGATCAGTGAGTTGCTCCACGAAGAGGTCGATGTTGTAGCGTGTGTCAGGCCGGTCGGAGAATCCGCGCCCATATAAGTCATACCGCAGAACACGAAACCCCGAATCTGACAAAAACTGAAAGAGACTATCAAAAACAAAATAAGGGACAGAAAAACCGTGAACGAGGACGACGGTTTCTTGTTCATCAGCGTTGGCTGTCTCGTAATGGGTGACGCCTTTGGAAAGTTGAATGAATGAACCACTCGCATCTTTGCGAGTTTCATCATTCAATTCTTTTGTTTCATCTCGAATTGGAAGTGGCATGTTGATTTGTAGGGAATGGCAGTTGCCACTCCCTACAGGTGATTATATTTTCCCCAACGCGCGTAAAACGCGTTCGGGTGTAAATGGAAATTCGTTGATCCAGACGCCGGTTGCATCATGGATGGCCGCCGCAATGGCTGGAGCAACCGCAAGATAGGGAAGTTCTCCAACGCCGCGTGCACCCCACGGACCATTCGGGTCGTTGACTTCGACGATCACAGTTTCAACTTTTTCGGGAATATCCAAAATGGTAGGGATGAGATACGTGCTGAGTTGATCGGTGAGCACATACCCGTTTTTAGTTTTGTATTCTTCGAGAATGGCATAGCCCTGCGCTTGCACCACCGCGCCTTCGACTTGTCCCTGCACGAGGGCAGGATTGATTGCCTGACCCACATCATCTGCGGAAACAAAACGGATAACACGCACATGACCGGTCTCGGTATCCACTTCCACTTCAGCGGCTTGAGCTACGAAGGCGTACGCGAAGTTGGGTGTAGAGTATCCCGTTTCGGGTTCAAAGTTGGTTGTGCGCGGCGCGAGATATTTGAACTCGCTAATGGCTGGGCGTTCTTCGGCTTTCCACTTTTTGAGCGCAAGTTCTGCAGCACCTCGAATGGCATTGCCAGACATGAACGTCATGCGTGAAGCGGAGACAGAACCTGATGTACCCGTGACGGCTGTATCGGACGCCACCAGCTTTACTTTCTCGAACGGAACACCAACTGCCTCGGCGGCCATTTGCATCATGACAGTATGCGTGCCCTGGCCCACTTCCGCACTGGCATGATGGAGGATGACTTCGTCGATCTCTGCCTTGCCGCGTATTTCGATCTGTGCCCAACAGTTCTCTTGATAACCAAACGAGAAGCCGATGTTTTTGAATCCAGCCGCGAGGCCTTGACCACGCTTTAGGTAACCTTCGGTATTGCTTGGGGCGAGCTTTCCTTCATCCCATCCAAACTTATCCTTTGCGGCCTCAATACATTGCACAACGCTGACCGGGCTGGGGGAAGGCGTTCCTACACCAAGTGGGTCACCGTCTCTTAACGCATTCTTCAAGCGGAACTCGACCGAGTCCATGCCGAGCTTTTCGGCGAGCTTGTCCATTTGCATTTCAGCCATGAACAATGCTTGTGGTGCGCCGAATCCACGGAAAGCCGCGCCGGGGACGTTGTTGGTGTACACCCCGTACACATCTGTTTTGACGTTTGGGATTACGTAAGGTCCAGTTGATGTGATGGCAGAGTTTCCAAGTACTTTATTGCTTGTGTACATGTAGGCGCCTGCATCACCGATGATCTCATTTTCAATGGCGATGACTTTACCGTCTTTTGTTGCTCCCCATTTTGCGCGCAGAACGACGTGATGGCGTTTCCCATGCCCGATCATGGATTCTTGCCGTGACCAAATGATGCGCACTGGGCGTTGCAGTTTCCATGCGGCCAAGGCCAGCACGATCTGCACGGACATGTCCTCGCGCCCGCCGAATGCGCCGCCGATGGCGGGGTAGATCACACGGATGCGGTCATGCGGCATGTTCAAAGAGTGTGCGATCTGTTCCTGATCTTCGTGGGTCCATTGTCCGCCGCAGACAACCGTAATGCGCCCTTCCTCATCGATGTAAGCCAGACCCGCTTCCGGTTGCAGGTAGGCATGTTCCTGCACTGGCGTGACGTACTCGCTCTCAACGATCACATCCGCTTTGGCAAATGCCTCGTCCACATTCCCTTTGCGGATTTTGTAATGGACGCAGATATTGGAATTGTCGATCTCTTCGTGAACGCGCGGCGAGTCCGCTTTCATGGCTGCGATGGGGTCTGTAACAACTGGCAAATCTTCGTATTCGACATCAATCAACTTGACAGCTACAGCGGCCTGCGCTTCCGTCTCTGCCACGACGACTGCTACTTGGTCGCCCACGAAACGGACAATATCTGCTCCAGCTTTTGATGAGCCAACGCCACAGAGAACAGGCTGATCCTGCCATTGCAATCCATACTCGTTGACGGAAATATCTTTGGCTGTATACACTGCGATCACGCCGGGAGCGGCTTCGGCCTTGTCGGTCTTGATCCACTTAATGCGTGCATGTGGACGACCTGCAAAGAGTATCTTCATGTGCAACATGCCCGGCATCGAAAGATCGCCAGAGTAAGGCGCTGAGCCGGTCACTTTATCGTGTGCATCCACGCGGGGGAGCGATTTGCCAACCGAAGTATAAGTAGTCATTCCTTGCTTCCAAATAACCTTATGAGAGTACGATCTATCTTCTATATTTCTTTGTCTTTATGCGTGGAGCGGGCACATCCATGGGCCCATATCTTGAGGGCCCCATAATGGAATACATGTATCCGTAAATAATGGATACGATACCTCCCACAACCACCAATGCGACCAACGCAAGCACCAATGTCGCGATCAGGTGTGGTCTTGTGGCGAAAAAGTTTGCAATGTAATTCAACCCGGTAAAATTGGCGAGAGCCGGTGGCACAGACATATAGCCATACCATTCTGGAGGAAGGATCCCATTACCGAGATTTTGCCCGGCCAAATAATCTCCAACGCCATACGAAAAGACCGGCACGACCAACATGAATAAACATCCGATCCCGCGCATGTAAGGGTTGATGGCGGTCCTTTCCTTAGTTGTCGGTGCCTGTGGCTTACTCGAACGCGAAGTATACTTTCCCATATCTCACCTCAGTTTCTAATTTTGTTTGCATCTTCAATTGCTTGCACGATCTTGTAATAACCCGTACATCTACACAGGTTGCCGGTAATGGCCTGTTCTATATCACTTCGAGTGATATTCTCTTTTTCTTCCAATAACTTTGCGGCAGACATGACGAAGCCTGGCGTGCAATATCCACATTGGACGGCGCCATCTTGAATGAAAGCCTCTTGCACAGGGTGCAATTTTTCCTCTTGCGCAAGACCTTCCACTGTGACGATCTCTGCGCCATGCGCACGAGGTGCGGGGACGAGACATGCCATCACTGCTTTGCCATCAAGGAAAACCGTACACGCGCCACATTCACCTTCGGCGCAACCTTCTTTGGTGCCGATCAATTCGCCTTCTTCGCGCAAAAGACGAAGCAGAGTTTTATCGTGTCCATTATTGAACACATATTTCTTGCCGTTGATCGTTGTTTGGATGGGCTCGGACGGGGAGGTGTGGATGGTCAATGGTCTATCGTCCACGGTCTTCTTGCCCCACAACAAAACCGCGTCTTTCATTGTTTCGGCTTGATCCTGCCCATCAAGCAGTGACTTTAACCCGCGCTTGGTACACACACGCACCATCTCGCGGCGGTATGCGGCACTTCCACGAATATCATCGATGGGTTTGGATCCATTCATTGTCAAACGAGCGGCTTCTTCGATGACAACATCTGTCAATTTTTTGCCGATGAGATAGGCTTCGGCTTCGGTGGCATGGATGATGGTGGGGGCAACTGCTCCCAGCGTGATCGAGGCTGTTCGGACGGTATCAGCATCAAGTCCAAGAATGACCGCTACATTGATGACAGAAATGGCTTGGGCTCGGCGTAAGGCTAATTTGATGAACGTCCCGCGTTGGGAGGATGTCAATGCTGGGAAAGAAATATCCACAAGCATTTCATCGGGTTGCATCACCGTCTTACGGACGCCGGTATAAAAATCCTGCAGTTTGATCGTGCGTGTGCCGTTGATGGATCGCAATGTGACCGAGGCGCCGAGTGCCATGAGAGGAGTAATGGTGTCGTTGGCGGGCGAGCCTGTGATGAGATTGCCTGCCACGGTGCCGCGATTACGAATTTGAGGTGCCCCAACTTCCCATGCCGCGCGTGCCAGTGGGTAAGCGCGTTCGCGGATGAGTTGTGATGCAACACAATGATTATGTGTGACGAGTGGACCGAGATGGATAATATCGTCTTCGTCGATTGTGATCTGGTCGAGTTGGGGAATACGCGTAATGTCGATGAGGGTGTGAATGCCCTTGCGGACACCGCGTTCGAGTTCAAGGATTAAGTCTGTACCGCCCGCAACAATACGGGTTTGTTGCCCCTGTGTAGAGATTGTCTTTAGTATTTCTTCAATGGTTGTTGCGTTGATATATGTGTGCCACATGGTTGTAACCGTAGGGGCAGGTCTCAGACCTGCCCCTACAAAATGTTATTTTGATCCTGTTACGACTTCGGATCGTTTGTTGTATGTTTCAACTGCGAGTCTGGCAAGCGATATAATGTTGCGGATGGCCGCCGGGAGCGAAGCTTCGTCGCCCATGCTGGCTTCCACGTTATCGTTCGCGCGCGCAATTTGTTCTGCGAGATCGAAGAAGGTGGCATCGAATTGATAGATCGCCTCGAGCTCTTTTTCGTTGATCTTGACTGCATCGAACAAGCCAGAGTATCCGCGTGGGGCCATGCTGATCTTGTCGATGAATGTGCGCAGTTTGATGGCGGCTTGTTCCATATCGTCAACATAGGCGATCATGCCGTTGCTTACCATATCGGCTTGCAACTGGGATGCACGTTGCCATTGCTCATCAAAACGGCGTGCGACGGTATCACGCAATAACTTGTCCGCGTCGCGGCGGTTTTGTCTTTCTACGTATCCACCGAAGCCGGGGATATAGGACGCCAGTTTTTTGAACGGGTCCTGCATGCTGGTCACTTTTTGAAAGAAATCGTCCATTTTTGTGTCTCCTGCGTTGATATACGAGTTTTCAGGAAATATGTCGCACGAACCCATTATAGCCGTACTTTCTGGTTATAATCAAGAAATAAACCTCCCATGCTGGAGTAGTCCCTAACCTGTTTCAACTGGACAATTGTCTTTTGTTGAGCAAAATCAAATCATCCGTGCGCGTGTTGCGCCGGTCAAGGAGAATTAAAATGGCTACCGATATTCAATCCCTATTGGGTGATAAGGCTGAATCCCTGCTTGGATTCAACTCGCCCAAAATTTCGAAGGAACGCTTGCATGTGCCCGGCCCAGATTTTATGGACCGTGTGTTCATACAATCGGACCGCAATAACCGTGTGTTGAACAACCTTGGATGGATGTACAACAGCGGACGTCTTGCCGGAACTGGTTACCTGTCCATTCTGCCCGTGGACCAGGGCATCGAACATTCTGGTGGTGCAAGCTTCGCCAAGAACCCCGATTACTTCGACCCCGAGAACATTATCAAGCTCGCCATCGAAGGCGGGTGTAATGCTGTCGCATCAACATTTGGCGTGCTGGGAATCATGTCCCGCAAGTATGCACACAAGATCCCATTCGTGGTGAAAGTCAATCATAACGAATTGTTGACCTACCCCAACAGCGCCAAACAGATCCTGTTCGGTACGATCAAGGAAGCCTATGATATGGGCGCCGCCGCGATCGGTGCGACGATCTACTTCGGTTCAGACGATGCACATCGTGAGATCATTGAGATCGCACAGGCCTTCTCGATGGCGCATGAACTGGGCATGGGCACAATCCTGTGGTGCTATACCCGTAATAATGCCTTCAAAAAGGACAAGGATTACCATGTCTCTGCTGACCTTACCGGTCAGGCGAATCACCTCGGTGTGACCATTGAAGCGGACATCATCAAGCAGAAACTGCCCGAGAACAACGGTGGCTTCCTCGCTTTGAACACCGGTGACAGCTCCTACGGCAAGCTCGATAAGCGCATGTACAGTGAACTCGCCAGCGATCACCCGATTGACCTGTGCCGCTACCAAGTAGCGAACTGCTACATGGGCCGCGCTGGACTCATCAACAGCGGTGGCGCCTCCGGTGACAATGACTTCGCCGAAGCCGCAGTGACCGCAGTGATCAACAAGCGCGCCGGTGGACAGGGTCTCATCTCTGGCCGCAAAGCCTTCCAACGCCCGATGGCCGAAGGCGCCAAACTCCTGAACACGATTCAGGATGTGTATTTGGATAAGAGCATCACGGTTGCGTAATACATAATCTGTGGGGATGGGCTGCTGCCCATCCCCACAATGTTTTATCATGCCTCAATCTGACCAGGGCGTAACCAAAGATCAATATACCGTCATTCCCCGCACCGCGATATTTTTGCGGCGCGGGGAATCGTATTTATTGCTCAAAGGTGCGCCGACGAAACGCCTGTGGGCGAACAAGTACAATGGACTTGGCGGTCACGTGGAGCGTGGCGAGGATATCCTGACTTCCGCAAAACGCGAACTTCTCGAAGAGACCGGCCTCACCGCGGACTTGTGGCTGTGCGGCACATTGATTGTCGATGCAGGGGAAATGGGAATTGCCTTGTATATTTTTAGCGGGAAATGTGACGAAGGGGAACCCAAACCTTCAAAAGAAGGATTGGCCGAATGGATTCGTTATGATGCCATCGGTGAACTTCCCGTTGTGGAAGATTTGCCTGTTTTGTTGACGAAGATTGATTCCATGAAACGCGGAGATACACCCTTCAGCGCCCGGTCATTTTATGATGAAGCGGGGAAGTTGAATGTGGTGTTTGGATGATACACTGATAGTAGTAACACCTTTGTTATAGAGACAACACGTGATGTTGTGATCATAAAATAGCGGCCGGGTAACTAGAAGTATAGTCATGGTTTTATAGAGATCCATCCTAATACCCTTACGTCCCTGGCGAATATTCCTGCTGTCATCTTAGAAACATCTATTAGGATGACTTCATTTTTACCCAATTCTGTTTGATTTTCAACCAACAACATTTGCCCATCTGGTGACCAAACAGGAAATTTTGAATCCACCACTGACCAATTTTTATAATTCACTTTAATACAAGGATCTATTATTTTCTGTTTTGCTAGATCAACAAGTAGCAGTTTTTCGGTTTGCTGACTGATGCTGTAGGCAACAAGAGCGATATATTTGTTGTCAGGTGACCAACTTAGCTTGTCTACAAGAATGGACTGTAATACTTCACCCAAATTAGCAGTTGCATCAACGTTCCCGTCAAGCTTACCCGTGTGGACATAAGCACCTGATTTTGTTTCTGCGACAAAGGCATATTGCTGACCATCATCACTCCATTCAGGTGCACCAATATCGACAATAGATAGAGATGGGGAGAAGGCAATTTGCTTGTTTCCAGTTCTGTCAAAAAGAGAAAACCCATAAACGTTATCTTCCAATGCCGGGTAAATAACATAATTTAACGTTGGATCGTAGTCAGCGAAAGGCACATAGAGGTCAGGAGACCTAATGACTTGATCAGGGAACAGAGATGGTAAAGGAGTTATTTCACCTGTGAATGGATTTAAGGCAATGAAATCTGGTGGATAATTTTGACTCTCTAACGTGATCAGCAAATCTTTATTATTAAGCCACGTTTTTAAACCATCCAATTCCCAATCATTATGCCATGGCGACTCAATCTTTGTGCCAGTGGAGAAATTCTCCACCACCAAGTTTGATTTTATTCCATTGGTGATAGACTCGTTGAGCTTTCCGTATGCAATCCATTCTCTATTCGGAGACACCCTCAAATCACTCAAGCCCTCATCTGTATTTCCTAACGCGATGATTGACCTGTCTGAAGTGTTCATTAGTATTACATTCTTTGGATATCTTGAGTATGGATCATATAAAAGCAACCCTCCCATATCATCAAGGTGTGGTAATTGTGAATCTACCTGAATACAATTTGAAAGTTCACTATTTGGAATTTGTGTCTGTGTTGGTATAAAGGGTGTAGCTTTTGACAGTGTTTGCGCTATGCAGCCACTATCAAAAAGCAATATCAGTACAATAAGAAAAATAATTATCGACCTATCTATATGCTTAAATACTATTCCGCCCTTATTTCCTCGACTAGAAGTTAACTGACAGTCCACTGATGCCTATTTCCGCCATTGCCTACTGACATTGTCTCTGAGGGATGAATGCTTACTCTAACGCTTTCCACTTCTTCAGCGACAGCGTAAACGTGCTTCCTTCACCTGCTGTGCTTTCCACTTCGAGTCTGCCCTCGTGTTGTTCGATGACCTGGCGCGTGATCGCGAGGCCAAGGCCGATGCCGCCGAAGAGATCGTCACCATATTTTTCGAGGTGATAGAAACGGTCGAAGACGCGTGCCATATCTTCCTTTTGGATGCCAATGCCGTGATCCTCTACCGATACGAACACACCATCATCCTTTTCATCGAAGCGGATCGTCACATCGCCGCCTTTAGGACTGAACTTGATGGCATTATCCACGAGCGCCATGAGAGCCCGCTCCAGCGACTTCATATCTCCTGAAACTTGAGACAGGCCCGGGCGCGGTTCGATGCGAAGCGTCACGTTGCGTTCCTCCGCTTTGGATGCATAACGTTCCAGAACGGCTTTCGCGGCTTCGTGCATATCCACTGCTTGGAACTCAGGCAGGACGAGGTCCATCTCTTGCAGGAACAGGATGTCATTGACGAGCGTAACGATTTGTTGGACATTGCGGGAGACCGCGTCCACCCCCGCCGCAAGCTGGTCGCCGCTTAAGATGCCTTTCTGTAAGATCTGCAGATACCCGCTTGCCACCATGAGCGGCGTGCGGAGTTCGTGGGCCACGTTCGTGAGAAACTCGCGGCGCGCAAGTTCCTGCTCGGCAAGTTTTTGGTAGGCTTGTGCCAGTTCGCTCGCGCGCATACGCAGATCGTCCACAGCCATCTGGTCGTTCTCGCGCAATCTTTCGCTGATCTCGCTGACCATGGCCATGGCGATACTGCTTGAGTTACGTAGAACACGGTTGAACCCGGCTTTATCCAATTCAAGGGTGGTGAGATTTGTTTTTGCTGTGACCGTTGCGGCGCGGCGCGCATTATGGATGATCGCCATCTCGCCGAAGAAATCCCCCGCGCTCAATGTCTTGAGCAGACGTGTTTCAGAGTTGTTGATGACCTTGGTGACTTCGACCTCGCCCTCGAGGATCATGTAGAACTTGTCCTCCGCCGCATCTTCACGGCACAGCACTGCGCCGGGGACGTACGAACGTACCTGGCTGTTTGAGATCAACTCTTCGATCTCGTCGGTTTTGATGCCGGGGAAGGCGCGTGGGATGATTCGGGATGGGGCGCGGTTTGTGGTCATATTGCAGATTCTCCACTAGTGATACTGTTTCATGATTGTAGCACGCCAATATATAACGATTTTAGCCCATTCGGACTAAAAGTGTCTTGTCATTTCGAAGAAGCGAAGCGACTGACATTCTCCCCGCTTCGCGGGTCGAAATGACAGCTCCTACTTGGTCTTGTACCCGATCATGCGCAGGAAGTCTTTACGCCAAGCGATGCCTTCTTCGTCTTCAATACCTTTGGGAGAGAAGCCATCCACCACGCCGAGGATGCCACGTCCCTGCTCAGTTTGGGCCACCAGCACTTCGGTGGGGTTGGCTGTGGCACAAAAAACGCGCGCCACTTCGGGCACGTTCTTGATTGCGTTCAGCACATTGACAGGGAAGAAACCATCACCCAAGAACAAGATGAAAGAATGTCCCGCGCCAATGGCTTGTGCGTTCTTCTTCGCTAACTCGATCATCGCTTCATCCGTCCCAGTCCAACGGATGAGACACTTGCCAGACGCTTCGCAAAACGCCAGTCCGAATTTGATGCCGGGTACCGAAGTGACCAGCGTTTCATGAATATCTTCCACTGTTTTGATGAAATGTGATTGACCAAGAATGAAATTGGTGTTTTCAGGCTTTTCGATTTTTACGGATTGGATGTCCATGTGATTCTCCTGTTTGTCTTAGTGACTGTTTCTTAACTTCCTTTTTGGACACGGATGCCACGGAGTTCACTGATTTTCACGGAAAAGAGCCTTTAAAAAATCATCTTTTTCCGTGTGTTCCGTGAAATCCGCGTACAAACGAATTATATTTGAGACTTAAGAGACACTTTATTAGCACGATTTTCGTGAACATATTACGAAAGTTTTCTTTGATAGAAGACCAAAAGAGTGTTCCCGTATTGACGTTGCTCGAATTCTTCAAGTGTGTTCAGCGTAGGCTTGGATGTTCGATACTCGCGCGGCGCGATCTGCGCGATGACCCAACCATCGTCCGCCAGCCAACCGATATTATCATCAAGCAATTCCAAAGCCTTGATCCACATCTCTTTGTATTGTGGTGGGGCGATATACACATATTCAAACTTTCTGTCGGGTTGCGCGGCGAGATACGCGAACGCATCGGCGCGGCGGATCTCTGACTGCCCCGCAAACCCGCAATGCTCCACATTGGACTTGATGATCTCGATCGGCCCTTTATTCATATCTGAAAACCGCACAGACGTTGCACCACGGCTCAATGCTTCAATGCCTACTGCACCCGTGCCTGCGAACAAATCCCACCAATTTGAATCGATCACATCTCCTGCAAGGACATTGAACAACGACTCTTTGGCGCGGTCTGTGATGGGGCGCGTCGTATCGCCTTCCACCGTCTTCAGTTTGCGACCTTTGGCTTTCCCTGCGATGACTCTGAGACTCATTCGACACTCTTTCTGGCCGCAAGAATGTTTCCATGCGACGCGATGATCGGGACAACACATCCCGTTCCTAATATAAACCGTTTGCCATTTGTTTGCTGGATGGCATCCGCCGCTTCTTTCTGGACTTCAGCCTTCTTCTCGTAAACGAGCGTATCCTGCCTCATGCCTCCGCATACGACCCCTGGGTAGATTCGTTGTGCTTCTTTTAGTGACGGGAAGGTTTCTCTATCGTGCCAGTTCACGATCTGGAAGTTAAACGACTCAAGCAGTGAAAAGTAAACATCATGTCCGTGCAGGTGAAGCAAGTTACACCACAATTGGTTGGATGGTTCCAGTACTTTCAAGTCGTTGGGCAGACCGAAGGTTTTGTATTCTTCAAGAGTTAACAAACTGGCTTGTCCATGTTGAATAGCATAGAAGACTCCGTCAATGCCGATTTCGATGCACGCCTCTGCAAAACGACGGGTTGTCTCGGCGATCGTGGCGAGTCCTTTCATCACGGCTTCGGGATAGAGTCGCATGTGCGCGATAAGAGTCTCATTGCCTGCGAGATTCTTCGCCTGCGCCAGCGGACCGAAGATCGTCTGGAGTAGGGGAGTCTCCGGGCTGAGTGCAGAGCGGATTAAACGGAGGCTGGCCAATTGTCCGGCAAGATGCGGAACGGTTGGGTCAAGAATGGGAAGTGTCTCCCAATCCTTGGGCGAATGGATGACATGCTTTGTATATTGGCGAGTCCCTTCGGTGTGACCCTTCCATACATCTTGTGCACCCCAATCCCTTAAACAGAATGACGATGCAGGTGTGACTTTGACGAGGTCAAAATCATACGTTTGCTGATACTGGAGGGTGGCTTGTGCGAGTAGCTCAGGCGATTGATCGTCCACAGGGAAGTGACGCCACAACGCAACTGGCGGACGGTCAATGAGTTCGCCGTTCATGGCAGCTTGGATGCGTTCTTTATGCGTGGTCATGGAATTTGCCTTACGATACAGAATGTCGCGTCTCCGCGTTTGATCTCGATCACGGTGGGCGCGTCTTTGAAAGTGGATTGATCTTCGTTCGTGCGCGTGTTGACGAGGACGTAGTCTCCCGAACGAACTTGATTCATCGCGCCGCGCAGATCGATGACAGTGATGTTGTCGGTTGCGTACGGTGCGGCAATGTACGCCTCGCGTTTTACATAAAGATTTACAGGTGTGGTTATCTGCTCGTCGAGTTGCTCTACGGCATCTTTATAGCACGTGAGCCAGAACTCCGTTTCATAGTTGCGGAACGCTCCATCTGTGCCGCCGATGAATGAATTGTAATATGTGTATTCGTAAGGATGGAGGCGGACGATGCCGTTGATACCCGGCAAGATGAGCAAGAGACCAAGTCCAGCGCGTAGCCAAGTTGGTAAGAAGCCGGGACGAGAAGAGAAGAAATCTGTAATGGCTTCAAACGCCAGTCCGGCGAAGATGAAGACCGGTGGCAGAACGAAAAGGAAGTGACGTATCCCATCGTACATGGCGGGCTTGCGGATGATGATGTATGCAACCAGAATCGCAAACCATGCGAACATGAGCGATAAAGAGACAAGTTGGTCTCGACGCGTTTCGCTTTTTGATTTGAACAACTTCCAAAAGCCAAGAACGACGCCGATGATAAATAATGGGATGGTGGGTTCTGTCAGCGTGGTGGAGAGCATAAAGGGGAAGTAACGTCTCGGCAATTCACCTGCGGCGTAGGTCTCACCGCCGAATAACACGGGCAGATGCGTTGGGTTATCAGACATGAACATAAAAACGTTCACGAAATTCTTGAATGGGTTCTCCCACAAGAAGGGCCACGTGGCGAACATGATGATGATCGTGAAGAACCCGTATTGGAGGATAGATGGAAAAAACGTTTTGAACCATTGAGACGCGAAGACGAGGAGATTTGATTTATAGGATTTGCTGATGGAATATAGAACGATGAGCAATCCTGCGAATGGTCCCAGGACGCGAATGGATGTGGCGATGCCAAGAAAGAACGAAGCTAGCAGGATCTTTTTCGTTTTGTCTTGTGAGTTCTGTGCGATGGCATCCACCATTTCAAAACCAAAACACATCGAGGCGAGGAAGAACGTTAGAAAGGGTGGGTCTTTGGGGTTGATGAAGGCGTGTCCCCACAGGAGGGGTTGGAGGGAGAAAAAGATCGCAGTGAAGAACGCAGACGATTCGTTCATCCAACGCTTGGAGATGCGATAGAGAAAATAAATGCCAAATTGAAAGAAAAGAAAATTGACGAGATGCCAGGCCGAAGTTGATTCGGAACCGAGTGCTTTTAATCCATAGACAAATTCACGCGCGAGAAAAAGATAGGCGGGACCGCGATTCTTATGGTCGTCTCCGCTGGCACCGTAGGAGTTGTAGAGATCGAAGTGCCCGCTGAACCATTCGTGGGGTGAGTAGGCGTATCCGAGTGCGTCGCCGTAGCTGTAGAAGAGCGGTTCATCCCACGAGGTGCCGAAGTTGCGAAAGATAAATAAGCCGATGATGATGTTGATAGTGATGAGGATCAGGATCGGCTTTGAGATGAACTTTTTGAAAATGGGATTCATAAATTTTCAGTAACGTCAGGGATGAATAAGAAAATTTTGCCACAGAGCCACTGAGAACTCAGAGTTTTAATTACCTTTCTCTGTGGCAGAGTAGCATTATTTCACAACAACGAATTGCCACGTGCGTCGAAGACTTTGATCTTGATCCTGGATGCGGGGCTATTGGGGTATTCGCTTTCGAGTAAACCCCAAACCATTGAGTCGTTCCAATGGTCAAGGAAAGGAGTCTTCTGGCGGAGCGTGCCTTCGTGTGTAAAACCGAGCTTACGCGGAATGGATGCAGACGCGAGATTGCGAACGTCGCAATGGATCTCAACGCGATGAAGATGAATGACCTCGAATGCGACTTGTATCAACGCAGATGTCGATTCAGTGACAAGGCCTTTGTTGACGTAGTCTTTGTGGATCCAATAGCCGATCTCGATTTCCTTGTCGCCAAGGCGTGTGTGTAAACCTGTGCCTCCGATGAGCTTGGTCTCTTCGGGGTTGAAGATGCCGTAGACATAATCTTCATGAAGATCGAAGTTGCCGCGAAACCGTAGCATCCGCTTTTCTTTTTCTTCGAAGGGTTCAGGTTCGTTGTGCGCCCAGGGCATCCAGGGCTTGAGATGTTCGACGCTTTCCGTGACTGACTCGGCTAACAAACGGGCGTCAGAGGGTTTGTAACAGCGTACTACGAGCCGTTTGGTTTCAATGCGATAGGCTGGGTTGATGATCTTTGATGCGCTCATTTGCGTTTGCTGGTTTTCTTTATCGTTTTCTTTTTGTTGAAGTCGCCCAACAGGGTTTGCATTTCTTTCTCTTCGCTTTGCTGGCCTTTGAAATATTCGTTCATGTATTGTGAGCGACGCAAGCGTAACGTCATCGGCGCGACAGCTTTGAGGTCATCGTTCGTGACTTCGTCGCGGCCATCGGCGGCGGCGTAGGCGCGCGCAGCTTCGAACCATGTAATCTCGGCGCGCAGGGAATCAACTTTCATTTTTTGTACAAGCTCAATGGCTGGATTTGCGACTGTATCCGGCAATTTGACTTTCTTCACGCGCTCACGCGCCAGGCGGATCTCGGACGAGGCCGCCTCCATCTCACCCGCAAACTGCGCGATCATCTGACGCGGATTCTCAAGATAGGCATTGACTCTTCGATACGCTTCCAAGCGTTCTTTCGTATCTTCGAGTCCGCGCACAATGACGCGTAACCCAAAGCGGTCGAGGATCTGCGGGCGCAGACGTCCCTCTTCGGGGTTCATCGAGCCAACCAAGACGAAGCGCGAACGATATGTTGCCGCCAGCGGACCGCGCCGTACGGTATATGTCCCTTGTGCGGCGGCATCGAGAATGGAGTCGATGATCTCGTCACTGAGTAGGTTGATCTCATCAATGTAGAGGATGTTGCGGTCAGCCTGCGCAAGGATGCCGCGCCGGACTCGCATACGGTCATGTGCCGCAGCGCGTTCGTCTATGCCGCCAACCACATCTTCAAGGCGGGCGTTGAGTGGTAACTCAATTAATCGAACAGGATCGGGTGCCGTGAGCGGAATCCCTTCGCCGTATTTCTTTGCACAATCCGGGCAGACAGCGTCAATGCCACCGAGTTCAATATCTTCTGGGAGACAGCCATAGTAGCAAGTGCTCCGTTCAACGGAAGGGAGAAGATTCAGCAAACTGCGGACAGCTGTCGTTTTGGCTGTGCCGCGCGGACCGATGAGGAGAATCCCACCGATGTTGGGGTTGATGAGTCCGAGCAGGAGCGCGAGTTTCATTTCCTGTTGGCCGACAATGGCAAGGAAAGGGAAAGGCGTGGGCTCCGTGATTCGGCCGTCGTCTGGGGGAAGAGGCGGGAGGTTCTTCCCAGCAACGTGATCGATCAGTTCGCGCAGACTTTTGATCGGGTGCGCGACCCGTTCTTTGGAGTCCGTTTGTTCGGCGTGGGATTCGGGTTGGGAGAGGTCGGGTGTGGTCATGGTTATTGTCTCCTCGCAGAGCGGAGCGTTAGCGAAGTCGAAGCGCGCGTTTCTTGGAATACCTATTGCTTTGCTTACATGCCCTTCGACTGCGGGACTTCGACTTTCGCTCAGGACGGGTTATTTCTTCAACCTGTATTTCTGTCTTTCAAGGGCGCTGGCCATCTTGCGTTTTTCTTCATCAGTCTCTGCCAATAATGGTGGGACGGGTGACGGTTTGCCTTCGTCATCCAGCGCCACATAGACGAGATACGCATTGTTAGTATGGGTGCGTTTGCCGGTGATGGGGTTCTCTGCGATGACTTCCACTTCGGTTTCCATGGAGGTGCGGCCCGTGTAGGTGACTTCGGCGTTGAGGATGATCAGGTCGCCGATGCGGATGGGTTCGCGAAAGGTCATTGAGTCGATGGCGACCGTGACGACCTTCTGCTGGGCGTGGCGCATACAGGCCAGCGCGCCCGCTTCATCCACGAGTTTCATGATCCAACCGCCATGAACATTGCCCAGCATGTTGGCATGTTCGGGGTGCATCAATTGGGAAATTGTCACACGCGAAGCGCGGACAGGTTTGGGAGTGGAGTCGCTCATGGTGTACTCGTTACGAGTTTACCATAGGAAGAAAGACGTCAAAGTTTGGGAATCTTGGCTGTCGACCGAAACAAATAATTAGATAACCAACCAACACCCCAGTTGCTTGCTCGAATATAAATTACATACCCAATCACCCCTCCTGTAAACGAAGCAACTTCTAGTGCTGTGTGATTGGGCAAAAAATAGTTTGTACTGAATAAAACTAACCCACCAATCAGGATCAACTTAATACTATCAAGAAAAATCCTGTTTTTTTATCTTCAATCCATGTCCTCGCGTAATTCTCCGCCATCTACGGTGTGCAGGCGATCTGGTTCGTCTTGCAATACGTCAATCAGGCCGAGGGGCAGGTCGCTCATCATGGGCGCGAGCGGAATGCTGGATGGTGCGGCGATCTTGCCCGGCTTTGGCGGGGGTTGAAGTCGGGGTTTGAGTTCATTCTCCGAACGTTTGCGGATGATGCGCGTGTCGTCGCTCAGGTTTCCGACAAAATTCCCCATCACGGAATAAACTTCACGTTTGGGCGTCACAAAGCCGATCCATTCCCCAGTTCTGTTGAAGAGATAAGGGAATAC
Source organism: Candidatus Defluviilinea proxima (assembly GCA_016721115.1). NCBI lineage: Bacteria > Bacillati > Chloroflexota > Anaerolineae > Anaerolineales > Candidatus Villigracilaceae > Candidatus Defluviilinea > Candidatus Defluviilinea proxima. The sequence goes on from JADKIW010000001.1 coordinate 3,070,603, forward strand.
AAGGAAGGCTTCCGCTTCTCCATTCGAAGCGTAGATCGGGATGATTCGTTGTTGGTTTTGTTGTGCCATAGGCCGTGCCCCTTTCTGGATTTATTGCACGTCGTTATACGTCCAGTAACGGTTGATGAAGAAATTCCAAAGCATGACAACACCGATGGCAAAAATGAGGGTCGCATTTTTGGCCAGAGCGTCAGCCGCTTGGTAAGTCATGTGGGTCATGTTTTCGATGAACAAGGCAATGGGCGGTTCAAGGTATTTCAAGATCGGTATGCGAATGGCGATCCCGATGGCGTTCACCAGAAAGAACATGCCTAATTGATGGGCAAGCGGACGTGAGCGCGAGTCGGGGTATGTCCAATAGCGGTTACCGATAAAATTACTTGTCACCGCGCAAATGAAGGAGATACTTCCTGCCGCCACTAGCGGAAGGTGGAACAGGCGGGTCAATAGATTCATAATGCCGATGTCCACTACTGAACCTGTTGCGCCCACCACTGCGAATTTGAAAAAACGATTTCTTTCTTTTGCGTCTGCGATGATCATGCCAGCCCCAACTTCTGTTTGAAATACGGGACCGTCTTGCGCAAGCCTTCCTCCAATTCCACTTTGGGTTCCCATTTGAGAATGGAACGGGCGCGTGTGATATCGGGTTGGCGTTGTTGCGGGTCGCGGACACTGCGTGCGTCCTTGTATGTGATGCCGCCTTTGTTGCCTACGATCTTGTTGATCGTCTCAGCAAATTGCAAAATACTCATCTCGTTGGGGTTGCCCACGTTGACCGGCAGATGCTCATCAGAATACAGTAATTTGACAATACCATCCACTAGATCGTCCACGTAGCAGAACGAACGCGTCTGGCTTCCGTCTCCGTACACAGTGAGCGGTTGACCAAGCAAGGCTTGCTTGAGCAGGTTTGGCAGGGCACGGCCATCTTCAAGGTCCATGCGCGGACCGTAGGTGTTGAAGATGCGGATAATGCGTGTGTCTACACCGTGGTAACGGTGATAGGCCATTGTCAATGATTCGGCGAAGCGTTTGGCCTCGTCATATACTGCGCGGGGACCGGCCGGGTCCACGTTGCCGGTGTAATCTTCAGTTTGCGGGTGGACGAGTGGGTCACCGTAAATTTCACTGGTCGATGCGATCAGGAAACGAGCCTTATGTTTGTGTGCCACACCCAAACAGTTATGCGTACCGAGAGCGCCCGCCTTCATGGTTTGAATGGGTAAGTTGAAATACCCAGACGGTGACTCAGGGTTGGGGCTGGCGGGTGACGCAAAGTGCAGAACGGCATCCACTTTGCCGGCTACAAAGATATAGTTCGATACATCATGCTTTTGGAATGAGAAGTTTTCGTTTCCCATCAAGTGAGCAATATTATCCGGGTTACCGGTCACGAAATTATCCATCCCGATGACCTGGTGTCCTTCACTCAAAAGGCGGTCACATAAATGTGAGCCAAGAAATCCGGCAGCTCCTGTAATTAAAATACGCATTTGTTTTCCTTTATAAATTTTATTTTCAGACCCTAAGGGTTTCCTAAACCTTTAGGGTCTTCTCTACTTCCAATCAATTCTTGTGATTAAACCATCACCTGTCACTTGATAGGCCTGTCCGTTACCGCTATCGATCAGCCAGAGATTGCCTTGATAGACGACTGCGATGAAGTCACCGGTTTGCCCATCGATCTGACCCGGCGCCCAAAGCGGAGTCTGCGGCTGGAGACCGGGCGCATCATTCGCAGGGAAGATTGTTCGCCGGTTCGATCCATCTCTATCCATCACGACGACTCTATAGCGGCTCGTCTCGCTTTGCTCGGGGAAGATCGCCTGCAAATACGCGATCTGATATTGCCTTTCGCTCGAACTCGATTGTAGATATGAAGCAGACGGATAAGCAAACATGCCTGTCTGTTTGATGATCTCAACATTGGCATCGTTTTCAAACGATACGGCACTGATGTCAAAGAACGGTGAGTCCTCTTCGCTTACCAAGCTGGGTGGCGGCGCGTGGGATGTGAAGTACAGCGTCTTGCCGTCCGCGCCCCAAGTGATGGAGGGAAGCCATGCCCAGTCACTATGAGTGTTGAAGGGGATGATATCAAGCATGGGCTTGGTATATTTTTTATCTATATCCACCAATCCGATACCATCTGGACGGGCATATGCTAGACGTCCATCTGGCGAAAAAGAATACATCATGCCCCACCAACCATACACGCCGCCGCTGCTCGCATCAAGGATCTTGGCCTTTGCGCCGGTGGTGATGCTGTAACGTTGTAGGTCGTTATTGGCCTGCCAGCCCGGGGCGGTACTGCGCGGCTCAACAGTGGAGTAGGCAATGGAGTTTGTGCCGGGGATCCATTCGGCATAATGGACAACGTTCGAGATGCCGGTGCTGAACGGTTTGCCGCCATTCGTGCGTACAGCCCATATGGTATTGATCTCTTTATCAGCGGGTTTGGTGGATTTACGTGTAAAGACCAGATAACTGCCATTGGGGGAGAGGAAGAAGATACGTCCATCGAGATCACCGGTGGTGACGATGGGCGTGCGGTTGGCAGTGGATGTATCAATGATCCACGCGTTGCCACCAGCGAGGTAAGCGATCTTGCCTGGGATAGGCAATGGCGCAAAAGATGATTGTGCGCCGATCATTACGATCTCCGGTGCACCCTCTTGCAAGGTCACAGACTTGACGACCGAACGACTGATCTCTTCTTTGTTCTCGAGCACGATGCGATAGGTTAATTCCTCCAAACCGTTTACGCCAGCTTGGACGAGTCTTGTTTCGCCTTCGGGTAACGACTCATTGCGTACAACCTGTCGCTCAAAAGGAACGACCTGTTCCTGCGTTTCAAATTTTTCTTCTACACGAGTGAGTGTGATGGTGTCCCCGTTGTTGAGCACTGTATAAAGTGGCGGCTCAGACTTATCGAGATTTCCAGCCGTAATGCCTGCAGTTTGAAATGCCTGCGATACTGTGCTTCCCGCTGGTAATGTAACATCCTGTGTCTTGCCATCTGCTGTTATGTGGACAACAATATCCTCGCTCGTAACTTGCGGCGAGCGGCAAGCTGTCAGCGTGGAGACTGCCAGTAGTAGAGCGAACAGGATCGAGTTAAGAGAGAAGCGGGGCATTTCGTCTGGTGTATAATCCGTGCGCTACTTGATACGTCCAACGATGGTCAATGTTCCATCAGCGATCGAAATCGTTTCAATGCGAAGTCCGGTAGCTACCGGGCCGACCGAGCCAGTATACGCTTCATCGATCATCGAGGAAATGGCTTCTTTGAGACTTTCGGGTGCGGGCAGAGGGCCGAAATCAGCAGAGACGATCTCGATCTTGGGCTTGCCGTTTTCGTCCACACTCATCGAGACGATGATGCCAATGTTAGCAGTGAGCATGCCCTGTTGAGTTTTGCCGAAGATCTGCATCTGACCATCGCGCAAATACACCTGCGGGTCTGTGATGAACGGTTTGGAATCTGTCTGCAGATTTTGATCGGTTTGCAGGCGTTGTGCTAATACAGACGTGATCTGTGTTTCGGTGATCGTGATGGTGACTTGGCCTGTGGATGCGCCTGCTTCGTAAGCCTTTTGGATCTCGACCTTCAAACTTTCGGCGGCCTCAGCTGAGGCAGGGATGACAGGACGATCTGAATAATCTGGCCCGCCAATGAAGACGGTACAAGCCAGTGATGCGAGAATAAGTACGATAAAGAATAACAGTGGTGAAATTTTTTTCATTCTGATTCCATTTTCGAGTTTGACGGAGCAATTATAGCATGAGCGAATCTCAACCTTCTTCAGAGCAAAATATCGAAACTGAATTGCCACTATCTGTAAAGCTGGAGGCGATCCTGTTTGTTGCGGCGGAACCTGTGCAAATTGCCCAACTGGCAACCGCATTGGATGTGTCTTCTTCTGTCGTCGAGCGTGGACTTAACGAACTGGACGCCTCTTTAACTACCCGAGGCCTGCGTCTGCAACGACATGCTGGACGTGTACAACTGACGACTGCTCCTGAACTTGCTGAGTTGATCGAGCGTTTCCTTGGTCTGGAAGCAACTTCACGCCTGAGCCGTGCATCCTTGGAGACACTGGCCATCATTGCATATCAACAGCCGGTCACACGCCCGCACATTGACTCGATCCGTGGCGTGAACAGCGACAGTATGATCAAGAGTCTGTTGAACAAAGGCTTGATCTTAGAGTCGGGGCGCGCCGATGGGCCGGGACGTCCGATCTTGTACTCCACGACCCCCGAATTCTTGCAGCACTTTGGCTTGAGTTCCATTCTTGAGATGCCGCCACTGGCGAAACCTGAAGAAGAGGAAGAGCAACAGACCACAGGCGAGTTGTTGAAGGGATAAGTAATAATAATCAAGTAGCGGACGCTGAAAGCGTCCGCTACTTGATTATATATTCTGTTATATCTGATTTCTTAGCGTTTTGACGCTACGAATCTTTGTTTTGAGTTTGAAGCGTATCTAATAATTCTTCTTTCAATGCTTGTGATATAGATGGGTTGGACGGATATAAGTCATTAAGCTCTTCGGGGTCATTTTGGATATCGTACAACTCAAAGAAATCATCAACTTTCTTATAGCCGGTGTAATGTACTATCTTGTAATTCCCTTTTCGCATGGCAATAGTTGTATTTGTGAGTGGCCGGAATGCTGAATTGGACTTGGCTTCCACGGTGAATATGCTGCGCTCTAAATCGTCCATACCTCCCAGCCCAGGGAGAATCTTTCCCTCACTCCAGTCGGGCACTGTCCCATGTATGTTGTGGCTTATAGTTGGTAGTATGTCAACACTATTAGTTGGTGTGTAGATATCCTTGCGCGCTTTTTGGCCCGGGGCCGAGATTAACAAAGGTATATGAATGCCCGGCTCGTATAAATGACTACTAAGGTGCCCTTCAATGCCACGCTCGAACATTTCTCCATGATCCGATGTGATGATTACATAGCTGTTTTCAAAAATGCCATTTCTTTCCATTCTGTCTAACAACCTGCCAAACTCATCGTCAATATTGGCAATGTATGCATCGTATATTTTTCGATTGTTATCCAACCTCACCTGTTTGTAGCCGGTATCGAACTTTGCTCTGGGCTTTTTAACCAGACTGAAATCATCTTTGTTGTAACGATCATAGAACTTACCGTCAGGACGATATGGTTCATGAGGCGCCATGATATGGTAATAGTGCATATATGGTCCTGTAGAACTTTCTAAATTATCCCCTATCCCATTCATAAGATTTTCCAAAGTGAAAAGAAATGCACCATTTTTGACTTGTGGGATCCCTAATGGATTATTTTCTTTACTGATCGCTGCGCGTTTACGCTCGAGTAAATAATTTATAAATGGCCCAAATACTAATGAGTGAGAAAGTACGGTTGGTTCTTCAAGTGCCAAAAAATCCTGAGCACGATAGCTAGTCTTTCGATCATTTTTGAAAATAGACCCATACAGATAATTTGTAAGGCTAAATGAAGCTGGATTCATGATGACTTCCAGATCATTAGGAAATTGTTCCAGAAAGAGGTTTGGAAGAAGATTCTGCGAAAACGCGATACGTTCGTATTGTGCCCCGATGACATTGAAAATATTGTTTTGAGTCAAATCCCTTTCAATGAGACCAAATAGATTTAGGGCACGATGTGTCCAAGGATACGTACCTGTCATCAGTGATGCTGTGCCTGATGTAGTGAAACTGCCTCCGGAATAATGAGAGTGATAGATGTTGGCATGTTGGGCGAAGTGTGTCAAGTTTGGCGTTGTATCCCTCTGATACCCGTAAATTGACATGTTGCTTGCTGATAGGGCATCAAAAACAAAGATTACAACGTTTAGGAGATCATCTTGGGTACTTTTTAAAACCCCATTTTTTACAGCGTTGGCTGTGCTAAATAAAGCTCCACTTAAAATTGGGATAAGTTTTAAAAACTCCCGTCTATTGATTGATCGCATGGAATTCCCGATTCTACTTTTTTATGGCTTGTGTTATGACGACAAGGATTGCTAGAATACTTACCGGGATGTTGATATACAGAAAAACGGTTGCGCGGTCAGCAAATCCCTCGACTAGTTTTTTTATGAAGGGTAATTTTTCAAAAATAACAATAAAAAGAAGCGTGATACCCAGAATAACCGGAAACCATTTGACCATGTTGGTTGAAAACTCCAGGATTTGGGAACGCCGTATGATCATTGCGGTTAGATATGTTGTTATGAAGAGTGACAGCGCAGTCCCTCGATAAATAAAATCGTCGAGAAGCCAACTCCGCGGTAGTACTATACATAGACCGACTATAAATATTAGGATCAATAAACTCTCTAGAAAATTAGTCACCAAGAAATAAAAATATAAATTGATAACTTCGCCTAGTTGTAGATAATTCAACCAAGCAGGAAGTTCATGTATGGCCCAGTAAAGCGTCCAGCCGTAAACAATGAGAGTAATTACAGCATAAACTGGAGCAATTTCATTCCAATTGGGAATTTTCATTTTCTCAATAATTCTTTTCACGCTGGGATTATAACCGGTGCATAAATCAAGTTTTGAAAAACTTTTTGTATAGCAATCCGTCGTCATATCCTGCACAGTGGGTGTCGTGTCTTGTTTATATAAATCCCTGCTGATTTAATTTAAATTAAAACGATGAGTTGAACAACATCCAACTCATCGTCATGAGAGTCTTGCCGTGTTTTACGGTCCGCTGACTGTTTCAAGACCTGCGGCTGTCCATTGTTTGATGCCACCTGCCATACTAGTGACTTGCGAAAAGCCTGCCGAAAGGAGAGCGTCGCGTCCTTGTTGACTGCGATTACCGGAGCGACATACCACGACGATCTCCTGATCCTTTGGTAATTCGTCCACACGTGATGCCAGCTCTCCGAGTGGTATCAATGTTGCACCGGGGATATGACTCTCGTTCCATTCGTCTGGCTCACGAACATCTAAAATGAAAGCTCCTGCATCACGTTTTGCGGATGCCTCGGAAACTGAAATTTCGCGAGGAAGTTTGTTGGTGGTTGCGGCGTTATTTTGTTGAAGAAGGAATATCCCGACAAGTACAAGTATAGCGATGCCCACCCCCGCCCAGATCAAAGTTGAATTATTTTTTGACTTTACCGGTTTCTTGTTCTTTTTGCTCATTGTAAGTGCTCCTGTGCGATCGAGGTATTGTTTTCTTTTATTGGATGCATAATAGATGAAAAAGTGACAGATTTCCCACGCGAAAAAGACACATAGCCACCATCGTTGATAGGCCATATACCATTATTTCTACAAACCTCAATTTTCTATGATGGAAAGATCAATAAGATTCCCGAAAATACCGATCGAAACGGCGATGACGGATGCGATGAGTGCAATTTGTGTCAGCGGCCAGGAATAATCGTAGCGGAAGACAGGAGTCAGGTCCACGGGAGATGCGGCGAAGTTGATGTGTATCCACCATGTTCCAAGGATCGCGGCAAAAACCGAAAAACTTGATAGGATCATCCTGAGTAAACGAGAACGGATCAGACCACTGATCGCAAATCCAAGGGCGATGAGCAGACAGGCGACCGTAATGGAAAATCCCTTGGGAGGCGTACTGACAAAAAGAATATGAAAGATAAGCAGGCAGATATTCAATCCTATAAGTCCGGTACATGTACCGAGAGCAATTCGAAGAAATGCGTTGGATGATTGGAATCTTTCAACAATGACACGTGTCGAAAAAATTCCAAGCCCGAAGATTGCGCCGATGATCAACCCCTGTTCCAGGGATGTGGTAAGGCGTACCGTATCGAGGAAGCTTGGAAAATTATAAGTGAAATACACTTGTATGCCCACACCCAAAGCCGCGCCGAAAAATGCCAGTATATATGCGCTTGCCAAGCTTACCGGCCGCTGAGTTAATCGATATACGATCCAGCTCATGGATAGTCTTAATCGCATATCAGCTTGGACGTCAGTTGGCAGGCTCCCCGCCACTTTTTGGATTAATGATAGCGCCGCCATTTTTCTTTCATCATCCTTGTATTTAAGGATGGCCTTGATCGCTGACGGGGATCGAAGATGACCGATCAATTCTGCTGTGGTATCGCCTATATCTGAGTCTTCAATCGCCAGATCTCCAAGTCGTTTGAGCTGACTGGGTTGTAGTAACCGATCATCCCATTCGTTTCTTTGACGCGTGAGCGTACGTATCCCATCGAAAATCTCCTTGCGTAGAAACACATTATCTGTTTTGATGCCTGTTTCCAGCAATGAGATCGTTATGCTGTTGGGTAATCCCTTGGGGAGTGCATTGGTATTGACCTCGCTTTTTAGGTGCTCAATAATACGTGCAGTGATCGCATCGTTATTTTTGCCTAACAAGAGGGAGGAGACCATAAGCCTATCTTTTGGGTTGTTAACAATTGTCCACCACTCGTCGTCGTTGTATCCATAGTTTATTGCTTGGGATAATACGAACTTTCCGTAAATATCGGTGTTGATCTTTGAGCGATACAGGTCTATTAATGCAAATCGAGTCAACCCTAGGTTGTATACGCCATTAGATGTTTCCCATTTTGATAAACCACTTTTGAGCAATTCTTCAGCATCTCTGTCGCATATTGTGGCTTTATTTTTTATCCCCGGTTTTATTTGGGATTCAGGTGGTGTTTTGAAAAGATAGTACATCATTTTCATTACCTCACCTGTTGAGTTTGGTCGTTCTCCTGGGGTGGCAGATGTAACGCGGCGGAATATATCCCATATTGCGGCAGGTAAAGCATCATTGAACTCGCATGGATTGGGTATTTCTGCTCTTGAATGGGTTTGTTCCATACCCAATTGTCTTTTCCCTCCCCATGGTAGTTGACCTGTGAATAATTCGTAGAGCAAAATTCCGAAACTAAACACATCAGATTTTGGTGTGATCGCCTTGAGCTGGATTTGTTCCGGTGGGGCGTATGGTGGAGTTCCATGCCCGGTATGGAAGGCCATTGTGGAAGCAGATACAATGCGAGCAAGACCGAAATCGGCAAGGTAGGCGTTGTTGCTCGTATCCAATAATATATTGGATGATTTAAGATCGCGATGGATAATCCCTTGTCCGTGAAGGTAGTCCAAGGCTGATGCAACTTCTGCCCCATATCGCAATATTTCATCGAAGGATAAATGGCCCGGTTTGATTTTTTCTGTTAATGTCCCCCCAGAAAGATATGGACTGACAGTGAAACGTATTCGTTCTTCAAACCCATATTCTTCTAGCGGAAGAATATGAGGATGATCCAAGGTAACCAACTTTGCCAGTTGATATTCATCCCTGATTTCATCTGCTTCACCTTCGTTGGTGTCAGGAACCTCGTTGAACTTGATCGCATAGATGCATTTTTGTGTTTCGTGCAAGGCTGACCACACCACACCTTGTCCGCCAACGCCAATTTGTTCGAGCAGTTTATACTGACGGAATAGTGCTCCAGGGGTTAGTGTGTTTAATGTTGGGTGTGAATAAGCGGAGGAAGTGACCATTGTAAAGAGGTAATGTCACTTAGATGCCACAATCTGGCAACCACTGTCGAAATAGATATGCAGTTCATATCCTGTGGGGTCCAGGTTATCCTGAAAAGTTACTACGAGGTTTTGTGTAGCTGTACTTGGTATTGTGAGATTGGCGCCACCTCTCCAATCAGACCCTGATATGTCACTAGGTGAAGTGGTATCTGATGTGTTCCAAATCAAATTACCGTCCAAGGTTAAGCTATCAAGCTTTTGTGATGGCGCTGATTTTACCCAGTATGCAAAGAATCGGCTGATGGTTATGGCTGTCACATCGTTGTTGGTAATGTCCATGCCAAACTCATTGGGGTTTGGATTCCCAAAATTCGTAAGTGAAACAGAAGATCCGCATAATGGCACCAATGGAGCGTCTGGCGTTGATGTTGATGCTCCAGGAGTTGTCGGAGTCGGGCTAGGCGTATTAGTACGCGTGGGTGTGCTCGTACGCGTTGGCGTATTGGTTATAGTGGGTGTATTAGTACGTGTTGGTGTTCTTGTGGGGCCGGGAGTTTTCGTAGGCCCTGGTGTTTTTGTGGGGCCGGGCGAATGTGTGGCACTCGGAAGGACCAATAATGTATTGGTCGCAGGGACTGTGGCTGATGGTATAGGTGAAAGTGTCGGTGTGGGGACAACGGATGGTGTGGACGTGATCTGATTTTGAATCTGTCCTTGCGCATCGGTTTGAGAAACTGGGGTGATCTCGCTTGGTGTGCAGTATTGCCCGGTTAATGTGCAGGACATGTTCATTTCATCGTTTGTGAGTGGCTGGGGTTCAGATGGTGTGCCGACTGATTGATTGCCATTTGCACCACCCAATGCAACACTGACTTTTTGACCTGCACCAAAATATTGTTCCTTGCCATTTGAAACGACTCTGGCTGAACCTTTGTATACGCTGATTTCCATGTCGCCATTTTTGATGGCTTTTATACTGGCAGACCCGATCAGGGTAAGCTCAGAATTGTTAACTTTGAAATGCACGCCACTTCCATCGGGCGAAGTGATCATTAGCCCATCAAAAGGTACTTTCTCACAGGTCACTTTTCCAAGTTCGCTGGAGAAATAAAATGATTCCAGGTTTCCACTGTTGCCGCTGTCGTTATCAAGTGTAGCATTTCCAAACACCACCATTGTGACGGTTTCGCCCGGAAGAGAACGAGGTAGGTTTGCAATAACCTTGAATACCGCAACTCCCCATTCATTATTGGCAAGATTGAGAGGTGCAGCGGTAAGTCGTTTCAGCTCGTTGACGGCGATCATGTCTCCGCGTTCTGAAAAACGACGGGTTGCATTGGTCGTAAGATCGGCCTTAATAGTTGTATTGCCATAACAAACATTATTGGGGCCGGTGTTATCACAATAACTTCCGGATGATTGAATTGCTTTATCTATCAATATCTGACAACTGGCGTTATTTGCAGCCAGCGCAGTAGCAGTTCTACTGGATGGGCCACCGAGCGGAATGTACCCGCTACGAAATAAAGCAAACCCGGCAACACTGGTACATATGGTTGAGATACATAACCCAAGAAATAGCAACAGAACACCAGATTGTTGTTTCTTCTTGCGAGATGATGGACGCTTAGGTGTATGTGGAATTGGGTCGTTTGCAGATAGCGGCTGGCTGATACTTGATGGACGCAGTGTATCGAAGCGTTGTCGGGCTTCCTTGTGCTTCGGATCAAGTGCGAGAATATGTTTCAGGCATTGTAATTCCTCTTCGATGTTGTAGGCGGCATGCCAAAGAAGCTCCCATGTTGCGATGTTGTTGCGGTCCATGGTAAGCGCTTCACGTAACACCTGGCGTGCTTCCTTTTTTTGACCGGCTTTAAGGAGCTCTACAGCGTCATGAAGTTTTGCATCGAGAGAATTACCAGAATGATTCATAAAATAATGTAAAGTATACCCTGTTATTTAGCTGATGGTTCGCCGACAGAATGATGGACGATCAACAGCCTTAAACGACCTATGCGTAGTTGTGCACCATTCTTGAGATGGTAAGGTCTCTCTGGAACAAGTCGTTCATCATCCATCCATGTACCATTTGTACTTGATAGATCAGTGATTTCATATCCGGTTTCGGCTTTTCGGATCATTACATGTCGCCTTGAAAGTCCAAGATTGAAACCATCCAATCCTGAGAGGTCGAGAAAGTTTTCTGTTGAATCTTCAAACTTGCGACCAATGATAATTTCTTTTTTAACATGCAGATAGTAAGGTTTTAGCGTTCCTGCGGCATAGACAGCAATTCCATCTTCAGGGATCAATGCCTTATTGATGAGGGTTTCCGGGATTTTGGCCGAATCGGTGAATATCCCTCCGGTATTTCTTGTTGTTCTCGCCATGCCAGTGGAACTCTCTACTAATTTCTCACCACAATGAATACACATGATGGCATAACGTTCGTTTTTGTTTTTGCAAACAGGGCAAAACTTTTCTGAAGCTTCCACTATCAGTTCTCCAAACAGGTTTATTTTTCCCAAGTGTTGCCTTTGGCGTGAATATTACACCAAATCACTTGAAATCTCAACATAAAAGCAGGACAAGAGCATTTTAATTGTATTAAAATTCAACAACTAGACGTAAAGCAGAGCTATTAGTTTCATGTCAAATATACGAAATTTGGCGTATTTACTACTGTTTTACTCAAATTAATGGTGTGACGGGTATAATTCCGCCACTATGACAGCAGAAAGATTACAAAAAATTCTTGCCCAAGCTGGTTATGGATCCCGCCGTTCGTGCGAGGATCTGATCACAGCCGGGCGTGTGCGTGTAAACGGACAAATCGCCTCTCTCGGCCAAAAAGCTGACCCTGCCTCCGATAAGATTATGCTTGACGGAAAGCCCATTGCGGCGGCAGAGACATTGACATATATTGCATTACACAAGCCTCGCAATGTGTTGTCTACCGTTGAGAACGAACGCGGTGACGATCGTCAAAACGTGCGAAGTCTTGTGGATGTGCCCGGAAGCTTATATCCAGTAGGGCGGCTTGACTTCGAGAGCGAGGGGTTAGTCTTAATGACTAACGATGGTGACCTCGCCAACCGCTTGACTCATCCACGTTATGGACATACGAAAGAGTATAAAGTTCTTCTTGCTCAACGACCTGACAGAGAGCAGGTGGAAACATGGCAGCGCGGTGTTGTTTTGGAAGATGGCTATAAGACCGCGCCTGTAGATGTACGCTATGAGCAATCGCAAGGAAAAGGCGCTTGGGTGCGTGTGATTATGGCAGAAGGACGAAAGCGCCAAATTCGCGAAACGTGCAAGCAACTCGGCTTACCTGTCGTGCGGATTGTACGTATCAGAATCGGAAGCCTTGCTCTGGGTTCTCTAAAACCTCGTCAATGGCGCTATTTGACAGAGACCGAGATAAAAGAATTGAAAAACAAACCAACTCGAAAAGACAAACCCAGCTCCGCAACTCCACGGCGTAAAATTGTAAGAAAGTAATTGTTTCAATGATTTGACAAAATCACCCCAAACAAAAAATGTTTGGGGTGATTTTATATGCCATCATGAACCTGTGAAAAGTGTAATATGTTGGAGCGCCACAAATGTTGATCGAAACTGAATCAGGCTTGAGTGCATCCTGAAGCGTGGCTGTATCCAAAACATTAGCACACACGAATGTCCCAAAACTTTTTTACGATATTCTTCAGGATGGGTTTTATATCATCCTTCTTGATGCCTTCCACTTTGAAGGTGACGATCTTGGATGTCACATCCTCTCCATCGAAGAAGCCGAAGGAGATGAAGTTGCCGCCTGCATGTGCGATAGCTTTCGTGATCTTGGCTAATTGACCGGGTTTGCTTTCTACAGATGCTGTTACGCGGATGCCTTTATCGCGTGCACCCATTAGTTCGAGGAATAACTTGAAGAGATCGGTCTCAGTGATCAACCCGACCACTTTTTTGTCTTCCATTACCGGTAGACCACCGATCTGTTTGTCTGCCATGATGCGAGCGGCTTCCTCGATCGGGGTGTTCCTGTCCACTGTGATCACTTTTTTGGTCATGACATCTTTGATCTTGATCTTGCTGATCAAATAATGCATTTCCCATACACTCAGTGTCGTCAATGCCGATGGAGACGCATGGATCAGATCGTTCTCTGTGACAATGCCCACCAACTTGCCATCTTTGACAACCGGTGCACGGCTGATATGTTCTTTTCTGAACATAGCCAGCACATCATTGATGGGGGCCTCCGGTGAAATCGTAATTACCGGACGTGACATTCTTTCGCCGACAAACATATTTACCTCCTAGGGTAATGTGGACAGTAACGCCCACTATTCGTGAAATATGCTACGACAAAATTATAGACTTATTTATGCTCGTGAAAGTCATGAAACTGGAGTGATTTAGGTCACTTTATTTTTTTGCAAACTCTTTTATTACGCGTGCCATGTGACGCGCGTGTTTGAGATATAAGTCGATGCGAATGTTCTCGTTTGGTGCATGTGCGCGCGTATCAGGGTAACCGAGTCCTGCTGTTGCAACGGGTAAACCAAGGTCATGCACAAATGGATAATTGGGACCGGAGCCTCCCACCATCGGGACTAACTGCATCGGCTCCTCATAAACTTCCTCAGCTGCTTGAACGACGGTTCTTACGAAGGGGGCGTCTGGTTCTGTCCGAGCGGCCGGTTCTCCGCCCAAATATTGGATCTGTACATCTTCGAAGCCTTGAGCATCGAGATGTGCACGAAGCTTTTTGAGGATGTCTTCAGGCATTTGTCCAGGCACGAGGCGGAAATCCACTTTGGCGGAGGCAAAGGCCGGTTGAACAGTTTTCGAGCCGGGGCCTTGGTATCCACTTGTTAATCCACAGATCGTGCAGGTGGGTGTAAAGACTTCTTCTACTTTTAGGTCCGTGCCACCTGTGAGACCTTTGATGAATCCTTTAGCACCATAACGTTTTTTGTATTCATTAGCAACATCAGGAAGTGCTTCCAATAATTCGCGGTCGCGCATTGTCGGTTGTATGATGTTGTCATAGAAGCCGGGGATGAGAATGCGCTCGTCAGGTCCTTTCAGCGTGGATAAGGCCCATACTAAACGCCACGCCGCATTCGGTAAGATTGAACCGCCGAGTCCAGAGTGGACATCGGTGCCTAATGACTCAACAGAAAGCTCAACGTAACAGATGCCACGTAGTCCAAGATATTGCATGGGTACACCGCGATGGTCTACGCCGCCAAATTCCCAGATGCAGGCATCAGCTTTGAGTTTGTCTTTATTGTCGCGAATAAATTCATGTAAATGAAGGCTGGCAGTTTCCTCTTCACCTTCGATGATGAATTTGATATTACAAGGGAGGTCGCCATCGGTGGCGAGGATCGAATCAATGGCATGCAAACGTGAGACGATATGTCCTTTATCATCGCTGATACCGCGACCGTACATTTTGCCTTCGCGTATCTCTGGCTCAAAAGGAGGTGAATCCCAAAGTTCAAGTGGTTCGGGAGGTTGCACATCGTAATGATTGTAGAAGAGTAGGGTCTTATTGCTTTTGCCTTTTCGTTCTGCAAACACGACAGGCGCGCCTACTGTATCCATGACTTCAGCAGTAAAGCCGCGTGCACGAAGCATATCGGCTACGAGGCTGGCACATTCTTTTAGACCAATGCCTTGTGCACTGATACTGGGTTGCGATACGAGTTTGCCAAGTTCATCGAGACTGGTGCTGAGATTCTTTTCAAGATACGAATCGATCTTTTGATATTCAGACATATTGTGTTCCTTAGTCCATGAAGTTAGTCAACCATGTGAGGGAGTAGTGCCCCGCAATTGCGAATAGTGTCATTTTGATGATCTGTCCGCCCCATGTGAATACTAAAAAGGTCCGCATGGGCATTTTGGCAATGCCTGCGGCGATACCTGCCACATCGAAGAAAGGATTGGGGATTGCAGATAAAACCAGTATCGCCCAACCGCCATATTGATTCACCCAGGGTTTGAAGCGTTCGTAAATGTCTGTGCGTTCGATTACGGCTTGTCCGCTGAAGCCTGCGAGGTAGCCAGAGAGTTCACCGACAGCGCCACCTGTCCCTGCCGCAAGGCCAACTCCAAGGGGATTAAAGACAGCTCCCATTGCGTAGACGATGGCTACGCCGGGTGCTGGCAGAAGGACCGTTGCATTCGCCAGCAACGCAATCACAAAGATACCAGCGTAACCAAATTTCTCGAACTCCGCCACATGTTCCCGGATGTTGTAGATGGAAAGCGTGATCCCTACAACAGCAAGCAGAGAAATGATGCGGAGGATATTGGTTCGTAAAGAGGATGATGCAGGCTTTGTATCGTGATTTTTTTTGTCCAAAGGTATCTCTTTGTTGAAGCGTATAAAGAGCGCGCATGAGTTGTTTATGACTCTGCGCGCTCTTGAATTTCATTCTGGAATTTCTTATTCGCTTTCTTCGATGGTGACACTGACGATTTTCACCGCAGGTGCGTTACGGTTGTTTGGGTCACGCGGCGGGATGGACATGAGCACATCAAGCCCTTCCACAACTTGACCAAAAACACTGTGGCGGTTGTCCAAGTGGGGGGTGGGCCCGTGTGTGATGAAGAATTGTGAGCCGTTTGTGCCTGGACCTGCATTTGCCATGGAAAGTACGCCTTGCTTATCGTGCCTGAGGCTGGGGTGGAATTCATCACCGAACTTGTAACCGGGGCCGCCCATGCCGGTGCCGGTGGGGTCACCACCCTGTGCCATGAAGTTGTCAATTACGCGGTGAAAGATAACACCATCGTAGAATCCTTCGCGGGAGAGAAATACGAAACTATTAACGGTATTGGGGGTCTTATCGGCGAAGAGTTCGATGACCATGGTGCCTTTGTCGGTTTCCATGTGTGCCTTGTATTTTTTCTTGGGGTCGATCTGCATTGCGGGTGGGGTAGTCCATTGTTTTGCCATTATTTTCTCCTTATGAGTAGTATGTTACTTTGTGATGCTTCTTTAGTCTCCCTTCTTTCCCGATCTCGAAAGAGAGACTAAAGAATTTTACAATCTATTTTAACAAGGCTTCAATTCGCGCTACGACCATATCGAGCGCGGCGGCATTGTGTCCACCTTCGGGGATGATAACATCTGCATATCGTTTGGATGGCTCTACAAATTCGAGGTGCATAGGGCGAACAGTTGCTTGATATTGCCGGATGACAGACTCGGTTGTTCGTCCGCGTTCGGTGATATCGCGTTCGAGTCGGCGGATGAAGCGTAGGTCGGAGTCGGTATCCACGAAGATTTTTAAGTCAAACATTTTTCGTAGGTCGGCTTCGGTGAAGATGAGAATCCCTTCCACGACTATGACTTTACGCGGTTGAACTGTAAATGTTTGGCTGGTGCGGCTATGAGTGGAGAAATCGTAGATCGGGACCTCAACAGATTTCCCGTTACGAAGAGACGCGATGTGTTGTATCAGGAGTTCTGTTTCGAGTGAGTTGGGATGATCGAAGTTGACTTCTGCTTTTTGTGCAGGAGGAAGTCCACTAATATCTTTGTAGTAAGAGTCATGTTGAAGGAATGCAATGCGGTCTGGCCCAACGCGTTGCAAGATCTCTTGGGCAACTGTCGTTTTTCCTGAACCTGATCCGCCTGCAATGCCGATGACCAAGGGGTCTGGATGTTGCATGCTCGAATTATACCCAGTGCAGACATAAATGGCGCTTTTTCAAAAGCAAAGTTTGTGTCTGTGGACAACATGCAATAATAAAATCCCCTCTCGATTGGAGAGGGGATTGGGTTATCTTACATTCCTGCCATATAGGCGAGGCCAACTGTACCTGGGCCTGTGTTCGCTCCTACCGTTGGGCTGACTGCGGCGAAGACTGTTTCCACAGGGTTCACTAGAGGCGATATCTTATCAACCAGTATCTTCGCATCGCTTTCTGCGTTGGCGTGTAACGTGGCGATGTGGACCGGTGATTTACCAGCACATTTCTCCGCGATCAATTCGACGACGCGATCGAGTGCCTTGCCTCGTGTGCGGACTCTTTCCAACGCTTCCACACGTCCGCCTTCAACGGTCAGGATGGGCTTGAGGTTGAGTGCTGTTCCGAGGAACCTTTGTGCTCCCCCGATCCTTCCACCACGATGCAGAAACTCAAGAGTATCAACCGTAAGGTACAGGCCAGTGTGGGCGCGTGCTTTTTCAACGAGTGCTTTGCAGTCAGCCATGGATGCACCGTCTACTGCGGCGCGTGCGGCTGTGAGAATCTGAAAGCCCATTGCCATGGCCGTTGTTTCAGAGTCTAGGATGTGGACCTTTTCCTTGCCACTGGCAAGCTCCTCTCGTCCGAGTGTGGCAGATTGTAGTGTGCCAGACAATTTGGATGAGAGAAATACGCCCAGTACTTCATATCCTTGCTCGATAAGATTGTTAAAGGTCTTATGCATGTTGACTATGGAAACTTGCGAAGTGGATGGCATGACCTTGGCGGTCTTTAGCCGTGTATAGAACTGTTCAGATGTGATAGTTACATCATCCTCAAATGTCTCATTTTCCCAAATGACCACTTGGGGAACCACTGTGATTGGGTACTTCTCCCTTACTTCCCGGGGAATATATGCCGTGCTGTCTGTTACAAACGCGATCTTTGACATGCCCGCTCCTTTTATATTGGTTGGAATTTTGGTCTTTCCACTTTTGTCTTAAACACATTGTCTGACACGAGGATACGAATTGTTAGGTATAATACTTCCGCAAGTTATTGCTTTGAAACTCTCATCGAGGAGCCGACTTTGGCGTTTAACCCGATTAATTGGCTATTAGGCCTGTTTTCATTAGATATAGCGATCGACCTGGGGACCGCGAACACTTTGGTGAATGTGCGCGGAAAGGGTATCGTTATTAATGAACCGTCCTGGGTCACAATAGATAAACGTTTGCGCCAGCCGCTGGCGATTGGCCTGGAAGCCAAGGAAATGATGGGCCGTACGCCTGGAAATGTGGCTGTTGTCCGTCCGTTGCGCGATGGCGTGATTTCAGATTTCGATATTACACAGGTTATGCTCGAATACTTTATTGGTCGTGTCCATGAGCAGAGTGTTGTACCACTACCTCGTCCGCGTGTGGTTGTGGGTATCCCCACCGGCGTGACGGAAGTGGAGAAGCGAGCGGTCTATGATGCGGTCATGGCGTCAGGGGCGAGAGCCGCTTATTTGATCGAGGAACCAATTGCCGCGGCGTTGGGAGCGGGGCTTCCCGTCTCAGATATTCATGGAAGCATGGTTGTAGATATCGGCGGCGGGACGACTGAAGTGGCTGTGCTGTCCATGAGCGGTGTAGTGGCTTCCCGTTCACTGCGTGTGGCTGGCGATGAAATGGATCAGGATATCGTCCAGTATTTGCGAAATAAATACAACTTGCTGGTTGGCGAAGGGATCGCTGAGCAGATCAAATGGAAGATCGGTTCTGCATATCCGCTTCAACCTGAAAAGACAATGGAAGTACGTGGTCGCAACCTTGTCACCGGTTTACCTGAGAGCATTGAAGTCTCTTCCATAGAAATGCGTGAGGCATTATCTGGTTCAGTGCAAGTGATCGTGGATACGATCCGTGACGCATTGGATGAGGTCCCGCCTGAGATCGTTTCGGACTTGATGGATGTTGGCATTTGTCTGGCGGGAGGCGGGGGCTTGTTGCAAGGCCTTGCAGATCGCTTGACCGATGAGTTGAAGTTGCGTGTTTGGGTTGCCGAAGACCCACTTACTTGTGTGGCACGTGGCGCTGGTATGGTGTTCGAAGACTTTGATGTTTTGAGCCGCTATTTGGTCGGCTTGGAACGCGGTAGTACACGTCATACACTGTAAAGTGTATTGCGCCCTTTGTGGCGACTTTATAGCACACTAACATGAGGAATTCTTTTTCACGTACGATTCAAACAACGATCATTTTCCTGGTCGTGGGGGGAGTGATGGCGCTTGCATTGGGTGGGTACTTTAGCAGTGCGTCCAACGTGTTCACTGATACATTGATCAATGCGCAATCCTGGTTCTCTTCACGCTTTATTGCCGTGCAGGATTTTTTCACATCGCCACGTGATATTGCATCCCTGCGTCAGCAAAATACGCAATTGCAGAACGATGTTGCCAATCTTCAGGCACAGGTGATCCAACTCCAACAACAAGTGGGTGAGACGCAAGTGCTTGCCGCATTGGTTGATTTTTCGCGTGCAAGGCCTGAAAACACTTACAAGGCTGCGGCCGTGATCGGACGTGACCCGAGTCCATTTCTTCATTATGTCATCATCAACCGTGGATCAAATGATGGGATTTTGCGTGGGATGCCTGTTGTGACCGATCAAGGCTTGGTTGGCCGTGTGGATGCTGTCATCGCGGATGCGGCTCGTGTCCAACTGGTGACTGATCCCGCTTCGAGTGTCAATGTTCGCCTGCAGAACGCAGAAGTGGAAGCGTCTTTGATCGGCTCTGTGACTGGCGACGTGGTCTTGCAATTGATTCCGCAAGATGCGGTTGTGGAGACCGGTGATCTCGTTTTGACATCTGGTTTGGGTGGTGGTTACCCTCCAGACCTGATCGTTGGACAGGTGGTCAATGTCCGCTCACGGGATTATGATCTTTTCCAACAAGCTACCATTCAACCTGTTGTAGACTTCAATCGTTTGCAGATTGTCCTTGTTATCGTGAACTTTAAACCTGTGGATATTTCCCCATTGTTGCCATCCCCATAAAATGAAAAATCTTATAGCAGTTCCAGTGATTCTTTTGTCTGTGATTCTGCAATCGGCTGTGGTCAGCAGAATTACTCTACTCTCCGGCTATGCAGACCTTCCGCTTGTCATGCTTACCGCTTGGGCATTACAGGACCAGGTCGATTCTGCGTGGCATTGGGCGGTGGCGACAGGTGCATTGGTAGGATTTGTCTCCGGCATCAATTGGGCTGTACCTGTTGTTGCTTATATCCTTGTGGTTGCGTTGGCCAAGGTTTTACGAATGCGTGTATGGCAGGCTCCTTTGTTAGCCATGTTCACAGTTACCTTTTTAGGTACTATAGTTTTAGGTGTTCTTTCGCTGGTGTCTCTTCGCGTCATCGGCGTCTCGATAGAGATTCGCGATGCTTTTGGGTTGTTAACGCTTCCGAGTGTTTTGTTGAATATGCTATTTGCCATTCCGGTGTATGCTGTTATGCGTGATCTTGCACACTGGATGTATCCGTCCCCGGAGGTTGAATGAATTCAGGAACGACCAATCGATATAAAGTTCCAACATGGCGTTTGCTTGTTATTTATGGAGTCATGTTCGTGTTTGTAGCGGCGATCGTAATTCGCCTCGCCAATTTACAGGTGTTTGATACTTCAACATGGACAGCTCAAGCCACTGAGAACTATACGTTGTCGATCACTGACCCTGCTCAACGCGGTATCATCTACGACCGTAATGGGTATGTTCTCGCTCGCAATGTGGCATCCTACAATATTGTGATCACGCCTGCCAGCCTTCCCGATGATGATGCAGATATTCAACGGATCTATCGTGATGTCTCAGAATTAACGGGTGTTCCCGCTGGTGGCCCAGTTACGGATGAGACGCTCGAATTCGCAAAATTATTTTCTGCTTGTGTACCAGGCCCCACGATCGCGGATATGGTTGAGCTTGGGGCATCTCTAGCTCCTTATACACCTGTCAAGATAGCCTGTAATGTTGACGAAGAACTGGCACGAGTCGTTGGCGAGAAGGCAGTGGATTGGCCTGGTGTGGCAGTAGAAATTGAGCCTGTTCGGGATTATCCAACTGGCTCGTTGACATCAAATGTCATAGGATTCTTGGGGCCGATCCCTGCAGTAAGTCAAGCAGATTATGAAAAGCTTGGTTTCGTTGTTAACCGTGACAAGATCGGCTACTCTGGTGTGGAATCATCGCTTGATGACCTTTTGATCGGTAGGAATGGTTTACGAATTGTCCAAAGAGATGTGGCAGGTGCCATAGTCCGAAACCTAAAGCCTCCAGTTCCGCCTACGCCGGGTGGCAATGTGGTTTTAACCATTGATACCCGTTTACAAAAAGCCGCAGAGACTGCTTTGGTAGATGAAATAAAATCCTGGAATGCTTACTTTGGAACTGATCGCATTTCAAGTGGTGTAGTCATAGCGATGAATCCCAAGACTGGCGAAATCCTCTCGATGGTGTCCTGGCCAACCTATGAAAACAACCGGATGGCAAGGTTTATTCCTGGTTACTATTACAATCAATTGTTTGAAGACCCGCGACATCCTTTGGTGAACACGGCCATCTCTGGAGAGCTTGCGCCAGGATCCGTTTATAAGCTGACCACGGCGACCGGTGCTTTCAACGAAGGCGTCATTAAACCGGGGGATATTGTAAAGACACCCGGGAAACTTGTTTTGTGTGAAAGATTTTCTCCCAATGATCCGTGTACAGATGCAAATTCCCGTCCTTTCGTAGATTGGATCTACAACAGGCGCGGTGTGATCAATGGAGCAGGCTTCGGCGCTTTGGATTTCTATCACTGTATCGCTTATTCGAGTAACGTATGTTTTTATAAGCTCGGTGGCGGCTTTGAAAATGAGATCGAGGAAGGATTGGGCATTTATCGTTTGGGTGAATATGCGCGGGCGTTGGGATATGGTGAACGGTCTGGTATTCAACTCCCTGGTGAAGAGAACGGGCTTGTCCCATCCCCACAGTGGAAACGTATCAATCAAGGGGAGAACTGGTCTACAGGCGATACCTATATTGCCAGCGTGGGGCAGGGATATGTATTGGTTACGCCTTTGCAGGTTTTGTTGTCTGGGGCAACGATTGCCAATCGTGGCAAACTGGTACAGCCGACCATTGTGAAGGAGGTCCTTGATGACGAAGGGCGTGTAATCCCTGCCTGGTTTGATCCAAAAGACTTTTCCATATACATGGGAAAGCAAATTGCAGAGTCAAGTGGAAATGTCCAGACGGTGTGGATCAATCCTGCCAAACCTGATCAAGTACTTTTGACTCCGCCACAAGGAAGTTATCAGATCTCTCCATTCACGCCAAATATAAAATGGGACCTCACTGACCCTCAGACACCAAAAATTCAAGAATGGAATTGCGATGCTGGATATTGTGACCCGACCGGTGAACTGAAGATCGTAAAGCCTGAGTCAATTGAAGCTGTGCGTACAGGTACTCGCTTGGCGGTTACATCTGATCCGCTCGGCACTCTTTTTAATGTATTTAATACTGAATATCCTTTGCCTGTTGCAGTCGCAGGTAAGACAGGTACAGCCGAATATTGTGACGATGTTGCGAACAAAGCAGGACGTTGTCAATTTGGTTCGTGGCCTACGCATGCGTGGACCTTAGCGTATGCGCCCTTCGATGACCCGGAGATCATTATCGTTGCATTTGTGTATAACGGTGAAGAAGGTGGTACAGTTGCAGCACCGATCGTGGCGCGTGTCATGCAAGCCTATTTTGAATTGAAATCTGTTGATCTTGCCAAAACTTCCGGTGGATAAGACCACCCGGAACTTAATGCTATAATTTTATGAACACTTCATCTATGAATGAGACAAACTCTCTGATTCAAATTAAAGGCCTGCGCGATGGACTTCTTGTCTCATTGAGTGATGCTTCGTGGGAAAATCAACTCACCGCGTTGATGACACAGGTAGATGCACAACCGTCTTTTTTTCAGGGTGCGCGTCTTGCTTTGGATGTTGCGAGCCAGGTATTACATGTCAACGACCTTGTATCCTTGCGCGATCAACTATCGGAACGAGGTATTTTTCTTTGGGCGGTGCTCAGCGAATCGCCTACTACTGAGCAAACCTCGCAATTGCTTGGCCTCGCCACCCGCATTTCAAAACCAAGACCGGAAGAATCCCGTCGCTTTGCAGTAGAAGACCTTGGTGACGAGACTGCCTTGTTTCTGGATCGTACGCTTCGGTCGGGAACGCGGATTGAATTTGCTGGTCACGTAGTAGTTCTAGGAGATGTGAATCCCGGCGCCGAAATTGTAGCGGACGGGAACGTTATAATCTGGGGACGCCTACGTGGTATGGTTCATGCAGGATTAAAAGGTAACCGTGAAGCTGTTGTCTGTGCACTGGACTTTCTGCCCATGCAACTGCGTATCGCAGATGAAGTATCTGCAACGTTGGAATCGCAAACACAAACCAAGCCTCGTCCGCAGATCGCTCGCATCAACGAATTTGGAAAACTACAGGCTGAAGACTGGTCGCCCGGCTAGTCCACGCCCATCTTAACTACAGGAAAACCATTATGCCTGCACAAGTCGTCACCGTTACATCTGGAAAGGGCGGGGTTGGAAAAACCACCGCTGTTGCAAACCTTGCTGTTGCACTTGCTTCCAGCGGGTCTAAAGTGGTTTGTATTGACGGTGACATTGGTCTCCGCAACCTCGATGTGATTCTCGGACTTGAGAATCGCATCGTGTATGACATTGTAGATGTGATCGAAGGTCGTTGTCGTTTGAAACAGGCAATGATCCGTGATAAGAAACTGCCAGAGTTATATCTGATCCCTGCGGCGCAGACTCGTGACAAGAATGCTGTTTCTGCCAGCGACATGAACCGTGTTGTGAAAGACCTTCGTGCTGAATGTGATTTTGTCCTCATCGATTCACCTGCTGGTATTGAGCGTGGTTTCAAAAATGCCATCGCACCGGCCGATCGTGTCCTTGTGGTGACCAATCCTGAGGTCAGTGCGGTGCGTGATGCGGACCGTGTGATCGGTATTCTTGAAGCTGAAGAAAAAGGTCCAGGGGCGCTGATCCTGAATCGTCTCAATCCTGCCCTTGTGAAAAAACAGGATATGCTCTCGGCTGATGATGTGCTTGATCTTCTTGCGATTGAATTGATCGGCATTGTCCCTGAAGATGAAGGCGTGATCGTTGGTTCCAATCGGGGAGTGCCTGTTTCTGCAGATCCTAAAAGTAAGGCTGGGCAGGCATTTCGTAACATCGCCCGCCGCCTCAAAGGTGAAGAAGTTCCATTCCTTGATCTGGATAGTTCAGATAGCCTTTGGGATCGGATTCAAAAACTGGCGGGGAGGAAGTAACCATGTCATTCTTTGATAAACTCCTCGGGAAGAAACATAGTGCGGATAGCGCCAAGGAACGCCTGCAACTTGTCCTCATTCATGACCGGACGGATCTGACTCCTGCCGAGCTTGAATCGCTTCGAGATGATTTGGTTGCCACCATCAGCCGTCACGTCGAAATCGATGCGACAGCCATGCAGTTTGGCATGGAGCATGATGGACGCTCACAGAGATTAGTGGCCGATATTCCCATTAAGAATGCCGCACGCCGTCGGGCATCGAGAAAATCCAAAGCCAAGTAAGTAGTTTTATGCTTCGTGATGTTTCATGGCGGTATTTTGATTTTTGGTTGCTGGGTGCTGTGGTGCTTGCCACGGCTTTTGGCACAACCATGATCCGTTCAGCAATTGCGGGGAATGAAGTGTTGCTACCACTTATCAATCGCCAGATCTATTTTGCCCTTGTTGGGTTGGTTGTTATCTTTGTCGTTGCGGCAATTGATTATCGTTTCTGGTTGTCACTCTACAAACCCATCTTTTTTATCGTAAGCATTCTTTTGTTTTCTCTCTATCTCAGCGCCCAGGCAGTGTTTGGTGCGGCTCGTTGGTTCCAAGTGGGTGTGTTGTTCCTTCAACCAACTGAGTTTGCGAAGATTGCCGCCATCCTCCTGCTTGCCCGTTATTTCGATAAGACTCAAAATGAACCTCGTGACCTGCGGTGGATACTTTTTGCATTCTTTTGGACAATGGGTCTTGGCATCTGGATCCTTCTTCAACCCAATTTGAGTAACGTAGTCGTGTTGATGGTCATCCTGGGAGCTTTACTGTGGTTCAACGGAATCGAATTGAAATATATCGCTTTGTTTGGTGTTGTGGGTGCCGTATTGATCGGCGCTGTTGTTGGTCTTTCTGTTGCCGGTATCCGCATCCCATTTTTACAGGCCTATCAGCAACAACGTATCGTCAATTTCGTTTTGCCTGACCCTAATGCAACCTTTGGTGAAACCTATAATATTACTCAGGCAAAGATCGCCATCGGTTCGGGCGGGCTGTTCGGCAAAGGATATGGACACGGCACCCAGACCCAGTTGCGCTTCTTAAAAGTGCGCCACACAGACTTTATCTTTTCTGCTGTATCTGAAGAGTTTGGTTTTGTTGGGG
The DNA here is from genome assembly GCA_016721115.1 of Candidatus Defluviilinea proxima. Lineage (NCBI taxonomy): Bacteria > Bacillati > Chloroflexota > Anaerolineae > Anaerolineales > Candidatus Villigracilaceae > Candidatus Defluviilinea > Candidatus Defluviilinea proxima. The sequence goes on from JADKIW010000001.1 coordinate 3,096,352, forward strand.
CATTGTTCGTAGTCATTGTGATTGTATTGATCATATGGAGATGCTTGCGTGCCGCCCAGATGGCACGAGATGTTGCTGGGATGTCTATTGCGTATGGTGTGGCGACATTGATCTTCTTTCAGGGTATGGTCAATATCAGCGTGAACCTGAATATCGTGCCGGTCTCTGGTTTGCCTTTGCCGTTCGTCAGTTATGGCGGTAGCGGTCTTACATCCCTCATGTTGGGCATCGGACTTGTGGAAAGCGTTGCGATGCGCTATAAGCAAATGGACTTTTAATCTATATCATAGCAACGACTTTAGTCGTTTATCTTGTTTTGGAGGATATTTCATCTTGAAACCTGCACGTACTCGTGTTGCCCCATCACCAACGGGACATATGCATGTCGCTACTGCGCGTGTTGCGCTCTATTGTTACTTGCTCGCCAAAAAAACGGGCGGACAGTTTATTCTTCGCATCGAAGATACGGATGTCCAACGTACCGTTCCGGGTGCCGAACAGGAACTCATGGACGGTCTCCATTGGTTGGGCTTGGATTACGACGAAGGCCCTGATATCGGCGGCCCGCATGGCCCCTATCGCCAGACCGATCGCAGGGAGATCTACCAGTCATATGCCAAGACACTTGTAGGTAAAGGACATGCGTATCCGTGTTTCTGTACACCGGACCGTTTGGAAAAAGTGCGACAGGAACAGATGAAGCGCAAAGAGAATCCCCACTACGATGGGACTTGTCGTGTCATCGATCCTGATGAGGCGGCGCGACGTGTGGCGAGTGGTGAAAAATATATTATCCGCTTCAAGATGCCGCACGAAGGCTCGACTGTGGCACACGATCACCTGCGTGGTGATATTGTCACGGAGAATCAACAACTCAACGACTACGTTCTGATGAAGACGGACGGCTTGCCTACATACCATCTTGCCGCTGCGGTGGATGACCATGAAATGGGTATTACACATGTCCTTCGCGGTTCTGAGTGGCTGGGCACATTCCCTTTGCACGTGCAAATCGTCCGTGCCTTTGGTTGGGAAGAACCAACTTGGGTTCATCTTTCAGTTTTCCTCAAGCCTAGTGGCAAGGGCAAACTCAGCAAACGCGATACATCCATTGCGATGAAGGATGGACATTCCGTTTTCATCAAGGATATGAATGAGCTTGGATATACACCCGAAGGAGTTCTGAATTGGATCGCACTCATGGGATGGGGAGTTGCGGAAGATGATGTGTTATCTCTCGATCAAATGATCGAGCGTTTCACCATCGACTCGTTGACTCCTTCACCGGCCGCGATTAACTTCCAAAAACTGGATCACTTCAACGGGACTCACATTCGCCTCATGACGAACGAGGAGCTGTCAGCCAGGATCAAGCCTTATTTTGTCAAAGCAGGCTTACCCGTCAATGATGAAGCGTTGCTCAAAGTCACACCGTTGATCCGCGAGCGACTCGTCACTTTGGATGATTGTCTCGCGTTTGCAAGTTTCTTCTTTCAGGAAAATGTCGAACCGAATCCCGTTGATTTGGTCGCAAAAGGACTCGATGCGAAGCAGTCCGCAGAGATCGCGCGCAAGACCCTTGAGATTTTGTCTGGGTTACCCGACGTGACTCATACAATAGCCGAGCCACCGATGCGTGCCTACGTAGAGGGGAGTGGGTTGAACGCGGGGCAGGTCTTTGGTATTTTGCGTGTGGCCGTGACGGGACAGAAGGTCAGCCCGCCGTTGTTTGAGTCGATGGAGATCATTGGGAGGGGGAAGGTGCTGAAACGGCTGACGAAGGCCGTGGAGATTTTGGAAAAGATGTAAAAAGTAAACCGCCTGCTCAAATGGAGCGGGCGGTTTTTGATTAAAGGGTCTTGCGGGTCTTGCGGGGGTTGCGTCTTTGTTTGCGTGGCAGGGATCTTCTTCTTGGGCTTGACCAGCGTTCATACTTGCGCCATAGTCTACGCGAGATTTCGCCGGTCATAGTGGCGATGCGTTCTTCGTTCTTCTCGTTGATATTCATGCCTTTGCGCGTAAGCACCCAGTCGAAGATCAGGTGCTGGACCTCGTGCGCGACCAGTTCGTGCGCCATGGGGGAGAAGTTCAACTCGCTCAGGTAGATATACCCGAACAGTCCCTGACGCTGTTTTCTGGTCTCAGCCGCAATGTAATAGGCGTGACACTGGTTCTTACGCTTGAAGTAGGCTGGGTCTTTGGCCACGAAGATGTTGACCCACTGCTTATTCTGATTGAAATAGACACGGAAAGCCGGTTTTGACATTTAGGTGCCTCACTTATGGGGTTTGGGGTGCGGCACATTATATGACCAATTTTTGGCGAGGGATAAATTCTTTAACGTTAACGATTTTTTTTGTAATAATTGACAGGCAAGGGGTCAGTAAGCGGCCTTTTGGTTTGCGCGTAGGAAAAATCTGGCGCACGACTGATGTGTATTGCTCTTCAAAAGAAGCAAGTTATGGCAAATTTCGTGACTTTTTATAATCGATCGAATACGCCATAATGTTCAACCCCGATATGGAAACAGTTAACTCCCGTGTTTTGATACCAGCATCTGCCGGGATGGTTTCCATGGCTTCTTTGGTGACAAGAATTTCTCTTGCCGCGGCAAGATCCTCTCCAAGTTTTGATGCGCGGTTTACGGCGTCACCAAAACAATCTTCACCGTTTATGACCAATATCTTTCCATAATCAATGCCACAAGAAATATAGATATCCAGATCATCGGATGTCATCAGGTTGGATGCTTCGAATGCGTGTTGCATCGCAATCGCCGCGTTGACCGCTGATAGGGAGTCGGGGAAGGTGGCGAAGCAATTATCCGCCTCGTATTTGATCATGCTTCCATTGTATGATTTGACGATGGGTTCCGTGGTCAACTGCATGCGCTTGACCATCGAAAGATAATGAACAATGCCGTATTTGCGTGTCAGCATCGAGAAACCAGACATATCGAGCACAAAGACCGCCCGCTCCATACCGTATTCCAGCCATAGTTCTGTTTCAATGCGCCGACGCAGATCCATATCTTCGGCTTGTGAGAAATTGAGAAGGAGACCTTGAAATTTTTCGGACGGTTTGCTTGTCATGGTTACCTCTTTATATGCGGATTATAGCCGAAGAGTTTCGAGGCGAGGGTGCGTCGCACCTATGGTGAAATATCAGATATCGCCCGGCTCGTCTGCCATTCGCACGATGCGCGGCGTAAATTTGCCGATCACATCTACGAGGTCGTTTTGCGCGGCGATAACCTGCTCGATCCGTTTGTAAGCTTGCGGGGACTCATCAAGGCCGCCGCCCAGCAACGTGACATTATTCTCTTTGAGATACGTGTCCCGCGCCGATTTGCTAATCGAGTTCAGCGCGGCCTTGCGGCTCATCAACCTACCCGCTCCATGCGAGGCTGAAGAAAGAGAGTTTCCTTCGCCTTTGCCTCTCACTACGTACCCTGAGTCGCCCATCGAGCCTGGGATGACTCCCAGTACGCCTTCGCCTGCCGGTGTCGCTCCCTTTCTGTGGACGATCACATTACGCCCATCTGGCAGGGATTCGTTCCATGCAAAGTTGTGGTGATTTTCCACCACAGCAACTTCTTTGAGACCAACTGCCGCGGCGACACGTTTGTGGATGATGTAGTGATTCGCCGAAGCGAACCTCCCAGCCAGTTCCATCGAAAGCCAGTATTCTTGTCCATCTTCTGAATCGAGATTGAGCCAGGCTAGGTGTTTCACGCTTTTGTCGAGGTCAGAGTGCTTTTCCATCGCCAGTTTGCTGAATCGGTCAGCGATCTTTGCGCCCACACCTCGTGAACCGCTGTGTGAGAGCAGTGCAAGGTATGAACCAGGCTCCAACCCAAACATAGATTCCTGCAACTCGAACGATCCCCACTCCACAAAGTGGTTGCCTGTTCCGCTTGTGCCAAGTTGATTCATGGCGGTATCTTTCAACGTCTTTAACTGACGGGTTGCGAACCAGGCTTCATCGTCCAGCACTTCGTGTTGCGCCCGTTTATTGCCTGTCCATTTGGCGCCCATTCCGAAGGCGGTTTCATCCCAGAGTGCCTTCTCGAACAAGCCTTTCTTTTGTCCGAGCAAATACGGCGATACCTCGTAAATAGATAGTCTCATTCGGCAGGCAATGTCAACTCCTACCGCATACGGGATGACTGTGTTCTCTGTTGCCAGTACGCCGCCGATGGGAAGTCCGTACCCGACGTGCGCGTCGGGCATCAATGCGCCAGCCACAGTGACCGGTAAGCGCATGGCGTTGTTCATTTGGGAGACAGCCTCACGATCAATATACTCCTCTCCCCAGATCGGGAAGGGGAGAGGAGCGTCCCGTAATTCGTCTACGGGTGTTTCATCTTTTTGAGTAGTGCGGATACATTCACGAGCCAGGTCGGCGAAAGCGGGGTTGGTGAGAAAATTGCCCGGGTTTTGCCGAACGGCATTCAGTTGAGTCAAAACCGTTTCGCGTTCCAATCCATTTTCGATCAACTTGTTCCCAGTATCTTTTGCGATGCCGATGATCTTGCCGTCAGGCCAATTGTCTAATTTAAGGATTTTTCCTGTGATGATGTCCATGTCTTCCTCTTGTTGATGGACGATTTATCGTCCATTCTCTTCCATTTTCCATAACTCGCGCATTTCCTGGCTTGACACGAGTAATTCGTCCAGTGTGCCTTCCGATTCTACTCTGCCATCCTTCAGCAAGATGATGTGATCGGCGCGTTTCAATAGTGAGCGACGATGGGAGACGACCAGGCAGGTCATTTTGTCTGTTGACGAAAAGATTCGCTCCCAAAGTTGACGTTCCGTTTCAACGTCCAATGCGCTGGAGAGGTCGTCAAAAACAACCAGTTCAGGTTCACGGATGAACATGCGCGCCGCTGCGGTTCGCTGTACCTGCCCGCCGGAAAGTTTGACACCGCGTGCACCGACCATTGTTTCGAGGTTGTCGTCAAGTTGTTCGAGGTCACGATCCATGACGGCCAGTTTGGCGGCTTTATAAATTTCGTTGTCGCTTTTGTTCATGCCGAGCAACACATTGTTTCGTAAGGTGTTGCTGAACAGACGTGGGACCTGTGCCGTGTATGCACAACGCGGCGGGACAAAGAAATTTCCAGGCTCATTGATGACCATATCGTTCCACTGAATTGTGCCGGAGTCCATCGGGAGCAGACCTAGTAATGTTCGTAGTAACGTTGTTTTGCCGGACCCAATTCGACCTGTGATGATAGTCAGTGAGCCGCGTTTGAGTTTGAGAGAAACGTTTTCGATGCCGTTGACTGAATCAGGGTAGTGAAAGGTCAATTGTTCAGCGGTCAATTCGCTCAGCCGGTCTGAGGCGGTTTTTGCAGGATAGGTCACTTCGGGTAAAGGGCCTTCCAGATCCACTTTGCTAATTTCGACGAGCGCGTCCAACGGGGCATTTTCCATGAGACGGTACATGCGTTTGACGGAGACGTTCAGTTGTTTGTAGCGCGCCCATAACATACCACCAAAGGTTGTGAGGTCGCCCATGCTTTGAAGCAAATAAACGAACAGAGAAAAATCACCGAGGGTGAAATTGCCCGAACGCATGGATTGACCGACCAGCACAAGGATCACACCTGTACCCAGTGTGGATGTATTTCGATAGAGCGAGCCGAGCACTTCGTCGAATAGTTTTTCGCGAACAGTTAATACGCGGCGCTCATCGTTGATGCGATGGAAATGAGCGATGATGTTCTTCTCGGCGGTCGCCACTTTCACGGCCTGCACTGCGCCGAAGAATTCACCAATGAACCCGGTGACCTTTCCTGCGGCCTGCCGCGATGCACGGCGATAATGTTCGATGCGGTTGGTGGCTATATTTGCAATGACGCCGACAATAACAAGCGGGATCATCGCCATGACGGTGACCGACGGGCTGATCTGAGTCATCAGGTAAATGGAATAGGCAACGATGAGCAGGCCGACCATAATATCGTTGACGAGGATCACAAATAACGGAATCTGATCCACGTCCGTTTTGAAGCGGCTGACTGCCTCACCGGGCGAATCGGGCAATTGGGATGCGCCGGGGCGATTCAAAATATGCTTTAACAAATTTTTACGGAGCAATGTGTTCATATCTGAAAAGATCGGCACATCGGCATAATAAAAACCGTAACTTGCAAGTACACGCCCAAGCCATGAGGCGGCCAAAAATACGACGATCGCCCAGATGCCGAAAGTGAGTTGTGCCTCGCCGGTGATCATATCGAAGAAAGCTTTGATGATGAGCGCAGGTGCGACTTGCCAGCAGAAACGGATAAGCGAAACGGATAACAAATCTATCACCCACAGCCAGAAGCGAAAACGAATCATTTCTGCGATCACTTTCCATGCAGGCAGGGACGGGATATTCATTTCATTTGAGTCGAGCGTTGTTTCAGTCATTCTATTTCCTTTGTGCGGGCGAGACAATTTCGTCCTTGCACACTAGGCCAACACTTCTTCCATGCCGGTTTGTAGTAATTGATAAAACCTTGATTCGGGTTTTGATGCCAGCGTGTTGCGATTTCCATATTCCAGTACATTGCCTTTTTCCAGGATCAAGATGTCATCGGCGCGGTGCAATGTATCCAGTTTGTGGGCGATAATGATGGCGGTGCGGCCTTTGAGAAGCTTATCGATGGCATGCTCCAGTTTTTGTTCGGTGGCTGGATCGAGACGGGATGACGCTTCGTCTAAGATCACCAGACCTGGATCTTTCAGGAAGACTCGTGTGAAAGCGAGTAATTGCGCCTCTCCAGCTGACAATGATCTTGATCCTGTTTCGAGTTCAGAGTCCAAACCTTTGGGCAGGCTTCGGAACCAGTCACCGAGTTCGAGTTCTTCGAGCGTGGCGATGATCTTTTCATCGGATATCGTGCGATCGAAAAAGGTCAAATTGTCGCGGATGCTTGCGCGAAAAAGTTGCACGTCTTGTGTGACAATGGCGATATTGCGTCGCAGTGATTCCAGACGGATATCATATAAATTTTTGTTGTTGATCTTGACCTGTCCTTTGTGGACATCGTATAAACCAAAAATCAATCGTCCAATGGTGGTTTTGCCACTGCCGGTGCGGCCGAGAAGCCCGAGAACAGAACCAGGTTTGATGTCGAAAGAGATGCGGGTGAGAACTGGGTCAGTGCTGTTGTTTCCTTCGGGAATGACATAGGAAAAGGTCACATCATCGAACGTCAGTGCCAAGGGATGAGATCCGATGTCTGTTTTGTCGCTTCGATTTTGCTCTGGTTTGAACGCCCGAAATTCGGTTAAACGTTCCACGCAGGCACCGATGGTCTGAAAGCTTTCGATCTCATGGGTCATTGCCCAAAAAGGTTCCTCAAGCAGGTTAATGTAATGCACGAAGAGATACACCGTGCCTATGGTGACAATGCCAGTTGTAAAAAGCCAGTATCCGCTAGTGATGGCAAGCAATGTACCGAGCGTGAGTGCCAATCCCATGGCGTTTTCGATGATCCAGCGTTTGAAATGTGATTTACGGTTGTGGACTAATATCTCGCCTTGATATCGGTGGAGTTCGCGAATAGAAAAATCCACAGCGCCGCTGGAGCGAATATCTTCTGTGCCAGAGAGTTGTTCTTCGATGAAACCATAATATTGTGCTTCGGCTTCACGTCTCGCTTTTTGATGTGGCACGGCAATATCTTTTACTTTGCCAAGAATGAATATGGTGAGGAAAGAATAAACTGTGAACGCGAGACCAATTCGCCAATCTTCGATAAACAATGCAACGAGAATCCCGATCAGAAGTAAACCGTTTGCAATTAAGTTCAAAGCAAATTGCGAAAAGAAGGTCGCCAGTTCGGTGACATCACCATCGATGCGCTCGATCAACTCTCCGGGGGTGTGGTCGTTGTGAAATTTCATATCGAGGTGCAAGGTATGTTCAGCAAGCTCAGCGCGCAAGGCATTGGTGGCCGTCCATGAAACGTTTTCGCCAAGCCATGTGACGCCAATTGCGACAACCTGTTGGGTCAGGGCAATACTGATAAAGGCAATCGCGGTCCAGGTAAGCGCGGATAATTCTTCGCCAGCCAATGCTTTGTCAATAAATTGACGCATAATTTGTGGGGCAAAGATTTTAAGACCGATACTGCCGAAGAGCATGATAGCAAGCAGGGTGAACTGTCTTTTTTGCGGGCGGATATGCTCGGCAAGGAGATTCCAGTATGATTTGAATGAAATGTTCATCGTTTCACCATGAAGGTTGTAAAGGAGTAAGAATAAAAAAACACGGCGCATTGTGCGCCGTGTTTTTGAGAACACAGAAGGGATACCGTTATGGACGGTAAATAGGCGCACTTCGAGATGGATCAAAAGTATGTAGTTTACGAGCTATTCGTTCAAGCAATACCATTGGCAGTGCGCCTCCTTTATCTTTAGAATTTAATTGCTTTTGCAGTCTACATGGGATGGGAAGGAATTGTCAAGGTTATTTAGCCTTCTTTTCCAACTTTGCCCATGTGTCTTTCAGGTTTACCGTCAGGTTGAAGACGGCTTTTGCGTCAGTGGAGTCTCGGTCAACGCAAAAGTATCCGAGGCGTTCAAACTGGTAACGTGAGCCAACCTCGGGCGTGGAAAGAAGCGGCTCTACATATCCAGTAAGAGTCTCTAATGAGTTTGGATTCAAACATGCAAGGAATCCCTCTTCGCCTTCTTCAGGGTCTTCTTTTGTGAAGAGGCGGTCATACATGCGGATCTCCGCTTCTTTGGCGTGCGCCGCAGAGACCCAGTGGATCGTAGACTTAACCTTGCGCCCATCGGGCGAGTCGCCACCTTTGGTCGCTGGATCGTAGGTTGCATGAACCTCGATCACTTCACCCGCATCGTCTTTCACCACGTGCGTGCATTTGATGAAGTAGGCATAACGCAGGCGCACTTCGTTGCCGGGGAAAAGACGGTAATACTTCGGCGGTGGCGTTTCGCGGAAATCGTCCTGCTCGATATAAATAACCTTCGAGAACGGGACTTTGCGTGTGCCCGCATTCGGGTCTTCGGGGTTGTTGACCGCTTCCATCTCTTCGGTGAGGTCATCAGGATAATTATCGATGACGACCTTTAGCGGGCGAATCACTGCCATGCGTCGCAAAGAATTTTTGTTGAGGTCTTCGCGCACACACGCTTCGAGAAGTGAAACGTCGCTCACACTGTAATTCTTAGCTACACCCACACGGCGGATGAATTCGAGAATCGCCTCCGCTGTGTATCCGCGCCGGCGCATCGCGCGTAGGGTTGGCATACGCGGGTCGTCCCAGCCGCTCACAACTTTTTCTTCCACGAGGCGGCGAAGTTTGCGCTTGCTCATTACGGTATAGGTCATGTTCAAACGCGCAAACTCGATCTGCCTTGGCTTGAACACCCCTAACTGCTCGGGGAACCACTCGTACAAGGGACGATGATCTTCGTATTCGAGTGAACACAAAGAGTGCGTGATGCCTTCCATCGAGTCGTTCTGTCCGTGTGCCCAATCGTACATGGGGTAGATGTTCCACTTGTTGCCTGTGCGGTGATGAGGCGGCTCATGGATAATGCGGTACATGGCCGGGTCACGCATGTTGATGTTTGGGTGTGCCATATCGATCTTGGCACGTAGAATTCGCGAGCCATCGGGGAACTCACCGTTCTTCATGCGTTCGAGCAAGTCCATGTTCTCTTCGACATCACGGTCGCGATATGGCGAATTCTTGCCGGGCTCGGTCAGTGTTCCGCGATTTGCACGTACTTCATCAGGCGTCTGGTCGTCCACGTACGCCTTGCCCATCAAGACCAATTTCTTGGCCCACTCATACAACTCGTCAAAGTAATCTGACGCGTACGTTACCTTAACCCACTCAATGCCAAGCCAGCGTGCATCATCTTCGATTGCTTCTACGTACTCAGTTTCTTCTTTGGCGGGGTTTGTGTCATCGAATCGCAAGATCAACTCACCGCCATTTTCCTTGGCGATAAGGTAATCGATCATGAACGCTTTGACGTGTCCGATATGCAAATAGCCGTTCGGCTCAGGTGGCAGACGTGTGCGGACGTAGTTGAAACGTCCGCTTTTCAGGTCTTCGATGACAGCCTCGCGGATAAAATCAGTTGGTTTGGATTCTTCTGGATTCATTCAATATGCCTTTATTTGGATTTTCACTCGCTTCAGTATTGGACCTCCAGCCTGCCACGGCCTCCCGGAACTTTTTCATGGCTGACGGAGTTTTCCTATTATAACAAACGCAATTCACGGTTGTATGGGTATAATCCATTACGGAGGCTGAAATGAGCGAATCAAACAACAAACAGGAAAAATTTTTTGGCGCATATTTTGAGCGTGATGGAGTGTTACGTCTTTCACGTTGGGCAGATGTGATTGCGTGGATTGTGCTGACGATCTCTATGTTATCTTGGATATTTTCAGTAATGCTTTTTGCTGCTCAATATTTCAACGGTTTATTTTTCGATAAGGGCATGGACTTTCTGAATGCTTTTAGTATTTTCAAGCCTTATTTTGTCGAGCCGTTACCAGGCATTTTCTATTTCTTCGGCTTGCAAGCTGTCTCAAAGGGGTTATTGATATTGCTTGATATAGAAGATAATACTCGCCGTGGCGCACGCAAATAAAACGACTTGCCCGCTCTCGTATCGCATGTTACAATACCGCCCGCTTGATTTAGTACTTAGGGGCTTATCTATAGCAAGATAGCTGACTCCAGATCAGCTAATAAGAATTGCGGGATCGTCTAATGGCAGGACATATCTCTCTGGAAGATAGAGTCGTGGTTCGAATCCACGTCCCGCAGCAACAAAAGGCTCCTCGAAAGGGAGCCTTTTTTATTTTATCTTGATATGTCCATGTAACACCATGAAATAACTTGAATTGACTTCTTTGGATACGTTATGCTTTTATTATGATGTATGATGTTATTTACATGAACATCTTTGTAACATAACGCATAAGTATAGCAATGGGGAATATCGCTGTTTATATTGAAGGTTGATGGAGGGTTATATGTTACCCATTAGGGTGATTTATATTAATGTCAAGTTAATAGATTTTTTAAGGAAAACGCTCCTTGACTTGCTAGAAGGGATGTGAAATAATGTAAACGGTTACTGTAACCGTTTACATGACTATGAGAAAACGTTCTTCGTCTGTAACTATCCGTGATGTGGCTCAGCAGGCTGGTGTCTCTGTGGCTACGGTAAGTCGTTATATTAACCGCAATGCTCCTGTTTCCCCTGAGGTTTCCGACCGTTTGGAACATGTCATGACCGAACTTAAGTATGTTCCTCATGCTGCTGCCCGCCATTTGGCAAGCCGAAAGACCCGAGTTATTGGCCTTTTATTGAATAATTTACATAACGACTTTTTCGTTCCTTTATTAAATGGCGTTGAAGCTGTGATTCGTGAAAAAGGATATAATCTCATCGTGGCGACTTATCATGCGGATAGCCGTAAGGATATGACCCCTCCCATTGGACCTCATAACACTGATGGGTTGCTGATTTTTTCAGATGGGTTGATCGACGAAGACCTTGCGCGATTACACGATAGTGGCTTTCCAATGGTATTGGTTCACCGCACACCTCCCTCATTTCTACCTATTCCCAGTGTAACAGTTGAAAACGTGGCAATTACTCATCAATTAATTGACCACCTTATTAAGGTCCATGGCAAGCGACGTATTCTTTTCTTGCGGGGGCCACTTCACCAGGAAGATTCTATTCGCCGTGAGACTGGGTACAGGTCTGCTTTGCAGGCAAATGGAATTCCTTTTGATGACAATTTAGTACTTAATGGAGATTTCGAACGCGATATCGCCTACCAAGTTTTGAGTAAGTTTCTCGAAAATGGCAAGCGGGTCGCGTTCGATGCTGTATTCACAGGTGATGATGATGCGGCGATCGGTGTTTTGATCGCTCTACAAAAGCATAATATCAAAGTGCCTGATGATGTTGCAGTTGTAGGATTTGATGATCTTGGTTTTGCTCCGTTCTTGAGTCCTCCGTTGACAACGGTTCGGGCGCCAACCGAGACTGTTGGACGAATCGCAACGGAAAGAATGTTTAGTTTGTTGGAAAGTCATGTTTCCGAAGAAGTTGTAGTTCTTCCAACTGAAATTATTTATCGGCGCTCATGTGGTTGTAATGCTTGAGTAAATCTCTGTAAAGGAGGTGAGGCCCTTAGTAATAAGTCGTATTGAAAATGTAAATGTAATACCGTCGAATCCAAAATTCTAGTATGAGGAGAAAACTCACCATGAAGAAACTTTTGTACGTTCTGTCTGCGTTGATCATCGCCTCGATGATGCTCGCAGCATGTGGTGGCGGCGCAACACCGACACCTGTGACAATCGTCGAAACCCAGATTGTTAAAGAAACCCAGGTTGTTGAAGTCCCCGCCACAGATAACAGTGGCATGACAGCTGATGGCAAGGTCTTGATCCGCTGGAGCGTTGGTGCCGGTACCGGTGCTGACCCCGCTCAGATCCCGATCGAAAACGAAGTTGTGGCTGACTTCAATGCTTCCCAGGACAAAATCAAGTTGGTCCTCGAAGTTATCCCGAACGCTTCCGCTCAGGACACACTCGCGACTGAATTCGCCGCTAACGCTGGCCCCGATGTCGTTGGTCCTATCGGTTGGGTTGGTTCCAACACTTTCTACGGTCAGTGGCTGGACCTCGCTCCTTACCTCGAAGCTGCTAACTACGATTTCAGCAAGTTCGAACCCGCTTTGGTCAAGATGTACCAAACCGATCCGACTCAAGGAACTGTTGGTCTGCCCTTCGCTGTGTATCCTTCCGCTATCTATTACAACATCGGCTTGTTTGACGAAGCTGGTTTGAACTACCCGCCTGCCAAGTACGGCGACAAGTATGTCATGCCCGATGGTACAGAAGCTGAATGGAATTGGGAAACCCTCAAGACCGTAGCCCAGATGCTCACTATCGATAAGGCTGGTAAGAACGCTCTTGATGAAGGTTTTGACAAGACCGCCGTCGTACAATACGGCTTCACTTGGCAATGGGAAGACAAGCCCTCTTATTGGGGTTCTTTCTTCAAGTCCGGCCCCGATGAAACCTTCCTCGTTCCTGGTGGTTCCGCTGGTAGCTACGAAGCCCGCATCCCCGATGCTTGGAAGACCGCTTGGAAGTGGTACTATGAAGGCATGTGGGGCGCTCAGCCCTTCGTTCCGAATGGCGCCATCGAAGGCAGTGCTGATTTCAACAGTGGTAACTCCTTCGCCAGTGGCAAGATTGCTATGGCTGAATTACCCTCCTGGTACCTGTGCTGCGTAGGCGGTTTGAAAGATGCCGGCGGCAAATATGACTTCGGCGCCATGCCTGTGTTCTCTGATGGCAATGTTTATGGCCGCGTTGATGCAGACACCTTCCGCATTTGGAAGGGCACCAAGCACCCGCAGGAAGCTTTCGAAGTTATGACCTACCTCGTCGACACTGGTATCCAGAAGTTGGTTGTTGGTAGCGAAGGTCACCCCCCTGCATACGGCGCTATCCCCTCAGACAGCAGCCTCCGTGGACCTTGGCTTGAATCACAAAAAGCAGCCAACCCGTCTGTCACGAACTGGGACGTTCTGATCGAAGGTTTGAACTATCCTGATGCTCCGAGTGCTGAAGCTTACATGCCCAATATGAACGAAGCATGGCAGCGCACCGTCACATTCGGCAACCTTTTGAAGACCACCGAAGGTGTTGATATTGACAAGGAAAGCGAAACTTTGAAGACTGACCTCGCGGTCATTTTCAATAAGTAAAGTTTTTCGGTAACTAAAATGGGCGGGTCTAGTCATAGACCCGCCCATTAACACCGTACTAGGAGTGTTTTTATGGACCAACTAACACAATTAAGCAAATTACTTCCATCTCGTGGATCTCTTCGCGGTATGAAGCCATTGGCTCGGCGAGAGTTTAATAACGGGATGACCTTTATCTCTCCCTGGGTTTTTGGCTTTTTAGCATTTACGCTAATTCCAATAATCGCGACTCTATTCTTTACCTTTATTGATCTGAAGATTGCAGATGGTGTATTGAGCCCTCCTCAGTTCGTTGGCCTAAAGAATTATGAAACCTTGTTTAAAGATGGTCAAGTCTGGAATGCGCGTCCCAATTCTTCCCCCGGCTCCTTGTGGGTAACACTTCGTTTTGGACTTATTGCTTTGCCGATAGGCATATTATTTCCTTTGGGAATTGCTGTGTTAATGAACAGCCCGTATCTCATTGGGAAAAATTTCTTCCGTTCGCTTTTTTACATGCCTTATATTATTCCCTTTGTTGCCAGTGTCTTTTTGTGGGGCGGAGTGCTGAATTCTGAAAATGGCTGGATCAATCTTATTTTGTTGAACATGGGAATTCCAAAAGAAAATCTTCCCGGATGGGTTAATGACATTAACTGGGTATATCCTGCTTACGTGATCATGGGTATTTGGGGTATCGGTAATGCCATGTTGACCATGCTGGCAGGTATGCAGGGTGTTCCTACTGATTTATATGATGCAGCAAAAGTGGATGGTGCGAATGCTTTTCAGAGTTTCTGGAATGTTACATTCCCCATGATCTCCCCTGTAATTTTCTATAATCTGGTGCTTAACGTCGTTGGTTTATTTCAGTACTTCCTTGTGCCGTTGGTAATCAATGCGGGTACGGGCAATCCTGGCGGTGCAACCATGTTCTATAACCTATACCTATATAAGACATTTTTTGGTAACCAAAACATGTCTTATGGTTCAACACTCGCCTGGTTGTTGTTTATGGTCATCCTTCTCGTTACGATAGTCTTGTTCTGGTCGGCACGCTTTTGGGTGTACTACGCTAGTGAAAACCCCTAGAGAGGAAACTGTATCATGAACTTCCTAAAAAAGACTAAGGTTAGAAACGGACTCAATAGTGTCTTTGTCACAGTTTTTACAACTGCGATATTGGCCCTTTTCCTTATGCCGTTCTTGTATATGGCGTTGACATCTTTAAAAACACAGTCACAGATCGCTGTTTTGGGCTCGCCAATCTACCCTGCGGCAATTCCTACTGTTGTATATAACGGTGAAAACACTGGTACATACACCTTTAAAGTAACAAAAGGTGGGATGCAAGCCAATCAAATTGTTGATATGAATAAGTATGCAGGCAAAGAATTGGAAGTTTATACTGTCCCATTTAAGGAGACTGGTGAAACTCGTGAATTAGCTCTGCTTATTGGGTTTCAGAAAGAAGCGATCTTTATTGATCATAAAAACCCGAGTGCAGACCCAATTCTTTGGAACGAGGGATACTACAAGGCATTGAAGCGTCCATGGATATTTTCTCCCACGTGGTCAAACTACTCTAAGGTATGGACACAGATCGAGTTCCCGCGTCTTTTGGGAAACACGATGTTTTATGCCTTTGTCAGTGCTATTGGCGCTGTAATTTCTGCCATCATTGTAGCGTTCGGTTTTTCGCGCTTCCGTTTCCCTGGGCGTGATTTCCTGTTCGTCGTAATGATCGCCACCATTTTTCTTCCTGGTGCAGTAACCATCATCCCTACTTTTACATTCTGGACTCAGTTAACAAGGCTTGGTTTAGGAATAGGGACGGGTACCTGGTGGCCCTTGATCCTTCCGCACTTCTTCTCCAATGCTTATAACGTTTTCCTGCTCCGCCAGTTCTTTATGACACTTCCGCGTGAGTTGGATGAAGCGGCAATGATTGATGGTGCAAGCCCATTGCGCATTCTTTGGTCGGTGATTATTCCGCAATCCTATCCTGCTATTGTTGCCGTCTCGATTTTCCACATTGTATTTGCGTGGAATGACTTCTTTAGCCCGTTGATTTATCTGGCTTCCAAGCCGGAACTTCAGCCGGTTTCAGTTGCGTTGGCTCGTTACAATACCAATTACGCCACATACCCGCAGTATATTCAGGCGGGAGCTCTTATGGCGCTCATCATTCCGTTGTTCCTTTTTGTCGTGGCTCAACGTTTCTTTATTCAAGGTATTGTTATTACCGGCGTCGATAAGTAATGCAAATGCGAAAAGGCTATCAAAACGATTACAGACTGGCGTATTTTGCCAGTCTCGTAATCGTTTTGATTTTAGCTGCATGCCAAGGTACACTTGCTCCAGAAACTGAGCCAAGTTCATTGCCATCTGCAACAGCGACTCCTCCAGAAAACGTCTTTTGGATCGATCCATCTCAAGATCAAGGTGAAGTTGGTAAATTTGTATTAGGAGCCAATCACGGACCTTGGACAGACTTGGGTGTGGCCAATCTTGAACCCACCAAGGCATTAGGCCTTGCGTTTCTTAGGTGGCCAGGTGGAAACTGGGGTGACCAAAACGATGTTCAGACCTATCAGATTGATAATTACATTCTTCAGGCACGGATGCTGGGTACTGAACCAAGCATTACAGTTCGTTTGTTGAATGGTACACCTGAACAGGCTGCTGAAATTGTTCGTTATACCAACGTTGAAAAGGGATATGGGGTTAAATACTGGAGCATTGGCAACGAGCCTGACCTGTTTGTCCTCAGAGATAGTGTTTGGACGCCAGAGTATTACGCAAACCGATGGCGCGAGTTTGCCGTGGCGATGAGAGCCGTAGACCCATCGATACAGTTGTACGGCCCGGAAATATCGGCCTTTCTTGGTGATGCTGATTATTACGATCCACGGGAATATATTTATGTGGATTCTGTCAAACTGGATATCACCAAGCGCGATTATTTGACCGAGTTCCTCAAAGTGAATATTGATCTTGTGGATATTGTTGCAGTGCATCACTATCCCTTTCCAAAGAGCAACAGCGACAGCGTGCCAACTTGGGCGAATTTGCGTGATAACACACCTGAATGGGATCGCATTGTGCCCAACCTGCGCCGAATCATAAAAGAGACGACCGGCACAGAGAAACCTGTTGGTGTTACTGAATTTAATTCGAACGCTTCAGACGCAATAGGTTCTGAAACGTCGACTGACAGTTTTCTTAACGCGATCTGGCTGGCTGATGTTCTTGGACGTATGATTCGTACCCAGCCTGATGTTCTTGCCTATTGGTTGTTAAAGAATAATTACGCTGGGCATGGGTTAATGAGTTCTTTTGACTTGCGCCCTACGTACTATGTGTATCAACTGTATAAGCAGTTTGGCAACCAGTTGCTGATGGCAAGTTCCCCTGAAGAATATGTCTCTTTGTTTGCGGCCAAACGTGATGATGGTGCGGTGACAGCTATTTTTGTAAATCGCGGTGACCAGCCTGTCGACAAACCCCTTGAGATTGCAATGGGCGACGCGCTTAATCTGACAGATGTTTACCTGTTTGATGCAGAACATAACGCAGAAAAGATGGAACTGCCCTCTTTTGAAAACGGCGATGCGGTTCACTTGCCAGCGTATTCAGTGACATTGTATATCCTGAAATAACGAGAGAGGATAAGATGAAAGTAACAGTCATTGGTGGTGGCTCCACCTATACACCTGAATTGGTGAATGGATTTCTCGAGCGGATGAAGCAATTCCCGTTGACCGAATTATGGTTGATGGACGTTGACAAAGAACGTCTCGATATCGTAGGTGGGTTTGCTCAGCGTATGGTGGAAGCGAAGGGTTCGCCTTTCAAGGTTATCCTGTCCACAAATCAACGTGAGGCGATAAAAGACGCTTCATACGTGACGACGCAACTGCGTGTTGGTCACATGGAAGCTCGTCGCCGCGACGAATATCTCGGCTTGCGACATGGGTTGATCGGACAGGAAACCACAGGCGTGGGCGGTATGGCAAAGGCACTTCGTACCATCCCGGTGATCCTTAGCATTGCAAAGGACGTTAGGGAAGTGGCGAAGCCTGGTGCTATGTT
This sequence comes from Candidatus Defluviilinea proxima, assembly GCA_016721115.1. Classification (NCBI taxonomy): domain Bacteria; kingdom Bacillati; phylum Chloroflexota; class Anaerolineae; order Anaerolineales; family Candidatus Villigracilaceae; genus Candidatus Defluviilinea; species Candidatus Defluviilinea proxima. Next base: position 3,114,220 of record JADKIW010000001.1, read on the forward strand.
GGTTAACTTTACTAACCCGGCCGGTCTGGTTACACAAGCATTGAGCAAGTATGCAAAAGACGTACCCGCAGTAGGGGTGTGTAATGTACCCATCACGGCAAAGATGAAGATTATCGAAAGCCTTGAAAAGGCCACCGGTAAAAAAATTGACCCTGCTCATGCAGAACTAAAAACGTTGGGACTGAATCACTTATCGTGGCACCGAGGGTTTACGATCGAGGGCGAGGATGTCTGGCCGCAAGTCATTCAGGGCTACATCACTGATCTCAAGCAGGCGGAGCATCCCGAATGGGAACCGCGCACCATCGAAGTTCTGCGAATGATGCCGAACTATTATTTGCAGTATTTCTATCACACCGATAAGAAGTTGAAGGCACAGGAAGCCTGGCCGCCTTCTCGTGCAGAGGAAGTGATCGAGATCGAGAAAGATCTTTTGCGCGAATATGCTGACCCGAACCTCAACGAACCTCCTGCAGATTTGATGAAACGCGGCGGTGCATACTACTCGACAGTTGCTACACAACTGTTGAATGCACATTACAACGACTTGGGTGAAACCCATGTGGTGAACATCACCAACAATGGAGCCGTGAAAGAATGGCCTGCGGAATGGGTGTTGGAAATTCCTTCCACTGTAAAGCGGAGCGGCATTACTCCCATACCGGCCGAGCCATTGCCTCAATCTCAATTTGGCTTGATATCGGCAGTGAAGGCGTATGAGATTCTCACAGTTGAAGCCGCAGTGCATGGAGACCGTGACGCTGCGTATCAGGCATTGCTTGCCCATCCAATCGGCCCGAAAGCGGACAAGATTCAGGCCGTGCTGGACGACATGTTGGAAACACACAAGGAACATTTGCCCCAATTTTGGAATTGACCCAATAAAAAGGGGCGACCCAATCAGTCGCCCCTTTGTTGATTTTTGACTTATGCGCTATTTTCTCGGCGCCGATCTCGGCGCAACCAAGACACACACACTCATTGTGGATGAAACAGGCTCCGCAGTTGGCTTCGGCGAAAGCGGACCCGGCAACCACGAGACTGTTGGCTATGATGGTATGTATCAAGCCATGCAGTCTGGTATGGAACTTGCGTTACAAACTGCCGGGTTGACCAAGGCTGATATCGCTGGAGCAGGCTTCGGCGTGGCAGGATTCGACTGGCCGTCCGAATTTGAAGCCACAGCTCAGACAATCGACCGCTTGGAGTTGAGTGCGCCGTATCAATTTGTCAATGATGCAGTGCCCGGATTGGTTGCAGGTTCCGAGGATGGCTGGGGGGTTGTTGTTGTATCGGGGACTGGTTCAAATTGCCGTGGTTGGGACCGCGACCACAAGCGTGAAGGCCGTGTGACTGGGCACGGTGTCTTGATGGGTGAAAATGCTGGCGCATCGGAACTCATGTTTCGCTGTATGCAGTTGGTGGGGTATGCATGGAGCAAGCGCGGCCCGATGACCAAACTTGCAGACGCATTTATTGAGTTGGTCGGTGCAAAAGATCTGGAAGATCTGATCCGTGGTTACACAATGGGTGATTATCAAATTGGCCCGAGCGCGGCACCGATTGTTTTTCGTGTGGCAGAAGAAGGCGATCAAGTAGCACGTGACTTGATCCATTGGGCTGGTACAGAGTTGGGCGAAATGATCAACGGTGTGATACGGCAGTTGGACTTTGAAGAACTTGCCTTTGATGTGGTGATGACGGGAAGTACGTTTAACGGTGGGGCAAGATTAATAGACCCCATGCGTGAGACCGTTCTGAAAGTTGCGCCAAAGGTCAGGTTTGTTCGTTTGAGTGTGCCGCCAGTGGTGGGAGCCGTTGTGCTTGGTTTTGAAGCTGGTGGCATGCAAGTGACAAGTTCTGTGCGCGGAAAAATTATTGAAACCATTTCGTCTGTGAGAAACGTTTCTGTGAGGCAGGTATGACCACGATAGATTTTTCTTATATTGTTGATTCCGAAGCAGATTATGCCAATATTGTTCAACTCATGTCTGATTTCAAACGTGAAACAGGCATTGAGGTGAATATCAAGCGCATGGAGTGGGGAGACGCATGGCAACAACTGATTACCATTGCTACAAAAGGCGTGGGTGCTGATATCTCGCATGTAGGTTCCACGTGGGTCAGCAGTCTGGTGGTCATGGATGCTCTTCGCCCTATTTCCAAACAGCTTGTTAACAGGATCGGTGGTGAGCAGGTCTTTGTTCATTCTACCTGGTCCAATGTCTTCTCGACTGAACACCGCGATGTATATGGCGTACCACTTAGCGCCTACTCCTATGTAGTTGCTTATCGAAAAGATTTGCTTGCCAAAGCTGGCTTACATAGTGGATCAGCCTTTGCTACTCCTGCGGCTCTTGAAGCCACTGTCCAAAAGTTGGATGCGTTGAATGCTGTTGAGAACACATGGCTTATGCCGATCGCTCCACATCCATTCAACGATATCGTTCACATGGCGGCCTCATGGGTATGGAGTTCGGGCGGCCACTTTATGGATAATCGCGGTGGGCAGGTGTTGTTCAATTCACCGGCCACTTTGGCTGGCTTGAAATCGTATCTTGCTCTTCTGCGGCGTGGACCCAAGCTGGACTATCTTGGTCAAAACACTTGTATGGAAATGCTTCTCAATGGAAAAGCCGCGGCAGTTATTACCGACGCGCGGGCTGTCATGGTCGCCGCACAAAACCGTGCGCCGAATATTGAAAATATTGGCGCCGCCAGCCTGATGGGTATTCCCTGGACAGGTGGTGGAAGTGTCGTGGTTTGGCGGCATACGCATGGATACCCAGATCGTCTCGAAGCATCGTTCAAATTGGTTGAATTCCTCGCGCGCAAACAGACCATGTTGGAGTTTGCTCGCAATTCCTCCTATACAATGCCATCACGCACAGATGCCCTCGATGAACTTTTCCCGCCAGATCATATCCTCCGTGCAGTGATGCTTCAACTTGTTTCCACTGGACGTTCGTATCGTCCCATCCCGCTTTGGCATCGCATCGAATATCAATTCGGTGAAGAACTTCAACGTGTTGCCAACGAGCTGATGCAAAACCCAAAACTCGATTTGGATACAACCGTGACGCGAGCGATGACCTCTCTTTCAGAGCGGCTCAATTTGACTCTTGGATAAAGAACACTCGCTTCTTTCTGGACTTTGATCTGTTACTGACCAATTGACCTGACACCCAACTCTGGCAGATGCATCTCTAAGTGTCTGCTGTTAAACTTTTTACACCTAAAGGAACCTATCATGGCCAATAATGCTCTCCCCAACATTCCCTGGCAGGATCGTCCTGCTGGAAACTCTGAAGTGGTCTGGCGCTACGATGCCAACCCCGTCATTCCACGCAACTTGATTCCATCTTCGAATAGTATTTTCAACAGCGCAGTTGTGCCGTTCAAAGGGAAGTTCGCAGGCGTATTCCGTGCCGACAACAAAAAACGTGAGATGAATTTGCACCGTGGTTTCAGCGACGATGGCATCAACTGGAAATTAGACAACGACCCGATCAACTGGGAATGTGATGACCCCGAGATCGGACGCTATCAGTATCGCTATGACCCACGTGTGCTTTGGCTCGAAGACCGCTATTATGTCACATGGTGCAACGGCTATCATGGTCCCACCATCGGTATCGGTTATACCTTTGACTTCGAGAAGTTCACCTTCCTTGAGAATGCGCTTCTGCCTTTCAATCGTAACGGTGTGTTGTTCCCGCGCAAGATCAAGGATAAGTATGTGATGTTCAGCCGCCCAAGTGACAATGGGCATACTCCATTTGGTGACATCTATATCAGTCAAAGCCCTGATATGGTTCACTGGGGTGAACATCGCTTCGTGATGGGGACCAAAGGTGGTTGGCAAAGCACAAAGATCGGCGCAGGCCCTGTGCCGATTGAGACAAAAGAAGGCTGGTTGTTGTTCTATCACGGCGTGCTGACATCCTGCAACGGCTTCGTCTACAGTTTTGGGGCCGCCTTGCTCGACCTTGACCAACCTTGGAAGGTCATTGCCCGTGGAGCGCCGTACCTCCTCTCGCCGCAAACCTACTATGAATGCGTTGGTGACGTGCCGAATGTTGCCTTCCCATGCGCGTCTTTGTATGACGAACCGACAGGTCGTATCGCCATTTACTACGGTGGCGCAGATACCGTCACTGCCCTCGCTTTTGCAAAGATCGATGAAGTGCTGGACTTTGTAAAATCTACTTCTGAAATTTAACTTGAAGACCTGACAGGTTTTAAAAACCTGTCAGGTCTTATGAGAATTTGATGCAAACAAAGACCATGCCAGCCATCACCAAAGAACGGCTTGAACAGGAATTGACGGAGAACATCCTCCCATTTTGGGCGGAGCGTACACCTGACCCTGTCAATGGCGGATTCTATGGCGCATTGAGCAATGACCTGAAAGTGGATAACGCATCACCTCGCTCAGCCATTCTCTATGGCCGCATCTTGTGGACGTTCTCGCTGGCGTACAAGGAATACAAGAAAGCAGAATATCTTGCGACTGCTCGCCGTGCATACGATTACATCAAGACGCACTTTTGGGATGTTCAACATGGCGGCGTGTATTGGTCAGTCGATATGAATGGCAAGCCGCTCAATGCTCGCAAACATACCTATGCCAATTCCTTTTGTATTTACGGGTTGGCTGAATACTATCAAGCCACAGGTGAAGAAGAAGCCTTGGATTTGACAAAACAGATTTTTGAGTTGCTTGATGCGCATTCACACGATTCCGTCCATGGTGGTTATGTGGAAGGCCGTGGTGTGGACTGGGTCTCTGCAACCGACCCTCGCTTGAGCGAATATGAACCGCTGTGCGACAAGTCGATGAACACGCTTCTTCACGCAATGGAAGCATTCACAAACCTTTTACGTGTGTGGGATGAGCCTCGCTTGCGGACTCGTGTAAATGAGTTGATCACAGTCTTTCTGGATCACATCATTGATTCGAAGGCAAATCATCAGCGCCTCTTCTTCAACAACGACTGGAGCTGGGATAAGACCGAGCATATCTCTTATGGTCACGATATTGAGACCAGTTGGTTGATCGTGGAATCGGCAGAGGTGTTGGGCGATCCCGTTTTGTTGAAGCGTGCCAAAGAAGTAGCAGTCAAGATTGCACAGGCAGTGTACGATAAGGCACTACGACCCGACGGCGTTTTGTTTCAAGAGTCTGAAGGAGAGCGCAGTCGCGATATTGTTTGGTGGGTGCATGCTGAAGGCATGGTTGGTTTCTACAATGCCTGGCAACTTTCAGGCGATGAAAAATTTCGTGTTGCCGCCGAACGCATCTGGCAGGTGATCGATCAGAAATTTATTGACCGTCAGCACGGTGACTGGTTTAAAAACCTCGACCCACAGGGAATTCCATATCCCAACCTGCCTAAAGCAGGCCCTTGGGAATGTCCTTACCATCACAGCCGTGCCTGTTTCGAAATGATCCGGAGATTATCTTAATGTCACAGCCTTTTACCCTTGGTGTTAATTATTGGCCTCGTCGTAAGGCCATGTTTTGGTGGAGCGATTTTGATGCAGGCGAAGTACGAGAAGAATTTAGCGTTATCAAAGAAGCTGGCCTTGATGTCGTCCGCTTTTTCCTGCTTTGGGATGACTTTCAGCCTGATCCTGATTCTGTTTCGAAAACAGCGCTTCAGAATCTCACCACAGTCTGCGACATTGCCAATGAGGCTGGTCTTGGCGTTGACCTGACCTTCTTCACAGGGCACATGAGCGGACCCAATTGGAGTCCGAAGTGGTTGCTCGGTGGAGATAGCCATCCATATAAAAGTTATTCCCCCAGACAAATTGTCAGCGGCGGAAAGATCGTCGAAACAGGATACAGGAATATGTTCCATGATGAAGCGGCATTGAGGGCCTCGAGGCTGTTGTTGAAAACAGTCGTCGGTCAACTCAAGGATCATCCCGCCATCTGGATGTGGAATCTTGGCAATGAACCCGATCTCTTCGCTCAGCCTCATTCATGGCAGGAAGGCGAAGCATGGACGAAGGAGATGGTCGGCATTATCAAGGAGATCGACCCAAAACACCTCGTGACGTGTGGTTTGCACAGTGCTAACATCCACGAAGATAATGGATTGCGTATTGATAAGGTGTATGCCCACACAGACGTGGCAGTGATGCATTCCTACCCGATGTATACGCTTTGGGCGCGCGGTCCGCTTGACCCTGATTTTGTGCCATTCACCTGTGCATTGACGGCGGCCTTGTGTGGCAAGCCTGTGCTCATGGAAGAGTTTGGTGGATGTACGGCTTTGCCCGGGCAAGACTCTTATTTTATGGAATGGACGGAAACTACAGGACGGGAACGCAGGCAGTTTATGGCGAGCGAAGAAGACTTTGCCGAGTATATTCGTTTGGTGTTGCCCAAATTGCAAGATAGTGGCGCAACGGGCGCCATGCTTTGGTGCTATGCGGACTACATCCCTGAGTTATGGAACAAGCCACCGTGTTTGGACTCGCAACATGAGCGTTTCTTCGGCTTGGTGCGTCCCGATGGTTCATTGAAGCCGCATGTGAAAGTCATTCAGGAATTTGCCAAAACCAAACCACAGGTCAAGCCGATACCTGAGTATGCAAAGTTGAATGTCAACCCCGATGAATATTATGATGACATTCTCTGGCATATCGGTGACTTGTATCCGAAATATTTGGAAGGATTAAATAATTCGTCATTGCGAGGAGGGCGCTAGCCCGACGAAGCAATCCCCTCCATGATGTTGGAGATTGCTTCGCCCTGTCGGGCTCGCAATGACGGGAGCAGACTATGAAAAGACTCATCATCAATTCCGACGACTACGGTCGTACCCCCGAAATCTCGCGCGGCATACGGGAAGTGCATCTGCGCGGTATGCTTTCCTCTACAACCTGCATGATGAACATCCCCACCACAGTGGATGATATTGCCATTGCTCTGAAAGAGACGCCCAACCTCGGGATGGGAGTTCACCTCGTGTTGACAATGGGCAAGCCGCTCTCAAAGCCTGAAGCGGTTCCATCCATCATCGACGAAAATGGCAATCACCTGAAATACAATCCGTTCTTTGCCAACCTCCCCAATCTCAACATGGACGATGTCAAAACCGAGTGGCGTTTACAGATCGAGCGCTTTGTCAAAGCGGCGGGACGCAAACCAACACACTTAGATTCACATCACCACTCGTCCTACTTCTCGCCAGCCTTGTTTCGCGGCATGCTTGAATTGGCAAAGGAATATGATTGCCCGATCCGTTTTCCGTTTACTGAAAAAGGCATGAGCGAATTGGAAAATACAAGAGACCAGGTTCCTGTTTTGATAAAGGAATTTAGTCCGCGTCACCCAGATCGCTTCATTTCCAGTTTTTATGATAACGGTGCAACGCAGGATGAACTTCTTCGCCTTATCAGCGAAGTTCCTGATGGCACCACCGAGATCATGTGCCACCCGGGCTATGTAGACGAAGCCTTTGCAAAAGAATCTGTCTATAACTTCCAACGTGAACGAGAGTTAAGAATCCTGACCGACCCAACAATTAAACAAGCGATCCAGGCGAATGAAATTGAACTGATTACATTCGCAGATTTGACCGGGTAGACAGGAAAAGTTATATCTGTTGTAAAATTTGCCTTCGCCAATGCAACCGCTTGCGAAACTTTCATTGTCTAAATCACTCTATATAAGGTAACTCATGTCAAGAATAGACGACCTCCTCCAACAACTTACCCTCGAAGAAAAAATCTCCATGCTAGCCGCATCGGATTTGTGGTTCACGACGCCTGTACCTCGCTTGAACATTCCCTACATCCATGTCGCAGACGGCCCCAACGGTGTCCGTGGCACATGGAGCAAAATGTCGCCGACCTCCGCCGCCACGCCAATTGGTACAGCGCTGGGCGCAACATGGAATCCAGAAATCGTCGAAAAGATCGGCAACGTGCTGGCAGAAGAATGCCAAACCAAGAACGCCGATATCCTCCTTGCTCCAACAGTTAACATCCACCGCACACCGATCGCTGGACGCAACTTCGAGTGTTTCTCCGAAGACCCGTATCTGACGGGCATCATGGCATCTGCCTACATCAAAGGCTTACAGGATAAAGGTGTCGGTGCATGTATCAAACATTTTGTCGGTAACGATCAGGAGTTCGAGCGTCATTCGATGAGTTCTGAGATTGACGAACGCACTCTGCGAGAAATTTATCTTGAGCCGTTCCGCATCGCCATTCGCAATTCCAACCCGTGGACGATCATGTCTGGTTATAACCGTGTCAACGGAGTCTATGCCTGCGAATACGACCACTCCCTCAAGGAGATACTCAAAGGCGAATGGAAGTTTGAAGGCGCAGTCGTCTCTGATTGGTATGGCACGTACACCGATACTGTCCCTGCTGGTGGACTCGATATAGAATTCCCCGGCAACGCCCGCTGGATGTCGCCTGAGCTTGTGCAAAAGGCTCTCGATAACGGGAGCCTCTCGATGGATAGCCTGAACGACAAGGTTCGGCGTCTGCTTCTCGTCACAGAGAAGGCGGGTCTCCTTGATAATCCCGAACGCCCAACTGAACGTGCCGAGGATAAACCCGAGCATCGCAAGATCATCCGTCAGGCGGCGGGTGAGGCGATTGTCCTACTCAAGAACGGCGGCAATCTTCCGCTCAAGAAGGTTAAGTCGATTGCAGTCATTGGCCCGCATGCTTCGAACGCCAGTATCTTTGGTGGTGGCAGTTCATCGGGTTTCCTCCCGCATTACATTGTTTCACCGCTCGAAGGCATTAAGAATCGTGCAGGTAAAAAAGTGAAAGTGGATTACGCACCTGGATGCTTTATCCATCGCAATTTGCCTGCTCTTGCTCCCGAAACTTTATCCACCGCAGACGGGCGCCTCGGACTCAGTGTGAGTCTGTTCGACGGAACCGAATTTGCTGGTACTCCCCTGTATCAGTCTGTCGAACCCATTCCCACTTTTGACTGGTTCCATAATTCCATCCCTGCTGTGAACCGTCAAAACTTCTCGATGATCGTGGAAGGATTCTTCACGCCGAAAGAATCAGGCAAGCATAAGATCTCGCTCAATGGCATGGGCTGGAGTCGACTCTTCCTCGATGGCAAGCTCCTCATTGATCACACGGACGATGGTCACTTGGGCAAAGAGCTCAAGACCGAGATCAAACTCAAAGGCGGAAAAGCCTATGCCCTCAAATTGGAATACTGGTTCCAAGGCGATTCGCAATTCCGCTCTGTGGCGATCGGGCACGAACCCCCTCACAGCAAAGATTTGATCGGCGATGCAGTGAAGCTTGCCAAAAAATCAGACGTGGTCATTCTCGTCGCTAGTTTGAACAAAGAATGGGAAGCCGAAGGTTTCGACCGCGTGGATATGAAACTCCCCGGCGAGCAGAACAAACTCATCAAGGAAGTTCTCAAAGCGAACAAAAACACTGTCGTTGTTTTGAATGTTGGTTCTCCTGTTGAAATGCCGTGGATCGATAAAGCTCAGACCGTTCTTCAACTCTGGTACAACAGTCAGGAACAAGGCAACGCGCTTGCGGATGTATTGTTTGGCGATGTAAACCCCTCTGGTAAATTGCCAACCACATTCCCCGTTCGTTTGGAAGATAACCCTGCTTACATCAACTACCCGGGCGAAAATAGCAAAGTCAAATATGGCGAAGGCATTTTCGTTGGCTATCGCTATTACGACAAAAAAGATGTAACGCCTTTGTTCCCGTTTGGTCACGGGTTGTCCTATACCAAGTTCAAGTACAGCAACCTGAAATTAAACGCCAAGAAAATCTCACCGGATGGCACACTCAAGGTTAAGGTGGATGTGACCAACACGGGCAAAGTCGCTGGCAAAGAGATCGTTCAACTTTACGTGCGCGATGTCAAATCCACGTTTGCCCGCCCCGAAAAAGAACTCAAAGCTTTTGATAAAGTGGAACTAAAACCCGGCCAAAAGAAGACAGTTACCTTCACACTTGACCGTGAAGCTTTCTGGTATTTCGACACCATTACGAACACATGGCAAGTCGAGGCAGGTGAGTTTGAAATTCTCGTTGGCGCATCCAGCCGTGACATTCGCTTGAGCGACAAGGTTGTGCTGGAATAACAAAAGCAACTTGGTGGTTGAGTAGGGCGAAGCCCGTATCGAAACCACCAGTTACAAGAAGAATTTATATAACAAAATTACTTTGCTTACATGTTGGTTTCGATATGGCGGACGAACGCCGCCTACTCAACCAACAGAATATATTAAAAATTTAAACAGCAGGGACATGCCTGCGGAACAGGACTCATCATGAAATTCGGACACTTCGACGACAATGCACGTGAATATGTGATCACTCAGCCAGATACTCCTTTGCCGTGGATCAACTACCTCGGCAGTGAAGCATACTTTGGTCTCATCTCAAACACCGCAGGTGGTTACTCCTTCTACAAAGACGCCCGCCTCCGCCGCCTCACACGCTATCGCTACAACAATTCCCCGCTCGATGTGGGCGGTCGCTATCTGTATCTGCGCGACAACAAGAGCGGCAAATACTGGTCACCTTCATGGATGCCCACAAAAACCAAACTCGATGAATACGAATGCCGTCACGGGCAGGGCTACACGGTCATCACATCAAAACTTAATGGGATTAAATCCTCAACCCGCTATTTTGTCCCGCTTGGGGAATCGCTCGAAATCTGGCAAACGACTCTGACCAACGAAAGCGGTTCAGACGCGGATTTGAGCCTGTTCTCTGCCATCGAGTTTTGTCTCTGGGACGCCAACGACGACGCCACCAACTTCCAACGTAACTACTCCATCGGTCAAATGGAAATTGTCGACGATGTCATCTATCACAAGACCGAATATCGTGAACGCCGTGATCACTTCGCCTATTTTGCCTGTTCTGAAAAATTGGCTGGTTACGACACGATCCGTGAAGACTTCCTCGGGCAATATCGAGGTTGGAGCGAGCCTCGGGTTGTTGAAGCAGGCAAATCGTCTAATACAGAAGCGCATGGATGGCAACCGATCGGGTCGCACCATGTCAATGTCAAATTGAAGGCGGGTGAGTCCAAGCAGATCATTTTCATCCTGGGCTATGTGGAAAATGCCAAGGATGACAAGTTCGATCCCCCAGGCTCGCAGATCATTAACAAGAAGAAGGCCAAGGTGGCGCTCGAAAAGTATTTGCAGCAAGCTAACGCAGATAAGGCTTTTGCCGAACTGCGTGATTACTGGACGGCTTTGCTTGGCAAGATGCAAGTGACCACACCTGATGAAGACACCAACCGCATGGTGAATATTTGGAATGCCTATCAATGTATGGTGACGTTTAATATGAGCCGCTCGGCTTCCTACTTTGAAAGTGGCATCGGACGCGGCATGGGCTTCCGTGATTCAAATCAAGACTTGCTCGGCTTCGTTCACATGATCCCCGAACGTGCCCGTGAACGTATTTTGGACATTGCCGCAACCCAACTCAAGGACGGTGGCGCTTTCCATCAATATCAACCGCTGACCAAGCGTGGCAACAATGACGTTGGTTCAGGCTTCAATGACGACCCCGCCTGGCTGGTGCTCGGTGTTGTCGCATACATCAAGGAAAGCGGTGACTGGTCCATTCTTGATGAGCAGGTGCAGTTTGAGAATGAAGCAGGCACAGAAGCTCCGTTGTATGTTCACTTGCAGAAGTCCATTCAATACACGTTGGATCGCCTTGGACCGAATCAACTTCCCTTGATCGGCCGCGCGGACTGGAACGACTGTTTGAACTTGAACTGCTTCTCTGATACACCCGGTCAATCTTTCCAGACAACGACAAATAAAGATGGCAAGGTGGCAGAGAGTGTGTTTATCGCTGGCTTGTTCGTGCTGGCTTGTAGTGAGATGGCTGGCATTGCCAAGCATCGTGGCGATAAAGCTGAATTGGAAAAAGTGACCAAAGCCTCCGCTGACATGGAAAAGATCGTCTGGAAAGCGGGCTGGGATGGTGAATGGTTCCGTCGTGCGTATGATGACTTCGGTCATGTGCTTGGCTCAAAGGAAAATAAGGAAGGTAGTATTTTCATCGAACCGCAGGGTATCTGCGTTATGGCGGGCCTTGGTGTTGAAAACGGTAACGCTGTGAAGGCATTGGATTCCGTTGCGACACATCTTGCAACTCCGCACGGCATTGTATTGCAACAACCTGCTTTCAGTCAGTATTACCTGCATCTCGGCGAGATCTCTTCGTATCCTCCGGGCTATAAGGAGAACGCTGGCATTTTCTGCCACACCAATCCGTGGATCATGATCTCAGAAGCGATCGTCGGACGTGGTGATAAGGCGTTCGATTACTACAAGCGAATCAACCCGTCTGCTCGTGAAGCGATCAGTGAATTGCACAAGTGTGAGCCCTACGTCTATGCCCAGATGATCGCAGGCAAGGATGCGGCGACTCACGGCGAAGCGAAAAACTCATGGCTCTCTGGAACTGCCGCATGGAACTACGTTGCCATCACGCAAGCCATTCTCGGCATTCATCCCACCTTCGATGGGTTGGAAGTTAAACCGGTAGTGCCGTCAGATTGGAAAAGCTTTGAGGTGGTTCGCAACTATCGGGGAGTCCGATACGAGATTTCCGTTGTAAGAGAAGGTAATGGGAACAGTGTCGCGCTTGAGGTGAATGGAAAGTCCATTAATGGGACAGTCATCCCATTGCCCGATAAAAACGCAAAACTTGTAGAGACTGTAAAAGTAAAGGCTGTTATTAAATAATGAAAAAGATAGTTACACTCTTCGTTTTTCTTGCCATCCTGCTTGCAGGATGTGGAGGCGAAGGTCAGGTTGTGACGGAGGCGACTCCTACTCCGTATCCCACGCCTGTGCGCCCCACATTCACCGTGCAAAAAGGCGATATCGTTGTAGAAGCAAAGTATGGAGGACGTGTTACTCCGTTGGCTTCGCATACGGTTTATTTCGAGATCGGTGGGCAGGTGAGCGAAGCGTATGCAAATGTCAACGATGTGGTGACAAAGGGACAATTGCTCGGTGAACTGGTGGAGGCCAAACAACTACGTGCCGATGCGGATAAGACGCAACATACCATTCGCCGCGCGCAGATTGACCTGGAGATCGCCAAACTGACATTGGAACAATATAAAGCACAGGGCAAATCTGAAGCAGAAGTGAAGATACAGGAACTGAAGGTTGAACTGGCGCAAATGAATCTCGATGAAGTGTTGGAGAGTTTGGGTATTGACCCAACTGTGCCTGTGACCGATGAAATTGATGCGCAGGTGGCGAAGGCACGTGTCTTTGCTCCTGCAGATGGCACGATCATTGCGGCGGTCAGCTCGGGACGTAATGTCACCACCACCACGCCAGCCTTTGTGCTCGGTGACCCCGATCAACTCGAAGTGGTTGTTGACCTTGATTCTGGCAAGAGCAAAGACCAGGTCAAGGATATGTACGAAGGTATGCCTGTGGCTGTCACATCTGATACAAACCCCGGCTTAACCATGACAGGTACGATCCGCCAGTTGCCATCTCCGTATGGAACGGGTGCGGCTGAGCAAAATGTTGCACACATTGTTTTGGATACGCCTCCCTCTGCGGATACCTATCAAGTCGGTGATGTTTTACGTGTGACCATTCAATTGGCGAGCAAGACGGGCGTTCTTTGGCTTCCACCTGACGCTGTCCGCTCATCGGGTGGCCGCACCTTTGTCATCGTCAATGGCGATGGTGGCCCACAGCGTGTGGATGTTGAAATCGGCTTGCAGACCCGTGACATGATCGAGATCATCTCTGGCCTGACGGAAGGTCAGGTTGTAGTTGGGCCGTAGTGAGCGTGAGATATGAGTTGCATGTTACGAGATGCCGCACACCAGTGGTTGCTCGTAACATGCAATGTGTACACTCCAACCCGCTACACATAACATTATGAAGTTTTTTTCTCCGCTTATTTCCTTCGCCCTGCAAACATGGGCAACGTCACAGGTCGCTTTCAAGCGTCTGTTGACACAACGCTTTCTTAGCATTGCGTCGATTGTTGGGTTAATGATCGCTTCGGGATTCATCCTGAGCGTGCCTTTGTTCGCCGATGCGACCTATTTCCGTTTGTTGCGTGAAGAGATTCTTGTAGGGCACGAACTTGAGTTGGCCCAAAGACCCGTAGATTATGCACCACTCTCGTTTGTTTTTGAATTCAAAGGGATCGGCAAGAATAGTCCGCAATGGAGCAAGGTCGAGAATGTGGATGCGTACCTTTCTGGGAAGGCATTGAAGGATGTGGGGCTTCCCATCTTGCAGACGATCCGCAGGTTCCGCACGGAAAACTATTCCCTGTTCCCACCGTTGGATACCAACAAGCCCGGCACACAATATTCACTGACAACTGTTGGCTTTGCTTTCGTCACCCCCATGGATGACGTTGCCATTAAGTTAGTGGATGGTGCATATCCCAAGCCCTTTACCTCCCTGATACGAGATGGTGATCAGGTGGAAGCATTGGTCCATGAAGATCTGGTCGTCAAATATGGCATACAGATTGGCGATAGTTACACGGTCCGCACAGACAATGGACGTATCCCTGTGCTTATCACGGGCATATGGCGCGAGACCGATCCCAAGGCTCCTTATTGGGAACAAGATTCAAGCAAGTGGTTATTGGTGGATGAAGAGTCGTATAAAGGTGTCATTAGTGACAAACTGGCAACCGAGTTGACCAGTTCCATGTGGACCATTGTTGCAAGTGGTTCAAGCCTGCATGCGAAAGATGTAAGTGGCCTTGTGGACCGCATCAATGCGATCTCAGGGCAGGCCATCGTGCTCATGCCTGAAACAAAACTGATCGCTTCACCGCTGGAAGCTTTGGCCCGTTACCAGCAAAATGCCCCGCGCCTCACGTATTTGCTGTTTGCGTTTAGCGTGCCGATCTTGAGCCTCATTCTTGCGTTTATTGGTCTGGTCGCAGGGTTGTTCGTCAATCAGCAACGCGGTGAAATGGCGATCTTGCGCAGTCGTGGCGCCAGCAAAATGCAGGTGGTGGGCATATCTCTTTTGCAGGGTGTCATCCTTGGTGCAGTTGCCCTTGTAGGTGGTGTTGGTCTCGGATATTGGATCACAGGTGTCACAGGCAAGGCGCGAAGTTTCCTTGATTTCAGTGCAAAGGGTGGTTTGCGCATCAGCCTTACACCTGAGGCGCTTGGGTATGGTCTATTGGGTATTGCGCTCGTGTTGTTGATCCAGGTCATTATCCCTACCTTGAGTGCGGCCGAGAATACAGTTGTTACTTACAAACAGGAACGTGCCCGTACGCTTAATACACCTTGGTGGCAAAAATTCTACATCGATGTATTCCTGCTCATTCCTGCAGGGTATGGTCTCTGGCAACTTATGCAGGAATCAAAACAGGCTTTAGAGGGATCGGAGGCTCTTCCTGATCCTTTGCAGAATCCACTCTTATTGCTTGTCCCAGCTTTGGGAATTTTCTCCGTCGCTCTTTTCACCCTTCGGCTTGTTCCGCGTTTCATGGACTTTCTCTCCCGAATACTGGATCGTTCCAATAGCGTCGGCATGTTGATGGCCGCGCGTTACCTTGGGCGTAGTCCTGCATTGTATAACGCGCCTCTCGTTTTGCTTGTGTTGACGTTAGGCCTTTCCACATTCACGGCCTCGCTTGCATTGACTCTGGACCGTCACCTCGATAAACAGATGCACTATCAGGTTGGTGCAGATATGAACTTGTATGAGCTGGGTACTACGGTCAACGACAATAGCGATAACCCCGTGTATACGTTTGGCCCTGTGGAAGACCATCTCATCCTTCCTAATGTCAATTCTGCCACTCGTGTAGGACGCTATAAATTTACAGCGATCTTTCCCAATGGCGCCGAAGAAGGGACTTTCCTTGGCGTAGATCGCCTAACCTTCCCTGCCACCGCTTACTGGCAAAGAGACTTCGCAACGGAACAGCTTGGTGTATTGATGAATCAACTCGCTGCTGTCCCAGAAGGCATCCTTGTGCCTCGTAGTTTCATGGAAAAACATAAGTTGAAAGTGGGTGACACGGTTCCACTTGGTATCACCACAGGCTTCGCCGGACAATCTACTCCATTGCAAGCGAAAGTTGTCGGGACGTTCGATCTCTTCCCGACCTGGACACCTGAGACCGATGGCGCTTTCCTCGTAGGTAACTTGGAAGAACTGTATCTGCGAGCAGGCGGAGAATATCCACATGAAGTGTGGCTTGATACCACCAATGAAGCTGACCCTGAAAAGATCGCATATGGTGTGCGTGGGTTCAGTATCATCCTCGACAACCGTGCCGACCAATCCAAGCTTGAACGAGACGGTTTGAATACTATCGTTGAAAAATGGTCGTCAGCCGAACTCAATATTCGTGCAGAACAACGACGCCCTGAACGACAAGGCTTGTTCGGTCTGCTCTCCGTTGGGTTTGTCGCATCAGCTTTGTTGACCGTGTTGGGTTTCCTGCTGTATGCGTTGTTCTCGTTTAGACGGCGCTTCATCGAGATGGGTATGTTGCGTGCTGTTGGCTTGTCCATTCAGCAGATGACAGCCCTGTTGGCGGCTGAACTGGCTTTCCTCGTCTTACTTGGTATTGGCGTAGGGACTGCGCTCGGCGTATTTGCCAGCCGTATTTTTGTTCCGTTCTTACAGATCGGGGCAAGTGCGCAGGCGCAATATCCGCCATTCCAGATCCAGATCGCGTGGTTATCCATTGTGCAGATCTATATCTTATTTGCTCTGCTCTTCTTTGCGGCATTGAGCGCGCTCTCAGCGTTGCTTGTAAGAATGAAGATCTTCCAAGCGATCAAGCTGGGAGAGACAACATAATACGAGTAAGCAGTTATCAGTTGGCGAAAAGAATAATCCTGAAGAGATTAAATAGTTTGTAATGAATTGAGCGTATGAATACAGAACCTTTGATCGTATGTGAAAACCTCGTAAAAATATATAGCCTGCATCAGGAGGGCGGTGCTTCGGTAGAAGTGCAGGCTTTGCAAGGACTGGACATCACCGTTAACGGCGGTGAAATGCTTGGCGTTGTGGGCGCAAGCGGCAGTGGTAAATCCACGTTGCTGAATGTGTTAGGTGGTTTGGATCGCCCAACGGGTGGACGGGCTTTTGTTGGCAAACACAACCTTGGTACATTGAGCGAAACGGCGCTCGATGCGTATCGTCTCAATGAAGTAGGCTTTGTGTGGCAACATGGCACGCGTAACCTCATTCCGTATCTCACGGCATTGGAGAATGTGGAATTGCCTCTCACGCTTTCAGGTCAGGTTGGCGAGCCGTCGCGCGAGCGTGCCATGGAGTTACTGGAACTTGTCGGTTTGCGGGATCGTATGGGCCATCGCCTTGAGGAACTCTCTGGTGGTGAGCAACAGCGTATTGCGATCAGTATCGCTCTGGCGAATAAGCCTACATTATTACTTGCGGATGAACCCACAGGCGAACTTGATACTTCGACAGCGCAGACCATCTATGATCTTTTGCGTGACTTGAACAAACGCCTCGGACTCACGATGGTGATTGTTTCGCACGATCCGGGCATTGCCAAACACGTAGACCGAGTCGTCGCTGTGCGAGATGGCAAACTGGCGAGCGAGACAGTCCGCGTGCAACGATCGGATGGGGGAGAGCATCATGTTGAGCTGGCAGTGTTGGATTCGGCGGGACGTGTGCAGTTGCCTCGCGAGTATCTGGAACAATTCGATATCAAACGCCGTGTGACAATTGAAACCACTGCAGAGGGTATCCTGATTCGCAAGCCGGAGGGAGAAGCTCGCAGCGAAGTACAAGACCTCTCGGCGGAGGAGCAGATTGAAGTTAAGGATGAAGCGATGCAAGGTTCATCGAAGTTGAGTCAGCTTTGGGCAGGGATCCTTTCTGGGATTCAGAAGAGGTTGAAGAGATGAGTCTTGTCATCGAAACAAAAGACTTGTGGCGTGTATATACATCAAAGACGGGCGCGGAGATCCCTGCGTTGCGTGGTGTAAATTTAAACGTGGAAGAAGGAACGTTCGTGACGTTGAAGGGACGCTCGGGTAGTGGCAAGACAACGTTGTTAAACTGTTTGGCGGGTCTCGATAAACCGACCTCGGGTTCAGCGATGGTGTTGGGGCATGACATGATGCAGTTGAGCGATGCTGACGCGACAGTGTGGCGGCGGGAACAGATCGGTTTGGTGTTTCAGTCGTTCGGGTTGTTGCCAACACTTTCAGCTTATGAAAATATTGAGTTGTTGTTGCGCATCAAAGGTGATGAATATGAGGCGCGTCGTAAACGCGCGCTGGAATGTTTGGATATGGTTGGCTTGGGCAAGTGGAAGGATCATCGCCCTTATGAAATGTCTGGTGGTCAGCAACAGCGTGTGGCAATTGCTCGTGCGCTGGCGAATCGTGCCAGATTGATTTTGGCCGATGAGCCAACTGGCGAATTGGATAGTAAGACGACGCGTGAGTTGTTGACATTCTTCCGTGAACTTGTTGAATCTCAGAAGATCACGATGTTAATGGTGTCGCATGATCCGCTGGTGGATCCGTATGTGCATCAGGTGTTGATGCTGAAGGATGGGGTGGTGGTGCAATGAAAAAGATCATTTCATTTCTCTTTCTTCTTTCTTTGCTCGTTTCATCTTGTGGT
This sequence comes from Candidatus Defluviilinea proxima, assembly GCA_016721115.1. Lineage (NCBI taxonomy): Bacteria > Bacillati > Chloroflexota > Anaerolineae > Anaerolineales > Candidatus Villigracilaceae > Candidatus Defluviilinea > Candidatus Defluviilinea proxima. The sequence continues at coordinate 3,132,879 of JADKIW010000001.1, forward strand.
GAAGCGACGGTTACACCAGCTCCCATCACAGAAGCGGAAGTGGGTGATGTATTTGGCACAGCCATTTATACCGACCCATCACAGCCCATCGAGACACGTGTAGAAGACCTTCTCAAGCGCATGACGCTCGATGAAAAGATCGGGCAGATGACTCAAGTGGAGCGGTTCAGCCTCAAGTCGGGTGATATTACCAAGTACTACATCGGCTCTGTTCTCAATGGGGGCGGTGGTGCACCTCCTGAGAATACACCCTTGGGTTGGTATCAGATGATCGAGCTTTACCAGAATGAAGCCCTGGCTACGCGGTTAAAAATTCCGATGATCTATGGCGTGGATGCTGTACATGGTCACGGGAACATGAAGAATGCGACCATCTTCCCGCAGAACATCGGTCTCGGCGCGACAAACGACCCTGACTTGGTGAATAAGATCGGTAGGGCAACGGCTGAGGAGATCCTTGCCAGTGGCATTCCCTGGAATTTTGCTCCCGTTGTGGCAGTGGTGCAGGACGTACGTTGGGGACGCACGTATGAAGGTTTTGGTGAAGAGACAGAGCTCGTATCAAGGCTTGGCACTGCCTATACCAAAGGGATGCAGGAGTTGCAGTCTGAAGACTCACCAACTCAAGGCCAGACCTTGTTCACATTGGCAACGCCTAAACATTACCTTGGTGATGGTGGCACTATATGGGCCTCCTCACGGACCACCAATATGAACACGCGCTATATGCTCGATCAGGGCAATGTGCAAATTCCAGAGGATGTTATTCGGCAGTTGTATTTGACGCCTTATAAAGACGCAGTAGACGCAGGTGCCATGAGTGTAATGGCATCCTTCAGCAGTTGGCGCGGCACGAAGATGCATGCCCAGCAATATTGGCTGACAAAGGTCCTCAAGAACGAACTTGGTTTCAACGGTTTCATCGTCTCTGACTGGCAGGCCATTGACCAGATCTATCCTGACGATTATTACCTTTCAGTCGTCACTGCCATCAATGCAGGCGTTGACATGAATATGGTGCCACAGAATTATGTTCAATTTATTGAGACGATGCAGGAAGCGGTCAACAATGGCGACATCCCCGAATCTCGCGTAGATGAGGCTGTGCGCCGCATCTTGAGAGTTAAATTCGCTTTGGGCTTGTTCGAACATCCCATGCCAGACGCGAAGTATCAACAGACTGTCCGTTCTAAAGAACATTTGGATTTGGCTCGTCAGGCAGTGTGTGAGTCTCTTGTATTGCTCAAGAATGAGAATGATGCCCTGCCGTTGAAAAAAGATACCCCGGTCATTTTTGTGGCTGGTGAAGGTGCCAATGATATTGGTTTGCAGTCCGGTGGTTGGACGCTCCAGTGGCAGGGTCAACCCGGTAACGACAATGAAGGTACGACAATTCTGAGTGGTATTCGCCCAATGGTAGACCCTGAGACGCGTATTGAATTTAATCGTGATGCTGATTTCAGCGAGTTCAAGGATGCTGAAAGTAATCCGCTCGTTGCAGATGTTGGGATTGTTGTCCTTGCGGAGAAACCATATGCTGAAGGTGTTGGAGATGCGGCAGATATTTCACTCACTGAAACTGAGATCACACTTCTTGAACAGACACGAAAGCAAAGCAAATCCATCGTTGTAATTTTGCTTTCGGGGCGTCCGCGTGTGATCACAGATCAACTTCCGCTTGGAGATGCATGGGTGGCGGCGTGGCTCCCTGGCACCGAAGGTGGAAGCGGCATTGCTGATGTATTGTTCGGCGATCAACCGTTCACCGGGAAATTGTCTTATTCCTGGCCTCGCACCATGGAACAACTTCCGATCAATATCAACAATTTAAAGAACAAAACTGGTTGTGACGCTCCGCTCTTCCCGCTCGGATATGGCCTAATCATCGGTGAACCATCCCCGGAAATCGCGGCTTGCCCATAAATATCAACAAATGAGACTTATAAGTTTTCTCTCCATCTCGATCTTGATTTTGTTGACAGGTTGTACACCACTGGCTTCACCTGCACAGCCATCAACGTTGACTGTTGAACCAGCGCAGACTGCTTCACCGACTCCGACTCTCGCTCCCATGCCCGACTATTCTTCGTGGCCAGGAGTGTACTTTGGCGTATTCCAGGGTGGACAGGATGTTGAACAGCAACTTGGTCAAAAATTCGCTGTTCAATTGTATTATCACCAGTGGGGTAGTCCGTTCAACGCTGGGGCATTTTCAAGTAACCTGGAAAATGGATGGATTACCGAATCGACCTGGGAATACAAAGCTACCTTAACCGGTGTGGATGACCCTTACGCTTTGCAACCGCTCAAAGCTATTGTTGACGGGAAAAAGGATGACTACATCCGGGAGTTCGCTCGCGATGCTGGGGCTTTTGGTCATCCCTTACTGTTACGTTGGGGACATGAAATGAATGGCGATTGGTATATCTGGAGTGGCACGAAGAACGGTGGTGTTGTCCCTGATAAATATGGTGACCTGCTCAAACCCGATGGCCCAGAACTGTTCGTAGATGCTTACCACCATATCCATGATGTTTTTCAGGAAGAAAAGGCAACCAATGTCCTGTGGGTTTGGTGTCCAAACATTCTGATGGGTGATAAGCTGGGCGAGGCTTGGAACGAGATCGGTAACTATTACCCTGGTGATGAATATGTAGATTGGCTATGCATGGATGGATATAACTGGGGCACCAGTCAATCTTGGAGTAGTTGGCAAACCTTTGATGAGGTATACGCGCCGACATATGCACGACTACAGCAGATCAATTCGAATAAACCGATCATCATCGGTGAGTTTGCATCTAGCGACAAGGGCGGCGACAAGGCCGCTTGGGTAGCAGATGCCTTCCAAAAAATCAGCAACGCTTATCCACAGATTCGTGCCGCAGTCTGGTTTAATACCAATAAAGAAACAGATTGGCGTATGAACTCATCTGAGGCTGTGTTTGACGTTTTCAAAACAGAGTTGGCGCGGCCCGGCTGGGTGGAAACCTGGCCTGGGTTTGAAAAATAATTTAGGAGTAAAAATGAAATACGGATACTTTGACGACCCCAACCGTGAATATATCATCACGAATCCGCGCACGCCTGCGAAGTGGATCAACTATATCGGCACGCTTCAATTTGGCGGCTTTGTAGATCACACAGGTGGCGCAATCATCTGCAAGAACGATCCAACCTTTAACCGTATTACGAAGTACGTTCAGCAGATGCCGTCGTCTGACTTCAAGGGTGAGACTTTATATCTCAGAATTCATCGCGCTGAGCGGAGCGATAGCGCAGACGAAGCGAAGTACAAAGTCTTTTCTCCGTTTTATGTTCCCACTCTCGACTCCTATGATAAGTACGAATGCCATGTTGGGCTTGGATACACCCGCATTATCAGTGAAGTGTATGGACTCCGTACCGAAGTGACGATCCTTGTCCCCACAGGCGCCGCTGTAGAAGTGCGTGACATTAAAGTAACCAACGTCAGTAAAAAACCGCTCGAAGTGGATGCGATCCCTGTATTGGAATACACTCATCCCAGTGCCTTACAACAATTCACCAATGCCGATTGGATTCCACAGACCATGCAATCGAAGATGTTGAGGGATGGTGAGTTCACCGTGCTGGTTCAGTATCCATTTATGCACCGCGATACGAAGCATAATTTCTTTACATCGAATTTGCCTGCATCATCCTTTGAGACTGATCGTAAAAAATTCCTTGGCGACAATGAATATGGTACGTGGGCGAATCCGCTCAGCCTGCAAAGCGATGAGCTCTCGAACACGCAAGCACTACGTGGCGATAATATTGCCGCCTTGCTTCATCATCTCGGCACAATTCAACCCGGTGAGACGAAACGCCTTATCACGCAATTGGGTCAGGAGCCGAACTATGATGCGGCGAAGAAAAGTGTCGAGAAGTATCGCAACCCCAAGTCCATTGAAGATGCGCTCGCGGAAATGAAAGCTTTTTGGGATACCTATCTCGACGTGTTACAAGTCAATACACCCGACCCCGCTTTCAATAGCACAGTCAACATTCACAATCCTCATCAATGTCATACCACTCGCCAGTGGTCGCGTTATCTTTCGTATTATCAACTTGGTCTTGGCGCGCGCGGCATTGGCATGCGCGATTCGTCGCAAGACTTGCTTGGCACGATGGCGAATAATCCGCAGGATGCAAAAGAGTTTTTGAAATTGCTTCTATCATTCCAGAAAGCGAACGGCTCGGCGTTGCACCAATTCAATCCGCTCACACTCGAGGGTAACGAAGGCGATTCGCTTGAGATGGAAGACCGTCCACATTATTACAGCGACGACCACCTTTGGAGCATTCTCGGTATTACGGCATACGTAAAAGAGACGGGCGATGTTTCGTTTTTGGATGAAGTGATTCCCTACTATGAAAAAGATAAGGATGGAAAGCCGCTTCAATCTTCGTCCGTGCTTGATCATGCGAAACGAGGCTTGACCTTCACCCGAACAGACATTGGTGCCCACGGACTCCCGCTCCTTGGCTTTGCGGACTGGAACGATACAGTCAATCTGCCCACTGGTGCAGAGTCGTTATTCACGGCGAATCTGTACGGTGTTGCTTTACGCGAGTTTATTGCGTTGCTCAAGTTCATTGGCCAACCCACAGGTGAATTTGAACAAGCATACAAGGAAATGCAATCTCGCATCGAAGAGCATGGCTGGGATGGTGAATGGTATGTCCGTTATTTCGATAACAAAGGCGAGCCGCTTGGCTCCAGTAAGAATAAATACGGACAGATCTATCTCAACGGACAATCATGGGCTGTGCTGTCTGGCTTTGCTTCCAGTGAACGGGCGAAGCGGGCCATGCAATCGGTCTATGAGAAGTTGAATACGAAGTATGGCATCAAGCTCTCAGCTCCTGGGTTCAATGGCTATGACAGAAACTACGGCGGTGTGACGACGTATCCGCCTGGGGCGAAGGAGAATGGTGGTATCTTCTTGCACCCGAATCCGTGGGCAATGATCGCAGAGACCATGCTTGGCAACGGTGACCGTGCCTACGAGTATTATTCACAGATCAACCCTGCTGGTAAAAACGATTCGATTGACCTGTATGAAATTGAGCCATATGTTTACGCTCAAAACATTCTTGGCGATGAACATCCACAATTTGGATTGGGACGTAACTCATGGCTTTCTGGTACGGCCTCGTGGAGTTATCAGGCTGGCACGCAATGGATTCTGGGAATCCGTGCGGAGTATGATGGCTTGTTGATCGATCCGTGTATTCCATCCAAGTGGGACGGCTTTACAGCGATACGCAAATATCGCGGCGTGACGTATCACATCACGGTGAAGAATCCGAAGCATGTCTGTAAGGGCGTGGAAAAGGTCACAGTAAACGGGAAGCAGGTTGAAGGAAGTTTGATTCGAGCAGAAAAAGGTGTGAGCGAAGTCCATGTCGAAGTGGTGTTGGGGTCGTGATGTCCGAATCAAGGCTTCCATCTGCATCTATTGAAAATGAATTTTTGCGACTCGAATATCTGATCACAACAGGGCCTCGTATTATCGGTTTGTATCCAATGGGCGTGGATGGCAACCTGCTTGCTGAAACGCCCGATATACATTGGCCTGTGCCGCATGGGGAATTTTATTTGCGTGGCGGACATCGCTTGTGGAAGGCACCTGAAGATTCGTTTTACAACTGTCCCGAAGACGGTGTGACCGTAATTGAGGGTAATGGCGTGACGTTGCGAAGCCCTGTAGATCCTTCAGGCTTGGAGAAAGAGATTGCGGTGAGGCTGGACGGGCACCGTGTGCATCTTTCACAAAAGATCACGTGGCATGGTGATAAGCCGATCACGCTTGCTCCATGGGGTATCACACAGTTGCGATTGGGTGGCATGGGGATATTACCGTTATCTAGCAAGGATGGTCTTGCGCCGAATCGAAATCTTGTGTTGTGGCCATATACAAGCTTGAAGGACGACCGTTTGGAATTGCACGATGATTTTATATTATTGCACGGTACGGCATCGGAGCAAGCCGCAAAGATTGGAAACTGTAATACACATGGCTGGATCGCTTATGCAATGGGCAATGCCTTGTTCGTAAAGCGTTTTGGCGTTGAAGAAGGTGCGCTTCCTGATTTGAACACTAATGTGCAAGCGTATGTCAGAGATGTGTGTATCGAACTGGAAACGCTTGGAGCGCTGAAGACATTGCGAAACGGGGAATCAGTAACGTTGAATGAGACGTGGGAAGTGACCGTTGGGGAGTTTCCCGCAAATCTCGAAACTGCTCGTATAATCGGCGATCTGTTGAATAAGTAATTGGTAAGTAGTAAGTGGGTCTTGCTTTAATCGAGATCTACGATTTCATGGACTATGGAGTATCAAATGGCAAACAAGATCATCTTCCCTGACAATTTTCTCTGGGGTGCGGCAACAGCCTCGTACCAGATCGAGGGAGCATGGAACAAGCACGGCAAGGGGGAATCCACATGGGATCGATTCACTCACACACCTGGAAATATTCGTAACAACGATACGGGCGATGTAGCGGACGACCATTACAATCGTTGGAAAAAAGATATCGCCTTGATGAAGAAGATCGGGTTGAAAGCGTATCGCTTTTCGATCTCGTGGCCTCGTGTTCTGCCTGCTGGGCGTGGCAAGGTCAATCAAAAGGGACTCGACTTTTACAGCAAACTGGTAGATGGCCTGCTTGAAGCAGGTATTACGCCTTTCGTTACGCTCAATCATTGGGATATTCCACAGGTACTCGAAGACGAAGGCGGCTGGCCTGTCCGTTCAACAGCGGAAGCTTTTGTAGATTACGCCAATGTAGTTTCTCGTGCGCTTGGTGACCGTGTCACGAAGTGGATCACACATAACGAGCCTGCTGTCGTCGCATGGATGGGATACGAGTCAGGCATCCATGCACCAGGCACGAAAGACTACTCTAAAGCAACCCGTGCCGCGCATCACTTGTTGATTTCTCATGGATGGGCGATTCCTGTCATCAAGCGCAATAGTCCGAATGTGGAAGTGGGCATAACACTTAACATCGGCTGGAAGGCGGCGGCGTCCAATAGCGCGATGGACATGAAACTCGCTCGTGAAAGTGACGGCAAATGGTTCCGCTGGTTTGCGGATCCTGTATATGGGTATGGATACCCATCCGATATGGTTGAAGCTTTTACCAGGCAGGGAGCGCTTCCCAATGGACTTGATTTCGTACAACAAGGCGATATGGATGTGATTGCCACGCCAACAGAATTTATTGGGCTAAATTACTATGCTCGACAACTGTCTCGTGCGAATGACCCTGATAATAACCCGCAAACTGTTTTTTCCAAACCGAAGACTCCAGAGAATTGGACGGAGATGGGTTGGGAAAATTACCCTGATGGGCTAACGGGTGTGCTTGGCAGGGTCTATTTCCATTACCAGCCTCTCAAAATTTATGTCACCGAGAATGGGGCAAGCTACTCAACACCACCCGATGAAAACGGCAATGTGCCAGACGAATTCCGCACGCAATATTTGCGTACTCATTTCACCGCATCGCATCGTGCCATTCAGGCGGGAGTTCCACTAGCGGGTTATTTTGTCTGGTCACTGATGGATAACTTCGAATGGTCGTTTGGTTATAGCCAACGCTTTGGCATTGTGTGGGTGGATTATGAAACGCAGAAACGCATATTGAAAGACAGCGCCAAATGGTATAAAGGCGTCATCAAGAAGAACGGGTTTTAGAAAAAATACAAAGCAAAGTCGACCCAGTACTGGGTCGACTTTTTGATTCACTTACTTTTGACAGATCTCGTTGCGATATAGCTGGGGTGATAATTATGCAGGGGGGATTCGATCATGTAATCTTCGAACATATCTGTGACGACCAACCCCACATCCATTTGACCGCCGAGTAGGTCAGTGAGGGAATGACCAAATTCAACAGGCAATCCCTTTTCAAGTTGTTCGTCCAGATCTTCTTTGGGCAGGCTTGTCAAATCTGAATAGGGGATCTGATGCGTGACTTCAAGAACGCCTTCATCCATTTTGAACAAATCGAAAATATAGTGAATGGGATTCATCGAACCTGTCATCAAAATTCCGCCCGGACGCAAAACGCGGGAACATTCCTTCCAAACAGCACGGACGTCTTGCATAAAAACTGTGGAGCAGGGATTGAATACCAGATCGAACGACTCGTCTGCGAACATGGATAGATCTGCCGCGTCGCCTTCCACTGTCCGAATCAGCAACGCTTCTCTCTCAGCCACAAGCTGATCCTGTTTCAATTGGGCTGGGGAATTGTCGAAGACTGTCACATTCGCGCCAGCCGCCGCAAGGACAGGTCCCTGTTGGCCGCCGCCCGATGCCAGACATAGCACGTCTGCGCCGTGAAGCGGAGGAAACCATCGGCGTGGCACAGGGATATTTTCTGTGAGCAATATACTGAACTCGCCTTTTCGTGCCCTGGCAATGATTTCAGAATCAAAGGGCTTTGTCCAACGGCTTTCGCCGCCTTCCACTTCGCGATTCCATGCTTCGCGATTGTACGAGCGGATGTCCATGCGGTGTCTCCTTGTGCGGTGTGTGGCGGGAATTGTAAGAGGGGAAAGAAGGCTTGTCGAGGCAGTTTTAATGGCTGGCTGGACGAGAATTGCTCTGAAAGAGTCAATTAATGACGGTCAAAGAGTCAATTAATCGCAACATTTCTCCTGTTGATTTTTGTAAAATGATTGAAATTATTACATAGGAGTTGTATACATGAAAAAGATCGTCTTGATTATCTCTGCTATTTTGACTTTGTTAATTTCTGCCTGCGGACCCAGCAAGGCTACCCCAACCCCATTCTTTTGGGCGGTTGATGAACTTACTGCCACCTCGAATGCTCCCAGCACAGCCACTCCAACCCCGTTCTTCTGGGGGATGGATGAACTCACTGCAACAGCGGGTGCTCCCAATAATGACGAGCCTATTCAAGCTATTGTTTTCGATGAGCCAGTTAAGGGAATAGTGAATGAAAGCACGCCTGTTCAAGGAATGGTAAACAGTACCCCTATTCAGGCTATAGTTGTCACAACGACCCCTATTGTCGCGTTGGTGAACCCGGGTGTTGAGCATAAGGGTATGTGTCTTTACGACTCGACCAACGCTTGGTATTTGAAAAATAAAAGCACCTCAGAAATGACCGTCAACTGGAAGTTTGATTATCTAAACCCCAGCAGAATCGATGTCGAGGGACAGGTCAAATTACCGGCTGAAAGTGGCTTTGTTAAAGTGTATGTTTCGCCAAACAAAGGATCTTTCATTGTCCCGAATGTTCTCGATGTGGCGTCGACGACTTGTTTTGCTGTGAAAGCAGACTCTCCCTCGTCTCCCTCATCTGCCTCGTCTGATGCACCTGCTCCTGTTGCGCCTACAGCTTGTTCGCCAACTGCCCCTGGCTGTACACAATAATCATATGGGGAGAAGAAAGTTTTCGAGATAGGACCAGCTTTCGGGTAAGAGTGAAGCGCTTAAACGTCACGGGACAAGCCTGCGTATGACTTGTCCCGTTTTCGTGAGGAGAAGAGCCTATGTTGCGTTAATCCGTTGCGGCTGGCTCAGGTTCGATCAAAGGAGCGGGGGAGTGATGAACTTTGTTGAGAACGATAAATCCGATTGTGGATAACGTTCCAATAAACCCGCAAAGGATCCAAAGTAGATTGGGGTTGGAGCCATCGAGGATCAGCCCAGCGAAATAGGGACCGACCGTAAATGCGATGCTCCACGTAAGCCCGGAGACGGCCATGTAGCGCCCGCGCATATCTTCAGGGGCAAAGTTCGCAACGATAGATTGCTGGAACGGCGTCACGACCATTTCGCCGATCGTGATAACGACCATGGCTACGATAAAAAACACGAAGCTATTGGCAAAACCGTACATGGCGAACCCGATCGCATAAAGGAATGCGCCTGCGGCCATCATGTTCAGTGGCTTGAATTTTTCGAGTCGGCGCGTGGTCCAGAACTGGAGGAAAACAACGATGATGGCGTTGATGCTGAGAAGTAAACTGTAGCGGAACTCAGGCAGACCACGTTGGTCACGCAGGAACACACCTAAAGTGGAGTTCATGTTCATGTAGACGAGGGTCATCATCACGCTTACGCCGACGAAGGCAAGGAAGGGAGTATCCTTGAATACACGGCCGTACCCTGCAAAGGTCTGTTTCATTGATTCAGGTTTTGCATCAGGATGCGCTTCTGGTTTGGTTTCGGGCAGTGCAAAGAGCACAATGCTAGCTGCGATAACGCTGATGACCGCATCCACAACGAACAGGGTGAGATAGGAATGTGCGATGAGCAAGCCTGCGATGGGCGGGGCAATGATGACGGCTACATTGAACACCACACGGATGATGCCGTAGCCCTCTGCACGTTTATCGGGCGGAAGTAGGTCTGCTACAACCGCTTCATGCGCTGGACCTCCGATACTGCTCAGTGTGCCGACCACCACCACGACTGCGACGAAGACCGCCAATGTGGGAGCGAATCCCATTCCCAGAGCGCTGATCGAAGAAAGGATCAAGCTGGCGATGATGACAGTTTTGCGTCCCATGCGGTCTGCGATGGCACCTCCCAGCGCGGAACCTGCCATGCCTGAAACAGAGAATACAGCAAAGAGTATGCCCACTGTCGCCATACCGATATCGTATTTTTGGGTAAGGTAAAGCGCAAAGAATGGGTAGAGCATGAAGCCACCGAGTCGATCTATGAACACGATGACGTTATATATCCAGAATGCGCGCGGATATTCGTTATAAGTTTTCTTGGTTCTCTCAAGCAAGGTATTCATTTTTCTCCAAAATTAAATGCGACGTTCTATGAGTTGCTTCTCTAAATATAGAACATCATTTTGTAAATTTACCCATGTGAAGGGATGGTTTTACACTGGTCAAAAGGACAGGTTAGCGGGCAAAACTGTTTGATGGTGGGGTGTGGCAGGTAACAGCAGGAACCTCGTAGCGATTACGGATCTGTTTGCCGGTTGCGATCATCCAGTTGGCGAAGTTGTACATGGTCCGCGCGAACAAGCCTGATTGATTTGTTCGTGATTGGGTGGCTGTTTTTGCAAACCTGTTCTTTTCACTTTGTTTGAGAATATCCTGACGGTGATCCTCGGCCAGATATTCACTATGCCAGTTGTTCATTTGTTACTCCTTTGGCGAAAAGGTCTTGCTAACTTCTCAATAAAAAGGCGCTGACGGCCTTGAGTGTCTTCTCAATACGACCTTCGTTCAAGACATAAACTTTTGATCCGTTTTCTCTCCTTTCTTGTAAATAACCTGTGACCGTGAGTTGGGTCAGATAACGTGAGACGCTTGGCTGGCTCAGGTTCGTCTCTTCCATGATGTCCTGTACACGTAACTCGCCTCTTTCTGTTGCCAGTTGAAGGATGTGCAGGCGAGTATCATCGGCCAGTGCTGAGAGTCTCGCGACGATCTCATTGCGGTCAAGTTCAGGGATGCGTTCTCCGGTCCCTTCGGGTTGGCGTGCCCCAAACGTAATATACAAAGTATCGCCAACTTGCTCTACATGATTGTAGGGGCCAATATGTGGGTTAGGAACAAAAACGATGCGCTCCGCAGTATCCAGCTTTTTGCACCAACGCGATTCATCCAGTTCTTGGCCGGTCACAAACTTGGCGGCTTCGATGCGAGTCATGCTCGTCAGGTCAAAGTTTTTGAAAGCGCGGACCGATTCCTGCACCATGGGTTGTACGCGTTTCCATTCGGGGGCAAGGTAGTTTTCCCAAAGCCAGTTCAAGTGAGTGACGAGAAAATCCTTTAGCGCAGGAGGGTCCATTACGAGATCATATGCACGCCTTTCGAGCTTGATGTCAACATGATCTTTGCCAAAGCGTTCTTCGAGGAATGCGATATAGGTTTCTCTTGACGCAAGGACTTGATCCCAATCCACGCTTTCTGGCTGTTTGTTTTCAAGCGAAATGGTGGCATATGCATTCAGTAACTTGTCCTTGATTGCAATCGGATCCGTGTTTTCGAGACGCACCAAATAGGCAGGGAAGGTGATCCCATTTTCATCAGGGATCAGGGCAAAGAAGAACCCGATCATTGCGAGTTGATGATTTTCCAATTCCTTTTTCTTCATCCGCGCTTGTGTTTTAGCAACCCAATCGTGAACGCCAGGCGTACCGTCGCCTTCCTTTGCCAAAAGAAACATGCTGGAAAAGATGTTTTGTGTTGGCACCAGAGAAACGTCAATTGTTTTGGACGCGGGTTTTTCAAGGACAACTGGGAAGGGTGGCATGGATGGCTCCGATTTCTCTCTTATATTTACATTATTCATAAAATTGAATAATGTAAATATTTTAACCAGATAGGCATATTTGTCAAGGTTTCTGGGAATAAAAAATCCCCGCAGAATAAATTTCTGCGGGGATAACATTCTCGGTTCTTTTTGGACCTTCAGCCTGTTTCAGCGGTCCTATGGCTTGGGTGTACCCTCGACGGCTACTCCGACCCAAGTGAACACGCGCTTATCACTGAATGCGCCAGCCGAGTCGTACACTGGTTTCCCTTGCTCGTCCACACCGTTTTGGCGCACCGTGCTGACCCACCAGCGGATCACATGAGCCAAATTATCATTCGGGCGGAAGGATTTGGGGACAATGTATTTTGTGTCTTTCACATATTCTGTTAAGCGCAAGCCTTCGCCAGATGTCACATCTTCAATTGTTACCTGATAGGCTTCGTTGTCTCGTAATGTGCCAATGGACGCCCATTGCAATGTGACCACATCGTTGGCAAGGGTGAAGGCCGCGCCGTCCGCAGGCAGAAGCAGGTTCGGGGCCTGATAGGGAGGCGGAAGAGTCGCTGTGGGGGTGGGGCCTGGTGTGGCAAATCGTTCACATAGTGGGATGACGATCGTTGATCCAATAAAAACATTATCGGATGAGAGACCGTTGTAAAACTTGATTGCATCCTGCGAAACATTGTAAGTTGCCGCAATCGCAGAAAGCGAATCATTTTCTTGAACTGTGTAAAAAGCTTTTTCACAAGCCTGTGCAGTTTGTGTAGCCTCGTTAGGGACATCTGTTGGAGGCGGTGCAGGCGTGGCTGTTGGGTACGGAATTTTCAGTACTTTGCCTTCAGAAATGATACAACTCGATGGCAGGTTGTTGAGCACGACAATACTTTGCACTGAAACACTAAAGAAGTAAGCGAGGCCGTTGCAGGTATCTCCCGCTTTAACTTGGTATTCAATAGGCGGTAGAGGCGTTTCGGTTGGAATAGGTGTGAGCGTTGGGGTGTCGGTTGGAATGGGCGTGATGGTAGGAGTGTTTGTGGGTGTCCCTACGGCCGTGGGTTCCGTGATCGTAGTGCCAGTGACACCAGACCCCAAGACAAAGTAAACCACTGCTGCGCCGACCAATAGAATGATCACAAGCGCCGCGAGAGCCACGGGTAAGCTGAGCGTAATTTCAGGCATGCGGCTTGCCTGCATACCTGTTTCAACTTTCTTCGATTTTGGAGCGGCTTTCGCCGTCAGTTCTGTGCCGCATACGAGACAGCGTGTAGCATTCTCGCTCAAGCGTGTTCCGCATGTAGGGCAGACCTTTGTTTTTTGTGGGTTATTTTCTTGAAGCATAACGGCGGGAATTATACCATTGAACAATTTTTGGGATTTTTGACAACTTGCCTGAGACTTCGGAAGTCTTCAAGACTTCCGAAGTCTGGCGGCTACTTTTTGACGACAGACCGCTTCTTTCTATGTTTTAGCCTGCTTCGCTCCGAACAAATTGACCTCAGCCTTGGCCGCATAATCGCTATATCCGCCGACATATTCAGTGACCTTTGAGTCTTTCAACTCAAAAATGCGGCTGACGGTTCGATCCAAAAAGTAGCGGTCATGCGAAATGACGAGAACGGTCCCGTTAAATTCTTCGAGCGCGTTCTCTAACACTTCTGCAGATGCAATATCGAGGTTGTTTGTTGGTTCATCGAGTAACAAGAAGTTTGCTCCTGATAGAACGAGTAAAGCTAATTGCAGACGACTCCGTTCACCACCTGAAAGCGACCCGACTTTTTGAGTTGCTTGTTGGTAGGTGAATAGATAGCGGGTTAGTAATGAGACGGCTCGACCTTCGTTCATGTTCCCATACAATCGGACCGTATCGATCACGGATTTATCAAAATCCAGAGTCTCATGCTCTTGCGCGTAGTAACCGACCTTTACACTAGGTCCGATCTTGATCTCACCGAGAGTGGGGTGTTCTTCGCCAAGAATCAAACGCAACATCACAGATTTACCCGCGCCATTTGCACCGATCAACCCCACACGTTCGCCATGCCGAATCAAGAATGTGATGTTATTCAATACTTTTCGGTGGGAAAATTCTTTCGTCACAGAATCAAATTCCAAAACCTGATTCGACCCGCGCCAGCCGTTGAGAGCCAAGTCCATTTTGCGGCGTTCGAGTATGGGGCGGTCGATCTTTTCGATACGGTCAATACGCGCCTCCATGGCGTGGATGCGTGTCGCAAATTTATCGTTAAATACGACCCACACTTTATACCGCTTCAACGCCATTTCCAATCGTCCGATCTCGCGTTGTTGGATCTGATACAACTCTTCCTGCCGCGCGAGTCGTTCTTCCTTGTCGATGATGTATTCGGTGTAGTTGCCGATAAAGGTTGTGATCTTGCCGTCTTCGATCTCGGCAATGTGTGTGGTGACCGCATCAAGGATGTAACGGTCATGTGAAATGATGGCGACCGCTCCGGGGTACTCGACGATGAGCTTTTCAAGATACGCCTTGCCGGGCATATCAAGGTGATTATCGGGTTCGTCCAATAGCAACACTGATGGACGCAACAACAGCAGCTGTGCCAGCCCGATTAGTTTTTTTTGTCCACCGCTCAATGCGCTGACAGGTTTCTCGAAATCGGATTCGGGCAGGCCTAGTCCGCGCAGTAACTCGCGAACACGTGACTCGTAGTTCAGCCCGCCAAGGGATTCGAGTTCGTCCAAAAGTTTTTGCTGGGACTCAAGAGTCCGCTCGAGAGCTTTTGGGTTGTTGTAGACTTCAGGCTCCCCCAACTTTTCTTCGAGGCGAAGCAGTTCTAGGTCAATTTCTTTGATGCGTGGATTTCCATCCAGCGCAAGAGATAAGGCAGTTCGGCTGGGGTCGAATTCGGGATGTTGTGGCAGATATCCGACCGTCACACCCTTGGCACGGATGACCGTCCCGCCTTTTTCGGGGGCGTGTTCGCCCGTGATCAATTTGAACAGCGATGATTTGCCTGCGCCGTTCGGACCGATGAGGCCGATCTTCTGATCGTGCTGGATCTCCCAACTGAGGTCGCGAAAGATGGCGTGCGCGCCAAGGATAAGGCTTGCGTTTGAAACTGTGATCGAGATCATGTGTACTCCATTTTACTCCGGTGGTTGAGCGCGAGCAGTCGAAACCACAACTAACCAGGATTATTCTTGTAACAAGAGTTGTTTTGCTTACTTGGTGGTCTCGATACGAGCCGACGAACACGGCTCTACTCGACCACCATAATTGGATTAAAACAAAAACGCCGCAGGCGACTGCGGCGTGATAGACGAAAGAAGGGCTTATTTCATCCAGGCAACAGGCGCGATTCGAGGAAGCCCTTGAAGTTGAATCCACGCACACCGATGCATAGGAAGGTGTTGCCAGAACTTTGGTATCTCATAATGGCGGGATTATAGCATTAATTCATTCGATGGCTTATAATTTGTGTACGATGGGAATATCACATGGCGCGCATTGAAAAGACAGTCTTCATCAGTTATCGTCGCAAGGACATCTCTTGGGCATTGGCGGTGTATCAATATTTGACTAGCCAGAAATATGATGTTTTTTTTGACTATACCAGTATCCCAAGCGGAGACTTTGAACAAATCATTGTCAGCAACATCAAGGCACGTGCTCATTTTGTTTTGATATTGACTCCAACTTCATTGGATCGTTGTAGCAACCCGGGCGATTGGCTGAGACGTGAAATCGAAACAGCAATTGATGAAAAGCGTAACATTATCCCGTTGTTTTTCGATGGTTTTAGTTTTGGCTCACCAACTGCCGTTGAAAAATTAACAGGGAAACTATCAACGATCAATCGCTACAATGGCTTGGATATCCCTTCTGGTTATTTCATGGAAGGCATGGAGAGATTACGCGGCCGTTATTTGAACATTGCATTGGATGCCGTATTACATCCAGTCTCTGATGAAGTGCAAAAAGTGGTTAAGGAAGAGCAGATAGCAGCTAATAAAGCAGTATTGTTAGAACAAAAAGAAAAAGAAATTAAAAAACATGCTCATGTTGAAATAGTTGAGAAGATTAGGGAAGAAAAACTTCCACGCGAAAGCCTTGCGAAGGTTAATTCCCAACGTGATGTTAGTGGGGAGTTGAACAATGCAAAGAAGGGACAAGCCACTCACGAGGCGAAAGTCAAGCAACCCTTAAAAGAAACCGGCGTAGTAAAGCCTGAATCCAACAGGCAAGTAATGAAGAAGATTCCGTTATGGGGTGTTGGATTGATGGCCTTTGTTATTTTTGCGTTGATTATTTGGGGTGCCTTATCACTTCCTGCTTCTCCCGAGTCGACGCAAACCCCTTTGTCTGAGTCGACTCAAACATTGTCAGCCACGCAGACACCTGTTATTAGCCTGGCGACAAAAACACCTATACCAGTAACAAGCACGGCAACCATTGTTCCAATGCCAGCCTTTGAAATTGGCTCAACCTTGACTGGTGAAGACGGCGCAACTCTCCTTTACGTGCCAGCGGGCGAATTTATAATGGGAGACGACGATCATCCAAATGCGCAGCCTGTTCACAAGGTAAAACTGGATGCTTTCTGGATTGACCAAACTGAAGTAACGATAAAACAGTATGTAGCGTGTGTTTCTGATAATGGTTGTAAGCCGCCAGCCGAGACCAAATCCTACAATCGTTCTGATTATTATGGTAATGCTCAGTTTAATGATTATCCCGTTATATACGTTTCTTGGGAAAACGCAAATGCCTATTGTGCATGGTCAAAACGTAGGTTGCCCACTGAGGCAGAATGGGAAAAAGCTGCGCGCGGTGTTGATGGATGGACTTATCCGTGGGGTAATAACCCGCCAAATAATAGTTTATTGAATTACAACGAAAAAATTGGTGATACGACTGAGGTTTTTAGATATCCTGATGGACGCAGTGTGTATGGCGCGTATGATATGGCTGGTAATGTTTGGGAATGGGTGAGTGATTGGTATCAAAGTGACTACTATTCCACACTTGAGGATGGTGTCTCTAATCCTAAGGGACCCTCCAGTGGTGATGGTCGAGTAGTGCGCAGCAGTTCATATTATATGGATAAATATCATGTCAGTATTACCGAGCGTAATAATTGGAATCCCATGTCGCCCAGTTACGGTTTGGGATTCCGCTGTGCCATGAACGCTTCTGAATAACGCCCTTCCTCAAACGTCATCCATCTGATAAAATACAACTCGCACGCCGAAAGCTTTGATCTAATTCAAAAAAGGAACCCTCGGCCTTTCCCCGTCGGGGGTTTTTGTGTGTGTATAACAGACCAAGGACAATGGACCTTGGACGATGAATTATGGTCTATCGTCAATGATCCACGGTCAAACCAATTATTGTAATGAAAGAAACCAAAGTAACTACTGAAAGCTGAGAGCCAGACATGCAAATCGAACGAACCGATCTCCGAAACATCGCCATCATCGCGCACGTTGACCACGGCAAGACCACGCTCGTAGATGGTCTCTTGCGCCAATCGCACACCTTCCGTGATAACCAGCACGTCGAAGAACGCGTCATGGATTCTAACGACCTCGAACGCGAGCGCGGTATCACCATCCTTGCCAAGAACACCGCTATCACGCTCAACGACCCCAGCACTGGCAAGCCCATCAAGATCAACATCGTGGATACGCCCGGACATGCCGACTTTGGCGGCGAGGTTGAGCGCGTTATGAACATGGTGGACGGCGTGCTCCTGCTCGTGGATGCCGCTGAAGGTCCCATGCCGCAGACCCGTTTCGTTCTCAAGAAGGCCCTCTCGATGGGTCACAAGGCCATCGTTGTCATCAACAAAGTGGATCGCAAAGATGCTGAGCCTGCCCGCGTGCTCAATGAGACTTTTGACCTCTTCATCGAACTTGGCGCTTCCGAAGAACAAGCGGATTTCCCCGTCATTTACGCTGTGGGAATTGACCAACGCGCCGGGCTGACCCCGGAGTTGGGCCCTGACCTTCAGCCTCTCTTTGACGTGATCCTTAAACACATCCCTGCGCCCAAAGTGGATTCTGACGCACCCCTGCAATTGCTTGTCACCATGCTCGGGTATGATGACTACCGCGGTGTCACTGCCATTGGACGTGTCTTCGCTGGTACGATCAAGGCCAACCAGAAACTTGCACGCTTGACTGTGGACGGTCGTAACCTCCCAGAACAAGCTAAATATCTATATACCTTCCAAGGCTTGAACAAAGTTGAAATTCAGTCAGCCACTGCTGGCGATATCGTTTCGCTCGTTGGTTTGAACGAGATCGGCATCGGCGAAACACTTGCCGACCCTACCAATCCTGTTGCGCTTCCCACTATCAAAGTGGAAGAGCCCACGGTCCGTATGACGTTTGGGGTGAATACCTCTCCGTTTGCAGGCACCGAAGGCAAGTGGGGCACATCGCGTAAACTGCGCGAACGCCTTTACGATGAACTCCGCACCAACGTTGCTCTGCGCGTGGAAGATACCGAATCCGCTGAAAACTTTTTGGTCTCCGGGCGCGGTGAGTTGCATCTCGGCATTCTCATCGAAACCATGCGACGTGAAGGATACGAATTTCAAGTCTCCCGCCCTGAAGTGATCTATCACAAAGCGGAAGACGGCGCGTTACTCGAACCCTTTGAAGAAGTCCACATTGAAACCAGCAACGAGACCGTCGGTGCTGTGGTGGAAATGCTTGGAGTGAGACGAGGCCTCATGCAGGAGATGCATGACGAAGGTCAAGGAATGACGCGCATGGTCTTCATCGCACCGACACGCGGCTTGCTCGGCTTCCGTTATCAGTTCCTCACATCCACCCGTGGCGCAGGCGTTATGCACACCATCTTCCACGGCTATGATGAAATGGCTGGTCCCATGTCCACACGCACGACCGGCTCGTTGGTAGCGTGGGAAGCAGGCGACTCCACTGCGTATGCGTTGAAGAACGCGGAAGATCGCGGCACGCTGTTCATTGGCCCAGGCGTCAAAGTGTATGAAGGCATGGTCATCGGCGAAAACACGCGCGGACAAGATATGCCCATCAACGTCTGCAAAAAGAAGCACCTGACCAACATCCGTTCAGCGGGTGCTGACATGGAAATTCGCCTCACACCGCCCCGGCGCATGTCTCTTGATGAAGCGATCGAGTATCTCTCTGACGATGAATTGCTCGAGATCACGCCCGAGTCGTATCGTATTCGCAAGCGCATTCTTAAGACCGATGAACGTGGTAAGCAGACTAAGAAGATCAAGGAGCAAATGGGGGAAGAATAGATTTACTTATTTTGTAAATCAAGCGGTCGCGTGAACTATAGAGTTCATGCGACCGCTTTTCTTTTTAGAAGTCTGCGATGTATTTTAAGGGCACGTCAAATTGATAGGAGTACTTCTCGCGGACCCCGCCGGGCTGTATGCCTCGATGTAATACGTTACGCTTTCGCCTGCCACCAACGGAATGGTTTCTGTATACACAGCGGAGTTGGCTGGCAGTTCGGCGATCACTACATTGTCTCGAATGATGCGATAGCCAGCTTCGTTTTCTGATTGATCTGTCCACTTGATGGTTACTTCCATCTGACCAGTCACTGCATTACAGTAAAAGTCCCATTTCTTAACGGAAGGCGCAACAGGCGGTGCAGGTGTGATCGTGGGTGGCGGAGTGAGTGTTGGCACAACCCAATAACTGCCGGTCAGTTCTACATATTCTCCCCACAACCAACAACTACCCGTTGGGCTTTCGCTGGATTTCACAAGCCAGTAGTTGTTTGGATCGTAGCGTCCAATGATCTCCAGCTTTTTGTTCGGTAGATAAGCAAAAAGTATTTCGTAATCCAAGCTTGGCCCTTCGCGGCAATTCGTCTGTTCGCGGATTTTAAGCATCGGGACAGAATATGTAGGTGTGATGGTAAGTGTGGGGCCTTTGGTCACGGTTGCTGTTGGATTTGGCGTCTGCGAGAAAGTCGCAGTGATCGGAACGTCACCGCCGTTACGACGGCCTTCCATCAGGGTTGCTTCAATGGCGGTAGCGGCTTTATCGTTGACAGAAAGTGCTGGTTGTTCTGCCGCGCCCGGTAAATTGCAGGCCAGGATCGCTAAAACTAAAACAATGGACGTGAAAATTAATCGTGTTGTGTGCTTCATGTGACTCATGGTTGCCCTCGGCGTTTGGATACTGGATCTATTCTAATCCTATAACGCCGAGGGCAAGCTTCTCGTTCCATTATGGACAATATTTTATTGGCATACCCAATACAGAACCGTTCGGATAGGATGATGTATTCCCTGCGTTGTCTTTGGCGAAGAACTGATATTGGAACGTACCATTCTGTGTACCGAGTTCTCCAGCCGCTTCTGCGCCGATGGTGTACATGAATCCGTTCACGCCGCCAGATGCATTGTCATTTGCTGTGACTGTATGCCAACTTCCCGTATATCCTCCATCACTGAGGTAACGGTATTTTAGCCAAACTGAATCGACACCATTTCCATTGTCGGTTACACGGATGGCGACTTGGATCATGTTGCTGGTGCAGTTAGATGGATAGGACATTTCTGCTACGAGAGCCGTCGGGCCGGTTAGAAGCGGACCATTGCTAGCGACGGCGGTAGGTGTGGGTGGAGCGGCAATGACTGATAATCCGTCCACTGAGCCGGTGGTGTGGCCTGTAGAAGCGGAGATCCAGCAGTTGGTGGAGCCGGTCAAAACATACCACCAACTCTTATCGTTATTGCGCCCGGCCAAAGAGAGATATGCACCGGGGGCAAACGAAGTGATCTTGTCATAAACAGTATCTGGACCAGAGCGGCAATTGGCTCCAATATCCACAACAAAGAAACTTCCATTTGGTGTGGCGCTGGGGAGATTTTGTACAGGCGCGGCTGTTGCAGTGGGTAATGTAATGGCCGTTGTAGGTTCAAGCGTCTGCGTGCTGGTTGGGCTGGGAGTTTGCGTGGTAAGCAGTGCTCTGCTGGTTAACGTAAGTGCTACCGATGTGTTGATCTCTTGTAATGGTTGTTCATCGCTGGTGCTGGATGGGAGATTGCACGAAGCCAGGATTAAGATCATGACCATTGCAACGATGAATATGGGTTTGCTAAATTTCACTTAAGACTCTCCTTGAATTTGATAGACAAGATTTTATATTCGATGTATCTATCCGTAGATACTGAACTGCTTTTTATGGCTTACAGTTCAAGACGGTCACGCCGCCATAGGTTGGCGTTTCATCGTACGTAGATTCATTACTCATGTGGATATAGTATTGCAGATCGCCAGTATATGAACCAAGTGACGGCTTGCTTTGGATCGCACCAACCCATTGTGCACCGCTGGTGTTGGTCATTTTCTCTGCAAACCATTCTCCTCCGCCAATGGAGTAGTATAGCGTAGCGGCTGTGGTATTCGTAATGATAATGGATACCTGTACGCGATTGGGGCCACCGCACCCCTCTACATTGTACAACTGATTACCAGAGATAATTGGCGTCTGGTAAATTGGGCGATCTGCGGTGGGTACTGCCGTGGGTGTATCTGTAGGAAGTGGGGTAGGCGTGAATGTAGCAGTGGGCACCAGCGTTGGCGTGGATGTGAATACTGGGGTTGGGGTCGCGCCGATTACTGTGATGTTGACGGCCGCGTAGTTGCTCCAGGTTCCGCCGGTCGTCTGTCCGCGGACTTGGACAAGGTACTGCCCGGGCTGAGATGGAGTCCATTTTTGGCCGATCACAAACAAAGTTAAGGAAGAATCGGGGTTTTCGTCCGTACGGACAACCTGCCCATTTGCAGATAATTCTACACGCGCGATCCCTGTCAAATCAGTTGTGTGGGAGACGATCTCGATCTCTCCTAAGGGGAATGTTGTTCCCTCGAGCGGAGAATCGATCCACGCATTGGGTATGCTTTGGAATTGAGGCTCTGGTGTTGTAGTTGCACCGCAGGCAGAGACGAATATGCTGATCATCAAGATGGTTAACGTAAGCTGTCGTTTCATAGTTTCTATTCGCCTTCCTGTGCGATCTGTGAGATCCATTCATCACTGGTTTGGCTGGTGGATTGTGAGAAGGGTGTGGTTCCGGCAGGTGGTGCGATGAAACTGGTGGAGCAAGCCGCTTGAGCCGTCATGGTGGTGGTAGAGCCGAAGTAAAGATATTGCCAATCGTCGTACATATCTCCGTAGTAGTTTTGTAGTTGCGAGCCGTTGTAATGACCTGCATATATTTCTTCACGGCCTGGTAACCAGAACCCATCTCCGCCAGGCGGGTAAACGCCGCGTTTTTCTGTGAGGGCAAAGGTCAGGCTGGTGGATTCGCCTGGTGCGAGTTGTGGCACAGGGACGTGAACGTTTTTAAAGACCGGTCCGCTGATGGGGGTGCCTTGCCAGTATTGTAGGTTGCCAGTTTGATAATCGGCTCCAATAAAGACCTGTTGACCTGCCCAGGAATTATTTTCTGCATAGGATGAGACATTGACCGCGCATGACGTGTTATACAACTGCGGGTCGGGGAAGGCCGAATCTGGCGCATCGGTACGACGGGTAAGCTGTACTGTAATAACGGCGGGCTCAAGTTGCCCTTCATGCATGGGCTTGGCTTTGACCTCTGGCGGGAGGCAGAGCGGTTCGATACCGTTGTCGTGCGCTTCCTGTTCGCCCATGCAGGCTGAGTCTGCGAATTGGGATTCCACTTCGGCAACGGTGGCATCAATACCCTGACGGATCAAGTCCTTGCATTCTTCAGGGCAGGGAACGCCTGTTTGCTCGGCGATCTGTTCGGCGATGAGGTCGGTTAACTCGCCTTTGCCTTTTTCGATAAGTTCATCGTAATTGGGCAAGGATGGCGGAAGCCCGACATATGTCAGCGCAGCGTTGACGGCCACTTCTGCTACGGCGTGACAAGCATCTTTCACTGTCTGGCTTTCCGTGATGAGATTGGCTTGTAGACAGATGGGGTTGTATTCGGCGATGATGTCTACAACGAAGCCTTTGAGCGTGTTGTACACGGCCGCAACTGTGTTGACCGCCTCTTTTAGGAAACTGCCGATCTTTTCCCATGTGGAAGGTTCTTCATACACATAAGGTGCGGGGCAAAGGTTTGTTCCGGGAGCGGTTAGATACCAGTAAGTTTTTATAACGTCGTTGGGATTAAGGTTGGATGGGTTATACGTCCATGCAGGATCATAGTATGGATTTTCTGTTATCGTGACGCAATAGCGGTAATCGTAATCAGGGAAGTGAATCGGTTTGAAGTCTGTAATCTCAATATCGTAAGTAACAGGCGGTGGTGGTGGCAGAGCCGCTGTAGGAACGACCACATTTGCAGGTGCTTGAATTGTCAGTGTTGCGGTGTTGGATGGTGTGCAATCAGGCTGGCCGTTGATCAGAGGGATCACGCGCGCGTAGAAGATCAGATCTTCGCCATAGTATTTGGGAAATTCAACGGTGAAGGTTGAATTATTCCCTGCGCTACCTACGTGTCCGCTGGTGTAGAGATAAGCGGGCTCCAATTCACAAGTGGAGGTGAAGGGCTGGGTTGAAGTTTGCCAAAGTCCGTCACTCGCCGGGAGGAGCCTGCCAGCGCAGGGTATGGTTGCCTCCGTTGGATGTGACATGTTCCGCAAAGGAGCCGGTCACTTCGCCTTGTGAGCAATTGGTGCCTGCGTTGCAGATCTCAAGTTGGCCGGGTAGAACGACCCAAGGGGTATTGTCTTTGCTGGCGGCAATGATACGCTCAAAACGTCCGATATGGACGAGTGCCCCACCTTGCCAGCCCCATGCATCTACCGTGACGTGGATGTCTTTGGATGGTGCAGATGCCAGCAACGGGGCGAGAATTTCATCGAGATCAAAGAATCCGTTTTTGGGTTTGAGGAATTCGCCTTGATTGCGCGGTACGCGACTCCAGGGACTGCCATCGAGTGAGATGTAGTAATAGACCTGGTCGACGAAGACCAATTCAGGAGAAAGAGGTGGCGTGTTGTTGTCAAAGGGGAGCTTGGCATTTAGAGGAAAGTTTGTTTGAGAAGATGAATTTGATGATGCTGCATCTTTCTTGGGTTGCCCGGGGAAGTCCAATTTGGGGAAAGCTTGGATGATATCTTCAGGATAGCGATTTAATATTTTGATGGGACGATCCAACGGAAGCGGAGCGGAAACGTCAGCGGGGAGAAAAGGATTGGTATTGAGAATCAGCTCCGGGGTTGTGTTGAAGCGTTCTGCCAATCCAGTGAGTGTATCCCCTGTTTGTGCTTGATAGAGTGTTGTGCTTTGCGATACGTTTGGCGATATCCAGAGGATGATGGAGTTGGATGTGTAGGTTATGCCGTCTTTACCGGTGGCACGAGCCTGCAGTGTGTGCAAGCCGGGGGCCGACGAGAACCATTTCCATTTGGCACGGTTGAATTTAGGTTCTTTTGAGTTCTCGAAGGTTGTGCCATCAGCGAGAAGCTCGATGGTTTGTACATCACCTGAAACTTGTATGGATACTGGGACGGGCGCCAAGGCGGGAAATTCTGTACCATTTGCAGGCTGAGCGATCATGATGCTAATGGCTGCGGTCTCCACTGCTTGTGGTGTTGAGGCTGGCGTGGGTGTGATCGGTAGGTTACATGATGAAATGAAAACCATCAGAATCAAAATAACCTGCAGGTGTTTTTGGCGCATGGGTTCCTCGCTTTTGGGTATGGGCCTGGCTGGGCAATTTTGTTGTGGAAACGAGCAGCGCAAGATAAACTCTTGCGCTACTCGTTTCTTCACTTGTTTGACTAATGTGGATAATTTTAATCAATTATGTGCGTGATCGCTAATCCGAAAGTACTGGACTTCCCATTCGCGTGGCAGAATCTAAGAGATGGCTGGTTGGCGGGTTGTAGCCAGGTCCTTGATCGCAAATGGTAGATACAGTACGAGGCAGACGATCAGCGCGATGATTTCCAGTTGGAGGATATACCAGGGCCAGGGTGCAAGCGCGTCAATAAGGGATGGAAATTCAGGTTTGTGGGCGATGAAGAGATAATTACTGCCGATGGCAAGATTGATGAAGAAGACAGAGACCATGTAAATATTCGTCCATAGGAAGACGCGTTTGAATGAACTCCATGTGGGGCGGTAGCATTCGACAACGGTCATGTATAACGCGGCGAGGACAATGCCTCCATGCGATGCGAAGGTTTGAAAAGCTCGGAAGTGGGGAAAGCCATAGATACCGGCATCAGGTGTCAGTAAGGCCTGAAGCGCTCCGCCAATCCCAAGGAAATACGCCAGTTCGTAGATCGTCGAGTTTTTATTCAACATCATAATGATCGTCAGCCATACGAATACACTACAAATGTGGAGCGGCAGATTGGCTTGAATGGTGAACGTCCCGTAGTAGATGCTCCATGCGTGCCAGCTGATTTCCCAGATCAGCATCCAGATTGCCATTGCATATCGAAATCGGCGTTTGGCAGTCTCATCCCATAAGTGGCGGGCAGGGATAAATGACAGCGCGACGACAACAACCAACCCCAATGCTGCGAGGTGTGCCTTTCCGAATAATTCAAACGGTGCGCCTGTGTAATCTTTGACGAAGAACTGTTCCATGCGATCTCCTATTGTGGATGTATTTGCAATTAAAACGCTGTCGGTCTGACGGCGTTACGCATGAGACAGTTTATTATTTTGGATGTGCGGCAAAAAACTTCCAGATCAATTCGGAGGCCGAGATCGTTTGCGTAGGCTGATCTGACCCGGGCCAGCCTCCTCGACCGCCGGGCCAGGAGTGTCCACCGCCGATGATCGTGTACAGTTCTACAGATGTAGACCCGGCGCATCCGGTCCACGTTTCATGCTGGATATCCTCTACCGACTCGGTCTGTGGCTGGGAGTTGCATCCATCAAACGAAGACCAGAATTCTACCGAGTCCTTCACTGACGCAAAGCTGACATCCACAAGCGATTCGGGGCCTTTGCCTCCCTCATAAGGGACATGTTGATCGTCTGTGCCGTGAAACTCGATAATCGAGATGTGTTCTGTTGGATTGCACGACGAAGCGTTGAGCGTCCCTGCCACAGGCGCGACTGCCGCAAATAGGTCAGATGCTTCGCATGCCAGCCGCTGCGACAACATCCCTCCGTTCGACATGCCTGTTGCATAAATTTGGTTAGGGTCAATATTTGTCATGGATTGGATTTCATCTGCAATCGCACGCACAAAGCCGACATCGTCTATATTGTTTCTCTGTGCAAACCCACAACAAGCACCCGCATTCCATGTCAGAAGTTTGTCGTCGTCTAGCGGACCCGTTCCGTTTGGATAGACAACGAGAAATCCGTTGGCGTCTGCAACTTCGTTGAACCCACTCATTATGATCGCACTCTTAGCGTTGCCCGTCCCGCCGTGAAAGACGAATACGAGCGGTACAGGCTGATTCCAATTCACAGATGCAGGTACATACAGAATGTAGCTCCGTTCTAATCCGCTATGTGTCAATGAATGGGAGGTTTCGCCTGTTGAAAGATTTGGTGTCGGTGATACTGGCGTGGCGCTAGAGTTTGTCCGTGCGCATGCCAGCGTTGTGAGTACGAGAATACCTGTAACTATAAATAGTCTTTGAGTAATAGTCATTTTCGCTCCTTGTGAATGGAGGAAATTGTATTTGAACCTTGTTAGATCGGTTTTATGTGGATGTAAACTCACAGTAAAAAACTGCCGCTCATTCAGGCGGCAGTTTTTCTTCGATCAATATATCCCAGGCTGGGTATTCATCTGGGCTCCATATTTTTTGCATGCCCTGAAATGCCTCATCTCTTTCCCAACCTAATTTCAAAACTCGATATAAGGCTACAAATCCTGATGCCCTATAATTTGCCTGACAGTGTACAAGGATGCTTTTCCCTTTGTGCTCGTCCATTGCCTTCAAGAATGCATCCAGATCATCATGTGTTGGTTTATCCCATTCCACAGGGATGTGGACGTATTCCATTCCCAAGCCGTTCACCAATTCACCTTCGTTTGGCATGGCACCTTCTGATTTCGACGTCGCCAGATTGATGACCACTTGCACACCTGCCTCTGCTACCGACTTCAATTGGTCAGGTGTTGGCATACCACTGCTTGATAATTTCTCGTTGTAATACAAGTAATTGTAAATATCTTTCATTTCACCATCACCACCTTTCCATCCGTCATCTTTTGCAAGTCAGATGTCTTCAATTCGAAGATGGCGTTGGGAGTTCCAGCCGCCGCCCAGATGGTCTCATACTGGAGGAAATCCTCGTCGAGATATGTTTCCATTTTTTGGACATGCCCTACGGGCGGCACGCCTCCAATGGCGTAACCGGTAACTGCTCTTACAAAATCGGCATCTGCCTTCCCGATGCCTTCTCCTGCATACTCGCGGATGCGTTTCTCGTCCACGCGATTCGCGCCGCTGGTCAGTACAAGGATCGGCTTACCCGATTGCTTCCCTTTGAAGATCAACGACTTCACGATCTGACCGAGTTCACATCCCGCGCGTTCTGCCGCTTCCAACGCCGTGCGCGTGGATTCGACATGTTCGATCACGGTGTAGTTGTATCCAAGCGAACTGAGCAGGTCCTGTATCTTTTGTGCGGAGGGGGAGAGTGTTGGCATGGGCTAAATTATATTACATCGTACACCTATCATAGGGAAAATGGTGGGAACAAACTGTAAACATGCCCCGTTATTCCCTTCAAGATAAACTGTTCGCAAATAAACTATATAAAGCTGGAGGTCATCATGCTGGAACTGTTTAATCATCTGACAAATTGGGTCAATGTCGAACCTATGGTGGGCTTGTTAATGCTGATTACGGCCATTGTTCTATTTGGCTCTGCCTTCAGAGACTACAAAGAAGACAATATTTCATTTTGGCCCTGGTTGAGGCGGTTTCTTGAAATTTGCACCCGTGCCTTGATCGGTGCGATCATGTTTGTAGGGTTAATGTGGGCGTTCCGTATCATCTTGAACGACAATGTTGCATCATTCTATTCTACTCATGGGAGTTTAAGTGATGTAAGTCGTTCCAGTGCCTTCACGATTTGGGGAAGACCCCACAGACAGGTCGAGCTGACAGTCAATCACTCAATCGAGGTTGAAGAACAACAAGAACAACCTCGTGAAAACCCTGATGACCCTCCAGTCTATAAAACTGTGCTGGTTCGCAAGGATGTTCCTCAAAATAGCATTATAGGTTTTGCGGGCGATGTCGATATGAAATTAAGTGAGCGGGAAAAGGGATATGCCCTGTATAGTGGGTATACTCTTGGAGTAAAACTTGTATATCAGGTTGTAAACGACTCTAATGTTTTAACTGATGCAGATTTCACTTTCCCACTTTCGAATGGCCAAACATTGTTCGAAGACTTTATCATTTCCATGGATGATGTTGATATGAGCTCGAAGCTTCGAGTGGCCAATGACCTTGTCTCTTGGAGAACCCAGATGAAGCCTGGACAGAAGAGTGAAATTATTATTACCTACTCTTCCCGCGGTATGGATTATTTCTATTATCAAATTCCTGTCCAACGAGAGATCAAAGATTTTATACTGACTCTTACTGTGGATCGTCTGCCCATTTCCTTGGTGAATTATCCAGACGGAGTGATTACTCCTACTGAGATCAAGCCAACCGCTGATCGACGTGGTTCGATCTTAACATGGAAACTGGATCGTGCCATTACTGTGGCAGGCATGGGTGTTTCTTTGATGCCGCCGGAACAGCCGGGTGCTCAGGTACTACGCGTGCTTGTTGTGTCTCCTTATGCTTTGACATTGCTCGGCGCAATGCTGGCTCTCACTATGTTGATCTGGGGAACGACCGTCCGTTTCCTTGATTTGTCCCTTTTATCGGCAGTTTACTCGATGCAGTTCCTGTTAATGGCGGCCATCAGCGACTATTTCCTTGGTTTTTGGGAATCTTTGGTTGTAGGTGCGCTTCTAACTTTGTTCCTTTCTTATTTACTGTTCCGTAAACTGCCCACGCGAGAGATGCGCTTATCCGTATATGGGTTAATTTTATTCTTCACCACTATCTATCCCCTCTCTGGCTTACTGACGGATGTTTCCCAACAAAATGCTTTTCATGCTTTTGTTCAGGTTGGCATGATTTCGTATATTGCCGGGCTGTCTTTATATGTGATGGGATATAAATCCGCAGAACAACCTGGAAAAGTGTAGCGCATGTTTACGGGAATGCGTACACTGCTGGCGGCATGGTTTTTGCTGGAACCGGCCGCCAGCCTGTTGGTCTGTGTCGCCGCAGTGCTCCTTGGCAGTGTGACGTTTATTCGCCTTCGAAAGAATAAAGCTTTGGGTTGGTCGTTCGGGCGTACTCTGCTTTCGGCGTTTTTGCAGGGCGTGATGCTTATCGGCGTTACGGGTGTATTCTATTTTCTTTTGAACAGCAGTTATCGCATGTATTCGCCTGCTGTTCAATCTCTTGCGCAAGGGGATGAATACCTAAAGGAAGTGCAGACGGCGCAAAAAAATTGGGGGGACTTTATTGTGCAGGATAATTTAACTGTTGTACATACCTATAGCCATGAAGAGATTCAGCAAGTGCCTGGCCCAGACGGAAAAACATTTTATGTTAATAACATGATTACTGAGAATATCGAACAGGAGACGATTACTGGCTTTAATGGCGTTGTTGACCTTCGTTTGACGAGTCCGTATTTGAATACCTACGAAGCCGATGTCGTATATCAATATAAGATTGTCAATCAGTCTGACATGACGACTACTGCACACTTTTCCTATCCCATTAAACTTTCACAAAACTATAGAAACCTGCTTGTAACAATAAACGGAGTTGATCTGGGTTCTTCCAAGGAACTGGCTGGCTCGGAGATCACTTGGGAGCGTGAAATGCAACCTCATCAAAGCATGGACGTGGCGATCTCTTATCACACACAAGGTATGGGGGGGTATGTGCATAAAATACGGTCGAAAGATGTTGTGCAGGACTTTTTCTTCAGTGTCAACACTGACACCCGTAATTTGTTTGCGTCTACACTCCCTGAGACGAGCGCTATAAAGTTTGCAAGCGTAAATACTGAGAAAGGATATCGCCTTACATGGACAATTGACAGGGCAATCCTTTCTCCCGAATTGGGAATTCGATTTGCACCGGGTTACACGCCTGACCTCGACCATGACTATGCTCTTCAATTGACGCGGTATGCACCACGTGCAATCATGCTTCTCATGGTAGTTTTTGTGTTTACCATGCTGATATGCGGAGTGAATGTGGTCCCATGGAAACTATTGCTTTTGGCCGCGATCTTTTCTTCGCAATTTCTAGCGTTGTTAGGGTTGGATCTGGTTAACGTGAATGGTTGGTTAACACTGCCCTTGTTATTTATCATCACATTTGTTTTGGTGCGAATTGTGTACCGGGATTTGCCCCGCCTTCCATTTACCCTTGTTATGGCATCTGTGGTTCTATTTGCTCTTTTTTATCCCTATGCAGGTCTATTACCAAAAGGGGCGGGGCGGACTGCTTTTGATGCAATTATGCAGTCTTTGATTATTTTATATATTTTTGGCCTATCACTTTACATGCGGGTGAGAAACACTTCGCATGATTTGAATGATGGGTAGCCCGCTTATCGGCGTTTATATTTGATCTGCCACAGCACGCGCCATGTTATACCACCATCATCGGAGCGTTCCCAATTCCAATCAAGCTCGTTCGCTTGTATGTTGTGCCAGATCATCCGCTGTTTGCAAGCCTGCCCTTTGATAATAGTATCTCGCGAAAGGACCATCTTTTCGTCTTCGAATTTTCCTGTAAAGTCGAGATACGTACCGCTGTTATCCACCCACGTCTGGCACCAGAGTCCGCGTTCAGCATCATAAGAAGAGACACTCATGCCTTTCAGTTCGGGTGCGGAGAAGTTCTCTTGAATGATCTTGTCGTTCATGATTCGCAGGATGTGGTTTGTGCCTCTACCGTCTTCGCCCCAGAACACATCCCATTCGCCGAGCCAGAAATCAAATTGAGTTTCGGGTAGATCGCTCATCGTGTTCTCCATGTATTTGGAATGCCTTATAATCTATCACATTGAAATTCTATTTACTCCATTCTCAGGAACTATTTTTTGGAGAGTTATGTCTGACCGACAAAGAAAGATCTATCAAACCGATGGCGACCGCTATGAGGCTTTGATCTC
This sequence comes from Candidatus Defluviilinea proxima, assembly GCA_016721115.1. Taxonomy (NCBI): domain Bacteria; kingdom Bacillati; phylum Chloroflexota; class Anaerolineae; order Anaerolineales; family Candidatus Villigracilaceae; genus Candidatus Defluviilinea; species Candidatus Defluviilinea proxima. Next base: position 3,164,351 of record JADKIW010000001.1, read on the forward strand.
GCGTGAAGACCATCAAGGGAATATCATGAAGACGTTGCAAGAGATCATTAACCCTGATAGCTTGGATATTCTCGATCTCGGCGCAGGGACTGGGCGTCTTACTCTCATGCTGGCACCGCGTGCCAAGTCTATGCGAGCGTTCGATGCTTCGGCTGAGATGTTGCGTGTTTGTCGTGAAAGACTGGTCGCCAGTGGACTGTCCAATTGGAAGGTGGATGTGGCAGACCATCGTCAACTGCCAATTGCCGATCATTCTGCCGACCTTGTTGTCTCTGGCTGGAGCGTGGCATATCTCTATGTGTGGAATCCTGAGACTTGGCGTGTTGAGTTGGAAAAATGGTTGGGCGAAATGAAACGTGTTTTGAGGCGAGACAGCTATATCGTCCTGTTTGAATCGTTGGGCACGGGGAATGAAGAGCCGATTCAGTTGGATCATCTCAAAGAGTACTATCCATGGCTTGGCGAAGCAGGATTCCAAAACAAATGGATTCGAACCGATTACAAGTTCGAATCCATTGAAGAAGCTGAAGAACTGTCCCGTTTTTTCTTTGGCGATGAATTGGGCGATAAGGTCAAGAAAAATAACTGGGTGGTTCTACCTGAATGTACAGGGGTATGGTGGTTGAAAGTTTAGGCTTGTTTTTTGAAGCCGTTCTTGATCGCCATGGCAAGGCCTATTAACAATAATATAACTGTTATCCCAGCAAACGACCATTTGACCAACGTAAAGACTGCTGAAATCCATGCAAGCGCAGACGGTGTAGATGGATAAATAGTCAACATGATCACAATGCAGATGTTTTCAAGCAGATCGAACAGCCAGGCCCCGAATGGAAGAACGTTGTATTTTTGCATCTTGCTATTGGATGCAAATCCGCGTTGGAAAAGCCAGGTGATTGCGAGCGAAAAGAAGAGCGTGTAGACAATGGGGTAAATAATGTCGCCTGTCATTTCAAACGTGCGATACGACATGCGCAATTCAGGGCTATAAGCCTCGATCATTCCATATATTTTTTCGGGCGTATAAAAAAGTTGCAGGTCGATGGGGCCGAAACCACCAGAGCCCGCTTCGATCTTTGCCTGCTGACCCGGCAGGATCACCGCGTTGAAGATCATTTCACCCGCAAGAAATAAAAGAACGAGCCAGCCGTTCACATATTTTCTCAACGTGTCGGAAAGTTTGGTAAGCATACATTCTCCTGTAAGTTTGATGTGTATTATTGTGCAGAACACCAAATTTTCAACGGAGATACTTTTTTGTAAACGGTCTCACTTGATAAAGGCTTCTGCGATGTTGGCGAGAGTATCGTGAATTCGTTCTTTGTGGCGGAAGATAATATCGAGAGTTTCCATCTCTTCCAATGTGAAGTACCCAAAATCGGATGTTTCATCGCTAAGGCCTAATTCGCCTCCGATCACCTCTGCTTCGAAATGCAGGGCGACGATATGGGCTTTGTTGCCATCGGGATATATGACAAGTTGATCGGGATGACTGTACACGCCGACGAAACGCTTCACTCTTACACTCAAGCCTGTTTCCTCGAAAACTTCCCTTTCGCACCCCTCAGCCACGGACTCGCCCGGCTCCACGCCGCCGCTTGGTAAACACCATTGACCGTTGTCCTGACGTTTGGTTAAGAGCACACGTCCTTGTTCATCGAAGATGGCGGCTGAACAGCCGAGGCGGATCTTGCCTTGTTTGGCGATGCGCTCGCCGTAGAGGATTTGGGTCATGATAACCTCCCGTAAAAAATTGTAGGGGCAGGTCTCAGACCTGCCCCTACTTGTTATTTTATAAACGTCCCGTTGCGTAATTCTTTTAGCGTCTGCTGAATTTCTTCGATGGTATTCATCACAAAGGGACCATACGGCACGATGGGTTCTTTGAACGGTGCACCAGCCATCAACATAAAGCGGACAGTGTTATTCTCGGTCTTGACAGTGATGTGGTCGCCATCGGCATATTTGACCATTTTAGGAGCGTCGATGGTTTCGCCCGAGAAGACTCCTTCACCTTCAAAGACGTAGGTGATGAGGGTGTGTCCGCTGGGGATGGGGAACTGCCACTCGATACCCGGAGCAAGCTCAACGTCCATGTAAAGAGGCGAGGCGGCGATATCTGTGACAGGGCCGGTGACTCCTTCCACTGTCCCTGTGACAACGCGGATTTTGACTCCGTCTTTTTCATACGTGGGGATCGTGGTTGAGTTGACTTCCTGATAGCGTGGCTCGGACATTTTGAGATGCGATGGGAGGTTGACCCAAAGCTGGAAGCCGTAGATGTTGCCACTGGGGCCACGGCGGGGCATCTCTTCGTGCAAGATGCCGCGACCGGCGCTCATCCATTGCACATCGCCGGGGCCGATGGTGCCTTCGTTGCCGAGGCTATCGCGGTGAGCGGTGGAGCCTTCGAGCATGTAAGTGACGGTTTCGATGCCGCGATGTGGATGATACGGGAAGCCGCGCATGGGGCCTTCGAGTGGATCGTTGAATGCGAAGTGGTCGAAGAGCAGGAAGGGGTCGAACAGGTTGCTGGTCTTGGGCCCGAAAGAGCGGAGCAAACGCACGCCCGCGCCCTCAATGGCAGTTTGTGGTTCGATGGTTTGGGAGATAGTTCTAAGGTTAGTGTTCATGTTGTGTAGATGAGGTGGGATGAGGCGATATTACTATTTCAACTATACAGGGCGCCCGGTCCATGGGCCAACGCCTACAATTTTATCGACTCGAATCCTTATGACATAACCTGGTGGAGGATTTTCCATGGGCGGGAACTTGACCCCTGGCCTGATGTACACCTCTGCCAGTTTCTGTAAGAGTTCAGGTGCTCCGCCTTCTTCTACTTGAGCTTCTCCATACAGCACGGCATATTCAGTAAGCTCCATATTGCTTTTGGTGTTTGCTTGAAGAGATATAACGACTCGCGGATCACGCAGAACGTTCTTGACCTTTTGGTTTTTGGGAAGATGGGCTGTGACGAGGTGTTCACCATCTACGCCGACCCAGACGAGGGTTACTTGTGGACTGCCATCAGGATTCAGGGTTACCAAATGAGCAGGACAACCTGATTCGATCAGTGCTTTGATCTCGGATGGAATGTTCATAGATGGCCTCTATAGAGTCGGTTCGCTGGTTTGATCTTTAACTTCATCATCTTCCAGCACTATATCCCGTGTACGATATTCCTCATAATCTACAACAAGCCTGTCATATTCTGCGTCCATGAGCGGGGACGAGATCATGAAATCTGCTGAGGTGCGATTGCAAGCCATGGGAATGTTCCATACGACTGCCATGCGGAGCAGAGCCTTTACATCAGGGTCGTGAGGCATGGGTTCGAGCGGATCCCAGAAGAAGATGAGGAAGTCGATTTCGTTCTCGACGATCTTGGCGCCGATCTGTTGATCTCCGCCCAGTGGGCCGCTTTGGAGCAGATTGATCTTCAAACCAAGTTCGCGCTGAAGGACGGTCCCTGTTGTCCCTGTGGCGTAGAGTTCGTGATGAGCTAAAAGGGTTTTGTTGTATTTTGCCCATTCCAACAAGTCCTTTTTCTTATTGTCATGTGCGACAAGAGCGATTTTCTTGTCATGTTTCATCAATATCTTTTTTGTGCGATTTGTTTACTCATTTTTTATCCGTTATTTCTTCAGCGCTGTTTCCGCTTCGCCTAAGTGCTCGTTGCGATGATCTGCACGGAATACCCAACGCCTATATTGATTGTGAACTTCTTCCAACAGCGTCTCAGGATATGTCTCGAGACGTTTATCCACGGCCTCGGCACTTTCCAGTGCAATGCGTACCGCATCGCGTGGTGGAATAACCTCCCATAGTGGGAGGGATATATCATTGATGACAACATCTAGCTCTGGATAAGTCAACTTACCTGCCTTCTCGGTCATATCCAGTACAACCAGCGTACGCCTTTCCCACCATGCGAGATGGACATACACGATTGATACCGTCCAGTGCTCGCCGACCTTGGTTTGCATTTGCTCATCGGTCAAGCCCTCGGCCAGTTTCCGCATCCGTTCGCGGGATGCGTTGTTGAGTTCAATAAAAGAGCGGTCAACAGTCATCGTTTGTTCCTCTTTTCTATTTTGGTTTATCTGTTATGTGCGTTGTGCCTAAAACTTCTTTTACAGTAAATATTTCCTTGCCTGAAACCCATACACGATACAGTGGCTCTTTTACAACGGGTGTGGGTATCTTATCTTGAAATGGGCGTAATCCGTGGCTTTCGAGTTTCGCCTGCAATTCATTTGCCAGTGATTGGGATAAAAAAACACCGATGCAATGGTCGTGGCGAAACTTCATCATGAAATTGAAAAAGTATTCGCACGCTTCTTCCTCACTGGGTGATGTGAATTCGGGCGCACTATCCACACCGCGTTCTGTGTAATAAACCTGCCATTCTCTTCCGTTGTGTGTCAGGCAGTGCGCATCTGAAGCGCCTCCGCGTGAGCCGATGGCATAATAGCCAGGATTACAGCCTTCTTCTTGCAAGCGTTTCTCAAGTTCTTGAATGTTCATACGATGGATTGTTTACAACTTCCACATTGGACGGACCTTGGTTTTTTCCTTCTCGATATCATTGCCGACCAGTCGTTCCCACAAAGTAAAACCTGCATATCGTTCAACTTTTTTTGTTGCTGTCAAAAAATCGCTCAGAGGCTTGGTCGTTGCTTCGTTGGGAATCATGAACGTCCACATGCTCAATCTTCCTTTATTGTCCTCAGTCAGAATCGATTTAAAGAATCCATGTGGGATCGGTAAAGTAACGCCTTTATTTCCCTTGGGTTGTATTGTCACGATCGGTACATCGAAATTAAAGATCGGCCCGCAAATCACATAGGTTTCCAAAACTTCTTTTTGCGCATCCAACTTCCTAACCGCATCTTCCAATTCCTTCCAAATTCCCCGGTTGAAAGACGGCACCTGTGGCGACATATTCGAAAGTAAAAAGGTCTCGCTGTTTTGTATCTCGGTTTCCGCTTGGTTCGCACTTGCCACGAGATGGCCACGGTCAAATCCCGATGCTTCGTAATCCGCAAGGTCAGCCCTGAACAACTCCGGCAATCGCAAATCAGGGCGGAAGTTGTCGAATCGTTCCACGTCTGAATCGTCCGGATCAACGATCTCCAGCGCCCATTTTGCCTGCCTGAAATAATACGAATATCCAACGGTGTAAAAGCGGTTGACCAAGATCTGATCCGCCGCAGGCATTCCATATCTCGTCTCGCGATTTAAACCTTGATAGTCCGACATAGCTTACTCCTTTTGTTTGTGGATGAAAGAAACCGCTTCTTTCTTAACGGACAGTTGATCCCGTCCGAATTACTTTACAGCACTCAAGCGTTGACTCTCCAAATGGCCTCCCGCCTCAGCCTTATCCAACACCGACAAAATGCTCCGCACCAACTCACGTGCGGCATCCTCGCTTAATTCCACAGCGACACGTGCCGAAGGCCCCTGCGATTCGTTGACGAAGTCAATGTTGAGCGCATGTTCATACGGAGCATTGAAAGGATGGTCGTAAGAGACATTGGCACCCTCCAACTTGAACCAACCGCTCGTCCCTTTGCCGCTTCCCTCGATCTTTACCTTTTCTACGATCATTGTGCACATAACAGCTTTTCCTTTTGGGACACGGATTTTACGGATACCACGGATTCTTATCTGTAAATCACGGAAAAATTCCGTCTCGTCCGTATGATCCGTGTCCAAGAATTTTTTACGAAAGATTCTTCTCTAAAAATGCAAAAACCTTTTTCCACCCATCTAAGGCCTGATCCTTGCGATAAGCGGAATAAATGTAATAAAAGAATCCATGCCCAGCGCCATCGTAGCGATGGAACTCATAGTCTTTGCCATGTTTTTTCAAAGCTTCTTCATGCTCGTTCACTTGTTCTGGTGTCGGACTGGTATCTTCATTTCCAAATAACCCCAATATCGGGCAGGGCAGGTCCTTGGTGTAATCGATCGGCGCTACCGGGTTCTTCTCATTTAGCTGATCGGCTGGGATCACAACACGTCCGCCCCAGCAATCAATAACTGCATCAAAACCTGGTGCGCGACATGCTGTGAGATAAGCATGTCTACCACCGGAACATGTGCCAAAGATGCCTACCTTGCCATTCACGTAAGGCAATCCACGCAGGTATTTCATCGCACCCGCAAGATCGGCTACGGCTTGATCGTCCGGCACGCCACCGTCTGCACGGACTTTGGCCGCCACATCTTCTGGCGTGCCGTGTCCCGCACGGATGTAAAGATTCGGCATAAGGGTCACGTATCCATGGTTGGCAAACTTGAAAGCAGTTTCACGATACCACTCATCCCAGCCCGGCATATGATGTGCCAGAACCAATGCGGGATACGGCCCCGGCCCGAGAGGGCGCGCAAAATAGGCATTGATCATGTCCCCATTCGCGCCGGAGTGGGTGACCGTTTCTGCGATAATTCCTTCATACATATCTGTTGTATACATCGCTCTACTCCTTTGGTTTTACTTCGACCATGATTGCAACTCGATCATATTCCCTTCGGGGTCGGTCATGTAGCACCACGTGACTTTACTTCCCACTTTTGTCGTCAATGTGACGATTTCCCCAACGGCACCTCCACCGTTTGCTTCTACAAGTTTGCGCATCTCGTGAACATCGTCCACCTCAAACGCGAGATGCCCAAACCCGGGACGGTTAACCACGGTCTTCGGGCGAGGTTCAAATTGTTCGTAGTTATATATCTCAAGCGTCGGTCCGCTATCGCCATAGCCGGGCAGGCGTAAATGAGCGCCCGTCATATGCGCGCCTGTAAGTCCCGTCCCAGCATCGAGCGCATCGCCTTGATAATCTCGCTCAGGAGGCACAAAGACACAGCCAAAAACATCGGTGTAGAACTTAGCCAGCTTCTTCCAGTCTTCCGCAACCAGATTGGTGTGAACATACTTCACAGACATATCTGCTCCTCCTTATATTGACCAGGGCTCTGCTTTGACGTCCAATTCGTCAGACCAGCGATATTGAAGTGTGGTAATTTCTTTTATGATATCTTCCGACAAAGGCTTGATGTTTCTTGCCGCATCAATGAATTCCTTGAACCTTTCGGGGCTACTTGTAGCTCCAACAGTAGCGCACACCTGCGGGAAACTATGAGCAAAACGTACGCAGAACTCTGTCCAGCTCTTGATACCGGAGCGTTCAAAGATCGGAGCCACTTCAACAGCTCGTTCCTGTAAATACGGTTTCCATGCCGCGCCGGGCACATCACGTAATGTATGAACATTCCCGCCTGAAACAGTGCGCATGGCAACAATGGTTTCTTTTCTTTCAATCAGTAAGTCCCACAGTTCATTTGATGCAAAGCGTTGTAATGGGTTGAGGTAGAAGATGTATCCATCCACAATGCCTTTTGGGTATCCGCCCTGTAGCGCTTTCAATGGCGTGTTCGATGTCCACGGAAATACTTCAACGACAAAACGATTGACCAAGCCATCTTCTTTGATTTTGGCGAAGGCTTCATAACATTTGCCGCCGTTCGCAAATTGTTCTGCAAGTTCACCGCTTAAGCACAATTGCCCCAATTCCAGATTTTTAACACCAAGAGCTTCGATATGTTGGATAATCGTATTGCGTAACTCATCTGCATTATTCCAGCCATTTTTTACGATCAATTTTGGAACCTTATTTCGTTCCTCGTCAAATGCGATTCGTAAAACTTTCAATGCATCGCCGTAGGCGTGACTGGTGTGAAACCATACGCCTGAATCCATTGCGACGTGTGCCATCTTTACGCGCTCAGAGAATGCGATCTTATCGTCGCCCAATCTTGTCGTTCCATATACATACGGGGAAATGTCGGTAAGCATAGATGTCCTTGTCGATGTGATAAATGTATTATACATCCCCTGTTTGTTGTAATTACCAGCTTGTAATCGTATTCATGATCGCCGCAACACTTCGCGGGTACTCAATGGATTCGTCTGTTACGCCCAGCTCCAATATTTGGGATGATGCAGACGCAAGCCATTCGTCCAAATAAGAGTTGAACAACGCTGTATCTTCTGCGCTTGCGATGTTAATGCGCTTCCTTCTGGACAATCGGCCTGCTACTGTTTCTTCATCCGTTCTCAAGCGGACGATGAGTTCAGGCGGTGGAAGTAGTTCGCGGGTGAGTAGATAAAATCGTCGGCATAGATCAAATTCATTTTGGCTGAGCAGGTTTCGGTTAAGAAAGAGGCGTGTGAATCCCTGAAAATCCAGATCAAGGCCACCATCCATCAATCCGATCTTTTGTGTTGTGTATCTGAGACCTTTTTCCTGTTCGGCACGCAAGAGGAGATAGTCCATTTGATTTGCGAATATGTATCGTGAATCTTGTTTTGCCAGTGTTTGAAAGGGACGCTCGGCATGTTGTTCAAGTGCTGTGCTGAATTGCCCTGTCTTTGCGAGAGCTTGTGCGAGCACTGTTTTTCCCACGCCGCTGGGGCCGATGATCGTAATAATTTTGTTCATATATGATTCCATGATCGATGTATGATGCGTTGTTGTAATGTATGACTCTGTTTTGCCTATGGTAAAATTTCTTTATTGAAATATGACAGATCCTATCGTTATTACATCTGATGATCCGATTCTTGAACGTCTTGATTTTAAACCTTACCGGAGTAAGGTTGAGAGGCGTGTGATCCCGTTCTTTCCATCACCTGACGACCCGCAAACAATGGACGTGCATACCCCTTGGGGTGCGACGTTGACTGCGAGGAAAGGGGATTTTTTAGTTAGTGAAATTAATGCCCCGAATGATTACTGGCCGATCGATCCAACGATATTTGAGGAGAGTTATATCCTTACGCGGCCGGGCTATTGTGCCAAGAATGCCATCACCCTGCTTGTGCCGATGACTGATATAGTCAATGGCGATCCTGACCAGACCGTTACAGTTATGGCTCTTGAGGGAGCGGAGACGGTGCGTGCCGGTGATTTCTATCTGGCTAAAGGGATTAAGGGTGAGTTGTGGCCTTATCCCAAAGACAAGATCCATGAAGTAATGACGCCTGCTGATTAATTCAGCAGGCGTTTTTTTGTTTTTTGTTTATTTCTTTTTCTTGCTCTTGGTGGTGGCTTTTCGCTTTGTCGTTTTCAACTGTTTGGTAAAGACAGGTGGTTTCTCAACCAACGCATCGGGTACCGGCCTTACAGGAACTTCAATGTTGCTTGTTTTGGCATTCAGTTTTTCAGAGTTGATATGCTCCACCATGCCGCCGGTATCGCGCATCAAGTCCACCATGTGCTTGACGAGACGCGCATCGAGGTCTTTCGATTGCTCGTTCTTTCCATCCCAAAGTGCGATGAGGCGGACTTTGTCAATGCCGCGTGAAAGGGATGAATATAACGCCCAGCGATTGTTGCGTTCGTGTACGTTGTCGCCTTCTTTAGGCAGGCCCACCTGATCGGGTTGGTAGAACTCATCCACGAGAGGATGATTGCGCATACGGTAGAAACGCTCCACCCATTGTTCACCGCCCGGGCTGACAAAGTCACGCACATAGGGAGCTTCTGGCGCCGGGAAGTATGCTTGCACTGGCACGCCGCGTTCTGCGCAAAGTTCAACGAAGATAAGCTCACTGCCAGCATCCATGCCCGTGGTCACAGCCAGATCATCAGGCCCAGCTTGATACTTGTTCAAGACCGCTTCAATGGCTTTCTGAATATCTTTTTCTTTCTCAGGTGGGAAGTTGCTGTTCTTCTTCTTTAGGTTATCGATCATGTAGCCTGTGAACAGGAAGACATATCCATCGTGTTGAGTGCGAGTGGATTCTGCTTTGGTGCTTTTTCTATCCATTTCGTGAACTTCTTCAGCTTCCTGTTTCTTCATGCGTCGTATTTCGTCTTTGATGACCTGAATGCCCGCCTGCACAAACTCGGTACGCATTTCAAGTGACTGGAGCATTTCCAGTTGTGCAAGGGAAGATTGCAGGAAGAAAGTATTTCTGCGCGAGGCAGTAAGCGCTTTGCGATAGGCGCGTGTTACTTCCTGAACGTTCTTGGCGGTTAGCACTCTTAATTCGGCCATTGAGACGAGAGTCCAGTAATCGGCTCTGTTGGTGTCAATATAGGTTTCGAGCGCAAAAACTAATGATCCACGTAGCTCGTCGAGTGTGCTTCGCACCCAGCCGATCTCTGGATCAGGGCTGGTTGGGTCTTCATATCTGGATGCGAGGTCCACAAGCATGGTGGAAAGGGTAAGCGCATTGACGCCAGGATAGAACTGATTGAGGTTGATACGAAATCCCCTGAGATATGTATCGATCGCTTGTAAAAGCCAGTGATATGAATCAAAAGCTGTTTGCAGGCGTTTTTCTTTGTCTGAAACCCATTTCCACGATTCAACCCACATCTCTTTGTAGATGCGGCCGAGATAGGATATGGCTTCGCTATCATTGGGTGTGTCAGTAATCAGGTTTTCGATCTTTACGATTGCTTCGTCTACTCGCCCAATGCGATTCAGATGGAACGCTTCTTCGCGTCGGAAGAACGGATTACGCGCGTTGACCTCCAAGCCCTTACGATATTGGTCAAGCGCAAGTTCATTTCGGCCCATGTTGGCCAGGGCTCTACCAGCTTCGGTGATCGCCTCTTCCTTGATGAGGGGATTTCGGATCTCTTCGGTCAAAAGGAGAATATCGCCAATGCGTTTCTGTCTTTGTGCAATGGTCACACGTTGTCTCCACTCGTTATATTCGCGCCAGAATCCGGTCGCCAATGGCGTGCGCAGAGACCTGCGGTCGGGTTCGGCCAACCCGGTCAAGATGTTGAATACCGGGCTATGAATGGCGTCTGCATCTGATGCCCATGTATCGCGTGTAACGCGCGAGATAGCGGCCTTGTCCTTGTCCAAAAATGCGGGATCGGGAATGCCTTCAGGGGTAATGTGATATGGAATCGTGCGGACGTTGAAAATATCGAATGGCATATAGGCGCGGCCTGCCTGAATGTGTACGATACCGCGCTTGCGGAACGAATGGCGGATACCGAGTTCGTAGAATACATTGGCATTGTCGATGCTCATATCCACGATGCAGAGATCAGCCAATAGCAATTCCTGGAACATATCTGTCAGGATATCGCCGCTGGTGGTTTCCTCGTCGGCACGAAACGCTTCAAAGCCCGCCATCTCAAGCGTCGGCTTGATAAGTTGCGTGTAAATCGCGTTGAAGTCATACAGCGAGCCATCGCCTCCTTTTTTCTTCCCAAAAGGCATGATGACAAAGGCGTGCGGACGCATCTCAGGACGAAGCAATCCACCTGCATCTTGATCTTTGTTGGACGCGAGATCAAGGGTTTTGACCTCAGGAGTCTTTTTCGGCTCTTCCGCCGGTTTGGGCTGGGCCTGTTGTTCTTCGGCCTTTTTCTCAGCGACAGCGGGAGCCGTTGCGGGAGTAGTTGCTGGTTGCATGTTTCCTTCTTTCTGAAATCTGAACAGTTTCATATTGATAAAAAGACGAAGGAACGAGGCTAGCCTTTGACCTCATTGGTCTTCGGGTAGCGCATAAGGATGGCATTGAGCTCTTCCTTGGTAGTATCGCGACCGATATCAATGTGAGCAAATTCCTTGGCAATATCAGACAGCGATGACGAAAGAGACGAGACGCGTGCCACGACATTCTCAGCCATTTCAACCGCCGCTTTACTCATCGCTTCCAATTCTTGCTGTACAAGTTCGGAAGATGCTTCCTCGGCCAATGAACCCAACGCAGATTTAACAGTCTCTTCAACTTTCTTTTCTGTGTCTTGCAGGGTTTCCTTTGTTTGATCGACGATGGCATCAGCCATGGCTTGTTTTGTGCGATTTGCCGAATCCACCGATTCTTTGATTACGCGGTTGATAAGACCTGCTTCTTCATCCAGATCAGCTTCCTTCAGCGCCTCCTGCATGGACTTGATATATTCCATGTTTTGTGCCCAGAGTACTTCCTCTGTGCTACGTACCATGCGAAAGAACTCTGCGTCTGTTCGTTCTTCAGGTTCGAGGTTAAGCCAGTGATCGTACATAACCGATAATTCGACGATCACTTTACTGTAATTCTTGACAACCATGTCAACACTACGGAGTTCCTGCCAGCCGAGAAAAGCAGCTGTCAAGGACGCTGTTAACGCAACCCATATACTAAGGTTCCCACCAAAGGCAGCCAAGGCGGCACCTGTCACACCGGCCGCAAGGATTAAGACCTGTAGTCGAATACGCTCATTCTGGTGCACACGCACTTTTCTTCTGTGCCACGCCAGTTGGTTTTCAACACGATATTTGAAATATTCTTCACCGGTTAAATCTTCATAGCCAAAATCGCTCGATGGGTCGCCCGGATAATACCGGGAATGATATTCTCCGGTATATGGTTTTAGGGCCAGCTCGCCTCCCATGCTACGATACAGCTGGCGTTGTATCTCCATCAGCCTTTTTTCTAAATAGGGGCGGCGATCTTTTTGTCCCTGAAGGATCGTTCGGAAGAAGTAGATTTCTTTGAGAACTTCCTCTGCACCAGCGCGCATAACAAGCCAATCACCGCTGGCATAGAATGCCTTGGTAAAAGCAGCCATGGCTGATCCAATCAGAGGAGTAAGCACAAGAAGAATCCTGAATATTAAGCCAATAATGGCTGATGTGTCACCTTCTGGTGGATAAGGGAAAATTTGCGCGAAGATGGCAAATAAGGTGGCAAGAACACCTAATGCTGCTATCCAAATACGCTTGTTCAGGTGAGATTTCGTGCGGGCGGATGCGTTCATATCCAGTTCTGAAAAGCGGGCCCATGCGATCTGCAAGATGGGTATGGTACGAGGTGTTTCAGTTTCCATGACAGGTTCCTCCATGATCGAATCAGAAGTGCTGTTAGTCTTTTTCATTATTTACTCTCCGTCAGTTCGGGACAGGTGTTGCGATACTCTTCGTCTGCAAAATAATTATTCCAATCATCTGGGCTAAGGTTGGATATGAGATGGGAACAAGCGTATTGGATGAGTTCATTGTTGGGTACAAGATGGATGCGCGATACATCCCAGATGCGAACCACTTTACGCGAAACCGTAAACAACTGTGTACCATCGATGGAAAAAGTGACGCTTGTGACCGGGTTGCTTCCGTGTGAGATGCGAGCAAGCTCTTGGTTTTTTGCAACATCCCAAAGATAAGCAAAACCTTGAGAGCCGCCACCGGCCAGCAAGGTACTCTCAGGGTTGAATGCCAGCATACGTGCAGGCCCGATGATACTCATGGCTTGCCCTTTTTGTTTGAAGGTGCTTCCATCAATTTCCCAAAGAATGATGGTTCCTTCTGAACTTCCACTCGCCATTAACTTTCCATCATCACTGATCGCTATGGCAACAATATCGCCAGGTTGATTAAGGCTGACGATTTCCTTTTGTGTTGACCAGTCCCATATCTTGATGCTATCGTGAAGACCAGCGGCCAGAAAGGTTCCCTTTGTGCTGAACGCCATGGAATTTACACCTTCTTGGTTGTCAAGATGAAACTCCTTGGTACCGTCTTGAACATCCCAGAGTGCGATCAAACCATCAACGCCACCAGCGGTTGCTACAAGTTTGCTGTCACTGGTAAAACCAACGGCAGTGACCTTGCCTCCATGTTCGAGTTCATGAACAGTTTCCCCGTTAATGCTGACCAATGTGCCACGATTTTTGGTGGCGTTTTCTGTATCAAGCTCAACAACGGCAACCCATTGTGAATCAGGGCTTGTCGCAGTGTTATAGGTCAGGCTTTTAGCGGTGAGAATGATCTTTCTGTCAGTATCGTTATTTAATCCACCGGGTTGGTCTGCGGGGATTCTCCATACATTGTAGTCATCTGCATTAACAACCAGGAAGTTGCCAGATGGGGTGAAGCGAGCTTCACGAACAAACTCTGAAAATTCAATATATCCCAAGCGGCTGTTGAGTGCAGAAATATCCCATATGCCGATGTTTCCGATTTCATCTGTGACTACGATACGGGAGTGATCTTGGTTAAAGGAAATGGCGGCTCCGTTCGCTTCAAGCGGGATTTCGAGCAGTTGTGTGCCCGAAACAGAATCCCAGATGCGGACGACTTTGTCATACCCAGTGGATGCGATCCACTGGCCATCTGCACTAACGATCACTCTTTGGACAAAGTGAGTATGCATCATGCGGAAGCGTTCTTTGCCCGTAGCCCGGTCGATCACGCGGACAATATTGTCATCGGATGCTGTTGCGTACCATGATGGGTCAGGGCCGAATGCCACACCTTCCACCCAATCTTGATGCAGTATTGTGTGCTGTGCTGTGCCATCGCGTCTTGTAAGGCGCGCAAAGCTATCGCCGCCACCTGAAACTAACCACTGGTTGTCAGAACTCCAGCTCAGTACCGCATAAGAACTTTGCACGTGACGTGGACCGTTATAGAAACCGTTGCTCTTTTTCTGCCAAAACCGGACCTGTCCGTTTTGCAGGCCAAACGCAAGATTTTCTCCGTTGGGGGAAAACTTTACCGTTCTCACACCATCAATTTGTTCTACATCTACTGGTTTGAGGTCTGGTCTGCTCAAATTATACAAGGTCAAGTAATTGTCTTCTCTTGCGATGGCGAGGAACGTGTCGCTTATATCAAGGTCAAGGATGCCACCGGAGTAGGTGAATTCTTTGACAAGTTTTCCGTCTGTTGAATTTGAGAACTTGACAACTCCGTCAGAACTGGCTGTGATCAACAGCGTTCCATCTTTTGTGAAAAGCGCATCGTTTACATCGTCATTGTGTGAAACGCAGTACTGCATTCCGCCGTCACTCTGACGATACACACAGGCTTCTTTCTTCGCGGTTTCATCGGACGGATCATGATTATTGCCTGTTACAAAGTATTCGTAATCAGGTGTCCAATTGATGTTCCATATCGGACCATCTTGGTGCATCTGTCTAATGGGAATCGCCATGATGCTGGAATTCCTGCGTAGGATGTTCTCAGCCTGGAAACCAGCCAGCATCCGATAGGATTCGATCGCAAGCAGAGTGCTGGTGTCTAATTCGCCACCACGAGATTGTTGGATCTGTGCTTGTGCGGCGCTCTTTGATGCATTAGCGATTAGTGTTTTTTCTTCCGCTTCTTTCTTTTTGGCCTCTGCTATTTTTTGGTTTGTTTCAGCTTCGGCCTTGGCTGTTGCGGCGGCATGTTGATTTTCGACTGCAATGGCTTCGTTGGTAAGTGCCACATTTTGTGCACGTTTCGCATCATTACGAGCGATCAACGCAAGGACACTGAGTACTAAGCTTATGATTAAGGCAAGCGATATGCCGGTCAAAACGATTCGTTGACGGCGGTCGGCCGCTTTGCGGCTGGCACTGATAAATTCTGCTTGTAAAGGCAAAACCTGACGGTTGTCCTTGCCAGAAGAATCTGCCATCCACTTCTCTGCGTCTTCCAGTTGTGTGCCTTGCAAAAGGAAACTATGGTTTCTGCTCTTTGCTTCCCATTCAAGGGCCTGGTTGAGTAATTGTGTATGGCGGCTGATCCACTCAAGATCTGTTCGGATGGCCTGCACCAAACCGGGAATGGTTCCTTCAAAGTCATCTGTTTTTCGCAGGTATACCCAATTGGTGGCGGCAAGCTTTTCATGCATGCTCTGTCCCTTTTGTGGTTCGCGATAAAGGACAGGGATCAGTTTTTTGTTGAGCTTGATGCCCAGTTCAAGTTCATCGGCACAGACTTTGGATTTAAGAGAATCGGGACTAACGACAAAGATGAAGGCATCGTGCGTTTGGATGGCATGCGTAATCCTCTGCATCCAATCTGATGCGAGTTCAATTCCTTCCCAATCTACCCAAGCTTCAACACCGGCATTGTCCAGAGCATCGTTTAACTTCTGGACAAATACCTTATCTTTGCGGGAATAGGAAATAAAAACGCTTCCCTGTGAGCCTTGCTTTGCGTTGGCCATTTGTGCTTTGTATTATCTTCCTACGAACCAGGCCGCTACATACCCTTCAGCCCCATTTGGGTCTTTGACCTTAAGCCATTGATCGTTCTTGCCAACTTTTCCTTCTGCGTTAGGTTCGGTAACCGTGAACACTGTTCCTAATGGCAGGCGATAGATGAGGCTTGCATCACTCACCACCGGTTGTTTGCGGAGGGCGATCCCTTCAGCGGTAGCTTTTACCTTTAGAACCCCTCCAGTAGGAAGTACGGTGGCGGGCGTTGTCCCTGTGGCTGGTTGTTGTGAACCGCTTGCGTACTTTACATACCAGGCGGCGACGAAACCTTCCTTGTTTTGCTGGTCACGCACCTTGAGCCATTGACCAGTAACACCTACTTTCGGAATGGCAAAATTAGCGGGTTCAATGGAGACTAACTGCTCCGTCACAGGAATGCGACGAATCAAACTCTCAGGTGAGATTTCAGGCTTGGAGCGGAATGCAAGTTCTTCAGTAGGGATGAACAACAAAGCTCCGGTGGGAAGGGGCTTTGCGGCGGGAGTAGTAGAGGTAGTAGCAGGCTTGGATGTAACAGTAGTTGTCGAGGGTGAAGCAGGTTTCGGGGCGGCAGGAGTCGTGCCTGTCGTTGCAGGAGCAGGTGGGTTCTTACTATCTGAAACATACCATGCGGCCACATATCCCTGAGTACCGGTGGAGTCTTGTACGTTGATCCACTGCCCATTCACACCTAGTTTAGCTTTTACAGTAGCCTTGGGTTCCAAGCAGATCAATTCTGAACCCATAACCAAGCGCTTCCAAAGAAATCCGCCAACAGACGGATCGGCACGTAACGCAAGATCATCTTCCACTGCATAGAGTATATACTTATCAGCAGGCACCGGCACTTTGGTGACCTTGGGAGGTTCGGGTGGCGCAGCGCTGTAAGAATCAAACCATAGAACCGCACTGATCTCAGAATCGATTTTTGCGCCGTTGTATTTATAGCGAGCGGTGAGCAATACTTCCTTATCTGGGCCATCACCGCCGTATTTATAAGGATCATAGAGAACGTAATCGTTGCCCTTCTTTTCCTTTACCAGTACGAAGTGAGTTTGAATACCCGCCTGCTTGTTCCAGTCCACTTGAAGGATGACCGGCTTACCAGCCGCCACTGCCGCATCGATCTGATCAATGGGAGCGGGGAAGCTTTCGCAAGGCTGCATATCGCGATACGCACAATTCGGCCACACATACGGCAGGACGCTGGGGATAAAAAATGCTCCCTGAAAACCGCCGGCTGCTTTCATTTTTTCATTGACGGTTTCGGGAGTTTCGCTGTATCCAATTCCATTCAACATCATGGTGACGGATGTCAGTAGACAGCCCCACCCGCCGATGGTTTCAGATGAATTCCCAAGCTTGGTGCTCTTCCACTTCTCATCATTCTGATAAAGATTCTGCGTCTTGAACATGGACAACCTCCTGATACAGTTGGGTGACTGAATTATGAGTGCTAGTACGCTAGTACTGGTGATGCGTTGATTTTACTCTAAATTGGACTCGCCCCCGACAAATATTTTTGTTAAGTAAATCGAAAACCGCCTCATTCTTAAGGGGCGGCTGAGTACTTCTCGAAAGATCTCTTCTACTTTGATAGCGAATCGACCAACCTAATATCGTTAGATATTGTAGTGGTTCTTGTCTTCATCCTCTAAAGTTGTGAGATCCCACCAAGGTGAGAGGTGTTTGTGAGCCCGGTTGGGTTGGTTGGCATAATGGGAAGTGTCATTGAATAACATCAACCGTGCGCGGACCGGGTCCTTGAAATCAAGGATATTCAAACAGGCAGGTGCCTGATCGAGCCTGTCGCGAAAACCGCGCACATCGAACCCCAACAAGCTACTGAGAACAAGTCGCAAGGTTGCTTTATGTGAAACAATGACCACATTCTCGTCCTTATGGTTGATCACTGCCTCGCGAATCACAGGTAAAGCACGTGCCAATACTGTGATGCCCGATTCTCCACCCTCTGGCGCGAAGGTGAAAGGGTCCTCTCCCCAGGCTCTATATTCCTCTGGATATTGATCCTTCACCTCTTGGCGGGATAACCCTTCCCAGTGTCCGTGATTGATCTCGCGGATCCCTGGCTTAGGGATCGGTTTGATGTTCTGATATTTTGCGATAATCGTAGCGGTTTCCATGGAACGGTCCAGCGGACTGGCATAAATCGCATGGACCTTGCCCTTGGCGAGGCGTTCTGAAAGATGTTCCACCTGATTACGCCCTTCATCGGATAAAAATACGTTGGCCGCGCCCGCAAAGCGGTCCTCCGCGGAAAGTTGGGTCGCACCATGGCGAATAAGGTAAAGGCGGGTTGTCATTATCTGTCCTGTCGTTGAATTGTATTGACTTATTGTAACGCACTCATTTCATAAAATGGGTTGCCCATATGGGTAGGTTCACTTTTACTTTACATATCTGTCGTAAAATTCTATCGTGCGACTCATTGCGGTACTAAAATAATTCGAGATATTATGATTGTCCCCTTCATATTTATATAGCTCTATATATTTGTCTACTTCGAGCGCTTGGTAAAAGAGTCTTTCTGAGAATTCCACAGGTACGTCTGTGTCGGCTGTGCCGTGATGGAGTTGGATGGGACCCGAAACGTCACTTAAATAGGAGTTAGCCGAGATAGACGCCCAGAATTCGGGATTTTCTTCCGGCGAGCCATAAGTCTGTACGATGGTTGTGCGCCAACCGCCGGGGCGTGGAGTTGAGTCTGGGGATGCGGTGGGGCCGCGTCGCCAGTTATATAAAAGGTCTGGATATGAGCCGACAACGCCAGCCCAAATCACACCGGCTTTGATGTCTTTGCGAATGACCATTGAACGCAGAGTGATATACCCGCCCATGGAATGTCCCCACATGCCAACGCGATTGGGGTCTGCATCCGGATACTTCTGTATCGAAGAGACCGCATTCAAGACATCGATCGTGTAATCGGGGGTGCTGTAGGCGCCTCGTGCTTCTCCCTCAGACCGGTCATGTCCGCGATAGTCTGGGCGAAGGACGATATATCCTGCACGCGCGATCAGGTCAACGTAGGCGATGTATCTTTCTGTTGTGACATATACATCTGGGGGAATGTATCCGTGGTTGAAAACAATAACCGGCCAGCCTGTAGCGGGTTTCTCGCTGTTTGGAACGGTCATGAGGGCGTAGATCTTTAGTCCCTCTGATTTGTAAGAGACATAATAGCGGTCGTAGCCAACGCCCGGGTCAAGAACATCTTCAATCACAATATCACTGCCGGGATATTCACGTGCGCGCATTGCAACGATCTCCAGTGGATGCGGAATCGGTGTTGCGGTGGGGATGAGCGTCGATGTGGGTGTTGTAGTAAGAGTCGGTGTAGGGAAGGGAGAGCTTGTTGGGGACGATGCAACTGTCGGCGTAGGAGGAAGCGAAGCGGTTGTTGTTCCACAGGCGTTGAGTATCAGTATCAATATTCCAATTGGCAACCAGTAAAACTTAAGTTTGTTCATTGCTAAAATCCTTGATGTGGATTTTAGGACAACCTTGTTTCTAATTCTTTTACTTTGCTTTCCAGTTTTTGTGCGCAATATAAGCAGGGACTGCAGAGCCATGCTGTTCTCTTTCCATCATTCGTTCGGCCAGCCACTGGAACCATTCGAAACCTGTCTCACGGTTTACGCGGGCGCGAAACGCCTCAACGTATTTGCCGAGCTTCGTCCATGATTGAATGATGGGACCGCTAAAGGCATCGTCCACAAGGTCAACAGAGATTTCGTTGCGAAACACAAGAATACCCAGGCGTTCCCATGTGCCAAGCACGAGGTAGATGGTCATGAATTTATCCTCGGGCAGGTTTTCGAAGTCTTCGTTGGTGGCATTATCTGGAAGGTCGAAGATATATAACAACCCACGCACGAATTCCATGGTTTGAAATGAGTTGAGCATAAGGATGGCGGCTTCTCGTTTGCGGCTTGCCTGAAAATTCCTCAGATTGAGAACGCCGAACACAATGCCTAATGTCATGGCGATTGTGGAGATGATCTGAATAAGGTTGGATAAGTTCATCGTAAATTTGTCTTTCCTAGTTGGTTGATAAAAGAAGTATAAAACAAAACCATGTGGAGTGCTCACTCCTTTTTCGATGAAATTTCACCCTCCAAATTGCGATACAATAATATAAGAACATCAAGGAGTTTCTTATGCGTGCAGTAGATATCATCATCAAAAAACGTGATAAAGGTGAACTCTCTCGTGAAGAGATCGAGTTCTTTGTGAAGGGGTTTGTGTCGGGAGATGTGCCTGATTATCAGGTCTCTTCTTTTGCGATGGCAATCCTTCTCAACGGGATGACCCCGCGCGAGACGACGGACTTGACTCTCACAATGGCGCATTCTGGTCAGATGCTTGATCTGAGCGATGTAGTTGACCTCGCCGTGGACAAACATTCCTCTGGTGGAGTCGGTGACAAAACGACTCTAACGGTTCTTCCCACTGTTGCGGCATGTGGACTCCCCGTTGGGAAAATGTCTGGTCGCGGACTTGGGTTCAGCGGCGGCACGCTCGATAAGTTGGAGTCGATCCCGGGGTATCGAGTCGATCTCACAACTGACGAATTCAAGAAACAACTCAAAGAAAAAGGCGTTGTGCTTGCAGGTCAATCCTTGGATCTAGCTCCGGCCGACGGAAAGCTATATGCTCTCCGTGATGTGACAGGGACGGTGCAATCTATTCCGTTGATCGCTTCTTCTATTATGTGCAAAAAACTAGCGGCAGGCGCAAATGCGATCTTGTTGGATGTGAAGACTGGCCTTGGCGCTTTTATGGAAACCTTGGATGAAGCGCGCGTCCTTGCGAACCTCATGGTGGATATTGGCAAGTTGGCTGGCCGTGAAGTGGTGGCTTTGCTTTCGGATATGAATCAGCCACTTGGGTACGCTGTTGGTAATTCGCTTGAAGTGGTCGAAGCGATAGAAACGCTCCAGGGTGGCGGTCCGCATGATTTTCGTGAACATTGTTTGCATGTGAGCGCACATATGCTTGTATTGGGAAAACGAGCGAAGGATTTGGATGAAGGCCGCGTGATGGCGGAAAAGTCCATTGCGGATGGGTCGGCGTTTGAAAAGTTCCGTGTGTTGGTGGCGGCGCAGGGAGGCGATGTTTCGTATGTGGATGACACGTCCAAGTTCCCACGCGCAAAATTTGTCGAGGTGGTAAAGGCCCCTCGAAACGGGAGCATATCCCAGGTCCAAGCGAGAAGCGTGGGTGAGGCGGCGGTGACTTTGGGTGCCGGGCGGGCGAAGAAATCCGACTCGGTGGATCATGCAGTCGGCTTCATCATCCATCACAAAGTTGGGGATAAAGTCCAAAAAGGTGAGCCTTTGTTCACGATCCATGCTAATGACGAAGCTAAACTGGCCGAGGTGCGTGAGGTTGTGCTTGTGGCGCACTCCTTCTCTGAAAGCGTTGTGACTCCGTTACCGCTGTTTTACTCTTAAAAAGGTGCGTTATAATAGCAGAAGGAGCACATTGATTCATGGCAAAAGTATCTCTTCGGGCATATAACCGCGAAATTGAAGCAATGATCGACCGTGGCCATTTGGATGAGGCCGTGGCGCATTGTCAACATATCCTGAAGACTTTCCCCAAGCACATTGAAACCTATCGCCTTTTAGGCAAGTCGTATTTGGAAGCCAAACGATACAACGAAGCGGTGGATATTTTTTCGCGTGTGCTGGCCGCTGAACCGAATGATTTTGTTTCACAGGTGGGAATGAGCATCATCCGTGATGAGCAGAATAAACTCGATGATGCCATTTGGCACATGGAACGTGCTTTCGAAGTTCAATCGGCGAACCCCGCCATTCAAGGTGAGTTGCAAAGATTATATGGTCGTCGCGATGGTATTCAACCTCCACGCATTCGCATGACGCGCGGTGCGTTGGCGCACATGTACATGCGGGGTGAGTTGTATCCGCAGGCGATCTCTGAATCGAAAAATGTATTGGAAGAAGATCAAGGCCGAAGCGATATGCAGGTCTTGCTTGCACGGGCTTATTACAAGAGCGGACAAAAGAATGACGCCTCCGATGCCGCCTCTGCGGTCTTGAAGCGTTACCCTTATTGTCTTGATGCCAACCGTGTGTTGACCGAAGTCCTTAGCAGTGATCGTCCTGAAAATGCGCAGGTATATCGTCAACGCGTGATTGAGCTTGATCCATATGCGGCGCAAGTCAATGGAACGGTTTTTCAAGCGAACGAAGTTAGCGATGCGGCCGTATCGCTGGAACATTTGGAATGGAATGGTCAGACGGTAGGCATGCCTTCCGATTGGGGCACAACTGGAGCGATCAGTTTGGAGAGTGGGTCTTATGATCGCAATGCCCAGCCAGACTGGTTGAAGAATTCTCTTCCTGAGGTGACATCAACGCCTCCCTCTGTTCCGATGTTTGCTCCTGCTCAAGATTCCTTTTCCTCATCCCCGGCTTCTTCACCTGCCCAACCTGCGGACGATATCCCCGACTTTTTGCGCGCGGCTGGCTAAGGCGAATCGACCGGTTCGTTTGATGAGAGTAAAGCCTCCGCCATGTTCGAAGATACGCCAGCTATTTCTCCTGAGCCAATCGTGCAAGGCGACTTGCCGGATTGGGTCAAGGCTATGGCTCCTCAACAACAAACACAACCTGCCGGGCAGGAAGAAGAAATACCGGATTGGATCAATAAGATCGGCACGGGTGCGCTTCTTGTTCCATCTGCATCATCAACATCAGGCGATGGCGATGATTGGATGAATCTATTGGGAGAGGCGCCTGCAGCACAGCAAAAGGATTCAAACCCAGAACTTGATTGGTTAAAAGGTTTGGGCGATGAACAACCTGCTTCTATATCTGATAATCAACAAGATTGGATGAAGGACTTTGGCGCGGAAGAACAACCTGCACCCGCTATCCAATCGGACGATCAACCTGATTGGCTGAAAAGTTTTGGCACGGAACAGGGGTCAAGTGATTTTGATTTTCTCAATGAACTCAAGAGCGAACCAGAGGAACCTATGACTCCCCAACCCAAACCGGAGACTCCCAAACCCGCTTCTCAACCGTCAACAAACGCAGAAGACCTAGGCAAGAGTGGACAGGAAATTGATGATGCGCTTGCATGGTTTGAAGGCCTCGCCGCCAAGCAGGGTGCCACCGAAGGTTTATTGACCAAGCCTGAAGAACGAATGGATCAGGAACCTGATTGGGTGAAAAAGGTGAAGGGCGCTGGAAATGCCGCAGCACAACAAACTCCGGCACAACAGCCTGTTCAGCAACCACCTGTTGTTGAAACACCCAAGCCTGCGACTCCTGTTACGCCAGCTCCGCAACCTGTTGCGAATGTCGAAGACTTGGGCAAGAGTGGACAAGAAATCGACGATGCGCTTGCGTGGTTTGAAAGTCTCGCCGCGAAACAAGGAGCCACTGAAGGTTTGCTGACCAAACCCGAAGAGCGCCTCGAACAAGAACCAGAATGGGTGAAGCAAGCCAAGAGTGCACCGCAACAGCCTCCTGTTCAACAACCTGTTGCTGAAACACCAACACCTGAACCAGCCCCGCAACCTGTTGCGAATGTAGAAGATTTAGGCAAAAGCGGTCAAGAAATTGACGACGCTCTTGCGTGGTTTGAAAGTCTCGCCGCGAAACAAGGAGCCACTGAAGGTTTGTTGACCAAGCCCGAGGAACGCCTTGAACAGGAACCAGAATGGGTAAAGCAAGCTAAGAACGCACCACAACAACCTGTTGTCGAAACGCCTGCACCAGCTCCAGAACCTGTTGCGAATGTCGAAGACCTTGGCAAGAGCGGACAAGAAATTGACGACGCGCTTGCGTGGTTTGAAAGTCTCGCCGCCAAACAGGGCGCCACTGAAGGTTTGTTGACCAAGCCTGAAGAACGCCTTGAACAAGAACCAGAATGGGTAAAGCAAGCCAAGAGTGCGCCACAACAGCCTGTAGTCGCTCAACCTGAAGAAGAGCTAGCTCCGGTGGATGATGTTTCCTCGTGGCTCAAGGGTTTGGACACAGAAGAAGAAACACAACAACCAGCCCCTGTGATGGAAGATGACACAGCCTCATGGTTGAAGTCGTTGGATGAACCGGAAGAATCGCCGATTCCTTCCACGTCTGTTTCGGATGATCTGCCTGCCTGGATGAAAGGTATCAGTGAGGAAGAGCCTCCTGTCGCTGAACCAGTTATCCCGATGGATGAGGCGAAGCCTGTCCAGGAAACGCAGGATGTTACGAGTTGGTTGAGTAGCCTGGCTGAAGAAGATATACAGTCTCCAGCAATTCCTGTCTCTGACGATTTGCCTGCGTGGATGCGTGATGATACCGGGGAAGTGGTTGCCGAGCCGACGAAGATCGAGCCGACTCGCCCTGCGGATTGGAAACCAGTAGACGAACGTGAGGAAGCTGTATTGCCGCCTCCGCCCGCGCCGAAAGTTGTTTCTCAACCCAAGCCTGAGCCAACGCCTATGCCTGTTCAGGAAAAGCCCGCACCTGAACCGAAAAAGAGACCTGCAACTTCTCGCAAAACTGAGATAAAACCGGCGACCCCGCCTGAACCTTATAAAGAACCTGTAACACGGAGGATGACCGGAATGTTGACCATGCCTGTTGACCCGATCCTTGGATCGGCTCGTAATGAGCTTTCACGCAGTAATATCCCCGGTGCGTTGGAGACATACGAGAAACTGATCAAGAAGGGACGCTTCCTCGAGGAAGTCATTTATGACCTGCGTGAAGCGTTGTACCGTTATCCTGTGGAAGTGAGCATCTGGCAAACGCTTGGTGATGCTTATATGCGTGCCAACCAGTTGCAGGATGCGCTGGATGCGTATACCAAAGCGGAAGAATTACTTCGTTAAACCTTTTTAACCACGAAGGACACAACGGACACAAAGTTTGAAAAGAGGTTTTAAAACCTTGGTGCCCTTGGTGTCCTTTGTGGTTAAAGAATAAAAATTATTTTGGAGGAACTACTGTGGAAAGATCGCTCGTATTAGTTAAACCCGATGGCGTGCAACGCGGATTGATCGGTGAAGTGATTGCGCGTTTCGAACGTCGTGGATTGCGTTTGGTTGCCGCAAAGTTTATGCAAGTCAGTCAGGATTTGGCAAAACAACATTATGCCGAACATGAAGGCAAGCCGTTCTATCCCGGTTTGATCTCATACATTACATCCGCGCCAGTGATGGCTATGGTGTGGGAAGGTCCCAACGCTGTTGCGGCCATCCGCCAGACGGTTGGCTCGACCAAACCCGTGGAATCAGCCCCCGGCACGATTCGCCATGACTTCGCCCTCGAAGTAGGGCGTAACCTCATCCACGCTTCGGATAAGCCAGAGACCGGCATCCGCGAAACGGCACTTTGGTTCAAAGCCGAAGAGCTTGTGGATTGGTCCCGTGATATCGATCGTTGGGTGTTCGAGAAGTAAGAGATCTTTGTAATTCGAAAGTGGTAATTGGAGCATCCCGTTGAGTACTCAACGGGATGCTTTATTTTTGGGGCGATCTTCGGAGTTGGACGATTAGTGTTCCCAAGCCTGTTATTGCCAAACCAATGAGCTCTTTTGTTGTAATTGTTTCGTGTAAAAAGATGATGGCAAGGACCGGAATCCAGATCATCATACTCCCATTGATGACACTCGACTCCACGGCCGACAATGTACGAAGTGTGTGATTCCAGAGTGTAAAAGCGAACGCAGTATTGACCACTGCCAACCAGATGATGATCCCCCAGCTTCGCAGGTTGATGATCGGTATGCCTTCTGTGGCAATTCCTGCTATGAGTAATGTTATTGAGCCTGTCCCCATGCTGATGACAGTCACGATCAGTGGGTGATATTTCCCAGAGCGGTTAACATCTCTGCCCAGAATTGACGATGCAGAATTTGCAAGAATGCCCAAAATAGCAACAATGACACCGATTCCCTGATTTCGAGGGATGTTCACCGGATAAAAATAGATCATTGCTCCAACAAGTGCCAACGCCATCCCTGCCCATTGGATTGTTGATGGTTTCTCGGATAACCAGCTTGCCCCCAGAAGTGCAATGAGTACACTACTAAAACTCCATAGCACATTGACGGTTACAGCAGGGAGATAAGCGAGTGCTATGAAGATCGCTCCCTGTGTGATGGCGTAGAAAAGTATTCCAAGAATAATTAATTGTGTCCAACTGGACTTTGATAGCCCACGGATATCCCGTTTGGTACTACTAAAAGTCATTGCGGCCGAAAGGCAAATGAATGCAAGAAAGTACCTAAGCCCTGCAAATGTAATAGGCGGAATATGTTGTAGACCGACCTTTACAAATACCCATGATGTTGCCCACAAGAACACAACGAACAAAGCTTGTACTACTGCGATAACATGAGAACGCGTTGATGTTTCTGTTTTCAGTTTATTGGATCCCTTCGATGGATTTTCATTAGTTTCCCTTTCCCTCACATATGTTTTCCATTAACTTGATGCGGCGTGCGATGAAATGATTTGTTTTCTTCCAGTCAGATACAACCCCAAAACCACGAACGGAATCCAGAAGAACCAAACATCGCTTGGCTTGAAAGTGCGGAGAACATAAGCGGCGAGGTTTGCAATAATCAAAATAATAACGAACGCTTTTGCTGTCTGTTTTGGTAATTTGCCCGTTGTAGCCCATGACAAAATGCTCAAAATTGGAAAGAACAACATGACTTGGTCATAACTCCAGCCGATGGGTGAGACGATCAATCCTGCCGTGAGAGATATATCAATGAATGTACGGCGGTCCCAGTTTTGTCCGCGTGTGAACCACCAGAGGATGCCAGTGATCAGAGCCGCCAGCCAAATCAGCTTGCCGATCTTATTTTCTCCCAGCAACACAAGCAGGCCATTGATCGTCGGTGTCTCTCTAACAGTACTCATGCCCGAGGTAATTACGCCAAGGAAACTTTGAATCCATGGGGGATAAAATGCGAATAGTACAGTGAAACAAAACCCTAATGCAATGAAGAAACCTGCGAGCGTTTTCCATTCCTTTTTGCGGAGCAGATCAAGGAAGATGATGGGAAGGGTGATAATAACCAAATGCGGCTTAATGGTTGTAAGCACCAGACTTGCCCCGGCAAGATACTGTTTGTTCGATTTGTTGAGCGAGAGAAATAATGCCAGCCCTAATACTTCCCATGTGTTGATCTGTCCAAAGACCAGCGAAACAACCGTCATCGAAAAGCTGAACACAGCAAGCAAGGGAATCCATGTGCGAGAATCGACATTGTCCCATATCAACGTGGCACTATAAAAAAGAACGATGATGTTGAGAATAAGCCAGTAGTACACTGCTGTAGTGAATGGGACAGTTGTGAATGGCAACAACACAACATTCCCAATGGGTGAGAACCACGAATAAAGGGTCTCTGGGTCGCTGCGGGTAGTCAACGTGTGCTCAATTTCCCCTAATGCCACACCATCCGAAAAATCTTGTCCATGTGCAAGAAGATAGGTTGAACTCCAGTAGGCTTGCAAGTCCCAGTCCCCGGCACCGGGAGGAAGCGATACGGGGAACATCAAAATGACTCCCCCCAGTAACAGGATCAGTATGAACTTGAAGACAGTCGGTATGTTACCTGTCTGTGTCATCTTGGATCATTGCACCTTGAGCAGTACCTTCCCATCGCTCCATAACTCTTCGAGATCATAGTATTCACGCATATCGGGTGAAAAGAGATGCACGACCACATCGCCATAATCCATCACGAGCCAGCCTTCTTGACTCTTCCCATCTATGCGGCCTTTTTTCTTGTAATCTTTCTTTGTTGCTTCGAGCACGCCTTTAGCGAGCGCGTCCAACATGCGGTCGCTGGTTCCGTTACAGATAATGAAATAATCAGTAAATGTCGCAACATCCTTGATGTCGAGGAGCAAAATGTCTTCGCCTTTTTTATCTTCAAGGGCGTCAACGATCTTATGTGCAAGTTCGAGTGCGTTCAGGTTTCACCTCATGGTTTTTGTAATGGCGCGGAGAATAATTTTGTGTATACCGAGCCGCTTGGTTTCAATTCACTTTTATATAGATGGACGGAGTCTACTCTGGCAGTGCCAAGTGAGTCAATCTTTATTTCATCCAATGCCTTGCGGATTCTTTGCTGGTCAATCGCTGTGACGTTTTCCCTGACCCTGCCAATTGTGAGATGCGGGGAGAAATCGCGTGCTTCGGACTTATATCCCAGTTTTGCGGTTGCGGATTCAATCCCACGTTGGAGCGCGTCCAACCCAGCTTGAGGCTGGATTCCGATAAATAGAACGCGAGGCCGCTTTGAGTTTGGGAAAGAGCCGAGGCCGTTGATGTGGATGTCGAATGGCTGGCACGAGTCCGCTTCAGTGCGCAGGATGCGAGTCAAATCATCAACTTTTGCAGGGGCAATATCCCCGAGAAATTTGAGCGTAAGATGGAAATTGTCCACCGGCACCCAGCGGACAGTGGAGTCCCCGATGGCCTTTCGCAAAGGTTCTATCTTGTGTTGAACAGATTGAAGTATTGTGGGATGGATGTCCACCGCTATGAAGGTTCTTAGTGGAACCATATTCTCAAGTTGGTGATCCGAGTGAGCGTTCGACGGCTTCTTTCAATTCTTGAAAGCCGACGGGCTTGGTTAAGTAAGTAGATGCACCCGCCTCCATGCCGTTCTTGATATCGGCTGGCATGCTCTTGGCCGTGACCACAATGACCGGGATATTGGCAAGGTTTGGGTCACGTCGCATCTGGCGCAGAATGTCGAGTCCGGAGATCTCAGGCATCATGATGTCAAGCAACACGATGTCGGGTTTATCGGCTGTCATCATAGAGATGGCGGGTACGCTCTTAGATGTTTTGAGCACGCGAAAACCACTGACGCGCATCATCTCTCCGAACAGTTCAGCGGCATCTTCTTCATCTTCAATAATCAAAACAGTTTTTTTGGTCATACAAAAGTAAAGATAGCATAAGAAGGGTGAAATCGCAAGAGCATTGAGGTTACACGGTCATTGTAAGAATTGGTTGCGTTTCCTTATCTATCAAAGTGATAGTTACCTTATGTAATTTCGCAGGAGACACAATGACTGAATTGGAACAATTTCGCGCAGAAAAGGATGAGTTCTTCAAGGGACACCCACAGAGCCCTCTGGACCCTGCCCAAAAACGGGACTTTACCGGCTTACATTATTTCCCTGAAAATGACGCATTGCGATTGGAAGTAAAAGTAGAACTGTTTACTGACGAACAGCCAATGCCCATGCAGACGACCACCGGTGATGTGCAGATGTATATCCGGCACGGACGCTTCAAATTTTCGGTGGATGGACAGGATGCAGAATTGACGATTTACCGAGGTGAATATGGATATTTCCTGCCGTTTGTAGATTCGCTTGCAGGGACTGAGACATATCCTGCCGGCCGTTATCTCGAGCCAGAAGAATTGCCCGGTGACCGCTTCCTTGTGGATTTTAACATAGCCTACAACCCGTATTGTGCCTACAACGAGATGTGGTCATGTCCGATCACGCCTGCTGAGAATCGATTGAAAATACCTGTCCGTGCGGGGGAGAAGGTTTTTCATACTTAAAGCATCAGCGGCGGGAGTTCCCGCCGCTGATTTGTCTTTAGGAGTTGTCAATCTGCTTTTTCTTCGCCGGTCTTTTCGACCACATCCAGAAGCACTTCGTATTCCTCGCAACATTCTGAGCAGATGTCGAGATGTTCACGGATCAAAGGCATGATATGGGCGGCGTCTTTATTGTCCACTTCGCATTCAACGTATTCATCCAATTTGTTGAAGATTTCCTCACAGGAAAGCTCCTCCCGGCGGACATCCTCCAGTACACGCAGGAAGCCCAAAACGACCTCGGTAGGGAGCTCTTCATGGGGGGGCATGACCCGGTTCCGTATGCGTTGGATGAGTTCTCGAATATTCATATTTTAGTGGACGTTTAATGATTTACTAATCTTACTTTTGCTCGAATAGGGCTAGAACTTCGTTGGCTGAAATATCTTCCATGGCGAGACGGGTTCTCAACCTCAGGCGGGCATCGTGTAATAACTTGTAGAGGGCATTACGGTTGGTCTTAAGTTTGCGTGCCGCTTCATCCATGGGCATATCCTGGATGCCGAGCAACACCAAAGCCTGACGCTGACGGTCGGTCAACTCTTCCTCGATCACCCTGCGGACGCGCACCAAAAGGTCTGCGCGTTCTGCCGATGTTTCAGGTCCCGCATGAGAATCGGCGAGCAGATTTTGAGGTGGTGGAACATCCTCGTTTTCGGTCAATTCATCCAAAGAAGAATCACGCCAGCGCTTGCGGCGAAGCTCCGTCAACGCAATGCGTACGGCAATCTTGTGCACCCACGTAGTGAATTGACTGCGTCCTTCAAATGTATCCAATTGATCGAGCACACGCAGGAGAGTTTCCTGTGTCACTTCCTCGACAAGTGATTCAAATTGAGGCAGACTGGGCGAAAGCCAGCGCGAAAGCGCATAGGGGAGGCCCTTATGAATGATGGATCTCAGATCTTCCAGAGCGGCGCTTTTTATTTCACCTTCTGCACGCAAGTCTGAGAGCCAAACTTCGTTGGTTCGGGTTGCCATGATGGATGGATTATAAAGCAGGATGTTTGGTGATTTGAAATTCTCTTATAACACTCTTATAGACTGGGAAAGTAAGATTTACAGGTAAATAGAGCGTGTATCATCCCCCTGCAAAAACAAAAAACACCTCTTTATGAGGCGTTTCTGTGGGCGCACAGGGACTCGAACCCCGGGCCTCTACTGTGTGATAGTAGCGCTCTAACCAACTGAGCTATGCGCCCAAACCGACGCAGATTATAGCCGAGATAAACGTGTTTCGCAAGGAATGGTTTTACTTGGGTAGCATATCCCAAGGATTGACAAATGAGGAGATTGCGCGGATCTCAAAGTGCAAATGGGCTCCGCTTGAATTGCCTGTACTACCAATGGCGCCGATCCCATCTCCCTGTCCTACACTTTGACCGCATCCAACATTGAACGCGCTCAAGTGAGCATACAACGATTGGAAGTTGTTGCCGTGGTCTATCATGATCATGTTACCGTAGCCGTAATTATTCCAACCAGCGTATACCACTACACCTGCGTCTGTAGCATACACGCCTTCGCCAACGTTACCTGCGATATCGATACCCCAGTGATTGGTGCTTGGACTATAGTCGAACCCTGAGAGATAATGCTTGTTGGCTGGCCAAACGAAAGTGCCAAACCCAACAGCACCACCAGTAATCGGGTCACATGCACCTGGCCCCAGTACGCGCGCTGAAGCGGGGTTCTCACGTGTCACACCGAGCGGCGCGCTCCACGAAATAAATTCACGTCTGCCGTTCGGAACGATCAACCATTTGCCGTCTGGGATGTTTGGATTGGCGTAATCGCCGATCGTCGCCGCATCCAATTCGTTTGAGGGGTAATTGATAATGTTCTCGGGTGTCACGCCATAGTATTTGGCAATACCGTTCAACCCTTCACCCTTTTGCCATTGATGATATGTTCCATCCACTGGCAAAATATTCAATTCTTGATCAGGCTTTAAAGAGTGAGCGTTATCAAGCAACGTATTGTAATTTCCCCAAAGAACCGTTTCAGGTTTCAACCCAAACTTCTCTGCGATCCCAAAGACTGTATCGCCTTCCAATACTTTATATTTCACGATCTCCTGTCGGGGACGCGATGGGATGATGGTACGTTCCTGCGCCAGACGTGGGACTCCACCGAACGAATCCTCGATCAACTGCGAAATATTCTCGCTTCCCTCCGCAACGACAGTTGGTACATCCACCGGTACATCGACCTCATCCCCGGCTTTGACCTGCTTTGCAGATGATTGCATCAACCAAACAACAACCCCTACCAACACCATGGATAATACCCCTGTACCTATTTTTAACAACGATTCGCCCAGCCCCAACTGAACGAGAAAGTCAAAGAGGCGGGTAAATATTCCATGTGATTTCTTATCGTTATCCATACAAACTTCGATCTCCAGTCAAAATCATAACATGCGCAAAAAACAAGAGTCAATCTACCGAACCATACGCTAACCTGACGTTAAGCCTTTACTCTCCATACGCCAGGGTTTAGAAGATGCAAACCGCCGATCAAAACGAGCGATATGACCCCTCCGATCAATGCCGCTAGTGGCACGCCCCATGCCTGAGCGATCCAACCGATCAGCAAACTCCCAAAGGGAGCAACCCCTTGAAGCGCCCAAAGATAAATGCTGAACACTCGTCCACGTAGTTCGTTGGGCACATTCAATTGGATCAAGGTATTCATTGTGACAAGTTGAGTCACGGTACCCCAGCCCATACATACCAAAAGAACAATAGACAAACTGAGATTGCCCGTAAGCCCTAAAACGATCAGTGGAAGAATGAATGCGATCTGCCCAAAGACGACCCAACGTCCCTTTCTGTGGGATGAGCCCATGAAGGTTGCCGCTAAAATAGCCGCCACCATGGCACCTGCACCTTGCGCGGCATATAGGGTGCTCGTTCTGCTTGCCACAATCGCCTCTGTATCACTGACGGTTTTCAATACATCGCGAGCCAGAGCTGGGATTTGTTGCACAAGTGGAAAACCAAAGAACCCGATCAGCGCCGCCATGAGAGTGATGGATGCCACAAGGGAGTTCTTGTAGATGTAAGACAGTCCCTCTTTGAATTCAGTTCCCAGGTCTTTTTCTTTATCATGATCATGTGGAATTTTGTATTGTGTGCGTGCAAAAAACAACCCAACGATCACGAAGATAAAGCTAATGCCATTTGCAAGGAACACGCCTGCTTCTGTGCCAGTGGATGTTAGCAACCATGCGGCGCATAGTGGACCCAGTACACGCCCAATGTTGAAGGCTGTTGCTTGTAGAGCGATGGCGCTTGGCAAAGCCTCACGCCCGGCCAACTCGATCAACATGGCTTGTCGTGCTGTAATTTCCACGGCGCTGGCGGTGCCAAAGATCAATGCAAAGACAACGATATGCCAGATCTGAATATGTCCCAGAAACGTGAGCAGGGCCAGGCCGAAAGCCTGTAATGACATGATGGCTTGAAAGACAATAACTGTTTTACGTTTGTCCCACCGTTCAACAAAAACACCTGCCGGTAGGGCGAGCAACAATGTCGGGAGTGTGGATGCGAAACCGATGATGCCCAAGTCGAGAGGTTTGCCGGAGATGCGATAGGCGAGATAGGGCTGTGCAGTATTCTGCATCCATGTGCCAATGACGGAGATAAATTGCCCGACGAGGAACAATCGATAATCGGGGGAAGCGAGTGCTGGGAATCGCCTGGAGATCTTGCCAGCTATCGGTAGCACGGACACGTTACAGCACAGGTACAACGAGTTCGGGAGAATCGTTGTCGGGTTTGTTGACGAGTGTCGAGACCGGGTGGGCAGACATATTATCAGCTGGAAAAGGCTTGATGAGGGGAAGCAGGTTTTCGGGAGTCTGAGGCGCGTCGTCCAGCCATTTGGCGTAATCTCGTGGATGCAGGATAACGGGCATGCGGGCGTGCAGAGTCGCCATCAGTTCGTTGGGTTCGGTAGTGATGATGGTGCAGGTCTTGATACTGGAGCCATCGGGGCCTTCCCATGAGTCCCACAGGCCTGCAAAAACGAACGGCTTGCGGTCTTTCATGTGAATGTAATATGGCGTCTTTGGCTTTTTGCCAGAACTGGCCTTCCATTCGTAAAAACCATCGGCAAGGATGATGCAACGTTTGTATTTGAACGACCCGCGAAAGGACGGCTTTTCTGCAACTGTTTCACCGCGTGCATTAATGAGCCGATTACCAATGGACGGATCTTTTGCCCACATCGGTATCAGGCCCCAGACGAAGAAATCGGCCTTGCTGGCTCCGTCATTGGGAATTGCCAAAACAGGTTGCGATGGCGCGATATTGAAACGCGGTGCAAATTTTGATGGGAAGATAAAATCTGTAAATGTATCCTGTAGTTCAGCAGGATCAACGGTCAACGTAAATCGCCCGCACATGCGTGTTTACTCCTTTGTTTATGATGTGGGCAGGGAAAAGTAGAATGTAGCGCCTTTGCCTTTCTCTGACTCGACCCAGACACGCCCGCCATGTACCTCAATAATTCTTTTGACCAATGATAACCCAATTCCAGTTCCTTCGGATTGCGGATCAAGTTTATTAAACAGCCCAAAGATGCGTTCGTGATATTGTGGGTCTATGCCCATGCCGTTATCCCGTACATAAAAGATCTGCACGGCATTCTCGTCCGCGCTTTTTGAACCGATCTCAATGCGGGGATTGATACCGGGCTTCGAATATTTGACGGCGTTTTCAATGAGGTTTTGAATGACCTCTACAAGGCGTGCCCGGTCAACATGGACCTTGGGGAGGTCTCTGTCTACTTCAATGATGGCGTTCGCCCCATCCAGCCGTCCTCGCACATGGTCGATGGCTTCGTTTACGATTTCTTCGAAAGGTACATCTTCTGGCGGATTCATAAGTCTGCCAATGCGGGAAAGCTCGAGTAGATCGTTTAATAACGCCTGCATTTTTTCGGCCGCTGAATTGATACGGTCGATACTGCTTTTCATTCTTTCTTGATTGCCTGCCAGTGCGTCCTTTTCAAGATAGCCGAGAAAACCTGTGATGGTCACAAGCGGGGATTTAAGATCATGCGATGCCGTATAGGTGAACCGCTCGAGTTCTACATTTTTTGCCTCAAGTTCGTTAATGAGGTTTTGCCTTTGCAAAAGTTCGCGTTCCAGCGCGTCATTAAGGTGTGCGTTCGATATGGCCAAACCTGCGTATCCGGCAAATAAACGCAAAGCCTCAAGTTGGTCGTCTGTGATAGGACGTTGTGTGATGAACTGGTCTACGGAGATAATTGCCATGGGGTTGTTCCCTGACCATAAGGCAACCATGGCGCAATGTTTTACGCCCTTCATATCGTGTTTATCATCGAGGTTGAATTCTACTTCGAAGTTATTGCTAAAGAAGAAGCCATCCGGCTGTCTGAGAATCTTGTAGAAAAGAGCATTTTCATCCAGATCAAAGTGGACGTGCCAGGCATCCCACATATTGCCGTTAGAATCCGTTCCATAGGCGCCTATCATTATATTTTCTTGTTGGTCGTAGGTGAACAATCCGACTCGGTCGAAGTCGAGATCGTATCGAACACCCCGCCAGATTTTTCCTAGAGTGGTACGAAGATCACTGACCTCTGTAACTTGTTTGCCCAACCTCATTACTTTTTCCAGTATTTGGCGTCGACGTTGCTCTGTTTCCTCTGCTTTTTTTTGTTCTTCCAGTTCATTTTGAAGGGCTTCTTTGAGATGTGAATTTTCTATGGCAAGCCCAGCATATCCCGCGAAAAGTCGTAGGGCGTCCAACTGTTGCTCAGTGATGGGGCGTTGAGTGATAAGCTGGTCAACAGAAATGACCGCCACCGGCTTACCTCCAGCCCAAGCCGCTACAGTCGCGTAATCTTTTACCGTGTACATTTCATGGCCTTCAGGTATCGTAGCTTCACCGCTAAAGTTATGTGTGAAGTAGTAACCATCCGGCTTGATCAATGCATTCTGAAAGGAATGCCAGGCTGAGATTGGAACTGGTTCGCCTACAGTGTCATCTCGATTCCCATGAATATCTGTGCCAAGCAATCTGTTGATCGTGTTCGATTCTGGTTGATAGGCAAATATCCCAACACGGTCAAACCCCAGACCTTCATGTAAGGCATACCATATTTTTTCTAGTGTTACCCTCAAGTCACTTACTTCTGCAACTTGTTTTCCGAGTTGTACCACTTTTTCCAGTATTTCGCGGCGACGGACTTCCTGTTCCTCTATCAACTTTTGTTGTGTAATGTCAAAAGACATGCCGATGGTGCCGATGATATATCCGAACTCATCCTTGGCTGGTACTTTGCTGGTGGAGAGCCAGCGAGATTTTCCATCTTTGGTTGGATTGAACTCGATACGGTTTAAGATAGGTTGCCCGGTCTCCATGATCTGTTTTTCTTCAGCCAGAAATTCTTGTGCGAGCTCCTGAGTTTGGAAATCCAAGTCAGTTTTTCCAATTGCATCCTTGGGATGCTCAATCCCTAGAAAATTTGCCTGCGCTTGATTGACACGTACAAACCGAGATTCAGTATCTTTGAAATAAACCTGATTCGGCGTGTTATCCATGAAAATTTGTAGAATGTCCCGTTCTTGTGCAAGCATGGCATCAATACGTTTTTCCTCGGTAATATCACGGGATACACCAATAATACCCATTAGATCCCCAGATGAATCTCGTACAGGCGCTTTTGTAGCAGAGACCCATCGAGGCTTTCCGTCTTCTGTGGGATGAAGTTCGACTCGGTTAATGATCGACTGCCCTGATACGAGAATTTGTTTTTCTTCATCCAGAAGTTGTTGCGCTAAATCATGGGAGAGAAAATCCAGATCGGTTTTACCGATGGCATCCTCTGGGTTGCTTAATTTCAGGAAATTTGCCTGCGCCTTGTTGATGCGTATAAAACGCGATTCTGTATCTTTGAAATAAACCTGATCTGGTATGTTATCCATAAATGTTTGCAAGAGATCACGCTCCTGAGTTAAAGCGATTTCTCCAAGTTTTTGTTGCGTGATGTCTTGCACAGCGCCAACGGTACCTATTAGTTTGTTTTGTTTTTCATCCCAGATGGGATGAGAATACACACGTAACCAACATAAATCACCGTTCTTCTTGAAGGCGCGAATCTCCGTAATTGTTGGCTGATTGGCTTGCAGGGTCGCCACATTTTGCGCTTCCTTTTTAAGGTCATCAGGGTGAATATGGGCTAACCATCCTCCACTTGTTGTGTACTCCTCAAATGTAAATCCGGTCATCTTCTCAAATGCGCCTGCAACCCATGCAAGGCGCATTTCACCTTTTGAGTCTAATTCAGCCGAGAAGGTGAAATCTGAACTTACTTTAGAGATCAGGCGATACTTTTCCTCACTGGTTTGAGCGCGGTGAAGTGCCATACGAATTTGATCGGACGCCAACATTTGCATATTTACAACGATCACCAATAATACAATCGCAATAGCCCATGTATACACCGGATCATTGGCAATGTCCGAAGGTTTCCAGCCATTAAGCTCGGCGTAAACCATGATGCCGCCCTGAATAATAACAAGCCATGTCATAAGCTGAACACTACGGCGGCCTAGTAATATTCCTGTAACTGTAATGACCAATCCATTGCCTAGCGCATATGGAGTACCATGAACACCAGAACGGGTGGCGGCTGATGTTGCGAAAATCAACCAAAGAGTGAGAACATGAGCGATAGCCACCTGACGTACAAATCCTCGTCTGGCTAGGGCGAGCAAGGTGATATTAATGATTTCTGCAAAAGCAATAAAGACAAGAGTTCTTTGTATTTCCCCGGGTTGCCAAACAAGCAAGTAAATAACGAATGGTATTGGGATTACGATCAGCGTCAGTAAAATAATGTTCAGTAAATACGCCTGATAAGTCTTTTCACCATCCTGGAATTTGGGCGGTGCAAACACATTCTTTAAGAAGCGCATGTTATTTTCTCAACTTCCTGTAGTCGCCGTCACGAATGGTAACGCCGACCGCATCGAAATGTTCCAATAAAGCCTGCGCGTATTTACGACTTGTTTGGAATAGGTCGCGCACTTCAGCAAGGGATATTTGCCCGTTTTTGATGATCTCTTTTCGTAAGTTCGACTCTATTAAATCATAATCTGCTTTCCGAAAGAGCACATCGGATGAAACTGCAACCAACTCCCCTAACTCGATTAAGGCGTTGACGACTTCCTCCCCGACATCTGCCTGACATTCCTTGACGCTCGGTGGCCCAAAACGATTCGCATCAAACTTACGCATCAATGTCTGGACTTTGGCCTGCTCCTGTCCATTGAACTGGATCTCATGCCCGACCTTTGCAAGAAAGGCAGAATGTTCAGTGATCGCGCCATCGGCAACTAATTTATTGATGATCGCGTTGAAACTGCGTTGCGTGAATTTCAGCTTGCTTTTGAGTTCTTCACGCGGCATACCGCGTCGTAGCGAATAGGTCTTGTGATAAGTATCAATCGCTTGCAAAATGTCATTGCGAGCGATATTCCAGCGCGATATAGGCGTGGCAAGCAGGTTACTGTCAATGGAGAGTTCTCCACCTTCCAACTGTATCAACGAACCTTGCTTCAACACGTCTTGTAGTGCTTCTTGTGCCACCTGAGCCTCGAGCCGTGAACGGCTGACGATCTCTTTGATGCTTGCGATCTGTAAGCCAAGGGCGGCTTCCAACAAAATATCTGTAGGGGAACCTTGTAACAATGACTCGAGTGATCTTAGTACGTCATCATCGAAACGCTTATGCCTGCCTTTCGGCTGATGGTCAACAACTACGCCTCCGCCCAATGTTTCGCCGGGGATGGTCGCCGTAAGATATAACGATCCCCGCGCACAGCCACGACTGGGTCGCGCAACTCGAGTTGTATCCAGCCTTCCTCGCCGGGACGTAATTCTTCTGTGCCAAGTAGACGCAATATACCAATTGTTTCAGATGCGCCAATAAAGAATTTCACTTCCTGTCCATGTGTGATGGAGGAAGATGCATCTTTCAATAAACGAAAACGAGCATCGAGCCTGCGTGTGGGGATGTATTGACCAGGGTGTGCCACTATATCCCCGCGTTGAAGTTGGTTAATATCCACGCCAGAAATATTCACAGCAGTGCGCGAGCCGGGGACGGCTTGTTCTTCTTTCTTCTTGTGAGTTTGTAACCCGCGAATTCTCCCCTTGATACCGCTTGGCAAAATTTCCACTTCATCGCCTGTTGATAAATGACCGTCGCTCAATGTGCCGGTGACAACTGTGCCAAATCCGCTCATGGTGAAGACGCGGTCTATCGGTAGACGTGGACGATTCAAATCGAGCCGGGCTGGATTTTCTCGCAAGATGTTTTGGAGATGGCTGATGAGTTCATCAAGTCCTGTTCTGTTTTTTGCAGAGACTTGTACGATGGGTGCGTTTTTTAGGACGGTATCGCCCACAGCGGCGCGAATATCTGCTTGGACGAGATCAAGCCACCCCGAGTCCCCTTCGGGGGTGATATCTGAAGCGAGATCGGTCTTTGTCAAAACAATGATGCCGGATGAAATCTGTAACAGATCCAGAATCGCAAGATGTTCCTTCGTTTGTGGCATTACGCCTTCGTCTGCGGCGATGATGAGGAGCGCGGCATCTATCCCCCCGATGCCGGATAACATGTTCTCGATAAAGTCACGATGACCAGGCACGTCAACAATACCCACCTCTTCTCCGTTCGGAAGGGTCATCCAACCGAAACCGAGTTCGATGGTCATTTCGCGCGCTTGTTCTTCTTTGAGACGGTCTGGGTGTATACCCGTCAATGCTGCGATGAGCGTGGATTTGCCGTGGTCTACGTGGCCTGCTGTACCGATAACGCGCATTTAAAAATATTTTCCTCTTTCCTCTTTCTATACGGTTTGAAAGAAGAAAGAGGAATGATGCTTACAGATCGTGAGCTTAACACTAAGACTGTTTCTTTGATTTTTTGGTGGTCTTGCTATGTCCCATGATGCGTTCGTAGGCCGAAAGCCATTCATGAGCCACGTTCATCAATTCTTGAAGTTGTTGTTCGGTGGCGTCTGTTGTTTGTTGCAATTGATCTTGTGTGGTCTGGAAGGACTCATCCAGTGCGCTGATGCGTTCATCAAGTTTTTGAAGGATCTTACGAATATCTTTGCCGCCTTCGTCTTGCGAAAGTGTATAACCCGTCCAGCGCTTTTGGTCATCGGCTTTGAAGGTGACCCATTCCTGCCGTAAGCGATCTTCGGCCAGTCGTTGCATCTCGGTTACTTCGTTGATGCGGCGTTCGAGTTTGGTGTTGAGTTCGTTGTATGTTTCCTGTGCGCGTTTGGCAGAGCGTAATGTTTCTTCGAGAGCTTGTGATTGGGAATCAAGCTTTTCCACTTGTTTCTGGAATTCGACGTGACTATTGCTCCATTCCTTGTAGGCGCGTTCGCGATCAAGATGGGCAACGGATTGCTTTTCAATGAATTCATTCTGCGCGGCTTTACGTTCGGCTTCAGAGACCATCAGTTCTTTGATGCGCGTATCGTAATGTTTGAAGCTATCGGCGGTTGTATCTACTTTGGTGCGAGTTTCTTCGATGCGCTTTCTCAAGGCGGTTAATTCGCCTTGCAAATCAGCGATGCGTTTCATATCCTGTTTTCGATTTTCATCGAACACGCGTTGAGTGCGAGATGCTTCTTCTGCGGCGCGCTTGGCTTCGTCGATGGGGGGCTTAAGGTCCTTGATCTCCTGATGAAGGCGAGTCTCTTCTGTTGCGCGGGTTTTGAGCTCACGCCTGATAGGAGCGAACTCAGTGAGGGCCTTCTTTAATTCGTCGATCTCTTTGTTGAACGGCTCAAGGTCTTTTTGGTGCTGTGTGATCAGTTCTTTTTCACGCTTGGTATATTTCTTTTCAAGCTCATCGAGCGCATTTTTCATTTCTTCGCGTTGCTTGGCGATGATGGCATCGAACTGGTCTATGCGTGCCGAATTTGGCAGAAGCCCAGCGATCTGTTTTTCGAGTGGTTTGATCTGTTTGGCAACCGTGTCAATATTCCCCTCGTAGCCCGCGATACGTTCCTCTAATTCAATGATCGCGGCTTTGTCTTTGCGGTGCTCCTCGTCCAACCATTGCAGGCGTTTGACGATCTGTTCAAAATCCATATTGCCTCCGGCGCTTTCTCTAGTAAGTTGCGGTGATTATACCGCCTCACCGCCCGAGGTGTTCAAACATGGTCGGCAGACTGGCAAGGATGTATTGGGCGGCCTGTGGGAGTAAGCCCAGGAGGAAGAGCCCGGTCATTCCCAGCCCAAGCATGATCCCCTGTGACCAATCTTCGTTCACCTCCCAGTTTGTATACTCATCAGCCATACTTAGGACGGCCAGTGTTCGGAAGGATGCTATCAACAAGCCGATGATTCCCACCCCCATCCAAAATGCCAGGCTAAGTGAGACTCGTGCAAGGCCATCCCAAAGAGCAAGACGCGCAGGGAAACCCGCCAGTAACGGGAATCCGCTTGTGGATAGGGTGGCAAGGAGCAAACCTGCACTTGCAAATGGACTGTATCGTAAGAGTCCACGCACATCGCTGAATTGCATTGTGCCAGCTCGTTCTTTGAGGATGGTTAGTGATAGCGACCAGACAGCGAGGCCCAGTGCGCGGGCAGGGAAAAGTAAAAATAGAATGGGGATGCCCAGCCTCAAGTCCAGGCTGAGCGCGAGCAGGGAAAAACCGGTTTCGGCGATAGAGCCATACGCCATGATCCGTCCGATGTGAGTTTGAAAGGCGGCCCATACTCCGCCAGTGACCACCATGAGCAAGCCGGTGAATTGAAGCGCCGTTGCCAGTTGGGGAGAGGCACGAAGCCAGGAGTAGCGGTCAATAAAACCTGCGCCAAATATTAATGTAGTTGTTGGTATGACCCAAAGAAGAAAGCCGACAACAAAAGGAGATGCTTCCTCCAGAAGCATGGGGACCCAGTTATAGAGCGGAAAGATCGCTAATAAAAATGCGAAGCCAAGCCCAAGTATGGCGGCAGATTGCGCGGCCAAGGCGAGGTTGCCGGGGCTGGCTTCCACGCCTGCTAATAGCCAGCCAGATAAAAGAATGAATGGCATGGCGAGTGTTTGATAAATAAGAAAACGAATGATCCCTTTGCCGGGGTGTTTATAGATACTCACTACCATGGGCACAGATAGCAATACCGCGGTCTCAATAAATAGCGCGGCATAGAGGAACGGCTCTACAGCAATGGACGCGACCATCAAAGCAGTGACGATCAATCCAAATGGCACGAAGCGCAACGCCGACTTGGATGCTTCTGCGCCGAAGAACCATAATGCCGCCGCGCCATAGATCAAAGCCAGCAAAGGTCCTTCTTCTGGTTTGATCTGTAACACACGGCCAAGGATATTTAATGACGAATCGATCTTAAGTGAGAATCCGCCAATCTTCATGGCTTGTTCAATGGGAGCGAATTGTGCCATCAATGCAAGTGCAATTGCCACAAACCCGCCGGTGAAACTTAGAATGCGCGGACTGCTAATAAGGAATAACACGAATGCAATGGCAATGGGAAGAATGATCCAGATCGTTGGCGCGTTCATTCTGTCTCCAGTTCATTAGCGTTCGATGCGATCATGAGATAGGACCCTACCAACGCCAACCCGAGGTTAATGATGGCGAGCAGGGCTGCAACGAGAACTG
The DNA here is from genome assembly GCA_016721115.1 of Candidatus Defluviilinea proxima. Taxonomy (NCBI): domain Bacteria; kingdom Bacillati; phylum Chloroflexota; class Anaerolineae; order Anaerolineales; family Candidatus Villigracilaceae; genus Candidatus Defluviilinea; species Candidatus Defluviilinea proxima. Next base: position 3,206,684 of record JADKIW010000001.1, read on the forward strand.
AACTTTCCACAGCGGCATAAATGACTTCGAACCCGGCAAGGACCGTCATCAAACCGATCGTGACGCGTAATATCTGGTCGGTAACACCGAGATGCAACAATCCCATACCGATCAACAGCAGACTTCCTGCGGCGACGGCTACACCGGCGTCTGCCATCATCGCGTCTACACGAGGGGCAACGGTGGCTGCGATCAGACCAACAACCGCGGCGGCGACTAATCGAAAGAATCGTCCTTGTGGCAGGACGCTGTATTTTTCAACGGCATCTTCATCTAGATTGGAACGTGTCATGCCAAGAATAGCGGCGCTCATCCAACCAGCAATGATCTTGACTGTTGCCATGCCCAAAGGCCAATGTTGCAATACAAGGATGAACATGCCTACATACTGTACGGAAAGAAGAATGATCAGCCAACGCCAGTCACGTGCAAGCAATAAGCCAGCACTGGTGATAACGATCAAAGTGATTACAACCCATGAAGAGAACGGAGACATGCTCAGGGAGTCCTTTGTGAAAGGATGGAGACGAAAAGTGCGAGGAAGAGAAGAGTCCACATGATGCCGCTTTCACCTTCAAGCGCATTCGAGAATGTGACAGTGACTCTTCTGATCGAACGGTATAGCCCCCAAAGCACTTGGTTGATGGAGGTAACCCATGATGATTCGGTCGGTTGTACCCAGTGTGCGCGGACCGGGTTGAGGATGCGAATGCGTGGAGTAAGCCAGATCAAGCCAAAGGTCAGAGCTGATGCGATGAGGCTGGCGATCCAGTTCCCAAGTTTGAGAGTCCCGTCCCAGCCGATGAATCCAAGAAGCAATAACGTCAACAGAATAACGTAAATCCCGAGCGGATACACGTTCCTGGCCCAAATGGGTTGATTCTCAAAAGTGGTTCGCGCAAAAGACCGTTGACTGATGCGCAGGAACCCTGCCAACAACCCGGCTTGTGCGAGGAGCAGAAATGGAATTGCATACCAAAAATTTTCGCGTCCGCTCACCCAACCTGTTGCCGTGATCGAAAGCGGTAGGGCCGAAATGCCCCACACACCAATGTATAACGCCCGGTTCAACCACACGTTTTCAGCGGAGGCGAGGAAGAGCGCACTCCCTGAAAGGATGAGCGCACAGCTCCATGCAGTGGCACCGATGGGGTTGCCGCGCAAAGCTGACGCCACAGCGAGTGAAGCCAAGCCGATCATCCAATACGGACGGCCTGTCAATTCATCGGGTGAGCGAAGCCACATCCATGCGCCATACAATGCCGCGAGCGTAACGAATATCATCAAATAGGGAGTAATGGCAGATTCAACACTGGCAAGTGGAATGCGTGCCAACAGGATCAAACTTGAACCGGCAGAGGTCATGCGCAAGCCTGTACCGAATCCACGTCGAAAGGACGCTTCACTTGTATCCGGTAGACGGAATGGTAATACTCCCAGCCTGAATGCAGAAGCCATGATGAGAAGCAACCCAGCGCTCGGAGGCGCTGAAAGAAAATCAAAAACAGATCCGTTGGAAGCGCTGACCATGCTTGCCCATAACAGGATCAAGCTACCCGTTACGCGTGAAGCGAAGGATGTCACAGCGCGTTCGTTCACTTTGGGGCCTTCTGCAAATCGCATTTGTGAAATCAACTCAGCGAGATCAATGGCCGCCCAGATCAAAACAAGGGTCAATGGGTTATCGGCTGTCACTGCCAGAACGCCAAAGGCTGTCAGTGTAAGAATGCCGATCCAGCCCCACGTGTTGGGAAAACTTTCGCGCGCCACCGCCGTGACGATCACCGCAAGACACACGGTGACCATGCTGAGCGCGAGTGCCCACGAAATTCCATCCGCAATGAAAAGCGGTGACTGACGAAAGATGATCGCAGGTTGCCAAAGAGGGAGTTGCACTATGAGTGGCATGCTGGCCTGCCAGACGAAAACACTGACCCATGCAAGCAATGCGCCTGCCACCGCCGTCAACCACGCGAACCGAAATTCGGGAAGTGTAAATTGAAGGATCAATAATGCCAGAGCTGTAACTAGCAGAATACCGATTGTGATGAATATGAACATGCAAACGTAATTTTATCAGGATTTGCAGCCACCCCTGATTGTTGTACAATTTGCCCATGCGATTGACCGTTACCACCCTTGTGTGCATTGCTCTTTTACTTTCAGGATGTACTACTACCAAACCCGAAACTGTATCTGCCATCGGACTTTCCTCCCCGACGCCCTTTCAACCGGGACAAGAAACCGCCCCTGACTCACTGTATGCTGATTCGGCCCCAACACCCTTATCCTTGCCGACGGTGAGTCCTCTCAACTCTGCGCCGACAGAGATTCCTCTCACCCCAACAGCGACCGTCCCTCCCACGCCAACAGTTCCACCCGTCATCAACCCGCTGACCGGCCTCCCACAAGCGGACCCCTCCCGCATGGATCGCAGACCGATGGCGATCAAGATCGCCAACTATCCGCGGTATATTCGCCCGCAATCGGGGCTCTCGTTGGCCGATCAGGTTTTTGAATATTACATCGAAGATGGATTGACGCGTAACATCGCCATCTTTTACGGCAACGACTCGGAATGGGTGGGGCCGGTACGCTCCGGCAGATTCTTCGATGAAAACATCGCGCGCATGTACCAGTCATTTTTGGTGTTCAAATTTGCAGATAAGCGCGTGCTTGAATATTTCAAAACGACCGATATTGCTCAATTCCTTGTAGTTCCTTCGTTTGGCAATTGTCCTCCCTTCAAAGGCATGGACGAGCGCAAGATCGAAGTGTACAACAATCAATATTTCAATACGATCTTGTGGGCCGATTGCGTGACAAAGAATAACCTGCCCAACGACAAACCCTATCTAAGCGGTTTGTTCAGCGCGGACCCTCCTACTGCATCCAGTGTGAGCGGCACGGACGTGTACACATATTTCTCTGAATACTCTTACAACCATTGGGCTTATGACTCGGGTACTCAGCAATATCTGCGTTTTCAAGAGACCGACGATATGATAAACAACAAGGAAGAGAAATATGCGCCCCTGATCGACAATGTGACCGGTCAACAGGTGCATGCCGCAAATATCGTCGTCATCTTTACATATCACACCTTTTCCAATCCGTTCGATGAAGATGACGAGGTCTATCACATTGACCTGACGGGTGGCGGCGAAGCGTATGTCTTTCGTGATGGAGTCGGCATCCCTGCAAAATGGAGCCGCCTCATGCCCAATCAACCGCTTTTATTGACCACCACTTACGGCGAACAGATCGCATTGCGCCCCGGCATCACATATTACGAAGTGATCGGCAAGAATTCTTATGCGTCACAAGGCGATGGCGAATGGTTCTTCCATCACGCAACGCCATAAAATTTGGATGGCAGGTGCGACCCTTCAGGCCCGTCAAGGATTTTTTCTTTTTTGGCGGGTCGTCCCTATGTTTGTTCGGGAAATTCTATGCAACAAGCTTATAAGATGAGATAAAATACCATTATGACCCTTGACCCCACATTCGTAAGCAACCTACTCCTCGTGTTGACCGGCTTCGGCGGGGCATTTCTTGCCGCGTTGTGGATCTCGCTCATCATCTGGACGTACCGTGACATCCGCACACGCGCACGCGACCCGTTGGTGCACACCCTCGCCACTTTGCTGGTGGCTGTGCTCAACCTGCCGGGGATTTTGGTGTACCTCATCCTGCGTCCCACACGGACTCTTGAAGAGGATTACCAAAAGACCCTCGAAGAGGAAGCCTTGCTTCAAGCGCTTGAGGACCTTCCACTTTGCCCGGGTTGCGAACGCCGCGTCAAAGACGAGTGGCAGGTTTGCCCGAATTGCCACACCAAACTCAAGAAGAACTGCGAAAACTGCAACAAGCTGATGGAACTGCCGTGGAATATCTGTCCGTATTGCGGCACACCCGCCGCAGGCATGCGACGTGACGCTGCCGTCAGCGTGGATGATGCCCTGCGCGGTTTGAAGCTGAACGATGATGATGGGGAAGCGAAAACAGAATAACCACATTCACGACGAGGTGATATGACTAAGATCATTGGCTTGGAAGAAATACATACGGGAAGTCATCTGCAACAGGAGTTGCAACAGGGCGGGAAGTTCGTCATCTATGAATATTGCATTTCACTGCTTGTCATCACCTTCAGAAGGTCATCCAATATCTACTTTATTCGCTCGGAAGATAACGCCATCGTAAAGGGACTTCCCTTTACCCTGCTTTCGCTTGTGCTCGGCTGGTGGGGTATCCCTTGGGGACCGATCTATACGGTCACCAGCGTGTGGACAAATTTCAGCGGCGGAAAGAACGTGACGCAAGAAGTGCTTGCTTCGATGGCTTCGGTTCAAAAATAAATATAGCGAAACCAGTAAAAGCAACAGGCTGGCCTGAGATGGGTCAGCTTGTTTTGATTTAAGGATTAATTTCCTTGAATGCTATAATCCAGTTTATATCCCCCCACAGGAACCCTCTCCCATGAAAATAGACTCCATCACTCTCCATCACATCTCCATGCCGTTGGTTGCGCCGTTCGAGACATCGTTCGGGCGCGAGACGGATCGTCAGTGTATTATCGTCACTCTAAAATCTGAAGGGCTGACCGGGTACGGCGAATGTGTCGCTTCTCGGGAGCCGGGCTACAACTATGAAACGACGGGTACGGCATGGCACATCCTCAAGGATTTTGTCGCGCCACTCACTCTTGGCAAGGATGTAAAGGACGCGCTCGATTTTCAGCATCGCGTGGAAGGCATCCGCGGACATCACCTCGCCAAAGCGGGTGTGGAGATGGCGATCTGGGATCTGTTGGGCAAGCGCGATGGCAAGTCCTTGAAGGAGATGTTCGGCGGCACGAGAGATAAGGTCGAAGTGGGAGTCTCGATCGGGATACAGGAATCAGCCGAAGCGATGGTGCGAACCGTCGACTCGTTCATCGAGAAGGGCTATCGCCGCGTCAAGATCAAGATCAAGCCGGGGCGCGAGATCGAAGAGACTGTCGCTATTCGCAAGAAGTATCCTGATCTGCGTTTGCAAGTGGATGCCAACTCCGCGTATACGTTGGATACTGCCGATGTGCTCAAACCGCTCGATGATCTCAATTTGCTTTTGATCGAACAGCCTTTGTTCGAAGATGATATTTGGGACCATCGCAAATTACAGGCACAACTCAAAACTGCCATCTGTCTCGATGAAAGTATTCTCACACCGCGCCATGCGCGTTATGCTTTGGAAATGGAAGCCTGCCGCAACATCAACATCAAACCCGCGCGTGTGGCAGGGCTGAGCCAGGGGCTCATGATTCACGGCTATTGCCGCGAGCGAAACATCCCTGTCTGGTGTGGCGGCATGTTGGAGACTGGTATTGGTCGCGCCTCGAATCTTGCGATGGCATCTTTACCGGGCTTCGTATTACCCGGCGATATCTCCGCCTCCGACCGTTATTATCACCGCGACATCACGCATGAACGGTTTGTATTGAACGACGATAGCACGATCACAGTGCCAAATCAGCCCGGCCTTGGTGTTAGCATGGATGAAGAGGCGTTGAAACAGTTTACGCTTTCTACAATTACGGTTTGATGTGTGATCTGAGATAACCTGCGCTTCGACTTTGCTCTATTCCAAAATATATTCCGTCCTGAGCGGAGGGCTGAGCGGTGTTTGCGAAGCCCGTAGCCGAAGGACGCAGATTGCTCCCTGCGCCATCCTCGGCGCAGGGTTTATAATCGGGCGCTATGCCTATGAAACAACTGAATCGTTTATTGATCCTCTTTAGCGTGGTTACGCTCATCCTCTCTGCCTGTGGTTCGCAGGCTACTCCTACATCCGCCCCGCAAATCCCCACAAACACATCTGTACCTCCAACGGTCACTCCAACAAGAGAAGTTGTCATACCGACGCCTGCATTTATGGGTGTGCTATATGCCGAGTCTGTTCCGCAGGCTTTGCAAGATCGTATCAAGGCATCGGAGATTCCTTTCAGCGCCAGCCTGACTTTGGATGTTGCCACTGCCGATGATCAAGATGGGACTCGCTTCCAATGGACGTATGCCCTGGTCGCGCCGTTTCCTACTGTCAAAGATGGAGTGACATCTCAAGAACTCGCCTCACTCTGGACCTCGGGCGGGTCTCCGTTATTGATGGCAGAGTCCACGCTGAGGGCGTTTACGGCCATTTGGGGCGAACCAGCTAGCGGGTCTGTAAGAAGCGTGGATGAGAAGCAACTGCTCGATACCGCATGGAAAGAATCCGCGTGGGCCATTGTCCCGTTTGAGTCGCTTGATCCAAAATGGAAAGTGTTGACTGTGGATGGTCAATCGCCGATCCGCAAAGGCTTTGACGTTACGACCTATCCTTTGGTTATTGACTTTATGCTCAAGCCCGGTGGCGTTGTGGATGATTCTTCATGGACCCTTTCGAATTACGATCCGAACAAGTTGACAACGATCATCATGACCGGCGTGACAGCGCTTGTGCGTGCAACAGCAGTCACGATGGAACTCAAAGGTTCAACGTATCCCGGCGAAAAGATGCGCGATGTGTTCCGTGAAGCGGATATCATGCATGTGAGCAATGAGATCCCGTTTTTCACGGGGTGCCCGTACCCGAAGCCTGAAGCAGGCGCGCTCGTGTTTTGCAGTGACCCGAAATACATGGACTTGATTACAGATGTTGGCACGGATGTGATCGAGTTGACGGGGAATCACTTCGCCGATTATGGCCCGTTCGCCATGTATGAAACGCTGGATATGTATAACGCGCACAACATTCCGTATTTTGGCGGTGGGCGTGACTTGAAGGATTCGCTCAAGCCAGCGTTGTTTGAGAAGAACGGCAACAAGATCGCATTCATTGGATGTAACAAACCCGATGTGGGGCGCTTCCCAACGGCGACCGATTATCAACCCGCGCCGCACCTTGTAATTTCCCGTATCTCAAGGAAAAGATCGCCGAGTTGAAATCACAGGGTTATGTTGTAGTTTCCACGTTTCAATGGAACGAAAGTTACGATTACAACCCGAACCCACAACAGGTCACTGATTTTCGCTTGATGGCTGATTCGGGTGCATCCATTGTCAGTGGCAGTCAGGCACATTATGCGCAGAAGATGGAATTCTACGATGGTGCGTTCATCCACTATGGATTGGGCAATCTGTTCTTCGATCAGATGGGTGACCAGGATTGGATGCCGCCCGGCATTCGCCGTTTGTTCTTTGACCGATATGTGGTCTATGACGGGAAACTTGTCAGTGTGGAATTGATTACAGGTATGCTTGAAGATTACTCACGTCCGCGTATAATGAATGAACAGGAACGCGCGGAGTTTTTGAATGAATACTTTTACTACAGTGGCTGGACTCAACTGGCTCCCACGCCAACCCCCAGCATCACTCCGACGCTGACGCCATTGGCTGTTCCTTAGAATATTTCCGTCCTGAACGAAGTCGAAGGACGCTCAGCGCGATAGTAACTACGACAAGGAGACACACCATGACCATCTACGACATTTCCCTGACGATCTCTCCAACTCTCCCCACTTGGCCTGGCGACCCGGGACTCGAGCTCAAACAATTCGAATCCATGGACAAGGGTTCAGGGACGAATTGCACAAGCATTAGCACCAGTGTTCACCTCGGCACACATGTGGATGCGCCACATCACTTTCTCAATGACGGTCGCACTGTTGAGCAGTTACCGCTCGAAGTGTTGACGGGTCCCTGTTACGTGGTGCAGTTACCGGACGGTGTCGAGGCGATCTCGTCGGATGTGTTGGAACGAGTGGAGATCGCGCCCGATATGAAACGTATTCTGTTTGGGACGAGTAATTCTCATTTTTGGGCGAAGGGTGTATCCGAGTTTCAAACCGATTACGTAGCGATCAGTGAAGACGGAGCAGAATGGTTGGTGAAACATGGCGTGCAATTGGTGGGCGTGGATTACCTGTCTGTTGCGCCGTATGGTGATTCAAGGCCGACACATGAAGTGTTGTTGAAGGCGGGCGTTGTGGTGGTGGAAGGATTGAATCTCTCGAACGTAATGCGTGGATTCTATGACTTGTATTGCCTGCCGCTCAAGATCGCTGGTTCTGACGGTGCGCCTGCTCGTGCGATCCTGATTCAGTCATGATGTTAAAACGGTCACTCTGACGGTTGTAGAGGTAAGATTCTCCTGCATTTCAAAATATAAGGTGGAGGAATCATGGACGGAGAACGCAAGTATTTCGGTATGACAATGATGCAAGTTGGCATCATTGTGGGTATGGTGGGGCTATTGTGTTTGATCCTTGGCGTTGGCGGTTGGTTTGTGTTGAGGAATTTAGAGGCGGCGGGGCTGCACCGATTGCACAAGTTCCTCCAACAGTCCAACCGACGGTCACACCTCTTATCGTGATGTCGCCAACGGCAGAGGTTACGCCCACGTTGACGCCGATCCCTTATGAGCAATTAATCCCTGCTGATTGGAAGCAATTCAAAACCCCGCTGGTTGAGATCTGGTTGCCGAAGAATTTCAAACTAGCAGATAAAAAGACGGTGAACAATACGGCCGCTTTCTCAGGATCTGAGTTGCTTATTACCGAGATCCCGAGCAAATCCTCAGCCTATAACATGCTTGTCAATGTTTCATACGAACTCATGACGGGCGATTCGTTGGATACATTTGTCCGTGACCAATTCCCGACCCTTCCCTATCAAGCGCATGTATCAGATTATCAGACGGTTTACGTGAACACGGTCGAAGGACGGAAGATCACCATCGAATTGCGCGTCAACAACATTGACGTCAACGATATGGTGTATGTTTTTCAAGATGGGAACACGGTCTGGTACGTGCAATACATGGCCCAGATCTCAGAGTTCTATGATAATCTGGCAGTCTTTGAACAAAGCGTTAAAACATTCCGCCCAACGAAATACTAAAACGATATTCAAAGCTTACAGGCCGTGTCAATTTGACACGGCCTGTCGATTTTAAGATGAGATAAAGCTCAATCAAAATAAATATTCAGGTCCGAACAATCGAATCGATTCCCGCAGTTGGGACAGCTCACTTTGCAGTTCTTCTCGTGCATTTCGGTGCCGCATTTGTCACAGATGAAGATGCGCTTCTCGTCCCATTTCACAGGCTTCAGTAATTTCAGGTCGAACGCGGCCATTCTCTTTTCCCCGAGACGTTCCAATTCTTTTATCGCAGTTTCCACGTCTTTTTTTAATTCCCCAACATGAACGCCCTGGCACACGAACGGAATGTCCGTGAACCATTTTTTGCTTCGCTCATATACTTTGACCGCGCCGTGATAATTTCCGCGTGTGATGTGCAGATAAGTGACCGCTATCTGCAACAAGCCGCGATATAGGTTCTTGATCGTCCCTTCTTCAGCGTTCCATGCGTCTTCAAGCGCTTCGTGTGCTTCAAAGTATTCCCCTGCATTGAACAGGCGGAGTCCCTCTTTGGCTTGCGGATGGAGTTGGCTGGTGCAATCGCTCATGGGTCGAGAGTATATCACGCTGAAAATTGCCGTATCATCTCCTTCTGTGGAGGGGTTCGGGCTTTTTTGCCCGATGGTACAATTTTTCTCGATCATATGCGTGCCTTATTTGAAAAAAAGTATTGGGTACTGTTGATTTCCATCCTTGCGTTGGGGGCTTTGACCGCGCTCTCTGTCAGCCTGAAAAATGTTTCTTTTAAAGATGCCCAGCCCATCGGTCGGGAAGAGGCGGATGCATTTGATGCCAGTGCAAAGGTCGCTGTTGAGTCCCTGCCTGAAGTGTCGCTTCAGTCCCAGGTCATCCTTTGGATCTTGATCGCTTTGTTGGTGGTGTTGGTGGGGGTGTTGCTATCCCCTGAGACACGTAAGAAGTTATTGCGTCTTTTGTTTCGTATCGCGTTCTCGTATTGGGCGTTGTATTTTCTTTTTAAACGTTACCCTGAGGCGCTCTCTGCGTTGAATCTAAATCTTTGGGGCAATGCTGAAACTCGCAAGGATGATGCGCTGGCCAATATCCCGCCCCCGGTCTTTACACCTCCACAACAAACTCCTTTGCTTTCTTATGTCATGAGCCTGTTGATCGTTCTGGGCGCGTTATGGTTGCTGTGGAAGTTTTATCGTGTATGGGCAGATCTACGACTCGCAAAATCCAGCCCGTTGCAGGAAATCGCTCGTATCGCACATTCGTCGTTGCGTGATCTTTCAAATGGACGTGAATCGACCGATGTGATCTTGAATTGTTATTTCCGTATGAGCGATGTGGTGGCGGATAAAAAGAGTATTCACCGAATGGCATCCATGACGCCTGCGGAATTTGCCGCGCGGCTTGAAAATTCAGGTTTGCCCGGTGAGCCTGTTCAAAACCTGACGCGCTTATTCGAGAGTGTTCGTTATGGCTCCCGTAAAGCTGGGCCCAAAGAGACGAACGAAGCGGTAGCATGCCTCACGACCATTTTGCAGTATTGTGGGGAACCCATATGAAAACATATCGCTACCTTATCATGGCTGGCATTTTGGCTATTGCGCTTGCATTGGCTTTCCCGTTGCGCGATACCGTATATCGAGTTGTCATCGTTCCGCTCGCGTATATGCTTTGGGTGTTGGGACTTGTATATCATTCTGTGAGTCAGTTGCTGTGGTGGTTTGTTGTTTTGGTAGTCGTTTTGATGATCCTCTCGCGGAGCCTTGTTGCACAGATCAAGCTCGATGAGCGGACATTTCTCAAGCCCAAGCCTGTTGTGGGGCAAGTGGAGAGTCTCTCGCTTTCGATAAAGAAAGCTGAAAAAGGGATTTACTTCAAGTGGCTGATCGCCAACCGCCTCGGCAAACTTGCCTCTCGCATCCTTTCTCATCATCAGACAGAAAAAGAACGCCTCTTTTTTGACCCGTTGGCTGGTCCCAGTTGGGAGCCGAATCCACGCGTTCAAGCGTATCTCGAAGCGGGACTGCGTGGTTCGTTCACACACTATTCCCCAGGTGGATATTTTCAGCGTCACACCGATAACCCAATGGATCATGATATCGCTGAAGTGATCGAGTATCTTGAAAAACAAGTTGAGAATTAAACATGGAGAATACCGTGACTGACATTACAAACGTCTCAAAGATCGGCAGGCAAGTCATTGCAGAGGTGGAGCGGGCTGTGGTCGGTAAAAGCGACCTACTCGAGATGATGATGGCGAGTGTGTTAGCGGGTGGGCACATTCTGCTTGAAGATTTTCCGGGCTTGGGTAAAACGCTTGTGGCCCGTAGCTTTGCCTCCGCGCTTGGCTTGGAGTTCAAGCGTATTCAGTTCACGCCAGACCTTTTGCCCGGTGACATCACCGGTGGATATATTTTCAACCGCACGAACAATAAGTTCGAACTGCGTAAGGGACCGGTCTTCGCCAATATTGTTTTGGCTGATGAGATCAACCGTGCGTCACCTAAAACACAGTCCGCTTTGCTGGAGGCCATGCAAGAGGGACGTGTGACCATCGAAGGCGAAACGCTCCCATTGCCTGAACCGTTCCTTGTGTTGGCCACACAAAACCCCATTGAGTATGAAGGCACGTTCCCACTCCCCGAAGCGCAACTGGATCGCTTTATGTTGAAGCTCAAGGTTGGCTACCCCAGCCTTGAAGAGGAAAAATTGATCCTGCATCGCAGACGCGAACGTAAACAAGATGAGGTCGTGTTGAGTCGCGTTACGCGTGCCAAGCAATTGTTGGAACTGCGTCGCGCTGTTGAAACTGTTCATGTGGATGCAGATCTTGAAGAATATATCGCATTGCTCATCCATGCCACGCGTACAGATCGCCGTGTGGCTGTTGGGGCAAGCCCGCGCGGCTCGCTGGCCTTCCTCAAAATGGCGCGCGCCAACGCCGCACTCGATGGCCGCGAATACATCACGCCAGACGATATCAAGCGTTTCGCAACCTCCGTGCTTTCGCATCGCATCATTCTGCAACCTGAATATTGGATGGCAAACTCGGTCACCGGCGATGTCATCCGCGATTCACTGGAGAAGACGCCGGTGCCGGTGGTTAAGTAACTCCGTGCTGAGCGGAGGGGAACGTAGTCGAGGCACATGCTGTTAGTAAAGCGCTTCGACTACAGCCTTCGCAAAGAACGCTCAGGCTTCCGCTCAGCGAGGAAATTTATGTCACGTTCATTGTTTCTTGGGATCATCATATATGTTCTGCTGGTCACCGGCATGGCAACGGTGCGCGGGGGAATGATCGCGCTTTCGTTGCCGCTGGTTGTGTATTTGCTAGCAGGTTTTTTGTTGATCCCCGATAAAGTCAAATTGGAAGCTACGCGTCATTTGAGCGCTGAACGTGTTTCGCCCAATGCTGATGTCACGGTAACTGTGACGATCACCAATCGCGGCTCTGATTTGGATGAAGTTCTCGTCGAAGATATTTTGCCCGCGGATTTGAAGATCCGCGTCGAACATAACCGACATCTGATTCGGCTTCCGAAAGATTCATCCTACACTTTTAGCTATGTGGTGTACGGTCCGCGTGGGGGATATGGGTTTGAAACAGTCAAGGCGGAGATCAAAGATATTTTGGCAGTGACCAGCCGCGAGGTCCAGATGGAGGCGAAGGGACAGTTATTTGTCTTTCCGCCGCTGACTCGTCTACGTCACGTTGCGATTCGTCCTCGCCGTACCCGAGTCTATGCAGGGACGATCCCTGCGCGGGCGGGTGGTTCCGGCACAGAGTTTTATGGAGTCCGCGAATATCAGCCGGGCGATTCGCCGCATGCGATCAATTGGCGGGCGAGCGCGCATAGTATGGACGCGTTGTATTCGAACGAGTTTCAACAGGAGCGTGTGGCGGATGTGGGGATCATCCTTGATGGCCGCGTGCGGACAAATGCGTTCACACATGGCCATTCGTTATTCGAACATTCGGTGCAGGCCGCAGCCGCATTGACGGATGCGTTGCTATTTCAGGGGAATCGTGTGGGGTTGTTGGTGTATGCAAAGTATCTGGGTTGGACATTCCCCGGTTATGGCAGGGTTCAGCGCGAGCGGATTTTACATGCGCTGGCGCATGCGAGGCCTGGCGGTAGTGAAGTATTCTCAGATCTTGAACATTTACCAGCGAGGTTTTTCCCACCAGAGTCGCAGATCATTTTGGTCTCGCCGTTATTGGATGGCGATTTGCAACCGTTGGTGCAGTTGCGCGCGCAAGGGTATCAGGTGTTGGTGGTGAGCCCAGACCATGTGAAGTTCGAGACATCCTATTTACCAAAGCATCGTAATGTAGAATTAGCTTCGCGTGTGGTTCAATTGGAACGACAGTTGATCTTGCAAAAGGCACAACGTGCGGGCATTCAGGTTTTGGATTGGGATGTGAACGAGCCGTTCGATCAGGTTGTACAGCGCAAGTTGAGTCGTCCGCCGGGCTGGTTGCGGACGGTGGGAAGATAATAAAAGCAACACGGTGGTTGAGACGCAAGCAGTCGAAACCACCATGTAAGCAAAGCAACTTCGGTTAGTGGTGGTTTCGATACCTTCGTACTCAACCACCGAATTTATGAGGTTATTGAATGACAATCGTTGCAATGGCATTAAGCATCATCATTGGAACAGCCTCGCTTGCGTATGGATATTCGCAGGCGGATTTTGGTGACCCTGCACGTTGGATCGCGCTATTGGGAATCCTTTGGCTGGCGGCGCATTGGCGTAGGGTCTATTGGTTTTCTTCTGTTGCTTTTTTTCTTATGATCGTTGCTGCGGCCTTTGGCGTTTGGCGCGAATTTTCCACAGTATGGATGTTCCTTGGTGCGCTTGGTGGTCTGCTCGGCTGGGACCTATCCGATTTTGCACGGAGGTTACGATACGCCGCCCCAACAGATAATGTTGAGGACATGGAACGACGCCATTTAACACGCGTAGGCGTTGTCGCTGTGTTGGGATTTGGGTTGTCGTACTTGAGCGCGGTGTTACAAGTCAAGCGGCTGGCGTTCGAGGTGGCCGTGGGCTTGATCCTGCTCGCAGCTTTTGGGGTGACGAGGTTGGTAGTGAGGTTGAGGAAATATTAGTGAGGAATGGGTGTGGCTTCATAAGGGGCTATTCGGGTCAATTCTAAGGATTTACTGCCCAATTCTGCTAATTGCTTTTGAATGTCCCAACGTAGGTGATTGAATGTTGGGTTTAGGGTTGCCTCCGCAATTTGTAAAAGCTGAATCGCATCATCTTTTCTGCCATCATCCAAAGCCATAAGTGCTTCAACGTAGGTTAACATGCCTCCTCGTCCCCATGTTCTTGGCATACCTTCATAGAGGTCTTGTTGCGCTAGATCTCTTTTCCCCGTTTCATAGTATATATATGCACGTAGATAATATTGCCACCCAGATAATTCGCAATCACAAATTCTCTTATCTAAAAGCGGTAACGCTTCACTGTAACGCCCCAATAAAACCAGGTATTGAATTTTCATGGTTGTCTTGATGTCCATATTCTCATTGTTGAACATGGAAGCGTTGATTGATTTGAGTGCTTCATCCAACCTTCCAAGGCATGCCAATGCTTGCGAGCGGATGTTCAAGGCACCACCAAGAGTGGTATCTCCCTGTGGTAATTTGTCGATAATTTGTTGTGAAAGTTCTAAAGCCTTCTCGCATTGATTAGAATAGATTAAATCAACAACTATCGAACGATCAGGGTACTCGGCTGATGTCCCCAATTCGTAGGCTTTGTATGCATTATCTAAGCTAAGAGCTGCTAAATACTCAGTATCAACGTTGTATTCCGTGGTGGAACTAAGTGATACATAGACGCTCCCTCGTAGTGAGTAATAATCCCCAACGTCAGGACGCAGGGCAATTGCTGTATCTATATCATGAAGTATAAACTCAAGCTTGGATCTATATGTGCCCAGACTTCCAACTGCTTTGATTATTTTATAAGCGGCGGATGCACGCTGGTAATATGCATCCGCATTTTGCGGATCTCCTGCAATGATCTGTGTCCAATAGGTAATGCTTGTGTTGTTGTAAAAGTCCGCCATCGCAGGGTCGTCAGATGAAACGCCGGGTAATGGAGTAGCTGTATTGGCGAACGTTGAGGTTGGGTGCGGTGTCGATGAAGGTATTTTGGTTACTGTGCTTACGATGGGAATATTTTCTGGCACTTGTGTGTTTTGTGCGGTGATTATGCTAGGTTGCGATTTGATGACCCCGCCTGTAAGTAGACCACTGAAGTATGCAACGCCTAGAAACATTCCTGCGCAAAGGATGCCCCCTATTATTATTCCCATTGTGCTATAGATGCTGGGGATGTTGTTTCGTTTTTTTGCGTGCGTTCTTTGTTTTTGCTCCACTGGTAATTGAGTAGTTTGTTGCTTAAGTTGATCATTTTTCTTTTCTGTTAGTTCTGGGTGTGCTAGGCTTGCCAAAGCTTGAGTTGCACGTTCGTTTTCAGGATTGATAGCTAAGACTTTTTGATAACAAATCTTTTTCTTTTCGTTATCATTGATGCAATACCCTAAATATAGCCATCCCAACTCAGAATTTGGGTTGTTTTGAACTGTCTGGGCAAAGTAGGATTGTGCTTTTTCCAGGTTTCCCGCCTTTGCTGCGTCGATTCCAAGTTTTAGTGTTTCGCTTTCTGTCATATGTTTCCACCATTAGAGTGATGAGCTACCTAAGTATGAAGGCAGGATTTTCCAGTGACTAAGCATTATTATAAATCCAATATACGTGCCCGGATAATTTCAGCTTGATATTGAAGAAGTATTGGATACAAATTATGCTCTGACCATTAGTGTGTACTATGGGTTTTAGTGGCTTACCACAGTCCGGACACCAAACGATATCGAACGCGCCGTTTATACTCTTGATAGCCAACTAGATTTTGTTCTAGGTAATGATCTTCATCATTTGTTTTGAGTATGTAAGCTACAACAATTACGCTTGTTAGAACTACGTTCCATTGCCAAAGAAATACCAAGCCCAGACCAACATTCATCAAAATTGCGAAGGTGTATATTGGGTGACGTAGGAAATGATAAGGTCCAGTGTCTATTACTTGATGGTTGTTTAACAGGTTAGTCTCTGCTGTCCAAAATTTCCCCAAATAGTGACGACAATAAAACATGCCTATGATGCCTGAAATTGAGAATACCGTGCCAGTGCATGTGGCCGTCAGATTTTCTGCAAGGGCGATGGGCGATAATTGCAGGCTGGCGAGAATCCCAGTGCTTATTACTCCGATGGAACAGAGGAGAATCACCATTAATGTGACTGTGTCAAAACGAGAACTTTTTAAGCGCAATGAGGTCTGAATATCGACGATTATCTTTTTCCCGCCTTGCCAATAGCGAACAATCCAGACCAAAAAACTGCCAATAGTAATCCATCGTAATATTGTTATGCTGATCATGCGAATTGCTTACGAGGCGGAAACACCGTTATTGAACAACGCCTTTACGGATGGACGCATCAGAATGATGATGGTAAAAACTCCAAGAACCGTACCAAAGGGTGTAAATATGCAGCTCACCCCGGCCATGACCATGCAAAAGAGCCAGCGCTGATGCTTGCTAAGAAAATAGCCCGATACTGCCAGACAGATCGCAAATGCCCATCCGAAAAATATTATGGCAGCAGGAATAAGTGTGAACATGAGGCCGAACACAGAAACAGGAAATGGCATATCTGTGGGCCGAGCTTCTGAGAAAAAGTCGCCTGTCAACATTGAGATTCCGATCATCAGATGAAAAATCGGAAAACATGCAAACAAGCCTGCAAACCCCGCAACAATATAATGGAAAATGGCGAGTATCTTAATTTGGTCGAGATCTTCTTTCATGGCAACTATCCTCCTGTTTTTTTGAATTTATGAATAACTGGTGGCCCAATGGCAGGTATTATCTATGATAGGCGAGCATGGAATCTCAAGGCAAAGAAAACTTGATGCGAGAAAAAATACTCGGAAATGTGCGGAATCCACAGCGCCTAATATATGTTGTGTTGAGTAGCTATTAGGTAGCAAGCCTCTTTAGCTGTTGCCACGAATTAATGTCTGTAAAGTAAATATGATTCATTATGGCAAACCCTTTTGCATTATTGGATATCTCTCCTACAACAATTAACCAAATTTTTATCTTGGGATATTGTTGTTGAATAGAAAGCAGTCGTTCTAACACAGAAATTCCAGTTGTATGAATATATGCTCCTTTGACTTCGACAACCCACTTTATTCCGCTGGGTTCCATACCAACAAAATCAGGGGTGTATTTTTTGTTTTTAATATTGTACGGCTGTTGCGTTTGTGAGACTATAGGCAACGTTATATCTTTATCTGTGCCAAGTAATAGACCAGGAACTTCTTTTCCAGACAAAGCCGAAAGGACATCATACACTTCTTTTTCGATTATGCTGTCATACTTTATAACAGTATCACGGAGAGCCTCAGCCTTCTTGTGTAGTGACTTGCTCTCTTTTGAGTATTTTTCTAGCTCTATCCCAAGTTCCTTGCGAAGAAATTTCTCGATAATGTCAACGAAACTGCTAATCTCTGCCCATAACTGGTGTTTATTCCCTGTAACTTTATAGTGTTCAAATTGATTTCTGTAGTCCTGTATTTTTCTGATTACTTCAAGCTCATCTTGAGAAAAAGTTACCTTTGGCCCAATTTCAAGCCGCTCCAACGCATCATCTAGATCTACTGTATTCGGAATTTTCTTGCCTAGTTGCAGTTTAGACTTTATTTCAGACAATCTTCCTACAAAAATAAGTTCGGGTATGTGGCGTGATAAGCGTTCTTTGAGTAAAAGCAAAAAGCCAGAAAAAAGATTGGTTATCCCATATTTATAATTACGAATTTCAACTTCAGTTGCTTTAGCATTCTTCAATGCATGATTCTCTCCAAATAATTCATCCATTCCCTTAAGTATGAAGTCCAATCCGTTTTCGAGAAGGTTTAAGGAGAGGTGCGATTCTGGGGGTGTTGCCTTTGCATTCATAAAGTACTGCCTGATTTATTTGGATGGTATTACCCAACTATTATTTAGACGGCGATTTCCCATATAATGCTTATATACTGACTATTTCAACTGTACACCTAATTCAATTATGATATTAGGCGGCCGAAGATATAAATCGAACAAATGAATTATATGTTGGCTACGACAAAAAGGCAATTGACTTACAAAATAAACTTTAGCTTCTTCGACAACAAAAATAACGGATAATACCAAACTAAATTGAATTGCTAAACCATTCAATCCTGATATGGTTGATCAGGGGGAAGCACCACAAAAACAGTTAGGTCTGCCCATCCTCCATCCCATCCTGTGGCGTAAAAACCCACATACCGAGCTTTTATATTCTCTGGCAGAGTTAGTACGCGTGGTTGACCACGATGGCTGGAATTTTCATAATTTGTCTCTTCTATTGCTACTTGCCACGTCTTCAGATCATTCGAGACAATATAGGCCGTTCGAGGGGCCTTACTCAATCTCCCGTCCACAAAAAGCGTTGTCACAATTTGATGAATATCTTTAGGCTTGCCCAGGTCTACATAAAACCAGGAGTTAGTTGACCCTGCACAAGTCCAAGATTTACCTGAAGTCGCCCCTGATGGATATCCTACTTGCCAATAAGATGACGCAAACGTAGGTTGGTTCCACGCCAAATCCCCCGCAATTTGGGAGAGGCTTGCAGGATCGGCAGGGAGGTTGATAGGCGCAACAGGTTCCTGCGGCTCAATATTCAACTCAAGTATTTTATAGTCCGATGGATAAACATTTTCGATTGTAGGCGGTGCGATTGGTGTTGTAATAGATGTTAGGCCTAATCTTTTTATTTCTGTTTCAACTTCAATTAATCTGGCTTGCACGTCCTTGTAGTTTGGATCTGTTTCAAAAACCATCTCGAGTGTTACTTTTGCATCTTGCCATCGACCGAGGTTTATATATCCCAATCCTTTTTGATAAAGAAATTCCAGAGCATCGGCCGTCATGGTTGGCCCGGCTGCTATAGTTGCCTTAACTTGTTCAGTATGGACTTGGTAAATCATTGACGCACCAAGCAAAAGGCCGATTATGACCAATAATATAGGGACAATCGTCCCCAGAATTATTCTTCCTTTAGGTGATTCGTTTTTCATATGCAGTGTAATTTATCAGTGAGCAGATTATATGCCTGCTAAGATAAAAAGACAATTTTGAACTTTCTTACAAAATAAACTTTAGCTTTTTCGACAACAAAAATAACGGATAATACACAACCAGACAAAATGCGATTGCAAACAAAAAATTCATCATCGTGGTTGTGACATGAAAGAACGTCCCGCCGACCCAGAATGAAAGCGGATGAAGAAAATAGATGGCCGAAGACAATTTGGATAAATGGTCGTTCGCAACTGTCTTTTGGATTTTGTTTGTGACAATGAAAAGCATCGGGCCGATCAGAAGCAGGGACAGGAAAATATCAATGCCGCTGGCGTCCACGCGGAAGATGTAGGCAATACAAACTTCAATCAAGAGCAAGAGAAAGCCTGCGAATAGAAGGTTTCTGACCTTTGCGTCTGAAATTTCCGAGCCATATCCCTTGCGGATAAGATATCCAGCCGTCACCATGGGGAAGGCGAAGAATAGGAAGTGACGATAGACGAAATAGGGTAGCTTTATTCCTGTGTAAAAGATGTAATACTGAATCACAACCCCGACTAGGAATAACACGAGCGCTGTGTTTGCCAGCGTTTTATCGCTTTTATTACGGAGTGCGAACAATAATGCGACGGCATACAAGAGTCCGCAGAGGTACCATAGATGGTAATACCCGAAGACACTGTATCTCGTTAGATTGTAGATAATCGTTGTAGGTGTTTGTCCCAGCGCAGGGAGGTAGAACGGAGAATAAACAGCCATCCAAAAGGCGTATCCCAGCGCGATCCTTTTTGCCCAAGATGTGAACCCTACTTTATCCTTTATTGTCCCTGAAAGGTAATATCCGTTGATGACAAAGAATGTCGGCACCGCTATGCGAGAGATCCCATTCACGAATAATTGATTTGCTACCGGTGACGTGTCAAAGAAAAGATTGGCGTGCAAGCCAATGACCATGACCGCCAGAACAAGTTTAAGCGAGTCGTTCGCTAGATTTCGAGACATTCTTATTCACCCGTTAGGTCAAATTCATACATGACAGTATCATCTGATGCGGCTTCTCCACCCGCAGACTTGTAGAGTCTGTTCGCTGGGATGTTGCTTCGATCTGTCAGCACCCATGCGTTCGCACATCTGAGACTTTGTCCTAACTGTAAAAGCTTCTTCATGATGGCTTTCCCGACTCCCTTGTTTTGATAGACTTGCGCAACGCCGACTTCATTGATCCATAACTCTGCTGGCTTATCGGGATGCACATAATGAACTGCAGATGCAAAGCCGATAATAACATTATCGGACAAGGCGACTACGATGTGGTGGCGTGGGTCCGCGAGAAATTCATGGGCTGATTTTTCGTCAATGGGATTGTCAAAGATGTCCTCTGTGACATTCATCAAGAGGGGCAAGTCTGACGCGGACAATATTTTTATGACAAATTCCTCAGCCATTGCGCTGTCTCCTTGGGGTGTTTGAAGCGTATCAACTCTAAGTGCTGATGCTCTGGTAAGGACAATAATGCAGGATACTCACGTTTCCTGCGCCAATAGGTTTTGAATAGCCAGTTATAGAGCGAGTCGTCTGACCATAGCTTGAGATGTTTCCCAATGTTCTCGTGGTTGGTTCCCCAAAGGAGTTCTTGAGTCCACCAGCGCTTGAAGGTGCGGCGGGTGAGTTGCCAGAAGATCCTTGGAAGTGAATAATCGAGCCAGATGACAACTTCCGCTTTGGGCCAGAGAAGATCGCGTACAACACGATAGTTACCTGCAGAAACCCAACCCGGTGATTGCGTTGCCTGCTCCACGCGTTGACGGAAGATTTCGAGCGGGGCTTCGGTCCAGTTAGGCTCCCAGTGGAGTGCATCAAGTTCGATGAAGTGGTAGTTGAATTTATCCGCAAGTTGCTCCGCGAGTGTGGATTTGCCAGAACTGGTGGTGCCAATCACAACGATGCGCTTATAGGGGAATGATGACATGATGTTTTTTACCACAAAGGATATGAGGATCGCTAAGAAAATTCTTTCCTTACATATGCGCTTCGACTTCGCTCTGTTCCTAGAAGTATTCCGTCCTCCCGAAAAACATCGGGACGATGTGAGCGGATGTTTGAGTGGTGTTTGCGAAGCCCGTAGTCGACACTTGCACCAGCACGCAAGTGCAGTCGAAGGACGCTCCGCTCAGCGCGGAAATCAACTCACGTAAATAGGATTACTAAAGATCCAGCCGCGTTTTTTGCCGAGGTAATTGCGGCGGACTTCCACACGGTATACGCCGGGCTCGGATGCTGTGTAGGTTACATCTTGTTGATGGCGCCAGGCTCCAATGCGTATGCCATCTTTGAACAGATGGATGTCGGCTTCCTTATCTGGGATGTGTATTTGCAAAGTGACGCCACCTTTTGATGGAATTTCATCTCCCATGATGGCCGAGTGTTCGAGTCCTTTAGCCTTAAAACGAAAGCCTTTTGTGGAGGCAGGCAGATCATAGCCCACGAAGCAATGTCCGTTTGCGATGGCTTCGTAGATCACCTTTTTGTCGGTGGGAACGTCACCCGTCAGAGGTTCTGGAACAAAAACATGGGTATTCACCGTTTTAAAGTGAAAATCATATGGAAAGATCACGCGATGGACCGGCCCCATGTTCATATGGAATGCATGCGCATCGGAACCGCCGATGGCGATCACGCGTTTTCCATTGGACATGAGATCGTCCCAACGTTGTAAGGTCTTTGGGTCGGGTCCGTGCCCGATCAATTGTGGAAACAATGCAAGAAAGGCTGCGTGTAGTTTGGTTGGGACAATGGTCTTGATTTCGCTGAGACCATTCCAGAGTTCGATGCCAGTGTAGCCGTGCACATTCCAGGCATCCCATGTGATGTCCGTTTCGCCAAAGGCAGGTGCGGCAGCATCATTTGGATGTGCGATGAAGCAAAGCCCTTCTGCTTCATTGACGCCATTGATTAGTGATTGTGGATCGTCTGCCAGCCCGGCGAGATCACGGTTGGCATTGAAGATCAACAGGTGGTTCTTTTGCGGGATCAAGTCCTGGTCGTGGACTTCCTGCCCAACGAGAAGCAGGACTCGGGTAGTGTTGAGGCGATAGTATCCCTCCACACCTTGAACGAGTACGTTGTGGTCCGTTACGATGACTGCATCCAGCCCGGTTTTGATGGCGGCTTCGGCAATATCTTTGTGTGTGCCACTCCCATCGGAATATCTTGTGTGCATGTGCAGGTTGACTACGATTTCGTGCATGAGACCCTCGATTTGACGTTTCTTTGACCAAGCGGGTATAATGTCCCCGCTTAAAAGGAGGCACGTATTAGATGGAAACCTACTTGAATATCGCGCTCATTATAATCTCGGTCTTGCTCATTGCGAGCGTGATCATGCAGAGCAAGGGCGCGGGCCTGGGTGGCTTGACCGGCGCTGAATCGGGAAGCGTGTTCACTGCCCGCAGAGGTGTGGAACGCACATTGTTCAGACTCACGATTGCGTTGAGCGCCTTGTTCTTTATCCTTGTGATAACACTTGTGGTTATCACGGGCTAGAGCGAAAAGTACTCCCCTGAAGGGCCCGTTCGTTCCGTAAGGTGGCGCCTTGCGTCACCGGTTGGGAAGAACGAGCCTTTCTTTATTTATAAAACAAATATGAAACAATTACGCTGGCAGATCCTTGTAGTCATCATTACTCTGGTGATCGTGGCTGTATTGCTCTATACACAGCAATCATCTCCGACCAATAATGGTGGCGTTGTCATTGAACAACAACCGGAACAGGGTGGTGTATATACCGAGGCGTTGGTCGGCTCATTGGGACGTTTGAATCCGGTATTGGATTGGAATAACCCTGCTGACCGCGATGTGGATAAGTTGATCTTTAGCGGTCTTGTCCGTTTTGATGAACGTGGATTGCCTCACGCAGACCTTGCTGAGGCTTGGGGGGTATCGCAAGATGGTTCGGTCTATAACTTCACTATTCGACCCAACGCGGTCTGGCATGACGGGACGCCTGTTACCAGTGACGATGTGATATTTACTATCGACATGATGAAAGGCACCGGCTCGCTCTATCCACAGGATGTGAAAGATCTGTGGGGCAGGGTACAGGTGGAGCGTCTCAATGAGAAGAACTTCAAGTTCACATTGCCCGAGCCGTACGCTCCCTTCATGGATTATCTGACCTTTGGTGTTCTGCCAAAGCATTTGCTCGAATCGACTCCACCTGAACAAATGGCGAGCGCCGAGTTCAACATCAAACCTGTTGGCTCTGGTCCTTATAAATTCGATCAACTGATCGTGGAGAACGGACAGATCGTTGGCGTAGTGCTGACCCTTTCCACGAATTATTACGGCACGCCTCCATTCATCGAGCAGGTTGTGTTCCGTTATTACCCAACTTCTGCCGCCGCTTTCGATGCTTATAAACAAGGTGATGTTTTTGCAGTTAGCCGCATCACGTCCGATGTGTTGGACAAAGCGCTTCAAGAGCCTAATCTGTCGCTCTATACCAGTCGCGTGCCTCAAATGGGATTTGTCTTCCTCAACTTGACCAGCCCTGATGTCACGTTTCTTCAAAATGTTAAAGTGCGCCGCGCACTCATGCTTGGCTTGAATCGCGCGAGCATCATCAATACGGTCATGCAAGGACAGGCGTTTGTTCTGGATACGCCGATATTGCCCGGCTCATGGGCTTATTATGATGGCACCGAACGTTTTGAATACGACCCCGATACTGCCATCGCTTTGTTGAAGGGTGAAGGATATGTGATCCCAGCGGGTGGTGGTGACGTGCGCGCCAAGGAAGGCGTTTCGTTGACTTTCACCATGGTTCACCCAGATGATGCCGTTCATACGCAGATCGCAAAGGCAATACAAACACAATGGGCAAGGATCGGTGTCCGTGTGGATTTACAGCCTCAGCCCTACGATCAACTTATTTTGACAACTCTCGCTTCTCGCTCTTTTCAGGCTGTTCTTGTGGACCTGAACCTTTCCCGCACCCCAGACCCTGACCCCTATCCTTTCTGGCATCAGGCTGAAGTTGTCGGTGGACAGAATTACTCGGGTTGGGATAATCGTGCGGCCAGCGAATATTTGGAACAAGCACGTGTTACAGCCGATTACTCATTACGTACCAGACTGTACCGTAACTTCCAAATAGTGTTTGCAAAAGAACTCCCTGCGCTACCTTTGTATGTGCCGGTCTATTCTTATGGTGTAGATGCGCAGGTGCAGGGAGTGCAAGTCGGTCCGTTGTATGAACCCAGTGACCGCCTGAATACTTTCACAACTTGGTACCTGTTAACCCGTCGCGCTTTGGAAGGTAATAAGTCGCCGACGGCTTCTCCATAATTCACTTTGTAGGGACGGAGGATGCCTCTGTCCCTACAAATGCACGAAAGAGGATATATGACAAATCTACAAACTGCACTTGCCTATGCCCAACAGAACCGTGAACGATTTCTAAACGACTTAAACGAAGTTCTCAAGATACCCTCCATTTCTACTGATGATGAATATAAAAATGAAACTCTGCGCACTGCCGAATGGATGGCCGCTTATCTGAAGAAACTCGGCATGGAACACGTTGAGGTGATGCCCACAGAAAACGGTGGACATCCTGTCGTCTATGCCGACCACATCAAGAAGCCAGGTGCCCCAAC
Source organism: Candidatus Defluviilinea proxima (assembly GCA_016721115.1). Lineage (NCBI taxonomy): Bacteria > Bacillati > Chloroflexota > Anaerolineae > Anaerolineales > Candidatus Villigracilaceae > Candidatus Defluviilinea > Candidatus Defluviilinea proxima. Next base: position 3,231,445 of record JADKIW010000001.1, read on the forward strand.
AGTATTGGTCTATGGACATTACGACGTCCAACCTGCTGACCCGCTGGAATTGTGGGAGACTGGTCCGTTTGAACCTGTAGTACGCGGTGACTTGTTGTATGCACGTGGTTCTTCCGATATGAAGGGACAGGTGCTTGCGACATTCCATGCTATTGAGTCTGTGATGAAGGCTGGCGAATTACCGGTCAATTTAAAGTTCTTGCTGGAAGGTGAAGAGGAGATCGGCTCGAAAAACCTTGAATCGTTCATCAAGAAGCACGCCGATAAATTCAAGGCTGACGTGTCGCTCAATCCCGACGCTGGCATGATGGGCGTGGACATGCCGACCATCACCTACGGTCTACGCGGACTATCCTACATGGAGATCAATGTGTGGGGTCCCAAGGTTGACTTGCACTCCGGGCTGTATGGCGGCGCGATCCACAACCCTGCACAGGTGTTGACCGAATTGATCGCGAAGATGCACGACGAAAAAGGACGAGTCACTCTACCTGGCTTCTACGACAGCGTGCGTCCGATCAGCGATCAGGAACGCGCAGATTTCGCAAGGCTCCCCAATGACGACCAGCATTATTTGGACGAAACAGGCGTCCCTGCGTTATGGGGCGAAGAGGGCTATATCTCCGCTGAAAGGACCGGTGCACGTCCCACATTGGAAGTCAACGGTCTGCTTTCAGGTTGGACTGGTCCCGGCTCGAAGACTGTTTTGCCCGCAAAGGCGATGGCGAAGATTTCCTGTCGTCTCGTTGCCGATCAGGATCACTATGAGGTCGTTGAGCAGATGAAGCGTTTCATGGAAGCCAACGCACCCAAGACTGTGAAATGGGAAGTCAAGAATCTAACAGGCAGTCCGTTTGCGATTGCGGATTTGAATAACCCAGGCATCAAAGCGATGAACAACGCCATGGAAGCGGTGTGGGGCATCCGCCCGTTCTATCGTCGTGAAGGCGGTTCGATCGGTGCGGTGGCGATGTTGCAACAGATCTGCGGAGTCGAATCTGTTTTGGTGGGTATGGGTTTGCCCAGTGACAACGTCCATTCCCCGAACGAACATATGCATCTGCCCACATGGTACAAGGGTATTGATGCGTTCATCCATTTCTTTTACAACATGGCGTAAGCGTAGGGGCGGGGTTCTCCCGCCCCGAGAATTGATATGTCAACATTGGGCGGGGAGACCCCGCCCCTACAGGAATTATTCATGGAAGATAAAATCATCTCATACGGCGGACAAGCCGTTATCGAAGGCGTAATGATGCGCGGAAAGAATGCCTTCGCGATTGCCATGCGTGCACCAGATGGCAACATCGTTGTCCACAAGGAAAACCTCGCGCAGATCTATCGTTCGCGTATCGCAAAGATGCCCTTCGTACGTGGCACGATCTTGTTGTGGGATGCACTTGGCCTCGGCATGAAAGCGCTCACACTTTCTGCGAACACGCAAACAGGCGAAGATGAAAAACTGGAAGGCCCTGCCTTATACCTTACGCTTGGCACTTCGCTTGCTGTTGGCATCGGTTTGTTCGTTTTACTCCCTGCTGGTATCGGTGGGCTTGCCGAACAATTTCTAGGCTGGAATACGCTCGCGCATAACTTGCTCGAGGGTCTAGTGCGCCTCGTTTTGTTGGTCGGCTATTTGTGGGGTATCGGCCTTATGCCTGATGTGAAACGTCTCTTTGGATATCATGGCGCGGAACATAAGACAATCAACGCTTTTGAAGCGGGTGCAGAACTCACACCCGATGTGGTTGCCACTTATCCCATCGAACATCCGCGTTGTGGCACGGCCTTCATGCTCACGTTCGTATTGCTGTCCGTTTTGGTGCATAGTCTTCTTGGCGACCAAACCATCGCTTGGAGGTTGGCCAGCCGTATTCTCTTGATCCCGGTCATTGCGGGACTCGCTGTGGAATATATACGCTGGACTGCCAATCATTTGGACTCGCCCCTCGTGCGCCTCTTAATTAAGCCGAACCTGGCTCTACAATCCCTAACCACGCGCAACCCTGACAACTCCATGCTCGAGGTCGCGATCGAATCCTTCAAGACGATGCGTCAGGCAGAGCAGGAATTTGTTGTATAGTTGAAAAGAAAGTTAAAATAAGTGTTTGATCAGGAAGCGCCCTTTACAAAGGGCGCTTCCTCTTTTGAGTTTAGAAAATTTGAAGCTTATTCCCGCATCTTGACATCAAATATCCTATATTGGTTGCCGCCGTTGGCCTTTGCCTTGTACATGGCCATATCAGCATCGCGCAAAATGTCGTCCATTTGATTGTATCCAGCTATACTCATAACGATGCCAATGCTGGCTCCACTTTCGACCATGTCGCCCTTTAATTCATACGGAAGCATCAGACTTGTTTGTATTCGTTGAGCAACGATCTTCACATCTTTCTCTGTAGAAGCTTCTTCAAGCAAGATAGCAAACTCGTCGCCCCCCATACGTGCGACTGTATCAATATCTCGAGTCGATAATCTCAGGCGATCAGCGACCTGTTTCAGCAGATGATCGCCAGCCTCGTGTCCCAAACTATCGTTGATATCTTTGAACTTATTTAGATCAAGATACATCACTGCGCAAAGACTGTCGGGATTTCGCTTGCTCCAGGCGCATGCATGTTCCAGTCGACTGAAGAATAATCTGCGATTTGGCAGGTCTGTGAGTGGATCATGAAGGGCCTCATGAGTTAATTTTTCTTCTGCAAAAGCTCGTCTTTTGATTTCTTCCTTTAGTAACTGGCGCTCCAACTCCAATTCAGCCGCTTGTTTGCGCATTCGATCATTGTGATGCCTCATGTCTCTCACTGAACCAATCCCAATGCTTACCAGCGTGAATGTACTGATTCCGAGAAGGTGTGTGGTCAGTTGGTTATAGGGACTTTGGATTATGTTGAAAAGGAATAAGTTGGTTGGTATAGAAATCAATAAGTACAAGAAGCCACCCCTTACTCCCAGAAGTACTCCGAACACTGCTGCTGGTATCACATTTATTGCCGCAGCGTTCAGAGCCAGAGATGGAGAGAGAGCTAAAAAAAGCACGGCATACAGGACCATGCTGCTTACAGAGATAAGAAGGCGTGAACCAATCTGTTTTGAGATGTGCATAGCAAAGAGTATTTCGCAATTCTAACATCTGGTCGGCAAAAGAAACTTACTGGAGCACCCCTGGTGTTTGGCGATCTGTTCCAGTTAATTGCTTGTAGCCAGATGTTCGTGGCGAATTACCTAGGCACGGCCATAAATTAAAATTAGCTAAAAAATTATGGTCTGGCACTGAGGGTACCTAAAATCTATTTTTATTTTATGGAACATAATGCCTTCAAAGTGAGTTATACGATCTGAGTAGCTATGAAAATCAAAAAGATTGCAAAGATACTGTTGGGAACGCTTCTAGTCGTTGGCCTGTGCGCTGGGGCCTATGCCCTCTACGACCGCGGACGACCCGCGCCGGTACCAATGAAGAAAACCCTGTATGAAGGCGTTGTATATCGCCGCATTGTGCGATTCGTACCACGCCCCATGATCGCGCATATTATCATCATTGATCGTTCGAGTAGTAATGCCAAGTTTCTTGTCACGCCATCGAACCTAAAAGGGGACTACCCCTTGAAGGCAAGGACCACTTCCCAGTTTCTAAACGACTATGGGTTACAAATTGCCATCAATGGCGATGGATTTATCCCTTGGTGGTCGCGTAGCCCGCTAGACTATTATCCGCATGTGGATGACCTAGTTATACCGCTGGGCTTCACAGCTTCCAAAGGGAAAATCTATTCTTATGGCCAGCCAGAAACACCCGGCGTTGAACCAACGCTGTACATTAGCCGTCAACATTACCCGTCATTCAATATCCGCCCTGATAATATCTGGTTCGCGATTTCAGGCGATAGGATGCTGATTGACAGAGGGGAAATAGAAGATGGCTTGGATAACAGTGAACTTGACCCGCGCACTGCAATTGGTATCAATCAAAACGGACGGTATGTATACCTCGCTGTTGTGGATGGACGTCAGCCTTTTTACAGTGACGGCGCGACATTTCTCGAGTTGGCTGAATTGTTGAAAAAGCAGGGGGCTTATTTCGCAATGGCTTTGGATGGAGGCGGTTCGTCCACGATGGTGATCGAGGGCGAGAATGGCGAACCCCTCATTTTGAATTCCCCGATCGATAATTACATCCCTGGCCGTGAGAGGCCGGTGGCGAATCATTTGGGTGTGTTTATAAAATAACACGTAGGGACAGGCAGCTGCCTGTCCCTACGTGTGGAATTAAAATGCGATCTCCCCGATCTGCTCAAAATTGACGTTGAACAATTCTTCCGCTTCCATCTCCACTTCGGCCTGATCTGCATCTCCCGCACGGACTCCTCTGTCGCAGTAGGATCTGTAGGGGCAGTAACTGCATTTCGTGGCGTCATCAGTGAGCGGGTAGAAAGAGGCGGAGTGAATTTCATCCGCAAGTTTAAGTAATGCGTCCCAATCCCGTTTATATTGCGCGGACGTGTACGTGAATCGCGCGGGTTCGTTGGGGAAGTCTGCGAACCAATAGACCATTTCCACTTGCTCTGGTTCGAAGGCTTGACCGTTGTTGAGATGTGCCGCCGCATGTACAAGCAGTGCGCGATAGACACGCGTTTGCATGCGCGCGGAGAGAAATTCGTTGCGTGGACGTTTGCGGTAGGTCTTCCAATCGTAGATGGTGGCTTTGCCATTTTCGATGGCGATGAGATCGTACTTGGCAAGAAGACGATAGTTGCCGAGCGGGGCGGATAAAGTCGCTTCGGACAGGAGACTTCCGAAGTTTTTAAAACTTCGGAAGTTTGGATTAGCCGCGAAATTCTCCCACCACCTTTGCAGGTTGACTGTATTTGCAAGCTTTGCGATTTGTTCTGTAGGAATGCCGATCAAATATTGTTGTACAAGACGATGAAAATATTCTCCCTCTTGTTGGTGTTTCTCGTTCTCAAGTGTCGGCTCGGACTCAATAGCAGGATACGATAGCCTTTCGACATACCGCAATTGGAAGCGGCGCGGGCAGTCCACGTAATCTTGCAGTGAGGATTGAGAGAGGGTGGTGAGTTGAGTAGGCATTGATTGAATTATAGCATTTCGATTTGCCTGTATAATGTTTGAAATTCTAACTCCCGGGGAAGCCCATGACCGTAACTCGTAAACTCAAAGTGTTTCTTTGCCATGCGTCACAAGATAAGCCTGCCGTTCGCAAGCTGTATGCACGCCTCAACTCTGAACCGTGGATTGATCCATGGCTGGATGAAGAACGACTCTTACCCGGTATGGATTGGGATTTGGAGATCCAAAAGGCCTTGCGCGAAGCGGATATGATCATCGTGTGTCTCTCGAGTGAATCGGTTGCCAAAGAGGGATATGTGCAAAGGGAGTTCAAACGTGCGTTGAGCTATGCGGAAGAGAAGCCCGATGGCACGATCTACATCATTCCGCTGCGGCTGAATGAATGTACGCCTCCAACCAAGTTTCAGCAATGGCAGTGGGTGGACTATTTCGCAGATGGTTCCGATGGCAAATTGTTCAAGTCCCTGCGCTTGCGAGCGGAGAAGTTGGGTGTGGACTTTCCAAAATCTGTGAGCGAACCATCAGCGCCAATGTCAAAACCTGTCATTGTTGAATCGGAGCCTTCCAGCTTCACCTCGGGCGGACGTCCATTCTTTACCTTTGGTGGCATGGACTTTGTCAAAGTCAAAGGCGGGGATTTTTACATGGGTTCCGACGATGTCGAATTTGCCAGCCCGCAACATCTCATCTATCAATTGGATTATGATTTTTATATCGGGCGCTACCCTGTCACAAATCAAGAATACTCGCTATATGTGCGTGATACGGGAAGTCCGATTGTGATGAAGAAAGATATGGCTAGGCATCCTGTTTCGAACGTCTCATTTGTTGATGCACATGGATTTGTGGCCTGGCTCAATAAAAAACAAGCAGATGACCTGCCGACAGGATATGTGTTCCGTTTGCCGTCTGAAGCAGAGTGGGAGAAGGCTGCACGTGGTGAAGAAGGGAATGAATTCCCATGGGGGAACCGTTTTGATCCGCGACGATGTAACTCTCTCGAAAGTGGTGTAGGCGGGACAACGCCGGTTGGTGCATATTCTCCGCAAGGGGATAGCGCCTTCGGCGCGGCCGATATGGCTGGCAATGTTTGGGAATGGACGAGAAGCTTATCGCGAGGTTATCCATACACTTTTGGCGATGAGCGCGAAAGCGATGTCGTGCTTGGCTCATCTCATTATGTCTTACGGGGTGGGTCATTTAAAAGCGACAAGGAGTTTGTTCGTTGTGTCGTTCGCACAGCACAATATCCGCCATATAAAGATATTGATTTTGGCTTTCGGGTTGCGATTTGCCCTGTAAAGTAGTGAAAAACCTCTGAGTTGTCAATTCCTCAGAGGTTTTCATTTGCCAACTACTTTCTATTTCTTTTTCCCATTCCCGTTCGTGTGCTTTTCCTTTGCCGCCTTGATGAGACCCGCAAACAACGGATGTGGCTTCATCGGGCGTGACAAAAACTCAGGGTGGAATTGGCTCGCCACCATGAAGGGATGATCCTTGATCTCGGCGATCTCTACCAGCTTGCCATCCGGCGACATGCCAGAGAAGATCATGCCTCCCTTTTCAAAATCTTCTTTGTACTTGTTATTGAACTCAAAGCGATGACGGTGACGTTCTTGAACCAGTTCCGTACCATAGGCATCCGCGGCCTTTGAGCCTGTTTGTAATTCACAAGGATACAACCCAAGCCGCATTGTCCCACCCATATCGGTGATGTCACGTTGATCGAGCATCAGATCAATGACCGGGTATTCCGTGCTTCGGTCGAACTCTGCTGAGTTGGCATCTTCGTGATTTAGCACGCCACGCGCAAAGTCAATGCACATGGTCTGCATGCCCAAGCACAGACCGAGATACGGCACCTTGTGCTCACGTGCATATCGTGCCGCCAGCACTTTCCCTTCGATGCCACGTGACCCGAATCCGCCGGGGACGAGGATTGCATCAGCACCTTGAACAGTTTCCCAGCCTTTGTCTTTTTCCAGGTCGGCGGAATGTACCCAGCCGATCTCCACTTCCACTTCATTGGCAAGCGCGGCATGTTTTAGCGCCTCACGCACGGACATGTACGCATCTTGTAACTCAACATACTTCCCAACCAATGCTACTTTGACCGTTGGTTTTTCCTTCCGTACACGTTCCACTAATTTTTCCCATGCCTTCATATCAGGTTTACTGGTTGCCTTCATGTTCAACTTTTCAACCAGATAATCGCCAACGCCTGCGCGTTCCAATAACAACGGGACTTCATACAACACGTCGCTTGTCACCATGGGAACAACGGCTTCTTTGTCCACATCGCAGAATGTAGCGATCTTGTCGCACAGTTCACGGTCTATTGGGTAATCTGAACGAGCAATGATCATGTTGGGAGAAATACCGATGGAACGAAGCGCCGCCACCGAATGTTGTGTGGGTTTGGTCTTGATCTCACCGGTCGCGCCGATGTAGGGGAGCCATGTCACATGGATGAAGTACACGTTTTCGCGTCCGACCTCGTTACGTAACTGCCTCAATGCTTCGAGAAATGGCTGTGACTCGATATCGCCCACCGTCCCGCCGATCTCGACGATCACAACATCTGCCTCGGTCTCTTTACCGATGGATGCTACACGTCTCTTGATCTCATTGGTGATATGAGGAATAACTTGAATCGTGCCTCCGAGAAAATCACCGCGACGTTCCTTGCTGATGATCTCTGCATAGATCTGTCCGCTGGTGAAATTGCTGGAACGGCTGAGGCGTATGTCAATGAATCTTTCGTAGTGCCCAAGATCAAGGTCCGTTTCTGCGCCGTCATCAAGGACGTACACCTCTCCATGTTGGTATGGGCTCATTGTGCCCGGATCCACATTGATATAGGGGTCCAGTTTTTGCACGGCCACTTTGAAGCCGCGCTCTTTGAGAAGAAGTCCTGTTGCGGCAGCAGTCACGCCCTTGCCAACTGATGAAACAACTCCGCCCGTATAGAATAAATATTTTGTCGTCATACACTTCCTTTCATGAAATACCCCTCTTCTTTAGGAGAGGGGTAGTCTGGGGGTTAAATTAGATGGGGAGGGCGTTGAAGCCCTCCCCATCGGGGAATACTTGGTGTGAAAGTCGTTGACCGTGACGTTGGTTCATCCGACCAGTTTAGTGAGATCTTCGGCCGCACGCCGCATCTCAAGGAAGATCATGCCTAGTTTGGCATCCTGGCGAGCCAAGGCTGTCAATACAGCTTCATCACCGACCGAGGTCAAAACAATAGCACCGGCGTCACCTTTGATATAAACCTGCTCAAGCCCGGCGCGCCCTAATTCGTTGGAAATACGCTCTCCGAGGGAGAGCATCGCGGCCGACATGGCCGATACGCGGTCTTCCTCCACGCCCTGTTGCAGGGCAGATGCCATAATCAAGCCGTCTACAGAAACAACAGCTGAAGCTTCAATGTCGGGTGCGGCGGCCTGCATGCTGCGCAGGCGCTCCACCATTTGGTCAGAGCGGGATTTGGACATAATGTATCTCCTGAGTGCGTAGTCCCGTTATAAGCGGGGAAGTCTGCCAAAGTTTACCATACTTCAAAATGCAAGAGAATAGCACCGTATATATCGTGAACCATTTGTAAAGAACTTGTTATTCAAGTGTATCTGCTTCCCTAAATTTGACCGTCCTAATGCTTCATGTTAGACCTATTGAAGTCTCTAACTTAAAAAGACGGTATTCAAGCGGCTTGCCTCCTAGCCGACAAGTAATAGTTGCGATGCCGTTTATTACTGTGACTTTTGTCTGTAATATCTCTAACCATCGCCTTTTATCTTCAAAAGTGGGATTCTCCAACCCTACCGCGACGGCTTCGCGGAATTCCAGCAGGTTATCTATATTGCGGTCTGTAAGTTCGTAGGATAGGGCTTCCTCTAATCTCACGTTGTGGGTGGTCAATGCCTGATACCGTCTGTTGACTTCGTCGGCTTGTTGCTCCAACTTTGCGAAGATAATCCCCTTTGCTTTTGGCATTGCCAGCGCAATCGCATCAGCTTCTTTTTCGGTGTCTTTTAATAAGGCTTGTACATGCCGTAATTCCATTTTAAAGCAGGGGGATGTTTGGAATAACTATCAACATCCACGACCTCCACTACGCCGGCAGTCTCCTCGCGGCGAATCAAATCCCCGTCAGGGTCCAGCCGCGGGCATGGAGGGCAGGGTCAATCAATTTGGCGCGTGTGTCAGCTTCTGAGAGGGCATGATGATTCCTGGTGGGTTAGGTTAAGTATACCGAGTTTTAGTCTAAAGAGATGAAACCTGGAAGATGTAACCAATTTGTGACATCTGATACCTTGTAATCAGTAATTTATCTTGCTTATAATATTTGTGTAATTATCTAATCAGATAATGCAATTTTATCAGGGAGGGACACTCTTTCTCCCCAAGGGAGTTTCCAGAGATGATTATAAAAAATAAGTTTCAAAAACTGATAACGATTACCTTAATATTTAATATGTTGTTCTCAGCCATCCAGCCTGTTACTGTATCCGCCCAGAGCGGTGATGGTATCAGGCGCCAATTCAATGCACAAAGTAGTCGGGTCAGTTTCATAGGTCCAGAAAGTGGACGCGTGCTTTCGGCTTCCAGAATTTTGGGTGCGTTTGCTCGTCCTCAAGATCCGGGCAGGGCTTTGGTAAATAAATTTGCTCCTGAATTTGGGGTCACGAATCCTGCACGCGATCTGTCTGAGATGAAATCTGTCCGCGCTGAGGATGGGCGTCTGACTGTTCGTTACCAACAAGAATATAACGGAATTCCAGTGATGGGCGGGGAATTGATCGTGAACACGAATGACAAGGGCGACTTGTATTCGATGAACGGAGAGGTATCGCCCAATCTTTCGCTTCTAACCGACCCGGTGATCGATGCGTCGCAAGCGACAGAAACCGCTCTTGGAGCGATGGCAAAATGGTATCAGGCATCTCCCGAAGAATTTGTTGTTTCTGAACCCGAGTTGTGGGTCTTTGATGAGAGTCTATTACAGCCAAGCACCCGACCTGTGGAACTTGTCTGGCGTATGGAGATCACGCCGATTGATGAAGGCATGCCTGTGCGCGAACTGGTGTTGGTCAATGCGCAGCGAGGCAACATTAGCTTGCACTTCAATCAGGTGGATACGTCTTGGAAACTCACGGGAAGTTCAGGGAAAAGCCAAGATCTCGACCCAACGCCGACTCCTTTACCTCCTGAAACTACATTCCCAACGGAAACATCCATTCCTTCTGAGGACCCTGTTCTCACGGAAACACCGATCCCTTCTGAAACATCCATCCCCACAGAAACCCTGACGGCGACGGTCGCTGTCCTTCCAACAGAAGAGATCTCCACCCGAGAAACCCCCATAAACGAAGTGACAGCTACTGGTGGTGCCCCCTGGTATGTAGCAACCACAGGCGATGATTTGAACTCTTGCTCTACCTCTGCCTTGCCCTGTGCAACAATACAAGCGGCCATCAATAAAGCAGCAGCGGATGATATTATCGTGGTAGCGGCCGGAACATATACTCCTGTGACCATTTCCAAAAGCCTGACACTTTCCGGGGGCTGGGACGTTACATTTACTTCACAGTCCAGGCACTCTTTCATACAGGGCAGTGATACTGTAGATGGTATTTCTACAAGTGGTACGGTTGTATCCATTACAAGATTTGTCGTTCAAAAAAGTAAATTCGGTATTTATCACAACGGGGGCACGTTAAGCTTCGAGCAGGGAGGTCTGATCAATAACAAAAATGGGATTTACAATTACAATGGAGATACAACCTTCGTTAACACAACCATCAGCGGACACCAGAGCACTAGTCCAGCCGGAAGTGCTATTAGCAATGTCCATGGGTTGATTCAAATACAGTCGTCAACAATCACAGGTAATGGGGGTAGTCAGGCGATTCGGAGTACAAACAGCAACGCCCACATTGAGATAGAAAACAGTATTCTAGCGGGAAATGCCGAAGTGGACTGTTACGTTTCGAGCGGCAACATGACATCCACGGGATATAACATTTTTGGCCGTTCGCCTGCCTGCTTTGGTGTTTTTGTGCCACATCCCACTGACCGGCTTGGGGTCGATCCCCAGTTATCCACATTGCTACCGTTGGGCTATCATCCTATTGCCTCCACCAGTCCGGCGGTGGATCATGCTGATCCTGCCTCCTGCCCCGCCACCGATCAACGTAGCATCACGCGTCCACAAGGCGCGGCTTGCGACATTGGCGCGTTTGAGTATATGGCTCCAGGGTTAGCCGCTTTCCTTGGAATTGTATCGGGATCGGATCAACATTCCGGTCCATCCCTGCCTTTCCAATTTCCCTTGGCTGTCTATGTGACGGATGCCTTCGGCAATCCAATCAGCGGAGCGACGGTCACCTTCACCGCGCCTGTCTCCGGTCCAGGTGGGACGTTCGAGGATACACAAAACAGCATTACCGTTGCAACTACCAATGACAATGGGATTGCCACATCCTCAATGTTCACTGCCAATTCCCAGATCGGCAGCTACAACGTTGTAGCGACAACCCCCGGCTTACCTGGATCGGTGAGCTTTGCACTGACAAATGCTGTCTGGTTCGTTTCTCCCACCGGGAATGATGCAAATTCCTGCAGTGTGCCTGCTGCTCCATGTCTTACAATTAACAAAGCAGTCACGAAAGCGGTCAATGGGGATGCCATTCAAATTGCAGTGGGAACCTATGCACCGGCAAGCATCTCCAAAAGTCTGACCCTCCAGGGCGGCTGGGATAGCGCCTTCACTTCTCAGAACGGATACTCAATTGTGCAGGGCAGCGCGACTGCGGATGGCATCACAACCAGTGGCACCTATGTCTCTATTTCAAGATTTGTCGTTCAAAACAGTAAATTTGGTATTTATCACAACGGAGGTACATTAAGCTTCGAGCAGGGAGGTCTGATCAATAACAAGAATGGGATATATAACTCCAGTGGAGATACAAGCTTCACGAACACGACCATCAGCGGCAATCAGAGCAGCAGTATATCTGGCAGTGCCATTATTGCAAACGGCATCGGAGCGGTTCGTATTCAATATTCAACGATTACCAATAATACCGGTAGTTATGCGATTTACAACACCAGTAGCAACGCCCCCATTGAGATTGGGAACAGTATTCTGGCAGGAAATGCCAGCGGAGACTGTTATATCGGAAGCAACATCATGACATCCACGGGTCATAATATTTTTGGTCGCTTCCCAGTCTGTTCCAGTTCATCCAGTGTTGTCCCAGATTCTACCGATCAGGTTGGAGTGGATCCTCAGCTCTCGCCATTGCTACCATTGGGCTATCATCCTATTGCCTCCACCAGTCCGGCGGTGGGTCATGCTGACCCTGCCTCCTGCCCCGCTACCGATCAACGTGGCATCACGCGTCCACAAGGCGCGGCTTGCGACATTGGCGCGTTTGAGTATATGGCTCCAGGGTTAGCCGCTTTCCTTGGAATTGTATCGGGATCGGATCAACATTCCGGTCCATCCCTGCCTTTCCAATTTCCCTTGGCTGTCTATGTGACGGATGCCTTCGGCAATCCAATCAGCGGAGCGACGGTCACCTTCACCGCGCCTGCCTCCGGTCCAGGTGGGACCTTCGATGATACACAAAACAACATTACCGTTGCAACTACCAATGACAATGGGATTGCCACACCCTCAATGTTCACTGCCAATTCCCAGATCGGCAGCTACAACGTTGTAGCGACAACCCCCGGCTTACCTGGATCGGTGAGCTTTGCACTGACAAATGCTGTCTGGTTCGTTTCTCCCACCGGGAATGATGCAAATTCCTGCAGTGTGCTGCTGCTCCATGTCTTACAATTAACAAAGCAGTCACGAAAGCGGTCAATGGGGATGCCATTCAAATTGCAGTGGGAGCCTATGCACCGGCAAGTATTTACAAAAGCCTGACCCTTCAGGGCGGCTGGGATAGCACCTTTACATCGCAGACTGGTTACTCGATCGTCCAAGGCAGCGCAACTGCGGATGGCATCACGACCAGTGGCACCTATGTCTCTATTTCAAGATTTGTTGTTCAAAACAGTAAATTTGGTATTTATCACAACGGAGGTACATTAAGCTTCGAGCAGGGAGGTCTGATCAATAACAAGAATGGGATATATAACTCCAGTGGAGATACAAGCTTCACGAACACGACCATCAGCGGCAATCAAGGTGGCAGCTATGTCGGCAGTGCCATCAGTAATGTCCATGGGATAGTCCACATTCAATACACGACCATAACAAGCAATGCTGGTTCCTACGCGATTCACAACATTAATAGTGATTCATATATTGAAATTGGAAACAGTATTCTAGCGGGAAATGGTCCTGGAGATTGTGATGTCGAAAGCACACATATGACATCCACGGGTCATAATATTTTTGGGAATTCACCTGTCTGTTCCGACCCATCTAGTTTTATCCCAGATTCTACCGATCAGGTTGGAGTGGATCCTGAGTTGTTACCCTTATTTGCGTTGGGCTATCATCCTATTGCCTCCACCAGTCCGGCGGTGGATCATGCTGATCCTGCCTCCTGCCCCGCCACCGATCAACGTGGCACCACGCGTCCACAAGGCGCGGCTTGCGACATTGGCGCGTTTGAATATATGGCTCCAGGGTCAGCCGCTTTCCTTGGAATTGTATCGGGATCGGATCAACATTCCGGTCCATCCCTGCCTTTCCAATTTCCCTTGGTTGTCTATGTGACGGATAACACCGGAAGTCCGGTCAGCGGAGTAACTGTCATATTTACGGCACCTACCTCCGGTCCAGGTGGGACGTTCGAGGATACACAAAACAGCATTACCGTTGCAACTACCAATGACAATGGGATTGCCACATCCTCAATGTTCACTGCCAATTCCCAGATCGGCAGCTACAACGTTGTAGCGACATCCCCTGGCTTATCTGGATCGGTGAGCTTTGCACTGGCGAATGTCGCCTGGTTCGTTGCTCCCACCGGGAATGATTCAAATTCCTGCAGTGTGCCTGCTGCTCCATGTCTTACGATTAACAAAGCAGTCACGAAAGCCGCCGACGGAGATACCATCCGGATAGCGGTGGGAACCTATGCACCGGCAAGTATTTACAAGATCCTGACCCTCCAGGGTGGCTGGGATAGCACCTTCACTTCTCAGAACGGATACTCAATTGTGCAGGGCAGCGCGACTGCGGATGGCATCACGACCAGTGGTGCCAATGTCTCCATTTCAAAATTCATCGTTCAAAACAGCAAGTATGGTGTTTATAACAGCGCAGTCACCTTAAGGTTTGAACAAGGTGCCCTGCTCAACAACAAGGTTGGATTCTACAATTATGCCACTGGAAATGCGCTTCTTATAAACACGACCATCAGCGGCAACCAGAGCAGTGGTATCCCTGGCAGTGCTATTAGCAATCGATCTGGAATAGTTCGCATTCAATATTCCACACTTGCCAACAATGGTGGCAGTTATGCGGTCTACGGTGACAATAGCAGCACTGTCTCGATTGAAATCGGGAACAGCATTCTGGCGGGAAATAGCGTTGGAGATTGTTACGTCGAAAATTCGAAAATGATTTCCATGGGGCATAACATTTTTGGCCGCTATCCGGCTTGTGTCAGCGTATCTAGTTTTGCACCGGATCCCAGCGATCTGGTAGATGTGGATCCCGGGCTCTCTCCCTTGCTGTCCTTTGGGTATCATGTCCTCGCCTCCACCAGTCTGGCAGTGAATCGGGCGGATCCAGCCACCTGCCCCGCCACCGATCAACGCGGCGTTACACGTCCAACAGGAGCCGCCTGCGATATCGGAGCGGTCGAATATACAGCTCCCGGGCCAGCTATCTCCCTGGGAGTTCTGTCGGGATCGAATCAGCATACAGCCCCGTCTCTGCCCTTCCGTCAGCCGTTTACTGTCTTTCTCGTCGATGCTGGCGGCAATCCGGTCCCTGGAGCAGCCGTCACCTTCACGGCGCCTGCCTCTGGGCCAAGTGGTACGTTTGCGGATACGCAGAACAATACCACTATTGTAACGACCAATGAAAACGGGATTGCCACTTCCTCGCCATTTACTGCCAACTCACAGATGGGCAGCTACAACGTTACTGTTTCTGTCTCCAGCGTGGCAGGGGCAGTGAACTTTAGCCTGACGAATGTCGCCTGGTTCGTTGCCTCCACAGGGAACGATACCAATTCCTGTAGTTTGCCGACCGCTCCATGCCTCACTCTCGAAAGTGCGATGGCGAAAGCTGGAACCGGAGATCCTATCCTGATTGCGGCTGAAATGTATCCGCCAACGGTTATCTCCAAAAGCTTGACGCTCTTGGGCGGCTGGGACAGCACCTTTAGCGCACAGACCGGTTATTCGACCATTCAGGGTAATCCAACTTCGAATGGTCTTTCAGTAAGTGGTGCCGATGTCTATATTTCAAGATTTATTATTCAAAAAAGTAAATTCGGTATTTATCACGAGAATTCAGGCACCCTGCACTTTGACCAGGGCGCATCCATCAACAACAACAATGGCATTTACAACTATTCTGGAACTTCAATTATTTCGAACACGACAATTAGCGGTAACCATGCCGGAGACACAGATGGCTATGTCTATTCTGGCAGTGCCATTAGTCTTATCGAGGGAACAGTCAGAATTCAATATTCCACGATCACAAACAATGGCGGAACAGAGGCAATTTCGATTGCGAACCCCTACAAAGGAAATCTTGAAATCGGGAACAGCATTCTGGCTGGCAATCCCCGCGGTGACTGCAACGGAGAAAAACGCACCATGTCATCCCTGGGCCACAATCTATTCGGTTCTGTTCCCGTCTGCCGAGATTCCAGTTATCCCTTTATCCCTGCCGGGACGGATCGGGTAGGTGTAGACCCCCAATTGCTGCCTTTATTCACAAGCGGTTTCCATCCACTCTTGAACAGCAGTCCAGCAATTGATGCAGGGGATTCATTCCAATGTCCGCCTGTCGATCAACGTGGGGGTATACGCCCGGCAGGGGAGGGTTGCGATATTGGTGCTATTGAATATTCCGCGACGGGTACAACTCCTCAGTACATTATTGCCTATGAAGGATCTCCTCAACTACTTGTGACTAACGGCGCGGCATTGTCTAGATTAATCGTCCTAGTTTTGGATGAAGATGGTAACAGCATTCAAGGAGAGCCAGTCACGTTTACTGCTCCGTATCAGGGAGCGAGTGCGATATTTACAGATACAGGCACAAACATTTCTACAGCCGTGACAGATGTAAATGGGTTTGCGACTTCGGCTGCGTTTTCGGCCAACAGCATTGGTGGTAGATATTCTATTGTAGCCACAGTGAATGGTGTGAGCATGCCTGCCAGCTTCATCCTAGGCAATTCAACTCTTGCCATAGATACTAAAATTCAAACCTATACGGCAAATAACTACATCAGTCTGCCAGGTACGTTCCTATGCAATCAATCCAAGCCTGGTTGCACAAATGGGTTTGACGGACATGCAGATGCTGCGCATGAATTTGCGACAGGGACCTACTCCTTATATGCGATCGAACATTCCCGGAACAGTATCAACAACGCTGGAATGACAATTATCTCAAGTGTTCATTACAGTGATGCGTATGCAAATGCTGCGTGGAATGGTTCACAAATGGTCTATGGAGACACCTACGATTTTCCTCTGGCAGATGACGTTGTGGCTCATGAACTAACGCACGGTGTCACACAATATGAATCCGACCTTTTCTATTACTATCAATCTGGCGCCATCAATGAATCCTTTTCGGATTTGTGGGGAGAATACTATGACCAAACCAATGGAAAAGGAAATGATACGAGTGCAGTTAAATGGCTGATAGGTGAGGATGTTCTCGATCTGGGCGCTCTTCGTAATATGAGTGATCCGACTGTCTATGGCGATCCAGATCAGATGACCAGCAGCAATTACTATATAGACACAAGTGACAATGGTGGCGTTCATTCCAACAGTGGTATTAATAACAAAGCTGTTTTCTTGATGGTCGAAGGGGGGAGTTTCAATGGGAAGACAGTGGCGGCGATTGGCTGGGACAAGACGATTGCCATTTATTATGAGGTGAATACCCACCTGCTTTCCTCTGGGTCAGATTACTCAGATTTGTACTATGCAATCCAGCAGGCTTGCTCGGACTTGATTGGTCAAAAGGGGATCACAACCGCGGATTGCTCAGAAGTAAAGAACGCCATTGACGCTGTGGAAATGAATGGGCAGCCAATCGCAAACTTCAATGCCGACGTGCCCTACTGCGATCAGGGAGGTGTCCGGGTAAATGTCTTCTCTGACGATCTGGAATCGGGAAGAGGAAATTGGACCTTCGACAATGGGGCATACCCACGCTGGCAGCTTGACTCCCCCTATGGGCGCTATGCACATTCGGGCAATCACTTCTTATTTGCCGATGATTATCCGGGCGATGTGACAGATGCAAGCGCGATACTGGTTGCTGTCACGATTCCCAACGATGTTTACTTACACTTTGCACATGCCTATGATTTTGAAGCTTATGAAGCGTCGGGGTATTACGATGATGGCGGTGTGCTGGAATACAGTGTTGATGGCGGTGCAACATGGCACGACGCTGAGTCTTTGATCGATTTTAACGGCTATAAAGGCACAATTCGTACCAGTCCAGCAGGAAATCCTTTGCAGGGACGGTCTGCGTTTGTGGGCTCCAGTCATGGCTATATCAGTACCCGCTTGAATCTGGCTTCCCTGGCAGGACAAACGGTTACATTCCGCTGGCGAATGGGACTCGATGCATTAGGCTATGCTTGGGGATGGTGGGTGGATGATGTCATTATCTATCAATGTATGCCTGAAGATACAGTTCCACCAAATATCTCTTCGATTCGCCGCATAGGAGCGGAATATACTTCTTTCACTGATGTGGACTTTACTGTGATTTTCTCGGAAGCCGTCACCGGTGTGGACACAACCGACTTCACCTTGACCACCACCGGTGTCACAGGCGCATCTATCACAGGCGTGAGCGGCTCTGGAAATACGTATATCGTCACAGTGAACACCGGCTCCGGCAATGGCACCATCCGTTTGGATATGGTGGATGACGACAGTATCAAAGACGCGGCGAATAATCCGCTTGGTGGGGTGGGTACAGGAAATGGAAATTTTACAGGTGGTGAGACTTACACAATCACTAAATCTGCAAATGTTGGAGTCACGATCGGGAGTAATCCGCCAAAGAACTACACCGTTGCACCAAGCGGACGTATAACAAATCGGTACGGAATCAACGGCGGACCGGTGCGAGTGAGAAGCACGAACGGGATGGCGATGTTCACGAGCCAAAGAGCGATCTACGGGAGCAGCTTCAACTCGATCGTAGGATTCCCCGCGGATCAACTGACGACCGAATACTGGTTCACCTCATTGGACGATGCGGGGATGATCACGTACCTGGTGATCGGGAACCCGAGTGAGACAGAGACAGCGGAAGTGGATGTGTACATCGGCGGAGTGAAGAAGAACACAACACCGTACTCGATCCCGCCTGGGCAGCGAGTGTACCCGCGCTATGGGATCAATGGCGGGCCAGTGCGAGTGGTGAGCACGAACGGAGTGAGTGTGTTCACGAGCGAGAGAACGAAGTATGGGAACAGCTTCAACGAAGTGATGGGGTTCCCCTCGACCCAACTGGACACAGAGTTCTGGTTCACGAGCTATGACGATGCGGGGATGATCACGTACCTGGTGATCGGGAACCCGAGCGAGACGGAGACCGCATTGGTAGATGTGTACATCGGAGGGGTGAAGAAGAACACGACACCGTACTCGATCCTACCTGGGCAGAGAGTGTTCCCTCGGTATGGGATCAACGGAGGACCGGTACGAGTGGTGAGCACGAACGGAGTGAAGGTGTTCACGAGTGAGAGAACGAAGTATGGGAACAGCTTCAATGAAGTATTGGGATACCCGATAGCTCAAACCTCGACCGAGCTCTGGTTCACCTCATTGGATGATGCCAGCATGATCACGTACCTGGTGATCGGGAACCCGAGTGAGACAGAGACAGCGGAAGTGGATGTATACATCGGCGGGGTGAAGAAGAACACGACACCGTACTCGATCCTGCCGGGGCAGAGAGTGTTCCCGCGGTATGGGATCAACGGAGGACCAGTGCGAGTAGTGAGCACGAACGGAGTGAAGGTGTTCACGAGTGAGAGAACGAAGTACCTGAGCAGTTTCAACGAGATCCTGGGGATCCCGACAGAAGGCCTGACGACCGACTACTGGTACACTTCGTTGGATGATGTGGGGATGACCACAGAGTTGGTGATCGCCGCACCGTAAAAAAGTACGGAAGAGTTTGAGTTAGTGCACCTCACAAGGGCAGGCGTTCAAGCCTGCCCTGCTTTGTTATTACGTGACAGACTCAACCTGACCCGTTTTGGCAAAAAGTAGCGTGGCAAGTTCTATCGGTTCGGAAGTGAATACTAATGAGGGTATCGCCTGCTGTTTTTTGTATGATAAACTTATTCGTCAATTTCATGAAACCCATACCATCTGTTCGGTTCCTTATCCATTTCCTCCTGTTGCTGACTTTTTTCATCATTGCCGCGCAGGTTGCCTCCCCGGTTGCCATCACATCTCCAACATCTGGGAGCACAGTCAGTGGACAAGTGAACATCACGGGCACAACGGACATCCCGGGCTTTGTTTCCTCTCAACTGGATTTTTCGTACGCTTCCAACGCCACCGACACCTGGTTCGCCATCCAATCCTCTTCTCAGCCCGTAGTGGATTCTCCTCTCTCCACTTGGGACACAGCCACGATCAGCGATGGCGACTACGTTTTGCGCTTGCGCGTCATTCTTGGTGACGGTTCGTTTCAAGAATCCACAGTGCAAATAAAAATACAGAACGACACGCCCATTCTGACACCAACGCCTTTGGTCACTGCAACACCTAATAAACTTGATGAAGGGATTCCTACACCATTCCTTGTTGCATCATCTCCCACACCGACACTGACACCGCGTCCCACGCCAACCCCGCTGGCAACTAACGCGGCATCTCTCGATCAAACGTCCATTTCCACGAGCTTTGGACGTGGTGCGTTGGTCATTCTCGGATTATTCGTTTTTGCTGGACTTGGTCTACGCTTCCGTAGGTACTAATCGTGGATAGACCTCGTGCCTGCGCGGCAGTTCTCCATGACGACAAGATCCTTATGGTTTGCCATCAAATACCATCCCGTACTTATTGGACTTTTCCAGGTGGGGGAGTAAACGAAGGCGAGCCGTTCGATCAGGCCGCAGTTCGTGAAGTGAAAGAAGAAACAGGTTTGGATGTAAAAGTGATTCGCTTGTTGTTTGTGGAAGACTATGAGTTTGGGAAAAGTTATTGCTACCTCGCGGAGTTGATGAATGACAATATCGAGCCAACTTTGGAGTTTCTCCCCGAAGAGGAATCGGTTTTCGGTACAATGCTCCATTCTGCCGCATGGCATTCAATAAAAGACAAAAAGGACGATATACAGGTTTCGCAGGTGATCTCTATTTTGGGATTGAATTATGACTGAAAATACATTTCTTATTGTTGGCCTCGGCAACCCGGGCCGTGAATACAAAGATAATCGCCACAACGTTGGCTTTATGCTCATTGACCGTATCGCTGTCCGCTTAAATGCGCGCGGGATGAAATTGCAATCGAAAGCCATTGTTTTGGATGCACGACATGATGAAAAGAAGCTCATCCTTGCCAAGCCACAGACCTACATGAATCTCTCAGGTCAATCTGTGCAGGGACTGGCGCACTTCTACAAGGTTCCCAATGAAAACCTGATCGTTCTCTCTGATGATCTGGATATTCCCTTCGGCACCATTCGCATCCGCGCCTCGGGCGGACCGGGAGGCCAGCGTGGATTGGGTTCCATTATCGAGAAGTTAGGTACGAAGGATATCCCACGTTTACGCATTGGCATTGGCCGTCCCCCCGGCCGCATGGACCCTGCCGCCTACGTATTGCAGGATTTCTCGAAGGATGAGATGAAATCTCTTTCTGAAATCCTTGATCGTGGGGCAGACGCTGTTTTCGCTTTCGTGAATCATGGACTGAACAAGGCAATGAATGATTTCAACGGATCGGTGGATGCGTAGGGGCGGCGTCTTGCCGTCACGTTTGCCATCCGATAATATTTGGGCGGGGAGACCCGCCCCTACATTACATGCAACTTATCTTAGATAACATCCGCTCCCTCTCTCAATATCAGCAATTGCTGAAGCAACTTCAAACCGACGGACAACTTCCTGGTTTGGGGTTACCGCGCGCCACGCGCCTGCCGATCCTTGCTGCGTTGCATGCGGACTTGAATCGTCCCGTCCTGCTGATCACTGATCGCGCGGACCATGCCTTGTCATTGTTCGATGAGTTGGGATTTTGGGTCAAGTCGCCACGTTATCATTTTGCAGAACCGAATCCGTTATTCTACGAACAAGCCGCGTGGGGAGTGGCAACACGGCGTGAGCGTTTGCAGACGTTGATCGCTTTGTCTGAATATCATCTGCCGTTTGCACAAAAGCCTGAGACCTCGCCGATATTTGTGACATCTGTCCGTTCGTTGATGACGCGGACATTACCACGTAGGGACTTTCTCAAGGCGTGTAAGAAGCTATCTGTTGGGCAGTCTACCCAGCCTGATGTATTGACCCGTGGTTGGGTGGAGACCGGTTACCAACGCGTCAATACGGTGCTGGAGCCTGGTCAATTCTCAAAACGTGGCGGCATCATGGACTTGTGGGTTCCAGCCGAAACTTTACCTGTCCGTTTGGATTTCTTTGGCGATGAAATAGAAACCATTCGCAGATTTGATCCCGCGTCACAGCGAACGGTTGAGAAACTCGAATCAATTCTTGTGACACCAGCGCGCGAATATATTGCTTCAGGTGAACAGGAAACAGAACTCTCTGAATTTCATATACCGTTGTTGCATCAGCAACCTGCAAGCCTGCTCGATTATCTTCCGCAGAAGACAATTGTCTTGATTGATGATCTTTCCATTGTGGAGAGTATGGCGGCGGAGGTGGAAGAGCAGGCTGTCCGTTTTAGAAGAGAAAGCATTGAAGAAGATGTGCTCTCTGCTGATTTCCCGTTGCCCTATATTCCGTGGTCTGAGTTGCACGATGGGTTGCATGGACGCACGTCTTTGGAGTTGGGTTATTCCACAGGAGTGCAGAGCATAGAGACTGGAGAATTGGAAAACTCGTTGTCGTCTTGCTTCGGGCATGACGAGCGTTTTGCGGGGAGGTTGAGACAGTTTATTGACCACGCGGCAGGTTTGGCGTCGAAGAATGAAGCGGTTGTTGTCGTGTCGCGTCAAGCTCATAGATTGGAAGAGCTTTGGGTTGAGTCGAATATCGAAGAGGCAGAATCCAATGCCCCAACGTTCATTGAAGCATCTCTGTCCGAAGGCTTTACTCTCAATCTCGATTCTCAAGTATCTATTCACCTAATCACTGATTCAGAAGTCTTCGGCTGGGAACGCCCGCAACCGCGCACACGTCAGCGACAAGTGGCAGAGACGCCTGAATCGATCTATGCGGATCTGCAGGCGGGCGATTACGTTGTACACATTGACCACGGTGTGGGGCGTTTTGGCGGGTTGGTGCAACGTGAGCTCGATAACCATGTGCGTGAGTTTTTAGCGGTGGAGTACGATGGTGGCGGGCAGTTGTATGTGCCTGTGCATCAAGCAGATCGGTTGACGCGTTACGTGGGCGCAGAAGGCGCTGTGCCTGCCTTGGATCGCTTGGGCGGGCAGGAGTGGCACGAGAAGAAGGGGCGTGTCAAAGAAGCAGTGCTGGAAGTTGCGCAAGAGATGTTGGACTTGTATGCGCGGCGCAATGTGGTGCAAGGCTATTCGTTCAAGGCGGATACTGCGTGGCAAAAGGAATTGGAAGATTCGTTCCCGTACGTGGAAACCGATGACCAATTGCGCGCGTTGAACGATATCAAACGCGATATGGAAGCGCCGCGTCCGATGGATCGTTTGTTGTGTGGCGATGTGGGGTATGGGAAAACAGAAGTGGCATTGCGTGCCGCGTTCAAAGCGGTGATGGATGGTAAGCAGGTTGCGATATTGGTTCCGACAACTGTGCTGGCGCAACAACATTATGAAACGTTTTTGCAGCGTCTTGCCGCGTTCCCTGTGAAAGTGGAAATGCTTTCGCGTTTTCGTACGCCGCGTGAGCAGACCAGTATTGTGCATGGACTCGCTTTAGGCGAGATTGACATCATTATCGGCACGCATCGTTTGATCTCTGGCGATGTGCAATTCAAGAATCTTGGTTTGGTTGTGATTGACGAAGAGCAACGCTTCGGCGTGACTCACAAAGAGCACCTCAAGAAACTTCGCACAGAGGTGGATGTTCTCACGCTCACTGCTACGCCCATTCCGCGTACGTTGTATATGGCCCTCACGGGTGTGCGTGATATTTCCAACCTCAACACTCCGCCTGAGGAACGCCTTCCTATCGTTACGCATGTCGGTCCGTATTCACCGAAGTTGGTTCGTCAAGCGATCTTGCGTGAGCTTGAGCGCGGCGGACAAATCTTCTTTGTGCATAACCGCGTCAACACCATCGAAGCGATGAAAGCGCATCTTAATCAACTTGTCCCTGAAGCGCGCGTGGATATCGGTCACGGCCAAATGCCTGAGGGACAACTCGCGTCTGTGATGCATCGCTTCAATTTGGGTGAGACCGATATTCTGTTATCAACAACAATTATTGAATCTGGATTGGACATCCCGAACGCGAATACCCTCATCGTGGACCGTGCCGACACCTTTGGTCTGGCTCAACTCTATCAGCTACGCGGCAGGGTCGGACGTGGGGCTGCGCGCGCCTATTCGTACTTTTTCCGCCACAATAAGATGACTCCTACTCAAGAAGGGCAACAGCGTCTCGAAGTTATTGCCGAGAATACGCAACTTGGTGCGGGCTATTCCATCGCGATGCGCGACCTTGAAATCCGTGGCGCAGGGGATTTACTTGGCACACGTCAATCAGGTCATATTCAGGCAGTAGGGTTTCATTTGTACACGCGTTTGTTGGCGGATGCAGTGAGGCAGATACGAAGAATTGAGGCATCAAGGGATGGAAAGAAAGATGAAAGAGAAAAGATCGATATCACTCTTTCAAGTTTGACTCAGCCAATTTCCATGCCTGTGAATGTGGATTTGCCTCTTGCAGTTGGAATCCCTGCTGATTACATCGCCGATCAAGACTTACGACTACGGTTGTACCGTCGCATTGCGGATTTGCGTGATGAAACCGAGATTGACGCATTGGCATCGGAATTCCGAGATCGTTTCGGCCAATTACCGGAGATGACTCAAAATTTGTTCTATCAAATGCGAGTCAAATTGCGCGCCGAGAAGGTTGGATTGGCCTCTATTAGCTGGGAGAGTGGACACGTCGTTTTGCGCTATCCTATTATCGGTGAGGAAAAGGGTGGAAAACAGCTGGCAGACCTGGGTCCGGGTGTGCGAGGCGGCAAGTCATCCTATTGGTGTTCGTTCGGGGAAAATTGGATGTCCCGTTTGCTGGATGTGTTGGAAATGGTAGCGGGTAAGTAATATCTAATAGCTACTGTTGCACGCACCTTCTAGGGTGGCGAGTCATTTATAGAAAATTGAACATGTAAAGGCGCATGATCACTGCCGAGATACGGACCTGCGAAGCGGTCGGTAATCATAACTTCCTGACTATGTAAACAATGGTCGATTGGGATCGTAAATACTATCGGCAAGCCTATTGGCCATGTGGGTTGCAATCCAAACCCTTGTTCTGAATTGAGTAGTTGTCCGTCCTGTTGGAGTTGATGAAAATTTGCTGACCAAGAGGTTGAGTTAAAGTCTCCGATCATGAAAACTGCTTGCCCTTGGTTCTGTTGGTGACGACTCCATTCAGCTGCAGCACCGAATTCGATTTTTTGAAAATCTGTATTCCATGCACTGACGGGTCGAATGGCGTGGAAACTCAAAAAAGCGATTGAGTGACCTTGTATATTCAGCGTGATTGCAATAATGGGTCGAACCGAATAATCTGGTAAGTGAATGACCTCTGCTGTTTGTACTTGGATATCTGAACCGGTTCCCAGTAATACAGCAGATCCATGCGAATTATTCATGGGATGCGAATATGCAATTTGATAGTCGGGTAGCTCTTCATGCAATCGATCTGCTTCTTCCGGAGTTAATTCTTGTAACGAGAGAATATCGACAGGGTGGCTACGGAGATAGGCAAAGGCAATTGTGTGTGATGAAAGCGTATTGTCCAAGTTATAGTGCAATACTGAAATTGTCTGCGTTGTTGGTTTTTGAGTAGTCTGTGTGTGGAAATAAAGCGGAGCAAAAGTGGCGACATTGAATAATAAAGGAATTAGAAACAACCAGCCAGTTCGCCCGAAGCGCCATACAACAATAGGCAGGCAAAGTGTCAAGGCAAACGCATATTGTGGTCGCAGTTGGCTAAGCAGTTCACCAACCCACCAATACTTGGCAAGGAAGCCTATCAACGAGATGATAGTAATTGCCGTGACTATAAAAAGTGCACTATATTGGGTGCCCCACACAAAAAATTTTTGTTTTTTTCTTGAGAAGAACATATATCAGTATAGTCCCCAAGGATTTCTTGGGTTTTTTCCTGGACCTGAGAGGGTACGTGGATTGCTATTGGCTTCGATAACAACAGGAGCTGAAAAGAATACGTAAAGTGTAATGAACGATACTATGCCTATGATCGGTTTTCGGTATTGAATAATCCATGTCAGCCATAAAGCCTCGCCTATTCTAAATATTAATACAAGTAGAACAGTTAATAATGTTGTAATGAAAAAGAAGATTTTTCGTTTTGTGGCTTGAATAATTTGCTGTTTACTTATTTGATTTTTAGGATGTTTTTGAGCTTTTGGCATTTTGTAACCTCCTTTTCAATAATTATTATAATCTGTCATTCAAATGAAAACGCCACGTGGACTTGGTTGTCTACGTGGCGTTTTGATTCTTACTTACGTTATGGTAGTTGGTGGATCGGCAGTCTCTTCCAAATGTCGGCGGTGGCTGGACCACTGCTTGTAGCTGACTTGGCACTCAGCAAGTCGATCTGTTCTGAACCGGGGCCTGTTACGATGTCCATTGCTACGAATTCGAAGCGGTTATCGTCAATACCGGTGCTGAGCGTGCTTCCAAACATGGAGTCTTCGACGAATAGCATCACGCCAGTACCCATTTTCTTGAAGCGATTTTTGCTGATTTGCAAATATTGTCCTGATGTCATGAGACCAATGGAACTGTATGGGTCTTGTGTCGCTCCGACGATCTGGTTGTTTGTGATTTGAGCTCCAGACGCTTGATTTGCAGCCATACCAATATTTGTGTTATCAACGGCATTATCAGCGATTTCCACATTGGCTGTACTTAGTGTGGCAATTCCAACGCCCGGTAAAGGATGTGGTTCAAGGGCGATCAAATCCCGAACTCGGTTCCCTTTGATGGTGCCTGTGATACTAAATTGCGGATCTGCAAAATTATACCCACCGAAGAAGATACCCAATTGATCGATAGCGTCGGTTGGGCCGGAGCCAACTACTGTGTTGTTTAGTACGTTCACGGTCAGGTTTTGAAGCGTTGGGTCGTTTTGGTCGGCCTCGGCAAATACTGTAATGCCGATAGTGTTGTAGTTACTGACCCAATTCTCAGCAACGGTGACGGTGCGCGGGGTTGCTTCGAAGTTGACAACGATGATCCCTTCGCCTTGGTAAATGGGCTCCCCATCAATAATTGGGAGAGTAGGGGTCCCAAAACCAATGTTTTTGACTTGGTTATCTCGGATTACACCGTCAGCATTGACGAATAGAATTCCAGAAATGGCCGGGTTGGCTTCAGCTGAATTGGCGCCGTCAATGGTCAAGCCACGAATGGTCACGTTGGCGTGGTTGACAAGAACAATGGGGCGACCTTCTGCTCCAGCTATTGGAGAAAGTGTATCCTCCATTGTGGCAGGTGCCTGGATTACAGCACCGGGACGGCCGATCAATGTCAGATTCTTGTCAATGATTGAGACCTGTTCGACATATTTCCCTTTCCAAACCAGAATCGACGCCCCGTCATTGGCGGCGTCTACTGCGGCTTGGACGGATGTGAAACAATGGCCTGCCCCTGTGGGGTGTACGCACATACCAAACGCATAAACAGCGTTAGTTCCTAGTGTAGTAAGCCCCAACAGCAATATTAGGCCAATTTGTATCCCCTTTTTTAGGGGGGTGGAAAGTATTGAATGCATCGTGGAGTCCTCCGTAAAATAATTGGATGCTACTTATTATATCTGTTCCGTCGTGAGCTTCATGACAATGGTAGTTCTCTGAGATGACAAAAATGTTGGTTTTTTCAAAATTAATATTGTTAAGGTTACACCTCGTTGAAAACCAACATCGGGTTGGGTGTTTTGATACTTGTTGTCAAGTCCATAATATTTTGATAAACAAACCTTTACAATAAAATTATCAAACTAGATATAATATTAGGGTGTTTTTTATTTGAAAGGAGGTGCTTTAGCCATACTCGATAGGGGAATATAGCGTCTGAAAAATTCGAACCGTTTTTAATACTAATGAGGAGAATAGCATGAAAAAGTCCGTTCGTTTGTTTTCTCTTTTGTTGATACTCTCACTACTTCTTGTACCTGTTTCTGCTTCTGCCCAAACATGGAACCAAGACGCGAGCGTATCTGGAGTTGGGGTACTTGATGACTTTAATCGGGCAGATGGGGCTTTAGGTGCAAATTGGTCTGGCAACCAATCCAAGTACCGTATTGTGGGCGGTCAATTGTCTGTCCGCAGTAGTGCTTCAAATTCTGATATGTACTGGAAGACCAAATTGGAGGCAGATCAGGAAGTCTTTGTTACTCTTAAAGATATAAACGAGAACTCTCCTGAACAAATCCTCCTGCTTAAGTCGCAAAATAATAGAATATGGGGCAAAGGCGTTATTGAAGCGCTCTATAATGCAAAGAACCATGTTGTACAGGTTTGGACCTGGGAATGGCCGCAAGGCTGGGTTAAGTACGGCGATGACATCCCTGTCACATTTGTGGATGGCGATGTATTCCGGGCCCGCGCTTATGGAAATGGCATTGTTGAGGTCTACCGGAATAGTGATTTGCTTGGATCGCGTGATATTACTTCCTGGTCGTATTATGACAAGGGAGGATATGTAGGTTTGTGGTTCATCGGTGCACAAGGAACAATTTTGGATGATTTTGGAGGTGGAACCATTATTGATCCTCCTTGGCAACTTGTTGACCTCCAATTACTGGCGTTCAATGATTACCATGGCTACCTTGAGACCAATTCGAATCCAGGCCCCGGAAATGTGGGTAGCGACCCTGCAGGCGGTGGCGAATATCTTTCGGCAAAACTGAGCCAATTGCGCCAAGGTCATACGAATACTATCACTGTTGCAGCCGGTGACCTTATCGGTGGTTCTCCATTCCTGTCCGGGCTTTTCCATGACGAGCCTTCTGTCGAGTCATTAAATTCTATGGGATTGATCGTATCAAGCGTTGGGAATCACGAGTTTGACGAGGGTGTTACTGAACTGCTCCGCATGCAGAATGGTGGGTGCCACCCCGTTGATGGTTGCTACTTCCCTGGTACTCCTTATGCTGGTGCGAATTTCCATTGGCTTGCGGCTAATGTCGTCAACGACACAACTGGAGAAACTGCATTACCTCCCTATTGGATTAATAATATTGACGGTGTAGATGTAGCTTTCATCGGTATGACTCTTGAAGATACAGATACACTTGTCGGTCAAGCTGGAATCACTGGTTGGTCCTTCCTCGATGAGGCTGAAACAGCAAATGCACTTGTCCCCATTTTGCACAATCAAGGCGTGGATGCCATTGTCGTGCTGTTGCATGAGGGTGGTTCCCAAACACCTCCTCCTGGTGCGATTAATGCTTGTGTAGGTATCAGTGGCCCGATCGTTCAGATTAACAGTCTCCTAGATCCTGCAATTGATGCGGTCATCACTGGTCATACCCACCTGCCTTACAACTGTTTGCTCTCAGACCCCAACGGGAATCCTCGAATCGTCACGAGTGCTTACTCGTTTGGCCGCGTGGTATCAGAACTTGGCCTTGTTCTTGACCGACGTACTAATGATGTACGCCGTGACTTAAGCACAGCAGTCAATCATGCAGTTATACGTGCCCAACTTACACCTGACCCGGCAATTACCTCCATAATCAACAAATGGAAGGTCCTCGCTGACCCGATTGGCAAACGTGTAGTTGGCTATATTACGGGCGATATCAAACGTGCCTTCAGTGGTTCGGCCGAGGATCGAGGTGCAGAGTCCAATGCGGGCAATATGATTGCTGACGCTCAACTGTGGGCAACCCAGGCTAATGGCGCACAAATTGCGTTTATGAATCCGGGTGGTATTCGATCCGATCTAGTGTATGCAAAGTCTGGTAATGAGGCGGCGGATGGCATCATCACGTATGCGGAGTCGTTCACATTCCAGCCCTTCAGTAACATATTGATGACGATACCAATGACCGGTCAGCAAATTGTGTCAGTCCTCGAGCAACAGTGCCAACCCACATCTGCGAGCAGACCATTTCTGCACCTCGGCGTATCGACAGGGTTTACGTACGATTTGTCGAAGACGATCAATGCATCGAATAAGTGTACCGCTGTCACTGTTACGAACGTCCAACTGAACGGTGTTCCGCTCGACCTGAATGCTACATATTATGTTACGGTTAATAACTTCCTTGCCGATGGTGGTGATAACTTCACTACTTTCAATCAGGTCAGCCCAGCGTTACGTGTTGGCGGTGGCATTGATCTCGATGAACTCAATCGTTATTTAAGCTCTGAAGGTCCGATTGACCCACCAGGAACAAACCGGGTTAACGAGTTGCCTTAAATTTGGCATGGCGACAGTTTTTGTAAGTTAAGATTGCATTGTAGTTGCTCTGTATAGCAACTACACCGAAACAGAAAAACGCAGGGCTTAAGCTCTGCGTTTTTCTGTTTTTAAGGCGGCTAACCGAGGGGCGAAACCATAATGTGTGAAAAGGGTTATACTGTTAATAAGACAAGGAGCTCTATGACTACAGAAAACACACCAAAAATCAATTCCTTTTACGATCGCCCCGGTGTCGAGCGGCATACACTTCCCATTGCGGGAGGAATTCCGTTCGGCATGGAACGCGTATCGAATTCATCTGTTGGGATCGGCGGCGTTTATGGGACTTGGGGTGCAAGCTATGATAACGACAAGTTACCTGAGTTTCTCGAACAGCGATTGGGCCGCCCGCTTCTTCCTCAAGAGAGGCTGAATCTGTCTGAATTGGGTTTTCTCAATCGACAACATGTTCCTCTCAATCTGACCCCCGAGGAACATACTGAACTGGAAGTGGAAGTAGGGAAGAGATTTCTCATTGAGGCTCTGAAGGCCTGTAATTGGGAGCCTTCTGAAGTAGATGCGGTTTTGATCGGTATGAGTGCGCCATTGACCGAAGATTACCTTGACCGTATCACTACAGCTGCTGGCATCCCTGCCTCGGCGTTGAAGGTTGCCATTCACAAGGCGTGTGACGGTTCTACGAGCAGTCTGCATTTGGCATTGAACCCTGAATTGCCCGAGAACCTCCAACTCGACCAGAATATTGCCGAGTCTTTATACGGGAAGAAGGTGCTTGTTGGTGGCATTGAAGGCTTGAGCCGGTTCGTTGGCTCATCGCATGATGCAAATGCTTTGCAATTGTTTGGGAATGCGGCTGGCGTGATCGGCGTAATTCCTGGTCAAACCATGAAATTCCTCGCGGGCAAATCACGCGAAGTATTTGATGATGACGGTGTATTGCAAGTTGCCATGTATTACCCTCATTCGGAGCAAAAACCCGAGGGTGAATACAACGTGGATGTCACAAAGCCTTTGGCAAACAACATCCGTGTGGCAGGGTTAATGCATGAGCCACATGATGGCTCATCCATTGCAATGGCTGGACCGATGGGTATGGTTAAATTGTTTGTACGCACGGGTGTGCAAGTAGTGCGTGACGTGTATTCAGCCTATCAAGATAAATTGAACGAACTGGGTATGGCTGGCAAGTCACTGGCGGTTGCCATTGTGCATCATGCAAATTACAAGATCAATAAGCTAAAAGAAAAACATTTGCAGAGCGAAGGGATTGTTCTGCCGATGCCATGGTTACTGAGTGACTTTGGTAATGTGAGTGCAGCATCCAACATGATCGCTTTTCTGCGTGAGTTGCCGAACATGAAACCTCTCGATCATATTTTGATTGATGGTTTTGGCGCTGGCACGTATTACGATGCGTTTGCAGTGGAGCTTGGAGGGTAACTATAGCTCCTTGAAACTGGGACAGTTGTCCCTTAAGTGTGAATCGAGTTGTCCCATCCTTATGAAGGATGGGACAATTTTTTTGTAACCTTAATTTAATTTTATCGTCTTGACTTTAAAGCATAAAGGTATTTGAAGGCGAGTATACGGCGGATGAATCGTTCAAATCGAAACTGGGCAGTGATACAGTTGCTTTTTCAACTAAAAGCATATGAAAAAGAATACCCTGACAGCCTGTTTTCAGTGCGTCGGTCATTCTTTATGAAATTATTGTACCGGCTACTTTCTGTGATTATGTAACCCCTTTTGATTTAAAAAAAATGTCCCGAAATATTTCGGGACGTTTTTTTGTGAAAACTTCTGTTATTACAGTGAACTGGTTTCAGCAGGTTTACGGAACCAGGTTTTCCATTCCTGATTTTCCCATACGACGAGGATGGGGGCGGCATTGAAAATGGATGAATATGTTCCACTGAAAATACCAACCAGGAGGATGATCACAAAGTGTTTGATCGAATCTCCACCGAAGAGTGCGAGGGCAAACAGGGTGAAGAGAACGGTGAGCTGTGTGTTGATGGATCTATCGAGGGTTTGTACTATCGAGTGATTGACCAGTGTTTCGTAGCTGATGCGGCGATATACATGGGAATTTTCGCGAACACGATCGAACACCACGATGCTATCGTGCACTGAAAAACCGATGACGGTTAATAACGCTGTGAGGAAGAGCGCGTCAGCTTCCCAGCCAAGTGTATAGGCGAGAATAGCCTCTACACCAAGCACGACGAGCACATCGTGCAACATGGCGGCGACAGCCGCTACGCCATAACGGAAAGCATGTTCCACGCCACGGAAGGCATAGGAGATATAACCCAGAATGAAAAGTGCCGCCGCCAGAATAGCAAAGCCTGCCGCACGGGTTACTTCTGCACCGACCGATGGACTGACGGATGAGAAGGTTAGCACGTCGATAGTGATTCCAGTCTTTTCCTGGAGAGTAGCAACGATCTTGCCTTTAGTGGCATCGTCAATTGTTTTGGAGCGGATTGCATACGCATCTTCGCCAAGAGATTGAATAACTGGCGCGGCGTCGGGAGCCATCTCTAAGAAAACACTTTTTACTTCTTCAACAGAAGGGCGAGCTCCACCGGTGAATTGCACCTCGAGGAGCGAGCCACCAGTGAAGTCAATGGCTAGCGGAAGCGGGGCCTGGATTTTTACCCAATTTAGGATAAGAAATACAATACCCGGAATGATCACCAGCAGTGAGATCAGAAAATAGATGTATCGGTTCTTAATAATATTCATATTGAAACTCCTATAAACCGAACCAGTGCGGGCGTTCAGCGAGTTTGATGTTATCGAGTAATGTGTGCAGATAGGTGCGTGTCACAATGATGGCTGTGAACAAACTGACGAGCACACCCAAGGCAAGTGTGACCGAGAAGCCCTTGACCATACTTGCACCAAATGAGCTACCGAAGACGTATAAGATTCCGCACGTGATGAGCGTGGAGATGTTTGAGTCGCGAATGGATGGCCATGCACGAGTCCATCCGAGGTCAATGGCTTGGCGTAGGTTACGTCCAGCCCGCAGTTCCTCTTTGAGGCGTTCAAAGATCAAGATGTTCGCATCTACTGCCATACCGATACTAAGAATGAAACCTGCGATACCGGGCAGAGTGAGAACAACGCCGATCATCTTAAAGATCGCAAGTGAGAAAATCGTATAGGTGATCAAGGCCAAGTCTGCTACAAAGCCAGGCAAGCGGTAGTACAAAAGCATGAAGAGGACGACCACGGTCAAACCGATGTAACCAGCCATAAGACTTTTGCGGATCGATTCTTCACCGAGAGTTGCGCCGACAGTGCGACTTTCAACTACTTTTACAGGGACAGGTAGGGAACCGTAGCGGAGTTGAACGGCAAACGCGTTTGCTTCGTCTGCTGTGAACTGGCCGGTGATAGTTCCACGGTCGGTAATGACGGCATTAATGGTGGGTGCCGAGATCACTTTTTTATCGAGCGTGATGGTGAGGACCTTGCCAACATTGGCCTTAGTGTGGTCACCGAAAATGGTAGCGCCTTCAGATTTAAGTGAGAAATCGATGGAGTAATTTCCTCCAACACCTGTGGATGTTACTCCAACTGTATCAAGTTCTTTACCGGTCATGATCGTATGGTAGACCGTTGTCTCCGGCGTTGTGCCATCAGGAGCTGGTGTGGCCGCCACGTCGGTTGATGTGCCGCCAGCATAATCTGTCAACAGGATGGTCCCTGCTACAGGTTGATAATCGCCGGTATCTACAAATTCCAAAAGGCCGGTTTGTTGAAGAGATGCCACAACTTCTTCGGGGTTGTTGACACCTGGAAATTCGGCCACAATGCGACGTTCGCCAGCGGTCTGCATTACCACCTCGCTAACACCAAGGCCGTTCGCGCGGCTTTCAAGGATCTGGCGGGTCGTATCCAAATCGTTGGTGGAAACAGTTGCAGTGTCGGGAAGATCGGCTTCGAGCAGGGCCTGCAGGCCGCCGCGAAGGTCAAGACCGAGTTTCATCTCGACATTACGGGTAAATAATGTAGTGCCATTGAAAGGGTTGGGCAGACTGATCGAGTTGCTTAGGTCAATCCAAAGCGAAAGCGCCAGGAGGATGACAATGACGATCAGCCAGTTTAAATTGTTGTTTTTGTTCATATCGGTGTGTCTTCTCCACTCACAAAAATGTGGCGCTTATGCGCCACGCGAAGGCGATTATACTCCCGTTGACAGGGAGTGGGTAGGACAAATTGCAAAAACGCTCTATGGATATATCCATTCATCAAATATAGCTTGCAAATTGCAGGAACAATACTTTTCTGCCAGTGATTGCATATATTTTGGGGTAGCAATACCCCATGAAAGCGACTGGGTGTAATCCTTGATGAAGGCGTCGAACGTGTCTGTGCCCATTTCCTCGCGCAACGCCACAAAAAACAAAGGACCGCGTCCGTAGACAATTGCGCTATATTCCGCTCCCTGATACCCCGCCACTGGCAGGCCAATAGGAATGTCCGCCCGTTGTACATACTCCCATCGCCCATCCAGCGATGAACGGAAACCTTCTTCGCCCTCATTGCCATACTCATCCGCATAATATTGAAGCGTAGCAAACTGCGTCAGGGACTCATCCAGCCAGGGATCATCAAGTTGATCATCGCCAACAAGGCCGTAGAACCACTGATGTCCCACTTCGTGAGCGACGGTAGCTTCCATGGTATCTCCCATGGATTCATAGATGCGCGTTGTGATCGCGATCATGCCGGGGTACTCAATGCCCAGCGCCAGAGTTGGGGTGGAAACAATATCCAGTTCAGTATATGGATACGGGGCATAGCGCTCATCGAACACGGCCATTGCTTTGGATGCCACTTCAAGCGCCATTTGTGCACCCTCTTGGAAGTCGCCAGGAGCATAACTATTAATGGTGACTTCGCCAAACGTTTGCGATACCTTTTCAAAAAACGGACTCGCCGCTAAATAGAAATCGCGCGCTGGGCCACTCGCGGCAGTCAGGACCTGGGTCTGGTCCTCTTCGTCGAGACTGATCGTACTTCCAGACGTGACCAGCGTTAATTCTTTCGGAGCATGGACTTTTACAACGTAGAAGGCCGCGTCTGAATAGGTGACATCACCATCTTGTGGGGGAATCTCTGCGTTCCAGCCTTCATCGTCGAAGACGCAGATCATGGGGTAAGCATGTGCCAGCGCCAAAATGTCATCGTAATACGCAAGCACTCCATAATTCAAGTCAACACTTTGTGGAACGGACACAGCGTAATCCATTTTTAGCAGGATACTTTTTCCCACTTCAAGCGGAGCGGATAACCGTACGATCATCAAGCTGTTTTCCAATCCATATTCTGGCGTGATCGATTGTCCATCTACTGTTAAGCTGGAGATGGTCATCTCTCCGCCAAGGATGTTAGGGAATAGGCGAAATTGCACTTCATTCAGTTCAACATCTTCAGTGTTCGTGTATTGGACTTCCTCGGTGCCGTTGATGTGATAGAGATCGTCTGCGATCGTGAATTCGAGATGATATATGCTTGCGCCGTTCAATTCATTGAGAACAGAACGCTCTGATGAGACAAGTCCGCTTGCGAAGATGGAGCGATCATTCGGCGGTATGTTTGTTGGTTCAGGTTGTAGGGTTGGAGTGGGGGAGAAAGGCGTGGGCTGGGGAAAGTTACAGGAAGCGAGAAGCAGGCTAAAAGTCAGAAGTGAGGCGATGTGTCTTTTCATGGGGATATGTTTTGGAGGAAGTCCAATGCCTTTTTTAGGATCTGGTCAGGAGTCAGGTCATCTGTATCAATAATTATATGGGCATGTTCATGGGCATGGGAGAGCCTGCGGAGTTGTTCCGTATGATCTTTTTCTTGCCAATCGAGTTTACGGCGCATGGTGCTGACAGGGAAGGACGCGTGAAGGTAGATCAGAATATCGGGCTTGGAGATGATCTGCCACATAGCTTTTGCGTAGGAATGTTCCTGTGCAATGTGACGGCAAGTGTAACCGTGTTGATTTAACCCCGCGATAAGCGTGGATTTGCCTGAGCCACAAGGGCCGACTACACCAATAAGCGGACTGGTACTGGGAGGTTCATCCATCATTAATCATTATCATGGACAAGGCGGGCAAGTTGTGCGGGGCCGCCGAGCACGGCCAGCGTATCGCCTGCCTGTATCCTTTGCGCATCGGTGGGATGCATTTCTGATTGGTGGTCGTGTCGTACAAGGACAATGTTGAGACGATAATTGTCTTCGATGTAGCCCACGGTTTTATCGGCGAGAACCGAGTTGGGTGTGATGGTCACTCAGGCGAGTCCAAGCAATTGACCTTCGATGGAGATGGGGTTGGTGACATCGGCTCCTGCGGCGGCGGCGGCAAAAACAGGTGCGGCCATTTCAGTGGCACTTAATGCAATGAAACCGAATTGCTCTTGCAGGGCGTGTGCGAAGTCTTCATCGAAGATACGAATGACCACTTGGATCTTTGGATTGAGTGAGCGAGCCTTGAGCGCGATCTGCAAGTTCATCGCGTCATTTTGGCTGGCAAGGATGATCGTACGTGCATCCTTGATGTTGGCGGATTCAAGGGAACCTGCTTCGCGGGCATCTGCTTGTATGACGGGAATGCCCATATCACGCGCGGCGGATGTTGTGTGTGTGCCGAGGTTGATTTCCAGCACAGCGACACTTTCTCCCATCTCGTGTAGTTTTTGTGCTACGCGATATCCCAAATGTCCCAGCCCGACCAATACGATGTGTTTATTCATGACAGATGCGACGGCCATCTCCCACTCCTTGCCTCTGGATTTTCGATTGAAAAGTAATATCCCAAAATCGGTGAGTCCTTGTGCGAGAAAGACAATGCCGATCACGGGCATAATAAAATGAAATGCTTGCAAAACGATGTTTTTGGGGA
Organism: Candidatus Defluviilinea proxima; assembly: GCA_016721115.1. NCBI lineage: Bacteria > Bacillati > Chloroflexota > Anaerolineae > Anaerolineales > Candidatus Villigracilaceae > Candidatus Defluviilinea > Candidatus Defluviilinea proxima. The sequence continues at coordinate 3,268,455 of JADKIW010000001.1, forward strand.
AATCGCCGATGGGTTGCAGGACCGTGGCGGCTAGAACTGTGTAAATCCCTTCGCCTAAGGTTTTGACGGGCTCGCCCGACGCCTCCGCGAGAATGAAATAGGCAAACCCGCCGCCAACCACCGTCACTGCGAAAAACATCAACGGCGATTTGAATTCATTGATCAAGATGAGCGTATCGCGCCAACCCGCCCGAAATCTGTGCATGCGGCTGCTCATGATCGTGCGTGTCCTTCGATGGGGAGACGCATTGTCATGCGGCGAACATTGTCTCCGTTACGTGTTCCGACCTTTACGACCAGCACACTGATATCGTCAACAGGACGGTTATCGTCTAGTGTTACTGCGTGGGCAAGAAGTGTATCGGCAATTTCCTGTGGAGACGGATTTTGGTCTTCCAGCATGGAGTGCAACACTTCCATTGTGTTCATTGGTTGGCCGCGGCGTTCGCCCGCATGGACAAGTCCATCAGTGTAGATCACAATGATCAGGCCTGCTTCGATCGCGATCTCGGTGATGGATGGACGAACATCTCGTGATGTTCCAAGTGGAATACTTTCAGTGTCGATACGGTCAATGGTTGCCGTCCGACAAATGAACATGGGGGACGGGTTATTGCGAGTCAGTACGATGGTTCCACTGTGCAGGTCAATGGATGCGATGTTGAGCGTACAGATAACCTTCCCTTTTTTGTCTGTGTATAACGCATCCGATGCGGCGCGCGCGGATGCTCCATCGCGGACGCCTTCGGCCAGCAACCCGATCACTTTGCGGACTACCAGTTGCGAAACGGCTTTTGCCCCGCGCCCTGAAGTCTGTCCATCTGCAAGGACAACGGAAACCCCGCCATTGGGGCGTTCTACCACCTCGAGTGTATCTCCGCTTTCGGATGTGGCGTATTTATTGACCTTGGCCGCCGCGATCTGGATTTCCATGCCTTCATTTTACTATACCCAGCGCGGTCACAAATCACGTTTTTGTGCGGACGCTTTGCGCCTGTTATTTCAATATGGGATGATGTGTCTTGGGATTTCTTATTTTTACCCAGGGCAGTTGCTCCAATGTGATCGTTTCCTGGCTTTTGTAAATTGCTTGCGTTTCTTTGCGTTCATTCCACAGCAGATTGGTATCGTGCCAATACATAAACCATGTCCAGCGTGGCTGGCGGCGCAAAAGTTTTTGCGTCGGCAAATTTCCCACTTCGCCCAATGCGATCGGTTTATCTTTGGCAAGTGCAAGAAGTGAGTTGTAATCTCTAGTCGTGAACTTGTTGCTGTACACATCCGTGGCGAGTACATCAACCACGTCGTCGCCGGGATAGTACTTATCATATGCGTCCACGCCCAATCTGATCTCGTTTGCATTGAAAACCCAAATCAGATTGTTTAGTTTATGGAAACTGACGAGCCTGTCAAACAACATGCGATACAACTTTTTATAACCATGTTCACCAGTCCTTTTACCCCACCAGAACCATCCACCATTCATCTCGTGATATGGACGCCACAACACGGGGACATTTGCCTCTCGCAATTGCTTGAGGAAGAACGCGATAACATCCACCTGCGACTTCCATCGTTCATTCACCTGTGAGCCTGCCTCGAACAAAGCAAGCCACTCCTTCTCTGACAGCTTTCCCTGAATGGAGTCTTCAAAGACGACTGGCTCATCATCCATGGGGCGGAGTGCATGCCACATCAGTGTGATAACGAAGCCTTCACTGTGCCTACGAATCGCCTCATCCACGATCTGCTGGCGAAAATTTATTCCGTCCCATGTTCCAGCTGCGCTAAAGCCAAAATCTTGACCAAAAACGGCAGGATATTGCCCGGTCAATTTTTCCATGCCTGCCAGCCGTGTGGATCCTGCCAACGGATTACAGTGTTGGCCGGTCATTGTTTGCTTTCCAGAAATGGAATAAAGATAGTCAAGCAATTGAACAGCTTCGGGCGATGGGTTGGGAGTTACTGGGTTTGCCATGAATAATGAACCTTATTGATTTCTAAGAAGAATGTGTCGAAGATCTAAAATGTGAGCGATGCGATCTTCTGGCGGTATATCGTGCTTCTTGTGCGGGTCAATCAGCAGACAGCGCATACCAACGTTTTTTGCTCCCATGTAATCAGTTGAGAACGAATCTCCCACATACAAAGCATTCTCGCTCTTGCCGCCTGTGGCTTCCAAGGCCAGCTCAAAGATAGATGGATGTGGTTTACGCTTTCCATGTTCTACGGATGCCACTATGGCTGAAAAATGTTCAGCTATCCCCATATCATGGAGATGACTTCGAACAAAATCCCCGCTGTGGGTATTTGTGACAAGTGCAAGTGTGTAGTGACCTTTGAGTTGGCGGAGAAGTTCTGGCACTCCCTCGATAGTCTTCACTCCCTTGTTCCACTCCTGGAGATACACGTCTCGAAAATTCTTGACAAGTTCTGGCGTAGGGTCCTTGTCAAGGACACTGCTTAGGAATCCATTTACGACATCGTCCATGGAGAACTCGTCTTGATTTGCTTCAGCCGCAAGATCGAATTTACGAAACATAGCATCCCACCGCTCAAGGAACTCTGGATACTTGATGTTCACGCCACTGGATAAAACAATAGAATGGGAAAGCTCATAGCCTTGCCCAATACGACTATCAGAATATTCCACCAGAGTTCCGAAGAAATCAAATAGGATGTGGGTAATCATGATTGAAAATCCTATCAAAAATAGCGAAGTCATTTTTGGATGAATTCGCTGCACACTGATTTACTAAATGCTATTCTGTATGCACTGGGTTTTTTAACAAAAAGATGGAGATAAAGGCAATCAGATAACATCCAAATCCAACCCAAAACGATGTGGAAATTCCTGAATTTATGGAGATCACAACTGTAAGCACGGACGCAACAACAGACATGGATCCATTGGTTCCCCAAAACCAAGGCGTCAGCGATTCCGCGTAACCGGAAGCGATGTTCATTCCTATAGGGAAGGCCATTCCCATGAATAGTCCCATTGGGAACAAGATCAAGACCGCTATGAAAATTCGGACGGGGGTGATGGCTCCATCAAATAAGCCAATTACTGATGGGGTGACCAGACCAAAAAGGCTGATAACGCAAAGCAAAGCAAGCATTCTGTTGCGTATGGAAGAGATCAGGTTGGTGCTTGCCCTTGGTGTCAAGAAACTTCCGATCCCGCTGGAAAGCAATAGTGAGAAAAGGACCACAGACAAACTGTACGTGGGGTGCCCCAGAAATACTGTCAACCGTTGTAGTTGGGAGATCTCGATCAGCATAAACCCAAGCCCTATGCACGCAAAGAAGATCGAAAGGGGAATGGTGTGAACATTTTTGGATACTGTCAGCTTCTTTGATGTGAGCAATATCGGACTAATAATGAAGATCAAGCTCAGAAGAATAACAGTTACCAGCAGTATACCTAATGCATTGACTGCGATAATATTGAATCCCATCACGCCTTGGCTGTAAAAACTTGCATTTAGAAAATCCTGCAAACGCAGCATTTGGAAGAAGAAAGGATTGTTGTCTGTTGGGGCAGTAATGTTTAATGGGAAGTTGGCTATAAATGCGTCGGCGTCGGCTGTTGATGTGATATGCTCAAAATTAGTATCTGCGGCGTAATCGGGTGTAAGAATCACATCAAAATCCATCTTGTTCGCGGTCTCTTCAATCATCTTTATGTCACTTGAAGTAAATGGTTCCAGGCTGACCAGGATCGTTCCAACGCCGTCGGGCAGGTCGTCGCCTGTTTGTGTGTACGCATTTCGAATGATCAATATGTGATTTCTGGGGTTTTCAATGCCTTGTTCTTGAAGGGCTTTGCTGGCTAAAACTGTAAGACGATACATTTCACTGGGTAGGTCATTGAAGTACCATCGTGAAAAAGTTATGATTCCATTTGGCTTTATGTGCTGAAAGAATATATCCCAGCCCTCGGTTGTGTATAAGGAGTTTTCAGTCAACACAAATGCCCCGGATGCTGTTGCCGCCCAAGTGTCGATCAATGACACTTGTATGATGTCATATTTCTTTTCTGAGCGTGCGATGTAACTGCGTGCCTCGTCATTGACGATGTTTACGTTTGGATATTTATCCAGATGGCCGGAGTATTCCCCGTAATCCTGTGTGAGGATTTCAATGATATTTTCATTGATCTCAACACCTGTAACTGAATGCTGTCCAAAGGCCAAGGCTGAGAGGATGTCCCTGCCGCCGCCGGCACCGATGACCAATACATCGGCATCTTTGCGAATGTAATGCACCATGTTCGTTACATCAAATTTGAGATAATCGACCTTGTCAAAATTGCCATCAAAGGACGCGATGGGCGTTCCTGCATGGGAATCAATGTCAACCATAACGTAATTTGTTGTACGTTCTTGTGGATAGACCTGGCTGATGCCCCATCCAAAAGGCGGACGCGGTGTGTTCGGCTCTCCATAGACACGCACTCTTGAAAAGGAATTCCATTTTTCAAGAATGGGTGCGGACTCAAACCCGCCTTTGATCCATTTCAATCGGATGAGAGATGGTTGATTATTTCCCAAGGTCATCTGGATAAAAACGAATATTAGAAGAAATATACTCCCGATTTGGGTGACCCGCTTTAGAAACTGGCTCTCCACATCAATGCTGTAAAAAACGGCTCCAAGGCTTGCAATGAATGCAGTAATGAATACTGCCGTCGGACCGTCAGTTATTTCCAGTATGTAGATGAATAAAATACATCCTACTGCTGCACCTGCTAGGTCTGCAGCGTATAGCTTGCCTATTTGGGTAGGCGCTTTTGTCAATATTAAACAGGTATTGATGCCAGCAAATATAAATGGAATGGAGATCAATACGAAGGTTAGTGGGAGGTAAATGGATGCAGTCCAACTATTGATTGGAACATTAATATGAATAAGAAAGCTGATTATTATTGTGATAGAGAACAGCAAGGCTGTGGTAGCTAAGTGTTTCTTAATCCGTTCAGGTGTGAATTGACTGCGAGACAGATATACTATGATGGCCCCAAGTGTCATGCCGAACATTGCAATGGACACAGCCATGAAGGCAAAGTGGTACCACATGGTTACGCTGAAGATGCGCGTTAATAGGTTCTCGAACATAAGAGTGGCGAGAGTTGTGGTAAATAGGCCTAAGTACGAAGGTCGATGAATTTTGAACGTGGATGGCATGTATTGTCTCCTAGTGTAGGCTCGAATTTACCAGTCGATTTAAACTGATAGAGTGTTATATGTCAATTCTCCCTCCAAAGACCGTGTACATTGTAGCCGTCCACTTTGTCAGGGTCAATATGTCGGGACAGTATGATTTTTGTTAGAGTAGAGCGATCCGATATGGGTTTCACCCCTCCTTTGCAGTACAATTCTTTTATTAATTGGAGAAAACCATGAAACTTGTAACAGTCGAACAAATGCAGACAATCGAAAAGGAAGCTGACGCCAGCGGCTTGACCTTTGAAATGATGATGGAAAACGCCGGTCAGGGATTGGCGGATGTTGTCCTCGATCTATTCGTTGACGAGATCGAGCCTGAAGTTGTGGGTCTTGTTGGCCCCGGCAACAATGGTGGCGATACCCTGATCGCATTAACCGCACTAGCTATCGAAGGCTGGAAGGCGCGTGCCTATCTTGTCAAACGCAAGAAGGATGATCTCGTGAAGCGCTTTACTGAAGCGGGCGGTGAGGTCATCAGTGGCAAGGACGCTTTCGACCAACTGGCGGAGACTCTTGAAGTTGCCGATGTCCTTTTGGATGGTGTACTTGGTACTGGTGTTGAACTCCCATTGAAAAAGGATATAGCTGAACTCCTTTCCGAAGTCAATGATGTTTTGGAAAGTCTCGATGAAGCGCCGTTCGTGATCGCCGTGGACTGTCCGTCTGGTGTGGATTGTGACAGCGGTGAAGTTGCTGAAGAAACTATTCCTGCTGATCTCACGGTCACCATGGAAGCCGTCAAACAAGGACTGTTGAAACTGCCTGCGTTTGAATACACGGGCGAGCTCGAAGTGGTGGATATTGGTTTGGCAGACGATCTTGCATCTGTCAAAGAAGTCAAAACAGAAGTTGCAGTGGAAGATTTCGTTGCGTCGCTGTTGCCGGAACGTCCACTCGAATCACACAAAGGGACGTTTGGCACTGCGCTCATAGCGGCGGGATCGGTCAATTACACAGGAGCAGCCGTCCTTGCGGGAGAGGCGGCGTATCGCTCAGGTGCAGGACTCGTAACGTTGGCAGTCCCCGCTCCTTTGCAGACAGCGTTGGCAGGTCAAATCCCCGAAGCGACATGGGTTTTGCTTCCTCATGAAAAAGGTGGGATTTCTTCCCTCGCGGCGGAAGTCCTTGCGAAGAATTTTGAGCATGCCTCTGTTTTGTTGATTGGCCCCGGCCTTGGTATGGAAGATTCCACAAAAGATTTTGTCAAAAACCTTCTTGATGTAAAGAACATTGTAAAGAAAAAGGCCCCAAGTATTGGTTTCGTGCATACGGAAGTTGAGAAGAAAGATGATGTTGAAATAAAACTGCCGCCCATGGTCGTGGATGCGGATGGATTGAAACTGCTTGCGCAAGTCAAGGATTGGTATAAGAAGCTTCCTGCAGATGCGATCTTGACCCCTCATCCTGGTGAAATGTCTGTGTTGACCGGGTTATCAAAAGAAGAGATTCAGGAAGACCGACAGACGATTGCGAGTAAGTATGCAAAAGAGTGGGGGCACGTCGTTGTGTTGAAAGGTGCGTTTACTCTGGTTGCTTCGCCTGATGGTCGTGTGACCGTCATTCCGGTGGCGACTCCCGCATTGGCTCGTGCTGGGACTGGTGACGTTCTCGCGGGACTGATCGCTGGCCTGCGTGCCCAGGGCTTGGATGCCTTTGATGCTGCCGTCGCTGGTGCATGGATCCATGCACAGGCTGGTCTTTATGCCGCAGATGATCTCGGCACAACTGCGTCTGTGTTGGCAAGCGATGTCTTGAACTCGATCCCTGATGTGTTGAGCGATCTGGAATAAAAAGTAATCTGGTAGTTGAGTAGCCCCGAATGCTCTTTGAGGGGCGTATCGAAACCACCAGAGATGAATTGAATCAAAAAGAGGAGACTGGTTTCCAGTCTCCTCTTTTTTTATCTATTCTCTAACCTAGCTATTCATGAACGCTTCGAGGTTTTCCTTGCTGATGCGGAATGCCTTGCCGACTTTCTTTGCTTTCAAGCTTCCGTCATTGATCGCTTCGAGGATATCTGCTTCAGTCACTTTCATAACCTGAGCCGCCTCGGCGGGGGTCATGATATCTGCCATCTTGCCAGCGGGAGCACCACCGCCTGCACCTGTATTTTGCATGCCGCCTTGAAGGGCTTGTCCCATCAAGTTGCCGATGCCCATACCAGCGCCGATGCCAGCCGTGAGACCTGCGCCACCGCTCTGGTTGTTCGCCGCATCGCGCATCGCGTCTGCCGCTTGCAGTTGTGTGTAGGTGGCCATATCGAGCATGCCCATATCGCGCAATTCCTGTGCCGACTTGCTGGACGGCTTGAGGTTGCCAATATAGAACGACTTGAGCACGAGGCCCAACGCTTCGAAGTCATCCTGTGCCTTCGCGCGGACAGCCGCGCCGACTTCTTCAGTCAAGCCGATCAGGTCAACTACACTCTTGGCAGAAGTGGTCTCGCCTAAAACGTCCTGAAGCGTGGAAAGCAACATTGTCTTTACACGCTCTTCAATGTCTGTAGTCTTGTATGCGCCTTGTGAGCCAACCACCTGGGTTACGAACTGTTGCGGGTCTTTTACTTGATACGAGAACGTACCGAAACCCTGAAGAAGTGCCACGCCCAATCCCATACCTGGGTTGCGGACGATGATCGGTTGCGGAGTGCCCCACTTCTCGTTTGCAAATTCTTTCATCGAAACAAAATACACTTCTGCGGGGAAGGGTGTGCGGTCGTTAAATGCCTTGCCGATGAAATCAATTAATTTCGGAATATTTGCTGTAGCAATGGTGTGACGCCCGCCTCGGAAAACATCCAAAGCCTGCCCGTCACGGAAGAACACAGCCGCCTGTGACTCGCGCACGATCACTTGTGAACCGATGCGATAATCGCCGATCCCTTGTTCCGGGAAACGATGGACGATCTCATCCTTCATCTCGCTCGGGTATTCGATAACATCAAAAATTCTCGCCATGATTTTCTCCTTTTGAAGAACGTTAATTTGATTATAGTCCAATTTTTTCGTGCTGAGCGCAGTCAAAGCGCTGTTATTTTATACAACTCTCTATACGATTCTCATCCCCCAAACGTTTCACTCCTCACTTCCCTGATCCTCGCTGATAAACGCCTCTTTCTTACCCCAAGCCTGTTACGCCTTCATCGGCCTTCCTGTCCCCTTATCCTTGATCATCATCACCTCGGCCATGATGCTGACCGCGATCTCTTCTGGAGTCTCAGCATTTAGTTCCAATCCAATCGGCGAATGGACCTTCGCGATCAATTCCTCAGCCACGCCTTGTTCTTTCAACGCCTTGACCGTTGTCAGCCACCGACGCTTCGACCCAATGACGCCAATATATGCCGCATCTGATGCAAGCAGACTTGGTAGTCCCTTTGCATCCACGCTGGAGCCTCGGCTGGTCACGATCAAATATGTTTGGGGTGTTATTTTGAGTTGCTCTGATAGTTTCCCCATCTCAACGGGATAATACACATCCGCCCCCGGCACGGACTCGGGTGTACAAAACTCCTCGCGGTCATCGTTGACAGCGACGCGGAACCCAAGCCACTTCGCCAAATGGACAACTGCCTTGCCAACATGACCCGCGCCAATGACTACGATCATCGCAGGGGGAAGGATCGGTTCCACAAAGACCTCCACAGTTCCGCCACATACACCTGGGTCGCCGCGCGAGGGATCGGACATGGTATACGATAACGTTTGCATATCGCCGCTCTTCAACGACTCAAGCGCCGCTTTGATAACGCGATTCTCTAATTCCCCGCCACCGACTGTCCCGATAAATTTCCCATCGGGATACACAAGCATCTTACTGCCCACATGCCTTGGCGTGGACCCTTCGCTTTTTGTAACCGTACACAAAGCGGCAGATTCGTTATTCTTTTCTAATTCAGAGAGGACTTGATAGATTGAGTTTGCCATTTTATTTATTTAACAAGAACAACTCCGAAGGAGTGGAATGATTGTTAGCGGATATTTATTTTGAACCCCGAAGGGGTGTCCTAGGTTGTGTTGATAATGACACCCTTTCAGGGTTTGGCTACGTGTTATCGTAATCTAAAATTAGTTCATCCCTTAGGGATTTATCTATCGTTCCAACAGTCCTAACACCACGGGCAATAACTGCTTCTTCCTCGAAACTACACCGGGCGCGTCGCGTGTGCCATCAGGCAATGGAGGATAGGGGATGTCTGCAAGGATGGGGGGCGGATTGGATGAGATGATGAGTCTGCTGGAGCCACGTACCACATCGGTGATGAGGAGCATGGCAAAGTCGAGGCCGCGCTTATCTCTGAGCGCATCGAGAGCGCTGGTGAGCGGACCCAAGTGCTCAGCCAATTGCATGATGTCTGTTACTTCGGCTTGGGCTACAGCGAATTTGAATCCGCCAGCCTCGAATGGTTTGATATCGGTGCTGACCACTTCCTCTGGTTTGCGATTGGAAAGCCCTGCACCAGCGGATAACACGGCCTTACCAAACGACTCAACTGTTTCGCCTTTGAGCGGACTTCCACCCACAAAAGCCCAACGCGCCAGGCGTTCGGCGGCGGTCTTGTCACGAGGCGTGGTGGTGGGAGATGTCAGGATGAGCGTATCAGATAAAAGTCCAGCAAGAAGCGCACCGGCGAGATCAGGCGGCATGGAGAGCCCGGCTTCGGCGGTCAACTCACACACAAGCGTGGAAGTTGATCCCACCACATCCACAGTAAAGCGGATCGGTTGATGCGTATACGGATTACCGAGTCGGTGATGATCCAGGATCTCCAATAATTCAGCTTCTTCGAGCGCGGCGATGGATTGGCGTGGCTCGTTGTGGTCTACGAGAATGATCTTGAGGCGCGGCGGGTTAAGGACATCTCGCTGACGCGCGATGCCGAGGTACAAACCATTTTCATCTGTTACCCAATATTCATTATGCTCATCGCGTAATAAGCGATTAAGTGAATCGCGGATGTGTGCATTCGCGTTGTATTTGGGAACGGTCGTATCTGCCGCGTCCTTGCATTGGGCAGTCATCATCTCGCGCACGGTGGTATCGCCGGGGCGTGGGCCAAGCGTTTCAGAAAAATATTTGAAGAGACTATACCCATGAACGATGCCATATGGTTTGCCGTCTTCATCCACCACTGGGGCGATGCCGCCTGTACGGCTGGCAAGAGTCCACGCCGCGCCGAGTTGTGCTTCGGGGCGAATGCTATCGAGCCGTATCATCACCGATTCAAAGCGAGGCGATGCATCGGTGAGCAATACGGGCGCATCGAGGTTGAGTTGCTTCAATACCCACGCGCTTTGCGGGTTGAGTGCGCCTGCCCGTGCCGCAACGGTATCGATACCATCACGTTCGCGTAACAGCCAGGCGTATCCCATCGCAGATGCGATGGTGTCTGTGTCAGGGTTGACGTGTCCGATTACGTATATTTTAGATTGCATAGGTTTGATTATATCTTGCCTTGCTCCACCAGTTGCAGGAATTTGTTTACCACGTATGGGTCAAAGTGGGTTCCCGATTCACTGAGTAGGTATTTTACAGCTTCGTCCCGGCTCCATGCTTTGCGGTATGGACGGTCGGATGTCAGCGCATCCCACACATCGGCCACGGCAAAGATGCGGGCAGATGTGGGAATTTCGTATTCCTTGAGCTTGCGTGGGTAGCCACTTCCATCCCATTTTTCATGGTGACAATAAGGGATCTCAAGGGCTTTTTCCAAAAACGGGATCTCTCTGAGCAACTCATATGCGGTTTCTGGATGATTCATGACAACGCGCCGTTCTTTCTCGGTAAGCGGGCCTTCCTTGCGCAAGATCTCATCGGGGATTCCCATCTTGCCAATATCGTGCAGAATGGACCCACGCCGTATGTGTTCCACTTCCTCTTCGGGGATATTCATCGCTCTTGCCATGGCGACAGTTGTTTCTGTGACCCGACGCGAATGCCCCTCTGTTTCTTTATCCCGCAATTCCAGAGTCTTGGCCCAGCCTTCGAGGGTTGTATCGTACGCTTCGGCCAGTTCCTTCGTTCTCAAGCGGACTCGTTTCTCAAGGTCTACGTTCAAATCTCTCAACTCTTGCTCAAGTTCTTTGAGGGCCGTGATATCGTGTGAGATGTAGATGCGCCCTGTCATTTCCTTGTTCATGTCATATAAGGGCCAGACGGTCAGCTCGTAGTAGACAGTTTTACTGCCTACATTAAACGTGGCTTCCGCGCGCGCATACGAGACATGTGTATACAGTTTGATCGGGATGGGGAAATGTTCGAAGATCTGTTTTGCAGGGTGACCGATCACTTCTTCTGCTTCTTTATCAAGCAAGGTGAGCATTGCCGTGTTGATGTCAATGACCACATGTTGGTTGTTGAGGATCACGACCGGGTCCACCATGGCTTCGAAGAGACGGTCACGACCTACGGGCACAACATCAAAGAGTTTGTGGCGAAATAATCCCCACGCGATAAGCAGATTTGCTATCATGCTTGTGAAAGGCGTTGCATCTCGTTGTGGCGTGATTTGGATCCCGATCAACGGGAGAATTGTCCCGAAAATTGGGATGAGAAAGCCAGGGATGATGAGCGCTAATTGAGTGCGATACAGGTTATGGGGTTGAAGGAAGCGACGAAGCAAAAGTCCTGCCGCCCAAAAAGTGGTGGCGTAACTGTAGAAAGCGTATCCGTATATGAACCATGTGAAATCGTATGTCAATTCCGGGAATGGTTGTCCGGAGATCAAGTGAGGATTGGGATAGATCAGATGATGCAGGTCATTCGTTGCCAAAACCAGTATGAATACAATGGGCACGATGAGAGAAAGATAAAATAACCTGCGATGGTTATTGAGTTTGTATTCGCTGTATTGCACGGTGAAAACTGGCAGGGAGACAACTACCAAAAGAGTTGCCAGCCATTGCAAGCTATCCCAGAATAATTTTTCGTTCAGGCTGGGGCTGAGCAGCTCGATGATATAGCTCAATATCCAAAGCGTTTGACCCGCTACATACCACACAAAAATGGATGCGCCTTTTGCCGTACGACGCCTCCATGTGTAATACAAAACTCCCGCCGATAATGCGAGTGAGATGATGTAGGGTGTTAGGTGAAATAATTCAGCACGATGCATACATTGAAGACTTCCGAAGTCTATCAGACTTCGGAAGTCTTTGCACGATATAAAAGTCCCAACGGTAGTTTATCTGAGAAGGTGTTGATACGTTGGAGCCTTCGCGATGATGGTGTTACTGTAATTTGAGTGCCCGCCACAATCTTTCCGGCGTGACCGGGTTCTCATCCACGTTCACCCCAGTGGCATCCAAAATAGCATTGCCAACTGCGGGCGCAACACCATCCATTGGAATCTCGGCCACAGCCTTTACGCCAAATGGATGACTCGGCTCAAAGGTTTCTACAAAGATCGTTTCTAGCGCGGGCATTTCATCGGCACGGAAAATATGATAACGATCCAAGTCGCGTTCAATGGCATTGCCTTTGTCATCGTAGCGCATCTCTTCGCAGACTGCGTAGCCAAGTGCTTGGGTCATACCGCCTTCAATTTGTCCTGATGCGGTCAGTGGATTGACGATCACACCTGAATCGACGGCCATCACCAATCTGTCCACTGTCACTGCGCCTGTTTCTGTATCCACTGTGACTTCTGCGAATTGCGCCGCAAATGGGGGAGGCGAAACAGGTGAGACATATGACGCGACTCCCATGATCTGCTCCTGTTTGTTTTTGTGCAATGAATCAAGCGCGATCTCGGCGAAAGAAACGCTTCTTCCATCAGGGACAGTTGCCATGCGGTTCGACAGCTTTACCTTCGCTGATTCCGATTCGTCCAAGCCCAACATCATCGTCGCGCGGACACGAATCCTCTCGGCGCAAATTTTCGCCGCGTTGACCGCCGCCGTGCCCGAGATGTAGGTTGTTGACGAGGCATATGCTCCTTTATCGAACGGCGTGAAGTCAGTATCTGACGAATAACAGATCATATCTTCAAGTGGTACACCCAACACTTCTGCCGCCATCTGTGCAAGGACCGTATCTGAGCCTGTGCCCAAATCCGTTGCACCGACGAGTAGATTGAACGAACCATCGTCGTTCATCTTGATCGAAGCGCCACCCATATCGAGGTAGGGGATGGCCGTCCCTTGCATGACCATCGCAACGCCGATGCCTTTACGTAACTTTCCGCCCTGAGCGGAGCGGAGCGAAGTCGAAGGGCTGTTGCGCCACTCTTCGTTCCCATATTTGTCATCCCAATTAATGGCGGCACGTCCTTGCGCTACGCATTGCTCCAATCCAACCGTGTGGATGATCTCGGGGCGCGGTTCACGTCCTTCATTCCATGCAGTTGAAAACGGATGATATTCTCCGGGATGGATCGCGTTCTTCAAGCGGAAGTCAATCGGGTCGAGATTCAACGCGCGCGCGATCTTTTCCATGTGACGGTCGAGCGGCCAATAGCCTTGCGGAACACCGTATCCACGGAACGCGCCAGACGGGGGAGTGTTGGTGTACACCACATCTGCGTAAAAGCGGATATTGGGACTCTTGCGATATTCTCCGTCGCCGACGTATAACGCCATTGCCTTGTGGCCTGTGTTGCCGGTGACGGTCAATGCATGGCAACCATATGCGCCAGTGTCAGATAAGGCGTACATTTCATTGGCTGTGATCGTTCCATCGCGCTTCACGCCGGTCTTCATTTTGACTCGCATCGGGTGGCGTGAGCGTGCCGCGATAAATTCTTCTTCGCGCGTGTATTCGTAGATGACAGGCCGCTTGGTGGCAATTGTCAAATGTGCAGGCACATCTTCCATCAACACTTCCTGCTTGCCACCGAAGCCGCCACCGATGCGCGGCTTGATAACGCGAATCCGTTTGACGGGTAAGTTCAAAACAGGCGCAAGCATTCTCCGCACATGGAACGGAACCTGTGTGGATGTGCGAATCACAAGACGGTCATCCTCGTCCCAATATGTCACGCAGACGTGTGGTTCGATGTGCGCTTGTTGCACCTTTGGCACTTCATATTCCGCTTCAAAGATCTGGTCCGCTTCGGCAAAACCTTTTTCCACGTTACCAATGTCAATACGGATCTCGGCCGCGAGATTTTTGTCAGGGTTCGAATCGGCAAAATTGACGTATTCAGGCTCATCGTGAATCCGAACCGCTTTTGGGTCCATGGCTTGACGTGAGTCGAGGATGGCATCCAATATTTCGTATTCCACGTCGATCAACGTCAACGCTTTCTCAGCGATTTCAGGAGTCTCTGCTGCGACCATTGCCACGCGGTCGCCGACAAATCTCACTTTGTTATCCAGTGAAAACGAATCGAGCGGACCGGGGATCGGGTCGGATTGTCCCGCCGTGGAATAGACCACACGCGGAATATCCTGCCATGTCAGCACGGCCGCAACGCCTTTGAGTTCGCGGGCTTTGCTGGCATTGATCTTTTTGATGCGGGCATGGGCGTGCGGACTGCGCAACACGCGCGCGTATAACATACCGCGCATGTCCATATCTGCGGTGAAGGCAGGTTTGCCTTGCACAAGTTTGATTGCATCCACTTTCTTTTCGGGCTTGCCGACGGTTTGGTAGGTTTGCGTTTCAGGCGTGGAAAAAACTTTTGGCAGTGTTCTTGTCTGTGTATCCGATAGTGTTGACAATGGCTCATTGGATGGGGGCGTGCTTGGAGGATCGAACGAGATCAAGATGCCTTCGCCAAATTCTGCCTCTCCACGCATCACGGCCGCGGCTTTGAGTACGGCCTGCACGGGTTTGACATACCCTGTACAACGACACAACACGCCCGCGATCGCTTCGCGCACTTCATCTTCTGTTGGGTTTGGATTTGCCTCCAGCAAAGACTTCGCCGCAAGGATCTGCCCGGGCGTACAGAATCCGCATTGGATCGCGCCCGACTCAACGAAGGCTTGTTGTAGTGGATGCAACCCGTCTGTCTTCTTCCAGCCTTGATCGGGATGCTCGCCAAGACCTTCTATGGTGACGATGTTATGTCCCTCGGCTTGGGCGGCGAGAAGTGATCCCGCGTTGACAGGTTTACCGTCGAGCAGAACTGTGTCTGCGCCGGTGAGTCCCTGCTCGTCACCAAACTTGACTCCGTAATAACCAAGTCTGCGTACGGCAGAGAGGAGAGTCTCAGATGGGTGGCATTCGAGTTCGTGTTTACTACTGTTGATGGTAAGTTTCATGATTGTTCTTTCTCCCTCATCCCTAACCCTGCTCCCGCTAGGAGAAGGGGACTCTGACTCCCTCTCCCGAAGGGAGAGGGCTGGGGTGAGGGGTAAATCCAAGTCTTATAATGACTTTAATTCAGCCACGCGTTCCTGGCAAGTCAAATATATTTCGTTCAGCGCATCTTCCAAATGCTTATACACATCTTCATTTGTAATCCGCATGACTTTGTACCCGCGCTCTTCCAGCCATTCAGTTCTTGCCTTGTCGTATTCTTCCTGGTCTGGCTCGGCGTGTGAGTCGCCGTCTATTTCGATGACAAGTTTTGCTTCTGCGCAGTAGAAATCAGCGATAAATCTCCAAATGGGATGTTGGCGACGGATCTTGAAACCCAAACCACGGTTTCTGACACGTGACCATATCTTCGCTTCGGCGGGCGTAAGTGGATGCCGATGATCGCGTGCCAATTGTAAAATGGCGGGGATGACTTCAAGGGTTGCCTTTTCTTGCATGGTATGTTTTCTACCTCATCCCTAGCCCTTCTCCTGCTAGGAGAAGGGGACTCTGACTCCCTCTCCCGAAGGGAGAGGGCAGGGGGTGAGGGGTAATTCAAAATCCTATAGAACTTTAGTTACCTTCAATCCGACCTCCGCCGCCTCCAGCGCAGACTGCGAACCTATCACGGCCACTGCTTCGGATTGAGCGAGTTTTTCCAATGCTTCACCGAAGGCGATGAAATCTTCGCCGTTCGTGGAGAGAACTTGGTCGCGCGTTTTCTGGCGCAGGGCATCAGTGCGGTTGGTGAGATAGCGCATCATGGACGTGTAGCCTTTGGCATCGGGGAGTTGATAGGCATCAAGGTCGCCGATCGCGCCGATGATGGCCTTGGTCAGTTCGTTGTCGCTTAGGCGGGATGCATCGAGACCTTTCAAGAAAGCGGCGGCTTTATCGTAATTCTCAATTGTTCCAGCAATATTTGGATCGCGGTAGGACAGGAAGGTGAATACACCTGATGCATCGTCAAAGACTGCGAATGATCCGTACGCGCCCCCCTGCACGCGAATCTTTTCCCATAGATACGCCATGCGTAGATAACCGACAACAACATCCGCGGAACCGTCATACTGGTAGCCAAGATCGTACAGGTTCGCGCCCTTGCCTACATAGTTGACCTGCGCAGGGATGGTCAAGCCTTCTTTTACTGCATTGGGCTGAATGTTGAAGGAGGAAAGTACTACGTCTTTGGATGGCAACGTTGAAAGGAATGAATCTAGTTGCGGTTTGAATGCGCTCCAGTTTGCGGCGTCAACAGTTACGTTGACCAACATCGCTTTGCGGTTGACAAGTGCGTCACGCATCGCTTCTAATTTTTGTAAGATCGTGTCCCATTTTTTGTCGATGTCTTTTGCCAACTCACGCAGTGCGAACAAGTAGCCAACACCACTCATCTGATCTTTGGCCCAACCTGATTCGCCGAATTGTGCCCGCAAGCGTTGATTGACGAAAATATGTCCACTTGGCACAAGGCCAGACTCGAGACCAGCCTTTTCTTCCATGACGATCTGCTTGAGTCTTTCTTTGTTATCGAACTTTGTCGTAAGCAGGACATCTTTCAAGATGCTGAGCAATTCGAATGACTGTCCCATTGTCGCTTTACCGCGCAGGACTAATTTGAGTACGCTCTCTCCCGACCCGACCACTGTAGACGTGATCGCTGAGCCGTAGATTCCACCTGTGCTTTTGCCAATGCGTTGTGAGAGTTTTACATAATCTTCGGTCGCTGTTCCCATCTCGAGCAGGGCGCGCGCAAAGATTTCTGTCAGTGGGAGCAAATCCTTGGGTAGGGCATGTAGATCAAAGCCGAGATCGAGATAGACGATCCCGTTGGTAGAGAGGTCGTGATACAAAACTTTTGTATCCTGTATATCCATTACATCGATGGGAATTGTCCTGACTTGTTTATCAAGGTCCTGTAGTTTGAGAACAGGGATCTTTGCTAGCACTTCTTCTGTATCTGGTGTTTCCTGTCGCTTTTTGAGTTGCTTTGTAGTTTCGACGATGTCTTTGAGCTGTTCTTCTGTCAGCGACTCGCGGATCTTTGCCAGTCGGGCTTGTTCCTCTTCCTCGAAACGGCGACCAAGCTCCGGGTCCGGTTGGAGGCGGAGAATTGTCCTGTGCTGATTATCCAGTAGGTAAGTCGCGATCAGTTTTTCAAAGTAGAGTTTATCGTTGGTCAGTCTTGCCCTGATGGCGTTCAATGGCGCTTCGAAGGCGATCAGTTTGAATGGATCGTCGTCGTGAAGCCAGGTGGTCAATGAACGGAGCATGAGCGAGATGCCACGCGGGAAGGAGCCAGTGTTGTTCTCGCGCAAACGGAACTCGACCGTGTTGAGCGCAGATGCGATCATATCGGGGTCAATGCCTTCGCGGACAAGCGTTTCGAGAGTGTCGAAGATAAGCTTTTCGATCTTTTTGGCACTGCTGGCGCGTGTACCTTTGAGACCGGTCGAGAAAATGATTTGGTGCAGGTCTGCTTCAAGGCCAACACCAGCCAGATCTTCACCGAGACCTGAATCGAGCAAAGCTTTCTTAAGCGGGGACGCAGGCGTGCCAATCAGTATATTGCTGAGAATGCGCAAGCTGAAATTCATCACGGGATCGGATGTGTCAGGGAGAACCCAGTTGACCGTGAGGTAATGTTTCTTTTTGATATCGGTATCTTGCCCGGCATCATAAGAGTATTTCACCTTCTTCGCACGATTGAACGGTTTCTTCAACGGGATGCTTGATTTGACTTTGATCTTCTTGTATGGCTTGAGGTATTCCTCCATGAGCTTGAGTCGTTGTTCGGGATCATCGTTGCCGTAGAAAAAGATGAATGAATTGGACGGATGATAATAACTCGCGTGAAACTCTTTGAATGCTTCGTATGTGAGATCGGGGATATGGCGTGGATCACCGCCTGAATCCACACCGTAGACGTGCTTGGGGAAAAGTGAATTGATGATAACGGTTTCAAGCAAGCCATCGGGCGAAGAATAGGCGCCCTTCATTTCATTGAACACAACGCCTTTATAGGTGAGTGGCTCGGATACATCGTTGAGCTCATAATGCCAACCCTCTTGCATGAGCGTTTGCTCGGCCAGCAACGGATGAAGCACTGCATCCATGTATACATCGATCAAGTTGTAAAAGTCTTGCAGGTTTTGGCTTGCCACTGGGTAGCAGGTTTTATCGGGATACGTGAATGCATTGACGAATGTTGCCAGCGAGCCTTTGAGCAATTCCACGAACGGTTCTTTTGAAGGATATTTCTCGGAGCCGTTCAACACAGAATGCTCAAGGATGTGTGCAACGCCAGTGGAATCCTTGGGCGGTGTGCGGAAGTTGATCGAGAACACTTTGTTTTCGTCATCGTTGATGACCGAGAGCAAACGCGCTCCCGTTTTCTTATGAATGTAATACTTGATCGTTGCATTGATCTCAGGAATGGTTTGTTCCTGCATCAGCGTAAATTTTTTAGACATGTTCAACTCCTGTATCTCGGAAAATTTTTCTCAATTCATCGATCACGATCTTCTTGCCGTTTTCATCTTTATACAACCACATATCCCAGCCATTCACCGGCGCGCCATTCATCAACGCTTTCGCCACGCCGTGAATAGAACCTGTGATGTCTCCACACTTCAAATGCCCATTGGATAGGACTTTCGCTTTTGTCCCATCCTTCGCGAAGAACAGAGTCTGTCCCACAGATAATGCTCCACTCTCAAGCAACGCTCCAAACGGGACCCGGGCCTGCTTCGGCTTCTCAACATTGATCGCCTCTGAATCGGACTCTGCCACCGCGTCAATGCGTTTCTGCGCGACCTTCACGTACTTCTTATCTCGTTCGATTCCGATCCAGTTGCGACCGAGTTTTTTCGCGACGGCTCCAGTTGTCCCTGAGCCAAAGAACGGATCGAGGATCACATCTCCGATATTTGAAGAGGACATAATGACTCGATAGAGCAGTCCCTCTGGTTTCTGAGTCGAATGTGCTTTTGATCCATTGGACTTGATACGTTGTTTGCCGGTCACCAAAGGGATCGTCCAATCCGAACGCATTTGCAGATCATCGTTCAACGCCTTCATGGATTTGTGATTGAACGTGTAGCGTGCGCCTTTTTTCTTTTGCGCCCAGAGCATTGTCTCATGAGCGTTCGTAAAACGCACCCCTCTAAAGTTGGGCATGGGATTATTTTTTATCCACACCACGTCATTGAGGATCCAAAAGCCGAGGTCTTGCATGATCGAGCCAACGCGATAGATATTGTGATACGACCCGATAACCCAGATCGTGCCTGTATCCTTCAGTACTTTCTGGCTTGCGGATAGCCACCTAGATGTGAACTCGTCATACGCTTTGAAGTCATCGAACTTATCCCAACGATCATCCACCGCATCCACCTTCGACATATCGGGACGATATAAATCATTACGCAGTTGCAGGTTGTATGGAGGATCGGCAAAGATCACATCTACCGAATTCTCTGGGAGCGAATTGAGAATCTCGATGCAATCACCGGGTAGGATTTGGTTGAGGGGTAGAGTCATATTCTGTAATTGAAGCCAGGAAGTTTATCTCAAACGGTTTTTGACTTCTTGAAGATGTGCACGAAGCTCTGAGGGATCGATATCGAATTTACGGGCATTCGGCAGAGCATCTTGCATAATTTGTTCCAGATTATCCATTTCTACCAGTCCTCGTTGAATTAGAAAAACAATATCATCTATGTCTGTATCGAAGCCACGATCTAATTTGCTGAGTGCAATGCCATAAGGATCAAGAATGGAAACTTCTATTTTTCTAAATTTATTGACATACAGATTACGTTTGTGTCCATCAGCGGGTAGCGGGATGAAACGGTCAATGGGAACTGCTTCTACATCAAGTCCCATTTCGCTGGCGAGTTCTTCCATCGTTTTTTGCAGTTCGTTCTTCTTTAGATCATCCCCAACATAATCAATGTCTACTGTAGGGCGCGGGCTCCCCAACAGGCACAGCGCACTTCCGCCAAGTAGAACCAGTTGTGCGGGATGTGGATACCGCTCTCCTAATTTGATTAAGAAAGTATGTATTTGCTTACTTTCCATTTTTAGTTTTCCGTGTTTGCGCCAGCCATCTCTGTGCGGCATGATGGTAGGTGCCAAGCCAATTGATAAATGCGCCACTTAGTTCCTGATGACGTTTAGCGAGCGCGCGCAGATTCTCTTCAGGATCACTTGATATGGATAAGTGCAACTCTTTTGAGAAAAGATCTGGCATGGGATCTTGATGTGGTTGATATTGTTGTCTCAGCCAGACGGCGGCAGTGTAGTAGCATTGAAAGGTGACCTGAAAAGCAGGCTTGACTTTCTTCGTAGCCGTGCGAACATATCTGGCGAACTCAGGGTGTTCCAAAAAGAGAGGGATGAGTGATAAACGGAGGCGCGCCTCTTCGCTTTCGGCCAAGGCTAAGATCAAGCGTGCGGGTTGTTTGCCTAGGTGATCCTTTTGGCTTTGTCCATCCATGATGAACTTGACGCCCAATGTATGAAGGGCATTCGCGAGTTGTTCACCAGTGATGTTAATTTCAGTATTCATAGCCAATAGGATTATATCGCAGGCGCGACTCTGTGATTGATCACATTCAACAGTTGACTTTCCACTTCCTGCCAGGGGACAGTTAAGTCCAGGCACACGATCCGAATCGTATGATCTTCCAGTTCAATAGCCTCGGATAATTTTCCTCGAACTTCAGGATACAGCAGGATGCCAGTAGCCTTTTTGTGATACCCAGACAATCGTTCCTGTGTGCTCAAATAGGTATACATCTGATACAGATGCGAGGAATCAAAGAGTTGCTTTCCCCATAGATTCTCGACCAGACTTTTAGCTGTAAATTTCGTGTCCAGCACTATGATGTTGCCCGTTGTTTTGTTTTCGATGATTAGGTCGGGCTTCATGATGGGTAGGTAGACATTATCTTGCTTTGGATGCCATGAAAGATGCGATTGTGCTTTGACCTTGTACTCTTTTAGATGCCGGCGATAGAAATTCACAACAAAGCGTTCATAGATATCGTACAGCACCAACGCCTCACGTTCCAGTGACGGCAGGCGATTGTGACCTGTTGACTCCGTCGGCATCTGCCGTTGCAGGAGAAGCTCGCAGATCGCCAGCATCAGGCGGTAATCGCCATCGTTCCTTCCGAACTGTTGACGGCGGATGAAATCCAAATCCAGTTCGATGATGTCAATGCCATCCAGCGCCCTCGTCAGTGAGCGGAGTTGGTGACGTAACTCATTCGCGCGGGTACGGTCCTTGCCGAAGTTTCCTGTTTGGATCAGGCGGGAGAGCGTACTGCGGATGATCTGATTCTTCGGCACGTTGACGCTGTACTGTTGGAAGTCACAATACGCCTGTCCATGTTCGAAGGTGTGATATTTGAGACTTTTCGTGAAGTCGATGTGTCCGCGAATCCCACGAATGGACTCATTCTGGTTCACATAACTGCGACCTAACCCGATGCGCAGACGTTGTTGGACCAACCTTGCGAGAATGGATGCCAGCAGTGCATCCAACGTTGGGGCATTCTCAACATCCACCAGCGACGTGTGTTGACGAAGCGGATATTCGTCCCAGGCATAGAGCAACATATGCCACAGATTACGGATGGGGATGCCGTATTCTGTGTATAGCACATCGGATGTGGCGTCATGCGGTTGCATTATGCCAACAGTCTCCGCTCGGCATCATCTGCTTTGGATTGATTGTCGAACCAGTATTCTTTCAAGAGTGGAACGATCTCGGTGCGGACCACACCCTCATACCAGGAGCGATCCAGCCCGGTAAAGTCATCGCCTTTTGGGCAGAAGAAACTGTGACCGACCTGATAATTCTCTCCGAGCAGGGAATCTTCTTTGATCTCTTTGTTGAGCGCAGTCATTCGTTCGATGATGAGATTGACAAGCTCTTCACTCATGGAGCGATCTATCAGCCATTGACGGTATTGGTCGCTTTCGTATTGCGGCTTCAAGGTCGTGAAGACGAAGCGGCGACGCAGGGCGTAATCCACCATGGCAAGTGAACGGTCTGCGACGTTCATCAAACCGATCAGATATAAGTTGGGCGGAATGTAGAAGCGACTTTCGCCTTCGTTGCGATACACCAAAGGGACAGCGAACTCAGGCGAGCGCTTGTCGTGCTCGATCAACATGAGTAACTCACCAAAGATCTGACTCAGATTGCCACGGTTGATCTCGTCAATGATGAATACATACTCGCGGTCTGGGTCATTCAGGGCCTTTTGGCAGAACTCGTAGAACACACCGTTTCGCAGACCGAAACTCCCTGCCTTACCAGCCACAGGGCGATAGCCACGTACAAAATCATCATATGAATACGATTGATGGAACTGGATTATCTCCAGCCGTTCGTTGTCCGCTTCATTCATGAGGGCGTAGGCGAGCTTTCGGGCAATGAACGTTTTGCCGACGCCGGGAGGTCCCTGCAGGATCATGGCTTTCTTGGAGCGCAACCGTTCGAGTGTTTGCGTTGCATCTTCTTCTGCCATGAAGACGCCCGATGCGATCAAATCTTCCACGCTGTATGGCTGGGATAACATGGTTTCGTTATTGACAATATCTTCTGCTCCCTGAAAAGTGGTTAGATTGTTCAAGAACCATTCGTAGTTTTGTTCTTTGCCATACCAGACGAAGTCTTTGAGCTGCGTAGCGACATCCCATAAGGGATACTCCTTATCGGTTCGCAGATGCCAGACGGTGATTCTGTTGGTGTAGAAGTACCAATCCTTTTCTTTGAAATCATGCTCCCATTCCACCTCCACAACTCTCCCATCGTTTCGATTAGCGACAACCGTGCCAATGGCTTTGATAGTGATACGCGAGATGGTCTTGTTGCGGCTATCAAAAGGCAAACCTACTCGTTGAGTGGATGCGGCTTTGATGGCGATCTTATCGCCCACCTGCATGGACTTGACATCCGTTAGGAAGCGGTTGATGTATCCGTTCTCCCAGATGCCTTCTTCGATGAAACGTGCAGTCTGGTCGGCGGGGTCACGGTCATCCCAGTAGGCGCCTACCAACCAGTAATTAACATCGTCCGTGCGGTAGGGCTCCTTGGCATCGGCAATTGCTTTGGCATGTTCACTGCCTACGCCGAACGCTTCCCATGAGATCTCGGGGAACGACTTCTTCGAGGCGCGGATGCGGTTCACGGTCTCAGTGTAGAAATCTGCATTCAATCCACCGGCAGGCAGTTTGAGATCCAGAAAGAAGCGGTTGGTTTGGTCAAGACTCAGAAAGGTGTGCGGACGAATCCAAAAGAGGCCCATCGTGAGATTGACATTCACCTGCTTGACAGTGAGCGCCTCGTCAAATGCCGCCCGAAACTGGTTGCTTGCTAACGGATCTTTTTCCAATGCCAGTAGAAAGACACGCCAAAGTTTGGCTACGTCATTCGCATCACGTATGTTTTGATAGGTGAAGAACCACGACTTCAAATTGTTGAGAATGGGGATGGCATCGAAATCTTCAGGGAGATCGCTCTTGAGTTGGAAGAAGCGTTTGATGTTGGCAAGAATGGCAATACGTTGATCGTGGCGGATGCCGCGATTGAAGACGCCGAAGAACGTGAAGGGGTCGATCTCTTTCAACAAGAAACGTGCGCCGTCGCTGTCTTTATCGTTCAAGGGAGTGATGACATACCCTTCGTTACGCAGGCTTTCTAGAAAGGCGATCAGCTCACTTTGGCGATCCTGCCAGCCTGCCAGTTTCTCGGCCAATTCTTCGTAGATGGGTATCCATGTGAAATTGTTTTTCATCGTATCGCCTCACCGTATGGATATTGCAAGATAGGGTTCATAACACGAAACGATTATACCTGTGATGGAATCGTGTGTGCGAATGGTGCATCCTTGATTGTTGACAGCCCCATTGTTTTTCCTTTACACTAGGCAGCATGACCGACTGGCTCAGTGAGATCAAACAACTTTTCCAGAAACAATCCCCGCCCAAACATGATCCACCTTATCTTGCGGCGATTGCACAGGATGACCCCGAGTTACTCGAATCGGCTCGCGATTGGGTACATGCCGAGGATATCCATCCGCTGTTGGGTCTCTATTGGCAATTGCGCGACTGGGATCATAAACGTGCTGTGGTTGAAATTCTGCAAGACCAAAGTACGCCAGCAATACGCGACATGATGCTCGATTTTTTGCGTGTGCCGTTGGCGACGGGCGATGAACGTACTGAACTGGCACAAGCGATCGCGCTTGGTTTTATCAATGAGACATATGATCGCTTTCAAGCATACTACAATGACCGTAAACTATTGGCGCGGGATGTGGAGACCGTCCTTTTGCAACATGGACTCAAAGCCGAGCCACCCCCGCCTCCCAAGAAGCAAACGGTCACTCGCCTCACACCGACCCCGAATCTGACTCCAGATCAACGACTTCTGGCTTCTGCCCAAAGTGGAGATACGCCAGCCCTGCGCCAAGCCTTGCGCGAAGGCGCGAATGTGAATGCTGTTCTCGCGGAAGGTAACACCAAGGGATGTTCAGCGTTGATGCTGGCGATCCTCAATGAGCGGTTTGACGCGGCCAATATCCTGCTGGATGAAGGCGCGAACATCCACTTTATTCGCCCGCAAGATGATAAGGATCGTAACCCAACCAAAGGCCAGACGGCACTCTGGTGGGCGGCAGGCAAAGGACACATGCAATTGACCGAACGCCTCGTGCAAATGGGCGCGGACGTGAACCAGCCAGATTACTGGGGTAGTACACCTGCCATCGAAGCCGCCGAGGATGGATATTTGCCCGTGTTGCAATTTTTGTTCGAGCAAGGCGCGGACTTGCATGCACGTATTTATGACCGGCGGAAAGGGTTTCACCTCGCTGTTGATAATGGTCATATTTCTGTTGTGGAGTTTTTACTGGCCAATGGTCTGGACCCGAACGAACGTGGCTCCGGCGGATACAGCCCTTTGATGGTTGCCGTCTCGAACAACCATGCAGGGATGGCCAGACTTTTGCTGGCTCATGGCGCTGAAGTGAACGCACGCCACACCGGCTCGGGCATTTATGCCGCACTCAAGGGTTGGACTCCGTTGGTGTTTGCTGTGCATGGCGGTTATTCTCGCATGGTGCGTTTATTGCTGGATGCTGGGGCGAACCCCAAATTGCAAATGCCGGCCACCAAAGGTCCGCATGGTGAATCGCTCCCGAAACGCAAGATCATCGAATTTGTCAAAGGCAAGCGCGGTGAAAGTATCGCTCGTATCTTGCGCGAGGTTGGGGGAGAAGATGGAGCAGGGTCGTTATGATTGTTTTCTCTCACACTGGTGATCCTCACAACCCGTAAGTTTCTCGGCCAGTTCTTCGTAGAGGAAAATCCATGTGAAATTGTTTGTCGCCTGTAGCCACAGAGCGCACTGAGATTTTGAGTTCGTTCTCAAAGTTCTCGGTGCGTGCTGTGGCTATTTTTTATGTTCGCATGGTCGTGGTTATTTCACTAATGTGATCTTCCCAAATGTGCGCGGATCGGCGTAGGTGCGGATGGAGGAGGTAGAGAGCATGGCTTTTTGTCCCTGCACGGCATCGTCGGTGTCGCTGGGACTGATGCTCATGCCAAATGTGGCGCCTTCAGCGAGGGTGATGCCTGCCAATGTCTCTTTGGGGATGAAGACTTCCAGAGTGTACCCATCACTGGTGGTTGTGTACGCGATTTGAACGGTAGTCAATACTGTGGCAGGAGCGGGGCCATTGAACCACGCCACTACTGTCGGTGGGACCTGATCGTAATCGCCGAGCGAGAGGCCGATCTGATAATCGTCATCGCTCATACTGCCGTCGGAGAAATCTTTTTCCAGTTGTGTATCAATTTGCACTTCGATGTGGTCGCCGTGCCAGATGCCTGCATCCACATTGGGTTGCATATGCATATCGTCAGTGATCTTGAAGGCAAGATACAAGCCATCTTCTGCCCAGCCGCGCCAGATCTCGGCGGAGAGGTCTTTGGGGCCATCCCAACTGTTGGGTTCAAGGCTATACACCACTTGAGACTTGTCGTTCAATGTGACATCGGGCGTGGGGGACCAGTCATCCAGCTTGCCATCGAGGGTGATGCCGCTGACGGAGCGCATTTGGTTTTCGTTCGGGCGGGGCACCATGACTGTTGGAACAGGAGTCGGCCTCGGAGGTCCGTTTGAGGCGAGGCCTTTGTGGATGGCATCCAACAGCGACGAGTCGCCCTGGCTGAGTTCCCAGATCATAATGCCAGCGAGTCCTACATCCTTTGCGTAGCCTGATTTCGCTTCAAGAGATTGCGGGTCGTCATACGTGATGAAGGTCTGACTTTCAGGATCGTACAACCACGGAACGTATGCGTCAGCGCTCCATTGGCGTTGGTATTTGTTCAAGTAGTTTTGCGCGATGTCTTTGTATTCGTATGCGCCGGGTTCGCGTGTGCCGGGCGCGGCGCCGCTGGATGTTTGATACAAGCCATGATCGGTATCGGGCACGCCCGCCCAACCATATCCATAAAACGGAACGCCCAGGACGAGCTTCTCGGGAGGGATACCGAGCGAGATATATTTTTGTATGACGGCATCGATGTTCATGCTGGAATCGGCGGGGTCGTTCGCGGCTTGAAAGAGCGGCGCGTTAAAGTTGGTGCTCTGTTCCCACGTGGCGTGGAAGTCATAGGTCATCACATTGACCCAGTCCACGAGCATGGCGATCAGCTCTGGACGCAGATTGCGGATGTTACCGGGGCCAGCAGGTGCGGCGATCGTGAGCAGATAATGGCGGTTATCGGCTTTGCCCAATTGATCCAACTGCACGCGGAACTCGCCAAGCAGGCGCGTAAAGTTGATCTTATCTTCGGCGCGGCCCGGCGTCAGCCCGCCACTGACGGGGTATTCCCAGTCAATATCGATGCCATCGAACACGCCGGGGTATTGTTTCAGATACAGGTCAATGCACGAAGCGACGAAGTGTTGACGTGAGCGATCTCCCTGTGCCGCATTCGAGAAGTTACCCGACCACGACCAACCACCGACCGAGATTAAGATTTTGAGATGCGGATACTTTTGCTTGAGCAGGAGTAATTGATGGAAGTTGCCGTGAAAAGGATCGGTCTCCGCGTCACCCTGACCATTGAGGCTGTCTTCTGCACTATAGACCTTTTCCACATCTGCGGCAGGATCGCCCAACACGCACTCGCCAGTCTCGCTGACATTGGAGAAGGCATAGTTGATGTGAGTGATTTTACCTGCCTCGATATCCTTGACGAGCGTGCCATGTGTAGGCGCCCATGAGGGATAGTAGCCGATGATGTATTTGCCGTTGGGCACAGGGATGGGAGCATTTGTGGACGAAGGTGATTGTGCGGACGTTGATGGTTGCGTCACTGCTGGGGCACAGGCGGAGAGCATGATGGTGAAGAGGGTGAGGATGGTAAAGATTTTTTTCATGAATGGCTCAATGTGGCGTTTGGGTATTGCCTAATTGAAAGGGTGTGACTACGAAGGAAATTATACCTTTGCAGTGATTATGCTTTTATTCCCTGCTTCATGCTATGGGGCGCCAAATCGAGAGACATAACGTCGAGCGAGACCCCTCGTTCAGTCCGATTTTGAACTGTTTTGAAACCTCTTTTTAGATATAAACCTTGTGCATGAGTTGTCTCTAAAATGATCTTCTGACAACGTTCTCTATGGGCGATCTCAATGAACTTATCAAGTATGCGTAACCCATAGCCTTTTCCTCGGTGATCCATTTTGACGGCCATGGCTGTGATGCAAAGTATTCTGCCATCGGGCTGGTGGGTTGTCATGGGATTCTCGTCCAGAGCGGGCTCGCGCTCATCCAGCCATTTTTCTGAGCAACCATAGGCCGCAATTTCATTATCTGCCACCAGAATAATAAAACCATTTTGGAAGGCTGACAATCGAAGCTGAAAAGTCTCTGCCTTTTCAGCGGTTCCGTAAGGCGCGAATGCCTCGGTGTTGATTTCTGTGACTACAGGGATATCCTGATCTCTGGCGTTTCTAACAAGTACCTTGGTGTTATCAGACATGAACTACATCCTTTCGATGCTGTTTCTCGGTTGGATTAGGGAGAATGAGAGCATAACACAGCTTCCCCCTTAACGCGCTTTTCAATGGTTCACCATGCATGAGCCGTGATTCCGTTCCATGCGGCTTTTATGCAGGCCACCCTTGATACCCTAGAACAGGTTACGGCCTTGGAAGTAATCTGAGACTGCCAGATCGAAGGGACGCTTGTTCTTCTGCGCGGCTTCTTTTTCGTAGCGGCGGCGTACTTTGGGTTCGGCCATCACGGCTTTGGCGTAGGCAACTGCTTCTTTGAACCTCTGGCGGTGGGCTTTTTGTGCGTCACTCCATTCCACGTTGGACATATCGGCGAGTTTGATAAGCGATACCTCGCCTGTGTGTGAACGGCGGAACACGGTATTTCCCACCTTACCGCGTACTTCTTTTAGCATGGGGTTGAGTTTAACTTTCGCCATAGTGACTATTTTATGCCTGTAGCCATCCTGTACTGATCCTGTACTCGAGATATAGTATGGAACGCAAGTAAAGCGCTTTTTGTTCGGGAGCTTGGGGCCGTTACCTAGCGATCAAAGACTTTTCACCACAGAGAGCATGGAGGCCACATATCATCCCGATGCTCTTTCGGGAGAGATTTTTAAAGTCTCAGTGTGAACAGTGGGGAATGCTCTTTAGCATTCTACAGGCGGAACAATCTCATCACAACGCGCGTTTAAGTGCCTCTACGAAAGGCCAGTTGAAAGTTACTCCATGCTCGAAGCGACTCAACCCACTCGAAGGCTGGACCAGTTCCAGCCGATGCAAGTAACAGCGAGAAAACCGAAGCGACGGCGCGTGCGGGGCTATATCCTGCTTGCGTTGTTCCTTGCGTATTTTTTCGCGCCCTTGCGCACGAACATCCTCTTCCTCGGTGCGGACACTTCGCCCGAACGCGGAAACCTTGGCCGCACGGATACGATCCTGCTGGCGACTGTCGTGCCGTTGAAGCCGTATGTCGGCTTGCTTTCGATTCCGCGCGATCTGTGGGTGACGGTGCCAGGTGTGGGAGAACAGCGCATCAATACAGCATACTTTTATTCGGAGGCGAATCAGGCTGGGTCGGGGGGTGAGGCGGCGATGTCTGCCGTCGAAGAGAACTTCGGTGTGTCGGTCTCGTATTACGCGCTCATCCACATGCAGGGACTCATCTCGGTGGTGGATGCGCTTGGTGGCGTGGACGTGATGCTCGAATCGCCGATGGGTGGATTGCCCGCAGGGTCGCATCATCTGGATGGGACGGGGGCGCTGGCCTTTGCGCGTGACCGCAGTATGGGCGATGACTTTGGCCGCATGGCAGGCACACAGACGTTGATCATGGCCCTGCTCAAGAAGTCGCTTCAACCTTCTTCGTGGCTTGCCCTGCCACAAGTGATCGTTGCCTTCACTCAAGCCGTGGACACGAACATCCCGCTCTGGCAGGGGCCACGCTTGTTCTTCGCGTTGCTGCGTGCCCCGCTCTTCGGCATGGAGACGCGCGCGATCACGCGCGAGATGGTCACGCCCTTTACCACAGCAGGCGGCGCACAGGTGCTGTTGCCGAATTGGGATGCGATACGACCGTTACTACAGGAGATGTTCGGGAGATAAAAAGGAACTGTCCGTTGAGAGGGACAGTTCCTTGGATACAAGCTCCTGTAACTAATTGTTTTATCTGTTTCGCGCGATAAATCCCACCAAACCTGCCTTTTCGCATTCGGCTTAATGTGAATGACTTTCGGCGATTCGAATCACGTCTGTTATAAGTTCCTTGTTTTCTTCGAGCTCTTTCATGGTAAATATAATTCTAGCCATATAGGGACGGCTACCTTTTCTTGATTCAACTCCATGTTCCTCAAACTTTGTTATAAGATTGTCTCTTTCATCCTCCACCCTCAAGGCTAAAAGCAAATGCTGTCCCTTTCGTGGATGACACCACATAAAATTTCTGCCTGATGTTCCAACAGCTATATGACCTTTGTTGTATGTCAATCTTGGTTGAGCAATAGAACTTAAAATTTCAATAACGGCATCAACAAGTGCCATGGATTGAGGGTTTGCGCGAGCGTCCCAATACTTTCTGTCAGCAACATCCTCTGCACCAGTTTCATCTTCCTCTCCAGAATCAGCCAGATCAAGAACTTTGACGAAATTTAAATACAAGTTGTTTTCAACCCGAAAGGCATTGAGTTGAATAGCGATAATTGGTATTGCCTTGTTCATCAAGCTGATAACATTGAAGAATCTGTTAGTAATTTCCTCGGCAACAATGACTGCTCGATGATCAAGAGCAGGGTACCTTCTTCGCTCAATATCCCAATATTCAATTGTCCTGATAATATGGCTTTCATTAAGCGTTCCTAACATGATTTCGATCTCATAACGAGTTGTGTCTTCGGGGTCATACATTAAGAAGTCCAGCCGTCCACCCATATTTTGAGGTCTTTCACGTTGGATAACGACCAAGTCGCCAAGACCAAGAATGGATGGATCGTCATTAATACGATCTTGAAGCCAGCGCTCGTCTTTGCCAACATCACGGAGCTTTACGGGTTCGGCTTTCTTATATTCCATGCTTTATCCTTTCTCGTTATGAAGATGCGGGTTGCTCGTACAAGAAGGCTTGAAAGTTGATGAAGATGTTGCGAATGGATTCGATGGCTCCCAATATTTCTTTGGCATCTTCGATAGCTTTGTATTTGAGTGTGAGCAGTTGTGGAAGTTTTTCCTGATCGAGCTCTTCGACGCCAGTTTCAATGTATTTGGAGAGAACAAATTCGACAAACTGTTTTTGTTCACTGCTGAGTGATGCGAAAATCTTGTTCTGTGCCTGGGCCACGCGGACTTCACGTGTGATGGGTGGCTGTAAAAATGAGATATATTCCAACACGTCCAGCAGGTCGCTGTTCTCGGCGTTGATGAGAGATTGTGCGATGGTAAGCTCTTCTTTACCGAAGCCAACCTTTTCAAGCTCTTCGAGCAGGGCTTTGCGCGTAATGGGGCTTGACCAAATTTTGCGAAGTTCCTCTTCACTTTTAAAGAGGGCAGGTAACACACCAAATAGGTTCTCGACGAATTGCTGTGCAGAGATGGGACGCCCATCAGGACTGTAGTAGAGCGTGGACGACATGTGTTCGATCTGACGTTCCTTGCCATCGTGCAGTTTGATCTTGAGTTTTACTTTTGGTGGTGGTGGTTCGTCTGGACCTTCATAAGGTGGTCTTGGTTTTTCGCCTGTCTTTTTCTCTTTGGGTTCTTCGGGCGGTCCATCCCATTCGGGATCGGCAAACTTTTGATGAGCATCGACAAAGTCATAAATAGTGAAGAATTCTTTTCCATCGAAGAGACGCGTGCCACGCCCGATGATCTGTTTGAATTCGATCATTTGTTTGATGGGACGCATGAGGACGATGGCGCGGATATTGCGGGCGTCAACACCTGTGGATAGCTTTTGTGATGTGGTGAGAATTGTCGGAATGGTGCGGTCGTTATCTTGAAAATCGCGCAGGTATTGTTCACCGAGTTCGCCATCGTTGGCAGTCACGCGGACACAATACATGGGGTCGGGGTTTTTCTTGTATTGGTTGATCAGGTCGCGGACAGCAGCAGCATGGTCTTGCGTGGCACAGAAGACGATGGCTTTTTCATTCTGGTTGATCTCATCCATGAAGCGTTTGACACGGTCGGCTTCACGTTGTTTGATTTCAATAATGCGGTTGAAATCGGACTCTGTGTAGCGTTTGCCTGTTTCCACTTCGCCTTCGATGATCGTGTCGTCAGACGTGTAAACATATTCATCGAGCGTAGATTGCAGGCGGCGGACTTTGAATGGGGTGAGGAAGCCGTCGTTGATACCCTCTTTGAGCGAGTAGATGTAGACAGGCTCGCCGAAGTATTTGTAGGTGTCCACATTATCTTTACGTTTCGGTGTAGCGGTGAGACCGAGTTGCACGGCAGGTTTGAAGTATTCGAGAATATCGCGCCAGTTGGATTCGTCGTTGGCGCCGCCGCGATGACATTCATCGATGATGATGAAATCGAAGTAATCTTTTGGATACTCTCCAAAATACGGTGTGTCGTTAGGTCCCGACATGAAGGTTTGGAAGATTGTGAAGAAGATACTGCCGTTGGTTGGCACTCTGCCTTGTTTGCGAATGGCATCAGGCTTGATGCGGACAAGGGCATCATCGGGGAAAGCTGAATAGCGGGTGAATTCAGAAAAGGCTTGGTCGGCGAGAATGTTTCGGTCGGCAAGGAACAGGACGCGGGGTCGGCGTGAAGCGTCGCGTTTTAGGTTCCAGCGTGTTTGGTAGAGCTTCCAAACGATGTGAAAGGCAATCGTCGTTTTGCCTGTCCCTGTGGCGAGCGTCAAAAGGATGCGGTCTTTGTTTTCGGCGATGGCTTGTAGGGCGTTGTTGACGGCGATCTCTTGATAGTAGCGCGGAGGTTTGGTGCCGCTGATGTCTTCAAAGGGGACGGGGTTGAAGCGCTCTTCCCATTCGTTGGGAGCAAAGGTGCCTTCCCAGAGTTCATCGGGCGTGGGGAACTTTGTGACGAGACCCTCTTTGCCTGTGAGCATGTTGATCTGGTAAATCTCTTTGCCGTTGGCGGCATAAGTGAAAGCGAGTTGAAGTTTGGCGGCGTAGTCTTTGGCTTGACCGACACCTTCACCGACATCATATTCATTGCTCTTGGCTTCAACTACCGCAAGTTGACGACCTTTGTAGGTGAGGATGTAATCAGCGATTGTTGGTTTACCATGCCCGCCTGACTTTATACGCCCCTTGGTAATGTGAAATTCGCGCCGAACCTTTGAACCGTCGATAACACCCCAGCCTGCTTTTTGCAGTTGGGGGTCAATGAGTTCGGCTCTGGTCTCGGCTTCGTTCATGCGTTTCCCTTGGTATTGTCTTCCAATGCGTGAATGATGGCAAGTATAACGTTATCGAGTTCTTTTGTGACCTGATTGTTCCAAAAGCGAATGACTCTGTAACCCAGTGACTCGAAGTACTTCGTGCGTTCTTCATCGTATCCTGTTTGTTCAAGGTGCTGACTGCCATCCAGTTCGATGATAAGTTTTTCTTTGACGGCACAGAAGTCAGGGATGTAGTTGCCGATGGCGTGTTGTCTTCTAAACTTCACGCCGTTGACCTGCCTGTCTTTCAAGTGTGACCAAAGCTTGCGTTCAGCAGGTGTTGGGTTCTTACGATTGTTGCGGGCGTTCTCGTAGCCTTGGGGCGTGGTTCTTCGAGGTGGCATGGATGAATTTTACTACCCCGACCCCTTCGGACCCCACCCGCCCTTCGGGCACCCTCCCCAAATCCGACATGGAAACGCTTTATGCGTATTCAAAATATTTATGTCGGATTTGGGGAGGGACGGGGTGGGGTCATAATTCACCACTAAACGCCCTCTGCAACACACTCTTCCTCAACTCCTCCACAGCCTCCACCTTGGACCGATACACTTCTTCAAGCCTGCAGATTTCTTTCGTAAATACACCTAACTTCAAGTTCAGTTGTAGCGCCACGTTGCCTTAATTACATCAGGTATATTTAGCTCAATGATTAAATATTGGATTCCTGAAAAATTGCCACCTTTGAATACCTGCTCGGAGTAAGTTCTGCCATTCTCCAGCACGACATCCTGTTGATAGGTATAGTTCCAGGTATAAACTTTACCTTTATCATCCTTTAGTGTCACGTGGTTGGCTTCATTGAAGTTGAAAAACAACGTTTTCCCGGTGTTGTTTGTGAATTCAAAATAAAGGTCCATCTCATCGCCGAATTTGAACTGTGCATCTCGCAGTTGTACGCTTAGACCATTCGTAGTCCAGACTTCGCCGACAGACAAAATACTGTCAGGGGCGGTATCATAGGAAATATTTTCTGGCGTGGGTGTATCTGGAATTACGATTTCGACTGTGGGCTGTGGGGCTGTTGGTTGAGGGTCGGTGTTGTTTGTTGTTCCGTTATTATCGCATATAACCTGATTGCTTTCAGCAAGTTCTATGGCAAAGTCGGAGGGAAATTTGAAGGGGATGATCGTTTGTTGCGCGCCAACAGAGATCTTAGCCTGCCCCACTTTCCAGACTTCCATCTGCCGAATCACGTGCTGTATGTGGGTTCCAGATTTTGCCTTGACCGTTATGGAACGGGAGATGGTTTCCGAAGTTCCATATGCATGTCCTAGCTGAGTTGCCACGGTGGCGCCAAGTTCTATATCCGTTCCAGCAAAACCGACCTGTCCATTTGCGTTTACTGATGCCCCATTTTGGAGTTCGATAACATACTCAATGGTTCTCGATTTTTCCACGGTGTTTTCCACTTCAGCATTGCCTGTGCAGTTCTGCTGGGATATGGTTTCTGTTCCGATGTCTCTTGATTCCGAACCAGTGACCTGAACTTCTATGCTCACATTTGGATTACTTCCATTCGGACTTGACGGCGTAGGCGTGTTGCAACTCGTGACAATAAGAATAAACAAAATCATGAACGATGGGAGTGCTTTGAATTTCATTTTGTTCTCCTTGAAGTGTTTTCAAAAATGATCATTCCTACTCTACATTCGCCTTCCCCAAAACGGACCGCTTCAACTCCTCCAGCAACTCGACCTTGGGCTAGCAGATCTCCTGTAGAAGCCTCGTGTCCACGGACAGTGTTTCCAGTGTAACGGTGAATCTCACCTATTTGCGATCATCTTCCTCTATAGATCCAACATATGTTTTATTAGCCGTTCTTTGCTTTTTTAGGCTCTAAAAAGTTCTCGAAAGATTGTATACGGCAACTATCCCAGAGTATCTCATACTGCTCTCTAAAAAACTTATACCAATCAGGGTCTTTAGATGCTACTAATTCAAATGTAGGGTTGGGTTTTGCTGATTTGTGATGATAAAGTTCCACGTAACATATGCCATGGTACTCATCTGGATCTATCATTGTAAATCCAAATGATGGGATAAAAGGTAAACGCCCTAATTCCAACTTTCCTTTACTTCCTTGAGTTTTTGCAATTATCTCAACTAGAGTCTCGACTGTCTGTAAACGATTTCGCCAATACTCAATATTTGTCGTGCCTGCGCTACGTAAAACTAATTCGCCCAACAAATCTTCCTTGGAAGAGTCTAATATCATAAGTCTGATATTGGCTCCTGCAATTAGTCTTTGCCCCCAAGGCTCCATATATTCTCTTGTTGTGCGAGTTAGGGTCATTCCAGAGACAAAAATATTCATGGCGGATGCGAACGTGCTGTCTGAAATGCTTTTTCCAGAAATAAAAAAGTCACTTGAACGTGCCCTGCCACTTAAGCGGCGTAAAACTAAATCTCGACTTTCTTCGCTAAGTTTTTCTATTCTGGTTAATCTTCTATTTCGTTCCCAAATTCCAGATACCGCTATGAGTCCCAGAACAGCCAATATCCAAGTAGCAAGTTCTGCTATGTCACTCGCAAGAAATGGTCTGACTTGGTGACGAATAACAATGTATCCAGCAATCAATACAGTTACTACATCAAATAGATTGTCGAGAATGTATTCAAATGCTGCTCTCATTTTAGTCATGGAAATTGTCCTTGAAACTGCGTTACCGCCCAACTAGCGGCCTATCCAGTGAACTGCCATCTAATCGCCTAATTAATTCTACTTTACAACTCTCCCGCAAACGCCTTCCCCAACACGGACCTGCGCAACTCCTCCACAGCCTCCACCTTGGACCGATACACTTCCTCGAGCCTGCGGGTTTCTTTGGCGAGCGCATCGAGCCGCTGGACGATGGCGCGTTGTTCGGTGAATGGGAGAAGTGGAATAAATGTATCTGTAATCCCTGCTTTCCCAACGTTACCTTGTCCAACAGTTCCAGTTTCATCTGCAAAGAACTGGTCTTTGAAAAAATTCGTCCAAGAATAGTATAGGAAAAACTTTGGTAAATAATTTTCTGGAAACCTTATCTTGGATAACCTTTGGTTGAGGAGCAAATTGGGTTGTGAGATTAGAACAGTGTATCCATAATCTCTTTTTTTCTTAGTGCCTGTTTGAGTAATGATTACATCGTTCTGTTTCAGCAAAGCACGTTCTAGAACGTCGCTATCAATGTTATCCACAAAAACTGGATTTTCTTCAAGCCGCAGAACATCTGGTCTGACGTTACCCATTCTTATGACCTGATATTTACCTTTTGATTTGAAATCTTTGCTTTTGAATGAATATCCGCCTTGTACAAGAGCAATATCACCGATCTGAGTCTGTTGAGTTTTATCATTGACTAAAAGATTTCCAAAAATATCTTCAAGAGCAGAGTCAAACACCTCTCGTGCATTGACCTGATTGCGCTCGGCGTTAGCATGGACTTTCGTCAGCGCGGCGAAGGTTTCGTCGAGCAGGGCGACGATGCGCTGTTGTTCGGGGAGGGGAGGCACGGGGATTGATAATTCTGCCAAATTTGCTTGTGAAAGCGTAGGAATTGCTGTTCCACCTATAATCTTGTTAACTTGAGTCTTGAACTCTACGCTATTCACTGCGTAATACAGATATTTATTTACACAAGTGATATTTTTGAAAACAACCAGCTGTGGATTTATCGTTGCTTTTTCAGGAAGTTCTTCTACCAAAGCAGATTTTCCAAAAGATGAGCCTGTTTTTACAAATATAATATCCCCATTGAAAATCATTATTTCAGGCGATTCTTCATACTTGAACCACGAAATGTAGGTGCAATTTTCTAAATCAAAATCTTTATCAATGATATTTGAAGGACTAAGACTAATAGCGCCTTCACCTTTAGAGACCAAATCTTGTTTTGTGTACCCTCTGTAACCGATTCGTCCTTTTATAGTGCATAATTCTCCAAGTTTTTTTGCTTCCAAACCCTTTTTCATAACATCTTCTCGATGGATTTCAAAATCTTTGCACTCTCATTGTCGAGCGCTTTCATCTCGGCGAGAATGGCAGAAGGCGCTCTCAGCGCCGTATCCGCTTTGCGGTGTGGGTTCTTGACCGAAAGGTCGAATGAAGCGGGGTCTACATCCGCAATATTGATTGACCACGAGTTCTCCGAATCCGCTTTGGACTTTTGCAGTGTGATAAAGTCCTTCAGATCATCTTCGTTCAAGGGGTTGGTCTTGCCGAGATTGCGATCCAAATTCAACTGGTAATACCAGACCTTCTTGGTCGGCGCGCCTTTCTCGAAGAACAGCACCACCGTCTTCACGCCCGCGCCCGTAAACACGCCGCCTGGCAGGTCGAGCACGGTGTGCAGGTTGCAGGTTTCGAGCAACTGCTTGCGCAAACTCACCGACGCGTTATCGGTATTCGACAGGAAGGTGTTCTTGATGACGATGCCTGCGCGTCCGCCCGCCTTCAAGATCTTGATGAAGTGCTGGAGGAACAGGAACGCCGTCTCGCCTGTTTTGATGGGGAAGTTCTGTTGCACCTCGGCGCGTTCCTTGCCGCCGAAGGGCGGGTTCGCCAGCACGATGCGGTAACGATCCTTCTCCTGAATGTCGCTGATGTTCTCCGCCAGCGTGTTGGTGTGCAGGATGTTCGGCGCTTCGATGCCGTGCAGGATCATGTTCATCGTGCCGATGATGTACGCCAGCGATTTCTTTTCCTTGCCGTAGAAGGTCTTCTTCTGGAGGATTTCCATATCCTTTGTGGATAGATGCGTAGGGGCGGATCGCGATCCGCCCTTACTACCCGATGTGAGATACGCGAACGCTTCACACAGGAAGCCTGCCGAACCCACCGCGCCATCGTAGATCGTATCCCCGATCTGCGGTTCAACCACCTTGACGATAGCCTGAATCAGCGGACGAGGCGTATAGTACTCGCCTCCATTTCTGCCCGCGTTGCCCATGTTCTTGATCTTGTCTTCGTACAGGGCGCTCATCTCATGCTTTTCCGCCGAAGAGCGAAAACGCAATTCATCCACCAGGTTGATGACCTCACGCAGGTTGTATCCGCTTTGCAGTTTGTTCTTCAACTCGCCGAAGATCTCACCGATCTTATATTCGATGGTGTCGGCGTTATCGGAATTATCTGCCTTGAACTTGCGCAAATACGGGAACAACTTATCGTTGACGAAATCGGTCAGGTCATCACCTGTCATTGCTTTGTGATGGTCTAACTTGCCATCACCGTTCTTCGGCGCCGCCCACACATCCCATTTGAACTTCTTCTCGATGATCGGCGTGTACGTTTTCCCCATCAACTCCGCCGCATCCTTGCGGTCTTTCTCCAAGTCATCCAAATACTTCAGGAACAGAATCCAAGAAGTCTGCTCCACATAATCCAACTCGCTGGAACAGCCCGCGTCCTTCCACAATTTATCGTCAATGTTTTTGAAGGTTTGCTCGAACATGAAGGTCCTTTACCCCACCCGCCCTACGGGCACCCTCCCCAAATCCGACAAGAGATTCGTTGTATGCGAACCAAAATCCAATTGTCGGATTTGGGGAGGGCTGGGGAGGGGTCAGTAATGTGATTGATTCAAATTATACCCTTCTGAGACTCTTCTTTTAATTGCTGTGTTAATCCATCCCTGCAAATGCAAAACGCCTCGAGACAAAACTCGAGGCGTTTGATGTACGTTATTCCTCATCGTCCTCCGCCGCACGAATAACCTGTGCCACCGTCCCGCACAGTTTGTCCATGTCAACGGGTTTGGTCTGGTAGTGTCTTGGTCGAAACGATCACCACAGGTATCTTCTACAAGTCTGGTTCATGGCGCATAAAGCGCACAGGTGCTCTTGCCGAATTGGGAGGCGATACGACCGTTGATACAGGAGATGTTCGGGAGATAAAAAAGGAACTGCCCGTTGTGTGGGGCAGTCCCTTTTTATGTTTCCTTTATTGTGCGTCTTGCCCAGTGAGTTCCTTGTACTTGGCAAAGTCAGCTTCGGCTTCTGTGGTTTTACCGACTTGTTGGTAGAGCAATCCACGTAAGCGGTAACCATTTGCGTACTGTGGGTTGATCTCGAGCGCAGAGTTGAAATCTTCTATGGCTGATTCATATTGTTTCAGCATGATGTAGGAAATTCCGCGCTTGGCGTAGATCATTTCATTCTGCGGGTCATAG
Source organism: Candidatus Defluviilinea proxima (assembly GCA_016721115.1). Lineage (NCBI taxonomy): Bacteria > Bacillati > Chloroflexota > Anaerolineae > Anaerolineales > Candidatus Villigracilaceae > Candidatus Defluviilinea > Candidatus Defluviilinea proxima. The sequence goes on from JADKIW010000001.1 coordinate 3,308,088, forward strand.
GGAATGGCTTTTGAAAAATCAGCGATTGCCAGCTCATATTTTTCAATGATGTTGTAAACAGTGCCTCGGTAATAATAGGCATCTGCATCTTCAGGGTTGAGTTGAATGGCCTTGGTGAAATCGGCAATCGCCAGTTCATATTGTTCCAGGAGTGAATAGACACGTCCTCGATTGTAGTAGGCCGCCTCATCTTGTGGATCATACGCGAGCGCTTTTGAAAAATCAGCGACCGCCAACTCATACTCTTCGAGCAGGGAATAGGCACTGCCACGGTTGTAATACGCCTCGGTATATTGCGGATTGAGTTGAATGGCTGTGCTGAAGTCATCCACCGCTTGTGTATATTGCCCTAATCGGAAATAGGCATTGCCGCGATTGTAAAAGGTCATGGCGTCTTGGTCATCGAGCTTGAGGGATTGGTCAAAATCTGCAATCGCTTTTTCATACTCTTCAAGGGAGTAATACACAGAGCCACGGTTTTTGTAGGCTTTGGCGTATTTTGGGTTGGCGCCAATGGCCTGACCATACCAGGCGAGCGCCTCATCATATTGCTCCTGCTCCGCGTGAACATATCCGATGTTGTTATAGGCCGCAGCGTACCGTGAATCGAGTTGGATGGCAGTTTCGAAATCCGTAATGGCAAGCGGATACTGTTTCATGTTTGAGTAAACCGTGCCTCTGTTGTAGTAGGCTTTGATGTATTGCGGGGCGAGCTGGATGGCCTTATTGAATTCGAGAATGGCGGCTTCGTTCTCTCCTTTTGCGTGATAGGCGAGTGCGCGATTGTTGAAGAAGGTTGCATCCTGTGGGTTCATCTGAATCGCGCGGGTGTAGTCATCCACTGCCTCCTCATATTGATCCAGGGCGGCACGAGCTGTGCCACGATTGTTGTAGGCATCTGCTTCATAGGGGTTGAGTTGAAGGGCTTTTTCGTAATCCGTGATCGCCTGTTCGTATCTTCCCTGGTTGGCATAGGCGTGACCTCGGTTGTAGTATGTGACCGCCCAATCGGGTGCGAACTGGAGCGACCGATCATAATCGCCGATGGCGCTTTCGTAGTTTTGCAAATAATAGGATGTGTTGCCACGATAGTAGAAGACAGCCGCACGATTATCGATGAGGATGGGCTCATCGCCCTCCATGCGGGTTGTCACCTCGTTGAGATACTCCATAGCGGAGGAATAATTCCCAGCTTGATATTGAAGATACCCGGCAAGGAAGGTGATCAGTGTGCTGGTCTCTTGCCCCGCTTGCTGTTGGAAGGTGAATGATTGCAGATCGGCGAAGGAAACATCGGGCTTAAGCGTATCGCTTTCATAAAGCGGGATCAGTTTGTGGGGCGATAAGTTCTCAATGTGGATGGTCAGGTTCGGGTTTTCGGTGGAGGCGTACCATCCCCAGATGACGATGTCGGCTTGATGAAGTTTGCCAACCTGTTGAGGCGACATGGGGCTGGCTTTCCCTCGGGTGACATCTTCAGGGCGGATCGCACCTTCAAGCGGCTCGATCAAAATATCATCGGTCTTGCCCTTCATATCGGCGTTCAGGTCTTCGAGGATTTGGTTTCGTATGCCGTATATATCGCCGGCATTATTGGACGTCTCAAACTTCGCAATGACAATGACCAGCTTCTCTTCCCGTTCAGAAAGCGCCGTCTGTGTTGCCTGTGTGGCAAGGATGGCTTGTTTGTGATTCCTTTGCACCAGGATCGATGTGCCAAGGATGACTGCCCCTATTGTCAAAAAGAACCCGATGCGCCCTGCCTTATAAAAAGGTGAAACAGGGATAGTTTTTATTCTATCGGCGCCTGCTTGTTGACCGAGGAGCAGGATCGACTGTTTCTCGACAACCTTCTCTTTTTTGAACCCCACCCAACCGAGGATGAAGATGAAAATAAAGGAGAGCATCCCAGCCAATAGGTAGGTGATGGTGGCCTGGTCGCCGACCCAGAGTTGGTAGACGCTGTGGATCAATGTGACCAGCCCCAGGAAACTGCTGACTGCAACTCCGATCTTTTTAAGCGTTTCGAGCAGGCCTTCTTTTTCTCCGGGCGTTTTTTCAGACATGGTGTTCCATCCTGTGCAATGTGTGATGAGAGTTTCTGGATGACAGGCCGATTCTGGTTCACCCCACTCCGGACGGAACGCCTCCGCCGCCTTTCAATTGGCTTCCCCCTTCGACAAATGTGACCAACCCCTTTTTGTTGTAGGGTGGCGCGAATTTTGAGATCGGTATCGGCAGGAGTGTACTACTCATTGCCCACTTCGCTAGGTGACAGTCATCTTAACGTTGGCTGTCACCCGTCTCTTGTTCAAACGCCCTGCCACAAGTGAAAGGGACTGCCCGTTGAGAGGGGCAGTCCCTTTTGGTTCATGATCGGTTAGGGAAATGACTCGTCTTGTGCTTGTATTGAGAATAGCGACATTTGCCAGCAACCTGATTCATCCCGCGTAAAGATGTAATGGTTGGAATTGGGCGGGTTCACATAGTCCAGCCGTTCCCCTGTGTTTTTCAGGAACATGACTCCCGCATCCGAACTTGTAACCCAGGCATTCATGCCTTCGACCTTGAGTACTTTGATATCGTAATGTTGGATTTCGAGAAAATCGGCTTCTTTAAAGATTTGCTGGTAGTAGGGTATTACAGGCGCTGTAACCCCTGAGCCCAAATTCCTAATTGTGGCGCCGGGCAGAAATACCTGCTCAATCATGGCAATATCTTCATTCAACACAGCCTTTTCTTCGGCGTGAATGATGTTTTGAATTGTGATTTCATCGGTCTCGCCCCTGTAAGGACAAAGCTCAGGACGATTGATCTCGATATATGCCCAAATGGCAGAGGCGCCAATCAGGATGATTGCCAGAATCCATGCCAAAATTTTGTTAAAACTTCTTTCTTGGATGGCGGCGATGACACCGATCAGCGCACCTGCCAGAAACAATACGATTTGAAACAGGTATTCCCGAATGATATCCATAGATATGCCTCATGATAAGTGATATGGTGTCATTGCGAGGTGCGTTCTTTACGACGAAGCACTTTCCTGTAGGATGGGGAGGTTGTTTCGGACTATCGCCCTCGCAATGACATTAGAGTTCTCCCGCAAACGTCTTCGCCAGCAGGGATAGCATCCCCTGTAGGGCGGGGTCAACCGCTCGACATGCGTGCCATAGGCAAACAGTCTACTACTCAATACATATCTACATAGGTGACAGTCATCTTAAAGATGACTGTCACCTGTCTCTTGTTCAAATTGCTTCTGCCACAAGTGAAAGGGACTGCCCGTTGAGAGGGGCAGTCCCTTTTTACCGTTGAATATTAAGGTGATGTAGGTTGTTCGTATAGGAAGGCTTTGTATTTGAGTGTGAGTAGTCGTGGAAGTTTTTCCTGATCGAGTTCTTCGCCGCCAGTTTCAATTGAACTACTCGGTCTCACCTTCATCTACATCGGGAACAGGCTGAAAGTAAACCATGACAACAACCTCTTCTCCTTTGTAAGTGCCTTCGAGAGAGATACTGGGTTGACCGTCGAGTTCAAGCCCAAATGTTACGGCATCCACTTCGTCGAATATTTTCTGAGCTTCCAATATATCGAAGTTGTTCACTTTCGCAAATATGATTTCTCCATCGTTAGGCCCCGCCTCTTCGATCTCCATGAGCGCTGGGTACAGTTCGATCAAATCCACGCCCCATCCATTTTCATCGGCCTTGGAGTAATACCACTCCAAATACGCTGGGGTCTGCCATTCAATTGTAGATGCTATTGCTTCGCTAAGTGTCTCTACCCACTCTGGCGCATGATTCTCTTCAGTCATGTATGCTGTTTCCTCTGCTTTATTTGATTGATGAACGATCAAATTATACCCTCCTCAGATTCATAGCTCTTTTGATGTTACTAAAGTGTTCTCTGGATGCAACACATCCAGAGAACACTTGCCTTTAGCTACTTCCCGATCAGATATCCATCGCTGATTTTCTCTCTCATCCAACCAATCAACCCTTTTTCGGTGCGGACCTGCCACCAGGTTCCATTATGAGAACATGCTGGCCCTCCGATGATTGTCAGTTTTGTCCCCTCATCCAATTTAGCGACACTATTCTCGTAATAGTCCATTGGCACGATGGGCGCAGATCGTAGATTAACCTTCATCCAAACAACTTTAGCTCTGTCTCCCATTTTGAGCTTTACATCCTTCAAGTCGTCGCACCAATACTTTTGCGATGTTGTATTTGTTGTGTTGGATGTGTTAGATGTTATCCCAATCACTGGCGCTTTCTGATTTAATGGCGTGGAAGAGGTACGCACAATACTGTACGTAATTTGGATACCGCCATCCTTTGATTTGACAATATTTGTTCTGCCAGCCGACCATCCATCATTTCGGCTCAAGTAAATGCCCTGCGACCCGATAATATCAGCCTCCTCGATCCATTCCTTGATCTTGCCACCAAGTAGGCTGACTAACATCTCTGCGGCAAACACGTAAGGTGAGCTTTTTGTAATTCCCGCCTTGATCAGTCCCTTTTTGACGGCTTTCCCAAATGCATCGCTGAGATAACTGGAAGCGGCCTCGTAGGAAAGGTCAACAGGTAACGATGATTTATCCTCATCTACCACCATGACGGTTAGGTATACACCATCAGAGACCTTGGCCTCATCGAAACTCGGACCAAACAGGCATGGAGTATCTACAACGTCCCCTTTGCGTACCGAGATTGGTCCGTTCCCCGGGCAGAACATTCCGCTTGATTTGCCTTTTGAGTCAGAAGCCAGAATGAATAGACGGAACTCTCCTGGACCGTTGACATCACCGATGTTACCTAGAATCTTGATTTGATCTATATAGAAGTTTACGAAATTACTTTGGGCACCCGTCTCTGGCTTTTCGGGTTGTGCTGCTGTTACAGAAGAAATCCCACCATAGGGCAGGAGTACTGCCGCTAAGAGAACAGAGACCACGAACCGTAGCTTGAACATATTACCTCCTTTTTGTATCATCCACCTGTGTTTTACCAAGCTATGAATCAGAACATTCAAAATAGCTTGACCTACTTTCATGACGCCCTTACGTCATTTTTGTATCATATGAGGTTTTTAGAATTACACTTCTTTACTCAGGAGTCTTTTACTGAGATGTAAGTACATCCACGTTTAACGTGAAGGCGCTTATAGATCACCTACTCCTCTCTGTAACCAAGTATTTTCTATCGTATGCGAATTGTTTTTGCACCATTCCAGTGCTGTTACAGGAAGTTTGTTTCAGCGGTTTTGATCAAAGTTTCCTTCATCAGTGTTGGGCCTCCCTCGTGTGATGCGACCCCGATCTTGAGCGAAAATTTAACGGTTTTACCTTCTTCTGTTTTAAATTCCTTCTCAAAGATCGTCAGAAGCCTCTTGCACACTGCGCGCGCTCCTGCCTCATTTGTCGAGGGGAGCAAGATCAAGTACCCTGTCCCATAATGGACGGGGATATCCACGGAACGCAGATATGAGTTAATCGTGGTTTCAAAAATGGAGGAAGCCGATTCGGGTGTTTTTTCATCCGAAGTATGCGGCGTCATTTCGAGATAGATCAATGATATGGGAGAAGGATATCGAATAGCACGTAAAATTTCATGGTCCATGATTATCTGGAAGGCTTCTTCACTATAGATCGGGTCTTTCGGTAAAGAGTTCTTGTTCATCGTGCAAATTCCTTTCCGTTACTTTGATTTTTACCATCATACTCCACTCTTGAATGTCCTATCCAGGATCGATGGTATTGCATGGATCGCTCTTTGACTGTTGGTAAAGTTAATGTAAATCGCTTTTAATTTCAGAAGGATTGCCGTTTCCCTTAATCCATACTAAGGACAGGTATCCATTTCTATGGGGTCATTGAGATAGCCGCTCAGTTTGATGGGTCCCTTGGGTGTGTAGAGTTTTAAATCCACATCCCCGCCGGAGTTGTTTTTACGCAGGGTTACTTCAATGGTGGATGAGCCTGTATATGTATACAGTGGAAAATCTGTATGAGAATAACCATGCATCTCTGTTTTTACTTTACAACCATCCACTGAGACCGCCATTCCATATGCTGTTCCACACTGGATCTCCTGCAGAGGGAAATTCCCACCGAAATTCTCACCATCTTCAGAAGTTCCGATATCCACACTACCTCCGTGCGTACTGCAGATGCTGATACTTGGCCCAAGCAGTTGAAGTGTCACATTTCCAACGCCAGCACTATCTTCTGCTTCACGCGCTATGAGTGTAAAACCATACTCCTGCCCCTTTTGATCAATTAAGGTTGCAAAAGGGATGGATATGAACCCGCCAGGTTGCCCATTGACAACGACCTCGCGTGCGGGAAGAGAGAAACCAGCCAGCACCAACACTAGGATCAAACCTATGAATAAGATAAACCTTTTTAGTTGTGCATTCATTGTTACCTCCACAAACGCCATAACTTTATGTTCAACTCTTACGGCAACCCTTCCTTGTTATTATAGGAAGTATCCCAGTTGAATACAAGCACCTGTAACTTTTATCTACCTGCAGTTATCAGGCCGTTAACTATTAATTTTCGTCATTGTTTTGATGTGGAATATCACTGGCTTGTATTCGAGAGAGGAATATAATCATCTTTAGCATCCCGGTTACCTTCAAATGATGGACATCGAACCCCAAAAAGCGTTCCCTGAAGGAATATCGCTGGAGGATCTGGGCGGAACAAGGATCCTCACATACGAGTGGTATTCACATTTTTACATCCCGCTCTTTATCTTCTTTTTGTGTTGGGATGGATTCCTGCTCCATTACTTCATTCAATTGGTACTTGCTCATGACCCCAGTCTATGGGGATCTCTGTTGTTTGCGCTTCCTCATATAACCGTTGGCCTGTTCATGACCTATTACATGATCGCCATCGTTGTGAACGTGACCACCATCGAAATGGGGAATGGGGAACTGAAGTTGACCCATTCGCCTCTTCCCTGGCGCGGCAATCAGACCGTCAACATGTTCGACCTGAAAAGCGTCGCTTGTGAAAGGGGCAGGGGATCGAGACGGTCTCCCAGTGCGGATATCGTCCTGTACTTCACTAATGGGGAAAAAAGAGACTTGATATCCTCGATCCAAAATTGGGACAGCGCCCGCTTCATTCGTGACCAGGTGCTGGCCTTCCGAAATCAGTCGCTTCACCTGGACGATTCTCCCTCGCCACCACCCCCATCAGACGATGTCAACATATGGGGGAAACACATCACAGACCAGTCCTCGCGCATACGACCTGTGAATGTGCTCGTCATCATCCTTTTGATCGTCATGGCAGGGACAATGTTCGTAGCCGCCAGATCTTTGCGTTCCCTCACAACTTCTTCAAGGCCCATCTCGCCCGGTCCCTATGCTCAAATTGCAATATGGGAATTTCGAGGCGATGACATAGCACGGGTTGCCGTGCTTGATACCTACACTGACACAACATCCAAACATAGCAATTGGTTCAGTCTCCCTCTGGTGTGGAAGGAAACCGATATGATAAGCGCTGTTCCCATTGCAGGCACAGTGCTTGAACATTATGTAGGCGATCAAACCTATAGAGATCAAAGCTATCGTTACCACAGTTATTTCATCGAAAGTGACCAACGTACCTTCGGCTGTTCTGCGACCTTTGCAACATTGCCTCATCTGCACATCACCGGTGAAACTTCGCGTCTCATCAGCATTGGGTTTGATCCAACCGATGAAATTGCCGCACGAACCAGTTCTATAGCTGTGGTTGTGATACCCAACGGTGTGCGAGATGTTGCCATCACCGATTTCCAGCCGTACAAGACACTGACGCAAAATGGGCGCACGCTGTACTACTATGATCTAAAGCCGATCACCACGCATGTGTCCGTTCACATCTCTTATACGCTTGCAGGCACATCCACCACAGATATCGACCTGAATACGGTCATGCAGAATAGCAAGCCCTAGTATCGGATTAACCAAAAAAAACAGAGAGAGCTACATAAGGCTTTCTCTGTTTTTTTTTATTTGATCTCTTGCAAAAGTCTAAAACTTCTAACCACGGAGACGCCGAGACACGGATTTCTTAATTTGTTTTCTCCCAGTGTCTCTGTGGCTCAGTGGTTCAAAAGGTTTTACACATGAACACCTTATGACTTATAGCCTGACTTATTTCCTCACATGCCAATCGCCGACGATGACCCACTTATACGTGGTCAACTCCCTCAGCGCCATCGGGCCGCGGGCGTGCAGGCGTTGGGTGGAGATGGCGACCTCGGCGCCGAGACCTAATTCTGTGCCATCGGTGAAGCGCGTGCTGGCGTTGACGTAGACGGCGGCTGAGTCTACTTCTGCGATGAAGCGTTGAGCGTGCTCATCGGTGCGGGTCAGAATGCCATCGGAGTGTGCGGTGCTGTGCGCGGCGATGTGGTCAATGGCTTCGTCGAGTCCGTTCACTACTTTGAGTCCCAGCACAAGCGAGAGCCATTCGGTATCGAAGTCCTTTTCTCCCGCAGGCGCAACAGACTCATGACTCACCATCCCTGCCGCGGTTGGCTCTGCACGGAAGGTCACACCTGATGGGGCAAGATGCTCGATTACTTTCGGCAAAAACTCTTTTGCGATGGATTGATGGACAAGAATCGTATCGAGCGCATTGCAGACACTCGGTCGCTGTGTCTTGGCATTGTGAATAATTTTCACGGCGGCGGCTTGATCGGCGGTGTCGTCCACGAAGAGATGACAGATGCCGATGCCGCCTGTGATGACGGGGATGTGACTATTCTCGCGGCAGAACTCATGCAAGCCTGCGCCGCCACGCGGGATGATCATGTCCACGTAATTGCGCAGATGTAAAAGCTCAAGCACCAGCGCACGGTCGGGACTGTCAATGAACTGGATGGCATCTGTTGGGATTCCGCTCTGAGTCAATGCCTTTTGCAGGGATGCGACTAACGCGCGATTCGAACTTAATGTTTCACTGCCTCCTCGCAAAATGACCGCGTTGCCACTCTTGAGCGCGAGTCCTGCCACGTCTACGGTGACGTTGGGTCGCGCCTCATAGATGACTCCCAGCACGCCCAAAGGCACACGCTGTTTGCGGACGTGCAGTCCGTTTGGCAGAGTCTCTTCATCGAATATCTCACCGACAGGGTCGGGTAGGTTGGCAACGATCCGCAGACTGTCCGCGATGCTGGCAAGACGTGACTCGTTCAGCATGAGTCGGTCGATCAACGAGTCTGTGAGGCCGTTGGCTTTGCCAGCTTCCACGTCTTGTGCATTGGCGGCGAGAATTCCCTTTTGGTCAGCGATCAAGGTGTCCGCAAGAGTATGAAGTGCGGCGTTCTTTTGTTCTGTTGTCAGGCGGGCGAGAGTCCGCGATGCAAGACGGGCGCGTTTTCCAAGATTAGTTAACATGATAAATTCTCCTCTTTTTACTATCCGTCATTGCGAGGAGGGCGCTAGCCCGACGAAGCAATCCCCTACACGGTGTTGGAGATTGCTTCGTCGCCCTTCGGACTCCTCGCAATGACGGATATTTTTTTATAACAACACTAAATCATTCCGATGAATGACTTCATCACCATAATCATACCCAAGCAGGGACTCGATATCATCCGAGTGACGACCACGCAGGCGCGTGAGGTCCGCGCTGGAATAGGAGGTGATGCCGCGCGCGAGTTCACGTCCGTTTTCATCTGTGACGCGGACGGTATCGCCGCGATCAAACTCGCCCGAGACTTGAGTCACGCCGATGGGGAGGAGACTGCCTCCGCGCTTGAGTGCGGACGCGGCGCCGTCATTGACCGTGATCTGCCCGGGCGCAAGCCGACCGGCAAGGATGTAGCGTTTGCGGCTTTCCAGCGTGGAAAAGGCCGGTGCGAAGCGAGTACCCAACCTCTCGTTATTCAAGAGGCGGGTCAACACGTTTGGCTCAGTCCCATGCGCGATGACGACCGTCGTGCCGGAACGTCGCGCCAAATCCGCTGCTTGAAGTTTGGTCACCATACCGCCTGTGCCGAGTTGAGTCCCGTTGCCGCCTGCCGCCTCCCACAATGCGGATGGAATCTCAGGCTCTGTCACTTCTTCCACAAGCTTTGCGTTTGGATCGTTACGTGGGTCGGCGGTGAAGAGACCGGGCTGATCGGTGAGCAAAGCGAGCATGTCCGCTTCGACCACGTTGGCGACCAGCGCGGAGAGATTGTCGTTATCGCCCACGCGGATCTCCTCCGTGGCGACCGTGTCATTTTCATTGATGATGGGGAGGATGCCGTGCTCGATCAGCGCGGTGATCGTACTGCGGGCATTGAGGTAACGGCGGCGTTCGGCGAGGTCGGCGCGTGTGAGCAGGACTTGCGCCACAGTGCGACCATACAACGCGAAGATCTGTTCATAGATCGCCATGAGCCGCGGCTGACCTACCGCCGAGACCATTTGCTTGGCGGGCAATCCCTTGGGTAGTTGAGGGTAACCGAGCTTCTCCCGTCCCGCCGCCATTGCGCCTGAAGAGACGAGGATCACTTGATGTCCTGCATCTTGTATGTGAGCGATCTGTCGCGCCAATTCAACGATCAGTGGCGGCGTGATCTTGTTTGTTCCAGCCGTAAGCGTGGATGTTCCGATCTTTACAACGATGAGCATGTGAGGTTTGAGTCCAATTTAATATTGGGCGAGATTATACCCTCCTCAAAGTAATTAACCGCAAAGCCCGCGAAGTGCGCAAAGAAAAACCATTATCCTTCACGCTCTTGGCGCGCTTCGCGGTTCAAAGATAATAATAAATTCGGCTACAGCGTTGGCTTGCTGGATGCAACGGCATGGGCAATTCCATGTGTCTGAAAATAGCTTACTGGAATTGGACCTTTTTCAATGTAAAAAGTCTCAAGGCAAATTTGCCTTGAGACTTTTTGTTGTCAGGAAATGCTATTTATTGCCAAATATGTTGACGGTGTATGCACCGTCGGATGTATCCATTTGAGCGACGACAAAGTAATTCGTTGATCCATCGGAACCGGCCATACTCCATACCGCATAATTTCCCCCCGCAAACTCATTCGTCTGGATCGGAGCGTCACCCCAACCGGCTGCCGCAGCCTGAGTTTTGTAGTACGTCAGCGTGTTTTCCCACGCAGTATTTGCCGGAAGTCGAAAAAGATCATAGTCAAACGTGCTGAAGCCAACGGATTGCACAACTTGCTGAGCGACAGCATCCCATTGCACCTGATGTCTAAGTTGGTCTCCCATTGCGGTTGGCTTGGACATAGTAGCCAGTGTGGCTTCGGTAGGCAGAACTGTGGGTGGAATCGCGGTTCCACTGTCGCCAGTCACCGGTATGCCAGCCATAAATTCAGCAGCTATCGCTTGAGCTTTGGTTATCAAAGCGGTCGCAGCGGCATTACTGATCTTCTTTCCTGCCTGAGCCTGAACTTCATTGATAAAAGAGCCCATTTCATTGGCGGCTGGGTCCATTTGACCGTTCATCACTTTTTTATTAATGGTCTCAAGTTTTGCCAATAAACCATTTTCAGCCTGACCTGTGATTTCTCCGCTGGTAACGTAACCGTTAACCATGGCAATCAACTCATCCACATTTCCTGTAAAAGTGGATGGGGTGGCGGTGGTTGCGTCCATAGGGGTTTCCGCGGTAGATGTTTCCGTCATACCGGGAGTGGCAGTAGTATCATTGCCCGATGGAGTTGCCGGTCCACAGGCGGCCATGGCGAGGGTCAATATGAGTAAGGCAAGTATAGATGTAATTTTCTTCATTATTTGTTTGTCTCCGATCCATTGTCTATTTTGCGAAGGCGTAGTTCATTCAAAGACCACCCCTTCACAGTACCTATAGAGTACAGCAAACATACCCATTTCACATCGGTTAGAAGGTGGGATTCGTTCTCCGCTGATTGGGGGGCATCCTTTGCCTTTCCCTGCTCTTTCCTTTGTGTCCTTCGTGGTAAAAAAATTACACAATCGGCTACAATAGCGCCCTATGGCACTCATCAGTCTCCAGGACGTTACCATCGGTTTCGGTGGTCCGCGCCTGATGGAAGAAATCAATCTACAGATAGAAAACGGCGAAAGCGTTGGCTTGCTTGGGCGCAACGGCATGGGCAAGTCCACGCTGTTGAAGCTCATCAGCGGCGATATTCAACCGCACGGCGGAACCATCGCTCGCCAGCAAAATATCCGCGTGGCCTATCTACCGCAGGAAGTACCCCAATCCCTGAGTGGACGTGTTGCCGATGTCGTTGCCAGCGGACTCGAAGCGGTCACGTCTCCGCTTGACGATGAACATCAGTGGCAACGTCAGCACCAGATCGATAAAATTATCTCGCGCATGGATCTCGACCCTGAAGCCAGGTTTGAAGTCCTTTCGGCAGGGATGAAGCGCCGCGTCTTCCTTGCCCGTGGCTTGGTCCGCGAACCGAATCTGCTTCTCCTCGACGAACCCACCAACCACCTCGATATCAATGCCATTGACTGGCTTGAAGATTTCCTCAAGCGTTGGGGCGGCACACTTTTGTTCGTCACACATGACCGCGTCTTTTTACAGTCCCTTGCCAAACGCATCATCGAACTCGACCGTGGCAGTCTCTTCGATTGGAACTGTGACTATCCCACCTTTATCAAACGCAAAGAAGAGATGCTCTCCGCTGAGCAAACGCAGAATGCTCTCTTCGATAAAAAACTTGCACAAGAAGAAGCCTGGATCCGTCAGGGCATCGAAGCGCGCCGCACCCGCAACGAAGGACGTGTCCGTGCTTTGAAGCGTCTGCGTGAAGAGCGTAAACAACGCCGCGAACTCTCTGGCAAAGTGCGTATGCAGATCGGTTCCGAAAATCGTTCGGGTAGATTGGTCATCGAAGCTGAGAATATCAGTTATGCCTACTCTGCTCCCGACGCCGTCCTCGGCGCCGGGGACGGCGTCGAGAGCAAGAATCTAATTAGTAATTTCACGGCCACCATTCAACGTGGCGACAAGATCGGCATCGTCGGCGCGAATGGTTCGGGCAAGACCACGCTTCTCAAACTCCTCATGGGGCAACTCAAGCCAACGCAAGGACAGATCGAACAAGGCACAAACGTGGAGATGGCGTACTTCGACCAACTCCGTTCGCAACTCGATGAGTCCAAGTCCGTGCTTGATAATGTTGGTCAAGGACGCGATACCATCACCATCAACGGCAAGTCCCGCAACCTGATGGGCTATCTCGAAGATTTTCTTTTCACCCGTGAACGTGTCCGCTCGCCTATCAGTGCCCTCTCTGGCGGCGAGCGCAATCGTCTACTCCTCGCACGTCTCTTCACCCAACCTGCCAACCTGCTCATCCTCGACGAGCCCACCAACGATCTCGATATCGAAACCCTCGAAGTCCTCGAAGACCTTCTATTAGAATATGACGGTACGCTCCTGCTCGTCAGTCATGACCGCGCCTTTCTCAATAACATCGTCACTTCAACTTATATTTTGGATGATAGCAACGTCACCGAATACATCGGCGGATACGACGACTGGCACAAACTCCTTGCAGACTCAAAACCCGCCTCTGACGTGTCAAAGCCGGCTCCGGCGAAACAAACTTCTTCCACCACTGACGCCAAGTCCGCTCCGCGCAAACTCAGTTACAACGAAAAACGAGAACTCGAGACCCTGCCCAAGCAAATAGAAACCCTCGAAACTGAACAACATGAATTGAACGTCAAAATGGAATCACCTGAATTCTATCTGCAAGACGGTACCCTCATCACCCAAGCCGTTGACCGCCTAGGACAGATCCACGATGAACTGTCCCGCCTCTATCAGCGCTGGGGCGAATTGGAAGTGTGATTTAAAATCTCTTACTGTCTTTTATTTTTGTTTTATCGCACCAGAGTGAACGTAATACCATTGCAATCTTTGTACACGCCAGGATAACGGTATATTTACGGCATTCACCGATTTCAAGTACTTTGGTAGATCACTCCCGTTCCCTGGCCAAACAACCAGGTCCCATTCTATATCTCGAATATCAACAAGTGGTTGGGCAGGATTTAATTTTATTTTTGTGTCATAGATCCCATACTGATTGGGGCACATAGCCGAAACTTCATTCTTAAGGTGGCCCGTATAGTCACTAGCGATAAGCATATTTGCGCACTTGAGGGGAGTCCCATATGCAAATACAACCTTTACTTCATCTTTGGGTGCATCTAACTCCTCTGCCAACATACTTACAACTTGAGTTTTTGCCGCTTCCACTTCTTCTTCATAATAGGATTTTTCCAGTGCAAGGTTTATTTCTTGTGGAAGCGTGATTGCCATGCTGATTAATATTGCAGCATGGACTACACCTGTCCATTTTGCTCTTTTCAAGTTGACAAACTCAAATAGGTTGATTACCACTAGAAGTAATACAGGTACTACGGCCGCAAGCGTAAGAGTGTATCGTAATTTTACAGCCGCCTTGGTGAACAGAATTAACAATAACGCTATCTGAAATAGTAACCCAACGACCATTGCTTGAACCGACGATGGGATTGTTGATGCTATTTTTCGTGCCTGACGGACCAGCCAAATGACCGTAAAGATGGAAGTTATTAGCATGACCATTGTTAGTGGGATGCTTGCCCACCAAAAACGAACGGCGATTGCGATGATTTCGAGAGAAAAAACTCCCGTTTCGCCCATTCCATACATCCCTGTGTGTGTGCTAATCTCAATTAACCATGCTGCAAATCGTGGCAATTCTTTGTAGACAGGGATTAACATGGAAATAATTCCTGCTATCGTGCCCAGTAAAAAGATTAGGATTGCTGAAATACCGTTTTTATACGACCGACTTATACGAATGGTATAAATAAAGATGGTAAGAATCCCACCAGCAACCCAAGTGAAAAAATATATATGGACGGTTGCCAGTATGCCAACGGTAGCACCTGAAAGAAGAAGAAAATTCCTGCTTAGCTTTGTTTCTTTACGCAATTCATTGTACAGCCAAAGCAGCCACAGCGTTCCAAAGGGGTAGTTCAGGGAGTTATGAGACCAAAGTGTAAGCGAATGAAAACTTTGAGGGTGGAAAACAAAATATGCCAAAGGGAGGGTGATCGCCCCGATAAAGCGGAAGTTTTTTAGAGATGAATATGCAGTATTGAAAAAATATCCTGCGGTAAGAAGGCAGGTGACCAATAAAAAAGCATGCGCCATGATGAAGAACACCACAGGCTTGGTGATAAAAAATTGAATAAAAGAATTTATGTCCTGAAAGAATGGGCGTGTAACTGCAAGTATCAAAGAGCCGATAAGGTGAATTGGTGTTCCGGGGTGATCGACATATGTGTAGGTTTTTCCAATAAATACTGATAGGGAATCAATTAAATAGAAAGCAGCAGGATCTCCGTTAAACCAGTAACTTGGATGACGAGTCCAATATACCCAATATCCGATAAGCGGTGCTGCGATGAGAATGTACCCTGCAATTTTTTCTTTCTTGATACCAACCATAAGAATTAGTGCTTCTCCGTTTGTTTTATATCACTATATACTTTGTCAGATAATAGTATTTTCTTGAGACGAGCGCTTTTTTCTCTCATTAACAGCCCATTTATATTCATTGCTCGTTAATTTTTCGACTGCGTTGCACACGTTCACCGCTTGCAATACATCTATTGCATAATGGCGAACAAGTCGTGTCCGTATTATTTTGTCAATACATCTGAATGGATAAAGAACCAGCTTGGATAGAGTGCGTTCCATGATTTCGGGATATTAACGGCACCAACGGAATCTAAATATTTTGGCAGATCTGAACCGTTACCAGGCCAAACGACAATGTCCCAATCAATATCTGTGATAGCCCTTACCGGCACTGCAGTGTTCAACTCGATATTTGAATCCCAAACCGCATGTTGATTTGGACAAACATCTCCTAGCTCATCTTTGAAGGAACCTGTCCAGTTGCTGGCATGTAGCAGGCCTGCACATTTCAATGGAGTCGCGTAGGCATATACAACGACTACATCTTTTTCTTTCATCCCCATTTTCTTTGCAAAACGATTGACTGCGCGGTCTTTAGACTTTTGTGTATCTTTTTCAAGTTGCGACCAATAGTCAACATTCTCTTTTTGGTTGTACAAAGAGAGAACTACTCCGGCAAGGGCCAATATATAAGCGGCCTTTAAAACTAAACTTGCTTTCCAGGGCGTTGACTCTAGAAACTTCACGATCAGGAAAACCAATACGGGAAGGATGCCTGCAAGGGAAAGGGAGTACCTCAACTTAACTGATGCTTTGATCATAAGGAGAAGAATGATCGTAATTTGAAACAGCAGCCCAACGACCATTGAATAGTCGCCAGCGGGAATTCTTGTAGCTGTTCTCTTTGCCCAAGAAACGAATACCCCCAATAGTACAAGGCTGGCTAAGAGCAAAATGATCATAAAACGTATTGTTGACCACCAAAATGAAACACTAATAGGAATTAGCGAAAGAGAGAAAACACCGCTTTCACCTGAACCATAAATCCCTAAATGTGTAATAATACTTCCGAGCCATTTAGCAAAACGTGGCAGTTCCTTGTGAATAGGAATTAACATCAACACAACCCCAATGAGACCGCCCAGAGACATGTAAAGCCCTGATATTATGGCCTGTTTGAAACCTTTACCAAGCCGTAGAGCATAGATAACAATCGTGAACACTCCTGCAACGATCCAGGCGAAAAAATACATTTGTGCGATTGCCAGGACTCCGCAAGTCAGACCGAGTAATATGAGTTTGGTATGTTTAACATCCTGCTCATTTCTCATTTCTCGATAGAGCCAAATTAGTAAAAGTGTACCTATAGGATAATTCAAAGAATTATGCGACCATAGTGTTAATGATTGGTAGCTAAGCGGATGGGCAATAAAAAACAACAAGGTTATAGCCATTGCGCCCACCACACGGTTTTGATGTAGAGTTTCTTTGACTGTTTTGTAAAACACTGTTGCACATAGAAGATTGACTGCCAGCAAAAATATATTCGCCATCAAAAAAAACACACCGGGTCTTGCTATGAAGAATTGAACGAATGCTTCACGGCTTTGAAAGAATGGATAGGTCAAAGCAAGAAGAAAACTTCCAATCAATTGTACAGGCGTGCCAGGGTGATCCACATACACATAGGACTTTCCTATAAAAACGGAGAGTGAATCAATAAAATACAAGGCTCCTGGGTCGCCGCCACTCATCCAATAGCTTGGATGCAACGTCCAGTAGACCCAATAGGTTAATATGGGTAATGAAACAAGAAAGGCTTCTACTGCATCCTGCCTTTTGATTTTGAATTCCTTAATTGATTTCATAAACTATGAAGTTAATGCCCCCAAACATCTCTTCGCCAGCGTGGATGCTACATCCATGCGGTATTCGGCGGAGGCGTATTCGTCTGTCGCTTCGTGGTAGGTATTTTGTGCGGCAGTTTCGATGCCCTCGGATTCCGTCCCGTCCATGGCCAGCATGGGACTCTTGCCGTAACCACCGAGTGCAAGCCTTGTGCGACCTGAATTCCACTGTGCAACGGCGGCGCAGACGATGGGTTTGTCTGAGGGAGTTTTGGCAACGGACTCAAAAGCGAGTTTGATGTTGATGGGGAGAATGATTTTTGTGATGAGATTTGTTGACCGTATCGGTAGGAAATCACCGATGTTTGTCGTTCGATATTCGATATTTGAATTGTTGAGTAGTGCTTGTTCGATCTTTGCGTCCATTGCCAGCAAGGCGCTTGCAAAAGTGGAGCGCCCATCGCATGAGACCAACGTCCCTGCAACGGTGGCAGAGTTGCGGATGTTCAGTGGCGCTTCGAGTTTCAAAGCGTGCTTCAATGCTTCGGGGCAATGCTTTGACTCGAGCAGTGATTGCAGTGTGAGTGTGACGCCAAGTTCAAGATTGTTACCATTCTTTTTTAGGGAATCTAAGCCCAGAAGTTGAAGGTCCACTGCTTGGACGGGATCAGCCGTCCCGTGAGAAAGAAGCGTGCCGCCTCCGAGGGGTTGGGTATTTGGTTGAGTCAGAAGGCTTAGGGCTTCATCCAAGGTTTTAGGGCGGTGGTAGGCAGTTATCATTTTGAGTCTCCGTACTAATTATACAGTTAAAAACATACTGCCACCCGCAGGTGGCAGTATGTGTGTTGCCTTGAAATTTTATTGTATGTCTTGCAATGGCACTGGCTGGAGATATTCATCTGGCAGGGCCTGGACGATGATATCGAAGAAGGATATTTTGCTATAGTATCCTCTAAAGCGCCAGAATGGTTGTGCGTAGAGGGTGCGCCCTTCCTTGACTTCGGAAAGGAGTTGGTCTTCGCCAATATATACCAACTCGATTTGAGTGATGAGCCCTGTTGTGCTCTCGTTCATGGGGTTTGCACTAGCCTCGTCCACGGTTGGCGGGATAATACTCTCCGAGACGATGCCGTCAAAGTCAAAATCCTTTGGAGCCGAGCCTCGATTGATCACATTTAACACAGCGTGTCCGCCGAAGGTCTGTTCCGGGTCAACCCACCCGACAACATAAAATATAAAACCTTCTTCCACAGGCATTGGTTCGCCTCCATATTGGAGGCTGTCGCTTTCTGCATATACTGCTCCATCATCGTCAGTAAAGAGAACGACATTCTTATCTTCCAATTGTGCTGGAGTTTCCTTTCCGTACCATACCTGTATCTTTACATCGGGGTATACCGCTTCATACCGTTCCAGTTGAATGGTTGGAATGCCTTGCGGGCTGATGCTGGTAATGGTGCCCCAGATCTTCACAGGCAGATGATAGTATGTCTCCAGCCCTGTGGTGGCCGGACCCTCAAGTTTTGCCTGCCAGAATGATGCAAGGAATCCCGCTTCGGAATTGTTGTTGATCCTATAGGAAAAGCGTGTTGTGCCATCCTCTGCCTGGAGATTCCATATATCCACATCGCCGCGTTCGCCTTCCAGTCGCTTTCCGATCAGAGGGCTATAATCCACCGGGGTTGGGACTGGTAATGGTGTGGCGGTTGGCATGGGGGTGCCGCTCAGGTTCAAGCGGGCCAGGCCTGCGCCGCCACCGCCTCCTCCACCGCCGCCACTGCCTTCTCCTTGATAGATCGTTTCCCAATCCATTTTATTGTCTGTGACCATTCCGTACACAACGATTCTTTCATCGACTTGAATATCTTCTGGAAGGTCTTCCATTTGCAGACGTTGACCATCGCTACTGATTAGCCAGCTTTGACCATCTGTTTGTTCGAGGGTGCCGTCCAGGGTTGGCATGGGTTCAGAGCGTTGCCAACTATCAACCTGGAATTTTTTCACATCGCCAGCCATGATAAATTGACCGTTGAGTTGAACCGTCTCATCAAGACCCATCAGCCCTTCGAGATTCCCTATCAATGTGACGTTGTCCATGACAAGGAGGGGAGTTTCATCGTCTATTGCGTTGGAAGAAACCACAATACCGGTCATGCTGGTCGGCTGATTAAGTGGAACATTGCGCTTCCAGACTCTGAATGGCGAATCAACCGCAGTAGGCATATATCCACCCGACTGCATTTCCACGCCCAGACCGTTCAACTCGTTGTTGATGAATTTATCCCAGGCTTGCTGTGCGCTGATCAGCGGATAACTGCCAACGGCCTGCCAGGGGTGAGTGTTCACACTTACGATGGCCACTTCACCATTTCGATCGAAGGATACTTGCAGGCTTGTCAGGTTTTCGAAGGTGTAGGACTCGGGCAGGTCATTCAAGCGTGGAACAAAGTTCACTATTCGGCTGTTAGGATCAGCAGAGGGCAGTTGGATTTGATAGGGGAAATCGAGCAATCCATGTGCTTTTAGGAATTCCTCGGCTTTGGTGCTCATCTCTTCGGGCGATAGGCTGTTGCCCTGATTCGCAATGAGGGAAAATGTGGTGTAGTCTGTGTAATACGAAAATTGATAAGCCCCATAGCCCATCACCTCAATACGTTGCTTGCCATCCGTGAATATATACCCAGGTCCGCCATACCGCTCATTCATTTCGTAAAGGTTCCCATTAATGCCAATCCTCGATGCGAGATCACGGATCGTTTTGACCTGGAAATCTGCAATATCTTGCGGGCTGTCAAGTTGGTAGAGAACGGCTTGTGGGGCACCTGCGGGCATATCCATCGTCATGATAAATTGCCCTATCGATGTATCGTAGGTTTTTCCTGTGGGAGTGCCTTTTGAATCGTTGTTGATCGCTGGCTTCTCTGTTGCAGGCGGCAAAGATGTATCGTTTGCCGCAGGCACCGACGTGGGAACGGGCGCCACCGTGCTGATGGCCCAATTCATGAAGAGCGCAAATGCCACTAGCGAAACTGTCCATGCCAGTGTAGTGAAAACTTGTTTGCGCGTGAAGTGGAACCACGCGGGTTTTGACCTTGTCGTGTGCAGGCGTGTTAAGTCCCGTTCCAGTTTTTCTGTAAAGTGTGGGTTGGGGTTGATGTTTTCCGCCGTCTGGTTCAACAGGTCAGCGATCTTATCTTCGTGATTTTTAAATTTATCGTTCATCATTCCACCTCCAATGCAAGGGAGGTACGCTCGCGCAGGTCTTGCAGTCCACGCGAGATGAGCATCTTCACCGCGGCTTCGCTTTTGTTCAGCACTCGGCTCGTTTCGATATTCGATAATCCTCCGAAATACGATAGGATGATCGCTTCGGCCCGTTCGGAGGGGATCTTCTTCAAAGCGCTCGCAATCGACTCAAGCTTGAGGCGTTGAAAAGCTGCTTTGTCAGTCGCCAGGCCCGGGCTTGGGACGTGAAGCGCCGCGTCCAACTGGACCTCGGGCCTGCGTCCGCGAAAGTACATGAGTCTACGCTTTGAAGCGATTCCCATGATCCACGCGGCAAAGGAGCCTGTGCCGCGATACGAACGGATGCCCTCCATCGCGGCCATGAAAGTTTGCGATGTGAGATCTTCAGCATCTTTCACGTTGCCGGTGTGGGCGACATGATAGCGATAGACGCGCGTGACATTGCGCCGATAGAGTTCAGCGAATGCATTTGTGTCTGTGACTGCCAACCGTGCCAGGTTGGCTTCGTCTTCGATCTGTATTTGATCTGCCATAAGGGTAGTCATGGACCTCCTGTGTTTGTGCGCACTTTAATATGTTGCAGGAGGTCGTAAAAAGTAACAGGGAATTTTGCGGTTTTTGTAGGTGTGGGGTTTCGCCGCTCCTGATTGGTTGTTAGTAAAGCGGGGCGAGAAGACCTAGCCCCTACGTTTCTTCTGGGTACACTTTCCACCCCAATTCATCTAACTTGGATTTATCGAATTGCTCATCTGGGACATTGATCAACAGGGTGCTTCCCTCTGCGAGAAGTTCGTTTGTTTCAGCGTCGTAAATTCCCGCCCAGGCTTCAGCGGAGCGGGCTTTGGTCTTCCCTGCCTTGCCGACGATCTTCAATAGTTTTCCGATAGGGACGTTTTTGCGATACTTCACTTCGAGCTTTGCCGTGAACATAAAGCGTGGATCCATCGGGTCACTGCCCATTTGTGCGCGGGCTGAGATTTCATCTATGAGTGCGCTGACCATGCCACCGTGTAAAACGCCGGGATAGCCTTGAAAGTGATCGGGTGCAGTGTATGTGGTTTCTACAACGCCGGGCTCTGTCTCGTAAATATGGAGATGCAAACCAACGGGATTCTCCAATCCACAGATCAAGCACATGCGTGAGTTGGGTTGTTTGATTTTCATAAAAGGGACTTACGGAAAGATAACGATATCTGCCATGTAATACGAGTGGTCGTAGGCTGTCAACGCGCCACCTTCACCGGGAATCGGTTCGATATTCTCGTTGCCATTGATATCCACGCCGTTTAACATCTGATTCGCCAGCACAACCGCCTCACGGATCTTTCCTGCTGTTTCGGGGGAACCGGCCTCACTTTCGAGAATCTCAATTAACAGATCGCGCAACTGCGGAGCCCACACACCGACGTTATCTGCGGCGGCCTTGACGTGATCGCCGTGAACCAACATATTCTCGTTGGCATCTGGTGATGTGATGGACAAGTTTGCGTGTGTGAAACTGCCTTGAATGTAGCCTGCGTTATTTCCGTTTAGTAATAAACCAAACCCATCACTAGGGTCATCAACAATATCGTCGCTGTTCCAGTCGGTGTGGTCTTCACTTTCTGAGCCGACAATGATGTTCAGCATTTTCTCGGCTTGCAGGCGTGCTTCTGCTTCCTTGCCTGCTTCAATCGATGTCAACATTTCTTGACCGATATTTTTTACCAACGTTGTGTCTGTGACCAGACCACGTATCAGTGCGTTTTGGTTAGGCGCGGCTGGGAACGCAGATAGCAAATGTCGCACATGTACATATCCGCTGGGGGGCAGGGTTGCGGAAAAAGCTACATCGTTCGATGGATTCGGACTGTTATCTGGATTGGGTTCGATGGTGATCTCAAGCCCGTGATAGAACGTAATCAGATTACGTCCCGCTTCATCGACATACGTGAGTAATGCACGGTTGGACGAATCGAATCCGATCACACCGAGCGATAAACGACTTTCGCCGTCGTCTCCGATCAACCAGAGTTCGTATTGACTTCCCTCTGCGGGCAAAGTCAATTCACCGGACGAGAATGTGATCTGGTCTGCAACTGCAGAGCCATCTTGAAAGCGTAAGAGACCAACGGGGTCTGTCCCCGGTGTCGCTGGGACAGCTTCGGTGGTAGATGGAGCCGGGGTCGCCTCATTGTGACTTTGGATTTCTGTGGCTATGGATGTGGGCGGTGTTATAGGTGCTTGTTTTCCGAGAGTTTGCGCCGCCCAAGATGCGACAACCACGATCAATATCACTATGATGCCAACAAGGATAGGCGTGACAATGGAGCTTTTATTTTCTTTTACGGTAGTTTGTAAACTGTTATGAGATGTAACGATGGATTTAGCCATGGATGCAGGGAACCCGATGGTTTCGGCTTCCGCTGTCCCTGAGAGAACAGCTTCGAAGGCCTCCGCAAATTCGAGCGGAGTCTGGAAGCGTTCGTTCGCCTCCTTTGCCAGTGCACGGTCGATCACATCCTGGATCGGTTTTGAAAGTCCATCAATGGGAGGAGGCGGTTCGTGAATGTGTTTATGGAGAACGCTCAACGTGCTATCCGCGTCAAAAGGGACACGTCCCGCAAGCATTTCATACACTGTTATGCCCAATGAATACACATCTGTGCGTGCATCCACTTTATCACCACGAGCTTGTTCAGGGCTCATGTAGGCGGGGGTCCCCGTAATGGTTCCTGTACTGGTTTGCGAGTTCGATTGCGTAAAGCGGACAAGCCCAAAGTCTGTGAGGATCGGCTCCACATCCTGTGGCAGGGGCTTATCGGCAGTCACCGGAGTGGATCGCGATAACAGCATAATGTTGGCTGGCTTCACATCACGATGGACCACATTATTTTGATGTGCATAGGTTAGGGCATTCGCTATTCTGGTCAGGAGATATTGGATCTGTGTGAGATCGAGTCGTTCATTGCGTTTGTGTAGTTCTCGCAAATACGATCCCAGTGACATCCCTGGTATGTATTCCATTACGAGGAAAGGTTGGTCTTCATATGAATCAAAATCGAACACTTGCACAATGTTCGGGTGACGCAACATAGCAATTGTGCGTGCTTCGCGTTCAAAACGTTCCCGTAATTCGGGTTCACCTTGCAGGTCTGCTTTTAAAAATTTGATGGCAACAGAGCGATGAAGTGTGGTGTGTGTACCGATATACACTTCCGCCATTCCGCCCTTGGCCAGAAACATATCGACACGTACTTTTCCGAGTGACTTACCTATAAGATTGGGCATAAGCAAATTATACAACACGCAGGCGAAAGGCTATAATCTAAAACATTGCAAACACATTCTTCCATGGAGGCCGTGTATGAAGACCGTAGTTTTGATTTCGGCAATAGCCGAATGGAATGGCTTGAAACCGTTGTTTCCCGACGCTCACATTAAGGCTTTCCCATTTGGCGAATGTTTTGATGCTCCCATCCGTGATGAACATGTCGCTTTCTTTCACAGTGGTTGGGGCAAGACCGCATCGGCCGCTTCGATCCAATATGTGATCGATCACTACTCGCCTGATCTCATTGTCAACCTTGGAACCTGTGGCGGCCTTGAGGGAGTTGTTCAGCAAGGTGACTTGATCCTTGTTGAGCAGACTTTCCTCTACGATATTGTGGAACTCATGGGCGATCTGGACATCACGACATACTACGCATCTTCCCTCGACCTAAGCTGGCTTGCTGAACCCCATCCTTTTCCTGCCCGACGAGGTCTCATCGCTTCGGCCGATAGTGATCTGCCACCAGATAAGATCCTCCTCCTCAAATCGAAGGGCGTCCTCGCCGCAGACTGGGAGTCTGCGGCCTTAGCGTGGGTTGCGAGCAAAAACAAGGCACGTTTGCTGATCCTACGTATGGTCAGTGACTTGGTCTCTGAGCAGGGCGGGGAAGCTTATAGCGATATTGAGATTTTCAACGAACGGGCAAAGGGAATCATGAAACAGTTGGTTGAACAATTGCCAGCTTGGTTGGACGCGGTGCGATTGTAGGGGCGACCCTTCATGGTTAACGAAGATACTTATTAATATAAGCGGGTCACCCCTACGCTAAATATATTTCCATTGCCATGTCTTCGGGGTCATCCCCTTCGTAGTGCGGGATTTCGTAGAAGCCCAACTTTGTATAAAAGGCCACAGCCTGTGCCTGAAATATTCTGTCCGTCTCGAGGCGCATGAGCTTGTACCCCTTTTCTCGCGCGATGGAAAATAATTCCTGGGTCATTCGGTAGCCTAGTCCCTGACCGTGATATTCTGTCAACAACCACATCCGTTTTAATTCACAGACATCTTTTTCTAAAAAACGGATCGCACCCGTGCCGATGATGCGACCGTCATCAACTGCTACGAGAAACGTCCCGCCGTTCTCGAAATAATTCTTCGGAATATCGTCGAGATCACGAAGTGTCCCTTGTGCTGAATACTTGGCAATGGATTCCTCCAATGTGCTGGCTTCTTTAAATACTTTGTATGCCACTTTGAAAATGACATACTTTGCTTCGTCGGTCTCGTGAGGTTGAATGGTGCGTATTTGGATCATGCCTTAATTTTACTTTGAGCACGCCTTCTTGCAGGCGTTATAATCATCGAACTTAAATCATGAACCTGACAAATGAAGAACAATTTCGTATTCAAAAATTAAACTTTCGTTATGTACTGATCGATGGAATCGGCGTAAGCATTGCCAATATCGCCGCACCATTCTTGCCCGTTTTTCTGACGCGTTTGGGGGCGTCCAATTTTCAAGTGGGCTTGCTTTCGTCCATGCCTGGCGTGACAGGTTTGCTCCTTGCCATCTTTGTTGGACGGTTCCTGCAAACAAGAAAGAACATCGTCCCGTGGTATGGCTTATCGCGTTTGCTGGTCCTTTCCAGTTACGCTGTGACAGGTATTCTCACGTTGTTGCTCCCGGAAAAGATCATTGTCATTGCTACATTGGCGATCTGGGCTTTTGCCACCATCCCTCAAACGGCATTGGCAGTTGCATTTTCAGTTGTAATGAATAATGTTGCAGGTCCCTCTGGCCGTTATGCCCTCCTGAGCCGCCGCTGGACGATCTTTGGTTTGACGGGGGTCGTTGGCACGTTCGTTGTCACACGTCTGATCGACACGATTGACTTCCCTGTTAATTACGCGATCATGTTCCTTGTTCTATCATTGGGTGGATTTCTAAGCTATTATTTTTCGAACAAGATCATTTTGCCAGATCAAATACCGCCATCGACAAATGGTGACGCCCGATCTGGAGGTTTTGGTCAAATCGTTGAATTGTTGAAGGCGAACCCAGTGTTTCTTTCTTTCTCGTTGAAGCGTTTCGTTTATCTTTCTGCGGTAGCCCTCGGCACTCCCATCATGCCATTATTTTTAGTACATGAAGTGCATGCCACCGATAGCCAGATCGGGGCAGTGACCATGTCATTGTCTTTGGTGATGTTGGCGGGATATTTTCTCTGGCCACGTGTTTCCCTCAGGCGAAGTGGACGTTTCGTTTTGTTAGCGACAACTTTGGGAATGGCTTTGTATCCTGCCCTTAGCGCGACAACTCCTCGCATTGAATTGATCATCCTGTATGCAGGGCTTGCGGGCTTTTTTCAGGGTGGGCTGGACCTTGTCTTCTTCGATGAGCTGATGAAAACTGTCCCTGTAGAATATAGTGCGACCTTGGTTTCGATTGCACAGTCCATGCAATATCTCTCCATGGTGGTTGCACCATTGGCGGGAACATGGCTGGCCGACTATATCGGCCTCGGTGGAGCATTGTGGGTGAGTGCTGGTTTGCGTATTTTGGGTTTTCTGTTGTTCCTGATGCCCGATAAAATACGTGCGCCCTGTGAACAACCTGTGTGATACGCCGATCAAAATTTGAAGTGGATAAAGATCCGCCCAAAATTCTTGTCGTCTTTCTCAACGCGATGATATAGTTTCTTGATGTGTCCCTGATTTAAAAAGCGCAACACTTTCTTCTTGAGCTGTCCACTCCCTTTGCCGGGGATGATTTCCACGAGCGCGATCTTCTTGTCTACCGCTTCCTCAACAATGCGGTTAAGTTCTGCGTCGATCTGGTAGCCTTTGTTGTAAATATCATGCAAGTCTAATTTGAGCTTTGCCATTATTTCTTCTTTTCTTTTGGTAGAAAATCGAACGGGGGTCTTTGATTCAGCTTCATCAAACTTGCACCCATCTCACCAATCATGAGCGCAGAGACCGAGCCGGTATCACATCCCAACCTTTGAAATTGATCGAGCGGCAACCCGAGATAATGAGCTACTGCTAATTTGATCGGGTCGGCATGAAAAACACAAGCCACAATATCCTGCCCTTTATGATTGGCGAGGATCGTATCGATCGCGACCACGACACGGTTCTGACATTCATAAAACGTTTCGCCGTTCGGGAATTGCGCGCGCGATGGCGCCCGTTGTACAACTTTCCAATGCTTGTGCAAATATAACCGCTTGAGTGATTTCCCCTGCCAATCACCGACGTTCGTCTCGAGCAGTCCTTTTTCCTTTTGAATGGTCAGCCCAACGGATTTGGCGATGGGTGTTGCTGTTTCCATCGCCCTCTCCAGCGGACTCGAATAAATGGCCTTGATCGGGACATCTTTCAACGCATCACCCAACGCTTGAGCCTGCTTCTGTCCGAATTCATTGAGATGAACCCCGGGCAGTCTTCCCGCAAGCCTGTGGGTTTTGGTGTAATCGTTCTCCCCGTGACGGATCAATAAAAGTAGCGGCATATCAATTGTTATCCTTGGTGAATTTCTAAACGTAAAACATCAATATAAGGAGTTGCTTCGTTGTAGTATTGACACAACGATTCCCAAACTGGCTCATGTGGCATGGATTCGGAATGTTTTTTCTTTACTTCTTTCAAGGCATCGAATAGCGTTAGTCCCTCTTCTTCTTTCAATATTGCGGCACAAAATGAACTAGAGCGATTGATACCTGCGGCACAAGCGACCAATATGCGTTTGCCCAGTCTCTTTTGTTCTCTGATAAAGGCGACGCCTTTTTCAAGCATGTCAAACTCCACTGGAGCGAAATCTTCTACGGGAAGATACAAGCATGTTATGCCTGGGTAATCCACTTCCATGGCAAGTTGAAGAATCGCCTGAATGGACTTGTGTGCGAGGTTACTTTTATTTGCAGTATCACGAATGTTTCCGATGAACAGCCACGGGCGGATCTCATCCATTATTTGATCTTCCGTTTCATTTCCTGAATTTGTTCTTCGCTCATATCTGGAATATTCTCCACCTTTGTGATGCCTAAGGCTTTGCGTTGTGCTTCACGCCACATCTCAAGCCTCGCAGTGACTTGAGACTCATATCCCTCTTGTGATGGGGAATAGAAATAAGTGCCCAGCAAGCGTTTTGGCAGATATTGTTGTGGTGTGAAGTGACCTTCCTGTTCGTGTGGATACACATAGTCCTTGCCGTGGCCCATTGCGGCGGCATCACGATTACCATCCATGAGATGGCGTGGCACAGAGACCTGCCCTTCTTGCTCGATCTTTTTCATTGCTTTGAAGTATGCGCCCGCGCTATTGGACTTGGGCGCCGTGGCGAGATACAGCGTCGCTTCGACGATGGGATAAATACCTTCAGGTAGACCGATGAATTCAAAAGCATGTGCGGCAGACGATGCGACTACAAGCCCCATTGGGTCGGCAAGGCCAATATCTTCGCCAGCCAGAATGATCAAGCGACGGATAATGAACTTGGGGTCTTCACCTGCATAGATCATCTTGGCAAGCCAGTAGAGTGCGGCATCGGGGTCCGAGCCACGCACGGATTTGATGAAGGCAGAGATCGTATCGTAATGTGCGTCGCCATCTTTGTCGTAGAGCACGGCGCGCCGTTGAATAGACTCTTGCGCCACATCGAGCGTGATATGGATGGTGCCGTCAACATCAGGAGATGTTGACTCCACAGCAAGTTCGATGGCGTTGAGAGCGTTGCGTGCGTCACCGCCAGCAACCTCGATTAAGTGGGAGCGAGCCTCAAGGTCTAATGCGATGTGTTTGTTACCGTAGCCCCGTTCTTTGTCGGTAAGAGCACGGTCGATCAGCGTGCCTGTCTCTTCTTGATTCAAATTCCGCAATTGGAAAACGCGTGAGCGAGAGATCAAGGCTTTAATAACTTCAAAGTAAGGGTTCTCTGTTGTTGCACCGATGAGAGTGAATGTACCGTTTTCTACGTGAGGGAGAAGGGCATCTTGTTGCGCCTTATTCCAGCGATGGACTTCATCAACGAAGAGAATTGTGCGGATGTTGTGTAAGCGTCGGCGTTCGAGTGACTCGTCAATGACGACACGCAGATCGGCTTTGCCTGCAAGGATGGCCGAGATGGTGGTGAAGTGACTCTTGGTGGTATTGGCGATGACTTGAGCAAGCGTGGTCTTGCCGGTGCCGGGCGGCCCCCATAAGATGATGGATGAGAACAGCCTGTCTGCTTCGATGGCGCGACGTAGAAGCTTGCCTTCGCCGACGATATGTTCCTGACCGATATATTCATCCAGTGTGCGCGGACGCATCCGCGCGGCGAGAGGGGCTTCGCTTTTCAAGCGTTCGTGCATGGCATGGTCGAAGAGGTCACTCATGTTGTGATTATAAGGGATGATAATGAAAAGGCGGGAAGATGCAGATTACGCAGAATCAGCTATCGGTTAAGAAGGATGCGGGCGGCTTAGCCGCTTCCACTTATTTGACTTGGAGATGGTCGAGGATGGATGGAAGTTCGGTTAACGTTGTAATGCTCGCATCAGGCTGGACCTGAACCTGTCCCTCCATCAATGGGTCGGCACGGCGGCTGAGCCAAACCCCGTAAATGCCGGCATTCTGTGCGCCACGAATATCTGCATCAAGATTGTCACCGACCATGACGGCCTCGTTGGGCGGGCAATACCAATTCGAAAGAGCGAGTTCAAAAATGCGTGGATGCGGTTTGCGGTAACTGCACGCGGCAGATGTGAGGATGAAATCGAAGTATCCAGTGATGGCGAAATTTTTTGCAAGCTTTTGCACGTCGGCATCGTCGCCTGCGTTTGAGACGATACCAAGGTTGTAGCCTAACTCGCGCAGTTTTTGTAGAGTGGGAATCGTATCTTGCTCCAAGGCCCAGTTGCTTTGGGTGACGGTGAATAGTGCATTCAATGCTTTGCGAATAACGCCGCTCGGGACAGCATCATAGCCCTTATCCATAAGTAATTCGCGGAGGACTGATGTGTAGGTGGTCTCCAGCAGATCTTTCTCACGTTGTTTGAAGTATTCATCCAAGCGCCTGCGAAATTCAGTGGAAAATGTATTGAGGTTGACCTCAATACCCTCTGCGCGGAGGTAATTTGTCAGGGCATCGTCGGCTTCTGCAACGATGGGAGTCCAGTCTCGGCGCCCATGCATGAGCGTCCCGCCGAAATCGAATAGGATGGCACGAATGAAGTTGCGAGGCATAGTTGATGGTTTGTTGTGTAAGTTTGAAAAGACGGTCTGTTACCCTTAGCTTTTCGGGCGAGGTTCCTGTGTGAGAGGTTTCTGTTGCAAAGTGGTGACGAGTACCTTGTCCACGCGGCGGCCATCCATATCAATGACTTCGAAATTATATTTGTTCCACTCAAAGTGATCGGTCACTTGTGGGACACGCCCCAGTGACATCATGACGAAACCACTCAGGGTCTCGTATTCATCTTCATGAGGAAGTGCTTTCAGGTCGAAAATTTCCTTGAATTCATCCACTTCCAACATACCGTCCAATAACCAGGAGCCATCCTGTCGTTGTGTGGCTTGCGGTTCATCTAATTCCATATTGCCGACGATCTCTTCGATAATATCGTTGATCGTCAATAGCCCTTGCAGGCCTCCGAACTCATCGATGACGAGCAACACATCTGTGCCTTTTTCTTTGAAAATTTCCAGCGCACGCGATGCGAACATGGTTTCGGGGATGAAGAATGCGGGCTTCAATAAATCTTTGAGCCTGATAGTCTCACCGCTGAGACTTGGCACAAGCAAGTCACGCGCTTTCACGATACCAAGAATAACGTCCAAGGTGTCTTGGCGCACGGGGAAGCGCGAGTATTCGCTTTCTGCGATCTTTGTGCGAATATCTTCTATGGAGTCATCGATATCGAGCCAGACAATGTCCGTTCGTGGGGTCATCAACGAGTACACACGCTGGTCGCCGAGGCTGAAAATACCTTCCACCATATCTTGCTCGGATTCTTCGAAGACCCCGGCTTGTGTGCCTTGATCCATAAGGAGATGGATTTCTTCTTCGGTAATGGGCGGCTCATCGCTGACTTTGACACCCATGATCTTCAATATGAATTCAGTTGAAACGCTGAGCAGCTTTACAATGGGCGAGAACACTCTTGAGAAGAACATCATCGGCCGTGCCACGATGGATGAGACCTCTTCTGGGTCGCGCAGGGCAAGGCGCTTGGGGACCAGTTCGCCGAGCACCAAGGAAAGGTATGTAACTGGAAGCACGCCGATCAGCAAACTGATCACTTCGCTGTATGGCTCCAGCACTGGGAATTGTTCGAGCCATTGATGGATCCACGCGCCGAGCGTTGCGCCGGTCAATGCACCGATCAACAGGTCGATGGATGTTATCCCGATCTGAATAGTGGAAAGGAATTGATTGGGGTTTTCTGTAAGCTTTAGTGCGATCATTGCACGTGCATCGCCTTTGTTACTATCACTTTGCAGGCGTGCTTTGCGCGCAGAAAGTAGGGCGGTCTCTGCCATTGCTAATACACCGTTTAAAACAAGCAGAATGGCAATGGTAATTAGACCGGTAGTAAAGTTGACTTGTAAGGGGATCTCTGACATGGACTCTTTAAATTTCTATGTTTACACGGTGTCGCATCATTTGCTAAACCGAATTTGTGATATTGCGTATTGGTTTGTATTGAAACGCTTTTCAATTTATATGATAGGCAATCACTTGCCTTATTGTACTATGGATGCCCCGCATCTTATCGGACCGATATGCCTGCTCCTGTTTCGACATTTCCCACCACCCAGACAGCTTGATCCAACTCCTTTGCTCGCACAAGGAAAGAATCTAATTTTGCATGAGGGACGCCTAGCAACAAACCTCCGCTTGTCTGCGGATCGAATAACAGCATCTGGTTTTCTTCGTCAATGGATTCAGCGAACTTCACCTTGGCTTCAAAGTGACTCTTGTTATCGAATGCGCCGCCAGCAAAGCATCCTTTTTCTGCATATTTGCGCGCACATGAAATGAAAGGGATGTTTGTAAATTCGAATCTTAATGCGACATTCGAAGCATCTGCCATTTCCATGGCATGACCAAGGAAACTATAGCCGGTAATATCGGTACCACCTTGCAGGTCAAATTCATTCGCCAGTTGACCGGCCTTTTTGTTCAGCAGTTTCATCCATTGGACCGCTTCAAGTACGTCTTCTTTATCAGCCTGTTCGCGTTTCAAGGCTGTCGTCGTGACTCCGAAACCAAGTGGCTTGGTCAATACCAATGCGTCGCCCACTTTGAAGCCGCCTTTACTCATCATCTTGCGGGGATCTACAAAACCGATGACAACCAGTCCGTATTTGGGTTCCTTGTCTTTGACGGTGTGTCCACCTGCGATGACGACTCCCGCTTCCAATGCCTTCTCTGCACCGCCACGAATGATCTCAGCAGATATTTCATTGGGAAGGTCATCGGGCAATGCCGCAACATTCAACGCAAGGAAGGGACGTCCGCCCATGGCGTAGACATCTGATAAGCTGTTGGCGGCCGCGATGGAACCGTAATCGTAGGCGTTGTCCACAACCGGTGTGAAGAAATCGGTTGTGATGACAATGGCCTTGTCTTCATCCAAACGCCAAACGGCCGCGTCATCCGGTTCGCGCAGACCAACCAACAGGTCCGGATAAGAGGCGGCATCAAAGATGTCTTTTATAGGACGCAGAACCTGCGTCAGCGCATCAGCGCTTAGTTTGGACGCTCAACCCGCGCAGGCGGAAAGAGTCGTGAGGCGGATCTCGCGTCCAGTTTGAGGAATAGGCATGGATTAAATAATAGGTGACAGTCGCTTTATAAAAGTGACTGTCACCTTCTTTTTCGTCTTACTTATGGAGTCACTGTTGGTGTTGTGTTTGTCGTGGTATTCGGCAATGGCAGAATGAACTGCTGTCCGCTGGGGATAAAGATCGTCTGCACACCCGGTGCAAGTTTCAAAATATATTGATACTGAAGGATCTCAGGATTTTCCTGCAATGATTGCCCGATCAATGCATTGGCTTCTGCCTGTGCCTTTGCCTGAATGATCTGTGCTTCTGCCGCGCCCTGCGCCGCGATTACGGCCGCATCGGCCTGGCCTTGTGCTGTCTGGCGCGCCTGTTCAGCTTCCTGTTTCTTTTGCTCAACGGTCAACTTGGCTTGTTGAGCCTGTTGCTCAGCGATCTGTTTTTGTTCGACTGCCGCGGCATACCCTTCACTGAAATGAATATCACGCAGGACAAAGTCCACCAACTCCAGGTTATTTTTACTTAACGTGGAGCTGAGTTCGTCCGTAATAAATTGCACCATTTCAGCGCGCTTTGTGGAAACGACCTCTTCCACACCGTATTGCGAAACCGCATCGCGGATGATGCCGCGCGCTTCGGGGCGCACGATACCATTCTCGTAGTTGTTTTGCCATACAATGTGAAGTGATACCACCTTTAGCGGGTCCACTTTGTAGATCACCGAAGCGTCAAGAATGATCTCCTGACCATCCTTTGTACGGGCACGTATCGAGTCATCTCCCATCACCTGTCCCTCGGTTGATGCAGCAGACATGGTGTAGGTTTGATTTGAAACCGAATACGTCACCACACTCTCTACAACCGGTACGATCCAATGCAGGCCAGGGCTAAGCGCTTCAGGGCGAACGCCGCCCGCGCTGATGGTCTTTACGACACCACGCTCGTTTGATTCAACGTAAACCAAACCGGCTCCCAACACGCTAAGGACAAGCGCAAGGGCGAGTACGATCACCACTGTTGTACTGATCCCTTTTGCGCCTTGATTGCGGCTTGCGCGGGCAATTGCCAGAACGCCCAACCCAATGGCTCCCAGCCATGCAAAACCGGCCAGTGAGCGAATTACATCAACAATATTCATTCTTCCTCCGTTTCATAGTTGAAATTATTATACCGCCATGATAGCATAGCGATGTGAACACAGCTAAAGGGCAGATCGCCGAACTCATTTTACAGAACGGACTCCGTTATGCGCGGATCATGTGCCCTGTAAACTTGACCCCGTCGCCGGGGCAATACTTACTTTCGAGCAACGCTTCTTTTCTGGACCCGTTGCCTGTTCCTCTATTCTCTACGGAATCTACGCCTTTGGGTTTTATTGCCGCTGTGCCAGATCATTGGCATCCTGGACAGGAAGTCTCTCTGCGTGGTCCGCTGGGACGGGGCTTTGTGTTGCCGCCTTTTGCCCGGAAGGTTGCATTGATCGCATTTGACGATTCTCCATCACGTTTGCGCGGACTGATCAAACTTGCGTTGAAACAGGGCGCGGCGGTTGTCCTTGTTTGTGATACATCGGAAGAAGATTCGTTGCCCGATGAAGTGGAAGTGCAACCCTTGTCCGCGTTGGATGATGTTGTACGATGGGCCGACTATTTGGCATTCGATGTTTTGCGTGAGAGTCTGTATGGGCTGAAGGAAAGGCTTGGGGGGGCGAATCAGTTGTCCGTTAAGAGCGAGGCGCAAGTTTTGGTGCGGACTTCCATCCCATGTGGGGGAATTGCTGAATGCGGTGTCTGTGCTGTAGCGACAAAGTCCAGTTGGAAACTGGCTTGTAAAGATGGTCCCGTGTTTGATTGGAATGAACTTTAGAACCAGATCCTGTAGGATGTGGTGGTGGTTCCTGTAAGCCCTTGATAATCCACAGTGATGTCAATGGATATGAGTTCCCCCGGCTTTTGATCGCTGAAATTGAATGAGACCTGCCCAATGCCGCGCGCATTGGTAGTGAATGTGTATTCCTGATTGGTGTTGTTCGAAAGATGGACAATGGCCTTGACCGTTGCGTTTTCGACCGGCACCGATGCCTGATCTTGCACGATGGTGTAGATGGTTTGCTGTCCGTTCTTGAGGGTGACCGCTTTCAAAACGAAGGCACGTGCTTTGATCGAGAGTACACTGCTGATCGTGGCGTCGGGCGGAGGCGCAGGCTTGAGGTAGGCAGGGTCTTCTTTTTGTTGATCGAAATAGACTCGGCCAAGGTCAGAGATCACCACCCATTTTGCTGTGCCCTGATAGGCGCGCCACTCGAAGCGCGCACCTTCAAAGTATTGAACGATCAAGCCATCGGCCGATTCAAACGGGGAAATTGGGTTCCCGAACTGATTGGGCCCGCCATTGGCTTTGTAAAAATCAAGAAATGTAAAACACACATAGAACTGCGAATACAGCTCACAACCATTCGCGCTTTGGACTGGCATTTGGCTTTGCGGTTTGTAGGTCAGTGTTCCGAGCGGAGTTAATTGCACGCGATTGTCGGGCGTCAACTCGAAGCGGGCACGTTGAAAATATTGCACGGTTTTGCCATCGCGGGCAACGATCTGTTCTGTGATGGGGTGGCCGTATACAAGCTTGGGGTCTTTTGCGGCGTTATAGAATTGCAAGAACACACCCTTCACGTAGTGTCGCGTCTCTGGGAAATATAAAACATCTGTGGACTGGGCGTTAACTTTTCCCCATGAAGCCATCAGAATGATGAGAGCTAGAAAAATAATCGTGAACCGTCGGGCTGTGTTCATTTATCTCATTATACTCAGATTGATAGTCGAAGGGCGTGATGTGTAACCCTTTAATCCTGACTGCCTGTTTGCAATAAGGCTTCCACGATGCGTTCTGCCGCATGCCCATCGCCATATGGATTGGACGCTTTGGCCATCTTCCGGTATTCGGATTCGTCGTCAAGCAAACGCGTCGCTTCCTGAACGATGCGGCTGGTCTCTGTTCCAACCAGCTTGAGCGTCCCTGCATCGACTCCCTCCGGGCGTTCGGTGGTCTCGCGCAACACGAATACAGGGATGCCGAAAGATGGCGCCTCTTCTTGAATGCCTCCTGAGTCGGTGAGGATCAGTGTGGAATGCTTCATCACATGTACCAGTGGAAGATAATCCAACGGGCGTAACAATGTGACGTGGGGAATATCTTTGAGAATGCGATTTGCCGGTTCCTGTATGTTGGGGTTCAAGTGGACAGGATAAACGATCTCTACATCGCCACGTTCTGCTAATTGCTTAAGTGCATAACAAATATTTTCAATGGGTTCGCCAAAATTCTCACGTCGGTGAGCGGTGACTAGGATGAGTCGCTTCGTCTTCTGGTTGTTGATATCCAGTTTTCGTAGAAGTTCCTTGATCTCTTGCGGTTCTTCTTGCTTGGCTACATACTGCAACGCGTCAATGACGGGGTTGCCTGTGACGACAATATCTTTCTCATTCACACCCTCGTGCAGTAAATTCGCCTGTGACCATTTTGTTGGCGCGAAATGCAGATCTGCCATGGTGGTGGCGAGGCGGCGGTTGATCTCTTCGGGGAAGGGGTGCCATTTGTTGTGTGTTCTGAGTCCTGCCTCGATGTGGCCAAACTTGATACGCCGATAAAAGGCAAGCTGACAGGTTGTAACGACCGTCGTCGTATCGCCAACGGCTAAAACCCAATCGGGGTTGAAATTTTCCAGAACGGGGTCAAGATGGGTAAAGATGCCAGCGGTCAATTGCGCGAGAGATTGACCGTCGCGCATAAGGTCGAGGTCATAATCTGGCTGGATTTTGAAGAGTTCCAATACCTGATCGAGCATTTGTCTATGTTGTGCGGTGACGCATACACGGGACTCGATCTCTTTGGTTTGCCCTAACAGCCGAACAATAGGAGCCATTTTGATGGCTTCAGGACGCGTGCCGAAAACAGATAGAACTTTCATTTTCAGCTTGCGATGATGGATTTATTGTCGCCGAGTCGATATAACTGGAATCCTGCGTTGCGCCATTCTTCAGCATTCCATGCATTGACTGTGTCCACAACAATACGAGCTTTGGTGTATTTTGAAATCTCTGCGGGGTTCAAGC
The DNA here is from genome assembly GCA_016721115.1 of Candidatus Defluviilinea proxima. NCBI lineage: Bacteria > Bacillati > Chloroflexota > Anaerolineae > Anaerolineales > Candidatus Villigracilaceae > Candidatus Defluviilinea > Candidatus Defluviilinea proxima. The sequence goes on from JADKIW010000001.1 coordinate 3,344,766, forward strand.
TCATAAACTCTGTATGTTTGACGAGTAACAAAACAGCATCTACATTTTTCAGAGCTTCGCTCAGGCTTTTTGACATTTCAATACCTTGTAGATTGGCCGTTGGCTTGAATGGCTCCCACGCTTTGACTTGTGCGCCAGCCTCTTGAAGTAAATGTACAACTTCTGTTGCTGGGCTTTCACGCAGGTCGTCCACATCTGGTTTGTAGGCCAGGCCGAGCGCAGCAATTTTCTTTCTGTTTAAATCGCCAAGAGCTTGCTTGACCTTTGCCACTACAAAGTGAGGTTGGTCGTCGTTGACTTTGCGTGCGTTGTAGATAAGTGGTGTCAACTCTGGCGCGGTCTCGACGAAGAACCACGGGTCTACGCTGATGCAGTGACCGCCAACACCGGGGCCGGGGCTGAGAATATTGATGCGTGGATGTAGGTTGGCGAGGCGGATGGCTTCCCATACGTCCACGCCGAACTTTTCGGCGAGACGTGCGAATTCGTTCGCGATGGCAATATTCACGTCGCGGGTGGTGTTTTCCATGATCTTGACCATCTCAGCAGTGGTCGAGTCCGTTTCGATGATCTCACCTTTGACGAAGGTCGCATACAAGTCGCGGCCAGCTCGTGCAGATTCGGGCGTCACGCCGCCGACAACGCGTGCGTTCTCGATCAATTCGCGTAAGATCTGTCCGGGGAGTACACGTTCTGGCGAATAGCACAGGAAGAAGTCGGAACCCGCTTTCAGATTGGATCGCTCTAAAATGGGGGTGACCAGATCAATGGTCGTGCGAGGCGGGGATGTCGATTCGAGGATGACCAAATTCCCTTTGCGAAGAAAAGGTACGATGGCCTCTGTCGCAGAGATCACAGCGCCCATGTCGGCCAGTTTGTATTTTCGGCCTTCATATTCGGCATATTTGCCTTCATGGAAAGGTGTTGGCACAGCAATCAGGAAGGCATCGGCCTCTTCAGGCTGGGATGATACGGTCAGGTTACCGGATTGGAGGGCGGTTTCCACCACATTCCGCAAGCCGGGCTCGTGGATGTGGAGTTCGCCTTTGCTCAATGTTTCAATAACATACTCATTGACATCTACGCCGACGACTTTGATTCCGTTCGTGGCAAAGGTGGATGCAGTGGGAAGGCCGATATAGCCAAGACCAAGTACACAAATTTTGTTGAATTTCACATAGACTCCTTATGGGAGGGGTTTCCTCTGGCGGCTGTATTATACAGCCCCGGGAACCGTCCCTTGAAAAACTTTTCATGACAGGTTTCGTACATAATATAGACGTATTAAGGGCATTGAATGGCCCGACCTGTTGTATAATGAATTGGAGAGATATATGGATTTCCTACTTGACCCCAACATTGCATATCTTTTATTGATGGGCGGCGTATTGATGGTGATGATGGCACTCGTCACACCGGGAACGGGATTTTTTGAAGTGGGGGCATTTTTCTGTATCGCTTTGACCGGATACGAGATCTATAAGCTGTCTGTCAACTGGTGGGCGATGATTCTTATTGTGCTCAGTATTGGCCCCTTTTTGTATTCCATTCAAAAGCCAAAACGCGAACTGTATCTTGGTGTGTCCCTTGTGATCCTTGTGTTGGGCTCGATATTTCTTTTCCCAGCAGAGGATGGTGGGATAAGCGTGAATCCTTTTGTGGCAATTGTCGTTTCTGCCTCTGTTGTCGGGTTCTTATGGATCGCGGTAGGCAAATCTATTCAAGTGGCACAGACCAAACCTATGCAAGACCTTGATATCCTAATTGGGAAGGTTGGCGAGGCCAGAACGACAATATTGAAAGAGGGGAGTGTGCAAGTGGGCGGTGAATTGTGGACGGCTCGTAGTGAAACTAATATCCCTGCAGGAAGCCCTGTGCGTGTGGTTGGCAGGGACGGATTTGTGATTGTTGTTGTAAAGAAAGATTCATAAATCATTTTGATATAAAGGAGAGAAACATGAATGGCTTTTTTACAAGTGGTGTAGTTTGCATTGTAGGCGCGATCCTACTGATCGTTCTGGTTTTTCTGGCTCAGGCGATCAAGATCGTACCTGAATATCAGCGTTTGGTTGTCTTCCGCCTTGGGCGTGTGTTGGAAAAGCCCATAGGCCCGGGAATTATCTTGCTCATCCCGATCATTGACCGCGCCCGATGGGTGGACTTGCGCGAGCAGATCCGCGAGGTGCCGCATCAAGTTTCCATTACCAAGGATAATGCGCCGATTTCCATCGACTTCCTTTGGTACTTTAAAGTGATCGAGCCGGTTCAGTCCGTGATCCAGGTTGGTAACTTCGAACAATCTGCGGCCGGTATTGCGGCTACAACCTTGCGCGCGGTCATCGGTGGTATCCCATTGGATGATGTGCTTTCAGAACGTGAACACATTAACAACATGCTTCGCAATCGTCTCGATGAAGTCACCGAGCGCTGGGGCGTGAAAGTAACAAACGTTGAGATCCGCGAGATCATCCCGCCGCGCGAAGTGCAGGAAGCAATGAACCGTCAGATGACGGCAGAACGCGTCCGCCGTGCTTTAGTCACTGAATCAATGGGTGATAAGGAAGCGGCTGTGAACCGTGCTGAAGGTACCAAGCAAGCGGCCGTTCTGCAAGCTGACGGTGAGCGCCAATCCAACATCCTTCGCGCAGAAGGCGAAAAGCAGGCGCAGGCTTTGCGCGCTGAAGGTTTTGCGGTAGCGCTCGAGAAGATCAACGCCGCCGCTGGCAAAGTGGACCCGAAGACAATGTCTCTGCAGTATTTTGAGACCTTGAAATCCATTGGCTTAAGCCCATCCACAAAGTACATCTTCCCGATGGAATTTACAAGCATGCTTGATAATTTCCTCAACAAAGATGCGAAGAAGTAATCTGTAGGTTGATATATAAATAAGGCAGGTAGGAAGTGAATCCATATTCACTTCCTACCTTTTTTGTTGATAGAATCCCTTACATGGAAATTCAAACAGCAACTTTGCTTGACCTCAATGCACTGCGGCGACTTGAACATGCTTGCTTTGAAAAAGATGCCTGGCCTATTCTTGACTTGGCCGCCGTCTTGACATGGCCCGAAGTGATCCGCCTCAAGGCAGTGGAAGATGATCAGATGATCGGATTTGTTGCAGGCGATCCGCGGTCATCCCAAAATGTAGCCTGGATCGCCACCATTGGAGTTGATCCTGGCTATCAACGACGGGGTATCGGGCGAATGTTGTTGCGCGCTTGCGAGGCACAGATCAAATTGCCACGTATCAAATTAAGCGTGCGAGCCTCCAATCATGGAGCGATCGCACTGTACGAAGCCGAAGGCTATCGTTTCGTTGATCTATGGAGGAACTACTACTCCGATAACGAAGATGCGTTAGTGATGGAAAAGACACTATAGACCATGAGGCGACTTGTCGCTTCAAAAGTGACAAGCGCCTTTGGTGTGGGATATAATGACCCTATATGACAGTTGAAGCGCTCCCGCCGCCTGTGTGGGTGAATAATCAAAATAGTCTCAGGCACATGACCATTGATCTATCTGCGCAATCGCGTATTGCGGTGGATACAGAGTCAAATAGTTTGCATGCATATCGTGAACAGGTATGCCTTATCCAGTTTTCCACACCCAAACGGGATTATGTCGTTGATCCGCTCGAACTCGATGATCTGAATTTACTCGCTCCCATATTTGCCAGCCCCAACATTGAAAAAATATTTCATGCCGCTGAATATGATCTCGTTTGCTTGAAGCGGGATTTTTCTTTTGAGTTTTGCAACCTTTTCGATACGATGCAGGCCGCTCGTATCCTTGGGTACAAATATGTGGGATTGGATAATATCCTTTCAGAAAAATTCGCAGTGAAGATGGATAAACGTCACCAAAAGGCGGATTGGGGAGCACGACCATTGACGTCATCACAGATCGATTATGCTCGTATGGATACCCATTATCTGTTTATGTTACGCGACCAACTCGAAAAAGAATTGCGCGAAATGGGTCGTTGGGAATATGCACAGGATGATTTCATGTTGGCGTGTGATGTGGATACTCCAAAAGAAAAATTGAACGGTTCCTCTTGGAAGCGTTTTAATTTTCGCAAAGATGTTTCGCATCGTGAATTGACCATCTTGAGCGAACTATGTATTTGTCGTGATGAGATCGCTGAAGAGATGGATCGTCCGTTGTTCAAGGTGGTGTCTGATGCCACTCTGTTGGATATCGCACGAAACATTCCTGAGAAAGACGTTGACTTGGCCGCGTTGGGGTTGAGTCAGCGGCAGATACAACTGTGGGGCAAGAGGATCTTAGCGGCGGCCCGGCGCGGGGTGGATGCTCCGCTTGTTGAACGGGAGCAGGCTAAACGTCCGAGTGACGCGGTGGTTAGGCGTTTGGAAAAGCTGAAGACTTGGAGAAAGAAACTCGCAGAAGCAATGAAAGTTGAGTCGGATATCATCCTTCCGAAAATTTATTTAAGCGCTTTTTCTGAGAACCCGCCGAAGAGTTTGGATATGGTGAAGTCTATTATGGTCCGGTCTCCAAACCGTTTTGAAAAATATGGAGAGCAGATCTATCGCTTGATCGGAGGTTGACATGAGAATTAATTTTCACGGCGCGGCACACACGGTGACAGGGAGCCAGCACTTGCTGGAGATCAACGGTCACCGCCTCTTACTGGACTGTGGGCTGTATCAGGGACGAAGAGAAGAGACTTACGCTCGGAACTTGAAGTTTTCCTATGACCCGCGTACAGTGGATGCCGTGATCCTTTCTCACGCACACATTGATCATTGTGGGAACTTGCCCAATTTTGTACAGGATGGATATAACGGGCTTGTGTATGCAACGCGTGCAACCGTTGACCTTGCGACGATCATGATGGCTGACTCTGGACGCATCCAGGAAGCGGACGCGGAATTTGTGAACAGGAAGCGTTTGGCGCGCGGCGAAGAACCTATTGAGCCGTTGTATACCGAAGTGGATGCACAACATGCGGCTGATTTGTTTCGCGGTGTGGAGTACGACCAGTCATTTGAAGTTCTTCCCGGTGTTACTGCGCGTTTTGTAGAAGCTGGCCATATTTTAGGCTCGGCGGCTGTTTCACTGGAGATCGAGGAGAAGGGGCGTAAGATCCATTTTTGGTTTTCGGGTGATATCGGTCGTTATAAACTGCCGTTGTTGCGAGACCCTGTATTACCTGAAAATGTTGATTACTTATTGATGGAGTCAACCTATGGGGATAAATCTCATGCGGACCCGTCATTGGCGTTCAATGAATTTCGCGATGTGGTCAAGCGGACGTTGAAGCGAGGTGGCAAGGTCATTATCCCTGCTTTTGCAGTAGGACGCACACAAGAGTTGGTTTATCACTTGAATGAGATGATGTTCAACGGTGATGTGCCACAGGCGCCTGTTTTTGTAGATAGTCCGTTGGCCGTGAACGCTTCAAATGTGTTCAGAAAGCACCCTGAATGTTTCGATGCGGAGACGCGGAAGTTTGTACAGGAAGCCCGTCATCCCGCATTGGATTTCAAGCTATTGACCTACACCCAATCTGTTGAAGAATCCAAGGCGTTGAACCTGCGCAAGGATCCGATGGTGATCATCTCGGCCTCCGGTATGGCTGAAACAGGACGCATCTTGCATCATCTTCGCAATAATATTGAGAACCCGAAAAATACGGTTTGCATTGTGTCATGGCAGGCGCCGTTCACGCTGGGCCGTCGCCTTGCAGATCGCGAGAAACACATCAAGATTTTCGGTGAGCCTTATACGGTCAAAGCTGAAGTAGCCACGATCGGTGGCCTCTCAGGCCATGCGGGGCAGGACCTATTGACGAAGTACGCTGTCAATGTGAAAAATACAGTGAAGAAAGTTTTTCTTGTACATGGAGAAGAAAAACAGGCGACAACGCTGACCGGCATATTGAATGATAACAATCTTCGCGAAGTATATTATCCTGAGCTACATTCGAGCGTGGAAATTTAAGATATAATACCGCCCGCACGATTGGGAAGGTGCCAGAGTGGTTGAATGGGACGGTCTCGAAAACCGTTGTGGGCTCCGGTCCACCGAGGGTTCGAATCCCTCCCTTCCCGCAGAAAAAACTCCGAGTTCTTTAAGAACTCGGAGTTTTTTCTTATGGTAAGATTCTTCCAATGAAACTCAATCTTGCCCTCGCACAAATCGCCACAAAACTTGGGGATGTTGAATCTAATCTCGAAAAACATATCCAATATATTGAACAAGCCAAAGCCCAAAAAGCGGATTTGATCGTATTCCCAGAGTTATCTTTGACGGGATACGTTCTGCAGGATTTGGTCGCTTCAGTTGCACATAAGCCGACGGAAGATGATCCTGTTTTCAAGCATCTTCTCAAAGCGAGTCATGATCTGGACATTTCGGTTGGATTCGTCCACCAGGACCATCGCTATCGCTTTTATATTGCTTCTGCCTATCTCTCTGCAGGGAAGGTGTTGCATGTGCATCACAAGGTCTATTTGCCGACGTATGGACTTTTCGATGAAGGCCGCTTCTTTGCCTGGGGTGATACAGTCCGTTCGTTTGATACTCGTTTCGGGCGTGTGGGCATGTTGATCTGCGAAGATTTCTGGCATGCGTCACCTCCATACTTGCTATGGCTTGATGGTGCAGATATCATGTTGTTCTCGTCTGCTTCTCCAGGGCGCGGATTGAATGATAAGGAAAAACTTGAATCGGCTCGTTGGGTAGAGCGTGTCAGCAAAGCGTATGCGAGTATGTTCACATCTTTTGTGGCGCACTGTAACCGTGTGGGATATGAAGATGGATTGCTCTTCTGGGGTGGGGCAACGGTCAACGACCCGAACGGTGAATTGATCGCGCGCGGCCCATATTTTGAAGAAGCGTTGACATTTGCCGAACTGGATTTGAATCAACTTCGTCGTACACGTGCGCGTTTGCCGTTGTTGCGTGACGAGCGCACGTCCCTTGTGCAGAATGAATTGAATAGGATACTTTCCCGTGGTTGATATTACGATCAATACTGTTGTTGCCCGTCAGATATTGACAGGCTTTATACGATCTGAAGTGACGCGTGTTGGCTTTTCGCGCGTAGTGGTTGGTCTTTCAGGCGGCCTTGACTCTGCGCTTTCATTTGCGCTTGCCGTTGAAGCACTTGGACCTGAAAACGTATTGGCTGTGCGCATGCCATATCGTTTATCAAGCAGTGACTCGTTGGCACACGCTCAATTGATGATCGACCAGTATAAAACTCCGAATGAGACGATAGAGATCACGGATATGGTCGAGCCGTTGTTCAAGCGCGATCCACAGATCACAAAACTGCGCATGGGAAATGCCATGGCACGGGCACGTATGATCGTGTTATACGATCAATCAGAAGCGTTCAAAGGACTGGTGCTTGGCACATCCAACAAGACCGAGATCCTTCTAGGCTACTCCACATTGTGGGGTGATATGGCCTCGGCGATCAATCCCATTGGCGACTTGTATAAAACGCAAGCGAGACAATTGTCGAGTGCGTTGGGCGTCCCTGCGCCGATCATCGATAAGCCTCCTTCAGCAGATTTATGGGAGGGGCAAACGGACGAGAACGAACTCGGTTTTACATACGAGCAAGTGGATCGATTGCTTTACCTGTTGGTGGATCATCGCTACAGCCCACAAGAATGTATCGAAGATGGCTTCGACCCGAAGTTCGTCAATGCGGTCACTACACGCGTTCGGCGAAATCAGTTTAAGCGTATGATGCCCCCAATCGCCAAGTTGAGCAACCGTACTATTGGCTACGACTTCCTCTATTTACGGGATTGGGGTACGTAAGGCCAATGATTACCTTACGTTTTCCATACACGTGACAAATGTCATGGGTTTGGCTGTTGACTTGTGATTTGAACAGTACTATACTGCCAACATGCGAATGGAAGATTACATAATCTGTTTTTGGTGACACAAGGCACGCGTCTCATTGCGTGCCTTTTTGTTTATCAACTTTCAAAAGGAGTTTCACTATGGACTACGGACTGATCGGCAAGTTGGAAAAAGCAAAACGATATGCAGAGGACCACACACGTTTTCGCTTCAACAAGTTTGAACTGACGTTCCACGGCGACAACAACGAGCACAATGTCAGCTATGGCAATGGCGTTTTTCACTGTGATTGCGAATTCTTTCTGACACATAAACGATGCGCCCATACTATAGCACTGGAAGAGTATTTGCTTAAAGGGATGATCGTGGAAACGGCTCAATCCTAGCCGATAACTGAAACAGCTTTCAACAGCCCTCTATCTCACGAGGGCTGTTTCTTTAAAATCTTATCCAGTTTGTGAGCGGCAAATAAGATTTATCAGAAAACAGGGGATTTCGATTAAAATTTGAACATGATGTCCAAAATCTCACGACGTGATTTTCTAAAACTCGGCGGTTTGAGCCTTGGTTCTTTCGCATTTACACCATCGCTGACTAATTCTTTGGGCTTTGACGACAGCAACCTCGTCCGTGTGGCAACGAATCAAGTAAGCGTACACAGCCAACCCGATGACGAGAGTCGTATTACATCCACTTGGTATCGCGATGAATTACTTCACGTCTATGAAGAAGTAACTGTTGAGAAACCTACGTATAACCCAGTCTGGTATCGTGTGTGGGGTGGGTACATCCATCGTGCCCGTCTGCAAAAAGTCAAAGTTCTGTGGAATGAAACTCTTCCTTATCTTGAAGGTAATACGCCCCGACTTGTAGAAGTGACTGTCCCGTTTACACAACCCTGGCGTTCTACCAAAACTTATGGCTGGCAACAACTGGGCTTTCGTCTGTACTATAGTTCTGTCCATTGGGTGGATGCCGTTGAGAAAGGCCCGACGGGCGAAATCTGGTATCGGGTTTATGATGATCTGACAGGTTTCCCGTATCATATCAATCCGCTTCATGTGAAGCCCATTCCTTTGGCAGAATTGGCACCGATCACCCCTGAGGTCGAAGTCCAAAATAAGCGTGTTGAAGTGGACCTGACCACTCAGAAGCTTACAGCTTTTGAGTACGATAAATCTGTTTTTCAAGTGACTATTTCCTCGGGTATCCCGAACGGTCCGCGTGGCTCGAATGGTATTTCCACTAAAACGCCACAAGGACAATTCCGCATTCAAGAGAAAATGCCCGCCAAGCACATGGGGAATGGGAATCTTTTTGCCGATGCAGACGATTATGAGTTGCCTGGTGTCCCATGGACATGTTTCTTTACGGAACAAGGCCATGCCTTCCACGGAACCTATTGGCACGAGAATTTTGGTGTGCCTATGAGTCACGGTTGTATCAACATGCGAAACGAAGATGCCAAATGGCTCTTTCGTTGGGCTTTGCCTCCTCACCAAATCGGCCGGTCTACTAATCGCGGATATGGCACACCTGTGCTGATCCACTACTAAATATATATGCCATCCATACATTGGACAGGGAAGCATCTTGCGTCACCGAAGCCTGCTTCTCTCATCACTGACTCGATCATATACCCAGGTGGGATTGGCTATCCAAAGGCCAAACCTAAAAGCCGATTGATCCTTGGGGATAACCTTTCTGTTCTCGCGGCATTGCTCCCAGAGTATGAAGGGCGGATCAACCTTATCTACGCTGACCCTCCATTTTTTACAAATCGTAAGTTCCCAGCGCGTGTCGGTCGTGGAGAAGATTCCCGCAAGCCTGATGAATGGGAATTGGTTGATGGGTATCAGGATGATTGGAATGATCTTGACGAATACCTTGATTTTCTCTATCAGCGCCTTGCGTTGATGGTTCGTCTCCTTGCTCCGAATGGGTCGCTGTATTTGCACCTCGATTGGCACGCCGATGCATATGCGCGTCTCATTTTGGACGAGCTACTTGGCGCAGAAAACTTTCTAAACGAGATCATTTGGACATATCATGGTCCATCCCCGATTCGAAGCGCCTTCAATCGCAAGCATGACACAATCCTTTCCTATGCAAAAGGAAAAGAATACACCTTTAACGCTGATGCTGTCCGCGAGCCCTATAATCAAAACACAGTTAATACATTCAAATCTTCATCCAAGGCGGGCTTTGGTAAGGTGCCTGATCTGGAGCGCGGTAAAGTGCCTGAAGATTGGTGGTATTTCCCGGTTATCGCTCGTTTGCACAATGAACGTACGGGGTATCCAACTCAAAAACCCAACGCTTTGCTTGAGAGAATTGTTTTAGCTTCTTCCAACCCAGGCGATATCGTTGCAGATTTCTTTTGTGGCTCTGGGACAACATCTTATGTCGCATCAAAGCATGGACGTCACTTTATTACCTGCGATGAGAATTTTCGCGCCATTCATACAACGCGCAATCGTTTGATTGAGAACAAAGCTGTTTTTTCTTTTGAACGTGACATGTCTTTTGCTGTACCGTTTTCGCCTTTGCCTAAGACGACCAAAGTCAATGTGTCGAAAGATTTAATTTCATTGGATACAAAACTTGATCTAGATTATTGGGAAGTGGACCCCGCTTGGGATGGGAAAATATTCAAGAGTGTTGTACAGGCCAAACGTCCGATACGAAGCGGGGATATTCCTCTGGAGTTAAAAACAAAAGTCGGAAGCAATGTCTGCATCCGACTGGTGACTGTCAAAGGAAAACAGTATCAACTAAACGTCTAAGCGGTAACCAACACCGCGAATGGTCTTGAGAAACTTGGGGTTATTGGGGTCAAGCTCGATGGCACGTCTCAACCATGAGATATGAACATCCAACGTGCGTGTGTCACCCGTATAATTTGTTTCCCATACTTTTTTGAATAGGGACTCGCGCTCGACAACTTCTCCGTGTTTATCCATCAAAATATTTAGAAGAGTGATCAATCGTGGTGTAAGCTTTGTGCTCTTGCCGAGACAGCGAACACGTTTGTGTTCAAGGTCAAGTTGGATCGGCCCGGCGTTGACAACATTTTTACCGTCACTGGGTAGAAGTGCTTTGATACGATTGACAAGTTTTTGCACAGTGAATGGCAGAGCGAGAATGGATTCTGCCAAGTCCGCATCCACTGGCTTTTCTTTTTCAAGGATGAGAATAATAGGAAGCTTGGGATCTTTCTTGCGAACAGAAAGACAAATACGAATGCCAGTGCTTCTTAATGAAGCGGCATTAATGACAACCAGGCTTGGATTGATCTGTTTGATCTTTGTAACAGCCTGACTTCCATTTTGAAATGAACGAATATCAAATCCCTTCTTTTGCAAATCATTTGCAAAAGAAGGGATTTCTGCGTGTCGTCCTTCGATGACCAGGATGGTTGCTTTTTTCATTGGTTTGAAAATTAATTTTAATAAATAATGACTTGCTAATAGTTTATATCTGTCTTGCTGAGAATCATTATACCTTAAATCTTAACAAAAGTTTTCTTGCAAGGTCATTGAATTTTTTAAGGTGACGCTCATTAAACTACAAATCAAAATTCTTATCAAGATATGCCATATGAGATTGGTACTATTGTCTTCGTGAGATTCTTGTGTAATTTTTTCATGATTGCTTGACACCCCCTGATGGCTATGGTAATATCGGCGGGCTTTACTAAACGATGCGGGGTGGAGCAGTGGCAGCTCGTCGGGCTCATAACCCGAAGGTCGCAGGTTCAAATCCTGCCCCCGCTACTAAACAATCAAAGACCGCCAGACTATGTTAATTTGAGTAGTCTGGCGGTCTTTGATTCAAAGAGACTTCAACAAAAGGAAATTTTCAATGAAACAACGATCTCAAGGCTTGAGTATCAGTAAGCATTACCGGGTTCTTGCAATATAAGAGTGCAGAAGGTCCGCATCCGTAACAGTGTCTGGTTACGAACGTGATATTTTTAGAGTAGATGTCTGTGACATCGGATATGTCGGGACGCTAATTTGTATTTGAGAATGGACAATATTTGCCCCTGGATACTCTAATTGGGCCCTAATAAGAAATTGTTAGATTTCTGTCGTAGTGTTGTAACAAAGTCGCACTTGCTGATTGATTCTTCTTATGCGATAATGAATCCATGCACTGCCCACGGTGTAGGCACTCCGACTTCATCTTAGATGGGACCTGCTCAAAATGTGGTTTTCATGGGGATCCCAACCAAATCGAGGAACTCTCTCGGCTGGATTGGCTATTGAGCGAGATGGATACGTGGGTCGAACAGGGCATCCTCAAAAATTTTCCCAAACATCTGCAAAAACATTATCAAGCCCGTCAACAGGAAGTCAAGTCTAAGCTGTGGTTGACGTATGTCCGATTTACACCTGAAGAGGCGGAAAAGGCGTGGACGGAACTTCGTCATCATGAGGTTCTGTTTGAGCAAATCGAAATATGGTCGAAGGCTGGCTGGGTTAAGTCGGGTTTCCTCCCCCGTTATTATGCACGCCTGCTGGAATTACAAGCGCGTCTTGAGGGAAATGACAGGCCGCAGACAGAAGTTTCTCCACCCACAAGGCTGGATGAACTCAGCTTTCTCGAAGAAGCCGTTCAACGCCTAATATTGAGGGGTGACTTTAGTTCCTTAACAGCGCAGGGGAAAGTGTTGAGCCAGTTGTCGGCAGAGAAGAGCCAACTGGAAAGCGCACTCAGACCTCCTGTCAAGAAAGAAGCGGAAAGGCCAATTCAAAAAAAGGAGACGGCCACACTTTCTCCTCATCCCGAGACTGTTCCTGCTGTCCCCGCGCCTCCACGTCCGCCTTTGCGTGAACGGTTGTGGCGCTCGATCCTTTCTGAACGAACGTTACAGGCATTGCTCTTTCTCGGCATCTTCTTGTTGTTCGTCGCAGCGGTCTCGTTCGTCGTTTGGGGCTGGGAGGATTTCCCGCCACCTGTTCGTGTTGCCATCCCTTTTGGCTTCACTGCGTTATTCTTTGTTCTTGGACAGGTTGTACGCACCAAGACACATTTAGATCGTTCTGCACTTGCGCTCAGCGCCATCGCCGCGTTGTTGATTCCCATCGACTCATACACCATCTATGCCAATTACGGTTCGCCACCTGCTGGATGGGCTGAGTTCTGGTTGATTACATCGCTTGCCTGTTTGATTGCTTACATCCTTTCTGCGCTCTACATCCAAAGCCGCTTCTTCGGATATATTACAGGACTCGCCGCGGGAAGCACATTGCTCTCCCTCATCGAAGTGACAACAGACATTTCACGTGACTGGTACTCCGCTGCGATTTCTATTCTCGCTGTGGTTATGATCATTTTGGGAACAAGGATCTCTCATCATCCCCGACCTGGTCGCTGGCAAGTCTTCGCTGATCCTTTTCGATATCTGGCGCTTTGGATTCCTGCCGCTGCAATGCCGCTGACGTTGGGTCTGCGCCTCATCACGCGCGACACTTTCGACACACTTCACTACGCCATGTCGGTCAACTGGTTTCTTGGCGGATTCATTTTCGGTTGGGGCGCAATCTATCATCGCAGTCGCAGTCTAGGCATCCTCGCCGCGATCACATTGCCAATCTCGGTTTATATGGCGCAGGGAGCTATCTTCTATCATGCAGATATCAATCCTGCCTGGCACGCATTAGGATTGACCTGTTTGACTCCGCTGTACGTGTTTACGGGATACAAATTATCCTCCTTCAAGGATGATGAAGTCCTTTCCTCGCATGGACACACTGCCACGCGCTGGGGCACTGCCCTCATCATCATTGCCGCACTGCTTTCATTGACCGATCTCCACAGTGGAACAGCCGCAGCCGTATCTCATGGAGTTTTGGTTTTCAGTACTGCCCTCTCTGCAATGCTCTGGCAGAAACCACGCTCGCTTTACGGGACATCTTTCTTCTCGTTCACCGCGTCCACATTTGCTATGACCGAGTTGAACCTTAACTTGAATCAAGTTGGGGTTGGGTGGGCGTCACTGGCAATTCTCCATATCCTTCTTGTTCTCAGGCTTTCACGCCCATCGCCAAATCTTGAACATAGAACACCATTCCTGCGGACCCTTGTCATCGCGGCATATTTCATTGCTGTATTGTCAATTCTCCCGCCACTTTTCCTCTATGAAGGACAGTTACTTGCATATGCTTTGGGCAACTGGATCGCCCTTTCGGCATGGGGCGCTTATCTTGCTCATCGTGGACAGGTCGGCTTCAATCCGCTTCAACCTGTGGAGAAACCGCGTTTATTCAAAGACCTGATCAACACGGGTGCGATCTATCACTGGTTAGCCAGTTTGCCGCTTCCGTTCTGGGTGTGGATCGTGAACAGGAATAACGAATTCCCAGATTATGTGCTTCCGCTATTGTTAATTGGTCTCGCTTGGTTGATGGTGCTTTTAAGTCATCGCTTGAATTCCGTTGCAAGAGAATTCTATCTTCCCTGGCGCTTAACTGGATTAACCGTCAGCGTCGTTGCTTTGATGATTGCATTCGCAAATGCTTCAGACGGTTATGTTCTGCCCATTACATTGCTTGCCGCTGGAGTGTTGTATTTCACCGACACGTTGTTATCACAGGAACGATTGGGCTTCTACCCTGCGGGACTCGTCACTGCATGGGGTCTTTGGCACATTCTCGACCATGCTGAAGTAAATAATGAAGTTATCACCTTCGCATTATGTTTTCTGGTAGCAATCTATTTCATTGCGGGGCTTGAGGCAGAACGCAGAAAATTATCCTTCGGGAGATATGACTTCCTTGCACCGCTGTATCACACAGCCCACTTGATAGCGCTGATTGTCCTCGCGCGAATATATTTCAACTTTTTGCTTGATATTATCGGCGCTGAAGAATGGACGGACACCCAACAACTCTGGGGCGCGGCAGATCAGTTATTACTTGGCGTGATCTACGGTATCTTTGCATGGGGGCGGTATCAGGAATTCTGGGGTCACATTGCTGCATGGCTTGGCATGGCTGGAGGCGGATTTATCGCCATCATTTACAGCCGTGGACATGGCTCCCTCGCCGCCAAAGGTGCGATCATCGCAGTTCTAATGGTGTTCGTCGAACGTGGACTGAATCATCTCAGGCGAAGCGCGTCCCTGCAAAGGCACAGACGTGCGTTCTTCCAACTTGCCTGGGGATTATACAAACGTCCATTGCTCATCGCTGGCTGGACAGCCTCCGTTGCCATCATCGTGCTGGCGCTTGTCCGCAACTTGATCCTCCTTGGTGGCGGGCGGATTCAACAAACCTGGGCAGCAATTGGTCTGCTCATTATCACAGCGTTATACGCTCTCTCAGCACGGTTATTCCAAAAAGCACGTTTTGTCTGGTTCGCAGTTATTGTGGTCTTCGCTCCATGGACGATCATCACAAACCTTGGATGGTTCACAGCCTTCAAGCCATCTCTGCCTGATTTTGCCGTGAGTTGGACAGCCCTTGCATGGATATTGTTCCTGACCGGTTTGCTGATTGCATCACGTGCTCCGTTCGCTTATGCAAAACCGCTCAAAACAGCGACCTACATTTTGCTTCCCTTCTCGATACTGTGGGCAATCGCAAACACAGATGCGAGCCTTTACACGGTTGGTTTATCCATCGCGTTGTATGCTGTCTCTGCATGGTTAAATCACAAACAAACGCAAACAACCAGTGACAATTTATCCCCTCTCACCGCAACAAAGTTCCTTTACCCCGCCCTCGGCCTCATTCCTCTTTGGAGCGTGTATTGGCTCGATTATCTTTCGCCAAATGCGCTCCATGAACATTTCGGCTTACTCATCCTCACATTTGGCGTTCTGGGTCTAGCAACTGGCATCTTTCTTGAACGCATCGCTCCCCGACCCGAACTAAAACGCGCCTACGGATTACCTGCCTATCTGACAGGCTATATCGCCATCATGATTGGCACAATGATGGTTGCACATGTTCAAAACATGGTCGCAGCAGCGCTTCTTTATGATGCGCTACTGATGGCTACGTCGGCGTGGTTGTTTAGAAGTTCTTTGTGGTTGTATCCAGCCACTTCCTTGACGGCTCTCTCGCTCATCATTGCCCTCAACGAGTCAAATGTCCCTGCAGAGCGGCAAGGATGGTGGCTGATCGGGTTGGCTGCTGTGTATCTCGTCGGCGCATGGGTTTTACGGCGTGCCCAATCGGATTCCTATGCTTCGGTCCTCATCATCGCAGGCTTCGCTGTTACCGCTCTGGGCTTGCCTCCCTCCAGCCTCGACCAAACAGGAGCCATTTGGGGCTACGGGGCTGCCGCTCTGCTTTATGCAGTCTGCGCCTTCTGGTTGCACCAGCCCCTATTGCTGACTCCCGCTTCCCTGCTTATCGTTGTGCCGTATGCAGCACTTATTCAACGTTCATCCATTCCATTACAGTATCAAGGACTAAGTCTCTTTCCCGGGGCGGTGCTTGTAGTAGCGGCAGGGCTGGCGTTGGATCGTCGCTTTGGAAGCTTGGCAAGCCTCCAGGGCAGGTGGTTTACCAAACTCGTAAACCGTTTTCTCAACTGGTGGGCGCTTCCACTTTATATTTTGGGATTGGGATTGGCGACCGTTGCTCCCTTCTTCACAGACTCAAACTCAGGGCAGATCGCGTTGAACTTCCTTTTGCTCGCTTCATTCTACGGGTGGGCAGTTTACCGTTTCCAGTCACGTTTCTGGCTGTTGACTGCCCTCCTCACCACTCATTTCAGTCTCGGCTTTTATCTGGATACATTCGGCTTGTGGCGAACCGCTGCGGAGGCAGAAGCATGGCTACGCTTCATTCCATTGACCACACTCATGCTTGCCAGTGGGTTGTTTGTCGAAAGGCGTTTGAATGAAGGCTCTCCATTGCACATACAAAGATTGTTCGTTGGTTGGTCGCGCCCATTTTATTTGTTCGTATTGATTGATGTTCTGTTCTCGCAATTGGGAAGTGTAGGTGGAACATTCGCAGGCGCATGGGTTTCGATCATCAATATGTTAATAATAGCTGCACTGGCTTCCTTATGGTCGGCGCCCATTCTGTCATATGTCAGTGCGTTCCTGGGGTTTTCAGCATTGGTGCAATGGCGTGAGGCAGCAGATTGGTTGAACATCAATCTACCTGTCCATTATGCGGCGTTGGCGTTGGGATATGGCGCTTTGGGGTTTGGATACACCTTGTTGAAAGCGTATACAGGTTCGGGTGAGGGAGATGTTGCTTCCCATCCAGTGCGGAGTTGGTACTCGGTTTGGGAAGTTCCATTACAGAGGTCGGCCATCATTCTATCCATCCTATCGCTTGGAATAGGTACGATCCTCGGCGTTGACATCGCTCGCTGGAGTGTTCGAGCGTTCTTCGGAACGTCTTTCCGCCAGATCGTGGATACTGAGACGGTATACATGGCGGTGTGGGTGTTATCGTTGATCGGCCTGTTGTATATTGCCGCTTCGGCCGTGTATAAACGTGTTCGACTTAGTTATCTGGCGTTTGGCATGTTGATGGCTGGATGGTTCCTGTATGCGTACTACATCAACGCGTGGGATAATCTGCGGCAGTTGCAGTGGTATGCACTTCCTGCGGGGCTATACTTGTTGGGTATTGGCTTTGTGGAGTGGACGCGCAGCAACAAGCCCTTTGCACGCTGGTTGGATTACATGGCAATGTTGTTGATGTTGGGTTCGCTCTTTTGGCAAACACTCTCCTTTGGCTGGTTATTTGCGCTGTTGTTGGGGAGCGAAGGCTTTGCTGCGTTCTGGTGGGGTAGTGCACGGCGATTGAGGCGGTTCTTCTATGCAGGTATGGCGGGTGTGGTGCTGGCAGGGCTGGGACAATTACTCAACGCCTTGCAGGAAGTGAATCAGTGGATCACGTTTGGATTGATCGGTTTGGTGCTGGTGATCCTGGCAATCATTGTGGAGCGCAGACTTGAGACGATCAAAGCCTGGCAGCAAGTGCTGGAGACTTGGGAATAAGACATATGAATAACTCAACACCAACCTGGCACAAACGTACTGTCATGATTATTGGCTTGATCCTGGCCATCATGGGTTTGCCGTTCACGATCAATCTGCTTTGTATCGTGCCATTGCTGTTGATAAACTCCAGCGGTTCAGATGCGGCGATCTATGGGGTGGTCAGTCTTACATTTGCGTTGCTTACGTTTGGGGCAGGTGCTGTAGCGTATATACATGGCAACCGTGCCTTGAAGGATAAGCCATCGAATCCAATTCGATTTACCTTGCAGCCCATGTTGATGCTGGGAGCATTTATCTTGTTGCTCAGCATCGGGTTGGTTTTCCAATCATCTGACTTTGCGGTCGCAATTTTGTTCCCGCCCATCATGCTGGCTTGCGCAATGCTGCCACCCTTATGGGCAGTGATTTGGATGATTCCACGCGCACAGCAAAAGCAAGTGAAAGAGCCATCAGAGGAGCATCAGGAGGGGGAGTTGAACCAGCCATCTCTGAGTTGGAGGCGCGGCCTGCTTGCATTTACAGGAGGAGCGACGGTCAGTGTCTTCATCGCCATTGTGTTGGAGATCCTGCTGCCGGTCGTCATCTTCGCTTTGATTTCTGACCTTGCAGATACGGTCGCTGACAGTATGCGTGTTGTATTCCGTGAACTATCAAGCAGGGATGTTGCCAATGCCCTGACAGATCGCGGTTTCATTTATCTCTTTACACAACTTGCGATCATCGCCCCACTTGCCGAGGAGATCGCAAAGCCTTTGGTTGTTCTGCCATTGGTGCGCAACTTGAACAAACAGGAGACCTTCTGGATTGGTGCATTGGCTGGCGCGGGGTTTGCCGCGCTTGAGAACGTGGTATATGCCACAAGCGGGTTTTATATCTGGGCAGGCATTTTGCTTGTGCGCGCGTTGGGCAGCGCGTTACATCCGCTTGGGTCGGGACTGGTTGCGCTTGGCTGGCGGGACGTGTTGCGCGGTGAAAAGGACGCGGGCAAAAATTGGTGGAAACGGTTTGGGATTGCGACAACGGTTCATGCGGTATGGAATGGAGGTTCGCTTCTTGTCATATCGTTGGGCGGGGCGCGCTTCTTTGGAGATCTGCCTCCTGAGATCGATATCCTTGGTCTCTCCGCGGCTGGAACAACGCTGGCGTTCCTTATCATCCTTGGCATCTCCGCTTTATGGATCGGACGCGCTTACGGACATGACAAGCCATTTCTACTATCAGAAGGCACATCCGATGAAGAACGCTTCATTCCCTCTGATCGTGCGGCGGCGATCTGGGCAATTGCCTGTTTGATCGCGATCGTCCCCGCAGGAATTGCAGGACTCAAGCTATGGCTGCCATGAAGAAACGCCTGAACCTCTTTATTGCGTTGGGGGTGATCTTCGCCAACCTATTCACCTGGGGGCAAATTCTACTGGCTGCATCCAATCCGCATGTAGTCGAACCGATCATGGATCCTGAGGTTCGCGCATTGTTGGATTATATCCATTCAGGAGAACATTCCGGTGAAACTTGGGAGGTAACACTGTCCGAACTTGAAGCGGAGCAAACCATTACGTGGTATCTGAATCGCTGGCCCCAGATCCCGTTTGCTTACCCTGAAATTCACATCACACCTGATTCAATTTCAGGTGAAGGGGATGTCATTATCACGGGCTTACATTTCCATGTCAGCGGAAAAGCACGTGTCACACTGGAAGATGGCCTGCCCGTTGTCGAAATTCTGGATTTGAATCTACCGTTACCTGGTTCAATGAAAGACACGATCGAACAGGAAATTCAACATCAACTTCGCCGCGCAGAACTGCTCCCGGTGCGCTTCACTTCCGCAGAATGGGGTGATGGTGTGGTTGTGGTAAAAGGGTTTATTCGTTAAGGCAATTTTTGATGCCCATTTGCCAAAGTGGGTAGCAGGTCTTAAGCAATAAATTTATTGAAGAAGAGGAAATAGAGGAAATCAAAACGCAATACACACCGTCGTTCTTGATTGGACGGTGCATATTGCGTTCTTTCGTTTTGACAATCACTTAGCATAGGCTTGGACAGGCAGAGCGATGAATTGCCCAGAAGTCGTTGCACGAGCATAATATGTGAATGTGCGGTTACCCTTTTCGACGGATGTGATAAAAAAGACCACACGACCCCCGTGGATTTACTTGTAGTTGTAGCCATAGTCTTGCCAATAATATGGCCTGTAGTCCTCATATCCCCACATATTCAATGCTGACTTGGTTGGCTGCGCTCAATCCTTCATTTAGAGTTTCCAAACCACCAGGGAGATAATCCTCCACTACAACAAAGAATACGTCATCAGGCATTTGTACACTTACTTCCACCTTGACCAACTGTCCGGCGGTAAGGATGGAGATCGGTCCCTGACATAATCAGTAGATTGAAAACGAGTAAAATAACAAAAAGAAGTTGTAGAGCATCTCATTATGAAAACACCAATCCGTAGACGTCAGTTCCTGAAATTAATGGGGACATCACTGCTTTCCTTCTTCCTACATCAGTGTGGTTTGCAGCCGTCCACATTGAATGCACCAACTGAAATCGTCACGGCTCTACCGAACACGCCACAAACAGCCATAGTAGCACCATCAGCGACTGTGGTTCCATCTCATACACCATCTCCCCAGCCGACGGCAACGCTCGATAGCCAGTCCACAGCTGCAATTGGACAGATAAATACCTATGATGTCTCACGACTTCGTGAAAAATTGCAGGAAATGTTCCAGCAGATCGGTGGACTGGCAGGTCTTGTTCGGCCAGGGTCACGGGTGGTGATTAAACCCAACTTAACTGGCAATACATGGTCTGATGCCAACTTACCCGCATTCCCCACAGAGCTCTTTGTTACTCATCCTGCACTGATACAGGCGTTTGCTGAATTACTGATTGATGCCGGCGCAGGGTCGATTCGTATAGTGGAGGGGTTGGGAGATGAATCGATCTTCAAGGCATGGGGATATGAAGATGTAGCCTCACGTGTCAATGCTTCCCTGGTTGATCTTTGCAAACCCGCCCCATACGCCGACTTTGCCACATTCCCTGTGGGTTCTGGCAGACAAATCTACGATGTTTTCTATATGAATGGAGTGCTCAAAGAGGCAGATGTCTTTGTCTCGTTTGCGAAGATGAAATGTCACAGCACAACTGGGGTTACCTTATCATTGAAAAACCTGATAGGGTTAGCACCTATTAGCTTATATCGGCGTGATGAGAGTCAAAACCATCGTTCGGCTTTCCATGAATCCACAGTATATGATAGGCGTTTACCGCGAGTGGCTATCGATCTGAATTTGGCTAGACCGGTGCATCTTGCGTTGGTAGATGGAATTAAGACTGCCGAAGGGGGAGCTGGTGCATGGGATACAGGATATAACCCAGTACAACCGGGTTTGATCGTTGCTAGTAAAAATCCAGTTGTGGCTGATACTGTTTCTACAGCTCTAATGGGTTTTGACCCTGATGCTCCATCTGGTTCGCATCCATTTACCTATGCTGACAATCATTTGTGGTTGGCTCGAGAAGCAGGTTTGGGAACCAACAAGCTTTCAGAGATCAATATTGTTGGTGGGGCTATTGGAAGTCATATATTTCCATTCAAAGTAGTTCGATGAGTGATAAAAATGTTAGCCCAAAAAGAAGTGTGCTAATGACGTAGGAGTATCTATATAAAGTGGCGTAACATCTTCTCACAACATCTGTCGGTGTTTGGGTTAGATGGGGTCTCGCATTGATTGATGCCAATTTTGGTTTTGGGTGAGATGTGGTCACACTCAATTCTTGAAGAAGCGACCTGCAAGAGTTAAACCTTACATAACAGTTCCTTGGTGAATGAGATTTTCAATCAAGTATGCGTAAAAGTCTCAGTGATCAAGGTCTTTACTCTCTCTGAAGTAGATTGCTTTGCGACTAGTATTATTAATTCTGATATATGTGGATTTTCCATGTCACAAAATTGTCCCGTTTTTGTCATCGTTTTCTCCCTTTATGAGACTAATACTTCCCGCTCTGCAGTCTAAGAAGAAATTTTGTATGGGTCTGTGCCTTCCCGGGTGATGCCCCGTCCATTTACGGTAGGGGTATTCATTAAATCTCGACGTTTTAGCAACTTACTAATGGATAACTGACAGTGTTCAAAGATGGACATCCGTATTTGTGATACTATTTCAATTCATCGCATCCCAAAAATATTCGTGTTTCATGGGAGCAAGCCCATGTGCTGGCACCGTAACAACATATGCCTGTGTTCTTGGCCTTCAGAATAGTGCACCATAATCTGTTTGACATCAATATATTCTCTTGATAGAGTGAAAAATGTCGATTGCAGTACCTTAAGCTCGAAGTAACCAAAGCATTGAAAGTTGTTCGTGAAATGAACTATACACTAAATTAGTGCGGCAACAGGGTTTACGCTCATAACCCGAAGGTCGCAGGTTCAAATCCTGCCCCCGCTACTAAAAAGACCACAACACAGGTTGTGGTCTTTTTTTGTTAACTCATATTGATGATCTGTTACACATCTAACACTATGATCTGATGACATTGTATGGATGAAATTGAGAACTCCGCTATTTCGTCTTCTTGGTGAAATGGTATCTCTGTTTCCTGCGGGGCAAGATAGATACGCTTCACAGCTTTTTTGATACGCAATCTCACAGGGACATTTGATAAGAAAGGCAAATCCTCAATAACACGTACTTCTCCACGTTGAATGGGCGAGGCGTATGTCACGTGAAGCACATATCGATTCTGTGCGCCTTGCCATGAAAAACTGACTCTGGCGGCGCTGGGCGTTTCGATATCCAACACCGGTGTTTTGTAGAGTTTCTTGAGAATTGCGATGAACCAATCACGATGCAGTTGTGTGCCGTGGTCGTTATACAAACTACAAACAGGATGTCCCATCCAGATCACATTGCCTTTTTGAATAACGCCAGCTTTGTGGGAAGCATTTGTTTCTGATAGATCATATGGTGTGTTCAAGTGTCCGTTGTAATGCCCATAGCGGCGGGTGAAGTAGGGATTCAACACCTTCGCAAGTATCTGACCATCGGTTACAGCGACTTGTCCACAAGCCTCGTAGAAGAGAAATGGCTGTGAGGGAATTTCCTCCTTCAAGACTCCTCGTTGGCGGATAGACGCATTTGCTTCTGTAAGAATAGCGGGTTCCACCTGTAAATAGTCATCGTCAAATTTCGAAGCGCCTTCCCATGTAGCCCCTACATCAATGGCAAAGCGAGTTTCCTCTTTGTTCAGGCCGCTTTTCCCTGTCATCAACAAGCTTCCACCGTTATCAAGAAAAGCCTGAAAACGGACGGCTTCCGCTTCGTCCAATGTCACGGCATCCGGCAGAATGATGACATCGTATCTGGTTAGGTCTTCACCTTCCATCACAATGTCAAAGTCAAGTTGATTTTCGAGCAGCATTTTTGAGAGTCCCAGATCGCTTCGTTTATTGCCGCTGAGAACCATGCCAAGTCTCGATGTCCCTGTAGTGCCGTAACACCAAGGCTCAATGGATTCGATGTAGGAATACACTTTGCCGATCAACCGATAGGTGTCGAGGTTCATTTCACCGGATGGGTGTAATTGGTCACCTACATTGACCTTGGCGCCAAAACTCGAGATCGTGGCGCACTCATACAGTAGGGCGTTGGGATTCTTGTACGTTCCAAACTCTCCCCATACCTTGTGGAATTTCCCGGTTTGCCCTACATAGTCTTTGCCGACCTTGTTGAAAAAGCGAGCCCGAAAAGGGATACGGTCATATCCTTCCCAGACCGTTGGCATATCCTCCATTTCAAAATGTGTTTGGTAGGCAAAACGTTCCGGCGTATACGGATCGGCACAGTGATTAAAGAAAACAGACGCATCGGGATGTACTGATTTGATTTGCGTGTAGGCATTCAGAAAGAACATGTCCCATTTTTGCACAAACCATTGTCTTACATCCGCTTCTTTGTTTACATCAAGCCCATGTTTCTTCATTTCAGAACGACAGGCATTGCAATAACACAGGGTGAAGCAATTGATGTCAATGAAAAAACCATCTAATCGTGGGTAGCGCGCGCAAATCTCTTCAATGAGCGCATATTGATAATCGCCATATCCAGTTTGCGGACAAGCCTCGTACCATGAGCAACCCGGCTTTATATCATCTGGCAGAGCATTCGGGTCGAGGTTCATGGTGGCTGGCGTACCATCTTTGTGGCGTGCCAGCCAATCGGGATGATCAGGCACTTCTTGAGCGAACCAGCCATTCGTTAGATAGACCGGCGCTCTTACTCCGATCTCATGACAGGCCTCCATCATTGCGCCAGTCAGATCGAAGTCAAGAGATGGGTGCATCTTTCCAATCTTTGTTGGGTAGTAGCACCAACCATGATGACATCTCGCAAAGATCGTTATGCTATTTACGTGTCCGATCTTCAAAGCTTCTTGAAAGTTGGCCTTCGAGAAACGATTGCCGACCCCCGGAATTAATTCTGATGTATGAAAATCAAGGTGGATCTGTCTTGTTGGAACTGTGAACATGTGAAATCTCCAATTGTTAGTGTGATCCCCCCAGCGCACAACTTACCATGCGCAACTTGCTGTAGTGTTGACCTCTGCAAATTTCCCCACGCGTTTATACATTGTTACGTTCGTAAATGGCTCGCCCATAATGCCATCGTGAATCGCCCATGATCTCGAGCGGATACTGTTCCCTGCGTTGGATGATCGAAACGGAGTCGAACCATCAAGCTTTGGACTGAATTCGCCTCCTTCTTTAAACCCGAGGTTGATACTCTCCATCCGGCGTCTTCCCAGCTGATAGCTGAATCCATGACGTTCGAAGATGACCGCATTGTGATAATACAGCGGCTCAACGAAATACATGTCATGCCCCAAACTGACAACGAACTCCTCAAATGTATCCAACGCCTGACGGAATAAATGCAAACCTCGTCGCACTTGTCCCGGCGCCAGCCCAGCCTGCATCGCTAACAGCTCTGCTTCCATGTTGCGTTTGCGGATCCCAAACCGTGTGGGGCTTCCATCGGGCATCTTGTCTACATCGAAGCGAGGGGAGTCGGGGTCGTTCAGAATGTACAGCAAAACATGGATCTGTCCGTTGAGCGTATCTGCCAGATGCGCGTAAAGGATCGGGTCTGGAAAACCGGCTTTGTGATAGAGCATCATTTCCACGTCGCTGGCCCCCTCCGCAAAGCGGAACTTCATCAGATCGTTGTTGTCAACGATCTCAGGCAGGTTGAACTTTTGGATCAACGCGCTGGGAATATAGCGGGCATACACCGCTCTTTTTTCTTTCTCAGGGAGTTGGTTGATGCCGCCTATTGTGGATGGATGCACGTTGCTCTTTCAACTTTCTTCTTACCTCTCTACTAAAAAAAAGAGGCAGAATGGTTTGATCGTTATCGTACGCGCGTTTCCCGTTCTGCACTTCTGGCTTCATCGCGCTTGGCGATGGTGGCGCGTTTATCGTATGCTTTTTTACCTTTTGCCAGCGCGATCTCGATCTTGGCACGCCCGTTCTTGAGGTAAATACGCGTAGGGACGATGGTCATACCCTTGATGCGGACATTATCCCAAAGTTTGCGGATCTCTTTTTTATGCATAAGCAAACGACGCTTGCGCCTTGGCTCATGGTTGAAACGGTTGGCTTGCTCATAAGGGGCGATATGTGCCTCTACGAGCCAGGCTTGTGCTCCGTTCTCGATCTCCACAAAGGACTCTTGGATGCTGATCTGCCCTGCGCGAATGGATTTGATCTCGCTTCCCTGCAGGGAAAGGCCCGCCTCGAAGGTTTCGAGCAGGAAATATTCAAAACTTGCCTTACGGTTGGTGGCTACTACTTTAAAGTCTTCAGTCATATAAGTACGATTGTACCGCTTGTTTTATTCTTCATGAAACCATCGGTTGGATGGTTAACCCCATTTGAGGATATAGATCCCGGCGATAAGGCGCAGAAATGCGGCCAACAGCAAGGCATTTACCAAACCAATTACATCTGCAACTGCGGGCCTCCGAGTGAGCCGGTGAGGATGGCAGCGTTGAGCATGACGTTGTACCACGCCAAGTGTGATGGTCTGTCGCTGGCGGGGATATATTCGAGCATGTAGTTTGCGAAGGCGCCGTTAATCATGGAAAATGCCAACCCGCCAAGCATGGAGATCCCGTAGTAATGCCAGACTTCACTGGAATATGCCAGTAGGAGCGGGTAAACAGCAAGCGCCACAACACCCCAGCCTGTTACATTCTTGTTCCCAATCTTATGGACATATTTCCTGAGTTGTGTAGAGCCGACCAACATGGTGAGGTAGAACAATGCCGTACCGATGCCAATATGATCGTCATTGAGGTTAAGCTGGTTGACAAAGTACAACGGAAAAAGCGGGATTGCCAGATATTGCGCAAGGTGGAAGCCTCCTAGCGCGAGCAGGACCTTTTTAAATTTAGTGTTCCATATGTCGAGGCGGAGTGTGGCGAAAATGTTACGGGGAGATGCGGTTGTTTGCGCTGAATCAGGCGTCGGTTTAGAAGGAAGCGAGGGAGAGTCGGTTTGCAGGGGGCGAACAAAATAAAGATGGTAACTGCTCATCGCGGCACCGAAGGCTCCGATCCCAAAAACGATTTGATACCCAACCGGGAAAGGGACGTTCTCCAGGATGATGCCACTGATAAAGGATGTGACCATGAATGTGACTGAGAGCATGATGTTACGCGTGCCTGCCACATGGGCGCGATAGCGGTCGGGTACGGCCTCGGCAAAAAGCGCGTTGAAGCCCACGCCAAGCGGAGTGAGCGGGATTGCCATAAAAAAAGTAAGGGCGATAATGGCGATAACTTGACCGTTTTTGTCGAAAACCCAGGGAAGAAAAACGAACAAGATGAACCCGGCACGGTAAAGAACTGAGGACCAAAAAATAGCACGACCTCTGTTTTGTGTTTCAAGCCAGCGCCCGGCGGGAATTGCGAGCACAAGGCTGACAACCGCCGACATGGCGCCGATGAGACCGATCTGTAGCGCAGATGCCCCAAGGCGTGTGGCGTAGATGCTGATGAAGTTGATCGCTGAGCCGCTCAAGATACCGTACCAGCCGATATCAAGATACAGGTGCATGAAATTGGGACGATATTCAACCGGGATGGCTGACTGACGGAATAGTTTATTTAGCATGGCGGGTTGGATTATATTCCTGATTGAGGGAGAGGTGTTTTATGATATGTGATGGCCGTTTCCTAATCGGAAATTATCCGAAAGGGTGCGGCAAAACTTCCCGCACCGTTTTATAATGTACTGTGTTTCAACTTTAAATTTCAACCGAATAACTGCCTCAAATCACATTCCCCGTTATGCGGGGGAGGAGGACGCGGAAACCCATAACAACTTTGCCTGTTCTGCATCTCGTTTCGTAATTCAATTCATTTTGGAAGAGGAGAAATAAGACATGGCTGATAAAGTTAATGAGCAAGACAAACAGGTTCTGCATAAGATGGGGTATGCACAGGAACTTTCCCGCCGCATGAGCGGGTTTTCGAATTTCGCGATTTCTTTTTCGATCATTTGTATTTTGGCTGGTGGTATTTCCGCTTTCCCAGCTGCGTTTAACGCGCTTGGATCGGGCGGTGCATTCCTGATTTGGCTGGTGGGTGGTGTGCTGGCCATGAGCGTTGCAGTTGGTATGGGGCAGATCGCTTCTTCCTTCCCAACGGCCGGTGGTCTATATCACTGGAGTTCCCACCTTGGCGGGAAAGGTTGGGGTTGGGCAACTGCGTGGTTTAACCTCATTGGTTTGATCTGTGTTGTCTCTTCTGTTGATGTGTTGTTATACAGTGTGTTCTTCAAGGATCTCCTCCTCGGCACTGTATTAGGTGTGGATGTTTCTGCATTTGGCTACTGGCATCAATTCGTATTTATGGTGGTCGTACTGACAACTCAGGCGCTTCTGAATCATTACGGCATCGAGTTGACCACCAAGATCACTGACGTGAGTGGATACCTCATCTTTGCCCTTACCATTATCCTCATCATTGCCCTGTTTGCTTTTTCACCAGTTGCCCTTGATTTCTCCCGTCTTTGGACATTTACTAACTTCACAGGCACCTCTGGTGGTGAGGTTGTTCCCTTCCGCACCGAAAGTGTTGCTTTTGCCTTCCTGCTCGGTCTTTCGTACGTCTGCTATACATTGACAGGTTATGATGCCTCTGCGCATACTTCCGAAGAGACACAGGATGCCCAGGTGAACGTCCCGAAAGGTATGTGGCAGGCTGTGTTTTGGTCATGGGTATTTGGTTTGATCGCTGTGGCAGCTTACGTGTTGACAATGCCAAGTATTGAAGAGGCTGGCGCGGCAGGTTGGGGTTCATTTTTCTATATGTGGGGTGCATCTAGAATGCCGCAATGGTTGAGTGTTCTTCTGGCGGTTGGACTGGTGGTGGTTAACTACATTTGCGCACTGGCAGGTCTTACTTCTACCTCACGTATGATGTATGCCTTCTCGCGTGATGATGGTATTCCCTTTGTCTCCAAGACCCTTGCTCGTGTCAGCACTCAATATCGCACTCCCACGTACTCCATCTGGGTTTCAGCGGCTCTTGCCCTGCTCAGCACCGTGTATGCACCATACTACTTGGTGTTGGCTGTTGCTTGTGCTGTATTTCTATATTTGTCCATGGTTATGCCTATCGCGGCAGGTTTGCTTGCAGAAGGCACTTCCAAATGGCCAGAAAAAGGCCCCTTCAATCTGGGTGGCTTTTCGAAAGCCAATGCTGTCATAGCCGTGTTGGCAGGTGTTCTCCTTGCCATCAGCGGTTTCTTCCCGCCCAATGAAAAGGTCTTTTACTTCACCATCATTTTTGTGGTAGCCCTTCTCGGGTTCTGGTCAAAGAAAGCTGCAGTGGCTGGTATTGTCGTTGCTGTGGTTGGTTATCTCGCAACCTTCATTGCAATCCCTGAGACGAATAACCTGCATTTTCTTGTTCCCCCTGTTGGTACAGCCATCACTGCTCTCGTTGTTGGGGTGATTGCCACCATAGTTACTTTCCTCACCGGCGGCGAAGATACTCGCTTTGAAGGTGTACCCGAAGGCGATAAGATCAAAGAACGCCAAAAGATGATCGCTGATATCGAAAAGAAATTCGGCGAGCAATAAAATCCATTTGTTGCTTGTAACATAAGAGCGGTATCTCGATAGGGGTACCGCTCTTATAGAGCCAAAAGACCTCACAAATCTCGCATACCTGTGAGGTCTGCCACGGAAAGAATTATGAAATACATCCTCGGCATTGACCAAGGCACTACACAGACTACGGCTGTTGTCGTCAATGAACATGGCGAAATGGTGGAAAAGAACTCGGCGCAATTGCCCGCTCGTTTTCCGCAGGCGGGGTGGGTAGAGCAGGAACCCGCCGATATTGTTCGTACGGTTAAAGAGGCATGCAAGCCTTTGCTGGATAAATACGACATTGCCGCAGTAGGTTTCGATAATCAAGGTGAAACGTTCGTTGTTTGGGATAAGGATACGGGGAATGCGGTGACTCCCGCCATTGTTTGGCAGGATACGAGAGGACAATCCGTGTGTGATGCCCTCGCTTCTTCTCTTGACCTGAACCTGCTTCGCCAAAAAACAGGTTTGCTACTCGATAGCTATTTCTCTGCTCCCAAACTCAAATGGGTGTTTGAAACTTACCCAGAGATCCGCAAAAAAGCACACGATGGCCAACTTTTATTTGGCACAACAGAGACTTGGGTCATCTGGAAGTTGACGAATGGCAGACTGCATGTAACCGATCCGTCCACGGCTTCACGGACGTTGTTGTTTGATATGAATCGTTTTGTGTGGGATGAAGAATTACTGGCATTATTTGATGTTCCCAAAAGTATGTTGCCCGAAGTCAGACCATCAGCAGGATTTATCGGCGATATTGATTTTGGAAATGGAAAACCATTGCCATTACACGCCATGCTCGTTGACCAGCAAGCCGCGTTATTTGGTCAGGCATGTTTCAAAGCGGGTGAGATGAAATGTTCGTTTGGAACGGGTAGTTTTTTGCTGATGAATATCGGTGATAAGCCAAGACTCTCTGACCATGGCTTGTTGACTACTGTCGGCTGGAAGTTCGGTGAGCATACAACCTATGCCTTCGATGGTGGCATTTTCGTCACGGGATCCGCTGTCCAATGGTTGAGAGATAATTTGAAAGCGGTACTAGACTCCCCGTCGAGTTTTGATGCGGCGAAGCGATCCACAGATTTAGGCGTGGTGGTTGTCCCCGCACTGCAAGGGCTCGCTGCACCTCACTGGCGGACAGATGTACGCGGCGCGATGTTCGGATTGAACCGAAGTACAACATCCGATGATATTGTGCGAGGGACGTTGGACGGGATTGCCTGTCGAGTTTATGAAGTTGTCAAGGCGATGTCACAGGATGCAGGGCAGGCGCCGCCGCATTTGAAAGTGGATGGAGGGCCGTCGGGGAATCCATATCTCATGCAGATGATCGCGGACTTGCTGAATCTCGAAGTGCGTGTTTCGGCAGCGTTAGAGGCAACTGCCATCGGGATTGCAAATCTAGCGGGTGTATCTGCATTGAGGACTTCGTTTGAAGTGCTTTCGAAGAATTGGAAGGCTGAGACGATTTACACACCGAAGATGAATGAAGAAGAAAGAGAAAGAAAACTGGCGCAATGGATGAAAGCCGTTGATGCAGTAAAGGCTTTTCACCAGTAAAGCAAGATAAAATATCACTTGGAATTGATAAGATGTCCACATCGAAAAACCCTGAAGCCATTCGTGTCCCTGCGCCCATCCTGACGATCGTTCATATCATCTTGGTCATCTTATTGGGAAATTTATTGCCTTTGCCCGTCCCTGTGCCAGCTTTTGTTCCGTGGTTGGGTTTAGTTATTGCAGGATTGGGATTGGTTTTGGGCATTCTTGCATCTATGGAATTCAGGCGCATTCGCACAACAATGGACCTGAAGAAATCTCCCACGGGATTGGTCACATCGGGCGTTTATCGTTATACACGTAACCCTGTTTATCTTGGGTTTGTCTTTATGCTGATCGGCTTTTCGCTGAGCATGAGAACCTATTGGGGAATTATCTTTATCGTGCCGTTGGTGACATTGATGAATACACTCGTTATTAAAAAAGAAGAAGCCAATCTGGAGAAGAAGTTCAAAACGCAGTATGCAGACTATAAGTCACGTGTGAGACGGTGGCTTTGAGGAGGAACTACGGATACCATTTACGATATTGCAATCATTGGCGCGGGAGCGGTGGGCTCTGCGATTGCGCGAGAAGTTTCACGCTACGACTTGAAAGTGGTACTGCTCGAATCCAATTCTGATGTGGGCATGGGGACATCGAAAGCCAGCACAGCGATCTGGCATACGGGCTTCGACGCCAAGCCTGGTTCTCTTGAAGCGACCCTGATGCGGAGAAGTTATCCGCTCATGGAAGACTTCATGAAAGATGTTGGAAGTCCGTTCGAGCGCATCGGCGGGTTGCTCATTGCATGGACGCAGGAACAACTCGACACACTGCCGTCGCTTTTGGAGAAGGCTCACAAGAACGGGGTGATGGATGTTCACCTGATCCCGAAAGAGGAAGTTTACGAACGAGAGCCACATCTTGGTGAAGGTGCGTTGGGTGGGATGTTTGTCCCTGGTGAAGGGATTCTTTGCACGTACACCGTTCCATTGGCTTGTGCTACGCAGGCGGTGGTCAATGGCGTGGAGCTAAAACTCAACTTTCAAGTGGAAAGCATTTCATCGAAAGATGGCGTTCATATCATTTCGAGTAAGGATGATGCCGTTCAAGCAAAGTGGGTGATCAATGCGGCGGGATTATTTTCGGACGATGTCAACAATTTGTTTGGGCATGGAAATTTCAAGGTCACGCCTCGGCGCGGGGAATTGATCATTTATGACAAGCTGTCACGTTCATTGGTCAATCATGTTTTGTTACCTGTGCCGACAGCGACGACCAAAGGTGTGTTGATCAGCCCGACGATTTACGGGAATGTGTTATTGGGTCCAACTGCAGAAGATTTGCCTGATAAGACTGCGACGAATACCAGCGAAAGTGGCTTGAATTCTTTGCTTGATAAAGGTAGAAAGATTCTGCCTGAATTGCTTGAAGAAGAAGTGGCCGCCACGTACGCAGGTCTGCGAGCGGCAACAGAGCATAGCGATTATCAGATTGCGCTCCACGCGGAACAACGATATATCTGCGTGGGTGGGATTCGGTCCACGGGGATTTCGGCAAGCTTGGGAATTGCTGAGTATGTTGCTGCCTTGTTGAAAGATACAGGCATGGAACTGAAGCCGAAGCCTGAGTTCAAGTCTATCAAGATGCCAAATATCGGCGAAGCGTTTCCACGTCCGTATCAAAGGGCGGAGTTGATTGCAGAAGATTCGAATTACGGGAAGATCGTTTGTCATTGCGAGCGTGTTTCACTTGGTGAATTGAACGATGCCATGAAGTCGCTGATCCCTGCGAAGAACTTGGATGCGTTACGGAGACGAACGCGGGCGATGCAGGGGAGATGTCAGGGGTTTAATTGTCAGGCGGCGCTACTCAAAGACCTGACAGGTTTCCGTGAAGGGCTGAACAGGAAAATAGATTCTGGTGCGCAAGTTACTCGGTCGGGTTCGGGGCAGGTAAAACCTGTCAGGTCTGCGGATGTTCTTATCGTCGGCGCAGGACCTTCAGGATTGGCGGCGGCATTGGAGTTGAAGAGACTTGGAATAAAAGATATTGTTATCGCCGAACGTGAATCAGAAGCAGGCGGAATTCCGCGTTTGTGTGGGCATACGGGGTTTGGGTTGCGTGATTTGCATCGGGTGATGACGGGTCCGAGTTATGCGAGGAAATATCGGGAGATGGCGGAAAGTGCGGGGATTAAGATTGCTACGAATACAACGATTACTGGGTGGGATTCTTCCCTCACCCCAGCCCTCTCCCAAAGGGAGAGGGGGTACACGTCACTAAATTTTACGAGTCCAAGCGGACTAGGAAGTATAGAAGCGAAATCTATTCTGCTGGCAACGGGCGTACGCGAACGTCCTCGCTCTGCTAGACTCATTCCTGGGTATCGTCCACAAGGTGTGTTCACGACGGGATCGTTGCAGAGATTTGTTTATGAACATGGCTTGTCAGTTGGTAAACGAGCAGTAATTGTCGGTGCAGAGGTCGTTAGCCTTTCGGTGGTGACAACTCTTTTACATGCAGGTGTGAAAATTGTAGGGATGGTTACCGAATTACCAAGCCATCAGTTGTATTTGCCGATCTTTTTGCCAGCAAAGATTTTGTATGCGGATATTTTGGCGAGAACTCAAGTCGTAACAAACGCACGCGTGACAAATATCTTTGGTAAAGAGAGAGTGGAAGGGATTGAGATTACAAGACTTCCGAAGTCTTCAGAAACCATCGAATGTGACACTGTCATTTTCACAGGCAATTGGATTCCTGAAAACGAATTGGCGAGAAGGGGAGATGTGGAAACGCGTAAGCCGTCGTTGGGTCCGCAAGTGGATTCGATGTTCAGGACATCGCAAGTGGGAGTCTTTGCGGCAGGGAATGTCTTACGTGGAGTGGAGACAGCGGATTGGGCGGCACTTGAAGGACGGGGTGCGGCTCGCTCGATGGCTCGGTGGTTGGAAAATGCCCAATGGTCAGCGAGCAGGCTCGAGGTCCAGTGTGAGGCGCCGATCGGGTGGATTTGTCCAAATGTGTTGACGTCTGATTCTCCCGTCGAACGATTCCGCTTTTGGTCCAAAGAGTTTCGAGAAAATGGAACGTTGCAACTAAAGCAAGGCGAACGGGTTTTGTATGAAAAGAGGTTCCGCCGTTTACATGCCAATGTGGCGTTGAGCCTGAGCAGTGAATGGGTTGCAAAAGTTGACTTGACAGGCACACCTGTACAACTTGTATGCCAGCCCTGAGTCATGGTAAAGTAAACCCGTACGCCGATACCACTCAAGTTATATCGTTGGAGATCATATGCGAATAGCACTTGTCATCGGTTCAACCATATCCACCATCAAAGACGAAGTGATACGAGGGCGAAAGTTGCTCATTGTGCAGAATGCGGATACCGCAGGGAAACCTTCGGGCGATCCATACATCGCAGTGGATACGGTCAGTGCTGGAACGGGGGATTTGGTGATGGTTACCGACGGCTCTTCTGCCCGTTATACCAATCAGACCACAGACACACCCGTCGATTCAGTGATCGTGGGTGTCATTGACTCGCTCGAGATGAGCGGCAAGGTTACGTATAGAAAAGAATAAATAATGTAGGGGCAGGTCTCAGACCTGCCCCTACGTGTTAAATTATGTCTGACTCGCGTGACCTCCTCTCCGTCGGTGTGGATGTTGGTACGACCACAACACAAGTCATCTTTTCACGCCTTAATTTACAGGATGTATCACGACCAGGGCAGATACCCCGCATCAATATCACAGATCGAAAAGTTATTTATCAAAGCCCCATTGTATTCACGCCGTTGCTTGACTTTGACACGATTGACGCAGATAAATTGAATGAAATCGTGCGCCGTGAATATGCATCGGCTTGCGTTGACCCAAGTCAAGTGGAAACAGGCGCAGTTATCATCACGGGTGAGACAGCGAAGAAAAAAAATGCGGATGAAATTCTGCGGGCATTATCGGGACTGGCTGGCGAGTTCGTTGTCAGTGTGGCAGGACCGAACGTTGAAAGTTTGATCGCTGGCAAAGGCGCAGGTGCGGCAGATTATTCGCAGAAGCATTATGCGATCGTCACGAACATTGATATCGGCGGCGGAAGCGCCAACAGCGCCACGTTTCGTACAGGAAACCTGATCGGTGCAGCAGCGATGAATTATGGCGGACGCATTCTCGAGGTCGAGCACGAGACGGGACGCATCCGTCACATTGCCGAACCTGCAAAACACATCCTTGCCGATATCGGATTGAAGTTGAATGAAGGCGATTCTCCATCGCTCGATGAGTTGCGTCGCTTCACTGACCGCATGGCAGATATGACCGTTGAACTTATCGAAGGCACTTCGTCACCGCTGGCGCAAAAGATCTATCTAACGCCGCCTGTTGGTGAATCGGGCAAAGGCTCGGTATTGATGTTCTCGGGCGGCATCGGGCATTATTACTACAACCCGATCCCTATCAACTCCGTGAGCGACGCGACGATCCATGGTGATGTTGGTCCGTTGCTGGCAGAGTCATTGCGCAATCATGCGACGCTGAACACATATACTGTTGTCCCGCCGACAGAGACGGTCCGCGCGACGGTGCTGGGAGCCAGCACGCAAACCGTGACATTATCAGGTTCGACGATCTGGGCAGAGAAGGAAATTCTACCGTTGAAGAATGTCCCTGTGACGAGACCCACGCTTCCTGCCTCGCTTGAGCCTGCTTCTGTTTCGAGAAGCATCAGTGACGCTGTCACCCGCTGGGACGTGAATCTCGCAACCGATCCATTCGCCGTTGCACTGGAACTCGACAAGGCATTGGATTATCAATCGTCCCCTCCCGTGCATTGTTGGTTATCGATCAGGTAGGTTTATCCGAAGGCGATTACATTGACATCGGCACCCCGCTCATGGATGGACGGGTAGTCCCATTGAGCGTGAAGACTTTGATTTTCTATCATTAGTTCATACACATGGCTTATCTTTACAGAAATCTTGCATGTCCTAGATGCCGCAAGGAATATGGCATTCAGATTGTGAATGTAATGCTTATAGAATTGGTAACCGGATTAGGCCCTCCTTTGCTTAGGTGCGTTTCCTGTAACACTATTTTTGATTCTGGATCGACTGAGTGGTTTCGAATGTCCGATTCCCAAAAGAGGCGTTATGTATTTCTGTCAATTCTTTATGCAGCGATTGAGAGTATGATTTTGGCCATGGTTGCCTCTTATAGCAATTGGTATGATCCTTAATCCAGTTAATCCAAAAGGCGATTTGCCAACCCCTCTTATGTGGTTTGTTTTTTTTGTTTCATCTCTGCCAGTCCTTGGTTTTCAATTACTCCGTATCATCCTGTCCAATAAGAGATTCAGAAGCAACATCAGGAAACCTGTTGACGCTAAATACTGGAATTGGGAAATTAATCCGCAAGGATGTTGGTTGGCATTGAGTATTTTTATCATTGCGATATCTTATTTTATTGGGCGTTCGGTAGGTGTGATATGAAAATATCTGCCCGCGTCGAAAACGGCATAGATAATTACCAAGCGACATTTTGTTTGGTAATTATTTGGCAATAAGGAATCATTATGCTCCTAAGAACCAAACTGCACGGCAAAACTTATGAATTCCCTGACATCCGTCTCCTCATGGGCAAAGCCAACGAGGAGAAATCTGGCGATACGCTTGCAGGCGTCGGCGCAGAGACCGCCGCCGAACGTGTCGCGGCAAAACTGGTGTTAGCGGAAGTTCCGTTGTGGGTGTTGAAAGAAAGTCCCGCTGTGCCCTATGACGAAGACGAAGTTACACGCGTCATCCAAGATGCCGTAGACCAAAACATTTACAACGAGATCAAAGATTGGACGGTGGGTGAGTTCCGCGAATGGATTTTGGCAGATACAACTTCAACACAAATGATCCATCGCATCTCCAATGGTTTGACGGCAGAGATGATCTCTGCGGTTACCAAGCTAATGTCCAATTTGGATCTGATGCTTGCCGCAAAGAAGATTCCGCGCACCGCATATTGCAATAACATGATCGGGGAACCAGGGACGCTTTTATCGCGGCTCCAGCCCAATCATCCGACTGATTCGCCCGAAGGTATCCGTGCCGAGATCTATGAAGGGCTTGCCTACGGGTCAGGTGATTCTGTGATCGGCATCAACCCTGTGGATGACTCCTATGGCTCGGTCTCGCGCCTTCTCGATATGTCATATGACGTCATCAAGACCTGGAACATCCCCACGCAAAATTGTGTGCTGGCACACGTCACCACCCAGATGAAATGTATGGAATCGGGCTCGCCCGTTGGTTTGGTATTCCAATCTCTTTCTGGTTCACAAAAAGGCAACGACTCGTTTGGCATCTCGGTTGGTTTGCTCGATGAAGCATATGCACTTGCAAAAAAACATTGCTTCCCCAAGGGTCCGAACTTCATGTATTTTGAAACAGGTCAAGGTTCTGCTCTTTCCGCTGATGCACACAACGGTTGGGATCAACTCACGCTCGAAGCCCGCAACTACGGACTTGCAAAACGCTACAGCCCGTATCAAGTCAATACCGTGGTCGGCTTCATCGGTCCTGAATATCTTTATGATGCGCGTCAGATCCAACGTGCAGGGCTCGAAGATCATTTCATGGGCAAACTCACAGGCATCCCAATGGGATGTGACGCCTGTTATACCAATCATGCACGCGCCGATCAAAACGCCATTGAGAATCTCGCGGTCATGCTCACTGCCGCAGGTTGTAATTACTTCATGGGCATTCCCATGGGCGACGACTCCATGCTTTCCTATCAAACAACGTCTTATCACGATGCACCGGCATTGCGACAACTCTTCAATCTTCGCCCCGCGCCCGAATTCGAAAAATGGATGGTCGATCTCGGAATCATGAAAGATGGCGTCCTCACCGAAAAAGCAGGCGACCCGTCATTCTTCCTCAAGAGGTAAATCATGGATGACACCAAATTAAACGCGATAGTGGACGCAATCGTCCGCGAACTCAAAGCCTCTGGAGCCGTGAAGAACGCCTCGGACTCATCCGCGCCTGCCTCTGTTTCGACGACTCTATCCTCCGCTTCAGCCGTTCCCGTCCAAACACGCATTGCAACTTCCACTGCGAACTTGACCATTGACCTGCCCGACCCAGTGCTTCCAGAATATCGCTACAAACCACGTGTGAAAAATCCTAAAGATGCGAATGGTGTGAAAGCTTTGGTTGAATCAACAACCGCCCGCATCGGAGTCGGACGCGCAGGTCCGCGTTACAAGACAGCATCATTGCTTCTCTTCCAAGGTGACCATGCTGTTACACAAGATGCACTTTATCGTGATGTAGATCAGAAACTGCTCGATGAATTCAATCTGTTCACCGTGCAGACCAAAGTCACTGGCGGTAAACAGGAATATCTCCTCCGCCCCGACCTCGGACGTTTGCTCAACGATGACGCCAAACGCATCATCAACGAGAAATGCCAGAAGAATGTTAACATCCAACTCGTCGTCGGTGACGGACTCTCCGCTGCCGCGATCGAAGCCAACCTGCGACAAATTTTTCCCGTTATCAAACAAGGTGCTCAGACAGCGAACTTAACCTTCGGTACACCGTTCTTCGTCAAATACGCGCGCGTCGGTGTGATGAACGATATCGGCGAACTCATCAAACCTGATGTGGTCATCCTCCTCATCGGCGAACGCCCTGGTCTGGGACGTGCTGAGTCCATGAGTGCCTACATGGGATACAAACCCAAATACGGTGACACCGACGCCGACCGCGATGTTGTCTGCAACATCTTCGAGAACGGCGGAACCAATCCGCTTGAAGGCGGCGCGTTCGTCGTGCAGATCGCACAAAAGATGCGGAAGAGCCAGGCCTCTGGCGTGAAGTTGAAGATGATGAAGTAAGGAAATAACCATGCCAATCCTCGACCCTCTCTACGGCACACCCCTCGCGATGCAACTCATCCCACAAGTGGATCGAAACTTCGCGGAACATCTCAAGCTCCGCGATGATCAACGTTCCATTGGTCTCATCAGCGTAGACAACGATGATGCCACTTACACCGCCATTGACGAAGCAACCAAGATGGCAGATGTCGAAGTGGTGTATGCCAAGTCGTTTTATGCGGGTGCGAAACACACCTCAGGGAAATGGTCAGGGGAGATTATGGCAATTCTTGCTGGACCAGACCCCGCCGAAGTACGAGCCGGGCTGAATGCCGCAGTGGACTACATCAAGACAAAAGCGATTTGGTATTCCGCCAACGACGATGATTCCATTGCCTTCTTCCCGCACGTTATCTCCAGAACAGGATCGTATCTTTCGAGTGTGTGCAACATCCCGTTAGGAAGTCCAATTGCGTATCTCGTGGCAACACCGAATGAAGGCTTGGTCGCATTGGATGCGGCGTTGAAGTCTGCGAACGTGAGCATTGTGGCGTTGACCATGCCGCCATCTGAAACAAATTATATGGGCGTGATGCTGACTGGTGACCAACCCGCCTGCCAAGCCGCGGCATTGGCGTTTCAAAATAAAGTATTAGATGTTGCGGCAAATCCGATTAATTATTAATTATGGAGTCGCCAGCTTGCTGACGACGGGAGCAAGCTGGCGACTCCAAAAAGGTTTTTCTTATGACCGACATCGATAAAGACCTACTCTCCATTCAAGAAGCCCGTACGCTGGCAACACAAGCGCGTGATGCCCAGCGGAAATTTCTGCACGCTACGCAAGCTGAAGTGGATCGTATCTGCGCGGCGATGGCGCAAGCTGCGGCGGATGCGGCGGTGACGCTCGGCAAAATGGCAAATGAAGAGACGGGTTATGGTGTGCCTGAACATAAGACACTCAAGAACTTGTTGGCGTCGAAATTATTATGGGATGAGATCAAGGACATTCCCACTGTAGGTGTGATCCGTAGTGACAAACAAAAGGGAGTCTACGATATCGCCTGGCCGATGGGTGTTGTCGCGGCGTTGACGCCATCAACCAACCCCACATCCACGACGATCTACAAAACATTGATCGCAGTGAAAGCAAAGAATGCGATCGTTATTGCACCACATCCGTTCGCGGCGAAATGTTGCGCAGAAGCGATTCGCATCATGGCAGAAGCTGGCGAGCGGGCAGGGATGCCGAAGGGCTTGATCTCGTGCCTCACCAAAGTGACTCTCCCAGGCACGCAGGAATTGATGAAACACAAATACGTTGCGTTGATCCTCGCTACGGGCGGTTCCGATATGGTGCGCGCCGCACATTCGGTTGGCAAACCTGCATATGGCGTTGGACCTGGTAATGTTCCTGCTTACGTTGATCGTTCTGCAGATGTAGCAAAAGCCGCAAAGTATATCGTTGCATCGAAGGCTTTCGATCACTCCGTCATTTGCGCTACTGAACAAGCTGTTGTTGCTGATCGTCCCATTGCCGCACAACTGGAAGAACGAATGAAAGCCGAAGGCGCATTCTTCGTTGACGAGAACATCAAGCAGATACTCGCAAAGAATTTATTCGTTGGTCATTTGCCAAACCCGAAAGGCGTTGGCAAGAGTCCGCAACAACTCGCTCAACAATATGGCTTCAGTGTCCCTGATTGGGCGCGCATTCTCGTAGCGCGCCTTAACAGCGTCGGCCCTGATGAACCGCTCTCGGGCGAAAAGCTTACCACCGTCCTCGGCTGGTATGAAGTGGATGGTTGGGAACAGGGCTGTGAACGCTCACTCGAAATGATCAACTATGGTGGCCGCGGTCACTCGCAGGTTATTCACGCACGTGATGAAAACGTCATCATGAAGTTTGGCCTTGAGAAACCTGTCTTCCGCATCGTTGTCAATACGTTTGGTACGCTTGGCACCACGGGCTATACTACTGGCCTGATGCCGTCCTTCACTCTCGGCTCTGGCGGTGTAGGCGGCGCGATCACAGGTGACAACATCACCGTGCATCACATGTACAACGTAAAGCGCCTGGCCTATGAAATTCGGATTGCGCCGGATGCCGCGTTTGCTCCAGGATCAACGGATACGCAAGCCGCGCGCAATGCCTTCACTGGCGGAGCGCCTCATTCTTTGTCCGAAGTTGGTTCTGTTTCTGAAAGTGATTCTCAAGTGGAAGAGATTGTGCGTCGTGTCTTGTTGGAGTTGAAAAATAAATGATGAAGGATGAATAAAAAATCCGTGGCTGAGATTTTTTAGACGCCAGACATCAGGACTGAAAACTTTTCAGCCTTGATGTCCGATGTCTAATCGGAAGTATGGGCGAGGTAACCCGCCCCTACAGAATCATTATTCAAAAGGAGAAGTAAGCCATGCCCGTAGATGTAGCAATGATCGCTTTAGGAATGGTTGAGACCAAAGGTTTGGTAGGGGCAATTGAAGCCGCCGATGCGATGGTCAAAGCCGCAAACGTGACGCTGATCGGTAGTGAATATGTCGGTGGCGGATATGTGACCGTGATGGTACGCGGTGATGTCGGTGCTGTCAAAGCCGCCACAGATGCAGGTGCCGCCGCCGCCAAACGCGTTGGCGAACTTGCGTCGGTTCATGTCATCCCAAGACCACATGCCGATGTTGAGATGATCCTGCCGCAAAACACGAAGGGTTCCTTCGGCGGCCGCAATAAAGAAAAATAAAGTAGACAGGTAAATAAGCGCGCAAGTAGACAAGTAAACAAGGACGCACGTATATCGTGTGTACTGTTTACATGTATACCTGTCTACCTTTCTCATGCCTCGCCAACTATTCACCGCTGACGATATTCGTCGTCTCGCGCATGATCGCGTCGAGATTCTTTTGCTTGCGCCGGACGATATTGTCACATCTGAAGCCGCCGATACAGCGTTCGCTTTGAGCGTGAAACTGATTCGAGAAACAGGATCAGCCGTCGGCTTAAAGAGTGAAGCGTCTAGTCCTGACATCCCGCCATTGAAAGTGGTGCGCGGTGGGAACGTCCAGATGGAACGATTTCTCGATGGCGTCCAGACGTCGGGCGCAAATGTCCGTTTGAAAGATGTTGTCACTACCGAAGATCGTTCACCGATGGGCGCTGGGTTTATGGCGCTCGATAAAGGTGAAATGCAGTGGACCTTGACATACGATGAAATGGACATCGTTCTCGAGGGCGAGCTGGTGATCACGCGCGGCAATGAGCAGGTGCGTGGCGGCGTGGGCGATGTGATCTACATCCCGAAAGGGTCGAGCATCACATTTGGAACCCCAAGCCATACGCGCTTTGTCTATGTGGTGTTCCCTGTAAATTGGAACGAAGGCAAATGATGAAGGCAGAAGGATGATTGATGAATCAAGAAAGAGAAAAGACGAAAGATGAATCCTGATCTTTCAAGCCTTCTTCAACAGACAGACCGTGTGATGATAGGCGGAGCCCATGGCAATGGACAAGACACGAGTTATCGCGGCGTAGTTCATGTGGGTGTTGACCTCGGTACAGCATACACGGTGCTGGTCGTGCTGGATGAGAATTACAAGCCGATCGCAGGCGAGTATCAATTTGCACAGGTGACACGAGATGGGCTTGTAGTGGACTTTGTCGGTGCGGTGGATCTGTTGCGCACGATGAAGTCAAAGGTTGAACAGAAACTTGGGTTCACATTGACCTCTGCCGCGACGGCATATCCGCCGGGAGTGCCAGAGGCTGAGAGGCGCGCCACGGCAAATGTGCTCTATGGCGCAGGTTTGGAATGTACGGGTTTCGTTGACGAGCCAACTGCCGCGAACAATGTGTTGAGGATCCGTGATGGCGCGATCGTGGATGTGGGCGGCGGTACGACAGGTATTGCCATCTTCAAAGATGGCGAGGTGGTATACACCGCCGATGAAGCGACAGGCGGAACCCACTTCTCGTTGGTGATCGCTGGTTCAACAGGATCAACCTTCGAAGAGGCAGAAGCGCTAAAGAAAGACCCAAAGGAACAGACCCGGCTGTTTCCTGTTATCCGCCCGGTGATGGAGAAAGTTGGTTCCATCGTCAACCGGCATGTTGCTGGTCATCAAATTGATAAGTTGTATTTGGTTGGCGGTACGTGTGCTTATCCGGGAATGGACAAGGTCATCGAAGAGGTGACTGGCATTGCGACGGTGTTACCCGGTAATCCCTTGTTCGTTACGCCGCTTGGGATTGCGATGAATAATTAACATCATTTCGTCATTGCGAACGCCGAAGGCGTGAAGCAATCCCCACTTACCATGAGGAGATTGCTTCGTCGCAAAGAGCAAGTGCGCTCCTCGCAACGACATGAGACATTGGAGACATATGGCATCGGAAAAATTTTCATTACGCGTTTACTCATATCTCGACCGAATGCAACCGCAATATGCGGCATTTGTCGGAACGATCACACAAGGTGACCTGCCGACAGAGGGCATGGCTTCCCTGTATGTGGAAGTTGCGCCGGGCAATGAGGTCTTCCGCCTTGTGGATATCGCCGTCAAATCTACAGAAGCCAAGCCGGGCGCGCAGATCGTTGAGCGCGAGTTCGGCATGTTCGAGGTCCATTCGCATTCACAATCCGAGGTGCTGGAAGCGGGCCGGATCGTGTTAGATAGACTCGGCCTGAAACCAGAAGAACGCATCAAGCCTTTCATTGCTTCGGTGCAGATCATCACCAACGTGGACCCCTATCAGGCGCAGTTGTTGAATCGCTTCCGCCGTGGCTCAATGCTTGTCCCTGGTGAGACGATGCTCGTATTGGAATGTGCACCCGCCGCTTATATCAATTACGCGGTCAACGAAGCGGAGAAAGGTGCGACGATCAAGATCTTGCACGTCTCGTCCGTTGGGCGGTTTGGTCGTATGTGGCTCTCTGGCTCTGAAGCTGAGATCGTGTCTGCGCGGAATGCGGCAGTGAAAGCATTGGAAGAGTTGGAAGGACGGCCTGAGAAATAATTATGGCAAAAACCTTTTACACCGAACGCGATATTGACGATATGAAAGCTAGAGGAGTCACATCCATTGATGTGACAGATAATGTGGTCATCACTGACTTGGCCTTGGAACGCGCCATGAAACTTGACATGAAGATCAACCGCGTTGAAACGGCATCCGCCCCAAAAGCGACGTATAGCCCTTCGGTGAATCTGTACGTCTCTGCTGTGCATGAGATCGCCAAACCATCGGATGCCGACCTAAAGCAGAAGATCAAGTCCGCTGTGTTGGCGAAATTAGATGGTCAAGTGGACGGGGCGTTATTGGATGCTGTGATTGCGCGTGTGTTGAATGGAATGAAGTAGGTGTAGGGGGCTAATGCTGTCATTGTTTCTGGACACACATGAAGATCAGCAATATAGCCGATGACATCAAAGACGATGTTGAGCTTTTTGTATTATCTGTTTCTAATTATTTGAACAATACGATCATTTTCGTGGATGGCGGTTGACTGGCGTGCTACTATGAACCCTGATCGCTTTCTATCATCCGACCCTGCCATCCGCGACATCGCGCGCAATCTTTATCAAACTGTTGCGAAACTTCCCATCGTTTCGCCGCATGGTCATGTTGACTCACGTCTCTTCTCCGACCCGAAAGCCTCCTTCGGCACGCCTGCCGAGCTATTCATCATCCCCGACCACTACATTACCCGCATGTTGTATTCACAGGGCATTCCATTGGATGCCTTGCTTGCAGGCGATCACCGCGAGATTTGGAAACTCTTCTGCACGAACTTCCACCTCTTCCGCGGGACTCCTTCGGGCATCTGGTTGACGGATGAACTCGCATCCGTTTTTGGCGTGGATGAAAAACCATCCGCCTCAAACGCCGACCGATTGTTTGATTCACTTTCAGAGAAATTATTCTCCCCTGAATTTTCTCCC
This sequence comes from Candidatus Defluviilinea proxima, assembly GCA_016721115.1. Taxonomy (NCBI): domain Bacteria; kingdom Bacillati; phylum Chloroflexota; class Anaerolineae; order Anaerolineales; family Candidatus Villigracilaceae; genus Candidatus Defluviilinea; species Candidatus Defluviilinea proxima. Next base: position 3,389,143 of record JADKIW010000001.1, read on the forward strand.
CGCAAACTCTTCGAGCGATTCAATATCGAAGTTCTTTGCACCACCGATGCGGCGACAGATACGCTTGAACATCATCAGGCCATTCGCCAAAGTGGTTGGAAAGGTAACATCCGTCCAACCTTCCGCCCCGATGGCGTGGTCAACCTCGATGCCCCGAATTGGAAAACAAATATCGACAAGCTGAGTGAAGTCAGCGGCGTTGATGTAAAGGATTACAAGTCCTTTATCCAAGCCTTGGAACAGCGACGCGCCTTCTTCAAATCCATTGGTGCTACTGCAACCGATCACGCCGCTTTGACTCCCATCACTGCTGAATTATCGGATATTGAAGCAGATGAGATTTTCCAGCGTGCGCTCAATGGCAGCCCCAAGCCCAACGACGCGACCCAATTCACTGCCCACATGCTGATGGAAATGGCACGCATGAGCATTGAAGACGGGTTGGTTATGCAGTTGCATCCAGGTTCCCTCCGCAATCACAATGACATCGTTTTCCAAAAGTTCGGCTTAGATAAAGGTGCGGACATTCCTCTACAAACCGAATACACACGCAATTTGCTTCCCTTGTTGAATAAATACGGAAATGACTCGCGCCTTACGTTGATCCTCTTCACGCTCGATGAAACGACTTATTCTCGTGAACTCGCTACACTTGCAGGTCACTATCCTGCGCTCAAACTCGGACCTCCGTGGTGGTTCCATGACAGCTTGAATGGTATGGCGCGTTACTTCGATCAAGTCATGGAGACAGCAGGGATTTACAACACCGCTGGTTTCAACGATGATACACGTGCCTTCTGCTCTATCCCTGCACGACATGATGTGTGGCGGCGCGCCTCTGCGAATTGGTTGGCAGGATTAGTTGTTCGTCATATCGTGGGTATGGATGATGCAATCGAAATGATTCAAGAATTTGCAGTTGGCTTGGCGAGACGTGCTTATAAATTAACGTAATTGCCCAACAATTTGATTGGAACATACATGAATCTCGAAGAACTAAAATCGCTTTATGATTTCTCAGATCGCACGGTCTTAGTCACGGGCGGGGCAGGGGTGCTGGGGAGTGAAATCGCTTGTGCGTTGGTAGGTTGCAACGCGAATGTTGTGCTCCTTGACCGCGATCAGGAACTCGCACAGAAGGTCATCGAACGTTTTCCTAAAGTTGTAAAAGGACGCGGTGTGCGCGTCTTTGGTGATGTCCTCAAGGTCGAGACTTTGCAGCAGGCAAATGAAACTATCAAAGCTGAGTTCGGTCACGTTGATATTCTCATCAACGGTGCGGGCGGCAATCATCCATCTGCAACCACCAAGCCTGATCTTTCTTTCTTCGATCTGCCACTTGATGCGCTTCGTCATGTTGGCGATCTAAACTTACTTGGCACAATTTTGCCGTGTCAGGTATTCGGTCGTAATATGGCAGAGCGTGGTGAAGGCGTGATCCTCAACGTCTCTTCGATGAACGCCTTTCGTCCGCTCACGCGCATCCCTGCGTACTCGGCGGCGAAGGCGGCGGTCAGCAACTTCACGCAGTGGCTTGCTGTTCATATGGCGCAGAATTATTCGTCGAAGATTCGTGTCAACGCGATCGCGCCTGGGTTTTTCCTTACGGATCAGAATCGATTCCTCCTCACAGACAAGGACACTGGCGAATTGACTCCGCGTGGTCAATCGATTTTGTCTCACACCCCAATGAACCGCTTCGGGACTCCCGAAGACCTGCTTGGTGCGACAATGTGGCTGATCTCCCCCGCATCCGCTTTCGTGACGGGTGTGGTGCTTCCGATTGATGGTGGTTTCTCGGTGTTTTCAGGTGTGTAATGTTGGTAGGGGCGAAGCATTGCTTCGCCCCTACGACGGATTACAAGATGATATTTTCAAAAGCAATAACCCCGAACGAACAACTCTTATCGGATGATGAAATTCGCAATACGTTGAGCGTGTTGTCGGGTCAATTTAATGGTCAACGCCTACTGGTGTTGATTCCTGATCACACGCGCTCATTGCCATTGCCGTTCTTGTTCCGTGCTCTTGTGGATGTGTTGCATGGTGCGAAGCAATTGGATTTCATGGTGGCATTGGGGACGCACCCGCCGTTGGATGAAGAGGGTATCAACAAGCTGGTGGGCATCACTGCCGATGAGCGGACGACGACATTCAAGCATGTCGGTTTGCTGAACCATGCTTGGGATACTCCGTCTGAATTGACTTCGCTTGGCATCATTGAGCAGGATGAGATTAAACAAATCGCAGGAACGAATTGGCATTCGTCCCTGCCCAATGAAGTGGATATTCGTATCAATAAAGCCGCCCTTGAATACGATCACATCGTAATCCTTGGTCCGACGTTTCCGCATGAGGTGGTGGGATTTTCAGGTGGAGCAAAGTATCTCTTCCCTGGTATCTCTGGCGCAGACATGATCAATGCTACGCATTGGTTGGGCGCATTGGCTGGCGTTGTCGGGACGATTGGAATTAAAGATACACCTGTCCGTGCGATGATCCATGCGGCGGCGGAGCGGGTCAAGACTCCGCTCACGTTGGTCGCGTTAGTAGTAGAAGGCAAGGGGTTGAGCGGGCTGTTCGTTGGCGACCATTTGTCAGCTTGGAATGAAGCGGCGGAGCTGTCCGCAGAACGTCACATCAAATGGTGTGAGAAGCCGTTCCAAAGAGTTTTGTCGTGTGCGCCTCCGATGTATGATGAGTTGTGGACAGGTGCGAAGGCGATGTATAAGTTGGAGCCTGCGGTGGCGATTGGCGGCGAGGTGATTATTTATGCGCCGCACTTGGATGTGGTGAGCCACGTGCATGGAAAATATATTTATGAAGCGGGGTATCACATCCTGCCGTATCTGTTGAGCGATTGGGAACGGTACAAGAATTATCCGCTGGGTGTGCTGGCGCATTCGACTCATGTGCGCGGTTCGGGTGTCATGGAAAATGGAATCGAAAAACCGAATGTGCATGTGACGCTGGCGAGCAAGATTTCTGCCGAAGATTGTGCGCGATTGAATTTGGGTTATCTTGATCCCGCAAAGATCAATGTTGACGACTGGCGGGACCGCGAGGACGAAGGCGTTTTATATGTGCCGAAAGCAGGCGAGATTTTATATCGGTTGAAAAAATGAAAACTTGTTTTTTTATCGTGATGGGTGTTTCTGGATGTGGCAAGTCAAGCGTGGGCAAAGCCCTCGCTCAGTCTCTGGGATGGGACTTTTACGATGCTGATGATTTTCACCCGCCTGAGAATGTCGCCAAAATGGCAAGCGGGATTCCGCTCGACGATTCAGACCGCGCTCCGTGGCTTGCTTTGTTGCACGAACTGATTTCATCCAACCTGAAAGCGGATAAACCCGGTGTGTTGGCCTGTTCTGCGCTCAAAGAGCGTTACCGTCAAAAATTAATGGATGGTAACGAAGGTGTGCAAATCGTTTATCTCAAAGGCAGTTATGAATTGATCTGGTCTCGCATGGAAAAACGGACAGATCATTATATGAAGCCACACATGTTGAAGAGTCAGTTCGAGACGCTAGAAGTTCCGATGAACGCACTTACAATTGATATATCAATGTCGCTGGATGATATTGTGCAGGAAATATTGAAATACATGGAGAAGTAATTTGAACATTTATCGAAGAATCGATAAAGAGGGCGTGTTCCATACAAAATGGGAATGAAAATTCCTTTGGCTGGTCAAGACATATCTTATAATCTCCTCATGAATTCTATAAAACCCCACTTTCTCCTTGATCCAAATGTTATCTTCCTCAATCATGGCTCTTTCGGCGCAACTCCGAAATCTGTTTTTGATGCCTACCAGAACTGGCAATTACGCTTGGAGCGCCAGCCCGTACTTTTTCTTGGCCGTGAAATTGATGCACTCCTAAAGACTTCTCGCCAGGTACTTGGGGAATATCTCAATGCCGATGCCGATGACTTGGCATATATTCCCAACGCAACACATGGAGTAAATATTGTTGCTCATTCCTTGCAACTCCAGTCTGGTGATGAAATCCTAACGACTGACCATGAATACGGTGCCTGTGATTATGCTTGGAATTTCATTTGCAGTAAAACAGGTGCAAAATATATTCACCAGCCTATTCCCTTGCCTGTTCATTCTGAAGAGGAAATCGTGAATCTGTTTTGGCAGGGTGTTACTTCACGTACAAAAGTCATTTACGTGAGTCATATCACTTCTCCAACGGCCTTGCGCATGCCAGTAGAGCAGATCTGCCAGCGTGCAAAATCTGCAGGGATCATTACTGTTGTAGATGCGGCACACTCTCCTGGACAAATTCCACTTGACTTGCAGGCACTCGGCGCAGATATTGTCTTCGGAAATTGTCATAAATGGATGCTTAATGCAAAGGGCTCCGCATTCTTATATGTGAGGCGGGATTTGCAACATCTCATTGATCCATTGATCGTGAGTTGGGGGTATAACCCAACTCCAGAGACAACCACGGGATCTCGATTTATTGATCTTTTGCAATGGACAGGAACCAAAGATCCTGCCGCTGCCTTAACCGTCCCAGCGGCTATCCAATTCATGCAAGAACACCATTGGGATAAAGTGCGGGAAGAATGTCATAACCTATTACGCCAAGGAATAGATCAAATTTGTAATCTGACGAACCTGCCTCCGTTATATCCTCTCGAATCCGATCTTTACGGCCAAATGGGAATTGCGCCGTTACCATTGTCCAATCTTCCGGTATTAAAAAGCCGCTTGTACGATGAGTACAAAATAGAAGTGCCGCTGGTCCAGTGGCAGGATAAGCAATTCGTACGTATCTCTGTGCAGGGATACAACACACAAGATGATATTGATTCTCTGGTAAGTGCCTTGCGCGTGTTGTTGCCTCAGGTAAGGGCTTGACCACGCACACATCTATTGCTTAACAAAAAAACGGACGAAGCCTTTGTGCTTCGTCCGTTACATTTACGACCTACTTATCTTCTTCCACCGCGATCACCGCCGCCGCGATTTCCTCCACGGTCACCACCTCGGCTTCCGCGATCTCCACCACGACCACCCCCGCCGTTACGGCCGCCTCCACCACCGGGTTTGCGCTGATCTTTCTCGCGCGCTTCTTCGGCGGTCCAGCCTTCGAGCACGGCCTGACGTGACAGGCGGATCTTGCCTTGGCCGTCGATATCGGTCACCATTACGGTGATCTCATCGCCCATGCTGACAACGGATTCGACTTTTTCAACGCGTTCGCTGTCAAGTTGTGAGATGTGGACGAGTCCATCCACGCCGGGCAGGATCTCGACGAACGCACCGAAGTCAGCGATGCGAACAACTTTACCGGTGTAGATATTGCCGATCACGGCATTCTCGCCCAATGCTTCAACACGTTCCTGTGCGATCTTTGCACCAACGCCATCGGTCGAAGCAATGTATACAGTACCGTCTTCTTCGATGTCGATCTTGGTGCCGGTTTCTTCCTGCAAGGCGCGGATGTTCTTTCCACCGGGGCCGATCAATGCGCCGATCTTGTCAACAGGGATCTTCACGGTAATGATGCGCGGTGCGTGATCCTTGATCTGCGGACGCGGCTCAGCAAGCACTTCGAGCATCTTGTTCATGATGTGCAAGCGTGCGGCCTTGGCCTGTTCGAGTGCTTCCTTCATCATCTGTGTGCTCAAGCCGCTAATCTTGATGTCCATTTGCAGGGCTGTGATGCCAGCCGTAGTGCCAGCGACCTTGAAATCCATATCGCCAAGATGATCTTCGGTTCCTTGAATGTCGGTCAAAATTTTGTAACGGCCAGTCTCATCGGTGATGAGACCCATCGCCACGCCGGAGACCGGGGCTTTGATCGGGACACCAGCATCCATCAAGGCGAGCGTCGAACCGCAGACAGAACCCATTGAGGTCGAGCCATTGGATGACAAGGCTTCGGACACGACACGGATCGCATAAGGGAACGACTCTTGATTCGGGATGACCGGTTCCAACGCACGTTCTGCCAGCGCTCCATGCCCGACCTCACGCCTGCTCTGGCCACGAAGAGGCTTGACCTCACCTGTGGAGAACGGCGGGAAGTTGTAATGGTGCATATAGCGTTTGGTATCGTTGGGGGAGAGGTTATCAAGTTCCTGTGCCTCGCCCAAGGTGCCGAGTGTGGCAAACGAAAGGATCTGTGTCTCGCCGCGTGTGAACAGACCAGTTCCATGTGCGCGGGGTGAGACATTGACCTCACACCAAATCGGGCGGACATCGGTCGGTGTGCGACCATCAGGGCGCTTGCCCATGCTCAAGATGCGTTCACGCACAACAGCCTGTTCAGCTTGTTCGAAAGCTTCACGGAACATGTTGACTGGGATGTAGTCAGCAGGATTTGCGCCTTCAGGTACGGCTGTTAATTCGGCTTCGGCGGCTGTTTTGATCTCAGCCATGCCACTATAGAATTCGTTTTTGGAAAGAGGCTTATCGAGCAGTTCGTTCATCGGGCCGCTAACGCGATCGAACACTTTTTTCTTAACTTCTTCGCTCGGCAGGAACAATGTCACTTCGCGTTTCGGCTTGCCGATCTCGGCGGCCATTTGTAGTTGCAAGTCGATCAACGGCTGGATGGATTTATGTCCCAGTTCGAGGGCATCTACCATGATTTCGTCAGGGATCTCGTCGGCGCCGCATTCGACCATGAGAATGGCATCTTTCGAGCCGGCAATCCGAAGGTCCAGATCTGAAGCGTCCATTTGGGCGAAGGTTGGGTTGATGACGAATTCACCATCTACACGTCCCACGCGTACTGCGGCGATGGGTCCATTCCAGGGAATGTCTGAGATCATGATCGCGGCAGATGCGGCATTGATAGCGAGGATATCGAGCGGGTCAACGCCGTTCGCTGAGTGAGAGTAGACGATCACCTGTACTTCGTTGCGCATGCCGTCTTGAAATAGCGGACGGATGGGGCGGTCGGTCAGGCGAGCGGTGAGGATGGACTCGGTCGATGCACGACCCTCTCTTCGGAAGAAAGAGCCGGGGATTTTTCCACCAGCATAGAGTCTTTCTTCGTATTCCACACTGAGCGGGAAGAAGTCGATGCCATCACGTACGCCGCCCATGGTGGCCGCGGCGAAAACGATGCACTCGCTCGTGCCGAAGGTCACCGCACCGCCAGCTTGACCAGCCAGTTTGCCGGTCTCAAAGGTGAGGGTTTGGGTCCCAACGGTTGCTGAATATTTCTTTGATTCGGGTTTCATTTTGTCTCCTAAGACTGCTTACATTGCCTTGTCTGATAAAGGGACGCGAAAAGCGCGAAGATTCCCATAAATCTTAGCGTTCCAGAGTCTCTTTTGAATCAGTTAATTTTGGTCAACGTAAGCCTAAGTTTGTGTTCCGCCTATTTTGTCAGGGACTGAAGAGCGGGGGTGACTTGCGATGTTGTCATTCGCGCTATTCAATTCCTGACCGCGGATTGATACGTGTAGGGGCGACCCATTGGGTCGCCCCTACAAAGAACACATTTTATTTGTGGCGCAGTTTCAAACTTTCGGTAACAGCCAAATATCGCTTGTAATCCACCTTGCGCAGGTAGGTCAGCAGGCGACGGCGTTGCCCGACCATCATCAACAAACCACGGCGGCAGGACTCGTCCTTTTTATTGATCCGCAAGTGGTCGGTCAACTGTTGGATACGGTTCGTCAGAATGGCAACTTGCACTTCGGGTGAACCTGTGTCCGTGTCGTGGCGGTGAAAATCCGCGATGACCTTGGTCTTAACTTCCTTATTTAACGGCATGACGTTTGCTTCCTTTCTCTAGATTATGGCGCAGGTCTCCATGCTCGCAGTCTGTCGAAACAAACCGCTTGCAGGACCAGTCACGAACCGTGATTATACCAGAAAAGGCGACCTATACTTCCACCTGAATGGCGCTACCGGATTCATACCGCCTCAATCCGGACCTGAAAACTGCCACGGCCAACCCAAGAAAAGCCAGCGCCCCAAGCAGGAGTTCGGCCAGAGTCTGCCAGGTAAATTTTGCAATGAACTCTGCAGGGACAGCGCCCATCAATGCGGCGGGGATGAGCGTAAACAGGATCAACTTGGCGTAATTGTCAAAGAGGGTGATGGGGTAAATGCCGAAAGTAATGATGGCGTTGACCATCATGTTGGTGAAACTTGAAACGATCCCTGCCCAGAATGCCAGACTGTTCACCAGAATAAGAAAAGATGCAAAGATCACAGCCGCCAAAATGATGGCAAGAATGAAGCGGAGTAAGCCGTCCCACGTGAATTGACCGGACAGGGCATAGCTGAGAAATCCGTAGGTGAAATCTCCCATGCCGCTCGAGATCATACGACTGGAGATCGTGTGAAGCAGTACAGGGCGTGGCAGGGATAGGTAATAGTCAAGCCTGCCATTATTGATGATATCGCCCAGCATGAAGGAGTTCCCGAAGAAAAGCGAAACAATGCCGAATGCACTGGCGATGACACCGAAAGTGACATACATGTCGTTGATGCCCCAGCCACGCACCTCCTTGAAACGGTCGAAAAAGACGATCCAGATCGCGAAATAGAAGAAATTGTTCAGCATCATCCCGATGACCTGCGTCAGGAAGGAGACGCGATACTCCATTACGGATTGCAGGTTGGCCTGCCATATGGCGAAAAGGAATTTGATGTGTTTCATAATCATCCTCCATTCACCGTAAGATGGGTGACACCACGGCGATAGGCAAGGATAAGAATCGAACCAAGCACCACGATCCACAGCGCCTGCATGGATAGGATATTTACAAATAATTCAACAGAAGGCGAAACAAGTAGCTTTGATGGCCCGTAGACCATGTAAGCGAATGGGAGTGCCTTGGCGATGGATTGGAGCCAGGCAGGGTAAAAATCAAGTGGGATGAGGAAACCGCCCAGGATGAAAACGAACTTTTGATAGATCCAAACGAATGGTGATACTTCTTCCACAAGGAATGCAGACAGGCCGATCAAACAACTGATACAGAAATTTAGAACCCATGTGCCGAATAACGCGAGAGCAGCAAAAACCCACCCCAGTGGCGCAGGTGGTGGGCCGACCAGCCACCACACGATCAGCCCACCAAGTATCGCATTCATCACGGCGCGGAAAATTGTCTCGCCCATGGAGTTGCTGAATTGGTAGAGTAAGAAGTTATATGGTTTGTTCAGGATGTAAGCGATGGAACCGTCTTTGACGTTGTCAGAGATCGTGTTAGCCAGCCGTGGGCGACTAAGTTCAATGGTTTCGGCCATCATGAGGTACCACATCGTGCTATAGATCGTCATGTCATTGATGGTATCCGCCCCTGCGGCGCTGAATGTGACCTTCCATAACTGGTAGAAGATCCACATAAAAGGCAGGATCATCAGACTGCGCCCAATTAGCTCGCCGGGGTAGGCCAGACTATTAATGAGCGTGATCTGGAAGATCGCCCAATATTTTTTGATGGCGTTCATTTTGTTTTCTTTTGTGCTAACACGAACAGGTGCTTTGCGCCCTCACAGGTATCGTCATCAATGTGTTTTGCCCAGATGATGGAGAAGCCACTCGTTTTCAGCATTTTGAGATACGTCTCAGAGTCGTAATGACTCCAATACATGCGTGTGCCGAGAAAATTTTCGTCAATATCGTCTACAAGGTTTTCTGCGCCGAGACACAGTAATGCTACGCCGCTTGTTCTGAGCATTCTATAGAAATCGGCAAACAGTTTCTCGTGTTCTTCGCGTGGGATATGGATGATGGCATAGTATGAGCAGATGCCGTCCAGCGATTCGTCTGGAAAATCGAGATCGGTCATATCCTGACAGAAGAAGTGTGCGTTGGGCACATTCTTTTTTGCGCGTTCAACCTGTTCTTTGGAAAAATCCACGCCGATGACATCGAAGCGCTCTGCCAGCATTCGCGTGATCGGAAGCCCTGCTCCACAGCCCGCATCCAAAACTTTGGAGTTTGGTGCGAGTAGTTCGATGAAATCGTTGAGCAAGCGGACGTTTGCCGTATTCCTTCTGTCGCCCCCACGTTCATCGAGGTAGCGGTCTGCGATTTTGTCGTACCCAGATTTGACGATATTTTTGTAGTCCATGGCTTTGATTCCTAATAGGGTTTCAACTCGTCGAGTGCTTCGAATATGACGGTTTGTATGCTTGCCTTATTGGGCAGTTCATCTGCTTTGCGAATCTCTTCGGACACGCTCCGTAGAAAATTACGGACGTTGTGATAGGCCTTTGCTTGTCCTTCATCCATGTAGGCGCCGTTCCATGATTTCTCAGGTTCAGTAAAGGACTTGCCCCATTCTTTTAGAAAGTCAATCGAGACAGTATCTCTTCCAAGTATCACCGCTACAGCACTGGCAAGACGTTCGTCCTCTCCATGAATGTATACCCAATTTGTGGAATGGATAAGTTTGTCTGCAATGGCTTTCAAGATGACTTCATGGTCATTTTTGCCTGTGAAGCGATTTTTTCCCAACACGAGCATCAAGTCTGCTGTGTGGGCGATGGCATGTGCCCAACCCTTGACTGGGAGATGCCCGCGCGGATCTTTTTCTGCGCCGAGGTACCATAACCCCTTTGCGAGGATGACTTGGACCTGCTCTTTATCAAGCAAAGGCTTCTTATTATCGTTGTGGACGATTTCTGCCAGAAGGAGAACGGAAAAAGTCCGTAGGAAGACCGAGTCGGCTTCGATTTCGCCAATACCTTTATCGAGATTCCCTAATAGCTCGTTTACGTGTGCGCGTATTTCATCTGTTATATACATCTCGCGCTTAAGCCAATTGGCATAGACCATATAAGCAATGTCATCGCGTAGTTCGGGGTCAGTACTGCCGAGGTAACTGAATAATTCCTTTGTCAAACCCTGGAGCGTATGCCCCTCAGGGATTTTGTAGTCATTTTTTGCTAGGGAGATCCAAAATTCTTTAGGCATCATAATTGAATTATACATCTCTGTATGAATGACATCAGCCCTCCAAGGTACTACTCAGAGGGCTGATGTCGCTTTACTTATAACAAGGTTCCGCGCAGGATCACTGCGGCAACCGAGAAGTAGATGATTAATCCCGACACATCCACAAGGGTTGCGACAAATGGGGCCGATGAGGTGGCTGGGTCGAGCCCGACTTTTCGTAACAGGAAAGGTAACATCGAACCGGATAACGAGCCCCAAAGAACAATGCCGACCAGAGACAAGCCTACGGTCATTGCCAGCAGGAACCAGTGCTCACCATAGGCATGGAATATTTTTGCCCACAAGGTGATGCGGATAAAGCCGATCGTTCCCAACACAACGCCTAATGACAAACCAGATAGGAACTCACGGCGCATTACACGCCACCAATCCTTCAATGTCACCTCGCCAAGGGCCATTGCGCGGATGATCAAAGTAGAAGCTTGTGAACCGGAATTGCCTCCGCTTGAAATGACGAGCGGGACGAATATGGAAAGCACAACGGCCTTAGCGATCTCGTGCTCAAAATTTCCCATGGCGGTGGCGGTGAGCATTTCGCTGAGGAACAGGATCACCAACCAGGTAGCGCGTTTACGCACCATTTTAGGGATGGCGATTTCCATGTATGGTTCATCGAGAGCTTCAGAACCGCCCAATTTTTGTATGTCTTCTGTGGCCTCTTCCTCGGCCACATCGAGGATATCGTCTACGGTGACGATGCCGATCAGTACACCCTGACTATCTGTGATGGGTAGAGCGGTCAGGTCAGCGTCTTTGATCTCGGTCACAGCGATCTCGCGATCATCGGACGCTTTCAGTGCCACGTAGCGTTCGTCCATTAGGTCGGAGATCAGGCTTTCAGGAGCGGCCAACAAAATGTGACGGATGCGCAGATCATCAATAAGACGACCATCTTCATCGATCACATAGATCATGCTCATTGTTTCAGAATCCAGCCCGTAGCGGCGAATATGATCGAGAGCTTGAGCAACTGTCCAGTGCGGCCTGACGCGTACGAAGTGGGGGGTCATCAAACGGCCAACGCTGTTCTCAGGGTATCCCAAATATTTGGATGCCAGTTGTCGCTCTTCCTGAGAAAGCAATCCCAGCAGTTGTTGTGTGACCTTTGCGGGTAACTCTTCCAATAATTCGGTGCGGTCATCATCTGACATGGCGTTGAGGATGTTGACAACTTCCTCATGCGCCAGTGCCTTCAATAATTCCTGTTGACGTTCATTGGATAGATACGAAAATATTTCTGCGGCTTGATTGCGAGGAAGCAGACGAAAAACCACCGCCTCTTTCTCAACCGACAACGGCTCCATCAATTCGGCCAGATCGCCTGCGGGCCAGTTCCTGATCTCTTCGCGCAGAGCCGCGAAGTCACGAGCCTCGATGTAGGATTCGAGATCTAAAATTGTCATTTCTGCATTCATGGTACACCTCCATAGTGAAAAATAAAAGCCACCTTGGGACGTTCTCCGAAGGTGGCGAAGGTTACAGAATGACAAGCCGCATACGTTTCATGCCGCGCTCAATAGAAAAAGATGACGCGCGTATGGGCGGCCTGATGGGTTCTGTGAGTATCGCAATTCGGAGACATTAAAACGAATCAACGATGAGCGCAATAGCGGCACATCAGCGTCCAAGGCGGTCACTTCCTTTCTTTGCGTGGGATGATTGTATGTGTTCATAGCTTAGCGGTTTATACTCCCGTGCATTGACATGCGTCAAGGGAGGAAAATTTCAATTTGGTAATGGTTATAACGTGACGGCAACAGGTAAATATTTTTCGTGCAGGCTTGCCATGTGATGATCCACGTGGCCGACAAGCATATGGATCAATGCCCGCGCGCTGACCGTTGCTCCACTGGCCGTACCACGATAGTTGACAGATTCTTCTTTCATATTGTTGATGGCGATTATGTTGGCGCGGCGCAGGTGTTCGAACTCTTGAATCAAATCTGACAGTGACCAATCATCGAACCCAGCCTCGCGGACGAAATCATCCTGTTCGAAGCCTGAAAGGGGAGTGGAGTCATTTCGTGACACACGCAGGAGTCGGTACGAAAAGACGCGTTCTGTGTCATTGAGATGTCCCACCACTTCTTTGATGGACCATTCCTTTGGCGCATCGCGGAAGAGGGCTTGTTTGTCGGTAAGTTTCCCAAGCGCAGACTTGATCTCGTCTATTTGTTTAGGGAGCGCCGCAAGCACATCGCCCCTTTTGGATGCGTATTGGATGTAGCCTGCATAAAATGGTGCGTATTCGTCGGATGTGGGGACAGTAAGATTTTTCATGATACATTCCTTTTATCAAATTATAGCGCATGGCCGTTGACGCGTCTGTTCACTTGACGCAAACCTTTATCGATACGATAATGCCATGAGCAAGTCTGTGACGGAAAACCGAATCGCTGGAGTAGAAAATATGACTAAACTTGATTCAAAAGATATTGGGGAACTTGTAAAAAAGATTACGCAGGAGGTCGCCGCCTTTGATGCGGATCAATCGACCTTTATGTCTGATACGGCTTTCGATGATTCGAATCTAGCTGGTGTGATCGACCATACGCTTCTGAAGCCTGATGCCAAGAAAGAGGAGATCGCTCACTTATGCTCTGAAGCGCGCCAATACAACTTTGCTTCGGTGTGTGTGAACCCAACGTGGGTAAGTTTGTGCGCGGACCTTTTGCAGGGCTCGCCCGTGAAAGTATGCACTGTGATCGGTTTTCCGCTTGGGGCAACGTTATCGGACGTCAAAGCCTTTGAGACAAAATCTGCCATTGACCAGGGTGCCGCTGAAATTGACATGGTGATCAACGTCGGTGCGTTGAAGGGACGTGACCTCGAACTCGTCGCCAAAGACATTAGCGGAGTTGTGACCACGGCGCACGATCACAAGGCCATTGTGAAGGTTATTATTGAAACCGTGTTATTGACCGATGAAGAAAAAATAATCGCGTGCCTGCTCTCGAAAGAAGCGGGCGCGGACTTCGTCAAAACGTCCACAGGGTTTGCAGGTGGCGGTGCGACTGTCCACGATATTGCGTTGATGCGCAAGACGGTTGGAGCGGAGATGGGCGTCAAAGCCTCAGGCGGAGTCCGCACGTATGAGGATGCCGAGAAGATGATCCGTGCTGGAGCCACACGCATTGGCGCGAGCGCTGGTGTGAAGATCATTCAAGGCCCAAGTAAACAGGATGCGGGTAAAAAAGAAACAGGGTATTGATGGTGAAAGAGGAAGGTTTAGTGAGATAAAGGCTACGGCCCCTCCCGTCCCTACGGAGCACCCTCCCTAAGTCCACAATAAATATCTTGAATAATTATTTCAAATCTCGCTTGTGGACTTGGAGAGGGCAGGGTGGGGCAGGCAGTATTAATCTATGACTGAAAAACGCTCAACACCAAAGATCATGCGCCGAGCTGGGGAATTACGACTCAATCAAACTCCTGCGGAGACAAAGTTGTGGTCACGTTTGCGTGCTCATCGCTTAGGCGGAGTTGGTTTTCGTCGTCAACATGCAATTGGAAACTACATCACGGACTTCTGCGCGCCGAGCAAGATGCTGATCGTTGAATTGGATGGCAGCCAACATTTGGAACAGGAAGAATACGATGCAGAGCGGACTGCGTTTTTAGAGTCCAAAGGTTATCGGGTTTTGCGTTTTTATAACAACGACGTGATGAAGGATATTGATAAAGTGCTTGAAGTAATTTTGGAAAACATAAACATTCAGCCCCACCCGCCCTATCGGGCACCCTCCCCAAGTCCGAACTGGAATTATGAATAATTAGCCTTACTTTTTATTTCGGACTTGGGGAGGGACGGGGTGGGGCCGAATATCTGGGTGCCGACGGGGGAGTAGGGAATGGCGGATAAATATTTGCAAAATAAACAAAGAGTATTCCTGTGACTTTGGATACTCTAATTTAATTGTTGTTTAGTGTGTTGAATAGATTATTAATTTTTTCATCGGTGCCATTGGTTATTTCACGTGCCTCTTCGATATATATCTTCGCCTTCTCTTTGTTATTACTTCTTAAATGTGAAACCGCTAATTGAAATAACGTTTTATGAATAAACCGATCTCTTATTTTTCTATTTAAATCCAGCACCTGCTCCAAATAAGGTATTGCTTGTTTCCAGTTTTTCTGATTGTAATAAATGGATGCGATGCCGCCAAGCGCTCTTGCCTGTCCCTTAATATCATGCATCTTTTGATTAATATCTTGAGCCTTCAAGTAAAACTCAATAGCTTTGTCTGAGTACCCTTGTCTTTGAAAAGCACTAGCAAGTGCACCATAAGCTTTTGCTTCTCCCTTTGGAAAATTTCGCTTTTTATTGATTTCTAACGCTTTGAACTGGTATTCAATTGAGTTTTCTAGTTTGTTCATTTTTGAATACGCAAAGGCGATTCCACCGATAGCTTTTTCTTGTCCTCTTAAGTCTTGAAGAGCTTCACTGATTAATAAAGCCTTTTCTTGATACTCAACAACTTTTTCCCAATTATTCAACTGTTGTGAAGCAGAAGCCAATCCGCCAAGAGCCCTAGCCTGTCCGGGTAGATCTCCAATTTGTTGATTTAATATATAAGCTTGTTCATAACTGTTAAACGCATTCTTCCATTCCCCTTTATCAGCATAGGCGGACGCCAACCCGCCCAAAGAACTCGCTTGTCCCGCACGGTTGCCAATCTCTTTGTTCAATAATTGGGATTGCTGATAGTACTTAATGGCTTTGTCGAGATCGCCCTTCTGCGCATACGCCGACGCCAACCCGCCCAAAGCACTCGCTTGTCCCGCACGGTTGCCAATCTCTTTGTTCAATAATTGGGCTTGCTGATAGTACTCAATGGCTTTGTCGAGATCGCCCTTCTGCGCATGCGCCGACGCCAACCCGCCCAAAGCACTCGCTTGTCCCGCACGGTTGCCAATCTCTTTGCTTAGAATGATGGATTGCGAATGTAACTCAATGGCTTTGTCGAGATCGCCCTTCTGCGCATACGCCGACGCCAACCCGCCCAAAGCACTCGCTTGTCCCGCACGGTTGCCAATCTCTTTGCTTAGAATGATGGATTGCGAATGTAACTCAATGGCTTTGTCGAGATCGCCCTTCTGCGCATACGCCGACGCCAACCCGCCCAAAGAACTCGCTTGTCCGCACGGTTGCCAATCTCTTTGCTTAGAATGATGGATTGCGAATGTAACTCAATGGCTTTGTCGAGATCGCCCTTCTGCGCATGCGCCGACGCCAACCCGCCCAAAGCACTCGCTTGTCCCGCACGGTTGCCAATCTCTTTGCTTAGAATGATGGATTGCGAATATAACTCAATGGCTTTGTCGAGATCGCCCTTCTGCGCATGCGCCGACGCCAACCCGCCCAAAGCACTCGCTTGTCCCGCACGGTTGCCAATCTCTTTGTTCAATAATTGGGCTTGCTGATAGTACTTAATGGCTTTGTCGAGATCGCCCTTCTGCGCATACGCCGACGCCAACCCGCCCAAAGCACTCGCTTGTCCCGCACGGTTGCCAATCTCTTTGTTCAATAATTGGGCTTGCTGATAGTACTCAATGGCTTTGTCGAGATCGCCCTTCTGCGCATGCGCCGACGCCAACCCGCCCAAAGCACTCGCTTGTCCCGCACGGTTGCCAATCTCTTTGCTTAGAATGATGGATTGCGAATATAACTCAATGGCTTTGTCGAGATCGCCCTTCTGCGCATACGCCGACGCCAACCCGCCCAAAGCACTCGCTTGTCCACTACGGCTATATATTTGCTGATTAATTATTTGAGATTGAGAATATAATTCAATTCCTTGATCTAATTTGCCTTGATGTACACTGGATGATGCGCGCGCACCAAGTTTCCGCGCGGTGGTTAACAGTTGCTGATAATTTTCAACTTTTGCTTTTGCGCTTACTATTTTGGTTTCAGGATATTCATTCCTGAGTTTTTCCTGAGAAAATAATAATAATAAGTCATGGAAACGATACCCGCCTAGTTCCGAACGCAAAAGTAGAGAAAGTTCAACCAGATTTTCCAAGTGGCCAATAGCCTGTTGCTTGTTTGTTTCAAATAACGCCATAAATCCTGATGACCCAAAATTAACATTGTCGAAAAGAGAAAGATAAGCGAAGTATTGTTTTTGAGCATCTTCAAGAGAATCATAACTGACCGAAAAAACTGCCCTAAGATTTTTTTCTTTTGTATTGCCTTTGTACTCATCTAATCTATTGTGGGCATCTTGCAAACGGTCAACGAACATTTGTAATGTTGACCATCTCTTTTTGTCTGAAAGCCGTGCTGCTGCGACGGAAACAGCAAGTGGTAAATTTCCTGCAAGTCTACATATTTCTTTTGCTACATTAAGTTCATCTTGGCAACGGGAGCCTAATCTTTTTTGCATTAATTCAAGAGAATCTTCGAGAGAAAATATATCAAGATCTTTTATGTATGCTGAGTAATCCGTCATGCCTAGCAATTGCCTTCGACTGGTAATGACAAATGCCACAGTTGGCTCATCTACAATAAAAGGAGTTACTTCTTCTTCGCTTGAGACATTATCAAGTAAAACTAAAACTTGTTTGCCGCGAAATATACTTCTTAGATATGATGCTTTATCTGTTTGGCTTTTTGGGATTTGATCTTCTGTATACCCAAATGCACGAATAAAATTTGAGAGGGTTTCGTCTACAGATGATGCCCTCATATCAACCCATAAGACGCCGTCTTGAAAATGACCCGCTTCGTGCAATTTTGTTGCAACACGTATTGCCAAAGCGCTTTTCCCGATGCCGCCCATTCCCCAAACACTGTAAATTGAAACTATGGAATTTCTCTTTAGAAGAATATCCTCAAGTTCTTTTATTTCTGTTTTACGTCCTGAGAAGAAGCTAATGTCTGCTGGGAGTAGATTTATATGCGAATCAAGTACGTTAGTTTGTCTTGAAATCATCAGTTGGCTTACCAACTTAACTAACTCTTTGACAATTTCAAGTATTTGCTCCACTCGTTGATCAGTCCGAAGGGTAGCTAAGCGAATAACTATATCCGCAAAGCCTTCAACTTTCAGCAGTTCAATTCGTAAGCAATTGAGATAAAGAGCAATGCCTTCCCGTAATTCTTTGGGGGGAAACTTTCCTTTCCAGTCATCTTCAATAAAGGATTGCAGGTCTTTAGCAAGATATTCTTCGCGTAAATGATTTGGAAGGTTGGCCAATGTAGACTGGAACAATGTGCGGTCAAATAATGGAAAACTTGCGACCGCTTGTACAAGATCATCATTCTTTAGATGTGTATGACCTTGACTGCGGAATTCACTTTCCGCTTTTTGCGCTGCTTCTAATAGCTCCCGATGAATTCTCGGTTCCTTGAGCACTTCATCCAATGGTCCACGGAATGAATCGATAGCAGATTTTGCAGCACTGTCTACTGGTTTAGGTAGTAGGCTTGGCAAAAAACCCAGAAGAAAATCAATAACTTGTTCGGGCGAAGTTTTTGGCATAAAAACCCCTCTTTGAGAGGATCAAAAAACTGTACAAATTATACTCCTTCAATGTGGTAGTTATGTTCGCACTAGGTGTTGCGTTTACGTTCAAGTAAAATTACTCAATGCCAAACTCAACCGAACTCCCAACCCTTCTCTTTGAATCCAAAAAGAAATTTACAGATTGGCTTGCGAAGAATTACGACAAGTCCGCGGGCTTATGGTTGAAGATCGCCAAGAAAGCGGCGGGCATTTCTACGGTCACATATGCGGAGGCGTTGGATGTCGCTTTGTGTTATGGCTGGATCGATGGACAGAAGGGGAGTTTTGACGAACAGTATTTCCTGCAGAAATTCACGCCGCGCAGACCGAAGAGCATTTGGTCCAAGATCAATGTGGGGCATGTCGAACGTCTCATTGCGAGTGGGGAGATGAAGCCTGCAGGGTTGAAAGCGGTCGAAGCGGCGAAGCAGGATGGGCGTTGGGATGCGGCGTATGCGTCGCAGAAGAATATAGAAGTGCCCACAGATTTTCAGTCCGCGTTGAATAAGAATAAGAAAGCCAAAGCCTTCTTTGAAACGCTGACTGGCTCAAAGCGATATTCGTTCTTGTTCAGAATTACAACCGCGAAGAAAGCGGAGACTCGCGAGAAGCGCATCCGTCAATTTGTAGAGATGTTGGAAAAAGGCGAGACGTTTTGACCGATCAAAATCCCCGCTTCTGACCTTCCCATGGCGGGGTCTTTCCTGTCTTGAATTCTTCTACGCTGGGGCCTTGTAATTTTCCAAGCCGCCAAAGTCCATACAAGTAACTGACGATCAACAGCACGATAAGAAAAGGCCAGCCTAACAAGATCCGTGTTGTGGCTAGTGCGCCGATGGCATCTTGTTGATACAACCAGAATTCAAAGGTCAGGCGTGCTGAGAAGGCCACGGCCCATAGGATGGTCACTTCGTTATAAGCGGGGAGTACTTGGGGATGCCAGTACCAGCCTAGAGGCCAGCGCCTTGCGATGACACTTGACCAAGCCACCAACGGGCGATTGAACGCAACGCTCACCACGCACAGGATGATCGTCACTGCTCCAGAAATGAAGCCCGGCACAAAGAAGCCCGTCTCTGACCCGCTGAGTTTTACGAAGACCGCCGCAAGCAATGTGCCGCCCAAGCCTCCGAGTGCGTAGGTTAGGTTTTCTTTGCGTACGATGCGATATGCGGCAAAGACAGCAGATACACCCAATGCCGCCCAGAGTGCAAGGTTCACATTGGATAACGAATTAATGAGCAGGAATACAACGGGTGGGAGGAACGAATCAAATAGCCTTGCTCCTTGACCAGAGAAGACGCCTCTTAATTCCTCCCCGAGTTCCTGTAGCCTACCCATTGACCCTGTGTCCCATCCAGAACGTTTTCCAATCACCTTTACTGGCGTTGAGCGCGAGGAACGTGTAGAGACTGCCTGTGAAAAATCCAAGCACCATCATCAGCACCACCCAGATCACAGCGCGGACGATGGACTTCTCGCGGTACACGATCCACGCAGAGAACAGAATGAAGCCGGTGTACAGATCCACCATTGAGACGATACCCCACGGGTTCTTAAGAAGCACTGCGCCGTCTGCTGAGAAATTCCCAACAGTGAAGCCATAAAATAAGACGGCCGTCATGGCAAGTACACCCAAACCAGAAATTACTTTGGCAATATTCATGTTCATTTTGATCACCTCTACTTTTTTGGTGGCATCGGGACCAATACGGATGTCCCTGCTTTGTAGGCTTCGTAATCGGCTTGTCCGCCCCACTTTTCATCGGCACGTGTTTCAAGCATGGGCACACCGCTGATCCTGGTTATAAGGATATAAATGAACACCGGGGAAATAAGAGTTATCCATTGCCATCCGCGCAGAATGGGCAAGGCAATGATCGCAACACCGATCCACAAAAGGATCTCGCCAAAATAGTTTGGGTGACGTGACCAGGACCATAAGCCGGTCTTGATGAACTTGTTCTTGTTTTCGGGCACGGACTTGAATTTGCTTTTCTGACTGTCTGCGATGACTTCGATGCCAAAGCCCAACAGCCAAACTAAAAATCCAAGTATGGCGAACAGTTCCAGGTCCAGCTTGACCGTGGATGTAATGGCGGCTAAAGCGGCGGCGAGGGAAAAGGCCACCCAAAGTCCCTGCAGAGTCCAGGTCAATAGGAATCGCGTAAAGGATTTTTTGATCTCGCGAAAGCGACGGTCTTCTCCGGCGGCATGGACCCGTGTGAAGAGGAATGATCCCAATCGTATGGCCCAGATAGCGATGATGCCGAGTAACAGCAGGGAGCGGGTGTCCACTACGGGGCTGAAAAGGATCGCGATTGCGATCACTGTGATGAAGGTGACACTTCCCGTTAGGTCGTAAAATTTCTCGGTTCGATACAGGTACGCTGGAGCAAAAGCGATCCACTGGATGATAAAGGCAACTGCGACACACAACGCATAAACGGGAAACCCTGAAATATCGTATCCGCCCTGACTGCCGGCAAAGGCCAGCCCGGCTGCGATCAATAACACGATCACTACTGCAATGATGGACCTTCTGTCTTCTTTGCTCATGTGTATATCCTTTTCTCAAATTTTATTTTTGGAGATGATCGCGTATCCCACTGCGCCGGGGCCGATGTGCGCGCCGATGGCAGGTGTGATATCCATTGAGACACTTTTGTCAGGTGGGATCATGTGTGCGATCCGTGCACGAAAGGCTTCTGCTTTTTCAGATGCGTTGGTGTGGAGTAAGGCGAAACGCTCGATGGGTCGGTGCTCTTCAAGCATTTGTATCAAACGGGAATCTGCTCTTGCGGTTGTGCGTACCCGTTCGGAGCCGGGTTGCCCGTTCTTCATGGTAAGGATCGGTTTAAGTTGTAATAAACTGCCAAGCCCAGCCATGATGGCGTTCATGCGGCCACTGCGTCGTAGGTAGTCCAATGTGTCGAGTCTTGCGGTTACATAGGTACGGGACATGAGATCGTCAAGCGCGGTCAGGATCTCTTTCATTGTCTTTCCTGCTGATGCCATTCGTGCGGCGACCTCTGCCTGGAATCCTGTGCCGATGCTGAGTTGATCAGAATCGCGGACTGTTACGGGGATTTGCTTGAATTCTCTCGCGGCAGCCCGGGCGACTTCCACTGTCCCGCTCAGACTCTTGGAGATATGAATGGAAAGAATTTCCGTACAACCTTGTGCAGAGAGGTTGTTATAAGCTTGTGTGAAAGCATCTGTTCCCGGCGTTCCTGTTGATGGGTGGGTGTTGTAAGTTGGCAGGTTTGTGTAGAAGTCCCTGCGTGTGATATCCACGCCATCCAAATACCCTTTATCGCCAATATTGATAAAAAGAGGGATCACAGTGATCCCTAATTCGTGAATAGTGTTCTGGGGCAGGTCGCAGGTTGAGTCGGTGACAATTCCAATGGTCATGAGTTGTGCTTTCAGTGTTGGCCTTGTGTAAAGAGCGTTCGATTTTCTGTTAATATCATTATACGACTATATGGGTGTGAATACCGCTTTTAACGGGTTCCCTATCCTTTTGGGTGAACTTGCTTGTAGAACCCTATTCGTTCAGTCGGTGTTAGATATAATATCTAATATCAAATGAGTACTATACTTGAAGAATATCCCTCTCACCGCCAATTGCGTAAACATGTCGCAGAGCAGATCCGTTCTGCCATCCTCACTGGGCAGTTCAAGCCGGGGGAGTGGCTCAGGCAGGAGAAACTGGCTCAGGAACTGAATGTCAGCCAGATGCCGGTCCGTGAGGCGCTCAAAGAGCTTGTCGCCGATGGATTGGTCGAACACGTCCCATACCGAGGGGCACGAGTCGTTGAGTTTGTCGCCGATGATGTTATGGATTTGTACGAACACCGGGCGTTTCTGGAAGGTCGTGCGGCTGAATTCGCCACCCGCCATATCACGGATGATGAACTCAAGGAACTCAAGGATATGGCCGATGTGATGGCGACCCTACCCGCCGAAAAGATAGCCGACTACCGAAAAATTAACCGGGACTTTCATACCCTGATCTTCCATGCAAGCCGACGGAAATACCTCATTCGCACATTGAGGCAAATGTGGGAGGCGTTCCCTACCATGCTGATCGGCAATTTTGCTATCACCGCGCAGAATCCTCTCCCCGAACGTGAGTTTCAAGACCAGCAGGAACACCTTGATATCCTTGCCGCGTTAACGGCTCGGGATGGCACCCGTGCTCGTGATGCCATGCAAGCGCATATTCTTTCGACTGCGAAAAATCTTGTTCAATCACTAAAGGCGAATCGATGACAACACTCATGCCGATGGGCGGCGCATTGGATGAACTCAAAAAGCCTGATGTTCTGCAAGAGTTTCTCAAGCGGGCGGGCGGGAACAAGGCGCGGATCGTTATCCTGCCTCAAGCCTCCCAGCGTCGCGATACCGGCAAAGAGTATGTTGAAATGTTCAAAACCTTCGGCGCGAAAGAAGCCGTCACTCTTGAATTTCGCACACGTTCGTTAGTCGACAAAAAAGAACACATCCAATTGATTCGTAAAGCCACGGGTATCTTTTTTTCGGGTGGCACACAAATGCGTATCTCGGCCATCATCGGTGGGACACAACTCGAAACCGAATTGATCAAAGCCTATCGAAGTGGATGTATTGTGGGCGGGACGAGCGCTGGTGCTTCGATTCTTTCTAAAACGATGGTTGCATATGGCAAAGGAGGCGCATCTCCCCGTGAGCGGATCTTGCAAATGTCTGCTGGCTTGGGCTTTACCGACAAATTTATCTTTGATCAACACTTTCGTCAGCGGGATCGTTTGGGACGCCTGATCTACGCTGTTTCATCTCACCCCGGCATTCTCGGCGTTGGCATCGATGAAGATACGGCCGCCATCGTTGAGAATGATAAAAACATCACGGTCTGCGGCTCTGGCGCTGTCACCATTGTAGATGGGCGGCAGATCACTCACACAGATGTAGCTGATGTTGAGAACGGTGGTGCTGTAGCTGTTTCTAATTTGATCGTACATGTGTTGACCCATGGCTCTATGTATAACGGGACGAAACGTCAGGCCTTCATCCCGCAACAAACACTGCTGGTCGATTGATCGGTAGATTACAAACACCAAAAGGAGAAGAAAAATATATGAAACACCTCAAGTCGTTGTTTGCGATACTCGTCATCGCTGCCTTTGTTCTCTCGGCTTGTGGAGGAGGTGCAAAGGAGGAAACACCATCTGCGCCTGTCGCCACAGAACCGCCGGTTGTTACAGAATCTCCCACAGAAGCGCCGTCTACATCGGGAGGTACTGTGATCATCGGTACTCCGCAGGAACCGGGCATGATGAACACCCTGTTGACCTCATCGTCAATTGAAGATGCTGTTGTATCTTTATTTGGCGAAGGGTTGGTGTCTGTCAATGAAAAAGGCGAATATGTCCCTGTATTGGCCAAGGAGTTGCCCACTGTCTCAGAAGATGGATTGGTTGTCACGTGGAAGTTGAAGGAAGGCATTAAGTGGTCTGATGGTTCTGACTTCAACTGTGACGATGTCAAATTCACAATGGAAGGCGCGCTTTCTGATCTTTCTCAGGTGAGTGCTTCAGGCTATCGTGATATTGAAGAGCTTGCCTGTCCCGATCCGTATACAGTAGTGGCCACCTTTGGTGAAGTTTATGCCCCGTATTTGCGTTTGTTCTCCTACACAGTGCCAGACACTGCCGGCAAGTTGGAAGACATGGAATCATGGGACATCAATCGCAATCCAGTAGGTACCGGTCCATTTGTTTTGAGCGAATGGGTCCCCGGCGATCACCTGACCTTTACCAAGAATCCGTATTACCGTGAACCCGGTAAACCCTATCTCGAAAGTGTAATCATCAAGATATTGCCTTCTCGTGAAGTGGGTATGCAATTGCTTGGTACCGGCGAGATTCACGCCCTTTGGGATTTGACCGAGGCGAACTTCCCTGAACTTGAGCAATTATCCTCTCAGGGTGTTTCTTACGTGTCCACTGTGACCGGCGAAAACGAATTACTTTCTTTGAACTTCGGTAACAATGATGGTAGCGCCCCAGCTGACCCTGCCACTAACCCGCATCCCATTTTGTATGATCTCAAGGTGCGTCAGGCGATCCAATACGCGATCAACAAACAACAGATCGTGGATTCTCTGCTATATGGCAACGTCAAGGCTGGTAGTAGCGCGGTTCCTACAGGGACTTTTGCCTGTCTGGAGCCTGTCAGCGAATTCAGCGTAGAAAAAGCTAACGCATTGCTCGATGAAGCCGGATGGACGCTTGGAGCCGACGGTATCCGCGAAAAAGACGGTGTTCGTATGAGCTTGAAGATCGCAACAACCACAGGCAATCAACTCCGCGAACAAACGGAACAAGTTCTGGCCGAAATGCTCAAGGCTGCTGGTATTGAACTTGTCATTGAAAACGTTCCGTCAGATGTCTTGTTTGCTGGCTGGGAAAGTGATGGCATGCGCGATCACGGTACCTATGATATTGTGATGTACACCACTGGTCCCTCCACCGATCCGGATAGTCACCTGTATTCGAGCTTCCATAGCTCCGAAATACCGACAGCTGATAATGAAGGAAGCGGCGCCAACTTTGCCCGCTACATTAACTCGGATGTGGACACTTGGTTGGATGAGGCAGGTGCCATTACCGATATTGCCAAACGCAAAGAACTGTATTGCAATGTGGTTGAACAAGTCAATAAGGACCTTCCTCGTATTTACTTGTACGAACGCTTGTCCATTATGGGGCATCGCAACGAATTCCAAGGGTTGAAGATTTCACCAACCTTCGTTGATTTCGCCTGGGATTCCGCTAACTGGACTCTCGACCAATAAACCGTGTTCATTTCTATCATTTGCCCCTCCCAATTTCGGGAGGGGCAAATGGATTAACTTAAACTATGGTTATCTATTTCACCCGCCGCATTCTACAATCTGTTATTACTTTGCTTGCTATTAGCATGATCTTGTATGGGCTGATCTCCTCGGTTCCGGGCGGCATTATGAGCGTCTATACGGAGCGATCAGATTACACCGCCGAAGATCTGGCGCGCATCCGTGCCAAGTTTGGCTTGGATGACCCCATCCCTGTGCGATATGCCAAATGGTTGGGGAGGATGTTGCAGGGTGATATGGGTAACTCGTTGATCACCAAACGTCCTGTTATAGAAGAGATCGCAGATCGTCTTCCAAATACTCTCTTGTTAATGAGCATTATGATGGTGACCACTTTATTGGTTGCCATCCCTCTTGGTATTCTTTCGGCGGTGAAACAGTACACATGGTTTGACCATATCACCACCACTCTTGCTTTTGCCGGGCAATCATTGCCCGTCTTTTGGTTTGGTCTCTTATTGATCATTGTCTTTGCTGTGACCTTGAAGGGTGGGGATGGAAAACCGCTTCTGCCGGGTTCCGGCATGTATACATTAGGCAAAGACTTTTCCCTTCTCGACCGTATCAAGCATCTTATATTGCCCATTTCCATGCTGACCTTTGTTTCGGCGGCAGGCTATATGCGTTATTTGCGCTCCTCCATGCTCGATGTGATCCATGAAGATTATGTCCGTACCGCCCGTGCGAAAGGTGTAGGCGAGCGATTGGTTATTTACCGACATGCTCTTCGTAATGCGATCATCCCTTTGGTTACCCTTGTTGCACTTGACCTGCCATCTTTGTTTGGCGGTGCATTATTCACAGAGACTATTTTTGCCTGGCCAGGTATTGGTCGTTTGTATTTCAACGCCGCGCTGAAAACAGATTATCCGCTTGTGATGGCGGTTCTGGTGATCGAGTCGGCGCTCATTATTGTTTCCAACTTGCTGGTTGATTTTATTTATGCCACCCTCGACCCACGCATTCGGTTATCGTAACTATGACAGAAACCATCATTTCCCCTGAACAGATCCGTACCGCAGAACAGTCCTTGTTCATGTTCTTCTGGTCACGTTTTCGTAAGCACCGCATGGCGCTCTTTGGCGGCATCATCACATTGCTTATTGTTCTGTTGGTTGTCTTTGCTCCTGTGATCTCTCAAGATCCCATGAAGCAGGATTTGACCAATCGTTTCAAGCCACCATCTGCTGAACATTGGATGGGCACCGACGATCTCGGGCGCGATATGTTTGCCCGCGTATTATTTGGCGGCCGCATTTCTCTCACGGTTGGTTTGCTTTCCATGTTGGTTTCGATTGTTCTTGGCTCCACTATTGGCTTGGCTTCTGGTTATTATGGCGGATGGGCAGATGCCATACTGATGCGCATCACTGAAGTATTCATGTCCATTCCCAGTTTGTTCGTGCTTATTGCATTGGGCATGTTTCTCCGCAAATTAGATTCGCCGTTTTTCAAGCCAGGCTCTTTTCTTCCGATTTCACTCGTGATCGGCTTGCTCTCATGGATGGGAACTGCCCGTCTTGTCCGTGCCTCCACGCTTGAATTGCGCGAACGTGAATTTGTGCAAGCCTCGCGTGCTCTCGGTGCGTCCGATGCACGCTTACTCTTTCTGCGTATCCTTCCCAACATTGCCAGCCCGATTATCGTGTCAGCCACACTTGGCCTTGCTGGAGCGATCATCAGCGAAAGCGGCTTGTCTTATCTTGGCTTTGGTGTGCAACTCCCTACACCTACTTGGGGCAACATGTTATCCAACACTCAAAGTCAAATGACCACTGCGCCATGGACCGCCATCTTCCCAGGCTTGATGATATTCGTTGTGGTCATTGCCATCAATTACCTTGGCGATGGTCTGCGCGACGCGCTTGACCCACGGCATTCTTTCCAGAATTAAATTTTTTCATTGAGTAATATATTTTTGAAAGGACACTTATGAAGAATCGCTTTCTCTCGCTTTTATTGTTGCTTTGTGTCTTATTCTTTCCTTCCAACTTTGCTGCGGCTCAGACTCAGCCCGGCCTGCTTCTACCGATTGGCGCTGGCTACACTGACACTTATTCTGCGCTGGGAAAATTTGCAGTCGAGAATGTACGTGGCGATGTAGTGCACATTCTCGTGTTAGCTACGCCTTACTCTACCAATGCTAATCACATCGGAGATGGTGAACGCGCACAAAATTTGAAAGATGCCGAAGAACGACGTATCCAAACCGAGGGAGCTTGTAAACGTAATCTTCCTGAAGGCTCAGCCCTTACATGTAAAGTGGAGCTGTTGCCCATCTTCACGCAGGAAGATGCCAACGACCCTGCTAATCTTGCTTACTTCACTGATGATGTTTCCATGCTCTTCATCCTTGGCGGCGACCAAGCCACCGGTATCGGCGCGATCATGAATACACCTGTTGAAGAACGGATCACCGAATTGCACGAAAAAGGCATGATCGTCGCTGGTACAAGTGCAGGTGCGGCGATGCAATCCATAGTGATGATCGCGGACTTGTCCGCAGGGTATGGCGTGGATGATGGTCTGTTTGCCGGGGCTGTGGATATTTGGAACTCTCCCGATAAACGAGGTTTGCCTTTCGGCATTCAAAATGCAGTTGTCGATCAACATTTCTTTCAACGTGCACGTATGGGGCGACTTCTTAACGCGATCGCCCAGCCTAACATTCCCAACATCGGCGTGGGCGTGGATGCCTATACGGGCATTGCGTCAAACAATGAAGTCTTGGGAGACGTTTTTGGTTTATATACTGTAGCCATCTTGGACGCTGAAACCTATCATGCCGCAGATAGTGTCAAGTACGTCACTGTAAGCCCGAACCGTCCGCCTATTATGAGTTTTCGTAATGTGGTGTATCACTTGCTTTCCCCCGGCGATGTGACCTATGATCTAAATACACGTACATCCTCGCTGGCAAATCCGCCTGCCACGCTTGCACGCAATTTCGATGCACTGACCATCCCAGCCTCTGCGGGGCCGCTGATTCTTTCCGGCGATTTGATCGATGGCCTTGAGAACAGCGTTGTGTTAAATGAGTTTAAATCCATTGCTGGAGACAATATTTTTATTATTGCCACTGGCTATCCCTCTGGGCGTTCGGCTGATACTGCTATCAAGAAATATACTGATGCTCTTGGTATGCAGGTCAAGTCTGTTGCTGTGAAAGATGCTCCCGTGGAGATCCCAGAAGGTACCAGCGCGGTATTGGTCATTGGGAAGAATCAGGCCAAAGTGAATATGGAAGCGTTGATTCCGCTCAAAGAGTTTTGGCTCGCTGGTCATCCCGTCATGGCTGATAACGCGGCGATGCCGGTCTTCGGATCCTTTTATGCTCCTCATGAGCCCACCCCTGATGATGCGGAACGCGAAGAGCTTGCCGTTCAAAAATCCTTTTGGCAGGGACGAACCACCATTACGCCCAGCTTGGGTTGGGTGAATATCACGCTGGAACCGCAGATCATTGCTGATAAACGTTTTGGGCGGCTGACCTCGCTTGCTTATAATCACCCTGAACTATTGTCTTTGGGAATCAATAAAGATACAGCTATTGTGCTGGATAAAGATGGCGCAAGAGTGATCGGCGATAATGGTGTCTTTGTCTTTGACTTGCGTAAGGCTAAGTTGAAACTTGGCACCAATGATGGCTTTATGATCGCTAATGCTATGCTGGATGTTTTCGTCCCTGGCGAAACGCTCAAGCCTGAACTTGCGGATATAAATGCCCGCTTCGATCCTGCCCCGACGCCTGTGTTGCCCACCCCGATCCCAACCGCCACTGCGACCTCTCTTCCTACACCGACGCTTCCTGCAACTGCCACCGTGCTTCCGTCAACTGTGACGGCAACTCTTGTGGTTGAAACTGCATCTTCAGAATCGCAGTCTGTTCCAATATGGGCGATCGTAGGTGGCGGTGTCATCCTACTTCTACTCGTGTTGTGGATGTTGCGACGCAACAAATAATTCGTGTGTGATCGTTTGATAATACAGAGTCCACATTCTTGTGGACTCTGTGCTTTTAATGGCTTACGGTTTCTTTTGCCGCTTTGGCGCTTCCTATTGCGCTCAAGATCACACCGCTGAGGACAACCAAGCCTCCAAACAGAGCAAACTTCCCTGCGCTTTCGCCGTAGAACAGAAACCCCCAAATGGGATTCAGCACCGGCTCCAATGTGCCAACCAGATTTGCTTCCAAGGCAGGGATGTGTTTGATCGCTTTGGTGAAGAATACAAAAGCGAGACCGATCTGAAAGATACCAAGAAAGGCGATAATGCTCCAGTTGGTGATCGTCCATGTCTCTTTCACAACAAAAGGGAAGCCTACGATGGCAGTGAAAAGGCTGGCGATGAGGAAGCTTTCCTCAGGTGCGCCATCCTTTTGGGCGCGGAAAGAGACGATCATCACGGCCGATGTTACGCCGCTTAGGATCGCCAGAAGATTTCCGTAGAAACCGTTCGTGTTTAGTTTATCCCCGAAGAATAACAATAACCCAAGAAAAATAACGAACATCGATATCCAGTCCGTGCGGGATGGTTTTTCGCGCAGGAACCAATATCCCAATAGTACAACGTAAATGGGCGCCGTGTATTGTAGGAAGATCGCGTTCGCGGCGGTGGTCAACTTTGTAGATGTGATGAACAGGAATTGGGTCAAGATGGAACCGCCTGCCGCCAATAAATGCCAACGGTTGAAGCGGGTGGGGAGTCGCCGCATGTAGACGAGGAATACAACGCTGGCAAACAAACTACGCGCGGATAGAATGGCGAGCGGTTGCCAGTCCAGCGTTTTGACCAGTACACCGCTGGTGCTCCATAAGACTGCGGTGATGACGAGAAAAAGAAGCGCCTTGCGGCGCTCCGAAAGGGAATCCATATATAGTGCCTCACAAAGGTATAGGTTGAATGCCGATTATATAATACCCGCGGTCAAAGAGCGTGTTTTCTCGCTTCAGAAAAAAGCGTGACTTTTGATCGTGACGGGTATACAGTTAGTTCCCGTTGTCTTTGAGCTTTCCGTATCGCTTTTCCATTTCGTTGCCAACCAGTTCCACAGCAGATTTTCGAGACAATATGTGTGTGGACATGAAGGTGGCAAAGCGATTCTGCGATCCAGGGACGAAGCTGGGAGTTTTCCCAAGCGCGCCTAATGTCTCGCGAACTGTATCTTCGGCTGTCATAACAGGAGGCCAGGTCTTCGCATCAGGACTGGGATTTTCTGATCGCCAACCTGGTGTATCGGTTGCGCCGACAATGGTCGCTAACACATCTACGTTCAAGGGGTGTAGTTCATGCCACATGGCTTCACCTAGTGCCAGGACATGTGCCTTGGTGGCGGAATATTCGCTGACGTAACTGGTACCGTTCAGCCCAGACATGGACGATACAAAGATGATGCCTCCGCGTCTTCGGGCTTTCATCAAACCACCGAAATGATGAGCAAGTATTAGCGGGGCACGCGCGTTGACATCGAGGATGGCTAGATGCTTCTCAAGTGGTACATCAAGGAAATGACCAATCGAAGAAATCCCTGCATTGTTTACGAGCAATCCCACCTCTAACTCGTTGGTAATGGCGGTTAGCTTGGGTAGAAAATCTGACGCGCCAAGGTTTAAGATCACTTGTCGAATATCTACACCAAATTCGCGTGTGATTGTTTCGGATGTTTTTGCAAGTTGTTCTGTTTGGACATCGACGAGAATTAAATTTAATCCACGCTCTGCCAGTTGACGGGCAAACTGTTCGCCGAGCCCTCTTGCGGCGCCAGTTACCAAAGCCCAAGGGCCATATTTTTCTGAAAATGAAAGCATAGTTTCTCCAATTTAGATTTTGTATACAGGGCGCTCTTAGCCGCCCATCATGATCGTCATTGTCCCAGGCTCTACGAGTTGACGGAAAATCTCACTCATCTTCTCAGCAGAGAGGGGATAGTTGTTGTCGATCCACCAGGTCATTAAAGCGATAAATGAACTGGCAACGTAGTGAGCCAGCAATTCAGGCGGGATATTTTTATTTCTTTTTGGCAAGCCCATTTTCAAATGATCGAGCAGATACCCGTATAGGAATTTTTGTACATGAGTCAACGTGATATACCCTCCCTTTTGCTTTTGTACTTCCTGGAATATGGTCAAGCTCAACGCCCAGGGACTTTCGTTGTCGAACTCTGCACCTGAGAGGAAATCTTCAAATTGGGCACGTAGGGGTTCAAATCCGCTGAGGAGCAATTGGTCGAGGCTTTCGAAGTGGGCATAGAACGTGGAGCGTCCCACGTTGGCACGATCAATGACATCCTGCACCGTGACTTTTTCATATCCCTTTTCAACGATCAATTCGCTCAAGGCATTTTGCAGTGATTGACGTGTCCGCTGGATGCGGCGGTCTTCGGGTTTAACTTTTTTGGGCATGGTTGACTCCATTTCTCGGTGGTTGAGTAGCCCTGAGCGTTCGTTGCGAAGGGCGTATCGAAACCACCAAATTTCAAAAGCTCTTTTGTAACAAAAATTTCTCTGCTTACTTGTGGTTTCGATACGGCGGACGAACACCGCCTACTCAACCACCGATACATCAAAAAAATCCTGAACAAATCATTCTTAACTGTTCAATAACTTACGAATTTCAACACATTGGTTGTTGACTTCTTTTCTGCGTTTCTGTATAACCGTACACAGTGTTCAGAAACATATACAGTGTACATCAATTTATTGCAAATGAAAAGGAGAAAACAAAATGGAAACAAGTTTGGAAGGTAAAAAACAGGTAATAGCAATGCCTGTCGCAGAGAGACCTTTGATTGAATTGCGGAAGGTCTCAAAGGCATATGATGTCGCCGCAGGGAAATTCCTAGCGCTCAAGGAAGTGGATATGGGTGCTGATGCAGGTGAGTTCGTTGCTGTGGTTGGCAAGTCGGGGAGTGGGAAGTCGACGCTCATCAACATGATCACGGGCATAGATACACCAACATCTGGTGAAGTGTTCGTCGCTGGGACGGCTGTCCATGAGATGGATCAGGAGCAGTTGGCAGTCTGGCGTGGGCGCAATGTGGGGGTTGTCTTTCAGTTCTTTCAACTGCTTCCCACGTTGAGCGTCGCAGAAAACATTGTCCTGCCGATGGACTTTTGCAACACGTTCCCTGTCAATGAACGGCGTGGACGTGCGATCTCTCTGCTGGAGAAAGTTGGTATCGCCGAACAAGCCGACAAACTTCCCTCCGACCTCTCAGGCGGACAGCAACAGCGTGCGGCTATCGCCCGTGCGTTGGCAAATGATCCACCGCTCATCGTCGCCGACGAACCGACAGGTAATCTCGATTCCGCCACGTCTGATGCGGTGATGGGGTTGTTTGCCGACCTCGCCGCTGAAGGCAAGACCGTATTGATGGTGACGCATGAGCGTGACCTCACACAATACTTCACTCGTTCGATCATGTTGTCGGATGGAGTCATTGTCAACGGGGATGTGAAATGAACAGCCCGCGTTGGAAAAAACTTTTGCGTGATTTGCAGTCCGCACAAGGACGTATGACGATGATGGTTGTCGCCATTGGAGTCAGCATCTTTGCTGTGGGAATGATTCTCAGCGCCTACACCATATTGAATCGTGAGATGAGTCGCAACTATCTCGGCACGAATCCTGCATCTGCTTTCATTCAGTTGGATCGAGTGGATGATGCGCTTGTAAAGACTGTCAGCGAACGACCAGGCATTTCGGAAGCCGAAGCAACCTCATGGGTCGGAGGGAGAGCCGAGGTGAGTCCCAATGAGTGGATGCCTGTGTTGCTGTTCGTCTATCCCGATTTTGAAACATCGCATGTCAGCACGGTCGCTCCTGAAGCGGGGGCGTATCCGCCAACGAGTCAAACAATCCTCGTCGAGCGTGAAGTCCTGCCGATGTTGGATAAATCGATTGGCGATACGATCACGATCCAAACGCTGAACGGCACAAAGCAGACGATAAAAATTTCGGGAACGGTGCACGACCCTGCGCTTGCGCCTGCGTGGCAGGAACAGACGGTGTACGGGTATATCACGCCCGCTACGTTGGCGACACTTGGTGAAAGTGAAACGCTGCATATCCTCAAAGTGGTCCTGAGCGACGATCGTTATAACCGTGATGCCATTGACGCAACCGTGAGTGAATTGGCGATGTGGTTGAAGTCGCAGGGTTATGTGGTGGATGAGATTCGCATTCCGCCGCCAGGCAAGCATCCGCATCAAAGTCAGATGACTTCGGTGCTTACATTGTTGCTGGTGTTCAGCGTGATGGCTTTAGTATTGAGCGCCATTCTCACTGCCACGATGATCAACGCTTTGCTTGCGCAACAGATACGGCAGATCGGAATCATGAAAGCCATCGGCGCTCGTTCGATGCAGATCACGGGTATGTATCTTGCGTTGATCGCCATCCTTGGTTTTGCTGCGTCGTTGGTCGGTGTGCCGCTGGGTATCATGGCGGGTCGTGGTTTTGCTGGCATCGTGGCGCAACTGCTCAATCTCAAAATTTATAGCGACGCCATTCCTGCTTGGGTGTACCTCACTTTGTTTGCGATGGGCATTCTCGTTCCGTTGCTCGTTGCATTGGATCCGATCCTCAAGACGACTCGCATCACCGTGCGTGAGACTCTCAATGATTATGGCATCAGTCGGGACGCTGCCGCTTCATCTTTAAGGGATGGCTGGCTCAGCCGCATCAGGCTTTTCGACAACACCCTGATCCTTGCCCTGCGCAACACCTTCCGCCGCCGTGGACGATTGATCCTCACGTTGAGTCTGCTCTCCGCCGCTGGCGCCATGTTCATGACGGCGATCAATGTGCGCAGTGGCTGGCAGGCATACATTGATCAATCCACCGAAGACCGTCATTACGATCTGGAGATTCGTTTCAACGCACCTGTGCCAACCGAACAAGTCCAGTCTTTGCTTGCTGAGGTCCCTGGCGTGGAAAAAAGCGAATCGTGGAACTTAACTCCCGCCGCTTTGATCCGACCAGATGAGTTGGAGATCGTCCGCACTTATCCTGATGGTGGTCATGGTAGTTTCAGTTTGCGTTCCATGCCATTGGGTAGTGACCTGATCGCAACACCTTTGCTTGAAGGTCGTTTCCTGCAAGCGGGTGATGTTGATGCAGTCGTGTTAAATCAAAATGCGAAGGCGTTATTCTCCGATGCAAAAGTGGGCGATGAGATCGAATTGCTCATTGTAGATCAACCCAAAACCTTCCGTCTTGTGGGCGTGATCAAGCAGGTCCTTTCACCATCGGCGGCATATGTGTTGCCTGAAACCTTTGCCAGTGCGACAGGTCAGCCTGTTGAATTGACGAACACTGTCCGTGTTGTAATGAACCAACATGACAAAGAGTCGACGGCTTCCATCACTCGAGATATAGAAAAGGTGTTGGCGGCTGGGAATGTCAGCGTCAAGGTGATGGTTTCAGAAGCACTCTTGGGTGAAGCCATTAGCGGTCACGTGTACATCTTCATATTTGCGCTGATGCTGATCTCAACGGTCATGGCAATCGTTGGCGCTCTGGGATTGACCTCCAGCATGGGCACCAGTGTCATCGAGCGGACTCGTGAGTTCGGAGTCATGCGTGCCATCGGCGCTAAGTCCAAGACCATTCTGCGGAACATTATTAGTGAAGGAGTCTTCATCGGCTTGATGAGTTGGGTCATTGCCCTGCCGTTGTCCATTCCGCTTTCGTTGGGGATCGGCTACATGATCGGCATGATGTCCTTCCGCTCGCCATTGCCGTTGGTTGTTTCATCCATGGGACTTGGCGTCTGGTTCTTGATATTGATTGTCGGCTCGATCGCCGCCAGTGCCTATCCCGCCCAGCAGGCATCACGCCTCACGGTGAGAGAGACATTGGCGTACGTATAAATCAATTCCGTCAATGCGAGCCCCGACAGGGGCGAAGCAATCCCCAACCTTGCATGGAGATTGCTTCGTCGGGCTAACGCCCTCCTCGCAATGACGGCTATATGAAAAAAAGGAGAAATAAAATGGAACAAAAAGTTGATAACAAAAAGAAAATTGTAAAAATCGTGATATGGGCTGTTGTGATCCTTGCAGTAATGGCGACCCTGCATATTGCAGTCAATAACATTGACGGTCTGGAATTTATAAAACAGCTACATGGTGGATAGAATAAAAGAGAGCCGCATCACATGATGCGGCTCTCTTGCTTTATTGGGGTGTTATATTGATATAGCTTCGACTTCACTTAATTTCACAGGTGTTTCCACCCTAATCGTATTCTGAATTTCAGCAACCGTATCTGTATATTTCATCAGCGCATGGATCTCCTCCTCCGTAGCCTTCGCGTGGACTTTGGCTTTATAGGTTACGTTCCTTGCGTGTTCACCAGCAGCGCCGAAGTCACCATTTACTTCCACTTCGACATGTCCCACTTGGATATTCCGTTTTGCGGCTTCACGGTAGATGTCATTGCAGTAACAGGTTGCCAATGCAAGGAAGAGCAGTTCTCCTCCGTTAGTGCTGGAGCCGTATCCGCTTGACTTGGGTGGGATAGTGATGGAGTGCGAATTGTTGTCTGTTGTCAACGTGATTTGATGCTGATCTTTGCTATTGCCCACGCGGGCAGAGATTTTCATGCGTACTCCTTGGTACTAATGATTGCCGTAATGAATGGCAACTTGTTTAGATAAACAACGTAAATTGATTATACTTATTGAGAAACAAGAAAGGAAATTTCCATGTCAACTCGCTATAAAATTCGCCAAAACTTAATATCTATTGGGGATGATTTCTGGATCGAGAATGCAGCAGGTCAAAAGGTTTTCAAAGTGGACGGCAAAGTGCTTCGCATCCGTAAGACGCTGGTCTTTGAAGATGCGAGTGGCAGGAAGCTTGCCCAGATCAAGGAACGGCTGATTTCCATCAAAGATACGATGGTCATTGAAGATGCAGAAGGCAGGGATGTGGCTGTGGTCAAGAAAGCGCTCATCGCTCCGTTCCGTGATAAATGGAATGTGAACGTCAAAGGTGGAGATGACCTCGTCGTGCAGGGTAATATCCTGGATTTGGAATATGACATCAAGCAGGGACGCAAGAAGGTGGCAGAGATCTCTAAGAAATGGTTTACGTTCACCGACACCTATGGCGTAGAAATTGCTGAAGGGCAGAACGACATCCTCATATTAGCGATTGCCATCGCCGTAGACATGATGGCACACGATGATGAACAGGACAAAGGGAAACGTAAAGTGAAGAAGGATAAGAAAGACTAATAGTGTTTCTTGCTGTTGCCAAATCCAAAGCCTCGTCCTGTAATAGGGGAGCGAACTTTTACGAGTGACTTTCAGAAAAAACCTGAAAGTCACTTTTATTTTGGTTCTTGACAAAACTAATTATGTTAGTTAAAATACTAACATAATTAGTAAACAGGAGAGAGCAATGGCCACGAAGTTTTTCAATCATAAAAATGGACAAATTGCATATGATGTTACTGGTGAAGGGCAATTAGTAGTGTGTGTGCCGTCACTTGGAGATGTGCGTAGCGAGTATCGTTTTCTGGTTCCCGAGTTGGTCAAGGCTGGTTATCGCGTAGTCACGATGGATGTGCGCGGTCATGGTGAGACTAGTACAGGTTGGGACGATTACTCGGTTGTTGGCATCGGTGATGATATTCTTGCGCTCATTCGTGAGTTGGGAGGCGAACCAGCTGTCATTGTTGGGGCATCAGTGGGAGGCGGAGCAGCTATATGGTCGGCAGTGGAAGCGCCTGATCTTGTCAAAGGAATGATCCTTGTTGATCCATTCGTAGACGGAGATATCAATGGTTTTTTCGTTTTCCTGCTTTCGATCCTGTTTGCCCGTCCATGGGGTACGTCCATGTGGAAGATGTATTATTCGTCACTGTATCCAACGCGCAAACCTGCTGACTTCGCTGAATATGTTTCTGCATTGCAAGCAAATTTTAAACAGCCCGGGCGCCTTGAAGCGGTGAGGGTAATGATGAGCAGCTCGAAAGCTTCTTCCGGTGAGCGTATCTCCAAGGTGAAACAACCTGCCTTGGTATTGATGGGCAGCAAAGATCCCGATTTTAAAAATCCTGTTGCTGAAGCCAAACGTGTAGCAGAAGCTGTGCGCGGTGAGTACAAGATCATCGAGAACGCAGGTCACTATCCCCATGCTGAAATGCCTGAAGTGACCGCACCGTTGATGGTCGAATTCTTGAACAAGTTGAAAGGATAGTCATGCCTCGCAAAACTCGCACTCGTCTTGATAAGAATGCGGTCGTGGAAGCCGCAGTTGAAATTCTCAACACAGAAGGTATCGGTGCTCTTAGCCTCAGCCGATTGGCGGATGAACTTGGTATCAAGACCCCATCTTTATATAACCACGTAAACGGCTTGGCGGGTTTGCAACAAGAGTTGAATGCCATGAACGCGAAATTGCTTGCCAATTGCTTGAGTGATGCCGCTATGGGAAAGAGCGGCGAGGAGCTTTTTATAGATGCTGCGCAGGCATTTCGTGCATACGTGAAGGAATATCCTGGTTTGTATATGTCCACTTTGCGCTCATCAGGTGATCAACAAATACAGGATGAAAGCATCCAGCATGAGGAAGAGCGCGCGATGAAGGTCGGGCTTGCGATTATGGCATCACTTGGTTTGCAGGGCGAGGATGCCATCCACGGCTTGCGCGCCTTTCGCAGTATGGTTCATGGTTTTGCCACGCTTGAAGTGGCGGGTGGTTTTGGATTGCCACAGGATTGCGATGAAAGTTTTCGCAGGCTGGCATCTGCTTTGGTGGCAGGATTACAAAAAAACTAATTTGGAGTGAACAATGGATGCTTTGAAAATGTTGAATTTAGCGATTGCGTTTTTGCTCGAGTTGTGTATGCTCGCGGCAGTTGCCTTTTGGGGCTTCAAGACTCAAGATAACTGGCTGATGAAGATCCTTTTGGGGATTGGCTTGCCCATTTTGATCGCTGTGCTTTGGGGAACCTTCCTTGCCCCCAGAGCGACTCGCCCCCTGAAAGGCGCTTCTTTTCTTATCCTTGAGTTGATCCTGTTTTCTGCAGGCGCTTTCGCCCTTTTTGCGAGCGGCAAACCGACCCTGGGCTGGATCTATATAATTGTTTTGGTTGTAAACAAAGTTTTGTTGGCTGTGTGGAAGCAATGAAGTGTTGTTAGTAATGTTTCTCGATCCCGCCGAATCCGAAGGTCTTGTTTTGCTCCGTCATCTCAACGAAGTGACGTAGTCGCTTCTTGAATTCTTCGGGAC
Source organism: Candidatus Defluviilinea proxima (assembly GCA_016721115.1). Taxonomy (NCBI): domain Bacteria; kingdom Bacillati; phylum Chloroflexota; class Anaerolineae; order Anaerolineales; family Candidatus Villigracilaceae; genus Candidatus Defluviilinea; species Candidatus Defluviilinea proxima. The sequence goes on from JADKIW010000001.1 coordinate 3,427,757, forward strand.
GGTTGCGTGCCCCGTCAATGAAAGCGATGCGGATACGAATATAGGACTCTGAAAACGCTTGGAAATTCTTCCAGGCGTTTTTGTTTGTCTTGAGCGCTTTCAAAATATCAGGCGGAATAACGAATTCTTGGATTAGGAGGTCGCCCAAGGATTCCACAACCTCTTTAATAACTTTTTTCTTTTCGACCAAATACCGCAAGCGCTCGATATTGGCTTGTGAATATTTTGCCTTGGGCTTGCGTGGTGAAAACCGCTGAACGGTGTGATCGTCATCCAGTTGTTTGTTGATGCTGTCGATCCAGCCGAAGCAAAGAGCTTCCTCCACGGCATCGTTGTATTCGATGCGCGGCTTGCCAGTTGCTTTCTTGGGGTAAATTAGCCAGATCTCAGTCTCGGTCTTGTAGTGTTTCTTGAGCCAATTCCGCCAGTCTTTGGGATCTGTAATGTAAAGTGTTTGGGTAATGTCCATCTTTATTGTTCAGGTCGATACGGCGCTTCGGCGTCAATATCACCTACAAAATCGGGTAGGTCTTTTCCACCGATCATCTGGCGGATTGAAAGTATTTCTCCCAAGTGATACCAGTAATGATAGGTGATGCGCCTTAAGACAGTTCCGCGGATTTGCCCAACAGATTTGCCGTTGACTGGCAAGTCCGTCAACAGGAGTTCGGTGGTCAATGTATCGAGATAAGGCTCTGTGGCTTTAACAACAGCCTGCCAGGTTTCCATGATTTCTGTAAATGAAGGTGTGGCCATTGGCGCACCGAACTTGAAGACCTCATTTAAATTTGGAAACAGGATAATATTTTGAGGACGCTGTAGGAATGTGCGTTGTTCGTGCCAGGCAAGATGCCCTACGATCCAACTAATGCAGTTCATCTGTCCAAAGTGACGTGTGCCATGTTCTTCGGTCACGCCATTGAGTCCGCGCAGCCATTCATTACGCGTAAAGCGGAGTTGGTCTACAAGTGGGTGTGTCATTTTATCTCCTGTTCATTAGTGATAATTACCAGCCTCGATTTGGCCAGCCATTCTGACGTTCTTCACGAAATCGTTGAGCCCATTCTTCAGAAACAGAGTCTGCGAGTTTGGTCAGCGCAGGCGGGGCAATGGTTACAGATCGAGAGTCAAGCTCAAGGTAATCCAGAATCGCGCGGACAGTCCCCTCGTAGTTCTGGATGAAGTCCTCGTAGAAAATATTCAAAGGAGAGATGTTGCCTTCCGTGAAGAATTCCTGAATCCCAGCTTCGCGCATGGAACATTCATTGTACAAATGGTTGATGGCGTCAAAGGAATACCCATTGGATATGTCTTTCGAGTTGCGCTGTTCATTGGTTGATAAGTGCCATTCTTCCGATTGGATCGCCCGCCACCATGAGACGGCGAGGCGAATTTTGTTGCGGCGTGTCATGAAGATGTGGCGATGATTAGGAAAGACCTGCTCCCATACTTCTGTTCGCTTGGTTACCGTTGGCGGACAGGCAGGGAATTTTCGAAGAGTCTCGGTCAATTGACTGAAGTGTGGTTCGTAATAAGAATGGTTGATGGCGAAGACGCCATTCTCTGTGCTTCCTAATTTCCATAGGTAATCTTGAAGATCGACGTAATTTGTCTTTTTAAAAGTAGTAAGAAGATCAGGTGGGCAGTTGAACCACTCGCGAGGCATGCCTGCGATACCCGTTGATTCGATTGCCTTACATAATAAGGTGCTTCCCGTTCGTTGGGTGAACCAAATGGTGTAGGATGATGTGGGTTTCATAGATTGCTTATTATATAATGACAATGAAATCTTTATTGAATACACTTAGGATCAAGGAGATAACGATGAAGGAATTTCGTAACCCTCAAAATATTCACAAGCCGCTTGGCTCTTACTCCCATCAAGTTGAAGTTACAGAGAATGAACGTTTGTTGGTGCTTTCTGGTCAGGTTGGAATGAAAGAGGATGGAACTGTACCCGAAGACCCTCTTGAGCAAATGGATGTTGCCTTTGAGAATATCTTTCGCAACCTTCGTGCGGCGAACATGGATATAAAAGATATTATCAAGCTCACATATTATTTGGTGGGTGAAATAGATACCGTAAAACGGCGCGAACTGACAGCCTCGAAATTGCAAGGACACCAGCCTTGCAGTACATTGCTATATGTTGCCGCGTTGGCTAGCCCCGTTTACCGCGTTGAGATCGATGCATGGGCGTCTCATGCGGGCTGAGTAGTACTTCTTTTTCAAATAACACCCGCATCCTATCATTGATCACGCGCTTTGTTCCTTTATCGAGTGGGGTCTTTGCCCATTCGCGTGTTGTAAACCCATACTCGATCTCGATGCCACTTTCATACCATACTCGGAGCGAAGTAAGCTTGCCGTATTCCTCGAGCTCTTTGGTGATGACAACACCGAACACCCTCGTCCATTCGGTATTGGATAAATACTTTTGTGGGTCTTCCGTGATGATGATCAGGTCCACGTCTGATGTTTCGGTTGCGGTTTCTCGTGCATACGAGCCAACTAATGCAACTGCACGAATGTCCTTGCGCCTCGTTGACCAGCGCATGAAATCCTCGATGAAGTCGATCACCTGATTTAACTTTTTCATATTTGTCTTTGCTAATTTTGTGTACGCGGCCATTATAATATTTCCATGCTCTATCTCGGATGTCCCATTTGGTCGTTCAAAGGTTGGGTTGGAACCTTTTACCCCAAAGGCACAAAGCCTTCTGATTATTTATTTCAGTACGCAAGACGCTTAACCAACATAGAAGGTAACACCACTTTCTATGCAGTTCCCACAAAACAAACAATCGAAAATTGGATCACAAACACGCCTGAAACTTTTCGCTTTTGCCCCAAGGTCCCTAAAGCCATTAGCCACGAAGGCAAACTGGCTGGCATGATTGAGAGAGCCATTGGATTTGTGGACATCATGCGACAGCTTGGTCCACGCCTCGGGCCGATGTTCCTCCAACTCCCGCCTCGCTATAACCCAAGCCTGCTCACTGACCTACAAGCCTTTCTCTCCCTTTGGCCTTCAGACGTGCGCCTCGCTGTTGAAGTCCGTCACTTGGACTGGTTCGACTCGCCGCATGATGAAGCGCTCGACCAATTGCTCACTGAGCATAATATGGCGCGTGTGACAATCGATACACGTCCCATACGGAACTTAGCTGGCGACAAAAGTTTGGCGGGATCAAGTTACGAGAGCTTACTCGAGGCTCGGGAGCGCAAACCAGATGTCCCTGTAGTGCCGAAGCGTACTTCCGATTTTGTGTTTGTCCGCTATATCGGTCATCCAGAAATGGAGATCAATCGTCCGCTGTTGGATGAATGGGGAGATTATTTTTCAGCGCAGATCAAAGGCGGTGCAGATGTGTTCATGTTTTGTCACTCGCCTGATAATATGATCGCGCCATATCTATGCAGGGAGTTGCATCAACGCGTGGCGAAAGATGTGGAGATCGCGCCGTTGCCGTGGGATGCGATCAAGCCTGATGTCCCTGAACAGCCAACCCTTTTCTAAAACAGTTTTTCAAAATCATCAAAATATTTTGGTTTCCCATCGACATTGAGTGAAGTGCCAATGACTTTTGCTTTCAAGATCGGCTTGTCATCTTCGACTCTGAAAATCTCCTGTGTAAAACCAAAACGCAACTTGGAAATTCTCTCAGCACTTGCTGTGACGTAAAACTTGTCGCCGCTTCGTAATGGATAAAGATAATCTGCTTCAATGCGGGTTACAACCAGATGGATCCCTTGTTGTGTGAGCGTAGCAAAGGTGAAGCCTTTTTGTTTGATGTAAGCATGGCGGGCGTGTTCGAGATAATTCATGTAGACTGCATTGTTTACAATGCCTTCCATGTCGCATTCGTAGTCTCGCACTTCTAGTTCAGTGTTATATACTTGAGTGTTCATGTAGTTTCCTAGTTTCAGTTTTTCAGAATTTCATCTAGGTTTTTTAGAAAAACATCAACGACTTTTGGATCGAAGTGTTTCCCGCTTTGTTCGCGAATATAGGCAATAGTCTTCTCTTTATCCCAGCCTGCCCGGTAAGGCCGAGTGTTGGTTAAAGCATCCCAAACATCCACTATGGCAAAGACACGGGCGGCTATGGGAATCTCTTCTCCTTTTAATCCTTGCGGGTAACCCGTCCCATCCCATTTTTCGTGATGATAGTAGGGGATATCAAGTGCTTTTTGCAGATACGCAATGGGTGCAAGCCAGTCATATGCAAGTTTGGGATGTTGGCGCATTATATTCCACTCGGCTTCCGTGAGATCGCCTTCTTTGAGGAGAATATGGTCGGGGACACCTAGTTTGCCGATGTCGTGCAGTAGCGCGCCACGATCCATTTGAATCAATTGCTCTTCTGAAAAATCCATCTTGCGCGCAAGTTTGATTGCCATGTTAGCTACACGGCGAGTGTGTCCTTCAGTTTCCCTGTCGCGCAGGTCTAATGCATGTGACCAGCCTTCAATCGTTGCATCATACGCGACCTTTAGTTCGAAATTAGAACGTTGCAGATCCTCGAACAATGTCACATTGTCAATAGCAATGGCGGCTTGACCTGCCAATGCTTCAAGGAAGTTGATCCATTCTGGGTATGGTTGTATGGGCGCGCGATGGTATACCTCCAGCACTCCGTTGACTCTTCCCTGTGCGATGAGAGGGACGGAAAAGTAGCAAACGAATCCTTCCCCTGTTATATTCTTGGTTGGTGTTTGTTCTTTAAGATCTGGGATATGAATCAAGCGGCGTTCAATCGTAGCGCGTGCGGCATAGCTTGTTTTGTCTAAAGGTAGTGATACTCTTTCTATTGCGCGAGTGTGAAACCCCTGACTAATGAAGTGCTCCAGGATTTGTTGAGTATTGTCGATGAGGAGAATGGCGGCGGCATCCACTTGAAGTTGGCTGATGGCTTGTGTGATGACAGTATTGAGTATTAATTGCAAATTGAAACCAGACGTAATCGCCTGATCGATGATCCTTAGGGACGCCAGCCGCTTTAATTGCTGTTGTATTTGAATCTCTGCAACTTTGCTTTCGGTAACATCTTGTGCGTTGCCGGCAATGCGGACTACTTTTCCTTGCCCATCGAAGATCGCTCCGCCTGTGAAGCGGATATGACGAAGTTCGCTATTCTTGTGAAATAAGCGGACGACCAATTCATGGGTTTGACTGCTGGTTTTAACGCTCTCAATCCAACTTTGCATGGCAGGTTTATCGATGGAGTAGATCAATTCCATCAGATCGTTGACTTGGTGATTAAAACTTTCCTGTGTAACATCAAGCAGGCGGTACATTTCATCTGAAAATTGGAACGTTTCTTTCTCAAGAATGAGTTTCCAACTACCCACATGTCCAATACGTTGCGTTTCGGAGAGTAAGTGCTCTTTTTCCTGTAAGGCTTCTTCAGCTTGCCTTCGTATATACCTAGACTCAGCTTCTCGGATCTCCCGTTCGATGGCTGGGATCAATCTAGCGAAATTTCCCTTGATCAGGAAGTCGTGCGCACCAGCTTTTAGGGACGCGACTGCACTCTCTTCTCCTATTGTGCCGGAGACAATGATGAATGGAATATCCAACCCACTGGCTTGTAATATTTTTAGTGCATCCGGTGCATTGAAGCGAGGCAGGGTGAAGTCACTGATCACAATATCCCATTTTTGGGTGGCGAGTGCCTCTTGCATGGCCTCAGCAGTCTCTATGCGCTTGGGAATAATAGCAACGCCTCTTCGTTTGAACTCCCGTAGAAGTAGTTGATAGTCGTCCTCAGTATCTTCAATGATAAGAATGTATAGTTGTGAGTCCATAGTTATCTGGTTATTTAGGAGGTGGCTGGTTCATGATCAGCCAATACGTATCAAGCTGACGTACAGCCTCTATGAATTCAGTAAAATCCACCGGTTTTTGGACGTAGGAGTTTGCACCATTTTGGTAGCTTTTGAGCAGATCCTGCTCCTCCTTGGATGATGTGAGGATCACCACCGGTAAAAACTTGGTGCGTTCGTCCATTCGGATGCGGCGTAATACCTCCAGCCCATCTATTTTGGGAAGTTTGATGTCGAGCAGGATTAGTTGAGGTAATTCATTTGGATCTCTTTCGCTATATATACCAGTGCAAAAGAGAAAGTCCAACGCTTCGACACCGTCTCGTGCTACCACAACCTTGTTGCCAATTTTATTCTTCTTGAATGCCCGCAAGGTTAATGCTTCATCGTCGGGGTTGTCTTCCACAAGTAATACCAATCTATCTTCCATATTTATTCTCCATTCAGAGTAAAGTAAAAGATTGCCCCTTGTCCTTCTTTGCTTTCTGCCCATATCCGTCCACCATGAATATTAATGATCCGTTTGACAGTCGCTAGGCCGACGCCCGTGCCGGGAAATTCACTGAAAGCATGCAATCGCTGAAAAATGCCGAATAATTTATCTACGTAGGTCATGTCGAAACCTACGCCATTGTCACGCACAAAGAAAGTCCTTTCCTTGACCCGATCCAATTGCCCAAACTCGATTGTGGCCAGGTTCTGCTTTGATGTAAATTTCCATGCATTGCTGATTAAATTTTCCAGGGCAATGCGAAGCAGACGTGAGTCGGCCTCTGTCATCAAATCTGGCTCGATGGTAAGCACCACTGTTCGATCTGAATTGTTGTTCTGAAATGAACTGAAGATATCTTCGAACATTTTGCTTATATTGAAGAATTTTGGTTGCAAGGTGGTCCGAGAGATGCGCGAAAGTTCCAGTAGGTCGTCGATCAGTTGTGCCATGCGATGCGTGGCGTTGCGTATTCTCGTCAAATGTTCGAGTGCTTCCATCGGGAGTTGTTCGCTATAATCTTCCAGGATGGCATGACTGAAACCATCAATGGAGCGGAGTGGTGCGCGCAGGTCGTGCGACACAGAGTAACTGAAGGATTCCAATTCTTTGTTAGCGATTTCCAATTGGGCGGCGTGCTGTCTTAGGTCTTCATTTAATTTTTGAATATCTGCTTCAAATAGTTTGCGTTGTGTGATATCCCGTATTGCGGCACTGATGAGTAATTCACCATCTGTTTCCAATGGGCTTAGGCTGATCTCTACGGGGAATTCACTTCCATCTTTCCGCAGGCCAAACAGATCAAGACCAACTCCCATTGGGCGAACATGGCGTTCACTATAGTATTCTGCGCGATGTTTGACGTGATGCTTCCGGAAGCGCTTCGGAACAAGGACCTCGATACTTTGCCCGATCAGCTCGGAACTTTCATAGGCGAACATTTTTGATATCTGAGCATTGACCAACTGGATAATGCCATCCTTGCCCACAACAACTACTGCATCTGGTGCAGACTCGAGAAGACCGCGAAATTTTGCTTCCGCGCGCTTGCGATCCGTGATATCTCGGATTGCTGCAATGACATGTGTGGTACCTTGTATTTCCAGTGGGCTTAGGCTGATCTCAACAGGAAATTCTCTACCATCGTTACGTACGCCGAATAATTCCAGTCCGTTTCCCATCGGGCGAACACGCAGATCTGAAAGATACCCTGTGCGATGCTTTTTATGAGAATCGTGATATCGTTTCGGGACAAGAAACTCGATGGGTCGACCAAGCAGGTCTTGTTTTTGCCAGCCAAAGAGTTTTTCTAGTTGTGAGTTAAGTAGAATAATAGTTCCATCTTGATCAATGATCACCATTGCATCTGGCGCAGCTTCAAGGAGGGTAAGAAAAATTTGATCGGTTGTTGTAAATTCGAGCTTCAATTTTGCCTCCATATTTCGACTAAAGGCGCTCCCCCCAACGATGCTTGTATGGTTTCTGACTTCGAGGATGGGCCACTAGTCAAATTGGACAAAAATAGTCTTATTTCCCACTATAGTTTATTTGATGTGAAAAATCAATAGGAGTTGGGTATTGTAAGTTTATGGTTATTCGTGCAATTCAGAAAGCACCCTCATTGCCTGTTGTGCATCTTTCACGGGCACAAAAATATGATCGTGATAATACGCGGCCACTACATTGCAACTGATGTTTACCTCTGTCAACGCTTTTGATACAGCGGCGGTTAGACCAACCGCTTCAAGCGACGAATGAATGGTCAACGTGATCCACGAACAAACAACAGAGTAGGGGAGTGATTCCTTGTCCGCTTGTTGTTTGGGGATGATAACCGTAACCGCTTCATCCTCCTGAAACACACAAAGCGGATTTAGCGTGACGGCATGTTGAGTTGATGCAACAGTGCAGTACACAAACTCGCCCTCGTGAAGTTTAGGTCGCATGCCTTGCAATAATTTGTTGAGGTCGGTTTCACCTGACATAAATTATTTCCGTCTCACATCCAATATCGCGATCTTGGTGGAGTGGTTGAATGGCGCAGGGTCTGTGATGGGCTTGCCAACTGGGTTATAGCCGATGAAATCGTCTGGCACAGAGATCAATTCACGGATGCTCAGATAGCCGTCCTTGCATAATTTTTCGAGCGATTGCATGTAATCCTTCCCACTGACGAATAAGGCGTTGTTGATCGCAATGAGGTATCCGCCATCGTTGATGAGCGGGCGAACCTTGTTGATGAGGCGCGTGCTGTCGTTCTCTAAGTCCACTTTGCCTTTGGATGTTGTGGAAAAGAACGGCGGATCAATGATGACGCAATCGAAGAATTGTTTTGTGCTTTTGAATTTGGCAACAGTGGGGAAGAAGTCTTGCGCGATGAAATCTTGCTTGTGGATGGGGAAGCCATTAAGAGAATAAGAATCTTTAGCGAGATTCAAGAACTGTCCATTGCGGTCTGTTTGAACAACGCGGCTTGCTCCGCCTGCCATGGCCGCAACTCCCAAGCTGCCGGTGTAGGCGAACGTATTGAGCACAGACCTGTCGCGGATGTTTTCGATGAGCCATTTGCGCAAGTTGTATGTATCGAGATAAAAACTTGCATCGCGATTCATAGTGAGGTCAATCGCATACCAAATTCCGTGCTCTTTGATCTTTGTATCGAGCTTGTCTCCAAAGATGCGTTGTCCGCGTTTTTGTTCTTGTGTAGCTCCATTTCGTGTCTTTACGACTCCAGCGTGTAGCCAGTTTAGTGTAGTGCGTAAATATGTGATGACTTCTTGAATAAGAGTTGCGTTTTGTGATGGATTATCTGCGTAGTTATGGATAACGAGTGTATGGCCATAGACATCAATGATGATATCTGGGTGGCCTTCGTAGAATCCGTTGAAGAGGCGAAAAGCTGATTCGTGGCTGGAGCCGCTCAACGTTAAGCGAGAGGCGATAGCTTGTTCGATGCGATGCATTAATGAATGTTCTGTCATTGATAAGTCAGTCTATATCTTCCTGATATTTTTGGGATTCAAAACAGAGAGCAACCTTGTTCCCTGTATAAGACCGTTGTTCTCGTCCAACTCTACCCAATAGAAACTGCGATGCTGTGAATACGGGTCAATGCGCACAACCTTCCCTTCGAACCAACCTTCGCTTCCCCAATTTTTGGCGGTCAAAAAAACCTGCACACGGTCACCGATCTGAATTTCATCAGGCATGTTCTATTTGCGGCTTCTTCCAAAAAGGATCGCAGCGATCCCGATCACAATAGCAATCGCTCCATTGATCGCCCATTGGATCTGTCCAGTCATAAAACTACCTGGCAGGATGTTAATTCCTTGCAAGACCCATATCCCGCCACCAAGGATCAAAAGTGTACCAATAATATACAAACCGTTTTTCATTTGAATATCTCCTTTAGACTCGTTTAAATGATTATACCCTTCGCCTAGTTTGCTTTGAGCGACGAAGCGCACGTCTCTTTGATTCTGCGCGAGAAAGTTTTTCCTGCGCTGAAGCGTGATACAATATAGAACACACGTTCCCTTTTCAACTTACAACCCAAAATATCATGGACTTCAAACTTCAAGCACCCTTTATACCCATGGGCGATCAGCCCGAAGCCATCCGCGGGCTTGTGGACGGCGTGAACAAAGGCATGAAACATCAGGTTTTGCTCGGTGCTACAGGCACCGGCAAGACGTTCACCATTGCATCTGTCATTCAGCAGTTGCAAAAGCCTGCCCTCATCATGGCCCATAACAAGACCCTTGCCGCGCAGTTATATGCCGAGTTCAAAGAGTTCTTCCCTGAGAACGCGGTCTCGTATTTCGTTTCCTATTACGATTACTACCAGCCTGAGGCGTATGTGCCCCGCCACGACCTCTACATTGAAAAAGAGACCGAGATCAATGAAGAGATCGAACGTCTGCGGCTGGCGGCAACTACTGCACTGGTCTCGCGACGGGATGTGATCATTGTTGCATCAGTTTCTTGTATCTACGGTTTGGGGAACCCCGAAGAATTTAATAAAGGGTTGGTAAACCTCAAAGTGGGTGAGTTGTACCGCCGCAATGCTCTGCTCAGACGGTTGATCGAATCGCAGTACCAGCGCAACGATATGGATTTGCGCTCCGGCACCTTCCGTGTGCGTGGTGATACATTGGAAATTATCCCTGCTTACGAAGACAAAAAAGGATTCCGTATCGCGTTCTTCGGCGATGAAGTGGAACGGATCACGCAGTTTAACCCAGTTACCGGCGAGATCTTCGATGAGCCGAATGAAATATCCATCTTCCCTGCGAAGCAATATCTGACCGATGCCGAAAAAACAAAAGAAGCGATCTCTGATATCGAATCCGAGTTGGAAGAACGATTGAAGTTTTTCAAAGAGACTGGGAAATACCTTGAAGCACAACGTCTTGAACAGCGCGCTCGTTATGATCTTGAGATGCTCAAAGAAGTTGGCTATTGCTCGGGTATCGAAAACTATTCTCGTCATTTTGATCGCCGTGCCGCTGGCACGCATCCGTGGACAATGATCGACTTTTTGCCAAGCGATTACCTGCTCGTGCTGGACGAGAGTCATATGACCGTACCACAAGTCCGCGGAATGTATAACGGCGATCGTGCTCGCAAAGAGACTCTGGTTGAGTATGGCTTCCGCCTCCCAAGTGCGATGGATAACCGCCCATTGAAATTTGATGAATTCGAAGAAGTGATGGGAAACACGATCTACACATCCGCTACGCCGGGTCCGTATGAAATGGGTAAGGCGGAACAGGTTGTTGAGCAGATTATCCGCCCAACGGGACTTGTTGACCCTGAAATTGAGGTCAGACCGACTCTCGGCCAAGTGGATAATCTGGTCGGAGAGATCAGACAACGGGTCGAAAGAGGCGAGCGTGTTCTTGTCACAACACTTACGAAGCGGATGTCAGAGGATCTGGCAGAGTATTTAAAAGAGTTGGGGATGAAAGTCCATTACTTACACTCGGAAGTGGAAACACTTGAGCGTGTGGGCATTCTGCGTGACTTGCGCTTGGGTGTGTTCGATGTGCTCGTTGGTATCAATCTTTTGCGCGAAGGCTTGGATCTGCCTGAAGTGTCGCTGGTTGGAATTTTGGACGCAGATAAGGAAGGCTTCCTGCGTTCAGGAACTGCACTCATTCAGACGATCGGTCGTGCGGCACGTCACGTCAATGGACGCGTGATTATGTATGCCGATAAGATGACCGACTCGATGAAGTTTGCGATCGAAGAGACGAATCGTCGCCGTGCCAAGCAGGTGAAATACAATACTGAAAATGGGATTGTCCCGATCAGTATCCACAAGGCGATCCATGATCTGACCGAGGAATTTTCGCAGAAGGCTGTTAGTGAGATGAAGGGGGAGTATAAGGTGAAAGACAAAGGTGCCATGCCGCGCAATGAACTCAAGCAGATCATTCACGAAATGGAAAAGCAAATGAAAGAAGCCGCGAAGAATCTGGAGTTCGAACGCGCTGCGGCCCTGCGTGATGAATTGTTTGACTTGAAGAGTCTGCTGGCTGAAGATGAAGGATTGAAACCGTGGGAACGGATCAAGTTGTTGACGGGGGATGAAGAATAGTTTGGACGATAGCATACAAAATGTGAACTCGTAAAGCTATTAACAGCTTTACGAGTTTTTGTTTACTTGGTTTTGGTGGGATGTGCGTATTGTACTTTTACCCAACACTTTTGGGCGGGTTCTCCAACTTATATTGTTTGAAGATCCAAAACGACGTCAATAGTAAAAGCCCACCAAACACTCCCAAAAGCCTGACGCCGAGCGGACCTTGCGTATCCAGTTTACTGCGACCTAGTAGAAGGAAGAGCGGTATGACCGCCAGTCCCAGTCCGCTTGAAGCTTGATTAAGTAGGCCCCACACGGAATAGAATGAGCCTTCTCGTCGTTGGCCGGTGATGTGCTCATCGTGGTCAGTGATTTCTGCCATCATTGCCCCTGGCAAGATTTGTGCTCCAGCGAGGCTGGCGCTTTGAAGAACTATCCACAGAATTCCCTGAGCAAGAAGCGGGATCGGTATCCAGTCACCGATCAAGATCAATGCAGAGAGGGTGACGGCTCCGGCTAGGAGAGAGCCGCGATATATGGTCTTCATACCATATTTTTCAGAGAGACGATTAATAAGTGGGAAGGATAAAAGCGTGACCCCAATAGCAGGTAAATAAAAGTAGACAGCGTCAGATTCTTTCAACCCACAAACTTCCGTGACGATATATGGAAGAGTTTCAAGTACGAGTGTGCTCCCGGTCCATAACAGACCCCATGAAAGTGCGAAGATTTGAAAATTGCGATTCCCAAAAGTGGACTTGAGACTATCGACGAACGAAATGCGACTCGTGATCTGATAATCGAGGTTGACTCGTTTTCGTAGAAAGAACCCTGGCAATATGATGATGGGAGCCACACTGACAGCGAAGATTAACATCGTTTGAGTGTATCCAAGCTTGCTGATGAGTGGACCCGTGAATCCTGCAAAAATATTTCCGATCAGCAAAAATCCTGTTTTCCAACTGGAGATGGCCACCCTGTCTTTTTCTCCTACCGCTAATTCGGGCAATAATGCTTCGTAGGGCACTTGATGTACTTCGTAAACGAGATTGAACGCGATCAACACCAGAAGTAAATAGATAACAGTTAATGTTAGATTACCTTGAGGTGGTGTCCACAACAGAAAAAATAAAGGCGGCAATAAAATTGCGCCGCCGATGATGTACGGTAAGCGCCGACCCCATGCAGAGTTGGTGTGGTCAGAGAGATAACCAACAGGCATGCCGACAATAATGTTGATGGCTTTGCTGATGAGCACTACGACGCTGTACAATGCCAGCGGCACAAGTGGTGTCTCTCCGGCGCGGAGATAAAAGTAAAGCAACCATCCGCTGGCAACACCCCAGAGTGTGGAACTGCCAAGTGTGATGATCGCATAAGCCAGCCAAGTCATGGTTGCATTTTACCCGCTTGTCAAAAACCATCTACGGACAAAACTGTAATGAGCCTGATAACGTTAATAAAAAGGAGGCTTTTGCCAAACTGACAAAAGCCTCCTTTTTGGTTTATCCCCAGCCTAATAGCCTTGCAATACTGGCTGTCGCAAATGTGACAAGGAATGCCACTCCGAGCGTGATCACTACACTGACTGTAGCCCATTTATAGCTTTTCGTTTCTTTATAGATCGTGATGATGGTTGTTGCACATGGATTATGGAGTAAAGCGAACAACATCAGGTTGACCGCGGTGAGCATTGTCCAGCCGTTTTGTACGACGAGTAGGTCGTAGATGCCAGATGTGCTTCCCGGTCCATTGACCATCATGCCTGCGCCGAGATAGACCATCATCATGGTTGGGACAACGATCTCGTTGGCGGGGATGGCGATGATATAGGCTAAAAGGATTACACCATCCAGCCCAAGCAATATGCCAAACGGATTCAACCAATCGGAAATAGTACGCGCCAGATTGGAATCACCGACTGTGATATTGGCTAGTATCCAGATGATCGCACCGGCTGGAGCGGCGGTTTGCATAGCGCGCCAAAGGACGAAGATCGTGCGGTCGATCAGGGATGTATACAGGATGCGTGTGAAATTTGGTCTGCGATAGGGAGGTAGTTCAAGCGTGAAAGCGGATGCTTCACCTTTGAGAATGGTCTTGGATAATAACCACGACATGAAGAACGTGAACCCAACACCGATCAAGACCACGCCGACAACTGTCCCCGCGGCGACAAAAGAGGTCAAGGCTGGGGAGAAGCGAGCGCCTACGAAAACAGTAGCAAGCATAATTAAAGTCGGGAAGCGGCCGTTGCAGGGCACAAAGTTATTCGTAAGAATGGCGATCAGTCGCTCGCGCGGCGAGTCGATGACGCGTGTCGCTACAACACCAGCCGCATTACATCCGAAGCCCATTGCCATAGTCAGAGATTGTTTCCCGTGCGCGCCAGCTTTTTTGAACAACCAATCGAGATTGAACGCAACGCGTGGCAAATATCCGAGATCTTCCATGAATGTGAATGCAGGGAAGAAGATCGCCATAGGTGGGAGCATGACGCTGATAACCCAGGCAAGGCCGAGGTAAATACCATCCCAAATGAAACCTGTGATCCACCAAGGCACATTCCAACTGACGAAAAGTGCGCGCCCCCAATCACCGATGCCGAAGAGTAGATCAGCGATGGCCGCCGAAGCTACATTTGCACCAGAGACGGTGAGCCAGATGATGATCGCTAAAAGGATCAACATGATGGGCAGGCCGACAATGGGAGATGTGACGAGACGGTCGATCTTTTGATCGAGATCGTACTTTTTTTCTTTTGCCGATTTCACGGCACGTCTGGCAATGGCTTCTGCTTCGCTATACAGAGATTTGACAATTTCATCGCGAAAGCCTGATGAAAGACTTCCGCGTAAGGCCTCAGCTTTTGCTAATACATCATTCGGATTTAAAGTTTCTTGTGCCATATTCTATTGCCTTCCTTCAACCGACATCTTTTTGCTGAATTGCACATCCGCCTTTTGTTGCTGTTCCATGCGCTGTGTAAGTTCACCGGACATCAATGCTTGTTGTACCTTTGCGTCGCCATCCAGCAAGCGGATTGCCAGCCAGCGCGCATTGGGGACGCCGGGCGCTATTCGTTCGATCATGGGAACAAGTTCTTTGACGGCTTTTTGAAATTCCGGTGTGCCTTCCACTCGTAAGGGTTTTGTTTGTATATCGCCACTGATCACATCTGCCACTGTGGCCAGCAACGTGTGGACTCCGTCACCGGAGCGTGCTGTGATTGGTATAGCAGGTATTCCCAGATCGCGGCTCAGTGAGCGTGCATCCACTTCGAGCCCTTTTCGTTTAGCTTCATCCATGAGGTTGAGCGCAACGACCACATGTGTTGTGATCTCCATGACTTGCATCACCAGATTTAGATTTCTCTCAAGCGCTGTTGCATCGGTGACTACGATCGTGCAATCGGGCTGTCCAAATAAAATGAAATCGCGTGCCACTTCCTCATCTTGTGAAGCAGAAAGTAACGAATAGGTGCCGGGTAGGTCAACAAGCTTGTAACGTACATTATTAAATTGATATCCGCCTTCTGCACGTGTGACGGTTTTGCCGGGCCAATTGCCGGTGTGTTGTTTGAGGCCCGTCAAGGTGTTGAAAAGCGTAGACTTGCCGGTGTTCGGGTTGCCCGCGAGTGCAACCACGCGGTCGAAGTTTCCGATCTTGAATCCCATTTGCTCAAGGTTATAAAAAGCGGGGCACTCTTCACAATGTTCAGTGGGTAAATTTATTTTTTTGTCTGTCATTTTTCCTCTGCGTATACCGGCTTCACCCAGATCTGTGATGCCTGGTCTTTGCGTAATGCGATCAACGTTCCACGTACACGATAAGCACGTGGGTCACCGAAGAAGTTTCCAAGTTCAGGGTAGATTAATGTTCCGGGCGTAAGGCCCAGATCCAGAAATCGGCGGCGGGTGAATCCCTGCACAGCATCGTCGAGCATTACGATCTCCGCTTGTTGATCGTTCACAAGATCGGCCAGCGACACGGCACTTGCGATCGCTTTTTCCATTTCAGGCAATGGCGCAACGCTGATGTTGGCCGCAACAGTGGGTGCAAGGCGATATTCCGTTTCGCCATCGCTTAACACAACTCGTTGTGGGGTCTTTTCTATAATGCGGATGATCTGTCCGAGACGGAGCCCGGCCGCAAGGATTTGTTCATACGCGATAGCCGGTTCATCCTCAATGTGTACGATTCTTGCCGGACCATCAGCCTGCCACGCCGTAATTGGCATATTCTCTACTGTTGGCATTTTCCCATCACGGGTAGGGATGGGGTCTCCGTGTGGGTCAAGCAGTGGGTGACCTAACGCGGCATCAAGCTCATCAAGTTGTGCTTTGGTGAGCGAGTGCTCGCGCTTTTGTGCCACATCGTGGATCTGGCTTAACGGCATGCGTGCCTCGTCTACCAGATAGCGTTCCCACAACCGGTGTGCGCGTACAACGTGCATGGCCCAACGTTCGCCTTCTGCCGTTAAGTGGAGTTGTGTACCGCGCGTTTCGAGTAGTCCCTGTGATTCCATGTCAGAGACGAGACGAGTCACTTTTGTGCGAGACAGATTCAAGGTCCCAGCAATGGATTCGGGCGAAGCGTGACGGCCCTGCTGTTCGCGGTCAAGCAAGTGCTTGAGGGCATCTTCCAACTGCTCGCGTTCTTTGGCGCTTCGCCAGTCCTTGTAAAGCGCGAGAAGACCGTAGCGGGGAATGAACACCGCCACGATGAGAAGTATCAATGTCCAACCCCATGAATTCATATGTTGCCTCCAAAAATTATTTGATGAGCAGACCTGTTACCCAAAGTAACATCATACCGGTGAGGACGCCGCTAAAGACGGTCATGGGCATGGCTTCGCGGGCAGTGTCTTTTTGAATGAGTTTGGCGATCTCGTAGATGACCTGGAAGATGGCGCCTGCGCCGATGGCAAGGAATAACACTGCAAGGAACGGTGACGGTGTGAAACCGCCGATCCATGCGCCGAGAATGGCGGGACCTCCACCAATGAGACCCATGATGGCGAGTCTGCCGATGGTGGGTCTATCTCGTAACACGGGTGCGATGATGCCGAGACCTTCGGTGATGTTTTGGATGATGAAGCCGACAACAAGAAATGTTCCGAGTGCAATCTCACCGACGTTGTATGCCGCACCAATGGCGAGACCTTCGCCAAGGTTATGGAAGCCAATGCCAACGGCGATGATGAACGCAACGGATAATCTTCTTTGTGATTCGTCGCCCGATGCGTTGACTTGTGAATTCGATATCGCTTCGAGCAAAAGGAAAGTTGCGACTGCACCGATGCCGATCAAGCCGATGCCTTGAAAAGATGCTGGTACTTCTGCGGCAAATTCAAGGGCTTCAGCGAGTGTATCCAAGCCGAGAAAGACGAGCAAGCCAGCTGTCGCCGCCATGAGGAAGGTCATTGTGCGACGTCCCATTTGACGCAAGGCGGGGAACCAGAAGATGCCGAGGAAGACGGGGATGACACCGACATATAAACCGATCAACGTGAAGCCCCAGAATGTAGCACTGGAAGGTTCGGGTGTTGGAAAGGCAACGGGGATGTCGGTTTCAAATGCGACTGCATTGTTCGTCATGATCTTGATGCCATAGGCTTCGGCATATGACCATGCGTAGTTGACTTGGATCGTTGCACGTCCGAGGCGAGGGATGGTCGGACTGGGGTCAACCTTGAACGGCATGACCGAGTCGTTGATGATGACGGCGGCGATGGTCAGTTCGTCGGGTCCCGTGTTGCGGACGTAGAGTTCGACTGAGTTGGGTTCGAGATGATAGCGTTCCACATCAAGGTCTTCGACGGGAGCGGGGGATTCGAGATCCAAGCCTCCGCCTGTGGTGAGGAAGAGGGCAATCACTCCAGCGAGGAGAATGATTGGGATGAGAAGCAGGATGAAGGTCCGAAAGGTGAAGCGGTTTGTCGTCGGTTGAGAATTTGATTGAGTCATAATGTCACCTCTAAGGTAATACCTCGAACATGCCCATCCATCCGAGTTCGGCAAATTCGGTCACGTGCGCATGGAACATGTACATGCCTGGATGTTTGTAACTGAATTCAAGGATGCCACGCTGTGCTTGCCCTTGAATGATTGTGTCGGTAAATTCGGCGGGCGTGAGGCTTGTGCCAGTGGGGTAGTAGTGAAAGAAGCTGGCGTGCAGGTGGAACGAGTTGAGAAGATCAAACTCAAGAATGTTGACAAGATAGATGCGGACGGTCTCGCCGACACGGAATTGAATGGGATGATTCTGATAGTGGAAGGGAATGCCGTTGACCGCATAAAAATCATTGGCATCATCGAAGTCCACATCAAGCCCGTGTTGCACCATGACCATTTCGTGATCCACTTTGGGACGCCCGCCTTTGGGGTCCACGATGAATGTGCCGTAAAGTCCTTTTGCGATGTGACGTGCCAACGGGAAAACGTGACAGTGATAAAGATGCAGACCGAACGGATCCGCATCGAACTCATACGTGAAGCTGGCTCCTGGTTCGACGAGTCCGCCTGGACCCGTGCCTGGTACGCCGTCCATCTCGGAGGGGTGAAAACCGTGGAAGTGCATGGAATGAGGGTGCTCGCTTCCATTGGTGAAGTGAATGCGAATACGGTCGCCTTCGGTGGCTCGAAAGGTGGGACCTGGGATGCGCCCGTTGTACGTCCATGCAGGGAATTCGAGCCCTGGCAGGACTTCGATGCTCTTGTTGATGGCGACGACGTTGTACTCACGCAGGGTTTGTCCGTTGGGCAACGTGGAGACTTCGCCGTAATCGAAATCGGTCAGAACGTCTGTGGGGTTGAAGCCATTCGCTTCATGATCCACTTCGCCGACGGTTCCTGGCAGGTCGCCGTGGTCACCTTGTTGCATCACATGTTGTTTGGGTGGATTGTCATCCTGTGCGTTATGACTGTGATCGCTGGTTTGTGTCGGACCTTTACCTTTTGTTTGGTCAAAGGCAACCACGCCAGTTGTGCCAAGCATTGCGGCGAGTCCGCCTACTTTGAGAAAATCTCTTCTGGATATTTTGTTATTCATAATCTCTCATCTCCAATAAACGTGATTTGAGTCTTTGTAAAGATAGGTGACAGTCTCTTTCAAAGTGACTGTCACCTATAGTGTTTAGTTATTCAATGCTCCAGCTTCGATCCAGTCTGTGATGATCTGGATCTGTGCGGGCGTGAGTTTCGGTCCACGCTTGGGCATTTCGCCTTTGGCGAGTTTTTGAACAAGAAGACTTTTGCCCGCATCACCTGGGACGATGACTGGTCCATGGTCGGAGCCTTCCATCAGCGACTCGTACGTGTCCATGTGCAGGCCTTCGCTCACGAACTCGCCCATGTGGCACTTCCCACAGCGGCTTTCAAGGATGGGTTGCACATCCTTTGCGTAGCTGACTTCTGTTTTTACTGATGGGGCGGCATTCGTCGGGCCGGAGCGAAAAACGACAAATGCGGAAACAACGACCACAGCAATGGCTAGGAGAATGAATTGTTTCTTCATATGATCAAAACCTCTAAAACACTTTAGGCAGGAATCTGCCTGTCCGCTTCATGTATTCACGGTATTCATCGCCGAATTTAGCGATGAGATTGGCTTCTTCCTTTGGTGTGCGGATCGCCATGAGAATGAACGTGAGGATGCCCAGCGCAGCGACGAACCAACTATCTGCCATCATGCCAAAGGCAATGAACATGGATGAGCCAAAGGTGTAAAGCGGGTGACGGATGTATTTGTAAATTCCGTTTGTGACGAGTTTGTGCTCTTTGCGTGTGGCGCTGACGGGGGTGATGCCTGTGCCGATACTGCTGAATAACCAGTAAATGCCAAATGTGTTCACGATCCCGATGCCGACACCAAGCCAGCGTACCCAATCTGGCAAGCCGAGCTTTGACCACGCCATCCATGCTGGGTTGATGAGATACACAAATGGGCTGAGCCAAAGAATAAGCCCACCGATGCGAATGATCGTCATCATGATGGTGCCGTCTGCTTTGCGGGAAAGTTTTTCTCCAGACTCTCTGTCCGCTTTGGTGCGGAAGTAGATGGAGATGCCCATACCTGTAAAAAGGATCAGGGCGGCTAAAATGCGGAAAATGTTTTCGTTCATATTTACTTGTTACCTTTCATCTTTGCGATTACTTCTAAATATTCCTCGTGCGGTTCGGCTGTCAAGCCGTTGATTCCATGTTTTGGAAAATACACGCCATGAAGATAAATTTGTCCCGTGGTCATCAAGGCTATGACGCCCCAAAAAATATACCTGCCGAACAAAATGCCTAAAACTGCCAGCATACCTACCACTACGAAAAGTTTTGTTATTCTTCTTTTGGCGGGCAGGTGTTTTTCAAAATTATTGAATACAATGAAATATGCCACGCTCGCGACTGCCAACACAACAAAAATCTCGGTGAGGCTGATCGGCGGTAGGGAGGAAAGAATCATTAGGTGCTTGAACATGCTTACGCTAGCTAACTTTCCTCAACAAAAACTTTGTTTGTGATGTTCAATCCAAGAACCGTTGTCTTTCGGCCGATCTTTACCGTTAGATTATGGTCGAAGGGAGAGTATTCCTTTACTTCGATCTCCGCATCGGGGACTAAGCCAAGGCTCTCTAGATGACGAAGTAATTCAGTATCTGCGGCTTTAACGCATAGCACGGTGCCTGTTTGATTTGGGCGAAGTGATGAAAGCGGCGCTGATGTATCTTCAGGCATTACTAGCTCTGCTGTGGGAATAAGTTCACCGTGTGGGTCGCGGGTGGGGTGGCCCATTGCCGCGGCGATACGCCTCTCGAAATCCTCTGAGATAACGTGTTCGAGTCGTTCTGCCTCTTCATGGACCTCATCCCATGAATAGCCCAGCGTTTGCACGAGCCAGGCTTCGAGCAGGCGGTGATGACGAATTACTTCGAGTGCCGCACGCCTGCCATCTTTGGTCAGTGTTGCGCCTTGGTGTTTTTGGTACTCGACCAGTGCAGGCTTGGATGATGCAAGCTTTTGGATCATGCCTGTTACCGATGGGGCGCTGACCTTCAATTTTTGTGCAAGCGCGTTTGTGCTGGCGCTCTCTCCGCTTTCGGTTAATTCATAGATGGTCTTCAGATAATCTTGAATGGAGACAGTGAGTGTTTGTTTCATTGTTATTTCCATAGTGATATCGTCGTGCAGGCGAAGAACGCCATATAAGCAATGTTGAAGCCCGCGCCTTCGGTCCAATCCCGGACGAATTGGGGAAGAATGCGCTTGGCCAGCATCCATGTAATGGTCATTGTGACGGGGTTGATCGCAGACATCCAGATTGGGAAGTTTGTTTTACCCAACCAAACCAAAATCGAGAACATGACCGAAGCAATGACAATGAAGAGTAGAAGCGGTCCATAGGTGATGAGCATGACCTTTTTGTGACGTTCGATCATGGCCGTGATAACAACCTGCGATTTTTCTTCGACTTTGTTCAGCGCTTGGATGTATTCGCCCAGATAAAAGAACGATCCATGCACGAATGCGCCGATGACGGAGGCGCTTCCGAACAAGCCGAAGGTTGCCAGCGCCGCCCAATCCTTTCCTCCGCCCAAGCCTTGATACACCTGCCAAAATCCCAATAATACCAATGGCGTAGAAAAGACGCCGATGAGTGCGCCCCACATCATGCGGTTAGGGGAGAGTACAACCATCTTTTCAGAGTCAGAGAGCAGCTTAGAGAAAGGTTTCAACTTGGGATACTCATCAAGGTTTGCTTTGCTCGCGAGTAAAAGCACATCGCCAATGGCGTAAAGGAATGCGCCTAGAAACGCAAGGATTCCAATGATTTTCAGTGATGTGTAATCCATAGTTATTGCCTTTTAAAATAAAATTTAGGTATGCCTAAATTTTAGGCGATGTGTAGGGATTTGTCAATAGATAGGCTTTGTTTATTCTCATGCGTGGCTGAGCCTGCCATGCAAGGAATCAGTAAACTTTTAATGTTCAAAAATATTGTCATGATGGAGGATTGTGTAATAATCAACGACATGTCCAAACCTGAAGTGAGATTACGTGTCTGTATTCTGATGGACGATGGATATGAAACCTTTGACCCTGGCTATTACATGAATGGCTGCACATGGACGGTCGTCGTTATGACGTCGCCTGTGATGGAACGTCTACGTTCTTTAAAGGAGCAGAACGATTTTGATGTGTATTTGAATCTGTGCGAAGGTGAAGAGCCTCCCGATTACTCTGGGTTGGATGTTGTGAAAGCTCTTGAAAAGTTAAATCTTCCCTTCACAGGGTCTGACAGTAAGTTCTATGATCCTACGCGTGAGACGATGCAGGCCATTGCGAAAAAGAATCAGATTGGATTCGTTCAAGGGGTCAACGTACCAGATGTCGCTGAGGTGGAAGCGCTGACGGATGGTTTGCAATATCCGCTCATGGTGAAGCATCCCAACAGTTACGGGAGCACAGGCATGACTCGGAAGTCCCGCGTGGAAAATGTGCAGGAATTGAAGCAACAGGTCAGGCGTATTTGTAATCGTTTTGGAAGTGCGCGCGTAGAAGAGTTCGTTGATGGGCGAGAGTTTACAGTGTTTGTTGTTGATAACCCCGATGACCTTGCCAGTCCGTTTGTGTATCCGCCTGCTGAATTGACAATTCCTGATGGTGAAAGCTTTTTGCATTCGCAGGTAAAGTGGAAGGAATATGTTTATTTGAAGAAAGTGAAGGATGCGGCGTTGGCAGATCGATTGAAAGATATGTCGCGCAGGTTGTATGTTGCGATGAATGGAATTGGGTACGCGCGTTGCGACATCCGTATGAACAAGGCAGGTGAATTGTTCATGATCGAGATCAACCCCAATAATGGAATCTTGTACAAGCCCGAAGACCTTGGCCCGGCCGATATCATGATGGAATATGACCCGGAAGGTCACGAAGGTTTTTTAGATCGGATCTTTCGTTCGGCCATAATTCGTCAGCGGGAAAGAACCCGTTCGGAAAAATAATTTACCTCGGAGGCAGAGATGCGTGTTTGTGTTTTGTCTGATGAAGAAATACAGGATTTTGATGTATCGCCTTACCTGAAAGATTTTGACTATGAGTTCGTCACTGTGCGGGCTCCGGTAATGGATGTGTTGAAGTCGTTGAAAGAGCGAAACGAATTTGATGTGTATCTTAATGTCTGTGAAGGGTATGAAATGGACGATGAAGATGCAGACGATCAAAATGCGTATGAAGGCATCGAAGTCGTCAAAGGTCTTGAAGAATTGAATTTGCCGTTCACGGGTGCAGATTCAAAGTTATTTGACCCCACACGTGAAGAGATGCAAGCCGCCGCTGATGCGAATGGGGTTGGGTTTGCGAAGGGCTATCGAGTCCGTTCAGTGGAAGAAGCAGAGCAATTGGTGAAGACTCTGCGCTACCCGATCATGGTCAAACACCCACAGAGCTATGGAAGCACTGGGATGATAAAGGAGTCTCGTTGTAATTCGCTGGCTGAAGTGCTTATGCAAGTGGAGCGCATTTGCAAGACATATGGCGCCGCCCGCATGGAAGAATTCATTGTTGGCAAAGAGTACAACGTCCTAGTCGTGGACAACCCCGACGATTTTTCGAGTCCAGTTGCGTACCCGCCGACAGAGTTGAGCTTTCCTCCAGGCGAGGAATTTTGGCATACAGTTGTTAAATGGGATGCTTCTTTGCCGTTTAGCTTCAAGCGAGTTACAGATGAAGAGTTGATACCCAGATTGCAGGATATTGCCATCCGCATGTTCAAGGCAATGGGCATCGTTGGGTATGGTCGTTGTGATGTGCGTATGAATGAACAAGGCGAATTGTTCATTTTGGAGATCAACTCAAACCCTGCCATTATGCTCAAGCCTGAAGAATATGGCCCTGCTGATTATATGATTCTCTATGACAAGGATGGTTACAAGGGATTCTTCGACCGCATCTTTCGTTCTGCATTGATCAGGCAAAAGATGCGTGCCAAGGCGGCTTAATTTCCACGAACCGTTTCTTTAGAATGTCTGTGCAAGACTTGCGTTGAACACATTATCTCCTTGTTGAGAGAAACTCCAGCACAGTTTTTGCATCTTCACCGCCTGCTTCTGCGTGTGTGATCAATGGGATACCATGTGGCCCCGGTGTTTTTATTGCATCGGGGTATGCTTCAAGCACAGCTTTGACGATTTCTAGGTTCCCTAGCATGGCAGCTGCAAAGACATCGAGCCGTGCACCGTGTTCAAGCAGGAAGTTGGCGATGTCTTTTCTGCCCATGTGTGAGGCAGCGCCGAGCGCAGTTTCAAAATCTCCGCCACCCCAATCCCATGTGGCGTTGACTAACCCGGGTTCCTGCGCAATCAATTCCTTGACGCGATCAAGGTTTCCATGCGCATTGCCGACAAATTCCTGAACGAGAGTTGCATCTAAAGCGGGTTTTGTATCCATATCTTCTCCTGTACCTATAAACGTGTTTTATCTTTTCCTGGGCCGCATCCAACGTCCACCCAGCAGAAGCGAGAGGACAACAAATGCAACCGCCGCCCACGAAAAAGCCGTGTTGTTTGTGCTAATACCAACGACAAGAAACACAATCCCGAGAATGAGAAATACCCCTGATGCCTTCCTTATATTTTGCTTCATGTAATTATCCCTTTCGAATATAGTGTTGAGGGTAAATGCCTTGCTTTGCTTCATCCTTTAATCGTTCAAAAGCCATCAGAGCAAATTCCTGTTGTTCTTTTGTGATGAGACCTTTCGTGATCGCGTCTTGAAATTCATCGAAATCCAATTCGAGCAGTGTACCATCAGGTTTGAACCAGATATCAAGGAACAGGTCGACAATCTCATATCCATCATCCACTTTGCGGAGGGGCATGGCCATATCTGAATAATATCCAATCGCTTCGCCAGCGGGATCGCCGAATACCAGCAGGTTGAAATACTCACTGTAGGAATAATATTTTGCCACAGAGTGAACTATGTCGCTCGCTTTGATAAACCCTTGAGAGAAAAGCCGCTCGCTCATGGATTTGGAATCGGTCTCGGAAAGAATCGTCAATGTCGTAAGACCATATTGATCGTCTGAGACAAACCTTTCTGTGAAGATTTGAGTTTTCTTCCCTGGGCGGATGTGGTGAATGGTAACGGTCTTCATATGGTTTTGATTGTACATGAATTCTTTCCATCATGTACAATGATGCGCAAGGAACCTCATCATGATCATCTTTGCCGTCAGCATTTTTCTTTCTGCTTTTCTTCTTTTCCAGATCCAGCCGATGATCGGCAAATTCATATTGCCATGGTTCGGCGGTACACCTGCAGTCTGGTCAACGGTCATGTTGTTTTTTCAAGTCCTGCTCATGGGCGGGTATGCATATGCCTATTGGCTCATGGGGCGCGCAAAAAAACAAACGGTCATTCATGTTTCACTGATCGCGCTGGCAACCATTCTTGTGGTCTTTCTTTCGTTTGTTTGGAAATCACCCATCACGCCCGATGCCAGTTGGAAGCCGCAGAATGTGGATACGCCGATCCTGGATATTTTCAAATTACTGATTGTCTCGGTAGGCCTACCCTACTTCCTCCTCGCATCAAACAGCCCGCTCATGCAGGCATGGTTCAGCCGTGTTTTCCCCGAACAGTCTTACGCAAAACTGTACTCCTTATCCAACGTTGGGTCGCTCCTCGGCTTGCTTGCCTATCCTATTTTGGTTGAGCCAAATTTATCCTTGCAATATCAGGGATGGATGTGGTCGATCGGTTTCGTGTTGTTTGGATTTTTCGCAGGCTGGATCGCGATCCAAAACGAACGCGCTTCGCCTCTCTCCCCAACGACAACTGCTTCCGTCCGAACAAGCGAGCGCCCATCTCTATCTTTATTCTCCCTATGGATCGCGTTGAGCGCGACCGCATCTTTATTCTTGTTGTCAGTGACGAATCAAATTTCACAAGAAGTTGCAGTCATTCCGTTCTTGTGGATTCTTCCGCTTGCGCTTTACCTTGTGTCCTTCATTCTGACATTCTCAGGCGAACGTGGCTATAACCGCAAACTTTATTCTGCTCTCTTTATCGTCGCCACAGTAGCGACATTGTTTGTCCTGCTCAACTCAACTCGTTTACATGTCTATTGGCAGATACTCGCCTATTGCTTGTTGCTTTTTACTGCATGTATGCTTTGTCACGGCGAACTCTATCTCCTTCGCCCCGAAGCGGACCATCTCACCAGTTTCTATCTCATGGTTTCCATCGGTGGCGCGCTTGGCGGACTCTTCGTCAGCCTGGTTGCGCCTGTCATCTTCAATGGCTATTGGGAGTTCTTCGTCGGTTTGGCAATGACGATTGCGATAGTGTTGACGGTTCTGCGTGGCAACCGTGCAGTCAACGAACGTGCAAGATTTGTCTTCTTTGTATTCGGCTTGGTGACAGTTATGCTGGTTGTAGTGGGAACATACTTCTCAGGCTCGCTCTACTCCAAACGGAACTTCTACGGTGTGATCCGTGTGCGGCAAGACTTGGTTGGTAACCCGCATCGGCCAGCGTATCTCATGGCGCACGGAATTACTGTCCACGGACTGGAATTCATTTCACCTGAAGAACGTGATCTGCCAACGACCTATTACGTCAAAGATGGGGGGGCGGGACTCGCAATTCTGAATCATCCGCGTTACGGACAGGGACTGCGCGTGGGCATGTTGGGAGTCGGCGCAGGGACATTGGCGAGTTACGGCCAGCCGGGTGATGTCTATCGCTTGTATGAGATCAATCCTGTGGTAACAGACCTGGCGGAAGGAAGAGGCGGGTATTTTTCCTTCATCAAAGATAGCAAAGCCGATGTGACAATGGTCCTCGGCGATGCACGCATTTCTCTTGAGCGTGAGTTGGCTGAAAACGGCTCACAACAATTCGATGTTCTTGCGTTGGATACCTTCAGCAGTGACTCGATCCCCGTCCACCTTGTCACAAAAGAAGCTTTTGCCCTATATCTCGAGCACCTCGCCCCCGATGGCATCATTGCCGCGCACATCACGAACTTGCACCTCGATTTGCAACCCGTCTTCTGGCAACTGGCTCAACACTACGGTTTACATATGGTTCGAGTTAATTACGCAGGTGACTCAAACGGTGGCTATGCCTCTCATTGGATTTTGCTCGCACGCGACCCTGCGCTGTTGAATGTCCCTGCCATTCAAGATCATGAGATTGACTTGAGCGGTTACTCGACCAATCTCAAGCTGTGGACAGATGACTACAGCAATCTATTTCAAATTTTAAAATAAAAAGTAACGCGGCATGCATGCCGCGTTACAGATTTTGCTACTCAAGGTGAGGAATTAAACCCCTTCAACTACAACCGCTTTGGAAACAGAGTACTTGTGTCTCATGGCTTTTGCTTCGCTGTACTCTGGAGAATTCAACCAAGCTTTTGCTCTCTCAGTACTTTCAAATTGCAAGACGACGATCCTGCCAGGTTCCCAATCACCTTCGAGAACTTCTGTCCCACCACCGCGGGCAATGTACTTCCCGCCATATAAAGCAACAGCGGGTGGGGCAAGCTTCTTGTACTCTTCGTAGCCTTCGGGATTGGTGATCTTAATATCAAGAATTACATAAGCTGTCATGATGTACCTCCTTCATTTACCACGATGCCTTTGCTTGGATATATTTTTTCGAGCCCTTGTTTGTAGGCTTGGGCGAATGTTACGTACATGATAAGCGTATAGTACATGGATATCCCCGCCAATAAGAACGGGACAAGACAGATCAACACGACTGTAACAAACAGAAATTGCATCGCAAACATTAGGACCATTGTGGCTCCATACACGATGGCATACGCTAAAACAAAGCCTCCCCAATTTGCCTTGAAGATCGGCCACCATGCTGAGACTTTAAAGCCCGCAGTAAATTCATCTTTAGCCAGCATATGAATTTCGGAAACCGGGGCAATAATCCCAATGATAAGAGAGAGCGGGGTGATCAATATGAATACTAGGATGCTTATTAGTATAAAAATAAAGATGATGTTCTCGTTGCCTTTTCCAAGTGATGCAATAAAAGGGAGCGCAAACATCGAAATGAAAAACGGGAACATTAGAACAAAGATCGGCAATGCAAAGACTAACCTGATGCCCATCATGCGCAACCCGTCTTTTAATAATGCATCCCAGTTGTCCCATTTTACGAGATGTGGTTTCTCACCGTTCAATATTTGACGGACGATGATCGCGTGATATCCAGTAATGACCAGTATGGGAAGTATCGGAATAATAAAGCCTGCAAGGTAGATCAGGCTTCCGATAAGTAGATGTTTTCGCGCTTCACGATCTTGAAGCGGAAAAAGAAAAAGGTCGTTCAAACTAAAACCAAGCAACATAGTTTCCCTCCAGAGAAATTTTATGCGAGACTATATCGCCACGCCCAACACAGCGACAAAGTGTGCGGCGGCCGCAAGCATAACGAAAATATGCCACACCTCATGAAAGCCGAATACACCGGGGACGAAGTTGAATATCTTTGTGGCGTATACGATCGCGCCGAGAGTGTAGATCACTCCACCTGCGATCAGCCAACCAAAGACCCACACAGGCAGAACTGCAAGCATCTGGCCAGCCGCTCCCACACACAACCATCCCATCGCAAGATAGATTGCTGTGTTCAACCAGCGTGGCGCACGGATGTAGAACACCTTCACGATGATCCCGATCAACGCCAACGACCAGATGATGCTCAACATGCCCCACTTCCAAAAGCCTTCGAAGGCGTTCACACAGAATGGGGTGTAAGTGCCTGCGATGAGAAAATAGATCGCGGCGTGGTCTATTTTACGGAAAATTTCCAGTGCCTTGTCCTTCACGCGCACCATATGATAGGTAGCGCTGGCCGAGAACATGGCGATCAAGCTGATGCCATAGATCGTCAAGGAAATGATCTTGGCAGGTGTGCTCCAACCAACAATGAGCAATGCGATCAAGCCTGCTAATGCAAGCGCGGCGCCCACCCAATGGGTAAGGCTGTTTACGGGTTCACGAAGTTTTTTGAGCATGATTTAAATCTCTTTCTTTGTAGCGAGAATAATGATCACAGAGCCTGATGGCCTTTCGATCATTTGTGTTTCAATATCAAGGTCAGATTCAATGAACGGTTCTTCCAAGCTTTCGCGAATGACTTCCTCCGCTTCGGATGATGCCTGCCCTGTGACTTTGAACAGCCACGATAAAAATGGATTCTTGGGCATCGCGGCAAGCAGAACGATAAACCTGCCTCCGTCCGAAAGGCATCTCTTTACCTCTGACAATGTAAGCGGATCGGCGATGTATTCTGCAGGGAACGTTGCGATCACCGTGTCAAAGGACTTGTCACAAAAGGGGAGTTGTTGAGCAAGTCCACGGGTCAATTTTGTCTGCGCGTAGCCAGGCTGGTGGATGTGCGATATATGGGCTGATGATTGAATGGAAGATGCAGAGTTGAGTCTCGTCAGGTTGCGTTTGGCGAGATGACCCATCGAGGCAGATTCGTCTATAGCAACAGAAACCAGCCCACGGTTAAGAAGGACACGTTGTAAATGTCCAGGGCCATGGCCGATTTCGAGAATTCGAGTCCCTTCGATGAAGGGGCGCACTTCCAATATCCAATTGTTCCAGTGACCAAATGAAACCACTGCCGCAACGAGATCGTAGGCGAATGCGAATTGGTGATAGAGGAAGTAAAAAAAGATGCGGAGGAATGTGCGCACGGGGTGCAAGCAAAAAAACAAGGGTTTGATGGCGCTGGTGCGTCACCAAACCCTTGCTGTATCCATTGCCGTTTAGGCGGCAGATGCTTCTTCGTCAGATTTCTTGGGTTTGCGAACGGCTTCTACTGCGCTCTTGCCGCGTTCACGCACTTCTTCTACTACAGCCTGGCCGCGTTCGCGTGCCGTATTGTAAACTTCTGTGCCGCGTTCGCGGGCTGTGTTATAAACTTCAGTGCCACGTTCACGGATCTCTTTGGCAAGTTCGTCGGCACGGGCACGGGCATCGGCCGCAACTTGTTCAGCGCGGGCGAGTGCTTCCTCGGCAGAGACCTGAGCCTTATCGCGCAGTTCAATGGATTTATCCTTGATCAGGGCGCGGGTTTCTTCACCAGATTGAGGGGCGAAAAGCAAAGCAACTACTGCGCCGCTCAGGCCGCCAACGATGAAGCCTACGAGAAATGCTCCAAATTCATCACGATCAGACATGGTAACCTCCTGTGGTTATTATTTCTTTGGTTGTTTGTAAGACCTCAAGGTATTAAAAACCTCAAGGGTATTAAACTATTTTTTCTTGACGCCCATCAATTCTAACATACGGTATAAGCCTGCCAGATACCCATTGAGTTTGATGACGGGTTCTACAACATTCTCGCCCAGAAATTCTGCTGTGCCACGCAGGTTGTTGACTGTATCCGTGGTGGCCTTGAGGATTGGGCGAACCTCATTTTGCAACAGATTGATGAGACTCGCCAATTGCACCACAAGTATGATCAAAGCCACGCCGATGACCAACGATTCGAGAACGACAACGATAATGAAGACATCGCGGATTTTATCGGTGGGGGTGCCGGGTTGAAGCAGGAAGTAGATCGATACTCCAAGCAGTATCAGTAAAATTACCGCGCCAATGCCGACGCCGGTCATTGTGCGTTTCATTTGCGCTTCCTGTTCACGTTGCGCGGCGAGTTCTTCAGGAGTCAAAGATGGTGTGGGGGTGGGTTCTGGTGCAGATTGCGGTGTTGTCATAATTTTATTATAGCATAGCCGTTTAGGTTTAATTCATGCCTAGTAAGGACATTTCATGACGAATTATGTCCGGCCAACCTGTGCTTACTGGACGTGGGTCGTAGCCAAGTTCACGTTTTGCTTTGCTGTTGTCGCCGATGTATGTGACACCTGCAATGATACGCAGTCCCTCAGATGTATATGTTTCGGGTAGAAAACTATCGAAGGGACTTGCTATAACGGACAGAGCCTTGACCAACTGATGAGGAGCCACCATCGGCGCACGTTTTCCGGCAACTTTGCTGGCGAGTATGAACATATCCGCCACTTTATATGGCTTGCCACAGATCATATACGACTCTCCAATCTTGCCTTTTTCCATCGCAAGGATGTGGCCTTCTACCGTATCATCTACGTGAGCCCAGCACAGTTCGGTTTGGGTCGGTACCATGGGGAGTTGCCCCTTTAGAAGACTAATGATGTTAACCCGTATTGTGGATGTATCACCGGGACCATAGATCGCTCCGGGCATGACGACAACGAGGGGGAGCCCTTCTGCAATAAATTCTTCTGCGATCTTGTGTGCAACTGCCTTGGAACGGTCGTACTCGCTGAGATGTTGACCATTAAAGTGATAAGTCTCATCTACAAGTTGGCCGTGTGTGTCTGAGTTGATCGCCAGTGTACTGGTATAAACCCCTTTGGGGATTTTCAACTCCTGCATCAGCTCAAGCACATTACGAGTACCCTGAATGTTGACCGCTTCGCCACCGCTTTTATCGCGTGTGCCGACTTTGTACCAGCCTGCAACATGATAGACGCCATCCACGCCGGTCATCGCTTCACGCATGGACTCTTTGTCCGTTACATCCCCTTTGAATAATTTCACACCAATGGCTTTCAGTTTATCGGCCTTTTCAATGTTTCGCACCGATGCATGGACCGTATGTCCCTGCTCGCGTAATTTCTTTGCCAGTACACCGCCAACAAACCCGGTGGTACCTGTGATGAAGTACTTCATCCGTTATCTCCTGTAACTTATTCTTTTCGTGATTTGCCTTGACAGTCGAAGATGTGTCAGTTATTATAACACAACCGACCGTTCGGTAGGTAGGAGCGCCTATGACCAGACAAGACATTCTCGAAGCCGCTGCGCAGATCTTTCGTGAGAAAGGTTTTCATGGCGCGTCCATGAACGATATTGCCGAAGCAGTAAATTTGCAGAAGGCAAGCCTGTATCATCATGTAGCATCCAAACAAGAGATACTGCTCGATATTCTCGATCAAGCCTTGCAACTTCTGCTTGACCGAATCTCCTCCATCGCCACTCAAAACACCCCTGCCGATAAGAAATTGCGGTTGATGGTTCGCGAATACATGCAGATTCTTGCCGAGAATGTTGACCTTGCGACCGTTCTTTTGTTTGAACATCGTGCCCTCGAGCGCAGACAACATGCACGGCACGTTCCCACTCGTGATCAATTTGAATCGCTTTGGCGCGATGTCCTTACTGAAGGTGTCAAGGCGAAGTTGTTTCTCTGTGAAGATATCCCTCTCACGGCACGTGCCCTGCTCGGTCTTATGAACTGGACGATCACATGGTATCGCCCCGACGGCGAAAAGACCATCGAGCAGATCGCTGATGATTACTCGAACTTGTTGCTGAACGGATTGCTCAAATGAGTGCGCAAGCCACGTACGCCTTGTTTGAAACTTCGGCTGGGTCCAAGGTTCATCGGATACCGCTTCAGGCCTTCCCGAAGTTTTGGGTGCACGCATATCTTATTCAAAACAATGGAAGCAATTATCTGATCGACACCGGCTCTGGCACAGACACATCCCACGAAGATCTACTCAACGGCTTGAAACAAGCGGGACTTCAGCCTTCAGACCTAACCCACATACTTCTCACGCACGCTCATATTGACCACTACGGCGGGCTTACCAAACTCAAGCCCCTTACCGATGCGAAGGTTGGATGCCACGAACTGGATGTGCAAACCATTGCGCATCATGATGCAAGACTGGCTCTTACAGGACGTCGCCTCGCCTCTTTCTTAACTGAAACTGGTCTCACTAAAGAAGAAGCTGATTCACTCGTCAACATTTACCGTTTTACCAAAGCTTTGTACCAATCCATCCCTGTGGACTTTGTGTACGACGAAAATTTTTCAGCGTTGGATATTGTCCATTTGCCGGGACATTGCCCAGGTCATGTTGCGATGCGACTGGATGATATTGTTTTCTGCGGCGATATGGTTGTGGAAGGCGTCACGCCGCATATTGCGCCTGAGTCTATTAATCCTTATGGTGGTCTCGATCATTATCTTGATTCGTTGTCGCGTTTTGAAGCATGGGCAAAAGGCGCACGCCTGATCTTGAATGGACACGATGATGTCATAACAGATCTGCATGCTCAAATTGAAGCAACTCGCCAGAATATTATTCGTCGTATGAGTAAGGCGATCCATGCTTTGCAGGAACCTCTTACGATCTCCGAAGTGTGCAAAGCGGTGTACGGCGAAATGAGTGGATATAACCAATTGCTTGTCATTGAAAAGACAGGCGCGTATGTTGAATACTTGTATGAGCATGGCATGATCGAAGTTGTCAATGTGGACGAGCTTGAGCAGGGGAACCCCGCTCGTTACCGCCGCTTGAAAGATATTCCAGATTCCGAAATCCTTCCCAAGGAGACAAATCATGTACTCGTTTGATCCAACCGAAGAGCAACAAATGTTGATCGATGCGGTGAATAAGTACGCGGTTAATGATCTGCGTACTGCGGCACATGATGCCGAAGAAAGCCGCGAACTGCCAAGGAAGCTTGTGAGTAAGGGCTGGGAGATTGGTTTGTTGCAGGCGTCCATCCCTGAAGCGTATGGTGGTTTCGGCGAACGAAGTGCCGTCACAGGTGTGTTGGCGCTCGAAGAGATGGCGTTTGGCGATCTGGCTGGCACATTGGCAGTGATGACGCCAAGTCTTTTTGCGATGCCAATTTTGCTTGCAGGGAGTGAAGAGCAGAAGAAAGAATATCTGCCAAAGGTCATCGAAGGTGATTGGGCCCCGTACACTTCGGCTCTCATCGAATATGCTTTTGATTTTGACCCTAACGAATTGAAGACAATCGCAATCCTCAAAAGTGATGAATACATTCTCAATGGAGAGAAGGCTTTTGTCCCATTTGCAAAGGATGCGAAGATGCTCATCGTGTACGCAAATCTTGATGGGCAGACGCAGGCCTTTATTGTCCCGAAAGATGTGGCGGGATTAACTGTCAGCGATGAACGCGAGAAGTTGATGAGTCTCAACGCGCTTCCGATGTATCGAGTCAAATTGGATAATGTCAAAGTGCCCGCTGTAAATCGACTCGGTGGCGCTTCCGGCATGGACTTTGAATTGGTCCTTGCTTCGATGCGCGTTGCTACCGCTTCAGCCGCGATCGGCGTGGCAAATGCGGCATTCGAATACAGCATGAACTATGCCAAGGAACGTGAAGCCTTTGGCGTGAAGATCGCGCAAAAGCAAGCCATTGCCTTCATGCTTGCCGAAATGCGGACTGAGATCGAAGCCAGCCGTTTGTTGACATGGGAAGCCGCATGGAAACTTGATCAGGGCCGTGAGGATGCCGCGAATGAAGCGTATCTCGCGTACACCGGCGCCGCTGATATGGCGATGATGGTCACTGACCGTGCGGTGCAAATATTGGGCGGTCACGGTTACATCCGTGAACATCCCGTTGAGATGTGGATGCGCAATGGACGAGGTTTTGCCACCTTTACTGGGCTGGCGATTATATAAAGGAGGACGAGATGCCAATCGAATTTGAAGCCCCCAAACCGATCACACAAGTGCAGTTCATGTTGAAGACTGTCGGCGAAGAGATGATGAGGTCGAAGTCACGTTACTTCGATGAGAACGAGCACGAGATTCCCTGGGATTACATTGAATTCATGCACACAGCCATGAAATCCTTGGGAGTTGGTTCACTGGCGCCACCAAAGGAAAAGGATAACGGGCATAATGGTGATGAGAAAAAGGAAAAGCGGCCGCCAATTGCTTATCAGGTATTAGCCTCGCAGATCGAAGCGCTTGCTTGGGGTGATGTAGGTATGTATCTCATTACTCCGGGTGGCGGGCTTGGTGCCGCCGCAGTACAGGCGGCAGGGACTCCTGAACAGCGTGCTAAATTCCTTGCCCGTTTTATGGAAGAGAAGCCCACATTTGCGGCGATGTGTATGACCGAGCCGGGAGCGGGTTCGGATACATCATCTATTCGAGCACGAGCTGTATTGGATGAAAAGACAAATGAATGGGTGCTCAATGGTGAGAAGATCTTTGTCACTGGTGGCGATAAGTCTTTCACAGAATATGAAAAACTTGGTAAAGGCTTTATCGTTGTGTGGGCGAGCATTGATCCGACAGCTGGTCGTGGTGGGATGCGTGCATTCGTTGTGGAAAGTGGAACGCCCGGTGTAAGAATTGCCAAGCTGGAACATAAGCTCGGTATTCGTGTCAGTGACACGGCGGCGATCTCACTTGTAGATGCGCGTGTTCCGTATGACAACATTCTTGGAAGCCCAACCGTTGAGAAAACGACAACCGGCTTCAAAGGTGCAATGGCAACCTTCGATGCGACGAGGCCTCTCGTGGCGGCGTCAGGTATCGGCGTGGCAAGAGCCGCGCTTGAATTTTTGAAGGAAAAACTTGCAGAGAATGGTGTCCAAATTCGATATGGATTGCCGCGTCAAAAATTGACATCCATTGAACGTGACGTGATCGATATGGAGATCATGCTCAAGTCCGCGTGGCTAATGGTTATCAAGGCGGTGTGGATGGCGGACAATAAAAAGTCGAACGCGTTGGAGGCTTCGATGAGCAAGGTGAAGGCTGGCGACGTGGGCACGAAGATCACGCAGAAGGTGGTCGAGATTTTGGGTCCGCTCGGTTACAGCCGTGAATTCCTTGCAGAGAAGTGGTTCCGCGATGCAAAAATTACAGACATCTATGAAGGTACGGGACAGATCAATCGCCTTGTGGTGGCGCGTCAGATTTTGGGCTATAGCGGGAAGGATTTGAGGTAATTCGAGCAAGACACAACATTGTTGCTCCTGATAGAGTGATAACTTTATGGCTGAAGCGAATGAAGAACACCGTGAATATTTACTCACCGTTCAAAATCAGGTTGTTGATGTCTGTGAAGCGATCTTGTGTGGTGAAACTAGCGTTCTCTTAGGTGCACGAACGTTGAGTAGATTGCATTACGAGTTGTTTAAACAGATTGACGATGACTTTGTGCTTTTCATTGGTATTGACTCAGAGACAGATAATCTGCCAATTGGTGATGAGAGAAAATATTGGAATGAAAAGGTGTTGGTTGAGAAGGATAAAGAGATCGCTGAGTATGAAGCAAGAGTCGGTCATGAAGTATTTGACGCATGCCAGAAACTAATCAATCGTTTTTCTTCTAGATAGATGTGGAAGCAAGGAGTTGATATGAAATATCAAATTCACAAAGCAGTAGTCATCGGCTCAGGGACGATGGGTGCGTCCATTGCGGCGCATCTTGCAAATGTGGGCATCCCTGTGACATTGTTGGATATTCCATCGAAGGATGGCGATAAAAACAAGATCGTCAATAACGGTTGGGAAGCTTGCTTGAAAGCCAAGCCTGCCAATTTGATGTCTTCTGAATTGAAGACATTGGTCAAGTTGGGAAATCTCGAAGACGATTTCAGCGTAGTCGCCGAGGCGGATTGGGTCTGTGAAGCGATCATTGAGAATCTCAAGATCAAACAGGATTTGATGGCGCGTATAGACGAGATTCGCAAGCCGAATACGATCGTTTCGACGAACACATCGGGTATTCCCGTACATGCTATTGCGGAAGGGCGCTCAAAGGAATTCAAGAAACATTTCCTTGGAATGCATTTCTTCAATCCGCCACGCTATTTGAAACTGTTGGAAGTGATTCCGACCAAAGATACGTCTAACGATGTGGTTGAGTTCATCAGTCATTTTGGTGAGTATCGTTTGGGCAAGGGCGTTGTCTTGTGCAAAGACACGCCCAACTTCATCGGCAATCGTGTCGCGTTTGGCACGGGCGCCTTCGGGTTGGACTTCATCATGAAGAACGGTTACACCGTGGATGAAGTGGACGCGTTGACAGGTCCGTTGATGGGGCGACCGAAGACTGCCACGTTTCGCTTGATCGATCTTGTTGGCGTTGACGTATGGGATCATGTCGGTCGCAACCTTGCTCCATTGATTCCGCATGACAAGCTTGGGCAGGAATATCTCAAAGCCGAAGCACCGAATAAGTTGATCTCCACTTTGATCGAGCGTAAGTGGCTTGGCAATAAGACTAAGGTTGGTTTCTATAAAGAAGTCCGTAATGCTGAAGGCAAGAAAGAATTCTTGTCTCTTGACCTGAATACACTCGAACACACCGCGCCGACCAAGCCGCGCTTTGACTCGGTCAAGGCGGCGAAAGATGTCGAGGATTTGGCGGGCAGGCTCAAGGTCATGTTGGAAGCGGATGATAAGGCGGCGACTTTAGTCAAAGCGTTGACGTATCAAAGTTTCCAGTACGCATCGTCTATTATTCCCGAAGTCGCGGATACAGTGAAACCAATTGATGATGCAATCCGTTGGGGCTTCATGCACGAGGCAGGTCCGTTCGAGATGTGGGACATGCTCGGCGTGAAAGAGACGGTGAAGCAGATGAAAGCCGCGGGTACCCTGCCGCGAAATGGGTGAACGAGATGTTGAAGAGCGGCGTCGAGTCGTTCTATCAATATAAGAACGGTGAGATGGTTGGCGTGTATGATGCGGTCAAGGGCAAGTATGCAAAGCTGAAAAAGCCCGAAGGTATGATCGTTCTGAAACAGCAAAAGATCGTGGCGCAAAACGCGGGTGCAACTTTGCGCGATATGGGCGATGGCGTTGCGTGTCTTGAGTTTCATACCAAGATGAATTCGCTCGACGAAGACATCATGAACATGACGACTGAGACTTTTGAGCATCTCAAAAATTTTGATGGGCTTGTGATCGGCAACGAAGCTGAAAATTTCAGCGCGGGTGCGAACCTGTTTATGATGGTGGTCGGAGCGCAACAAGGCATGTGGGATATGCTCGACGGTGCGGTGCGTAAGTTGCAGGATACGAACATGCGCATGCGTTATTCGCCGAAACCGATCGTGGTTGCACCTGCAGGTCTCACGCTCGGTGGTGGATGCGAGATCACGATGCATGCGTCGCGAGTCGTCGCCGCGGCAGAAACCTATATCGGACTCGTTGAACTCGGCGTGGGTGTCATCCCTGCAGGCGCGGGCACGAAAGAAATGCTGCGTCGTATTGTGAACCCAGTGATGCGAGTTGAAAATGCCGAGCCACTTGCCGCGTTACAAAAAGCATTTCTGCAAATGGGTCAAGCGAAGGTCGCTACCAGTGCCGAAGAAGCGCGCGGTATGAATATCATTCAACCCTCCGATCGCATCGTGATGAATCGCAGTCACTTGCTTGCTGAAGCGAAGAAGGAAGTTTTGCACATGCTCGCCGCTGGATACAAACCGCCCGCGCCCGAGCTCATCTATGCCGCGGGTCGTGATGCGCTTGCTGCCATTCGCATCGGTGCGTGGATGTTCAAGGAAGGTCAATACATCACGCAATACGATCATCATGTGGCGGGCAAACTCGCGTATGTTATGTGTGGCGGCGAACTTACAAAGCCTACGTGGGTGAGTGAGCAGTACATACTCGATCTCGAACGTGAAGCGATTCTGTCTTTGTTCGGCGAAGAGAAGACGCAAGCGCGCATGTGGTCCATTTTGCAAACGGGCAAGCCGTTACGAAATTAAGGAGATGACAATGAAAGACGCAGTAATTGTTTCTGCAGTACGGACTCCCGTAGGCAAAGCCAAACGTGGAGGACTTGCCACGGTTCGTCCCGACGAGATGTCTGCTACGACCATCCAAGCCTTGCTCAAGCGGACGCCGAATCTTGACCCCGCCCAGATCGAAGATGTGGTCATTGGTTGTGCCTTCCCCGAAGGCGAGCAGGGACTCAACATGGCGCGTATGATCGCGTTACGTGCAGGCTTGCCTGATTCAGTTCCCGCTGAAACGATCAATCGCTATTGTGCTTCAGGAGTACAGTCCATTGCGCACGTTGCGTACGCGATTCAATCTGGTCAGATCGAAATCGGTATCTCAGGTGGAGCCGAATCCATGACGATGGTGCCGATGGCGGGATATAAATTCGCGCCGAATCCGCACTTTGCACAAGACTTGCCGCATTACTACACTAACATGGGACTCACCGCTGAGAATGTCTCCGTCAAATATGGTATCAGCCGTGAAGACCAGGACGAGTTCTCGTTGAAGAGTCATCAGAAAGCAGCGCAAGCTGTCAACTCTGGGCTGTTCGATCCTGAACTTGTTTCGATTGATGTTGAAGTAACGGAACTCGATGGAAATGAGAAACCTGTCAAAAAGAATTTCACTGTGAAGCGAGATGAAGGTCCGCGTGCGGATACAAACATCGAAGCGTTGTCCAAACTCAAACCAGCCTTCAAGGAAGGTGGCGTTGTCACTGCGGGCAATTCATCGCAAATGTCCGATGGCGCGGCGGCGGTGATGGTTATGTCTGCTGAGAAAGCCGCTGAACTTGGGTTAACTCCGTTAGCGAGATTTGTCTCGTTTGCGGCTGGAGGCGTACCGCCTGAGCTGATGGGCATCGGTCCCATTGTGGCGATTCCCAAAGCCCTGAAACTTGCTGGATTGACGCTCAATGATATTGACCTGATAGAATTGAACGAAGCCTTTGCCGCACAATCGCTCGCAGTCATTCGTACATTGGAGATCGACGAGAGCAAGGTCAACGTCAATGGAGGCGCGATTGCCCTCGGTCATCCGCTTGGATGCACGGGTTCAAAATTGACAACTCAACTCATCTACGAAATGGGTCGCCGCAAATCGAAATACGGAATGGTCACGATGTGTATTGGTGGCGGTATGGGTGCCGCAGCGATCTTTGAGAATTTACAGAATTAACCACGTAGGGGCAGGGCTCAGACCCGCCCCTACAAAACATTACAAGGAGAAATAATTATGCCCCTCACAGTATCACAACTCATGGAGAAAATGCCCGGAGCGTTCGTCCCTGAAAAGGCACAGGGAGTGAAAGCCATCATCCACTTCAAGTTTACGGGAGACGAAGCGGGTGAATGGAATGCGTCCATTGCGGATGGTAAGTGTGCCGTGTCGCAGGGCGCTCCCGCCAGTACGGCCACAATGACCCTCACGGCTGATTCGGGAGATTACGTCAAACTTTTCACGGGCGAATTGGATGGTATGCAAGCCTTCATGCAGGGGAAGCTCAAACTGGGCGGTGACCTGAACCTTGCAATGAAGATGATGAGCATGTTCAAGATCAAGTAATTACTTGTAGCGAATCAAAAAGACTCCTGCAACAGGAGTCTTTTTGATTCAGGCATTACTAAAAAACGGACAACACTGAAAAAATTGCGAACGAAGTTAGGCACATGGTGATTACAGCGAATACTGACGTAACGGTCCCTGATGACCTTGAGCGGATCCAGCCTGCGAGGCCGATAGCGACAAGAAACACATAAACAGCTCCCAGCAGTACAAGTACAGCAATCGCGCCAAGTGTGTCCAGTTCGGTGATGACGCGGTTTTGTTCAGCTGTTGCCGCAAAGGTCAAAACAAATACGATCAACGAATATAGGAACATCACCGCGGATGCGGCAAAGGTCAGGATCGTGGCAGTGGTTAGCTTGCCATCTGAATTTGTTGAAAGCAATTGGATGACGGCAGATATTGCGAAGCCAGCCAGAACACCAGCCAATGTTGCCAAGGCACCTGCCTCAGCCAGATAGTTCTCTACGGTCATAAGGTCTCCTTTTATAAAACAACACTAAAATATTTTTCCAGCAACGAGTGATATTCCTCTTTGGACTTGACAGGACTCTCAGTGCGTTGTCCGTTTTTCGTAACGATCAGTTTGTCCTTCTCAAGTGATACGCGTCCATCGGGTGTGGCGCGGCTGATAATGCTTCCGCGCGTAAAGCTCGATTCGGGCGATGTTTGGTGATACAAACAAGTAGCCTCGTATTCTTCTGGGAACTTGTGGGGTTGCAGGTCAAAAAAATATTGACGCTCCCACGCACCATTATAATTTCTTTGCCAGACGATATTGCCGTTCTGGGCTGGCTCAATACGATAGGCACGTAATCCTTGTACTTGTTCGTTGAGATTTTCAATGGATAGCGGCTCATTAAACGAATCGCCGAAGCCAACATCTGCTAACCATCGCTCAGACTCATCCGGAGCCTGCACCAGCAATGCGAGGTGATCGAAATCCACTCCTGGATTTCCTTCACGGTCAAAGACACGGGCGTTGAGATAGGTGACATCAAAGTCAATTTGCTTCAGCAACCATGCGAAGAGCCCGTTGAGTTCGTAGCAAAATCCGCCACGTTTATTGACTATGAGTTTTTCCCAGATGGCTTCCTCGTGGATGTGGATTGGGCGTTTCAAGCCAATATCCAAATTCTCAAAAGGAACACTTTGCATGTGCGCGGCTTGTAACCCGCGTAAAGTTTGAGCGTCTGGTTTTATAGATTCAACAAATGTAATACGATCCAAATAGGTGATAATGTTCATTTCAACGCGATTATAACGGTCGTTGTGTTGAATTTAAGATATAAGTTACAATCATTAATAACAAGGTCTTTTAGTGTTATCAAGATGGAGTTCGTATGTTTAAGCGTCCTACTGATATCCCATCCATTCAAAAAAGTTTTCAAGATATACGAGCGCTTCTAATGAGCGCAACAGCAAGCCTTGCCAAAGTTGGGGGACAGGAAAGTGCAAATATCATCCGCGATGTAAGTCGTATTGTGCAATCATTGGTTGATCTGGAGCAGGCAGTTTCCGATCAATTGAAAAATAGGGAGACTCAGCTTGGGGCGTTGATGGGCATTGGACGAGCAATCAATTCCTCATTAGGGTTGAAGCGCGTGCTCGAAGAAGTCATGGATACGTTGATCGGGTTGATGCGTGCCGAGCGCGGCTTCCTGATGTTGCGAGAACCCAGCGGAGAGTTGAGAGTACGGATCGCACGCGGGATCGATCATGTCAACCTGGATGAAGAAGCGTTCAAGGTCAGCGGGACAATTGTGGAAAAGGTGGCGGCCTCAGGCGAGGCGATCCTAACCACGAATGCACAGGAAGACCCACGTTTTGAAAATCAAATGAGTGTGGCCGCATATCAATTGCGCTCGATCTTATGTGCGCCGTTGAAGATCAAGAACGAGTTGATCGGCGTGATCTATGTGGATAATCGCGCGCGTTCGGGAATCTTTCAGGAACGCGAGTTGGGTTTGATCCGTGCGTTTTCAGATCAGGCCGCTGTGGCGATTGATAATGCCCAATTGTTCGATGACTTGCAGGAGAAGAACAGGGAATTGGAAGATGCATATCAGGCTACGTTGGAGGGTTGGGTCAGCGCGCTTGATATGCGTGATAAAGAGACAGAAGGGCACACACAACGCGTTCGCATTTTGACGGAGCGGTTGGCTAAATTCATGGGCGTGAATGATGATGACTTGATCCACATTCGACGTGGGGCGTTGTTGCATGATATTGGCAAGATGGCGATCCCTGATGGGATCCTTTTGAAGCCAGGGCCGTTGACAGATGCAGAGCGGGACTTAATAAAACAGCATCCCGTATATGCATACAATATGCTCAAACGAATCGACTTTCTGCTCCCCGCGATCGATATTCCTCATTATCACCATGAACGGTGGGATGGTTCGGGTTACCCTGAAGGATTGAAAGGAGAAGAGATTCCTTTTGCGGCCCGTATTTTCCCTGTGGTCGATGTGTGGGATGCGTTGGCATCAGAGCGCCCGTACCTCAAGGGTTTGCCACCTGAAGAAGTGCGTGAGCGCATCAAAGCGGGTGCAGGGAAACACTTTGATCCGCAGGTTGTGGAAGCATTTTTGCAGATGAACGACACATCTGTTTGATGATTTGTAGGGGCGGGGTCTCCCCGCCCTTATGATTTTTCTTCTGGGGGCTTTACAGCGCGGAATTCACGAAACAATAGCAGATCATAAACGATTTTCAAGCCGCCGCTCAATATGAATGGGACACTTAATAATGCAGGTATAGTGAAGAATAAACCAGTTAACATCGGGGAAATC
Source organism: Candidatus Defluviilinea proxima (assembly GCA_016721115.1). Lineage (NCBI taxonomy): Bacteria > Bacillati > Chloroflexota > Anaerolineae > Anaerolineales > Candidatus Villigracilaceae > Candidatus Defluviilinea > Candidatus Defluviilinea proxima. The sequence continues at coordinate 3,470,633 of JADKIW010000001.1, forward strand.
GCCGCGCCAATGGAGCGCGCAATGGCAGTGACGCCCGAAGCAGCGGACCGTTCGTCGGGGTCTACAACAGCCATCGTGTACGATTGACGCGTAGGCACATCCATTTGAGAGATGCTAAAACGTAAAAGTAAAACGCCAATGGCGAGCGGCAGGGTTGGCATCAAAGGCACGAGGATCAACAAGATGTTTGACGGAATATGAGTGAAGACCATTGTGTTGATCAAACCGATCTTGTTTGCAATGCGAACCGCAAGTAACGCTGAAACGCCCGCGAGAACATTAGCGCCAAAGAAAATACTTCCGAGTGTGCCTGCGTCCACGCCGAAACGCACATGGAACCAATACGCCATCATGCTCTGCACGATCAAACCACCTGCGAATGCGTCGAGCGCAAATAACGAGCTGAGTTTAAAAACCACTTTGCGAGAGCGATGCAAGCCGAGTACACGTTTGGTCGTGTCGGGTTGTGTTGTCACCTCGATGGCATGCGATAGGTTGAGAAACAAGACCAATAAAATAAAGCCACCGAATGCATATCCCATCAATACAAGGCGATATGACTCAAGCGCTGTCCAGCCGTTGTCTTGTAATGCTTGCGCCAACCATCCACCCGTCAGTGCGCCCAGTGCAGTGGCAAATGAACCTACCAGGTTGTACCAGGCAAAATACCCTGTTCGTTTTTCGTTCGATATAAGTTGTGAAAGGCTGGCTTGTTCCACAGACAAAAACGGACCGATCTCATTTCCGCTTGGGCTGATGACTCCGATGACCGCCGCGATGATTAATAGGATGTAGTTCCGCGTCAGGACGAAGCCGAGGCCTGCTCCTGCCATTAGAATGGCGCCAACAACCAGAGTCTTTTTTCGCCCGAATCTATCTGCGGATGTGGTCAACCACAATGAGATTCCTGCATCGCCGATGAGCGTGAACGTGAACAACAACCCGATCTGCGATTCGGTGAGTCCCGTTTCGATGAGATATAGCGCCAATATGACGGAGAGAAATCCATAACAGAAGAGACGGATGATGCGTGTGGAGAAGAGAAGACGAATGTCCATTTTATAAGAACAGCATACCATACAACCCTGCGGCAACGACGACTGTCGCAACGGTCCATTTGGCTTTGGAACGGAACAAGATGATCAAGCCAACGCTGAAGATGATCCATGCATGGATCCCGATGATGGTTTGACTCAGGATGCCCAATGCAGTTGCACTGATCAACCCAACGACACCTGCCGTAACTCCATCGAGAAAAGCATGAGCAGATTGATTATCGACCAATTTTTCAACGTATTCGTGTCCGATCAGGGTGAAGGCGAAGGATGGAGTGAAGATCGCGACTGTGATGATAACCGCGCCTACTACACCGCCGCCAATATAGCCAACAAATGTGGAGAAGATGATCAATGGTGCTGGAAGTAAACTGGATAATGCAAGCCCATCAAGAAATTGCGCATCGGTCATCCATGCACCGACTTGGACGGCGTCATGCCTGAGAAACGGGATGACAGTGTATGCGCCGCCAAAAGTGAGGAGTCCGCTTTTGAGGCCGGACCAGAATAAAGTTAAGAGTGATGCGGGTTTTGTGAGGGTGGCAGTAACGGCTGTTTGAGTTGAAGTTGCTTGCAGTGTTGAAAATCCAACGAAGGCGAGATACGTCACAAAACCGATCAGAAGAATCCATGCGATGGTTTTGTTTTTGTGGAAAGTGTAGATCAAGCCTGCAAGGATAAGTGTGATGAGAAAGTTGATGCCAAGAAGTTGTGCGAGTGCGGCAATGAAGGCGATATCCCATAGCCAGTTGTGATCGTGAAGTGCGTGACCGCCAATGCGATGCACGGCGCGGACGATGAGCGCGGCGACGGCTGGTTGCATGCCCATAAACACTGATTGGAAGATGGGTGAGCCGATGCCAATGGCAACATAGAACCATGAAATGGCAAGCATTAAGACGAAGCCCGGAAGCATGAACCCAAGGCCTGCAAGGATGGCCCCGAGACGTCCGCCTGCGATCATGCCAAAGTAGACACACAGTTCATGTGCTTCAGGCCCGGGTAAGGCTTGATAGACAGCAAGGACGCGATTGAATTTTTCTGGCGAGATCCATTTTTCTTCATCCACGATTTCTTGACGGATCATGGCGATCTGTGCGACAGGCCCACCCCAGGCGAGAAAGCCGAACTTGAGGAAACGTAAGAAAATATTAGCGTAGCTTTGATGTGGGATGGCTGACGTCATCGCTATTGCTTTGATGGGAGAATTTGGCGAATGGTGGGGAGATGTAAATAGAATGCAACAACGCTCATCGCGATGCCCACAAGCAAAAGAAATGGCGGATCAAGCATGACACCAGAGACTAACCCCGCAATGAGAATATAAAGATGTGTAAGGGCTGGAACCCAAAAGGCCAATGATGGGACCGGGGCGAGATAAAACTTTGGGCGTAGTGCGAGTGCAGACACAAGCGCAATTATGAGTGCTGAGAAGATGACCACGTTTCGATATTCAGGCGCGACGCCGAATACGATCAGCGCATTAGTTCCCAAGACGCCTGCAAGACCAATGACATATCCCAGCAAGGGAGAGACCCAAGTGCCGACCCAATCTTTGCGACGGGCAAAGATGCGATACCCAAGCGAGAAGAAAAAGATGACCCAGAACCACGCCCAGAAATTCGCGAATGGTACGCCGAAGTATTGAAACTCAAGGCCCTGACCCCAATCCCAAAACCCGAAGCGGATGGCGATAGCGTCCATGGCAAGGTCGATGTTCAGGGCAAGCAGACCATCAAGAATGGGGCGCGTCCAATAGGGCAGACTGCTTGCGTTGGAAAATTCCATTGCGCTATACAGAATGCACCCCCATGCCACACCGATGCATAGCGGTACATCAAGAACCATGATGAGGAATTGGCCATATTGATAGACATGCAGTTGACGGATCGTAGCAAGCTCAAGTGACACGCCAAAAAGAATGCCCGCAAATAGCCTGAGTAAATTTGCTGTGCCATGTTTCCATGCATGATGAAGGCACAAAGCAAATTGGATATAGATGATGACCTCGAAGAGAATGAAATATGTGTTTGGCACGAGACTCTCCTTTACTTGATCGAATCAACATCGTACCCATACGATTGGAGATATTCCAACATCAAGGGGTGGATCTCTTCAACGGAGGGCAGGGGCTTATCCTCACAGGGGGCTGTGTGGTTTGCGATCAAACCGCTTTCAAAGGTGTTGTCTTGCACATTCAAGGCATACCACTTTTGGCATACGATCACTTGCACGATCTTGATCTGGTAGAACGGTGGTTTTATCTTTTTTGGTGAGCCAGCCGTAATACTGATGATCTTTCTATCGGCAGGTACTTCAGTGCTTAGCATGGATGCGCCTGTCATCCACTCGGGTTTTGCTATGCCAAGATAATCCAGCAGTGTGACAGGGATATCAATGATCTGCGCGTTATTTTTAAATTTTCCATTGTGTTCGTTATTTGGGAAGTGGATGATGATGGGGATACGTTGATTGGTCACATATTTGAAGCCATGATCGGTGTAGATGACGACGATGGTGTTATCCAGTTTGCCAGATTCGGCCAGATATGTGAACAATTCTTGTACGTGCTTATCGAAACTCTGGATCGATTTTTGATAAAGTTTTACATCCCACTTTGGCTCTTTGCCTGCGGGTGTCGTCTCCATGAGGCCGCCATTTTTTTCGGAGGAGAAGACGGGGCCGTGTGTATCCATGAAATGACTGAAAACGAAAAGTGGACGCTCGGAGTGTTCCAACAGATCCATGATCTGGTCCATGCGTTGCGTATCGGTCATGCGGGACTTGGGGTTGTTTACCTGCTCGAAAGGATTGACCATATCCTGAATAAAGAAGATATGGAGCAAGCGCTCGGTGATCCTTTCTGTGATCGTTTGGATGAAGTAGGTGGAAGGGGAGTTGCCCAGCACAGACCTGAGCGCATCGAGTGCGGGTTGCTTCACGGAGTGGTTGTTGACGATGTCAAAACCATCGATCAAGTTGAGCTTTGTGGCGTCGACATAGTTGGGTGCGCCGATCTCCACAGTTAGATACCCTTGATGTTTCAAGATGCCCGGTAGGTGTTCGAATGAATCTTCATCGGTCAGAATATCGGGATAGCGGTATACACCGACCTCGGCCGGTTCCTTGCCTGTGAGAGTAGATGTAGTGGACGCGGTGGTGCTGGATGCGTTGGGGAAGGCGTTCTCAGCTACAAGAGATTTTTTTACAAGTTGATCAATGAATGGCGTGGTTTCGAGTTCGCTCCCATAGGCGGAGAGGTAACTTGCGCTGAGGCCATCGGCGCCGAGGATGATAATGTTGGGGCGTTCGGCTGAAGTTTTTTGAGGCTTGATCTTGAATCCGCTGTAATAGGGAGCGCGGGAATTGTAAATCGCTAGTATCCCGGTCAATGAAACAGCAAGCAGGCCGAAGGTCAGAAAAGAGGCGGACTTTTTGAGTGTGGGTGCTGTCCGTTGGGCGTATCGGAACATCCAGATAAAGATCAGGATGAAGGCCACTGTGTAAATGATCCGCCATCCTTCAAGGGTTGAGGTGATGCCGAGCTTGAAAAGTGTGTAGGTAAAGTTATCAAGCAGAATGAGTGCGCTGATTGATAACATAAGTGCGGACGGGACATAGCCGATGGATTTCCATTTTCGAGCAGGGATGAGGAAAATGGAAAAGAGTATCAGCAGGATGAAAGCTATCACACCACCGCTCACGACCAGCGCTTTTAGCTTTTCATATAGTGAGAGCACAGAAAGGGTGGATGGCTTTGTGACGAAGAACAGCCATTCCATGAAAACATGGAAATAGGCAGTGAGCACGGTAAAGCTGAAGAGAAACAGTAAGTTGTTTTTTGTAGGGGAATTTGGGGTCATAGAATCGGGATATTTTACACCCCTTATGTTGAAAATGTTATTGATTTTGCCCCCCCAGACAGAATTACTGGAGATTTCGTTTGGCGGCCTCGAGCAAAGCTTCCTTCATGAGTGTTGGGCCTCCGTTGTGGGAGGTGAGCCCGATTTGAAGAGAGAATTTCACTGACTTACCGTTATTTGTTTCGAATTCTTTTTCAAAGATCGTAAGGAGTCTATTGCGTACAGTATTGGCTCCGTCTTCATTCGTCATGGGAAGCAGGATCAAGTATCCTTTTTCGTGGCGGGTGGGGATATCGACTGCGCGCAAGCGTGAACTTAATGCAGTTTCGAAAATTGATGATGTGGATTGAGCGTCTTTCCCGTCTGAGACCTGATGTGTCATTTCAAGATAGATCAGTGATAGTGGAGTTTGATATCGAATGGTGCGCAGGATCTCATAGTCCATCAAGATACGAAAGATTTCCTCGTTGTAAATTTGGGTTCTGAGCAAGACGTCTTTTTTCATCTGACCTCTGATTTATCCCAGCGTATTGCTAAAACAGTGCCGTGGACGATTACTTTTTAGGACGATACATGATGAGAAGCCGCATATTTCCCATGCGTAGTTGTGATCCGCTTGGGAAGGGATAAGGGATATTGGGGACGAGCCGTCTATCGTTCAGCCACGAGCCGTTACTACTGGTGAGGTCAATCGCCTCGTATCCAGATTCGAGCCGCTTGATCATTACATGTCGTCTTGATACTCCCATGTGGCCAGCATTCAGATTGGCGAGATCGAGAAAATTATCTGTGGGAGGGGTGAACTCTGTTGTTCGCCCGATGATCAGGTCCTTGCGGACGGGTACATAAATGGGAGTGGGCTCTCCCGCTACTTGAATACCGATCCCGTTTTCAGGTATCCATTCAAGGTCAATGAAAGACTCTATTTTCACATCTTGAGCACTGTCGGAAGCATCGGGTATCCCTACAAATTCTGTTGAAACTTCCTCGAGCCATTTGCCGCAATACATGCAGATTGTGGCTTGTTCGTCATTCTCTTTGTTGCAAGCGGGACAGCGTTTTTTGGTAACGGTCATTTTCCTGCCTCGATCGGTGTGATGTGGTTAATGGTTGCTGATATGTTCAAATACATATTACACTCAATTGTACAAAATCTCAATAAGAAAATTATACCCATGTGGTTTTCCCCCCATGTGGTAGATGTAGACGATATTCGTTTTTATTTTTAGCCCTTTGGTATGGGATGATATGCGATGAGAATGCGCATATTACCGATACGCAATTGTGATCCGCTTGCAAATGGGTAAGGACGATTTGGGACGAGCCGTTCGGCGTTCAGCCATGACCCGTTTCTACTGGAAAGGTCTATGACTTCATATCCAGATGTTGTTCGTTGTATCTTTGCGTGTCGTCTTGAAACCCCCAAGGTGCCAGCGTTCTGCTCAGAGAGATCAAGAAGAGTTTCTGATGTCGATGTCGCTTCCATTGCACGCCCGATCACAAGTTCTTTGGAAAAAGGAATGTAAAGCGGCGTGATTTCGCCTGCTATGTGGATGCCGATCCCTTCTTCAGGGATCAATCCGACGTTGAAGAATGATTCGATTTGTGTGGCTAGAGTGCTGGAACGTTCCTCAGAACTTTCTGGCATTGCCACAAATTGCGTTGAAATTTCTTCCAATTGCGCGGCACAGTACTTGCAGACTGAGACTGCGAATTCGTTTTCTTTCTTGCAAACGGGACAAATTTTTCCTGAAGCGTTCATTTTTTGACTCCAAAAAACTTGATGTTGTGAGTCGCGAATTCTTCAAGGGAATATTACACCCAATTCCATAAATTCTCAATAAGAAAAATACGGTTTTGTAAGTGGGTTGGGAGGTGGGAAAGAATATGTATTACCTACAGCCCCAGCCACTTTCCAGCCTCGCGCGGAAGGTTTCCTGCGGGGCCTTGTCTTGCTGTGCATTGTGGCAGAGATTCCAGAAACAAGCGGCCGTATTGCTTCGTCATCACGCGCTTGTCAAGGATGGCGACCACGCCTCGGTCTGATGCGGTGCGGATGAGACGGCCGAATCCTTGGCGGAATTTTAGAATTGCCTCGGGCAGATAGTATTGATTGAACGAGTCTTCGTAAATTTCGGAGCGTGCCGCGATGAGCGGGTCGGTGGGAACGTCGAAGGGCAGTTTGGTAATGAAGACAACGGAGAGCGAATCGCCAGGCACGTCCACGCCTTCCCAGAAGGATTTGGTTCCGAGTAATACAGCGCGGTCCGTGGCTTTGAACGATTCGAGCAACGCGTTCGGTGAAGCGCCGTCCCCTTGTTCATAGACGTAGATCTCTTCCCGTGCCAGTGGTCCCGTGATGGCTTGCGATGTCTTCTTCAACGCCGCGTAGGATGTAAACAGCACGAGCATGCGTCCGCCCGTGGCTTTGGCGGTGTTGATGATGGTCTTGTCAAGAATTTGTTGATTGCCGTTCTGATTTGGTTCGGGGATGTCGCTGGCGATATAGAGTAGAGCCGCGCTTTCATAATCATAGGGCGAACCGAGTTGCATCTCGTCGGCTTCGTCTGCGCCGAGTGTGTTACGGATGTATTTGAACTCGCCATGTGTAGTCAATGTGGCGGAGGTCAGCACCACAGAACGTTTCTCATGCCACAAATATTTTTCAACTAATGATGCTACGCTCAATGGCGCGGCGTTCAAAGACAAACGATTTTGGTTGGGTTGTACTTCGATCCAGTAGACCATGCCGTTGGCAGGCTTGCTGATCATGCCGGTGATGTTTGCTTCAGCTTCGGTCAGCCTGCGCGTCACGTTACTGATATCGCCCATCACATCTTCGAGTTCATCGTGCCCATCCGCGTATAACTCGGCGGCGGCTTTGTAGATCTCGCCCAGTTCGGTCAACAGGTTGCGTAAGGTCTCGCCTGTGGCATCCCATGCCATTTCCACTTCATCCCAGAATGGTAACGTCCGTGTGGCAGGGAGTACGCGTGATTGCCACGCATAATTCGATTGTGGTTGTCCTTCCCGTTGCAGGCGCGCGAATTCGCTCAACACATTGAAAAACTCGCGGTTCATCTGCTCGATGCGGAACGCTTTGTCGGTGGCACGATTTACTTTTTGCTGAATCAGGCCAAAGTCCGCAGGGCGAAGCGTTTCGTTCGTCTCGCCGAGCAATCGCCCGAGCACGCCCGCATTTGTCCCGCCGACCTCTTTCATCATGCGATCCATATCAAATTGACTCAGACGGAACGATAGCGCGTTGGTCGTTGCTGATTCCAAGTGATGACCTTCGTCAATGACGAGGTGCGAATATTCTGGCAGGACTTTACTGCCCGTAGCGACATCGGAAAGCAGAAGCGCGTGGTTGACGACCAGCACATGAGCGGATTGTGACGCGGACTTTGCGCGATGGAACGGACATGTGCCGCCTGCACGTTTGATACATGTTTCGGTCGTGCACGCATCATCCTCAGCCGACATCCGAGTCCACACCTCACGCTCGGTCGGTCCCGTGAGATTTAACTGGCTTCGATCTCCGCTCGTGTCATTGAGTTGCCACACCATGACTTTTGCCAGCACGCGCATTTCATCTGCGTTCTTGGGGCCGAAGTGACGCATATTTTCCACACGTCGCGGACAAAGATAATTCGAACGGCCCTTAAGTACCGCAAAACGGAAATCAAGGTTGAGCGCCTGACTTAAATTGGGCAGGTCGCGTTGAATGAGTTGATCTTGCAGGTTGATCGTGTTCGTTGAAACTACAACACGTGTATTGTTTTGCAGAGCGAACAATGCTGATGGTACGAGATAAGCAAAAGACTTACCGACGCCCGTGCCCGCCTCGACCATCAAGTGACTTCCATACGAGAGCGCATCGCTCACGGCGCGGATCATGCCGATCTGTTCGGGTCTCTGCTCAAAGGTTTCGAAATATTGTGAGAACGGTCCGCCGTACTCAAGAATGGATGCGACCTCATCTGTGTTGAGCGGAGTAGGCTCATCAGGGTTGCTCAGTGGTGGATATTTGGCGTCATCGAAGAATGCCTCTTGCTTTTTGGTCTTCTTTGCTTTTATCCCCTCTTTGGCACGTGAGCGCAGGATTTCTTGAAACGCCCAATTTGCATCCCAATCCAGCACTTCGCCGTGCCTAACGATCTCAGCGATGACATCAAGTGGCAACTCGCGCGCCATTTCAAACAATTTGTTCAATGCCGCCATCGTGACGCGTGCATCATCCAACGCGCGGTGGGTGGCAGGGAGCAGAATACCAAGTTGTTTGCCAAGCGCGCCGAGGTTGTAACGGCTGGCTGTGGGCATGAGCACAGCGGCTAATTCATACGTATCAATGACTTCGTTATATTGCGCGATTCCGCCCTTTTGCAAAAATCCCAAATCGAAGCGGACGTTATGTCCAACTACAGGCACCTCGCCGATGAAGGCTTGCAAGTCATTCCTGACCTCTTGAAACTTCGGAGCGTTGCGAACTTCTGAATCTGTGATGCCTGTCAGCCCCGAGATAAATTCTGGGATATGCCTGCCGGGATTGATGACCGAGGTCCACTCATCCTCTACGCGATGCCCTTTGAATCGCACCGCTCCAATTTCAATAATGGCATCGCGGTCTTGACTCAAACCAGTCGTTTCAATATCTATGGCTACGATTGAATTCATAATACATGTATTTCGTTGAGCAGGCAGATACCTGCTATCTGCTCACGACAATTCTCTTTTCAAAATGGGGTGTTTTTTGGTCGTAGAAGTAGAACAAGTGTATCATAAAAGATGATAGGGGCGACTCTCGGAGTCGTCCCTATCATGGCAGGTGTAAAACAAAAGAGATTACTGGCTACCCTTTAATTTGTAGATAAACCAATCACCAAACTGAGCAACATGTTCGTAATTTTCGCCAAGATATTTGACGCCATCTCTCACGACCTCGGACCTCTTTTGTAGTGGCAGGTAAAGTTTATCGGTTATCTCTGTCTTACCGCGAGTGTCGATGATTAAGACAGGTTTATTCTCTATTATTTGATTGAAATACTCCTCGAACATTTGTTGATTTCCCGTTAAGGCTAGTGGATATTGATAAACATAACGTGTGGGAGCTTCCCTTTGGGTAAGGAAATTTACAACGCTTTCTGCTCCAATAATTAAAACTTTATCTTTCTCATCTGTATGCGTAACAATGTATTCAGCTATCGGTAATCGGCTAGTACCTACCAGGCTTTCCATGTACTCGCGATACCCCTTCGCTTTAGGTACTTGTGCGAGAATCACTATGGCGAGTAACCCCAACCCCATAATATTATTTTGGATGAATCCGCGTGGTAGAAATTTACCTGCAATTTGTAATATGATGTAAATAACGATACCACTCAGAAGTGCCATAACAGGTAAAGGGGCAAGATAATAATGGAGGATGGAGTGACTGGAAACTAAAATAAACATTAATTCGATTGGTAAATCGACGACTGAGAAAAGAATTAATGCATTTTTCCCTTTTAAGAAGTCTTTCTTTTCAATCCATAGGTAGAAGACCCCGGCTAACCAACCTGCCAATGCGAAATATAGAACCCAGCCTTGCTTTAGAAAGGCAAACCCCTTGATAAACGTTGCTATTAGGTGCCGTATACCATCACGCTGTTTGATATAAAGAAAATTGTAGATAAATACCTGATTCCAAAGGTCACCCAATGCGTGGTTGACATAAAAATATAACGTAAAAATAACAATCGGTAGAGACCATCCGATCATTAAGTATATAAACTCAGAAATCGGTATTGTTTTTTGCTTTATCCTTGTAAGTACCAGCAAAATAACAAATGTGATCCAAACTCCAATTGTCGTTTGTTTGAAATAAAATGCCATGCCTCCACATAAACCGATCCATAACATCTGTATAGGCGGATAATTCTTTTCTCTTGCCCTGATAAAAAGGTAGATGCATAGGGCCTGGAAAACCAGAGCATATTCTTCGGTTACATTACCACGGTTAATGATTGATAATAAGCCAGATGTCAATATGATTGTCCCCGTTAGGGCAGGGAAAATGCCTAACTCCCGATTTAGAGCTTTATAGATTAATAGGATCGTAAGGAATATAAAGATAAATTCAATCGTCCAAACACCCCAAAGTGATTTGGGCGTTAGTGATAAGCCAAGAGCATCGATATAATAAATTAACGGCGGTTTATGATCCCATACATCTCTATATGGGATATCGCCATTAAGTATTCGCCATCCAATATAAAGAAAAACCCCAGAGTCGCGTGAGGGTACAGGCACATTATTGGGGTTGTTGGGATATAAAGCAATAATTGCTCCGACCAATGAAAGCAGAGCAGGTAAGATAGTTCCTTTTAGTATTGTATTTTCACGATTCGTATCGTCTTTTTGCATCCTGATATCCTTAGTAGAAGAAGCACATCATGAATATTGTAGGGGCACGATATATCGTTATATCGTGCCCCTACGGGATTATTCGGGGAGCGCGGCTTTCACTGCCGCTAATTGCATTTGCGAGATGGGCTTTTCTTTCATCTTCTTTCTGAAGAATTCCTTGATCTCTTTTAATTTCATCGTAGGGACGGGAGCATCATCTGCGTTGATATGGACATCTTCGTTGGTGAAGACCATCATGGCATTGACTTCTGGGATTTCGGTTCCGTTCATCTGTTTTTGGAAGTGATTGATCATGGCGTTGACTTCGCTTTGCGCTTCAAGGTCCGGCCGGCCAAGACTTTCCTGCCCGAAGATGCGCATGTAGCCTTGCAGGAATCCACCACCGCTCATCTTCCAGCGATTCTTGTTAAATGTGACCACTCCGCGTTGGTGATAGGGCATAATCACCCAAACGCCTGCAGGACCAACTAGCAGATGTGATGCAGGTGTAATGTAGTGATAGATCGTAAATTCATTTTGCAAGCCCTTGAGTCCTGCGTCCAATTGTTCGTCCAGCCGTGGACTTCGTCCATAGCGATTGCCCATGTACATGCCGATTTGAGTTAGTGTAAAGCCCAGGAGCAGTGCGACAATTGAATAAACGAACAGGTCTGTGCGTGTGAAAGAAATATACATGCCCAAGCCAAGCACGGCCAATGCGCCGAGACTTGTCCACTGGCCGATCTGTGAATTGCGTTTGATAAGTTTTTCGTTCTTGATGATTTTCATATTTTCCTTTTTAGGACACGGATTTTACGGAAGTGCGGATTTCTTTTTTTTACGGAAAGATCATTTCTTGATCCAAGAAAGAGAGCCCTTACGTTCATTGTCATAAATTTTTCGGCGGAACTCGGCAGTTGGGCCGAAATTGAGCACCAGCCCAACTTCAATATCGGTTGCCTTCAAATAGTTCAAAAGCTGGGCGGCATGATCCTCAACGATCTTTTCTGCTGCTTTCAATTCCAACAGAACCACATCGTTCACGATCAAGTCCGCTTTGTATGTGCCAACTTTTTGCCCGTGAAAGTAAACATGCAAGTCTACCTGTGGCTCCACTTTCAAGCCGATTTCATTCAGCAAGATCACCAGGGAATTTTCATATACCTTTTCGGAAAACCCATATCCAAGTTCTTGATGAACCTTGAAGAAAGCGCCAAGAATTTTTCCTGTTAATTCAGAATGCTTGCCTTCAAATTTACTACGATTTTGCATCTTTGTTCTTTCCGTAGCTTCAAAGATATTCCGTTTTCTCCGCGCGATCCGTGTCCAAAATTATCTCTTTAGATTTTCTTCAATCGCGGCTTTGATCGCGTCGAGTACTTTTGACTCGGCCGCTTCCTTCGCCACGCGGACTGCGTTCTTCATTGCCAGTGCATCCGACCGTCCATGGCCGATAAAGACCAGGCCATTGATACCCAGCAAGGGAGCCGCGCCTTCTTCGCTGGGATCAAGTATTTTCTTGATCTTGCCCATGGCAGGTTTGATGAGCAACCCGCCTAAGATCGTCAGCGGACCTCCACCTTTAATAGCGTCACGTATCTTTTCGATGATCAGTTTGGCAACCGCCTCAGTGGACTTCAACAACACGTTACCGGTAAAGCCGTCTGTTACGGCCACATCCGCGTGACTGTTGAACAGTTCCTTGCCTTCGAGATTTCCTACAAAGTTGAGGTTCGCCTTCTCCAAAAGCGGATACGCCGCCTTCACCAACTCGCTTCCCTTACCAGCTTCTTCACCGTTTGAGATCAACCCCACACGCGGATTTTTTACACCACGCACACGCTCCGCGTATACACTGCCCATGATCCCGAATTGCAAAAGATTCTCTGGTTTACACTCGGGGTTTGCTCCGATATCCAGCACAATGCAATATCCCTTCGCTGTAGGGAAGGGAGGGGCGAGCGCGGGTCTATCCACGCCGCGAATGCGCCCGAGCCTAAATAATGCGGTCACCATTGCCGCGCCGGTGTTGCCCGCCGTGACGAACGCGTCCGCTTCACCGTTCTTGACTAGATCGTACCCCACCGCCATTGAATTTTGCGCATCCTTGTGGCGTGCCTTCATCACAAGGTCTTCGCCTTTGTCGTGCATCGTCAGCATTTCAGGTGCGTGGACAACGCGAATGGGCAGACCAGCCGCATTGTGTGAATCAAGTATCGGTTGAATCTTTGAAGCGTCCCCTGTCAAAATAATTTTTACTCCATATTCTCGTGCCGCCATCACAGCGCCCTCTACATCTGGCCCCGGATAATTGTCGCTCCCCATCGCATCCACAACGATCGTCGTCATAATATCTCCTATTGATCTTTATTTTCCAGCGTGAAAAAGAAAGTTGCGCCCTTTCCAACCTCTGATTCTACCCATATTTTACCGCCATGTACCTCTATGATACGTTTTACGAGTGCAAGACCGATGCCAGTTCCATCGCTCGATGGATCCAGCTTGTTGAACAGCCCAAAGATGCGATCATGAAATTTTGGCGCAACACCCATGCCATTATCCTTTACAAAAAAAACTTTATTGCCATCTTTTTCCTGCATCCCAATTTCTATGATCGGACGTTCCTGAGCGCCCATAAACTTGATCGCATTGACGATAAGGTTTTGCAGGACTTCGACCATGCGGACGTGGTCTACATGAACAACGGGAAGATCCGCCTCTACCTTAACCTCAACCTGTCTCTCGGTTAATTGACCGTGTACCATCTCAAGCGTTTCCTCCACCAACTCCCCGAATGGGATATCCTTTGGTGGGTTGATCAAACGTCCGATGCGTGAAAGTTCAAGCAATTCACTGAGCAGACGCTCCATTTTTTTTGCAGCCTCGCGGATGCGACTGATCGTATGAGGAATCTTTTCGTGTCTTTCTTTTTTGATGTCTTCCTCAAGAAATCCCAGGAACCCTGCAATCGTCACAATCGGGCTTTTCAAGTCGTGCGAAACCGTGTAGGTGAAGCGCTCAAGCTCGGCATTTTTATTTTCAAGTTCCTTCACAGATTGCACCAAGCGCTCTTGCGTCTCTCTGTGCTTCATCAACTCTTTTTGCAGTGCATCGAACAGTTGAGCATTCTGAATAGCGATGGCCGTTTCCTGTGCTATCGCTTCCAACATGGAAAGGTCGCGGGGTGTAAATTTTCTCCCGGGCTTTCTTTTGTAGACAGCTATTACACCCAGTGATTTTCCCGCGCTAATGATCGGAATGCTCATGAACGCGTGTATTCCGGTGGCTATCCACTCTGGCATTGCATTTGGGTGTCTGGAATATTCGTCTTCAATGATCGGCCTTCTTTTTTCATAGGCCAGCCACGTCAACCCTTGTCCTTTTGGGATGATACGGGAAATATCCCTGTGCTCATTGAAAGAATATGCATTAACGATGGCGGACCCATCTGCCGACATGATGCTGACAGTCCCTGTTTCTGCGCCTGTCAACGCCACACTGACCCTTGCGGCTGTTTCCAGTGCATTCGGCAAGTTGTCGATAGTACTGCTGATGGCATGTGCAAAATCGTTGATGTGTTGTTCTCGTTCGAGGTTTTCTGCTCTCTCTGTGTACAACCGTGCGCGACGAATGGCGATATTGATCTGTTCTGCTAATAAGTTCATCAAGCGCAGATCATCTTCGTTCAAAGGATAATTGCTAGAACTTTCCACATTCAGTGTTCCACAGATTTCATCTCCGTCAAAAAGTGGAACACAAACCTCTGATTGTATCTGTGGGGATGCCCGTAGGAATCTCGGTTCGTTTGTTACATCCTTGATCAAAACCGCTTGTCCGTTATTGAGTACCTGACCTGAAATCCCCTCAGTGGGTGAGATAGTTTCGAGCACGTTTTCGGCCTCGTAGCCGATCTGGTGCTTCAAATGTAGTTGTCCATCTTCGAGCATATACAAACTGACAAAGATATAGCCGAACATTTTGGCGATCTCTTCAACTACTTTGTGAAAGAGAGCATCCAAGTCAAGTTCACGTGCTAAAGTATTTTGAACCGCACTAAGAAGGGATAGTTCCTGTGCCTGTCTATGGGTTGTGACGAACAATCTGTGATACCTTTCCTCGCTCTCTTTCAGGAAAAGCTCTGCCTGTTTTCTGGTAGTGATATCTGTCAGAATGCCTTGTACGATCAACTTTTTGTCGTTTGATGTAGAAACGCTGATGCTCTGATCGTGTATCCACAACACACGGCCATCCTTTGCGATCATTCTGTATTCGGTTTCTATGCTAAGGCCCTTTTCGAGAGATAAAGCTTCAGTTCTCACCGTATCATCCCGGTCTTCCGGGTGGATCTGCTGATACCAAAGGTTTGGGTTTGTGATCCATTCTTCTGGCTCGAAACCGAGCAAGGACTTGATTTGTGGGCTGACATAGAACCAGTGGCCGGTGTCACCGGTTTCAGCGCTATAAATGACAGCCGGAATCCGTTCCACCAACTCCCGGTATCGGGTTTCTGCAGCGCGGAGTTGTTCCTCTATGTTCTGGCGTTCCTCGAGCTCTCGTTGCGCTGATGCATATAACCGGGAATTTTCAATAGCAACTGAAACTTGATTAGCAATGCCTTCGAGGAGCTTTAGGTCTGTTGCACTGTATACGTTCATCGTATAACTTTGTGCAGATATCAGCCCGATCACTTTTTCTCTAACTTTTAGTGGAGCAAAAAGCAGAGAGGCAGATTTCTTCGATTCATTCCCGATTGCCTCATGGCTTTTGATCGGTAGTACCAATTCCTCTTTTGTGCGCAGAATGAGTGACGCGGTTGCACCTTGCAAGAAACCGTGCATAAAACTTTGATTGGCAACTGGCTCTGGCTCTGTTGGATAGTACTTCCCATCGTCGTACATGATCGGATAGGAGACGGTATTGTTTTTTGAGTTATATAAAGCAACATAAAACGCATCGACACTAACAACTTTCTTGACTTGTTCGTAAACGACTTCCAGTAGATCCGTCAGGTCTCTTAATTCCGCTACAGCACGTCCTACCTCGTTGATGGTCATAAGTTGATCGGCATGCCGTTGTGCATTCTCTACAAACTTCTCCCTTTGAGACGCTTCTTCGCTAAGTTTAATGTGATTGTCGATTAAATCCTTTTGCCTGTCATTCTCGATCTTGTTGCGTTGAACCATCACAGTGATCGTGAATAGGGATGCGAGCATGTAAAAGCCAAGTGCTGGCGCCATAACCCCGAAATTCAATTCGGAACGAATAAAAGGCAACACTGCTAGAACGATAATATTTATTGTGCTATAGATGATGGTGGTCTGCACCGAATAGATCAGCCCACTAAGGGTGAGTGGTAGAACGATCCATACAAAGGCGGCAAGGATTTGATCGGGCTCGGGGTTGGGTCTGGTAAGAGCAATTAGAAAGGATGGAAAAGAAAGCGTAACCAGCAGAACCAATGTAGCAAATTTGTACCAATGTGTGCGCGCTAAAAAATAACTAACGAACAATAGAACCAACGCAATGAAAGGAATGTTGCCTGTCATGATCTGTTCAATGCTGACCGCAATAAATGAGAATAATAGAAATATAGATGCTGTGATGGCACGTCTGCGCTCTTCGGCTTTAGAGAAAATCACAAACGGCTCTGTGAGCAATCTCAAGAGTTGTTCAAAAAAAGAGCTTACGATACTAAAAAGACGTTTCACATTTATCTAATTCTTTGGTGTATCTTGCAAAGTGAACTTAAAGGTCGAGCCATTTCCTGGCTCCGATTCTACCCAAATTCTCCCGCCATGTACTTCGATGATCTTCTTTACAAGTCCAAGCCCAAGGCCTGTCCCTTCCATTTCCGGGTTGAGCTTGTTAAAGAGCTCAAAGATCCTTTCATGATGTTCTGGCGCGATACCGATCCCATTGTCCATGACTGAAAAAACATATTCACCATTGACCTCGGCAAAGCTAATCTTTATGGTCGGGTTGGGTTGATGTCCTATAAACTTGACGGCATTGGCGATCAGATTCTGCATGACCTGAACGATCCGCATACGGTCTACGTGGACAGTGGGAAAGGCCGCGTCAATTTTAACTTGAACCTGCTTTGCCTTAAGTATCCCATCTGTCGCTTTGAGTGCATCTTGTACGATCTCACTAAATAGTACATCTGTGGGTGGGTTGGTGATGCGTCCAACTCGGGAAAGGTCCAGTAACTCATCTACGAACACCCCCATTTTCTTTGCCGCATCGCTGATCTGTCCAAAATCCTTTTCTGCTCGTTCTATATCTCCTTTTTTGATATCTTTTTCGAGATATCCTAAAAAGCCTGCGAGCGTTATCAATGGTGTTTTTAGATCATGCGAAACTCGAATGGCAAAGCGATCCAACTCCTGGTTCTTTGATTTTAGCTGACGGATCAATTCTTCCCGTTCTTGTTCTGCTGCTTCGCGCCTTTCGATCTCCTCTTCCGCTTGCCGTAAACTGTTATATACATTCTTTGACAGCCGGTACACCGCATTTCCAGCAACAAGGATAATAATGCTTCCAATAAAAAAATCTTCCAAGTTGGTTGTTACAAAATGGGGCTCATAGAGATTCCAAATATCCCCAAAGACCAGCCATGCCATACACAAAATGATCAACAACGAAAGATTCATTACCGCCTGCCCTCGCAGGATCAACCCTACTACCAATAAAATAACTGGGTAGCCCAGAACGCCAATATCGTAAATGCCCTGACTTGTTGTTGCCATCCATGTGATCAAGAGAATGGTTACTACTGCCAGTGTGGTACTTGGCGTAGTGATTGCATCTTTCTGTAACTGTATCAGGGAAATAACAACAGGTATAACGCCGATTGAGATCACAAGGGCATTCAAATATTTCCCCATGATTAGATTTATAAAAAGAATAGTCAGGAAAATTGCAAGTGTTGAAAACCCAATCCACCGCACAGTACTCTTGATCTCCCCTTTATTCTCTTGAGATTGTCTGCGTAGGGCTGAAAAAAATAATTCTCTGGTGGTTGGTCTACTTTTCATTCTGTGCCCTTCCTGGATATTTTGCAAAAGTGAAATAGAAGGTCGAACCTTTTCCAATACCTTCCGATTCGACCCATATTGATCCACCATGAACATCCACGATTCGTTTAACCAACGAAAGGCCAATGCCTGTACCTTCGCTATGTGCATCCAGTTTGTTGAACAGCCCGAACACTGTATCAAAATATTGAGGCTCTATCCCCATACCGTTGTCGCGCACGAAAAACACCGGGCTTCCATTCCTCCACTTTACTCCAATGCAAATACATGGGTCTGTCTGTTCCCCCATAAACTTCGCGGCGTTATCCACAAGATTTTGTACCACCTCAACCAACCGTATACGATCCCCATACACGGATGGAAGATCCGCTTCCACCTCCACTCGAACTTGCCTCGCCAGCAAACGGCCTTCTACAATTCTCAAGGCTTCTTGTACTACTTCACCAAAGGGAACATCTTCTGGTGGATTCATCAGACGTCCGATACGCGAGAGTTCGAGCAACTCGTTGAGCAACCTCTGCATTTTGACGACCGCCTCGGTGATCCGCAAAATGTCTTTGCTCACTCTCTCTATGTCGCCTTTTCGAGCATCCTGTTCGAGATACCCCATAAAGCCTGAGATCGTCACCAATGGAGCCTTGAGATCATGCGACACGGTATATGTAAAGCTTTGTAACTCCTCATTTTTCGATTTCAATTCACTCATAAGCTGATCGATGCGTGAGATATCGTAGAACGAATAGAGCTGACAAGGCTTGCCTGCGATGGATATATTCACCGCAGAGAGTAACCCGACGCCGATCTCCCCGTTCTTGCGGCGAAATTCTGCTTTATATTCATCGATGTATCCCTGTTGTTCTAACGAGTTGATAATGAAATCGCGATCTTCCTGGTTTAACCAGATGTTCAGATCACGCCCGGCCCTCTTCCCGATAGCATCTTCTCGCGTATATCCTGTTACTTTGGTAAACGCCTCGTTGATATCTAATAGTCTGTGGTCGTTTGTATTATTAATTGCCATCGCCACATACGTATGATGAAAAGCTAGTTCAAATTTCTCCTCTGAAACCCTGAGCGCCCGGTCAGCTTGTTGACGTTCAATAGCGGTTCCCAAATTGCTTGCCGCTACCACGAGGGCATCTGCCTCTGTCTTTGACCATGGCATTTCATGTACATAATCATCGAACCTGATGATGCCCCACCACTGTCCATTGACAGTGATCGGTACGTCCAAAATAGTTTTCAATCCTGTGGCGCCGAATCTGTCATCCCAATATTGGGGATATTGTTTTCGGCTTCCATAGAAAGGTTTTCCATTCTTCAAGTTTGTATGCCAATCCTCTATGCCTAGGGTTGGATCGATTTGGGTACTTTGGTAATCTAGGTTCTCTAGATCTGATTGCTGATTGGCTGAACCCCATTCATACTTTTGCGATGAAAGTATTTCACCATTCTCCCCTGGATGATTTTCGAAAATATAAACATGACTTGCCTCCGTTGCTTCACAGAGTAGTCGCAACATCTCGTTTGCGTCGCTTTGCCAATCGCTTGATTTAAGAAGCAATTGAGCAGTTTCGGCAACTGCATTAAGAATAGCCTCATGCTGTTGAATCTTTTGTTCTGCATTCTTGCGGGCTGTGATGTCGGTCAACACGCCGTGAATGTATTGAGGTTTACCATCATCTCCTTTGACTACAACAGACTCATCTTGAAGCCATACCCATCTGTTGTCCTTTGACCTCATTCGATATTCGATCACCGACCCCTCGCCCTTTGCAAGATAATTCTTGATATCTGACAGAACGTTTGGTAGATCCTCCGAGTGTGTTAACTCCATCCATATCTTGGGGTTATTTTGCCATTCTTCAACCGAATACCCCAGCACTCTCTCGATCTGAGGGCTGATATAAAGTGTGTCGCCCTCTTCTTCAGGAGCATCGCGATAGATAATGACAGATGTATTTTCCACCAATGTCCTATACATCGCTTCTGCATCACGCAAAGCTTTTTCAGCTTTTTCACGTTCAGTCAACTCTTTTTGAACTGTATTCAAACTACTACGAATAATGTTCGATAGAACATAAACTGCAGACATTGTAATAAGCAATATTAGTGATGTGACAACAAACTGCCCTATATGTGACGATTGTGGATATGTGGGGTGATATAAGCCGTACACTGCGCCAAGAGTTAACCATGCATTGCAGAGAATAATAAGCCCCATCAAATAAAGGACAGTTCTTCTTTTCAAGATCAGGCTGGCAATGATTAGGATTGATGGAAAGACCACAGCCCCAATGTCGTAAGGGCCCTGCCCGACAGTTGCCAGCGCTGTAAATACGGCAATCAGTGAAACTGCAATGACAGTCCCTGCTAATTCAATACGATCACGGTGCGTCAGCCAAAGCGCGAATAAAATAGGGATTATGCTTGGCGCGAGGATCGTGGCATCCTGTGTATTTCCGCTGAGTATCTGTAAAGCAAATATACCCCCCATGCTCAATAGGATCAGAATAGATAACCTAAATAGAACAATTCTTGTAGTTGTTTTGATAGTATTCGGCTCAAGAAGACGGGAATCGTGTGTGTTGTGCATTCAGAAATTCGTGAATCGGTGATGAACCAGTAAAAATATATCTTTGCTTGACAACTCTATGAACACGATTATAATACGCCCTGCTCTTGGGCGCTGGTGCTGGAATTGGCAGACAGGCACGTTTGAGGGGCGTGTGGCGTAAGCCGTGGAGGTTCAAGTCCTCTCCAGCGCACAATCAAGAAAAATCCCCATAATAGGGGATTTTTTGTTTAAACGAAGTTCCGCTTCTGACTTACCTTGAACCTGATTCTACTTAATTAGTAATCACCAAACTACAACAAGTAACTGCCCCCTCTGCCTTTGCCAATTCATCCACATCAGCACTGACGATTGTATAGCCATGCGCCTCTAGCTTTGCACGTGTCTTCGGAAACGATGTGGGATAAATGATCGAATCTCCAATGGGAAGACAATTTGCCGCATTGGGTTCTGACGGGTCTATCTCGATCAGCTTGTAACCTTCGAAGAGACTTGCGTCCACCCAGCTTTTATTGATCAGTAGAGTGTTATCGTCTACGCGTGTAACTGCGGACTTGAGATGTAGGCAGTCGTGCAATGGAACGCCTGTGACAGTGTATCCATCGTCGCTGAGTAAGTCTTTCAGTTGATTGATCGCAACATTATTACTGCGTGTGGATAAGCCGATAAAAATGTCTTTGCCAATGACTAACACATCACCGCCGTCTAGCGTGGCGGGCTCGCGAATGTAGAGAAGTTTGATGTGTGGGGACAAGGTTTGGATGATAGATTCGGTTTCAGGTTTCCGCGAATCAGCCCCAGGTCGAGTGATGACCGCTGCGTGAGGGAGGATAAAAGCTGTATCTTCGACAAAGACCGAATCAGGCAGATTGGCCTCAGCAGGGAGTTCTAAAACAGTACATCCAAGTTTTTTGAGCGCATCTATATAGCCGCAATGTTGTGCTTGTGCAACAGTAACATCAATAACACTTCGCTCGATGTGCGTGATCTCGCATTCATTAAAACGCGGACTCACATCTCGGGTAATGGCGAGCATTATCTTTCCCCGGAACGATAACGTTCTATCAATGCCTGGGTGCGTGGATCTTTAGGATGATTGAATAGCTCATCAGGCTTAGATTCCTCAATGATCTCGCCATCAGCCATCACGAGAACACGATCTGCCACTTCACGTGCGAAACCCATTTCATGTGTGACGACTAACATCGTCATGCCATCTTTAGCGACCTTTTGCATCACGCTCAGCACCTCGCCAATGAGTTCAGGGTCGAGAGCAGATGTGGGCTCATCGAAGAGCATGACTTTAGGTTGCATTGTAAGAGCGCGTGCAATAGCCACACGTTGTTTCTGTCCGCCTGATAGCCTGTTTGGATATTCATCCTTTTTGAAGAGCAGACCTACGCTATCGAGGTTTTGCTCTGCAAGCTCAATAGCTACCTTGCGATCCATGCCTTTGACAGTGACGGGTGCTTCGATGACATTTTCAAGCACGCTCATGTGTGGAAAAAGATTGAACTCTTGAAAAACCATGCCGGTCTTCAAACGGATTTCATGAATGGCTTGCCGATGTTCTTTGCGTGTGCCGTTTTGAATTTCAACGCGAACACCATCCACCTCGATATGGCCGCGCGAGGGATCTTCAAGGAAATTGATGCATCGCAGTAATGTACTTTTTCCAGAACCACTACGCCCAATGAGACATACTACTTCACGCGGCTGGACTTCGATGGAGACATCCTTCAACACATGGAGTAGGCTGAAGTACTTATCAAGGTTCGATACTTTTACGATCGGTGCCATATTAGCGGTCTCCTTTGGCAAGACGGGTTTCGATGATGCTTTGAACGTAGGTCAGGATAATGGTCATCACCCAATAAAAAATCGCTGCCATGATGAGCGCTTCGAGGTTGTTGAACTGCGCTCGCCCTACTTTCGTTGCGCGCCACATCACCTCGTGGACGAAGCCAGTGGCGGAAACAAGAGCCGAGTCTTTTGTCATGGCGATAAAGTCGTTGCCAATGGGAGGGATCGCGAATCGAAGCGCCTGCGGGAGAATGACGCGTCGCATGGTTTGCATGGGCGTCATGCCTAGAGCTACCGCTGCTTCACGTTGTCCTCGCCCAACAGATTCGAGCCCGGCGCGGAAGATCTCGCTCATATATGCACCATAGTTGAGCCCTAGCGCAAGGACCCCTGCGAATAAACCCGTGAGAATAATGCCCAATTGTGGTAAAGCAAGGAAAAAGAAAAATATTTGTAGATATAGAGGTGTTCCGCGAATCAATGAAACATAAAAAGTGCTTAGTGCGTAAAACGGGGGAAATTTGGAAAGCCGTCCAAGCGCCGCGAATAGAGCCAGTGCGATTGCCAGCGTGATCGAAAGGAGCGAGACGATCAGTGTTTGCCCGAGGCCGCCTGCAATGAAAAGAAAGTTTTTCTGAATGAAATCGAGGTTAAGAGCAATTGTTTCAAAGCCGAGAAAACTTTGGCCACTGAACAAGTAGACTAGAAAGAGAAACAACAGACCCCATGTTACGGATACCCACGTACTAAATTGGCGGGATGTTCGCTGTTGCGACTCGTAGAGTAATTGCGCATGCGTTTTTTCTATCTCTGTTCCCGTGGATGTTGGGTTCATGTTGAGGTGCTCCCTTCGAGTGAATGCATTACAAAAAGGGAAGCAGAACTTTCCTGCTTCCCTTTTTGTGTTAAGACTTGCTTATTTGGGTGCTATGGTTAGATCGCTACCAAGCCATTTTTTCGACAGGTCAGACAAGCGACCGTCGCTGTGCATGGCGGTGAAGATCTTGTCAACTTCTGCGCGGAGGGTGGCTGTCGGCAGGCTGGATGACTTATCGAACGCGGCCGCAAGTTCTTCGGAGTACACGGGATCACCAAGTTGCACGACCGGGAAACCAGCTGCAATGTTGGCATTGACGACTGTTATATCCGTTACGTATCCTACAAAGTCCTCACGTCCGGCGGCAATGGCTTGCGCACATTCCTGATCGGTGGGGAGTGGGACAACAGTTACATTCGGAGCTTCAGCGTAGATGGAAGAAGCGGGTAGGCCAAGCCCTTCCATATCGTGATTCAACCAGGATTCATAAGTAGTGGCTGTTCCAGAGCAAAGAGCCTTGCCCTCGAGGTCAGCCAGTGAGGTGAAACCAGAGTCCGCACGAACAGCAACAACTGCTGGCGCATAATAATACGGAACACTGAAATCTAAGATTTTCTGGCGAGCTGTGGTGATGGTCATTGAGCCAACGCTTACATCCCACTTGTCAGCCCAACTACCAGCGGTGACAAGGTCCCAATCTGGCGTGGCGAAACAAGTCTCAACACCCAACCCTTCGCCAAGAGCCTTGGCTACATCCACGTCAAAGCCCTGCATTTCGGCGGTGGTGAGGGCGTCAGATGGGCACTTGGTATCAGCAGGTCGCTTTCCATCGGTATTGAGGAAAGATTTTGGCTCATAGTTCGGGTCGGTTGAGACCAGAATATAGCCACGTTGTTTGATGGCGTCCAACACATTGTCGGCTTTTACTTCTTTGCTTCCACAAGCGGTGAGCAGAAGCGCCGTAGCCATTACTACGACAAGAACGTTATATAGTTTTTTCATTTCTCCTCCAAGAGAATAGAATGGGTTTGAGGCAACAACCAAGTTGCCTTGAGATGTTGACATATTCATCTCATCGCCTAAGCATAGACTATTTTTTTGAAATATGCAAGTGACCATATGCAGTATTTTCGAATGGTAAAATTGGCTCATCAAATTTACGGAGGCACATCCCATGGTGGCTATATTTCCCAGTGAAGAATGGTTGAGGGGATTGGAAGCAAAATTGAATTCCGATGAAAAATATGCGGAGATTGCAAAGAATTGGGAGGGTGACCTGCTTTTTTTCATTGAGCCTGAAGGCAACCTCAAAGAAAACCTCACGTTCTACCTGGATCTTTGGCATGGTTCCTGCCGTAAAGCGGAATACAAGCCCGCGGCCAACTCTTACCCAAACCCAACCTTTACGCTTATTGCAAACTATAACAACATCACGGCCATTCTCTCGGGCAAAATGAATCCCATGACGGCCATGATGACAAGCAAGTTGAAGGTCAAAGGAAATATGGGGTATATGATGCGCAACGTTCCGACCGTGTTGGACTTTGTCCGCGTGGCGCAGGAAGTTACAAAGGAAGTTATGTAGAGAGCATCTCTTTACATAATCAATATGCAACCCATCCTCAAGATCGACCTATCCAGTGGCGCCACCGAAGAATACAAAATTCCTTTGCAATGGGAAAAGGATTTTTTAGGTGGTGCATCGCTCGCGGCTCGTATTCTATATGAACATTTAACGCCTGGTTTGGACGCCCTTTCACCCGAGGCTCCTCTTCTTTTTTTGACCGGTCCAATGACTGGTACCTCCGGCCCCACAACTGGACGCTTCGTCATCTGTGGAAAGGGGCCTGCTACAGGACTATGGGCAGAATCCAACATTGGAGGCTTTTGGGGGCCCGAGCTTCGCAAAGCCGGTTACGACGGCTTGTGGATCACAGGCAAGGCTTCAGAGCCGGTCTATCTTTGGTTAAACGGAAGCAGGCTCGAGGTCCGTAATGCCGCGCATTTGTGGGGTCAGAACACATATACAACACAGGATAAAGTCAAAGAGGAAATTGGGGAAAAGTCCGCAAGAGTCTGCGTTATTGGACCGGCAGGAGAGAAACAAGTCTTGTACGCATCCATCATGTGCGATCACGGACGCATGGCCGGGCGCACGGGTATGGGCGCGGTAATGGGGTCAAAGAATCTCAAAGCGGTTGCTGTGTATGGCGAGAATGAGATCCCTGTATTTGATCTTTCTAAATACAAATCACTTCGTTCAGAAGCGAATCGCAAATTGCGCGATGATAATGAAGCGAAGGTGATTCGTGAAGTGGGGACGGCAGGTTTGGCTAACTATGCCGAATACCTTGGAGCGATGCCCGCGAAATATTACACACAAGGCTCGTTCCCTGCCGTGGATGCTATATCTGGCGCGATGGTAACTGAAAAGATTTTGGTAGGGCGTAGTGCATGTCAGGGATGCGTGATCGCCTGTGGTCGTGTTGTCAAATTCCCGAACGATGTGTTGAAACGTAAAGGCCCTGAACACGAAACAATGGTTGGGTTTGGTGCGAACTTACTGAATGACAATCTCGAGTCCATCGTTGATTTGGGTGAGTTATGTGATCGCTATGGCTTGGATACGATCAGCACAAGCAATACGATTGGCTTAGCGTTTCATCTGTTTGAAAAAGGAAGTATTACTGAAAAGGATACAGGCGGGATCGTTTTGAAATGGGGAGACACAAATGCTGTTGAAGAACTTGTGCGTCTGACCGCTTCACGTGATGGGATCGGTGATCTGCTCGCGCAAGGCTCCAGACGATTTGGTGCGCATTTCAACGCCGAGGAAGAAGCTGTTCAAGTCAATGGACTTGAGATCGCTTATCATGATCCGCGTGGTGCTTCTGGCATGGCGCTTTCATATGCAACCAGTCCGCGTGGGGCGTGCCATAATCAATCTGATTTCTTCTTTGTAGATTTTGGTCATTCCCAGGAGCAGATCGGTATTGATTTTATGTCTCGCCATGCTCAGGCAGAGAAAGCCGCCAATGTGGCGCGCCATCAAGATTGGCGGACCGTGTTCAACGCCATCGTGATGTGTATCTTTGCAAACGTTGAACCTGATGTACAGGTTGAATTGATCAATGCGGCCTGTGGCTTGGATTGGTCTGTGGAAGATATGATGAAATTTGGCGAACGCTCGTGGAATCTCAAACGTGCGATCAATAACCGCATGGGGTTGACACGTGCAAACGATAAACTCCCAAAGGCCTTATTGACGCCATATCCAGATGGTGGCTCTGAAGGATTTGTCCCTGATATTGATGCGATGTTAATTGCTTACTACCAGCACCGTGGCTGGGATATGGAAACCGGCAAACCCTCACGTGAGAAATTGTCCACTTTGGGGATGGATGATGTGGCAAAAGATTTGTGGGAGTGAGTTTTTGCCGCAGTTACCTATACTTTTGCCTTCCTTAATATCAATTTCAATATCTGCTTTTATAATCACTTGACGCACCCCCTTCCAGCCGCTATAATCTGCCCGCTCAATTGGAAACCACTGCAGGTTCATAGAAAACGAACCTGCGCAAGAAAAATAAGGAGAAAGTCGAATGCCCCCACATCCAAAGCGAAAACACTCAAAAAGCCGCCGCGATATGCGCCGCGCACATGATGCGTTGCAACCCCGCAACCTCACACTCTGCGCCAATTGCGGTTCCATGCGCCTTCCGCACACCGTTTGCGCCAATTGCGGACACTACGAAGGACGCGAAGTGGTTGAGATCAAGAAAGAAAAGAAAAAGGCTGAATAAATCTTGATGCGCCAACGGGTCGTGACGAACACGACCCGTTTGTGTTTTAATGTCCAACCTGTAGGCAGAAATCTGAAACTTGTCCTACAAAATTATGGAGGCACAATGGATCTTAACCCCAAAACTACAGCTTTTCTTTTCCCAGGCCAGGGCTCGCAAGCCGTTGGCATGGGAAAGGAGCTCGCAGAAGCATTTCCCGTTGCAAAGCAGATCTTTGACGAAGCAGATTCCATCCTCGGCTTTTCCCTTTCCAAGCTCATGTGGGAAGGTCCAGCGGATGCACTCAACGAGACGGTCAATACGCAACCAGCTTTATTTGTACATTCGGTTGCCGCTTTCAGGACATTCACGCATCTTTACTCGGACTTTGGGCCTGCTACTGTTGCCGGACATTCTCTTGGCGAGTTATCGGCTCTGACCGCATCTGGAGCCTTATCCTTTACCGATGGGCTCAGGCTTGTCCGCACACGCGGCGAATTGATGAAGCGTGCTGGGGAATTGAACCCCGGTGGCATGGCCGCCATCCTTGGGGTGGATATTCCCACGCTTGACAAAATTTGCAGCGAAGCAAGTACAGCTGACGATTTTGTGCAGGTTGCCAACGACAATTGTCCCGGACAGGTGGTTATCTCAGGCCACAAGCCTGCCTTGGAACGTGCGATGGTAGGAGCAAAAGCCGCAGGTGCAAAGCGTGCCTTGCCTCTTGCCGTAAGCATTGCGGCACATTCCCCGTTAATGGATTCGATCCAAAGTGAGTGGAATGCCGCCGTGGACGCATGTGTTATGAAAACACCAACAATTCCAGTAGTGGGCAATGTCCACGCGAATGTATTGCTCTCAGCTGATGAATTGCGCGCCGATATCAAAGCGCAGATGCAATCGCGTGTGCGTTGGACGGAATCAGTGGGAACAATGCAAGGGAGCGGGATCCAGACCTACGTCGAGGTGGGAAGCGGGGAAGTTCTGCTGGGTTTGATCAAGCGTATCGATTCATCTTCAACTCGTTTGACATTGGGAAGTCCCAAGGATTTTGAGTCGATCAAGTAAATCTGCTATACTCACATCATGAGTGATCTGGAAAAAAGATTTCACAGCGTGATGGGTAACATGATCGGAAACGAATCGCTTGTCATGTCTTTGGATGAAGACGCGGCAGGCGAGTTGTTTTCATGGGGTGAGGCCGCGGTCAAAACAATTGTAGATCAAACCGATGCATTGGATGATCCTGCGGCAGATGAATATATCACGCCGCGATTACGTGCCTTGCGTTTGATGATGCGCGCCATGGGGAGGTGGGTCGGTGAGACCAAAACTTTGGATACTGAAACGAAGCATGCATTATGGAATCGCATAGGCGAACAAGCTCGTGCACTTTTTGGCGACGCTTTCGTGATGCCATCCATGGAAGATGCAACTCAGACCTTGTCTCAGGATGCGAATGCGCAGCAAATGATTATATGGCTTAAGAATTTTATTGATGAGATTACGCCAAAAGGATAGTGACATGACGAAGAAACGACGTACTGTATCAAAAGCGCAGGGCGGGGTCATTGTGGGATTGTTTACTGTTTTATTGCTGATCTGTGGTGCCATTGGCGCGATGTCTGGCATTGACGTGGGCGGTGTCCTTTCTGGGACAGACACGCCTGCTGTGAATATTCCTACGGCGCTCCCGCCGTTATTTGCAACTGAGACGCCCTTTCAACCAGATGGGATTACTCTTTCTCCTACGCCTGTAGTGATCGGCGGTCAACCGCCCGCCTCAGGCAGTTGGTGGGAGGTGTATTTCACAGACCCAGTCAATCATCATGACCCGAATGTGATTGATGGCTCGGTGGAAGAGAAATTGCTTCAATATATCAATGCCGCACAGACGAGCATTCACATCGCGTCTTTTGAGTTTGACCTGACGCGTGTGGTCGATGCATTGATCGCGGCCCACAATCGTGGCGTGGATGTGCGCTGGGTGACCGATGATGAAAATGGGTTGCTAGCCGATGAAGAGCCGGGACGCGGTCAATTTAAGATGCTACAAGATGCAGGGATCGAAGTGAAAGATGACTTGGGTCGTAGTGCTTTCATGCACAATAAGTTTTGGATCTTCGATGGGCAAACTGTGTGGACGGGTTCAACCAATATCACCAAGAGTGGTATCTACGACCAGAATAACAATGTGGTCGTGATCCATTCCCCTGATCTTGCAGTTATTTACGAACGCGAATTCGATGAAATGTGGGCCGGACAGTTCGGGGCTAAGTCGCCTTCCACGCTGACAGATCAGTCTTTGACTATCGATGGATCACAGATACTGGTGATCTTTACCTCAGAGGATAGCGCTCTTGAGAATGTCATTATCCCCTTTGTGCAAGGTGCGAAATCGAGTGTGTATTTCATGGCGTTCAGTTTTACGGATTATCCCCTTGCTGATGCCATGGTGCAGGATCGATTACGTGACCTCGACGTGGCAGGTGTATTTGAATCGTTTGGCAGTACATCGGAATCGTCTGAATTGAAGACCTTGTTCTGTGGCGATGTGCCGGTACGGCAGGACGGTAACGGTGGTTTCCTTCATCATAAGGTCATCGTTGTGGATGAACGATATGTGATCACCGGCTCTTTGAATTTCTCCACCCGCGCGGAAGAGACAAATGACGAGAACGTGATCATTATTGATAACCCTGAGATGGCCAGGCTTTACGTTCAGGAGTTTGAGCGGGTATGGGCGCTAGGCAAAGACCCTGACCCAGCCGAGATGGCTTGTCAGTAATTAAGTGAAAATCGGGATGGATAACCATCCCGATTTTTTTTGTTGATAGCCCTATTTATTTGCTGCCGCATCCTCTTCTAGTTCAAGCTCGTGTGTGTCTGTTGGAACAGCCTCTGTATCCAATATCCTTCTAAAGAAGGCCTGAGTTTCCTCCAGGACAATAGTGTTGATGCGGATCAATTCCTTCCTATAATCCCGTTCCTCTATTTTTGTAGCAAGGAAGCGATTCTTTTCTTTCTGAAGCCTGGAAGCATTGACAACCATATCTCGCCAGGTGGCGCCCCATTGAAAATTCTGTGACATGGTGTTGATAATCGTCAATATAGCTGCTAGTATAGGGGTCAATAGTGTAAAGATCCCTTTGATGATCGGATCTTTTGTTATGATTTCCGTTGTTGTCAGTGAAGCAATGAGCGTGACTAATGACCCAAGGACGATCGTCCAGAAGCGAAACCTTTTATAGTTTTGCTTGTTGGCGCCGCCTGCCTTCCAGTACCAATCTATTTGCTTGTCATATGCCTGATGGACATACTTATCCAAATCCTCGATCTTGCCAGTCAAATTTGCGTACTTATCGCCATCATTGTTCGCTGCGTTTGCCATAGCTCCTCCTGTATACTTTTTTTGCTGGGTAATGATGTCTCAATTATAGGCGGGATTTGTCAGTTTTCAAGCCAGTTTCCCGGATTAATCATGACATTCGTCGGTTGTAGTGCATTTCGTGCGTAGTATAATGACGGCATGGAAGCTTTGTCTGACAAATTAATTTGTCAGCGCCGCTTGTTCTGCGGTTCTAGTTGTATATCTGGTTAGGGCGTGATCGTCCTAGCCAGATTGCTTTAAAGGAGCGCAAATGAAACTAAGTAAACTGGCAAGTGAGATCGTTGAGTCACCGACGTTGGCCTTGAATGAAGAAGCGCGGCTTCTTCGAGAGCGGGGAGAGGCAGTTATCAATTTGGGCATTGGCGAGCCGAAAAACAAGACGCCCATTGCGGCGATCCTGGCTTCGGCCGCAAAGTTGACAAGTGGGGATGTGAAGTACGTTCCGATTGATGGTGTACCATCGTTGAAGAAGGCAGTGATCCATTATACAGAAGAAGGTTATGACCGTCTGGTTGCGCCAGAGAATGTGTTGATCACCAATGGCGCTAAACAATCCCTCTTTAATATTATTTACAGTATTTTGAATCCACAGGATGAGGTCATTATCCTCGCACCGTATTGGGTGTCGTATCCTGAGATCATCAAGATGTGCATGGGCAAGCCTGTGATCGTGACCCCCGAAGATGGGACGTTCACGCCGCGCTTCGATGAGATCGAAAAAGCAGTCACATCCTATACTCGCGCGATCATCGTCAACAGCCCGAACAATCCTTCGGGTGTGATCTATCCGCCGGAGTTGATCGAGAAGATCGTAGACCTGTGCGAACGCAAGGGCATTTTTATGATCTGTGACGACATCTATCACAAACTGACCTTTGACGGAAATATCGCAGTCCCTGCATGGCATTTCACGAAAAAGGATATGGAAGATTCGCATATCGTTGTGGTGAATGGTGTGGCGAAATTGTACGGCATGACCGGCTTCCGTATTGGATGGGTGATTGCGCCACGTCAGCTTGTGAAGGTGATGACCAATGTCACCGCGCAGACAACTTCGGGCGTAAGCCCCGTCAGCCAGGCGGCGGCTGAGGGAGCGCTGAACGGCTTACAGTCTGTAGTGGAGGCGATCCGTCTTCAGATCCAGAATAATCGTGATGTATTGCTCCAGGAATTCAGTTCGTTCAATGGCGCACGTCTGATCGAACCGATGGGGACTTTCTACGCACTGCCCGACCTGCGAGCTTTCAATAAGAATTCAGTGGAAGTGTCTCGCTTCCTTCTCAAAAAGGCGATGGTGGTGACGGTGCCCGGCAAAGAGTTTGGGATGGAAGGACACATCCGCCTCTCTTTCTCAGGGACAACGAAAGATGTGACCGAGGGAATTGCTCGTATCCGATGGGCACTTGACCCCTCAAGCCCTAATGAGATCTATGTGGGCGATAGAAAGTTGATCCGCGATTGGATGTGAACAGAGTAAAAACGGCATCACTTGTTTTTGTAATATGACCTTAACGGCATATTTTTATAAGAGTATCTCTGTGCCCGGTTTCGGGTTAAAATGCATTAATAGCAGGTTCGTGGGTGATGTGTTATTTGTGACCACGTTTTATTGGTGATGAATTTGTAGCTGTGCTGATCGGATGCCGGTGCAGGGCAATGTGTATTGTATTGCCCTGCATTTACAAATTTCATTGGGTGCCCTCTTGGGCGAAAGGATACTGACCATGAATAGCTTTTTGAATATCAAGACCCCCGCAGAATCGGTTGCGAGAGCCCGTAAGGCTGATTTTGGCCTTGCGAATCAGGGTGTATCGAACGTGCGCCTCGATTATTGGAACCTTACAACCGAAGTCTTATATGAAGAAGCAGTATTCCGTGGCGAGGGAGTCACATCTGTAGGCGGGCCTTTCATTGCTCATACCGGCAAGCATACCGCCCGCTCAGCAAAAGACAAGTTCGTGGTGCGACATACAGATTCCGAAGGGAATGTTTGGTGGGGTGTACACAACCAGCCGTTCAATGAAGAAAAATTTGATGCGTTGTATTCACGCATGTTGGGATACTTGCAGGGCAGAGATGTGTTTGTGCAGGATGTGTATGCAGGTGCAGATGAGCAATATCGTTTGCCTGTCCGTTTTATTACTGAGCGTGCGTGGCATAGTATGTTCATTCGAAACATGTTCATCCTGCCGCAATCGCTTGAGGAATACAAACGTTTCATCCCTGAGTTTACGGTTGTATCTGCGCCGGGTTTCCAGGCTATGCCAACTGTGGATAATACGAACAGCGAAACCTTTATCATTTTGAATTTCGAGAAGAAGCTTGCTATTATCGGCAACACGGAATACGCGGGCGAAGCGAAGAAATCTATTTTCACGTTGTTGAATTACCTGCTCCCGCTGGATGGCGTTCTATCCATGCATTGTTCGGCCAATGTGAACCCGAATGATACGCACGACGTGGCCTTGTTCTTCGGCTTGAGCGGCACCGGCAAAACGACCCTTTCTGCTGACCCGGAACGCCGCCTCATTGGGGACGATGAGCATGGGTGGAGCGACAATGGCATTTTCAACTTTGAAGGCGGATGCTACGCTAAGGTCATCGGGTTATCTGCGGCCGCAGAGCCTGAAATTTATGCAACGACGAAGATGTTCGGTTCGATCCTGGAGAATGTTCCATTCGACCCGATCACGCGCGCCATCGACTTGAACGATGACTCGATCACAGAGAATACTCGTGCTTCGTATCCTTTGGAGTACATCTCGAATGCCGTCCCTGAGAAAAAGGCTGGGCACCCGAAGAACATCATCCTATTAACGTGTGACGCGAGCGGAGTCATGCCCCCGATCGCGAGGTTGAGCGAGAATCAGGCGTTGTATCAATTCATTTCGGGGTATACGTCCAAAGTGGGCGCAACGGAAGTTGGTCTGGGCAAAGAACCGCAGATCACGTTCTCTGCTTGTTTCGGTGCGCCGTTCATGGTGCATCATCCATATAAATATGCCGAATTGCTCAAGGACAAGATCGAACGCTACGGCGTGACGTGTTGGCTGGTCAATACGGGTTGGGTGGGCGGTGCGTATGGTGTGGGCAAACGTATTTCGATCAAATACACGCGCGCCCTGCTTCATGCGGCATTGAATGGCAAACTGGATACTGTAAAATATAAGAAAGACCCCATCTTTGGCTTTGAAGTGCCGACCGAATGCCCTGATGTCCCTGCAGAAGTACTCGACCCGTCCATCTCGTGGGGCGATCGCGGAGAGTACGACAAGAAATATAAACAGTTGGCACAGAGATTTATCGATAACTTCAAGAAGTTCGAGGAACATACGCCAAAAGAAGTGATCGAAGCAGGTCCGAAAATTTGATGAATAATATGATGGTCAGATTGAAGTCTGACCATCTCTTTTTTGTATATGGACAATCGTTTTGAACAACTAAACCATTCTTTGATTATTGAGTTGGCAAGAGCGATGTCGCTCTCTCGGTCAAGCATAACTTTGAAGACACTCGATCTGATCTTTGGGCGGGCAACGAGAAAGTTCTCAAAGCTCTCTCTTGGCCTCGACCATGAGATCGAGCACCATGGCCCATCTGCCGGATTGCGTTGGTTCCTACCGAACTTTGTTGCAGGGTATTTTGCGCAAGGGCAAGAGATCATTCCTAAAGACGGCCCCTTGCTTATCGTATCCAATCACCCGGCTTCGTACGATGCACTTGTCATTTCGTCTTTTATCAACCGTCCCGATTACAAGATCAGCATCGGTGAGATTCCCCCGTATCGTTACCTGCCACACATCAGCCAGCATGCCATATTTTCACCGCCCGTCAAAAACACATTTGGGCGCATGCAGACGGTTCGAAACATTGTGAAGCACCTGAATGCCGATGGGGCCGTTTTGATCTTCCCACGCGGAGGCATCGAACCTGACCCTGCTTTCATGCCAAACCCAGGTGCAGAATTTGACAAGTGGTCTCACAGCCTTGAGATTTTTCTTCGTCGCGTCCCGCGGACCCGTGTGCTGGTCACTACAGTAAGTGGCGTGATCTCCCCGAAAGCTATGCGTCACCCGATTACTTGGTTCCGCAAGGCACGCCGAGATCGTCAGCGATTGGCGTTTATCTATCAAATGATTCGTCAGATCTTGAGCGGAAAAGAACTATATGGTTTGACGCCGCGCGTTACTTTTGGCGAGGTGCTATCCAGCGCGAATCATGAACATATCTTGACGGAAGTAGAACGATCCGCGCGGCGGACATTGGCGCGGCACATGGATTGGTCTAGTTGAAATTCAAGCGTGAGATATGTGGAGCGTTTTCAAGATGCAGAACGTCAATGCTCTGTTTGCACTGTAACTTCTGAAACACGCTTTCGCTGACAACTTGCAATGCCTTGATGCTTCTTCGATACTTATACAAAACATGATAGATCGGTTGCCCATCTGATGAGTCCACCCATTTTTCAAGGATAGCGCCTGTTGTAAGTGTGCCTGTTTGTTCGAGTGTGCGGGCATTTCGATATTGGTAGATCGCTTGAGCGATGAGGAACACAGGGAAGACGATCAGGAAAATCACGAGCAATACACTTCCTGAAAAGATAAATGTCCACCCTGATGAATTTTTGAATGTATCCATCAACTCTGGTGCCATGATAAACAAAGCTACCGACAGAGAAATGACCAGCAAAAGAAAAGCGCCGACCAGATTTTTGCGAGTTGGCCTGCGGTTTCCATGGCTACAATGATGTGACGTTTGCTTTTATTGTCCATTGTTGGATTCTCCAAATGTTAGAGTGAGTCGGCCTTTTCCCATCTTGGGCGGGTGCGAATTCCCTTGCGGATTTGTTGTAGGACCGGCATGGGGGTATGCAAGACGCGTTTGGCAATGTTGGCGATCCTTTGGGAGGAGATGCCGTTGTTTTGGATGGGCATCAGGCGGTTCAACTCTTCAAGGTCGAGATTGGTGAATACTTCCTTGCCGAGCGCCACCGCCACAAACGTGCAAGTGGACTGTTGCGTGATGACCGTGGATGCATTCGCGATCATGTGGTTGACATTGCCGCTTGTGAATACCTGTGCGCCGGGGGCGTGTCTCTTGATCTCGTTACGGGCACGCCGCGGATTTTCGGTGGGATGTAACTTAAAGATCAATGGCCGTCCCTTTGCGATCTCGACACAGCGTCCGATAAAAGCGACCCGGTCATCGCGCCGAAAAGTTTCCCGCAGTGGCGAAGTGGCAACCAAAACGTAGTCATGATGCGGGAAGTCGTTATCCATATTTTTTTGCAGGTTGTCGAAGTTGGGTATCCCTGTCACCGCGAGTTTTTCGGGGCGCACACCCTTGCGGATGAAGTGTTTTGCATATCCCTCCGATGCAACACAGAAAATATCGTATGCGTCTGATAGCCCGCTGGTGGATGTGTTGGCGATGTAGCGTGGTAGTTTCAGCCATCTCACCATCCAGTAGACCCAGGTCTCTGGCTCGGTGATTCCTTCCTGAACAAGCACAACTCGTTTCCCGCGGATATTCCGTTGCACGATCAGGTCGCTGGAGGTGACGATGAGATCGTAATTATGTTTTTCGCCTCGATGATCCACTTGCAGGGAGTTTCGCGTAAGGTACTCGGCCGTCTCGCGCATGTGGCGTCCGCCTAGGACTGTGAAGTTCAACAACCCGGTGCGGCTGGCGAGGTGCTCAATGCCGTCGGCATAATAGGGGGTGAAATAACAATCATATTCACCCATGTGTTGTGCGATCTTGTGCATCATCGTCGTCTGGTTAAGCGAGCCGCCGATGAACAATACCTTTTCTGCCATATCACCTCTTTGCTTTCAAATTCTACTGAAAGCTGGTTAATGGCAATGCAACAGATTGTTAAGGGTTATTAAAGGATTGGGAAATGGGGAGAATGATGAAGTTTATGCACGATGTTCAATACATTGTGCATTATCGTTTGAGTTAGGATTTTGATTTGGGTAGGTGGGTGAATTACGATAAAAAGCACAAACAGTTGGTGTAGAGATTTATTCATCTTAAGGCTATTACTTTTTGTAATTCTAATTATTGTTTTGGTAGCGTTAATCTCTTATCTCGGCCGCTATTAACGGCTTACTCTTTTGTGTTTTGTATGCTACTTCTAGTGTGTAGACTTAAAAGTAGCATTGCTGGTAATTTATAAACACAATTTTCTCTCCAATGTTATTTCGTACTCTTAGGTGAATATATGAGCGAATCAAGTACAGAATTACGGAAAATACTCGCTAGAAATGTGCGGGCACTCCGATTACAGAAAAAAATTTCGCAAGAGCAACTTGCGGATATTTGCAAACTTCATCGAACCTATATTGGTTCAGTTGAGCGAATGGAGAGAAATGTAACTATAGGTACTTTGATAAAGTTTGCAAATGCCTTAACGTGACAGTTATCGATTTGTTGACCAAAAGAGAGAACATATAATGAGCCATTATGAATCATCCATTAATTACCCTAAAATAATCTCAGAAAGAAACTCTCAATATACGACTCACTGGAAGGAAAGAATCAGGATTTATGGATACCGACACCTGATCTTGAACGATTGTTAAATAAAGGGTTATCCGCTTTTTCTATAAGTGGATTGCCACTTCGAACTAGGTCAAAAATCATTAAGCAAAAAATTTGTGAGATTTTGGGTTACCCAATACCTGAAACATTCCAAAGAACTCAGCCTAGATTTTTTGGACAATTATTTGATACGTATATCCAAAAATCTAATAATCTCCAAATTTGGAATGAAGATATATCCCTTTCTCGCCGCTATGTGATTATTCAAATTTCCACAGATGATATTGTTCAAAAGGTAAGAGTCGTTACAGGCGAACTTCTTTCTAGTTTGGATAAAACAGGAGTTTTTACGCAAAAATACCAAGCTCGTCTTTCTCCTGGGGATTCAGTTTTAGAATTAGTGACGCCCGATGACACAGATCGATTGAGATTATTGTTCAAGAACGATTCTTACCCCAATTCGTTTACATCAAGCCCTGCGCAAAACCCATCCGTGAAATCGCTACTCCCAATTCAAGTTATTTTTGAAAGGCTTAAAAACCTTGTTGGGCGACGTTTTCATAATAGAGGACACGATCAAGAGCGAAATAGAGGAGAGCAATTACATCGGCTAGTTTGCGATGCCCTTGGATACAATAATTTTTCAGATGATGGGCAGTTTCCCGATATTCGCCATCAATTGCTTGAAATAAAATTGCAAACTTCGCCAACCATTGATCTTGGACTTGTTTGTCCCAATAGTACAGACTTTCTTGATATTCCAGATATTGAAGGTATTAATGTGCGCCATTGTGATGTGCGATATGCGCTTTTTTATGCAACACTAAATGGAGAATTTATTACTATAACGCACTTCTTTCTTTCTACTGGGGAATCTTTTTTTAGTAGATTTCCACAATTCGGAGGAAAGGTTGTAAATAAGAAACTGCAAATTCCGTTACCTAAAGACTTTTTTGATTGAAGCCAAAAGCTTGCCATACAAGCTGATCTAGTGCTTCGTCTAATTCGTCGACTTTGTCTGTTTGTACTAAATCATAGATTTGTTTTGTTGCCTGGATGATCTGTTTAGCTAATGGAGTGTTTGGATCTGGCAAGGGAAATTCTTTTACATATTGCGCGTTATAACGTCGCCTGCCTGCATATAACTTATTATGGAAACGGTGATCGTAGAAAGCTTCGGCGAGGGTGGAGTTTGCAACTGCAAGCATGAGCCATAATAGCTCAATTTGTTGTGGGTTTTTGCATGTTATCCAGTAACAATCACCATTAATAACTGACTTACTTAAATCCATCCAAAAGGTTGGCTTTTCAGAAATATCGCGCATTACAATTTTCGGTATATCCCATGCGCTGGGGTCTTGTGGAACCCATATTTCATACCAGAGCCTTCCACTATCTATTAGGTAAGACCTTGCCTCTAAGGTATTTCGAAATTTTTCAAGGTATTGAGATGTTTTTGGGTAATTATCTAAATTTGCAACCCCCCGTTTACCCTGAATAATCATATGCGGATAAAGAATTTCTCTCTGCTCCGACGAATCTGTTGCCCTATACCTCCTAGCTATATGATGCGTTACTAAGGGTCTTAATAATTCAGGTCGTTCATTCTCTGGAAGCTCATTCCAGTCAGTTCTAATAAACACTTTATCTGCAGTCGTTTTAACTCCTACCTTAATGTCGCCAACTTCATCGAAAGAATATGCAGTATTAGCTTTCACTGTGGAGAGCCAATCCTCAGACTTTTTATTCGCAATGCGCCAGACGTTTTTGGTTTTCTGCCCGTATTCTAGTTCGCCTTGCCTGACTAGATAAATATTTCCGTCATGTGTACTAATTATTCCTTCCATATCAAGTGCTGATATAGCGTTATCTACAAATTTGGTGGGATTGCCTTGAGTTGTATATATGGAAGTAAAACTTGCTTTTTGAATAAGGCTGTTTTCGCCTTTTTTCCTCAAAAGCAATACGGCAGGTAGGACTGCGGCTTCAAAAAGCCGAGTATCGCCTAAGTCCCAAATGTCTAGTACATCAAAGTCATCAAGAATATTTTCACGTATACTTGCTCCAGACTTAGTACTTAATAACTTATTAGAAATAATGATGCCCGCTATTCCATTTGGTTGCAACACATGAGATATTCCCTGAATAAAGGCATGATATAGGTCAACACGCCCAGTTAAATTAAATTGCTTAGAAAGCTCTCTGGACTTTTTGCCACCCATTATTTGGGTTCTAACGTATGGGGGATTGGCAATAACTATATCAAACCGCTCGAAATTGTTGTCGTCAAATAAACCTAGCTGTTTCTTGTTTTTGAATGCAAATTCAAGGAAATCTTCGTTTCTTAGGGCTAATGGAATACGTGGGAATTCGCTTGAAATACGTTGATGTGCAAACAAAATTGCACTTTTATCAGTATCAAATCCTGTTATTTTTTTGTTGTTTATTTGATTGCTGGATAAAACATTTAGAAGAGAACATAATAATTCGCCATTCCCGACTGCTGGATCCATCACATGAATACAACGTTCCTGAAAGTTGGTTGGTATTACTTTATAAATTT
The DNA here is from genome assembly GCA_016721115.1 of Candidatus Defluviilinea proxima. Classification (NCBI taxonomy): domain Bacteria; kingdom Bacillati; phylum Chloroflexota; class Anaerolineae; order Anaerolineales; family Candidatus Villigracilaceae; genus Candidatus Defluviilinea; species Candidatus Defluviilinea proxima. The sequence continues at coordinate 3,510,452 of JADKIW010000001.1, forward strand.
TATCTGCAACAAAATCAGACAACGTTTTAGGTGTGTAATGAACACCATTTTCTTTTTTTTCATCTACAGCAGAATATCTCATAATTATAAATATCTCTTGGACATTAGATTGTTTAGAAGATGGTACTTATAGTCATCATTTTTGTCAATCCCCAATAACAATTCCTGTATTTTCAATACTTGTTTTTGGTGTAACAAGATAACTATAATTTACACCAGTTAGACTACCGATTGTAAATTCTTGACTTTACCCATCCGCCAGCACATGCCTCACAATGACCAGCCTCTGAATCTCGCTTGTCCCTTCGCATCGCGATAGATCCTCTCAACTTACTCCAACGTGAAAGAACACAGACTTGCTATCCCTTCGCCTGCGAACACAAAATACAATGCCGTGATCCCGTCGGGGATTTTGATGTCCGCAGAATACTCCGTCCAGATATTCGTGAACACAACAGGTATGGTCCCCAAAACATCTCCGTCCCATGATGCTTTCACTTGAAAGTCACCTTTGCAATATCCACGTACTTTGATCGTCACTTTGCTGACTTCCTGACAATCAAAATACTTGAAGCCTGCAACGGCGGAATTCATCATATTCGCGATGTAACCAATCTCTTCATCGCCATCTTTCCCGTCTTGCGTGATCTTGGGGTAGTGGTTGTCCATCCATGCGCTGTGGGATGTGTACACCGCCTCATCCTTACAGAAAAGGTTGCATGCCAGATACGCTGGATATTCTCCTCGCCCGATCAGCGGACCACGATTGAGGCCGCAAGAGGTCATCTCCACTTGGGGAATTAAGCCATCCTCCTGAACCTGCAGACGTTCGATACAGCCTTGCCTGCTGAAGCTTGTCCCGTTGGTGTGACGATGATAGAAAATGTACCATTCTCCATGGATCTCCACGATACTGCCGTGATTGTTCCCTCCGTAATACATTGGTTTCTCTGCAGGCTTGTAGGAATCGATGTGGAGGTCGTTGTTGCTCACCAACACTCCCTGATATTGAAAGTCTTTGGTAGGGTACTTGCTGGTTGCGTAGCACAACTCGTGCATCACGATGGAAGAATAGACAAAATAGTATGTGTCCCCTCGCTTGCGGATGGATGACGCCTCAAAAAACTCATGCCTCTCAAAGCCTGAACCCTTGCTGTAAGGTTGACTGGGCGCAACGAACACCGGCTCTTCCATGACCGTTAGCATGTCCGGGCCTAGAACTGTTGCCATCGCTCCGTTTCGGGTCTTATCTCCGGGCAGGCAGAATCCTGTGTACAGATAAGTTTTATCGCCCTCTGTGAGAACGCCTGGATCAAATTGGGGCTGATCGCCCGGTCGTTTTCCAAGGTGTGTTCCGTCCGCGTAGTGTACGTAGCCGAGAAAGTTGTATTGCCCGGCGGGTGTGTCACAAACGGCGACTGAGACGATGGACACCTTATCGAGAACATAATACAAGTAGTAGCGTCCGTCTGGCCCTTGTGTCACATCGGGTGCATACAGACACATCCTGCCATCCGGGTTTAAGGGATCATCGGTCTTTTTGTAGATCACGCCTTCATATCGCCAGTCCCCAAGGTCGGTGACCGGAGCCGACCAGCATACATAATCGTTCAAACAAAACACATGACCATTAAAGCGGTCGTGTGATCCGTATACATAAACCCTGTCGTTGAAAACATATGGCTCCCCATCTGGAATGTATTCCCATGAAGGAAGGTATGGGTTGAATCCTTGCTTTTTCATGCTTATCGATAAACTCCTTCTATTCTGTTGTCTTTGGGGATTCTCATTATTAACTATATTGTGAACAGACGTAATGAACCATCTTCTTTTTGCTCAATGCGTAGTTTCTGTAAGGAAGAAACAGCGGGTCCTCTCAAAGCTTTGCCGGTCATATCGAATCGTGAGCCATGGCATGGACATTCAAAGCCGAAGTTGCTGGGTTCAGTGGTGCACCCAAGATGCGTGCATGTGAGACTGATCGCTTGAAGGCCGTTGTCGTCATGGATGACCACGGCTGGAATATAAGCAAGGACAGTACGGCTATTATAGGGGAAATCAGACACCTTTCCAATTTCGAATTCGGTTTGTGATGGCTTATCGAATTGATAACTCAGAAATCGGATCAAACCTCCGATGCCCAGTGCGCCTGCCACTGCGAGCAATGAGTTGGTGGAGAGTTTGAGAAAATCGCGGCGGGATGTTTGTTTCATGGGGAACCTGTTGGAAAAGATGCAAGGATGGTGAGTGCGGTGATGGTGAGCGCCAGAACGATGATGATGACTTGTGAAACGCGGTTGCCTCGTGGGAACCATTTGCCAAGCTCATGGTCGCCAGCCTCTCGGAGCACATAAGGGATGAGCGACATCAAGATCAATGTCAGCACCGGCACGGCGACACCCCAAAGGAAAGGGTCGCCATATTTGAGAAGCTCTTGTACCCACAGGAAGAACCATGGTGCGCGGGCATCGTGAACTTCGGTTGCGTATGTCATGGGGCGTGCAATAGGCGCAGGGAAGATGATCGATAACAGAATCAGAATAACGCTTGAAATGAGCATGATGCGCACTTCGCGTCGGACAAGTTCGAAGCGTGAAATGCGGATGCTATCTTCTCGTTGTATTGGAGGCGGCACAGCGATCCCGCCATCGCGGCGTACGCGGAAGATGTGCCACACCACGAGAAAGATCAACGCGAGCATGAGCACAAAGATATGCCAAGTGTAAAAGCGCTCAAGGGTTGATAAGCCGGGTTGCCCGCCACCAATGACGAGTTGATACAACGCTCCGCCGATCCATGGAACGGTCTTGAGCAGGTTTGTACCCACGGTCAATGCCCAGCGGATGCCCTCGTCCCAGCGCAGGACGTAGCCGGTGAAATCCAATAACAAGATCAATACTAACATTCCCATGCCGATCAAATAATTGAACCGACGATGGCGGGCGTATGCCCCAGTCAACACAACGCGTAAAAGATGGACCGATGCCACGATCACGAGCGCCTGTGCTGACCAGTAATGCAAGTTGCGGATCAATGCTCCGAATGGGACGAGTGATGTGATCGTCTCAACAGAAACTGCGGCATGTTCCGGTACAGGGATGTAATAGAACATCTCCAGGATACCGGTCACAAGAAGGATCAAACATAAGAAGACGGCCATTCCACCTGCGCCAAGGGTGTAGCGAAAGCGTGCTTGCAGAGCAGGGATGGTCGGAGCGTGCAAGTGATGGAAGAAGTTCGGTCTCTCGTGTGTAGGCTTGGGATCTGTTGCATCCACATTCTTTTTTTGTAGGATGCTTTTTCTGATATCTTGTGCCAGCATGCCGATTGCTGCAAGCCCAAGGATCCCAGCGAACACGAACAAAGCCGGGCGGTCGTTAATTGGCTGTGGCACGGCGTATTGGGTCATGATCGCCGATGCATTAGTATCGTTGAGTATAAAATCATCAGGCAATGTGCCGTGCATATCAAGAATGTATGCAGTGGCCTGCCATGCTTGTTCGTCGGTCAGTTGACCGGGGTCCCACCACGGCATGCTGGCAAGAACGTAATCATGTAGCTCTTGTGCGTTTTTGAAACGTGCCAAACTGCCCGGCCCCGCGACCGATGGAATGATCTTGTCTCTTGGAATTGCAAACCCCTGCGGTGGGACGTGTGATCCGTGACAACCGGACTTCCAGCAGTTGCGGTCTTCGCCGAAAGCCTCTCTCCACTCGTCGGTCAACCCCTGACCGTGGTCACCATGACACGCCATGCACACGCCCCAATATTTGAGCGAGCCAGCCTCTAATTGATTTGGCGTTTCTGATGTAACGTTTGGCTTGTCCAGGCGCTTGGGGTCAAAGGTTGGTGTGGGTTGTAAGGTGGGTGCGGCAGTGAATTGTAGATTATGTGACGCCTCTACTGTGGATGATGAAAGCAAGGTTGCTGTTATTGCTAGAACGATAACAGATACAGCCAACAAAGTACGGACGATAGAAATGCGATGCTCAGACATTAGGCTACGTGTATCTTATAAGGTTATGACTTTATCAGCTTTTGTTTGGGCTTCGATGATATCGCCCATGCCGCCTACGATGCCAACTTTTACTTTTTCAGTGATGTCATAGTAGTTCAAGCAAGTAGAGCAGACGATCAGTCGCACGCCCTTTTGCTCAAGATTGCGCAACTGCTCGATCACAGGTGAACCTTCGCAGACAAGCCTTACACCCAACGTGTAAAAGCATAACGCGGCAGGCAGGCTGTCGTTTTGTAGAAGCAATTCAAAATACTTTGCCATCAATGTGTGTTGTAGCTTTTCGTCTGCACTCCCCATGCCGTTGTTAGTGATCAAGATAACAGTGTTTTTCATTTTTATTCCGTTGCGTTGTTATATTCCTCGAGAAGTTGTTGAGCAGATTGTAAGACTTCATTTGGAACAAAAATCTGCACCAATCCCAACATATCGAGTGTTGTCGGGTAGATATTTTGCCCCAAGGCTTCTTGGAACAATTCCACATCTTCGATACCGTTTCCCATGAGGAATGCTTTGAGAACATCGGCCTCTGCGCGTCCATATACTTCGGTGAGCAGGCTCCATTTAAGTTCGTCCATATTTACCTCCAGGTCAAAATAAATAATACCGTCCAGAGAATACTTACGATCAACTGGCGGATTCCAATGTGTGTGGGTTTCCATCCATTTGCAGGATGCGTGATGCCCCACATCGTCTCGATCCATTGTATCAAGTATGGGAGGAAGAGAAGGCTCGGGAGAACAGCGAGTAGACTCAAAGTCAGGACTGATGCGAGATTGAAGGATGTATATAACGCGGCGCGCCATCCCATCTTCCACATCCCGCTTCTTTCTGGACTTTCGGCCTGCTCCCGTTGCTCAAGCCTTAGATATGCGTAGACGATGCTTGCCGCCGATTGAAACCAGGTGAGTATCCAAAGCCACCAGCCTGTTGGGTCATAGTGACCGATGCCCACCCAAAATGCCGCTAGCCCCGCAAGGGATAATACGCCGGTTGCGATAATTTCCACGTTGATCTGTCGTCGTTCGTCACGTTTGCTGACCAACCACAAGTGCCATGCAAAGACCAATGCACTTGGCATGGCAAGGTATAGAAGAAAGCCAAAACCGTTTAGTAGGAGCGCTGTGATTGCCAGAACAGCAATGATGCCATAGAGCGCTGTCCAAAAAAACGCGGCCGGTAATTCATCTCTTGTGCGGCGCTTGGAATAGATCTTGACGACGGTTGTTACAGGCTGACGAAGCATGAACGCGGCCATTGCGGCAACGATCAAGTTGAATGATGAAAATGTAAAAACCTTGCCCGCAAAAATGCCAACCAATAACGGACTTAGGACAAATACCCAGGAACCATGATCTTGCGGAATGGCAACATTTTTGCGCAGAAAATTATGTTTACTCGCCACACTTGCATTATATCTTTAGGGTCTATGTGCGGTCATGTGACGAAAATCAGGTTATTGTATGAATTGTAGGAAGGGCGTTTGTTAGCGTCTTGCAGATGCGCCTGCCCATCAATTGTGCTAGAATCGACGGAACTTAATATGCTTAAAGACCGCCTGATCGCATTCTTGAAGATACTTCCTGAAGAGACCCGCATGGTCTCTTTAATGGCTGTGTTGTTCTTGTGCTTGCAGGCTGGGCAGGGGTTTGGTGAGAATGCGGCATTTGCGTTGTTCCTCTCCAGCGTGAAAGTGGATTACCTGCCGTATATGTACATGGGGCTTGGGGGAGTGGTGTTCCTTGCCTCGATCTTCTTTTCAGCCAGTTTAAGCCGTTTTCAAAACTCCAGCGTTGTCGTGAACTTTTTAGCTGGGGCTATTTTGTTGTTCTCGCTGGAATGGATCTTTATTGTTTTCGCTGGCAATGCAGTTTCCTATCCTGTACTTTGGCTGACCACGTATGGTTCGGGTGTTGTATTTGGCACATTGTTATGGACCGTAGCAGGTGAAGTGTGCGATGCGCGTCAGGCAAAACGACTTTTCCCATTGTTCACAAGCATGGGTATTTTGGGAAGCGTGTTGGGGAATTCTCTGACAGGTCTTGTCGCGAAGGCGGCTGGCACAACCAGTCTCATCATTTTCTACGTTTTATTATTGGGAATTGGTTTTGTGGTTGTACGGCGGGTGACGAAAGAATATTTCAAGACTGAGCCAGATGCCAATATCCGTTTTAGCCTGATAGATGATATTCGCGCTGGGTATCAATTTGTGCGAGGCTCGCAACTGTTTCGTTTGATCGCGCTGTCGTCCATCCTCTATTCCATTCTTTTTTTCACCGTGGACTTTCCCTTCAGTGAGCGGATCTCCATTCAATTTGCGAACGATTCTGCCGGGTTGGCGGGTTTCAAAGGCTTGTTCACGAGTTTAGTCACCGCTGTGACGTTTTTGGTCTCGTTGTTTTTGGCCAATCGTTTGTACACCAAACTGGGCATTGTCAACAGCGTTTTGATCATGCCGATCACGTATGTTGTGACGTTCATTGTGTTCTTTGTCAGTTTTAATTTCTGGGGTGCTGTTGGCGCACGTTTCGGTCAGTTGGTGATTTTGGGCGGACTTGGCGGCACAGCGTGGAATGCTTTGTTCAATGTAGTGCCCTCTGAACGGCGCGGACAAGTACTGTCTTTTAATAACGGTGTCCCAGCTCAAATCGGCGTTGTACTTTCTGGCCTCTTAATCATCCTCAGTCGACGGGCTCTGGAGACACAGGATATCCTCCTGTTGGGTCTGACGATCGCGATCGTTACGGTGCAAGTCACACGTAAGATGCGCCCCGCCTACGGGGAAGCGTTGTTAAGCGCTTTGCGTGCGGGGCGTGTGGAAGTATTCAGTGAAGAGGCTGATGATTTCGCTGGGTATCAAAACGACCCGATGGCCCTGGAAGTGACTCGTGATGCGCTTAACGACCCGCGCCCTCTTACGCGCCGACTGGCCGTGGAGATGTTGGCTCGCATGGGTGGCAAGACTGCCGCGCATGATATTGTCGAGCACTTGAACGATGAGGATGCTTCTGTCCGTGCGGCGGCTGTGGGTGCCTTGGTTGATTTGGATGCGAAGGATTCTTTCAAACATGTCATCATGGGATTGGACGACGAGAGTGATGAAGTACGTGAACAGACTCTCGCGGCTCTTCCCAAGCTGGAAGTTGCCTCAACACCCGAACTGATTCGTACCCTTGAGCGTTTGCTCGAAAACCCCAACCTCAAGATCGCTTCGCATGCCGCGATCGTGTTGCTATATCTTGGTGAAACATCCAGAGCCCTTGCGTTTGTTGCAAAGACTTTCAAAGACAAGGATCCTATTCATCGCATCACTCCGTTTTCCTCGTATCGCGTGATTGCTTCCATGGTGAATACTGTTATTCCTTTTGATAAGGGATTGGTACGCGCAGCCCTTCATGACCCTGCTCCTGTAGTTCGCCGCGAGGCCGCGAGGATTGTTTCCTTTTTGATGGATGAGTCCATTGTCGATGATGTAATTACTTTGCTCGGTGACCCAGATACGATGGTGAAGAGAAATGCGTCAGAATCGCTGAAGCAGAATTGGGATATATCGAGAGGCGTCTTAATTCGTATGTTGCAAGAGGCCGACGAGTCCATTATTGCGCCTGTCATGGATTCCATCCCTACTGGCGACGCGGGAATATTGGATGCGCTCTTGACTCGTATTCACCGTGAAGTAGCATGGATCCAGTATTTGCGCGCGTTAGTGGAGCCGCTCCCGCTTAAGGGGCGAATGACAAAACTGCTGGTCTATATTTTGCGGTATCGCATTTTGTTGCGTGAAGAACGATTGGTAAAAGCTGTAGGTTTGTTTGGCGATCAACGTGCCATGAACCTGGTGCGTGCCGCCTTGGTGGAAGGTGATGCTTCTGCAAGAGCCGCTGCTTTGGAAGCTCTGGAAACATTGGGCGATAAGCGTGTCACTGCAGAGGTGTTGCCGATATTGGAGAGTGACTCCAGTGATATGTTAGCTCCATTTACGCTTACAGACGCGATGAAAGAATTGTTGAAAGATCAGGACCCTGAACTGCGGTCGCTGGCTATGTTTGTGATCGCAGAACTTGCGTTGGAAGAGTTTGTTCCGAAACTACGGGAACTTTCTGTAAGTGACGATAAATTAACTGTAAGCATGGCGCGTGACGCCCTTTCGCGCATGGGAGGTACTTCCATTATGAAGACATCCAAAAATATAAAGACCTTGCGAACATTGACCACGCTGGACCGCATCCTGTTTTTCCGTGAGGTGCCTATGTTCTCGCGTCTCACGCCAGATGACCTTGAGCGTATCGCAGAGATTGCTGAAGAACAGTTATTTCTGGAAGGTTCTTTCCTGTGTCGTGAAGGGGAACGAGGCGATACATTGTTCATCATTACTGATGGTATGGTGGATGTGGTGAAGACCTCTGGGAATGTTGAAACTGTTTTAGCTACACAAAGCGTAGGCAGTTATGTAGGGGAAATGGCCGTGTTAGAATCGGCGCCTCGTTCGGCCACGTTACGAGCGCGCAGTAATGTGCGCGCACTGGTAATTAATGGAGATGCGTTCAACACCATCCTTTTGGATCGCCCGGAAGTGGCCGTCTCTGTTTTACAACACATGTCCCACCGTGTGCGCGAGTTGAATCAACGCGTCGGTGTGTCGGCTTGATGTTATATTATTTTCAATGGAGTGAATGAGAATGGCAAACAAGAAAAAGATCGAAGAACAATTGGAAGCAGAGCGAAAGGAACGGCAGGCGCGCTATATACAGATCGGCGGCGCACTTGTTGTCCTTTTGTTGATCGTGTTGGGATTTTGGTTCTTCTCACCGAAGGCCCCGGCAGATGTTCCTGCCGCCGCTGTGAGTGTAGGAACCCAACCTGCTTGTGATATTTTTGCAGATATTCCGGTGGCTTCCCAGTATAGTGCGCCCCCCATTAAGATCGATCCAGCAAAACAATATTTTGCGACAGTTAAAATGGCCAACGGCGGCGAGTTCGTGATGCAGTTATACCCCGATAAGGCACCGATCACTGTAAACAGTTTTGTATTCCTTGCCTGTAAGGGCTTCTTCAATGGCGTGACGTTCCACCGTGTGCTCGAAGGCTTCATGGCGCAAGGCGGTGACCCGACAGGCACAGGCGGTGGTGGACCTGGCTATCAGTTTGTGAATGAAGATAGCGATCTTGTGTTCGATAAAGAAGGCGTGGTTGCCATGGCGAATGCAGGCCGTGACACGAATGGCAGTCAGTTCTTCATTACATTTGGCCCAGCTGACTTTTTGAATGGTAGCTACACCATTTTTGGGCAGATAGTGCAAGGCATGGATGTGGTCAATGGCATTACGAAACGTGATCCTGAGCAAAACCCGTCCTTTACGGGTGATGTGATGGAGAGCGTGACGATCACAGTGCCGTAGCGAAGAAGCTGTAGAACAAAAAGGACCTCGCAGAATGAACTGCGAGGTCCTTTTTGTTTATTATTGTTGAGTTTGTTAACCACAACCTCCGCCAGATTTGTCACGCTTTAGTTGAAGTTTGATCTTGGCTTCGAATTCCAGTTTTTCATATTCGATTGGACTCGGATCACAGGATTCGTAGCGGTCGCCCAAGGCGGCAGGGAAGATATAGGCCAATTGATCGGGAGCAGGTTTCGGGTTGGGTTGAACCGCCTGGAGCGTCTTGTCTTCTTTACCGAAGAAGGCGATCCAGTTGTTGACTCCACCTTCAAGAATGTAAACGTTCGGGACTGTGGAAGCGACAAGAGTCTTCCATGTTTTGACGGCGGCGGTCTCGTCGTTGCTCATCAGGATGAAAACGGAATTTGCAGGTGGCTCACTGAGTAATAAAGGAATGACTTCCTCGATGCGTTCGGTGGGAATGTTGACAGCGCCTTCGATGTGGTACAAGTTGTAATCAGCCTCAGAGCGCACATCCAGATATATTAGGTTCATCGATTGGTTGTACTTTGCCTTGAACGCTTCGGCAGGCGAAACGAAAACCAAGCGATTGGACAACATTTCGTCTGCAGTGTAGATAACGGTGTTGACAATGGGGTCAGCATTGAGTTGCGGGATGGTCTCCGTTCGGGTAAAGGTGAGCTTGTTATATTTTTGTTCAAGCGATGGTGAGCCGATGAAAACGACTGCGAGGGCGAGGACGACCAGTGCGCCAGCGCCTACAATGCGAAGTTTGGGCTCTTTGCTCATATCTTTTTTACCGATGATGCGTTCGAGTTGTTCGGAGCCCCAGAACATGAAGAGTGCCATCAATACGACAAGTAGGACTACAACACCGATCGGGAGATGGAAGACTTGGTCAAGTGTGACACGTCCGTAGTAACCTGCATTGTTGTACCATTGGGTGAAGTATTGCTCGGTCTCACCGAAGAGGAAGGCGCCAACGAAGCCGCCAGCCATGAAGAACATGCCGTCTATCTTGCCAGTGGACGCGGATGCGAGCGAAGTCGTGGGGCAGAAGCCGCCGATGATGAAGCCTACGCCCATGATGAGCCCGCCCACAATGCCAGATGCAAGATACGTTGGATTGACCCAGACTTGACTGAAGTTGAGAATGCCAAGCCCGACTGCGCCGAAGAGCAATACCATCGCAGTGACAATAGCGGTAAACATGACCTTGAGCACGGTAAGTTCGGTGAAGTAGAACTGTGCGGCGAGTTTGCGGGAGTCACCGAAGCCAGACATTTCGAGAGTGAAGCCGAAAGCAAAACCGATAACGCCGAAGAGCACGTACGTCCACGGGTTTGCGGCGCTTACAGCGATAAATTCAGGAAGAGGAAAGTTCATAGGATACTCCTAGTTCCATAACTTTCTTACAAAATATGCCAGTCCATATGCGCCGCCAAATATGGCGAACATGACTGCCCACGAGCCAGCGGAAAGAGTTGCTCCACCTGAAAGTGCCTGACCGGATGTGCATCCACGTGCCATCCGCGCTCCGTAGAGGAAAAGTACTCCGCCGAGGAATGCCATGAGCCAGCGTGTGCGATCTGAGATGTTCGGCCCTTTGGTCGTCATGAACTTGAGACGTCCATTGAACAAGCCCGAGGAGAAACCGCCAAGTAATGCGCCGAAGAATACAGGCACGATCCAATCGTCCATTGGGTTTTTATCGCCGCCCGCCATTTTTAGTAAATATGGATTGTTGTCCACGTGGGAGGGCGAGATGGCATCCACAAGGGCGGCATCAATGCGGCTGGTTGCGCCCGAGGAGCCGAGACCATTACCTGTGAGGAAAAAGGCAAGGAAGAGTACAATGCCAAGCACCACGCCTCCAAAATAGGGATGCACGTATGCTCTTTCGGGTCGGTTGAAAATACTTTTCTTGGTAGCAGGAGCAGTTGTCATTATTTTTTCTCCTTCTTTTCTTTTTTATCTTCTTTCACTTCCACGTGTTCATGTTTTTCGACTTCTTCATACCCCGTCACCATTGCCCTCATCGCCTCAAGCGGAGTTGCGCCAGTGGTGGTCATGTACACATGTACGAGGATGAAGGTTGCGAAGGTCCATGCGACAAGCGAGTGGAACGGCGCGAGGAATGGAAGTCCGCCCAAAATGTTCGGGTACTTTTGCACAAGCCACATCAATGCGCCCGTGATGATCTGCAATGGCAACAACACATTCAAGATGCCGAAGTATGTTGCCTTTTGGATCGGGTTCATACGGCTATCGGGTCGCTTTTCAAAAGGATGCCCTTCACCCTTGAAGATTCCGCTGATGTAATACTTCGCCTGCAAAATCGCATCGTCGAAAAATCCGTAAGGACGCGGGATGAATTCCCGAATACGGTCAGTGGCTAGGTGATAGAACAACGAGAGGATCGCGTTCACGACCAATATCACCGCCAGCACGTTGTGCACTGTTACTACTCCACGGAATGAGAATGCACCGAAGATATCAGGTCTGTGAATGATGAGTCCTGTGAACAACAAAATGACGATGGATGCGGTCTGGAGCCAATGCCAGAACCTGCGATAGGGCTCGTACATATAAACCCGCTCGGTTCTTACTGGACCGTGAGCCTGCTTCCTGGACGAGAAATATCTCAGCGTCCCATGCCCGACCACACCTAAGAGCGAACCGACGAACATCAGCGCGCCGAGCCAGTCGATCCAGTTGACACGGCTCGAACCAAAGACATACATTTTGTCATTGGCAGGGACGGGGTTGTAATAAACAGCGCCATCTGCGCCTGTGACAATTTCGCCAGATGCATTGACGTTGTTGTTCGCATCAAAGACAGGCAACGTGCCGTTCGGTGCATAGCCTGACAGCATGATGGGTTGCGAAACACGAGACTCGTCATTGTGACAGGCTTTGCAGTCGTTGACGGCATTCTCGCCACGAGTCACGTTGTGGTTGATGCTATAGGGTTGAGACAACCCTTCGATGCGGGGATTATTGAGGCCGAGTGCAGTGAGTTTGGCCTTGACGGCTTCTTCTTTTGCAGAAGAGTCGATCTTGAGTTCAGTGTCGCTGAGTGAACCATCTTTGTTCGCGTCGAAAGTAGACATCACGTCAGCGGCGTATTTGCTATCTTCGAAGTACGCAGATTCAAGGTCCATGAGGCGAACGGGGCGTTTATTCCCAGTTGCATCATCGTAGACCCAGTAATATGTAGTGATGAGATTGTACGGGGCGAGCAGTTGGTCGCCGTCAATATTATTGCGGTTGAGCAGAACGGGTTTGTATCCTGTTACAAGCGAAGTGACGGAGTTGGGATCACCTTCGATGCCACGACATGTTTTGACAGGCTCGTTATTCGTTGTAAGAACTGTCCAATCATAGGATTGAATAGCAGGAGCATACATCTGCGGAATGTGGCAGGTTTCGCAGGCGACAGCGTTCATGTGTGTGTCGATGTACGGAAGCCAATCCGCGTGTCCCTTTTTGGCATCGTGGCAGGATTCACAGCGGCGCATCGTGCCTTTAAGTTCTGGCGCAATGGTAAATTGTGCGCTTTGTCCACGTGCGAAGTTGTGATCAGGTTGTTTGAGATACTCGCCGATATCGAGCTTTCGTGGATCGTAGAGCAGATGGCTGGGCTGGGACTTTTGTGAAACATCAGAATACACAGGATTGTTGATGGAGAAGTGACAATCGGTGCATTGCAGTTGACGTTCGGCATGAATATCCCATGAGCGATTAGCTTCCGCTTTGTTGCTCAGGTTGATGCCTGATTCAGAAATTTTTTGTGATGCAACAACTTGCCCTGTTGTGGCCGTCTGTGGGTTATTCAAATCACAGGCGGTGATGGTCAGCGGCTCGATTGCGTCTGTGTGAACTTCGCCATGACATGCGGCGCAATTGGCGTTGGTGGGATCTTGGATCTTGATGACGTCAGCTTTGAGTTCACTGTTTTCGTTGAATGATTCAGGGTTCCAGGTCCATGTGTCTGTGGAGCCATCATGTTCAGCAATGCCAAGACCGAGAAGAGTCGCTGTGTTGGCGTTACCGAACCATCCGCTTCGAATGAAACCTGCCCTTGCGGCAGTATTGGGGCTTTCGATGTGACATAGGAAACAGTTCATTTCCATCGTGCCAGAAGCGTTCCAATCCCAGGCTTCGACATTTCCATTTTTATTCAGGATGGCTGTCTCGTAATTCTTCGATGTACTTGAAATAGAAGTGAGAGCTTGTCCTTCTCGTGATGTTTCAGCAGGACCTCCGCCGACAACACGTGAGCCGTTCAACTTCAACCATTCCGCTGTGGACATGTCTAGGCGTTCGTCGCCTGTCTGTGAGAGATAGCGATAGGTGAGCGGGTCCCATTTGCCGAATGTGCCTGTGCTGGCGTTGAAGTCTTTGGTGTTTTTGTAGTCGCTCAGTCCGAGATCGGAATGAAAAGCGTGTTGTTGAATGAACTTGGTGTCGTGACATTGTCCGCAGGTTTGCATGGTGGAAATAGATTTACCTGATGTCAGTACATTATCGCCATTGGAGTCAAGCAAGGCAAAGTCTGGGTGTAAGGGAGATGCTTGGGATGTTGAAGCAGGCTCAGGTTGGGCAAGAACCGTTCCAATCCCAAAGGCGGATACTACGATGAGCAGTCCGATAACGATGAGTAGGTTGCGTTTTGAAATGTTCATGTCCGTTTGCCTATTTCTTGTCAAATCGTCCGCCCCATTTGATGGGGTCACCAGGGTAGCCGAGAGCTGCCCAATCGAGCCGACTGTTCTCGCCGTGACAGGAGTCGCATTGCAGGGCATTTTCGGCGGGTTGCACCATGTGTGTAGTTGCCCAGTACATGTAGGTTTCAGTGAAGTCGTAATGACCACTGTATTCAAGGCCTGTGATCGGCGCGGCGATCTCGAAGGCGCTGTTCCAGTCGAAGGTTGTCCAGAAACCGCCCTTACCCGATGTAACAGGTTGAAGCAGGTAGTTATTTACTGTGTCATAGGGTTGCTTGGCGATGTGTAACTTGAAGGGAAATATCTTTGCATTCTTGTCGTTGATGTCGCCAGCAGGTTTGTTGATGTACGTAACAGTATTGGGGTCGATCTTATCGCCAAGGATATAGCGGTATTCGTTGTTGCCGTTGAACCAAAGATACGTGGGTTTGAAATTCTTTTCGTAAGTAAATTCGCCTTTGATCTTCAGGTAAGTGAAATGATCGTCCTCTCGTCCTTCCTGACCTGCTTGTGACCAGTCCCAGGTTGTTTTAGTGGGATCTTGAAGAGCCATGGCAGGGATGTGGCAAGTCTGACATGCAACAGAGTCAAGGTGTGTATTGATGCGTTCATCCTCGTGTTTTTGATTCACGTGGCATTGCTGGCACGAAACTTGTTCCTTGGGGTCGATCGTGTAATTGTCGGCGATCATGCGCCCAAGAATTTGATGGTTCGTTGTGACGTGACAGTCAGTACATTGCATGTTGAAATCGCTACCCATGTGGACATCAAGGCTTTTATCAGGGAAGTAGAGACTCTCGTCGAGGTCGCCATGTTTGACGCCGTTCCCACCACCGCCATCGAAGTGACATTTTCCGCAGTTTTCACGTGTGGGTGCTCGCACACTCTTTGCGGCGGCAAGCAGGTCTACGCCATCGGCAGGGTTGCCGAAGAGACCTTTGCCGTATAAGCCAGTGTCGGCGTGGCAGGCGAGACAGTCCACGTTTTCGGGCTTGGATTGTTCTACTTCCTTGCCTTCTTCCCATCCGTAGCCAGCATGACAGGACATGCATTTATTTTCATTCCCTTGTGAGCCGATGCAGAAGTTGTTGATCTGATTGATCTTGCCAATGGTCACGGGCACATCACGCCACGGAACGTTGAATTGTTTCGATTCCCATGTCCAGTGTGTGGTCTTCATCAGATCGGTTGCGGCATTTTCATGACATTCGAGACAGGCTCGGGTCACATCCTGTCCTGTTTTGAAATCGCCTTTGACAATGTCGTGATGGTCCACATGGACGAGTTTGGTGGGCAGATAATCTTCAGGGTTAGTGGAAGGCTTATCGGTACGTGGGAGGAAGTAAACCACAGGGACAAGAATCACTAAAAGGATTCCGAGCAGTCCCAAGGTCCAGAACGGGAAGCGTTTCTTCATACATTCTCCTATGAAAGTTCATTAACGAGGTTTGCACGTTCGGTCATACGATCACGCATTGCAGATCGAAGAAGGTCCATCGCCTGAATAATGCGCGAATCGGCCAGGTGATACGTGATCACTGTTCCTTGTCGTTCGGTGTACACAAGTCCACGTTCGCGTAAAACTTTGAGGTGTCTGGATGTAGTGGGTTGGGGGATGCCTAATTCGTTCGTAAGCTCTGTTACATTAAGAGAGCGCTCGTTCAATGCATATAAAATAAGAATGCGCGTCGGGTCAGAAAGTGCCGCGCAAAAATCAGCTTCGAGTTGGATGATTTCCTGTTTAAGGGTCTGATTTACCATCTTTTTCTCCTAATATACGGATAAACGAATATACGCTTGTTTGCATAATACTCCTGTGACATTTTTCACAATAGTGAAGGTTGTCACTATAAAGCTGGCATAATGTCACAGGCGGCATAAGGATGTGTGAGACTTTGGTAAGATGATGAAGTATGACTCTCTATCAACATGATGCACTTTCGGTAAACGTGGGTGAGCGAGTACGAGAACTTCGTACAGCCCGTAATATGACTTTGCAAGTACTTGCTACGAAAAGCGGGCTTTCCGTTCATACCTTGTCCATGATCGAGTTGGGGAAGACCTCACCATCTGTCAGTGCCTTATATAAAATTGCTGATGTGTTGAGTGTTTCCATCACGACATTTTTCAGTACCGATACAGATCAAAAACAAGTCATCTTTCTCAAATCGGATGAACGGACTCGTATGCCGTTTCCTCGTGGTTTGATAGAAGGTTTGGGCGGTGAAAAATTTTCAGGCAAGGTTGAGCCTTTTCTGCTCACACTTGAAAACAGCGCCAATAGTGGCTCAAAAATGATCTCGCATATGGGACATGAATTTGTTTTTTGTTTGCGTGGTCAAATCGAATATCAAGTGGAGCATCACATCTACGAACTGGCCCCAGGTGATAGCCTCCTGTTTGCGGCTACCCTCAAACACCGTTGGAAGAATTCAGGCAAGCGCGTGGCTACTGCTTTGATCGTCGTTTCATGTTTTGGTGATACTAACGAGCTACAACATTTGCACCATGGGGATACTGGACAGGAATCAAAAAGAGCGTCTCAATAGAGACGCTCTTCGCTTCTTAATCTGGACTTGAAGTTGCTTCGCTTCAAATATCCTTATTTACACTGAAACTTTTCTCCACTTATCCTGTGATAATGCGTTCGCTTTCATATAACTTGACGGCGATATAAGTAATTACCACTGTCAGCAGAATAGTCGCCACAGTGGAGATAACAATGTTCATTCCTGTGATCGGTTCGGAGCGTAAAAACTGATTGATCAGAATCTGTTGCCCAAATGTAGGGATAAGCATTGTCCACAGATCTGGTTTGACCGGCAGGAACGCCAGCGCCAGGCCAGGCAAGGATGGGATCAAACCGACGAAGGGCAGATACGTTCCCGCTTCCTTTGCAGTTTTGGTGAACGAAGCGATCAACGTTTGGATCGCACACGCTAGAAACACGATCGGGATACAGATCAGGAATACAGCCATCAACGTGCTCATATCAAAGCCGATCTGGACCCCGATCAATTCCTCGATAGGTAGCAGACGGAAGATTGCGGCAAACCCAGCCAGTGTAATTATTAAGTTGATCGTTGCAAACGGCGTTGCCGCAAGCATTTTGCCAATGGCAACCCATCCGCGGCGTAGGGGATTGATCAACAAAGGTTCCAGAGATCCGCGTTCCCGTTCGCCAGCTGTTGCATCGGTAATGACGGGTGATGCGCCGTTGAAGATCGCAAAGATGATGAAGTATGGCAACATCGAAATGAAGATCAATGCCTGGCTTTGGGGTGTGGCGGTGTCTATCTCTTCGATCTGTAGGACCTGTGTCACTTCTGGGCTGACGCCGCGCAAGCTCAAGCGTAACAGACCGATATATTCGCTGTAGCCATTAAGCAGGCTCTGTGTACGGTTGATATCTGCTGAAGCAGATTGACGTGTGCTATCGAAGACCAGACGTAGGGTTGCAGATTCTCCTGATGTGAATTCCTCGCCATAATCCTCAGGGATGATCAGGGCCACGTTGATATCACCTGCTATGACGGCCGCCTCAGGGTCTACAGGGGCGGTTTTGATGATGACATCCTGCTGTTCAAGGTAGGCGATCAGGTTGGGGGCATTCTCTGCACCTGAAACTGGCAAGACCAGAGATTGCTCAACTCTATCTCGAAATGTATTGCCGAGTAACATGATCATCCCACCGAGAAGAAGAGGACCAAAGAGGGCCCAGAACAAGCCTGTCATCCAACTGCGGTAATCACGCAGATTGTCGAGCAGTTCTTTTTGAAAGATGATAAAAATCTTTTTCATTATTCCAGCCCTTCCTCTGAGCCAATAGCGGCAACGAATGCATCTTCGAGATTTTTCTGCCCTGTTTTTCTTTGTAATTCATCAGGGCTTCCGTCAACGGTTACTTCGCCATGGGAAATGATCACGATTTGGTCACATAATGCCGCGACCTCCTGCATGATATGGCTGGTGAACAACACACACTTACCCTCTTCGCGAAGCCTTTGGATAAACAGACGCATGGCGCGTGTACTCATCACATCCAACCCGTTCGTGGGTTCATCGAGAAGGACGTTCTTTGGGTTGTGTACCAATGTACGGGCGATGGCGACCTTGAGTTTCTCGCCTGTGGAGAAGCCTTCCGTCTTGCGATCAGCGATGGATTGCATATCGAGCAGAAGTAACAGGGACTCGATCTGTTTTTCGAGAGCTTCACCTTCCAGGCCATGCAGTCGCCCGTAGTAGCGGATGTTTTCACGGCTTGTTAGTCTTGCGTACAGTCCGCGTGCGTCTGCGAGAACACCGATCCTTTTCTGGACATCAATTGGGGATTGTCTCACATCAAAGCCATCGATCTGTGCCGTTCCATGATCGGGTTTGAGCAGGGTATAGAGCATACGCAGTGTTGTACTTTTGCCGGCGCCATTAGGCCCTAATAAGCCTGTGATCTGCCCATCTGCGGCGGAGAAGGATACATTTTTGACGGCTTGTACTTTGCCAAAAGATTTGGATAGATTTTGTACTTGGATCATACTATTGACCTTTGTGTGATTATGGACGAGGTCCGCTGAAGTCGACGAAGAACGGCCACGGCTTGACCTCTTCCACACAGGACGTGTCCAACCCTTCGACGGAAGCATTCTCGATGAAGGATTCGAAGATATCGATACTGCATTTGTTGGATAGATTTCCATGCCCCATGCCTGAAAAGACAAGATGAACATCATTTGTTAAATGTTCTGTCACTTTTTCGGCGTGCCAGGGCGGGGTGATGGGATCGGAATCGCCAGAAAGAATTAAAGCTGGAACGTTAGAGTTGACTGGCTCTCGAAATTGTGGCGAGACAGTCCCTTTTTGCCACGCACTACAAACATCGGAAAAGTCTACTGTTCGGTCACCGAAGACGGTTCCTTCACTGAGTTGGGCGGCTTCCTCAGCTGAGATCAATGGTGCATCCTCCGTGCAAGCTACGGCGTAGAACATTCCATCGTACAAACCTGCATTCACGAGAAATGCCTGCGAGATGAGAGGGACATAATTCTCGTTCGCATACGCCTCATGAATCGATAGTGGCAGTGTTGCCACGATCTCTGGCGCATACATTGTGTTGAACACCATATTCGTGACCATTTTTTGTGTCACGGTCAGGTCAAGAGGCTTGTGTGTCAGCGGATGTGGAATGGTGATCTCTACCGGCTTCTCTTCTACACGTTTCAATAGATCATTAAACTCATCTTTTATATTTGGGAATGTCGTTTTACAGGCATCGTCGGCTTCACAACGTGCAAAGAACTTGTCGAGCGCAGATTGCCCATCTCTTGCCGCGTCCATGAATAGGATGAAGCTGGGGTCAACGACCGCATCGAGTGTCACTGTGCGGACGCGTTCCGGGAACATACGTAGATATGTCAATGCCGCGCGGGTTCCGTACGATGCGCCGTAAATATTTATCTTGTCATACCCAAGAGCAGAACGGACATCATCCAGATCGGTCATGGCGATCTCTGTGTTGTAGAAACGCAGATCGGCGTCCAAGTTAGTGGGGCAAGCCTTGAGTTTTGCAAGCATTTCTTCATCTTCCAGATCATCATCTTCTGGGGTGAGACAGCGTAATGGATTTGATTTGCCTGTCCCTCGTTGGTCAACGATCACAATGTCGCGGCCTTCATGTATGTTGAACAGTAGCCCGATGAGTGCTGGATAGGTTTCAATGGCGGATTGTCCAGGGCCGCCGGCTAATAGAAAAAGCGGATCAGGTTGGGGATTCCGTTTGATGGCAGGGATGACTGCCACCTCTAAACCGATCTGACGACCGGATGGACTGGAACGATCCTCAGGAACGGTTAGTGTGCCGCACTGGGCATCTACTTGTTTGCCAGTGGATGTTGTCAGTGCACAATCTTCCAGCTTGAGAGATTTCTCAGGAACTGGAGTCAGGCTCTGGGGTGAGCATGAAGCGAGGAAGGTCAGGAGTAGTAGGGATGTAATGAAGATTCGTCTCATAGTGTTTGTCTCACAATCAGTATATTCGAGTCCTGATTGTAATAGGGTATACGTAGAAAACAAAAAACTGGATCACCTTATTGCAAAGGTAATCCAGTTGTAGTGGACAAAGTTCGTTATATTTAAGTGTACATGCCCCAATCCAAGGCGGACGGGTCTTCCATCATGGCGAAGTCCCACACATCCATGCCCATTTCGATTGTGACAGGCATGTTCAACCCTTCGGTTGCTTTGGCTTTCGTCATTTCGATCATGGCGGGTCCGTATGGGCAGAAGGGGGTAGTGAGGATCATCTTTAAGTGGGCAATGCCGTTGTCGATGGAAATATCTCTTACCAATCCCAATTGGATGATGTGCATGCCGATTTCGGGGTCGACTACTTCGGAGAGTTTCTCGCGTGCAGGTTTTACCATTTCGGGGTGTGTGTCGTGGATGGTCCACTTGATTTCGTTGATTGTTTCTTCAGTCATGGTTCCTCGTTTGGAATTTTGGAGTTAGGAGCTTGCTCCTGTAATTCGCCAATATATTGGCTGATTCCAAAATTTAGTTTTTTATTGCAACAGCCTGCACTACATAGGTACAGTGTGCGGCGCCGCTTAATATACATTGGACTTTGCTGACGGGCAGGGCCAGCATTTTAGAGATCAGGGTTTGATCAACCGTGCAGACTTCAGGATGTGTCACACCGATCTGGTAGTAGGGGCAGGAAATCTCATGGATCTGATAGTCGTTGCCCTTCTTTTCCCATTCTACGGTGAAGCCTTCGTGTGCCAGCATGGCTTTGACAAAATCCAGCCGCTCTTCCATGCTGAGGCCTTTCATTTGTTCAGAGTAATCGTTTGCCATTTCTTCGGCGACCTGGCTGAACAATTTTGCCACAGCCGGCGCAGGTAAGGAGTCTTTCATTTGCGCCAATAGACGAGTGGTCAGGCGCAGATATTTCGTGGGAAATTTCTCCATTCCGTCTTCGGTTAACGAATAGACGAGGCGAGGGCGTCCTACGCCGTGACGTTCCTCTTCCGCTCCAATCAGGCCTTCCTTTTCGAGGTTGGATAAATGATGTCGGACGGAAATTGGATTGATCCCAACGCCTTCTGCGATCTCGTTGATCGTGATCTTTGGCTTGCGAAGCAGGGTTTGAAGAATCTTATCTTTCGTGCTTTTCATGATTGGGAGTATACCTGTCTGCTTTAGTATTGTCAATATACTAGAAAAATATCATAAATATTGACTTTTCGATATGACCCTGCTATAATGCCGCACGATGATAAAAACGCCAGTAATGGCTTAATAATGTTAGGAGCAAATACGAATGTCGCAACTTGAAATCAAGAACCTGCATGTAAACATTGAGGGAAAAGAGATTCTCAAAGGTCTCGATCTCACAATTGAACAGGGCAAAGTCCACGCTATTATGGGGCCCAATGGAACTGGTAAATCCACTTTGGCTTATACGTTGATGGGACACCCATCTTATACAGTGACCGAAGGTGAAGTTATATTTAAAGGACAAAACGTCCTCGAGCTTGAGCCTGACGAACGTTCCCGACTTGGGATCTTTTTAGCATTCCAATATCCTGTCGCTATTCCGGGTGTGACGGTTGCCAACTTCTTGCGTACCGCGCTCAATGCCCGTCGACGTGCTGAAAACCCTGAAGACAAGGGTATGCCAATCCCTGAATTTCGCAAGTTATTAAAAGAGAAGATGGCGATGCTCAAAATGGACCAGACCTTTGCGGGACGTTACCTCAACGATGGTTTCTCTGGTGGTGAAAAGAAACGTGCTGAAATTTTGCAAATGGCAACTCTTCAGCCACAGATCGCTATTTTAGACGAAACCGATTCAGGCTTGGACATTGATGCGCTTCGCATCGTTTCTGAGGGTGTCAATGCTTTAATGAGCAAGGATATGGGTGTGCTGGTCATCACGCACTATCAACGTTTGTTGAACTATATCAAGGCTGATTACGTTCATATTATGTACGGTGGCAGAATCGTTGAATCGGGTGGACCTGACCTAGCGTTGCACCTTGAAGAAAAAGGTTACGACTGGGTTCGCGAGAAGTACGACGAGGAAGTCACAGCGTAGGTTCGTTTTATTAAACGGTAGCAGGTGACGGCTTGGAAAGAAGCGGTTCGTCATCCAAAAAGGTAAATGATATGTCTGATGATGCAAAAATTTTAGAAGATATCGGCGAGTACAAGTACGGCTTTCACGACCGTGACGATAACTACACGTTCAAATCTGAAAAGGGATTGAGCCGTGCTGTGGTTGAAAATATCTCACGCATGAAGGGTGAGCCGGAATGGATGCTCGAATTTCGTTTGAAGGCGCTCGATCATTTCTTGAAACGTCCCATGCCGAATTGGGGCCCCGACCTCAAAGAACTTAATTTCGACGAGATCTACTTTTACGTTAAGCCCACTGAGAAAAGTGAAAAATCATGGGATGATGTTCCCGATGATATCAAGCGCACTTTTGACAAGCTCGGTGTACCTGAAGCCGAACGAAATTTTTAGCGGGCTTAGGCGCGCAATACGAATCGGAAATGGTATATCACTCAATCCAGGAGCATCTTGAAAAACAGGGCGTGGTCTTTTTATCTATCGAAGATGGTTTGAGGCAATACCCCGATCTGTTCCGTGAATACTTCGGAACGGTCATCCCGATCGAAGATAACAAATTCGCCGCACTGAACAGCGCGGTATGGTCGGGTGGATCGTTCGTGTATGTGCCAAAGAATGTGAAAGTGGACATGCCTTTGCAGGCTTACTTCCGTTTGAATACGGCGAATCTCGGACAATTTGAACGGACACTTATCATCGTTGAAGAAGGCGCGTCGGTTCATTATGTCGAAGGCTGTACAGCTCCTCAATATACAACCGATTCGTTCCACTCTGGTGTGATCGAGATCATCGTCAAGAAGGGCGCACGCTCACGTTACTCGACCATTCAGAACTGGTCGACCAATGTCTATAATCTCGTGACCCAGCGTGCCAAGGTTTTTGAGAACGGTTCACATGAATGGGTTGATGCCAATATTGGCTCAAAGATCACGATGAAATATCCTTCGTGCTATCTTATGGAACCAGGCGCACGTGGCGAAATGCTTTCGATGGCATTCGCAGGTCCAGGTCAAATTCAAGATGCGGGCTCGAAGATGATTCACTTTGCGCCAAACACCACCAGCAAGATCACATCCAAGTCCATCAGCAAGGGTGGCGGACGTGCATCGTATCGTGGCATGGTCAAAGTTTACAAAGGCGCGAAGGGCGTCAAATCCAATGTGGTTTGTGATGCGCTTCTGCTTGACCCGAAATCCCGCTCCGACACATATCCCTACATTGAAATTGACGAAGACGATGTGACCATCGGCCACGAAGCCTCTGTCAGCAAAGTGGGTGAGGAGCAACTCTTTTACCTCATGAGCCGTGGTCTCAGTGAAGAAGAAGCTACAACCATGGTTGTCTCTGGCTTCATTGAACCACTCGTCAAAGAACTGCCGATGGAATACGCTGTCGAAATGAATCGTCTCATCGCATTACAAATGGAAGGAAGCATCGGCTAGCATGGAAGAAAAACCAAAAGTTGTTGTTTCAAGGACTCGACGAGCCGACTCTGCCGCAAAAGATTTTTCTTTCGCTGAATCCGATATCCGCGCAGGGAAGGACGCAGTCGCTTCATACCGCGCCTTAGCCTGGTCTGCTTTCAAAAAGCATTCCCTCCCCGATACGACTCAAGAAGCATGGCGCCGCACCGACATCCACAACCTACCTGTTGATAAGTTCAAGTTCGCGGCAGAAGGTGCCTTCAATGACCTGCCTCCTGTGCGTGAAGATTTGCTTCGCCCTCTCACTGCCGATCAGCACGGCGGACAAATTGTTCTCACCCCTGGTGGCGTCAAAATTGACCTTGATGAAAAACTCGCAAAGAAGGGTGTCATCTTCACGGATTTAAAAACTGCTGAACAAGAACATCCTGAACTGCTCGCAAAAATGCTTGGCAAGACCGTCAATGTTGAAGAAGGAAAGTTCTCTGCATTGGTTGGCGCTTTTGCTCAAAACGGTGTTGTGTTGTATGTTCCCAAAGGTGTGATTGTGGACGAACCACTTCACTCCGTCCTCTGGGGCCCCGGTACTGATATTGCTCATGTCTCGCATATCCTCGTCCTTGTAGATGAAGGCGCTTCGGTGACATATGTTCACGAGTCCGCATCACCCGATCTAAAGGGAGCCAACTCCATGCACGCGGGAATCGTGGAGATCCAAGTTCTGCAGAATGCGTCATTGAAGTTCGTCGAATTGCAATCATGGGGGCGTCACGTCTGGAATTTCAGCCACGAGCGTGCCCGTGTAGAACACAGCGGCAATCTCGACTGGATCTTTGGCGCCATTGGCTCACGCATTACCAAGAACTTTACCGAACTCGATCTTGCTGGCGAAGGCGCACAAGGTCGTATGTCTGGTTTCTACTTTACCGATGGAAATCAGCACCTTGACCATGACACGCAGCAGAATCACCTCGCTCCGCATACTAACAGCGATTTGCTGTTCAAGGGTGCGTTGAAAGGTCAAAGCCGTTCTGTTTGGCAGGGCATGATCTACGTCGCTCCCGGCGCACAAAAGACCGATGGCTACCAAGCGAACCGAAACCTGGTTTTGAGCGATGGCGCCCGTGCCGATTCTATCCCTGGCTTGGAGATTCTTGCCGATGATGTCCGCTGTACACATGGTGCAACGGTTGGTAAACTAGAGCAGGAACCACTTTTCTATTTGAAGTCTCGCGGTATCCCACAAGCTGAAGCTGAAAAGATCGTTGTGGAGGGTTTCTTCGACCCGATCTTCCAACGCATCCCATTTGAAGGTGTGCGTGAACGCTTCCAACAATATATTGCTGATAAGATGGCATGATGTCATCGTAAATTTGTAGTTCTGAAAGATAAGGTTATTCATGGCAGAAAAAAAGAAACCCAGTGTGAAAAAGGTCGAAGCGAAATCCAAATCAGCAACAGGCGGAGGGACAAAAATGGCAGATAAAATCAAATCAAAGGCAAGTGCACCCACGAAAGTGGTAGTCAAAACCAAGGTCCGCACTTCTGAAGCGTCGCATATCGTCAATAAGATTTCGCCGCCCCGTGTTAGTGATGAGCGAAAACCCAGCCGTGGAAGCCGCGTAACCCATCAATATAATTACATGAAAGCCCCGGGGATCATGCATGATTTCCAAGTGGGCGATAAAGTGGAAGTTTATTGCGATCACGAAAAAGGACGTGAACGTGTGCGTGGGTGGGTCTCAGGCATCGTCGTTCAAGTAGATAACAAAATGGTTGCTGTTCAATTCCGTTCGAACGTTTATCTGACAGACGGTTGGATGGTACCGGACCGCATCTTGTGGTACTCGCTTTCCTCCGAGCATATTCGTCCTGACCTGGGGAAAAAATCCTCCAGAAAAGAAGCCGTCATCAAGATCGTTCGTGATGACGATTATTAGTCGATGAGCAAATACGTAAACAAGTAGATAAATTACTGGTTTGCGTATTTACTTTTATCTTTACCTGTTCCATGCCTATCAATATTAACCAAATTCGAAAAGATTTTCCCATCCTCCAGCGTGAGATATCTCAAGGTGTTCCGCTGGTTTATCTTGATTCAACTGCTACTTCACAGAAACCTTTGTCTGTAATTGAAGCAATGGACGAGTATTATCGTCGCTCGAATGCGAATATTCATCGTGGTGTGCATACACTTGCTGAGGAAGCAACCGCCATGTATGAAGATGCGCGCGTGAAGATCGCAAAGTTTGTCAATGCGCCTTCTGCAAAGCAGATCATATACACACGCAATACAACTGAGTCGATCAATCTCGTTGCGTATTCATGGGCGCGTGCGAATCTCAAAGCTGGCGACCTTGTCATTTTGACAGAGATGGAACACCATTCCAACCTTGTCCCGTGGCACATGCTTCAAGCAGAGCGTGGCATTGAATTGGATTTCATCCCTGTGACCGAATCCGGCTTGCTGGATCTGGATGCCTACAAAGCGCTTCTTTCTCGGACCCCGAAACTGGTCTCGTTTACTCACATGTCCAACGTCCTCGGCACGATCACCCCTGCGGCTGAGATCATTCGTCTCGCGCACGAAGCAGGCGCAGTGACGTTGGTTGATGCGGCGCAGTCCGTCCCACACTTGAAAGTGGACGTACAGGCCCTCGATGCAGACTTCCTTGCTTTCTCTGCGCACAAGATGTGCGGCCCCACCGGCGTCGGTGCTTTATATGGCAAATTGGATCTGCTTGAAAAAATGCCGCCTTTCCTTGGTGGTGGCGACATGATCAAGGAAGTAAAACTACGTTCGTATCGGCCTAACTCCTTGCCTCATAAGTTTGAAGCTGGGACTCCTGCCATTGCAGAAGCTGTCGGTTTCGGCGCGGCTGTGGATTATCTAAACTCAGTTGGCATGGATAACATCGCTGCGCATGAGCATGAGATCACAGAATATGCCATTGAGCGCTTGGAAGAAGTTCCCGGAGTGAAGGTATTCGGTCCCGATGCCGAACATAAGGGTGGGGTGGCCGCATTTACACTTGAAGGTGTACATCCGCATGATGTGGCACAAATCCTTGATAAGGATGGGATTGCTGTCCGTGCGGGGCATCATTGTGCCCAGCCGTTGCATGAAAAGTTTGGAATTCCCGCAACCAGTCGTGCTTCTTTCTATTTGTACAATACAAAAGAAGAAGTGGACCTGTTGATCAATGGAATCTACAAAGTGAAGGAAATGTTTGGATAGGATATGGATGACCTGTATCGTGAAGTAATTATTGAGCATTATAAAAACCCTGGCTATCGCGGGCACCTCGACCCGCACGATATTCTGTTTGAAGATAATAATCCCCTCTGTGGCGATCATATTGAGATCACTTTGAAGACCGACGGACAGGGTAATGTAGCTGATGCGCGCTTTGATGGCCACGGTTGTGCCATCTCGCAAGCTTCCGCTGATTTGTTGATCGAGTCGATTATTGGTAAGCCGCTTGAAGACGTGAAGCAACTCAACAAGGATTCTGTCCTTGAAATGCTCGGCATTGACCTTGGTCCCGTCCGCTTGAAATGTGCATTGCTTTCACTCAAAGTGTTGAAAGCAGGTGTGTATGGGTTGGGCGAGACCAGCGACGATCTGGTGGAATAAGATGTTTGATTATACAAAAGCAGACGAATCAAAAGTTGAATTTGTAGAGATCGCTCCCGCGAGTGAATTGCCGAATGGCGAAAGACTTTTCCTGGAAGTGGGAGGAAAAGCGATCGTCATTTTTAATATTGCTGGTCAACTGTTTGCCATCGGCGATATCTGCACCCATGATGATGGTCCGTTGGGGGATGGGGACTTGGAAGGCTTCAATATCGTCTGCCCGCGTCATGGCGGTGAATTTGATGTACAAACAGGCAAAGCTGTGCAAATGCCCGCTGTAGTGGATATCCCTGCGTATCCAGTGAAAGTAGTGGATGGGATGATCCAGGTAGGTTTGCCGAAGGAATAAATAGCGAAGTTAAAAATGGCGGGTATTAAATTGAAACCGGCGGTCTGGTATGGGGCAACCCTTTTTTGCGTTGTTATTCTGGTTGCAGGATATCTAACCCCGAATTATTCTCATATCAAACAGGCAATTAGTGAATTGGGCGCTCCGAATGCTCCGTATGATTGGGCTGTCCGTGGGTTGGGATTTGTGCCTCTTGGCATGAGTTTTATCTTATATGCGTTTCAATCACGGAAATTATTCTCTAACAATCTGCCCTTTTATCTTTTTCTTTTGACAGGACTTGCCATTATCATGGCCGGGGTTTTCCCAACTGACCCAAAAGGCAGGCGAGATACGGCAGCAGGCATTCTCCACGCTGTTGCAGGGATTATCCTGCTTGTGCTTCTCAGTATTACACCGCTTGTTATGTCATTTAATCGTGTTTATCAAAATCCCCCGAAAAAATGGCTGTTGATGTTTTCCTTTGTGATGGGAGTTCTTGTCGCTGTATTTTTTGTGATGCTACCTAATGGAATCTCCCCGCAATTGGTTTCATTTCATCAAAAGGTACTCGGTGATTACTTTGAAGTCTGGTATCCCATGCATGGTTTACACCAGAGGTTTTTGTTGTTTCTGTACTTTATCTGGCTATTTATCTTTTCTTATTTTGAGAATATATATCCTTTGATGCCGCAGGTTGAAAAGCAATAACCACCTTACTATTGCACCTGTTATCTAAAAGTCCCCACGATCCTCAAAATATCAAATCCCTCCGCGAACGGACATTCCGCCAGCGCGCCGTGACGTACCATGATGGAACGCGTCAACTCGTTGTTGAAATAGTAGCGATCGCGGTACGTCTCGTATTTGGATAACGCCTCTAGCTTCTTATTTACATCTTCTTCAGTAACTTCAACCAGAAAGTGCGGAAAAAAACCGTAGGAGGAGCGTACAACGTCAAAACCAAGTACGGTGATACCACGGAAGGCTCGTAGGGCTTCATCGGTCATCGTATTGTGATCTTGATGCACATCCTGTTTGGAGTGGACAAAGATCAAATCTGGCTTAAAGTCCTTGCGGAGTTTGAGGAAGTATTCGAGAATTTCCTGACGGGCATCAGGGAACACACGAGTAGTGAAGGGACCAAGGACGATCTTTTCTTTGGGGACGCCCAACACAGCCATGGATTCGTAGTGCTCGTCTTTGACGTTCTTGAGATCTGGGTTTTTCTGGTTATCTGAAAGCGTAACGCACAGCACGTCCGTTTTTTGGACGATGTTATTAAGCAGAGCACCACATCCCAATTCGATGTCATCGGGATGTGCGCCAAGAAACAGGACTCGTTTGCCGGAGAAATTCATACTTGAATGAAGCGTAGGGGCGTAGCATTGCTACGCCCCTACTAATTGTTATTTCGTAGCCAAAATCCCGCCAACGACCTTGGTCATCACCAGTTTGCCGTCGCGTTTTAGCCAGCGTGTAGCCACGTCGGTGATCTTGCCGATCAAGGCTTCGTATTCATCTTTACCATTGAACATGGATGTCCACAGTTTGCGGTCTTCACTCAATGATGCGCGGACGTAATCAATGAACGGTGCAACCTCGGGGAAGGTGAGGTGGTTCTCGAATTTGTGTAATTCGGTCTTGGCGAAGATCTTCTCTATCGTGTTGAAAATGTCACCCTTGAAGCGGGAAGAGCCGGGCATGGGTGGGATGGTGGCGTTGGTGGCTTCTTTGATAATGTCGTAGAACATCTGCTTGTTCTCAGGCAATGGGCCAGAGACGAAAAGCCGTCCGCCAGATTTAAGGACTCGGTGGGCCTCACCAAATGTAAAGTCCAGATTTGAGGCGTAGTAGATCGCGAAGGCGCTTGTGCACAGGTCAAAGGTATTATCTGCGAAGTTGAACGGTTTGTTGAAGTCCAAAAATTGGAATTCGATCTTCGAACCGCGTTCCTTGTTTTTGGCACGGGCCTTATCCAATAATTCTTCTGAGAAATCACCACCCGTTATTTTTGCCTTACCTTTAGTATAATCGTCGAACAGAAAAGAGAGTTTGCCCGCACCGCAACCGACATCGAGAATGTTCATGCCTGACTGGGGTTGGAGTAGTTCATTTGTCCAAACGTCAATATTGGCAGAGCCATATTTTTCGTGAATGTCAATGCGAACGAGTAAGTCTTTGCTGGTCTCTTGATAATTGATTTCCATTAGATGCTCCTTGTGAGTGGTCGGTGGGATTATACCAAAAATAAATCAAAATTCAACTTCTGAATTTTGAACCTTGATGGAGCAACTATGTCTTCGAAAATAAAAACAGTAAAAGGTGTACGCGAGTTTTATCCCGAGCAGATGTTCCTGCGCAACTATCTTTTTGATAAGGTGCGTGCGGCCTCGCAGGTGTTCGGCTATCAGGAATGGGA
Organism: Candidatus Defluviilinea proxima; assembly: GCA_016721115.1. Taxonomy (NCBI): domain Bacteria; kingdom Bacillati; phylum Chloroflexota; class Anaerolineae; order Anaerolineales; family Candidatus Villigracilaceae; genus Candidatus Defluviilinea; species Candidatus Defluviilinea proxima. Next base: position 3,540,537 of record JADKIW010000001.1, read on the forward strand.
TGGCCCGTTCATTGAGACCATTGACCTGTATGCGGCGAAATCGGGTGAGGAATTGGTTAAAAAACAGTCTTTCGTTTTCACGGATCGTGGCGGTGAAGAAGTGACACTTCGACCTGAACTGACCCCGTCCCTCGCGCGCATGATCGCGGCAAAACAGGGTGAGTTGAACTTCCCTGTGCGCTGGTGGTCGTTTGGTCCGTTTTGGAGATATGAACAGCCGCAAAAGGGACGCTCTCGCGAATTCTTTCAATGGAATATTGACATGTTGGGAGTCAACTCACCAGAAGCGGATGCAGAACTGATCGCCGTTGGTGCGACATTTCTCCGCTCGGTCGGACTTACCCCGGAGCGGGCTCTCATCTATGTGAATAATCGTCGTCTGATGGATTCTGAATTCGAAGCGTTGGGCATTACTCAGGAAAAGCGTCTTGATGTTTCTAATCTTGTAGATCGTCGCACAAAAATGGAGCCTGCCAAATGGGATGCTTATGCTCTTGATCTTGGGCTAACGCAGGTTCAGCTCGATGGCTTGAAAGACATCCTCAGCAACTTTGAGCTGTGGAAGAAAAGCGATGAGTTGGTTCGCCTCTTTGCTGCGCTGGAAGCGTTGGGCGTGCGCGAGTACGTTAAATTCGACCCGAACATCATGCGCGGACTCTTATACTACACCGGTACAGTCTTTGAAGCCTTTGACACAAGCGGTTCGTTGAAGCGTGCCATCTTTGGCGGTGGTCGCTATGACAATTTGCTGGCCGACGTAGGCGGACAACCTCTTTCTGGCGTCGGCTTTGCCATGGGCGATGTTGTGATCGGAATCATTCTGCAGGAGGCGGGACTTGTCCCTGAGTTTGAACCGAGTCCTGCGCGGGTGTTGGTCACTGTGTTCGATGAGAGTTTATGGATGCAATCGTTCGCGCTTGCTTCAGAACTGCGTAAAGCAGGTTTCAATGTGATGGTTTCTCCAGAACCGACCAAATTGCCGAAACAATTCAAATTTGCTGACAAGATGAAGATGAAGATTGCGGTAACGATTGGTCCTGACGAAGCAGCGAAAGGCCTTGTGGCTGTGAAAAACTTGTCGAATGGGGAGCAGGTTATCGTCGCGCGCGAGGCGGCGGCGGATGCGATCAGGAAAATTCTGTGAGTATTACGCTTCAACCTGTCAGCGCAGAAAACTGGCAGGCGTTAATCAAATTGAAGGTATGAGAAGACCAAACAGGTTTTGTTGGGTCGAATTTGTATTCGATTGCCGAATCTCAATTTGGTTATGATTATGAAGGGCATTGGGATTTGCATCCTTTTGGGATTTTTGATAGTAAAGTTCCAGTAGGATTTTTGATGTATGGCTACAATTTCTCATACTCGAAGTTCCATGCGTTTATTTTCCGCTTGATGGTAGATGAGAACTTACAACGCAAAGGGTATGGACGTTTGGGAATGGAAAAAGTATTAGATATTTTCCGCGCCGATGAACGGATTAAGGCTATAGGCATCAGCTACAAGCCGGAGAACGAAGTTGCACGCAAACTGTACGCGAGTTTGGGGTTTATTGAGCCTGGTGAGATGATTGAAAGCGAAACGCTTGCGATATTGAACTTACGATAATTTATGGTAAAATTTTGACCGCTTCATTACGGAGCCTGTAGCTCAACGGCAGAGCGCTACACTGTGGCTGTAGATGTTGTGGGTTCGAAACCCATCAGGCTCCCAACTCAGACTTCCGAAGTCTCAAAGACTTCGGAAGTCTTTTTATAAACTGACCAATGTGCCTCTTGAATTTCGTTGTACAATTGCGACATGTCTCAAACTATCAATGTTCTTTTCCTTGCAGCTGAAGCTGAACCTTTTGTAAAAGTAGGGGGATTGGGAGATGTGGCGGGAACCCTACCGCGTGCATTACGAGCTCTTTCAAATGAAGAACTAAAACTTGATGTCCGCTTGGTGTTGCCCCTGCACCCGGTTATCAAGCAGGAAGGCCTAAAGCCAGTAGGGATATATTCGATTCCGCGCGGCAAGACCGAGGTCCAGGTAGAAGCGTTTGAAGGTGTGCTCGATGGCATGCCTGTCTACTTCCTCAACGGGGATCCGATCCGCGCAAGTGGCTCCGTTTATTCATCCAATAACAAACTCGATGCTGAGAAATATGTTTTCTTTTCGCTGGCGGCACTCGAACTGCCTCGCCAGTTGAATTGGAGTCCCAATATCTTGCATTGCAATGATTGGCATACTGCGTTGACTGCGTATGGCAATCTTGTCAAGCGTTGGGAAGATAAAAAGAATCGCGTTGCGTCACTGGTCACAATTCACAACCTCCCGTTCCTTGGTTCAGATGTAAAAGAGGTTCTTGAAAGCTACGGCTTACCACTGGCAAACACCGACCTGCCTGACTGGGCACGTGTCATGCCCATGCCGCTTGGCTTGTGGGCCTCAGATGCAATCGTGGCCGTTTCACCAACCTATGCAACCGAAATCTTGCATGAAGAATTTGGATGTGGACTGCAAGAGTTTTTTAGAAATCGGACAGACTCCATCTACGGCATTCTCAACGGCCTGGACACCGCTTCATTCGACCCACAAACTGATTCCGTACTATCTACTCAGTTCAACGCTGAAGATTTATCCGCACGTAAAAAGAACAAGGCCGCATTGCAAGAAAAACTTGGCCTGCCCGTGTTGGACGATGTGCCTTTGCTCGGCATGGTCACACGCATGGATCAAGCCAAAGGCATCGACATTGCTCTCAAAGGCTTGAAGATGATCAGCAAACAGAGTTGGCAGTTGGTGATCCTTGGCGCAGGTGACCCGAAACTGGAAGAAGCTGCCAAGAAATTGCAGGAGTCCTTGCCAGATCGTATCAAAGTGGAGACGCGTTATGACGCCAAACTCGCTCGCCAAATTTATGCGGGTTCCGATATTTTCCTCATGCCATCCCGTTATGAACCCTGTGGTCTTTCACAAATGATCGCCATGCGTTATGGAAGTGTCCCGCTTGTTCGTGCTGTGGGCGGATTGCACGACACCGTTACCGATAGTGAAACAGGATTCGTCTTTGTAGATAATAAAGTGAAATCATTCAACGATACGCTTCGTCGTGCGTTGAAGTTATATCCATATCATTCGCGTTGGGCCGTTTTACAAAAAGCAGGCATGGCACAAGATTTTTCATGGCCAACATCAGCGAAACGATATTTGGAAATCTATAAAAAGCTATTGGAAAGTTTACCAACACGGACCGATACGCGCAGAACCGAGGGATAGATAATAAATGAAAACACGAGCAGTCATCTTAGCGGGTGGTGAGGGGTCAAGGCTGAGCGTCCTAACAGCAAAACGAACAAAACCTGCCGTTCCATTTGCGGGGAAATACCGCATCATTGATTTTCCCCTATCGAATTGCGTGAACTCTGGCATCTTTGATCTTATGATCCTGGCACAATATCGTCCACAGTCGCTTATTGAGCATGTTGGTTCTGGCGCGCCATGGGACTTGAACCGCGACTTTACCGGCGGCGTCAAAATACTAACTCCCTATAAAGCACGGAATGATTCCGATTGGTATGCTGGCACCGCTGATGCGGTTCAGCAAAATTTTGCTTTTCTCAAGAATGGGTCTCCTGATTTTGTTTTGGTCCTTTCTGGCGATCATATCTACACCATGGATTATGACCCGATGATCTCCTTCCACGTTGACCAACAAGCAGACCTGACCATGGGCGTGATCAAAGTCCCCATGGAAGAAGCATCCCGCTTTGGAATTCTTGCCACAGACGATAAATATCGGGTTACCTCATTTATTGAAAAACCTGTCAATCCTCCATCTAATCTTGCGAACATGGGCGTTTACCTGTTTAACAGGGAACTGCTTGACAAGATCCTTTGGGAAGATCATATGGACCCAGACTCATCCCACGATTTTGGCAAAGATGTCATTCCCAAACTTCTACAGTCAAAGGCCCGTATCTTTGCATATCCATACACTGGTTATTGGATGGACGTGGGAACTGTCCAGTCGTATTGGCAATCGCATCTTGATCTGTTGGCGCCAGCCCCACCGCTCAAACTTTATGACCGTAGCTGGATCATTTATACACGTACTGAAGAACGTCCTCCTGTGCGATTATCAGGCAAGGCAGATATAGTTTCCAGCATGATCTGCAACGGGAGTTTTGTTGAAGAGGGCGCACATGTTGAAAGTAGTGTTCTTTCACCGGGCGTTATTGTACGAGCGGGGGCGGTCGTCCGCGAATCGGTCATCCTAACGGATACTGTGATCGAGAGTGGCGCAGTGGTTGAGCGTGCTGTCATTGACAAACGCACTCGTATAGAAAAAAATGCGCGTGTCGGTTGGGGCATTGCGGACCAGGATATAAAGATCGCTGTTGTCGGTAAAGGCAGTATTGTCCCCTCTGGGTATGTTGTTGAGCCTGAAGGTGTAGTCGGCACAGATGTCATTGCTTCAGATTATGATGACTCAGTTGTACGAGCCGGTCAGTTCATTCAAACACGGAGATTAGCAAATGAAATTTGAGCGTTCCGGCGGAATCCTTCTTCATCCTACAAGCCTGCCTGGCCCTTATGGTATAGGCGATCTTGGCCCGCAGGCATATCGTTTTGTAGATTGGCTTGCATCCACGGGATGCAAGTTATGGCAGGTACTTCCGCTTGGACCAACGGGATACGGCGACTCACCATATCAATGTTTTTCGGCATTTGCGGGGAATCCCTATTTGATTAGTTTTGATGCATTGATCGAAGATGGATTATTGACTCGTGATGACTTTACTAATATGCCCGAATTCAACGCCTCTCTCGTGGACTTCGGCCTGCTCATCCCCTGGAAACTTGATCTTCTCCTGAAAGCTTTTTCTCGCTTTCAATCCGCATCTGATGGTTTACACAAAGAGTTTGATGCCTTTTGCGCTGACAATGCGTCCTGGCTTGATGATTACGCTTTGTTTATGTCATTGAAAGAAGCGAACGGTGGTGGTGCGTGGAACGAATGGAGCGAAGACCTTCGCAAGCGCAAAAAGACCGTGATGAGCAAGGCTCGTAAGGAACACGCTGAAAGTATTCTGCGTTACTCTTTTTACCAATTTATCTTCTTCCGACAATGGAATAAGTTGCGCGCATATGCTAATGAACGCAATATTAAGATCATTGGAGATATTCCCATCTTCATTGCCTACTATAGCGCAGATGCATGGTCAAATGCAGAGTTATTCTTTTTAGGTGAAGACAGCCTTCCTGCTGTAGTTGCTGGTGTTCCCCCCGATTATTTCTCTGCAACAGGACAGTTATGGGGCAATCCACTGTATCGCTGGGATGTTCACAAGAAAACAAAGTACGCCTGGTGGTTGGAGCGTTTCCGTTCTGTCTTGAAAATGGTGGACATCGTCCGTGTGGATCACTTCCGTGGGTTTGCAGGGTATTGGGAAGTCCCATTTGGGAATCCCACTGCCGAACATGGACGGTGGGTTGATGGCCCCGGCGCTGACTTTTTCAGTGCAATGAACGAAGGCTTGTTAGACAGCCCAGATTCCAAACTCCCCATCATTGCCGAAGATTTGGGGGTGATCACTCCTGACGTCGTTGCGTTACGTGATGGCTTCAACCTGCCTGGTATGCGGATCTTACAGTTTGGCTTTGATAAAGCGGAAAATCCTTTCTTGCCGCATAACTATGTCCCTAACTGTGTAGCTTATACTGGAACTCATGATAACGACACGGCACGGGGTTGGTACGAAACCGCCCCTGAGCACGAACGCGATTATGCTCGTCGTTACCTCCGCGTGGATGGTTCTGACTTTGCATGGGACTTAATCCGAAGTATCTGGTCATCGGTTGCGGTGTATGCTGTCACACCGTTGCAGGATGCATTGAGTTTGGGAACTGAAGCGCGTATGAACTTCCCATCGAAACTGGGCGGTAATTGGGAATGGCGGATGCGAGAAACAGATATGAATGATGGTCTTGCAGGTAGACTGCGGGAGATGAACGGCCTGTATTTCCGATAACAATAAGAGACATATAAAAATGCCACGAAAAAATATTTCGTGGCCTTTTTTGATTCAGCTCCTATGAAGTAGTCTACTTTTGAAACAACGACGTGTATTCACCATATCCCTCTTCTTCAAGGTTTTCTACAGGGACGAACATCAACGAAGCTGAGTTCATGCAATACCGCAAGCCTGTGGGCGCAGGGCCATCATCGAAGACGTGGCCTAGATGCGAATTGGCATTCTTCGAACGGACCTCCGTCCGTGGCATGAAGAGTTTGTAATCAGTATGGGTGACCACATTGTCTGGCTCAAGCGGCTTGGTGAAACTGGGCCAGCCTGTACCGGAGTCATATTTATCCAATGAACTGAACAATGGCTCGCCTGAGACAATATCCACGTAAATGCCAGGGCGTTTGTTGTTCCAAAACGCATTGGAAAATGGTGGCTCCGTGCCTTCGCGTTGTGTCACCTCGTATTGCAAGCTTGAGAGTTTCTTACGGAGTTCAATATCTGACGGTTTGGTAAAGGTTTTCATTTGGGCCTCCTATGGAATGAATATCCTTTTGTGTTACATCCCATAGATAAACTGTCTTGTATATTCTTTACCGTTATGATGCAAGCCGTAAGAATTCTGTAATATCCTTTATTGAGGAAGCTTCTCTGTCAAATTGACTACAATTGCATTGCTGGCTCTAATGAGGTTTTCAGGCGTGATCATAATTTCCTCACCCCATTGGCCTGCACCTGTACCCAGAATGGGTTCATTGACAAGACTCGCTTCGAGGAAGGTGCGGAAGTTCGCTGGTTGCCAGCCAAAGGCGGGGATGGAGCCGATAATATATCCAGTGGTTTGCTTCACGATCTCAGGATCAGCCATTTTGATATTGCGTGAGCCGATCGCTTTTTTGAGGTTTCCTGAGATGGCGTTCTGGTCAGCGCCGAGCATTACAAGTACGCATTCGCCACTATCTACTACCTGGAAGATCAAAGTTTTTACAGCCTGACGTTCAGAAAAGCCCAAGACATGGGCAACGTTGGCCGCGCCTTTTTCTGTTTCTGGAGAAAAGCTTTTGCGTTCGTAAGGAATGTTGTGCTGGTCGAGGTAGGTGTGTGCAGGAAGTTGGATCATTTGTTATCCCTTGTTGTGTATAAAATGCCTAGCAATATTAATATACCACCGAGCAGAGTTGCAAGTGGAACTGTCTCATTCAAAATAAAAAATGCAAGGATCGCTGAACCCACTGGTTCACTGAGTGTTGTTATGGCAATGAGCGATGCGGGCAAGTACCGAAGTGCCCAATTGAAAGTTGTATGTCCGATCAGTTGTGGCACGGCCGCAAGCAGAAATATCCAGCCGTATGTTTTTGTTTCGTACCCAAGTGGCGAGAACCCAGCCGCAAGCATGATAACGATCAACACGATTGCCGCCATTCCATACACTAAAAAAATATAGGGGATGAGGGTCATTCCTGCTCGCAACTTTCGTCCGATGATCAAATACCCTGTCACTGCCCATGCCCCAGCCAGTGCAAGGAAGTTCCCCCACATGGCCTTATCTTGGAAAGCTTGATCGAAACCTGTGCATTGGAGTTTTCCATAGTGAATGCACGCATCGAACAACCCGATAACTGTTCCACCTAAAATAGTCAGCGCCAACCCGATAATTGCCGCGCGCGATAATTTCTCGTTTAACAGCATTGGCGATAACAACGCCACCCAAATGGGACTGGTTGTTACGAATAAAGCAGAGCTTGCAACTGTAGTGTATTCAAGGGAAGATATCCATGTTGCAAAATGAATGGCAAGGAATATCCCTGATATGATACCAAGCGTGATTTGTTTGCGTGTAAGTTTGGCAAGCTCTTCGCGGTGACGCGTTAACGCCACAGGAGCAAGCAAGAGAGTGGCAAAGGTCAAGCGCAAGGCGGCAATGACAAGCGAAGGAGCACCGTCAGTCTGCGCGAAGCGGATAAAGATTGAAGCGGTGGAAATGGCCAGTATTGCAATAAGCAGGCTGATGGGAAGAATGATGCGATGTTGTTTGTCCATGCCTCATTGTATCGCTGTCCGTCAACTTTTGTATTTGGTGTGTTTCTCTCCGAATAGCGTTCAATCTGCTATTGGATTTGGGAATCTAAAACCTGGAACACAGCGGCAATCTGGAACGTCAGAGTTCAGCAGGAGTTTGTTACATCAGGTGAATAGAGAGGAAATTATGAGAAAACCAGCCCAACTTCTTTTAATCGTATTTATTGTTTTAGCTATTTTAAGCCTTGCATGCAGCAGCACGGTGACCATCTACGAAACCCCAATTCCGCCCAATGTGGAGACAGTTGTTGCCGCCACTTTTGCGGCGTATACAGAGACGGCATCTCACATCGTGGTTACAGTTACGCCAACGATGACATCTGTACCGGCCAGCCCAACGGCAGAAAAATTTGGGGAAGTGTATATTTATACGACAGTCGAGAATGTCAATTTGCGAGCTCAACCGGGGATGTTGTTTCAAGTAAGCCGTGTGTTGCCAATGGGCACGCGTTTGAAACTACTAGGACGTGCGCCTGGTGGGGAATGGTTGAGTGTACTTGGTGATGATGGCGTTATAGGATGGGTGCATGTCAATGTTGTGCGTGTGGCTTATGATGGCCCTCCGCCTCCTGTTGTAGAGCCGACAGATGTACTTCTGGTCACCGGTAAATTAGATACAGAGTCAGGTACGCCTGTCAGCGGGGTTGGCTTTGCGGTGTCACAAGGTATTAACCAAACACAAGCTGTGACCGACAAGACGGGGCAGTTTTATGCGTATCTTCCTCGCGCCATGAATGGTATTTGGACGGTGGAGTATACGTCTGTTTCTTGCACGAGTAATACGATGGATGCGAACTGTAGCTGTATCGCAGGCAAGTGTGGCTCTTCAAACCCAACTAAACAAACAGTTACTTTGCCTCAAAATGAGCCATTAAAATTCGTTTGGAAATAATTTCCCTCTTTTAGAATTAAACTCAAGAGAACAGCAAACTGAATATTTTTCTTGACACGCGCCCTCCAACGTACTACAATTTTTAGTGATGAAGTACATAAAAATCTGAATGGGGGCAGATACATAAAAACTAAAGGAGAGAATAATGGCTTTTGAATTACCCAAACTTTCGTACGCGTACGACGCTCTTGAACCCTATATTGATGCACGCACGATGGAAATCCATCACACGAAGCATCACAATACATACATTACCAATCTTAATGGTGCCGTTGAGAAAACCCCTGAATTGGCTGGCAAATCACTTGTAGAGTTGTTGAGCGACCTAAACGCAGTCCCTGATGCTGTGCGCGGTGTGGTCCGCAATCATGGCGGTGGCACATACAATCACAATCTCTTCTGGGAAATCATGGGACCCAAGGCCGGTGGCGCTCCCAGCGGAGCATTAGCTAAGGCGATCGATTCAGCTTTCGGGTCGTTTGATGCGTTCAAGGATGAATTCACCAAGTCTGCCACAACCCGTTTCGGATCTGGTTGGGCATGGCTCGTCAAAAAGGGAAGTGGCTTGGCCGTTGTTTCCACCGCCAATCAGGATTGTCCGCTCTCTGATGGGCAGACTCCCATTCTTGGCATTGATGTTTGGGAACATGCGTATTACTTGAACTACCAGAACCGCCGCCCTGATTACATTGCCGCTTGGTGGAATGTTGTGAACTGGAATGCTGTAGCCGACAAGTTCGGTAACTAGAGATTTTTTCAAAATACATCTTGTCTGAGCGTTGAAGCAAGATATAATACGGTAACTCGTTCGATCCTAATCCTAAAAGGAGAAATTCCATGACTCACATTATTACCAGCTTGTGCGTTCGTGACCGCGGTTGTATCGATGTTTGCCCGGTGGAATGCATGGTCCCTGGCCAGCCTGTTGCTGAATGGCCCTGGATCTATATTGACCCCGATACCTGCATCGACTGCGGCGCTTGTGTCCCTGAGTGCCCGTTCGCGGCCATCTTCCCTGAAGATGAAGTCCCTGCGGCGTATACAGCCAAGGGCGGCGAATATATCAGCCGCGTTGGTCTGACCGGTCATTACGAAGGCACCAATCATCATGGTTCCCCAGTTGTTTTGGAAATCACCAAACAACTCGCCGCTGGTGAAGTGGTTGACCTAACCCCGGATATCAAGCCCAACTATGATTTCTTCAAGGGCGGCCCCGGCTACGGCGCGAAAGATTCCGACAACGGAATGTAACCCGATCTATGAAAAGAGCCACGCAACTGCGTGGCTCTTTTTTGTTTAAGTTTCACTATGGATTCATGGCGTCCAATAATACGCTCTGTCCGATCCGTTGTGCTTCCCCCGCGTTGTTTTCTTCGAGCAGAACAACGATCGCCAGTGGTGCGGCCTGCCAATTGGGTGGTGTGCCTCCAATAAACCAAGTGATGGGGGATTCGTCGCTTTGTGCCTTGCCAATGTGGGACCAATAACTATTCCCATCTTTGATATAGGATGCGACCGCCTCATCCCAAGCGGATGACTGAATCGCTTCGAGTGGCTGTCCCTCAGCTGGGAGCGTAAGCCAGCCATTCTTTGGCGTGTTTACGGCCATGGCAATACGTGGCGCAGGTACAACACCCTGATGGCTCAATGCCGCAGAGGCCAGCACCATTTGTAGCGGTGATGCATTGAATCCTTTCGTCGTATCCAAAGACGGTTGGGCTACGTCCATTTGTAATTTGGGGGTGTTGTCAAAGCCGAAGGTTTTGTATACATTCAACCATTGTTCTTTATTTAGATCTGTATTTTTATATACCGTTTGACCAAATGGCTCCATCACTGAACCGGTTGGGTAATTCCCTAGAGCGGCACGATTGATCAATGGCTTTTGTGGATCTGAAAGAAGTTCTGCCGCTGTCTCGTTTAGGAGATTGGGGTCGAATGTGGGGTGTGAGGACATGACCAATATTTCGCCGGTCTCTGCGTTTAACAAGATCACAGCGCCCTTATGGCCGTTCATCAATTCGTCTGCGGCAGATTGACGGCGTAGGTCAATGCTTAGGCGGATATCCAAGCCGGGCGGAGTAGTGCCATATAGTAGGTGATTGAGCCAGATGGTTGAGGATGGATTGCCTTCCAACCCACGTAAGTAGCCATCTAACACCGATTCAAGCCCGGCTTGCCCGTAGTTTGAATCGGTGTAGCCAGTGACTGGGGCCAGATCGGGATAGATATACTTGCGGGCAAAAGTCCCTGTTTCACCGGTGGTTATTGTGATGGGCGAATTGGACCGGTCCAGGATCGTGCCGCGTGGCACATATCTCTCTTCGATGATCCATCTCAAATTATCTTTTCTTTCCAAAAGATCGGGCGAGCGAATAACCGACCACCATCCCGTTGAAAGCGCTGAAACAAACAAACCCGCGAGCAAGAGTGTATTGAGCGCGACATATGACGATGGATTTTCAACGTGTGCAGGCTCTTCATCCATGTGATTGCTGATGATGAGCAGGAGCAATAACGCAATGAACGATGTCAACAAGGATGAGCCACCATACGAAACAAATGGGAGCGTCACGCCGGTCAATGGCAGAAGGCGCAAGTTGCCACCGATAATAAGGATGGTTTGAACTCCAAAATATCCTGAGATGCCAGCCGCCAGGAACCTTTTGAAAAGGTCTGGGGCGCGGAGTGCGATGCGTAAGCCTCGGGTGATGAGAATGCCGAAGAGGGCAAGCAGGCCCAAGGTCCCTAAAAGACCCGTTTCTTCTGCTATCGCCGCATAAATAAAGTCAGAGACAGTCACTGGCACAAGATTCGGATGCCCAAGGCCAATCCCACGTCCTTCAATGCCACCATTTGCAATGGCGATCAACGATTGAATGACTTGATAGGATTTCCCACCGGGGTCGTTCCATGGATTTAGCCAGGTGTCGATGCGTGCATGAACGGTGTTCACAAAATGATAACCAGCGATACCCATGATCGCCAGCACGACGATACTGATGAGAGGAATATTTTTATTGTTCGTTGCGAGGTAAATTAGGATCATGTACAACGCGAGGAAAATGGATGCAGTGCCGAGATCGCGTTGTGCCATGAGGAGCATAATCACAACGCCGCTCAAGATCAACGTTGGATATAAAATGTGAATGGTTCGAAGACGATAGGGGAGCTTATCTGAAAAATAGGCCGCAAGATATACGATCAACAGTAACTTCAAAGGCTCTGAAGGTTGAAAGTACACATCGCAACATCCAAGCCATAACCGTGGACCAAAGCCGCCTGGGTTTGTGCCGAAAACAAGTGTGAAGGCCGTAAAGGTCAGCCCGCCAATAAGAAGCAGATATTTGTATCGTTGCAGGAATTTAAGCGATGTAATTCGTGCCCCTGCAATGACCACAAGCATGCTAATGCCAAACCAGAGCGTTTGACGCATGCCGTAGCTGTTATCAAGCCTCCAAATGGTAAGGATGCCCCATCCGCTCAGGAGGGCGGCCACGGGTAAAAGATAAGGGTCTGCATCTGGAAGATGTTTCTTGAAATCGAACTGTGCGCGGAGTATAGAAACGACCCATACAATGAGCACGACCCATTGCGTCCATCGAAGGCTTACATCCCAGCTACGTTCACGCACCACTGGTGATATGGTGATAATGATCGTTTGTAGTAGTAGAAACAGGCCAGCAATTTTTAGCAGGCTGTTCTGTATAAACCTGCTCATGCGTTGTTTATTTTAATCATGTGCTGAACACTTACATGTATTTGTTGACCAGCAGGCCAAGTTTTTGTAATGTCTCACTCGGGATCACGTCTTTGCGCGTGATGATCGCTGTTCCGAGCGCATGTTCACAATCGCAATTGCGCTTCTGTTTTAAATTCTTCGCCAAGATGCGGACAGCATTTTGCGCAAGCTCCGTATTTTTGTTCAGTGTCTTGATGACCATTTCTACGGTCACAGGCGATTCGCTTACATGCCATACATCATAGTCTGTGACGTGTGCCATGGTGGCGTAGCAGATCTCAGCTTCACGAGCAAGGAAAACCTCTGGTGATGCTGTCATGCCGATGATAGACATACCCCAAGAACGATAGGTTCTGGATTCTGCCTTTGTTGAAAACCGTGGACCTTCTATCGTGATGAAGTTTCCGCCGCGATGAACCACGCCTCCTGCCTCTCTGACAGCTGATTCAAGTTGACTGGAAGTGTCTTCACAAAACGGGTCTGCAACTCCCACGTGGACGACGAGTCCTTCGCTGAAGAATGAGCGAGTGCGTTTGTGTGTATTGTCGTAAATTTGGTCAGGGATGACGATGTGACCTGGCTCGAACTCTTCCTTCAAGGAACCGCAAGCACTGATGCTGATAATTCTCTCCACGCCCAGAGATTTCAATGCGTAAATATTGGCTTGATAGGGAACTTCACTAGGGGTAATGTGATGCCCGATCCCGTGGCGGGCAAGGAAGGCCACACGTACTCCTTCAAGTGTACCTGTCACAATGGGGGCACTGGGTTTCCCGAAAGGGGTGTCGATGAGAAGCTCTTTTATATCTTGAAGCCCCTGCATTTCATATAGGCCTGAGCCCCCGATGATCGCCATGGTCGCTTGTTCGGTCATTTTGAGTCTCCGATTTTATTTTGTTTGTTCAGTGGAAGATTTTCGCTGGACGAGTCGATATACAACGTGAAGGTGATGTTACCGCATTTAAAGTTGTCTCCGCTGATGATCACTGTTGGAATCATAATGCGGTCGTTGTTGAGAAATGTCCCATTGGTGGATCCGAGATCTTCCAGCCACCATTGCGCATGGTGAAAGGAGATGCGGGCGTGACGCGCAGAAAGGGCCTCGTCGGTAAAATTAATGTCACAGTGGGTGGCACGACCAATCACTACCTCAGCTTGGTGAAATTGGTACCTGTATTCTGCGCCATTTTCCGCTTTTGCTTCAAGATGAATGCCCGGCTTCTTTTGAATGGAAAGGATGGTTCCTTGTTGCTTGAGTTCCTGCCAGAGTGTTTGTAATACCCGCCATAGGAAAACGTAAATAACAACGGCAAGTCCTATCCGCAAAACAAGGACTACGATTGCAGTCATTTATCTGTTTTTTTATTTTTTAGTCTGTCAGTTCTGATGTCTACGGTTTTGTGCTCAAGAGTTGCTGTTGGGCGTTCGCTTGCACCGAGGTCTCGGAACGGGGATGTTTCATTCAAATCAGGGCGTGGTGGAGGATTATCTTGCCCAAAGATCAGGGCTACGCCTGCGAGGGAGATTACGTCGCCGGGATATAGCACGGTCTGACTGGTGCGCTGTCCATTGACGAATGTGCCGCCGGTAGAATTCAAATCAAAGAGAACATATCGTCCATTGACAGCACGAAGTTGCGCGTGGTTGCGTGAAATCCGTGGATCGTCAATGACCAGGTGATTTTCCAGTCTGCGGCCGATGTTGACGACCGTATCCCTTAATGGGTGAACTTTTACACCCTCAACGATTAAAAATGCGTTTTCGGGAATGGTATCGTTGTTTTCTTTTTTTTCTGCGTCAGTTGCCATGCCTTTGGTGTCCTCCACGAGCTCCAGATTATGTGATGCGATTACCGTTATTTCTTTCTCAGCATATGAGTCGTCAGTGGTGATCTTGATGGTGGGTTGGGTTGCCAATTTTAAGCCCACATCTTTTATTGCCGTGCCTATCGCGCTTTTGAGAGCGTTCATTACTTGCGGGTCCTTCCACATGGGGGCGGCAGTGGATGCCACGATTAATGTAAAAACACTTGGAGTGACTGTCTCTTTTTCTCGTTGTTCGATAATGTTCTGCTTGAGAGCCACTGCCAATTTCTGAATGACCCTATCCTCCTGCTTTATCCCCGGGAGGATCGCCATAAGCTGATCCTCAAAAAGTGATTGTAATTTGGCTTCGAGCTGGTCGAACTTGTTGTTATTCATTTGGCTATTTTCGAACACCTTTTGCATATTATAGGTGTGAGCTACAAAAACCGCAAGAACAATAAACTTACATTTTCAAAAGATTATAAATTTTGTCCACAATTTGGACATTTTTGTTCGCCATTTGTGACAACAAAACCACATTTGGAACAAGTAGCGGGGTGAGCACTTCCCAAAGGGGCTCCACAGGCGATGCAGGAAGCTTCTCCTAGCGGATTGGCAATTCCACAATGTTCACAAGTAATACGTCGTAGGCGTTCGGATAATTCGTGAGAAGCGGCAAGGGAATTACACACACGGCCTATTGTCTGCCAGACCTTTTCTTTCAATTGTATGTTTTCAATGTCTTGTGCGAGATCATCGAGCCGACCAAACAAGCTGAATGGGTTTCGTAAAGCGGAGATGGCGGTCTGGCCGAGGCTGGCGGCTACACCCATCCATGCCTGTTCGCCAATGTCCACCATAACGCCATCATCGACACTTTGGATCGAGACGGTCATTGCAGTTTGTCCACCAGATTGGGAGCCCATTCGTGTGGCAATCTGGACAGCAAGTTTGGTGGCTTGTCCTACCGCTTGCGCTTGTAGGTTGCCGCGATTAAATTCGGCCATAAGGGCTTGGGCAATGTCGTTTGGTTTAATGTTTCCGTGAAAAATCTTTCGTTCCATGTTTTGGATTATAATCCTTTTATGAGCGGCGACGATATGTCGTCGTATTTTATATATGGTTAACTCTACGTTATGAAACGATTTTGGTTTAAGTTTTTCGAGATGACTTTGGTAGTATCCGCTGTCAGCTTGTGGATACTTGTTGGGGCGGAGCAGGTTGATGCGTCTGAAGAGGCGCAACAATCCACTGTATTGGCGACGATTATTTATACCGAGCAGATCAACATACGCGGTGGTCCAAGCACTGTCTATTATCCCATCGTTGGGACAGCCCAGCCTGGGGAAGTTTTTCCAGCGATTGGTGTTTCGCCGGGGCGGGAGTGGGTCGCCATTACGTTTCCATCTGCGCCGGGTGGGGTGGGATGGGTGTATGCTACATTTGTAAGTATTTCGGGAGGGGAGTTGAATGTAGTTGAACCGCCCCCGACACCCACGCCGTTTGCGACCGCGACAGTGAACCCAACATTCGCCGCGGCTTTTATCTTTCAACCCACTACCACGCGAATGCCAACTTTTACACCTCCGCCGCCTTTGGAAATACCGCAGTATACCGATGTGGCACCACGCTCCTCCGGCATTGCATCTGGAGCGATTGTAATTGGTTTATTATTCATTGGCATCGTTGTATATGTTGTTTCGATTGCTTTGAATAGACAGTAAGGAAGTTATGTTGCCCAAACGGAAGGTATTAGTTTTTTTCTGTGCGGCTATGGGGTTGATCCTTCTGGGTGTGTTTGGTCCGTTTCAGCCGGTTGCCTTGGCACAACAGCCAACGGGTTCTGTGCCAACTGTGACCGGTACGCCAGAAGGACCTTATGTGAAGGTAGATCCCAGCCTTGATACGATCATTGTTTATTCAGGGCCAAGCTCATTTGATTATCCGGCAATCGGCATTCTGGTAAAGAACGAAACCGCGCCAGCTTTGGGGTATGCCAAAGATAAAACAGATTGGATACAGATTCGGTATGCGGGCGTGGATGGGTCAGTTGGTTGGGTGTATGCGCTCTATGTCAAGATTTTCCCTGGCGGGATATTTCTTCCCATTGTGGACGCTCCATCAACACCAACTCCGATGTCGACTCCTACAATCAATCCTACACTTCAAGAAGCCTTTATCGGTCAGCAAACTCCAACGCGATTGCCGACTTTTACGCCTCCTCCGCCTCTTGAATTACCCTCGTTTAATGAGCCGAATACTACAGCGACGGCTGGGGTCCCTGCTGGGCTGTTGATCTTGAGCCTTGGGTTGTTTGGGTTTCTTGGGGCCGTGATTTCCTATCTGCGTGGCAGATAGAGTGGTTTTATATAAAAACTCACCCGTGAATGTTCACGGGTGAGTTTTTGATTCAAAGTGTGTTGGACTAAATTAGTTATTGCAAGAGCAGGAACCGCCACCGCATCCGCAAGAACCGCCACCGGTGCCGCAGGCGCAACCGCCTTCTTCACCATGGCTGTGTCCCTTTACGTTGGGGCTATCTACTGCAAAGCCAGCGCCACGCATGGGGTCATTGACAAAGTCAATGCTTGCGCCACGCAAATAATCAATGGAAACTTCGTCGACGACAACCTGAACGCCATTCGCTTCGAAAACGGTATCCACATCACGGATGTTGTTATCGAGCGCCATGCCGAAGTTCACGCCGCAACAACCGCCTCCTGCCACATACACACGGAGGGCGTAGCCTTCCAGTTTGCGCTCAGCAAGGATATTTTTAACGGCATCGCTGGCAGCCGAAGTTAGAGAGATATTCGTATTGGTTTCAGTAGTAAATTTTGTGTCAATTTCCTGTAACATGTAGTTCTCCTTCTATAGGGAATAGGACGTATCTTATCAAATTAGGGAAGTGCTGTCAACATAAAAATAGCCTGATATATGACATGTGCGCATGATTACTTATTTTCTTGACACATACTATTCGCACCTGTACAATCCTCCTGCTTAAGGCGTAAGCCTATATTTTTTATTTCCTGAGGAGGATTATCCTACATGTTCACGATGGGTCTCACCAATTTTGAACAGATTGCGATTTGGGCCGTATTTGCTATTGCATGGCTTGGCCTTGGATACGCAGTCTTCCTTCGTTCTCAGATCCTGCGCGAGGACAAAGGCACTGAAAAAATGCAAGAAGTTTGGGGCGCAATTAAAGATGGAGCGAATGCTTATTTACAAAAGCAATTTCGCTCCATTTTGCCTTTAATTGCGATATTGACGATTGTGTTGTTCTTGTCCGTCTATGTTGTTCCGCCTTCACCCGAAGCTAAATTACGCTTCCCGACTTTTAGCGATGCTCAGCTTAAGCTGTGGATCGGTATTGCACGCGGTTTGGCGTTCATCATGGGTGCGGGGTTCTCGCTGGCGGTTGGACAGATCGGTATGCGCATGGCAATCGAGGGCAATGTGCGTGTAGCGTCTGCTTCCAAGAGATCGTTTGGTGAGGCACTTCGTATCGCTTACCGTGCTGGCACAATCACGGGTATGTTGACTGATGGTCTTGGTTTGCTCGGTGGTACGCTCATCTTTATGATCCTTGGTGTTGCGGCGCCCGATGCTTTGCTCGGCTTTGGCTTTGGTGGCACGCTCCTTGCGCTGTTCATGCGCGTTGGTGGCGGCATCTTCACCAAAGCGGCTGATGTCGGTGCTGACTTGGTTGGTAAGGTGGAAGCAGGCATCCCTGAGGATGACCCGAGAAACCCTGCTGTGATTGCGGACCTCGTGGGTGATAACGTTGGTGACTGTGCTGGTATGGCCGCTGACATTTTCGAATCCTATGAAGTAACGATGGTTTCTGGACTTATTCTTGGCTTGGCCCTCTGGCATATTACCGGTCGCCTTGAATGGATCGTCTTCCCCTTGATCGTACGTGGTATTGGTGTGCTTTCATCTATCGTCGGTACATACTTCGTTAAGGCTGGTACGACTGGTAAGAGCGCAGATGCGATGAACGCGATCTTCAGCGGCTTCCTAACATCGGCTGTGATTTCTGCTCTGTTGTTCTTTGTTGCTGGTTGGCTCTATATGAAAGACACAATGGCCGCTTTCGGCGGTTGGTGGCGTATGCCAGCGGCCGTGGGTGTTGGTGTCGTGCTTGCTATTTTGATTGACCGTCTCACTGAATATTTCACTGGGACTCACGCATCACCTGTCAATGATATTAAGAAATCCGCAGATACGGGTCCAGCGACCTTGATCTTGAGCGGTATTTCGGTTGGCTTTGAGTCATCTGTATGGTCGGTGATCGTTATTGCGTTGACAATCGTTGCTTCCATTGTCATCTTTGGAACCATCCCTGGTGTCGGTGTAGAGCGTGCGACATATATTCTGTATGGTGTTGCGATGACAGGCATTGGCATGTTGACCTTGACTGGTAACAATGTGGCTATGGACTCCTTCGGACCGATCTCTGACAATGCCAATGGTATTGGTGAGATGGCCTGGTCTGGTCAAACCGATAAGGCTACCAAAGATGCTCAGCAGATCATGGCTGACCTTGACGCAGTTGGAAACACCACGAAAGCCATTACCAAGGGTGTTGCCATCGGTTCCGCAGTGATTGCTGCTGTGTCGCTCTTCGGCTCATTCCTCGTCGATGTGACTCGTGCTCAAGTAAGTCTGAATATTCCTGAAGCTTCATGGATTAAGAATATCGGTATTCGGGTGGATGATCCGCAAATCTTTGTGGGTATGTTGATCGGTGGCGCGTTGCCCTGGTTATTCTCCTCCTTCGCTGTTCAAGCTGTAACCCGTGCGGCTTCCTTGATCGTGTTGGAAGTTCGTCGCCAGTTCAAATTGGGCGTGTTGGAAGGTAAAGTCAAGCCTGATTACAAACAAGCTGTAGAAATCTCCACCACCGCCGCGCAAAAGGAATTGGTCTCGCTGGCTTTGCTCGGCATCGTAACCCCGATTGTAGTGGGATTGATGTTAGGCGTAGAAGCGTTGGGTGGCTTCCTTGCTGGTATTATCGTCTCTGGTCAGTTGCTTGCGGTGTTCCTCAATAACGCTGGTGGCGCTTGGGACAATGCCAAGAAGTTGATTGAAGACGAACCCAAAGATCCGCAGAATAATCTCGGTAAGGGTTCTGAACGTCATAAGGCCGCTGTAGTGGGTGATACTGTTGGTGATCCCTTCAAGGACACGGCTGGCCCTGCTCTTAACCCGATGATCAAAGTTGTGAATCTTGTATCGGTCATCGTCGCTCCGGTAGTTGTGCAGTATGCAGGAGCCACTGGTTTGACTTTGGTTGTTGTTTGGGTTGTCGCAATCGCTTTGCTCGGTGTGCTCGGCTGGGCAATTCTTGAATCTAAGAAACCAGCTCCATCCATGGGGAAGTAAAAGAAGAATAACAAGCAAGACTTGTTGAAAAGAAACACGGCCTGTCAAGCTGACAGACCGTGTTTTGTTATTCTCCGCACTCGAAAGCCGAATAATAGTTCCCTGAAAATATGGATTGCCGTTCTTTTGATAGTGATGAGATTTGGTCCCAGATTTCGTCGGTATCTGCGAAAATAATGATCTTGATTTGATTGTTTTTGCAGGCGGTATCTATTGATACCCAATTAGTATTTGGGGTTGTAAAAAGCTGTGCCATTTTTCTGGCAAATGGCTTATATATTTCTGGTGGGATACCGTAAAGAGTATGGTAAGAAATAACAGCCCCTCGTGTTCGATATAACCCTGAGGGACGATCCAGCCCGACAAGCGGGTTAAATTGGACAATTGTGTCCATGGGGTAGTTTTTTTCAATGATCGAGTAGGCTGTCCGTGCTTCAAAGTTCTTGGTGCCTAAATATTCATCGGACTGGATTGGTTCAGGTAGAACTAGTACACCGGTGTCCACAAGAATAGGCCAGAGTCTCAAATAGATGGTGTCTTGTAAGCTTGTTACTACTCCTAGGGCGAGAAGGAGTAGTAGTAAAAACTTGATTTGATTTGCCGGGCTTGGCTTAAGCAACAATAAACTTGCCTTGATTGGCTTTTTCTTCCAAATGTGCGATAGCACGTCTGTGCCCCAGATCAATAAAATGAATTGACCGGGAAGCCAGCCACGCCAGCCAAAATCATTGTTTGAGATCAAGGTAGAGCGGGTGAAACTGGTTAGAAACACTACGATGATAAGAAGCGCAATTTCCTCTTTTGCAAGTGGATTGTTGGGTATATACCCCTTTTGACGAAGCTTGTACCAAACGATCCCAATAAAAAAGAAAAAACCAAGTTCTAAAAAATAGTTTAGTGGAAGCATTATCAGGTTAATCAAAGCCGCTTGCCAACCTGGTAGACCTGTTGTGAGAATGAGCGCGGGTCGAAACACGCGAATATCGAATCCCAGCGGCAAACCGGCAGATCCGCCGGAGCCGCCTCCATACAAGTCTAGTATAAAGGGGAAAATGACGATAGTTGCAACCACGCTTGGAATTAACATCACCCAAACTGACTTGAAGGTTTCCCCATTCAAGAGGCGCATGATGAACCAGACCATCCAAAAAATAACAAAGATCATTGTCACCCATGAAGAAAGGCCAAATGCGGATGCGAATGCGATCCCTGCGATGACTGCCGAGCCGAATTTCTGAAGAGGTTTAGCGTTCTTGTGATATACAATCAACATGATTCCAAGGACACAATTCAACAAACTGACAAGGTGATGGGGTGTCCACATGGTGGACCCCACCCAGGCTGTGATTTGTTCGTTCCAATGTTCGATATCCCCATCTATAACGTATCCGTATAGGAGTTGCGGGAACGCCATGTAGAGTGTGCTTCCGAAAATATCCAGACCGCTGACCGCAAGCAAGCCAATTCCCATAAGGGCTGAACGCCCAATATTGGGGATGCCTGAATTTCGAATCTTTATGTACAAGGCTACAGTTGCCATTAAGGCAAGCCCTGCCCAAATGACGCTTGCCGCAAGTGCCATGCGTGCGTCGACAATGTCCCCACCAAGTTTGTCCACTAGACTGCAAAGGATATACCAAAAATAATAAAGGAATGTGAGTTTGACCGGCACGCCGGGGTGATAACTTGGATTAAGTGGCGGCACTCCCGTACGCGTAATGGCATTGATCACCGAGACGCGTGTCTGATAATCGAAAGCCGTAATGTTGAAATATAAGCGGTCGCCAAATTGGAGATCGATTAATGAGAAAGCGGTAAAGGCAATCCATCCGATTGCGATGCCGACGAAAATTTTTAGTTGTTTGTTTTCTTTGATTTCGTGGAACAGCAAATGAAATTTGCGCTCACCCGAAATTTGCAACAGAAAAAGAATCGTAAATGCAAGCAACACGATAAATGTGAGTGCTTCTGAAACCATTCTGTATGTAATGAAAAGAAACACTGGTGTGATGGCAGAAGAAAGCAGGAGCGCAAACCCTAATCTAGTAGACCACCTTCGAGATCGAAAGTCAAATAGGTTAAGTGCAAAACCTGTTACGTAGCCAGACGGCACGAAGATTAATGCAAACAACAAGAACCCTGCAAAAATACCTAGAATATCCTGTGCTGTGAAGTTGGTAATCATCATGATACGGTTACTCGCTTTTTACCTAGAAAAGTGGATGCACGTGCAATCCCTGCCCACCCCCAAGTGATTATCGTCAAAAAATTCATAGCTTGGAGAAAAACAATCAGGATCAGCGCGCTTAACTTTGGTATCTCGAATGGACTTAAAACAACCACCGCTACAAATTGATATACACCTACATAGCCTGGTGTGGATGGGATTGCGCTTGAAAGTCCCAAGCTTGCAAGCAGTATAAACGATTGGAGCATTGAAATATTCATGTGTACCGTCTTAGCAATGATCACTACCCCAACTCCATCCATTACCCAGATGAGACACGTGAATAGGATGAACATGCTCGCACGTGACGGATGATGCAGCGCTTCGACCCCGTGAAGAAACTGCTTTAAAAACTCATAAACCTTTTCCTTTGCTGACGGCTGAACGCCGGGTAGTGATGGCATCGAAATGATTAGTTTGTTGCCAATATAAGGGACACTTAGAATCCCAATAAGCCCTGCGAACGCGACCACAGTCATTAGTTTGAGCGCTGTTTCCAACTGTGCAGATACTATCCCTGAAAGTGCTAGCGAAGTAGAGCCGAGAATAACAAGTGCGATCAAATCCATGAACCGCTCGACTAGTCCGGTGGCTAGTACAAAGGAAACAGGGATATCATTTTCCTTTCCAAGGTAAGCCGCACGAACCAATTCCCCTGCTCTTGCTGGGAGGATGATATTCCCCAAATACCCAACCATGTTTGCCCAAAAGACTTTCGTAGTTACAACTTGTTTTCCTGCTGAAAGAAGGATATTCCAACGTTTTGCGCGAAACCAACTTGTGAGGCTTCCCCACAGAAATATGACCGGAATGTAGAAATAATTTGCCTCCCGTAGCGCAGACATGAACGCGGCCCAGTCAACTCCGCGTAAGGCAAGGAAAAGGAATAGCCCGGCGAGCAGGATCGAGGTCCAAAAAATGAGACGATTACGCGGGGATTTTGATTCTGGCGCGTTGGACAGGAAGTCTCTAAAAATTGATACGCTCCTTTTCGATCACAAGCGGTCGCTTCATTACTTGGGTGTATATCGCGCCAAGATACTCACCGACGATGCCAAGGAAGAATAATTGTACTGACCCCAAAAAGAACAAGCCAATGACGATGGGAGCCGAACCCAACTGGAATTGAAACCAGAAGATCAGTTTGTAAAGAAGATATACAAGACCGACAAGGAAGCTCAAGGCGGCAGAAAGAAAGCCGAACATGGTTGCAAGCCTGAGCGGGATTTTGGTGTAACCTGTAAAACCCAACATGGCAATATCATATAGTGTATAAAAATTATTTTTACTGATTCCGCGTTTGCGGCGTGGTTGGGTAAATGGAATGCGTGCCATAGGATAACCAATATCAGCGATTAAGCCACGAAAATAAGGGTAGGGGTCGTTGATCTCACGCAATATCTGGATGATGCGCTGATCATACAGGCCAAAGCCAGTGTAGTGCTCGATCAATTCCACATCCGAAATATTTCTGAGAATGCGATAATAAACAGTTCGAAGTAAATAGAACAATCCTGCCTCTTGACTTTGTGTTTTGACCCCAATCACTACTTTATACCCCTCTTCCCACTTTTTGATGAAGTCAGGAATACGCTCTGGTGGATCCTGTAAATCAGAAGCAAGGATAATAACAGCGTCACTACCTGCTTGAAGTAGACCATGATATGGCGAACGAACGTGCCCGAAGTTGCGCGTATTCACAATGGCCTTAACTCGTTTATCTTTTTCAATTAACGCGCGGATTTTCTCAACAGTACGATCATTGGATGCATTATCAATGAAGATGTGCTCATATTCATAATTAGAGCCAGACATTGCCATACGAATACGTTCATACAGTTCATCTACATTTCCCTCCTCATTGAAACATGGGGTTACGATGCTAATCCGTTTTTTACTCATGTTGTCTCAATTCATAAGCCTCGTGCCAAAAATTTCTTCCGTAACCCTTTATCTTGGTTATACAAACTCTCGACAGAATCGATCATAAGTGGCGCATCGGCTTTTATCTTTTTTGCAAGTATCTGATTGTTTAGTAACTCGCGGCAGGAAAGCTGCCCTTTTTGGAGGGGGATGGCAAGATAGTAGTCATTGGGAGTTAATACATGCCCAGCAGGAAGATCTTGTTTGGCATACACACCACGCACAAGTGTAGTCAAATAATCAACCTCTTTTTGCGAGGATGGCATTTTTTCTGTGCCGGGTGCCCCGCACATTTCTCGTGCTTTTTGGAAAGCCTGAAACCACTCACCGATCTGTTCGGGCGTGGAGCAATATGGGGAAAAAGGTTTGTCCTCTGTTTTGATGTCAATATGGCGTTCAAACGTGCGTGCACCTTTGGCATACGCGATCAACATGGATGAATGCCAATCGTGATATTCATGCGTGGACAATCCGATGACATGTCCCGGGTAACGGTTCCTCAAAAAATCGATCTGGTTGAGTTGCAATTCCGCATCTTCTGATGGATATATGGACACGCAGTGATTGATCGCAAGCGGGATATTTCTGTTATCAAAAAACGTCACCATATCGTCAATATCCTTCAGCGATGTTCCGCCTGTCGAGACCATGGTAGGTTTGCGCGCCCTCGCGATCTTTTCCAGCAACGGCCAATCCGTTACATCTGAACTGGCGATCTTGATGATCTCGACACCAAGTTCCAGGCATAACTCAACCGACCTGTCGTCGAAAGGTGTTGCCATGCGCACACATCCCGCCCGTCGCACCGCCTCTGTCAGCGTTGCCAATTCTTCATGGGTGAGGCGTGTGTCAATCGTCTTCTTGATATAACGGATGTCTGTGCGGTCCCGGAACTTCTTGTGAATGAACGAATCAATATCGCGGAACTGCAACTTGATCGCCGCCCGCACATTGTTATAGCGGACAACCGTTCCGAACTCCTTTACGATCCTGACGCCGCGCTCCACATCGCCCCAATGATTATTTGCAAGCTCAAGGACGAACAAATCTTCGAAGATATCTCTGTTGATCATGTTTTACCTCTCTTGGATGAAAACAACGCTTCTCTCTTAACCGATACCTGATTCTACCCAATTAATCTTTTCTCCCCTTTGTCTCTTACTCCTCCCACGCAGGGATGAGTAGATTTTCCATTAACTCTTCCCGTTCGAGGAATGGAAACATATCCTCAAGAGGAGCAGAAACGATGCGCCCGTCCGGGAGTTGACGTGAACTCTGGCGGGGTTCGAATCCCTGTGTCGGGTCGAGTACCACTTCGCATAGGACAGGACCTTCTGCTTCCAACACGTCACGCAATGGCTTGCTGAAATTTTTCACAGCCAAACGTTTGTATGGTATCTCATACGCCTTTGCGATTTTCTGAATATCCGGGAAACTGACACTTGACTCCGGGCTTTCGCCAACTGTATCGCCAAAGAAGCCCTTTTGCGATGTGCGGATGGATAGATAACCGTTGTTGTTGAGCACAAAGATTTTTACAGGCAATTTATACTGTGTTACGGTCTGTAATTCCTGAATGTTCATTTGTAAACTCCCGTCGCCAGCCAGGCAAATTACTCGTTTGCCATTTCTTGCCACAGCAGACCCAATTGCTGCAGGCAGATCATACCCCATTGATGCAGAACCCGAATTGGAAAACAGCCTTTGTCCGAGTTTGATCTTGCCTGTTTGAAACGAGACGATACAGGCGGTTGCGTTGCCAGTTACTACTACATCATCCTCCGCAAGGTTTTCGAAAAGCACTTCCATGAAGTGATACGGGTTAATCTTGTCATTGAACTCGCGGTGTTTGGGCAGAACGGCGGGGTAGCGGGTTTGTCGTTCTTTGCACCATGCCAACCAATTTTTGAATTGACCGGCATCCCAGTTATCGAGTTGTCTTTCCATTTCTTCGAGAAATATTTTTGCATCGCTCACAATGGGCATGTCTGCTTGAATGGTGGGGCGGTGGAGTTCGGCTGGATCCACGTCAACCCATATCTTGTGGGCGGCACGGGCAAAGGATTTAAACGCATACCCTGTCTGGCGGATGTTTAGGCGATTCCCAATGACAAGCAGAAGGTCTGAGTTCTGAACGGCGAAGTTACCGGGGCGTGTGCCAATGGTGCCGGGGCGGCCAACGAAGACAAGATCGTCAGATGCGATCAGATCATGTGTCCAACCAGTTGTAACAGGGATGCCAAGTTTATGGACAACGCGATTGAATACATCAACTGCGTCGGCAAGACGGACGCCCGTTCCTGCGAGGATGACTGGACGCTGAGCGTTCTTTAGTTTGCCTAATGTTTGGGCGACGGATTCTACTAATTGGATGGAGGCAACTGTTGGGTTAAGGTCTGATGCGAAGCCATCCAGTTTTGTTTCGTCTATTTGGCTCGATTGTACGTCAATAGGAATATCCAGCCAACAGGGGCCGGGACGTCCACTTTGGGCGAGATGCCAGGCTTTTTCGAGGTGATAGCGAATGGTTTGAGGGTCAGTGATTGTGACTGCGTATTTGGTGATGCCATATACCATCGAAATAATATCCACCTCTTGATCGCCGAGTTGACGGAGGTTAGGCAGGTCGTAGGTGCGGATATAGGTCTCAAGTTTCACCTGGCCTGAAAGGACAAGCATGGGGATGGAATCGGTGTATGCGCCGTAGACGCCATTGAGTGCGTTGATGCCACCAGGGCCAGTAGTAACGTTGACGACAGAAGGTTTATTCGTGATACGAGCGTATCCTTCTGCCGCCATGGCACTGGCTTGTTCGTGGTGATTGAAGACCGGCGTAATGTTCGGGTGCTTGCTGATGGCATAGTTGAGGAACATCGAGCCGCCACCTGTGACCATAAATACATGGTGAACGCCGAGTTCTGAAAGCCGGTTTGCAATATACTCTGAAACTCTCATGCTTGTTCCTTTTGTGGGATGGCGTAGAAGATCGTTTCGAAACAGTTGTGCGCATGGGCGCGATAGTGATATGTATAATGAAGATTGTTTTCCGTTGCAAGCTGGTTGATCCACAATGGAATTTCCCAGAGATGTGCAGGGGTATGGTATGCCGATATGGCAAGTGCGGGATGATATTCTTTTATGAGTTGACAGGCTCCTGCCAACGCATCCATTTCTGCGCCTTCAATATCCATTTTTATCAAAGTTGGACGGAATGTGGGGATACATTCATCCAGTGCTACGCATTGGACTGTAGTCTTGCCGGTTTGCGATACACTACTCCCTTCGCCTTTGCCTGTATTAAAGGTCAATTGAGTTGTTGATGAATATACTCCGCATGGAAACAGTGATATGTTTGGAAGTCTGCTCTTTGAAGCATACGCTGATAACTTGCGGAAATTATCCTGATCTGGTTCGAAGGCGGCAATCGCCTCAAATTGTTGTTTGGATTGCAGGAGTGAATGAAGCGTATCTCCATCATATGCGCCGCAATCTACGAAACGAATGGGCTGTGGCCACATGGGTAGATCGAGTGGAAAATATTGGTGTTCCGTATCGGGTTCCGGAAGAAGTGAGTAATCGCCACTAATCCGAAAATGGATGAGTGATTCAAAGGTCTTGCGGCTGTTTTCATCTGAGAGAAGTTTATAGACAGCTTGGATTTCTTCTGTGTAAGATGAGTAATATGTTCGTGATGTGAGCCAGTAACGTGTGCCAAGTTCTTCGGCAAAGTGATCGTATAGGTCAATGGGAGACAAAAGCTCTCTGTTGTATCCATGTGTTTTTAGATTGTTGATTATTGGTATAAGGTTTACTTCTCGATTGTGAATTCCTAGAATGACCAGAGATTTTTTGCGTAATTCAATGGGAGGTGCTTTTCCATCAGGTTTGTGAACTGGAAGATTGTTGATCACCTGATCATTTGTGCTCCTATGATCAAGAAAACCGTATATCCCTGTTCCATTTTTTTCGAGTGCCAATTGGATGTCACGCGCAAATGAGCCGGTGCCATAAATGAGAATATTTTCTTCCTGCCATTTGACCTCTCCAAGATTGCTTTTTGAAGCTTCTTGAGTAAATTCTGGAATGTCTTTCATCATCCCTCTTTACTTTAACAGGATGAGTGGGTTCTTGATCCCCATCTCTGAAATTTGCTCAACTATAGCTTGCTGGTGAAGCGTTGACGATATTAGTATCGGTTCTGAATAATGATCAATCTGGTTCGGCGCCAATATCTTGACACCCCGAAATATTTTTCCTTGATTGATGGGATTGTTGTCCACAAATGCAATGACCTCAGCATCGGCGAGGGTGGTTTCTACAAGTAACTTCATGACGAGTTGACCCGTCCCCCAAACGATGATCCTTTTGTTCTGCGTCAGGGCTGTTGAAATTCTTGTGTTTATTTCATCCAGTATCTTGCGCGAACGTTGGATGTATGTTTCTATGCTGGAAGGGAGTGCTTCATCCTTGGTGATATCTGTGATTCTTGCATCCACTTTTGCAAAACAGAATATTGCTGGATATGGTTTGTTTGACGATGCAGGGATTATTTTTTCACCCCAACTTAATGGTTTAAATCCACTAAAACTTAGGAAATTCTTCAAACATGTTATAGAGAAATGATTTATGTGTTCTGTATTGAAGTCCTGGAATGGAGCGTCGACAAAATCCTTGTAGTGTGCGGCATCTGGCACTTCGACATATAGGGTTGATGATGGTTTAGAGACTGCCAAGATCCACTCCGCCGCTGTTCGTAAATCTTGAATGTGCTCAAGCGTATGTGAAAGTATTATACAATCAAATTTTTCTTGTTCCAGCGCCTTATTAAGGGAACCGATTTGTGCTCTGACACCAAGGGCTTGGGTGTTCGCAACACAGATCGGGGATGGGTCAATGCCCAGAACGTGATCATATCCAAGGTCTATCATGGCTTTTAATAACCCTCCATTTGCACATCCAACGTCTAATATACTGGCTTGGTCATTGTTGAGGAAACTGGCTATGTCTTTGGCTGTTTGAGTAAGCCTATCACGGTCCCATTGATTTTCGATGCCGCCCGTGCCGGTTTTCTTATCCTCGTATTTGGAAAATTGAGAATAGAACCTATCGTATTCATCCTGTGTGACAGATGTGTCCGCATACACAAATCCACATTGATCGCAGGAAACAACATCGTATCCTTCACTTAGCGGATGGCCATCTGGTAGTATGAATTTTTGTGTATGAAGTTTTACTGCTTCACTGCTTGAGCATATGGGGCACGGACGCTTTGCGGTTGGCATTTGATCTGTCCTTGGTAGACAAAATGGTTATTATTTTTGAGTTGAAAATAGAATGTAAATTGGATCATCCAGAATAGCCCTATCTGGTTGGTATTCTGGGGATTTAAGATTTGCCAAAGCTTTTAATAACGACGGGTCATGTAAGTTTATTCTGGTATTGGGGCCACCAATCAACACATCCTTGATGCGAATTGAGCCAATAACATTGCCAATAAGCAAAAATGCAAAAATAAGTGTGACCAACGCAAGCCTCTTATGTTCCTTGAGAAACCATCTGCTTTTTGCGCGTGTCAAAAGAATTGTAATCCCGAAGAGAATAGCTGCTTGAGCAGGCATAATGTAGTATGTTGGACGGACATCGGGCCATAAGAGAGGGGGGTGCCTTGTTACTAGAAAATCGTATACTATCGCGATACTTCCTGCGAGAAAGAACAGGCTGGGGATGGGTTCGTAGCGGGCGATAAATGCCCTGAACTTTTGAGGTAGTTTTTTGCTGTCTTTGGGATTCAAAAACCTTTCAGCCTTTTTGTTTGATCTAATGCTGAGCCATAGAGCTATCTCCAAGATCAAGATAAGCTCAATGCTTCCCAATAATGTGGAAATATAGCCAAAAAGGTAACGAAGCATATCTGTCATCAAAGGCAGGATGTCTGCAATGAGAAAGTTGGGTAAAGCTGCAAATGGTGCCCCGGTTAGGAAGGATGTATCTGCCCGCTTTCCTGAAATGGCGAATGTTATGATCTGCCCCAGATAGAGAAAGTAAAAGACCCAAATTGCGTAGCCGATGATCATCCCTGAAAAAGCAGATATTTTGTTTTTATCGGGCTTGTACAGCATAGATAAAAACAAATATGCGATGATAAATGATGCAAAAAAACCACCCAAAATATCGAAAAGCATTAATGCAAGTGTCGCAAAAAGAAACATCATGCCAAGCCAGAAATGCTTGGGGATTTTTATATTAAGATAAGTTTCACCTCTTGTGATCTTATATATTTCTCCTAGCAAAAAAATCACCAATACAGTGATTCCAATTTTGGAAGTCCGATAATAGTATGAATAGATAAAACTTGGGGTAGTAAGTAGCAAGGAAATGAGAATTATGGATAATAAACGATTTGCCTTCAATGTATTTGTCATAAACAACCACAGATAGATCACGATGATGAAGGTGAATAGATAATGGGTAAGTGAGCGAAAATGCGGATACCCAAGACGAATACACCACGCCACAAAATTCCCATCCAGGATATCGAAAAGAAAACTTAATTGACGTGCTTCCCACCCTCCAATGTTCATGCTGTCTGCATCAAAAATAATTTGCAGTATGGGTCTTCCGGAAATGTGTGCGGGCAGGCGCACATCCATTTCCCTGTGCAGAATACCCGACCCTCCAGCCACTATACTGAATATTACATAAATGATAAATATGATGGTGATGTGAAAAACGGATATCTTTTTAGAAAGTGAATAGATATACGATGTCGCAGATTGTATATTGTTTTGCAGGGATGTTGTGAAGTCGCTGTTTCTAATCATTAAAGTTCGAGTCCTTGGCGTTTTTCAGTGTT
The DNA here is from genome assembly GCA_016721115.1 of Candidatus Defluviilinea proxima. Lineage (NCBI taxonomy): Bacteria > Bacillati > Chloroflexota > Anaerolineae > Anaerolineales > Candidatus Villigracilaceae > Candidatus Defluviilinea > Candidatus Defluviilinea proxima. Next base: position 3,571,460 of record JADKIW010000001.1, read on the forward strand.
GATGCAGAAGAATAAAATCCCTGACTCTCCATGTTGAGGATTTTATTTGTTAGTTGGATTTTTTGCACGGTGTTTCTGCCTTTTTGCGTTGAAATATAACCTTGCTCTGTTTTTTCTGCCATTCCCTGTGCTACAAGGAATTCGACTCTCTGTTTGAAAACATTTTCCACGCAGTTTTGATATACATCTTGCAATGGTGCCATGTATCGTGGTTGGCGATATAGATAGTGGAGAATCCCTATTGATACGGATGCGCTGTAGATGCTTGTGACAAAGAAAAATAAAAACCATAGAAATGCATAAAGTGATGCTTGATACCAATAGGAAAAATCATCGAGAAGAATAAAACTGGCAATTGATGAAATGACGTGGACGATTATCCCTGTTAAGATCTCCAAAATAAGCCATCCAGTTTTCAATGGAAGTCTCAAAAAAATTAGAAATACAGTTACAAAGACTATGAAGCTTAAGATACCTGCAAAATAAGACAACATTCCGCTCATCTATTCGCCCCTCACTTTTGGAAAAATGTATTTGAGTATATTCATTAAACTTGCAAAAAAGGTTCCCCAACCGTTGAGAAGGTGTAATTGACCATTTTTATATTCAACCGTATTCCAGGGAATTAATATAGCCTGGATTCGGTCCTGTAAAAATGTTTCCATCCCTAAGCCGCTGAAAGTCTTCATCCATTCTTCCAGTGCGATCGGCACTTTTTGATTGGCAAGATTGACCTGCATTTGAACGCGAAAGCCCCCTGCAAAATTGCCAATCCAATAATGACACCAGAACGCGCATAAAAAAATTAATACCCCACAGATAATATCCCCCCATTCATTTGAAGTGGGACTAGCAGCTCTCGTAATGTAAATTAATGCTACCCAAGCTATAGCGCTGAGGAGGAGAGAGCCAAAGATCTGGCGCCAAACATTTTTTATGCGAAATGGATGACGTGAAATGATAACTCTGATCGCCAAAGTAGAAAGACTGCAAATAATAGCCAGGGCGATGATAGGTGGAATCATAATGCCTCGTTGATTATTTTAATTTATACCAATCTTTTGTTCTGTTGATGCCATCTTGTAGTGAAAAAGTTTCCTGCAAGCCTAGCTCCTTCTCAGCTCTTTGCGTGTCGGGTACATAGCGACTTGCTGGCTTTTGAGTGTCAGGAATACCTTGTATCTCTGTTTTTATCCCGTTTTGAAACTGGTTCGCAACTGTTGTTGCCAGTTCGGCTATGGAAATGGGATTTTTACTTCCCACATTGTAAGGCCTCAGTGATTCGCCCCGTAATAAAATCGTCCAAAGCCAAACCGCTAGATCAGCCGCATATAAGTAGGAGCGGTAAGGGGTTCCATCCCCTTTGATGACGATTGGCCCTCCGTTCATTGCGTCGCGGATGAAGTTTCCGATAGCAAAGTGAATATCTAAAGGGAGATAAGGACCGACGAAGGCGAAACAGCGGGCGATCTTTATCTCGAGATTTGAATCTGCATAAAGCGAGCAAAGGTGTTCGGCGAGTCTTTTTCCTTGCCCGTAGGCTGAATTGGGGTCGAGCGGGTCTGGCGCGCCGTTATAGTCTTCGGGGGTATGTGTCATGTCTGACGGTTGTTTTCCGTACACCGCGCCGGAACTTGTGAGAAGAAACTTTTTTGCTCCGCATGCCTTGGCAAAGTCCAATGTATGACGTGTGCCTTCGACGATCGTATCGAGCATAAGAAGTGGATTTTCTGCATTGAGTTGAGCGCTTGCATCGGTCGCGGCATGGATGATGTGAGTGAATGTGCCTAGCGGAAAATCAAAGGTGCGGACGTCGCCAGTTAAGACAGAGACAGTTCGATGTCTAGAAAGATGCGGGGCGTTCGATTGGAAAAGGTCTGGGTAACGAGTCAACACGGTAACGTGGCAGTCCAAGTCCAGTTTGTCGTTTGCCCATAAGAGACTTTCAAGAAGCCACTTGCCGAAGAAACCTGTGCCACCGGTGATGAAGAGACTAGCCCCGCGAAGCTCATCCCAAAGGCTGTTCGTGTGATCGAGGATATGGTTGAGGTCGTTCGAGAGAGAATTATTCATGCTTGTTGCATAATTGAACTAATACATCACAAACATAATCGAGCATGGACTGATCAAGACCGGGGTACACACCGATCCAGAAGACGCGGTTCATTACTTCATCTGCTTTGGCGAGATCGCCGACAACTCGGTAATTCTTTTCGCGGTAGGCGGGCTGGCGGATGAGGTTACCAGCGAAGAGCAGACGTGTGCCGATCTTGTGCGCCTCAAGCCAGCGGACTGTATCGTCGCGAGTGAAGGGAGCTTCGGGACGGACAAGGATCGGGAAGCCGAACCAGCTTGGGGTTGAGTTACGAGTCGCTTCTGGGAGGATGAAAAATTCATTGAGGGCTGAAAGTCGCTCGTATAAGTAATCGAAGTTGGCGCGGCGAGTCTCAATAAATTGTGGAAGTTTTTTCATTTGCGAAACGCCGACGGCGGCTTGCATGTCGGTGACTTTTAGGTTGTATCCGATGTGCGAGTAGGTGTATTTGTGATCGTATCCGTGCGGGAGGTCACCGAGTTGCCATTCAAAACGTTTGCCACAGGTGTTGTCTTTGCCGGGCGCACACCAACAATCGCGTCCCCAATCACGGAAAGACTCGATGGTCTTCTTAAGTTTGGGTTTGTCGGTGAGCACCGCACCGCCTTCACCCATGGTGATGTGATGCGCGGGGTAAAAACTGACCGTTGCGATATCGCCGAACCTGCCAACGGGTTGGTCGTTGTATTTTGCGCCAACGGCATCGCAACAGTCTTCGATGAGCCAGAGATCATGTTTTTTGCAGAATGCGGTGACAGCCTCGAGATCAAATGGGTTGCCGAGCGTGTGCGCGACCATCACTGCGCGAGTCTTTTTGGATAGTGCAGCTTCGAGTTGTGTCACGTCAATGTTATAGGTGGGGATGTCTACGTCCACGAAGACCGGCACGAGATTATTTTGAAAAATGGGATTGACCGTTGTGGGGAAGCCCGTTGCAACTGTGATGACTTCGTCGCCTTCTTTGAGTCGCTTCTCCTGCAAGAGATGGGACGTGAGCGCAGTCAACGCCAGCAGGTTTGCCGATGAACCCGAGTTCACCAACAACGCATGGCGCATGTTGAAGAAACGCGCAAATTCCCGTTCGAATTGTTTGGCGTATCGTCCGGTGGTCAGCCAGAAGTCGAGACTTGAATCGACGAGCGTTTGAATATCTTCTGCGTCGAACACGCGCCCCGAAACAGGCACTGTGCTTTCGCCGGGAATAAAATCCTTTGGCGGGAACGCCTCTGCCGCGTATTCGGAAACCAGTTCCAAAATTTGCGCGCGCAATTGGTCGGCTCTTTCACTCATTGAAAAAATCCTTATACCAATCGATCGTTCGGATCAGACCTTCATCGAGCGTGAACATCGGCTTCCATCCCAACTCGCGCCGTGCTTTTTCTGCGCTGAGATATTGATGACGGATCTCGTTTGTGACTTCGTTGCGGATGTCGGGAGTCAGATTCGAATCCATTGCCTTTAGGAGGCGCCCCACGATCTCTCTCACCGACACCTGAATCTCGTTCGAAAAATTATATGCCTGCCCTTTGAGTTCTGGTCGCGCAGCGAGTTGTTCTGCCAACAGCATGTAAGCCGCCGCACCATCTTCGACATAAAAATAGTCACGGATGTATTCCCCGTCCGAGCGGATTACAGGTTGTTGCCCGCGCAAGATCGAGCGGATCGTGCCGGGGATGATACGGTTCCAGTTCAAGTCGCCGCCGCCGTAGAAATTTCCACAGCGCGTGATGGCAACAGGAAGGTCAAAGCTTTTTGCATAGGTGTAAGCGATCAAATCCGCCGCAGACTTGCTGACATCGTACGGGTGTTGTCCCTGCAAGGGAGTATTTTCATCGTAGGGTAAAACTTCCTGGTCGCCGTAGGCTTTGTCTGACGAAGCGATAACAACCTGCTTTACCTTTGGGCTCCGTTTACTGGCTTCGAGCAAATTCCACGTGCCTGCGATGTTCGTCTCGAATGTGGAAATGGGATTCCGATTCGCAATTGTGACAATCGTCTGCGCAGCAAGGTGGATGACCGTGTCAATCTCATATTCGCCGAGTGTGCGTTCCAGTGTCTCGCGGTCGCTAATATCGCCTCGAACAACCTTGACTTGTTCGATCCATCCCTTTCGGACCATTTCGCTTTGTGGAACCCAATCGCGCACAAGGCAGACAACGTCAGCACCAGCATCCATGAGACGTTTGACCAGCCACGAACCGACCAACCCGGTCCCGCCGGTGACAAACGTGGGGCGGTCAAGCCAGAAGGCGCGGTTCAATTCCATAGCTTCCATGGGGCGTTGCCTTCCTGCCATAGTTTTTCTAAGTTATGCACATCGCGGATCGTATCCATGCATTGCCAGAAGTCATTGTGCTGATAAGCTGATAGTTGTCCATCTGCCGCGATATGCTCAAGTGACTCGAACTCCCACGCGGTGTGGTCGCCTTGAATATATTTGGTGATGCCCGGTTCGAGGACAAAGAATCCGCCGTTGATCCAGCCTTCGCCGATCTGCGGTTTCTCTTTGAACTCCACCACGCGATGATTCTCGATCATCATTTGCCCAAACCGCGCTGGCGGACGGACGGCTGTCATGGTCACTAATGTTTTTTGCTTTTTGTGAAACTCGATCAGTTGGGGAATGTTCACGTTGCTAACGCCATCGCCATAGGTGAGCATGAAAGTCTCATCGCCTATGAACTCTGCCACGCGTTTGACTCGTCCACCGGTGTTTGTGTCTGTGCCTGTATCAAGTAAATGCACAATCCAGTCTTCACCTTTATCGTTGTGAATCGTCACATCCCCGCTTTTCAATTGTACAGAGATACTGCGCGAGCGATAGTGATAATTGATGAAATAATCTTTGATGATCTCGCCCTTGTATCCCAATGCAATAACAAACTCTTTATATCCGAAAGAAGCGTAGATGTTCATGATGTGCCAAAGCATGGGTTTACCGCCAATTTCGACCATCGGCTTTGGCTTGATCGTTGTTTCTTCGGAGAGACGGGTTCCTAATCCGCCTGCAAGTATGGCGACTTTCATCGATTCCCTTTTATATACTTCTTCTGCCATTCAAACAACTTGTTCAACGCCTCGATAGGGGAGAGACTATTAACATCCACGTCTTTCAATTCATCCAACAGCGGACTGGTCTCTGGGAACAGTGATGCCTGTTGCGCGGCGTGTGGGTTGATGCGCATGGCTCGACCTGACGATTTTTCCAATTCTGCCATAATTTCGTTCGCGCGTTGGATGACGGGAGCCGGCAATCCTGCAAGTTGTGCCACGTGGATGCCATACGATTTGTCCGCGCCTCCGGGAACAATCTTATGCAGGAACACAACCGTGTTGTCCGCTTCGCTGACGGCTACGTTGTAGTTGCGCACGCCGGGCAGTAACTCTGCAAGTTGAGTCAACTCGTGGTAGTGCGTAGCAAACAAAGTCTTTGCCCGCAAATGCGGATGGTTATGAATAAACTCAATGATTCCCCACGCAATCGACAGTCCATCATATGTTGAAGTGCCGCGCCCGATCTCATCTAATATCAACAGCGAGCGTGATGTGGCGTGATGCAAAATGTTCGCCGCCTCCACCATCTCCACCATGAACGTGGATTGCCCCGCGTGGATCTCGTCCTGTGCGCCGATGCGAGTGAAGATGCGGTCTACGAGACCGATCTTTGCGGAGTCCGCGGGCACGAACGAGCCGATCTGAGCCATCAATGCGATCAGCGCCGTCTGCCGCAAATATGTGGACTTACCCGACATGTTCGGCCCCGTAATAACGCGGACGATCTCTCCTTTTTCGAAGATGACATCATTCGGGATGTAGCGCTCTCCATGCAAAGACTGTTCCACAACAGCATGTCGTCCTTCATGGATCTCCAACTCGCTTCCTTCATGGACCTCGGGCCTAACATAGCCTCCCAAAGCCGCGACCTCCGCGAGGGCAGATAGCACGTCCAATTGCGCCAACGCCCGTGCCGTATCCAGCAACTTGAACGCCGACTTGGATAACTCGGCGCAAATCTCCTTAAACAAGCGCAATTCAATCTCACGGATGCGATCTTCTGCATTCAATACCAGTGTTTCGTACTCTTTCATCTCAGGCGTGATGAAGCGTTCAGCATTGACCAATGTTTGCTTGCGGATGTAATGCTCTGGCGCTTTGTCTGCTGCGCCGCGTGAGATTTCGATGTAGTATCCGAATACTTTGTTGTATCCAACTTTCAGCGTTTTGAGACCCGTCTTTTCGCGTTCGACCCCTTCAAGATTGGCGATCCAATCACGAGCGTGTTTGGATGCGTCAATGACCGAATCCAATTCCTGTGAATAGCCAGATCGAATGATGCCTGTGTTCTGCAGTGTGGCTGGTGGATCATCGTCAATGGCGTTCTGCAGAAGCGACAACTCTTCCTGACAAACCGACCACTGATTATTGATGACTGATGATTGCTCGCCAACAACTTCTTTTATTACTGGTAAATGTCCTAAGGCGTCACGCATCGCTACGAGATCACGCGGTTGCGCTTGCCCTGCCATAACGCGATTGACCAACCGCTCTAAATCTGCGAGTGGTTTCAATACGTTACGCATTTCGGCGCGTTTCATACCGTTGTCGAAGAAGTATTGCACGCCCTCTTGCCTATGATGGATCTTTTGCACATTGAGCAGTGGTTGGCTGACCCATTGATGCATCATGCGTTTGCCCATCGGCGTGACGGTATGATCGAGCGTGCCAAGCAACGAGCCTTTGCGTTCGCCGCGCAGGGTTTCATCGAGTTCAAGATTCCGGCGTGTGGATGCGTCGAGAGTCATGAATTCATTGATACTGTAGGAGCGTAGACTTGTGAGCAATGTTAGTGCATTGGGTTGCGTTTCTTTTAGGTATTGCAGTATTGCACCTGCCGAACGGATGGACAAGCTGTTGCCTTTAATACCAAACCCTTCAAGTGTAGATGCGTTGAAGTGTGAGAGCAGGGTCTCTTCACATTTGCCGGGTTCAAATTTCCATGCGAGGTAAGGAGTCTGGTGCCCTTGAAAGACATCGTTCAGCGTTTGGTTGTCAGGATGTAAAATTTCAGCAGGGTGCAAGCGTGTCAGTTCAGCGCGCAAGGCTTCAAGCGGGAGTTCAGTGACAGCAAATTCTCCAGTGGTGATATCGGCATAGGAGACAGAAGCAGACCTCTCGTCCAGAATGACCGAGGCGAGATAGTTGTTTGAGTCGCCGGGTAGGAGTCCAGGTTCGGTCACGGTTCCCGGAGTCACTACTCTTACCACTTTGCGTGGAACAAGTCCGTTGACGGGTGTGTCACCCATCTGTTCGCAAATGGCGACGTGATATCCTTTTTCAATGAAACGTATTAGGTAGTTGTCTACTGCGTGATACGGAATGCCAGCTAATGGAACTCGCACCCCCTTGCCAACAGGACGTGACGTCAGCACAATATCAAGTTCGCGCGCGGTGATCTCGGCGTCTTCATCGAATGTTTCATAAAAATCGCCGAGCCGAAAGAGTAGGATCTCATTCGGGTATTGACGCTTGATATCAAGATATTGTTGTCTGCTGGGGGTGATGTCGTCTTTAGGCATGGCATGATTTTACTATGGGTGGGGGAGTTGAGCTATAATAGCGGCGATATTATTTTAGGAGATGCTCATGTACAAGTTAGTATTGGTCCGTCACGGACAAAGTGTTTGGAACCTCGAAAACCGTTTCACGGGATGGACGGATGTAAGCCTCACGGATTTAGGCAAGACCGAGGCGCGAGATGCTGGTAAGTTGTTGAAAGAGGGCGGTTATGTGTTTGATGTAGCGTTCACTTCTGTGTTACGACGCGCTATTCAAACTTTGTGGACGGTCTTACAGGAAATGAATCTCGAGTGGATTCCCGTCACGAACGCCTGGCAACTGAACGAACGCCATTATGGCAATTTGCAGGGCTTGAACAAATCGGAGATGGCTGAAAAATTTGGCGAAGATCAGGTAAAGGTCTGGAGACGCAGTTATGATGTACCGCCTCCAGGTTTGGAGTTGACCGATGAACGTCACCCCAAATTTGACCCGCGCTACGCCTCTTTGACTCCCGAACAATTGCCAGCCACCGAATCGCTTAAGATCACGCTGGAACGTGTTCTGCCTTACTGGCACTCGACGATTGCTCCTGCGATCAAGTCGGGCAAGCGTGTCATCATTGCCGCGCATGGAAACAGTATCCGCGCGTTGGTGAAATACCTCGATAACATTTCCGAAGCCGACATCACTGAGCTCAATATTCCTACTGGCCTGCCGCTTGTCTACGAATTGGACGAGAACCTCAAGCCGATCAAGAGCTACTATCTCGGCGACGCGGCCGAAGCCGCCAAGAAAGCCGCCGCAGTGGCGAATCAAGGCAAGGCGAAGTAAGAGATCGTGTAAGGCGGGAGTTTTACTCCTGTAATCTAAAAATAACAAAGCGGACAGTTCATCACGAACTGTCCGCTTTGTGTTACATGAAGGAAGTTATTACTTCGCTACTGTCCACGTCATTGTGACCTGACTGGTTGTGATGCTCACTGATTTCAATGTGTTGTTTCGGCCTTTGTTGCCAAAGTTCGCGATGCGGTTGGCGATGGTTTGATTCCAATTGTCCACACGATTCTGCTCAATAAGAATGCCGTCAATTTGTGCATTGGAAACGGTTGCGGCCAGTGCACCGTTGCTTACGCCCAGATCCAAGCGGAAGGAGAGATTGTCGGTTTTGGATGCATCATTCAGCCGTTGATGTGTGCCTGAAACTGAAACGTATCCCGGTTGCAGTGAAACAGTAATGTCCTTGACAAGCGGATCCGAAATAGCGGATGTGATCACATCCTGCAATTCCTGCTGGGTGATGACCGTTTCCACATCCGCTGAGCCGTCACCGTTGCGTGTGACGTTTCTCTGGCAGGCGCTAAGAACCAGGGCAAAGGCGAGCAGTAAGGTGGAAATCGTTTTTGTCGTTTTCATTGTTTTCTCCTGTTATATGTTATGTAATGAAGTATATTCCTGCTTTGTTAAGCGGGTACGACGGCGATGTAAATACTTTGTAAATTCTTTATGGCGAGACGGTTTTATGGTTTTTAGCTTTCCCCGGGCTATATCTTCTGTATATCAGGTGGAATTTTCATCTGCGGCAGCTATTAAATGACAAATAGGATGCAGTGATGCACCCAGTAGGGATGTGGTAGTTGTCGTTAGCGGATTATTGCGGAACAAGTTTCAATAGATCTTTGGTCGTGTGGAAAAACAGACTTACGACTTTGGGGTCAAAGTGACATCCTGATTGCTGTTGGATATAATCCATGATCTTTTCATGTGGCCATGCCTTTCGATAAACACGGTCAAACGAAAGCGTTTCCCAAACATCCACAACTGCGAATAGACGAGCAGGGAGGGGGATGTCTTCTCCTCGCAAGCCTTGTGGGTAACCTGTCCCGTCCCACTTTTCATGATGTGAATATGGAATCGACAGACAGTTTCTGAGATATTCAATGGGATACACCAGATCGTAAGCATAGACAGGATGTTTGCGGATGACTTCCCATTCGTCAGCAGTCAGTTTTCCTGATTTGAGCAAAATGGGATCAGGTATCCCAGTTTTCCCTATGTCATGAAGTAACGCACCGCGCCTGATGTGGATGATCTCGTTTTCTGATATCCCTGCCATTTTTGCGAGTATGACTGTCGCCTCTGTTACACGGAGTATGTGCTCGTTTGTTTCCTTGGTACGAGAATCTAACGCGTCCAGCCATCCTTCTATGGCTAAAGATTTTGACTGGCTTGTGATGATCTTATTGTGTGCTAGAGAGTCTTCCGAGTGATACTGTGAGTGGTGGTTAGCCATGGTCGACGGTACAGTCTTTTGTCTAACCTTTATTTTTGTCTTGTGCGCGGCCAATCCCGTTGAATGGATGAATACTCCCTCAGGCACGGGGTCCATTTTGATCTTCCATTTTGTGAATGGACTGTTGGAATAAGACGACTCGTCTTCAAATTCGACCGACCTTCTTTCGTCCATGCATTCTTTTAAGTGCAAAAATAGCGGGGTAGTTTCGATGTTTGGGTGGAGTTCCTGCATCGTGTGCCCAAGAATCTGATCCCTTGCGATACGTTCCCGTTCGGCCGCCGCTTCGTTGACGTATACATAACGGAAATTAAAATCCACCACTTGGCAGACCTCTGTCAGGTGATCGAGAATGGTGTAATCAGGTGTCTGAAACATATCCCTTTCTCCTTTTCTATTTTGCTATAAAACGCCAGCTTGGGCCTAGCCTGTGCTAGGCATTGTTGTATCCTTGAAATGCCCCGCTTGCTCCTGTGAACCTCAATTTCATTATACAGAGTTGGATACCAAAAGGCAAATGAGAGAAAGATTATAACTATTTGAATGGACTATCGTATCGGAGTGTGTCATGCCCTGTAGAATATATAAAAACTCGGATGTCACAATGACATCCGAGTTTGCTTTTACTTCCCCAATCTCGCCCGTTCCTCTTCCTCACCACTCTCTTCCAACTTCTTGAATAACGAGTCTGGCTGATTCCCAACTTCAATCCTCCGACTTCCTCGCAAACAAATACGCTCTCCTCGTGGCGACTTCCACGTCCGGGTTTGGCTCTCTCACAAGAGTTTCTTCCAACTTGATTCCTGCCTCTTGCAACCATTCTTCCATTTCATTCGGCTCATAATAAGCAAAATCCAAATTGACAGATTTTTCCCACCACGTGTCAATGTGTTTAATTTCTTCTCCGATGTGAAATGTGACTAGCAGTACGCCGCCAGGTTTGAGAACTCGTTTCATCTCTCTCAAGGCATCAACGATCCTTTCACGCGGAATGTGGATGATGCAGTAGAAGGCGGCGATTCCACCCCAGGAATTATCGGCATCGGGCAGGGCGAGCATGTCCCCTTGGTGAAAATGGATCTCGGGATTCAGCCTCTGTGCTTCTGCGATCATCTGTGGCGAGAGGTCTACGCCCAACGTGCTCGCGCCTTTGCGATGTAAATATCGCGCGATCTGACCGGGTCCGCAACCCAGATCACAAATGAGGCCGAGATTTCCAACTTCGTTCACCAAACGATCAAGGCAATCGCGGTCGAAGGGCTTGTCGTCCATTTCATCTTTGAACTTCTCCGCGTATTCTGCCGCAACATTGTCGTAACTGACTTGAGTATTCAAAATGGTATTGTTCATCTTTATCATCTCATAAATCAAAAGGGCGACCCAACTGGATCGCCCTTGCATATTATTTCCCTAACCTCGCCCGTTCCTCTTCCACCACACTATCTTCCAACTTCTTGAACAATGGACCCGGCTGATTCAACTTCGCTCCAGGCTTCAATTCGCTGGGCTTCCATTGCACTCCCTCAGCACCGCGATATTTCAGTCCTCGATGTGTGCCGAGCGAGTCATGGATCTCTTCAACGTATTGCTCACCGAAGAGCGGAGTCTCATACCCGAAGAAGCCATGCAGTTTCGCAGATGTAAATGGCAGGAACGGCGAGAACAGCACTTTGAGCGAGTCGATGGCTTTGAGCGCAGTGTAGACCGTCAGCGCGGCAGAGGCTTTGTCTGTTTTGATGGCTGTCCATGGTGCGTTGACATCGAGATATTGATTCACTGTTGTGGCGAGTTTCATTGCTTCGCCGACGGCCAGTCGCAGGCGCACGGCTTCGAGTTCCGCGCCTACAGTGTTGAATCCGTTTTCGATTGCCGCGAGCAGTTCCAGGTCCGCGGGGCGAAGCGTGTTCAAATCCACATCAGGGATGTGCCCATCCCAGTGTTTGTAACAGAACGCCAGCACACGGTTTGCAAGATTGCCCCACGTCGCCACCAGTTCGTTGTTATTGCGCGCCACAAACTCGGCCCAATCCCAGTCGCTGTCCTTGGCTTCGGGCATGTTCACCGTCAGGTAATAGCGCAACGCATCGGCGTCATACCGCGTCAATGCATCGCGTCCCCACACCGCCCAATTGCGCGAGCCGCTGATCTTTTGCTTTTCGAGATTCATGAACTGATTGGCGGGCACATCATACGGTAGGGTCAATGGGACCGCGTCGCCCGTAAAGATTTCCATGAACGCACTGCCAGCGCCCATGAGTTGTGCAGGCCACAGCGATGTGTGGAAGAAGATGTTGTCCTTGCCGATGAAGTGGAAATGCTTCGCTTTGGGATTCGTCCACCAATCGCGCCACGCGTCTTTCTTCGGGGAGAGCTGTCCCCACTCAATGGCAGCGGAGAGGTAGCCGATAACTGCTTCGAACCACACGTAGAGCTTTTTTGTTTCCCAACCCGCCTCATCGATCGGGACAGGGATACCCCAATCAAGATCGCGCGTGATCGGGCGCGGCTTGAGTCCCTCGGCTTCGATCTTGCCTAGTGACTCACCGATGACCGTATCGCGCATGTGATCGGAGCGGTCACGCAGGAACTTCTTGACATCAGGTTCGAGTTTGGAGAGGTCGAGATAAAAATGTTCAGTCTCACGTAACTCGAGAGCACCGTCACCGGTCTTGGCACGCGGATTAATTAATTTCTCAGGCTCGAGTACGTTGCCGCATTTGTCGCATTGATCTGAACGTGCGCCCTCAAAGCCGCAGATGTAGCATGTCCCTTCGACGTAACGGTCGGGCAGGAATTTCTTTGCAGTAGGGGAGTACCATTGCTTGCTGAACTGCTTGAACATGAATCCGTTCTTCTGTAAGGCAAGGAAGATGGTTTGAGAGACCTTGAAATGGTTCTCGGTATGGGTTGTGGTGAACAGATCGTACGTGATGCCCCAGCCTTGGAATAACTCAAGGAAGCTATCGTGATAGCGTTTGTACACTTCCTCGACAGATTTCCCTTCCTTGTCCGCGGCGATGACAACGGGCGTCCCGTGTGAATCCGTACCACTGACCATAAGAACATTATTCCCTTTCAGGCGGTGGTAGCGTGCGGCAATGTCACCGGGCAGGTGGGAACCGGTGATATTTCCTACATGGATCTCTGCATTGGCATAGGGCCAGGCAATGGCAATGAGTATGTTTTCGTTCATAGTGACTCCGCATAAACTTTAGTAATAGCTAGTGAAGCTGTTAGCGATTAGCTTTTAGCTTCTGGCTTTTAGCTAATTGCTAACAGCTAAAAGCTAAAGAAAACAAAAAAGCTGTCCGCAATATGGACAGCCCGTTATTGAAAAGTAAACGGTCTAACGTGCCATCCAGACGCGAGTTGACATCTCCATGCTTCGCATGGCCATGGTCATTGTCACCATTGGGTCATCGGGTCTGAATTTCATGGGTGGTATTTTAGGCTGTGGGGGATGGTTTGTCAATGGAAGAAAATAATGGGGGGTTTCCCTACTTTTTGTTGTGGTTGTTGAATTGTAAGATATGTGCCAAGCAATTCATGCTAAAATTCTTTAACTCTTGTAACTTTTTAATAAAGTAGTTGATTAAGAAATGGAGTTCATCGTAATGGAACCTGCGAAATCAAGCCAAGAGTCTGCCTCGGGGAGAAAAAAAACGACAGATGATCCGAATGTAAATGATGCCAATATGGGTAATAGGGCGCCTGAAAAATATCAGTTGATTGAAAATAGCCTTCTTCGGGCAATGTTTGACCTTTCCTTGGATGCAGTTGTGGTTATTGACCCTCATGATGCGGATGTTTCGTGGCCCATAATTGATTGCAATGATGCCCTTTGCAAGATGAATGGATATCACCGTGAAGAACTGATTGGACATTCCATTGATGTATTGAACGGGAGTGAGGGGACAGAAACCGAGCGCACAGCTTATATGAACAATTTGCGACAAGCAGGCGGATTGATAAAAATTGAAACTATGCACACGCGTAAAGATGGCACGGCATTTCCAGTAGAAGTTTCGACGATGCTTGTAACCATTGAAGGGCGCGAATTGGTCGTAGGGATAGATCGCGACATTACAGCCCGTGTCCAAATGGAAGAAAAGCTTGCGCAGGAGCGTACTCTCTTGCATACATTGATGGATAATATACCGGATTATATTTATGTAAAAGATAAGCAGGGCCGCAAAATTATCTCTAATGTTGCCGATTGGATGGGATCTGGCGGGAAAGCAATGGAAGATGTTCTGGGAAAGACAGACTTTGATATGTATCCACCTGAACTGGCTGCCAAGTTTTGGGCAGATGATAAGTTTATTCTTGATACGGGACAATCAATTATAAATCGTGAAGAACCTGCGCAAGACAAAGATGGTAACCCAATATGGTTGTTGACAACAAAAGTTCCCTTGATGGATGGCAATGGAGAAATTACGGGAATAGTGGGAATTGGCCGAGATATTACCAGGCAAAAGCAGAGTGCCATGGAAACCGATCGCCAGAGACGGTATTTTGAATCTCTTATATTGAATAGCCCGGTTGCAATTGTGGTGTTGGATAATGACGAAAATATAGTTTCCAGTAACCCTGCCTTTGAGACGTTGTATGGTTTTACCAATGAAGAGATTATAGGCTCGAATCTGAATTCTCTCATTACAAATGATGAATCACGTCAAGAAGCTGACCAGTATACGCGGGACGCTATGACTAAAACCGTTCATGCGATTGGAAAACGTCAACGCAAAGATGGTTCATCAGTTCACGTGGAAATTTTTGGCGTGCCCGTTATTATTGATGGTAAAAAAGAGGGCGCGTTTGCCATGTATCATGATATTACTGAGCTAGATAAAGCTCGTGCAGATGCAGAGGCGGCGAGCCGCACCAAGAGTGAATTCCTTGCTAACATGAGTCATGAGATCCGCACACCTATGAACGGTGTCATCGGTATGCTGGAACTTGCTCTTGATACACCGCTCACAGCAGAACAGACTGATTATCTACAAACATCCTTGCACAGCGCCGAAGCATTATTGACTCTACTTAATGATATTCTCGACTTCTCCAAGATCGAAGCTGGCAGACTGGAACTGGAGACCATCAACTTCAACCTCCGCAATGTGGTGGAGGATGTGACGTACACACTTGCCAAACGTGCCCAGGATAAAGGCCTTGAAGTTGTTTGCCTGATCCATCCAGATTTGGCTTCTGACCTAAAAGGTGATCCAGGTCGATTGCGCCAGATATTAGTCAACCTGCTTGGAAACGCCATCAAGTTTATGCATTTTGGAGAGATTGTTGTTCAGGCTGAACCTATTGAAGAGACCAGCACGCATGCCAATATCCGTTTTGCGGTAAACGACACGGGTATTGGCATCCCTAGTGAACGCCTTGCCGCGATCTTTGACCGTTTTACTCAGGCGGATGGGTCCACAACTCGGCAATACGGTGGGACAGGATTAGGTCTTACAATTAGTAAACAACTGGCTACTGCGATGGGTGGCAAAATTGGTGTAGAGAGTAAGCCGGGAGTAGGCAGTATATTCTGGTTTGAAATTCGATTTGCCAAGCAAGTACATGAAAAACGTACTACAGCTCCTCTGGCGCTTAAGCCTGTCAACCTGATGCAGGCGCGATTCCTAATTGTGGATGACAATCAAACCAATCGAATTGTTCTTACAAAAAATGTAGAAGCATTAGGTTCCCGTGTGGATTCAGTTGCTAGCGGGGCAAAAGCCTTGGAAGTTTTGAGAAATGCTCATCGAAAAGGTGACCCGTATCATTTTGTATTGCTTGATATGCAAATGCCCGGTATGGACGGCGAGCAACTTGCGCGGGCGATCAAAAGCGACCCTTCAATAAAAAATGTAAAAATCCTTATTCTTACATCCATGGGCCAGCGTGGTGATGTGGGCCGTCTTGAGGCTCTCGGCGTTTCCGGGTATTTACTCAAGCCAGTCAAACAACAGATGCTTTTTGATGCAGTGATCGCAGTTTGGAACAATCCGGAAGAAGAAAGCTCAAACTTAGTCACGCGTCATACACTTTCCGAAACAAGAAAACTTGGTTTACGTCTTTTGCTTGCTGAAGATAATACGATCAATCAAAAACTTGCCATGGTACTGCTTCAAAAAGCAGGTTACTCAGTGGACGCTGTCGGGAACGGTGCACAGGCCTTTGAGAAAGCTAAGGCTAATCAATACAGTGCCATTCTTATGGATGTTCAGATGCCTGAATTGGATGGTTTGGAAGCCACACACTTGATTCGTGAATGGGAAAAAGACACAGGTCAACATATTCCCATTATTGCCATGACCGCCCATGCCATGGCAGGTGATCGTGAGCGATGTTTGGATGCAGGCATGGACGATTATGTTTCCAAACCACTCGACCCGAAAGTCTTGTTCAGTGCTTTGGATCGTTGGACACAGTCTAACAGTAATATGATGGACGAGCCTCTTGATACTGTGCAGGATTATTCAGCTTCTGTGCAACTCGTTTCGACTGAAATGGATGCTGGATTGTTTGGTGAAGAGGACATCATATCATCCGCCTCAAATGACGACCGAAAGCCTGCTCCTGTTTTTCAATCAGTGTCCGTGGCCGACGATTTACCTGTCAACTTTGATGACGCCCTTTTCCGCTTTGGGGGAGATCGAGATTTCATGATGGAAATGTTTAAGGAATATCTGGATCATTTGCCAGGACGCCTAAATGAACTCCAAGTGGCCTTGAAAGCAGGTGATATAGGCAGTATTGCTCGTCTTGCTCACAATCTCAAAGGTATTTCGTTAAACTTTAGTGTAAACCCGCTTGCCAATGTTGCGCTGGCTCTTGAGGAGATCGGCAAACGCGAAGATATAACCCATGCTCCTGAACTCATTTCCCAGCTTGATGTAGAAATTCGTCGGTTGGAGAAATACCTATCCACTATCGGCCAGTAAAAGAGGAGAGTTTCATGACGCGCATTCTTGTAATTGATGATGAACCTATTAACCACCAATTAGTGGCGCATGCATTGGAGCCGTTGAAGTGTGAATTACATTTTTCTCCTGATGGCAAGGATGGAGTAGCAAAGGCCCGCAATCTCAAGCCCGACCTGATTATCACTGATGTGATGATGCCAGACATCAACGGTTATGAAGTCACGCGCATTCTGCGCCGTGAGCCACAATTTGCAGTAACGCCGATTTTGGTGCTCACCGCGCAATCCGGTTTGCAGGATAAGCTCAAATCTTTTGAGGCAGGCGCAGATGATCATTTGACAAAGCCTTTTGAAGGGGCTGAATTGATGATGCGGGTAAGCGCTCTTTTGAGACGTATTGAGTTTCTCAAATCATCACAACAAACATCTACTGGGCAAGAACGTGCACGTTTTGTTGCTGTTCATAGTCTCCGGGGCGGGACGGGTTCATCTACGTTGGCAGTTAATCTTGGCGTTGGGTTATTTCAATTGTGGAAGCGGCCAGCAATCCTGCTTGACCTGACAATGACTGCAGGGCAGGTTGCGCTTATGTTGAATATGTCTCTAAAGCGTACTTGGGCAGATATTGCTCGGTATGGCCCAGACGATTTGGATTTGGATGCATTGAATTCCATTATTGGTTCTCACGAAAGCGGGCTTTCATTCATTGCAGCCCCGACTTTCCCTGCTGAGGCTGAAACATTACGAGGTGAAACACTCAATTCGGCGTTGCGTTTGATTGCAAGCCAATTTGATTATATCGTTGCGGACCTCCCACATGATTTCAGTGAGTCTGCTATTCAAGCCCTTGATATGGCTGATTTGATTCTAGTGATGGCAACTCCCGACATGGCATCTATACGAGCAGTTATTGCGGCACTCGATACCTACGAGAAACTTGGATATAAAAAGGAAAAGATTAAATTTGTCTTGAGTGCCCCATTTTTGCATTCTAGCCTTACGAAGGAAAAGATTGAATCTGCCTTGGGTATGCCATCCGTTTTAATGATCCCCTATGTTCAGGATGTGCTGCTTAACGCAATTAATTTAGGCCAACCAGTTGCGTACCATAAGCCGAAGGAGTTAATCTCAGGGGTGTTCGAAGATTTTTGTTTTTTGCTAAGCAAAGATGCTCATAGAAAAAGCAAACCCGAGAATCCTAGTGACGCTTGGAAAAGGGTCTATAAACGTTATCAAGAGAGAAAGAGATAGCTGAACAGAGTCTTTTGCCTGCTACAAGCAAGTGCGATATATTGCAAGTTTCCCGTCACGGTCTGATGTGAAGTAAACATATTTCGAGGCTGAATCAATGATCGGGTGGGGATGAGCGTCTTGTGATCTCCAACTGGAGAGGTGGGTGGTGAGGGGAGTCCATGTCATTTCGCGATTTTCCCAGTCCACATCCACACGGCAGAGCCATGAGCAATTTATGGTTAACTTTGGGTACTGTGCTCGAAAATGGCCATCGGTAACTAAGGTCCCTGCTTCATCGATATTGTAGTGGCCGTACTGATACCATCCTCGAGGGAGAGATAATTCTATTGTAGCTCCAGTATTCGGCGTGATTTTTCCGATGAAGTGCAAGCCATTTGTGTATTTTCCATGGTAGATGATATCTTGACCGTCTTGTGACCAGATTTCATGACATACCCAATCATCCGCACTCCGACCATCTTTTGTATCCCTCAATTGCGTATGTCGCTTTCCGTCCCAAAGCCACATACGACGTATGCCGCTTTGAAATGCCCATTCGTTGTTATAAAGGATTAGATTGCTATTCGTTGGTGAGAATTGAACGTGTGTCACCCATGCTTTTGGAATGACCTCAGTTGTGATCTCTTTTCCACTTTCGGTGTCGTATATGCGAAGATAGGAGTTTAATCCCTCGTGGCGGACACGTTCATCAATGTTATATGGAGGATGTCCACGAAGTTGTTTTCTCCCGTCTAATGCACGTTCGTCAACTGTTGGAACGCATAGGAATTTTCCGTCAAATGAAACATGTGTGTAAGCTGTCATTTGTCCGTCAGGGAGTTCAGCGAGGACTTGTCTTGCACTGTCAGTTGACACCTTATAAATCTGCCTGTCTTGAATATAGTAGACCGTCCCGCTTTCATGATGGACACACGGACTAGCCTTGTTCAATCCGCGATAGGGTGTGCCATGAAAATAGACATAAGATTTTAGTAAACCGTCTGTGTTGTTACTGAGTTGCTTTTCCTGCCCATTTTCGATGTCACGAACGAATAGATTTGGGTGTCCCGTGTGGTCACTGAGAAAGATCATGCTCTTGTCGTTTTTAATGAGACTCGATGATGTGAAGTATAGAAGTTGCTCGTTTGATTTTCTGTCTTTCCCGATAATCTCTGGTTGATTTATTGAAACGGCGGAATGTCTTTCAAGTTTTCCGCTTGCAATCGACGTAATGAATGACTTCTTTACATATCTTAATGGCCAAGAAACAGGTTTAGCGAGTAAAAATATGGCCATTTGCTTTGCGGCCCGGAAAATGCGAGTTGCAACCGAATTGATCATGTTCGCCCCGTGTTTAAGATTGATTTCACATACATCATATATTGTTCCGAAACGATTAAGTACCCATCGTCAACCAGATCATTGATTCCTGAAAGTTTTTTGGCTGAACTGGTTTTTAGCGTTAATTCATCACCCATCTGATTTATTTTCAAAAGGTAATTCCTGTACTCAATCGAATTGCTCCAGTGACTGTTTCTCCGTACGATTTCCTCACATCGCTTTGGAAAGGTGTTATCGAATGCATAATGGAATAACGCACAGCTTACATCTGCTAGATCGGCGTTTTTGATCCAATGTGGTGAAATAGGATATGCACCACGAGATGGAAAGAGCAAAGTTTGTTTTGTCTGTAGTTTTTCGACATTAAAGATGGCTTTACGGATACCGCCCCATAAGGCCTTAATATTTGAGTTCGTCTCTTTATTTCCCAAAGCAGTATCTCTTGTGGCTGTGTTAGGGTCTATGAAAATATTCGTATGGTCATACCAGAGTGAGCGTTCTTCAATGTTTTCAATAGTGGGCCAATCCAATATTGACTTGTCTGCGAACAAGTCTACCATTTGAAGATAAACCCCAGAATATTTATAAGAATTTAAATACTGAAGAAAGCTACTAAGTTTTATTAAATTTGAATATGGAAAATCAAACCGTTCATCAATGTCTGCTATTAAGCACCAACAACCGCTTCCAAAAGTTTGTGCAAGCCAGTATTTAAACTCGTCCCGATAACGTCCGTATTGTAGATCGCATTTCAAAAGAATTACATCGCCTTGACTTTGTTGTTGTGCTAACTCTATTGTCAGATCTGTTGAGTTGTTATCCAGGAATACAATATACTTCGCCCCGATTTTTCTATGATGATCTATAAAGCCTTTTAGATGTTCTTGCCCGTTTCTGACAACACAGATAACCACTAAGTCGTTGCTGTCTGTTTGAAGACTCAACAAACGGGGCGTTATCCATTTGACTTGTGATGCAACAGTTCTTGCACGTATTGGCAATATAAAACTCTGTTTAATGGACCAGATAGTTTTCGTAAAAGGTATTTTCATTTGTTCAGAGATTTTTGCCCACTGGTGGCTTTAGTTGTTTCTACAAATTGAGAATATCGTTTGGACACAACAAGGAAGCCGTCAGCTACCAACTGGTCGTCGCCTGTGAATTGCTTGGCAGTTTTTCCCTTTAGCGAAAACTTACTGCCTTCCTGTATTAGTGTGTTGAGATAAATGCGATACTCTCCAGAATTCTTCCAGTGGCTTTTTCGTTGGACGATTTCAGCGCACCTTTCATAGAATAACCTGTCAAAAGGATAGTGTAATAGTGCGCAGCTAACATCCGCGAAATGTGCTCCGATTGCCCAGTGGGGTGTAAGGCTGGTGACGCCGCGAGATGGAAATATCAGTGCTTGCTTGGTTATGCTTCTCTGTGCCCCGAGTGAAACCGCACGTATCCCTCCGCGTAGAAGTTTTATTTCCTTGCTGGACTGGCTATTTCCTGCCAGAAGTTGTGAGATGGGTTCAAAATCTCGCTTACGAATTCCCGATGTATCATACCAAACACAGTCTCTTTCTACATTTTCTGCATTGGGCCATTCGTCTATAGAGCCATCTGCGAAAAGATCAACCATTTGCATGTTTACACCGGAATAATTGTTTTGATTTAAATAGCGCAAAAATGATATCAGCTCAATATCAGGAGAGTATGGATACTGAAACCGTTCATCAATATCTGCCAATAAGCACCAGCAAGATTTTGCGAATTTGTTGACCATCCAAGCTCGAAATGCCATTTCAAATTGGTTGAAAGGCAATTTGCTGGATAAAATTGTGACCTTTTCCCCGAATTTTCGCGCGTTATTTATTGTTTCATCAGTTGAGCAGTTGTCCAACAAAATGATGGATTTTGCGCCCAATTGTAGATGGTGATTTATGAAATTAACTACATGCCCTGCGCCATTTCTCACTACACAAACTACCACTAAGTCTTCTGCGCTGTTAGCATGGATAGGGGATTCACTGATCCATTTAATATGACCATCAAGCATTCGTATATTTTTACTGTGTTTGCTGGAATGAAAAAAGGGCGTCACACTTGATCGCAGGTCATTGATCCATTGCGTAATCATTTCTGTGTTGTCAAAAATGACATTTCCAATTGTTACTTTAGGTTCTTCAATACAGAGAACGGCGAGTCGTTATCTTCCTGACTGTGCCCGCAATCCTTCACATTCAAATCCTGCCCGCATTCAATGCAGAGACCTTTGCAATCGGGGCGGCAGAGTGCCTTGATCGGAAACTCGAGCATGGCATACTCGCGCAATACAGGTGCAAAATCGATTTGTCCGCTTTCGGGTACAAGTAGCCCTGATTCACTGATTGATTTTTCAGTGAATGCATACAATTCAGTCCACTCGCCACTGAGTGAATATGTGAATGGGTTTAGGCATCGCACACATTCAAGTTCAGTATCACCTGAAAACTCGCCTTGAACCACCAACCCCTGTTGGGCGCGGTCAATGACGATTAAGCCTTCGAAATTTTCCAATGTGAGATCTTCACCAAGAACCGCTTTATCGAACTCAAGCGGGAACCGATGGCTATAGCCGGTCTCCTCGTGAACGATGAAACCGACATTTAAACGAAATGGTTTGCGTGGATTGGTCATAATGTTTTAATTTGTGGGATCGACTTCAGGAGATATCTTCCTGATGCGCGATATTAGACTTTTCTATCAACGATGAAATTTGCCAACTCTTCCAACGCGTCTTTCTCAGGGGTGGCTGGTGCATCTTCCAATGCGCTGAGTGCCCGGCTGACAGCTTGACGTGCCTCTTCCATGGCTTTCTCAATTGCGGCGTTCTTGCGGATGTTATCCACAATGCGTTGGACTCGGTCTGTGTCCTTCCAGCCTCCGCCGGGTAGGGACAGTACATCTTCATCATTAGGATGTTCTTCGGCGTAGTAGATGGCAGGCAATGTCACCAGACCATTGAGCAGATCTGAGCCAATGGGTTTGCCAACTGTAGATTGGTCACCGGTGAAGTCGAGGATATCGTCCACGATCTGGAAGGCCATACCTACTTCATAACCGAAGGTCTTCATGGAGGTGCGTACTGCCTCATCTTCGGTCGCGACCATTGCGGCCGCCAGGGATGACATTTCAAACAAGGACGCTGTCTTTGCGTAGATGCGCTCGTAGTAGTTGTTACGCTCGATCACACCGCGCGCCGTGAACATCTGAGTCAATTCACCGTTGACGATGGTTGCAAGCGTTTGCGAGAACAACTTCATGAGGGGCAGGTAGTCGGTCTCAGCGGCGAGTTTTGCGGCACGGGCAAAGAGGAAATCGCCAGTTAGAACGGTTGCGGCTGGTGACCAGCGTGCGTTCAATGTGGGCATGCCTCTGCGGAGAAGTGCGCCATCAATCAGGTCATCATGAACCAATGTTGCGGTGTGGAGCAGTTCTACGGAGGCACCAAGGGTGATAAGTTTCTCCTCGGGAGCACCAAGCATGTTTCCAACGAGCAGGCCAAGGGTCGGTCTGACGCGTTTTCCTCCAGCGGCAAGTAAATGTTCAAGGGCAGAGCGAAGGTCGGGGTGTTGTTCCTCCCCGGCTTGGTCGCGAATCCGTTGTTCTACAAATTTAAGTTGGTCTTGTACTGATGTAAAGAATGTAACCGTGGTCAAACGTCAGCCTCCCCAACCGAACAGGGCGTTGGCATTGTCACTTGTAATTTGGGCGACCTGTTCGCGGGTTGTCATGTGGATTTCTGCAATTTTATCAGCAATATGCGCCACTAATGCAGGCTCGTTGCGCTTGCCGCGATGTGGGACCGGGGTAAGAAAAGGGGAATCGGTTTCGATGAGAATCCGCTCCAGCGGAAGTTGTCGGATGACTTGACGCTTTTCCTCAGCATTTTTATACGTTACCGGGCCCGTGACGCCGATATAAAAATTGAGTTGTATTGCCTTTTGTGCGGTTTCAAGATTGCCATTGAAGGAGTGAAGCACACCGGGTTTTTCTTTTAAAGGATGATTTTGCGCATTGAGTTCCTGATGCCATTCACTAAGTATTGATAATAGGTCAACCGATGCCTGACCAAACCACGTGTCATTTTCTTCACGCATGTGGATGATAACGGGCAGATTGACTTCCTGTGCAAGTTTAAGTTGTTGTCGCAATACTTCGCGTTGTCTCTCTTGCTTTTCAGGTTCTTTGACCCAGTAATAGTCGAGCCCAATCTCACCGATCGCTAAAACTTTATTGTTTGGGGTTGCTAGATTTCGAAGTTCAGAAATTGACAAATCATTCCATTTATCCAGATCGGTGGGGTGGAAGCCGACTGCCGCAAAGAGGTTGGGGTGTGATTTGGCAAGTTTGATGGCGGCCTTGCAGGATTCCAATTCAAGCGAAGGAATCATTATTCGTTGCACGCCAGTTTCAAGGGCGCGTTGAATTACCGCATCGCGGTCTTCATCAAATTTGTTGAAATCAAGGTGGCAGTGCGTGTCTGTAAGCATAATCGGACAAAGATTGTGAAAATTATAACAGAGAATGATCTGCAGAGACCATTGTGCGAGTCTATGCAACAATGAATGATGGTGATTACGAAATAATAGTCCCTCCGATGGGGAGGGACTATTGTGATTTATGTCTTTCTGAATCTGACGTGGGGATTTATTTTATCCCTGCAACCTTTAAGCCATCATCTAAAATTGCTTTGACCTTATCTTTGTGCATGGTCTCGCAATACACGCGCATGATCGGCTCGGTACCGCTAAAGCGGATGAGCAACCAACCACCATCTTCGAGTTTGAATTGGAAACCGTCCACTGTGACAAGCTCGGTGACTTTCAAGCCACCGAGTGTTTGAGGCTTGGCGTCCAGAATCATCTGCTCGCGAGTTTGGCGGTCACCGCTGAACGGTGTATCCACGCGGTCGTAGAAGTGTTCGCCAACTTTATCGAACAACATCTTCAAGAGTTCGGTCGGTTTCTTGCCGGTTTGGACCATAAAATCGAGGAAGTACAGCCCAGCGAGAATGCCATCACGTTCTGGAACATTGCCACGGAAGGCATAACCACCACTTTCCTCACCACCGATGAGCGCATCAGTTTCCATCATTTTGGGCGCAACGAATTTGAAGCCCACACCGGTTTCATGGACGGGCACATCGTAGAGTTTGCCGAGTTTGTTGAGCATTGTGGTTGTTGAAAGTGTCTTCACAATGGCACCACGCTCACCGCGTGCTTCAAGCAGATACAACGCCAGCAACGCATATACCCGCAACTGATTGATGAATTCGCCGTTCTCATCGCCAATACCACAGCGGTCTGCATCACCGTCGGTGATGAGCAACACGTCTGCTTTGTTGTCAACGGTGGCTTTCAAACCAACGTCAATGTTCGGGCGGATCGGCTCGGGGCGTTTCATTTCAGGGAACGAAGGATTCCGTTCGTTGTGGATCTCAATGATCTTGGTCTTGCCGCCGCCGATCAGGTTTGTGAACCATCCCGCGCCGTTGCCCCACATCGCATCCACCATTACGGTAAAGCCAGCGTCCTTGATCTTTTGTACATCTACCAATTTCAGGATGTTCGCCGTATATCCTTCCGATGCATCGAAGTAGACGACTTTCTTATCTCGTAACGCATTCTGGAAATCCACACGCTTCACTGCCTCGACCGAGTCTGGGATCAGCGCTTCGATCCTTTTCAAACCTTCAGGGTCTATCGCGCCACCATTCGAGTCGCGGACTTTGAATCCGTTATCAGTGGGTGGGTTGTGTGATGCAGTAATGTTGACAGCACCACAAGCTTTTTTGTCAACAACAGCAAACGCAATGACGGGGGTTGGTGTTGCTCCATCGGTGAGATACACATTCAAGCCGTTGGCAACTAATACTTCAGCAGTTGCCGCAGCAAAATTCTCTGAATGAAAACGCTTGTCATGTCCCACCACGACCCATCTCCCGGCATATCCCTTTTCGACCAAATAGGATGCGAAGCCTTGTGCGGCACGTCGAAGATTTTCGAAGGTATAGTCATCAGCGATCACGCCGCGCCAGCCGTCTGTACCAAATTTAATTTTGAATGCCATGATTCAAACTCCTGTTAATAGATGATGATGTGATTATACCCAGTGCCATGATAAAAAGAACCCCGAACTTTCACTCGGGGTTTTGATCCTTATTCTTCAGTCAGCCACTTTTTGGCGAGGTCGATATCGTCAAAATATTTTAATTGTTGGCCTGTCAACGAAATGAGCAGGTCCGCAAGTTTGCGCTTCATGCCAGTGACGCCCAATACTGCCGTTTTGTGAACATGCGCCTTGGTGGCGGAAGATGCCGCATTCATGGACGGGAGTAATTCACTGCCGATATTTGTATCGCGCATATCGGTCAAGATGAGCACAGAGTCTTTCGGCTGTGCTTTGACGATCTCTTGTACTTCCGCGAGCTCTGCTTTGACAGCGGCGGCGTTAAAGAAAAGTTTGGAGAAATCCTGGTAAAAGATCTTCTTTCCGTTGTGTTCGATCCATTGTGAGCGCATAATACTCTCCTATTTTTTTGCGTCGCTTTGTAGGGCGATGCCAGTAGCGATTGCTCCGACCAGTTCCCATATACCAACACCAAGGAATTTAACTGGGGCCAAACCGGTGATTACGGCCAGCGTAAAAACGGTAAATGTGACACATCGGAACGGAACGGTCCATTTATAGAATTGTTTTACATCATTCAACGCGGCAAGAATGTAATATATGCCCATATTGACAGAAGCCATGGACGAGGCCGTCATAAAGACAAGTGTGTAATCTCCAGCGGCTCTTGCGGTACGGTCTAGCACGGTAAAGCCAAGGAGTGATAAAAGGATCTCGGGGCGGATCAGGCCTAAAATTCCAAGAAGAAGCGCGAGAATACCGAAGATGAGCATTGTCCACCCTGAGGCGTCTTTGATGTTGAGTTTGGCTGTCATGTAGTCTCCTAAGTGTTAAATTATACTCTCAATTAGCGAAGAAGTCTCGACAAATTGATTTGATACGCCTATACTAGCTTCATCTTTTTAACATTGTGAGGCCGATATGACCAAACATCTTGTGGTGGTTGCGGGGAATATAGGTGTGGGAAAAACTTCATTAACCGAGCGTATTGGTTCGAGGTTGGGGTGGTGGACGGGTTACGAGTCTGTTGCCGATAACCCATATTTGGCGGACTTTTATGGCGATATGCGCACCTGGTCTTTCCATTTACAGGTGTTTTTTCTAGGGCACCGTGCTGAGCAATACATGGATGCGGCACGTGATTCACGTTCGGCGATTTTGGACCGCAGTATTTTCGAGGATTTTCATATTTTTGCGCGGGCATTACACCACATGGGTGATCTTGCAGAACGCGATTATCTTGCCTATCGTCGTCTATTCGAGCTGGTTGTGCAATCCATGCCGCGCCCTCATTTGTTGATCTATCTCAAAGCGCCTGTAAATGTTTTGATGGACCGCATTCGCCGCCGCGCGCGTAACATGGAGACTGGCATTTCGCCCGATTATTTATCCCTGCTCGATTCTTTTTATGACGAGTGGTTGGGTTCTTTCGACCTTTGCCCTGTTCTCACGATTAGAAGTGATGATCTGGATTTTGTGCATCAACAAAACCATCTGGATACTGTAATCGAACGTATTCAAGATAAATTGGCCGGTAAAGAGACTGTTGAGTTCTAATTGTGACTCTAGGACTGGTGGGGGCCAAGGTTGATGTATTTATTTAAAGTGATTAGGAGAGAATTTTCATGAGTATTTTGAATCGAGGTGCGGTAGCTTTGCGGGGCAAACCCGCAAAACGCACCCGAATGCAACAAAGAGAAGCGACACTCGGGTGGATGTTCCTTGCCCCGTGGGTCATTGGCTTTGTTTTGTTAAAGGCGTTGCCGATCCTTGCGGCATTTGTTATTTCGTTGACCGATTTTCAGATGTTATCGCCACAAGCAGCAAGGTTTATCGGCCTTACCAATTACCGTCAGTTCTTTAGTGACATCGAGGCAGGAGCGAGTTTGTCTGGCTCGCTCAGCTACTTTCTATTGACGGTTCCTCTGGAATTGGTGTTTGCGCTTTTGCTGGCGGCACTCTTTACCAGTGAACGATTGCTCAATAAACGCCTTTCACGGACGCTGGTCTTTATGACCAGTATTATCCCAGCGACCTCGATTGCCTTTATATTTTTTGGCTCTCAGGGATATTTGAATCGTCTGGTTACGACCCCGTTACATCTTCCTCCCATTGATGGGTTTGGTTTGTTCCTGCCGTTTATGACCTTGTGGAGCATTGGCCCAGGCTTCCTTATCATGTATGGTGCCATGGAAAGCGTACCTAACGAAGTCTATGAAGCGGCTCGTGTGGATGGAGCGGGCCCTTTGGCCCGGTTTATTTACATTACTTTGCCCATGATTTCTCCGGCCATCTTCTTCACATTGGTGATCAACTTGACCGGTGCCTTTGGTGGCGCAGTATTACTGGACCGTGGGTATATTCTCAACTTTAGTCTTTCTCCAATCGAGGGCTATATCAATACTTTGATGTTCACTCGCCTTGACCTTGGATATGCCAGCGCTGTAGCTTGGATAACCTTCATTGTCATGATGACATTGACTGTCTTTCTGTTCCGATCATCGAAGCGCTGGGTGTATTTCCCCGAGGATGATGAAGATGAAAATATTTAAACCTCGCCGCAAAAGCGACATGTCCACGCTCACATTCAAGTTGTGGGACTTTACTGGGACCGCATTACTGAATCTATTCGTGTTCCTGTTTATTCTGCTTTATCTTTCTCCGTTGTCGTTCATGGTGATCGCGTCTCTCACCCCAAGCGAACAATTTTTGGATTCGCGTGCGCCGATCCTGCCTTCTGAACGCGTAAAGTTCAACTACGAGGGCACGGACTTGACCGTATACAAAGTGCCGACTGATGATGGTGTAAAGGAGTGGGCGTTGTATAAGCCTACCCGTACGGTGAGTCAGTTTGTTGACCCGAAAAACCCTGAAGCAGGTTTGATTGAATGGACGGGCAATTGGCGTTCTCTTGAAGCGGTCTATCACTTCAAGCTTGCGTTCAACAACTTCACAGACTTTTTTGCCATAACACCGGTCTGGTTGTATCTCAAGAATACGATGATCATTGCCGTGATCAGTGGAATTGGGGTATTGCTCTCCTCGATTGCTGTGGCATATGGCTTCTCGCGCTTCCGTATTCCGGGCCTCAAATATATTTTCTTCCTCTTGATTGCCACCATTATGATCCCAAGCAACATCACGCTTGTGCCCACGTACTTTCTCTTTAGTGGGAATGCGTTGAATTGGATCGGGACATGGTTGCCATTGATCGTTCCGCATTTCTTTGGGAACGCGATCCTCATCTTTTTACTTCGCCAGAACTTCCGTAGCATTCCCCGTGATTTGGACGAAGCCGCCATGCTGGATGGGGCCAGTCCTTTGCGTATCCTCATTTCGGTTATATTGCCGCAGTCGGTACCTGTGGTGACCACCGTGGGTCTGCTTCACTTCTTCTATGTATGGAACGAGACCCGCTTGATAAGTCTCTACCTTGGCATTGCCCCTGACCTTCAAACTATCTCATTCGGGATACAACGCACACAGACTTATGCCTTCACGCCAGAAGTCCTCATGGTGGGTGCGTTCGCGGCCATGATCGTTCCAGTGGTCGTGTTGTTATTCTCCCAGCGGTTCTTTATGCAAGATATGATCGTTACACAGATCGAGAAATAAACAATGACGAAATCAACTCGTACAATTATTTTTATTTGGCTGGCCTGGGCGCTGATCGTGATCGCTTTTCAGGCATTGGCCGTTGCACGTTTCGTGCCACAATTCCCAGATCGCGCACAGGAATGGACAGAAGAGTCGGCGAACAGGCCGGGCTATCAGACCGGGCATATCTATCTGCTTGAACCATTCATGAACAATCAAGTCGCTTGGGATTCGGAATACTACCTCGCCATTGCCATTGGCGGATACGATAATCCCTACTCTCCGCATCTCACACAAACGGGAGTTGTAACAGGTACGCCTCTGTATCCTGTGCCGGCTGAGTCCGATTTTAGCAAAAGCATTTCTTTGAGCTATGCGTTCTTTCCCTTTTACCCACTGATGATACGGGTCTTTGCCTTTCCGCTTCAGATATTTGGGCTGAATCCCATCGCCACTGCTACGCTGGCCGGGGTCATTGTCTCTGCATTGGGAGCTTTGTTTGGGATGCTGGCGCTGTTCGATATGACCAAAGACAGCCTCGGGGAAGACGGAGCGCTTCGTGCTTCCTTTTATCTGATCATATTTCCGACCGGCTTTTTCCTCACTCAGGTCTATACGGAGGGCCTGTTCGTCGGGCTTGCATTTTCGTGTCTTGCGATGCTCAAACGAAATAATTGGCTGGCGGCGGCAATCCTTGGTGTGCTTGCCACGCTGACACGTGCTGTAGGAGTGACTTTGATCGTGCCTATGATCATCGTGTGGATTCGTACCGGCGAATGGATGGACCTCGACCTTGAGTGGCGGCAGATCTTTCATCAGGGTGTACCTCTGCGTCCGTTCTATAAAGCCTTATTGGCCTTTGCGCCCGTGATCGCTTTCCTGATTTGGAAGTTCTCTCGCTACGGGTTGGCATTTGATTACGTTGAAACGCATTTCTTTGGGCGGGCCTTTGTCGATTTTGGATATGCTTATTATGCTTGGGCAACTGCCTTCAAAGAAATGATCTCAGGGGCGAATCCTCAACATACCGCCTATTACATTACCGAATTCTTGGGTCTCATCATCAGTGTTGTATCCTGCATTGTCTGTATCAAAAAATATCCAGAGATTGGCTGGTTCAGCATGATGGTATTGGTAATCTCGTGGGGTAGTGGGGCGCCACAGGGTATTCATCGGTACATCCTTGCGGCCCCTGCGGTGTTTATTACATTGTCAAGCTGGGGCAAGAATCCCGTCTTTGACCGGGCTTGGACGATCCTAAGCGTTCTCTTGATGGGTTTGCTTGCCATGCTGTACGCTTTCAATATGTGGGTTGCGTAGCATGCACATATTCATCGTGTACAATAAATTATTACTAAGCTAAGAGGCCAAAATTTCGATGTCCGCTAACCTTCTTGCGCGAATTCCGTTTTTTACTGGTTTACCTGATACTGAGTTGGATCGTCTCACCTCTGAGATGGGCGTAGTCAACATCAAGCCGGGGGAAATCCTTTTTCGCGAAGGGGACCCGGGCGAACATCTCTATGTGGTGGTCAAAGGTGACCTTGATATTCTCAAAGCGCCGGATACTCCAGAAGAAATGCTCCTGAATACCATCCATGAAGGGGAATATATCGGTGAGATGAGTCTGGCCACGGGGGCACCTCGAACAGCCAGTGTGCGTGGACGTGGTGAATCTGTGTTGTTGAGCATGAGTCGTCAACAATTCAATGATTTGCTTCACCGTCATCCTCAACTAGCCAGCACACTGGTCAGTGTGTTGAGCCATCGATTGGATAGTACAAACGTTTCGACATTCCGTGACCTCACTGAGAAAAACCGCCAACTTCAAAAAGCATATGATGAACTTAAAGCCGCGCAAGAGCAATTGATCGAAAAAGAACGCCTCGAACGTGAACTGGAAGTTGCCGCCGACATTCAAATGTCGATCCTGCCCGACGTTTTGCCGTCGCCGGATGGATATGATTTCGGAGGCCGAATCCTGCCCGCCCGTCAGGTGGGAGGCGATTTTTATGATGTCTTCAAACTTGGTGAGAATAAGTATGGCATATTGATCGGTGATGTCGCGGATAAGGGAGTCCCCTCTGCTATTTTTATGGCGCGGGCTCATGCGCTCATCATCGCGGAAGCGGACGATGTCATTTCGCCGGGAGATGTTCTTCGCATGGCGAATGAACATATTACTCGTTTTGAAAAGTTCACGCAGTTTGTGACAGCGTTGTTTGGTGTCCTCGATACGAGCACTGGCCATTTTTCGTATGCACGCGCTGGGCACGAACCTCCTTTGTTATTAACATCGGATGGCGAAGTAACACGACTCCCGCATAAACCCGGCATGGCGTTGGGATTATGGGAAGATATTACGCTGGATGAGAATGAGTTGACCCTGCCAAAGGATTCGCTTCTCATCATGTTCACAGATGGCATGACGGATTGTCGTAACCCCAAAGGTGAACCGTTTGGGTTAGACCGAATCAAGACTGCAATGGGGAATCTAAAGAAGATCAACGCGCAGGCTGGTTGTGACGAGCTGTTCGAGAAACTGATGAAATATCAGGATGGTTCGAAACAAGACGATGATGTAACGCTGGTCGCAATTCATACGAAATAATAAAAGAGACCGAGTTCAAAACTCGGTCTCTTGCTTTTATACCTATTATCCTAATGCTTGTTTCAAGTCTTCGATCAGATCTTCTTTGTTCTCAATGCCAACTGATAATCTAATAAGCGATGGGTCTACATCCAGTTGTGAGCCAGCGACGGAGAGATGGGTCATGGCGGCAGGGACTTCGATCAGCGACTCGACGCCCCCCAATGATTCGGCGAGGGTGAATATCTTTGTGGCTTCGACCATTTTGATCGCGGCATCTTTTCCGCCTTTGATAAGGAAGGAGATCATGCCTCCGCCGTTCTTCATTTGTTGCTTGGCTACTTTGTATTGCGGATGACTCTCGTAGAACGGATAGATGAGCTTTTCCACTTTTGGGTGATTGGATAAAAACTCAACGATTGCGGTTGCATTTTCAAAGTGACGATCCATGCGGAGGGGGAGAGTCTTGATGCCGCGCAATACGAGAAATGCATCCATCGGTCCGAGCACGGCGCCGACAGCGTTTTGTAAAAAGTAAAGCTTATCGGCGAGTTCTTTATCCTTAACGACCACAGCACCGCCGACCACATCCGAATGACCGCCGAGATATTTGGTCATCGAGTGGACGACGATATCCGCGCCCAAGTCAAGCGGACGTTGCAGATACGGCGTGGCGAAGGTGTTATCTACGACGAGCAAGGGATTGTTCGGATGTGCGTGGACGATCTCAGCGACGGCGCGAATATCTGTAATGCGGAGCATGGGATTTGTGGGCGTCTCAAGCCACACGAGGCGTGTGGACGGAGTCAAAGCTTCAGCGACAGATTCAGGATCGGTGGTGTCAGCAAACGTAAAGTCGAGAGAGAAGCGGCGGAGAACTTTATCAAAGAGACGGAATGTGCCGCCGTAGACGTCATTCCCGGCCAGTACATGTGAGTCCGAATTTAATAAACGCAGAACGGTATCGGTAGCGGCAAGGCCGGAGGCGAAGGCCAATCCGAACTGTCCGCCTTCGAGCGCGGCGAGACAATCCTGCAATGCCTTGCGCGTGGGATTCATCGTGCGCGAATATTCATATCCCTGACGTGGTTTCCCGACACCATCCTGCATGTACGTGGACGTGAGATACACAGGCGTCATCACAGCGCCGTTGTTGGGGTCTGGTTCCTGACCTGCGTGAATGGCGAGCGTTTCAAATTTCATTCGTGCTCCTTGTAAAGTTTGAGGGGGATGCGTTGTCTGGTAAGAGGTTGTAAATTAGATTATATAATACCCACAGTATAAGAGGAAACATGACAAAAACGATTTTGGCAGTGCTGGCTCACCCTGACGATGAAACATTTGGTTTGGGCGGTACGCTTGCCTTCTATGCACAAAAGGGTTACGACGTATATTACGTTTGCGCCACGCGCGGTGAAGTTGGTTCAGCAGACGAAGAATTTATGAAGGGCTACAAAGACACCGCTGAAATGCGAACTGCTGAGTTGATGCGCGCCGCAAAGATTTTGGGTCTCAAAGAAGTGTTCTTTTTAGGCTATCGCGATTCGGGCATGCCAGGCTCCGCAGATAATAAACATCCTGATGCGCAAGTGGCGCACCCGATCGATGAAGTGGCAGGACGTGTTGTCAAATATATCCGTGAGCTCAAGCCTGAGATCGTTTTGACATTTGACCCGATCGGCGGATATCGACATCCTGATCACATCCATATTCAACGTGCGGCGACGCTCGCCTTTGAAAAAGCGGATGACGCCTCCTTCCACCCCGAGGCTGGTGCGCCTTTCAAACCGCTTGCTCTCTACTATCAGGTTTTTCCTCGTTGGTTTCTCAAATGGACGGTGCGCCTCATGCCGTTGTTCGGCAAGGACCCGCATAAGTTCGGCCGTAACGGTGACATTGACCTGACCGACCTGATCGTAGATTATCCGATCCATGTCCGTATCAATACCCGTTCCGTGAGCGAGATCAAAAGCCATGCCAGCGCACAACATGCCTCACAGGGAGGTGGTCAAATGCGGCGTGGACTTATGGGATTTATCACCAGATTCTTTGGCGAGAGTGAAGACTATATGCGCGCATATCCGCCCGTGAACGGGAGCTTCCGCAGAGGACGTGATCTGTTCGATGGAATATAATCTGTTGTCATGACAGAGATCGAATATTCTCAAGCATCTGAAGCGACTGAATTATGCAAAGCCTGTGGGCTTTGTTGCACGGGACATTTATTTTCCTGGGTTCGATTGAAGGCGGTCGAGTTAACGCCCCTGGAAAAACTGGGGTTAAATGTCATTCGGTCAGACCCACGTCAGCGTGGGTTTACTCAACCCTGCCCGATGTGGAATGGAATTTGTACTATTTATGAATCGCCTCAATATCCACGTGGCTGTGATTCGTATAAGTGCAAACTGCTCAGGGAATTGCTTGATGAAAGCGTTTCACTTCCCAAAGCGTTGCGAGTTGTAAAGCAGGCGAAGGCAAAGATCCAAGTTGTTGAGAACCTGTTGCCTGCTTCATCTCATAGTAGTTTTCGTGATCGATTTGTTGATCAACTTGAGTTCTTGAATAAATCTCGTGAGAATGATACAGAAGAGTCTGAACTTCGAATTCGGGCGGGCGAGTTGTTGGATTGTTTTGAAAACCAGTTTGGGGTAAAAGACCTTCTTGATTTACCAGAAATAGAGTAAGTCTTGCTTTATGCAGGACCTACTCTATTAATTGCATAGATAAAAGTGGGAAAGTTATCTCCTGCAATACCGTCCACTTTTCTTTCAAGCGTCATGCCGATCCGTTTGGCAACATTTTGTGAAGCGATATTGTCAGGGTCCATGAGGCATATGATGCGGGATAAGTTCAGTGTGTTGAATGCGTACGTCAAGATGCCTTTTGCGGCTTCTGTTGCCAGACCTTGATGCCAGAAATTCTTATTCAACAAATAAGCGACCTCGATCTCCAACTTGCCGTCGATCTCCCATGGAAGCAAGCCACAGCGACCTATGAACCTGCCTGTCCTTTTATGAACCGTTGCCCAGAGTCCCAGCTCGGGATGTTCAGGATGCCCGTTGAGAAACCATTCCAGTTCTTCTTTGGTTTCTTCGTAATTCTTTGTGCCATCAGGGAAATAACGACGAATCTCAGGATCTTGATAGAGCTGGAACAACTCATTGAGGTCGTCCGGCACAAGATGCCTGAGAAGGAGACGGTCCGTTTCGAGGATGATTGCCATATCAGAATGATTTGTAGATCTCTTGCTCTATCAGCTTGGAATTGTATTCTGTTCAATGCCTAATATTTTCTGATTTAGAAAATATTAGGAGAAGCTTGGTAGAGTTTACACCTGTTTTATAAAACAAAATAGTGGGAACAAACGTAATATGTTTTTCGTTAATATGCGTAATTGTGAAGAGTGATAGAATCCAATTCGTCTATACCTATGACAACAACTACAACTTCAAATCCTGTTCGACGTTTTGACCTACCGCGAGTTTTTGCGGTATTGTTTAATCCACGCGCTGTGTTCGCAGAGATGACATCTGAATCACGCGCCACCTGGTTAACGCCCATGCTTATTTTGAGTGTCACGGCTATCCTTGCTGTGCTTACAGCTGGCTACTTGAATACCCGCGCCGCAGCGATGGGCGAGATATCACTTCCTCAAGATTGGCAATACTGGACGCCTGAAATGCAGGACAACTACATGCAGGCACAACAGGCTACACAAGGACCTGTGTTCATGTATGTAATGCCATTGATCAGTTCCCTGACCAAATTGTGGTTGGGATGGTTTGTGTTTGCCGGTCTCTTGCACCTTGGCTCAACCCTTTCTGGTGGACGCGGCTCCATGCTAGGTTCATTGAACACTGTTGGATGGGCAAATCTTCCATACGCAATACGTGATATTCTGCGTGTTGCATATATGTTCCTCGCGCAACATTCCATTACCAGCCCAAGCCTTTCGGGGTTTGCCTCCGGTCCGGGCTTTGCCTTCAACATGCTCGCCGGTGTTGATATCTTTTTGTTTTGGGTCATACTTCTTTTGACCATCGGTCTCTCAAACACAGATGGATTGACGAAGGGCAAGTCTCTTGTTATTGTGGCTTTGATCATGTTGCTTATTCTTAGCATAGGGGCTGGGGTGGTTACTCTAGCTGCAAAACTTAGTGGGGCAGGTCTATAGCACTTGAACGTTTTACACTTTTATGACCAAGCCTTTCATTCGTATTTATAACCTGAAGAAACATTACCAGATGGGCGGCACAACAGTCCGTGCTTTGGATGGTGTTGACCTTGAAATTATGCCCAACACTTTTACTGTAGTGATGGGCCCTTCTGGTTCTGGCAAGAGCACATTGCTCTATCTACTCGGAGGTTTGGATCGTGCCACCTCCGGCGAAATTTGGGTGGGGGATCAGTCCATGACAGATATGGATGAAAATTCACTCGCGCTCTTTCGCCGCCGAAGTATGGGATTTGTCTTCCAATCTTTTAATCTCATCCCCAGCATGACTGCATTACAAAACGTAGCCTTCCCCATGCAGTTTGCCGGAGCCAAACCAGCTCAACGCGAAGCACAAGCACGCACTCTCCTCGATCAGGTTGGTCTTGGCGACCGGTCTGACCATCGCCCTACAGAACTTTCCGGCGGACAACAACAACGCGTCGCCATTGCCCGTGCACTGGTCAACAATCCGAGCCTGATCCTCGCTGACGAACCGACCGGCAACCTCGATACATCCAGTGGTGTGATTGTGATGCAAATGCTTGCAGACCTACACGCCTCCGGGCGGACGGTTTTGGTCGTTACACACGATCCTCGCATGGTCCGTTTTGCTACGCAGACAATTTATCTGCTCGATGGACACATTGTCAGCGATGCAGAGTACCAGTCCGCTGCACTGGAAGCATCGTAAAAACAATGACCTCTGAAATTTGGAGAACCATGAATAAAAAATTCTCACGAATTATTTCTTTTTCCACACTCTTTGCTCTGTTGATGGCAGTTGTGCCGTTTAGTCCCGTATATGCGGCTGACCTTCTTTCTATTACACCCAGCGGTGTTATCAACAATGTTGACTCTGTTATCACTGTCTCTGGTACGGGGTTTGATAGTAGCGCGGCAGTTCTTTTGGATGGCGGGGCACTCAGTACGAATTTCCTCAATGACCAAACTCTGACTGCTACAGTCCCCTCTGGGCTTTCTGTTGGAGATCATACGATTACAGTTTCCATGACAGGTGGTTTGGCCAATAATTCAGCTACATTAAGTGTGACTGCTCCTGTTCCTACTTTAACACCTGAGCCTCCCACAGCCACGCCGACTCTGGCGCCTTTCAATCGCCCCCAATTTGTAGTTGTGTCTTCAAAGGTGAACGGTGGATTGCAGACCGGTAACAATGTCACTTTAAAGGTGGTGGTTGAAAATGTTGGACAGGCTACGGCTTATAGCGCACAAGCAGCATATACGTCTGCCGACCTCGTGCCTACAAAAACGGGCGGTGTTGTGGCGCTTGGCAATGTCCCATTTGATGATCAAAAAGACGTCAGTCAGACGTTTTACGTTTCGGCGGAAATTTATGGCAAAGGAATTATTGTCACAGATTTGACAGTGACCTATTACGATGAAAAAGGATCATCCTACGCGGATAAGTTCACGATCTCCATTCCGGTCAATGGTACTGTGTATAGTGGTGTAGCCGCCGCTACTTCAACGCCCACGGGAGTTAAAAGCTCACAGTTGGTGATCACAGAATACTCAAGTAGTGTGGATCCACTTCAGCCGGGTGAACAATTTGCCCTGAAGCTGACCGTTCAGAACTTGGGTAACGTCAAAGCACAGCGTATCACCATGATCGTTGGTGGTGGTTCCAGCGGCACAAGCGGAGGGACTCCTCAGCCGGGTGGCGTTTCTGGTGGTAGCGGCGATTTCGCTAATTTTGCGCCGGTGGGGTCGTCCAATGTGCAGTCGCTTGGTGATCTTGCGGCAGGCGATAAGATCCAAGTGGCGCAGAATTTAATTGTCAATGTATCTACCAACCCGGGCGCTTACCCTGTGAAGATCACGTTTTCTTATTTAAATGATAAGAGCGAAGTGATCAATGATGAGCAAGTCATTACATTATTGATCTATAGTTTGCCCAATGTGGACGTGAGTTTTTATCGCCCGCCAGACCCGTTCTATACAGGACAACCCGGTGCATTGCCGATCCAGGTTGTGAATTTGGCGAAACGGACTGCTGTGTTGGGGAACATTAAGTTGTCAGCGAGTAGCGGGCTGATCGAAAACGGAAGCAGCCTTGTCGGGCAACTGGATGCGGGCGGTTATTTTACGCTTGACTCGATGTTTACCCCGGAGCAAGTCGGTTCGCAGAGTCTTGATGTAGTCATCGAATATGTAGATGATTTCAATCAGCCACGTACGATCACAAAGAAATTGGAAGTTGAAGTGGAAGAAGCTTTTATCGAGCCTACACCTGATCCATCCATGAACGGTGGCGGTGGCGGAGGAGGGGCGGGCGGGGAAAAAAAAAAAAAAAGGGGGGGGGGGGGGGGGGGGGGGGGGGGGCGGGGGGGGGGGGGGGGGGGGGGGGGGGGGGGGGGGGGGGGGGGGGGGGGGGGGGGGGGGGGGGGGGGGGGGGGGGGGGGGGGGGGGGGGGGGGGAAGGGAAGAAAAGAGGGGGGGGGGGGGGGGGGGGGGGGGGCGGGGGGGGGGATTTTGGGTTTGGGGGGGGGGGGGGGGGGGGGGGGGGGGGGGGGGGGGGGGGGGGGGGGGGGGGAGGGGGGAAAAGAGGGGGGGAAAGAAAAGAAAAGGGAGGGGGAGGGGGGGGGCGGTGGGCAAGGACAGATTCTGCTCACGAATTTCGCATTGAACGATCTTCGCGCAATTCCCGGTGTTGAGGCTGTTATCCCGCGGGAATACTTAATGACGGGTATCTTACTCAAATATCAGAAGCTTGAAGGTTCGATGAGTATCACAGGTGTGGCAGTGAAGGACCTCAGCGAACTGGGCTTGGAAGCCATTGAAGGTTCTACTGCCTTGGGGCGTGGCGCGATTGTTGTTGGCCCGATGGTCGCCAGTAATTTTTACGATCCTCGTCTCAGGCCCGGACAGGAACCTCCGCCTCCACCTCAACTGTTCGATCAACAGGTTCAAATGATTGCATCCAAGTGGGATGCACAGGGAACGGAGATACGTAAGAACTTTAGCGTGCGTGTGACGGGTGTCCTCAAGGAAACGCGCGGCGAGTCAGACTGGACCATTTACATGCCTCTCGATCAAGTTAAGTCACTGAACGAGTGGGCGCAGAATCGCCGCATCAACTACAACAAGGAAAGTTACGGCCAAGTTATTGTAAAAGTAACCAACGTGGATGAAGTGATCGATATTACCGATCAGATCACAGAGATGGGATTTCAGGCATACACGCCACAATCTTTTGTTCAAGGAATCAATAACTTCTTTGTAGTCTTGCAAGTCATCTTTGGTGGCGTTGGTGCGATTGCCTTGTTGGTTGCCGCCATCGGCATTGCGAACACCATGGCCATGTCTATTCTGGAACGCACGCGCGAGATCGGTTTAATGAAAGCCGTCGGTGCAACCAATCGTGATGTGCTCGCCATCTTTTTAGGGGAAGCTTCAGGCATTGGCTTTCTTGGTGGCCTCGGTGGTGTGCTCATCGGTTGGCTCGCCGGACAGGGCATCAACGTCCTGGCGATTGTATACCTTGCCAATCAAGCTACACAGCAGGGTGGTGCGCCTCCCAGCGTAGCCGTGTACACGCCGTTATGGCTCCCATTATTTGCACTTCTCTTTTCTACTTTGATTGGAATGCTTTCAGGGCTGTATCCCGCTCTGCGTGCCGCGACAATGATTCCTGTGCTGGCTCTCAAATACGAGTAGCGCCTCTTTCTTCCCCCATATCTGCCGCCTCTTTCAAAGACCTTTCCACATCTGACGCTTGACTATTTAGAACGAGTGTTCTAAAATTGGATTGTTGTTATCTAATTTAGTCCAAGAGGAGAATACAATGTCCAAGCGAAATATTGTCCATGTTGAAATACCATCTGTGAATGTGGAGGCGGCAGGGAAGTTTTATCAGGGATTGTTTGGTTGGAAACTTAATCCCATGCCTGAGATGAACTACACGATGTGGGAAGATGGCAGCGGCTCTGGCGGCGGCTTTCCGCAGGTATCGGACGTGAACCCTGCAGGGCAGGTGCTGGTCTATATCGATAGCGACAATATCGAAACCGACCTGAAGAATGTAGAGAAACTTGGAGGGAAAGTTCTCTACAAGAAGACCGAGATCCCTGGGATGGGGTGGTTTGCTATCTTTCAAGATCCCACCGGCAATGTACTGGGACTTTACACAAGCATGAATCCTGATGCCACCACATAGGCGGCAAAATGGTCGGAACAACATATGCCACTTACCTCGACCTGTCCGATCAGGTCGTATGTATCGATAAAGGCAAATACAACCGCATGCGTGCCACCATTCTCAAACACCTCGTTGTGTATGGCCCGATGGCTTTGATCGAATTATATGCAGTTGTAGAGAGACGCCTTTATAGAAGTTTCCAAGATTCGATTTCACATTACTTCAACATTGTTGAACTCGATCTCGAAACGTGTGGAGAGATTCGACGTGTTCCTAATTCTGAACGAGAATTTGTCGAAATTTCGTAGAACGATCAAATCGTCAAACATCGGGATAGGAAGAGAGCCTATCCCGATGTTGCGTTAAAATGAGGGTATGTCTCTTCACCCTGATTTCGTCAACGAACTACGCAAACATTTCACGGGGCATATTCGCCTCGACACCGCCTCTAAAATTTTATACAGCACCGACGCCTCGATGTACCAGATCGAGCCGCTTGGTGTTGCTATTTCCAAAACGCAAGATGACCTGCAATCGGCTGTAGAACTGGCCGCCAAATATAAAGTCCCTATTTTGCCGCGTGGTGCAGGTTCATCGTTGGGCGGGCAGGCGATCGGGCAAGCTCTGATTTTGGATTGCTCACGTTGGTTGGATTCCATCCTAAATATTGATCCTAACTCTCGAACCGCTATTGTCGAACCAGGCGTCGTTCTCGCGGACCTGAACTCTGCGGCCGCCAAACATGACTTGATGTTTGGCCCCGACCCTGCCTCTGCTGAACGCGCGACGATGGGTGGCGTGATCGGTAACAATGCCACAGGTGCACATTCCATTCTTTACGGCATGAGCGCGGACCATTTGCTTTCGGCTGATGTCATCCTTGCAGACGGTACGCTGGAAACATGGGATGAAAGTATCAGATCAAAACTTGCTTCAACAGTAGAGACTATTCGAGAGAAATACGTTGATTTAGTTAAACAACATTACCCTAAAACATGGCGCAATTCCGCTGGCTATCGTTTGAATTATCTTCTGCCTTGGAGCCCAGTTGCACCTCCTCGCTGGATAGGAGATACCTATCCAGCGAACTTGAAACCTGGCACTTGGAACCTGGCACCCTTGCTTGCTGGTTCTGAAGGGACTCTCGCCGTGATGCGCCACGCGAAGGTCAACCTTGTGCCGAAGCCGAAGCATACAATATTGGGTGTGTTGGCATATCAAAGCATCGCAGATGCTTGTGACGATGTGCCTCGCTTGTTGACATTTGAACCAAGTGCTATCGAATTAATTCCGCGTATGATCTTGCAGTTGGCGAGAAGCGTCCCTGCATATGCGAGGCAGATGGGGTGGATCTTTGGCGATCCTGCCGCAGTGTTGGTTGTTGAGTTTAGTGGTGACCAACCATCGGCTTTGAAAGATGCGGTTCGTCGCATTGGCGCTGTATTGGCAATTGCGGAATCCAAAGAAGAACAGACCAAAGTGTGGAACATCCGTAAGATGGGCTTGGGGATATTGGATTCGCGTCCGCAAGCGGCAAGGCCTGTAGCATTCATTGAAGATTGCGCGATCCCTGTGGAGAGGTTGGGTGAGTTTGTGCGCGAAGTAGAGAGGATCATGTCTGCGCACAGCACAGAGGGCGGCATCTACGCTCATGCTTCTGCGGGGTGCCTGCACATTCGTCCTGTTTTGAATTTGCAAAGTGGCGAAGGTGTGCGCGCCATGCGAAGCATTAGCGAGCAAGTCTTCAAGTTGACGATGAGCCTCGGCGGTTCCATGAGCAGTGAGCATGGTGATGGGATCGTTTCGGGGGAGTGGATCGAGAAGACCTATGGCAAAGAAATGACCGACGCGATGCGTGCGTTGAAGTATGCCGCTGACCCCGACAACTTATTGAACCCGAACAAACTATTCGATGCCCCGCCGATGGATACACATTTACGTTTTGACGAGAGTTATCAAGTGAAGGCATGGAACTCTTCTTTGCATTTCGGTCACGAACGCGGAATAGCTGGCGCGATCGAGCATTGTAATGGGCAGGGTGTGTGCAGAAAAACAAATGGCGTTATGTGTCCATCGTATCAGGCGACGCGCGAGGAGCAGAACTCAACACGTGGACGTGCAAACCTTTTACGAGCAATGATAGCTTTTAGCGATGAACAGTTATCTGTCAGTAGATCGCGCGAAGAATTGATGAATGCAACATATCAGGCGCTTGACCTGTGCCTCGCCTGCAAGGGATGTAAAGCGGAATGTCCGAGCGGCGTGGATATGGCGAAGTTGAAATATGCATTCGAGAATGAGTATTACAAGTCGCATCGCCGTCCGTTGCGGGATTATGCGTTTGGATATTTTGATGTGACTGCCAAATTGGCGGCTTCGATTGCACCGCTATCGAATGCGGTGATGAGTATTCCATTGCTCAAGAATATTTTGGCGAAAGTTTTGGGCGTGACAGAGAAACGTCCGTTCCCGAAGTTTGCAACTCGAAGAGCAAAGACGCTAACCACGGAGCCACGAAGTCACGGAGAAAAAATTATTTTCATGTCTGATGCTTTTGCGCGGTATATCGAACCCGATGTGGAACAGGCCGCATTTGATGTGTTGGCGGCATGCGGATACGATGTGCAGGTCGTGCCTGTGATCGGTGCGGGTGCGGCCTTGCTTTCCAAGGGATTTATCGAAGCGGCAAAACGTCACGCCGGGAAAATGCTGGATGCGCTGAATCAGCTTGATCCGAAGAATGAAGCGGTGATTGTCGGGATCGAACCTCCTGAAGTGTATTGTCTCAAAAATGATTATGTCGATCTGTTGCCGCATCGCAGGGACGAGATCGCCTCACGCACCGCTCGAACCTGGTTACTCGACGAATACCTTTTGCGTTCTGATGGTTTTTCTAATTTGCGTGTAGGCAGGATAGTGCAGAAAAATAATGGAAAAGAGGAAGCTTTGATGGATGTGGTTTCGATACGCCGCAAAGAGCAAGAGCGCGGCTACTCAACCACCAGCAATACGAAAACTCTTTTTCAACCTCACTGTCACCAACGTGCAGAGGGCCTTGCGGACGATGGCCTGCCGAGCGGGACGAATGCGACCGTGGAGTTATTGCGTGCGTGCGGCTATGAGGTGGAGGTGTTGGATACAGGCTGTTGCGGCATGGCAGGGACGTTCGGCTATGAGGCCGAGCATTATGAACTTTCGATGCAGGTGGGGGAGTTGAAGTTGTTTCCATTGCTTGCCCCCTCCCAGCCTCCCCCAAATCCGAAAGAGAGAGTTGATGTAATAGATGATGTATCGATT
Organism: Candidatus Defluviilinea proxima; assembly: GCA_016721115.1. Taxonomy (NCBI): domain Bacteria; kingdom Bacillati; phylum Chloroflexota; class Anaerolineae; order Anaerolineales; family Candidatus Villigracilaceae; genus Candidatus Defluviilinea; species Candidatus Defluviilinea proxima. The sequence goes on from JADKIW010000001.1 coordinate 3,614,923, forward strand.
TCGGATTTGGGGGAGGTGCCCGTTAGGGCGGTGGGGGTTGTGGCCTCGGGTGCGGCGTGCAGGATGCAGATCGAGCAGGGAGCGGATGTGAAGGCGGTGCATCCGATCATGTTGGTAAGGGATAGGTTGATGAAATGAAAAAGTGCGGAGGTCAACGACCTCCGCACTTTTTTTATTGCTGGCTATGAACTAGTTACCGCAGGGGGCTACATTGCGCCAGTTGCCTACTATATCATTCACTGTCTGGTTGCCAGTTGCGCCGTAGGTGAGTGTAAGTTGACGGTTGGCAATTTCGCCACAGCCTCCATCCTTTTCTACAAAGTCCCATGAGCCCAGTGCGTACTTATATTCGATCTGGGTTGATTCTTTGCCGGTCAGGGTGATCGTCCAGTGGGTGGCATCGACGTGGGTAAGCACAACACCGCTTGGATCCCATTGTGGCAGGCCGCCATCCAGGCGATCGAGGAAGCCTGCGATATATGCCGAGCGGCCTGTGCCATCTGTCGAGGCAGGGACAGTGACATTGAAGGTCACTGTGACCGTTCTCGGAGTGGCAGTAGCAGTTACAGTGTTCGATGCTGTTGAGTGGTTGAAGCTGGTGTCGATGGCTACGATGTAGTATTCGTAACTTGCATTCTCTACAACAGCCAGATCTGTATAGCTTGTGACCGATGCACCCAATACGGTAGCTAACAACACGCCATCCCGATAGACCTCAAAGCCAGCGAGGTCACCGTCAGTATTCGGGTGTGCGTCCCAAGTGAGGGAGATCGCGGCAGGGCTTGCGCTGGCAACGGTCAACCCAGTAGGCGCGGATGGGGGAGTTGTGTCACTGCTTGCGTTCACGGTCAATTTGCCGGGGTTGGCTGGTGAGTTTCCGGTGGGGATTGGGCCGTTCAAGTCTGCATACAGCCAGTCGCGGCCGTTGGTGGTGGAGTAGCGATAGACGTAATCGAACGTGCCGGTGCTTGTGGGTAGAAGGCTGGCGACAAACTCATCGTTATTGCCAGCGGTTCCATTGAATGTGGTATCCACCCAGATCCAATTGGCATTGTCACTCGGGTTACTACCTTCGGGGCCAAAGCCCAATTGGGCGATCAAGCCGGGCGTGGCGCCGGGTTGATTGGTGATGCCGTCGATCCACACTTGTCCGTAGACGTTTGCCGTGCGGTTGGTGGGGCTGATAGTGTGGGTGAGCGTTGGCGGCCATTGCAAGTTTGCCCAACCGATATTGATGTGAGGCAACGCGGAGACTTCATTGGAGTAGCCGCTTTCGTTTCCAATCGAATCCGAAGCAGTGACTACGTAGTAGTAATTCTTCCCGTTGACTACGCTGGTGTCGGTATAGGATGTGCCCGTGAGATCGGATGCAATAGCAACCCAACCGCCGCCACTGACGGGACTGCGATAGAGGGTGTATTTGCTCGCACCAGCGACTGCGTCCCAGGCGAGGCTTACGGTTTCACTGCCTTCATTCGTGACATGGAGATTGGTCGGCGGGGTCGGGGCTTTGAGGTCGACGAACTTGCTAATGAGCAATACCGCGCTCATCGGGCCGACACTCCCGTTGATACTGCCGTTCGTCACGGTGACCTTGTGCATGCCCGCGTTGCCGACTGTATAGAGCTTGCCTAATTCGATGCCGTTTGGCAGGTAACCAGCCACAGGGATCGTGAAATTCTGTGTACTGTTGTTACGATTGACGATCACGAGCGCGGCTTGTTTGGTGGTTTTGCGGCCATAGGCAATGACCTGTGACGCATCATCAGCCAGCAACATTTTGAAATCGCCGTTGACCAACACGGGCTGGGTCTTGCGGAAGGCGTTCAGTGCCGTGTAATGGAAGAACATCGAATAATCCGGCGAGCCACCTCGATCACCCCACGGATAGGTGCGGCGGTCATCGGGGTCATCATCGCCGGTCATGCCGACTTCATCGCCGTAGAAAACGGTGGGAGCGCCGGGCACGGTGAACTGGATGAACGAAGCAAGCTTTTGGCGGAGCTTCCCTTCGGCAACGCTGGTTGGGTTCAATTCCTTGTTGGCCTTGGTCTCTTCGCCGGGGGTCAACGTCCAGCGCAGGCGTTCGGTGTCGTGGCTATCGAGCAGGTTCATGAGCGAGTAATACGCGGCATCAGGATAATCCTCGCGCATCGATTGCATGCGGGCCGAAAACTCAGACGGGGCAATGATGCGTCCGCTATCGGCAAAGCCTTTTGAGTCGAAGCCTTGCGGCGCAAGCAAACCGATCACTGCATCGCGCAAGCGATAGTTCATAGTGGTATCGGCGCGGTCGCCGCGTACCATACGCAGGAGCGTGCCATCTTTTTGCCAGGTCTCACTGATGATGAAGGCCTGCGGATCGGTGGTCTTTACTTCAGTGCGGAAGCTTTCCCAATAGCCAGCAGGAAAGGATGCATCGCCCATCACATCCATGCGCCAGCCGCTGGAGCCAGCGTTGAGCCAATGGTTGGTGACGCTATCATTGTTGGTGATGAAGTATTGCTGAACCGCGGGTAGGGTCTTGTTGATGACGGGGATCGAATCGAAACCGAACCAGCCGGTGTAGTTGGCTGAGGCGGCACTTCCATCACTGCCCACACAAGTCCCAGTGCCGGGAGTCACATCTTGAAAGTAGAACCAGCTTCGATATGGGGAAAGAGGCGATTCACAGGCTCCAAGAGTGCCGTAGTGGTGGTAACGGTCAAAGAGCGGACTATCCGATGACATGTGATTGAAAACGCCATCTAAAACGATGCGCATGCCACGTTGGTCTGCGTGCTTGACGAGATTCTCCCAATCCTTTTGTGTGCCAAAGTAGGGATCGACCTGATAGTAGTTCTGCGTATCGTACGAGTGATTGGAGCCCGCATCAAAAATGGGATTGAAGTAGAGCGTGTTGACGCCAAGCACTTGCAGGTAATCGAGATATTGATCGACGCCTTTCAGATCGCCGCCGAAGTAATCACGTCCGCGCGGCTGTTCTTTGAGGGGACTATCAGCAGGGGGCGTCGCGTCAAACCTCCAGGGACAGTTGGTCGCAGCATCCGAATAGTTTCGGCAAAAGCCCTCGGGCAATACGTTCCACGGAAGCTTGAGGACCGGGTCATCGTAACGGACATCGTTCGTATGCGGGTTGTTGCTCACGCGTCCGTCGCGGAAGCGATCGGGGAATATCTGATAAATGCTGGCGCTCTTGGCCCAGGCAGGTGCAGTGAAGGCGGGATCATAGAACATGAGCGCATAACTGTTATCCACTACGTTATCGCTGACACTCCCGAGACCGCCATCGAGCGCGGCTGTGTTATCGGCATAGTAATTGGTATCTGTTCCATCGGTGACGATGAAGCGATACCACAAGTTGTTCGGTGAGGCCTGCGTGATAGATGCCTGCCAGAAATCACACGTGGAAGCTTCGAGTCCGCTTTGGTAACAAGAGACATCGGTAGCGGCAGGGTTCATGGGGATGAGTTGCTGGCCACTGGTGTTAAGATCGTAGACGCGCAGTGTGACAGCCGTCACATCGTTGTGGAACGTTCGAAAGCGGATCAGGACGTTCGTCCCGGCAGGAACCGCGCCGCCGGGCGTGCGGTAGAGATTGTCGCGTGAGTCATGGCGCAGGCCGTCCCATTCCACATTGTTATCCAGTTTGGGGCCTGTGCTTGTGACGGTTACGCTGGGGGTATTAGTGGCAGAGTGGAACGAGAAGGTGACGAGGAAACCAGCGCCGGGCACGGTGAACGGAATGTTGTTCCCGCCGCCATCGCCGTAGCTCTCATCCCAGCCTTCATTGATCGCCGCTTTGAATTCGTAATTGCCCGCTGGAATATCGGCCGTGGAGAAGGAATACATGCCATCGCCATCGGGGTCTTGTAACCACGAGTGCAGACAGCTGGGGTCCCAGTCACCGGGGCAACCGATCTCGCTTTGGTAACTGCCCGGGGCTGTGACGATGCGCGAATTCTTGCTATCGGTGGCCCAATGGGATTTGTGATCGTAATAGAACTTGACCGATGTATCTGCGCCAAGGTTGAGCGGGATGTTGGCTCCGCCGGGCGCGGCATTGGCGCCGTAATTCTCATCCCAACTGTTATTGAGCGCAGCTTTGTATTCGTAACTTCCGGCGGGCACTGTCCAGGTGCCTTGCCAGACGTCATCGCTCGCATCATAGGCCAGATGCGAGGTGGCACAAGCGGGGTCCCAATCGCCCGCGCATCCCATCTCCGATTGCAGAGACCCGGCAACCGTGACACTGGCCGGGCTGGGGGTGTGATCTGCAAGAACGGGTAGGGGGGAAACGACCTGGGTCAATACGACGAGCAGGCTGACCCCCATGGAAAAGAAACGACGAACGTGAACAGCAGTGCTATACATAGAGTCTCTCCTCAGGATCTAGTATCGTTGTTACATTCTGTTTCATTGTACAACAAATGGAGGTGGGGTTTCAATGTGCAAAATCTGTAACGAATGTTACCTTGCGAACGAAGAGATTTGGCTGTATCCTTAACCTATCGTCGAGTCGGGAAGCAGGTGATCGTTTGGGAAAAGGACTATGCCCCGAAAAATTTTTGAAGACCAAACCCGCAAGCAAATAATCGACCCGCAGTTGGAACAGGCGGGTTGGTGTTTGCATTCCTTTTCGAGGAAAGAAATTATGGGATGTACAATAAACACTCACCGTAACTACAACGCTGACCAGATTCGCTTTTTGCGCGCGGTGCAAAGTGTGTTCTTGCAGAAGCGCCATCTCGAAACCGCTGATTTGTATGATGCGCCATTGGATATGTTTGGTGCCGATGCGGTGGAGCGGTGGTTTACGGAGAAGGAAGAGGAAGAAGTAGTTGAGTTTGCAAACCGAATGGCAGTTTAATTTCAATAGTTAACAGGAGAAAAGAAAAATGGACTTTTTAAGCAAATATCTAGCGTTGGTCGGGGAGCGCCCAGAGCTATTTCGGAATACGGGCGAGGTGGGTGAAGTTAAAGTTATTACAGACCCCGATCGAATTCGCATTGAGCATGAACGTCTGCGAGAAAAATTCCGCGACACAGGAAAACCTGAAAACTGGATCGACATTGGCGTTTTGGCAGAGGATGAGTGGGAATATGTAGTGCGCGATTTAGTGGAATTTGCGGATGGAAGAATTGGTGGATGGCGGCGAAGTATTAACCGAATTGTTACTCAGGGCGGGATAGGCTCGGTGGTTATGCCTGTTCAAGGTGATAAAGTTATCTTGCTTAAACACTTCCGCCATGAAGACAGGGCATGGTTTTGGGAGTTTCCTAGAGGCTGGGGAACTCCAGGACTTACAGCCGAGGAGAATGCAATAAAGGAACTGAAGGAAGAGATAAGCCTAGCACCTCAAAAGATTCTTCAAGTATGGCGGGAGCCTACTGCCGCTTTCTTTTACGCTGATATGGAAGATGGCGAACCTCGTACTCAGGATGGAGAGCCTGTGCAAAAAATTGAGTTAATTGGACTTAAAGAGCTGGAGGTAAGGATTATGGATGGCGATATAACCGACTGGTTCACAGTACTAGCGTTTCTAATGGCGCAGAAAAGAGGATGCTTTGTTATATAAGCCAAAGAATATTTAGACAGCGATTGGTTTTCGCTGTGGGTGTATGCGTTGGCTTATAACAAATGGATGATGTATGAGTGATACGTCAAAATGGATCGAAAAGGTGTTTGACAATAAGAATTTAATTATCCATTTAATAATTGATTCAATTTTCTTCTTGTTTGGGATACTACTGATTATTTCGGGATTGGTAAAGTTTTTCCCGCCCATAAACCCTTATGGATATACAGTGTCTGGCGGAGCAGGAAATGTCTTATTAATTACGGGGGGTGTTTTAATAATTTTCTCTATAGTTATATACATACTTGGGACTAGGAACACGCAAGAATCTGTTCAACAAATTAAAGGAGGGGTTAGCTATTTATATTTGCGGCAATATTTATCATCCAGAGTTGATGCAAAATTTGATGTCGCTAATAAATCAGATGTTATTCCTACTCCAAAATCTGTAGCAAATATTCCTTATTTATTAAGTGAGACAAGTTCTGAAATTGCGTTATTAAGAATATTGGGTCCACATCTAATTTTATTGCTAGAAGAGGAATCTGACGACAGAATTGCAACAGAGATCGTTGAGATAATAGGGAAAATAAAAATCTCAAATTCGGAAAAAATGTTGATTGACAACTACAAAAGAGATTATCTTGACTTGAAAATAGCCTGTGTTATGGCCTTGGGTGAACTTGGAACAATAAAGTCTAGAAAGTCTCTGGAAAAATGGCTGAAAAATCCATATAAGTTAGATGGTAGATTACTCAATGCAATGAATGTTTCTCTAAAAAAACTTGTTATTCCATATGAATATTTTACGGCTTTAAAAGACCAGCTGTTTGACGGAAAAATTCCGAAAAATATTAGAGAATCATATATTCAATCCGCATTGATAGAGTTAGATACAGATGACGCGATTGATGTAGTTGAAGCTTACCAGCTGTCTAAGATGGAAAGCTTAGATATAAACTTTGCATACCAACAAATAATAGCCAAGAAAGGACGTTAAAACAAATGAGCGCTTATTTTGAAAAACTCACGCCTAGCAAACTTGCTAAAGCCGCTATCGTTCCTCAAGTACTGGATAATCAATGGGTCCCAAATACCCTCCTTGATAGTATGATCAAGGAAGGTAGGTCTTTGAAAGATGTACAAAAGGAACGCTCAAAACATGTCATCAAAGAATGGAGACGCGCTCTAGTTTATGGAGAGCAGGTTGTTGTAAACCGAGCGTTTATGTTTAACAATGAAGTGGTCGTAGATGACTATGATGATTCTGAGAGTCGCGAACAATTGAAAACACTTCTCAATACAAATGTCATAATTCCATACCTTGTGTTTGAGGACTCACCAGATCAAAAGCCTACCTTTGACACAAAAGACAGTCTTTGGAATGCCTGGATAGATATTGTTCATGATACTCATATGTCGTGCGTTAAACTGGATTGGGGCGATCAGAATGATGACTTCAAAAGACTTTCGGGGATATATCATAATTATGTTCAAACCTTGAATACTGAACAGCGGGCTGAACATCTTGCGGGATATTTAAAAATACCTAAAGATGAATTTCCTGAATTCCGCAAACGGCTTAAGGACGTTGCCTCTTATGCATTCAATTTGGCAGATACCCGACTCATTACAAGAAACGACCTATATAAAGAGTTCGTAGTGACTGATGGTACCAATATTGCTGAAGGATATTACAGCAAGAAACCTTATGCAGCAAAAATCAAACAAATCGTTGATCTGAAATATAACGTAAATTTGCCTGATGCAATGGGTAGATATTCCCTTACTCCAGAAGGATCTCCGCCGCGTGCAGCGCTTGGTGACCTTGAGGAAACAATTCAAGCGAACATTATTAGCCCTGAAAATGTAAAAGATATATTACAAGCGTTACGTGGTCTTGCATTTGATCAAATTACGCAAGGGATGTATCTTAAAAACCTTGGTGATCTAAAGTTGGCTGATGTAATCAGGACGCGCGAGACCGAAGAGTGGGAGATGTATAGAAAAGCTATGTTGGATTTGTTGGCAAATCCATTGCAATTTCCTCATTTAAGTGCCGTGTTCTATGCAAAATTTGAAAAACTGAATACAGCCATAACTCGTATTCGCATTGAACGCGAACAAGCAAAATGGGAGCCTTGGGTGAAACTCTTGATCTCGGTTGGGGCAAAAGCAATCGAAATTGCCATTAACCCTGCTGATCCGTCTCAGAAAATATTAACAACACTAGGGACGGGGACACTTTCTACTGGGGTTACACCATTCTTAATGAGATTTACTGTTGGAGCAAGAACTTTCACAGACGCTGATTTGGATGTGAGCCTTGATTTTATGCGCGGCAATGTGCAATCTGGGCGCGAAGTTTGGAACGATATGCTCGGACAGTTGCGATCTACGCCAGGTTTTAAAGAGTTAACCGATGAAATAAAATCTGAAAATGATTCGAACTTAAGTCAACCTGAAGACCTTGGTGTAAATTATTACGGATATTAAGGATTTTGGTAAATACAATGAAATATTCTTCGTTAGCGAGCTCTCACCCTAAATTGTTTGATAATGAAAACGCCTTGATAAAAATAATATCTGATGAAAATGTGATTTCCAACTGGCAGGAACAAAGACGAATCGACTTGCAAAAGCAGGGAGTTTCGCAAGATAGGGCGGATATTGGTATTCTTCTTGAAGATTACAGCCTGTTGGTGTTACGCGATCTTGTGGAATTCCCAGGTGGATATAGAAATGGATATATCCTAATTTATAACCGTGCCTACTTGGAAGGAGGTGCTGCAGGTGTAGTTGTGTTGCCTGAAAAGGATGGAAAACTGCTTCTTTTTCGACACTATCGCCATGCCACCCGCATGTATCATTGGGAAATTCCAAGAGGTTTTGGGGAATCAGGTGTTGACGCAAAATCCCAAGCAATAGTTGAAGTAAAAGAAGAAATCAGTGGAGATGTCTCTGAGATATTTGAGCTTGGAGTTGTTTACAACAACACAGGCCTTGAAGGGAATCCAATTAATCTCTTTTTTGCGCGGATGGCTTCGGTTGGCGAAATGCAATTAGAAGAAGGTATTGAAAAACCAATTTGGGTCTCTGTCCCCGAACTTGAAAAAATGATTGCTGATAGCGAAATCACTGACGGATTCACCATTGCTGCGTACACCAAAGCCAAACTCAAAGGATTGATCTGATTTGCTCACCGACCCTAAACTCCGCAGCCAAGTAGATGCCATCTCAAGCACAAGACTTCGGAGTTCTCTAAGAATTCCGAAGTCTGAATCTCACGAGCCGCCGCTGGATATGTTTGGCGCGGATACGGTGGAATGGTGGGTTACGGAGAAGGAAATTAATGATCTTGTTCAACTGTTGGACAAAATAAAAATATAAGATGGGAGATATATTATGAATAGATGGCACAAGGTTGCATTAATAGTTATTGTAATTGCGCTACTTTCCCCTGTTGCCGTGGTAGAGATTCTTTACGGTGACCAAATGGAGTTTATAAGTTATCAGTTTGCTGGAGATTATTTGAAGTTTATTGGTAGTTTGGTCTCGATTTCTTTTAGTTTTTATCTAGTCAATATTTTCTGGAAAAACAAGGAAAACAATGATGCAATCAACCATGCAAAAAGCATGTTTATTAATTTCACATTTCGAGCGAGCAATATAGCTGATAAAAGTTTAGAACTATTAAATAAATCGTTCAATGAGTCAGAGTATTCCGAGAGTCAAAAAAGAGACAACGAAGTTGCTCGTTTGATAGAAAAAATGCATAAAGTAGGATTGGCTATTGAAAATACGCCTGTTGACAGTAGGGCATTAAAAGATGATGTGTTTATGTCTGTATATATCGACTTGGTTTGGAGAGATTTGTTTTCGGCTGTCGAAAGACTCTCGTTGTTGAAAAACTTTAGGAATAACTATGATGATTTCTTGTCCGCTCTTGTAGAAATAAAAACTATTGCGAAAAAGATTCTGCAATGAATTAAGCTAAACATAACTGGAGGGTATTATGACTGAACTTAGGCGTCTTGGAGAAGTAGTAGATTTCGAATCGGAGTTTGTAGTTGGTGACAAGCGAATTATTCGAGGGCTCGATAATTTAGGCGGAACAATATTATTTCCAGATGAACGGCATGTTATTAAAGATTTTTACATGACCACTACGAATAAAAAGAAGGTCTACATTTCGGATGGGCTTGGAGAGATAGAGATTGGTGATTATGAAGGTTCGATATTAGATAAGCTATTAAAGCCAATAGACCCTGTGCTTTGTATTAAAGGAAGAATGGGGTCTGGTAAGACAACAACCATGAAATACATCATGGAAAATTTTATGGATAGAGTCGTGTGTGAATGCCAGGGATTTGACTATCCACCTAAGAGACTAACGGCTTGGGTGGATTTTAAAGAATTAATCACTGAAATAAAAGCTACAGTTCCAGACTTGATCGACAAAATTTGCACTCAACTTTGGAATAAGTGTGTGTACTATTTAGATGACGACTTTGAGTATCGTCAATTTTGGGACCATTTGCTACAAATAAATGAATTTGGAAGCGATAGCTTTGTTGAGCAAGTTGTTGGGAATATTCACTCTGAATATCCCGATGTGCGAAAAGTTAAAGTGTTTAGCGAAAAAGAAATTAGCAACCGCAAAATCATAAAAGCAAAATTAAAAGACAAAAGTGTTATCTGGTATCTTAGATATCTAATCTTACTTTATCGTTTTATCATTCAAGTTAGGTTTTCGAATCATAGAGAGTGCGCGATCATTATCCTGGACAATGTCGACTCTTTGTCGACTGAACTCCAAAGGAGTTTGGTTAAAATCATTATTGGATGTGCACATTATCATGGACCGTTGTTTGTAATTCTTGTTCGCCCCGAAACTTTTGAACGTCACGGGTTGAATGATATCTTGCGTGACATCATTGTTCATCAAAGTCCTGATCCACATCAAGTGATAATAAGTCGTCTTGAGCGATTCTTAAATGAGCCTGATGCGTATTTTAAAGCAGCGCAAACGCTTACTGATGAAGAAAAAAGATTAGCAACCTCTTATCTGCGAAAGATATACCCAAAATTGAAGAACGGGAGTGCATTTAGAGAATTTATTATTAGCGTTTCAGGGAAAAGCATTAGAAACTCGCTTGTATTAGCGCAAAGTATTTTCCAGTTGACAGCTGGAGAGATGAAAAGAAGAGATTTAACTGTGCATTACTTAATTCGCGCAATCGTTCGATTTGGGTACCCACAATTTCGTGGATATCAAAATCCTAGAGTAGTAAATCCATTTGATGTTGAAGGTGTAACAGATGGTAGATATTTAACTAAGGTGCGTTTGTTAAAATACATAGCTGGTAGAGGGGGAGCATGTCATACACCCACAATTCTTAGCACGTTTGCACCATTTAATACTTTAAATCTTGCTCCTAATCATGATGTCACAGCGAAAGCTTTAGAAGAATTGTTAAGTAATGATTGTCAATTATTAACCTCTAATGGCTATGACGCGTTTCACATTACGCCCGAAAATGATCAAGACGAAATTTCAATTACAGAAATTGGGAGAGGTTATATTGATCACCTTATTCATAATATTCATTTTATACAAGAGGTTATGTTAGACGCTCGGGTTGAATCTGATTTTCGTGTTCCAGGACAGCACACAGATAAACTTGCTGAAAAATTAAGCGTGATGATAAGGTTCTTGGATAAGGTGCATTTATCTGATGTCGCTGAAGTTCAAGCTTTTAATGAAAAAGGTATAGTAAGCTACGCAAAAGTATTTCAGCCTCATTTAATTTCTTTTGAGATAATTCAAAGTGTGTATGAACACACAAAAAGACTTATTGTGTCAATAGAGCAAAATGCCCTAAAAAACATAGTCGAAGAATATGAAGATGTCTTAGATGAGTTTCAAGAACTTCTTTATAAGGCAAAAGCTAATAACAATAGATTATTTGGAGTAACCTATGGTACAAGACCTGAACCAGAGTAGCGAATTTATTTTACGCAGCCTTAATTGTTAACCGACCCTAAACTTCGTTCGCAAGTAGATGCCCTTTGGGATAAGTTCTGGACGGGGGGGGACTGTCTAACCCGCTCGATGCGATTGAGCAGTTTTCGTATTTGTTGTTCTTGGAGCGGCTGGGTGATCGTGAGAATGCGGCTGAGATGCAGGCAAAACACAAGGGGACTTCGGCAGGGCGTATTTTTACAGGAGAGTTGTGAAATCCCTATGGAAGGCAAATATGACTGAAAACAAAATAGAAGCCTTGAAAATGCAATATCAAGCTTTGCTCGCAGAGTATCAGGTGATGCGGCAAAGCGTGCAAGATTATCGGTCCATGCAAGGGCAGTTAGACAGCATTACACTTGCCGCGTTGGGCATTTCCATTCCAATCATACTCACCATCCTTGATCGCTCTTTGCTATATGCGGGCGTTATTTTATTGATCCCTATTCTCTTTTTCGCTGTTGCCTTTACTCAATTGCGATATGAAAGAATGATTACGATTGCCGCCATGTATGTCGATAGCACTTTGCGCCCTCAAATCGAGCAACTCCTTTCCAAGTTATCAAAGGAGAAAGTGTCCGTTTTTCAGTGGGAAGGGTATCTGGCTGGGCAGAACCCGACCAACAACCTGTTTGTTGGATGGGTGGTGCTGTGTCTACGGTCCATTTTGTCTTTTGGCACGGGCCTTGGGGTCATTGGGATCTATGTGTTTATCCGCGTTTCTCAACCCCAGACGATGCAATTGTTTGAAGTGTGGTTGCTCATTATCGATGGGGTCCTATTCGTAGGTGATCTTGTCTTTGCCCTGAGTATTGCCCGCCAGCGCGGCGCCTACAATAAAAAGAACTCCTATGGGAAGTAGTGTCGATGAGTTGTCCCCTGAAGGGGATGCTTCGCAATTTGAGAGTCTGTTGAGTGAGAGTTTTGGAAAATAAATATTGAGAAAAGGGAAGTGAAATGAAATTTCTAAATACAATTTGGCAAGATATACGACAAGGTGAAAATATTGACTCGTATATAGCAATTATTGTGGCTTTGGGTTTGTCTATAGCTAATGTTTTTGGGCTTGCCCCACAAGCTCTGCTTGGATCCATAACCCTTGCTGTATTGGCGTTGTTGGCGATAACCAATTTGGGTAATCGTCATCGTTTGGATATGGTACTAAATCAAAGGGATAGTGAGTTTTTCATGAAAAAACTTCCCGAATCTGTTCAGGGAGATATAGAGAAAGCAAAAGAAACCTGGCTGTTTGGATATAATTTAACTAGGACAATTGTAAATTATTCAACGTTGCTTGACGAAAAATTAGAACGGGGTGAAAAAGTAAAGATACTTTTACTTGACCCAAATGGGAACAGTTTAACTTACGCAAACAAGACGCTTTATTATCCTATGACAGATGAACAACATCGAGAACGTATTCATACTACACTAAGTAACCTGCAACAAATTTCCAGGTCTAATAAATCTAATTTAGAAATTCGTCTTGTCGATTTCCCTTTTGCTTTTGGCGTTTATGCTATGGATATGATGTCGTCAGGTGGAAAAATTTATATCAAGACTTATGAATATAAGACAAAGGCTGATGGTCCTCGAATTTTGCTAACGCCAAGGGATGAGTATTGGTATGAATATTATAAAAATCAAATACTTGCACTGTGGAATGATGCAAAACCTTATGAACCGTAACAGCGGGAACATAACGGCTAAAGCCCCACAAGAAGAGTTTACTCCTTATTGGGGACAGGCGGGTGTAGTGGCGTGGGTCGAGTCCCTGCGGGGGAGGCAGGTCGAGGGGTTATTTGAGTCCCTGTTGAGCGAAAGTTTTGGATGGCAACAATGAATTGGTCAGATATTCTTGGATCGATAATTAGTGGTGTAATAAGTGGTATTACTGTTGGTTTAGTAGTTTTTAGACTTGATTTGATCCGTGCAAAACGTGAGCGGCGCTTAGCAGATTTTCGTATTGTTTCCAGTTGGGAGACATCGAAGCCGAAAATTAGCCTAAGAAATTATGATTTAACTGACGCAAATCTTTCTGACTACGATTTTTCCTCAGCAAATTTTGAGCGTGCGATATTTCAAAAAGCCTATTTACGCCTGACCAAATTTAAAGATGCAGACTTGAAATTTACAGATTTTAGAAATGCAGAAATTGCCGCAACAGATTTTACAAATGCTATCGTTTTCTATTCGAATTTCTCAAAAGCGGTGATACGGTCGCGATCTGACGAAAGCAAAAAAGAATATCCTGATTTTACAAATGCTCATTTTCGGGGTGTCAACTTTCGGAATGCAAAGATATCTGACGCCATATTTCATAATACAATTTTGAAGGACGCCGATTTTTCAGGTGCTGTAGTTAGAAACAGCGATTTCACAGATGCCGATTTGACCGATTCGAAGTGGAAAAAAGTCGGGCGTGTGGAAAACTGTATTTGGAAAGATGTGAAAATTGATGATACAAAAAACTTCCCCAACTGGTTACTAGAAGAGATTCAAGCGCAAAATGTCAAACAGAAAAAGAAAAGACAAAATGAAAAATAATCTATTTACGGGTGTAGTGGCGCGGGTCGAGTCCCTGCGGGGGAGGATGTCCGAGTCCACGCGGCAGGTGGAAGGGTTGTTTGAGAGTCTGTTACATGAGGCATTCAATGCGTAGGGGCGACTCTTCAATGCCATCGGTCGTTATGTCAAGCAAGGAAGTTTTGCTAGACAAGGCGCGAGTCAGTCCCAGGCGAGTCGCCCCTACGGTTGCGTTTGCGGGTGTGGTGGCGCGGCACCACACTGACTGCCCGAAGGGCGTGTCGAAGCGTCGAGGGGTTGTTTGAGTCATTGTTGAGTGAGAGTTTCGCGTGAAAAGACCTGACAGGTCTACGAAGGAATAAAATTTGAGTAAAATCGCATTTACTATCTTCGTATTTGGTTTATATCTCGTGGGACTTGGCATCGTGTTGCTTGTGGTACCCAATCTTTGGCTTGGCATTTTTCAAATCCCTGCCACGCATGATATCTGGATTCGTATCTTGGGAATGCTGCTTTTCTACCTGGGTATCTACTATATCCTGGCGGCGCGCAAGGAAATGACTGATTTCTTCCGCTGGACCGTCTACCTCCGCTCAACGGTTATCCTTTTCCTCATTACCTTTGTCCTGTTGGGTTTCGGTAAACCTATTATTATTCTGATCGGGATAATAGATTTCATGGGCGCCGTTTGGACGTGGTTAGCATTACGAGTCTCAAAATGAGTCGATTTGCGGGCGTGGTGGCGCGGCGCCACACTGACTGCCCGAAGGGCGTGTCGAAGTGGTCGAGTCGCTGTTGGCGGAGAGTTTTGGAGGATAATTAATGGCTACGAAAAAAGAAAATCAAAGAGAAGCGTTACTTGCAGAATTGGAATTGCATAAAATGGAATTCTCTGTGCTTAAACAAGAGGTATTGCAATTAATAGAATCGCAAAGGCAATACCTTAATTTATGTCTTGTGGCAATTGGCGCAGGTCTTGGGTTGTCTTCATATGTTGCCAAGGAGGATTTGCTTATTGTTCTCTTGCTGTTTCCTTTTGTCTTTCACATTCTTTTATGGGAGATGCTAAAAGCATGGAGGTCTATAAACTGGATATCAAGATATTTGTTGGAGACTTTGATTCCACGAATGAATTACATCGTAAATGAAATAGGAAGCTCTGAGAAACAAATTCGGGTACTTGGGTGGGAAGCTCATATCTCCTCTTTTAGTTTTTTAACTAGAGAGGAGCGTGTTTTAGCGGTTTTAGCACCGAGTAGCCATTTCATACCAGTCTTCGCAGTAGGAGTATTGTTGATAGCCTTTTTACTGATTTCAAATTCATATGGACACGTGCTCAGTCGCACTGAATTGGGATTGATCATTGCTAATCTCGTTATGCTTGTCTTTGCATCAATACAAATCATTTCGAATAATCGAAGTGATGCGCGTAAGGCAAAAATCGTGGAATAGAAGATTTTCAGAACATCGTCTTTCAGTCCACAATATGTGAATTTTGATGGAAAGTTTGCGGGCGTGGTGGCGTGACGCCGCACTGACTGCCCGAAGGGCGTGTCGAGGGGTTGTTGAGTGAGGCGTTCAATGCCGTCGGTTGTTATATCAAGCAACAGAGTCTCGCCAGACAAGGCGCCAGGCAATCCCTGGCGAGTCGCCCCTACGGTTGCGTTTTTGAAAGTCTGGGGAAGTCAAAAAAGGTAATCGTCCGCAAGCGGGAGTAAAATGTGCAGTAATGCGTCTGATAGCCGTGAAAGGAGATTCCCATGACTCGCCAGGCAAATATAGAGATCCTATCCACTGGCCTCAAACAGCCTGTACCGTCCTCTTTTTATGTCAGTTGGATCGTTCTCACGTCCTTGTGTGTTCCCATCGCTTATCTCCTTAGCATTATCATTCTGAAAATCATCACCAATATTGTTGGGGATTATGTCTTTGTAAATGGGATACGCCATATTACTGAAGACTATCTGGCGATGTACATTCTCGTCCCAAGTGTGAGCGCATTGACGGGATTGATGCAATACGGGTTGTTGCGCAAGTATCTGGATCATATGGGGTGGTGGATACTTGTCACCGTTGCGGGCTGGTCTCTCGGATTTCTCTTGATCTTGCTCCCCAGTTGGCTGAATTGGACAGACGCGCCTCTGAGCAATCTGGATTTGATCTTTCTCCTGATGGGATTGGGCATTGGTACATCACAATGGCTGTTACTGCGACATCGGTTCACTCGGGCAGGTTGGTGGGTTGCGGCCAATATAGTGGGTTGGGGGTTGCTTGCCTTGGTAACTCCCAATAATGCTTTGGGACAAATCGGCATATTGATCTTGGGCTTTTTACCCGCCTGTGCAACCGCCGTCACGTTGGCGTTTCTTATGAATATGGTCGCGCCAATCGAACCGAAAATGTGATGCTTGAAGAGACTAAATAAGGAAAGCTATGAAAAAATTATTCTTATATGTATTGACACTGCTCTCGGTGATGTCCCTTGCTTGTTCTGCATGGACGCGCCTCCTGCCTACGACATCGACGCCAGAACCAGAACCCAACTTTGAGCCAGTGACGACGCGGTTGTTGATTACCCCCGAGTCCCTGCCCGAGGCGCAAGTCGGTGTGGCGTATGAAGTCGAAATGAAGATCACACAGAATGTGACGCCCGTTGGTGATATGACAATTCAAGAAGGGACGTTACCAGCTGGCTTGGAGTTTATCTTCTTAAATGGGGAAGATGCCGCGCAAATTAAAGGCACCCCAGAAGAGGCGGGCGTGTTTGAAATTACAGTCTTTGCATGGTGCTATGGAACGCAGGTCAGTGGCCAGACGTTGATGAAGAAATACGAAATTGTCGTCAAGGAGTAGTTTGTGCAGGCGTAGCAGTCTACAGACTATCGTCCACTGTCTGCATTAATCATCAAAGATATCTTCGTAATCCATGCGGTCTTTTTCTTTCCAAGACATATCTTTCTTGGTGGGGTGAGGCGCTGATTCGTTGACCTTGAGATCACGCCCGTGGAACTTGGTCCCATGCAGGGCTTCAATGACGGCCCGAGCGGCGTTATCGGGCACTTCTACAAAGCCAAAGCCACGGCTCTTGTAGGTTTTCTTATCCAGCCCGATGCGGGCACTGATCACCTCGCCGAACGGTTTCACCAGCTTGGTCAGGTCCGCGGCGGTGGTGGTAAACGGCAGATTGCCAAAATACAATATTTTGCTCATAGTTGTTGGGTATCCATGCAGGCAGTGTACTCAGTTTACGCCGTATGCGCAAGCCGTTATACTTGTCGCAAAACGAGATCAACCCATTGGGAAATAGAATAGGAGATACGATGGTACAACAATTCAAGAACATGAATGAACTGGTCGAATATCTGGGGACGATGGAACAACGCATAAAATTCCTCGAGGAGGAAAACCATCGATTGCGTTCCGCTCCTGCGCCAACGGCTGGCACAGGCAATGTAGATGAACGTACGATTGCGAAATATGTCGCCACCTTTTTGCCTCTTACGAACATTGTGCATCCTAGCTTTCTCAAGCGGGCCTTCGCAGTATGGGGTCACTATTTTGTGGCGCAACTGATTATTAGCCTGCCGTTTACGATTATCTATTTTTGTTTGGTCGCAACATTACTGAATGGGACCTACCCAAGACCTTAGATGTTACGATCTTCCAGTATAAGCAATGGCCCGTATTTTCTGCTGTAGCCATATCTCAATTGTCAGATCATGTGATATAGGAGTTATATTTTTATGAAGCTCTCGTCTCGTTTTATCAGTTTGGTGCTTGTGTCCATTATGTTGGTAGGATGTGGCGCTCCGCAAGTTTTGCCCACTGCAACTGCCTTGCCGCCTACGAGCACATCTACATCCACACCGCTTCCCACCGCAACACCGACCGATACACCGACGCCTACAGCGGTCCCTCCCACGCCCACGATCATCCCTACCAGTGAAGTCTCTTTGCGTGAACTCGCGTCCCAGCGTGGACTTTTGTTCGGCGCTGGCGTATCGGCGCAACAACTCGCGGAGGACAATTACGGTGCGCTTGTAGCCCGTGAGTTCAATCAGATCACGGCCGATAATGCGATGAAGTTCAAGTCGCTTCACCCGCTTCAGAAGGTCTATGATTTCAAGGTGGCTGACAAACTGATCGCCTTTGCCCAACAAAATAACATGGTGGTTCGTGGTCATACGTTGGTGTGGCACAGTCAACTATCGAGTTGGGTCGAGAACGGGAATTTCACACGCGATGAAATGATCGCCATTCTCAAAGATCATGTGACTACAGTGGTCAGCCATTATCGTGGACAAGTTGAGTATTGGGATGTGGTCAATGAAGCCGTGGCCGACGAAGACGGGTCTCTGCGTGATACGGTCTGGCTCAGAACGATTGGCCCTGAATACATCGACATGGCGTTCCAATTCGCGCACGAAGCCGACCCAAAGGCCAAGCTGTTCTACAACGATTACAACAACGAAGATATGGGTATGAAATCGAATGCCGTCTACGATCTCGTAAAGGGAATGGTGGAACGCGGTGTTCCCATTGATGGCGTTGGATTACAAATGCACCTTATCCTTGAGTCTCCTCCTCAAACGGCAGACGTGATCGAGAACATGAAACGCTTGGACGATCTTGGGTTGGAGGTCAACATCACTGAATTGGATGTCCGTATGAAGGTCCCGGCCAGTGATGCGGATTTGTCCGCTCAGGCAACGGTTTACGGCGATATGATGCAGGCATGCCTGTCCGTTCCCAATTGCAAGGTCTTCACGATCTGGGGTTTCAGCGATCGGCATTCCTGGATCCCAGGGTTTTTCGATGGCTACGGCTCCGCTTTGATCTTTGACGATGCCATGAACCCCAAGCCTGCCTATCTGGCATTGCTGAACGCTCTGATGCAAAAATAAATGACGGACGATGGATCACAATGACGAATGACCCATCGTCCGCATTTCGTTTAGAGACTGTGTATGTCATAAGGGACAAATATGGTAACGAATTTTCTGCTTTGCTTTGTTGGAACTTTCCTTCTTGGGAGTATGGTTTTTCTTGCATTAGCCATTCGCGTTGTGCGGGAAGATACGCGCCTGACCGTGTATCGTCTTGGGCGCAACATTGGCGATAAAGGTCCCGGGTTGGTTTTTCTCACTCCGTTCATCGATAGAGGCGTGATCAAGAAACTGGGAGACCCCGATGAGGCTCCCAGTCGCCAGTATGTGGGCGGTGTCGGAGAAACGATCACATCCGTGTTTCGTGATGGCAAAGTTTTGTTCTCAAGCGGGGAGTGGGATGCCGTCAGTCAGATGCCCATCTCTTCGGGCAAACGTGTGCGTGTGGTTCGAATGATCTTGGAAGTGGAAGAAGAATAGAAGAACTGTCAGCGAGACGCACGGGAATGCAGATATGAATTCTTTTGACAAGGAGATGACAGCATGAACATACGACTGGGTGTGTACGAGATCTTTTCACGTATTGTCCCAGGTGGGTTTTATCTAGCCGCCATCTTGCAACTACTGGTCGTTATGGGAGTACTTCAACTGGATTGGCAATCTGTTGATAATGTCTCGCTCTTGATGTCTCTTGGGTTGGTCGTTGTTTGCTACATCTTGGGAGAAGCCTTTGATATGTTCGCTCTGGCATGGTTTCGACTGTTCAAGAGATCTGGCTATAGCGCTCGCACCTTTGCACTCTTCAAACAAAGGCATCAAGACCGTTGGGAGATCGATTTCAAAGAGAACGATTGGCCTATTCTATTGGCTTTCATTCGTACAAAGAATTTAGAATTGGCTGGTGAGATCGAGCGTCATAACGCCTTGTCCATTATGTTACGGAATGCCAGCCTTGCGCTGTTGCTCATGGCAATTAATAGCTTTATACAATTCCTACTGGTACGAAGCGAAATTTATATCGGGGTTGCATTGATCTTTCTGGTGATATCCCTGCTTATCATTTACGAGTCCATTAAGTTCCGTGGCTGGTTCTATGGCAGTATCTTTGAAACAATGCTTGCTTATCGCATCGATATCGAGGATTCCATCAAGCCGCTGAAAAAGCCTGCGAAACCAAGCAAAGGTAATAAATGAAGAATGCTCAATAAAAAGCTCAGGGGTATCATTCAAATCTTTCGGCCCGAATTGCCTTTTTCTGCTGGTGTCTGTGTTGTTCTCGGCGAAATTGTTGCGCTTGGAAAATTCCCGTCTCTGCGTGAAATGGCCTTGGGATTTATCTGCGGTTTTTTTATCTCGGGTTCCGCCATCGTTTTGAACGATTACTTTGATCTCGAAGTGGACAAGGTCAACGCTCCGACTCGTCCCTTGCCCGCAGGGATTGTCTCACCCTTTGAAGCGATACTCGTCACTGTAATCGCGTCTTTCATCGGGTTGTCTGCTTCTTTTCTAATTAGCGTCCCTGCCTTTGTGCTTTGTCTTCTTTTTTGGCTGATCGGTTTCCTGTACAACTGGAAGTTCAAAGAAGCTGGGTTGCTTGGGAACTTGATGGTAAGCTCATCTGTGGCGATCACCTTTATCCTTGGTGGCATGGCAGTGGGTGACGCATGGAACAAGATCGTCTGGTGTTTTGCGTTGATCGGTTTCTGCATCGACCTTGGCGAGGAAATTGCTGGTGATGCCATGGATATGGAAGGGGATAAGAAGCGTGGCTCAAAGTCCATTGCCCTTATGAAAGGGAAGCGCTTTGCCCTTTCTATCTCAAGTTCGCTTTTTGGCCTTGTGATATTGGTTAGCTTGCTTCCTGTCCTTTTTGGCTGGTTGGGTGTAAGTTATCTGGTGATGATCTCCATCATGGATGTGTTGATCATTGTATTCACGGTTAGGCTCCTGAAAAGTAAAACATCTGCAGAAGGCGTGCAATCCATGCGCGGAATTTATCTAGGTGCACTGATTGGAATGCTCGCGTTTATCATTGGAAATGTTTTCAATAAACTATAGTCTTGGAGAAATTAAATGTCTGATATCAAATACGAAATTGTGCAAAAGATCAGTGTGCTTTCCACATCCGCCTCTGGCTGGGCGAAGGAACTGAACCTGATCAGTTGGAATGATCGTGATCCGAAATATGACCTGCGCGATTGGTCTGCGGATCACGAAAAGATGGGCAAAGGTGTTACGCTCACACGAGAAGAATTGACCGCGTTGCGAGATGTGCTGAATGGGATGGAGTTATGATACCTGATAATAAGTACGGTCCGCTTGAGAAATATTTGCGCAGTCTTCCTATCAGTCAGGAAGAGGTCACGATGGGCTTTGAGTTTATCGAGCAAGTGTTGAATAGTGAATTGCCGCCATCTGCCTATGAGGATCGCTCCTGGTGGGGAAATCAACGACAGGGCACCTATGTCGAAGCCATTGCATGGATGGATGCGGGCTGGATGGTGGATACTGTTGATCTTATAGGGAAACAGGTCCACTTCGTGAGGCAATAGCTGTCGCCTATATTGTGCCATCGGTTACAATACCAATATGGATAAGATAAAACCTGTTGAAAAGATTGCGTCTTTGTATGGGATTTCGCTCGAAAGTGCCAAGTATTTTTTAGGTCGCGTACAGAAGAGCTTTAAAATAGAGAAACCGCCTCATACCCTGATTTGGGAGTTCATCGAGGCGCAGGGCATAGATTACCTCCCTGAGCCCTACGATATTGCCTCCTTGATGTATGAAGGCGGTATTTGGGTTGTCCCCTTGAACTCCCCGCCCCCGCTCCTAGTGGACGAGGAAGAACTGGACTTTGAAGAGGATGAATAGAGCGATAGTTTCAAATTTGTTGTAGAACTTGCAACTTTTCTCACCAAACGCATGGAAAGGGATAAAATAACGCCATGACCACAGAACAAGGCTACTTACTCGTTGTTGAAGATGTGCCAGATATTCTGGAATTGTTGGATGAAACTCTCAAATTCAAGGGCTACCGTGTGGTTACTGCCACCAATGGGGAAGCGGCCATGGAACAGATCGAGAAAGAACGCCCTTCGCTGATCATTACCGACATCCTAATGCCCAAAATGGACGGCTTTAGCCTTGTTCATCGCTTACGCCTTGATCTTGCCACGCGCAATATCCCAGTCATGTTCCTCTCCGCCACGTATATTGCCCCCGAAGATAAGGAATTTGCCCTCACCATCGGCGTGACCCGCTTCATGGAGAAGCCAGTCAACCTCGAAGAGTTCTTCCCATTGGTCGAAGAATTGTTGAAAGAAGGCGCTCCCGATGCGAAGTCGTTGAATGAGATCGAGTTCTATGAGGGATACCGCAAACGTCTTGAGATCAAGCTGAAGCATAAGAACACTCAGATCGCCCGCGATCAGCACTTGCTTGAAACGCTTCAAGAGGCACAAAAGCAGTCCTTCAAGGCATCCATGCACGTCACCCTGCGTGAGAAAGACGAGATCCAGAAATTGCTCGATCAGATCCGTGAAAAGATCGATGAACTTTCTGAGAAGGAAGAACTCTCTGAGAAAAAGGACGAATAGTCTTTATCTCAACGCGTACGCCGCAACACTGAATGCGATTGCTACATTGAACGACTTTTTCTCCCCACGCATTGGGATGTAATAAATTTTGTCACACAGGTCAAGCAGTTCGGGGTCAACACCTGTTACTTCGTTACCAACGATCAATATTTCACGCTGAGTGGAACGGCGTGCAGATGAAGCGCCATTGAGTGAAATGGCCTTTTCGTCCTCCTCCAACGCATACACTTTCCAACCTTCTTTTTTCAAACCTTTGACAAGTTTCACGGCATCCTTGTGATAGGACCATGTGACTGAATCTTCTGCGCCGAGCGATGTCTTGGTCACCGCCTCATTCTCAGGGGTGGGGCTGATGCCACACAAATAAGCATGGTCAAACCCGAATCCATCTGCTGAACGAAAGATCGAACCCACATTCCACGCCGACCGAACATTATCCATGAGGACAGAAAATTCCCTTCTCTTAACGGGAGATGGAGCGGGGCGATCAGGCTCGGGTTCAAGGATCAACTGTCGGGTAAGGATGACGCGTGTGCTTCCCATGCAGATCGGGCAACGTGTGCCGTGAGTATTTCCCTGCACAAGTGGATAGCGAAGTCCGCATGAATCACACACTCTGATTTCAAAGGAGTTATTTGGCATGGCAGGATTATATAATACCTGCTCGTGAAATCAATAATTTGCGATGTGGCAGGAAGGCGTGCTACAATCTACCCATGCATCGAGTGGTCCCTGAGATAATTGTTGAAAATTACAAGGCCGGGCATTTTAGGGGAGAGTTCCCTGCAGTAGGCATGTTCCTTGATCTTTCTGGCTTTTCGGCCATGACCGATACGCTCATGCAACATGGGCAACATGGTGCCGAGGTGCTGGCGGGTTTGATGCACGGTGTGTTTGACCCGCTCGTGGAGAGCATTTTTGAATATGGTGGCAAGATCGTCAGTTTTGCGGGGGATGGCATCATGGCGCTATACCCGATTGATGCGGATGAAAAAACGCTGGCATTGCGTGCGCTTACTTCGGCATGGTTGATCCAGCAACGCATGAAAGAACATCCCGATCGGCAGACGGTGTATGGTAAGTTCACTTTTTCCATCAAGATCGGCTTATCGATTGGTGCAGTATCGTGGGGGATTTTGCGGGCAGAAGATGGCAAGCAGGCCACTTATTATTTTCGTGGCACGGCTGTGGATGGTTCCGCAGATGCCGAGCACAGGGCGAATGCGGGTGAGATCATTCTGACGGATACATTCAGAGAGCTCTTGAATGATGCGTTGGAGACATCGCCTCTCGATTCTTTCCACCGATTTGATGGGCTTCGCGCCAAATTGCCTGATCCTCGCTCGGATATTTTTCTGCCAGTTGACCCTGGCACTTCCAGCATCTTTATGCCGGAAGAAGTGGTGGTTCATGATGTGCGCGGTGAATTTCGCCAGATCGTGAACTTGTTCATGCGCGTTCCAGACCTTCCCGATACCAAACTGGAGCAATTTGTCCGCATCATTTTTGAACTACGTGAGGAATACGGTGGTTTGTTATCGCGCGTGGACTTTGGGGACAAGGGATGTAATGTGTTGATCCTGTGGGGGGCGCCGGTCGCATATGAAAACGATATCGGACGTGCCCTCGATTTTATTCTTGACTTGCAAGCGCGTGTGGATTTTCCCATCACTACCGGTATCACCTATTACATTGCTCACGCCGGGTATCTCGGAAGCGAAAAATGCGAGGAATATACTTGCTATGGATGGGGTGTGAACCTTGCATCCCGTTTTATGATGGGCGCGCCTCTTGGTGCCACCTGGGTGGACGAACGCATTGCGCGCAGACTTTCAACTCGTTTCAATGCGGAATATGTGGGGTCTCAAAAATTCAAAGGCTTTTCGGCGAAACAAAAAGTGTTTGAATTGAAAAGCCGTAGTGACGTCGAAGATGTGATCTATCATGGTGCGCTGGTCGGCCGTGAAGAGGAACTGGAAGCGCTAAAGAAGTTTGCCGAACCCTTGTGGCAAGGGACATTTGCCGGGGTTCTGCTCGTCATGGGAGATGCAGGTATCGGTAAGGGCCGCCTTGTGCATGAATTTCAGTTCTCTGAATTGTTTGAAGTACATAGGGCACTTTGGGCAGTTTGTCAGTCCGATCAGATATTCCGTAAATCCTTCAACCCTTTGCGCCGTTGGTTATTCCGTTATTTTGGATTTTCAACGAGTCATTCCCCTGAACAACGCAAGGATCTGTTCGATGCCAAGATTGGGGCGTTATTGGCTTCGATCCTCATCCAGACCTGCAACAAGAATTGGAACGGACACAATCCTTCCTTGGCGCGCTTGTAGATGTGTACTGGCAAGATTCGCTCCATGCACAACTGGATGCTGAGGGACGCTATAACAACACATTCCTCGCTTTGATCGCCTTTTTCAAAGCTGAGAGTTTACGTCAGCCCGTTGTCCTGTTTTTGGAAGACCTTCAATTTACCGATGAAGATACGAGAAGCTTTTTACCCCGCTTGCGGCGTTCGTTAATGGCTGGGACTGTTTCATATCCGGTCGCTGTGATTGTCTCCTCGCGGCCCGGAGGGGAGCCCCTGGCCAATGACATTATCCATGCTCGCATTGACTTGCGTGGTTTATCGAAAAAAGCGGCGGACGCCCTGACTGAAGATGTTCTGGGTGGCACTGCTTCACCCGAACTGAAAAAGTTTGTTGCGAAAAAGTCCGAGGGGAACCCCTATTTTATCGAGCAGATCGTCCGTTATTTTCAGGAAGAGGATGTGCTTGAGATGAGCAAGGAAGGGTGGAGTCTGATCGGAAAGCCGCGTGATACGATTGTGCCGGGAGATATAAGCGCAGTTTTGATTGCTAGACTCGACCAGTTGACGCGTGCTGTGCGTGAGACGATCCAAACTGCCGCTGTGTTGGGGCGTGAGTTTGAAGTGCAGGTCCTTTCGCAGATGTTGCGAAATGAAGAGTGGGTTTTTGACCATGTCGCAAAGGCAGAGAAAGCGGCAGTCTGGCAAAAGCTTACAGATATTCGCTACCTCTTTTCGCATGGACTTTTACGTGATGCGGCGTATACAATGCAAATGCGTGCCCGGCGTCATGAACTCCACACCCTTGCCATGAGCGCTTTAGAAACACTGTATGCTGACAATTTGAGAGGGCACTATGTCGAATTGGCATACCATGCTGAGTGTGCCGACATTATCCAAAAGGCGCGTACTTATTACACACTTGCCGGGAAAGAAGCGTCGGAGTTGTATCAAAACTCGCAGGCAGTGGATTATTTTTCTCGGGCACTTTTGTTCATATCCACTACTGATCTGGTGACGCGTTACGACTTGGTGTTCGAACGTGCAGGGGTTTACTCTCGTATTGGTAAGCGTGACCTGCAACTAAAAGACATTGAACTTCTCACGAAATGGGCAAGTCAACTGAATGATCGAGATCGTATTGCAAAGGCGATGATGTCTCGTTCGGCGCATGCCTATTTTACAGGGAATTTTTTAGCGGCCATTAATGCCGCAAAACAGGCACAAGATTGTTCCGACGAATTGGCCGATACCGAACAAGCACTGTATACACATGTCGTTTGGGCTGTTTGTCTGCTTCGCATTGGGCAGATGGATGAAGCCATGCAACATGCCAAAGAGGCGCTGAAACGGGACCGACGGGTTGGCAATAAACGAGAGATCAGCCGCATGCTCAGTGCCATGGGTTGGATTGCGTTGGATCAAAATCAACCCACTGAAGCGCATGCTTACTTGGTGGAAGCATTGGAGCTTGCCCGTGAAATTAAAGACCCAGCCTTGGAGGCGCGAGCACTCAATCAACTCGCATTACTGGAAAGTTCAGTTAATGGAAATTATGCTCTTGCCCAGACCTACCTGGATGTTTGCCGTTTACTTGCGCATAAAGTTGGAGATCGGTATATGGAATCAGGGGCTCTCGGCAACCTTGGCTTTGTGATGGGAGCGCAGGGCGATTTAGATCTTGCCCGCTCCTGCCATGAACAGTCTTTGATTCTTGTCCGTGAAAGTGAAGATATTAATCAAGAGGCATTTACTCTTGTAAACTTGAGCGCTATTCATGCCATTCAGGGCGATGTTGATCTGGCATTGCAAACTGCCAGGCGAGCAGTAGAAATATCAAAGGCGATCTCGGAGCGATCTGGACAAGCCTGGGCAGAGTTGTATATGGGGCATGCCTATTTGTTGTTGGGTGATGTTGAAAACGCTCGTGTTGCTTATCAGACTTCTATCACGATTCGTGAAGAGTTAAAGCAACAGTCTCTTTTGATGGAGCCTCTCGCCGGTTTGGTCGAATCCTATCTACAAGAAAATAACTTCGACGCGGCCTCGCAGATTGTGGAACAGATCCTCGCTTTTCTTGAAACAGGTTCAGGTCTGGACGGAACGGATGAACCTTTGAGAATCTATTATGCATGCTATATCCTCCTCAAGAAAAAACAGGATCCACGTGCAACGCAGATCCTGCAAACAGCAAAGAAAATGATAGAGGCTCATCTAGCTCGCTTGCAAGATGAAATTGCACGCAAGCGCTATGTTGAAAACATCCCCTGGCGCCGAGCCATATATAAGCTTTCGGGCTAAGGGGCTTTTCCTACCCCTGGATCGCCATCGGTCATTTCAAAGGTGTCATTGTCAATCTTGCCGGTGTAATAGTATGGATCTCCGTTCCCATCGAAGATCACCAGCCTTCCTTTTCCCATATTCGAAAGGCCAGGAATTGTTATCTTATATCTTTGGTTGATATGTTGTCCATTCTTTTTGATGGAAAAATTATTGAACCAAGTGATCGGGTGCCCATCGTGCATGTGAGTTGGCAAATCATCTATGCTGAGTTTCTCAACCTCGTAGTCGCCATCCTCTTCGATCTCAATATCGACTTCAACCTCATTGTCTTTGTGCTTATTGATTCTGAATTTCTTCCTTAACTTGCCGTCTTTGTGAACTTTCCCAGCAATAACAACTTTTTTTTGATTAGCCATTTTTACTCCTCGCTTCGATATTTGTCATTATAATCCCGAAATGCGAACCATCCTTTTCAACAAACCTTACGGTATCATTTCGCAATTTACTGATGAGGGCACAGGCCATCCAACGTTGAAGCAATTTATCGATGTGCCTGATGTTTACGCCGCTGGTCGCCTCGATCGAGACAGTGAGGGCCTGTTATTACTTACTGATGATGGTTCCCTCATCAAACGTCTGACCGACCCAAAGCATCACATCGAAAAAACTTACTGGGTAATGATCGAAGGCGACCCGACACAGGACAAATTGGCACGTCTCGAACGTGGGATTCAGCTCAAAGATTATAGGACACTCCCTGCCAAAGCCCGCCTCATACCGGACCCGAACCTGCCTCCTCGACCCAAGCCTGTTACGCCACATGGGCCTACTTCATGGATCGAGATCAAACTCCGCGAGGGGAAGAAGCGACAGATCCGACATATGACTGCGGCTGTTGGGTTGCCTACTCTGCGCCTTTTTCGTGTTGCCATTGGTGGGATTTTCCTCGGTGATATGGAAGTTGGTACATGGCGCGACTTAACTCAAACCGAAATGAAGTTGTTGAAACGGTAAAAACTGTATAATCGTCTTGTGAAGCGACGATCAATTTTCCCTATCCTTGCCGTACTTTGGGCGCTCTTGGCCGCAGTCTTATTTCCTTCGTCTTCTCATGCAGAAGTGAATGATGCGCCTCAATATGCTGGCTCTGCATTTGACCTGATTAACGCCGTCAATGCCTTGCGCAGTTCTAATGGTTTGCCAGCGTATAGTATCAGTCCCATTCTGATGTATACCGCTCAATCGCAAGCAGATTTTATGGCCGCTACCGGGGATGTGACTCATACTGGGGCAGGCGGTTCAACTGTGACTAGTCGTTTGCTTGCCGCAGGTTATCCATTGGCTGGCGATTTATCATTAGGTGGCTTTCGTTCAGAGAACATCATTGGTGGATTGGAGAGCATGTCCGCACAGGATGCTGTAACTGCATGGACGGGGGATGCTCCACATCTGACAACGATGCTTTCCTCAGACCTTTCAGAGATCGGTGCCGGTGTAACGGTCACTGGCGGACGAGTATATTATGTGATCGATACGGCGCTCCCCAAGAGTGGTGGGGAAGGGGCGTCAGCGGTGACACCGGTAGTTGTGGATGGAACAGTTGTCCCTGCGATAGGAGGCGCGGTCATTCCCGTTGCGATCAGCACTCCAAATGCAGATGGGGATGTCTTCCATGAAGTGAAGGCTGGTCAAAGTCTCTGGCAGATCGCGATTGACTACAAGGTCAAGATCGATGACATCAAGCGTTTAAATAACTTGTCGAATAATGACATTTACCCCGGTGAAAAGCTTTTGATCAAAGATAATGTTCTCTTGGTGACTGAAACCCCAACTGAAACCATGACCGCCGAAGTGACTACGTCATTCGCGCCGACGGCTACGCTAATACCTGTGACAGTGCCAGCTACATTGACGGCCATTGCTCCGACCCACGTCCCTCAACCTGCTACAAGTAATAATCGCAGTATCACAGGGGCGGTTCTCGGCATTATCGCTTTGGCCTTGGTGGGCGGATGGCTATTTATCTGGCTGGGCGATTCAAAAGAAAAATGATATTTGGCTAAGACGTTGTAAATCAACAACAGGCGATGAGTAACACTCATCGCCTGTTGTTGATTTATCTATATTTGATTTACGGCAATCTGTACCGCAGAATGCGGTTGTTTCCGGCATCTGATACCCAGACAAAGCCGAACGTATCAACCGTCACACCCGAGGCCAGCCCGATCTCTTCCGGCCCGCTCCCGAAATCTCCCCACGTGCGCACGAACTGTCCATCGGATGTAAATTCAATGATGCGATACCCTTCCGGATCGTTGATGAAGACATGTTCGTTCGCATCTACTGCGATGAAGGGTTTATTGTCCAGTGACTGACCGAACCATGCATTGACATCCCATTGGCGTGATGGAAAATAGGCTGTCCCATCTTCTGAAGGAGTGAACGCCTGAATGCGTTGATTCCATGTGTCGGCTACATAGACTGTTCCACTCGGGCCAACCGCTACGCCAACTGGTTCATCGAATTGGCCGGGGTCAAAGCCTGCCGTTCCGAACTCAGTAATGTAATTACCATCCGAGTCGAAGACCACGATCCGTTTATTGCCTGTATCGGCAACAAGTACATGACCGGAGCTGTTAACCGCAATGCCGCGCGGACCCCAGAACGCAGTTGATGCATTGGGAGCTTCCGGTGATGATTGGCCGAGTTCTCCCCACATTTTGATGGGTCGCCCGGTTTTATCAAATTTCTGAATACGGTGATTCCATGTATCGCTCACGTAGACGGAACCATCGGGCCCAACCGCTATGCCCCACGGTTCATTAAAGGTGCTAATGGGCGCAGCACCGGTTGCAATATCAGCAAAAGAGCCCCATTCTTGTAAGACACTTCCATCTGACCCAATGTGCAGAATACGATGGTTGCGTGAGTCAGCGATGTACATATCTCCATCCAGCCCAGCCGCAAGAGCACGTGGAGCGTTCAAGCCGGGAGGAAACTTCTCGCTGTCAAAGATCTGGTCGGCAGGTAGAGCAATCGTACCCTGCTCATACGGGTCCACAGTGGTAGTTGCATCTGATGGGCCTACACCGTAATTCCAGATCTTCGATGCCACATCCTTGCGGATAAAGAGTTTCATCTTATCTGCTGGTTGCCAGGTGGTCAGGGTCATGGTTGAGCTTCCCGTGGCCTGTGCATATTTTGTGTAATCACGGTCAAACCAGATATCGAAGATTCCTTCACGAACGGCTGGATCGGTAATGGCATCCAAAACACGAGTCTGATCGAGATTGAAGTAATCCTGATTTGGCCACCACATGCGGATGTAATCGAACTCATAGAATTCGTTTCCGAGCGCAGGATGGATCTTGTCAAAGTTCTTTTCGTCTACGACAACAGCCACTGCTTCACGTAGGGAGCGGGTGGGAGCATCGAAGGACCGCTGGGCTGTGTAATCGCGCAAGTACCAAACGAACGGCCATGAGACACCAGTGTCTGGTGCGCTTGCGTCATATGCCACAACGGCGTTGAGACCGCCAGCCGTGCGTTCTGAAATTTCGGCCAACTGCGCCATCACTTCTTTGATGCCAGTGGCACCATGTGCGTACACAAGATATTCCGTGGCATTATCATAGTTGATGTAACTTGCACGGAAGGCTGTTCGCCCGGTTTGTATGGCGAGTAAGCCAAAGACAGCCAAAGCCGCGAAACTTACAAAAGGAGTGGTGCGCGGCAGGCGTGCGAGATAGATAACGCCCGCAATGCTTGCCAACAAAGCTCCCAAAGCGGCTGCAAAACGCAAAGTCTCTGGCGTTATGCCTGTAGCAGTCGGAGTGGTAAGTGACATTATGAAGGATGCGCCACTGATCACGCTTGAGAAGATCGTAACGATCACAAGTGCAAACAATGAAACGATTGCAAGACTGATAAAATCATTTTTCATCAAATAAGCAACCAGTGCTCCTGATAGCAACATGGAGATGAACGGGAGCAGGAATGCGGAAGTGGCTTGTAACTGATCCAGATTTGTGCCCTGAAACGGAGGGTTCGCACCGTACAATGCCCATATCGTATCGAACGCCGCCAGAACAAATACAGAGATCACTGCCAGTGATATAACAGGGCGCCACCAGGGTGTTTCACCTTCCAACTTCTCAATGGCCGACTCGATGATCTGCCCAATGGCCCAACCTGTTAGCAAGACCATTGGCCAAGCCATATGATATGTGAGCCATGGCATTCGTTCGCCCGCTATCGTGAATGCGATAACACTTGTGATGACCCAATATACAAGCAGACTAAAGAACACTGCAAAAATATTTACGGTTGCAGGCGTTGACTCGACTGGACTCTCCGCTTCATTCTCAGGGGTGGCTGGGTTCTGTCCGAAAAGCTTTTTCAAGCCCAAGCCAATTGCAACAAGTGTCCCGATAGCCCCAAGATATTCATACATCGGTATTTGCACAAGGATGTAATAATACTCCGGCTGACTTCCACGCTCTACGCCTTGTTGCACAAGCCAATACCCAAGTGAGCCAAGTAGACCTGTGAAGAAACCGGGACCATTGGTGAAGATCGTCGTGTACAAGAGTATGAATGGTCCCCAGAAGACCACAGCGTACTTCCACCAGTCACGACTCCAGAGCAACCCAACAAGGATCGCGACGGCAAAGAAAAGTGCTGTGAGAATTCCAATAGTACGTATTGCTTCTGGTGTCAAAGATGTGACGGAAGCTGCATCGGTTGGAATAGCCACATGTAAAAACTTTTCGAACCACTTAAGGGGAAAGGGTACAAGCATTGGTAGAACGAAAGTCATTACCAAGAGAATCATGTCGAAGCTACGCTCTTTTAGTAGATTTGCCCATCCATACCCGATGATAAGGGCAACACCTGCTACCACCAGAAATATCACTGCAACGGCAAATAGGATCGTCGAAATAGAAGCAGTTGTCGGGGCAGTGGGAAGCGTTGTTTCCGTGTTGGGGTCGGCTGGGGCGGCTGTCTCAGTACTGCTCAGTGTATTGCTGTGGTGGTTGATATACCCAACCCCGGCCCCAATACCAGCGAACAGAATAAAGGCCGCGAGCGCCATAATGAAGATGTTGTAGAGATTTTGCTTATCTTCCCACTTTTGACCTGTGATGCGAATGATGAAGTAAACGCCCAAAAAGATGAGGGCCTGAGCAGTGTAGATGAACGCTGTCTCTTTTGATGTAAAGTGTAGTACGGTAGCGGCCGTGATGAAATACAGATACCGTTTTTCGCCACTTTCTAGATATCTCAATATGGAATACAGCAAAACGATACCTGAAAGACCTACAAATGCTTCGTTTCGAACGTAGCGTCCGTAATACAACATATACGGAGAGATGACCATAAGAACACCGGCTACGATGGCTCCCCAATTGCCGAGATACCTGCGCCAGTACCAAACCATCCATACAGTGGCGATGCTGAACAA
Source organism: Candidatus Defluviilinea proxima (assembly GCA_016721115.1). Lineage (NCBI taxonomy): Bacteria > Bacillati > Chloroflexota > Anaerolineae > Anaerolineales > Candidatus Villigracilaceae > Candidatus Defluviilinea > Candidatus Defluviilinea proxima. The sequence continues at coordinate 3,647,590 of JADKIW010000001.1, forward strand.
TACGGCTGGGATGCGGGCCGTGAAATCAGACACACCGAATAGGAAGTAAGTCAACGCTATGATGTGGAATTGGAACGGTCCGTGCATCATGGGCGTATGTTGATAGCCCTGACCTCGATACAAAAGCCACGAGAAATATGTATGAAGGCTTTCGTCGTGACTCATTACACGTGGTTCCAGGTTATAGAATCTCGTGACGATTGCGAGCAACATTACACCTGCAAATAACGCAATTTCATTCGTGATGGCTGGTAGGGCAGAGTGGATGGGTTTTTGAAGCCAGGAAGTTTTTTCAGTGGTCATATAGTTTTTTTACCGTAAGTGGGATGGGGTGACTTATACTTCAATCTCAATGTTCTGACAAGTTTATAGTCTTAAGTTTACATTAACTCTTTACCCGGGTGTATAGGTAATAGTCTCTGTAAATGGAGTGATTGTGAATGTGGGTGGATGGGTAGTGCCAATGGGTGTTTGATTACACAGGAGGATGGTTAGCTCGGTTTGTCCGCTGATGGATCCAGCTTGAAGATTATTGGTGTCTATGATCTCTTGTGGCGATATTGCGAACTGACGTGCGATATTTTCCAAGGTGTCTCCTTGACGGACGTGGTATTGGATGCTTTCACAAATCATCTCTTTTTGCTGTGTACTGGTCAGCTGAAGGGACGGCGTTGGAATGGGAGGGGCGCTAAGAAATATTGAGTTCGACGGGCTGGACATTGGTGATCTAAATTGCCAGATGGCGAAGCCAATAACGATCATTAAAACGCTTGCAATCAAGGAGCGTGTAGCCAGTAAATAGCGTGCACTTTGGATGAAACCTATTTTTCCTTTGATGATACTGGATTGGAGGGGAGGGGCAGGGCGATTCCAGTGTTTCTGCATTGTTGAGCGTAAAATACTTTCAACACTTTCTATTGCATGCGCATGCGCCGTACATTCTGAGCAGGTGCTTAAATGCTGTTCAAGCATTTCCTGTCTGTTAACTGTGAGAGCGTTATCAGCTTTAAGGTGGATGAGGTTGTACGCCTCTTCATGTGAGATCTGCATTTATTCTCCGTACATGGGTTGCAAGACTTTTCTCAAACGTTCCCGCGCGGTGTGCAGTCGGGAGTGAATTGTTCCTTCGTTGATATTGAGCACCTCTGCGATTTCAGCAATGGATAACTCTTGAAAGTACCTTAAGATGACTACAATCCTGTGCATCTCATCCATCTTGTTTAGTTCATTCCATACAACAGCTTCTTTTTCTGTTTGAATTACAGTCTCTTCTGGTGATGATTGTCTCTGCAATTCGTTTCGAAAAAGTAAAGTTGTTGTTGCTTGTAATTTCTCAAGGACTTTTCTCTTACGCAGAAGGCTACGGCTATGATTGAGCGCAATTGTATACAACCACGCATTGAACGATTTTTTTTCCTGGTACGTATGGAGCGACCGCAAAGCAGCTATAAATGTTTCTTGTGTAACCTCGTGTGCGTCTGCTTGATTGCCAACAATGGATAACGCGAACCTGAACACTCCTGCTTCATATTGGTGGATGAGCGTTTCTATGGCGGCATCATTTTGGGCGAGGCATTCTGTGATCAACCACATTACTTCAGCAGAGTTCATATATGCTATATATATTTAACGCGCGAGATGGAAAATATCTTCACCCAATGATGAAACTGATTTATTTTGCGCGTAGTCAATAAATCACAATAATTTTTATACAAGCAATAAATTTTTTCAAAGAAGAGCTGACCCCGCAAGTTGACCGCACCCTGCTTGTATATCTATGCCTCTTCTCATGCGTATCGTACACGGAATCCCCGCCTGCTCCAGCGTTTCTTTGAACAGTATCGCACGCTGACGGTCTGTCGCTTTGCCGTTGTAACCTGCAGTGGGGTTAAGGGGGATGGCATTGACATGACACATCAGGCCTTTGAGCTTCGATGCCAACTTTTTCGCGACCTCTGGCGTGTCATTGACTCCGGAGATCAGCGCCCATTCAAAAGTGACGCGACGTCCAGTTTGGTCAACATAGTATCTGCAAGCGTCAATAACATCTTTCACCTTATGCTTCTTGTTGACCGGCATGATCTGTAAACGCTCATCATCGTCCGCCGCGTGGAGGGAGATGGCAAGGTTGACTTGTCGTCTTTCGTCTGCAAAGCGTATGATCTGTGGAACCAGCCCAACGGTCGAAATCGTGAAGCGACGCGCTCCAAAGTTGTAGCCATCTGCATCGTTGAGACGGTCAATAGCGGCCATGGTGTTATCGTAGTTATGGAAGGGTTCACCCATACCCATAAAGACGACATTCGTCACCGATTCGTTCACGTCTTTCAACATCCGTGCATAGTACATGACCTGGGCCACGATCTCGCCACTCGAGAGATGACGTTTGAATCCCATCTGACCTGTCGCACAAAAGACACATCCCATCGCACAACCGGCCTGCGTGGAGATGCAAAGCGTGCGGCGATTCTTCGCGCCGCGACTTTCGCTATTCGGCGCAGAAGCAGTGATCTGCGGATTATCCGCCGGGTCACCGTAACGCATGAGCACAGCTTCGATCAAATTCCCATCGGGTAATTCGAATAAAGTCTTACGCGTGAAGCCATCGGATGAATCTTGATACACCTTCACCTTGAAAGGAATGAAGGTAGTATGTTCTGTTAATTTCTCTCGCAATGATTTTGGCAAGTTAGAGAATTGTTCGGGGGAGTTGTAAAGGTGTTGATACAGTCCCTGCCAGATCTGTTTGGCGCGGTAGGTGGGTTCATTCCATTCGCCAAGAAGGCTGGTTAAATCTTGCAAATTCAAGTCATATATAAGCATACTGTAATTGTAAAGGATGAACATCAATTGTTGAAGGTTGACTATTTTTTAAGTACAGCCCCTTGCAAACACTGCAAGGGGCTGCTTACCTCATATATATTCAAAATGTTTTATCCAACTAGGCTTGCAAGGTCATCAGCGATCACATCAATCTTTGGCTTCCACGCATCTGCCTGTTCTTTCGTAGATACACCGCTCAGCACCAACGCCGTCGGACATCCCACTCCCTGTCCTGCGGCAATGTCTGTCTCAAGCCTGTCGCCAACAACAAGTGCATCTTCCTTCTTGACGCCCAGTTTTTCAAGGGACAAGTCCATCAAAAACGGAAATGGCTTTCCTGCAATGACGGGTTGGACATCGGTCGCTGTAGTGATGACTGAAACCCATGAGCCTGCCCCAGGGATCTCTCCGCGTGGGGTGGGGAAGGTTTTGTCTGTGTTGGTGACGTAGAAAGGGATACCACTTCTGATGAGCAAGGTCGCTTCGGAAATTTTTTGAAAGTTAACTCCGCGGTCAATACCCATGACAACGGCCTGGGCCTGTGCGGCATTTTCGATAGAGACGATCTCGAATCCCTTTTCTTCCAATGCCATTTGAACACCATCTTCCCCAATGATGAAGATCTTCGTACCAGGAGCAAATTTCTTTGCCACAGCATGGGCCGCGGCTTGTGAGGAGGTGATCACCTGCCAAGGCTCTACATCCACCCCAAACTTTGCCAGTCGCTGTACATATTGTTCAGAGGTCTTTGTACTGTTATTTGTTGCGAATACGAACTTCAACCCGCGTTCCCGTATGCGATTAAAAATTGCGGCCAGATCACCGATCGGTGTGTCGCCCTTCCAGACGACTCCGTCCATGTCAATGATGAGGGCCTTTATATGAGAAGGTATCATGTTGCTCCAAAAATTAAGAGTTTTATACCCAGCGCGGTCGCAAATTGCGCTTTTTCAAAAGCAGGGAAGCCCAACTTGCGACCGTGGGCATATATATTACGGTGGGGCATTATATCGTAATTGAGCGTCCTCCAATTTGCGTCAACAAAAAAGCCTGCCGAGTATTCGGCAGGCTTTAGTAAATCTTTTATCCTATTTGGCGGTCTTTTCAGGAACTTCGAGCACCTGATCGATCAGGCCATAGTCAACAGCCTGTTGTGCTTCGAGGTAGTAATCGCGGTCGCTGTCGCGTTCGATCACCTCAAGCGGCTGACCAGTGTGCTTCGACATGACGCCGAGCAACAAACTCTTCAAGCGCAAGATCTGCTTGGCTTGAATTTCGATGTCCGTTGCCTGTCCTTGTGCGCCACCAAGCGGTTGGTGCATGTGAATGGTCGCATTGGGCAGGGCGTAGCGTCGGCCTTTCGTGCCAGCAGTCAGCAACACGGTCCCGAATGAAGCGGTGACGCCAACGGCCACTGTGCTGATCGGGTTCGAGATCATCTGCATTGTGTCATAGATCGCGAGACCGGCATAAATCTGTCCGCCTGGCGAGTTGATGTACATCTTGATCTCTCGTTCGGGGTCTTCGTGATTCAAATGTAATAGTTGTGCCACGATCACATTCGCCACCTGATCATCAATGCCGGTGCCGAGGAAGATAATGCGTTCTTTCATTAGGCGGGTAAAGACATCGATGGAGCGTTCGCCATAACTGGTTGATTCGATCACATACGGTGTGACATTTTTGAAGTCTGGAATCATAGGTTCTCCTTTAATATTTCGACAATCTTATCCGCCGAGTGTTGGATTTGCGTTAATTCTTTATCAGGGATTTCTACCTGAATTAAGAAGCCGCTTCACCTTCGGACCCTGTGCCTGCTTCGGCCTCGGGAGCTTCTGTTTCAGCTGAAACCTTTTCTGCTTCGAGCTTTGCGGCCGCTTCACGCTCTTCGGGTGATTTGTATTCGCCCACAGCAATGGACTTCAACATATCCAAGGCACGACGTGTAAGGACACGATTGGCAGATTCCATTGCAACGGCCTGAGCCAATTGTTGCTGGCCTTTCTTACCGCCACGGACTTTGTTGATATCAAGGCCTTGCATAACGAGGTTATTCAAAGTCTGGTTGAATTCCATGTCCAATGCAATATTATCTACTTCCAGCTTTTCCAAACGGACAATTTCATCAAGGATAAGAGAGCGCTCAAAGCGTTTCTTGGCTACAGGCTTGACCTCTTCTTCAATGAATTGTTCACGCGTAGTGTTGCGCATCTTGAAATACGTATCAAGATCCATGCCTTGTTGGGAAAGGCGTTGGCCGAGGTCTTCAAGCACATGTTCACCTTCGTGTTCCAACGAATGCTGGTGATACTTGAAGGTGGCGCCTTCCTTGATCTTTTCGATCAAGTCAACAAAATACTTATCGTCATAATCGGCCTTGGAACGAGCTTCCACGTCTTTTTTGACAGCTTCTTTTAATTCATCGAGTGTTTCGCCGGCGCCGACGGTTTTGGCAAGTTCATCATCCAGGGCAGGTAATGTCACCGCGCGAATGGTCTTGACAGTCGCTTCAATCTCAACATCCTTGCCTTTTAGTGTTTCCACATCCCAATCTTCAGGGAATGTATATTTGACAGTCTTTGTATCGCCAGACTTCATTCCTACAAGTTCTTTTGCGAAACCATTGTAGGGCCATTCGGTGTCACGCTCTTCCTTACGGACAAATGCGGCAAAACCTGTGCGGTTCAATTCTTCGGTCTCAGACTTCAAATCGACAAGCACATAGTCGCCTTCCTGCACTTCGCGCTCGACGTTTTCGGTCGTGGCGTACATTTGGCGAAGGTCTTCTAAAGCTTTGTCCACTTCTGCTTGGTCAGGATCAGACCACTCGTACGGCAAACGAATCGAGTGGTAGTCGCCCAGATCCACTTCAGGGGCGAGGGGAACGCGGAAGGTCAACTTCGGCGGTTCAAGGGAGTCAATCGACTCAAGCGAACCAGATGCGCCAGGGTTGACGTCCGCTTCTTTGAGGATGTTGGAGTACTCGGCGTCGATCAGGTAGTCCACGGCCTGTTCGATGATGGCTTGTTCGCCATAATTACGAACAACCATATCGTAAGGAGCCTTACCCGGGCGGAAGCCCGCGATCTTGCCGCGCTCAGAGATCTTGCGCGCCGCACGGCGTTTGAATTGCTCCATCTTTTCTGCATCAACTTCAACCACTAATTTAGCTTCGTGGTTCTCTTCGATTGTTTTTTCGATTTTCAATGTATTTCTCCATATATTTTTTGCCCCGTCTCCTTTGGGAGTGGGCTGATGTGAGGGGTAGTGGGGACGGAGGGGGTCGAACCCTCACGCCTTGCGGCACGGGATCCTAAGTCCCGCGCGTCTGCCAGTTCCGACACGTCCCCGCGTGTATTTTGATTTTATCGCTTTATGCGACACTGAACTGCCGTTGGGCGGGCAAAATTATACCGCAAAGGTATACATTTTCACGGATGTTCCTTTGGTATAATCCCGCACTTGAACCCAATCACTGGAGCACACCATTGAGCCGCTTAATCAAGACAGATACCGTTGGAAAAGACCGAACCCGATTAACAAAGGGTATTGTATTAGCTATTCGCGAACTCGCAAAGCAACAAGATATAACAACAGAAACCAAAGATCTTGCCGCCTTTATCACGCTGGCGTTGCAAACCATATCAGAAGGCATTGACGAGTCTGTGGCCGCGTGGGAAAAGCGCGATTACTGGGTCAAAGCCGACCGCTTTCGCATGGAATGGATGTGGACCGGCCAATATGCTGACAAGATGAAAGTAGCAATCTTTACCAATGACTGGGCGACCATCGCTATGATGATGCCGCAAATTGGACAGAAATTCAGCAAGATCGAAGTTTCAGATAATCACCGCCTGGGCAAGCCGTGGGTGGGTGCATATAAACAATTGACCACCCGACAGTAAAAAACGAGCTTGCGAATTTAACGAAGCATCCCGAAGATATAGTCTTCGGGATGCTTCGTTTGTACATACACGTATGAATTTAGCGAATGATCTTGGAGAGATATGCTTCTGTGTTGTTCAACAACTCAGCTACATTTTCACGAATGTGCTTGCTCAAGTAGTGATTTCCTAAAGTGGAAAGTGGCAGGAAGCGCGCACCTGCAACGACGTGGATACAGTTCGATGCACCACATAAGCAAACGAACGGCGCGTCCATTTCCCATTCAGTGGAAGGATAGAAGAAAGAAAGCTCCTCGCCTTTTTCAATATCCTTGCAAGCATAGACCAGCAAGTGTTCAGTATCGAGGATCACATTGGGATTGCATGAGTGATTCAATGCGGCTAACTTGCCGACATCAGTGTGCTTATCGCGATCGATCTGAACTGTGTAGCGATTCGGTTTGTCTACCACTTTGTCAGTGGGGATCTCGCATATTAACTCACCCTTTGCATATGCTCGTTTAGTGACCAGACTTCTAAATTTATTTTCTGTCTTGATGGTCAGTGTTTCCATTGTAGGCATTACTTTATTCCTTTCTCTTCATATCTAATAATTTTGTATCAGTATAATGATAATGAAGAGAAAAGCAAGTGTTTTCGAATTGTTTTCTAAAATTTTAAGCTTGAACTTTATATATTATTTTTGTTATTTGACGTGAATACATATACAATCGCGTAAAAAATAATTGTATTCGCAGACGTTTCCATGTTTGCCATGCAATATGTGCATCCTGCTTTTGTGTTTGATGTGACACAAACAATGATGAGTGATACAGCTCTGTCAGTAAATTTGCATTGACAATAGTTTTCTCGAACGATCTAACAAATCGAGAGCGCGTTCCAAGTTCAGTTATTGTGTTACTGAGTTTACGTAGAAACTCTGATGACGTCTCTGCATGGATCCATTGACCTGCAAGCGGACGTCCGGCACGATAAAACCTTTGATAGATACGGTCAATGGTGATGGCCGGAGCAAGTCGCAGATACAGCCATCTTTCAACAAGAATAAAATAAAGAAGAACCAAGATCACGACACCTGCAAAGGGAGCAATCCACGTCAGGATTTTTTCAAACCTGAATAATGTCAGCAGACCTAATGCCGATCTTCGAGTGTCTTGGCCTTCTGCTTGAGGTGTTCCACCTCCGGCACGGTCAATTTCGCTGATGGAGGCAGTTGGTTCGAACTCAACCCAGCCGATGCCGGGGAAATAAATTTCCACCCATGAATGTGCGTCCAATTCACGGACAACGTATTGTGCATTCGGAGCGTCATAGTACCCCGGTGCGTACCCAGAGACAAAACGCGCAGGGAGTCCGTTATATCGCGCAAGGACGACCATAGTGGTGGCGTAATAATCGCAATATCCTCTTTTCAGGTCGAATAGAAAATAGTCTGCGACATCGCCTCCTTCTGGCGGGCCAGGGACTTCGAGGTCGTAGGGATAATTTTCACGCAGATAGGCTTCGATTGCTTTCGCTTTATCGTATGGATTCGATATTCCGTTTGTAATATCTCGGGCGAGTGAACGAACACGTCTGGGAATGGACAAAGGCAAAACCAGATAACGGTCACGTATTTCGGGAGGATATTGATCTGGTGCGTTGCGCAATTGTTCAGCAGTTGCTGTAGGGACATATACATCTGCTTGATAGGCTGTTGCCTGACTGATGGCGGCAAACATGTCAGATTGAAGAAGGGCCGTTTGATCAGCAAACAGGTCTGATGGAGGTTTGACGCGCCAATTGACTGAGACAGGAACGTCCGCGTTGAATAAAATCCCACTCCAGAATATTCTGCCTTCCGCCTCAGTCATTTCCACATTCATGTGTACAACGCGATATCCATTGAGGAGACCGGGGATAAGTGGCGTTTTTGCAGGAACAGTTTGAGTGATGACCCCACTCGTTACCCAACCGGAACCAACGTAATTGTCGAAGACAGTACTACGCCAGTAATAACGCGGTGCAGTGATGGCAGCCTGATAGGGGACCGCAGGAAGCTCGCCAGTTTTGATCGTCATTACGACCTTTTCAGAATTTGCGAACCCGCCAGTTAACAAGTGATCGCGTGGCAAAGATGGCCTTTGTACGTTCGATGGTTTGCCTGTGGGTTTTGGCTTTTGCAAGCCAAGCATTTCGGCTGTCTGGTTGGCTCGTATTTCACGGATGGTATCAACGATATCCTGCCACGAAACAGATGGCGTGATGAAGGCCAGCGCGCCAATGGCGATAGTGACGAGTAAGACTGCCTGACTGTTATCGTAACGGATGCTGTCCGAATAATCTATTCGACTCTTTTCCCACTGTTGCGTGTGTTTACGATAATTCCAAACACCCATCAGCATTAACAGCGTGACTACCAACCCCCACAAGCTTTCAACTTTATATTCACTATAAGATGTAACCAGCGTCAACACTACCAGTGAAGGCAAAAGTGCTGTCACTGCAATTCGTCGCTTTGCGAACCATCCCATCCATGCAGAACACAGCCACAGGGTCAATACCCAGATCATACTGCGGATGAGAGAGTCATTGACTTTCAAGCCTTGATCAAGGCCGATCGTCCACGATTGAAAACGGGTCAGCAATGCCAATGATGCTTCTGAAACAACTTTCCACGTTTCGAGGATGGCAGATGTATCGATAAGTTGTTTATATCGAAGTGCGGCATAAACATCCGGGAACGTGGATAAGACCGCACTGCCAAATGCAAGCAATGGCTGAGCGAGACGCGCACCCAATATCCATGTGACTGTAAAACCAAGCGCGGCAATCAGTACCGACGACCTGAGTCCATTGACCTGGGCCTTTCCCAACCCCAAGCCAATGACAAGAGCCGCAAGCCCAATTGCGAAGAAACGATTCGTATCTGTATCCTGCAACGAGACAGAGACACCGTATGTCAGGATCTGTACTGCGACAACCATGAGCATCATGCTCATGGCCTCCGCCTTCAACAGCACTCGCAGGATGCGCCCGATCATTCCAGCCCCTTCCAGTCTGTGACAGGTTTGTTCATGGCAATGGCTTTGCCAGTGGCAGAGACACGCCACTCCCATTCACCTTCATGGCCCGGCCGTGCTTGAGGTTTGTCAAGCATTTCTTTTGGAATGATATGACAGGGAATACCCAATGATTGCAGTACACCAGATACTTCATTGATCTTCGCATTTCCGCCAAATGTATTGACATCGAAAAGGAACACATGTGGCAAAATGCCGCGCCACGTCAACGGCATAAGCGCTTGTATCCATTCGATGTCGGCGCAAGGTGTGACGATCAACAGACTGCAACGACTGCTGAATGCCTTATTTGCCCTGTGCAGGAAATCCTTCAGACCCATATCCGATGGGGATGCAACCGCCAATGATTTCAACAACGAACGTTCTTGATTTTCGTTACGACGTGGTATATGCCAGGCTGGCTCGTTGCCATTGATCGCCAAGCCGACAGGGTGATCCTCGCGCAGTCCTTGCGAGATGAGAGACGATGTCAGTATGACGCCATGCTCCTCGGTTGAATCCCAGCCTGTACCTACCTGCGAGTCTTTATGCAGATCGAGCAGAACCCACCAATCACCGGCATGCGTGCCATCCGATTGGCGGACGTAAAATTTGTTACGGCGTGCGGATGTCTTCCAATGAATGGATTTCATGGGGTCGCCGGGGACCATTTCACGCGTGTGTGAGGCGTTGGTCGTTTCCTCCAGAGAGCGCGGACTGATCTTCCCATCCCCGGCCCATCCGCTAGAGAGAATGTTGAACCGTGGAAGGGAAACAATTGGCGGCATGACTGCCAATGTGGAGGATGTTGTGTCTTCTATTATGACTGTGTAGATGCCAAATGGGTCACCAGTTTCGAGTGTTGTTCCCCCAAGTGTGAATACACCACGTTGTGTGCACTGATTGAGCTTTTTCCACTGGGAAGTGCTCATACGGTCTACGCCCGTGGCGACCGATACACGATGATTGGGAAGTGTGGAATGATCCTGCACAGAGACCCACGTGGCCGGCAGTGCAAAATCGTTTGTCAGTGTGAAGCGCTCTTCCAGCCTGTCGCCGACCTGTGCCCAGCCATAGCGCATTTCTCGTTTGAATTGGAGTGATCTTGCCAGCCCGCGCGCCCACCACCAACAGACCAGCCATATTCCCCCGATGCCGGTGATCAGGATAATCCACACCCGCGAAGGGTCAATGAATTGCATGACCAAAGCGAGAAGACCAATGACAGGAAGCATCTTCGCATTGAGTCGCAATGTGGACTTCATATGCTTATTATATGCGAAACACACCTAGCCAAAAGACTAGTATTGTTTTAGTCATTCTCCTGATGTATTTGAGTTTCATATACGCTACACTCTCATCACTAGGTTCAACGGAACCACCATGTTATAAGGAGACAATATGACGAACCCTCTTACTGATTTTTCGAATGGACTGACCTCTGCTGTGGAAAAAGGCGGCGCAAGCACTATTCTTGTGAATGCCCGCAAACGATACCCAGCAAGTGGCATTGTGTATGCAGAAGACCTTGTGCTCACAGCCGACCATGTTGTGACACGGGAAGAAGACATCAAGGTGATTCTCCCAGATGGGAAGGAACTCAAGGCAACTCTTGCCGGCCGCGACCCTGGTTCTGACCTTGCTTTATTGCGCCTCGCAGAAAACGCATTAACACCTGCGAAGACTTCGAACGATGTCAAAGTTGGTCAACTTGTGTTGGCATTGGGACGCCCCAGTGGGGCAGGGGTACAAGCCTCGTGGGGAATTGTGACCGCCATCAGCGGACCTGCCCGCACGCATCGTGGTGGATTGCTCGATGAATACATCCAAACCGAGACAACCCCGTATCCCGGTTTCTCCGGTGGGCCTCTCATCAACACTGAAGGCGATGTGCTGGGCCTCAACACCTCTGGCCTGACGCATGGCTCTGCCTTGACCATCCCGGCCAAAGTAGCATGGCGGATCGCCGATGCACTCGCCAAACATGGAACCGTCAAACGCGGATATTTGGGAGTCCGCACACAGCCGGTAGCGAATGGATTGCTGGTATTGTGGTTGGAAGAAGGCGGCCCCGCTGAAAAAGGCGGTTTACTGGTCGGCGATATCCTCGTCTCTGTTGGCGGGCAATCGGTCAGCGACCCAGACCATCTGTTCTCTGCGCTTCATAGCGATACGGTTGGAAAATCCGTCGCTGTGGGTGTGTTGCGCGGCGGCAAACCTGAAACGATCAATGTAATGGTAGGCGAACGGAAGTGATCCGCGTTTTGTTGAACGTCTCGTCACCGGCATTGCGCGCAGGGTTGCGCTCTCTGCTTTCATCTGACAAAGCGATCAGGGTGATGAGCGATTCTCTGAATGAAGACGAAGCGGACGTGATGATCACGTCCGCTTCGATGGTCTCTATTGCTGAAAAAGATTCAGCTGCGATCCTCTTCCTAAGCGATGACCAACTCAACGTCGAGGAAATGAAGCGTGCGTATCGCGTGTGGGGAGTTTTGCCGACGGAGTCGTCGGCTGAGGAGTTGATCGCCGCGATCCACGCATTGTCACAGGGACTTATCGTTGGCACGCCGACGCTGTTATTTGAATCAGAAAACGAGCCGCTTGAGCGCGGCCCGTTGACCGAGAGGGAATCCGAAGTCATTGGTTTATTGGCAAGGGGATTGGCAAACAAACAAATCGCGGTGGCGCTGGGGATCAGCGAGCACACCGTGAAATTTCATGTTTCATCGATCTACACAAAATTGAACGTGACCAACCGCACCGAGGCCGTGCGCGAAGGCTTGCGCGGCGGATGGATCGCTTTATAATTTTATGCGGGTTCGAAAATTTCTATGGGGTTTCCTGATGGATCTTCAGCCAAAATTTGTTTCCCGCCGGGGCCGCTGATGATCTCATTGCGAAACGATATGCCTGCGCTTTTCATCGAAGCGACCAACATTTCAATATCTTCCACCTCGATCACAAATCGATTCCAACCTCCTGCCTCAGGCTGACGGCCATCAGGCATGGACCTTGCCGCAGAAGTTTGAGGGCCGCTCAACCATAACTCTAAATCCCCTTTGGCAACGATGGCGAAGGCGGGTCCCATTTGGTTGACAAGCTCAAAGCCAAGGTGCTTGGTATAAAACTCGATGGAGGCCTTGACCTCCTTTACCAGATAACGAATGGTTGCCATGATTGCATCTCCTTTATTTTGTAGGGATCAAGCCATGCCCGCCGATAGGGCTTGTTTCAAATCGTTCGCCAAACCCTGCGATCAGCGGCCTGCCGCGCGAGATTGCATTTTGCACCGAAGGTAACGATAAAGAATTTCGGTGGTTTTCTTGATCTTCCCATACTTCTGTAACCCATAACGCATCAGCGTCGGCCGGGTCTTTTGCTACGATATAGCTCAAGCAACCGGGCATATCAGTAGCGCTTTCCAATAAGATGGACATCAGCGCATCACGTTCGCCGGCGTTCGCTTTTATCTTTCCGATCAATCCGTACATTTTTTAGGATCCCTTTCTAAAACATTACCAGTTGAGTCTCTGCCCGCCTGCCATTCAACAACAGGAATGGAGCGGCGCGTGCGACAACGATGCCCAATTTGCGGAGCGAGGTCAGGTCACTTAATTTTCCTGTTCGCCGTGCGGACAAAATCGCCTCTGCTCCTTTCAACCCGATGCCTGGTACGCGCAACAATTGACTTTTCTCTGCTCGATTAATTTCTATCGGGCGCTCGATAAGATTCATCTGCGCCCATGCCAGCTTGGGGTCGGTGGGGAGGGGGAGATTACCGTTATTTGTGAATGGCATTTCTTCGAGGTCAAATCCATAATCGCGCAACAGAAATGACGCTTGATACAAGCGATGTTCGCGCAATGGATCAACGGCGGCTTTGTTCTCGAGTGGCGTATCGTGGATGGGATGGAACGCAGAGAAGTAGGCACGTTTGAGTCGTACGTTTTTCATCAACCAATCGGTTGTTGTGAGTAATTCCAAGTCACTTTCATCCGCGCCGCCCGCCACGAACTGAGTCACCGTGGATGGGTATTTTCCATTCCAGAATTTGTAGGCGGGTTGTGAACGGCGAATCTCTTCAACCCACTTCAAAGGCTGTAACAACTCTTCGAGAAATGTCTTATGCGGAGCAAGCCTTGCAAGCCGCTCAGTGTTCGGCGCTTCCAAATTGACCGAGACTCGGTCGGCGAGTTGCATGGCGCGTTCCACTTGTCCGCGCTCGGAGCCGGGCATGATCTTGAGATGCATGTACCCGCGATAGCCAAGCCGCTTGCGGAGGATCTCGGCTGTATCGAGAATCTTGTTTTGTGTGTTGGCTCCGCCGGCCGCAATGCCCGAACTGAGGAAGATGCCTTCGGCCATATTGGCTGTGTTCAACTTCATGAACAACTCGGCAAATTCCTGCGGCTTGAACGTGGCGCGGCGGAAGTCACGTCCCGCACGGAAGGGACAGTAATAACAGTCCCGCTCACAAGCGGACGAGAGCAGGGTTTTTAATAATTTGATCTGTTTGCCGTTGGGGAGTTGTGCCGGATGAACGAACGCGGCGTCTTTTTCTTTCGGGGTGAAATAGGTAGGCTTGGCGCCGGTCTGAGCGGAGCCGTTAGGCGAAGTCGAAGACAGCGCTTCGTCTGCGGACGATGCTCCGCTCGTCCTCCGCTCAGCGCGGGTTTCTTCCGCATGTTCCAATTCCATCTGACTGGAAAGCATCTTAAGCGTACCGATTGCGTCCATAAATCGATTATAGAACATATTTTCTGTTTTATCAAGATACTTTTCCGATGTTCAGATGAAAGTTCGGACATTTTCTTTTTGCCGCAGGTCGACGATGTGAGCGGCTAGCGACCGAAGGGTTTCCTGTGCTACTGAATCTGGGGTGGGGGAGCTACAGCAGGGGCGGGTGGTTTGACGATGACAAAACGATTCTTCTTTTTATCGCGGATGGCTTGTTCATATACACCGAGCAGTTTATTTGTCAAATACTCGATGTTGAAGGACAGCGCTTTTTTATACGCCGCCTCCGCGAACTTCTGCATTCTATCTGGATTTGAGAGAAGTTTTATGATCCCGGCGGCCAATGCCTCAGCATTATTCTCAACAAGATAGCCCTGTTGCCCGTGTTTGAGGATATCGCGTGTGCCGCTCGCATCCACTGCTACAACAGGCAGACCAGCCGCCATGGCTTCAAGTGTTGCAAGTCCCTGGGTTTCTGTGATGGACGCAAAGCCAAATAAGTTGGCGGCTTTCATGTAGGAGGGGATTTCGGAAAATGAAAGCGCGCCGGTAAATGTCACCCGTCTGCGAATTCCAAGTTCCTTTGCCAGACCTTCAAGGGTGTTTCTATCCTGCCCATCGCCGATCAAGACAAGGCGGAACTGGGGGAAATCCTTTAGAACCAGGGCAGTAGCCTGCAATAAAAGCGGCCAGTTCTTTTCCGGCGCGAGTCTGCCGACAGAAATCATCACTGTATCGTTTTCCCAATTCCGTTTCTTGCGGATCTTTTCCCCGCTGGCTGTGCGATAGGCTTCAAGATCAATACCTGTAGGAATAACAGTAAAGTTGTTTTTTAAACCATAATCATTGACCAGTATTTCGCGCATACTCTCCGAAGGGATAATGATATGTTGACAACGTCGCATGAAATCCTGCAACCAACGATCCATGGCGTTCTTTATAAAATTCTGGACTGCTTCCATTGGAAAGGGGATGTAGTGTGTGTACTCACGATACTGAGTATGGAAGGTAAATACCAGGGGCAGGTTAAGTTCCTGCGCTTTTGTTGCAGCGGTTTGCCCAAGCAGGAAGGGATGATGCGTGTGGATCACATCCAGTTTGACAGCGGGTAGGAGGTGGTCTATAAAAGAGGAGATGGGGATCACAGCTGAAACATCAACTTCTGTCGGCAGGCTCAGGCTTGGATAGCGAAAGATGAACGGGTCTTTGTCCACATAGTCCGCGTGTTCCTGCGCAAAGATGAATACATTGTGACCCTGGCGGGTAAGTTCATCTCGAAACGAACGTATGGAGCGGACGACCCCGCTGATCACCGGAAGATAGGTGTTCGTGAAATTGGCGATGTGCATGGTTACTCCTTTTCATCCTTGCTAACAGAGGAGACGATATCGGTTTTTGGTTTCATAAAATATTCAAGTACATAATAGGCATACACAACCATGCCGGCATTCCACGAGAGCGGCGACTCAGACTTATACCAGAAGCTGGATAATGGCTTCCCGTCCGGGCCATACACCTCGTGTACCTGTTGATCACGCACAATGACCCCTGCGATGCGTGACAGGATGGCATGTGCCTCCTCGGGGCGTCCCACGCGGGCAAGCGCAATAACATGCCACGCTCCGATCCAAAGCCAGGCGGCATCTGTGTGATAATTTGCCACGCCACCCAGACGGTTTTCAAGCGCGATCAAGTGACGTGGATAAGGTGGGTAAGCGACTTTGGTTGGGACCGGGTTCGCCATACCAGTAATGATCAGCGCATCCACAATGGAGTTTGCCTGCTCCGTGGATGCCAATCCCCAGGCAATTGCCAGTAGATTCCCACTGCTGGTTAATTGGTCGAGCGCGTCACTGGCGGCGAAGTACCCCAATTCAGGACGCCAAAGATGCTGTTGAATTGCGTCTGCGACCCGTTCCGCTTTTTTTGCGTAAAAGGATATTTGATCTTTCAACTCAAAATGTGACGCGGCTTCAGACATCTCCTGCAACGCTTTCCAGTAAATCACATTTGTATACAGTACGCGCCCGTTGCGGGCAATGCTGTCTGCCCAATCTGCGAAGGCTCCCTGAGTGAGCAGGCCATCTGTAATATCCTGGATGGAGGCCTCCGTCCAGGATATGGCTTTGCAGAGAGCCTCCCAGTGCGTTTTTAGAAATTCGTGGTCCTCTGTCTGAAAGCTGTAGTGGATGGCCGCGATCACCATCAGGCATTGACCATCCAACGAGGGGGTACCGTGTCCACTCAGATATTTGGGGCGCAGGGGGATTTCGGTGGATTGTTCTCTTTCAAGAAGGGAGTGCATAAAACGAGTCACCACGCCCATGGAATGTAGTTTGACCGGGAATTGCCCTTCGGGTGTTTGGTGATCGAGAAACGCCTCCAGGGTGTCTTTTACCACCTTGAATTCCTTCAAAGCCAGCAAGCCGTAGGATGCGAAACTAAAATCACGTGCCCAACTCTCGCGGAAGTTGCGATAGCCGGCATCCAGGATCTCTCTTATCTTTCTTTTCCCAAAGCGGCGTATTTCAATTGCTGAACGGAGGTTATCTGCCGCGATGAACAAGGCATGCGCTTCGACTGTATCGAAATCATCGGCTTTGGATAACACGGCACGCGATATGAGCCTTGGCTGTTTGAGGATGGTGCGCATATATTGATACGCGATCAGGGATGCGATCCCTGCGGTTGCCCCAATGACCACGCCCTTGATAAAGCTGGGAAGGTCGACACTTTTTTTAGAATGCATAAATACATTATAGTCTCGTAAGTTAAGTAAACATTTAAGAGCAATGTCACTTGGGCAGAGGAAGCCAACTGGCTATACTGATTGACAATAACTCGTCCGGAACGAAATAATGCGGCCGAGGGACAAAACAGGAGATCTTATGTGTGAATTCTGCACCCAACACGGAGAGGGGAAGAAGTGGTATCTGACGATGGAGAACTATTCCATCGAATTGCTGAATCAGGATAACCGTCGGAAATACGCGGCGGAGTTCCTGAACGGATTCCACAAACGAGTCCCGCCCAGCATCCAGCAATTGGACAAGATCCGCAAGACGCCGTTGATGAAGCTGGCGAAGCCCATCCTGACGATGAACCAAAAAGCGGACCACTACGGACAGGTGGTGCCGATGGAAGATGTGGAAAAGATCTTCGGCATGGTGCAGGGAGCGGTGCGCCTGCCGTGCGTGTGCCGGCGCGTGACCACGGGCAATATGAACGCGCGCTATTGCTACGGCCTGACGTTGGATAAGGAACTGTACAACACGCTCGATGACTCGTTCAGCCTTGAAACGTTGACGAGGGATGAAGCGCTCGACTCAATTCGCAAATTGGACAAGGAAGGACTCGTCCATTCGGTGTGGACGTTCAAGACGCCGTTCATCGGCGGCCTGTGCAACTGCGACCAGGATTGCATGGCCTATCGCATCACGCATGCTCGCAAAGATTACCCCGTGCTGTTCCGCGCGGAATGGGTGGCCGAAGTTTCAGTGGATGCATGCAACGGATGCCGACTGTGTATGCGTCAATGCCAGTATGGGGCGATACGATATTCCTCGAACAACAAGAAAGTGACCATCGACCCGACCGCCTGTTACGGATGCGGCGCCTGCCGCGCCAGTTGCAACAAGGATGCGATCACGCTTTCACCGCGCGAGAGTGTGAGAGGGGCGGCAGGGGTGTGGTAACGTAAAGACCTCGGAGATTTTTAAAATCTCCGAGGTCTGACAGGTTTATAATTTGGATACCCCATCACAGCAGGGGAGAGGTGATAAATGGCAAATGCGGAAAAGGTTGTTGATTATGTTTCAAGTGTACTTTCAAACTTAATTCCGAAACCAGCGGATGCAGTTCTCAAACCGCTTATCAAACCTGTAGGGGACAATCTCAAGGCGTGGCTTGCCGACAAAGAGACACAGAAAGCCTTGCTTAAGGCCGCTGAAGGCGCGGAAAGTGATTTTCGTGAACAGGCAAAAGAGAAATTTGGGAATGACGATCTAACTCAAGTTGTAGCAAGTTTTCCAATCCACAACGGGGATTTGTTTCAAGCCATTCTTCAGAGCCTACCGTTACATTTCAATGAAACATTTTTAGCAAGCCATATCAGCGATGACCTTTCAAAATATTGGTCGGGTGAATTTTCTGCAGATCAAATCAAAGAAGCAGCCGCCCTTTATATTGATTGTCTACGTGTAAGACTCTTGCATGTCAACGGCTTTGCGGATATCGTCACGCGCTTAGCCATTCTTCGCACGGACAGACGAACAGAAGATATTCTGGAGATCGTAAAAGAAATTCTTTCCTTGCTTTCCGAGTTAATGCAAAAAAGAAGTAAGGAAACTATCTTCCGTTCCCTTCACCAACTCCCTCAACCGCCCGCGGACTTTACAGGGCGCGAAGAACTCATCGAGCAACTCACCAGCGATTTCACATCACACAAAGGCGCCACCATCAGCGGGCTGACAGGCATGGGCGGGATCGGCAAAACTGTGCTAGGACTTGAAGTTGCGCACAAAATAGCTGACAACTTTCCCGATGCGCAGATTTTCCTTGACCTGAAAGGCACAACTACACCTTTGAGTGCTTTGGATATTGTCCGCCACGTTATTCTCTCCTTCGAGCCGACCGCAGACTTGCGCGGACTGGATGAAACAAATATGCAGGGCGCGTATCAATCTGTTTTGCATGGCAAGAAAGCTCTACTATTCTTCGACAACGCCCGTTCTGCGGACCAGATCGCGTCCCTGCGCTCGTCAGAGACTTGTGCCATGTTCGTTACTTCGCGTTGGACATTCAGTGTACCAGGCTTGGAAAACCGTCGTGTTGATTTGATGGGGGAGGGTGAAGCTGAAGATTTTTTATTCGAACTATGCCCACGAATCGGCGATAAGGCTGCAGAACTTGCAAAAGCATGCTCTTATTTACCTTTGGCATTGCGTATTGCAGGAAGCTTTTTGAGTGTAAACAGCGATTGGCTCATTGAAAAATACTTGGCCGAACTTAATGACCGCAAAAAACGACTTCAAGTGCTCAAGCAGAGCCACGATGATGCAGAATTAACAGCCGAGCCTGATTTGCTTGCCACATTCGAGTTGAGTTACAACCAGCTCTCAGAAGAAAATCAAAAACACTGGCGTGCATTGGGAATATTTCCGACCACATTTACTCAAAAAGATGCCAAAACTATTTGTAGCTTGGATGAAACTGGAGCAATTAAGTCTCTTAGTTTGTTTAGGCGATACAGTATTCTTGATTATGATGAATTTTCACGACGATACAAAATGCATGATTTGTTTGTAGATTTCGCTTTTGGAAAAATGAATGAGAAAGAATTTTACAACGTTCATATTATGCATGCATTTTATGCTGTCGCTATTTTGCGAGAAGCAAACAGACTTTATTCGCTCGGCGGCAATGGAATATTTGAAGGTTTACAGTTGTTCGACAATGAATTTCAGCAAATTCAATCTGCTCACAGATGGATAGTTGAAAACATGAGTGGAAATCGACTAGTCACAGAACTAGTTATGCATTTTACGAATGATGGTGGCCCCTGTATAAGCTTACGCTTATTGCCTAGGCAAAGAATTGAGTGGTCAGAAGTTAGTGCTCTTGCGGCTCGACACTTGGGGAACCGTGATGCAGAGGCGGCTGAGTTTGTGGCTTTAACTGTTGCCTATGTAGATTCAGGGGATTTTTATAAGGCAATCGAAATAGGTGAGCAAGCATTAAATATCACAAGAAAGCTTGCAAATCCACAAAGCATCGGTCACGCGCTTGGCAATTTAGGGATTGCACATATTGAATTAAATCATGTTGAAAAAGCAATTGCTTACCATGAAGAATCGCTGGCGATTTTCCGCAAAATCAATGATCTTCGCGGTCAAGGTAATGCATTGGGCAATTTAGGAAAGGCATACTCACACATTCAAGAATATCAAAAAGGCCTTGATTGTTATAAACAAGCATTGGTAATTGCAAGCCAGTTAGGTGACCGTCGGATGGAACGTGGTGCATCCAGTGGAATTGGCTGGGCGTCGTTAGCAATGGGAGATCCACATACTGCCCAGATTCATGCGGAAGACGCATTGTCAATCGGTCGCGTACTTCAGGACTATAGCGGTGAAGCTGAAGCGCTTGGCATTTTGGGAAGAGTTAATGTCGCTTTGGGCAATCCTGATGAAGGAGTTGCTTGCTTTAGACAACAGTTTGATGCTTACCAAAAAAGCGAAAATGGAATGGGACAAGTAAAAGCACTCGGTAATATAGCTAAAACTTATTCTGAAATGGGAATTTCTGAAAACGCAATCGTTTCATGGGAAAAACAATATACTATTGCAACTCAGATAAATTACCGCGAAGGAGAGGCTGAGGCTCTTGGCAACATCGCCAGGGAGTATTCAATTCGTGGTAATCACCACATGGTTATAAAGTATTATGAACAAGCTTTGGTGATTATTCGAGAAATAAATGATGTTGATTATGAATGCAAAATATTAGGCTATCTTGGTTTTGCATATCGGAGCGTTGGTAATCCTGAACAGGCGATTGAAAAATACGAACAACAATTGGTAATTTTGCGTAAGATGCAAGATTTTTCAGAAGAAGGTTATGCCCTTGGTGACTTAGGGAGTGCGTACTATGAGGCGGGTAACAAGGAAAAGGGCATTCATATTATGAAACAGGCGTTGGAAATTCTTGAGAAACGTGAATTACCTGAGGCATCTCGTGCGCGGGAAATATTGCGCGAATGGGGTGGTTAGAAGAGTAGGGCAGGGGAGGGATTCGGATGGATGAATGGTGAGCGTGGAATGATGCATTGGGTTCAACGTGCAAACCTTCTAACCTACAACTTTTCCTGCATTCATCTTTCATCATTCTAGCTTCTTCATTTCACAATGGGGGAGGTTCTTTGCCCTCGCTTTAGGCAGGTGTCCTAAAATCTCTCTTATGGTTTCGATAAGTATTATTATCAAAAGCATTGACAAGAACGGTCAAATTCGTATAATGAAGGCCATGACAGCCCCTGAGCCGCAGTCCCTGACGATCTCTGATGCAATGAGCAAGTATTTGGATATGGTGAAGCTCTCTCGCAGTAGGCACACAATGCTTGCGTATAAAAATGCGTTACAGATCTTCCGCAGTGTGCTTGTGGAACGATGGCTGGAACCTGATACCACCCCCATTGCAAAACTCACAGAGGATCTGATCTCACCGCTGGCCGATTATCTGAAGACCTACTCATCTGCCACAGAACGCATGTACCTGCAGGCCGTGAAAGGTTTCTATCTCTACATCGATTCAGAACGCCTGGCAGAGATCAATCAGTCACGTGTGATCGTGCTTATACGACAACGTTCACGACCTGCCGGTGTGCGCCTTCCCCAGTTCCCTGCTGAGGATATTGAACGGCTTTTAGCGCAAGTGGAAAATGTTGTGAACCTGAACATCCCTGTGACCGAGGATGGCGACCTCGAAAACGCTAAACTACGCGCATACCGAGACCGGGCCTTTTTACTCACTTTGGCCGATACAGGCTTCCGCGTTCACGAGGCTTGCAATCTCAGGCGCGGCGATGTTGACTGGAACGAAGGGCGAGCGATCATCATCGGTAAAGGCAACAAACAGGCTGTTGTCCGTTTTACGGCGCGTTCGATGCAAGCCATCAAAGAATATCTATCACAACGCGCCGCACTCGATGGCAATTCGGGAAAACAATTAACGTCCCTGCCCCTCTTTGCCCGTCACGATAAAGGTGCAGGCAAAAAGATCAAGCCCATTACTCCCACCACCGGGCGCAATATCGTCAGCGAACGTGTTGAACAATTTCTAGGCAAAGAGATGGTTGGCAAGATCACCCCGCATTCGTTTCGGCATTACTTCGTCACCTCGGTCCTACGCGGGACTGGCAATCTGAGATACGCACAAGCATTGGCCCGCCATGAAAATATCGAGACAACGAAACGATATACCCACCTGACCGACGATGAATTGGATAAAGCCTACTACGAGGTCTTTGAGAGAAAAACGAAGGATAAATAACTCCGCCTCATTCCAACCTTGGGGCTGTTTTAACAACAAGAAAGTTTGATCTACCCTGCCTCCCCTCCCCCACTAACGTCACCCTGTATTTCCCTGCGACTCGCTTATAATTTCATTCTCTTTGCAAAATGCCAAGACGCCTGCGCTGTCACTTTATAATACTCCAAATGATTTCGTCTGCATCACAGGGAACATCACCAGCGCCCTATCCGTCTTCATTTGCATGTGTGTCTGCAACATGACCATCATGGATCAATAACATCGCCTTACAACAAGTGGAACCTATCTCATGAACTCAAGATTACGTTACGACCGCGCAACCAAGGAAACCGCCGAAAACCTTCAGGTGGTGGCAAAGTCTCTGGCTGTGCAAAAGTTGACCAAGCTGTCACTGCCTCAAATGGAAGCTGTCGTTGATCTTGTCGCAAAGGTCATCCCTGCCGGGAATGTACCCGGTATGATCTTAAGCGGTCTCACAAACATCTCGGGGAAAAATGTCCAACCGCAAAAGGCACGCCAGGATATCAATGTTCTCTTCAAAGAAGTATCTGTCTTTGCAGAGAAAGCCAAGTATGGCGCTCTTTTTGTCGGTCCCGCCGCGATCATCTGGGGATATCAAAACTTATTGAAACTTGCCGGCAAAGATCCCGAGTCCGCGTTCCCGGAGGGTGTTTGGCAATTCTATGTAGATTACGCCCTGCGCGAAGATACGGCTCGTCATGCCAACGAAACAAATGGCTTCGATCTCCTTCTTGAAAAAAATAATATTCGCCTGAGCGATGTAGATCGTTTGACTGCCTGGGCAATGGCATCCATCAATGGCTTGCATCAGTATCATTCCCTGCTAGCCAGTGAATGGTTCGAGCGGACCGCTCTCTGGTTATTGCAGGAAGCGACAGGTGATACACATCTCTATCGCATTTGGGATGCCAAGAAACCATATGTCCGTGATGCAGAGGGCGCCAATTATGATTACCCCGGCTATCGCCGCCTCAAATTTGAGCAATACCTGAAAAGCATCACCGATACCCTTTCCCGCCCTGCACGCCTGAACTGGGAACGGGACATGAAGTTTGCGGCCGAGTCGTTACCGGCATATCAAAGGCAGATGTCCATCCTCGCCTACCTCGACCCGAATCCCTTTGGCGAGACGCGCGTCCCGATTTCATTGGAAGAAGCCAACATTGGCATCATTCACAATGGAAATTACTTCCTCCTGCCAGTTTGCGAGCCAGGCACATCTCACCCTGCAGATGTACTCACTGTGCGCGCACAAATTTCCATGATGTTATCCATCTCTCAAAAAGAGACTGCCAATCTGGCCGACGTCGCTCGCATAAAACGGGCAAGCTTATTGTCCCTGCGCAAAAAGCTCAATCCCACGCTTCAAACTGAACTTGAGAAGTTGCGCTACGCTCCGATCCTGCTCAACAGCGATAGCTGTGACCCGTCCATGTTGTTATCTGAGATCAGGCAGGGTGAACGCGGCGTCGGCGACCATGCATTGACCATCTTTGATACGGGTAAAAGTTTTGTATTCGACCAATCCCATATCTTTTTCGATGGAGGCTGGGGCGCAGTACTGGCAGAGATCATGACAAATGAGGCGCTTTCATGGGCGGTATACCTGAATATGCTTGGCCCTGCCATACAAACGAGACCTTCGATCTACACCGAACTCAATCTGGCAATGACCGTTACTGACAAACAACAGATCGCGCAATCGGCACGCATCTCTCCAGAAGCCGGCGCAGAGAATTCCAAGGTCAACACCAAGGCCTGTGTCAACTTCCGTCATTACTTCCAACAGCGCAGTGATTTCCCCGGACTGACCATCAATGACCTTCTTGTGTTGTATCGTGCCATCCATGCCTTCACCTATCAGCCAGGTGCAAGTTTGCGCACAGAGATCGATGCTCTCGGGAAACAAAACTCCGAAGCCGCTGATCAAGTCCGTAAGGTGCTAAAAGACTTTGGCCAAATCAATCCTTCCATTCTCATCCCTGTAGATGCCAGCAAACGCATTCCACGGGACCGTATCTATCCGATGAATATGGAAGTGCCGCTGGTTGAATTGGACTTGTTGAAACTGCATAACGAAATGCTGGGCTTATTAACCGAATTCGAATCGACAAAAGGACGCAACCCAGCACTGTACGAGCGGTTCTATGATCGACAAATTCAATACCTCGCTACATTGGGCGGTTTTGGTACAATACTTGCAAAAGCCAAGGAAATCGCGGTAAAGGGCGAGAGTGCAAGTGTTGGAGCCATCAAATTACTGGCTCATCTCCCCCTCCCTCTCAAGCAATTGCTGGATAAAGTCCCAGCGCGTTATGAGAAGTTGAACAACATTTTGAAAGGAACAGAAGTCCTTTCAAACCTTGGTGCAGTAGCAAAGAACAGTTCACTCACCCGCTTCATCACCGCCAAGGATGATAACGAGCAGAAACAGATGGCTTGGGGTGTGATGACTGATGCAAAGGGTGTGATGCACATCACCCTTCGAGATTTTCGTCCGCATGTGGCTGTGCTTCATGAGATTGGGCGAAAAGATCTTGCGAACCAGATCGCACAGGATTATCTCGATACATATGTGCAAGGCTTGAACCAGTTCGTCAATGAAATCACGAGAATCGCAGTTGCACAACCACGCAGATTGCTGAACAGCTGAACAAAGGAAAATCGAATCCATCGTGAAAAACAATTCCCTGATCGGCCGTAAACTGGCAAACTTTCAGATCAAGAGTCTCCTTGCACGCGGCGGTATGGCCGATGTGTACGTAGGCATTGACACGAAATTGCACCGCCAGGTCGCGATCAAGGTTTTTGAAGTGGCCAACCGTTCTCAGATGGCGCAGGCCAATCGCTTTATTCAAGAAGCGCGTGTAATGGCCAACTGGCGTCACGACAACATCATCCCCATTTACTACGCCGGCGATGAAACTGGTCTCTTCTACTATGTGATGGAACTGATCGAAGGCTATGATCTTGCCGCCATCATGGCCGTCTATGTTGAAAAAGGGGAATTGATGTCCAATGCCGATATTCTACGCATCGGTGATTGTATTGCCAGTGCATTGGACTATGCCCACGCAAAAGGAGTCATCCATCGTGACGTAAAGCCTGCCAATGTGATGATCGCCAATGATGGGCGCGTCGTTCTTGGGGACTTTGGGCTGGCTCTCGACCTAAAGGCCGTTACGCAGGGAGAGGTTTTCGGGAGTCCACACTATATTTCGCCGGAACAGGCTCGTCGGTCGTCTGATGCGGTTCCACAATCCGATCTTTATTCATTGGGAGTGATCCTCTTCGAAATGTTGACTGGTTCAACCCCGTTCAACGATCCATCCCCCGCCAGCCTTGCACTTCAACACATTACAGATGCGCCGCCGTTGCCTCGCAGTATTAACCCAAACCTTTCTGAAAAAGTGGAAGAGGTTCTACTAAAGGCGCTTGAGAAAAATCCGAAAGAGCGTTACCAAAGCGGCAAAAGTTTGATGGACGCGTTACGTAAAGCGCTCTCTACAAAAGCCGCTCCTGCCCCGATCGATGCGCCGCCGCTCCCACCCATCCCTGTCAATGCGCCAACTATTCACCGGAGCAACCTTTCGCTCAACTCTTTCACCAAACGTGGTGACGTGATCACCGCTCTCGAAAAACATTCCACAACCATGCGGCGTGGAATGGCCGAAGATTTGGTGAGCCCCAAACCCAAGAAACGGCGAGGATTTGGGTTGGTCATTCTCCTTGGGCTTTTATTAGCCGCTTTGGCATTAGGAATGGTATTTCGCCCTGAGCTTTTTGCCCCATTAAATTCGCTCCTTGCGAAGATATCACCATCACCGGTCATCGTGCCTACCAATACGATCGTCGTTCAGACCGTGGTCGCACAACCTTCTGTTACTGATACCTTTACCCCAGAGCCGACCGCCACAAACACAACTGCTCCCACAGCAACTCTCACATCGACAGTCACCACCGAACCTACTCTTGAGCCGTCTGCCACGATCACGCAAACCGAGACACCCGCTTCCACAACGACCATAACACCGATACCAGTGACACCGTCGGCATCATCTACACCGCAGATCTATCCCAATGGATATCTGATGACGGCCTTTTACAGCGAGAATAGTTTTTATCTCCTTGATCGAGGTAAAGCATCGCGAAGCCTTTCAGGCTTTGTGTTCGAGCGCGTTAACAATGACGAGACCTTCCAGAATCGTTTCGAAGGCTGGACGTGGGAAACCTTCTACGTCAAAACCATTCAAATGAATCGTTGCGTGAGCTTGGAAGTGGAAAAATCTCCGCTTGCATATTTGAGTCCCGCTGAGTGCACAAACAGGGTTCTGAGCAGATTATCACCCGCGGCAGATGCCAATGAAATCTTCTGGACGCAGAACGACACCAGCCATGAATTTAGAGTGCTTTGGGAGAATCAGGAAATTGCCCGTTGTGAAATTTCTGCAGGCACTTGTGATTTCCGCGTTCCGTAACAATCAAATTTTCTCAGCCGCTTTCAAAACATTTTCTTCGTAGGCAGAGATCAACATCTGCGTAATTTCCCCAGGCATCCCCTGCCCTACCAACACATCATCAATTTGGATAACTGGCACAATCCCACGCGAACTGGATGTGATGAACGCTTCTTTCACATCCGATAGTTGATTCAGTTTCAATGGGCTGTATCGCACCTCAAGCCCTCTGCCCCGCGCCACACGGATCACGGTCCGGCGTGTGACGCCAAGGAGAATGTCACGTTGGGCGGTATAAACGATTCCATGCTGAGCGGAGCGAGGAGCGATTTTTGCGACGGACGTAGTCGAAGCATGCTTCCGAAGTCCCGATGCATTTTCGGGAGCGCGAAGAACATAAAAGAAATTACTCGTCATTCCTTCCAGAATTTTCCCACTCTTTACCAACAAGGCTTCAAAGATCCCGATCTTTGCAATGTGCTTTCGGTCTTCTTCGCTTCGAGCAATGAATGAAGTGGATTTTATACGCGGGTCCTTGCGTTGAGTGGCTGTTGTCTCCACACGGACGCCTTTTTCGTACACTTCGCGCGACAACAACTTAAGTGGTTCAATGGAGATATGGACTTGTCCATCGAAGGTCATCATCACCCTCACGCGGGCTTCGTCAGGACGATAAGGCTCGAGTAACTGAATCAGGTTTCGGCGTAAGAGGGAAGCGTCCAAGTTGGGCAAGCGTTGTAAATGTGCCTTGAGTCCCAAAACGCGAGTGCATCCACCGTAAGTGCGGAACGTCGAATAATACCCATCAGGGAGTTGACGTGTAATGACATCCAATGAAGATTGATCGGAGAAATAGACTTCTTCGACTTTGTCTGACATCATTTTCCATGTGTGTATCATTTTTTTATTATAAGCGAAGCAATCCTATGGATAAGCGAAGTGATTTGAGAAAAATCCTTGACACATTTCGGCTGTGAGGGGTAAACTCGAATTCGTTGTGCAAAGTAAGTCTGCATAGCAAAATCTACTGAAAGGAGCGCACTGCATGAGCATGTTTATCTTCACCAAACTCTTCATCTCACCCGTTGATGCTGGGTTATTACCTATTCGTAGTGCGCCTATTGACCGCTAGGTCAATCACCTTCACTGTCTTCACAGGCTGTGGCGCACCCGCCACAGCCTTTTTGTTTAATTTTTCGGAGAATGCACATGACTACAATTCAACCAACGTATGAACCTGCCATTACCTTCGACTTCCGTAAAGCCCTTGAAGAGAACCGCTTGAAGGGCCTTTGGAAGATGATGGTGGACTACCGTATGCCATACATCGGCGCGACGGCCGCTTTAGCCGTCTCTGCACTGGCAAAGACCTTCACCTATCTGCTTCTGCGCTACTTTGCCGATGATGTGCTGACGGAAGGCAAATATATTGGAAACAGCATGACGCAAACCTTCATTTGGATCGGTGCTGGATTTGTAGGTCTCGCGCTTTTCGAAGGTGGATTCTCGTTTCTTTCCGGACGTTTGGCTGCCTACACAGCCGAGGGAGTTACGAGGCGTCTGAGAGATTTTCTCTTCGACCACATCCAACGGTTGAGCTTCTCCTACCATGCCACCACCCCCACTGGCGACTTGATCGAACGCGTCACATCAGACGTGGATGCCCTACGTCGCTTTTTCAGCGAGCAAGGCATTGGCATGGGACGTATCATCTTGCTGTTCGTGATCAACTTCATCGCGATCTTGAACCTAAACGTGAAACTGGGTTTGATCTCGGTGATTGTGATCCCGTTCATGTTATGGGTGTCGCTGTGGTTTTTCAAGAAGGTGACCAAGGCTTACGAAGAATATCAAGCCCAAGAGGCGATCCTCTCCACCACCCTGCAAGAAAACCTGACCGGTGTACGCGTGGTCAAAGCCTTTGCGCGACAGGACTACGAGAAGAACAAGTTTGAAAAAGATAACTGGGGCAAATACCTGAAAGGCAAGATCTTGCTCCTCATGCACTCAATGTTCTGGCCGCTCTCAGATATTGTATTGGGCTTTCAGATGCTCTTTGGTTTTGTGTTTGCCGCGAATATGGCGATCAACAAAGAGATCACGATCGGCATGTACATTGCATATGTAGGTCTCGTTGTGTGGCTGATCTGGCCCATCCGCAACCTGGGACGCATCATTGTCTCTGCCTCAACAGGGATGGTGTCGTACGGCCGCTTGATGGAAGTCGTCAAGCAGGCGCGTGAACCGCTCCACGATGGGACGCACCAACCGACAGGTCCAGTGAAAGGCGATATTGAGTTTGAAAATGTCTCGTTCATGTACTCGAACGGCGAAAAGGATGCACTCAAGAACATCTCCTTCCACATCAAGCCCGGACAAGCTATTGCATTACTTGGGTCAACGGGCTCAGGAAAAACATCGCTGGTGAATCTGTTGCCTAGATTCCATGAATACACTGGTGGTCGCGTCCTGCTGGATGGCGTGGAGTTGAAGGATTACTCGCGAGCATATTTACGCAAGCAAATCGGCATTGTGGAGCAGGAACCATTCCTGTTCAGCCGCACGATCCGTGAGAACATCACCTATGGCGTTGGGCGAGACGTATCACAAGAGGAAGTGGAACGCGCCGCAAAAGCGGCCGCCGTCCATGATGTGATATTGACCTTCCCTGATGGTTACAACACATTGGTCGGTGAAAAAGGCGTGACGCTCTCCGGCGGGCAGAAGCAACGTGTGACCATTGCGCGAACACTCTTGAAGAATCCGCGTATCTTGATCCTCGATGACTCAACGTCATCTGTGGACACAGAGACCGAAGCAGAGATCCGTGACGCGCTGAATCGGTTGATGGAAAATCGTACAACCTTCATCATCGCACACCGCATCCAATCTGTGATGGACGCCGACCTGATCCTGGTGCTGGATAAAGGGGATGTCGTTCAAACGGGAACGCACGAAGAGTTGCTCTCCCAAGCAGGCGGTATGTACCGCAAGATTTACGACATCCAGACAAAGATCGACGAAGAGCTGGAATTTGAAATTTCTAGTGTGAATTGATTTTGTAGGGACGGGGTTTCCCCGTCCCTACGGAGAATAAACAATGTCTGAAGAACTTATTGAACTCGAAGAAGAAGAGCACACATCACAATTAACCGCGCCCGTTTTCAGGCGCATATTGACTTTGCTCAAACCACACTGGAAGTGGGTGGTGGGCTTTCTCATTACCATCGCATTGACATCTGGCCTGGATGCCTATTTCACATTCTTGAATAAGCAGATCGTCGATACGGGTATCAACCTTGGCGACAAAGACCGCGTGATGCACCTTGCGGTGATCTATGGCATATTCCAGTTACTGCAATCGGGATTTGTGTTCACGTTCATTTATCTAGCCGGTGTGTTGGGAGAGCGCGTGCAATATGATCTGCGCAAGATGCTGTTCAATCACCTGCAAGACCTGTCGCTTTCATATTATGCACAGAATGCGGTTGGTCGTTTGATCGCACGTGTGACATCAGATACTGGCCGCGTGGCAGACCTGCTCACCTGGGGCGTAGTGGATACGACCTGGGCGATCATGAACATCATCACATCGGTCACGTTCATGGCCATCATCAACTGGCGGCTGGCGTTGATCGTATTCACGGTCATCCCGATCATGCTTTTTATTGCAGTGCAATTCCGCAAGAAGATATTGGTCGAGTATCGTGTATCGCGCCGAACAAATTCAAAGATCACCGGTGCGTTCAACGAGAACTTTCAGGGCGTGCGCGTGGTCAAGGCCTTACTGCGCGAGGATGAGAACACCAAAGAGTTCCAGCAGTTGACGACGAAGATGTACAACGCATCCTATCGTGCGGCCTGGCTCTCGGCGCTCTTCCTCCCCACCGTGCAGATCATTGCCGCAGTAGCGTTGGGTGTGATCGTGGGTTATGGAGGCAGGCAGATCCAGATTGGTCTGATGACCATCGGTGGTATCCAAGCTTTTGTCTCATACCTCACATTCATGATGTGGCCCATTCAAGACTTGGCGCGCGTGTATGCCGAAATGCAACACTCCATTGCGTCAGCGGAGAGAATATTCAAATTGGCAGATACCCCGCCCGATGTCCATGATAGACCCGATGCCATCGAGGCGAAAACACTGATGGGTGAGATCGAATTCGATCATGTGGATTTCTATTACGAAGATCGCAAGCCCGTCCTGCAGGATTTCACGCTGAAGGTCAAGCCCGGCGAGATGATCGCATTGGTTGGCCCAACGGGCGGAGGTAAATCCACGATCGTGAATCTCTTGTGCCGATTTTATGAACCGCGCGAAGGGACGATCCGCATCAACGGGCACGACTACATGGACTACACCCTCGCCTCCATCCACAGCCGGATCGGGATCGTGTTACAGACGCCTCATCTCTTCTCTGGCAGTGTCCGCGACAACATCCGCTATGGGCGGCTCGCCGCGAACGATGACGAAGTGATCGAAGCCGCAAAGATCGCGGGCGCGCATGATTTCATTGTGATGCTCGAAAAGGGATATGACCAGAACGTGGGTGAAGGCGGTAACTTGCTCTCGGTTGGACAGAAGCAGTTGATCAGTCTCGCGCGAGCAGTGCTGGCCCGCCCCGAACTGTTCATCATGGACGAGGCCACGTCATCGGTTGATACATTGACCGAGGCGTTAATTCAGCGTGGCATGGAAGCCTTGATGGAAGGTCGTACATCATTTGTCATTGCGCATCGTCTGTCAACGATACGCCGCGCCAACCGCATCATCGTGATCGAAAACGGGAAAATCGCGGAACAAGGCACGCACGCCGAGTTGCTGAAACTGGGCGGACATTACTATCACCTGTACACGCAACAGTTCCGCCATGAGCTGGAAGCACAATATGGATTTGACGAGGCCGTGGGCGTAAAGGTAAAGGAAGAAGAACCCGAAGCGCTGGCCGCAGATTAACCTAATAAAAAACTCGGAGGTCGTAAAGACCTCCGAGTTCCATGAGGCAAGATGAAAACTGAATACTTACCATTTACAGAACAAATAATTCCCGAGGCGGGAAAACTTTTGGCAGATCGGCACGCACGTAATCGCAAAAGCCTGCCATTGTTACCCGCCCGATTTGAAGACCCGCAGGTTGCGGCGAAGGCCGTTGATACGTTATGGCAAAAGAAACTCAAGAACGGATACGCGGCGTTTCGCGACGGGAAGATGATCGCATACCTTATCGGCGAGACGACAACCCTGCCTTGGGGCCGAAGTGGATATGTTTATTTACCCGGGTATGCACTTGCTGAAAATGAAAACCCAGCAATCATGCAAGACTTATACGCCATGCTTGGCGATGACTGGGTGAAAACGGGACACTTCAATCACTATCTATATATCTCTGTTGCGGATAAAAATGTTCTTGATGCTTTGTTCGATCTTGGGTTTGGCAAGGAACGAGTGGATGCCTTGCTCAATCTGGGCAAAGCAGTCACCCCTGAGATAAAAGAAGCGACAGGTATTTCCATCCGAAAAGCAGGAACGGGAGACAATGCCCATCTTGGGAGTCTCTCGGATGTGATCTTCCGTGCATTGGCGAAGGCTCCCTACTGGCATCCGACTGTTCCCGAGGAATGGGGTGAGTTGCACGAGGGTTGGTCTGAGCTTGCTGACGAGAAAGAATGGACAGTTTGGCTGGCACTCGAAAACGAGGAAGCACTTGGAACAGTCGGCTTTACTGCCCAGGCCGAAGCAGATACAGATATGCTTGCTTCACCGCGTACATCCTATTTGAGTGTTGCCGCCACAAAACCACAAGCACGCGGCCGTGGTATCAGCACCACATTAACTTGGCATGGATTGGAACAAACGCGTAAAGATGGATTTGAAATTTGTTACACCAACTGGATCAGCCCCAACCTGTTAGCATCTCGTTTTTGGCCACGCTTTGGTTTCAAGGATGTGGCCTACCGGGTTGCCAAAAAGGTTAGCCCAATGATCGCGTGGGCGAAGTCAGAATGAAAAAGATTTCGGCGTTTTGAATGCAGAAGGTTATGTGATATTCCTTCTGCATGGAAAGTGAATATCATGAACAAGAACAGTTTATTACTGATGTATGACAAAGACCTGCGAATGCGCATCATGTACCCCGAAGCGCGCAGGGAAATTACATGTGACGTGGTGCGGTTTATCCGCCCATCACCTGGCATGAACTTTGTGTCCTTCACGTTCGCAACAGAGACAAAGCTGGCAAATGTCATTGACAGAGAAGTGGACTATCTTTCTCCGATGAACCAGCCGTTTACGTGGAAGGTCTACGATCACGATCGCATTGCAGGTTTGACGGAAAAACTTACGGCCAGCGGATTTACGGGTGATGATGACCCTGCCGCAGTTATGATCCTCGATGTAAATCAAGCGTCAGCGGCAACCCACCCTGTGGATGCGAACATACGCCGTATTACGGACCGCGATGGTCTAAAGGATGTTGTTGATGTTCTGGATAATGTCTACGGCGGGCACAATGCCTGGGTCTATGGCAGGCTGGGATTACATTTACAAGTCCCCGGCTATTTGAGTGTTTACGCGGCATACGTGGACGAGAAGCCTGTTTCGATCGCATGGACCTATTTCCCCCGCGGACGCTTTGCGACTCTGTTCGGCGGCACGACACTGGCCGAATATCGGAGTCGAGGTTTATATACGAACCTGCTGAACACACGCGTTCAAGAAATCCGCGAGCGAGGATATCCCTTTGCCATTGTAGAAACTGGCCCCATGAGTAGACCTATTGTTGTAAAACATGGTTTCCAGCACCTGACCACGGTGTGGGATTACGAATGGAGTGGGAATTAATTCCGCAAGTAACCCAGTAGGGGCAGTCTCAGACTTGCCCCTACTGGGTTACTTTTATTCCTTTATTCCTTTGGCGAACAGCCTCATATACGATCAACGCTGTTGAAACCGAAACGTTCAATGAATTGACCTTGCCCATCATGGGAATCTTCACTTTAATATCTGCGTTCGACATCCAGAAATCGGTAAGCCCCTCATCTTCCGTGCCGACCGCGATGGCGACTGGCTCACACATATTCACATCGGAATACATCACGTCTGCTGATGGAGTGGCGGCGAGAACACGCATCTTTCTGCTCTTCAGCCATTCCAACGCTGATGCATTATCACATTCGACAACTGGTACGCTAAAAACCGCTCCGCGGCTGGCTCGAACAACATTCGGATTCCACACGTCCACGCGTGGGTTACAGACGAGAAGTGCATCTACATGAGCGGCGTCGGCTGTGCGGAGGATAGCGCCGAGATTGCCAGGCTTCTCAACGGATTCAGCCACAATTACCAGTGGAGTCTCATTTCCAGACAGCAAGCTGTCTGATTCTAAAGACAACTTGGGAATCGGAAAGACGGCCAACCAACCATCAGGGTTATCGCGGTAGGACATTTTCTCAAAGACGTGGCGGGAGACAGTCAAATTTTCAGCGGTGGCTACAACCAATTGCGTTGAAACAAGCTCGGGGGCGGAAAGAAGCGTCTGCGGCACATGCCCGGCAGAGAGCGCCAGTTGGATCTCGTCAAAGCCTTCCACAAGCATCAATCCATCCTTCTGACGCTGTTTCTTATCTTCACGAAGTTTGACAATGTGCTTGACGCGCGGGTTTTGGAGGCTGGTGATATCCATTATTTTACGAGGAGCAGACAGGCGGCTTGATGTGTATCGGTCACCGTCAGTAACCGTGGATCGCTTTGTTTGCATATATCGATCGCAACCGGGCAACGCGGGTGGAAGCGACACCCTGATGGAAGGTCAATGGGGTTCGGAGTTTCACCTAGAAGGACCATTCTTTTCTTGCGCATGCGGGGGTTGGGAACAGGGATAACCGAAAGCAACGCCTTTGTATAAGGATGTTGCGGCTTCTTCAACACTTCACGCATGGTGCCGATCTCAACGATACGCCCCAAGTACATGACCGCTACACGGTCTGCGAAGTAGCCGACTGTGCCAAGATCGTGTGTAATGAAGATGACAGAGATGCCGCGTGTGCGCCGCAGGTCGGCCAGCAAGTTGATGATCTCAGCACGGATGGAAACGTCGAGCATTGAGACTGGTTCATCAGCCAGCAAAATATGCGGTTCAAGTACCAGCGCCCCCGCAATAACAACACGTTGACGTTGCCCACCAGAGAGTTGGTGTGGGTAACGGTATAAGTAATCTTCAGCTGGTTTCAAGCCCGAATCTTCCAAAGCTTGTAGAACGCGTGCTCGTCTTTCTTCAGGATTTGCCGCGATACCATGAACGATGAGAGGTTCGGAAACGATCTCTTCTATAGTTTGGGTGGGATTGAGCGATTCATAGGGGTCTTGAAAAACCATTTGAATACGCTGACGGATGGCCTTGCGTTCCTTTGCCGATGCATGGGTAATATCCTTGCCGTCAAAGAAAATATTGCCCGCGGTAGCTTCTTCCAAACCCATCAAGGTGAGCGATAACGTAGATTTTCCGCATCCGCTTTCGCCGACCAGAGCGATCACTTCCCCTCGCCTGAGTTGCAGGTTGAGATCATCCACGGCGTGGACAAAACTTTCCTTGCGTGAGAACCAGCCTGGCCGACCCGCTTGGAAATATTTTTTCAAGTTCTTTACTTCGAGAATATATTCGCTCATGTTATTTACTCTCGATCAAATGACAACTCACGACGTGCCCGCCTATAAGTTCATGTAATTTTGGCGTTTCAGAAGAACAGCGGTCAAAAGCCAGGGGACAACGCGGTGCAAAACGACAGCCCGGTGGCAACGCATCCAATTTGGGGGGCGAACCGGGGATGGATGTCAGTCGTCGCTCAAGCTTGGAAAGATCGGGGAATGCTTTGAGCAGTTCCTGTGTATACGGATGACGCGGCTCGTTATAGATAGTGTCCACTTCTGCGTATTCAGCAGTCATACCACCATACATAACAAGCACCGTATCGCACATCTCTGCCACTACGCCGAGATCATGAGTAACAAAGATCACGGCAAGTCCCAGTTTTTTACGAAGGCCATCCAACAATTCAAGGATCTGCGCCTGTATCATCACATCCAATGCGGTGGTCGGTTCGTCTGCAATGACAATTTCTGGATCACATGAAAGCGCCATGGCGATCATCGCACGTTGCCGCATGCCGCCGGAGTATTGATGCGGAAAATGGTCCTTATGCTCAGCTGAAATGCCGACCAATTCAAGCAATTCCACCACGCGGGCATCCAATATCGCTGGTGGATAAGAAGGCATATGCTTGATGATCGCTTCCTTAATCTGATCACCAACTGTCCGCACAGGGTTGAGCGCATTCATCGCACCCTGAAAGATGACTGAAATATCGCTCCAGCGAACATCCGACATTTCTTCTTCGGTCAACGTCGCAAGGTCTTTTCCTTTAAAAAACACGTGGCCGTTTGAGATCTCGCCCGCGGCAGGCAACAAACGGTTCAACGCCATCATCAACGTTGTCTTGCCGCATCCACTCTCCCCCACCAACCCCATCACTTCGCCCTCATGCAAGCTGAAGCTTACATTGTGAACCGCTTTCGCAACCTTGCCATCATTCACATAATTAACAGACAGATTGCGGACATCGAGCAACAGCGGAGTGTCTTTACGTTTCTTTGATTTAACTTCTGCGGCAGATGAAAGTCCGCCCGATTCATTCTGGACCGTGGGCCTGCCCGGCATTAAGTGATGTGCTTCAAGCCTTGGGTTTAAAACTTGCTCAAGACCATTCCCAAGCAGAGTCAACCCGAGCACAACCCATACAATTCCGAGCCCCGGCGCGAACAATGCCCACCAAGCTCCGGCGCTCATCGCTCCACGTCCGAAAGCAAAGTTAAGCATCTGGCCCCATGATATGGCTGTAGGATCACCCAAGCCAATGAAAGAAAGCGTGGACTCGCTTAATATCGCAGAAGAAATTACAAGAATGCCATTCACAACAAGGATGGGTGTCACAAGGGGCATGATGTGAGTGGTGATAATATGCCAATTCCCGGCACCAATCGCTTTGGCGCGCAATACAAACTTACGCGATTTCACAGCCAACGCTTGTGAACGCACGATACGCGCTGTTGTAGTCCAACCCAAAAGGCCGATCACAAAAATAATATTCAACAGGTTTGGTTTGGTGAGTGCCACGATCACAACGATCAATGGCAGATCAGGGATGACCAACATCGTGTCCGTAAATCGCATCAAAAGGTTTTCAAGTCGCCCACCATAAAAACCAGCCACAACTCCGATGAAACCACCGATCACGATGGAAATAAAAGCCGCAAAGAATCCCACAATGAGTGAGATACGCGCTCCATACATAAAACTGGAGAGCACATCTTTACCAGCATCATCTGTACCAAACCAATGCTGTGCATCAGGCGGATTGTAAATATCACCAGATGAAATTCCCTCATACGACTTGGGATTGTAGGGAGCAATCACATCTGCAAAAATAGCAACAAGTATGATCAAAACAAGCATGATCAATCCCACCACCGCCATGCGATTCTTCGCAAGAGTTTTCCAAAACCCTTGCAAAGGCGATGAAGGGATGAGAGGTTTAATTTCCAATTCCTGTACTGCCATGTTCACTCCGACTGGACGCGCGGATCAAGATAGGAATAAGTAAGGTCAGCGATCAGGTTCGCCAAGATTACACTAATTGCGATCAAAAGAAATGCGCCCTGCAAGACCGGGTAGTCACGCCGAATTACCGCTTCATAAATAGCGCCCCCCAGACCTGGCCATGAATAGACCGCCTCAATTTGAATGGCACCTGCTACGGTAAATCCAAGGTTGATCGCAATAATGGTTACAATGGGAAGCATCGCATTCTTCAGCGCATGATCCTTCAATATCTGAAACTTGCTCAAGCCTTTTGCCTTGGCAGTCAAAATATAATCTTCAGCCAACACATCCAACAGGCTCGAACGCATGACAAGCATATATTCGCCCATGTACACGATGGTGTAGGTAAGTGTGGGCAAGATCATATGCTTGAATACATCACCAAATTGATAAAACAACGAGTAAGAACTTGTGCCGGGGGTTGCTTTACCCCCAATAGGAAAGCCATGATTACTCCCCCAGAACAATAGAATGATTCCCAGCCAAAATGTGGGCAGACTCCAAGCCACCAGACCAGTGATTAACGCGCTATAGTCAATAGCGGTGCGAGCCTTCCATGCGGCAAATACACCGAAAGCAATTCCCACAATAATGGAGAGTATTTGCCCGGCGCCGATCAACAAAATAGTGTTCCATAACCGTTCAACCAAAAGATCAGACACAGGACGATTGCTGTGGAAACTGATTCCCAAATCCCCTATTGTAAGATTGCGAAGATAAATAAAAAATTGCGTCTCAAATGGGTTGACGGAGCAATCCCCAATTTCAAGCGGGTTGATGGAGTTGAAACAATTGATAACAGGTTTGTCCAACCCAAAGCGGACTCGTATCGCTTCCACCGCTTCTTTCTTCATACGCGGGTCTTTTACCCCGGCACGGGCCGGGTCGCCCGGCAGAACACGAAACAGAAAAAAATTCAGGATGAGTACAAACAAGATCGTAAAGAGCGACCAGCCGATCTTTTTGAGAAGGTAGCGATAGCGATTCAAGGATATTCCCTTTGACGGATGCAGTAAATCGGGCGACAGGGGCGGCGCATCACCGCCCCTGTCGCTTTGTTCTGTTTATTTAACAGGTTCGACAACGCTTAGCGATGTCACGTCAGATAGTTCAACTTTGGGCTTATCAAGCACCCAGCCTGTGAAACGGTCTTTGCGGTATGCTTGTACGCTCTGAGCATAATAAGGGATGATGTAGACTACATCATCAAACACGATCTGTTGCATCTTCCAGACGAGTTCTTTCCTCTTATTTAGATCCAGCTCAGATGCCTGTTCGCGGAATAACGTGTCGTAGTCAGGGTTAGAGTACCCAGATTCGTTACTGCCTGTGGGGATTTCGTCTGAGGTCATAACGCCCAAAAGCAGGTTGGGATCAGGGTCAGAGCCCCATCCCCAAATGATGATATCGAAATCATACGCCGGGCAACAAGCGGATGTCAATGCATCTGGGTCTACAGCCTGCGCCTCCACTTTAACACCTGCCTGTCCCCACATTTCGCTCAACAGTTCAGCGGTACGAGGGGCATCAATGCTGTCGCTTGGCCAACTCAGGCGGAAAGTTAGAGATTTTGAACCGTCAGGTAAATCGCGAGTTCCATCTTTGTCAGCATCCACGTATCCAGCATCATCCAGAATCTGATTTGCCTTCGCAATATCATATTCATAATCCTTGATACTGGAGTTGTACCAAAAGCCAAGACCATCAGGAATAAGCGTAGTGCCTGGTGTTCCCAAGCCAAGTAAAACGACATCAATGATCTTCTTCTTATCTGTAGCATGCGCTAGTGCAAGACGGACATTCCGATCTTGTAAAGCAGGATGTCCCGAACAAATGCCATCTGTTGGCGGACAATTTTCTGGTGACACCTGATTAAAGATGATATCGGTCACACCTGGCGAGAAGGGAGCGCCTGTCACTACTTCCACATTCGGGTCAGTGCGGAGAGTTTCCACTGCGGTATTGGGCATTTCAGTGATCATATCCACTTGCCCAGTTTTAATTGCCTGAACCAATGCATCCTGGCTTTCAAATGTCTGGAAGATCAGTTCGTCGATCTTAGGCATATTGCCGAAGTATTCCGAGTTCTTCGCAAGGTGAACAAATTCATTTTGTTTATACTCGACCATCTTGAATGGTCCACTTCCGATCATGGCAACATTCTCAAACTCAACCGCATTCTCTTTTTCCCAAACATGTTTTGGAACAACATAGAGGAAAACCAATTGAGAATCAATATTCGGTATCGCTTCAGAAAGCGTGATCACAACCTCATTATTTGAAGTCGCTTCAACGTTTTCAAAATAAGCTGTGTAGTCGCCCATCCACGGATAGCCCTCTGTGTTGTGGTACAGATCGTAGGAGAATTTTACATCTTCAGCGGTGAGAGGTTGTCCATCATGGAATTTCACACCATCACGGATCTTGTATGTATACACCAACCCATCATCTGAAACTTTGACGCTCTCGGCTAGGCTCAATTTGAACGAACCATCTAACTGAAGCTGATACATTGTATCGAACACCAATCCAAAAATGGTGTATGCCTCCGTTAATACGGCTACGCCGGGATTCAGCGTATCAGGGCTACCCGCCCACCCCACTCTCATTGTCACGGGCTGAGATTGACCAATTGCCCCACATGCAGAAAGCACAAGTGCAACCACGGTCAACAGTACAACGAACGTATATTTAACTTTCATCTTGCTCCTCCTTCGCTTTGGTTTATTGGCGGACATCCCATACTTAAATGGAAACTGCATCGACGGCACGATTAGATCAACCGCGATGCAGAATGCACATCAAACAATTTGTTTCGCTTTTATATGTACTAGGTGGCTCGGTCGTGTACATTAGAAAGATTTTACTTTAGTTTCGAGAATGGGAAAAGGCATTTTCCGTTGCATCATCAAAACCAAGTGGGTGATCTTAAGCGCATCCGACTAGGGTAGGTTAGTGCCTAACTTCGATGCACCTTTTATTTAGTAGTTATGTTTGTTTAGAGTAAGTTTTCTTGTGATTTATTGGCTACACGAAATATTGTTGGGGACAAAAATATCATCCCTTGTCTTGCTACTCTTTTCTTATTATCTTCAATGCGATATCTGCTTTGAATTCTGGTACTGCGATAGCACACTCAGTGTTCGAGCATTCAACTGCAACAGTATCCAGATACTCGCCTGTCCATGTGTTGTACGGTTGGATCGTGTACGACCCAACTGGTAAGCCACTCAAAGTAAGTTCAACGTTAGAACGTAGAGGCATATTAGTTCGCACCTCGTCAATGGGTTTACCTTCGAGTGAAAAATCTTGGACCCAGATCAGGCCGCCACCATTTCCCGCAAATCCCCAAGCACGGACTTGTTCATCACTCGAAGTAATTGGCAACGCAGACGGGTCCCATTTTGCCAACGGCACATCGCCAACAAATTGTGAAAGCCTGCTAATGTCCGCGTACATTTCGGGAGTCATTTCAGCCCATGATCCGCCGCTGTTCCATTCCGCTGGGGTCATGGCGGCACCTGCGCTCAATGCGGCCCAATTCGAGTTGTGGAACAGTTCAGGATAGTATGTGTTGCCCGTCACGCCAAATTCACCGATCCAGTTGGGTTTGTCGGCATTCTTCAACATTAATTGTGTCCATTCGGCCACATGTTGAGCTGCACCTACAGTATCGTTTACGTTACCGTCACCTTGCGCGCCGTTATCGAAATCATAAAGATGCACCTGCGGCATATCCATGACTACATGACCGGTCGGCCAATCGAACTCACCTGAACCGCTAGCAGTTGTTGGATGGCGATACGGATCGTTAGCCACAAAATAATCGTTCACTTTTTTATGCCAGGGATCGGTCTGATCGTAGGCGTTTGTGCCGTTGATCTCGGAGGCGGTTAGCCACATCCCTATTGCAGGACTATATCCCCACCGTGCGATTGTGTAACGATATAAGTTTTCCTGCCAAGCCCAAGGTTCATCAGCGGTGAAAAAGGAATTGATATCGCTCAATTTGCTAAACCCATTGGCACTCCAATTTCCCCTGCCCCATGCATGTGTCTCATCACGGAGTTCAGGATGATCCCAAATAGTGAAGACAAGAACAACACCTTTCTTCTGGGCATCCTTGACAACCAGGTCAATGATGTTCATTGGGCCCATGGAATAATTATTGTACTCATTGATAAATGAATTGCTATAGATCGGCCACCACACCACATAGTTTTCATTAGCGGCCTTCATATCATCAAACAAGCGGACACCTGTATCCGCACTGAAGCCTGCAGACAATAAGCTGAACGCGTCACAGTGACCAACGCCATAAAATGGAGTTCCATCGTGATAGACAAGGTAATGCGGACTGTAAGATGGATCATACGTATTACCGGGAATCACCCAACCATGTAAATCAGAAGGTGAAACGGTAAATTCTCCTTCATTAGGAAGGCTCTGGCCGCGCGCATCTTTGACGGAGATCGAATATTTCCACGTGCCTTCTTGTGATGGGGTGAACCGCATTTTCCATGCACCAGCGCCGTCCCAAAAGCCAGGGACCTTCATGGTTTTACCATCGGGCCCTGTAAACACGCCATCAAGTGCAACTTCCCTTGCATCAAAGGGATTGGAATACTTTGCATCTATACCCAAGGTAAGTTCAACCGATTCGTACTTTCGCACGTCTGTCCGATCCAAAACCGCCGAGAGAACTTTGGGGAGGTCAGGCGGGGCAGTTGGCGATGGCGGGGCAACGGTTGGTTCCACAGTTGCCTGCCCACCACAAGCTGTCAGAATAAATACAACGATCAGAAAAGCAGATAATATGATTCTCTTTTCCATTTCAATCGACTCCAAATACATTATTTGAATTTTCCATTAACTTTGAATCTGTCAGGTACTTGACCATCAAGACAATCTCAAACCCGCCCGCATAAGACATGGTATTAAGAATTTCAAATCCCAATTTCGAATAGAAACGAGGTAATGCGCCATCATTATCTACGCAGTCCAAATATACTTTTTCACAACCGTTAGTTTTTGAGTAATTACAAGCTTCAATCGCACATTCTTCCCCATATCCTTTTCCTTTATGTTGAACAGCGCTCGCCAAGGTAGCCATGCAAAGATAGTTGCCCTGCATTTGATCCCCCCAATCCAAAACGCTTTTATCAAGCAAACAAACCACAGCAGTTAATCCGCCATTAACCCAATAACCAAAAAATCGACCAGCCACCTGCCTTTGAGAGATAACTTCAAAAGGGATTGGCTGAGTCCACTGGCGAATCCCTTGCTGGTTGAGCCAATTTGTTCGGGCGACAATAATATCGTAACCTTCTTGTATTTCAGTTGCTTCAATTTTCCGAAAAATTCCGCTCATTGTTTCTCTCGAATGAAATGCTGTGCTGGTTAAGTATAGCATGCACATAAAATAATTTCGTCCGATGGAATTCCATCGGACGAAATTTGATTACCTGCCAGACCTTTGCTTTTCCCACAAACGACGGTCGTTCTTATCATCTGCATCGAGATAGTGTGGATCGACCTCTTTGATGATCTTGTGCCCGTGCGAAGTCCATAGTTCAGAGGCGAGCTTATGCCCGTTCACATGGACGCCCTGTGTGTGGAAGTACTGACAGACACGCGTAACATCACGCAAAAAGATATTCCACGCGGACGGGTTCGCTTCGGGTGGGACAACTTGTGGAAAATCGATCAGCGTGATGTCGCCGTCCCAGTAGAGGATGTTGTAGGCCGATAAGTCGCCGTGGATTCGCCCATTGGCGAGAAGGAGGTCAACGTTATGAATGACGCGTTCAAAAAGTGGACGCGCTTCTTCGCGGTCGAGAGTCACGGAGTTGAGAGTCGGCGCGGCGTTGGAGAAATCCCCAACATACCCCATGAGGATGGCATTCTTTTCCATCGCATACGGCTTGGGGACATCGGCACCCGCGGCGTGCAGAACTTCAAGTGTTTGGAATTCGTAGGCGATCCACGATTGATGACGAAGACCTTCACCGTAATTCGTGCGCTTCTTCATGGCGTGGAGGTCGCCGTCGTTGTGGATGACACTGCCGCTCGCATCGAGATCGGACCGCCCCGCGCGATATTGCTGATCGTTCTTGAGATTGCGCAACATACGCGGACGATAAATTTTCGCGGCGACAAGCGGCGCGTCTATCGCGGACCCGGACCTGCAGAGGTAGACCGACGCCTCTTTGCCAGCCTTGACCTTGCGGAGGACATCGGAGATCCATTGATGCTCGGCGATATCCACGAGGGAAGCCAGCAACCAAGCTTCTTCAAAGCGTGCGGCTTTGTAGGTAAATTTGAACTCACGC
The DNA here is from genome assembly GCA_016721115.1 of Candidatus Defluviilinea proxima. Lineage (NCBI taxonomy): Bacteria > Bacillati > Chloroflexota > Anaerolineae > Anaerolineales > Candidatus Villigracilaceae > Candidatus Defluviilinea > Candidatus Defluviilinea proxima. The sequence goes on from JADKIW010000001.1 coordinate 3,691,613, forward strand.
GAGATCTCCTGTGCGCGGACGAATAACTGCGCATCGGCTTCGGTCTTCTTTGATTCGCGTTTGCGGGTTGTGCGTTTTGGAGATGACGAGGTTCCTTCGTCGGATTCGTCGAGTTCTTCGTAAAAGTTTAGAAGTTGATTCTTACTCATTGTGAAAGTACCTTGTGTAGATGTAGAAATTAAAAGAAAAACCGCAGGGCACGCCTGCGGTGGTAGGGCAATCGAACGGGTCAATCCGCGATTACATTTCACCTTTGGGAGGCGCGCTTAAAACAATATAGCTGTTTGACAAGATGGATTTCATTTTTTCGTGCCTCCTTTCAAAGAATAAGATTTCGTAATGATTACGATAATGAGAGTCTATCAGGGGAGACTGGGAGAGTCAAGGTGGTTTTTAATTTATCGAAAATCGAATATAGCCAGAACCGGCAAATGGTCGGAACCGCCATCGTCCTTTATTTTATACATGCGCACAGGTTCCACCTCACCACGAAACCATATGTGATCAATATGCTGAAGCACAACATCTTGTTTCGCATTGGGAAGCTCATTTTTATTCAGCAACCAGCCAACTTTTCTAGCCGCACTCTCCATAGACTGCTCCAATATCCGATATGAACCTGACGTTTCATAACTGTTGCAGTCACAGCCAACGATAACAATTCCATCGTCTTTTTCGAGATCATTCAGCAATATCTTTGCCTGACGGTTCTGATTAGCAGTTCGTTGCATAACGACTTCAGGAATATCCTTGAGTTTTGTCCACCACAAGTTATAGGCCAACAAATGTAAGGACGCGAAAGTCACATTTCGCCCATGTACTTTCGTCTTTACGACTACCGCAGGACGGTCAGCTTGCAAGTCCAAGATATACGAAACATCCAAAGGAGACTTGCTGAAGACAGTTGTAGTCCCGTAGTCGTTTTCTGTTCCAAAAACTGAATAGGGATACTTTCCCGCCAACCGATCTTTCAGCGCATCCATCATTTCAGGCTTCACTTCCTGCAAAGCCACCAAATCGGGCTCGTAAACCAAAACAATATTAGCAACTGCATCGTAATCAAAATTGCTGAATAGCACGTTATATGTCATTACCCGCAACTGCCCATCACTTGAGCCCGATTGTAGGTTTTTTGGGAACACATAGGGACGATACAGCCACACAAAAATCAAGGCTGGAATTAATAATAGGACAATATCTCTATACTTGCGTGAACGAATACTCCAAAATAAAAGTATAGGCACTGGAATGAATAGGTACGGCACAAGGCGGTTAACAAGAACAAGCCACCAATTGGCATCGCCAACAACTAACCATGATACAAACCATGCCATTATCAAAATGACATAGCCTGTCACAAGGATCGAAAATTTAGAGACTGTTTTTTTCACTCTTCAGGTGCAGGGAAAACGTTCTTAAACAAAAATGCATGGGGCGAATTCCCATTCTTCCGTAGGTGATCCAATCGTTCTTTTCCCTCTTCTAGCGTTGGGATATGCCCAGCAGGGACCCACCATAACGCCATGTACGGACCGTCAAATTTCTCGAACCATTTCGTGCGATATTTCATGACTCCCGTGTGTTGACTTCTGTAGGCGTACTCACGCAGGGACTCAATACTCTCCCAAACGGACAGGTTGACAATGATCCTGTCATCATCATAGACCTTTACGTTGGTGGCATCACCTGCTTCGGTTTGGAGACGCCACACAAAGCCGGGGCTTGCATCCGCGAGCGCGTTGATGGCAGGCAGTTGTGCGACAAACTCCGCCATGAGTGGATCATCAATCGGTGCGAGTATTCGTCCGATGTTGATTTGTGCAATGTGATATTTTGGCATTATCAACTCCTAATTATTTTCTAACTTACCAATAAATTCTTCACCCTTTCGTATTAACTCCTCATGGTCTTCAGGGACAGGTAAATCCTTCAAGAACTCAAGAGCATATTCCTTCAGCCGCGTCTGTGCATGCGGTTGGCCTGCTTCGATCCACTTCTCCATATTCCAGCGCGGGAAAATGGGACTGACGTAATATCCGCTTTTGTATTTCTTCAAAGTTGTCGGCGCAGTAACGTAACTCTTGCCCGCGCCGATCTGATCGATCTCACTCAGCCCCACATGTGCATCGTCGAGTTGAAATCCGTTTGCGTAGCGCAGGGCCTGGTCAATGATCTCGTGACAGTAGATAAACGTCAGCGGCGAGACCGCTTTGGAGCCAAGCGTATCTCCAACGAATGGCGCGATGCCACCTTTCGTGAGAGCGAACGTGAGCGTGTTCATCCAATACGTTTCCGCGGCGAGCAAGTCCATGCCCCAGCCGGTGCCGCTTCCCGAAGTCCCACAATGTGGAATGCCATAAAACTCCATCATCTCGGCGCAGGCAAGGTTCATCAAAATGCTTTGCGGATCATAAAAATTCATCAGCGTCTTCATATCAAAATAGACAGGCAACATACCGAGCAACATCGGCGCACCTTCTTTATATAACTGTCCAATCACAAGGCCAGCCAGCAGTTCAGCAAGCAACACAGCGATCGTCCCTGCAGGTGTGATCGGCGTCGTCGCGCCAGACATGCTGTAATTCGAAACGATCACGGGCAATCCACGCTCGATGGCGATCTTCATTTTGTCCACGGTACCCTCGTTCATCACCAGCGGCGAAACAGGGTTGAAATACGGAATGATGAACGGCTTCTCGCCCAGATCGCCATGAAGCAATTCGAACATACGCAACACATCGTCAAACTTATGTTCATCCGAACACAACAACACCATCGGCTTCGTGCCATTCGCAAAATGTTCAAGGCTCCCATACACATCCGTCAGATGCTCGGGCACATCGCGCACAATTCCCACCGTTGAAACCATATCGTAATGCCGCAGTTTATTTCCAAGCCGCACCATGTCACGCATGTGTTTACGCTCGAACAATACAGGCGTATCGGTCTCAGGCTCCTGATAATACAACGCCGTCACACCAATCCCGAATCTGATTTGATCCTCTGCTCCGCCAATTTGGAATTGCGGATTCCCTCTTCGATCAAAGATCTGGATTCTCTTCGGCGCGACTTGGATCGCCCACTCGACCAACTCCTTCGGCATCCGCACGCTTCTTCCCTCAACGTTCGAACTGCCGACTCTTTTCTCCAGCATCGCCAACGCGGACGGCGAATCCACGCGCACGCCGGTAGTTGCAAGTATTTGCAACACATACTGATGGATTTCCTGCTTCTGTTCTTTAGTTAACAGGGTAAGTTGTGGGCGGATGTTATTCATATGTAAGGTCTCCTGGCTCAATTTTATCCGAGCCACCAGCGAATCCACAGTAAAATACCAGCCACCATTTTATAAATGGAAAAGAAAGTATGACGAGGCACCATGTACGGATTCATTCAGAGTAAATTTGTCACAGTCAGCACCGGCAAACTGGTCGCGGTCTCGATTGTTACGTCAATCATAATCACATCACTGCTTACAACCATCCTAAGTCTGGTTACTTTGGGGAAAATGTCATTGGAATTGCTTGTCACAAATTCGATCATTGGCGCCATCGTACCAGCCATTGTCGCTCCCTTTGTCATCAATCTAGTGAAACAATCCGCCAGTTGGGAACAGATCAACCAAGACCTAAAGCAAGAGAACATAGATAGGAAAAGACTTGAAAACGAGGCCCTACAAAAAGCAAAAGGCATGCAGGCCGTCAATGAACTTGCCATTGAATGCGCGGCCGCATCACCAGACGAAGATATATTAAAACTCATCACCGGAAAATTACTAGGGATCACCAATGCACTTGGAGTTGGCATCACGATTTACGACTCGCTTACACGGACATTTACAATTAAAAATGTTACTGTTTCAGGTCAGGTCCTTTCCGCTGCCAATCAACTTGTTGGACATAATCTTTTAGGAATGGTAATTCCCGTCTCCCCAGAGGTGGAAGCTCGCATACTGACAGAAAAAGTTGTTGTATTTTCAGATCTATCAGAGATCTCGTTCGGGGTTGTCTCCAAACCCATGGCACTTATACTTAAGAACACTCTCAGTGTTGGAAACTTCACAGGCATGGCGTTAGCTCATAGAGGAAAACTCATCGGCACAGCAGTCATCGCTCAACGTGAAGGAGAGCCTACACTCGACCTTGAAGTATGCAAAACGCTGGCCCATGTGTCTGCTGTATCGATCGAACGTAAGGCCGTTGAAAATGCTCTGAGAGAGAGTGAAACCAAATTCAGGGCCATCATCGAAAACCTCTCTGAGGGAATCCAGCTTCTGGATGAACAAGGTCTGCTCATTGAATGGAACCCAGCACAGGAGATCCTTACAGGGCTCAAACGGAACGAAGTTCTTGGTAAATCTGTTTGGGATGTCCAATTTCAATTGATGCTTGAGAACCGCCGAACCCCTGAAAATTACGAAAGCACAAAACAACGGATCAAAAATATTCTAACTACAGGCAAGTATTCAAACTTCCATCATCCGTTCGAAACAGTGCTTCAACCCGTCAATAGCGGCCCAAAGTATATTCTCCAAACTCTCTTCCCAATTCACACCGACACAGGCCATCGCATTGGCTCTATTATGAAGGACATAACAATTCGAAAACAAGCGGAACTGGATCGTGATAGATTGATCATGGAATTGAAATCAAAGAATACCGAGCTTGAACAATTTACTTATACGGTTTCCCATGATCTCAAAGCACCCCTCATCACGATCAAGGGATTCTTGGGACTGCTCGAAAAAGATGCCTTGGATGGAAACATCGACCGCATGAAAAAGGATACAAGCCGGATCAACGAAGCCGTGGACAAAATGCAACAGCTACTGAACGAACTTCTCGAGCTCTCGCGCATTGGCAGGATCGTCAACCCTTCACAAGAAGTTCTTTTCGAAGAGCTCGTGAAGGATGCAATGAAATCGGTCCGTGGCAGGTTGGAGGAGTATCACGTTATACCGCAAGTTGAAAAGGACCTGCCTGTTGTGTGGGTCGACCGGACGCGCATGATACAAGTGATACAAAATCTTTTGGATAACGCCGCCAAGTTCATGGGCGATCAAGTCGATCCACAGATCACGATTGGCATGCAAGGCCGCGACAAGGACAACAAGTACATCTTTTACATAAAAGACAATGGCATCGGGATCGAGGCACAACAACTCGAACGAGTATTCGGCTTATTTCAAAAGTTGAGCGTGAACGAAGATGGGACCGGCATCGGCCTCGCCATCGTAAAACGGATCATCGAAGTCCATGGCGGCAGAGTTTGGGCTACGTCAGATGGCGAGGGTCAAGGCACGACTGTTTTCTTCACACTGCCAGCACCGTGACGCTGTCGCGCGCGGAAATACACTGTCAGATATAGGGCAATGCCAAAGTTGAAGAACGATGCGCCGCGCAAGTCAGGAGCAGAGCCGATGGCAAACTTCGGCAATATCCATGCAACCCACGTAGCAAGTTGTGGCACAAAAACCTTGTCGTATAAAACAATTGCAGCCGCACCGAGCACTGCACCGGAAACATCCCCTGCCCCGCCCAGGATCACCATCGCCAACACCATCGAAGAAATATGGAAGGACATCGTCTCAGGGTCAACGTAGGCGAGAGTCCCTGCATAGAGCGCGCCCGCTAATCCAGCCATCGCAGAACTTAACACCAAAGCCAATAAACGCACACGTGAAACGTCAATGCCCACAGAGAGCGAAGCCAGTTCATCTTCACTTGAGGCAAGCCACGCACGTCCCATGCGCGAATCAACGATGTGCTTGGAAAACCACGCCACGAGAAAAACAAACACAAAGACGAGATAAAACTTTATCGTCGGATGAAACAGGTTCAAGTTAAAAAAATGAAGCGCGCCAAAACCGCCGAGACCGCCCACACCGCCGGTCACAGTTGGCAGATTGATGATCACCTGTCGAGCAAGCAATCCCAAAGTCAACGTGGCAACGGCAAGAAAATCGCCACGCAACCGCCGCGCCAACAAACCTTTGATCGCACCAAACGCCCCACCGATCACGACGCCGATCAACAACGTCAGCAAAACATCGCCATGACTCAACAACACCGCACCATATGCGCCAAGACCAAAGCTTGCGGCAAACCCAAAATCAAGGAGACCCGCAATGCCGAGTGCGAGATTCAACCCGAGCGTGAGCAGAATGAACACACCGACGATTCGTAAAATATTTTGACTGCCCGGGAAAAGGATGGGCAATAACGCAAACGCGATGAGAGGGACATACCAACGCATCCACCCAGACTTACGGCTGGTCGCCGTCAAAATCACCGAGTCTCGCGCCGAAACGGATTCTGCCAACAGATCGACAGAAGAAGACAATCCCATTGGGCGCCACACCAAAAGAAAAAGCAGAAGCGCAAGTAACAAGACCGGGGTCCATTGCGCGCTGACGTAGTAATCGCTGAGCGAGGAAACCACGCCGACGAAAAGCCCGCTGAACAATGCGCCAACAGGACTGCCGATGCCGCCCAATAAGGCCGCCGCAAATGCAAGCAACCCACTTTGTGCGCCATGGACTCCGAACGGCCTGCCATAATACAACGCAAAGATAAAAGCGGCCGCACCCGCGAACGCACCGCCGACAGCAAAAGCGCGCGTGATGGTCTGGTTGACATTGACCCCTAGAATTTGTGCGGCTTGTGGATTCTGTGAATACGCACGGAGCGCTCGCCCAGTGCGTGTCTTTTGCAGGAACCACGTGGCCAACAAGACAAACCCCACAGCGATCGCGATAACAAAGACATCAGCAAAACGGATAATGACCTGATAAGGCAAACCCAGTGATTTCACTAAATTGATCTCAGGTAAAAGGTTTGGGATGCCATCTGTGGGCACTTCGGGCAAGCCCGGCACACTGCGATGTTCACCGGGAATCCATGAATGTTGAAACGTGCGCCAAACCAACGCCCCTTGAAATAAGATGAAAGACAAGCCAAGCGTAGCGATCAGAGGCGCGAGGCGGGAACGTCCGCGGAAGGGTTTGAAGCCGAGCTGTTCGACACCTACGCTGAGTACACCACCCAGCAACATGGACATACACAACACAAAGATCAATGTAAGGAAGAGTTGCAAGGGCGGCCACTTTTGCGTAATGCCGATGACATTGACAAGAGTCGTGACCAACGCGGATGTTAACGCGAAGACGTCACCGTGCGCCAAATTCAAGGTGCGGACGGTGCTATAGATCAACGTCACGCCGATGGCATTCAGAGCAAGTAATGCGCCGTTGGACAGACCAAAGATCAAGATTTGAATGAACGTCTCGAAACCATTCGGCGCTTTTGATGTGGACGGAGTGGATACATCAACAACTTGAGGAACTTGTTTTGTCGCCGTCCATGTAACGTTGTAATCACCATTGCAACGAGGATTACGATTTAACCAATGGATAGTGAGATTGCCCGAGACTGCCACATCGGATTCAAAATCCATCGTGGTGATAAGGTCTTCTCCCAATGAAATAGAAAGAGATTGTGAGTCCACCACTGGCTGAACTGACTCTTTGATGTTGGTGTAATCAATATTACTGCACGGAACACCATCATTGCCATTGAAGCTATAGCGAATGTCGGTGATACGTGAACCATGAACAGAAAAGGAAATTTGAAACTCCTTACCTTGTGATGGGTCACTACCAGTTCCAGACCAGCTCCCATCGTAGGGTCCGCTGGCTGTAGGAGTAGATGTTTGTAATGGGGTTGCCGTTTGAACAGGCGCACAGGCAAATAAAAATAAAGCAATAAAGATCAGGAAATATTTTTTCATTTTGTGTTTTTCACATGTTCGTCAAAGAATCCAAGTGTACGCCGCATAAACACGAACCACGGCTCTCCGATGAACGAATGTCCTTCGCCATCGTACTGATACAACTCTGCTTGCTTGCCCGCATCGCGCAAACCCTGCGTTAATTTGATAGACCACTCGGGCGGAGTGCCACCGATGTATTTACCATCCTCCGTCCCATAGTGGATTTGAACGGGCACATCCACATAATTCAGATTATAGAAAGGAGCGATTCTCTTCAGGGTATCCGCATCAGATGCGGCGAAGCGATAGGCTTCCTGTACATTCGCCGGCAGACTCAGTGGAATGATATCGGACGAGTTGCACCCGGCGATCAATTCACCTGTTGCAATGTCACCAAAGCAACCCATGCCCCAGCGATTGATGATGTCGGCGTCGTCCGCGCTGACGGGAGAATAAAGAACAGCGGCCTTCACGCGCTGAGCGGAGCCGCCGTTCGTTGGCGGCGCAGTCGAAGCGTCGTGGGAATTATCGAAACCACCAAGGATGGTCAACACCTTCATTGTGACTCCCCCACCCATGCTGTGTCCCCAAATGCCTACACGCTCCGAGTCGGCTTCGGGAATGGAGGGGACGGCATTGATGAGGTTGATCACGTCAATGACCAGACCTGAATAAAAGAAGCTTGCGCCAATGTCTGATTTACCCCAACTGCGATAATCAGACGCGAGGGTGATGTATCCATGTTCCGCCAGAAACGCGGAGGAACGATCTGTTCCATCGCCTGAATGAAACACGCCGCGGTTGAAGTATCCATGATTCATCACAATGACCGGGAATGGACCTTCACCCTTGGGAATCTGCATCACTCCAGTGATCGTAAGGCCATCGCTGGGATAGTCGATCAAATAGGCAGTGTACGCATCCGTTTCTGTGAGCGTCTCGCGGATGTGAATATCGCCACCTTGATAGTTATGCTGACGAAGTCCTTCGATCGTGAAAGGAAAGATCGCCTCTTCAACTGTCGGGGTGGCGGAGGGGACAAGCGTAAGTGTTGGGACAGGTGAAGGCGTAATCGTTTCGATAACAACCTGTGGAGGGGGTAACGTTGCCGTTGATGTAATTGAAGTTGCTTGTGGCGAAGGCTGACAGGCCACAAGAAAGACCAATAGCCATAAGGAAGTCCGTTTATACATGGGCACGATTGTATCAAGATAAATCGGTGGTTGAGTAGTGGAGCCTTAAGCGCCATGTATCGAAACCACCAGAGTATTTTTAAAATCCCGCTATAATCCAAAACATGACACACGCAGACCTCCTCATTACCAACGCCAAAATTTTTACAGCCGATGAAAAGCAATCAATCGCAGAAGCAATTGCTATTCAGGGAAATCGAATATTGTATGTGGGAGCCAACCCAAAAGCGGAATCGTTTCGCGGACCGAACACACGAGTCGTCGATGCACAGGGGCGAACGGTTCTGCCTGGCTTGATTGATAGTCACTTCCACTTGCTCGCTGGCGCAAAGGAATTGCGATTCGCGCAGTTGCAGAATGTCCGCTCGTTGGAGATGCTGAGGGGTGAATTGCTCAATTTCGCTGAATCAAACTCAAGGTCCGAATGGATCGCGGGGATCGGGCTGGTATACGGCGTATTGCCAGATGGAAACTCGATCACACGTCATCATCTCGATGCGATCATCCCAGATCGTCCAGTATTTTTAGTCGCGTACGATGGTCACACATCATGGGCAAATACAGAGGCGTTACGTCGCGCGGATCTATTGAACGGCCGCGAACTGGGAGACTTTGATAAAGTGGTGATGGGCGAGGATGGTTTGGCAACAGGTGAATTGCTTGAGGCTGCTGGAAGCCTCGTTGAAGATCTGATCCCTGTGCCTACGGAAGGAGAAACTCTCGATCTGCTTGCGCGTGCAGTGAAGATGGCGGCAGGCTACGGCTTGACGAGCGTGCACAACATGAACGATAACATCAAGAATCTGCGTGTGTATCAAATGCTGGAAACGCGCGGCGAAATGTCCTTGCGCGTGTATGTGCCATTTCGAGTAGACCCTGAAATGAAAGTGGATGTGTTGAGCGAAGCAGTGGACATGCGCTCGGCATCTACGAATAAGGTGCGCGGCGGACTGGTTAAATTTTTTATGGACGGTGTCATTGAAACAGGCACTGGCTTACTACTCGATGATTACGAATGCCGCCCGGGTTGGCGTGGCACTTCGCAATTTGAGCCCGAGCATTTCGCCGAACTCGCGCTTGAAGCCGATGCACACGGATTGCAGGTCGCTGTCCATTGCACGGGCGATGGCGCAGTGCGACGCGTGCTCGATACGTACGAACTTGTCCGCAAGCAAAATGGACAGCGCGATAGTCGTCATCGTATCGAACACATTGAATTGGTGGATGACTCAGATGTTGGACGTTTCGCACAACTGGGAGTGATCGCTTCGATGCAACCTTTGCACGCCCCGAAAGAAGTCGGCTCACCCGACCCCTGGCCTGCGCGCGTGGGACCCGAGCGTTATCGCCGCTCCTTTGCCTGGCAAACATTGCGCAACGCTGGCGCACATCTCGCCTTCGGCAGTGACTGGACCGTGGCCGATATGAACCCCATGACGGGCATCCACGCCGCATTGAATCGAACTCCGTGGCAAGAAGGTGACCCAAATCAAGCACAGACTCTCGAAGATGTTTTACTCGGTTACACCCGTGATGCGGCATACGCCGAACACATGGAACACGAAAAGGGACTCTTGAAAGAAGGCTTTCTCGCAGATGTGGTCATGCTTTCAGAAGATATTTTCCAAACACCGAAAGAAGAAATGTTACGCGTGAAAGCTGTGTTGACGATCTGTGATGGACAAGTCACGCACGATAGTCTTGAGTAACATCCAGTATTCCCGCATCGGACACCTCGTCCGCCTGTTGCAATAACTGCACAGCGACATCCTCCTCCACATACGCTTCCCCGCAACTGGGACAAACTCGCGCAGGCACGTTGTTTACAACCAAACGCATCTCCCCGCGCTCAAACTGGACAGTAGTCAGCCCGTCCACAGTCTCAGCCTGCCTGCAAATGAGGCAAATCATAGACACCAGACTTCGGAAGTCTTTTGGAAGACTCCCCGTCTTGGCGCATTAAAGAAGACTTCCGAAGTCTTTATCATTTACGGCTCCTCGCATCTTTCTTCCACTTATTTAGGTCAGGGACATAAACCGTAATGATCGTCGTTTCATTCGTCACCAGATTCTCAGAAATCACCACATGGAACGGACGCTTCCCCTGAAACCCCAATATCAAACGACTCGGTTCAGGCGTTTCTGACGAGTAATCTTCGATGATCTCCCCTGTTTCAACTGCACTCAACACTTTTTTAATAGCAACACGCCGCTCAAACATTCGTTGAACGGCATGGACACGGAAAATGGTTTTAGGATTATTCACTGGAAAGTCATTCTAGCACAAACAAAACCGCAGGGCGGGAAGGACCTGCAGGGATATATAAATCTATTCTAAAATAAGATAAGGTAAGTTTATCAGGGGAGGTTGGGAAAGGTGAGAATCTACTTTACAAAAATTATTTCCAGAATTGCCAATTGAGTTTCTGGATTTCTTTGGCAACTCTTAAATCACGTTCACTAAGTATTGCCTTTGAAATATATTCATCAAAAGTGACTGTTGAATTTTGTTTTGAGATGGTGCTTTTTAGTATTTCAAATTTTGCCCGATATGGTTTGTGAATATAAGTACTCGAATTCGAGCACACAATTGCCAATGTACCCATAGTTGACTTTTCATATTCATTTTTTACTTTATCATCAGCATCTTGCTGCGGAAAAAGGTAATAAGGGTTTACTGGTTGGTCACATTCAATGCGGTAAGTCTTCCCCAAAATTCTGTCATATTCAGAATCGCCTATACAAAACCCCTTAATATTTATTGGCTCAAAATCTTTCGACCAATTCCAAGTCCATTTACAATCCCATAAATTCATTATTACAAATGAACTGCGCACTCTTTCCTTTGCAACTAATTCATGTTTTTTAGAAATTCGAATTTCATCTTCTGAACGTTTAGCCCTACTCTTATAATCAAGTTGAATTACACCCTTTATTCTCTCGACTGCTTTTAAGATTGTTTCTGTTCTCACGAGCACCACAATAACTAAATCTAGGATTCCCACAATCACTGTAGCAACAGCTATATTTCCAATAGTTAGATTTTCCATGATCTATCCCTAGTTTTGCTCCAGTTTTTACATATACCTGATTGTAATTTCGCAATCTTTAAAATAGATTAGCATTGGGCGGGTCGCCCCTACTCCTGAAGTCCTGTTTTAACTCATAATACCCAAAATACCGAACCTGTCAGGTTTATATACTTATCTTTAGATAAGCAATTGTTCTATCTTTCCATCACATCGGGAATCACACGCGGGCCTGAACCAATGGGCTCAATCGCCAACAACACCTTACTGCGTGAGGAATAATAGACTCGATATTCCTAGCTATCCACTAGGGCGTTGAAAGCGTTACGTGACACCCTAAACTTGAGCTTCTTAATCGTGTATGTGTAATAACGTCCATTGCGGGTACGGTGCTCCGTGCGGATGACATATCCCTCCTCATGGGCCACACTTCGTGTTATGAGATCGAAGAAGGTTTGGAATATCTTCCAAACGACGCCTAAAGCTAACAACATCAGGATCACACCAAACACGATTGCCCAAGTTTGATCCTCACCGCTCGTCGGCAAATTGAAATACATCCAAACACCAAAACCTGTAAAAAGCAAAAACATGATTCCCTGCACGGCCACAAATCCGATCAAACGCAGTGATTGACTTCCACTCAACGTGCCCTGACGATTCAATGCAAGATCATCCGTTGTGAATCGATGGGCCTTCGACAACGCATCCAGAAGCAGGTTTTGACCTTGCCCCGCAGTCTCGCTTCTCATCAACGCCTCGGCCTGAATCACCAAACCAGAATTGGGCAAACAATAAAAGCGATACTCCCCCGGAGGTGGCATGGAAACATTGCCACGTACCGTTCGCAAATTGCGAGATTCAGAAACGATCTTATACCGTCGGCCTGTCCACTCCACCTTGCCCAAAACAGTTTCAACCTGACCCATATCAATGTCATCTCTCGCAAATATAAAACTTAGATCAGGAAAAAGGACAACAGCCATAACCAACAATACAATGGCGATAGCACTTACCGCCGCGACTACAGGCCCCACCAATGACGGTCCCAAACCATCGCTGACCATTGCCCAAAAGAAAAAGCCAAATGCCCCACACAAGATCATTAACACAACTACCCAACGGACAATGCCCCACAATTGTTGCCTTACCATCTTCTTTAGTACGAATTGCTGTTCATCTGTCAAACGTCCACGTTGGTTAGACTCGAGATTCTTCTGAGTAGGACTGCCAAAGAAAGTATAAAGGTTGGTTGATGTCATCATAAGCAAGAATTATACAAACAAGTGGCTAAAGAGTCACTCCTGAAAGCCTGTTTTATACAACTCAACCCTCACCGCCCTGCGGGCACCTCCCCTAAATCCGACGATATAAACTTTGGATACGCATGCAAACTTCCCCTCGTCGGATTTGGGGGAGGCTTGGGGGGGGCAAGAATCATTCCTCCCCCCTGTCTTCAACACAACTTTAGGCGGGTACCCTTCGGGCATGATATCGCCCCTACTCTTGGAAACCTGTTTTATAAAGTTCGTAATACATCCCTTGATTCGCCAGCAACTCGGTGTGCGTTCCCTGCTCGACGATCTTACCATCGTGAATGACCACGATCTTATCCGCTAAGAGTTACCGCTTTCAATGAGAAATAACGTGAAATCCAGATCGCCCGGGGATGCATTGTAACGGGTGAGCAAGGCTGCGGCTTCACTGCGATGTTGCGTGCCATGATTGACCACGTGTAGCAAGCAATGCCAGAGGACACGATCACGCAGGGCGCCTTCATCGTTTACATATTGAATATGGTTTTCCACATCTTCATCCGTGAGGCCATCGAGACAAATCCGCATGGATTTTTCTTCTTCCTGGAATTTCTTTTCAAGCAATTCGAGTGTCAGAAAGTCGTCCGGGTTAAGATCCTCATTGAATTTTTTGGATTCAAAAAATCCACGCCAGCCATATTCTGCATCGACGACATGCAGCATGGTGCGACGCAATGGGCCCATGGGAAATTCAGACGGGGTGACAAATTGCTCCTCCGTTACTTTCGTGGCAGCCGCAAGGATTTTTCTATTTGCCCAGTAGTTGTAGTCATAGATAAATCGAATGTCTTGAATATTCATTGTATAAATCCTTTTCTATTTGATTATCAAAATCACAGTCCGATCAATATTAGCACAATGCGTAAAGACGACCCTTCATGGTCATCTATCGTCACGACAGGCAAGGCGACTCTGCAATCCATGAAATTGGTCAGCACTGGGCAGGTCGCCCCTACTCTTGGAATCCAGTTTTATAAAGTTCATAATACATCCCTTGATTCGCCAACAACTCGGTATGCGTTCCCTGCTCGATGATCTTCCCATCGTGAATGACCACGATCTTATCAGCACTCGTGATGGTCGAAAGGCGATGCGCGATCACGAAGGATGTGCGTCCCTGCAACAGAGTCGCCAGTGCGCGTTGAATGATCTGCTCGGTCTGCGTATCCACTGAGGAGGTCGCTTCATCCAAGATCAAAATGCGCGGGTCAGCCAACAACGCACGCGCGAACGAGATCAACTGACGTTGTCCCACGCTCAACGTCGCGCCGCCCTCTTCCACAGCTGAATCGTATCCATTCTTCAAGCCCATGATAAAGTCATGCGCACCCACCGCCTGCGCCGCGGCGATCACTTCTTCATCGCTCGCGTCCAACCGCCCGAACAAAATATTTTCCTTCACCGAACCATTGAATAGGAACGGGTCCTGCAACACCATGCCCATCTGCCGCCGCAGGCTTTGCTGAGTCACTGTCCGCAAGTCAACGCCGTCCACGCGCACACAACCCGAAGTCGGGTCATGGAAGCGCGTCAACAACTTCACGATCGTCGTCTTGCCCGCGCCCGTCTCCCCCACCAACGCCACAGTCTGACCCGCATCCACATTCAGATTAATTCCATCGAGGACAAGAGTCTCATCATCAGAATAATGGAACTGGACATCTTCGAATCGGACTCCGCCGGTGACTGCTTTCATCTCGAGAGCATCTTCCGCATCCCGCACCTCTATCGGCGTATTGAGCAATTCAAGAATGCGTTCGCCGCCCGCCATCGTAGATTGAAGCGTATCGAAGCGTCGACTCAGATCACGGATGGGATCGAAGAGGCGGTCAATGTACAACACGAACGCGATCAACACACCGGGCGTGATCGACTCTCCCAACACCGCCTTGCCGCCAATATACACAACAAGAGCCGTTGCAATCGCGCCAAGCACATCCACAACCGGCGTGAACGCAGAAGCCACCTTCGCCGCATCGAGACTCGTCTCAAGGAAGTAGCGATTGACATACTCCTTGAAATTCTTGAAGTTATGTTCCTGACGCGAAAACGCCTGCACCACTCTCACACCATTGACGTTCTCTGCCAGTACTGAGTTAGTCCATGAGACGGCCGCACGCACCTTGCGATAATTTCTGCGCGCGATGTTGCGGTACAACGAGGTCGCAAGGATCATCAACGGGATGACCGCAAACGTGATCAAGGACAAATGCCAATCGAGCGACAACATCGCAACGAGAGTTCCAATGATCGCCAACAAGTTACGGACAATCGCCAGCACCGCCCAAGTAATGAACTCGCGCAACGTCCCCACATCGTTGATAACGCGCGTAATGACACGTCCCACACTGTAACGGTTATAGAAGCTCAACGACAGCTTCTGCAAATGATCGAACATCGCCGTGCGGACGTCATACAATACGTGCTGTCCCACCCGCGACATGATACGCACACGAAAGAAGTTCGTAATGAGTTGTACACCCGCCACAATAAAATAAGTGACGGCGATCACGCCCAGTGCACGCAGGTCCCGTTTGCCGATGCCATCGTCAATGGCAAGCTTGACGAAGTACGGTCCAGACACCGCCGCAATCGTGACGATAATCATGTAAATCAGTGAAATCAACATCTGCCGCGAATAAGGCTTCACGAATCGCAACAGTCCGCGTGCCACCTTGGGGTCATAGCCCTTATCGTAGGCTTCTTCAGACTTGGTAATGTAATCGGGAGGAATGATTTTTGTTGTCATAAGTTATTTCCGTCCTGAGCGGAGTGAGGAGCGCTCTTTGCGACGAACGCAGTCGAAGGACAATGCTTTATGTAAGCAAATTATTTTCCTTATGCACGCTTCGACTTCGCTACGCTCCGCTCAGCGAGGAGTATTCTTTTTAACTTCTTCTCTTCTTTTTCTTTCTACTTTCACAATTTCATGAATTCCATCAAGGTCGCCACGAATGAGCGCTTGCTTCTTTGCACGACTCCAACCTTTGATCTGCCGTTCCCATCGCAAGGCATCGTAATAATGTTGCGTCTCTTCAGAAGTCCAAACCAACTTCACAGGTCTACGAGAATACGTATACGCGGAAGGTTCAACACCTTCTTGATGTTGCCACAATCTCTTATTAATATCGTCCGTGCTTCCTGTGTAGTAGGAGCCATCAGAACATTCGAGGATGTAGACAAGATAAGGCATAAAAGTCTTCTCCGTCCTGAGCGGAACGAGGAGCGGTCGTTGCGACAAGTGCAGTCGAAGGACATGTTTCAATCAAACTTTAACTCTCCTGGTTACGCACTCTTCGGGTACGATGTCAACGAGGAAACTACAACTCATGCTCCTTCTTTATATCTACTTCCTCTTCCTGTATATCTTCCATCTCCTCTGCAAACTTCACGTGATCCACCAATTGCAGATCATGGATTTCTTTATACAGCCCACCAGCCTTGAGCAGGTCATCGTGTGTGCCGCGTTCGACGATATGGCCTTTATCCATCACGAGGATCATATCTGCGCGGCGCACTGTGCTCAGACGGTGCGCGATCACAAACGTGGTTCGGCCTTCCATCAAGTTATCCAGCGCGGCTTGGATCAACTTTTCAGTTTGTGTGTCCACTGATGACGTCGAATCATCCAAGATCAAAATGCGTGGGTTCATTAACAGCGCACGCGCAATTGCCACACGTTGACGTTGCCCACCAGAAAGCGTCACACCGCGTTCACCGACAATCGTGTCATATCCCTTCGGAAAACCTTCAATGAATTCGTGCGCCTGTGCGGCTTTGGCGGCGGCGATCACTTCATCCATCGTCGCACTGGGGCGACCATACGCGATATTCGCTTTGATCGTATCCGAGAACAGCAATGAGGTCTGCAACACAATGCCGATCTGCCTGCGCAACGTCACCAAGTCCACACTGCGGACGTTGTGCCCATCCACATACACTTCGCCTTCGGTCACATCGTAAAAGCGCGGGATAAGATTTACAAGCGACGTTTTTCCCGAACCCGTTTGCCCGATCAATGCGACAATGCGATTCGGCTCGACCTTCAAGCTGATCCCGTTTAACGAGGCTGTTTTCTCATCTTTATACTTCAACTCCACATCTTTGAATTCCACTTCACCGCGCAAGGTATCAAGCTTAATCGCGTCTTTCGGCGTATGAATCTCTGGATGCGTATCCAACACTTCGAACACACGTTGTGCGCCCGCCGCAGCTTCACCACCCGCATTGACGAGTCCCGTCAACTGCTGAGCTGGTTCGGCCATCATTAAGATGTAAGCGTTGAATGCAACGATCGCGCCAACCGTCAATGTCCCATCCATGACCATTTGCCCACCAAACCAAAGAATGAGGATGGTGCTGATGGAGATCAACCAGTTGGTGGTCGGCATGATCTTCGACCATTCGTCAATGACATGAACCCAGGTCTTGAACACTTCCTTGTTAGCCGATTCAAACCGCTTGGTCTCATATTCTTCACGTGCAAAAGCTCTCACCACCTGCACACCGACAACGTTTTCCTGCAAACGATTTGAAACTTCACCGATGGCCATATCCACATCAAAGAACAACTTGCCGATCTTCGTTCCAAAACTGGAGGTCATTACGATCAACGGGATCATGGGCAACAAAGCGATAACAGCCAGCCGCGCGTTGTCTGTCACCATGATGACCAGAATGCCGACGGACAAAATGACAAACCGCACCAGGTCTGCCACGGAGCCGCCTGCAAAACGTTCTATCGAACGGACGTCCTCGATACAACGCGAGATGAGTTGTCCGCTTTGGACATGATCGTGATAGGTGAACGGCAAATGCTGGATGTGGTCATAGACACGATTGCGAAGATCATAGCCAACTCGTGCGGCGATCCACTCAGCCAGATAGCGATTGCCCAAGTTCAATATTGCTGAACCAAGCCCAAGTCCAAGCAAAAGAAGCGCCGAGCGGATGAGAGCATCTGTTTCGCGACGAGTAAGTGCATCGTCGATCACAGAACGGATGATGCGAGGCACAAGCAGGCCAAGTCCCGTGAGGATCAGGAGCATCAATAGGGAAGCCAGTATCTGCCAAACGTACGGCTTAAGAAAGGTACGGATTCGGATTAAATGTTTCATAAGGGGATTGGGAGGATACCATAAAAACCGGGTGGTATAATGCCCGTGCTTTTGAAATCCACTTCAAGGGAAGACGCATGAAACTTCACGAATATCAATCAAAGACAATTTTTTCGAAGTACGGAATTCCCATCCCGAAAGGACGGGTGGCGGCTACCGCTGATGAGGCAAAACAAATTGCCGAAGAGTTGGGTGGCCGCGCAGTGATTAAAGCGCAGGTATTGGTTGGTGGACGCGGTAAAGCTGGCGGTGTGAAGGTTGCCAAAAATTCTGATGAGGCCGCGAATTATGCACAACAGATCCTCGCGATGGAGATCAAAGGTTTACCGGTGCGCAAAGTACTTGTAGATGAAGCCGCCGCGATCGCAACCGAGATCTATTTCGCCATTACGAATGATCGCGCCGCAAAGAAGCCGGTCATGATCGCATCGGCCGCAGGCGGTGTGGACATCGAAGAAGTGGCGGCGAAAACACCTGAGAAGATCATCAAGGTGCACATTGACCCATTGCTTGGCTTGCGCGATTATCAAGCCCGCGACATAGCCGCTTCGATCGATCTGCCGCGTGAGTTGTGGCGTGACTTTAACAAGATCGCTTCGGCACTGTGGCAGGTGTACAAAGATACAGATGCAGAACTGGCCGAGATCAACCCATTGGTGATCACAGGGGATAACAAGTTGGTGGCACTCGATGGCAAGATGCTGATCGACGATAACTCGCTATTCCGCCATGCGGACCTGGCTGAGATCCGCGATATAGATGAAGAAGCTCCCGCTGAGACGGAAGCTCGTCGTCACGGACTTTCTTTTATCAAGCTCGATGGCAACATCGGATGCATGGTGAACGGCGCAGGTCTCGCGATGACCAGCATGGATATCGTCAAGTTGTTCGGCGGCGAACCAGCCAACTTTTTAGATATCGGCGGCGGCGCTGGAGCAGAAAAGGTGGCGGCCGCGATGCGCATCATCCTTTCTGACCCAACGGTAAAAGCAGTTCTATTCAATATCTTCGGCGGCATCACCCGCTGTGACGAAGTTGCCCGCGGCATTCTCGTTGCGATGGATGAAGTGAAGCCGAAAGTACCGATGGTCGTCCGTCTCGTTGGAACGAATGCAGAAGAGGGACGCAAGTTGCTCGAGAACGCGAACATGATCACAGCAGAAACATTGGCAGACGCTGCGAAAAAAGCAGTTGCGGCGGCCAAGGGATAATTAACAATGAGCATATTAATCAATAAAGAAACCCGCCTTCTTGTGCAAGGCATTACCGGTAACGAGGGCATCTTCCACACCACGCAAATGGTTGCGTATGGAACCAACGTTGTTGCGGGCGTAACACCCGGCAAAGGCGGCGAATGGGTGCTGGATGGAAAAGTCCCCGTATTTGACTCGGTCAAACTCGCAGTGGATGCGACCGGCGCGAACTGCTCGGTCATCTTCGTCCCTGCCCGCTTCGCACCCGATGCGATGTTCGAAGCCGCCGACGCAGGCATTCCCCTCATCGTATGTATCACCGAAGGCGTGCCCGTACAAGATATGATGCGCGTGCGCAATTATATTGATCAGAAGAAAGTCCGCTTGATCGGCCCCAACTGCCCCGGCATGTTGACGCCCGGCGAATCGAAGGTCGGCATCATCCCCGGCAATATCGCCATCCCCGGCAACGTCGGCGTTGTCTCCCGCTCCGGCACATTGACCTATGAAGTGCTCTATGCACTGAAGCAGGTCGGCATGGGTGCATCCACCTGCGTAGGCATCGGCGGTGACCCGGTCAATGGCACCAACTTCATTGATGTGTTGGAAATGTTCGAACACGATCCGCAAACCGAAAAGGTTGTGTTGATCGGTGAGATCGGCGGGACCGACGAAGACAAGGCCGCTGAATACATTGCCGCAAACATGACCAAGCCGGTCGTTTCGTTTATCGCTGGTCAGACCGCTCCTCCCGGAAAACGCATGGGACATGCCGGTGCGATCATCGAAGGTAGTGCAGGCAGTGCCGCTGGCAAGGTCAAAGCCCTCGAGGCCGCTGGCGTGAAAGTAGCAAAACACCCGGAAGAAATTCCGTCGCTTTTGAAGTAACATCAACCAATAAAAGTAGGGATGGGCAGCTGCCCATCCCTACTTTTATTTTAGGAGAGAAACACGTAGAGCCGTCCATGTGGACGGCTCTACGGTTATAATCCTGATAACCCGTTAGGGTAATGACTACTTGTGTGAGTCAATGTAAGCGACGGCATCGCCTACGGAAGTGATCTTCTGCGCATCATCGTCAGAAATTTCGGTGCCGAACTTGTCTTCAAAAGCCATGATCAGTTCAACAAGGTCGAGAGAATCAGCTTCGAGTTCTTCACGGAAGCGAGCTTCCATTGTGATCTTTGCCTCATCAGCACCAAGCAAGTCTTTGATAATCGCCTTCACTTCGTTATATGTGTCAGACATTAGAGCCTCCTTTAGTTTTTTCGTGGCAATTGTACACGGTATAAAAGCCATGTCAAGCCAGAGATAATTACAAACACAGGAACACTACCCCATGCCAAAAGTTGCGCCCATAGACCAGCGAAAAGCCGACCATATCAAGATCAATTTGGAGCAGGATGTCCGCTCTGCGTTGACAACAGGACTAGAGAACTACCACTTCACTCACGAGGCTTTACCCGAGCTGGACTTAAATCGCATCGACACAACCCTCAACCTGTTCGGTAAACGATTGGCCGCTCCCATTCTGATATCTTCCATGACCGGCGGGACAGAGGAAGCTGGCGAGATCAATCAGCGACTCGCCGAAGCCGCACAGGAAGTTGGTGTTGCCATGGGAGTTGGAAGTCAACGCGCCGCGCTTGAACATCCCGAACAGACTCTCACCTTTTCCATCACACGCAAAGTAGCGCCCGATATTTTATTGTTTGCGAATCTTGGTGCCGTGCAATTCAACTACGGCTACACCATTGACCACTGCCGCCGCGCCCTGGACATGATCGAAGCCGATGCGCTCATCCTTCATCTGAATCCCTTGCAAGAAGCCGTGCAGGATGCAGGTGATGTGAACTTCGCTGGTCTCGCAAAGAAGATCGAAGAAGTCTGCAAGGAAATCGAAGTGCCTGTCATTGCAAAAGAAGTTGGCTGGGGCATCTCTGAAAAGACAGCCAAACTCTTAGCCGATTGCGGAGTTAGCGCCATTGACGTGGCAGGCGCAGGCGGGACAAGTTGGTCCCAAGTGGAAATGCACCGCGCGCCCGACGAATTCACCCGTCAACTCGCCGCAACATTCGTTGGCTGGGGCATCCCCACATCTGATTCCATTTTGAATGTCAAGAAAGCCGTCCCCGATATGACGATCTTCGCCAGCGGCGGCATCAAAGACGGACTCGACATCGCCAAGTGCATCGCCCTCGGCGCAACACTCGGCGGCATGGCAGGTCAATTCTTAAAAGCTGCAGCAGTTTCAACAGAGAAAGCGGTTGAAATGATGAAGCTGACGAAGAGACAGATTGAAGTGACAATGTTTGCGGCGGGAGTTGAAAAGTTGGAAAGTTTGAAGAATGAGAAATTAGTTAATTATTCGGAGTCGTTCAGATGAGCGATCAAGATATCCAAATCATACTTGAGCAAGCGAAGGAAGAAAGGTGGAAAGATTTATTATTGCTAGGAAAAGAATTAAGATCAGTTCCACCAGAGGTATTCGAACTGGTAGATTTGCTAACACTTAACATAAGCAATAATTTACTTACATACCTCCCTAATGAAATCAAAAACCTTATTAATTTACGGATTTTTGAATGTAGGTACAACAAGTTAACTAGCATTCCCAATGAAATCGGGCAACTATCAGAGTTAATACAATTAGACCTCAGAGGCAATAAATTATCTGCTTTACCTCCTGAATTTAAGAATCTCCAAAAAC
This sequence comes from Candidatus Defluviilinea proxima, assembly GCA_016721115.1. Classification (NCBI taxonomy): domain Bacteria; kingdom Bacillati; phylum Chloroflexota; class Anaerolineae; order Anaerolineales; family Candidatus Villigracilaceae; genus Candidatus Defluviilinea; species Candidatus Defluviilinea proxima. Next base: position 3,713,941 of record JADKIW010000001.1, read on the forward strand.
TTAAGAATCTACGGTTAGGTGGCGTAACAGGTTCAAACAGATTCACCGAAATTCCAACTGAAATTACAAAATTGAGCAATTTGGAAGCTCTCAACATCAATAACAATAACATCTCCGTTATTCCACAAGAATTATTCAACTTAAAAAATCTAAAATCCTTTAGCGCAAAGAAAAACCAAATCCGAGAAATACCCCCTGAAATCAAGAATGCCCAATTGCTCGAAATCTTAGACTTGAGAAATAATAATATTATAGGTATTCCCGTTGAGATAGCAGAACTTCTTTCATTGAAATTTCTAGACCTTAGAGGAAATCCACTTCCTATTCCAGCAGAAATTCTCGAAAGAACGGGACACCCTCAAGCAATAATTTCCGCTTATTTTGGCAGGAATGTAAGACTCGAGCAATTAAGAAAAATGATGGAATGGGGCCCTGATCGACACCCGATTTTAGAGGCAAAATGCTTAATCATCGGTCAAGGTTCTGTCGGCAAAACATCTCTTGTTCAGCAAATCCTTCACGGCACGTTTGATCAGAATCAAACCAAAACGGAGGGGATATCCATTAATCAATGGACGGTAGACGGTGGACAGAAGACAATAGAAAACCAATCACAGTCCACGGTCAACGGTCCATCGTCCATCAAATTGAACATCTGGGACTTCGGCGGGCAGGAGATCATGCACGCCACGCACCAATTTTTCCTCACCAAACGCAGTCTCTACCTGCTGGTGCTGGATGCGCGCCTAACGCAGGAAGAAAACCGCGTCGAATACTGGCTCAAGATCATCCAGTCCTTCGGCGGCGAGTCGCCTGTGCTGATCGTCGGCAACAAGACCGACCAGCATCCGCTCGACATTGACCGCACGGGTTTGCAGAAAAAATATCCAAACATCGTCGGCATCCTAGAAACATCTGCCAAAGATGGCAAGGGCATCGAAGAACTCAAAGCCACGATCGCAAAACAGGTGGATACCCTGCCACACGTCCGCGACCTGTTGCCTGAAACATGGTTCACAGTCAAATCCAAACTGGAGGAACTCGGCAGGGATAAAAACTTCATCACACAGGACGAATATCTCAGTCTGTGCGGCGCGAACGAAGTCACAGACGAAATCAGCCAGAATACACTCATCGGCTTCCTGCATGACTTGGGCGTTGTCCTGCATTTTCAAGATGACCCGCGCCTCGAAGCGCTCGGCATTCTCAATCCGCAGTGGGTCACCAATGGTGTGTATAAGATCCTCAACTCACACGAACTCTTTCAAAACCAAGGCACGCTCACCCTCCCCATCCTGAACAAAACTCTCACCCCGCCCGAATACCCTAGTAACAAACGCTTGTTTATCGTGGATATGATGAAGAAGTTCGAGTTGTGCTACGACATAGAAACCGACAAATCCTTCCTCATCCCCGACTTGCTCCCCAAAGATGAAATTTATACGGGCGAGTGGGACGATGCACTGGCGTTTCAATATCACTATAACGTTTTGCCATCGTCCATTATCTCGCGCTTCATCGTCCGTATGAATGCATTCATTTATAAAAACACGATCTGGCGTTCAGGCGTGGTACTCAAAAGCGGAAACAACACCGCACTGATCAAGGCAGATACTGAAGATAGAAAGATTTACATCTGGGTATTAGGCGATGTGACTACGCGCAGAGATTTTCTGTCAGCGATTCGCTTTGAGTTTGACGCCATCCACAAGACGATTGCCAAGATCGAAGTAACGGAAAAAGTCCCGCTTCCCAATTACCCGAGTGCCGTCCCTGTTGACTATAAACTTTTACTCCAACTTGAGCAAAAAGGTGTTACGACTCATCATGTTCAAGCAGGCAACGACATTGTCGAAATTACCGTCAGCGAATTATTAGATGGTGTCCGCCCGTCAAAGAATCAAGTTATAAAAGTGTTTATCAGTTATTCTCATCAAGATAAATCCTTCGTCAAGAAACTTGCAGGCGAATTAGAAAGTCAGGGCATGAAAGTCTGGTGGGATTTCGATAGTCTCAAAGGTGGACATGATTGGCAAAAGGAAATCGAACGCGGCATCAAGGGTTGTGATTTCTTCCTCGTCACCCTAACGCCAGACGCGGTCAATTCAGAATGGGTAGGGAATGAAATTCTATATGCCAGCAACGCGCAGAAAACTATCATCCCCTTACATTTAAAGAAATGCGATATTCCCATCGGTCTCATCAAGAAACAATATATTGATTTCGAGGAGCAAACGCAAAAGATAGCGCTCAAAGAGTTGTTGGGGATTTTGAAACCTGAATAACATGTAGGGGCACGGTCCCCGTGCCCCATATTGAATAACGGCGCAAGGGCGGGGAGACCCCGCCCCTACCTAATCCGATTCCCTGCTAAAATCGCGGGATGAACAATTCACACATCACAACCATCATCTTTGATTATGGCGGCGTTCTGTTGGAATGGAACCCGCACAATGTATATCACCGTTATTTCCCCGGACAACCCGAGGCCATAGACCAATTTCTCACGGAGATCAATTTCGCAGAGTGGAACGCCCAACAAGATAAGGGACGTCCATTTGCGGAGGCGGTGGAAAGCATCTCAGCAGAATTCCCCCACTACGCACATCTCATCAGTGCCTATTATGAATATTGGGAAGAGTCGATCACCGGCTCCATCCCAGGTTCCATTGAGATATTGAAGGAACTCAAGGATAAGAAATATCCGCTATATGGGTTGAGCAATTGGTCGCATGAAACCTTTCCCATTGCGCGGGATAAGTATGATTTCTTCGAACTGTTCGATGACATGGTCATCTCGGGCGAAGTGAAGATGGTCAAGCCCGATCCCGCGATCTTCGAACATGCATTGAACAAGTTTGGAAAGCGCGCCAGCGAGTGTGTATACATTGACGACTCACTGACAAATGTTCAGCAGGCGCAAAAAATGGGATTCCATGCGATCCATTTTCAATCACCCGCACAATTGAGGGAATCACTGCAAAGGCTTGAACTCCTTTGATGGTTCTATAAAAACCTTTCGTCGCGGGTTTAGCCAAGGAATAAATCCGCGACGAAAAATATCAAGGGGGATACTCCACGCATGAAACCACAAAAACCATCCGCTCGGACAGGTATAGACTCAACCATTGGGCAGGCCGAATTGCGCTCTCTAATATTAGAATATATGTGCTAAAATACACAAATTACTCCCAACTCAGCAAGGTCAACCAATATGAGTCTCATTCACATACAAAATCTCAGTAAACACTTTAAGATCCTTAACCGCCGTGAAGGTTTGGGTGGCGCATTCCGCGATCTGTTCTCGGGTAGTTATCGGACCGTTGAAGCAGTAGCAGATATCTCGTTCGATATTGAAGCGGGAGAGATCGTCGGCTATATCGGCCCGAACGGTGCAGGCAAGTCCACTACGATCAAGATGATGACGGGCATCCTGAAACCAACAGGTGGAGTCATTCAAGTCAATGGCATGGTTCCGTACGATAACCGCATCAAGCAGGCGCAGATCATGGGCGTGGTATTCGGTCAACGCTCGCAGTTGTGGTGGGACCTGCCCGTGATCGAGTCATTCAAGATCTTGAAAGAGATATATAAAGTGGATCAAAAGACCTTCGACCATCACATGGAGTTGTTCAACGACCTCGTGGGACTCAAGTCTTTATATTCACAACAAGTGCGGACGCTCTCACTCGGACAACGTATGTTGTGCGACATCACCGCGTCTTTCCTTCATAACCCGCAGGTGGTGTTCCTCGATGAACCAACCATCGGCCTCGACATTTCGGTCAAAGCCAAAATACGCTCGGTCATCAAGGAATTGAATCGCGAACGCAACACCACGATCATTTTGACCACACACGATCTTGGCGATGTAGAAGCCTTATGTCATCGCATCATTATCATCGACAAAGGAAAGATCCTGTACGATGGCAAAGCGACGCAAGTCCACACGTTGTTCGGAGCGTATCGCACGTTGAAGCTTCAAGTAGACAACTTCTCAGCAACAACCATTCACGATCTGCAAAACAAGCTCACTGAAAAGTTTGGCGCGGACCATGGCATCGTCGTATCGGAAACCGAAGAATTCTGGACGGACATCACCATCGATCAGGCACGTACACCGCTTTCAGATGTGTTGAATACGGTCATGACCAACTTCCCTGTGGCAGATGTGCGCATCGTGGAGATCTCAATGGAAAACGTCGTGCAGAAGGTGTATGACGGAGCATTGGCATGAAAAAATATCTCGCCGTCACACGAGGCTCGTTCACGATGGGCATTGTCTATCGGTTCGGGTTCATCTTCGCCATTCTGGGCAACATCGTTTATTTGGGTGTCGCTTACTATTTATGGAAGAGTATCTACAGACACGCCGATGTTATCCATGGATTGACATTCAATGAAACATTTCTGTATGTCGGCTTGGGAAGCGCCATTTTCATACTGCTCAAAACCTATGCAGACTGGTTCATCCATTACGACATCCGCGAAGGCACCATCGCCAACTATCTCATCAAGCCCATTGACGTTGGGTTGTACTCGCTCTTCTTTAGTTTCGGTTTCTTTCTCACAAATGTTGTCGCGATCACCGCGCCTACATTCCTTCTATTAATATTCGTGTTCAAAGTACAGTTCACGCTTGGGCCCGGGCTATTCCTATTTCCGATCAGTCTCTTGCTGGCGTTTTTCATCAGTTTCTTCTTCGATTACTTCGTTGGCTTGTTCGGTTTTTATACTGAATCAGTTTGGGGCCTGAGCACATCCAAAGAGATCATCATCACCGTCTTTTCAGGTGCGCTTATCCCTTTACAGTTCTTCCCTGATGCCATTCAAAAGGTTTTGTACTGGCTTCCGTTTCAGGCTATTTATCACACACCCCTGATGATGATCACGCGCCCTGAACAAAGTTGGAGTGTTTTTCTCCCCATGTTGGGTGTGCAACTTTTTTGGACTGCGGCACTATTCATTGGCACACGTTTATTCTATAACCAAGCTGTCAAAGTGCTTCGGATCAGTGGAGGCTAAATGCAGACCATCGGCGAATACATCCGTCTCTACTTCATTATCGAGACTCAGTACATCAAAGCGCGCATGCAATATCGCGCAGACTTTATCATCAGCTCCATCGGGATGTTCTTCTCAAGTCTCGCTACATTGGGCGTCTTTTGGATCATTCTCGAATCAGTGCCAGACCTCGCGGGCTGGTCACTGATGGAAATGGTCTTCATCTACGCCTTTTATATGATCGCCATCTCACCGATGCAGATCCTTTTCGACCACGCCTGGCAGATCCGTTTTCACATTCAACAAGGCACGTTCCTCAAGTATTACTTCCGTCCGCTCAACATGATGTTCTACTACATGTCCGAGATGTTCGATCTAAAAGGCATCACACAATTGATTGTTGGTTTTGGTCTACTGATCTATGCATCCATTCAGCTTCACATTGATTGGACACTGGCACGCTTCTTCCTCCTGCTCATGACATTATTCAGCGCGGCACTTGTACAAATTTCCATCATTGTCTCTGCGGCATGCGCAGCGTTTTGGGTCGTCAATTCATATCCCGTTCTTGGTCTCGCGTGGCGTCTGCGTGAGTTCTCCCCCTACCCCATGACCATCTTCGATGGCGCCTTCCGATTCACATTCACCTACATCATCCCCATCGGCTTTGTGGCGTTCTACCCATCACAACTTTTCCTGCGCCCAGAAGAAGTCTCACCCCTGATCTACTTCTCCCCCATCATCGGCATTGGACTCTTTGCCATCACCTACTGGATCTGGACAAAGGGCGTGAACTCCTACACCGGTACAGGATCATAAACGGACATGCGCCTCATCCTTAACTTGAGCTTGATCGCCCTTCTATTAACCGCGTGCGCCCCGACAGCGACTCCGCCTGCAACACCAACATTGCTTCCAACACAAACGCTCGCACCAACGCATCCTCCTGAGTCGTCCACGCTTGGCGCGGGTTTCCGCTTTTCAACGTATGGCATCGGCACAAATCCTGGCCCAGAGTATTGGGTTTCAACGGGGCAACAAATGTCTGCGAAGTTTACGGGTTCGCATCCCGAAGCATTATGGATCGTCGGTAATTTTCTCGGCGAAGGCATAACCAATCTCAGTTTCCGCGCCGACACAAATAACCCTAACATTACATCAGGTTATGCTGACATGAACGAAGAGACCCTGGATCTCTTCGACCAAAATGGTTTCAAAGTCTGGTTACAAGTAGAGCCTGCCAACGCAGACATGATCGAGTTAATAGACCTCGTATTGAATCAATACAAGCATCACCCCTCCGTCATCGGCTTTGGAGTAGATGTTGAATGGTACAAGTCAGATGGTTCTCCTATCGGTACGCCGATCACAGACGCAGAAGCCGAAGCGTGGGTCAAAGCCATCCGTGCCCACAACCCGAACTATCGTCTCTTTCTCAAACATTGGGAAACCGATTTCATGCCACCCACGTATCGCGACGGTGTGGTCTTCATCAATGACAGCCAACAATTCGAGTCTTTCGATCAACTCATGGAAGACTTCACTGCATGGGGTGAATACTTCACACCATACCCGGTCGGCTTCCAATATGGCTATCCTGCCGATAAACCTTGGTGGCGTGAACTACAAGACCCGCCTGCTGATATAGGGAATGCCATCCTTGAAAAAGTCCCGAACACAACTTCATTATTCTGGGTGGATTTCACGATCAAAGAAATCTTTCCACCATAAATTTAATCGTCAAGGGATATGTGTCTGTTACATTCATAATCAGGTAAAATTGATTTATGGACATCAAATCCCTTCTCCCCTCCATCGAATCAGAACTTCAAAAACAGGTTTCACGTCTCGATCAGCCTCGCACAAAACACTTCCATGAAATGATCACCTACCACATGGGCTGGACTGGCGAGGGCGCAGGTCCAGAAGCCACGGGCAAACGCATCCGCCCAGTGATGGTTTTGTTATGCACTTCGGCGGCAGGCGGTGATTGGCAATCTGCTTTATCTGCCGCGGCGGCAGTTGAACTGGTGCACAACTTCTCTCTTGTTCATGATGATATTCAAGATAATTCACCAAAGCGCCGAGGCAGAGATACCGTTTGGACGAAATGGGGCATGCCCATGGCGATCAATGTAGGTGATGCATTGTTTGTTTTGTCCAATCAAGCGATCATTGATCTAAAAGAAAAATACCCAGCAGAGATCGTGGTTAAAGCCGCAGAGATATTGCACAACACCTGTCTCGATCTAACACGCGGTCAATATATGGACATGTCCTACGAAAAGCGCACAGACCTCACGCCCGATGATTACTGGCCGATGATCGCAGGTAAGACCGCGGCATTGCTTTCTGCATGTTGCCACCTCGGCGCTGTGCTCGGCGGTGCTGATGAAGAAAAACAGGATGCATATCGTTCCTTTGGTCAGTATTTAGGGCTCGCATTCCAAGTGCAAGATGATATTCTGGGCATATGGGGCAACGAGGCGATAACAGGCAAGTCTGTAGCAAGCGACCTTGTAGAGGGAAAGAACTCTTTACCTGTGCTTGCTGGTTTATCAGCCAACAAGAAGTTTGCAGAACGCTGGAGACAAGGTCCCATTCATGCGTTTGAGGTGGAAGAGTTGGCAAAACTCCTTGCCACAGAAGGCGGCTACGGGACAGCACACGAAGCGTCGAAGCAAATGACCGATCTCGCACTGCTGAATCTACGTGAGGCTGACCCTCAAGGTGAGGCGGGAGATGCATTATTCGATCTGGCAGAAAAACTTCTTAAGCGGGAGCAGTAAGCGGGTCCGGTTTGAGGCGGGTTCTTCATCTAATAGAATGATGGTTGCTTGACATACCCCTAACGGGTCGCTATAATCCCTCTTGTAAATACGCGGGTGTAGTTCAGTGGTAGAACGCGTGCTTCCCAAGCACGATATCGTGGGTTCGAGTCCCATCACCCGCTCAGATGCCGAGGAGAGACTCTCTCGGCATTATTGTTTGACAATTGTAAGGTGACTGTTATGTGTCCCATATTGGGGCGTATTAGAATTAGGCCGGAGGTTCTTGCAATGTTGCCATCAGAAGAAAAGGGTACAATTCTTTACGTAGAAGACAATCCAGACAACCGCACGTTGGTTCGCCGCATCTTACTTTCAGAAGATTATAAGTTGTTGGAAGCCACAAACGCCCATGAGGCGCTTGAGACGATCAAAAACACCAAGCCGGACTTGATCCTGATGGACATTAACATGCCCGACATGGACGGTTATACACTGACAGCAAAGATCAAAGCAATCCCCGGCTTCGCACGTGTTCCGATCCTGGCGTTGACGGCAAACGTCATGCGCGGTGATAAGGAAAAAACGCTCGAGGCGGGTTGCGATGGGTATATTCAAAAACCGATCGATTTCGATGAGTTATTAAGAGAGGTCGAACGATTCATTGCAAGGAGTGCAAATGCCTGATAATGTCCTGGACACCCAGCCCATCAAGAAACCAAATATCCCGAAGGATGCAACGGTATTGGTGGTGGAAGACAATGTTGCAAACTTTGTCCTGATCGCACGTATGCTAGGGTATTTGGGCATCCATTGTGAATGGAAAACATCTGGCTATGAAGTGGTGGAATATGCCGATACGCTTCAGCGCCTTGACTTGATCCTTATGGATATTCGCTTGCCGTACGAAGATGGTTACGGCGCGTTGAAAAAGATCAGGGCATCTGAGAGGCTCAAGAGCATCCCGATCATTGCTGTGACTGCGGAAGCGAGCCAAGATCAAATGGCAAAAGCTCAAGATTCAGGCTTTGATGGTTTTCTGGGCAAACCCCTTGACCCAGACCGGTTTCCCGACCAGATTCGCCGCATTCTTGCAGGCGAGGCGGTCTGGGAATTTAATTAACCCACACTGCTTCAATGACAACCAATAAATCGAATGGAACGCCCTTCTTTGTAACAGTATTTTTTACTGCCGTGGGTAATCGCCTGCAACTTACCCAGTTCTCAGACCCACAAAGCAAGGATACCCAGATCACCATTCCACGCGGAACAGAATTAACGCGTGACGAAATGGAATTGCATCTCAAGGACGGCCCACTAACCGTCAACTTGCTGGATGAGGCAACCATACCACCGCCTCTGCTTGCTTATCCCAAACAATTGGGATGCAAAATAGCCGCGTATGTACCCATTCTTCAAGAAGGACGACTACGCGGTGTTGTGTTAATTGGGGCACGAGACGGTCAAATTATTGACGAGGATGTGGTCAATGCATTCAGTCGCACAATACGGCTGACTGCGAACTCCATCACCCACAAATCATCCACTACTGAACCAGTCAACGATCGCCGCACTTCTGAAATGAGGGCACTCAATTTACTTGCATCAAGTGCAGCGTCTTTCAATGATCTGCAATCTTTTTACGAAACCATTCACGATCACGTCCGCAATGTGATCGGCGATTTCAGTTTTGTCATTGCCCTTTACGAACAAAAAACCAACTCGATCAGCATACCTTTCATGTATGACGAAGGGAAACTTTCAACCACTGAGGCTTTCCCACTTGGCGAAGGTCTTACTTCTATTTTGATCCGCACTCGCGAACCACTCATGATCGTGGAAGACACAATGAATCGGTCCATCGCCATGGGAGCCAAAGTCACTGGCAACAGGCCTGCTCAATCATGGATGGGCGTTCCGCTTTTAGCGCAAGGCGAGGCGATTGGTGCGCTCATCGTACAAGATAACGAAAAAGAGCGTAGTTTCAACGAAGATGATCTGCGCTTCCTAACTGCGGTAGCCAATCAAGTTTCCGGTACGATATACAACATTCGCATCTTGGATGAAAGTCGCTGGACAGCGCTTCAATTTGAGACGGCGGCAGAGATCGCCCGTGATATTAGCAGTTCATTGAATCTGGATGAGTTGTTGCAAAAAGCTGTTAATCTGATCAGTGCCCGTTTCCATTTTTATCACGCCAGTGTTTTTCTCAGAGACCCCATCGGTGAGTATGTTGTTATCCGTGAGGCATCAGGTGATGCTGGCACACAATTGAAAAGAGCCAGTTACAGACTCGGTATCGGGTCAAAGTCCATTGTAGGTTTTGTAGCAAGCAAAGGCGAGAAGCTGATCGTCAATGACACAACTCGCGACGCTACTTACTATCCTAATCCCCTCTTACCCAATACGCGCGCAGAAGCTGCCATCCCATTGAACATTGGTGATCGTATCGTGGGTGTACTAGACGTACAAAGTAACGCACCCTACTCTTTCTCTGATGACAACCTGCGTACGCTTCAAATCCTTGCCGATCAATTAGCAATCGCGGTTGTTAACACAGAGCTTTTCGCAGAGACACAAGAACACCTCGCGCAACATCGATTGCTCCACCACATTACAACTACTGCCGCATCCGGTACAACTTTGAGCGAAGCCTTGCAATCTGCGGTCAACGGACTTCAGGTCACCCTTGGTGGAGACCGGGTTTCCATTTTGCTGGCTGACCGCGAAAAGAAACATCTGGAAGTTAAAGCCGCAGTTGGGTATGGACCCGAGATCTATGATCTCAAAATACCCATTGGCAATGGCATCACAGGTTGGGCCGCAAAGAACAAACGGCCGATACGAACCGGCAATGTCAAAGAAGATACACGTTATATTGAAGGAAGCATCAATACCAAATCTGAGCTTGCCATTCCCATGATTTACCGAAGCGAGTTACTTGGTGTGTTGAATGTGGAAAGTGAACAGATCAACGCCTACACAGAAAGCGACGAGGAATTGCTCGGCACGTTGGGTGGCAGTCTCGCTGCGATCATAGCGAACGCTCGTCTGTTGGAGCAAATCCGTGCGCAGGCTGACCGCGAACGTATCCTCTTTGAGATTACAGACAAGATCCGCCGCACAACCGACCTTCAAACCATTCTGACAACAACCGTCAGTGAATTGACTAGAGCCACAGGCGCAAGTAAGGTACATATCAAGGCAGGCACCACTACCGATGAAGCGCAAACAAGGATCGGCGATGAATCGAATTAATTTTGACTCAGTCCTAAAACGGACGGGCGAATGGTACATCATTATCGTGATCGCCATTAGCCAGGTTATTGGCTTATTGGGGTCCATTCCTGGCATCCTATCCGTTCAATGGAATGTTGAATTCAACCCGGCTATTGGACAGTTGCTTTCATCACTTGGGTTTGGTTTGTGGGCTATCAGTCAGGTCATTGTTCTTATCATTTGCTGGCAGATCACACCGAACGCAAGGAATCAAATTACCCTTTTTGTATTCGGGATAAAAGAACCAGACAAAGAGAAGGAACTTACGGCGTGGAAAGAGATCACCAATCTTGTCACGCAGTATGGGGTCATCGCATTTTTTGTAAATATCGTTATCACCGTGCTTGTCCCTTTCCTCATTGTATCTCTGCGTAGAGATACCTTAACCCTGGTTGCTGAATCACATATTATTAATTCCCCAGCCCCAGTCTATATCCTCCTGGGCGGATTTGCTGCTGTTTGTGGCGCTACCATTCTAAGCATGTTTTTTATTGGACGCCTTACGATCCCAGCAAGAGTCGTCCTACTCCCAAAAGACTTGGATACTCAACTTCTAGGACGCACGGGAACATTGCTTGGACCCCGATTTCAGATCATACACCTTACACTGGTTCTCATAACCGTGGCAGTGATGGCTCCGATCGGGTATCAACAAGTGATACAGACTTTATCCACGAATGGCAACCATCTACAAATACTCAGCGACCTACAAATCCGATTTTTGCTTTTAAGTGTTCTCGTCATCCTTCTCGGCGCAGGTTTTTCTTTCTTCTCTTTGCAATCTATTTCAGGGCCCATCAGAAATCTGATTGATGTACTTCAAAAAATCGAACAGGGCGATCTCTCACAGCGCGTCCCTGTTCTTGCAACTGACGAATTCGCTACTGTGGCAGTTCAATTCAACCGCATGATCACGCGTTTTGAAGAGTTCCAATCATCATTGGAAAATCAGGTTTCAAAGCGCACAAAACAATTAGCCGCCACTAACGAGGTGGGAAGAGTAGCCTCGTCCATTCTTGACCCTGATGAACTCCTACCCAAAATCGCCAATCTGATCACAGAACAATTCGATTACTACTATGCGGCCATTTACCTTCTGGATGCGAGTGAGAAATGGGTCGAACTCAGAGAAGCTACTGGACAGGCAGGTAATGTTCTCAAACAAAACCGTCACCGTCTTGAAGTTACAGGCAGAAGCATGGTGGCGGCATCCATCCGCGAAAAAGCCCCGCGCATTGTACAAAATACAGCGGAGGAAAAACAACATGTGGATAATCCTCTCCTCCCCTACACACGCTCAGAAATCGCTCTACCCCTGATGGTCGGTAATCGCGTGCTTGGGGCGTTGGATGTTCAATCCACAAAGCCCGCAGACTTTGGCACAGACGCAATAGAAACCATGCAAAATATGGCCGTACAAGTCGCAATCGCCCTTGAGAATGCACGCCTGTTCCAAGAAGCTCAACAAAGCATCAGGGAATTACGTGCGATCCAAAAACAGTATCTACTTGAAGGCTGGAATAACATCAGATCGTACAACGAGGAACTTGAATACGGCGTTGGCGATATGGGTGAAACCGAACATCAAGTGATCGAAAGCCCTATTAATCTTCGCGATCAGGTCTTCGGTCAAATCAGCCTTGAAAAAACTGATGACTGGACTCCAGAACAACGTTCCCTTGTTGATGCAGTTGCCGCACAGGCCGCCATTGCACTTGAGAATGCACGTCTCGTTTCTGAAAGCCGCCAGATCGCTTTGCGAGAACGTACTTTGACAGAGATCAACTCCAAAATATGGTCATCCCCAACCATTGAAAGCATTCTACAAAACGTCATTAAAGAATTAGGCAAACGATTGGATACATCCAATGCCAGCATCGAACTAAACCTGGATGATGAGCTATGATAAACCCAGAAAAAGACTTTTTAGATCAGGCTAAAATAACTTTCTTTAGTTATGACCAGTGGCGAGAAAAATTTCTCAACACTGTTCTGTGGTTCATGTCTGCGCTTGGCATTGGACTTGTCGTTGCAAATGTCCCATCGGCAACAAGCCTTGAATTGGTTATCTTTGTAATACTTGCTATTTCCTTATTAGCCGCCACAATGCTACCCATCCCTTATACGATCAAAGCGGGAACAATGATCGCTGTTGGGTATTTTGTTGGTTTATATAACGTAATAGGTTCTGGGCCATGGGCTGACGGAACTGTATTTTTTCTGGCAGTCAGCATATTCACATCATTATTATTTGATGGAAGAAGCGATTGGTATATGTTTGCTCTCAACGTGCTCAGCCTTGTTGTTATGAGCATATTGGATCTCACAGGCGTGTTTCACATAACTCAAGCCGGACTTCCTCCAGCAAAATTTGGGTTGTGGTTGACATATTCTGCAGACTATATTGCGTTAGCGATTGCCAGCATATGGGCAATCAATCTATTGAAAGCGGAATTTAAAACAATTTCCGAACAATTCCGTTCGGCCCTCTTTTTTGTCACAAAAGATCGTACAGAACTCGAACGTCGTGTGGATGAGCGCACAATAGGTCTTGTCAGAAAAACCGATCAACTTCGCGCCGCCTCCTACATAGCTCACCAGACGGCCGAATCACAGGATATGGAATCGATCATCACTAACGTAGTGAACCTTGTGACGGAGCAATTTGGTTTCTACCATACAGGTCTGTTCCTGATGAATGAAACCGGCGACGAGGTCGTTCTGCAAGCCGCATCATCGGAAGGCGGCAAATTGATGCTCGAAAGAGGATACTCAGCCAAAGTAGATGCTCATGGAAGTTTGGTTGGCATGGTAGCCGCTCAGAAAAAGCCGCGCATCGCTCTGGACGTTGGGGCTGATGCTGTTTCCTTCAACAATACAGACCTCCCTATGACTCGCTCAGAGGTAGCGATACCATTGTTAGTGCACAACAGAGTACTGGGCGTTCTCGATATCCAATCAGACCAGCAACAGGCATTCAAAGTAGATGATATTGATGTTTTGCAGACGCTTACAGATCAGGTCGCTGTAGCGATTGAAAATGCACGTTTATTGGACGAGGCTCAATCGGCACTTTTGCAGATCGAGGCGTTGACAACCGTCCGCACGCGCGAAGCGTGGAATCAAAAAATTCAAAAAGGCAACTACACCTATACATATACCCCACTTGGCTTGCGTGCCGGGAAAGAATCCGAAGATGGCGAAAAAGCATTGAATGTCCCTATTGTTCTAAAAGGACAAAAGATCGGGACCATTTCGTTATCCCGCAAGGGCAACAACACATCCTGGACCGGTCTTGATCAGGACCTTGTCAATGAAGTTGCATACCAGACCGGGCTGGCAATAGACAATATCCGCCTTGTAGAAGACGCCACACAACGTGCCAAACAAGAGCAAACCGTTGGTGAGCTTGCCACCCGCTTTAGTCAGTCATTGGACATTGACAGTCTGTTGCAAACAGCTGCTCGCGAACTTGGTCAGGTGACAGATGTATCCGAAGTTTCCATATTCATAGGCCAAATCCCTGAACAAGCCACGCAGAAAAAACGCGCAAAACGGACTGCCAGTTGAGGATGCGATCATGCTAAGCGCAATCAGAAAATTCTTTACAGCCCCCGTATATAATGGCGACCCAGAAAAAACGCTGGACGCAAAAATTACGCATCGCGTAAGTGTGGCATTGCTTGGCCTTGCCATCTTATCCTTCCCACTTATTCTAGTAGGCACATCACAGCAAAACCGAGAATATGGCGTTATATCGAGTTCTCTCTCTATTGCAATCTGGCTATTCACAATTCTTTTAGTAAAACTTGAAAAACGGACGGTTGCAAAGATCATTATCCTGACTGTCAACACAGCTAGTATTTATTTTTCAATTTTCACATCAGGTGGTCTTGCACAGCCTACAATATTTGCCATGCTCTTTCTCCTGGCGGCAGCGCATCTCTTCTTCCCATCCAAAGGTGCAATTGTATACGGAGCAATCATCCTGGCACTTACATCACTTTTATATGGTCTACATATCATTGGTGTTGTACAAGAAACTCAGTCAACAAATATTGTACAGGGTATATTTTTAACCTTCGCATTTACCCTCATTGCAAGTGCAACCATCCTCGCCATCTCATCGTCGAACTACCAAGCAAACATCAAGGCAGTTCTAGAGAGAGAAAATGAACTTTACGAAAGAAATATCGAGCTCGATCAATTAAGAGGCGCGCTTGAGCAACGCGTATCTGAGCGCACCATACAGCTCGAAAAACGCGCCAATCAGTTCGAGGCCATTTCAACGGTCGCAAGCTCTGTCGCATCTTTAAAGAACATGGACGAGCTTCTCCCAGCGATTGCACGCCTCGTCATCGAAAGTTTTGGTTTTTACCACACCGGTATCTTCCTACTTGATAATAGCAAAGAGTTTGCCATTCTGGTAGCGTCACCAACAGAAGCTGGTAAACAAATGATTGCCAACGGGCACAAATTACGCGTGGGTGAGGTCGGCATTGTAGGACGTGTTGCATCATCTGGTGAGCCTCGTGTTACTCTAGATACCGGTCTTGATGCCGTACACTTTAATAATCCTCTTCTTCCAAATACCCGTTCAGAAATGGCCCTCCCCTCAAAGTAGAGGGAGAGATCATTGGCGTTCTCGATGTACAAAGTGATCAATCACAAGCGTTCAACGAAGATGATCTTGCCATTATGCAAGTATTGGCAGATCAACTAGCAACCGCGATTGAACGTACTCGTTTGCTTCAACAAGTAGAAGACAATTTTAAAGAGCTCGAAAAAGCCTATGGCCGTACTACAAGTGATAGTTGGAAGTCTCTTGCCCAAAGCGGCTTGATCAGTAATTTCGGCTATCGCTTCGACAATACCCGTATTCAACCGATCACAGAAGTTACAGAAACTGGGATAGAAGCCTTAACATCTGGCCAGATCATTGCAGGTAAAGGACATGCCGTTAAAGGCGAAACCGCCATTCCTATCAAATTACGCGGACAACCCATTGGCGTTGTGACTGTCAAGCTTAAGGAAGGGCATAGCACAAGCGCAATCGAAACGATCAAACAAGCGGTGGAACGTCTCGCAAGTTCATTGGAGAGTGCACGTCTCTTTGAGGAGGCACGCTTACGCGCAGATCGTGAACAGGCCATTGCGCAGGTTACATCCAATATTAGTGCTACGAGTGATTTCGACACCATCCTCCGCACAACAGTGGAAGAGATCGGCAAAAAGTTAGGGCAGAGCGAAGTCAGCATTCAAATGATCACGGGCACTGAGGAGTAAGACATGTTAAACGCAACAAAAAAATTCTTCTCCCCGCCAACCTTTGAAGATGAAGAAATCTCACGCCGAGCCAACTGGCTGAATATCATTGCCTGGTTCTTGATCGTTATTCGCGTCATTGTTATTGTAGCGCCAACATCAGGTAGCTTTGTATCCAGAGCAACATCATTTGATAACATTCACCCATTGTTATTTGCAATCGTCGCGCTCATATTAAATAAACGCGGTTACGTCCAAACGGCTGCCTTCATCATCTTGATAGATAACCTGTTTGGCATAGCTATATATTTCTCCGGACAAGGTGGGTTACGTTCACCGTTCTTAACTGCACTGGCCTTTTTGCTAAGTGTTGCAGCTCTCATCATCGGCGAAAGAGGCGCCCTGGGATTTACAGTATTAATCCTTATGACATTGGTTGGCTTTGCCATTGCAGACAACAACGATCTCATCACAAGTACAAGGCTTGAAAACACACGAATTCAGAACCTGTTATTTGGTCAAGCACTCATCTTTATTTCGACTGGATTCATCATATGGCTCACCACCCGTAGCCTGATGCAATCTCTTAAAAATGCACGACAAAAAGAGTTGGAAGTTAGAGCACTGGCATCCAACCTGGAAAAACGAGTGGATGAACGAACAGCAGAACTAGTGAGCAGGACAAGCGCTCTCGAAAAACAGACCCGTCAGCTACAGACAGTTGCCAGTGTAGCAAGAGCCATTGCATCAGTGCAAACCCTTGACAATCTGTTACCTGAAATCGCAAGACTTGTCAGCGAACAATTCGACTTCTATCATGTCGGTATTTTTCTTCTCGATCAAGACAAAAAAAATGCTGTTCTCCGCGCTTCAAACAGTGAAGGTGGTCAACGCATGCTGAGACGCCAGCACCAACTTAAATTGGATGCAAATAGTATCGTAGGCTATGCAACATCTCGTGGAGAACCTCGCATCGCTCTGGATGTTGGAGTTGATGCTGTTTTCTTCAACAACCCGGACCTCCCAGACACCCACTCCGAAATGGCCCTTCCACTCCGTATCGGTGCTGACGTAATCGGCGCATTAGATGTGCAAAGCACCCACACAAATGCATTCTCCGAGCAGGATATCGTTATTATCTCTACTCTCGCTGACCAAATTGCAATAGCCATCGAGAACACTCGCCTATTCAGCGAATCACGTGAGGCCCTCAAAGAATCGGAAGAGGCCTTTGTCCGTTACGTCAGGCGCGAGTGGAGTAGTTTTGCTACACAGGCAAAAAGCACTGGGTATCTGTTTGATGGAAACAGAACCATTTCGCTTGATGCAAAAGATAGATATAAAAAGATTAAATCACTGCCACAAACAGGTCAATTAGTACTGGAAAAAGATGCCAAGGATCTCACCATTCCCATCCGGTTACGAGGTCAAATAATTGGTGTTCTCGAAGTAAAACCAAAGGTTGATGGTCGTCAGTGGACACAGGACGACATGCTTCTATTGGAAGCCGCATCAGAACGTGCCGCCCTAGCTCTCGAAAATGCCCGCCTCGTTGAAACATCCGAGCGACGTGCGTCGCGTGAGCGTACCATCAGCGAAATCTCAACAAGGATCGGCGCAGTCAGTGACCTTGATGCCATCATGCAAGCCGCCGTAGAAGAACTTGGACGCAAGATCGGTAACGCCGCAGAAGTAACACTTGAACTTGATACAGAACAGGATAAATCGTAGGTTTATATTATGTTCGAACAGATCAAAAAAACCTTCTCTCCACCCGTTTTTCCTGATAATGATGATAAAACCCGTGCCGCCCTTTATGGCAACTGGATTATCCTGCTCTTTATGGGCCTTGTCCTTGCTACTGAAATCTCCGGGAAAATGGTACAGGGCGATTTCACTTTCAATATATTGGACGCTGCGTTATTCACACTTTTCGTCTTACTTTTCGTGGCTTGGGTATTACTCAAAAACGGATATGTAAATCAGGCAAATATATTGCTGGTTTCGTTGATGTGGACCATATCAAACTTATACGCATTTCTTGGCTTTGGCGTCAGAGACTCTGCCTACATTGCCAACTTTATCATCATTCTAGCCGCAGGGCTTTTACTGGGCTGGCGTGCCGCATCGATCCTCACAGCTGTTACCATCCTTACTGGTTTTGGCCTGGCATACGCAGAAACCCACAATTTGAGTCCAACCGCCTACTATTCCGTATCTGCAAACACAGCCAGAAACGATATGACTTCCATTCTCGTTGTGTATGCAATTTTTATTTTCCTGTTGTTCAATGGTTGGGATAGTGCCATAAAAAGCGCCAAACGAGGAAAAAACGAGCTGGAAATCAGCAACCGAGAACTCCTCGTGTCACAAAGCATGCTGGAGAAAAACCAAAGAGATTTATTAACTGCGAACCAGGAACTTGTTCATAGAAATGAACGCGTCAATGCGGTTGCTGAAATTTCCAATAAGATCGCCACCATTAACAACATCGAAGACCTCCTCGTGTCCATAGTACATACCATTAGTCGGAAATTTGGCTATTATCATGTAGGCATATTTCTTCTGGATGAAGGAAAACAGTTTGCTGTATTACGCGCAGCGAACAGTGATGGCGGGAAAAATATGCTTACGCGAGGTCACCGCTTGCGCGTCGGTGCACAAGGTATCGTCGGTTATGTTACCTATAGCGGAATTCCTCGTATTGCATTGGACGTAGGTGAAGATGCGGCTTTCTTCAACAATCCAGACTTGCCTGAGACCCATTCCGAAGTTACCCTGCCAATTAAATTTGGTAATGAAATAGTGGGAGCTTTAGACATTCAGTCGAAGGAAACAAATGCATTCACTAAAGAAGATGTGGAAGTCCTCTCCATTTTAACCAACCAGGTTTCGGTTGCGATCCAAAATGCATTTTCATTGGATCAGGCACGACGCGCACTTCAGGAAGCAGAGTTCGCCACCAGTCAATTAACAGGAATCGCGTGGAAAGAGTATGCAGAAAAAGTAAGAACAAAAGGGTATCGCTATGATGGCCTTCGACCCGAACCCTTGAAGGGATCAGTGAGCTCCTCCTCAGAGAGTGATTCAACGATAATACCTGTCCAACTACGCGGACAAACCATCGGGCGTTTGAAATTAAAGACATCTGACTCATCACGCAAATTAACAGATGACGAAATCGCCATTGTTGAATCCACTGCTGATCGTGTTGCTCTTGCCTTTGACTCGGCACGCTTGCTTGATGATGCACAAAAACGTGCTACTCGCGAATCATTCCTCTCTGAAATAGGCTCAAAACTCAGCACATCCTTTCAACTGGATACCATTCTTCGCGATACAGTAGAGGAACTTGGACAAAACCTGAAGGATTCGACAGTCACTTTCCAATTGGTGAACCCATCTTCGCCTATGACCATGGACAATAATGATGAAAACAAACCTTCATTGGGAAGAAAGACGGAGTAACGCATGGTGACGAATCAAACTCCAAATTCCAAGCCCGTCCAAAAACCCACCTGGCAACGACTGTGGGATTGGCTAACAGCACCAACCTCCGCCATTACAGATATTGGCGAGCAACGTTCTGCTCGTTTGGCTGCTTCTTTCCTATTTACGATCGCTTTCTTTGCATTTTTGGGTGGCATCGCCCGCTTTACAATGGCACATCGAAATATAGTGGAGGCATTTTCAGGCGGAATTGGTCTTTCACTCTTCCCAACCCTACTTGTCTACGCATTAGCACGGAGCAAATGGTATCGTGTCGCCATATTTATTTTTTCGGTCACGTACGGTTCTATTGCATATATTTCCATGATATCCGAAGGGGCTCAAGCAAATTCCGGGGTGCTAATTTTTATCTATGTCCCCATCAGCTTGATCGTTGCCAGTACATTTTTATCTGGGTGGGCAGTATTCCTACTAACGGGCCTAAATGTTGGCGCCCTTGTTGCTACAAAATACTTTGGTGCGCCAGTCCCGAGTGAGTTGGCCGTGGAAGCGGCGATGATCACCGTTATTGGTGTTGTATTAATTCTCCTCACAAATTTTCGGAAAAGCATTGAAGGTATCAGATTCCATCAATTACAAGATGCCAATCGCGAATTTGAAAATCTGGCTATCAACCTCGAACAACGCGTGAACGAACGCACGGCAGAACTTGAAAAGGCGAACATCCAAACCAGCCAACGCGCCAAACAACTGCAAACGATCACCCAACTTTCAGAGACCATCGCGCAGGTGCAGGATCTGAACGAACTATTCCCAGCCACTACAGAACTCATTAGTGAGCGATTTGGTTTTTATCACGTGGGCGTATTCCTCATTGACGAAGCGAAAGAGTTTGCTGTTCTACAAGCCGCCAACAGTGAGGGCGGAAAACGGATGTTGAACCGTGGGCACAAACTGAAACTCGGAACTGGTGTGGTAGGCTACTCTGCACAAACAGGTCAACCCCGCATCGCTCTGGACGTTGGGACTGATGCTGTTTTCTTCAACAACCCCGACCTACCAAACACCCATTCCGAAGCCGCCCTGCCGTTGAAATCACGTGGCGATGTTATCGGTATATTGGATGTACAAAGCACGGAAATAGGTGCGTTTACTAGCGAAGATCTGCAAGTACTTACAACCCTGGCCAATCAGGTATCCATTGCATTCGAGAACACCCGATTATTAAGTGAAACACGTGCGGCGCTTTTGCAAGTTCAGGAAGTGTATAACGAGTTCACACGGACCGAATGGGGCCGTGCCGTAACACTGGCTGAGCAACCTGGTTTCCGATATCAGGCAGGACGCATCGAAATGCTGGAAAATGCACTGCGCACTCCTGAAATACTGTCAGCAGTGGAAAATGGGACTGTTGTAGCGAATCAGCCCAACGGGTCGAAAGAGAAGCGAATGTCAATGGCAGTCCCGGTCAAATTACGCGGAGAAGTTATCGGCGTGCTACACATCGAGTCGAATAATTCGTCAAAAGAATGGCAACAAGATGAGATCAGCCTCGTGGAGGCAGTTGCAGAACGCGCCGCCTTTGCCATGGAAAACGCTCGATTGTTCCAGGATGCACGTCGGCGCGCCGCAAAAGAGCAATTGATCTCGCAGGCAACATCACGTATTAGTGGTGCTCTTGATCTCGAAAATATCTTGAAAAACACAGCCGAGGAACTGGAAAAAGTGCTGAGCGGTTCCGAAATATTGATCCAGTTCCAAAATAAAGAAAAATAGGAATAGAAATTTTCCTTACAGGCAACGGATAAAGCGACAATATTATGAAGACTGAAACCATGAAAATAAAAAACACACGAAGTCTGACAACCACATTAGCGATCAGCTTTTTCAGCTTGAGCGCGGTGGCCCTTTTGATTTCGAACAGTCTACAGATCGCATTAACTATCCGAACTCAGCAGACGGAAATCCTGGCCAAACAGGCGTTGATCGCTCAGGACACAGAGAAAAGAGTGAGTGATTTCATCCAGGGAAAGTTCGCATCCATGGAGACGGCCGCGAGCTTTTCCAATCTGGCAACAGCATCTTATGACGAGCGTATCACTGCGTTGAACGGTATGTTAGGCCTTGATCCTTCCTTCAGGCAGATCAGCATGACAAGTAGCGGCGCCAATCTCCAAGCATATGTCTCGCGTACATCTCAAACGATCTCTCAACAATTTGCGTCTCAACTTACTGGATCTGTGTATTCTGCGTTATCAATGGGAGAAAAATTCTTTGTCAGCCCAGTGTATTTTGATGAAACGACGGCTGAACCTCTAATCGCACTGGCTCTCCCATACAAGACCGTCTTTGGTGATTACCAAGGTGTTTTGTCAACCGAGGTCAGTTTAAGATTTCTTTGGGATCTAGTCGATACCATCAAGGTTGGCGAAACTGGATATGTATATATTGTGGACAATCAAGGAAACCTAATCGCCTACAAGGATAGAGGGCGAGTACTCGAAGGTGAAAATGTCAGCAATATTTTTGAAGTTAGCGAGTTTGTACAAGACCCTTCTGCCCCTCTCGATTTAACAGACGATGTAAACACATATACAGGGCTAAGTGGTGAAACCGTTTTAGGCACATTTGTGCCACTAGGAGCGCCCCAATGGGCGGTTGTTGTTGAATTACCACAGAAAGAAGCTTACCAAAACATAGTATCCCTCGCATGGCAGTCATTTGCGCTCGCAGTGCTTATTGCCTTACTTGCGGCATTGGTAGGGTATCTCAGTGCACAACGAACTGCAAAGCCATTGATCGAACTTTCCAGCGCAGCTACGGCCGTGGCCAATGGCAACTTCAATGTTCAAGCCAAAGTTGCTGGTGCAAAAGAGATCATACAACTGACAGATTCTTTCAACAACATGACGACCCAGTTGAGCGATTCGATCAGCAACCTCGAACAACGAGTTACAGAACGTACAGAAGATCTGCAAAAAGCCAATCAACAAAACGAACGGCGTGCCAAGCAATTTGAGGCTATCGCACGCGTTACCCGTACGATCAGTTCATCGTTTGAGCTTGATATTCTTGGAACACAAATTACGAACGCGATCAGCCGCGAGTTTGGTTTCTACCATGTTGGTATCTTCCTACTAGATAGCGCAAAGGAGTACGCAGTACTCAACGCGTCGAACAGTGAAGGTGGTCAGGTTATGTTGCAACGCGGACATAGACTTAAAGTTGGAGAAAAAGGAATGGTCGGCTTCGTATCCAGCACCGGCAAGCCGCGTGTGGCTCTTGATACAGGAGTAGATGCCGTCTTCTTCAACAACCCTGATCTACCCAATACACGTTCAGAAATCACGCTTCCCCTACGTGCAGGGGAAGATGTGATCGGTGTACTTGATGTACAAAGTGTTGAGTCAAATGCCTTCTCACGTGAGGATGTAAATATCCTTTCGATCCTTGCCGATCAGGTTAGTATTGCGTTCCAAAATGCAAGGCAAAATGAGGAAACGCGAAGGGCGTTGGCTGAATCTGATGCACTTTCACGTCAATTTGTCCAAACTGGTTGGCGCCAATTCACAAAGAAGCAAAACCTGTTGGGTGTGCGTCACGCCGGTACAAAGGCAACCATTCTTTACAGTGATGAAGAAACCAAAGGCAAAGATCAGCTACTTAAAACGACAAAGCAGGCAACAGTCAAGCCAAGAGGCGGCTTTTTATCTCTTCCTATTAAATTACGTGGTGAGGTCATCGGTTCAGTAGATATTCAGGCCACAGACAATCGTCAATGGGAACAGGACGAGATGGATATTGTTACAGCGATCATCGAGCGCGCGGCCATCGCAATGGAAAACTCTCGATTGCTCAATGAAGCCCAGCAGCGTGCGGCAAGAGAGCAAGCCATTGGTGAAATGTCAGCGAAGATCGGTGCTTTTACCGAAACCGAAGCCATTCTTCGCGCAACAGTAAACGAGATCGGGCAAAAGCTTCGCGGTGCTCGTGTGGTTTTTGAGCTTGGTACACAGGATGATGATCGAAAACGGAGCAAGTTGAAATGAACACTCAGGTTGAAGAGAAATATACTGAGGTTAAAGATATATGTTAAATAGAATCAGAAAATTCTTTGCTCCCCCTATCCTCGAAGATGAAGAGGCTACGCGCCGGGCAAGTTGGCTTAATGCCATCATACTTTTCCTAATCGTGCTCCGCCTTATCATCATTTTGGCCCCAACCACTAATGATTTCTTAACAAGGGCAACGTCGATAGAAAACATACGTCCGCTCTTGCTCGCAGTTATCGCCTTTATTCTTAATAAAAGAGGATATATTGGAATTGCGGCCACGATCATTTTGGTAGACAGCTTAATAGAATCGTCAATCTACTTCCTTGGACAGGGAGGCTTACGCTCTCCATTTTTAACCGCCTTCGCTTTTCTCCTATGTGTTGCCGCCCTCATTGTAGGTGAGCGGGGAGCAATGCACTTTACATCACTTCTCGTCGTTGTATTAATCGGCTTCGCCGTCGCAGAAAACTATGGTTTCGTGACAAGCGACAGGCTTCAAAATACAAGTACCTTTAGTTTACTTTTCGGTCAAATTGTGGTGCTTGTACCAACAGGTTTCGTTATCTGGCTTACCACCCGCAGTTTGAGACAATCTCTCAAGAATGCACAACAAAAAGAGGCGGAAGTGAGAACGCTGGCGTCTAATCTTGAAAAACGGGTGGAAGAACGCACTGTTGACCTTGAAACAGCCAATCAAAGGAATGAAAAACGCGCACGCCAGTTTGAAGCGATTGCGCAAGTGGCATCTGTATCATCTGCTGGCGAAAGTCTTAATGAAGCCCTACTTCAGTTGACATTTGTAATCAGCAAACAATTCGGTTTTTATCATGCAGGTATTTTTCTTTTGGATGAATCAAAGAAATATGCAATCCTAAAATCTGCAAATAGTGAAGGCGGCAAACGAATGTTGGAGCGCGGTCACCGATTGGAAGTTGGTGAAACCGGTCTGGTAGGTTTTGTAGCTGCGACAGGCAGGCCTCGTATTGCATTAGATACGGGGGCCGATGCTGTTCATTTCAACAATCCAGATTTGCCAGAAACGAAATCGGAAGTGGCCCTGCCTCTTTTACAAGGAAAAGAGGTCATCGGTGTTTTGGACGTTCAAAGCATAGAATCTCAGGCTTTCACAACAGAGGATATTGAAACACTGTCAATTCTGGCAAGCCAGGTAAGCATCATCATTCAAAACACACAATTATATGAAGAAAACGCCGTAGCGCTTCAGAACGCAGAGAAAGCATACCGCCAATTGACCGGCGAAACCTGGAAAGAAATGTTGAAAGCACAAGCTTTGAAGGGATATGTGTACGATGGGATTCGAAGCGAGCCACTCAAACGGACTCTACAATTGGAAAACCCAGTTTCGATACCTGTCAATGTGCGTGGGCAGAACATTGGTGCACTAAAACTCGAAGCTTTAGATAATGATCGAGAATGGTCTGAAGACGAGATAGCCATGTTGACCGCCGCCGCAGAACGCGCCGCCCTCGCTCTTGAAGGTGCCCGTCTGTTGGCAGAAAGCCAGAAACGTGCAGCAAAGGAGCGCACTATTGGAGAAATCACATCCAAGATCAGCGCACAAAGCGAGGTTGATGAGCTTTTGAAAACAGCTGCAAGGGAACTAAGCCGTACATTGCCTGGCACGGAAATTGCAATACAGTTCAACAGGGAAAGCACTGAATAAAGGATACGACCATGTTAAATGCAATCAGAGTTTTCTTTACAGCCCCTGTATACGAAGGCGACCCAGAAAAAACATTAGACGCCAAAACCACACACCTCGCAAGTATGGCATTACTTGTTCTTGGTATATTATCAATTCCGCTCATTGCCTTTAGTGAGGTGGAACAAACCAAAACTTTTGGTCTGATATCAACAACTGTGTCCACCATAATCTGGTTTTTTGCAATCCTTTTAGTAAAGCGTGAAAAACGGACTGCAGTAAAAATCATTATTTTATCTGTCAATACAGCTAGCATTTATTATTCGATAATCACATCAGGTGGTCTTGGGCGTCCCACGATCATTGTACTTTTATTCCTTCTGGCCGCAGCACATCTCTTTTTCCCGCTAAGAGGTGCTATTGGATACGGGATTCTCTTGTTGGTCATCGCATCCAGCATTTATGGATTGCAATTAACAGGCATTGTGCTAGAAACGCAAGCGGTCAACACATCACAAACCCTGTTATTAACCTTTATTTTCACCGTTGTTGCAAGTGCAGGCATTCTAGCAATCTCGTCTGTCAACTATCAAGCTAATATAAAAATGATTCAAGAAAGCGAACGTGAACTTCGCGAAAGAAATAATCAGCTTAATCATTTGAGAGATTCCCTTGAGCAGCGAGTTACTGAACGAACTGTGGAGCTTGAACGCGCTAATAATTACAACGAAAAACGCGCGCGCCAATTCGAGGCTGTTGCACAGGTAGCACGTCTCACTGCCACAAATGAGCAGATTGAAGAACTTCTCCCCCATCTGGCATCAGTTATCAGTGGACAATTTGGTTTTTATCATACCGGCATCTTCCTTTTGGATGACAGCCGAACTAATGCTGTTTTGCGTGCATCAAACAGCGAAGGCGGTAAACGGATGGTCCAACGCAAACATAAACTTCAGGTTGGACAAGCCGGTATCGTGGGTTTCGTCTCTGCTACAGGAACACCACGCATCGCCCTCGACGTTGGATCTGATGCTGTTTTCTTCGATAATCCAGATCTCCCCAAC
Source organism: Candidatus Defluviilinea proxima (assembly GCA_016721115.1). Classification (NCBI taxonomy): domain Bacteria; kingdom Bacillati; phylum Chloroflexota; class Anaerolineae; order Anaerolineales; family Candidatus Villigracilaceae; genus Candidatus Defluviilinea; species Candidatus Defluviilinea proxima. The sequence goes on from JADKIW010000001.1 coordinate 3,740,489, forward strand.
ACGCGCTCTGAAATGGCCCTACCCCTTCACATAGCAGATGAAGTAATAGGTGTGCTTGATGTACAAAGTACAGAGCCGAACGCCTTCCAACAGGCAGATGTCGAAGTGCTATCAACGCTTGCGAATCAGGTTTCGATCGCTATTCAAAACGCACAATCTTTTGAAAGAGCCCAACAGCTTTTACAAGATGCCCAAAGGGTTTCCAGCATCTATTTACAAGATGCATGGAAAATCCTGGAATCAGAAAGAACGCTCCTTGGGTATCGCGCTTCTGGTGAGGAGTTGCAGGCCTATACCAAGCCATTATCATCTGTCCATGTTATAAAAGCGATCGAAAGCAAGCAAACAATCTCTGAAGGCGGGAAGAACGCTACGCTTGCTGTCCCCATACGCCTACGCGATGAAGTGATTGGCATCATGGATATTCGCACACAAAACGAACACGAATGGGACGTAGATGAAGTGGATATTGTAGAGGCCGTAGCAGAACGTCTTTCGCTTGCGATTGAAACATCACTACTGCTCAAATCTACACAAAAACGTGCCGAACTGGAACGCATTACATCTGAAATATCCGGGAAGCTTGGCGCCACATCACAGTTTGATACCCTCCTTCGGACCGCCGCAGAAGAGCTCAGCCGTGTTCTGGGAGGTTCTGATGTGCTCGTTCAAATTCAGCCAGTGATTGATACCTCTACCAATCTGGAAAGCTAAAAGAGAAATGGTCTATGTTTAGAAACCGCTACCAAGCACTATCTTCATCTGAAAGGCTCGCATTCTGGATTGCTTTATTGTTTGGCATCGGATTTGCCATTTTTTCGAGCATTCTAATAGAGACCCTTCTAAATGCGCCTAACCTTCAATATAGGGTTGCAAACTTAGTGCCGTTCGCCTTATCCCTTTTAGCATTTACAAGCTCAATATTGATACTCACTGGCAGGGTAAAACTAGCCGCATGGTTCATCCAACTTGGTGCATTTCTAATCTTAGGATTTAGTGTTACTCAAGCCGCAGGATACGGCTTCGCGTCTGCAGCCATCTTTATCGCAATCTCGTTATATATCCCTGTAAATGCGCTTAAGGGGCGCGATTCGTCCAATGCACTTTGGATAGGTATTGCAGGAACTATCACCATTATCATCATCGACACCTTCTGGACAGGTTTCCGCGTACCAATCCTTGCAAGGAATGTACTATCTGCAAACATCATTACGCTTGTCCTTGCATTAATCCTGACATCAACCACAATTATTCAATTCAATTCCTACACTATTCGTACCAAGCTTTTGATCCTTTCACTTGGCGTAGGCTTGATTTCCATTCTCTCAATTGCAATATTTACGACATTTTCAATCAGTCAAACTTTAACCCGCCAAACCCATAACGCGCTTGTTTCTGCATCAGAACAGTCTATGGAAGAGATAGACACCTACATCACGTACAACATAAATACAATTACAGCAGAGGCACAGACTCCGGAAATTGTGGGGTTCCTACAATTATCATACGGCGAGCAAAGGAACAATAGAGAGGAAATATCGTCCCATCTAAATTCACTCATCCAGCGTGACCCAGACCATATTATCTCATTTACTCTTCTATCGTATCGCAATGGCTATGTAGTCGCAGATACCGATCCCTTCAATGTTGGTTTTGCTGAAGCAGATCGAGATTACTTTGCCATTCCGAGAAATACAGGTAAAGCATATGTTTCTCCTGTAAGTTATGCCCCTCAATCCACTGATCAACAATTCAATATCGGTGTTCCTGTCGTTGATTCGAATGGTAAATTTCTGGGTGTTTTAAATGGACGTTTTCGTTCCATCATCCTGAATGAGATCATTGCCAGTAACAACAATCTCGCCGGAGAAGGTTCCTACGGGATTTTGCTGGACGAATACAACCTTATCCTTGCACATGGAACAAACCCTGACTGGGTGTCACACACCATCGAAAAACCCACAGCCGATACCATTGCTACCCTCCAAAAAGAGAACAGAATATTAAGAGACATAGGCGGTAAAAACATATCGCTTGATATGCCAGATTTTTCAGGAAAATTACAGGCGCTTTCAACGAATGTCCCGTATTTCAGCAGTACTGACAAAGCTTGGGGTACTTCTGTTGAAGTAGGCGTGACAAAATCATCAACAACACAGCTAAAACTGGCTTATGTCCAACCTCAATCTGTTGCTCTGGCAACCATCAACCAGCAACAACAGATCACAGTTGCGGTAGCGATCATAACAGGCATGCTTCTATTGATCATAGTGTTCCTCGTTGCCCGTACAATTACGTCACCGATTGCTAATCTTTCAAAAGTTGCAGAAGATATCGCATCAGGGAATATCTCTGCACGTGCACAATACGAAATTAACGATGAGCTTGGTACGCTTGCGAACGCGTTCAATCGTATGACCAGTCAATTGCAAGATACGCTTGGAGGTTTGGAAAGACGCGTAGCAGAACGTACTGCAGATCTCGATACGGCTCGTCTACTCAGTGAACGTCGCGCACAAGAACTTCAGGCCATCAACGAAATCTCCCGCACCATTTCCACAGAACAACGGCTTGATGTCCTTCTCACGCTCATCACGCGTCTTGTGAGCGAACGCTTTGACTTCTATCACGTTGGCATCTTCTTTGTGGATGATGCGCGTCGTTATGCCTACCTGCAAGCGGCAAACAGCGAAGGTGGGCAAAGGATGCTGGCACGTGGTCACCGCCTTGAAATAGGAACGGGATTAGTGGGAACTGTTGCACAAACAGGGAAACCTCGCATCGCTCTGGACGTTGGGTCTGATACTTCATTCTTCAACAATCCCGACCTCCCTGGCACGCACTCTGAAATGGTGCTTCCACTCAATGCTCGTGGCACAACCATCGGCGCATTAGATGTACAAAGTGTAAAACCTGGTGCGTTCACCGAAACCGATGCCAATACCTTAGGCATCCTCGCAGATCAAATCGCCATCGCCATTGAAAACGCCCGCTTATTCAGTCAGACGCAACAAGCCCGTGAGGAAGCCGAGGCGCTGTATTCACAAATACTCAGCAAGGAATGGAGTGCGTTTACTCATCAAGAGGAAAAGATCGGTTACCAAAAAACAGCGACCGGTGGTGGTTACGTAGTGCAACCCATAGAAACGGATGAAATCCGCACGGCCCTTGAAAATGGACAAGTCGTTGTCATCGAAGGGACAGAAGACAAAACTCAGTCTTCCATTGCTGTCCCAGTCAAATTGCAAGGCATAACCATCGGCGTGCTCAACATCAAAGCACCTACGAAGAATCGCAAGTGGAACAAAGAGGAAATCAACCTGGTGCAAGCTGTATCAGATCGTCTTGCGCTCGCACTAGATAATATTCGTCTCTTGCAAGAATCTCAACGCCGCGCCGCCAAAGAAGCCAAGATCGGTGAAGTTTCTGCAAAGATCGGCGCATCCATCAACATGCGCAACGTGTTGCAAACAGCTGTCGAAGAATTGGGACGTGCTCTTCCGGGCTCAGAAGTGGTGATCCAATTCCAAACCGAACAGGAAAAACAATAACTATGGAAACTGAGAAAAAAGCTCCTACAGAAACAACTGGCCGTTTTATCAGTTTGCAAACCAAGTTGCTCATTGGCTTCTTGGGATTGTCGGCCCTTGTTTCGTTCCTTACCGCACGTGGTATTTACACAAATATGCAAAATGTATTGACGGATGATGTTCGAGCAAAATTCGTCACGCAATCGACGTATGTATTCTTTTTTGCTGTCGGCCTTGGTATTGCCTTTGGGCTGGTAGCAGGAAAAGTGATAACAGATTCGATTCTGAAACTTTCAGCAGGTGCAAAAGCACTCGCCGCTGGAGAGCTTTCAGAACGCATTGAACTTGACACTCACGACGAAATTACAGACCTTGCAAAAACATTCAATACCATGGCTAGTGAAATTCAAGGACTTATTAACAGCCTTGAACAGCGCGTTGCAGAACGCACAACTGACTTGGAAAACCGAACGAAAGAATTGGAAAGCGCGAACGAAAACATTAAGCGACGTGCTTCACAATTCGAGGCTCTAGCCCAAGTCTCACAATCCATATCGTCTGTGCATGATCTACAGGAATTACTGCCCCATATTACATCTGTTGTAAGTGAGAAATACAACTTCTATCATGTGGGGATCTTCCTTCTTGATGAGCCCAACGAATATGCAGTACTTACCGCCGCCAACAGTGTCGGTGGAAAGAAAATGCTTGAACGCCAGCATCGTCTTAAAGTTGGCGAACAGGGCATCGTTGGTAGTGTCACATCCACTGGAGAGCCTCGCATCGCGCTTGATGTTGGTAAGGATGCGGTTTTCTTTACAAACAAAGACCTACCTGACACTCACTCAGAAATGGCATTGCCACTTCGAAGCGGAAACAAGATCATTGGCGCACTTGACGTACAAAGCACAGAAACAGGCGCTTTCTCAAGCGAAGATGTGCAAACTCTGAGCTTGCTCGCAAGCCAAGTAAGCCTTGCCATTGAAAATGCCCGCCTCTTTGAAGAAGAAAACACCACACTGGAAGAATTGCAGACGATCAGCCGCCAATCCACCCGCGATGCATGGAAACGTCTTCCTCAGAAACAAAAGCTTCTGGGATATCGTTACAACGCCATGGGTTCAACACCACTCAAAGAATTTGTTAAATTGGCAGAATCAGATAAAGGCAAGACAAAAGCCAAAGGCGCTGAAGCAGGCCCCTTTGTCGTCCCGATCGAACTGCGTGGTGAGATAATCGGTAATCTCCTCGTCCAGTCATCCACTGGAAAAGAGTGGAATTCCGATGAACAGGATATCATCAAAGCAGTGGCAGAACGCGTAGCCCTCTCTGCAGAAAACGCACGTCTATTCGAAGAAACGAACCAGCGTGCTGAACGTGAACGTCTCGTCTCTGATATCACGAGCAAGATCAGAAGTCACAACAACCCGCAAGCCATGATCGAAACGGCCGTCAATGAGCTCCGCAATGCATTGGGTGCCAGCCGGGTGGAAGTCATTCCACAAAAGACAACAGACGGCATAGAAGAAAAGGAATAAGGTGTGAGATGGCTTATGTAATCGCAATGTCAAACGAAAAAGGCGGCGTAGCTAAAACAACATCCACGCTTTCGCTAGGTGCGGCGTTGGCCGAGCTGAACTATCGCGTGCTGTTAATCGACCTTGACCCACAGGCAAATCTTTCACTTGCCCTCGGGCTTGAGACCGAGGAGGTAAGTGTTACTTCCGCGAGCGTTTTGATCGAAAATGCCGCGATTAAAACGGGCATTCAAAAATCGGATATCAAAAACCTTGATCTTATCCCGTCCAGTTTCAAGATCGAGGACGCTGAACAATTTTTGCCTATGCGGACGCATTACCTCATGACGCTTCGCGAGGCCCTTGCGGCTGAGAAGCTCCCCTACGACTATATCCTCCTCGATTGCCCTCCCGCACTCGGCGCGATCACCCTTAACGCACTTTCAGCGGCCGATCTACTTATCATCCCTACGCAAGCGGAATATTTCTCAGCCTACGCATTAAGAAACATGATGGGCACCATTCGCCGTATCAGGCAGGAAGTAAATCCTGGCCTTGCCTATCGCATTCTTGTCACCCTGCTTGATCGCCGTAACCGCACACACCGCAACATCTTCGAACAACTACAAACCACATTTGGACAGGGTGTGTTTACGACCGTTATTGAAATTGATACCAAATTAAGAGAAAGCCCAATTGCCGGAGTGCCGATCACTCACTACAAGCCAGGAAGTCGCGGCTCACAACAATACCGTGTTCTTGCCCAGGAGTTAATTGAATATGCCAAAGAAGAAGCCAGTCGCCAAGCGGCTTAAAAAGCTATTTAAAGGTATTGAGTACGAAGAACCAAACGCCGCGCAACCAGAAGGCGTCTCTAAAAACGCGCCTGTTGAAAACGTAAAATCTTCAACAGAAGCCCTGCCTACTGTTAGACGTGCACGTGCTTTGGAACCTGTGCAAACCATGCAAGTAGATAAAGCGTTGGCACTGGCGTTTAAGACTGGCCCGGAAAATTGGGCTACCCTGCAAGTATTGGACGAAACACAAGAACGGGAATGGAGCGAGGAAGATCAGCTACTAGTACAGCAGGTTACCGATCAGCTTTCGCTCGCCCTTGAAAATGCACGCCTGTTTCAAGAAACACAACGCCGCGCCCAAGAAATGACCGCGCTCGCTGAAGTAGGGCGCGAAATTTCTGCTACTCTTGATCTGAAAACTGTTCTCGAAAGAATCGCAGAGTATGCTATTAAACTTCTCAACGGCCTAACCGTTGCAGTGTACATTCCAGACGCAGAATCTAAAATGCTCACCCCCATTGCTGTGGTGGGGTTGGAAGCCGAAGAGGTGTTGAAAGATCCTCTTCAGGTCGGGACAGGCGTCATTGGCGCAGTTGCCAAAACAAAAACTGGCGAGATTGTCAATAACGTAAATTACGACAAACGTGCAATAACTGTTCAGGGCACAGCAGAAAATACACCCTATGAACACCTGATGGTAGCCCCAGTGCTGTTACAAGATCGCCTGACGGGTGTGCTCGCTATTTGGCGTGAAGGGGAAGGCACTGATTTCAACCAAAATGAATTTGACTTCCTCTCAAGCCTTGCCCAACAAACCGCCATCGCCATCGAAAATGCACGTCTTTTCGAAGATGTCACCAGCAGTCAAAGCCAGCTCTCAGAAGCCTTACATATTGCACGCATCGGTTACTTTGAATTTGATCAAAATACCCAGATCATTACAGTAACGAACGAATTACTCGACCTCGTAGGGACAACACCGGAGAAAGAAGGCGGTTACCAGGTTCCTGTTGACTATATTCTCGGAAAGTTCGTTGTTCCTGAAGATCGCCACCTCTTAACCCAAGCAATCAACGATACCCTTAATGCCAAGGAAGGCGAAAAGGATATCAGTGTGGAAACCCGGTATCGAACTGTAGACGGTCGTATCATCTGGGTAAGTTCCACATATAAAGCTGAACGTGACGCACAAGGCAACCCGATCAAGATCGTTGGGTCTTCGCAGGATATCACCGAACGCAAGATCAACGAACTGACACAGGCCGCCATTACGCACATCTCTGAAAGTGCTCTTACATCAAAAACAGACAACGAGCTTTTCAAAACGGTTTACGATTCAATTCAGACCATTCTGCCTGCCAAAAACTTCTACATTGCGCTCTACAATCAAACAACCAACATGATTCATTTCCCATATCATGCTGATGAACATGATGATGATTGGGCTCCGCGCAAACTCGGTAGAGGGTTAACCGGTTATGTTATTCGATCAGGCAAAGCCCTGCGGACTACGCCAGAAATTTATTCCGACCTTGAGGCCTCAGGTGAGATCATTGCCGATGGCACTCCCAGCGTGGATTGGCTTGGCGTTCCGCTAAAAAGCGAAGGCGTTGTTCGCGGCGTGATGGCAATACAAGTCTACGACCAGGCTGTACGCATTACAGACCGTCACCAGGAGATCCTTTCGATCTTGAGCGGTCAAGCAATGGCTGCATTAGAACGTCTACAAGCCAGAGAGACGCTGGAAAGACGTAACACGTACCTTGCGGCTTCGGCTGAGATCGGTCGTCTCGTTACCTCCACACTCGACCTAAACACGATCTTCACACGGACCGTCAACCTGATTAATGACCGATTTGGTTTTTACTTCGCTTCGATCTATGAAATCGATGAAGATGGTTTCCATGCCATCCTTCGTGAAGGAACTGGCGGCGCTGGCGAGACAATGAAGATCCAGAAATACCGGGTATCTGTCGGGACACAAAGTGTTATCGGCAAAGCAACAGATACAGGCGAGACTGTCATCGTCAACAACGTGTACGATGAACAAATGCATCAGCCCAACCCGTTATTGTTAGATACGCAATCAGAGATCGCCATCCCATTGAAAGTCGGTGGAAAGATCCTCGGCGTGATCGATATTCAGTCGAAAACCGCACAAGCCTTTACCGCAGATGACATCGCAGTGTTGCAATCATTGGCAGATCAGGTTGCTGTTGCAATCAACAACGCTAAGCTCTACGATGAATCACAGGAACTCATCAAAACACTCAAGGAAGTGGATCAACTCAAGAGTCAGTTCCTTGCGAACATGAGTCATGAACTGCGAACCCCTTTGAACTCCATCATCGGTTTCTCGCGCGTTATCTTAAAAGGCATCGATGGCCCTGTCACCGAAATGCAGGGACAGGATCTGACAGCCATCTACAATTCAGGTCAACACCTGCTCGGCCTCATCAACGACATCCTCGACCTGGCCCGCATCGAAGCTGGCAAGATGGAACTCAACTTCGAGGAAGTACATCTCTCCGAAATGATCCACAGCGTGTTTTCCACTGCGAAGGGTCTTGTCAAGGAGAAGCCGGTTCAGTTGTTGGAAAAGGTTCCGCCGGATATGCCAACCATCCGCGGCGATACGATGCGCGTTCGCCAGGTTATGATCAACCTGATCTCGAACGCATCCAAGTTCACCGATGAGGGTTCGATCACGATCCAAACCGAAGTGCAAAAGGGCCCCAATGGAAAGTTGGAAGCTCTCATCAACGTAATAGATACGGGCCCAGGCATTTCACAGGAAGGGCAGGAAAAACTCTTCAAGGCCTTCTCACAAGTGGACGGTTCGGCCACTCGTAAATCCGGCGGTTCAGGCCTTGGACTTTCGATCTGCGCCAACCTCGTACAGTTACATGGCGGCCGCATCGGTGTTCACAGTGAAGAAGGCAAAGGCTCTACATTCTGGTTCACCGTTCCACTCTTCAAACAACCCGCAGAAGAGATTCCGCAGGACAAGAAAGTTGTCCTTGCCATCGACGATGACCCGCAAGTGATCAGTTTATACGAACGCTATCTCAACCCACAGGGATATTATGTAGTGCCACTTACACAACCGGCAAAAGCAAAGGAACGCATTAAGGAACTCAAGCCGTTTGCTGTTACCCTTGACATCATGATGCCGAACATAGATGGCTGGACCGTGCTGACCGAACTCAAGTCTGATCCAGAAACACGTGATGTTCCCATCATCATCTGTTCCATTGTTGAACAAACGGATAAAGGTTTCAACCTCGGTGCGGCTGATTATCTCGTCAAACCGATCCTTGAGGAAGAAATTGTCCACGCTTTGGACCGTATCAATAAACATGGAGATATTCACGAAGTGCTGGTCATCGATGATGACCCGAACGATCTACGCCTGATCGAGAAACTTCTAAATCAGGATGGAAAATATAAGACCACACTTGCCGAAGGTGGACGCAAAGGCTGGGAACTTATCAATACCCACGCGCCCGATGCGATCATCCTGGATATCTTCATGCCCGAAATGGATGGATTCACCATATTGGAAAAACTGCGCGAGGACCCAACACTGCGCGACATCCCAGTTTTAGTGGTAAGTGGCGGCGGCCTGACCAATGAACAACAAAAGCAACTTGCCGATTATGGGCAAAGGCTGATCGCCAAAGGTTCGCTCAAAGAGAATGACCTGATCTCAAGTATCGAGAGCGCACTTAGACGTATCGGCGACTGAGCCAAAAACACCTTACATCATGGAAATGAAAATAGAATGTCATTCGTAATTCGTTGTCTCGATTGCGGCCATGCCGCTTCTTTCATGCCCAACTCAATGCACTGCCCCAAGTGCAATAGTCAGTGGCGTGAAGCTGAATATGATATGGAAGAGGTCAGCAAGACTTTTCCATCACAACTCAAGAACCGGGAGTTCGGTTTGTGGCGCTACAAGGAGCTTCTCCCGATTCACAACCCCAACCCAAGCTTAAGGCTTGGCGAAGGTGGTACCCCTCTCATCAAAGCCGCAAACCTTGGCATGATGCTCGGTCTCACCAATCTTTACATCAAAGATGAGCGTCAGGGACCCACCTCCTCATTCAAGGATAGGCAGGCCGCTCTTACGATTGCCGCACTCAAAGAAGGTGGTGTGACCGAAATGGTCGCCGCATCCACAGGGAATGTAGCCATCTCGCTTTCGGCATATGCGGCTCGGGCGGGAATCAAGCTTTGGGCTTTCGTCACCAGCCTTGTTCCCGGGGTAAAGATGCGCGAGATCGCTTTGTACGGGAGTCAGGTGATTAAGATCACTGGGTCCTACGATCAAGCAAAGCTTATGGCGGCAGAGTTCGCACGTCAACGCGGTTTGTATCAGGATATGGGCGCACGCACGGTCACAGCGGTGGAGGCCATGAAGACCATCGCGTATGAGATCGCTGAGCAATTGACATTCCAAAACGGTGCACCAACTGGTTCAACCGAAGAGAAACCCAAATGGCAGACACCAGATTGGTACGTGCAAGCGATTAGTGGCGGCATGGGGCCGCTCGGCGTCTACAAAGGCTTCCGTGAGTTGAAGGCACTTGGAATGATAGACCGCATTCCTGCTATTGTGCCGATTCAAGTGGAAGGCTGTGCGCCCATGGTGGAAAGCTGGAAGAAGGGGCTTGAAAAAGCTGAGCCTGTTCTTTCACCCAAGACCCGCATTGAAACATTGGCAACCGGTGACCCTGGCCGTACTTACACCATGTTACGCAAACAGGTCAACGAAACTGGCGGTGTGTTCGAAAGTGTATCGGATGAAGATGCGTTCCGAGCCATGCATGTACTTGCCAAAATGGAAGGGATCTCTGCAGAACCGGCCGCCGGTGTGGCATTTGCAGGGCTCTTCAAGTTGGTGCGCGCTGGTATTATCAAACCGAACGATACGGTCATTGTTAACTGCACAGGTCATACACTTCCAGCAGAACAATATCTCTTCGGCGAAGGCTGGACGCGCGATGTGGACCTGCGCCTCAAACCAACAGAGACAGAGACTCCACAAGAAGGTTTACTCTCAGCCCTCAACAATGTGACACCGAACCGCTTCTCTCGCGTAGCGGTAGTTGATGACACCGCCGAGGCACGTCGTCTCATCCGACGTATTCTCCAATCACAAGGTGATTTTGAAATATTCGAAGCAACGAACGGACGCGAAGCCATTGAACTGGTGACCCGTGAATTACCCGACCTCGTGATCCTTGACCTGATGATGCCAGAATTGGATGGCTTTGGGGTGATGGATATCCTCCGAAGTAACCCGGAGACTGCCACCATTCCGGTCATTGTAGCCACGGCCAAAGAATTGACCGTGGACGAGAAGAGTCGCTTACAAGGACAGATCCAATCGTTGATGTTGAAGGGCGATTTCCTGAATGACGAATTTTTGGAAGAAGTCCGTTCGCTGATAAAATAAAGGGTGTAACTACAGGCAATGTTCTTATCAGCGACGGGCGGAAGGTCTGCCCGTCGCTGCATTTGAAAGCCGGATAAAAAGGTGACAACAAAAAAACGAAGCCAAGGAATTAGAGCCGCACTGCTCTCTGCTTTATTTTTAGGCCTTGCGCCTGTATTTGGTAAAGCCGCAATGGTACCGGGAAACTTCTCCCCCTATGCGGTAGTAGCTTTACGTACCGGTTTGGCAGCGCTTCTCCTTGTTCTCATCATGGCGGTTTTCAAAAGGCAATTCCTGTATATCTATCCTGCTGGTTTACTGGGATGTATCATGGCGGGGGTACTCAATGGGACAGGCTCTATTTTCTACTACGTGGGTCTTAGCAAACTAAATGCCAGTATTGCTCAAATGCTCTACGCGCTGTATCCATTTTTCGTAGCCTTCTGGCTGCAATTGGATGGTCAACCTCCCTCGAAGTTAACCATTATCAGGATCGTCGTCGCAGGGTTCTCAGCCTTCTTACTCACCAAAGTGGAAGCAGGTAATATAGACCTTTTGGGTGTGGCGTTTATGTTGATATCCGCCCTGCTTTATGCTTTGCACTTGCCTGTTAATCAACGTGTATTGTTTGACGTCCCTGCGCCAACAGTTACCGTATACACATTGCTCGCCATGAGTGCAATAGTGATCCCCGCCTATTTAATTTTTGATCGGACACTCCCTCCATCGAACGCATCCTGGCTTCCCGTCATTGGCCTAACCGCAGTGACCTTTTTCTCAAGATTGACATTGTTCCTCGGAATAAAGAACATCGGCGGCATGCAGACCGCCATCCTTGGCCTCGGTGAATTACTCGTCGCCATCCTGTTCAGCCATCTTATCCTCCGCGAAACGCTGACCAATTATCAATGGGCCGGCACAGCAGGCCTGGGCATCAGTCTGTTACTCGTCTGGTTCGAAAAACCTCCAACCCATCCGCTTCACACAAAGGGACTGCTAAGCTGGCTCCAACCTCCCGATTTCCCTGCAGATTTTTATAAACACTGAGCAAAAAATATGACAATAATATATATTGGAAATATAGTCTGTTACACATTTGCCGTATCAGGCATAATATTATTTGTCTTGGGAGTTGCCGCTGAATTTAGACAATACGTTTTATTATTACCTAAACAAAAAGACGGAAAGAAGTATTTCTATTTATGCGTTCTTCATGTAAGTATTTCTATCTTTGTATATTTAATAATTAAAAACGGGCAATTGTTTAGTGCAGCATATTCAGCAATTAACGTTTTGATCATTTCAATATTATTGTTAAACTTCCAATATTTTGTGAGGAGAAAAACCAACAGTCTCCTAAAAGAATTAAATACCAGACAAAAAAGTAACATACAGAAACTAGACTGACCTTGATGGGGAAGCCCGTTGACTTTTACTTCCCTTGCTCGTACAAATATCCCGTCCCTCGTATGCTCACGATGCTCTCTGAAAGTGACCACACAGTAGTAAAATCCAAGCGCACATTAGCAGTCTCGGCCTCCCGCGGACAACTGCCCCCTTCGCCGCTGACATTCTGGAAGAAATGACGGAAGGAGGATTATCTTGTGACATTATCGGAAGCAGAAAAAACAATTATGGATATTCTCGATGACCTGCAAAACCTAGTAGGAAATCGATATGAAACCGTCTTGAGACTGAGACGGGCAGATCAAAACGTTGTGGTTGAGTTAGCCAAGCGCCTGCTTGAAGATGTTGACTCTGTCAAAAGAGAACAAGGGATTAAAAGTTTAATGTTGACTGATAATGAAAAAAATTTGGAAATCGTCCTGCCTATGCTCAACGACTCCAACTCTGAAGTTCGCCGCATCGCTATGTTTTATATAATAAGAAGCGAAAAATTTCTTGAGAACATCGAGGTCATAAACAGGGTAATCAAATCCTTGCGTGAGGATCCACGAGTTGAAGTACGAGCGGAGGCTGCAGAGGGGTTGAGATATTGCAAAACAACTCCTGAGGTGATTTCGGCCCTGGAATATGTAAGTATGCACGACTATGAATATGATGACGATGGTTATAGTGCTGGTAGTGTTGCGACTGCCTCTCTACAATGGATAAAAGAGAACGGTTCTTAGTATGTCGTGGACGAAGTTTAGTCGGTCTCTGAACGCACCGAGTCGGCTTCGACTGTTAATCAAAAGGCTTACGATTGTGAGTCTTTTGATTTTTTATTATTGAATCGGGATTTGCATGACAGAGGCCACCCTGAGCCTGTTGATGGGAGATATATAATCTCACCGTTGACGAAGCGCACAGGTACTACGTCGGCGACGGTCAATGACTGATGCATAATGCCAATTTTTTAGTTGTCGGCGAGGGTCTCTACCACCGCAATGCAAGTATCTTTGTCCACAAAAACGGGCTGACCTATTTCAGGTCAGCCCGTTGACATTACTTCTCCTGCTCGTACAAGTACCCCGTCCCTCGTACGCTCACGATGCTCTCGGAAAGCGAGGGGAATGACTCCAACTTATGCCGCAAGCGACTCACCAACGGACGCAGGATCTCCGGGGCTTCTCTTTGGGATGTGTCGTAGCCCTGTACCAGCAGAACCAGCTCCCGGTGTGTAAAGACGCGTCCGGGGTTTTCGATCAGCACTCTGAGCAGGCGTCCCTCTGCGGGCGTCAGGTGAATCAACTCATCCTTCTTGCGGATCAAGCGACGGGAGAGGTCAATGTGCGTGCCATCTTTCAAAGAAAGCTCGATCGCGCCTTCATCCACCACATCGCCATTGGAGGTGCCGCCGCGCGATTTCAAACGCGCATCGCGGCGCGCCAGTCCCTTTTTAACGCTGTTCACCACCTGTGAAGGCGGCGCAGGCTTGAGCAGATAATCATGGATGCGCAAACGCAACGCCTGAATGGCCGATTCGGTCGTGCCGAACGCCGTCAGCAAGATCACCTCGGTCTCCGGTGAGACCTGGTTGATCACCTGCACCACTTCCAGGCCGTCCATGCCGGGCATACGCAGGTCCACGATCATCAAGTCCACGGGGTGCGTGCGGACGTGCTCAATAGCGGCCTGTCCGTTCGGCACCGAATTGACCGAGTACCCCTCGAGCCGCAAAATATCGGAAAGCGATTGACGGGCTACAGGTTCATCATCAACAACAAGAATATTTGGTTTCATTATGCATCTCCCATCGGTAGGAATAATCGGAAACAGGCGCCAGTCCCACTGCCTTCGACAAGGTCAAGCGTGCCTCCGTGCGCGGTAACGATATTGTAACTCACGGTCAGCCCCAAACCGGTGCCGCCGTCCTTTGTGCTAAAGAAGGGTTCAAAAATATTATTGCGTAGCTCCTCCGGAATACCAGGCCCTGAATCTTCGAACTGGATCTCGACCCCGTTCTCCACGCTCTTCGCGCGGATCTTCAGTGTGCCCCCGCCGGGCATGATGTCGAACGCATTCAGGATCAAATTGAAAAAGATCTGTTGGATCTGACTGTTCACCGCAAAGATCGAAGGCAATGATTTCGGCAGTTCGGTGATCAACTCGATGTGCCTCTGCCCCAATTGTTGTGAGGTCAGGCTGATGACATGGTGCAAAAGTTCCAGCACGTCCACACTTTCCATTTTGTTCGAACCGGGGCGGTAGAAATCGAGCATTCTCTGCATCGTCTTCATCAGGCGTTCCAGCTCCACACGCGCCAGATCGAAATATTCCTTGCGCTTCTCGGCCGGCACATCTTCACGCCCCGCCAAATGCAAACAGTTCTGCACCGATTGCAACGGGTTGTTCACCTCGTGCGCGATAGACGCAGTCAACCTGCCAGCCGCCGCCATCTTCTCAGAACGCAACAACGCCTCCTGCGACTCTTCCACCTTGCGCACATACGCCCGCAGGTCGGCATACAAACGCGCATTCTCCAACGCCACCAACGATTGATTCGCAAGGATGTGGAACAACTCGAGGTCTGCCCCACGGAACGGCGTCACACCCGCATCGCGTGCCGCAAACAGGACGGCTCGCATATCGGAACGTGTGATCGGGATCAGGACCGCCGCGCCAAGCTTGAGGTCCGCCAGAAGCGACTGCGCCTCTTCCTCCCCCGGGCCTGTTGCATTCACAATGATCGGATTCCCATCTGCATCCACGCGGCTTAAGAGATGGGTCGCAAAGTTGGTTTTTTCCACAGGGAGGATTCGCCCGCGTTTCGCAATGGCAGAAACCTTGCCCTCTTTGATCTGGTAATACGCGGCATTCGTGCATTGCAAATGTTCACAGATCGTATCCACGATCAGGTCATATAACGTTTTTGTATCAGTCTCTGAGAATAATTTTTCGGTCGCATCGAACAACGGGCGCAAGGCCTGCGCACGCGCCGTCTCGCGTTTGCGACGGTTATCGGTCAACGCCTGCTCAACAGACGAAACAAGTTCATCACCTTTTTCGAACGGCTTGAGCAACAATCCGTCCACGCCCTGCCGTAACGCGCGAATGGCCGTTTCCACCGTGCCGAAGCCAGTCATCACCAGCACCGCAATATCGGGTTGAGCCCGCTTCGCACGCGAGATCACATCGAAGCCATCCACCTCGGGCATGCGAATATCAACCAGCAACAAGTCCACGCGGTTGCGTTGTAAATACTCGATGGCTTTATGCGGGTTGGTCTCAGAGAGCACATCATACCCCGCACGCTTCAAGATACGATTACAAAGAAGCGCGATCCCGGGTTCATCGTCCACTACAAGTACAGATACTGATTCCATATTTGTCTGCTACAAATCCCTTATATTACCGCGAAGGATACTAAGAAGCCTTTCTCAAAATCAAACTCTACGGTCCTGCCACAGAGACGCAGAGTCACAGAGTTTTTAATTTGATTTTCTACCCTTTCGGGCACACGTCAGAGTCTCTGTGACTCTGTGGCTAAAAGCCTTTGATCTTCCTTCGTGTGCTTTGTGGTTAAAAACTTTTAACCCTTCGGCAACCACACCGTAAACGTCGAACCTGCTCCGGGCTGGCTGACCAATTCGATCTCACCGCCATGATCGGAGATGATCCCATACGTGACGGAGAGCCCCAACCCTGTGCCGCCACGGTCCGCTTTGGTGGTAAAGAATGGCTCGAAGATACGTGTCTGATCTTCTGGAGCAATGCCCACACCGTTATCACGCACAGACACCATCACGCCATCACGTCCCACCTTTTGTAACTCAGCAGTTTTGATCTCCATTTCGCCGCCGTCGGGCATGGCTTGTAATGCATTGTGCACAAGGTTGAGCAAAACTTGTTTCATCTGATTCTCGTCCATCGACACCCAGGGCAAATCCTCCTGCATGAATAGCGTCAATTCTACCCCGTTTGTATGGATCAGGTGCCTCGTGAGCGTAACCACATCTTCCACTACACCGTTCAAAGATGCATTCGCACGTGCGCTTTCACTCTGTCGCGCAAAATCAAGAAGTCTGCGCACCACATCACGTGCCCGCCGTGCCTCACGGATTACAAGGTCAAGGTCGGCATAGGACGGTGAATCTTTGGGCATATCTTCCATGACCAGTTCGGCAAAACCCGTCACGGATGTAAGCGGATTATTCAACTCGTGCGCAATGCCTGCGGCCATCTCACCCACTGCCGCAAGCTTGGCGGCCTGCACAAGACGGTTCTCAGCGAGTCGCTGTGCTTCCATGCGTGCATTCACTTCCATTTCAGTCTCACGCAGTTGATAGATCGTTTCCTGCAACTGCTGATACTGATCGGCACTGGTGATGACTGTCGCGAGGATTCCTCCCAACGACTCAAGCGCCATAAAATCATTGTGCGTAAATGAATTGCGCGAACTACTTTCCACATCGATAATACCCAGCACTTTGGATCCATCACGGATGGCTACACACAATTCCGAACCCGCCTGCCAGCCCTTGATAGGCGTATAACGCTCGTCTTGAAAAACGTCATTCACCAATACGCCCTGCCCCGTTTCGAAGACGTGGCCGGTCAACCCGCCGATCAAGGGATACTCAATCGACTTCATCGCGCGTTTCACAACATTTTGGCTTGCACCACCGAAGCCACCGATGGTTAATTTACCAAACTCATCTGCAATAAATACTACAGCCAATTCATATGCAAAGTATCGCGCCAGCAAGTCTGCGGTCAACTCCGCTACTTGATGAGGATCGGTGAGGCCCACAACTTGTTGTGCCACCTCATGGATCAGCCCAAGGTTACGCGCACGACTTTCCGCTTCTTCACGCACACGGGTATAGTCCGCAAGGCTGGCGAGGTAACTTCCCATCACAACGATCAAACTTTCATCATAGGAGTTGAACGCATTGGCGCGTTTGCTCTCCACACTCAACATGCCAATTGACTGACCACGAAATCGCAACGGGACATAGAGACCAGATATCGCTTCGTTATATAGAGGTAATGGAACAGATGAATCCACTTCACCCAAACGCATTTTTGCATTACTGGCCAACAAGCTTGAAATGGGATGGCCCTCCACGCTACGGATCATCGAGACAAGGTTGCCCTCATTCAGACGGTATTCCTGCAAGACATGTCCTTCGGGCGATAGCAGGTTTAGCACGATCATTTCCGTCCCAAAAGCACGCGAAAGCAACGCAAACATACGACGCGCGATCTGATCAAGACTGCGCCCCGTGGAAACGGTCACGGCAAAGTCGTTCAACATGGCAAGACGGCGTAAATGTCCCGCCATTTCAGCAAAGGTAATCAGGGTTTCGAGAGCAGGAGCGATCTGTGTGGCAAGGTCAAGCAGGCGATTCCATTCTTCGCCTTTGAACGCGCTGGAGCGCCACAACACAACCACACCGATCAAACGTTGTCCGATGAGGAGCGGAATCCCTGCCCAAGTTTTGCTGTTGGATTTCAAACCTTTATGTGGGATCTGTGACCATAAGGCATCGCCTCGATTCACAACCACAGGCGTCAGATTGCGATTCATACGGCGCAAAAGAGAGTGCGCTTCAATCGACAAGTGAAGGTCCACAACCGAAGATGCATTCCATTGAGCCCGCACCTCGAGTGAGTCACCTCGTCGAATGGCGAGCCAGCCTCCCTGTACAGGAATGAGGCGGACAAAGGCGTTCAATGCACGGTCAGCCGCGCGCGGCAAGTCATACGGGCTTTCCGAATCCAGATCGGGTGTCAACAATGATGCCGCCACCGAGAGCGATGGAGAACTGTCAAGAGAAGGCGTGTCGGCCCGCATCCCAGAGACGGCGAGCCGCCATATCCGTTGCGCGGTAGCATCCAATTGCCCTGCGCCAACAAGCACTACATGCGAGGCGCCCTGCAACGGAAACGCCGAGAGACGCTCAGCATTCATGGCGCTCTTTGCCGGCAAAGAGACAGAACGGTTCTGCCCGCCGCTCAACGCACCACACAACCATGTATCCACTTCAGCTTTATCTAGAAATTTGATGAGAGCCGTTTCCAGTTTTTTCCCCAAACGATACTGGGCAACCACACGCCACTTCCCTGCCTCGCGCTTGACCAACACCGACCACACGGCATCGGTCAACTGGCTGGCTTCTTTGAGTTGGTACTCGCTTGTGGTTGTAGTCGCCATTTGTATCAATTATACAGCAGGGAAGAAAAGTACGATGCACCCCTTTTAGTCACAAATACACGGAAGCATAGAGTTTTTGAAAAGGTTTTCTCCGTCGCTGTGACAAGACACGCAAATGGTAAAATCATTTCCATGACTGACCTTATTGTTATCGGCGGCGGGCTGGCTGGAAGTGAAGCCGCCTGGCAAGCCGCCCAACGCGGACTCAAAGTCCGACTCTATGAGATGCGTCCCACACTCCAAACCGGAGCGCATCAGACTCACGATTTGGCTGAACTCGTTTGTTCGAATTCTCTTGGCTCCAACCTTTCTGACCGCGCCTCGGGCCTTCTCAAGAACGAAGCGCGTTTACTAGGCTCAATGCTTGTGGAATGTGCTGAGGAAGCCGCATTGCCCGCAGGCGGAGCATTGGCCGTGGATCGTGAACTCTTCGCGCGCAAAGTGACAGAGCGAATCGAAAGCCACCCCAATATCGAGATCGTGCGTGAAGAAATGAAAGAGATCCCCAATTCGCTGACCATCATCGCCAGCGGACCATTGACATCCCCTGCTCTTTCTCAATCCATTGCGGCGTTGAGCAGTGAGGAGCACCTCTTTTTCTTCGATGCGATCGCCCCCGTCATCCACGCGGATTCGATCAACATGCAAATCGCCTACCGTGCATCACGTTACGGCACGGGCGATCAGGATGAAGGCGACTATATCAATTGTCCGTTCACTAAAGAGGAATATTATGCTTTCGTGGATGCACTCATTCAAGCAGAGCGCATCGAGTTACGCTCATTCGAAGATGCGATCAAAAGTGGCGTCAAAGCGGGTCACTTTTTTGAAGGCTGTCTGCCAATTGAGATCATCGCCGAGCGCGGATTGGATTCATTAGCGTATGGCCCCATGCGTCCGGTCGGGTTGCGCGATCCTCGCACAGAGAAACGTCCGCATGCGGTTGTGCAATTGCGGCAAGATAATCTTGCGGGAAGTTTGTATAACCTCGTCGGTTTTCAGACCAACCTCAAATTTCCCGAACAAAAGCGTGTACTTCGCATGATCCCCGGGCTTGAGAATGCAGAATTCCTTCGTTACGGACAAATGCACCGCAACACGTTCATCGCTTCGCCGAAGCTATTGCTCCCCACACTGCAAGCCATTCAACGGGCTGACCTTTTGTTCGCGGGTCAGGTCACAGGTGTGGAAGGATACATGGGCAATATTGCAACAGGTTTGTTGGCTGGCATCAATGCCGCACGATTATTCCACGGCGAAGAGCCGCTCACGCTTCCGCAAACAACCATGCTCGGCGCGTTGTGCCATTATGTCACTCATGCCGATCTGAAAGACTTCCAACCGATGAAAGCAAATTTTGGAATTCTGCCTGCGCTTGCGACAAAGATCAACAAACGTGAACGTGGCAAGGCCTATGCAGAACGCGCGTTGGAAGAGCTAAAACTTACAATGGATGGAACACGAGTTTGAAAAACAAATCAATAGCGATCTATCTAACCATCATCGGTTCCCTGCTTGTTATCGTCGCGAGTTGGTACATCTTTGCATTTCAATCTCAACCCGATGACCCTACCTTCAATCTATTCGATGGGGAACGCGCTTACGAGGACGTGAAGACTCAAGTCGCTTTCGGGCCAAGGACGCCCGGGTCGGAGGGTCATGCAAAAGTCCAGGAGTGGATGCGAAAGGAACTTGAGTCCGCTGGCTGGCAAGTGGAGATCCAGGAATCCGAGGCGATGGGACATCCCATACAAAACATCGTTGCTAAAAAAGGTGACGCTGATCCGCAGATCATTTTAGGCGCACATTATGACACGCGTCTATTTGCCGATCATGACCCTGACGTAGCGAATCACACCAAACCTGTGCCAGGTGCCAACGACGGAGCCTCTGGTGTGGCTGTGTTGCTTGAACTCGCACGCAAACTACCTGACGACACAGTGCCCGTCTGGTTGGTGTTTTTCGACGCGGAGGATAACGGCAACATCGAGGGCTGGGACTGGCTTCTCGGCTCGCGTGAATTTGTGAAGAACAACCCAGTGCGTCCACAAGCCGTGGTTATCATAGACATGATCGGTGATGCCGACTTGAACATTTACAAGGAACGCAATTCAAACAAAGCCATTACCGATGAGATCTGGCGCACTGCCGAACGCACGGAAAACGATACTGTGTTCATCCCCAAGGAAAAGTTTTCGATGATCGATGATCACACACCTTTTCTGGAGGCAGGAATCCCCGCTGTCGATATTATCGATTTCGATTATCCTTACTGGCACACTGTGCAGGATACGCCGGATAAGGTCTCTGCACAAAGTTTACAGATCGTGGGAGAAACCCTTCAGGTTTGGGTCATGCAACAACAAAGTAGTCAACCCTGATACAATGGCCTCGCTCGAACAATAATTGCGTATGCCTAGAAAACCGGCCACAATCATTCCTATTGAGAAAACGCTTGCCAAAGTGCGCCCTACATGGATGGAACGTGTTGGGCAGGAATTGGCACGCGGCATGGATGTGCGGGCCGGTTTCGATGAACAATTGGAGCGTTTTTTCGAAGTGCTGGTGAAGTCAGTGACCAGCGGAGACCCCGGCTGGATCGACACCATCCTGCTCGATTGGGCAAAGGCGTCCACGGAAACGGACCTGCAGGAGGGGCTGTACCAGGTCACTTTCATTCTCAACCGTATGATCGTGTTGACCATCGAAGTGGCAAAAGAGTCCCTAACCAAACAACAGGCACTCGACCTGTTAGCGGCGGTCATCCCGATCTACACCTATGGGCTGGGCGTTGTGGCGCGGTATGAAATGGAAACACGCGTGGCACACATCTCCGGTGAAATGGAAAAAGTGCAAAAGAAGATGGAACGCGTGGACAAGAGCAAGTCCGCGTTCATTTCGGTGGCGGCACATGAATTAAAGACACCGATCACGCTCATTGACGGGTACGCTTCCATGATGGATGACCTGATCAAGGAAGGCAACGGTGTGCCTTTGGATGGTCTGCTCACCGGTATGCAGTCTGGCATCAACCGCTTGCGGACGATCGTGGAAGATATGCTCGATGTCTCGATGATCGATAACAAACTACTGAAGCTGAACTTCCAGCCGACGCAGATCGAGAAGATCTTGCTAACGCTGAAAAATGATGCAAGGGAAACCATCGCGTCACGGCGTCAGACTCTAGAAGTAGTACCATTTGAAGGAAGCAGACAATGGATCTATGTTGACCCAGCTCGTATCACACAGGCATTACGAAATGTGATCCACAATGCGATCAAATACACGCCCGATGGTGGCACAATCAGCATTGATGGCCGTACATTACCCGGCTTGATAGAAGTGACCATCAAAGACAACGGCATCGGTATTTCGCTTGAAAATCAATCGGTCATCTTTGAAAAGTTCGGGCAGGTAGGTCGCCTTAATCTTCACTCAAGCGGCAAGACCAAATTTAAAGGTGCCGGGCCCGGTTTAGGCTTACCCATCTCAAAAGGCATCCTCGAAGCGCATGGCGGTTCGATCTGGGTTGAATCAGAAGGATACGATGAAGAAGAATGTCCGGGATCGATCTTCCATGTGCTGATCCCCATCCGCACCGAAGCGCCAGAAACGACACTGGCAAAATTGTTCAATGAATTGGAAAAGAAAGATTAGCAGAAACATGCCCAATGGGCTTACATGCTTCTGCATTCTAAAAAGAAAGAATCATGGCTAAAAAAATTCCAGAAAATACCAAAGCTCCGCGCGAACGGGCATTTCTTGTTGGCGTGGAACTCTTTCAACAAAAGACGCTTCTTCCACTGGAAGATTCGCTGACAGAACTTGCGCTACTGGCCGATACATCTGGCCTGGAAGTAGTCGGTGAATTGACACAGAAGCTGGACCGCCCACACGTAAAAACGTACATCGGCCCCGGCAAATTGGATGAACTCAAGGCACTCGTTGAAGAGACTTTATCGCAAGTCGTCATTTTCGATGACGAACTTTCTCCGCGTCACCAACGTGAACTCCAACTGGCACTCGGCAAAAATGTCCGCGTGTTAGATCGGACTGCGTTGATCCTCGACATCTTTGCGCAACACGCTCACACCAGCGAGGGCATGTTGCAGGTAGAACTCGCACAATATGAATATTACCTGCCACGCCTCACCGGTCAATGGACACACCTTGAGCGTCAGGCAGGTGGCGGCGGTGGACGTGCAGGCTCAACAGGCGGCGTAGGTCTGCGTGGCCCCGGCGAAACGCAATTGGAAGTAGACAAACGCGCCATCCGCAAGCGCATCGCACATCTCAAAAAAGAACTAGAGAAGGTACGAGCACACCGCATGCGGTATCGTGCACAACGTAAACGTTCTCGTATTCCGACAGTTGCGCTTGTTGGATACACCAACGCAGGCAAGTCCACGCTACTGAATAGGCTCACTAAATCAGACGTATATGTGGCCGATCAACTCTTTGCCACGCTTGACCCCACCACCCGTAAAGTGGAACTCTTTGGTGGTTATCAAGCTTTGTTCACCGATACAGTCGGCTTCATTCAAAAATTGCCGACCTCATTGGTGGAAGCCTTCCATGCCACGCTTGAGGAAATCACCGAAGCTGACCTGCTCTTGCATGTCGTTGATATTTCACATCACAACGCCATGAATCAAGCCGAAGCTGTGCAAGAAACGCTCGACACACTGGAAGCGCAGCATATCCCCGTTATCACTGCGCTCAACAAAGTGGATCGCTTGCGCAATCCCGAATCTGCCAAAGATTCGTTGAAAGGCTTTTCGAAAGCCGTAGCAATTTCCGCTGTAGATGGAAGCGGTATCAAAGATCTGTTGAGGCTTATTCAGGAGGAGTTGTACGAAACGTATACACCGATCCGCGTAAAACTTCCATATCAACAAGGCGCATTGATCTCGTTATTCCATGAAGCAGGTCAAGTGGAACTCGTCGAACATGGGCGTGGCGGCGTGTTCATGCAAGGACGCATCCCCGGACGCCTGGTGGCACAGTTTAATAACTGGCAGGTTTCAAATAATCACACCGAAGAAGAGGAAGAAGAATTATGAAATGGTTTTCCAAGCTAGTTGACGATGCATCAAACTTTTTCGCACACCGCAAAGGTCTTCTGCCGATGATCGGAATTGTATTGATCATTGTCAATTTTGTCCTGCCGTTCATCTTTGGGCTAAACGTAATCACAGGAAGTAACTTATTTTTGCATCTCGGCGTGATCGTCGCCATTTTCGGTTTCATGCTCGCGTGGGCGCTTTAACTTAACCGTCATTGCGAGCGAAGCGAAGCAATCTCCAACTCGTGATGGGGATTGCTTCGGTCGCTAACGCTCCCTCGCAATGACGGAGGTGTCACTCACCCACTCGACTCGCTCAACTTCCCCATCTTCCCCCAACAACATAGGCAACTGAGACTTCAACACGTCAGGCTCACCCGACGTAAATAATTTGACATTTCCCTTTGACTCTGATCGACTCTTCATGTCCCCCGCTTCCAGCAGACGTTTGACCTGTTTCGCCACCGAGGGAGCGGGGTCTATCACCCGAACCGCCCCCCCCACGATCTCTTGCACAAGTGGTATCACAAACGGATAGTGGGTACACCCCAACACAACTGTATCAATATTTTTCTCCAACATCGGCAGAAGCGCATCTTCCAAGATATCACGCGTTTCTTCGCCGTTTAAATTCCCCTGCTCGATCTGTTGTACCAATCCGTTACACGTATTCTGGAATAACTCCACTCCATTGGCAAACCGTTCCACCACGGACGCATACAACGCGCCCTGAAATGTCGCTGGCGTGGCAAGGACTCCCACTTTGCCCGTTTGAGTTATCTCGACTGCAGGTTTGACCGCAGGCTCCATGCCCACGAATTGCACATCGGGAAATTTCTCACGCAAATATTTCAACGCCGCCGCAGAAGCCGCGTTACAAGCAACGACGATGATCTTTGCATTTCGCTTCAGCAAGAATCTCGTGATAGCTTCTGAAAAATCCCGTATCTGCTCCATCGGTCGCGGACCATAAGGGATATGTCCCTGATCGCCAAAATAGAGCACAGACTCTTCAGGCATCTGCGCACGAATCGCCCGCAGAACGGAGAGTCCGCCTATACCGGAGTCGAAGATGCCGATGGGGGAAATGAGTGTATTAGACATTCCACAAAGTATAACGCAATCAAAAGGTTCGACTGCAATCCTGGTTTACAATACAAGCTGTGAACAATACTGGGACAAGACTCTCCTTCGCTCTACTTGGGTATTTCATCCTTGTTATCCTACTGCTGACATTAAACCCGTTCTACTTGGTCATGCCTGAAAGAGTGAGATTTACCTTCGACAGTGACTTGAACAATGCAATATCAAACATCCTGTTGTTCCTTCCAATTGGGTTCTTTTACCGTCTCTCTACCAGAAAACGAGGAGCGCTACTCATAGGCACAATCATCAGCATCAGTATTGAATTGCTTCAAATCTTTATCCCTGCACGGACGCCGTCTATTGTAGATATTCTGACAAATGCAGTAGGCGCTGGAATAGGAGCGGCTTTCAATGATTTCATTTCTTCGCGTATCGCGATTTCAAAAGGGACAGTGGGAAGGCTTAGACTCGAAACCCCTCTCATGGGACTGGTCTATCTCTTAACGGCCTTACTGTGGACAAATTCAATGGCACTTGCGAACGAACCCAACCGCGTGCTGTTGACTACATTGCTTGGAATTTGTGGTGCAGTAGTCTTGAGCGATTTATTCCGTCATTGGTGGGAAAAGGTAGATTATCGCATCAGTAGCTATGCTTCTCTCTCAGCGGGTATCTGGTTCCTACTGGGAATAAGCCCGTCCCTTCGACAACCCGGTCCTTCTTTAATCATTGGATTAGGCATTATGATTCTTGCCGGTATTCTGACCATACTCCCCCAACGCTCTACTGAACGCCGTTTTGAACAAGCTACACTCAAGAAAGTGCTTCCCATTTTTGCTTTCTATCTAACCTTGCTGGCGCTTTGGCACCCATTCCGATCGCTGACTGACTGGCATTGGTCAATTGGCTTTACCAATCAAATCACAGAAACCAGTATGAGTGTGCTCATGCCGCGTATAGAATATTTAGTAGCATTTACAGTCTTGGGGTATCTATTTGCTGAATGGCGTGGACGTGCTGAGATTCCGCTTCAGCAAGACCTACCGCGTCTATTCATTAGCGGAATAGGTGCGATCGTCGTGCTTGAGATTTTCGTCGGGTTTCAGGTTGGATCGGGGGCAAGCGTAGCACGGAGCATGATGGCGATCATCAGCGCATTGTTCGGCGGAACGATCTATCATCTTTTGCGTGCTCATATTCGGTTTCTGTTACAACACTAAATTCAGACAGCTACAAACCTAACAATTTATCTTTACTTCCCCGCCGCTTCGATGAACTTTCGGAACAAATTCCGAGTGGACGGTTGATCAGTCAACCATTCGGGGTGCCATTGTACAGCAATACCAAATGGATGATCGGATAACTCCACAGCTTCAACGAGTCCATCGGGTGCATGGCCCGTTACACGAAGTGATGGCGCAATATCTTTGAGTCCTTGATGGTGCAGGCTGTTGACCTTGACGATGGGTTCACCCAAGATTTCAGCAATATGTGTCCCTTCTTCGATCTTCACCTCATGCACAAGGACTGTCCGCAAGTTACCAGGGTAGGAATGGTCGAGGGCAGTGGGAAGTTGATCAGAGATGTGTGTATACAGAGTCCCACCGAGGGCTACATTCAACATCTGACATCCACGGCAAATGCCAAGGAAGGGTTTGCCATCTGAGGCTGAGGCTTGGATCAGTTTCATTTCAACGGAATCCCGCTCTAGGTCCACTTCAGTGATGCGCGGATGCGGCTCGCCGGGAGAAAGCTCAAGGCCAATGTCCCCGCCGCCAGAGAAGAGAATGCCGTCGAGGCGGGAATAGAGAGCATCCCATCCATCATTGTGGATCATCGATGGGATAAGAACTGGCACCCCGCCCGCCTGCAAGATCGCATTGATATACGATTGCATCAACATAACGGTTGGATGACCATGAATATTTGTGGATTGATTGGTGGTGATTCCGATGAGTGGTTTCATATCCCCAATTGTAAAACAAAAAAAGACCCTAAAGGTTTTGGAAACCTTTAGGGTCTACGTGACTAGTTATCGAACTTCTGCTTGAGGCGGGCAGATTTACCCGTGCGCTCGCGCATGAAGTACAACTGTGCGCGGTTGACAACGCTGTGGCGTTCGACCACGATCTTGTCAATGCGCGGGGAGCGGAGCAGGAAAGTACGCTCCACACCGATGCCGTTGGAAGCCACGCGGCGGACGGTGATGGACTGGTCATTGCCGCCCTTGCGGGTGCGGATGACAGTACCCTTGAACTCCTGGATACGTTCGCGTTCACCTTCCTTGATCTTGACGTGCACGCTGACATTGTCACCGGAACGGATCTGGGGAATGTTTTCGTTTTGTTTGGCCTCGAGAGCCTTGATGATATCTGCCATTGTCTTTCTTCCTTACTGTTTGATGTTGTTTCGTTTTCGCCGACGATACGGTGCTTTTTAGAGCGACGGCGGATTATAGCACGCCTTTTCTAGTTACACAAGTTAGAAAGCAGACTGAGAATGCTAGCTATATTTACGTATTGCCAACACCGAGTTATGTCCACCAAAACCGAAGGCATTGCTAATCGCAAGTGTGATCTTCTTCTCGCGAGCCTTGTTCGGAATGTAATCCAAATCACATTCGGGGTCAGGTGTCTCATAATGAATGGTCGGCGGCAGAATGCCATCGCGAATTGCTTGTACACAGAAAATGGTTTCCAATGCGCCCGTAGCGCCCATCATGTGCCCAGTCATGGATTTGGTTGACGAAATAGGGATTTGATACGCCCGTTCGCCAAAGGCGGCTTTGACAGCGCGAGTCTCTGATTGATCGTTCAAATGTGTGCCCGTGCCATGTGCGCTGATGTAGCCAAGTTCATCATCGTTCGCCTGTGCCGAGTTCAAAGCCATGCGCATCGCGGCCGCACCACCAGCACCGGTCTCATGCGGAGCGGTCACATGGTAGGCGTCGGCTGTGGCGCCATATCCAGCCAATTCCGCAAGGATGTTCGCGCCGCGTGCCTTTGCGTGAGATTCGCGCTCCAGCATCAGCACAGCCGCTCCTTCCCCCATCACCAAACCGTCACGATTCTTATCGAATGGTTGGGGAGTCATCGAATAATTATCATTACGGCGCGACATGGCGCCCACACGATCAAATGCCGCAACGCCTACCGAGCAGATCGTCATTTCCGCCGCACCTGTAAGTGCGGCATCGATCATCCCAGCCTTCAACATCAACAAAGCCATACCGATCCCATCGGCGCCAGAGGCACATGCCGAAGCCACCGAAAAGCATGGCCCTTTGATCTGATTCTCGATGGCGATCATGCCAGAAGCGCCATTCGGCATCAACATCGGTATCAAGAACGGACTGACACGCCGCGGGCCCTCTTCGTGATTGATGATCACCGCATCACTCAAAGACTTGATACCGCCGATCGCAGAAGAAATCAAAACACCAATACGGCCTCGATTTGCATCTGTGATCTCAAGACCCGAATCAATAATCGCGTCTTTCGCGGCCGCAACCCCCAATTGCTCAAACCGATCGCGGCGACGAGCTTCCTTTGGGTCCATATAATTGCCCGGGTCAAAATTCTTCACTTCAGCCGCAAAATGAACATTCAACGGTCCTGGATCAAACAACGAGATCGGACCAACACCTGAAACGCCATTCACCGCGTTCTGCCAACTTTCTTTTACTGTCAAACCCAAAGGATTGACAGTTCCCATGCCAGTAATAACAACTTTTTCCATGCTTCCTCACATTCAAGAATAAAGAGACTTCGACTTACTAAAACCCCGAATTCGCAATTCCGTCACGCACTGGACAGGCTTCGCCTCATTCTCAACCGAAGCCTGTTTCAGCATTAAAAGCATTTTCTTACCCGATTCTTCTTCTACTCCCCTGCTTTCGGCACATAATCCCCTTCAACCCACTCCTCGCCGTTCGGGCCAACTTCCTTCTTCCAAATAGGAACGATCTCCTTCAAACGGTCAATGCCATAGCGTGCGGCATCAAACACACCCGTATCCCGATGCGCCGCCGTACAGGCGATCAAGACCGTTGGCGTTTTTGGATACAACTTTCCAATTCGTTGCACAACTGCAATCCCTTCAATGACCGGCCACTTCGCACGGATCTCATCCGCAACCTGCTTCATCTTCGCTTCGGCCATGGGAATATAAGCCTCGTATTCAAGGTATTCCGTGTCATGCGCATCGCCGCGTGTTGTCTCGCCGCGCACCATGCCTGTAAATATCGCGGCCGCCCCCGTGGACGTGAGTGTGATCTTCGCGAGCAGATCGTTCAGATCAATTTCCTCTTCTGTGATCGAAAAAATTGTCGGGTATTCCATATTCATCCTCCCGATACCGGCGGGAACATTGCCATCTCTGCGCCCTGCGGAATGACAGCTTCATCGAATGCATACTCACGGTTGATGGTGATCAACACACTCTTCATGGACTCTTTCAGCTTGGGGTAGTCCTCGCCAAGCTTATCTTTGAGTCCTTGCACGGTCATATCATCAGGGACGTCCACTTCCATGGATTTTGTCCCTGCGCGGTCACGGATGGTGGCAAAAAACAATAATTTGATTCGGTTCATTTCTCTAGATCCAAACATCATTAGGGGCTGTTTTTTCATCGACAACATCACCCGTATTAACCGTACCTGCTGGCTCAACAAGCAAAATATGACATTCCCGCTCAGCGACAGGCTTATGCTCCACGCCTTTGGGAACCACATACATCTCGCCTTCGTTCAAAGTCACTTTCCCATCACGGAAATGGATCTCGAGTTGACCCTTCACAACAAGGAACATCTCGTCTGTCTCAGGGTGGTCATGCCATACAAATTCTCCCTGCACTTTGGCAAGTTTGAAATGATAGTCATTCATCTGTGCAACGATCTTCGGAGACCAATGTTCAGAGAATTTTGAAAATTTTTCGACGAGATTAATCGGAGAATACATTTTGTCTCCTCAAAAACAATTTGCTTGCAAGTTTTATATAAATAAAAACTAATATTCCAACTATTCCAATCCCTAACACATTCGGGAAGACCCAGTCCGCAGAATTAGAAAATGCTGCCCCAGAAAAGGCATTCCACGAAAAATGCATACCAACCGAAAACCAAAATGAACCCGTTTCTGCGGCAGCATAAGCTAAAATAATTCCCAAAATGGAAAGAAACAGATGATGCGACAACGAAACTGGATGAATTAAACCAAAAACGAGGCCACTAATAATGACTGAAAACAGCCTGCTTTTTAAAGTTAAAATTAAATCATTCAAGAAATAACCTCGAAAAAATACTTCTTCCCGATAAGATGCAAGTAAAATTATAGCTAAACTCGATAAAGAATAATCACCTTGACGTAAGCTCGTTAAGACCGGAAAAGCTGACAATATCTGTGTAATAGAAATTGCAGTTAACACAAGAGACGCCCCAACAACAAGATCAAAAAGCTGCTTTACGTTTGGAATCAACCATAGTTCCTTTACCTTCTTTTTGATAAAAACACGCCAACCTATAACTGCCAGTAAAACATAAATTATTGTATCTGCAATAACAGCGATAAAGCTTTTAACAACAAGATAATTAACTCGTAGAGACACTAACAAAGCAAGTACCACAACAAAGCAGAATGGAATTATTAAACGAACAAACCACTTAAAAGTGTTTATACTATTCATTCACCACATCGCCACTCTGGCCGCCATGCTTTTCGATGAGACGAATATTTTGTATCCGCATCGTCTTCTCAACGGCTTTTGCCATATCGTAGACCGTCAACGCCGCCACAGAGACAGCGGTCAACGCTTCCATTTCGACGCCGGTCTTGCCGGTCACTTTGGCAGTGGCAGTGATGACCACACCGGGTAAGGAATCGTCGAGAGCGAGGTCCACATCAATTTTGGAGAGTGGAAGAGGATGACATAACGGGATCAGGTCAGAGGTCCGTTTTGAGGCGGTAATGCCGGCGATCTGTGCGACGGTGAGAACGTCCCCTTTTTTGATATGTCCCGCACGGATCAAATCCAATGTCTCTTTCTTCATATGGACTTCGCCGCGTGCGATCGCAGTCCGTTCGGTATCAGGCTTGTGGCCGACATCCACCATACTGGCGCGACCTTGTTCATCGAGATGAGTGAGTTTATTTGGCATGAAAAGATTATAGTAGACCTGACAGGTTTTGAAAACCTGTCAGGTCTCGGATATAATCACGCCCTATGGAAAACTTGTTGGGACGCCAGTTAAATTACAGGGTGAACACGCCGGTCTATGAAGGACCGCTCGACATTCTGCTTAGCCTGATCGAACACGCCGAATTGGATATTACAACCGTTTCGCTCGCGACTGTGACGGATCAATATCTCTCTTACATCAACGGCATCGAACAGGTCAGCGCGGACGAAATCTCTGCGTTTTTGGTGATCGCGGCAAAGTTGATCCAGATCAAGTCAGAGGCGTTATTGCCGAGACCGCCCACGCGCGAGGCTGGCGAGGAAGACCCCGGCCAAGCACTTGTTGACCAATTGAGGTTATACAAACGTTTCAAAGAAATCGGTGGATGGCTGAATGAACGTGCAGAAGCAAATTTGCGAACGTATTTACGCATTGCGCCACCACCCAAAGTGGAACCCAAGCTCGATCTCTCAAACATCACGCTCGAAAAATTGGTTGCAGCGGCAGAAGAGGCATTTGCTAAGGAAAAGGCCAAGAAACCGCTTGGCACCGTCATCTCTGCCCCACGCGTGACCATCCGCGAAAAGATCGACATGATCACAAAAATGATGAAGGATGTGCAACATTCATCGTTCAGCGTTCTGGTGAAAGACAGCACATCACGTCTCGAGATCGTTGTTACATTTCTCGCGATGCTTGAGTTGATCAAACGCTATCGCGTACAGGCACATCAAGAAGGTTTGTTCACCGATATCGAAATTGACCGCATGGAAGAATGGTCTGAGGACGAAGAGATCGAGATCGAATTCGAATAATGTAGCGCTTAGCTAACAGTTATTGGCGGTTAGCAGTGAAATAACGGTCAGACAGTTTTTTCGTCTGGTCGTTTGTTTTTTATAAACATGCTCGCGATCCATAACGAGATCAACGCGCCAAGATTATCGAAGAACAGCACATCCCACACAGACGGATGCCTGCCCGAAACAAATGACTGATGGAATTCATCGGTCACCGCATACAGAATGGCAAGCGACCATGCTAACCAACGCTTTTTCGGGTCCATGCCAAGTGCGTACAAATACGACAGAGCCAGCAGTCCATACCCAAGCATGTGCCCACCCTTTTTGACGATACGATCTGCCCAATCAAAATCGGGAAGATTTGCCGAAGGTTGAGATGAAAACCAAAAGATGCCCCCCATCACAATCAACGCAGGGAACCAATTCAAAATCTGATTTCTTTTCATGAGCCATCCAAATAAAAAGCCATCGCCGTATGAGCGATGGCTTTGAGAGAATACTTCTTACTTTACACGTCTTCCAAGCGGATCGCAACTGTACGGCTTCCGTCACCCATATCCACGCTCTGGATCACAACCGCCTTTCCACTCGGGTCACCATCAAATACCATACTGAACACACCGCCAGACACCACGGTCAACAACTCGCGCTCGGTATATCCCTGCGCCGTATACGTATCACGATAGAATTTCATTACATCGTCACCAGACATCTTGGTGTAATACAATAAAGTTCCAGCAGCATCCGTAACGTTATAAGCATCTTCGGTCATCGGAAATTTAGAATCAGAAGAGCTTTCTCCTTCATTCGTATTACCTGAGTCTGACACAGACGGAGCATCTGTTGGGCTACTGTCGTCTGATGTAGTTGGCGGAAGATCGTTTCCATTACCATTACCACCGCCACCAAGACCCGTCACAGCCTGACATGCAAGTGAGGCAAGGACTAAAACTGCAATTACCGCAAACATTCGATACTTATTCATGGTTAAGCTCCTTTGGGAAATTTGCAGAATTATAGTCGGTGACCACTAGAACTCTACCACCCATTAGGACGGGGTCAAACCTGAATATAATCAAACCAGAGACAACTTGAACATAAACGAAGTTTTACTCAAAGAAAACGACCAATGGCTTCACTTTACAGAGCCAAAGCAAATCATCACCACACAGAGTCTGGATGATGTTATCCCGTCATTGCAAGAGATCGAAAGGCTGACTCAGGTCAACGGCTGGCACGCGGCTGGATTCATCAGTTACGAAGCAGCGCCCGCCTTTGACAAAGCGCTCCGCCCTGAGCAGAGCGGAGCGCAAAAGGATAATGTTGATGAATTCCCACTCTTATGGTTTGGACTTTACCCCGCGCCTCGCATCATTACCTTACCCGAGCCTGATTCAGCAAAACCAGCTTTATCCTGGCTGACAACTGTTGACCGCGATACGTACAACACGGCCATTGAACAGATCAAGGACTACATCGCTCAGGGTCAGACTTACCAAGTCAATTACACGATGCGCCTTCGAGCAGAATTTAAAACTGATCCGTGGAATTTCTTTCTCCATCTCGCACAGACTCAAAACAACCACGCCGCCTACATTGATTTAGGCCGTTATATTATCGCATCCGCTTCGCCTGAGTTCTTCTTCCGTCTCAATGGCGACATCATTGAGTCCCGCCCCATGAAAGGGACAACTCGTCGGGGGCGCACAACGCTTGAGGACGAGGAGCAGGCACAATGGTTGAAAGATTCGGAAAAGAATCGAGCAGAGAATGTCATGATCGTAGACATGATCCGCAACGATCTGGGACGCATCGCAAAAGTCGGCAGTGTTCACATCCCTGAATTATTCTCAACAGAAAAATACCCCACGCTCTGGCAAATGACGTCCACCGTACGGGCAAAAACATCCGCATCACTGACAGAGATATTCGAGGCACTTTTTCCATGTGCATCCATCACTGGCGCGCCAAAAGTAAGCACAATGCGAATCATCTCTGAACTCGAAACATCGCTGAGAAAGATATACACAGGGAGCATCGGTCATATCGCGCCAAACCGAAAAGCAACTTTTAATGTCGCCATCCGCACTGCGCTAATCGACCGTAAAACTCAAACAGCAGAATATGGCGTTGGTAGTGGCATCGTCTGGGACTCGATCAACACAGACGAATACACTGAAGCTCTGCTCAAAGCTCGCGTACTGACTGAGGAGACACAACAATTTTCCCTGCTCGAAACGCTTTTATGGACCCCAGAAGAAAGTTTCTTTTTGCGCGAGAAACATATTGAACGTCTGTTAGATTCGGCAAAGTATTTTGATTTTCCCGTTGCGCGAAAAGATATCGAAAACTATCTCAATGAAATTTCATCCCAATTCACATCTCCGCAACGTGTCCGACTATTACTCGATAAACACGGCAACCTACAATCAGAAACAAAGCCCTATGAAAGTGTAAGCGATCATCCCCCACTAAATGTACGTCTTGCAAAAGAGCCCGTCCACTCAGGGAATGTGTTTCTCTTTCATAAAACCACACATCGTGAAATATACGAGGTCGCTCGCAAGGGTCTTCAAGAGTACGATGATGTACTTCTCTACAACGAGAACAACGAGCTAACCGAATTCACCATTGGCAATCTAGTCGTCGAACTGAACGGAAAACTCTATACCCCACCCATTTCCTGTGGATTGCTCGCAGGCACCTTCCGCGCACACTTGCTGGAGACAAGTCAGGTAGAAGAAAGAGTAATTCGAGTGGAAGAGTTGAAGGATTGCACAAAAATATTTCTCGTTAATTCAGTGCGAAAGTGGGAAATAGCAGTTGCAATGAACACGGGATTTCATACGAATATGTGATTGCCATTTTGGGTTTTACATTGCATCAATTCTTCTCATATATGTCAGCTCGCGCCGGGTGAAGCACGCCTTCCATGGTTCACCTATGGCGTGAACTGTTCTCGGACTTTTGCTGAAATTTGACGGTCGGTCATATTGTCCATGGTTTCAATTTCAACAATACGCTCCTTAAGCCCATCCTTTTCCAACCGCTTCACAAGTTCATTCTTGGCTTCACCTGGGCCAAAGATCTGAATCAACTCAGCATCACGAACATGAATGATGATGTCGTCAAAGTATTTACCTAGCTGCGCGTCGAGTTTTTTGCTTCGAAGAGCCTCTGTTGTTTGTAATCCATCTTTTCGCGAACCGCCCGCGAACCGAAGCTGTTTTTCTGCATCGGATCTTACTCGCATGATCTGCTCGCCGTTATCTGTAAGCACTACAATTATCGCTTCCCGATGATCGATCCACATACCAATTTTCTTTTTCATAATATGCTCCTTAACTATGTTTGGATGAACTGACTTTTTCAAAGTCAATGTATCCCTGCTCAACGTTTGTTTCGATCAATTCCACCAAAACCCGTTTGCCGACATCTAACCCTTCAAATCCATGCACGAGCTTGCCTTCCACAGGGACGGTGAAAAGTCGT
Source organism: Candidatus Defluviilinea proxima (assembly GCA_016721115.1). NCBI lineage: Bacteria > Bacillati > Chloroflexota > Anaerolineae > Anaerolineales > Candidatus Villigracilaceae > Candidatus Defluviilinea > Candidatus Defluviilinea proxima. Next base: position 3,775,994 of record JADKIW010000001.1, read on the forward strand.
ACCCACGTACCCTTCTCGGATGCACCTGTGACAATCGAATCGAACCGCTCACCGATCCTCGATTCAAGCAAGAGTGCAGCTGCTGATTTTTCAACGCGACGCTCCACTTTCTTGACTGAATCTTCTGTCTCGGTACAGTGAGTCGCCAAAACATCAAGCTCATCTTTGCTATATGGAACGACCTCGCCTTCCAGTGCGGCTTTCAAAAGACGTTGGGTCAGCAGGTCAGGATAGCGGCGATTCGGGGCGGTAGAATGGGCGTAATCTTTGACGGCGAGTCCAAAATGTCCCGAAACATTTCCGTCGGATGATTCAGCAACGTATTCACCAGCTCCCAATAGTTTGATCACAGTCAAAGATAGGTCAGGGAAGCGTAAAGGGTCAGCTGCTTTTTCATGGATAAGAAATTCTTCAAGTGCTTTTGAATCTGGATCAGTTGGAAGTTCGTACTCGTGATCGCTGGCAATTTCAACGATACGCTCCCATCGTTTAGGCGTGCGTACTACCCGGCGAATAGATGGGAATCCCCTGGCTGAGAGATAACGCGCCGTCACGCCATTTGCCGCGATCATGAAATCTTCAATGATCTCTTTAGCGCGATTCTTTTCCTCGACTTCTAACACACGGATTTGATCGCCGTCAAATATTGGTTTTGCCTCGATCGTTTCCAAACTCAGTGCCCCATGGATGTGGCGTAATCTCTTCATGCTTTGCGCCACTCGATCCTGTAGTTGCAGATTCTCAGCCAGTCCGTGCACGGCAGTGATTTCTTCAGGAATGACACCATCATTTTCCAGCCATGCGGCAACACTGTTATAAGCCAGTTTTGCATGATTACGTACCCATGCTTTGTAGATTTGCGAATCTTCTTCAAGCACCCCGTCAGTACCGACCACCATTCCAATAACAATAGCAAGGCGATCTTCGTTGAGATTCAGGGATGTTACATCAGTAGAAAGCTTCTCAGGAAGCATGGGGAATAACTCGGCCGCTGTGTAAACAGATGTGGTATTGTGGCGCGCATGCTCATCAATGGCTGAGCCATTTTTAACGGACGAGGCCACATCGGCAATGGCGACCAGAATCATCACCTTGCCGGATGACAAAGATTCGGCAACAGTAAGTTGATCCAAGTCACGAGAGTCATCATTATCAATGGATGCCCAGAGAAGGTTCCTGTTATCCCGAATGGTATTACTATCGCTTGCCACAGCCATGGAATGCTGAATTTGCTCAAGTTCGGCAAACACACCCGGTGAAAAATCGGGGAGAAGACCTCGTTCCAACATGGCTCGACGGGCAATCTTTTGTAAAATAGCACGATCATTTTTATTCATAATATCCTTTATCTTGCCAGCATTCGCGCCAGCTCCAACAAACTCAAATCCAGTTGCTTTTTATTGACGACCACATCTGCTAAAGAAGTAGCCTCAATCTCGCCTCTAACAAGTCCCACCAACACCCCATTCTCGCCGCGAGTCAAACGGTCCACCGCGTCGGCACCCAAACGGGTCGCCAGCAGACGATCATAGGCGCTGGGAGCGCCACCACGCTGGACATGCCCCAGCGTTGTCACCCGCAGGTCAAAACCCAGGCGTTCGTGATGTTCCTTAAAGTAATCTGCTAATGCTGCGGCGTTATAGTGAGCACCTTCGGCTACAACCACCAGGGCATGGGCTTGCCCTCGCTCATACGCGCTACGCAATTCATTTGCCACGGCTTCCGGGGTAGTATCCACCTCAGGGATGACAATCGCTTCGGTTCCACCGGCAATACCCGCCATCAATGCCAGATAACCACAATCACGACCCATCACTTCGATAAGAAAAGCACGTTCGTGAGATAAGGCAGTGACTTTGAGCCGGTCGATCGCTTCTAGCGCGATATTGAGAGCCGTATCTACTCCAATGGTAATGTCTGATCCGTATAGGTCATTGTCAATAGTGGAAGCCACGCCGATAACAGGGAATCCCATCTGCGACAAAGCATACGCACCAGTCTGAGAACCGCCACCTCCGATAATAACTAACGCTTCGATTTCGCGTTCCGCTAAAACACGCAAGGCTTGTGCTCGTCCTTCCTTAGTCTTGAATTCAGGACAACGGGCGCTACCCAGCATGGTGCCACCTTGTTGGATGATGCCGCTCACATCGCGGGCGCCCAAAGGCACAATGTTGTTGGTAATAAGGCCAGCATAACCATGCTGTATACCCATAATTTGCCAACCCTTATCAATGCCAACCCGCACCACAGACCGGATAGCGGCATTCATGCCGGGCGCATCGCCTCCACTCGTAAGTACAGCCATATGTTTCATAATGATTCGTTTTCGTTGTGTATTATGCGTTGTTAACTGAACTATGATTTTCAGAACATTTCTTGCGAGAATTATTCACTTTCAAATAACATGCAATTCGATCACCTGTCGGAAATGGAAGCCGTAGATTGCAAATGTAATCGCCAATGGGAACAAACGCGGACGTCTGAACAAGGTCCAGAAAAAGAGCCGCCAATAATGGACGCGTTCCACCCCACGGATACCAAGTTGATACATGGAACGCCATAGGGCTAGGATATATTGTCTTTCCAATGGAGCCTTGATCTTGGGCGGTTTGTATTCACGAAGAAATGTCAAAACACGTTCGTAATAAAACTTGGGCGCGTAAATATGGCTTAATATTTCGCGGTATCCATCTCGCAATGGTTCAAGCCCCATCATCGGGATGATATTGGTCGAGCCATCCACGTTATCACCTGAAAACTCATTGACCAGTCTTCCTTCTTTTTGCATCCGTTCGTACAGGCTGGTTCCCAGGGGCGCTTGTAGAAGCCCGACCATGGCCGTCACGATCCCACTCTTCTGAATAAAATCAATTTGCTGTTGAAAGATCGATGGTGAATCATTGTCAAACCCGACGATGAAACCACCCTGCACTTGCAGGCCAGCACGCTGAAGTTGTTTGACGCTCTCGACCAAATCACGACCTTTGTTTTGAGTTTTACTGCATTCGGTCAGGCTGTCTTCATTCGGCGTCTCGATGCCCACGAAAACCGTATCAAACCCGGCCTGCGTCATGAGGCGCATTAGTTCTGGATCATCCGCCAGATTGATAGAAGCTTCTGTGCTGAATGGCATCCCTGTTTTCCCCTTACGCCATTCGATCAAGGCAGGTAATACCTCGGTCTTGATATGCTTTTTGTTGCCGATAAAATTATCGTCCACAAAAAAGATGCTCTTGCGCCAACCTAACGAATAGATGCTATCCAACTCGGCAATGATCTGCGCAGCGGTCTTGGTACGCGGACGATGCCCCAACAATGTGGTGATATTGCAAAAATCGCAATTGAAAGGACATCCTCGCGAGAACTGAATACTAATCGTGTCATAATGTTTGAGATTCGCCAACTCCCAAAGAGGGACGGGAGTTTGGTGGATATCGGGGAATATATCGGATGAATAAACGCGTCGAGCCTGACCATTTGCCTGGTCCAGCAAGAACGGCCTTAACGTCTCTTCAGCCTCGTTCAAAACAAAATGGTCCACGTCTGGGAATTGCTCATGTTCCATTGTGAACAGCGGGCCACCCGCTACGATCTTCACACCGGCTGCTTTGCAAAGTTTGATAATGTTTTGCACAGATGCACGTTGTACGATCATCGCGCTGACAAAAACATAATCCGCCCACGCCAGGTCTTTATCTGTAAGGCTGGTCACATTGAGGTCCACCAACCTTTTTTCCCAACTGGAAGGCAACATTGCCGCGACAGTCAACAGACCTAACGGAGGCGCACCCGCTTTCTTCTGAACAAATTTAAGCGCGTGTTTGAAACTCCAGAAAGTATCTGGGAACTCAGGGTAAACAAGTAAGATATTCATCCAGCTCTCCTCTTTATAAAAGCTTGAAAGACGAGACCAACACGGGATGTAAATTCAGGCAACCATGCTGATATAAACCGTCTGACTACGTGAACTATATCCGGCATAATACATGACCCCATCCACTGTATATTCAGACAGCATGACCGCCCGTCCATCATCGCCGATCTGTTCGACAAACATTGATTTCTTATCAGCCACCCGCGTAACTTTAATATCCCTGTCCCCTGAATCGGTCTTTCGGCAGTAATTTTCTACGATCGACAACATCTGTTTTGAGTCCATGGTCTCTGTCGCCTTCTTTCTGATCGCTTTGCCATCAACCTTTGAGCAAACTTCGAAACCACCGCAAAATTATTGCGCCAGGTTTATTCTGGTCTCTCAGTTGTGCGGCAATTTGCCAATACGTGATTCTCTCTCCGCATTCACAAATTAAAAATTGCGTATCAGAACCTGCATGGTTTGCCGCATCGTCAATGATAGAGCTTTTGGATATTTTCCTATGACAATGGGGGCATGTAATTTGATTTCCATGGTTTTCTCCTGGGCGGCCAAGAACAGAAAATGGTCAGAGCCTGGTTTTCGGCGCTCGAAAATATCCACTTTTATCGGTCGCCCGTGACCGTCATACAAAGTTCAACAAAGTGGCACTTTGTTCAATGCTTCTTGTTTTTTTTATTTTTACCCGACCCAGTATCTGCCGTATTCGCACCACCTTTATTAAGCGGAGTGCTTTTATCGTTCATCAATGACTGGACAGGTGAGCGTCCGCTATTGTTTTTTACATCGTTAAAGTTGCTGACACCCACGTTGGAGTGCGGCGTTGTTTTCTTCGGCTTACGCTTACTGACACCTTTGCGTCCCATGCTTTTCTCCTTATTTTTTAGTCGAAGATTTATAGAGCATTCGACTCGTTGCCCTGTTTCACACAAGAAATGAACCGAGCGGGCAGTTATATTAAACAATAGCCTGGCGTGAGTGCCCCTTTAATGGATAAGATGTCATGCCGCTACTGTTGATCGCCAGCGCTGAGTTAACAAGCTCAACGATCCGGTGTTCGACGTTTGCCGGAGCCACGGAAATTAATTTATGCCGTTCTATAAATCGAACGCCCGATGCTATACGACTATGATTTCATATTACAACTAATACTCCCCAGCGACATCCATCCGCCGGGGAGTATCAGCATCCGCCACTTGGGGGATGTTACATTAGAAAATGTCGAATTGAGATCTGGCAGGGAAACGCTTCTCTACTCTTGTTGCGATCTGGATATTTGTTAATTGACCCGCATTCTCTATGCTTACAATGCGCTCTGAAAGTCCCTCCGCATCAAGGCGTTTTTCGAGTTCGTGTTTGGCAATTTCAGGTCCAAAGATCTGAATTTCTGTTGCGTCACGGATATGGGCGATGATCTTGTCGTAATATTCATTGAGACGATTCCAGAAACGCCTGTCACGTATTTCCTCCGGCGCACCATCCCCAGGGACAACGGCGGAGTAAAGAATGTAATGATCCATATCAGACGTGATGATCCTTTTTTCTTCCCCATTATTTGTGATACTTACGATAACAGCCTTCTTACGGTCAAGCCACAAACCTACTCTTTTATTCACTAATTTCTCCTTCTTGATTCACTAAAGCTACAACAACACAGGTGTGCTGTACGGCATCATGCAAACGACATATTAAGCGGAAATGGATTGCTACATCAGATCAATCTTTTCGCTTCCCAATAATCCCCTCGTGATCGCTCTATTCATAATACTACAATAAACAGAATAATTATGAAGAGATTTACAAAACACATTGCCGCACTTAAAACAAGTGCGGCAATGTAAAAATATTTTTGCAAGATGTGAGATTAAACGATCACGCTTTGGCATGTTTCCAACAGGCTACAGAATGTCCGTGCGAGATTTCAACAAGTGGAGGTTTCTCACAACATTTATCAAATGCGACAGGACATCGCGCATAGTAGGCACAACCCGTCCAACTGGTTGATTTTTCAGGCTTTGATTCGACTGTTGCCTTCTCCCATTTTCCATCCAGCCGCGGGACGGATGCCATTAGCATTTTTGTGTAGGGATGAGATGGATTGTCGTATATTTTCTCAGTCAGACCCTTTTCCAGAACATGTCCTTTATAAAGAATCACGGACTGGTCGCTGATGTAATATCCAAGGCCAAGATCGTGCGTGATAAACAAGATAGATAATCCGCGAGACTTCAAGTCTGCCAACAAGTTAAGAACGTCAATACGCGTGGATGCGTCCAACATGCTAATTACTTCATCAGCGACAAGGAACTTAATATCCAGCAGCAAGGCGCGAGCGATCAAGAGACGTTGAAGTTGTCCGCCGCTCAATTGGTGAGGGAACTTATTCAAGACGATCTCAGGATTGAGACCTACAGACTTCAAACAATCGTCTACTTTTTGTTCCCATTCGCGGTTATTTACATTTGGGAAGAATTCGTCCTTGATAAGTGCAAAGACACGATCCGCTTTGAAGATCGGGTTGTAGGAACTGAACGGATCTTGAAAGACACCTTGCACTTTTCGATAATATTCCTTCATGGCGTTGCTCTTCAGTGATGCAACATTCATCCCATTAAAGGAAATAGCGCCATCACTGATTGATGTTAACCCGAGGATCATTTTACCGATCGTACTCTTTCCGCTTCCACTTTCTCCGATCAAAGAAACAACTTGTGAATCCTCAATCTCAAAGCTGACCTGATTGACCGCACGTAATTCCTGCCCACCAAAAGTGCCGATCTTGTAAATCTTGGATAAGTTATCGATCTTAAGCATGATTCCCTGTCACTTTCCAGCAAGCCACATGATGATTTTCTTTCACTTCAACGAAAGGCGGCTCCTCATTGCACTTTGCAAAGGAGAGTGGACAACGATCCTTGAAACGGCAGCCAGTTGGCGGGTCCAGTAGAAGAGGCGGGTTTCCGGGAATCCCCAGAAAGTTTTGTGTTGGCGTATCTCACTCCGACCCTCGGTAAAGATGAAATCAATAATTTTGTATAGGGATGCAGAGGATCATGAACAATTGTGTTGGTGGAGGCCTTCTCGGCAGGCTTGCCCGCGTACATGACCATGATGCTGTCGGCGATCTGATATAAGACAGAAATATCGTGCGTGATAATAATCATGCTCTTTACAAATTTCAGGTCGCGGAATTCAACAAGCATCTCGGATACAGCCTGCTGGGTGGATACATCCAATGCCGAGGTGACTTCGTCAGCGATCAGCAATGATGGATCAAGCAGAGTGGATAACACCATGACCATTCTCTGCTTCATGCCACCCGAAAGTTCAATGGGATACATGTTCAGCACATCATCTGGCAACTTTACCAGTTTCAACCTTCTCTTTAATTCAGGCAAGACGTCTTCGTAATACACACCACGAGACTCAAGTAGTTCGGATGTCATCTTGCCGATCTTGCGAGTGGGATTCATGGCACTCATGGCATATTGCGGAATGATGGAAACTTTTTTGAAACGAAATGACTGCATTTTCTTTTCGTCCCAGATCGGGAGCGTTTCACCATCCAATAGAACATTACCAGCCACGTACTTTCGCGGTTGGGTTAGATGGATCAAGCTATAACCAAGGGTGGTTTTGCCACAACCCGACTCGCCAGCCAACCCCATGATCTCGCCATCTTTTATGTTGAAGGTGGCACCATCGAGGGCACTTACATCACCACGCATGGTTTGATAGTAAATCTTCAGATTCTCGATTTGCAAACTCATGCTACATCTCCCGCAGTTTTGGATTGAAGACTTCATCCAACCCAACGTTCATAATGTATAAGCCGCCAACGATCGCTGTGATGCCAATGCCAGGCGGGATGAACCACCACCACATGCCAAGCGGAAGAGCGCTCCACAAAACTGCCATATTCATCATCATGCCGAGAGATGTTCCTTGTGTTGGACCCAAGCCGAGAAAATCCAGCGTGGCGGCAGTAAGGATGGCGCCACCAAACATCAAGATGAAAGTCATGAAGAGATAGGACGCCATGTTCGGCACGATCTCTGTAAGAATGATCTTGAATGAACTACGCCCACTGAGTTTTGCCAGATCAACGAAATCACGGGTTCGCAAGGTGAATGTCTGCGCGCGGATCGCACGCGCCGCCCAAGGCCAGGTAGTGAACCCGATGAAGAGGCTCTCGATGAACACACCGCGCACCTTCACATATGCAGATAAAACCAACAAGAGAGCCAATGCAGGGATGGTGAGAATGACGTTCGTCAAAATATTCAGGACTTCATCTACAGCGCCACCACGATACCCGGCAGTAAAACCAATGGTCATTCCTAAAATCGTAGCCAGCCCGCCGCCGATGATGCCAACCACAAATGTAGAAGAGAGACCATATACAAACTGCGTAAAAACATCTTCGCCAAAAGATGTGGTCCCAAACCAATAATCAGCCGATGGATGAAATGAAGATGGGCCTACAAAATCGGCTGGTTTATATTTCGTGATCTTCGGCCCAACGAAGGTCAGAACGAGGAAAAAGAGCACGATCCCCAAACCAATGCGGAGCTTGGCGTTTCTAAATGCAAAATAAAGGATTTCGTTCTTCTGTTTCGGTTTCAAGGACTTGGGTTGTATTGTTGCAGTGTCCATTATCCAGCTCCTCCCTGCATGCCGGTACGAGTTCGGGGGTCTACGATCAGATATGCAATATCGATGGCAAAGTTAGCCAGCAACACACAGATGACGACGAATAAGAAACATCCCTGAATGAGGAAGTAATCCTCGTTATGAATGGCCTGGAGAATAAGGTAGCCGATCCCCGGATAACCAAACACGACCTCGGTTGCCAATGCGCCCGCTACGATCACACCCAATTGAAGGGCAAGCCCGGTCAATTGCGGAAGCATCGCATTCCGAAAAGCATATTTACGAATAAGTTTCTGTGGCGCTCCCAATGCTTCCAAATAGTGGGAATAATCCGATTCAAGCTCATAGATGATCAGGTTACGCATGCCGATAGCCCACCCACCAAACTGCACGATAAAGAGTGAGGCGAAAGGCAGAAACCAATGTTGGATCAAACTCCAGATAAATCGCCAGGATAAATGAGGTTGCAGGTCAAAGCTATATCCCCCAGCCAACGGAAAGATCTTCAAAACGATGGCAAACGTCCATGCGATGAGGATACCTAACCACATATAAGGTGTTGCTGTGAGAATGTATCCTATAGGAAGCAGGGTGTTATCAAGTTTCTTGTTACGTGCGGCAAAAGCGCCGAAACTGTTTCCAGCAAACCAGCTCAACAAAATAGCAGGGACAAGAAGCGCGATATCATATGGAATAGCACTGAAGATCACATCCTTGACTGGCGTAGGGAAAAGATAAATACTGGTTCCCAAGTCACCATGAAAGATTGCCACCCAGAAATTTAGATATTGCTTCCAAACGGGCAGATCCAATCCAAACGCATCCAGATAATAGGTGTACATCTGAGAGACTGCATTCCCACGTAGACCCGCGCGTGAGATCAAAATGGTGATGGGGTTCCCGGGCATAAAGCGTGGGATCATCCAGTCTACTGTCACTGCGATGAAAAAAGTAAGTATATAGATCAGCAGTTTTCTTCCAAGGTAACGTCTCATTACATCTCCGCGAGGAGGAGGCAGTCACTTGTAAAGAAGTGACTGCCTCCTGAATTCAATTAGGTTACTGCTGTTCGACGGGTTTCAAGTCAAGCAACATCTGGATACCGGAGAGGTTCCAGTAGCCACGCCAGCTGGCGGGCAGATAATGGTTGGAGCCATCAGCCGAGGAGGGCCAGTTCGTCCACACAGCGTTGCTGTATTGGGCCCACAAACCGTTGTACCAAAGCGGGATGGTGGGAAGCTCGGTCAAAGTGATCTTCTGCAACTTGGATGTGATCTCCTTGATAGCTTCGTCATCGCCGATCTCAACACGATCAAGCTGGTTGAGGAGCTCAAATGCTTCAGGGTTGTCGTAGAGACCATAGTTACCGAACTGAGTCTGCGAGATGTGTTCCGGTGTAGCGGGGTTCTGGAAGACCCAGTTGTAGTAGTTCCAAACTGTGGAGCTCATCTGTGCTTCGTTCTGGATGGACAGTTCGAAGGTGCCTTGCAGTTGTGCATCGCGCCAAGCGGGGTACGTGGGATAGTCTGGCTCAATGTTCAAGCCGACAGCTTTCGCATCACGTGAGATGATCTGTACAGCGGCCATCCAGTCGGTCCAGCCGGTGGGGCAAGTAACTTTCAATTCGATCTTGGAGCCATCGGGAGTTTCTACAAAGCCGTCGCCATCCAAATCCTTATAACCAGCATCGGCAAGGATCTGCTTGGATTTTTCGGGATCATACGTCCAACCCAATTCTGCGACCTGGGCCTTGTCAATGTATTTGTCCTGGGTCGGCATGAGACCAGTGGGGTCTGCAGCTCGTACGATACCGGTGTAATCGTTCTCAACGATATCTTTCACGTTGATCGCATAGGCCAAGGCACGGCGGAAGTTCACATCATCCAATGGTTTCTTTTGTTCGTTGATGATGAGAGTTGCCACATTGGCAGAGATCATGTACGGGGAGTCGCTGTAATAGGTTTGTACGTTGTAACCGCCTTTGACAAGTGTTGCTACGCCCGGCAGGAAGTTGTTGCTCAGGTCAAGCCCACCTTGTAGAACCAAACCAAGGGCTACGTTGTTGGAACCGTTTACGATGTCCACGATGCGCTTGGGAGCAGGTGTCTTGCCGAAGGCGTTGATGCCCCACCAATTATCATTACGCACCAAGACCTGACGTGATTGGTCATTCGATTCGAATTTATAGGGGCCAGATCCAACGCCCATCTCATTAGCGCCACCGGTAATATCTGCGGCGTCTCTGTTTTCCCACAGATGTTTCGGAACGATCGGGGTTTGATAGAAGAACACACCGATTTCCTGATAGGGGGTCTCGTTGAATTTGAATTGGACAGTGAGGTCATCCACTTTTTCCACGGAGGCCAGGAAGTTCCACATTCTCACAAAGTTCAAGGATGCTTTGTATGCGCCATTCGGGTCGGCCAAGTCAAAAGTGAATTTAACATCATCAGCGGTCAACGGCTGACCATCCGCCCAAGTGAGGCCTTCGCGCAGTTTGACTTCCATTGTTGAGGCATCCACCCATTTCATATCTTCTGCGGCTAACCAGGGAGTAAACGTATCAGCTAGTGGATCATAGATATACAAAGTTTCGTAGACCAGACCAATCGTTCCCATGGCATATCCACCACCGTTGAACGGATTCCAACTGGATGGCGGTCCCCATTGTGTGCCACTGGTGTAAAGTGTTTCATTACGATTGAACACAACCGGTTCATCCGCTACAGGTGCAGTAGCAACAGGTGCATCATCAGTTGCTGGTACAGATGCAACCTCAGTTTCGGTTGGAACAGGCGTTTGGCTCTGACATGCGCCGAGCAACATACTTAACATCAATAGTATGCTTAAGATCATTGTCGTGCGTTTCATCTTGATTCTCTCCTTAGTAATATCAAATTGGCTTACATATATCAGAAAGTTTTGCACAAGCTATTAAGTCCCTGGGTCAACACACCTCCTTCTTCGCCACAAAAAATATGGAAAATAATGACTGTTTTGATACATTTATTCAAGGTATGGCGCAAAAACATTGAACAGGTCCTGATCACCAGACAATGTTTTTGCGCCACACCCACAAGCAGAGGAGAAGAAGCCTCTGACTCACCTATGCCTACTATAGTGTGTACCCGTTTAAAAATCACCCATCTGGGGTATAGTCTTATGCCTAGTCAACGGTATAGGTTAACGCTGTTAACCCGTTGATGATGTTTTCATAACAAAAGGGTGAGGAATTAATGAGAGAGGCTTCAGGCTGGGTGCCAAAGCCCATAGAACAAGGATCAACTCATGGGTAGAATGACCCGGCGGTTTTCCATCCAACACCACATGCAAGGATTGAAAAAACTCCACTGACTTAGTGGAGTTTTTTCAATCCAGAAGAACTGGTATGCGTTAGATCAGTTTGTTTTGTATCGCCACAGTGACAGCCGCCACGCGGTTCTCCACTCGTAGCTTCATGAGGATATTGCCGATATGAAATTTGACGGTTGAGAGGCTTACAACCAAACGCTCTGCGATCTGTGTGTTATTCAAACCTTCCACCATCAGTTTCAAAACATCACGCTCACGGTCTGTTAGCTCGTCGATATCTTTGGCATGTGTATGAGCATGGACAAGCGCCGCCGCAGCCTCCGGCGAGAGAGTCATGCGACCATGATGGGCAGAACGAATGGCGGCGGCAAGCTCCTGCGCCGAAGTGTTCTTCATCAAGTAGCCGATGGCACCAGCATTCAATGCGCCTTGCACCAGAGCATCATCTTGAAAACTCGTCAGCGCGAGAACATGCACAGAGGGATACTTTTCATGGATGCGACGTGTGGCGGTCAAACCATCTGTGCCAGGCATCATCATATCCATCAACACTACATCAGGCTTCAACAAGCCACACAGTGTGAAGGCGTCCTCTCCGTTTTCGGCCTCGCCCACCAACTCCATATCGGGCAGGGCAGAGAGAAAAGCTCCCAACCCCGAACGCACAACAGGATGGTCGTCTACCAACATCACACGAATTAAATTTGTAGCATTCATTTTCTATCCATTCTCTTTCACTGTTTGAGTTTCATTCCCCTCCGACTCTGGCTCGGGGGAAGATTGAATTGTAAGAGGTGGTGCTGGCATATCAAAATCAGGTGGTATCCATGATACAACAACTTGCGTACCTGCACCGGGCTCGCTATAGATCGTGAAAACAGCACCGACCGTTTCTGCCCGTTCGCGCATGATCTTAAGCCCGTAGTGTTCAGGGGAAACAGAATCAACTACAAAGCCGTTGCCATTATCAATCACAGAAAGGCTTATCTTATCCTCTTCCAAGATCAAGTTCACGAGCACCTGAGTGGCACGCGCATGCTTGATCACGTTATTCAACGCCTCTTGTGTAATGCGATACAGACATACCTGTAACTCAGGAGGAAGTTTTTGAATCCCTTCCGTATGCAATTGGATTGGCAAACGAGCACGCCCAACTAAGGATTCGCACAACTGACGCAACAACTCCGGCAATGGAATCTCGGTCAAACCGCTGGGACGCAACTCCACCAACAGAGTGCGCATCTCAGCCAATGCGCCACGCGTCAATTGACGAAGTTCACCGAGTCTTCTTTGACCTTCTGCCTGACTCGTGCTCCAGATATCAGGCAACACTTCAGCGATCATACTGGCCGAGAAAAGCGTCTGCGTGACAGCATCGTGCAAGTCACGTGCCAGACGGGTGCGATCCATAGCCACCGCCTCTTGGGCGGCTTTTTCAGCCAGCGCCTGCTCCGCTTTTTGGCGTTGTTCGATCTGATACAGCAACTCAGAGGTACGAATTGCCACCTGTCTTTCCAAAGCCGTTTTTTGCAAATGGATCGTATTCAAACGCCAGCGAAAACCGAGGGCAATGAACAAAACGAGAAGAGCAACAACGACCCCTTGGAACCATCTCAACTCCCAAACCGGTGGAGCGACAATAACTGGGATCGCAATGCCTGGCTCGCTCCATACGCCGTCGCTGTTGGATGCTTTCACACGGAAAGTATAGCCACCGCCCGGCAAACTCGTATACGCCGCATAACGTCGGCTCCCGGCTTGTGTCCAATCTTTATCAAAACCTTCGAGCATATAAGCATACTGATTGCTCTGCGGTGACTGGAAATCAAGGGCGGCGAAGCCAAACGAAATAAAATCTTCTTGATACGAAAGACGTATCGGCGTACGGCCAGAAAGATCCGTTGACCAGGGTTTATTTAGCACCTGAAAGTCTGTTATTGCCACCTGTGGAGGTGTAGGATTGGGTTGAATGTTTTCAGGGCGGAACGTGTTGAAGCCATCCACCCCACCCACATACATCACACCATCACGACTCTGAAAATATGCATTCGTGTTGAACTGGTTATCTTGAAGCCCATCTGACTTATCGAATGTTGTGAATTCTTTGGTCTGCGGGTTAAATTGAACCAACCCATTATTCGTAGGAAGCCATAAAACACCTTGATCGTCTTTGAGTACACCCAACACTGTTTCACTTGGCAGGCCTTGTTCCTTGGTATAACGTTCAAAGGTTTGTGTTGAAGGATCGAAATGGTTCAAGCCAGATTGCGTCCCCAACCAGAGGGTGCCATCCGTATTTCCATGGATACTCCAAACCGAATCATCGCTGATGCTGTTAGGATTGTCAGCGCTGTAACGATATGTTTTGAACGAAGCAAGCAACGGGAGCATTTGAAGCGGGTCAGCCAAATTGAGACGGCCCAAACCGCCTCCCCAAGTCCCAACCCACAACACATTTTTTCTTCCATCCAAATACAAGCTAATGACCTTGTTCTCGCTCAAACCTGCTGGGTTGGATGGATGTTTTGAGATGTCACTGCTGTAATTAATAAAGACATCTTTGTCCGGGTTGTAATGAGACAGGCCGCCAAAGGTGCCCAACCATACGCCGCCACTGCCATCAGGAACAATCGCAGCCACGTTATCATCGGGCAAACTGTTAGGGTTACGAAGATCATGAAGATAATGCGTGATCTTCCCTGTTGCGAGTTCCATGCGATTTAAACCGCCACCTCGTGTTCCGACCCAAACAATATTCTCCGAGCTGACATATACACTCATCACCAGATTACTCGACAGGCTATTGATATCATCTAAATTTTGTCGGAAATGTTCAAAGCGTCCATGGCGCGGGTCAAAACGATCCAACCCGCTTCCCCAAGTTCCGACCCAAACATTCCCATATTGATCTTCTGAAAAAGCACCCACCGTATTCATCCCCAAGCTATTCGGGTCTCTGGGGTTATTGTGATACAGATTGAATTGTCCGCTTTTTGCGGGGAGTTTATTTACACCATTACGAATAGTACCGATCCACAAAATTCCTGAGCGGTCTTTGAACAGCGACCAAATATCATCACCGCTTAAGCTATCTGCAAAATACGGGTCATGTTGATAGCGTGTAAAATGCCCAGCATTGGATAAGTCCATGCTATTCAAGCCATTGGCCCATGTGCTGATCCAAAGAATTCCGTTTGAATCGCCCCACAAGGCAGAGATGTTGTTCCCACTGACCGACTCGTCAAGCTCTGCATCATATTGGTAGTGAAAAAATGTCCCTGTTTGCGGGTTGAATAATTCAACGCCACCACCGGTTAATTGATAGCCTCCCGTACCGATCCAAAAGTTTCCGTCAGGCGCTTCATAAATATCTGAGATATTGTCACTTGCCAAACTGGTCGGGTTTGAATCGGAATGTTGAAAGCGGACAGATCGACCCGTAGAGGGATTGAAGCGATTCAATCCAGCCCCGGGCTGGCCCAGCGCACCTGTGCCAACCCAAAGCTGATGCAATGAATCCTCAAAAAGAGTCGAGATGACGTTGCTACTCAAACTGGTCGGGTCATTTGGCTGATGCATAAAACGGTCAAACCCATTGGACTTGGGGTTAAAGCGATTTAATCCATCTAACGTCCCAACCCACAATGTGCCATGTGAATCACGAAGGATGGAAGTAACAGTGTTGTTACTAAGACTGTTTGAGTTCCGCGGATTATTATGATAGGAGATAAATTTTTCCGTAACAGGATCAAAGCGATTCAGTCCACCGTCTCTTGTCCCCACCCAGAGAAACCCCTGCACGTCCTCTGTAATCGATAAAATACTATTATTGCTGATCGATGCCAGGTTATCAGGGTCATGCCGGAAAACAGTAAAAGCATACCCATCATAACGATTCAAACCATCCTGTGTACCGATCCACAAAAAACCACGGCTATCTTGAAAAATAACCTGCCCAGTATTTTGCGAAAGTCCATTTTCGATGCCAAGATGCTCAAAACGCACCACACTGCCCGGCGCAGGATATGGGGTAACCGGGCCCGAAGTCTTCTGCTCAGGTTGGGCAGTTTTCCCATTAAGCGGTTGCCCAGAGAATAGAAACGCAAAAATAGCCAGAATACTGGCAAAGTACTGCTTTCCCTTCGAGCGGACGGGTGTTTGTAATAACATCAACCACCCTATTCTAGCACTATGAAATCTTAGTCTGCAACCACCAAACCCTTTTGGAATTTTTAGTCTATCGGTAGGTGTTTCATTGTGTCTGGAATTTTGATATTGAGCAGTTTTAGGATGGTGGGAGCGATCTGCAATTGCGAGACGGTTTCATGGGTATCGCCTCTTTCCTCGACGTTTTGCCTGATCATATACAACGGAACATCCCTCACCTCAGAGGTGGTGCCTCCATGCGCACCATCCTTGTTCATGCCATGGTCAGAGGTGACGAGGATATGATAGCCAAGCTTCTGCCATTCAAGAAGAAGCGACACTAGGTACATATCCTGCCGAATGGCATGATTGCGATATTCCTTTGAATCAGAGCCGTAGGTTTCGCCATGATAATCCATTCCCATTGGGTGGACTAACAAATAATCGGGGGAATATTTCCGTACCAACCATGCGGCCGAGGCGAATAACTCCGCATCTGGATAATCATCCTCTGTATAAAAGCGCCCATGTTGAATGGATAACGATGTATCGTCGATTTCCTTGTCTTCAATTCGATTATAGGGTGTGCGGTTATATAACTCCGAGAACCATGAGTACGCCGCCGCCGCAGTGACTTTTCCTGCATCCTTTGCCAATTGAAAAATATTTGGCTTAGTCGAGAGATGCACAATGGCATTTCCAAGGATGCCATGTTCGCTGGAGAGTAGCCCCGTGTGGATCGTCTCATAAATGGGACGTGACAGACTCGGCAATTCACCCGTCACTTTATAAAGACTGGCTTGTTTCGTCTCTACCAAATGACCGAGATAGCCCATGCTATCCACGGCAGTATCGTAGCGTAATCCATCTGAAAGTATAAGTATGACCTTGTTCATGTGTTAACCTGTGACGTTTTCTAACCACGCATCGGCAAATATTGGGCAACCCAGCTATAAGGTCCGAAATGAGGCGCTCGTATTTCCATCTATGGTTGTTCACCGCTCATAAGACGAAAATCAATATCTTCCAATACGTCGGGCAGATCCCAAATACCATCAATGACGTAATGTGCGCCTGCCTGATAAAGTTGTGTTTCAACTCTTTCTCGCGCTGTGTTTTGTTCTTCAGAAGATAACTGATTAAAGCTTTCTTCATCCAAGCCGAGCAGGTTGCCTGTGAGCGATAGACCAACCGTCCACATGCCGGCATTCAAACCTTCTTCCACGTCCACTAACGTGTCACCCACTTTGACCATGGCTTGCATGGGATATACACCGAGTTGCATCGCGTTCTGATAGCACATCCAGGGATAAGGGCGACCGGCCGGTACTTCATCAGGACAAACAATGCAATCAGGTTCGTAGCCATTCTCTTTTGCCTTCGGTGCGAGGATATCCATCATGGAACGGATGTAGCCTGTGGTCGAACCGATCTTGAGGCCACGCGAATGTACATCTTCCACTACATCTAAAAGGCCAGGGATCGGTGTGGCATATTCTGTCAGTACTTCAAGTTGCATGGGAATGAAATTGTTGAAGAGGTTTTCGATGTCATCTTCTGACGGAGATGCCCCACGTGAAGCATTCCACGCATCGGCGACAGATGGGCGCGCAAGAATGGTTCGCAAATGATCTTTCTTCATGAGCCCCATTCCAGAGCGCGCATCATCAGGAGTGATCGTCACACCTTGACTCTCAAACAGACGCAAAAACACAGCTGTCGGGGCGAAAGATCCGTAATCCACAGCAGTGCCGGCCCAATCCAATATGACCGCTTTCAGCGATCCGCGATATGAACGTTGGTAAACGAATCCCATAATTCCTCTTGAAAAAAAATCGGGTGGCGAATTCAATCGCCCATTGTGAAACGACAAAAGTCGTTACTACAGTTGAATATCCATTTCTTGCAGGGTCTCAGCAATTGCCGCCATCAGTGCGCGCACATCTGCAATCCCCAGCCGCCCCACATGGCCGATGCGAAAACAATCAGCATGGCTCAGTTTGCCGGGATAGATCACATGTCCCTTCTGGCTGAGACGCGAGTAGAAATTTTGAAAATCAAAATTGGGGTGATCGGGATAATGAAACGATGTGATGATATAGCCTCGATCTTCAGGCTTGAGGTAAGCATTGAATCCCATCTGTTGCATGGCTGTGATCGTGAGGTCATAATTCTTACAATACCGAGAACCGCGAGCAGAGACGCCTCCTTCATTCTCCAATTCAAGCAATGCCTGATGAAACGCCAGGATCACATGCACAGGCGGCGTGAAGCGAAATTGTCCATCACCTTCGAGCCCCTTCCATTGGGCAAACAAATCAAGGCTCAGAGTACGGGCGTATTCCTTTGTAATTTCGAGCTCGTCTTTTTTAGCGAGAACAAATGAAAAGCCGGGCACACCCTCAATGCATTTATTGGAGGATGAAATCAGATAATCAATACCGCAAGCTTTCAAGTCTATGGGATACGCGCCAAAACTACTCATCGCATCCACGATGTAGATACGGTTGTGTCTCTTGACGATCTCACCATACACTTCAATCGGATTGATAATGCCGGTCGTTGTTTCGCAATGGACGACTGCCACGTGCGAAATAGAAGAATCTTCACTCAAAGCTGATTCAAGCGCAGACGCATCGGGCATCGTGTTCTCAGGAAAGATCAATGTAGCCGTTTGGATATGATGCACGCTTGCGATCTTGAGCATGCGTTGTCCATATGCGCCATTGATCAAGATCAGCAACTTGCCATCCGCCGGTATGATAGATGAAAGTGTCGCTTCGATCCCGAAGGTTCCACTGCCCTGCATCAATATAGCCGTGTACACATCCCCGCCATTACCCAACTCAACAAGTCTGCTTCGTATATCTCGCACTGTGGCGATGAACTCAGCATCACGCGAGCCGAGGTCACGCAACATAGCTTGCTTGGTGATTGCACTGGTTGTAAGCGGACCAGGCGTGAAGAGCGCTTTATCTTTCCAAGAGGAGAGAGTATTCATGGTTGTTTGCCTCTGATCTCGTTTCTTTGTAATTTAAATTTTGTTTCATATTTTCTTTGTGATGCCCTGATGATGAATTTCCGCCGAATTGACTGGACCACAAATACTTCAGGTATGCAATTTGATCTTCGTTTCTAGAGAGAAGAGCCGGTATAAACTGGATCAGAATGAAAAACGTGTGGAAGAATTTCATGGGGTTCTCCTGAAATGATTTTTTACAGCAACCAACAAGCATCTGCATCGAAATTGAACTCGAACGGTTCACCTACTGTGGGAAGTTGTAGTTTTCTTTCGTTGAACATATCCATGGACACCTGATGCCCCTCTACATCGATACGAATGCGAATGATAGAACCAAGGTAAGTAATGGATGTCACCGTGCCCGTCAGATTGTTAGCGCCTTCGATATGTCCCGGATTCAACTCTTCGGGGCGAATAGCGAGGCGAAGTGTTTCACCATCTGCAAAATTGACTGTGCGGCTGGTGTGTACCATTTGGTCACCCACTTTCACTGTCCCTTCAGGCGGGTTGACGATATTCACAGGCAACAGATTGATGTGCCCTACAAACTTTGCGACAAATTCAGTGGCTGGATATGTGTAAATCTCCGATGGCGTACCGACTTGCTCCATGCGCCCCTGACTCATCACCACAATGCGATCAGAAAGTGATAGCGCTTCCTCTTGATCGTGAGTCACGTAAATGGTTGTAATACCCAATTGCTGTTGAATGCGGCGGATCTCCTGACGTAACTCCACACGAATCTTGGCATCCAAGGCCGATAGGGGTTCATCAAGCAACAAGATTTGCGGACGAATTGCCAGCGCACGCACCAAAGCCACACGTTGTTGTTGTCCACCAGAGAGTTGATAGGGATACCGATCTCTGAAATTTTCAAGGTGGATCAACTCAAGCATTTCATCAACACGTTTATTGATCTCTGCCTTGGTTTTCCCCACGACCTTCAAACCGTAGCCGATATTATCTGCAATCGTCATGTTGGGAAACAAAGCATAGGATTGAAAGACCATTCCCACGTTACGTTTGTTCGGGGCTACATATGTCAAATCTTGATCGGCGATGGTGATCTTACCGGAGGTGGGTAATTCAAACCCGGCGATCATGCGCAAGGTGGTCGTTTTGCCACAGCCGCTCGGTCCAAGAAAAGATACGAATTCGCCCTGCTCTGCGCTCAGGTTGAAATCCTCCACGGCGGGCATATCCGCAAAAGATTTATGAATGTGAGTAAGTTTCAGGAAAGACATTTTTAACCTCAGATATTCCTTTAGCGACCTGTGATCTGTTGGCTGGTATCACCTCGGCTAATCAATTGGATGATGCCAAGACAAGCCCAGGTAAGTGCAAAGCTCATAATAGTTAAAGCGGCAGGCTCGTAAGCTTTTGTTGTTCCGATCGAAGCCATGTATGGACCAAATGCCGGCCGGACTAAAAAGTCCGCAAGGATAAGTTCGCCAATGACTGTTGCAAACGTAATCAAAGAACCGCTTAGGATAGCGATTCGTAAATTGGGCAGAATAACGTTGACCAAGGTTTGAAACCAATTACCGCCGAGGCTTTGCGATGCTTCAGTGAGGGTACGTACATCAATCGAGCGCATGCCCACGTCGATGGCGCGAAACATATAAGGCATGGAAAGGACCACATAGCCGCCCGCAATCAAAAAGTCCGTGCCAAGAGGCGTGAGGGTCAACAAGAAAGGTGGACGTCCGTAGGTACGAATCAGCCCAAAAACATAGACAATCACCGGGATAATGAACGGCAGGATGGTAACAATTTCAATGACGGGCCGTAGCTTGGGAAGTTTGAGATAGATCCAATAAGTAGTTGGTAAAAAAATGAGAATACTGATGAACACTGTAATAATCCCCATCGTCACCGAATATAAAAAGCTTTCCACAAATTGATGGTCAGACAATACAATTTGGTAAGCGCGAAAACTGATCAAACCCTTTTGCATTCTCAATGAAAAGTCGAGAGTTCCGTACATGGGGACAAAAAAATAAAGCAGGCCAAGTGTGCCCCAGAACAAACCCCAGAAATTGAAGCGCGAAGTTTTCATGATTTGAGCCACCTCGCTGTACGGCGTTGCAACATGGTGTATCCCATGATGGTAATGCCCATGATCACCACCATTCCCAAGGCCAAGGCGTATCCTAGGTTTGGGTTTCCAAGTACATCGCCACGGATTTGCTGTCCGATCAGGATGGTGACCAGATAAATACTGCCACCGGTCAACGCCTGAGCGGTTGCGAACGCACCAAACGCGCTGCCAAATAGCAACAACCCTGCTCCAAGAAAAGAAGGCCAAAGGACAGGAAGAGCTATGTACCGCCAGTATTGCCCTGAACTGGCCCCAAGATTATCTGATGCTTCGCGCCAGTCACGTTTGAGTCCTTCCAACGCTGGCGTGATGATCAAGACCATCAATGGAAACTCAAAATAGGTATATGCCAACGTAAGGCCAAGAACGCTGTAAAGCGTGAAGCCATTTTCATATATATTGAATGGACAGGTCTGAAGACCTGATGCACCGGGAAAACAAATATTCTTCAAGATCGCAGTGATGAAACCTGTGCGACCAATCGTGGCTATAAATGCAAAGGCCAATGGCACGCCCCCAAAATTTGCGGCAAGACCCGAAAATGTCATCAGGATGTTCCTCATCCATTTAGGAGCCTTATCTATCGTAATGGCGTATGCAACGAAGAAACCAAACACACTACCCACCAAGGATGTAATAACGCTTACCTGTAAGCTGACATAATAGGCTTTGAGAATGGCAGGATCTTTTAAACCAATAATGTTCTCGAATGTGAAATTTCCCTTGTAATCTCTAAAGGCGCCAATAAATAAGTTCGTTGAAGGTAAGATCAGAAAAACAAATATAAATATAAAAAATGGAATGACGCCGATCCAATTCGCAAGGACATCCGTGAACCTGGATCGTTTTGGGGCTTGGTGGGTTTGAAAGTCTGTCATTTCAGCCTTTTATTCAAAATGGCGTGGCCCAATTATTTTGAGCCACGCCATAACTCAGATACTTATAAAGACGCTATCCGCAAACTCTTATTTGATATCGAGACCAACAACCGAGTCCCATTGTTCTTTGATCGCGGCGCGGGCGGCGCTGAGTTGATCGCCACTCGGGACGATGGAACTGGCAAGCAAGGCAGGATCGGGAAGTTTTGCCTTCAATTCATCGGAAAGCACGTTACGAGCATTCAAGTCCGCAAGGCGGGCAGGAGCGCAATATCCCTTGACCCAGAGAGTCTGACCTTCGTCTGAGTAGAGGAATTCCTCCCACAAACGGGCAGCAGCGGGGTGCGGAGCATATGCACTGATGGCTTGATAGTAGTAACCGCCCCAGTTCACGTCAGTGGGATAAATGATCTCAATGTTCGGGTTACCGGCAAAGCTATCCTTGTTGGCGTAAGCGTTCCAACTCCATTGGAAAGTGATGGGCGTTTCACCTTTACCAATCGGGCCAGAGTCAGCGATCAGAGGCAGCAGGTTGCCAATCGTATTCAATTCCTTGAAGAATTCCAAACCAGGCTGAACATCATCGAGGGATCCACCGTTAGCAAGTGATGCGGCGTAAACGGATTGAGCCGCCTGATTGGATGCGCGCGGATCGCCAGCCAAAGCAACCTGTCCCTTGTATTTCGGGTCCAGCAAATCTGTATAGCTCTTCGGCAAGTCTTTTACGACATCGGTGTTAACTTCCAAGACCATGACGCCGCTGTAATCCACGTAGTAATAACCATCGGCATCGTTGGCGCCTTTGATCGTGTCCCAGGTTGCCACTTTATAAGGAGTGATCAAGCCCTGTTCCTTGGCGAGAGGTCCATATGCAGGGCCTACATCGATCACATCTGGGGCCTGAGGTCCCTTATTTTCCTTATTGTCAATGATCGCCTGGATCTCATCGGCAGAGCCACCATCGGGGTTAAGTGAGTTGACCTTGATGCCATACTTTGTTGAGAAGGTATCCATTGCCTCGCCATAATTGCACCAATCGCGCGGCAGGGTAATGACGTTTAACTCACCCTCGGCTTTGGCCGCCGCTATCAGCGCATCCATGCCACCGCCATCCGCGGCTGACTTGATTGTGTTCCAATCAGATGCCGCAGGCGCGGATTGTCCCCCACCACAGCCTGCAACAACTGCAGTGACAACTATGCCTACAAACAATGCATACACTAACTTTCTGGGATTCATTTCTATTCTCCTATGTTTGATATAAGTTCAGCATCATTTTAAGTTTCGAAGTTTAATGATTATTGAAATCGATGTTATTCTTCAGTTAATGAATTGTTATTAATGACCGTCTTTGGGATCATGGAGTTAACGTTAACCAGTCCGTAACCACCTCTTAACCCATTTGTTCCATTTCTGTAGAATAATCTCGTTGCAGTGAATTGCTTTGAGCCCACAGGTGGCAGCGCACCTGTGTAGTGTTTTCCAGCAATTTCATCCTTCTCCTCCTTTTAAATGCAAAACAGCAGTGTTTTCAACACTGCTGTTTTGCTATCTTCAATAAATGCTCGCACTCATCGGCATACGCTATAATCCTCTACAGAGTTCCTTTAGAGGTAAATCATGCCCAACCATCTTGTCTCGGAAAACTCCCCTTACTTGCTTCAACATGCAAACAACCCTGTGGATTGGTATCCGTGGGGTAAAGAAGCGTTAAGCAGAGCTCGCGCAGAAAACAAACCGATCTTCCTTAGCATTGGTTATGCCGCCTGCCATTGGTGTCACGTTATGGAACACGAATCGTTCGAAGATGCTGAGACAGCAACCTTTATGAACGAAAACTTTATCAATATCAAGGTGGATCGAGAGGAAAGACCCGATATCGATTCTGTTTACATGCAAGCTACCGTTGCCATGACCGGCTCTGGCGGCTGGCCCATGTCTGTCTTCCTTACACCTGATCTCAAGCCATTCTACGCAGGCACATATTTCCCACCGGTACCACGTTACAACATGCCGTCTTTCAAAGATGTTTTGGCAGGCATTGCCCGCGCCTGGCAGGAACAACCCGAGGAAACATTTCGCATTGGCAACGAAGTCTCAGCACACATCCAACAATCGTTGAGCATCAACATTCCTGCTGATTCAAGTTTTACGCAAGAGCATCTTGATTCAGCAGTTAAATCACTGAGTGAGTCCTATGATTGGGGATATGGCGGCTGGGGCTCTGCTCCCAAATTTCCACAGCCAATGACAATCGAGTTCTTGTTTCGCCGTCATTATGTAGGGAACAACGACGCACTAAAACCAGCAATCCATGCGCTCAAGTCCATGGCGCGTGGCGGCATGTATGATGTGGTCGGTGGTGGTTTCTCACGCTACAGCGTGGATAATTTCTGGCGCGTCCCCCATTTTGAGAAAATGCTATACGATAACGCTCAACTCGTGCGCGCGTATTTGCACGCCTATCAAATTACGAACGAGCCTTTTTTCAAACAAGTTGTCACGGAAACTCTCGAGTTCGTTGCCCGCGAAATGACGCACCCTGATGGTGGCTTTTACTCGTCACTTGATGCTGACTCAGAACACGAAGAAGGCAAGTTCTACGTTTGGACTCTCGAAGAGATCCGCTCAACGCTCAAAGAAGATTCAGATTTTTTTGAAGCGGCTTACGGCGTAACTGCGCAAGGAAACTGGGAGGGCAAGACTGTCTTACAACGCGCTCTCGATGATGCATCCCTCGCCGCCCGCTTCCATCTGGACCTTGAAACTGTCCCGGCCAAATTAGCCAATTGCCACTCCAAACTTTTATCTGTCCGATCCCCTCGCATTCGCCCCGGTACCGATGACAAAGTACTTACCTCATGGAATAGCCTCATGCTGACAAGCATTGCTGAGGCATGCAGAGTTATTGAAGACATAGAACTAAAAGCCAAATACACCCTACTGGCTACCCGCAACGCAAATTTCCTTTTGAAAGAATTACGTCCCGATGGGAAACTCAAGCACAGTTGGCGCAACGGGAAGACAACACAATACGTGTTTCTCGAAGACTATGCCGCATTGATCCTCGGTCTGCTTGCGTTGTATCAAACCGACTTCAACAATCGATGGTTCACCGCAGCTAAACAACTTGCAGATGAAATGATCGAGTTGTTCGAAGACCCCGCTGGCGGATTCTTCGACACATCCAAAAACGGTGAAGCATTATTACTTCGTCCCAAAGATGTTCAAGACAATGCTACACCTTCAGGCAATGCATTAGCTTGCGAAGCTTTGCTAATGCTCGCTGAATTTACAGCTGAGGGAAAATATCGCGATCTTGCTGAAAAGGCTTTGAGACTTGTCGTGGGCATGGCGACACGGTATCCCACTGCGTTTGGCCGGTGGCTGTCAGTGGCGGATATGGCTTTGGGAAACACGAAGCAGGTCGCAGTTATGTATGAGGCGGGCGGTGAAGATGCATCCGAGTTGATTCGAGTCATCCAATCTCAATTCAGACCAAACGTCATCTTGGCAGTCTCTGCCTATCCCCCATCAAACGATGCGCCACCTTTGTTGATGAATCGTCCGTTGAAAAACGGGAAGCCCACAGCGTATGTGTGCGAGGGATTTGTTTGCAAAAACCCCGTAACGACGGTTTCTGAACTCGAAAAGTTGTTGTAAAATCATTTTATGAATTCAATCATCCTAGAAAATCTCTTGAAAGTTGGAATGGCTGTACTGCTTGGTGGTCTGATCGGCGCCGAACGGGAATTTCAAGATAAAGCAGCAGGGTTTCGCACAATTATTTTGATCACAGTTGGATCAACTTTGTTCACGATCTTCTCAATCAGCATGGACCCCGGCTTTACCCGCACACGCGTGGCCGCGAACATCGTGACAGGCATCGGCTTTTTAGGTGCTGGTGCAATCGTCCATGAGCAAGGCCGGATCGGTGGATTAACTACTGCCGCAACGATCTGGCTTTCAGCCGCCTTGGGGATGGGAATTGGCGCGGGCGAATTGGTGTTCGTGTCTATTTCGACAGCAGTCGTGCTGATCGTTCTGTTCATATTCCCCTACATCGAGCGGTGGATCGACCACATCCGCGAGGCACGTTCCTACAAAATCGTGATCTCATCCTCGAGTTTGAAGGGTGTTGACAAGATCAAGAAGGCAATGGCAGATTGTTCGTTAAACGTGTTGGAACAACATCAAACGAAAAAAGAGGATATGGTTGTTGGAATGTGGCGCGTTATTGGCTCACCCAAAAACCATGAGAAGTTTGTAGAACAAATGGTGAAAGATAAAACCATCAAAGAAATCGTGTACTAAGATTTTGTACACTGTACGGTAAATCAAAAAGACTCCCGTAAAGGAGTCTTTTTGATTTTTTACTTTGGTTCGTTATCCTTCGAGTCTGTGGCTTGATCGTCTTTCTTTTCTTCGCTCAATCCATCTCGAAAGGATTTAATGCCTTTACCCAGCTCGCCTGCGATCTTGCCGATGCGGCCCGGTCCGAACACAAGGACAACGATCACCAGAATGATGATCAATTCAGTAGGTCCAAAACGTGAAAACATTGGCAGCTCCTTTCTTTCAGTGTCGTGCGTATCGTACCACAATCGGGGTCATCAGGCCATTATAGTTCGCGGCGGAAGATAATGCCTTCGATAAAGCGAATGGCACGACGAATAAACGAACGCACTCGCCCAAACAAGAGATATTGTTGCGGGCGTAGTGTGCCCTTGCTCGGGAATGGACCAGTCCATTCGGCGGTCACTGCTCCCCAAGTAAGGCCCGCGCCAAAACCTACAAATACCATTTTGTCGCCAGACTTGATCTGTCCCTTTTCAACAGCTTCCACAGTCGCCATCGGAATAGACGCGGTGGAGGTGTTTCCATACCGTTCGATGTTGACAATAAATTTATCCATCGGGAGTTTGAGTCCACGTGCCGCTGCATCAATAATGCGGATGTTTGCCTGATGCGGAATGATCCAATTCACATCTTCAAGTTTCATGCCGGCACCATCAAGAGCCTCAATGGTAGCTTGGGCCATCACACGCGTGGCAAAACGGAATACTTCCTTGCCATCCATGGTGATGTAATGACGCCCTTCCTGAATAGTCGCTTCAGAAGCAGGGTAACGACTTCCACCGCCCTGTAGGGTCAGCGAATCGCCGCCAGAACCGTCCGAATGCATGACAGCCGAATAAACACCACCGGGCTTGTCACTGGCTTGCAAAACAAATGCACCTGCCCCGTCGCCAAAGAGAATACATGTGCCTCTATCTTTCCAGTTTACAAAACGCGAAAGCGTCTCAGAGCCAACGACAAGCGCCGTCTTGATCGAGCCACTTCGTATGGCTTGAGCCGCCATATTCAGACCATAGATGAAGCCAGAGCAAGCGGCCAACAAGTCAAACGCGCCTGCTTTCGTGGCGCCGATCTGATCTTGTATCAAACATGCTGTTGCAGGGAAAATATAGTCAGGCGTTGAAGTAGCGCAGATGATCAAATCAATGTCGGTGGGACGTACATTGGCAACCGCCAAAGCCTTGAGCGATGCATCCACGCCCAAAGAGGAAGTAGTCTGCCCCTCTTTTACGATTCGTCGTTCACGAATCCCAGTGCGTTCGCGGATCCATGCATCGTTCGTATCGACCATCTTGGACAGGTCATCATTTGTCAAAATAGTTTCAGGCGCAGACATACCCCAACCTGTGATATGTGCATATTGCATAACGTACTCCTAAATAATTGCAATCGGGCCGCAAAAAACGGCCCGACATAATTACGAATCACCCCACAAATTTACTAAACACCAGGGTTGCGTTATGACCGCCAAACCCAAAGGAGTTGGACATAACATGTTTGATAGAGGCCTTGCGGGCTTTATTAGGGACATAATCCAAGTCACACATAGGGTCAGGCGTTTGGTAATTGATCGTGGGAGGAATGATTCCTTCGCCGATCGCTAGCAAACTAAAGACCGCTTCCACTGCGCCCGAGGCGCCGAGCAAATGTCCCGTCATGGACTTGGTAGAAGAGACAGGAATCTTATATGCCTGTTCACCAAAAACGGTTTTAATTGCCGCCGTTTCGCTTTTGTCATTCAATGGCGTTGATGTACCGTGCGCATTGATGTAGTCAATATCTGCAAGTTGCAAACCGGCATCTTCCAATGCCAGCTTCATAGACATAGCCGCGCCTGCGCCATTCTCTGCAGGAGCAGA
This sequence comes from Candidatus Defluviilinea proxima, assembly GCA_016721115.1. Taxonomy (NCBI): domain Bacteria; kingdom Bacillati; phylum Chloroflexota; class Anaerolineae; order Anaerolineales; family Candidatus Villigracilaceae; genus Candidatus Defluviilinea; species Candidatus Defluviilinea proxima. The sequence goes on from JADKIW010000001.1 coordinate 3,804,201, forward strand.
GATATGATGTGCATCATCAGTTGTGCCATATCCTGCCAATTCGCCTAAAATGTTTGCACCGCGTGCCTGCGCATGTTCGAGAGTTTCCAAAATTAAAACCCCTGCGCCTTCGCCCATCAGGAATCCATCACGGTCTTTATCGAAGGGACGTGATGCAGTAAGCGGGTCATCATTACGCGTGGAAAGAGCGCCCATTACGTTCATCCCAGCCATTGTCAACGAAACAAGAGCACCTTCTGCTCCACCAGCGATCATAACATCGGCCGCACCACGGCGGATAATATCGAATGCTTCGCCGATGGCATTATTTCCAGAAGCACAAGCCGTCGCAACAGCCATGTTAGGTCCACGTGCACCTGTACGAATGGCAAGCATCCCAGCCGCACTATCCGAGATCATCATAGGAACAAGGAACGGGCTAACGCGATCAGGACCACGCTCTCGCATCAATTCAGCCTGCTCAACGATCGTTCCGATACCACCGATACCGGTCCCGATCAAAACACCAACGCGATCACGATTCGAGTCATCAATTTTCAACCCAGCATTTTCCAACGCTTCAAGAGTGGCTACTGTAGCAAATTGTGTAAAGCGATCCATCTTGCGTGCTTCACGCGCGCCAAACAGAGCTACTGCATCAAACCCCTTGACCTCTGCCGCAAAGCGCGTTTTATGTTTACTGGCATCGAACAATGTGATCGGACCTGCTCCCGACTTTCCTGCCAGCAAAGAATCCCATGTCTCTTTAACGGTGTTCCCAACAGGGCTAATACACCCCATCCCCGTTACTACAACTCTTCTAGTCATAAAAGTAAATCTCCTTGAACAGATCCAGGAGAGGTCACTCCCGGTAAATTTCGAGTGTTATAACACACTCGCCGCTAATTAGACACGCCCATTCCGAAGGCTCTGCAAGGTCTTCCAAATCTGTTGTACATGCATACGATCATGATCTGCCATAAAACCCGCCACTTCAAGGAAGTCTGTAGGGCCAAAAATCGCATGACGAGCCTTACGTGACCACATGTCACCATCCATCTTTGAAAGCAGATCAACATTCGCCAAACGAGCATGTGTAAACTCATCAAGGGCGGTTTTGCCATCTTCGTGCAAATAATCCCTTTCACTTGCCCACACACCTGTATCTGGGCGTGGTATGAAAGCGCCATCACGCTCAAGCATCAACTTGAGTTGCATGTGGTGAATCTCTCGTTCTGTGTCACGCAAATGACAAATGATCTCATTCATTGCCCAATCTTCACGCGCAGGTTCTGTTTGCCATTCGTCTTTTGTCAGTAACGACAGGAGACTATTGATCGCGGCTGGTGTAGAGTGCATGATCGCAAGAATTGCATCAGGGGATTTAAACGAAGGCTCCAGCGTAGATAGGTCTGTGGATTCCAGCCACGGGCGTAGATCAGCTAATTTGCCGCACCCCGCTTCAAATCCTGGACTTGAGGCGGGATCTCCGTCGATAAAATATGTTTTCAGCCCAAGCCGATTCGCGGGAATTAAGTCCCGTTGTGCATCATTCCCAACCATCAACACGGGGCCATCGGGCCAACCGAGTTGCCCTAATACCTCTGCATAATATTCAGGAAATGCTTTCGTAAAATGAAAATCTTCGAATGTAGAAACAATTTCAAACTGTGACGGATCCAATCCCGCCCAACGCAAACGATGGAGAGTTGCCTTGCGCGGAAAAAGCGGATCGGTGGCGACAGCCAGTCGGTACCCTTTGGACAAAGCCCATTCGATCAATGGAGCCGCATCTGGTCGCCGCTTAGTTTTTACTTCAATACCAGGAAACACATTGTCGTAATAATAGTCAATGGCTTCAGTTAACTTTTGTTTGGAGACCCCAAGCTTTTCGTAAAAATCTGCTTCAAACACACATTGCAAAGTACGCGATGGGTCGTCGCTACTCATCATTAATTTAGTAGCGGAGCTTAATGCAGGAAGCATAACATTTGGAGACACGTAAGAGGCCACGTGTTCAGAAAGGGATTGAAAATAGGCAGGGATAAATGCCTCGATATTCGTATCCAACAGAGTATCATCGAGGTCGAATAAAAGGGTTAATGACATTACGTTTGAACGATTCCTTTGTTTAAATAAAACCCCACGAGCCAAGAGGGCATTTCAGGATTTGACCTCAAATTTAAACGGCAGAGCATGACATTCCCCACAACCAACATGTGGCTCCTTGACGTTCTTTTGAGATTTCTCGCAAAATGCCTGCACCTGTACACGTCGCATGAAGGCGGCGGAAAGTGGACGCCCAACCTTCGGGCGCAACTTCATGAATTCGCATGCATTTGCCATGCTGATCTCAGGGACCGGGCAAGAAGCGCAAAGATCGCGCGACCATTCCTGGCCTGTAGCTTTGAGAAGGCGGCATTCCTCCAGGTTACGTCCACGGAAGTAGTCGCCATAAAAGTGAGGGCAGTCTTTGCCAGATGGGGTTCTCATATATGTTTAAACGATGAGCGAGCATGCCATTTAATTACGCAGGCCGCTCGCTCAATTATGATCATCTTATAAAGTAATGGCCGGGGCGGCACACCGAATAAATCTTCTTAGACGCGTGTAACGTAGTCGCCCGTTTCAGTGTTGACGCGGATCACATCGCCAACCTTTACGAATTGAGGGCAGTTCACTTCGAGGCCAGTTTCGGTCTTGACCTTCTTGGTCACGCCGGTGGCAGTATCGCCGCGAATGGCAGTTTCAGCTTCGATAACCTTCAGATCCACCGAGCTGGGCATTTCGATATCCAGTGGAGCGTCTTTATAGAAGGTTAACTTGACTTCCATGCCTTCTTTGAGGTACAGGGCACTTTCGCCAAGAGTCTCTGCTTTGATGGCAGGCTGTTCAAAGGTTTCGTTATCCATGAAATGGTAAAACTCGCCATCTGTGTATAGATAGGAGACATTATGGAAATCAAGTCGCACATCCTGCACGGATAAACCTGAGTTAAAGGTACGCTCGATGTTAGCGCCGGTCAGCAAATTGCGGGCTTTGATGCGAATATTGGCATTGCCACGCCCAGTTTTGTTGTGGCTGTAGTCCACCACTTTGTAGAGGCCGCCATCCAACTCGAAGGTGACACCTTTGCGAAGTTCGTTTACATCTATCATGCTTGCACTTTCCTTGTTTGGTAATTTTTATCGCTTGCTTTATAAACCACTCAATTTTTCATAAAATTATGAATGAAGGTTTGCTTTGGATAAAGCAGTTTATGCGATACTCCGTAGAGCGGCGGGATTATACTATGAGACCATTAATTAGTGAGAAGATTCTGATCGGGGGTCTTCTTGTAAGAGCTGAACTGCATGAAGCAATACGGGGATAACCACTTGCAAGTTTTCCACCGCCCCTTTGGGGCTTCCTGGCAAATTAATGATGAGGGTTTGTTTCCGAATCCCTGTAACGATTCTCGACAACATGGCGTGTGGCGTGATCTTTAGACTAGCCGCACGCATAGCTTCTGCGAGTCCGGGCGCTTCGCGGTCAATGACGGCACGCGTGGCTTCGGGTGTCACATCACGAGGGGAGAAACCGGTTCCCCCGGTAGTGAGAATCACGTCCAAATCACGGCTATCAGACCACTCACTTAGAATCTGGCGGATGGCAGATTCGTCGTCGGGGAGGAGAGACTGCTTGGTAATGGACCAGCCTTCGGCTTCGATAAGACGCGCAAGGGCTGGGCCGGAGGAGTCTGCACGCTCGCCACGTGAAGATCGGTCAGAGAGGGTCAGAATCCCAAATCGAATCGTCATCCTATTTTTTTAAAAGTTTAATCAGATCATCGGGCATGAATGGCTTGAGTATAAAATGATTGGCGCCACGACTCAGGCAGTCGTCTTTTACATTCAAGCCAGATGCCATCACAATGTTGAGGTTTTTGTTTGCAGAGTTTGAGCGGATGGCTTCCACCACTTCGATGCCGTTCTGGCGACCAAGGTGATAATCGATCAAAAGATTATCAGGGCGGTGTTGCAAAACGGCACCGGGAACATCAGATACGGAGGCTAATGCAATCACCTCAAACCCCTCCATTCTAAGGAGGGTTGTAAGTAAAGTGACCATGGTTTGATCATCTTCGGCGAGCAGTACTTTTGACATTCTGTTTTTTCTCCCTCGAGGATGTTTTCTTTTTCGGTTTTGCTTTAGATATCTTCTTTGTTTCCTTGATACCTTTAACAGGCTCCAAGGATGCTGCAATCACTTCGTCAACGGTGTCCACGAGAACAAATGTCATAAATTGCTTGATCTCATCAGGCACATCATCGAGGTCTTGTTCGTTACGTCGTGGCAGAACAATCGTACGTAAACCGGCACGATGACCAGCAAGCACTTTTTCTTTGAGGCCGCCAATGCGAAGCACCTGACCACGCAACGTAATCTCACCGGTCATACCGAGGTTTGCCTTGATCTTGCGGCCCGAAGCCAACGATACAAGCGCCGTAGCCATGGTCACACCTGCAGAGGGGCCATCTTTGGGTTGGGCGCCCGAGGGGATATGAAGATGAATGTCGGATTTATTGAAAAATTCATCGTCAAGGCCAAGAGCTTTGGTGCGAGACCGCACGAACGATAACGCGGCGCGTGCCGATTCATTCATCACGTTTCCAATCGAGCCGGTAATCTGGAAGCCTTTGCCGCCGGGCATACTGGTGGCTTCAACAAAAAGAACGTCGCCACCATAAGGCGTCCATGCCAAACCGGGCACAACGCCGGGGATCGAGACGCGCTGGTTGAGCTCTTCGCTCGGCAAGAAGATGGGGTTATCAAGATACTCTTCAATCTTGTCGGGATTGATCGTAGTCTTCTTTAATTTCTTTTCGGCAATACGTGTACCAACCTTACGGCACACAGCACCAATCTTTCGTTCCAAATTTCTGACGCCCGCTTCACGCGTGTATTCGCGAATGATCCTGCGAAGAGAATCATCTTTGAATGTGATCTCTTTTTCTCGCAAACTATTCTCACGAATCTGACGCGGAACGAGGTAGCCCTTGGCAATCGCGATCTTTTCATTCTCGGTATAACCGGAAAGATAAATGATCTCCATACGGTCGCGCAATGGGCCGGGGATCGTCTCCAGCGTATTTGCGGTTGTGATAAAGAAGACCTGCGAAAGGTCGTAAGCAACTTCGAGATAATTATCACGGAACTCGCGATTCTGTTCGGGGTCCAACACCTCAAGCAGAGCCGAGGCTGGGTCACCGTGAAAATCGAAAGTCAGTTTGTCAATTTCATCGAGCATGAAAACGGGATTCTTTGTCTCAATGCGACGAAGCGACTGGAGAATACGCCCGGGCATTGACCCGATATACGTGCGGCGATGCCCACGAATTTCTGCTTCATCCCGGACCCCGCCGAGGGATACGCGCACGAATTTTCTTTCCATCGCTCGGGCAATGGACTGACCGAGCGATGTCTTACCAACACCTGGAGGACCAACAAAACAAAGGATTACACCTTCGCGCTCCTGACGGATGTGATCTTCGCTGGGTGCCTTGTTATCATCTTTTCGTTCAAGGCGAAGTTTGCGGATGGCAAGAAATTCAAGGATACGTTCCTTGACATCTTCAAGTCCGTAATGATCCTGATCGAGGATCTCTCGTGCATGTTTAATATCGAGGTTATCCGGCGTAGACGCCGACCAAGGGATAGAGACCAACCAATCGAGGTAGGTGCGAATAACACCATATTCAGCCGCAGCAGTCGGCAAGCGTGAAAGACGGTCCAATTCGCGCCTGGCAAGTTTCTCGGCCTCTTCAGGCATTTTCGCATCTTCGATCTTCTTGCGGAATTCTTCCACTTCTGCGGCTTGTTCATCCTTCTCACCAAGTTCTTTCTGGATGGCTTTCATCTGTTCACGCAGGAAATAGTCACGCTGGACTTTTTCGATCTCACCACGCGCTTCATTCTGGATCTTTTGCCCCAACTGCAAAACTTCCGCTTCGCGCACGAGCAGGCCGACCAACTTTTTCAACTTATCAGAGACCGAGTCGATCTCAAGAATCTCTTGCGCGTCCTTAATGTCCATGCGCTGGAAGTTCGCAATGGTATAAGCAGTTTGCAACGGGTCTTCCACCGAAGTGATGGACATTTCCAACTCTTCCGGGAAGGATGGGATCATTTGTGTGATCTGATGGAATTGATCGCGTGCATTACGTGCCAGTGCATCAATTTCCAATCCTTGCTCGACAATTTCTGGGGCAAGCTCAATGCGTGCTTTCAGGTAGGGTTCTTCTTCAATGAATTCACCCAGCCGGAAACGAGCCATACCCTGCACAAGCAAACGGACGGTGCCATCAGGGGCGCGCAAAAGTCGATGGACAGTAGCAATCGTCCCTACGCGATAAAGATCCGCTGGCCCTGGCATCTCAAGTTCCGGATTGATGGATGTCACCAATCCAACTAACTTGTCCCCGCCCACAACATCATCCACTAATTTGATCGAGCGCGGCTGACCAACCGTCAACGGGACAGCAGTCTGCGGATATACCACCACCCCACGCAACGGCAGGATGGGAAGGACGTCTGGGAATTTTGTCATATCCAAAGCGTCTGACGATTCATCAGATGATTTATTTTTCTGGACGCGTGAAAACATGGAAGGAGCCATTGCCGACAGCCATTCTTCGTCGGCTTCCTCCATCCATCTAAAAAGATCATTGAAACTGGTTTGCCATCGGGAAGCAGGCATCTGTTAATTATCCATTTTTTCTTTGGGGAGTAGGATGGTTAGGAAACCATCCTTGTATTCTGCGGTTGCATTTTCAGCATTGACCTGCACGGGCAATTCGATCCCTACAGAGAATTTTCCGAACTGTATTTCCATTTGATGATAGGACTTCCGTTCACTCGAATCAGAACGTGTTCCATTGATAAGCAAAAGTCCGCTTTGTATCACCACTTCAATATCTTCCTCTTTTACCCCGGCGATCTCCATCTTTACCATGAAGTTCTCGTCCGTTTCATACACATCGGTGGGAGGCCGCCATGTATTCGGGCGCACGAACCAGCTCATTGCGGTATATGTTTCTCGACGGGCTTCCACTAAAACAGAGGATGATTTTCTGATGATCGTTGGCATAGCTTACTTACCTTTATTTTCAACAAGAAACCGGTTGGAGGCGAGCGCCCCCGGCGGGATTCGAACCCACAACCTGCAGCTTAGAAGGCTGTTGCTCTATCCATTGAGCTACGGGGGCATCTTATATAATTGTATTACGGCCTTGCTAAGGAAGCAAACCCATCCCCCTTAACAAAATTCTATCCGCTAACAGGCCGAATGCCCTTGTAGACGCGGATACCGCCAAGTGTCCGCAGGATCGTTATAGCGGGACGGTTCAAGCGCTTCCCCAATTCATCGGAAGACATGGGGATATTTCCATTCGTGAGGAACAATCGAAATACGGCATCCACGAGCGCCGTTTGCTCGGTTAGAAAATCGGGTTGTTTAGCACAGTGAGACATCAACGTATTCTGCACGCCGTCCACTGATTTGACTTCAGCGGTGACCGGGTCAACCCAATCCAACATCTGTCCTTCTTCAATAGTTGCGAACGCTTCCTGATGTTCAGCGCACAAAAAGGAGCGCAAATAAACGTGCCAGTCACGCTCGTTCTTTTGCCACCAATCAAAGTCAATGTGAAACGGGGTGGCAGTTGTAGGTTTAATAAGGGTGGAGCGTTTGCCCTCAGACATAACTCATTCTCTCCTAGTCATTGATTCTAAAATGCATATCGCCGACGTGTGAAATATCCGATTTGGACATCAGCAAAGCAAACAACGGAGCCGGGGTACGTCGGACAATATTGATCGCAGAATACAGTTCCTGCGCATGGACGTGGCCCTGCGGCGTCAACTTGGACATCTCACGGATCATGTTCACGACCAACTGGTCAAATGGGCGTCTCGCTTCCTGCTCCCAAACCCGATCCACAGATTGAAAGGAAGGAATGGCAAAGGCCATACGGTCATTGAATTCAGCAGAGACCGATTGCTTCAACATGGCGAACACCACACCACCGTCTGCGCCAACGATCACGGTTCGCAACCAGTCTTTGGTTGAACGATGTGTTTTCGCTTCGATAATCACTTCACCGGGCTGTTCCCCTTTGCGAATACTGATCAAGCTTCCCGGCATCAATTCGTTCGATTTATACCAATCGTGTAAACCATACACGTACTTATGTTCACGCACCACCCAACCCGGCATTTTTTGCTTTGTCTTTCCATCCACCAAAGTAAAGCGGACACGCTCCGACTCGTACGCAGTCGGGAATAGCGGCTGAATACGGCTGGAAAGCGGCAAAGTGCCAGCTCGCAAATGCGGGAAAATCAAAGAAAGCGTAACTGCCTTATGCTCGTTATCGCTCGACAGGTCTGTATCACTTAATTCATCATCCAGTTCCCGCTCCAAAGCGACCATCTGTTCATTGAGGAGCGAGCGGTCATACTCCATGGGCGGGCAGTTCAAATGCATGGGCACTTCACGCACACCTTCTGGCTCAAGCCTGTGCAAACACCACAAAACATTCCCCGCCGGACCAACTTCATCGAAACGGCCATCTTCTTGCAAAGCCAGGTTTAAGGAGAACTCTGCCAACTTGAGATTGACACCCTCTGGGAGGGCCACATCCTTCAACAAAGCGGATGTGGAAAGCGGTTCGCCTCCAGACATGTCCAAGACTGCTTCAGCTAAATTGAGATGTCCTACATTGACGTCTATCAGCAGGGCGCGTGGGAACCAACGACCCGCAATGCGCACAATGTTCTCGTCAGTTTGCAGGGCAGATTCAAGTTTCTTATCGAGCGCATGGCCATTGACTCGCAAAATAGCATCAAGGTCAAAATCATCTTCCTGAGGAGTAACAGGTTCATCGTTCAGGGCATGAGCCGCAAGACGAGAAGCAAAAAGGCGTTCCGTGTTGTCGTCTAATGCAACGGTTATAACGTCAAACTCACCCAACACAGGATTTGTCCCCGGACGCACATCAGAAACTTTCCCATGCTTCCAACCCAATGCAGGGAAAACAACTGCATCGCCAGCTTGATATGATTCTTTTGGGAAAAACACCTTGCCGCCCGCCTGACGGCGCTGTTGTACAGCAAGTCTTTCCGCCCGGTTGCGCTCTTGTAACAACACAGTCACCAGTTCGCGTGTTGTTAGTGGGGTCTCGGTCTCGAAAAGATGGTTATGCAAAAACTCGACGTCTTGTCGGGTAATTTGAAGATTTTTCCAGTACTCGGTTGAAATGATGGGTTCGCCTGCCATTACACTGCCTTGATGTTGATTTTTATCGGGCTTCAGTTAATGAAGCGAAACTATTATACCTTACTTGTACACGAAGGTGAATCAGACAGTGCAATAGGGAATATTGACTGTCATCTAACTAACCGCATCACTATGTACTATATCGCTTCGGCGGATGGTTGCTGTGTATAATCCAGACGATGAACATATCGCTTTCACAGGCATTGCGGATGCAGTCACATTCTTGCGTGGCGTTTGTTGGCGCCGGGGGAAAGTCAACCGCCATGTTCAAGCTGGCACAGGAATTATCATCGCCGGTGATCGTCACCGCAACAACCCACTTGGGGGCGTGGCAAACGAAACACGCTGGGAAACACATTTCCTCAGGCTCTGCATCGCTAAGCGATGCAGAGTTGAATTTTCAGGGCATTTTATTGATCACCGGCACAACAGAAGGCGAAAGAACTAAGCCAATCAGCGAATCTTTGCTGACAAGAATCCATCAATATTGCAAAAGTCACTCCATCCCTTTATTGATCGAGGCAGATGGTTCGCGAGAAAAGCCGCTCAAAGCGTGGGCGGACCATGAACCACCTATCCCAAATTTTGTTGATCTGATCGTTCAAGTTGCTGGGCTATCGGGCTTGGGCAAAGCTTTGACAGAAGAGTACATTCATCGCGCGGAAATATTTTCTAGGCTTAGCGGTTTGGAAATCGGAGAAACGGTCACGATAAATGCTTTAGCACAAGTATTGTCTCATCCGAATGGCGGGTTGAAAAATATCCCAAAAAACGCAAGGCGTGTTGTATTACTCAATCAAGCCGATACCGCTGAGACACAATCCATGGCGCGGGCGATGACTGCTCCCCTATTACCAAACTATCAATCGGTTCTAATCGCCAGCTTAGCCAATGACCAGATCCATGCGGTGCATGAACCCATCGCAGGGATCATCCTTGCCGCGGGCGAAGCGACACGCTTTGGAGAGCCAAAGCAATTACTCGATTGGAAAGGTCAACCGTTCGTCAGGGTTGTTGCTAAAACTGCATTGGAGGCTGGCTTGTCACCCGTAGTTGTGGTGACGGGAGCCAATGCAGAGAAGGTTGAAGCAATCATCAAAGATTTGGATGTAGTCATTGTAAGAAATGAAGAATGGCAAAGTGGACAGGGAAGTTCGATAAAAGCGGGGGTGTTTTCCCTTCTACCCCCTCCCGTCCTCCCCCAAATCCGAATTGAGCAAAATGCTGTTGAACATCAAGATTTACGTTTCGGATTTGGGGGAGGTGCCGTCTTTCTTCTTGCGGACCAACCACAGGTGGGCACATCCATCATTCATGCATTAAAAGAAAAACATGCCAGTGGACTCTATCCCATCGTTGCACCAATGGTCATGGATCGTAGAGCGAATCCTGTTTTGTTTGATCGAGTCACATTCGCGGACTTGATGAACATCGAAGGCGATACGGGCGGCAGGGCAATCTTCCACAAACACAAAGTGGAGTATCTTCCGTGGCACGACGAGAGTCTATTATTGGATGTAGATACGCCCGAACAATATCAACGTTTGATCTCGAACGAGGATCTATGATCACAGCGGTCATTCTAGCGGCAGGCGAATCGAAACGGATGGGACAACCCAAAATGCTTTTGCCTTGGGGAAGTGAAAGCGTGTTGACACATGTGATCTCTGTTTTTCAAAATGCAGGAGTTAGCGATATTGTCATCGTTACGGGTGGAGCAAGAGCGCAAGTGGAAAGTCTCGTTTCGGGGCTTCACGTGAGGACTGTGCACAACAAGGAGTATTCCAACGGGGAGATGTTATCTTCGCTTCAATGCGGGGTCAAAGCCCTCACCCCCCCGCCCCTCTCCCGCGCGGAGAGGGGGGCCGCAATGCTGATCGGATTGGGCGACCAGCCTCAAGTCCAGGAAAGAAGCGTGCGGATGGTTTGCGAGGCGTTTCGAGAGTCGAGGTCCAATCTTGTGATCCCGAGTTATCAAATGAGACGCGGTCATCCATGGTTGGTGGCGCGCCCGTTGTGGGATGCGTTGTTGCAGATGAAGTCGCCGCTATCGCCGCGCGATTTTATCAATGCGCATCAGGCCGAGGTGGAGTATGTCACAACGGATGACTCGAACATTCTGGCCGACCTGGATACACCCGAAGAGTATCAAAAATGGCGTCCGTGATTCATGATACACTTGCGCGCTGAAATCATTTTTTGAGAGACTTTATGCTATATAAATTCACAAGTATTCTTGTAAAGTTTGGGACTGAAATTCTCTGCCGCATTGACAAAGGCAACATCGATGATGTACCTGCCAAGGGACCATTGATCGTGATCGCGAATCATACGGGACAATTGGAGGTTGCCGTTTTCTTCGGACAACTGGTGCCCCGCCCCATCACTGGTTGGGCAAAGATGGAAGCATGGGACAACGCCTTCTTGAATTGGTTGTTCACGTTGTGGGGGTTGATCCCTGTGCGGCGCGGAGAAGGTGACATCGCGGCTCTGAAGAAAGCACTCAAAGCGTTGGACGACGGTTTCATTTTCGGCATCGCCCCCGAAGGGACACGCAACAAGACCGGGCGTCTCAAACAGGCACAACCCGGCGCCGTGATGCTGGCGGTGCAAGCAGGTGCGCCGATCTTGCCGATAGCACATTGGGGCGGTGAGGATTTTCTCAAGAATCTTCCGCGCTTCAAGCGCACAAACTTTCACATCCGCGTGGGGAAACAGTTCAAGTTAAAGTTGGATGGCGTGAAGATGTCGCGCGAGGTGCGCAAACAGATCGTGGACGAGATGATGGCCCGCCTTGCGGAGTTGATGCCACAGGAATATCGCGGCGAATACGAAAGTGCCGCGTTCGGGGAAAAGGTTTATACGGAGACGATTGAATGAAGAATGTAGAGTTGAAAGTTTCAGTTTCAGATTGAAGATCAAGTATCGAGCGGGGATTTGACAGCGAGACCGCCTCGTTGTAAGACATGGGTGTAGATCATGGTGGTTTTGACATCCTTGTGGCCAAGAAGTTCCTGCACAGTGCGGATGTCGTAGCCACTTTGCAAAAGATGTGTGGCAAAACTATGGCGGAAGGTGTGTGGTGTAACACGTTTGTTTATTTTGGCAAGTTTTGCAGCATCTCGAATGGCACGTTGCAGAGCAGTTTCGTGGATATGATGGCGGCGGGGAATTCTTGTTTCGGGGTCGGTAAAGAGGTTGGATGCGGGGAATACATATTGCCAAATCCATTGTTTGTGGGCGTTAGGGTATTTTTTCTCCAATCCAAAGGGCATGTGAACGGAACCATAGCCTGCGGCAAGGTCTTTTTGATGAAGGGCATTCACTCGCGCAAGGTGTTCCCGCATGGGGACAAGAATACTGTCGGGGAGCATCGTGACGCGATCATCGCCCCCTTTCCCATCATAGACAACAATTCGGTGGTTTTCAAAATCTATGTCTTTAACGCGCAGGCGCAAACATTCCATGAGGCGAAGTCCACTACCGTACATAATTTGAGTCATAAGCTTATACACACCGGTCATATTTGCGATGACGGCTTTGGCTTCCCTGACAGAAAGAACATTAGGAACTCGCTTGCCTCTTTTGGGCCTGACAAAGTTGAGGGATGATTGATCTAACTTGATGTTGAGAGTGTTAGAGTAAAGGAAGAGGATAGCGCTAATTGCTTGGTTTTGGGTGGACGCAGATGCATTTCGCTCGACTACAAGGTGCGTGATGAATTGGTTGATTTCAGGAACTCCCATTTCACGCGGGTGGCGTTTATTGTGAAAAAGGATGTATTCCCGTACCCAGTGGATGTATGTTTTTTCAGTGCGGGGAGAGTATTGTTTTAGGCGGATATTGTCGCTGTATTGGTCGAGCAGTTTTTTTGCTTTTGGGGTTTGTTGCATTCTTGCCCCTTTCTGGTGGTACTTGTATAATGCTGTTATGGAATATATAAGGGATTATACAGCAAAATTGCTGTATAACACCCCAAATCGGGTGTTTATACAGCGCGCTGTATAAACACTAGTTGGGCGCTTGGTCATAAAATAATCTTGTAAATATTCAACAGAATGAGTGGTTCTTATGCTATCAATCACACAACAAGAAGTAACTCCAGAAATCTTGAATCTGTTTGATTTGAATAATCCAACTATGCCTCGCGCTTTCAATGTTCTTGAAGGCATCATCACAGGACAGATTTTAGTTGACAACCTTACTCAACCAAGTTGGGCAGTGGTACGTGAAGGCATTTATGGAACACTTTATTTTGGCGGTCAAATAACTTCTTCGGTTATCCCATCTATATTCGGGCACTTTTTCAATTTGGCGGTATCGGTGTTGGGTGTTGGTTAGACAATCCGCTAAATAAAATACTCCCCGACAGCCCAGATTATGATGGATTTACTTTATATTTCACTGAGCGCTCATCTGCAGAAACGAACTTAGAAACACTTGTTTCGCAACTTCCGTCAAATTATGCTTTGGTATCCCGTGATGAGCACTTGTTTAAAAAATCTTTTGACTATGATTCAACTCTTGCATCTTTTGATTCAATAGAAAATGTCATGCAATACACGCTTGGGGTATCATTAGTTCAAGATGATTATTTGGTCTGTGAAGCGGCGACGGGCGCACCCACGCATGGGTTAATGGAAGTCGGAGTAACCACCCATGAAAATTATCGTCAAAAAGGTCTTGCCACAATAGCGTGTGCAAAACTTATTGAAACATGCGAAATGCAAGGGTATTCAACATGGTGGGATTGCGCAAAACAAAATACACCGTCTGTGCGTCTTGCAAAAAAACTTGGTTATCAAAACGAGAAAGAATATAGATATGCGTGGTGGGAGAAAAGATGAACGCGTCTTCCACCCAACAGCGCCCAACAAAGCGTGCACCTGACGCTGGGGATTCTGCGCAAATCTCAAGCAGTTTTCCACGCCTTATCATTTTTCCAATCGGACGGCTTCGCCGTCCCCGCCCCAGCGCAGGTAACGCAAACCGTTGGGCGTTTTCTTGCGAATAATTCAAAGCCGTTGAAACCATGAAATCACATCACGCAAAAAATAAAAGCAATCAAAAGTTACACGAGATATGCAGAATTGTTTTCAAAGTGGCAATAATCAATTTTGTGGTTTTTGTCGTTGTTGCTTTAATGCTTGGTGGAGATGCTATTAACGGCGACGCTATAAACGGCAGTGGAATAGCAGGACATTATTTCGTTGCAATGAACGGAAGGTCAACCGAAGTAAGTTATCCAGTTTATATTTACAGCAAAACACACGTCATCAGCATGTTTATCACTCATCCACTCGCTATGATTGCAGGAATTGTGTATTCTGTTACTGGCGGAAAGAAGGAAGATTTTTGGAAGCCGAAATCAACAAAGAAAATAAGGAAGCAGGTTTTGTAGGTTAGTTCTGAAAAAAGTGCAATGAAATAGTTGCGAAGGTCTATTTGGTAATGATTTTGTTCGGAATAAGCGAGTTGATTTAGTAGTTGCCAAAAAGTTTGTAACGTGTAAAATTTAGTCAAGTTAGTAGCGGCGTCTTTTTTCGGGCAACGAGTCTTGCGCAAATCAAAAACGCCCAACAAAGCGTGCACCCGACGCTGGGGAGTCTGGCGCGATTCCAAGCCTTTTTCTACGCCTTATCATTTTCCCAGTCGGACGGCATTCCGCCGCCCGCCCCAGCGCGGGTAACGCAAACCGTTGGGCGGCTGTCCGTAAGCAAGCTATGTGATTTGATATAGTGGAGATAAACAATGTCCCTTTCACGCTTTGTTGAAACCCTGTTAATTCGCGATGTTCTTTCTTATTTCATTCCAGGAACATTAATTACTCTTATTGTGACGGGCTTCAATCTTGATTTTGGTGTATCGCAATTTTTTATAACTGCAATTAGGACAACAGTTGGAGACGTAGGAGTGATATTCGGTTGTACTGGCATCGTATATGTCATAGGCTATATGGCTTCCACACTTATTTTTTATCTTGAAAATATTCTCCCTCTTAAGAGGCAATTTCATGTTCCTGAACCAAAACCCGAAATATTAGCAATTTTGGAACAATCCTTTGGTAATTGGGTCAAAAAAGCAGATTATCATTATTTGGCTATCATTTGCCAAAATTATATAGAACTAAAGGAACCTGATTATTATTTCCGAAAAATTGACCGATTGATATTGATGAGAAACTTTGAAATGGGCATAGCAAGTGTATTTCTCACTCTTTCAATAGTCTTATTTATTTCGTTTGCTGGGGTATTAAAACTTTATGGATTTTTACCCCTTTTTATAACGATTTTGTTGGTTTACAGCAGTAACGTCATAAAATTTAGTATGCTTGGGCAAACATTTACTTCGTTTTATGTGTCCTTTCAAGGAAAACCTTTGCAGAAAGAGTCTAAAGTAAAATAACGCCGCCCAACAAAGCGTGCACCCGACGCTGGGGATTCTGGCGCAACTCCAAGCATTTTTCTACGCCTCAGCATTTTTCCAGTCGGACAGCGTTCCGCTGCCCGCCCCAGCGCGGGTAACGCAAACCGTTGGGCAACCTCATATTGGGTTTACTTTGCTGCCAAATACTATAAGAATGATGAAGATCGAGGGCGATTATGTCAAAAGATAGAATTCCATATCTCAAGACGGGAGCACTACTCCTCTTGATTGGTTTTGTCAGCACTTATCTCTCATGTTATCGTCCAATCAGAATGGCTGAGAATGGTTCGGCTTCGATCACGACATCTCGCGCGATTATCGTTTTATCACCTTTGTTTTTTCTGTATGGTCTGGCATATATCATTTCTCCCAAATTCGTGGAACAGCATTTAGGTGGTATTCCAAAGGAAAAGCCTTCTAGCCCAAGTAGTATTATTGGCTGGTTGTTCTCAATCATTGCAATAGCAATTGGCATTGGTTTGATGGTCTGGGTACAAGCGCTATTGAATCAGCTAGGTTACAAGTTCTGAAACAAGCAGGTTCTGTCACTTGTCTTCACGATTTTCAATAGTCTTCAGACATAGAAACAACAGTTCTTTACAAAACAGATTTTTTGGTAGTTGCCAAAGTTTAGGTGGTGTGCAATAATTTTGTCAGTTTATCGGTGGTTCCGTGTTTCAGGCAACGAGTCTTGGGTTCATAAAGGTTGCCCAACACAGCGTGCACCCGACGGGTGGGAGTCTGCGCGTTTTTGGGCAGGTTGTGTGGCTTGAAGCTGGTTCCGGCAAAGTAGCGTTGCCTCGTCCCGCCCACCCGCGGGTAACGCACACCGTTGGCACGCCCCTTGCATAATGAGCAAAACAAAAGGTCGGTAATTATGAACAAGATAACAGAATTGTTTCGGGGACGCTCAAAAACTTATATAATCATCTTGGTGGTCTTAGCAATAGTTGTAATAGTCACCATGTACTGGTTGATAAAAAATCCAAGTTTCGAGCCTTTTCTTTCCTTGTTGGTTATTGGGGCAATTTTTGCCGTGTTGGGGTCTCTAAAAGATGTTTCAGATATTTTTACTGTGTCGAAAAAAGATATTGAAGTTGCACGTGTGCGTGTTGAGCAAAATCCAGATAAAGCAAAGCCCGCTTGGGATTTAGCAACGGCAAAGTTAGAAGCATACTTATCAGCAAATCTAAAACAAATAAATTGGATTTTCGGTTTAAGTGTCATCGTAATGATTATTGGGTTTGTGTTTTTAGCAACCGCCGTTTTTCTAACATTACAAAATCCAGAATTTATAACCCCTGTAATTGTTGCAGGCGTTGGCGGTGCGCTTACTGAGTTTATCGGGGCAACATTTCTTGTTTTATATCGTTCAGCAGTTGAACATTCCACTAATTTCATTAAGTCCTTAGATAAGACAAGTTCAGTCGGGGTTGCCATGCAAATATTGGATAACATATCTACTGATAAAGATGAAACGGTTCGAGAGAAAATTATTGACGCCAAAATTGAAGTAGCAAAACTGCTACTTTCTAATCTTTCAGAAAAATAATGTTTTCTTTTACAGGCTTCGAGTCTTATAATCAAAAGCGTGCCAACAAAGCGTGCACCCGACGCTGGGGATTCTGGCGCGATTCCAAGCCTTTTTCCACGCCTTAGCATTTTCCCAGTCGGACGGCGTTCCGCCGCCCCAGCGCGGGTAACGCAAACCGTTAGGCAACCTGTTGGAAAACTCAAAAGACTTTTTGAATCGCCGTCTCGATTTTGCAATTTAGCAAAAAGACAATTCTATTTTTTTGAGCAGATCATTTTTTTGTGGTGGCTTTGGCATCTGCAAGTTTTGTTTCCTGCCCTTGGTCATGGGTTTGGTTGATTGTGGCCCGCGAATATTGAGTTTGTCTTTTGGGTCAGGTCACTCAGACAAAGTTGGGTTTCTTCGGCAATGTCCTTCTTTTGTCATCATCAGCTTTTCAAAAGTAGCACGTTTTTTTTATCAACGTTTTGACAGGTTCAGTTCAGGTTGGCTTACATAAATCCATTTTATCGGTGGAGTCCATTTTTCAATTTGTCATCTCGCTTGCTTGGCAAAGCTTCTGGCAAGTCGTAATTTTTTTTGTCCGTTGCCAGCGTGAGAGTTCGTCGTAAAATTTAGCTACCTCGGCGGTACTCTCTTTTTATCGCAATCGAGTCGGGCGTTCAAGGTCGGTTGCCTAACACAGCGTGCAGCGGACGGCGGGGAGTCTGCGCGATTTACAGGCATTTTCCTGGCTTCAGGCTTTTCTGCTCTCAGACTTTTCTCTACGCCCGCCCCTTGTCCGCCGCTAACGCAAGCCGTTGGCTTGCCCCTTGCACAATTATCACATCTTTAAAAAGGTAATTTAGATGAGCGAAGAAATCATCCAGAAAAATTACGAGAAACATGGAGAGCCTTTTGGCTCTTTTGAGTTTTATAACATTGGCAAGAGCAGTATTGAAAATCTGAAAAAATATAAAATCGTTCCAAATAAAGATTATGGGGTTTACGGAAACAAATCTCCAGACGCTTTAATTTGCGACAGGAAAAAACTTTCTTCAGTTTCGGTAATTTGCGTTATTGAACATAAACAACCTTCCAGTTTTGACACGGCTGAAAAACGGCAAAAAGCATTTGAGCAATGCAATGATTATTGTCAAACTTTGGAAGCGAAAATCGGAATTATCACAGATGGAATTTCTGCATTTTGGATAAACCCAACTATTGCACTTGACCAAGCAGAGCATGTTTACAAGGACGGAAGCGCAAAAATTCAACGTGGCTTTTCGTTTATCAAGAATGACAATGGAACTTTTTTCAATCCTCATTTTGACCATTCCAGTTCAGAAACCATTGACACTATTAACTTGCTTCTAAGGGCAATTGATAAGACAAATAGTGTTATTCGCCCTAAAAACACCGTTTCCCCGTCCACACTGGCTAAACAAGTTTGGCAATCTGTATGGTTAGCAACTGGTGACGACCCAAAAAAATGTTTGATGACATTCACAGAACTTTTTATTTTCAAGTTTCTTAGCGACTTGGAAGTTTTGAAAATTGACGACAATGGAAACAATGTTGATTTTGACAGCGTTCTCCAAAAAGGCAAAACTCATTGCCTGAAATATTATCTCAGCAATGTCAGACCATATATCAAGAAAATTTTTCCTTCACATGACGATGGCACGACCATTATCAACGGTTTGAGTTTGAAAAATGACCAAAATCAAGACGGGTTATTTTTCGATATTTTGACAGCATTTAACACCTTTGGGAAACTCGAAAACATTGACCCCGATTTCAAAAGTCGCTTGTTTGAAGATTTTCTAAAAGGAACGACAGGCAAAAAGCAACTGGCGCAGTTTTTCACACCAAGAAACGTCATTAAGGCAATGACAGAGATTGCAAACGTAAAAAATCTTCCCGACAATAGCAAGATGGGCGACCCTGCTTGCGGCGTTGGTGGTTTTGTCATAGAAACAATTTTGAACAGACGAACCAACAACAAGCAAGATTTTCACGTTGATAAAAAATCTATCAAGTCGAGCATTTCTTATAGTGGCTATGATTACGACGACTTAACAATAATTCTGGCTAAAGCCAACTTGTTGATTACGCTTACAGAATTACTTGCAGAAAACCCGAAGATGACTCATGAGTTTTCTGAGTTATTGAGCAACATTTTTGTGTTGGAAGATAAAAGCATTATCGGCTCTTTGGAAATTCAAGAACCTCAAAAATACAATTTGATAATGTCGAATCCCCCATACGTTTTACGGGGAACAAGCGTTTACCGTGATTACATTCGCCAACATGGGGAATTATCAAAATACTATCCTACAACATCCGTAGGAAAAGAAGGTCTATTCGTACAGAAAATTTTACAGGAACTTGCCAGAAGCGGAGAAGCGTTTGTAATTTTGCCCGATGGATTCTTTTACAGAGCCACCGACAATGAGTTAAAGAAGAAAATTCTTGAATTGTGTTTCGTCAAATGTATTATTTCTCTCCCAGAAAAAACCTTTTATGCTACAAGAAAGAAAACCTATATCTTAGGGCTTCAAAGAAAAGACTCTGACAAATCTTTGCAAGATTTCCCCGTTTTTTCTGCTATTGCGAGAACCATCGGAGAAACACTGGACGCAGACAGAATTCGACAATCGGACAATGATTTAATTCCTATCACCCGTGAATATAAGTATTTCCACGCAGACAGAGCAGGTTATCAAAACAGGTTAGCAAATATCAAAGCCATTCCGATTGAAAGTTTCACAAATAATCTTAATTGGCTAATCGAAAACTACTGGACAATTGACGAGAAAATTGAACTCGGAATTTTAGAAGATGATTCTGGCGTCAGCGACAATGATTTATTTGAAAACATTGACTTCTTCCAAGAAAAACTTGACGAAATAAAAAAGACTCTTGAAAAAGAATTGAATGTAGATATTGGAATCAAAAGCAGTCATTTGCCCATTCAGTTAACGGACAAAAAATATTTCAAGCATTATTCCGCTTATTCCGCTACAAATCTTGACTTGACCAAAATAAAGTATTCAGAGATAGACACAAAGAATCCAAATGATATTCCCCTTTATTCTGCGGCTAGAAAACCAGTTGCCTACATAAAGAGACAAGCAAAAGAACCGTTGAAGGCTACCAAAGAACATCCTCACATATCATTTGCAACAGATGGTGAAAGTAGCGCAGGCACACACATATTCTTCCACGAAAGCGAATATTATGTAAATGCGTCCAGAGCATCTTTTGAAGTAATTGATGATAAGATTTTGCCAGAATACGTTTTGTGCTACATTCAAGATATAAAGAAGAAGTACGGTTATGACTTCAAGCACAAAGCAACTTGGAACAATATTTCAGAAATAGAAATTTTGATACCAACCACTGAAAGCGGAGAATTTGACCTCGACGCTCAAAAGAAATTTGCCGAACATTATGTCAGAGTGCATGAATTAAAGCACAAAATATTCAATGCCTTTTTGAAAAGGTAAGAGATTTTGAAGGAGAAGTGAGTACTCAGTTAGATTCGAAAATAAAAGAATACTTTTCAATCAATGAGTAGTCTCTAAAGTCAAAAGCAGGCTAACAAAGCGTGCACCCGACAAGTGGGATTCTGCGCGTTTTTCAAGCAT
This sequence comes from Candidatus Defluviilinea proxima, assembly GCA_016721115.1. NCBI lineage: Bacteria > Bacillati > Chloroflexota > Anaerolineae > Anaerolineales > Candidatus Villigracilaceae > Candidatus Defluviilinea > Candidatus Defluviilinea proxima. The sequence continues at coordinate 3,825,088 of JADKIW010000001.1, forward strand.
TTTTCTGGCTTCGAGTTTTTCCTGCTCCCAAGCATTATCCACGCCCGCCCACTTGCGGGTAACGCAAACCGTTGGGCTGCGAACAGCATATTGAATACCAAGACCCCTTCGTCATATTTGTCTTCGGACTATCATCAATGAATTCGATTGAACAAAACTCCCTCTTCGCCTACAATGATTCATATCCAACATGCCACTCGACACACGCGACATTGTGTGTCTATCTTCCTGACTCCTATGATCCAAATACGCTTTCTACAAAACTGGGCATACAACCTTCCAGGACACAAGTAAAAGGAGAAATCTACAAAGGCAAGGTACGAGAGTGGCCGACCGCATGGTTTCTAGAATCGGAAACCAAGCTTCAGTCAAAAGATATCAGGCGACATATTAGTTGGCTCATTGACCAAATAGAAGGTAAATCAGAATTTATTCGCCAGTTACAATCAGAAGGTTCTGAAATGAAAATATCCTGTTTCTGGGTATCAGCGTTTGGACATGGTGGTCCAATGTTGGATGCAGAGATCATGAAAAGATTGGCTGAATTGAATGTAGGAGTAGGTTTTGACATTTATTTCGATGGGGATGAACCTGGTGAAAATCAGGTTGCATCAAGGATTTAGAATGCAGCCCAACACAGCGTGCACCCGACGGGTGGGAGTCGCCGCGTTTTCAGGCAGTTTGCGTGGCTTGAAGTTGATCCCGGCAAAATGGCGTTTTCTCGTCCCGCCCACCCGCGGGTAACGCAAGCCGTTGGGTGCTAGGTCAGGAAGGAAACAAACAAGTGCATTCAGTTTCTAGGCTCATTTTCAAAACTATCGCTGGAGGTGTTTGGGGAGCCTTGATATTTCTAGGACTAGGTTCGATAAAAGAATTTCTAGAAATGTTTATTGTTGCCATATCTGGTGAGTCTGGTCTTTTCTCTGCCCTGCCCCTTAGTATTTTAAGCGGTGCATTTTTTCTTTTTTGGTTAAGTGGCGATTTCATCTTAATTGCGGCTTTTATTGGAGCAGAAATTGCATTCCTAAAAAATCTTCATAACTTTTTTCAGGTTGAAAAAAAGATTCATCAAGTTATACTCTTGTGTGCATTGGCTATCACGGTTTTCAGTTTATCCATCAAGGTTACAACGATTTTTCAAATTGAGTCCGCTTATTCTAGTTTCTGCTCAACACTCATAAAAAAAGATTATTCCTCCACATATGATTTTTTCACTCCAAAATACAGAAAGGCTACCAACTTCAATCAGTTCACCGAGAAATTTAATAAGTCCTCATTTGTATATGGCTGTGAAACAAATCAAAACTCTATGAAATTTGTGTCATCTTTCGGATATAAGGCTTCGGTTTTCCCTCGTAATACTTATACCGTAACAGTTCCTTTTTCAAGTTTTCTACAGGGACCTGAATTAATTATGAATAAAATCAATGGAAAATGGCTTTTTACAGGCGAAGAAAATTGGCATTACTTACCTTGAAATCAAAAAGGTGTTATCTGAAAATTACGCACCCAACAAAGCGTGCAGCGGACTTGTGGGACTCGGCGCGGTTTTCAAGCCTTTTTCTGGCTTCGGGTTTTTCCCGCTTCCGAGCAGAATCCACGCCCACCCACAAGCCGCTAACGCAAACCGTTAGCCCTCACTCAAAAAATTATCAAACATAAGAGATGAAATGCGAGAACCAAAAGATTGGGATGAAGAATATTTACTAAATCTGCCAATAGGCGAATTTGACTGGTTAGAAGTAAAAGGCAGGCGTGGTCTGGATTTAACGCTATCATCTGTGGATGAGAATGATGTCAAGTCAATTATGTCAAAGGCAATTTCAGCCTTTGCAAACAGTGGCGGCGGAAATTTAGTTTTTGGTCTCGCAAATCCAAATAAAAAATGGCAAATAGATGATGGTGGAATTGACCTTGCAATTAAAAAGCCCAATACTCGTGAATGGCTAGAAGACATTATTCCAACTCTGGTTGATTTTCCATTAAGTTCATTCAATGTTTATGCAATACAAGGAAAAGGCAGTTCATCACAGATAGCCGAAGGAAGGGCTGTATTTGTTATTGAAATACCAGACAGTGAACAAGCCCCCCATCAAGCTATAGACAATAGATATTACATCCGCGTAGGGGGGAAATCTAAACCAATAAGTCACAGATTGGTTACGGATATTTTTGGACGAAGGTCATACCCCAAAATCCAACTAGAGTTTATTGCCAAATCAACACTTTATTATGAGAATAGTTTTCGTATGCTTTCAGGAACCTTATCACTAGAAGAAAATCCTAAGAAACGCAAATGGGAATTAATTATTAGGGCGGTTAATTCTGGCAAGGTTTTTGCTCAATATGTTAATTGTTTTGTTCGTATTCCAGCGCCGCTTATACCAACAGATGAACTTAGGTTTGATTACAAAAACGCTGATGATTTTGAAGAAATAGACGGCGTAAAATACGTTGAGTGGTCTAAAAGTAATACTCGACGTGATGTTCTCAAAGCAGAACCGTTCGGGGTAAATCAATATGGCACTTCATGGTTTGACCCGATATTACCTAATTTATCTTTCGGGTGGGATTGGGACATTTTTGAAGGATTTGATAAAGAAAAACATGGCGACTTGAAGATCATATGGGACGTCTATGCAGATAATGCGCCCCCTCAAAGCGGTCATATTTTCGTCAAGGATATAGAAGTAGTATACGAAGAAGATGAAAGTGATTAGTAAAAACGGGCTAACACCGCGTGCACCTGACGTGTGGGAGTCTGCGCGGTTTACAAGCATTTTTCTGGCTTCGAGTTTTTTCTACATCTCAAGCATTGTCCACGCCCGCCCACACGCAGGTAACGCAAACCGTTAGGCGCATCTCTTGAAGTCAGGGATATTTGTAAAACAATGAAAATAGAAGTTGAAATAGACAACAAGGAAATACAACAACAAATAACTGAAGAATTGGATTACTTGCTTGTTGTCGCCGAATCTATGGAACCGCCGTTAAATATAAGTCAAATCATAGTGCCAGCAGATTTTGAAGCCAAAGTTAGAGAACTTTCAGAAGAAGATGGGTATAAATTTCAACGGGGGTTGGAAAACGAGAAAATCACCGCCGCTGCTAAAATAATAGAAGGCAAAGATGGCATAATCATTGTTTTAGCCCCTTTCATTTATCTTGCCGTTTTTGACATAATGGTACGTTGCTTTATTTTGACTCATGAATTTACTCATATTATGAATAAAAGCAGATTCCCTAAAATCCCTAAAAATTCATTTGCTTTAGAAAATTATCTAGAAAATCTTTATACTTTATTCGATGAGTATATGGCTGATAGATTTTCATTTCACATCACTGAACGGCTTTTTAATCCACCAACTGACACATGGAAAGAATATAACAAAAACGGATTTCTTAATTATTTAAATCCTGAAACTCACCCTGTATATTACGCACAAGTTAAATCAGAGATTGAGAAATTCAGGAATCACGGGGATGTTAACTTGTACTGGAATAGCGTCATTGAAACTGTGAATGTAATATCAATATCAACAGTTCATGGATTCGCCACATACCATCAACATCACGATGAATACAGAGATATAGATATACCAACCACCTCTTTTGTAGATGAAAAAACTCTGGCGTTGATGGATTATTTCAAAACAAAGTATGAAAATGCAGAAACGGACTTGAAAGACGGTGTAGTTCTAATGTCCAATTACTTAACTAACTTTGGCGTTAAATTTGAGGATCGTCCAGACAACAAAGGATATGTCTATGTGTTGGATATATAATGTGCTTTATATCAGCAAACGAATCTGGCGTTCATAAAATGCGCCTAACAAAGCGTGCACCCGACGCTGGGGATTCTGGCGCGATTCCAAGCATTTTTCTACGCCTTATCATTTTTCCAGTCGGACGGCGTTCCGCCGCCCGCCCCAGCGCGGGTAACGCAAACCGTTGGCTGGCTCGCTCATAGCAAAAGTACGCCAAAGTTCAATATTTGGAGAAAAAATGGACATAGATACATTGTCAAAGGGAATAGGTTTGTTTAGTTCCGCTCTCGCTGCCTTGAAGCAAGCGATAAGTCTTTTACCAGATAACGCGCATAAGGCAGACGCTGAAGCGGCATACGAGCGAGCGTACAGAGAGTTGAAAATTGCTGAAGCCGAAACAGCAAACAAATTAAAGTACGAGATTTGTCGTGCCCATTTTCCTCCCGAAGTAATGCTTTCAAAAGACGATAAGATTTGGGTTTGCCCAATTTGTGACAATAAGAAGGACAAAAGAGTATTTGCTCAGTCCTCAATTTCCAAACCTAACTCACTCTAAGAAAAATTGATGGTTAATCAACTTGATCTGCAATTTGGTGTTACGCTTTAGGTAATCCTCAAAATCGGTGTTCAGTTTTTTGTAGTTTTGAAAAGAGAGTTATTTGAGTAAAGGTTTTAGTTCGTTGCGGAAATCAAAGTTACATTCAAAATCAAGCAGATTTATGGGCAGGTTAGTTTACAACCAATGAGTCTCGCGTCCATAAAAGCCAGCCAACACAGCGTGCACCCGACGGGTGGGAGTCTGCGCGTTTTCAGGCAGTTTGCGTGGCTTGAAGTTGGTTCCGTCAAAATGGCGTTATCTCGTCCCGCCCACCCGCGGGTAACGCACACCGTTGGCTTGCCCCTTGCACAACAAAGTGAAAACAATGAAACGCAAAATCATTTCCATTCCCAAAGATAGCATTGCCAAAATATCAAAAAACCTTTGGAAAGGTTTTGGTTCTTCGCACTTTGGAAATTTAATAGGCTTGGCTTCTCTTGTTGTCACAATTTACTTAACGCTTTTCATATTCGATTACACAAATTCACAAGAGTTATCATCTGTTAGAGTGTCAATAGATGTTGTCCCCACAAGAATTTCTGATTTCGGGCAGAGATGGAATGTAACAGTTTCTTTGCAAAATTCTGGACCCGCCGATATTGAGGAAAGTAATTTTTTTATAACACTTCAAAAATCTCCTCAAATTAATCTGGTTGAATTTGGATATAAAGATTTTGTCGGGATAGTAAACGACCCATACTGGGGACGCTCATTACCTACACCGCCACCATCAGACTTTGGAGATTATGTAATAGCCTTGAGAGATTTTGAAAAAGGGGATAGTATGAATATTATGATGGTGTTCGATGTAGAAAGTGGATTAAGCGACACAATAAACGAACAATGGGACGCACTATCTATTAAGAAAATCACAGATATTGATGGTGGTCATTATTACGATTTTAGTCAAGTAGATAAAGAAAAATATGCTCTTTTGATTAGCAACTTTGTAAAAGGATTTTCAATGAGCGGTCAAAATGTTTCTTTGACAGGAATAATTTTAGGTAAAGATTTAAGTTCTTCGCAACCATAAAAGCAAGCCAACAAAGCGTGCACCTGACGCTGGGGATTCTGCGCACATCCCAAGCATTTTTCTACGCCTTTTCATTTTTCCAGTTGGACGGCTTCGCCGTCCCCGCCCCAGCGCAGGTAACGCAAACCGTTGGGCTGCGAACAGCATATTGAATACCAAGACCCCTTCGTCATATTTGTCTTCGGACTATCATCAATGAATTCGATTGAACAAAACTCCCTCTTCGCCTACAATGATTCATATCCAACATGCCACTCGACACACGCGACATTGTGTGTCTATCTTCCTGACTCCTATGATCCAAATACGCTTTCTACAAAACTGGGCATACAACCTTCCAGGACACAAGTAAAAGGAGAAATCTACAAAGGCAAGGTACGAGAGAGTGGCCGACCGCATGGTTTCTAGAATCGGAAACCAAGCTTCAGTCAAAAGATATCAGGCGACATATTAGTTGGCTCATTGACCAAATAGAAGGTAAATCAGAATTTATTCGCCAGTTACAATCAGAAGGTTCTGAAATGAAAATATCCTGTTTCTGGGTATCAGCGTTTGGACATGGTGGTCCAATGTTGGATGCAGAGATCATGAAAAGATTGGCTGAATTGAATGTAGGAGTAGGTTTTGACATTTATTTCGATGGGGATGAACCTGGTGAAAATCAGGTTGCATCAAGGATTTAGAATGCAGCCCAACACAGCGTGCACCCGACGGGTGGGAGTCGCCGCGTTTTCAGGCAGTTTGCGTGGCTTGAAGTTGATCCCGGCAAAATGGCGTTTTCTCGTCCCGCCCACCCGCGGGTAACGCAAGCCGTTAGGCGGGCTGTCCGCAATTCGTGAAAAAAGATAGAAAATACTATGAAACCATTTTCTTTAGACCATCTTACTCCAACAGAATTCGAAAATTTTTGTTTCGATTTACTTGGCGAACTTGGATTTGTCAACATATCTTGGCGGAAAGGAACTGGGCTTTCGTCAAGTCCATCCGATAGCGGACGAGATATTGAATGTAAATTAGAAGTAACAGACATAGATGGGAATAAATCTTTTGAAACTTGGTTTGTGGAGTGCAAGCATTACACCGAAGGTGTTCCTCCCACCAAAATACAGGGCATATTAGCATGGGCAACAGCAGAAAGCCCAGATAAAGTTTTGATTATTGCTTCTAATTTTTTGTCGAATCCAGCAAAAGATAGTTTGGTAAGTTACGAAAGGAATAATCGTCCTAAATTTAAAATAAGGTTTTGGGAAAAGCCACACCTTGAAAAAATGGCAATAGGATATTCGCAATTGCTCAAAAAGTATCGAATAGTCGGCGAATTCCCCTTTATCCAAATCTTGCATCCTGCCCATTTACTGTATATGAAAGGGCTACAATTTAACTCAATTAAATATTTATTCGAATGCCTTGATGGTTTAGATGTCAAAAAGAGAGACGAAATACTACATTGGGCGTACGAGTTCATCATAAAGCCTAGATACAGAGAAAGCACAAGCGAGAAAGAGACTCTTGGCGAATTAAGAATAGACGAAGTTTCCTATAATGTTTTTGAGAAAAAATGCAAACAAATCGTTGAAGAAAAATCTATAGGTGAAATACAACTCGTCTTTCTGATAATCAATATTACGCTTAACGCTTGGATAGCAATGGGAGACATTACTTCAGTTGACGAACCTATTCAAAAAACAAAATCTCTTATTGAGTTTCTCCAGCAATTAATTGACGATGATGTGTCGTTAGATAATATTGACGAGCATGCTATCGAGTTAGTTAAAGATAAAGAAGAATTGAAACAAATACAGACGCTACTGAAAGATGGTATGCCGCAAGTTCGAGAAAATACTCAACGACACTATGAACTATATGTGTATTTCTGCGAAAATGTAGTGGCTCGTTTGTTGCAAGAGAATCTACTTGAAAATTACAGTCAAGAATACCTAAAGAAAAGGTTTCTTGCAAAAAAGCCCGCCTAACAAAGCGTGCACTTGACGGGTGGGATTCTGCGGCATTTTCGAGCATTTTTCTACACCCAAGCAGAATCCTGCTCTCGATGTTTTATCCACGCCCGCCCACCCGCAAGTAACGCTTGCCGTTGGGCGCATAGCACAATAGAATACATAAAAGGTATATATGAATTCAAATCCTCTTTTTCAAAGTGTTCGAGAATGGGTAGAATTATTTAATTTACTCAGCGGGGTCATTGTTTGTGTTGCTGCAATTTATGGATTGCAACAAATTCGCATCATGAAAAAAGACATGCAAACAAGAAATGAACGCGCTGCCAAGGAAAAGGCAATCGAGTACGCGTCTCGTTATTTGTCGCAATACATTGCTTTGGCAAACGTAATGTTTCATGAACGCACTCAAAAAGGCATCCCAGGATATGATGGTCCAACTGGAGATTTTACAAGAAATTCCATTGAACCTAAATATTTACCAGACACCGCGAAACGACTAAACATGGATTCCGTCCTGCCCGCTTTAAACGAACTTCAAAGTATATCTTGTGCTTTTGTTACAGGTGTAGCCGATGAAAAGCTAGGTTTTTCTATCATAGGACGGACATATTGCTCAACTGTTGCATCTAAATACGATGTCCTTAGTTGGCTAAGGTCAAGTAATGTATATCCACATTATCAAAGTATTGTAGATTTATATAAAATCTGGTCACCACGCTTAACAAAGGCAGAACTAGAAAGTGCTCGAGAAAATATGGATAAGCAAATCTTGGCAATTCCTGATAAGGAAATACCGCCTATAGGTAGTTCATAAAAACCTATTGGCTTCTCGTAAAAAATGCGCCCAACAAAGCGTGCACCTGACGCTGGGGATTCTGCGGCAATCTCAAGCAGTTTTCTACGCCTTATCATTTTTCTGGCTGGACGGCTTCGCCGTCCCCGCCCCAGCGCAGGTAACGCAAACCGTTAGCCAGCTTAAGCAAAACGACACAGAAAGAATGTAGATGAAAACAATTCGTAACTACTTCTGGCAATTTGCTAGTACATTGCTTGCATTGATAGCAATATTTGCGACCTATAATGTTTTCTTTCTCGGACAAGCTAAAAAGGGATTGCAAGTAACTATCAACCCCCCTGTCTCTTTGGTTGATGTTAAACCAGAAGCCGTTAAAGATATTCAGGTGCTCTACAAGGGTGCGCCCATTGATAAAGCCTTACTCATCCAGGTGCAAATTGAAAATACTGGCAACCAACCAATTTCCGAAACTGACTTTAGCCGACCACTTTCATTTTCCTTTCCAGCAGAATATAAGTTATTAGACGCAACGGTTGTTTCATCCGAACCAGCTAATGTAGGAATGACAATAACAAAAGTATCTGAACAAGTTGCTCAAGCTAGCGCCGCTTTGCTAAATCAAGGTGATACCGTAACTTTTAGTTTCATAATAATTGGAAGCAATGGTGATGCTCTACCAAACAAACTCGTTGTTGATGGACGAATATTAGGGATAAAGGAAATCAAAAAGGTATCATCAACGAAACAGTCCACACCAGATTTGAGGGTAGCACTCGGTTTGGGTATTATTGCCTCTATCCTATCATCAATTATTTATGAATTCTTGAAGCAAATCCCTAATATATTTAAATCCCTTTTTGCTTCAAAATTCGCAAAGAAAACAAATGATTCCGAAAAGGACAGCTAAGTATCCGTACAATGCTGGCTAACAAAGCGTGCAGCAACTGTCTTGTGTGTCAAGGCAGTTGCTGTTTTTTTGGATCAAATGAAAGGAATCAAGCCACAGGCGAGTATCGGAAGGGTTGTTGATCTCGCATCATAGCATTGAGAATTACCAGAAACTTCCGCATACAAGCTGTGATCGCCACCTTCTTCTCCTTGCCTCGTTTCAACAAGTTCTCATACTGTGCCTTGATCAATGGATTGTATCGACACGCCACCAACGTCGCCATATACAACACACTCCGCACATTGGTTCGCCCACCTTTGGTCTTACGATAACCACGTTTCTTCCCGCTATCGTGGTTCATCGGCGCCACGCCCACTAATGCCGCAATCTTCTTCCCATCCAGCTTGCCCAACTCTGGCAGGTCTGCCAATAAGGTGGCGGTTGTTACGGGTCCCACGCCAGGAGCACTACTTAGGATGGCACTCTCTTCCTGCCACTCACTCTGTTTGTTCACGAACTGCTCGATCTGTTTATCCATTTCCTTCTTCTCCGCTTGTAAGACAGTAATGATCCGTTCAACTGAACCCCTGCACATTCGTCTGAACTGTCCGTAAACGGTTCTTTTCCGCCTTCAGCATCTCTTCCAACTGCCTACGTCTCACTAACATGCCGCTCAGTTCCCGCTCCTTCTCATCTTTCCCCTCATACAGCCTTGGCTTCACCCGCTCCCCAAACACCGCCAGCACTTGCGCATCCAGTTTGTCCGTCTTGGCCAGCAGTCCGCAGGCACGCGCGAACTGTCTCACTCGTGACGGGTTCACCACTGCCACCGCCAACCCACAGCGAAACAGGGCATCCACCACTGCCCGTTGGTAACCACCAGTCGCTTCTACCACGATCAACTCTGGTTGCAGTTTCTGCATCTGCTTGATCAGGTTGGCGATCCCTTTTCCATCATTGTTGACTTGGCTGGCTTTCGCTTCCCCCATCACCACAACATCTAATTTGTCTTTGGCAACATCGATCCCGACGAACTTTCCGCTACTAGTTGTCATTTGTTTCTCCAATCCGTATAATGGAGTTGAGCCCACGCTAGTATTCGGTCTTTGAGACCTTTCAACTGTTCGGGCTCTCCCGACGATAGGACATGGCGATCCTGCTGCACGACGGTCTCCACGGACCTACCCGACATCGATCTGCCATGTCCTTCTTAAAGATACTACCTGACGCTGGGGATTCTGCGCACATCCCAAGCAGTTTTTCACGCCTTATCTTTTTTCTGGCTGGACGGCTTCGCCGTCCCCGCCCCAGCGCAGGTAACGCCATCCGCTGGGCAACATAGCATGAACAAGGAGAACAAACTTGGAAGCCATCATGCGCACGGACGAGCATCATATCGCAAAGCATAACAAGATCTTGGGAATTAAGGATGATGATATTCAATTAGTATTCCTCGGCGACTCATTGACCAGAAGATGGGAAGACTACATCGACATATGGACTAAATATTTTGCCACGTATCATCCAGCAAATTTGGGCGTCGGTGGAGACTATCTGGAGAATATCAAGTGGCGCGTATTACATGGGGAACTGGAAGGCCTGCACCCAAAAGTAATTCTGTTGTTAGCTGGGACAAATAATCTTGACAAAGATACAGAAGCAATGATCGTGAATGGAATCAAAGAGATCGTCGAGATCATTCAGGGAAAGCTCGTGAACGCCAAGGTCGTTGTTCTCGGGCTATTCCCAAGGAACAGCGCTGAGGCAGGGATAAATTACGGGCAGAAAATCATCGATATCAATCAGCAGTTGGCTGCGGAGTATGTTGACACTGAAGTCATATTCAAAGATATTGGTGCAATGCTGACAAACGAACAGGGAAATGTAAATACAGAGATCATGCCAGACGGTTTACATTTGAATGGCAAAGGATATGAGTTAATTGGGCCGAAGCTAAAGGAAATCATAGAAGAGGTGTGGTAGAAGTAAGTTAACGAACCCGCTACTTAAGCCGTCGGTCAACTATAATAATATGGTCAACATGGAAAAAACAAATTATGTTGGATAAACAAAGCATAACTCAAGACAACCTGCATCAAAAAGTAAGCGGCATTGGCTTTGTGGTTGGAGCGTTTCTGCTCGTTCTAGGGAGTCTCCTACTCCCACGCGCATCTGACCTAAGTGATGTATTAGCTCAACAGAAAGTATATGCTGAGCAAGCGACATTGTTACAGGGCTGTGCTCTCCTGCTAACATTTGGCTTTTGGGCAATACTGATTGGCATATCGGGAATTTACCACTCAGTCAGACTTGAGGGCGCTGTGTGGGTTCGCCTGGGTTTTTATTTTCATTTGATAGGGGTTACTCTCTGGACAATGGGCATGACTTTAGATATATCCTACCCGGCAGCGATCACCAACTGGCTTGCATCACCCGCCGCCAGCAAGGATATAGCCTATAGTGTTGTCACGGTGCTATCACCCGCTGGTTTTGGACGGGGAACATTTCCCATGAATGTAATGGTAAATTGGCTGGCTTTCACGTTTTTTGGTATCGGCATGATTCATAGTTCTACCTACCCTCGATGGTTAGGTTGGTATGGTGTTCTCTTGGGTATTTCAGGATTGGCTTTAGGAATCGTAATGACTTTTACAGGTCGTGAAGCCCTTATTAATGTCTTTGTAATTTTGATGCTACTTAGCATAGTATGGTGGCTGACTTGCGGAATCTGGGTGTTGCGAAAAGCCATGGTAAGTTGAATATATTTCTGAAAAAAATAAGAAAAGGGTAAAGTTATGAAAAAAGAATCATTGAAAATTGGCATTAACTTAGGAGGGTGGATTTCTCAATATAAAGAATTTGATCGTCATCATTTTGATACTTTCATTACAAAAGACGATATTCGTCAAATTGCGGACTGGGGCTTTGACCATATTCGTTTACCAATCGATTACCCAATTCTTGAAGACGATACCAACCCTGGCACATATCACGAATCTGGTTTTGCATATCTCGACAACTGCCTGACTTGGTGCCAAGATAATGGACTACGTGTGATTTTCGACATGCACAAAGCTCCAGGTTTTAGCTTTACTAACACTCTGGAAGCCGAAATGAAAGAAATCAACACCTTGTTTACAGAACCATCCATGCAACAACGTTTCATCAACTTATGGGTGGCTCTCACTCGCCGGTACCTTGGTCAGGCCGAAGATGTCCTGGCTTTTGAACTACTTAATGAAATGGTATTACCAGATAGTGAGCCGTGGAATAATTTAGCCCAACAGATTATCAATCACATACGGGAAATCGATGCCCACCGCTTGATCATTATCGGAGGGAATAACTACAATGCGGTAAATGAGTTGTCCAATATTCATACAAACCCTGATTCAAACTTACTACATACCTTCCACTTTTATGAGCCGTTAGTAGTAACCCACCAGAAAGCGTATTGGGTAGTAGAGATGGAACAGTTCAGCTACACTGCTAACTATCCAGGCGAAGTTCCTGAGTTGGCTCAATTTTTAAAAACACACTACCCCGTTCATATCCCCAGATACGAACACTCCTTTGCTCGCCAACTAGATCGGCAGTTCCTTGTTGATATGTTAAAACATGCAAAACAATTTATGGAACAAGAAAATAAGTCACTCTATTGTGGTGAATTTGGCACTATTGATCTGGCGCCTATGCAAACCCGCATCAACTGGGCACGAGATTTTATTGACGTCCTAAATGAGTACAAAATTGGATATGCATATTGGAGCTACAAAAAAATGGATTTTGGTCTCGTGGATCAAAACGGTAATCTGATCAATGAAGAGTTGTTAAAAGTTGTTACCCAACAAAGATAACTTCAGTTTCATAAAATAAGTTTACGAGAGGTAGAAAATGTTCAAACCTGAATTCCTTCTCGCTTCACTAATTGTTGTGTTAATTCCAGGAACAGGAGCTGTTTACACAATTACCACTGGAATAACTCTCAAATGGCGAGCCAGTCTTGCTGCTGCCGTTGGTTGCACACTTGGAATTATTCCGCATATCCTAGCAACTGTCTTAGGACTCTCAGCAATACTGAACATGAGTGCGCAAGTCTTCTCCGTCATAAAATTAGCGGGATCTGCGTATTTGCTTTATCTTGCATGGAACATGTGGCGCGAAGCAGGCACGCTTGAGCTCAACAAGAAAAACGCAGAGACCAGCGTGTCGCAAATAATAGCCAAAGCAATTGCAATCAATCTGTTAAATCCTAAATTAACGATCTTTTTCTTCGCTTTCTTGCCGCTTTTCGTCTCTAAAAATTCATCTTCGCCAACTTTGGAAATGATAATGCTTAGTGCTGTCTTCATGGGCATAACATTTATCGTGTTCGCATTGTATGGAATTTTATCAAGCAGTGTCAGTGCGTATTTGATGAATTCATCGAGAGCAATAAAACGCATTCAACAAGCGTTCGCAATGATACTTGCTTGTTTTGCAATTCAATTGGTGTTTAGCGAGAAATGATCTCTATTTGCAAACCATTACAACGCATAATAATATGCGTTTGTCTCACGCCGCTTGAATCCCATCGCTAAATACAACTGGTTCGCTTCCACCCTTTGCGGATTGGACGTAAGTGCAATACCACTCGCCCCCGCCTTCCGAGCAACATCCATAGCATCCTGTAAGAGCGCTTTTGCAATCCCCATGCCACGATACTCTGCATCCACAACCACATCTTCCACAATGGACCGAATCCCTGTGGGCACACGATAGATCGAAATCGTGAGCATACCGACGATGCGAGTATCTTCATCCGATGCGCGGGCGATCAGCAAAGTGGATGCATCTGACTCAACTAAAATGGCCAAGTCAGAGCGAGGCGGTATCGGCTTATGTGCTCCCAAAAACGGGACCAATCTGCATACCGCCTCATAGATCTCATCTGTGACTTGTAGGGCTTTTTCGATTCTCATTACGCGGGTTGTTTGGTGGCGCCCAATTTGGGAAAAATACTCATGACAAAATAATACACCACATACAAGAACGAAGCAGGCGCTACCCATGCAGGCACATCAGGGTACTGCAATAATCCCCAGATTCCCACTGCGCCGTATAGATACGTAAATGCCAACGTGAAGCGGCGAAGGCGGTTATTGCGACTGGGATACAAGAACTTGATCGGCACGAACACGAGGATATTGCAGATCACTAACACCACCAAGTTGATCCACGGATTTAACTTCAACAACATCATATACAACACAAGGAAATTCCACACAGACGGAAACCCCTTGAAGAAATAGGTCTCGTTATCAGTCTTGGCATCGGTCTGCGTGAACTGAAAACCAGAAGTCAACAACATGGAAATCGCGCCTGCCATTTCAAATCCTTGCGGCACAAGGTTAGGCACTTTGATCAACAACAAAGACGCAACCACCACATAATTCAAATAGTCAATGATATTATCGAGCAGACCGCCATCGATCCACGTTGCATAGGTCTTCACGTCAAACCAACGCGCCAGCATTCCATCGAAGCCATCCACGAACATCGCGACGATGATATACACAATGGCGAGTTTAATATTTCCATCCCAAATGGCGAGCAACGTCAAAAATCCCCACACGGCTCCTGTAGCCGTGAAAAGATGCACGCCATTTGCACGCATTTTTCGCACCCATAGTGGAAGTTTTTGCATATCGTTTCACCTCAAATGATAAGAGTCGGGAGCAAGCTCCCGACTCCCTGTTTTATTTCTTGACCACACCCGCTTTGACAGTTTCACCGTCAAATGAGTCTTCCACAATGGATGCCCCTTCAGGCGGACTGCCAAACATGAGGTCAGATGTCAGCGTTTCAGCAGTGATGTAATCCTTATGCGCCTCAATAGCGGACCTCAAGCCTGCGGAGGCCTCGACGAACAACTCTATGCGATCGGCCACATCCAGATCAGCACTCTTCCGAAGGTCTTGCACACGGCGGACAAATTCTCTCGCCAAACCTTCCTGCACAAGTTCAGGCGTCAACTCAGTGACGAGTGCCGCTACATACGGGCCGTCCTCAGCGACAGCGAAACCTTCCTTCGCCTGCGCCTTCACTTCAACTTCCTCCGCAAGGATGCCATACTCAACATCTTCGAGCGTCACCTTTACAGGCTGACCAGACATCAACGTGCGGGCAACATCTTCAGGGTTCAACGCGAGGATCGCCTTTTGCAAAGCAGGGAATTTATTCCCATACTTCTGCCCCAACTGCTTGGGCAACGGCTTGACTGCGTGCGATACAGCTTCAGTCGCGGCATCCAGCAAACGGACTTGTTTGACGTTCAATTCATCAGTGAACAGGTCGGCATAGGTTTCAACAGCTTTGCGCTCGTTGGCATTACCAAGTGAGAACGCCACTTCGGCCAACGGCTGACGTACTTTGCGATTCGCCTTCTGACGGGCGGAATGCCCGAGCGAGACGAGTTTCATGACGAGGTTCATATCGCTGTTGAGCATCTCATCGATCATCTCAGTCAACACCTTGGGCCATTCAGCGAGATGCACAGACTCAGGTGCAGATGAATCCACCGAGCGGACGAGATTCTGGTACATTTCGTCGGCAAGGAAAGGCATGGAGGGCGCAAGCAACTTCGAGATTGTAACAAGAGCCGTATACAAAGTGGAGTAAGCGGCCTGTTTGTCAGAGTCCGATTCAGATTTCCAGAAGCGACGGCGGGAGCGTCTCAAGTACCACGTGGACAATTTCTCCACGAAGCCTTCGATCGGGCGCGTCGCGTTTGGCACATCATATTTTTCGTATGCTTCCGTCACGTCACGGACGAGCACATTGAGTTCCGATAACAACCAACGGTCAAGATCACTCGTTGCGATCGGGCTGGTGGTGACGGTGGGTTTATCGAGATTCGCGTACGTCACGAAGAACGAATACACATTCCACAACGTGAGTGTGAAACTTCGAATGACCTCACCCACCAACTCTGAAGAGAAGCGACGTTCCTGTCCTGGGGGAGACGCGGTGTAGAGATACCAGCGGAAGGCGTCGGCACCATTGACGCTCAACACATCCCACGGAGCGATGATGTTGCCTTTCGACTTGGACATCTTGAGTCCTTCGCCATCGAGGATGAGGCCGAGACAGATCACGTTCTTGAACGAAACATCATCATTGAGCAACGTGCTGATGGCGTGGAGGGAATAGAACCAACCGCGTGTCTGGTCAACGGCTTCGCAGATGTAATCAGCTGGGAACTGTTGCTTGAATTTATCCTGATTCTCAAACGGATAGTGCCACTGTGCATACGGCATGGAGCCTGAGTCGAACCACACGTCGATCAAGTCCGGGACGCGCGTCATCTTGCCGCCGCACTCGGAACAATCCCAATGGACGTTATCCACATACGGACGATGCAAATCAAGTTCGCTGAGGTCCTTGCCTGCTTTTGCAGAAAGCTCAGCCACTGACCCGACACCTTCACGATGTTTACAACCAGCACACTCCCAGATCGGGAGCGGTGTACCCCAATAGCGTTCACGGCTCAAAGCCCAGTCGATATTGTTGGAAAGCCAATTACCAAAGCGACCTTCCTTCACGTGCTCTGGAACCCAGTTGATCGTGTTATTCAGGCCAACGAGTTTATCGCGGAATTGGCTTGTGCGGATGTACCACGACTCACGCGCGTAATAAAGCAATGGAGTCTTACAACGCCAGCAGAACGGATATGTGTGAGTGTATCCTTCCCACTTATAAAGCAGACCACGAGCGGTCAGATCTTCGATGATAAGCGGGTCGGCATCTTTGACGAACACACCGCGCCACGGAGTCACTTCGTTCATGAACGTGCCATTCGGCAAAACGGTCATCAACACGGGCAAATCATATTTCTTGCCCGTCTCCATATCTTCCTGACCGAATGCAGGAGCCGTGTGAACTAAGCCTGTGCCATCTTCGGTTGTGACGTAATCAGCGGTCACCACGTAATAGGCAGGCTTGTCCACAGGCATGAAGGTATACAAAGGCTGGTACTTCATTCCATGAAGCTTCTTGCCTTTGAACGTATCAACGACTTTAACTTCTTCTTCACCGAACACCTTTTGAACGAGTGCCTTGGCAAGGATCAACTTCTCTTTCGTGCCGTTGTTATCACGTTCGATGGTGACATAGTCTACATCGGGGTGCGCGACAACAGCCACGTTGCCAGGCAACGTCCACGGAGTCGTCGTCCACACCAACAACGAAGTATCAGGCTTATCTACCAGTGGCATGCGGACAAAGACCGATGGGTCGGTCGCATCATCGTAACCGAGGGCAACTTCATGGTCAGAAAGAGGCGTGCCACAACGTGGGCAATACGGCACAACCTTATAACCTTTGTAGAGCAGGTCTTTATCCCAGAAATTTTTCAAGATCCACCAGATCGACTCGATGTAGTCGTTGGTGTAGGTCACATACGCGTCTTCGAGGTCCACCCAATACGCGATGCGGTCGGTCATCTTTTCCCAATCTTGAATATAGGTAAAAACGGACTTACGACAAAGCTCATTGAACTTATCGATGCCATATTCTTCGATCTGCTGTTTGTTGGTAAAACCCAACTGCTTCTCAACTTCGATCTCAACCGGCAGACCATGCGTATCCCAACCGCCACGGCGCGAGACGTGATAACCGCGCATGATCTTGTAACGCGGGAACATGTCCTTGAACGCGCGCGCCAACACATGGTGCACGCCAGGCTTTCCGTTTGCAGTTGGAGGGCCTTCGTAAAATACATACTCGGGTCCGCCTTTGCGTTGTTCAACGGTCTTCTTGAAGATCCCGGCTTGCTTCCAGAACTTCAGCACGTTCTCTTCCATCGAAGTCACATTGAGTTTTGAATTAACAGGTTTAAACATAGTTCGTCTCCTAGTTTCCTAGTCAGGTAATCTTGTATTAAAACAAAAACTCTCATCTCTAACAGAGACGAGAGAAATCCCGCGGTACCACTCTGGTTCTTTGTCAACGACAAAGCACTCCATGGACGACTAACATCATCCTGTTCCTGTAACGTAGAACAACCACGGCTCGCTTACTTTTGAATTTCAGCTTACGGCTCCGAGATGATTTTCGATCTGCTCTGTTGACCTGCTCGCACCAATTCCGCAGGCTCTCTGACAACTTCTCAGATCTACTCGTTCTCTTCACTGCCTTTGTGTTTCAAGCATTATGCCACAACTCAATTTGACCGTCAACAAATTAAGCAGGATAATTCGACACATGAGTACTCTTCATATCGACGCCGACGCAATCCCAGAAACTTCACATCACCAAATTCTCACCGCCTCTCACGTGGACCTGAACCTGCCCCAGCCTCCGAAGCGCTTTTTCCGCCACGGATGGCAATCCTGGACGTTCACTTCTTGGCTTGATCCATCCGAGCCACCGCTCCCCGTCCGTGTCCCTGAATTCCGTGTTAAGGATGAGGATCCCGCTTACGCCTTTCACAAAAACCACATCAGCGCGTGGGTCGGTGCTGTGGAAATGGGCGAAGACGATATCATTCTCATTGGCGCATTAGGCTTGGGCGGTCGTGTTGAACTGGATGGGCACATGCTCAAAGGGTTTTATGAATTCACAGAACAAGATAATAACTCACCCCAAGAATGGCTGGTCGCCCGTGGAAAAGAAGACGATGTCTTCGAAAAATATACAACCGCTCTTGAAATGAAGTTCGGGAAAACCCGTTTCGAGAAAGCACCTCGTGTTTGGTGCTCATGGTATTCCCTATTTAAATGGATTAACGAACCCATCCTCACGAAAGCCTTACACGAATTGGGCGACCTGCCTTTTGATGTCTTCCAAATTGACGATGGCTGGCAGGATAACAGCGGACATTGGAATGCAGGCAAAAACTTCCCTTTGGGCATGGATGCATTCGCTGACAAGATCAAAGCCACTGGCCGCACCGCAGGGATTTGGCTTTCGCCTTTTATTGTCACTCCAAATTTAAACATCTTTCACGATCATAGTGATTGGCTTCTCCGCGATGAACATGGGAACCTTGTCCCTGCGGGCCTGAACTGGACAGGCTCGACGTATGCACTGGATATCACTCACCCCGAAGTTTTAGATTGGCTCGATACACTCATCCGTAAAGTGGTTGGTTGGGGATATGAGTATCTCAAACTTGATTTTCTTTATGCAGGTGCGGCAATCGGCAAACGCTATAAAGATATTCCGCGTGAGGAAGCATATCGCAATGCCATGCAGGTGGTACGAGAAGCCGCAGGCGATGCATATATCCTTGCGTGTGGCGCACCGATCATCCCATCGCTTGGGTTATGTGATGGCATTCGTATTGGGCCAGATGTCAGCCCGTATTGGCTCAACAGAGCCATGACTGTTTGGCTAAACAACCCCAACGATACATCCACGCAGAATGCCATTCGGACCAGTATTCACCGCTTGTGGCTAAAACCGCTTGTAAATATTGATCCTGACGTGATGTACTTCCGTAGGAAATATAACGCGCTCAAACCATGCGAAAATCAATTACTTGAAGATCTAGGGATACTTACAGGGTTCAAAGCCACTTCCGATCTGCCGAGATGGTGGAAACTTTCAGAGAAGGAAAAGGTTCAGGAATTTCTGGATACAGATTCAAAGGTCCAGAAAAAGAGGCGATATCAATATACAATTGATGGGCGCAATGTGGATTTTAGTCCTGCAATTCCAGTCACAACATCAAACTTGGAAATCCCAGTCTGGCTGGCAAAATATACAGGGCTATTGAAGATCGTCTGGTATCAGGCACTACCTGCCATCATTGAGAGTTGGTTTTAATCGCATTGCAATGCAATTCAATTCTCAAATAACGGAAAGCTTTCAGGTATAAGATTTATCATGCCGGTCAGAATTTTGATCATCGAAAACAATAAGGCAGTTGCTCAAGACCTCGCCAGCCGTTTAGGTAGGTTTGGATACGAGGTCGCTGGCATTTGCACGTCTGGCAGTAAGGCGATGCAAACCATCAAAGAACTGGAGCCCGATCTGATCGTCATGAATACCCGTCTGCAAAAAGGGATGGATGGGATTCAAACCGGCAAGCTAGTTCGAGCCAAGCATAATATTCCCATTGTTTACATGGCGCAAGTGGCCGGGCAGTCAACTATTCAACAATCGAAAAGTGCGGGGCCATTCGGGTATCTCTTCCTCCCGTTTTCAGATAAACAAATATTCACAACCCTAGAGATCGCCCTGCTACGAAACCGCTACGAAAAGGAGATCCAACGGCAGGCAGAGCGGGCTCAAATGCTGGTGTTATCGGCTGAGCAGTTTAATTCAAACTTGGATTTCAAAACTGTACTGAATACTATTTGTGTTCTCACACACAGAACACTTAAGGCATCGGCCACCGGCATGTTTCTGCTAAACGCCCAAAAGGATACCTATTCTCAAGTTGAATTCATAAGCAAAGTTGTCTCACTGCAAAAGTACAAGGAACTACATTTTGAACTCCCGATATCATTCGTCAACTCTTTTCTCTCGACGAAGAAGCAAATTCTCGTTGTCGAAGACATAAAGAGAGTCAAACGAGATCTGCCTTATGCGCAAATGATCCGCGATGAGAATATTCAAAGCGTGGTGATCGTCGGTGTATTTCATCAAAAGGTGTTGTTGGGGGTTTTGGTCTCGAGCTTTATCAAACCACCGAAATCTCTGCAAAACGCAGACCTTGACCTATTAAGAGGTCTTGCTGATCAGGCGGCCATTGCCATCACCAATGCAAATTTATTCAAACAGGTGCAAATCGGGCGCGAATACCAGCGAAAGCTGGCAAAAAGTATTGTCAATGTTCAGGAGGAAGAAAGACGACATATCGCGCGGGAATTGCATGACCATCTAGGGCAGGTCTTAACGGGTCTACAGTTCATGCTTGAGAATACCAAGAATCAAACTGGGGATAAGCAACGAACCGGTATTGAAGAGATCCAAAAGGCAATCGGTGAAGTGATCGGGCAAGTACGGGAAATGTCACTTAATCTACGTCCCAGCATGTTGGATGATATGGGCTTGTTACCCACCCTGCAATGGCATGTGGAACGATTCGAATTACAAACAGGTATTCACGTTAATTTTAAGGGATACAATCACGAAGGAAGGTTCCCGCAAGAGATCGAGACGGCCGCCTACCGGATCGTCCAAGAGGCTCTCACAAATGTGGCTCGTTATGCAAAAGTAAAAGAGGTGTTTGTAGGCCTCTTGGTTCAAGAGGAAACACTTTGGATCGAAATACTCGATCAAGGAGCTGGGTTCCATCAATCGGTAGACACGAACAAACCGACTTCAGGATTAAGCGGAATGCGCGAGAGGGCCAGTCTGGTTGGCGGCTATATCATTATCGAGTCGTTTATCAACCAGGGTACACAGATCGTAGCCGCCCTCCCGCTTACCAACAAGCCACTTGAAAGGAGAAAGATTGAGCGCAATCACGGTCGTGCTGGCAGATGATCACCCAATCGTCCGTCAAGGACTACGTCATTTATTGGACAGTAACCCGGAGTTCCACGTAGTCGGAGAAGCCGGCGATGGGCTGGAAGCAATCCATTTGATCGAGACTTTGAAGCCAAATGTATTGGTTGTGGATATGATGATGCCGGGTCTAAACGGACTGGAAGTTTTGCGTCAACTTAAGAAGCTTTCACCTACCACCCGATCCATTGTCCTCTCTATGCAAAGCGCAAATGCATATGTCGTAGAAGCTTTGAAACTGGGAGCTGACGGATACATACTCAAAGAAACAGGTCCCAGTGAACTAGTAAATGCAATCTATGCTGTCATACAGGGAAACCGATATATCAGCGAGAAATTGGCCGAACGTCTTGAAGGCACAGGCCGACAGGCAAATGAGGCGCCTCTGGACACTTACCAAACTCTTACCGCGAGGGAACGTGAGATATTGCAACTCATGGCTGAAGGAAAATCCAGTGCTGAGATCGGGGAGAAACTTGTAATTAGTCCGCGAACTGTTGAAGTACATCGCAGTAAAGTTATGAAAAAGCTGGCACTACATAATATGGCAGAGGTGATCAAGTATGCGATCAAACGCGGTATCTTGCCCATAGACGAGTAATACAAATAAGATAAAACGATCTGTAAATAGTTTATGTAGACAGACACCTGCACTCCAAGGTGTCTGTTTTGTTTTCAGTTGCAATGATGTTTGCCTATAAGCGAACGTTATGCCTTATCTACTTTTAGGTGCAATACAACTCTCTAGGGCCCTTCGCACCTTACAGGCCTGTAATCTTTCTGCAACTTAATATAAGTACGTATACGTATCTTCATTCAGGACAAGTTCAGGCAAAATATATTCGGATAAATCCATATTAATGAAAGGAGCCATGTGATGAAATCCAATCGTTTATTTCAATTGATATTAATACCCATTACGCTCATGGCACTTATCGGGTCAGCTCAAACCATTGATGCCCCGACCAAAGCTCAACCAGAATTAATTCAACTGGCACTTGCAAATCCTAATCAGGATGTTTCCGTTATTGTACAAAAAATTGGCAACTCCACCTTGCCAGAAGCAGAAGTTACAAAGCTAGGCGGTAGAGTCGCTGGCGATTTAAGCATCATCAATTCGTTTTATGCGGAGACAACAGCAAAAGCGGCCGTTGAACTATCGCGTGTGGATTCAGTTCGATGGGTCAGCTTGGACGCGAAGGTCAATTCATCTGCTTGTTCGCAATGTATCGACACAAAAAATCTGGCGAGCTCTTATATCTCCACGATCCGTGCAGATAAAACCTGGAATACAGACCCAACTTATCTTCAAGGAAAAGGCATAGGAATCGCCATCGTCGATAGCGGTGTCAATTCAACCGGTGATTTTTATACAAACGCAGGCACAAACCGCCAGATCGCCAATGTCCGTTTCAACACTGACTACAATCAAAGCGCTACAGATGGATACGGCCATGGAACTCATATTGCAAGCGTGGCAGCCGGTGACGGAAGCGACTCGTCTGGCAAGTATATCGGCGTGGCGCCGATGGCCAATGTTATTAACGTCAAGGTCAGCAACGACGATGGAAGCGCAAAATCGTCAGACGTTATCAAGGGCTTGCAGTGGATCTTGAATAACAAAGATACGTACAACATACGCGTTGTAAATATATCTTTCAATAGCACTGTTGCCGAATCATATAACACCAGCCCGCTAGATGCGGCAGTGGAAGTTCTCTGGTTCAACAAGATCGTTGTTGTTGTGTCTGCAGGTAATCAGGCAAATGGAGTTGTATACCCACCAGCCAATGATCCGTTCGTCATCACTGTTGGGGCTACAGATGATAAAGGTACAACATCCCTTAACGATGATATCGTTACATCTTTCTCCGCTTATGGAACAACTGCAGATGGTGTAATCAAGCCTGATCTTGTTGCGCCCGGCAAAAATATCATCGCCCGAATCGTCAACATGAATATGGGTATTGCCAAAGCCCATCCCGCAAACATAATTTCCAACAGTTATTTCAAGGTCTCTGGCACTTCTGTATCCGCACCAATGGTTAGTGGAGCGGTTGCGACCTTGCTACAAGCAGAACCTAATTTGAATCCTGATCAAGTAAAGTATCGGTTGAAATCCACAGCCAATACAAATTGGAATGGTTATGATCCAACTAAAGCAGGCGCCGGGTATTTGGACATCTTTGCGGCAACAAGGACAAGCACTACAGACACTACCAACACCGATCTCCTTCCCAGTCAATTGCTTACTACAGGCTCAGAACCCATCACATGGGGCAGTATTGGCTGGAACTCGATCGGTTGGAATTCAATTGGTTGGAACTCGATTGGATGGAATTCAATCGGTTGGAATTCCATAGGATGGAATAGTGACTACTGGGGCCAATAAGGCTCAACCAGTTTTCAGATTCACTTCTTACTATCGCATCAGGACGTAATTACAAAACAAGGAATTTACCATGCACCATACATCACAGGTCATTTTGGCTACAGTCTTGTGTATCATCGCTGTAGTTGAATATTCAAAAAAAACATATACACACTACTGTCTATCAACAGTCAGTTGGAACGGGTAAATCCTACGCAGTCAAAAAAACAAGGACCTTCGAGGGGAAGCCTCGAAGGTCCTTGTTTTGTCAGCAGGCTATATGCTTAACAAAACTGCAACGGGCTCTCTTCTTAAAACACCTTGGTTTAATGTATATTTACAAAAATCGGATCACCAAACATATCAACCAAGATCGCAAGCATTCACCCTTGCTACTTTGACAATAAGGTGTCGATCTCTATGAAGGAATTATCAATCCCTGCAAGGCTCTACTTAATATCGATCAATATTCTAGGTGCTCTCATTTTAATTTTGCACCTAAACTTCAGGTTCGTGCTAAACCCTGGCTTTCTCATATTTATTGCACTACTGGGAGGAGTCCTACACACCTTTAAGGTAGAAGGGTCCACAAACCGATCGCACTTCACCACTAGCTTTATCGTTTTTGGATTTATTCTCGTATTGTCTGGAAACCCTGATTTCTTTATAGTGATTGTTGTAGCGAATTTGGTTCAGTGGATATTGAATCCCCCACCCGCATGGTACATTCAACCGTTCAATATTGGATGTTATTTAATCGCCGCACAAGTCGCACACACCACTTATACAACGATCAATCCATCCGGCGACTTAACATCTCCACTTACCATTGTTGCCATCATAACCAGCGCAACAAGCTTCACACTTCTCAATCATTTTATTATTGGCGTAATTTTGTGGCTGGCACGTGGTGAAAGTTTCAAACAGTCAGGGGCATTTGGAATCACCCCAATGCTTATAGACTTAACCATGTTAAGCCTGGGGGCAAGCCTGGCTATTGTTTGGAAATACAACCCGTATGCTTTATTCCTTTTCTTGATACCGTTATATCCATTCTATAAGACCCTAAAAATCCCATCTTTAGAACGAAAAACTGAGACCGATCCCAAAACCAATTTGTTCAACCATGGGTATTTTATGGCACAACTCAAACATGAATTGATCCGTGCCAACCGTTATGATCGTCCGCTTTCAGTGATCATGGCGGATCTTGATCTTCTAAGAAACATCAACAACACGTACGGACATTTAGCCGGGGACGATGTATTGAAAGGCATAGCCGGTATCCTAAAAGAGACCGTTCGCCAATATGATGTGGTCGCCAGGTTTGGAGGTGAGGAGTTTGCCATTCTTATGCCAGAGGCGACCATGGAACAGGCTTTTCAAAGAGCCGAATTGATCCGCCAGGCTATTGAGTCCCATAGTTTTTCGATTCCCACCAGCATTGAACCTATCAAGGTCACGATGAGCCTGGGTGTGGCGGCACGTGAAGATTTTGAGCAAACCGGCGAAGAGATCATTCACAACGCCGATACCGCATTATATAGATCAAAGGTCCGAGGGCGCAATCAGGTATTTAGCTATACACAAGTACAGGCAGATGAGGCAACAAATATATCGAGTCCACAGACATACCCTGTGGGAGAGACTTCCACAGCAGAGGAAAAATATTTAGCATCTTCCGCCAAATATCTGACACCATCAGAAGCGGATTTAAATTCCAAGACAGAAAAAAGTACAAATCCCAAGCCACAAGAGGGATATGCTGTCAATTCAAGTCACCCTAACACCCATCATATTGCGTCCTATAAAGTATATCTATATATCACAGCGGTAGCCGCAGTTGCCATCTTCACCGCGATCCTGGGATACAACTTCCAGCGCCCGTCACTTCCACAAACGCCAATTGAGTGGACCGGGCTTGCCATGTTGATCCTGTTGACCATTCTCGCCGAAAGCTTCTCGATCAACCTCTACGTAGGGAACACGTCGATATCAACAACTGCGGCCCCGCTCGTTGCAGGATTTATCCTTTTTGGTCCGTTAGGCACTATTGTATGTAGTACGGCGTATGCGGTAACCACGGCTATAAAATTTAGAAGTCCCTTGAACAGGTTTGTCTTCAATTTAAGCAATCACATCATTGCCGGCATGCTTGTAAATCTCATGGTCATAACCAGTGGTGTATTCCTGCAAAACTGGAATGTAGGGACACAACTTCTGTACACCCTTACCGCATCCATCACCACTTACTTCCTTACAACCATTCTAATATCGTTAGGCATGGGCATTGACTTGAAACAGTCGCCATTCGATATCTGGAAGGAACAATATCGATGGATGGCCATCTATTATATTGGCATCGGTTTTATCTCCTATTCCTTGATCTTTGGATATCAACATGCCGACCTGCTTGGCGTCATTTTTGTTGCTGTTCCACTGATTCTCTTGCGCTTTAGCCAGGCACAATACGTAGGACACACACGCGAAGTTGTGACAAAGTTAAGGAAGAAAAATCAGGAACTGGAAAAAAGCACGAATGAAATCCATGAATTAAGCGAAGGTCTGCTCACAACTCTTTCCGAGATCATCGATTTGCGCGATCCCCATGTCCTCGGACACTCGAAACAGGTGAGTAAATACGCCACACAAATAGCGACAGAACTCAACCTCAGCAAGAAACAGATCGAGATCATTCGGAAAGCGGGATTGTTGCATGATATTGGTAAGTTGGGAATTCCAATGGAATTACTAACCAAACCATCAAGTCTTAGTTCTGCAGAATACGAAGTGATAAAAAAACACACTTCCCTGGGAGGGGACCTTATCAAAAGCACGCCATCTTTGCGTCCACTGGCACAAATCATCCGTCAACATCATGAAAGGCACGACGGCAAAGGATATCCGGACAAGATCGCAGGAAGTCAAATCCATCTTGAGGCACGCATTGTAGCTGTTGCTGACGCAATTGAGGCCATGTCGTCGGACCGACCATATCGGCGAGCCTTAAAGCCAGAGAAGATCCACGAAGAATTGACTAAAAACTCGGGCACACAGTTCGACCCACTAGTGGTGACCGCCGCAGTCAAAATGTTGGACAAAATGTACGAGGAAGAAGTGTCCTCAGCATACCCTGATGGACAGGCCAAAACGAAGGCGAAACTTATCGCAGAGACCCAAACACCCTAAATTCTGCCTTGTTTTGCATTGGTATCACAATGATTTAAAATAAAAATAAGGCGATAATTTCATGCGAGGAAATATGACTAAACTCGCTGAAACAGAAAAATCCATACTTTTCATGAATAACATGGCCGGAGATGACCTGTGGGAAGGCGGTCATTTACTGTTGGACGATTGCCCCAAATTTTCCCCTCCACATAAATTATTCAAATATAAAAAAGTATCCAGAACCGCGTACAACTCTGATGGGATTTATTTGACATACATTCCTTACAGAGTGGGAAGAAATGAAAAAATCGACCTTTATGGCTTCCCATTCCTCCCCATACAGGTTGACCCGTCAGACATTGAATACCCAACATCGTTACAGGGATTGGTTATCACGCAAGACATGCGAATGCTCGATTATCTGCTCGAACAGGACCCAAGCTTCCACTTTATCGCCAATCGATATACAAGCCGTCTGGCATGGGCAAAAAGCCAAAACCTGCCTACAGTGCTTGCTGTACATCATGCCGAAAGATATAGGGGTAATATCAAAGAACTGAGTCGGCTCACAGGTATGGATATTTTCTGCCCAGTACACTGGCACACTGGCGAGCCTACTGCTGGTTTTTTCAACAAAGCGGTAAAGGCAGTCCTCGCATCCAGCTAAAACAATTTACTTCTCACCCCAATGAATCGCAATCGTCCCAAACATAAGCCGCTGAAAACTGATCTTTTGGAAACCAGCCGCGGCCATGCGTGACGCCATCTCCTCAGCCGTGACAAACCCTTCTGTAGTTTCAGGCAAATAGCGATAGGCATCTTTTGAACCAGTAAGAAGCCCTCCAAGAGTGGGGATAATGAAGTGCATATGAAAAGAAATAAATGGGGATAAGATATTTTTCTTTGGGCGGGTTGTATCAAGAACAACAATGCGTCCGCCTTTTTTCAACACGCGATATTGCTCTGCCAATGCTTTTTGCAAATCAATGACGTTCCGCATCAGAAAGCCAGAGATAACAGCATCAAAGGATGAATTGTTGAACGGCAATCGGAGCGCATCAGCAGTAGAAAAAATAAGCGGACTTGTCTTCTGCCCCACTCGCATCATTTCTAACGTGAAGTCTGCCGCTACAACCCGAGCCTTAGGAAACGCTGACAGCGCCTCCCGTGCCAGATCGCCTGTACCAGTTCCGAGGTCCAGCAAAGAGGCGTGATCATTCATCCGAGCCAGTTCAACGACTCGTTTTCTCCAACGGATGTCCTGCCCACCTGTCATGAGTCGATTCATCAGATCGTAACGTTTGGCAATACGGGTGAACATGCCTTGCACATATTTTACACGTTCATCTCCAGTGAGTTGTGTCATGGTATCTCCCAAGTTGAGTTCAGGTAATTATACCCATGGCGGGCATCATATAAGTTATACTGCCCAAACGATCTTAATGATGGAGAAAAGCTTTGGCTGAAAATTCTAAATTCAATTGGAACGCATGGATGATGGCGATCCGTCCACGGACGTTGCCAGCAGCGGCGGCAGGAATTGTAATGGGCGCGGCGCTGACGTGGCGCGACGGAAATTTCCGAATCGATGCAGTGTTAGTTTGTTTGTTAACTGCATTACTCTTACAAATCGGAAGCAACCTTGCTAATGATGTTTTTGATTTTGAACGCGGCACAGACACAGCAAAGCGATTGGGACCGACAAGAGTAACTCAAGCAGGGTTATTGACACCGAAGCAAGTGAAAACAGGCATGATCGTTGTGTTCGGATTGGCAATACTTTTAGGGCTTTATCTTGTATGGCTCGGCGGTTGGATCATCATCATTCTTGGCGTTGTAGCAATTGCATCAGCAATCGCCTACACAGGCGGTCCCTTTCCCATTGGCTATCACGGGCTGGGCGATATTTTTGTCTTTATCTTTTTCGGCGTCGTTTCTGTAACAGGGACCTATTTCATTCAAGCAGGAACCATAACACCTGTTGTGTGGTTAATGACCATCCCGCCTGGGTTGATCGTTACCGCGATCCTTGTTGTGAACAACCTTCGTGATATCGACAATGATCGTAAGGCGGGTAAATATACGTTGGCTGTAAGGTTCGGCGAAAAAGCCACGAAGATTCAATACACAGTCTGCATCGTTGCTGCTTATTTGATTTTGATTCCCGTTGCATGGGTTGGCTTAATCCCGTGGACAGTATTACTTGCATGGGTATCGTTGCCAATTGCATTTCAAGCCACAAAAGTTGTGTTGACTCAAAAGGGACGTCCCTTGAATGCGGCGCTCGCAAAGACAGGGCAAACTGCGCTGGCATTTAGTTTATTATTTTGGTTGGGGTTGTTACTGCAAAAATAAAAGTTGAACGGTCAACTCACAAACTTCCATTTGCACCATTTTTGTTCGAGCCAGTCCACAGTGAAATACATACCAAGCCCCATAAGGCTCATAGCGATCACACCTGCATACATGGCGGGATAATCCAACAGCGTGCTTCCTTTGTAATAAATATAATAGCCAAGCCCATACTTCGTCGCAGACAACTCGGTGATATACAACACTGCTACTGCCGTCCCGATCGATTGGCGAAGCGCAGTCAAAATGGCAGGCAGGCTGGCGGGTAGATAAACGAAGCGGAACAATGCACGCCGCCCTGCTCCAAGGCTCTGCAAACTCTGGATCAATTGCGGGGCAATTCCCGAAGCCTGGTCTCGTACAAGCACTAAGATCTGAAAAAACAAAATCAAGAACAGGATGGCAATCTTCGCCACGTCACCAATTCCCAAAAACAGGATGACAACTGGGACAAGGACAACCTTGGGGATCGGATACAGCAGATAGATGAATGGGGAAAAGAAACGGTTCAGCTTCGCGGACCCGCCAATTGCCAGCCCCACAGGAGCCGCCACCAGCACCGACAGCGCCATTCCTGCAGTGGCACGCCATAAGCTAACTGCAAAATGGATCAACAGATCCTTTCGTAGTTCGCGGAAGAACACAAGCAATACTTCCAGTGGTTGCGGGAGAATTGGCAAATTGACGATCATTGCCGCCACTTGCCAGAGAACAAACAATGCTAACGCCGCCAGGAGAACATCACGCCGCCTCATGTTGCATCTCCCTGCGTAATTGATTGCATAAATCCTGATAGGCTTTGCTTTCCCTGTGACCATCCGTCCCAGCAGATGGGTTCTCGAAGACTTGCTTCGTATCAAGCAGAAGGATCTTTTTCCCCAAGACAACCGCTTCTTCAATGGAGTGCGTGACAACAACTAACGTCAATTGCTTTTCCGCGCACAAGGATAATGTCAGGTTTTGCAGGTCTTCACGAGTGACAGCGTCCAGTGAGGAGAAGGGTTCGTCCATGAGGAGCAGGTCAGGTTCGAGGGCGAGAGTGCGGGCAATGGCAGTGCGTTGACGTTGTCCACCTGAGAGTTGGGATGGATATTGTTCAGCAACCTCATGAATGCCTAAACGCTCAAGCCAATAGGGAACATTATTTTGCGGTTGAAAATTGACAGGAGCATGCTTGCCATCTTCGCCGTAGAATTTTCGCAGGCGCAGGCCCAACTCCACATTTTCACGGACAGTTGACCATGGAAGCAAGCCGTAGTCTTGCAGGATCAATCCGCTGTGCGGGCGCGGACGTGTAAGGCGTTCGCCATCGATTTCGATGAGTCCGCTTGTTGGGGAACGCAAACCAGCCAACAGATACAACAATGTCGTCTTGCCACAGCCTGATGTGCCGAGAATCGCCCAAGTCTCACCGCGGGAGATTTCGAGAGAGAAATTCTCGAAAAGCGGCGAGACGTTGGGATAGGTAAAGTCGATGGAACGAATGTGGATCATCATTTGAAATATTTTAACCACAGAGACACTGAGTCACGGAGTTTATAAATTCTCAGTGTCTCTGTGTCTCCGTGGTTCAACGGACGGAAAACCTCAATCGAAGCAAGATCAACTGTCGGCTAAGGGAGAAGCGAGGCGTTGACTGAGTCCGTATAGGAGATGTCAACATCCAGCATCCCTTTTCCTTTTAGCCAGTTCAATGCATCCTGCCATTCAGCTTCAGTGGGCACGCCAGCCGTCGGGAAGACAGGAGCCTGATACTTATCCAACAATGGCGGTGGGACAAGGTTCTGTTCACTGAGAACATTCTTGTATTTGGCAGGGTCTGCATTGACGAGAGCAGTAGCATCTTCGATGGCGGCGAGAAAACCTTTGACGGCATTGGGGTTGGCATCAATGACTTCTTTGCGGAAGGAAATCACGCTGAAACCATATTCTGGATATTTCGAATCATCGGCGATGATAACGCCACCTTGACCAACAACCAGCGACGCCAGCGGATCAGGCATAACACCAGCCTTCAACTCACCAGAGGCAAGCAGTGCCATTCGGTCTGGAATCTTGGGAACAGCAACGGTCTTGATCTCATCAGGAGAAAAGCCCTCAGCTTGAAGGATGCGGTCGGTGGCGTATTCGATGACAGTTCCCTGCGAGACACCGATCTCAACACCTTTGAGCCCGTTGACATCTGTGATGCCGCTCTTGCCCGATGCGATGATGAAGAAGTGACCGTGTCCATCAGTGGGACGCAAGGCATAACGCACGACCTGCATTTGCGTTGATTCTTTATTGAACATCATCACAGCAAGTGTTTCGTTGATCGTGCCATCAGCCTGTTTGGCGGCAAGGATCTGATCCCGTTCAGGGGCAGAGGCAACTGGCACAAATTCAACATTGACGCCATGCTTAACAAACAATCCTTCTTGCTGTGCTACATACATCGGGAGAGTGTCAATGATCGGTAGAACAGCGATCTTGAGACTCGCTGGTTCAGCAGGTGAAGCACAAGCTGAAAGAAGAAATATCAAGCTAAGCAAAACAGGCAGGAATTTATTTCTCATTGTAAAGTCACTCCACTTTTATGGTTTGAGCATCATTATGATGATAGCATAAGGAATCATAAAGTGAAGATTATCCACGTTTTGACGCCAATTCTCATGTTTTTACTCTGAATTAGAGAACCCACAATTTATTTTTCAACCTTCCAAAGTAAATATGGTGATCTCTGGCGGACAGTTGAAACGCACAGGCGGGTCTATCATCCCTAAGCCGCGATTGGTGTATTGGAACATACTTCCAACCTGATACAAGCCACTGGGATATTTTTGCCCGAGAAATGGAAGGATGGGAGCACCGTAAAATGGAATGACAACCTGTCCACCATGAGAATGACCCGAAACCTGCAGGTCAAATCTCCCCGTTGCGGCGCTTTCGTCAGCGAAGTCTGGTTCGTGCGCCAACAAAACAGCCGCACCATCTTTGGGTAATTTCGCAACTACGTCATCTAGCTTCACATCCCCTTCCCAAACGTCGTCAACACCACAGAGATGGAGTGCTTCACTATCACGAGAAATCGTGGCTGTTGAGTTCGTCAGGTCTGTGATCCCGCTTTGCTGTAACATCTCTCGGATAGCGTCGGCATTCGTCCAGTAATCATGGTTGCCTAAAACGCCAAACGATGGGATTGATTTTGCCAACGGAGCCAAAATCGCTATCAGGCTTTGAAGATGTTCTTCAGAGTTTCTGTCAAAGGTATGACCAATCAAAAAATCACCCGTCAACAATAAAAGATCAGGTTTCTCAGTAATGATCTGGTCAATGGCGTGCTGGAGGCGCTCTGCATTCATCCAGCCGCCTATGTGGATGTCGCTGATCTGGGCGATACGGGTACCAAAGAATCGCGAGGTAAGCCTTGGCAGTTTCAGCGTCACATTCTCGATCTGTATCCAACCAGGCTCAACAAGGGAACTCCAACCCGCTCCACCAACAGCAAGAGCGCCCAGACTAATCGCTCCTGTTCTCACTAATTTTAGAAAATCTCTGCGAGATACTTTTCCCCACTCAGGTAAGCTATTGTCCGTGGATTTCATCTGTCTTTGCCGCCATAATGAAATCGTTCTTGTGCAAACCTTTGATCTTGTGAGTCCACCATTGGACGGTCACGCGCCCCCATTCGGTGATGATCAAAGGATGGTGGTCTTCCTTTTCAGAGATCATCGCAATTTTATTTGTAAATGCAACCGCTTCGATGAAGTTCTTGAGTTTGAAAACACGATGCAATCGCTTGACACCATCCACCTCGATAATTTCCCAACCCGAAACTTGCGGATGCAACTCCACAATTTCGGCATCGGTCACTGTGGGTTCACCACCACGACAGGCAACACATTTGAGATTGGATAAATTATCCATTGATATTATTTTGGGGTTATGTTTGCATCGGAAACAGAGTCGGTTTTCTCTTCGGAGGAAAACGAATCTCGAAAGGAACGAATTCCTTTTCCGATCTCGCCCATAGCTTTACCAAGTCGACCTGGTCCAAAGACCAGCACAACGATCACGAGAATAATCAATAGTTCAGGAATGCCTAAATCAAACATTTTATATTTTCCTTTCGTCCACAAGTGTAGTTCCAGGAGGTGAAAATGGGATTAACAAAAAATCGGCGGTCGTAATTCGACCACCGATTTTCTACTTGTTTATCTGTTTGCTTTTCTACTCACCCAGCGCCTTCACCAACTCAGCGACTGCTTCTGCTGAGGGCAAGTGCACCCGTATCGCCTTCTTCTTTGCATCGAGCAAGGCTTCAAAATCACCCAAAGCCTGCGAGCGGATAAGCGCACCGAACGTTAGACCTTCGGTGGGGATATCAAAGTCCTTCGCAGGGTCGGCAGTAATGACGAGGAAGATACCGCCCTTGATACCGCCTTTGTGGAACTGTCCCGTTGAGTGTTGGAAGCGAGGACCAAAGCCAATGGTCACAGCGGTGCCTGTCTTGGCACGGATGGCAACCTGCAATTTCTGCAACTGCTCGGTCATTGCATCGGTGCGAGGCAGATATGCATTCACGCCCACATAACCACCAGCCTTCGCCTTCTTCAAGAAACTGGTCAGCACAGCCTTCAGCGAAGCGCCAGTCACAGCGGCCGGCGAGAACACAGCCACATCATCCTTCTTCCAAGCGGGCTTGCCTTCCTTCAATTTGCCTTTCTTCTGATACTCGGCGATCTTCGCCTTGGTGATCTTCTTGCTCGTCTCCACGTTTGGCTGATCGAACGCATTCACACCCAACACTGAGCACGCCACCACGGTCGCAATTTCCCAGCGGAACATTTCTGCGCCGATTTCGTAGAAGTCGGCAATCGGCAACTCGATAACAGGATGACCAGCGGCAAGCAAAGCTTTCGTGGCTTCATCATGCTCGCCCGTCTGACGCAGGTACACGAAGATTCGATCTTTGCTATAGGATTTCGCGTCTGCCAACGGTTCCAACGGCACAGGCAAGATTCCCTTATTCTTCTTGCCACTGGACTCAGCGATGATCTGCTCGACCCAGCCTGCAAAAGCGGACAAAGGCGCGTCAGCTATAACGGTGAGTTTGTCTCTGCCTCGAAGGGCCGCTTCGCCAATGACAGCTCCCAGCGCCAAACCAGGGTTGCGCGCCGCAGGGATATGCTCGCCACACTGTGCACGCATCGAGTCTGTTTTGTCGAGGAGTTGGGGCAAGTCAATACCAAGCAACGCCGCAGGGACAAGACCAAAGTCGGTCAATGCAGAGTAACGTCCGCCGACGAATTGATCGGCTGTAAAGATCTTTCTAAACTTGCGTTTCTTTGCCAAGGCTTCAAGCGATGTATTTGCATCGGTCGTAGCAATGAAGTGCGAGCCATCTTTCTTGCTCAACTTCCAGAAGTAGTCAAATGCCGCCATCACTTCAGCGGTGCCGCCTGATTTACTGGCGACAATGTACAAAGTCTTTTCAGGAGGAAATTCCTGCGCGGCTTGCAAAACTTGAGCAGGGTCAGTTGAATCGAGAATGCCCAGTTTCATGGGGGATTGCATCCCAGCGGCGGAGTACAGCAAGCTGAACACTTCCGCAGTAAGCGATGAACCACCCATACCCAGGATCAACACACGATCCATCTTGGCTTTCTTGACTTCTTTTGCGAAGGACGTGTATTCCTTCAACAGCTTGCGAGCCTTCTCGGTGGAGTCCAGCCAACCCATACGGATGGTGACTTCATGTTGACCTTCTTTATCTTTGGCAGGAGCCCAAAGGAATGGGTCACCTTTCCAAAGGCGGGCGGGGACAGAATCCGCTTCCAGCTGAGCGATCCGCTTCGAAACAGGACCAGCTATAGGTCCAAGAGAAGAGGCGGCGGCTTTTCGTCTCGCATCAATCGTACCAAGCAGTTGTGTGAATGCATCTTCGAAAGCCTTGACGCCTTCGTCTTCCAATTCCTGAGTTACGGCATCCATCGAAATGCCAAGCGCTTCAAGTTGTTTAAGCGCTTCACGCGAACCGTCAATGTCGCGCACGAGGGTCATGGCAGGGTTGCCATGATCGCGAAAAGCATCGAGCGTGGCAGGTGGAACGGTGTTGACGGTTTCGGGTCCGATGAGGGTGTCAATATAAAGGGTATCGGGATAAGCGGGATTTTTGGTGCCCGTGCTCGCCCACAACGGACGCTGGACACGCGCGCTCTTAACCTTGAGATTCTCCCAGCGACGACCTGCAAAGGTTTGCTGATAGAGATCGTAAGCGAGCTTGGCGTTGGCGATGGCAGCTTTGCCTTTGAGATCGGAGCCATCAGCAAGTTTGGGATCGATCTTAGAATCGACACGAGAGACGAAGAACGAAGCGACCGAAGCGATATGGTCAATGGGGTGTCCAGCGGCGGCGCGTTCTTCAAGACCACTGAGGTAGGCGTCCATCACTTCGGCGTAGCGAGTGAGGGAGAAGATCAGCGTGACGTTGACGTTGACACCTGCGGCGATCGCCTTGCGAATGGCAGGGATGCCCGCTTTTGTGGCAGGGATCTTGACCATGAGGTTTTTGCGTCCGACACGCGCCCAGAGTTGTTGTGCTTGCGCGGCGGTGGCTTCGGTATCATGCGCCAGATACGGGCTGACCTCGAGGCTGACGTACCCATCTCCGCCATTGGTTTCTTCATAAAGCGGAGCGAAGGCGTCGCAGGCGGCTTTGATATCTTCGATGGCAAGTTGCCAGAAGATCTTTTCCGCATCCCAGCCTGCCCACGCCAGCGGAGTAAGCGCCGAGTCGTAATCGTTCGTCTTGGCGATGGCGTTGTTGAAGATGGTTGGATTCGATGTGACGCCGCGAATGTCGCCACGATCGATCATGGCTTTGAGTTCGCCAGTCTCCAATAACTTCCTTTGAATATTGTCGTACCAAATTGACTGACCTAATGCTGTTAATTTTTTAATTGATTCTGACATGTTATTTTCCTCAAGGTTTTGGTGACCTTTCAAGTCACGGTATTTTTCGTTCGGGTTATAAAAGAGTTCGTTGTTTTATCACCATTTATTTTCATAACGGTTCTTTAAAATCATATATGCGCCATAATAAAATACAAGGAAAGAAATCGAAAATGGAACAAATCCGTCCAAGTTTATATCGAAGTAACTGCGTAACATAAAATCCAAAGCAAACCCACCAAGGATTGTGGGGATGGCAGAAATTAGTAATGCCCGTTGCGTCATAACATCGTTTACAATTAGCTTACCATCCATTTGAGATGGTTGAATTTTCTTTTCATCAAGAAGTCTTTGAAATGCAGAAAGTAATTCGTCGCCATTTTTCATATTCATCAATGATATTCGTCGTTGACCAAATTTTATCTGTGTAAAGCCAATATCTGTTAATTCGCTGTACAGAAAAGTGATGGGGTTTATAAATCGTCGAACAAAGATAATTTTGTCCTCCTGAAAAATTATCTTTAAAAAACTATTTCTCACCCAATTTACTAAACCCCAAACGCCTAGCAACAAGATAAAAACGGTAAACAGAACAAAGGACAATTCCTTAACGTCAAAAAATAGAATAGCGAGAACCAACGCACCACCCAACATTGTCAATATTGGTCCTGCAATTCGGTCCATAATTCGGTGTTTCGGTTTAAAAATATCCTCGGACATATTTAATACTGTTTTTGTTCTAACTTATGTATCTTCTCAACGCGTCTTACCAACCTCTCACCACCTGCTTTATTGCCCTGATACTCCGCACCAAGAAAGGCCTGGATCAAGACAATCGCAAGCTCCACGCCAACGACACGACCGCCAAGACAGAGCACATTCATATCGTCGTGAGCGACTCCTTGCGAGGCAGAGTAAGTGTCATGGCAAATGGATGCGTAGATGCCTTTCATCTTGTTGGCGGCGATGCAGGCTCCCACGCCCGATCCGCAAACGACGATACCACGCTCAGCTTCTCCGTTTTGGATGGCACGTCCCACCTTTTCGGTGAAGTCGGGGAAATCCACGCTGTCGGCGGAGTTCGTACCCATGTCAATGGGTTCGTGTCCCGCCGCGCGGACAGTATCCAGCACAGTTTGTTTAAGGGGAAAGCCCCCGTGATCAAATCCAACAGCTACTTTCATATTTCATTCACCTCTAAAACCAGTTTGCACCGATCATGATCTCAATGCCTTTGGCGAACATAAAGATGCCCACGCCAAAATAAATGACACGGGCAATCTTATCGCCAAACACAATGTTTAAAAGCTTTCCAGGGCGTGTCACAAATCTCCAGTTCATTGCAGCACCAAGCATTACTAACACACCAATTAAAATCAAGAGCAGACCGGGAAGCCAGGTGTCCATGCTTACTTAAGCACTTCCTTCGCACGGGCAACAACATTATCCACTGTAAAGCCAAACTTCTCGAAGATGATCTTTGCAGGGGCAGATGCGCCGTAGTGGTCAATGCCAATCACGGACTTGGCGTATCGATGCCAGCCCATGCTGGTCGCAGCTTCGACGGCGAGTCTTGCTTGAATCTTCTTCGGCAAGACAGATTCTTTATAAGCCTCGTCCTGTTTCTCGAACAGTTCCCAACTCGGGAAGGAAACCACACGAACACCTTTGCCTTCTTCATGAAGCTTCTGCGCCGCATCCAAGATCAAGCTCACCTCCGAGCCAGATGCCATGAGGATCACTTCAGGCGTGCCGAAATCTTTCAACACGTACGCACCCTTGCTCACTGTCTCACCAGTTGCCAGTTCGAAGGTTGGGAGGTTTTGGCGTGTGAGCGCCAAAGCCGTCGGCCCATCTCTGCGAGAGATAGCCACCTTCCACGCCTCACGGACCTCATTCGCATCTGCAGGGCGGATGGTAACAAGATTGGGGATCGAGCGCAAGGAAATCAACTGTTCAATTGGTTGATGCGTGGGGCCATCTTCACCAACCCCAATACTATCGTGAGTGAGGACAAATATCGAAGGGATGTGTGAAATTGCCGCAACACGAACCGCTGGCTTCAAATAGTCAGAGAAGATCAGGAATGTGCCACCATAAGCAATGATGCCACCAAAGACATTCATACCATTCAAGGCCGCGGCCATGGCGTGTTCACGCACACCGAAATGGAAGTTGCGTCCTTCATAGGATTCTTTTTGGAAGGCGGTAGCTCCGTCAATTTTGGTATTATTCGAGGGAGCCAGGTCCGCAGACCCACCAATGAATTCTGGGATGGCAGAAGCCAAGGCATTGATCACCTTGCCTGAAGAGGCACGAGTCGCCATGCCTTTTGGATCGACAGGGAAGGCTGGCAATGCCGCTTCCCAATTGTCAGGAAGTTTGCCAGCAATACGACGATTCAACTCAGCACCTAGTTCAGGGTGCAGGCGTCCGTATGCTTCGAGCTTCATCTTCCAATCCGTTTCGAGTTCACGGCCCTTATCCACTGCTTTGCGGAAGAATGCCAACGCATCGTCAGGGACGTAGAAACGCGGCTCGGTCGGCCAACCGACATTCTGTTTCGCGGCATTCAGTTCTTCATCACCAAGAGGTTCGCCATGTGCCTTGGATGTTCCTTGTTTCTTTGGCGCGCCAAACCCAATGATCGTACGGCACATAATGATGGACGGACGCGGGTCTGCTTTGGCTTTCTTGATGGCGGCATCGATCGCTTCCACATCGTTGCCATCTTCCACTTTTTGAACGTGCCAGCCATAAGCTTCAAAACGCTTGCCACGATCTTCGGTGAAGGCAATATCAGTGGAGCCGTCAATCGAGATGTGGTTGTCATCGTAGAGATAAATGATACGGCCGAGTTGCATGTGTCCCGCCATGGATGCGGCCTCGGAAGCGATGCCTTCCATCAAGTCACCGTCTGTGACGATGGCATAGATGTAGGATTGGATAATCTCATGCCCGGGCTTGTTAAAGATCGCCGCGAGATGCGCCTGTGCGATGGCCATGCCTACGCCGGTGGCAAACCCCTGACCGAGAGGACCAGTGGTCATTTCTACGCCGGGGGTCCAGCCGTATTCAGGGTGGCCCGGAGTTTTGCTCCCCCACTGGCGGAAGTTCTTCAGCTCCTCGAGCGGGAGGTCGTAACCCGTCAGATGAAGCAAAGAATACAGGAGCATTGAACCATGCCCACCCGAAAGGATGAAGCGGTCGCGTCCCATCCACTTGGGATTGCGCGGATTATGTCTCAGGTGGCGCGTCCAAATGGTGTACGCCATTGCGGCGGCTCCCATAGGAAGGCCGGGGTGGCCTGAGTTGGCTTGCTGTACTCCGTCTGCTGAAAGGAAACGGAGGGTGTTAATGGCTTTATTTTGGAGTTCGTCTGTCATGTTTGAGTAACCTGTTCGTGTAAGATATACACTATTTTACCATCGGTATTCAAGGTATAGTAGCTTGCGGCTACAAATTGTGACCGCTCTGGGTATAATTCAGAAATCACAATTTTGGAGAACGCACTTGCACCAACTTTCAATTGCACAGGAATTTTATCCCGGGGGACAGGTTCTTGAGATCAGGGAATTCGGCAACGGCAACATCAACGACACATATCTTGTCACTACCAATTCGACCGAAGAACGAAATTTCATATTACAGCGCATTAATACACACGTCTTCAAACAACCAAAACTCATTATGCAAAACATGCGCGCCTTCACCGAACATATGCGCAGACGCGCACGCGATGAAGGACATCGTTGGGAAATGCCACGCGTTCTTTCCACGCAAAAGGGAACTGATTACCACTTGGATGCCGACAATAATTTTTGGCGAGCAATCAGCTACGTAAAAAATGCCAGATCGTACGACACGATCCGCGATCTCAACCACGCGCGCGAAGTGGGATACGCGCTCGGTGCATTTCAAAACTTGATCAGCGATTTACCCATCGACCAGCTTGCTGACACACTCGAGGGCTTTCACATCACGCCGCGTTATCTGGGTCAATACGATCATGCACTTTCGCAAAACGGTTTCAAATCCAACCCCGAACTCAAGTATTGCCTTGAGTTCGTAGAACAACGCCGTGCACTCGCGCACATTCTTGAAGATGCACGCGAACAGGGTAAACTCCAACTGCGTGCCATGCACGGCGACCCCAAGGTCAATAACGTGATGATCGAAGAGTCAACGGGACGTGCCATCAGCATCGTGGATCTTGACACGGTCAAGCCCGGCCTCATCCATTACGATATCGGGGACTGTATGCGTTCGGGATGCAACCCTCTCGGCGAGGAGACTGAAAACTGGGAGGCGGTTCGCTTCGACCCCGAAACTGGTTCAGCGATCCTAGAAGGGTATCTCGCCCAAGCCCGCGCCTTCCTGACAACTTCCGATTACGAATATCTTTTCGACTCCATGCGATTACTGGCCTTCGAACTCGGCATCCGCTTTCTCACCGACCACATCGCAGGAAATGTTTACTTCAAAGTGAAGCACCCCAAACACAACCTACAACGCGCACTTGTCCAATTCAAGTTAACTGAATCTATCGAAGCCCACGAAGCGGACATCCGCAACATCATCGCGAAGATGGTTGTAGTGGAATAGAAGGCAAACACGTGCCACCATTTCAACTTGTCCCGTTTGGGAAACACAATATCCCTGATATTGCAATTACTGGCGTAGCCACCAGACTGGACAATCAACTCTCAATTCGCTACGAAGTTAGCGGAGATGTTGGGCGAATCTTATTTCCTGTTCTGTCTATCTCCCCTTCCCGCAAAGACGACTTGTGGAAAGCAACTTGCTTCGAGTTCTTCCTCGCCATTCCCGATCAACCACAATATTGGGAATTCAACATGTCTCCATCTGGCGATTGGAATGCGTATCAGATGGAAGCCTATCGCAGGATAGGCTTTTGCGAAGAAATTTCCATCTCACATTTGCCGTTTCAATTTGCATTACCCAATCTTGAACTCTCGGTAAATTTGAGCCCTCTTTTTCGGCCTACGCAACCGCTCCACATCGGAATCACTGCCATCATCCAAACTCTTGACGGAATGGAAACCTATTGGACGCTTGCACACCCCGGGCCACAAGCAGATTTTCATTTGAGAGAAAGTTTCATACTTTCTCTATAAAGTAAGATTTCAGCAAAAGCAACAATCCAAGAAGAACATGAATACAACTCAACGCAGAATCGCATATGTCATCATACTCGCCCTTGGCCTTGCTTGGATTCTCATAAGCACAGATAAGTCAGGTACATCCACATCAGGCAAGATACCTGCACCTCAGCAAGGATTCCTTGCGCCTGATTTTGAGCTCAACACTACAACAGGCGAAACCATTAAGCTCTCCGACCTGCGCGGACAGGCGGTGCTGGTTAACTTGTGGGCGACGTGGTGCCCACCTTGTCGCGCAGAAATGCCCGCTATCGAAAAGATCTACAACGAGTATAAAGATAAAGGGCTAGTCGTGCTTGCCGTCAACATGACCTATCAAGACACTGCTTCCGACATTGCACCTTTCGTAGATGAATACGATCTCACCTTTCCCATTCTGCTCGATGAGACAGGCAAAGTTGGGGCAGATTATCAGTTACGCTCTCTTCCATCATCATTCTTCATAAATCGCGAAGGAATTATCAATGAAGTTGTTATTGGCGGCCCAATGGCTGAGGCCTTGCTTCGAACACGTATAGAGGAAATACTAAAATGATAGAAGCTTTCCGCGCGTTATTCGCTCCGCCTCGCCATCTCCTTCTCATTGTCGTTGCCGTGTGGGTTGGCCTTGCGCTCGCTGAAAAACGGACCGAGCGTCATGGGGTCTCAAAAGACCAACTGAACAACGCCGTATTTTTTAGCATCATCGGGTACATCGTTGGCGGACGAATCCTGTTCGCACTCTCCAACCTTTCTGCATTTGCGCAAAGCCCACTCAACATCTTCTCTCCCAACTTAAATCTCTTCGACCCAGCAAGCGGGCTACTCACAGCCATCCTTGTCAGTTTCATCTATGGTCAACGACAAAAACTCAACCTCTGGCAAACGCTCGATTCCCTCACTCCCCTTTTCGCTACACTCGCCATCGGTCTTCCCCTTGCCCATCTTGCCGAAGGCACAGCATTCGGAAACCCGACAACTGTCCCTTGGGGGATTGACCTTTGGAATGCCACCCGCCATCCGACTCAAATCTACGAACTGCTCGCTTCACTCTTAATCTTCGGCCTGGTCTGGTCTCAAAAAATCGATTCTCCCCGGGGCATTCTCTTTCTCAACTTTGTTTCACTAACGGCTGGCTCACGTCTCTTCCTCGAATCCTTTCGCGGTGATAGTACTTTAATATTTGGAGAATTTCGGCTAGCCCAAATCGTGGCATGGGTTGCGTTAGCCGTGGTATTATTTATAAGTGATAAGTTGAGACAACAAGCGGCATCAACACCATAATATCCATCACTAGTAACCTCATACACATCTTACACAGAATAAATACAACTCACTTCTACGCCAACCTGCCTACGCGCAAGAAAAAGGACAAACCAAACATGGACAAGGTCATTATCAAGAATTTACTTGTAAGAGGAATTATCGGGGTTAACGAAGATGAACGCAAACGCGCTCAAGACATATTGATCAACGCCACCCTCTTTACCGATACACATCGCGCGGCGGAGACGGACGATATCAATGATTGTGTCAATTACAGCACCATGTCCAAGAGGATCATGTCACATGCCGAAACTGCAGAACGATTCACTGTGGAAGCGTTGGCAGGCGATCTCGCAAAATTATGTCTTGAAGAAACTGGTGTGCAAAAAGTAATCGTCCGCGTGGAAAAACCAAGAGCTGTCCGTTTTGTGGAATCAGTTGGAGTGGAGATCGAACGAAGCCGGGATGAGTAGGATAGGAAAAACGTCCCGAAAGATCAAGTTGATCGGACAGAAGCAAACGTCCGCTTAAGAGAGAACGAGCGGTCTACGTCAAAACTGAAGTGGTTTG
Organism: Candidatus Defluviilinea proxima; assembly: GCA_016721115.1. Classification (NCBI taxonomy): domain Bacteria; kingdom Bacillati; phylum Chloroflexota; class Anaerolineae; order Anaerolineales; family Candidatus Villigracilaceae; genus Candidatus Defluviilinea; species Candidatus Defluviilinea proxima. The sequence goes on from JADKIW010000001.1 coordinate 3,868,452, forward strand.
GCGCCTCTACTGATGTTATCCAAGAACTCTTGTCGCGTCGCAAGATTGGCACGAAAGGCTCCATGCATAGCGGATGTTGTCATACGTGCATCATGTTTTTTCACGCCACGCATCATCGAACATAAATGCACAGCCTCGACTACAACCGCAACGCCCTGCGGTTTGAGAGTTGTTTGAAGAAAATCCGCGATCTGACGAGTCATGCGCTCTTGCACTTGCAAACGGCGTGCGTACATATCAACAATGCGGGGAATCTTGGAAAGCCCGATCACTTTGCCAGCAGGGATATAAGCAACATGCGCTCGCCCCAAAAACGGAAGCATGTGGTGTTCGCACAGGCTATAAAACTCGATATCGCGTACAAGCACCATTTCATCATAGTTGATATTGAAGAGCGCACCATTGACGATCTTTTGGGGATCGGTGTTATATCCACAAAGTAGTTCAGTATACATGCGTGCCACACGGCGAGGCGTATGCTTCAGCCCTTCACGTTCAGGGTCTTCCCCTAACGCCTTGATCAGCTCAAGCACAAGTTCCTCTGCCTGATCAACATTCACACTGGCCGGTGTTGATTCAGTCTCATCCATCTCTTCGTCAAATTCCATGTGTGCACTCCTTGATAAGATCAGTGGCGCTTGAAGCGCCACTGATCCGTTTATTCTTAGTCCAACTACTAGCCAATCACAGGCTCTATCAAACCATATGTTCCATTTCGCCTGCGGTACAAAACCTGGATCGAGTTCTTCTCGGCATTGAAAAAGACAAAGAAGTTATCGTGTCCAAGTAAACGCATCTGTTCAACAGCTTCATCTTCGCCCATCGGTAACACAACGAATTTCTTACGGCGAGCGATCAAGGGAAGCAGTTCGCCGGTCTCGTCAACAGGCCATTCTTCTTCCATCACTTCAACAACTTCAGCGGCAGAACGCCCATCGCCGCGACCATGATTACGCTTACCTTTGAAGCGCTCAACCTGTCTCTGCATTTTATCGAGTGCCGCATCAAAAGCAGTGTGCAGGTCATCAGAACGTTCCTCTGTGCGGAGGATGAAACCCTTTCCGCGCAAGGTGATCTGTGACACTTGACGATCACCCGCACTACGAGCTGTCTTTTCATGAGACAGCTCCACGCGAACCTCGTCAATATCCTGAAGGTGACGTTCCAGTTTGGCGGCTTTCTTCTCAACGTACTCGCGCGTATTGTCGGTCAGCCGCATGTTACGAGCTAGTATTTCAATCTTGTTCGCCATAAAGAACCTCCTGAAAAGGATATCAATGACGCAGTTGCGTCATTGTCAAACACGTGTCATATCATGATGTGAAAGTGCACGCGCAATTGTGAAAGCGTAAACATCACAAGCACCTGCTGAGAGCAACGCTTCAACAGATGACTGGATCGTGGCTCCCGTAGTTGCTACATCATCCATCAAAAGGATGGATTTACGCCTCACCATCTTACCTTCAGCCTGATACACATTACGGACATTTTCCCTACGCTGAATAACATTCAAGCCAACTTGGGATCGAGTATCTTTAGTCTTTGATAAACTTTGTGGCGCATACTGCAAACCAAGTTCATATGCAAGTGGGCGGGCAACCAGCCCAACTTGATTATACCCCCGCTCCTTTAAACGTTTTTTTCCAAGAGGCATGGGCACAAGTAACTCCACATCCCAATGCAATGAACGTACAAAGCCCGCGATCTGGATTGCCAGGGCATCTCCAATCCCCATATTATGGCGATATTTCAATGTGTGTAAAGCGTTCTGCACTGGCGAATCAAAAACCGCCCATGAACGCATCTTTCGATACGCGGGCGGATTCTTTGAGCATTTCTCACACACAGCAACCCCGTTTGTAGGGATTCCGCACACATCACAAAATGGCTCAGTAATATGCGGAACTCGCGATTGGCAACTCAGACACCACGATTTTCCTATTTTCCCACAGCCTCCACACGCTGGAGGAAAAAGCAGGTCCACCCCGCTCCAGGCCAATCGATAAATACGATATGCCCACGGAATACTATTCACAATGATCGAATTTGAAAATCCTACATTGATGTCATGATCTGCAAAGCGGCTGGCGTCAAAACGATGATCATAATGGTCGGAAACATGAGAAACGCCATTGGAATAACCATCTTCACAGGTGCTTGATGTGCCAATTCTTCGGCATGTTGACGGCGTTTGATACGCATCTGGTCAGATTGAATACGCAAAATTTTGGCCATACTTACACCCAACTGTTCGCTTTGGATAATCGCCGCAACAAAACTGGTAACTTCAGCAAGACCCAGCCGGTCAGACATATCCCTTAACGCTTCACGTCGCACTTTTCCAAGTTGTATCTCGCGGATCGTGCGAGCAAACGCAAGTGAGAGTTGATTGTCCCATTTTTCGCTTACTTTGGCCATCGCGGCATCAAACCCCAAACCTGCTTCTACGCAAATGGTCAATAAGTCCAACGCATCTGGCATTGCCTTCCGAATTTCAGTCTGACGAGCCGTAATTCTACTTGAAAGCATCAAGTGAGGAAGGAAAAAGCCACCAAATGTAGCACCAGCAATATACATTGCATTATCGCTTGGCTTCGAGCCCGGAGATGTCATAACAAGAACGGTAATCAAGCCACCGATTACAACGCCCAAAATAAAACGAATTGCAAGAAATGAAGATGCATCAATCGGCCATGGATTACCGGCCAACTCCATCCTTCTCGCTGTATCTTGTATCGCTTTTTGAGGAGTGAAACGCGCAGAAATCTCACCAATTTTTTTGACAATCGGAATAATTACACGTTCGCTAAAAGGCTGAGACAGTTCTATTTCTTCGAGAGTAGCAACATCTCCTCGCTGAAGGTATTCCGCTAAACGAGCCTGTAATGGATCAACTTCGTCGGGCGAATTCTGCCGTAAACTTATGGCAACCACCCCAATGATCACAAGCAAGACAATAAATCCACCTGCGGCTAATAAAATTGTTGTCATGCTACACCTCGATATCCGCAATCTTCATCATTACCAGATAACCAGCAAGGATCAAACCAAGAATCACGCCCACAGCAACAAATCCACAAAGCGGTTGCGGCATGATTTTATTGGGAGCAAAAAAGTTCCAATATATTCAGGGCTAAGAAAATATAACGCGAGCCCTAACCCAAAGGGAATCAGAGAGAGAATTGCACCAGATGCCCTCACATTTGCTGTCATTACACGAATCTCGCCCTTGATCCTGACGCGCTCACGAATGGTAAAAGTGATCGTATCAAGAATTTCAGCCAAGTTACCACCAACTTCTCGCTGAACATTCATAGCAGTGATAACAAAATCCAAATCGTCGCTCGGGATACGGCGAAGGAGATTATCAAGCGCCTTTTCCATCGTGATGCCGATTTGCATCTCTTGAACAACTCTTCGGAACTCATCAGAAATTGGGGCTGGTAATTCGCGACTTACCGCTTCCATTGCTTGCATGGTAGAGTAACCAGCACGTAGACCATTAACCATCAAATTCAACATATCACCTAGCTGATCGTTGAATTTCTGCAAACGAACTACCTGTTGTCTTTTTACGTAAAAACGCGGAGCAAAAAAACCACCAATTGCACCAATAATGGATGCAGGCCAACTTCCCTGAATGAGAAAGGCAACAATAGCTAACGCAGACATGGAAATAAAAATCAGCGCATAATATTCAGAAACCTTAATCTTTAGGTCCGCGCGAGCCAGCTCTCGAGCCACCTGGTCACCCCTAGATGAATTGGCGACTCTACGTTCCATCCAATCAGCCACTATAGACTTGGATGCATCCTGTTGGGTTTCCTTGATCTGATCTTCATCCAGATGACCAAGACGATCCTCCACCAAGGATCGTTCACTAGTTACGGTGATAATCACCCCCACAATCAATAACACCAATATTAGAACGGCACCGCCAATCAGATAGGGATTCATAAACCTTGACCTGTCATTTTAATATTTAGTAACGTCTACGTTCGCCAATGCCAAAAATAGATGGAGGCAAATTAATACCTGCCGCCTCGATCTTGTCCATAAACTTGGGACGCAGACCTGTTGGTCGTAATCGCCCAACAACCTTTCCCGCTTCTACACCTGTTTGTTCAAAAGTGAAGATGTCTGTCATTGTTATGACATCGCCTTCCATGCCACTCACTTCTGTAATGTAAGTCACTTTACGCGTACCATCACGCATACGTTCCTGTTGGCAAATAACATCGATAGCACTTGCTGCCTGCTCACGAATAGCACGCACAGGCAACTCCATGCCAGCCATCAAACACATTGTCTCAACACGAGAAAGCGCATCGCGAGGAGTATTTGCATGGGCTGTTGTCATAGATCCATCGTGGCCCGTGTTCATGGCTTGAAGCATGTCCAAGGTTTCGCCACCACGGCACTCTCCAACAATGATTCTCTCTGGGCGCATACGAAGAGAGTTAATTACCAGATCGCGAATGGTGATCTCACCACGTCCTTCAATGTTGGGTGGACGAGACTCCAAAGTCACAACATGCTCCTGACGAAGTTGCAACTCAGCCGCATTTTCGATTGTAATAATTCTTTCATCATCTGGAATAAAACCCGACATAATATTCAGCAGGGTTGTCTTACCAGAACCAGTACCACCCGAAATCAAAACATTTAAGCGGGTTTCTACACATGCCTTTAAAAACTGGACCGCTTCGGCCGTTACTGAACCAAATTGGATTAATTGATCAACAGTAATTGGATTCTTGGAGAACTTACGGATTGTAAGTGTTGGGCCAACCAAGGAAATGGGAGGAATCACCGCATTTACACGGGAGCCATCTGGTAAACGAGCATCTACGTATGGGCTCGACTCGTCAATACGGCGACCGAGCGGTGCAACAATGCGGTCAATTACACGCATCACATGGTCATTGTTTTCAAATGTTACCGGAACACGGTGCAACTTACCTTTTCGCTCAATATAAACATTCTTGGGACCGTTCACCATAATTTCTGTGATCGTGTCATCTTCTAGCAAAGGCTGTAAAGGGCCAAAACCAAGAATTTCAGCAGCTATCTGTTCGAACAAACGAGCCCGCTCTGGTCTAGAGAGTACAATGTTTTCTTCAGCCAAGATTTGTTCAAAAAGATCCTGAATTGTACGCCGGACCTCTTCTGTCCTTGTAATATCCATAGATGGATCAAGCTCAGAAAGAAGTTTGTTTTGAACACGGGTCTTCAAGTCAAAGTATGAGCCAGCCTGTGGAGATGTGATAGGCGCATTTACTCTACGCGACTGTAACGAAGAAAGGCGTGAACCCTCCCCCCCGTCTTGACTAGGAGGTTGACCACCACTACCACTAGAAGAGGAACCACCCTGTCCCTGTTCAATTCTTTTTAATAGAGACATATTTCGTCATCTCCTTGGAAAGTATCACAGTATTAAACAAAACAACAATACTCTATGAACCAGACTCCATGGAAGAAACCTTGGTTCGAACATTCTCGGCTAGCGCAAAAACTCCGCGTGCAATTGGTTGAGCTTTACTATCCAAAACAAATGGCACCCCGCGATTTACAGCCTTCACAGCAGTAGGTTCATCAACAGGTATAACCAACGTAACTTCCTGCTTCAGATTATCCGCAACACGCTCAGGGGTGATATTGACCTTCTTATCGAAGCGATTCATAATAAACATGATGCGATCACGCTGAATACCAAGATTCTGTAAAAGGTCCAAAAAGAGGCGACTGTTCTTAATGGCGGGGATATCTTGTGTTGTAACGAGAACGATAATATCGCTCACGTCGATTGTCGCCAATGTAACATCCGTCAATGTAGGCGATGTGTCAACAATCACATAAGCATATAACCGCGTCAGATATTCAAGCATCTTGGCGAACTGTCCACTTGACACTTTTTCAGCATATTCAGGACGATTGGGTGCTGCAAGAATATGCAAGCCAGTCGCAGCATGCTTGACCATGACTTCTTCTACAATTTCGGCGTCAAGCTCGTCCGCACGAGGAGCAAGATCAACCACGGTATTCTTGCCTTGTTCGTTGACAAATACAGCGACGTCTCCAAACTGGAGATTTCCATCAACAAGTGCTACACGCGTATCAGCATTATTTAAAGCCAGTGCCAAGTTAACGGCAAGAGTAGTACATCCTGTACCACCCTTGGGACTGTATACAACTACTATTTTGCCACGAGGTCCACCAAATCCAGTCACAGTTCCAGCGATGCCAGAAACAGGTGCAGCTTGTTGTTGTACCCTAGCGGCTTTTGCTTTCTCCATTTGTGCCATTTCACCGGCACGCCGAATGGCAGAAATCAACTCGTCCCCCATCGGGGGTTTGGTTAAGAAATCTCGCGCGCCAGCAAGCATGGCCCGACGCATATAGTTTTGGTCGCTTTGAACAGATAATATTACAACCTGAACTGCCTGTTGCTTTGCGCGGATGGCTTCTGTAGCAGCTATACCATCCATATCTGGCATGTTGATATCCATCAAAATAACATCAGGGTTTAATTCCTGAGAAAGCTGAATGGCTTCTTTCCCAGTACGGGCAACACCAGCCACCTCAACGTCCGACTCAAATTGCAATAACTTTTTTACGTTTTCACGAGTCTCAGAAACATCATCTACAATAAGAACCCGAATTTTTTCGCCTGGCATAGATTTATCCTTACGAAGACAAATTATTGTTGAGGTTTTGGAACATCATTAGCCAGTGTAGGCGGAGCTAGAACATCTAACCGACTGCTCAAAGCATACGGAAGTTTTGAAGGCAGTGAGATATTATATTGCGTCAATACACTTGTAAGTGTAGCGGATTGAGCATCAATCCTCGAATTATCATTCGGGTTACGAAGTGTCATCGCAAACACAGCACCACTATATTGGAAATAATTCAGGGCAATCGAATCTTGAGGAGAGACCATCAGTGTAATAACATCTGGCGTCGACTCCGTTGGAGTTGTTGCAGGGGCTGCAGCAGCATTTGGATCCTGTGTCGGAGCAGGAGCTACAGGCTGCGCTTGGAGAGGGAAATTTCCAAGATTCAAGACAACGACATCCTGTAAAACAATCTGACACACTAACCTGGGTCTTTGTGTTTCAGACGGGACTACATAAATAGGTTTTTGAAAAGTCGGATCAAGCTCGGTGCGTCCCTGCCTTGATGGCAGTTCGCTAGTTGAAGGGACAAGCGTAATAGTCGGTTGGGCATCTTGCGGAAAAAATATATCCTGCACTTGAGATAAGTAATTGGGTAGTATAGACTGATAAGCAGGATCAACATCTACAAATGTCATACAGACATTCACATTAACATGCGCGCCATCGTTAATACCATATGCTACAGTTGCGAGGCGATTTGTCGGCACCGAAACAGCAACCATGCTGGGAGGTACTTGAATAGCCCATGTTGGGCCGGGTAAATCTCCTGGCCCAGACCCAACCATCGATGAAGTAATCAAAGTGCCTTGATCCAAGGTAAAGCGAGCGGTTTGACCGACTAAGTTGGTCTCCTCACCCTCCTCGAACATAACTTCAGCCACATTTTCTGGGGGCAGGGAGAAGGTTCCCAACATTTCCTGTTTGATCTCTGTACCTTGAGGAATGTTTTGCGCAGCGTAATAAACTTTTTTTGTGACCGCCTGAGTAGGCGCAGCAATTCCTGGAGCCCCCCCTCCCAATAATTGACTGTAAAAGAAAAACCCCAATACTAAAACAACAATCACAATCAAAACTAACAAAATCAGTATTCTTCCGCGACGCATAGGAAAATTCTCCTCTCAAAATCTCTGCAAAGCTTAAGCAGATGTATCAGTTGAAATTATTATACAGTATAAAACTAAAACTTTAATAACAATTTGGTAAAAAAGTAGGGCTCTGTCAATCGACAGAGCCACTAAAAACGAATAAAAAACCAAATATAGGACTTAAGAGCGGGCAGGAACAGAGAAGGAAATACGTGCACCTCTACCAACAGAGCTATCAATTTCAAAGCTCCCGCCAAGCATCTCAGCTCGCTCACGAATCAGCTTTAACCCAAGGCTGGTACCCTGTTGAACAACATCAGGATCAAAACCCCGGCCGTTATCATCTACACTAACCCGAACACGTTCTTCACCCATATCAAGCATAACCTTCACTTGAGTAGCCTGACCATGACGAGCAGTATTTCCCAGCAATTCCTGGAGTGCACGGAACAACATGACTTCCAAATAAGGTTCTAATCGCTTCTCATTGCCCGTTACTGTTACATTCACATCCATGGAAGTTTGTTCTTTAAATGCATCAGCATACCGGCGGACGGTTGGCACAAGGCCAAGATCATCCAACATCATGGGACGCAACTCAAAGATGAAGTTACGGACCTTTTGGAATGTCCCCATCGCAGACGATTTGAGGTTATTTAACTCGTCTTTTGCCTGTGCCGCATCTATATCAAACAAGCGCATGGCAATTTCGGTTTGAAGAATGAAATTGGAAAGAGCCTGTGCTGGCCCATCATGCATCTGCCGTGACAAGCGTTGGCGCTCGGTTTCTTGTGCATTAACAAGCATCTCAACACTCGCCATAGTGCTTTTTGTATTAGAACCACCACTTGTTTGAGGCCCACCTGTTGACGTAGAAGAGCCCATCCTTTCCAACATGGAGCGAATACGTTCGAGATGTTTTTTCTCGGTTTGCAATTTCTCCAATTGGCCTCTCATCACAAAGAGACGTTGCTGGGCATCCAGGGCTGAATCATACGCACTACGCAACTCCTGAGGCGGCATTGAGTCAATTTGGCCTTGAACTTGTTGCAAGTGACTTGTAATATTAGTATTTCGTTGGGTCAATTTCGTAAGCTCGCCTTGACTCTGCTCAATCATCAAAGTGACTTCGCGCAGGGCCCTCGTCGTCTCATCAAGCTCGGTCTGCACATTGATCTCGCCACCGGATAAATTTTCCAATGCCATGAATTACTCCTGAGATTTTATTGCCGTATCTTGTAACTTGACCCAACCACGCTTCAAAGCATATACAACTGCCTGCGTACGGTCTTCAACACTAAACTTCCTTAATATGGAAGTAACATGATTTTTTACAGTCTGATGACTGATTCCCAAAAGAGTAGCAATTTCTTTGTTACTCATACCGCGCACAACACAAGACAAAACTTCCATTTCACGATCAGAAAGAGGATGGAAAGGTGCTCCCGGCTCACTATAGGACCTACGTGCTCCTTCCATCTGTTCATCGATCCAACTGTCCAGTTCACGACGATTGAAAATATTTCCCGCAACAGCATACTTACCATCTGCAACAGCACGGACGGTTCGCGCCAGCACTTCAGGCTGTATCTCTTTTGCGCAATAGCCAGCCGCCCCCGCCAACACTGCATGAATAGCCTGCTCGATATCATCGTAGCCGGTTAATAAAACCACACGGGTTGATAGATTATTGGACATAACTTGATGTGTTACCTGCTGGCCGTTCATGACCGGCATATTCACATCAAGAATAGCCACCATTGGTTTAAGAGTGCGGATTTGATTGATCGCATCTTCACCATTTGAAGCTTGAGCAAGAACCTGGAAGTCCTTCTCAAGAGATAATGCATCTACCACACCCTGGCGAAACAACGGATGGTCATCCGCAATAAGCAGTGTTATCTCTTTCATCTGTAGCCTAATCCCTGAAAATAATTTGGTCTTGGTTGGAGTATAGCACAGTCGTCCCGGACGGGCAATTAAACAATTCAAACGCGCATATCAGTTTCGTTATAGCCATCACCTCCATCGATACACACTCATATTGTCATCAAATGAAAAATCCACTACCCCGGCCTGAAATACAGCATCTCTTCCAACGATCAAGTGCGGATACCAACTCGGGAATGTGACGAGGTATTCTGCGCCCGTTGAATTCAGATATTCGGCCAATCGAGGCTCATCACGAATAAAAGGGACAACATCCGGTGTGACCAACCCAGCAAGATCAATAAGTGGATTTTGCGTAAAGTACCCAATCGCACCAATATCATGTACAGCCACTACTGCATTGGACGGTAAATTCTCGTTCATCCATTGCGCAGTTTGGACCATTTGAGTTTCGATCAGGATGACATCTTGGGCATTTTGACTGGCACCCACCCATTGAAAGGTAAAAACCAAAATAATCGTTAATGCTTGCCACAGAAAAGAAATACGCAGATTTACTTTTGAAGACGTAACATATCCAATTACTCCCAGTAGCCCCCACAAGTAAAGAACTGGGAACGATGGAAGAATATAACGGCCATGTTGATACGCAGGTAAACGTGTGAAGTAGATTCCAATATACCCAAAGAACCAAAGCAAGCCAGCTATTGCACCCCAATTCCGTTCACGGATGCTCTTATACATCCAGAGGAAAAAGCCCGGCACAAGTGCAATGAAAGGGCTTGCGATCATCGGAAGAATATAATCTTTGAAACGTTCAGAAAAGGTTTTAGCGAGCCAATATTCCTGGTACTCTGCCTGTTTCGCGTAAAAGGTGTTCGGCATAGGGGTGCCCGATAATGCAAGGTTAAAAAGCAAGTACAAAACAAACAACACACCAAAACCAATAATCACTTTCAATAAAGCATTACTCGCGTCCAAAAGGTCTTCTCTTGCAGGAACGCCACAAACAAAATGGGACCTAGCAGAGTCAAACCGTCGGGGCGAACCCAGACGCTTAAACCGGTGAGCAGGCCTAAGGTCAGGTATTGACGCGAGTTCTCCATCAGCATGCCAAGGACAACAAGAATGATCAATCCATGTAAAAGCGTTTCCATACCTGAAGTTGCCGACCACGCCATATGCCAAGCCAAAACGATGAAAAGCCCAACCCAGGGAATTTTTGCCTGATACGTTTTCAAAACTCGTCGCGCAATACTTTCAGCACGGATACCGATCAGACTCAATGCAACCCACCCAAGAAAATATGTCCATGCATAAGGCGCGAGACGAATCAAAAAGCCAAGTGAAAGTAGAGCCGTCCACAAAGGTGAAGTGGAGCCAGCCGATTTTTCGCCAAGCCGAAACGCCCATTGACCATGTTCAGCAAAATTGCGCGCGTACGTGAGATGTATCCATGCATCATCGAGTGGGAAACCAATACGATATGTGGATGCACTTACCGCCAGAAAGAATCCAATGCCGACCAAGGCCGCGAACGAGATCAGCAAACGTGGATCAATGTTCGGTATTGACAATGAAGAGTTTCGCTTCATCCACCTCTCCCAAATACGTGAATACATCTGTATTGTCTGGATGGTCGTAAAGTTTTTGGATCTCGTCAAACGTACCACCGCTTTCCAGCACAAGCAAGCCAGCACCATATTTTTCTGCCACTTGCTGGATGACCGACTCATCACCATACGGCAAAGCAATTGCGGGACGTCCCGTGCTGATGTAATAGCCCGGCGGATTGCGGACGATCACACCTACCTGAGGGCTGATCCCGTTTTCAATAAATATTTTCTCCACTGATGCATAAACACCATCCTCGTTTGATGGCTTAGCGATAACACGAGAGTAGACAAGGTAAAACGTCGCTACAATTGCGGCAAATACAGTAATGCCCTGAAATATATATGGCGCATATCTGTCGCGAAATGAACCGCGTTTCTGCAACACCTTCAGGAATATATCTGTTCCAATAGGAATGGCAACCCACCAATACATCTGGAATGCCGCCCCAGCATGAAAAAGACTTCCGCGTGCACCAGCAAGAGGGAAAATCACTGTCATGACTACAAAAAGTATCAGCCACCCCGTAACCATTAACTTGGTTCGAAAATCTTTTCGAAGATGCCATAAACCCATGAGCAGAAAAGGGAATAAGAAAAATAGACCCTGTGCTATCCATGCCGTATTCAGATTATCACCCAAAGCGAGAAGGCGATCTTCGATAGCGGCGTTCCAACCCGCCTGCATAAAACCCTCGCGGGTTATGTTACTCGCAGGATAGCTAAAAGTCTGGTTATAGTTTTGGAGCCACAGAAGACGCCCGCCACCAGGAGTCATGAAAGATTTAAACAATGTATAACTACGATAATGCCACCCACCCATCACAATGAGATAGCCGAGAATCACGAGCGAGCCAGCGGGGATGATCAAAGTCAGCCATTCTTTGAAAGACGTCTTCGTGCCATCTTCTTGATCGGCCGCTTTCCAGATTACGCTAAGACCAGCCAGCCCTAACCAAAGTAGACCATCACTACGAGCAAGAGTCAGTAAGCCTGCCAACGCGCCAAGTACAACAGGAATCCATTTTTGCTTGCGAGGAGCGAGCAACATGAACGTTCCGCCAAGCAACATGAAGGTTGCATAGTTGTCAGGTACGGGCATGAACGGAGCATAGAAAAAGGAAAAAATGGATAACAAGCCAGAAACAAACGCAAGCCTCGTATTGCGAGTAATGTCGAAGGCAAGAGTCGCTGTCAGTAACGGGACACAGGCCGAAAGGAGAATAAACGGGAGGCGTCCAGCGGCATAAGTAGTTTGACCGGCTAACCACATCCCAATGGCAGAGATGATGGAAGCCAGTGGCATCCAATATGTGTGAGAGGGATGAGGAAGTCCTTTTGGATCATCGAGATAATTCCAAAGGTAAGGTTCAGTAAAACCATTTCCCTTTGCCAGTTCAACGCCGCCTGCAAAATAGTAGTCGGCATCCATGTAACCGGGCAGATGTTGGAATCTCGAGATCGCAAATGGGACAGACAAGCCAATGACAAAAAGAATTAGATAATGACGCCAGTTCATTTTCGGTCTCCAATTTGGTCGAACCATGTGCGTGGTGTACGGAAAGCCCACCAACGCATCCAGTATAAACCGATGATCGTTGCAATAGGCGGAAGGATGTTGAGCAAATCAAAATAAATTCTTGGGGCATCTGTATTTGCCTGGAAATACAACCAAAACGGAATCGCAAACGTGGGTAAGATAATCAACAGAACATACCAAACACGTTGACGGGTCCAACGCTCCCAAACAAGCATAACGATCAAGATCAGAGAAGGCAACAGAACCACGTAATTGGGCAGGAAGATTGCGCCTCCCATAAGAGGTGCAGCCGCCAGCGAGAGACATACCGTCCATGCAACACGGCGATAGTGGGCATCAAACGAACCAAGGGTTTCTAAAAAAAGAACGGCTCCTAAAAGGATCGAAACCCACGAACCGATCGAAAACTTCGCGTGAGGAAACCAGATCGACATAACATGGCCAAACGTCAAATATTCACTTCGATACCAATTGGATAGAACGCCGCGAACATAGGGAAGCCCCCAGCCGGGGTATGAGAGAAAAGAAATCGCACCTAAAACAGCCAATACCATTCCAAACCCGCTCAGCACACGCCACCTTCGATTTGCGAAAACAAACACAATAACAAACAAAAAAAACAAGGCGCTAACTTCCCATTGATAAGCAATAAGAAATAGTAAAGCGCCAGCCACCTCATCGGAGAATGAACGTAATGCGTACAAAATGGACAAGATCAAGAAAAGCATCGCAATGGCTGGTGTCCCTGAGCGAAAAGCGACCAAGCTGTAATAACCGAATACTCCAAAGGCCAATAAGAGAATATACAGCCAAGTCGGCGGTTCCCATTCCAAAGAACGGATGAATGAATACAACACCCCGATTAATATCAATTCAGACAACAACATCCATACGCCACGCACAATGGCAAAATCAGAGAATAAGGCCAGTGGTATATAAAGCAGGGTGATATAAAAGGGATCACTCAATGCGTATGGGTATTCACTTCCAAACGCCTGCCGTCCATATGCAACATTCTGCGTGCGTTCTGCAACCGTTGCGCTATAAGGTTCACCTGGCTCACGTTGCAACTTATCAAGCAAAAACGTACGCGCACCGCTCCAGCGCAGGAAAAATTGTTCCCCGCCCGGCAAAGTGCGCGCAAGATATATATTCAGTGCAAGCAACCCCACAAGAAGAATAAGCGCCAGCAGGAGAAGCCGTATCTCCTCTACGCTCAACCATTTACGTGATCTGCGAATGTCGCGAAATGCCATTCGTTTATTTTATCGCTTGTTTCGTAAAAAAATAGACATTCAATTGAGGGCGTGTTTTGTGTCGTGGACTAAGCCACAAAATATCAGAGTTTTTCTCGGTAACCCTTACACCATTCTCTAGATATCAAAACGAAAGATTGGGCGTGCTGGCATGTTACGCGCCACTTCTTTAAACCCTGCCTGCAAAAATACGGATGCTGTGCCGGTGAAGACAGATGACGCTGACATATCATCTTGTGCGTCTACGGGATACCCTTCTACGATCTTTCCGCCCTGACGTCTGACATGCTCGACCGCACCCTTCAACAACCCGACAGAAACTCCCATCCTTCGATATTTCTTTGCAACGTAAAAACAGGTTACCGACCAAACTTCCTGCTTATCCACAGGTTTGAGTGCACGTGAATGGGCCAATCTTTCGTAAGCCGTGCGAGGCTCCACAGCCACCCAGCCGACCACTTCCCCATCGAGATAGGCGAGTAAACCCGTCACAACGCCAGCATCGATCTGAGCCTTGTGCAGTTGTCGGGCTGTATATCCCCTTGCTTCATCATAAGCCTTGCCACGCAACTTCCAATACATGCACCAACATCCAGCACATGCGCCATTGCGTCCAAAAAGTTCTTCAAAGTCATTCCATAGGTTACGTCGTAGCGGTTGTATTGAAAGCGTCGGCGACTCGGTCATGAGAACAATTTAAAACTCCCTTTTACGGAACAAGGATATTTACAGCTGACGGGTAAATCTTATATTCAAGATCAGTGACCCAGGAATCGAACAACTCTCCATCGGTATGCGCCGGAGAGGAACGGTCAAGATGGATCTTCAACCAAGTACAGTTAAGTTCGTGAGTCCATTCCATTTCGGCAATATTACCACGCCCTTGTTTCATTGAACGTGGTAGCGCATCAAACAAACCAAGTCGCGTTTTGCGATAGCCATAAATGAAAGTAAGCTTTCCATCGAACAGGTCTGCATGTGGCGTCATATAAAAGACACCGCCGGTACGTGCCCCATTCCCAACAGAGACAAGAGTCACTGGCCCATCATAAGAGCCGCCATCCCATTCCAGTTTGGCATTCCACATCGGGTTATCCATGATCCCCTGAACAGCCGCAACAAGATAACGCGGTATGCCAGAGATCCATGTGATCTTTTCCTGTTTGGTAGAGACGTATGGCTCCAGCCCAAAAGCTGAGTTATTCACAAAGTAACGGTCATTGCATTTCCCCAAATCAATTGCTCGAGTTCTACCATTCGCAATGGCTCTGGCCGCTCTGGCTAGGTCACGGTCCATGCCAAGGTTATCGAACAGGTCATTAGCAGTGCCAAGAGGCATCAGTCCCAAAGTCACCGGGAACGGGCTTTTCTGATTCCACTCACGCGCCGCACCGTTAACCACTTCACCGATCGATCCATCCCCACCGACAACCACAATGGTAGTAAAGCCTTTTTTGACGGCATTAGCCGCAAGATCCACGATATGATCCGGGCGTTCAGATACAGATAAATCAAATTTAATGCCTGCGGCTCTTAATGCAAGATCAGCCTCCCCCCAACGTTTCTGCGCATTCCAGCGATTGGAATATGGATTCAAAATAACTTTAATGGTCATGGGTTCCTCCGAGGTTGGTCTGTAGCCATTCTACCCCCCAGATTCCACTCCTTGAATTGTGACAATGCCACTGCAACGAAAATTAACACACAACCGAAATACTGTAACCCCACAAGTTGTTCGCGAAGGAATAGCCAACCCGCCAACACCGCGAATACCGATTCAAGACTCAGTATCAACGCCGCGTCGGCAGGTGGCGTGTGCCGCTGTGCCCACACTTGCAACGTGTAGCACAGTCCCAGCGACATGACCGCTGTATACACTGTTGCACCCGCTAACGGCCAGGTGAAGATCGGCTGTTCAACAAACAAACCTAGAGTCAAATTCAGGACTCCACAAACCAGCAATTGCCCAACCGAGAAGGACATCGGCTCAAAACGGGAGGCGAACTTGCCAATCAGAGCGACATGCAATGCCCAAAACAATGCACCGATCAATTCCAGCGCGTCCCCTTTCTGGACCTGGAACCTGCCTCCTGTCGAAAGGAAGAATGCCCCAACAACAGCCAAAACCACGGCAACAACTGAAAACCAGTGAGGTTTTTCCTTCCATCCAATGAACACAACAAAAGGGACTAAGACCACATACAGACTCGTGATAAAGCCTGAATTCCCTGCTGTTGTGTATTGCACCCCAACTTGCTGGAGTGCGGCGGCAATAAACAACAAAAAGCCCGCAATGAACATCCACTTATAGTGTTCACGCGATATCGGCGCCTTCAATCGAACAAAAGGCAACACGACCAGCCCCCCTAAAATATAACGAGCACCGTTGAATAGATATACACTGCCTAATTGACCCGCAATACGCTGGGCAACAAATGCAGAACCCCAAATGATGGAAATGACAAAGAGTGTGATGTCTGCTTTTAGACGCATGGAAATGAGATACAATTCATCCAGATTTTAATTTCGCCGAATGATAGCATAGGTTTTGAGATAATTTTCATAATCGAAAGAACGGGGGGATAGTCAACGTCAATAACACAAAGAGTACTTTTCGAATTGGTAGACGAATCCAGGATGAACTACGAATAACAGGACAAAGGCATACCATGACAAATCTATTCGACACAACTGACACTGTAAAATCTGAACTCAATAAACAAAAATACATCGCATCGAATGAAATTTCGACGATCGTATACCTCGCACAAAAACTGGGTAAACCTCTTCTCACAGAGGGGCCTGCTGGTGTAGGCAAAACGGAACTCGCCAAAGCCATTGCAGGCGCAACGGGACGTGAGTTGATCCGCTTGCAGTGTTATGAAGGCTTGGATGAATCTAAAGCACTGTACGAGTGGGAATATTCAAAGCAACTACTTTACACACAACTACTACGCGACAAGTTGAACGATACGCTCGGGAAAACGGAATCCCTGACCGAAGCCGCGGACCGCCTCGCTAAAGAAGAAGATGTTTTCTTCTCAGATCGTTTCCTATTGCAACGCCCGCTACTCAAAGCGATCTTGTCTGAAAAGCCAACTGTATTGTTGATCGATGAAATTGACCGCGCCGACGCGGAGTTCGAAGCCTTTCTCCTCGAGGTGTTGAGCGACTTTCAAATTTCAATCCCTGAATTAGGGACGCTTTCCGCAAAGCACAGACCGTTCGTTGTGCTGACATCGAACAACACACGCGAGTTATCTGAAGCATTAAAGCGACGCTGTTTGTACCTCTTCATTGATTACCCATCCTTGCAGGAAGAACTTGCCGTTGTGAGATTGAAAGTCCCAGATTTGAATCCCAAACTGGCGCAACAAGCCGTGGAATTTGTGCAGAGACTCCGCAAGGGCGATATGCGTAAGTCACCGTCCATTAGCGAGACATTGGATTGGGCAAATGCACTTGTGGCGTTGAACGCATCCAATCTGGATAAGGGTGTTCTGGAAGACACCGTTTCGATCCTGTTGAAGCACGAGTCTGATCTACAGAAAGCGAAACGGCAATTCATCAATCCCCCGCCGCCACCTACAAGACCAAAGCCTGATGAGTACGGAAGGTTTTCTGGAAACTAGATGACCTTCAAACGCCCAACTTCCATTGCTGAGATGCATGAGCGCATGCAGAATTTTTCCACATCCGAAGGCTGGCAACGTGGACTGGACTATAAGCCCGCCCCAACTGACGTGTTCATCGTCACGCCACCCAAATGCGGAACCACATGGATGCAACAGATCGTCCACGGACTGCGCACGCGCGGCTCGATGGACTTCGATGAAATCAGCCGTGTTGTGCCGTGGATCAATATGGCACATGATATTGGCATCGATATTCATGCGTCTCAAGCATCTGACCCCAAAGCTTTCAAGACTCATAGCACCTTGGACGAAGTGCCAAAGGGCGGTAAGTATATTGTCGTCCTACGTGACCCGAAGGATGCGTTGCTTTCTCACTACCATTTCTTTGAAGACTTCTTTTTCGAGAAAGGTTCGATTGATTTGGAGACCTTTGCGAAAGAACATTACATTCCCGGACGAGATGTTCATCAGCATGTCACAACGTTGTGGAAACACCGTAACGACGAGAGAGTATTGCCTCTGTTCTTCGAAAATATGAAAACAGATCTAGCGGGCACCATTGAGAAAGTGGCGGATTTTATCGGCATCGAATTGGATGATGAACTAAAGCAAATTGTTCTGAAACAATCCGATATCAAATTCATGCAAGCGCACAAGGATCAATTCGAAGACCATCTCGTCCGCAAGGCACGCAGTGGACCAATGCGGCTTCCGCTCGACGGGCAATTGAACAAGGTGAGGAGCGGAAACGTCGGAGAATCAAAAGACATCGTTCCTGAAAACATCAAAAAAGAATTGGACGATATTTGGCAGAGAGAGATCGCACCAAAGACTGGATTGAATGCGTACGATGATCTGAAGAAGGAATTGACAAATTGATTTATATGTAGGGGCGGAGCAATGCTCCGCCCCTACAAGGAATAAATTATGGAATCTCGCATCTTACAGTTAATTGCGGCGTTACGTGCGGGCGGAGTGCGCGTGTCTTCGGCGGAATCTGCTGAGGCATTCTCAGCTGTGGACTTTCTGGGGATTCAAGACCGCGAGCAATTCCGTTTGTCTTTGCGCACTACCTTGATCAAAGACCAGAAAGACCTCGCAACATTCGATAAATTGTTTCCCCTCTTCTTTGGGTCGGGAGAGCCGCCAATGATGGGCGGGAATCCGTCTGACGATATGACGCCTGAAGAAGCGCAGATGTGGGCTGAGGCGATGGAACAATTCGCGGAGAAACTACGTCAGCGTATGGAAAGGCTGATGAATGGCGAACAGTTATCTCGGTCCGAGTTGGAGGCGCTGGGTCAGATGGTGGGGCTAAATCAAAGCGACGACATCCGCTATCAAAAATGGATGGCCGAGCGCATGATGCGCGCGATGGCGTTTCCAGAAGTCCAGAAGGCGATGAAAGAGTTGATGGAACAACTCAAGCAGATGGGCATGAACCGTGAGCGTGTCGAACAAATACGAAACATGATCCAGCAGAACATGCAGGGCATGCGCGAACAGATCGAGCAGTTTGCAGGTCAGCGTATTGCTGAGAACATGAGCGAGAAGCCGCGCGGCGAAAACATCGACAACCTGATGAATCGTCCGTTCGAAGCTTTGAGTGATGCCGATAAAAAAGTTTTACAGAATGAAGTGAAGTGGCTTGCCGCGATGTTACGCACGCGCATTGCGTTGCGGCAGAAGCGCGCCAAAAGTGGACAACTCGACCCGAAGGCTACCATCCGCAGTAATCTCAAATATCACGGTGTGCCGATGGAGATCAAACACAAAGACCGTGTGCGCAAGCCGAAGATCGTTGTGATCTGCGATGTGAGCACCTCGATGCGTTTTTGTTCAGAGTTGATGTTGAGTTTTCTGTTTGCATTGCAAGGGCAGGTTCGCAAGACGCATGCCTTCGCGTTCATCGATCATCTCGAGTCGATCTCAGAAGATTTCAGCGGTTCAAATGCAGACGAGGCGATCCAGTCTGTTCTGTGGCGCATGCCCAGCGGACATTACAATACCGACCTCGGCTGGTCGCTAAACGATTTTCAAAACGAATATATGGATACATTGAACAGCGGGACGACTCTTCTTATCGTTGGCGATGGACGCAACAACTACAATGATCCACGCCTCGACATTTTCTCATCTATGTCCCGCCGCGCCGTACGGACCATTTGGCTGAATCCTGAACCCCCAACCATGTGGCACGGCGACAGCGACATGCGCAAGTACGCGCCATTATGCAGTAACGTGTTAAAGGTTAGCAACCTACGAGAGCTGGCAGACGCGGTGGACACCCTGATGACAGGGTAAAATTAGGAATCATCACATCACAGATTGGACATAAAGTATGGCAAAGGTCATGGTCATCGACGACGACGAAGATTTCACACATTTATATAAAACGGCCCTTGATGCAACAGGGTTTGAAGCAAGCGTTGTAAATCAAAGCACGGTTGCCATTGAAATGGCGTATCTCGTGCAACCCGATATCTTTGTCATCGACTTGATGATGCCTGACATTGACGGGTTTCAACTCTGCAGAATGTTACGCGCCGACACTCATTTCACGCGCACACCTATCATCATCGTCACCGCCCTCACCGACGAAGACAGTAAACAGATCGCCATAGGCGCAGGCGCAAATGACTATCTCACCAAGCCCTTCCACATTGATGAACTGAAAGCGAGGATCAATTCCTTGCTTAATAGTACAAAATAAAAGCTAAAAGATTCGACAAAAGGCTCAGTCATTACAAAAGCTGATCTTGGACGCCTGGTATTTCCATGGGCGGATTCAAAACTCGACCTTAAGGGCCATGCACTGTAATGCAAAAGGCCAATATACTCAAAACAACCTGGAAGTTATCATGTCAACAATTATGGTCGTCGATGACGACGAAGAGTTTACGCATCTATACACAGAATATCTCAAGATGGCGGGGTTTCATGCAATCGCGGAGAATCGAAGTTCAAAAGCGCTAGAGCTGGCTCATGCTGTTAACCCCGACCTCTTTGTTCTTGACCTGATGATGCCAGAGCCTGATGGTTTTCAACTATGTAGAATGATACGGGCAACTCCCCTTTTTAAATATTCCCCTATTATCATCGTCACTGCACTTACTGACCTCGACAGTAAAATAGTTGCCATGGGCGCAGGGGCAAACGATTACCTCACCAAGCCCTTTCACATCGACGAACTCAAATCAAGGATCAATGCATTGCTTGATGCACGAAGAGGTAAGTAAAGCAGAGGGAGTTTATGTCCATGCTACACATTAATACAGAACGATTGATTTTGAAACCCCACACAGCCAATAGCCTAGTTTGGCTGAATACAACCTTCAACAACCCCAATGAAGAATACTTCAATGGCGATGATCCGCCTAAAAAACACCCCGAAACACTTGAAGAGACAGGCAGACTATTGGATCGTATCCTCCACCGTCCACCAGACGCCGATATTATAGATTATGCCATCCACAAGAAGGAGACCGACGAAATGATCGGATGTGGCATGATCGCGCTCATCAACCAATACAATAGACGTTGCTCGGTGGGCATTGGCCTAGGCTGGAATACGGGTAATTGGGGCAAAGGATATGCAAGTGAAACCCTGCGAGCCGTTATTTCCTATTGTTTTATCGAGTTGGGTCTGAATCGCATTGAAGCCGAAATTTATGAGTTCAACGACAGATCCATCCGACTGTTTGAAAAATTGGGTTTTCGTCGCGAAGGAACAAGACGACAGTATATTTTCAAAGACGGGGTGTTCAAGGATGAATATATTTACAGTCTGCTCCGCGAAGAGTGGACAGGCTAAAAAACGCCCTTCCATCACCACACACCACAGGTGGGTCCAGACATCGGTCACAGGATATATATGTGAGCACCCAAAAGTCACTGTCACCCTTTAACAATTTTTCATTGGGTAATTTCCAAATATAATTCCAAAAACGATGCGCTTTATAAAAATAAATCATCGCAAACTCAAAATTGTCTGGGATGTGTTATGCCGAAGATCATGGTCGTCGATGACGACAAAGAATTTACAACTTTATACAAAGAATACCTTACATTAGTCGGCTTTGAAGCGATTGCCGAAACCCAAAGTTCGAAGGCTATGGCCTTGGCACGCGCCACCATGCCCGATCTGTTCATTCTTGATTTAATGATGCCCGAACCTGATGGCTTCAAGTTGTGTAGAATGTTGCGAGAAGACCCCAAATTCAAAACCACGCCAATCATCATCATCACGGCCCTTAGCGATCTAGACAGTAAATTGGTGGCTATCGGCTCTGGCGCAAGCGACTACCTCACTAAACCATTTCGCATCGAAGATCTCAAAGCCAGGATCATGTCGCTGATCGAAAGATAAACAATCCTTGAAATAGATCCAAGCAACTCCAACGCAGTAAATCCATCTCTGTCCGTCTGCTTTATAATCCATCTACAACCAAGTCAACGGTCAATGTACATACCTTATTGACGGAAAGAGAAGAGATGCAACAGAAGCCTGGGATTGTTTCATATTTTCTGCCACGCTTACAAGACCTGTTCTTCATTGGGATCCTGTTTTTTGTATGCACACAAGGCTTTCGCCTGCTAAACGGGGATGGTGATCTAGGCAGGCACATCACCATCGGCAACTACGTTCTCGATCATTGGGCCATTCCTACTCGCGACATCTTCTCGCACACAATGATGGGGCAACCCCTTGTTCCACATGAATGGATTGCTGGCGTCATCTTTGCGCTGGCAACTCGCCTCCTCGGCTTGAATGGTGATGTACTTGTAACAGGCATCCTCATCGCATCTGCATTTACACTTGTATACAAACAAACAGTGGATCGAGGCGTCTTTCGTCTCGTGGCATTACTCATCGTCGCTTGGGCTGCACTTGCTTCGTTTTTACACTGGCTCGTAAGACCCCATATTTTTTCATTCCTTTTCATAGCGGTCTGGACTCTCATCCTTGAAGCGGCAGTGAACAACAAAAAAAGAAACTTGTGGTTGTTGCCTCTCATCATGCTCATTTGGGCAAACACACATGGAGGATTTTTCCTGGGATTTCTCATTCTCGGTGCATATTTCGCGGGTTGGATTTGGGAATACTGGCACGGACAGTCAACCAAAGAGACCGGGATGTTTCTGGCATCCGTGGGCCTTCTGTCATTTGCCGCGTCATTTATCAATCCAGTTGGCTCACACCTTTGGATCACCAGCGCAGGCTTGATCGGGAAAAGCTTCATCATCAACAATACGAGCGAATATTTGGCCCCCAATTTTCATATCACCAGCACCTGGCCCTTTCTTGCCATGCTGGTAACAGGTCTGATATTTTCGTGGAACAACAAACTATTGCGTATGCATGAAGTATTCCTACTCTCAGGATGGACCATCTTGAGTTTATACATGGCACGCAATATACCTCTCTACGCAATTGTAACTGCGCCATATTTGGGCGTAGTGATACAACCCGCCTTGAATAATTTTGAGCGGCTCAAAAAAATGAACGACTCGTTGTCCAATGTGGAAGTCAATTTGAAAGGCGTCTTCTTCCCTATCCTTGCGGTGATACTGCTCACTGTAGGTTTTATTTCCAACGTACGCTTCGATGTAGGACAAAGAGGCAATATTCACGATCCTTCAAGATTCCCAGTGGATGCGGTTACCTGGATGGAAGAACACCCACAAAGCGGCAAGATGTTCAACGAGTTTATATGGGGCGGATATTTGCTATATCGATTATGGCCCGAACAAACTATCTACATGGATGGAACAACCGACTTCTACGGCGAGGCGTTCACCCGCGAATACGCTGGGGTCATCGCCATGCAAGATGGCTGGCAAGACACGCTCAAAAAGTATGATGTCTCGTGGGCCATTCTCCCATCCAGCCGGTCATTGATACAAGCGCTCCAAAACGACCTTGGGTGGAAAATCGTTTATCAAGATCAAACAACAACCATTATCCGTAAGCCTTAGGAGTGATGCATGACAAATACCATCATCATTATTGGTGCAGGGGCGGCTGGGCTTGCCGTGAGCGCATGTCTCAAACATGCTGGTGTTCCAAATATCATTCTTGAACAAAGCGATAAGGTAGGGGCAACATGGCGCAAACATTACAACCGTCTGCACCTGCATACCGACAAGAAAAATTCCGGGCTTCCGTTTGCGCCCATGCCAGCCGATTACCCACGTTATCCGTCACGCGATCAAGTGGTCACATACCTTGAAGGGTACACCAAACAATTTGAGTTGGACATTCGATTCAACCAGCATGTCAAAACAGCGAGACGTGAGAACAGTCAATGGCTGATACAGACTCAAGACACGCTTCACACATCGCCTAATCTGGTTCTGGCATGCGGATACGCCCGTCAACCGCTGAAACCTGAGTGGCAAGGCATGGAGTCTTTTCCCGGCAAGATCATCCACAGTTCAGAATACAAAAACGGCTCTGAGTTTAAGGATCAGAATGTTTTGGTGGTCGGCTTCGGTAATTCGGGTGGCGAAATTGCCGTTGATTTATACGAGCATGGCGCAAAGCCCAACATGGCAGTACGGAGCGCAGTTAATATCATTCCGCGTGAGTTGGCTGGGATTCCCATTCTCTCCATCGGCATCGTCCAAAACAAAACACCCCACTGGCTGGCAGATGCAGTGAACGCTCCCATTCTACGCATGGTCATTGGCGATATTACAAAATATGGCCTTCGCAAACTTCCCTATGGACCGGCAACCCAGATCAATAAAGACAAGCGCATCCCGCTTATCGATGTGGGCACGATGAAGCTTATCCGCGAGGGACATGTCAAAGTCTATGCGGGGGTGGAAAAGTTTTCAGGAAGCCGTATCAGTTTCAAAGATGGAAAAGAAGCGGAGTTCGATGCGGTTGTATTGGCCACAGGGTATCGTCCGCGTGTGGATGAATTTCTGCAGGGTGCTGAATCCGCTTTTGATGAAGAAGGCACGCCTACAACTACAGGTAAAGAATCGCCCGTGCAAGGATTATATTTCTGCGGATATTATGTTTCGCCCACTGGCATGCTACGTGAGATCGGCATCGAAGCAAAACAGATCAGCACACTTATAAAAAACGGATACAATTCAGCAGATTAATTATTATTAGAGTGAGGAAGAAGTAATGCCTAAAATTCTGGTAGTGGATGACGACGTCTCGATCACAGAATTAATGAAACTGCTCTTGCAAATGGAGGGACATGAACCCACTACGGTCAACAACAGTTTGCAAGCAATTGAGATCGCCAAGTCTGTGAAGCCCGACTTGATCACTTTAGATTTGATGATGCCTGGCCTGACCGGGTTTGAGGTTTGCGAACTGTTGCATAAGGACCCTGAGTTTTCGAATACTCCGATCGTTATCATCAGCGCCAAGGATGATCCTGAGAGCAAAGAGAAAGCACTACAAGTCGGCGCGAATCAATACATCACAAAACCGTTTGGCACGGAAGCTCTCCTGGACGCCGTCAAGACTTTGGTAAAAAAATGAATTGGTTACAGGCAGACAACCTTGAAAAAAACCGGCGTATAATACCGGTGCTCATATGTACGCAAGCTGTTCAGTGAGAAGAATTCATTAATGAGACCGGGAAGATATTTATGACAAAAATCATGGTTGTAGACGACGATCAGGATGCAACTGGTTTGTTCGAGGAAGTACTCAAGGCTGAGGGATATGAACCCATTCTGCTTAACGAAAGCGCCCGCGCCCTGCAAATTGCCAAGGAAGAAAGGCCCAGCCTTTTTATTCTGGATTTGATGATGCCAGATCCTGATGGTTTCAAACTATGCCGTATGCTCCGCAAGGAACCTGAGTTCAAAGGCACCCCTATTATCATCGTCACAGCACTTAACGATACAGACAGTCGCATCGTTGCCATTGGCGCAGGCGCAAACGATTATCTCACCAAGCCTTTCCGTCTCGACGAGCTTTATTCGAGTATCAGAGAACAACTTGAAGATGCCATGTAGAACATCAACCGCCCCATAGCTTGGGGCGGTTTTCACTTTACGGTACACTAGGCGCATGCCTATCTCCACTATTTACTCAAAAACTTTGACAATCTCCAAAGATGTTATTGATGAGAACGGACATGTCAATAACGTGGTCTACATTCAATGGATGCAGGATATCGCAGTGGAACATTACACATCCATTGGAGGTATTGATGTTCAGGGTCCCGATGCAATCTGGGTTGTACGTGAGCACAAGGTTGAGTACTTTCTTCCAGCATTTGAAGGCGAAGAAATCGAGGTCCGCACATGGGTGGAGAATGTTCGCCGCGTACGATCGCTCCGCCAATATGAATTTATCCGTAAGGCAGATGGTAAGGTTTTGGTAAAAGGGGAAACCGATTGGGTCTTTGTAGACGTGAAGACAGGGAGTCCACGCGCGGTGCCAGATACAGTGACAGAAGTTTTTAGAAAACAATAAAGCTTTATGCAACAAAAAATGCGCCCCGATGGGGCGCATTTTTTGTTGCAGGCTTGAGATTATTGAACTTCGAACTCAACCGTCTCGGCCAAGTCGCCGTTCAAATACAGGTCGATCTTGTATTTGCCAATAGGCCAAGCATCAGTAGAGCGGTTCAGGCTGAAGAAATAGGTGTTATCACTGCCTGTCACTTCGGCAGAATCGATTTCGGAGTTGGAATCATAGCCATCCGCAGAGACCAATGTCCACACACCCTTGACCACTGTATCATCCGGCGCATTGTTTAGATCGAAAAAACAATAGAAATATTGGTCGGCAGGTGCGTAAGATGTCACCTGAGTCGTGGCGTTCTCATCGGTGGCTAAATACACATTGGTGATGTTCGCAGTGCTGAACGAAAAACCGTCGTCATTGGTATTGCTGTCGGTGCTGGTGTTTGTATTGGTATCAGAACTGGTATTCGTATTGTTACTATCCCCGCCACCGCCTGTAACAGCGCTACAAGCCAGCGAAGCCAAAATCAATACAACTATAGCAAGCATAACAACTAACTTATTCTTTCTCATATCATTCTCCTTTGGTAATTAAAAATTATTCGATCTCAATATAAATGCGCTTATTGATAGCGCCTTTACTCTTGTAATCAGTGACTCGGATACGGCCGACCTCACTCGTGTTACGTACATGCGTTCCGCCATCAGCTTGTAGATCAAGTCCCACGATCTCCACTGTCCGTACTTGCGGGATCCCTTCTGGCAACAGGTTGATCTTCGTGCGGATCAGGTCAGGGATCTGAAACGCTTCTTCCCGTGGCTGGATATTGACTCGTATCTCACGGGCCTGTGCCACCTCTTTATTTACAGCCACTTCGATCTCACGGACAAGGTCGCCACGCATAGTCTCAAACTCGAAGTCCATGCGACCTTTGAGGGGTTCCATATCTCCACCGGTGACGAGCGCTCCATAATCACGGAAAACTGTCCCGCAGAGGATGTGGAGAGCGGTATGAGTGCGCATCAGCTTATGTCGCCGACCCCAATCCAAAGTCCCTTGCGAAGCGGAGCCGAGAGATGGCAATGGCACATTACCACCAAGAAAATGCAGAACGTCATCGCCCTGCTTCTTGACCTTATCCACTGGGTAAACAATGCCGTTGATCAGCAAACTTCCAAAGTCACAAGGTTGCCCCCCACCGCCAGGGTAGAAGGCAGTCTTATCGAGGATAACGGCACGCGCCTCATCTATAATAGACGTGATGTTTGAATCAAATTCCTGAAGATAGGCATCGGTCTGGTATAGTAGATCAGTCATTGTCTCTCCAATAAGGAAAGTTTAATCGTAATTATTAAATCAGCCAATAGGATAAAAGGTACTTGCATTTTGGTTCACACCCTTATACACTGAAAACCATGGAGGCAGACTATGTATCCCAAACGGATTGTAATTGATGGAAAGACATATAACAGCGTGGATGAAATGCCACCTGATATCCGCCAAAAATATGAAGAGGCAATGCGTACATTTCAAGGCGACACTGTAAGCCAGGTTGGAAATATAACCGCAGACAATAACAATAATAGCCTATCGGATGTCTTTGAAAGTATGCCTTCTGGCAAGATCGTTGCCAACATAATGAAATTCATTGTAGATGGTAGTGAATACAAAAGCCTCGATGATCTGCCTCCCGAGGCCCGCGCAAAATATCAGCAAGCCATGGAGCAATTGGACAAGAATCAAAATGGCATACCCGATATGCTGGAAGGCATGACGACGAATGCGGCTCCTAATGTTCAAAGCACGCCCGCAATGACCTCGTTTCCGTCATTTCCAGTCGCCTCCTCCAAGCCGATCGCTCCCATCAGCAGTGCAATGGACGAACCCGAAGGCTCCAGTGGTTGGATGTTGGTGCTGGTCGGAGTCTTACTGATCGGTGTATGTGTTGTCGGTGCGGCAGGTGTATGGTATTTCTTCCTCCGATAAGGTGATGGTTATCGCCCAATGGATGATGATTGTCACATCCATTATTAGTGTTTGATTAGAAATCAAATACTTGCTTGACTTTGATTTTAAATTTCTGTATAGTAATCTCGATACAAAAATTGGCACGGTTTGCCCACCGGCAGGCGTGCCTTTTGTTTGTAAATTCACCTTACGCAAGGAGAACCAATGATCCAAGTCAATGGTCTCATAAAAGATTATGGGAATCGCCGTGCCCTTGACAGCATCACCTTTGATGCAAAGCAGGGAGAAATTGTCGGGTTTCTCGGCCCGAACGGCGCCGGTAAAACGACCACCATGCGCATTCTCACCGGCTATATGCCCCCCTCCGATGGGGAAGCCATCGTAGCGGGTTATGATGTCGTAGAGGAATCGCTCGAGGTACGCAAACGTGTTGGCTATCTTCCGGAAACTGCTCCGCTGTATAACGACATGAGTGCCGTAGATTACCTCAAGTTCATGGCCGAACTGAGGCAGATCCCAGATGCGCAGGCCCGCGCATACGAAGCATTGGATATGGTCAATTTAGGCGACCGCGCCAACAGTTTTATTGGAAACTTCTCAAAAGGTATGAAGCAACGCGTTGGCCTGGCGCAAGCGCTTCTCCATCGCCCCGAGGTCATTATTTTAGATGAGCCGACCATCGGTCTTGACCCGGCACAGGTTGTGGACATCCGCAACGTGATCCGTGAGATCGGCAAAGACCGCACCGTATTGTTCTCCACACACATCCTTTCGGAAGCGCAACAAATCTGCGACCGCGTGTTGATCATCAACAAGGGAAGGATCGTTGCCGAAGATACAACAGAAAACCTGCAATCGAGAGTCCTCGGTGCAGATCGTGTACTCCTGCGCGTACGTGGTGATGCCGATGGACTTGACGCGACTGTCAAAAAGATCAAAGGCACACGTAAGGTTGCGGCATCACAAGACAATGCCGTGGAGTTCGAATTCTCCGCAGGCGAGGATATACGCCCGCAAGTGGCAAAAGCCGTAATACAAGCCGGTTACGAGTTGATCGAAATGCGTCCGCTGGGCGTGAGCTTGGAAGAGATCTTCCTTGAACTGACCGAAGACAAATCCGCGGGCAAGCGCTCGTGAGGTGAAACATGCGAAATATTTGGACAATTGCAAAACGAGAATACGACCAATACTTTATCAGCCCCGTCGCATATGTTGTAGCTTTCGCGATCCTTCTAACCGTGGGCGTACTGTTTGGCATTAATTTCTACTACTACAGCGCAAACGCCTATCAAAACTATGGCGCCGTGCCCGACTTCTCCCCCGTTTCTGGTGCCTTCACCTTTTTACTGGTGCTCTCCACTCCCGCGTTGACCATGAGACTCATCTCAGACGAAGCTCGCATGGGCACACTGGAATTACTTCTCACCGCTCCCATTCGTGACTTTGAGCTGGTTCTTGGCAAATGGCTTGGTGCCATGCTGTATATTTTTTCTGTCCTAGCCATCACAGCGATCTACCCGGTCATTATCAGCCGCTTCGTCCAACCGGGCATCGACTGGAACGTGATCCTGGTATCCTATCTCGGCATGATCCTGCTGGCAGGTGTCTTCCTCTCCCTCGGGACAGCCATCTCTGCCATGTTCTCGAACCAAATCGCATCATTCTTCGTCATCCTGATCGTACTCATTACACTGTGGTGGTTGATCGGATTCCCGGCGAGTGTAATCATTGGTCAAGGCGCAGACCTGTTCCACTATCTTGATATGAAAACACATTTCTACGGAGCCTTGGACTCAGGCATCATCAACCTGTCTGATATTGTTTATTACGTCAGCTTGATTGCTCTGGGCATTTTCACGGGGACAGCCGCCGTTGAAATGAGGAGATGGAAATAATGGCAACCAAAAATCAACCCACCTGGCATCGCTACACATTCATCGCATTGATCGTTGCCGGACTGGCGTTTATAAGCACGATCCTGTTCCTCATCACAAAGGGACTTCTTGTACTTAACATGTTCACTGGCGCCACCGTAGACACATTGAATCGGGGCACCCTCATCAGCCTTGGTGTAACCATCCTTGGGTTGGCGCTCTACGTTATCCTCGAACCGGAAAAGATCCGACGGGCGATCACAGGCCGTCAGGCAAAATATGGAAGCAATCTATTTGTTACAAGCATTGCCTTTTTAGGTATTTTGGTCGTTGTAAATACACTTGTATTTCAAAACCCGAAGAACTGGGACGTAACACAGGATAAATCAAACACCCTCGCAGCAGAAACTATCAAGGCACTTGAGACACTCCCGTCCCCAGTTGTTGCGACTGGTTTCTATTCCAGTGCATCCCCTGATAATGCGGCCGAACTTTTAGAAAAATTCAAAGCCGCCAGCAATGGCAAGTTCAGCTACAAGTTTGTCAACCCAGATACCGACCCGCTCTCAGCTCGTGAAGCTGGCATCACCGGCGACGGCAAAATATTGCTCGAAATGGGGGACCAAAAAGAGATCGCCAGTTACGCATCCGAAACCGAACTCGCCAAGGCTCTCATAAAATTAATCAACCCCACTGCCCGCGCCGTCTATTTTCTGACCGGTCACGGTGAGGTCTCTCTTGATTCTGGTGAAACCAGTCTCGCTACAGCCAAACAGACGCTGGAAAGCAAGAACTACACTGTCAACACCCTCAACTTATTGGCTGAAAACAAAATCCCTGAAGATGCGCTCGCCATCATCATCGCTGGCCCACAGAAACAAATTTCCAGTGAAGAAGCCAAATTGCTAAAAGCGTATGTAGATGCAGGCGGCTCACTTCTCGTTATGGAAGACCCGCTTCTCGCAACCAAATTCGGCGACGCTCCCGATCCGCTGGCCAACTACCTCACAAAAGATTGGGGCATTACGCTTGATAATGACATCATCATTGACCTCAATAGCCAGCAACCGTTGAACGCCATTTCTGCTTCGGCAGGCGATCATCCGATCAACGCAAACTTGAGTGCGAATTACATTGTGATCATGCCGCAAGCACGTTCGATCACAATGGCTACTGCACCTGAGGGAATTGTCCAAACACCTTTGCTCTTCACATCCCAAAACTCATGGGGTGAAATCAACTTCACAAATGCCGAAGGTACCCAGGTTTCATTTGATGAGGGAGACTTGCCCGGCCCCTTGGTCATGGCCGCCGCTGGTGAGAACCCCACTACAAAAGGTCGTGTTGTAGTCTTTGGGAATTCATTATTTGCCACCGATCAAGCATTTGATGCGTATGGCAATGGTAACATCTTCGTCAACTCGGTAGATTGGGCCGCTGAGCAGGATAACCTGATCAACATTACACCCAACACACCAACTACTCGTACCTTCCTGCCACCCAGCCAGATCCAATTGCTCATCATACTTCTGGTCTCGATCTTACTGATCCCCGGTTTGGTTATCTTTGCAGGTATCTCCTCCTGGCTTGCACGCAGGCGGCAAGGATAGAATATGCGACGATCCACGATCGTTTATCTCGTACTGTTCGCAATAGTCTTTGGGGCGGCCTATTATTTCAATAGCCGCCCGAAAGACTCTGATGCTACGGCAACACCCGAAGCAACGGAAGCACCTATCGAATATTTGTTTACGGCAGAACAAGGACTTCCCACACGCATATACATCCAAGCAAAGGATGGGCAAACTGTCGAAGTGGCACGTGATGAGGCAAATGCCTGGGTGATAACTCAGCCTGAAGAGGCACCAGCAGACCAGGCGTCGGTAGAAGCGGCGGCTAGTCAAATTGGCACCATGCGAATCCTGAATCGAGTCCCTGATCTTGCCCCAGATGCAGTCGGCTTGGATCATCCTGATTACATTATCAAGGTGGCTTTTCAAAAGAACGGGGAACGAATCATTAAGATTGGTGTTCTTACCCCAACAGAGAGTGGATACTATGTAAGCGGTGAGGATGGAAGCACCATGATTGTTAGCAAAAGCTCCATCGACCCGCTTTTGGGCCTCATCACCAATCCGCCTTATGCTCCTACGGAACTCCCTACGGTTCCTGCGACGCCCTAAGCTGGTTCGACAACGAAAAAGTAAGTCTTTGTGCCGTAACATTTTGCCAAAACAGACGTCTATAAAAGAGCAATGAAAAAGTATTGTATTTCATCCGAAAAAAGTGTATTCTGATAAAAAAGGATTTTGGCATATAAATAATGGATGTAGATAAGATTTTGATGGTTGACGAGGAAGAAGAATTCCCTGCTATTGCCCGGCTTGTGGAATTGGGGCGGCAAAAGGGCTACATAACACTGGATGACATCATCCATTTCTTCCCAGAAGCTGAACAGGATGTTGAGCAACTGGAAGAGGCGTTTTCGGCTTTGTTAAGCGCAGGTATTCCGTTCGTTGAGGACGCCAACCTCGCCGAACCAAGCGAAGATGAACTTGTTGCAGTGGAAGCAACCGAAGAAGTTGAACCGGAAATTGACCCATCACTCGATGATTATCTTGCAAATATAGATACCGACGACACAATTGGTCTATACCTAAAAGAGGTCAGTCGCGTTCCACTGTTGACCGCAGATGAAGAAGTTGCTCTTGCACAACGCATTGAGCGCGGACGTATGGCACGCGAAGAACTGGCGAAAGGCAATGCTAGTCCGCGCCGCCGCACTGAGCTACGTAAGCTCATCGAAGACGGCTGGTCTGCACGTGAACACCTCATTACGGCAAACTCCCGCCTTGTGATCTCTGTAGCCAAGAAATATATGGGACGTGGCGTTCCCTTTCTTGATCTCATTCAAGAAGGAAACATCGGTCTCATTCGCGCAACCAAGAAGTTCGATTACCGCCGCGGACACAAATTCTCCACATATGCTACATGGTGGATTCGTCAGGCAGTAACCCGCGCCATTGCCGATCAGGGACGCACAATCCGTGTCCCGGTCCACATGGGCGATCAGATCAATAAATTATTGCGCGTACAACATCAACTCACACAACGTCTTGGGCGTGAACCAAGCGTGGAAGAACTGGCCGAAGCTTTGGATGTGCCTCCCAAGAAAGTGGAGAACATGATCCAGGTCGCACGCCGTCCACTTTCACTGGAAACACCGACCGATGATGAAGAAGATTCGGTTCTCGGCGATTTCATCGAAGACGATGAGGCCCCTCCGCCCGACGATACCGCCACCTACAACTTGCTAAAGGAACATCTCGGCGAAGTGTTGAATGGATTACCTCCACGCGAGGTCCGCATTTTGCAGTTGCGCTACGGCCTGCTTGACGGCCAAGCCTACACCCTCGAAGAAGTAGGCCGCAAAATGGGTGTTACCCGCGAACGTGTAAGACAGATCGAAGCACAGGCACTCAGTCGCCTCCGCCACCCAACCATCCGCAGAAAACTGCGGGATTATTTGGGAGAATAGACTTTACTCAGAAGCGGCATCGAAAGATGTCGCTTTTTGATTCAAGGCGAGTTACATCCAGAGTGACCGGTCGCGAATTACATTTTTTCAAGGATAGAAAACGCAGTAAGTATTATTATATAATTCAGGTATGAAGAATTTCATCAAGAAGACCGAAACGCGGATTATCCTCATTCTCCTTGTCGCTTTGTTTGTTCGCCTACTCGGTATTGTCTCACGTCCCATTTGGTACGATGAGGCGTTCTCGATTCTGTTTTCCGAAAAGGGGCTTGGACAAATGCTCTACGGCACACTTGCCCCCACTGGTGCAGGCAGTGCAGATATCCATCCACTGGGTTACTATACATTACTTTGGTTATGGATGAAATTATTTGGGGAATCCTTAGTCGCAACGAGAATGCTATCGATCTTTGCAGGCATTGCATCTGTTTATCTCGTTCATCAGGTTTCAAAAGAACTGTTCAGCGAAAAAACAGCAGAGACCGCCATGCTCATCACTGCACTGGCACCTTTCCAAATCCATTATTCGCAAGAGATACGTATGTACGCCTTTCTGGCGTTGTGGCTACTGCTAACGGCTTACGCATATCTACGTGGTTCAGCAACTCGCGACTGGCGCTGGTGGATCGTATTTGGAATCGCATCTGCATTAGCACAATACACTCACAATCTCGCTGCATTCTTTCTCGTTCCGCTTGCGTTCATTCCTTTGATCAAACGAGATTGGCGAACCCTACGCTCTGTAACCCTTGCAAGCGGATTTGCTATCTTGTTGTATTTACCATGGTTAATTCAGCTACCAACACAATTCGCAAAGATAGACCAAGCCTACTGGGTGATAAAACCTAATATAACAGCAATATTCACCCTGTTATTGGTCTTCACAACAAACACTCCCCTGCCCAACGCATGGCTTGCCCCTAGCTTGATATTAGCAATCCTGATTCTTGTCATTGGACTAATACAAACATGGCGTGTGCCAGAGAAAACAAATGGGCTATGGATTCTGTATCTGTCCTTTACTCCACCGACCCTGTTGTTTTTGTTCTCGCAATGGAAACCCGTATACATTGAACGAGCTTTATTACCTTCCGGTATATTCTTCTGCATCTGGTTAGCATGGGTATTCCATAACACCTACTTATCAACCGCTGGGCGCGGGTTGTTATCCGCCATGCTTGCGGTCTCGTTCATGGCAGGCATTTATCAACATGTTACTTACAACAATTTCCCTTATGGTCCATTTAAACAGATAGTATCCTTTCTGCAGGAAAGCACTCAACCTGGAGATGTAATTATTCATTCAAATAAACTATCTCTACTTCCGTCGCTCTATTTTGATCCATCTTTTCCTCAGGAATTTATTGGCGATCCCGTTGGAAGCACAACAGACACACTTGCACCCGCCACACAACAGGTATTGAAAATCGAAGCAAAAACAGATATACGGTCTGCTTCGGATAACGCAAAACGAGTTTGGTACATTATCTACCAACGTTCCATTGACGAGTATATACAAGTAGGTAAACCCACGCATCCAGATATCGAATATTTGAATTCAGAATACACTCTCACGTCACAGACAGCTTGGGATGACCTCAAGGTTCTGCTCTACACAAAAAATCCATGATGTCTCAAAATAGGATGTATCCCGCCCTCAAACTTCGTTTTTCAGACATTGTTTTCATTGCGGTTCTCTTTGTTGCCCTTATACTGGGCCAGCAAATGCTAAGCTTGGACTCCGACCTCGGACGCCATTTAACTCTTGGCAACTACATACTAGACAAACGCATCATCCCAACCATTGACCTGCTTTCCCATACCCGAGCAGGGATCTCTCGACCACCTTACGAGTGGTTATCACAAGTCATCTTTGCACTGGCGAATCGACTATTAGGACTGGATGGTGTTGTTCTATTATCTTCTCTCGTCATCGCGTTGACATTCACTCTCATCTATCAATTTGCTAATCGCAGAAGCGGATCACCCATCGTCACGCTGTTGCTTGTATTCCTTGCGGCAGGAGCATCAAGCATTCACTGGCTTCCGCGTCCACACATTTTCACGTTTCTGCTTTTAGCAATATGGGTCGAACAGCTTGACCAATTTGTAGAAGGCAAATTAACAAATATATATATCTTCCCCATCATCATGCTCTTCTGGGCAAATATGCACGGCGGATTCATCTTCGGCATTCTTGTATGGATCGCCTACTTCGCAGGCTGGCTTTGGGATGTATGGCGGAAAAAATCTGATAGTCAAGTTGGGAAAAAGCTTTTGCTAATTGGCGTTCTCTCCAGCATAGCGACGATCATCACCCCAGACCTTTGGCATAACTGGGATGCGGTCATCAACAACCGAAGTGCCTTTATCCTCAATCGAACCGTCGAAACCATGCGACCCAACCTTTTAGACACAGCGATTCTTCCATATACAGTACTCCTTGTGTTAACCGTCTTGCTGTGTGTGTTGAACTGGAAAACGATAAAGGCCCATCATGTTTTCCTTCTGGCTGGGCTTGGACTCATGTCGCTGGTAATGGCAAGGAATATCCCGCTTTTTACAATCGCATGCACACCACTACTAGCGGAAATGAGCACCAGTTTACTCTCAAAATCCAAGGTGTGGTCTCAGATTGAGCACAGATTCGCAGGATTCAATACAGAAGGCCGATCAATCTGGCCATTCATAGCTACCCTGCTTGCCGTCACATATTTTTTATACTTCAACTTCAGAAACGATCATTCGTTATATCAGTTTGACTCAAACATTTTCCCTGTAGGTGCGGTTAATTTTCTGGAAGAGAATCCACAGAGCGGAAATATGTTCAATGAATTCAATTGGGGTGGATATTTGGAATACAGGCTATGGCCCCACCACAAGGTCCTCCTTGATAGCCAAAGCGACTTCTACGGCGAGACGTTGATGCGTGAGTACGATCAGTTGTTTGCGGCTAAAGATGACTGGGAAACTTTACTCGAGAAATATCAAGTAGACTGGGCAATTGGTCCATCCAATGCACCGCTTGTGTCTGCGCTACAAAACAAGCAGAGTTGGGATGTTATATATCAGGACGCCGTAGCAACTGTTCTACGCAAGCCGTGACTCAGCGTTGTTTGTAAATCATCGCCCCATCAGTCTCATAGATAACTTCATAGCGCTTATCTGTACGCACACTTTCCACAAAATATGGAAAGGTTCTTACAACTGCAGGTCTACAATTTTCCACATGCAGGGCCTTTGAAACATATACATAATCGTATTCTGCAGGGGAAATCAACGAATCAACACAGGACACATTCTCAAGAGCACAATCCTGTAAATCGTTTTCGGCTTTGATAAAGGCTCCAAAATCCTCGCCCTTCGTCCATTCAGTACCCTGCACAGTGAACAGGCTTTGTCTTCCCGTCAATGCAGGGAACCACTCTGTGACCGAATCACACGAAACAGACGTTGTGCCAGTCAACACAAGGAAACGTGAATCAACAGGAGTATTGTTGCTCACCCAATACATGGCTTCCTGATCGTCAGGGTACAACGTCGCGGCCGATAATTGAAAACCAAATTGATACGCCGCAAAGATAAGATACAACATCAAATAAAAGGTGACATTCCTTTCAATGGGCGATACCTGATTGGACAGTTCCGTCTCTTTCTTAACGAGATTCTGCAACGCAGGAAAAATAACATCGGTCAACCCGACAGCCGCTAACATTGCCAAAGGGATCGCTGCCGGGCCAGCCGCACTACGCCCTTCCACAAAGAAGGGGATAGCCATCCATATTGGGAGGAAATAGTCCCTACGGATGAGGCGGTGTGCAACCCCAATCAACCCCAAGATGGCAATAAATGTTGCGTAGGGTTCTTCGGTAAACACAAAGAAAACAAGATTGAACACGGCAATAAGTTTCTTGCCCGTTGCCGCCGCATTGAACAATGGCTCAGTGCCGTGATAGTGAAGAACTGTCCCCCACCACGGTGTGGTGACAAGTAGAACAACCACACCAACTAAAACCGACTGGAAAAATGTATTTCGTTTACGGGAGAACATAAGCCAGAACAAAACCGCAGAGACGACCGTATGCACTGCGGCTTCGGGGTGACTCATCACAGCCAATCCGCCAAAGAGACCCGCCCAAAGAATATCAGTACGACGGTTTTCTTCATAAAGGCGCAGGACGAAGAATAAGGTCAACAGCATAAAGAACTGACCAGGACTACGTGTGAGGCCACCTCCCATCACAAACCAGGAAAAGGCCCGGGGCATAAGGGCAAAGAACAAGGTCGAGAGTGAAGCGCGGTATTTATCCTTGAAAAGCCGAAGGGACAATAAATAAAGGGCAAAGATGGAGAGCGATGCAAAAAATGAAGGAACCCATCGAAGCGCCTGGACCGCATTCATCTTGAACAGGTCAACGGTGATGGCGCCGAAATAAAATCCAAGTGGCGGATAAGCAAACGGGATATTCAAATGATTGTAGGTTGTGAATGCAGGGATCAGATAATGATTGGCGCGCAAGTCATCCACCATCACCGCGAACATACCGCCATCGTTGATCGCAAATCCCGCCAACAGAGTCAAGTTGAAGCGCATGAATACGCCAAGCACAATCGCAAGCAGTAAGATCAGCGAAGCCCATTCATCGCGCGTGATGGATTTTTTCATAAGGATGTCTCCAGCGTTTGGTTTACCCGATTCTAACATGACTGAAACAAAAGGCATCCGAGGTTTTACAAAACCTCGGATGCCTCATTTTACTTACAACACGGCATCGATCATGATTGCAAAAAAGATGAATACTAGATACGAGCTAGACCATTTATACATGCGCCATGCAAGTTTATTACCGCCATATTTCCAAACCGCCCACGCCGCATAGATGAGTGCGCCGCCCAGCACCAGCGCAGAGACTAGATACACCGTTCCCGCCAAATTGAGCATGGGAAGCAACAACGTGACAATGACCAACTCAATCGTGTACACGAGTATTTGCCTGCGGGTCTCCATTTCACCACGTACAACGGGCATCATGGGAACTCCAGCCTTCTCATAATCCTTCATGCGGACGATGGCCAATGCCCAAAAATGCGGGGGCGTCCACATGAAGATGATCGCAAAAAGGATCCAAGCCGTCCAATCGAGAGTACCGGTTGCGGCGGCGTAGCCCACAAGCGGAGGGATCGCCCCAGCCCCGCCACCGATGACGATATTCTGCACGGTCGCTTTTTTGAGCCAGACGCTGTATAAGATCACATAGTACATGATCCCTGCCAGAGAAAGTAACGCGGCAAGAGGATTCACAAAACAAGCCAGCACATAATAACTGACAAGTGACAATCCCAAACCAAACGCAAGTCCTTCCGCACTCGTCAAACGCCCATCTGCCAGCGGACGTTTCGCCGTGCGTTGCATGTTCTTATCAAGCTCACGGTCAATGTATTGATTGAGTGCGCTCGAGCCGCCCGCCGCCAATGCGCCACCGAGCAAAGTCCACAGAGTCAGTGAGAAAGAAGGCCATTGCTTTCCACCGATCACAAGCCCGCCGTATGTCGTGATCAATAACAAGCCAACGATCAAGGGCTTGGATAATGCAAAGAAATCCTTCATCCGTTGTTTTGTATCGAACACAACAGGCTTCGGGTTTTCCTCAGCCAATACACCGGAGACATACACAAGCAAAAGCAGTGAGGTCCACAGAGCCCATGTGGTCAACCTGTGCAAAAACACAAGATGACCCGCATCAGGTTGCGTCACTTGCATTGCACCGACCAACGCCTGCCCAAAGAACATCACAGCCAGAATGGTTGTCAAAGGCAATACAACTCGTTCTTCGCGTTGCTCTCTCCATGCCTTGCGGAACACGGCCAGCATCAAGATCGAAGCAACGCCCACAAGCGAGATATGCACCAACTTCATCCAACCTGCGGGTGCGGTGGGCGTGCAAATCGGCCAACCTTTGCAAAACGCTTCAGCGCCAGTCAACGAGACGATGCGCCCCGCAATCGTCAGTGCAAGCACGGCAAAGAACAACACAAATACATATCTTGAAAAAGATGACTTGAGAGAATATCTCATTCCTGTTTCCTCAAATAAAACGGATACCCCACAAACAAGATCGTGGCAAATGTGAACCACTGTAACGCGTACCCCATATGCGGGCCTTCGGTCAACTCGATCACAGGTTGCGAAGGGATCGGTGGCACAGTATCTGCTTCTTCTACATTCGGTTGAACATAAATTTTCAAAATGGGATACGGCATCTGAGGCGCGATCTTCTCGATATCGCCGTTATTCCACACCCAAAGCGGACTCCCGTCCGCAGGCAACGCGTCTGCTACGCCACCGAAAGCAGGTTTGGTCTGCCCAAGCCGCATCTGCCCTGTGACCGTGACCACACCGGGCTCATCGTACTTGCGCCAGTCTGCGGGCGCCGAATTGCCATCAGCGGGAATCCAGCCTCGGTCTACAAAAACAGCCGTCCCATTGGAAAGAAGCGGGGTCAATAGATGGTATCCATACTCGTTGCCATTGTATTGATTCCGCAAAGCGACCTGATTCTCGAAGTCATATTCCCCGGTAAACGAGACAGCCCGCCACTCCATTGTTTCAATGGCATCCGAGCCTGCAGAGTCCAAATCCAGCAAGGGCATGGCGCGCATGGACTCAACTTGCGCGTTGAATGCACGCCGCTGATCCAACCTATCCA
Source organism: Candidatus Defluviilinea proxima (assembly GCA_016721115.1). Classification (NCBI taxonomy): domain Bacteria; kingdom Bacillati; phylum Chloroflexota; class Anaerolineae; order Anaerolineales; family Candidatus Villigracilaceae; genus Candidatus Defluviilinea; species Candidatus Defluviilinea proxima. The sequence goes on from JADKIW010000001.1 coordinate 3,908,687, forward strand.
ATTGCCAGATGCCGAGGCGAGCACACACAGCCGTGCCAAGAAAAACTAGTATCGTAGTAAACAGCCACTTACGGCTGAACATTTTAAGCAGGAGCATTTTCGTTCTTCTTTGCAGGCATGGCAAAGCTATACAGCGCGATCAATATTGCCATGGGAAGGCCAGCATAGACGATGCCAAAGAGGCGTGTGCTGAGCGTAAGAGGATCATGTACATCCAGACCAAAATATCTGCCCGGCTGAAAGGTGCACTCGAAAGCCATATTTTCCACTTTACCTAGATGCATCTGCGCTGATGAATTCGCAGGGATCCACAAGGGACCGAGTTTATGATCAACCGCATCATTGTTCTTCACGGTGAGCGTATCTCCCACAACAAAGATCATATCCTTTGGAATGGACGGAGGTTGCTCCCCTCGCGCGACTTGTTCAGCCGTACCGGAAGGAATGGTCAATATTACTTCTTGAGGAGGACGCGCTGTTTCGCGCAGGAAGAGAAAAGGAACTTCACTGATCAAAGCGCCGATCACCAGGCCCATCACAAGCGATATGAAAAGTCTTTTGAACAAAAGAGACCGAGGCATTATTTACCTTCTTGTAAGAGTAAGTTGAGGTCATGGACAATATCGTCCACAGGTGTTCCAAAAATATACGAGACACGCATGTGCCCATCGCGATCGATCGTTGTGGTGCGTGCAGTATGATTTACAAGATACCCAGCCGCAGACGGGCTATCAACCACCTCGCGAAAAACACCGTACGCCTTCCATGTTTTCGAGAGTTCATCTTCTGTCCCGCTCAAGCCGATAAAACTGGAATTGAAATGGTTGACATACTCTTGTACACGTTGGGGCGTATCACGTTGTGGGTCAACCGTCACAAAAACAACTTGTACTTGTTCGGCATCATCTTTACTCAATAGCCCCAGTGCCTGATTTAGTTCCGCCAATGTGGTGGGACATACATCCGGGCAGGAGGTATACCCAAAGAAAAGAATGACGATCTTCCCACGCATCGCACTTAACTGGAGGCTGGTTCCATTCTCCTGGACCAATGTAAACTCTGGTGCAACAGGATACGGTTCGCCATAGGTTGTTCCGCGAAATAAATCGGGCTTGCCAAAAACAGTCACCCCAACAATAGTCAAGCCGATCAACAAAAATACAGCCAACCCTACTAACAATGTTTTTCTATCCATGCGGTATCCCTAAATAGTGTTTGTGAATTTGATAATTAATGATACACCCAAAAATCGGGGCGGCCCATCCGAGCCGCCCCGATCCATTACAACTCTAATCGAGTTCTCATATCGTTTTGAGTGAATTACACCAGTACTTTTCCTATGAGGTACAGCGCAGGGTAGAAGAAGATCCACACCACATCTATGAAGTGCCAGTAGATCGTGGCCGCTTCGACGGGGTAATGTTTTTCGTCGTACAAACCTTTTCGACCATTAAGCCATACGATGGCAAGGAAGACCAAACCTGTAAAAACATGGAAGGCGTGCATACCCGTCATCATGTAGAAGGCGGCACCAGCAGTGCTCGATGAAGGCGTCAGACCCTCATGCGCCGCAAGACGCCATTCGACAAAAATCACGCCGATCAAAAAGCCAAGACCGAGAATGAATGTGATCAAGGTGCTGTTGAGAAAACCTTGACGGTCGCCATTCTTCATCATAGTCTCGCCACGGTTCATGAAAAAGGACGAGACGAGGAGTACGCCTGTCACTACCAAGCCAAGTGTTTGATTCAAGTTCGGGCGGGTAAGGCCAAGCAAGTTCATGCGCATGACCAACAACCCGGCAAAAACAAAGGCGTCTGAGACCAGAAACAGCCAAAGTCCTAGTCGGTTGGTGCCAGTTTTGTACTCGTACGAGTCGTGGTCACCTTCGCTATCGGTGCTCAACTGGTAAACATGCATGTAATAGTAAACAACCAACCCCGCCTTCACGAGCGCTACAAGCACCAAAACCGTAACCGAATCAAAGGTGACAGCGATGCCAAACTCAAGCAAGGTCAGGATGCCGAGGTAGACGAAAATAAGTACGCCCTGCCCCAGCATGGATGCTTTATCTTGTTTATGTGTCATTGTATTCTTCCTCCCCTTTTAGTGTTTCTTCCCGCCATCAGCGGAAATAAATTCAACGTACTTCGAACCGGGCAGACCGTAGTCATACGGTTCACCGACCACCTCAAAGGGAACATCATAGTTATGAACGGGCATCGGCGAAGGAACCTGCCACTCGGGAGAGCGCGAATTCCAAATATTGCCTTCCGCTTTTTCACCGTTCTTAATGCTATTGAAGAAGTTGATGAAGAAGATCAAAACGGACAAGGCAATGCCAAACGCAAAGATGGTCAATAACAGGTGTGTGAAATCGAAACCAAGCGCGGGATCATAGTCCGCGATACGGCGGCGCATTCCCAAGAGACCGATGCGCATCATGCCAAAGGTCAAGAAGAGGAATGAGGGGGTCATCAACCAGAAGTGAACCTTACCCCAGAACTCGTTCATGCGGCGACCGGTCGCTTTGGGGAACCAGTAATAGATCGCGGCAAAGAACGGGAAGACAAATCCGCCGAAAATCGTATCGTGGAAGTGGCCTACGATGAAGTAGGTATCGTGTAAGTGCAAGTCAACAGAGACTGTAGCATTTGGGGGACCTGTCAAACCACCAAGCAAGAAGACGAAGATGGCTCCCACCACGAACAACATCGGTGTAGGAAGTGTGATCTTGCCCTTCCAAATCGTGGCAACCCACGAGAAGAACTTTACACCAGTAGGAACGGCCACAAGCAATGTACTGTACATGAACGGCACACGCAGGTATTCATTCATGCCGGAAGTAAACATATGATGCGCCCACACTACAAAGCCGACCAGCGCAATACCAAGTGACGACATGGCAATCCAGCGATATCCGAACAATGGCTTGCGGACGAAGACCGGTAAAAACTCCGAGATGATACCCAAGCCGGGGAGCACGAACACGTACACAGCTGGGTGCGAGTAGAACCAGAAAAGATGTTGGAAGAGAACAGGATTGCCGCCCTTCGCAGGATCAAAGAAGCCCATTCCCAACAGACGCTGGAACATCACCAACTGGAACGCAAGACCGATCAACTGAGTAGCGGTCAACGCGATGATTGACGTGGCAACGGACGCCCAAACAAAAATGGGCAAACGCCAAGCAGTCATGCCTTTGGCACGCATACGGATCACGGTTGCGATCACATTCAACGCACCTAAGATGGACGACCAACCCGCAGTGAACACACCGAGGAAGAACATTTGCATGCCAACCGGAGCTTTAGCGGAAAGCGGAGGATAACCCGTCCAGCCTGTGTCAAAACCGCCAAGCACGAGGCTCATCAACAAGAGCACTGTCGCAGGAACAGAGACCCAGTAGGCAAATGCATTCATGCGTGGGAAGGCCATATCATGCGCGCCGACCAACAGCGGAACAGCAAAGTTGATGATACCGGAGATGCCCAGCAAGATCGAAACGATCATGATCATGCCGTGCAGGGACATCAATGTATTGTAAAGTTGCGGTCCGTTCTGGCCGAAGAGACTCATATCCACGTTCAGGAACTGCAAGCCAGAAGCGGCAAGCTCGGTGCGGAATATCAAGGCGAATAAACCACCGACCGAGATCAGGAACAAAGCTGTGATCGTGTATTGAATACCGATCACTTTATGGTCGAGGGAAACGCCAAAATACTTTTCCCAACCCGGCACATCTTCATGATGTTCAAGCGTATCAATACCACGTGCCCACTTGACCCAGTCATCCATCACACCTACACCGAACAGGAAGGAAACTGCGCCCACGATGCCACCGAACACCCAAGCAGGTTCTACAAAGAAGAAACCGCCAAACAAACTCTTAACAAAGGCAATTAGGTCTGCCGGAATCCCATCACGGACAAGGAATATCACAGCACGAATGACCGTAACAGTCAAGCCGCCAATCAACGTACCCAAGATCTGGTAAACCAGCCCACGCGTGATGCCACGGTAACCATAGATCCCAAAGAAGAATGCCGTAAAGGCAAAGAGGATCGTGAACGCCGATGGGACAGAACCAGAAAAATGCGGTTTTCCAGTCACGCCCCAATCAAGTAGAAGCCCAAAGCCATACCCCACCACCCGGCAATCAGCAGAAACAGCAAACCAGTTCCTACAGAAAGTTTTCTTTTCATAATTCTATTTTCCTCCGCCAATTATTTCAGCGTCTTTATATAAGCAATGATGTCAGCGATCTGCTCATCCGTAAGGTTGAACTGGATCATTTGCTGGTTTTCATAACCAGATACGATCTTGGCCTGAGGCGCTTTGATCGATTCGGCCAGATAGGCATCATCTGCTTCCACAGAGGAGCCGTCGGACAATTTAACTGGTTCACCAGCCAGCCCAAGCCATGTGGGGCCAATGCCCGTAGTGCCATCCACCGAGTGACATGCCGCACATCCATTTGCCGCCACCAAAGCCTTACCACGTCCTTCCGGAGTTTGAGCCGCTTCAGCCGCAAGAACTGCCTGCTCACCCATCCACGTGTCGAAGTCGGCTTGCGATGAGACGATCACCGGTTTTTCCATGTAAGCATGAGATGTACCGCATAACTCGGCACAACGCACTGCATAGGTGCCGATCAGTGTCGGTGTGACGCGAAGTTCGGTTGTACGACCAGGCACGAGGTCCTGCTTGACGCGGAATTCAGGAACCCAAAATGAATGAATGACATCCCGGGATGTCATCTTCAAAAGAACCTGTTTTCCCACCGGAACATGTAATTCATCTGAGATCACACCGGTATCAGGATATTCAAATCGCCACGTCCACTGACTGCCCGTCACATTGACGACCAACGCATTGGGATCAGAAACACGTGTTTGCGCGAGATTACCCGCCCCGATATACGCCATAATCACTACTACGACCAATGGCAGAACTGTCCAGGCGATCTCAAGATTGGTATTCCCTTCAAAGTGTTCGCCTTCCCCAGTTTCCCCTTTACGTCTTCGAAAAACTACGAAGCTGTAAATCATGGGGACAACAATGAGAGCAAAAAGGAAGGACATCGCTTTGATCTGCAGATCCCAAAGCCAATCGATCGGTACAGCTTGAGCGCTTGCTTCGATTGGCATCAACCCCGCCGCACTCAAACCCATATACGTGAGAACCCCCGCTACAAGGACCAAAATTCCCACAATCACAAAATGTCGCATACGTACTCTCTCCTAATACAAAATCGAACGGGGACCTCCCTCGTCCATAACCGCTCTAATTTACCAAATTTTCCTATATTTGTCACGAATATTAATGGAAATAAAGCCGCTTCTTACTCAACCGATAATTGATTCGACCTAAGAAGCCTCATTAAACGCTGAAAGCACTTCATTACTATGCTCAGCGGGACGTACGTTCTCAAACACCTTGACGATGGTTCCGTTACCATCGATCAGGAAAGTTGTTCGCAAAACACCTTCGTATGCTTTCCCCATGAATTTCTTTGGGCCCCACACTTGATATTGATCACAGACCTTATGGCCTTCATCTGACAACAGAGGAAAAGGAAGGTCAAATTTTTTCTTGAACTTAACATGAGATGCCACATTATCTGGGCTGACACCTAAAATAACGACATTGGCTTTCTCGTATGCAGAATAATCGTCACGGAAGTTGCAGGCTTCTGTCGTACACCCTGGAGTGTCATCTTTGGGATAGAAATACAATACAACGTTCTTTCCGCGAAAGTCGGAAAGCTTGCGAAGCGTATTTGTATCATCGTACATTTCAAACTCAGGGGCAGGTATTCCGGACGAAATTGGCATAGTCTATCTCCTTTGGTCAGGCCGCTATTATACTCCGCAGATCAGCGAACAACAAAAAACCGCCGAATTTCTTCGACGGTTTTAATCTCGTTATAGAGACATCTATGTAAGCATATTTGCCTTTTCAAAGCTTCTTCCAAAGAATCGATCGTGGCAGGTTTAATGATCATGGCAGTAGCGCCCAACTTCATCACTTTGTTGCGCGTCTCAGGCTGATCATCTGATGTGATAACGAAGACCGGCACAGATGTCAGCCGTGGTTCGCGTCGAAGAAAGGAAAGCACTTCAGTTCCATCTACACCGGGCATGTTAATATCGAGGGTTATAAACTGCGGTGTAAAACCTGTTCCCAAGACAGACATGGCCGCACTCGAACCATAAGCCACGCGTACTTTGAGTCCCAGCACACCTAACATTTGCACCAATGCATCGGCCGTTTGCCGGTTATCGTCAATTACTAAACCTTCAGTCATTTAATCCTCCAAAATTATTGTGCCCATCACAGACACATCATATCCCGTCAGTTGAGAGACGGCTTTTCGGAATGCTGAGTCAGCTAAAAGTCCGAAAAGAGGCGTGAGCAATTCATCATCCGCAAATTGTTTCGGGATCACCAGATCATAGCGCTCCTGAAAGAGCGGGATGAAGTCCAGATCCAAAGCCTGTGCGGCGGCGGCAATTCCGAGGCCACAATCGGCGCGGCCTGATGCCACAGAGGCCGCAACACCAAGATGAGTATACTCTTCCTGCAAGTAGCCTTCAATGGAGTTTGAGGATATTGTCATCAAATTCAAATGATAATCAAGTAGGACGCGCGTACCAGCACCGCGCTGTCGGTTCACAAATTGGACCTCGGGCCTGATGAGGTCACTCAAGGCGTTGATTCGCTTTGGGTTTCCTTTGCTCACGATCAAACCCTGTTCACGCCCCACCAGCGCAACAACCGTAACCGGTATGTTCGGCATGTACTGACGAATGTAGGAAATGTTATATTCGCCCGTTTCAGGATTCAATAAATGCGACCCGGCAAAATGCGCCTCGCCCCGGCGAAGTGCGATCAACCCACCCTGTGAGCCGACATTCGCAGAGGCAAGCCTGCGATCACGCTCAGCAAGGAATTGTGCCATGAGGTCGAGCGTGAGATCGTGCGAACCAATGGCAAGGATCGTCCGTTCGATCTCTGCTTTGCTTCTATATAAACGGACTTGCACCTTCTCGCCCGCTTCCATGCCTTGTGTGCCGCTTGGAATGAGCGCCAACCCATCCGCCTGCACAAGTGACGTGATGACTCCCGCTCCGCGTGATAAAGGTGCGGCGAGAAGTTTATCGCCCACTTTACCGACAGCGACTCTTACAAAGTCATCATCGCCCGCAGGCGAGACGATCTTGCGCGTGAGCAATGCAGTTTCTGTTGCCAGTTCATTTGGTCTGCGCCCAAGCCATGTTGCAATGAGAGGCTCAACAAAAATATCAATAGTCAGCGCGGCAGAGACGGGATAACCGGGGACACCAACAATCGGGACGATGGACGATGGACCGTTGACCATGGTCTGTCGTCTACGGTCTATCGTCCCAAGAATGACTGGATGCCCCGGGCGAACGGCAACACCATGCACCAAAAGCGTTCCAAGGCTTTCAACAACCTTCGCAGAGAAATCTTCCGCGCCTGCTGAGGAACCTGCATTGAGTAGAACCAGATCATGTTCCTGCGCGGCTTCTTCCACACGTTGACAGATCAAGCCGAAATCATCTTTAGTGATAGGGTATCGCGTCGGCTCGCCACCCATCGCTTTGACTTGCGCCGCAAGGACGAGTGAGTTGTATTCGAGAATATCTCCCGCTTTGAGTTTGCTACCGATGGGAACGAGTTCTGTTCCCGTAGGCAGAATTGCCACTTTCGGTTTTCGCGCGACGTTGATTTCCTGATGTCCCGCCGCGGCGATGGCACCCAAATCTGCTGGTTTGAGAATGTGACCAGCGGACAAAACCAATTGTGTAGCGACAATATCCTCACCAAGCGGACGGACATGACTCCAGGGTGCGACCGAAGCGCGGATACGGATCGAAGCAGGGTCACGGATTTCTTTAGTGATATTCCCATGCTCATCGAGCGATTCAACATTTTCAATAGGAATGACGGCATTTGCCCAACCCGGCAACGGATCACCGGTATCCACATATTCAGCATCACTTCCCAGTTCAAGCGTTACCGGCGTGGACGGCATCGCTCCATTCGTCTTCACCGCGCGGACGGCAAACCCGTCCATGGCGGAGGCGTGATAATGCGGCGAAGACATCTTTGCCCAAACTGGTTCGGATGTGACACGCCCCAATGCATTTTCGTTGAGAGGGATCACTTCTGCGCCAAGCACACGCCACAAGTCTGCATCTTGAAGGGCTTGCTTCAAGCGTGCTTGAGCTTGGGAGAGAGGGATGTCGTGGAGGTAAACAGACATTTATCCCCCACCCTGGCCCTCCCCCAACATGGGGGAGGGGATTAGAGAGCTTTGTTTAATCTCATGGACTTTTGTACGAATCATATTCAGAGCCAGTGGCAAATTATTTTCAGGGATTTCTGTTTTAATTCTAAAAACGATCAAGCCCAAAGCCTCAAGGATTTCTTGTCTTGCTTCATCTACTTCTTTTTGTTGGTCATGAATAAGACCATCCACTTCTACTACAAGACGATAAACAGAATTATAGAAATCCACAACAAAATATCCAACAGGTTGTTGGCGTCGAAACTTTATGCCGTCCAGCTTTTTTCCACGTAAAGCATTCCAAAGGATTCTTTCTCCTTCAGTTGGTTCCTTACGGAACTCACGCGCGATCTCAATCATCTTACGCTTGATTTCAGGCGATACATAAATACGCGGAAACTCATTCTTCATAAAAGATTATCCATAGCTTTTCACCTATTTAGTGAAAAGAGGCTCCCCTCCCCGCTCGTCGGGGAGGGGCTGGGGGTGGGGTTATCCTAACAATTCCACATCATGCGGACCCGACTCTTTCAAACCTGAGCCAGTCATGCGCACGAAGATAGCCTTCTCTTGAAATTCCTTGATCGTATGTGCGCCGCTGTAACTCATCCCTGATTGTAATCCTCCGATCAGTTGTGTGAGTACTTCTCTTGTCCTGCCGCGATACGGGACCGCCGCCTCAACCCCTTCGGCTACGTACTCTTCAATATCTTCGCGGGTCAGGTCATTGCCTTCGCGTTTGTTTCTTTCGATGTTCGCCGATAAAGAAGCCATACCGCGCGAGGCCTTATAGCGATGACCTCTGCGAGTCATGATCAGGCCAGGGCTTTCATCGGTGCCAGCCAACATTGAACCGATCATCACAGTTTGTGCGCCAGCCGCAATTGCCTTCGCCACATCGCCGGGCTGACGGATACCGCCGTCGGCGATGATCGGCACACCCGAGGGACGCGCGGCTTCGGCACATTCAATGATCGCTGTCAATTGCGGCACACCTGAACCAGCCACTTGCCTTGTCACACAAATGGAGCCGGGGCCCACACCCACTTTTACAGAATCCACGCCCGCATCGATCAGGCGTTTCGTTCCATCGCCAGAGGCCACATTCCCGCCGACGACCTGCGCGTCTGGAAAATGTTTATGAATATTCTTGATCATTTCGATCTCAAGTTCCGAATCGCCGTGAGCGATATCCACAACGATACAATCAGCGCCCGCACGCAAAGCGGATTCCACGCGGTGCATTTCCTTATCGCGCACGCCCACGGCCGCACCCACCGCCAGACGCCCCTTCGCATCTTTGGTTGCAGAGGGGAACTGCGTGATCTTCATGATGTCTTTCAAGGTAATCAAACCCACCACCTTGCCATCTTTATCCACGAGCGGCAACTTCTCCACACGGTATTCATGCAGTAGCCGTTCCGCATCTTTCAAAGATGTGTTTGGCGCGGCAGTATGCACTTCGCGCGTCATAATCTCAGTTACGAGCCTGTCTTCATCTTCTTCAAACAACAGATCACGGGTTGAGACAATGCCAACCAGTTTCCCAGTTTTATCCAAAATCAAAATACCGCCCGTGCCAGTTTCATCCACAATACGCTTTACATCACCCACTGTGTGCTGGTCGGTCATCGTGATGGGTTCGTCCACCACAAACGACTCCGCCTTCTTCACACGCTCGATCTGACGCGCCTGCTCAGCGATGGTCATAAAGCGGTGAATGATACCGATGCCGCCTTCACGCGCCATCGCAATCGCCATACCGCTTTCGGTCACCACATCCATGTTTGCAGAGACGATCGGCACATGCAGGGCGATCTTCTTCGTCAACCAGGTCTTCGTTGAAAGTGCTCGCCGCGAATCCACATTCGAGTACTGCGGCACCAGTAAAACATCGTCATACGTCAAAGCCACATCAGGCAAAATTTTCATGATTTCTCCTCATCAATTTTTGTGTCGCCCGAATTATAATGCTTGACGATGTCTACACATTCTTTATCTGGATGAAGAGCACGCTTCACACTTACCCCCAGCCTGCTCTTTGCAGAATCAGCCTTGGGCTACGCTGAAAGCGTCCACGCGAGAGGCAGGGCCGGGTTAAGAAAGAGGCGTTGCCATCGTTGAGATAAATGTGTCAGAGTTGGAATTCAAAAAAAAACAATCTCGCGCTGAGCGGAGAGACGAACGAAGTGAGGAGCGCAGTCGAAGCGCATGTTTCATGTAATCCTGCCCTTCGACTGCGCTACGCTCCGCTCAGGGCGAATGAAATCAAGAGGAGATATCATGACAGTAACAGCAGTGATCGGTTCACAGTGGGGCGACGAGGGCAAGGGCAAGGCCGTTGATTTTTTGGCGGAAGAGGTTGATTATGTAGCGCGTTTCAATGGCGGCAACAACGCAGGGCATACGGTCATCAATAAGTTTGGGACGTTCAAAATTCATTTGGTGCCATCAGGGATTTTCGCACAGAACGCAGTGGGATTGATCGGCGGCGGCGTAGTGGTTGACCCGCAAGTATTGCTCGAAGAGATCGAGATGTTGAATAAATCTGGCGTGAACGTGGACGGACGTTTATGGGTATCGCCGCGTTCGCATTTGATCATGCCGTATCACAAAATTTTAGATGGACTGTACGAGGAAGCCAAAGGCGCAGGCGCCACAGGGACAACCCGCCGCGGCATCGGCCCCGTGTTCGCAGACAAGGTCAGTTACAACGGCATCCGCTGGACGGACTTTGCGAGCGATGCGTTTGAGAGCCGTTTGAAAGTGCAATTGGAATTGAAGAACAAGATCATCGTGGCGCTGGGCGGCGAGGCGTTGAAGTATGAAGAGATCCGCGATACGTATCGTGCCTATTACGCGAAGGTAAAGCCTTATATCAAGGAATTGTTCACGCTCGTACAAGATGGCTTGAAAGCGAATAAACATTTCCTACTTGAACAAGCGATGGGAACCTTCCTCGATACCGATTGGGGAACGTATCCGTTCGTGACCGCTTCGACAACGATTCCCTCTGCAGCTTCGGCTGGACTTGGCATTCCTCCACGTTACATCACGAACGTGATCGGCGTGACAAAGGCTTACACCACGCGCGTCGGTGCGGGGCCGTTGCCAACAGAGATCCACGATGTTCACAGTCCAGAGTACGAATCGTTTGGTGAAGTCGCCGCCACAACGGGACGCATCCGCCGCGTGGGCTGGCTGGACTTGGAGATCGTGAAGACAGCAGTCCTCTTGAGCGGTGTGACCGAGCTGTGTCTGACGAAATTGGATGTGTTGAGCGGACTGGAAAACTTGCAAGTGTGTACCGGCTACAAACTAAACGGTCAAAAAGTGGGCTATACCGATGTAGACGCCTACGGCCTGGATAACGTTGAACTCGTCTATCAAACCGTCCCTGGCTGGAAGGAAGATATCAGCAAGGCAAGGTCTTTCGAAGAATTACCCGCCAACGCACAGAGCTACGTCAAGATGATCGAAGATGCGACGGGTGTCCCTGTGAAGTGGATTGGGGTGGGCCCTGAACGGGATGCGACGATCAGGAGATAGAAAGTAGAAAGAGGAAAGACCTGACAGGTTTACTAAGAGCCACGATTAACCAAGTTCGATACCGTTCAATGGCATCAGCTCGACTCTCGTGACGATAAAACCTGTCAGGTCTCGATTCCATAGTTAGTTTTTTTTCTTGTTGGGGTGTTTTAGTGATGTTCGACACGTTGACCTGTCTATACCCGATGTTTATAATCTACTTATCTGGTTTTAACTCAGTACAGTCTAAACTTCTATTTTCCGAAGTCAATAGGTGTTTGGTTAGCAATGTAAGATGAATTTTAAAAACTATTCACTATGAGGGCAAAGCATGACTGACCGAAGAAATGTAAGCGGTATAAGTGATCATAAATTAAGAAAAGGCGCACTCGTTACCCCGCTAAATGCAGGTGCAGGAGATAAACTACTGCTAAGTTCCTGGACAAAGGAAAGAATGCCGGAATATCTCTGGTTAGGTTTGATTTTGTTGAGATATGGCAGGAAAAGCGGGGTCGAAAAAGCTGGAAGCATATTGTTTGAAATATCAAGAAAAATTGAAACCCTTTCTCAACCACGGCTATCGAAGATTTTTGGTCTTTCAGACGATGAACAAAAATTAGTTTATGAAATAATTTGTAGGCACGTTGATAAAGATGTTTTGGCACCCTTGACAATTTTATACCCGAGCAGGCTATATCCACTATTCAATGACTATTTCTTCGTTTCACACTTATTAGTGGAAGATCGAATTAATACGATATCCGAAGCGATCAAATTGTTTTCCCCGCATCAGTCTAACGAAGCCACTGATCTGCGATTCTTGGCACTAAGTCTAATGCTTTTTGGTGGCAAAATACACTTTGCGGAAGGAATGAAAGCAGCCATAACAGCACTTCAAGAATATCCATATACTGATCACGAAGACGAGAAAATGAGAATGTATCGTCCTACAGTCAGGAGTATGGAAGGAATGAACTTTGAAGAAGAAAAAGCTGATTTTTCTTCTAAATTCTGGAGAGATTTTGGAATGCTTACACCTTGCAACCCAATAAGAATCGAATTTCCTGAGAATACGACAGATTACAAGGAATTTGAAGAGGATTGTCAGAAAGTCCTGGAGTATGTTTTTGACTCAAATAAGGAAAAGTCCCTCACTGAAGATAAATTTGGCGTAATTCTTGGATCAATCAATTATGCACGGAAAATCTTCTCTGAGATTAGCGACAATTCTTTGGGAAATAGCATACTTGGACGACATGGAATTAGGACCATCATTGAAGTCTATATCATACTAAAGTACTTGCTGAAGAAAGAGTCTGAAAAGCGCAAGATATGGGAAGAATATAAACTATATGGCGTTAGCAAATATAAACTTGTCCTTTTAAAGGCAAGGGAGAGCAATTCCATAGATATGACATCCCATTTTTCGTTACCCTTTGCCGAAGCACTCGTGAATGAAATTTTATGGGAGGAATTTATTGATGTTGATTTGAACTACTTTGATAAACAAGGGATTAGAGATAAAAGCATAGATGTTGGAGAAAAGGAGCTATATGATCTTTTCTATGACTATGATTCAAGTTATGCTCACGGCTTATGGGGCGCCGTTAGAGAAAGTTCTATGCTTCACTGCAATAGTGCAAACCATCAATTTCATGCTGTGCCAGACATTTACGACAATCAAAATCTGCCAGACGTGAAATCAGATAGCTACAAGATCATGATATTGTTGTACACACTTTTAGCTGGGCTCTACGATATTCCTGCCTGGTTCGCAGATAAATATTTCGTTGCAAAATGAAATCGCCAACGCTAATCAACATCAATCACTCACAGAAAGAATACTTGGAACTCCTGCTCCAATACAAGACAGATGTCCAAGCTGATGATTTGTCTGTAACAAGAATGTGCGCTTTGCTAGATGAAGTGAAGTGTTTTTGGCTAAAGCAACTTAAGTCAATCGAATTGGAGTTGGCAGAATTAGCGGAAAGTCAAACATGTTTTGCCCTAACCGGAGCCATCTTTCTAAATGTTTCTGACAATGAACACTACTTTTTCAAATCACTTGGCGATTGTCACATAATTCCTGATCCATTTTCACGGCTTGAAATGTTCTTCAGACATCCTCAAGAGGAGATTAATCTCGCGTTTACTGTTGATTACTTTAAACAGGCGTTTTTTGACACCTTGGAAATTCTCACAACCTATAAGGGCCATTTTTATGTATTGCCCATTCGAGAAATAGCTATTGAAGATCCGGAAAAACATCGTGAGTTACTCGATATGTTTTTCTGGAGATTTATATCAAACGCATTTGATGGCGAATTCAGGAACCATGAAGATTTTCACAAAAAATATAAGAATTTTCAGGAGATAGAAGCGGGATTAAATAGCTACGTCCAGGAACACTTAGTTTTCAATGATTTGGGTGATATTGATCTATCTTTGATGGAAAGAGTAAAAAATATAGTAGTCAATACACAAATATTTCATCAGGCTTTGAAGTGAAATCAGATGTCTCGATGTTTTTGCTTGCCACTTTCTCTTATATCGCACAAATTGCAGATATATTGTACGTGTGCTCGGTTCTCAGAATTAACCCTTATATAAGGTTTGGCATAACATTCACATACTTCACCTTAGTTATGAATGTTTTTATCGAGGATGAAAACTTGAGGAATATGATTGAAAAAACGCTGGTTTCCCATATCTTCTATAAAGTAACCGATGGAAGCAGCTTTGAAAACATATCTTTTTTCGAGTATTGCAAGCGAGTAGAGGAAAAGTCTTTGCTTAACTCAATTCTCGAAAAAATGAAGGACAAGGAAATTGATATTTTCGAGGACGGTACATCCAAAATAGTCCAAATCATTAAAGAAGAATTTGATGCAATACTTTAGGTTGAATCGCTTTTCAGGTTGTAGTTTGTGGTATGGGCAACAACACACCCCAAAAAGCGTGCGCTAGATACAGGGGATTCTGCGCACACCCCAAGCAGTTTTCATGCCCTTAGCCTTTTTCTGGTTGGGCGGCTTCACCGTCCCGCCCCAACTCAGGTAACGCGAGCCGCTAGGTACTGGTAATTCAGAAAGAAATATTCATGTTACTTCGTGATGGTATCACTCTATCCAAAAAGCACCAAACTTGTTTTCGGGTATTCCCTTATTTCTTTCGCCCAGTGCTTAATCACTTTTACTTTTTGAAAGATGGTTGCGGATTTCTAAAGCCGAAACTTGACACATGGAAAAATGAAGGTGTAGTCGAGTTTAGGTCGAAAGACATCCGAGTTCTTGTTGAATACATGAGTCCGAATTGGATTGGGGTTTGTTTTCAGAAAATCAATGTTCCTGGCAAAGTTTATGAACATAGGCTTTTTGAAGTTTTAGGCATAGCATATGATGTGAATTTGGCGAAAGTCAGCCAGGAGACACATTATCAAGAGGCAGAGAAAGAGATTCAGGAAATGGAAAAGGCTATCGAGAAACCTATTGAGTATTTGAGTAACATCATCAAAGATAACAGCGAAAAGATTTTTTCGTATTTGAGAAATTCCAGTAGTCTTGCGTAATCAAGTTAGCTTCTTTACAGTTAGTTTTTCTATCAACAACAAAGCGTGTACTATGCCCAATCACTATCTTTCATAAACGCTATGTATAGGAGTAATCCAAACATGAAACTTGAAAATGATTTTGCCGAACTACTAAAACAGAAATTAGAGGAAGCTCTAAAGCGACGAGGCAGTGTGAACATAGTAGTCGCTGGCAAAACAGGCGTTGGGAAAAGCACGCTTGTGAATGCTGTATTTCAGGGTAACTTGGCAGAGACTGGTGATGGACGTCCCGTTACTAAAACCACAAGAGAAATTAAGAAAGAGGGTATCCCCCTCAGTATATTTGATACTCGTGGATTAGAGATAAGCGAGTACAAGGATACTGTTCAGGAACTTGAAAAGCTTATACAAGATAGACGAAAAAGCGAAGACCCTAATCAACATATCCATATAGCATGGGTCTGCATTATGGAGGATTCTCGTCGTGTGGAAGATGCGGAAATAAAACTTGTAGAAATGCTGGATAAATACATTCCAGTCGTAGCAGTAGTCACAAAAAGCATGGCCGATAATGGTTTTCGCCAAAAAGTACAAGAGATCCTACCCCAAGCTCGAAATACAGTTAGAGTCCTCGCCAAAGAAACGGTTCTCGACGGCGGACACAAGATACCAACAATGGGTCTTGAAAACCTTGTAGAACTCACTATGACTTTAGTGCCGGAGACTCAGCGAGACGCACTTGCCGCAGCGCAACGCATCAGCTTAAATCACAAACTACAAAGAGCACATGCGGTAGTAGCCAGTGCCGCGCTTTCTGCGGGCGGGGCTGGCGCGGCTCCCCTTCCCTTTTCTGATGCGCTTGCAATTATTCCTATTCAAGTATCAATGCTTGCGGGTATCAGCGCAGTTTGGGGACTTCCCATATCAACAGGATTCTTGGGAACTCTTGTAAGCGGCGCTATCACTGGCTCTGCCGGCACAATAGTAGGGCGTGCCACCGTCGGTGCACTACTAAAGCTGATACCGGGGGTTGGTTCAGCGGTAGGTGGCGCAATAAACGCAGGTGTAGCCAGCACTTTAACTACTGCATTTGGAGAGGCATACATAGCGGCACTGTCTGTGCTTACTAAAGATAATCCAGACCGCATACCTACGGCGGAAGAAATCCGAGATGAATTCATGCGCCACTTGCGATCTCCTAAAACCAAGCAAGAGGCTGGCTAACAAAACACGATGCAACTGTCTTGAATATCAAGGCCGGTTCTTGGTTTATATGGGAAAGTGAAGCAAAATCTCTAGGTCAGCCCTAACATCGGCAAACTATATAAAAAATCAGGCAGTCCTTTTGTGACTGCCTGATTTTTATTGTTCCAGCTTTTACTTCAACCCAAACGAAGCATTGATCTCCGCGCGGATGGAAATCTGCCCCGCGTTCAGTGGACCGTCATCCAGCGTGGACGATGCCCCTCCTGACGGCGCAATATTCTGGACCGAGTTTTGCGTCATCAGGTTTTGATTGGAGCCGTAGCCGTACCACCCCCAGCCTCCATAATAGAAATTGGACTGGGTATTCTCGTTAATGGTCAGGATGCAACTCACGCCAGTCCCTGCGGCGGTAGAGAGAGCGTCCGCTTTTTCTCTGGCGGCTTTCATCGCCATGTCACGTGCCTGATCGCGGTACTTGCGCAGTTCACTGGTGTAGAACTGGACGTCCACTACTTGATTCGCACCTGCCTGAAAGGCAGCGACAATTGCATCATTGGCTTTGCTTGCATCGCGCATTGTGACTTCGACAATGTTGTAGATGCGATAGCCTTTGATATTGAGCGAGTCATAATCTTCATACAACGGTTCGATGGTGTACCAATCGGTGGCGATGTCCTTTGAGTCAATGCCCAATGCCTTCAACGCTTTGACAACCTGACTGATCGTGGCGGAGTTCTTTGTCTGCGCTTCTTTTGCGGACTTACCGTTCGATTGCACTCCCAATTTGATGAGGGCACGGTCGGGCGTCACATTGACGACTGCCACGCCGCTGACTTGAATGGAACGAGACGCGTCACAGGTGGATTGCGTTGATTGAATTGGTTCGGCGGTTGGGGTGGATGCGGCGGCATGGACGTTGAAACTTGGTAGATAGACACTGGAAAGGATAAAGACCAACGTGCAGGCGAGAACGGTTTTGATGATGGTTGAAAACTGTTTCATGGGAATCTCCTATTGTGCAAGCGGTATCTTGCTCAACATGATATTCCCGCAACGTGGCAGGGATGTGTCAGAATGTAGGCAATCGAAGTCTGCTTTAGGGTTCAAATGAATCTTTACAAGTGGGTTGAAAAATAAAACCTGACATCCCCCAATACCTAACCACGGAGACACAAAGACACTGAGAAATCTTTTAAAAATCTCCGTGACTCAGTGTCTCCGTGGTTAAAAACAGATTGCAGGAAATACTCAGTTTATGAGGCTCTTAACCAGATAGTGAAGGTTGTCCCCTTGCCTTCAATACTTTGCACATTGATCTTCCCGCCGTGGGCAGTGACCAGTGCACGGACGATGGCAAGCCCCAGCCCTGTGCCGCCGCTGATTCGGTCACGGGAGGTTTCAACGCGGTAAAAGCGATCAAAGAGGAATGGCAGATGTTTCGCGGGAATACCTGTCCCTTGGTCGCTGACCGAGCATTCGACTCCGCCGTCCTTTGGTCCGACTGTGACAGTGACCGTTGAGTGTTCTGGCGAGTGACGGATAGCATTGCCCAACAGGTTATCGAGAACTTGCGAGAGGCGGTCTGGGTCGGCAGAGACCATTAGAGGGTGCGTCGCACCAGACTCGGTGGAAGAATCTAAATCGAGTGGACTCTGCTGGTTCAATGGAAAAAGTTCACCCGTAAGGTGCGACGCACTTAACACTTTCAACCCCACATGTTGACGCGCGGCAAGCAGGCTCATGTTTTCACAACGCATGCGCGCCAACTCGATCAAATCCAAGGTTTGTAGATTCAACTGAAGCGCACCTGCATCTGCACGGGTCAACACGAGCAAGTCATTGACCATGCGGATCAAACGGTCCGTTTCGCGCATCATGGAAGTCAGCAAGGGAGTGCGCCCTTCAAGATCGTCGAGCGCACCGTCTTCGAGAGTCTCGATCGTGCCTTTGATGACCGTGAGCGGAGTCCGCAATTCGTGCGTGACATCGGCGATGAACGCTTTTTTTGCTTCGTCCGATTGACGCAAGCTTTCAGCCATCTCGTTGAAGGTTTGGCTGAGGCTGTGAAGTTCAGAAACGTCGCTGTTCGCTGGCACGCTTTGCTTAAGGTCACCTTTTGAAATAGCAACAGCCGCTTTCGCCAACCCCTCCAGCGGAGTTGCGATCTTGCGCGCCAACAATCCACCTGCGATGCCAGCCAGCAAGACGGCAATCGCAACAGCGCCGAACAATTGCCAGATCATCTTTGCTGGTAAACCGCCCGAAGGCAAAGGTGTGGCGATGTACACAATGCCCGTGATCGCGCCTGCAGAGTTTTGAACAGGTGCGGCGGCATACAGCACTTGTTGATTTCCGATCACTCGTCGCACTGAGGTGGCAGGAATCCCTTTCAGCGCTGATTCAATTTCGGGGCGCTGGACCAGCTCACTGGGCGAAATGGACGCGTCCTGTTCCACAAGAGGCAATTGGATCGCATCCGAAAGAGGCAATCCCACAAGGACGGCACCGCTATCCCCGATCAAGCGCGTGTGAATACCGGGCATCACATTCGAAGTTTGCGAATACGGTTCAGCGGGTTGAGTCGGCAAAGTTGCATCCTGCAAGCCAGCGGCGATGAGCCTTGCCTGCGCCAAAAGATTTTCGCGTTGGGTATCCACATACAATTTGCTGACCGTCAGCCATGCCAGCGCGACGGCAAGCGACATGCCAAGGATCAACACGATCAAATAATTGAGAGAAAGGCGTGTGCGAATGGATTGCATGTCAGTTGATCCGATAGCCAAGCCCGCGCACCGATTCGATGCAATCGGCTTCGGGAGCCACCGCGCGGAGTTTGGCACGCAGACGTTTGACGGCGCTATCCACCGCGCGCGTATCACCGACATATTCATACCCCCAAGCCTGTTCCAACAAACGTTCACGCGTCAGGACTCGCCCTGGGTTGATCAGCAGACGATGGAGCAGGTCAAACTCGAGGCGGGTCAACTCAATGGACGTATCCCCGACAACGAGGGAGCGCCGCTCGACATCCATCAGCAAATTCCCAGGTCCACGCAACAACGTGGACGGTTCAACATCACCGTCTTTTTGTGCGCGGCGCAAGACGGCTTTGATACGCGCCATCAACTCGCGGACACTGAACGGCTTGGTGATGTAATCGTCTGCACCGATCTCGAGTCCGAGCACACGGTCGATCTCTTCGCCGCGCGCCGTGATCATAATGATCGGCACATCGCTAGACTTGCGCAATTCGCGGCAGACATCGAGTCCGTCCACTTCAGGGATCATCAAATCCAGCAGGATCAGATCGGGCTTATATTCGCGGGCAAGGCGCAACGCCTCGCGCCCATCCCCCACCGCCTGCACATCATACAGGGACTTGCGGAGATTGTAGGCGATCAAATCCGTGACAGACGGTTCATCATCCACAATGAGAATGCGGTGTGACATGTGCGTAGCATATCATGAATTTGTGGCAGGATTGTGTCAGTGGAGAAGGCATCTCCTTCGGAGGAAGGTGTGCCTTGTTTGGCTGTTTTAGTGATGTTCAGCACGTTGACCTGTCTATATCCCGTGTTTACAATCTATTTAACGGTGCCATATAATCCATAGTTGGGCGTTTAGCAATATGATTTCACAAAAAGAAAAAATACTCCTACTCACAAATATCTTCTTCTGCCTATTCCTCTATGGCTGTTCCCCAAAAGCGCCGTCTCTACTAGGGGAATGGTTTACAGGGAATTTACATGATATTGCTTGGAGTCCAGACAATAAAATATTTGTAGCAAATTACTGGATAGATGGTGATGACTCAAACAGTTATGTTCAAGCATTCAGCGTGCAGTCACTCGAAAGTATTTGGGTTGCCAATAAAAGTTTAGCATCAGATGTTACTTTTACACCCGATGGTCAATATACCGTCGAGTCCAATGAGTTCGCCCCATATTTTTATTGGCGCAGCATTGAAAACGGCGAAATAGTGCGTCAAGGTGACATTACAAGTCCAAATCAAATTAATAGTGAAACTTGCAATGGTGGCGGGGGCATCATAGTAAATAGTCTGCAAAAAAACACCGCATTGATTGCAAATTACCTTGACCTTATCGGACCAAGTTGGGGCACAAATAACACCATTGTAATTCGCCAATTAGATTTAGATACGGGAAAATGTAAAAATCTTTTCAATTATCAAGGTACTTTCGACTTATTCGACCTCAATTCCAATGGAACTATTCTTGCCTATGGTGGCGAAGGTAAAGATGATTCAGTTATTCTTTGGGATGTAGAAAAACAAGAAAATATTTGCCGTATCCCACAAGTAGAATTCGGGCGGTTTATCCCCAACCAGAACACATTAGCAGTTATTAGACAGCAAAAAATTGTTTTTATTGACGCTACAGAGTGTAAAGAAATAAGAGAGTTAAATATATCGCCCGAATCTGATTATGAAAATTATTTAGCATTCAGCCCAGATGGAAAGAGTTTTGCCATTGCACGAGAAAAAATCGAAGTCAGAAATATACTTTCAGGTGAAATCCTAGCGCAAATCCCTTTTCCTGATAAGGCAGTTCCTAATTCAAGTAAATTATTCTTAAGTGGAATTGAATTTAGTCCTGATGGAAAATATCTTTTAATTTCTTATTTTCCTTTGGATAGTGCCTACAATGGTCAAATTCAACTTTGGCAATTACAATGAGTCGCAAATCTCAAAAACGCCCAACAAAGCATACTCTGCTATGTCCATCTTCAAAGACACTACCTGACGCTGGGGATTCTGCGGCAATTTCAAGCAGTTTTCTACACCTGAGTCTTTTTGTGGCTGGACAGTTTCGCCGTCCCTGCTCTGGTGCGGGTAACGCAATCCGTTGGCCCGCTGCCACCAAGACCTAACTAAAGTAAAGTTGAAGCATATATAAACATGAAAACTAATAACCCTTTTGGTTTTGATAATGTAGTTTCTACCATTGCTGGATTAGGCGCCCCTGGTCTAGTACTATTTGTGGCAATGGCAATTTCAGGTTGGGCAGGTGCAGCGGCAATTACTGCTGCACTTGCCGCATTAGGCGGGCCTTTCGGTATGTTAGGCGGAATTGCTTTTTTAGGGGTTTTGGCTTTGATGTCCAAAGGATTAACTGAGTTTGGGTTAGAGAAGATTTTTTTTGCTGTAATAAACCGCATGGAAAAAGATGGTCAGTCGAAGGAAAGCATTTATCAACAGATAAGCAAGTATCCAATATCGAACACCCTGAAAAGAAAAGTGCGGGATATGCTCTTTGGCAACAACGATGATTAGGCAACAACTATCTGACAAGAATAATGATGAAACTTGTGTAGCTTTACTTTTTTCAATTTAGCATTTTTCTGGCTGGACGGCTTCGCTGTCCCTGCCTTAGTGCGTGTAAAGCAATCCGTTGGCAAGAGCCTACTAATTGAACAAGGTTATAAATAAGTAGTCAATATTTATATTAGGGAAACCCAAAAGAAATTCTCAATGAAAATAAAACCATTTTCTTATCTTTGTTTTTTGACAACAGTGATTATCTCTCTGACCGCTTGTGGGTCTAGCGCGCCTATACCAGCAACAATTAACGCAACACCAACTTCTACCAAAAATCAGATTGTTGCGTCGCCTATTGACACAGTTACATATCCGCCTTTACCTACATTCGTTCCGCTTCCTACATTTGTTCCGATTCCATCTCCCACTCCTCTTATCAATAGTCAACTGGTCGATTATTGGTTAACGCAATACGCTCTGGCTACACCAATTAGGACACCCGTTGCACAAATGAAACACAATAGCCCTAGAGTTTACACAACAAATGGCAACGTATATTTTCAGGATAGCAGCGGAAAGGCAATACAAATAACTGATAATGGAAAAGACCAATATCCCATTCTTTCAGATGACTGGCAAAAGATTGTTTTTTATCGTGGGGATAATTATGATAGCTTATACTCTATAAATGCGGATGGAAGTAATGAACGACTGCTTATAACGAGTAAATCGCTTCCCTCTCTTAGTCAAGGGGAAATAAAAGCTCCGACCTTCAAGCCCAACACACATTATTTGCTATTTAATACATATCTTTGCAACCCAAGACCTACTGGACAAAGTTACAACGCTCCTGATTGCACGGTCAGTATTTATGGGGTTGACGCTGACACAGGGGACTTTTTAACTCAGATTGCCGGAGGATTAAGCGGAAATACAATGCACTATCGTAATTTTATGGTTTCACCTGATGGGCAATATATTTCTGTGGCTTCATCAGGGCATATAAGTATATATCGCGGTAGCGATATATACTACCAGAATGCCGTTGTTTACAATATCACTCAACCAGCTGAATATTTACCAAGACAGTTCTGGCTTCCCGATTCAAGCGGATTATTGGCGATTGTTGCTACAGATAAATATAATGAGCGAGGAACTCCTTCATGGAGTTATGCTGTTTACCGCTATAAGTTGGGTGAAACCGCTATTCAAATACCACTTGATAAAACCATCGTAAGAACACAAGGCGATACTTCATGCGTTTCCCCAGACAGAAACTGGATATTGTTTGCAGGTACAGATATAAATAGTGGTCAATGGGGTGACCTTCAGGGATATTATCTTGGGAATCTTAACAATGGTCAAACACGACCTTTCACATTTTATGGATTTCCTTGGGATTGTGTGTGGAGTCCAGACAATAAGCATTTTGTTTCTTATGGAAACTTATCCTTTAGTTTTATAGTCCCCGTGGATGGCTCTTTACCCATTCCTATTAATGGTTTATTCTTGGAATGGATTGACAATATACACTATTATTATGAAACCTACGAGAATGGTAAAGTAGATTCAAGGAAAGTTTATGTTGGAGAAATCACTGATAACTAGGTTTGCAAATAAATGCTGTGCTTGTAAAATCAAGTCAATGAAAGGCTGGGGGTTGGTTTTTAGGTAGTACGCCTTGCGCCCTTCGGCTCTTGCCAACACAGCGTGCACCTGAAGCTGGGGGGGCTGCGGCAATTTCAGGCAGTTTTCTACGCCTGAGTCTTTTTCTGGCTGGACGGCTTCGCCGTCCCTGCTCTGGTGCGGGTAACGTAAGCTGTTGGGCAGTTTGAACTCCTTTATGTCGGCTCCAGGACAATCGCAAATGTTGATCTTGTCCTGTGATAAAGAATGATAAATGTTTTGGATTATATAGAATACAGGAGGCAGTAATGCGCAAGGGTCAATGTCCCAAGTGTGGTTCGAGCAATGTGTTTACCAAGAAGGATGGTATTAATTATGGCGCATTCGAAATCGTCATATCGTTTTTGGTGGCCCATTCACCCGCCAATGACTACATCTGCACCGACTGCGGTTACTTTGAACGTTACATCGACGACCAACCGAAACTGGTAGAAGTCGCCCAGAAGTGGCAGAAAGTAAGGTAGGTTAGGCTACGCGGTCAGATAGGCAAGATTTTGTTCTGTTGATCGGGTCACTCTCAGGTATGGGCTATAAAAACCTATGAGAAAAGATGGTTCGATGGTGGTCCGTTGATATATGGATATCGGACACATTATCAGTAATGTCATTAGCAAAAATCACGATCAAATAACTGCCCAACACCGCACGCATTGGACGCTGGGGCGCTTCATGTGCGCAAACCTCAAGCAGTTTCCTACGCCTAAGCATTTTTCTGGTTGGACGGCTTCGCTGTCCTGCCTTAGTGCGGGTAACGCAATCCGTTAGCAAACGAAACTGTTCACATGTCATAATAAAAATTGGAGACCCTATGTTCAAACGACGTTTAGGACGCAGTAATCTTGAAGTAAGCGCAATGGGATTAGGTTGTTGGGCAATTGGCGGACCCTGGGACTGGCTTGAAGCAGATGGCAGTAAGGAACCCGATGGTCTGGGACAGGTGGATGACGCAGAATCGGTCCGCGCCATTCACTACGCACTCGAAAAGGGGATCAACTTCTTTGACACAGCTGCCAATTATGGTTGCGGACATAGCGAGAGAATACTTGCCAATGCAATTGCAGGGCGCCGCGATAAAGTTATTCTCGCAACGAAGTTTGGCTATGTTGTAGATGAAGAAAAACATACCGTTACAGAAACGGAAGATATCGTCAGTCGCATCCATCAAGAATGTGAAACCAGCCTGCGCAACTTACAGACCGACTATATTGACCTCTATCAATTTCACGTGGGCAATTACCCGACAGAGAAAGCCGCCGAAGTACGTGACATGCTAGAAACGCTGGTGGATGAAGGCAAGATCCGCTGGTATGGCTGGAGCACTGATAATGTTGAAGAAGCGCGTGTATTTGCGCAAGGTCAACATTGCACATCGATTCAGCATAGGTTAAATATGCTAGGCGGCGCACCTCAAATGCTGGCGGTCTGTGAAGAACATGATCTGGCTAGTATCAACCGATCCCCCTTCGCTAGCGGCATATTGACAGGCAAGTTCAACCCGGACACCACCTTCCCTAACGATGATGTCCGAAGCACTTGGAGTTTACGTACTGAGCAGGCAACGCAACTCCTCCAACGGATTGATGCGGTACGAAAATTTCTCGCTGACACTGGTGAAACACGAACCCTAGCTCAGTTTGCCCTCGCCTGGATATGGACTCACAATGATCGGACGATCCCTATCCCTGGCTTCAAGACCGCCACCCAAGTGCGAGAGAATATTCAGGCGATGGAATATGGTCTGTTGAGTAAAGAACAAATGAAAAAAATTGATGAGATATTTGAACGTCCATCAATTATCTCGTAGTGTAATGATTATCCGCCCAACACCGCGTGCGCTTGACGTTGGGGCGCTTCGTGTGCGCACATCTCAAGCAGTTTTCTGCGCCTCAGCCTTTTTCTGGCTGGATGGCCTCGCCGTCCCCGCTCTGGTGCGGGTAACGCAAACCGTTAGACGTCGATAGTGTGAGAAAAACAATGAAATTAGATGCTTATGTTATAAACGCTTTTACAGAAAAAATTGGGTGCGGCAATCCCGCTGGAGTAGTCTTATCTCAAGAAAATCTATCAGAAGAACTGATGCAGAAAATTGCATTTGATATAAACAAATCAGAAACGGCTTTCATAACAAAAACCGATGCGACCAATTACAATATTCGTTGGTTTGCGCCTTTGAAAGAAGTCCCTATTTGTGGGCATGCTACACTGGGAGCTTCAAAAGTAATATTTCATAAAAACCCCAATTTAATGAAAATAAATTTTCATTACAAAGATGGGACAATTACTGCGCATCAAGACGAAGAAGGAAATATCGCAATGTTGTTTCCGTTAGATGAATATAAAAGAATTGACATAGAAGCAGAATTCTATGATTTCTTTAACTTGAAAGATATAAAAGATGGCATTTACGGAATTAATACAAAAAAAGTGATACTAATCATTGACAAGGCGATTGATTTAAGGAAAGTAGAGCCAAATTTCCAAAAGATGAAAGAGAGCAAAGGAAAAAGTGAACATGGTATTGGGATAACAAAGCTATCAGAAGACTATGACTTTGAAAGCAGGTATTTTAATCCCTGGTATGGAGTTGATGAAGACCCAGTTACAGGCTCTGTTCATACAGTATTGGCAAACTATTGGAGCAAACAGTTAAATAAAAACAATTTGGTTGCATACCAAAATTCGCAACGACCAGGCAAGTTATGTCTGGCAATAGATGCTGACAAAAAAGTTGAAATAAAAGGGAATGCCAAAATATTCATCGAGGGTCATATCCTTGTTTAGTGCACATCCATCGAGCGCAGAAAACGCCTAACAAAACATGCACCTGACGATGGGAAGCCAAGTATCAATGCACTTTGGCTGGACGGCTTCGCTGTCCCAGCCTTAGTGCGTGTAACGCAATCCGTTAGCCGCTATCTTCCAGAGTAAAGAAGGGAAAGCAATGTCTACAACTGCAACCGAGTTTGATAGCAAAATCACAAGGTGGAAGCAAGAAATGGATTTGCCCTGGGCAAAATTGAAGTACAAATTAGGGCAATCCAATTTATCAAAACATCTTGGGCAAAATCAGATGAAAATTCTCGATGTAGGCGGCGGAAATGGTCTTGACGCAATTCCATTTGCAAAGCAAGGTCATCACGTGGATATTGTTGACTATTCACAAGAAATGCTTGCGGATGTTCAAAACCAAGCCGTTCAAGGAAATATTCAAGAATACATCACAACTCATTTGACCGATGTAAAAAATATTTCCGATTTGTTCTCTGATGGTCAATTTGACTTAATTCTGTGCCACAATGTTCTTCAATACGTTGATGATGTCCCCTCACTTATCAAAAACTTCTCAAAGTTACTCAAACCTGATGGGGTAGTTTCTATCATTAGCATTAATCGGTTTTCAACACCGTATCATGCCGCATTTTTGTATAATGACCTTACAGAAGCGCTTGCTCAGCTCAACACTCGAACAACAAAAGCCAAAATATTTGACGCAGTTATGACGAATTATTGTGCGGATGAAATCGAAGAACTGTTAGAAAATGTAGGCGTTATTCCAGAAGCTGACTACGGTATTCGTTGCTTATGTGATTACTGGGGAGATAATGAGCGCAAATCAAATCCTGTGATTTTCGAGCAAATTGAACGCCTTGAATGTGCTCTTACGGAACTTCATCCGTACAAACTTTTGGCTCGTTATTTCCAAGTTGTTGCTCGAAAGGCAAAAAGCGACTAACAAAGCACGCACTAGATGTTGGGGGGTCTGTAGCGTTTTCAGGCATTTCGCGAAGTACCTGCACATCATACATACAGAGGCTTGCGGAGATTGTAGGCGCTCAAATCCGCGACAGACGGTTCATCATCCACAACAAGAATGCGGTGTGACATGTGCGTAGCACATTATGAATTTGTGTCAGTAAGCTTTATAATCCACCTTCGTTCAACATTTTTTATTCGGAGGCACACATGGTTAACTTCATTATCTGGATCATCTTCGGTGCGCTGGCAGGTTGGGTCGCCAGCATCATCACAGGCAAGAACCGCAAGATCAACGGTGTTGCCAATGTCGTTCTCGGTATGTTCGGTGCCTTTGTCGGCGCGGGCATCATGAACACGTTGGGTATGCCCGTCCCTACAGGGTTTACCATCACAGGCTTTCTAGTCGCTGTGGGAGGTTCGGTAGCCTTGATCGTCGCCATGGGGCTGATCCGCAATTAACATACCATCAACGAACAAAGAGCCATGCAGGTATTGCATGGCTCTTTGTTTTATATACTGACAGGGTCGCCCCTGCGACGAATTCCCTGATGCCTGTGTATAATTCCCCCATGCCCAAACTCCTTCTCCTTACAGATAACACAACAGAATATATCGACCTCCTCAAACAGGCAAACCTGCCAGACCTTGAGATCTTCACTGAATTCAATCCAGAGTGCGATATCGTCTTTGGCGGCACAGGCAAGATCAGAAAAGTCTTCCATGATCTCCCCAATCTAAAATGGGTGCAGACCATGTCGGCAGGTGTGGAATGGTTAATGGACCCGTCCCTGCGACGAGATTATGTGCTGACGAACGCAAAGAACGTCTTCGGTGAGTCCATGTCTGAGTATGTGTTCGGATATATGTTGTATTACAAGAAGCGCATCGCCGAACGGCAAGAAGCACAACACAAAAAACAATGGGACGAGCAAGATGGCGGCGTACTGCGCGGCAAAACACTAGGCTTGATCGGCGTTGGCTCCATTGGCTCACATATCGCCATGACAGCCAAGCATTTCAAGATGAATGTCTGGGGGTATACACGGGGAAGTGAGACAAGTACACATGTAGATCGATATTTTCATCCTAACAATTTGGAATCCGACAGCTCATTGCACTCGAAGGGTGTGCTGTCGTTTGCCAAAGGCTTGGATTATCTCATTGTCGTTCTCCCCAAAACAGACGGCACCACCAGCATTGTCAACGCCGAAGTGCTTAATGCCCTTCCCCATCACGCGCTTCTCATCAACGTTGGGCGGGGCAACGCCGTGGACACATCCGCTTTGCTGGAAGCGCTCACGCAAAACAAGATCGCAGGTGCGGTGCTCGACGTCACAGAACCGGAGCCGTTGCCTGAAGAGCATCCCTTCTGGACAGCGCCAAATCTCCTGCTCACGTTTCACACATCCGCAATGAGTTACCCTGAAGATATGGTGGGGTTATTTGTTGAGAACTATAAGCTTTACATCGAAGGTAAACCACTGAAGCATCAAGTTGATTTTGAAAGAGGATATTGATTTTCGATCATGGACCAATGACAATGGACGATAGATAATGGTCTACCGTCTTTGGTCCATGGTCAAGAGGAATTTATCATGACCGTCACCCTCACCCACATCCAGCAAGCCGCAGAACGCATCAAACCATACATACATCGCACACCAGTCATCACGAACGAAAGTCTCAATCAACGCGTCGGCGCACAGGTCTATCTCAAATGCGAGAACATGCAAAAAGTTGGCGCATTCAAATTTCGTGGCGCATGCAACGCAGTCTATTCATTGAGCGATGACGAAGCCAAACGCGGAGTCTGCACTCACTCATCAGGCAATCACGCACAAGCACTCGCACTCGCGGCACGCATGCGCGGCATCCCTGCCTATATCGTCATGCCAAGCAATGCGCCCCAGGTCAAAAAGGATGCGGTCGCTGGCTACGGCGGACAGATCACCTACTGCGAGCCGACTCTTGAAGCGAGGGAAAGTACCTTGGAACGGATCAGACTGGAGACAGGCGCCAACTTCGTCCATCCATACAATGACGAACGCGTCATATCTGGACAAGGAACTGCTACTCTCGAGTTGCTTGATACTATCCCAAGCCTAGACGCCGTCATCACCCCCGTAGGCGGAGGTGGACTCTTGAGCGGCACATCCATCGCCGCAAAAGGACTCAACCCCAAAGTCCGTGTGATCGCCGCCGAACCCGAAATGGCAGACGACGCCTTCCGCTCCATGCAGGCAGGCAATATCATTCCGTCTACAAATCCAAAGTCCATTGCCGATGGCCTGCTCTCTTCGCTCGGACCAATAGACTTCCCCATCATCCAACAAAACGTCGAGCAGATCGTCACTGTCAGCGAGCAGGGCATCATCGCCTCAATGAAGTTCATCTGGGAACGTGCCAAGATCATCATCGAACCATCTGCCGCAACTGTTATCGCAGTGCTGTGGGAAAAGAAGATCGATCTCTCTGGTCTGAAAGTTGGCGTCATCCTCAGTGGCGGCAATGTAGATTTGAATAAGTTGCCGTGGCAATAAGCCAGACCTCCGAGTTCTTGAAGAACTCGGAGGTCTATCAAGGACACCTTCAATGGTTGCCGAATTATCACGAGACGAGTTCTTACAAAAAATTCAGTTCATGGACCTACAGGCTGGAGAATGGCTGACTGTTTGTTTGGTAATCACAGAGAGCCTACATGAACTAAACATCCCCGATTCAGAAGTGGATGAAGTCATCGAATTGGGCAGGCAGGCTTTCTTAGGTTTTCAAGAAGGATTCTTCGTCCGCATGGGATGGACAGAATACATTGCATGCATAAAAGATGAAAAAGAAAATGCTATTATGCTTGTAGATAAAAAAATAAGTGAGATAACACTGAAAAATAAACATTGTGGTCTGTGGAAATACAACATTGCAAAAGTTGCGGGGAATCCGTCCCATAAAATATGGGAAGTGGAGTGGAAAACCAACAAAGGTGTCCATTATAAAGATTGAACATGAGCATTGGAGGAAACTATGCGCATCACCAACATGATCACAGCCATTGACCTGCACGCCTGCGGCGAGCCAGGGAGAGTCATCACAGGCGGAGTGCTGGATGTCCCTGGCAAAACAATGTTTGAGAAAATGAAATACTTCGAGAAGAATCTCGATAACCTACGTCTGCGCATGTTGCGTGAGCCACGCGGATACCCTGCACTGTGCGCCAACATCATCATGCCACCCACTCACCCCGATGCAGACGCAGGCTTCATCATTATGGAGCAGACTGAATACCCTCCTATGTCTGGGACAAACACCATCTGCGTGGCGACAGCACTTTTAGAGACGGGCATGCTCCCGATGAAAGAACCAGTGACCGAGTTCATTCTTGAAGCGCCAGCAGGATTGGTGGGAATCCGTGCAGAGTGCAAGGACGGCAAGGTCACACAGGTCACGTTCAAGAATGTCCCTGCATTTGCCTGCATCTCGATGTGAACGTGGAAGTCCCCACGCTCGGCACAGTCAAAGTGGATGTGGCTTGGGGTGGGATGTTCTATGCGATTGCTGATGCAAGTCAATTTGACCTACAACTAACACCCGATGAAGGCAAGGATATCACTCGTATTACAGAGATGGTCAAGACTGCAACAGCAGAACAATATCCTGTGGTGCATCCTGATAACCCCGAGATCACAGGTCCCACCATCGGACAACTCTCCGCGCCGCCGACACATCCACAAGCACACCGTAAGAATGTGGTCACCGTCTCAACGGGCAAACTCGATTGGAATAAACCATCCACATGGACAGGCGTCATTGACCGCTCGCCGTGCGGCACAGGCACATGCGCCAAAATGGCAACACTCTACGCACGCGGTCAACTTGGATTGAATCAAGATTTCATCCACGAAGGGATTCTGGGAACACTCTTTACAGGTCGGCTCATTGAAGAGACACAAGTCGGTACATACAAAGCCATTGTCCCCACCATCGGCGGCACGGCATGGATCACTGGCATCAATCAATTCGTCGTTGACCCCAGTGACCCGTATCCCAACGGGTTTACAGTTGGAGATATTTGGTAGTTAGACCATAGACGATGGACGATAGACCATCTCTGCCATAGTCCATCGTCCACGGTCAATCGTCAAAGGATTTTCCATGCTCATCCTCTCTCGAAAAGAAGTAGAACAACTCCTCAACCCACACGAACTCCTCACCGCGCTTGAAGATGGATTCAAAGCCCTCAGCGCAGGCCAGCTGGACGTGCCGCCGCGCAACCAAGCCATCGCACCGAAAGGCGTACTCGTTGGCATGCCCGGGCGAAACATGTCCGTCAAACTCGTCACCGTCTTTCACGAGAATCAAACCGTCCCAGCCCATCAAGCCACCATCACCCTCTTCGACTCGGACACAGGCACACCCCTCGCCTTCATGGATGGCGAACACATCACCGCCATGCGCACCGCCGCAGGCGCGATCCTTTCCATCAAACATCTCGCACGCGCAAACAGCAAATCGCTCGCCATCATCGGCGTGGGAGTGTTAGGTCATGCGCATTTAAAGATGATTGAGACTCTGGTCGGCATCGAAAAGATTTGGATCGCTTCGAGAAACCTTGCTCACGCCCAAGCCTTAGCCGCCCACGACTCACGCGCCCATGCAGTTGATTCTGTCCGAACAGCCGTCTCCCAAGCGGATATCGTCTGCTTATGCACATCCTCGCTTGAACCCGTTATTGAATCAAAGTGGCTCAAACAGGGAGTACATATCTCGTCTGTTGGCTATCGTCCGCCGGGAGGCGAGTTGCCGAGAGATGTCGTGGAAGCAAGTCGTATCTTCGTTGAATCCAAAGTTGCATTCAGCGATCCGCCTGTTGGATGTTCTGAGTTGCAAGGGCTGAACCCAGAGACAGGCACGGAGTTGGGAGAAGTTCTATCGAAACAGCGAGCCGGTCGAACGTCTGAAAAAGAGGCGACGCTTTATAAGTCCATGGGGCATGCCATGGAAGATCTAGTTGCAGCAAATTTGGTCTATCAAAAAGCGATCAGACAAGGGGCTGGAAAAGAGATCCCGTTTTGATCGCAATAGCTATTTATCGAAGTGCAGAATCGCCAGGTTGCCATCAAAGGATTTAGCGAGTTGTTCGGGTAGGTTGCCTAATGTATCCGCAACACGTTTACGGGAGCCAAAACCAGGCACAACAATGAAGTTATCGATACTTTCCTGTTCGAGTGCAGCGGGTTTCAGCTGATCGACAAGAGGCTCAATACTGACTGGGTGATCTGAGTCAAGGGAAGTCAGCAACGCTTCAGCGGCCTGCAAGTAACTTTTGTCAGGGCGTAACACAAGAGGAATCCCAAGAGATTTTGCCAACATCAGGTTCGCTTCCAACATACGGCGCAGAACGATCAATGGAACAGCTTTTGCAGGGATGATAAATATGACTCGTTGCATACTATTCAATGGCAATTCAAGCTTGCCGATCATGACAGGTGTATCGGAACCCCAAACAACTTCATCCAATACAGAACCAAGCACGTTCTCGCGTAGTGTACGTCTGCCGCGCCACCCCATAAGGATCAGAGATGCACTTGTCTCATTTGCCGTATGGAGGATTCCCTGCGCATGCGAGGCCGCAATACGCGGTATGAGTTCAAGCTCAGTTTCGGGGTCGTTTAACGCTTCGTAGACACGACCGAGCATATCTTTATGGATATGAAAACTGCTATCGTTGGCAAGCCCCATATCACGTGCAACGCTGACAGCAAGGACCTTTCCGTTAGATTGGCGGGCAAGCAAACTCGCCAACATGACAAGCCCTTCAGCCTGCTTCACGTCTGCAATCGGTACGAGGATCCTGCCAAAGAGAGGGATATGCCCATTGTCCACATCAGCAACACGCAGGGTAGGAGCGAAGCGCTGGACGATGAGAGGAGATGTGATCGAAGTGAGGAGGATCATCAAGATCGCGGCATTGAAAAGGGTGGTATCAAAAAGTCCAGTATTTAATCCGATCACAAGAGTTGGGATCGTCACTGCGGCTTGCGCATGGGATAGACCATACACGGTCCAAAATTCTGAGCGAGTGTATTTGTATATTTTTGCAGTAACCCACGCCGCAACGAGCTTGGAAACATAGGCGACAATGGTCACGCCAATAGCAACAATGATCGTCTGTGGACTCTTGAGGAACGTAAGCGGGTCTGTGATAAGGCCACTGTATAGAAGAAAGATGGGGATAAAAAATGATTCGCCAATGAAAAGCACATGCCCCGTAACAGGACTGTGACGAGGAAGCATGGAATTGACCGCCAGCCCTGCGATGAATGCGCCGACAACTTCATGAACGCCAATAAGTTCAGCGGTGAAAGCTGCAACAAAAAGGGCCACGATCACAAATTGGAACTCGAGGGCACGTCCTGTCAATTTTTGAAAAATGAGTTTGCCAAGACGAGGCAAACCAAAAATAATCGCGGCCGTAAAAATAGTCAACATGACAAGGAGTTGAATAAAATAGCCGACCGAAATACCGTCTCCTGATTTTGCGCCGAGGACAACTGCAAGGACAATGAATGCGCCAATATCGGTCAGAACGGTCGCGCCTGTAGTCACAGCAATCGCTTCATTGCGTGTGACACCAAGTTTGGTGAGGATGGGAAATGCAATGAGTGTGTGCGATGCAAAAGCAGAGCCCAGCAAAATCATGCCAAGCCAATCAAGGCCAAGAATGTAACCAAGCCCCATGCCCATGAGTTGAGGAAATGTGAACGTGATTATGCCAAAGACCAGTGCACGGGTGCGTACTTTCATGAACTGGTTGATATCCACTTCCAAACCCGCACTGAACATGAGGTACACCAACCCAATCGTGGAAAGGAACTGGATACGGTCATTGTCCTGCAAAAGACCGAAGCCATGCGGGCCGATGAGCATACCACCAATAATGATGCCCACAATGCCAGGCAATCTCACACGCTCAGAAAGCAATGGCGTGATGAGGATGATCGTCATAATAAGCAAAAAGAATCCAACTGGCTTATTGAACAATTCAAGCATAAATAACTCCTGAGTTTATCTGTTGTACCCTTTAAATTAAAACCACTTCTACCATTTCCCCCGCCGATAACCCCGTTGCATCGGGGTGAATGCGTAACAAACCATCTGCACTTGCCAGCGTGAAGATCAAGTTGCTTTTACCGAAGATGGGATCAGCGCTGTAATTGACGGTTGACGATTGACGATTGACGATTAGCTTGACTGGTATCCAGTCTTCTCTGCCCGCTTGAGATGGGAGATTAACCGTTAGTATCGCTTGAACAGTAGCTTTGGGTTTGGGAAGTGCACCCAACAATTTCTCAATGACTGGCACAACAAACAAATATCCATTCACCAAGGCGCTGACGGGGTTGCCGGGCAGACCAATCACAGCTTTACCATTGCACACACCGAGAATGGTCGGTTTGCCGGGGCGGGTGTTGATTCCATGCACGAGAACACCGGGCTCACCCAATTGACGGATCACATCGGCAGTCATATCTCTTGTGGATGCAGACGAACCAGCGGTGATAATAACCACGTCACATTCGGATAGCGCCTTCGCCGCCGCTTCTTTCAACGCTTCAAACTGGTCGCTGATAATCCCATAACGTTTTGCTACACCCCCACTTTTCTCAATAAGCGCTGACAATGTATACGAGTTGATATCTCTCACCTGCCCTGGTCGCGGAGTTTGACTCGGGTCGATCACTTCATCGCCCGTTGACAACACCCCGATACTTACCAATCTGGCTACGCGCAAACTTGTAAATCCTAGTGCAAGCAACCCGCCGATTTCTGCGGGACGGATGAGAGTCCCTTTGGGGAGAACGAGTTGTCCCTGCGCCACATCTTCTCCGATGCGGATAACGTTTTCGCCATTGGCAACAGCGCGAGAAATCTCGATTTCACCTTTTGTAGGGATGGGCAGCTGCCCATCCCTACCGATTGTTTGTGTATATTCCAACATCACCACAGCATCTGCCCCACTCGGTAACATGCCGCCAGTATGGATCAATGCACATTGACCTTGTGTAATCTCAAACGAGGGAGCATCTCCCATTGGGACTTCGCCGATGAGAGTCGAGTAGGCTGGCAGAGAGTCAGAGGCGCCATGTGTATCACTCGCGCGGACGGCGTAGCCGTCTACGGTGGAGCGTTGGAAGTCAGGGAGAGGATGAGGGGCAAGGATGTCTTGGGCGAGAATCCGATTCAAAGCATGGACAACGTCAATTGATTCAGAATCAGGCAACGGGTAAGAAAGATGCGAGAGCATTAAGTCCCGCGCTTGGTCTGGAGGGAGAAGAGTCAGGAATTCGGGCA
Source organism: Candidatus Defluviilinea proxima (assembly GCA_016721115.1). Classification (NCBI taxonomy): domain Bacteria; kingdom Bacillati; phylum Chloroflexota; class Anaerolineae; order Anaerolineales; family Candidatus Villigracilaceae; genus Candidatus Defluviilinea; species Candidatus Defluviilinea proxima. The sequence goes on from JADKIW010000001.1 coordinate 3,944,354, forward strand.
TAAGTCGTTTATCGAATCCAGAACGTCAGAGTGAGGAAGTAAACGGTGAGACCAAAGACGGCGAGGGCAGTCGCATGGAGGATCATCCAGTTAGGAGGCAGGCCGAGCGAGATGTTGCGTAGTTGGAAAATTTGATAAAGAGCGAAGGGAAGCGTGAGGAAGGCGGGCCAAAGCAAGGACAGTGTAAGACCGAAGGCAGGCATGGCGAGAAAAAAGATGTAGGCGAAGATGACGAAGATATTATGGAACGGGACAACATGCTCCCAGCCGAGGCGCGTGAGGAATGTGATGCGACGGAGTTTTTGATCCTGTGCAAAGGATTGAAAGTCCGTGATGAGGAAGTAAGCGAAGGCGAGGAATGTAAGAGGAATGGTGATGGCTAGGAAACGGTGAACGTTACCCGATTGAAGAACGAATGCAATAGAGGGGAAAACGTACGCCAGATGAATGGCAAGAAGAATCTCGCCAAAGCCACGATTGATGAAATGAAATGGAGGGATGGAGTATACGAGGATGAGTACAAGTGAGATCCCAAGCAGGAAGAAGGAGGAAACAGGAAGTTGCTTGGTTGCGAACAATGCATAGAAGATGAGCGCGAGCGAAGCAAGGGACGCAATGGAGATGTATAGGAGATTGTTACGCAGTGTCTGCCTTTGGATGCGTGTTTCATCTTCAGAAAGAGGTTCCACATCGAGACGGAAAATCTCGGGGAGCAAAGACATGGTCAATTGGGCGAGGATGACTCCGAAAAGCCCAAGCCAAAAGGAGCCAGCACGGAAGGTCTCGCCAAGGTAGTTGGCGATGCTCGCGCCGAGAGAGTAGGTCAGCGCAGCGAAGAGAAGGTGGAGAGGACGGGTGAGTTTTAGCATTTAGGCAGAGGTAGAACTTGAAAAGTTAAGGTCAGGTAATCTTGGTCGACTAAAATACGACAAAGTCATAACGACTTTCTGCATCATATACAATCCTACGAACATCAAAGCGAAAAACAATTTTGCATCAGAATGAAACAACAATCTATAAGTACTTTCATATGGATTAAGTGAAAACGACGTATCTGCAACCATAAAACCTATACCCTGCCTGAACACCAATAATATCGCAGAAATAAATATTGGCAAATATGACACCACAATAGTAAGTAGATACACTTTAAGATAGTGACTGAAGTTTTTAAATACTTCCAAGAATCCTAGGGCAGGACTTTCTAAAGCTATTGAATGCCTAGTTACCAGAATAATTACTCCCAAATTAAATAAGCCAAAAATTATCAAGTTCAACAAAATACTCCAAACAAAATTAATACTCCATAGCATTATCCCAGACATCAGATCACGAACAACACCTATTAAGACATAAGGCAATCCTAATACAATCAACATCCAGAAGAATGTAACAATGGTAACCAACAGACTTTTCCAAATATACTTTTGAGCCAGCTTTGACGGAGAATTAATTTGGATTAGCGGATTTTTATACTTAATTACCATCCCGATCAAATACAATTCCGAATACAGGCTCAGGAACAAAGTTACAGGCCAATATCCACAAATAGCCCAAAGTGAAAAATCCACATCGTTGCCACGGGGTATAGAAGATAAATAGGTCAAAAGAAATAGAAGAATAAATGCTTTATTCTCTTTTATTACATGCCAAGCATCTCGATAGAGCGCAAATATCATAAGAATTTTTCCAGCCGATCAACCGCCTGCGGAAGATTCTTCCGTCCCAGCCCAACGCGGAAGTGGTTACCCGTGTCGTCGTACATCGTTCCAGGCAAGAGAAGAACTCCAACTTCACGGACAACCTTATCACAAAAGTCTTCGATGCCGCCGTTAAGTAGTTTTGGGAAACCCATTGAGCCTGCTTGTGGACGTATCCAATTGAAGATGGAAGAATGACGAATGAAGAATTCGTCCATTACAGCGAGATTGCTCTTAATAATACCAAGATTGCGTTCGATGAGTTTGTGTCTGTTTCGCATGGCGACTTCGGCCAGAAATTCGCTTGGAGCAGAGTTGCAGATCGTGGTGTAGTCTTTCAGCGAGGCCATTGCGTTATAGATTCTTTTATTCTTTGTGGCGATCCATCCGATGCGGAGACCGGCGAGGCCATAAGTTTTGGATGTAACTCCCAACGAGACAGCGTGCTCCCCCATGTCACACGCCGCAGGCAGACATGTGGACGGGTCATATTCGGATTCTCGATAGACTTCGTCGCAGAACAAAAGAAGGTCGTTCTCTTGCGCAAATCGGTTGACAAAATCAAAGTCCGCACGGGACATGAGATAACCCGTCGGGTTGTGTGGCGTGTTGATAATAATAGCCTTCGTGTTGGGGCGAAGAAGTTTTTTGAGTTCGTCCAAGTCCAAGGCCCAGTTATTCTCTTCACGCGCCAGCCACAGACTGACATCACAGCCGATGGATTTGGCGATCTCGATCAGCGATTGATAACATGGTGCATGAACAATGACATGGTCACCTTGTTTTAATACCGCATGCATAAAAAGGAAAATGGCTTCTTCCGCACCTGCGTGGACCAAAATCTCTTCGGATTGAATCGTTTCGTAAACTTTGGAAATCTCTTTACGCAAAGAGGGGCTTCCCTGCGATTCGGTATACCCTAACCATACGCTTTGAAATTTCTCGCTCGCACCTTCCTCGAGTGCAAGCAAGTCCGCGATGGACATGGCCTCACAATCTGAGGAACAGAGCAGGTATTCGGTATTAAATTCGTATTTGGCAAAGTAACGTTCGAGTTTGAAGGGAGAAAGATTCATTTTCGTCCTGAGCGGAGGCTCTGAGCGATAGCGAAGAGACGTAGTCGAAGGATACATTACAAAATAATTTTATGTATTCAGGTTAAATGCGCTTCGACTGCGCTACCGCTCCGCTCAGCGCGGAAATTATTTCATCGCTTTCTTCATATCACGATAATGAACTTGGTTGTGAACATACAACATCTTGATCATCTCGCGCAAGGTTGTCACACCGAGGTATGGATGTCGTCCTTTTTTCTCCAAGTCCGATTCTTCCAATGATAAAGTCCATGCGATTGAATCAGCGCGAATAGCTTTGTATTGTTCCAACAATTCCTGAGGAGGCAGGCTTCTTGTCTTTTCCTGTTGGGCCGCGTTGTAACGGTCAATGGAAAAATCTTCAGCCGCTCCTTCACCTGTCAGGCGAATACGCTCAAAGAGTTTCACCAGTCCGCGCTCAGAGGTGACGAAGTGCGCGAGCACGTTACGTATCGTCCATGTTTCGCCTTCGGTGTAAACCTGTGACTGCCATTGTGCATCAGCTAAACCTGCAAACAAAGCAAAGAACTTATCGCCTTCAGACTTCAACTTATCAGCCAATTCATTGAGCTCGGACATGGTTCTCTCCTTTAGAAATGCGCTTCGACTGCGCTACGCTCCGCTCAGCGCGAAGACTATATCAATGAATAACCCCCATCCACAACAATGGTTTGCCCGGTGACATATTCATTGCGTAACAAAAATTCAAGGGCGGATGTAATTTCTTCGCTTCTTGCTGGACGTTTGAGCGGGATCCGTCCGATCAGCCTTTCCCACTCTTCGGCAGGGACAATGTCCGATTGCAAGACAAAGCCCGGAGCGATGGCATTGACCCGTATTTTCGGCGCTAGGGCACGCGCGAGGATTTTGGTCAACGACTCCAATGCGGCTTTGCTGACCGTGTATGAGGGATAACGACTCCATGCCTTTTGTGCGCCCACGTCCGTGATGTTGACGATGAGTCCGCCAGCGACCATTTTTTTGGCACACTCCTGCGCGAGGAGAAAAGGTGCACGCAAGTTGAGGTCAAGGGATGTGTCCCAACTCTCGATGGAGAGCGAGTCCACGTCTCCATTTGGCATGAAAGCCGCAGAGTTGACGAGAACGTTTAGAGATTCAAAATTCGAGAGGAGGGAATAGATCTCGCTGGGGTTCGTGAGGTCGGCTTGGGCAAGGACAACGCTTCTTGAAAGAGATTCAATTTCCGCCTTGGTCTGAAGCGCTTCGTCAGTGGAGGAATGGTAATGAAGGACGATATCGTATCCAGCGCTGGCAAGCGTCAAGGCGAAGGCTTTTCCAAGTCGATGTGCGGCGCCAGTGACGAGAGCGAGAGGAGACATGCCCCTATTATAAACGTAGGGCGGGGCTGAGACCCGCCCCTACGTAAACACTAATTTATTTGCGGAAGAAGTTGGAGATGAAGAACCAAATGTTTGCAGGACGTTCAGCAAGGCGGCGCATGAAATAAGGATACCAATGCGTGCCGAAGGGAACATACACGCGGACGGGGTAACCTTCTTTCACAAGTTGTTCCTGTAAATCGCGGCGAATGCCGTAGAGCATTTGAAATTCAATGGCTGTTTTTGGAAGACCCACTTTTTCAGCATATTGTTTTGCGAACAAGATACGTTTCTCATCGTGCGAGCCAATAGCAGGGATGGGCGGCGTGCGTCCATCGGTGCTTAGGGTATTCTTTTCGATCTTGAGCGCTTCATCGATCATGATCTTGGTGAGAAGATCATAATTTGCATCGGTATCTGCTTTCTTGGGGAAAGCCTTGTCAGGTGGTTCTTTATATGCGCCTTTGACAAGGCGAATGCGAGTGCCTTTTTCGAGCAAAGCACGTGTGTCCGCTTCGGAACGGAAGAGGTAGGACTGGATCACCAGACCAACATCATTGGTGTTAAATCCGCGCTCCAGCAAAGATTGATAGAGGGATAAGGTCACATCGGTGTAGGGTGTGTCTTCCATGTCGATGCGGATGAAGTTATCGTGTTTCTTGACCTGCTCAAGAATACGGACAAGATTCTGCCTGCAGATCTCTTCGTCAAGTCCCATGCCGATCTGAGTCAGTTTGATCGAAACATTGGCTTTAACCCCTGATTTATCTATTTCATTGAAAATGGCAAGAATATCTTCGGTTGCTTTGTCGGCCTCTTCAGCCGTGGATGTATGTTCCCCCAAATGGTCGAGCGTGGCATTGATCCCTTTGGCGTTCAACTCGCTAACGACACGAACGGCGTCTTCCACTTTTTCGCCTGCAACAAATCGAGAAGCCGCCTGCCACGCAAAACTCCAATTGGTCACCAGTTTTTGCGCCCATGCGGCTTTGGACAAATAAATAAGAAAAGAGCGAAACATCGTCCCATCCCAAGAAAGAATTTTCAAACCCTAAAGGGTTCCGCAAAGCGTTCCTTTAGGGTCTATAAGTTACAAAATTATTCTAGCACAAACGCAAAATTTGAGTGTTATACTTTTTCCATTACTAAACTCACTTTCTGGATACCATTACAAAGTGAGGCATGAGGTGAAGCTTTGAGAAGTCGTAGTTCCATACCTGTTTTACGCGGTATTTCCATCGCGTTTCTGACCATCGCCATCGTGATCACGATCATAGCCCTGATCGGTTACAGCCGCACCCGCAACAATTATCCGGGCGGCATGACCATCGGCGGCGTTCCCGTTGGGGGCGTAAATCCACAGATCGCATCAGAACGTGTTTTACAGGTTTACACATCCCCCATCGAAGTGCAATACGGCAATGCAGTCATGCAAATTGAGCCTTCCGTAGTCGGCTTTGAGCTGGATATGGATAGCATGATCGCCGCCGCAGACCTTGAGCGGACAGGCGGCTCCTTCTGGGGCGGGTTTTGGGATTACCTCTGGAACCGCAATCCAACCGCTGTTGAAATTCCCCTAAGCAGTAAAGTCGATGAGGAACGTTTGGTCGCCTATCTGCAAAATGAGATCTCGGCCCGCTACGATGAGCCTCCCACCCCCGCGCAACCTGTTCCGGGAGGGACAACATTTTTGCCCGGTGAACCCGGCCGCGTTCTTGATACTACACGTGCGGTACGTCTGATCGAAGACACTTTACGTTCGCCCACCAACCGTTCCGTTGTACTTTCTTATCAACAAAGCACCGCCTCGCGGCCTACGATGCAGAACCTTGAGATATTGCTTCAACAAAACATTCTCGTGGCCGATTACGATGGCGTGATCGGCATCTACCTGCTCGACCTCCAAAACGGACAGGAAGTCCACTTTGCGATGGATAAGGGACAAACGATCCCGGTCAATCCTGATGTAGCCTTCACAGCATCCAGCACGATCAAGATACCGATCATGGTTTCATATTTCATCAAATACGGTTCCGCCGCACTGGATGAAAAGTCTTCGACCTTGATCTCAAATATGATCCTCAAATCGGAGAACCCCGCGTCTGACCGCATCATGGAAGGGCTGGACGCCTTGCGTGGTCCGCTCATTGTGACGGAGGATATGAAAAAGATCGGGCTGGAAAATACCTTTTTGGCAGGCTTTTTCTGTAGCCCAGACAACCCATGCCCTCTCTTACAGAGATTCAACACCCCGGCCAATCAGCGAGCGGATGTGTTCACCGACCCTGATCCTTTCAACCAAACCACACCCTCCGATGCCGGTATGTTGCTCGCAGACCTTTATCAATGTGCAGAGGATGGTGGCGGCGCTTTGATCGCGGCCTACCCAACGACTATTACGAGTCAAATCTGTAAGCAGATGGTCGATTACCTCGCGTCAGACAAGATCGGGGTCCTGATCGAGGCGGGCGTTCCCGAAGGGACACGTGTTGCCCACAAACACGGCTGGATCAGCGACCCGGCTACAGGCGTCATCCAGAACATCAGCGATTCCGCCATTGTGTATACGCCCGGTGGAAACTATGTACTCGTGATCTATGCCTATCATCCCATCCAAACCGTTTGGGAGCCCATCTCAGCCATGTTCGCGCAACTCTCACAGGCTGTTTACAATTTTTATAACTTACCCTCTCCATAAGCAATTTGTAACCGTGACGGGTATAATCGAACTATGAGTGCGGCACTGGGACTTTACCGATTACAACAAGTAGACAGCAAGATGGATCAGATTCAAGCACGCTTGAAATCCATCCGTGAGACGCTCGAAAATGACCTGGAACTGCGTGCCGCCAAAGAGGCCGTTGCCAAAGCTGACGCCTTACACAAAGAAGCCAACAACGCCTTGAAACAAAGCGAAGCCGATTTCGAGAAGCAACGCATCAAGATCGAACAGACCGAATCCAACCTGTATAGCGGACAAGTCCACAACCCAAAGGAATTGCAAGACCTGCAAATGGAAATTGTCTCGTTAAAGAAACATCTGGTCACGTTGGAAGAACGCGAGTTGGAAGTGATGATCCAATTCGAAGACGCAGAAAAATCCCTGCAAGCGGCCAATGAAAAATTACAACGCGTGCAGGCAAACTTGAAAGACCAGAACATCGACCTGACCCACGAAAGCGATGTGCTTAACAAAGATCTGGAAAGCCTCGATTCAGAACGCAAAGCCGTAATCGGCAACATCGAAAACCAGATGATCACCATCTACGACCGTCTGCGCCAGCAAAAACGAGGCGTGGCAGTCACCACCATGAGCGATGCTTGTGATGCCTGCGGCACCACCTTTACCCCATCACAACAGCAAACCGCTCGTTCGAATTCGCAATTATTTTATTGTCCAACTTGTGGCAGAATCATCTATGCTGGTTAACCCAATCCACGAGACGATCATACAACAATGACTTCAACCACTCTCGCATTCGCAATCGGTTTTGTCCTCGGTATTGTTTCCACAATACTGCTCCAGCGCACATTGCCACTGCTCAAACAGATCCGCGAAAATGCAAAAGTAAAGAGTGAGGAAGCCCAAGTCCGCCGCACGAGCGGGTTGGAAGATAACCACCGCAGGCTTACCCTGCGCCGTGCTCAGGGAATGCACCTGGCCGCCCAACTATTTGCCCTCAATGAACTCTTAGAAGAACCAAAACTACTTGCTCCCCCCATGCAAGTGGAACCCGGCGCCACAAACATTCAGGAAGATGTCATTTCGCAGACTCTGCCTTATATGCCCGACTGGCCTGAATTGGCGGCCATTTATCGCGCGCCAACATTGAATCTGATCGAGGCAGTTACCGGTGAAACGAACATTGTTATCGTCGGCGCGGCTGGGACAGGAAAAACTGTCGCACTCGCACATCTCGCTTCATTGGCCGCCAACCTCCAGATCCAATTAGGACCGAGGGACGCAGTCCCCTTCCATTATCACATTGCAGACCTGCAACTTCCCTTTGACCCAACCAAAGATGTACTAACCCCTGTCATCAGCGCAGCATCTGAACGTGCTCCCATGTTCGATCTGCGAAAACTTCCAGATTTCATCAAACTTTCGTTTAATACCGGCGCCGCACTCCTGCTGATCGATGGCTTTGACGAAGTAGATACGCAAACCCAAACCGATGTTGCGGCATGGTTCAAGGCCGTCATGGATACCTACCCCGGAACCCGCATCGTAACCACCGGCACACCCAATCAGTTAAACGGGTTGATCAGTTTAGGTTTCAGTCCGCTGGCATTGATGTCGTGGAAACCACGCACATCTTCAGACTTTATCCAAAAATGGGGCGAGGCGTGGACGCGCTCCGTCTCTCAAACGAACCCATCATCCACCAACGAAGTGGATCCGATTCTGCTCAACGAATGGCTTGCAATCGACAACACGGGTCTGACTCCCTTAGAACTGACTCTCAAAGTATGGGCCGCCTACGCCGGTGACGGCTTGGGCTCGCGCGTTCTCGACTTCATCGCGACACATCTCCGTCGCGTTGCCCCAAGCGGAACGCCCGTCGCCGCGCTGGAATTGCTTGCCATGCAAGTAGTTCTCACCTCACAACCGATCTTCGATCCTAGCAAAGCCCGTGGATGGGTTAAGCAATACGATATTGTCGAAGACAAATCCATTGAAAGCGCCGAGACTGTTTCAACCACAGATACGGGTAGCCCTCTCCCGCTGACCGAATCGCAGAAGATTCGCATCAAAAAATCAAAAGCGAGTTCAGCTGTCCCCTCCTATGGTTTGCTCAGCAAAATGGTCGATAGCGGATTGCTCGTCATGCACCCCAACGAAAAGATGCGTTTCTTGCATCCTGTGTTCAATGGATATCTTGCAGGGCAAGCCGTTGGCGATAACGATGCCGATACCAGCCTGCTCGCACAAGCAGATTGGGATGGCAAAATTTTGGCATTGAAATATTTGGCCGCACGCGCTGATGCATCTGTTGTGGCTGATATCTTACTAAAAGAATCCAGTGTCCCGCTTCATAGCGGAACTTTCACAGTTGCTCGCTGGCTCCGTGATGCCCCCAAGGATGCCAAGTGGCGCGCAAAAGTGTTTGCCAGTTTATTGTCCATCATGCAAGCGGAAGGACAACCCGTCACCCTGCGCGCAAAAGCCATGGCCGCTTTTGTTGCCAGTGGAGATCCCGGCGCAACAACCTTGTTCCGTCAATTATTGAACTCACGCTCCTTTGAGGTCATTCCTTTGGCCGCATTGGGATGTGGTGCCCTGCGCGATAGAAAAGCCGTGCCTATTCTCGAACAAGTCCTGCAGGCTCCCGGCTCCGTTCAACGCGCGGCTTGTTTCGCATTGGTCGCCATCGGCATGGATCAATCGCTCGAGGCCGTTGCACGCGCCTTACTTAACGGCGATGAAGAATTACGTCGCGCCGCCGCCCAAGCTTTGGCGAATGATCCCAAAGAAGGCCACGAAACACTCAGAGAAGCCGCTTCACTTACCGACATCATGGTCCGGCGCGCCGCTGTGCATGGTCTGGCCCGCGTAGAACAACCCTGGGCACTCGAGAAACTCCAAGTCATGCAAGTGGAAGACGACCAATGGGCAGTTCGCAACCTCGCCAACCAATACGTGGAAGAGATCACGAAACGCGACCCACGTGTTCCTAAAAAATTGACTCCGCCATCTGAAACTCCCTGGGTGATTGAGTTCGCCAGCAAACAAGGCGTAGGCATTCCGCGTGGTGGCCCTGCCACCGAAGTTCTGGTTGCTGCTTTCAAACACGGAAGTGTCGAACAACGTCTTGCCGCCATCAATTATCTCAAACGCAACGCTAACGAAGGCATCGTGGGCGCACTCTACAACGGCGTATACGGTGAAGACCCTGAGATCAGCGAAGCTTCCTTCCTCGCCGTGCAGGAGATTGCCGCAAACGGCATGAACATCCCGCATCCCAATCAATTCGGTCTCGGCTAACATGCTCATCACCAACGCAACGATCATCACGTGGGAAAAAGAAAATCACATCATCGAAGACCAGGCCATTCTCATCGAGAATGACCGCATCCGCGAAATTGACGCAACTCAAAAACTCATAGCCAAATATCCCAACGAAGAAAAGCTCGATGCACGCGGTCAATATGTGATGCCGGGCAATATCTGTGCCCACACACATTTTTATGGCGCTTATGCACGCGGCATGGCCATCCCCGGGCCTGCACCGAAAGACTTCCCTGAGATACTGCAAAAGTTGTGGTGGCCGCTTGATCGGTCGCTTGACGCGGAGAGCATCCAATACTCCGTTCTCCCCTGCCTCGTCGACGCGATCAAACATGGCACAACAACACTCATCGATCATCACGCCTCGCCCAACGCGATAGACGGATCGCTCGATATCATCGCCAACGAAGTAGAACATGCTGGTTTGCGTGCCGTGCTTTGCTACGAAGTGACAGACCGCGATGGCGAAGCAAAAATGAAGGCAGGGATTCAGGAAAACGTCCGCTTTATCAAGAAGACGAAAAGCCCGCTTCTCGCTGGGACCTTCGGCCTGCATGCCAGCCTGACACTTTCTGACTCATCTCTAGCCTTGTGCCGCCAATCTGTGCCTGACGATATCGGCTTCCACGTTCACACCGCCGAACATGAATCGGACGAATACGATAGCTTGAATAGATCTGGTTTGCGTGTGATCGACCGTTTACAAAGGCATGGCATCCTTGGTACCAAAACCATCACCGCCCACGGCGTCCACTTCGATGCGCGTGAGATGCAGATCCTTGCAGAGACTGGCACATGGCTTTCTCATCAACCACGCTCAAATATGAATAACGGTGTCGGCGTGGCACCCATTGAATCGATGATGCGTGCAGGCATCAAGGTCTGCTTGGGAAACGATGGCTTCTCCAATGCCATGTGGGATGAATGGAAAACAGCCTATCTGCTACATAAAGCCCATCACCGCGATCCGCGTCGCATGGGCGGATACGATGTAGCGCAAATGGCTATTTACAACAATGCCGCACTGGCAAATGTCTTCTTCCCATCTGCAACGATAGGTCAACTTATTCCAGGCGCATTTGCGGATATTATTTTTGTAAACTATTCTCCCAATACGCCATTGACCGCTGGCAACCTTCCGTGGCATATTATCTTTGGCTTTCAGCAAAGCATGGTCACCACAACGATTGTCGCTGGAAAAATCCTGATGAAGGATCGTGAACTGCTCACGCTGGACGAAGAAGAAATCGGAGCAAAAGCCCGCGAGATCGCCCCGAAGGTCTGGGGGAGATACGAAAAAGAAGTTGGAAAGGTCTTATAGAGGAGATACTGATGGAAGAAAAAGCACCACTGTTACTGACAATTGCCGTGCTCGGCGGGACAGGAAAAGAAGGCAAAGGACTCGCCTTTCGCTGGGCAAAGGCTGGTTATAAAGTTCTGATCGGCTCACGTTCCTCGGAGCGCGCCGTTACTGCCGCATCTGAGATCATGGAATTATCAGAGGGTTCCTCATCTGTCGTAGGGACGTCCAACCTTGAAGCCGCGCAACTGGCAGAGATTGTTGTCCTAACCGTACCCTATTCCGCACACCGCGAAACGCTCGAAAGCGTAAAGGACGCGCTCAAGGGTAAATTACTGATCGATGCCACTGTTCCACTCGTGCCACCCAAAGTGACAAAGGTCCAAATGCCTCCTGCCGGTTCTGCGGCACAAGAAGCGAAAGAAATCCTTGGCGATGATGTTCAAGTGGTCGCCGCTTTCCAGAACGTCTCCTATGAACGCTTGATGGATGATAACGGAGAGGTTGAATGCGATGTACTCGTCACCGGCTCAAGCAAGGAAGCCCGCGCCGAAGCCATCATGCTTGTCGAAGCCGCTGGGCTGACAGGCTGGGACGCTGGCCCCATCGAAAACTCCGTTGTCGTAGAAGGCCTGACAAGTGTATTGATCAACATCAACAAACAACACGGCTCTACCCATGCAGGCATCAAGATCACGGGAGTTTCAAAAAAATCGTAATTGGTAAACGGTAATTTCCCATTTACCAATTACCTGTTTTACTATGCCCCTTACCCTTACCCCATTACAAACCATTCCCCTTATCCGCCGAGACGACAACTTGGCGGATATTGTTGTTAATTCCCTCAAAGAAACCAACGTACAACTTGAAGATAACGATATTTTAGTCTTCGCACAAAAGGTTATCTCCAAAGCCGAAGGCCGGACGGTGAATCTCGCAACAGTCACGCCTTCGCAACGCGCCATCGAACTTGCGGAACAGACGCAGAAAGATGCTCGTGTCATCGAACTCATCCTACAAGAAAGCAACGAGGTCTTGCGAGTACGCGTCGGTGCGATCATTGTGGAACATAAGCTCGGTTTTGTCTGCGCTAACGCAGGGATCGATCATTCCAACGTAAATCCCGAACAGACTTCCGAAGGCTTAAGAGACTTCGGAAGTCTGAATAACGAAGATTGGGTCCTGCTCCTTCCGCAAGATCCAGACCTCTCGTCCAGAAAGATGCGAGATGCAATCCAATCCAAAACAGGCAAACGAGTCGGCATCCTAATCATTGATTCGCACGGACGTGCATGGCGCAATGGGACCGTTGGCATCGCCATTGGTATTTCTGGCCTGCCTGGCCTCGAAGACTTGCGCGGCAAACCTGATCTCTTTGGATATACACTGCAAGTCACGCAAGTGGGCGTGGCCGATGAACTCGCCGCCGCCGCATCACTGGTCATGGGACAAGCCGCAGAAGGGACGCCCATTGTCCATGTACGAGGGTTCCCCTATCCACTGCGCGAAGGATCGCTCAAAGAATTGATCCGCCCGAAAGAGCAAGATTTATTCCGCTAAACGTAGGATGTAAAACATGGAATTTGATACTCGTTTCTGGCAAGGAATGGAACAACTGATCGTCACCAACAAGGCCATCATCGACAGACCAAAAGGCACCCCCCATCCACGTTACCCACAACTCATCTATCCGCTTGATTATGGTTACCTTGAAAACACAACCGCCAGCGATGGTGACGGCATAGATATATGGATGGGTTCTCTTCAAACAAAAACTTTAACAGGAATCTTATGCACATTTGATAAGATGAAACGCGATGCAGAAATTAAGTTACTGATCGGATGTACGAACGAAGACGTTCAAGTCATCAGAAACTTCAACAACGAAATGCTCACGTTATTCATCCCAAACATCATGGAGCCAAGATGAATTTTCCTGAAGAATTCCAAGACCTTCTCAACGAAAAATCAAAAGCCTTATTGTTTCTTGCGACCATCATGCCCGATGGTTCACCGCAAGTCACACCGGTCTGGTTTGATATCGATGGCGAATATATTCTCATCAACACCAACGAGGGTCGTGTGAAAGACCGCAACATGAAGGCGCGTCCCAAAGTGGGCATGACCATTCAAGACCCCAACGAAACCTATCGGTATCTTGGCATTCGCGGCGAAGTAGTCGGCTACACCACAGAAGGCGCTGATGAGCACATCAACAAGCTTTCGCTCCGTTACGACAACGAACCCTGGACTTATCGGGAAACCCAAAAGCGGATCATCTTCAAGATCAAGCCGACTCACTTTGACAAGCACAACTGACCTCCACAACTTCTTGCGGACTCGTCGCTCGATCCGCCGCTTCAAACCGGACCCTGTGCCTGATTCGGTTATCGAGAACATTCTCCACACTGCCACCTTCGCCCCCTCCGCGCACAACCGTCAGCCATGGAGGTTTGCCGTGGTGACCGATTCATCTGTCAAAACAAAACTTGCGGATGCGATGGCCGTTGAGTTCGCACACGATCTTGAAAAAGACAGCATTCCCTCCGAAGAAATTCAAAAACGAATCGCCCGTTCCCGTGAACGGATCATCTCTGCGCCTGTCGTTATTACCCTCAATCTCGACATGAGCGAAATGGATGTTTACCCAGACAAGAAAAGAAAAAAAGCAGAATACCTGATGGCAACGCAATCCGTAGCCAATGCAGGGATGCAACTGCTCCTCGCCGCCCACGCAGAAGGTCTCGGCGGGGTTTGGGTGTGCAGTCCGCTATTCGTGCCGGAAACAATTCAAAGCGTGCTTACGTTACCTGAAACATGGGAACCTCAAGCGATGTTCTTTGTTGGGTATCCAGATGGGTCGCCAAAAGAGAAAACATTGAAAGATGTAAAAACTATAGCTGTAATGTACACCAATGACCATAGACGATAGACCGTAGACCGTGTGAATTGAAGGAGGAAAACATGGCTTTCAAGTTCGAAAATCTTGAGGTATGGCAGATGGCACTGGATTATGTTGACTTAATGTACGAGCTAGCTGAAAAACTGCCCGATGCAGAGCGTTATAACCTGAAATCACAAATAACACGTGCGGCCACATCGATCACCCTAAATATCGCGGAAGGCTCCACAGCCAAAGTGATGCAGAACAAAGTCGGTTTTTGAGCATGGCAATACGTTCTCTTATCGAAACTGTTGCATGTCAAAGAATTATTTCCCGTCGAAACTATGTAACTGAGCAGGCATACATAAGTCAAATTGACCTAAAGGCACAAGAACTTGCCAAGAAATTACATGCTTTTCGCAAGTCACTTTCCAAAACAAATAAAAGAATAAGCGAGAGTTCAATCTTATATGAAACCAATGAATTCTGAGACCACCGTCCATCGTCCATCGTCTACCGTCCAATTGAAAATCGTCGCATTAGCCGGTGGAGTCGGTGGCGCAAAACTCGCACACGGACTTGCCCAGATACTCAAGCCTGAAGAATTAACTATCATTGTCAACACAGGCGATGACTTTGAACACTACGGGCTGTATATTTGTCCCGATTTGGATACGGTTTGTTATACGCTGGCAGGGTTAGCAAATCCTGAAACAGGCTGGGGTAGAGTCAACGAGACATGGCAGGTTATAGAAAATGCCAAGAGACTCGGTGGGCCTGCATGGTTCAACTTGGGCGATCAAGATCTGGGGACCCATCTTGAACGAACTCGAAGGTTGAAAGAAGGGGCTTCGCTCAGCCAGATCACAAGAGACTTCTGTAAGTCTTGGGGAATTGAGCATACTGTCCTGCCGATGTCTGACCAACCGGTGAGGACAATCGTCGAAACAGATGAAGGCGAACTCGCATTTCAGGAATACTTTGTCCACAAGCGGTGTGAGCCGCGCGTAAAAGGGTTCAGATTTGAAGGGGCTGATGTCGCTGAACCAGTTTCGGGGGCGCTTGAAGCGATTACATCTGCTGATGCAGTGATCGTTTGCCCATCAAATCCGTGGGTAAGCGTTGACCCGATCCTGCGAGTCATCCAAAAGATTGAAAAGCCTGTTTATGCAGTATCGCCGATCATCGGAGGCGAGACCATCAAAGGACCTGCGGCGAAGATGTATCGTGAGTTGGGAATCGAACCTTCGGCGCTGGCTGTAGCAAATCATTATCGCGGACTTGTGCGAGGGTTTGTACTTGACAAAATTGATACGCCACTTGACCAAAGTGTGAGGGATTTAAATATGCAAACTCTCATCACCAATACTATAATGAGAACCACTGACGATAGAAAACAACTTGCAATGGACATAATCAATTTTATCGGAGCAACAGTATGACACTGTGGGCAATCGTACCTGTAAAGCCATTGAGGCGCGGTAAGTCACGTTTGGCTGGAACACTGACAGAAGATGAACGGGCGGAGTTGAATCAATCCCTTTTGCAACGTACATTGAAAACATTGACCGGGCTGAAAGAATTGGAGCAGGTGCTCGTGGTGAGCCGTGATCCAAATGCACTGCACATCGCACGCCAGCACGGAGCACGGACAGTGCAAGAGGAGGGACAACCGCACTTAAACACAGCGCTTACACGCGCCACTGTGGTCGCAAAGATATACGCGACGCGCGGGGTGCTGATACTGCCTGCGGACCTTCCTTTGATATCGCATGAAGATGTGCTAACATTAATTGAGAGAGCCGGTGACGCTCCCGTGGTCGTGATCGCACCCGACAGACACCGCAAAGGCACGAACGCCTTGTTGATATCGCCTGCCGGGTTGATCGAGTACGACTTCGGTGATGACTCGTTCCAAAGACACTGTGAACGGGCAAGAGAAGCGGGTGCAAGGCTTGAGATCGTGGAGCTCCCTTCCCTGGGTTTGGATCTCGACCTACCCGAAGACCTTGAGCTTGTACGGGAACTCGAAAAAGTAAGTTCATTCTAACTAGAGGAGAACATCCGATGACCGAGCGCGTTGCCTTGTACCTGCAAGATTCACATGATCTGCGGGATGGGTTGGACTATGTACGATATGCAGAAGAGAAAGGCTTTGAAGCCGTCTGGCAGGCAGAGTCGCGACTGGTGCGTGATGCCATCGTGCCGATGGCGGCCTATGCCGCAGTGACAAATAAACTCAAGGTTGGCTCTGGCGTGATCAACAATTGGACACGTAATATCGGCTTGCTGGCAGCAACATTGTTGACACTTGATGATCTTGCTCCAAATCGGATCATCTGCGGTATCGGCGCATGGTGGGATCCGCTAGCCAAGAATGTAGGCATTGACAGAAAGAAACCGTTGCTCGCCATGCGTGAGACCGTTGAAGTTTTACGTAGATTGTTGAACATGGAACGAGTCACCTTTCACGGAGAATTCCATCACGTAGACGGGATCGAATTGGATGTGGTGCATGGACGACGAGAACCGCGCAACGTTCCGATCATGATCGGCGCAACGGGCGATAAGATGATGGAGTTGACAGGCGAGATCGCAGACGGAGTTGTGCTCAATTATTGTGTCGCCCCTGAGTACAACGATAAAGCCATGGAATTGCTTGAAAAAGGTTTGAACATATCTGGGCGAAAACTCGAAGATTTTGACCGTCCGCAATTAATTGTCTGTTCGGTGGACGAAGACCACGACAAGGCTATTGAGTACACCAAGGAATTGCTCTGTCAGTACCTTGCTCAACAGCCACACATCGCCAAAGCATCAAACGTATCAGATGATGTCATTCACGAGATACAATCCATTTTGGGGTGGCCTGCCACAAAAGAACAGATCAACAAGGCAAAACATCTCGTACCCGATGACCTCGTCCACCGCATCACCGCTTCAGGGACTCCAGCCGAAGCGAAAGCCAAAGTGGAAGAATACAAGAAGCGTGGGTGTACCTGCCCCATTTTGTATCCCGTTGGCGGGAACTTCAAGTTGTTGATCGATACATTCGCACAAGCGTAAAAACCAAGGGCGACCTATTGGGTCGCCCTTACAATTATTTTTTCCCCAACAAATAATCCAAAATCGTTTGTAAAGCCGCATCTGCAGATGCGGCTTTATTTTGTTCGCGGTTGCCTTGAAAGTAGAACTCGCGCGCCCACTCGACATCGTTCGCTACAAGCCCAACCCAGGTGGTGCCAACAGGCTTGTCCAAAGTCCCGCCGCCCGGACCAGCTATCCCTGAGACTGAAACGGCAATGTCCACATCTAATGCACGCTTTGCGCCATGCGCCATCTCGAGCACAGTCTCACCGCTCACAGCTCCAAACGCATGCAATGTGTCCCATGAAACGCCCAACAGTTTCACCTTCGCTTCATAGGAATATACGAGAAATCCGCCCGCAAAATATTCAGAAGAACCCGATACGTTTGTAATACGGTGGCCGATCAATCCGCCTGTACACGACTCAGCTACAGCCAACTGCAACTTGCGTTCGCGTAATAACTTTCCTACTTCAAATTCCAATACACCTTCCACGTACACCTCATTGTTGAACATTCATATCAATATTTTTAAGTGCATGGCATTATACACGGCCAGATGCCAATCTCGATTATAATTTTTTTATATGGCAGATTGGACGGGCAGGCAATTAGGCAAGGTTCTAATTAAGGACTTGATCGCCCACGGGGGTATGGCTGAGATATACACTGGCATCCATGAAACACAAGGATTGATCGCCATCAAAGTCATGCGTGGCCTACTGGAACGTGATGTGCATCAATTGGCGCGTTTCAAACGTGAAGCAGATGTAGTCGGAGAACTCCGCCATCCAAACATCGTCCGAATGATCGATTACGTTGTCGAAGGTGAAACACCGTGTTTGATCATGGATTACATCCCCGGCCCATCGCTTGCCGTTTATTTGAAAGCCCTTCACGAACGTAACCAACGCATTCCCATCGTTACGGTCGCTCAGCTGTTGCGTGCCATTGCCAGCGGATTGGATTATGCCCACAGCAAGGGAGTCATTCATCGGGATATCAAACCTGCCAACGTTCTTTTACGCTCCCGCACACAAGAAGTCACGTTAGAGCAACCGTTACCTTTGGATGTAGAACCGATTCTTACCGACTTCGGTCTGGCTCGCCTTCTTGACTCTACCCTCCACACGACAACTGGTTCTGTCTCCGGCACACCCACATACATGAGCCCTGAGCAATCACGTGGCGAAAAAGTGGACAAACGCACCGACATCTACTCACTAGGCGTTGTCCTTTACGAAATGTTGGCAGGGCACGTCCCATTTCAATCCGACTCAACCTTTGGCATGCTGATGAGACACATCAATGACCAGCCTCCGCCAATCAAAGGCATTTCAGCTGACCTGCAAGCATTGATCGACCGCGCTCTCGCCAAAGATCCCAGCCTGCGATATCAATCCGCAGGAGCTATGGCGAGCGAATTTCTCATCATGCTCAGCGGCCAGAACATTTCACCAGACACCCGATACTTTGCCGATGTAGCACGCAAAGCAGTGGAGCCCAGCTACGCACAAATTCAAGCGCAAGATCCACCTCCCCAGACACGCTTCCCGTGGAAACGTATCGCAGTGGAAATGGCAATCGCTTTAGTGATCGCTTTTATTTTCTTTAGTTTTTTCTGTCCTTGTATGTTTGGCCTTTAATATCCCCCACTATATGTGCAAAACGGCCCACCTGAAAATTTCAGGTGGGCCGTTTTATTCAAGTACAGATATTAGCGAACGCTTTGCATAAGTTGCTGGAAAATATTTCCAGAGTTAAGCGCTACACCTGCTATGGCATTGATACAAGCAAGCAATATTCCAATGCCCGAAAGAATCATCCCGATCATCGCAAGGGTCTTCTGGGAAGGATCCTTCATGCCAAGATATCCAAGCACAACTCCGATAATTCCCAACGGAACGCCACAGATCGGCAAAAACCACGCGCACAGATTAATAACACCAAGGACCAACGAAGCGATGGCCATGATGCGTTCATTTCCACTGCCAGTGGAAGGTTGTTGTACAGGCTGATTGAATTGATCGTTCATAGTAGTTCCTCCAAAAAAGATTTTGTCCATTATTGCATAAATCAAGGTCTAATACAACCACCGAAAGTACTTGTATTTTGTAATCATGATACATGCAGTAAAATTGCTCTTATATGGAGATTTCCGAAAAGATACAGGGCATCCTTGCCACTCTACCAACAAAACCTGGCTGTTATCAAATGAAGAATGCCGAGGGGAAGATTATCTATGTTGGCAAGGCCATCAACCTGAAGAATCGTGTACGCTCCTACTTCCACGCGGATTCAAGCCACGACAATAAAACACGCCGTCTCGTGCGCGATATTGCAGATATTGAGTGGATCGTTGTCGGCTCGGAGCTTGAGGCGCTCATCCTCGAGATGAACCTCATCAAGAAGCACCGCCCGAAATATAACGTCCGTCTCAAAGATGACAAACGCTACCCCTACATCAAAGTCCATTGGAACGAACCTTTTCCCAAAGTGACTGTCACCCGGCAAATGGAGGAAGATGGTGCGCGTTATTTCGGTCCGTACACATCGGCTTGGGCGGTGTACCAGACTTTGGATGTGCTTCGCAAAGTTTTCCCCTATTTGACCTGTGACCGCGAAATCACAGGAGAGGACAAACGCGCGTGTCTTTACTTTGACATCAAGCTGTGTACTGCCCCTTGTATCGGAGCGGCCACCCAAGCCCAATACCGCCAAATGATCTCTGACCTGATGGATTTCCTCAGCGGACACAGTGAAGGCATTGTGAGCCGCATCGAAACGGACATGTTGAAAGCGGCCGAAGAGATGCGCTTCGAAAGAGCCGCCGCTCTGCGCGATCAGCTCAAAGCGATACAGAACATTATTGAGCGACAACGCATCGTCTTTGCAACAGACTACATCGACTCCGATGTACTTGCCATGGCCCGCAGTGACGGAGAGGCCTGTGTACAGGTCTTCTTTGTGCGCGGAGGTAAGTTGATCGGGCGTGAATACTTCATCCTTGAAGGGACAGAAGATACGGCAGATAATGAAGTGATGGAGCAATTCATCACCCAGTTCTACACTGAAGCCGCTAACATCCCTGAACAAGTGATGCTCCCAAATCAACTGGAAGAGGCACGTATCATCAGTCAATGGCTACGTTCCAAACGAGGCGGCAAGAGAGTGGAATTCTTTGTACCAAGCGAAGGCCAACCGCGTGACCTTGTTCAAATGGCGGCGGAGAATGCTACAGAAACCTTGCAAGCTCTGCGCGCCCAATGGCAGGCCGATACGCACAAACAAGAAACAGCGTTAGCTGAGTTGCAAGAATCGTTGAAGTTGCCAGCTCCACCGAACCGAATTGAGTGTTACGATATTTCCAATACACAAGGGACAGCCATCATCGGCGCCATGGTTGTGTTCACGCAAGGTGTAGCCGATAAAAAGTTATATCGCAAGTTCAATATTGAAAGCGTGGTTGGCGCACCCGATGACTTTGCTTCCATGGAGGAAATGCTCACACGCAGATTTCGAAGGTGGAAAGGGAGTCAGGAAACAGAAGCAGGCCCGGGGTCCAAGCCAGACGCGTCTTTTTCCTTCCTGCCAGACCTTATCATTATCGATGGCGGCAAGGGACAGTTGGGGCGCGCAGTCCAAGTCCTTGAGAAATATGAGTTGATGGACAAGATCCCAGTGGTGGGCCTTGCCAAACAACGCGAGGAAATTTTCTTCCCGCATAAGTCAGAACCGTTGTTGTTGCCGCGTCATTCACAGGGACTATATCTTGTGCAACGAATTCGTGATGAGGCGCATCGGTACGGAATCACGGCCCATCGCAAGAAAAGAGAGAAGTTGGGCATGGCTTCGCAGTTGGATACGATTCCCGGGATCGGCCCTTCGAGGCGCAAAGCACTCTTGAAACATTTCGGGTCTGTGGATAAGATTAGGGACGCTTCAATCGAAGAGCTCAAAGCGGTAGTGCCGGAGAACGCGGCGCACGCAATAAAGGTGCATTTGGAATGAAAAATATTTGGACAGTTGACGACGACGAAGAGATGAGCCGCGCGATCGGTTTAATGTTGAAACTACTCGACTGTGAGGTGACATCATTCAATAATGTCCGCTCGGCCGCGCAGTTGTTTGCCTCTGGTAGAAGGCCAGATTTGTTGCTGTTGGACATCAATATGCCCGAAGTAACTGGCCTGGACATGGTGGAGTTCCTGCGGAGGCGTGCAGACACGAGAAACCTCCCCATTGTGATGCTCTCATCAGAGGCGGCAGACACCATGGTAGATAGAGCCATGGAACTCGGTGCGGACTCGTATGTAATGAAACCCGTCACGGTTGAAGAGCTTGAGAAGGCGATGTCCACAGCTTTCTATAAACATCTGAATTTGCGAGAACACAATGCCAGCTAAGAAATCAAAGAATAAAAGTCAGGAAAGAACAAACGAACGGTCAGATAAGAAACGGATACAAAGCCTGCAGGTCATTTTTGCAGTGTTTTCGATCATTTTGATCCTTTCCATGCTTCTTTCGCTAACAGCCAAGTAGATACATTTTCGCTGTTATAATCCCCGCCGCGCGGCAAATGGATGCCGCGTTTGATTCTGAAATATGAAGCAGGTGCAAGAGGATTTGGCCCCTGCAAGAGGAAAGATATGCTCGACAAACTTAAAGGCATTGAAGATCGTTATGAACAACTCGGCAGTGAACTGCTCGAGGTGGGCAACAATTATCAGCGCGCGGCTGAGATCAGTAAAGAGCGCGTGGACCTGGAAGAGATCGTGGAAAAGGCACGGGAATACCGTCAGGCTATGAAAAGCATGGAGGAGGCCCGGGCCATCCTCCTGTCCGAAAAAGACGCGGAGCTTGTCGCGTTGGCAGAAGCCGATATTGAAGATCTGACTCCAAAGATCGCAAGCCTTGAAAAAAAGATCAAGGGACTGCTCGTGCCGAAGGATCCCCGTGATGACAGGAACGTCATCGTGGAAATTCGTGCAGGGGCAGGCGGAGATGAAGCAGCTATTTTCGCGGGCGACTTGTTCCGCATGTACACACGCTACGCCGATGAACAAAAATGGAAGAACGAGGTCATGTCTGAAAATTCCATTGGCGTTGGCGGTTATAAAGAGGTGATCTTTGAGATCCGCGGCAAGGGCGCTTTTTCAAAACTCAAATACGAATCGGGTGTGCATCGCGTGCAACGTGTACCTGCCACCGAATCGCAAGGACGCATTCATACATCTACAGCAACCGTGGCTGTTTTAGCTGAAGTGGATGAAGTGGAAATTGACATCCCCGAAAGCGACCTCGAGGTTGAAGTGTATCGATCTTCGGGTGCAGGCGGACAGAACGTGCAGAAGAACTCAACGGCCGTGCGCTTGACCCACAGACCTACTGGCATGGTTGTGACCTGTCAGGATGAACGCTCACAGTTGCAGAACAAGTTGCGTGCTCTCAGCATTTTGCGTGCTCGCTTGTACGAGATCGAAGAAGAGAAACGTCGTGCATCCATCGAATCAGATCGACGCTCACAAGTTGGAACAGGCGAACGCTCCGAGAAGATCCGCACATATAACTACCCCCAAAACCGCGTGACCGATCATCGCGTTGGGTTGTCCAATTACAATCTACCAGCCGTCATGGATGGTGACATTGACGGGTTTATCGAGGAACTTTCCACACGTGATGAAGCGGACCGTCTGGCCGCATCAGGGATTAACGACGAAGAATAACCATCACAGGAAAAGGTTACCTTTTCTCCTTCCCTAAGGAAGTTGAAAGAGGGAATGCAGAAAGACCCTATGAATGCCAGTTTCTCGCTTCTCTCTCACACAGTAAATCGTCTCTCCTCCATAAGCGACACGCCCACTTTGGATGCGTCTGTCTTAATTGCTCATGTCATCAACAAACCGCGCACATGGGTGATGGCCCATCCAGAACTTACAATCACAAACGAACAGCAACAAAAACTTGAAGACTCGCTCCTGCGCTTGGAACGCGGCGAGTCTTTTCCGTATGTGTTGGGACACTGGGAATTTTTCAATCTTGAATTTGATGTTACGCCTGACGTGCTCATTCCACGCCCTGAGACAGAATTACTTGTCGAGAAAGCTATTGCCTGGCTGAACAAACATCCAGATCGAAGAATGATCGCCGATATTGGAACTGGCTCAGGCGCCATTGCGGTTTCCCTCGCAGTCAACGTGCCCGATGCCAATATCCTTGCCACCGATATTTCTGCAAAAGCATTGCAAATTGCCACACAAAATTCGGTGAAGCACAAGGCAGGCGGTAAAATTAAGTTTATGGAATGCGACCTACTTCCCAAGGCAGGTATCAAAGATCACCAACAGATCGACTTGCTTTGTGCAAACCTTCCCTACATCCCCACAGAAACATTACATGCACTCTCCGTGTTCGGGCATGAACCCACCATTGCACTCGATGGCGGGCAGGATGGTTTCGAATTGATACGTAAGTTGATGAACATGGCAATCAACTATCTCGCACCGAATGCGTTGATGTTATTCGAGATCGAAGCCACCTTGGGAAAACAAGCGCTCAACCTTGCTCATGAAATATTCCCCAATGCCCAAACCCAACTGCATCAAGACCTGACGGGCCGCGATCGCTTACTGGAAATAGAGTTGCGATGAACACAAAGATCATGGCGGCCGACGACCCTTTTGTATACAAAACCGCACTAGACATTCTCAAATCAGGCGGTCTTGTTGCATTCCCCACCGATACAGTCTACGGTGTTGGCGCGCTTGCATTTGACGGGAAAGCTGTCGAATCGATCTACACAGCAAAAGACCGCCCCATCGAAAAGGCGATTCCTATTTTGATCGGGGAGATCATGGATACGGTCAAGATCACGACTGATTTTCCACGTCCTGCTCGTGTGCTTGCCTCTCGCTTCTGGCCCGGACCTTTGACCTGCGTCCTCGCCAAAAAGCCATCCATCCCTGAGGCTGTCTCTGCCACAAACACGGTCGGCATACGGATACCAGATCATGCCGTATCCCGCATCCTTTTACGAGCCACAGGCCCCATGGCTGTGACATCTGCTAATATCTCCGGCAAAGAAAGCCCTTCCACGGCGGGCGAAGTATTCGCTCAACTCAATGGGCGTATCGCATTGATCATTGACGGTGGTAAAACACCCGGCGGCGTCCCATCCACAGTTGTAGACTGCTCTACAGACGAAATAAAAATTCTACGCAATGGGCCAATCTCCGCAGAAGAAATCCATTACGTTCTCAAAACTCCCCGCTAATTTTCTTATTTTTCTTTCAGGAAACGTTCAGGCTGTATTTAAGTCCCCAAATATAATAGTAATTGCATTCTCCTATCAAACCGCTGATGGCCCGGGCAGGCCAAAGGCGGTTTGGGTTTTTAATCCAGACGGTGGATGATCGACCGTAGACCGTTGTCAATCGTCCACGGTTCAAAGTCACGAAAGAGGCCACGTCGGTTGGACATCCATCTCCAACCCAGAGACATGTCCACGGGCGTAACGATAATATCCAGCCGCAGCGATCATGGCGGCATTGTCAGTACAAAGCGAGAAGGCAGGGATATTTACTTTGAATTCCGTTTGCGATTGGAAGATATTCCGCAAGGCACGGTTGGCAGAGACACCACCAGCTACAAGAATTTCTTTAGCCTTATATTCTCGCGCGGCTTGCATGGTCTTATCGAATAACGTTTCCACAGCCGTCTTCTGGAACGAGGCAGCCAGGTCTTCCACGGGGAGAGAACTACTTTTCTTCTTCAAGTCATTGACTTCATACAACACAGCCGTTTTCAAGCCGCTAAAAGAGAAATCGTACGGATTATCCAGCTTAGCACGCGGGAACTTGAATCGATTTGGGTTTCCGCCCTCTGCCGCTTTTTGTATGGATGGCCCACCGGGGTATGGAAGGCCGAGGAGGCGAGCCACTTTATCGAAGGCCTCACCAGCCGCATCGTCCTGAGTGGAGCCGAGACGTTCGTACGTCAAATGATCGGTCATAATGTTCAGCTCAGTGTGTCCGCCTGAGACGAGTAAGGCCATTAACGGGAATTGCGGCTCAGCAGGGACAGAATCACCAGCGTTGTAAACCCACGAAGAGTAGATATGTCCTTCGAGGTGATTGACACCAACGATAGGCAAACCCGTACCCAACGCAAGCCCTTTGGCCATGTTCATGCCAACCACAAGTGAACCAGCGAGACCAGGCCCGCGCGTAACGGCTATGGCATCAATATCTTTGAGTGTGATGTTCGACTGCACAAGAGTCTGCTCAACAACAGGGATGATGCTCAACACATGCTGGCGCGAAGCAACTTCGGGATACACGCCGCCAAAGCGGGCATGCATCTCCATCTGTGAAGCGACAGTCGAAGCGAGAAGCGCACGTCCGTTTTCAATAACGGCGCAGGCGGTTTCATCGCAGGAGGTTTCTATGGCGAGGATACGGGCGGGTTTAAAATTTGTCATTTTCTCAACCACGAAGACCACAAAGATCACCAAGGATGAAGCCTTGAGGCCCAGTCCTTAATCCAACCTTTGTGTACTTCGTGTCCTTTGTGTTTAATTCTTTTTCCACTTCTTCATCGGTAAAACAAAATCATACGGATAATCAGCAAGCTTCTCGAATTGACCATCGGGACGCACCCAATAGGTATCTTCAATGCGGAAGCCCATGCCTTTATCAGGGTAATATAACCCGGGCTCAATGGTAATGACAACACCGGGTTTGAGGATATTGTCATCTCCCAACTGCAAACCCGAACCAGGGCGTTCATGGATATTGATGCCAACCCCGTGCCCTAAACTGTGGACGTACCCATCCAACGGGTTCTTTGAATTGAGCGGAGATTTGTGTCCCTTGGATTCAAAGTATTCGCATGTCATCAACTGGTAATCTTTGAAGTTGGCATTAAGGTCAAGGTTTTCAATCACCTTTTCGTACACTTCATGGACTTGATCGTACATGGCGTGCGCTTCGGGGTCGGCATAGCCCAAGCTCCATGTGCGGGTGAAATCGTAGAAATACCCGCCGCCTTTTTCAGCAGGGAAAATATCAAAGACAATGGTTTTGCCAAGTTGAAGAGGCTCGGCAGGGTCACCCACAGAATGCGGCACACCTGCATCGCGGCCCTGCGCAAAGATGACACCTTCCACATCTACAGCGCCACGTTCCGCCAGCCATAATGCGATCTTGCCTTTCACATCCCCGATCGTAAGCGGACTTCCATCCTCTTTCATGAGAACTTCGTCGCTTCGCACATCCGCGGATGTCAACAGTTCCTGCACCATGCCAACCACTTGAGTCGTTACCGCGCCCATCTGACGGATGCGTGCCACTTCCACATCTTCCTTGGTTTCCATCGCACTAAAGATAACAGAGTTAAATCCCGATTCGCCAATAAACTCAACATCAGGCATCAGTTTCATCAGTTTTGTGAAAACACCGAAGGTATTCGAAAATTCCACTTTCCCATAAATAGCGATCCGTGCCTTTTCCAATCCATATTCGGTAAGGATCTTCTGAAAGCGTAAAGCGCCCACAGTCTGCATATCGCCGTTTGCCTGCTCCATAAAATCCTGCCATGGATAGTCGTTGAACGAGCGTGTTTGCAGTCCGCTTTTGGCGGCTTCATCACGTTCCATGTCGTTGTAAAACAGAACAGGCGCATCACCTTGTTTCTTCAACAATAGCGCACCGCTTACATGTCCTCCACCGACAAAGTAATACATGGATGGGTTATGCTCTGCATCACCCAGAACCATCAGGGCATCCAAATTTCTTTGTTTCATCAATCGATCAAGATCTGATTTCATATTGCCTCCAGTGAATTCAATGTTTTGAATTCTTTACCAATTTCATCGTTCTCAAAACTCAACACCAAGGATTTCTTATTCTCCGTGAATTTTGCAGACAGACCAATAACTTCTTCTGAGTCTTTGAGCAAGCCTAGGATGGTCAACGGACGCTTCAAAAGAGACTTGCCAAAATACGCAGAGAACAACAACTTCAAGACAAACTCAACAACCGATCCGCCAATCATGCCCGCGATCAATCCCGCAAAAGCCGCCACGGTTGGGGCGAATCCAAGAGTCTGCGAAGTATCCCCATCGGGCACGATCAACCACACGGGGATAAAAACACCCACAGACACAATGACTCCAGCGATCAAGAACGGCACCAACGTTACATTGATAATCCTTGATTCTTTTTTGTTACACTCTTCACACAATGACGGAGAGAAATCCATCATCACTGCCCCGCCACGATTCTGCACCCCCATCTGCAATTTCAATGACAGGGTTTTATACTTCGGCTTTCCACAATTCACACAACGATCAGGGAATTTCAACGCAGGTGGTTTCTTTTTGTCTTTGATCGGTATCTCAACGGTAAGCATGCAACACCTCTCTCAAAATTCGTACCAATACATCGTCGTTCAACACAGTTCGTGGATCCAATAATATTTTATCGTTTTCTGTCCTTGCGATAACAGGCGGGTTCGCCTCTCGAAGTTTTTTCAAGAATTTATCAGGTGACTTGACACTTAATGCCAACACAAATGTAGGCATGGACTCTTCCGGCAGACTCCCTCCGCCCACAGTGGATTCGGACCGAGTCACCTCGCCCTGCCCCACCGCCTCCCGCCACGCCTCAGCACGGACTTTGACCTGCTCAGGCGTTAAGGACATCATCTTCACGATCGGTATTTCTCGCTCCGCCTCATCTTTGAGATAGTGCGTCAATGTAGCAGTGATCCCCGCTAAGCATGTTTTATCCGCACGGACAGCGCGTGCCAACGGATGTTTCTTGATCTTGTCGATCAGATCCTTTTTACCGGCGATGATCCCTGCTTGTGGGCCTCCGAGGAGTTTATCCCCCGAAAAGCAAATTATGTCGACACCAGCGGACAAAGACTCTTGCACGGTCGGTTCGTGGGCGAGGCCGTATTTTGCAGTATCAATCAACGCGCCCGAGCCGAGGTCATCCACAACGATGACATTGGCTTTATGAGCAACATCCACGATGTCCTTGAGTTCAGGTTCTTCGGTGAAGCCAACGATCTTGAAGTTACTGCGATGCGCTCGCATCACAAGCCCATAAACGGACTTTGTAACGGATTCACGGACTGAAACGGATGTATCAATGCGGAGCGCTTCCTCGTAATCGGATAAGCGGATCTTATTGGTGGTGCCCACCTCAACAAGCTTTGCACCTGATTGTTTCATCACATCGGGGACACGGAAGCCGCCGCCGATCTCTACAAGTTGCGAGCGGGCAATGACTACATTCTTTTTGTTCGCCAAAGCAGATAACACCAGCAAAACAGCCGATGCGTTGTTATTGACAATCAACGCAGCTTCAACGCCCGTCAGTTTTTGCAAAATGGTTTCAGCATGAGTCAGCCGTGAACCACGCTGGCCTTTGGACAAATCATATTCGAGGTTGGAGTAATTCGATGCAACATCGTTCATCGCTTTGATGGTGGCGTTCGATAACGGAGCACGTCCGAGGTTAGTGTGAAGGATGACGCCCGTGGCGTTGATAACGGGAAGCAGAGTGGGAGCAACCCATGCGGAGAGATGGGATTCGGCTTGGGCGAGGATCAAGTCAATGGAGGGCAGAGCAGTTTCGGGGTCGAGTTTGAAGCGTGCGCGGGTTTCATCGAGAGTCAATCGAAGCGAGTCAATTGTCAGCGGGCGACCAAACCTCTCGATGAGATGAGTCGCATTTTGCAGTAATTGTTCGACTGAGGGAAGATCGCGGAGGCTATTCATCATCTTCGTGGACGGGAGGTTTCCAGTGCGATTTTTCGCGCAAGCGGATGAAGTATTCGATGGCGATCAGGCCGCCCGCAAGACTGAGAATGACATAGACAGTGACGAGACGCCCAATTTGAAGCCAAGCGAGCGTAGCACCGTACACGCCAAACCACATGGCCTGACGGACAATGACATTGGCTTCGGTGGGAACTTCAGCAGGAAAACGCTTGTGGAAGAAATAGACGATAGGGAGAACGGTGCCTGTGAGCGCCGCCAAAACAAGGACAAAGAAACTCCAGCGCGGCCATACATAGGGATAGGTTTGTGTGATCAGAAGGTATAAGCCACCCCAGCCAACGAGGATGAGGATCAGTGCAGAGATGCCAAAGGGCTTGAATTTAAGTTGTTCATCCATTGATTGAATTATACTCGGAGAGAGAAGTACGCCTGATGGTTGAGTAAGGCGAATGGTTTTCTCGCCCGTACACTTGCACCAGCACGGCAAGTGCAGGTGTCGAAACCATCATATAACGTACCAACTTGAAATGTGTGGTTTCGGTACGCTCGCTACTCAACCATCGAGGTATGGAGGTTATGATGAACGTGTCAGATGCAATTAGAACCAAAAGGGCCGTTAGAAAATTTCGAGACGAGGCCTTGCCTGAGGAGATCGTGACAGCGATCTTGAATGCGGGACGCAGATCGCAATCTTCAAAGAATGAACAAGCGTGGCAGTTCATTGCGATACGAGATAAGGCCGTCCTCAAGGCATTATCCGAATGCGGCACATGGGCGGGACATCTCGCAGGCGCGGCATTAGCCGTTGCCATTTTGACACCTGATCCTGACGGCAAATTTCAGATCATGTTCGATGCAGGTCAGGCGGCCGCGTTCATGCAATTGGCCGCATGGGAATTGGGAGTCGGCTCCGTCCCTGCTTCACTGTATGAACACGAAAAGGCGCGAGAGATTCTAGGATTCCCACCCGAATGGCATGTACGTATCGCATTGTCGTTTGGGTATCCGTTGGAAGTGGAGAAGTTACTGGCCACACCGAAGAAGGGCGGACGCAGATCATTGGAAGAAGTGGTGCATTGGGATAGGTGGTAGAAGTCGTCAAATCAAAAAGGTCCGCAGAAAAATTTTAGAGATAGAAAGGGATCTGCCGTGGAATACACTTTATTGCTTGCTTTAGTGGATTTTTTGCCTATAGTTTTTACTGCCGTTGGATTGTTCGCCATTACCCGCATCGTTGCACATGTCAATTCATTGCAGGGTAAAGTTGCGTTTTACGGAACACTGCTCACCCTTGCCGGGGGCATCTTCAAAGCCCTGTGGAAATTAATCATGGCATCGTCAAATAGCACGGTGGATATCCAGTGGATGGAGAAGAGCTTATTTGTATTGATGGCTCCAGGTTATGTTTTAGTAGCATGGAGCGTGTGGCAAACCATGCGCGCGGCACAGGGAAAAAGGTCCTTTCATGCATGGGCTCCGCCGCTGACGCTCATTGGGGTCGTGTTTACAACATCCGCTTATCTTTTTGTCAAACAACCCGTATCTCCCGCATGGGAAAGGGTCTTGTTGAGCGTGATGGTGCTTGCCACCCTCTTTACAGGGGTCTTTTTGATCCTATTCAGTTTCCGCCAGGGACTTCCATCAGCGGGTTGGCTGTTCATTCTCAACCTGATCGGCATCTTTCTTCTCAATGGTCTTGCCCGCCTCGATAACCAACCTATCACCCTGCAGTGGATCGAGGAAGGAATCAATATCATTGCATGGTTAGCCTTTGCCATGGCATCCACTCATATCTACGGATATGCACGCGCCAATTTCAAAGTTGACTCGAAACAAATTGGATTGGCCGCAACTTCATAGTGGATTTGACATTACTTTTACAGAGACACGCACAAAGCGATTGATGATTGGAGAATCACATGGAACAATTTTCTGGGTTGATCGCGATCTTACTGGAACACTCACAACGTTTCTTCGAGATCTGGAATTTTCAAATCATCATTTCAATGGCTGTGATCGGATTTGTGCTCTCGAACGAGGGATTGATGGTAAAGAATATGGTGAGATTGAATATCACCCTCGTTTTTTTGTTGATCGCGATCTTTAGCGTCTTTACGTTGTCAGTCCATCACCAACGTGAAGTGCAACTATGGATGGCGCTCGAGGCACGCGTGGCCGCCGCGCCAAGTCAATTTATCCCCGAAGAAGTGCAGTATCTTGCTTCGCTCAAGCCAACCTCATTTCTCATCAAGGGAGGCGCGCTCGTAGTCGCGGACCTGCTCGTCATCCTTGTGACGTGGGTCAGCCCAAAGGTGAGATTGAAGTGAAGGTTGAGTTCGAGTCAGTGACCGTTGATGCGCGAGGCGAAGTCATTGCACGGACTCGTCACAACGCGGAAATTTTCACCGAAGACATCGGCAAGGGTGTTTCGCTGGACATGGTCGTCATCCCAGCGGGTTCCTTTTACATGGGATCGCGCCAAAACGAGGGAGGCCCCGATGAACATCCGCAACACTTCATCACGATCAAGTCGTTCATGATGGGACGATGCCTTATCACACAGGGACAGTGGAAAGCGATCATGGGCAAATTGCCACGCTGTAGGTTCAAAGGGGATAAGTTGCCCGTGGAGCGAGTCTCGTGGAATGAGGCGCAAAAATTCTGCGAGCGACTCTCCAAAAGGACGGGACGACTCTATCGCCTGCCGAGCGAATCACAATGGGAGTATGCCTGCCGCGCAGGGACGACAACTCCGTTCGCTTTCGGCGAAACGCTGACGTCGGATATCGCCAACTACAACGGGGAGCACACCTTTGCCGAAGAACCGCCCAAAGTCTATTTTCATTCCACAAGCGAAGGCGGGAAGTATCCGCCCAATGCCTTTGGGCTGTATGACATGCACGGCAACCTGATGGAATGGTGCGCGGACAATTGGATCGATGACTACCGCATGTCACCAAGGGACGATGACGCCTACAAAATGATCGACAATCCCTATCACGTCGTCCGTGGCGGATCGTGGCATGATAACCCTCAGCTTTGCCGCAGTGCGGCACGGATTCGGATATTGGGGTCAGATGCGGAAGAGTATATTGGGTTTCGGGTGGTATGTGACATTCTCTGAAATACCAAAGTCGGGACAAATGTCATCCATAAAGTTGGCATGTTCGTGGGCGGATGGTAGGTATAATTGGAATATCAATCGTCAAGCAGTTAGCTTTCACTGAAAGAGGGACTCCATGGCCGACGGACATTGTTTCATCAGTTATTCAACAGCAGATGCGCTAGAATTTGCACGTAAACTTGCCGACGAATTGGAAGGCGGCGAGGATAAGTTCACAGGCGTTTGGTTCGACAAACGGGATATTGACCCTGCCCGCGATTGGGATGATCAAATTGTGGATGGAATTCGAGCCTGCAAGTGCATGGCGTTTGTGATGACAAAAGATAGCACGGCGCAAGGCTCGATGTGCAAGAACGAATGGACTTGGGCGCTGAAATACAAAAAGGTTGTCATCCCCATTCGGTTGCACAAGGACGCCGAGCAGCCCTTTGGACTTGGAAATCGTCAGTGGATTGATTTTACGGGGGAGTTTGAACATGGCTTGGCAAAACTTCGCAAGTTCCTGCGCGAGATGGATTCCCCCGAAGGCATTCTGCAATCATACAAAGACCGCCTTGCTGACGCCGAGCGTGCCTCGCGCCGCGCCAAAGGGGATGAAGAGAATCGTATTAAGGCTGAAATTGAAGAGCTGAAAGCCGAGATTCAACGCCAGGAAGAGATCGTTAAGAATCCCAAAGCGGCGGAAAAACGAACCGAAGATAACATCCAAAGCGGACTCGAGCGCGAGCGTCAGCCTGAGAAACCTGTGACGGGGAAAACATCCACGCGCTTTATCAATCCGCCGCCTGGGATCGCGCCGAATTATTTTCAGGATCGGTTGATCGAGACAAAACAAATCACGGACTTCCTCAATAACGACTCGCAGCGCTTGATGACGATTGTAGGACGCGCGGGGGTGGGAAAAACTGCAATGGTCTGTCGCCTGCTCAAGGCGTTGGAAAGAGGCGAGCTTCCCGATGACCTCGGCGAGATGAAAGTTGACGGGATCGTCTATTTGAGCGAGACGGGCAGTCACAGGGTCAACTTTGCGAACGTCTTCGCGGACTTGAGCAAACTCCTGCCCAAGGATGATGCCGAGCGGTTGGAGGGAATCTATAAGAACCCGCAGACATCCACAGGTGATAAAATGCGCTCGCTGTTGGATGCCTTCCCCAGCGGGCGTGTGATCCTGCTGTTGGATAACTTTGAAACCCTGATCGACCCCGAAAGCCTGAGCCTGCGTGACAGCGAATTGAGCGAGGCGCTGAACGCCCTGCTCGGCGGACAGCACCATGCCGTGAAAGCGGTCATCACCACGCGCGTCGCGCCGCGTGACCTGGCGATGGGCGAGCCAGGCAGGCAGCATCACCTGAGTTTGGATGAAGGACTCGAATCGCCTTACGCGGAAAACGTCCTGCGTGAAATGGACGCGGACGGACGCGTAGGACTCAAGTCTGCGCCTGATGCGTTGCTGAATAAAGCCCGCGAAAAGACACGCGGCTACCCGCGCGCGTTGGAAGCGTTGTATGCCATCCTGTCGGTTGACCGTTACACCACGCTCGAAGAACTGCTCGAGCTCAGCCTGCCCGATGAAGTGGTGCAGAAACTGGTCGGCGAAGCCTTCAACCGCCTTGACCCGAGCGCGCAAAAAGTGATGCAAGCGCTGGCTGTCTATAATCGACCCGTCAGCCCCGCCGCGATTGACTACCTGTTGCAACCGCATTTGCCAAGCATTGACAGCGCGCCGATGCTTAACCGTCTGGTAAACATGCACTTTGTGCGGCGCAGTGAAAGTAAATATCATCTCCATCCTATAGATCAAGAATATGCATTAAACCTTATACAAAAAGGTAGCCAAACCGATTGGCTCACCACTGGAAATCAATCACAAGTCAGTTTGGAACGTTATTTCTTGAAGAAGCTTTTTGAACTCAAACCCGAGTTGATTGAAAAAGTAAAACAAGGCGATCAACAGGCAACAATTGATGGGTTTGCCGAACTTATAAAATTCTTAGAGCCTAGTGACAGAGAACTTTTCCAAGAATTGCAAAAGGGAATTTCGACGTTAGATTCGGATATCTTAGAAAAAGCAAAAAATCCCGATACTGCCCAAGATAAAGAATTCTTAGCTCAATTTCAAGATTCCTTGAAGCAAATAAAAGTTTCAGCAAAATGGTCACAATATTCACTTTTGTTCCGTGCCGCAGATTATTTTAGACAAGCCCGCAAACCCCGCGCAGAATGGAAAAAACTGGACGACCTTTCCGCGCAACTGGCAGAATTTGAATTGCGCTGTGAAGCAGGCGATTACGATACTGCAGCAAGTGTGTTGCTGGAAATTGATTCTAATCACCTATTCTTGTGGGGACATTATCGCTTGATGATTGATTTTCACGAGAAATTGCAAGGAAAAATCAACGATTTGTCACTTACTCAGTTTAGTATGGGTAATCTTGGGTCAGCATATTACAGAATCGGACAAATTCAAAAAACCATTGAATTTTATGAAAAGGCATTATCAATAGTCCAGGAACAGAGAGATCGCCGCAATGAAGAGGTATGGCTCAGCAACCTAGGGAGTGCATATGCAGTTTTGGGCAATATACAGAAAGCCATCAAGCTCATTGAACAAGCGTTAGTAATTGACCTCGAGGTTGGTGATCGAAGTGGCGAGAGCGATGATCTTTCCAAGCTTGGAAACCGCTACTCAGAACTTGGTGATGCTCGTAAAGCCATCGAATACTATGAACAAGCGTTGATAATTAATCAAGAAATTGGCGACCGCGATAGCGAATCCATTGGTCGTGAAAATATGGGTCATGTTTGGTTAAGTATTGATGAGAATCAAAAAGCCAAAGAAAATTATCAGCAAGCGATTCAAATTGCTAATGAAATTTCATCTCCACCTGTGCAATTAAATGCTCGCTGGGGATTTGCACAAACTTATCTTTTCCAAAATGATTTAGTCAGTGCTCGCGCCACCATCGAAGCCGCGCTTCAATATGATGTACCACAATATAATCATAATGCAACCGCCCTGCACGGAATCATCGCTTTGCGGCAAGGGGAAAGGGAAGCCGCGCAAGAGGCTTTTGCCAAGTCCATTGAGCAGGCGGATGAAATCCTTGCGAAGACGCCCGATTATTACGATGCGCTGGATGCGAAGGGGCTTTCCCTGGCAGGATTGACGATTTTAGATTTACGATTGCCGATTGACGATGGACGACAGACGATGGACGATGGAGAATCAGATATGGTCAATGGTCAATCGTCCATGGTCCACCTTCAGCAAGCCATCGCAACCTTCCGCAAGGCGCGGAAGATCGCACCACATGCGGGGGTGGTGAAGTCCGTGTTGAGGTTGTTCGATGAATTGGCGAAATGCGAAGGCGGAGAAATTTTGCAAGATGTGCGGAAGGCGGTGGAGGGTTCGTGACATCCATCGACAGATCGTCCATGCTAGACTTTTAGAGAAGGTTACAAAACACAAACGGTTCACACAAGTTTGTGATAATAATTAATTTGGAATGACACAAGGGTAGTTCCAAATCCAATCAGTCTCAAAGGCGGAAAATTATGAGATTCAAAGACCTGAGTCAAGAAGCCGTTCAAAGTCAATGGAGAAAGTGGAGGAATGTCATCCGTGACGTCCTCGTTGAATACAACGAAAATGCTTTTCACGGAAGAGGTTCGATCCAGGAAAATGCCTTCAAAGAAAGAACCTACCTGTTATTAGAAACGAAGCGGGAATGCCTATATGTTTTCCCTATACCGGGGAACACGTTAATTTTCAGACTCTATCAACATAAACTTCCCAAAGAGGATTTGAAGTCATCTTTTGGAAAACCTCACGAAGAAGATCTCATCGGAACATTTGGCTTAGGCATCGGAGGGGTCGAAGCCGATGACACAGATGTCAAAAAAGCCATCAGGCTATATCTAAAAAGTGTTCTAAGAACTGTGCACAAGAACTATTGGTTAAAGTCAGCGTAAGAATATATCTCTAAACAAAAAAGCCCCGTCAAATGACGGGGCTTTTCGTTTCCTTCTCGTGAATTACACGGTGAGGGAGTTGTTGATGGAGCTGAAGGTGTTACCGATCTTGGGTCCGAGCAAGCGCATGACGGCGATAACGACGATGGCGACGAGGGCCAAAATGATAGCGTACTCGACGAGACCTTGACCTTTTTCTTTGGGTGCGAATAACATGATTTAATTCCTTTCGAATATAAGTTTTTACTTGTTTGGAGACCGTCTCCAGAACTATGTTTATTTTATCTGTTACCCCAAAAAATACAAGTGACAAATCACGGAATCGTTTTCATCCTTGTTAGGCTTACCAAAACGAAAAGTAGCATTTAGGGAACAAAATAGGCCAATTTCACAGTTAAAGCACATACAAAAGCTCAAATTGTGACCTTTTGGAAAACTACGGTACACAAACAAAACATGTCCATTGACACCCCTCCTTTCATCCAGTATAAGTTTCATATGAAAAATACAACAAAAACGGTCTGGCTGTTGGTCATTCTTGCGCTTTCAGCATGCCAGGCATTACCCACTCTACCGCCTACCTCCACGCCCACAGCCACCGCCGGACCTACCCCCACGTCGACGCCCCCGCCAACAGCAACACCCCTGCCAACCCCTGTGCCAGTGGTGCGCGTTGAATCCGGAGATCACGCATTGTTCTATGGTGATTTCGATCAAGCACGCGCACAATACGAAACCGCCTTCAACGAATCCACAGACCGCGCTGTGCAAGCCGCCGCGATTTGGGGGCTCGGACGGATGGCGCTGGATCAGGGTCAATACCAAACAGCCATCGACACGCTCACAAAGTTGACCGTCGAATACCCCGAGTCCACGTATGCCGCGCGCGCCTATTTTTTGATGGGCCAGGCCTATTACGCGCTCAACCAATTCCCACAATCGGCCGATGCATACAACACATATCTAACTCGTGTGCCCGGCGTGTTAGATGGATACGTACAGGAATATCGCGGCGATGCGCTTTACCAAACTGCGGACTACACCAACGCCATCAACGCCTACACCGCCGCGCTCAACGCCTCACGCCTCGACGATGGCCTGACTCTACAGATCAAAATTGCGCAATCCCGATTCGACTTCGGCGACTACGCTGGCGCCTTGACCCTGTTCGATCAAGTCTTCAACACCACCACCAACGATTACACCCGCGCACAAATGGATTATTTCGTTGGCAACACCCATATTAAACTCGGGCAGACCAGCGAAGCACAGACTCGTTATTTGCACGCCGTACAGAATTATCCGCTTTCAGAGTATGCCTATCTCGCACTCGTCCAACTTGTGGATGCGAAGGTCACCGTCAGCGATCTCGACCGTGGACTTGTTGATTACTTCGCAGACCAATATGACATCGCACTGGTCGCCTTAGACCGTTACATCGCAGACAACCCTGCGCACGATGGAACCGCATCCTATTACCGCGCGTTGACATTGCGCGATATGCAACGCACACAAGATGCCATCGCCGCCCTTGATAGCTTCATCAAAACTTATCCATCCCATCCCCGCTGGACAGATGCATGGGAAGAAAAGTCAAACCTGGAATGGATCACTATAGGCAACTATGCCGCAGGAGCGAAAACACTTCTTGATTTCGTATCCACAGTTCCAACCTCAGATGCCGCTCCCGATTTCTTGATGAGCGCCGCACGTATCACAGAACGCGATGGCAGGCTCGAAGAAGCCGCCCAATTATGGGATCGTGTTGCCAACGAATATCCATCAGACGACCAAACACCGGATGCGCTCTTTCTGGCAGGCATCACACGTTTCCGTCTCACAGATTACGCAGGCGCACTCGCTTCATTTCAGCGGGATCTGATCCTTTCAACAAAAGCAGAAGACCGTGCGCGAGCTAATTTCTGGATCGGCAAAACACAAACACAGATTGGCGATTCCGCTTCAGCAGAAAAATCATGGCAACAGGCACAACTTGCTGATCGCGGTGGCTACTATAGCATGCGCGCTGAAGATATTCTGGCCAAGAGGGAACCCTTCGCCTCGCCGCCCTCTATCAATCTGGATGTCGACATGAATCAGGAACGTAAAGATGCCGAGGTTTGGGTTCGGATTTCGTTCAAGCTTCCTCCAGAAACAGACCTTACCGGCCCCGGCGCGCTGGCACAAGACCCACGTTTTATTCGCGGCACAGAGCTATGGGAACTTGGCATGTACGGCGAAGCACGTCTTGAATTTGAAGCCTTGAGAGAAGCCGTGAAAACAAATGCCGTTGATAGCTTCCGCCTTGCGAATCATTTATACGATATCGGCTTATATCGCACAGCCATTTTCGCCGCGCGCGAGGTATTGACCTTAGCAGGGTTAAACGACCAAACCACTTCGCTTGCCGCACCACCATACTTCAATCACATTCGCTACGGGTTGTATTATCAAGACCTGATCCTCGTAGAAGAAGAACGCTACGGGCTTGATCCGCTCTTCATGTTCAGTGTTATTCGACAGGAAAGTTTGTTCGAAGGGTTTGTCAGTTCAACAGCCGGGGCGCATGGGTTGATGCAGATCATTCCTGACACCGGCACACAGATCGCGCGAGAACTTGGGTGGCCACTGGGCTTTACACCCAAAGACCTGTATCGCCCCGTTGTCAGTGTCCGCTTTGGAACGTATTACCTCGATAAGAACCGTGACCTGCTGGGCAATCTTTATGGGAGCCTCGCGGCTTATAACGCGGGCCCAGGCAACGCACTCGCCTGGAAAGGACTCGCGGGTGACGACCCCGACCTCTTCCTTGAGATCATCCGTTACAAAGAGACTCGCGATTACATTCGATACATTTATGAGATATACAATACATATCGTTCCATATACAGCCCTATGAAGCAATAAAAATTTAAAACACAAACATAAAGAGAGCCATCACTGTACAGTGACGGCTCTCTGGTTTTAACTCATGGAAAATATCAGTCAGCCAAGATGCGCCAGAATTCGTTGGTGGGCGGTTTCCACATCCATATTCACAACTGAGATCAACTTATCGCGCCCAGCACCACCTGCAACAATGTCCAATTGCGATTTCGAAACACCGAGGATCTCGGAGAGAAATTCGATCAAAGCATCGTTTGCCTCGTTATCTGAAGGAGGAGCCGCAAGGCGTACCTTGATCGTTCCATCATCCAGGATCTCCACGATCTCGTTGCGACTGGCGCGCGGAGTCACACGTACAGCAATGGCAGAGCCTTTTTGTCCATCATGCAGTTTGAATTTTCGATCATTCATTGTTCACCTCAGGAAATTGCATATAGAAAATTGATCAACAATTTTGAAACAATCTGGATCAATACAATCAAAACCAAAGGACTAAAATCCAACATTCCAACAGGTGGTACGATCCTTCGGATCGGATCCAGTAACGGCCGAACAAGATTATCAATGCCTTGTCGCACCGGATGATACGGGTCCATCACATAAGAAAGAAGAACGGATGCGAAAACGATCAAAACATAAATGCTGGACAATGTGTCAATGGCTTTTGCAAGTAATATCACAACGCTTCTTTCTCCGACTTATATCTGCGTGCTCCTACGATAGCCGTTCCTACTCTGACGAGGGTTGCGCCCTCTTCTACTGCAACGGTGTAATCTGCGCTCGTACCCATCGAGAGTTCACGCCAATCCGCTTTCGGGAAGGTAGAGGCCAGATGGTCACGTAACAGCCTCAAGCGTAGAAAGAAGCGGCGCGAGTCTTCAGGGTCAGTTTCCAGCGGAGGCATGGTCATTAACCCGTGAATGCTCAAGTTGGGTAAATCCAAAATGGATTGGATATCGGGATGTAAGGTATTCCAGAGAGAGTCATTCGATGCATCCCAGCCCGATTTGCTTTCTTCGCCGCCTACATTGAACTCAAGCAGAACAGGAAGGACCCTGCCGCTTTCTGCGGCGAAACGGTTCAGCCGTTGCGCGAGTTTGAGGCTATCGAGAGAGTGTAAAAGTTCAAAATGTTTGGCCACGAGTTGAGCTTTGCGACTCTGCACATGGCCGATCATGTGCCATTCTACACCACTTTGAGACGCCAAGGATTGAATTTTCGTGACACCTTCTTCAGGATAATTCTCTCCCAGGATGCGAACGCCAGCTTCGATGGCGGCCTGAACCACCTCTAGCGGTTGTGTTTTGGTGACAACGACAAGTTTGATCTCTGCAGGGTTGCGTCCGCTTTTATGCGCGGCCGTTGCAATCTGGTCAAGGGTGTGTTGATAGTTCTCGCGTATGGAAGTTACAAGGTCGGGCATGAACATATTATAACCGCCCCTTTTTGCGATTGAGTTTACGAAAAAACAAGCTTTTAACGCGTCAAAGAGGCGGCGCGAGGGAGATCAACGCCCCAAAACGTCCGGTTTTCCCTTTTTCAGCACGGTGCGAGAACCAGTCTTCGGTATGGCAGGCGGTACAAATACCGGCAAGTTCAACCTGCTTGACACCTGCCCGTTCGAGCAGATATTGATTGGCTTTCCATAGATCAAAATGGATTTTTTCGCCGTGCGGCTGAAGGACCAAATCTGAATCTTTCCCAAACAATTGCGTTGCTTGTGAAAACACATTCTCTCCGACTTCGTAGTGGTCAGGTCCAATGGATGGACCAATGCAGGCGACAACATCTGATGGGAGTGAACCGTATCGCTCTGTCATGGCTCTGACGGTTGCCCCCGCCACATCCCGCACAGTCCCCTGCCACCCAGCATGGGAAACACCGATCACATTTTTTATGGGATCATGAAACAGAATAGGCACACAATCTGCGAAGCGCATGAAGAGCGTCACTTCAAGACGATCTGTCAGAAGAATATCGGCCTGTCGATAAGGCTCGTCCATATTGCGAGGAGCATCCGCAAAGATAACATCTGTGCCATGCACTTGCCATACATCAAAGATGGAATCGGGTTCGCGCTCCAAAGCATTAAATGAAAGGCGACGATTCTCACGCACACTTTCGATCACGTCTCCTAACATCCCCCCCACGTTGAGGGAACTCCATGGGCCGAGACTTTTGCCCCCATGCCGTGTGAAGATAGCGTGACGAACCTTCAGGGTATTAAACTGAAAATAGCGTAATCCGCTTCGCTGGGTAAAAGGCATGATAGATTAATTTTGCGCGATGTTGGCGAATTTCTTGACGAAGAATTGGCGCGTCTCAGACATGGACTCTTCGATGGCAGGATATGCAAACCAAGCAGTGGCTAAACCAAACAAAGCACCTGTGATCACACGGTACAGCGGAATGCTTTCTCGATAAGGAAGAATTTGAGTCAGCCAAGACCATTCCATCTGGCTGAATAGTTGCGAGAAGCCGTCGAGGCCGATGGGTCCCATTCCGATCAGAATCCAAAGCATCCAATGCAGAGGTTTGATACGTCGACCTGTCAGGCTGTACACGATACCAAAGAGGAAGATGGCCGAGTAAATGGCAATATCCCGTTCACAGAGCGCCATTTTGTATCCCATGGTCGGGTTGCCGGTAAATTGACGGGCCTCCAAGCGAGACGGGCTCACAGGGTTGTGCACATCAGTTAGCCCAGTAGCTTCTTCGAAACTGATGACATTATCCACATGCGCATCTTTCAACGGATAATAAGCCTGTTCACCGAACAAGAAAAATGACCTAAACCCGAACTGATGGCAAAGCGGTTTGTAGATTGTGTAAATCACATTGGCAGGGCCGGTCACACCAGCGTTCATAAGCACCGGGGCAAGGATAGGCAAACCGAAATAAAGCAACATGGCGAAATTGAGCAACGCCAGATAATGCTTGGAGATCCCAAACATTATGCGGTCACCTCGACTGATCTTTCCGCCACGCTCAACACGTTCGTAGTGATCTTCCCGTCCGAGTTTATCCAACATGCCACGACGGTCGCTGGCAGCACCGAGGGTCATGGTCATTTTTTGTTTATCAAAGGGATGAACGAGGCGATATGGGCCAACTTCGAGCACGGGAGCATTCTCGCCATATTTTTTAGTGATGGCAGGGTCCGAGTCAACATCCACTTCGGCCAGACGATGAGGAAACTTTTCTTTCAAAGATTCCAAGTCGGCACGGGCCTGATCGGAATGCTGGTCATTCTTGCGTGTGTAGAGTGTGATTGTAAGCATTGAGCTATCCATAAAATAAAGTAACAGTTGCTTTTGATACAACTGTCACTTTATTCGTAAAGACTAAAGGCCGAAGTCGATCCAAACGTTTTGACTCAATTGAGCGGCATATTTCTCGTAGATGCCAGCAAAGAGCGCAAAACCGATGAGCACCAGGATAACACCCATAACGATCTCAACATAGTGCATCACCTTGCCATATTTTTTGAGGGTGAGCGATACCCAGCCAATGCCCAAAGCGGCGATCAAGAATGGGATGGCGAGTCCAGCTGAATAGGCAGAAAGAAGCGTGACTCCCGTCGAGACAGAACCACCATTGAGGGAAAGAGTCAGGATCGCCCCGAGGACAGGCCCAACACAGGGAGCCCATCCTGCTGAAAAAAAGACGCCCATCAGCGCAGACGAGAGGTATCCCCATTTGCGGTCTGGGAGTTGCTGTACACGTGTATCGTATTCAAGGAACGGGATGCGGAAGACGCCGATCATGTGCAAGCCGAAAATAATGACTACCACACCGCCGACCTTGGCAAGTATCCAGCGCAGATCAAAAAGGAAATGCCCAAGTGACGCTGATGCAACACCAAGTGTTATAAAGACAGCGCTAAACCCAAGAACAAACGCCAGCCCATGAGTAAATGTGATGAAGCGATTGCTCTCTGTTGTTTCACCGCCCGCCGCGCGCCCGCCCAAATATCCAATATAAGCAGGGACAAGAGAAAAGACACACGGTGAAAGGAAGGAGGCCAGTCCCGCTAAAAACGAAAGGCCAATGGAGATCTTTGAAATGTCCATTTTATACGCTCAGTTCTTTGACGATCACGTGCGTACCAGCATCCAATCCTTGCGAAACCACGTCTCCTTGATCTCCAGTCGCTACGGCAGGCAACGTCCAACGGAAGATCCATTTTGCATCTTCAGGTGTGCAGTTCACACATCCATGCGAGCGAGGCACACCGAATTTGTTATGCCAGAACGCGGCATGAATAGCATATCCATCGCCGCTAAAAAGAGTTGTCCACGATACTGCGGCCGTATCATAACCTGAACCTGTTGTGCCACCCGCCATATGAATGGAAATGGCTTTGCGCCAGGTAGTGTGTTCTCCAAGCGGAGTCAGATACTCTGTCACTGTGTTGCCATACAGGTCACGATATTGACCTGTAGATACACGACAGAAATATACTTCTTCATTGCCTTCAAAACAGGAGAGCGCCTGATAATTTTCAGTGCGGTCTACAACAATCCGTTTCGTAGCAGGGTCCACATCTGGGTGGATCGGAGAAATATCATCCTGTGTCAACGGACGGAACGCAGAGGCATCGCCCCAGAGAAGGTCACCATAACCACCACCGGTGAAACCGCTGGGATGATATCCACCGTTTTCATTGAAGCGATACAAGATCAAGCCGTTGCTTTGCGCGATCTTATCGATCCAAACCACCTGACTGTAATACATGCGAATGGGGAAATTCCCTTCGACCAATGTTTTGACATGTGGCGAAATAGCGGGGCCTTCGAGTTGCATATCCACATACGGGACAGTGACTTCCGCCCAAAAGCCAGACTTTCCATCAGGGATGGAAGTCAACGGGGTGTTGACAAGGTTTCGCACCGGCTGAAGGTTATCAGCATAGATGTAACCGTCTGGCGTCTTTACCCAACGTTGGTTGATCAGATTCGGGTCGATCGCGCCGCGCGTAACAAGCTCATGTTCCCAAACCACAACAGCGTCATCATACAAAACGCCGAGCGATGGAGCATTGATATTCGGCTCGCCTCGCACATCGATCTTGGAAAACACGCGTCCCAACCGTTCTGCCGCTGGGAATTGCGCCAAAGGGCGAGAAAGCTCCAAAGGGTTATATCCCTTGAGAGCCAGCGCACCCAAGCCCGCCAAACCAACACCTGATACTTTCAAAAAATCACGACGTGAAATGTTATTTTGCATTCTATTCCTCAATTACATTAATGGATGGGAGGATAATCTTGAATCATACCCGAGTCAACTGTCGTTAAGAAAATCCTAATCTTCAAAATACGAGCGTAACGCCTTCATACAATTCAGGCTAACCTTGTGCCCCACTTCATCTTCACAGTAGGTAACCTTCGCCCCTGCCTGCTCAAGTAACTCCATCGAAGCACGCGCACGGTCAATAGGAACCAAATCATCTTTTGTCCCATGTGTCACGAAAATCGTTTTGCCTTCCAGTGGGCGTTGTCGAATGACATCATCCAAACCA
Organism: Candidatus Defluviilinea proxima; assembly: GCA_016721115.1. NCBI lineage: Bacteria > Bacillati > Chloroflexota > Anaerolineae > Anaerolineales > Candidatus Villigracilaceae > Candidatus Defluviilinea > Candidatus Defluviilinea proxima. The sequence continues at coordinate 3,989,063 of JADKIW010000001.1, forward strand.
CTTGGCACAAAGCCTGCAAGGATTCCGATTTTTCGGATTCTCTGCGGATACAACAATGCCAACAAATTGGACATAGCCGCCCCCTGACTGAATCCCATCACATCAAAATCGCTCGCTTCTATCTTAGCCGATGCCTGATACTCATCCACGAGGTGGATCAGTGCCTCAGCCGCTGGCAAAAACTGATCGAGGCTGGGCCGGCCAAAGGTCCCGGGCTGAGGCGGACGCCAGGAATAGCCAAATGGCTCAGCAACATGAGCGGCGCGCGGAGCGATCATCCAATATTGTTTAGGAAGGTCACGCGCAAAAACCCACATGGAGTTCTCGTCACCGGTAATCCCATGGAGCATCAACAACAAACGCGAAGGGCGTTCAGTCGCTTCCCGAACTCGTAACGTCCAATCATTAAACTGAATGAGGGTTGTATTACTTGGGTCGGGCATGCTTGAGGATCCATTCAATCCCAACAAAGACAGCCAGGATCAAGACGACCGGGAACAGCCCAGCCAACATGCAAGTCAACCCCATGCCAGCGGCTTGTCCGCCGTAAATAACCCAGATCAATCCAACGCCCACTACCAATAAAAGAGTAAAGGCACCAAGGGCAAGGCGCACCCCGGTTTGTTTTGCATATTCACGTAAATCTCTCATCTCAAACTCCTACAGCACGGCGCAAGCGATTTTGCCATGCGAATAATTTTTTCAATTCAGGCAAAGCGGCTTCCACCACTTCTTCACCTTTGCGCACAACTTCATGCACATCCACGCGGTCAAGTATATCAATATCGGTTACCTGAGGGCGAAGGATAATCTCTGGCTTATCTACCTGTAATCGATATTCGGCAACCGCACGGTTGACCATATCAAGTGAACGCAGGAAAACATCGAAAGCTTGTGTATAGCGTAATCTACTCAACCGATCAAGAACTGCCTGTGGAATATAGTCTGGCAATGGCACGCTCCATGTTTCAGCAGGGACGCCAATCGGCGTGGTAAGTACAACTGCAACAACAGGTAATTTGGGCATAAGCGAACGAACAGGCGCAACAGGAACGGGGTCTAGTGTGCCACCATCTACGAGTTCTGTCTCGCCAATGCGTTTTGCGGGGAAGAGGCCAGGGATGGCAATCGTCGCAAGGACAGCCTCTACAAGTGAACCTTCAGAGAGCAAAACCTCACATCCACATCGCAAGTCTGCGGCGGTGAGCACGCATGGGATTTTCAGGTCGGCAAAAGTGCGTTCACCTATTGTTTCTCTTAACCATTTTGTTGCGCCAGCCAGCCCAAGCATTGACGGACCTTCGCCCGCTCCATGCCCATAAAGTTGTTTCTGGTCGAGCGCGGCAAACATTTCTTCAATCGCATCGGGAGAATAGCCAAGCGCAAAAAAAACAGCGACAATACCGCCGAAGCTGGTTCCAGCAACGGCATCGATCTTGAATCCTTCTTTTTGAAGGCGACGGATAACGCCAATGTGCGAATTGCCTTTTGCGCCTCCACCACCAAGGGCGAGAGTGATGTTCATAGTGTGAATTGAATCCTGTGAAGTATTATACCGTCCGCTCGCCATTTGAGAGTTTTACGTTTTGGCGTGTTGTATGCGCAAAAAGGGTGTCCATCCGGTTTTTGTTATCAAATTTGAATACTACACGCCATATAAGTAGCTGTATAATTTGAAAATCCAGACCAAACCAGTCCAATATCGAAAGTAGAGAAATATGAAAAAGCTCACTTCCCTATCCTTGGTTTTCGTTTCGGTTTTTCTTTTTACCATGGGCTTCGCCTCAGTCGCAGGCGCAAGCAACAATCCACAAGGCGATCAGGTGGCGCACGGAAAATACATTGCAACCATCGCGGGTTGCACCTCTTGCCACACTCCCTATAAAGCGGATTATCAAAAACATCCACAAGAACTGACCCTCGAGCAGATTCGCACCATCGCCTTCGACGACCACCTCGCCACCGATCAAGACAAACTTTTAGCTGGGGGTCGCCCCTTTGACCTTGGTCCTGCAGGAATCCTTTTCACACGTAACATTACCCCCGACAAAGAAACCGGCATCGGTGGTTGGTCTGATGAGCAGGTCAAAATTGCCGTCAAAACAGGTATCGACAATAAAGGTAATGTGCTATTCCCTGTGATGCCTTATCACGTCTATAGCGGAATGGCCGATACGGACCTTGATGCCGTGATCGCCTATCTGCACTCTGTAAATGCCATCTCCAACCCCATACCCGAACGGACGGTCCCTACCGAAGGCATGCCAACTCCGCCATATCAAGCCGGGATCGTGGCTCCTGAAGCATCTGATAAAGCCGCACGCGGAGCATACCTTGTGAATAGCGTAATGGGATGCACCGATTGTCATACTCCTGTTGACCCTGCTACTGGCGCACCCATTCTCGATAAATATTTGGCTGGCAGACAACCTTATGAAGGACCTTGGGGAATCGTCTATGGCGGTAACATCACCCCCGATAAAGAAACCGGCATCGGCAAATGGACAGATGAAGAAGTAAAACGCGCTCTTATTTCTGGCACAGGACGGGATGGAAGACGCTTGATCTTAATGCCCTGGTATGTGTACACATCGCTTACCGCTGAGGATGCGGATGCGGTCGTCTACTATCTCAAGAACGGACTCCCTGCCGTCAGCAATAAAATTCCAGCCGCTTCGTTGAAACCAGAATTCAACGTAATGGCGCCCAGCACGCAGGAGCAATCGTCAGTTAAGAATGAACCGCTCTCCCCTGTCCTGATCCTTGTAGCTGGACTGGCAGTGATCCTGCTTGTTTCATTGGTTGGATTATTCCTTAGAAAAAAATCCGTGTAACGTATTATGATGGGAGCCATGCGTAGACTTTTACAAGACAGGTTCATGGGTATTCAGGCAAAGCTGGTCTTTCCGCTTGCCGTGACTATACTCCTGCTGGTTGCCGTCCTGTCTCCGTTGACAAACCGCGTCATCAACAGTCAGATCGAATCGGAAGCAGATCGCCGCCTTGCAGAGATCGCTGATTCCGTCGGGGCGTTGATCGAGAACACGGAAGTGTTGGTGAAAAACAACGCGACCCTTCTCGCTAAACAGCCAGAGGTGGTGATTGCTTTCGACAACCCATCCATCTCTAGTGATTTACTAACAGAGATCAAAACTTCTTTGAATCTGCAAGAGCTTTCCCTTTACACAGCTAATTTCAAACCAGGGGACCTTGCCTACTTCTACGGTGGCCCTACAGTTGCCCGCAGGTTACAAGTCAGTGAAGATGCTACACGTATCCGCGAAGAATTGATCCTAAAGGCAATTGAGTCTCAAAGCGCCGTGAGCAGTGTAGCGATTTCCGCGCAAAGCTCGCAGATTATCGGCGTTGCACCGGTATTTTCTCCCAGCAACCGTTTGCTTGGTGTTGTGTTGGCCGCGTTTTATATGGACGAAGAGTACATAAAAAATGTAAGCGCCATCATCGATACAGACATTACTGTGATCAAAGATAACGCAGTCATTGCCGGGACGATTGACCCTGCCGTCGGATACGAAACGCTTATCAATCAAGGCTGGCTCACGAGCACTGAGCTCCCTGCGGTGAACGTCAAATACAGCAACAATGTGGACTACCGTATGCTCGGACATCCACTTGTGGTTTCAGGGAATCAACAAGGTTCGGTATTGGTTGCCCAACCGATTCAAAACTTGTTCACTGTCAGTAAAAACATTCAGATCATATTGATCACAGTAACAGGTATCTTTGGCCTGACCGCGCTCTGGTTTTGGATCGCGGCCTTCCTTGCCTTCACACGTCCACTTGCACAAATGACACAAGCCACAACCAACATGAGTCAAGGTGACTTGAAACAAAAGGTCAATACGGCTTACATGTTGTTCAAAGACGAGATCACCATCTTGAGCGAGAACTTCAACAAGATGGCAGAGAACTTAAGCGAATCCTATTCCAGCTTAGAGGAACGCGTCGAACAACGGACTCAGGAATTGGCTGTAGCAAGAGACGAAGCAGTCGCGGCAAATCAGTCCAAGTCTGAATTTGTTTCGCTCGTTTCCCATGAGCTCAAACTCCCAATGACATCCATCAAAGGATACAGCGACTTAATGCTTTCGGGGGCAACCGGCCAATTGAGCGAGAATCAGGTCAACTTCCTGACAACGATCCGCAACAACGTCAACCGCATGGCAACGCTCGTCTCAGACCTCGCAGACATCTCGCGCATCGAAAGCGGTAACTTACGTCTCGAACCACGTGAAGTGCCGGTATGGGATGTCATTGATGAAGTAGTCACGCTCACACGCACACAGGTCACACAGAAAAATCAAACTGTCACGGTGGATATTCCCAAAGAACTCCCCAAGTCATGGTGCGACCGTAACCGTCTTGCACAGGTACTTACCAATCTCATCAGCAATGCCAACAAATACACACCCGAAGGCGGCGCGATCATCGTGCAAGCCATTCAACAAGATGACATGATCCAGATCAAAGTACAGGATAATGGCTTAGGCATGACTCCTGAAGATCAAGAAAAACTTTTTGGCAAATTCTTCCGTTCGGCCGATGAAAAGGTCCGCGAGGCGCCCGGCACCGGGCTCGGCCTCAGCATCACCAAGAACCTCATCGAAATGCAGGGTGGGAAGATCTGGTTCGAAAGCGAATTCCGCAAAGGGACGAGTTTCTACTTTACAGTCCCAATTACATCGGATTAAAATCCGCCTCAAGCGTAGCTGAAACCTGACCCTACACAAATAGCCTTTCCTTGCGAAAGGCTATTTTTTTAAAGTTAAGCTTTTTCATACAGACGTGTATAATCCCCTAAAAAATGGCGAGGATTCATAATTCAACTATGGGCACCCGAATCATCTTGATCGTGCTAAGCCTGCTCCTACTTGCGGCCTGCGGCCCCAAAAGACCCACATTCGATAAAACGAAATTCGGCACAACAGAACATGATGTTACATACTGCACTGTAAACGAACTCCCCCAAAAAATGGATGTGTACTACCCATCCTCCGGTGGCCCGTGGCCGGTGCTTGTTTATATGCATGGCGGAAGTTGGTATCAGGGCGATAAGTCCGATGGCGTTGGTTGGGGTGATATGGCAAAGTCCGGTGTTCTGGTGGTCTCTCTGAACTATCGACTGGGTGATTATCAAACTAAATTCCCAGCCATGATCGAAGATATAAAATGCGCCGTCCGCTACTTGCGGGCACATCAATACGAATACAACCTTGACCCTGATCGTTTTGCCGCTGTTGGCGCCAGCGCAGGTGGACATCTCGCCGCCCTACTCGCCACAGCTGATCCATCCGCTGGCTGGGATGTGGGAGAGTATCTCGATCAGTCTAGTAAGGTACAAGCAGTTATCGTCATGTCAGGAATCGCAGATTTCACAAGTAACATTCCCAATGGATTGAACACATCGATCTTCTACTCGTTCGGCTATCTGGCTGGCAGTAACACACCGGAAAACGCAACCGCCAGTCCAATCACATACGTCACGCCTGATGACCCGCCTTTTCTTATTATTCATGGCGACAAAGATGGTGTTGTCCCTATCGCACAAGCAGAAATACTAGATCAGAAACTTAAAGAGGCTGGTGTACCTTCCACCTTTGTGACCATCCAAGGCGGAGACCACTCACTGAAGACCCTGAGTGGAGAGCCAACCATCCCTTCACAGGAAGAGTACTCAAAGATCATTTCGGATTTTTTGAAGGAACATTTAAAGCTGAAACAATAGGGTAACAAAACTTACTCGGAAAAGGAAATGCCAATGCTCACCGGTGTTTACCAATCGATTCCACTCATCGTGTTACTTATCGTATACTACATGCTAGATATCTGGCTAATGCGTCGCTTCAATCCCAATCGTGGCTTGTTGGAAAAAAGGGACACTCTCAATACAACTACAATTTTCATCGCGTTAACGCTAATAGTACTTCAACCCGTCTTCATGCCCTGGCTGGGCATCCATATTACAGCCTCATGGGGATTAATAGTTCAGGTTATCGGTGTGCTTCTTATTATGCTTGGTTTTTTGTTGATGGTATGGGTGCGGTTACACTTAAAAGGGCTATTCTCAGAACAGGTGGAACTACAACCTGGCCACCACTTGGTAAACACCGGCCCGTATGCATACATTCGTCACCCGCTATACACTACGTTTTACTTAATGGCATTAGGTTTGTTGTTAATCAAACCAGCTGTGTTCGAGTTGTTCATTCTATGCTTTATTCTCTGGCATTTTTCAAAACTGGCAAAAAAGGAAGACACCCTGCTCAGTAAAGAATTACCCGGCTACAAGGAATACATGGCAATCACGCCCGCCTTCCTGCCTACTCCATGGCGGGCTGCAAAGTAATAAAAGCTATTGAGCAAGCATTTCACTCAAACGCTTCTTCACCTCAGGCCATTCAGAATTGATGATGCTGTAATACACTGAGTGACGGATCCGCCCGGTTGGCAAGATCATGTGATTGCGCAACACGCCTTCCTTCACTGCGCCGATCCGCTCGATAGCTCTCTGTGATCGCAGGTTCAACGAATCCGTTTTGATCTGCACGCGAATGCAACCCAATGTCTCAAAGGCGTGTGTTAATAGCAAATACTTGCATTCGGTGTTCACGGCGGTCCGCTGAAAATCAACTCCATACCATGTTCCGCCTATTTCAAGTCCCTTATCTTTCGGCATGATATTCAAATAGCGCGTCGCTCCAGCGATACGGCCAGATGCAAGATGAATGACAACAAAGGGAAGGTCTGTCCCTCTTCCGGCACGCGTGACAATATCGCGCACCCAATTTCTCATATCGGTCTCTGTTTCCATGTTTCCATACAACATGAAATCCCAAAACGTTTGCCCAACACCGATCTCAGCCAACCCGGGGACATGAGCTTCTGTCATCGGTTCAAGCCGTACGTGGTTGCCTTCCAGCACAACAGGTTTTATTTCAAGAGCAGCCATTCTTTTTCCTCTGTATCTTGCGTAGGCAGATAAGGCATCTTCGGGCCTTCCACACCAAGGTATTCGCTCAACGCGGCCCGCATCGCAACACGATCATCCCACAAATGTTCGCGCTCTCCAAAACACATGGACTGTTCATGTCCCTTGCCACATGAGATCACAATATCACCGGGACGTGCCAATTTCAACGCAAAGCGGATTGCTTCGCCCCGATCTGGGATTCGCCAAAATGTCTCTCCTTCGCGTCCTCCCTTGGACCCTTCGACTGGTCGCTCAGGGCGACGCCTTGCACCTGCCGCCATTTCCTCGAGAATTCCATCCAGCGATTCGGTACGCGGGTCTTCGGCAGTCAATATCGAGAGATCAGCCAGTTCAGCAGATGTTTCTGCCATCATGCGACGTTTTTCCTTATCCCGCAAGCCAGCAGAACCAAAAATACAGATTACACGACCACTCGTCATCGGTCGGACAGCTTCCAGTGCAGATCTCAACGCATTTGGAGTATGGGCAAAATCCACAATGGCCGTGAAGTTCTGTCCCAAGTCGATGCGTTCCATACGGCCAGAAACACCATCCAGGGAGGCAATTCCCTGTGCGGCAACTTCTGGCTTGATACCCAGCCCATAGACGGCAACAGTAAACGCGGCGAGACAATTCGAAACATTGAACGCGCCAACCAGTTTGCTCGTTACATCTACCTGAAAGTCTTTGCTCTGTGCCGTGAAATGGATTCCCGATGGGCTGTAGGAAATATCCATTGCGCGCACATCCGAGCCTTCTCCCAATCCATAATTCAGCTTGTTGACTTTGATAAAGGTATTCAGAAAATCAAACGATTTGACGTCGTCACGGTTGATCACGCCCAAGCGTGGATTTCCCTGTGGCTTATCCAAAGTAATTTCAAGGCTGGAGAATAATCTCGCTTTAGCGGCGCGATAGTTTTCGTATGTGCCATGTTCGTTCATGTGCTCGTGAGTAATATTCGTGACAACGCCAATATCAAATGCACAGGCATCCACGCGGTGCTGTGACCATCCATGTGAAGTGGTCTCGAGCACAACATGAGTCAAGCCAGCATCCACCATCTTTGCTAGATAGCGCTGAACATCATGCGCATCTGGTGTGGTGACATGGAATCCTGTATCCAATACTTCGTCACCGATCACCGCATTGACCGTGGAGATCATGCCTGCCTTGATGTTCGCCGCGATCAAAATTTGATACAACAGGTTTGTCGTAGTCGTCTTGCCGTCGGTGCCGGTCACACCGATCACTGTCAGCTTACGACCCGGCCATTCGTGGAACGAACCAGCTATCCACGTCAGGACTTGACGCGTGTTTTCGAGTCGAATATATGGGACGGAGATGCCGACAATCTCTTTTTCGCCAACAACAGCAACAGCGCCATTGTCAATCGCTTTCTGAATGTAGTTGTGGCCGTCTGCAGTGCCGCCGGTCAACGCAACGAAAAGATGACCGTGTTGTACAGCACGGCTGTCAATGGATATACCGCTGATCAGAATGTCGGGTGCATCCTTCACGCGAAAGGCGCTTGGAAGCTCAGCAAAGATTTGTTTGAGTGATTTTTGATGGTTCATAGTTAAACAAAAAAAGGGTTTTGGTAATTTTACCAAAACCCTTTCATCAGACTTTTTTACTTCAGGCTGTGGCGTAGACCTTCGAGCTTGCCTGCGACTGAACCGTCGAGGACCTTGCCGCCAATCTTGACGACCAGGCCGCCGAGGATAGCGGGGTCAACTTTGAAGGAAATTTCTTTCGCATCGAAACTCTTCTTGACAGTTGCTTGCTCGTCGCTGGTGAGGGGCAACGCGCTGGTGACTTCGGCGGCATCGCCTTTGAACTCGCCTTCAACCACGACCACCTTACCAGACTTCACGCCGGAGAAGAACTCATCAAGCAAGGCACGCTGTTTCTTCTCATCCAATGCTTCGCCGACCAATTTGTTCGCGGCGGCGATGGCCAAGGATGCAACCTGACCGCGCAGGTCACCAAGAACGCGAGCGCGTTCGAGCTCGGCTTCGGCAACGGCGGCTTCACGAGCCTTGACAGCCTCAGCTTCAACAGCGGCTTTCACGTCCTTGCCTGCGGAGGCGGCACGTTCGGTGGCTTCTGCCACGATCTTGCCAGCTTCCACATTTGCCTTGGAAATGATACTTGCCGCTTCTTTTTCGGCATTTGCGCGGGCTTCTGCGGCCACACGGGCATCTTCGAGGCCCTGTGCAATTTTCTGTTTGCGGGTCTCCATCATGTTCAACATGGGCTGATAGACCCAAGCGTTCAATGTCAGAAAAACAATGATGAACGCAATAATTTGAACGATGAGCAGACCGAGATTAATACCAAGTGCTTCCATCTGTTGCTCCTATTCGATTACACGACTTTGAAGAGCATGAGGAACGCGATAACCAAACAGTAGATCGCGATCGCTTCAGAGAACGCGATGCCAAGGATCATGTTGGTCAGCAAGTTACCGTAGGTATCTGGGTTACGCGCCATACCGGTAAGCGCACCTTGCACACTCAAACCGATACCAATACCTGCGCCAGCGGCGCCGATCATCGCGAGCCCTGCGCCCACGTAGCGCATCGCATCCAAAAGAAATTGTCCATCCATATTACAAGCCTCCTTAGGGTTATCCTGTTATTGATTAGATTAGTGTGCTTCTGCGTGTTCGTCGCCGTGACCTTGCGTGGCCTGCGCCATGAAGACCATCGTCAACATACCGAACACGAACGCCTGGATGACGCCCACGAACAATTCGAACATCATCACCATTGCGGGCAAAATGGAAATCTTGCCCAACAAGCCCGCAACGATCGCCACGAGCACGATACCTGCGAACATATTACCGAAAAGACGGAAGGCAAACGAAAGGATCTTGGACAATTCCGAGATCAACTCCAGCAAGCCGACCAAAAAGTCCATTGCGCCGAAGAACGGGACCTTGAACATGCGCTTCGTATTGAAGAACTTGCTCAGATACCCAAGGCCCTGCGCACGGAAACCGATCACCTGGATCATCACCACTGCAATCAACGCAAGTGATACGGTGAAGTTCAAGTCTACAGAAATACCACGAAAGAATGGAGCCAAAATGTAATCATGGCTCAATTCAGGGCCATAGATTTGCCAACCATGTAACTCGCTTCCGTGTTCACCGCCATGAGGATGCAAAACACCAATCGATTCAAAGCCAGGAATCAACTTGAGCAGGTTTGCAAACAACACATAAATCATGATCGTCGCAAACCAAGGGAAGATCATTTTGGCATACTTACCTGCTGAACCTTCGGTCAGGTTATAGAGCATTTCCAAAATAGCTTCCATGAGATTGCCAATGCCGCGCGGCACAAGATCGGTTTGTGCGCTCTGCTTCAACGAACGGTTGGTGAAAAACGCAATCACGATCAGCAGAACAAGAGTCACAGCCAAGGTAGGAATAGTATTCACTAAATACAAAGGACCAAAGCCGAGGAAATTTTCGACAATTGGCTCTTCGATCAGTTTTTCTGCGGCAACCGTGATCTCGGGTTGTACAGGCACAAAAATGCCGCCCAAAATAAAACCTGCGATCATTAGTACCAGCACGACCCATCGGCGCCAGGGTCTTCGTGTTTCTTTTTCCAAAATCCGCCTCCTATGACGAAATCTATTTTTCTTTTTCCAGATCTTCTTTCATCCGTGCCAGTGTTTTGCGCCCGACGTTCAACATTACGAGCACCGACACGGGAATTCCTGCAAACAACAAAGCCAGCGTAATCACCGGCTTTGTATCAAAAATTTTGTCCAGCCACAATCCTGCGAACACCGAGACAAGGATGATAACCAATGTCAGGCATCCCATTTGCCCGATCAGCACGATCAACAGGTTCGTCAGGATGCTCCTGCCTTTTTGTTCTGATTGTGTCATGTTGCACGATTATAAACGACAGGCTAAAGGTATGTCAAACAACAAATATGACGAGTTACGTCCGCTTCCTTTTTGGACCTTTAGCCTGCCTTCGGTTACAAAAATCCTTTTCCTACACGACAAAAATCCTACGCCCAGCGTGGATCCTTTAGAACAGATTCAACGCCGCCGCATCTGACCAACTAAACCACGGGGCAAATACGGTACCCACCAATATCACACCGGCCACCAACACTACCAAAGCGATCATATACGGGCGGGATAGCGGAACTGGATGATTTTCCTCGTCTTCGTTCGGCATGCGATAGAGATACACATACTTCAACACGTTGAGATAGTAGTACACACCGATGATCGAGTTAAGGATACCGACAATGACCAACCAGGTATAACCAGCCTGCACACCTGCGGCAAAGACAAAGACCTTCGCCACAAAGCCACCGAACGGAGGCATGCCCGCCAATGAAAGGAACGCGGCCAACATCATCAAACCCAACAACGGCGAGCGGCGACTGAGACCTGCATAATCTTTGATCTCATCTGAACCAGTTACACGACTGAATGCCATGACGATACCGAAGGCCAACAGGTTCGTGGCAATATAGGCCGCAAGGTAAAAGACAACACTTGCTGCACCCAACTGTGACAATGCAACGACACCGATCAATGTGTATCCTGCATGCGCAATGGATGAATACGCAAGCAGGCGTTTGATATTGGTCTGTTGAAGAGTGAGCAGGTTACCCACTGTCATTGTGGTGGCAGACAGTACCGCAATTGCCAATGTCCACGAGACGGCGTAATCAGGGAATGCCACAAAGAACAAGCGGACCAACACAGCAAAACCCGCAGCTTTTGAAGCAGTCGAAAGGAAGCCAGAGACTGGTGTCGGCGCACCTTCGTACACATCTGGTGCCCAAAAGTGGAACGGCACAAGCGAAACCTTGAAACCGAGTCCCACAAGGATGAGGGCCAATACACCGAAAGCGGTGACGAGCGGCAGATTGCCAGCCTTCAACATGTCCGCGAGTTGATAGATGTTTGTTGTTCCAGAGAAGCCGAAGACAAGACTAAACCCATACAACATGATGGTGGATGTCAACGCGCCGAAGAGCAAATACTTGAAACCAGCCTCTGTGGACTTATCGTCCGCGAGCATGAAGCCGGAGAGAATGTAAAGCGGGATCGAGGTAGTTTCGATCGCAAGGTAGAGCATGACCAAATCGGAGGAAACAGCCATCAGGTTCATGCCCAGAAGCGAGGCGAGAAGCAAAAGATACGCTTCGCCACGATGACCGATCTTCTCGTTATCCATGAAAAGAAGGGCTGTCGCCGCTCCTGCAAACATGAACAACATCTTGAAGAAAAAGCCAAGCCAGTCAAAGCGCACCATGCCGCCAAGCGTCATCGTGGGCTCGCCCGGTCGGGCGAAGAGCAGGCTGACGATCATCGCAAGAAGTAAACCGCCAGCAGTGAGCCAACCTACGTTACGGCGTTTCTCTTCCTTCCAGAACGGCTCAACCACAAGGATGAGGATGCCGATGACGAGGATCAGAATTTCAGGGAGGATGGATGCGAACATTGTGGAAGTGAACATTTAGAGACCTCCCATCTGTAGAATATCTGTAATATGTTTCACCCCTGTTTGCACCATGGGCACCATCAAGCTCGGGAACAAACCGATGCCGATCATCAAAAGACAAAGTGTGGCGATGGCAATCTTATCTAGAACCGTGATATCGCCGACATGCCCTTCAAGATTTGCAGGAAGTTCACTGAAGAACACCTTGCGAATGTTGATCATGATATACGCCGCAGTGATGACGATGGAAATACTGGCGATCACAGCAACGAGCCAACGCGTTTCCCAAACGCCCATGAAGATCGGGAACTCAGCTACAAAGCCGGAGAACATGGGCATACCCATTGAGACAAGACCGCCGATGATGAAGCCTACGCCAGCAAAGGGCATGATCTTCATCATGCCGCCTAATTCAGGGATCATACGCGTGTGCGCCCGGTCATAGATCATGCCGGTGACGGCAAAGAACAGAGCCGTCATCACACCATGTGAGAACATTTGCACACCCGCACCGATCAGACCGTTACGATTGAGGGTTGAAAGGCCGAGAACCACAAGCCCCATGTGTGAAACGGACGAGAAGCCGATCATATATTTCATGTCGGTTTGAACAAAGGCAATATAAGCGCCGTAGACTACAGCCACACCCGCGAAGAGCATGATGAGCCACGACCAATACTTTGCCCCTTCAGGCAAAAGCATGATTCCCACACGCAACGCGGCGAACGCACCAAGTTTCATCAACACGCCTGCATGGAACATGGACACTGCCGTTGGTGCGGCCACATGACCATCTGGTGACCAGTTATGGAAGGGCCAGATACCGCCCAAAACTGCAAAGCCAAAGAAGACCGGCAAGAACCATGCAATTTGGAACGCGGACGAAAAACCGGCCTTTTCCATGAGGAGCATATCAAAAGAGAGAACGCCCGTATTCTTGTATTGCAACCAATACATAGCCAACGCACCGACCAATGCCACCACCGAACCGATGAACAGGTACAGGGTCAGCTTCATAGCCGCGTATTCGCGGGTCTTCACCCAACCCCAAATCACAATGAGCAGGTACATCGGGAAGACCGCGATCTCATAGAAGAAGAACAACATGAACAGGTCAAGGGAAACGAACACGCCAAACACACCGCCCGCCAACAGGAACAGGAAGGCGAAGAATTCACGTGGACGATCTTGAATGCCTGCTTTGACATGTGGATCTTCATCGCCCCACGAGATAAGCACACCTGTAAACATGACGATACCGGTCAACAGGACAAGAGGGGTGCTCATACCGTCTACACCTAAGTGCAGGCCGATGCCAAGCGCAGGGAGCCAACGATAGGTTTCCTCAAACTGATAACCAATCATGTTCCGAGTCAAATATTGCACATAGACCCAGATCGAAAGGATCAAGGCAAACGTTGCTGCCGCAAGAGCAACAGCACGGATTTCGTTCCTCCGTTGGGCAGGCATCATCAAAATGATCAATGCCGCAACCATCGGTGTAAACGTGATGACGCTAAGGACAGGAAAATTCATCATCCACCTCTTAGAAAAGCATGACAACGGCTTTGTTGATCACGTCCAATATCCACATGGGATACAGACCGATCCACAAGATTAGCGCCATGAGCGGGACCATGACAATGATCTCGCGTGCGTTGATCTCGGTCAACTTATGCTCGCCGTGCGCCCAATGTTCGTTCATGGGACCATGCAATACTTTCTTGATTCCCTTCAAAATATACGCGCCTGTGAAGAGCAGTCCGATCATGGCAACTGCTGTGTAGATCGCCATCACAGACACGGAATTGACTCCGACACCAAATGCACCTCGCACCACCAGGAACTCGGAAATAAAACCGTTGAGTCCGGGCAGTCCAAGTGACGCCATGCTGGTGAAGATCAAAATCCCACCATAGACTGGGACAAGCGGGAACAGGCCGCCGAACTCTTCGAGGTTGCGTGTGTGTGTCCGTTCGTAGATGACGCCGACCAGGAAGAACATGCCCGCCGCTGAAAGGCCGTGATTGAACATCTGGAGGATGGCTCCGTTCAAAGCGATCCGCGCGTCATCTGTCCCGACGGCGAAAGCTGCTGCAGCGATACCGAGCACTACGAACCCCATATGGTTGACCGAGGAATACGCGACCAGTCGTTTGAAGTCCGTTTGGGCGTAGGAGGCAAAAGCGCCAAAGACGATCGCGGCAACCGCAAGGAATGCCAACGCACCAGCATAGACCTTCGCCTGCTCAGGATACAGTGGCAGGATCAAGCGCAAGAAACCATATGCTCCCAGTTTGAGCAGAACACCCGCAAGGATCATTGAGCCAGCGGTCGGGGCTTCGGTGTGCGCATCGGGCAACCATGTGTGGAAAGGCCAAAGCGGAACTTTGACCGCAAACGCAATCACGAACGCCCAGAAGGCCACCGTCTTGACCGTCGCCGCAGGGATACCAGCAATTGGAGCTGAATATACGGACCACTGAGCGGTGATCACTTGCAGGTCATAGGTCTTGAACAAAACGCCAAGCAACTGCACCGCAAGTAACAGTCCGAGCGAACCGCCCATGGTGTAGATCATGAATTTGAGCGAGGCGTAGTTGCGGTTCGCGCTCCCCCACTGGTTGATGAGGAAGTACATCGGGACAAGTCCAACTTCCCAGAAGACGAAGAAGACCAGCAAGTCAATAGAAGTGAACACACCGAGCATGCCTGTCTCGAGGAAGAGGAACAGCATCATATACGCTTTGGTGCGGTCATTGATGCCGAACGAGGCCAGGATCGCAAGCGGGGTCAGGAAGGTCGTAAGCAAAACCATCGAGAGTGAGAGGCCATCCACACCGAGGTGCAGGGATGAACCAATGGCAGCGTACCATGTGTATGATTTTTCAAATTGATATCCTGGTTGAGATGCATTGAAACTGAACCACAAAACCAGTGACAACACAAACGTAACAAGGCTCGCGCCCAACGCAAACCACTTGTGGAGTTTCGCCTCATCCTTTGGCAGGAAGAGCATCACAAGCGCAGAGAGCGCGGGGAAGAACAAGATCGTTGCAAGAAGATGAGTAGAGATGAAATCCATCATTTACTCCTTAAGCCAGCACAAAGAAGTACAACACTGCGCCGATGATGATGAAAGTCACCAGAGCAAACATGAGGTACTGCTGGACGCGTCCAGTTTGGATGGCACGTAATTTGCCACCAAACCAATACGTGACATCTGCCGAGCCGTCACCTATGAAGCGATTGATAACGGGCAGGTCAAATTTGTTGCGGATGAATGAACCAATCCCACCCGTCGTTGGACCAAAGATATGCAAGATGCCGTCGATCACACCCTGATCCATGAATTTATAGACCACGTTTTCGGAGAACCAGTAGATCGGTTTAACGAAGACAGCGTCGTAGATCTCATCGAAGTAATACTTGTTCTTGAGAAATGGGATCTGGAGTCTATCTTCGCTAACAGAGTTTAAATTGCGATAAACGAGATAGCCAAGTGTGAGGCCGCCGAGGGCAACAACTAGAGAAGTCAGGAATGGCACCCAACTAAATACAACGGCTTCAGGGTGTTCTGCCAGAGTACCACCGACAAATTCATGGAACCAACTGGGAGAAAGGCGTAAGCCAAGAAAATCTTCAGGGATGCCGACCCAGCCAAAAGTCACAGCAAAGAACGAGAGGACGACAAGAGGAGCTGTCATTGTCCAGGGAGTCTCCTGCGCATGTTCAGCTTCTTTTGTACGCGGCTCTCCAAGGAAAGTCAAAGTGATCTGGCGCATGGTGTAAAAGGCAGTCAGGAGTGCGGCGAAAGCCAGCGTAACGAAGACCGCCATGTGACCATGCCCGAAGGCATCCGCAAAGATCTCGTCCTTCGACCAAAAGCCCGCAGTAATAAGCGGGAAACCTGAAAGCGCGAAGCCACCTATCAGGAACGTCCAGAATGTGATGGGCATCTTGTGACGAAGGCCGCCCATGTTGTACATATCCTGTGGGTCCACATCATGGTTGCCTGTGTGCAGGACACCATGCTCCATACCGTGGATGACAGAACCGGAGCCAAGGAAGAGCAACGCCTTGAAGAAGGCGTGAGTGACAAGGTGGAATGTTGCAGCAACATAAGCACCGATACCGAGCGCGGCGATCATGAAGCCAAGTTGCGAGATCGTGGAATAAGCCAACACACGTTTGATGTCATTTTGCGCCAGAGCGATGGTCGCGGCGAAGATGGCTGTAAATGCGCCAATGAACGCGACAATCGTCATCGTTGTCGTAAGTTCATGCCCGTGAAAATCGGCAGTGAGAAGCGGGAACATGCGGATGACCGCATACACACCCGCAGACACCATCGTCGCCGCATGGATCATGGCACTGACCGGAGTCGGGCCTTCCATGGCGTCGGGCAACCACACATGCAAAGGCCACTGTGCAGACTTGCCGACTGTGCCGATAAAGAGCAACAAGGCAATAAAGCCAGAGACCGTCATGCCGAAATATGTTGTGTTTTCAGCAAGCATATGGAGCGTTTCTTCCGTAAAGATCTCACGGAAGGAAAGTGTGCCCGTCACACTATAAAGGTAGGAAATACCCAACAACATAAACACATCACCGATACGGGTGGTCATAAAAGCTTTGACTGCCGCATTACGTGCGGACGGTTTGCCGTACCAGAAACCGATCAACAAGTAAGAACACAAGCCCATGATCTCCCAACCCACAAACATTGTGAGCAGGTTGTCGGAAACCACGAGTACATACATACCGAAAGCGAACAAACCGAGAAATGCAAAGAAGCGCGAGTACATCGGCTCAACGGAAGGCACTACATGTTTGTGTCCGTGTTCTTCCACAGTCGCACCGTGAGGCGGCAAACCTTTGTGGTCATGGTCGCCTTTAGGTTGACCGAAGTTGTGATACCCAACGCTATACAAAAAGATCATGAAGATCGTTATGGACACAAAGAACAACATCACTGCGCCAAGCGGATCGATCAACACGCCGATCTTGAGCCATGTATTTCCAGTTGGTAACCAGTTGATCGCAGACTCAAATGGATGTTCGCCGAGGTGTTCCACGTGGGTTGCCTGCCAGAAAACATACCAACTTGCCAACCACGAAAAGATCGCCGCCCCCACGCCAATCGTGTGGCTCAACACCTTGCTCTTGTTCGTAAATAACACGATCAAAAAGAATGCCAATACAGGTGGGAGTGGAATTAACCAGATCAATGTTTCAGTTGTCATATATTCCCTACCACTTCATCATGTCGATATCGTCTGCCACCACCGTGTTACGACGACGATATACAGAGATCACCAATGCAAGGCCCACAGCCACTTCCGCCGCGGCCACTGCAAAGACGATAATGGCAAATACCTGTCCCGCCATCTGCGTCACGTTTCCGTAGCGCCAAAACGCGGCAAGATTGATATTCACCGCATTGAGCATCAACTCAACGCCCAACAGGATCGCAACTGCATTGCGCCTTGAAAGCACGCCAAACAGACCAATACAAAAAAGAGCGGCCGCAAAAATTAGATACCAGGAAATTGGAACCATCGTTTGCGCCTCCTATTTCTCAGACTTCCCGGAGCGGGGATTGAACGCAACATAAACCGCACCGACTAACGCCGCCACCAACAGGACGGATGCAACTTCGAACGGCAGGACATATCCCGTAGGCGACGTAAGCGCATTACCCAACTCAGAGATCGCGTCAAAACCGGACGGGTAAGCTGGTGCTGTCGACGACATGCCGCTCCAACCCTGAAGCAGGAAGAACAACCCGCCAAAAGTGAGTACAGCCAGCAATGCGCCGAACCACCAGTTCTTATTATGCTGAGGGCCAGAGTCACGCATGTCTTTGCGAGTGAGCATCACCGCAAAGATGAAAAGAATGGCAATGGCTCCGATATACACCACCACTTGAACCACAGCCAGGAAACTTGCATTCAACAAGGTGTAGACGATTGCCACACCGAACAAGGTCGCCACCAGCCACAACGCGGCATGGATGAGATTACGCGTTACCACCACCATGAAACCAGAACCAAGTGTGACAAGCGCAACGATTATGAATACGATCTGATCAGGAGTCATATTTATATTTGCTCCATTTAGTGATGTGCAACTTCTACAACAGGTTTTGGCCCTTCGATCCGCTCGCGTTCCTTACGGCTGTAAGAGCGTACGATCTCAAGCGCAACCCATGCGACCACAATATTCGAGAGGAACATGCCGGAGATGTAAAGCCAGCTTGGGGTTTCAGCGAGAAGCGCATTCATCAACGCTGTCACCATCAAAAGGACAAACGCCAGCGGCGTCAGGAACTTCCAGTTGAAGGCCAACATATGGTCAATGCGGATACGAAGCAGTGTGTACTTAATCCACATGATTACCCAGTAACCAACAAAAGCCTTAGCAACGAGTACTGCTATCGCCAGAAATGGGCTCACCTTCTCCAAGCCAAAGAAACGATACCCACCGAAGAACATGATCGCCAGAAAACCACCAAAGGTGAAGGCATGTAGAAGTTCGCCCGCATAGAACATACCGAACTTCATGCCAGAATACTCAACGTTATAACCAGAGACCAATTCTGATTCACCTTCAGCCATATCAAAGGGAGCACGTCCCAATTCGGCAATGGCCGCGATCAAAAAGATCAACGCACCAAGAGGAGAAAGGAAGAAATACCAAATGTTCTGTGCATCGATAATTGCCGCTGTTCCCATCGAACCTGCAAAAATGGTTGGGATCAGCATCACGGCCAACATCGGCACTTCAAACGAGATCATCACCGCCACCTGACGAAACGCGCCGATCAAGGCAAATTTATTATTCGATGACCAACCCGCCATAATGATCGAAAGCGTACCGATGGCACCTGCGGCAATGATGTACAACACACCGATGTTCAAATCCACGCCAAGCATCTTGGGGGCCAATGGCCCCACGGCCCACAAGATCAACACAGACATCATTGAAAGCATCGGCGCAAGGTTATACACAACCTTGTCCGCATTACCAGGTGTAGTATCTTCCTTGATCATCAGTTTGATGATGTCGGCAAACGGCTGGATCAAGCCGAATGGTCCCAAGCGATTGGGGCCAATGCGATCTTGAAAGCGGGCCACCACTTTACGCTCAACCCACACCAGAGCAATGTCTAGCACCATCAAAACACTGATCAGAATCAAAACGCCGAGAAAGCCGATCAAGATCTGGGCGGCAAGTTCGGGCATGCCCCAACTTCCGAAGATACCCATCAACCA
Source organism: Candidatus Defluviilinea proxima (assembly GCA_016721115.1). Taxonomy (NCBI): domain Bacteria; kingdom Bacillati; phylum Chloroflexota; class Anaerolineae; order Anaerolineales; family Candidatus Villigracilaceae; genus Candidatus Defluviilinea; species Candidatus Defluviilinea proxima. Next base: position 4,008,823 of record JADKIW010000001.1, read on the forward strand.
ATCTGCGGCAACTTCGAGAGGGTCTTTCCAAAAGCTCATGAGTTACTCCTGTTAGAGAAAGAAAAGGCTGAATGGATTTTTTCCAATCAGCCTTTTCTGCGATTACATAAGATTTATGCCCACTCCAACATCCCTTTGCGCCAGGTGTAAACCAACCCTGCAACAAGGATGAGGATGAAGACAATACCTTCAATAACAGCGAACAGGCCCAAAGAGTCGAGTTTCACTGCCCAGGGGAACAGAAAAACTGTTTCCACATCAAACACCAAAAAAACAAGCGCAAAAATATAATATTGCGCTTTGAACTGTACCCAGCTATCGCCGACAGTTTCGATACCACATTCATAAGTTGATTGCTTGATGGGATTGGGCTTTTTCGGATTTAAAATCCAAGCCACTACAATTGCACCGACTGGGATAATTAGCCCGACAACAAAGAACAAGCCAACAAAAATCCACGGACTCATATATTCTCCATCGTAATTTGTCTAACAACGCTCAAAATTGTACCATAAAGAACAAATGCCCCGCATTGAATGCATGTCAACATTTTAGGTGATTTTCATCCTATATTTTATTTTTTACGTTTTCTTCTGCCAATAAGAAACTTGACGATATCTTCAAAGAACGGGAAGCCAACCACCGCCCCAACCAGGGACCCGATCCCCCCAAGAGTTCGCACAACCTTCGCAGGCAGGCCGAGGAAATTCACCGCTTCGATCTCGACAAGTTGAGCTGATACTGTATTTCGGCTTTCTTCCCCGCTGACTTTATCCACGAACCGCAGATAGAACCAGACCGTCCCGCGATACACTCCCACTTCAAGTGGGCGGACACTCCAATAGAAGTTGATGGATTGTCCCTTCGAGAGCGGTTGGCTGATCAACTCCGGCGGAGAGACTTGCATCCCTGCTACATCAAATTTTGTTTCAGCAATTACATTGTGCGTTTCATATAAGTTCGGGATTTCAATCACATCTCCGGTGACTACATTCCCTCCGACTTGTGCGGTTGGCGTGATATTGCCGAGGTCATCCACTTCAAGCGTCAAACGGATTCGATCTGAATCTCCCGCGCGGATCTGCGATGGGAATTCCAACGTGAGTCTGCGCCGCTCGGGAATGGATGGTAAAGCTGTCGACGGAGAGTCGCTGGCAGAAGGTGTTGCAAGAACTGATTTTGTCGGAGAAATTATAGGGGCTGGCTGATCACCAGGTACACCGACTCCGCTACAGGCAAGAACAGCCAGGGATACAATCATCCACACGGCGAAAACACGAAAAATGACGCGGGGAGAAAAAGGCATCTTGTTCACGAAACAGGGTTCGGGTAAATAAGAAGCGAGGTCGGTGTCGGCAATTGCAGATTGGAAGGAGAGACGGGCTGAGTCAGTATCGTTCGATCCAACGGTTTATAAGCCCAGATCAACAAAGCGATGGACACCGCCAGAATCAAAACACCGAGAATGACCCGAATACGCCTTATCATTGATCCACTTCTTCCACCTCGGTATACCAGCGAATGCGTGTGCCGAGTTGGTCACGGAATTTCCAGAAAAGGTTTTTGTTGATGGCCTTAAGCGTGCGTTGAATACGATGGACGCGGCGCAGGACAATTTGCTTTTCTTCTGCAGTGAGATCGAGCTCTTCGTGGAGGAGAATATTCTCAACGCGTGTGAAGTTGATGGATATGGTTTTATACAAACCCCAATACCGTATGCAAAGCCGTGCAATGCGATGCAAGTTGATCTTCTTGTGATCGTCGCGCCCAAGTTCGTTGTTGAGTAATAACGAAATGATATCGAGCGCATCTTTGCGATTGAGTTCAAGGATCTGCGCCTTTGATAATAACAATTCAGCCAGAGGGACAGTGACAGGATCGGCCCCCAAACGTTTCTGCAACGGGAGCTTGTGGCACATTTCAAAGTCGCCGACAAAGACGTCAATGCGACGGCCTGTCAGCGAGTCCACAAAGATCTGACGACGTGCGCCATTGAGAATGTTGAATTCACGGTCGGGAATGTATCCCATCTCTTTGAAGAAAGGGGAAAGTTTACGGCGCGCTTTTTTATGTACTACAAAATCAATGTCGGGATATTCACGCGTAAAGGCCTGCCGTTGTAAAGGGCTATGGACACGAACGGCCAATCCACCGATCACACGCATGTCGATTGCGTTGGAGCGGGCGGCATCCATCAAGCGATTCATTTCAAGTACGATCTCTGGTTGTGTTGTCATTACGAGTATCACCTATAGCCTATTCTCATGGAGTACGGGCTATTTTACTCCGTACTCCATGAGAATTTATTTCTTATGCCTTACAGTTACTCAACCGGGATCTCAGACTGGACCTTATTCATATCAATACCGCCTTTTTTGCGGTACGCTCTGAAACCAAAGTAGATAATTGTTGCCAACACATACATGGAGCCCATGTAGATCAATGAAGGAAGATTCTTCACACCTGCTTCATTGATGGAATACCCAATACCATATAAAGCGTTCGGGTCGAAGATCCATTGGTAGAGCAGGAAGACAAGAAAACTGCCGAAGATCACACCTGCAACCGTGATCAAGGGAATGCCAAGCACATTGTATTTGGCAATCGGGGAAGACTTGTAAAGATCAGGTTTTGTGTACGGAAGGATGATCGCGGAAATCGTTGTACCGAGATAGGTCACCGCAATGACGAGCGTGGAGCACAAGGTCAATGAAGCGAAGTTCGCGATATTGAACGAGAAGAGATACGCAACAAGAATGGAAGGTACCACCATCAACAATAAAGCATTGACCGGCGTGCCGGTGCGCTCATCCACTTCTGCAACTTTTTCGGGGAGTAGACGATCGAAAGCGGCGGCAAAGATCACACGTGTGGAGGAAAGGAACACAGTTCCGCACCAACCGAACCACCACAGGCTCATCAATCCAACGACAAGGAATTGAACGAGTTTATTGGTGGTCAGGAAAGCCGCAAGCAAAGCTGGGTACGGCCAGAAAGGCAGGGCCACATCCGCGCCATACCAGACATGGTTCCACCATGCGGCACCGGCTTGTACGTAAAAATCCCAGCCAACGGTTTTGCGGATTGCAAATAATACAATCATGGCAAGGACGGTGGTCACACCAAGCGCCCATCCCATACCGGAAATGTTGCGTTTGAAATCGGTAGCGCCACGTACTTCACCATAAAGAGTTGCGCCCCAATTCGGCCACAAATTGAAGAACACGAGATACGGCAAGACAAGGAACACTGCCGCAAACTTTCCACCACTAAAAGGAGTTGCTGCGCCGGCATCGGTCCCAAGTTGAACGGTGGCATCATATGCACCGGGTTGAGCACCGAACATCGCAGTAGCATTTGCTTCAAGGCCAGCCTTGAAAGCTTCGTTGGAGCCGGTCAGCAACAAGACGATCACGATGAGCAATCCCAACACGCCACCATAGAACGAATATTTCTGGATCTTGGCATATGTTTTCATGCCAAGGGTAATGAATAGACTCACGATCGCAAGTGTGATCAATGAAGCGACAAAAGAACCGGTCTGCGTGCCAGCGAACCAAAGAGCGGTGTCCTTTGCGCCAAGGACGGCAAGCAACGGCACCAACACGATGTGACGGAACATATCGCCATACAACGGAACCCACAACCACAGAATAAACCACCAGCCCGTGACTGCGAGGATGAAGCCCACTGCGCCACCGAGAATACGGCTCTGCCAGACATAATCGCCGCCCGAACGAGGCATGACAGCGATCAACCCGGCATACACAATAACTTCAAAGAAGATGATGATCGCGCTCACGATCAACGCGTTGATCATCCCGCCCTCGAAATAGTACATCTGACTAAAGCTGTACAAACCGAGTGTAACGAGATTGATGGAAAAGAACGCGTAAATGAACGCGTCCATGACAGACCATGAACGTACCAGGCCGGTCGCCTTGCGGACAAACAAATTACTCATAAAGACTCCTCCTTAGGGAAGTTTGGTTAACTTACTGTAAATCATTAACACACAAAATCCAAAATAGTTAACCTGAGGTTAATACATAATTTTCGATCTTGTTCTTGCCCAAGGACACAATTGCACCAAGCAAGGTTCCCTGTTCGTACATGGAGCCGGGGTTGATGCATAGGGTCTTGCCAATACGGGTCGAGCCGCGCCCTTCGTGGATATGCCCATGCAAGCTGAGTAACGGCTTCGTCTCTTCAATTGCTTTTCGTAATGCTGTCGAGCCGACCGGTTTCAACGCCTGCCCTGCCAACACAGGCCGCAGATATTTGTCCAGTTCCGGCGCTTCATCAAGACCAGATTTATACGGAGGCACATGGATGTTGAAGATGGCATTGCGCGGATCTTTGAGTTGGGAGATCATCGCTTCATACCGGACCTTGAGCTGGTCCTCGTCCTCTTCACGATGCGTATCCCAAGGCGTTCTGTTCGACCAACCCGATGCGATCATTTCGTGATGTTCATCAAGGGGAGTCACAAGCCCCTCGGCCAGAATCACCCGTCGGGAAGCACGAACGATCGCGTCCACTTCATCCATATCATCGTTGCCCGGACAGCAATAGACTTTCATATCGGTGCCATCCAGTTTTTTGTCAGCGAGAGCCATCCATTGCTCAACGACTTTGAGAACTTCTTGCAAAAATATTTGGCTGACGCGCTCAGGATCTTTTTCCAATTCGGCGATCTCATCAGGCGTCGTGAGATATGGATAATATCCACGGCTTCGCACACGCTTCTGCATGTCCGCGAGTTCTTCTTCATTAGTCACCGGGAAATCCTGTTCGAGGAGTGTCACTTTGTAATTCTTTCCACCTTGATGAATGAAAGGCACAACCGCTTTGCCCGTCATATCACCACCAAGAATCAGTACGTCCACTCCATAAAATTTCCCCGCATTCAAAAACTTGCTCCAACAAATGTCCGACCCATGAATATCTGTGGCAAAAAATAGTTTTGTCACTTGCACATCCTTTGGCTTGGAATGATTATTACCCTATTATTATACACGCCGGAGAATGGAATTCTTATGATATAGTATGCCCCCGATTGCAAATTACAATACCCACGGTCACAAATGGCGCTTTCCACCTTTTGAAAAAACGCCGTTTGTGACCGAGTGCGGTATATTCATCGAGGTTATATATGCACGACCCAATTTTGATCAACATCACGGGCATGGATAGACCCGGCATCACAGCATCTGTCACAGAATTGTTGGCGGGGTACGATGTCAATATATTGGATATCGGCCAATCGGTCATTCACGACGCGCTTTCGTTGGGAATGCTGATCCAGATCCCCACACAGATCTCAGACGAGCAGATCGTGTTGGATGCTATCCAAAAGAAAATTGACGAATTGCAAATGAACATTCGATTCGTCAAGATCGATAGTGAAAGTTATTCTCAGTGGGTGGGGCAACAAGGCAAGGGACGACACATTGTCACTTTGTTAGCAAGGCGTATCTCAGCCTATCACATCGGCCGACTGGCTCGTATCGTTGCAGATAACGGTTTGAACATCGACAAGATCGCACGTCTCTCTGGTCGCATTCCCCTGGAAGCAGTTGGCTCTGACGGCCAAGCTTGCGTGGAATTCTCCCTGCGTGGACATGTCACAGACCTGCCCGTTTTACGCCGTAAGTTCATGGAACTTGCTGATGAGATCGAAGTGGACATCGCCTATCAAGAGAACAATGTCTACCGTCGTAATCGTCGCCTCGTGGCTTTCGATATGGACTCAACATTGATCCAAGCCGAGGTGATCGACGAACTTGCCAAACGTGCAGGCGTTGGCAAACAAGTGGCCGAGATCACAGAACGTGCAATGCGCGGAGAACTTAAGTTCAAAGAAAGCTTTCGTGAACGCGTGGCGTTGCTCAAAGGTCTGCCGGAGTCTGCTTTAGCAGAAGTGGCCGCGACTCTAAAATATACCGACGGACTTGAGAGACTTATGACCACGTTGAAAAAGCTGGGATACAAGACCGTCATTCTCTCCGGTGGGTTCACGTATTTCGGTCGTGCTCTGCAAAGAAAATTTGGCTTTGACTATGTCTTCGCGAACGACCTCGAGATCGAAGAGGGAATCGTCACAGGCAGAGTAGTATCCGAGATCGTGGATGGTGAGCGCAAGGCGTCTTTGTTGGAAAGTATCGCTCAACACGAAGGCTTTTCCTTGGAGCAAACCATCGCAGTCGGCGATGGAGCCAATGATCTGCCGATGTTGAGTAAAGCTGGTCTTGGCATCGCCTTCAACGCCAAACCGATCGTCAAGAAATCGGCCAAACAATCACTGAGTTCCTTTGGCATTGATGGCATCCTGTATTTGATGGGCCTTTCAGAAAAAGAAACAAAATAATAAAGTCGCTTGACGCATGTTAACCCCAATGGTATCCTTGCTTTCAATGTTCAACAACATTCGCACCAACGACAACACCAATACTACTCGTACCGATAATTCGGTGACAGGGCGTTGGTGCTTGGCAAGTGAACAGTAACGAACAGGTTCACCCAAAAGTAGGTACACCAAAACGCCCCGAGCACATCGGGGCGTTATTTTTTACCCCCACCCGCCTTTGGCACCCTCCCCCAAATACGACGAACTTCAGTCGTATTTGGGGGAGGGACAAGGGGAGGGGGCTTAAGGAGAAAACACTATGTCCATTTCCAACGCCACGCCAGTTTTCGCACTCGATGAAAAGAATCTCATTCCCGTCAGTGACCATCTCAAGCAAATGGCAGACATTCCACCGTCGCGCATGTTCCTCATCAACAAATCGTTGAAGGTATATGTGGAGAAGAATCCCGGTGCGAAAGTATTTGATGCATCACAAGGTGATGGAGGCGCTTCACTGCCCGGGACCCCCAAGCCGATCCTCGAACGCGCGCTTCAACTTCAACTGGAGCATGGTACGGCTTACGATATGCCGTTCGGCACCGACGCCTATCGCAAGGCCGTTATCGAACAATATTGGAAGTTAGACTCCTCGTCAGGCTGGGGACCAGCCAATGTGCTCGGCACCGCAGGCGGACGTGATGCCCTCGTCAAAGCGTATCAAGCGATGATGGCGCTCGGCTACGGACGTCAAGGTGACCTCATCATGGTTTCGCGCGTGCCGTGGATCTCCTACAACTGGGGACCATACGGAGTTGGCGCAAATGTCCTTTGGGCACCGGGCGATCCTGCGCAAGGATGGGCTTATTCCGAAGAGGCGATTCGGGAAAGCGTGAAGTTCGCCGAATCAAAGGGACGCAAGATCGCAGGCCTCGTCATCACGAACCCCGATAACCCCACAGGCCTGACCATATCGCCTGAAAAGCAAGCATTACTCGCAAAGACAGCTCTCGAGGCAGGTGTAGGCTTCGTTTTCTTCGATTGGATGTATCACTACGTCACCGACGAGTCCCCCATGGACTTGAACTCCTTCCTCAAGTTCTTCACGCCTGAAGAACGCAGGCGCATCATGTTCCTCGATGGCATCACCAAATCGCTCGGCGGATCCAACATCCGCAACTGCCACCTCATCGCGGATGAGGCCGTCATCAAGTTCATCACGGCGCGTTCTTCGCACACGGTCATCCCACCGTTCTTCTCATTGGCTGTTGCCATGGCCGCCTACGAAATGGGATTCACCGAAGCCGCCAAGACCATCATCGAACCCACCAATGCCAGCCGCGTGGTTTTGAAAAAGCTCCTCGCCGAAAGCAACATGCAACACATCATTGGCAAAGGCTATTACGCCTTCATCAACGTCGGTGACTATATCAAAGCTAAAGGCTGGGCAGACACAGAACCCCTCGGTCAATATCTAGCCGAGAATCACGGAGTTGCCGTTGTCCCTGGCGCATTCTTCTCCCCCTTTGGCGGCGAATGGATTCGTTTCTCCTACGCCACGCCATCTGAAAGAACCGAAGGCGCATTCAAGCGGTTGATGGAAGGGTTAAATTCGTTGAAAGGTTAGCTTTTAATAATATCCTGGTGGTTGAGTAGCCCTGCAGGTTTTGCGCAGGGCTACTCAACCACCATATAAGCAAAAGTATTTCCGTTATTGGTGGTTTCGATACGGGCGGGAAAAACATCCGCCCTACTCAACCACCAAAGTATGTATCAAACATCATTTTTTATTGGAAACCTTATGCCTCAACAATTCGCCGACAAATACCTCCTCGCTCTCGAACAAGCCATCAAAGAAAAACCACAAAGCGGACTTAACGGGTTCGAACAGGAATGGAATCTGCTCGATGAAGAACTGCGTCCTTTGTTGACTGTGGGCGCGGGGCCGAGCCAACATTCGTTCGTGGATTATCTGTTGGCCGAATGTGTTCCGCATTGGCAGGCACAGTTCAGTCAGCTTGAGGTCTTTCACTGGATGATCGAATGGGCCACACGCCCGTATTACAGCGCACGCGGCGCGATCTACGAAGCCCGACTCATGGAAGCCTCGCTCATCAACGCACTACATCGCGCGGGCGTCAACTTCGGCGAACGGTTGCATTACTGGCATGGTAATCTGCTCTCCATCACCGATATCGGTCATCATTCCATCCCGGGCAATTGGAGCATCGCCAAACGCCGTTATCTCGAAAAATGCGTGGATATCTACGGCGACACGCTCGCCACCACCGGCATCCACAGCAACCTTTCGCTCCCCGATCCGCTCTTCGCATGGGACTTCGTCCACCTCTCGCCCACTGAACGCGGCGATAAGCACCTCGATGAATTCAAGTCTGAGTTCTACATCACCGCCACACGACTCCTGCGTGCGTTCGCGTCGCTTTTCGTGGCGACCACTGCCTCGACGCCGCTGCAGGCCCAGGTCCGCGATGGACGCGCTGTTATCGCGTTGACAGAATTCGATTCGGTGCGAAATCTCACATTCCCGAATCCGCCGTCGATCGATCTTCCCGATCTCTATCGTTCGTACAATGATTACCTGCAAATTTCCTACGACCTCGTGCGGCGCGGAGTCCGTTTTGGAAATAACAATTGGACTCCCATCCGCGCCCGAAGTTTTGCCGAACCCGTTGAGCGGATCATTTCAACGACGAGCGATCAACTCGCTTCTCTCTACGCTCGAGGTCTGTTTTCTGCTGGACAGCCTACACCACCCGATGAGATGGCTCTGCAAATTGAAAAGCAAAACCTGATGGCGCGCATCAACCTGCCAATGGGACGTGTGGAAGTGCGCACCGATGAAGGCGGACATTCGCTCGACCTCGACATCGCCAACTTAACCTTCAAACATCTTCTGCTTCTGCGCATCTACTCCGACCCAACCTTTGCACGTTCGTTCCGTTACGACCGCGAAGACATCACTCGTGCACGTGCCAACGAAAACGCCGCCGCAAAATATGGGTTGCGTGCCGAGATCGAAAACCCATTGACTGGCAAACCCATGTCTGTACGCGCCTTCCTCAAATGGACTCTAGGTGAGCTTAAACCATTGGCTAAAGCATTGAACTTGTGGAACGACTTAACGCCGCTCATCGAAATGTCTGAAGGCGGACACAACACATCCGAGAAAATGCGCGCACGTTTGCACGCTTCGCGAGAATTGGGGGCAAGCGACGAAGTACCGTTGAGCGTGTTGCGAGATTTTCTTTCGGAGCATGAAGCGGACGTCAAAGCTGACGTGGAACGTATCGCATCCGATCACGGTTCGCTCGGTTCGGACTCAACAAAGATCGCTGAGTTCATTCAACGCTCGCGCGATGACATTCGCCAAACTCCAAGCGCACCGATCCGATTCCGTTCGCGACCACAGGCCGCAATCGAAATTTCATATCCCGATAAAACATCCGAGATCCTTGGTCTTGCCCAACAACTGATTCGCATCCCGTCTGTCACTGCATCACCTAACGAAAGACTCGACGAAGTCCATCGCGCAGGCTCGTTGATCGATGATTACTTGAAGAGCGCAGGCTTGGAGACGAGATTCTTCGACGGGAAGTATCCTGCGGTGTACGCAAAATTTCCCGCGCTGACATCGTACCCACAGGGTAGCGGAGGCGGAGCCGCAGTCGAAGCGCAACGCACAGATGAAATCCTGCTCACCGGCCACTTCGACGTTGTTGAACCTGAGCCCGACGACTCGCAATTCATCCCGCGCATCGAAGGTGATTATCTATGGGGTCGCGGCGCCGCAGACATGAAGACCGTCGTCGCCACGTATCTGGTTTGGATGAAGGATATGATGGCCTCTCGTAGGGGCGAAGCAATGCTTCGCCCCTACCCAAACATTGCGCTTCTCCTCGTCGGCAACGAAGAGAACGGAGAAGCCGAAGCATGGGGCACGCCGCATGTGATGAAAGAGTTAGCAAAGACTTCCGAAGTCTATACACCAGCCCTCTTCATCGCAGGCGAACGGACCGGTGAAAAAGGGACTGAACTCTTTGGCGAGATCTGCGTGGAAAATCGCGGCGTGATGCGCTTCAACGTGATCGCGCGTGGAGAGAAAGGTCACAGCGGCGTGGCAGGGACCGGCGACTTAAGCGAGAAACTCATTGCTGCGCGTTCTGCATTGAACGAACTCTTCGCCAAACATCTCACGCTTAAGTCCGCAGACGGATGGCAATCGCAAGCGAAATTCCCATTCATCAATGTGGGCACAACGGGCGTATACAACGTCACTGCTGCGGAAGGGATTCTAGGTGTGGAGATCCGTCCCATCCCGCAGGATGATGTTCTCGGTCTACGGGTATCGGTCGAGTCGTATTGTCAAGCAAACGGACTCGAAGTTAAATTCTCCGTGATGGAAAACGGCGTGGCATGTGACCCGAATAATCCAGCGTTGAAAGCGTTGATCGAAGCAGTCAAACAGGCGTCGGGTGGAGTCGAAGCGAAGATCGGGAGGAAGTTACCCGGCACCAGTGCACGATTCGCCCCGGGCGGACAGGCCGTAGTGTGGGGTCAAACAGGGTTTGGTCCACATGCAAAAGACGAGCGGCACTTCATCCCCAGCATCGAGCCATATTACAAGTCATTGAATGAATTAGCAAAACTTTGGAAGTAACGCAATTTTTGTTATGCAAACTTACGTGGATTTGGTTGTAGAATGAAAAGAAAAGGAGCGACCCGTGGGTGAAAAAAGAAAAGAAGAACGCAAAAGATTAATGGCATTCACTCCCGCTTATGCAGTCAACCCGCGGGTTCTGTTGGGATACGTTGAAGACCTGAATGTATTGGGCGCGATGATGATCGGCGAGAAGCCGATGGAGCCAGATACATCGTTGACACTGGAGATCAATTTCCCTGATGATTTGCCCGAGATCCCAAACCCACGCATGCGACTCCCCGTGCGGGTGGCATGGTGCAGGGACGAGAACAACCACCGTTATTACGACATCGGCTTCGAGTTTACCGATCTGAAACCTGATGAAAAACAAGTCATCGAAGTCATCTTGAGACGTTTCGAATTTCGCCATGAATACCCATCTTTGCGAGTGGATTAATAATTAAGAATACGGTCTTGTGTTAAATCAAAAAGGCGGATGAACAAATCCGCCTTTTTGATTTAATTTAGGAAACTGTTATTTAACTTTCGTCAACACTGCACGAACCACAACACGATATCGGTATGTGTTTAAGTCTGGATCAAATTCCTTGCAAGTGATCAATGTCAACCAAGACAATTCTTCATGTTTTAATGGTTTCTTGTCATTTGGATCAACAATGGCGTTACTCCGTACTTCATAGACATATTGCTGTCCGAAAGCCTTAATGATCAACACATCACCCCAACGAAGTTTCGACAGATCAGCAAACGGTCCTTTTTTGCCATTCGCCAAATAAGAATGACCAGCAAGGACGCTGTTTCCCTGCCAGGTTGGGAATGCAGTTCCTTCCATCCAACCAGTTTTCGCACCAAGCCAATTCACATCCCAATTGCCACTCACTTCTGGCACACCAACAATATCAGTACGAACGCCAAGTGACGGGATCAGAAGCTGAATGTTCTCCATTTCTGAATACATCAAGTCGACAGGTTGTTTGGGAAGATTTGTTACAACATTCGGGGCAAATCCAGTTTTAGGCAAGCTAGAAGAAGATCTGGTCCAAGTTACACTATTAGAACCAACCACTTGTGTGCCAACAATTGTTTCTTCCGCAAAGTTGCCATTGCCATTCGTATCAGTACGAGATGTGGCTGTATTATTGACCTGATTTGTTGAACTATTGACGTTGACACTAAAAGTGATGATGACCTCATTGGATGCATTCGCTTCAGTAGTTGCACCTGGATCAGGAGCGATGGAACCCTGCCATTGAATTCGGCCCAAGCCACCATTCGCTGTAGCATCAAAAGCACAAGACGTAAGGGCTGTGTTCAACGGCGCTGATGAGCTTCCAGCATTCGTGGTTGATAATCCCTGCGGGACACACTGCAAACTATTAGGGACATAAGTCGTGCCAACGGGGATATCATCAACAACCTGAACATTAGTCGCAACGACATTACTATCATTGATCCATACCATTCTGAAAATCAAAATAGGATTCCCATCGCCATCAAGCGACTTTATACCTAAAGGAGGATCAAATACATTGGGCATGTTATTAGTATCCAAGGCGCAACCTTCAGGAGTACCTGTTGCGACACAAGCATTTACATCGGTCGGTGTTGGTGCACTTGAATTCGTTGGGTCTCCACCACCTCCGACCTTTGCCCGGTTCACCTGGGAACCAGTCGCAGACGCATCTATATTGACTGTAAATGCGAGGACGCTATCGCCCGATGATGGGATAACAACGCTACTCGCACATGTAATCACATCACTTGTGGACGAACACGACCAATCAGCACTGTTGGCACCGGTTAAAGTCAGCGGGCCGTCTGTAACAGACATTCCTACAGGCAACACATCCACCAAATTAATTGTTCCCGTTGTGTTGCCACCGCCAGAGTTGGAAACCGTTAGCGTATAGGTTGTCGTTCCACCTGCGGTGACGGTTGTCAGCGAATCTGTTTTTGTAAGACCCAAATCTGGCCCTAATTGAACCGCATCGGTATCCAACGCACAACCCTCAGGCGTATCATCCGCCGTACAATTGTTTACTGTTGTTGAAGTAGGTGCACTGGGATTTGTCGGGTCACCTCCACCACCGACTTTTGCCCGGTTCACCTGTGACCCAGATGCGGCTACGTCCACATTCACTGTAAAGGTAAAGACACTATTGCTTGCCGATGCGATAGCAACACTACTGGTACATGTAACTACATCACTGGCAGACGAACATGACCAATCTGCGCTGTTGGTACCGGTTAAAGTCAATGAGCCGTCTGCAACTGACATTCCTGCTGGAAGCACATCCACCACAGTAATTGTCCCAGTTGTGTTCCCACTGCCCGAGTTGGAAACCGTTAGCGTATAGGTTGTCGTCCCACCTGCGGTGACGGTTGTTAGCGAATCTGTTTTTGTAAGGCTCAAATCGGTTGTTGTTTGGATCGTATCAGTATCCAAGGCACAGCCTTCCGGTGTGTTGTCCGCTGTACAGTTGCTTACATCTGTTGCCGTAGGTGCACTGGAATTTGTCGGGTCACCGCCACCACCGACTTTTGCTCTGTTTACCTGAGACCCAGATGCCGCTGCATCCACATCAACCGTAAATGCAAAGACACTGTCACTCGCCGAGACGATGGCAATGCTACTGGTACATGTAATCACATCGCTGGTGGATGAACATGACCAATCCGCATTGTTTGTCCCAGTTAAAGTCAATGATCCATCTGCAACAGACATTCCTGCTGGCAACACATCCACTATCGTGATTGTTCCGCTTGTGTTTGCACTACCTGTATTAGACACTGTTAAGGAATAAGTTGTCGTCCCGCCTGCGCTGACAGTTGTCAACGAGTCTGTTTTTGCAAGACTCAAATCCGGTGCTACTTGAACCGTATCAGTATCCAAGGCACAGCCTTCAGGTGTATCGTCCGCTGTACAGTTGTTTACGGTTGTTGAAGTAGGTGCGCTGGAATTTGTCGGGTCACCTCCACCACCGACTTTTGCCCGGTTTACCTGAGACCCAGATGCGGCTGAGTCCACATTCACTGTAAATGCAAAGACGCTATCACCCGTCGCAGCGATGGCAATACTGCTAGTACACGTAACTACATCACTGGCAGACGAACATGACCAATCCGCATTGTTTGCCCCAGTTAAAGTCAATGAGCCATCTGCAACAGACATTCCTGAGGGAAGCACATCCACCACCGTAATCGTTCCGCTTGTACTCGCATTGCCTGTATTGGAAACGGTCAACACATAGGTTGTTGTCCCACCCGCGGCTACATTCGTTACGCCATCATCTTTTCTCAGGGATAAGTCCGGACCTGTCACCGTAAGATCAGCATTCACCGTATTACCCGTCAATGAAAATGGACCAGACGCTGTAGGCGCAGATGTTGTGTTTGTCACTTGACCAACCGTAGAGCTGGTCACATCGACATCAACACTACAACTGGCGCCCGGAGCTAATGATGCGGCCGTAAACCTTATAGCCGTATCGTTAACCGCAGAAGCGGATCCATTTATTTTAGTGATCGTACCGCAGCTTGCTGGAGTAAATGTAAAGGTCGTGCTATCGAGCGTAATACCACTGGAGCCAAAGTCGTCATCCACGCGAACTGTAGTAAGGGCACCTGGATTCGACGAAGGATTAGTCAAAGCGAGCGACAAAGTTGATGTGCCACCTGCGGAGATCGTTGCGGGACTAAAGGATTTTGTAACCGTGGGAGGTGTATACACCGTAACAGAATTTGTAGAACTATTATCAGCCGTGCTACCTTCCGAGAAGAGGAAATCAGGATTTACAACAGCGGTGTTTGTCAAAACACCGGTTGAATTAGGGGTCACAGGTATTTCGACAATAAAAGATCGGGCGGCCGGCAGGGTTATGGAGCCGCCGCTTGCTTCGCATGTCAAAGTACTCACACTAATGGAGCAACCCAAATTGACATCGTTCACCACATCCGTTTTGATGATATTCAAAGTTCCATATGTTGGGCCAGATGGCAACGCATCAGAAACAACTCTCTGTGTATCAGCAAAGGTAATATCAGACGTGCCGTTGTTTTCAACTGTCAAAGTCCAGGTAAACGATCCTCCCAGCACCACTCCACCGCCAACATCGTTGCTTTTGATGATCCTTATGTTAGGAAGCGTCGCAGAAGCGGCAACCGTATCGCTACCGTTGTTATTCCCTTCATTACTTTCTGTGGTGACATTGTTAGGGTCTGCGCTGGCGACATTCGTCATAGTGGATGTCCCAACGTTTGCTGTAATCTCCACGTCCACTGTAAAGCTTCTTCCACTCTCAATGATCAAAGAGCTAGTGGCAGCCACGCAGGTTAAAGTTGAGGATACAATATTACAATTCAACGTTCCCGAATTACCGGTTAACCCTGTCAAATCTGAATAAGGGGCTGGCAATGAATATGTAGCACCGGATGGTAAAGTGTCTGATAGAACGGTTGCGCCGTTTGCAAATGTTGCGGTCCCGCCACCGTTGTTCGCAACCGTGACCGTCCATGTGAACGGTGTTCCCTGAATAGCCTGACCACCACTAATGTCTGCGGCCTTCGACACGACAAGATCTGGTTGATCTGAAACAGATGTTGCAGACGTTGAATTGGTTTTTGTGCTCCCAATGGAACCAGAAGCAATATTAGTGACATAGCCGATGGAACGATCACGGCTTGTCAGGGTGTAAGACGCCGTACAAGTTAACGATTCTCCTGGATCGAAATTGGCATCCAGATCTCCCTGACTGGCTATCGAGTTACAAGTCACGACAGCATTCGTATCGTCAACCGTGACCGTACCAGACACTGGAGATGAACCATTATTGGTGATGGTATATGTATACGATAACGTGGTCGTACCAGCGGTGAAAACGGTTGGAGTAACTACTTTCGTCAACGCCAAATCAGTGATGTCGTATGTAGCTAAACTGGGAGCGGACGTGTACGTAGTCCCAGAATATGTTCCTTTGGCGGTAGCTGTATTTGTGCTGGAAGTAGAACCAGCAGTGACTGGCCCTACCACACAGGTTGCGACGGGATTACCTGTTGAAGCTGTAGGCAACGTAGCGGGCCATGAGCAAGCTGATGTGCCGCTCAATTTATTATCGGTAACCCAAACTGGACTAAAGTTCACATCGCCGGTGTTTTCAATAGTAAATCGATAGTACACATCACTGCCGGCCGCAATATTGACGGAACTACTCCATGGGCCACTGGCGCTCGTGGAGATCTCTTTTAGAAGACTAATCGCAGGGGTTAATGCATTAACTCCCAACGTATCTGTAGATGTATTGCCAGTGCCTCCATTCGATGACGAAACTTGAACCGAGTTCAGTTTATCTCCGGTAGATATTGCACTCACATCTACTTGTATCAGACACGATGCCCCCATTGGGACTGTAGCACCAGCCAATTGAAAACTTGTGTCTCCTGAAGTTACAGGGTTGATACCGTCACTTGTTAAGATTCCGCCAGAACAGGTAGTGGTGGCATTGGGTACGGTAGCAATTTCCAAGCCAGCAATAAACGTATCTGTGAACGCCACTCCTGTCAGGTTGACATCTGTGTTCGGGTTTGTAATGGTGAAAGTAATAGTACTCGTCCCATTTACGGGAATGGGATTGGGCGAGAACGACTTGACGATCTGTGGAGGGCCAATAGTAGCAGTTAACGTATCCTGCCCTTGTCCAGGTTTCGCGTCATTATATGGATTTGTGTTGATTCCTGCTTCGCTGCTGGAGATAAAGCCTGATGTATTCGTGAAAACTGCGGCACTATCCACAGCAACATTGACCTGCGCAGTACAGGTTCCGGGGGCCCCCATGGGAATGGTGCCACCAGAAAAACCAAGGGATGTGGCCCCCGCTGTTGGGCTCCACGTTGCACCTGTACAGGTTGTTGAAGCGACGGGCGTTGAAGCAACTGTCATTCCTGATGGCAGGATATCGGTAAAAGAGACCGAGGTCAGGTTCGTAGAAGAATTTGGATTGGTAAGCGTGAAAGTGAGTGTTGACGTTTCACCGACAGTAATGGGGTCAGGTGAAAATGACTTGGAAAGCCGTGGCTTCTCCAAAGTACTGACCGCACAACCCGTGATAGTGACATCATCAATAAGCATGCCAGCCTGATCATTTTGAGGATTGGTTGCCAATACTCTGAAGTAAGTCCTCGTTGTGCCTGTTGTGGCTGAATTTGCACCGCCAACCTCAAACGCGCTTGTGAATGTATTATCACTATAGACCAGTGCATAGTTACTTGTATTATCGTTCGCAGAGGAAATTTGAACAACCGAGCTCGAATTCCAGGATGCATTATTTTGTTTATACGCTACTGAGATCGCCAGATTTTGATATGCAGAACCATTGGGAATTTCGAACTCAAAGGCGGCATTTCTGGTTCTAAAGCCATCCATGAGCCACGAATAGGTTGTTCCTCCAGGTGTATTGTTACTATTGGTGTCTATGGAACTAGAACCCGTTCCAAGAGTCCGGGCAATGGAGGAAGAAAGGACCGATCCTGCATCTGGCACAAGAGAAGTCGCCAAAGTGGAACTGGGGAAAGTCCACTTTGCAAGTGTCTGAGTCGCTCCACATGTTTGGGAGGAAGTACTTACCCCCAAGGTATCTGTTGATGTGATCCCGGTGACGGCACTATCCAAAAACAGTTCTGCCGTGTTGGTAAAAGAACCATCGGGGCTGGCTGTTACAGATACGGTCAGGGTACATGTGCTATTCCCCGCTATACTGCCAGTAAACGTCAAAGATGTGTTGCCAGCTGTCGGAGAGAATGTTCCGCTTACACATCCGCCAGATGGGAATGAGACCGGGGTAGCATTGGGGGTGGACGCCACGATCATCCCAGATGGCAAGGGATCTGTAACACTGACATTATTGATCTGGGTACTGCTGGAATTGGAGATTGCAAGTGTAAGAGTAGATGTCCCCCCGCTCGTGGTGATCGCTTTCGGGCTGAAACTCTTAGTTAAGGACAACGGCGATGCGATCGTAGCAAATCGCAAACCCGTTTCAAAGTCACTGTTGTAGTGAAAACTGCTCCCAGAGAAATCGTACAACAAAGTGTTAAGTGTTTGAGTCGTTCCTACCCCACTGATGATCTTGACGGTGTATCGAGTTACCACCGTTCCACCAGACTTGCCATCGCTACCGATACATTCGCGGTATGTAGCGCTGGCAATATTGTTATCCCATAAACAAGCATCCGCGTATAACAGGTCATTCGTGTTCAACACAAATGTGGAAGAGTTGGCAGTATACGTAGTTTGGATCTTCTCGATCTGGAAGATCGTGTTGGGAAAATTGATAAATGACTCAAGTTGGTTGTACCCCTGTGTTGCTGTGTGCGCATCCAAAACAATATCGTAGGTTTGCCCCACAAACAGTTGCATGGTCCCACCAGCATTGACGCTAGTCATGGAACCGATCGGCTGACCCACGCTTCCATAGTAGACATTGTCTATTGCATTGCGGTTTTGGGAGATCAGATGCTCAACATATATTTCCCTATTGCTTGGGGTACTGATCGTAGACAAGCCTGTCGCGGAGGCTGTAATGGCATATTGACGAGTATCATCATATGCATTCGAGTCTCTTGTTACTTCGACTTCATAGTAAAAGTCAACACAAGCCCCTGCATTCAGTGTATACCCGGAATAGGAGGATATCGAACCGGGACGAGAAGCGATGTAATTCTTCGCAGGTGTGTTATCCGCACCCCAGACAAACTGGGAACCCACATTTAATGCCTGTGTATCACCTACATTACAAACCCGCGCACCAACAGGGAATCTATTCGGGCCCACACTGACATTATTCGAGTCCAAGCCGATCACATTCCATGTAATGGGCTTGATCGTAAGAATGGGTGCCGCATGGACAACACCTACAGGAAACGCGAGCATTCCAACAAGAATCAAAAAAATCAAAACGCCATGAAACCAATATTTGATTTTTTTCTGCATAGTGGGTCTCCCTCGCAGAGGTCTGCGAACGCAAACTTTGTCAACTAGACATAAATAACCAAGATAATTATATTTTTCGACAGGGATTTGAAAATACGGGTTTCCCCCCATGTCCTATTGCAAAAGATGTAATGGCATTCGCCGAGGCACATCGAATCAGTGCGTCTTTTTTCATGACATTTGTAACGCAGACGCAAGCGCGTTTAGTTGTAGAATTAACGCATGTCCAAACTGACCCGTGACGAACTGCAAGCGTTCCTCGCTCAAGCGGAAGACTCATTCCCCCACGCCCGTGACATTTGCAGTACCTGCGAATGCTTCCTCAGCTATCTCGCCCAACTCCGCATCGACTCAGATCCCGCCGACAAAGACATCTTCGTCCCTTTCAAAGTGGACCGCAAGGACATGCACCACTGCCTCGGCTGTGATCCCTGCCCGCCGGGGGATTTATACGCGGAATACATGAAGAAGCAGCAGGCCACAACATCATGAGACATACGCCACCGCATCCAACGCCCGCCCGACGGTAAACCGTACGGGCTATAATTACAAAGTCCGCTCAAGCGGACTCGAGTCCCCTTCAGGGGGAGCCGACTTGAGTCGGCTTCGTACGAATAGCATGGACGTTTACGTCCGTGCGGGCAACGACATACACCACTGCATCGGCTGTGATCCATGCCCACCCGGGGATTTGTACGCGGAATACATGAAGAAGAAACAGGCCACAACATCATGAGACACACGCCACCGCATCCAACGCCCGCCCGACGGTAAACCGTACGGGCTATAATTACAAAGTCCGCTCAAGCGGACTCGAGTCCCCTTCAGGGGGAGCCGACTTGAGTCGGCTTCGTACAAATAGCATGGACGTTTACGTCCGTGCGGGCAACGACATGCACCACTGCCTCGGCTGTGACCCCTGTCCGCCCGGGGATTTGTATGCGGAATACATAAAGAAGAACCAGCCGTTGATCAATCTTTGAGTACAACAAAAGGGACATTGATATGAAAGTTTTTCTCTCATCCACCTACCTTGACTTGACTGAACATCGCAAAGCTGTTGTCAACGCACTTCGAACGATGGGCGAAAAAGTTGAACACATGGAAATCTTTGGAGCGCTCGACAAAGAGCCAACTAAAGCGTCTTTGGAAGAACTCGACAAATGCGATGTTCTTGTTGGAGTTTATGCTTACAGATACGGCACAGTTCCCAAGGGCACAAAAACCTCAGTTACAGAACAAGAGTATCTTCATGCGGAGAAGAAGAAGTTGCCAATTTTGGTTTTTGTTGTAAACGAGAGTCATCCTTGGCTTCCAAAATTAATGGATAAGAGCCAAGCTAAAATCAATAGTTTTAAATCAAGAGCATCCGATAACCATACACCTGCTTATTTCACAACCCCTGACAATCTTGCTTCTCAAGTAGTTGCCGCGATTGGAAAACTCGGGAAGAAAAAGAAGACCCCAAAAAAAACTTCAAGGAGTCGAAAATCAACGAAAAAAGTAGAAATAAGAGGGGTAAAAGATGGTGTTCGCGGGTCAACACTTCCAAATCAGCCATATTTCTTTGGTCGGGAAAAAGAACTAAGAGAAATAGAAGAAGCACTTTCTCCTGAATCGCGCACTTGGGGAGCACTCATTGATGGACCTGGCGGTATCGGTAAAACCGCCCTTGCAATACGTGCCGCACACCTTGCGCCAAACGATCTTTTCGAACGAAAAATCTTTATCACTGCCAAAGTTCGTGAATTGACTCCTGAAGGCGAAAAGCCATTAAAAGATTTCAGTCAAGACAATTATTTTTCCATGTTGAATGAGCTGGCATTGGAATTAGGAGAGGAAACGATTCCCCGTCTTGCACCCGAAGAAAGAGCTAATCCCTTACGCATGGCAATAGCAGGGAAGAAAGTGCTCATTATCTTCGACAATCTTGAAACACTCCGAGAGGATGAGCGAGGTCGTTTATTTCATTTTTTGAGTCGTCTTCCTGAAGGCAATAAAGCAATCGCCACCAGTCGACGCAGACGACCTGATATTGACGCCCGCGCTATCCGCCTTATCCGATTGGAGCAAGTAGAAGCCTTACAGCTAGTTGAGAAACTTGCTGAAACCAACCCACGATTGGCACGTGAAAACAAAACAGAATATCAAAAACTTTACGAAATGACTAATGGCAATCCATTACTTATTAAGTGGACATGCGGACAACTTGGGCGGGATGGAAGCGCAATGCGTACTATTGCCCAAGCTTATAACTTTATCAACAAAGCACCCGTAGGCAACGACCCTCTTGAGTATATCTTCGGTGATTTGCTGGAGACTTTCACAAAGAGCGAAACTAAAGCATTAGCAGCACTTACACACTTTACCGAACCAGCAAAATTCAAATGGATTATGGATATGACAAGTCTTGGAGAAGGCACTGCTAAGACTGCTCTAGAAGATTTGTCTGACCGCTCTGTGCTAATATCCAATGACGAGAAACAAGAATACTATTTACCATCTTTAGCCGCTGAATTCATTCGCAAAAAACGATTAAGAACAGTTAATCAGACAGGAAAAAAGCTATCCGATCATGCACTGGCGTTAGCACTACAATATGGTTACCATAATTATGAGGGGTTCGAAACTTTAGATAATGAATGGCATTTCATTGTAGCTAGCTGGTATCAAATTGCTTTAGAAGATAGCAAACGATTATTTGTCCTACGCACCCTCTTGCATCAATTTTTAAATTTTACTGGCAGATGGGATGACGAAATATTATTAAATCAAATGACAGAGCAAAAAGCTATTGACAACAAAGATGATCATGAAGCGGGACTAAGTGCATTTTATTCAGGGTATGCATATTTTCTTCGTGGGCAAGCTGAGAAAGTTCTCGAATGCGCAAAACGTGCGAAAAAATACTGGAAAAAAGCTAATCCGCGCGAACAAGCAACGGCTATACGATTACATGGGCTTGGGCATCAGTTAAGAAACGAATTGGCTGTGTCAAAGACTGCATTTAACGAAGCACTTGCCATATATCAGAATATCAATCCAGAAATGAAAGAGGTTATAGTCCTTCTAAACGATTTAGCAATAATTCATCGTCGATTAAAAAACTACAAATCTGCCGAAATAAATTTTCGCAAAGCTCTAAATATTGCCAAGAACAATAATGATGATGAGCAAATTGCGGGAATAACAGATAATCTCGCTGAACTTGCAATTCATCGTGGACAATGGGATAAGGTTGAAGCCTTAGCAATCGAATCGTTGACATTAAGCGAGAAAATTGGGCGATTAGATTTTATTGCAACGTCATCCTATCACCTATCGCAAACTTATTTTCGTAAAAAACAATTCCGAAAAGCATTGCCATATGCTCGTCGTGCAGTTGAGATTTTTACCCGCCTACGCTTGTACCACGATTTGAATGCTGCACAAAATATTCTTAGCAATTGCGAAAATGCAACTCAAACCAACAAAAAGAAGGTGCATCGAAAACCCAAAAGAACTCAGAAGTCTATCGTGAAATAACGTCCGTTTTTATTTTCATCAAATTTCATGACATTTGTTACCAAACTCAAAAACTGAAATAGTCGTACAATGAAATAGTCATTGGAGACCGAATGGCAACACACAGGGGCACACGCCAGGCTCGCTACCCAAGATTAATCCTAAAGACTTCCGAAACGCCAAAGATCGGCGAGACTTCGGAAGTCTAATCACCCAGGAGCAAACAATGACTAGGACCTATCCCCCCGAACCGTTTCGCATCAAAGTTGTTGAACCCATCCGCCTTGTCCCGCGTGAGGAACGCGAAGCCAAGCTCAAAGAGGCGGGCTACAACCTCTTCGCCCTCAACGCCGAAGACATCTTCATCGACCTGCTGACCGACTCAGGCACAGGCGCGATGAGTCAGGAACAATGGGCGGCGCTCATGCGCGGCGATGAGTCCTACGCAGGCGCGCGCTCGTATCATCGCCTCAAAGCCGCAGTGGATGATATTTTCGGCTTCAAGCATTTTGTCCCCACGCATCAAGGACGCGCCGCCGAAAATATTTTGTCCGCGTGTTTGGTAAAGGCCGGTCAACACATTCCGAGCAACATGCACTTCGACACCACCGACGCCAATATCCGCGCGCGAGGTGGTCGCCCCGTGAACCTCGTCATCGACGAAGCCGCCGACCCGGCGGATCCGCATCCCTTCAAGGGCAATATGGATATCGCCAAACTCAAAGCCTTCATCGCAAAGGTTGGGCGTGAAAAAATTCCGTTCGGGATGATCACAGTCACAAACAATGCAGGAGGCGGACAGCCCGTCTCAATGCAGAATCTCAAACAAGTGGCGGATGTCTACCACGCGGCAGGAATCCCGTTCTTCATCGACGCGGCACGCTACGCCGAAAACTGCTTCTTCATCAAACAACGGGAACCTGGCTATGAACATGTTTCTGTCAAAGACATCGCCCGTGAGATGTTCTCGCTCGCCGATGGCATGACCATGTCCGCGAAGAAGGACGCCATCGTCAACATCGGCGGTTTGTTGTGTGTGAACGATGAGACGTTATTCCAAAACATCAAAAACGAATTGATCCTGCGCGAAGGCTTCCCCACCTATGGCGGACTCGCAGGGCGCGACCTCGACGCAATGGCGGTCGGCTTGTACGAAGGCTTGGACGAATCGTATCTCACGTATCGCATCGCGCAAACGGCGTATCTTGCACAGCGCCTCAACGATGCAGGCATTCCCACCATTCAACCCGCAGGCGGGCACGCCGTATATGTGGTTGCGAATCAACTCCTGCCGCACATTCCCAACTACGAATTCCCCGCGCAATCGCTTGGCGTCGAACTCTACCGCGAAGGCGCCATCCGTGGAGTCGAAATTGGCTCGGTCATGTTCGCCCATCTCGACCCTGAAACAAATCAATGGACCTACCCCAAGCTTGAATTGCTTCGTCTCACCATTCCACGGCGCGTCTACACACAAAGTCACTTTGATTATGTGGTGGATGCTTTATCAAATATCAAATCGCGTGCGAATGAATTACACGGGTACAAGTTCACGTATGCGCCCGAAGCATTACGTCATTTCACGGCAAGGTTTGAGCCGCTGTAATCCTTGACAAAATCAGCCGCATGAATAAAATTGAACTACGTTCAAATTTGAACGTAGTTCAATTTTATTACCGAGAGAAAATGCCGCACCCTGTTGGTGAGTCCCGCCTCGAGCGTAGAAAAGAAGAAACGAAGAAAAAAATACTGACGACCGCCTTGCAACTGTTTCGCGACCAGGGCTTTGACTCTGTTTCCATGGAAACGATTGCCGAAGAAGTGGATATTGCCAAAGGCACACTCTACAACTACTTCCCCGTCAAAGAAGCGATTCTGGATGAGTACATCCGTCGCGGTTTCAAGGATCAAACCATCGTTCGAGTCGCCAAAATACAAAAGCTTCCCGATACAGCCTCCCGCATGGAAGCCATGTTCACAGACCTGCTGACCGGCATCCAATCACAAAAGGTCATTTTTGAAAAATACACTGTCTATCGCATGAAGCAGTGGATCTCTTTCCATCAGGAAGGCGATGAGAAAAGTGGCTTTCAACTGATCTCTTCTGAGATCGTCCGTCTCGGGCAGGAAAGTGGCGAACTCCGCAGTGACCTGCCGACCATGATGCTCGAAGACCTATGTGAGTACGTTTTCATGCTGACGGTCAAAGAGCTGTATCTCTATCCTAAAACCTTCGTTGCAAAACAAGCCATTCAACGGAGTGTGGAGATTTTTCTCAACGGAACCAAAACAAGGAAATAACATCATGCCAAGCTTTCAAAGTCAACTCTTATACATCACGATGAAAAATCGTCACTTGCTTCGATTCAAATTGAAACCCGAAACATGGGACTTCAACACATCCATACCGGCCTTTCGTCAGTTTTGCGAAGAATCCAATGCAAGGATGGCGAGCAAAATGCCGCCCAGTGTGACAGTCACCCCTGCGCAGATCGGGAATATGTACGCTGAATGGCTCACCCCCACAGGCGCAGACAAGACCAAGGTCATACTCTATACAGTTGGAGGCGGATACGTCAGCGGAACTTGCACAGACCATCGACAATTTGTCTCCAAGGTTGCTGATCGAAGTGGCGTCACCATCTTGACCTTCAATCATCGCCTCGCCCCCGAAGACCCGTATCCTGCCGCGTTGAACGATTCAATTGCCGCCTACCAATGGCTTCTCGATCAGGGCTTCAAGCCCCAAAACATTTTAATCATGGGCGAATCAGCGGGTGGTGGGCTTTGCCTTGCAACCCTGCTGGCGCTTCGCGATAAAGGAATGTCACTGCCAGTTGCCGGTGTGGCCCTTTCGCCATGGACAGACTTAAAACTAACAGGCGAGTCTTATCGCACAAAAGCAGATGTCTGCATTTCACCGAGGGGCATGTCCGACGTGTGTAGCAAATATTATTGCGGCGATCATAACCCCGAAGACCCGTGGATATCACCACTCTATGGTGACCTGAAAGGGCTCCCACCACTTTATATCAATGTCGGCGGTTACGAAACCATGCTGGATGACTCAACCCGCTTTGCAGAAAAAGCAAAATTGGCGGGTGTCGATGTCACTCTGACCGTCGGAGAAAAAATGATCCACTGCTACCCACTCATGGCACCCATGTTCCCTGAAGCCACACAAGAGATGGATGCGATCTGCAACTTCATCAGGAAGCGCCTTCACTTGTAAGGCATTGTCAACAAAAGAAAATAAAACGATCTTCGTGATTTTTCATGAAGGTCGTTTTTTCATCGAACTTGACACATAACACTTCAAACCTGATACTAGGACATATGACTCGCTGGCTTGACCCTCTTCCCGTAGACACATCGCCTCTTTCTACCCTCAACCTGCCCCTCCTCATCAAACAAACTCTCCTCCGACGCGGGATTCTGACTCCTGACTCCGCCCGCTCTTTTCTCCACCCCGACGAAATTCCCTCCACGCCGTTTCCCGAAATCGAAAAAGCAGTCCACATTATCAATCTGGCTATACGCAGAGGTGATATAGTCTGTGTTTGGGGTGATTTCGACGTCGATGGACAAACTTCGACAACGCTGCTTGTACAAACACTGCAAGTTATCGGCGCGAATGTTGTCTATTACGTCCCTGTTCGTGGCAAAGAGAGTCATGGCGTTCACATTGAAAGCCTCAAACCCATCCTCGATAACGGCGCGAAGCTGATCGTCACTTGTGACACAGGCATCACTGCCCACGAAGCCATTGACTACTGCAACTCGCGCGGTGTGGATGTAGTCGTCACCGACCACCACGACCTCGGCGAAACACTTCCAAACGCAAAAGCCATCGTCAACCCCAAACTATTACCACCAGATCATTTGCTTGCAAATCTTGCCGGTGTTGGGGTTGCATACAAACTTGCGGAAGCGCTATTAGCTTTTAGCGGTCAGCAATTAGCAATTAGCGATTCGCTCCTTGATCTAGTTGCATTGGGTCTCATCGCTGATGTCGCACTACTCAAAGGTGAAACGCGTTCTCTCGCCCAAAAAGGGATTGAAGCTTTACGCAACACAAAACGCCTCGGCCTGAAAGTGATGGCAGAACTTTCCAACACCAATCTCGAAACACTGACCGAGGAAACCATTGGCTTCACGTTCGCACCACGTCTCAATGCACTCGGCCGCCTTGGTGACGCCAATCCCGCTGTGGAATTGTTATTGACCACTGACCCTGCTCGTGCTCGCGTACTTGCCGCACAGATCGAAGGGCTCAACGCACAACGCAGGTTATTGACGAGTCAGGTCACAGAAGCCGCCGAGGCGCAACTGCGTGAGAACCCTGAGTTATTGACCGAACCAGCGATCGTGTTGTCGCACCCCAATTGGCCAGGCGGTGTCGTCGGCATTGTCGCCAACCGTCTTGTGGATCGATACCACAAACCCGCGCTCCTTCTCACCGAATCAGAAGATGGCATCTTGCGCGGCTCTGCCCGTTCCGTGGACGGACTCCACATCACCGAAGCGATCACCGCGAACAAAGATCTATTGATGAGCTTCGGCGGGCATCCCATGGCGGCGGGAGTGTCGCTTCAAAAAGACAATCTTGTTTCCTTCCGCAAAGGACTTGGCAGAGCCATCGAAAAACAACTCGGTGAGATCATTCGCGAAGAACCGACCCTGCAAATAGACGCATGGCTGAACCTTGACGAGGTCAATCTCGGATTGGCAGATTCCATTGAGATGTTGGCTCCCTTCGGCGCAGGCAACCCCAAGTTGACCCTCGCCACGCGCAACGTAACGATGAAGTCCGTTGCGACGCTGGGGAAAACAAAGGAACATCTCCGCTTGACCGTTGAAGATGAAACGGGAAAAACACAAAATATTTTATGGTGGAGTGGCGCAGGAGAGGAACGCCCAGAAAACGGGACCAAATTCGATATTGCCTACTCCTTACGCGCTTCCACATTTCGTGGCGAAAAGCAAGTCACATTGCAATTCGAAGAATTCCGAGTCACAGAAGAGAAGCCCATTGAGGTCAAACCTTCCAAGCTCGAAGTTGTCGATCTGCGACTACACGTTTCAACGTTTGAACGTTCGAACGTTGAAACGTTGATCTGGGCTGAAGGCGCAGACAAAGCCAAAGGCAAGTCACGTTTTGATTTACAAAAGGCCAATGAGTTTGCTATTTACACAACTCCCCCATCGCTCGCGGATTTGCGCACCGTGTTGGAACGTGTGAAACCCCAAAAAGTTTACGTGCTTGGTATTTCACCTGCTCCGCAAAAGACAGACGAATTCCTTTCGCAACTGGCGGGCATGGTCAAATATGTGATCAACAACAAAGAGGGAAAAACTTCTGCGCGTGAGCTTGCCGTTGCAATGGCACAACGCGAGAGCGCCGTACGAATCGGCTTGGAGTGGCTGGCGGCCGGGGGACACGTATCAATCGTCCCTGAGGAGGAAGCGTTGACTTTATCCACAGGGAACGGCGAGGGGAATGAATATGTCCGCAAAGAGTTGTATGTGGCAGTGAAGGGAATCCTGGAAGAAACGGCCGCATACCGTGCACACTTTGCGAAAGCGGATGTCAATAATCTTATGGGTTTGGAGTCGGAGTAGGCGTCGAAAGATCAGGGATGGAGATCGAGTCGATGTTGACCGAGCCGCCGGTGGAATGCTCGATATACAGTGTATGTGTGCCGCGCGTAAGAACAGGCGAACGCCAATCCATCGATTCTGTTGCGCTATTGGATTGATCGACCGGATACTCCGTACCATCCAGGTTGATATTGATACTTCCGAGGCTTGGCCCCGCCTGATAGGAAACGATCACTTGTTGCCCCACAAATGTGAATAGGGCCGCATTCCCCGCCGTGAAAGAAATATGAAGCGTGTTCTGATGCGCGCCAGTTACATTGTCTTGCTCCACCCATTCGCCATCATATATGATCTCGAAATATGTATCGTCCACCTTGCTCAACACAGCCTGAATGGTCGGCGTGATCGTCGCCGCTGTATTTTTCACAGGTGTTTGCGTGGGAGAACTATTATTTGTATTTGTGGTTGGTAATGCAATAGGCGGAGGTTCTGATGTCAATATGAACTCAGGCTCATCCGTCTCCTCTGGTGGTAAGAGTATCACAAGGGTTGCTGTCGGCTCGGGCGTCAGCGTGGAAAGGCCAGGCTCTGTGCCTAAATACACGTAACGAAACGGTGTCGCTGTTGCGGCAACCTGTGCAGGTGCGCGTTGACCTTTATAAAGCCACGCGCCAGCGACAA
This sequence comes from Candidatus Defluviilinea proxima, assembly GCA_016721115.1. NCBI lineage: Bacteria > Bacillati > Chloroflexota > Anaerolineae > Anaerolineales > Candidatus Villigracilaceae > Candidatus Defluviilinea > Candidatus Defluviilinea proxima. The sequence continues at coordinate 4,037,620 of JADKIW010000001.1, forward strand.
TACAAATTCCCAACAGGGAAAAAATACCTAATAAGATCGGGGCAATAACGCCAATATCAATGGAAAGTTTTTTATTCATAGCTCATTGTTGTGAGATAAGTAAATTGCGCTTATCATGTGCGGGAGGATACCACACAACATGTATACCATAATACCCCACCCCGCAAACATCTCGCCATCAGAAGGGAATTTTACGATCACCAGCACTACAACAATCGCCACAACGAACAATCCTGAGATCATCGCCATTGCGAACACACTCATAGAACACATTCAAAAACTCACGGGGTTTGAAATCGCCACACATCAAAATGAAGGGGATATCAAACTTGAGTTGATAGACGATACAACTCTTGGAGAAGAAGGATATCGACTCAATATTTCTTCTGATGGGCTCTCCCTACAAGCACATCAACCCACTGGATTTTTCTACGGCATCCAGACTCTTCGCCAACTCTTTCACACGCCTCAAGAACGGACCTTCAGCCTGCCTGCCCTTTCAATCACCGATTCTCCCCGATATCCTTGGCGCGGAGCGATGCTCGATGTGGCACGTCACTTCTTCAGCATGGAGGACGTCAAACACTACATTGACTTGATCTCGCACTACAAGATCAACCGCCTGCATCTGCATCTCACTGACGACCAGGGTTGGCGCATTGAGATCAAATCATGGCCCAACCTCACAGCGCACGGATCCAAGACTCAGGTCAACGGCGGAGGCGGCGGCTTCTACACACAAGAACAATACAAAGAGATCGTGGAATACGCTCAAAGCCGCTATGTGATCATCGTCCCTGAGATCGACACCCCCGGACACACCAACGCCGCCCTATCGTCCTATCCCGAACTCAATGTCTCAGAGGAAGCGCCTGAATTGTACGAAGGCATCGAGGTGGGATTCAGTTCACTCGGCATCAATATGGAAGTTACTTATAAATTCCTGAACGACGTGATCGGTGAACTGGCCGCCATCACACCGGGACCCTACATCCACATCGGCGGCGATGAGGCCAAGTCCACACCGATAGAAGACTATAAACTCTTCATCAAACGTATCCAAGAGATCGTGTTCGCGCACAACAAGATCCCTGTTGGTTGGGCTGAGATCGGCGAAGCGGATCTGGACTCACGCACTCTTGCGCAACACTGGCAAGGCGCGGCTTATCAAGATGCAAAAAAGCAGGGATGCAAAGTCATCCTTTCCCCCGGAAATAAAACCTATCTTGATATGAAATACGATGAAACATTCCCACTTGGGCTGAATTGGGCGGGATACATCAGCGTGAAAGACTCCTATGATTGGGAACCCGGTAGCTACATGGACCAACTTGAGGAGAACGACATCCTTGGTCTCGAAATGCCCATCTGGTCAGAGACTCTCGTCACGATGAAAGATATTGAGCTGATGGCCTTTCCACGTCTACCCGGTCTCGCTGAATTAGCATGGTCACCAAAAAATCTGGGGTGGGAAGAATACAAAGTCCGCCTTGCAAAGCATGGCAAACACATGGAAAGGTTGAATATCAACTTCTTCAAATCACCCGATGTAGATTGGGAGTAAAAAACTGGAGGTCACTTTCGAAAGTGACCTCCAGTTTTTATTTCACTGCCTTGTCCGTGATCTCCAATGCCTTATCCAAAACATCAAAACCCTCTTTCAATTGCTCTTCGCTAATGATTAACGGCGGAATGATTAATACGGTATGCCAGTGTGTATACAAAAACAAGCCGTGATCCAGACAATATTTCCGTAACGCCACCATCTCCGGCGATGATCCATTCCACGGCGCCATCGGTTCTTTCGTTTTCCTGTCCTTGACCAACTCCAAAATCCCAAACAACCCAATCGAGCGGACATCTCCCACTGAGGGATGTGCCTCCCCCAGATCGGACAACATCCGCTTCAGCACTGGCCCCATGCTTGCCGCATGCTCAATAACTTTATCTTCTCTCATAGCCTGGATATTCGCCACAGCCGCCGCCAATGAGACTGGATGTGATGTGTACGTGAGTCCGCTTTCGAAGGGAGTGTCATTGAAGGCCGCCGCAATCTCTGGCTTCATGGCAACCGCTCCCAATGGCGCATACGCAGAGGTCAGTCCCTTTGCCATAGTGATGATATCTGGCACAACATCCCAGTGCTCAATGGCAAACCACTTGCCGGTACGGCCAAATCCGCTCATGACTTCATCCGCGATCATGACGATACCGTATTTGTCACACAAAGCGCGCACGCCTTGCATATATCCTTGTGGAGGGATGATGATTCCGTTCGTGCCCGTCACCGACTCCATGAGAATGGCTGCGATGGTTTTGGGGCCTTCATATAAGATAATTTCTTCCAGGTGATTTAAATAATCACGGGTGAATTCTTCTTCGGGGATATCAGGATTTGTCCGATGGAAGGTGGAACGATAACGATACGGGTCAAGAAAATGCACGATGCCAGTCATCAGGTTCGGTTCCCAGATGACGCGGCGCGGATCGCCGGTCGCGGCCATCGCACCGGCAGTCGCACCATGATATGAGCGATAGCGAGTCAAAATTTTGTGGCGACCGGTATATCCGCGTGCGAGTTTGATAGCGTTCTCGTTGGCATCCGCTCCGCCGAGGGTAAACAGGACTTTGGTCAAGGCTTGATGCGGGGTGATATCCGCAACCATTTTGCTCGCCAACGCACGGACTTTGGTCGTCATCCCCGGCGCGGCATATGGAAGTTCCGCCGCTTGCTCCTGCATGGTTTTGATAATGCGCTCATCCCCGTGACCGATGTTGACACACATCGTCATCGAGTTGAAATCAAGATACTGTTTATCGTCCACATCCCAAAAATACACACCCTTCGCCCGCTGAACAGCGATCGGATTGACCTTTGCTTGCGCTGACCAGGTGTAAAAGACATGCTCCTTGGATAGTGAAAGAATTTCATCGTCCGGAAGATCGAACATGGGGCTCCAATCAGACTTCGGAAGTCTTCGAGACTTCCGAAGTCTTTTTGTCAGATTATAACCCTCCCCGATTCTATGAACTGTGATAAACTTCGGCCCGTTCGAAATGGTACGTATATAACGTGCCTTTCCGCTCCTGGCGGGCTTACGGTCTGAACAGGAGCAATCCCATGGAAAGGAGGAACCCCTCATGCGAAAATATGAATTGATCTGCATTCTCCAGCCCGAACTGGACGAGACCGCTTTCAAAAGCGCTCTGGAACGTGTTCAAGGCTGGGTCACCGAATCAGGTGGAAGCGTAGATAAGACCGAGATTTGGGGTCGCCGTAAACTTGCTTTCGCGATCCACAAACAAACTGAAGGTCAGTATGTTCTGTTGAACGTCACGCTTGATCCCAAGTCAACCGGCGATCTGGAGCGAAATATCCGCTACTTAGAGCCTGTGCTTCGTCACATGTTAACGGTTGTGTAACCTAATCTGCCATATCGCGTGGTACCCGGTCTGGTTTATCAAGGAGTAATAACATTATGAGCCGAGGATTAAACAAAGTCCAGATCATTGGTCATCTTGGAAAAGAACCTGAAATGCGTTATACGCCATCAGGCAAACCTGTGACTACATTCACCGTGGCTGTCAGCCGCTCATGGAATTCAGCTGATGGTGAACGTCATAGTGAGACCGAATGGTTCAATATCGTCGCCTGGGGCAACCTGGCTGAGATCTGCAAACAATATCTCACGAAGGGACAACAGGTCTACATCGAAGGACGCCTGCAAAGCCGCCGATGGGACGATAAAGAAGGCGCCAAACATACAAGCGTTGAGATCGTCGCCAACGAAATGATGATGCTTGGAGACCGGCGCGACCATAACAACCATACGGGTTCCGACACGCCCATGGCTGAAAACACACCCGAAACGAACGAAGACGAATTTCCTTTTTAAATATCAAATGGAGTAAGAAATGGCTGAAGACAGAAACCAATATGAAGGACAACCGCGCGGCGAACGTGGCGGCGGTGGCGAACGCGGTGGCTCCCGCTTTTTTGCGAAGCCCAAGTTCTGCCAGTTCTGTGCGGATAAAACCCTGACGATCGATTATAAAAAGACTGACCTTCTCAGAAAATATGTAACCGAAGAAGGCACCATCCGCCCGCGCAGACAAACCGGCGCATGCGCCAAACATCAGCGCGTTGTGGCCGCGGCCGTCAAACAGGCCCGCCACATTGCCCTGCTTCCCTACACTGGGAAACGCGTCGAAGACGCTCGCTAGTATTTTCCAAAGTCTAATGAACGCGCGGGGCATGTCGCGCTCGAACAGCGCGGTCCATGCCCCGTTTCGCGTCTCGGAGTTATTTGTATGACCAATCAAACCAGCAAGCCGAAAGTCCTGACAAAGAAACACGTCGCACGCCTCGAACGGGACCGCAGGCAGGTACAGATCATCCGTACAGTGGCCATTGCCATGTTCGTGTTGATCGCGCTCTTGATCGGGTACGGTATTCTCGACGTCACTTACCTGCAAAAGCAAAAACCTGTAGCCGTGGTCAACGGTGAAAAGATCACTGTCGCTGAATTCCAGGAACGCGTCCAAATGCAACGCGTCAATCTGTTCAACACCTATCAAAGATATATTTTCTTCCAGAACAACTTTGGGGTGGATTATTCACAACAGATCCAACAACTGCAATCTTCTTCGCAATTCCCTGAGATCATCGGCCAACAGATCGTGGACCAACTCGTGGATGAGGCTCTGATCCGCCAGGAAGCAGAAAAACTTGGCATCACCGTCTCGGATGATGAAGTGGAAACGTTCATTCAAGAACAGACCTACAGTTTCTACCCGAATGGAACACCGTCGCCGACGGCAACACCCACGGCCTTCGAATACCCCACACCCGGCTCTGTACAGTTGACACTTTTCCCGCACACCGCAACACCCACCGAAGCGCCAACTTCCACACCAGAGCCCACATCCACACCTGTGCTCAACCCAACCGCTACGTTCACTGCAGCGCCTCCCACTCCTACATTTGTGCCGGAGAGCGTTCCAACAGCAACACCCTTCACGTTGGATGGCTACAAAGCGGAATACCAGAAAACTCTTGATCAATACAAGGCTTACGGTATTACAGAAGCCACATTCCGCTCGGTGTACAAGAACCTCATTTTGCGCAACAAGATGCAGGAAAAGATCACCGTAGATGTGCCCACCACAGCTGAGCAGGTCCATGCGCGCCACATCCTCGTGGCAGATGAAGCTACGGCACAACAAGTGTTGGACCAGCTCAAGGCTGGTGGCGACTTTACTGAGCTCGCCAAACAATATTCAACCGACACCGGTTCCGCCGTCAACGGTGGTGACCTCGGGTGGTTCACACGAGGTATGATGGTCGCCGAGTTTGAAACGGCCTCATACACCCAGAAGGTCGGTGAAATTGGACAGCCCGTCAAGAGCCAGTTCGGGTATCACATCATTCAGGTCCTTGATAGACAAGATCTTCCTCTCACAGCCGATCAGCTACAAAGAAATCGCGATACCGCATTTACCGATTGGCTTTCCACCATACTTGAGGGAGCGAAAGTTACCAAGAACGATACGACGTGGAAGGGTCAAATCCCTGCACTTCCCACCGAACTTACGATCCAATAAGTAATACGCTACGTTTGAACAAAAAAAGCCCGTCTCCATTACGAGACGGGCTTTTTTTATTTACACTAACGTACGGGCGACCCTTCAAGAGAAATTGAGAGAGCCTATGTTTTGGGGCGGGTCGCCCCTACATCCCCTATCCCCTCTTCAACATATCGTCTGTCACTTGATCCAAGCGCAGACTGATCATCTGGCTGGCAGAGTCGCGTCCCATCGTGATGCCATAGATCACGTCTGCGGCCTGCACCGTGTTACGGTTATGTGTAATGACGATGAACTGCGTGTCCTTGCTCAACTCCAACAACAGATCTCTAAAGCGACCTACATTTGCCTCGTCGAGCATCGCGTCCACTTCGTCCATCACGCAGACCGGGGTTGGCGAGACCTTGAGCAACGCAAACACAAGCGCAACTGCCGTCAAACTTCTTTCACCACCCGAAAGCAAACCTAGTGACTGTTCTCTTCGGCCCGGCAAACGCGTTTCGATCTCGATACCCGTTTCTACAAGGTTATCAGGATCGGTCAACGCCAAGCGTGCCGAACCACCGCCAAACAGACGGGTGAACATCGCGCGGAATTGTTTATCCACTGCGTCAAAGGTCTTGGAAAATTCCTGTCGCGTCAATTCATCTAACTCAGCGATCACTTTGCGCAGGTCTTCCTCTGCCTTTCGCAAGTCATCCACCTGCGTTTTCATGAAAGTATATCGTTCCGACTCTTTATCGTATTCCAATTTCGCTTCCGGGTTGATCGGCCCCATGCGCCGCACCTGCGCACGCTGACGGGTCAACTGCACCTCAAGCTCAGGGGAAACTTCAGTCACAACAGGCAATTCTTCGACCATTCCTTCAAACGGCAAAGGCACTGGCCCAGAAACATCATCTGCGTACTCGAACATCACAAGGCCAAAATCGTCGGTGATCTTCTGGCGCAAGTTATCCAACGCCTCTTGCTTGCGCAACTGTTCCAACTGCACCTGTCCATGTAAACGTTCAGCCGTGGCAAGCGACCGTTGTGCGTTCGCTTCCACATCCTGTAAACGAACCTCTTCCACTTCTGCTGTTTCCAATTCTTTCTCAGCAGGGCTCATATCCACATTCAAGGTTTCGATCTGCTCACGCAACGCATTCTCGCGCTCATGCAGTTCATTCTTGCTCGCATCCAAACCGCTCAACGATGTCTCTGCCTCGCTCAAACGTGAAACCAATTCAGAGCGTCGCACATCGAACTTCTCTGTCTCTTTCCCTCTTTCTTCTTTCCTTACAATGGCATCGGCCAGCGCGCGTTCCGCCACAGCCACACGCGTACTCCAATAGGAAGCTTGTCCCTGTGCTTCGCCAAGATCCATTTCGGCCAGTTGCGCAGAGGTCAAACGCACATCGTCCTGCACCTTCACAGATTCAGACTCGATCACAGTCTGCGATTCGATCAAATTCTTTTGGATGGCTTCCGCCTCATCCGCTTCTGCCTTCAATTGGATGTACTGACTCTTCTGCCACTCCAACTCACGATGCTTCGCCTCAGACTCCAGCCCGGCCTGCTTCTCGTTTTCTTCAGCCTCTTCCACTCTGACACGTACCTCGCGCGCCGCATTGCCAGCTTCGATCAACTCGCGTTGTGCATCATTGATCCGCACGGAAAGCGACTCAACTTCTTGATTCAAAGCATCGATCTGCACGCCCAACGTGGCCAGAGATTCAGTCAACTCTCTTTTTTGGCGCGGACGACTCAAAGCAGAGGATGAAGCGGATTTCCCAGCCACGATCAAGCCATCACCACGGAAGACCTCTCCACGCAGAGTCACAACACGTGCGTGAGTCGGAATCTCCTTCAATAAACGGCGGGCCGTGGCGCGGTCACGAGCCACCAATGTCTGACCGAGCATCAATTGCACAGCTGTGCGCAGATCGTCAGGCGCGTTGACAAGTTCAGAAGCAACGCCTAAACAATTCTCATCAAGTGGTCTTGAAAGTGCTTGACGATTAAATTCTTCAAGGGGCAACAGAACCGCGCGTCCAGCGTCATCCGATTCGAGCAGTTGCAAGGCATCTTCGATCTCATTCGCATCGAGCATCACCGCATCAAGCGTATCACCCAACGCGGCAGTGATCGCCATTTCCAATTCAGCAGGGACATCCAGCGCTGCACTCAATGCACCGCGCGCGCCCTTAAGTTTCATTTGTTGCGCGGCTTCAAGCAAAAAGCGCGCACCTTCCGCATAACCAGCCAAAGACTGCTCAGCCTGTTCAAGCACTTCAAGCTGGGTCTTGATGCGCGTATGGGCAGAAAGAAGATTGGTGCGTTCATCATTGCTGGCACGCCTTTCGGCTTCCAGCCGTTCCATTTCCTTTTTGCCGTTCTCTTCTTTTTCCTCAGCCTGTTTGAGTTGGCCTTCCAACTCTTCGCGCTTCAAACGTGCGTTTCCGTAGGCATCACTGGCTTCGCGTGCAAGGGTCTCAGCCGATTGAATCGTTTTGCCTGCCGAATCCATACGTGCCTTCAACGATTCAAGGCGCGACTTTAATTCATCAAGACGTGCCTGTGCTTCGGCACGTTGTGTATTCCATTTTTCGATCTGTTGACGAGCCGTTTGCAGCTTCTCTTCAAGAGAAACTCGCTCCACCTGACGCGACTGCAACGAATTCTGCACTTCTTCATATTGTTTCTGCGCTTCTTCGTATTCTGTTTGGAGGCGCGCAACTTCCTGCTCCACTTCCACGAGGCGTTCACGGGCTACGCGTTCTTCGTCAGAGGCGCGATCCTGGTCGGCGATCACAGAAGTCTGCGAGGCGATCAATGCACGGCGTCTTTCTTCCAATACAGCCAGTTCACGACTCACTTCTTCACGCTGACTGTGTAGTTCAGAAGACTCGCGGTGCCATGTGTTCAGCTTGGTGCGCAATCCCGAAAGTCTCTCGCGGAAGGAGTTATATTCGGCCTGCGCCTTTGCATGTTCTTCACGAGTCTCTAGCAAGCGAGCTTCCTGCGCCTTGACAACTTCGCGCGCATCGGTCAATTCCTGTTGCGCTTTGTGCCAGTGATACCCGTACCACTCGCGCAGAATGATCTTCAAATCAGCTTGCGCACGCAAATATTCCGAAGCACGTTTAGCCTGACGTTCCAAACTCCGCAAACGCGGTTCCAGCTCAGACATAATATCCAAAACGCGTTCGAGGTTGCGCATGGTAGTTTCAAGTCGCTTCAATGCGTCTTCGCGGCGTGTACGATACAAACCTACGCCCGCCGCTTCTTCGAACAACTTGCGGCGTTCTTCCGCCTTCAAGGCCAGCGACGCGTCCACAAGTCCCTGCCCCATGATGGTGTAGGTGCGGTCTGCCAAACCTGAGGCAGAAAGCAATTCATTCAAATCGCGCAAACGGACTTGTTGATTGTTGAGTAAATAATCGTTATGGCCATCACGATACGCGCGGCGCGTCATAGCCACTTCCGTAAAGTCCACAGGAAGCCAGCCATTCGTGTTGTCGAACTCAATATGAGCCGAAGCCATACTGGCACGCGCGCGATGCTCGGAGCCATTGAAGATCATGTCTTCCGTCTTCTTGCCGCGCAACAGCGCATAGGACTGTTCGCCCAACACCCAGCGAAGCGCATCCGCGATGTTCGATTTGCCCGAACCGTTCGGCCCGACAATGGCAGTGATTCCGCTCGCGAACTCAAAGCTGGTCTTTGATGCGAACGTTTTATAACCTTGTAATTCCAGAGATTTTAGGCGAAGAGGCATAAGATGATTTTCAATTTACGATTCAGATTTTGGATTTACTTGTTTATTTATAAGATATCCCAAGAGCTTCGAGCGCAGTTTGTGCAGCGATGCGGGCGGCAACCTGTTTACTAGCGCCGTGCCCTCTGCCATATGCCACACCTTGAATGCGGGCTTCCACCTCAAACACCTTGGCATGGTCTGGGCCTGAAGAGGAGATCGTCACGTACTGTGGAGTTCCCATCTTCTCTGCCTGTGCCCATTCTTGCAAACGACTTTTGGGATCCTGTATTTCATCAAGGATGTAGTCCTGCACATCGTTCAGAATGGGATTCACGAACGCTTCGACCGCCTTTAGGCCTGCATCCAGATACAAGGCACCGACCAACGCCTCAAATGTGGATCCCAATAAACCATCGCGGTCACTGCCCCCCGAAGAGGCTTCTCCATGACCGAGACGCAGAGCGTGTCCCAAGTCGATGCGGCGTGCAAAGTTCGCGAGCTGGTCATTGCGGACGATGGCCGAGCGGATCTTCGTCAAGTCACCTTCGGGCATTTCAGGGAAACGATTGTATGCCCACGCCCCGACAATAAAATCAAGAACGGCATCGCCTAGAAACTCGAGCCGTTCATTATCTTCCAACGCCCCGACGTTCTCGTTTACAAATGAACGATGCGTGAGAGCACGTGTCAGAAGAGATAAATCTGAAAAGGACAGATTCAACCGTCGGTTAAGGTCAGAGGCGGATTCTGGGTCCCGTGGGGTAAAGTCATTTGCCATATCCAATTCTTGAGCGGGCAGAATTGTATCATGACTATAGTTTTAAGATACAATCAGCCGAATTTCACGGAGGAACAATGTCTGAGGTCAGTAACGAGACAAGGTTTTTGCACGCGGTGGAGATGGGATTGGGTGCCTGGCAGTGGGGAGATCGAATGGTCTGGCAATATGGACAGAACTATGGCGATCAAGATGTTCATGATGCTTTCAATGCATCTATTGATGAGGGAATACGTTTTATAGATACGGCTGAAATCTATGGCAATGGACTTTCAGAACGGTTGCTTGGCAAGTTCATCAAGGAAACTGATCAACCAGTGTTGATCGCAACCAAGTACGCCACACTTCCATGGAGATTCACAAGCTCCTTCGTTCCTCGTGCATTGAAAGGAAGTCTTGAGCGTATCGGCGTGGAAAGCGTGGACTTGTATCAAGTCCATTGGCCTTCACCCCTCATGAGCGTTGACCGTTTGATGGACGGCATGGCCGCCTGTGTAAAAGAGGAGCTAACGCGTACTGTTGGGGTATCGAACTTCAATCAAACACGTATGTTGACAGCTTATTCTGCGCTTGCCCGCCAGAATATTCCACTGGCATCCAATCAGGTACATTTCAGTTTGCTGAACAAGTCGGCAGAAAAGAACGGCCTGCTGGCAAGATGCAAAGAATTAGGCGTGCGCCTGATCTCATACAGCCCACTGGAAAAAGGATTATTGGCAGGAAAGTACAACGCCAACAATCCCCCACCCGGAACTCGCGCAAGCAGATACGCGGGTCTGCTCTCCAAAATCGAACCGCTCATCAAACTGATGACATTGATCGGACAAGACCACGGCGGGAAATCAAATGCACAAGTCGCTTTGAATTGGACGATCTGCAAAGGCACACTCCCGATCCCCGGCGCAAAGAATGTGAAACAGGCGCAAGAAAACGCTGGCGCACTTGGCTGGAAGCTTACCGAAGAAGATGTAGCCAAGCTTGACGAAGCAAGCGACCAAATATCCGAATAAACAAAACGCCCGCGAAATTCGCGGGCGTTCTTCATGCAAAAATTTAGTAGAGTTTATTTCATCTTCGGTTGAAGGAAGAGTAAGAACACATATCCCAAACCAAAGAGAACTTCCACGATCACAGCGATCCATCCGTTCGCGCGAACAACGCCACCCGCCACCCCAACGATGGTGACGATCAAGCCAATCACGGTGCCTGCCAGGGCTCCCATACCGATACCTTTTTGCGCCGCTTCTGCATCCTTGGCAAACCACAAGACCAATCCCAAAGAAGCTAACGCCGCACCAACCACACGGGAAAGGAAGATTTCAGGTACACGCGCATCCATTTTCAATTGCGACAATATCAAAGTGGGGGCAAAGACCAAGACCAACCCTAGCGCCAGAACAACGATCGCATTTAAAACGAACAATACTTTGTAACTCATGTTTCTCTCCTGTTGAAATATGGTTTGTATTACAAAAACAATATACAACAACTCCAAATGAATTGGAAGTAATTACGATGAATCAACCTTACATCTACTTAACGGCTATGATCAACGCGACAAAACGCATCTCACATGGACCTTCTGCCTGCCCAACATCTTCAAGTATTTTACACTCTGACACATTGTTCCTTCTTATATTAAAATAAAATATCTCACCAAAGGAGAGTAATTATGGAAATATTCTCACTTATCATGGGCTTCATTGGTATCGCTGGCGGAATCTGTGCCGCCATCTTGCCATTGATATTTCTTGTTATCTTTGGCATTTTTATCTATCGTCGCAATCAACAAGGGAGTGCCGCCAAACAAGCCGCGCAAAGTTGGCCTGCCACTACAGGCACAGTTCTTATGTCCAGCGTGCAATCCAAACGGACCGGGACCAGCATATCCTTTTATCCCGTTGTCGTTTATCAATATACAGTCAATGGACAGTCTTATCAAAGCCAACACATCAAGGCCGGCGAGCAATTCTTCAACATACGTATCATAGGAGATGCAGAAGCAACCGTCCGCCGATATCCAAACGGCGCACAGGTAACTGTTTATTACAACCCAGCGAATCCCACAGAATCAGTTCTGGAAAGATGACATGCCCGTAGGGTATAAAAATACCCACGAAGTATGAGTTGTGCTATAATCCGCGACACGATGTATACCAGCATCCAATTTGCCAATAATAATAACGATAATGACGATCCCCGAATCGTTGAGCGAAGCTTTGCTGGTTGACGAATAAATCAAGTCGAAACCAAATCGCCCGACGCAAATGCGAAGGGCGATTTTATTTTATCTAGACCACATGCATAGACCTGACAGGTTTCATCGTGAGATGGATCTGTTGGAACGGTTGCAAACAAAAACTATTCAATTGATCAGACTCGTTTGAAAACCTGTCAGGTCTCATCACTTTTTCGGAGAAGCACTTATGTATAGAACACACACTTGCGGGGAACTACGCCCCACACACGTAGGACAAACTGTCACACTGGCGGGTTGGGTTCATCGTCGTCGTGACCATGGCGGGGTGGCCTTTTTTGATCTGCGCGATCGTGCAGGTCTGGTGCAGATCACCATCAACCCAGATATTGCCAAAGAGTCATTGGATATTACATCTAATGTCCGCATGGAATGGGTCTTGCAGATCGAAGGCACCGTGCAATTGCGCCCCACTGGGATGGCAAACCCAAAGATGAAGACAGGCGAGATCGAAGTCATTGCTACTTCAGTCACAGTGCTTAATCCATCGAAGACACCGCCTTTTATGATCAACGGCGAGAACGATCTCCCTGAAGAGAATGCCCGCCTCAAATATCGTTATCTCGACCTGCGCCGTGAACGCATGACACGCAATATGGTTTTGCGCCACAAGGTCATCAAGTTTATGCGTGACTATCTCGACAAACAAGGCTTCATCGAGATCGAAACACCGATCATGTTCAAAGCGACCCCCGAAGGCGCACGAGACTATCTTGTCCCATCCCGTCTCAACCCAGGACAGTTCTACGCCTTGCCGCAGTCGCCTCAGCAGTTGAAGCAATTGCTTATGGTCGCAGGCATGGACAAGTATTTCCAGATCGCGCGTTGCTTCCGTGATGAAGACCTGCGTGGCGACCGTCAGCCTGAGTTCACACAGCTCGACCTTGAGATGTCATATGTGCATCGGGACGATGTGTTGGCATTGGTCGAAGGCTTGTTCACGGAAATGCTTCCTGCCGTGGCTCCACAGAAGAAATTGCTTTCTTCGCCGTGGATGAAAATCCCGTATCTTGAAGCCTTGGACAAATACGGCTCCGATAAGCCCGACCTGCGCTTCGGCATGGAATTGATGAACGTGAGCGATGTGTTTGCCAAGAGCGAATTCAAAGTGTTCCAGTCCGCGTTGGAATCAGGTGGCGTGATCAAGTGTATCGTCGCGCCCAAGTCAGCGGACATGTCTCGCAAGGAACTGGATGCGCTCACAGAAGTGGCGAAGTCGTTTGGGGCAAAGGGAATGCCCTATTTGGCAGTGACAGCCGAAGGCGTGAAAGGAAGCGTGGCAAAGTTCGTAAGTGAGGCAGAGGTCGAGGCGTTGAAATCCAAAACGGGAGCAGGAGTCGACGATCTCATCGTCTTCGCAACTGATACAAAAGCCGTTGCCAACAAAACGCTCGGCGGGCTACGTCTGTGGTTCCGCGACAAATTAGATTTGGCGGACAAGGACATGATGGCGTTCGCGTGGGTCGTGGACTTCCCGTTCTTTGCATACAACGAAGAAGAGAAAAAATGGGAGTCGGAACATCACCCGTTCACGATGCCGAAATTGAGCGACCTAGATAAGTTCGACACCGACCCTGGCGCTGTGATGTCTGATGCGTATGACATGGTGTGCAACGGCTACGAGACCGCTTCGGGCTCGATAAGAATTCACCGCCGCGACATCCAGATGAAAATGTTCCAGATGCTTGGCTTGAGCGATGAGGATATTCAGGCAAAGTTTGGGCACATGCTCGAAGCATTCGAATATGGCGCACCTCCACATGGTGGCATGGCCCCAGGCATTGACCGTCTCGTGATGTTGCTTGCGGACGAACCCAACATCCGTGAAGTGATCGCCTTCCCGAAGAATCAGGCTGGACGCGATGTGATGGCGGATGCGCCATCGGAAGTCGAGCCGAAACAGTTGAAAGAATTACATATCAAGTTCGAATAATATAAACAACAGAAAGGTAAACCATGAACATAAAGGAATTGATCATCAATAAGACAGCAAAGTTTGCATACTGCACCGATGGAGCGCTGTGGTATGAAGTTGATGATTTTCGTTTCCCTGTTCCGTTTACCGATACTGTTGGCGCATGTTTCATGCCTCAGCACAAAGCGATCAATTTGATGCGCTGGATCAGAAAGCAATTGGAAGAGATCGAATCTCAAAGAAGCGCTCAGGCAACAAACTAGGTGAAACGCGGATGGGTGTCAATCAAGGCGATCTGTTTTGGGTTTCGCCGAGCGAAACAAATAAAATAGAATCTGATTACACTCATCCACATGTAATCGTTCAGGCAGAAGCGGACAGATTGACTGTTTGCGCACTGACGTCAAACCTAAAACGCGCAAAAGAACCTGGAAATGTACTGCTTGATGAAGGCGAAGCTAATCTACCCAGGCAAAGTGTGATCGTGGTCTCGCAAGTGTCTACGATGGATAAGTCACAGTTAGGCGAATATATCGGGACGTTAAGCGAAGAACGAGTTCATCAAGTGCTGGCTGGAATGCGGTTTTTGCAGGCAATGATGCAACATCACGAATAAAAATCGGTGGTTGAGCGCAAGCAGTCGAAACCACCACTAAGTAAAGAAACTCTTGTTACAAAATTACTTTTGAAACTTGTTGGTTTCGATACGGCGGTGGAGGCTAGTAACCTCACAAAGGTTCATTGATTTCCGCCGCCTACTCAACCACCGATCAAAGAGGTTATATGACACAAACCATAGACACCAAAACCGTAAAGCATGTAGCATTCCTCGTCCGTCTTGGGATCTCCGAAGAGGAAGCGGAAAAGTTCAGCGGACAGTTCTCGTCCATCATTGACTACTTCAACATGCTCAATGAAGTGGACACGACGGATGTCCCGCCTGCTTCGGATATCGCTAACGCTGAGAATGTTCTGCGTGAAGACGTGGTCAAACCGTCCATGAGCCACGAAGAATTTATCAAGAACGCTCCAAGATCAGAGCGTGGATATGTCAAAGTCCCGACCGTTTTGGGAGACGAGTAAAGATATGAACCACTGAGACACGAAGACACAGAGAATTTAAAAACTCCGTGACTCAGTGTCTCCGTGGTTAGATTTTGGACAGTATGACAATCTGACTAGGTGACTAACTAACTATGCAACTAACAAGCCTAACTATCCGCGAAGCACACGAGCTTCTCACATCCAAGAAAATCTCCTCCGTTGAATTGACTCAGGCAACGCTTGACCGCATCCGCGAGGTGGACAAGAAAGTCCAGTCCTATGTTACGGTCACGGACGAGCTTGCGCTTGAGCAGGCAAAGAAAGCCGATGAACGCATTGCCAAAGGCGAGAACATCACCCCGCTGACAGGCATTCCCTTCTCGATGAAGGATTGCATCTCAACACGCGGCGTCCCTACGACTTGTTCATCGAAGATACTCGAGAATTATGTTCCGCAATACAACGCCACAGTGACAAACAAACTCGCGGACTCTGGCGCTGTCCTCGTTGGCAAGACCAACATGGACGAGTTCGGTATGGGTTCATCCACCGAAAACTCGGGTCTCTTCACCACGCGCAATCCATGGGACCTCGAGCGCGTCCCTGGCGGTTCAAGTGGCGGCGCGGCGGCGAGCATGTCGGCGAGCCTATGTAACTTTGCCATCGGCGAAGACACGGGCGGATCGGTCCGCACGCCTGCAGGTTTCTGCGGCGTGACTGGCATCAAGCCCACATACGGACGTGTCTCCCGCTATGGTCTCATCGCACTCGCATCCTCCTTTGACGGCATTGGTCCGCTGGCACGCGATGTATATGATTGCGCAACTGTGTTCGAAGCCATTGCTGGCAATGACCCGTATGACAGCACCACTTACGCATCACCCGTTCCGAACTACACTGCGAACATCGACAAACCCGTCAAAGGGATGAAGCTTGGAATTCCCAAAGAATATTTCGTGGCAGGCATGGAAGCGGGCGTCGAGTCGTCCATTCAAGAAGCGATTCGTCAATTTGAAAAACTCGGCATGGAGATTCATGAAGTCTCGCTGCCACACACCAAATACGGTCTGCCTGTTTATTATCTTCTGCTCTTCGCCGAAGCCAGCGCCAACCTCGCCCGCATGGATGGCACGCGCTTTGGTCTATCCGTTTCAGATGGTGCAAAGGATGTGATCGACATCTATCTCAAGACTCGCCACGAAGGATTTGGCGATGAAGTGAAGCGACGCATCATGCTGGGCGCATACGCATTGTCTTCGGGATATTACGATGCGTACTATCTCAAAGCACAAAAAGTACGCACGCTTCTGCGCCGTGACTTTGAGTCTGCCTTCGCCTCCGTTGACTTGCTCGTCGCCCCCGTCTGTCCCACCACAGCTTTCAAGATCGGCGAAAAGACCAGTGACCCGTTGGAGATGTATCTCTCCGATATTTACACCGTTGCGACGAATCCTGCGGGCGTCCCTGCGTTGGCGGTCCCGTGTGGATTCTCTAACAACATGCCCGTCGGTATGCAACTCATCGGCAAACACTTGGATGAACAGACATTATTCCAAGTTGGGCATGCGTATCAGCAAGTGACAGATTGGCATACGAAGTTGCCACCAATTTGACGATAGACCATAGACCATCGAGATTGAACATCGATCTTTTCATCGTCCATTGTCAATCGTCCATGGTCAGCGAGGCAAACCAATGACCACAAATCGTATCCTCAACTGGGAAGGCTGTACCAACGTCCGTGACTTGGGCGGACTGGATGCATCCAACGGAAGCAAAACCCGTTGGGGAGCGGTTGTGCGTGGAGACCATCCTGCCAAATTGACAGAGAACGGCTGGGCGTCATTGTATGAGCATGGCATCCGCACGATCATTTCGTTGCACACGTATGGATTTGACGAGAAGGATTATCTTGAGGTCGTCCCGCCTTACTCTGACATCGAGACTTTGATCGTCGAGACAGAAGATGTGACCGACCAGGAGTTCGTCGAAAAATGGGCAAGTTCTGAGTTGTGGTGCACACCTCTTTATTATCAAGATGCACTTACCCGCTGGCCACAACGACATGCCGCCGCGCTCAAAGCGATCGCGCAGGCAAAGGCAGGTGGTGTTCTCTTCCACTGCAAGCGCGGACATGATCGCACGGGCATCATCGGTTTGTTGCTACTTGCGTCCGTGGATGTTGCACCAGAAGATATCCTTGCGGATTACGCATTGAGCGTTGACCCTGAACGGGAAGAGATTCTGGCAAATCATGGGACAACAACACGTGATGTCATTCTCAAGACGGTAAGCCAACTGAATGCCGAAGAGTATCTTCTTTCAGGCGGCCTGAGCAAGACAGATATTGAAACGCTTCGCGCACGCTTTCTTGAAAGCACAAATTAACAGAGATTGAACCATGTCGAAATTCTCAACATCCACCATGATCAACGCAGGACAGGAAGCCGCCTGGAAGGTTTTATCTGATGTTGCCCACTGGCATGAATGGACTCCCACCGTCACCAAAGTGGAAGTACTTGATGCCCCTGAGTTGAAACTTGGCAATCGTTATAAAGTGTTTCAGCCAAAACTCCAACCCGCTGAATGGACAGTAACCGTGCTCACTCCCCCATCGAACTTCACATGGGAAGCGAAGACACCAGGCATACACATGGTAGCAGAACACATTCTCACTTCAAAAGGCGCGAACCAAACCGAACTCACACTGACGTTCGCATTCAATGGATGGCTCGGCAAACTTATCGGCAGGATGTATGGCAAAATGACTGAAGAATATATCCAAACTGAAGCACAGTCGTTGAAGAAGAGAGTTGAAAATCAATAAACCAAAGACGATTGACGATAGACCATAGTCCATCGTCAATCGTCCACGGTCATCCGAAGGATACCTATGACCCAATACGAACCAGTAATCGGACTTGAAATCCACGGTGAACTGCTCACCAAATCCAAGATGTTCTGCAGTTGCTCAGCAGACTATGGCTCCGCGCCTGAACCGAACACCAACATCTGTCCCTCGTGCACAGGCTTGCCGGGTGCGATGCCTGTTGTTAACAAGAAGGCAACGGAGCTTGCGGCACTTGTCGGGCTGGCGTTGAATTGCTCGGTCAACAAACATAATACCTTTGCGCGCAAGAATTATTATTATCCCGATCTGCCCAAAGGCTATCAGATCTCGCAATACGAGTTGCCGATCTGTGAAAAAGGCTATCTTGAAGTCAATGTTGATGGTGAGGAGCAGTTCAAAGTCCGAGTGAGACGCGTGCACATCGAAGAGGACACCGCCAAACTGGCGCACGAAAAAAATTATGCGCTGGTCGATTTCAATCGCGCAGGCGTCCCATTGCTTGAGATCGTCTCCGAACCCGATATGCGCTCCGTCGAAGCCGCGCTCGATTACGCCACAAAAGTCCGCGCCATTTTGCGTTATCTCGGCGTCAACTCGGGCGATATGGAAAAAGGTGTCTTGCGCTTCGAAGCGAATATTTCTGTACGCCCCGTTGGCAGTGACGAGTTCCGCACGCGCACCGAGATCAAGAACCTCAACAGTTTCCGCGCACTCACGCGCGCCTCGGCATATGAGATCGAACGCCAGATCAAAGTGTATGAAAGCGGCGGAACCATTGTGCAAGAAACGCTCGGCTGGGACGATGTGCGCGGCGTGACCGTTTCACAGCGCAGTAAAGAAGAGGCGCACGACTATCGCTACTTCCCCGAACCCGACCTGCCTCCGCTTCAACTTTCGGATGCGTGGATCGATGCGATTCGGACTCAACTGCCCGAACTGCCTGAAGCAAAGACCGCCCGCTTCATCACGGACTTCAGCTTGACTCCGTCCGATGCGCGTTTTCTTACCTCCGAGCTTTCGCTTGCCAATTACTTCGAGAGCGTGGTCGCGAAATCCAAGAGCCCCGCGAAAACCGTCAACTCATGGATCGCTGGCGAATTCATGCGCAATCTCAACGACCTGAGCATTGACATCACGAACACCCCTGTGGACCCCGCCGACCTCGCCCAACTGATCGACATGACCACAGACAAGTCCATCAACAACAACGCGGGCAAGACCGTGCTGGCAGAAATGTTCAAGAACGGCGGCAAACCCGAGCAGATCGTCAAAGAGAAAAATCTGGCACAGGTTTCTGACGAAGGCTTTATTCAAGAGACCATTGACAAAGTCCTTGCTGATAATCCCTCTGAAGTGGAGAAATATCTCGCAGGCAAAGAGACCGTCTTCCAATGGTTCGTCGGTCAGGTGGCACGAGCGACGAAAGGCAAAGCCGATATGAATGTAGCAAAGGAGTTGCTGGTCAAGGCGTTGGAGGAGAGGAAGAAATAAATTATGAGACCGTTATCTTTTAGAAAACGGTCTCTTTTTTTTCTAGCGGTATAATCCCACTAAGTAATTATTCAAGAGACGGGGTGCATCAAGAAAACCGTTTTCATTAGACATTTCTACGCAGATTCTCCATCGCCACGCGAACAACCTTCTCAGCCCAGAGCGATTTCGGCGGTAGTTGGGGAAGTGAGAAAGAAGAGATAATAAAAATGATTATCGAAGCCATCGTTACAACAACTATTTCTTTGATAGCTGATTCTCTTTGGCAAGAAATTGTCCACAGCGGCGTAACTACACAGTTTAAAGAAAGAATCGTGAGAGGAAAAATCTCTAGCGCCATAGAAGTATCAATGAGAGACGCTCTTAATACGTTGCCTGGCTTTGAATCTGAGATTGACGAAACATCCTTTATAGATTTTCTTGGTACTCCTTCGGTTTCAAAAGAAATTCTCAAATCAATATCCTTATATGAGTTCCCAAACATTCTCTTTTTAAGAGAAGAATGGGTCAAAAAATCTCCTAGAACTTCGGCGGGCAAGGCAGAAATATTATTAACTTTGTTCCTGACCAGACTTAAGAAAAATCTTTCTCAAATCCCCGAACTCGAAGATGCTTTTTTCAAGCAAAAAACAATTATTTACTTGAGCAATATTTCAGGTCAGTTAAATTCTTTTCAATCACAGCTTTCACAGTTTACCGAAAGTTCCCTAGGGCCAATTGAAGGTCAATCGAAAGAGGAAATAGATTTACAGATCAAAGTAGAGGCGTACCGCGACATTGTAAAGAAGGGTCTTCCAAATACAGCCTTATCTTTATTGAATCCATTCGAAAAGTCCGTTGAAGAGAAAAATCTATCCAATAAATTAAAATCACAAATCCAAGGGCTCATTGGCTTTTGTTATTATTTACTTGGGAATTTCAAAGAAGCTACAAATAGATTCGACAGAGCTCTTATTTTAGACCCCCAAAGCCCAAAGGCGCTCGCAAATGCTGCTCTAGGTGCACTCCTAAACGACAAGATTGAGGAAGCAGAAAAGTATGCAAAGCAATCATTAGAAAATGGAGGGAAATCAACATCGGCTAGCGCTGTATTGGTTAATGCGCAGGCAATTCTAAGGAACTACAAAAACATTGAAGAACTCATTGATAAGAACTTCCTCGATAACAACGATTATGTGCGAGCGTTAGCTCACATTTTCTCTCACGTTCAAGATTTTGATAACGCGGAAAAATATTATAGATTATGTCTTGCCCAGAATCCGTCAGATTTTCATAGCCTTCTAGGATTAGCTTCTATTTTGACAAATAACAGAAGGTATCCGTTTAGATTTTTAGCGATAAAAGCAATTGAAGAATCAATGACACTTATAAACACAGCAATAAAGGAAGCGAACACTGGTGATAATGAAACCTTTAAAGAACAATCGCTGGCCGCCAGATCGGGCATATTATTAGGAAAGGGAGAGTTACAAGCAGCCAAAATAGATTGCACTGAGGTACTGAACAAAAACCCCAAAAATGAAATTGCTCTGCACAATCAAGGTATTATTTCGCTTTTAGAAGGGGATTTCCAGCAGGCAATCAATTGTTTTTCCGTACTTCCAGAAGAGTATCTTGTTCGAGAAAATCTTGCAACGCTTTTAGCGGAAGCGCATATTTCCAATGGAACATTCAAAAGTGCCGTAGAAACAGCCGATAAAGCCATCAAACAAAAAGACAAAGAGGACCAGATTGTTTTGATTTCAATCAAAGCCAAGGCATTAATAAAACTAAACGAGACAAATGATGCACAAAAAATAAAAGATGAACTATTAGCAACACCAAATAGTGTCCAAGCTATATTGGGAGCGGCTGAAATTGCTGAAATTCAAGGCAATTATTCTGAATCGATAGATATATTGGAAAAGGGATATAAAGCCATTGCCGATAGTGATGTTGAAAGACTGAGAATCCCCATCATCTTAGCTCTAATTTATTACCAACACAAGGATTTTTCGAACTCAATCAAATGGTTTGATTTAATGCCAAGGGAGTTTTTGGGAGATAAAGCACTCGCTCACAAGTACATTAGCGCGCTTTACACAGCCAAAAAATATGGAGACGCCTATAAAGCGCTTCAGGATGCGCGGAACTTTGGAGCGAAATCGTCAAACCTGCTAGAACTCGAATCTTGGTTGGCTGAGTATTTTGGCGACAGAAATTTAGCAATTGAACTTCAGAAAGAACTTGTTGGAGTTGAACCTCTGCAAATAAAGCATAGAATCCAATTAACAAGGCTCCAATTTTTAAACAACCAAAAAGATGAAGCAACAAGCACCCTAAACAATATAAATTCTGAGACGCTTGACAATGCCGCTGTATTAATCCAGCTTGGAGAGATGTACAGTTATATCGGTGAGAGTACGAGGGCTATTCAAACTGCATACCGAGCAAGAAAAATAGGTATTGACACTCCCGAGATACACACGTCGTACATTTCATTATTCATGCGTTTAGAGGATGAAATAAAAGATTTACTCAATGTCGATACTATTGCCCCAGACACTTCTGTACTGATAAACGACGGGGCAACAAAGCGATGGGTCAAGCTCTTATTAACAACAAAACCTACAAACGAGTGGGAATTCACACTAGATACTGAAATTGCAAAAATCCTTCTTGGGCACAAAAAGGGGGAAACAGTTGTATTTAAATCGACCCCGATTGAAACACTGAAATACACAATCGAGGAAATTCAATCGATTTACGTTAGGGCTTTTCAAGAATCGCTTGAAGAATTCGGAACAAGATTCCCCAATCATGATGGTATGAATAAAATGGATATATCGGATGGAGATATATCAAAAATAATCATACCGATATATAGAAGAAACATGTTCGTTGATCAAGTATTAGATTTTTACAGACAAGGAAAGTTTCCGATAAGCACAGTCGCAAAAGTGATTCACGCAAGTCAATATGAGATATTTCCCTCATTTCAAGTTATGAAGGGAAATCGAATTTTTGCAAGCTACGGAAGCGCCGCTGACCAAAAAATACAAATGGAAGCAATATCAAGTGCCATTTCAATTACGCTTGATATAACCGGGCTCCTTACGCTTTCACACTTAGGTTTTCTGTCAATATTGCAAACGAGATTTGAAAATATCTATATTCATCAATCGATGATAGATGAAATAGATGAGTTGGTCTTTAAGAGACGATTTGAACTTAAGAATGGCGCTCGATATATTGGCTATCATGAAGGACGCCCATATTTTGAAGAAACATCTCCAACTCAAATCGATCAGAATATTAAGTTTCTAAATGAGCTACGGTCGTTCTTAACCGAAAAATGCCATACTGTCGCAATTTCACCTGAAACAGCTTCAAATGTTCAATTCTCAGAAGCTGCTAGGGAAAGCATGGATGAACTCGCAAGTTTCCTTATTTTGATTGCCAAATCAACCAACTCTCCCATTTATACCGATGATGCAGCCATTCGGTCGCTTGCAAATGATATTGCGGGAACTTCTGGCTTTTGGTCACAGATACTATTACTTGATGCAATGAACAAAAATATTATCAACAAAGATCAATATGAAAGTGCCGTAGCAAAGTTAATTAAATCGAATTACTTTTTGTATCAGTCAATAAAGATTTAATCGTCTCTCTTCTCGAAAAGTCTTCTTACACTGTAAGTGACGATTTCGTCAACTCAATTCTACGGGGCTTAAGGGGACCAGAAGCTGACGAAAACCTTTCTACTAGAATAGCCGCTGAAACATTGAAAGAAATCTGGTTGTCAAGTGCTTCTATGGACCAAAAGGTTTTTATATTAGATGCTATCCTTCGCAATTTATTTATTGGGCGTTCAAGCGACATTGTGGTTATGAAACTCACTCAAGCACTCAGGGGTCTTTTTGGAGTTGCATCCCAAAATCAATTGAATAAGCTTATTGAACAAATAAGGCTTTACCATGCAGTAAATCTTCAAATTCACTAACAATAAAAACTTCTACCTTCGGTGACTTTGTAAAATACAAGATACACCTCACCACCGTGGAGAAGACTAAACCTTCATCCCATCGATCCGCGAGAGGTTCCTACTATCGTTTGCACGGCGGACGTGAGCCCATTCGCAGTCTTGGTATTGCGGCGGACTTCTGATACATATGGCCACACTGACTTCTGAGCCACAGAAATTTGCCTTTTGATATTTCAAGACGTGTCTTATATCAACATCCCTGATTTTCAGGGATGTTTTTCTACCGCATCCTCACGCACGTTTCATATGCATGAACAAACTTTTCAACTGTTGTGTAAGCCAAATATTAAACTTTGGAACTAGACAACCATATCATCACAAATGATTCTTATTTATTTTTAATCTCATCTGAAATTAATTTTTTCGATCTTGCAACAAGATTAGCGACGTTTCTCACCACAAATCGGCATTTATAGATTCCACAGTACTTTTGTTTTTGCCAAGCTTGCAGTATTGTTTGTAACTTTCCCTTATTCTTTGTTTCGCAAAGCAGTAGAAGCATGTAACCTTTATCTCTGTCCTATTTGGACAAACATACTCGAGTATGTAAAAAACGCAAGAACAAAGATTTTGGAGGTACCATGTTAACGAAAATAATCAGGATTTCTATCGTATTGCTGAGCTTACTGGCTCTTACAACCCCATCCTCAGCGAAATCCCAAGGGAGCGAAACTCTCCCCGTAGACGTGTTTGTTTCCACAGAAGTTAGCCCCGCAAGCCTTCTTATCGGCGAGACCGCATTGGTCAGCGTCAAATTGAATAACATCCCCATGGAGGGATATAAGAGCGCAGAGTTCACTTGTACCTACGATGGAACTCTGGTTGAAAAAAGCAATATCGCTGTCACCGAGCTCTTTGGTGCAGGGCCGATTACCATGATCCATGATCCGCAACCTGGTACGTTCATCGTTGCGATCGCAGGTGCGAACAGCAATCGAGCCATCACCAGTGGTACAGCATTTACCTTTAGTGCCAAAGGCCTACAGGCAGGACAGTCCGCGGTTCAATGTGCGGCGCGTGTCTCTCAAGACAACAACCTGGCAATGGATGTTCCATCGGTTGGGGCTACCCTCACCATTCTGTCAGCTTCATCCGCGACCGTCACCCCGGGCGGGCAGGGGCTAACCGGTCCAGCGACTAGCAACCCCTCTTTCCTATTTTATCTGCGAAAGAGACCCACACCGCGTCCTACAAGGACCGTGATCGCACCCACTGCTACCAAGCTTCCTCAACAAACTGTGATCGCGCCCACAGCCACCAATTCCCCAATACCGAACCCAACTCAAACCATGATGCCCGGATCGACCTCGATGCAACTCTGGCATGCCCCGGGTTCGCATGATGGTCTGAACCCTCACGAGCACGGTGATAAGCCGCCTGCATGGGCAGATGACTTCAGTGTCGTCAATTTCGGACACCCTGTGATCTTTGGCGGGGATGAGCGTTCGGGCGAAATGGAAGTTACGATGAAACACCAGGCTTTTAAGGGCGTTGCCTATCGCGTCAACAGTGGATCGTCCTGCCCGGTGGATGTGTATTTCCGCTATCATGCGGCATCGAACCCCATGGACCGTGCCTTCGCGTTCCATTCTTACGAGTTGTACATGCGTGACTGCAAGGGCGGAACATCTTTTCGTCAAGGCGTGTATTGGGTCGGCTATCCTGAATTCAGATCGCAGCGCATGAGCCGTTACAACGAACAAGCCGGCACCAAATTACCGGATGGCTCCATCGCACCCGGACGCAATCAATTCATTATCGGAGCACCAGATACTCGGGATTGGAATGGGTCGAATGGGATCCTACAAACCCGTTGTGAACAATGGTACGCGTTCGCCGGACCACAAGGTGGGGAGTTTAGTATCACCATCTGCGGAGCCACAACCCGATTCTCATACGATGAGCACCTTACCGATTACCACGATATGAGTACGTGGGATCTGACAGGCGCTACAGGTCTGGGACGAAGGTTTGAAATTTCGCTGTATGGAACCAATTCCCCCATCCCGACCAATCAACCCGCCGGATGGTTCTGCGCGATAAAAGCCCCCATTGAAGACAAAGTGGAAGGCCCAACACATCGCCCTAAGTGGACGTTAATTACAAACGGCATCAACGGCCCGACAGGTTGTCCGGCAGGCTATTTGCCACAATATACAGCCCCGACCTTTCCCAATACCGGGATATATTCCACGCTAGGAAATACCTTGAACACGAAAACCTTCCCCGGCGATGGAGTTGTGACCGTACCGAACTAAACAACAATCGTGTCGTCCATTTTCTAGATCTAGAATCCCTGCCTTAGAAGAATCGAAAGGCGGATCCGTCAGTCTGGAACTGGCACAATTAATAGATAACCATGCAGGGCGCACAAGGTTGTGCGCCCTGCTCATGGAGTACGAGGTGAAAGAGTTGCTAGTCAAGGCATTGGAAGAACTAAGGAAGTAATTTCAAGAGACAGTCACCTTGAAGGTGACTGTCTCTTTTTATGGCGGTATAATCTCCTCAAGGAGGTAATCCATGACAGTACACATCAACAAGACTATTTTCATCGCCAATTTACTCATCATATTTTTACTTGGTTGTAGCTCTTCAGCAACACAACCAACGCCAACGCCATCAATATTATCAACCAATACAGCCCTGCCAACTGTGAGTTACACAGCTACACTGAGTATTGATCATCCCCCAACTCGTACACCAAATACCAAACCATCCTCGGCTATTTCGTCAATTTCAATAGAGGTCCCTCTAATTATTAACAGCCCACGCGTTACAGCACAATGCTTGGATGCCTTGAGTCAATCTACTGAAAAAGGTTTAGGAAAAGGAGTTGTTGTTCTAAAAACATTTGGGCTTGGATATTCCCTTTGGAATCTGGAAACAAACGAAAGAATCAGCCTAGAGACAGACAACAACTTGACATCAGCAAACTCATCTGTGTCACCAAATGGAAAATTATTAGCTCTTGAGAAATATACAACAGGTGATAACTTCAAAGATTATTTATTCATCATGGATTCAAATGGCCAAGTAACGAAGACTTTGGACGGCGAATATCTTCAATCCTACAACCCCGCATGGTCTTGGCTAAACGATCAACAACTGATTTTTAATATTTCCTTTCTCTATCCAGAACTATCTGGCTACAACTATCCTGAGAGGTTCTTGGCACTCAACCCCCTCACGGGAGAACAACAACATCTTGTTGCTAAATTCCCAAATATATTCGATTCAGGCACAGAACCGACGCCATGGGATTATCCGTGGACAAAGAGTCGTGTCGCATACAATTCAAGACTCAGTCACGCTGTTTACCTTGGCGAAGGTGTAATCAAATATTCGCTTTGGGATTTTGCGAAAGGAAAATCCGTAGCCGATATATTGTCATTACAAGGACATTCAGGTCCCCCACGCTGGTCGCCTGATGGTTCAAAATTTTTGATGTTAGGTTTTCTTGGCGATGTTGCGAATTTGCCGGCTGAATTTGACTATCATCTTTATTTAGTGGATACAAATGGAAATATGAAAGTCCTTGACGATGGTTTGGATATGAGCTTTGGGGGGTATTTCTGGTCACCTTCAGGTCGATATGTCGCGCTATATATTTATCAAGATAACAGTTACAACAGACTATCCATTCTTGATACACAAAGCATGAACATTACAGATTACTGCATGGATTTCATACCTGTTAGAGATTATATTGAAACACCGCCAATATGGTCTCCGGACGAAAGTCAACTCATAATAGAAGTTGAAATTCCTCAAAAAAGTATGAACGATGAGTATCTCTCAGTGTTAGTTTTGGTTGATTTCGCTAAAGGGACAGTTGTTCAAATCGCCGAGGACACACAGGCGAAAGGCTGGATGACAAACACCCCTTAGTATAAGAACTCGGAGATTTTGAAAATCTCCGAGTTCTTGTTTACCCAGCATCCACCACTTCCATCTCTCACAACCGTAGAGAAGCCTAAACCTTCCTTCGCAAGATCCATGCGGACTCTATATCGTTAGCCAGACTTGGTCACTAAACAGGAACTCAGAAAAGCAAATAAGCGTTATGAACCAATATGCAAACAAGAAAAATCTTTTCCGCTTTTCTGGGCGCACTTCTTTTCACAGCTTGCGGAGCTGTTACACCAATTCCATCCACAGAAGCAGCATACCAATATCCAACTCCACAAATCCCTGTTGAAATCGACCCTTTTGCGCCAAGTGTCTCATTTAAGCAAGCCAGCATCGCAGGCAATGATGAGTTATATATCGGGAAATATATTCTGCGAAATTGGTGCAAACCGCTAGATTTTATGGATTATTGTGCGATAACCATTTCAACCCTTAACGAGAAGCAAGTGGATATAGTAAACTGGCACAGTTATATATCTCACGAAACAGGAACTGACCTAACAGGGACAGGTATCCCAAATATTGTCATTATTTCTGAAATCGGAAATGCAGCAGGGGAACAGTTCATAAGAATCTTTGAAGCTGGAGATTCTCTAAAGGAAATCTTATTTATAGGAAGTCGTCGAGACTGGAAATTTGAAGATTTGAACAATGACAAAGCTTTCGAGTTCATTGGAGACGCCAGAGTTTGGTCAAAATTCAGCGATTGCCAGATATTAAACTTCCCTTATGTGCAAGAATACACTCCAAATGTCGGCTATACAATTGGAACGCATAAATATAAAGAGATATTGTATTCAAGTATTCAATATTGGCTGGAGAATATCGATACTTATAAAAAAGAAAATCCTGGAACAGAAATCCCTTTGTGCAGAGTTTACGGTGTAGTAGCGGCATACTTGGTCTCTGGGCAAACCGAAAAAGCATGGGCTATTCTTGATACAAATTACTCACCAGACAAAGCCGCAGAATACAAAGTTGGTTTTCAAGAAGACCTAAAAAATCTACTACCATAATGCAAGGTGGAAAGAAAATCGCCCAAGATGAGTATGCCGTGGGCGGTGTTTATTCTTACGCATCCACCACTTCCCCTCTCACAGTAGAGAAGATACCGAACCATCAAACAACCCTCTGCTATAATTGCGGTATCACAAACTAAAGGACTTTCACATGGCTGAATACATCAGCGTTTCAAAAATTTCAAACTACATTGGGCAAGAAGTGACCGTCAAGGGCTGGGTCTATAATCGCACAGATAAGGGCAAGCTGGTCTTTTTGCTCGTCCGCGATGGCTCGGGCTTTGTGCAATGCGTGGCCTTCAAAGGCGATCTTGAACCAGAAGTCTTTGACCGAGTCTCGCGCCTGCCGCAGGAGTCATCGGTCATTATCACGGGGTCGATCCGTGAAGATAAGCGCGCACCAGGTATCCCTGGCGGATATGAACTCGGAGTGAAGCAGATCGAGGTGGTGCAAGAGGCGGGCTTGGATTATCCGATGTCGCTCAAAGATCACGGTCCCGAATTCGCGCTCGACAATCGTCACTTGTGGATCCGTATGCAAAGTCAGTGGGCGATCTTGCGCGTGCGCGTGCGTGTCATGTCTGCGGTGCGCGAGTATCTCGATGGTCAGGGCTTCTTCAATCTCGATACGCCCATCCTCACCCCCGCCGCCGCCGAAGGGACAACCACTCTGTTCGAGACTCCCTACTTCGACGAAGGCTTTGCCTATCTCGCGCAAACAGGACAACTCTACAACGAGGCCAACATCTTCGCCTTC
Source organism: Candidatus Defluviilinea proxima (assembly GCA_016721115.1). Lineage (NCBI taxonomy): Bacteria > Bacillati > Chloroflexota > Anaerolineae > Anaerolineales > Candidatus Villigracilaceae > Candidatus Defluviilinea > Candidatus Defluviilinea proxima. The sequence goes on from JADKIW010000001.1 coordinate 4,066,996, forward strand.
GGAAAAGTCTACTGCTTTGGGCCGACCTTCCGCGCTGAGAAATCAAAAACGCGTCGCCACTTAACCGAGTTCTGGATGCTCGAACCCGAAATCGCTTTTTGCGACCTCGACGGTTTGATGGAAGTCGAAGAGGGTCTCATCACACACATCGTTCAATCCGTATTGAAAGATTGCGCGGCGGAGTTGAAATTCCTTGGACGCGATATTTCCAAACTCGAAAATGTGACTGGCACCTTCCCGCGTATGTCCTATGACGATGCAGCAAAATACCTGATCGAGCTCTACGAAAAAGAGACCGACCCCGAACGTAAGGAACTGCTCAAATTCGAATGGGGCATGGACTTCGGCGCTCCGCACGAAACCGAACTCACCAAACTGTACGATAAGCCTGTGTTCGTCTATGGCTATCCTAGCGCAGTCAAAGCATTCTACATGGAACCGTGGCCCGGTCGACCCGAAGTCTGCAAGTCCGTGGACTTGCTTGCACCCGAAGGCTATGGCGAGATCTGTGGCGGCTCTGAGCGCATGAGTGATCCTGATAAATTGCTGGCACGCATTCAAAAAGAAGGCTTGCCCGAAGAAGCGTTCAAGTGGTATCTCGAACTTCGCAAGTATGGTTCTGTCCCCCACTCTGGTTTCGGCATGGGCACCGAACGTGTCACTGCCTGGATCTGCGGCATCGAACACATCCGCGAGGCTATCCCCTTCCCAAGAACGATTAAGAGAATTTACCCGTAACACAAAAAGACCTGACAGATCACTGTCAGGTCTTTTTTATTTAAGTTGTTCTTTGTATAAAAGTGATCACTCTTCCACCACTTTTACCAGCACAGCTCTTACCATACGGCGATAGGAATAGGTCTGTGAGCGTTCCTTGTAGTCTTCACAGGTGATGAGGGTGATCCATGGCTTTTCTTCATGCTTGAACACCGTGGATATGCTCGAAGGTGATACAGTCTTACTCGCACGGATCTCATAAATATAGACCTGTCCGAATGCATGTACTTTGACCTGATCGCCATATTGCAAGTTCTTCAACTTCGCAAATGGACCGGGTTGATTGAGTGCATCCCATACGTGACCGGTGATGACCGAGTTACCGTTCCATGTGGGATAGGCAGAGCCATCGAGCCAGCCAGCGTCCTTGTTGAGCCAGGTCACATCCCAGCCGTTTTGCGTCTTGGGGATACCCATGATGGACATCTTGACCTTCAGCTTGGGAATTTCGAGCCAGAAGTCCGTTGCGGCATATGCCAATTCAGCAGGCTGTGCCGGTAACAGCGTCACTTTATTCTGTGGGAAGCCGGTCTTGGGAAGTTGCGGGCCTGAAGACGGCGAGACAACAGAGAAGTTGAGCACTGTATCGTTTGAACCATTATTGAGTTCATTGCCCGCCAAATCCAGAATGGATGTGGTGCCGCAAACATACAAACGATACGTGCCAAGAGGCAGAGCTGTACCGTTATTAATGCTGAGGGTGGCGATATAAGGTCCGCTACCCGTGCCGTTGCTATACGAGACGCTGTTCACAACGATCGTCACATCATCAGGCTGAACACCGCTCGTACATGGGTCAACAGCTGTTGTATCAAAGATATTGTTCACGCCGTCTTCGATCAAAATATAGTTGGCGAGGTCTTGTGCAGAGGCCAGTGTCACGTCCTCGCTGAATGAGACCGTGATAACTGTGGGACCAGTCGTCAGGGATGCATTGTTTGCGGGGGTCGTATTCGCGTTGAAGAGAACGGTCGGGAAACCGGTATCAACTGTCCATGTGAAAGAAGCGGGCGTCGGGTCAATGTTGTTGGCTCCATCCACTGCACGGACATCGAAGGTGTGAGTGCCGGAGCTCAATCCAGCAAAATTCTGTGGCGAGGTACAGATAGTGAAACCGCCGCCATCGATCTGACATTGGAACGTGGCTGTTACATCTGTACTACTGAAAGTGAAGGCACCGCTTGTAGTGTTACTGATAAGCGCCGGTGATGTATCAATGCTCGTTTCCGGCGCGGTACTATCCACAGTAAACGTGTTGGTATTCGAATTGGGACTTGTATTGCCTGCCGCGTCAGTAGCCGTAGCCCTGACTGTATGCGAGGCTTCACTGAGAGCCGAGCCAACCGTAAATAACCAGTTTCCAGCGCCATCGGCAGTGGTCGTCCCTGCGGGTGCACCATCAATGTACACAGTGACAGTGCTATTGGGTTCCGCAGTACCGGTCACAGCAGGCGTGCTGTCAGTGGTTATGCTCGCGTTGGCAGGCGTTATAACAACAGGAGCGGGTGGAGCAGTCGAATCCACAGTCCACGTGTAGGAATTCGAGCTGCTATTTCCAGCAAGATCCTGAGCTCCGACCAGTATCGTATACGTTCCATCTGTCAAGCCACTACCACTATGAGGAGAAGTACATGAAGCTGGCCCAGAGATTGGCCCACCACTATCTGACAATGTACAAGTAAAGCCAGTGACGGGTTCGTTAGCGCTAAAAGCAAACGTGTAAGAGGTGCTATTGGTTGGGTTTGTCGGCGTGGAGTTAAAGGAGATCACAGGCCCAACAGTATCGATCACGATAGCCTTGTTCGCACCCAACGAGTTGGCCGCGCCCGGAGCGGGCAGGGTCAACGCTATTGCATTATTTCCGACCGCATCCTGGATCGTTCCAGAATTAAGAGACAACGCATTGGTCCCTGTGTAATCCAGATCAGAAGAGGTGTCGCCAGCCTGCACTGTGTAGGTGAACGTGATCGTCGTTGTGCCACTGCCGCTCGTGTAGTCCACAGTTTGGTTGGTCGCACCAGTTTCAAGCGTCAATTGAGGCGTGCCGGAGATGGTCACAGTTTCATTGAATGTAACCGTGATCAAGATCACATCACCAACGTTATATGAACCGTCCGCTGTGGTGGAAGTCACATTGGTGACAACCGGGCCAGTTGTATCGATAACAATCGCTTTGTTTGCACCGAGTGACCCAGCCACTCCCGGAGTCGGGAGGTCGAGAATCGCATTATTCGTAGAAGCGTCCACAATGGAGCCACTGTTCAGGGCCAGTGAGCCGGTGCCGACATAATCCAGATCGGAAGAGGTATCGCCAGCCTGCACGGTGTAACTGAATGTCAATGTATCCGAACCAGAGCCGCTTGTGTAGTTGCTCGTTCGATCGGTCGTTCCCGTTTCAAGTGTCAATTGTGGCGTACCGGTGACAGTGACAGTCTCGCTGAATTGAACAGTCACCGAGATCACACTGCCCGTGGCGTATGTGCCATCCGCTGTAGTGGAAGTGACATTCACCACATACGGCTCAGTGGCATCGAGAACAATGGCCTTGTTGAAGCCGAGCGAACCTGCCGCAGCCGGGGCAGGGAGGTCTAACGTGGCGTTATTGAGCGCCGCATCACGGATCGTACCACTGTTAAGCGACAGAGATGTTGTAGCAACATAATCAAGGTCGGGGGTGGTATCTCCCGTTTGGGTGGTGTAATTGAAAGTAAGTGTATCTGTGCCGCTACCGCTTACATAGCTGGCGACACGGTCTATCGTGCCCGTTTCAAGCGTCAATTGCGGGGTGCCGGTCACTGTCACAGGCTCGCTAAAGGTGATCGTAACCGAGATCAAAACACCGGTTCCGTACGAACCGTCTGCCGTTATAGATGTAACATTGGTGACCGTGGGCGAAATCGTATCGATCACAATGTCTTTGTTTGTACCTAACGAACCGGTTGCCGCGAGAGCAGGCAAAGTCAATGTTGCATTGTTGGTTGCTGTGTCCTGGATCGTACCACTATTGAGGGCTAATGAGCCAGTGCCAACATAGTTCAGGTCGCTGGAGGAGTCGCCAGCCTGAACGGTGTAATTGAATGTAAGGGTGTTCGTACCGCTACCACTGATGTAGCTGGCAACGCGATCGGTTACGCCAGTTTCAAGCGTCAACTGCGGTGTGCCAGTGACCGTGACATTTTCACTAAACGTGATCGTGACTGGGATCACCGCGCCAACACCATATGTATCATTTGCCGCTGTCGAAGTAACGTTTGTTACCGTCGGCGCAGTGTTATCCACCGTATACGTCTCATCGGTGGAAGGCTCGGCGTTGACGAAGGTATTGCCAACCAAGTCAGCAATGGTCGGCGTGGCGCTGAAATTCAATCCCACGATGCCAGTGAAGCCAACCAGATCACCGCCAGAGACAGTCACATCATAGACACTCGCGCTAACCGTACTGACCAACGTAACTGTTGCTGTTGTGCTTCCATTGACGGCAAAGTCCGCTGTATCTACGCCGGTCACATCTTCGCTAAAGGTGGCACGGAAGATAAGTGTATCGGCATTGGTCGGGCTGGTAGATGGGGTCTGGAGCGTGAAGGATGTAATTGTGAGCGCAGTGTTATCCAAAGTATAGGTTTCATCAGTGGATGGCTCAGTGCTCGCAACTGCATTGCCAGCTTGATCGGTGATATTCATGGAGCCACTAAAATCAAGACCCACAATACCAGTGAAGCCAGCCAAGTCACCGCCGGAGACAGTCACATCGTATACACCTGTACTCACGAGGCTGACAGAAGTGGCAGTGGCAGTAGTTCCTCCATTGACAGCAAAATCCGTTGTGTCAATGCTAGTAACACCTTCACTAAAGGTAACACGGAAGACAAGGGTATCTGCATTGGTCGGATTGGTTGACGGGTTTTGACGCACAAAAGATGTGGTTGTCGGGGCAGTCTTATCAATGGTGTAGACCTGACCAACGAAAGGCAGTGTTGTTGTGACCTCATGTGATAAGCCGGTGTCGTTCGTCAAATTCAATCCCAATGTTCCATTACCTGTGCCGGTACTGGCGGTCACTGTCCATTGCGTGCTCGGAGCTGCCGCCACAGGGGTAACAGTAGTAATGGATGGCCCAGTGAGGCCGGAGTTCGCCAATGCGAAGTTGCTTGCAGTGAGGCCAGAGACGGCATCAGCGAAGGTAACTGTCCACGAGACAGAAGCAGAATTGGTTGGGGATGAGGCGGCACGATCAATGGAGGTGATAGTCGTATCGGGCCGGTCCACAACCGTAATTGTTGGATCGCTCGCGCCTCCTACATCGGGGTCGTCTGTTAATACATTCGAGAAATTACTCCCGCTGACAGTTCCCTGATTCGAGATCTGTATCGTGCCAACAGGTAGAGGGTTATCCACCGTCACATCAAACGTGATCGTGACACTCTTTCCTGGAGGCAGGGTACCAATATTCACAGTGACGGTCTCGCCAGATTGCAACGGAACGGGTTGTTTGACAACGAAAAGTGGTTTCCCGCCGCCGACATTGTTAGAGACAGGCAACATGGATGTCGAAGAACCCAGTGATTTCGCAGTAGCCACTGCTTCAATGTTCGACTGAATTTGAGAAACTACAACGGTGCTATTCGGTGCCATGGCCAGATTAGGCTGTGTACATGCACCACCGTTATAGGTCATGGTTCCACTAGTCGAAATATGAGCTAGCACCGTAGCAGTGTTCGGGTTCTGGACGGCAAGATCAGCGGCACTGGTTTGTCGGACACGGAATTGATCTCCCCCCCCACTATTCGCATCAAGCCGTCGTAAACGGATGCGGGTACCGTCCCCTACATTGCCCGGGATATTGGTCATAGTGTTGCCCGAAATATCCACACACGTCGCCCCAGCAGAATCAGCATCTGTGCTGTTGTTCTGTTGCACAACAATTGCGCGGACAGCAGAGTTTTGGAGAATGTTATTTGTAATCGTAGCGTTTGTAGTAGTACTGGATGTTTGCCCAGCAATACCCTGGTTTATATTAATAAGGCTAAAGCTCGATGTTTCCTGAACTATGTTGTTATTGATCAACACATTCACGGCTCGCCCCGTATCTATGCCTTCGTTCTGGACACGGATACCATAGCCAAGGCTTGAACCTGAACCCGCAGAGCCAGAGGTGCCAACAGTGTTATTCGTAAAGGCGCCGTCTACAGTTCCGGTGCCAGTGGCGGCGACAAACAGGTTTAGCCCATGCGAACGGTTACCAGTTGCAGTATTGCCATTGACATTAAACTTCAAATTGCCGCCATTGGCTTGCGAGACACTCACAGCCACATTGTTGTTCGTAAAAGTTGCTCCTGAAATGTTACATCTACTCGTCCCACTCGTTCCAGAATGATCGCATTGAACTCCGGTTGCAGTATCGGGAGCAGCCCCAATAAATGAACCGCTCGTAACAGACAATTGCATACTAGCCGACCCCAACGCAAGAAAGTTAACGAGGTTGCCATGTGCCAGGCTTAAGCCATTGCTTGAGATCGTATTGCCTGACATTTGAAAGTCAGTAAGAGTTCCAGAACTATTCGTGATCTGTAATTCGAACTCATGATTGTTGCTAATGGTGGAATTCGTGATACTGGTGGGGTTTGCACCGCCAATCGCAGACCCTGTCAGACCAACAAGATCTATTCCAGAGTCATCTGTCGCCGCATTATCACCATTGCTTGTAATGCTGGCGTTGTTCAACACAAAACCGTTAACGTTCGAACCACCAATACCATTATCAAGGTTACTGGTGATATTCATATAACTTAGCGAGACCTTTGCCGCATTCGTAAGCGAAATGCCATCACCCGCCGCATTCTGAATCGTACCGCCACTGCCGGCCGATCCCGAGCCTTTCACCACCAAACCGCCTGTGTTACCAGTATTATTCAAAACAATACCATTGGTTGGCACACTGTCATTGCCATTTACACTAATGCTACGAAACTCAAGCATATTCGACCCAATGGTTGTATTGGCAACATTGAGCGCTACACCAGTAGTAGTTGTGAGTGTATTAACAAGCAAACCCGTTGCCACCGGGTTACACGGGACCTCATCACAAACGTTGATCGTGCCGCCTCCCGTCGCAACAAAGCCAGAATTGGCTCCCGAGCTGACGGTCACATCCGAAAAGGTAAATGTACCACCAGTGTTGTTGGTCAGGTTCGCACCTGTACCACCCGAGGTGGTCAACTCAATAAAGTCTAATGTTCCTGCCGTATTAGAAAAGTTAACGCCAGTAGCGGTCGTAGTAATAACCTTGACTTCGCTAACCGAAACACCAGTAATAGCACCTGCAGGATCGGTCATACCCGTGCTTGTTGTTGAATTGATGCTCAAGCCACGGACAGTGGCACTTGTATTCAACGTGACGGTGCTCGTCAGGTTGGTTACGATCCCGTTTACGCTGTTCATCGTCGGGAAAACTGGGCTACCCGTAGGTGGAGTCAGACCAGTGATGGTAGACAGGTCAGCGGTGGCATCCTGACCGATCAATTTCTGCCCGGTCAGTAAAGTAACTGCGCCACTATAACCAGTGGCACTCTCATAGATAAAGATGTTGTCATTGGCGGCAGGGTTATTGCCTGTACCATCATTCAACGTATTGAACGCCGCAAGCGTACTAAAAGGATTGGAAAGGCGACCACAACCAGCCGTTGTACAGGCAGTTGCACTATTATTATTGATGAACCAGATCATCCCACTGACAGTGATCGAAACGGTCGCTGTACGATTGGTAGCAACAGTCGTTGCGTTGGCGTTGTCAGCTAAAACATAAGTAAAGGTATCTGTCCCTTCAAAGCCAGCCGGTGGATCATACGTGAACATTCCAATATTGCCACCAGATACTGTCATTACAACATTCCCACCGTTTGCACTGGTCGCTGTAATTGTGTTGCTTGCAATGGTTGTTACAGACGAAACCTGAACAATAGTGGCTAAAGGGTTCAGCCCCAAAAAGTCATTGCTGGTCACGCTGAATGGCGTTGCAAGCAAGGAAGAATTGATCGAAACATTACCAAGCACAGTCACAGGAAAAGTATCATCGACACCGATCGGCGAAACAGAAAGCGACCCAGCGACCAGCGTAGTATTTAAGTCGATGATATCGGTGAAGGTGACACCGGTCGCGTTTTCATCGCCACTATTTGGAACAACGACTGTATATTTGATGGTCTCGCCCGGGTCAGCTTGTCCATCTGCCGCCTCGCCACCAGGCACACCATCATTTGTGATGGCATCGGTCTTGGTTGGTGCAATCGTCACAACCAGTTGTGGGCTGGCCGAAACTGGCTGTACAGGGAAAACCGTTGTAACAAACAACGAAACAAGTAGTGTGATGGCGGCGAAGAAATTAAGGCGGCGATACATAGGTAACTCCAGAAACTAAAGAATAAACAAAAAATCTATGTGACGTGTTTGTTACATCAACTGAATTAGGTCATGCCTTCTGGTAAACACGTACCAGAAGGCATAGGAATAAATCATGTGCGAGGCGGAAAAACACCTTGCAAGGCAATACAGAAATAAAAGGTGAGGTATGGTTGCATATTGTTGTGCGGCTGATCTCCGCCAGCGGGTACAAGGCTACTGGGATTCATACTCACCAGATTGGCGTTTGTATTTGTTTGATACAAAGTTCCACCTACCGATGACGACAAAGTTATTCCCGAAGTTAATGAGCCTTGTGTACCATCTTCATTCGACGCCATCTGTGCATGAGAATGTGAGGGGATTTCCGACTCAAGCAAAGTCACTGTATCAGAGCCGCCGGTTTCGCCAAGATCATGCAACGAAAGCCCTGGCCCCTGTCCCGGGTGCATAGGTGCACGACCTTGCAAATCAGGTAAAGCAAAGTTCGATTTGCCATTACCACCATACGTGGTGCCTAATAACGAAAAGAGCGCAGTGTTCTGCGAAAGCGGTAACAATTGCCCATCACACCAAGCCCAGCCTCTGGGGGCAAAGTTGAATGGAAAAATTCGTATCTCAGCAACAAAAGGATCAGCCATGATATTCTCCTATTTAGGTTGGCGACGGGAAAATGCCGTAGAGTGAAATGATGAAATCAACACACAGATAAGGCTGGAAGTTTGTATGTGGCTGGCTTCCACCTACAGAGGTTATGGCGGTTGGGGCCATAGCCACCGTGGGGGTTTCAGGAGCGTAAGGCGTTATGATCGTAGAGTTAGCCAGTAAATTATTTCCCGGGCCTGGTTGTCCTCCATTGGAGGCAGAGCCTAACAGAGGATGGGTATGCGCGGGGATTTGATTCACAGTAAGTGTAACTTCCTCCACACCACCAGTTTCCGCCAAAATAAAGCCATCCCCTTGGTGAATCGGGATACGTCCGCGCAGATCGGGCAGTGCAAAAGTGCTTTGCCCATCGCCGCCATACGTTGTACCAATCAATTGAAAAAGTGTTTCATACTCAGAAATGGGAAGTAACTGCCCTTCGCAGAACATCCAGCCTGCAGGGGCAAAATTACCAGCAAACATTCGAATTTCACCAACATAAGGTTGTGCCATTTTCTTTTCTCCTAAGTCGGGCTGGGGAAGATGCCTTGCAATGCAATGCAAAAGCTCAATGTCAAAAAGGGTTGCATATTTAAGTGCGCCTGACTTCCACCCACATTTGCCACGGAACCAGGATGGAGAGCAGTAAGGGCTGTGGCACTGGATGAGTAAGCATTTCCAGGTTCTGACGCAAGGACATTACCGGCAGATATGGATCGAGGATTAACCGAATTTCCTGTAGAACTGCTTGCTTGCAGAGTGTGAACATGTTGCGGTATCTCACTAATCGAGAGAGTGTGTGCCTGCTCACCACCACGCTCGCCCAATGTATGTCCACTGCCTACATGAATTGGCGTTCTGCCTCTTAAGTCTGGCAAGGCAAAGTTCACTCGCCCGTCACCGCCAAATGTAGTACCGAGTAAAGAAAAAAGTCCCTGATTCTGGTTAATGGGCAATAACTGTCCATTACACAACGCCCAACCTTTTGGTGGGAACACAAACGACATGATTCTGATCTCACTAAGGAACGGTTCGGCCATATTGTCTCTCCTATTTCTTCAAGATGTAATTGAATGCGGCTTCATATTCAAAGCCATCGTTTGTTTTTGCAACCGGTACAAGGAAAATCTCCAACTCACCGAAATGCACATGCGAGAGCTTACGAGTCCCTTGCGTCATAAAACGATCCAACGGACCGAGAAAGAAAACCGAGAACGCTTCATTATGTTCTGTCTTCGAAAGTTCGACGACACGTGTCATCTTCAACTCGAAAGGAGACGGTGGAACATCCACGACTTCAAACGTCGAACCGACATGTTCCGTAAAGGATGCGAGATCGGGTAGTGACAATGCAATTCTCCTGTCCGCTTCAGACTCACTTCGGGCTGGGCGTCCAGACCATTTCTTGATACACGCTGTTAACTTCTCTCGTCTTTACAAAACCGAGACGATCATACAAGCGCACAGCTGGGTTAAAAAATTCGACCCGCAAAACCAGCGGGAGATTCAAATTAGCGGATTCCTCTTTCAACTGTTCGACTAAAAATGTCCCTATGCCGGCGCCACGATATTCGGGCAAGAGAGCGATATCCATGATCAGAAAGTGGTCGCCACGATTCTCTGTAATCAAACGCCCAAGCGATACGCCATCTCGTTCAATGACTTGGTAAATGGCATTGGGATAATACGAAGCATAATGCTGTGTTTGTGCATCGAACTGCATTCGCAAAAAAGCTTCTTTTTGCTCATCATTCCAATCCACAAGTTGCATTTCTTCTTCGCGAGTGCTGGCATACAGTTTAAAAAGAAAACCCGCATCATCTACAGTGACGGGTCTTAAATCGATCCACATGGCTTGTCTCTGCTCAACGCCTTGAACAAGGTTCCAAGCGGCGATCAAATTGTCAGCCATTGATCCCCCGACGCTGAAAGAGCCAAATGGAAAGAATAACTCTTATACCCAACTCGTGCATACATATGATCCGACGAATCTACGAAAAGGCTTTCGATCGAGTATTCAGACCCCAGGCGAGTATGCAATTGCCAGGTTTCGCCAGCATCTCGGGATACAAAAATATCCCCTCCATTTCTATACCCACGGTACCGCATTCCTCGAGATTCTGCTTCCACGGGCAAAGCCAACACCTTATGGATTAACCCGGTCAGCAAAAGGGTGGATCCCAAAGTCGCGCCAGACAATTTGATAAATTCACGTCTCTGCATTGCAAGCTCCTATGCTTGTCGTTTAACTGCAATATTTAAAAAAATCTAGCCAAAGTTGGCTATAAGTGTTCCCCGCTGATGTATTTAAATATATAAATTGGATAAATATTCGCTTATCTTATCTTAAGAAATCAAGTATGGAAAGTATTTAACTACATTAAAAGGTTACTTTGCAAAAGTAATAACTCTCAGTTCTGTTTCCCCGACCAACAAACTAACTCTCCCCCATAGAAATAAAAGTTGTGGCGGCCTCTCGGCCGCCACAATAACTATCTTATGCTTATGGTATTACCAAAACCGCCCCAACCTTGATATTGTTCACGTTCGCGATATTGTTTGCCGTTGCAAGAGCGGCTACCGTTGTCCCATATTTGATGGCAATGCCGTACAACGTGTCTCCTGACTTCACAGTATACGTTTTCTGGGATGCAGACGAAGAACCGCTTCCGCTCGTGGACCCGGAACTGGTTCCACTTTCAGCAGGTATTGCCACAGCGACAGGGATATTCAGTTTCTCGCCCGATTTGAGAAGTTGTGGATTGGCGCTCACCAACTCACGGACGGTCACCCCATACTTGATGGCAATCGTTTCAAATGTATCGCCAGCCTTGATCGTATGTGTCTTTTCCTTATCTGTCGACTCGGTGATGATTTGCGCGCCCGCAAACCGATACAACTCTTCCAAAGTGCCGTTGAAGACATTCATATCCACGTTGGCGTTGATGCCATTGACACTGCCCTTCTCGCTGTACTGCCAGAATGTCCAGATGAACCAGCCGCGAGGCAGGAAGGGCTTTTGCCCATCTACATAGGTGTTTGGATATTGCGCCAGCCAGAGCGGATAATCCTTTGCCCATTTGGGAGGTCCACCACCGGCCTCGGAGAAATAATCCTGCAAAAAATATTGGCCGGAGTAAATGATGGGCTTTCTGCCGAACGCATTCTCCACTTCATCCAGCCATATCTTCGCACGCGCGATAACTTTGTCCTTTGTCTGTCCGTCGTTCGACTCCAGGTCGAGGACTGGGGGCAGTTCGCCGTTATCTTTCACTGCTTTTACATAATCAATAAACTTCTTTGCTTGTTTTTTCGCATCCACATTACAGCGGAAGAAATGATAAGCCCCTCGCAAGAGTCCAGCCGCTTTGGCACCGGACCAGTTTGTCGGGAAGGTGGGATCCGCATAGAAATCCCCTTCTGTGGCTTTGGCTACCATGAAGCGCTGTCCAGTAGCACGGACTTTGGGCCAGTCGATCCCTGAGTCCCAATAGGAAACATCAATACCCGGTACAGTTGCCATAATTTCTCCTTTGGTGAGTGGGTTCAGAACAGATTAAGCGTAGCACAGAACGAATGTTAAATCAACCGTACTTGATTTAACCGCAATTAATTTTTCTCTACCATTGCACCTACGTTTATGGTATAAAAATCATTGTCCCTGCGATGTGCGTGATGTTGCACCTTCCGTTTTGAGCCAACACGTATCAAAAGGATCTCTAACTCCAATAGAAATAACGCGATAGGCCTGAGCCAAGGCGGCGTTTCTGGGTCGGGATCCACCTGCGAAAGCAGGTTCAAAACTTAGCAGCACACGGCATTTGCGGGGCATCGACTACAAAAGGCCCTACAGGTTTTAAAACTGTAGGGCCTTATCTTTTACGGTGTCTGATGTATCGCTATTGCCGCACGCAAGCCCGATTCAAATGCGCCTTGTATCCACGCATGATAAAGAGATGCATGCTCACCAGCGAAATGAATCCGCCCTTCAGGTTTTACGATCTCATCATGTAATAACGTTTGCTGACCGGGGTCAAACAAGGCAAAGGCGCCGCCTGCGAATTCATCGTCATGCCACATCCAGGATGCGCCAACTTCAAACTCCTTTGTCACCTGCGGATGGATCTCTGCCACATCGTCGAGCGCTTGAGCAATACGGTCGTCAGGTTTGAGCGAACCCCAACGTTGCGCATCTTCAGACCATGTATAACTTGCAAGGATGATGCCTCTACCTGTTTCACGTCCGTGGTCAGGATAATACAAGTTACGGATCGGGAGATCGGTCATCGTGCCTCCGCCAAAGATACCATCGTCCTCTTCCCAGAATCGACGTTTGCATTGGAACAGGATTTTTGCAGAAGCATCATAATGCAATTGACGTATCGCACGATTCTTCGCACGCGAGAACGGTTTGAGCACCTCCACATGACGCAGTACGGGGAAAGGCACAGTAATGATGGCATAGTCTCCCGTTTCGCTGAAACGACCGGCATGTGTTTGATAATGGACGGTGACATCATCAGGTGATTGGTCTATCGCGATCATCTTTGCGCCAAAGCGGATGTTATCTTTCAGTTCAGGTAAAAATGCGTGAGGCAATCGGTCTGTGCCACCCTGGAGCTCGATCATGTTTGTGTAATAGTTGCCCGAATCTTCACGGAACAACTCAAGGAAAGATGAGTTCATCACCGACTCTTGATTCGCCAGCAAGCCGAACATCTCGATCATGCCTTCAGACCAGCCATTCAATTCCAAAAATTCGCGCGTGGAATATTGGTCATATTTGGCAACGATCTCATCCCACGCCGCATCGCCATGCTTCTCCAACATATCGAGTAACGGCTGGATGGCTTGCATGTACATTTGTCCCGATGTTTTCCCGAGTTCTTTCTGATTGACTTCAAATCCCATCAGGGATGGGTTTGCATGTGCTTCGGATGCGCGCATCTTTTTGCCGCCAATGTAGTAATAGGCATTGGGATTGTCCATTGTGAAGTCATTGGTCTTCAAACCAAACTTCTCGATGTATTGCATCGTCAATGTGTGCGCACGCGGAATGCGCATCGCACCTACTTCAGCATATAAACCTTCTGTGAACGGATCGCGCAACGTGTAGACTCGTCCACCGACGCGCTGTTGAGCTTCAAGAATGATCGGGGTATGACCAGCTCGTTTAAGTTCGAACCCGGCTGAAAGTCCAGCAAGACCCGCCCCCACGATGATGACTTTCTTCGGCTTTCCAGTGTCAAATTTTTTGGCGATCCCCTGCTTCACAACATCAATGTAATCCTGAATTGAACGCTCACGCATAAGAACCTCCAGAACTGGGATGCTTTATATTATCCAGAAATTGTCCGATTTTCAATCACCAATCTTATGCTTGACAAAGGCAATTCACGCATATACAATCCTGTAGTCCTTTTTATTGTCCAAAACAAAGCCAAGACGTTCCAACATGCATTGCATGTTTTTTTGTTATTGCCCAGCCTTGAAATATAGCAAGAACCGGGTCGGCAAAGAGAAACGATGTCCATAAAATAGGGTTGAAAAGGAGAGACCATGGACACGAACCTCAAACAACTTTCTGACGATTACATTCGCATCGAGCAGGCCATTCTGTATCTCGAAGCTCATTACAAAGAACAACCCAGCCTCGAAGATGTGGCCGCAAACATTGGCTTGAGCGAATATCATTTTCAACGACTGTTCACACGTTGGGCAGGCGTGAGCCCCAAGCGTTTTCTGCAATTCGTGACGAAGGAAAGCGCAAAAGTCCTGCTCAAACGATCTGAGAATTTACTCGACACCACGCATCAAGTCGGACTTTCGAGTCTGGGCCGCCTACACGAGCTTTTTGTCACCACTGAGGCTGTGACTCCGGGTGAATACAAATCGAGTGGCGCAGGCGTGACTATCCGTTATGGCATTCATCCTACTCCCTTTGGCAAATGCCTGATCGCCACAACGGAGCGAGGCATTTGCAATCTCAGCTTCATACAGGCTAGTGAAGGTGACGCCATTGACAACCTGGTCTCCGAATGGAAGCAGGCAAAGATGATCGAAGATCACAAATCCACCGAATTGATGTTGGAACCGATCTTTGATCTGGATTATCGTGGCAAGCCTGTGGGATTGCATCTGCGGGGCACAAATTTCCAACTGAAAGTATGGGAAGCATTGCTAAATATCCCTGTTGGAACAGTGACTACCTACAAAGACATCGCGGAGCGGATCGGTAATCCGAGAGCATTGCGTGCTGTTGGTACGGCGGTTGGGCATAATCCTGTTGCCATGTTGATTCCGTGTCATCGCGTGATCAATACAGTTGGAGAGTTCGGCAACTATCGATATGGCGCACCAAGGAAGAAAGCGCTATTGGTAAGAGAGCTGATGAATACCACGTCGGCAGTTGAGTAATAACAAATAGCAAGTTAATACATTTATAAAAAATTATTAATTACACCTCGGCGCCTGTAATCAAAGGGGGCTCGTCGTAGAAAATATTCCCAAAAGGATTTGAATGAAAACTAAACTTTGGATTGCTTTGATCGCACTATATATTGTATGGGGTCTACATATCTTGCTATTCGGTTTGTTGTGGAGACAATGCCGCCCTTCCTGCACGCTTCCATACGCTTTCTGGTCTCGGGCGCCATCCTATTTACCTGGCGCCTCGCCGCTGGCGACTCCAAACCAACAGCCAGCAATTGGAAATCAACTGCCATCGTTGGTACATTTTTACTGCTCGGTGGTAATGGTCTTGTCTCGCTGGCAGAAAAATATATTCCATCTGGTATTGCCGCGTTGGTCATTTCTACTTCGCCATTCTGGTTGGTCCTTTTCGAATCCTTGCGTGCAGGCGGAACCAAACCCAACTGGCAATCCATTCTTGGGCTTGTGATCGGCTTTAGTGGCGTGTTCCTGTTGATCGGGCCTGCAAAGATCACAGGTGCAGAACAACACTTCAACACAACCAGCGTCATTTTGCTGATCGTCGCTCCCATTCTTTGGTCGCTGGGCTCCATCTATGCGCGAGGCGCAGATATGCCCAAATCCACATTGATGTCTACAGGGATGCAAATGCTGATGGGCTCGGTCTCACTGTTCATTGTCAGCGTGGCGACCGGTGAATTAAGCGGATTCAGCTTTGGTCAAGTTGCGATGCGTTCATGGTGGGGATTGCTATACCTCATCACATTCGGGTCGCTTGTCGGGTTCGTAGCGTACGGTTGGCTACTCCATAATGCGCCGGTGTCCCTGTTTTCTACATATGCCTATGTCAACCCAGTAGTAGCAGTCTTTCTGGGATGGCTATTTGCTGGCGAAGTTTTGAATGCCCGTATTGCAATTGCCAGCGCGATCATCATCGGATCTGTGATCATGATCAACTGGGCAAGACAGATATCGTCGAAAAAGCCAGCCATGCAGGTTATACCGGAGGAGATTGAGTAACCCTTTCGCCTCCACATGACACACAAGGGTTTCTGGTGTAAAACACCAGAAACCCTTTTTTTATAAATCGAGTTGATACGAAGGTAGTGACCGCAATTTGCAAACTGTTGCGCGAATATCGAATTTAGTATATAGTGTTATTAAATTTTATAGGCGGCTTGATATTTACCAATATATCTCTAGTTCAGTGTACAGATAGGCAGAACCATACATAGTTTTGTCTGAAATCCTACGAACCCATAGCATAGCTTCACACAAAAGGGAGAGTAACACTATGAACGAGATCTTTATCAGCTACCGCAGGGAGGATACGGAAGCCGAAATGAAAGCCATTGAGCTGAGTCTGGAAAAGGCTGGGCATCAGAATATATTTACTGACAGGTCCAAAATCAGCCCTGGGGATAGATGGCCCGATGAAATCACAAACGCACTAGAAAACGCAAAAATTGTACTCGTTGTTATTGGGCTCAAATGGTTAACTTGCCAAGACGCCGACCAAAACCGCCGCATTGACCACCCAGAAGACTGGGTACGCTTGGAAGCAAAAACGGCACTGGAAAGAAAAAAACTGGTTATCCCTGTATTAGTCAACGGGGCAAAGATGCCTACATCTTCCGGCTTACCAGACGATATCAAGGAATTAACCAATCGACAGGCAATTTCTCTGAATCAAGACTCTTGGGCATCTGATATATCGCGCTTATCGAAGATGATCAAGTCTCCAACCCTACGAATACCGTCCATTCTCTTGACGTCAAAATCTCCACGAAGGAGGGAGCTCTTAAATCAGATAGGATGGGTTGAGGGAGAACATTACTTCACTACAAACGCATCAGTCAATTTAAAGCTTGACCACGATGAAAAAGAATTAGACCTTGATAAGGTAAAAGAAATCGTTGAAAAAACTGCCTGCGAAAAAATCAATTTTGTACACAATCATGTGATCGCTAATGAAGATAATTCAATGTCGACGATAGGGAAAAGCCTTAATCCCGCCGACACCATTATCGTAGGTGTAGATACTGTCGTCTTTTGCAATAAAAAGATCCTTGATCGCCCATTGCTCAAGGCACTGGAAATGGCCGGTCCAAACGATATCAAAGAAGCTCGAAAACGGGCCAAAGACATGTTGATGGAACAAAAAGGACAGCCCATTCACATTGTCACCAGTATTGCCATTGCACTTGCAAATAACCCTAAAATCAAAAAAACGATTACGGTTATCACCGAAGCCCAGTTACGTGACTATACAGAAGCTGATATCGACAATTACATAGCATACGCAGAGCCCTTCGATAAAGCTGGCGCTTTTGGCATCCAGGAAAAAGGCGTTTCACTATTTAAATTCATAAAGGGTAGTTACACAAATGTGGTCGGGCTTCCTTTGCAGGAATTCATTTCCATCATTCAGGAAACCTATGCAGATAAATTTATCTTGCCTCCACTAAAATCATCGCTAGGCCAAAATGGAAATGTACTGGATAGACCTCCTTTATCCGTCCTAGCCGTTGGAGATATCAACTACGATTATATTTACGATGAATTACCTGAAGACTTTTTTTCCAGCCTGCTTCCTCCAGGTAAAAAAATCAATGGAGATGTACGCCGGGTGGCTGGGGGGACAGGTGTAAACTTTGCAAGGGGCGCTCGTAAAGCTGGCTTCAAAGCGCCATATGTAGTGGGGGTGGTTGGAGGCGATGCAATTGGTCAACAGATCATCAAAGACCTTCATAGCAACGATATAACTCCATTACTGGTAACAGACCCTGCGCAACAGACCAGTATTGCCATTATTCTCCGTAACCATGCAAGTAAAGACACTTCAATAACATTGACAGACGCAATTCAATCTCTACCGGACATCGCTGTAGGCGTGGCAACGGAAACTCTCAAACTGTCCGATGTGTTTTATTGCTCAGGGTATTGTCTGGTCGATTCAAACAGAAAGCCAAACGCATTGAAAATGATGCAAATCGCCAAAGAGGCAAATCGCATCGTGGTTCTGGATGTGGTCGTTGGTATGGATATGAAAAGTTTATCGAGCAATTTATTTATAAATGAAAGAACAAAAAAACTGGTTGATGTTTCCGTGGCGGAATTACCAGAAGTCTTCCATTGGTTCAACATTGATATGGGCGAAAAAACAGAAATTGAGACTTGGGAGATCCATAAAGAATCTCTTATAGAAAACCTAAGGGGATTCTTCTCTGTTAGTATTCTACGGACATCAGGCTACACCCACGAAATAATGATATCCCCGACCAACGTGATCGGGCCTGTCGACTTAAATTATGCGACTCTCGAATCACGTAAGAAAGTGGGGTACGGCGATTTTAAAACCGCTCAAGAAATGTACAATTTTCTATCGCCTAGAATCGTACTTGCATCCAAATCCCCTCAAAGATTGCAGTTACTGCATCAAATCATTGCGCCGGAAAAGCTCGAAGTGCAAGTCAGCAGTTGCGATGAGGAAAGGCTGACACAAGAAGATCCTTTTGAAAGGGTCAAAAGACTGGCCGTAGCAAAAGCAAAAGACGTTTTCCAACAAAGGAAATATAGCGACAATGTAGAGTTCATTATTGGTGCCGACACCGAAATTATACGGCTTGACGAAAACGGTGAATGGAAAATGGTCGGGCACCCCAAATCGGCTGAGCAGGCGGAAAAAGACCTATTGGAACTCAACGGAAAAAGCCATACCGCAATTACTGGAATAGCCATAATAGGAAAAGACCCTGAATCGAATAAACTGACTATCAAAACAGATTGCGTAAAAACCAAGGTCATTTTCGCCAAGAACAATGAAGACGAGATCAAGTCGTATGCATTATCAGGTGAACCTATCGGGCGCGCAGGTGCATATGCAATTCAGGGATTAGGCGCACTGTTGATTAAAAATATTGAGGGAAGTTACAGTAACGTAGTCGGCTTGCCACTCGAAAGGCTTTGCGAGATCCTTGCCGATAATTTCAAGAAACCCATATGGATGTTTGACAAGGTTTCCAATTGGGGGCTCCCTGAATCAATAAAAGAGTTGGAGTTACCATGACTCAGCCCTATGCCATTATTAGCATGGGCGACACAAACCTAGATTACGTCGTAGGGAACAGTCTCCCCTTTAAGTTTAGCGGCCTAGTCGAAAATGGCATCATTTGGTGGGATGAGATCAATGAGATTCCCGGAGGAAGTGGGCTGAACTTTTGTGTCTTTGCACAAAAAGAAGGATATCGTCCCCTGCTTCTCTCAAAAGTTGGTAGAGACACCGCCGGGCATTTCATTACAGATTGGCTCAATACAAACAATATATCCATGCCACAAAATTGGACGGCCGACTCGCCAACTGGTAAAGCGATCATTATGCGAGACAATGCAGATATTCGCTTACTGATAAATAATAAACAAAATGCGAACCAACTATTGTCTCTGGATGACATAGAAGAACACAAGACCGATATAACATCCTGTCAGGTACTATATATTTCTGGCTACTGCATCAGTGATATAACCACTCCCCGGTTCCAGGCAACATTGAGAGCTATGGAATATGCAAAGCAGGCGAATACTCCAAATTCCCCTGTGATAGTCTTCGATGTGGTCCCTCATAGAATTTACGAAAAAATGACTTTCGATGAGTTTTTGTCTTACACAAAAAATGTAGACATACTCATTTCAGAAGTGGCTACGATGCGACGCTTTCTAGGTCTTGGTTCTAAATCAGAAACCATTGACTATCAAATGGCCGAAGAGACATTGACCAAAACCGCGACATATTATGATCGCATAATTCTACGTTTCGGCCCCACAGGATGTGACGAACAGGTTCTTTGGGATAAACACACTAACAGTCACACATACAACGAAACAGGACATAAGTCCACAACCGACAAGCGAGGCTTCGGCGATATTCTTACAATAAGAAGTTTGCGTGATTTCTTTCATGTGCTCCCCTAACAGTAAAGTCTTCTAGTGCTTCACCGTTCCTGCCGCTAGTTCCATAATCTCTTTCTTCGTCTCATAGACCTGCACCAGTTTCCCATCCTGCATCTGTAGAACCCGATCCACATATTGGCACATGCGCAGATCGTGCGTGACCATGATACCCGCGCGGTTATTCTCGTGGACCAACTTTGCGAACGTCTCCACTACTTGAAAAGCGCGTTCGGTATCGAGAGATGCGGTCGGTTCATCGGCCAATACAACGGCGGGATTATGAATCAACGCACGCGCAATGGCGACACGTTGTTGCTGTCCACCGGAGAGTTGAGCGGGGAGATTGTGCAAGCGGTCGCTCAGGCCGAGGCGGGCAAGGATTTCTGCAGAACGCATACGTCCCGCTTTATCGGCCTGTCCGTTGAGGCGTAACATGAATTCCACATTTTCCTGTGCAGTCAAAAAAGGAATCAGGTTATTCGATTGAAACGTGAACCCGATCTTTTCGCGACGTAATTTTACGCGTCGTTTTTCGTTCATTTGGGCAAGGTCTTGCCCATCAATAAGGACTTGTCCGCTGGTGGGAGAAAGCAACGCGGCAAGAATAGAGAGCATCGTAGTCTTGCCCGATCCGCTCGGGCCAACCAACGCAACAAACTCGCCAGACTTTACCTGAAACGAAACATGATCTACGGCATTGATGGTCGCGCCATCCAGATCAAAGGATTTGACTAAGTCTTTTACTTCGAGAGCTATTGAATTCATTTACATAATTCCTAATACAGGGTGGGGAGACCCCACCCCTACGCAATCTATCCTAACCGTAATGCTTTCAACGGCTCGATGCGAACCGCATAAATAATCGAAACCATACCACCCAACGGGCCAATAGACAGCAACAAGATCACCGCCGCAAAAGAACGGACTCCGTTGAAGACAAACGGGATGGTAGGCGGAAGCCCTAACGAGAAGAGATATGTGAGTCCGCCTCCGATCGCGACGCCGATTGCTGTTACTACAACGATTTGAATTACCGATGCCCAACCCACAACGCCATTCGAGGAACCGATGGCCTTCAACACACCGATCTGTGGAACCTTCTGCAAGATTTGGATCTGGAAGAATCCACCGATGACCAGTACGCCGATCAACAAAGTGAAGAAGCCCTGCGTTTGGACTGTCCCTTGCTGAGCAGAGTAGCCGGGGATATTGTTGATCGTGGTCGCGATGTCGGTCACTTCGATGTTCTTCACATTCGAGAGTAAGCTCGCTTTCATCGCTTCAGCCTGCTTCGGGTCTGCCAGTTTGACAGCGATAATATTCGGGTAAGCCGTATCACTGTTCAAGTCTGCTTCAGATTGTGGGCGGATCTTTTCCCATGTGGCAGGTGGGACAAAAATGGTCGGCTGAAAGAAATAGGATTGACCGTCCACCATGCCCACGACTTTGAGCGTAAAGAACTCATCTTCCACTCCTTGCGTGGAGCGGATGGTGATCGAGTCACCGACCTTGATATCTCTGCGAATGGCAACGCCCCGATCAATGACAACTTCACGCGCTTCACCGCCGCGAAAGTCTCTGCCTTCGATGAGCGGAGGCATGCCCGGGCGCCCCGCTTCTGCCCCAAGCAAGGACACCTTCAGCCGCTCTTTGGTAGATACGATCTCAGTGGAGGATGTGTAGATCGGACCGGCATCAACCACCCCGTCGACACGGCGAACCGTGCGTACGGTACTCGTATCAAGGCGACTTCCTGAGATGCTGTAATCCGATTTTTCAAGGAAGACGATCAAGTCCGCATTCAGATTGGCAACGTATTGACGATTGCCAGTGGCAAGACCTTCGCCGAGCGCGGCGATGAACAATACAAGCAATGTGATCAACGCGATCACAAGGCTCACGAGCAGGAAGCGTCCGCGATTACGAACCACTTCCTTGATTGCAAGGTAGAAGGCAAGAAAAACGTTTTTCATTTGGGGGCTACTGGTCCATCGAAAGTTTGATTCCAATCCAAGCCCATCACTCCATGTAAAAGCAAGTCAACGGATGGATGATCGGCAATGTCATCATAATAATATGGCAGGCGGATGCGCCCATCGGGCGCGATGATGAACGTTCCCGCCATTTGTAAAGCATCCTGCCCTTTGGGAGGCAATTCGGTATTCCAACCGCGTTCACGTTTCAAGCGACGATTAGAACGCCACACATTAAGAGAAAGGAATGATTGCCATACGTTTGCACGATCCAACCCGTAAGCACGATAGGCCTTACGCTCTGGGTCAGCCAAACAGGTCACGCCAGGCGCGCGTTCTGCACAAAACACTTTCGCATCTTCTGGTGTGCCTTGTGTGACAATCACCAAGCCAAGATTCTTATCCTTGATCTTCGGTGATGCAACCACAAGATGGTCAACCATCTCTTTGCATTGCGGGCAACCAAAGTGACGCGAAAAGGCAAGGATCAGTGTTTGTTGCCTCCAAAACGAGGAAAGCGACACTGCCTTGCCATTTACATCCTGCAACTCCAAGTCAGGTGCAGGGTCATTGAATTTGAGATGAGCTAGGTTTGGCATCGAACGGTTTATCTCCTAACTTCACCATTCTACCACTCTGTCCATGTTTTGCAAAGGTTTTGCAAAACTGCAAGTTTTCCCTTATGCCAGGTCAATCTCCCGCCCCACCAACTTCTTTACAGCGCTTCTCAACGCAACTGGCTTTATGGTGTTGAGCTTGATCTTCTTCGCTTCCACAAACTTTGCAAAGCGGATCAATCCCTTTGCCAACGCATTCGCAAACGCATCATCTTTCACAGGCGCATCGTCCTCATACCAAAAGCCCTTGATATCCAGCGTCATCGTCGTACGATCCAACTTCGGGTCAAGCCGCGCTACAAGATCATCGCCATACAAGATCGGTAGAACATAATATCCCCAACGGCGCTTCTCGGCCGGCACATACACTTCCCACTTGTAATCGAAATCAAACAACTTCATCGCCCGTCCGCGCGCACTGACGATGTCCAGCGAAGAAAGAAATGTCACTTCTTCCAATGTAGTTGTTTCTTTTGGATTCCATCCCTTGGGCATTTTTCCCTTTTCAAGCGTCTCCAACACTGGAACATCTTCACCCAAAGCGAGAAATATTTCGCGTCCATCCTCGATTTGAACCTGCTTCAACATCCCAGACTCGATCCACCCTCCCAGCAGACTCTTCATCTCAACTGGAGAATACTCCTTCCGCACAGAGTCGCGCAATTCGAGTCTCATCTTCGACTCGCTCTTCAATCCCATAAACGAGACAGCTTTGCGCGCAAAGAATTCCTCGGCTTCTTTTTCGGTTGCCACATAATCGAACTCTTTCGGCGCAATGTTCTCACGGAAGTCATACACACGATTAAACCCTTCGCGATGATGGATCATCAACTCACCCGCCAGCCACATATCGAACAACGCGACAGACGACTCTTTGCGTCCACGGTAGCTCCATCCATCCACACGCTTGCCATCGAAATCCCTGTTCCCCAACGGACCGCGTTTCCGCAATTCCGCACGCACATCGTTCAACAGTTTCTCGTGCCCCTTCACAAAGTACGCCACATACTCATCCTGCGCACGTCCCTTCATGTGATAACGGAAGTAAGGCAAATCAGACATCGGATACATCGCCAACCAACCGCCATAATCAAAGAACTGACGTTCCTCATAAGTGACCTTGTACAGATACTCAGGCTTGTACTCCAACACGCGACTATGCAAAACAATGTCTTGACTGCGCGCCGCAACATTCAACGGATCCAGTTGCACGGCTTCACATGTACGGATCGCTTGTGCTGTGCCCTTAAGTCCCTTCCAACGGCGGCCGGGCCAAAGTCCCTGTTTACCGAGGACAAATCGTCGTGCAGTTTGCTTGGAGATGTTGATCGGGGTCATAGATAAAAATTCTCTTTCACGTTTATTTCACCAGTGTCAATATTCAGCGCGGAAACTTACACCACGAACGGGTTGAAGTTCGTCTCTTTATCAAAATAATCTTCGTTCTCAGCTTTTTTCAAAAACCCGACAACGACATAAGTGACCGGCGTCATCAACGCTTCCACCGCGCACTTGAACAAATAATTCGTCACAGTCAACACGAGAAACAGGCTCCACGGAAACACCCCGAATGCAGACGCAACCACGACGAACATGACCGTATCCACCAATTCGCCGACCAATGTACTACCAACGGTACGCGTCCACAGCCAGCGACCGTTCGTCAACACCTTCATCTTCGCGAGAACAAATGAATTCGTGAACTCGCCTGTCCAATAGCCAGCTAAACTCGCCAGCACAATTCCGCCAGTGCTCATTCCGCCAAGGATCGCGCCGTAAGCCGCATCACCGGCATATCCCTGCCACGTCCCCTCACCGGGCAGAACACTGACAACCCAAAAGATGACAGCACTCAACGCGAGACACACAAAACCCATCCAGATCACACGCCTTGATTTTTTATAACCGTACACCTCGGTGAGAATATCCCCAAAGATATAACTGACCGGGAAAAGGATCGTCCCTGCATCAAAAGCCATGCGTACCCCAGATAAACTAAAACCCAAGTCCACGATCTTGGCTGATGAGGCAATGTTGCTCACCACAAGGACCGTCACAAAGACAGCCATGATGATATCGAAATAATGATGTTGCTTCATAACTACGGTAAATTTACGCGATCTCCCCGTGTGGACGGAACCGACACCACAAGGAAATGCACATCTCCTTCAGAATTATTTTTAAATTGATGTTTCACTTGTGGCTCGATCTCGATCCCGTCACCTTTACGCAAGATAACTTCACGATCTTCAAATCCCATCGTCGCTTCGCCTTCAAGGATGTAGAAGAATTGTCTCGCCACATTGTGATAATGCATCACCTCAGCACCGCCTGCAGGGACACGTTCCTGAATCACACTCATGTCATCCCGTTTGAGCAAATGCCAGCCATCTGAGTTTCCACCCCAAATGTAATGCTCCGCATTCTCAATTGAAATCAGCATAAAACACCTGTCGCTAAGATGATAGTCAACATCGCGATTGTAGCACAAACATTCTAATAAAGGAAAGTTTGACGGTTTGATTCCCCCGACCTGTCAATACGTTAAGATGGAACCGCATTCACCTTTTCGATCATCCTACAGAACGAACATAAGTCAGGCGCAGACGTGGGTTGTCCACACTTGGTACAAGAATGCAAGTGCGCATGCGAAATGGTCTGCTCGATGAACAAGTCACCACGCTTACGCGCTTCGAGGAAGTTCAAATAGAAGATCAGTTTCGCGCCCGGACGGGTCGTCTCAAGTTGGTTGAGCAATTCTTTGTAATAGATGGACTGCGACCCTTCTGCAAACGGACATTCCTCATAGATATATTCGATCCCTCGTGCCAGACAATACGCCGTCATCTCACGTTCGTAAAAACGACACAACGGCTTGACCTTGCGTGCCAGACCATCTGACTCGGGAAGAACAGGGCTTTGCCGTAAAAGATAATCACTCGACCAACTCAAAGTGTTACCAAATAAGACAGCCGCCTCATCGTCTAGGTTATGGCCGGTCGCAAGCACAGCATACCCCAAGTCCCGGGCGATGCGGTTCATTTCGTGGCGCTTCGCCAACCCGCACACGGCGCACGGCTTGCCATATCCACGATAAGAAATCTCCGCAAGCACCGGAACGGGTTGTCCGTATTCTTTTTCAATATCCACTACATGCAATTTGAGGTTGTTCTCATCTGCAAACTTCTGCGCAAGTCGTTGCGACTCGTGCGAGTAGTTGATACCGCCGTCAATGCCGAGTCCAAGATACAGCCCATCCGCCTGATAACCGAGCCGATTAAGAATATCCCATAAGGCAAGCGAATCCTTGCCTCCAGAAACCGCGACAAGAATTTTTTCGCCATGTGTGAACATGCCATATTTTTTGATAAAGCGTTCAGCCTGTTCGGGAATCCATTCGAGGTAATGCTCCTTGCACAAAGCCAGTTTATGCTGGCGCATGTTGACAGAAGCCTTAACTCCACATTTTTTACACTTCATAGCGCTCCCCCGGAAATCACCGAGACCAACTTGACCACATCCCCATCTTTCAGAATTTCATCGTCAAGGATCATCTCTCCTTCGCGCGTCGCAATAACAGACTCTGGGACAATGTTGCACTTCTTCAAAGCCGCCAGCAAATTCATCCCCGGCTTCACTTCATATTCTTTGTCACGTAAAGTCAATTTAACCAATTCTTCTCCTGTTTGAGTCATTCTACCATAGGCGTCTTGACAGTAACTCACTACACCTGTACGATTCAATACATGAAAATCGGCATGATGGCAGACACATATAAACCGTATGTCAGCGGCATCACAAACTACATTGACCTGAACAAACGTGCCCTTGAAAACGCAGGGCACGAAGTCTATGTATTTACCTTTGGCGACCTTGAATACGCAGACGAAGAACCGCGCGTCATTCGTAACCCTGGCCTGCCTCTGGCCGATACAGGCTTTTACCTCTCCCTCAGATACAGAACCAGGCACAAGAAACTACTCCAAACCATGGATGTTGTGCACGTACATCATCCATTCTTAAGCGGACGTCTCGCGCTTAGTTATTGTCGACGCGCACATATCCCCATCGTTTTTACCAATCACACGCGTTACGACCTCTACGCACAGGCACGTATGCCGCTCATGCCGCACGAAGTCAGCCACGGTTTGCTTCAGGCATACATGCCTGATTTCTGCGAGGAAATGGATTTGGTCATTTCTCCTTCGCATGGCATGGAGAAAATATTGAGGCGGTACGGTGTCAAGAGTCACGTTGAGGTTGTTCCTAACGGCGTCGATCTCACAAGTTTCTATAATGCCACGCCCCTCTCTCGTTCTGAGTTCGGCTTCAAAGAGGATGATATTCTTCTCGTTTTCGTGGGGAGAATTGCTCCTGAAAAAAATCTTGAATTCCTGATCCAGTCGTTTGCAGGCGTCGCGCAGGTCGTTCCAAATGCATATTTGCTGATCGCCGGGACCGGCCAAAAAGAACACATGGAAGAGATCAAGCCTCTGCCTGCTGAATATGGTGTTCAAGACCGCGTCCGTTTTGTGGGGATGATCCCCTACGACAAGCTTCCCTCGTATCTGACAATGTGTGATGCATTCGTCACCGCTTCCGTCACG
The DNA here is from genome assembly GCA_016721115.1 of Candidatus Defluviilinea proxima. Taxonomy (NCBI): domain Bacteria; kingdom Bacillati; phylum Chloroflexota; class Anaerolineae; order Anaerolineales; family Candidatus Villigracilaceae; genus Candidatus Defluviilinea; species Candidatus Defluviilinea proxima. The sequence continues at coordinate 4,094,392 of JADKIW010000001.1, forward strand.
GAAGTCCATCCGCTATCGGTGATCGAGGCCATGGGAACGGGACTCCCCGTCTTGGGCATTGACTCCCCCGGCGTCGGCGATTCAATTGTTGACGGGGAAACTGGTCTGCTTGCGAAAGAGGATGTCGCCTCCTTTACAGCTAAACTTACCTACCTCTGCCTGAACCGCGACATGCAAAAAAGATTCGGTGCGGCGGCTCGCAAGGCATCTGAACAGTACTCCATTGAACGCACAACCAAGATCATGCTTGATCACTATAGTCGCCTCACACAGAATACCAAGCCGCTCAAGCCCAAACTTGACGAACGTCTCAAGGCTATCCTTGAAGAGTTCCTGAAATGAAGCATAACCAACGCATCGGCAAATGGGGCGAAGAGACCGCCGTCGAATACCTCATGCAAAAAGGTTGTGAGATCGTCCGGCAAAATGTGCGAACCCCTTACGGTGAAATTGACATCATCGCCAAACAAGGCGAGACTATTATCTTCATCGAAGTCAAAACACGTACATCAAACACAATGGGCCTGCCCGAAGAAGCTATCACGCCCCGCAAACGCGAGCACATGATCGCCTGTGCCGAACACTACGCGGCCGAACATGAAATTGACAGCTGGCAGATCGATGTCATTTCAATTGAGGGTAAGCCAGGAACAGAGCCAACCATTACTTATTTTGAGAATGCGATCTGAGATTAAAGTGATATGGTAGCCGAAAAGAAATCCATCATTTTCGTATTAATTGTTTTTGCATTAGCCATTCTTTCTTTTTTTCTTGTGTCAATTTCCAAGCATGAAAAAGATAATCAGCCAATATTCTCATACGAAGTTCGATCTGATGATACGTGTGGAAAAATAGCAGCAGATCTGAATGTGTCTGTACTAAGCATCATTGAATCCAATAATTTGCAAAAGGATTGCAATGATATTTATACCGGACGGGTACTTTTAATTCCTTACCCAACGCCAACTCCTCGTGGAAGCTCTGGGCAAACAAATGTAGAAATCGTTGTAGACTGCGAACGTAGCACGTACTTAGTGAAAAAAGATGACACACTAGCCAGTATTGCAACCGAATACAAAGTACCTAAAGAAGCGATCTCTTTTTTCAACGGTCTCACAGAAAATAAAATTTATACAAGCATGGAACTTGTTATTCCACTCTGCTACATAACTCCAACCCCATGAGCCATCCAATGACAAAACATTCTCTCATCCTCATCGTTGGACCTACAGCCGTTGGCAAAACAGAAATTTCGATTCAACTCGCTGAACGACTTAAAGGCGAGATCGTCTCGGCAGATTCGCGTCTTTTTTATCGCGGGATGGATATTGGCACGGCAAAGCCCACCACTGAAGAACAGGCGCGCGTGCCGCATCACTTGATCGATATCGCAAACCCGGACGAGATATTGAGTCTCGCCGTCTTTCAACAGAAAGCACACGAGATCATTGAAGGTATTCATACACAAAACAAGTTGCCATTCCTTGTTGGAGGCACTGGTCAATACGTCCGTGCAGTGACACAGGGATGGACTCCCCCGGAAGTGGAACCTGATGAAACTTTGAGGAATGAATTAGAACGTCAAAAAGAGGAAAACGGCATCTATTGGCTACACGACAAACTCAAGACCTTGGATGAGGTTGCCGCAAGCAAGATTGATGCGCGAAATTATCGTCGAACGATACGGGCGTTGGAAGTCATTATGACGACGGGCAGGAAATTCTCTGAACAACGTGGTCAAAGCGACTCGCCGTATTACCTTGTGACGATTGGATTGATGCGTCCGCGCGAGGAGTTGTATCAGCGCGTCGATGAACGGATCGAATTGATGTTCGCAAATGGATTCATCGATGAAGTAAAAGGCTTGTTGGATAAAGGTTACTCCCCCATTCTGCCGACGATGTCTGCGATTGGGTATAGAGAATGTGTCAGTGTGATACAAGGCGAATTGACGGAGGAGCAGGCTAAGGTCCAGATCAGACGCGCGACTCGGGTATACGTCCGCAGGCAGGCGAATTGGTTCAAGGAGACGGATCCAAATATTCACTGGTTCAAAGTCCAGGATGGGGTTGTGGAGGAGATCGAGAAAAACATCCGAGAGTTGGTTGACTTTTGATTCTTGATTGTATATACTGAAACTAACCCAAACCAAGGAGGAGGCAGTATGACCGAACGTCCGTGGCTTGCTCATTACGACAAAGGGGTTCCGCAAACAATCGAATATCCCCAAGCGCCGTTGTTTCTCTTTTTAGAGGAGGCGGCGCGTAAATATCCGGACCGCGCCTGTACGATCTTCAAGGGTGCGGTCATTTCATATCGCGAGATGAATGCATTGACGGATCACATGGCCGCGGCCTTGGTGGAGCTTGGCGTGAAGAAGGGTGACCGTGTGGGCATCTTTATGCCAAACACGCCACAGTTCGTGATCGCCTATTACGGCATTTTGAAAATAGGTGGCGTAGTGGTGGCGGTCAACCCGACATATCCACCGGACGAGGTTGTTATGCCTGTCAACGATGCGAACATCGAGGTGATGTTCACGTTGACGCGCTTTTACAACATTTTAAAGACTGTACGTGAAAAGTCAAAACTCAAGAAGATCATCGTATCGAATGTAAAAGAGGCTTTACCTCCCGTCACACAGGTTTTGTTCACACTGGCAAAGGAAAAAAAGGAAGGCCACCGAATTGATGGACTAGACAGTGGCGACTTCTGGATGAAAGACCTGCTTGCCAAGCATGCAAATTCGCCAAGGCCTAAAGTGGACGTACTCCCAGACGATACTGCGTTATTCCAATATTCAGGCGGGACGACTGGCGTTCCCAAAGGTGCGGTCGCGATGCATCGCAACGTGGTTGCGAACACGCTCCAGATCAAATCGTGGATGCCAAACCTTGATCCGGGAAATGAAGTTGTGCTGATGGGTATTCCACTCTTCCATGTGTATGGCATGGTGGCAGGCATGAACTTTGCGATGGCAAATGGCGCAAGCATGGTCATGGTACCGAACGCACGTGACTTGAAAGATGTTTTGGATAATGTTTCCAAATATAGAGCCACGATCTTTCCAGGTGTTCCACTGCTTTATAACGGTATCAACAACTATCACGAAAAATTCCCGGCGGCCATAAAGTGGTTCTACGACTTGATCGGGAAGAAACCAAGAAGTGTTGATAAGATCTACGATCTTTCCAGTATCAAGGCCTGCATCTCCGGTTCTGCGGCTTTGATGCGCGAGACGAAAGAAAAATTCGAAACACTGACAGGCGGCAAAGTGTTTGAAGGGTACGGCCTCTCAGAAGCGCCAACCGCCACGCACTGCAATCCGCTTTTGGGAGAGAATAAGACCGGCTCCATTGGCATGCCCCTGCCTGATGTGGATATAAAGATCATCAGCCTTGATGATGGCGAAACTGAAATGCCACAAGGTGAAGTTGGCGAGATCGTGGTCAACGGGCCGCAGGTGATGAAGGGCTATCACAACATGCCCACCGAAACGGCGAATTCGTTGCGTCAAATGAAGGATGGAAAGATCTGGTTATTCACCGGTGACATCGCCCGTATGGATGAGGATGGCTACTTCTACATTGTTGACCGCAAGAAGGAACTTATCAAGCCAGGCGGTTTCCAGGTTTGGCCGCGCGAAGTGGAAGAAGTAATTTCCGATCATCCAAAGGTTCTCGAGGTTGGCGTGGGCGGCATCCCCGACCCGAAGAGTGGCGAGACCGTCAAAGCATGGGTTGTGCTGAAGCCCGGCGAAACAGCCACCGAAGATGATATTAAGAGCTTCTGCAAGGAACGCCTTGCACCGTACAAAGTTCCGCGCCACGTGGAATTCAGGAGTGAGCTCCCCAAAACCACTGTTGGCAAGATCTTGCGACGCGAGTTGGTGAGACAACACAAAGAAGGTAGCGTTTAAAACAAAAGTCGTTAATTAATAAATAAGAGCCTTCCAAAATTTGGAAGGCTCTTATGTTTAACTTTTTAGTTCGCTATGCAATCTGTGGTGTTCCGCTTTTCTTGGGAGAAGGCGGAGGGAAGATCGCTTCAAATTCTTCGCGGTTCAATGTTTCAACTTCGAGAAGTTTCTGCGCGACTGCGTCCAGTTGTTTGCGATACTTCGTCAGAAGTTTCCGCGCCAACTTGTAGGAGTCATCCACGATCTTGCGGACTTCGGCGTCAATTTGTTCGGCAACAGCTTCAGAGTAATCGCGTTGTTCAGAGATCTCGCGGCCAAGGAAGATCATTTCCTCTTTTTGGCCGTAGACACGCGGTCCAAGCTCACTGCTCATTCCCAAGCGAGTGACCATGGCACGAGCCATGCGAGTTACTTCTTCAATATCGCCGGATGCGCCAGAAGTGATATCGTCAAATACGATCTCTTCCGCAACACGTCCGCCCAAAGCCATGGCGAGGCGTGCAAGCATCTTTTTGCGGGCGATCAAAATGCGATCTTCCTCAGGGCGGAACCAGGTCAAACCACCAGCCTGCCCACGGCCCACGATCGTCACTTTTTGAACGGGGTCGGCTTCAGCGATGGCATTGCCAACTACGGCGTGACCAGCCTCATGGTAGGCGATGATGCGCTTCTCTTCTTCCGAGATCAAACGAGACTTACGTTCCGGTCCCATCACAACGCGTTCGATCGCTTCTTCCAATTCAGGTTGCCCAATGGACTTTTTATTGCGGCGCGCAGAAAGAATTGCGCCTTCATTGACAAGGTTCTCGAGATCAGCGCCGACAAAGCCGGGTGTGCCGCGAGCCAGTGAAGCAAGGTCAACATTCGGTTCCAATGGCTTGCCTTTGATGTGGACCTTGAGGATTTCCTCACGACCCTTAACATCAGGACGGTCAAGAGTCACGCGGCGATCAAAACGACCGGGGCGCATAAGAGCCGGGTCAAGAATATCGGGACGGTTGGTCGCAGCGATAATGATCACATTCGTGTCTGTATCAAAGCCGTCCATTTCGACGAGCATTTGGTTAAGAGTTTGTTCACGTTCATCATGTGAGCCGCCCAAACCAGCACCGCGTTGACGGCCTACAGCATCAATTTCATCTACGAAAATGATACAAGGCGAATGACGCTTGGCCTGATCGAACAGATCGCGCACGCGGCTTGCGCCCACACCCACGAACATTTCCACAAATTCAGAACCGGAGATGGAGAAGAAAGGAACGCCTGCTTCGCCAGAGACAGCCTTGGCTAAAAGGGTTTTACCTGTTCCAGGAGGGCCAACGAGCAAAACACCCTTGGGGATTCGTGCGCCCAACTGGATGAATTTCTGCGGTTCCTTTAAGAACTCAACGATCTCCGCAAGTTCCTGTTTGGATTCTTCTGCACCGGCGACATCCTGAAACGTCACTGTGGGATGTTCACCACTGAACATGCGAGCGCGCGATTTACCAAAGGACATCGCGGCGTTGTTCGATCCCTGTGCCTGACGGAAGATGAACCAAAACACGCCCAACATCAACAGGATCGGAAGCAGATAGACAACAAATCCGCCAAGGAGCCCGGACCAAACCGAAGGCGCTTCCACCTCGATCTTTACGTTTTCTACAGTAAGTTTTTCGGGGCTAACACCCAAATTGACCAACTGTGAAACAAGAGTGGAATCAGATTCTTTGTACGCCTCGATACCGGTCTTGGTCTGTGCTTCAGTGCCGGATTTATAGACCACCAGCAGACTGCCATCATTTTTGATGACCACCCGGGCGATCTTGCCTTGATTAATGCCTTGTGCAAGTTCATTGATCGTGAGAGGTTGCGTCGCAGTTGCCTGATTCCGCACTGCGGTCACAATCATGGCAATGACTGCCACGACCAACAAAAATGTCACTATATATGATTGGTTTCTTGAATTCACTATGCCTCCGAAATGTTCCGGGGATTATACCAACAGGGAGTGTGCAGGAATAGCCCGCTGGCGCTTTTTATATACTTCTCTAATATAGCCTTTTCGTTACAGGTTGGCAGTTGGACGCGGAATTTTGCCCGTCTCTTACGCCAAAATCAATTCCACAGGGCAATGATCGGAGCCATGGATATCATCGTGGATGATCACATCCTTCACACGTGGGACCAACGCTTCGGAGACCAGAAAATAATCAATACGCCAGCCCACATTGCGCGCACGCGCATTGGAAATATAAGTCCACCAGGTGTATTGTTCACGGTCAGGGTACAGCTTACGATAAACATCCACAAAACCATGATCGAGAAACTTTTGCACCCATTCTCGTTCTTCGGGCATAAAACCAGATGTCTTTTCGTTCACTTTTGGGTTTTTCAAGTCAATGGGCATGTGAGCAGTGTTGAAGTCACCTGTAATAATGAGGCTCTCCCCTTTTTTATGCAGTTTATCGCACAACTTCAACAAACGAGCGTAGAACTCCAATTTATAGTCCACACGGTCTTTGCCGCGCTGGCCATTCGGGAAGTAAATGTTGAATAGACGGAATCCAGGATGAACGGTGGAAATGACGCGTCCCTCGACGTCAAATTTTTCATCCCCCAATCCCATTTGAACATCCAACGGCTTCTCTTTATAAAACGTCGCTACGCCACTATACCCTGCCTTTTCGGCCGGGTTCCAAACATAGGGATAGCGTAAAGCCTGACCTTGTTCCTCACTTAACTGTTCTGGGCGGGCTTTTACCTCTTGCAGACATAGCAAATCTGGCGAATGCTTCCAGACCGCTTCCAAAGCGTTTTTACTCAAGGCCGCCCGTATACCATTAACGTTCCATGTTATTATCTTCATTGATTTCACTTTATGGTAAACTTTGGACAAGTAAAGATATGAATTCCAAGCTCAAATGTATTCTATGCGTTGAAGACGACCGGAGATGATAGACCTGATCCGGTTGATCCTCGGGCGCCGAGGCTTTGATGTGAAAGGCGCAAATGGTGGCGTTGAGGGGTTGAAAATGATCCACACGGAAAAACCGGACCTCATTTTGCTCGATCTGATGATGCCCGATATGGACGGTTGGGAAGTATATCAGCAAATCAAGGCAGACGAAAAAACAAAGGGAATTCCCGTGATCGTAGTCACAGCCAAAGCACAAAGCATCGATAAAGTCCTTGGCCTGCACATCGCAAAAGTGGATGACTACATCGCCAAGCCGTTCAACCCCCAGGAACTTCTCGCAAGCGTCGAGAAAGTACTCCAAAAGAAAGCATAGTCAACGAGGCGATCCATTGGACGCCTCGTTTTTAAATCTCTCATGCCCAAACAAATTCTTGTAGAAAACAAGAGCAGGAAGATCGAGACTCTGCCAGTTATTAAATACTGTGACACCTTCCTGACTCAATTACGCGGATTCACGCTCCGTGATCGCCTCTCTCGTAACGATGGGCTGGTCCTCGTTGGGAAGCGGGATTCACGCCTTGACTCTTCCATCCACATGCTGTTCGTATCCTTCGATTTAACCGTCATCTGGATCAGCTCGAACATGCAGGTAGTGGATAAGGTACTGGCAAAATCCTGGCAACCGGCTTATTTTTCAAAACAACCTGCACAATATGTTCTTGAGATCCATCCAGAACGGTGGGGAGATTATGAAGTTGGAGATACGGTTCAATTCAAAGATGTTTAAGCGCGTCGCTTCTATTCTCATATTAATTCTTGGCATTACATCCATTGTCACACAACCCGTTTTGGCGCAAACCAGCGGGCCTGTGTATATTGTGCAAGCTGGCGACACCTTGTCGTACATCGCTTCACGGTTCAACGTCTCACTCACCGACTTGTTGACGGCCAACCCAGCCGTTGACCCAAACTTTCTCGAACAGGGACAACAGCTCGTCATCCCTGGGCTGGAAGGCGTGACCGGCATACTGGAAACAGAAGTGATCTCATTTGGCGATTCATTTCGCAGTCTCAGCCGCCGCACACAAGTCTCTGACGAACAGTTGATCAAGCTCAATCGCCTCGTCAGCCCTACTGAGTTATATGTGGGCATCAGCATGATCGTCCCTGTGCAGGATGGGCAAACTGAATACACGTCACGTGCAAGCACGGGAACTGGTGAATCTTTATTAGAACTTGCCATTAAACAAGGTACTGACCCTTGGACTCTTACATCTATCAATGAACTCGGCGGAACATGGGCATCGATACCAAGTGATGTACTATATTCCCCCACTGGCAATAGTGAAGGCGCATCCGGTTTGCCATCTGCATTTGTCAGCGCCAGCATTGAGCCATTACCCATGGTACAGGGCGGCACCGAAACTATATATGCACAGGTAAAGGATGGGTACACAGTTACCGGAATGCTAGTGGATTATCCGCTTCATTTCTTTCCATATAATAACGAACTGGTAGCTTTGCAGGGGATTCACGGATTACTAGAGCCCGGGGTATATCCGCTCCGCTTAGAAGCATCGCTTCCAGATGGAACCCGTCAGTCTTATGAACAAATGGTATTGGTTACATCAGGTAACTACCGCCATGAAGATCTTTACGTCCCCACCGAAACTATAGACCCGGCTGTAACAGAACCAGAAAATAATCAGTTGATTTCCATTACAAGTGTCACCACCGGAACAAAATTCTGGAATGGTATATTTACATCACCCTCTGTATACCCAGACCAATACACATCACAATATGGTTTGAGGCGAACCTATCATGGCAATGGTTCGGATCTTACGATTGATGGTTTTCATACAGGCTTAGACTTCGCCGGCGGTGAAGGATTGCAGATTTTCGCACCAGCACCGGGGCGGGTCATTTTCGCGGGCCCTCTCACAGTACGCGGCAACGCAACGATCATCGATCACGGCTGGGGGATTTACAGTGGCATTTGGCATCAGTCGCAAATTTTTGTCAAAGCAGGCGATATGGTCGAACAGGGGCAACAAATCGGGTTGGTGGGCGCCACGGGGCGCGTCACCGGCGCGCATTTGCATTGGGAAGTGTGGGTAAACGGCGCCCAGGTGAACCCACTCAATTGGCTGGATCAAGCTTACCCGTAAGGGTAAGAACCGTAGCGTTGCAGTTCGCCCCTGTTTATGCTACACTACTGCTATCAACCGGAGGTCCTGTGTCAACCGCATCTATTGTCAATTTTTTAAAGCAATGTGACATTTTTTATCAATTCACGCCTACACAGCTTGAGTTAGTTGCGAATATTTGCCACGAGGCAACCTTCCAAAAAGATGATTTAATTTTCAAGGAAAATAGCGGAAGTAAGGAACTTTACGTCATTGTTCAGGGTGAAATAGATATTGTCGTGGATCCGTCACTGGTTGGTACCGTGGAAGATGGAACCGAGAACAGGGTAATTGCTACCATGCGGCGCGGACAGTCATTCGGGGAAGTTGCGCTTGTGGACGAGGGGTTACGCTCGGCTTCAGCCTGTGCCTCGCAAAAAGACACACGCCTTTTGATCATTCCACGCGATAAATTGGTCATGTTATGTGACACGTATCCCCAACTGGGATACCGATTGATGTACAACCTGGCCGCAGACCTTGCAATGAAAATACGTAATACCGACCTACGAATTCGCGAACAGCTTTTGTATTCACAGCAAGATCAAAAATAAAAACTTACTTGACCTCGTATAGAATTTCACGTACTATTGGCCACTAATATCCAGTTAAGAAAGGTTTTTGGATTATTTATACAGCTAATTGCCATTTTTTAAGAGCCGTGAGAAATTTTATCCTGAGGGTAGGATTTTCTCCGGCTCTTTGCACAAAATGAGCCTTTTGAAACTCAATAAAAAAAGGAGGTGGTGCTGACTACGAAGAGCATTGTCAGCTGTGTTGTATAACCGCTAACTGCGGGAAGAGTCTAATCAATCACCAAAATAATTTGGAGGAGGAAGAAATATGTCTAAACGTTTGAATGTAGTTATCGCATTGCTGATCGTTGCGAGCGTAGTGCTTGCGGCATGCGGTGGTGGAAGCAGTAATGCTGGTGGAGCGCTGAAAATCGTCTCCAGCCTTCCGATGACTGGTTCTTCATTGACCCAGACCCAGACCATTGTGAACGCCATGCAGTTGCGCCTCGAACAGGCCGGCGGCAAGGTTTGCGGTGGAAAATACACAGTCACCTACGAACCCTGGGATGATGCTTCGGCCGCCCTCGGCAAATGGGATCCCGCCGTCGAAACTGAAAACGCCAACAAAGCCGCCGCGGACAAATCCATCGTAGCCTACCTCGGCACATTTAACTCTGGCGCCGCTAAGTTGTCCATCCCGATCTTGAATGCCGCTGGTCCGTTGGTCATGATCTCCCCCGCCAACACCAACCCTGGCTTGACCAAGGCTGACAAGGATCTGCCCGGCGTTACCGATTCCTACTACCCGACCGGCACTCGTTCCTACACCCGTGTCGTTGCCGCTGATGATATTCAGGGCAAGGTCGCTGCGAATTTCGTGAAGTCCCTCGGCGCTACCACCGTGTATATCCTGGATGACCAGGAACTGTACGGTAAGGGTGTTGCTGATGTGTTCGAAGCCACCGCCAAGGAAATTGGTCTCACCGTTCTCGGCCACGAAGGCATTGACCCGAAGGCCGCTGACTACAAAGCTTTGATGACCAAGATCTCCACCAGCAACAGCGGCGCCGCTCCGGATGCCATTTACGTTGGTATGGTCGTCGATAACAACGCTTCCCAATTGCTGAAGGACAAGGTCGCGATCATGGGCGACAACAGCACCGTGAAGTATGTTGGTCCCGATGGTATCCAGACTCAGGCCTTCATCGATGGCGCTGGTGCTGATGTTGCCGAAGGCGCATATGCTTCCGTCGCTGGTGTTCCGCTCTCTGAACTGCCTGCTTCTGGTCAGCAATTCGTCAAAGACTACACTGCCAAGTTCGGCGAATTGACCGAGCCCTACGCTGTGTATGGCTATGAGACAATGAATATTGCCCTCAAGGCAATTGAAGATGTCTGCGCCGCTGGTGGTGATCCCTCCGACCGCGCGGCCGTCAACAAGGCCGTTTTCGCCATCAAGAACTTTGACGGCGCTCTCGGTACCTGGTCATTCGATGCCAACGGCGATACAAGCCTCACCGACATGACCTTCTACCAGGTCAAAGGTGGCAAGTACGAGTCTGTCGGCACTTTCAAATAAGTCTTCTGTACGTTTGGGGGCGGCAAATTGCCGCCCCCATTTTTATTCCAAAGTGCAAGGCGAAAGAAGTGAAACATGGAAACTACTAAAAAGAAATTTAGCCTTAAGCGTATTGGCACTGTGGGACTTGTCATTTACATCGTGTTTCTTATTGGCCCAATCGCAGGTCTTGACTTCCCTGCAATTTTTGCCGCGATCAAAGCAAACCCACTACAACTTGTACAATTCTTAATCATCGGGATTTCCAATGGGGCCATCATCGCCATCATCGCATTGGGCTACACCATGGTATACGGTATTGTCGAGTTAATTAACTTCGCCCATGGTGACGTATATATGATCGGCGTTTTCACATCGTTGACAGTGTTATCTCTGACCGGAACATTGGACAGTAAAGACCCCGGTACGATCATCCTTGGACTTATTCTGGCTCTCATCATTGCAGTCGCCGTTTGTGCAGCTCTCAATGCCACAATTGAACGTCTCGCGTATAAACCGTTACGGAACGCCCCGCGTCTTGCTCCATTGATCTCAGCGATCGGTATGTCCTTCATTATTGAGAACATCGGCCTCATGTGGGCGGCTCAAGCCTGGCTTGTACCTTCCTTTGGCACAACAGGTGGCGCTTCGCAAAAAGTTTTCCCTGACTTGCTTGGCACACTGTTCGCCAGCCTTGGCTTGGACGTCAACCTGTTAGCATCATCTGGTCTTGCTTTACGATTTACCATCAAGGATTTATTGGTTATTATTTTAGCGTCGTCACTCATGATTGGTCTGCGTCTATTCGTTCAGCATACACGACTGGGAAAAGCCATGCGCGCTACAGCGCAAAACCGCGATGCGGCCAAGATGCTTGGTATTGATATTGACTGGGTAATCACGGCCACATTCTTGATCGGTGGAGGCTTGGCAGGGGCAGCCGGGTTAATGGCTGGTCTTTACAACAACACCGCCTGGTGGTTCATGGGCTTCCGCGCCGGCTTGCAGTCCTTTACTGCAGCCGTTTTGGGAGGCATCGGCAATATCACAGGTGCCATGCTCGGTGGGTTCCTGATCGGTTTGCTGGCATCCTTTAGTGATGGATATCTCAACGCCCGGTGGACAAATGCCTGGGTGTTTGCAATTCTCGTTTTGATCCTGCTCTTCCGCCCCACAGGCTTGTTGGGCGAACAGACAGGTCAGAAGGTTTAGGTGATCCCATGGAAAACATAAAATCTGGAATCACTTTCGGCATTATTGGTGGATTGTTGACCTTCCTTTTCGGAGGCTGGTCAGTGGCAGTGTTGGGCTTGTTCATGGGTACAGGCTTGGGCCTTCTCCTGAATAGCAGATTTGAGCGGACTACCGTTCAAGACATTGCCAAAAAGGCTCTGCCTACGGCCCTTACTGCAGGTGGAGTTCTGGTCCTTTTCAGCCTGATTCAAAACTATGTCATTCAGCACGCCATTGGAAAAATGCCCGAAGACATCGATTTTGTTTTGGTCACTAATATTCTTGGGTTCATACTAACCGTATTGCTAACCACAGCGACCGCATCATTCCGCGGTCTTTCAGAAGAGAAGGAACAAAGAGCCAAACTCATTTTGCTTGCTCTGATTGTTATCTCCTTCCCATTTATAGATCAATTCACAGCCTTGCGCTGGACTGCTCAAATTATTTTCGCCTTGATCTTCGTAATACTTGGTCTGGGCTTGAATATTGTAGTCGGCTATGCAGGGCTTCTTGACCTTGGATATGCAGCGTTCTTCGCCATTGGTGCTTACACCACAGGTATCCTGTCATCGCCAGTGCATGGCATCGAGATGAATTTCTGGCTGGTGATCTGGATCGCCGCAGCCATGGCGGCAGTTTGGGGGCTGATGCTTGGTGCGCCTACGCTACCATTACGAGGCGATTACCTTGCCATTGTTACATTAGGCTTCGGCGAAATTGTACCGGTGCTTTTCAAAAACTTGATCGATGTGACAATTAAAGAACCGTTTACATGCTGGATACTGCCTCTGTTCCGCATCCAAACTGCATGCATTACGCTGGTCGATCACGAAGACCTCACCTTTGGAGAAAAAGGGATTAGCCCCATCGGGCGTCCATCCTTGCCGTTCATTGGCGAGTTTGAATCAAGCAACCCGATTACCTGGTACTTCCTCATCATTGCGATCATCTTGCTTTCCGTCTTCCTGATCAATCGCCTGCGTGAAAGCCGACTTGGGCGCGCTTGGATGGCGATCCGTGAAGACGAGCTCGCCGCCGCACAAATGGGAATCAACCCTGTTGCGACCAAGCTCATGGCCTTTGCCATGGGAGCTACCTTCTCTGGTTTTGCAGGCGCGTTTTATGCCGCTTATATTCGCGGTATCTTCCCCAGTGTGTTCGACTTCAGCACATCCATCATCATCTTGTGCGTTGTGATCTTGGGCGGCCTCGGAAACATCAATGGTGTGATCGTAGGTGGCCTCGCACTCATGACTGCAGATCGTCTCTTCCTACCAGCGTTGAAGGATTTCCTTTCGGCACTTCTCACAAATTCGATCCTGCCCACCATCTCCAATCCCAGCGTGCAGTTAGCAGTAAAAGATAACGCAAACCCGATCTTGTACAGATTTTTGTTATTTGGGTTGACGTTGGTTATCATGATGAGAGTTCGCCCAGAAGGTTTGCTTCCCAACGCGCAGGTCCGCCAGGAAATGCATGCAGTGGAAGAAACGCCTCTCGAAGAAGCGACCAAATCAAAGTCCGCAAAGAAGCGCTAAGAGGCACCCTATGAATCTCTTTGAAGCTAAAAAAGTCACAAAAATGTTCGGTGGTCTGACTGCCGTCAACAATGTCGATTTCACCCTTGAAAAAGGAATGATCGCTGGTTTGATCGGCCCTAACGGTGCCGGGAAGACAACGTTCTTCAACGGCATTACCGGCATCTACCAGATCTCTAGCGGTTCAATGTTTTTTGATGGTCACGATATTACATCGCTCAAGCCATTTCAGATCACGGCACTAGGCATTGCACGCACATTCCAAAATATTCGCTTGTCTGCCAATATGAGCGCCATCGAAAATGTATTAGTGGGCCAACATGTGCGTTTGAAGTCGAACTTGATCGGGCAGGTTCTGCGCGACGCGAAAACCCGTAAAGAAGAAGCCGATGCCCGTGCAAAAGCGCTGGACATGCTTGAATTTGTGGGTCTCAAACGTACTGACGCAGAAGTGACTGCCAAGAATTTGCCGTATGGCCTCCAGCGCCGCCTCGAGATCGCCCGAGCGCTTGCTACTGAACCCAAACTGTTACTTCTCGATGAGCCCACCGCAGGCATGAATCCCAACGAGACTCTTGACCTGACGAATTTCATACAACGCCTGCGCAAGGAACTGGGACTCAGCATTCTGTTGATCGAACACCACATGCGCGTGGTCATGGGACTTTCTGATCGTGTTTCCGTGTTGGATTACGGAGAGAAGATCGCAGAAGGCGACCCAGCCGATGTGCAAAAAAATCAACGTGTGATCGAAGCCTATCTCGGCAAAGGCACAGTGACCAAGTAAAGACAGGATATAAAACTATGCTTGAACTTAAAGATGTCCACACCTACTACGGCAATATCCATGCCTTGAAAGGGATTTCGCTCACCGTGAATCAGGGCGAGATCGTCACGTTGATCGGCTCCAATGGCGCAGGCAAAAGCACCACACTCCGCACCATTCAGGGAATCAATAAGCCACGCTCTGGTTCGATCATTCTTGAGGGCGAAGCGCTTGAAAAATTGCCCCCGCACGAGATTGCTTTCCGCGGTGTGGCACAAAGCCCCGAAGGACGTATGATCTTCCCGCGCATGACCGTGCTGGAAAATCTTGAAATGGGTGCGTATGCGCGCAAAAGCAAGGAAGGTTTCAACGACGATATTGATCGCGTGTTCAACCTGTTTCCCCGTCTAAAAGAACGTGTGAATCAAAAAGGCGGCACGCTCTCCGGTGGTGAACAACAAATGCTCGCCATGGGTCGCGCTCTTATGGCACGTCCACGTATTCTTCTGTTGGACGAACCTTCCATGGGTCTCTCCCCCATCCTCGTGGAATTGATCTTCGAGATCATTGTAACCATCAACAAAGAAGGCACCACCATCCTGCTGGTGGAACAAAACGCTCTCATGGCTCTCACCATTGCCAATCGCGGATACGTGATCCAAACCGGTGAGATCATCCTTGCAGATGATGCCAAAAAACTTAAAGCAAACGAGACGGTTCGAAAGTCGTATTTGGGTATCGAATAACTACATCACCCATATATTTATAGGTTTACCATTCAGGGTCTCCGCCTTCTCTACGAGAACGGAGGCCCTTTTGGTTCCTCCCCAATCCACCGATCAAACCAGACCTGTTACGGTAAAATATTATCCAACTCCAATCAAAATCATTAATCGTAAAAACCTATGCCATCAGCAGAAATCATTACCATCGGAACAGAAATACTTCTCGGCGAGATCGTAGATACCAACACACGCTACATCGCACGCATTTTGCGCGGTATGGGCGTGGACCTATATCGCACCATCACCATTGGCGATAACGTCGAACGCATTGCCGATGCTATCCGCGAAGCCATGAGTCGTGCCGAGATCGTTATCACAACTGGCGGGCTTGGGCCCACTGTAGACGACCCTACACGCGAAGCTGTTGCAAAAGCAGTAGGCGTGGAAACTGAATTCCGAGAAGACTTGTGGGAACAGGTGGTCGCCACGATCTCACGATATGGGCGAAAACCATCCGAAAATCAAAAACGCCAAGCCTACGTCCCACAAGGATCAATTGGCATCCTAAACCCTGTCGGCACTGCTCCGTGCTTTATTGTCGAAACAAAGCGCAATGCCGTATTGTCTTTGCCGGGTGTGCCTAACGAAATGGAACAAATTTTGCACGAATCAATGATCCCGTATTTGCAAAAACGCTTCGACCTGAATGAGATCATCAAGATTCGTGTTCTGCATTGTTCAGGTCTTGGAGAAGGCATGATCGATGAAAAGATCGGCGACCTCGAAACGCTCTCCAACCCCACGGTCGGGCTGGCCGCGCATACCGGTGTTGTAGATATCCGCATTGCCGCAAAAGCAAAAAACGAGGCGGAAGCTGATGCATTGATCGCAGTCGTTGAAGCACAAGCTCGCGAACGACTTGGTGACAACATCTTCGGCGCCGATGAGGATCAGCTTGAGGATGTCACATTGAATGAAGTGGCTAAACGCGGCTGGACTCTGACCGCCATCGAATCAGGACTCGATGGATTGCTGGCACGCAAAATCCCAAACACCGCATCTCACTCGGACCTCAGTCCTGCTTCCCTTATGGACGCCTTGCGCGCCGCTCGAGCCGCATCCAACGCAACCATCGCTTTGGGCCTTTCCGTCTACGCGGAAGAGCGCGCCGCAGAAATGGCAATGATCACACCAAGCGGAGAAAAGACTCATCGCATCACCTACGGCGGGCCACCGCGCAGTTTGCCACGCTGGTCTGTCAACCTGGCGTTGAACTGGCTGAGAACCTACGCAATGGAAAATAACAAAGATGCCGCGTAAAAAAAAGACATCAAGCCAATCACATACTTGGGTATATGCCATCTGGGGCGTAAACCTTTTGGTGGTGATATGTTTATTGGGTGCGGGGGTATTTTACATGAACAGTTTGCGTGCCTCTGCCGCCAATGTAGGGACAGAGACACCGCGCCCTGCACCTACACAAAAGATTCCTCCCACAAGTTACTTTCTCCCTACCCTCACGCCAAACCCATACTCCACTGTTCCTGTTTTTGAAACGTCTACACCCTTCGTCCTTGCACACGGACAACAAGGAAACATCATCGGCATTTCGCATGGAGGTAAATATATTGATGTGTACACCTTTGGCACAGGTGAGAAAGAATACTTGATCGTTGCCGGTATCCACGGCGGAAGCGAATGGAATACGGTGGCGCTCGCTGACCAACTTATCATTTATATCAACGACAATCCTGAAATCATTCCAGCTGATACAACGCTTTACATTATCCGCAACATGAACCCCGATGGCGAAGCCCGTTCACACGATGTGGATGGACGAGTCAACAACAACGGCGTAGACTTGAACCGCAACTTCCCCACCCAAAACTGGGTAGCCGATTGGAACCGTGATGGTTGTTGGGTCTGGCGTCCCACCACGGGTGGTGCATACGGCGGCTCAGAGCCTGAGACTCGTTCTGTCATGAGTTTCATCGTTTCGCATAAAATAGAGGCGTTGATCAGTTACCACAGCGCCGCATTGGGCGTGTTTCCTGGTGGCGTTCCCTGGGAACCTGATTCGATCCAATTGGCAAAAGAATTGGCAAAAGTAACCGGCTATCCCTACCCACCCATGGATACAGGATGCGTCTACACCGGCACTCTCGCAGATTGGGCTGTTGAGAACGGCGTCGGCGCGGCCGTGGATATGGAACTCACCAACCATAAAGATACTGATTTTGAACAAAACCTAAAAGCACTCAAAGTGCTGTTGAATTTTGAGCCATAATAAATATGGCCTCAGGGAGCTTGCTCCCGGTCTTCGCCAGGTTGCTGGCAAATTGCAGAAGAAAGCTTCTGTAATCCAAATCAAACAGGAGAATGAATGACCCAACAAGTAGACACCCTTTTCCTCAACGCCCATATCCTCACCATGGACGAGACTCTCAAGCAATATCTGCCCGGTGCGCTCGCTGTCAAAGGCGATAGCATTGTTGCAGTGGGGCCAGAAGCGGAGATCAAAAAGGAATACAGCGGAGTAGAGACCATCGATTGCAAGGGCAGTGTGCTCATGCCCGGGCTTGTCAATGCACACACTCATGTGCCCATGACCCTCTTGCGTGGCATCGCTGATGACCTCCGCCTCGACGTATGGTTGCAAGGATACATGTGGCCTGTGGAAAGAGAATTTGCCTCGCGCGAATTCGTTGGGTTGGGTACATCCATCGCCTGTGCCGAATTGATCCGAAGCGGCGTGACAACTTTCAATGATATGTACTTCTACGAAGAAGAAGTTGCCAAAGCCACAGCATTGGCAGGCGTACGTGCTGTCTGTGGGCAATCCATTCTCAAGTTCCCCACAGCAGACGCAAAGTCCTATGAAGATGCGATGGAACAGGCGCGCGATTACATCCAGCGCTGGAAAGATCACCCGCTCATCGTTCCATCTATTGCACCGCACGCGCCCTACACCACCACAGCAGATATTCTGAGAGAAACAGCCGCCCTTGCACAAGAGTTCGATGTGCCACTTCATATTCATCTTTCAGAAACATTGCTTGAAGTGGAAAATATGCGCAGAGACGAGGGCATGCCTGTTATCCCCTACGTGAAGAAACAAGGATTATTCGAAGCCAAGGTCATCGCGGCGCACTGTGTCCACATCGATGCGGGCGAGATCCGCACGCTTCAACATGCGGGCGCAGGCGTTTCACACAACCCGTCATCCAACCTCAAACTTGCGTCGGGCTTTGCCCCCGTCACAAAGATGCTTGCCACTGGGCTCAATGTGGGCATCGGAACGGACGGCCCCGCCTCAAACAACGACCTCGACATGTTCGAGGAAGTGCGTCTCGCAGCTTTCATCGCCAAAGCTGTGACAAATGATCCGACCTCCCTGCCCGCATCACAAGCACTGCTCATGGGCACTCGTCTCGGAGCACAAGCGCTTCATATCGGACATTTGACCGGGTCGCTGACCACGGGCCGCCGCGCCGATCTGATCCTTGTCAACATCAAGCCTGTACACAATTCTCCGTCCTTCCGCCGTTCAATGGAAAATGCATACGCACAGATCGTGTATGCCAGCAAATCCACAGACGTGAGCGATGTGATGATCAACGGCAAATGGGTCATGCGAGATCGAAAGCTATTGACTCTTAATGAAGAAGATTTGCTCGCGCAAGCCGCAGACATTGCCAAGAAGATCGATACATTCCTCGTCGAAAGAGAACAATCCATCCTCTCGAAGTTGATCGCTTTGGGTGGCTCGATGGAGGAAGAATCGTTTGAGGTGCAGATCAAGGTCAAGATCGCTGGACCAGACCCAATTGTCCAAGCCTTGATGCGTGACGAGATCGATATCATCTACGAACGTCATTACCGTCAACATGATTCATACTTCCAATTCGACGATCCATCACAAGGACGATTACGCTATCGCGAAGATGATTTCGTAGACGATAAAGGTAACGTCACCAATGCACGCGCGCGACTTACTTTATTGGGCGTTTTACGTGAAGGCGAGTTTGGGCATGATGTATTACTCTCACGAAGTCGCTTTCTTGCGCCGGCGTCCAATTCACTACGTTTCTATCGTGAGTACTTCAAGCCCACATCTGAGGTCACAATTGAAAAAGACCGCTTGCGCTGGTTGATCAAATACAAAGATACAGAGTTCTACGTGAACCTCGATAATGTGACCACTCCAGGGCTTGGATACTTCATCGAAGTAAAAAGCCGCACTTGGAGCCGCAAAGACGCTGATAACAAGGCGCATCTTCTCAACGAATTACTTGCCTTGCTCGGCGCATCAGAAGGTGAAGTGGTCACAAAGGATTACATCGAGATCATCAGCGAGTAAAAATTTATCAATCACATATGAGCAAGGGCGGCCTGTTTGTACAGAGCCGCCTTTGTTGCTGAAATGGAGAAACCATGAAAGAGATCGGAAAGATCGTTGCAGGCATATGCGCTTTTTTCTTTGTACTCAGCGGCGTACTGACACTTCTATTGTTCAACATCGAACAAAAAGCATTTTCATCTGAAACCTACAAACAGTCATTCAAGGAATTGGGACTCTACGCACAAACCCCTTCATTGATTGCCAACCTTATTACTGATCCAGCGAACGGTTCCATGCCAGCCATGATGTCGCTTCTCAACAAAAATGAATTGGCTTTCGTCATTTCATCCATACTGCCGCCTGCTGAGATTGAGACAATGACAAATAATACACTCGACTCCACGTTCGATTTCATCAATGGGAAGAGCGATTCGGTTAGCATCTCATTACTGCCTTTCAAGCAAAGCATGGCTGGCGAGGGAGGGATGAGCGCGTTCTTGCAAATATTGCAAGCCCAACCAGCCTGCACACCAGAACAAATCATCCAAATGGGGCTCGGTCTCCTCTCTGCCAACACGGATCTAAAAATATGCAACCCGCCGCAAGAAGTTTTGCAGTTAGTCATGCCAGTGATCCAGGAACAGATCCAACAGATCAGTCAGAGCATCCCAGAAACACTGACATTGGTATCTTCCGACCAAGTCGAAGCATCAAACTTTCGCACAAGATTAGACCGAATACGCACCGGGATAAAGTTATCCTTTCTCCTGCCGCTGTTCTTATTGATCGCTATCATCCTATTCGCGGTTCGTAGCTTGCAAGACTGGCTGAAATGGTGGGGCATCCCATTTCTCGCCACAGGCATATTCACCCTTATACTGGCCTTTATCGGTGTTCCGCTTGTTCGTTTTGTTATAAAAAACATTTTTCTAGAAAATAAACTGCAAGCAGGTATCTCAGAGATAGTACAAAATGTGATCGACTCGGTAGCACGCCAAATTCTTGTACCAGTTGCCATCGAAGGGGCGTTCCTTGCGTTTATTGGAGCAGGCATGGTCGCGGGTTTCTGGGTCTACAACAAGATGGTCAAATCAACAAAGCCATAGTGCAACTTTTGTCATCCAAAACTGTACATTCAGTATAAGGATGACATATGCGACGTCTTCTACTTTCACTCTGCATACTTCTGTTAGTTTCTCTCGCCTGCAACGGCGAGGCACAATCGATTCCCCCAACGCCTCAAAGTTCTGTATTTGATTCTGACAGAACAGCTTATGGATTCTTTCCATCCCCGCCTGAGATGTCAATCAATAGCGTTTTCAAAACGTTTAAAGGCATCAGTCAACATGGTGACTTTGTGCTTATCCAACAGAACACCCCGTGGGAAGATTTTGTCAAAGGTGTCGATGGCGAATCCCAACCGCGAACCGATATTATCAACCAGGTGACATTGGCGCGGCAAAACAATATTGAGTATATCTTTGTCATTGATGCGCTTAACGGGCTTAATCGACGGGATTTCATCGGTCTACCAACAGGTTGGGATGCCAGTTTTGCGAATCCTGATGTGCGAACTGCACATAAGAATTTTGCCCTATGGGTTGTAAGAACTTTTCATCCACGCCACCTCGGTCTTGCATCTGAAATCAACACGTATATGGATGCGCATCCTGATGACGCCAAAAATTTCATCAGTTTATACAATGAGATCTATGGACTTATCAAAGCGGAAGCACCTGAAACACAGATCTTCGTCACATTTCAATGGGACGATCTCAACAACATGTTTCCCCAACCTGAAGAGGGCAATCATCAAAAGTTTGACACCAACTGGGATCAAGTCGAAGCTTTTGAACCCAATCTGGATGTCTGGGCCATTTCAACCTATCCCTATTTTGTATTCCCATCAGGGTCAGATATTCCTGCGGACTATTACACCCCGCTTCTCACACGGACCGATAAACCTGTTGCCATCGCCGAAAGCGGATTCACCACCCAAGCCGTTGACCAAATCAAAGCCACACCCGAAGATCAGGTTGCCTACCTCAATACCGTCCACGATCAACTCGGTCCACGTTTAGTATTTTGGGTCAACACTCTATTCAGTGACATCAACTTGGATTCATATGCCAAAGAAATGAAAAAGCAAGGGCAAGACCCACAGGATGCACAATCCCTTGGCGCATTCGCCTATATTGGTCTCGTTAATTTTGATGGGTCCCCAAAACCTGCATTGGATGTGTGGGATGGCATGAGAGAGAAACCTTGAAATCAAGGTTAGTGGTTTCTAATTATTAAGAAACAACCCGATATTTTTTATAAAAGGGAAAGCCTTCTCAAAAGAAGCTCCCCAATGAGGTAATCGCCAACTACTGACGAAGAGTAAAGCTACCGCCCAGATTGCCACTTCTCGATAAGACAGGCGCAATGGCGCGTTATCTGTATCTCGAATTGCCATCAATGAAAGTAACGATAAACACGATACATGGATATAAACAAGCCGCCCATAGTCAGATGCAACCCAAAACAATGGAGCGCTAGCAAGAAACGCAAACAACACATATGTTGCAAGCCAGTATTGCCGTTTCTTGTTCATTTGAAATAAAACAGCCCGTCGCGTAGACCAGACAACAGCCAGCGGCACAAAACTCAAAACCGTAACAGCCATATACATAAACAACCCACCATGTTGTATGGACTTGAAAACCAAGTCATGGGCTAAAAACACGCCGTCATCCAGAAGTGAAATAGAACCTGGAACATCTGAATGAATACAATCTAAAGGAAGATTTGGCTTCAATGAATCACATATTGCTACAACAATTTTATTATCCCCTTTTGCAAAAAGGACCAGCAAAACGGCGACCATCATGGCAGGGACAAGAAAAGCTACCTTTCGAGGAGTATTTTCAAACCCTTTTCCGTGAATGATGAAAGCACAAAGTATATAAGGAAGATAAGCGGCCATCATTTCATGGTTTAGAACAATAAACAATGAAACTCCTCCAACGAAAACCAGCAAGCGATTGGTCACTTCAGCCTTAGAACCCAGCAAATAGACACATAATGCCGAAAGCAAAGCCAGAAACAATATTTCTTTCCTAAACCCACCTTGCGGATCAAGAATCGGGAAAAGAATAAACGCGGGGGAACAAATCAACATGAAGCTTGATGCCGAGAAGGTCGCATCAAGTGATAATCGACAAGTACTTATAAAAAATACAAGATAGGCTATGAGTTGAGTCACAACCACAAGGGTAACTATCTCAATCCCCAGCCATTGCGAAACATCAAGAAATATCTCACCAATTAATCCGCGCCGGACAAATCCACCGTGATAATTGATCAACCAATCGCCCACAAGCCATGTATCAGGCGCCGTTGGTGTTGACATTAAGAATAAAGCATGAAAAAAAAGAAAAAGAAACGTCCCCGTAAAAAATAATATAACAAAGAAACGCCAGTACATTTTTGGAACAACAATATTCATACAACCTCCTTTAGAGTACAGTTGTCAAACTCCAAACAAAAAATCTACTCGCATCCATTCGCGAGATGCTCTTCAAACGCCTCCGCAAAGGAGTGGTAGCCAGAACCATCACATTTCGCGCGGAAGAAGTAATACGGCGATTCTGCAGGGAATGCAACCGCATTCAACGCATCCATGCCAGGGTTTGAGATCGGTGAAGGAGGCAGGTCGCTGTATATGTATGTATTGAAAGGCGAATCGAATTGTAAGTCACTCGCGCTCAAGGGATTTGTCCACCAGGTATTTTGGATGGCGTTATAGCCCAATGCGTATTGGACCGTCGGGTCCGCTTCGAGGTTCATTCCAATCTTTAAACGATTCAAGTACACAGAAGCGATCATGGGCGATTCTTCAGGGTGAATTGCTTCACGTTCCACAATGGACGCAAGGATCACTGCTTGATAAACGGTCAAGCCTTGTTTTTCAAAGCCAAGTTGCATATCTCGCGAGAGGTGTTGTGCAAAGTGACGGACAAATCTCTCAACAAGCTCGTTTGCCGTAGTGGTGCGCGGGAAGATATAGGAATCAGGGAAGAGAAACCCTTCATTGGAATTCGCGCCAGATAGGAAGTCGAAACCGCGAGATGGAGTATTTACAGCGTTGAAAAAATCACCGGGTGTGATGGATAAGCCAGAGGTCGAGAGAGAGGCGGCAAGTTCTTCCATCCGCCAGCCGGGCAGGATAACGAACGTCACTTCTGCGGATGTGGCATCTTGTAGTTCATGCGCAATGTCAATTGCGGACATGGCAGCGCTGAGTTTGTATTCACCCGCTTGAATGGACGTATCGAGGCCAGAGTAAATAAGATAAGCACGGAACGCTTCTGCGCTTTGGATAAATCCCATTGCTTCTAAATTGGCGGCGATCACATTGACTGACGCACCTTGTTCAATTGTAAAAGACGTCTCGGCGCCATTCACGTCACGGGGGCGTGTGAGCAAGCCATCATACCAAAGCAGGGATGCGGAATATTGCATCCGCTGTGTGATCGTGAGCCATGATGCAGGCTGACCATAAATACGTGTGGCTTGCGATGGAATGGTGACAAACGCTACGAAAAGACAAGCGCAAAAGAATACGATGATGAGAATAATGGGGACAAGTTTTTTCATAGGAGGGAAACAAAGCTCACGTCTACGTATTACGCGATTCAATATATGACCGTAAGATCATCACGGCCGCAAGTGAGTCGTGATGACCGGCACGTTTCTTGCGTGAAAATCCCATTTCGATGACAGTGGCACGCGCATCTTGTGTGCTGAAAGATTCGTCGAATAATTCGACAGGGATTTGCGTCTGTTCTTTCAAGGCATCGGCAAATTTCGCGGCACGCCTGCCTGCGAGGTTAGGCTCCCCTTCTTCGTCGAACGATTGGCCAATGACGATCAAACCTGCATTATTTTCAGATGCGATATTGGCTACTTGCGCGGCATCCATCAAACGCGAAACGTGATTGATAACAGTCAATGGGCTGGCAAGTGTCGCGGTCGGATCACTGAGTGCGAGGCCAATCCGTTTTTCACCGTGGTCAACGACAAGAATCCTCATAGGGCCTTTTTACCGTAAAGAACACTAAGATTTGTATATTCTGTAGTCACCATTCTGTATTCCATGTTCACTGTGTAACGACCTCAATTTGAAACGGCACGATCGGCATCCACGGCCACCAGGATGGGCTCAACAATATTTTTGGTTCACTCAACAAAGGAAGATTTTCATTCAACACGGATTGCGCTTCAGACGAATTGAGACCTTGTAAGAGTTGTTGCACTTGCGCAACGCTCACCTGCTGATAGATCGTACGCTCGGCACGGATCGTCCAATGGACGGAGCCATCTTCCAGCAGTGACGGATCGGTTGCCGATTCAACTATCACAGCGTTGGATGCGGCGATAAAGCCCGAGGGTAGAGAAGCGTTCAAGGCCAACGAGGCAAGCTCGGTTAAGTCTGAGGCGCTTGCATAGAGGATGGAAAATTCGGCTTGCATGGTCAGAGTCAATTGTGAGGCGGCCGCTCCAGCAGGCGGGTCATAGACTTCTGAAATGATTTGCGAAAGGGCAAACGTATCACTGAAGAGCACATCATCTGAGCCGAGTCCATCCAGAAGATTTGTACGCGCATCATCTTCCAAACTTTTCAACAGAAGTTCCTTGGCATGCTCACGGTCTGCATCGGTTGCTTGCACCGACGAACGCTCGCGCCCACCCGTTGTAGGTTCGGGATTGATCACTGAGGCCGAAAGCCCCAGCCTGCCTTCGACCACATTGATCGTTTCAGCATCGAGGTTTCCCGCAATGCCACCTTCCACCGCTTCGATAGGCACGTCAAGAGTCTTCCCAACACCGGCATCAATAATGCCTTCATCAAGAGTCGCAAAACGTGTCTCACCACTTCGCACAAGTGTGCCCATCGGGATCGTCACTTTATCCTGCGTAAGATTGCGAAAGATCACAACGCCCTTCGCCTTCGATTGTGGTGTAATGCCCTCACCTGTCACGAGAACTCGTTGCACACCATCTACCACGATCGTTTTCTTGCGTGCCGGTATGGAACCAGTGATGAAAACATCGTTCACCGAAAGACTCGCAGACACCGGCACAACCAAACTTTGCGTTTCTGAAACAGGGTTTAACTTGACCTGTGCGCGCGGAATGAATAACGCGACCAGCACCAACACCGATGCCACACCGACGAGGAACACCAGTATCTTCACAACAGGATGCGCGCGCCACGCTTCTTCCTTAACTTGAACCTGCTCCCGTTGCTCGCGCAGAGTCTTATCTGGAGCTTTGTGCGGCCACTTCCTGATCCGAGGCTTGGGCCAAGTCACCTTTTGCGCCTGCCCCGTGGATTCGAACACCGGGATCCCCAGCGCCTCTGCATCTGCCCGCACCCGCCTCTGCCGTGTGACCAAACCCAACTGCGCACCGAGCGTGGATGCGTGTCGTTGTAAAACTTTCAAGTCCACTTGTCGCAATGTGACCTTTTCATACTTGGGCCACACCAACAGAATACGCGGCGTCTTCGCCCAAGACATTCTGTCGCGGACGGAGATGAGGTCATCGTGGGTTTCGAGTGTGATGATCTGGGTTTTCATGCAACCGAATTATAACTGGCAACACTGCCAGATTTCTCGTTTTCACTCGAAACGACAATATCATGAAGTAAAAGAAACAGCACCATCCGCGTCAACTTTGTGCGGTAATTCTTCAATTCCCCATAGGAAACTGTTTACGAAACTGCGTGGTAGAATCTCAATTCGTGAAACAATCCACAACTAAAATTCCCTCAAACGGTCACTTTATGATTGACCTACACAACGCCAATTTGCCGTCCTGAGGGTAGAAAAGTAGCATTTTTTTGGAGCAAGGATATGATCAAACTTAGTTACAGCACCTTTGGTTTAACCAACGTGGGCTTTTTGGACTCGATCACCGAAGTGGACAAGGCTGGTTACCCGGGCATCGAACTCGCATTCCATCGCGACCAGTTCAACCCATTCGAGATCACCGATGACTATGTAGCCGCTATTAAAAAGCGATTGCAAAGCGTCAACACAAAAGCCGCCTGTGTGGCGACAGCCTCACATTTTTTCACACCGTCCCGCCCGCATGAACCGTCTTTGATGAGCCCAGATACAGCTGGCAGAAAACGCCGCATTGATCTCGTCCGTCGCGGCGTTGACCTCGCCCGTAAGCTGGATATCCCTCTCGTCACATTTGGAAGCGGCTTCATCCGTGATGAGCATGTATCGAATCCATCGGTCAATCCACGCGAGTTGTTGGTCGACAGTATCCAACAGTGTCTTAAATTCGTACGGGACGATGAAGACATTACTCTGCTGATCGAGCCAGAGCCCGGTATGTTCATCGAAACAACAGAACAGGGATTGAGCCTGATCCGTGAAGTCAATTCACCCAAGTTCCAACTGCATGTGGATATGTGTCACATGTATTGTTCCGATAAAGATTATGTCGGAGCGCTGGCACAAGCCGCACCATATGCTCGCTTCCTGCATGTCTCGGATGCACGACAGGGGTATAACTTGAAGATATTGAAAATGGCAGACAACCTAAACCTTGATCTTAGTTTCGCCAACTACTTGGTCTACTTCCCTGAGACGGCCGAGTACCTGCTCGTGGATGCCGACAATCCGATCTACTTCCATGACGAAAAACCGAGCAAGGAACAGGAAAAACGAATTCAGGGTGTTTTGGATTCGGTAAGCATAAAAAAGAAACCAACCTTCGTGGACTACAACAAACTGTTCGCGGGAGCCACACCATTCGACGATGAAATTTTCACGTATCTTATTTCCGTCCCTGGCTTGAGCTACGATGTACTCGAACGCGCCCGGCCCATCATCATCTATCTGCGAAGCACAAAGAACGCAGAAGGCAAACTCCTAATGGACAAGATGGTCGCGAATACGCTGACAGGCATCGTTCACTTCCATGAGATCCCCGGCGAAGGGACAATGGATTTTGCCGCCAGTTTCAAAGCATTGGCTGATAACGGCTTTTCAGGATATGCATCCGTTGAGCTATATCATCATGTCGCATCATGGGAAAAGGCATTGAACGACAGCTTCAAGCATTTGTCCCAATTTGTATAAACTTTGGATTCGGGAGTCTGCTCCCTTGAATCGCCAACAAACAAACGGTGATCCTACATTTGAGATTTAGAATTACAGGAGTTAGGTATGGTAAACGTAGAACAACTCGGCTGGGAGGCCGCGACGGTCGGAGAACTCGACCATAGGTTGTTGAAAGCACCGCACGTAAAACTGCGCTCTGCGAACGAAGGCCCCAAAGGGGATATAGTGTATTGCGTAGACCTACGCATCAATCAACCCAACGTGGAATTTTTATCCTCAACGGAAATGCACTCCTTCGAGCATTTTCTATTGTATGGCTTCCAAAAATACATGCCAAAGAATTTTCTTTCCATTGGCTTGATGGGATGCCAGACAGGTTTCTACCTTGTGTTGTACAACGAAGGTAATGCTGGAACAATTTGCGATGTATACGAAACCATCCTCAAGGATGTTTTGACCGCCAGTGAAGTGCCCTATGCAAACATTGAGCAATGCGGGAACTACAAAAATCACAGCGTGGAACTTGCGCAAGCTGTTGCCAGGAGGGTGCTGGGCGCAAGAACCAACTGGCGGCAGGTGGTATGACAGACAGCATGTTCAAGCGGCGCGTCACGCATCCATACACAATTGAATACGAAGTCCTCAACGCTCCCGACCTCTTCCACCCGCAGAACATGGCGCTGTTATCTGAGGGAAAGATCAAAAATGCACGCAGGTTTGTTGTTATAGATAGTCATGTAGAAAAACACTATGGCAATAAAATGCGCAGTTATTTCGCGCATCACGGCGTAGAGGCCAAGATCGTCACCTTCCCCGGCGGCGAGGAAAATAAAACAGCAGAATATTATCTCTCCATTGTGCGTGAGCTGGATACTTTTCCCATCCATCGCAGAGATGAGCCGATCATCGCCATTGGAGGTGGCGTGCTCACCGATGTCGTTGCATTTGTCGCAAGCACCTATCGTCGTGGCGTCCCCCACATCAAAGTACCAACCACACTGATGGGATATGTCGATGCGTCAGTCGGCATCAAGAATGGAATCAACTTCAATGGTAACAAGAACCGTCTCGGCGCGTTCCAGCCTCCGCAAAAAGTCTTGCTCGATAAATCCTTCCTCGCCACCCTGCCACGCCGTCATCTTTTGAACGGTGTCTGCGAGATCATTAAACTGGCGGTCATCAAAGACGCGGAGTTATTTTCACTTTTGGAAACACATGGCCCAGAAAGCGTGGATGCCTATTTCCAAAATGCGGAAGGCGGCATCATCCTTGACCGGGCCATCGAAGGAATGCTGGAGGAGTTGGAGCCGAACTTATTCGAAGAAGACCTCGAACGCAAAGTGGATTTCGGCCATACATTCAGCTACGGATTAGAAACGCGTCACGAATCGGACCTTTTACATGGCGAGGCGGTTCTGTTAGATATCTGTCTCTCGGTCCTGATCGCAAAATCGCGTTGTCTATTGACAGATGAAGACAGTAACAGGGTATTTCGTCTGATCGAAAGCCTTGGCTTCATGCTGGATATGTCCATCCTCGACCCGCATCAACTTTGGGAATCGCTGGAGGAACGGGTGTATCACCGCAATGGCTTACAAAGAACACCCATGCCACACGGCATCGGCGGTTGTGTTTTTGTCAACGATATTAATTTCAATGAGATCGAACAGACAATAAAAATACTTGAGAATTGGATGGTAATAAAGCATGACAACTTTTAATAATGCAGACAACAAGGAAATCGACAAGTTTGATAAGGTCTCCCAGATCTGGTGGGACTTAAAAGGAGAGATGGGGACTCTTCACGTCATCAATCCTCTGCGCACCAAGTTCATCATGGAAAAGCTGACTGTGCAGAATCCCAAAATACTGGATGTAGGTTGTGGCGGCGGCATTTTATCTGAAGCATTAGCCAAAAACGGTGCTAAGGTGGTCGGCTCAGACCTATCGCAAGCTTCATTGGAAGTTGCCAAGCGCCATGCCGAACAACAAGGATTGAAGATCGAGTACCTATATGAAAGCGCTGAAAACATCGCCCAAAAGAATCCGGGAAGTTTCGATGCCATCACATGCATGGAAATGCTTGAGCATGTACCAGAACCAGCCAAGGTGATAGCGGCTTGTGCACAGGCACTAAAACCCGGCGGGCATGCCTTCTTCTCTACCATCAACCGCACACCAAAGGCATTTTTGTTCGCCATCGTTGGCGGTGAATATATTCTGCGCCTTCTGCCACGTGGAACCCACACCTATCAAAAATTGATCCGCCCCAGCGAATTAAAGCAATGGGCGCAGGATGCAGGTCTGGAGTTCTCCCGTATTGCCAGTTTGATCTACAATCCCTTCACCACTAAATTTAAAGTGGCGATGGGCGTGGAAGACGTCAACTATATGGTACATTTCACCAAGAAGAAATAATTCCACCGCGGAGTTGTAATCCATGAAAAAGTTTTTTGCCCTTTCCCGAACCACGCATGGCGTTCTAGATCTTGCCACGCCTGGTTTCTGCGCATTGCTTGTGCTGGGAAATTTCCCTGCATGGCAGGTCATTCTTCTTTCGATCTTCACCGCCTTTGCCGCATACACAGCCATTTACGCCCTGAACGATCTTGTGGGCATTGCGGTGGATAAGGAAAAGTTCACAGGTGGCATCAACGCTGGTTACTCGGTAGAAGCCTCTGATCTACGGTATCCATTAGCACAGAACGTACTCAGTTATCGAAGTGGTATTCTCTGGTTTGCCGTGTGGTTCATTGCCGCAGGGATCGGTTCCTATATACTCAACCCGACCATTGTGATCATCCTCGTTTCGGCCACTGTGTTGGAAGTGGTCTATGTCCTTCTCTTCAAGGTTACCTACCTGCGCACATTTGTCAGCGGATTGGTCAAATCCAGCGGGCCGATTGCCGCGGTCTTCGTTGTAGACCCCAACCCTTCCCTATCATCACTTTTGCTGATCCTGGCTTGGGTCTTTTTCTGGGAGATCGGCGGACAAAACGTCCCTGCCGATTGGAACGATACCGTGGAAGATAAACGCGTCCACGCCAAGACTATCCCTTTACAACTTGGCACACAAACAGCGGGACTAATCGTTATCATCACGCTGGCAGTGACAGTAGTCGCCAGTCTGTTCCTGCCGAACGTCTCTCCGCTCAAATTAGGTATTCCCTATTTGATTGCAAGCGCGGCGGCTGGCATCTACTTCCTGTTACTCCCGGGGTATCAACTCAGCCGCCAGCATGAAGGACGACAGGCTGCCAAGTTATTCGATAGTGCAAGTTATTATCCATTGGCACAACTTGCTATCATCACAGTGTTCGTGCTCCTCAATTAGTACATTCCCCATAAACATAAAACGGCCACGGAGTTTTATAGCTCCGCGGCCGTTGTGTTTTATCAATCGCGCCAGCCGTCTGCACGGCGCATCAATTCAAGCAATTCAGACATTTGCTCATCCCCTGAGAAATATTCGCCAACCCGAACCGCCTCACGATAAACATCTTGCAGTGAACTGCCATCGGCCCAATAGCTTTCCTTCAGTATCTCAGCATACTCTGCAACAATAACTGTGCGTTGGAAGTAGGGATCGGCACGTTCAAAGCTTCTGGATAGATCGCCAGAGCCAAGATCTTTTGACATTTCCACCACCTGCCGTGTATCGGGGTCTTGCCATCGCAGGTAGACCGTTGCAATATTCCCGTAGGCTTCGGGATACAACTTGACCTCATATAACGCGGTCACAGAGTGCCCTGCGCCGATCTCGCCTGCATCCACGGTATTATCGCGGAATTGGTCATCGGCAATGGCGCGGTTCTCAAAACCGACGAGACGATAACGCATCACAACATCGGGATTGAAATCCACCTGCACTTTGGCATCCATCGCAATGGTTTGAAGTGTACTGGTGAGGTTATCGATGAAGAGACGCTTGGCCTCACGCATATCATCCACATAAGCATAGAAGCCATCGCCGTTATCGGCCAGTTGTTCCATGAGTGTGTCGTTGTAGTTATCCATGCCAAAGCCAATAGTGGTCATGGTGACACCTTCTTCTACATGTCCGCGGATCTCATCGAGGATCACATTTGCTTCTGTGTTGCCGACGTTGGCAACACCGTCAGAGCAAAGGATGACACGATTGATTCCATCTCGCTTGTAGGAGCGGAGCGCCATGTTGTATCCCAAGCGGATCCCCGCTTCGGCGTTGGTCGCGCCTTCGGGTTGGAGACTGTAGATCGCGGAGAGAATGGCGTCTTTGTCCGAACCAGGCGTCGGGTCCAGAATGACGCGAGCATCGGATCCATATACAACAATACTCACGCTGTCGTTTCGTCCCAATTGCTCAACAAGCAATTCCAGTGAACGCTTCACCAATCCGAGACGGTTGTCCATATCCATCGAACCAGAGACGTCGATCACGAACGTCAACGAGGCATCCTTGCGTTCGTACTCAGGGACCTGATAGCCCTGAATGCCGACGCGTAGCATTTGATAACGCTCGGTCTGCGTAAAAGGTGAAGGCGCGCCATCCACAGAGATGGTGAAGGCCTGATGCGCAGATGGGTTGGCATATCCCTGATCGAAGTAGTTGATATACTCCTCCACGCGGACAGATTCGGGCGGCACCTGTAGATCATCCTTGAGATAGTTGCGCATGATCGTGTAGGAGCCAGTATCCACATCAAGCCCAAACGTGGAAAGATGATCGTCTTCCGTATCAATGGCTGGGTTGACGCCATAATCTTCAAAGAATGTGTCCTGTGGCTGTTGGTTCACAGGAGGGCCACCCCAATTCTTGGACGATGATTGAGGAGCGGATGCAGGGGCTTCGGTAGCCGCTGGCGCCTCGGTGACGACAGGCATTTCAAGAACATCGGCAGGGAGTTCATCGTGCGGTATCGGAGTGGAAGCCGCGCCTCCGCAAGCGGAGGTAAAAAGCAACAGGAATAGAATACCTGTTAGTAAGGCATTTCGTTTGGTAGACATTTTCTTCTCCTAAGTTTATTTTTTGAAGCGAAGTAAAGCGGACAACAGGTCGGCGTTCCCGTTGTGCTTGAAGGTGGAATTAATACATAGGCCCTCCGCTCCGGTGAAGAATGTTCACCAATTTGTAAATGCTGTGTTTCTTTTGTGACGTTGGGTAAAAGATAAAGTTCCCCATAAAGAAAAAGGATGAACCATGATGGTTCATCCTTTTTATAACTACCTGACACTCTAGAAACAAGTGGTGGTTGAGTAGTCCGAAGCGATTGCGAAGGGCGTACCGAAACCACAAATCCTGGTTGGTTATTGGTACGCGAGGAACACCAACGAAGACGTATCCGTTTCCTTCGTGATGGTCACAGTCGTGGTGTGATTATCCTTTTGATAACTGAGCAAGGCACCGCTACCCGTATCAGGAAGGTTGAACAACGCTGTCCAACCAAGCTTGGTCATCTCCGCTTCATAGTAATCGAACACTTCCTTTGTAGTCGCATTGGCCTTGAAGCTATAACCTATTGAAGTTTCTTCACCAGTGAACGCTGAAGGAATCACCGGGATACCATTCCAATCTTGAACCGGAGTTCCCTGCGGATCTACAGCATTCTGTATATCAGGCATTGCAGAAGGAAGCGCTTGCAAGGTCTCAACCGGCATGGAAGTCGCCAAAGCTTGCAGGGTTTCGATCGGCATGGAGGTCGCAAACGACTGCGCCGTTTCAACTGCATTCTGCGCCTCGTTGAATGGTTTGGAAACCAAACTACAGGCAAGAACAAAAACCAACGGGATTAGTAATAATAAAACTCTTGATGTGCGTGACATATAATAAATCTCCTTTTCATATAAATCATAATACAATAGGGCGGCATTCTCATAGACCTGTATGTACTATAAAAAAGGATCATCAATATGAACACATTACCGTGGTATCACAAAACCACCATCTATCAGGTTTACCCACGCTCTTTCAAAGACAGTAACGGCGATGGGATCGGGGACATTCGAGGCATCATCCAAAAATTAGACTACCTCCACGACTTGGGCTTCGAAACCATCTGGTTCTCGCCGTTCTTCTCCTCCCCACAAGCTGATTTCGGTTACGACATCTCGAACTACACTGACGTCGCTCCCGAATACGGCACCATGGACGATGCCCTCGAACTGATCGAGCAAATGCACAAGCGAGGTATGAAGATCGTTCTTGATATGGTGATGAACCACACATCCATCGAACATCCATGGTTTCAGGAGTCTCGCTCCTCGCGCGATAACCCGAAAGCCGATTGGTATATTTGGCGCGACAACCCCAACAACTGGAAATCCATGACCGGTGGAAGCGGCTGGCATTACGCACCAGAACGCGGACAATATTTCTGGTCAAGCTTTCTGCCCTTTCAACCAGACCTGAACTACCGCAACCCCGAAATAAAGAAGATCATGTTCGATACCGTCCGCTTTTGGCTGGAAAAAGGCGTGGACGGATACCGCCTCGACATCTTCAACGTCATCTACAAGGATGCCGAGTTTCGAGATAACCCATTCGCACTCAAACTTGCACCAGCGGTCAACGAGCCATCCGGGTACTTTCAGGAGTTCAAATACACGCTTGATCAACCCGAGGTCTTTGCGTTTGCTAAAGAGTTGCGAAATGTCTGCAATGAGTTCGGGGATACGCTCCTGCTCGGTGAAGTGATCGGAAGAAGGGAAGTCGTTCGCAGGTTTGCCGGGGACGAGCAGAACGATGGCCTCACGCTCGTATTCGACTTTGAAATGCTTGACTTCAAGTTCACAGCCGATTACTTTCGTGAACTGATCGGGAAGATCGAAGCGCATTTTCCAAGTCCCTTTATGCCAGTCTACGTGTTCAGTAACCACGATAAGAAACGAAGCATCCACAGGCTTGGAAATGACGCGCGAAAGGCAAAACTGCTCCACATGTTCCAATTGACCGTGCGGGGTGTGCCGTGCATGTATCACGGAGAAGAGATCGGCATGACCAATCATAAGATCCCGTTCGGAGCCGCGCTTGACCCGATCCCACACAAGTACAAGCGCCTGCCAAGGATTCTCTTTGATGCCCTCGGTATGACAGTTAACCGCGATGAAGTCCGCACGCCTATGCAATGGGACTCGACCCCAAATGCTGGTTTCTCCTCAGGAAAGCAAACATGGTTGCCCGTACATGAAAACTACACAACCATCAACGTGGAGAAAGAAAGCAAAGAAGATACATCACTGCTCAATACGATCCGTGCTTTGCTCAAGATCCGTACACAAGAGCAGGCCATTCAAGAAGGGTCATTGCAATTGATCGAAGGCCTTCCAAACAACGTACTTGGCTATGTAAGAGAGTTTGAGAAAAAACGTGTGGCCGTCTTCTTGAATTTCAGTGAGCAGGAAGTGGAGTTCCCATTTGGAGCTACCGAGTGTCTCTATCAATTGTCACCCACCGATCAGATCAAAAGCAAGTCCATCCATCTCGACAGTTTTGGAGGCATGATCGTTCTGTAGAAGCATCACCTGCGTAACAGAATATGATATAGTTTGGCTTTGGAACTATGAAGATCCTAGTGGTAGAAGACAACCCGGGCTCAAGGCGACTGGTAAAAGTACGCCTTTCTGCTGTGGGTCACGAGGTTGTAGATGTAGAAGATGGGCAATATGCATGGGATTTACTTCAACGCGAACCGTTCCAGATCGTCATCACCGATTGGATGATGCCGCGTCTTGACGGGCCAGGGTTGATCCAAAAAATTCGCGCCAGCAAGAATTCGCATTACACCTACATCATCATGCTCACCGCCATAGACGATAAACCCAAAGTTGTGCTCGGGTTGGAGGCGGGCGCTGATGAATACCTCACCAAGCCCTTCGACGCAAAAGAATTGATCGCTCGCGTGGCCAGCGGGGAACGCATCATCAAACTGGAAGAGCAACTTATCAAAGCTCGCCAACAAATGGAAAACCTCGCCATGCAAGATAGCCTGACATGTCTTCTCAACAGGCGTGCCATCGAAGAACATGCCCGAACCGAACTCACCCTCGCCAAACGCAAAGAACAGCCACTGAGCATCATATTGTTGGATATTGATTTTTTCAAAGCCATCAACGATCAATATGGGCATCCCGTTGGCGATCAGGTTTTACGAAAGCTGGCCGAAGTGTTTCCCCGCAATCTCCGTCCATATGACCGCATCGGGCGCTGGGGTGGCGAAGAGTTTATTGTGATCCTGCCCGATACAGATATATCCGAAGCTGTGGCCATAGCAGAACGTATGCGCATCGCAACCGCTGAAACCCCATTCACCCTCGAAAACGGGGATCACTACACCGTGCAGATCAGCCTTGGGGTAACCTGCGCCGTTGTAAATTACCCATCCCTCGAAGAACTTGTAGAAACAGCCGACCTGGCCTCTATAAAGCAAAACAGACTGGTCGAAACCGCGTGTGCAGTATCAACCAGTCTGCCGAGTAAGTTCTTTGTCATTTCGAAGGAGCGATAGCGACTGAGAAATCTTTACCCCTCGAGTAGAAGATTTCTCCCCGCTTCGCGGCTCGAAATGACAAGACAAAAATTACTTCAATTTATCTTCCACAACCTTCGACAACTTACCCAACGCTTCCTTGACATCCCCACTCAAACTTCCTTGAGCCATATTGGGACGTCCTCCACCTTTGCCGCCGATTCCTGTGATGAGGTCTCCAGCTTTCAAGCCTCTCTTGACGAGATCTTCGGTCACTACCGCAATGACGGTTGGTCCAGTCACGAGGACAGCGGCTCCACCCTTTGGATATTTCTCGCGGAATTTATCCGCCAGCATGCGGAGCGTATCCACATTCGAGTCAGGGACTTCGACCGCCAACACGTTGGCATCTTTCACGGCCTGCACTGCTGACAACTGATTGCTAAAAGCCGCCAATGCCTGTTGCGCACGCAAGTTGGCGATCTCTTTCTTCAAGTCAGAGACTTCCTCTTGTAACGCATTCACCTTGGCAGGGACTTCGTCCAGCGAGGTCTTCAGTGCACCCGCTGTTTGCTTGAGCGTCTTGAAGCGCTTGTTGATGAGTTCATACGCGCCACGACCCGTCACAGCTTCAATACGGCGCACGTTCGCCGCGACAGAACTTTCGCTCACAATAATGAACGCGCCGATATCGGATGTACGCTCAAGGTGCGTACCACCGCAGAGTTCATAGGAGTATTTTTTGGAATCAGCCAGCTTGCTGGCGTCTGTCGGGAGCAAGCTCCCTGATTCCATAATAGAGATCGTTCTCACGGTCTCGCCGTACTTCTCACCGAACAAGGCCATCGCGCCTTCTTTCTTGGCCTCGTCCAGTGACTTGGTGACTTTCACCACAGGCATGTCGGCCGCGATCGCTTCATTGACCATCTTCTCGACACGCTCGATCTGTTCTGCGGTCATGGCTTCGGGATGGTTGAAGTCAAAGCGCAGATGGGTCGGCGCAACGAGCGAACCCGCCTGCTTGGCTTGGTCACTCAGCACTTCGTGCAAAGCTTTGTGGAGCAAGTGTGTAGCAGTGTGATTCCGCATGATGTTGTGGCGGCGGACGGCGTCTACTTCAGCCGTAGCTTTATCGCCCACTTTGGGTTGACCGGAGATCACCTCACCCATGTGGACGATCACACCCGCCGATGCACGGCGCATGCCTGTCACTTCGATCTCCCAACCCCCCTCTTTCTCTCCCCCCATTTTCTCCGAAAATGGGGGGAGACGGAGGGGGGTCGAACGGATAAAGCCTATGTCATTGACCTGGCCACCCGCTTCGATGTAGAAGCCGGTCTTGGGCAGAATAACTTCGACTTGATCGTCAAGCGATGCAGACTCTACTGATTGTCCATTCACAATCAAAGCCAATACTTCAAGACCTGTATACTTCTCTACCTGAGTACCGCTATACGGATCATACTCAACACCATCTTTCCCTAACTTGCCTTTCGCTTGTAGGTCCTTCAAGATACCTGCGAAGAACTCTGCATCTTCACCACCCATCTTGCCCATGGCTTTACCGCCGCCAGAAGCAAGCGCGTGTTTTTCTTTCGCTTCGTTGAAACCTTTATCGTCCACATCGAGACCTTGTTCACGGGCAATATCGCGCGAGATCTCGAAGGGCAGACCATACGTAGCATAAAGGTCGAAGGCTTTGTGACCATCGAGGATTGTAGAGTTGGTTTTGCGAAGGTCTGAGAGTAGAGTCTCTAAATGCGCTGTACCAGCTTCCACCGTACGTGCGAAGCGGACTTCTTCTCGAGTCAGATTATCCAGAATGGCAGGTTGAGCGGCGCGGAGTTCGGTATAGAAGTCACCGTAAATATCAATGAAAGCCTGCGCTACTTTGGCGAGGAAGGGTTCGTTGAGTCCGAGCTTGGAGCCGAAGCGTGCCGCGCGGCGGACGATCATACGCGCCACGTAGTTACGTCCTGCGTTGCCAGGCACCACACCATCAGCGATCAGGAATGCCGCCGAACGGACATGGTCACAGATGACGCGATAGGGTGTGAAATCGGCGAGCATCTCTTTCTCGGTGTGACCCGTCAGCGAGCGGAGCACATCCAGTGAGCCGGTGAAGAGGTCAGTCTTGTAGTTCGAGTCAACGCCCTGCAACACAGAGACGATGCGCTCGAAGCCCATGCCGGTGTCCACATGCTTTTGCGGGAGCGGTTCAAGGCGGCCATCTTCGAAGAGATTGTATTGAATGAAAACGTTGTTCCAGAGTTCGAGGTAGCGCGTGCAATCGCCGTTCACGCCACAGACGTGCTCGGTGCCGCGCAAGTTATCGCGCTCTTCGCCGAGATCGATGTGGATCTCGGAACACGGGCCGCACGGACCGAACTCGGCCATCTGCCAGAAGTTTTCCTTGCGCCCAAAGTACAGGACGTGGGAAGGATCGAAGCCAGGTTGGGTCTTCCAGATATCGGCGGCTTCTTCATCGGTGGGCACGTTGCCTTTATCGTCCTTGAAGACGGTGGCATAGAGTTTATCTTTGGGTAGGCCCCATACATCGGTAAGCAACTGCCAAGACCAGGCGATGGCTTCCTTTTTGTAATAATCGCCAAAGGACCAGTTACCGAGCATCTCAAAGAAGGTGTGGTGCGTATCGTCGCGGCCCACATCGTCGAGGTCGTTGTGCTTGCCCGCCACGCGCATACACTTCTGCGAGTCGACGGCGCGTTTGTAGGGACGGGTATCAGTGCCGACAAAGACATCTTTAAACTGCACCATGCCAGAGTTGGTGAAGAGAAGCGTGGCATCCCCGCCCGGGACAAGGGACATCGAGGGCACAGCGGTGTGCCCGTGTTCAACGAAAAAGTCTATGAAATCCTGTCGGATCTGGTTACCTGTTAGTTTTTTGCTCATGCAAACTCCAAATTGAAATAATGACGGGCGAATTATACCAACGGAATGATGAAGGGTGATTGCGGAATGGTGATTGTAGGGGCGGCCCGCCTTGCGGATTGATGTCACCTTGTTCAACATTGAAGGGTCGCCCCTACAAGTTACAACAAAGAAAAAGTCCCGAACCTGTGGGTTCGGGACTTTGAATTCCGTCTTTCAGTCTCAAGCCGTGGCAGGTTTCAAGGATGCGCCTATAGCGACGGCTTGAGGGGCTGCGGTTTGCTTGAGGGTTTGTTTCATGATCGGGATTATACAAAGCGCTCGCAGTTTTGGGGAGGGTGGAAATAGGGTTTAACTAAAAATACTATTGTCGTTCTGAGGGGCACTCCTTTCAACCAAAGAGTCCCGCACTTTGGCGCAGGGGATCCTTCGATATCACTCAAGGCATCGTTATTCAGATAATTTAAAAAAAACTGACTTCTTACAAGAGTGCAAATCATTACAGGACTGAAATGCAAATCTCCATAATTAAGGTGTACGATAAAACCGAGTTGAATCGATTCAGCCAGGAGACCTGCCCTATGGAAAATAGTTCTGCAAACATCCTATTCGTCGATGACGATGAACAGATTCGCCATCTTGTTCTGGCGGTCCTGCGTCACGCAGGATTCGAGGTCACGAGCGCATCCAGTGCGGCCAGTGCGCTTAAGTACTTGGAAACCGCTACGCCGGATATCATCGTCTCCGATGTGATGATGCCGGATATGGATGGCTTCGCCTTTTTGAAGGTCCTGCGTTCGCAGACTGAGACATCCAAGATACCGGTCATCTTATTGACGGCCTTGGTAAATTCCGAAGACCTGGTAACAGGCCTGTCGTTGGGGGCCGATGACTATATCAAAAAACCGTTCATGCCTGCCGAATTGGTGGCACGTATTCGAAGCAAACTTGAACGTCCTCCCATCCCCAACGATTTGATCATCAAAGATATCAAGACCGGCCTTCCAACGCCACGAATGTTCAACGACATGGTTTCGAAGGAATTATTTCGCTCAAGAACCACAGATGCAAATGGATATCTGGCTTACCTTGCCCTATCGGAATTACATCTCCTGAGTGAACGACTGGGAAAAGGCGTGGAAGCAGAAGTATGGAAACAAACCGCAAGAATCCTTGAAACCTCACTGCGGCCACTGGATGTGATCGGCTGGGGAGAGAACGGTTTTCTCGGTTTTATTCTCCCCGAAACCAGTGAAGCAGAAGCCCGCAAATTTCTTTCAACCCTTGCAAAAGTCATCATGAGTCACAGGTTCACCCTCGGAAATGAAAACCTGCGCATGA
The DNA here is from genome assembly GCA_016721115.1 of Candidatus Defluviilinea proxima. Taxonomy (NCBI): domain Bacteria; kingdom Bacillati; phylum Chloroflexota; class Anaerolineae; order Anaerolineales; family Candidatus Villigracilaceae; genus Candidatus Defluviilinea; species Candidatus Defluviilinea proxima. Next base: position 4,134,879 of record JADKIW010000001.1, read on the forward strand.
CTCCATCATTTGGCTACGTGGACCTGCGCTCCTCCAAGACGCTCAAGGAAGTCAACGACCGCGCAATGACCGCGCTTGACCTTTCCACGCGAAACCTCGATCTACAGCCGTTGAAATACGATGCCAAGATGGGGTCCCTGGCGAAACGAAAAAAGGCGGTCGAACATTCAACGGGACAACAGCGCCTCGCCCGCCTCCGCGAACTGCTCAATTTGCCGATCCAGATCTTGCTCACACTGACGGTGGGTGCGGTCCTGCCCTTCTTCCTTTATACCTGGTTCGACTCGATCGGGCATGACATTTCCTCTTATGCGTACCTTATCATCACAGCGGCCCTTGTCATCACGGCCTTGTTGATCTGGGTGGAAGGCTATCTTGCCAGCAGGGCCATCGACCCACCCGTACAACCCAAAACACCCTATCCGCCCGCCAGCGCCATCATCGCTGCCTATTTGCCCAATGAAGCTCCCACCATTTTGGAAACGGTGGAGTCTTTTCTTGAAATCAACTATCCCGCACCACTTCAGATCATACTGGCCTACAACACACCTCACGACCTGCCGATTGAAAACGACCTGCGCAGAATCACCGAGCGCGATCACCGCTTCAAATTACTGCGCATCCAGCACAGCACGTCAAAAGCACAAAACATCAACAAAGCACTCTCCGATGTAACCGGGAAATTTGTAGGCATCTTCGACGCCGATCACAAGCCGAAAGCGGATAGTTTCATGCGCGCATGGCGCTGGCTATCTCAGGGCAACGATGTCGTCCAGGGTCACTGTGTTGTGCGCAACGGCAACGCATCCTGGATCTCGCGGTTGATCGCCGTGGAATTTGAAGCGATCTATGCGGTCAGCCATCCCGGACGGTCCATTCTTCATAAATTTGGTATCTTCGGCGGCTCAAACGGATTCTGGCGAACCGACCTGTTACGCAAGACCCGCATGCATGGCTCCATGCTCACAGAGGATATCGATTCATCCATCCGCGTGATGACCTCGGGCGCAAGGATCATTTCAGACCCGAGGTTGGTCTCCAGAGAACTGGCCCCCACCACAATCAAAGCACTGTGGAATCAACGCTTGCGTTGGGCACAGGGCTGGCTTCAAGTTTCGATGAAACATTTATGGAAGGCCCTGCGATCAAGGAATTTATCGCCAAGGCAAAAATTCGGTCTTCTTTGGCTGTTAGGCTGGCGCGAGGTCTATCCGTGGATCTCCATGCAAATGCTCCCGATCATTTTATTTTGGGTCGTGAAGTACGGTGGCGTGGAGAAGATCAACTGGCTGGTTCCCATATTTGTCATGACCACACTCTTCACCTTGAGCGTGGCACCGGGACAGGTGTTCTTTTCATACAAGTTGGGCGACCCTGAGATCCGCAAAAATAAAAAGTGGTTCTATTTTTATCTGATCATCGGCTCCATCTTTTATGTGGAATTCAAAAACGTCATTGCGCGAGTCGCCCAGGTAAAGGAACTGTTCAGGGAGCGCCATTGGAAGGTCACCCCGCGCATGGCACACAATAAAATATAAAACTCAGCTCATTGAATATTCAAAACAACCCAGTCCTCATGGCTGGGTTGTTTGTTATAACACAGAGCCTGTTACCGTTCTTGGGTTCAAGTAAAACTATCCTTTAATTTGCATAATTCCGATAACCTGACATATAATACTCAAATGGACCCCGCGAGACTTTCCATTCCAGTGGATTAAGAAGTCTCGCAGGGTCTTACTTTTTGTTATCGACTTTGTTTAATGGGGCACACTATAGGGCCTTGGTGACTTCCTGCAAGGTGGTACCGCCGGGACGGTCGGTGGCAACCACGCTGATCTTGGCAGTGACGCCATCGGGGATACCGCCTGTAGTGGTGTAGAGCCAGATACCGGAGCCGGGGGCCGTTTCGATGGCATCGTCACCTTCATACACGAGGTTGCTGGCTTTATCGGCGATCGTCACGTTCACTTTCACCACACCGAAATCATCGCCTGCTTTGACCCTGATGGTTTGACCGATCTCACCGCTGAAGGCGGAGAGGTCCACTTCATAAATGACGGGGGCATTCAAGTAGTCTGCCACGCTCAACGCAAAGGTGGATATCTTCTTGCTGTTGGCCACCGCCTCATACAACTCGCGAGCGACGGGATCTGCCAACACAGACTTGCCATAGGCCGCCGCCAGTTTGAAGCGCTCACGATGCGCCGCCTGCTCCACGGTTGGCGCACCAAGAAAGCTTGGCTTGCGCGAGACGATGGTCTCACCGTTTACTTTACGGAAGACCACGCCTCCCATCTGCCCACGCAGGCCTTCGAACATGGGGTTTAACTTGACTTTCATTCTTATATACTCCTTTTCTACAATGGTTGGTTTCTTCGCACCCTTTCATGGGGGCGCGAACGGCACGTGATAACTCACGCCTGTTCGTTTGGACGGAAGGAAATTGGAATTCGTTCCAGCCAAATGGATGAGTACACGCAATTAACATTACAAAAACTGACATTTGAACTATAAGTGAAGGCATGAAAACCCTCCGCATTGTTCTTGGCATACTGGCGCTCATCCCCCTCGCCCTGCTCACCGATACACTTCTCTTTCACCCCGTGGAATATGACGAAGATTCTCTCAGGACCTTGGCCTTTATGGCCTTTGGCATTCCCATCCTAATCCTCAATGGATGGGCGTGGCCGGCCGCCGAAACAAGAGACACTCCACCCTGATCGTGGGACTTGCGTATAGGGGGATTTGGCTTTATCCTTGACACATGGAGCGGGGATACACCCTGCCAAGGAAGCCTCATGAGCAAAGAAGCAAAAGCAAGAATTAAAATCAATGAGTTGTTGAAGGAAGCAGGCTGGAAATTCTTTGACGATACCGACGGCAAGGCAAATATTGTCCTTGAGAACAACGTCAAAATAACAGAAAGCCATATCAACGCGCTTGGGGAAAATTTTGAAAAGAACAAAAATGGCTTTATTGATTTTCTACTGCTGGACAAAAAAGGGTTCCCCTTAATTGTCTTGGAGGCAAAAGCAGAAGAGATACATCCTCTCTCTGCAAAAGAACAAGCTCGGCGTTATGCACAAGCACAGCATTGCCGATTTATCATCCTTTCCAATGGTAATTCGCACTACTTTTGGGATACACAGCGCGGCAACCCACAACCCATTACCAAGTTCCCTTCTCCTGATTCCTTCGAGAGTTATTCCAAATTCACACCCAACCCGCAAAGTTTGGCGCGTGAGGTCGTTGAAAAAGATTACATCGTTCTAACACAAAAGCCCGATTACCAAAACGACCCGTCCTGGAAGTCAGAAAGCACGCGCGGACAATTCATCCAAAACAATGGCTTACGTTTCCTGCGTGAGTATCAACTGAAAGCCATTAAAGCGATTCAAGAAAATGTAACGCAAGGCAAAGATCGCTTCTTGTTTGAGATGGCAACAGGGACTGGCAAGACACTCGTCTCTGCTGCTGTGATCAAGCTTTTTTTACGAACAGGCAACGCACGGCGCGTATTGTTTTTAGTGGACAGGCTTGAACTTGAAAACCAGGCAAAGAAAGCATTTGTCAACTATCTGAAAAACGATTATCAAACGACTGTTTACAAAGAAAACCGCGACGATTGGCGTAAGGCAGAGATTGTCGTTTCGACCATCCAAAGCTTCATGTCCAAGAATAAATACAAGCGCATTTTCTCGCCTGACGATTTTGATCTGGTAATTTCAGATGAAGCTCACCGTAGTATCGGCGGGAACAGCCGTGCTGTATTCGAGTATTTCATCGGCTACAAACTCGGGTTAACTGCTACCCCGAGAGATTACCTCAAGAACTTCGACCCTGAAAATCAAAACGACCCGCGCGAATGGGAACGCCGCGTATTGATGGACACCTACAAGACCTTCGGTTGCGAAAATGGGGTGCCCACCTATCGTTATTCTTTATTGGATGGCGTTAATGATAAATTTCTGATCAATCCTGTTGTCGTGGATGCCCGCACAGACATTACAGCCCAAATGCTTTCCGATGAAGGCTATGCGGTGATCATGACAAAGGATGAAGACGAAAATCAAAGCGAAGAAGTGGAAGAGACCTTTATCAAGAAGGATTTTGAAAAGACCTTCTTCTCCGATGAGACCAACAGTGTCTTTTGTGAGACTTTCTTGCAAAAAGCTCTGCGCGACCCCATCAGTGATGAGATTGGTAAAGGCATCGTATTTTGTGTCAGCCAAAGTCATGCGGCGAAGATCACACAACTTTTGAATGAAATCGCGGACAAGATGTTCCCCGGCAAATATCAATCAGATTTTGCCATACAGGTTACATCATGGATTCCTGAGGCACAGCAGTTTGCGATCAACTTTGCGAACAATAATTTGTCTGGGCATGCAAACTTTATTGACACATACCGAACAGGCAAGACGCGCGTGTGCGTGACCGTGGGCATGATGACCACAGGCTATGACTGCCCCGATATTCTCAATCTAGCTTTGATGCGCCCAGTGTTCTCGCCCACTGATTTCATTCAGATCAAAGGACGCGGCACGCGCAAGCATGAATTCACAGAACAAATCGTTGACCCTGCATGGAAGAAAAATGTGGGCACGCAACAAAAGGATAAGTTCAAGTTATTTGACTTCTTCGCGAACTGTGAATATTTTGAAGAAGATTTCAATTACAACGAAGTATTGAAACTGCCAAGATTAGGAAGTGGCAAAGGAGTGGAAGGTGGAACCACAGGCGGAGGCGGGATTGTCTATGGTAGTTATGAAAGCACACGCCCTGATGCCATTTATGCCATTCGTGAAACCGCCATCGGACCTGAAGGCATGCGCGTGGATCGAATGTACTTCCAGAAGTTTGAAGAACAGATCAAGAAAGATGACTTCGCGGTTGGGAAAGCAGAAGCTGGTGATTTCGAAGCCATCATCAAACACATTGAAGAGAATGTCTTCGATAAACCCGAAGAGTTCTTCAATCTGGAGAAATTACGCAAGTCTTTGAACATCGACCGCCGTGTTTCACTTCGGGAGATCGTTGAAGTCATCTTTGGAATGAAGCCGTATTTCAAGACCAAGGATGAATTGCTGGATGAAGAATTTGAGAAGTTCGACAGCCGTTTCATGCCCGATGAAAAGCAATTCACGCCTGCCAGGAACTTCTTCAAGACGTATGTGCTTGACCCCGAGTTTCGTCAGTATGTGGACGAAGGCGATTTTGCCTATATCCTCGGCAGCCACGCAGGCGGTGAATACCTGCGCAAGTTGACGATAGAAACGCGTAACAAGATCATCGAATACATCAAGGATTACGTATCGTTCAATCAATTTGTGTGATAATGCCTGCCAACTGAGATGTATATTTGAAATCCCGTCCGCCCGTGGGTAAACCCAGCGGGCTCATAGCTCAAGCCCGCTTAAGCGGGCTTCCGCCCTCAGCACGGACGTTAACGTCCGTGCGGCCATTGCACAGGAGACCTTCAACCGAATGTTAGATTCCGAAACCAAACGCCGCATCGATACCGCCCGTGATATTCTGGTGGGCAAAGTGCCCGACCCCAAATCGCAGGTGGAGCAGATCACCATTGCGCTGGTCTACAAGTTCATGGACGACATGGACAAGCAATCCATCGAGATGGGCGGCAAGGCGAGTTTCTTCAAAGGTGAGTTCAAGAAATACAGTTGGACGAATATCTTCGACCCGCGTTTGGGCGGCGTGGAGATGTTGAATCTGTACGGTGAAGCCATCACACGCATGAGCCAAAACGAAAACCTGCCCGAACTCTTTCGGAATATTTTCAAGAACGCCTTCCTGCCCTACCGCGACCCCGAAACGCTGAAACTCTTCCTCAAGACGATCAATGAGTTCACCTACGACCACTCCGAAAAATTGGGCGATGCTTTCGAGTATTTGCTATCTGTGCTTGGGTCGCAGGGTGATGCGGGACAGTTTCGGACGCCGCGTCATATCATCGATTTTATGGTGCAGGTCATCGGTCCGAAAAAGAACGAGACGGTACTCGATCCCGCTTGTGGCACGGCGGGCTTCCTCATCTCGGCGTACAAGTACATTGTTGAATCCAATTCAAAAGACCCTAAAGGTCTTAAGAGACCTTTAGGGTCTGGATTAAATGCGCAGGATAAAAAACGCATCTACGAAAACTTCAAGGGCTACGACATCTCGCCCGATATGGTGCGGCTCTCGCTTGTGAACCTGTATTTGCACGGCTTCGTCACGCCGCAGATTTACGAATACGACTCGCTCACCAGCGATGACCGTTGGAACGAGTACGCCGATGTGATCCTTGCCAACCCGCCGTTCATGTCGCCGAAGGGCGGCATTCAGCCGCACAAACGCTTCTCGGTGCAGTCGAACCGCAGTGAAGTGCTGTTCGTGGATTACATGGCGGAACATCTCACGCCGAACGGACGCGCCGCCATCATTGTGCCCGAGGGCATCATCTTTCAATCGGCGGGGGCGTACAAGCAGTTGCGCAAATACCTCATCGAGCACAATTATCTGTGGGCGGTGGTCTCATTGCCGCAAGGGATGTTCAACCCCTACGCGGGCGTGAAGACCTCGATTTTGTTTTTAGATAAAGCGCTTGCCAAAAAGACTGACAAAGTTCTATTCTTGAAAGTTGAACAAGACGGATACGAACTTGGGGCGCAACGAAAGGCGCTTTGCAGTGACAATGGCGATAAACCTGAGTTTTGTCCAAAGCATAGTGACCTGCCTGATGTGTTGAGCAACTTGCACACATGGCGAAAAGCCGTTGTAGATGGAAAACCCGATTCTTACCACCCGACAACTGCTTCTGCTTTACTAGTTTCCACTTCCCAATTTACGGATAGCAACGACTACAACCTGAGTGCAAATCGTTACCAGGAAGTTGTTCGTTCTGGTAAGCAAACTCATGAAATGATTTCACTGGCTTCATTATTCGAGTTGTCAAGCAAAAAGGTCGGAAATAAAACTGACATTCCTGTGATGTCTGTTACCATGAATTATGGTTTGATAGATCAGGACGAAAAATTCAAGCGACGAATTGCAAGCAAAGATATTGCAGGCTATAAACTTGTAAACAGAAACGAGATGGTTGTAGGTTTCCCAATTGACGAAGGCGTTATTGGCTTTCAGCAAAAATATGAGGCTGCTGCCGTCAGTCCTGCGTATGATATTTGGAAATTAAAAAGAGAAGATGTAAATCTCGATTTCCTTGAAACTATTTTGCGGTCTGACCATGCAAGGCAACTCTATCGCCAAAGAATGCGTGGAACGGCAGGTCGTCGACGTACAATAGAAAAGAAAGATTTTCTTGCAATTGAAATTCCCCTGCCGCCGCTCGAAATCCAGCGCCAAATCGTGGACGAAATCGCCTCTCACCAGCGCATCATCGACGGTGCATGTCAGGTTGTCGAGGGGTGGAAGCCTGATTTTGAAGTTGAACTTGCTGAATTACTGCCAGACGGAATAGACGCCTGGGAAAAGGTGAAATTAGGCGATCAACTTTCTTTCGTTGGAAGTGGAGTAACACCACTTGGCGGAAAAGAAACTTATGTAGATGAAGGCGTTTTGTTCATCCGAAGCCAAAATGTTCTTTGGGGTGTATGCGACTTTTCGGACGCCGCTTATATCGAAAAAGGTGTTCATGAAGAAATGAGCAGAAGCCAAGTCAAAAAGAATGATGTGCTTCTAAACATCACAGGTGCATCCATCGGAAGAAGTGCTGTCTACATCGAAGATAGAGAAGCAAATGTAAATCAACACGTAACTATCTTACGAAGTAATGGGAATATTGAACCAAATTTCCTGATGAACTATCTAATAAGCAAAGAAGGGCAGGATCAAATTTGGTCTGTTCAATCGGGCGCTTCACGACAAGCATTGAATTATCAGCAAATTAAAGCAATGAAAATCCCCCTACCACCGCTGGAAGTGCAGCGCGAAATCGTCGCCCGCATCGCGCGCGAGCGGTCCATTGTGGAGGGGAATCGTGAGTTGATTCGGATTTACGAAGAGAAGGTCAAGAAGGTCATCGAGCGGGTGTGGGAGGGATGATGGCTACCAAAAAAGAAAGTACGATAAAACCAAAACGAAAAAAGTCAACGGTTGAAAAAACAGAGCGAAAAGAGAAAACAATTGCTGCTTCGAATTCAGATAAAGATGAAAGAGCCAGGGCTAACGAAGCCAATAAATTCACATTTGAAGTAGCCAAACACATTACCACGTTAGACTCTGGGATTATCTTGGTATTCACGAGTTTGAATTCCAACTGGATCACAGCGTTAAGTATCAATTCGAATATTGATTTTATCCTCATTGCACTTGGACTCATTACGGTGGCAACCTTTCTGGTCTCGACAATTTGCTGCGTTCTTGTCATGTTTTTAATTCCGTATCAATTACGAGAAGAGCAAGTTGGTTTCTGGCAAAACTGGAGTACTCGCGGTTTTCTAACACTCGGTCTTGCATCATTTATTGCAGGTATTCTCTTAATCATCATAATAACTTTTATCAACCTTGCCTATTAGAAAGGGTGTAGACAATATGTATAGTCAAAAAGACAATAGAGAAGGTCCAGGCCCAAAATCAGTGTTGCTTATCCTTATCTTGGCAATACTCACTGTTGCCATCTCTCTTTATAGTACTTTATTGGTGTCTTCACGTATTGTCAATTTACCAACAACCACTACGACCGCAGTAATAGCTCTTGAGACATTTATTGCACAAACAGAGACATCAACACCTTCATCTCCCCTCACTTCCACACCCTCAATTACAAACCTTCAAATCATTGAAAAGTCTTACACTATTGTGCGCGGCGACACCTTTGACAAGATAAGTGAAAGTTTATTTGGAGCAACAAAATATGCCAACGCAATACAAAAATCCAATTGCATCGACACGATTCAAAGAGACCAGGAGATAAGAATAAAATATTATATTATCCAAAATGGAGATGACATCTTTGAAATTGCAGATCGCTTAAACATTAACTATCAGCGTCTTCGTTTTATTAATACAGATCAGAGCGAGTTTGTTATCTACCCAGGTCAGTACTTAATCTTGCCAGTGAGCAACATATGCAGCTGAATTACCTGTTGTCTTTGGAAGAATAGTACGAAATCGTCGCCCGCATCGAGCGCGAGCAGTCCATTGTGGAAGGCAATCGTGAGTTGATTCGGATTTACGAAGAGAAGGTCAAGAAGGTCATTGAGAAGGTGTGGGAAGGATAGACCCTAAGGGTCTTTCTCGTGGACAGTCACTACGTCAAGCAGGAGAGTCTGGTAATGAGTGGTAGGAGTCAGTCAAGGAGACCCTTAGGGTCTGATAACAAGAATAAAATCGTCGCCCGCATCGAGCGCGAGCGGTCCATTGTGGAGGGGAATCGTGAGTTGATTCGGATTTATGAGGAGAAGGTCAAGAAGGTGATAGAAAGGGTGTGGGAAGGATAAAAATGGCTAAAACAAAAACCAAACAAAAACAAACATCAGGACAGGTTCCAAGTCTAGCCCAAGCGCAATTGCCACCTTCACCAATTGTGTTGGAATTCAGGCAACCAGAAGAAGACTCATTCTTGCTAATTATTGCCGAAAAGGTTAAGAACTCGCTGCAATTATTGATTGCCGTTGGCATTATCATCGTGCTCGGGAGCAAACTACTCTACCATGCAGATCGAACCTTTGAACTGGACTGGATTACGTTCCCAAAATACTTAATTATCATATTGCGTTTGCCAGCACTTGATTTGGTCGCCAAAGCACTGGCATATGCGGCAGGAATTGACCTAGCTTACATGTTGTTAACCCCTGGACCCGATGAAGCTATCGAGCCCTTAATCCTTGGTTTGGCATCTGCAATCCTTTATAGTATTTCAAACATCGGCAGTCCCGATTTACGCTTAGCGGCAGAAATCGGGTTGTACGTAGTCATATTGAGTTTTCTTTTCTTGATGAAGGCATTATTCATTCCTGAAGAAGAAGATAAGCCGCGATTAGGGATAATCGCTATGCTAAGGTCAAAGCTTACAAGCTTTAGGAAGGCATTCAAAAAAAGGTTTAATGCCAAATGAACAATTCTGAAATCGTTACCCGCATCGAAACCGAGCGGGTCATTGTCCACGGCAGCCGAGAGTTGATCCGCCATGGCAGAATATGAGTCAGCTAAAGGAATCCTTAGGGTCTGGAAACTACAAGGTAATCGTGATTTGATTCGAACTTACAAGGAGAGGTTATATGGAACATATATTTATCAGCTATACCCAGGAAGATAGTAAGTTTGCCCATATGCTTGCAGATGAATTTGCGCGGTGGGGCATAACAGCGTGTATTGATGAACGGCTTGATAAGCTGAGAAACTGGCCGCCATCCATTCCAGAAAGTATCAAGGCTTGCCCGATCTTCATTGTGATTATGTCATCAGAAGCGCGTAAATCCAGTTGGGTACAGAAAGAAGTAGAGTATGCCAAATCTATTCGTAAGCCTGCCTTTCCGATCTTGCTACGTGGAGAATCATGGGGCTCCTTTACTTCATCTCAAATTTTGGACATTCGTAATGGGCAATTACCTGATCGAAGTTTCTATTTAAAGATACAAGAAACTCTTAATAAATTACGTCATCCGATTACGCCACCATCGACACCTTCTAAAACCAAAGCCCCGCTTCAAAATTCATCTGAGCGTCATGCCTTTCCTTATCAAAACATAGTGGAAACTCTAATATCTCTCGCTGCAAAACGTCAGGGGCGCTGGAAACTGGGGGAATACATCATTGAAGTGAGCAGTGTCACACTCACCTTGCGTCTTGCAGATGACCAAGTCTGGTTATCGGGCGGGCAAGCCGTTCACCCAAACGATAAAGCAAAAGTGCTGGGGCAATCCCAACCTGTTACTGTCAGCTACGAACAGAGTAATAGCCAACATCGTGCAGGCTATAAGATGACTGTCTACGGTGCTTCGAAATATATGGATGTTGCCATAGAGATGATCAAGCTCTATAAAGCATCAGGACTCAACCCCAATGATCTATTGGCAGAACCAACACGATTGCCATAACGACAAAACAACAGAATAGACCCTAAGGGTTTGTACCGTAAACCTTTGTTACGTCAAGCAGGAGAGGCATGCATGGCAGGGTATATAGTAGCTAAGAAACTCCTTGGTCTCAGACTAACATCCAAACTGAAAGGGATTTCTTTGGTTTAGAATGTAAAAGAAAACCACAAGAAGAAAGTGCAGGAGGAAAAATGAATCGATATAAATTTCTTATCATCTTAGCTGTATTACTGACTGGTTGCGGCGGAAATGCTGCGGCTGGAGATACCACGGTGTCCACTGGCCCGTATGCCAATGCAGGCCCTGTCACCATCTCAGCCACGGTGGACACTAATGGGGAGATTAAGCTCGGTGGATCATATCAACATAGGCTTGTTGGAAATGAATTGCTTGGCGCAGGCTGGGCAATCAGTTTTGAAACCACCCTAAACGATGCAAAACAAAAAGCAAACACACTTTATATTTTATACGAGGATGCTCAGGGAAATATACGCAGGCTTGAATACGATATTGACCAGCCTTTTGAAATCAATTTTGAGAATGACCAATGGGTGCAAAAAATTGCCAGGGCAGGAGACGGCAATATTGTTGTATATGTTCAAACAAAAGCAGAACCCATGATAGCCGTTTCAAGCGGGCCTCCCATATTCGAACGTATGGATGAATATGAGCAAAATATCAGCAACCAATTAGAGATCCACAAAGATATATATTTCAGCGATCCTGATGGCGATGCGGCCATGATAGAGTATGAAGTTTTATCAATATCACCTGATATATCGGGTGTATATGTACAAAACGATTTGATTGATGCACCTACGCAACAGCAACAATCGGGCACATCCCAAAAGATCACATGGCAATGCGGCTCAAACAATAAGGCCTACACAGTAAAATTGAGAGCCCACATTGTGGACCAACAAGGCAATAAAAGTTCTGGGTTTAGTGTTGTATTCAAGTGCCATTAAATTCCAATTCAAAATCATTGCCGTAGGTTATTATGTCAAGCATACAAAACCTGCCAGACAAGGCGTGCGCCAGCCCATCCTATAGGCGGATATCACTACTGTCCGTGCTATGAGAGAGGGCATTCAAAGAAGAGTCGGAACTCTGTTCCGTCGATAAAATCAAACCACGTGACCAAGAGGAAAACATGAGTGAAAATCGCTACAAAATGTCCGACCATCCGTTCGTAATTCTGATCACAGTTCTTGCAGGCATAATTGCTATTTTTGTATTCATAAGTGGCATTGAAAATCTTCCCGATCTGTATAAGAGATGGTTCCTTCCTGATCTATACGATAATTTTGAAGACACCTTCTTTGACGGCAAGGTAAACCCCAGCCTCTGGGAAGTTGATGGAAACCAAAGAGGAGAAGCGACCCAACTAAACGGCGCTCTCATCATTCAGACAAATTCAAAAGAAGAAGATGGAAATTTTGCGTTACACACGGTCAACCCCCGTACAATTTCCTACCAAAATCTTGAATATATGGAGGCGAAATTCAAGCTGGATAGCCGTCAGGCAGGCAAAGGCAGTTTTCTAAAGATCCAGGCGGTCACAGTTTTCGATCAAAAAGTCTGGTGGATTGAATGTAAATTTACCAACGGCACTACTGCATATCCTGATGCATCCTGCAATCTTCAGGAAAATGTTTTTCTATCCGACGGTACTCCAGTATATTCTTACGAAACCGAGCATATACCCTGTAGCTATGATACCTGGTATAAAATCCGCTTTGCGTTAGAGCCAAATACTGGGAAAGTAAGTTTCTATTTGGATGATGACTTGATGGGCGAATCGGCTTTTTCCAATATTAGCGCTATGAAAAATCTTGGTGGGTTTTCATTACAAGTGGGCTCGTGGATATCTCCACAAGATCACATGCTAGGGTATATTGACGATGTAAAGATCGGAACAACAAAATAACGAGTTCCACTTTGTGTAATGCCTTGTGGCCCTAAACGGATGGTGAGTAAACACATCATCACATTTAGGGGATGGCTCGAGGGATGTTGGTCGTTATCGTCCGCCGAAACTGCAATCATTAGAATATGAATTCATCTAGCATACACATCGAAGTCAGGGATTGAAAATGCCACCGAAAAAATTTCTAGTTCCCAAAGACCACGTTCTGGAAAAAGTTCTGGAATTTGGGAATGAGCTTACAGCCTACACAGGCGATTCCAAAGAGTTTGTCTTTGACTTTCAGGGCAAAGGTCTTGATACCCCATTCGGGATGCTGTTTCTATCCTTTGTGATCAATCAGTTTATGGCAGGTCATCCAGAGGCAGATTGTCAACCCTCGAACTATGGAGAACGCTTGTACGCCTCGCACATGGGCTATTTCCATTCCTGCGGATTTGACATTGGCAAACTCCCTGGTCAGGCGCAAGGCAGTGACACTTACCTCCCCATCACCGTGATGAAAGTTGCTGATCTACAGAAACAAGCCGCCAAAGAAAATCGGGAAGTGGGGGATGTGATCGAAGAGCATTCAAAAAGGCTCTCGTGTGTCTTGTTACAACAACCAGATGGCCCCTCGATAGAAGTCCTCACGTACAGCTTTCGCGAACTACTCAGGAACGTAGTGGAACATAGCCGATCAGAAATTCTCGCCTTTTGCGCACAGTTCCGCCAGAAGGCAAAACAAGCCGAAATTGCCATTCTCGATACGGGCATTGGCATCCGCTCTGCGCTTTCCAACAACCCTCACCTGAGCATTGACGGAGATCGTCAGGCCCTCAACCTCTCGATCATGCCAGGTATATCAGGGAAGATGTTCAAGGGCGTCAAAAGAGATCCATATGACGGCTGGCAGAACTCAGGCTATGGATTATATGCGGTCAGTCGTCTGTGCGGGCATGGCGGCAAATTCACCATTTGCAGTGGCGATACAGCCCTTGCCCTCAAACCCGATAAAAAGGAATATCATCGCTCCAGCTTTCAAGGGACCGCCCTGAGAATCATATTGTCAGCGGCCGAGATCAAGAATGCCAGATCAACATTGGCAACGATCATCAAAGAAGGCGGTAAACTGGAAAAGGAATTCGGCCTCTCAGGCATACAAGCCACCACGGCCTCAAAAATGATCTCCAGCGAATTCAACAAAAATGAAGAAACGAGAAAAGAGCGAGCCATGTCTGGTAAATACACCCCGCTCGAAACCTATCTGCGTGACTTGCCCGCCAGTCAGGCAGACATTACGCTTCGTTTTAAACAGATCGAAGAAATATTAAAAAAAGAACTGCCGTCCTCCGCGTACGAAGATCAAAGATGGTGGGAACATGTAACGGAAGGCAACCATGTCAACACACGCGCATGGGCAAATGCTGGCTGGAAGATCGAACATCTGGATGTGAAAAAGAAGTGGGTAAAATTTATACGTGCTCGCTAGTGATTTTGATGGAGCCGTGACCGAAGGGAAAAGATCGCGTCACTCCGAACGGGATGGCTGAATAGCCCCGAACGGGTATTACTGAGCCTGTCGAAGGATGCTCCTAGAGGGGCGTACACGTACTTGCACCACACGTGACTTGCTTGGCAAATCATGCAAGTATCGAAACCACAGTCCGCCGAAACTGCGACCACTCGGGAGTGGCGTTTAAGGGAGGTTTTTGAAAAGACCTGACAGTTCCCACAGTTCCTTGATTGACCCGCGTCCTTGTCCGCACATGGGCTATGATTACATACAGGGGAGTTAGTAGGCAAAAAGAGCCAGGTGACAGTCATCTTTAAGATGACTGTCACCTATCTAGACATGCGATGGGTAGTACACTATTTACTTAAGTCGAAACTCTCGAAGCCCACGCCCTGTCAGCGAGTAAGCGGGTTAGGCGGTTGACGCTATCCCGTGGGGGAAATATTTCACAGTCCCCATTAGCGAAGGCGTTCTGCAACGAGCGGGTCGAACAGAATACCAATGATGAATCCACAGAGAAGTTGGTGGATAAGATGAAAGTAGTGGAAATCGCAAACCTGAGAAGAAAGTACAGTTACTTCATCGTCAAGATCATTGCAGCAGAGGTATATCATGTCTGATAAAGAATCGAAAGAAAAAGACGGTTTGCTGGAATTAATAAAGAAACTTTGGCTACCCATTGCAGGGTTAGCCGATGCAGTTACACTGGCATATAATTTTTATCAGCTATGGCTGGGGGATCGAACCATTATTACCTACATTGCTGGCGGAATTGGGGTTCTCATACTTGTCATTTCTCTAGCATGGGTTGGATTTAAAAGCAAAACAGTCGAGGTTGATTATTCTAAAGAGAATCAGGTCGCCACAAAGAAAACAATTAAGGAGCCTGCGTACCCTCTCAAATATAGAAAGACAGCACGCGTAGGTCTGGTTTTGGTGTTACTCATTATTATGTGGAGCAGCATTGTTTTGGCACAGCGAAAGCAGGCACTGCTGGATGAACAACAAACCCTCTCAGCCCAACGGGCGCGGGAGACACAATACGCCATCCAGACACAGCAGGTGCAATCTGTGCGAGATGTGCAGGCAACCCAGCAGGCTCAGGAAAAATTGAAAGATAAGATGATTGTCGTTGTCGCAACCTTCGATGGACCGGAAGAAGTCTATGGACTGCGGAACGAAATTGTAGAGACCCTCAATACCGTATTTTCAAAACAGGATGAAGTAAAAATCGTTGCCATCAAAGATGTGATTACTCCAGACATGAGCAGTGTTTATGCTCGAACCCTTGGTGAAACATATTTTGCAGATTTAGTGATTTGGGGATGGTATCGTCCCACAGAAAACCCCAATATCACCATCCATATTGAGAATTTATCTCCCACACAAGTCACATCGCTTAAAGATAGTGAAACTTACGAACCACAAGCTACACTCGATCAACTAGAGGCATTTGAAGTCCAAAAACGGCTCGGATCAGAAACTAGCACGCTCATCTCTTTCTTGACTGGAACTTTGAAATACAAATCGGAAGATTATCGATCTGCTCGGGAGTATTTTAGTCAGGTGCTAGAGGTAAATGATGTATCAACCTTCATACGCCAGGCAGATTTATATTTTTATATGGGATATTCAAATGATAAGTTAAAAAGCTATGAGCTAAGTATTCAAAATTACAACAAAGTCATTGAGCTTGACCCCGATTATGCGCTTGCCTACAATAATCGTGGCGTTGCTTATGATAACCTGGAGCAACGTAAACAAGCTATCCAAGATTACGACAAAGCCATCGAACTCAACCCTAAATATGCACTTGCCTACAATAATCGCGGATGGTCGTACTATAACCTAAAGCAATATAAACAAGCTATTCAAGATTACAACAAAGCCATCGAACTCGACCCTGAATATGCACTTGCCTATAACAATCGCGGCCTTGTTTATGATGATCTGGAGCAGTACGAACAAGCCCTTCAAGATTACAATAAGGCTATTGAGCTTAACCCTAATCTTGTCTGGCCTTTCAATAATCGTGGTCGAGTTTATGATGACATGAAACAATATGAACAAGCCATTCAGGAATATGACAAAGCCATTAAACTTGATTCTGAATATGCACTTAACTTTAATAATCGCGGATGGTCGTACTATAACCTAAAGCAATATGAACAAGCTATTCAGGATTACAACAAAGCCATCGAACTCGACCCTGAATATGCACTTGCCTATAACAATCGTGGCCTTGTTTATGACGATCTGAAACAGTACGAACAAGCCATTCAAGATTACAACAAGGCTATCCAGCTTGACCCCGAGTTTGTCTGGCCTTTCAATAATCGAGGTCGTGTTTACGATGATCTGGAACAGTACGAACAAGCCATTCAGGATTACAACAAAGCCATCGAACTTGACCCCGAATATGCACTTGCTTACAACAATCGTGGCATTGCATATGCTGATTTAGGGCAATATGAGCAAGCCATCCAGAATTATGACAAAGCCATCGAACTTGACCCCAAAGATGCAATTAATTACTACAATCGCGGTATTGCATATAATGATTCGGGGCAACATGAGAAGGCCATCCAAGATTATGACAAAGCGATCAAACTCGATCCACTGTATGAAAATGCCTATTGCAATCGTGGCATCGCATATGCTGATTTAGGTCAATATGAGCAAGCCATTCAGGATTACAACAAAGCCATCGAACTCGACCCTGAAGATGCTATCGTTCATAACAATCGTGGCGTTGCTTATAAAAACATAAAACAATACGATCAAGCCATTCTGAACTATAGTAAAGCCATTGAACTCAACCCCAAATATGCAAGAGCTTATAAAAATCGGGGATTAGTTTACGAGGAACTTGGCAAAACTGCCGAGGCCCAAGCAGATTTTGCAAAATATAAAGAACTCACGGGCAAAGATGTCCCGTGAAAATCACCCAAGAACAAAGGTCATAAACAGATGATGATCTCGAAGCTCATCATCTGCACAGCATGAGGAAGTGGGTCGAATAGCCGGGCAATGATAGTATGACCCTCAGGAGCGGGCATTTACGGAAGAGTGGTAAGGCTATATCAATGAGAATCTGCCTGTTGTAGTGAAGTTCAATGTACTGAGAGCAGTTTACTTTTTACAGGAAACCATATGACCCGATCCATATTCAAACCGCGCGTCTCTGCCAGCAAGCTGAAAACACTGACTCCCCATTACCCCGCCGAGTATGACCATGAGATCGAGGCCGTGTTGGCGCCGATAGTGCGGAAGCGCGGGCATTTCACCAAACCCGAGTTCGAAAGCATCTGCCGCTGGAAGACGCCGCGCAGTCAAGGAAAAGTTGCAAGTAATTCAGCCGAATACATAGAAGCCGTGACGCGTACAGCCTTATCTACAGAAAGTGAACAGTTACGGATCGAAGTGCTAACGCTTCTAAACGGGGTCAGTTGGCCCACAGCTTCGGTGATCTTGCACTTCTGCCACAAGGAGGCCTATCCCATTTTGGATGTCCGCGCCTTGTGGACGCTGGGTGTGGAGGCCAGTCAGGTCACATACAATTTCAACCTGTGGTGGGAATACACAAAAGTTTGCCGCGCGCTGGCATCGCAAACAGGCCTCTCCATGCGAGAGCTGGATCGGGCACTATGGCAATATTCAAAGGAAAATCAATAACAGCCTACTTGCGCACATCAGTGTGGCTACACGCTAAAAGGACGGCCCACACATAAAATCCCCGCATCCATATTTGGGGGGCATCTTCATACCATCACGATAGGGGCACCATACAGGGACTATATAGGAGCCATATAGGCACCCCAAAGTGTGCTCTTGTTTCAATCCTTTCCACACCACCATATATGGCCGCCCACCTCCAACCTAAAACACAGAACTTGGAACATGGAACTCAAACTGTTATACTCCTTCCATGTCTCGCCTCGCATCTCCTCCCCTGATGGCAACGAACGCTTCAACACCACCAACCCCACCATCACCATAAGTGCCAATCTGCATTTGAAAATCCTTATGAACGATTTCCTCACCCAATACCCTGAATTGATCATACCCACCCGCATATTAACGTATTTCCTATTGGCCGCAGTGATTGCGTTCCTCTTGAGACGATTAACACCTCCACTCATCCAACTTGGTCGGCATGCTCCACATGGCCGCAAGACCAGCCTAGAACGACAAAAGACTTTGCAAAGTCTGGTGACCAGCACGATCAACCTCATTGCTTTCGTCAGCGCAACATTGGCAAGCATGTCCCTGTTCATTGAGCCGAATACCCTAGCATGGGTGGTCGGGCTTTTTAGCACTGCCTTCGGTTTCGGCGCTCGTCTCATCATTGGCGATTATTTAGGCGGGTTGAGCTTCCTGTTTGAAGATACATTTGCAGTCGGCGAAAAGATCGAAATCTCAGGCTCGCCCACCATCGAAGGCGTTGTCGAACACATCAACTTGCGCACCACCCTGTTACGCTCACCATCCGGTGAGTTGTATATCGTCCCGAATGGAGAGATCCGTTCAGTCCGCAACTTCAGCCGAGGGAAATTCTCCATCGCCAATATCACGCTCAAGATCCAAAGCTCAGATCTAAGCACTGCGCGCGCCACTCTCGAAGCATTAGGAGACGAGGCCGTTACCCTGCTCCCCGACCTGATAGAGCCCTGGAAGGTCACCAATCTGGTGGGCATCATCGGCCAATACACAGAACTGACCCTCATCGCCAAGGCCCGCTTCGGCAAAGCAGCAGAAATGCGTCCGCACCTGTTATCACTGGTGCAAGAACGCCTGCTCGAAGTGAACATCCAATTAGTAAGCTAGCCACCCAACCTGAAACTTGAAACCATGAAACTCGATCCTCTCATCTCCTCCCCCGATAGCAACGAATACTTCAACTCCATCAGCCATCTCATCGGCGCCATCCTGTCCATCTCTGCGCTGGCAGTGCTCGTCACCCTGGCAGCCATGCAACACAAACCCGCCCACGTTATCGGCTTTGCCATCTATGGCACCAGCCTCTTCCTCTCCTTCTTGTTCAGTTGTCTCCTGCACTTCTTTCTACTCTTCAAAAGATATCTGCGCATCTTCGGCATCCTCGACCACAACGCCATTTACATCCTCATCGCAGGCACCTACACCCCTTTCTGTCTCACCGTCCTCAGCGGCACAAAAGGCTGGGTCCTATTTGGGATCATCTGGAGTCTGGCCGTTTTCTTCATCACACTCAAATCCATCTTCTTCAGCAATATCCCCGTTTGGATGTCGAACGGCTCCTTCCTCCTGATGGGCTGGATCATTGTTTTCCTGATAGCTCCCATCTACCGAGAGCTGGGTTCAGGAGCCATGTCCCTGCTCATCACAGGCGGCCTCTTCTACACAGTCGGCGCCTTGATCTTCGCCAAAGGCAAACCCAATCCCTTCCCGCCCTACTTCGGCAACCACGAGATCTGGCATCTCTGCGTCCTCGCTGGCAATGCCTTTATGTTCCTGGTCATGCTCTTCTACGTTCTGCCATATCCATAGTTCGCTATAAAGACTAGCCGCGGAGACGCAGAGTCACAGAGATATTCAACTGCTCTCGCCGTCCGTCCCCGGCGGCGAGCACCCCACCTCAAGCAGAAAAGCTCTTCTCAGAGAACTCTATGCTCTTATTATCTCCGTCAGGGGACGCCCTCTTAGCCACTTTAGAGACTATTTCTTATTCCGTGTGTTCCGCGAAATCCGTGTACAAAAGAACAAAGCTTCGCACTTCAAAAAAGGAGACTATATGCCCACACCAAAATGGATCACCCTCCCCGCCCGCCTCAAAAAAGGCTACCACGTTGCATCAGGCCCATCCAAAGCCTATCCTGATTACGGCAGTATCGAAAAACAAAAACCCTACTTCAAGAAGCTCGGCCTCGACCTCACTCGCATGTTCAACGGCACGCTCAATGTCTCCATTGCCCCCTACACCTTCGAAATGAAGAAGCCACAACACAAATTCAAACGCGTCAAATGGACCGAGCTCACCAACGCCGAAGACTTCTCCTTCTCACAATGCAAGATCAAATTTCAAGGCAAGGAATACACAGGCTGGGTCTACTATCCCGACCCAAAGACCAAGAAAGACCACTTCCAATCCGCCTCCACGGTCGAAGTCCTAGCCCCGCGCATCCCCAACATCAAATACAAAAACAAACTCGAGATCACCCTCAACACCGCCGAGATCAAGATCATATTGCCCAAGTAAGCATCGCGCCAGCGTACCCGCCGAACAAAAACCCGCCTCAGCCCGTCCTAATCATGCTATACTCGTTTTGTCGGGCCCGTTCCAACATTACTCTTAAGGATGAAGAAGTATGAAAAGAATTCTTTCTTTCGGCATAATCGCAGTGATCCTTACAGGCGTTCTCTACGCCTGCAATATTCTCGGCGGAACGGAAACTCCCGCCCCAGCCGCTGTATTCTCAGGCGATGTCACCAAGCTTGATCTCGTGGTCCAGCCACAAAGCGGAACCTTCAATGCCGCGGGGCAAACCATCGCCTATCAATTTACGGTCACCAACTCTGGCACCACAGCCCTCACCGGGCCTGTCACCGTGGCAGATAACAAGATGCCCACCGTCGCCTGTATGCCGGTCAACACCATTGGCAACAAAGATAACAACCTCGACGCGGCAGAAAGCGTTACCTGCACATCCAATTACACCCTCGTGCAGGCAGATATCAACAGCGGTTCTGTGATCAACACATCCACCGCCAGCGCGGGCGGGGTCAGTTCAGATGCGGTTAACACTACGGTCGCAATGGCTCTCTCCAAAGTGCTCGAAGTCACAGCCATCGCCAACCCCACCACCTACAATCAAGCAGGGCAGGTCATCACCCTCACCTACACCGTCAAGAACACCGGCCAATCCGTACTTGGCCCTGCACAATTTATGATCATCGGTGACCGCATCAACAATCTCCCTTGTGGCGCAGGGGATACAAGCCTCACCCCCAACCAAACCTTCACCTGTACAGCTACCTATACCACCAGCGATGCTGACAAAGCCGCAAATCAAGTGGTCTTCAATACCACCATCAACGGCGGTGGAGCCACTAACACCCAACCGCTCAGCGTAACGGTTACCAACACCGCACTAGGAGGGGGCGGCACAACAACAGGCCTGACACCCGGCACCACCATCCAGCACCACGTCAACGAAGGTGAATGGATGATCCAGATCGCACGTTGTTATGGCGCCGATTTCTATGCCGTCAAAACCGCCAACCCGCAGGTGGTGGATGCCAACAAGATCTGGCCGATCAACATATTGACCATCCCCAACATCGGCAGTAAAGGGAAAGTCTATGGCCCGCCATGTGTCACGTATTACACCGCACAGAACGGCGATACATGGAATTCCATTGCACAAAAATATAACGCCGATCTCGCCGTCTTGATGGAAGCCAACAAAGGCTTGAATTTGGCGAGCGGTGTCAAGCTCAAGATCCCTCTCAACTCTGCGAACGGGAACCCAGTCCCGGTTCCGACAGCTGACCCGACCACTCCAATACGCATCAATATCCCCAACGGGTCGACTACGGTTACACCCACTGGCACCATCCCTGCATCCAAAAAAGTGAATTACATTCTCGCCGCCACACAAGGCCAGAGCCTCAGCCTCAAACTGACCGCACCTGCCGCCGATATGCAACTCGCTGTGACCTCCGTCAATGGCGGGATCGTGCTCAAAGGGCAGGATTCCAATCTAGTCTGGAGCGGCAACATTCCAGCCACCGGGGACTACATCATCGCCATCACGAACGTCTCTGTCTCAGATAAAGCCTACACACTCGAAGTCGGTCTTACCACGCCGGTGCCTGTTAGCTTTGAACGAGTGGCCGATATCAACGCTGGTGCAGGGGATTCCAATCCTTCGTATCTGGCCGTACATAGTGGAGTGCTGTACTTCAACGCAACAGGCAACAACAGCGCCGGTGCTGAACTCTGGAAGTATGATGCTACAACCAATTCCACCACCATGGTGAAAGATATTCGCCCCGGTGCCGATGGATCGAACCCCGCTTTCCTTGCTTCGTACAAAGGGGAACTCTACTTCAGCGCGAACGGCGGCGACGGGGCAGGCACAGAACTCTGGCGCTTCAACGGAAGCGATGCTGGCCGCCTGACCGATATCAACCCTACAGTCGGTGACGCCAACCCAGCCTACATGACGGTATACAACGACATCCTGTACTTCAGCGCGAACGGCAACGATGGCAAAGGCGTTGAACTCTGGAAGACAGATGGTGTAACTTCGAGCCGCGTTACTGACATCAATAGCGGCGCAGGCGATTCCAATCCTTCTTATCTTGCCGTCTACAATAATGCATTGTTTTTCAGTGCCACCAGTAACGATGGCACTGGCACAGAACTATGGAAGTTCGATGGCACAAATATTGGCCGTGCGGCCGATATCAACCCCGGCGTAGGCAATTCCAATCCATCCTTCCTGACCGCCGTAAACAATACCTTGTATTTCAGCGCGAATGGCGGCGATGGCTCAGGCATGGAACTCTGGAAGTTTGACGGCACCAACGCCACCCGTGCGGCGGACATCAATGTTGGCGCAGGGGATTCCACTCCCACGTCTCTGGCGGCATTCAATGGTGTACTGTATTTCAACGCCAATGGCAATGATGGTGCTGGTCTCGAACTCTGGAAGTTCGATGGCACCACAGCCAGTCGCGCGGCCGACATCAACAAGACCGGCGACTCGTTCCCGTCCTTCATCACCGTATACAACAGTCAACTCCACTTCCAAGCCAATGGCGGTGATGGCGCAGGCAAGGAACTCTGGAAATACAAACCATAGTTCACCTCGTCAACACAAATACTCTCATATAAACAGGCGGGGACGATACAACGTCCCCGCCTGTTTTGCTCTGTCACATGGACATCTTTAGAATTAGAAATGGAGTAATCGAATGAATCAAAGAACCTTCTTGAGCATGATCGTTTTCATCGGCATCATCGTGCTGACCGCCTGTGCCCCGTCGGCAACACCACAAGCTGTGTCGCCCACTGCTGTTGAAGATGCTACTGTCTCAACCGTAGCACCCACCATGGAAGTCAGTGCAACAACACCAGTTCAAGCCGTCAACACAGAAACACGCATGGACCCGAACCTGGAATGCAGTGCAGGCAAAACATCAGCAAACGCCATCATTGAATTGACAGAAGGCCCCTACTACACAGCCAACTCCCCAGAGCGCACCAGTCTCTACGAAGAAGGCATGCCCGGCACAAAACTGACCGTTACAGGGTACGTCTACGATATGAATTGTCAGCCCATCGCCAACGCCTGGCTGGACTTCTGGCAAGCCGACGCAAACGGCACCTATGACAATAGCGGCTACACTCTGCGCGGGCATCAATACACCAACGCAAACGGGCGCTATGAATTGGTCACAGTAGTCCCCGGTATTTACCCAGGCCGCACAGAACATATCCACTTCAAAGTGCAAGCACCAAACGGCAAGATCATCACATCTCAACTCTTCTTCCCCGGTGTCACACAAAACGGCTCAGACGGTATCTACGATGCAAGTCTGCTCATCTCCCTTCAGGAAACGAGCGACGGCTTGCTCGGGCAATACAATTTCATTGTCCCTGCACAATAGCTAAAAACACTAAAACGCGGCTATAAGGCCGCGTTTTAGTTTTCAAGTAACACAAGGCTTTTTCACGCAACGTATAATTCAGGTGCTTCATCCAATATACGATACACGGCATCATGCTTGCGAGCAGGTTCATATACCTTGATCGCTACACTATCACCAGGCTTTACCCACACCAGAGGCTGATGCTCCACTTCCAGCGAGGTGACACGTTGAGTAAAGTTTGAAGTGTGCCCAAGAATATGGATGCGATCACCCAGCTTGAGGTTCTCCTTCAATTGAAGTACCGCCACGCCAATACGCGTATAGTAATGTATGACTTTCCCGATCTTAACTTCCATGGGCATACTCCTTTCGTATCCAGTAGAAGACACTTCAACCCCCACACAAATACTGTAGCACAAACGGAAGCCAATTTCCAGTCACCATTGGACAGACATGCTATACTGAAACAACCATTTCCTCACAAGGAGTTCCCGTGGAAGCACTATATCAATTTGGCATCAGCCTTATCCAGATCATACAAAATTCACTAAGCCCCGCGCTTGATGGCGTGATGAATGGGTTCTCATTTCTCGGGCGCATCGAGTTCTACCTCGTACTCATCCCCTTTATCTACTGGTCAATAGATCGCCGCATCGGCATCCGTGCCTTTTTGATCCTCGCTTACACAGACCTTACAGCGGCCTCTCTCAAACTTCTTTTCCACGAGCCGCGTCCCTATTGGATCGGTAACGTCAAACCATTAAGCACAGAGCCCACCTATGGCATCCCTTCCTCACACGCCAGCGACTCTCTCGCCATCGGCGGCTATCTCATGGCCCGCATCAAACAAAACTGGCAACGCATCTTGTTGGGCATCATAGTTTTCTTCGTAGCCTTCTCGCGCCTTTACCTTGGCGTTCACTTCCCACAGGATATTCTCCTTGGCTGGATAATCGGCTTTGCGGTTCTCTGGGCCGCCGCAAAATGGGAAACCATCGTCCGCAATTGGCTGGATGACAAATCGCTGGCAGTTCAGATCGGCTTGGGATTCATCGACTCGGTCCTCATCTTCCTCACCGGCCTCTTCATTCGCTTCCTCGTCTCAGGGACGGCTGATCCAGCTTCCTGGAGCAGTTTCACCACGTATTCCCGCTCCATCACACACTTCTTCACTCTCGCAGGCGCCGTGTTCGGAGCTTATGCTGGTTACGCCTTGATGCGCCGTTACGCACGCTTCGATGCAAAAGGCTCATGGGAGTCTCGCGGCATTCGATACTTGGTTGGCATCATCAGCCTGCTAGTCGTATTCTATGGTCTCGATAAATTCTTCGCACTCATCGCTCCTGATGAGACAGCTCTCGGATACACACTGCGATATATCCGCTATGGGTTTGCGACATTCTGGATGACCTTCCTCGCTCCTTGGTTATTTCTGAAACTCAAGCTGGCAAAACCTGAGTAGCTTTACACATCGAAGAATAAGTCATGGACTCTGACAAGACCTTAGCCCAACTCAGACAAATCCTGCTCATCATTGCCGCTGGCGTCTTTGTGATGACAGTCGCCGAACTCACCTTTCTCGAGCATTGGAATTTCACGATCCAGTTCCTTCCATTCACCCTTTGTGCACTTGGGTTGGTCACATCAGCATTGGCATATTTCCGCCCGAACCACAACACGATCTTACTCACACAATGGTCCATGATTGTGATCGCTGTGTGCAGTTTGATCGGTTTCTATGAACACATGGCTGGTAATCTGACATTCTGGCAGGAAGTTCAACCCAACGCCACAGCATGGGAACTGGTCGTTGCAACCTTCAAAGGTGGGGTCCCCATCCTCGCCCCGGGCATTCTCACTCTCGGCGGAGCCATCGGCTGGACAGCCACTTTCAAACACCCAGCATTGACGACAAAATAAAATAACAAAAGCAAAACGGATAGAGACTAAAATCTCTATCCGTTTTTATTCAAACATTCGTTTATCCGCTCATCCTCTGACCAGCGTATATCCCTCTTTTGAATCCTGCACGGTCCAGCCTAATGCGGAGATCTCACCGCGCAACTTATCTGATTCGGCCCAGTTCTTTTCTGCCCGCGCAACGAGACGCTTCTCAGCCAACACACGGACTTCCTCAGGTGGCTTGTCATCGTCGAGTGCAGGTGCGTTGAGAACCATATCCCAAACATGCGCAGGGATTCCCACATCAACCGGCTCAGGAAGTTGTATCTTTCCGATCTCGCTCAAAGGGAATTTCGCTCCCGACGGATGCATGACCGGGTCGCCACAATCAGTGACCAGTGACATCGAACTCACGCCACTGACCTCGCACATGTTGCTCTCAAAATCCATGATGATGCCAGTGTGTTCGTCCAAACCCACTGTGACATTTTCATCAGGGAGAAGTTTGCACCACTCATTGAAACGATCCATGCCTACGAAACAACGGCTGGTATCCAAGTCCGCGCCACCTTCGGCGTTGTTCCAATGTGGGATGAAGGAAAGATGCAAACCGAAGTCAGAGAAGAAACTCAACCCATCCACTACATGAACATCCTGCCCCACCTTATAGATCTCATAGACCGGCAAAGCATGGGCACCGACTGAGATCGTCGCGGCAGAAGCAAATATCAGTGTAGCCCCGAGGCGATGCCGGGCGCGGATGATGTCCCATGCCAGCGTGTCCTTCAATTGACGGATCGCATACGTCGGGCTCCCCGGTCCCATGAAGATCATATTTGCATACAGAAGAGGTTTGAGGATCTCCAGATCATCTGGACTGAAATTAGAGTTTTTCTTTCTCGCGGGAATGACATCGACAACAGGTTTATAGTTTTGCAGACGAGTCTTCATGAACTCACCGATCTTGCCTACAACTTGCGAAGAGTTCAACTCAAAACCAGCAGGCGTCTCCATCAATGCAATACGGAGAGGCTCATTGATTTTCTTTGCGAGCGTTTCAAAGATACGTCCGCCCGCGAGGGATGTTTCACCAGAACCGAGAAATGCAATTTGTCCAAATGTCATATCATGCTGACGTTTTATTCAAGGCATCTATTACTTGAAACAATTCAGCGTTCGAGGGGATATCACGCATGGACTCGCCATAATGAGCAAAGCGGACATATCCCTTTGCGTCAATGATGCAACTCAGAGGCATGCGTCCCAACTTGAATATCTTCACTTCCTGTCGGTACATCTTCGCTACTCTGTGATCGGGATCGGGTAAACCAATGAAAGGAATTTTTTCATTCATCCAATATTGCTCGAACGCCATCGGTGAATTAGGGCCTAATGCCAAAATCATCGCATCCCGTTTTGTAAATTGATCAAACTCATCGCGTAAGCGCGCCAACTGCGCGCGGCAATACGGTCACATGAAACCGCGCAGAAAGGCAAGCAAGATCGGCCTTCCGCGCAGGGCTGATAAGCGAACACGATTCCCCAGCACATCTTCCAACTCAAAATCGGGAGCCAATTCTCCCGGCGTGATCAATTTAGTCATTTCGTAAGAGACTCCAAAAACTTAGATATTGCATCTGCGGTCTGCGCCCATTGTTCTTCAGCAGAGACAGAGGCAGGGTTGTCACCATCTTGCACTCCATAGGCGCCAAACTGTCCGTGGTTGCCGCCCTCAATGGGGACATATTGCGTTTGAGGAGGAAGCAAGGCTTTCGATGCTTCGATCTTTTCGCTAGTAGCCAGCCCGTCATTTGTTCCATAGATCGAAATCACATGAATGGCTGAAGCTTTGAGCGAATCATCAGAAGGATACGAGGCCCAAAATGCGAGGCCCTTAATCACATCTTGATGCTTGGCCGCATATAACGATGCGGCAACACCCCCAAGAGAATGTCCACCAACTGCCCAGTGAGTGATCTCGGGATATTTTGCGATCACTCGATCTGCCGCCTCGACCTCAAAGAACGCCAGATTCAAATTCACTTCAACGACAGCCACAAAATATCCGTTAGCGGCGATTTTATGAAGCACAGGAGCATAGGCGCGATAATCCACGCGGCCGCCGGGGTAAAAGATGAAACCTGTTGTCGGCGACACACCTGCGGGTGAAAAGGTGACAAACCCAGTCTGTTGCGTGACAACTACCTGCGCATCAGACTGCAAAGCCTGCGAGGCCACATCGGTGGGCTGGGCCGTGGCACTTGCCCAAAAGATGAATCCCGCTGTCAGAATAACAGTAGCAATTAAGAGTCCAAGAAGGACGCGTTTAACAATTTTCATTTGATCAGTGATTTCGCTTTCTTCCAAACATCATCAAACATTTCCACAGTCAATTTTCCAGTCAACGTATTTTGCTGACTGGGGTGATAGGAACACAAAATCCAAACACCATTTTCCAATCGATGCAAAGCACCATGTCCGAACTTTATTTCAGAACTGCGGACTGAATATATTCGCAGGACTCTCTCAAAAGCTATCCGACCCAGACACACCATGACCTTGGGCTTGATGATCTTGATCTCGCGCACAAGATATGGTTGACACATATTCAATTCTTCTGGACTTGGCTTATTATCTGGCGGGGCACAACGAGCGGACGCGGCGATATACATATCCTTCAGGAGGAGACCATCGCTTCGGGACTCAGCCAGAGCCTGATTCGCAAACCCAGCCCGGTACAACGCTGGGAATAAAAACCCGCCTGAAGCATCGCCCGTGAATTGACGTCCTGTGCGATTCGAACCGTGCGCACCAGGCGCGAGGCCTACGACAAACACACGCGCATTGGGGTCACCAAATCCCGGCACAGGCTTACCCCAATACTCTTCATCCTTATATGCCTTGCGTTTGACACGAGCCACTTCCTCGCGCCACTCCACCAACCGCGGACATTTTCGACAGGAGATAATTTCTTCGTTTAATTGTTTTAGTTGTGACTGCATAGAC
This sequence comes from Candidatus Defluviilinea proxima, assembly GCA_016721115.1. NCBI lineage: Bacteria > Bacillati > Chloroflexota > Anaerolineae > Anaerolineales > Candidatus Villigracilaceae > Candidatus Defluviilinea > Candidatus Defluviilinea proxima. The sequence continues at coordinate 4,163,905 of JADKIW010000001.1, forward strand.
TAATGTTAGCACGTTTACAGATTGAGATGCTTGAACTTTTCAACTTGTAAATTTTCAAATAAGTAGCATCGCATCCCCAAAGGAATAAAAGCGGTAGCCTTCTTCGACAGCAGTCTTATAGGTTTCCAAAACCTTCTCACGCCCGGCAAACGCGCTGACTAACATCAACAACGTGGACTTGGGTAAATGAAAGTTCGTGATTATCGCATCGACAAGCGAGAATTTATACCCCGGCAGGATAAATAGATCCGTTGGGCCAGTGAACGGCACGATCTGAGAAGAACGTCCTAATGTGGCATACCGCGCCGCAGACTCTAACGTCCGCACCGATGTGGTCCCCACTGCAACGATACGCTTGCCTCTTGCGCGTGTGTCATTGATTAATTCCGCAGTTTCCTGTGGTAATTCACACCACTCGGTGTGGATCTTATGTTCTTCGGGATCATCCTCAGTCACAGGCGCAAATGTATCCAAGCCCACATGCAATGTGACATATGCGATTCGTACGCCTTTGACCTGCAACTCTTCCAACAAGCGCGGCGTGAAATGGAGCCCGGCCGTAGGCGCGGCGGCGGAACCCGGTTCTTTGGCATAGACCGTTTGATAGCGCTCGGGGTCATTCAACTTCTCATGGATATACGGCGGCAATGGGACATTCCCAACCTTTGAAAAATACGATTCGATAGGGTCAGAAAATCGAATGAGCCGTTCAGAACCATCAAGGAGTTGAATGATCTCTGCTTCAGGCCCACCTTCCTCCACTCGCACCTTCTTGCCTACGCGCAATCCCTTGCCGCCCACCAAAGCTTCCCATGTCCATGTATCGCGGCGGCGCAGGAGGAGCAATTCCACTCGCCCACCGGTATCTTTGCGGGCAAAGATGCGCGCAGGGATCACGCGCGTTTGATTCAAGACAAGCAAGTCACCGGGGTTTAAATAATCGGTCACATCGCGGAAAATGCGATGCTCCAATTCATTCGTGTCACGATGCAATACAAGTAAACGTGAAGAATCGCGCGGCTCAGCAGGAGTCTGCGCTATGGAAGATTCGGGGAGATGGTAGTCGAAGTCGGAGGTTTTCATTTGGATATAAAAACAATTTAAGATGAAATGATCAAACTTGATTTCTTCTTACAATTATATAGCTATTGAGGCAACCATAAATAAGTATTGCCCCATGTATCAAGAGACATCAAATAAAAAGGATAATCCCCACTTGATAACACAACAAAAACTCCAGGTCTCGCATCAACCGATTCGTAAACAATATATTTTCCGTCTGGTGACCACAAGGGTGACTGTCCGTGTGCTATTAATTTTTCGTCGCTTCCATCGGTATTGGCAACACAGATATTCCCTCCATCATCACCGCATTCAAATACAATACCTGAATTATTTGGGGAGATTCCTACTGAAGATCTTTTTGCATAAATTGACTCCGTTATTTTGATAACTACAGAATCCTTGGTATCCATTCGATATAAAGCAGATTTACCATCCTTATCTGAAATAAAATACACAAAGCTACCATCGTCTGAATAAATTGGAGCATAATCATTGCTTGGATTATTAGAAAGGTTTTTAATAACCTTTGTCTTTATACTCATAGACAATATCTCTGCCTTGCCATCCATATGGGCGATTAGCAATATAGAATTTCCGTCTGGTGTCCAACCAGCAACAATTCCCTTTGGGTAAATTTCTTGTAATTGACCAGATAAAGTGTCAGCTATCCAAGACTTATTACTGTCATAGGTGGAGAGCAATATTTTTTTACCATCTGGAGACACAAATATATTGGCCTGTCGAAATTCGTCACTCATATAGGTTTCCGAAACTAAATTTCCCAATATATCAACTACACAAATACTTGTCTGTTCTTCTGAGCGCGAGGAAACACATTCATAAGCAATATATTTTCCATCTTTTGAAGCAGAAAAAGCCGAAGGGTAATAAGCGGGATTTTTGACTGATTTAATAATCGGAAACCCCATTCCTTTCATCACACGAAGCTCAGGTGATCGGTTGTTATTTATAGCTGTATAAACAATATGACCTGGAACATTCCCATAGACTGAATAGTAAAACCCCATATACCAGATCGAGTATATAAACATCCCGAAGAATCCAAAGCTTATAATTAAAGCTACTCCCTTATTAAAGATGTTCCTATTGTTGGATCGTTCTGCTATTATACGTTCCTTTGTAACAAGCTTGATGCTCTCAGCTTTCATCTCATCTTCTGGTTTTTTACTCGTTCTAATAGTTTGAATTCCCATTCCTATTAAGAAACCTGCCCAATTAGAATAATTACCAATCCAACTATCATAAAAGGCACTAAAGAAAAAACCAACTGCAGCCAGAAAACATAATATACCAACTGCCATCATAATCCTTCGCCATTGAAAAACTGTAGAGCCCAAATAAATTACGATGTTCCCACCATCTAATCTTCCCACGGGAAGCAGGTTAAGTACAGCAAGAGTCAAATTGAATCTGGCAGCAACTTGAAAATGATTCATTGAGGTTGCATAAGCCAACAAAATAAAGAAAGCTGATAAAAGCAGGTTACTTAACGGTCCAGCAAGGACCATAGCTGCATATCGAATACGTTCTCTTCGACTCATTTCAAATAAAGTCAATTCAGAAAAGGGAATGAAATACCCACCAAATAGCCAAATGGTAAGTGTCCCGCCACCAAGACCTAACCACCGACATACCGAAGCATGTGCAAGTTCATGAAAACCAATGCTAAATATCAACATCGAGATATATAGAACCAAACTACTTGCGTCAACCCAAAACAGCCCTAAAAGCCATAAAAGAAATGATAAATGAATGTAAAGTGGAAGCCCAAAAAGGTTGCCTACTCTGATCCGCCACGAAAACCCTGAATTTGTTTCTTCCTCACTTTTAATATCCACCTGGACTTTTGTTTCCATGAATATCCCTATTTTCTAATAATTCGAGCTATAAGATTCAACAAAATCGTCAATACCACCGACACCAATATCGAACTTGTCACTGGAAAATAGAACGAGCCATTCTCGCCTTCAATGCGGATGTCACCGGGCAGACGGCCGAGGGGAATGCCGAATTTGGATGCAAGATAGACTCCCCCACCCACGAGGAAGAGGATGATGCCCCCGATCATGAGATAGCGAGCGATAGATTCCATAAGATCACAGACCGTGGACGATAGACGGTAGACCATCAAACCATTGTCCATGGTCTACCGTCTATCGTCTATAAAAGTCTTTGCTGTCCCTCGGCCGTGTACGCATACCCCAAATGCTCATACGCCGATTTAGTGGCAACACGTCCCTGCGGGGTGCGGTCGAGGAAGCCGAGTTGCAGAAGATACGGTTCAACCACATCCATGATCGTATCCTGCTCTTCGCTGATCGATGCGGCAATCGTGTTCAAACCTACGGGGCCGCCATTGTATTTTTCGATGATGGTCTTCAGCACGCGGCGATCCACATCGTCGAGCCCGAGAGGGTCCACCTGCAACAGATCCAGCGCTTCTCTCGCAACGGATTGCGTGATCGTCCCGTCCGCGCGGACTTGGGCATAGTCGCGGACACGCCTTAGCAAACGCAACGCGATACGCGGAGTCCCACGCGCACGCCTCGCTACTTCACTGATGCCTGATTCATCGGCTGGGACTTTGAGCATCCCTGAGGCCCTTGCCACAATCTTCCTCATGGACTCAATATCGTAATAATCCAAGCGATAGACGGCACCGAATCTTGCCCGTAGAGGAGCTGTCACCAACGCCAAACGCGTCGTCGCCCCGACCACTGTAAAGCGCGGCAGTTTCAAACGAATGGAGCGCGCCGAAGGTCCCTTACCAATGACGATATCCAGCGAGTAATCTTCCATCGCGGGATACAGCACCTCTTCGACAGCACGCCCGAGGCGATGGATCTCGTCAATGAACAACACATCCCCTTGACGGAGATTCGTGAGGATGGCAGCCAGGTCGCCTGCGCGCTCGATGGCAGGTCCCGCCGTTACTTTGACGTTGACTCCCATTTCATTGGCAACGACATGTGCAAGGGTTGTTTTGCCAAGACCGGGAGGGCCATAAAACAAAACATGGTCGAGCGCTTCTTCGCGTTTGCGCGCCGCAGAGATCAGGATGCCAAGATTCTCTTTGACTTGGTCCTGACCAATGAGGTCATCCAGTTTTTGCGGACGGAGAGCATTATCCACGCGGTCGTCGGGTTTGGATTCGGGGTCGAGGGGACGAGGTTTAGGCATAGGGGAATTATAAGGGATGAATGATGAAGGATGAAGGTGGAAAGAGCAGGCCGAAAAGAAGAGAAAGTTAATTGAGCAGAATCAGTTTTCAGCTAAGAATGAAGCGGCCCTTCATCCGCAATAAAATACAGGGACGACTGAAAAATAATAGTCGTCCCTGCAAATAATGCTCTTCGGCAGTCTGGCAATCGTGGTCACACTACTTACGATGACGGTAGACCCATGACTTTGCGTCACTACCTTTCGATAGTTTTGCCTTTCGGATGGCCGGTCGGTCTTGATCAGCGCGCGTCTGATTTTAGATGCCTGGCTTTGCGTCACCGCCTTTCGACGGATTGGCTTTTATCGGCAGTCTGGCGATCGTGGCTCAGTTCAGCTTTAGACCCATGACTTTGCGCCGCCGGGTTTTCCCGGGTTAGCTCTTTATCGGAGCAATTTTATTATTGCACTTTTCATTTCCGATTTCAAGCCAACAATTGTTCTAATTATTCAGCGGGCGGGAATGTCACTTCCACGGTCATACCCCATTTGACGCGCGGGTCAGCATCATCCACTTTGATGTAGACGGTGTAGATCACATCACCGTTCTGGGTATAGGATGATTGACTAATGGCAGTGACAACACCGTTCATTGTGACATCAGAGAACGCATCGGCTGTAAATGTGACAGATTGACCAACCGAAACGCCAACCACTTCAAGCTCGGTAATATCTGTCGTTTCAATGATCCATGAAGATGTATCCACAACGCTCACAGCGCGGACATCGGTCCCGACCTGTTCGCCAACCGTGATGGCCACATCAGCCACGATACCATCGAACGGGGCGGTAATAACATAATTGCTTAAAGTGGATTCCGCCGCCTTGACCTGCGCCTGCGCATTATCGAGGCGGGTTTGCGCAAGGGCTAGTTGGTCAGCATTGGCGCCATCAATGGAAAGTTCATATTGGTGCTTGGCTTCTGCTTCGGTAGCGAGAGCGGCATCAAGCGCGGCACGGGCACTGTCACTTTCTCGTCGTATATCCTCAAGCTCAGCGATAGCATTGTCATAATCTTTTTGTGCGGATCGCAGATCATCTTCAGCTGTTTTACGCTTGGAATTATCCTTGTCGAGGTCTTTGTATTTATCGAACTCATCCTGTGCGTCTTCAAGATCTTTCTTACGGTCGTTGACTGTAGACTGTTGTTCGTCGACGCGCTCGGTTACATCGCGAGGATTTACATCATTCCATTCTTTTTGGGCCTCTTCACGTGCGATCTGGGCCTGTTGATAAGCATCCCATGCGGAGGCACGGTTCGCACCACCAGTACGATTGAGCGTATCTAAAGCCTGTTGCGCATTCAGCAATTCCAGGTTTGCGGCAGCAAGTTGCGCCTCAGCCTGGCTTGCACTGGAGAGACGTGCAAGCACATCACCCATACTGACTTTGTCACCGATCTTAACGGCAACATCTTCGACAACACCACGCACTTGGAACGACAAGTTGGTCGCGTGCGCAGGTTTGAGATGTCCTTCTGCAACCACCGCCTCCTTTGACGCAGTAGGCACCACCGAACTGTCACCTTGTGTGGTTGTTGGTTGCTGATTCCCACAGGCGGTCAATGTCAGCGCCAGGATCACGATCAGCATTAATAAAGTTTTTGTTGTTTTCATCTTATACCTTTCTTGATTTCGATAATTCCTTAAGGGCAGGGAGTTCCCACACCTTGAAGCAATCTATTCGTACGCCAATACCTCACGGATTGTGAGACGAGCCGCGTTACGTGCAGGTAAAATGCTCGCAAACGTGGATAGCACTAAAACGAGCGCAAGCCATATGGCATATCCCAGATATGTAAACACCACTGTAATAGGTGTCTGGAATATTGCCAAACTTACAATTGTTGAAAGTCCATACGTAAATGGGATCGATAAAATGATCGCCAAAGCAAAAGAGATCGAGCCGATCACTATGCCCTCGGCAATGACCGTCCGCATCACAGCACGATCATCTGCGCCAATGGCACGTGTGATACCAATCTCACGTGTGCGCTCAAGCACATTCATACCCATCGTCCCTGTCAAGCCCATCGAACCTACGATAGCCGTCAGAACCGCCATGATCAACAGGAACACGACCAGAATGTCGAGGCTTTCTACAGCCGCATCCAACGATGCGCTTCCCGCCTCAGACACGCGGACTTTGTATCCCTTATCACGCATGTATTTATCCAGTTCTTCGGCCTTCGCATTTTGATAGGCACGGTCATGTTGTTCGGTCACAACTCTAAAGGAGAAGGAACGATTCGCCTGATTGTTCATTTCTGAGATGTATTCATACGGAGCATATCCTAGTACACCTTCTTGCGAAACAAACTTGAAGATGCCGATCACCTGCCAGACTTCATCGTGTCCATTGATGCGCATTTTGATATAGTCACCTGCTTTGAGGCCGGGGAACGATTGTGTCAGACTTTCACTCACGGCCATCTTTCTTACATCATCCGTACGCAACCATCGTCCATCAATAAGAAGAGGTTGAACCAATTTACTTTCGGCAGGTGGTCCTAACAACGTGATGTTTTCGATCACATTCTTTTGATCATCCATGAGCTCACCGCTCGCAAACTGCCAACCCTCAACATCCACAACGCCGTCCACATCCATCACCGCTTTTTTGACCTCTTTCAAGCGATACGCCTGATCGAAATCAAGTGTCACATCAGCGCGGAAATATTTCCCGATCTGCCCGATGTAATCATGCAAAGTCACGCGTACATTGAAGACCGAGATAAAGATCGCGCCACCCATGGTAAGCGTGAACAACGTCAACCACAGACGGCTCTTTCTACGGAATGTATTTCTCAATGAAATGATGAACGGACGTGGGATGTGGATACCGCGCGCCGCAAGCAAGCGTGTCACTTTGACTTGTGCCCAATCGAACCAGGAGAGACGCATCTCACCGTCTTTGAACTGGACCTCATCCTCAGCCAGATCTCCGCTGAGAGCTTTTAAGACCGTAATCCGCGATCCATTAATGACAGGCGCAAGACCTGCGATCAATGGAACGAAAAGCCCTACGCCAATTTGAACAATAAACGCTATTGGCACAATACGATACCCCAACAGGCTAAAACTTAACTTGGTTGCAATGAACTCGGCTAGTGCATATGCGCCTCGTCCACCCAAGGGAACGGCGATCAACAAAGCCAGAATACCGAACGCCATGATAAGCGTAAGATACATGCGGAAGACTTGCTTCCGTTGTCCGCCTACCAGCTTGATCACACCAATGTGGCGCAAATGTTGATTCAACAATGCGCTCAACGTATTGGCGATCAACGAACTGGACAACAAAACGATCAAAACACCCAGCGCCAGCAAAATACCCAACACAGCGTTGATCGTGCTTCCCAATGGGTGTTTATGTGTCTCAGAAAATCGAGAGCGGATAACATCGATGTCGCCTCCCTCGATCTTATCCTTTACCTCTCCGCCCACTTCACGAATGTAATGTGGATTGTCGCCGTCTCTTGGGACAGTCACAGGAGCGCTGTTGTACAGTTTTAGTTGCTCCAAGAAACGCAAGACACCTTTCATTATGTAGGCAAATGGGTCGGTGCTGAAATCGCCCACGCTCTCTTCACGGATGGGCTGTAGATCGTCGCCACCGTATGAGACAGTTACAAGGGCGCGGTTATATAACTTTGGCTGGCCCAAGTATTGCAAGGTATCAGTTGAGATATAGGCGAATGGATCGGCGAGAAAGTCGCCCGCACCAGCCGCCGTATCCTGCACGATGCCGACAACCGGCAAGGTCTTTGTGGAGCCATCGGGGAGCTGGAATTCCAGCAAATCGCCTACATTCACTTTCAGGGCTTCGAACGCGTCCTTTTCCAACAGGATTTCGCGCTTGCCAGGCATGGCGGCGCCTTCGATGGGTTTCAACAGATTAATGGTGTTGTCTTCAAAACTTTCGAAAGCGATCACATCGAACGTCGTCCATTTTTCCGTGCCGGGCAGACGCACACGCATATTGAACACACGCCGCGCCTCGGCATCTTCAACATCTCTCTGGTTTCGAATGGACGACAACACATCATCATCGAAATTGGACATGCGCATTTCAATATTTGCAGGGTTATTTGATGCATATGAAATACCCATGTCGTTCGAGATGATCTGGTAGGCACCTGCGATCACACCAATAGAGAACACACCCACTGCAATGGAAAAGACAACCAGCAGTGTGCGTCCCTTATTATCAATGAGATCGTGTAAAACTTTTCGCCAACGAGGTTTCATAATACTTGCCAGACCCAACAAGCCACCGGGCTTGCTGAATAGAATCCTTTACTGTAAGAGTTCAGTTATTTCTGCGCCAGAGTACGGCTTCAACATAACATCCTTGACACCACCGCGCAGGAATTGTGTAACCCGTTCCGGGTTGATCGCGGATGTGAGGATAACTGTCTTCGATGCAAGTCCAGCCGCTGAAAGCGCAGACAGGATATCGGTCAGGGAAAGAGACGCGATGTTTTCATCCACGAGGATCAGGTCAGCAGACGGGAATTTCTTTAGGTCAGTCGATTGAGTCAATTTGACCTTCGTCCCTTTGAGCAGTTCGGTAAAGAGCTTCGCCCAGTCATCGTTATCATCGATCAAAAGAATATTCTTGACGCTTCCCGTTTGAGGTGCTTCCATGTCAACATGAGTTGCGGGCATGACTATGGAAACCGTAGTACCTTTGCCTTCAATGCTGACAAGCCCGATACGTCCCTGTGATTGGGAGATAACGTGCATGGCGGCGGGCAGGCCGAGACCATGATGAGGAAGCCCACGCGTGGAGAAGAATGGCGACCAGGCTTTTTCTGCAACATCCTGAGGCATGCCTGTACCATTATCTTCCACCACGATCTCCAACATGCCGCGCTCTGTTGTGGGACGTGCAGTCACCTTCACAGACTTGGCACCTGACTCAGCGGCATTCTGCAAGACATTGCCAATCGCACGCGTGAGTTGTGTACCGTCTGCGATGACATAAGCCACCGCATCATCGATCTCAACCTTGAGCAGGTTTTCAGGAATATCACGTTGATGTGCGGCTGTTTGTAGAATATCCGCGAACAACACAGGCCGCGGACGGGCTTCACGTACGGCACCGATCAATTGTTCCTTCACTTGGATGATCTGTGTGGCGCTTTCTGAGATCATATCCAGATCTTCGCGAAGCGATTCCACATCCACTTGCCCATCGGCAATCTCTTCACGCAGACGCGCAACGGTGAGCGAGATGGGAAGTGTCTTATTGCCGATCCAATGAATGGCTTCGGTGGTCGCAGTGGTCAACGCTTCGAACACTTTGTTACGCAAGATCTCGTTATGCGCTTCCTTTAGTTCATCAATAAGGCGAGCATTGTTAATGGCAACAGCAAGATGCTCGGCCATGGTCAACAACGTAGTGACATCGTCATCGCTAAAGGCGCGTTCTTCAGAACTTTGAATGGTCACCGCTCCGAGAGCTTTACCGCCATAAATCAATGGTAGTGCCATTTCAGAACGCGTGTGGGGCAAATGCGGATTTTTGAAATGGACACGTTCTTCCCCAACATCCAAGGCAATGCGCGCCTCACCCATCGCAATACAGGCACCAATCATCGAGACAGTGCCGATCTTAAGTTTGTGACCTTCGGCAATCATTGCCTTGCCAGCCTTGCCATACCCAGCACGCAGTACAGCGTATTCGCCAGTTTCATCCAGCAGGAACACACCCGCATAATACAACCCATATGCTTCACAAATAATATTTACGGTATGCGGAAGCAAGGTCTCAAGATCAAGAATGGATGTGACTTCTTTGCCAACGCGATTGGCCGCTTTCAACAAGCGAGAACGGCGCTCAGCTTGCCGATGCAGATTAGAATTTTGAATGGCGATCGCCAACTGGTCCGCCATGGTTTGCAGAGCGGCAATATCCTCATCGTGAAATGCGGCTTCTTCGGTTGACTGCACGGTCAATGCACCGATGACATCCTCGCCTACGATCAATGGAAGCGCCATTTCAGAGCGCGTCTTCGGGAGGTGGGGGTTCTCAAAGAAAAACGCTTCCTGCCCAACGTCCAGAGCGATGCGCCCTTCGCGTCTGGCAATGGCCGCGCCAATCATCGAGTTTCCACCAATGGCAAGCTTATGTCCTTCTGCGATCATTGCCTTGCCAGCATTGCCACGCCCAGATTTGAGAACGGCATACTGCTTTGCTTCGTCAACGAAAAACACACCCGCATAATAAAAATCAAACTCATCGCAGATGATATCCACTGTGCGCTGGAGTAATTCCTGAGGATCCAAGATGGTGGTGATGTTCTTGGCGGCGCTCGCGGCGGCCTTTAATAACGTAGCATGTCTTTGAATATCGCTTGTCATGGTTGCCTCTTTTACTTGTTGTATCTTACTTTTCACTCAAAATCTTTTGGATCAATTCCACCAGGCCCTGCTCACGCCCTTTGACAAAGAACGCGCTCGCGCCACGTGAAACCGCATCCTTTGCGCGGCTTACTTCATCATACGCAGTCAGGATCACAACCGGTAGGTCAGCTTTTTGTTTTTTGAGATCATCCAACAGGTCCAGCCCGGCACCGGTTTTGGGGATCCCATCGAAACCAGGCATATTCAAATCCAACACCGCGATGTTGATCTCATTCTTGCTTTGCGCAAAAGACTCGCTCCCGCTTTTGCAATCGGACGCGGTCAATACGTCGAAACCTGCACGCAAAAGTGTCTTTTCAAGACTGCGCAGGATCAACCTTTCATCATCGACTAAAAACACAGTGGTCATTCATCCTCCTTGGCTATTCTTTTCAACAGGCAAACGCACAGAAAATGTTGCGCCCATTCCAGTTTCACTTTCCAACATGATCTTACCGCCATGCTGGTTAACGATCTGCATCACAGAAGAGAGTCCAAGCCCGGTCCCACCGCTTCCACCTTTTGTAGTGAAAAACGAAACCCAGATTTTTTCCTGAATTTCTTTTGGGATACCAGGGCCGTTATCTTTTATGGTAACCAACACAAAGTCCGGGTCTTCATCACGTTGTCCGTTCACACAAATTTTCGGGTCAGGCGTATTCGTCAACGCCTCCCAAGCATTCTTAATCAGATTATTGAAAACCTGCTCCACCTGTCGTGCATCCACATAGGCGTGCGGCATATCTTCCGACCAATTCAATTCCACAACACCATTCGGCAATCCCATATTCTCCACGGTGTTTGTGATCATCTCACGCAACGAAATCGCCGCGTCATTTCTCTGCCGCGCAGGGCCGATCAAACCTTCTTTGATATCAAGGATCGTCTTCGCGCTATTCTCTGCGATATCCAAATCTTCGATCAAAGACTCGATACTGACTAAAGCTCTGAGACGATTCGGCTTCATCGCGGACATCTCATCGAGCACAGCTTTCAGATCGATACCGGCCATCTCCGCTTCTTCTTTGATCGTTTCAACTGCTTCGGCCAAAACAGCATTTCCCAACGCTGATTCATCCAACTGTCCGATCAAAGCCAGCAGGTAATTCAAATCTTCGCGCACACGTTTGATACTACCGGGAATGGGTGCGGCCTTGTTCCCCACCCAGTGGATGGCTTCACCAGTAGCCGTAGCAATCGCTTCGTAAGTCTTTGTCCGTAACAACTCTGCATTCGCAACTGCCAATTTGTCCATTAGTTGAGCATTGCTCAAGGCAATGGCGATATGGTCAGCCATCACCTGCAGAGACGTAATGTCCTCTTCAGAGAAAGCCTGCAATGAATCACTTTGCACGGTCAGTGCGCCAAGCGCTTCCGATTTAGCGATCAGGGGCAGAGCCATCTCAGAACGTGTATCAGGCAAAAATGGATTCTTGAAGCGCGATTCCTCTCCAGCCGCATCCGAAGCGATCTGCGCTTGTTGCTTCAAGATGGCATTTCCGATCATCGAGTGGTCATCCACCGGCAAGCGGTATTTTTCGTCCATCATCTTTCGTCCAGCAGTACCGTAACCTGCCCGAAGCACAGCCCATTTCGAATCGCTTGATAACAGAAAGATACCGGAATAATAAAAATTGAACTCACTGCAAATAATTTCGACCGTATATTTCAACAAATCATCCAGATCCAAAATGGATGTGACCAACTGCCCCACACGGGCGGCTGTTTCAAGGAGGCGATGCCTGCGTTCGAGCATCGTAAACATGGTCTGATTTTGTTGAAGCAAATATTTATTGCGGTCGACCGTAGAGGTTAATTGACGGATAGTCCCTTCGAACTTTTCAGCCAGTTCCTGTTGATAAGCTTGCAGATGTAATTCTGGCTGTTCAAGCTTTTCAACCTTGCCGTTCAAATATTCTCCAACTTGCATCTTAAAATCATCATCGATCGGTTTAGGGATGAAGCCTACAGCACCTGCCGCTAACGCACGCTCACGGGCACCGTTCGAGAGATCGCCAGAAATAATGACAATGGGCGTATTGGGCAAAATCTTACGAAGACGTGTTGCCGCTTCGTTGCCGGTGATCTGTGGAAGGTTGTTATCCAACAAGATCAAATTAGGGTTGGTCTCTTCAGCAAGTTGCAAACCATCCAATGGGTTCGCGGCTTCAAGCACCACATAGCTTGGGGAAAGCAAACGCCCCACCAGCGCACGGGATTCGTCGCTGTCGGCAATGTAAAGCACCTGAGGAAGTTTGCGTGGGTCCGTCATGGATATAACGATTACTATTTCTTCTTGAACAGAGAGAAGATACCGCGATCCGTTCGGCTATCAACGGCACGATGAGCTTCCAATCGCTCTTGTACGATCTTGCCAACTGCTTCAGCTGTGATCGGGGACTCATCCATCACACGCTTGAAGTCCTCGCGGTTGATGGTCAACAATTCGACAGGGCCGTCGGGCGCGGCTCGCACATTTGCAATGGACTTGCCGCCACGCATCAATTCGATCTCACCAAAAAATTCACCTGGTCCCAAACGAGAAACAACGGTCTCTTCCTTCTTGCGATCCTGCAAGATCACTTCCACTTCGCCTTTGTGGATCATAAAGAAATTTTCAACATGCTCGTCACGAGAAATGATCGTTGCCTTGGCGGGATAGATTTGCGTTTTTGCGATCTTTGAGAACTCCATCATGTGACGATGTCTGAGCCACGGTAGGGACTTCGCGACGGTTTCGTTGATCAGTTCCCCATCAGCAATGATGATGTTGCGTGTGGTGCGCGATGTAAGAGAAGGGTCGTGCGTCACCATGACGACTGTCTTGCCACGTTGTGCCAGTTCTTCGAAAAGGTCAATAATGATGTTCGCGGATTTCGTATCGAGGTTGCCTGTCGGCTCATCAGCAACCAACAACGGCGGGTCACAGGCTAGCGCACGCGCAATGGCAGCCAGTTGTTGCTGTCCTGTTGAGACCAACACAGGCAGTTTGTTGGCAAATTTTTCAAGGCCAACCATCTCGAGCATTTGCATGGCTCGTTTGGGGCGCTCATCGAAGTCATAGAGTTCAGCGTAATCCATCGGGAGCATCACGTTCTCAAGCAATGTGAGCATCGGCATTAACTGGAAGAACTGAAACACGATTCCCAGGTTGCGTCCACGCCACTTCGAGCGTTGGCTTTCTGTAACATTCGTATAAATATCCGTACCACCGATGACCACACGTCCTTCAGTGGGATGGTCAATGCCTGTGATCATATTCAGCAGTGTGGATTTGCCGCTCCCAGACTTGCCAACCACCGAAACAAATTCGCCGCGATTGATCGTCAGGTCCACACCTTTGAGGACAGTGAATTCACCTGCCGCATTCTTGAATCTCTTGATAATGCCGTGCATGTCGATCATGGCATCAGCGGAGGTCATTGTATGTTGGACGGAAACAGCATTACGGGAGGCGCGACGCGAGGCCATCATTTCGTCTCCTCCACTAAGGGCAATGAGTCCAATTCCCCATCTGTAATCCTTAATGTGCGTGTAAATTTCGGGGCAAGGGATTGATCGTGCGTCACCATAATAATGGTCTTGCCGCGATCTTCCACGAGGTGTTGAAAGAGTTCAAAGATGTGATCGGCGGTCACCGAATCCAAGCTGCCTGTTGGCTCGTCTGCGATCAGAACCGGTGGATCATTGGCCAAAGCACGCGCGATCGCTACACGTTGTTGTTGTCCGCCCGAGATGAGGGCTGGGAGTTTATCGGCATGTTCTTCAATTTCCATGAGGCGAAGCAATTCGATGGCTCGCTCACGGGAGCGCTTGGGATGAAAGTTGCCACACAGATCCATGGGCAATGTGATGTTCTCGACAAGTGTCAGCATGGGAAGCAGTTGAAAAGACTGGAACACAACCCCCATTGTTTGGCCGCGCCATAGGGCGATCTTATCTTCTTCCATTTTGTGAACGGACACAGGCGAACCATTTGCATTGACTAACACTTCACCAGAAGTGAGATTATCCACGCCTGTGATCATATTCAACAGTGTGGATTTGCCTGCACCTGACTTGCCCACAATACCAACAAATTCACCAGCACTTACCTGCAAGTTAATACCCTTAAGTGCATCGAAATCGCCAGCCGCAGTGGAATAGACTTTCGCCACATTCTGCAGTTCGATCAACGCTGGTTTGTTCTCAGATGTGTTCTTATTGATAAATTTGGTACGCGAACTAGACACGAATAATCCTCAACTTGTTTTTCTGGATAGGTTAAAATACCCACCTAGGAAAAGATAATAGACAGTGTACAGTATTATAGGATGTCCATTATAATAAGGAAATTACTCCTGTCAATATTGCAGGATTAGAAACAGGTTAGTTGTATGCAGATTGAAAAGAAAAACAAAACAGACCGCCGTATCCAGCGCACGCGACAAGCACTCCGTGCCGCGTTGCTTGAACTCATCAAAGAAAAGGGATACGATGCCATCTCCACCGAGGAGATCACAGAACACGCCAATGTGGGACGCGCCACGTTCTATCTCCATTATAAGGACAAGGAAGATCTTTTGCTCGAGGAGTTTAATGAAATGGCAAACGAAAGGGTGCAAACCCTTTCTGAGATTCCATTCTCAGACTGGTTCCCGATTCAGGAAAACGAAAGTATTTCAACTCGCCCTCTGTTGATGGTCTTTCAACACATCAAGGATAACTCCGAACTCTATTACATCCTTTTGAAAAGCGCCAAGTCAAGCCGCATCGTTGAACGTATTCGCAAGATCAGTACAGAGGCGATCACCAAATTTGTGGAAGCCAAACTCAAGACCGATCCCCTCCCGGTCTTTTTCAATGTTCCTGTTGATTTCTTTGCCGCATACTTCAGCGGCGCCCTACTCAGCACTGTGGACTGGTGGCTGGATGAGGGGATGCACTACACCCCCGAAGAAGTAACAAAACTATTCCGAAGCCTTTTCTTCCAAGGTGCCAAAGAGACAATTGGCCTGTCTGCAAAATAAGATCAGTTCAACTTTAGGCGGATGAATAACCTGCCACTCGCAGTACGAATAACATCATCCGCATTAGCATTTCCCTTTTCCATACGGATTCCCATCGGCTTCGCGGATTGCGGCACATGACGCAGATATTCATACATGCGCGTTTCTACTGCTTTTGCATCCAACTCAAGTTCTGCAAATGCAGTAACAGGTTTTCGCTTTAACAACAAACTTACTTCTGCCCCACCTTGTAAGTTGCGCCACCATTTGCGGTCACGGCTGGTGATCACCCAAAGATAACCACCTTCATGATAATACCCAACAGGCGTAGTGTATTTCTTTCCTGTTTTGCGCCCTGTCACAGTGAGCAACATAATGCCGTCGCTCAACATTCCATGCAACGGTGAACGCAGGACCCAACTCATAAAATCATTTCCTTTCATTTGACAATACCCTCCGATACAAGGATTCTTTCTTCGTACACTAACCAGGTCAGTCCCACCAAATAGAGAATGCGCTGGATGATACCTTTATCTAAAACGAGAACATGATTTTCCGCCAAGCCGAACAACCCTGAAATACCCCCAATCAATAACAGAAAAACGAGACGAATCCGCCGCTCACGACTGGTGGAAACCGTCATAGTCTGCCAAAAGATTCCCAAGCTCATGGCAACCCCTGCAAGAGTAGCAAACAGGGAATGTAGACTCGCTTCTTGAACAGAATATGAAATCGCGGGGTCAATAGATGCGGCACAGAAAATTCCAGACATTAGGATGGACAACCCATAAATCGCGATGAAGAGTAAAAAATACAATTTATTATTCTGGCGAAAATAGGAATACACTCCTGCGGTCAGAATCAGTCCAAAACCAATGAAACCAGCCTGCATGATCCATTTATAGACATGTCCCTGCGAGCCCAAGTCGCTGATCGTGTTTTGCTCCCAACGATAATTCAGTGGAGCAAAGAAATGAGCGATGACGATCACAACAATAAAGAAGATCACCGCGATGAGAAAAGGTCTAGGTTTCATCTACTTACCTGTCTCACGCAGTAATTCCTTTCCACCCATATCAAAGCCAAAGGATAACTTCAAAGCATCCTGCGAGCAGACGGTGATACACGTCTGGCAGAGACTGCATTCTGTGGAAAGCACACGCTGATTATTCAAAACATAGTCGCTGACTCGAATATCCATGGGGCACATCTTTTCACAGGCATCACAGTCATTGCATTGGCCACTTCCTTGCCCGATCTTGATAAGCGAGAAACGCGATGTAACCTTCAATGGAACACTGACAGGACATACATATTTGCAAAAGGCACGATTGTCTTTGAGCGTATACGCCAGCACAATGCCTACGGTGTAATACAACAGGTTGCCGATGATAAACCAAGTCACAGCCACAGATCCTGTTGCCCCTTCACGGAAACCAACTACGTAGAGAAGAAGCAAGACAATGCCAAGGCTGAGACCAAAGTGCAGATAGCGGATCCAGCCAAACCGACGTGGGAGGCGTCCGCTGGGACGTTTGAAAGGAAGCAAGTCCAACACCATCACTGTCCAGCAAGCCCATCCACACCACATCCGCCCAAATAGAAGAGGGCCCACAATCTTGGCGATCATGTAATGGATAACGCCCATCTGGACCACGCCTGTGAGCAAGCCAAAGATAGCACCTTCGATTTGCACGTTCTCACGCCCCATAAAGATCGCAAACCCAACAAGGAAGAGTCCGACGAGAAATAGCGTAAGGCGACGCCCCACAGGTTTTTGTTTTTTGGGAAGCGCGGCATACAATCCGAGTCCAATCCCGAGCGATGTGCCAATGTACCCAAACATAATAAGAGGTTGGATGTATCCAGATGCAGTGAAGCCCCAAATAGCAACACCCCAAAACGCCAGCATGACCACGGCTGGCACGATCAGATTTTTAAATTGAAGGTCAAGTTTTGTAGTTAACATTCTGTCTCACCTTATTCGAGCCCTAACACTCGAATTGTTTTTTCGATCTCGACATCTATAAACGTTTCGACCTGATCACCCAAAAAGCCTGTGAGGTACCCATAGATGAATAGAGAGGTCATTCCATGCATCATGCTCCATGCATACAATGCCAGATGTGTAACAAGTGGGACGTAAGGTAACCCCATCTTCTTCAACGCATCATACTGGGACTTGAGGCTGGTCGGTAATCGAAGAGTAGCCAACTCCCCTGTGATTTTCCCTGCTTTATACGCTTCACCGATAACACCCTGTAGAGCGAGAAAGCTCCTCTGAGCTGATTCTCCAAGCTCAGGAGCAAATTGATATCCTGGTACCGGGGTGCCAAAAAGGAAGAGATATTTCTGCGGGTTATCTGCCGCCCACTGAAAGTAGGCTTTGCTAATGGCACGGAAACTCCCGACATGGTCGTTCTTATCGTATTCATTACGAGCACTTTCCAATGCATCACCAAAGGAAATGAAAGCATCCATCAACAATGCAGTGACCAAGGCGTCACGGTCTTTGTAATAGCGATACAACCCGGGGGCTGTCATCCCCATTTCACGCGCGATTGCACGTAAGGAAAGAGAGGCCGCTCCCTGCTCAGCCACCTGTTTCCACGCCGTGGATTTGATCTCATCAATCGTCTCTGTTCGGATTCGTTCTCTTCGGGTTTGTGTCATCGTCAGCTCGCTTTTTGTTTACAGTGTTTACATTTTATATCTATGTAAACAAAATGTCAAGAGGCGTCAACGCGCGGAGCATGCTCACATGTGTATTGATAAGTCAACAAGCCTTTGATCTCTATTGGACATCCCTGCTCTTTTATTGCCGTACGTAAATCAAGGAGATAAATCACGGGTCAAAAACCATGTGAAAGACTATAATAAAGTAACCCATTTTCGGAGGCTATCCATGTCGAACGTTTACGAATCAAAGCACCCGCTCGTCAAGCACAAACTCTCCCGATTAAGAGACATCAAAACCGAACCCAAGAAATTCCGTGAACTGGTGCGTGAGATCGCCGCATTGCTCGCCTATGAAGCGACCGCTGACCTTGCCACTATGCCACGTGAGCTGGAAACTCCCCTCGCCAAAATGACGGGTCAGGAACTTCAAGAGAAAATCGGACTTGTCCCGATCCTACGCGCAGGACTGGGATTAGTAGAAGGCTTCTGGGAATTAATGCCCAGTGCGGAAGTCTGGCACATCGGCTTGTATCGTGACGAACATACTCTGCGACCCGTTGAATACTACAATAAACTTCCCACTGAACCAACTGTTTCTGTTTGTCTCATTCTTGATCCCATGCTTGCGACAGGTGGCTCTGCTACAGCAACAGCGGAAGTGCTGAAAAAATGGGGCGTGAAAAAGATCAAGTTCGTCGGTCTCATCGCCGCGCCGGAAGGAATCAAAGCGATGCAAGATCAACATCCTGATATCCCGATCCACATCGCTGCCATTGACGAACGTTTGAATGAGCGAGCCTATATCGTGCCAGGGCTTGGCGATGCTGGAGACAGACAGTTCGGAACAGGATAAGCCAACATGTCGGTCAACATTGACGAATTAAATGCGTTCATCGTCCGAGCCAAAGCGGCAACGTATGTAGGGAGTGGAGAACACGCAAAGTCCTCTCGACCTGGCTCACACGACCTACACTTCACAGACGGCAAATGGTCATATCTCGACAGCTACTTCGGCGGGACAGATTTCATCGGCGAGGAAGTGGTGTACTTTGATGACAAACCCGTCTGGGCGATGAACTATTACGGCTACATCTTGCGTGATGACCTGCTCACTGCCGCACAGGCTGGGCAAATGATCAAAGCCAGCCTCTCACGTATGTACAAGGAAGGTCGCTTTTTGGGTGGCTTTACACACAGTGAAGATGGCTTGACCTATGTGGACACAAGTGACGGCACCGCAGATCATTTTCACGGACGGGAAATCATCCGTCGCGGAGAAGAGATCGCTTATGAATTGGTGTATCACGGTGGGTTGATCAAGGATTGAGACGATCAGCGTTTAATCGTTAGCAAGTAACAAAGGAAACACGTATGGCATACAATGAAAAACTTGCAGAACAAATGCGAGCCGCGTTTGGCGAAATTCCATTTGTCGAAAAGAAAATGTTTGGCGGTATTGGCTTTTTGATTCAGGGAAATCTGGCATGCGGTATCTATAAGGAAAACATGATCGTACGTGTAGGGCCAGAAAAGCGCGACAAACTCCTAAAGAAGCCACACACCAGTCTTTTCGACATTACAGGCAGGCCGATGAGAGGCTGGTTGATGGTCGAGCCTGATGGATGTAAAACTGCAAAACAAGTCAGCACATGGGTCAAAGAAGGTATCGAGTTTGCATTGACCCTCCCAGCGAAATAAAAGGACAACCAAAGGTGACGGTCATTTCGTAAATGACCGTCACCTTTTTGATAGTTTATGAAAGTCATGCTTCTGCGAGAGATTATGTCTCTCAACAATAACCCGACTCCACTTTCGTTCGAGGAAATGGAAGAACCGAAACTCAACGAAGGCGAAGTTTTGATTCGCGTCACTCGATGCGGAGTGTGTCACACGGAGTTGGATGAGATCGAAGGGCGAACCCCGCCTCCCCATTTGCCTGTGGTGTTGGGGCATCAAATTGTTGGAGTTGTGGAATCAGCTACCTTGCTGGCGGAAGAACAGGAGCAAACTTCCTCTATCCAAAAAGGACAACGCGTGGGCGTGGCGTGGATCGCGTCTGCTTGTGGACATTGCAAACACTGTCTCGCGGGAAACGAGAATTTATGTAGTGAATTCAAAGCGACGGGACGTGACGTCAACGGCGGATATGCCGAGTACATGAAAGCCCGTTCGGAGTTCGTTTATCCGATTCCCGATACGATTTCGGATTCAGAGGCAGCGCCGTTATTGTGCGCAGGCGCCATTGGATATCGGTCACTGCGACTGAGTAATATCCAAGATGGACAGAACCTCGGCCTGATGGGATTTGGTGGGTCGAATCATTTGGTGTTGAAGATGACAAAGCACAAGTATCCGAATGCAAAGATATTTGTGTTTAGCAGAAATAAATCGGAACAAGAATTCGCTTTATCGCTCGGAGCAGATTGGGCGGGAGGCATCGAGCAGAGTCCGCATGAGGCGTTGGATGCGGTCATTGATACCACACCAGTTTGGGGTCCAGTAAGTGAAGCGTTGAAACGTTTGGGAGCAGGCGGAAGATTGGTCGTGAATGCGATCCGTAAAGAGGAAACGGACAAGGATGTATTCCTAAAAATGGATTATCCTTCACAGCTGTGGATGGAAAAAGAAATTAAGAGCGTGGCAAATGTGACGAGGCAGGATGTACGTGAGTTCCTGCAATTGGCGGCGGAGGCGAAGATCAAACCTGAATATCAAGAGTATGAATTGAGAGATGCGAATCGGGCGTTGATGGAAATGAAACAAGGCAAAATACGCGGCGCGAAAGTGCTGAAAATTCAATGAGGTGAAAACATGGATGCATATGATCTAAAGTCGGTGAAGATGCCTTATCTGGCAGGTGTGGCATTGAAGTTATTTGTGTCGGCAGTGGAGGGACCGTTGAAGAGTTTGCTCATACCGAGCCTATTCGACAGCGCGGGCGTGAATTGGTTGCGTAAGCAACGATTTGAAGAAGCGACCACAAATCATCCGATCCATTTCACGGGGACGATACAAGAGAAAGCTACAGCCGTGGCGACTAGTGAATTGCCAAGCAAACCAAGCGTCACAAAAGGGTTTCATTTCACGAGTATCTTTGATGTTGCCCAAGCCTATCGTGACGGATCAACCACCCCTGAAGAAGTTGCGAAGAAGGTTTTGGAATCCATCGAAGCAAGCAACAAGCATGATCCGTCACTAAATGCGTTCATCGCTATTCGACGTGATGATGTTATGAGACAGGCAGCCGAAGCCACAGAGCGCATCAAAAAGAAAAAACCATTGAGCATCTTCGATGGGGTGCCCGTTGCGATCAAAGACGAACTGGATGTAACAGGTTACCCCACAACCTCAGGCACATCATTCTTGAAAAAAGTTGCCGATACAGATGCAACTGTTGTAGCGCGTCTGCGAAGTGTGGGTGCAGTGATTATCGGCAAGACAAATATGCACGAGATCGGTATCGGCGTGACCGGGCTCAACTCACAGCACGGCACCCCGCGCAATCCATACAATACGGGCCACTACACGGGCGGTAGTTCAAGCGGTTCTGCCACCGCGGTCGCATCGGGACTTGTGCCCATCGCTATTGGCGCAGACGGCGGCGGCTCGATCCGAGTCCCAGCGGCATTTTGTGGATTGGTCGGACTCATGTCCACCTACGGACGCGTGAGCGAACACGGCGCCATGCCTCTCGATTGGAGCGTCGCTCATATCGGACCATTGGCTGGTTCAGCAACCGATGCGGCACTCACCTACGCTCTGATCGCTGGCGCTGATCCCAACGATCCTATCTCACTGCATCAACCCACTCCCACTCTCAAAGGCTGGGACAACTTAAAACTCAAAGGCTTGAAACTTGGCGTGTACTGGAAATGGCTCCGTCACGCTGACCCCGAAGTGGTGGCCGCGTGTGAAGCCATGTTGAAACACTATGAATCAATGGGATGTGAAATTCACGAAGTCACCATTCCCAATCTCGAAGCAAATCGCATCGCTCATCTCGTCACGATCACAAGCGAAATGGCACAAGCAATGGACTCTGTCTATGACAACGCACATCGTTTCAAAGAACATGGGCTGGATACCCGCATGAACCTTGCGCTCGCACGCCAATTCACTTCCACCGATTATGTTCTCGCACAACGAGTCCGCACCCGCATGATGAATCACTTCCACGAAGCCTTCCAACAAGTGGATATGATCATCACACCCACCACCGCCATCGCCGCCCCACCGATCAAACAAGGCGCACTACCCGATGGCGATTCCGACCTCACTGTACTAACAGAGATCATGCGCTTCGTCACCACCGCCAATATGACGGGTCATCCCGCCATCACCTTCCCGGTCGGCTACACTCAAAAAGGACTGCCCATCGGCATGCAAGCCATCGGCCGCCCGTGGGATGAGGCTACCTTGTTGCGCATGGCACTCGCCGCCGAACAGGTTATCGAACGCAAAGCTCCGCAGGTGTATTACAACTTGTTGGATTAATTCATGACTCTCTTCAAAGACCCCGAAGGCAACGAGAAAAAGTATCTTCATAAATTTCTGGACTTCAACGATAAACGCGTCCTCGAAATTGGATGCGGCGAAGGGCGTCTGACGTGGCAATACACGCACGCCTCATCTCTTACCATCGGGCTGGACTCTGACCGAAATGCTGTTCGTGTCGCTTTGATAGAACGTCCAACCAAGCTAAAAGACAAAGCTTACTTCGCCAACTCTCAAGCCGAATATCTCCCCTTCCGCAAAGAGACCTTCGACATCGCTGTCCTTGCGTGGTCGCTCTGATGCATTCAACATGAAGGCATGGTCCATGCCTTGAATGAAATCCACAGAGTCCTTGTCCCTGATGGCGTCCTAATTGACCTGCGTCCTATGCTGGACAATTGGCATGTCGAGGTAGCATCGGCTCGTGAAGTCCGCGAAACGGGACGAGTGCAAGACTTCCCCATAGGGCTCGCAGACGATGCGGCCGCCAACAAAGCAGTGGCAGAGGCCGAAAGCAATGGATGGTTCAAACGGGAAAGCGAAGAATTCTTCCCGTTGTATTATTCATGGGATACTGCCAACGAGATCGAAGAATGGATCCACGACGAATGGGAAAACTTCATCGGCTTGGATGAAGAGACTAAACGATCCACCCGCTCTGCCTGGGCCTTGGGTGATGCAGATAGCCGCGTCCGTGTAAAGGTAAAGATGTTGCTCACGAGGTGGAAGGCAGTAAAATAAACGTAACACTATCGCGTCGAGCGGAGGGGATGCGTTCTTTTGCATCCCCGCAGACGAGACGCAGGGCTTCATGAAAACCTGCGCTTCGTCTGCGGGTCTCGATACGGGCTATCGCCCTACTCAACCCTCCGCTCAGCGCGAAATATCACAAAAGGAGTTCACCATGAGCGGAAAGTTAACAGGCAAGACGGCATTGATCACAGGGGCAAGCGCAGGGATTGGCTGGGCAAGCGCCTTGGCACTTGCAAGTGAAGGCGCAAACATGGTTGTCACCGCACGCAGACAGGAACGGCTCACAGAATTAGAGTCACTGGTAGCCAAAGCGGGCGGCAAAGCTATCAGCGTGATCGGCGATGCAAAAGAAGAGCAAACAGCCATCGCGGCCGTTGAAGCGGCAAAGAAAACGTTTGGCTCACTGGATATTCTCATCAACAACGTCGGCGTTGGGAACTATAAGAATCTCGTGGATACCAGCGCAGAAGATTACGACGAAATGGTGGACTCCAATGTCCGCTCGACATTCTTATTCACACGATATGCCACACCGGTGATGATCGCGCAAAAATCAGGGACGATCCTAATGGTCTCTTCGATGGCTGGGATCTATGGCTTTCCCGGAGAGGCCGTCTACTGCATGACAAAGTTTGCACAGGTCGGGTTCGCCCAAGCGCTCGATAAGGAACTTCGCCCACATGGAATCAAAGTCGGTGCCATCTGCCCAGGCGGAGTCAAAACCGAGTTCGCGCTTGGCAAAGGACGTACCGAACAAGGCGTTGCACAATCTGGCATGCTGGAGCCTGAAGATGTGGCCAGCGCCATTTTGTTGGCTTGCACACAATCGTCGGGTTCACGCATCATTGAGATCCAAATGCGCACGATGCATGAGGCACTAACCTAACGCCTCACCCATCTACTCCATACGGGTAATGGACAAATAATTTTGAAGGATGATAATTTGTGCCATTGAAATCTCAAGATGAATTGAGCACAAATATGACAATCATCATTACCCCTGAGCGCCCTGATACGCCTGATGCCGTCATCCTGATCGAAGAGCTTGAAGCACATCTCGAACCGCTCTACCCGCAAACAAGCCGTCACGGATACAGCGTCGACAAGCTCATCAAACAAGGTGTTTCGTTTTTGTCACACGCCGTCACAATATCCCGGTGGGATGTGGCGGCGTGCAATTTTATGGTAAGGATTATGGCGAGCTCAAACGTATGTATGTTCGCCCACGATTTCGCGGGCTGGGACTCGCCAAACTAATGCTCGAACATCTCGAGGTCCATGCACTGGAGAAGAACATTCCCATGCTTCGTCTCGAAACAGGTATTTATCAAAAAGAAGCAATCAATCTTTATGAACGCATGGGGTATCGGAGTTGTCCACCATTTGGCGAATATACCAACGATCCATTGAGTGTGTTCTTCGAAAAGAAAATTATGTAACGGTATTGCAGCTTGTATTCGCAACGATATCTAAAATCACAAACGCTCGCCCGAAATCGTATCGAAGAAATACAACCGTTCAGAGTCAATCGTAACGTGGATCAATTGCCCGATATGCAATTTCACATCCATTGGACAAAGGCCCGAATACGTGAATTGCCCCATGCGGACGTAAACGATCTGAACATGATGCACCAGATCAGGTTCAATCGCCTCTATCTCCGCTCGAAGCTGGATTCCGCCATCAGGCTGACTCTCCGCTGAGATCTTAATTGTCTCACACCTCAATCCAAGCGTCACTTGCTGTCCGTTTTGGACAAGTGGGAATATCCGCTCGGAGAGTGGAAAAGAATAATCGCCTAGAATCAACCGTCCACCAGAAATAGAGCCGCCAGAAAGTAGATCCATGGGCGGCAATCCCAAAAATCCCGCAACAAATAAATTGACAGGATTCTCCGTCAATTCCTGATATGTTCCCACTTGTTGAATTCCCCCAGAGTGCATGACAACAATTTGATCGGCGAGCGCAATGGCTTCCACTTGATCGTGTGTGACATACACGCTCGTAATTTCAAATCGATGCAGAAGACGTTTGATCTCGATGCGGGTTTGTACACGGAGCTTGGCATCAAGATTGGAAAGCGGCTCATCGAACAGAAATAATTTCGGCGCACGGACAATGGCGCGCGCAATCGCTACACGTTGTTTCTCTCCGCCGGAGAGCGTGCCGGGTTTGCGCGGGAGAAGATCATTGAAGCCGATGCCCATGAGCTGTGAAGTGTATTCAATGCGTTGACGGGTTTCTTCATCTTTGATCTCATGCATTTTGAAAAAGAACGAGAGATTGCCATTGTTGGTGAAGTTCGGATACAACGCATAATTTTGAAACACCATACCAATGTAACGATCACCCGGTGCAACGTCTTTCACATCTACGCCGTTATATAAGACCTGCCCCTTATATTCTTTTTCAATGCCCGCCAACACGCGCAATAATGTACTCTTCCCACAACCCGAGGGGCCCACAATAGCGAAGGTTTGTCCGTGAGGTATTGTGAGATTGACATCGTTCAACGCGACCACCCGACGGGATGCCTCGTCAGGCATATCTTCAAGATTGCGTTGTTTGCGTATCTCAAAAAGTCTATTTACCGGGTTACTCGGCGGGGCCGCATAACTAAAGCTGACGTTGTGAAGTTGTATTTCTGCCATACGTTCCTCGCAAAGATTCTATCACTCGCAAAAGACAAAACGAGTAAGACATAACAACCATTAAAAAAAAGATAACCCGTTTGGGCCAATCGAAAGAAATGCTATACTTGGCTCATAAGCTGGAATATATACAAGGTCTTGAAAAAAAGTTGAATACAAAATTTTAGCAGTGAGGTTAAACATGTCAGAAATTCGTCATTTATCTCTGGAAGAACTTGAAGCGGGCTTGGAGCATATTCGCCAATCACCAAAAGACAACGGCGCTCTGCAGATGATCGTGCGACGCCCTGAAGTTGACTCAAGGGAAGAGATCACAGAGGCTGAACTGAATACCGAGATTGGTCTGGTCGGCGACAACTGGAAGGTACGCGGCAATCCGCATACAGCAGACGGGTCGGCGAAGGTGGATGCACAGATCACACTGATGAATGCACGCGCCGTTACCCTGCTTGCCCAAAGCAAAGACCGCTGGGCCTTGGCAGGAGACCAACTTTACATTGACATGGAACTCAGTGATGAGAACCTCCCCGCTGGGACACGTCTCACCATAGGGACAGCTGTACTTGAAGTCACCCCTGAGCCACACACGGGGTGCAAGAAATTCGCCGAACGCTATGGCACAGATGCGACGAAGTTTGTCAATTCAAAAGAAGGCAAACGCCTGCATTTACGAGGAATCTATGCGCGGGTAGTTGAGGCAGGGATGATTCGGGTTGGAGATGTGGCTACAAAAAGTTAAGACAAATCATTCACTTAAACTAAAATTTCATAATGGATGCAACGAAACTAGAGCCGATGGTGTTATCTCCATGGGTATCGAAGACTAAGTCCAGTGTGGATATTACACAGCGGGCGGACTATATATCCACACTTTCCACAATAAGTTCTCTTCATGATGTGGCTGGGTCGAAAGTTAATTCATTTACTCGGAGACAGACGAAATGCCTGAACTCATATCGCACACGACCACATCGAAACAAAAAGAAGCTCACCCGCATGCCGCCTTACGTCGACGGGAAAATATCATCGGCCTTTTATTTCTATCCCCATGGCTTTTAGGCTTTGTCCTGCTCAAGCTGTTACCCATCTTGTTTACGTTTGGGTATTCATTTACCGACTTCAAGATGATAAGCCCTGACAAAGCAACCTTTGTCGGGCTGCAAAACTATATCCGATTTGCCACCGACCTCGATGCCTGGTCCAGCCTTGTTGGGTCGTTGGGATACTTTATGACAACGGTGCCACTTGAGGTACTGGTGGCGCTAGCTCTGGCGACCATTCTGTCAAGTCAGCGTATGCGTTTAAAAGCACTTTGGCGTTTGGTGATCTTCATTCCAAGCAT
The DNA here is from genome assembly GCA_016721115.1 of Candidatus Defluviilinea proxima. Taxonomy (NCBI): domain Bacteria; kingdom Bacillati; phylum Chloroflexota; class Anaerolineae; order Anaerolineales; family Candidatus Villigracilaceae; genus Candidatus Defluviilinea; species Candidatus Defluviilinea proxima. The sequence goes on from JADKIW010000001.1 coordinate 4,191,527, forward strand.
TATCCCCGCCGCGGCTATTGCTTTCATTTGGGCAGGGTTTATCAACCCGGACTCAGGTTGGCTCAACCGTTTGTTTCTGATACCGATGGGATTGCCCCCACCGGTTGAGGGTGTTGGGGGCATCCCCGCCCTGACAACGATCATGGCGCTCTGGAGCATCGGTCCCAATTTCTTGATCATGTATGGAGCCATGCTACATGTCCCCAAAGATCTATATGAGGCGGCGCGCGTGGATGGCGCCGGTCCATTGATGCGTTTTCTCAACATCACAATTCCGATGATTTCTCCAGCAATATTCTTCAGCGTGGTGATCAGCCTGACGAGCGCTTTTGGCGGTTCACTGCTTCTCGACCGCGGCTATGTTTTTTCCCAAAGCCTCTCCCCCATGGATGGGTATATTGATCAGACCATGTTTTCGTACTTCTATGTGGGCTATGCATCAGCGCTGGCCTGGGTGATGTTTAGCGTCACAATGACCATCACGATCATCCTATTTCGGTCAGCCCGCCGATGGGTATATTTCCCAGAAGAGAGCAGACATGAATCTTTTTAAGCGCAAGCAGAATCTGGGTGAGCCAGTCTTGACTCTACGCCTGTGGCGTTTTACCGGGGCAGCCATTTTAAACCTCGTCTTCTTTATCCTAATGACTGCCTATTTATTACCGCTGGGTTATATGGCCGTTACCTCCGTCAAGGAGCCAGAGCAAGTTTCAGACGGGTTGGGGGCTCCATTGTATCCGGCCATTAATCCGCGATATCACTATCAGGATGGGGATTATGCGCTGATGGAGGTGCCCACCCCAGATGGCATAAAACAATGGGCAATGATCAACAGTCAGCAAACCACTTATGCGGAATTCATCGATCCGCAAAACCCGAACCGGGGTCCGATCCGTTGGGATGGAGACTGGCGCACGCTAAAAAAGGTGTACGTCTTTAGCCTTACTTTCAAGGCTTTTGAGGATTGGAAACCAGCCAACCTGCCACAGGGAATATTGAATTCGTTGATCGTGATCGGGATCAGCGAGATCGGCGTGCTGGTTACTTCGATCGCGGTCGCCTATGGCTTCTCACGCTTCCGCATTCCGGGAGGCAAGTGGTTATTGTTTCTGTTGATCGCTACGATCCTGATTCCCGACAGTATCACGATTCTCCCAACCTATATATTCTATATCAAACTCTTGAACATCTGGTTGCCTCGTGATGCATCTCATTTCCCCTGGCAATGGTTGCCATTGATCGCGCCGCATTTTTTCAGCAGTGCCATCTTCGTCTTCCTGTTGCGCCAGAACTTCCTGAGCATTCCGCGCGACCTTGACGAGGCGGCGATGCTGGACGGCGCTGGACCAATCCAAATCTTGATAAAGATCATCCTGCCACAAAGCATACCAGTAGTGACAACAGTGGCAATGTTGCATTTCTTTTACATGTGGAATGAGTTTCGCCTTTCCAGTCTGTATTTGACAAGTCACGCGAACCTTTGGCTACTCGCGTCTCGCCTGCAAAATGGCGCGCCCATTCCCGGCATCAATCCTGAGCCCGCCACACAAGCCGGAGCCTTGCTCCTGTTGATCGTGCCTGTGATCGTCTTGCTGGCATTCCAACGGTTCTTTATGCAGGACATGGTTGTTGTCGGGACAGAGAAATAACCCATGAACAAAATAACAGCATCGTACTCCGCAGTAGTATCCAAGAGTACAAGGAACATTGTGTTTCTCTGGCTGGCTTGGGGATTGATCGTGATCGGCTTCCAGGCGCTTGCATCGGCTCGCGTGCAACCGCAATGGCCTGACTTTTTTCAATTACCACTGCGGGATGATAAAGATCCCGCCAAATATCAGGATGGCCGCCCTTATTTGCTGGAACCGTTCATGAACAACCAGGTGTCTTGGGACTCGGAGCCTTACATCGGAATCTCCATTGGCGGATACGACGACCCTTGTCTATCGGTCACGTACAAATCCATACAAAACACAGTTGTACCTTGTACGGACACAAAAGATCGAGGAAACGAAGAACCCATACGCCTCAGTTATGCCTTCTTTCCGTTTTATCCACTATTGATACGTCTGTTCGCCATCCCACTCAGCCTGTTGAATCTCAACCCAATTGCTACAGCTACGCTAGCCGGGGTCATTATCTCAGCGCTGGGCACATTAGTAGCTATGCTGTCGCTGTATGACTTGACCCATGAAGCGCTCGGCGAAGAGGGAGGCATGCGCGCAGTGTTCTACTTGTTGATCTTCCCGACCAGTTTCTTTTTTGTGCAAGTCTACACAGAGGGACTGTTTGCGGGGTTGGCGTTTGGCTGTCTCGCGATGCTGAAGCGCAAACATCTGGTGATTGCCGCTCTGCTTGCCGCTACTGCCACAGTGACTCGCGCAGTAGGTGTAATGTTGATCATCCCAATGGTAATCAATTGGATCCGCACCAAAGAGTGGTATGAGCTCGACCTAGAATGGGATCAACTTTATTTCAACCGCCTGCTCTGGCGCCCTATCTGGAATGCGTTGTTGGCATTTACGCCTTTGATCGTTTACCTGATCTGGAAATTTTCGTATTATGGCGCTTCTTTTGACTATGTTGAGGCGATTTTCTTCGGGCGTGCCCCCCTTGAAATATCAAAAGGCTTTACCTACTGGGTGGCTACTTTTTACAACATGATCGCCGGCTTCACTCATTCACACGCACTAGGGCAGGCAAATATCATTGTGCCCACAACGTTCAGCGCCGATTACTTCATTGAGTTTTTCTGCATGGTGGTAGGGTTCGTCGCGATCCTGCGCTGTTTGAAAACAGACCCGGAAGTGGCTTGGTTCAGTCTGGCTACGTTCCTGATCGCGTGGGTTTCCGGCCCTCCAGGGATACACCGTTATTTATTAGCCGCCCCGGCAATGTTCATCACACTTGCTCGTTGGGGTAGAAACCCGGTCTTCGACCGTGCGTGGACCGTCACCAGCCTGCTGATGATGGGGTTGTTGGCCATGTTATTCGCGTTCAACTTTTGGGTTGCATGAAAAACAGGGTTATATGCTTGAGTTGGCAAGAGAATTAAACACTATGCAAATCAGACCGTTTGAAATCCAAGACCAAGAACAAGTCATCTCCCTTTGGAGAGAATGCAATCTCCTCGTCCCATCAAATGATCCGAAGAAGGACATTCAGCGAAAGTTGAAGGTCAACCCTGAATTGTTCCTCGTTGGCGTAGTAGATGACAAGATCGTAGCAACCATCATGGGCGGATACGAAGGACATCGCGGCTGGGTCAATTATCTGGCGGTATCGCCAGCGCATCAACGCAAGGGATATGGGCGGCAAATGATGGAAACACTGGAAACCAAACTCCGCGCGATGGGTTGTGCAAAAATAAATTTGCAAGTGAGAGAAACCAACCTTGTTGTTGTTGAATTCTATAAATCTATTGGATACAACCTAGATCACGTCATTGGCATGGGGAAGCGTCTGGAGTATGATAACTAGGAGTAAATTTTAAAAACTGAACGCGGAGCATCGACATGAACTACGGGAGCGAACCTCTTTTTGTTGTGCCTGAACATCTGGAAACGCGCTGGGCAAGCCCTGAGAACATGGACGGCAAGAAAGGTTTCGGAGGGCAATCCAACAAAGGGCGAAAAGGATCGCCCAGTATCTCCATCAAAGCAGGGGAACAAAGAATTCTTGCTCATGCCGAACATACCAGTGGAACCATCCGTCGCATTTGGATGACCATCAGCGATCGCAGACCCGTTATGGTACGCGGAATACGCATCGACATCTTTTGGGATGGGGAAGATCAGCCTGCAGTCAGTGCACCACTAGGAGATTTCTTCGGGCAGGGATTAGGTCGTTGCGTAACATTTGAATCGGCTCTGTTCTCCAACCCAGAAGGCAGAAGTTTCAATTGTTTTGTCCCCATGCCCTTTCGCACCGGCATGAAGATCGTTGTCACAAACGAAAGCGATACAGACCTGCAAGCCATGTTTTATGACATAGACTATACAGTAGGCGATCATCATGGTCCTGATGTCATGTATTTTCATGCGCATTGGAAGCGGGAGCAGACCACTACAATAAAACAGGATTATGAATTTCTTCCGCAGATCACGGGCAGAGGACGATTTCTCGGCGCGAATATCGGCGTTATCCCAGATACACAAACGTATTTCAAAACATGGTGGGGAGAAGGCGAATGCAAAATATTTCTGGATGGAGATCAGGAATATCCCACACTTTGCGGCACAGGGACCGAAGACTATATCGGGACTGGCTGGGGCCAAGGACAATACTCACATCTTTATCAGGGCAGTCACATAGCAGATGAGGAAAACTTCCAATATGCATTCTATCGCTATCACATTCCAGACCCCGTCTATTTCCATCGTGATATCCGAGTCGTGATGCAACAGATCGGAGGATGGGGACCCGAAAATTCGAGACAACTTAGAGATGCCAAAAGAAAACTTATTGGAATCAATGGTCTGCCTGTTGACCTTGATAAAGCTGTTGCGGATCAATGGTACGGGTTGTTTGAGAGACAGGACGATTGGTCAAGTTGCGCCTATTTCTACCTTGATAAACCTATAAACACACTGCCCGCCCTTGCGCCGGTACGTCATCGAACCACCGGGCTTCTCGATATTCAAGCTGGGTGGCCTTAACAAAACAAGAGTTTCACATGAGAGCTATCTTCCCAGTATTAATCAGTTGGAATACCATACGGCATTGGTAAACCGCATCATCCAGAGGATAACTTTCCCAATGCGTGGGATGATACGGATGTAGGGAATTACTTCGAGCGTCAATGTGAACGTGCGAAAGAATGGTTGCAGAGGCTTGTCGCTTTGCGTCTGTAGGGGCAGGCTCCAAGCCTGTATTTAAGCGGCGGCCAGCATCAGGCGGCACCTGCCGCTTGGGTGACGGTCCAACTATTTCGGTCGTGCATTTCGGTCGTGGGCGTGTTGGGACAAGTCCATGTGCAAAATAATCTTTTTTGGTCGACGGTTCAGTCCACGTGACGAACAACGTATTCAATCCTGTATTGACGATCCCGTCGTTGGTATTTCTTCGTACAACAGAACATATTACAAAAATACTTTAATATCATGACATAATATGCTAATTAATGTTTCAATTCACTAGGCAGAATGAAGAGTTTATGAAAAATTTTGTTATAAAATATCTCTTAGTTCTTTCGCTCCTTTGTCTTGCAACCTGGATAATGTGGAAGATATTTGGCTACCCATTAACAGGTATAGATGACGCCAATATATTTTTTGTCTACGCAAAAAATGTCTCAAGCGGATACGGTTTTGTGTTCAACATTGGCAGTGAAAAAGTAGAAGGTTTTTCATCGCTTCTATGGACGTTAATATGCGTGGTGGTGTTCAAATTATCCACTCGGCCCGAGGCGACACTGCTCACCGTCAATCTTCTTGCCATTACACTAGGTGTCACCATGTGCCTGTCATTTATCCAGACCACTCTCTTAAACTCAAACGATAATCAATACTCAAGGCAACTATGGTCACTAACTTTCCTGATCCTTCTTTTCACATCACCCACATACATAATATGGAATACGATCACATTAATGGAAAATGCGGTTTGGGGCACGCTTTTACTTGTCACCGCTATCTATGTTATTAAGAATGCAGACAATTGGATGATAACGCCCCTTCTGATCTTGTTGCTGTTAACAAGACCTGAGGCATTCCTGTGGGTGACGGTATTCACTCTGATTCTTCTAACGCAAAGAATCGCAGTATACGGGATAAGCAAGGCGTTAAAAAGAACTATATCAGTATTTATCATTGTTACATTGACTATTATCAGCCTGACTATTTTTCGACAGCTTTATTTCGGATATCCTCTCCCTAATACGTATTATGCAAAGGTTTCACCTTCGTTATCTTATAACCTGTTACAAGGGTGGCTATACTTCACCGAATATCTTATCTCAAGCCCAGTTGTTTGCATTTGTATTCTAGCCACTATTATGACAGGTGCGTACTCGATCTATACATTAACAAAGGGAAAACTCACTGCCAACAGGTTGCATTTCTTGCCTGTCATCGCCAGTACAGGACTTGCAATTCCATTCACCACAGGCGGCGACCACTTCGGTTCATTCCGTTTCTATCAAGGTGTCTACCCGATACTAATTCTGTGCTTAATCTACTTTACAAGTTCCATTCTGCCGCATTATAGTCACTTGAAATATGACGCGGACTCACTGCGGCGACAACGAATCGCTGTTGCTCCTAGCATAGGATTGTTACTTGTATCAAGTTTTATTCTTTATCAAATTAACACATGGAAATCGTTTATCGCGACATCTAACATGCCGGGGGAATTCGGAATCGCACAGGCAGGTAGGGAAGTCGGGGAATTTGCGAAAGAAACCTTCAGCATATTACCCAAATTACCAAGCATTGGCATGATCACTGTCGGAGGGGTGAAATATGCTTACCCGGGAGAAATCGTTGATTTGATGGGGCTTAATAATCTCCTTATGGCACACAATGGTGGCAATAGATTAGGGATGAAGAATCATGCCGCTTTTGAAAAAGTCACATTCTATCAATTGAAACCCGATATGGTTACACTTAAAATAGTATCTACTCAAGATTGGGAATACAGCGCAACCGAGTTGCAGATGTCATGGGCAAACAGCATACCTCTTAAAAGATTGTACGATGATTCTGCTTTTTTAGAACTGTACACATATGCCAAAATTATACGAGATGATGTCTCAATAGATAAAGCTCTTGTTAGCTGGTTTAGAAAAGATTTCTTAACCAGACTAGAGGCGAACGGCAATTTCAGCATAGATAAATATAAATACCCTACTGAACTGATTAATCCATAAGGGAGATCTTAATGGCTAACAAAAAACCTTCAAAAACAATTGACGAATACATCGCAGATTTTCCAAAGGAAGTACAGGACATTTTAAACAGGATCAGGACAACGGTCCGAAATGAGGCGCCTGATGCGGAGGAGACGATCACCTATGGGATACCCACGTTCACGCTTAAGGTGAATCTGGTCCACTTCGCGGGATTCGAATCTCACATTGGGTTTTATCCTACGCCATCGGGGATCAAGAAATTCAAAAAGGAAATATCTGCCTATAAGTGGGCAAAGGGCTCGGTGCAATTTCCACTCAACCAACCGATTCCCTACGAATTGATCCGAAAGATCACAAAGTTCCGCGTGAAGGAAAATTTGGAACGAGCGAAAGCAAAAGAGAAAGGGAAGAAAAAATAATTCTTCACCCCATCATGGACCTGACCATCTACACACTCGAGGAAGGCGTTGTATACATTGTGACAAAGCCTTTCCAGGATTACTACAATAACTCATTCAATGTTGGTGAGAAATTTACCTACGCAAGCAGGAATTTTTCTCCCTATCAAGGCGGGCATACCATTGTCTTCAAAGAGAGATCGCTCTATCTGCACGAAGAAGCTAACGTGAACATCATCGACGCGTTCCACGAATACTTCCAAATCCACGATGCATCAAAACGAGTGGCCAAGCCTACGCCATCACCTGCAAAGAAAAAGAATAGAATACTGGAAGAACTTGGGAACCTGGCCATCTGCCTGCTATTCGTAGCGGCTGGGGTTTGGATCGTATTCTTCAGCAACGAACAAAATAAGATCGTTGTTATTGTAGGTTGGTTCGGGATGGTCTTCTTTGGGCTGGGAGCGTTATTGTCCATTCGAGCAATGTTGAAATCGAAGTGGTAAACGGACTCTGAAACGGAATCACGGGCTTATAAATAACACACCGTGTGAATGGTTTAGCTAATCACCTTCACGGCTATTGTCAAAAGAACAAGGCAGGCGTATAGTAAACAGAAATTCTGCAATATAGATATACACAAAAAATCGCCAATTCGAATCCTACAACTATGCAAGGGACAAGAAACAATAAAACTGGACAATGGGAATTTATATCGAGGTAAAAACACCTGAGCATTTTTCCAGTTGGACGGCTTTGCCGTCCCCGCCCCAGCGCGGGTAACGCAAGCCGTTAGGTGGCTCAATATATGGAGGAAATGTTGGACTTAAACCATTACATTTTCAATGAGACTTTACTTAAATTGCCTAGCTCTATTCAGTATTCTGCTAGAGCGTTATTTGATATTCTTGACTCAAGTTTAGATCCACAAATTTCGATAATAGCAATACCATTTGACGCTCAATCAGAAACATTGGTTGCGAGAACAGAAAAGATTGAATGCGAACCTGCATGGTTTAAAAAGATAAAAAGTACAGTCACTGGGATACCTGAATACTATTTCGATAGTCTCGCGCCAGATATTCAGGGGGTGTTATGGCAAGAGAGGGTAAAAATAAAGCAAGCAGTTCAAAGAATTATAGATAAGAAAAGTAATACATCGGGATATAGAGGTTTTACAATTTTCCCTGATTTCCAGAAAAATCATTCTATGAGTATAGTATTGTATCTTTCGAAAGAAGCACTACTTTCACATTACTCCTTAAAAAGAAATTCAATTCGACCTTTCCCTGTCGAGACCTCGTTGATATATGAAGTAATAGATTGTTTTCTTCGTGAATGCGCATCTCCTGTTAGAAATCCTCATCTACGGGATAATGGAGAAGAGTTGTTACGCCAAGCTGGCTACTGGCTAATGGAGACACCAGGAAAAGTTACAGGACACCGTTCTTCTGAAAGTTTGTTTCACACGCTTAATATTATCTCATCAATGCGTTATGAAGGTGCAGAAGGAAGTGGAAAAATAATCATCAGTCCACGCAATCATCCAAGTATTGACGTTGCAGTTACTCTCAGAAATCCAGTTTCCTTGGCTAACTATCGAGGTGTCAGGAAATTGTTAGAAATTACATCTAGTGAAATTCAGCTTCTGTGCGATTCAAACAAAATCTATGGTATGGGATTTGCTGATATGCAATCCTATGACGAGAGCAAAGAAAATCTTTTCCACATAGAATTCACAGGACATCACATTTGGAAATTGTGCCATGCAAAAAATGAGCTGATGATAGTAAAGTATGGGAAGCCACGGTTGATAGAGAAACCGATAAGCACAGATTTGTTCTTTGAGAGTGCAAAAACAATTTTTTCCAATATAAACAGTAGCGATTTAGAATGTCTATGGAGTATCGTAGACAAAGCATCAAAACAAAAACATGGAACTATGATAGTTATTTCAGATCGTGCGAAGGAGGAGGCAGAAAGGCTAAGAAATCAGTCAACGCCAATACAAGCCAAAATTCTTCCCCCAGACTTAACGCTACCATTATCATCAATAGATGGTGCTCTGTTATTAGATACAAAGGCAATATGTCATGCCGTTGGTGTCATACTCGATGGAATTGCTACTGAGAGAGGAAATCCAGCTCGTGGAGCCAGGTATAATTCTGCAATTCGATACAGTGAATACGTTAAAACACAAAAACATGCTTGCTTAATCGTTGTAATATCAGAGGATGGAATGATTGATCTGATTTAATAATACAATTAACGCCGCCTAACACAGCGTGCAGCCCACGCTAGTATTCGGTCTTTGAGACCTTTCAACTGCCGTAGAGAGGCCCTCCTGACGATAGGCGATCCTGCTGCACGACGGTCTCCACGGACCTACCCGACATCGATCTGCCATGTCCTTCTTAAAGATACTACCCGACGCTGGGGATTCTGCGCACATCCCAAGCAGTTTCACACGCATTAGCCTTTTTCTGGCTGGACGGCTTCACCGTCCCCGCCCCAGCGCAGGTAACGCAATCCGTTGGGCGTTTTCGAATAATATGACAACCAGATTGAATCAAACTATTACACTATCAGATAGACGCAAATTAGGTTTCGCTGAATTTGGAGATGTGAAAGGACGTCCTGTTTTTCTATTTCATGGGCAACCCGGAAACCGTTTGTTTCGCCATCCTGACAACTCTATTCTTTTATCGCTTGGTGTTCGCTTAATTACCGTTGATCGTCCTGGCTATGGGCTATCCGATTATCAGCCTCATAGAAAACTATTGGACTGGGCGCAAGATATTGTTGAACTTGCTGAAGCATTAGGTATTGAATATTTCGCTGTTGTGGGTTTTTCAGGAGGTGGACCTTATGCGGCTGCCTGTGCTTACAAAATCCCGCACCGAGTAATAAAGATAGGGTTAGTGGATAGTGCCCCACCCATGACTGTGCCTGAAATAAGCAAGAAAATGCCGACACCGCTCCGCATCAACTATTTGCTGGCCCATTATGCACCAGCATTATTGGTATTGCTCTTCAAAGCCTATTGGCGTAGTTCTCGTCGCCGTCCAGAGGCATTCATTAATCTGGCGATGAAACAATCTTCGCCTGTTGACAGGGAAATCCTATCGAATCCTGATATGTACAACATGATGATTGATGTATGGAAGGAGAATATTCGGGTTAATAGCCAGGGTTATACACAGGACACAGAAATTCTGATGAAGGATTGGGGATTTTGTCTGCGAGACATCAAAACAGATGTATATTTATGGCAAGGCGAAGCAGACGTCAATATTCCCTCTGCATGGGCACGATACATGACTCAAGAGATACCCCACTGTAAGTCCACTATTTTTGCAGATGAAGGTCATTTTGTTTTGTTGACACATTGGCAAGAGATTATTCAGATCTTGACAAAAGATTGAAGATTTCAGTAATGAACAACCTTACGCCCAACAAAGCGTGGAGCCCACGCTAGTATTCGGTCTTTGAGACCTTGCAACTGTTCGGGCTCCTGATGAAATGGACATGGCGATCTTGCTGCACGACGGTCTCGCTGGACCTACCCGACATCGATCTGCCATATCCGCTTTTTATGATACTACCCGACGCTGGGGCGCTTCGCGTGGCGCGATTCCAAGCCTTTTTCTACGCCTCAGCATTTTCCCAGTCGGACGGCATCCCGCCGTCCCTGCCCCAGCGCGGGTAACGCAAACCGTTAGATTTATAAATGTCGCTACAGGAATCGGACGGTACTATAATTGTTTTAAGATCTTTTTGGAGGCAGTATGAATAGAAGCGATACGAGTCGAAATGTTTTTATGTTGAAAGGGCCCTTGGCTAAAAAAGGTTATGACTGGTGGTGGCATAACTTCACCGGGTATGCGAGGGATAACGGCGAACCCAAGACCTTCTTTATCGAATATTTTGTATGCAATCCTGCTTTGGGAGGCGATAAACCAGTACTCGGGCAGTTGGAAGCTAACAAAGCGAAAAATGTGCAACCATCCTATGCATTGATCAAAGTCGGATACTGGGGGAAAAATGCCCAACAGATCCACAATTTCTACAGTATTCGAGATTTTACCTATCAACCAAATGAGTTGAATGTAAAGATCGGCGATTGTGTACTAACAGAGAAAGTAATGAAAGGTGTATGCATACTTTCCAAAGAAGAAGCAGAAATACATCCGGAGTACATGTCTGGCTGGGGGGCAATGAGGTGGGACCTCACAATCGACAAGAAAATCGCATTCAATGTTGGCTACGGAGCAGGACCCTTCGTAAGAAGCCTCAACGCATTTGAAATGTTCTGGCATGCAGAAGGTATTAAGACCGAGTATTCCGGTGAAGTCATTCTTGATGGTAAAGTTTATGATGTATTTCCTGAGCGCTCTTTTGGCTACTCCGATAAGAACTGGGGATCTGATTTTACTTCTCCGTGGCTGTGGATTAGTAGTTGCAATCTGGTTAGTCTCATCTCGGGAAAAGTTCTAACAGATTCCGCCGTAGAGTTTGGAGGTGGAAATCCTAAGGTGTACGGGCTATCACTAGGAAAAAAACTTCTTGGGTGCCTGAACTACGAAGGGAAGGTCTACGAATATAACTTCTCTAAATTTTGGACCGGATCAAGCATAAATTTTAATTTTAGAGAGACGCAGGATAAAAATGAGTGGACTGTATCAGCAGTCAACAGCAATTCCAAGATGGATTTCTTCTTAGAATGTCCAAAAGACGAAATGCTCCTGGTGAACTATGAGGCTCCAAATGGTAAGAAGCTACACAATCGACTCTGGAATGGCGGAACTGGCTATGGTGAAATCAAGCTCTATGAAAAAAGCGGAAATAAATGGAAGCTCATGGATCATATTTCAGTTAAGAACGCTGGTTGTGAGTACGGTGAGTACAGCGATGGAATCTAACATCTAGATCAACCTAATGATTTTGATTCGCAAAGCCACAAGCTATTCAGACATTTGACGCTTACGATCATTACACAGCCAAAGAAGGAATTCTTGAAATGGAATTAAACACACTGAATGCCACTGGCTACAAGAATCGCCAAGTCCCCAACACCTTCCTTTTTTGAATGACAATCGTTTCCAAAATACAACATGCGCAGGGTCAACACCTTTGTTGATCCTGCGCATGTATGATTTCGGGTTTATACTGCACTTAGGTATCGGCATCTTTCCACGGAGTATAAAATGCTGCCGTTCTTTCAATTTGTACTGCGTCGTTTTCTGGTTATCCCAATTTCGCTCTTTGTAATTACCTTGGTGATCTACGGAGGCGTGACGCTCACACCTCCGGAAGCAAGGGCGGACTTGTACATGCCTAAAAACTTTAGTCCCTACGCTACACCTGAAAGAATTGCAAAAATAAAAGAACTGATCATCCAACGTCATCATCTTCGTGATCCGTTCCCTGTGCAATATTTTTATTGGGTACAGTCCCTATTGAATAGCACGTGGGGGTATAGCCCTTCCATGAAGGAAGAAGTGTTGCCTGCTCTTTTACAGCGTACACCCGTGACATTGGAATTGACATTGTGGTCAATGCTGGTAATTTTCCCATTAGGAACGATCAGCGGCTTAATGGCAGGCTGGAAACGGCAAAGTAGATTCGACCAGCTATTTCGCGGATTGGCCTCATTCGCATCATCCATGCCAACGATTATTCTGTCACTGGTCCTGTTATCGGTTTTTTACATCAATCTTGGCTGGTTCGCCCCCGGCAGAATAAGCACATCTCTCGCGCCGGAGCTGTTAAGAGAGGGTTTTGCCTCGTATACAGGCATGCTAACGATCGACAGTTTATTGAACGGACGGGTGGACATCTTTATCGATGTATTGAAACATTTGGTCATGCCGGTATTCACATTGAGTCTGTATTACTGGGCCACATTGGGGCGTGTGACACGCGCCAATGTAATGAGTGAGCGCAATAAAGGATATGTTAATGCAGCATACGCACGAGGGCTATCTGACCAAGGTGTTATATGGAAGCATGTTTACCCAAACATACTTCCCCCTTCGCTTGTCACATTAGCGCTTTCAGCCACCTCCATTCTGACGGGGGCTTTTGTTGTCGAGATCATCTTCAACTTTAATGGGGTCTCTCACATCATAGTTTCGGCCATGAACAACATCCCTGATGCACCTGCCGCACTCGGGTTTACGGTTTATAGCGTTATTATGGTGTTGCTATTAACATTTCTTTTGGATGTTCTCCAGGCACTTTTTGACCCTCGTGTGCGGGAAGGTGTAATACATTCATGAGATACCTGCACCGTTTTTTTTCACATTGGCAAAACTGGCTGGCTGTTATATTGTTGCTCGGCTATTTCATAACAGCCATTGCTGCGCCAATCATCTCACCGGAAAATCCAAAGGACCCAGGAGCATTTCCGCATATCACCGAGGGGCTTGTCAAAATCGGCCGCCCATGCCGCCAAATGAAAAAGCTCCATTGGGCACTTTGCCGAAAGATGTCGATGTGCTTCATCCGCTTGTATGGGGCGCTCGTGACGCTTTGAAATTTGGCTTGATCATCGCGATCAGTGCATCTATTCTGGGCACCTTATATGGAGCAGTAGCAGCTTTCATAGGCGGGCGATGGGGCAGTCTGATGATGAACATCGCAGACACGTTTCTTGCTGTCCCTGCCATAGCATTTCTGGTTCTTCTACAACAGTTACTAGCTACAACAATTACCTCCTTGGGGGGAATGTATTTAAATTCAGCAACCACAGGCTGGCAGATATATATTGTCGGTCCAATGACACCCATCCGTTGGCTATTGGAACATATCAATCCTTTGATGTTCACGTTGATCATCCTTTCGTGGATGCCTTTTGCACGCCTTGTGTATTCAAATGTAATGCTACTCATGCAGACTCAATTTATTATGGCAGCCCGTATGATCGGCGGTAGTTCATTTTGGATAATCCGTAAACACCTTATCCCTAATTCTTTTACTCCTGTGTTGGTTTTGGCTGCGCGGGATGTAGGCGGTATCGTGCTTTTACAAGCTACTTTTACATTCATAAATATGGGCGGCGAGTCGATTTGGGGAGAAATGCTTGCCCAAGGAAGGAACTGGGTTATAGGCCCGGGCGGTAATATGCTTACCTACTGGTGGGTATATTTACCTCCAACACTTGCCATCATGATTTTTGGCATTGCCTGGAACATGCTTGGGGATGGTCTCATCGACGCTCTTGACCCGGAAGCATCTGTGTCAGACAACAAGTTATTCAACGTGTTTAAACTGAAAAAGACTATCAAAGAGCCTATTCCCCCATTTACTTCGAAACAACCTCTCCAAAATAAGTTAAACTCTCCATCGACCGATGTAGGCTCTCGTAAACCACTAGTATCCACAAAGGTCGCCTTAAATAGACCACCCGAATCGGACCCAGTACTTCAAGTAGCACATGATGCCCTTGTAAAGGGCGATCTTGAAAAGGCTTTAAATGCCTATTCTTATTTAACCGCACATGAAAGACAATTAGATATGGTTATCCTTGACCTGGTTCAAGTTGTGCGCCTTTTTGCAAGTGATGCTAACACATGGAAGATATTGAGCGATGCGTTGACAAAGTCAGGTAATCATGAACATACAGCCAATTCATATGAGCGTTTGCTTCGAGTAGCGCACGATGCTTTGACAGAACGCGACCTTGAAAAGGCTTTGGATGTATACTCTTTCTTGATTGCGCATGACAGACAAGCGAACGAAGTTGTTCGAGACATGATTGAAATTGCACGTCATTTTTCAGAACACAAACGTGTATGGAAGATACTGGGAGATGCACTAACTCAGACAGGTAACCATGAGCTTGCAGCCAAATCTTATGAACATTTTAAGGAAATGAAATGATGAACACTAATACCATAGACGCCTTTGGTTTCAAAAACCAAAAGGTCCCCAACACCTTCATTACACAACCAACTCCAGCACAGCATTTGGGTATTATCCTGCCCGGCTATCGTCACTCTGTAGATATGGCGGATATGCATTACGCGGGCCGAATTTTGCTTGAACAAGGAGCCGATCTGCTACGGGTGGAATACGTCTACTATCAAACAGATTTCATGGAACAACCCGCCAGCGAACAGAACAAGTGGATCGCTGGCGATGTTTTTGCAGTTTGCAACGCCGCGCTTTCACAGCGGTCCTATGATCGCATCACTCTGGTTGGCAAATCTATTGGCACAATAGCATTGGCGAATCTTTTGACCGACAGTCGTTTTCAAAACGCGACTTGCGTATGGTCAACGCCATTACTGACCCTTGAATGGTTGCGGGAACGCATAGAGCAAGTCCATCCACGCTCCCTGTTCATTACTGGGACGGCCGATAAATTCTATAAGCCTGAAATCCTTAAACATCTTGAAACCGTGACGAACGGACGCACCGTTGTCATTGAAGGCGCAAATCATGGTTTGGAAATCCCTGAAAGTATTTCAGCATCACTAGCGGCATTGGGTCAAATCGTGCAGGCGCTTCAAGAATTTCTAGGCGAAGACACAAACCATTAGGTGGCTTAATGCCAAACTCCCCTTCTCTCGTTATAGGCGTGGATTCTAGTACGACGGCATGCAAAGCGGTTGTGTGGGATACCCACGGAAACGCCATTGCCAGAGGATATAGTTCGCTTTCTCTCATCACACCTCAAGCTGGCTGGCATGAACAGTCGGCCGAATCATGGTGGGCGTCAACGCTTCAAGCAATCCGTCAGGCAGTGGGCCAGGTAGACAGGGATCAAATAAAGGCTTTGTGCATCGCACACCAACGCGAGACGTTTGTCCCTGTGGATGAGCAAGGCCAGCCATTGACCAACGGCATTCTCTGGATGGATGAACGGGCTCGTGAACTTTTGCCGAGTCTGGAACAAGCCTTCGGTCAGGAGAGTTTCCATCGCATCACCTGGCAAGCGGCTCTCGGTCAATTTGACCATTGCCAAAATCGCATGGATCAAAGAACACTGGCCCGATATCTTCGCTCAAGCTTACAAGTATCTGGATGTGCATAGCTTTTTAGTTCACAGACTAACAGGGCTGTATCGCACCGGCTGGGGATGCGCTGACCCAACCGGCATGTTCGATATGCAAAACAACTGCTGGGCTGAGGCTTTGTTGAGTCAGATCGGTGTCAGTGTAGACCAGCTTCCTGATTTGCACCCAACTGGATCGGTTGTGGGAACCGTCTCTTCATCCGCCGCTGAAGATTGTGGTTTGCCAGCAGGCTTGCCTGTCGTAGCGGGCATCGGTGATGGTCAAGCGAGCGGATTGGGCGTCAACATCACATCGCCGGGCGATGCGTATTTGTCATTGGGCACTTCGGTCATCTCAGGAACATATAGCGGTCAATATGTATTCGACCCCGCCTTTCGCACAATGACCAGTGGAGTACCCGGATCATACCTGCTCGAAACCGTGTTACTGGGAGGCGGGTACACCCTTTCATGGTTCATGGAAAAGATGGCGAACCAGCCAGGGCAAGACCTTGCACAACTTCAGAATTTTTACGATCAGGCCGCAAGTGTGGTGCCGCCCGGTAGCGACGGATTGGTGTTGGTCCCGTATTGGAACAGCGTTCTTGGTCCGTATTGGGACCCGGCGGCCAGCGGCATTATTGTGGGCTGGCGCGGTGTTCATCAATTGCCGCATCTCTATCGAGCAATTCTGGAGGGGATAGCTTTCGAACAGCATTTGGAAACGCTCGGCGTTGAAAAAGCTTTGGGACAATCTGTGCAGAGATATATTGCCATGGGAGGCGGAGCGCAAAGCGATCTGTGGTGTCAGATCATCGCAGACATCACCAACAAACCTGTTCTTCGCTCTGTGACTCAGGATGCCACTGCGCTAGGCGCTGGGATTCTTGCGGCGACTGCTGTGGGGTGTTTTGCGGATGCCCGTCAAGCGGCTCAAGAAATGACCCGCATCCTGCCTCAGCCAATTGAGCCTGATGCCTCCCGACATGTTTTTTACAATCGTCTATTCGAAGAAGTCTATCGCCCTCTATTTCCTTCTCTGCAACTGTATCTGGATCGTCTGGCTTCCATTTCAAATTTCAATCCATCGGCTTGAAATTCTGCTTTCAAAACAGCGGGCTTTGTACAACAAACGCTCGCTAATACATACTTTAAGGACTCGTCATGAAAAAGATTGGTTTTATAGGCTATGGTCACATGGGCAGTGTGTTGCTCAATAGCCTTTTAGCTACGCGGACAGTGGAACCTTCACAGCTGATCGTCTCAACCCGAACCCGAAGCAAACTCGATGCTTTGCAAACGCAGTATCCAGCAATTGAGATTGTGGATGACAACCAAACAGTAGCAAAACATAGTGACCTTGTCTTTCTCTGCGTGGGAACGTATCAAGTTAAATCTGTTTTGATGGAAATCCAGACTAGTTCAAACGCAGATATGCACTTGGTCATCATCTCTGGCGGGTTGGAGATAGGGAGTGTTGAAGAACTTATTCGTGGGCCGGTCACCAAGATCATGCCCACGCTTCTGGCAGAGGTACAAGAAGGAGTGACCTTGGTTTGCCATAACCATCTAGTAGATGCCAACGCCAAGGATCGTTTACATCGATTATTAAGCAGTTTTGGCGTTGTAAAAGTGATAGAGGAAAACCAATTTGAAATAGGCGCAGACTTTACGAGTTGTGCGCCCGGTCTATTGGCGGCCCTATGTGATCAATATATTCGCGCTGGAATAAAGCACGGAGATTTCACCTACGAGGAAGCTCAAGCAATGCTATTGGAAAGTCTATACGGGACAGCAAAACTCTTACGAGAAACAGGCGAAGGGTTTCAAGCCCTGATCGGTCGAGTAGCAACACATGGAGGAGCCACAGAAGGCGGAGTGGATGTTTTGAAAGAAAGTATGCCTGATGTTTTTGAGCAGGTATTTCACGCAACGATGCAAAGGCATGAAAACCGAAAACAAGTAACTCGAAAACAATTTCAGGGAGAGGCTTAATCAACTATTGGCCAGTATACAAAACCAGTTTCACTCTAACGAAAAGGTTAAAACACTACACTACATCCATCCCTGTGATACGTGTAAGTAATTTGTGAATTAATAACGTGGGCAACACCAGCAAAACATGAATTACTGAACTCAGGCCCAAGATCACTGCTACAGAGCTGAGAAAGCCGCTAACGATTGGGGCCACGGTATCCAACATCCACGGGCCTGCACCGACCAGCAGAGCAATGGCAAATAGCACGCCCACCGAGATCACCAACTCCAACCACGCATGGCGGTCTGATTCAGAAGGCATCATCGTGCTACTAACCGCAAAGGTCAGATAGAACCAAAGGTAAAAATCCTTCACTTGCGGAAGAAAACCAAGCCCCATCCAGAACATATTGAGTTGACCATTACGAAGTGTATCCCACAGCACGCGCATTTCCAGTTTATAGACCGAGACGAACGCCACGAACAACGTCCCGATGATCAACGGTGCGGCACCAATCAACGAATCGCGCACAATATCGGATTTGGCAGTTTCCACATAGCCAAGTTGTAATCGTCCGTTCGGCAGAGCGCGTGGAATCACGGAAAAGCCCCCCGTTGGCACGCGCAAGATCTTCGCCATCAAAAAATGGCTAGCCTCATGCAGAAACACCCCCGGTAAAAAGATGACTTGAAAGATGCCAATAGTCAAGCGCTCATCACGTGTGAGGATCAGGAACACTGACTGTATCTCACGATGCAAAAACCGCTGAAGATAGATCAGCGGCACTAACATCAACACAAACCAGATAAAACCTGTGAGTTGGGAGAGCATGTTCCCCAATTGTAACAAGAGACCGCAGACCAGTGAAAATCTACGGTCTGCGGTCTCTTGTCAACGGTCTATTACTTCACCGCCGCTTTCGTGATCGCGACAAAATCATCAACCTTCAGGCTTGCGCCGCCCACCAATGCCCCATCAATATCGGGCTGTTGGAAATATTCAGGCGCGTTGGCCGCGGTCACCGAGCCACCATATTGGATTCGGATCGCCTGCGCCACATCTGCACCGAACAACTCGGTCAATGCTGGACGAATGACCTGGGCATGAACACTATTGGCATTCTCCGCGCTGGATGCTTTACCGGTTCCAATCGCCCAAACGGGTTCATACGCAACTACAATGCGCGAAGCGATGGCAGGGTCAACATCAGCGAAGCCCAAAGCAATTTGGCGGCGGACCACTTCTGAGGTCCGATTTGACTCGTATTCGTCCAGCGTCTCACCGACGCAGACGATGGGCGTTAAGTCAAATTTGAGCGCGGTACGAAGTTTCTTGTTCACAGTCGCGTCGGTCTCACCGAAATAGGTGCGGCGCTCCGAGTGACCGATGATGACGTAGTTACAAAACTCCTTCACCATGTTCGGGGCGACCTCGCCGGTGAACGCGCCCTTCTCCTCCCAGTGCATATCCTGCGCACCGACCCCAATATCGGAGCCCGCAAGCATTTCAGAAAGCGCAGAGAGCGATGTGAACGGCGGACATAACACTTTCTCAACGTTCGCGATCGCGCCCAACGGAGCGCTCAAAGCTTTGACAAGTTCGCGTGCCTCAGCAACGGTCTTGTTCATCTTCCAATTTCCAGCAACAATGTTTTTTCTCATTTGAGTAACCTCTTCAAAATTTCTTCTACACAGTTTCGCATTCAGACTTACATCACACGGTCTGAACTTAATGTCTTTTATATTTTACATGACAACACGGCACAAAAATCACAACAAAGCAAAATTGGTATCATTTATTGCAATGGCTTAATATTGTACGAGGCGCCTGTGGCATCAAGCGTGTATTGCACTTCGAAAGGATATTCGTCACCCGAAGCGCAAACTACGGTCCATTTTTCGAACCAAACGCCATTGGCATCTGGTTGTTGAAGTACTTCAATCGTCGAGCTTGAGCTCAAGGGCTGATCACAACCTAAACCGATCGAGGCAGGTACGATCACATTCCAAGTGTCATTCTTGAGAATGTCGTTGCCTAAACCGCCCGCAGGAGGGCCATCAGAACTAATAACCGAATCTTCTGGCTGTGTCGGGGGGAATACGGTGGTGGAACCATTCGCCCTGAAAAAATAGTACCCCGCACCTGCCGCCACAATACAGCAACAACAAAGGACAATTATTGCAACAACTACTATGATCAACGTTCGATTCTTATTTGCTGGCTTTTCTTCTACCAAAACCTGGTTTTCCATTTTTCCTCTAATTTCAAAACCCATACATATAAAAAGTGGAGCAGAAAGATATTGCTCCTTCTGCTCCATTCACAATCAAATCGTATTTTATTTATCTTGCAATGCCGCAACGCCGGGCAATTCTTTTCCTTCGAGGAATTCAAGTGAAGCGCCACCGCCAGTAGAGACGTGAGTCATCTGCTTGGCAACGCCGGCTTTCTTGACCGCACTGGCGCTATCGCCGCCACCGATGACGGTGATGGCCTTGGATTCAGCCAGCATTTTCGCAAGGGCAAATGTCCCTTCGGCGAACTTGGGCATTTCGAAAACGCCCACTGGCCCATTCCACACTACGAGCTTGGCATCGCTCAATGCGGCCTTGTACAACTCGATGGTCTTGGGGCCCACATCCAACATGCGCCAACCGGCAGGAATGGCTTTCACATCCACAACCTGTGTGTTCGCTTCCGCATCGAATTTGTCAGCAATGACTGCATCCACAGGCAGGATCAACTTGCTGCCAGATTTTGCCAAAATACCTTTGGCAATTTCGATGGAGGCTTCTTCCACAAGACTGTCTTGCATGTTCAGTCCCTGTGCGGTGAGGAAGGTGTTCGCCATACCACCACCGATAATCAACTTATCGCATTTGGAGAGCAGGGTTTCAACAACAAGGATCTTGTCACTGATCTTCGCGCCGCCCAAAATAGCTACATACGGATGTTCAGGATTCGCAACTGCGCGCCCGAGATATTCCAATTCTTGTTCCATCAGGAAGCCAGAGACAGCAGGCAGGAAGCGCGCAATGCCTTCCGTGGAGGAATGAGCACGATGCGCGGAACCGAACGCGTCATTCACATAGACGTCTGCCAACGCCGCCATTTTCTTTGCCAACTCGAGATCATTTTTCTCTTCGCCAGCATGGAAGCGGGTATTCTCCAGCATGATGACTTCGCCGGGTTTCAAGGCTTTCGCCATCGCTTCTACTTCGGGGCCAACGCAATCTGGCGCCATCTTCACAGGACGATTCAACAGCGCAGATAAGGCTTCCGAAGCGGCGCCCAGGCTGAACTCCGCGGATGGACCGCCCTTGGGGCGTCCCAAATGACTCGCAAGCAGGAGTGAGGCTCCCTGATCGAGAACGTATTGAATGGTCGGCAATGCGGCCTTGATACGTTTATCATCGGTGACTTTTCCGTCAGCCATCGGCACGTTGAAATCCACGCGCATAAAGACGCGTTTACCCTTGAGGTCAATATCTTTTACAGTTTTCTTGTTCATGTTTCCTCTACATGTAAACAGGTATACATAGAAACAGGTACACAGATCTTGAAGGACTTGTGTACCTGTCTACTTGTTTACAAATTACCTTCTACTACAGGCTCTTCGCCATCAACGCCGCGAGATCTGCGGTGCGGCAGGAATAACCCCATTCATTATCGTACCAAGTGACGACTTTGATGAAGTTGCTCTTGTCCTTGCCCAAAACAGAGGTGAAGGGCAGGTCAACAGAGGAGCTATAGGAACTGCCTTTGAAGTCCATGCTGACCAAGGGTTCGTCCACGGCTTCGAGGACACCCTTGAAGCGGGGTTGCTTGGCGGCATCACGGAACATCTGGCGCAGTTCTTCCGTGGTGGTCTCTTTTTCAACTTCAGCGGTGAAATCGACAACAGAGACGGTCGGGGTCGGGACGCGCAAGGAATATCCATCGAACTTGCCCTTGAGGTCAGGGATAACCAACGCAACAGCCTTGGCGGCGCCGGTAGTGGTCGGGATGATGTTCAAACCGGAAGCGCGAGCGCGGCGCAGGTCAGAATGCGGCATATCGAGCACCTTCTGATCGTTGGTGTACGAGTGAATGGTGGTCATGAAAGCGCGCTTGATGGTGAGTTGGTCATGCACAACTTTAGCGGCAGGAGCCAAGCAGTTGGTGGTGCAGGAAGCGTTCGAAACTACATGATGCTTGGATGCATCGTATTTGTCTTCGTTGACGCCCAATACAACGGTCAGGTCTTCGCCTTCTGCAGGAGCAGAAATGATGACTTTCTTGGCGCCACCAGAGGTGATGTGATTCACAGCACCTTTGACAACTTTACCCTTCTTGTTCACGCCGTCTTCCTTGATGGTGAACAAACCGGTCGACTCAATGACAATATCGATGCCAAGTTCGCTCCACTTGATGGCGGCAGGATCGGTTTCCTTGAAAACTTTGACTCTCTTACCATCGATCAACAATGCATCTTCCAAAACTTCAACTGTGCCGTTAAAACGTCCGTAAGTTGAATCGTACTTGAGCAAATGACCCATGGTCTTCATGTCGCCGATGTCGTTGAACGCAACGACTTCCAATTCATTTGGATACATATCGCGGATCGCCTTGAGAACCTGGCGGCCGATACGACCAAATCCGTTAATACCTACTTTTACTGTCATTTCTTCCTCCGAAGTAATTATGATGATGTACGCACAATAGGGTAACCCCTATGGCTTTTCATATTGGATGTGTACATTTTACACGAACTATTTTATCACACGCGCGACTAAGAATAAATAATGACAAATGTAACATTATTCCAAAGGCCCGGTATACTCATCCAGGATCTGGGACAGGGTTTCAGCCAGCTTTTTTGAGTCATGTCGCCAGGGATGCCCCTCATCCACAAGGTCGGCACAGCGGACGCGCGAATCAGACAAGGTCTTTTCATCAACCCGCACCCACTGCGAATCGTCATTCAACTGGCCACCGTAGTTGTCATTGCACAACACCACGTCAAACAGACGGTCGCCCACATGCTCCTCAAGGGCACGCACATGGTCATAACACGAAACCAGCAGGTCCGTTTCACCCGTCTGTGTGGCGATGTTGCTTACATATACTTTGACGGCACGACTGGCCTGAATTGCACCAAATAGGTCATGCACCAATAGGTTTGGGAGAAGGCTGGTATACAAACTTCCCGGCCCCACTACGATCATATCAGCGCGTAATAATGCTTTGATGACTGGCGGATAGGCCGGTGCGTCGTTCGGCTCCAGCCAAACACGGCTAACCCTGCCTGCCATTTTAGGGATTCGGCTCTCTCCCTCCACCCGAACCTGATTCGGCGAATGAGGCAGTTGCATATCTGCGACCAGCTTCACATTATGCAAAGTGGACGGTAGTACCCGCCCGCTGACGGACAATACCTTACCTGATTCAGCCACCGCACTTTCGAAACTGCCAGTAATTTCAGCCAAAGCCGTGATGAACAAATTCCCAAAAGAGTGTCCATCTAAATTCCCTGCGCCGCTAAAACGGTATTGAAAAAGTTGCGTAAGCATCTGCTCGTCGTTTGATAGGGCCGCCAGACAATTGCGAATATCCCCCGGCGGTAGGATGCCAAAGCTTTCGCGCAAAAGGCCAGACGACCCGCCATCATCTGCTACAGTGACGACCGCTGTCAGGTTTCGAGAATACAGCTTCAATCCACGAAGAAGCGTGGCGAGGCCATGTCCACCGCCGATGGTTACGATGTGCGGTCCACGTTGGCGGAGACGGTAATTGGTGAGTTCATCCACAACCGCATGACCCGGGCGGACGTAAGGGCGCAACAGTGATGCATTACTTTTCCAGATCCCGTAGGCGACCAGCCAGACGCCCAACCCACCGAATATCAAAACGCGTAGAAAACGCGGCAAAAAACGGAGCGACGCCACCGAAAGAAAGGTCAAAAGCGAAGGGTTGGTCGAATCGGTTCGGTATAGTTCAAGAAGAAACATCGCCAGCCCCACCCCTAACATAGTGACGCCAGCCAAGGTCACAAAATACCAACGCTTGACGCCCAACCCCGGCGCAAACCAACGCCCGATCTCTCTCAGGTTTCTTAGAAAGTTATCTTGTTTTGAATTCATTTTCATCTCTCGCGAGGAGTTTAGCACAAATCAAGAACAGATGGGAAACGGATAGCGCCCATCATCTGTTTATCTACTTCAAGCCCGCTTTCCCGTTATAATTGCGGGTATGAGCCAAACTATAGCCATCGATATCGGCGGAACGCACATCCGCGTTGCCGCTTATGAGTCAGCCAGCACTACTCCCATTGCACAACACAAAACCAAGTCTCTGGCACATACGCCCGGAACATTTGACCGTCTTGTCAAAGCCATTGAAACCATCTGGCAAGAAGGCAAGGTGGATGCCATCGGCATTGCTTCGCCCGGCCCGCTTGACCCACACACCGGAGTTATCCACGATACGCCCAACATTCCCGAGTGGAAGAACTTCCCACTCGGCCCCAAACTTTCTGAGCACTTCGGCGTGCCGGTCCGCTTGGATAACGATGCCAACATGGCCGGTCTGGCCGAATGGCAATTCGGAGCCGGGCGCGGGCATCACGACCTCGTATACCTCACGATCAGCACTGGCATCGGCGGTGGCGTCATCAGCAATAACCACCTTCTCCAAGGGTATCGCGGCATGGGCGCTGAACTCGGTCACATGCTGATAGACCCCAACGGTCCTCTTTGCGGGTGCGGCCATCGCGGACACATCGAAGCATTTTCCTCCGGTCCTGCCATCGCGCGCTACGTCAAAGAACAGATCAATGCGGGACGAAAAACATCGCTTCCAACGGACCCGAGCCTGTCTGCCGCGCAAATAGCCGATGCGGCACGAGAGGGCGATCCGCTTGCGATCGAAGGCTTTACACGCGCAGGGAAGTATCTGGGCATGGCCGTGGCGAATTTCCTCGCAGTCTTCGACCCGTCCATTTTGGTGTTCGGTGGCGGGGTATCACAAGTTGGCGATCTATTATTCAAGCCGTTCGAAGAAAGCCTGCGTGAGAATGTATTCCATCAGGAATACTTGAACGACCTCACGATCACACAAGCCGCATTGGGCGATGACGCCGGTCTGCTCGGCGCGCTCGCCTTGGCACGAATGCAAAGTATCTAGTTATGTGCAAGGCAAGACTATACACACCTCCTCTGTGGATGGCGACGAAGTGGTGGACAGCCGACAGGGATGTATAAGGTCCGTTAAACAGAAACAGCTTTCGGCTGAGAAAGCCGCGTGGCATTTCGTCACGAAACGTTTATCAAGTTGGAGTTAGCAACCTAGCTTCTGTTTTACCGTTCCAACATCCAAAGAAGGAGTACAAATGAATAAGTTAAATGTCCCAGGGCCCAAGTCTCTGGCTATGATCGAACGCGATAAGAAAGTGGTTTCATCGTCCTATCCACGCGGATATCCATTCGTGATGGATCACGGCAAAGGCGTTGAAGTATGGGACCCAGATGGCAACCGTTTTATCGATATGATGGGCGGCATTGCTGTTGTTTCAACAGGCCACACCAACCCAAAAGTTGTAAAGGCTGTGCAAGAAACAGCTGAAAAATTTCTGCACATTTCATCCGATTTTTATCATGAGAGTTGGATCCGCTTGAGCGAGAAGTTGGATGAGATCGCGCCGTTCAAAGAAAATGCAAAAACCTTTTTGACCAATTCGGGAACCGAAGCGGTTGAGACGGCGATCAAACTCGCAAAATTCAAAACCAAACGACATAACTTCATTGGGTTCTCTGGCGCCTTTCATGGGCGCACAATGGGCTCGGTGGCATTCACAGCCAGTAAGCCACACTATCACCGCGGGTTTTATCCATTGATGCCAGGCGTGACGCATGTGCCATTCCCTGATCCGTATCGCCCGATATTGGAACGTAAAAAAGGTGAAGATTATGGCGAGACCGTTGTCCGTTACATCGAAGAGGAAGTGTTCGCGCATAACGTACCCGGCGATGAGGTCGCAGGCATCTTGGTCGAGTCCATTCAAGGCGAAGGCGGATACCTCGTACCGCCGGACGGTTTCTTCCCTGCGCTTCGCAAACTCTGCGATAAATACGGTATCCTGTTGATCACAGATGAAGTGCAAAGCGGCATGGGGCGCACCGGCAAATGGTGGGCCATCGAACATTGGGGCGTGGAACCCGACATCATCACATCAGCAAAAGGTATCGCTTCAGGGTTGCCATTGGGCGCATGTATCGCGCGAGAATCCGTAATGGACTGGCCGAAAGGAGTCCACGGCAACACATATGGCGGAAATCCCATCTCATGCGCCGCTTCGCTGGCAACGATCGAGTTGATCGAAGAACAATACCTTGATAACGCAAAAGAGGTCGGTCAATATACGCTGGAAGCATTACAAGAAATCCAAGCACGCCACACATCCATCGGTGATGTGCGTGGCAAAGGCTTGATGATAGGCATTGAATTTGTAAAAGATAGAAACACCAAAGAAGCCAACGAAGAACTCCGCAACAGGATCGAAGATATTGCCTTTGAACATGGGTTGTTACTGCTCGGTTGCGGTAAATCCGTGATCCGCCTTGCACCGCCGCTGTGCATCACAAAAGCAGAGATGGACGAAGCTTTGGAGATCTTAGAGGGCGTAATCACGATGGCAGAAAAAGAATAAGACATCGAAGTACTCAAACGAAAAGGCGGCGGTCATTTTGAAATGACCGCCGCCTTTTTACTTCAGGAAACAAATCTTATTTTATACGGCTCACATCCACAAGAAGCGCACGGACAACAATACGGTTCAGATATGTACCGCTCTTCTCATCATAATTGTCGCAGGTGACGAGCGTAAGATATGGCTTTTCCTCATGCGCAAGCACTGAAATGTCATTCGGCTTAACCGCTGTATTCGACACAACTTTATAGGTGTAACGATATCCGTTGTTGTAGACAAAGATATACTCACCGCTCTTCACAGATTTAAGTCTGGAAAATACTCCAGCCTTGCCATCCTTGTTGACTGAATGTGCGGTCAGAACGCTGTTCCCTTCCCAAGTGGGATATGCGGTTCCTTCCAACCATCCGGCCTGATCCTGCAACCAGGACACGTCCCAGTTCCCATCCTTCAGCGCAACACCAGAGATTCCAGCCTTTACGTTGATCACAGGAATCTCGATCGTTAGACCGGTCGGGCTATATGCTTGTTGCGATGCACGATCTAATACCGTGACCTGGTTTGGCGCAAAGCCTGTGACAGGGATGAGGAAGGCGCCTGCAACAACAGGTGGTCGTGGGTTACTAGTAGTACCACCACCTCCCCCTCCACCGCCGCTACCCAAACGTGTCAGCGTGAACGTGTCACTATCATCATACACATTGATCAGGTCTTGTGGGTCAGCTGGATCGTAATATCTTTCTGTAGCAAATATATTGGCAGGATTAGAGAAGGATGTCGGTGTAGTTTGGTCACCGGGCATGCTTGACCATTCGACGTTAGCAATATTAGTCACACTTCCATTCGCAGGGATGGACGCATTGCCAATCACACGGAAACGAACCTGGCCGTTGCCACCATTACGTGTAAAGACATCCCATCTGGCACGGATGGTCGGTTGTGCTGGATTGGAATTATCAAATGTACATTCAACTGGGTCTTGTGCGCCGATTGTACAATCAATTGAACCGGCGATGTAGTCCAAGCCGGTTGGCAGAATATCTGTAACAACCACGTCAAAGGCATCCGTTGAGCTATTCGTCGTATGCGAGATGGTAAGGGTAAACGTGGCTTCTGAACCATTAGCAATGAAATTGACGTTCGCAGTTTTCTCGATTTGAAGGTCCGGTTCAACGATAGTCACATTGACCTGCGCCGGAGTAGTACTACCACCAGTCCAACTAAACGCAGCAGAATTGTTCAATGTCGTACCGTCTTCATTTGTGCCAACATTGAGAACAATGGCACGGTAAGTTACTGTCAGCGTCGCATCGGACTGTCCGTTATTTGACAATGTACCAAAATTGAATGTAACAATGCGATCGACATCCACAGGCTGGCCCGTATTATCCGCTGTCGGGTTGGCACAGATTTGGGTGAAAGAACCAACCACATCGGTCGTCAGACCCGTAGAGTCGATAGAGTCACATCCTACAAAGGCAAGTCCACGCTCCATTGTGTCCACAAGTTGGAAGTTGGTAAAGCTGCCTCGAGGAACAACGACACTCACCTGATACGTGACAATTTCACCAATGGCAACATTTGTTCCGGTGGTTGCATCCAAATTAGTGTCAGTAATGGTCTTGTTTGCACTACTTGCGTTCTGCTGTTGGAATACACCTGCATCCCAAGTCAGGTCATTCTCACCAGCAATCAGCGTCGTCGTAGCGGTTACGCCAGTTGTGGTATTGGCATCGCTATCTGCTGTATCGTCGCCGCCTTGATTCTGCGGGCTGAATAAATATCCTGTAGGGGCCACAAACTCCACGTAATAATCGCCAGGAATGAGATTACTGAACAGATATTGACCGCCGTTCGTCGTGGTTGTAGTTGCAATCACGGTTCCATCACTGGCATGGAGTCGGACAGTCACGCCATTGATACCAGCTTCGCCGCTATCTTGAATACCATCGGCATCGAGGTCGTTCCATACGAAGTTACCTAATGAAGCTAATGGTTGATGTACACCTGCATCCCAAGTCAGATCGTTCTCACCGGATGTCAATGTGGTTGTAGCAGTTACACCTGTTGTGGTGTTTGCATCGCTGTCAGCCGCATCGTCTCCACCTTGATTCTGTGAGCTAAGCACATAGCCAGTCGGAGGGATAAATTCCACATAGTAATCACCCGGGGTAAGGTTATCAAACAGATACAAGCCACCACCTGATGTTGTGGTTGTTGCAACAAGTGTCCCTGTGCTTGAATATAGGTTCACCGTCACGCCATCGATACCTGTCTCGCTACCATCTTGAATGCCATCGGCATCCAGATCGTTCCATACACGGTCGCCCAACGAGGCTGGTTGATATACACCCGCATCCCAAGTTAGGTCATTCTCGCCAGCAACTAAAGTGGTTGTTGCTGTAATACCGGTTGTGGTGTTGGCATCACTGTCTGTTGCATCATTTCCGCCTTGATCCTGCGGGCTAAGCACATAACCAGTCGGAGGGATAAACTCCACATAGTAGTCACCCGGAGTGAGATTATCGAATAGATATAAACCGCCACCTGATGTTGTGGTTGTTGCGACAAGTGCCCCTGTGCTTGAATATAGGTTAACCGTTACGCCATCAATACCAGTCTCGCTACCATCTTGAATGCCATCGGCATCCAGATCGTTCCAAACGCGGTCACCCAACGATGCTAGTGGTTGTTGGAATACACCGGCATCCCAAGTCAGGTCGTTCTCACCAGCAACCAAAGTAGTTGTCGCTGTAATACCGGTTGTAGTATTGGCGTCGCTATCTGCCGCATCATTACCACCTTGATCCTGCGGGCTAAGTACATAACCTGTCGGAGGGATAAACTCCACATAGTAGTCACCGGGAGTGAGATTATCGAACAAATACAACCCACCACCTGATGTTGTAGTTGTTGCAACAAGTGTCCCTGTGCTTGAATATAGGTTCACCGTCACGCCATCGATGCCAGTCTCGCTACCATCTTGAATGCCATCGGCATCCAGATCGTTCCAAACACGGTCACCCAACGAGGCTGGTTGATATACACCAGCATCCCAAGTTAGGTCATTCTCGCCAGCAACTAAAGTGGTTGTTGCTGTAATACCGGTTGTGGTGTTGGCATCACTGTCTGTTGCATCATTTCCGCCTTGATCCTGCGGGCTAAGCACATAACCAGTCGGAGGGATAAACTCAACATAGTAGTCACCCGGAGTGAGATTATCGAATAGATATAAACCGCCACCTGATGTTGTGGTCGTTGCGATCAGTGTCCCGGTGCTCGAATATAGGTTTACTGTCACACCATCAATACCAGTCTCGCTACCATCTTGAATACCATCGGCATTCAGATCATTCCAGACAAGATCGCCCAACGAGGCAGTAGCTGCAGACAACACAACTAATGTATCAGTAGCAGGTGAGTTATTGGTTGCTCCTTCACTAGTGCTCAAGCTTCCTGTAGGAATAATGTTTTGATAAGAGCCGGGTACATTGCTTGTTACAGCCACAACAATCGTACAAGAAGAGCTGGCGTCTACAGATCCGCCTGTAAGTTGGATATTCTGGCTACCTGTTACAGCAGTTAATGTTCCGCCACAATTATTTACAGGTGCCGGAGCTGATGCCCCGGCAATCATTAGGCCTGTTGGCAATAATCCAGGAAGAGTATCGCTCAATCCCATACCAGTGAGAGGAATGTTCCCTGTGTTTGTAATAGTAATCGTCAAAAGCGAATACTCGCCCGTATTGATCGGGTTGGGAGAAAATGACTTACTAACGCTTGCACCAGGCAAGTTGGTAAGGGAAGCCTCAGCGGGCTGTGGATTCCTTGCGCCATTGGTGGTTGTCACAGCATTTGCGAGAATCGTGTTTGTGAGATTGCCATTCACCGTCATGGTGATACTAAGGGTCAGAGTACAACTTTCAAATGGCGCCAGACTGCCGCCGCTGAAGCTAAAAAATCCATCGTCAGGTGTGGCAGAAATTGCACCACCGCATGTCCCTACAGAGGGATTAACAGGGTTAGCAACGATCATTCCTGCTGGCATGTTATCGGTAAATGCGATTCCAACCAGGTCTGCATTGTTTGGGTTGACAAGTTGAACACTCATCGTTGAAGCAGAACCGCCGAATACAGTCAAGGGATTGAAGCCTTTCACCACACCAATGGAAAGATCGGTGATCGTAAAAGGCGCCACAGCATCAGCGACTGGATTGATTACTGTACTAGTCCCTTGAATTGTTCCACTAACATTTACAACCGGGATGGTATTGAAACCAGAACCGGCCCCTCTACCCTGCACATTAACCGTGATCGTACATAACCCGGGGATCGCTCCAACTTGCGCTGGAATTGTCCCGCCCGCCATACTAATCGATTGAGCACCCGGCACCGCCGTGATAACTCCGCTTCCACATGTAGTTGTCGCGTTTGGCACAGGTGCAACCACTACACCGTTTACAGCATCCCCAGGGAATGTATCAAGCAATGAAACATTGATCAGTGGGCTACTATTTGTATTCGTCAAAGAAATAGTCAATAAAGAAATACCATTAGGCCCTACCACATCGGGCGTAAACTCTTTAGTGACAGAAAAATCACTCGTTGCTTGAACAGTCAGATCTGTGGTAATCGGCCCTGGAAGGGTTTGTCCCTCATTATTACTTACATTGGCAGGGTTAATAGTATTTGTATAAACGCCCGCTACTGTGCTTGTTACATACACGTTAATCTGGCAGGTTGCCCCGGCAAGAATGGCCCCATTAGTTAAAGAGACGCTGGAAGAACCAGTAACAGCCGTAAGCACAGCAGATGGGCCGCAACTTGCAGAAAGAGAAGATGGGCTTGAATTACTGATCGTCACATTTGCAGGAAGATTATCGACAATAGAGAAGTTCGTCAGGTTTGAATCTGCAGGTGCTGTAACAGTAATAGTTAACAGCGAATTTTCACCAGGTTGAATCGTATCAGGGGTAAAAGTTTTCTGAGCGCCAACGCCAGCACCCGTTGAGTAAATGGTAACCGGTGCGGTCGCCGGAAGTATATTTGTAATCCCTTGGGTTGTTGTCATTGCACCTGCAGGAATCGTATTTAAGAAAGATTCCGCTGTTGCGTTTGCAGGCGCTGTGACTTGAACGGTGATAGTACATGTACCCGGAGTAGTTGTCGTCCCAGCTGGGACTGTTCCTCCAGTCAAAGTGACTGTGCGCGGCAAGGTGGTGGATGCTGTCCCACCACAGGTTGTATTAGCAGAACCAGGCACAACTGTTAGGACAGTTCCCGGTAATACATCGGACAGATTTACACCAGTAAGAGGCGTGGATGTCGGATTTTGAACTGTAATCGTCAGAGTAGTCGTACTACCCGCCTCAAAATTTTCAGGAGAAAAGGATTTCGCCAACCCAACTCCCTGAATATTAAGCGGAGCCAATGCCGGTCCCTGGTTCGTCACACCTTGATCTGTTTGAACCGCACCTACAGGAATGGCATTGACATATGCCCCAGGCGTTGTTGATGTCACATTCACGGTGATCAAACATACAGAACCTGGAGCAACAACAGCATTATTCAACGTAAACGAACCAGAGCCGCTAATCGCTGTCAATGTAGCGGAAGCTCCGCAACTATTAGTCGTTGCTGAAACAGGGTTCGCCAAAACAACGTTTGCAGGAAGGTTATCTGTAACCGTTGTTTGCGTCAAAGCAACATTAGGGTCTGCATTATAGATTGCAAGAGTTAACTGGCTGGTTTCCCCTACCCACATAGTATTTGGTGTAAACAATTTTTGAATTAATGGAGATTGAACTGTTCCCACACGCAACGTAGCGCTGGCGGGAGTAGTATTCGTTATGGTCCCGTCTCCACCTGTACCGCTCAATCCATTTGCGGGAATCGTATTGATCAAGTTGCCGGGCGTCGTTGATGTTACATCAATAGAAACCGTACAGGAACCGGGTGTTGAACCAACTTGGGCAGGTACACTCCCGCCACTTAGTGATAGCGATGTTCCGTTTGCAGGTGCAATGACTGTTCCATTGCAGGTATTGGTTAAATTAACCGGGTTCGCAATTGAAATACCGGGCTGAACACCTACCAGGTTATCTGCCCAAGCAGCATTGCTCATCGGGAACAAATTGGGGTTGAATATAGTAACGCTCAACCGGGATATTCCACCAGATGTAATAGAGATCGGGGAGAATTCCTTATTAATTTCAGCCGAAAAGGAAAGGGTCTGAGCTTGAACTCCTTGCGGAAAAAGGACCATTGAAAAAGCCAATACAAACAGGAGCACACCCCGCAAGTAAGACTTCACGTTAGGAATTATAGAATTTCTTTTCATTTACAAGACCTTTCCAGTCAACATTGCCATATAAAAATTACCACTTTACATTTCTGTAAGGATTGTAGTGTTTCGGAGTTGAATTGTCAACTATCGAGACGATCGAAAAAAAGCCGTCATTTTCCCTTACATTCTTGCAAAGTGAATTACAAGACGATAATAAATCACACGAGTTACACCTCTTTTGGTCAATATCAAACAAGATAACTCTTCTTATATTTTGTATATATCCCAGTGATAAAATCCCTTCATGCTTCCCGATTTCCGCGTTCGACAACGTGACTACCTACTTGAGCTTTCTCGCGCCCTCACCCAGGAACTTGATCTGGAAAAGTTACTGGCACGCATTTTGAAAATTTCCATCGAAATGCTCGCGGGGCAGGCCGGACTCATTGCCCTAAAAGAACAGGATGGCTGGCGCGTCGCAACTGCCCATGGAATTGCTCCAGCGTTCTTGAGCTATTTGACTCCGCTGTTGGCTGAAGAAAATGTCCGCGAATTGGATGTACGTGAGCTCAACCGTATGTTGAAAGAGCTGACCTACACAGCCAGTATGGGACTCCTCAATGGCACAGCCCTACCCCTCGCTGCACACGGACAGGTTATCGGCGTCATTTTCATCTTCCGCAATTATCCCGACCTCTTCACACAGAACGATCGCATATTGCTCCAATCCTTTGCGGACCAGGCCGCCATTGCCGTATACAACGCCCGCCTCTATGGACAAGTCTCTTTTGAGAAACAACGCCTCGACGCGCTCCTCGACTCAGCCGCAGATGGTATTTTGATCCTCAATGCAGACTTCACCATTGAACGCGCCAACGATGCCTTTGAACGTATCTACGGAAAAACACACGACGAACTCGTCAACCTTCCTCACGATGAAGTGATACGGTGGGCAGGAGATCCACAAGGTTCCACTTTAAAAGAAGCGATCTCAAATGGCTGGCCACTGACCCCAAATGCCACCTTGTATGTAGAAGGCGATCTCAAACGTGACCTTCCTACTCCACTCCCTGTTGGCGTGACGTACGCCCCATTGATCTCGCAAGACGGAAGGATCAGGAACATAGTTGTCAGCGTACGAGACATCACACACTTCCGTACAGCAGACGAGATCAAGGCAACCTTTATCTCAATCGTCAGTCATGAGCTTCGTACGCCTGTCGCCCTCATCAAGGGATATGCATCCACGTTACGGCGCGATGATGCCAAATGGGATAAAGCCACGATCAGCGATTCGCTTGCCGTCATCGAAGAGGAGGCAGATCGCCTCAGCAAGATGATCGATGATCTGCTCGATGCATCTCGTTTGCAAGCAGGTGGGCTGAGTCTTAACCGTGCTGATGTTTCAGTACCCATTCTTGCCAAACGCATTGCTGAACGTTTCGCCACACAAACGAATAAGCACACGATCACCACTGACTTCCCCGAAAACTTCCCCATCATCCTCGCAGACGAAACACGCATCCAACAAGTCATCTCCAATCTCGTATCGAATGCGCTCAAATATGCGGCAAAAGGCGAGATCAAGATCAGCGGACAGGTGCGCCCAGAACAGGTAATCATTTGTGTTTCAGATGAAGGGCCTGGCATCGAAGCCAAAGACTTACCACACATCTTCGACCGTTTCTATCGTTCGACGAAAGCTGTCAAGAACACCAAAGGAGCAGGGTTGGGACTTTACCTCGCACGTGCCATTGTGGAAGCACATGGCGGCCGTATCTGGGCGGACGCACCTTCCGCTTCAACCAACAACCCGAAGCTGGATTCGGGTGCGAGGATCTGTTTCTCCCTTCCACGTTAATTTGTACTTTGGACTCAGCCAGCTTTTCTGGAGCGAGCAAAAGAGAACGCTGTCAGGGTGGTAAAATCCATCGGAACTGAATCAGCCAACCCTGAGTCTGAAGCGGAACTTAATCCAAAAAATAAAAATCGGAATTCTAACAATGCCACAAACACAAATCGCATGTCCAAATTGCCGTCAAATGATCGCGGCGAACGTTGAGCAACTCTTTGACGTGACGCAAGACCCACAAGCCAAGCAGAGACTGCTCGGCGGCGGCTCGAATGTTGCACGCTGTCCGCATTGCGGATATCAGGGGCGGCTGGCAAGCCCGATCGTGTACCACGATAATGATAAGGAATTACTTCTCACATTTTTCCCGCCCGAGTTGAACGTGCCGTTGAACGAACAGGAAAGAATTTTCGGCCCGCTCATCAAGAAAGTGACTGAAAGCCTGCCCGCTGAAAAACGCAAAGGATATTTGCTCAAGCCTGTTCCCAACCTCTCCTATGAATCAATGATCAAGTTGATCCTTGGCAAGGACGGCGTGACACCCGAAATGCTGAAAGAACAACAGGATCGCGTGCAGGTGATCGAGAGACTGATTCAAGCCAGCTCGAAAGACGTGCGAAGCGAGATCATCAAGCAGAACATTAACTTGTTCGACGAACAATTCTTTGCCTTATTCAGCCGCCTTGCGCAAAGCGCCGCAGGGAGCGGACAGCAACAGATCGCGCAATCCATGGTCGCTTTGCAAGACCAACTCCTTGAAGAGACCGAATTTGGCCGTCAGTTAAAGGAATCGGTTGGCGAGCTGGAAGCTGCCACCAAGACATTGCAAGATGTAGGCAAGGGATTGACGCGTGAGAAATTGCTGGACATCGTCCTTGAATCACCAACCGATGCCCGCTTGCGTGCCTATGTAAACCTGGCTCGGGGTGGCATGGACTATCAGTTCTTCCAACTGCTCACTGAGAAAATCGAAAAAGCTTCCAGCGAAGATAAAGCGAAGTTCGAGTCAATGC
The DNA here is from genome assembly GCA_016721115.1 of Candidatus Defluviilinea proxima. Taxonomy (NCBI): domain Bacteria; kingdom Bacillati; phylum Chloroflexota; class Anaerolineae; order Anaerolineales; family Candidatus Villigracilaceae; genus Candidatus Defluviilinea; species Candidatus Defluviilinea proxima. The sequence continues at coordinate 4,227,591 of JADKIW010000001.1, forward strand.
GCGAGAAATTGCTCTCTTACACCAGTGACATAGATAAGCAAATGGAAGCACGCTACAAGCAAGCGCAAGACCTTGTAGAAAGCATTCTTGCGCAAGATGATGTGGTCAAGGCCATACAGGATAACGCACAGAACATTACACAAGATGTAGTGGACATTGCCAATCAGATGTTACGTCAGGCTTCGGAAAAGAATGATTATGCCCGCATGGGTAAACTGCAAAAGATGATCGAGTTCCTACGGCAGGCATCTACCCCACCAGAAGTGGAGTTTATTGAGCACCTGTTGGATGCACCCGATGACGCCACTCTTGAGCAGATGCTGGAAGCCAACAAGGATCTGGTCAATGACCAATTGATGGAAGCCATGATCGGGTTGGTGGCACAAGTAGACCAAGCCGCTGAACAGGGCAACCCTGAGGCACAAGCGCTGAGCGAAAAACTCAGTAAAGTGTATAAGATGGCTATGAAATTTTCGATGAAGAAGAATTTAGGATGAACCTAAAAGGCCCTAAAGGTTTGAGAAACCTTTAGGGCCTTTTTCTTATCGCAAACCTTCAAACAAATCAGTTTCCACTTTCCTTCCCCCATTGACCAAACTGAATGCCCGATAAAAAGTCCCTTGCATGGCAAGGACGGCTGTCGCCGCATCTTCATGCATTTCAGCGAGAGCACCAAGTGTTGGGAGTTGACTCTGGTGGCATTGGATCACCCGCCACGCGGCGTGGCAATGCTCAGCCATTTCAATGCGGGTTGTGACCATCCATTCTTTCCACGGGACTTCACCGCGCAATTGATCGTCCACAGGGAAGGTCATATCGCCCATAAAGGGTGCGACAAGATTGATAAAGCTCTCGCCGTCCACCATGTAGTAGAGTTTGGAAACGCGATGTGATGGTGAGCCTTCTGCGTCTTTGTAATTCGCGTCCGCCGCACAGACAATTGCCGCTGATGCAAATTGCCCGATGGCGATGTGATCGGGGTGACCGTAGTTGCCGTCGGGAGGGAATGTCACGATCACTTGCGGCTTGATGCGCCGAATATGTGTGACGATCTTGCTGATCGCTTCGGTGTGATCGGCATTGTCCACATCACCATCAATATAACCAAGAAAGTGGAGGCCGCTCATGCCGAGTTCTTTGACCGCGTTCTCCAACTCCTTCGTGCGGATTTGGCCGAGTCGGTCTGGACCTGGATTCTGCTCCTCGGGGCCGAACCAGCCTCGTTCTCCGCGTGAGGCGCAAACGAGATGAGTCTCAATTCCTTCGGCGGAATATTTGGCGAGCGTACCACCCATCCCCATGGATTCATCGTCAGGGTGGGCAAAGATGGCAAGTAGCTTTAGTGTATTGTCCATGATGTATCACTCGTGAGCGTGAGAATAGACGCGCTGGAATTCCTGCATATATTGTTGGGCGATCTGTTCGTTATGGATAATGATGAGGTTCTCATCGTTCTTTTCTTCGGCGCTATTCGAGAAATTATAAGAACCAAACGCAACGATCTTTTCATCGATGATGAACACCTTATGGTGCATCAAGCCTTCATTGCCGTCTTTCTTCACATCCAGATCTGCTTGAAGGAACGGATCATATTCGGTACCTGTGTTGCTCGCGATCTGTTCCTCATCCATGACACCTTTTACGGTGAGACCCTCCGCCGCTTTCTCACGGACAATATCGCCCAACTCATTGGACGTGAACGAATAGGCGAGGAAGTAGATACTGCTTTCGGCTTTGCTCAAAGCATCGTATAACGAATTGAGGACGTGGTCATCCGGTGAGAAGAATACTTCCAACTCCGTACCGTCAATGGTGACCTTCGGGTTCGGCGTTTCGGCGACGACATCTGGCCCGAATTTATTATCTTCGAACATTTCTTTGAACTCAACAGAATAATCTTCTGCCACTTTTGTGGAGAAGACCCGCATCACATTGTTGTTGTCATCATAAGCACCCGAGTCGGTAAAGTTCATGGAACCCATCCAAACTTCGGAGCGGTCAATGACGATAAATTTATCGTGCATCAAGCCTTGCTGGTTATCACCAACGATCGGGATGCCTGCCTCGAGCATGGCCTGCACATCGGAACGGTCCATGTTCTCAGATTCCATAACAGCACGGACGGTCACGCCGCGGTCATGTGCATTGATCAACGCGTAGCGGACGCTGTTCAAGCTGATACTGTAGGCCGCAACATCAATGCTCAGTTTCGCGTTATCAATCGCCTTGACCAAAGGTCCATCCACGCCACCCGTGCCTTGTGACGAAAAAGGATTGGCGGGATCGGTGAAGTACAACTCAAACCACGAGCCTTTGACTCCGTAACCAACTTGCAGGTCAATGGGAGTGAGGTCATCGCCAGGGACCGAAGTAGAATCGCCGCTTGGGACGGTTGTGCTATCCACAGGCGCAGATGTCGGTGTGCCATTTCCACAAGCGGACAGAATGAATGCAACGCCTATCAACAAATATAAAAAGCGAGATTTTGATTTCATAATTTACCTTGGAAAAATGCAGAATGTTGAATGGGATACAAGTGATGAAGTCAGGAGAATTGTATCGTAGGACTTCTACCAGCGGGGATGAATTTTTTGGGAGTAAAATTTACGAAAGATTCAGTTTAGACCTGACAGGTTTCCGCGTGGACAGACCCTGTCAGAATCATCACCCTTGCACGCGACTCGGTTGATCACGGCGTGCATAAAACCTGTCAGGTCTGGAAAGATACATCACCATGCCCAAAGACCAAGCATACCTCGAAGCAGAAAAGAAAATCGCAGAAGCCCTGAAATCGGGCGCAACGGAACTTGACCTCAGCAATCAGCTTTCGGATTCAAAACTCACCAAATTGCCAAATTCTTTATGGCAACTCACCCAATTGACATCCCTGGATCTCTCCAATAATCAACTGACCACCCTACCAGACTCGCTCGGTCAACTCACGCAGTTGACATCCCTGGATCTCTCCAGCAATAAACTGACGATACTGCCAGACTCGCTGGGACAACTCACGCAGTTGACAGAACTGAATCTCTCCGACAACCAACTGACGGCACTGCCAGACTCGCTCTCGCAACTCACGCAGTTGACAAACCTGAATCTCTCCAGCAATAAACTGACGATACTGCCCAGCTTTCTCAATCGGCTCACCGAATTGAAAGAACTGTATCTTGATTGGAATAAGTTAAAAAGTGTACCTGAAGTAATACGCTATTTGAGAAGGCTAACCGAATTACAACTGGGAAATATGTCATTAGCGTCAATACCCGATTGGCTCGGAGAATTAGAAAATTTACAGAAACTCGGCGTCGATGGGAATGAATTAGTTGACCTACCAAATTCATTGTCCCGTTTAGTAAATTTGGAAGATTTCTGGCTAGGAGTTCCTTCACATGGAAATCCTATAAAAAAACTGCCACGATTTCTTCAATATTTGAAGAAACTCTCCTTTATCGGTGCCCCTGATTGCGAATTAACTGACCTGCCTGAGTGGTTAGTAGAACTAAAAAATATAAAATTGCTTAGCTTAGCAAATAATCATTTCACTGAGATTCCTCCATTTATTGACAAACTTGAGAACTTAGAAGGAATATTCCTTGCAAATAACAAGATTGTTAATCTCCCATCATCTCTCGCGAAACTTGAGCATTTGGACATGCTCCAACTCGACAACAACCCCCTCAACCCCGCCCTACAAAGCGCATACGCCGCTTGTAAAGTCAAGAATAATTATGAACCACTCTTTGCCTACCTGCGCAGTCTGGAACAAAATGCCGAGCCGCTCTACGAAGCCAAACTCGTTCTGGTCGGCGAAGGCGGGGTAGGAAAAACAACGCTGTTGAATGCATTGATGGGAAGGGAAGACCGAGCACCAAAGCAAGATGAAGTAACAACCCATGGGGTCAAAATTGATGTAAACGCTTTGCAATTGCAACATCCTGAAAAAACAGATGTCAAGATCCAACTCAACGCCTGGGATTTCGGCGGGCAGGAGGTGTATCGTGTCACGCATCAGTTCTTCTTCAGCCGCCGTTCGCTCTACCTGCTGGTCTGGGAGCCGCGCCGCGGCGTTCAGCAATGTCAGGTGGAAGACTGGCTGAACATGATCCGCCTGCGAGTCGGGGATGAAGCACGTGTCATCATCGTCTCTACCAACAAAGAATCGGGCGGGCACATCGCGCGCATCGATAAACCTGTTTTCAGACAACAATATGGGGATATGATCGTCGGCTTTCATGAAGTGGACAGCTTAGTCCCTGACCCAGCCACAGGCGAGATGGTTGGCATCGCCGAGTTGAAAAGACTCATCGCTGAGCACGCGGCTGGGTTGGAGCAAATGGGAATGGGCTTCAACAACGATTGGAAAGCCGCCCGTGATGAACTGCTCGCCCGCGAAGAGCCAAGAATCTCTTATACAGCATTTGCCAAAACCTGCGCCGATCACAGTTTGAGCGAGATCGATACAAGCACTTTGGCACACCTGATGCACGACCTCGGGTATATCGTCCATTACAGCGAAGACGAGAAATTGCGCGACGATGTTGTGCTCAAACCTGAATGGCTGACCAAAGCCATCGGCTTTGTGCTGGAAGACCGCGTCACTGCCGAGCACGAAGGTATTCTGCCTGACAATTACTTATATAAAGTGTGGCACGACCATTCTTTCAAAGGCGAACCGCAATACAATCCTGAGCTCTATCCGTTCTTCCTGCGTTTGATGGAGAAGTACGATGTTTCCTATCGTCTGCCCGAGGGGGATGCGAGTCTAGTGGCACAACATGTACCACAAATACAACCAACGACTTTACCATGGCTGCCTGAGGAAGAACCAAAAGAAAATCAACGCAGGCTCGGCATGGTCTGTGTGATGGATGAAGCACCTCCAGGGTTAATTCCGTGGATGATTGTCCGTACACATGATTATGCTTATCCGATCGGTCAACACAGCCTGCACTGGCAAAAAGGAATGTTCCTGAAGAATGACCGTCACGGCGAAGCCATGCTCGTATTGCGCGGGCGTGAGTTCCACATGTATGCAGAAGCCGTCTGGCCCGAATACTTTATGAACGTCTTGCGTCAGCGGCTGAGCAAACTCATCACCGATAACTGGCCTGGCTTGGAAGGGCGCTATTCCTTCACCGTGCCTTGCAAGAACAATACATGTGAAGGTCGTTTTGAGATCGCAGCATTACGCGAATTTCTAAACGAAGGCGACGAGACCATCCGCTGCCAAAAATGCCGTGAACGCCAAAACATTATCGAATTGCTCTATGGCTTTGAAGACTATGATGTCCGCGAAAGGCTAACCGAAATTCAACGAACAGTTGAGCACGGCTTTGCAGATGTTGGCGATGCCTTTGAGAAACTACGCAGTCAAATTGCCAACAATGTCTTGGTCACAATGAAGGCAATGGCAAACGAAGCCAAAAACGGTCCGCGTTTGTTCACGGTTGAGCCAGTCGACGGAAGATGGCAATGGATCAATAAGAAATATAAATTGCAGCTTTGGTGTGAAGCCGAAGATTGTCAACATCCTGTATATGATGGCTTGGGCATCTACGAATTCAAGATGACAAGCGAATGGCTTGCCCAAATTGCGCCATACGCCAATTTCATCGTTGGCGTGATGAAAACCCTCTTGCCAATGGTTGCCCCGTCTGTGAATGTATTATTCGGCTCTGGCACATTTGACCAGTGGAAATACAAAGACCATTTGAGCTTGATACAAACATCCCTCAGCAGTGTGTTGCCTGAAGGCATTAAAGTCCACGACCCGGGTCGTTTGAAAGATGGGGTGCTTACAGAGCAGGAACGGTCTGGTCTTTTAGCTTTGCATGGTTTCCTGCGCGAGGTTGATGCAAATCAAGAAAGAATAGGGCTATATCGAATCCCAACTTACACTGGCGATTTCACATGGGTGTGCAAGAAACACTACGACTTGATGCAATCGAAGATTCCTGATGTGATTCCATCTCACAGTTAAGACTCACGAGAGAAAAAAGATGACAGCCGCTTCACAAGTGACTGTCACCTTTTTGTTTTAATGAGATCGGCTCAAACCTCTCGTAAAACCGTGCAATGGTTATGAAAGTATAATCGTGCCCTATGACAAATACCGCCAACCGCCAGATCGCCCGCGCCGCAGGGACCGTGATGTTCGCCATCGTGTTCGGTCAACTCGCCGGGCTTGCGAGCAAGATCCTTGTGGCACGGGCTTTCCCAGCCAGCGATCTCGATGCATTCTTCACAGCGAACCGTGTCAGTGAGACGCTTTTCAATCTCATTGCCGCAGGCGCGCTTGGCTCCGCCTTCCTCCCAACTTTTACAGGACTGCTTGTCAAGGACGAGAAAGCATCCGCGTGGAAACTTGCATCGTCACTTATCAACCTCGTTACGTTGATCCTGAGTATTGCCGCGTTGCTGGCTTCCCTGTTCGCGCCACAGATCGTCCGCTACCTTTTAGCGCCGGGGCTTTCCCGTGACCTTGAGACCTTTGCACTGGCAGTGAACCTGCTTCGCATCCAATCCGTCTCCGCAGTTCTGTTCGGCATTGGCGGATTGGTCATCAGCATTCTCAACGCACACCAGGTCTTTTTTATCCCTCAGATCACAGCCGCGATGTATCAACTAGGGCAGATCTTCGGTGTGGTGGTTTTGGGGCGCTGGATGGGAATCTACGGATTGGCCTGGGGTGTTGTGATCGGTGCAAGTTTATTTTTGCTGATCCAACTGCCGTCACTATTCAAACTCAAAGGTGAATTTTCACTTTCATTTGGATTGGGCGACCAAAACGTCATCAGGGTGTTTCAATTGATGTTGCCCCGTGTATTTGGTACGGCTATCGTCCAATTGAATTTTTGGGTCAACAACAACCTGAGCTCCAAAATGGTGGAAGGGAGCATCCAAAGCATCTCTTATGGATTTGCCCTGATGGTGATGGCGCAAGCCGCGATTGCCCAATCCGTTGCGATCGCCGCCATGCCGACCTTTTCCGCTCAACACGCATTGGGCAAAGTGGACGAGATGCGTTCGTCACTGGCGTCCGCTTTGCGTGGGATGTTCATGCTCTCGCTTCCTGCCAGTGTGGGCTTGATCCTGCTTGCGAGACCAATTGTCTCCATGTTGTTTGAGCGCGGGGAATTCACTGCAACGATCACTGAGATGACCGCCTGGGCATTGGTCTGGTATGCGGCAGGGTTGGTCGGTCACAGCGTGATGGAAGTGTTAACCCGCGCTTTCTACGCACAACAAGATACAAAAACGCCCGTGGTCATTGGCGTCATCGCAATGGGATTGAATATTGTATTCAGCATCACCTTTCCGAAACTCTTTGAACAGATCGGCTGGCTCCCATTGGGAGGTCTGGCGCTGGCGAACTCTTTTGCCACCGCTCTCGAAGCAACCGCTTTATTTATTTTTATGCGCAAACGCCTGAATGGTATTGAGGGCAGATCCATTGTGGATGGCGCATGGCGTGTTGGATCGGCAGGGCTCGGAATGGCGATCGGCTTATTGTTCTGGATCCAGCTATCGGGTGGGATGAACCGTTGGATCGTCGCGTTGGGAGGCGTTGCCGTTGGTGGAGTCATCTATTTGGCAGGCGTCATACTTCTCAAAGTCCCCGAAGTTAAAATGATACTGGATATTGTGGCGCGTCGATTCAAAAAGTGACACAGATAAAACATAAGGGCGACCCGTAGGTCGCCCTTATGTTTATAAAACTATTTCTTCTGCACGGCAGAGAGGAAACCACCGAGCAAGCTCATGGCATCGGCGGCATCAAGTTTGCCGTCGTGTCCCGCCACGAGGATCTTATCCACGAGCGCATCGAAGGTGTCGGGAAGCTTGTCCTTCAAGAATTGAATGACAATATTGACCACTGATTGGGCCGTTTCCTTTGGCAAGCCTGTTTTCTTCACGATCAAGTTTACAAGTTCGTCCATTTTATTTTCTCCTTTTAATTATTTATTTCCACACAAGCCATTGCGCGGTTGCGACGATGAGGCCGAGCAAAATGCCTCCTGCAACTTCCAACGGCGTATGACCTAATACTTCACGCAGGTCTCTTTCACTAAAGATGTGCCCGCGTAATAATTCATCGAACAACACATTGATCCTCTGCGCGTGAATACCAGCCTGCCTGCGAACACCCGCCGCGTCATATGTAACGATCATGGTGATCGCCACACCCAACGCGAACAGCGGATTATCAAAACCATGATACAGCCCAACGGCAAATACAGTGCCGGTCACCAGCGATGAATGCGAACTTGGCATGCCGCCCGTGGTGATCATCAATGCCCAATTCCATTTGCGAGTGCGTAAGTAATCAAGCGGCAGTTTGATGATCTGCGCCAACAGCCATGCGATCAACCCGGCGATCAACGCTTTATTTTGAAGGATAGCATCTAAGTTCATTCGGATTCTTCCTCGAAAGCTGTGACCGCATCACCGGCCACCTGCTTCACTTTGAGCTCTGCCACTTCGAGCAACACGCCGCATCTCGACGCCAAAGCCTGCCCCCGCTCGAATAACTTGATCGCATCTTCCAGTTGACTCTGCTCATCTTCCAGAATAGCAACAGTCTGCTCTAATTCGGCTAACGCTTCTTCATACGATAATTCTTCAACAGGCTTTTGGGTGGGTTTAGACTTTGCCATAAACACTCCAATAATTTACGATTTACGAACTTCGATCTCACCGTCAGAGACTCTGACCTTCATCTCATCGCTTGCATCTGCAACGCGAGATATAACTTTACCATCTTTTTTATTTGTTACCACAGCATATCCGCGCGCCAACACTGCCAGCGGACTCAACGCTTCCAGCCGTCTCGTCATCCCCTGTACGTGTGTGGATTGTAACTGAATTCGATGCAACAGGGATGTGTACGCCCGTCGCGATAACTCATCCACACGTTGTGCTTCCGATTGGATGCGCCGGGCAGGAGAAGTGTATCGAAGCTGAGCAATCAAAGAGGAAAGAACATTCTTCTGTTCAGAGATCAGGCTCACGGTCGCAGAGACGAGACGCGAGTCGTAGTTTTGCAACTCTGCTTGCAGGTCCAAGAGCGTGATCGAGGTCGCAAGTTCTGCGGCGGCAGTAGGAGTCGGCGCACGCAGGTCGGCGGCAAAATCACAGAGGGTAAAGTCCGTTTCGTGGCCCACACCTGAGATCACAGGAACATCCGAAGCTGCAACTGCACGCACAACGCGCTCATCATTGAACGCCCAAAGATCCTCAATGGAACCTCCGCCGCGCGCAACAATGATCACATCAGGCTGTTGACGGTTGAGAGATTGAATGGCTTTGACCAATGCAGGCGGCGCCTCGGTCCCTTGCACGGGCGAAGGAGCGAGAAGTACTTCTACCAACGGCAAACGCCTTCGCAGTGTATTCAACATATCGCGCAACGCCGCACCCGTAGCAGACGTGACGATACCAATTCGTTTTGGGAATTCGGGAATGGGACGTTTACGCTCAGGGTCAAATAATCCTTCCGCCTCAAGCATGGACTTGAGCCGCAGAAATTCTTGAAACAATGCACCTTCACCCACAGGTCGAATTTGATCCGCGTAAAGTTGATACTGTCCCTGTGGTTCATATACCCCGATCTTGCCATGCACTTCCACTTCCATGCCATCGCGCAAGGACAAGTTAAGCCGTGCCGCGCTTGTCTTCCACATCACACACTTGAGCGAGGCGTTCGCATCTTTCATCGTGAAGTAGATATGCCCTGAAGCAGGCCGCGAAAGATTCGAGATCTCACCCTGCACCCAAACATCCTGAAGGATTTCATCTTCTTCCAACAACTTGCGAAGATGAAACGTCAGCTTGGAGACGGTGTATGTTTGCGGAGCAGGCGCGGGGAAAAGAGAAGGTTGCATTGATGGGAGGATAATCGAAAACTGAGTATGTTGGAAGGTTCAAAGACAAAAAATATTTTCGCCTATAATGGACAAAACTTTATTACGGAAGTCTACAAGGACACAACATGAAGACAAGATGGATCGAACCCGTCACACTTACAGGCACAACTGTTATTTTGGAACCGCTCGCGCTGGAACATGCTGATGACTTGACATCAGCTGTCAAGGACGGGGAACTTTGGAAGTTGTGGTTTACTTCCGTCCCTTCACCTGAAAAAGTGGATGCCTACATCAAGACAGCGCTCGATATGCGCGAGAATGCAGGCTGGATGCCGTTCGCTGTACGCCACAAAGAATCGAACCAGATCATCGGCTCCACCCGCTACTGCAACGTGGACGAGGTCAACCAACGGCTGGAGATCGGGTACACGTTTTATGCGAAAAGTTACCAGCGGACATCGGTCAACACCGAATGTAAATACCTGTTATTGAGCCATGCCTTCGAAACATTAGATGCCATCGCCGTGGAACTCCGCACGCACTGGCATAATCACAAGTCCCGGGCGGCGATTGCCCGGCTCGGCGCCAAGCAAGATGGGGTGCTAAGAAACCACCAAAAATCAGCGGATGGTGTGTATCGTGACACTGTGGTATTTTCGGTTATTAATCTGGAATGGCCAGTTGTAAAAAAGTCGTTAGAGTTCAAATTGAGCAGTCAATACCGATAATTTCTCTGCTAAAATTCAACCATCCTATGAATCAACTTTGGTCTCCCTGGCGTATGGAATATATCGACAACAACAATAAAGAAGAAGGCTGTGTGTTCTGCAACGCACAGGCAAGGGAAGATGGTGCTGAGAATCTGATCGCCTATCGCGGCGAACGTGCCTATGTCATTCTCAACCGCTATCCCTACACAAGTGGACACTTGATGGTGATCCCGTTTACCCACGTCTCCAGCCTCGAGGAACTCGACCCCGAAACTCGCGCTGAGATGATGGAACTCACATCTCGTTGTACAACCGTCTTAAAAAGTATTTACAAACCGCAAGGATTCAACGTGGGCGTGAATATGGGCGAAGCCGCTGGCGCTGGTGTGCTTGGGCACGTCCACATTCACATCGTCCCACGCTGGAAAGGCGACACGAACTTTATGACCGCCGTTGGGCAGACACGCGTGTTACCCGAGGCGTTGGAAGACACGTATTTGCGCGTGAAAAAAGAATTCGCGAAGTAATCTCCTTGCATAAATAAAAACAGTGGTTAATTCTCTTTTGAACCACAGAGACACGGAACCACGGAGAAAATTAATTAAAACTCCGTGACTCAGTGTCTCTGTGGTTAAGATTTGAAGCACTTTAAGAAGTTCCAATAAATAATAAATCAAATAGGGGATATTCAAAGCAATGCTTCCGAGTAACAATACTCCTCATGAGAAAAACTTATTACACAACCATACTAACTTTGATCTTGCTTATAAGTTGCAGTCCGAATGCGGCACCAAAACTGAATACACCTGTTCAAAGCGACAGTATCGTACCAGTCGTTGAAACAACAGCAACTCCTGAATTACAAGCACAGGCACAACCACAACCCCAAGTTGCATCCACATCACAGCCGATCCCACTGCCAACCACATTGGGACCAGATGAATTTCCTCAGGGCTACAATCCATTGACGGGGCAACGTGTGGCTGATCCATCCCTGCTCAAGATCCCAGCCGTGTTGGTTTCTATTTCACATTTTCCGCCGGTGGCACGTCCGCAGGCAGGGTTTTCGTTTGCGCCGTTTGTTTACGAGTATTTCATCACCGAAGGCTCCACGCGACATCTTGCAGTTTTCTATGGTGAAGATCCTGCGCCTGAAATTCCCATTCACGGTGATTGCGAGATCAGAAAAGAGCCATTCACGCAAACCAAACTTGTTCTTGGCAATCGAGTTTGGTACGACACGAATCAAAACGGCCTTCAAGATCCTGGCGAGAATGGTGTGGGCGGCATCTGCGTCAACTTGTATGATGCGAGCAACAACGTCATCCAACAAACCACAACAGATAGCAACGGCTATTACGCCTTCAATGTGGACGCTGGGCAATATGTTGTCGAATTCGTGAAGCCGTCGTGGTTGGAATTTACGCAGAAAAATGTTGGGGATGAGACTCAAGATAGTGATGCGGATCAGGCGTCGGGTCGGAGTGACGCGCTGAATGTCAACGCTTCGCTTCTTTATCTGGACGCAGGTCTGATTCCCAATTCCGATCTTTCTCCTACTCCCGATCCATCTGCCACACTCCCCGCCCCAGAAATTGGACCCGTCCGCTCGGGGCGTTTGGTGTATCGCTTTCTCGGAGGCTTTTACCAATTTAGTTGCTTGATCTACGCATCCGCTGACCCTGACGTGCTGGCCGAGATTCCCGGTTGCGCCACGGTGCCGCATACCGCTTCAGGTGGAGGAGCGATGTTACCGCTCGAACGCATGGACAGGATCGCGGCACAAAACAGCAAAGATGTTTCGAGCTTCAATTACACAAGCAATCTATTTTCAGAGGAAGCACCAGCGGGAGGCAAACCCGCGCAAGAGTTATATGAATATTGGGCACGCTTGAATCAATCGAAGTGGGTGTATGACGCAGCCTCAGGTGCATGGTGGCGCTACGTGGACAAATCCAGTGAAGAGACCGCTGGCGTTCTCAACCCATTAGTGGATCGTTTGAACAATCGTCAGGTGATGGCCGAGAATATCATAGTGCTCTTTGCCGAGCATACCGTGGTCACACCGACCATTGTGGATATCAATTTCGAGATTGGAGAAAAAGGCAAAGCCTACCTCTTCCGTGATGGACAGATGTACGATATTCAATGGAGTACGCGCGCAGGGGAGTACGAGAAAACCACTGGTTTGCGCAGGCCCATGCAATTCATCAATGCTGATGGCACGCCAGCCAAGCTCAAGCCAGGTCACACATGGGTTGTGATTTTTAATTTACAATCCTATTTGGAAGAACAATCGAATGGTATCTGGCGCGCAAGATTTGTCGCACCACAAGGTGCAAAATAGAAACAAGTATTCATCGTTGGCATGGATACTTATCTTTGCATTGACCTTTGCTGGTTGTAACTCCAACACCACAGTAGCAACCCCAACGCAACAATCGTCAGCGCAAAATAACACACCGCAGACACCCGATCTACAACCTACGCTTGAACCAACCGCCGTTCCTCCAGCGATCAATCCGCTGACGGGTTTGGCGGTTGCCGATTCATCCCTGCTTGATCTGCCTGCTGTGCTGGTTTCCATTTCAACGTTCCCTGTTACAGCTCGCCCGCAAGCGGGGCTCTCCTTTGCGCCATATGTATTCGAGATCTACATCACTGAGGGAACGATGCGGTATCTCACAACGTTTTACGGCGAGATGCCTTCGCCCGAAGTTCCACCCGTCGGCACTTGCAATGTAACACGCGAACCATTCACACAAACCGAACTCATCATTGGCAATCGTGTCTGGCTCGATGCAAATCAAAATAACATGCAAGATGATTGGGAACGTGGTGTCGGCGGCGTGTGTGTCAACTTGTATGATTCCAACCTCGAACTTCTTCAACAAGCATCAACCGATTCAAATGGCTATTACGGGTTCAACGTCAGCGCTGGAAAATATTTCGTCGCGTTCGCAAAGCCTAACGGTATGGAATATAGTCAGAAAAATGTTGGAGAAGAAAATAAGGACAGTGATGTGGATCAGGCGTCAGGGTGGAGTGACGCGCTGGACGTCACGTCCTCGCTTCTTGATCTGGATGTCGGTCTGCTTCCGTCCGAGCCGTCTCTACCTACATCTGATCTTCCCCCTGCTCAAGTGGGACCCGTCCGTTCGGGGCGTTTAGTTTACGCAGATATTGCGGATTTCTTCAAAGGCTCATGCTTGATCTTTGCCTACGCCTCTGCCGAAGTGTTGGTGGAGTTGCCCAAGTGCGCCTACGTGGATCACAACATTCAGGGCGGCGGTTATATGCTCGATATTTCGGAGATGGTCAAACTCGCGAACGAACGCAAGGACAAAAAGACAAGCGCCAATTACAAGAGCAATATCTTTTCGCTGGATGTCCCTGATGGAGGCAAACCCGCGACGAAACTGGATGTGTACGTTGCGTGGTTGAACCAAACAGGTTGGCTGTATAACCCGCTTTCGCAAACTTGGTGGCGCTACGTGGACGATGGCGAAGACGCGACAGCCGGTATCCTTCACCCCGAAATTGATCGACTCACGGGACGCCAACTGCAATTTGAGAACGTGATCGTGTTGTTTACAAAGCATGACGTCATCTCACCGACCAATCTCGATATCCATCTCGAACGCGGGCTGACAGGTAAAGCCCTATTGTTTAGAGATGGACAAATGTATTCCATACGATGGAGCACAAAAGGGAATTCACCTATTCGATTTGAATATGAGAACGGCGAGTTGTTCCCGCTGAAACCCGGTCATACGTGGATCACGGTCGTCACGCCGAATACTACTGTGACAGAAAAAAACAATGGAGAATGGCTGTTACGCTTCAGTCAACCAAAAGGCGCGAAATGAGCACAAAGATGAAGAGAGCCATTAACTTTATCCTTGTGTTTCTCGTTGGTTGTTCAAATTCGGGATCTCTCCAAACAACTACGCCAGTGTCTATAACAAATACTAGTGCGCCTACGCACGAACCAAGTATAGAAGTTGCACAAACGCCGTCTGCTACTTCTACTCCACAACCGTATCATCCCACTACAAATTACGGGCCTGATGATTTTCCATCGAACATCAACCCATTGACGGGACGCGAGGTCCTTGAACCCTCTTTACTTCAACTCCCTGCTGTATTAGTTTCCATCAGCAACTCGCCTGCCAGTGCACGTCCACAGGCAGGGCCAGGGTTCGCACCATGGGTATTTGAATTGTTCATCGGCGAAGGTGCAACTCGCTTTATGAATGTCTTCTATGGTGGTATTCCACGCAATGTGCCAAACATCACTGGCGAATGTGAAGTGCGCGAAGAGATCCTGTATCCAAGCGGTGATTGGATCGGGGATCGAGTCTGGCTTGATGAAAACGAGAACGGCACACAGGATGATTGGGAGATGGGTATCGGCGGTGTGTGCGTCCGCTTATTGGACGGAAACAGCCGCATGGTCATAGATGAGGCGAGAACAGACTCGAATGGCTATTATGCTTTTAAGAATCCGAAACGTGATGTCATCATCCAATTTATCAAGCCATCTGCATATCAGTTCACGCAAACAAACATCGGTTACGAAGATAAAGATTCTGACGCAGATCAGATGACGGGCGAAACAGGAATCGTTCAAACGGACACAACCGCCTCATTCTGGGACGTGGGCCTGATTCTGTCCGAAGGAATACTTCCTACCCCAAGGCCTGATGCAACAAGCACACCGTTCTACATTCCCGCTGAAACCTATGTAGGACCGATCCGTTCCGGTCGGTTGACCTATAACCAGATCGGGGCAATGTTTCCCAACAGTTGTCTCGTCTACGCCAGCGCCGCATGGGACATCGGCGAACGGCTCGACGCATGTGAAATTGTCTTCGGCGTGGACAAGACCACACCGAACAGTGCGTTACTCAAAGTTTCACGTCTGCGCGAATTGGCGCAGGAGAATTTGAACTCGAAGCAACCTGTGAACTATTCGGGCAATTTGTTTTCGCATGATGTTCCCGAAGACGGACAATCTGCCAATCAGATCAACGTCTTCTATCACGCGTACAATCGATCCGCATGGACATATGACCCCATTTCACAAACTTACCTGCGCTTCACTGACGATGCAGACGGCAAGGGCATTCTCCATCTCGCAACAGACAGGTTAACCGAACGTCAACTTGCGTTCGAGAATGTGATCGTCATCTTCGCCGAACACATGAGGTTTAGGCACAATCAATTCGAAGTCAATTTTGAGAACGGACAAAGCGAACCCGCTTACTTATTCCGTGATGGAAAAGCCTTCAAAATATATTGGAGGACGATCAACCGTGAGTACGAAAAGACAAGCGGCCTGAGACGTCCCATGCACTTTGTGGATGCACAAGGGAATCTCATCCCTCTACACCCCGGCAGAACATGGATCCACATTGTCACACCGTTCTCATCGGTGACGGATAAAGGAAATGCGGAGTGGCTGGTGAAATTTGTCCAGCCTTATGATCCACCGGATACTCCGGAGCCGTAATTGATATTTATCGTAGGGGCGACCCGTCATGGATGTCACAGTTCTCGAACAATCCTGACGGGTCGCCCCTACCACCAGAACAAACTGGAGACACGATGCACCTATACGTCAAACAACTGAAAACCCTCTTCGAGCAAAACGCGGACCCAAGTCAGGCTCCTGCCATGAAAAAATATATGCGCGATCAATTCGAGTATCTGGGAATTAAAACACCACAAAGCGTGGCATTGCAAAAGGAATTCTACGCAAAGCATGGACTCCCCGAAGTCGCTGAATTGGATGTGATCTTGCGTGACCTATGGTTATTGCCACAACGCGAATTCCAATATGTAGCGGTTGGGTTATTGGGAAGACTCAGTAAACAAATCCCGCCTGAGTTTGTTGACACAATCGAATATCTCATCACGACCAAATCCTGGTGGGATACTGTGGACAGTCTCGCTGGCGGGACGGTCGGCGTGCATTTCCAACGCTACCTCGCAGTCAAGAAGAAGACGCTGGCACGCTGGCGCAAATCGGAGAATTTCTGGTTGAGGCGCACGGCCATCCTGTTCCAATTGAACTACAAAAGCGAAACAGACTTTGACCTGTTGTGCGAGATCATCCGTGAGAATTTGGGGTCGAAGGAATTCTTTATCAACAAAGCCATCGGCTGGGCACTACGTCAATACGCACGCACCGACCCAAAGGCTGTGATCAAATTTGTAAAAGCGACAAAAGAATTGAATCCTCTCAGTCGGCGTGAGGCGATGAAGCACTTGTAATGTCATTGCGAGCGCTTTTTGCGAAGCAATCTCACACTCACACACAATGCGGGGATTGCTTTGCTTCGCTCGCAATGACGCGTAATCCTAAATCTCCAACCTATTCCTCATAAAGTCTGCAACTTCCGAAAAACGGTTTTTGAGATATTCGACCACATTCGCATCGAACTGTCCTGCATCCAAGGCCTTGTCCATACACCATAGCCATTGATCTCGCTCTTTCATGCCAATGGAGAACGGCATGTGGCGTTGCCGCAAGCGTGGATGTCCAAACGCTTCTATATACAAAGGCGGCCCGCCAGACCAGCCCGAGAGAAACATGAACAACTTCTCGCGTGAGCGCTTCAAACTTTTAGCATGCAAGGCGCGGAGTTCCTTTGCTTCAGGCGCAGAATCCATGATGTCATAAAAACGGTCTACCAAGTCTTTCAACCCGGTCTCTCCCCCGATCAACTCATAAAGTGATGTAGAAAATTCATCCATGCATAAATTGTAATCCCTTATAAAGCCGATGGCGAACACAACTCGTTGTTGGCTTTATAATTAGTTTGTTCAACCCCTACACAGGAGGCGTTATGAGCAAGCAAAACGAAGCGGTCATTTTGAGCGCGGCACGCACGCCGATTGGAAAATTTCAGGGGACTCTTGCAAACGTCCCGGCAACACAACTGGGGGCGATTGCAATTCAAGCCGCAGTGGAACGCGCGGGCATCAACTCCAAAGATATCGAAGAAGTCATCATGGGCAACGTGGTGCAGGCCGGTGAAGGGCAGGCTCCTGCGCGTCAATCGAGCATTCATGCAGGCATCCCGTCAACGGTCAGTGCGAGCACGATCAACAAAGTTTGTGGATCAAGCCTCAAGGCCGCGATGTTTGCGGCACAAGCTGTCCGTGCGGGAGATGCCGATTTATTTGTAGCAGGTGGATTTGAGTCCATGAGCCGGGCGCCTTATCTTGTCGCAGGCCGCTCGGGCGAGTTGAAGTTCGGCAATCAAGCGCTGACCGATGCGCTTCTCAACGATGGTTTGTGGGATCCATTTGAGAATTGGGGAATGGGCAACGCGGCTGAATTTATCGCGGATGAGTACGAGGTGACGCGCGAGGCAATGGACGAGTACGCGCTTCGCTCTCACGAGAAAGCTGTTGAGGCTCAAGAAAAAGGGAAGTTCAAAGCTGAGATCATTCCCGTCCAAATCACAGGGCGTAGAGGTGAAGTCCATGTAGTGGATTCAGACGAAGGTCCAAGAAAAGAGTCGACGCTGGAAGCGTTATCCAAACTCAAACCTGCTTTCAAAGAAGATGGCAAAGTGACACCCGGCAACTCATCTCCCATGAACGATGGCGGCTCGGCAGTTGTGATCGCGTCGCGTGAATACGCCGAGAAAAACGGACATAAGCCGATGGCTCGCATTGTAGGATACGCACAAGCCGCGGTCGAGCCGAAATATTTATTTTCAGCACCCGCATATGCAATTCCAAAACTATTGAAAAAGATACAATGGACATTGAAAGATGTGGACTTGATCGAACTCAACGAAGCCTTTGCCGCGCAGGTACTCGCGAATGGATATGCTCTCACGGACGACGGCTGGGATTGGGACAAGGTCAACGTCAACGGCGGCGCGATCGCGTTGGGACATCCACTCGGGGCGAGCGGTGCACGTGTGTTGACAACGTTGTTATATGCCCTGCAAGATCGCGGACTGAAACGAGGCATCGCATCGCTATGTTTGGGCGGCGGCGAGGCGGTAGCAATGGCAATTGAGTTGGAAAGTTGACACGTTGAAACGTTTGAACGTTCAAACCTTCAAACGTACCAACCTATAAATGATCGAGGAGACAACGCATGGACGCAATCGAACGCAACGAAAAAATCGAACTGTACGGCAATGGATTCAGCATGCTCGTGGAGATTCTCAAAGACATCCCGCGTGAGATGTGGCAATTCAAACCCGCGCCCACCGAATGGAGTATCCACGAGATCATCATCCACCTCGCGGACTCAGAATCGAATGCGGCATTACGCGCTCGCAAATTGATCGTCGAGCCGGGCGGCACGTTGATGGGTTACGACCAGGATGCGTGGGCAGTCACACTGAATTATCACGACCAGAATATCGAAGATGCGCTGGAAGTGACGCGCCTTGCACGCAAGACCACTTATGAATTATTGAAGAAGCAACCCGATGAAGTGTTCGAGCACTTTGTGAAGCATCCAGAATACGAAGAGCCCTATACATTTGAGAATTGGGTCAATATTTATTCGGCACATATCCCCGGTCACATTGAGCAGATCGTGAATAATTATAAGATTTGGAAAGATACAGTCGGTTAGTCTTCCAGTCTACTTGTCCGCTGGTCTTCTCGTCAGGGCTGGCGGACACAACAAGACTAGAAGACCAGGAGACCAAATGACCATTCGACATATCTTCATCATAGGCGCAGGCACAATGGGCAACGGCATCGCGCAGGTCGCGGCGACGAGCGGATGCCAAGTCACATGCATGGACGTGATGCCGGCAGCGCTGGAGAAAGCCAAAGCGACGATTGCCAAATCCACGGGGAAGTTGCTCGAAAAAGGGATGATTACCGCGGAGCAAAAGTCCAATGCGGATGCGATTCAATTCGTCTCCAATATGGACACGATGAAAGACGCGGACTTCGTCATCGAAGCCGCGACGGAAAACCCCGAACTCAAGTTCAAAATTTTCAAAGACATGGATGCCAACGCGCGCGAAGGTGTAATTCTGGCGAGTAACACATCGTCGATTTCGATCACGAAGATCGCCGCACAGACCCACCGTCCCGAAAGAGTGATCGGGATGCACTTTATGAATCCTGTGCCGTTGATGAGACTCGTCGAAGTCATCAAGGGACTCGCCACATCCGAAGAGACATTATCCACCACACTCGAGTTGTGCAAGGTCATGGGCAAGGAAGCCGTCGAAGCGAACGACTCGCCTGGCTTCATCTCCAATCGCATTCTGTGCCCGATGATCAACGAAGCGATCTTTGCCCTGCAGGAGGGAGTCGGCACGCCCGAAGCCATTGACGCGGTGATGAAGCTCGGCATGAACCACCCGATGGGACCGCTCACGCTGGCGGACTTAATCGGGCTGGACGTGGTGTTGTTCATCATGGAGGTGTTACAGCGCGACCTTGGTGAAGACAAGTACCGCCCTGCGCCGTTGCTCCGCAAGATGGTGGATGCGGGGTATCTGGGGAGGAAATCGGGAAGAGGGTTTTATAGTTATTAGCGGTTGGCTGATAGCTGTTAGCTGTTAGCTTTTAGCTTTTAGCGATGAGCATTTAGCTTTGCAGGGAGTAAAATAGGCTGAATGAATAAAACTGGTTGTTACGCTTAATGGCGTGGTATTAACCCCTCTGCCCTTCGGGCATCTCCCCTAAATGGGAGAATTTAAAAGGCGGAAGCAATGTCGCATTCAATTCAAATCTCAATATTCAAACACACAACCTTGGCAAAGACAAATACCGCTCTGCCCCGATGCTTTGCAAGTTGGTGGACGCAAGGTATTTGGGAAGGAAATCAGAAATAGGGCTTTATAGCCACCAGACTCAAATAGCATAAGTGAGGCAATCATGGATAAAGATGCGGCATATCAAGAAGCAGAGAAAAAAATTCAAAAAATTCAGAAATCAGGTGCAACAACGCTTGATCTAAGTACTAACATATTCACTGCGCCCAGACTTTCATCACTACCTGAATCGGCGACATCCCTTCTCCAATTGCAATATCTAGATATATCTCGCAACAATTTATCATCATTACCTGAGTCTATTGGGAATCTAGTTCAGTTGCACTTTTTTTACATCCGTAGTAATCGCTTAAAAGATTTACCAAATTCACTGGGTAATCTCACAAAATTGAAATTACTAGATATTGACTTTAATGAAATTTCAAATTTACCCGATTCAATCGGACGGCTCGTCCAATTGAATACTTTAAAATCTTCAAACAATCAACTTACAATATTGCCAGAATCAATCGGACAGCTTGATGAGTTAGTCTCATTAAACCTCTCATACAATCAACTAATAAAAATACCTGAAGTAATTGGTCAACTAAAGAAATTGAAAACGCTTATCTTATTTCAAAATCGGCTGAATGATATTCCTCCTACACTATCTCAGCTTGAAAATTTAGAATATCTTGGTCTTGGCGAAAATCCTCTTAACCCTGAACTTGCCGAAGCCTACAAACAAGGTCTTGATGCTGTAAAAACTTACTTGCGCGCTAGGGCCGGAGAACAAATCACCTTAAACGAAACTAAACTAATCCTTATTGGCGAAGGCGAAGTGGGCAAAACTTGCCTTACAGATGCTTTGCTAGACAACCCATGGCAAGAGCATCCATCGACCCATGGCATTCAAATCAAACCGATCAAACTCGCTGATCCTGAGACCCAAAAAGAAATCACCCTCAACGGCTGGGACTTCGGCGGACAACGCGTCTACCGTCCTACACATCAGTTGTTCTTCAGCGCGCCTGCCGTTTATCTCGTTGTATGGAAGCCGCGTGAAGGTCCTCAGCAGGGCTTTGTCAAGGAATGGATTCAACTGGTCAAGCGCCGCGAGCCGAGCGCTAAAATTCTGGTTGTCGCCACGCACGGCGGACCTCAACAGCGTCAGCCCGATATTGACCGTCAGGAACTGTGGGAGGCATTCGGCAAGGATACCGTCGTTGATTTTTTCTTCGTGGATAGCAAGCCAGATGCACAGGGCCACCGCAAAGGCATCGCGGAACTCAAAGAAGCCATCGCCAGCGTCGCCGTCACTCTGCCCGAAGTCGGTCGCTCCGTACCCAAGAGTTTTGCCGATGTCCGCGTCGCCCTGCAAGCCACGGGCGCGCCTTACCTGCCTCTCGATGAAGTCCTCTCCATCTGCCGCGCCCACAACATGGACGATGAGATCGCGCGCCTCTTCATAACCATCTCGCACCGCCTCGGTCACCTCACGCATTACGAAAACGACCCCGCCCTGCGCGATATTGTCATCCTGCGCCCTGATTGGCTCGCCACCGCCATGAGTTATGTGCTGGACGATGATGGGACTCGTAAGGCACATGGTTTGGTGGATTTCTCCCGCCTTGGTCTTTTGTGGGATGACCCAACCCGTCCAGCGGATACCCGCTATCCACCTGCTCTCCACCGCATCTTTCTGCGCCTGATGGAGCGCTTCGATCTTTCCTACCGTGTGGCTGGTCTCTCCAAAGATGAAGACTCCAACCCGGTCAGCCTTATCGCCCAACTCGTCCCCGATACCACGCCTAAAGAAGATGATTTCACCAAAGCCTGGTCTCCTGACCTTGCTGTTGGTGATATTCAACAAACCCAAATCTGCCGCATCGTCGATGCCGCCAACGGGCAATCCGCTAACGCTGAAGGACTGTTCTATCAGCTCATCGTCCGTCTGCATAAATATTCATTAGGAAGAGTTCACTACAACGACAGTGTCCATTGGCAGCGCGGTTTGATCCTTGATGCAAATTACAACGGTCGTGCATTGTTGAGACACATTGGCAACGACGTACACATCACAGTTCGTGCCGCATTTCCCGAACGTTTCCTTGGTATGTTGACCGAAGAAGTGAAATATCTTGTCGAAAGTTTCTGGGAAGGTTTGCGTTGTGATGTGACTGTGCCGTGTATAGCCACCCCCGATTGCAAAGGGCTCTTTGAAGTAAGTAAGCTGATGGACAACAAAAAACGACAACGGCCTGAAGTGCCATGTCCTATTTGTAACGAATGGCAAAGCATTGAACAATTACTATCCAATGCTCCAGATGCTACACAAACGATTTCGCTTGAAGTATTGATGAAAGAATTTGCACAAGTCAAAGACAAGCTGGATATCGTCGACGACAACACCAAGCGCATCTTGAGTCAAGTTGACAAACAATACGCCGACCTCATCCAACTCTTCACCGACGAAGCCAAAGAAGGTCCGCGCCTGTTCAGTCTCTTCCCGTTAGATGGCAACAAGTTCAATCCCAAAAATTGGATACGTCATCAATTCCGCCTGGTTTTATGGTGCGAGCACTCGCGGCTTCCGCTCCCTGTGCTCAACAATGGCAACATGAAGAAAGGCGTCTACGACTTTGAACTCGATCAGGATTGGTTCAAGAAAGCCGCACCATATTTGAAATTGGTCACGGGCACATTGAGTTTGGTCTTACCTGTTGCTTCCTCCGCGCTCGCAGTAGCGAATGATGCCGCTACGAAAGCTTTGCAAGCTCAAATCGGTCTCGGCAAGGATGTGATCGATGCCATCGTCGGCGAAGGCTCAGCCCTCAACGAATTTTCAAGCGTCATCGATTCTGCGAACATCGAGCGTGGCGTTGGGTCTCGTGCTGAAAATGCCACCCTGCGCGAACTCCATGCCCTGCTCAAAGCCAAAGACCCAGGCTTTGGCGGTCTCGTCCGTGTGCTGAACAAACGCAACGAGTTTTTGTGGGTGCATGAGAAGTTTGCGGGAGAATATTAATCCGTAGGGGCGGCGTCCCGCCACCCTTGTAACCACCCTAAAATCAATTATTGGTATGCGACATGGGCGGGGAAACCCCGCCCCCATCACCGCCCAAATAACAATTATTGGTATGCGAATTGGGCAGGGACGCTTCGTCTTCGTTGTCACTCCGCTCAGCGCGAACCCTGCCCCTACCAACATGAAATCGAAATTCGATCCACAAAAACATCACCGCCGATCCATCCGCCTGAAAGGATTCGATTATTCCTCCGAAGGCGCATATTACGTGACCATCGTCACCTATCATCGTGATTGCCTGTTTGGTGAGGTTGTCCAACCTCCGTTCCCTGCTGATGCATATGTCGATCTCTCAAATCTCGGCAAAATCGCGGACGAATGTTGGCGCGCGATCCCTGAACATTTTCCGTTTGTAGAATTGGGCGCGTATGTGGTTATGCCAAATCATTTGCATGGGATTATTGTGATCACGGATAACGGTAGGGGCGCAGCAATGCTGCGCCCCTACGATGACAATTCAAATCATCATAAAATAAATGTCAACTCTGGTTCATTGGGTGCAATCATGCGTTCATACAAATCCGCCATTTCCTATCGCGCAAACAAAGAACACAACACCACTGGCATCTGGCAACGCAATTATTACGAACACATCATCCGTGACGAGAAGGATTTACAGAACAAAACCGATTACATTGAATCCAATCCCATGTTGTGGAATGAAGACGATGACAATCCGACAAATCAAAAAGGTACCCATGTCCAATAAACCCTTTCCCATCATCGAGGCGCGCGGAACACATCGCGAGGTCGGTTTGCAGATAGGCCGTCAATGCAAGGATGGAATCCAAAGCATGTTTGCGGGTCTGCGAAATGAGCTCCCCAAAGGTGCAACATGGGACGCCATGCTCGAGCAAAGCAAACTCTATTTAGAACCTAGCCGCACGGTGTATCCGCAATACATTGAAGAACTCGAAGGCATTGCCGAGGGCGCGGAGATTCCCTTCGAGGATGTTTTTCTGCTCATGTGCGAAGAACTCTGGGAGGATGTGGCCTGGCACGGTTGCACCGATATGGCCGCACGTGGCAAAGCCACAGCCGATGGCTCCACCCTCATCGCGCACACAAATGATCTCCTGCCAGAAACTGAATCGAAGCTGGTCATGCTCAAGGTCCAGGCAGGAAGCGAACCAGAATTCATCGGTATTTCAGTCGGCGGCATCGCTATCAGCGCGGGATACAACGCCGCGAAGATCAGCCTGACCGGCAATCAACTCGACGCCAATGATACGCGTCCCGGCGTGCCACGTCTGCTTGTTGTCCGCGCTATTTTGGGGTCAAAAACTTTGAGCGAAGCCATGACGCATTGCCTGCTCCCCAATCGCGCATCCAGTTACAACAACGTACTTGCAGATGGAAGCGGCGAGGTCTATTCGATGGAAGGCTCAGCGACAGACCTCGAAGCGATCTATATCGCGGACGATGTGATGACACACGCCAATCATTATGCGACTCCGTCCATGCGCCGCTTCGAACGTGACCGGGGCGTGATCGCCAACTCGATCATTCGCCACAACCGAGCTGAGTACCTGCTCAAACAAAATTACGGCAAGCTGACTCCCGAACTTTTTCAAACGCTGTTGGCGGACCATGCTGGGTATCCCACATCCATTTGCAAGCATGGGACAGAAACTCACACCGTCTTCAGCATCATCATTCAAGTCGAAACGCTCAAAGCGTGGATTGGCCGCGGCCACGCCTGCGAAACGGAATATACTGAATATCAACTCAAGCCATATCAAGTTTAGGCTCAAGCCGCCGTCCGCGGCGGCGTATAACAATTAACAATCCTGCGCCGAGGACGGCGCAGGGAGCAAAGAGCAGCAAAACCCCATGACAAACACCCAATCCCTCTTCCCTCAAACCTACGAATCATCACGTGAACGCTTTCGGAATAATCTTTCCGTTGTCCAATCCCAATGGCCAAAGGCGAAACTCTTTCAACACAAACTCTCTGGCGACGAAGACCTAACCATTGACTGGATCTATTCCGAGGCAAATCAATCCAACCAAAAGGTTTTTGTTCTGACCACAGGCGAACACGGTGTGGAAGGTTACGTCGGCTCAGCAATGCAACAACTCTTTATCGAGAAATACATGCCCCAACTGGATGCGAACAACACAGGCATATTGTTTGTCCACGCCATCAACCCCTGGGGCATGAAACATCACCGCCGTGGCAACAAAGACAACATCGACCTCAACCGCACGTTCCTCTACAACATTGACCACGACCCAAACTTCAATCCCAATTACAACAAGATCGCCAGGTTCCTCAATCCGGGTACAAAGATACAGAACCTGCTTTTCGACAATGTTGGCTACACGCTTCAGCTGTTTTGGCACATCGCTCGCATGGGCATGAAAAACTTCCGATATGCATTGTTGCTCGGACAATATCGAGACCCCAAAGGTTTGTACTACGGCGGAACGAAACGCCCCGAAGAGACTCAAACGCTGATGGATCTCTACAAACAAATGTTGTCCGCCTACGAACAGATCCTTCACTTGGACATGCACACCGGTTATGGTCCGCGTTACCAGATGAGTTTGGTCAACTCCGCGTTGGATAAAGGTGCCTCTGAGTATTACGTAAAGCGCTTCAACTATCCGCTCGTGGTTGCCGCCACAGCCGATGAGTTTTACGCCATCCGTGGTGACATGGTGGATTACGAGTATGAGCTATGGAAACATGAATTCCCCGAAAAGCGTTTTTTCGCCACGGCATATGAGTTCGGTACATTGGGCGATACGATGTATGGTCTGTTCCAAAGCCCACGTGTGATGGTGCACGAAAACCGCGCGTATTGGCACGGAACCAAAAATGAAGCTCTGCTTACGAAAGCAAAACATGGATTTGAGGAATTGTTCAATCCTGAAGCAAAGGATTGGAAGGAAAAAGCCGTTGCCGATGGAGACCAAGCCTTCGCAGGTATATTGAAAGCAGAAGGATATATCTAACCATTACATTTCGGTTTTGTAATTGACATGGTTAATGTTCCGCTGTAAACTCTAATTACTCCGATGGGGAGTAGCCCCCGAACCGGTTTCGGGTCTGGCAGTCGTCAAGACGGAAAGAGATTTCCCGGCTGTCTGGATATAAGCGCAAGACCATCGCCTACTAGGCGGTGGTCTTTTCTTTGCCACCGCCCCATATCTGATTTGTCACCAAACAGAAAGGAGTAAGCCCATGTCCACGAACACAACATCCGTACTGCGGAAATATTGGAAGCCCGCTCTCCTCACAGGAGCTGGTGGGACATCCCTTGTCATCTGGTTCGAGGAGATCATCGTCCTCGGGTTGGATATTCTTGCAGTGTTTGCCTTGCTTTTGTTGGTAGGGCCTATCTATATTTTCAATAACTTTGTCTTCAAATCAGAAACTCCAACATTGAAAGATAAAAATAAATAAGGAGAGATACTTTAGTTATGGAACAAAACAATTACTGGCACACAAAGAGCAAGGACCAGGCGTTTGCCCAGCTCAATAGCGGCGAAACAGGCCTAAGTCAGAAAGAGGCGGATACACGTCTGGCACAATATGGCCCGAATGAGATCAAGGCTGCGCATCGCGTTTCGCCGTGGGAGATTCTCTTTGAACAATTTAAAAATGTATTGATCCTCATCCTGCTTGGCGCAACGGTCCTCTCCTTTTTCCTGGGGCATGGTGTTGAGTCAGTTGTCATTGCAGTGATCGTGCTCTTTGCCGTGGGACTTGGCTTTGTGCAGGAATATCGCGCCGAACGCGCCATCGAAGCCTTGCGACAAATGGCCGCACCCACCGCAACCGTACTGCGAGATGGACAGGAAGTGAAAGTGCCCGCGCGTGAGGTTGCGCCCGGCGATGTGGTGATATTGCACACCGGTGATCGTATTCCGGCAGATGGACGTTTGATCGAATCCATCAACCTGCAGATCGAAGAGGCGGCGTTGACCGGGGAATCGGTGCCCGTGGAAAAACACACCGACGCGCTTCAAACTCAAGAGATGCCTGTGGGCGACCGCAAGAACATGGTCTACGCTGGAACCGCCGCCACCTATGGGCGCGGACGAGCCTTGATCGTTGCAACAGGCATGCAAACCGAGTTCGGAAAGATCGCACAGCTTCTGCAAACCGTTGAAAGCAGTAAGACACCGTTACAACAAAACCTTGATAGGGTCGGCTCTGTGCTGGCACGCGCAGCGTTCGTTGTGGTCGGCATTATCGTAGCGCTCGGCCTCCTACGCGGACAACCCTTTATCGAAATGCTCATCTTCGGCATTGCGTTGGCGGTGGCCGTTGTGCCAGAAGCACTGCCTGCTGTTGTGACCATCTCACTTGCCATCGGTGTGCAGAAAATGGTTAAGAGGAATGCGCTCATCCGCCGCCTTCCTGCTGTGGAAACACTCGGCAGTACATCGGTTATTTGTTCCGATAAAACAGGTACGCTCACCAAAGACGAGATGACCGTGCGCAAACTGTATGTAGCGGGGCAGGTCTTTGATGTCAGCGGCTCCGGCTACGAACCTGTGGGGCGCTTCACCAGCGACGGCAAGAGCATGGAACCGACAAGCGAGTTGAAGCACATGCTCACCGCCGCCACGCTCGCGTCGGACGCAACCATTGTCAAAGATGAAACCAACAATGAAAAGAACGATTGGGATATCAAAGGCGACCCCACCGAAGGTGCTCTCGTCGTCGCAGCGGCCAAGGCCGGGCTTAAGAAAGAAGCGTTGGATAATGCGTATCCACGCTTGCAGGAAATCCCATTCACATCCGAAACCAAGCGTATGACCACCCTCCATCAAACGGAGAAAGGCAAGGTGGCCTATACCAAAGGCGCACCCGAGATCATTTTAGATAACTGCGATTCGATCCTCACATCAAATGGCGTTAAAAAATTGGATGAAGCGACTCGCAAGCAGGTCATGGATACGGCTCGTGAATTCGCCAGCCAGGCCCTGCGTGTTCTTGGTATCGCTTCAAAGCCAGACGCGGTAATTGAGTCTGCTCAAACCGACATGACCTTTCTCGGGCTGGCTGGCATGATCGATCCTCCACGCCCCGAAGCAAAGGAAGCGATTGCCGTCTGTGAAAGCGCAGGCATTCGTGCCGTGATGATCACGGGCGATCATCCTCTCACGGCTCAGGCTGTAGCACGTGAGTTGGGCCTGCTCAAAACCGGGCGCGTGGTGACCGGTGCAGAACTCGATGGCATCTCCGATGAAGATTTCAAGCGCGAAGTGGAAACCATCGACGTGTATGCACGCGTCTCCCCTGCTCACAAATTGCGTGTGGTCACGGCATTACAAGCCAACGAACACATCGTCGCCATGACCGGTGACGGCGTGAACGATGCACCCGCCCTCAAGAAAGCGGATATTGGCATCGCGATGGGCATCACCGGCACAGATGTAACCAAAGAAGCCGCCGCCATGACCCTTACCGATGACAACTTCGCTTCCATCGTTGCGGCTGTCGAAGAAGGGCGCGGCGTATTCGGCAACATCAAGAAATATTTGATGTATTTGCTCTCCTCGAATATCGGCGAGATCGGCCTGATGGCTGGCTCTGCGTTGCTTGGCTTGCCCCTGCCTTTGACCGCCGTGCAAATTCTTTACGTCAACCTCGCTACAGATGGGTTACCCGCTCTGGCGCTTTCTGTTGACCCTGCTGAAAAAGACTTGATGAAGCGCAAACCGCGTAATCAAAAGACAGGCATCTTCACCCGCCCCGTAGTTGCACTCATGTTGGCGGGCGGTATCTGGTCCACGATCATCAATCTCGGTCTGTTCATCTGGGCGTTTAACTCGGGCCGCAGTCAGGAAGAGGCGATGACCATGACCTTCGTATCGTTGGTCCTGGTGCAATTCTTCAAAGCCTATAACTTCCGCTCTGACCGTCACTCGGTCTTTAACCGTCCGTTCGAGAACAAGTGGCTAAACACTGCCATCCTCTGGGAATCTGTACTGCTGTTGGCGATCATTTACATCCCCGCCTTGCATGAACCTTTCAACACTTTCAGCCTTCCACTCATTGACTGGGCCATTATCTTTGCTCTTTCGCTAACCATTTCCCCAGTGCTTGAATTTGTAAAATGGATGGAACGCAAGGGTTGGTTTGGCGCAATGGAGGCATAGCCTTCAAAAGGCATCACTTACACAATCACCCGAAACAACTCTTACTTTAAAAAACGAAAAACCCCGCGTCTTTCATAGACGCGGGGTTGATTCTATTACCGACAACGTATCCTACACCTAATCATCGTCACCTCCACCATCTCCACCGCCTCCTTCATCCTCTGGATTCCCATCATGGCAGGCTGTACAAGTAGCAGTATTCAATGTCTGTGTATGACAATCACGACACGATGCACCACCATGATTGACTCCACTTCCACCTTCATCTGCGATCCCAGGGTGCGGACCACGATAGGGTGCATACCAATTATCGGTCGTATGGCATGAGATGCAGTTGAGACCAAACATCCCTGCATGGAAAGATGGGTCACTGTGGCAACCTGAGCAATTCCGTGGCAAACCAACAAACTGGCTATTCACATGGCACTTTTCACATGCCACGTCTGCATGCTTCCCTGTTAGCGGGAAACTTTTCTTATGATCAAACGTGACATTCTCCCACGAGGTCGGGAGATGGCAGGTCGAACAATCGGTGCCGAACCGCCCATCATGCTCGTCATCCTGCTTATGACAGGAATAACAATCTGTAGGAGTCCCTTTATAAACGTTGTTCACGTGGCATTGCTCACAACGCGCTTCTGCATGTTCACCCTCCAACTTGAAAGCTGAAAGGTTGTGATCAAATTTCGCTGGTGTCCAACCGTCTACGGAGTGACAGGCCGAACAGTCCTGCCCGAAGCGCCCGTCATGAGGTTCATCCTTAAGATGACAGGAATAGCAATCCTGCTTGGCCATTTGAAAGTCACTGATCTTGCGTGCATCGGTATGGCATTGCACACACGGAAGCCCCACGTGACTGCCAGTCACCTTGAACGAAAATTTATCGTGATTGAAATTCGTAACAAGGCTATCTGCGCCATCATGGCAATCAAGACACGCCGAGCCATAAGACAATGTGTGTGCTGTCATAAATCCCAGATCCATTTGACGATGACAGGTATCGCACATTTGCAAGTCAAATCGGGATATATCTTCACCATGACAATCAGAACAAACAAACGCTTCATTCGTGACTTTGAACTGGTGTCCGGTCAACAAGAATCCCACCACCTCATGCGGAAAAACTGCATCTCCTATTTCGGTGAGGCTGGCATCTGCCCCACGATGTTCTGGGTGGCAGTGACGGCAATTCAAGTCCGGGTTGTCGTGCAACATCTTCCCGTGCATCGATGCGACATCCTTCATTTGAGTTGCCACAGTTCCATGACAATCTACACAACGGTCTTCCATTTTTGCCGCTTCCCATGGCGCTGCGTGACAAGCCTTACAATTCCCGCCGATATCAGCGTGCGACTTAACCCCGCCCAATATCTCATCGCCATGCGCGTTCAAAGGACCCGGGTTATATAGTACCCCACCCTGAGCATAGGCATATCCCGCGATCACAAAAGCCGTGATAATGGCCGCGATGATTCCTGTCCCAGATAGACAACCTAAACGATTGTTTTTCATTTTTCCTCCCACTACTTCAAGAAGGTTGCGTAATACAATGCCGCACCGATATGCACGAATGCGGAAATGAACAACGCCATGCCAATCGGAATATGGATCGTATGCCAAAGAGCCATCAAGCGGCGCGCCTGTTTGAGCGCTTCCTGTGAGAGTGTCCCTTCGATCTCAAGTCCATCCATGGTACGTGGGATGCGCGTAAAAATATAACGGCCAATAAATCCACTAAAGACAATGATGATGGTCAATAAGGTTGTTGCACCTGCAAGCCCATTGAACTTCCATGATGTATGGAGCAACACCATATACGGCCCTACAAGCCCGGTGAAAATATGCAACTGCAACCACGTGGACATTTTTCCCCATTTCACGCTCCTACTTCGTTTACGAAGGCTGTACAACGTCTCAGTCATCAACATTAGAACAAACCCCACGATCCCCATACCGTGACCGAACAATTCGCTCGCAGGCGGAACTTCACGAGTAAGGAAGATAACCAAGCCATACACCCCAGTGATCAAGATCATCGCAAGAAACGCAAACCATAATTCCCTATTCCCTCGCAACATAAGCCCTCCGCATTTCCAACTTTTGTGTCAAACGCAAAAAAACGAACTTCTGGATTCCAAATTTTATTTTCTAGTTGTCCAAAACTCAGCGATCACATCACCGATCTTTGCGTTCGGTGCAAGCAATCTCTCACGGATCGGAGAAATATCTACATTCTCCGTCACGATCTTCTGAAGCGGAAACGAAAGTTTCTGGTCGCCCATCACAATCGCGCCTAATAATTTTTTCTCGCCAACCAGCAACCGCACATGATTCACATCGAAACCAGTTTGCGCCACCACAGAGTTGGGCAATTGACGCCAAGTCTCGCTATCCCCACGCGCTATGCCGATCACATCTTTGTCCAGTCCACGCCCAACTGTGCCGATGATCGTTGTTGTAAGGCCAGCCAGGCGCGTCACATTGAACGGAGCCTCTTTGATATAGGCCGTTTTCTTTCCTGCCATGTTCAATCCAGCCGCATACCCTTGTTGACGCGCTGGCCCCCACAAGCTATCTAAAGAAGAACGTCCAGTCAATGGATCATAGACTTGCGCCACATCACCAGCCGCAAAGATATCGGGGTCGTTCGTCTGCAAATATTCATTGACCAAAATCCCTCGATCAATCGCCAGCCCAGCCTGCTTCGCCAACTCCACACGTGGACGAATCCCGATCGCGCATGCCACCAAATCGCACTTCAACGTTTTGCCATCCAACATACGCACACCAGTCACGCGGTTACTCTTCCCTGTGACTTCGATCACCTCGGCGTGGTGATGCAAAGTCACCCCTTCTTCCTGCAACCGATGTTCAACGATCTTCGATTCGTGCTCGTCAAGCACGTTACTCCAATACCGATCCCCTCGAAGCAAATAATGGACCTTCACCCCGCGTGTGACAAGTCCTTCCACCAGCTCAAGCGCCGTGATCCCACCACCTACAACAACAGCAGTCTTTCCACGTCGCGCATGTTTTAAAATACGTTTCGCATCTTCCATATGATCAAGTTTGAGTACACCATCAAGGTTTGCGCCGGGAACTTCCAAAGGCATCGCTTGAGCACCCACAGCGATCAATAAACGATCATAAGATAAAGAAGCCTGACCATCCAACTCCAAAACATGTTGTTCACGCAGAATATTCTTTACTCGTCCTTTGACAAAACGAAATTTCATCTTGCGGTAATCATCCGCAGTACGTGGAAATAAAGCTTTGTCATGCAATTCCCCTGTCAAATAATAAGCAAGCCCCGGGCGCGAATAATACCCGTACGGGTCATCGCCAACCATAATCACATCTCCCGCCGCATCCACAGAACGGATCGCTTCGATTGCCGCGATGCCCGCCACACCCGAACCAATGATCACATATTTCATACCTTCCCCTTTACTGCAAACAAGTCCGTTTTCTCGAACCGTAAAACCCCACGTGGGCACCGTGCCACACACTCACCGCACGTCAAGCATTGGCTGTGAACCACAGGCTCACCTCGCCAGGCATGGGCACGCACATCAATACCGATCGGACAGTTATAGGAACAGATCCCACACTGCACACAACGCGCAGAATCAGGAACCACATGTCCCGAAGAAAGAACCGTGTGTTTATCCGCATCTCGCTTGAAAAGGTCGAAGAGTGACATTCGCTTAATAGTCGTCCAAATGAGAAAAAAGTTACGGCCTGCAAATCCATTATAGACAGATAGACGATGACAAAAGTCACGATTAAGTCATGAAATAAAAACAGAGCTGTCTCACGACAACTCTGTTCGATTCGCAAAACTTGAGTCGGCAAGCCGACAGGCTTAGTCTTACGAGAGGGGCTTTACATCGGCGGCCTGCAAACCCTTCGGGCCATCTTCGACGGAAAACTCCACTTTCTGCTCGGCAACCAGCTTCCGGTATCCATCGGACTGAATGGCGCTGAAGTGAACGAACACATCTTCGCCGTTGTCACGACCAATGAACCCATAACCTTTGGTGGCATTGAACCACTTGACGGTACCAACAATACGTTCTGACATCTTACAAATCTCCTACTAAAAAATTTATGCCCGCTCGCAACACCAAAGCATCACTTCCCGGGCACGACGCCCGCAAGATTATCACGCCTGAAAACCCATGTCAAGCCTTGTTTAACGATTTGTAAATCACTGCAAAACGGGATGTCAGATGGACCCACGGAGACGACCATTTCACTCTCGGAACGCCCCTGCGAATAACCTTCCGCATCTCATCCGGACCTTCAAACTGGTCCAGCAAAAGGAGGCTTCTCCCCAACTCGAACGCTGCATGCGCATCCGACCCGACCGTCCCTGGAATGTTGTGTTTCTCAGCAAATTCCCGTGCCAAGCGGTTGAAGTCCGGGTCCATACAGCGGGAATTGAACACCTCGATCGCATCCACATCAGGCAGAATTTCGAGCAGGTCATCCTCTTTCCAACCACCCTTTCGCAACTTGTCAAACGGATGCGAGACACTGATGAAAGCGCCCTGATCCTTCAAGCGACGAATTGTCTCTTGCGGAGATAAAAACGGAGGCACCTCTTCAGTTACAAACGCCGCAAGGATCTCACCTTGGGTCGTCATGATCTCCTCGCCCACGATTACCAACTCCGGGGTCAAAATCTGAGCCGTCCGCGCCCCCTCAATCGTGTTGTGATCCGTCACAACAACCCGGTCAATCCCCTTACGACGACAAGTCTCCACCAACTTGCGCGGAGAAGTCAGGGAATCTTTTGAAAAAACAGTATGACAGTGAAATTCGACAGATAGGGTCATAAATGAAAAAATATGATGTACGTAGCTTGACAATACGGATATAAGTTATATACTAATTTTACAGTGGGTGCAAGTTTGGTGTTTTGATAGTTTAAGGAGCGGTTATAAAATGGGTCTGGACACTTTCAGAACAGTAATACAAATCATCAATCAAGGGATGGACATATTTATTCCTATTCTCTTTGCAATTGGGCTCACAGCTATACTGGTCCTCTATGCATATAATAAAATCCAAACGGATGGACTAGGAAAAGGGTTTTATTTAAGCGTATTGTTTTTTTTAGAAATTATCTTCATAGTTGCAGTAATCTATTATGTTCCTAAATTACTGACAAACCTTATTGGCAATGGACAATATGCTACATTCTTACGTTGGCTGGTCATTTATTCAATAGTTATTCCTGGCTGGTATTCGCTAACTAAGGAACATAGTGGCAAACGAGGGGCAATTTCTATCTCAATCATTTTGTTTACATTTTCCCTAGGTTGGTTATATGATCAATGGATTGGAGTGATTTTTATTTCCACACCATTGATTGTGACTTACTACCATGTAACGTATAAGGTTGCGCAAATTATTTACCCTACATCCGACCCGGAAAACAAAAGGGAAGAACAGCAAAGAGTACGTACATTTATCGCATATCTACTGGGTATTCAATATCCAATATGGATAGCGAAATCAAAAACCAGCCGTGAGTACGAAAAAGTTATAGATGGCGATACAACGGTGGTCCAAGGAGGGCACGGTGTAATTTACACTTGGTCACATCAAGTTGCCGGGATATCGAAAGGCATTGAGTTCAACAGAGTTGACGGCCCCAATGTCACTTTTACTAAACAATTTGAATGGCCAGTCGCATTAGTTGATTTGCGCACACAATTGCGTGTCACCCAAGTTAACACAATTACCAAAGATGGCATGGAGATCCCGTCTATTGTTTTTACCGCATTTGCCATTGATAAGGAAAATTGGCCAAAACCAACTTGGTCAAAAGCTTTTTACTCAAAACTAAAATATATAGTTGGGAAGGATTATGAAATTGACCACCCAAAGGGAAGCCATCCGTATTCGTCCGGCAGAGTTCGGTCTGCACTAAGTATTTCGGGAATTAATACTTCCCAAAAAGACGAAAACGAAAAATCCGAGATTCACTGGGACGAATGGGTAATAATGCAAGTAGAGCATGTTACTCGCCAGGTAGTATCGGAACGAAGCTTGGATGAATTATGGCGACCAAGAAATGACGAACTAGGCAAAAGCGCACTAGATGAAATGGCAGATGATTTAAAGAGTCTGCTGTCCCCAAGACTAGCAGAAGCAGGCATTCAACTCTTTACCGCTCGGATTGTCAATTACAAGCTTGACGAGGAAGAAGAAAAAGGAAATCTTATAGCTCAACAGAACCTAAAAACTTGGAGTTCTTATTGGGAACAACGGGTTACGGAGGCACAGGCTGATATTGAATTCATTTATCGCGAAGAGATAGATAAAGCGCATGCATATTCAAAGTCTATTTTACTAAGTGCAATTGCTGACAGCATTGACAAGGCCCGCAAAATACGAGAAGACTTACCTCGGCACGTAATCGCCCAATACTTTGTACATGCACTGGAAGAATACATAAAAAAGGTACCGGAATTAGACGTGACAGACTTCAAGCAACGTATAGACAGGATCAAAGATTTAATGACTTACAGTAGTCCGGAGGAAAAAGAATGACAATCCCATCTTCGACTACACCTGAACATGAACACTGGCAAGGGTTGTATTCACCAACAGAAAGTCATTGGCAAGATCTAAAAAGGATCAGAAATTTTGTAACCCCGATTATCGGCCTGGTTTTCATTGCCACATTATATATTGTGGTGGGGTATACATCTATTCACATGGAAGATTGGATACCCGACAACATCAATATCACCACCTATTATATATATCTCACACAAATTCTGATCATCATATTTTCTCCAACTATACTATTGCTCATTACACTTCGGTATATTCTCAGTAAAACATCAGAGTTGATCTATAGCATATACCAACCCTCGCCAAGCGAAAAGCTTTCATCGTTAATTAGCCGAAAGTTATTAGGGGTGCCGCCATTTCCACCTCCACTCGATACAGTCCTAAAATATCCCTTTGTTGTTATCAATAAGCCTGCGCTTGAAGATGATCATTGGGCGCGTTGGTTTGGAGGTCCGGCAATTTTAGTTATACACGATGGTGCAGGCGTATATCTCGAACGTGGGAATCAATTCTCTCGTGTTGTAGGGCCAGGTGAATTAGTCCCATTATTGGAAAGGCATGAGCGCATCATAGATATTGTAGATCTACGGCCACAGACTAAAAGCGGCTACGTAGAACCGTGGACTAAAGATGGTGTTCATATAAAGCTAGAGCTTAGAGTGGATGTTCAAATCAATGCCAGCCAAAAATCTCTGGAAAAATCGTCGAAATTAAGATACCCATTCGATCCACTA
The DNA here is from genome assembly GCA_016721115.1 of Candidatus Defluviilinea proxima. Taxonomy (NCBI): domain Bacteria; kingdom Bacillati; phylum Chloroflexota; class Anaerolineae; order Anaerolineales; family Candidatus Villigracilaceae; genus Candidatus Defluviilinea; species Candidatus Defluviilinea proxima. The sequence goes on from JADKIW010000001.1 coordinate 4,264,458, forward strand.
GCTGTCAAGGCGGCCGTGGAATATACATCTGTGAAAACGACATCTGATGGAAAGCTAAAAGAATCGTCATGGCTCGAAGGTGCATGGGGAACTATTACCGGAGAAGTCAATTCCTTTGTGGCAGGCCATTCCTTAGACGAATTGTTTCTAGCGCCACAGATTGAAAATCATACGCACTTAAATCAACAGAAAAACCATATCCCCGAAAAAATTGAACAAATCTTATCTCGCAGAATCTCTGAAAAGGTGACGGGCAATATTCAAGAAAGGCTTCAGCAAAATGGTATCAAGGTGCTAAACATTCAAATCACTGATGTTGTAGTTCCTAGGGAAGTTCAGGATCTGAGGACAAAATATTGGAGAAGTATTAGAGGCATTATATCCGCGCAAAGGAATAGTCGAGCAGAGGCAGAGCGAATCCGTATTCGTGAACAGGCGCATGCAGACGCCCAACGGACGATTTTGATGACTATCACTCAAAAGCTAGAGAACATCGATGCCGACAATATGACAGAGCCCTTGATACTATCCCTGTCAGGGCTATTGGATCAAGGGCTCGACGATCCCCTCATACGTCCCTGGATCGCAAGCGAATCATTTACAGTACTTGAGAAAATGCGAAAACTATTAAAAGAACGCTTTTAGCTATAAAAGGATACTATGAGAAAAGAGATCACCACAATTCTAAAGGCGCTAGATGATAAAGATCCAGCTGTTCTTTCTATGGAAAAGAAAACTATGGACTTAATTGACGACCAAGAGGATTTAGAGACTTTTATATACAACATCAAAGAAGAAATCCGAATTTCAAATTTCATCCATAGTAATCGGCAACCTTTTTACTATCTTTATTCTGCAATTGCACGCATAAAAAAAGGAGACAATGACGCCGCAAAGAATGATTTAGCCAATGCAGTCCAAGGCTTTCGAATCTCGGGCTTTGTCGTAAATGAAGCACTTGCGGAATGGCTCTTTGCAATTATCCATTTTGAAAATGAAAACATAGTCCGGTCTCAGGAAGCTTGCAAAGCTGGGCTTTCACTGTTAAGTTCGTTGATTAACGAATGCGAAAAAAAAGGGGCCTATAGTCAGGCTACGGCCTACAAAAAGTACTTCAAAAAAATAGATCTCTTTGCCAAAGAAATTGAAACATTTCACAAAAGAAAGAATTTTCAAAAGCCCTTATATCCATCCTCACATATTCGTATTCCTTGGATACCGGTCTACGATTCTGTTCGAGCAGGTACAAGTGGCATGATTTGGGGCATGCCTCCCCAAAAAAGCGGAATGAGTGTATACACTGTTGAAATAGGTGGAAAACAACATAACTTACACCCAATCAATAAATCCCCACAGAATATTGATGTGAACATCAACTTGATAAGCGGCGCTGAATATGGATTAGCGCGCGTAAAAGGGCATAGCATGAATGCGAGTAAACCAATTCCTATAGAAGAGGATGATTATGTATTATTCACATCATCATGGGTTGTTGACCAAAGCGCAATTGTAATTGCCGGCACAAACTTGACCGACCAAGAAATATCTATGATGGTAAAGAAGTATCTTGCCAACGAGAAAATTCTACTTTCAGAAACAAGTGATTCTGATAATCCAGACGAAGATTATTCGCCTATTCAACTGACGGAGGAATATCAAATCCTTGGTACCGTATTAGCTGTAGCCAAACCGGTTTAAAGAACTTGTAATATAAGACTACCTATGGGTAGCTGAGTAATCTCGGGGGATTTGTTATAATTCACCTTCATGGACGATACCCCGTTCTATAAAAAGCCCTGGTTTTACATTGTCGCCTGGTTTGTAGTCATGCTTATCTTTTACGGATGGCTGGTCACGATAGGCGATGGAAATGTTGGTCTGATTAACGTCGCAATTGATCTTGCGTGTATCTTTCCTGCGCTTCTCGTTTTGTGGATGGCGTTTTTTGCACAATTTGTGCTCCCGGTGCGGACACTTGAAGACCGCCAAAAGATTTTTGACCGCATGCTCACCCACCTCTTTGGCGGGCATGGACCAGCTATGTTTCTGCGAAATGGACAGTTGATCAAGCGCGAGGGAGAGGAAAAGAAGAATGGCCCTGGGGTACTTTGGCTGGATTCGGCCAGCGCTGCAGTTACCCGTACACCAGTCAAGATCAAGCAAACATTGGGACCAGGTGTTCATTTTATTGACAGCGGGGAATATATTGCTGGCACGTTGGATCTCCATATTCAGTCGCAAACAGTGGGTTTAAAAGAAAATGACGATCCCTTTGCAGAGCCAGGGGATGATATAGATGATGACGAGTACAACGAAATACAGGATCGACGTCGCATGGTTAGCGCGTTGACACGTGATGGTATTGAAGTCATTCCGAGCATCTCCATTTCATTTCGCGTGGATACAGGCTTCCCGAAAGAAAATGAGCCGGGCTCAAGGTTTGGATATCGCACTGGAATCACAAAAAAGGCCAAGGCGCAGGAAGCGGAAGATAAAGAGGCCATCCGTAAAGCCATTCTTGGAGAAGGAATTAATCCCAATATAGCTTCGGATACCACTCGAAGACGGGTTGCCTGGAACGAATTGCCCGCCTCACTCGCCGTGGACGTTTGGCGCGAATATGTAGCCAAGTTCACGCTTGATGAATTGTTCAAGCAGGAACAGCTTGTGCCTGTACCACCATCCGAGCCTCCCCAGCCAACCGACGAGGAGATAGATCCTCTCAGCCAGCCCATTCTCATTACAGCGAATCGAACTACCTTGCAAGATAGATTTGCTATGTTCCTGCGCAGGATCAATCTATTTCTTTCAAGCACAATTCAAAAACTGGAAGGCACCTCCACAGATACAACTAAAACCAATGTTCCAGCTTATTCAGGTGCCGCGAAAAGCTCATCATCAGGAAAAAGTGAATTCATCAAGAAAACTGCATTGCAGGTGATCAACGACATGGTCAATGCCCGCCTCAAAAAACCAGAGGTGGATATTCTTGACGACAATGGACAACGTGGCCAAGGTCATATTGAAAGCCAGGAATACAAGTTACTTAAGAGCAAGGGCATTGCGGTCGTTTCTGTGGGCATCAGCAATCTGCGTCTCAATCCACAAATCGAAGAGGCGATCATCAGTCGCTGGTCGGCATCTTGGTATGACAATGCCGCGGCTGAAAGTAAACAGATCAAAAGTAGGCAGGAAATCGCCAAATCGTACGGACGTGATAAGGCGTTTCGTCAATATGCTGAACGCCTGAGCAATGACCTGATCCGCAAAAAGCCGTCAGGCATCAAAAACACTCTCAAGACCCTGTTACTGCGCACACGGACAATCATCATCAATAACGATCAGTTGCGAAGCGAAATGGCAATGGAACAACAGGTACTGGAAGATGCTCTCCGGTGGATCGAGGCGGAAGAATGAACACAACATCCACCGAAACGATCCTGCAAAGGGAACAGCGTCTGTACAGGGAATTGTCATCTCGCCTGATCGACGTTCTTGTCAGCAAAGTTTTTGATCTACATCCTCAGAAAGCGGCATGGCGAAGATCAACTCTTTTTGCGTTGTTCTTTATCATTGGCTTTTTCATCACCCTTATCAATCATCCTTTATCAGGTTGGTTCGAACAGCTTAGGGTCCTTTTTTCTTCGCTAATGGCACAACAATCCCCTCCTGATGTTGCCATCAATAACTTTGTAAAGTTCCTCCTGGAAATCATCACAGACTCAAGTATCTTGCAATATTTACCGGTCTTTATCGCTCCGTTCTTTATCGCCCTGCAATCTGCCGCAATCTATCTTGCAGATATATTTGAACTGGAAGATGTCAATGTCGCGCGGAGTTTTGTAAGTGGCGTGGCATTGACGGGACGAGATGAAACTATCCGTGTTCGAAATGGAAATGTACTGGAAGATCACATGGAAACCCCTACCTTCCTGATCGGTGGTCCCGGCAAGGTGGTAGTGGAATTGGACTCGGTAGCTCTCTTCGAGCGAGCAGACGGCACACCGCATGTGATCGGGCCAACAGGCAAAGAACCCGGCGGAAAAGCTACACTCGAAGGCTTTGAAAGATTCCGCCATGCATTCGATATTCGTAACCACCATGTGGACTTACGCGATCAGGATTCGAAATCGAAGGCTGTACAAAGTAGAAGTCGTGATGGCATCCCCATCAAAGCAACAGACGTGCGCTTGATGTTCAGTATCTATCGCGGCGAAAAACCAGAAGCAACGCCTGAGGTTCCATATCCCTTCAGCAAAGAGGCGGTTGAACAGATCGTGTTCAAAGCCGCTTCACGCGTGACACCAGACCAACCTTTCCCATCCACTTACGAGTTTAACTGGACACAAAAAATGCCAGGTCTCATTCGCGGAAAGCTTGGCGGCTTTATGAGTGAACATAATCTATCCGAGTATCTGGCAAGCACCGGTATGCCAGAATTCGAAAAAGCAAAAGAGCGCGAAAAAGATATTGTTGAGCAAATACAACGGATATCACAATCAGAAGAAGATATCAGCAGTGGGCGCAAAGAGATCAAATCGCCACCCGACTTTCAGGCACGCTATAAGGTGAAAAATCTTTTCGCTCAGTTTGCTGAAGGATTCTCCGGGCAGGCACGCAGTAATGGCGTGGAACTTCACTGGATCGGTGTTGGAACATGGGAATCGCCCAAGGAAATCGTTCTTGACAAGCATTTAGATGCGTGGAAATTGACGCAAGAAAATCTAAAAAGCGGCAATCAAGGTGCCATGAGCGCGGTCGAAAATTCGGAAGCTACGAAAAAGACAAAGGAACTGATTCAGAAAGTACCTATCAGCGTTTTTCTGACCATGTCAAAATCCGTAAAAAGTACAAAATTTGGAGGCAAAGGTCAGGATATATTTGAATGGGAGTCGGATGAAGATGAGGATGAAGACGTAATGATCGATGATGCTGACCCCATGTCAGAAGTGTTGGATATTTTGCACGAGATGCACGGTGACAAAAAGAAAAAAGAGGCCCCTCCTCCACCTATCAACAAGGATCATGCGTATAATGCACAATCCTTGCTTCTTGAATATCGAAAACAGTTCCAGGAAACTGCGGACCTGATCAGAAACAAAAAGGAAGAAGTCCCACAAACCATTCTGGATGCCATACGTCACATTGACAATCAGATCGGACACTGGGCAGGAAGACCCTAAGGATATGACACAATTTTATAAATCAACTGAATTCGCGAAAGCGACTCATGTCAACGCGCCTGTTGTAGCGCTTGAATCAACCGTACTCACCCATGGACTGCCACGCCCTCAAAACCTGCAATTGGCGCACGACATGGAGAACAATGTCCGCGCAGAAGGTGCAACTCCAGCTACGATCGGCTTTCTGGATGGGCAACTGTATGTCGGCATGGAAGATGCACAACTCGAAATACTCGCAAACGCAGAGAATGTTTTCAAAGTGGGACCACGTGATTTCGCAACTGTGGTTACCAAAAAGATACACGGCGGCACAACAGTCGCTGGGACGATGCTCGCGTGCAAACACGCCGGTATCCAAGTCTTTGCCACAGGCGGGATCGGAGGCGTACATCGTGAATCGGAGTTCGATATTTCGGCCGATCTACAAGCCTTGGCAAACATTCCAATGATCGTTGTCTGCGCAGGCGCAAAAGCGATACTAGATCTGCCCGCAACGTTGGAGTATCTTGAAACGATGAGCGTGCCGGTGGTCGGCTATGGCACGGATGAGTTCCCTGCGTTCTATTCGCGTGAAAGCGGACTGGATGTGAGTGTGAGATTGAATAGCCCGGAAGAAATTGTCCGATTTGCGAAGGCACATTGGGAGGCTGGGTTGCAGAGCGCAGTTTTAGTGGCGAACCCGGTCCCTGAAACAGAAGCAATTTCAAAGTCCGAGATGGAACCGTATATCGAGCGTGCGAACCGAGAGGCACATGAGCAAGGCATCCACGGCAAAAATGTCACACCTTTTCTTCTTCAAAGACTGAATGAGTTGACGAATGGAAAATCCATGAAATCGAATCTGGCATTGTTATTGAATAACGCCAGACTCGCGGCACAGATCGCAAAGTCACTACACGCAGACAATCACACAAAGATCGTATAACATTTTGAGTTGAGATCAAGAACCCGAAGCCTTATAGGTTTTCGGGTTTATTTTTTGCTTGACATTTTAGAACGCATGTTCTAAAATGTACGTATTGGAACTTTTAGTATAGGAGACTGAAATGACCACATATCGCAAAAATGGAATAACAAATTTGTTTAATCGTCTTGCCGGTGGGCGTCGCATCCAAAGAGGCGCGGCGTGGGGTGGGATGATTTTAGGCGCGTTACTGGCGTTTGAGATATTTAATTTCAGCACAACGCAGTTTGCCCTTCTCGATATTTTGGGTGATTTAAAATTCGCCGGCATGCGTTGGGCTACCATTTTGGCCATCGCATTCTGTGGCATCGACTTTGCAGGGATCGCCCGCATCTTTACCCCTGAGCAGGGACGCGATGAACCCGCCGAGATCTGGTACCTACTTGGTGCATGGTTCTTAGCGGCCGCGATGAATGCTTCACTCACTTGGTGGGGTGTTTCAGTGGCGATCGTCAACCATACCAGCGCTAGCGGAAGTGCTGTAATCAACGCTGCAACCATGGCAAAGATCGTTCCGATTTTCGTCGCCGTAATGATCATGTTCATTCGTGTTCTTTTGATCGGCACCTTCTCGGTAGCGGGAGAGAGATTGTTCTCAACTGACGAAAAACGTGCTTCTTATACCAATACCAACACGCCACGTCCGCGTCCGGTGCAACAGCAACAACCGACCTACCGCCCGGCAACTCCAACAACCACGCCCGTATTACGCCCGGCCTCAAGCATCAATCGACCTATGACGACAAACATGTATCATCCGACACCTAACCCAGCACCCAAGCCTGCACAACAAACATCATTTACTCGGGCTGAACCCACATACCATAACCTGTCTTTCAATGGCCCAGCCGAAAGCGACCGTTCGTACGATGTTTAAATTTGCCGGGCTTTGCCCCGGCAATCCATAGTTCCGAACTCTTTTCGAGCTCGGGTTTCCAAACCAAATTTGAGGAACCTACTTATGCCCCGCGCTCGCACTTCCAAACCAAACAACCGGCAAACAGCCGCACCATCCAATGGAAGCGGCTGTTTGTCTCTCTATTCCCTGCCACTCTTAGCCGTCTTCGTGATCTCATGCTTGATCACAGCACTTTCATTCAACACACCTATTGCAACATATACATCACAAAAGGACTCAACGAGCCTCTCCCCTATCTTCACGCGAGAAGTGCAATACTGGGCCAATGACATCATCCGCTGGGCAAACGCTTCTTCTCTGGACCCCAATCTGGTCGCTGTTATTCTACAGATCGAATCCTGCGGGGATCCTTTTGCGCAGTCAGAAGCCGGTGCAATGGGACTGTTCCAGGTCATGCCTTTTCACTTTCAAAGCGGAGAGAATCCTTACAACACAAACACAAATGCCCTACGCGGATTGAATTATCTTTCGCGTTCACTGGAAACATCTCGTGGAAATGTCCGTCTGGCATTGGCAGGATATAACGCAGGCATTGGAATCATCTCACGCGGCGAATGGACATGGCCCGCACAGACGCTACGTTATGTTTACTATGGCGCGCCAATCTACGAGGATGCACGAAGTGGAGCAACATCCAGCCCAACATTAGATGAATGGTATCGAAAGTATGGTGCGGGGTTATGCAGACAGGCAAGCAAACGACTGGGATTGAATCCCTAATTACGACTTAAACAACGGAAGCCAGATCGCGAATGTGGTCCCTTGTCCCTCTTTTGAGTCCACTTCGATGTGTCCGCTATGATGTTCTACGATCCATTTGGTGATGGAAAGCCCGAGGCCGAACCCGGTCGCTTTGCCGCGCGTGCGTGATTTTTCAGCGCGATAGAAACGTTCAAAGATGTGAGGCAAGTCCTCGGCAGGGATGCCAGGCCCAGTGTCCCGACAGATGATGCGTGCCTGATCGCCCACTTTTGCCAAGCTCAAGAATACATCCCCATCCTGCGGAGTATATTGAATGGCATTCGCCACAAGGTTGATCAATACTTGTTTCAAACGGTCACGATCACCGTTGACCTGCATCTGATCGATCTCGTTGAGATGAACGCGGACCTTTCCCCCAGCAATAATGCGCATCTCTTGAAAGACCTCAGTCACAAGCAGGTCCAATTCAACAGGGCGGAAACTCAGCGGGAGGTTACCAGACTCAGCCTGCGCCAACATCAACACACCACCAACCAGACGTGTGAGACGTCCCACCTCCTGATTGATGCTAACCAACGATTCGTCGTCAAATTGCTTCATACGGCGCATCAGATCCACGTTGCCTTTGATGACCGTGAGAGGTGTCCGCAGTTCATGGCTCACATCGGCAAGAAAGCGTTGCTGAGACGTGAACAATGTTTCCAGTCTTTCCAACGTCCGATTGAAGGTTTGGATCAAGCTACCGATCTCATCCTCTTCAAATCCCTGAAGAGGGATGCGGCGGGAGAGATCGTCGGCACGGTTGATATGTTCAGCCGTCTCCACGATGGTCTTGAGCGGCACAAGCGCACGTCCCAATGTAAACCACAAAGCAAAACCAACTACAACGACACCATACAGCCAGATCACCAGCAACACATATAGAAGATACTGGCGTGCAAACACAATGGAATCCAGTGGCGTTGCCACCTGCATAACAGCGATCTGTTTGTTCCCGGTCTGCAAAGGGACACTCAATACCCGCAACAACATATCATCTTGATACGTGACCTCGCGATACCGCGCATGGTTCACACGGGTATTGGCAGGGTCTAAAGCTTTATTTGTTTCCCCAAGTACACCAAAGCCCTGTTGCAATTCATCGTTCAGCCCCCACACTTGCACTTGGATGTCATTATCAACATTGGCAGGGATCGCACCAAACTCCACCATCTTCAAGCTGGTTACACTGGATACGGCGATGAATTCTTCAGCATTCGTGGCCAGCGTATCATCGACCTGGCTCAACAACACCGTATTAACAAGTAAAAACGCACCTGCGCCAAAGATCAACAGAATGCCGCCCAACAGCAATGAATACAGGAAAGTCAGGCGTTGGGTCAGAGACATTTCGATACTTCGGCAGGCTCAATACAATTTTTGATTTATCACTAGCGATTTATATTACGGGGTCTCACGCAATACATATCCAACGCCACGGACTGTATGGATTAGGCGCACTTCCCCTTCACCCTCCAGTTTTTGGCGCAAATAACGAATATACACTTCAAGCACATTGCTCTCGCCGCCAAAGTCATAACCCCACACGCGGTCAAAGATCACTTCACGCGTCAACACCTGTTTGGGATGACGCAGGAACAATTCAAGCAATTCGTATTCCTTGGCGGTCAATGAGATCGTGCGATCACCGCGCGAGGCCTGTCTTGAACCCGTATCCAGAGAAAGATCAGCAAACTTCAAAACAGGGATACGCTCAGGTTGAGTTCGGCGCAACAACGCACGTACACGCGCAAGCAATTCATCGAGATTGAATGGCTTGACCATGTAATCATCAGCACCAGCATCCAGACCTTGAATGCGATCCTGCACAGTATCCTTCGCAGTCAACATCAAGATCGGGATCGAACCACCCGTGCGCAAGCGATGGCACACTTCCAAACCATCCATGCCGGGCAACATCCAATCGAGTACTACAAGGTCAGGTGTGTGATCGCGCGCAAGGATCAAACCCATGCGTCCGTCAGTAGCCGTGTCCACGGTATAGCCTTCGTACGACAAACCGCGTTGTAGTAGTTTCAAAATCTGTTGGTCGTCTTCAATGATCAGGATACGTTCATTCATAGTGATTGCTCCTAACCAAAATATACCACAACTTACTCTCTCGTTTACTGGACAAACCGCGCCTCGACCTTAACCCAAGCCTGATCGTCCACGATCAAACTTTACTTTGGCTGTAGCTTTATTGCTACGATCATCTCAATCCGAGCTTTTCTTTCAACCATTTTTTCCGATCATGCGTTGCGCTTGCATTGAGTCCGTGACCTGCCTCGTACCACGTTATCTCCTTTGGCTCGCTAGCGGACGCAAAAAACTCCTCCGCACGCTCCTTCGGCACATGTGGATCATCCTTCGCAAACTGAAAGAAGACAGGGGCCGGTGAAAGCTGTGCCACATGGGCTATGGGGTCAATCTCGGCCATCTCCTTTATGAAAGCTTCTCGCGCCTCCCCCTCCAAATCGGGCAGATACAGATACCAGTCCGGGAAACGAGGCGTTGCCGCCATAATGACATATTGTGTAGGGCGTTGATCCAAAGCTCCAGCCAATACACCATACATTCCTCCAAAGTCATGGCCCACAAGTGCAAAGCGACTTGTATCCATGTTTGGCTGAGATAGAAGCAGGTCAATTGCTCGACGAGTGTTTACAACCTCCTCCATGGAGTTCTGCATATCATCTGCTTGCGTACGTTTGAGGAAGAAATCAGGGTCAGACCATAATGTTTCGACCAAAAGGCAAGCCGCACCACCTTTTGCCAATTCTTTCGCTTCCTCCACAAATTGGCTTCGATTCGAATCTGGTTTGGCTGGCTCATACCAATGCACATATAAAATCGCCGCAAGTGGACTGTCCCCACCTTCTGGGCGAATCAACTCAGCCATACGGCGATACCCAAAAGGGGTTTGAAGCACAAACAGTTTTCTCTCAATGCCATCTTCAACACGCTGGCGAAGCAGGCGCAGGTCTTTCGGTTCGAATTTCGGGTACTTTTGCATCTTAGTTAACATGGCGACTCCGATCAATTAAGTTGCACATATTATATTTGTTACCCCAAACTTGACACCCTTCTCTGGGAGAGTATAATCACGCCCAATAAGAAAGCGTGAAGACAAGTACCTGTTCAACCGTTCAGAAAGTTGTCGGTCGATGCGAGACAACCGGGCAAACAGAGAAATCCCCTTCACCCATCGCTTCCGCAGGAACAAGTTTAGGCTTGTTGTAAGGAAGACGCGAGCGCACGTTACAGCGCACTCCAAGGTCACGCCAACGCGTGGCAAAAGCAGGTGGCACCACGAGACGCCCCTCGTCCTGCAAATGGATCGGGGCGTATTTTATTCCCTGGAGTCGGTCATAAAACAACCCCCAAGACTCCAAAGCACACTGGAGGTGCAACATGCTAGATATAAATTTGATCCGCGAAAATCCTGAACTTGTGCGCACATCGCTCAAAAACCGCCAGATGGACGCATCCTCTGTGGACGGTATTCTCACGCTGGACGAAAAACGTCGTACGCTACTCACCGAAGTGGAGAAGCTAAAGGCTGAGCGCAATACGGTCTCAAAAGAGATCAGCAAAATGAAAGATGCGGCAGAACGTGAGACAAAGATCGCCGCAATGCGCGAAGTAGGCGATAAGATCGCCGCGTTGGATAAGGAAGTAGCAGACGTCGAGGCAGAACTAACTGCATTGACCAGTTCCCTGCCCAATATCCCGGATGAACGGACGCCAATAGGCGTGTCCGAAGATGAAAACATTGTTCTGCGTACCGTTGGCGAACTTCCCAAATTTGATTTTGAACCCAAAGCTCACTGGGATTTTGGCCCGGAACTGGGCATCATTGACTTTGAGCGTGGCACAAAGATCACAGGCTCACGCTTCTACGTGCTGAGTGGCGCAGGCGCACGGTTGCAACGAGCGTTGATCTCTTTCATGCTTGATCTGCATGCGCGACAAGGCTACACAGAAAAGTATCTGCCCTTCATGGTGAAGCAAGAGACAGTGTACGGAGCAGGACAACTCCCCAAGTTCGCAGACAACTTGTACAAAGACCATGAGGAAGATCTGTATCTCGTGCCAACTGCTGAAGTCCCGTTGACCGGCATGCACATGGGCGAGATTCTTGACGAGGCCCAACTGCCTTTGATGTATACAGGCTATACACCATGCTTCCGCCGTGAGAAGATGAGCGCCGGGCGCGACGTACGCGGCATCAAACGCGGACATCAATTCGACAAAGTTGAGATGTACATGTACGCCAAACCTGAAGAATCAGACGCTCTGTTGGAAAAAATGCGTGAAGATGCCGAAGCGACTTGTGCCGCATTGGGCCTGCCCTATCGCGTAAAGTTACTCTGCACGGCTGATATCGGTTTCGGCTCAACCATCACCTATGACCTCGAGGTTTGGGCGGCAGGATGCAACGAATGGCTGGAGGTATCTTCGGTCTCAAATGTTCGCGACTTTCAGGCGCGTCGTGCGAATATAAAGTATCGTCCTGCCGATGGCGGCAAGGCACGCCTCGTCCACACCTTGAACGGTTCAGGTCTCGGCCTACCCCGCACAATGATCGCCGTCATGGAAAACAACCAGCAAGCCGATGGCTCAATTGTTATCCCAGAAGTGCTACGTCCGTGGATGGGCGGTGTAGATGTAATAAGACCGTAAACAATAGACCTGTGATGTCTTCATGACATCACAGGTCATAAGGAACCCATATGCCCGATTGGCTTCAATTTGCTTCCCAAGTTCTTCTCGAAACGCTTACCCTTTTTGCCATGTTGGTTGGTTTGGTGGGTCTGATCGTGCCTGTCTTCCCCGGGCTGACGATCATGTGGCTGGCATCACTGGTGTATGCGATCATCCAAAGTGTAGCAGGCAAAATGACAGGTTGGGATTGGTTCTTCTTCGTCATCATTACCCTGTTCATGATCGGCGGCAACATCGTGGACAACCTCATCATCGCGGCAAAGATGCGTGACCAATTCATCCCCTGGAGCTCGATCCTGATCGCGTTCGCGGCAGGCATCATCGCTAGTATCTTTCTTACACCGCTCGTTGGTTTATTGGGCGCACCGCTTGGGTTGTTCCTTGCGGAGCTAAACAGATTGAAAGACCGCGATAAAGCGATCGCGTCTACAAAAGCGTATTTGATCGGCTGGGGTTGGGCATTTGGGGCAAGGTTCTTGATCGGGTTGACAATGATCGGCTCATGGATGTTGTGGGCCTGGTTATAAAAAAATGGCGGTCACTTTACGAGTGACCGCCATTTTTTTATTTTACGGATTCCATTACGCTTCGCGCTACAACTTCGGGTTGCTCGCCATTAAATATCCTGATCAGCGCCTCTTGCAGTAGTGGCCTCAAAATTCTTATCCCATCATCCACAGGGACAGGATGTGTGGATTGCAAAATCTCATCAAGCGACACCCTTAGCGTTTCATTTGTCCAACTCCCCAACGCCTGCGGACGGGTTGGCAAATAGCCCGAAGCCTGCGTCCATGCAGACATGAAATCACTTTCCACGAGGTACGACGCTAATTCTGCGGCGAGAGGTTCGTTCTCTGCGCCAGAACCTGCCAACGACCACACCCACCCGGTCCCCAACGAATAGTTCATATTGTCCAAACCCAGTAACGGGAGGTATTCTCCGCTTTGTGCACCAATATCACTCGATGCCCAGCCAACCGCCAGATCAGCTCCACCATCACGAAAGATCTGTAAAGATTGTTCAGCGGTTTGAAGATCACGAATGGTTGGTGAAATTGTCTCTGTCGTTAGAGCTTGCTGATACAGGGTTAGAACACGCGTCAGCGTTTCTTCGTCAATTGAAGATTCTTTTTTGAGAGAGAGATACAAAGCCAAAGGAAAAGATGCCTGCAGGTCTGAAGCGGGAAAAACGATTTGATTCCCTGAATTGATGATGAAATCCCAACTGGAAAGCGGATCATCAAATACCGCAGGGCGATACACCATAAGGAGTGCATCACTCGCAAACGGTAAGCCATACTCCGTATTCTGAAAATGACCCAGTTCGCGCGCGAACGCATACCAATCTGGTTCCTGTAGAATATCGGTCAAGCCTTCAAGGGGATGCAGAAAGCCTGCCGAGGCCGCCATCTGCATATCGGCATAGGATAGGGCGATCAGGTCGGGCATGGCAGAGGGCGCGGCATTGCTTGTAATAGAAAGCGCGCCGGTGATATCGGTGGTTGTTTTGATTCGGACCTCTATCTCGAGGCCGGGGTGTTCGTTCTCAAATTCAAGCAAACGTTGTTTCAATAATTGGGCAGAGGGAGTCTCCGCATTGGGGTCAAATTGTGGAGGAAGCCAAATACGAAGAAGGCGCGATTGATCGACCACAGGTGCGGTGGGAGTTGGAGTCGCTTGCGGGGTGGCTGTGGCCGTTGAGGCAGGAACAGGTGTCGGCGTAGAAAGAAGCGGGGCGAGGGACGAGCATCCTACAAGAAGGAGGAGAAGTCCAACATTGACGATGCGTAATGCGCGAGTCATTATCCCAGATCTATCGGTGCGCGTAAAAGCGCGGCTAAGAGTTTGACGGAATTTTGCAGGTCAGTGTAATCGATCATTTCCGAAGGCGAGTGAACGTAACGCACGGGGATCGAGATACAGCCTGATGGCACACCGGCGCGCGTGAGTTGAATGGCGCGTGCATCGGTGCCACCAACAAGGAGAACTTCACGCTGATAAGGGATCTTATTTTTCTCGGCCGTGCGAATCATCCATTTGACAATGCGCGGATCAGAGATCGAACCGATATCCTGTATCTTGATGCATGGGCCTTTGCCCAGCGCCATTTCCATTTTGAGGGAGGCGGGTGTATCGCCCGTGGGAGTAACATCCAAAGCGACGCCAAGATCAGGGTCAATGCCAAAAGCCGATGTGAGCGCACCCGCTGAGCCCACCTCTTCTTGCGTTGTGAAAACGAAATACACATCATGCGGCGTAGACTTGAGTGCACGTAATGCTTCGATGGCAACCAACACACCAGCGCGATCATCCATGGATTTGGCAACGAGGCGATTGCCCATCTCCGTGAACGGACGGTCAAATGCGGCCACATCGCCCACTTTCACGGGGCAATCTTTTTTGCTGGTTGCGCCGACATCGATATACACTTTATCGAGCGTGGGGATTTCGCCGAGGCCCGTCAAATTATCAAAGCCCAACACACCCTGCACGCCATTCAAAAAACGGACTCGCCCTCCAGAAACATAGCGACGGAATACGCCACCGATCGGCGAAAAACGGACAAAGCCTTTTTCATCCACATGGCTGACGATCAAGCCGATCTCGTCCATGTGCGCGGCGATCATGATCTTTTTTGTATCTTTTGTAGCTTTGGTCGGCTTCTTGCGGACAATGAGATTGCCGAGCGCATCCACTTTGATCTCGTCAGCCAATGGCTTGACCTCGGCCCGCACCAATTTACGGACTTCATCTTCGTACCCCGAAGGGCCAAATGTTTCAGTGAGTTGTTTGAGAAGTTTTTTCATTCAGTGTAATTTCCTGGTTGATGTAGTTGTGCAGTTCAGTACTTCGATGGTTAATCAAGCGAAAGAATATCGCCGTTGTTATACACTTGTTCTTTCTTGCGGGTAAAGATGTGCACTTTACTTTGGCCCATTACTTTCCATTCACCGCCAAGCTTGCCAACGAGGGCCGTATCTTCATCCACGCCGATCATGCGCTCGCCTGCTTTGAGATTACCCAGCAAGGCCAACATCAGGGGTTTAAACATGGCAGGAATGGCATCAAAGTGCGGCATGATGAATTCCGCCGGGACGACGCCGAATCCTTCCTGGGTTTGCGCCAGTCGAAAACGAGGCATCCGCTTGGCAAGGATCATCGCGCCAGCGGAGCAACCGGCGTAGATGGCACCTCGTTCCCATGCACGCCCTGCGGCATTCCATGCGCGGCTTCCATTCATGGTGTAGTGCAAATACCCTGGATCACCGCCAGAGAAGTAGATCAGGTCGGCGTTTTCAAGAAAAGGTTCCCATTGCGGGTCATCAGCCGAAGCGCGATCAATAATGTGCAAGGCTTTGACTTCTGCACCCAGCTTGGTGAAATGCTCAACACCCATATTTGACCAGCGGCCAACGCTAGCTTCGCCTTCCTGTCCAGCCGCGGTCGGTAAACAAACCACGCGTGGTTTACGTCCACTCAATTTCAGGCTATCGAGTAGGTACCGGTCAACATCTTCCATAACGGGAAGATATTCACCAGAACCAACGATAGCGATCAAACCATTCATAAGGCACCTGTTAAAAATTCGGCAAATAATACAAGATTAACGACTCGCGATAAGCGACGGCGTGATCTTCTTCAAAGCTGTCTGTAGCAACTGGATGGTATTCTTCCAATCATCCACGCGCGCAATGCTGACCGGTGAATGGGTATAACGGTGTGGAACAGAAACCGATACTGTCGGCACACCAGCCAGCACGGTCTGGATCGCGCCTGAGTCGGTGCCACCTCCACCGGGTTGGCGGAGTTGGTACGGGATATTTTCAGCTTCGCCCACTTCACTTAGAAAACGGACCAGCCTCGGGTCATGCAGAGTCGAACCGTCCGCAATGTAGATCGCGGGGCCAAGACCAAGCTTGGTGTTGTAGTTCATGTTCTCACTGCCGTCATGTAAAGGCAGGTCGTTTGCAGGTGTCGAGTCAACTGCAATTGCCATATCAGGTTGAAAATATTGCGCGGCCACTTTTGCTCCACGCAGGCCGATCTCTTCTTGCACAGAAAATGCGGCACACAGATCAATATTTGATGGCGCATGTTTCAATAATTCAATCAACGTGGCTACACCAATACGATTATCAATGGACTTTGCCATGATGGACGGCCCCATGCGTTGGAACTTTGTTGCAAAGCCAGCACGGTCACCGATCTTTGCCTTGCCGTTGATGCCAATATCAATACGCAAGGCATCCAATGGCACTTCGCTTTTTCGCTCGCCTGTCTCCATCAAATGAATGGGCTTGCCACCGATCACGCCAAGCGTCCGTTCCTTGCCAACCAAGACCTGTTTCCCCACCAAATAGCGGACGTCCATACCGCCCACCGTTTCAAAACGATAGATCCCTTCGCCGTCATCTGCCACGATAAAAAAGCCGACTTCGTCCATGTGCGCATCCACCATCACCCGCACACGCTTCGGACCCCGCCCCAGCTTGGTCGCCAGAACGTTGCCCATCGCATCCACTTTGACCTCGTCTGCATAAGGCTTGATCTCTTCGAGGACGATCTTACGCACTTCCCCTTCATCGCCAGAAACCGCGACGACATTGCAAAGTTTTTCAAGTAACTTTAGTTGTGTATTTCCAAAAGAGGGCATATACATCCTTTATGGACTCAGGGAGCTTGCTCCCGCATTGTGTGTTACCGCAATACGCCAGCAAGCTGGCTGACTCCATATTATTCCTTATTCCCAAATGATCGTACTAACAAAATCTTCTTCCAACGAAGCGATAAACTCAGCGAGCAAACGTCCAGCGCGCTGAACATCTTTCACAGAAACCGATTCCACCGGCGTATGCATATAACGGATCGGGAACTCGACCAGCGCGGTCGGTATCCCTTCCATCGTTGTCTGCATCGGGTACGCATCTGTGCCCGAATGCGTGGGCGATACATCCAAAAACCAGGGGATCTCAAATTTATCGGCCACTTCTTTGAGCTTTGTGCGCAAGAATGGGTGGATGTTCGGACCAATACATAAACCGACTCCCTTGCCCATTGGGAAAGTCTGCCAGCCGCTCGCACCGGGACCTCTTCCAAATGTACCGTCTACCGCGATGGCAATATCTGGACGCAACTGGAACGCGGATGTATACGCCCCTAAATAACTCGTCTCTTCCTGGACCGTTGCAACTGCCCATACATCCCAAACATGACTCTTGCCCTGTAGCTCTTCCAAACAAACTGTCAACGCGGCAACAGAGGCGCGGTTATCAAGTGAGTGACCGGAGAGCATATCCCCGGCAAGTTCCAAAGGTTCATTCGCAAAAGAGACAAGGTCTCCCACGCGAACCTTCTTCTCCACGTCCTTTTGCAACAGACCGGTATCCACCAACAGATGACGCATGGGCACTGCACCGTCGCGGTCCGCTTCAGGCAAAAACCGGGCGGGCGGCATGACAATGACAGCGGGTAACTCTTCCCCACTGCTCGCATGGACGGTCACTTGCGCACCGGGCAACACATGGATATCAATCCCACCGACAGGCGCAATGCGCAGAAAACCATCTACAAGACCGGAGACCATCATACCGATGGCATCCATATGAGTCGCGATCATAATGGAGGGACGTTTCCCCTTGCCCGAACCTTTCTTGAGTCCATGCAAGGAGCCGACGCGGCTGATACTTGTCTCATCAACAAGCCTGCGCCACTTCTCTTCGATAAGTTTGGCAACGGGCGTTTCATGGCCCGATAACCCTGATACCGAGATCAGGGATTTCAGAAAAGGAAGAATATCTGTCATATTTTATTGTGAGGACGTTGGGAATGGAGTGATCGAAGGCGTCTGTGTGTTGGTAGGTGTCACAGGCGTGAAAGATGCCGTCATCGTAAAGGTACTGCTCGGCGTATAAGATGGCGTATGGGTAGGCGTGTTGCTCGGAGGTTGGAAAAGAGTCGAGGTCACTGTAGGCGTGGAAGTAAATGTTGAAGTAGGAGTATTCGTCGCTGACGAGGTGACCGTAGGGGTGATCGAGGCCGTGGCAGTGATCACAGCTGGATTGGGACTCGAGGTCGAAGTCAAAATCTGAAGTGGCGGTGTTGCAGTGAGAGTCGTTGTCTCCGTTGGGGTTGCTGTCGCCGAGGCGTCAGGAGCGAGCATCACAGCAATCCCCCCCATGCAATAACAAGGGATCGTTAGAAGTGTGATGGTGATCAATATACGACGAAGACTCTTTGTCTGCTCTGATGTTGTGGACATGATGGGTAGATTATAATCCATCCAATCCCTATGATTCCCCTTCACCTCCGCATCGCTGGCTTTCTCTCGTATCGTGACCCTATTGAGCTCGACTTCAACACCTTTGATCTTGCCTGCATTTCTGGGCACAACGGTGCGGGCAAATCATCCCTGCTGGATGCCATCACATGGAGTCTCTTCGGCGAGGCACGCGGCAAAAGCAGTGACATCATCAATTTGAATCAAGATGTCAAAGCGGCAGAGGTGGCACTCACCTTCAAACACGAAGGCAATATCTATCGCGTGCAGCGCACACTACCGCGCAATAAAAGCACCGTGCTCGAATTTCAAATTCAAAATGCTGACACATGGCGTCCGCTCACCGAGAAGACCACGCGTGACACGCAAGCCCGCATCGAAAGCACACTGCGGCTCGATTACGAAACCTTTGTCAATGCGTCGTTTTTTTTGCAGGGCAAAGCCGATCAGTTCACACAACAGAATGCGAGTAAACGCAAGGAAATATTGAGCAATATTCTCGGGCTCGAAGCGTGGGATGAATACAAGAACCGCACCGCCGAAAAGCGTAAAGCCATCGAACGCGATGTGGATGAAATCGATGGTCGCATCGCTGAGATCGACGCTGAACTCAGCGAAGAAGATGCAAGAAAGAATCGGCTGGAAGAACTTCAAAGGACGCTGAATCAGTTATCGGCGGCGCGTGAAGCGAAAGAGTCCGTATTAGCAAACATCAAAAAGAATGCGGCGCTGTTGGATGAACAACGCAAGTTGACGTCCACTTTATTGGCCGGGCTCGAACGCTCACGCACGGCTCTTTCTGGACTTTCAGCCCGCCTCGCCTCGAGAGAGTCTGATCGCAACTCCTATCTTGACCTCGTCAACCGCGCGGTTGAGGTTGAATCTACTTACAAAGAATGGCAAAAGATTCGCAAAGAGTTGGAAGAGTGGGAAAAGACAGCGTCGCAATTCCGTGAGCATGAAAAGGAACGCAATCCCCTGCTGGAAAAGATCGCTGTTGAAAAAGCGCGCCTCGAAGAAGAGATGCGTTCACTAACAGCAGAAGAAGCAGAGATCAGTGAACAGCTATCTGCGAACAGTGATGTGAAGAACGAAATTGTGAAGGCGCAAAAACTTTTAGCAGAAGCAGAAGCCAAAATCGCCGAACGTCTGGAATTGGAATCACAACGCAACGAAGCACGGGAACGTCAGGCGGCGATGAAGGTCGAAAATGAGACTCTGAAAGTTGAGATGAATCAACTCAAAGAGCGGATCGAAGCGCTTAAGTCTGCGGACGGGGCGACATGTCCGTTATGTGGTCAGGAGTTGAGCGAGAAACATCGCAAGTCCACGCTGAAACAATTGGAAGCCGAAGGCAAAGAAAAAGGCGATAAGTATCGAGCCAATACAGATGAAGCAAAGTCTGTTGCTAAACAAATTACGGATACCGAATCGCAAATCACCAAACTCGCTTCTGCCGAAAACGAACGAGTGAAATATGCCAGTGAAGTATCTCAACTCACCGAACGCACTGAAAGATTGCAAGCGCTCGCCAAAGACTGGGACGCCACTGGCAAAAAACGCTTGAAGGAAGTGGATAAGCTTTTAGAAAGCGGCAAGTACGCTGTGGATGAACAAAAAGCACTTGCCAAGTTAGACAAGGAACTTGCAAAGCTCGGTTACGATACAACGGCACACGACGAAGCTCGTGAAAAAGAAAGTGAATTGCGCGCCGTTGAAGAAGAATACGGCAATTTGAAATCGGCAAAAGAAGTGAGCAAGCAGATTGAGAGTGAGATCTCAAGCCTGCAAACCGAAATTGAAAATCGTAAATCTGAGATCAAAAACCTTGAGTTGGAATATCAAACTGCCAAGAAAAATCTTGACGAGGCAGAAGCAGGGTCGCCCAACCTTGAAGATGCCGAGCGTGAACTGTTCAGGTTACGAGAAGAAGAGAACAAAGTCCGCAGTGAATTGGGCGGGGCGCAACAACGTGTGGATATTCTTGCCACACAACGCAACCGCAAAAAGGATTTTGAAAAGGAACGGGAAGAATTCCAAAAGCAGATCGCACGCCACAAAACATTGGAACGCGCCTTCGGTAAAGACGGCGTTCCTGCGTTGTTGATCGAGCAAGCATTGCCGCAGATCGAAGAGAAAGCAAACGATTTGCTTGATCGATTGTCCGATGGGCAAATGTCCATTCGCTTTGTGACGCAGGCCGAATACAAAGACAAGAAACGTGACGATCTGAAAGAAACGCTCGATATTCAGATCAGCGACTCGGCGGGCATCCGCAATTACGAAATGTATTCAGGCGGTGAAGCCTTCCGAGTCAACTTTGCCTTGCGGCTGGCGCTTTCAGAAATCTTGGCACAACGCAAAGGCGCGCGTTTGCAAACGCTGGTCATTGATGAAGGCTTCGGGTCACAGGATATTCAAGGCAGGCAACGTCTCATCGAAGCAATCAACATGGTGAAAAATGATTTCGCCAAGATACTTGTCATCACGCATCTCGACGAGTTGAAAGATGCGTTCCCAAGTCGCATTGAGGTGGAAAAAGGCGAGCGTGGTTCTGTGATCACTGTTACTTAACCCATGGTTTATTTTCTCCTTTCAACTGCATTCTTCATTGGCGGTCTGGTTATTATCTACTGGCTTCATAATCAATATCATCTGGATGTCATCGTTGAGCCAACATATCCTCCGCCCGACCCACCGCTTATTTCAGTTTGCGTTCCTGCACGCAATGAGGAGCGCAACATCCGCAGGTGCGTCGAAGGGATTCTGAATCAGGATTACCCAAATCTCGAAGTCATTGTTTTGGATGATCGCTCGACAGACTCAACTCCCCAAATACTAGCAGACATTGCATCTCACGACTCTCGCCTCCACCCCATCAGCGGTTCGGACTTACCCGCAGGCTGGGCCGGTAAACCCCATGCCTTATTCCAAGCTTCTGCATCTGCCCATGGTGAATGGCTTTGTTTTATTGATGCAGATACTTTCCTCTCACCTGAAACTCTTTCCTCCTGCTACATCAAAGCCATCGAAACCAAAGCGGACATGTTCACGATCATGACCTTTCAGATCCTCGGCTCGTTCTGGGAGAAGACGGTCATGCCACTGGTGATGACCGCACTCTCAGTGGGATTCTCGCCGCGCAAGGTCAATGACCCAACAACAAAAGACGCCATCGCCAACGGACAGTTCATTCTGATCAAGCATTCCGTCTATGATGCCATCGGCGGACACGAAAGCGTCAAAGACCAGATCGTGGAAGATAAAGCCATTTCTGAGAAGGTCAAATGGAATGGCTATCGCTTGATCGTTGCGGACGGAATGAAAGTGGCAAAGACGCGCATGTACACGTCCCTGCCTGAAATGTGGGAAGGCTGGACAAAGAATATCTACCTCGGCTTACGAGATCAGGTTGGATTGCTGTGGCTGGGTGTGTTCGGGGCGTTCCTTGCGGTATTGGCTTCGTTGTTTCTCCCTGTTTGGCCTCTGCTTGGGGTTTTCTGGTTTTCAAATGGCGGCGGATGGATGGCAATTACGGTTATTGTTGAGTCCATGTTGCTTTGGGGGTATTTGCTCTTCATACGGGCAAACGTGGCAAAGAACATGAATATTTCGCCCTGGTATGCGTTGACAACTCCGTTGGGTGCGGGGGTGTTCGGGGCGATGATGTTCACTTCGGCGTGGAAGGTGGTGTCGCGCACGGGGGTCACGTGGAAGGGTCGAGTGTACGGGGCAAAATAGCAGGCTTTACTTGATGGGTGGAAAAAGATAAAGGCGCTGAATCAGTTTTCAGTTAAAAAAAGAAGCGGGGTTTTATCCGATTATGTGACTAAAGTCACAACAAATCAGACAAACTCAGTATAAAATGAGAATTAGATTAATCACAAAGGTGAACTGATGTTGAAAAACCCACTTTTTATTGCAATTGCGGCGGCGGTCATTGCGCTGGGGACGTTTGTGTTTGTGACCGATGCGCCCTCATATGGAGGCAGTGCGCCTGAGACTTGCGCAAACTGTCACGTGATGGATTCGCAGTACGAGAACTGGTACCACGCGCCACACGAAAAATGGACAGAGTGCGTGGACTGTCACCTGCCCCATGAAAATGTCGTTGCATATTATCTCGAAAAGGGACGACAGGGCGCGAAGGATGTGTATGCTTTTACAACGGGGAATATTCCTGTTGCGATCCGCGCGAGCGAAAAGACCAAGGGCATTATTCAGACGAACTGCATCCGTTGCCACGAAAGTCAGGTGGAAAGCATTGTAATGGGTGCCCAACCTTTTGACCGCTATTGCTGGGAATGTCATCGCAATGTATCGCACGGCGTGCGAGGGGCTTCAGGTGCTCCGTTTCAAGATTCGAGTTTATATCCCGTAAAGTAGGGGCGACCCTTCCTTATCATCAAGGCGCTTTGCTCCCGCTTGGCGGGTCGCCCCTACAGAATAACGAATGAAAACATTATCAAGGAGAATGTATCCATGAAAAAATATACTACTGTAATTCTGGCTGGCATCGTTGTGGTGTTAGCCGCTGTGCTGGTGGGTGTTCTGGTCTTTATGAAGAACCAGCCGACTCAGGAACGCGCTTTTCAGCCGCTGGTTGAGATCAAGGCGATGGAGCCCAATTCTGAGTTATGGGGTCGGAACTTCCCCAATCAATATTCAACGCTTCTAAAGACGAAGACGAACAATATTGATACGACCTATGGAGGTTCATCACAATTCTCGTGGTTGGAACGTGACCCGCGTCAGGTGATCTTGTTCACGGGTTATCCCTTCAGCAAGGATTACAACGATGATCGCGGTCATGCCAATATGCTGGAGGATGTACGCGCAACCAAACGCTTGAATTTGGATGATACCAACCCCAAGCACACACCCGCCACCTGCTATTCCTGCAAGTCAGCTGATAACCCCGGCCTGTGGGATGAGTTGGGCATGGAAGCCTACGACAAGATGTCGTTCAATGAAATGACCCCCAACATCAAAGAATCGATCGGTTGCGCCAACTGCCACGAAGCAGGGACGATGCGACTCATCGTCACCAACCCCGCTTTGAAGGAAGGTCTTGAAGCGCAAGGCAAAGATTGGACCACATTCACACGACAGGAAATGCGTACGGTCGTTTGCGCCAACTGCCATGTGGAATATTACTTCCAGGGCGACGGCAAATATCTGACCTTCCCGTGGGCGAACGGAACCGAGATCAACCAGATCATCGAATACTACGAAGAGTCTGGTTTCAAGGATTGGGAATACCCCGATGCAAAGACTCCCATGTTGAAGGCGCAACACCCCGAATATGAGTTCTTCACGGCTGGCTCCACGCACTATAATGCGGGCGTCTCCTGCGCCGACTGTCACATGCCGTACGTGAGCGACGGTGCGGCGAAATTTTCGACACATGATGTCCACAGTCCATTGCTCAACCCCGAACAGGCTTGCGGACAATGTCACAGCGATAGTGAATATGTTATTCGCCGCGTGAATGCGATTCAGGATCAGGTCGCCACGACCAAGATCGCTACCGAAGATGCCATCGTGGATGCGATCAACGCCATCAAGCTTGCCACCGCCAACCCGAATGCGGATGCCGCCCTGCTCGATCAGGCACGCAACCTGCACCGCAAGTCGCAATATATGTGGGACTTTGTCTCTGCCGAGAACAGCACGGGTTTCCACAACCCCGAATATGCCTTGAAGATCCTGGCAGACTCCACCAACCTTGCACGTCAGGCACAAATGCTGGCCGCACAGTCGGTGAATGACATGTCGCTGTTGGAGACGGGCGTTTACGATAAAATGGATCCCAAACCCGTACCAGCCAAGTAATCAAGTATGTTCCATAAAAAGAGACGTTGCCTAAATAGGCAACGTCTCTTTTTTGTTGATGGTATATTTAGGCGCGCAAGAAATTGAGCAACTCCAAAACATACAAGGAACAAAAAACAATGAAGCATTTTTTTATATTACTCCTCACAGGAGTTCTTCTACTCACCGCCTGTAGTGCCCCCAAAGATATTGAAGTCCATAGTGCATGGGTGCGGCCAACAGCAAAAGGCGAGAACGCGGGAGTCTATTTCACGCTCCATAACCATTCCGATCAAGATGATGAATTGATCGGCGCTTCTTCAACTGCGGCCGATGTGGTTGAGATCCACGAAAGCAAGATGGAAAACGATGTAATGACGATGAACATGATCGAATCCCTGCCGCTGAAAGCAGGAGAGGAAGTGACCTTTGAATCGGGCGGGTTACACATGATGTTGATCAACATCAAACAGGAACTTGTTCTGGGCGAGCATATTGGCATCACCCTGCACTTCAAAAATCATGAAGATATCATAGTCAATGTCCATATTGAGGATTCAATGCCAGGAGAAGATCACGGTCACGAATAACCCGGGAACATTTGCATGATGTTTGTCGTCAAGCCAGCAAGGAGACAAAATGAAGAAAATAATCTTATTGTTACTTGCCCTGGTTTTAAGTGCCTGCTCTGTCAGCGGGACTGAACTCAGCCGCAACCAAAGCAAATGGCAGGATGCCAACATCACCAATTACCGCTTCCAATTGAGCGTGGGCTGTTTCTGCGCATTCAGA
The DNA here is from genome assembly GCA_016721115.1 of Candidatus Defluviilinea proxima. NCBI lineage: Bacteria > Bacillati > Chloroflexota > Anaerolineae > Anaerolineales > Candidatus Villigracilaceae > Candidatus Defluviilinea > Candidatus Defluviilinea proxima. Next base: position 4,289,876 of record JADKIW010000001.1, read on the forward strand.
AGCCAAATGCCAGTTACCGTGGAAGTGAAAAATGGCGAGGTTGTTTCGATCACCGACGTCAACGGAGCAGTCATTTCAGAGACGGACCCCAACAGAGAGTTCATCGCAAAGTACGCGACGATAGACCGCCTCTTTTCTGAACTCGAGTCTGATTCCGTCCAAAAAGCCGATCACCTCACCGTGACGTATGACTCAACCTACGGCTTCCCATCTGAGATCAACATTGATTTCATCGAACAAGCCGCAGACGATGAGTTGTATCTTTCGGCATCAGCGTTCGAAGCGCTCCCCTAGAGCAGAAGCCAGCCGTCCGTTAAGGGCGAGGCGAGGATAAATCAAATAAGGGACAATATCGTCCAAAGAAAAACACGAGCAGTGGAAAAATCCATTGCTCGTGTTTTGTTTATAGAAACGTATCAAGTTTAATTATATGGTTGCGTCCATTGACGAAGGACATCGCCATCGGCAATTTGGATGCGGCGGTCTTCCATACGGATGGCTCCGCTTTTCTCCAACTCTTTCAACGAACGTGCCACCACCTCACGGACAGTTCCAAGACGTGCGGCAAGTTGTTCCTGCGTCCAGTGTGGGCGTACATCTTCAGTGGGCATCTCAGTGATGAGTCGCGCCAACCGATGCGTGACCTGATAGAACGCCATCTCGCTGACCTTGCCCACAAGCTGACGGAGGTTCTGCCCAAATTTACTTAAAACCTTCAACGCAAATTCTGGATTCGATTTAACGAGTCCGCGTAACACCTGAGGCTCAACCAGCCACACACGGGATGTCTCCAACGCTTCCACATTGACGGGGTTTGTCCCACCGTCGAACGCAGGCACCTCGTTGCATGTAGCGCCTTCGGATATCACCGAAATAATATACTGCCGTCCTTGTGGAGAAACGCGAAAGAGCTTGACACTGCCGCTCTCGATGATATGCAACCCCGCACACGGGTCGCCTTCCCAAAACAATACATCACCACGCTCGTATTCACGCAGTTGAGTGTTAGCCGCAATATCTTTTAATTCTTTTTCGGGAAGCTCATCAAAATACAAATTGTTTCGCAGTATTTTCAGCTTCTCGGTTTTAGGCACTTCTACAAGTTTCACACTAGATCTCACCCAACAAAACCTGATCGGTACCGCGGTCTATTTCCCAGGGATAGGCAATGAAGGCATCGGTGGTCGCGGCAAAATAATCGGGGCGCACATGACCAAAGAGATTGCGGTACGGGTTGAAGTGCAACACACACGTTTCAGGAAAACCACCCGCCGCAGAGACGCGATTCTTGACGGCCGTAATGGTTCGCCCTGAACCCCACACATCATCCACGATCAGCGTCGGCCTGCCGCGCAGTTTATCCTCCGCAGGGAATTGGATAAACTCCGGCCATGCCATCAGTTTCGATTTTTCGCTTTGTGATTGCGCAGGAAAATCCACGGCCGCCGTGAGAACATGGGTAATATCCATCGCTTCGGCGAGCATGCCACCCGGCACAATGCCGCCGCGCGTGATGATAACCATCGCAGTGAACTCGCGCTTGAACTGCGGGATAAGGTGGTCGATAAGACGGTCGATCTCTTGCCATGAAACCAATTCACGGCGGGGTTCATTTTGTGGTTGCATTGTATTCAGTCAGATATCTTTCCTCTATCGTTTTATCTATGAAAATGAAAACGATAGATTTTCACATTATCCCAACACAGCCGCGAGCGGAGCAGGTGCGGCAACACGAATGGGCTCGCCAGCCAATTGCGCCTTCTCTACATCGCGCGCCCAAATATATAGGCAGGTATGATACGCAATGGATGTGTAGGAATTCACCACACTGGCAACCATCACAAACGCAAAGAAAATAAAAGCGGCGATGGCAATTCCCAGAATCGACACAACATTGATTCCACCTGACAAATATGCCGCCCCACCGCCAATCGCAAGCGCGATCAAAAATCCGCCGAAGCCCAACACAAAACCGATCAGCCCCGTCACCCAACGCACACCGACAGTGCTGATACCGATCAAAAGCAAGTTCTCTTTCGTGATCTTCAGAACACGCGCCATACCTTCTTTGAGATTCAGGTCATCAATAACCATCGCAGGCAAAATGAGATAGGACGCCTCAGTCCACAGTGCTTCCAGTAGGTTGGCCGCGCCGCGGATCAACCCTGAGGCCAAACCGCCACGTCGATTTCTATTTGCCGCATTCTTGATCATGTTGACAACTGTCGAAGCCGCAGCAAGCATAATAATATCGAAGAAATCACGCTTCACAACATCCCAAGCTTTATCCATGCGGCCATCACCGGTGGAGAGATAACCAAAGATCAGGTAAGCGGTCATCCCAGAAAACACATAAGTAACCACAAACTGAATAAAGACCATGATCGCCCCCATCCCACCCATGACAATATTCCCGACCTGTGAGCCCTGGAACAAAAATGCCGCCCCAACGATCGGGATAATGCCGATCACAGAAACGATCATCCCCACCACTAATGCATAAATGGACGGTTTGAGTAAATCTTTATCCTTAAACGCCATCCCCCAAGCTTGTTGTAAGAATGACCAACCACGAGAAAAAGACTGCATGTTGTTCTCCTATAAATTTTGCTGGCGAGCAACCAAACGCATCAAAACCAACAGACAACTAAAATTATTTAACCAACTTGGTTTGATTATAGCAAACTTAAAGGATTCACTTCAACCCGCCAACCATCCAGTTTCAGCCCGCGCAATAGCTCTGTGGGGTTTGCTCCACGTAAAACGATCTGCCACCGATAATAACCACCAACCTTTGCGAAGAAACATGGGACGGGTCCAATTAATGTGATCTGTTTCCAACGATCAGCCTTCAACACATCTTTGAACTTTTCAGCCACCCGCCCCGCTTCTTTCTCCGCTGAGGCCTGATCCTGCTCTCTATATTCGAGTCGTACCAAATGGCTGAATGGCGGATACCCCAATCGCTTGCGTTGTTCCAATTCGTATTCATAAAATCCATTCACATCATGCTTAGATGCAAATTGGATCACTTGCTGTTCGGGATCAAAGGTTTGCAAAACAACTTTTCCTCCGCGCTCACTACGCCCAGCGCGGCCTGCCACCTGCGTCAACGTTTGAAAAACACGCTCGCCTGAGAACGGATCGGGCAGATTCAAACCCACATCGGCCAACACAATACCAACCAGCGTGACCATCGGCAGATCGAGCCCTTTGGCGAGCATTTGCGTACCGATCAACACGTCCGCTTTGTGATTGGCAAAGTGCGTGAGAATCATCTCATGCGCGTCCTTGGTACGGGTGGTATCCCAATCCCAGCGCAGGGTCTTTGCTTTGGGGAACAACGCATTGACTTCCGCTTCGACCTTTTCGCTTCCCAATCCATATTCACGGATTTGTTTTCCACCACACGAAGGACAAGTCTTCGGCTTGCCGCGTTCATATCCACATGTATGGCAGAGTAACCGTTCCTTGTCATCTGTGTGAAGAGTGAGTGGTGATTCGCAATTGGGACACTTCACTACATATCCACAATCACGACAGAAGATATAAGTAGCTGTTCCTCGACGGTTAAGGAAGAGAATTGCTTGCTCGCCCCGTTTCAGCGTGGACTCAAGTTCCTTGAGTAGTAACCTGCCAAAGATCCCGCGATGACCGGCTTTGAGCTCCTCCCGCATATCCACAACGTGGACGGGAGGCAACCCGGCTTCGACGATGCGCTTGGGCAAATCCAATTTCTGGATTTGTTTTGTCTCCGCTTGATAGCGTTGCTCAACGGTCGGCGTGGCAGAGCCTAGCACGCACACTGCCCCACACAGGCGCGCATAGATCTGTGCCGCGCTGACTGCATGATAGAACGGCGGCTCGGCTTGGTGATACGATGAGTCGTGACATTCATCAGCAACGATCAGGCCGATGTTCGGCAAAGGCGAGAACAAGGCACTACGCGCACCGATGATGACCTTGAGTTTGCCCGAGCGTGCGCGCCGCCAAGTATCGTATCGTTCTCCCTCCGAAAGTTTGGAATGGACAATGCCAACCTGCCCGGGGAAGCGGCTCAAAAAGCGGCGCACTGTTTGTGGCGTAAGCGCAATTTCAGGGACGAGGATAATTGCCTGTTTACCACGCCTAACAACTTCCTCTGCCGCACGAATATAAATTTCTGTCTTTCCCGAACCCGTCACACCTTGAAGCAAGAACGGGAGACGCGCATCAGAAGTTGTGATGGCATTCGTGATCTCCTTCAACGCAAAAGATTGCTCCGGAGTTAACTCAAGAATTTTTTCATATTTCAGTTTTCCGCTTTCCATCTTTTGAAGTGGATCGCGGAATATCTCGCTTTCAAACAAACGGATCAGGCCACGTTCTTCGAGTTCTTCCAAGTCGCTTAGGTTGCATCCACTTTCGGCATAAACCCACGAAAGGTTGACCGCGTCTGGTTGCCCAATCAAAAACTTTAATGCGGACTGTCTACGCAAGAGCGTTTGTTTCATCCCAAGCGAGCCCATCGCCGCTTCCGCTTCTTCTGGCGGGACTGCGAGCTGGGCAACACGAATGAATTTTGATCTCACCCTTGGCGGGGGCAAAATACTCTTTGCGGAAAGTATGCCTTTCTTCACAAGGAACTGCGCTGTCTTACGCCAATCCACTTTGGCGAAATGCGAGTCGATCTGTCGTCCGCGCAATGCGCCACGTAAACGCAAAAGGCTCAAGAGACGATCTTCAATGGTTTGTCGTTTTGTGTTGGGACTGATGCTCTTTTCGCTGGCAGTATTCGCAAATCGCGCATCTTCATTTGTGAATTGCAATTCGTAAAGCGTATCCGCTTGTTGATTCAAGCCTGCTGGCAGAAACAACCCGACAATGGATGCTAAAGGCTGGAGAGTAGAATCCGCTATTTCTTTAGCGAGAGCAAGCTGAGGCTGAGTCAGAACCGGCTCTTCATCCAAAATTTCAAGAATATCTTTGACCTCCGGCACGGAAGGCGAATCCACAAATTGCAAAACGACGCCTTGAACTGTCTGTTTTCCAAAGGGGACGATGACGAGGTGTCCAAGGCCTATTTTTCCCGCAAGCGATTTGGGGACGGCGTAATCAAACACACCGGCGATGGCAGGGACGTTGACGATCACTTGAACATAAGGGGTCATTGGAGTGATTATACCTAGTATGCTATAAGCGCAATGAAATTATCTTTGTTGCGCATGGAAGTTGTCATATAATCGCAATAAGTAGTCACTTTGAAACGGAGGCTGTTATGATGATGGGTATCGTGGGGTTGTTCGGCGTTGCGCTGGTTGTGGTCATTCTGGTGTTCTTTTTCCTTTTCCGAAAGTCGAACACCGTCAATTTGACAGGGAACACGGAGGACAAGCCCGCATGGATGCGGGAAACTCCGCCTTCTGAAACGCTTGGTGCTTTATTACGGGAGGGCAAGAAGGTGACAGTCTTTGACCAGGACGAGGGAGAAAAACTGGCCGCCCCATTTTCAGAGCAAATTGAGGATATCTTCCGTGCCAAGATCGAAGCTGACCCAGACCTGAATCATTATCAAGTGGATCTCAGCTCTGCGCCTGATGGCACACTCGAGATCTGGGTTAACGATAAGAAATATACCAACGTCAATGACCTGCCAGATGGTTTGAAGAAGGCGTTTCGAGAATCAGTAACGAAGTGGAACAAGTAACGAATCAAAAGAGACGACTTATGCAAGTCGTCTCTTTGTTTGTTTTCTAGCAATGGACACGACTAACCCGATTATCCAACTCTGCATGCAGGGCTCACTTGCCGAATTCGAACATCGAATGGACGATGCACGAGCTTTGTATCAACAGGCTTGGGACTCGCACTCAGACAATTATGAAGCCTGCATTGCCGCTCATTACGTTGCGCGGTTTCAGGACAATCCACAAGAGACATTGCGCTGGAATTTGATCGCACTTCAACATGCAAGGGCAGTCAACGATGAGAGAGTTGCGGATTTTTACCCATCACTGTATCTGAACATCGGGCATTCTTACGAGCTTTTAGGGAATCAAGAGGAAGCACAAAAGTATTATGGTCTTGCCGCTGAGTTGGGAGTTGTTCATTACTCAGACTGAGCATTACCACTAGGCGTCATCACCCTCTGCACAGCGATCACAGCGACAAGAAAGCCGATTCCCAAGACACCTGTGATACTAGGCAATATCCACATCAGGGCTGAACTGCCAAAGGACTTGATGCGTGCGTCCATGGGATTCTCGGGTTCGTACAATATGGTCACTTCATCCCCTACTTCATAAGCAGGCGGGAAACTTCCTTCGCTCAACTGGACGTTGCGACGTTTGCCATCGTTCGCAGTGAATTCCACCACGGGGTAATACGTCTCACCGACTACACGATTGAAATCTTGCTCATCATATTCGAGGCGTTTGGTCATATCGGTCACAACACCGGACGCGCTTTCTTCTCGATTGACTTTACGAATGTTGTTAAATGACGCGACCCCTGCGACCAATAACATAATCACAGCAATACCAGTGAAAACCGAAAGCACAACTTTCTCCACAGGGAAGTTGCTGATCGGCTCTAATTCTTTTTGGATCTTTTCGAACTCCGCGTCAAACTCTGCATCTTCTGCAGAGTTGAGCATGGCTTCCAGTTTGAGTCTGTCCTTCTCCTCAGGGACATCCTCCAGGCTTTCGTAGGTCACGCCATCTACTTCAAACGAAACAGCGATATCGTCATCCCAATTGATCGAGTATTTTTTCTTTGCCATAGGTTTCTCCATCAACAAAACAGTCCCCATGTAAGTGACTGTTACTTAATATTTCTTTTTTGAGCTTTTTTAACTCTTCAACATCACCGCTGCGCCATATCCCACCACGGACGAGTAATCCCCTGTCACATCACCAGAAGTGGCATGATGCAACACCTTCACTTTATCCGCACCCAACTCGCGGGCGGCCCATAACACAGCCGTGAAGGCGCCAAGTCCGCAGGCAAACCCTTTGCCAGTGCGCTCTGCCTCGAACGCAGCGGATGGGTCAAAGGCTTCGATCTGGTCGAGCATGAAACGGTCGTATTTCAAGGCGGTCTGTTGATTGTTAAAATGTGACAAGTCCGTACTGGCAACGAGAATGGCATTCTTATCGCGCAGCACTTTTGCAAGCGCTTTGCCCAATTCTTCAGAAACACGTGGTTCCTGCGCACGGACCATAACAGGCAACAACTTCCACTCGGATTTCAAAACACGTTGGAGAAAAGGCAACTCGATCTCTAACGAATGTTCGGGGTCACGTGAAACGGGCGATAGACCAAATCCCAATTCTGATTTCAAAGCCACATCAAGTTCGTTCAGCGCGATTTTATCTACTGGAATATCACCAAGCGGCGTTCGATAGGCATCGTGCGAGGTTGTGATCAGCGACTCGTAATAGGCTTGATGCATCGGCGAGATCACAGCGACCAAACTCGGGGTTAATGATCGAAGCGCCGCGAAGGCGTATCCTGCCACTGTGCCTGAATACATGTGCCCCGCATGTGGCGCAATAACAGCAAGCACTTCCCCGTTCAATTCAGGGAGCTTTGCAGTATCCAAAAATGTATCCACATTTTGGGCAAGTTTTTTCGCATTTCCCTTATACCATCTACCGGCGATCGGTGAAGGACGCACATCAAGAGTTGTCATTTTGTCACTTTATCAAGATTAGAAAAGTCCACGCGCTGGCGATCAACATGATGACCGATGCAGAGATAGCAAAGAATGGCCGCATTCGCTGAGCGGATTGCGCCACACCAAGAAGAAAGAAGATAATGGCAAGCAATGTCAACACAGCCGCATATGCATCTGCCTTTTTATTCCACACTTGATATAAGTCCGATGCCGCATTCTGCTTGATCAGCAGATCGTTGGCAACCTTGGTCATATCGATGAGATACGCATCGGCTTGAGGCATGTCATCGGGCTGAGCAGGAGCATAGCGCGGATCGGTATACAGAACAGAAAACTTTCTGGCTGTATCAGCCTGTGCCTTTGCAATGGCAGATTGAGTGCGGAAGTTCTCTGCGCTTTTTTGATCACCCTTCTGCTCCAAACCAAATGCGGTGAACTCAGCGATCAACGACTCTTGTGAAGCTTTCAGTGAAACTGCAAATGTTTGAAAATCATACGAACTCTGATATCCCTGATGGACAAGTTCACTGGACACTAGCGTAACATAATATTGTGAATCGCGATTGGCTGTATCCGCACGGATACCTGCATCTACTTGCAGGCCAGAGAGAAGTGTCGCAAATACTGTATTGATCAACGTCAAGACCAACACCACACTTTTCCAGCGGTCAGTCTTCGGTGCAACTTCATTTTTAGATATCATCTCACTCATAAAACACCTCCCCGTGCGATCACCGCAACAATCTCTACGACCACCAGAAATGCGATGCCGAACAAATAGACACCTAATCCCACCGCTAAGTTCAACATCCGTGCGCGTTCTTTTGTCAACTCGGCCACACCAAGCCAAAACAAACTGATCACCAGAAGTACAGTTCCTATCGTTAGCCAACGTTGTTCAGAAGAATATTGATCAGAAAGATGAAACGAGGTTAATGGATCGAGCGCCATCATCTTTGGATCTTCCGCCTCCAGGTTGGCGAAACGTTTCTCAAGGTCAAAGGTACCATCGCTTTTACGATATTGTTTCTCTGTTCCCAATGGGTCAGAAAGCGTCTGCATGCTTGGCAACAAATATTGGCGTTGTGTAGCCGCGGCCGCTTGCAAGCTCTCATCATTGCTCGCATCCATTGCTTCTACTGCGGCTGACGCAACAACAAAGTCACGTGCAAACCCAGCTTCTTGATATACAACGCGCCAATTCTCGTTCTGGGTTGCACTTTTTCTCACTGCATCGATCAACCCCTGACGATTTGCGTCTGAAGCATTCGAGCCCACCACATTTGTCCGCCAGGCGGCCAGCGACGTAGTCAGCGACACAAGTGCGATCAAGATCGCGATCACAATATCAAGACGTTCAGGTTCCAACCATTTTTTCAGGCCCATGACACCTCTCCAAAAATAAAGCTTAATTTATTTTACACCTGCCAATAAGAAAACAAAATCGCTTATTCCACCCCAAGTACTTTACGTGTTGCTAGAAAAGCCAATGGTGGAAGATTGCTTCGATCAAACCATTCAACTGCATCCGCATCATCGGCCGCTTCCATTTCTCCGCCAAGGACTTCAGCCTCGTACACAATGACAAAATCTGCACCGCGCGGATGCTCACGACCTGAGACAATATCATACACACGCGTCACTCTTACGCTCAAGCCTGTTTCTTCCAAACATTCTCTTGCGGCCGCCTCGGCCGGGTCCTCACCCCCATTGACAAAACCCGCAGGCAAAGTCCACAAACCACGGAACGGTTCGTTCACACGTCGCACAAGTAGAACACGCCCACCCTGAGTCACCAACACAGCGGCAGCAACTTTCGGGTCCACAAAATGGATCCAACCACATTGTGGGCACACTGGGCGCAACTTTCCAAATCGTTCTTCATGATTAACAGGTGTCCCACAACGGGGGCAGAAATTGAATTCGGTATGTGCCATCTTCAAAACAAATCGGATGGCGTTGTCATGCCATCCGATCATAAAATTTTATTTCCAACGACGCGCAGATAGTTGCCTGAGCAACCCCATCAACAGTGCACCTGCCACTGCGACAATCGCCAGCCCGATCTGCCACACAGAAGAGATCAGTGGCTGGGGACGTGGCGTTTCATTCGGGACTTGAGGTTGGTCTGGCTGTCCTGCGGCATTATCCTCGGCCATATTCTTCATCGTGGGCAATGGAGTTTCCGCAATACGAGAGCCATCTTGTGTTGGTGCTGGCATTTCGGTGCCCATAGGTGCAAGGGCAACGGGAGGCTGTTCTGCAGTTGAATTTGCGGCATCGGCTGGAGCTTCCGTCGCGGCAGGTGCTTCGGTCATGGCAGGCGCTGACTCAAGCATCGGTGCGGCGGCAGGCGCCTCTTGCATGGAATAGGCTTCCATGTCACTGCCTCCTCCACCGCCCATTCCATAAGGTGCCTGGGATGCAAATTGAACGCCTACGAAATTAACACCAAAGGTGAAGAACAACAATAATGTTGCGATCGTCGTTGCAAGACGGAATACGGGGTACGCCCGCGGCAATGGCGGATTTTGTCCCACCATTCTGCGAGTCAATGTGAAGTTACGCGGTGCTTTGCGTGAAGGTAGTTTGCGGAGTAAGGTTCGGGTGGAGCGAAGATCGCTTAAAACAGAGGCAAGTTCGGGGTCCGATTTGAGGCGCGTTTCCAGTTTGACAGAATCCGCCGCCTTAAGTTCACCGTCCAGATATGCCGAAAGAAGTTCAAGGTCTCGTCTATTCATTGCACATTCATTCCTTCTTCCAGACGAAATGATGCGGGTAAAAGTTCCGCGAAGCCTTGCAAACATTCTTGTAATCTTAAGCGTGCACGCGCGAGGCGACTCTTGACTGTGCCTAACGGTACACGGACAGCGCTTGCGACTTCTGTGTAATCCATGCCTTGAATATCGGCCATGACAACGACTGTTTTAAATTCGAGTGGGAGATTGTTGAGACAGTGCTGGATGGCATGTTCGAGTTCGTCGGCTTCGGCTTGCTGGTCTGGCGTCATGTTGGGGTCGGCAAGCCAGCGAGGGGAATCCATCTCTTCGCCATCGTCAGTATCGGGCTCAAGCGGCGTGGTGGGACGCCTCTTTTTGCGGCGCAGTTCGTCATAACAGGCATTGGTCACGGTTCGCATGATCCACGCTTTGAACGACCCACCGCGAAAGGCTTTGATACTTTTGAACGCGGAGATGAAAGCTTCCTGCGAAGCATCGGCGGCCTGATCTTCATCGCCAAGGATGCGAAGTGCAGTATTAAACACGCTGTCCTGATAATGCAGGATGAGCGTGTTGAAGGCGTCGAGATTTCCGCCTTGGGCGTCAGTGATGAGTGCTTGTTCGTCCATTGGGAGTATTTTATCACTTTGTGATTTATCACAAAGGATACGAAGGTCACAAAGGTTTAAGGGTGCGTAGGACAGGGTCTCCCTGCCCATTGAATTTCAATTTTATATTTTATCTTGGGTGGTGACAGGGCGAGAGGACCTCGCCCCTACCTGCGGTTTACAAAAAGATAAATTCCCCGCCAGATCATCATCCCAAATGCGGATGTGGCACTTAACACCACAGCGAAAATTGGAATGATCGGAGCGTTGAGGAGTAGTCCACGCAAGACGGCGGCGAACGGTGCGGCAAAGAGCATGGCAAACACAGGCCGCCAGAGTTGTTTTGGATTAGTAACGATCTCTGATTGAAAGAGTCCAAACCAAGGAGAAATCAGAAACCACGCAACGGTCAATGGGATGAATGCGGCAAGCATCCGTGGAAGAAAGGACAGGCCAGTTTCACCATGAGTAGCAAATCCAATAAGCGTGACAACGAGAATGGCAATGGCGTCAAGAACAGCCAGTAACAAAGTTGATTTTTGCACGATTAGGAACCGCCTACTGCTAATAAAAAGAGAGCGACCCCACAAGCCATAAGCGCAACAACGCCCACAACGATGACTGCAATACGGCGGCCATTTTCACCAGCGTTCTCAAACGGGTCACTGCCAATGGCTGATTCGTATGGAACATTCATGGGTGGCACGCCTCTGCTTCGCATGGATGCTTCGATCCTTTCCACTGCATCCTTGGCTTCCTTCAACCCAACCCCATATTCTTCGCGATAGATCTTAATCGCCTCAAGTTTTTGTTTCTTGGAAAGCAAGGATTCGATCTTTGCCTCCATGACAGGGTTATCGTAATCGATCCTGTCTAAGGGAGTTTGGACAACTTCACCACGCTCCATCGCTTCCACGGCAGCCTTTGCTTCAGCCAAGCCAACTCCAGTCACTTCACGATACAACTTGATGGCATAGAGCAATTGTTGGTTATGAATGTACTCGCGGATCTGTTTCTCTTGGTCTGGAGTAAGGACTGGCATCGGGACTCCTTTATAAAAAATCAGGGGCAAGTTTGAGGCTTGCCCCTATGGGTCATTCTTCTTTGCGCAATGCTGGGAACAGCAACACTTCACGAATGGAGTGTTTATCGAGCAATAACATGGCGAGACGGTCCACGCCCATGCCGAAACCGCCATTCGGAGGCATACCGTAACGCATAGCGCGCAGATAATCCTCGTCGAGCGGATGTTTCTCCTCTTCGTCATCGGTGTAATCACGTCCCATTTCGAGGAAGCGTTGTTCTTGGTCGAGCGGATCGTTCAATTCAGTAAAGGCGTTGCACAACTCAAAGCCAGCCACGTATCCTTCAAAACGTTCCACTGTCAACGGATCTCCGGGCATGGATTTCGCCAACGGAGAAATATCACGCGGATAGTTATACAGGAACGTCGGCTGGATAAGCGTCGGCTCGAGAAACTCAGAAAGCAGGAAGTCGATCAACTTGCCGCGAGTCGCATGCGGATCGGGCGTCTTATTCGGGTGCTTCGCTCTAATGGCCTTGAATAATTCTTCGCCGGTCTTGTGTTCGGCAATATCAATACCAGAAGATTCGAGAATACCTTGTCGCATTTCGAGCCGCTTCCACGGAGGAGTGAGGTTGATCTCGTGTTCTTTGTACTTGATTACCTGAGTCCCTAAGACCTTTTGCGCGGTATAAGCGATCATTTGCTCGGTCAATTCCATCACTTGCAAATAGTCCGCGTAAGCCCAATAGAACTCAAGTTGTGTGAACTCAGGGTTATGTTTGAATGAGACACCCTCGTTGCGGAAGTCACGCCCGATTTCGTAGACTCGTTCCAAGTTGCCTACAAGCAAACGCTTGAGGTACAACTCAAATGAGATGCGCAGGTACATATCCTGTTCGAGCTCGTTGTGATGTGTCGTAAACGGACGTGCCGCTGCACCACCGTATAACGGTTGCAAGATGGGGGTTTCTACTTCGAGAAAGTCCTTAGCATCCAAAAATTCGCGTATAGCTTTGATAATACCTGCCCGTTTGCGGAAGGTATCGCGGACATCGGGGTTGACCGCAAGGTCAGCGTAGCGCTGCCGGGCACGCAGTTCAGGGTTATCCAACGCGGCATGGCGGACCACTGTCCCATCTTCGAGAGTCTCATCTTTTGCGGCGGGCAGAGGGCTCACAGACTTGGCAAGCAGGCTAAAGTCATGGACATGAAGCGTAACCTCGCCTGATTTCGTGCGGAACATGATTCCTTCCGCTTGGATGAAATCGCCGATGTCAAGCGTCTTGTTGAAAAAATCCACGCGTTCTTTGCCAAGTTCGTTGGCGCGCACGAACAATTGGATCTTCCCCGCACCATCTTCAATGTGAGCAAACGAAACCTTGCCCATTGCACGGCTGGCACGGATGCGCCCCGCAAGAGTCGCTTTTACTTCGACACCATCTTTTTCCTTCGCTTCGAATTCAGCGATCGCCTCGGCGCTCAAATGCGTACGCTTTGCACGAGTTGGATACGCTTCGATCCCCTCCGCGCGAAGTTCGTCCAATTTTTGTAAACGGATTTTTTCAAGTGAATTGTATTCAGCCATGTGAATTCCTTATTTCAACGCGATATGGATCGCGAAAGTGTATAAGAACAAAATAGTCCCGCGCTCCTTCACAGGTACGCGGGACTACCAGGTCGCTCCTGTGATTTGTATATCAGCCTATCTTCAAGATTTTAACATTATATGTGCCGCCTGGGGTTTCCACTTTCACCGTATCACCCACTTTGCGGCCCAAAATAGCCTTGCCAATCGGGGACTCATTCGAGATCTTGCCTTCACGTGGGTTGGCCTCGGCCATGCCCACGATAATAAAGGTCTCGGACTCAAAGTTCCCTTCTTTGATAGTCACCTTGGAACCCAACTGAACGCCATCGCTCTTCTTCTTGGAACCATTCTCTTCGATCAGCTTTGCGCTTGCGAGCAACGCGTCCAACTCCTGAATGCGTCCCTCCACAAAAGCCTGCTCGTTCTTGGCGGCTTCATATTCGGCATTCTCAATCAGCTCTCCACCTTCCATGGCCTCATGCAGACGATTAGCAACTTCCTGGCGTTTGACCGTGCGCAGGTATTCCAATTCATCCTGAAGCTTTTGAAAACCGTCCTTGGTTAAGAAATTGTTGGGCATGTTATTTTCCTGCTTATAAGAATTTTGTCCCGCAAAGCGGGACAAAGATAGGGACGTACGATTTCTTGCTAAAAGCGGGCATACTATATCATGGTTTACGAGTCAGTTCAAGTGGAATGTAACAATTTCAGCCCATTTCAAAGAGACGAATGCCCCCCCATTCCTCCCAATAAGATCGGATGGACTCGCTGGCCAGTTCTGGGGTTTCCATGGCATCTCCCAGCGCCGGTAACTGGGATTTGTAAAGCAAAACCGCGTCTTGCCAGCACTTTAGGCCTGCTTCGGTTATGCTGTGAGTTGTTTCTTTCATCCCAACCGATTTCGGCTCGAATTCTTCGGGCTTGGTAAAGATATACGGAACATCAATATCATAGATCAACGGACGGCCCAGCAATTCGGCGGCTTGCCGCACGAGGACATGGTCCACGTGTGAACCAACTGACAGTTGGCAGACCAGCAAATCGTCTGGTTTGAGGCGAGGGGAAACAAAGTCCGCGATCTGCTGGGGAAGTCCAGCGTCCTCTTCGCGAGGCGCAAAGGAGATTCCCTGATAGAGCCATTCACCTTCTTTACCACGGCGATAGATGCAATCCAAAAAGTCGAAATGCTGAATCTTTGCCCCTACAACAGCCGCAGCTTGACGATCCTCTTCGCGCCGCAAGCGGACAGATTCTTCTGCATCGGCAAAACCCCACTGCGCATGAAGCATCTGAGCAAACGAGGAGAACTCGGTATCAACAGGCGTACCAGCCATGAACGTCCATATCTCTACTGGGGTGCCAGACATGGTTTGTTCGTAGATCAATCCGCCGGCAGAAAGCACGGCATCGTCAAGGTGAGGGGAAAGGTAAATCCATCGCATAAGATGATTTAACCACAGTTACTTCAAAAGAGATGAAGATTTTAAGAGTTACGCCGCCAAACAAACGCATTGTAATTTCGTTGTGGCGATTGATTTTGGCTTGTAATTCATGTAAACTTGTACATACGGAGGTAGACATGCAGGAAAGACGAAAAGAACCACGCAAAAATTTAATGTCCTATTCTCAGGTGTTCGATGTTCATGATGGGTCCTTGCTTGGTTATCTCGGAGACCTGACAAGTTTCGGCGCAATGGTCATTAGCGATATGAAACTCGATACCGGTAGGCTTACCACAATATCAATCCAATTACCGGAACTTGAAGGAGTTTCTGAGACATCGATCAATCTGCCTGTGCGGATCGTATGGTGCAAACAAGACCTCAGCCCGGAGTATTTCAACGTTGGCCTCGAATTTCAGACAATGACTGACAAACAAAGAAAAATCGTGGAAGCCGTGGTGGAGAACTATGAATTTCGCAGACAAAACCCCAGCTACCCGCCACATCCCAATGAATTAAGCGCAAACGAGTAATATACACAGCTATTTAAAGAGCAAAACGACATGACAAGTAAGTCCTGCCATGTCGTTTTTTTGTTTACCGCTTTTGATTTTTAACCTATAATGGCATGAACATTATAGGAGAGAGATCGCCCATGAGTTCTTCAGCTACCCCGTTCTTCTTTATTAGTTATAGCCGCGAAGACAAAGCCATGCAAGAAAGGATCGTCCGCGAGTTGCGTGAACGCGGCGTCAATGTATGGGTGGATATTGAAAACCTCATCCCCGGCACCCCTGCTTGGGAACGCGAGATCGAGCGTTCGATACGAAATTCTTCTGGCATAGTAGTGCTCCTCTCGCCGGGCTCGGCCAGCTCAGAGTGGGTGCGGCGTGAGATCAGTTTTGCGGAAGAGAACAATAAACGTATCTTTCCTGTCCATATCCGCGGTGATGAAAATGACTCGATCCCATTACGGCTTTCCTCCCATCAACGCGTAGATCTACGAAAGAACTTCGAAAATGGCTTGGACTATCTGGCCGATACGCTCAAAAATTATCTGGGCATTACTTCCGTCGGACGGGCAATTCAGAATCAAAAACCCGCCTCCTTCGATATCTCCAAAATAGACATAAAAAAATATATCATCCCCGGTTTGATCGCGTTGGTAGCAATCACATGTATCAGCGGATTGTTCTTCGTGGCTAGCAGACTTATCAATCTGGGAAATATCACAAACAAACCGTCCACCGAAACTCAAGCCAATATAAACACAACACCCAATGAAGAAACGGTCACTGAAACTCCCACCCAGCCATCAACAACCAATGAGCCGACCGGCAAGATTATTTTCACCTGTGAAATAAAGGGAAGCGAAATCTGCATCATCAACCCTGATGGATCGGGTTGGAGGCAGTTAACCAACTCAGAATATGCATCCTTTAATGCGAACCTGTCTCCCAATGGTCAAGAAGCCGTTTATGTCATCAGCAATGGAAAATATACAGAAATCCACGAATTGGATGTGAACACCGGTGATTCCATTCAATTGACCAATTTCGGCAAGAATATTGGTTCACCCGAAATATCACCCGACAATAACTATATTATCTTCCACTATAAACCCGATGACAGCAGCACCCTTGAACTATGGCTCATGAACAAGGACGGTAGTGATCCTCACAAGTTTTACAGCAAATCGGGCAAGGATGTTCATGATGGCACCTGGTCATCGAATGGAGAGCAAATCCTGTTCGCGATGGGGAAAGGCGAAAACAATCAACTCTATACCATTGACATCAATGGAGGCGAGCCGCAATTGTTGAACGATAAAATTGATACCCGTGGAAGAAGCGATTGGTCTGCTAATGGCCTGATCTCGCTCGATCAGGGAGGCCCCTTTGCGCATGAGGTCTATCTTATGAACGAAGATGGGACCAATCTACATCAGATATCTCCCAAAGGCATGAATTCACAAGGAGCTAGTATTTCCCCAGATGGCAATTGGATCGCCTTCACTGCATACACCAATGTCGCAGAGAAAGACTTAAGCTCTTGTGAAATCTT
This sequence comes from Candidatus Defluviilinea proxima, assembly GCA_016721115.1. Taxonomy (NCBI): domain Bacteria; kingdom Bacillati; phylum Chloroflexota; class Anaerolineae; order Anaerolineales; family Candidatus Villigracilaceae; genus Candidatus Defluviilinea; species Candidatus Defluviilinea proxima. The sequence goes on from JADKIW010000001.1 coordinate 4,306,982, forward strand.
CATCATGCGCGTGGATGGCACTGATGTACGTCAGCTTACGAGCAATACCTATTGTGATTATCAACCGCGATGGGGAAACTAACTACAGCGCCTTCACTGAAACAGCAACTTCCATTTTCTCTTTGGCATTGCCTTTGAAGATGCCGCGCGTCGGGGGGACATCTGCATAGTCGCGACCAACGGCCACACGGACGTATTGACCCGTCTGTTCGGTGTCGTGTGTAGGGTCGAGGGAGACCCATCCGCGCTCTGGGGTAAACACATCCACCCAAGCGTGTGAAGCCGCTATGTGTTCATTGTTATACAAATACCCGCTGACATACCGTGCAGGGATATTCTCCATACGGCAAGCCGCCAACATGATATGTGAAAAATCCTGACACACGCCACGTCCAAGAGCCAGAGCTTTATCGGCTGTGGTCTTTACATCAGTCGCGCCTTTTTCATATACAAGGTTCTTGAAGATAAGGTGCATGAAATTCAGAGCGGTATCCAGCGGGGTATCCGCTTTATGCGAAGCGAAGAAAACAGCCAGATCGGGAGTGTGAGGCGCGTACTCTGTCTGTGAAAGATAATTGAATTCATCCAACGGGGAAAAGTTCAGCGAGTTCGATATATATAAATCAGGGGTAAAGACCTCGCTCACAGCAGATACCATCAATCGTTGATGTGGTTGAATAAAATCAAAATGTCGCACATCATTACCAAACTGATCGGCATATCGCAAAACCATATCGTGCGGTTCGGTTATCAGACGAAATGAAATACAACGCTGTCCATCCACGTCAAGTGGCTTCAAACGCATTTCTGTATAAGCTTCACTAATAGGGTGATCGTAAGTGAAAGTGGTGGTGTGTTCGATCTTCAAATGCATAAATGGATTCAGCGAGATTATTGTTGCTGTTGTTGTTGCTGTCGCGGCCTTTCATCGGGAAGAATAACGCTGGTATTGAAATAGGTCCGGGCGATTTCATCGCCGATCGAATTGAGGCGGGTTAGAAATTTGCTCAGGAACGGATCCATATTTTCACCCAATACGTCGTGGATGTCGAGGTACTCCAGGTCTGCATTGAGGCGACCCAACACTCGACGAGGCGAATCGGGCCGTACAGGGACGGTTGGATCCTCGCCAATAGCATCTAACGTACGCTGACAACGATTCAAGCAAAACAAAACTCCACGCGGAAATTCATGATCGAGCAAGAGGTATTCCACTACCTTTTCAGCGCTCAACTGTCCGCCAGAGGCGCGGCGATATGGCTCAAAGGCGGCACACGAACGCAATAATGCGATCAACTGTAAAGAAGTCTCTGCTGGGCTTTTGGAAAAGAGATTAAGGTAATGATATTTGCCCTCTAAAATACGGGCTGTTTTATCCGCACGTTCAAGGTGCAACCCCAAACGAATAAACTGATACGGTTCACCGTGCGTCATGGTGGCGGATGTGATCCCCTGATATGCCTGTGCCCGGTCACGCACCAATTCGAAGAAATCAATTGGATTGGAAAACTCATTGGCCCGTTTGGTATCACGGACAAGAAAGTACAAACGATTGACGGCCTCCCACATCTCACTACTGATTTGTTCACGTACACCGCGCGCATTCTCTCGCGCACGTGTGATGCAGGAGACAACACTGTTCGAGTTGAGAGGTTCCCAGAATACGAAACGGCTTACCGATTGTGCATTGGCTTCGGTATGAAGCTCAGTGAATAGCGGGTCATCTCCATTAATCCCTACAACAGCTTCCCAGCCACGTTTCGCATCAGCAGGCTTGGAATCAAGCAAGGCGTTAAAATTGACCGCCAATAGGCGGGTCAGGTCTTCGGCACGTTCAATGTAACGCGCCATCCAATAGAGAGATTCAGCGACTCGTGAAAGCATTCAATCCCTCAATACCCAAGTATCTTTACTTCCGCCACCCTGTGAGGAATTTACTACCAACGAACCTTTACGGAGTGCCACACGGGTGAGTCCGCCCGGCACGACCACCACATCATCCCCATAAAGGATGTAAGGCCGCAGGTCCACATGACAGCCAGACAAACCATCTTCCAGCAGAGTTGGATGACGGCTCAATGCCAGAGTGGGCTGGGCAATATAATTTCGTGGGCTTGCACGAACTTGTTCTTTGAACTTCTCTCGATCATCCCTACTGGCATGAGGCCCCACTAACATACCATATCCACCGCTTTCATTAACCGCCTTGACCACCAACTTGTCAAGATTATTCAAGATATGGTCGCATTCCTTTTCACGCCAGCCAAGATACGTGGGGACATTATTCAGGATAGGTTCTTGCCCCAAATAGAATTTGATCATCTGGGGCGTGAAGGCATATACCGCTTTATCATCCGCAACGCCAGTACCAATCGCATTCGCGATCGTGACGTTCCCAGCGCGATAGGCATTGAGCAAACCTGCTACACCAAGTGCACTGTCCTGCCGAAAGTTCAATGGATCAAGATAGTCATCATCGACGCGGCGATAGATCACATCTACAAGTTTTAGTCCGCGCGTAGTGCGCATGTATATCTTATTTTGGTGTGCCACCAAGTCACGCCCCTCCACGATCTCAATGCCCATCTGGCGGGCAAGGAAGGTGTGCTCGAAATAAGCAGAGTTGAAGATGCCGGGGGTAAGCAAAACAACAGTTGCGTCCGAATATTCATGCGGTGCGACAGACCGAAGTGTATTCAACAATTCCTGCGGATAATGCTCGATAGGTTGTACATCATAACGCCCAAACAAATCGGCAAATGTCCGCTTCATGACCTGCCGGTTCTCCAACATATAACTCACCCCAGATGGCGAACGCAGGTTATCCTCCAGAACGTAGTACTGACCATCGTCACTACGCACAATGTCTGTGCCTACTACATGGACATAACGATCCTTCGGCACATTGAGTCCCATCATCTCGCGGCGGAAATGGCGTGAACTAAATACAAGTTCAGGAGGAATCAATTTTTCGCGCAAGATGCGTTGATCGTGATAAATATCGTGAAGGAAAAGATTGAGCGCCTGTACGCGCTGGGCAACCCCCTGCTCAATATGGCTCCACTCTGCACGAGGAATGATGCGCGGAACTAAGTCAAAAGGAAAAATCCGCTCGATACCTTGTTCCTGGCCATAGACCGTGAATGTGATGCCTTGATACAAAAACGCCGCGTCAGCGACACGGCGGCGCTCGGCAAACATCTCTGCCGTCATAGTTTGTAGATGGTCACGTAAAACCCTGTAATGCGGGCGCGGTTTGCCTGGCGATGAAAACATCTCATCATAGAACGGCGAAGGATCATATGGCCGAGACAAAACAGAGTTAGACGTATGGGGGATCACAATGTCTCATTTTTACCATTCGGGGCATTAATCACCCATTATCCGTATGGGTGATATTGTTTATGAAAGATAACATTTAAAAGAATATTCTATCTATTACAGAGAAACATTTACCCTACAAAACATCTGAGTCATTTTCCTGCTTTCTTCTTTACATCCTTCTTCGCAACTACTTTAGGTTTTGCCTTGGCTTTTACGGTCGTTGACTTCTTAAAAGTGGTTTTTGCTACAGCCTTACCAGCCTTCGCCATAGGTTTCTTTTTCGTTGGCGTTTTCTTCACTGCTGGCTTCGCAACAGGTTTAGCCTTTGTAGCTACTTTTTTCTTTCCTTTTTCTTCCTTATTCCCCACCGCATTCTTCCTAGGCTTCTTGACCTTCGCTTCTTCCAGAACTACTTCTTCCTTCACCCCAAACATCTCATTCCACTTCGCGGACATAGACTCCACGCCTAAGCCATTCAACTTATTATTTACCAATCCCCAATTACTATCATCCACAAACTGCCAATCCATGAAGACATGGTGCCGATAAGCGTGCAGTTCAACGTAGAGTCCCTTTTGCCAGAGTTCTTCACACGAGCGGATATACTCCAATCGTGTGACGTAATCTTTGAAGATGACGTACCCTTCGAACGGCAAGCTCAATGCTTCGGCAAGGGATTTCTGGCGGAGATCGCCTGTGGCTTTATCGAGATAGGCGGCAGAGGTTTTAATCCAGCCTTTGGTGTCGGCAAAGCGGTTGTGATAGAGGACGAGTCCGCGTTCGTCGTTGTGAACATTGGAATAGGCAAAAACGTTTTCGTCCACATGGCCGTTAGGAGCGTAAAGATCGTAGAGGAAGAACTGTTCGACATCAGCGAACAGATGTCGGCGGTGAAGAAGCGGGAAGATTTTCCAATCGTGTCCCGCAATTAATCCATCATTAGGTTGCTCGTCCATTTTCGGCTTACGGAATTCCATCCCGTATTTTTCACGGAAGCCTTCAACTTGTCCGTGACCGAACATGGGCAGGCCGGGCAATGTCGCGAGCACAGTTGCCACACCAAAATATTTATCGCCATCACCATATTGCTCGATGGCAGTCTTTTCATCGGGGTTGTTCATAAAGTTGACGTAACGCTTCAGGATTTGGGGATCAAACTCGAGCGTGTTCTTGATCGCCATGCGATATTTGGCATTGTCTTCATCGCGCAACATATGCATGAACGCGGAGTTGTACACGCGATGCATTCCCAACGTGCGGACAAAATATCCCTCGAGGAGCCAGAACGCCTCAGCGAGAAGCAATGTATCAGGGACTTCCTTCGCGACGCGGTCCACAACCTCGCGCCAGAACTCTTCGGGAATTGCCGCGTCAAACTCGGACCTGGTCATGCCGTGCTCAGACCGCGACGGAATCGCTCCGCCCGCACCGGGCTCGGGGAACCACAAGCGCTGGATGTGTTTCTTCGCCAGCGTCATCGCCGCGTCAAAGCGGATGACAGGGAAGTTACGTGCCACATGCAAAATGGTTTGAATGACCGCTTCACGCACCTGCGCTTGAGAATAATCAAGTTGCGCAGTGTCGTTCCATGGGAAGGATGTGCCGTCGTTGCCGTGATAGACGTAACGGATATCGCCTGTGTGATGATCGCGTCGCTGAAAGACTACGGATGCATCAGTCTTATCGTAGTAATGATCTTCGAGATAAATGCCCACACGAATATCATCGGAAAGATTCTCAGAACGGAAAGAATAAGAGGGATAGGGTGTATAAGGCAGGGACAGGAACCAATCGGGATGTTCAACCACCCATTGCGAGTCGATCCCCATGTGATTCGGCACCATATCTGCAGACAGTCGAATACCGCGTTGCCATGCACGTGTACGCAAATTCTCCAAAGCAGACCAACCGCCAAGGTCATCAGCGATATCGTATGAATGAAGCGAATATGCTGAAGCGACCGCATCCGCATCGCCCATGCGTTGTTTGATCTTTTGCGAAGCGCGCGAACGTTCCCAAAGACCAATCAACCATAGACCTGTGAAGCCACGGTCACGCAATAGATCAAGTTCTTCATCGGGGATTTGGTTAAGGGTCTTGATCCAACTTCCATATTTGCGAGAAAGCTGTTCAAGCCAGACATAAGAATTCTTCGCGATCAAAACCAGTCGTGGCATCCATTCTTTATCAGGGCTGTAGCGTTCATACTCAGCGTATTCGCCGCCGCTGAAAGACTGTAAAGGAATATCAGGTTTAAAATCGCCATGGGCCAAATGCTGATGGATGACTTCTTCACGCAGAAAGTCAATGCCACGAATGATGCGAGCAACAAATGCATCGCCAAGTAAACTACCCCATTTAGCAAGAATGAATTGCAGTTGTCCCTCAAGCGAGTTGGGAGATGCTTCAGCAGGTGCGCGCAAAATATCAAACAAAGAAGCTCCCCCACTTTCAGCATTTGGGGTCTCTTTTGCGGCTTGTGCAAAGAAGGAATTTAAAGAGGCGATCAGGTTTTTATATGCCGTCGGCTCCAAAGGTTCATCATCAACAAGGTCAAGCAAAGGGCTGATCGCTGGATTCACGTTATGAGTGAACACATAGATCAACTCTTCGATTGTTTTCACACGACTATCGGTCAATTTTGCAAGATATTCTTCAACCTTTGCTTCCCCGTGATACACATCCTCAGGCGGATACTCAGCAACGAACTTCTTTTCGGTTACATTTACTTGCTCGGCCCCAATATTTTGGTCTGCGGCCGTTACCGCATTTGCAAACACAGCGGATGGAGCAAAACGTTTCACCAGTACGCGCATGGCTTCGTCAATTAAGGATAAGGCATATAGGTCAGAAGCAGGTACCGGCTGGGTCCGATGCGCGGACATTTGGGACGCGAATTTCCGGGCGACGGAAAAATTATCGAAAGAGACACGTCCATCCGGGTGGAAGAAGTCCGAAGAAAATTGATAGGTATCGCGTGAGGTTCTTGTAATGTGCATATCGCAATGATAATACAATATTTAAAGGATTTGGGTTATACTTTGCGCCGATGTCCCAGCAAGTTTTGATCATGATTTTGCTTTTTATATTGACGACGGTCTATCTGCCCGTGGCAATTACCGTGCTTCGAAGGCACGAAGGGCAGGAAGCGGCCGCCGCTATGTTAAGCGCGTATTCGGGGGTTTCTCTGTTTTTAGGCGTTGGCGAAGCGTTGTTACAGGGCGGACAATGGCACATCCAGGAGCAACTTGCGAACGATCTCCAAATCTATGGCGCAGTATTGCTGGCTGTGATCTTATTGATGACGACACTGGAATTCACCCGTCGCGAAATATGGACGTGGTTAATCATCGGTGTGGTGTGGGGATTGCTCGTCACATCCATAGCATCGAATATTTTCAATCTTGGCGATGTGGTTTGGACCAATGGAGTATCAAAGCTAACACGCGATCGCCTTGCGCCAGCTATTGCGGCCCTAGGTTGGTTTGTGTTCACCGTTGGCGGATTGGTAACGATCCGTGCGGCGTATGCACGATCTCGTCAGCCACTCTTACGTAATCGCCTCAATTATTGGACTCCCGTCTTTCTTCTTATATTCATCAACGATGTTCTTTTGATCGCAGGTCGGCACATTCCGGGCAATCCGCTCCGTGTGGCGGCTGCGGTCATGGCCGCATACGTCATCATCACGCATAATCCGCCCGATCTGCGTGTGATCGCCCGTCGCTTATTGACCTATGTCATTACCACAGTCGTGATCGTGGCATTTTATGTTGCAGGGTATTCAGCATCACAAACCATATTCAAGGCGTTGCCCAAGTTCAGTCCTTTGGTATTGGGCGCCGGTATCGCGCTTGTTCTTTCGATCATATTTACTCCCCTGCTCTCTGTTATCCGCCGTGTGGTGGATAAGTGGTTCAAGCTTGAACAGATCCAGGCTACAAAAACACTGCACGCATACAGCCAACAGATCAGTAACATTCTCGATATGCAAAAGCTCGCCAACGTGGCGGTGGGCCTCATCATCGAGGCCATGGATATCACGCGCGGGTTCCTTTTCCTTGTAGATACTGAACATGGCGGCGATGGCACCAAATCCTATAACATTCGCGCGGTGCGTAATCCCGGAGAACGACAGATCAAAGTGTTGGCGCTGAACGAAGAAAGCCCGGTCGTCAAACACTTTCTGCAGGATCAACGCCCGCTTCTTCAATATGACCTTGACCTGCTCCCGGCATATCGGCCTGTTCCCACCATGGACCGTGACTGGTTCCAACGCCTTGAAGCCGAAGTGTACCTGCCCATCTTCTCCAAACGTGAGTGGATCGGTATGTTGGCCCTCGGTGCCAAGATCAATGGCAACCGTTACACCGAAGATGACCTTGTCACACTCGCCACACTCGCCAACCAAACCGCTGTTGCGCTCGAAAATGCGCGTCTCGTTGAAAACCTCATTCAATTGAACACAGAACTGCGTCAAGCCTATCGTGACCTCGATAAAGCCAATCGCGATCTCGAACGCCTCGACCAGACCAAATCTGACTTTATCAGCATCGCATCACATGAACTTCGTACGCCGCTCACCACCATGATCGGCTACACCGAAATGCTGATCGAAGACACGTCCCTGCCCGAGATGGCCCATGAAATGTTGAAGGGTATCTCCAAAGGAACAAGACGCCTGCACGAGATCGTCGACTCGATGTTCGACATCGCTCAAATTGACGCACGCGCACTGCAACTTCACTTGACCGCGGTCGATACAAGCCTTGTTATCAAAGATGTAGCCATGAGAATGGAAAAGACCGTCAAGGAACGCCAGCAATCGTTGACCGTCGAAATTTCATCTCTGCCCAGAGTAAAAGCAGACCCGAATCTTTTGGAAAAGTTATTCCAACATTTATTGAACAACGCCGTCAAGTTCACGCCCGATAAAGGGATGATCCGTATCACGGCCAAATCAAACATAAATAACGGCGACACAATTCCCAACGGCGCCATCGAGATCATCGTCAGCGATACCGGCGTGGGCGTTGACCCATCGGCACGCGATGTCATCTTCAGCAAGTTCTATCAGCCGGGTGAACTCTCCAAACACTCCACCAGCAAAACACGCTTCAAAGGGAGTGGCGCAGGTCTCGGTTTGGCACTCTCAAAAGGTATCGTTGAAGCGCACGGCGGGCGCATCTGGGTGGAAAGCGATGGCTACGACGAAACGAAATTTCCCGGTAGCCAGTTCCATGTCCTTCTACCGCTCGCAAAAGAAGAAACCATGGCGGGGACGGAAGTCAATTTTCAGATCAGATAACGCAGGCAAGCCCTGCGTTATTTTTTTGGTATAGCCCAACCGACCAGCCCATACAACAATCCCAACAAGATCAAAGAAAATTTGATCGTAGCGCAAATTGCAGCGACCGATGGATACGCTGAATCAAATGCGCCGCTCAGGACTTGGAACAACGCGAAATTCTCCACTGCATCGAACACCGCCGCCGCAAACGCCCCGTAGCCTGCCACAGCCCCGAGCGACCTGAGCCAACCCGTATATTTTCCTGCCGCAAGCAAAGTTCCGAATGCCAAAGCGAATGCATATACAGGCATAAAGAGATAATCAATGCCAAGGCCAAAGGATGCATTCAGCCAAGCCTCAGGTGACCATGAATAAACCATGTGCGCCGCACTTTGAGCATTACCCGCCAACTCAAATGAGACGATCCCACTCGGTGCATAAGAAGTTTGCAAGGGTTTATCCAGCACTCTGAAAACAGCAAGTAAGACCACAGTCAGAAAAAGAAACGTGAAGAAAAACCGTTTTCGCGAGTCCTGCGGTACAGATTCCAGTGGATGTCGCATTTTATATATTCTTCCTGTATACGCGATGATTTTTATACTCTACACCATTTAGGTTTTTCAGATCGGCGCGCATTTGCTCGGTGGATTCAGCAACCTGAGTCATTTCGACGTGGGCGAATTGCTTGAAACCCAAAAGGGTGTGTCCCATTTCAGAATAAAGGATGGCGTTTCCACCATGGCCATGAAACTCTGGCAAGATTCCCATGCCATTGACTGCAACCGTGTTGGTGCGCTTCAGTTCCAGGAGGATGTCGATCAATCCAAACGGGAACAGCCGTCCTTTAGAGCGTTGAATCGCGGCGGAGACGTCGTGAAAAGCAAAGAGGAAGCCAACCACTTCATCGCCATGGACAATAATCTTGATCAGGCGATGGTCCGCAACAGTCATAATATTGGAAACAACGAAATCGATCTCACGCGGTGTGAACGGATAATATTCCCAGTTGTGAATAAAGGCCTTGTTATATGCTTCGCCAATACGTGATGACCAGTCAACAAGCTCTTTTTTGTTCTTGAATTGTTTGATCCGCAAACCACCCCGTTGCATCGCTCGCTGTGTAATACGTTCCACACGTTCAGGGATCTGAAATTTATCGGCAGGCAAATAACATGAAACGAAATCCACCTCTTTTTCAAAGCCCTGCGCCTCGACAAGTTGTTGATAATAGGCATGGTTGTAATTCAACATGGTCATCGTATTGCGGTGTTCATGCCCGAAAACTAAAACGCCATATCCATCGAGCGGCCCCATGCCTTTCGGCCCGATCACATGATCCAACCCACGTTGCTTTGCCCAATCGAACACCGTATTGAACAAGGCGGTTGCGGCTTCTACATCGTTCTCGCATTCAAAGAAGTAAAAATCAGCCGTTTTGGTCTTATGATATTCATTGAACGGCCTGTTCTCAATGGCGGCAATACGACCGATATCCCTGCCATCGCGCACAGCCAGGAAAAACTCCACATCCGAATGTTCGTGAAAAGGATGCTTTTTTCGGTTGAGATAGGTATATGCGTCAACATTGAGCAACGGTACCCACTGTGGGCAGTCCTTATAAATCCGATGGGGTAATTCTACAAACCGCCTAACCTGTGTCTTGTTATCCGTATCCACTTTTTCGATGGTAAGCATAAAAACTCCTGAAAAAAAAATGACTTCCCTGCCGCCGAATATAACACCGCTCGCCCGCATAGGGTTCATGCTATACTACGGAAAAAGGAGCCTTATGATGTTAACAAACGAGCAATACCAGGAACTGCTCCATAAATACGCTGAAGCCATCGTCAAAGTCGGCTTGAACTTGCGCAAAGGACAGCGCCTCATTATCACCAACGCCACTTCACGTGGCGTACCACCTGCAGGGCGGGATCTTGTTCATGAGGTAACCAAATCCGCCTACGGGGCAGGCGCAAAGTATGTGGAAGTGATCTGGGGCGACGAAGAAATGAACCGAATTCGCCTACAGAGCGCTTCAGCAGACACACTCGGTGAATATCCGATATTCCATGTAAATGCGATTACGGATATTATCAAAAATGGGGATGCTCTCCTATCCATTTATGCCAATGACCCAGATATTTATTCAGGTTTGGATTCCGAACGCGTTGCCGCCATGCAGAAAAGCCATTTGCAACACTACTCCCCTGTTGTTGCAGAGGTCAGTCGCAATGCCATCAACTGGTGTGTAGTCGCATCTGCCGCGCCAGCATGGGCCATGAAAATATTCCCTGATCTTGATCCCGCAGAAGCAAATGACAAGTTATGGCGAGCCATCTTTGAGACAACGCGCGCCACCCAACCCGATCCTGTTGCCGCATGGGTGGAACATATCCAGAACCTCGTCAAGCGCGGGAAGTACATGCAAGGCAAAAAATATTCAGCACTACACTACAAGGCCCCCGGTACAGACTTCACCCTCGGCCTACCGCAAGGACATCGCTGGGTTGCGGCGCGTATGCCCGCCGAAAACGGCGTGGACTTCACAGCCAATATGCCCACCGAAGAAATATTCACATTGCCTGATCGCTATCGTGCCGAAGGCACCGTGGCCGCAACCTTCCCGCTCAGCTATGGTGGTAGCCTCATCGAAGATTTCAGCGTCACCTTTGAAAAAGGACGCATCGTAAAAGTCAACGCCAAAAAGAACGAAGCCATTCTGCAGAAGCTTATAGATACCGACGAAGGTTCCACACATCTTGGCGAGGTGGCACTTGTCCCTGCATCTTCCCCCATCGCCACACGCGGACATCTCTTCTACAACACGCTTTTTGACGAGAATGCATCCTGTCATCTCGCCATCGGACGCGCTTACCGATTCACACTTACGGGTGGAGAGGAATTGAACGACGAAGAGTTTATCGCCGCTGGAGGCAACGTCAGCCTTAACCACGTCGATTTCATGATCGGCTCTCCACAAATGGATATCGACGGCATCAAAGAAGATGGCTCCCGTGAACCTGTAATGCGCCAGGGCGAATGGGCGTTCGACGTATAAAGAAAATGCTTATGTCCTTCAAATTCACTTTGAAGGACATAATTTTTATGGGAATAAATAAACGATGAATCAACAAGAGTTTGATGTAATGCTTGCTAAATATGCAGATGTGATTGTAAGGGTGGGGCTAAGTCTGCGAAGTGACCAAAGACTTCTTATAAGAGGAATTCTCGAAGACGCCGCTCTCATTCGCAAAGTGGCAGAAAGTGCCTATAAATCAGGCGTGAGATATGTAGATATTTTGTGGATGGATGAACTATCTGATCGTATTCGCATGGAACATGCGGACGAGGAAACATTGACAGAGGTCCCTGAATGGATTCTTCAACGCTTTGAAGAATACTACAAACGAGGCGATGCAGAACTCGCCATCAGTTCAACCAACCCAGACTTGTATGAAGGGATCGACCCAGAGCGTGTTGCAAAGAATCGAAAAGCTGTTATGGAAAAGGTCGTTGGTCAGATAAGAAAATATGAAAACGTGTCCAACTGGTGTGTGGTCGCAACCGCCACTCCATCATGGGCTCAAAAGGTGTTCCCAGGAATACCTGTCGAAAAAGCGCAGGAAAAGCTTTGGGATGCAATTTTCAAAGTCTGCCGAATCGACCTGCCCGACCCCGTAGCCGCCTGGCAGGAACACACGAAAAAACTTAACCGCTACAAGGATTACTTGAATAACAAAAGATATACCGCCCTACAATATAAATCTCCAGACACTGATCTCACCATTGGCCTGACCGAAAAACAATATTGGCAGGGTGCTCAAGAGACATTTAAGAACGGTGTCACCTGCACGCCCAACATCCCAACGGAAGAAGTCTTTACTGCACCCCACAAAAACAAAGTGAATGGGCATGTCCGCGCTACACGCCCATTGAATCTCTATGGAAGTTTGATCGAAGATTTCTCGGTCACATTTGAAAATGGAAGTGTTACAAAGATAACCGCTAAAAAGGGAGAAAACAATCTGCGCAAGTTGATCGAAACAGACGAAAACGCCTCTCGTCTCGGGGAGGTTGCCCTCGTTGCAAACAGTTCCCCCATCAACCAAAGCGGGATACTCTTCTACAACACGCTTTTCGACGAGAATGCATCCTGTCATATCGCTCTTGGTAATGCATATCGCAGCTCCATGATAGGTGGCCCCGACATGACCGATGAAGAGTTTGCAGCCGCAGGCGGCAATAAGAGCCTTGTCCACACGGACTTCATGATCGGGTCTGCTGAAATGGATATTGATGGTGTCAAAGAAGATGGTTCCCGTGAACCTGTTATGCGCCAAGGCGAATGGGCGTTTGAAGTTTAGTCTCCACATCGAAAGTAGATAAAAAGTCCACAAGAGCCTCTCACGAGGCTCTTTCATTTACCATTTATGGCCGCACTAGGTATAATCACAACATGTCAGAAAAGAAACTACCTGTTGAACTTGACGAACTGCTTGCGGCGGAATTTGATTACATTGCACAAACTGCCATACAAGCAAATGACGACCGCGCACGTGTTTCATCGTTCTATATGATCGCAGTAGGTTCACTGATCGCCGCATTATTAAGCACACAACTTTTCGACCCCGATAAATTTACCCAAACCATAAAACTCGGGTTCAGTGGAACGTTCATCATACTCACCCTGCTTGGCACATCTACGATCATGCAATTAGGACGATTGCGTTCTGCATGGCACGAATCCATGCTGGCGATGAATCAGCTCAAAGATTTTGCCATGAAGCAAAGCCCCGAGCTCACTCAAGCCTTCCGCTGGAAAACAAGCACCCTGCCAAAGAAATATAAAAAAAGTAGCGTCTCGTATTATCAGGCAGTTGAAGTTTCACTCATCAGTGGCTTTATGTTTGGTGCGGCAGTGCTTTTTTCCCTGATAGCCTTCTTTGACATTCAGATCACACACTGGATTATCTCTATCCTCGCAGGCATAGGGATGCTCTTCCTTCAACTTCGCGTTTACAAACGGATCGTAGAACAACATGCCTCGTGATTACATCTCCCAACCACCGACAGCTTATCAACGCCGCCCGCATCTCACCCGTGACGATGGCTGGATTCGGGCATTCTTGAACATTGCCCAAGTCGGACACATTGCTACTTCCATCGACGGTCAGCCATTCATCAATCCCACCACATTTTGGTACGATGAGGCAAATCACCAGATCATTTTTCACTCCAATATCGCAGGCAGGATCAGGTCAAATATTGAGAGCAACCCAAAGGTAAGTCTTGAGGCGAGCGAATTGGGCAGACTCCTTCCATCGAATGTTGCGATCGAGTTTTCACTTCAATATCGTAGTGTCATGGTCTTTGGCACAGCAAAACTTATCACTGACGCAGAAGAAGCACGTCGCTTGCTGTATGGCTTGATCGGGAAATATTTTCCAGCAATGACGGTAGGCAAAGAGTATCGCGAGATCACTGATAAGGAACTGCGCGCCACATCCATATATGCGATCCAGATCGAATCGTGGAGCGGAAAAGAGAACTGGGCCGAACGTGCCGATCAAAGCGATGAATGGCCTCCACTCGACGAAAAGCGGTTCGAAGAATAAAGAAACTTCGGGGGCAAAGAAACGTAAGTGAAGTAAAGTCTCTTCACTGGAGGAAGATATGTCTCAAGAAAAATTTCGTACTGAAGAATTTAGTGTGAACGGCGAGGAATTGATCGCCAAGATCAAGAACCTTGTCAACGAGGGCAACATACGCCGCATCAGTATCAAGAACAAGGAAGGCAAGGTGGTGTTTGAGATTCCGCTGACCTTTGGCGTGGTTGGAGCGTTGATCGCTCCACAGCTCGCGGCCATTGGCGCCATCGCCGCATTGTTGACCGAAGCAACTGTTGTTGTAGAAAAGGTCGAAAGTTAATATGACCATCTTTGCCTGGATCTATTTCGGCGCTATCGTCGTTGAAATGGTTATTCGTGCACCGATCAGCCGTAAGCAAAGAAAAGAACCGAAGACGAATCGTCAGGTAACAACTCAAGAGATCATTTCCCTTGGTCTGTTATTTGTGGCGATGTTGTTTATCCCGATCATTTACGTTTCCACCCATTGGCTGGATTTTGCAAACTACACCCTTCCAGTTTGGGCCAATTGGCTTGGCGTGATCATCATCATATTAGCGCTCTTTGTATTTTGGCGCTCCCATGCAGACCTGGGACTTAACTGGTCCCCTTCTCTTGAGATCCGCGAAAAGCACGAGTTGATCACACGCGGCGTTTACAGCATTATCCGCCATCCGATGTATGCTTCGCAGTGGCTTTGGGTCATTGCTCAACCACTGCTTTTGCCAAACTGGATCGCAGGGTTTCTGAACATCGTTGTTTTTATCTTTTTCTACACGATGCGCGTCAAAGCAGAGGAAAAATTGATGCTGGAACAATTCGGCGACCAGTACCGTTCCTACATGCAGACGGTTGGCGCGGTGTTTCCCAAATTCAAGGTTTGATTTCTGCCCTTGAAAGTGCTATAACTAATTTAGGGGAACCGTGCTGAACGTTAACAGTCTAACCCAGAGAAGGAGGTCGTATGGTTCGAAACGTTGGTTTATGGATTGATCACAAGCAGGCGTATCTGATCTGGCATAAGGAAGGCAAAGTTGATGTGATCCCATCCAACATTGAACCGCCTGTCCACTTTTCAGGCGGAACCCAGCTTGGAGGCAAGCTCAACCAAAAAGGAGATATGGAACTCCGCCATAATGCACGGTATAAACTGCAACTTCTCAAGTTCTATCGGCAGGTGATCGCCGCACTCAAAGACATCGATTCTGTTTTCGTGATGGGACCTGGTAAAGCTAAGTTAGAATTTGAAAAAGTGGTCAGAACGTACAAGTCCATGAAACAGCGACTGCTCAAAGTAGAGACAGCCGACAAGATGACGAAAAATCAAATGATCGCGCGTGTTCGCAAGTTTTACAAAAGTACAGCAACCGCGTAGTCAACACAGTCGAATATAAACAAAGAGCCAGAGGCATTCCCTTTGGCTCTTTGCCTTTTACAATGGAATATAATCATGGCACACACATTCATTTCAACGTAGGCAAAAAGAGAATATTATGAAATCGTATCGTAAAGAACTCTGGTTCAATGTCCCCTCCCGCCGAGGCTTTATCAACATCACAGCTGATGTGGAGCTTGCTTTGCGGGAAAGCGGTATCAAAGAAGGCTTACTTCTTGTAAACGCCATGCATATAACGGCTTCTGTTTTCATTAACGACGATGAAGGCGGACTTCACCAGGATTACGAAAAATGGCTGGAAAAGCTTGCTCCGCATGAGCCAGTCATTCAATATCGCCACAACGACACCGGTGAAGACAATGCTGATGCGCACATGAAACGGCAAATTATGGGACGTGAGGTGGTGGTGGCGGTCACAGAAGGTCAACTCGATTTTGGTCCGTGGGAACAGATCTTCTATGGCGAATTCGACGGACGACGTAGGAAACGCGTGTTGGTCAAGATCATTGGAGAATAAAATGCCTGAAGCAAAAGGTGAAATGCACGGATGCATCGTATGCGGAAAACTGTATCAACTTTACGTTGCGTATGACGCGAAGGGAAGTTTTATAGGAAGTAAAGTCATGAGTGCTGGAGGAAAGGCAGTGACGAGTGCAAACCGTCCGCTTGTGGCTTGTGAAAAGCACACGCAAGAAGAGATCGAAAAAGCGATCAGCCGAGTATATGGGACAAAAGACCAAGAAGATTAAAACGGAGACAAACATGGAAACACGTCGGTTCGGAAGAACGGGGCATATGAGCACACTTGCTATTTTTGGAGGTGCGGCTTTCTGGGAAATTTCGCAGGCAGATGCAGATAAAGTGATGGAGCAAGTGATCGAAGCGGGAGTCAACCATATTGATATCGCGCCATCGTATGGACAGGCCGAAGAACGTGTCGGTCCGTGGATGCCGCGTGAACGGGGTCGTTTCTTCCTGGGGTGCAAAACGACAGAACGTACTAAACAAGGAGCGTGGGACGAAATGCAAAGGTCGTTCAAGCGCCTTCAAACCGAGACCTTCGACCTGTATCAATGTCATGCCATTACAACCATGGAAGAGTTGGATGCCGTCACAATGAAGGGCGGCGCACTCGAGGCGTTCGTGGAGGCCCGTCAGCGTGGACTCATTCAATATATCGGCATCACAGGCCATGGGGCGGATGCACCGAAGATCTATCTCGAAGCGTTAAGGCGTTTCGATTTTGATTCAATTCTTTTCCCGTTAAATTTCGTCCAGATGGGAAATCCAGAATATAGAACATATGCTGAAAAGTTGATTGCCGAATGCAAAGCAAAAGATGTCGGCACGATGATCATCAAAACGATCACCAAAGCGCCGTGGGGTGAGAGAAAACACACAGCCACCACTTGGTATGAACCATTCGATCAAGCGGAGGATATCCAACGCGCCGTGAATTTTGCGCTTTCGTATGATGTGACCGGGTTATGTACTGTAGGCGATACACGCATCCTGCCATTGGTATTACAAGCCTGCAAGAATTTCAAACCCATGAACGAGGCAGAACAGCAAAAAATGATCAAAACAAGCGGACAGTACGAGCCACTGTTTGCATAAAGAATCAAAAAAGGACAGGCAAACGTACGCCTGTCCTTTTTTGGCGCAAAGTAAATTACTCGCAGTCGAAGGTGTACTTCAACAACGACTCGAATTTATCGGAACGATCAACTACATCGCCGGACTTGGCAAGACCTACAAATTGGAAGTCTAACCAAGCACCATCCAAGCGCAGGTCGGGATGAACATCTTCACCCTTGAAGGTAAGTGTGAAATTGCCACCACCGTTGTTATTCATCTCGCCGAAAGCCTTCCACTCACTGGGGTACAGACGGTCAAGATCGGCAATACGATAGTAGAACATCACATCCTTGATGGAGCCGTTAGGTGTAGTGATATTGAAGGTAACATCGCGCGGGTTACAACGTAAGGTCACATTACTGCTGGACATGGTCATATTCGTGAACACGCCTCTACCGAGGTCAGGGTCCAACGACACAACGCCATCAGCCACAGGCAGCGCCGGTGCTTGGGTAGCAACAGGTTGAGCGGCAGGGGCCTGGGTGGGTTCCACAACAACTGTCACAACAACAGGTTCAGCAGGGGCAGCCGTGGGCTGAACGGGAGCCTGGGTGGGTTCCACAACAACGGTTACAACAACAGGTTGAACAGCAGTAGGGGCAACAGGGGCAACGGCTTCAGTAGGGGCCGCCGGTGTACCACAAGCGGTAAGAGCAACTGCAAGCAACAGAATAAAAAACTTCTTCATGATTTATCTCTCCTTTTTGAATTTATTAAATTCTATAACACCATCGGCTATTCATCCATATCAAAGCACTTAACAGGAATGAAAAGCGGACATTTATACTACTACCTACGGCCAGACACGCTCAATCATTTATTGCGACAAACCTTGTTATAATTCCTGCCATGCTTACACCGGAACAGATCGAAAACAAACTTGACCGTATCCTTTTAAAGGTACAAAAACCCGGCCGCTACGTTGGCGGGGAACTCAACAGCATTTACAAAGATTGGGATACAGTAAAGACCAAAGTCGCTTTCGTTTTCCCCGATATTTATGATATTGGCGTCTCGAATGTTGGTCTAAAGATCCTGCTGGATCAAGTCAATCAGCGGGATGACGCGCTGGCCGAACGCGCCTACGCGCCCTGGCTCGATATGGAAGCCCTCATGCGCGAAAACGGGATTCCTCTCTACGCGCTCGAATCAAAACAACCTTTAGCCTGCTTCGACCTAATAGGCTTTACCCTCCCCTACGAAACACTCTACACCAATGCACTCAACGTGCTTGACCTTGCAGGGATTCCTGTCCGCTCGGCAGAACGAGATGCGACTCATCCCTTCATCATTGCAGGCGGACATTCCACGATGAACCCTGAGCCGATGTATGCATTTATTGATGCATTCGTCATTGGCGAAGGTGAAGAGGTCATTCACGATATCATCAATACAATTCAAAAGTTCAAAAACGGAGAGGGACAGAACTTCAAACGTGAAGATGTATTGCATGAACTCGCCAAAATTCAAGGCGTATATGTTCCAAGTCTATATGAAACAAGCTACCTTGAAGATGGTACCGTCTCACATATTGAACCTATCGTCGCTGATATTCCCAAGATCGTGACCAAACGCCTCGTAGCGGTCCTACCTCCCCCACCGACAAAATTCATCGTCCCGAATGTAGATATTGTTCACAATCGTATCTCGGTTGAAATTATGCGGGGATGTACGCGTGGATGTAGATTCTGTCACGCGGGCATGATCACCCGTCCTGTTAGAGAAAGAAGCGTGGACGAAGTCATCAAGGCGGCAGAAGAGTCGTTGAAGCACAGTGGTTTTGAGGAGTTGGCGTTGTTATCGCTTTCTTCATCCGATTATACAAATGTGCTTGAATTGGTCACAAAGGTCGGTGAAAAGTTTGGCGGCACGCATTTAAAAGTCTCGTTGCCATCTTTACGTATTGAGTCAGTATCGATTGACTTGATGGAAAAATTAAAAGACAAACGTTCCGGTGGGTTCACACTCGCCCCCGAAGCCGCAACAGAACGCATGCGCCGCATTATCAATAAATTCGTTCCCGATGAGGAAGTGATCAACACCACACGCGAGATCTATCGCCGCGGTTGGACGACGATCAAACTGTATTTCATGATCGGCCATCCGAGCGAGACCCTGGAAGATGTGCAGGCGATTGCCGACCTGTGTAAACGTGTCCTTGCAGAGGGACGTAAAGTGATCGGCATGAGAGCCAAACTCAATGCGGGTGTGAGCACCTTTGTACCGAAATCACAAACACCCTTCCAGTGGGTTTCCTGTGATACACCCGAACAGATCAAAGCCAAACAATCCTTGCTCAGACGTGAATTAATGCGCGATAGAAACATTAAGCTCAGCCTGACCGATGCAGAAGATTCTTTCCTTGAAGCCTGGCTCTCACGCGGAGATCGCCATATGGCTGAAGTAGTGTATTCAGCATGGAAAAAAGGCTCTAAGTTCGATGCATGGCAGGAAGGCAAGAAATACAGCGCTTGGATGGAAGCATTCACTGAGCAAGGTCTTGATCCGCTCTTTTACACACACCGCCAACGCCGCACCGACGAGGTTTTCCCGTGGGAACATATTACTGCCGCCGTACGCAAGAATTTCCTGTTCCAAGATTTCCGCATGTCTCTTGAAGGCGAGATCCGCGTGGATTGCCGTTTGAATTGTTTTGCTTGTGGCATTCTGCCGACCTTTGCAGGCATGCGCCGCGAAAACCCCGGTGATGTATGGAAGTGCCCAGATGTGAAATCACCTGCTCCTAAAGTGACAAGCACATCGAGTCATGAATTACCAGTGGTAGGAGATTGATCACACCTGTCTGTATCAACATTTACAGAATGCCCAAAGTAAGTTTGAAAAACTCGCATCTATAAAAAGGTTTTTCAGGTGTGATATTATTCGGCATCTTATAACCCCATGATAAAAAAACAATTCATTTCCAAGCTAATGCAGGAACGCGATAAGTTTGAGTTATTGCTCAATCGCGTTGGCTACACGCGTCGCATGACATTGAAAGGCGTTGCTGGGAAGTGGTCCATCAAAGATATCCTCGCGCACATCTGGGCGTACGAGCAATACACCGCAGACCGTATGCATGAGATATTGCACGGTCAGCCCTATTCACCCTGCAAAACATACACTGCACTCGATGCCTTTCTCGATGAGTTTGGGTATCCCGATTTCGGTTCTCCCCTGCTTGAAGAGGATTCCCCCAACGACTGGATCGTTGACAGGCATGCAAACGTTTCGCTGGACGATGTCATCGCGCAGGAGATACAAGCTTTCTCGTCGATCATTTCCACACTTGAAAGAATGCCCGATGAAATGATCGCCCACCACAATCTATACAATCGCATTATCAAACATACATACGAACATTACCGCGAACACACACGCGAGATCAGACGCTGGTTAAATACGAACGGGATACAGATCAAATAAATGCGCATCCGAATCACATTTTCCAAACAAGGCGCATTGCGCTATACGGGTCACCTCGATTTGCACAAATTATGGGAGCGTGCCGCACGCCGCGCTGAACTTCCATTGGCCTATTCACAGGGATTTCATCCGCAACCGAAAATGAATATTGCCGCGGCCCTGCCGCTTGGTTTCTCTTCGCGTTGTGAAGTGATGGACATGCGCCTCGAAAAAGATATTCCGCTGGACACGCTTGCAGAGACGCTGAACAACACGATGCCCACTGGGATCCGTGTTTTGGGAATCGAGCAAGTGGATGAGCGCGCGCCCGCGTTGCAGACTCAAACGCTATCAGCGGAGTACGAGGTCACTCTGACGGAAGCAGTTGACGGGTCAGAACTGAAGCGGAAAGTTGATTCCGTTATGGAGTCCGAATCCATCCCTCGAACTCGTCGCGAGAAAAAGTATGATTTGCGTCCGTTGATCGAGGAGTTGAGGATATTGCCCGATGGCAAGATCTTCATGAAACTGACCGCCAAAGAGGGCGCAACGGGACGCCCCGAAGAGGTGTTGGATATGTTAGGTATCGCGTTCGAAGGGACGCGTATCGAAAGAACGAACTTAATTTTTCAATCATAAATTTGGAGGAGTTATGGCATTAATTGGAGCTTTCTTCTTTGGGTTCGTGCCGATGTTTTTATCGGCGGCCTTCGTCAACTGGCTGGATCGGTATGAGAAGGAACCGAAGTTGTTGCTTGGCGCGGCATTTATGTGGGGCGTGGTGATCGCCGGAGGCGGCGCGTACATTTTGAACACGGCAGTAGGCATCGGTGTTTATTCCATCACTGGTTCTGCCAATGCCGCAAATTTCAGCACAACATCTATTGCGGCACCGATTATCGAAGAGGCCTTGAAAGGACTGGCCGTCTTGGTGGTCTTTCTCTTGTTCCGCAAGGAATTTGATTCTGTGTTGGACGGCATCGTCTACGGCGCGATCACAGCCATGGGTTTTGCGGCCATTGAAAATGTTTTGTACATCTACCGTGAGGGTTTCCAAAGCGCGGGATGGGAAGGCTTCTGGACATTGGTCTTCATCCGCGTGCTTTTGGTCGGCTGGATGCATCCTTTCTTCACTGCGTTCACGGGCATTGGTCTGGCAGTATCGCGCATCAGTCGCAACACGTTTGTAAAGATCATTGCTGTACCAGTGGGATATGCAGTAGCCGTGTCGACACATGCTTTCCATAACACCTTCGGCAGTCTGGTCGGCGGCGGAGGCGGTTTCATTCTCGGGTTGATCGCCGATTACTTCGGCTACGCCTTTATGATCGTGTTCATCATCTGGATGATCGTCCACGAGAGAAATATTCTCAAGAAGCAACTGGTCGAAGAAGTGAACAGCGGAGCGATCTCACGTGGTCAATACAATGCAGCCATCTCGTTCTTCCAGACCGGGGTACATCTTGCGGCGCTTACATCTGGCACATTCCGCGCTACTACGCGGTTTTACCAAGTGCTAGGAGAACTGGCACATAAGAAAGAACAGCTCACAAAGTTGGGCGATGAAAAAGGGAACCTGCGCATCATCGAGCAATTACGCGCAGAGATGGTACAGCTGGCTCCGTCAGCAAAAGCCTAAACGAGCTCTGTTTTTGTAATCGATAAAATCACCCCGAAGGTTTCAATCGAGCCTTCGGGGTGTTCTTTCACCAGCCATGTGATAAAATTTCGTCGCCCGCCCCCGTAGCTCAGTGGACAGAGTGTCGGCCTCCGGAGCCGAAGAGCGCAGTTCGAGTCTGCGCGGGGGCGCCAGTTTTTTCATAATTTCACTTTCCCAAAAGGCCCATGCATTGAAACAGGAACTCAACAACTCGCGAAACACTCCCGCAGGGTTTCGTGAAGTTTTTATCCATTTATTCGTACCTGACGATACCCCTCCATATATTTCCATCTTTCTCGGGATCATCACACTCATCGCGCTGGTCCTAAGGCTGTATATCATCAATAACCCCATCGGTTACGATGAGGCGTATACCTTCATTAATTTTTCAGCCAAATCTATCAAGTTCGTCCTTGCTGATTATCACGCCCCTAACAACCACATTCTCAACTCGTTGATGATCTGGGTCGCGTATCGAATACTCGGCGACCATACATGGGTTGTACGTGTGCCAGCTTTCATCGCCAGTGTGCTCAGTGTACCTGTAGCGTATGTTACTGCGCGAAGATTTTTCAATCCTGCCTTAGCCTTGACCGCATCTGCTGTTTTGGCAATCACATCAGACCTTGTAAATGAAGCCGCCAACGGACGCGGTTACCCAATGGTTATTTTGTTTTCCCTGTTGCTGGCAAATTTCGCAGGGATTCTTGTGAAAAAACAAGACCGTTGGACGCTTGCCGCCTATGCTGTGACCGGTGCGCTCGGCTTTTACAGCATTCCGATCTTCCTCTACCCCATGGCAGGGATTTCGCTTTGGGTAGCCGCAACGTACCTAATCAACGACGAACCATGGAAAGATCGTTGGAGTAAACTGCAAACCTTTCTGCTTACATGTCTCGCTTCTGGCATATTGACCTTCGTCCTGTACTCCCCCGTCATCTTTTTCGGCACTGGGCTTGAGTCTTTGATAGCCAACAAATTCGTAGCATCAAAGACATGGGTCGAGTTCACAGACAATTTCGCCACACGCAGTAAACTCACCTGGAACAGTTGGATCACATATACATCTCCACTCATCAAACAGACTCTGATCGGCGGATTCGTTTTGTCGCTGTTGTTTTACCGAAAGGTCTCGAATCAAAAACTCCCTATGCAAGTCAGTCTTGTTCTGGGAGCAGGCATCATGCTGGTCTTACAACGAGTTGCCCCGCTGGAAAGGATGTGGAGCTACCTCGAAGCGCTCTATCTCATCTTTGCAGTGGTGGGACTGGCATGGCTTATATTCATCTCTGCGAAAGCGTTAGCCAATGAGAAAACGGCGATGAAGATCGTTTCGAGCCTTGTACTTCTGTTTGTCATTACATCGTTTATACGCACAACCGTCACAACGCAAAATAGACAGGCCGTCCTTGACCGCACCATTGCACCCGAGCAATTTGCAGGAGAATATATTGCAAAGCACATCACAGCGAAGGACACTGTGATTGCCGTATCTCCAGTGGATTTGCAAACAGCCTACTACATGAAGATCAACGGCGTCTCGTATGATGTCTTCTATCAAAGAGACCATCCAGTTCAGATCCAGAATGCGTTGGTCGTTGTGCGCACGAGGGGCGATGCGAAGCATAAATCACTGCAAAGCATTCTTGAGTTCTACAAGTTGACTTCTGCCTTGAATATAGAGGCCGCAGAGATGGTGTTCGAATACGGGCCCGTGCAAATTTATTCCGTTCCATCGAAATAACACTAATTTTCTACTACCGCTAAACAAGCGGTAGAATCATCGTGTGACATCGAAACCTACAACCATCCTTCTTTGTTCCCTTTTTTTACTGACCAGTTGCAGTGTTCAAGTACAGATGGGCAATACAGGAACACCCACACCCTACATCATCACTGCCACACTGCCTGCATCTCTTACGCCACCTCCTTCTGAGACGCCACTTCCCCCTACTCCTCAACCGATAGCGCCGAGCATTACACCTGCGCAAGGGACTACGTCCACGCAGGTGAATGTACGCGCCGAACCTTCCACTGCAAGCACAACCCTTGGTGTCATCGCCGCCAACACGACCGTGCAGATCGTGGGTAAAGACCCCGGTGGCAATTGGTGGCAGATCCTTTACGAAAAAGGTGAGGGTGGTAAAGGCTGGGTCACGGCTCAATATGTCACAACGGCAACCAAGCCCGAGGTCCCAGTGATCGGAGGCGGCGAAGCAAATCCTAATGCGGCAAACAGTGTGGTCGTCATCCAACAGTTGAACATTCGAAGCGGGCCCGGCACGAGTTTCGATTCGCTTGGCATCCTCAACCCGAACGATGTGGTCAGCCTAAGTGGCAAGAACCGCGATGGCTCGTGGCTTCAGATCGAATTTGCGGCTGGGCCCGAGGGTAAGGGTTGGGTCAATGCCAGTTTTATGAAAACGGATTCAGTGGATGGGTTGCCCATTGTTGCGGACTCTGGCGAGGTGGTGGGTACCGGCACGCCAGTGGACACCCCGCCTCCTCCCACGCCGACAATTGTTCCGGCCGCAATGGATTTTGACTCCTCTGAAGCCCCGTTAAAAACAGTCGTGCTGGAGGATGCGGGGACACATACAGTGCTATACAATGGGGATGTCTCTGCACCCGATGGAGATACGGAAGACTGGATCGCAGTCTCTTCGTTTGCCAGCCCTGTATTCATAAGCATCCAATGCTCGGGGAGCACTTCGGTTCAGGCCGAGGTGGTTGGAACAGGGACAACTATCTTGTGCAACGAACCGATCAAGGCAGTGGCAGTGCAAGGTGGCACTGGTTTTGTTATCCATATTCGGGCCATCCCGCAAACGGGACCGTTGCAACACATAAACTATACATTGATGATAAAGGCGAATCCGTAACAAATGAAATTAAAAAGAATTGATCCAAATACAGCACGTTCAGATATTTTCCGAGCAAAGCGTCAGTATGGATTTTGGTTTGGGGTTGCTTTGGGATTGGGTTTTTCCATTTTTACCTGGGGTATGGATGCCATTGCCTTGAGTAGATATCACGGGTTGTATCCGTGGGTTAAATTTATGGCAGGGAGTGTAACAAGCGCATTGGCAGGAGGCATTGCAGGCTGGCTGACAGCACGAGTTAATAAATCATTGCCGGGGTTGGTGATCTGGCTGGTTACCGCCTTGGTTTTTGCATGGTTGACGATCAACCTGCCTTTGAAGTTCGCGCCACAAGCCATTGAGGTGATTGAACCTGATGTACGCGGGTTACTCCATTATGAATATTTCGCCGAGTTCGGCACACGCGTGGGTGTTGCCTATACGTGGATCGCGATATGTATTGCGATCGCTGGTTTGTTGCAATTGCCATTGAGCGATTCGGCCGTATTTTCCACATCGATCATGACAAAATTGTGGCCAATGCTGATCGCGGTGGTATTGATGAGCATTTGCGGTGCAATCGTGGATAACAGCATGATCAACGAGCCTTTGCGTTCAGCGGTAATGGCGGCTGATAACACCATCCAGTTCCTTGTGGATAATCAAGGCAAGGAAATGGATAAAGCAGAAGCGAGAAAAATGCACGTTGGGGCGTTCCGCACAACGATGGATCTGGTCAGCGATCAGCGTAGGCTGGTGGTGAGCGGATTCGACGAGGCTTTGGGCGAGATTAAAGTGTTGGTGCGGTTCGAGAAGGGGTGGGTGGAGTGTTTGGTCTTGTACAATCAACCACTTGCGTGTGAAAAGGTAAAAGGATAAGCTCGAGGGGAGATCAGATTTGTGAGGCAGAAACAGGCTGGGGTTAGAAGAAGAGGCGGTTTTCACATCCGCTTGTGCTTGTTTGTGCAAAAAATCCTTTTATGGTAGAGTTAATACGAAATTTCACACTTGTGAGGGTATTCGTGCATGAACGCTGACAAAATTCCAGACATCATCATTGGTAGATTGCCCATTTATCTGCGTGCGCTTCAGCGCCTTTCGGATCAGGGCATTCATAATACGTCTTCGCAAGAATTAGGGGAGATGATCGGTATTTCGGCGGCGCAGATCCGTAAAGATATTTCTCAGTTTGGCGAATTTGGTAAACAAGGGACGGGGTATTCGATCCCGTTTTTGATCGAGCGTTTGCAGAACATTTTGAAGGTGAACCGTGTGTGGGATGTGATCATCGTGGGCATGGGCGATATGGGGCACGCGTTGGCACGCTATAACGGGTTCGTGAACCGTGGCTTTCATGTGACAATGTTGTTCGATAACGACCCGAAAAAGGTGGGGGCCAAATTGGGCGACCTCGAAATTCTCAGTACCAGCACGCTTGCGGAGAGAGTCAAGCAGAATAAGATCAAGGTGGCGATGTTGACGGTTCCCGCGTCGGTGGCGCAGGATGTAACCGACCAGCTCGTGAAGGCAGGAGTGAAGGCGATCTTGAACTATGCGCCGATCCATTTGAATGTGCCGAATGATGTACACGTTCAGCACATTGACCCCGCCACACATTTGCAGAGGATGACATTTTATTTGTAATTAACGGGAAGTGCTGATATTCTGACAGGCTTTAGGAGTAATCCTCAAGCCTGTTTTTGTTTTCGAGCAAGATCTTGATAATTAGGTCATGGCCTACCCCTGATCTTGAGCCTAGGTTTATAATGCTGTTATGGAATATATAAGGGATTATATGGAAAAATTGCTGTATAAACACTAGTTGGGCGTTTGAGAGTTATCCATATCCATGATTTGATAGGAGACTTTATATATGAAACTGACAACTACCACACAACTTTCGCTTGACGGTGTCATGCAGAGTCCTGGAGGTCCAGACGAGGACGACAGAGGCTTCACCCGCGGTGGGTGGGCTCACTTTGACAGTGAATCAGGTGAGTTTGTAGACCAAGTCTTTCAACGTGCAGATGCTTTCCTGTTCGGGCGCAAGACATACGACGTCTTTGCCTATTCGTGGGGAGCAGCGCCAAAAACAAGTAAAAGTCCAATTGCCTCAGCACTGCACACAAAACCGAAATACGTGGTTTCAAGCACCTTGCGCGATCCAGAATGGGACAACACAAAAGTCTTAACAGCGGATTTTGCAGTTGCGATTGCCAATCTGAAAGCACAGCCAGGGCGCGAGCTACAAGTTCACGGAAGTGGTCAGCTCATCCGTTGGTTGTTCCAAAATCGTTTGATTGATGAGATGAACCTGATTATCTTCCCTGTAATTTTGGGTCAAGGAATCCGATTGTTCCCTGATGTCGGCAATGATTTTGCGCTCCAACTTGTCGAATCAAGCGTCAAACCGAACGGAACGATAATACAAGTCTATCGACCTAAAGGAAACCCTGAGTATTCAACGGTCACTAAGGAAGAAACCCACAATATGTTCAAACAAAACTTCGGATAGTACAAAAGAACTGGTGTTTAGTCCGATTTTGATGTAATCTGATATCTAGCATGAGTGCTTGCAGACGAACGCCCAACACCGCGTGCACTGGACAGGTGGGAGTCGTCGCCATTTTCAAGCATTTTACTAGCTTCGAGTTTATACTGCTCCCAAGCAGAGTCCACGCCCCACCCACCTGCCAGTAACGCCAGCCGTTCGGCGGCTTCGCAACAAAATATAAATAGGAAGTCATTATGCTCAAAAAAATTATGGAAAAGAAATTTGCAAATGGAATTGTATACGCTATGGAAACCGAAGATGGTTATCCAATAGAAGTGACTGACACATTTCTCCCATATTACACAAAAGACGCAATAGGGCGAAAGCAAAACGCGCTACATAGTGGAGAATTTGGAAGTCGGTTAGAGCGTTGGATGATTGGTGTATCAGTTATGAGTGGATGTCCAGTAGGATGTAAATTTTGCGCTACCGCCAGCCTGCCTAAATGTCGCTATTTACGCTCTGATGAAATAATCAGCCAAGTCAAATTTATACTTGGCCAACATCCCGAAATTGACCCCAACGATTGCATGGAATTCAAAATTAACTATACTCGTATGGGCGAACCGTTCTTAAACATTCTGGCAGTTCAGGAAACCGTCAATCAAATTAATTCCACTTTCCCCAACGCCCATCATTATGTAAGCACAATTGGCATAAAAGACTCTGACTTTTCTTGGATTCGTGACAATATTACACTTCAATTTAGCGTACATTCTTTTGATGAACAATACCGAGATTGGCTTATTCCATTCCCACGAAAAATGTCGCTTGAGGAAATTGGAAAGATTAGAACTGAAAGCAATCTAAAAACAACTATTAATCTTACTCTTGTTCGGGAAGATGACTTCTCTATTCAGGAATTGAAACGTTTATTTGACCCCAAAATTCACTTTATTAAACTAAGCCCTATTAACCAGAACTGTGTTAGCGACGCAAATAATATGGGAGCAGGGATAATTACTCAAACTAACCTTATATGAAAGGAGATAACAATGGAACAAATTCAGCAGCAACTTGAAGAAGCAGGTTTTGACTACGCAATTGCTATAGCAACTGAAGCAGAAGTTGAAGCAGGCGCAGCATGTGGGCAACTTAGTATCATTACTTCTGAACAACCAGAACCCGCCGCCTAACAAAGCGTGCACTGGACGCTGGGGATTTTGCGGCGTTTTCAAGCATTTTTCTGGCTTCGAGTTTTCTCTGCTCCCAAACAGAGTCCACGCCCACCCCAATGCCACACCCTGCAGACACAAATTTACCAGTATCTTTATCAATGGAAAATAAGTAATGCCACATGAAACACCCCTTATTGCAACAATTGCTGTCAGCCTAGCGTTTGCTTTTATAGGCGGACTCATAGCGGTCCGTTTTCATTTACCGCCACTAGTTGGTTATCTGCTTGCAGGGATTGCGGTGGGTCCATTTACACCTGGTTTCGTAGCCGATGTCCATATCGCGCCACAATTAGCCGAAATAGGCGTTATTTTCTTGATGTTTGGGGTTGGCATGCATTTCTCCGTGCGGGATCTTTGGGAGGTGAGAAATATTGCGCTACCAGGGTCATTAGTCCAAATCGCTGTGGCAACCATACTTGGCATGGGAGTAGCGTCGCTGTGGGGATGGTCATTGGGAGCAGGGCTGGTATTAGGCTTGGCATTATCAGTTGCAAGCACAGTGGTATTGTTGCGGGCCTTGGAGTCCCACGGGCTTGTCAACACAAACAATGGGAAAATTGCAATCGGTTGGCTCATCGTTGAGGACCTGATCATGGTGCTGGTCCTGGTCATACTCCCACCATTTGCTGAAACATTAGGCGGGCATGCCGGTGAAGGTCATGCCAGCCCATATGGCATACTTGCAACTCTCGGTTTAACGCTTGGCAAGGTTGGCTTGTTTGTTGTATTTATGCTTTTAGGTGGAACACGTTTCTTTCCATGGTTACTCAAGAAAGTAGAGAAAACAGGGATTCGGGAACTTTTTACACTAGCAGTTGTTGCCATTGGTCTTGGAGTAGCATTTGGCTCAGCTAAACTTTTCGGGGTCTCTTTCGCACTTGGCGCTTTCTTTGCGGGTATCGTAATAAAAGAATCCGATTTTAGTCATCGTGCAGTTACGGACACACAACCTTTGCAAGATGCCTTCGCTGTCCTCTTTTTTGTATCAGTAGGCATGCTGTTCGACCCCTCTATTCTTGTAAAGCAATTCGTCCAAGTTTTAATCGTATTGGCAATTATTGTCCTGGGGAAATCTCTAGCCGCTTTTACGATTGTGCGAATTTTACGTTTTTCATCTTCAACTGCGTTGATTGTTTCAGGAGCATTAGCCCAAATCGGAGAATTCTCATTTATTCTCGCTGGGCTGGGAGTTAGCTTAGGCCTTCTTTCGCAAGAAGGACAAAGTCTAATTTTGGCGGGAGCACTGTTGTCAATCATTTTAAATCCATTGATCTTTAATCTTGCCAAAGGAATTAGCGCGAAACACATCCCCACAACTTGACACGCACATGGTCTAGGGGCTCATACAACAAAGCTATGATAAGTTCGAAATTCAGTCTATTTCCGCCTTGACCAAACAGAACACACGTTCTACAATCTCTCCAAGGAGATTTACCATGAGAAAAATTGTTGTGCTTGAACATCTTTCCCTTGACGGTGTCATACAGGCCCCAGGCGGACCCGAAGAAGATCCCAGTGGCGGCTTCGCATACGGAGGGTGGATCAGCTCATATTCTGATGAGATTCTTGGAACAGCCCTAAGAAAGCAGATGAATTTGCCGTTCGACTTATTGTTAGGTCGCAAAACCTTTGATATTTGGGCGCCGTATTGGCCGCAACATGCAGACGTGTGGCCGGGCGTCAACATAGCGACCAAGTACATCGCATCAAACACCGTGACGTCTAGCACATGGCAACCGTCCGTGTTTTTGGATGGAGACATTGCGGAAAAGGTCGCCAAGATCAAGGAACAGCAAGGGCCAGATTTGCACGTTTGGGGAAGTGGCAATCTCATTCAGACACTGATCAAGCATGATTTGGTCGACGTCTTCTGGCTGATGATCTATCCGATCACGTTAGGCAGTGGAAAACGGTTGTTTGCTGATGGCACGATTCCGATGGCATTCAAAGTGACGGCAAGTAAGGTCACATCGAACGGCGTCATTATCGTGAATTATGAGCGTGCAGGCGCAGTTACTAACAGTCCAACTGACTGAACAAAAGCAAGTAAAATCTGTAAGACAAAAACCTGCCAAAAGACAAACAGCATGCAAACAAAATACAACTTCTCAGTTCCTAACTTCAAAAAAATACGACTGATCATTGATACCGATGCGAAGAATGAAGCAGACGATCAGTTTGCAATTGTGCATGCGTTATTGACCAACAAATTTATTGTCAAAGGAATAATTGCCGCGCATTTTGGGACCCGAAGAACAGACCAATCCATGCTCGAGAGTTATTCTGAAATAGAAAAAGTATTGAATCTCATGGGCGTGCGGACCTCCTATGAAGTCAAGCATGGCTCTGCGACTTCTCTAGTTTCTGAAGATGACGTAACCACTTCTGAAGGAAGTGAGTTGATCATAAAAGAAGCGCTCGCCAATGATGACCAGAAATTGTTCTGTATTTTTCTTGGTCCATTAACGGATATGGCAATCGCCCTGAAACAACGCCCAGAAATAGAAGATAGGGTAACCGTCATATGGATCGGTGGAGGGGTATGGCCTGTAGGCGGTGATGAATTCAACTTAAGCAATGACATTCTAGCCGCAAACATTGTCTACAGATCAAACGTGGAATTATGGCAGGTTCCACGGAATGTATATAGCATGATGCGGGTAAGTCTGGCAGAGTTACAAAAGAAGGTGAAACCCTGCGGAGAGATAGGGAACTACCTTTTTCAACAAATGGTTGAGTTTAACGACACATTGGGGAATAATCCCGTGTGGCCATTGGGAGAATCCTGGGTGCTGGGCGATTCTGCCGCCATCGGCTTATTAATGGATGACCAGAATTTTGACTACAAGCTGGTTCCTGCTCCCCACGTGTTGGACGATATGAGTTACCGCCACGAAACTAGTGATCGTTTTATCAGGATGTATAACTCCATCGACTCTCGTTTTATTTTGGAAGATTTCTTTAGCAAAATGGAGATCACATTTAAGAAAGGATAAAAAAGGAAACTCAAATCATGAAAAGGTCGTCTCTTTCTGATCTCCTTGCCGTAAGCATATTCATGGCGTGGTTATTAAGCGGATGCACATCGCCATCAACACCTATTCCCATTGAGCCCACTCAAACAAATGTCTCATCTCAACCCACGAATGAATCAGACGCACCTCCGCAATCTGACGAGCACTATTCAATCACTGAAGTTGAAGAGCTGGCTGGTTTTGATGTCAAAGAACCCGTATACCTGCCAGACGGTGTATCGTTTGAATATGCCACCTATCAAAAGTCGCCTTATCCTAATGTGACTTTGCACTTTAAACTCGTCCACAAGACATATGGTGATATGGGCGTTTTCTTCCAGATCGTGCAAGAGCCACAAGCAGAAGCAATGCCCAATCCAAATGCATGCGGCACGTCCGGTACCGACTGTGAAGCAATTCAAATTGGCGACATGACTGTGAAATACCGCTTGAGCGCCCCAACAGAATCCCTGATGTGGGATGCAGATGGCTTTTCATTTCAACTCTTGAGAACCGCGGGAGAACCAAACAAAACCTATAAAGATGAACTATTGAAAGTCGTTGGCAGTATAAAGTAAACAAGCGTTTACAGCTGTTTTAACTCAATAACAAAAGATGTATCATGAATCAAAAAGCGGTCACGCAATTGCGTGACCGCTTCATTTTTACATTTTATACCTGCGGGAGGTTGCGCCGTAAAATATTATACAAGGGCAACGCTTTCACCGCACCTTCAACCACACAGGTCAACGGGTTATCCACGAGGTAGGCAGGGATACCCAATGACTTGGTCAGTAGTTTATCGATGCCGCGCAATAATGCACCACCGCCACACAACGCCACACCACGGTCAATGATATCGGCCACAAGCTCAGGCGGTGTCTTCTCGAGCACACGGCGGCCAGTTTCTATCACAGCCTTGAGCGGCTCCTGCAAGGCTTCGACAATCTCACCCGTTGTCAATGTAACAGGACGCGGCAAGCCGGTCACCTGATCTTGTCCTTGCACTTCCATGCTGTTCTCAGTATCCTGCGGAACAGCGGCTCCGATCTTGACTTTGAGATGCTCGGCCGTCACTTGCCCGATCACAACTCCATACTTTCTACGTACATAATTGACAATGGCGTCGTCGAGGTCCATGCCACCAGCACGCAAAGTTTCAGCTGAAACAATGCCATACATCGCCATGACGGCCGCTTCCGTACATCCACCGCCCAAAGTGATGACCATATTTCCAGATGGCGAATTAATCGGCAGGTCCACACCGAGAGCCGCCGCAAGAGGCTGTTGGATAAGGGACGCATCGCGGCTTCCCGCCTCCAAAACTGCTTCATAGACCGCGCGTCTCTCTACACTGGTAACGCCATACGGCACCGAGATCATCACACGTGGACGAAAGATGCGCATCGATCCGCTAACGCGTTGCAACAGATATGAGAGAAGTGTTTCAGTGATCTCGTAATCAGCGATGACCCCATTCTTCAATGGGCGCGCAACTTCAATACTTTCAGGGACGCGTCCATACATATCCAACGCCTCCCGTCCCACCGCGACCATCTTTTGGTCATCTACTTCGATGGCAACGATGGTCGGTTCCTCCAACAGCACTTGTGTGCTGTCAGCAAGGCGGGTGAACATGGTACCCAGGTCTATACCCAGGTCTTTTGAGAACATTGCCACGAGGGTTTAAGACTCCGATTTCGGTATGCGTGTCCCGCTGAGACCATAACGGCGCGCCGCATCAAGACGTAGATTGGAACGACGTAAGGCCGCTTCAACAGAAAGGTATGTATCTGGATCAGTAGGTACACCCCTGGAAAGAACTTCTTCAGCACGTTTACGTGCTACTTCAGCGCGAGCGACATCGATCTCACCAACATTCTCAGCCGCATCTGCAAGAATAGTGACGATATCCGGTTGCACTTCTGCCACACCACCTGCAACGGTAAACAGTTCTTCTTTACCAGATTTACGGACTTTGATGATGCCGTATTTCAGTGTGGTAAGAACAGGCGCATGTTTGGGAAGGATACCCATCTCCCCACCTGCACCGGGAAGCACAACCATATCCACATCACCTTCGAATACGGTTCGGTCCTGGGAGACAATTTCACAACGAATGGTCATAGTCAATCCATTTCGTCATTGCGAGTGACACTTTAGCGATACGAAGCAATCTCCATTTGATAAGGGGATTGCTTCGTCGAGAGGAATACCATTCTCGCAACGACCGATATTATCTTTCTATCCCATCTTTGCTGCGCGTGCGCGCACATCTTCGATCGTGCCTGCCATCATAAAGGCTTGCTCGGGCAGATCGTCGCATTTGCCATCCAGAATTTCACGGAAGCCACGCACCGTATCCTGAAGAGGAACATATGCCCCAGGGATGCCGGTGAAGCGTTCCGCCACATAGAACGGTTGGGAGAAGAAACGTTCGATCTTACGAGCGCGAGACACGATAAGTTTATCGTCTTCTGAAAGTTCATCGATACCGAGAATGGCGATGATATCCTGCAAGTCCTTATAGCGCTGAAGAACACGCTGGACTTCGCGTGCAGTTCGATAGTGTTCATCGCCCACGATGTTGGGATCAAGAATTCGGGATGTGGAAACGAGCGGATCCACTGCGGGGTAAATACCTTTTTCTACGATGGAACGTTCGAGAGCAATGGTCGCATCGAGGTGGGTAAAGGTCGCCACAGGAGCAGGATCGGAGTAATCGTCAGCGGGCACATACACAGCCTGCATGGACGTGATCGAGCCGGTGCGAGTGGAGGTAATACGTTCCTGCAACTCACCCATTTCAGTGGCGAGCGTGGGCTGGTATCCCACCGCAGAAGGCATACGTCCAAGCAACGCCGACACTTCAGAACCAGACATCGAGAAACGGAAGATGTTATCTACGAAGAGCAACACGTCCTTGCCTTGGTCACGGAAGTATTCAGCCATCGAGAGTGCAGAAAGCGCAACGCGCAGACGCACACCAGAGGGCTCGTTCATCTGACCGTAGACCATGACGGTGTCTTTCATAACACCGGACTCGAGCATTTCACGATAGAGTTGTGTTCCTTCGCGGGTACGCTCACCCACGCCAGCAAACACGGAGTTGCCTTCGTGCTCTGTCGCAACAGAGCGAATGAGTTCCATGATGATAACTGTCTTGCCTGTGCCTGCGCCACCGAAGATACCGGTCTTACCACCTTTGGTGAACGGAGCGATCAAGTCAACGACTTTGATACCAGTCTCGAACACTTCCACACGGGTGGATTGTTCAGAGAACAGAGGTGCGCGGCGGTGAATAGGATAACGCGCACTTGCCGCAATATCCCCTTTCTTATCGATCGGTTTACCCAACACATTGAAGATACGTCCCAATGTAGCCGGGCCAACAGGGACCGAAATGGGAGCGCCCGTTGCTACTGCAGGAACGCCACGCTGTAGACCATCCGTCGAGTCCATGGATACCGTGCGGACCCAACCGTTGCCAAGATGTTTCTGTACTTCAAGGACAAGCGGCTCTTTATCTTTGCGAGCCACCTCGATCGCTTCATAAAGTTCGGGGACGTTCCCTTCGGAAAATTCAACGTCCACCACACCACCAAGAATTTGTACGACACGGCCATTTGCATTTGCCATGAGTTCCTCCAGTTATTTCGCGGCCAGCGCTTCTGCGCCGCCGACAATGTCCAAAATATCGTTCGTGATCGTTTGTTGTCTTACCTTGTTATAAGCCAGTTGCAAAGCACCGATCAATTCCTTTGCGTTATCGGTCGCATTACGCATGGCCACCATACGCGCGGCATGTTCGCTCGCTTGCGATTCAAGAATAGCCTGATAGACCTGCAACGCAGTAAAACGCGGGATGATCTCATCGAGGATCTCGCGCATATCTGGTTCATATTCATACGCGGCATGCGGACCCGTATGCTGTTGCTCAAAATCCTTTACCAATCCTTCCCCGGCAAGTTCCAGCGGCAGAAGGCGTTTGACTGTGGTGACCTGACGGGCCATGTTGATGAAGTCGGTATACACCAAAAAGACTTCATCCACGTCGCCGTTCATAAACTCATTCACAGCCAACCGTCCAATCGCAGAGACATCTGCAAAAGAAGGTGCGGCAGGGATATTGCTAAAATCCGCGATCACATTCTTGCGACGGCGGAAAAGCAGGTCACGGCCTTTACGGCCGACAGCTATATATTTAACGGGAACAGGATTCTTGTCGAAGCGTGAAGCGACGAAACGGATCACGTTCGAGTTATACGCGCCAGCCAACCCACGGTCACCTGTCACAACAACAACCAATGTGTTGTTTACAGACTTTCGATCAGCCAGCAACGGATGCAGGGTATCGCGGCCGGGTTGTTCGGCAACATGCTTCAAAACCTGCCAGGCTTTGGTCGCATAAGAACGCGTTGCAGAGACCGCAGCAATCGCTTTGCGGACCTTACTCGCGCTGACAGTTTCCAAGGCACGCGTAACCTGCGAAATGTTTTTGACGCTCCGAATTCGGAGCCGCATTTCACGAGCAGATGCCATGGGTTATGCCTGCCATCCAGCGCGGAAGCCATCCAGCGCTTTGATTAACTTTTCCTTGTTTTCGTCGGTAATTCTATTTTTCTCGAGAATATCTTTGCCAACTTCGGGGTAGGATGTTTCCATGTAACGAACCAAGTCCACTTGCCACTGGGCCATCTTCTCAACAGGCACACTGCTGGCAAATCCATTTGTGCCAGCGAAAATAATAATGACCTGATTGTAAAGTTCCACAGGCGAGTATTGTGGTTGCTTGAGGATCTCTTGCATCCGTTGACCCTGATTCAGTTGGTTCTGAGTGTTCTTATCAAGATCAGACGCCATGAGCGCGAACGCAGCCAACTCACGATAAGCGGCCATGTCGAGGCGCAAGCGACCTGCCACCTGCTTCATGGCTTTGGTTTGAGCATCACCACCTACGCGAGAGACCGAGATACCTACGTTCACTGCAGGGCGAATACCAGCGTTGAACAGGTTACCTTCGAGGTAGATCTGCCCATCTGTAATGGAAATAACGTTCGTGGGAATGTAAGCCGAAACATCGCCAAGCAATGTTTCGATGATCGGTAAAGCTGTCAAAGAACCACCGGTTCCTGCAACTTTCACAACCTTGTGATTGTCGGCATCACTCATTGCCTTGAGCGCTTCACCCGCCTCATGCCCAGACATCGGACCTCGATAAACCGTACCGTTCACTGCATCGCTCTCAGATGCAAGTTCACCGCCGAAACTTTTCTTTGTGATCACATAGCTATTGGCGAGACGAGCCGCGCGTTCGAGCAAGCGAGAGTGCAGATAGAACACATCACCAGGGTACGCCTCACGACCGGGAGGGCGACGAAGCAACAAAGAGACCTGACGATACGCCCAAGCATGCTTGGAAAGATCATCATAAATGATCAATGCATCGCGTCCGCTTTCCATGAATTCTTCACCCATCGCGCAGGCCGCGTATGGAGCAATATATTGCAAAGCAGCAGATTCTTCTGCAGAAGCGATCATCACAATCGTGTGAGCCATCGCGCCGTATTTTTCAAGAATACCAACTGTACGAGCGACAGCCGCTTTCTTTTGACCAATCGCCACATAGATACAAACCAGATCTTTGCCTTTTTGATTGATGATCGTATCGATGGCAACAGCCGTCTTACCGGTTTGGCGGTCACCGATGATCAATTGACGTTGTCCGCGACCAACAGGGATCATGGAGTCAATGGACTTGATACCGGTCTGCACCGGGGTATCCACATCCTGACGTTCCACCACACCCGGAGCAATGCGCTCAATTGGGCGGAAACCCGTTGTTGCAATGGGTCCCTTTGCGTCAATCGGTTCTCCCAAAGCGTTGACAACACGTCCGATCAAGGCATCACCAACAGGTACAGAAGCGATGCGTCCCGTAGCACTTACAGACATTCCTTCGGTGATCCCCTCGTACTCACCCATCACGATCACACCAACAGTATCCTCTTCAAGATTAAAGGCCGTCCCCATAACACCATTGGAAAACTGCACGAGTTCCTGGGCACTGACATTGGCCAGACCCTTCACACGCGCAATACCGTCGCCAGCTTCAACGACCGTACCAACATCGCTGACGCCGACTTTCGGCTCAAATAGATCAATTTGTTTCTGCAAATCACCTGCTATTTGCTTGACCAGGTCTGTCATTATTCCTCCACGACAAAATATCGTATTATGTACAAGAACCCGGATAACTTCTTATCCGGGCATATGGGCATTTTGTGTGCAATCCCTTCGTGAGGAGGCGCACAATCGCGTCAATGATACCTGAAAGGCTCATCATTGTCTAGTTACAATTGCAGTAGCGCATCATAACCCTTGCAAACGTGATGGGTTGTAATATACTCGAAGCGCATTATAGATAACTTTAAGGAGAAAAAATGTTACCTCGCGGAGAAGACAAGCCACCATCGCGTCGTTTAAAGAGATACTGGAAGATCGCTGTACTCGCAAACATCAAGGATGACACCAAACCCAAGCCGGAGGGTGTTCCACCAGATGCTTTCGCTGATTTTGATCATATTGAGACGATAGATTCGATTCGGGCCGCCCTTGAAACTGATGGCCACCAAACCATCTTTATCCAAGCGGACACCGATCTGCCCTACGCACTTAAAGAAGAAAAGCCCGATATCTGCTTCAACATTGCCGAAGGCCTAGGCGGTGACGCCCGTGAGGCACAGGTCCCTGCCCTGCTCGAAATGCTCCAAATTCCTTATACCGGCTCACGCGTACTCACCAACGGCATCTCCCTCGATAAAACACTGACCAAAC
The DNA here is from genome assembly GCA_016721115.1 of Candidatus Defluviilinea proxima. Taxonomy (NCBI): domain Bacteria; kingdom Bacillati; phylum Chloroflexota; class Anaerolineae; order Anaerolineales; family Candidatus Villigracilaceae; genus Candidatus Defluviilinea; species Candidatus Defluviilinea proxima. The sequence goes on from JADKIW010000001.1 coordinate 4,345,766, forward strand.
GCATCTGGCGTGATCGCCGTCTCCCAGTAGCACCTTTTCAAGAGTTCAACATCGGGGACGAACCCCTGCGCTCTGAACTAAAGTTTCCGCTCTTTGTCAAACCCGCTCGCGAAGGCACAGGTATGGGCGTGGACACAAAAGCCATCGTCAACAACGAAAAGGAACTGCGCGAACGCGCCCAATACATTATCAATACCTATCAACAACCCGCCCTTGTTGAAACATTCTTGCCAGGAAGAGAATTTACTGTCGGCATCATGGGGCGTGCAGATGCAAAACTCTACTCACGCCACCCCGAATGGTATGAAAAGGATGGTTTTCACCGTTTCCCAGTGCTCGAATTGGAAATGAGTCGTTCCGTCACACCAAATATATACAGTCAGGAATCAAAATCCAAAGAAGTGGGAGAAGAAGGCGCGCCTGACTACGTCTGCCCTGCAAATTTGGACCCTGAACTCGAGAAGAAACTCAAACACTTCGCCTTACGCGCACATCAGCTCCTTTACGCCCTCGATATCTCCCGCACAGACATTCGCCTCGATGAGGAAGGCAATCCCCGTTTACTGGAGATCAATACGCTGCCCGGCTTAACACCCGATTACAGCGATCTCTGCCTGCAAAGCAAAGCGGAAGGCATTCGATACGAAGATCTGATCCTCGAGATCCTATACCTCGGAGCTTCTCGCTGGGGAATGGTGGAACCCCGAGACATCATGCTTGGGAATTCAAAGAGCCGATAACGCAACACCTTCTAACAAGATATAACTCACCCCGAAATTGTTCTTTCGAGGGTGAGTTTATTTTTTAACCCATAATTCAAAATAAATCAAGGGGAATACATTTCAGGCAACCCACACAAAGTCTCCACAATTCAATAACCGTATCTCTACAATTGGTTCATATACTGTAGTGACTTACAGAAATATAACTAGCAACAGAAAGGTCTCTAATTTGACAACCACGTCGGGAAGAACAAAACAGCGCATATGGATCATCGTCATCGTCGCGGCGCTCGCAGTGACAGGATGGTACGCATTTCGGTTGAAAGGTAGAGCAACTTCGCAGACCGCCGACAATTCAACTACGCAAACGGCTATCGCAAGGCAAGGCAACTTGACCCTTTCAGCAACTGGATCTGGCACATTGATCGCACAAACAGATGCAAGTTTCGGCTTCGAAACCAGCGGGCAGGTCACACAAGTCAATGTGAAGGTAGGAGATCAAGTAGAAGCTGGAGAAGTGCTGGCTCAATTAGACGATACGCTCGCACAGATGGAATATGCAGAAGCTCAACAGGCGTTACAGGAACTGCGCTCCCCCGCCTCCATAGCCGTTGTGCAACAAGAAATTGCAACAGCAAAGGATGCAAAAGTTGCGGCAAGGGATTGGCTGGTGTATCTATTCAGCGCAGAAGTAATAGATGCAGAAGATAATCTCAACGCCGCCAAGGAAAGGCTGGCTGAAGCACAAGCGAATGCGAAGGCCAATCCATCAGATGCGACCGCTGCAGAAGTGAAAAAGCAGGAAAAGTCAGTTGATTATCTCAATGACAAACTATCACAAGCGTGGACGTATTACGAAGATTACTATCTGCCTGAAACCTTTACACAATACGAACAACAAGGTCGAAATCGTGTAGTAAAGACAGAAACAGATCCACTTACTGGCAAAGAAATACCGGTGATCAGGGGAGCATCCACGGCCGATACTGCCAAGGCACGCAACGACTATGCTCAAGCAATTGAGACGATCAAAGACGGAGAACTTTATCTTGAGGCGTTGGATACAGGCACGATCCCTGAAGGTGCCACCGGCGAAAAATTAAACACGCTTTATCAGGCACAGCAAGCCGTAAAAGACGCTCAATCTGCAATTAATAAAACGAAGTTGATCGCCCCTATCAGCGGGATAGTTACATCCTTTGGTGTAAATGTCGGCGAACAAGCCAGTACATCTTCGACGATCACCATCTCGCAATTGGACCAACCATATATGGTAGATGCCTATCTCGACCAAGCGGATTGGGACGCCACCAAAATTGGCAACAAAGTCAACGTGATCTTCGAATTGATTTCCGAGCAGACCTTCCCCGGGACGATAACAACCGTTTACCCTGAGTTAGTTGCATCAGGCAATTCGTCGCTGGTACATATCGTTGTGCAGTTAGATAGAAGTCTCAGCCAGAATTTGCCCGTTGGAACAGGAGCAACCGTAAGCGTAGTAGGAGGCGAAGCTAAGGATGTGGTGCTGGTGCCAGTGGAAGCGATCCACAAAACAAAGGGTGAGTACGCAGTTACAGTCATCCAAAATGGAGATCAAGTGGAGCGGAGCGTTGAAATTGGCATTCAGGATGATACCTACGTTGAGATCAAATCTGGACTCGATGCGGGTGAAACCGTGGTGACGGAATAAACAATATGGCAACGACAAAATTTTTGAAACGCTCGAACAAAAGTGGATGGATCATTTCATCTGTAGTTGTTTTGGCAATTGTATTGAGCATGACAGGGTATTACTACAGCAAATCAAAATCTACTAACGCTATTCAAGCAACGCTTGAGACTTCAACCATTGGCACCGGAGATATTATTCTCTCGGCATCAGGGCTTGGCACACTAATTCCCAGTGAGGAAGTTTCTTTTGGCTTCGACAATAGTGGCAAGGTCGAAGAAGTGCTCGTGAAGTTGGGAGATACAGTGGAAGCTGGGCAGGTGCTAGCCACACAGGAAAACTCAACCATCGCATTGGAATACAAACGCGCCGAAGCGAACCTTGCGGCATTGTCATCCCCTTCTGCAATTGCATCGGCAGAACAGGCCATGTTCGATGCAAAAGAGACGCTTGTCTCTGCCAAAGATACCTATCAACATATGATCGGACCTGATCTACTGATCGCGCAAGAGAATGAACAACAGGCGCAATTAAAAGTGCAAGCCGCAAAAGATGCGGTGGGACAAGACGCATCCGATGAAAATAAACAATTACTCACCATTGCCGAAACAGCTCTTGAAAATACCGAAAAGATCCTCGCGCAGGCAAAACGCGATTACGAAGGCAAGTATCTTTTTCAAGAATACTATTTCCCTGTGAGAAACGATAACGGTATCACCATCGACAGGCAGGTCTTCGCCCCCACAGAAGCCGAGATCGCAACAGCCCAAGCCGCATACGAACTTGCAAAGGCCAACTTAAGTGATGCACAAAATTATCTTGACATTCTGAATGGCACCAAGACAACAAGCGATGTGCCTGTCAGCAGTTTTACATCCATTACAGAAGCAAAGATCGCGTTCGATCAAGCAAAAGCAGATCTTGATGCTACAGAACTGATTGCACCCATCAGCGGGACGATCACATCCGTCAGCATAAATCCCGGTGAGAATGTGGGCACTTCGGCAATCATCACTATATCGAACATGTCCCAGCCGTATGTGGTGGACGCGTATCTCGACGAAACCGATTGGGATAAAGCCAAAGTCGGGTACACAGCAAATGTAACCTTCGACCTGCTTCCAGATAGCACCTATCCCGGGAAGATCATTCGGGTATATCCAGCTCTTGATGATTCATCGGGCACATCCCTCGTCCATATCCTTGTGCAATTAGATAACAAGATCAATGTCAACATTCCTGCTGGTGCAACGGTCAGCGTAGATGTGACCGGCGGCGAGGCATTGGATGTCGTCGTCGTGCCAACCTCCGCTTTGAAAGAAGTGGATGGCAAATACACCGTGTACTTGATGAAGAACGGCCAGCCTGTAGAACAGAAAGTTGAAATCGGTATTCAAGATATTCTCAACGCCGAAGTTCAATCGGGCCTGCAAACAGGGGACGTTGTGTTGACGAACGCAACAGACATAAGTGAATGATGCTATGAACACAACACAAAAAGCCAAACACACATCCAAAATACGCATAAGCCGAGTCGCCATAATTCTTTTATTGGCAATTCTTCTCGGCGGCGGTGGATATCTTTACTTACGACTCTCTACCCCAACAGCGGATTCAACAACTGAAACCCCGCTTCAAACATCCAAGGCAACAACTGGGGACTTGGTTCTATTTGCCAGCGGCACAGGGACAGTGAGTCCCGCCGCCGAATCCAGTTTCGGCTTCAACACTAGCGGGCAGGTCAGCGAGATCAAGGTCAATGTTGGAGATGCAGTGGAAGCGGGTCAGGTGCTTGCACAATTAGACGATACTCAGGCAAAGATAGAACTCGCACAAGCTCAAGAGGCCATGGATAAACTGACATCGGCCGCCGCGATCGCCACAGTGAAAGGCTCGCTCGCAGAAGCGTTGACCGATTACGACAGTACAAAAAAGACACTCCAATATCTCATCAGCCCACAGGTTTTATATTGGGAAGAGAATATCGCAGAACGTGAAAAACTTCTCGCCGCCGCGCAAGCCGCCGCCGAAACTGACACATCCGAAACCGCCAAACAAAAAGTGGCCCAGATCGAAGCGTCATTGAAATATGCACAAAACTCGTTAGTCTATTACCAACAGGATTACAACGACACCTACGTCAAGACTAACTTTACACAATATCACGATGTATTTTATCTATCGAGAGGCCTAGTCACCGAGCCGATCAAGGTCGAAGACGAAAATGGGAAAGAGATCAACCTGGTCTACGCCCCCACCGAAGGCGAGATTGGCATGGCACGCGCCGCCTATAACCTGGCAAAGGCTCAGATCGCTGAATTGCAAACCTATTTGGATGTATTGAACGGCGCAGAGATTCCAGAAGACGCCACCGGAGAAAATCTGGCCACTTACATAGAAACCAAACATGCGCTTGAAACAGCTCAATACAACTTGAATGCTACAAAACTCATCGCTCCTATCAGTGGAACAATCACCACGCTCGATATCAACGTTGGCGATCTCGTGTCTAGTGGCAGTGCCGTGGTTACCGTATCAAATATCGATCAGCCCTACACCTTGGATGCATATTTAGATGCAGACAACTGGGGGCAGATCGAAAACGGCTACGAGGTGGAGGTTACTTTCGATATTCTTCCCGACCAAACTTTCAAAGGAAGTGTCACAAACATCTATCCCACGCTCGACACATCATCAGCAAGTTCAACACTTGTGCATTTCACAGCGCAATTGGATGAAACTATTCCTTACGAACTTCCCTCCGGGGCGGCACTATCCATCGAGGTCATCGGCGGGCGGGCAGAGAACACCGTACTGATACCCGTAGAAGCTTTGCATGAATTTGGTGACGAGCAATATGCGGTATTTGTTATGGAAAATGGACAACCACGTTTACACATTGTGGAAGTCGGGTTGAAAAATCTCACGAAAGCAGAAATTATTTCCGGTCTGAACGCTGGTGACACTGTCACTACAGGCGTGGTCAAGACCAGGTAATTTATCAAAGGAACATAAAGGACGACACATGAAGAATAAAATTTTCGCTTCAAAAAAAGCTCGCTGGATACTCCTAGGGATCGTAGCACTGGCAATTGTTGGAGGAAGTGCGGCATATTATTTCACTAACACCGCCCAAGCCAGTGTAGCAACTGAAACGCCGCTGCAAACCGCATCCGCTTACCGAGGGAGCATCGTATTGCAGTCCAATGGCACCGGCACACTTGCACCGGCCAACACGGTCAGTTTTGGGTTCGGAACCAGCGGACAGATCACTGAGTTGACCATCAAAATTGGCGATCAAGTAGAAGCCGGTCAAGTGATCGGCAAAATGGATGACACAGAAGCCAAGGCTGCTTACGAACAGGCAAAACGCAACCTTGCAGATATCACCACTCCTGCCGCTGTTGCCGAGGCAGAACAAGCAGTAGCTGATGCGGAGGTAGAGATCACCAATGCACTGAAAACCATAAAATTTCTCGTCAGCCCCGATGTCTTTTATTGGGAAGGGCAATTAGCTACAGCGCAGGAAACGCTCAAAGAGGCGCAAGCAGACGCAGGGTCCAGCCCGACCGCTGAACAGAAGAAGAAAGTTGATGAAGCCACAGCGACCCTAGATCGAGCACAGAAAAATCTTGAAGCCGCGAAGTTGACATACATCAATGAGTATGCACCAGAGAACTTCACCTTCACCTACACATATACAAATGATGAAGACAAGGAAACAACAACCAAGGAAGTCATCCCGCCGTCTGATGCAGAGATCGCAGCCGCACGTGCAACCTATCAATTAGCAGTTGAGAACCAAAAAGAAGCGCAAGCCTTCCTCGACTTTTTAAACGGGGGTCCACTTCCCGATGCTGTGACCGGCAGTACGATCACATCGCTTGTGGACGCACAAACAGCGCTTCAAACCGCAGAAGATAATCTGGTCGCTACACAATTGACATCTCCCATCACTGGAACAGTGACCGCCCTAACAGCCAGCGTCGGAGATTATGTCTCCGCGTCGTCCATTGTCACCGTTTCAGACCTGAGCCAACCATACACAATAGATGCGTATTTCGATGCAGAAGACTGGACCAGCATTCAAGCAGGGTACGAGGCTGATGTAGTGTTCGACATTTTGCCTGATGATACATACACAGGTGAAGTGACAGCGGTCTACCCTGAACTCGACAGCTCATCCAGTTCGTCGCTCGTTCATGCCATTGTCAAGTTGAATGAGAATATCAAAACAGATCTACCGGCTGGCGCCTCTGCCGCAGTAGATGTGACCAGCGGACGCGCTGAGAACGTAACACTTATTCCGATAGAAGCCTTGCACGAAACCAGCCCCGGCAAATATGCGGTCTTTGTCATGCAAAACGGTAAACCCCGTTTACGCGTGATCGAGATCGGGCTCAAAGACTTGTTACATGCAGAGGTCAAATCAGGAGTTGAGGCAGGCGACGTCGTCACAACAGGGATTACGGCGGTGCAATAATGGATAAGAAAAAGATTATCGAAACGATTGACATCACAAAGGTCTTCGGCATGGGAGACATCAGTGTAACGGCATTGAAAGGTATCAACATCGAGATCAACGCCGGTGAGTTCGTCGCCATCATGGGGCCTTCTGGCTCAGGCAAGAGCACACTCATGCACATCCTCGGTTGTCTCTCACAACCCACCAGCGGACAATACATGCTCGACGGTGAAGATGTGAGCTCACTTGATAAAGTGGAATTGGCCCACATCCGCAATAAAAAACTTGGTTTTATTTTCCAAGCATACAACCTGCTTGCACGTACAACAGCGCTTAGAAATGTCACTCTGCCGTTTCTTTATAGACATGAAAACAAGATAGGGAACGAAGAAGGCGAAGAAAAAGCAAAGGCCATGCTGGAACTCGTTGGTCTGGCACAGCGCATTCATCACCAGCCACATGAACTCTCCGGCGGTCAGCAACAACGCGTTGCCATTGCACGTGCGCTCATCAATGATCCTGTGCTTATCATTGCAGATGAGCCAACAGGCAACCTTGATAGCCGCTCTGGTGTAGAGATCATGAATCTTCTGCACACACTTCATGAACAAGGAACGACCATCGTCATGGTTACACACGATCCCAAAATTGCCGAGCACACACAACGAACCATTCAATTAACGGATGGCCTCGTAGACAATATTATTCACAACGGAAAGAAGGTGCACGCATGAAACTTACTGAAGCCATGCGTATTGCATGGGAAGCAATACTCAAAAATAAGATACGGTCCGTGTTGACCATGCTGGGCATCATCATCGGCGTGGCGGCGGTCATCATCATGGTCGCCATCAGCGCAGGGACAGAAGCCACCATTCAGGAACAGATCACAAGCCTTGGCTCGAACCTTCTGTTCGTACAAAGCAGTTTCGGCAGAATGGGACCCGGAGGTGGCGGGCAAGGTGGTGGCCTCGTCTATGACGATGCAACCGCTATTCAAGATCAGGTATCTGGTGTGGAGGCAGTGGTCGTCGAACAAAGTACCACGCAAACGATCAAATCGGAATCTGCGCAACTGGATGATGTTTCCATCGTGGGTTCATCACCCGGCCTCCCCTCCGTGCGTGATCTTGAAATCTCCCAAGGTCGATATTTCAATGAGCAGGATGTACAACGCAAACAAAAGGTTGCCGTCCTTGGTTATACATTGGCACAAGAACTTTTCGGTGACGAAAACCCGGTCGGGCAATACGTGACAGTTGGTTCTACAAAACTGGCCGTGATCGGCGTGATGGCAGAAAAGGGATCAGTAGGCGGTGTTGACTTCGATGCGCGGTTGTATACGCCCATCACGGTCGTGTTCCAGAAATTCACGCCATCACAATTCGCCCGCATCGTCGGTGATAGCGTACGCCAGATCACAGTAGAAGTTGATCCTTCAGCAAATGTTGACGATGTCATCACACAGATCAATCTCCTGCTCGTCAAACGCCATGACCTCACACTTGATACGGCAGATTTTAGCGTCACCACACAAAGCGACATCATCAGCACCCGCGAATCCACCACATCGGCATTTCGTAATCTGTTAGCATGGGTGGCAGGCGTATCGCTCATTGTAGGCGGTATCGGCATCATGAACATCATGCTGGTCAGCGTCACCGAGCGGACACGTGAGATCGGTTTGCGTCAATCCATCGGCGCAACACCAAACGATATCCGCTTGCAATTCCTGATCGAGGCTTTGTTATTGAGCGTTATAGGCGGGTTGATCGGCATCCTCGTTGGCGTAGGCGGTTCCTACATATTCGGCACCTTCAGCGACATGCGGACGGTTGTGTCTGTAAGTTCCGTCCTGCTAGCGTTCAGTTCCGCCGCGATTGTCGGAGCATTCTTCGGATTCTATCCCGCCAACCAAGCCGCACAACTCGATCCCATTGAAGCACTACGATACGAATAAAACAGATGACAGTCACTTTAAAAGTGACTGTCATCTCCCCATCAAGGAGATAACATGAAAAAAATAACCATCGTGATTTTCACCATTCTTGTTCTTGCACTGACCGCTTGCGGTAGTAGCAACAGTGCTACCAATCGACCGGATCAATCTGGCAACGCCACGGCTATGGAATTGCCGCTTGCATCCAAATTAGTAATTGGATCGTTCAAGTTGGAAAATACTGCCAATGCCATTACAGCCGAACAGGCTACTGAACTACTTCCGCTTTGGCAGGTGTATCAACAATTGAGCACAAGCGATACATCTGCCGAGCAAGAGGTCTCAGCATTGGCTGAGCAAATTCAAGAAACCATGACAGCCGACCAGATAAAAGCTATTGAAGAAATGAATTTGACCCCGCAGGATATGTTCACCGTTATGCAAGAACAGGGAGTAACTGGTCAGAACGGGGCGGCATCTGCTCAAAACGGAACGAACAATGGCGGGAACGGAGAATTCCGCATGCCTGGTGGCGGTGGCGATATGGTTATTCCTCCAAGTGGAGGTGGAGTACCGGGAGGTGGACCAGGCGGAGGTCCAGGTGGAGGCGGGTCGGGGTTGAGTCCTGATCAGGTCGCCACAGCACAGGCCCGTCGCACAGAAAATGGAGGTGCGAACACCGTCCGCTTAAACAGGACACCCGCTCCACTTATCGAAGCTCTTGTAAAGCTTCTGCAAGAAAAAGCTGGCTCCTAAAACCAGAATATTGATATACTGAAATTGAAAGGATGAAGTATGGCTAAAACCATCATGGTCGTGGACGATGAAAAAAGGTTGGTCTCACTGGTCGAGAGTTACTTGACGCAGGAAGGGTACCGCGTGGTCACTGCGTACAACGGCAGGGAGGCTTTAAGTGTGGCTCAAAAAGAAAAGCCCGATTTGATCGTCCTCGACGTGATGATGCCTGAAATGGATGGGTACGAATTCATGCGCAAGCACCGCGCAGAAAACGATACCCCCATCATTCTTTTGACTGCACGTGTAGACGATGAAGAAAAAGTGATCGGCCTCGAAGTGGGCGCAGATGATTACATGACCAAGCCTTTCCGTCCGCGTGAGTTGGTGGCGCGCGTACGTGCTGTCATGCGCCGCGCTGGAGAGAAGGAACCCACTGCCAAGGTGTTGAAAGCCGCAGATATTATCGTTGATAGAGACAGTCGCACAGTAAAAGTTGCCGATGAATTTGTAGACCTGACCCCCTCTGAGTTCGATATCCTAACATCGCTTATGGGCTCCCCCGGACGTGTGTATTCACGTCTTGACCTGCTCGATGTTATTCAAGGTGTTCGCTATGAGGGGTATGAACGCACTATAGATACTCACATCAAGAACCTGCGTGGCAAGATCGAGAAATCCCCTCGCACGCCAAAATATATCGAAACGGTATATGGCGTAGGCTATCGTTTTAAAAGGGAATAAGGTCTATGCGTTCCATATCCACTAAATTGATCGTTGCCTTCTTGAGCATTGGTATCATCAGCGTGGCTATCATCTTTCTCACAGCACGCTGGAATACCCGGCAGGAATTCATAAAATTTCTCTCCGATCAATCTCAGAGCAATCTTGTCACGGGCCTTTCCACATACTATCAAGAAAACGGGTCATGGAACGGCGCGGACGTTGTCTTTTTTCAGAGTAACAACCATCAGCCCGGCGCAGGAGTGGGAGCGCCCAACCCTCGCCCAGATATACGTCAACCCTTCACACTAACAGACCCAAATGGCTATGTACTTATTTCTAACGGGAACTTAAAGACAGGGGAAAAGGTATCCGAAGACGAATTTGACTTGGGCATACCTATCAAGCAAAATGATGTTGTGATCGGAGTGCTGGTTCCGATACGTGCACCATTTCAGGGGAACCCTCGTGAACTTGAATTTATCGAACGCACCAACATCACGCTTCTTTATGGTGCGTTAGTCGGTGCAATCATCGCACTCATCCTTGGTGTTGTACTCTCACGCACCATCACCCGTCCCATTCGTGAGCTTACACAAGCCACACATGCCGTCTCTGAAGGCGATCTCGATCAAAAAGTACAGGTACGTTCAAGCGATGAGCTTGGTGAACTCGCCAAGGCCTTCAACAAAATGAGCGCAGAACTTATGCGCTCGGTCAATGCCCGCAAACAAATGACAGCAGATATTGCTCACGAACTCCGCACTCCGCTCAGCCTGATCCTTGGTCACGCAGAAGCAGTTCACGATGGTGTGCTCCCGCCAACCAAAGAAAATTTTGAGATCATCCGCGAGGAAGCGACCCGCCTCGAGCATTTGGTCAACGATCTGCGAACACTCTCGCTCGCAGATGCAGGCGAATTGGCCATGACCTTCCAACCTACAGAACCCGAGCGACTGCTCCAAGAAGTAGCTGCCCTCTATCAATATCAGACTCAAAAGAAAAACATCTTGCTTGAATTGGACATCGCTTCGCCTCTTCCTACGCTCGAGCTTGATCCTGGACGAATGACTCAGGTACTCACGAATATTTTAGACAACGCCACTCGTCACACTCCCGAAGGCGGGATAATCACCATCGCCGCAAAACAAATAGATAAAACTGTTGAGATCTCCATTCAAGATAGTGGCCCCGGGCTTTCACCTGAAGAAACAGAAAAGATCTTCGAACGCTTCTATCGCACCGATACATCCCGTCAGCGTGACGGTGCACTTCTGAGCGGTTCGGGTTTGGGATTGGCTATCGCCAAATCCATCGTGCAGGCACACAGCGGCCAGCTTTCAGCGAAGTCCGAGCCGGGCAAGGGGTTGAGAGTCATCGTCTCGCTACCGGCAAAGTCCTGAATGCAAACAGAATCAAAAATCGGAAGTGTCCATTAGAACACTTCCGATTTTTTTATTTCGCAATAACTTGTGGTGCTTGTTTTCTTTTTTGTCTGATATTCTTCGGTAGAACGATCAAAAGTACAACTACAGTGACAACCCCTATATTCTTGATCAAACCGAATATCCAACCGCCACCTTCGCCTTCTTCACGCTCCACAAACTGACCATCTGGAGGAGGTGCGTGACGTTCACCATTTTCAAATTGTGGCGGCGCACCGTTTGACGACGATCCGCTTGCATTGACCGCACTATACGTAATGCCCATGACAATGGCAAAAGCGGCCAGTATCACAATGACCTTTCCTAGAGTTTTCATACGGCTACATCCTTTTTCTTATTTGTTGAGAACAACCGGGCAATCGGCTGGAAAATATAACGCGTACATGCAGTCACGATCCAATTCCAGTGCAAGGCGGTGTGAATGCCAAGCAACAAAAGGAAGATATTCGCAGAGGCATCATGCAAGGCGCGCCAGGTGAAGTTTTGAGGAAGGGTAATACCTAAAAATGGCATAACGGATTTCGAGATCAGAAACCCCGAAAGCATAAGTATCGTCACATCGAAAAACAGCAACCAGTTGAGAATGTAGTTGAAGCGTGTCTGAGCGTTCATTGTGCTAACGATACGGCGTGTGGTTTGCACGATCCAATCCCAGCTCAACAGCAGGTGCGTAACAAGAGCCGCAAACGCAGCAGTGGACAGCCATTCATGCACAGCGATCCCACTGGAACGCGGATCCATGGCAATGATGAAGGCAACGAAGATGCTCACATCAAGTATGAGCTTCACTTTTGTATTGTTTTTTGTTTTGGTTTCGATCATTTTTATCTCCTAAGATTTTCGAGATTGTAGTCGCCAAGGGAAAAGGACAGGTGATGAAAATAAATGGAAAATGTGAAGATTCTGTAAAGAACTTTATATCGTAGATTAATAAGCATTTATAATTTCCACACAATTTCTACACGTGTCACTAGCACTTGCATGGTATTGTTGAAATAACATAAGGAGATTTAATAATGAAAAAAGTTCTTCTCACACTTCTCGCTGTGATCGTTATTCTCGGTGCATTAGGTGCGGCGGGTTTTGCAGGATACCGCATCGGATATATGCAAGGCGCGTCTACATCGGGCAAACTCCCAGCAACCGGCTTCTACCATATGAATCCAAGCCAAATGCCGATGCACAGATTTAACGATGACTTTGGCGGCTGGAATCAGCAATATCGCCCGCCCATGATGGGACGTGGCGGTTTCGGCATGGGTATGGGCTTCTTCTCCCCGTTTCACTTCATCTGGAATATCGCTGTACTGGGATTGGTGATCTGGTTTGTCTACTGGCTATTCACAAAAAGTGGCTGGCGTATTACGCGAACAACAACGAATACACAGACTTCTGATGTCAAAACAGAAGGTAATTAAAACCACTAACGGTACGTCCAAATAGTTACAAAAGGATATGAGACCCTGGCTAAACCAGGGTCTTGCCATAAAAAGGAGAGAAACATGGACTTTTTCAACCGTCTATTGACAGCGCTTACTGAGCTCCACCCAATCCATCCTATGATCGTGCACTTTCCTATTGCGCTCACAGGTGCAGCATTTTTGTTCATTCTACTTGCGTGGTGGAGGAACAATCCATCACTCGAAGTAGCCGCATTTGCCAACATCGTGCTTGCCGCCATAAGCACAATTGTTGCGGGCGCCACCGGCATGATGGATAACATGAAAAATTATGAAGGCGCAGCGCCTAATGCAGGTACAAAAGTATTACTTGCGCTTTTACTTTTCCTTCTCACAACAGGCATCAGCATTATCCGCTTTCGTAACCCTGAATTGTTTCAAAAAGGCAACCGACTTCTTTACGTCGGTGCATACGGCCTTTGTTTTGTCATCGCGATCGTCCTTGCATTTCTGGGCGGCGTCATACTTTATGGTTTTTAGGAGAACACACACATGAAAACAAAATTACTCACCCTCATCTTGATCGCTGGACTCATATCCGCTTGCGGAAGCCAGCCCACTGCTACACAAGCCCCCGCCTCACAACCGACCGAGGCGCCTGTTGTTGCTTCCGAGATGCCTGCCAGCCCCACCGAAACAGTAGCTACGCCAGCCCCAACCGAAGAACCCACACAGGCACCAACCGAGCCCGCTTCTGATGCAGCAACCGTCAGCTTTGCCAATGACATCGCGCCAATTCTTACCGGTCGATGTGTGAACTGTCATGGTGGCGACAGAGTTGAAGAAGGCTTAAACCTCAAATCCTACGCAGACTTAATGGCTGGTTCTGATAACGGCACTGTTGTCACACCCGGTGATGCAGACAATAGCCTTCTCGTCGAATTGTTAGCAACCAACAAAATGCCCAAACGCGGACCCAAGCTCACTCCCCCGCAGGTTCAACTTGTCATTGACTGGGTCAACCAAGGCGCATTGGATAACTAACCAAAACAAAAAGGCATGTCAGCACTATGGCTGACATGCCTATAAATTCTGGTATAATCCCCGTCGCTCAATTTGGAGAGGTCGCGTAGTTGGCTTAGCGCGCACGCTTGGAAAGCGTGTAACCCACAAAGGTTCGCGGGTTCGAATCCCGCCCTCTCCGCTAGACGCTCCTTTCATCGTAAAGGAGCGTTTTGCTTTCTTACGTTGTGAACATCGCCTGAAAAATCATTTAACCAAAAAGGGACTGGCTCTTTATAAACCAGTCCCTTCGACTTTAAGGAATATATTTTCTAAAACGTTGGAGTAGCTGTCGCTTCAGGCTCAGGGACAATTGTCCCAGCGAAAAGAAGCGGGTTACTCGCTGACACATCAGCAGAATGTCCTTCTGGAACCAAGCCCTGTGACAGAACTTCATAAAGCTTTGATTTTTCCCAATCACCATTGCTCACAATGCCACTTTTCGTGATCGCGGCATAAGTGGTCATATCCAAGCCAGCATTCTTATCAACTGCATCTGCGTTATGGCACGAGACACAACCGATCTCACCGACCTTCCAGAGACTATTCTCTACAAAGAGGGGTTGTACATCCTCTGCATACATCCCTGTGCAGGATTTTCCATTCACATCAGTGAACGTGAAAGCCTCTGTTTCAGGAGAGTTCGCAGACACCCATGCACCGATCAAATCGTTTGCCGATATCTCACACTTGTTGAACTCTGCCATTCCTGATTCCATTTGTGTATCCGAATGAGATACAGGGATCAACGTTGGGATCGGTGTGCGGTCCACTTTTGCTACTGCTTGATTACAAGTAAAAGTAAATCCGCAGGCTGAAAGATAGATGATGCTGAGCCATATTCCCAACATCACGAAGAAACCGATAATGGTTCCGTAGATCACTTTACGAACATCATTCATGTCCCAACTCCTCCCCTATTCCGTTGCCTTCAGCGTACGAAGGAAGTTGACCACATCCCAGCGTTCTGAAACGGTCAGATTTTCATTGAGCGAAGGCATACGCCCCTCAAGACCATTGCTGATGGTCAGGAACATCGAGCCATCACTTTTGGATTGCACTACAGCACTGGTGAGATTGGCTGGTTTGTAGTTGACAAGGAACGCGGCTACCGCGCCGTTTCCTTCACCAGTTGCACCATGACATTGAGAGCAATGGATCGAAAACAGTTCCGCACCACGTGCAATTGATCCTTCATCCGCTGGCGTTGGATTTTCTGGCGTTATGCCAGCAATATACGATGGTCCTTCTACAGGGATAGAACGTGCAGGCACAGGTAATGGATCTTCCATTGGGCGGTAGGAAGGTTGGATCTCCATGAAGGATGGCCATTCAACCTTAATCACGTCAAAGGTGAAGAGCATCAAAACGCCAAAGAGAACACCCAGCGTCAGGAACACCCAAAACAGTTGTTTCAATAATCTCATAATTGTTGCGCCTCCGCAGCCTTAATGGATTCTGCGCCCAATTTTTTCAACGTATCGGTCAGACTCTTTTGGTCACCGTCTGAGCATTTGAAGAAAATTGCGATCTTGCCATCGCTGACCTCAGGTACATACTCCATGGGGCGATAGTTGGGGAAATAACTATCCAGAAATACACCCAGAAAAGTAGCCAGCAACGAGAAGAGCATGGTCATTTCAAAAGTAATGATCAAGCCAGGGGGAACAGGCGTAATAAATTGGCCACCCACCATAACAGTGTACAAATGAGGCGTTCCAAAGTTCAGGAACAAGCCAACGAGGAAGCCAATAATCGCCCCACCTAACGACAAACGGGAGACATTAGTCCATGGATGCGGGCGTCCCAGCATTTTATGGGTCACAGGTACACCAGAGATGACATTGATGTTTTCGTCTTCAATTCCTGCTTCATGCAATTTTTCAATGGCATCTGCGGCAGGATCGATATCGTTGAAAACAGCCAACAAAGTTACTTCAGACATATTCTGCTCCATTTATTCGAACTCGCTGACGGTTGGAACATGGGTCTTACCGACCTTGCGGAGGGTATGTACCATCTGCCCTTCCTGAACTTCCCAGACCGGGATCAGTGGGATAAGTCTTGAAGCGATCATATAGAACAACAGGAACAAGGCAAAAGTCCCAACTGTCAGGAAGATTTCAATACGGGGCTGGTACAAGCGCCAGGTAAATGGCATCCGGTTCACGGCCAGCATCACAGGGACGATCAAATACCGTTCCCAATACATACCCACATTGATCAGGATACCGATAATGGCAAGCAACCAGGGAGTCGTACGGATCTTTTTGCTCCACAATGTCAGCCAGGGAATGATGATGTTAAACAAGATCAACTGGTAGAACATCCAGGACATTTTCCCTTCTTCCAACCAGTGCAAGAGATTATCAGTTGCCCGGTCGCCGCCATACCATTGAACGATATAGTCGTTGAAGAAGAAGTAAGCATAGGCAAAAGAAACGATCAACATCAATTTGCCAAGTGCGTCAAAATGTTCCTTGCGGATGAAATAATCCATGTGTTTCATCGTCGCGCGCATGATGACCAACACTACAGCCACCGCTCCCATGCCAGAGTGCAAAGCACCAAGCACGAAGTACGGACCGAAGACCGAGGAAGACCAACCCGGGCGCATGGCCATTGCAAAGTCCCATGAGACGATGGTGTGTACAGAGAACATGACGGGGATGATCGCAAAAGCAAAATAGTTCATGGCTGTCTGCAAGTGACGCCATTCACCTTCTGTTCCACGGAAACCAAGGGCCAACACTTTGAAGAAGGATTTACGCCAACCAGTAGAACGGTCACGAGCCATGGCAAGATCAGGGATAAGCGGCAGGAACAAGTACATGGTACTGCCGAGTACGTATGTTGTAATAGCTAACAAGTCCCACATCAACGGGGAATGGAAGTTAGGCCATAACATTCGTTCGTTGGGTATCGGGAACATCCAGTATGCCAACCACACACGTCCCATATGCATGAAGATACTTGCGCCAGCTTGAATAAGACCGAACGTGGTCATCAATTCTGCGGCACGCGTAAAGGGACGACGGAATTCAGCTTTGAACACACGTAAGATCGCCGAAATAAACGTCCCTGCATGGCTGATACCGATCCAAAACACGGTGTTGACCAGAAAGACACCCCAATACGAGGGGCGCATCACGCCAGCAGTTCCCAAGCCATTGGCGATCATATAGCCCCAGGCATACACAAAACAACTGGCAACCAAAACGACAAGGACCGCGATCACCGCCCAGAACTTCCACGAGGTGGTCATCATGGATTCCATCACCATGTCATTCATCTCACCGCGGGGTTTGGGGTCATACATCAAGAATTCACGTGGATCGTGTTCTTCTTCCTGATGATGCGCATGTGCCTTTTCTGCACCGGAATAATGTTTGCTAACAGCGGACATATCTTATTAACCTTCCTTGAGGTAAGTCACACGCGGCAATGTATTCAGTTCATCAAGGTGTTTGTAACCACGCTCGTTTTGCGCTAATTGACTGACCAAACTTTCCGGGTTGTCCAAGCGACCGAAGGTGATCGCATTGGCAGGGCAAGCCTGTGCACAAGCGGTTGTAAACTCACCGTCTTCGACCTCACGACCTTCAGACTTGGCCTTATCCTCTGCTTTGTGAATGCGTTGGATACAGAAGGAGCATTTTTCCATCACGCCACGGCGGCGAACCGTTACATCCGGGTTGAACTGGTTGGAAAGGATGGTGATCTCAGGGCGTAAGCGATTGTCCTGATAATCGCGCCAGTTAAAGGAACGCACCTGATACGGACAGTTGTTCGCGCAATACCGTGTACCGATACAACGGTTATAAACCTGCAAATTGATCTGTTCTGACATGCTATGCGGAGTAGCAAAGACTGGGCAAACGGGCTCGCAAGGCGCATGTCCGCATTGTTGGCAGAGCATCGGCTGATGAGTGGATTTCACCTCAGGGTATTCACCCTCCCAAAAGCGTTCAATGCGAATCCAATGCATGGTTCTACCGTAACCAGCATCCTCTTCACCGACATACGCAATATTATTTTCCATGGCACATGCGGCCACACAAGCCTGACAGCCCGTGCAAACATCACGGTCAATGACCATGCCCCATTTGCCTTCAGCCTCTTCTGCGATTGCGCCTTTGGCGCCTATACGATTCAAATCTATCGTTGTCATCATTTGCTCCTCTAATGCTCCTCGCCCATTCCTTCGCCATAGACGCCCATACGGCTTTCCAGACGGGAGATTTCCTTCTTCTTGCCGGTCTTCTTCACATCAACCTTCATACCAGCAAACGCCAAGTCACCTGCTTCATTCAAATGGACACCCAACACGTCAGCAGGATTCGCACCGCGACCGGCCGCGAACTGACCATATGCCTTGTGACCCTGCCCAAAGGGCATCGCGATCACATCTGGACGTATGGCTGGATACAAATAAACAGACACTTCCACACTGCCCGCTTCGCTAACGATCTGCACGACATCATCGTTCTCAATGCCAAGCTCATGCGCAGTTTCAGGATTGATCTCAACCCATGTATTCCACATAACTGTTGTTGTGGGGTCAGGTAATTCTTGCAACCAGGGCTTATTCGCGCCGGCATCGGCTAAAGTCGGGGAGACAAATGGAAGGAAGAAGAACTCACCTTCGCCGCCAAACTCAGCAGGTTTAGCGTTCACGCTCTTGCTCAGCACACTAGAGGCGGAAGGAACTGTGGATGCATCCGCAGTCTTCCACCAACCGCCATGTTGCTGGAAGTAAGCAGAGAATGTATTGATTTCAGCAGCGATGAAGGAGCCTTCCTGTCCAAGAAGCGAGTTCAATTTTGATTGAATGAATTCAACTTCATCAGCATAAGGCAAGGCATTGGGTGCGGCGGCGATCAACACATCTGCTGTGGAGCGCGTATTGAAATAAGGAGTCACAACAGGCTGGGCGCCAGACAGAACCGACTCGCTGGTACCGGTGACAGCACGTTGGTATCCCCAAGATTCAAGTCCGTGATGATCGGGGAAAACATAATCAGATGCGATGGCGGTTTCATCCGCGAAGGTGGCGAACGAGATCACCTGCGGGACAGATGCAAGCGCATCAGCAAAGCCGAGGGACACAGGCAATTCAAAAACAGGATTGACGCCATGAATAAACAGAGCCTTCACGCCACCACTCTTCATCTTGTTAATGAAGTCACCCATCTCCTGCGTGTTGGCAGGGCGATGATAGGCATCTTGATTCGGTGAAAGTGGTGAAAGGGATACGCCGCCGGGTTTACCAAAGTTATCAGCCTGCGCGTTCAATGCAAGAACTGCTTCAGCAGTGGAAAGCCCGTTGCTTTGACCGAGTGCCGCACCGCCGGGGATGGCAAGCGGGCTTTCGGACTCTACAATCAATTGAGCGATATGCTCAAGGGTTTCCAGTTTCACACCAGAAGCCGTAACAACATCATTCACATTGACTGATGCAAAGGCTTTCGGAGTTGCGCCACCTTTGGCTTCAGCCACGAGCCGGCCGATTGCAAGAGCGACCAAGCCTTCGGTCCCGGGAAGAAGCGGGATCCATTCATCGGCTTTGGAAGCGGTTTGAGACATCCGCGCTTCAAACTGGATGAAATGGCCGCGCCGTTTTGGATTGCCACGTCGCATCTTCGAGAAACCGCGCGTGAAAGCTACGGGAGAAATCCATGTTTCGAGGAAGTTCGCGCCAAACGAAAGGACAAGGTCTGCATTGGCAATATCGAAGAACGGCATGGCCGATTGACCGAGAAGGTTTTCAGCGGCCTTGCTCAAGGTGGCACGTGATTCGAACATGCCCAACGCACCAAAGCGGACCGGGGCCGGAGCACCGATGGCTTTCGCGAGGTCAGACACAAGATCAAAGAGATGATCGGGAGCCATGCCCATCAAGAAAGCGATCTCAGATGGATTGTTATTCTTGAGTGCATCGGAGACAACTTGAACGGCGGCGTCCCAATCCAAAGTGCTCTTGGATAGATTGGTAGCACGACCTTGTTTCGTAGGATTTTCGACACGATCAGGATTGTACAAACCTTGAAGTGTGGCCTGGCCACGCGCACAGGTCTTGCCGAGATTGACAGGATTGCTGGCGTTACCTTCCACTTTGATGGCGCGTCCTTGCATGGTGCGGACAACAAGCCCGCAGGCCGCCGCGCATTCGCGGCAGGTTGTGGCGTAATAGGTGCTCAAGCCATTGTAGGTATATTCGGGCATCTTCTTGTACGGTTCGCGATCAACATAACGCGAAGCCGGGCCACAACCTGTGAGAACAGCCGTGGTGGCCGCACCCGTTGTAGCCAACTTGAGAAAATCACGCCGGGAAATTTGTTTGCTCATGATATCTTCCTTTTCACCCGGATTAATAATGACATGTTCCACAATCGGTCAATTTGACACGTTTCTCTTCGAGAAGCGCGGAAACTTTTGGGTCGTTGTTAGGATTGTTCTGAATACTATCCGCTGTACGTGACTTATGACAATTGAGACACCAACCCATGTTCAACACTTGCGGGTTTTCGTAAATCTCCTGTTTGCTTAGGTCGCCGTGACAATCTTCACAGTTGACGCCTGCCGCAATATGGGGACGATGATTAAAGTGTACAAAGTCCGGTACTTGCGCCACTGGCACCCATTTGATGGGTTTATCGTTCTTTACATACTCTACCAACACCGCAAGCCTTTCACTCGTCAGAGTTTTGGCGATCTGTTGGTGACAACCCCAACACTTGTTTTGTGTCGGCAAACCGGGAGAAGGTCCGCGCAAAGCACCTGGGTGACAGTACAAACATTGAACCCCCATTTTGACATGGACATCATGTCGGAATGCAATGGGCTGTTCCCTAAGTGACTGTTGGGTCTGATAGATGCCGAATGCAAAAAGGCTGAATACAGACAATGCTGCGATCAGCACGCCGATCCGCCCCATTGGGCTCAGTACCCATTCAAATATCTTCTTGACCATGCAGGCTCCTGTAACTGATGATTTACTTGAAGTAAGTCCGCTATCTAATATAAATCACATCGAAAAAGTAGGTATTACAATTTGAAAAAACTGCACATCGGAAAATTCACAATAAATGATTCGAAGTGCAGAACAAACATAAGACTCGCCCCGGTCATTGCCAGCAAAGACCTGGACGAGCAATAATGGAGAATCAACACAAAAAGATGGACTTAACTCATCTCCTCGCATTGCTGAACCCCGCCAGCAACGGGGCGATTATACTGCAAAGGACAAACCATTACAATAATAAGTGTCGGTACATGTATGGTTGATACAAAGCCACCAAACCTGCAAAATTCGACATGTTCTTAGGTGCATCTGGCGGGTCACCTTGAAAAGACCTCGTCAGCGCATGTTATACTTTGCAAATCCTATGAAAAGATTTATCCGTCCAGCCATCATCCTAGGGGTCAGTTTGTTGATTGCGCTTTCAAGCGCCATGATCACCTACACTGCAAAGATCTCGGGGCAGGGATATTCAACCACCGCATCCATTCTTCTGCAAACCACCCCTACCCCAGTAGAAGAGGATCGCTCCGAAGTAGGCGATACAGATTTGATTGTCATTTTGGGAGGAGTGATCACAGCGATCATACTCATCCCGGTCCTTATCCAAAGAAAATCATGGATGCGAATGGAATAGCCTCAGGCCATTTTCCAATTTTGTGCTTTTGCAATGCGTTCACCCAACGGGGGATGTGAATAGAACAGGAATACCACCCATTTTTCAGGATCGACTTCTCCAAGGTTTTGATTCGCTAACCGTGTAAAAGCGGAAGCGAACGCTTCTTTCTTACCCGTAGTCTGTAACGCGTAATCGTCAGCCATATTCTCCCTCCAGCGGGATACGGCGTTATCCACCGGCATGGTGATCAGCTCGTAGGCACCGAGAATGAGACTAAACGCAGGGAATGCGGCCACATCTGCAACAGACTCAAAACCGAAGTAGCCAATCGCCCACTTCAAAGCCAGCGACGCAAGGAACAGACTCAAAGTAGTGCTGACCGCGCCGAATGTGATGAGCAACGGAATATCGCGATGAACATGATGTCCCAATTCATGCGCAAGGACAGTTTCGATCTCGTCGGTTGAAAATTCTTCGATCAGCGTATCACCCAATACAATGCGGCGTGTGTTGCCAATCCCTGTGAGCGCGGCGTTGGCAGACTTTGTCCGCTTGGACATATCAAACTTGAAGACACCTCGGACCTTTGTGTTGGCACGTTCAGCCAAAGCCAGCAAGCGGTCGGCCAGTTCTTTGTGTTCATCACCTAATGGAACATACTTATTAAATAGAGGGGCAATCAATACTGGTGCAAGGTTGGAAAGTAAAACGCTAAAGACCAACAGTCCGCCCGCCGCCCACAGCCACCATAGATCACCGGTGATGCGTAAGATGAGATACAGCATTTCGAGCAGGAACAACCCAATGGGCGCCCCGACCGCGAGTCCTTTGAGCTGGTCAATGATCCAGTCTTTGAACGTCTGATTCGATTGTCCGAAACGATGCGGTAGGACAAATCCGCTGTAATAGCTGAGAGGGAGATTGACAAGAGCGTATGCACCGCCGAATATAAAGACGAAGGCTGGGACAAGAAGCCACTGATTCGTAAACAGCGGCCAATGAGTCAGCCATGTGCGCAATGACACTGCCCACCCAAGAAATAGCCACACCAATGCATAGGCTGTGCTGAAAGTTGTATCCACCAACCACAGTCGTCGGCTGATGCGTGCATATTGTTTTGCTTGTTTTTGTTTTTCAGGGTCAAGTGTGGTCATATGATTTCGGATTTACGATTTCAGATTTATGATTTTCCGTCCTGAGCGGAGGGCGAAGCCCGAAGTCGAAGGACTTTTATTTCACCATCTCTCCTGCGAGCAATGCAATGACTTCTTCCGATTTCATCACCTTGCCATAGGACTTCAACGCCGCGAGAAAAGATTTGTGTACGAGGTCAGCGGGAATGACAGTGTCGCCATATTTCAGATCGCGAGTCGCACAGGCATCTTCTGCGATGATGACTTGAAAACCGAGGTCAGATGCGGCGCGGGCAGTTGCATCCACACACATGTGGGTCATCATACCTGTAATGACTACACGCTCAATTCCCCAACCTTTTAAAAGTTCGAGCAGGTCTGTTTTCAGGAACGAGTTAGGTTCGTGCTTATAAATGATCGGCTCACCCTCAAAGTGCGCGACCAGATCGTGAATGTCTGAACCGTTATCACCTTTTATAAAAAAGGTTGCATCAGGCTTGATCGAAATATGCTGTATGTGGACATGACGCCCGCCATGTTCGCGGAAACATTGAAGAAGCATATAGGCTTTCTTCGCGGCCTCTTCCGGGTTCACTAACGGAAATTTGCCGCCGGGGAAATAGTCTTTTTGAATGTCAATTACGAGTAGGGCTGTTTTCATTTCATCCTTTCATTTCGAATGAATAAACTAATAGAGTTTTACTATGTCAAATATTACTCGACATTGAGCGATCGCAACAAATCTTCAGCCTGATGTTTGAGGTGCAACTTTCTTGTTTTTGCCAAAACCTGACGAAAATCTTCGGCGGCACGCCTCTTATCACCTTTAGCGTCATATGATTTACCGCGTCCTAAATACAATAATGGTTCACGAGGGTTAATTTCCAACGCGCGAGTATAGTCTAAAATTGCCTTATCAAATTCATGGTTAACCCGGTATGCGTCAGCACGCCCCTGATATGCATAAGACGAAAGCAGCTGCAATGAAATGGCACGTGCATAATAATCTTCAGCCCAATCCAAATATCCTTCATATTCATATAAGGTTGACTCAGATTTTATTAGTGCGTCTTTTTGAGAAAGATGCAAAGCTAAATCTTGATCTTTATGAGCAGCATCAAGGTTTCCGAGCTTAAAATGTACCCTGGAACGATCAACATAAAATAATGGAACAGACGCAAAGGGCAAACTCGCTTTATTGAATTCTTCCAGTGCAGAGTGAAATTCCATTTTACGCATCATAACAAACCCACGACCTATGTATGGAAGCATTGAATTTGGATGAAGTTGACGAGCTTGCTCGTACCAATTTAATGCAGAGTCAATATCATTCTCTTTCAGACATGTATCGCCACGCGCTAACAAAGCCATTTCGTTATTTGGCGCAATCATTAAGACATGTTCTAAATCAACAAATGCTTTTTCATTTTGCAACATCCGAGAATAACAAATATAGCGCGCAATATAATGATTAGCCTGTTGTGGCTCCTTCTCTATATGCCGTGTGAAATATTGTACTGCGCGCTCATAATCTTCTCGTAAAAAATAATAACCACCACGTTTAAAGAGAAAACTCAAACCAAGATTGATCCAGCGAAGCGTATAGGAATTCAGTGTACCTATTGCCAGCGCTATCAACACGCAAAAAGCCAGCAATACATAATCCCGCATTTTGATTCCAAACCATATCATTCCGACCAAAACCGGAACGCTGACAATTATGGTAATAAGATTTGCGTTGTTTCTTCCAAAAAGAAACTCCATCAAGGCCCGTAAAACGTTCCCACCGTCAAGAGGGTATATCGGCAGGATATTGAAAACCAGGAGGATAAAATTTAAACCAGCCAATGAAAGAAACAGCTTTGTATAAATATACATCCAATAGAGTGACAAATTAGCCGGTGTGAAAAAATAGGCTGCAACACACAAAGCGCCGACAAGGAAAGTGGCGACGGGGCCAGCGGCATAGATAGCAAGGCGATGTAAAGGCTTTTCTGGTTCACGAGTAAGGTTAGTAAAACCACCGAGAAGCCAGATTACAATACTTTTCACATCTACATGTACCAGCTTTGCAACCATCGCATGCGCTAATTCGTGCAAAAAAACGGAAAGGATATATCCCGTCAACCACAACAACGCAAGCACACCCCGCACATCATCTATCGGACGAAATATCCGATAGACAATAAAGATACTGAATAAAATTGAAAAATGAAATCGGATCTCTACATCCCGTATACGTCCAACCCGCCATGATAATGATAACCATTTCATCATATCCACCTCTACAAAACTATTTTCTTCCAAAATCTGCAGGGTTTTCGCCCCATTCTTCCGTATTCCATTTCAAGACCGAATTATCATGCAGTTCATTTTCGGCCAGCCAATTCTCGGCACTGCGGATCATGGCAAAGATCAAGGCATTTTTACCCGTGTGTTTCAGGTTGGTTTTGCAAATCCCCGTATATACCCATGCAATGGCATTTTCAGAATCAGAGTATACGGGTATATCCTTTTCGTTCTTCATCAACCACGTCAACGCATGGACGATGGCAAGAAACTCACCCACATTATTCGTCCCATCGGGGAATGGACCGATGTGAAAGAACTCCTTCCCCGAGTCGAGAAACACACCGCGATACTCCAGTTTGCCTGGCGAACCACTGCAAGCCGCATCTACGCATATAGATGGAAGGATGGGCGGTGTATCGGATTCTTTCCACTTGCCAAGAGAGGATGACTTTCCCTTAAACGCCTCATACTTGGACTGAAAAGCTGACTCAGCCTCTTTGAGCGTGCCGAACGCCTTATACTCAGCGCCGGTAAAACCCTTCACCTGTTGTTCACATTCCGCCCACGAGGTGAAGATGCCGGTCTTGCGTCCCTTCCACACGACATAGTATTTTTGCTTTGGCATAGTAGCTTATTTAGATTTTACAACCAATTCAACTGAATCCATCGCAAGCCAGGAATTATCCTCAGCGCTAAGATCTTGTACCTCAAGTCGAACCTTCGCGCCAGATAAAACATTACCAAGTGATATGGTTTGGTCGAATGTACCGGGACCACCCAACTCCGTTGCATTGACAGTGATCGAGCCAATGGCAAGCACTAAGCCAGCAGAGTCCACGATCTGATACGTCAAATTATTTTCAAACGGAGCAATGGCCACACTGCCTTTGATTTCTACTTTGTTGAATACCTCCGTACCCTGTGCAGGAGCCTCGATATTGATCGTACGAGGTCTACCATCAGGTGTAAATGTTGTGTAATCGGTCATACTCAAGTTGCCAAGTGCATTAACCCGAAAATGACGCGTTGTATGCAAGGTAGGGCAACACATCGGGTCTTGCGAACCGTGGATCGTTGCATCTAAAAAGATCTCATTAGTATCTGAAAGCGAAAGTTCATTGATCTGCGGGCGGTCATCCACCATGCGAGAGGTCAAAAATTTCGGCGTCCCATTTTCGTCGGCAAATACAACCAGAAAAACAAAAGTACCGGAGCCGCCATAATTCTCTGCGACTAACGTGACATACTTATCGTTCCCAGCTCCATCAACGGATCCTTTGGTCGCGAAATCTAACATGGTCACGGCAACATAGTCCACGCCACCGGGCGCCCCTTCTTCATATTTTCCATCGGTCAGTTTTACAACACGCAACGACTCGGGAATGCCCAATTGATATTCCGCGTTGCGGAGTTGTGCAATGTGATCGGGCTCAGGCGTTGGGGTATCGGGGAGAGAAGTTGGTTCGGAAGCCGGAGCAGGCGTCGGTGAGAGAGGCGCGAGACTTCCACAGGAAGTCAAAACAATGGCGAACAAGATTACGATTCCCATCTGCCAACGCTTCGACTTCGTTACATTCCGCTCAGCGCGAGTTAAGGAACGACGGGAGACCATGTCATACCTCCATCACTTGTACGATACAACGAACGATGATCATTCGAGTCGAGTGTTACGACCCAGCCAGTGTTGAGATCAGCAAAATCCAGCCCGGCGAATATTTCACCGAATTTCACATCAGGCGGGATGATGCTCCACGTGCGCGCCGCGTCTTTCGTAACGTAGAATTGGTTGCCGTTATAAATGACCGCTTCACTCGCTGACAGGAAATCGGCCGAGCCACCATCAGGGATCAAGGTTGGTGTCAGCGTCCAGGTAGCGCCACCATCATGCGTAGTGTACACCGCGACCTGTGAAACATCACCGCTAAAACGTACGCTAATAAAGCCATCCTTCGGGGAAACAAATTTCATATGGTCGGGCTCAATGCCCAATTCATAATTTTCAGCACCGGGCGGCAAAGGCAATGTGACGAGACTCCAATTTGCACCGCCATCATCCGTACGGAATAAATAGACCGAACCGGTTGAATACGTGACGCCATAAATCCATGCCGTTTGCATATTGATCGGCGCGATACCAGATTTCAACCCGCCAAGAGGAAGCGTATCGCCCGCGTTCTGGTTGTTCGGGTCATTGATATACTTTTGTGTCCAAGTGGAACCGCCATCAGTTGTTTGATATATGGCCACTGCATTCGAACCTGCGCCTACACCCAAATTGGCAAGCGCCCAACCGTTGTTCACATCGAGAAATTGAATTTTGCCTTCACTGAATGGAGTCGTTAAGTTAGTCCATGTGAGCCCACCATCGGAGGTGCGATACAGGAAACCACTGTTGGGATAATTATCAAAGTCTGGTTTCTGGATCCAGACATGAGAGTTATCGAAGGGAAACACGCTTGTGGCATAGCCCGTCTCTGTGACATTAGGTGGTGTGACGTTGTACCATGTGACCCCACCATCGTTCGTACGGATGATTTGAGTCTCGGTCACAGCCCAGCCATCCACTGCATTAAGAAATTGGATGGAGACGATCGCTGGCCCATCGACAAGCGGTGCATTGATCTGTGCTGGAACAGGTATGTCGGTTGCAGGGATATTCGTGTCTGCTTGTTGCGCGGGAGCAGACTCCGTCGATGACGTGGATGAAGAAGCAGGCGCATTACACGCGGATACAACGAACAAGATGCCTGCCAATGCCATTAAGAGTTTAAATTTCATTAAGCGCTTCCTTTCCTTATCGGATGCGCTTAATTCTATCCTCAAATCATTATTTGATGACAATCGTGGAAAGGATGCTTTCAAATCTTTTCAGAAGCGCTGGGCGGTCGAATTCCGTTACTTTCAATTCGGGGGAATAAGCACCCATATTGCCATAGTGCGTTAAGAATGTGATCTCATAACAAACACCATCAACCGCCACACGATGAAAAACCTGTTCGTAGATATTGCCAGTTGCAATCCCGACAGCTTCACTGCGTGTGAATTTGATACCGGTGATGGTCACATCACCCCAGATGGTTTCGGGTCCACCGAGTGAAGCAGGTTGAGTACAAGTCTCTACGGTTTTTGCGTCACTTGATGAACCGAACATAAAATAGGCCCCGAACAGATTGGTACCAGTATAGGCCTGCGTATCAATATACTTGAGAACTTGTTCAGGCTGGGTCTTATAAACAGGCAATCCTGAAACACGGACCGGCGCAAAGTCATCTGGATACGAGAAAGAGGCGGTCCCGTCCGCGCTCACAAACTGAAAGGACTGTGTAGCCACCCCAATAGGGTTGATCGCCACACGCATCGTAAAGTTCCGAATATTTTGGAGTGGGAACAAAGTGATGTAGTACGTAGTGGTTGAAGGCAAAACACCTCGCCAGAATGTACAGTCACCGGGACATAACACCAAGTCATCTTCACCGACGATCCGCATGGGGATATGAGCCCACTGTTCGTCGGCTATGTTCTGTAGAACAGAAATGGACATGACCTGTCTCTTGAGGGCGCTCACCGAATATGTTTTGCTCGTCCCAGCGGACAGGGTGTCCACAACATCACGATACGTTCCATTGGCATCAAAAGTGATCGGCGCAACACCAAGGTTTATTGGAGGGGATTGAACAGTTGTCGTAGGAGTGAAGGTTGGGAATGGAGGCGGGGTCTCAGTGGGCAACTCCATCACAGACATGGGTGTAGATGTCGCCGTAGCAAGAATACTATTAGGTGTACTCGTAGAAGACAATGTAGGAAGTGGAGGCGGTGTCACCAACTCGGCATTGAAAGAACACGCTGAAAGAGACAAAGTCAAAAGGATAAACAAAAACCTGTATCGCATAGTTTTTCTCCTTGGCATCTATGACGGTACAGGTTGAATGGATGTTCCAAATGTATAGTTATGAATTCATCACATCGTTTCAAGGATAGTCGCTTCGCCCTGGCCAACACCAACGCATAAAGTGGCAAGTCCGTATTTTACGTTGCCACGCAACCGCATCTCATGGACAAGAGTTGTCACCAAGCGCGCACCCGAACATCCCAACGGATGCCCAATCGCAATCGCCCCGCCATTGACATTGACGATCTCAGGGTCAACGCTCAAATCTTCAATGACAGCCAGGGACTGCACCGCGAAGGCTTCATTCAACTCAACAAGACCGATATCTTTCATTTGCAAGCCAGCGCGTTCAAGCGCTTTCTTTGTCGCAGGGACGGGGCCATATCCCATCACACGTGGCGGGACGCCTGCCGTAGCGGATGCAACGATACGAGCTAAAGGTTTGTAACTAAGTTGATTCGCCTTCTCTTCGCTCATCACAAGTAATGCAGACGCGCCGTCATTCAGGCCTGATGAATTCCCCGCTGTGACCGTACCGCCTTCTTTGGCAAAAGCGGGTTTGAGCTTGGCAAGCGATTCCATCGTTGTATCACGCCGCGGACGTTCGTCCGTGTTCACGATCTTTGGATCGCCCTTTTTCTGTGGAATAACAACAGGGATTATCTCTTGCTTGAAGCGTCCCGAGTCGATGGCGGCAATGGCACGTTGATGACTCCGCACTGCGAATGCATCCTGTTTCTCGCGCGTGATATGCGGACGTTCTTTTGCGATGTTCTCGGCAGTCTCACCCATCGAGTCCGTGCCATGCATTTCTTTCATAATTGGGTTTGGGTAACGCCAACCCAACGCTGTATCATAAGCGGTTAAGTTTCCGAAGGAATAACCAGTTTCCGCTTTGGGTAAGGAATATGGTGCGCGGCTCATGGATTCAACTCCGCCTGCGATGTATATATCCCCTTCACCGGCTTTGATCGCACGTGCGGCTTGATTGATGGCGTTTAAGCCTGAAGCGCAGAGACGATTCACGGTCACGCCTGCCACTTCCACGGGCAGACCCGCCAACAATGCCGCCATGCGCGCCACGTTGCGATTATCTTCGCCAGCTTGGTTTGCACAACCGAAGAAAACTTCTTCGATGAGGGCAGGGTCAAGCTTATTGCGTTGGACAATTTCTTTTATAACGGAACCAGCCATATCGTCCGGGCGAACCGAAGCAAGAGTCCCACCCAAGGCACCAATCGGCGTGCGAATCGCATCTATGATTACTACATTCGTCATTTTGTCATCCTTATGTTTTATCCTACAGTGAACATACCCAATTGATACAAAACCAGCACAACCCAGATCACCAATTGTATGCCGATATTCAGCCAAAATTTGGCTGGTGATATTTTACGATTTATAGGATGTGTTCTTTCCCGCCTGTTCGATATGATCTCGCCTGAATAAATTTCATACAAGATAACAAAAAAAGCAATTCCCAAAAGTATCAAGATCAAATCCATGTTTTGTTTCCTTTTTTTTAAATTATACCTTTCATACAGGAACGATTTGCAAGCACTACGCCGCTCCCAATCTCTTTGCCAATCCTAACCTTGACAAGTCAGGGGTGGCAAAGTATAGTACTTGTACTATATGACTAGTACCATAAAAAGAGAAAAACCATGTCTCTAAAACATGCCATCCTTGGCTTTCTATCTTACAAATCCCTCAACGGCTATGACCTCAAAAAAGCCTTCGATAATTCCGTGCGTCACTTCTGGCCCGCCAACCAAAGCCAGATATATCGGACGCTCGCGCAAATGACCGATGAAGGGTTAATCGAAAAAGAAGTCATCGAACGTGAAGAACGGCTTGATATGAAGATCTATTCGATCACCAAAGCAGGGCGCACCGAACTTCATAACTGGCTCGCCACCCCACTACCGGAGAGAGACGTACGTGAACCTCTCCTTATTCAGATCTTTTTCGGCGGCAAACTATCAGACGAGGAATTGCTCAACCTTTTGCAACACGAAAAAAAGATCGCCGAAGAAGGGCTGCTCGCTTACCAAGCCATTCATCAGGCAACCATATCGCAACCCGCCCCTCCTGATCCACGCGCCTTCTATCTCAGCATGCTTACCCTTGAATATGGGCTCAAAAGCAATTACGCATTAATCGAATGGCTCAACTCAGCCATCGAACACATAGAAACAAAAAATTATTCGTTATAAGGAATCAAATGAACAAAACTATTCGTAACATCATTATTGTCGCACTTTTCACTGCGGGCGGCGGCTGGCTCGGCATCTGGCTCAACAACATCACAGGCAACACTCAGCCACCCATGCAAAGTTTGGGAGTGCTGGTCTGGCTCACCTCCCCTGCCCTTGCTGGATTTCTCCTCCGCACTTTTGGAGGAGATGGCTGGAAGGATTCTGGCTTCGGGCTGAATCTCCCCTCAGGCTGGAAGTGGTATCTGGTAGCGATTCTGGTTTATCCGCTCGCTTGTCTCTTAACCTTTGGCCTGGCTCTCCCCCTCAAAGCGATCAATGCCGACGGATTTTTCACCCAGGGTTTCGGCGCATACCTGTCCGCTGTCGGCGTTGTATTTATTGGTTCTTTGATGAAGAACTTCTTCGAAGAATTTGCCTGGAGAAGTTATCTCACACCACGGCTTGACGCGGCAAAGATCCACCCGATGTTGAACCACTTAATTGTCGGTGTTCTATGGTGGTCATGGCATGTACCCTACTATTATTACTTTCTTGATAAAGCCGTGCTCGAAGGTTTTCTAACCACAAGCCTGCCCGTTTTTCTTTTCATCGCCCTGATCGTCATGTTTCCCACTGCCATACTCTTCGGCGAATTGCGACTGTTGAGCAAATCCACATGGACAGTATTTCTCCTGCACAACGTCATCAATGCTGTAAGCATGCCGCTCGTCATCAACGGCTTCATCAAACTCAACAGCATAACAGGAACCATCTTTACACCCACCAACGAAGGGATTATCACATCCATTTTACTGGGCGCGGCAGGTCTGATTCTCTATCAATATCGAATGAAAAATAAAATCACCACACAAAGGTGATGATTTTTGTAAGCATCCGGCTATGACGCTTGTTACTATACAATGTCAGACAAATTTGACATAATGAGGGTGGCGGTAATTCCGCCATTTACTGTCTAACATCTCGAATAAGGAGTATCAATGCCTGCAAACGGTTGGATCGAAGTCAGCGATGCCTACTGCAAAGGTTGCGAATTATGCCTGAGTGTATGTCCACAGGAGGTGATGGAACTGGACACAACGAGGCTTACCTCAAAGGGATACCACCCCGCGCACACGTTCAAGGACGGGTGCACGGGGTGTGCTATTTGCGCACTGGTCTGTCCCGATGCGGCAATTACCGTATATCGTGAAATAACCAAATCAGTTCCCACAACTGTAAGGGCGTAGCACAATGCTACGCCCTTACTTATTAACTCATCGCATATTGTAAGGGACGACCCTTCAAAACCTACCAAGGCGTTTTGCTTTTGCTGTGCGGGTCGTCTCTACAACAAAATTTTTCATGGAGAAACGAATGACACGTGAACTATGGAAAGGCAATGAAGCAATAGCCGAAGCCGCCGTCCGCGCCGGGCTGGAAGCGTACTTTGGCTACCCCATCACACCCCAAACAGAAATACTTGAATATCTCTCAAGGCGAATGCCCGAATTGGGTCGCGCATTTGTGCAGGCAGAAAGTGAACTCGGCGCGATCAACATGGTCTATGGCGCGGCATGCACGGGCGTGCGGGTCATGTCTTCCTCATCAAGCCCGGGCATGAGTTTGATGATGGAGGGCATGTCATACATTGCTGGCACAGAGATCCCAGCCGTGTTGGTCAACGTGATGCGCGGCGGACCGGGCCTCGGCAATATCGCTCCCGCACAAGGCGATTACAACCAGGCTGTGCATGGCGGCGGTCACGGTGATTACCACAACATCGTGCTTGCACCCGCATCTATTCAAGAGGCTATTGATCTCACTGCCCTTTCGTTCGATCTCGCTGAAAAATATCGGATGATCTGTATGATCATTCTCGATGGTTCCATCGGGCAAATGATGGAGCCCGCGCAGATGCTCGATATGCGACCCATCCAACGCAAGGATTGGGACTGGGCAACCAACGGCAAAATGGGAAAGCGCGAGCGCCGCGTCCTTTCTTCCATTTATCTGGATCCTGCTCAAGAAGAGAAGATGAACCTGAGGCTTTTATCCCGCTGGAAAACCATTCAGCGAGAGGAAGTTCGTTACAAGGAATATTTCCTCGATGACGCAGAATTTGTCATCGTTGGCTTTGGCACGGCGGGACGTGTGGCACTCTCCGCAGTGAGGCAGGCGCGAGAAAAAGGGATCAAGGTGGGTTTGTTGAGGCCGATCACTGTCAGCCCGTTCCCGGCCGAAGCGATTGAGCAACTGGTCGGTAGAGTGAGCGGGTTCTTAGTCACAGAGATGAATTCAGGACAAATGCTTGAAGATGTTCGTCTCGCAGTGAAGGGACGAGTCCCTGTTGAGTTTTATGGGCGCATGGGAGGCGTGGTCCCGTTCACAGAAGAGATCATGCATGAGATCGAGCGCATCACAACGAGCAAGTTAAGTGCAACAAGCAACCCGCGTGAAGAATGGTATGAACGCATGGTTGGGATGAGGTAACGCAATGGCAACAGCGATTTCAAACAATCTGGTTTACGAACGCCCAAAAGGTTTTACCGAAACACCTACCCATTATTGCCCGGGTTGTACACACGGTGTAGCACATCATTTGATCGCAGAAGTCTTGCAAGAGATGGATCTGATCGAAAAGACGATCGGCGTTGCGCCGGTGGGATGCTCCGTCTTTGCATACAACTACTTCGACACAGATTTCGTTGAAGCCCCACATGGACGCGCACCCGCAATGGCAACAGGTATCAAACATGTATTGCCCGACCGCATCGTGTTCACATATCAAGGCGACGGTGACCTGGCTTCAATTGGCATGGGTGAGATCGTCCACGCGGCGGGACGCGGCGAGAACCTGACCGTGATCTTCATCAACAATGCCAACTTCGGCATGACCGGCGGACAGATGGCACCAACTACATTGCCCGGTATGAAAACCACTTCATCGGTCAAAGGCCGTGACGTGGAGACACAAGGCTTCCCCATCCGCATGGCAGAGATGCTCGCAACTCTCGATGGCGTGAGCTATTGCGTGCGCAGATCATTGCACGACCCGAAGAATATTCGTCTCGCGAAGAAAGCCATCCGTATGGCATTCGAAACACAAGCTCGCGGACTCGGCTTCTCGATGGTCGAATTGCTTTCCACATGCCCAACCAACTGGGGCATGACCCCGGTCGATGCGTTGAAATTCGTGGAAGAGCAAATGGTCCCGGCGTATCCGCTTGGCGATTACAAGGTCGCGGCAAGTGTGGCAGAGATCAAGATTTAGAGAGTAGAGAATAGATAAGTAGATGAGTAGTAAAGTAGTCACAACTACAACTAGTCTCTAATATCTGCTCTCTGCTCACGGAGTGAGCAAATGCAAAAAGAAATTATCATCGCAGGGTTTGGTGGGCAGGGCGTTCTATTTAGCGGGCAAGTATTGGCCTATGCCGCCATGGACTCAGGCAAAGAGGTGACATGGATCCCCTCGTATGGCCCCGAGATGCGTGGCGGAACAGCTAACTGTACGGTTGTCATCGCAGATCATGAGATCGGCTCGCCTTTTGTGAAGAATCCACCGTTAGTCATCGCATTGAACTTACCCGCCTTCGACAAATACGAACCCATCGTCGCCCCCGGCGGGACATTGATCGTGAACCAATCCATGATAGACCGGGAAGCAAAGCGCGACGATATCAATGTCATCTTTGTGCCATGCAATGAGATCGCTGAAGAGATCGCTGACAGAAAATTACTCAACATGGTTGCCATAGGTGCGTTGTTATCGGCGTTGCCCGAGATCACAATCGAAGATGTGGGAAAGGCACTGGAAGGTCACTTGCCTGCAAGACACAAACACTTATTGCCCAAAAATTATGAGGCTCTGAAAAAAGGCTTTGAAGCAGCGCAGAGGGTGCTGGCGTAGTTTGGCAGATAGAAAGAATATCTAAAATTCGCCACAGAGACCACAGAGTTCTCTGAGAAAAAACTCAAAATCTCTGTGCGCTGCCCTGGCACCACCCGCCAGGGCAGGTGTGTGGCAAGACTGCGAAATTAGACACTTCCACATGGGCTCATCAGAACATGACCAAAGTGCTATAATAAAAATGCAGAAAGGAGCACCCCATGACCGAATATGAAAAGAAATGGAAAGAGC
Organism: Candidatus Defluviilinea proxima; assembly: GCA_016721115.1. Lineage (NCBI taxonomy): Bacteria > Bacillati > Chloroflexota > Anaerolineae > Anaerolineales > Candidatus Villigracilaceae > Candidatus Defluviilinea > Candidatus Defluviilinea proxima. The sequence goes on from JADKIW010000001.1 coordinate 4,381,219, forward strand.
ATATCCCTGAAGAAACTCGCGAACATTACAAAAAAGCACGCGAGGAATTCAAGAAATCGGTGGAAGGATTAATGCCTGAAGGGTTTGTGGAACATCACCGCAATGCCCGCCGCGAAATGATGCTCGCCATGAGAAGCATGCTCGACCACGCCATCAAAAAGATGGACGAAAAAGCCTAACGCTTCGTTCCCAAAGTACAACCAGAGATAAGCAGATAAGAGGGGTGCCTGTTTATCTCTTTTTATTTCAACACGAGAACACAAACTATGAAAACTAAGGATTTTCTTGGTAATGAATGGGACGGTGATTGTATGGGGTGCGCCATCAGTGAAGGGTCAGCTTCCGTCCCTGGAGGGCTGATCAAAAGAACACAATTTTTCTTGGTAAATCAAGATCCGCTTATCCCACTGCCAGGTTTTCTAGTGGTCGCATCCACACGACATATCCGATCCATTTCTGAAATGGACGACTTCGAATATGACGAATTCTCCAAACTCATCAGAGATACTCACCGCGCCATCAAAGATGTGACAAGGATAGAAAGCTTGACAATCGTCCAAGAGGAACGTTCCAATCATTTTCACTTATGGTTCTTTCCATGGACGCAAAACGTTATCGAACGATATGGACAGCCATCGCTTGCAAAAATCCGCGAGATCATGGCGGACTATAAAACTCGAACCATTGATGAATCAGAATGGAAGGAACTGGAAAGTTCCATCACAAAAATAAAAGACCGCCTGACAGGATCTTAATTTCTACGGGGGAACAAGATCCAAAGCAAGGAAATGAGAGCGCCCGCCAACAACCCTTGCGCGTAGAGCATATTCCCTGCGTTGTACAACAACACCCCGCCCAATAACAATCCCAGAAAAATAATTCCGCCTGTCAATCTATCCACAGAGCGGGATAACGTGCGCACCTCACGCGCCACCTGCGGAGATTGCACAACCAGTCCGCCGCTTTCGGCCTGAGATAGTACACGGCTGGCTTGCGACGGCAATGCGATCAGGTTCTGCAACAAACTTCCTAATTCTTCGAGCCACTCATTGAGTCCCTTTGTGGCTTCCTTTTCGATCAGTTTTTTCGCGTACGGTGAGATTTGATTCCACAAATTGAAGTTCGGCTCGAGGCCCGTACACATGCCCGAAAGAATCGCAACCGTGCGTCCCAACATGATGAGATCATTTGGCACCTGGAACGGCATGCTGAAGATCAGGTCACGATATTGATGCGCAAACTTTTTCAACTCAGCGGGGTCTGTCTTACGCAACTCACTCATCGACATGCCCCAGAAGCGGTCAAAGACCTGCGCCTCGGCTTGCTCGATCAACTTCACATCTGCACCAGGCAATAACATTCCCAATTTTTGATACGATTTCACCACCCGCGCCGAATCCTTTGTGCCAACACCGATCAACATCTCGCGCAAGCCATCACGCACACCTTCAGGCACACGCGCCACCATGCCGAAATCCACAAAGGTCAACTGCCAGCGACGAGGTGAATCGCTATCAGCGCCGAGAGGAGTCACGAACAGGTTGCCAGGATGCGGGTCGGCATGAACGAAGCCATCCTCAAAGATCTGCTTGAGATACACATCCAATAATTTATTCGCCACATCGCCGCGTTCGATGCCCGCCTTCGTGATCGCATCGTAATCGGTGATCTTGATCGCGAACACATCTTCCAACGTCAACACACGCAACGCCGAAAGACTTTTCACAACGCGCGGCACATGCACATCGGGATCATCCTTGAAGTTCTCGAAAAACGTCTCCGCATTGCCAGCTTCACGCACGTAATCGATCTCTTCGCGTACTGTTTCTGAAAACTCGCGTAACAACGCAGGCACATCCGCATGCTCACGCACAGGACGATACCGCATCAACCATCCGCCCACACGCTTTAAAGCGGATAGGTCCACTTCGACGATCAACGCAATATTGGGACGCTGGACTTTTACGACTACATTTCGGAATCCATCCGCTTCATCCTCAAGCCTCAGCCTGGCTCGATGCACCTGACCTAATGAGGCGGCCGCAAGCGGACTCTCGTCAAACCACTCGAACTTCTCCTTAAGCGATGCACCTAATTCTTTTTCAGCCAGGGCCTTTATCGTTTCATACTCCACCGCAGGGACTTCATCCTGCAGGTTGGCAAGCTCATCCGTTACTTCGGGAGGCAACACATCCAACCGCGAAGAAAGGAATTGCCCCACCTTGATCATCACGCCACCCATGTGAAGCGCCAACACACGAAAGCGGACCGCCTCACGGCGAAAACGTTCAGCACGAGTGCGGCGCGTCCATGCACGCAGGCCAATCTTGGCAATGATTAATTCCCAGAGAATGAAACGTGCAATGACCCCCGCAAAAAAATATAAGATCCGAAAATAACGTCCACGAAACTGCGATGCCTTCATTGGTACTCCTGTAACATTCGTTTTTATTGTATCACCCGTAATACAGGAATAAAAAAGCGGACGAATTTCTTCGTCCGCTGGTAATTAGCAATGTGGCTAAATGCCTGCGTTATTCAAGGCGTTCAACACTTGAGAGAGCGCCGCTGTGATGGCAGGGTGCTCCACTTCGAAATGGTCTATCGCTTCCTGCAACCGCTCCAGAAGAGAGTCGTTCGAGTCTTCTGAAGGGCCGATAAATTTTTGAATATCCGTTTCAAGGTGACGTAATAATTCACGCCCCTTTTCATCCACAGATTCGGTGCGTTCAAGTTCAGTGTGGAGTTGTTCAAGAAGCTGGCTAAGTTTTTGGTCTGTCATGGAACACGCTCCTAGACATTGGGATGTAAGATGGTGTTACTTCTTATTTCTATTGTACACGAATTGAATAGGCGCAACAAAACATGAAAATGATCTCTTCCCTCTTGACAAAGCTACAAAGGGATTTTACAATGCAATCGGTTGCATAACTCAAGGAAAAACGATGAGCAAAGACAGTGTCAAAACAATCGCGGACATCGCCAGGTTGGCTGGAGTATCCAAGTCAACAGTCTCTAGGGCGTTAAATGACAGCCCGCTCATCGGAGAAGAGACCAAGGCAAAGATCCGCTCCATCGCCCGGGAACACAACTTTCAGATCAACGTCCCGGCCCGCCAGCTGAGCATGAAGCAAAGCCGCACGATCGCTTTTGTGACCCATGCCTACCACCAGGATTTTTCGGTGGCAGACCTGTTTGGGCTGGAGATCATGGGCGGCGTATCTCATGGCCTGGCTACACAGGGATACGATATGCTTGTCATCCACGTGGACCCGCACGATAATAAATGGGCCCGCCAATATTTCGATACAGGCCGCGTAGATGGGTTCATCCTGATGACTTCCACACGCAAGCAATCGCATGTGAAAGTCCTTGTAGAAGTCGGTGCCCCATTCATCATCTGGGGCGTTCCCCTGCCCAACCAGAAGTATTGCTCTGTAAATGGAGACAATTTCAACGGTGGCAAGCTGGCAACAGGTCACCTGACCAGCCTCGGGCGAAGAAAGATCGGCTTTATCGGCGGTCCAGATTACGAGTTGGAAGTCCAACAGCGGTTCAGTGGATATAAGTCAGCCTTACAGGAAGCGGGCATGGAAGTTGATGAATCGTTGATCGAATATGGCGATTACTCTGATACATCGGGAGCAGAAGCCATGAAGCGTCTGCTTGAGAAATCAAAGGATATTGACGCAGTCTTTGTCAACAGTGACCTGATGGCCATTGCCGCAATGGACGTGATCCGCGAACACGGCAGGCGTGTGCCCGAAGATATCGCAGTGGTCGGTTACGATGACCTCTCCATTGCCGAGCATAGCAACCCGCCCCTGACGACGATACGGCAGAACATTCCGTTGGCAGGAAAAGTGCTCGCACAAAACCTGATCCAATTCATTCAATCAGGCATGCCGACCAATGTATCTGTCCCGGTGCAATTGATCGTTAGAAAATCAGCTTAAGTTTTCGTCTCTTTTTTTAGGCAGTTGTGCAACCGATTGCATAAAATACAGTTTTCATAAGACATGAAAGGAAAATAAAATGAACATGTACATCACCTTCTCCACACTCCGCAGTTCTCTGGCTTACAAGTTCTTCAAATTGCGGACACGTGCCATGAATGACGCCTTCCAAGCGAAACTAACCGGTTCGAAATCAACTCTGGAAGTTTTTCCCGGGACCGGGCAACGCATCTCTCCAAGCCGGAAGCTGGTCAACACTACGAACATTTCCGTGGCTGACATCGTTGGCACATTCGAACGGAGTGCCGATTTTGACAGGCGCTTCCGCCCACTCAAGAAACATTCGTTAGACCGCTGGGTCAATGCCTACATGCTACACGAGCAGAACAGTTGGAGTCCAATACTTGTACATAAAGTAGATGGAAAATATTTCGTCGAAGATGGACATCATCGCGTCTCTGTAGCGCGCTCCATCGGCATGGACTTCATCGAGGCAAAGGTCTGGGAATACACCACCGCACAATCTAAATCAGCCAACGCATGTGAACCCGCAACTTCCTGCACGGAGAAACGTCCGTCCAAGGCATATGCGGCTGGCTAATATCAAGTAGTTCTCCTCATAAAGACTGCTCCGAATCTGGTGAGTTCGGGGCAGTCTGTTTCATTCTCAGTATTAATTTTATTGTGGGGTTTTCAGAAATGTCGTGTCCTTACATTAATCAGAACCTTATTCCCCACATTCTGGTATTAAATTTCAAACTTTCAAGTCGGCCACAGAGCACACGGAGATATTTGAGAAAGTTTTTTAAAATCTCATTTTCTCGGTGGTCTCTGTGGCAGTTTTTTTTGTAAAAGTACTAATATAAAATTTCGCGGTCCGCTTGCTCAACTTCCTCATACACTTTTTTCACTTCTTCTTTCATCTCAACAGAGACGCCAGCCGTCTGTGGGATGAACTTGACCATATCTTTGGCCTGACGCAACAGGTCTTTGACATTGGCAATGTATGAGAAATCCGATTTGCCGAGACCCGTTGTCGGGACGGGAAGGTCGCGGGCTTGCTGAATCAGCTTTCGGGCACGTGCGAGGCGTTCTGTCGCGGGGATGAGTTTAGGCATGTTGTCTCCTTTAATTTCATGATGATTATAACTTTCGGTTGTGGTACTTTTCAAAAGCACCCAAAAGTGTACTTTTATCTCTCGGGCATTCAAGATAAACTTTATACACATTAACAGTAGTTCGTTTTCTAGGCGGCGTTAACGTTTTCAACACAAAAAATTTAAGTAGGTTTCACGAAAGAATTCCCTTTCGGGTGTATATATCAGCCATGGCAGTTCGAGATTCGCGGACGAGCCATGAGCCCATTTTTTATTTGAACAGGAAAGGAGTGCAGTCAGCATGTTACCAAGTCAAGAGGTCGCCGTCGGAAAATTCTATGTAAATCAAACCAGGAATGTTGCTCGCCAGGTTGTGGAGATCAGGAACAACGCTATTATTTTCATCAATTATCACTTGAACACTGGAGCATCGACCGGCACTCCCAGTGAATGCATGAAACAGCATTTCACTCTGTGGGCGGACCGCGAGGCTTCGCAATCGGAATTGACCAGACTCAAGAAGAAGACACAAATGATCTAGGGACGTTGTTAGCCAAGCCCAATGAGGAGAGAGAGACGCTTTACAGCGCAGGGCTTGTTCAGGGCCTTCCCTTAAGTCCACGAATAAAATGAAATGACGGTGCATTTACCTTTTGTAATGGACTTGAGGGAAGCGCCCGTTGACACCTTGTGAGGTGGAGAGAGAGTTCGCTTACCAAAGCGAGCAAAAAGCGGACGAGATTACTCGTCCGCTTTTTATTATTTTGATCAGGTTCGATCTTTTAGTATGTTTTGAAAGAGTTACTGTGCCAGTGCCTGACGGATGGACAATGAAATGAAAAACCATAATACAGCCGCGGTAACACCGATGATGATGTTCAGTACGATCTTCACCACGCTCGGAAGGCTGGATTTGTAAATCGACAAGTTGATAGCATACGCCACCCCGCCCAATGCCCCGCCGATCGCACCACCTACAAGAGCCAACAGGAGAGGCCAACCAGACAGAACATGCCCCATGGTAGTAACAGTATTCTTCTGCGCGACAGAACTGCCGCCTATTTTCTGTAAAGATTTCAATGCCAATTGGTTATTGGGGTTGTATCTCAATGCTTCTTCGAGATATCCTTTACGTTCTTCGCGGTCCCGAGTAATGGATGCCAACCAAACCCACGCCTCATCATCTCCCGCGTTGACTTTCAACATTTGCTCCAATAGTTTGCGGGCTTCTTCTTCCTTGTGTTCATTTATCAATTTTTCTACTGGTTTTAGATCATTACGCATCGATTGCCTCCTATGTTAGATATGCTCATTTTATAATAAAAGCTTAGAATCTTCCATTACATTTCGATTTCCAGACCCGCCAAAAGCGATTTCACTACATCATCTTGCGTAATTTTATTCATTCAACTACAACAACTCCCCCAAACTGTGAATCGCATAGGTAACCGCCAACCCACCAGGCAGGGGCTCGCCGTGCGGATTGAAGTTTGGCCACGTCGACCACTTCTGATCGGCATAAAAGCTCTTTGATAATGAACTGCCAATTTTACATAGGGTGCGACAGGCTATAATTAGCTGGACCTATAAATTTCAAATCCCTCAAAAACAGGCTAAGCCATGTCCTTTCAAACAATCTTGTATCTGACAATACTCACAGTTGCAACAGTAATATCGATGATATTGGCTTTGTATACATTGCAACGCCGGCAGACCGCAGGCGCCAAGCCTTTTTCCTTGATGATGTTGGCTCTATTTGAGTGGAGTCTGGCCTATCTTTTACAGATCAGTTCGCCTGACCTCGCGGCACAGGCGTTCTGGAATAAAGCAACGTATTTCGGTATTGTAACAACTCCCATTTTATGGTTCTTATTCTCTCTGGAATATACTGAACGCAAAAGCTGGATCACTCGCGCCCGCCTGATCGGACTTTTCATTTTCCCCGTTATTACCCTTTTTGTTATTTGGACCAATGATGCCCATTATTGGTTCTGGATGTCTGACGGAAAGCTTGTTCAAGAGGGCGATGTATTGCTTAGAAGCGCTGAAAATGGATTATGGTTCTGGGCACTCGCTTTATATTCCTACCTATTTATCCTAGCGGGGACGGTCATGGTTGTTCGCGCCTTGTTACACTGGCCATCACAGTATCGTGGTCAGATGTTTTGGATATTACTCGCCGTTTTCGCCCCTTGGATATTCAATATTATCCAAATCTTCAAACTGCTTCCCATCGTAATTGACTTAACTCCTTTTGCGTTCACGCTGACCGGGGTCGGCATGGCTTTTGCCTTGTTTATGCACCACCTTCTGGACCTGGCGCCTATTGCCCGTGAAGTTATTATTGAAGGGATGCAGGATGGCGTCATCGTGCTTGATTCAAGCAGCCGTATTGTTGAGACGAACAAAGCCATATATAGCATCCTGAATATCCCAGAGAGCCAAACTCTGGTCGGTAAAAAATTTGCAGATGCGATCATCCAATGGCCCAAACTGGTCAACTACGCCGAAAACGCATCAAAAACAGAAGCTGAGATCTCGCTTGGCACAGGCGTGGACCAAAGCTGGGTTGGACTTTCCAGCCTGCCATTGCAAGATAAAGAGAATAATAATGTTGGGCGCCTGATCATAATCCGCGATATCACTTCCCGCAAAAAGGCCGAGGAACAGGTACGGAAACTTTCTCGTGCTATTGAGTCTAGCCCAACATCCATTGTAATTACGGGGGTGGATGGAAATATCCAGTATGTGAATCCAAAATTTACGCAGGTGACAGGCTACAGCTTCGATGAAGCGCTTGGTAAAAAACCAAATATTCTAAAAACAGACCAAACCCCCGTCAGCACCTACAACGATCTATGGAAAACGATTTCTGAAGGTCGCGAATGGAGCGGCGAATTCTGCAATCGCAAAAAAAATGGCGAGCTTTATTGGGAGCTGGCATCCATCTCCCCAATTTATGATGATGACGGGGTCATCACACATTATGTTGCAGTTAAAGAAGACATCACAGAACGGAAACATGCTCAGGATGCCTTATCTATTGCTTACGATCAAGCGCTGGAAGCCAGTCGCGTGAAAAGCCAGCTCCTCGCCAAGGTTAGCCACGAATTACGAACTCCGCTGGGAGGCATTCTCGGATATGCCGAACTTCTCCGAGACGGCGCACTGGGGGAAATCAAAGAAGAGCAAAAAGATGCAGCCAAAAGCATATTGCAAAGTACTGAGCACTTAACCACAATGGTCAACGAATTACTCGATGAAGCCCAGATTCAAGCCAACACCGTCATCTTGAAGGAAAAGACCTATTCACCAGCCACGCTTCTGGAACAGGCGACTTCAGGTTTTGCAATCATGGCTGAAAAAAAGGGACTGGGATTTTCCACATTCATTGACCCAAGCCTGCCCAGAGATCTATATGGTGATGAACAGCGCTTACGTCAAATTTTGATCAACTTAATTGGAAATGCCATCAAGTTCACTCAAAAAGGCGAAGTGCGGGTCAGGCTGGAACGTCACGCTCCAGAACATTGGACACTCCAGGTAACAGATACTGGTATGGGTATCTCAAATGAATCGCAAGCTTATATTTTTGAGCCGTTCCGCCAAGTCCATAACGACATTACGCATGAGAACCGCGGCATTGGATTGGGGTTATCCATTACCAAACAACTGGTAGAATTAATGGGAGGGCGCATCATACTCGAAAGCAAAATAGGGCAAGGAAGCAGTTTTAGTGTATTACTTCCGCTCAAATTGCCCTCACAAAAAATGTAAATGGAGAGGGTTATTGTATGGAAAAACCGCTTGTTCTGATCATAGAAGACGACACTGCCCAGAATCAGATTTTCAAGATAGCGCTTAAAAATGATTTTGATGTGGAAACCTTCGTAGATGGGTATTCGGCCGCCACCAGGCTGGATGATGTAATCCCTGCACTGGTCTTGCTAGACCTCAATCTGCCCGGCAAACCGGGGCGTGAACTCCTTGCCAAAATCCGTAAGGACAAACGCATCGCACATATACACGTCATATTGGTCACGGCAGATGAACATCAAGCAGAAATGCTTGATAAAGATGCAGATCTCGTTCTGCTCAAACCCATCAGCCCAGGGCAATTAAAGGAACTCGCGCTACGACTTATTCAGAGGTCGTCTGTGAGCAGTGCATAGTTCACATAGCGGCTAAGACCACAAAGCGGACGAGACATCTCGTCCGCTTTGTTTTTCAATCTATAGCAACTCCCTCAAGTTGCGAATCTCATAGGTAACCGCCAACCCATCGGGCCGTGACTCGCCGTGCGGATTGAACCAACAGGTGTCCACGCCGAAATCTACGCCGCCGCGAATATCGGAGGAGAGACTATCGCCGATCACCAAGATGTCGCTTTTGGCTGGGAAGCCTGAGCGTTCGTGGGCCACTTCGAAGAAAGCGGAGTGCGGTTTGGCCGCGCCGATCTCCTCAGAGATGACCACGACCTCGAAGAACTTTTTGAGCGGTGACAGGGAGAGTCGGCCTCGTTGTACAGTGGTCAGGCCGTTCGTTATGAGTGCGAAGCGATGGGTCTCCTTGAGTCCCTGAAGGACCTCCAACGTGCCGTCGATCAGTTCTGTGCGTTGGGCAAGTTGTTCGATGTACGAGTTGCTCATGGAGTCGGGCGAAGCGTCCCGCCCTACGGCATGGAGAAATTGTTCGAAGCGCTTCACGCGCAATACATCGGGTTTGATCTCGCCTTTTTCGAGCGCGTGCCACAGCTTTTGGTTGATCTCGCGATAGGTCGCCATTGAGGCGTCATCAACGGGCAGGTTGTATAGTTGGAAGGTATTACGCAAGGCCGTGGACTCGGCGAGGTTGTAATCGAAGAGGGTGTTATCGGCGTCAAACCACAGCCAGGGATAGTGTTTCATCATTTTGTTTCACCTTGGATTTTAAAATTTTAGACTGGCGAATTATGCCATAGACATACTCGCAACAAGCTCATGAATTACTTGATCTGTTTTGGGCTGGTGCCTTTGAGATGGCGAATAAAACTGATGATTTACAGTAAAATATCAATCGCACGTAGCTTTGCAATGAGTTGTGGATAAAATAAAAGGAATCATATGAAAAATCGAATAGAAACTGCATTCTCGCAATTTGACAATGGATTTAATTGCGCACAATCAGTCGTGACATCATTTTGTGACGACCTCGGTATTGATAAAGACACGGCGCTAAGACTGTCATGCGGTTTTGGGGGCGGAATAGGAAGAAAAGGAGAAGTTTGTGGAACGGTAACGGGAGGGATCATCATCATCGGCGCAAAGCATGGTAAAGATACACAGGGCAACAAAGAAAACATGGATGTGACGTATTCAAAGACCCGGGAACTCATGGATTTTGTCGCTGAAAAACACGGTTCATATCTTTGCAGAACATTAATAAAAGATTGTGACTTAACAACAGAAGAGGGACAAAATAGGTTCAAAGAATTAGACTTAAAGAACAAAGTCTGCAAACAATGCATGTCTGATGTTATAGAAAAAGTTGAAGACATGCTGGAAATATAAAATACTTGGCAAAACGTGCACTGAGGCAGAAACAATGACAACATCCACAAAAGAAAAACAACGTACACAATCGGCTTCAAGAGAAGACAACGTCACACAATTGAACATCAACGTTGATGACGTCGGAATATCCCATGATGTTGCAGATGGCGTTTTACAGTTATGGGAAGCAGGGGCGATCTCTTCTGTGAGCGTCATGGCCTTTGGCTCAGATGTCGAACATACAGCCAAATTGCTTATTGAAAACAAGATCCCAACGGGTGTGCATCTTGCGCTCAATCATGGACGTGGTATGTTACCTGCAAGTGATGTGCCAAGTTTGCACGCACCAAATGGGGATTTATGGAACTCTGCCGAGGAAACCATGGCTCGGATGGTGATCTCAGAAGTAAGGTTGGAATTTGAGGCGCAGATCGAAAGGTTGCTGAGACTTGGAATCGCCGTGCGGCATTTAGATTCGCACATGGGACTGGTGTTCATATCCCCTGAACTCCTCTTGCTCTATCAGGAGCTTGCTCAAAAATATCGTCTCGCGGTTGCACTGCCCGATGATCCATATTTTGACTCGGCTCGGAGCAAACTGGTGCAAAATTCCCTGACGGCCAGTATCTCTATCAACGGCATCTATGAGCTTTCCGGAGGCGCTGAAGAGACCCTTGCCAACCGTGCCGCCCACTACCGATCTCTCCTGCGTTCAATGAAGCCGGGATTGAATTACATCTTTTCCCACCCTGCCCCACCGACAGCAAAGATCAAAGCGGAATTCGGGGATCATAAGATCCGGAATCATGACTTTGAACTCTTTATGTCTTCGGAGTGGAAAAAGATGCTGGCAGAGGAAAAGATCACGATCGCCAGTTTTCCAGAGCATTGATACAAGCAGGCGATATGGGATGCCCCACACAACGACTGGCATAACAGCATCACTTATTCTCAAGGAATAACAATGAAAACGATCGGCCTAATTGGTGGAATGAGTTGGGAATCTTCTGTGGAGTATTACCGCATCATCAATGAACTAGTCAAAGCAAAACGCGGCGGATTGCATTCTGCAAAAAGCATCATGTATTCCGTTGACTTTGCAGAGGTGGAAATCCTGCAACGTCAAGGAAGATGGGCGGAAGCCTCTCAAATGTTGGTCGGTGCGGCAAAAAACCTGGAGAACGGCGGGGCAGACTTCATTGTTCTTTGCACGAACACAATGCACAAAGTAGCAGAGGATATACAAGCCAATGTCAAAATCCCATTTCTGCACATTGCGGATGCAACAGCACAGCGGGTGAAAGATTCAGGTATCCAAAAGATAGGATTATTAGGCACGCGCTTCACAATGGAAGAGGAGTTCTACAAAGGCAGGCTTTCTCAGAAGTACGGCTTGAATGTAAGCATTCCAAATGCGGAAGAACGAGAGATCGTCCATCGAGTTATTTATGATGAACTGGTGATCGGGAAAATAATGCAAGACTCGAAAGAACAGTATATGAATATTATCGAACAAATGGTGAAACAAGGTGCGGAAGGGATTATTTTGGGCTGTACCGAGATCGGATTGCTCATCCATCAAGAAGACAGTCAAGTCCCGCTATTTGACACAACAAGGATTCATGCGGAAGCAGCGGTTGAATACGCACTAGAATAGCAATAACGGCTCATGCACCCCATTGGGCTGTTTGAAAGACTTCGTAATGGGAACATATAACACCCTCCAAACAGAAATTGCCTGCCCACATTGCAGTACGCTCGTGGATGTGGAGATAGAGCTGTTTTTCGGAGACACGCGCATGATGGACAAGTTTCAAGTCGGGGATATATATAAGTGGATTTCAGGTGCGGCCGTTCAACATGGCGGGAGACCGGACATGGGCAATATTGATGGAGAAGGATATACCGAGTGTCCACAATGCCGAAGAGATTTTTTTGTAAAAGTAATGATCCGTGAAGATAGAATTGAAGGTGTTGAACCCAATACGGAAAAAGCCGCCTATATTCAGGCATCGGATGTATCTACGCCTTCGTCGGAGATTACTCGTCCAGCCGATGGAAGCCCGGTGTGGAAACCCAAGCCAAGAGTTCGTGAAATCGGACAGATCACCTATAATGAAAAATGGGATCTTACACCCCAAATTGAAGATTTACTACAACAGCTTATCAAATTAGGTGCGGACATTTTTTCAACCAGAGGAGGGAGCGATTACACGGTATTAGTTCCACTTACCCTTTCTCGCGAACAACAAGATGAAGTGGAACGCCTAATGAAAATGTTAGGGAAAGAAGTAAAGGGGAACGTGGAGTATGTCGATTGGTATCCTCATGGATGGAAATTTCGTATTGACCCACATAAAGATGGCACGCGCCGCGCTTTTTAGCATTTTTCGTGACTTTGGGTTTTCCCGTTTCAACAGGGAATCCACCCTCCCACCTGCAGGTATCCCCACTCTCTTCACTTGGGGAACAGGCCGCAAACCGTCAGCCACCTCCTTTGAAGTCAGTGTGCGAATGTATGTTAAACTTATAGCACAGAACGCAATATTATTTCAGATTGCAAAACAGGGTGTACTATGTCTGATTATCAAATTGTTCTCAAAGAAGCTCCAGCAACAAAGGTTATTTCGTTACGTCGGGTGCTTGTAAAACCGCCAGATCAACGGCTTTTATGGGCAGAGTTACTGGAATATTGTGAGAAAAATAATGTTCAAATTGCCGGGACAGCGTTGGCAATCTACCATACTGTAGGCACACCGAAGGGAGGGTGGGACATTGAGGTGTGTATCCCCGTTGACGTAGATCACACCCCAAGCGGAGATGTGAAATTAAGCATTTTGCCCGCTGTTGAGAAGATGGCTTGCACAATTCATACGGGACCGTTCCGTACTGTTCAGAAAGCGTATATCGCGATAAACGAGTGGATAGAGACAAATGGTTATCACATCACTGGCCCCACTCGCGAGTTAAACGTGCGCTTACCGAACATCCCAAGCAACCCAGAAGACTCCGATGCGGTCAATGAGATCCAGTTCCCAATAGGCAAATAAGGGATTTGCTTGTTTCCACAGCCGGGGATCGTGTTTCACCATCGTGGACACATCAACACACATCCCCCGTTGACTCGACCGTCGCTTTCAACAGCTTCTCGACCACTTCAAAATTGATCTTCTCGGCCTTCGAATAACGGATGCAACCCTTGCCGAGGGTCACGCCAGGGACGTTGAGCAGGTAACGATGCGAACGCATCACATCCGTGCGCAAGATGTACAGGGCGATGAAATTCTTTTGGCTGGCAAAACCCACTTCCACTACACCGTTGCGCGCATAGCCCGGCATGCCATAGAACATCGCTTCTTTGAATCCCGTCAATGTGACACGACACAGGTCACGCAATTGTTTCAACGCGACCTTCCGCGCAACTGGGACTTCTTTGAGGTACGCAGGTATGGTTTTGGCAGATGATTGCATATACTAGCTATTATAAGTGAAGCTTTCATATCAAGCGGACAGGCATATCCCCTTTGAAATTGAAATAACTCTGTTTAGCCCTAAGATACACTCTTCAAAAAATTGGCAAACTTCTCTTCGTTGACCAGTGCTTTTTAGGAGGCTATAATCCGCTCATTCTATTTTAACCTTTGACCATCTAAAATCCTAATTGAATTAGGCGTCTAGTTGGAAACGTCCGTATATAAGCCGTTAGTTGGAACTGACTGTCTAAACACTAGTTGGGCGCTAAATGAAATAGTCAGGCAACGAACGTTATTGTGTGTGAGTAATTCGATAATTTACTTGAATTTATTATGAAATTGCTTAATAAAAAAATACTTGAAATGCTTGATAAGCTGAAAAAGCACTTGGTAATCATTATCTCATCTATAGCCCTAATAATAGGTTTAATTAGCGATACTATGAGTTTGAGTGAAAGGATTACCTTCAAGACATTTGGCATTCCTATTAGCCTACCTGTTATTACTGTAGAGTTTCAAGAATTAGCTTCATTTAGGATTGTACTCCCGCCAGTGTGGCTAATATGTATTGCACTTTCGATTTTAATATACAAGTCAATTCGATTTGATTATGACATTTCAATTTTTACCGCTAATAATCTCTATAAAAACGACCCTTTGATGTTGGATTATCATTACTTTTATCCATCGGATCTACGCAATTTAAAAGGGTATGGATTTCCTTTATTGTCCCTTTTTTCAATTATTTTCTCGTTGTTGTTTGTAAAGTTACTATTCTCGATTAACATATTGTGGTTGTTTCTAGCGTTTGTATTGCTAATACTTGTTCTCAATTTGTGGTTGACAAGAGTTTTTCGAAATCGATTTTGGAATCGTGTGGAAAAACACCATGCTAATATGGAATACTTAAGGGAAGTCGCGAACGATTGAATCTAAAAGCAATAAAATCAAAATCGTCTTGCAAACCCCGCCCAACAAAGCGTGCACCTGACGTGTGGGATTCTGCGGCATTTTCAAGCATTTTTCTGACTTTGTTTTTTTCTACATCTCAAACCTTGTCCACGCCCGCCCACACGCGGATAACGCAAACCGTTGGTCGAGTCGTGATGGATGAAAGCATGCACAAATGAATAATGATTTAAATGATCTGAGTGAAGCAGTCAATAAAATGCCCGAAGATTGGTGGAAAACTATAGAGTGGTGTGCATCTTGTTCTAATCTTTTTAAGGGATATATTCTTGGGTTGATGCTTTCAGGAAAATTTTATGGGACACAACAAACATATTTATATTCTGGGTTTCTGTTTGAGCTTAAAAACACCTTGATTTGGTTTACAGCTGGCCATATAACTAAAAACATAAACAAAGCTTTATCTGATAATCCTCACGAAAATTTATTGAGAACCTAAGAGAAAAAACAAGAATCAACCAAACCCAAGAATTATTCAAGTCAACGCTTGTTTGTTTGCCAATCGAAAAAATACCATTTTCCGTTGACCTCCCTTTTCAAACGCCTAATCCGAATGCCTTCCACGGAAAGATAATTGATTTTCCTGATTCTCCTGATACTCAATTTGCAGTTCCTGGTATGAGTGGCGGCCCGATTATCGGCATTAGACGTGATCCACTGAACGGAATCGATTATCGTCTTTATGCAATTCAAAGTGATTGGCTTTCAGAAAGCAGGCTTATCAGAGCTGAGCCAATCTTAGAACCGATTGAATGGATTGTGAAAAATAGTGATGAATAAAATCACACAAACAAAAGCATCTTGCAAAACCGCCCAACAACACATGCAGTGGGCGCGAAAGGCTGGTTCCGTTTCGGCGGTTGGTTCTCGGTGAAGCGCCGCTAATGCAAACCGTTGAGCAACTCCTTGCAACGAAATAAAATCTCCTGTAAAAAGAGGGATGCATGTTTAACAATGCACCAGATGAAAAAAACTTACTCGACAAACTTATTGAAGCCAGTACTTTTGGCTTAGATGATCTAGAACTAAATCGTCATGGCGAAATGTCTGGCTTACAGAAATCACGGCTAGGGTTGATGGCGATTGTCTATTTTGGCATCTGCGTAATATTATTTACGATTGCTATCGGCTCAACGTGGTTGCTTTTTACTCAATTACAAGTTGTTCCCTTTCTTCCCATGCTGATTTGGGTTATTCTCGTTGTATTTGGAGGTGTTCACTGGCTACGTCAAGCACTCCCAATGTGGGAAGATGTAAAGTCAGGTACAGTCTTATGTATTACAGGCCCATTACGTGAAATCTATACTCGGGTCAGTGCCGGACGTGTAACAGCATACGTAATTCACTATAGAATTGCCAAGAAATTCTTTGATATCGCTTTCTTTGCGCCTAAATTTGTTCCGCCAAACCAAAAGTGCCATGTATATTACACACCAAAAAGCGAGATCATTATTGGTATTGAGCCAATTTGAGGTTACCAACAAAACGTGCAGTGGGTTTCGGTGAACCCCTTACCCTGTGATGTACGCAATTCAAATCCTGTTTTCACAATAAAAAGCGGGCGACGCAAAGCGCCTCGCCCGCTAACGTTTAAACTTTCCAACTTGCTAACGTACTAGCACTCACTAAATCCGCACGCATAACACTTGCGGCAACCTTCTTCGTTCACCACGGCGGCTTCACCGCATTCGGGGCACAGGTCACCGATCTTCATCATCGAGGCGGGCGGCATGGCCGCTTCCAGTTCCTCTTCGATGGTATGGGAATGTCCGTTGCCGTTGCCACCGTTACTGCCGCCGTTCATCTTTTCTTCTATGACAGGCAGAGCATTGGCTTTATCGCGCAGGTACATATCGAGTACCTGACCGATGCCATCGGGCAACGAGCGCACGCGGTTCGGGCCAAGTCCCAGTGAACGGCCACCGCCGATGCCCATCAACTGACGGACCACTTCACGCATACGGTCGGTCGGTTTGGTCGGTGAGGACATACGCAAAATGTACGAGATGAGACGTCCGATCGCCTCAGAGACCGCGGCGGTTTCAGATCCAGCCTTGGCCGTATTGATAAAGGCCTCGAACGGCTGATCGCCTCCGTTTTCGTTGATGGTGATGAACGCCTTACCAGCGGGAGTCTCCACGCTCAACGTTTTCCCGGTCAATGCACGGGGACGAGGTTTCTTTAGGTCCGGAGTAAATGTCGGCGCGAGTTCAGGCTTGGGAGTGGAAGCAACTGTCGGCTGAGCTTGAGGCGCCTCTTTTTTCTCCGCAGTGGCTTTCGTCTCCAACACAACCTTATCGCGTGAGCCGGTCACGTACACGGTGATGCCCTTACAACCGAGTTCCCATGCCAGCATGTAAGCTGTGGCAACATCTTCCACGGTGGCATTCTCAAAGAAGTTGACGGTCTTCGAAAGCGAGTTATCCACGAAGGCCTGCAGAGCGCCTTGCATGCGCACATGTTCTTCAGCGGTCACATCGCCCGAGACAACGAACGTATCGCGCACAGCCTGCGGGATCTCTTTGATGTGCTGGCATGTGCCTTCACGCATCACCTGCTCCACGATCTCCTGGCGCTTCTCTTCACCGAGGCCGAGCTTCTTCAACGCTTCATCGAAGCGCGGGCTGGCATACGTGAGCTTGAGGTCTTTGCCATTGTCATTGACGTGGCGGATATAAGCCAGCGCGAAAACGGGTTCACAACCATAACCTTCACAACCTGCGACTGTGGCGATCGTGCCGGTCGGTGCGACTGTGGTCTGGGCGGCGTTGCGGATGCCATGCTTTTTGATGCCATCCACCACCGCGTCCCAATCGACGTTCGGCCTGCCCCAGTGATTCTCAAACTTGACCAGCGTCTGCGGCGGGGTCCACGTCATGTTGTCCATATCGTAGATCGAGCCTTCGATGGCCGGGAACGCGCCGCGCTCTTCAGCCAATTGAACACTCGTCACCATCGCGTGATAACGGACGAACTCCATCACCTGCGCGCCGAATTCCTGTCCTTCTTTCGAACCGTAACGCACACCGGCGTGGTACATCAAGTCTGCGAGGCCCATGATGCCGAGACCGATGCGGCGTGCGCGATGCGCGGCTTCCTTCAATTGAGGAACGGCCGGCACATACGCATTCGCTTCCACAACATCATCGAGGAAACGTGTGGCGGTCACAACGCTCTTGCGGAGCAGTTCCCAATCCACGGTGCCGTCCGGTCCGCAGTGCTCGTTGAGGTTCACCGAACCGAGACAGCAGTTCTCATACGGTCCAAGCCATTGCTCACCGCACGGGTTCGTGGCCTCCAGCGGATACAAATGCGGAACAGGGTTCGAACGATTGGCCGCATCGAGGAACAACACGCCGGGCTCGCCGTTGTGGTGCGCCTGCTTGACGATCTTGTTGAAAATATCGCGTGCCTTCACCTTGCCGTAGGTATTGATCTTCACGCCAGCGGCTTCGGCCTGTTCGAGCGTGCCGCTCACGCCTTTTTGTTTCATATCCTTCATATCGGGGAAGCGCAGTTCCCAGTCCGCATCATCTTTCACTGCGCGCATAAACGCATCGGTGATACCAACAGAGATATTGAAGTTCGTGATGTGATTTTCGTTGATCTTGCTGGTGATGAAGTCTTCCACATCCGGGTGGTCCACGCGCAGAACGGCCATGTTCGCGCCGCGACGAGTTCCGCCTTGAGCGATCTCACCGAAGGCGTGGTCATACACCCGCAAGAATCCAACTGGCCCCGTGGCCTGACCGGCCGAGGTCAACACCATCGAACCTTTCGGGCGCAAGCGTGAGAACGAGAATCCGTTCCCACCACCCGTCTGCTGGATCAAGGCCGCATCGCGCAAGGTCTGGAAGATGCCTGCGCTGTCACGTCCCATATCATCGGTGATCGGTAAAACGAAACATGCCGCGAGTTGTCCCAACGGCGTGCCGGCACCGGTAAATGTTGGGGAATTCGGGAAAAACTTCTTGCTCGATAACAAGTGGTAATACTCAACAGTGCGCTTGTCGACATCTGCGCCCCATTGCTCTTCCACTTTGGCAACGTGATAGGCTACACGCCAGAACATTTCTTCCACGTTCTCAGCGGGCTTACCATCGTCGCCACGACGTACATATCGTTTCATCAACACCTGCCGGGCGTTATCCGTTAATTGCGCCTGTGGCAACCCCTTCGGCATGGGAGGTGTTGGAAGTAACCCATTCTTAATTTGTTCGGTCTTGGTGACTGCTTTGCCTGCCATATTGCACTCTCCTCTGTATGATTTTTGAGACAAAAAACCGACAGCAAACACCACCCCGCCAAAAGAACGGAATGGGCCGCTGTCGGTAAATTAACTTTCGAGCAATTGATTGATTTCGTCGCGAATTGAGTGAAGGTCATCCAATCCGAGATACACAATGGCATACCGGATGAACGCAACCTGGTCTACTTCTTTCAACACCTGCATCACGAGGTCTCCAACAATGCGGGAAGAAACCTCAGATTTACCTGCTTTTTGTAATTGTGCTTCCACTTGCCCGATCATCCGCTCGATGTCCGCCGCAGAGACAGGTCGCTTCGCACAGGATATGCGAATGCCACGCGCCATCTTCTCGCGGTCAAACTCTTCGCGAGTGCCATCCTGCTTGATGATGAGCGGCGTCGCCAGGATGGGTCGTTCGTAGGTGCTAAAGCGCTGTCCACAGTTAAAACACTCACGACGACGGCGAATTCCACCGTGACTATCGTGAGAGGTATCGAGAACTTTAGAGTCGTGATGCTGGCAGTATGGGCACCGCATTGAAAGAATTACACTCCATTTTTAGAACATTTGTACCCGCCATCTGTGGGCGTAAAGGCGTTGCATCCCCGTACATTTGGCATCTATTGAACAGCATTTTAGCACGTACACCCCCTCACTTCAAGAGGACACACGGGGGATTAATCTTAAAATATCAGGTATTTTAAGGGGCGCGTAGAGCAATCGTTGTTATGCAACCCTTTTCAAAAATTCCAACACCAACACATTGAACTCTTTTGCATTCGATTGATGCGGCACATGCCCGGCGTTGATCGACTTCCCTTCTGCATGAGGCATCACCCGCATCAGCTCAGGGAATGACTTGGGATTCAATGTCTGGTCATGGTCACCCCACACGATCAGCGTCGGAACAGAAATGGATGATAGGTTCCTGGTCTGGTCTTCAAGCACGTTGGGGATGTTATATACGCCCGACGCAGTGCGTGTGTAATCCAACGCCGTCTGTGCACGGATATGTTCTGGCAGGGAGTGCAATGCACCGGCGCTGTGTCCCATCACACGACTGGTCGCATCCACGATCTTACGAAACATCCACTGCGGGATACGTTGAGCAATAACGCCTCGCAAGTTGCGGTTGCTGTAAGACCTTCGGAGAAGCGGAGGAAGCTGGCGGCGTGTATAAAATGGATTGACGAGGATCAGGCCTCGGGTCCGTGTTGAGAAGCGGCGTGCGTACTCCAAAGCAAGATACCCACCCAGTGAATGTCCGATGACAATAGCAGGCTCGGTCAGTTGAAGCGAGTCCACCCAATGCAGGAAATGTTCGATCACCCAGTCGATGTGATAACCCCGCGATTCGGGCTTTGGGCTTTCGCCATGACCGAGGATATCGAGCGCGTAGGAGGCGTAACCGTTCTTCGTGAGTTCAGGGATGAGTTCATCCCAATCATGTAAGGAGGCGGCCATGCCATGGATCATGATGACCGGCGTGCCGCTACCTTGTTGAACAAAATTTGCAGTTGTAGGGATCACAAGATCATTTATCGTACTTTTCATATCGTCTGACTAACTCTCTTCTCAAAACTTTTCCAATGAAGGTGCGCGGGAAATCATCGAGGAAGAAAACAAAACGCGGCACAAGATGACCGGGCAACCTGCGCTTGCAATAGGCAATGACCGCGTTAGGCGTGGGCGCATCTTTGCTCGCGATCACGAACGCAAAGGGATGCCCCGCCACAGCTGTGACTGCCACCTCTTTCACCTGCGGGATTTCGTAGATCACTTCTTCCACATCGCGCGGGAAGGCTGGCTTCTTTTGTTTGGTCGGGTACCACATATCGGCCTTGCGCGAGATGATGCGGACGTATCCATCTTCATCCTCTTGCGCAATATCGCCCGTGAGAAGCCAACCACCTTCAATGAGAACTTCCTTCGTCGCCTTCGGATTCTTCCAATATCCCATCATCACCTGCGGACCGCGGATCGCCAACTCACCGATCTGCCCTTGCTTCACGGCTTTGGTCTTCAAGGACAGATCAACAATGCGACTTTCCGTGGAGGGAAGAGGCACACCGATCGTGCCAACTCTGCGCTGATCACCCAGCGGATTCGCGTGCGTGACCGGCGAGGCTTCGGTGAGTCCGTAGCCTTCCACCAATCTGCCTTTCGTCAACTTCTCAAACGACTCTTGCACTTCTACAGGCAACGGCGCAGACCCACTGATACACGCCTTGATGGATTTAATCCCGTACTTTCGCACACCACGGAAGTTATTGATCGCCACATACATATTCGGCGAGCCGGGGAAGATGGTCGGCTTGTATTTTCTGATCGCCTTCAACACATCCAGCGTTTGGAATTGTGCCTTGAGGATCATCGCCGCCCCCACCGAAACAGGGACGTTCATCGCAGTCGTTAATCCATAACTATGAAAGATCGGCACGACACACAAAAATCGTTCCTGACCTTCTATCGCCTCTGGCAGCCAGTGACGGGTCTGCAAAGCGTTCGCTACTAAATTACGATGCGAAAGCATCACACCTTTTGATTGTGCGGTCGTGCCACCTGTATATTGAATAACAGCCAGATCATCGGGCGTCACTTCCACAGTCGGTGATTTGGTGCTGTTGCCACCCAGCCAATCCTTCCAACGCATCGCATTCCGCAAGCCATATCCGCGATTACGCCAACGCGAGATCAAATGCTTCGGCAACGAAAGATAATCACCAGGGTCGGTCAACACAACATGCGGAATACCACTGCTCTCTTGAATTTGTTTGGCAAGCCCTGCCCACATCGAAAGCGTCACCAACACGCTCGCATCTGAATCCTTGACCTGCCGCAACACTTCCTCAGGTTCGATCACCGGCGGCACGAACACCGCAGTCGCGCCCGCTTTCATCGTCCCATAAAAACCGATCACCATCTGCGGCAGGTTTGGCAACAACAACACAACCCGCGCTCCCTTTGCCACACCCAGCGAAAGTAACGCATTCGCATATCGATTGGCTTCGTGGTTCAACTTGCGATATGAAAGTTGACTGCCTTCAAAAAAGATCGCGGGTTGCAACGGAAAACGCCGTACCGATGAACGCAACAAATGATGCAACGGAATGTTCGGCACGCCCACCGTATACGGCACGCCCGCTTCATAATGCTCCAGCCACGGACGTTCCTTCCGCAAGGCATCACGTCCGCCCTTTTTCTTTTGGGGACTGCTGGCCGATTCTCGCCATGAGCGTTGACCTTCGCCCATGAGGAATCGTTCTATCGACCGATTCACCGCCTCCCGCCGCTCCAGCATGACCATATGGCCGGATACGCCAATATCGGCCTCTTCCGCCCCGACGATTGACTCTGTCACCTTCTCGAAGGCCGGCCGCTCGAACACGATATCGCGATGCCCGCGAATGACAAGTGTCGGCACTTCGAGCTTCGCCAACCTCTCCCAACCCTTCCAACGGGACATATTTTCGTAATAGTATTTCTTTAACGCATGTGGCGGCGCATGCAACCACGAACGCGTGAACGGGCCGATCAAGCGCAACAACCACGCTGGCAAGCTCAACCCAAACCGAAAGAACGGATTCAAATTGAACTCACCCGCCGTTGCGATCAAGATCAACCGCTCAATGCGGTCAGGGTGCTTCAATGCATATTCTGTAACAACCGCCCCACCAAAGGAATGCCCTACCAACACGATCTTCCCCTTGACCTGCAACAACGTAAGCGCGATCTCCAAGTCTTCAACAACACGTGGCATATCGTATCCACTACCCGGCTTATCGGAAAGTCCGTGGCCACGCATGTCCAACGCAATGACACGGTTCTCCACGGCAAACTTTTGCATCTGGTAATGCCATTGTTCCGCCTTGCCGCCAAACCCATGGATGAAAACAAAAGTCCGCTGGGGATGATCCGGCGAAATATCGATCGCCGAAAGTCTCACCAACGGATTTGTAGAAACGCGAACCTCGTGCCGATAAAGATCAAGGTCTATGTCCATGAAAAGAGTTTACAGGAGGTGACATCAATTGTCAATTTTGTTATACTGCCAAAATCATGGGCAACAAACTTACCCCCAAAGTCATCCTCGAAGGCACCCGCCTGACGTTCAAGACCGAGATCGCGTTCGAACTCAATGAGCATCCGCGCATTGTCGGGCCGCGCAAGTATCGCTATCATTCTCCATTGATCTCAGCGGAATGGTGTACGTTCACGAACTACCCCTGGGGGCGCGGACCGATCAACTTTGAACCGCAGGAAGAGTCGTTGGCGATGGAAACCTACGCGACCTGGGTAAAGATGTTCGAACTGCAAAAATATTATTCGTGGATCGTGGATCGCTTCCACATTTCGACAATCGCTTATCAAAAGCAAACCTATAACAAAGATTACGATTTCAAATGGCTGGAAGAGAAGTTACTGCCATTGAACTTCCGCATTGTTTTCTGTACGCGTACGCCAGAGAGTTTTGAAGCGGCAAGAGAGGAACGATTAAAGGTTTCAGGGAATCCATCGCAATACGATGACCTGCGTCCTTTCATTGAACAGCAAGAGCTGATGCGCGAGTTGATCGCCAAATCCATGTTGCCGAGTTTGACGCTGGATATTTCTGACAACAATATCCCTGCGGCTGTGGAGCGGGTCGCGGATTGGCTTGAACAAACGAACGGGCTGTACATGCCGGATTAGGAGAAGCATGAATTTCGATAAACTCGTCGAGTCCATCATCAAGGAAGCGCAGGAGCGCGGAGAATTTGATAACCTGCCCGGCAAAGGCAAGCCCATTGATCTGACCGCTTATTTTGAAACGCCTGAAGACGTCCGCATGGTGTATTCGGTGTTGAAGAATGCCGGGATGGCCTCGCGTGAAGTTGACTTGTTGAAAGAGATTACGGAGCTAAAACAAGTCCATGCGGCGATGGTGGATGAGAAAAGGAAGAAAGAGATCGGCAAGGAGATCGAGAAGAAACAGATCGAATTTAGCTTGATGATGGAGAGACAGAGGCGTCAGAGGAAGCAAAAGTAGTTCGGACGGAGGCAGGTAGCGGTTAAGTAAGAAAGAGGCACCCTTCGTCTACGCCGCCCAACAAACGGGCGACTCCGCTCAGGGCGGGTTTCAATCCCCGCTTTACAAATCATCCCTGCCCTGCTATACTCTTGTAAATTGAATTTGACTTTCGTGGCGCAAAAGCGTCATTTGTTTACAGGAACAATCGCACGGTACGACCCAACCTTCGCGAGCAAGTCAGCGAAGGTCTTTTTATTAAAACTAATTAGACCTTAACCGCCAAAGGCGGATAAAAATTTTTAAATTAAAAAGGATATACATACTTACATGAGTAAGCAAGGAAAATTGAAAATCATTCCCCTGGGTGGACTTGGGGAAGTAGGCAAGAATATGACTGCCTACGAATTCCAGAACCAAATTTTGGTTGTGGACGCGGGCATTATGTTCCCGCATAACGATATGATCGGGATCGACTATATCATTCCCGATTTTGAATATTTAACAAAACGAGCCGATAAAGTGGTGGGCATCATCATCACGCACGGACACGAAGACCACATTGGAGCGATCCATCATCTGGTACGTGAGATTCCCGCGCCGATCTACGCCACACCCCTAACCCGCGGCTTGATCGATGTGAAGCTGGCGCGTAACAACGCTGGAAATAAAATTTCATTGAAGAACATCGAAGCGGGCGATACGATCGAGATCGGCCCGTTCAAAGTGGAATTCTTCCACATCTGCCATTCGATCCCGGATGCAGTTGGGCTGGGAATTACAACATCTGCGGGTCTCGTCGTTCACATGAGCGACTTCAAGTTTGATCACACCCCCGTCGATGGCTGGCCCACCGACTATGCCAAACTGGCCGAGTTCTCCAACCGTGGTGTGGACTTATTGCTCTCCGATTCGACCAACGCCGAACGCCCAGGCTGGACCCCTTCAGAAATGATCATCGGCCCCGCCTTTGATAAAGTGTTTACCGAGGCGCCGGGTCGCGTCATCGTGGCTACATTTGCATCGTTGATCTCGCGTGTGCAACAAGTGGCTGACGCCACCGCCAAGCACGGACGTAAGATGGCGTTGGCTGGCTCGAGCATGATCGACAACGTGAAGATCGCCCGCAAGTTGGGCTATCTCGAGATTCCCGATGAGTTGATCGTACCGATTGACCAAGCCTTGCAGATGCAAGACCACAAGGTCACGATCATGTGTACGGGTTCGCAAGGTGAACCGTCATCCATCGTGGGACGTTTATCAGCGGGAACCAATCGTCAGTTCGATCTAAAAACCAATGACACCGTTGTGTTGTCATCACATCCGATCCCCGGCAATGAAGAGACCATCAGCAAGACGATCAATCGTCTGCTCAGGCGCGGCGCGAATGTGATCTATGATTCCATGGCTCCCATTCATGTCTCCGGTCATGCCAGCCAGGAGGAATTAAAACTCCTGCTGAACATGGTCAAGCCGAAGCACTTCATCCCCATTCATGGTGAATTGCGACAGTTGAAACGCCACGGACAATTGGCGGTTGAAGTGGGTATTCCACAAGAGAATGTCATCATCGTTGAGAACGGACAGATCGTGGAGCTCTCCGGCAAGAACATCAAACTCGGCGAACGTATCCCCGGCGGCTACGTCTTCGTGGATGGTCAATCCATCGGCGAAGTGGATTTCAGCGTGATGCGCGAACGCGAAAAACTCGCCCGTAACGGTATCTTCCTGATCGATATCAGCGTGGACAAACACAGTGGCAAATTATTGCACGAGCCTGAGATCATTACGCGCGGCTTCGTCTCACAAGAAGACGCGGAAGAACTTCTCCCCGAAGTACGTACGCATATCATGGAAGTTGTCAACAACAGCAGTTGGGACAGCGAAAAAGATATTGCCAACACGGTCAAGTCGTACCTTTACGAATACACCAAACGCAGGCCAATGGTATTGGTCACATTGAGCAAGGCGTAAAAATTCTTACAAAATAAAAAGAGGACCGCTGGAATAGCGGTCCTCTTTTTTGTCCTACTGAACTCAACCCATTTCCTTGAAAGTCACATCGGGATATTTTTCAGAATAATATTTCAAGAGATGAGGAGCAATAAAAATGACAACGGTCCGCTCCTTGAAATCGCGCGCCAATATGGCTTCTGCACGAGCGGGCAAATTCTTGATAGCCTGCTCTGTCCCTTCCACCCAACGGACAAGAGTATGTGGCAAACGTTCCAACTCCGTCGGCACGTTATATTCCATTTCCATTCTGGCTTGCACAACTTCAAATTGCAATTGCCCAACCACAGCCAGAATAGGTTCGCGCTTGAACGCATTCAAGTTATAGAATACCTGAACGCTCCCCTCTTTTTCCAACTGGCTTAATCCTTTTGCGAATTGTTTTTGCTTGCTCAAGTCAGAGTTTTTCAGCAGAGCAAAATGTTCCGGTGGGAAGTGCGGCATCGCCGCAAATTCGACAGGTTCCCCAACGTACAAGGTATCCCCAATTCCCAAAGCACCGTTGTTAGGGATGCCAACCACATCGCCGGGAAAAGCCTCGTCCATGATCTCACGTTCATTCGCAAAAAGTTTATACGGACGCATCAAGCGGATGGACTTCCCACTTTGGGCATGGACCACGTTCAAACCGCGCTCGAAGCGTCCCGAACAAACACGGACGAAGGCAACGCTATCGCGGTGCTTGGGATTCATGTTCGCTTGTATCTTGAAAACATATCCTGAAAAATCGGGGCTTTCAGGTCGAACGAGGGAATCGCCGCTTGCATACGGCTGTGGAGGCGGAGCATGTTCGATGAACGCATCGAGAAACAGCCGCACGCCGAAGTTAGTCAAAGCCGAACCGAAAAAGACAGGTGTCTGTTTCATGTCAAGCACACGGGCAGAGTCAAATGAAATCCCCAATCCGTCTAAAAGATGAATATCATCTTCGATCGTTTTATGGCTGGCTGTGAATGTCGGCCTGGTATACAACTGCTCCAGAGTGACGAATTCTTCAGGTGCCATTTTTTCGTTGCGCGTTGTGCGTTCATACAGATAAACACCCTTTGTCTGACGGTCATACACGCCCTGAAATCTGTCTCCATCCCCAATGGGCCAATTCATCGGGACAGGTTGCATTCCCAAAATTGATTCGATCTCATCCAGTAACTCAATCGGATGACGTGAAGGGCGATCCAACTTGTTGATGAACGTAAATATGGGAATACCACGCTGGCGACAGACATCAAAAAGTTTGCGCGTTTGCGGCTCGATACCCTTGGCCGCATCCAACACCATCACGGCGCTATCCACCGCAGACAATGTACGATACGTGTCTTCAGAAAAATCCTGATGTCCCGGCGTGTCGAGCAGGTTGATCACAAATCCTTTATACGGGAATTGCAGAATAGTGGATGAGATCGAAATGCCACGCTCGCGTTCCATCGCCATCCAGTCCGATGTCGCACTGCGTTGATTGCGTTTGGCTCGCACGTTGCCCGCCAACTCAATGGCGTTGCCGTACAATAAAAGTTTTTCTGTCAGGGTGGTCTTCCCTGCATCTGGATGCGAGATGATCGCAAATGTCCTGCGCGGGGCGCTTGCCCCTCCCACAGTAACACTTCCATTTGATTGATCGGTCAACTTAAACTCTTCCACGATATTCCTCTGTTCAAATTCTTTTATAAAGACCAGCCTGAGATCAGGTCGTCTTCTTAGTTAACATATTCGCGATTTGCCGATCCACCTTACCCATCGGCATCTCATTCAAGCCCTTCAGCGAAACCCACTTCATATTTTTATCTGGAATGGATTTCAACTCGCACCGAAACGCATGGACAGTCACTTTGAAGTGTGTGTACGCATGCTGGACGAACCCCATCGCCTCTTTCCTCTGGACTTTGAGGTTGTATCCCGCCCGAAGAGCTTTGGTCAATTCTTTAGCCGGGTCGCCATCTACTCGCCCATTCGGAAACTCCCACATCCCCCCGAGCAGTCCATCTGACGGACGTTGTGCCAACAAGACTTTTCCGCTCTTCACGATCACCGCCGCTGCATGGACGTACTGAGGCACAACTTTCTTCGCCTTCTTCACGGGGCGAAGTCCCTGCGTTCCGTTCTCTCGCGCTTTACATAGCTCCATTAATGGGCAAAGCAGACAACGTGGGTTCTTTGGAATACAGACTGCCGAGCCCAGATCCATTAGGGCTTGGTTGAAATCACCAGCTTTGCCTTTGGGCAGATTTGCTCTTGCGATGTCCCATAACAGCTTTTCACCTTTAGGTGAATCAACGGGTTCTGTAACATCAAACAAACGCGCATACACACGCTTGAGGTTTCCATCGAGGGCAGGTTCGTCTTTTCCATACACAAGTGACGCGATCGCCCCAGCAGTATAACGCCCAATACCGGGCAACTGAATTAACTCATCAACATCCTGCGGTAGTTTGTCGTCATATTCATTCGACACAACCTTCGCCGCTTTATGCAAATTGCGCGCACGACTGTAATAGCCAAGTCCTTCCCATGCGTTGAGCACATCCTGTTCGGAAGCTTGCGCCAAAGCCCGAACCGTTGGAAATAACCGCATCCACTTTTCGAAATAAGGAATGACCGCTTCTACCCTCGTTTGCTGAAGCATGATCTCGGAGATCCACACCGCATAGGCATCCGGGTGATCTCTCCAGGGTAGAGTCCGCTTATTTTTGTTGTACCAGTTCAACAGTCTGGTTTGAAGCGTGTGTGAAGGCATGGTTAAATAAAATCACGGAGACTTATCCTGTCTCCGTGATCCGTTGGCTAGAATTGAAATCCGCCGCGCGCGGGAACAACTTTACAGGAAAAATTTTTGACGTAATTGAACAGGCGTCCCTGCAATGCATCCCAATCGTCAGAGTTCAATATCTGACGAGCTTGAGCAAGGTCCGATGCAAGCAAGCCGACTTGAATTTGAGGGTATGCACCATAGACAGTGGCCCAGGCTTCGGCAGGTTGTAATCCCATGCGCTGAATGCCCGGGATGAATTCGCCGATAACGAACTCAAAATATTCCTGATCTCGTTCGGCGGCAATATCCCAGGTCATCAAAACTTTTACTGACATGATTAACTCTTTTGGTATTCCAATACAACCACATGAGTCTCGCTTGGCAAACTGCTTCGCGTCACTTTAAGGGACGGTTGAGCCTCTGGTTTGGAAAGTCCCATTTCTTTGATGAACTTGTTGAGCGATTCGAGAGATATCTTCGAATCAGGCGTTTCATAGTGCATGGGGATGACAATGTTCGGCTCGATCAGGCTGATGACTTCCGCGGCTTTTGCGGCATTCAATCCGTTACCACCGCCCACCGGGACAAGTGCCACGTTGATCGTGCCCAGCGATTCGATCTCAGATTGGGTTGGGACCTGTTTAAGGTCACCGAGATGCGCAACAGTGATGCCGTCATAATCGAACACATACACGGTGTTGCGTGAGGATGCGTCTTTGCCTTTCTTCTTTCCGCCCGCACCACCATCGGTGGCAACGCCAGTGATGAATACACCGCCGATCTCAAATTCACCCGCGCCGTCGATCACGTGAGATGTACCTTTGACCGAATCCGCGTTGCTGTGACCGGGTGCATCGTGACTGATCGTTGTAATGTCAGCTTTAAGTTTAAGTGCATCATAACCAACGGCCTTGTTATCGTAAGGGTCCGTCACCACTGTCGCATAACTGCGCTCAGTGAGACGAAAGCATGAATGTCCATACCAGGTAATTTCCATAAAAGTGTAGCCTCCGCCTGTTATTATACCCGTCACGGTCACAAAATTGCGTCTCTTTTTGAGGAGGGACAATACAAGTTAATCACCAAATCACGATGAATATTGAGTTTCAACTCGTTCATAAAGTTTATAATGGGCAATCTTATATCCATTCCAAGGACTTATAAAATGCAAAGATCAAAAACGGTCTCTTATCTTGAGGCTGTATTCGCAGTAATTGTATGGGGTGCGTCATTTATCGCCACCAAGGTTGTCTTGCAGGATATTTCGCCAACTACCACCGTATGGTTAAGGTTCACGATGGGCATTGTTATTCTTGGTATCGCTGTTCTGATGCGCGGGCAATTTGCCCTGCCAGACAAAAAAGAATGGGGATATTTTGCCCTGCTGGGTTTTCTAGGTATTACGTTTCATCAATGGCTTCAATCGAATGGACTTCAAACTTCTGAGGCTGGAACGACCGCCTGGATTGTTTCCACAACCCCGGTCTTCATGGCTTTGCTGGGATGGATCGTTCTTAAAGAAGGGTTGAGCTGGCTCAAAACAACCGGCATTCTCCTCGCTTTTAGTGGGGTCCTGCTCGTTGTTTCCAAAGGAGATCTTTCTTCGATTTCCATAGGTAAGTTCGGGGCACCCGGTGATTTTCTGATCATGATCAGCGCGGTAAATTGGGCTGTGTTTTCCGTCCTATCGCGCAGAGGCTTGAAGTCCCATCCTGCGAGTTTGATGATGTTCTATGTGATGATATTGGGATGGGCGTTTACATCCGTTTTATTTTTTACAGGAGACGGCTTGGGTGAATTTTCAAAGTTGACTTTCCACGGCTGGCTTGGAGTTACATTCTTGGGAGTGTTCTGTTCCGGGCTGGCATATATTGCCTGGTACGATGCGCTACAAACTTTACCTGCGGCACAGACCGGAGTGTTCTTATATATCGAACCGTTGGTTGCTGTGGTTGTAGCCTTTTTTGTTTTGGGCGAGAAAACTTCAGTTGAGTCCCTTGTAGGCGGCGTGTTTATCCTATTTGGGGTGTGGCTGGTTAACCGGTAAAAAGCCAAAGTTTGGAAAAACTCCCAGATTGGGAACAGGCGCGGGTGAGTCCGAAGCGGATATTCGTCATAGAAAACCCATACCAATTTCCTTATCCTCACCCAAAAGAGGGGGTATAATCTAGTCACTATATTCCCACGAAACGGAGGAAAGACCCATGGCAAGTGTAACATTTAAGAACGTAGTTAAGCAGTTTAATGATGTGATCGCTGTAAACAACCTCAACATTGAGGTTGCGGATAAGGAATTCCTTGTCCTCGTTGGACCGTCTGGTTGTGGAAAGACAACCGCCCTGCGCTCTCTCGCAGGATTGGAGGAAATCTCCAGCGGTGAAATTTTGATCGGTGACCGTGTTGTGAACGATGTGGCCCCGAAAGACCGCGACATCGCCATGGTCTTTCAGTCATATGCTTTGTATCCTCACCTCACGGTGTACGACAACATGGCGTTCGGCTTAAAACTCCGCAAGGTACCGAAGGACGAGATCAAGCGCCGCGTGAACGAGGCCGCTGACATTCTCGGTATTCAAGACCTTCTCGATCGCAAGCCCCGCCAACTCTCCGGTGGTCAACGCCAACGTGTTGCAGTGGGACGCGCCATCGTCCGTGAGCCGAAGGTGTTCCTCTTCGACGAACCCCTTTCAAACTTGGATGCAAAATTGCGTGTGGCAATGCGCGCCGAAATCAGCAAACTGCATCAGCGCCTGCAAACCACATTCATCTATGTGACCCACGATCAGATCGAAGCCATGACCATGGCAAGCCGTATCGCGGTCATCAACAAGGGTGTGTTACAACAGCTCGATACTCCCCAGAATTTGTATGACCACCCCAACAACCTCTTTGTTGCAGGCTTCATCGGCTCCCCCGCCATGAACTTCTTCCCTGGCAAGCTCCGCAAGGACGGCGGCAAATTGGTTGTGGACACTGGCGATTTCTCAGTTGCCATTCCGCCCAAGTATGCTAAGCCTTATGAGTCACATGTCGGCAAGGATATTATCTTTGGCATTCGCCCAGAGAATATCCATGATGTCAACTTCATCCCACCCAACGTCGACTTCGAAAAAGTTGCCGTAAAAGTGGATGTGACCGAGTTGATGGGTAACGAAATCTTCCTCTACCTCGTTAGCGGAAAGAACACTTTCGTCGCCCGCGTCGATCCCCGCTCAAAACTGCGCCTCGGCGAACAGGCCCAAATCGCTCTCGATATGGATGCTGTTCACATCTTCGATGCCGCAACCGAACAAGCGATTCGCTAGTTTCATAACTAAATCACAAAAAAATAGGCGCTCAAAATTGAGCGCCTATTTTTTATTTAATAACCCGACTACTTTGTTAAAGTACTTGAAAAAGTATTAAATATATGCTACTATAATCCTACAATAAGGACTTTAGAGACTATATTGAGCACTTTTTTTTGGCTCCCAGCAGGCTACAATGTCAAGAGCTTTAACAAACATGCGGCTCTTGACCTCATCCGTTTTTCGGGTGTCGGTTTATCACGTACCGAACTGGCGGACAAAATGGGCCTCACAAAAGCCGCGGTCAGCCTGATCGTAAAAGAACTTATGGACAGCAAAGTGGTACAAGAGACAGAAAGCCGGTCTGCCCCAAGCGGACGTCCGCCCATTGTGCTTGAGGTGAATCCCCATCGTGGTTTGGTTGGCGCAATTGATATGGGGGCGACACACTTGAGTATTGCCGTGGCAGGGTTTAACGGCCGCATACACGAGGAAACAAACTACCCATTCAACATCAAAAATGGACCTGAGGCCTGTCTGGCTCAAGCCGACGAAAATTTACGGAGTATGTTGACCAATCTAGAAATGAAGGTTTCAGATCTGTTGGCTGTAGGTGTTGGAGTGCCAGGACCTGTTATTACAGACGCAGGAATGGTTATTGCACCGCCGATCATGCCGGGTTGGGACCGCTTCCCCATTCGAACAGTATTAGAAAAAAAATGGGGCTGTCCGGTTACGTTGAACAACGATGCCGAATTGGGAGCGCTGGGCGAATGGGCATATGGAGCCGGTCGCGGCGAGAAAAATATCGCCTACATCAAAGTGGGAAGCGGTGTTGGAGCAGGTATCATCATTAATCAACAAATCTATGGAGGAACCACCGGCGCCGCAGGAGAAATTGGGCACCTTACCATCGATGAAAATGGACCTCTTTGCAACTGCGGCAACCACGGCTGTCTTGAAGCATTCGCTGGTGGTTATGCAATCGCCAGACAGGGACAACTACTGGCAAAGTCTGGGAAACGAACACTGCTATCTGAAACTCCTCTCGACTCGATAACCGCATCGGAAGTAGCCGAAGCGGCAAGACGTGGCGATCTTCATGCACAGGAAATATTACGGCGAGCCGGCACAGCTATCGGAGTTGCCATCGCTGGTTTGATCAATTTGCTCAACCCGGGCGTAGTGATCATCGGTGGCGGCGTAGCACAAGTCGGCGATATTATCACAGCCCCGATCCGCGAAGCAGTGCGGGAAAGGGCGATGCATGCATCCGAACAAAGTGTACGGATTACTACAGGTATGTTGGGGCGACGTTCTCTATTAATAGGTGCAACTGTGCAGGCCATCAACGTTGCCATTCATATTGCGGCCGATAACAAAAATGCTGGGTCGAAAGAAAAGTCCTTTAAAAATGCAAAAATAAAAAAATCCCTTGAAAGGAGGTGATGCGCATACAACCAGTTACTCACAATTGCAAAAAAGTGACGATTTTCAATCAATATATACATAAGGAGAAGAAGTAATGAAAAAGAAGTTCAATCTGTTGTTTACCCTTTTGCTGATCTCAGCCTTTGTCTTGACCGCATGCGGCGGTGGTCAAGCTACCGAGGCCCCTGCGGCAACTGAAGCACCCGCTATGACTGAGGCTCCCGTCGCCACGGAAGCCCCCGTTGTCGCTACCGAAGCTCCAGCAATGGAACCTGTAACAGTCAGCATCTGGCACTCGTATCACCCAGACGAAAATGAAGAGAAAGCCTTCAATCAGATTCTTGATCTGTATAAGGCAGAACACCCCAATGTAACAATTGATGTTCTGTATGTTCCGTTCGATCAACTCGCTAACAAATGGTCAACCGAGGTTGCCGCTGGTGGTGGCCCAGATATGTTCACCATGCCTAACGACGATCTTGGCAACTGGATTCGCGGCGGTCTCGTCGCCCCAGTGGATGAACTCGTGGCTGGCCAGCTTGATGGTTTCACCCAGCTCGGCATTGACGGCGTGACCTATGAAGGCAAAATGTACGCTGTCCCTGGTATTGCCAAGGCTGTTGGTTTGTTCTACAACAAGAGCTTGGTTGAAACAGCTCCCACCACTACTGACGAATTGCTTGCCCAAGTTAAGAGCGGCAAGATCCTCGTTGCCCGTCCGTGGGATTACTTCAACTACGGTTTCTTCACCGGCGCATTTGGTGGCAAATTGATGGATGAAAACGGTGTCTGTACTGCAGATAAAGGCGGCTTTGTTGAGGCCTTTGATTACCTCAAGGCGCTTAAGGATGCTGGCGCTGTGTTCGAGCCTGACGAAGGTAAAGCCAACGCCATGTTCACCGATGGCACCGCGGCCTTCATCACAACTGGCCCGTGGATGACCGGTGCTTTCAGCGAAAAACTCGGTGACAACCTTGGCTTCGTTGCTCTGCCCGCTGGTCCCGCTGGCCCTGCAACACCCATGACCGGTATCGACGGTTGGTATCTCAACCCCAACAGCACCAATCAACAAGCTGCGATCGACTTCGCCCTCTTCGCATTTGGTCCTAAGGGCGCTCAGATCTATGCAGATGTTGCAAAAGATCCAATGGCTCGCACTGACATTTCCGCCAGCGATCCATTTGTGAAAACTGCCGCAGAAATTGCGGCCGCTGGATACCCCCGTCCTCAATCTGCTGAATTCGGCAATTGGTGGGGCGCATTCAATGATGCAACCACAAAGGTTCTTGAAGGCAAATCAGACTCGACTGCTGCTGTAGCAGAAGCCTGTGCCGCAATGAACACAGCAAACAAAAAGTAAGAAAGTAGTTGGTAGTAAAATGGCGGTGCGTTGTAAATACAACGCACCGCCATTCAAAGTCTCTCGAGAGGAGATGTACACCATGTCAGAAAAAACAACAGGTGTTTTCGATACGGCAGCGGGGGAAAACCCGACCATAAAAAAGATCACACCATTTCTATATATACTGCCCGCATTTCTCGTCATGGGTATAATTACTTTTTACCCCATGGGATATCAGGTCTGGATGTCGTTTACAGACTATGGCATTAAGAATATCCGTGTTGATGCGCCTTTACCCAACTTTGTAGGTTTCAAAAACTATATCGACATCCTCACTACAAATCTGGGACTCTCCAGCTTTAGCTTCTGGCGTACATTAGCATTTAATCTTTGGTGGACATTTTCAAACGTTATCTTTCATGTCGCCTTTGGAATTATTATCGCCGTAGCCCTCAACACAGAAGGTTTGTGGTTCAAACGCTTCTACCGCATGGTATACATTATCCCGATCATTATTCCACAGATCATTATTGCAAACATCTTTCGCAATTTCTTTGACCCAGATTACGGAGCATTTAATCAGGGATTGCAATTGATGGGCTCATTATTTCACCTTCCCCCTGAAATGTTCCACATCCGCTGGCTTGACCAATTGGATTACCCATTCCAGAACATACCGCTCACGCTTTCGTATTTTGCGTTATTGATCACCAATGTCTGGTTGGGTTGGCCTTTCATGACTATTATCGCCACTGGCGCCTTGCAGAGTATTCCCAAGGAACTCTTTGAAGCCGCCGAAATTGACGGGGCAACAGGCTGGCAAAGATTCTGGAGCATTACCCTCCCCCTCCTCCGCCCAGCGATGGTTCCTGCGGCGGTATACGGTATCGTAGTCACATTCAATCTATTCAACCTTATCTTCTTCCTATCGGCGGGCGGACCCTTGCGACAAACCGAAATTTTGCTCACTGTTGCATTCCGCCTTGTCAACGAGCAACGAGCCTACGGCGTTGCGGCTGCATTTTCGATCTATGTGTTCCTCATCCTGCTTGGACTTACCCTTTTGACCAACTACATTACCAAAGCTACGGAGAGTTACGATGCATAATCAAACCCCATCTTTCATTCAGAAAATTGGCCGTAAATTTAGCGGAAATTCAGGCGCTGGTCGCAAACTCACCTTCTTGCAACAACTTGGCTTGCAACTCTTCCTCGGCACGATTGCTTTCACTGTCCTTTATCCCATGCTGTGGGTGTTCAGCCTCTCCATCAACCCATCAGATGACATTCGCCCCAAGGAACTTATCCTCATTCCAGAAGGCGCATCCTTTGACACCTATCGCGAAGTGATAAAACAGCCAACCCCAAACCCAGTTTCGTTTGGACGATTGGCATTCAATAGCTTCAGGTTGTCCTTCACCACCGCATTCGCATCTGTGATTATTGGTGTATTTGCGGCATACGCTTTTTCGCGTTTGCGATTTGCAGGGCGTCAGGTTTTTATGATCTCGGTGCTCACGGTTCTCATGTTGCCTGCCATTGCAACCCTGCCAGCTTTGTTCGTATTGCTTAACAAAGTTGTCTTCGGCGCTGGGAAGACCTTATTCAACCTTCGCAATTCACTTTGGGGTGTTGGCGTTGCCGTGCTTTCAGGTTTGCTTCCGCTTGCCATCTGGAATCTCAAAGGATACCTCGATACCATCCCCAAGGAACTTGAAGAAGCCGCCCTCATTGACGGATGCACTCCCAATCAGGCATTTTTCCGCGTTACGCTTCCTCTTGCTGTACCAGCCCTCGCGGTAACAGGTTTCCTCGGTTTCATGAGCACGTGGTCTGAGTTTGTCATCTCGTGGCAATTTCTCACTAAGCCTCAAGACTTTACACTTACGATGGCACTCTATGGCATGGTCGGGCAGTTCGCAGGGCAAACGCCTTGGTCAAAATTTGCCGCCTTCGCCATTCTCGTCGCGCTACCCGTTTCGGTGATATATCTATATCTACAAAAATATATCGTTGGTGGGCTTGCCCTTGGTGGCGTAAAAGGCTAAACACTTACGGGCGGTCACAATGACCGCCCGATTTTTTTGAGACTGGATATGAAACGACTTATCACTCTCCTCCTCCTGGCATCCATCATCATCGGATGTGCCCCTGCGACTCAGACCACGCTTCCCCCTACCCCTCAGCCTGCTTCTGCCACAGCGACAGCACCTGCCGCTGAAACTGCATCAGCCCAATGGTGGCAGGATGCGGTCTTCTACGAGATATTTGTCCGCTCGTTTTACGATTCCAACAATGACGGCATCGGCGACTTCAACGGCATCATCCAAAAAATGGACTATCTGCAAAGCCTCGGCATCAATGCCATTTGGCTTATGCCCATTCACCCGTCCCCGTCTTATCATGGGTATGATGTGACCAATTACTACGCCGTCAATACGGAATACGGCTCAATGAACGACTTCAAGAACCTGCTCGCGGAGGCCCATAAGCGCGATATCAAGATCATTATTGATTTGGTTTTGAACCATACATCCAGCCAACATCCTTTCTTTATCGATGCGAACAATGACCCGCAATCACCCTATCGCGACTGGTACGTTTGGAATGACAAATCGAATGGTGCTAACTGGCACGAAGGCAAAAGCGGATACTACTTTGGTCTCTTCTGGAGCGGGATGCCAGATTTGAACTATAACAATCCTGACGTCACTGCACAAATGGAGAATGTAGCCCGCTTCTGGCTCGATGACATCGGCGTGGATGGGTTTCGCGTGGACGCCGCGAAACATCTCATCGAAGAGAACGGCAAAGTGGAAAACACCCCAGCCACACACGAATGGTACAAAGGCTTTTATAAATTTTACAAAGCCAACAAACAAGAGGCTTACGCCGTTGGAGAAGTTTATAACGGCGGTGCGTTCATGGCAAAGACCTACGAGAATCAACTGGATGCCATCTTCAACTTTGAACTCGCCAGCGCGTTCATATCCAGTCCACAGGCGGGTACGAACATGCCTATCAACTCTGCCTTACGGTTTTCGCTGAAAGACAAGCCTGATTTCAACTTTGCGACCTTCCTCACCAATCACGATCAAAACCGTGTCATGAGTACATTGAACGGCAATATCGAGCAGGCGAAAGTTGCATCCTTTCTCCTGCTCACAACACCGGGCACACCCTTTATCTATTACGGCGAAGAGATCGGGATGCAAGGTGTGAAACCTGACGAGGATATTCGCCTGCCCATGCAATGGAATGCGAAGGAGAATGCTGGCTTCTCAACTGTCATTCCCTGGCGCGCGCCATTTACAAACTACTCTGAAGTCAATGTCGCCGCACAAGATATTGACCCTGATTCGTTACTTAACCACTATCGCAACTTAATTCAAATCCGCAAGGAACACCCAGCACTTCGCACAGGACAAGTATCCGTTATTGAAACAGGAAACTCAGGCGTATACGCCATTCTGTGTGTGAAAGAAAGTGAAACGCTCCTTGTATTGGCAAACCTAACCGACCAACCGATCAAAGAGTACGCACTCACGCTCAAAGGTGCTGTACTGGCAGATGGAACTTACAGTGTAGAGTCGCTATTTGGCGCAGAGCAGGTGAAAGGTCCAGCAGTGACGCGTGGCGTCTTCGAAAATTACAAACCCGTAGACGAGTTAAATCCATTTTCCACGCTCATAGTAAAATTGCTACCCTAATCCACTTTACTGAGGTTCCTGCAATGACCATAACCGCTCCCGACTGGGTGCAAGACGCGATCTTCTACCAGATATTTCCTGACCGTTTCGCTCGAAGTGCACGTAATATAAACAGTAAACTCACCTTAGAATCCTGGGACTCCCCTCCCACCGTACATGGCTTCAAAGGTGGTGACTTATACGGTGTTGCCGAAAAGCTTGATTATTTAAAGGACTTGGGAATCACGGCTCTTTACCTTAACCCGATATTTGCCTCTGCTTCGAATCACCGGTATCACACCTTTGATTATTATCAAGTAGACCCATTGCTCGGCGGCAACGAGGCCTTCCGCTTTTTACTGGATGAGGCCCACAAAAAGAACATGCGCGTTGTGATCGATGGTGTCTTCAATCATGCGTCACGTGGGTTCTGGCAGTTCCACCATGTGCTGGAAAATGGAATTGGCTCACCATACCAAGATTGGTTCTATTTTGATACCGACCGCCTGGAAGGACGTCGCCGTTGGGGAGCTTACCCCGGCACATCCGAACTGCATGCGTTACAAAGTGGCGAAGATAGCCTAAAGGCCATCGGTTATCGCGGCTGGTGGAATTTGCCCGCATTGCCCAAGCTCAATGTGAATACGCTCGCTGTACGTGACTTCTTGTTCGATGTTGCCGAATACTGGATCAAGTTTGGCGCGGACGGTTGGCGATTGGATGTTGCCACCGAAATTGACGACGACTCGTTCTGGCGTGAATTCCGCAATCGTGTGCGGGCTGTCAACCCTGAAGCCTATATCGTGGCTGAGATCTGGCATGAATCACATCGCTGGTTGCAGGGTGACCAGTTTGATGCCATCATGAACTATGATGTGACACGCCCAATTATTGCGTTCTTCTCGAATGGCAGTCTTGACCTGCGTGTTCTGCACCAGCAATTCAACTACAACGGCATCCACCACTCCATCGATGCGCACGAATTTGCCAATCGCATTGACCACAACCTTGGGTTGTATAAAAAAGACATCACGTACTCACAGCTCAACCTACTTGATACACACGATACACCGCGCTTCCTTTCCTGCGTCAACGGCGATAAATCCGCGCTTAGGCTGGCATGGTTGTTCATGTTCGCCTACCCCGGCGCGCCCTGCATTTATTATGGCGATGAGATCGGCGTGGACGGCGAGCATGATCCGTTCTGCCGCAAGTCCTTCCCATGGGATGAAGCCAAATGGGATAAAGACTTGCTCGCTTACGCCAAAGAGGTTGCGGCACTTCGCAAAAAGAATCCTGCCCTTAGGCGTGGGGACTATAAACGCTTGTGGTCAGCGGAAGGTGTGTATGCATTCTCGCGCACTTTCGAAGACAAAACGGTTGTCGTGGCGTTGAATGCTTCAGCATCGCCTCAGCATATCCACGTCACCTATGATGCGAAAGCTAAGCCCAAACCCATTTTTGGCGAAGCATCCGAAATATCCGTGGATGGGCGTCTCAGGTTCACCATCCCTGCACGAAGCGGAGTAGTATTGAAGTAGAAGCAAAAGACAGTTACCTTGCAAGTAACTGTCTTTTTAAAGCATTGGTTTGTTTTTATCGATCCACCTAGTACTGTTCAAACGCGAAAGGATAAACAACATGGATGATAATCTTTTCTCCAACCCTTTTGATAAGAACGAACAAAACATGGGCATGAAACCTATCGACTCTGGAGAAGGGGATACCAGTGGACGATCACTTGTATGGTTCCTGATAGGCATCATCGCAATAGGATGCCTCTGTTTCTTCGGCGCCGCACTGCTTTACTACCAACCCGATGTCAAAACACTTTATGCTCAATACTTCCCGTCGCCCACATCGACTCTAACCGCAACACCTGTATCAACTTCTACACCTATACCAACACCTACAAACACACCCACTCCAACGCCCAACATGACCGCCACCGCTATTGCCATCCAGGCAACAGATACCGCTCTTGCTTATCAGGCGACTGCTGAGAACGCGGCAACCAAGTGGAAGGTGATCCGCACCGACACATTCGATTCAAACAAGAACGATTGGCTGGTTGAATCGAATAGTGAAGATGAATACTCTACAACCAGCTACGAGGTTGTAGATGGAAAATACAGATGGGACACAACCGCTCACCAATCGTATATCGGCTGGGTACGAGCTGGCAGAAAGGTACTGAAAGATTTTTACCTGAGCGTGGATATCCAAGCCATGGAAGCGCCCGAAACTGCAGATTACGGTGTGGTCTTCCGTGAGGATGAAGATTCGAATTTCTATTACTTTGGGATCAACGAACAGGGAGAGTATGCCTTGTATGTGTATTTCAAAGAATGGAGCACTCTCATCGACTGGACCAAAACTGATCTGGTCAAACTAGGTAAAGCGAACCGTATCACGGTCATTGGCGAAGGCTCGCATTTTACTTTCTTCATCAACAATCAATATCTGACCGAGTTCACAGATGACACGCTCACCAAAGGTTCCACTGCGTTGGCGGTTGAACTCACAGACACAGACGACCACGCCCTCATTGAGTTCGACAACTTCGATCTACGCGCGCCATGACCAACCAATCCCGAGGGGATGGCAAGATTCTAGAAATAGACGATATTGAAAAAATCCCGAAGGGATGACATTGTTTGAACCTATGTCATCCCTTCGGGATTGATAAACACGATCTGAAATCTATAATCATTTCACTCCTTCGGAGTTATCGATCACTCTCCCCACACGGCTTTCACTAACGCTGGCAGTATTTCACCAGATTTGCCATGAAAGGCATAATCCACTTTGGAAGTGAGAGGTGTTGGCTCGGCGTTGACTTCGATCACGACCGCCCCTTTGTGTCGAGCCGCATGCGCCAGAGACGCGGCCGGTTGCACAACTCCTGACGTGCCAATCGAGATGAACACATCGCAGGAACGAGTCGCTTCGATAGCGGCTTCAAGTTGCTCGCGTGGCAAGGATTCCCCAAACCAAACCACATCTGGCCTCAACAAGCCACCGCATGACTCACACTTGGGAACAGACTCCATATCGTCCCCCCATATTTCAGTGAACATATAACATTCGGAACAACGTACACGCTGGATATTGCCGTGCAGTTCAAGGACATTTTGATTGCCCGCCATGCGGTGCAGGCCGTCCACGTTTTGGGTGATGATGGTAAATTGCGAGACGCGTTTTTCGATCTCGACTAACGCATAATGACCAGGGTTGGGTCGTACAGCCTTGATCGCTTCGCGCCGCCATGCATACCAATCCCAAATCAGTTTGGGGTCACGGGCAAACGCTTCAGGCGACGCTAGGTCTTCGGGTTTGTACTGCGCCCATAAACCAACTTGCGCGTCGCGAAAGGTGCGGAGTCCGCTTTCTTGCGAGGCACCGGCTCCTGTAAGTGCGACCAGTTTCGAGGTCCGAAGAAGAAGCGAGAGAAGTTCAGGCGGGAAAGTTAAAGTCCACACTTTGCCAGTGTCAGGTTGTGATCATAGAGCTGGGTGCGTCCAAGGATCTCAAGGTCTTCATTGACCGAGACAAGTTCATATTCGATCCAGGCGTTCTTGTAACCCGAATAACGTCTGAGGTTATATGTTTCGACGTTGTAATTGAATGACCCATCATCGACCTTGATCATTTCAGCGCCCGCGCTCCATTCACCAACGTTGAGAGTGTTTTGTTTATCACGTAAACGCAAAAAGAGGAAGACACGGTCGGTGCGGTCAGGGTCTTCAACTTGGGCCGTAATCTTAATAGCACGTGTCACACATGCACCCTGCCCCCAATACAGAACAGGCGCAGAATATTGGATCAACTTAAACCCGGAGTTCTGGCTAAAGAACGTAACACTGCTCATGTCGTTGATAAATTCTTCCGAGAAAGTGGGAAGAGGCACGATCGTATCTGTCGGCACAACAATGGGCACGGCATTCGGCGCCAATGGCGTTGTGGCTGGCGTGAATGTGATGGGAGTTGCGACCTTCGTGGCAAACAGATCACGGGTTGGGATCTTCGTGACGGTCGGCTGAGGCGTATCGGTGTTCACAGGGATGGGCGTAGGGGTCGTCAACAAGGCATTGATATCGGGCAGTTGGATACTGCCACAACTGGCGAGCAATAGAGTAAGTAGAAGAACGGGAATAATCTTTTTCATGGTATGTCTCATCATGGAACTAAAACGTCACAATGTGTAAGCGATACGCTGGTGCGGTCCACAACCGAACGCCCAAGCACGTTCAACCCAACTGTGGATGCCACCATTTGGTATTGCAACCACGCATCTTCATAGAACATGTAATCCTCGATCTGGTCGAGTTCCAGTTTGTAGAAATATTTACCTTGATCGTTATCTTTCATAATGGCGCCTGCGCCCCATTCGGTATTGCGCCCGCTGAATTTATCCTGAAGTTTTATGAAAAGCAAAACGTATTTCAATCTTCGCACTGGGGTTACGTTGGCAATAAAAGTGATCGAACGGTCGCCATCACAGGCGCTTCCCCACACAACCTGGCTGGTTGATCTTGAAACATATGTAAAGATATTAGGAGAGGGCGTGAACAGGCTCGGGTCTATCGGTTCGAGCGTGATGGTGGGACGGAATGTCTCAGTCGGTGGCACGGTACGCGTGGGCGGCGGAAGCGTGATGAGCGGGTCTTGCGTGGGCGGTATCTCGGTGGGAGCCGCGGTATTGATCGCAAACGGATCACGCGTGGATGTCGGCGTAGGGAAATGCGTGACCGTTGGCTGAGGCGTAAATGTCGGCGCTGGCGTAGCTGGGGTGAGAAAAGAGAGATCCAGCGGTGGGAGCGCAGAGCAGGCTGTGATGATTACCGAAAGAAGAAGGATGACTGTCTTTTTCATGAGTTCCTCATGGACAATTTTATACCCATCGCACCGCGGGCACTATATCAATTGTATCCGGTTTGACGTGGATTGACCTCCCCCTTTGGCCTTGCGTCCTTGTTTGGAATACGCCTCTTTCTTGGACACCGAGCCTGATTCAGCGGAAAGGACTTGTCACTCCGCTATGACGTACGCCAGCTTTACGGCTCCCATTGAGGTTGCCAATCGGGCTCAGGGTTATCCGTGATCTGGCGCATGGACGAACCATCGGCCCGCATGATAAAGAGATCAGCCTGATCGTTGTTCCGCAAGGAATTGAATGCGATCCACTGACCATCGGGAGAATAGGAACAAGCCGCGTTGTTGCCGCCTTGTGTGAGTTGGGCGGCGGTCTTCGCTTCCACATCAATGCGAAAAATATTCTTATCGCCTTCGGACCCAGCGTAGATCAACAGATACTTTCCATCTGGCGACCAATCAAGACTACCTCCAATACCGCTGAGACCACGCGTCAACTGGCGGACATCGGTAGCATCTGGGTTCATGAGGAATATTTCGTAGGCGTTCGGTTGATCCACGGCCATGGCAAATGCGATTGTCTTGCCATCTGGCGACCAA
This sequence comes from Candidatus Defluviilinea proxima, assembly GCA_016721115.1. Classification (NCBI taxonomy): domain Bacteria; kingdom Bacillati; phylum Chloroflexota; class Anaerolineae; order Anaerolineales; family Candidatus Villigracilaceae; genus Candidatus Defluviilinea; species Candidatus Defluviilinea proxima. The sequence goes on from JADKIW010000001.1 coordinate 4,425,485, forward strand.
TCGGCAGAGACAATGGTATTCGGCCCGGCATATAACAACTTTGCATTCTTGCCTGTGTTCTCCACCGTCCACAAAGAGGTTGGCCCGTCAGCCGCACGGTTGGCGAACAGGATGGTATTGCCATCAGGAGAAAAACTTGGCGAGAAGGCATTCCCAACATTTTGGGTCAAACGCAATAAGCGCGAGCCGTTGAATATAAAGAGGAATAGGTCGAAGTATCCACCATTTTGATTTGCCGCATAGACAATTGAGCCGCCCAACGGCGAAAACACAGGGTAATAATTATGCGCTTCCACATTTGTGAGCTGTTGGTAACCCGTCCCATCAGCGTTGACCATGCAAAGCTGATTGAAATCACCGCGCGTGCAAGTGAAGATAATGCGACCGATGTTAGGCCTTGTCGGTGCGGGAGCAGGTGTATAGGTTGGCAGAGCAGTTGGAAGGTCGGGGTCTGAGGCGTTGACATCGCCAAGGTTAATGTTCGCCGCAGGGATCAGCATACAGAGGCCAATCATGAGCACGATCAGGATCAATCCGATTGGTACTTGGAAGCGCGAGTTTTTATTTCGTCGGGAAAAGAGTCGCCTTTGAGACATGAGTGAATTTTACATCGTTATTTTTTGTCATCGGGAATGGTAAAGCAAAAAGTGGAGCCCTTCCCCAAGCCTTCCGATTCGATCCATACCCAGCCATGATGCGTTTCGATGATGCGCTTGACTAGGGCAAGGCCGATGCCCGTGCCTTCCACCGTGGCATCTAATTTCTCGAACAAGCCAAAAATCTTGGTATGGTATTGTGCATCAACTCCAATGCCGTTATCTTTTATGAAAATAACCTGCTGACCTGCCGTATTACGAGTACCTATCTCAATAACTGGTTCTGGCTGATCTCCCATGTACTTGATGGCATTGTCGATCAGGTTCTCGAATACTTCCAACAGACGGATGCGGTCACCATACAGAACAGGCAGAACATCTGCGATCACAATTTTGACATTTGAAGAAAGGATTTTTGCATCCAGTAGATCGAGAGTATCCTGCACCAATTCTCGGCAATCGATCTCTTCAGGCGGGTTGACGACACGACCAATGCGCGAGAGTTCAAGCAGTTCTGAGAGTAGGGCATCCATTTTATCCGCCGCATGTGCAATACGTTGCATATCATGTTCGGCCCGTTCAGGGCGATTCTCCTTCACATCTTTTTTGAGCATGCCGATAAAACCCTTGATGGTAACCAGCGGATTCCGTAGATCATGCGAGACCGTGTAAGCAAAACGTTCAAGCTCGGCGTTCTTTTTGTTCAACTCATCAATATATTGCTCACGCTCATTCTGCAAGTGTCTGCGTTGTTCGATCTCATCTCCCAATTGGAGAATGACACCCCGTTGCTTTTGCAAGGATGTTTCCATCTGAAGGCGCAAATAACGGACAATAAACACGATCATACTTTCCTGTGCGGCGAGGGTGATGAACGTTGTCCAGAAATCGGTAAAGGGTTGACCCGAAGAAAGAAGCGGAGGATCGTAGTAGTTCATATCCAGCCAATGTCCCCAACCTCCAATGACGGTCAACTGAAAGATCAAAAAGAACAAAATGGCATTACTCGGCAAGAGCAGTGTACCCAGAATCCCCTGAAGAATGATCGAGATCTGATACCCTGAATACCAATACCCCTCAATGGAAAGACTGAGCAGGTCGGTGAGATTCCAGTGCAGGAGGTAAAACACACCCGCCCAGCCGACTTTTTGTCCTACCAGAAAGTAGATCGAAAACATTATGGGGACGATAAATATAAATAGATTGACCCACAATGGGAAGAAAGGCGTAGTCAGTTCAGGAGCGCCAGAATACGCGCGTTGTATACCGAAACCACGCAAAAGGATCGTGATAGGCAACAAGACACGCAAGGCGCGTTCACGATATATAACGGTTGGATCAGTAGAACGTGTGGTGAACCACCATTTCCACAAGCGGATGATGGGGTTGTGCGACGTGTTCATTCTGTCTTTCCTTTCATCAGAAGACTCGAAAGACTTCACCGACGAGCATTACCCCCGTTGTGTCGAATTTATCCTATTAGACGCGACGTGGGTTCCCAAAAACCTGATACCCGACCTCAACTCATTGACACTTGTCAAATGGATAAGCTTTGAATGAAACATCTTTATTTTACAACGAAATGCAGGCCAAACTTAAGCATCCCAAGTACTATTTGTAAAAAGGAGAACATGCCGAATGCAAGGGAGCTAAACTACAGAATCGTAAAACTCCCCAATCGGCAAAACCGTATGAAGTAGATCAGGTGAGATTTTTCTTTCCCCGCAAAGAACAAAAAGGGATGCAACTCTGCCCAGCCCATCGCATGTTCTTCCAACCCGTCTTCAACCTGTTCCCTCTCCTCGGGTGATAACCACTCAGGCAGATCATCCAGCCAACATGCGGAGGACCAACTCAAATCCATGTTGTGATCGGGTATATCGTCCAATGACTTCTCCAGCGCACGCGCCAAAGACCGGGCATCCTCCGCACTGACCACCTGCCCATCGTTCGTCAGGTACGTACCATCCCATTCTGCATTGAGCAGATGCAAATTCAATCCAACAGGCGGACGTGTCCCCAAGGGTTGCCAGCCATACAAGCGGGCAAGTTCGAGGGTCTTCATCAAGAATTCCCTGCTCCATCTTCTTGAAATGGCTGTGGAGTCATTGAAGAGTTCGATACTCATAAGATGCCAATCACCAGTTCACGTTCAGGCTGTTACATCCTGAACAATAGGTAATGCCACGCTCCAACAGTTTATGAGCACACCTTCCACACACATCACCTGGACCTGAAATATGATGGATCATCTGCTTGCAATCGCGCAAGTTCAAGTTCAGTCGCTTGTGGATCAAGACCATCGCTTCGATCTTGCGATCTCCGCGACACGCAGTCGCCAATTCCAGTTGAATCGCTTCATCAATTTCAGAGGGGAGTGTCAGTGAGCCGTTACATTGGGGGCATTCGTAAACTTCGTCCATAAATAATACTTGCCTGTCACTCATTATACTCATTTACAGCTCTGCATATGGCGATGCGCTTTGCAGGAAAATGAAAGTCGCAACTCCCATAAAGCCACACTACCCCGCCATGCGGTACAATTCCTAAACTATCACCACTAACCGCTAAAAGCTAATTGCTAATAGCTAATAGCTAAAACCTACCCACTAAAAATGTCATCCATCGAAGTTCATAACCTCCAAAAAACATTCCAGACTAAACGCAAAACCGAAGGGCTGGGCGGCTCTGTGCGCTCCCTCATCAAACCACAATACAGCTCCATCGAAGCAGTGCGCGGCATCTCGTTTGAAATGGAAGCGGGTGAACTGCTTGGCTTCATCGGCCCAAACGGCGCAGGCAAATCCACCACGATCAAAATGCTCACAGGCATTCTGCACCCCAGTGGCGGCGATGCCAAAGTGCTCGGGTACGTTCCGTGGAAAGAACGACAACAACTCGCCTATCACATCGGCACCGTCTTCGGTCAACGCCCGCAGTTGTGGTATCACCTCCCCGCCATCGATACCTTCCGTCTCTTCGGCAAGATTTTCGAAATGGAAGATAGCGAGACACAAAAGCGCATCGCCTTTCTTTCGGAAGCGTTCGAGATTGGCGACCTCTTGGAGACTCCCGTACGCAAACTTTCCCTCGGGCAACGGATGCGCTGTGAAGTCGCCGCCTCGCTTCTTCACCGACCGAAGCTGGTTCTCCTCGATGAGCCTTCCATTGGCTTGGACGTGGTCGCCAAACAACACATCCGAGATGCCATCCGCGAAATGGCAAGGGTAGAGAACGTTGGTGTCCTACTCACATCTCATGATGCAGGCGATCTCGAAGCCTTATGTCGCCGCGTCATCGTCATCAATCACGGACAGATGGTCTACGAAGATAAAGTCTCCAACCTCAAACGCAAATTCCTCACATCCAAGTTGGTTGAAGTGCGTTACGCTGAAGAAGTATCGAAAACCTTCAAAGTGGAAGGTACCGAGATGATCAAGATCGGTCAATATGGAGTGAAGCTACGGTTCGACACCCACACAACTCCTGTCGAAAAAGTGTTATCGCATCTGACGGATGCAGGCAGTGTAGTTGATATCACCATCTCCGACCCGCCACTGGAAGAGGTCATTGCAAAGATCTATCAGACACAGGCATAACCCTGAGAGACTTCCTGCAGATCATCGTAACAGTAGAGCAAGCTCTGACCCCGAAGGCAGTGTATTGAGCTTGTCGAAACAGGTCGAATGATTGTAGATTGTATAATGCAATATATTCAAGGATGTAGACAGGAGCCCCCCATGTCAAAGTATCGCGTCACAACGGCCGCATTACGTTTACGTTCTGGGCCTGGCACAACTTACGAAATCATCGGCATGATCTATCGGGATAATACCGTCGAGGGCACTGAGATCACGAACGACTGGGTCCATATAAAAACAGTTGACAATATAGTAGGCTGGAGTCATCGCGCCTATCTTGAACTACAGGCAGAACTCCCACCTCCATCCAACGGAGATACCGTCTACCGCGTAGATGCCACCAGCCTCAACTTGCGTCAGGGCCCCGGAACAAACTACGCAACAGTTGGTTCGCTCATCAAGGGCGAAATGGTCAATGGGCTGGCCCTTTCGCCAGATGGCCTGTGGGCACAGGTTAAGAAGTCAAACAGGGCAACGGGCTGGGCTTCGCTCCAGTACATGTCCAGAGTCATCATTCCACCTGCCAGCTCCACAGATATTCAAATGATCGTCACAACCGACACATTGAATGTCCGCTCTGGACCCGGCACGGGGTACACGATCGTCGGCAAGGTCAACCGTGGAGATCGCTTGATCTACATCAGCGCCACGCCAGATTGGGCATGGGTTAACCTCAAGATCAGCGATACCAAAACTGGCTGGTGCTCTTCAAAGTACCTGATGGAACAGAACGATCTCTTCGCCCTGCCATCTGAGTATCCTGCTACAGGCTTTCACCGTGCATTGACAGATACCTTATACATGCGAGAAGGCCCTGGCGAAAATTATCCACAAACTGTAGAGATGAAATTCAATCGCGTCGTCATCGTGGATACGCTTTCAAGCGATGGCAAATGGAAACACTGCACAAACGCTTGGGGCGAATCAGGTTGGTATCCAGTAGAACGCCTCTCCCCGCTCGGAGATGTAGCCATCCAGAAAAGCAAAGAAGAGTTCCCGTGGCTTCCCATCGCATTCGCAGAGTTCGGGACACGTGAGATCCCCGGGGCAAAGAACAATCCCCGAATTGTGGAATACCTGAACAGCACAGACCTGGCCCAGAAATATCCCTACCTGCCCGACGAAACGGATTGGTGCGCGGCCTTCGTCAACTGGTGTATCGAAAAAAGCGGACTTTCCTCCATGAACTCGGCCCTTGTCAATCCGTGGACGAAGTGGGGTAAAGCATCGAATCCCCCTAAACGAGGGGCTGTCATCACCTTCCTCTGGGATGATGGCTGGGCACATGTCTCATTCTATCTAGGCGAGATCGGCAATTACGTCGTCTGTCTGGGCGGCAATCAAAGCGACGCGACATGGATCTCGGTGTACCACAAGAAATATGTAACAAGTTATCGCGTTTACTAGTAGATGGTGCATCGCATCTTCATAGAAAATATGAATCCAAAGCGTGGATTCGTCTGCTTTTGTGGACCAATCCACCCGTGTGGTGCGACGCACTCAGCCAGCACACTCGCTGACTCTATATCATAAAGAGAGAAGAATGAAATCATTTCCCATTGCATTGAAAAGACCTTACGAGATCACACAACACGGCGAGACACGCATAGATCATTACCACTGGCTCCGTCAACGCGAAGACCCTGATGTGTTGAAGCATTTACATGTTGAGATGGATTATCTCGAAGAGGTCATGGGGCACACGAAGCCATTACAAGAGACGCTTTTCTCCGAGATGAAGGAAAGGATTCAGGAAACCGATTCAACTGTCCCTGAAGAGAGAGGCGGGTATCTGTATTACGAGAGAACAGAAGCAGGGAAGCAGTATCCTATTTTTTGCAGGAAAAAGATTTCGACGGGAAGTCCAGAAGAGATTTTGCTCGATCAAAACGTATTAGCGGAGGGGAAAGATTTTTGCAGTGTCAGCGCATTTGAGGTCAGCCCTGATGGCAACACGCTTGCATACTCTGTGGATGTGAAGGGCGATGAAGTATATACGATCTACTTCAAGAACCTTGTTACTCAAGCGTTGTATCCTGAAACAATAGCGAACGCAAGCGGCAGTGTGTACTATCACACAGGCGTTGAATGGGCGAACAATAGCAAGACGCTCTTCTATTCAACGTTGGACGATGCCAAGCGTCCGTTCAAGTTGCATCGCCACGAACTCGGGACCAACCCATCACAAGATGTTACGGTCTACACAGAAGAAGACGAAACATACTTCCTGTTCTTTCGCAAAACGTGCGACGATCTTTATATCATCACCGAACATCACAGCACACTGACAAGTGAAGCGCGTTTTCTCTCGGCAGATCAACCTAATGGTGAACTGAAAATCATTTCGCCACGCAGGCAGGGCGTTGAGTTCTACGTCAACCACCACAAAGGATTCTTTTACATCCTTACAAACGAGAATGCGAAGAACTTCAAGCTTGTCAAAGCGCCTGTTGCCAATGCAAGCCATGAACATTGGCAGGAAGTTATCCCCCATCACAATGATGTCATGCTGACCGCAATGGATACCTTCGCCAATCATCTCGTATTGTATGAGCGCAAAAACGGCTTGCCGCAAATCCGTATCTTTGATGCGGACGATATGAGCAACTCACATTACGTCAACTTCCCTGACCCCACGTATTACTTTGAGCCAGAAAGAAATAGCGAATTCAACACAAACTCTCTGCGCATCAAATATTCATCGCTCATTACGCCTGTATCGATTGTGGATTACCACATGGTCACAAAAGAATGGGAGTTGAAGAAAGAAGATAAGATCAACGGATACGACAGATCAAACTATGTCTGCGATCTTATTTACGCAACTGCATCGGACGGAAAACAAATTCCTATTTCGATCTCGTATCGCAAAGATCTAAAACTGGATGGGAGCCATCCGACTCTGCTACACGGATACGGAGCCTATGGCGCCAACCTTGAAGCGGAGTTTACACCCAATCGCATCAGCCTTCTGGACCGTGGGTTTGTGTACGCCATCGGACACGTTCGTGGCTCTTCGGTCTTGGGGCGTGAATGGTACGAAGAGGGAAAGGTTTTGAAAAAGAAGAATTCCTTCACTGACTTTATCGCATGTGCGGAGTATCTCATTGAGAAAGGCTTTACCTCAAAAGATAAACTCGCCATCCTTGGCGTGTCAGCAGGTGGCCTGCTCGTGACCTCGTGCATGATCATGCGTCCCGACTTGTACAAGGCTGTCATCGCCAAAGTCCCATTCGTGGATGTCATCAACTCGATGAGTGACCCAACCATTCCGCTTACGACACATGAATACGATGAATGGGGCAACCCCGAGATCAAAGAACAGTATGAGTATATGATGTCCTACTCCCCGTATGACAACATCAAGACAAGGGAATATCCAAATCTTTTATTGACGGCTGGGTACAACGATCCGCGTGTCGCGTATTGGGAACCTGCCAAATTTGCGGCAAAGCTACGCGAATCAAAAACTGACGACAATCTGCTGTTGCTTAAGACCAACTTCCATGCAGGCCATGCTGGTTCTTCAGGACGGTATGATTTCTTGAAGGAAGTCGCATTCGAATATGTGTTCCTGATCGATAGATTGAGCTAGAAACAAAACAACTCCCGAGAATCTCGGGAGTTGTTGATCAAACATACAAGAGCGTTTAGGCGGGTTGACTTGCCTTCGCGACGATGTCTTCCAGCATCTTTGTGCTAAGTGATTTGGGACGTTCGATGGGCCAGCCGAGGGCACGTGCCCAAACATAGTTGGCGGTCACACCGAGGGCACGACCGACACCAAAGAGAACGGTATAGAAGTCGAATTCGCGCACGCCATAGTAATACTGCAATGCACCAGAGATCGCATCCACGTTCGGGGCGGGATTCTTGGCCTTGCCTTGTTCGCGCAGAACGGTTGGCACTACATCGAAGACCATGTCCGCAAGGCGGATGAGGTCATCTTGCGGGAAACGCTTCTTGGCAAATTCCATCTGTGCAGTGAAGCGCGGATCGGGCACACGTAAAACAGCGTGACCATAACCAGGGATGACATGTCCACTGTTGAGGGTGTCCCATGCGAATTTGTAGAGTTCATCGCGTGAGGGCACGCCACCAAACTGCTTATGGACATCCAACAACCAACCGAGACATTCCTGATTCGCAAGTCCATGTAGAGGGCCAGCCAACGCATTTAAAGCAGCTGAAAAGGCGTAGAAAGCGTCTGATAGTGTAGAAGCAGTCAGATGCATGGCGTGAGCCGAAGCATTTCCAGATTCATGATCGGAGTGGATAATGAAGTACAGGCGGGCAAGTTCAGCGTATCCCTTTTTATCTTTCACTTTCATAATGCGCGCAAAGTTCGTACCGTAATCCTGTTTGGGGTTGTATTTCAACTTCTTGGTTTCGTTGAAATACTTCATGCGGTAGATGAAGGCCGCGATCAAAGGAAGTTTCGCTGTGAGGTTCAGGCTGTCTTCCAGAGCAGCTTCCCAATATGCATCTTTCTTCATGCTGTGATACTTGCTCGCAAAAACGGAACCGCCCTGCAAGGCCAACACAGCCTGCGAGAGAAGCACCATCGGGTGCGTATCTTTCGGCATGGACTTGAGCATTTTGTAAACGTGATCGGGAAGTTCAGCGCGCTTTGCCCATTCGGCTTCCACTTCCAAGGCTTGTTCCTTGGTGGGCACTTCACCGATCATGAGCAGGTAATACAAACCACCGACGAGAGGCATCTTGACACCGCGCGCCTTGGGCAGGGCTTTCAACGTCTCAGGGATGGACATGCCGCGGAAACGAATGCCCTCGGCAGGGTCAACGAATGAGACGTCGGTCAACAGTGATTTGATGTCGCGCATTCCGCCGACCACCTGCCCCACTGTCACCTGGTCAACAACAACATCGGCATGGTCCTTGGCGAGGGATTTCATCCGTTCGCGCCATGCAGGCAATTGAGCAGAAAGCTTTTCGTGCAGAATCATGTTTCCTCCAATGACATTATTGTATTGCAGGGCCGGCCACGATCATCTCCTCACCCGGCCACAAGCCCTGCATGAGTTTACAGGCTTACCAAATTACGCAACGCGTCGTGCGTTTCCTTCACCGCCGCCGCAGACTTATCGAACATGGCCTTTTCATCATCGTCCAGTTTATATTCGATGATCTTTTCCATACCATTGGCGCCCAACATCACTGGTACACCAAAATACATATCGTTCAATCCGTATTCACCGTTCATATACGCCGCGCACGGGACAATCAGATTCTTGCCTTTGAGAATCGCTTCGGCCATTTGGGCACATGCGGCGGCAGGCGCATAATATGCCGAGCCAGTTTTCAACAAGTTCACGATCTCACCACCACCCTTGCGAGTGCGGTTGACGATCGCTTCCAATTTATCCGCGGGCAAATACTCTTTCAACGGGACACCAGCAATGTTCGAATGGCGTGTAAGCGGGACCATTTCATCGCCGTGCCCGCCCAACACATAACAATCGATATTCTCAACGCTCACACCGGTTTCCATCGCAACGAATGCACGCATACGGGCCGAGTCCAAAATCCCTGCCTGACCAATCACACGCTCACGGGGCAGACCCGTTTTCTTCAACGTCAAATAGGCCATGGTGTCGAGCGGGTTGGTCAAAACAATAAAGATCGCATCTGGTGAATACTTGAGAGTCTCCAGAGCGGCTGTACCCACGATCTCTGCATTCTTCGACAACAGATCATCACGGCTCATGCCCGGCTTGCGCGCCAGACCTGCTGTGATGATGATAATGTCAGAACCCTTGGTGGCGGCATAATCATTTGCACCGATCAGGTCAACATCTTTCCCAATAATGGGCAATGCCTCAGCCAGATCGAGCGCCTTCCCCTGTGGCATCCCTTCCACAACATCTACCAAAACAAGGTTGGCAAGTTCACGTTCTGCAAGCCAGTGTGCAGTGGTCGAACCAGTCATCCCTGCGCCGATGATAGAAATCTTTTTCATTGCTCCTCCATAATATACGATGTAAATGAATTTTATCCGAAAATTTCAGGGTTACTAAGTACAATTTGTCATTCGTTTAGCGTTACGAGCAATGGACAAGAAAACAGTGGCGTTAGTAACGCCACTGTCCGCCTCATTCTTAATCTTTATTCTGATTCTGCTTCGAGGAACCTTGTCGCCGTTATAGCTGCGGCGGCCCCCATCCCTGCCGAAGTGACCACCTGACGAAAATGCGGGTCTGCCGCCTCACCGGCCGCAAAGACGCCGGGCACGTTCGTTTCCATTTTGTCATTGACCTTGATATATCCGAGGTCACTCATTTCCAGTTGGCCCTTGAACATCTGCGTATTCGGTATGTGACCAATGAAGATGAAGAGACCATCCGTTTCAAGGGTTGATTCCTCACCCGTCTTCACATTTTTGAGTTGCAAAGCTTCAAGTTTCTCAGCGCCAACTGTTTTGGTAACGACTGTGTCCCAGACCACATTGATCTTGGGATGTTCCAGTGCTCGCTTCTGCAAGATCGCTCCAGCCCGAAATGTATCGCGGCGATGAACGATAGTCACAGATGATGCGTACCGTGTAATGAACAACGCCTCTTCGAGGGCGCTATCACCACCACCAACAACTACGACCTTCTTATCCTTGAAGAACCAACCATCACAAGTGGCGCAATACGAAACACCGCGCCCGGTCAATTCCACTTCGCCAGGGATCTCAAGATGTGTGGGGCTTGCGCCCGTGCCAATGATCAACACATCGGCAAGATATTCACCGCTATCCGTTGTCACCTTGAACGGTCGCTTCGACAAGTCCACCGAGTTCGCTAGATCAAACTCGGTCACTGCGCCGAAATGCTCAGCCTGTTTCTGGAACAACTCACCCAACTGCGCCCCGCCCACTCCTTCAGGGAACCCGGGATAATTCTCAATGGTATGGGTCAATGCCGCCTGCCCGCCCAACTGCATACCGGTCAACACAATGGGTTGTAACTCTGCGCGTGCGGCATACAACGCGGCCGCATATCCTGTTGGGCCTGACCCCAACACCAGTACTTTTACATGTTTTGCGTTCTCATTTGATGACATGGTTTATTTTATTTCCTCACAAAGATTTTCTTTCGTAATCGAGACTACCTATTAGATGCAAATTTTACCGATAAGTGACACACAATTTGGCAGGGATTATTCCGTCACCCGTTCAATGTTTGCACCCAACGCCTTGAACTTCTTATCCACGTCCTGATACCCACGTTCGATCTGGCTGATATTCCGCACCGTGGACTTTCCCTTCGCTGCGAACGCCGCCAGCAACAGAGACATACCTGCGCGGATATCGGGGCTTTCCAGCTTTTCACCATACAACTGATTCGGTCCCTGAATGAGACAACGATATGGATCACACAAAATGATCTTCGCGCCCATGCCCACTAACTTGTCAGTGAAATACATACGCCCGGAGAACATCCAATCATGGAACATGATCGAACCACTGGCTTGTGTAGCAACTGTGATGGCAATACTGATCAAGTCCGTTGGGAATGCAGGCCAGACGTTCGTCTTTATTTCGGGAATTGCACCATCAAGGTCTGGGATAATTTCCAATGACTGGTTGGATGGAACGATCAAGTCATCACCTTCCACATCCCAATGCACACCCATGCGCTCGAAGATATGCGCCACCATGCCAAGATTCTTGATGCCTGCATTCTTGATACGCACGTTCCCATGTGTCACAGCCGCCGCACCGACAAAGCTAATGACCTCCAGATAATCGGGACCGATCGTAAACTCGCCTCCGTGCAGTTTCGTCACACCGTGAATATGAAGCGTGTTTGAACCGATCTCTTCGATCTGTGCACCAAGACTATTCAAAAAGTAACACAACTCCTGCACATGCGGTTCAGATGCGGCATTACGAATGACCGTATCTCCTTTTGCAGTGACTGCCGCCATGATCGCATTTTCCGTCGCAGTGACACTGGCTTCATCCATGAGAAAGTCCGCGCCATGCAAACCGTTCGAGCGGAAAGTAAAGCCGCGATCATATTGCACATCAGAACCGAGCGCTCGCAAAGCAAGGATGTGCGTATCGAGGCGGCGGCGTCCGATCACATCACCACCGGGCGGAGGCAGTTTGAACTCACCCACCCGCGCCGACATGGGTCCCGCTACAAGGATCGAAGCCCGAATGCGACGGCAAAGGTCCGGGTCGAGGTCCGCAGGCCTCAGGTCCCGAGCTGTGATGCGCCACGAAGTGGAGTCCAGATCTTCCACCTGTGCTCCCAAGCTTTCGATGAGATGTCGCATCACCTCCACATCTTTGATGTGGGGGACGTTACGCAAAATCACAGGCTCTTCGGTCAGCAGGCATGCGGCAACCAGGGGTAATGCGGCGTTCTTGTTTCCAGCGGGGATCACCTCACCACTCAACGGAACTCCGCCTTCAATAACGAATTTTTCCATGTTCATCTCCTGGGGATTTCGGGGCGATTGTAAGGCAGTTCACGCACTCGTGCAAGCACATTACAGTTGGCTTACACGGTATGGCCCCTAAAAAATGGCCTGCACATTAGTATATAATGAAAGTAATGGATATTACTTTATTCATCCCCATTCTGCTCGGCTGGATCGCTGGCCTTCTCGTGAACTATGTATCGGACGTTTTGCCAGTTACTCGCCGCTTTAGCCAGCCGGCTTGCCCCCACTGCCAATCATCTTTTTCATGGTTTGACTATTTGACTTTTCGCGCATGTCACAATTGCGGGACTCGCCGCAGTCTGCGGATCTGGATCGTTCAAGCCGTGGCAATCGCTTCTTTTCTGTACTTTTGGCTGTCTCCACCTAAAGCGCTTGGTCTGCCCCTTGGCCTGATCGTACTTACTTATTTTGGCGTCATCATCGTCATTGACATGGAACACCGCCTGATTCTGCACCCCACTAGTATGTTTGGCGCAGTGTTGGGACTGATCGTCGGCACCTATATTTACAGAAATGCAGTAGACGGACTTCCATATGCCTTCTTGAAGTCCTTGATAGGCGGCATCGCTGGCTTTGTCATCATGTTCCTCCTGTACCAATTTGGCGCCTTCATTGCCAATTTACGCGCAAGGAAAATGGCATCAGCCGGACAAGCGGATGACGGCGAAGAGGCCCTCGGTGGCGGCGACGTGTACCTGATGGGCGTTTTGGGGCTGATGCTCGGCTGGCCCAATATCATTCTCGGCATCACCGCTGGTGCATTAGTCGGAGGTGTTGTGGCTCTGCTGGCGCTGATCCAAGTCCTTATCAAAAGGCGCTACGCGCAAGACAGCCTGATGACCTTCATCCCCTACGGCCCTTCACTCGTCCTTGGAGCCTTCTATATCCTTTATTTCTTCTAACAAATTACAGAAATGATAGCCGTATTTTTTACCGTTTAGTACGAATGTCTCATCAAGCCAAATACTGTGTACATTAAACTAAATAACAGGCATATTAGAGAATAGGAAAGACTATGAAACTATTGAAATTCAACCCCAAAAAGAACAAGGCACAAGCAATCGTCGAATTCGCGATTGCACTGCCTATTTTGCTTTTAATTTTGTACGGGATTATGGAAACCGGCAGGTACATTCTGATCGTTTCCTTCGTGAACAATGCATCCCGTCAAGCCGCAAGGTATGGTTCAACATCCGGTGTTGGCCCTAATAACATAGAACGGTATAGGGATTGTCAAGGGATTAGAGACGCCGCTCAAAAAAGTGATTTTCTAAATGCGTTCGATGATGGCGATATCACCATCACATACGATAACGGAACATCTCCATTTACAACACTTGACACTTGCAACGGCACCACAGATACAGGCGTTGCAGTTGCGAACGGAGATCGTGTTACCGTTGAAATCAAAGCTGATTTCAACGCTGTAGTTCCAAAGCTTGTGCCTTTTATTTCAAGAACTGTCGCAAAGGGGAATCCTATTATCGCCAAAAGCTCCCGCACTCTTGTTTTAACTATTTCGATACAAAAACCAGGAAGCGGATCAACAAAAGAAACAACAACTACAACCCTTGTTGGCCCCAGCAATCCATCGAAATCTGAAATAGGGCAATCGGCAAGATTCACTGCTACGGTCGCCGGAACCACAACACCCACTGGCAGTGTGGTATTCAAAGACACTACTAATAATGTAACACTGTGTACCGTTACTTTATCCGGTGGCACAGCCATATGTGACTATACTTTTACTACTCTTAGCCCTCCAATAAGAAATATTTCTGCTGAGTACTCTGGGGATAGTACTCATAACACTAGTACCGGCACATTATCCCATGAAGTAACCAAGGCATCGGTCACAGTGACCATAACAGCTGATTCGCCCGACCCATCCGGGGTGAATGCTACTCTTACATCTGTTGCCGTAACAGTAACCAGCGCATGGACCACCCCAACAGGCACAGTGACCATTGGCGGTGCAGACACCGGTTGTACCATTACCCTCTCAGGAAACAGTGGCAGTTGTAACAACACGGTAAAATTTACATCTCTCGGCTCCAAAACCCTCACCGCCACTTACAACGGCGATACCGAACATAATACAGGCACTGATACTGAACCTCATACTGTAATTAACGGTAACGATACCACCACCACAATCACATCAGTAGCATCATTTTCAGGGTTGACCCCAACTTTGACGATCACAGTCAGCGGTATCACAACACCTGCTGGCACTGTAACTTTCAAAGAAGGGTCCACTACTCTTTGTACAGCAACTCTTTCCGGCGGTTCAGGGAGTTGCACATCAACTACTCTTACCCCTGGTGCACACAATATTACCGCAACATATACCAGTAGTAACGGTCTCAACAGCAGCACTGCGTCGCAAACTGTTACAGCCGGTGCCACCACTACCACCATCACTGCAGGGACACCGGTCAATGGTGTAGTGCCTATCACTGCAACCGTCACTGGAAGCGGAACTCCCACTGGCACCGTAGCCATCACTGGCGCGAACACAAACTGCACCATCACTCTCGCGAGCGGTACAGGTACCTGCAATGTCACTTTCACTTCATCGGTCACTAACGCAACAGTGACCGGCACCTATAGTGGTGATAGCACACACGCCGGGAGTCCAGGCACTACCACGGTAACCGCAACCGTGGTAACAAATATTTCATGTGCCATCAGCGCATATACGTTAAATTCATGGAGCAATGGCTTCAATGCCGACCCCGTTACAATTCAGAATACCGGTACCACCACTATCAATAACTGGACACTTACATGGACCTTTCCAAATGGACAAACTATTACAAATATGTGGAACGGAAATTATACCCAGAGCGGAAGTGTAGTTACAGCCACCAATATGCCATATAATGCAACAATCGCTCCTGGCAGTACAGTATCCTTTGGCTTCGGAGGAAGCCATACTGGTACAAATAACTACCCTGTTGATTTCAAAGTGAACGGTACTTCCTGCACACCACCACCAGTTGCATCTTGCAGCACCAGCACTGTCGTCGTTTCCAAAATGCAGTTTGTTAGTGGAAACTTGGTCCTGCCCATTAATAATACTCTTCCATCGGCATTGTTGATCAAAGATGTAACTGTCACATGGTATGAATCCAAAGGGCACTCAACAGGCAGTGACAAAACTCTCATCTTGAAAACCGCAAAGATTGGGTCCACAACTTTCTGGACAGGTAGCGATGCAGACGGCACCAACACGATCACACCTGCATCCCCAACCTATATCCCAACCGGTGCATCTACTATGACATTTACTTATCACCAAACTCAGGACCGTTGGGATGATGAATCTATTACCATCAATTTAAGTACGCCAGGTTGTACAACTGTTGTTCTTAGCGCACCAGTCGGTTATCACCAATAAGCGAGAGACTATGAAAAAAATCAACTCTGAACGCGGACAAAGTTTGGTAGAACTTTCTATAAGTCTGGTGTTTATACTCTACCTGTTATCGGGAATGGTTGAATTTGGCATTGCCCTATTTCAATTTGTTCAACTGCGGGATGCGGCACAAGAAGGTGCTTTGTATGGTTCCATAAACCCAAGCAAAACAAACGAGATTATTGCACGCGTGAGAAATGCATCTTCGGCACCACTCAATCTTAATGACACAAGCCTTGTCACTGTGACTGTGACTTCAACATATAGCGGTGGTACATGTGCCGCCAATGGAACAGATTCAGTAACAGTTAAAGTCTCGTACAATCATGTAGTGTTTCTGCCGTTTTTCAGAAACATTAGCGGTAGAACGTCAATTCCACTTGAAGCCACAGTGGTGGATACAATTCTAGTCTGTTAGAACATAGGCACACAAAAGTATAAGAACGCCTCAGGCGGGGCTTTTATACCTGATCTTGATTAATTAGGTATAATCCCGCCTGAGTTTTTTATTTAACAAGGAGGTGAAACGGCACATTGACTTCGGGAAAGACAGCGCATGATCCCGCTTTTGCGGGATGACGAGGATAAGGGTTCTCCATCGCGAGATGGAGTTAATTATTTTGTTGGATTCGAAACTAGGCGGGGAGACCCCGCCCCTACCAACAAGAATAAGAAAATCGACAGATCAGCGGAAGCCCTTCGGGTGAACCATCACCCGTTCATTCTTTCCCTCCGAAAATAGAACCCGGCTACAACGCTGTGCGAGTGATCGTGCAGACAAAGATGACGGGAATGGCAAATAACTTCGTCTTTGCGAGGAACGTTCTTAGCGACGAAGCAACTCCCACCAAGCTGGGGATTGCTTCGTGTTTATGGCGTTCGCACTGACAATAAAAATTCGGAGGAACCCATGTGTGGAATCGTAGGATATATCGGTTCGCGTGATGCGACACCGATCATCATCAACGGCCTGAAGAGGCTGGAGTATCGCGGCTATGACTCAGCTGGAGTCGCTGTCATCAACGGCGACCAACTTGAAGTGAGGAAAGACGCGGGTAAGTTATCCCAATTAATTGATCTCGTAAGCAAATCCCCCATCAATGGCGCACCGGGCATCGGTCATACGCGCTGGGCAACCCACGGAGCGCCGAACGCGCGTAATGCTCATCCGCATCTCGGACAAACAAAGCGCGTGGTCGTTGTGCAGAATGGCATCGTGGAAAATTTCCTTGAACTCAAGGATGAGTTGATCGCAGAAGGCGTCGAATTTCAATCGGATACTGACACAGAAACTATTGTACATCTTGTAGAACATTACCTCGCCACAGGCATTGGACTCGTGGAAGCCGCACGCAAAACGTTCAACCAGATCCACGGTGCGAATGTTGTTGTGTTGATGTCGGCAGATGAGCCCGATAAGATCGTGACAGCACGTATCGGGAACGCAGGTGGTGTTGTGCTCGGGTTGGGCGAAAGTGAAAACTTTATCGCGAGTGATACACCCGCCATCATGGAACACACGCGTAATGTGATCTTTTTGGAATCGCGACAAATGGCGGTTGTGACACGCGACACCGTGACCATCGAAACATTGGATGGGGCAAAGGTCAAACCGCAGGTACATACTGTTTCATGGGACCCGATCGCAGCAGAGAAGGGCGAGTATCGCCACTTCATGCAGAAAGAAATCCACGAGCAGGTGCGTGCGTTAACGGATACGCTCGCCGGGCGTGTAGATTTTGTGAACGGAAAAATCCGTCTCCCCGATCTAAACCTGACTGAAGAACTTGCGCAAAAGATCGAGAAGATCTACATCACTGCCTGTGGCACGGCGGCCTATGCGGGTATGGTCGGAAAGTATTTGATCGAAAAGATCGCGCGCATCCCTGTGGAAGTGGTGATCGGCTCCGAATTCCGATATAGCGATCCGATCCTGAATGATAAGACCGTCGTGTTGGCCATTTCGCAATCTGGCGAGACAGCCGATACGCTTGCGGCCATGGAAGAAGGACGTCGTAAAGGGGCGATCATTTGGAGCATTGTGAATGCCATCGGCTCACAAGCCATTCGTGTGGCAGATGGATTTATCTCGATGCAAACCGGACCTGAGATCGGGGTCGCTTCAACAAAAGCCTTTACCGCCCCTCTGGTGGATCAATACATGCTGGCGATCCTACTTGCAGATATGCGCGGGGTGATCGATGAGAAGACTCGCAAAGAATTGGTCGCTGACCTGCGCCTCATCCCGGACCTGGTGGGCCGGACCCTCGAACGAGAAAGCGATGTGGAGGCTGTGGCTCATGTTCTGAAAGACATCCGTGACTGTTTGTATCTGGGGCGCGGCATCAACATGCCCATTGCATATGAAGGTGCGTTGAAGTTGAAAGAGATCTCCTACATCCATGCTGAGGGATACCCGGCCGGGGAAATGAAACATGGCCCCATTGCCTTAATTGATGAGCGGATGCCAGTGATTTGTTTGGCGCCAAAAGACCCCTGGCACGAGAAAATGATCTCGCAGATACAGCAAGCCAAGGCACGCGATGGAATCGTGATCGCCGTCGCAACCGATGGAGATGAACTGGTACGGGACATGTCCAGCCACGTGTTGTGGATCCCTGAAACGCCGTGGATGCTCTCCCCGGTCATCACGGTCCTGCCCTTGCAATTGCTGGCCTACCACATCGCCGCCCTGCGTGGGCTTGATGTAGACCAGCCACGTAATCTGGCCAAGAGTGTAACAGTAGAGTAAGTTGTAGATGAAACATAACACACCCCGAAATTAATCGGGGTGTGTTGCTTTTAAACTCCATCCAGAAACTGATAAAAAGCGAAAATCAGCGTCTATCTATATCCTAATTTGGGGTAATCATACATCCTACCCGCGCGTCCCAATTTGTGTATCAAATACAATGTCGACAAGCGAAAAATGGCTAAAAAGCCATTTAGTACAAATAGGGGGGGATAGACATATCAGAATTGTATGCCAAAATACATAGTGAATCAGAAAGATTGAATTAAAATCCCTTACGGATTTATTAAAACTGAACAAAAATCAGTCGTCTAGAAAGCTGTAACCAACTAATTATTGAAGGCCTCATATTTTGCTTATATAATGAATAAGTCATGCACGACTGATAAAAAGGAGTTCAGAATGAATAAAATGAAATCACAAAAAGGACAGGCGCTGATCTTAATTGCATTTGGGGTTGTAGCGCTCATTGGGTTCACCGCCCTGGCAGTGGATGGTGGTAGAGCTTTCTCTGATCGACGCCACGCACAGAACGCGGCAGATACAGCAGTATTGGCGGCGGCCCTCGATAAGATCAACAACCCCACTGCCACATCCTACAAAACTGTGGGCGCAACTCGTGCAACCAGCAATGGCTATACAACGGGAGTCAATGGCCGTACAGTTGAAGTAAATCTCTGCAATGAAAGCGGGGTCACTTGTACAGGACTCCCCACCGGCGCAGCCACATCCGAATATATTCGAGTAAAAATAACGTCGATCGTTCCTCTCACGTTCGGTCGCGTTCTTGGACGACAATCGGTAACGAATGTTGTGGAAGCTATCGCCCGCGTACAGGGAAGCACTTCCTCAGGCTGGTCTTTTGGCAACGCGGGAATGGTAGCCACAAAAAGCGACAATTCCAACCAATGTTTTTTGGTCAACGGTAATGCGAACATTTATATTCACGGCGCCGGAACATTTACCAACTGCACCGGTTCACAATCCGTCTTTTTCAATGGCAGTTCAACCATGACATATGAAGGCAATGTAGCATCTGCCGGTGGCTGTTACAACCAAGGTGGCACCGTCACCTTTAAGAATGGCAGCACATACACTTGCCCAGTAGCTCAACAAACGATCAATGCCAGCACATTTGCCAGTGTGCCCACCATGCCATCCCCGCCAGCTTGCGCATCCCTGCCTACAGTAACTGCCACAGTCAGTGGAGGCAACAAAATTTTCCCGCCCGGTAGATATGTGGGGGGACAAACCGTCGATTCCGGTAGTAATGGCGTTCTCAATGGCAATGGAACCTACTGTTTCGAAGGCGGCCTGAATTTGAATGGTCAGGCCAATCTAACAGGGACAGGTTCGAACAAAGTAGTCTTGGGCGGTAATTCTCTGAACCTGACCGGGTCTGCAAATACGTTTTCGGATCTCGAGGTATATGTAACGACCGGCACTTTCAGGACTACCGGCACCCTCACCTCACCCCGCTTCCGCTTCTACTCATCAGGGGCTGGCAATTTTACGATGCAAAATGGAGTATTTACTTCCACAGACACATATATATACAACAAGAGTGGAACCATCGATATCAACTCGCAGTCGAAAGTCAATATACATGCACCAGCATCACCAGATCCTTATGCTGGTTTGTTATTTCATATGCCATGGGGCAATACCAGTGCTTTTAATCTCAATGGAGGCACAAGTGACAAATGGTATGGTACGGTTATGGCGCCGTCAAGTGATGTTACATACAATGGTGGTTCCGGTTTTGAACTCCACGGACAGGTGATCGCAAACACGTTCAAGGTTAACGGTAGCACCAACGTGGACATTTGGTACAATCCTGCAGACAACTACAATCCGCCCAACAACCCAACCATCGAGTTAACCAAATAACACTGTAACTTTTTAATAAAAACCTGGAATTTGACTTGCAAAAAAGATAGCCCCTGTAACCTTTTCGTTGTTGACTAGCTTTATTTAGGCTGTAAAATTAGAGATGCCCTTATAAGGCATCTCTAATTTCTTAATTTCGTCAAAAAACAAAGAAAGGAAGCAAAAACATGTCATTTAAAGCATTTTTCTTATCCTTGACTGTCACAACACTGTTGCTTTATAGCATTGTTGGGACTTCCACCGTCTATGCAGACGATGGAACAGGGACCGAACCGACAACGACCGAGGTCGCTCCCACTGGGGATACACAACCAGAGACAGATGTGGTTACTCCCACAGAGGATGTACAACCCCCTTCAGAAGATACAGTACCTGCTGTTTCCACCGAAGAAATACAACCTGCGGAAACCGTTCTAGAGCAACTACCGGAGAATACAACGGTAACTGTTTTGGATTCAGCAGGCGAAGTCTTACCGCTTGCATCACAGGAAACTGCCGATGTGATCGAATCGGCATACGATCCGATCTGGTGCCCTGCCGGGCAAGATCCCACTCCCGGACTGAACGGTTGTACTGCATCCTACAGTAGTTTCGATCAGCTTCTCAGCTTCTTACAAGTTAATGAAGGTGATGTGGCTTATCAACAGGCAGGTACGATCTACATCCAGCAAGGTGCATATCTGGGCGGTGAATCTCAAATCAACTTTAATAACTATACATTCACCAACCTGAACAACTACGACCTGACCCTGCAAGGCGGTTGGGACACGACATGGGATCCGACAAACCCCGCTACTCCATTCCCGGAATACACCACCACTACATTCAATGCCCCGATCATCATCGGCTCAAGCTCCAACCCGTGGGTTGGTTCGCTGACGATTAACAACATCGGCATCAGTGGAGTTAATAACCAAACTGGCCTGACGGTCTACTCGGACAGCAATGTCACCCTTTCCGATGTGGAAATCACCAATTCCCAGTCCGGTGCAAATCTTAATGCAGATGGATACGTACAAGTAAACGATTCGAAATTCAACAACAACGCAAACGGCGGCGCTACCATTAATGCCGGTGGCGATGCTTACGTTTTCAACAGTGAGTTCAATAACAACGGCTCCACAAAGACTAACGGATACGGTGTCAAGATCAATAGCGGCGGAGAGGTTGACCTTTTTGAAACGAACGCCAGTTTCAACGAAATCTTCGGCGCTGATGTCAAAGCAACAGGACCTGTCTATATTGATAGAAGCACCTTCTCTGGCAATGTCTCTTACTCCTATAGCTGTAAGGGCAAAGTTGCCACCGGCGGTTATGGTTTAAAGGTTGTCAGTCAAAGCGAAATCATCGTGAACTACGGCGATGTTCCAGGTGACGGCATCCAGGCAAATGACAACTATGAATTTGGCGCATATCTCGAAGGCACAAACGTCAAAGTAGGCTATAGCACATTCAACAACAATGGCTATGGTTTAAAGGTCGTCGGTCACAAAACAGGCGCCAATGATGGAAATGTCACCCTTCAATCCGTCAATGCGAACAACAACAAACTCTTCGGTGCTGATATTCTGGCTGACAACTCTGTCACCGTAAACAACAGTTTCTTCAACGGGAATAAGTCCTATACTTATTCCTGCAAGGGAACAACCTACTCTGGCTATGGATTGAAGATCGTCACAACTGACGGTATCTACCTGACCAATGTTGACGCATCGAACAACAATCTCTTTGGTGCCCATTTGGATGGCGATCGTGTCTACATCTTTGGCGGCACCTTTAATAACAATGGTTCCGATGCAGGGAACACCGGTAAAGGCTTGGAAATCATAAGCGATACATTTGTCACTATGAGCGATGTTTATGCCAATAACAATCAATTGTTTGGTGCTAATATCCAGGCTGGTGATGATGTCTCCCTTTACAATGGTTTCTTCAATGGAAACAACTCCTACTCCTACTCTTGCAAGGGTAAAACTGCAAACGGTGGGTATGGTGTACAGATCGTCACTACAACTGGTGACATCACCATCACGAATATTGAAGCGTCCAATAATTACGATTTTGGTGCGTCCCTGACGGGTGCCAATGTCGCCATTGCGGCAGGCACTGCTAACTTCTTCAACTCCTTCAATAACAATAAAGAAGGTTTGAAGGTTGTGTCAACAGGCAACGTTGCTTTGATCGGGATTAAGGCCAACAACAACAAGGTGTTCGGCGCTGACATTAACGCCGCTGGCACAGTAGCCATTACCGACGGCTTCTTTAACGGCAACATTTCCTACACTTCTTCGTGCAAGGGAAGTACATCGCAGGGTTACGGCTTGCAGATTGTGTCCACCACCGACAAAGACATCTCCCTTATCAACATCGAAGCCAACGACAACGGCACTTTTGGCGCTCACCTTGAAGGTGGTTATGTCTTCGTCTCATACGGCACGTTCAGCAATACAAATGGTGGCACAGCTCAAGCAAAAGGCTTGGAAGTGATTAGCTCCGGCAACCAGACCACTTCGCTCTATCAGGTCAACGCCAGCAATAACACAGAGTTTGGCGCGAACATTACATCGGATGGCTATGTCTCAATCAGTGACAGCATCTTCTCTGGCAACATTTCTTACACATCAGGATCATGCAATAGCAAGACCTACACCGGATACGGCCTGAAAGTTGTCACGACAAACAATGTCAACCTGTATAACGTCACAGCTAACGACAATGGTACTTTTGGCGCTTCACTTGACGCTGTAGATGTGCAGGTTACCAACAGCACCTTCAACAACAACAAAACGTCGAACGGTCTCACGATCACAGCGGCCACCGTTACACTCAACAATGTCACCGCTCTTAAAAACGGCGGCAACGGAGCCAAGATCTGTGCTACGATCAGCACCGATGTCAATGCCAGCAATTTCCAGAACAATGGTCAGTATGGTTTGAATGTCGGAAGTCCCGTCTTCAACCAGAGTGGCAACACCTACCTTAACAACACCAGCGGCAGCCTGTTCTACAATCCTTCCTGTGGTGGTACCAGCACAGGCGGCGGTAATAACCATGGTGGTTGGGGTGGCTGGGGTTGGGGCTGGAATTGGAATCACCACAAACCGCAGATCGGTCATGGACATGGAGCTTCCTACCATGGCGGTTCCTGCAATAAGTCCCAGCATGCGTTTGCGAAGAAGTGGTAAACATCAACTATCAAGTTGACCAATTCCGCTAATTCATGATGCTATAATTGAGGAACAGCCAAAAGCTGTTCCTCAATTCATTAAAGGACACAACACAATGAAAACAAAACAATACATCTCGTTTCTTTTGCTTATCGCAATGACAGCTATTTTTCTTAATGCCTGTGCTCCAACAACTACAAGTCCTGAAGTTCAATATGTAGTTGTGACTGCAACCGTGGCCCCAATAACCAGCACACCCGATCCTTGTGGAGCAGAAAGTATCGAGGCCGAGGTACAAAAGGTCCACACTTATATGCGTCAGTTCGATGATGCATCATCGCTGGCGGCCAGCAGGCCACAAGGGGAACTTGGTGATGCCATCGCCGAATTACAAAAGATCAGGCGTGAGACAGAAGACCAGCCCACCCCACCTTGTTTGACCACATTACGTACATACCAAGTTTCACATATGAATTCGGTCATCAACACCCTCATCGGGTTTATGGGTGGTTCAGACCAGGCTACTGTTGATCAGGGTATTGCGCAAGCACGTGACCTACATGACAAATACACCCTCGAGTTGGCGCGCCTGTTAGGTGTTACCGTGGAGCCTGCCGTAGCTGCTCCATCGCAGACGCCAAGCCCATAGAAAAATAAGAACGCGAATATTTTGTACTCCAAACAAGACCTGTCCCTTTTGAGCAGGTCTTGTCTTTATAAGATAGTGGAAGAGATAAGGAGAGTTTATGCGCCCAGATTGGGATTCATATTTTATGAAGATCGCCTATGCAGTATCCGAGCGAAGCACCTGTGACCGTGCTTTTGTGGGATGTGTACTGGTGCTGGATAAGCGCATCCTGACAACAGGCTTCAATGGGTCCCCAGCTGGGCAGGGACACTGTGACGAGATCGGTCACCTCATGGTGGAAGGACATTGCGTCCGCACGATACATGCAGAGACGAATGCCATTATCCAGGCCGCATTACACGGTGTCTCTACCAAAGGCTCGACATGTTATGTCACTCACCTACCGTGCATCAATTGCACAAAGGCACTCATCAATGCCGGTGTAACGCGGATCGTATACAGTGTCGCTTATCGCAATGATGAGAATGCCATGAATTTTCTTAAAGCCGCCAATATCGAAATTTCGCAAAAAGAATATTTTCCTGAATGATTGAAATTTGCAACAAAAAAGCCACACGATACATGTGTGGCTTTTTTGTTTATTAGATTTACTTACTCACTAGGGACAACAACCCACATGATGATGTAGATCAACAACCCCGGTACCCCGCCCGGAACGAAGGCAAGCAGCATCGCCAGGCGGAACCAGAATGAACTGATACCATAGAATTCGGCGAGTCCGCCACAGATGCCTGCAACCATGCGGTTGTTACGTGAACGGCGTAAAGCTGGTTTGTGTTGTACGGTCATTTTTTATACTCCTATTTTTCCTTTGATTTCAATTGTATTTACGCAACTGCGGGCGCAAAGTAGCAAGGGAAAAATCGAAGTGAGAAAGGGTGATTCGAAACAGGAGCAGGTATCGGGTCAGGTTGAGGCGGGCGGCGGGGATTTGGAGCGTACGATCAAAGAGAGGCCCGCCGCCTTCCAAAGTATCAGATGACGGAATTTGCACTCGCGGGTACAATACTGACATTCGGGTTACCCGAATAAAACTACCCTTGCGGTATAAAACCACTTATGAGAGTATGGCCTATTCAAATTTAACAAGACCGATTTCCACCCACGCAGTTTCAAACGTAATTCACAAACCCTTCTGGCTGGACGACCCGCTTCGTCCCGACCCCCACCCTGATCTGACAAAAGAAATATCCACTGACCTGCTCGTGATTGGCGCAGGTTTTTCCGGCTTGTGGACAGCGCTTCTCGCAAAGGAGGAGAACCCTGCGCGCGATGTGGTGATCCTCGAGGGCGGTGAGATCGCCACTGGCGCCAGCGGGCGCAATGGCGGCTTCATGGACGCATCCCTCACGCACGGATTCTCGAACGGCCTTTCACGTTGGCCGAAAGAGTTTCGTACCTTGTTCGCGTTGGGGCTTCAGAACTTGAAAGAGATCGAAGAGACCCTACAACGGTACAACATTGACTGCGATTACATCCGCACAGGCGATATCGATATGGCAACCGAGCCGCATCACATCGAAGAGATGAAAGAGGAAATCGAGGAAGCCGCCTCATTCAACACGAACTTCCAATTCATGGACCGTGACGAGGTGCAAGCAGTCGTCAAATCGCCGCTTTTTATCGCTGGCATGAAACGTCCCGATTCCTCATTGGTCAACCCCGCCCACCTTGCTTGGGGGCTTCGCAAAGTTTGCATTGACTTAGGCGTGCAGATCTACGAGAACTCTCCTGTCACAAGACTCGAAGAGAATGGTGATCGCGTGATCGCTCATACCCCTCATGGACGCGTTCGCGCTTCACGCGTTGCCGTTGCAACTAATGCCTTCCCGCCTCTGTTCAAGAAGCTATCATACTACGTTGTACCAGTCTATGACTACGCCCTGATGACCGAACCGCTCACAACCGCCCAACGTGATTCCATTGGATGGTATGGGCGTGAAGGGCTCAGCGACGCGAGCAGGCAATTCCACTACACACGCACCACCAAAGATGGTCGCATTCTCTGGGGTGGGTATGACGCGGTCTATTATTGGAATAACGGCTTTGGCCCTGCCCACGAAACATCACAAACAGAGTTTGAACGGTTGGCTGAACATTTCTTTCAGACATTCCCTCAACTCGAAGGGCTTCAGTTCTCGCATGCCTGGGGCGGCGCCATTGATACATGCTCACGTTTCAGTCCGTTTTGGGGGACGGAACATCATGGAAAAACAGCTTACTCTGTCGGCTTCACAGGGCTGGGCGTAAGCGCAACCCGCTTCGGTGCAAACGTAATGCTTGATCTACTCTACAACAGAAAGACCGAACGCACCGAACTCGAATTTGTAAGAACGAAACCTCTTCCTTTTCCGCCTGAACCATTTCGTTCCATCGGCATCAACCTCACGCGTTGGTCCATGGACAAAGTGGATCGCAACGGCGGCCGCGAAAACCTCTGGCTTCGGGCCATGGATTGGCTCGGGCTGGGCTTCGACAGTTAGTCAAGGAACATTTGACTCCTTCATTTCGTCACCTTTGAAATGAAGGAGTCAAAATGAAAACCAAATCTTTAGTGTTTCTTTTAGTTATAGCAATATTCGTTAGTGCATGTGTCCCAGCAGTCGCATCTCCTGAGCCTATATCAACGACTGTTGAAGAAACTTCCCCCATACCAACACAAACGCAAGAGCCATCACAACCTGAAATACCCGTTGTTCCCAGTGTATGGAAAACGATCCGCGATCCGAGATATGGCTTCGGACTCGCTGTCCCATGTTGGTGGCTGGTTAGCCCGATCCCTGCAGAGGGAGTTGGCGGTGTAATGATCATCAAAAATTATGATGAGGCATATTTCAACGCGAACTCAAAGAAAGGCTTTTGGGAGTGGCCCAATGGCACACTCAAATTAGATATCGTTATTATGGAAGGTGTTGATCCTGCAAAATCAGAGACAGATGCCTACGTGCAATTTATCGACCCAACTACAACAGGGCTTGTATCTGCCGAAACACAACAGATCAGTTCGCGTACGGTAACCGTGGTCACCCTTTCAAATCTTGTCAACACCAATGACCCGCATACAAAATTGTTCATCTTTCGTCTTGCACCAGATAAACTGCTCATAGTCGCGCCCACGCCGCAAAACATCATCGATGCCCCCGACTTCCAAGCTGTCCTTCAATCCATTGTTCTAACAGCCGATGAGCAAGTCATACTCCCCACGATCACTCCTGCCCCAGCGCTGATCAATGCGTCTTGTGTGCAATAACTTCCGCTAACGAATCAGAAACACAAAGGGGCAAACCCCGCTCTTTTGTGTTTCTGATTTTATTTCACTCGCAACAGGGCTGCCCGCCAAGATCGCGAGTAAACTCACATCCATATCACACAACTCAGGGTGCTTCCCAACAACGCTCGCGTAGGGACAATGCCCCAAAATGATCCTCGGCCCTGTCGCACCCGCTTCCCAGCGCGCGTGATAATTCATCTGATTTAATTTCTGGACGACAAGGGCTAGTCGTTTGGCAACGGGTTGACTTGTAAAATCAGAATCCCCGGCCAGATGTTTCGCCAGCGCTTCCATCTTTAACTTTGAGCCTGCCTCCGTCAAAAGGGCCTCGCTCAACGCGGACAAATTATCCCCCAACACCTTGCGGGGAATCGAATACACCTTCTCCGGCCTGCCTCGCCCTTCACGCCCTCGCACCGATTCCATTTCCAACCGCTCATCCGCAACCATCACCCGAAGATGATGTCTCACCGTCGCCGCGGACATCTTCAACGAACGCGAAATCTCTCTCGCAGAAGCAGTGCGATTCTTGGTGAGGTAGGCTAGAACTTTCTGGCGGGCGGTTATCATTTCAAGTTCACCTTGGTGGTTGAGTAGCCCTGTCGCGCTGAGTGGAGCGATAGCGAAGTCGAAGCGTGGCACTGCGTATCGAAACCACAAGTTGTCATATGGCTGTGATGATTATACTCACTTTCTTATTTATATAAAAATATTTTTATATAATTCAATTGACTTTGACTAGCCAAGTGCTATAATCTCACAAAACTTATGGAATTCCACAACTATATCAACGGCAAGTGGGTCAAAGGGCGGAATTCATTTCAGACCATCAATCCCGCCAACGAAGAGTTGGTGGCAGAGATTGCACAAGCCGAACTCATTGATGTAGATACCGCAGTCCAAGCAGCCAAAGAAGCCTTTAAATCATGGAGACTCGTCCCTGCCCCATTGCGCGGAGAGATGCTCTTCAAAGTCGGTGACATCCTCAAAGGTAAAAAAGAAGAACTCGCGCAACTACTTACGCGCGATATGGGTAAGGTCATCGCCGAAGCGCGTGGTGATGTGCAGGAAGCCGTTGATATGGCTTACTTCATGGGTGGAGAAGGACGTCGTTTACTTGGTTATACAGCTCCCGTGGAAATGATGAACAAATTCGGCATGGCTGTTCGTGATCCATCCGGTGTCGTTGGTCTCATCACTCCCTGGAACTTCCCCATCGCTGTCCCTTCATGGAAGATATTCCCAGCGCTCGTTGCAGGCAATACGATCATTTGGAAACCATCACCAGAGACTCCCGCCATCTCGGCCGCTTTCGTCAAAGTGTTTGAAGAAGCTGGAATTCCCGCTGGTGTCTTTAACCTCATTATGGCCCCCAGCGCGGACGTGGGTAAAGCGCTCGTTGAACACCCTGACGTGCGTGTGCTTTCGTTTACGGGTTCAACAACCACAGGCCGTGCCATTGCTGAAATGGCTGGTAAACATAATAAGAAATTATCGCTTGAAATGGGCGGAAAGAATGCCATCATCGTCATGGATGATGCAAACCTTGAATTAGTAACAGACGCAACTCTCTGGGCCGCATTTGGCACAACAGGTCAACGCTGTACCGCCGCAAGCAGACTCATTGTTCAAAAAGGGATTGCAAGCAAAGTCAAAGAGTCGCTTGTCGAACGTACGAAGAAACTCAAGCTCGGAGATGGTCTCGACCCCAAAGTGGACGTCGGTCCCGTCATCAACAAAGCCGCTCTCGAACGAATCCACAACTATGTACAACTCGGCCAACAAGAAGGCGCAAGACTCCTTGTCGGCGGCAACAAAGCGTCCGTTTCTGTCCGTGAATCCGTTTCAAAGTCCGTTGATAAAGGCTTTTTCTACGAACCAACTTTATTTGACGGAGTCAGACCCGGGTCCACGCTTGAAGCGGAAGAGGTCTTTGGCCCAGTGCTTTCGATCATCGAAGTCGAGTCGTTTGAGGAAGCCATCGAAGTCAACAATCGTTCCAAATACGGACTTTCCACTTCGATCTTCACACAAGATGTAAACCGCGCCTTCACTGCCATGCGCGATATTTTTACAGGTTTAGTCTATATCAACCACGGAACCACTGGCGCAGAGATCCAATTTCCGTTCGGCGGTGTGCGAGGCACGGGCAACGGCCACCGCGAAGCCGGGCAAGCCGCGCTCGAAGTGTTTACCGAATGGAAATCCATTTACGTGGATTATTCAGGCAAATTACAACGCGCCCAGATCGATAATAGAGAAGAATCGTGAACCGAAAAAATATTTATCTCGCGATTTCCCTCATAGGTTTGTTCGCACCCTATTGTTTTCTCTTAAAGTTTCTTAGGGCCTATGGGTTAGATGTTTCTTTGCTCTTCCAACAATTATTTGCCAACAATATATCAACCTTCTTTGTCGTTGACTTAATCATCTCGATCATTGTGTTTTGGATCTACATGGTCAGTGAAGCTACAAAACTGCAAATGAAGAACTGGTGGTTATATATTCTCGCATCGTTAACTGTAGGTCTTTCGTTTGCCTTGCCACTCTTTTTATACTTTCGAGAACGAAAACTGGAAAGCAAATGACCCTGAATTGGGAAGCGACCTACGCAATAGCAATGGAACTTCGTCGGCAACACAAGGATATCAACATTGAAGAGGTGACATTGCGACAAATCTACGATTGGACAATGCAACTTTCGGAATTCGAGGATGATCCCGCACTCGCGAACGACGACATCCTTTATGCAATCTATCAAGACTGGTTCGAGGAGAACATCAATGGACAATGAAAAGTTAAGCCTGCCTCAATACGACATTCCTGAAGACATTCAGAATGCCGTGGCCATCACCACGCTTGACCGCCTCTACAACTGGGGGCGTCGCTCATCGGTATGGCCGCTCATGTTCGGCCTTGCGTGTTGCGCCATCGAAATGATCGCCGCGCAAGCCTCACGCTACGACATGGCCCGCTTCGGTATGGAGGTCATGCGCCCCACCCCGCGTCAGGCGGATATGATGCTCGTCTCAGGCACGGTCACCAAGAAAATGGTACCTGCCATCGTGCGTCTCTACAATCAAATGCCTGAACCAAAATATGTTGTCGCCATGGGTGCGTGTGCATCGGGTGGCGGCCCGTTCAAGGAGGGGTACAACGTCGTCGCAGGCATCGATAAGTTCCTGCCTGTCGATGTCTACATCCCCGGCTGTCCTCCCACCCCGCAGGCGCTCATCGCAGGCATGATCAAATTACAAGAGAAGATCGATAAGGAGAGTATCAAAAAGGTCTCCTGGTATAACAAGAAGAATAAAGGACAAGACGTCAACTATGTCCCCGTCCCGATCCTCGGACCTGACCTGATCGACCCACGTCGCAATGCAGAGATCAAAGCGACAGCCGCAGTGAAGGAGAGTGCATCATGACCGCTCCCGCCTCCACCTTAACTGTTGATCTGGTTCAGCGCTTCCCCGGCATTGTCTCCGCTGAGACTCGCCCCGGCTTCACAGGTTTCATCGTCGAAAAAGATAAACTCGTCGAAGTAGCCACCGCCATCCGCGATGAATTTGGCTATGACTTTCTCACCGCTCTCACCGCTGTAGATTACCTCCCCGACAACAAAATGGAAGTGGTCTACCATGCCTATAAAACTACTGGTGGCCCCGGTCTTGTCTTCCGCGTACAAGTTCCGCGCGTAGACCCGATCGAAATCCCGTCCTTGATCAATGTGTATCCCCGGAGCAGACCTGCAAGAACGCGAAGCCTGGGACCTTTTCGGAATCAAATTCACCGGCCATCCCGACCTGCGCCGCATTCTCATGTGGGAAGGATACGAAGGTCACCCCCTCCGCAAGGATTGGCAGGAGCCCTTTTACGAAGAAGAGTTCAAACCATTCAAGAGCCGCTGGCCCGAAGGTAAGCATACGCTTGCAGAAGAAAAGAATCCATTCAAAGACAATCTCAAGTTCCCGCAGAACTTCGATCCCGAGAAATGGGTTCCCGATAACGAAGAAAGCCTCTACACATCCCTCAAGCGATACACCGTCGCAAATGAAGACGGGATGAACACCGACCGCATCGTGGTCAACATGGGACCCCACCATCCATCCACGCATGGCGTGTTCCGTGCCGCTCTCACACTCGATGGTGAGACCATCGTCGGTTTGAAGCCTGTGGTTGGGTATCTGCATCGCAATCACGACAAGATCGGCGAGCGTAACACGTTCCTCCAGAACATGCCCTACACAGACCGTCTCGATTACTTCAACTCCATGAGCAATAATCTCGGGTATGCCATCACCGTCGAAAAGCTGATGAATATCCCTGTCGCCGAACGCGCTGAGTATATTCGCGTGATCATGGCGGAGTTGAGCCGTGTTCAGAACCATCTTGTTTTCATTGGCATGTTGCTCAACGACCTCGGCGCAATGTACACGCCTGCGCTGTATGCTTTTGAAGAGCGCGAGCTCATTCTCGATATCTTCGAAGCGGTCTCCGGCGCACGCATGATGTGCAATTACCTGCGCTTCGGTGGTGTTGTCCGCGATATTCCTCCCTACGTGATGCAAAAGATCAAGGATTTGGTCACCGACCGTCTCCCCGCCAAGACCGATGAAATGGAACGTCTCTTGAGCGAGAATGAAGTATTCGTCTCGCGCTTGAAAGGCGTGCGCGTGGTGGATGCTGAAACAGCGATCAAGTATTCAGTAACCGGCCCTGTTCTGCGTGCCGCAGGCGTGCCATATGACCTTCGTCGTGCTGATCCTTACTCGATCTATGACCGTTTTGATTTCGATGTGGCGGTCCGCCAGAACGGTGACATGATGGATAACTACCTCATCCGCTTGGATGAAATTCGACAGTCGCTTCGCATTCTGGAGCAGGCTGTCAAACAAATTCCCGATGGGCCGATCAACTCTCAGAAACCGGCGTACCAGGTCCGGGTCCCGGCAGGTGAGGCGTATGGTCGCATTGAGTCACCTAAAGGTGAGTTGGCGTTCTATGTCGTATCGAATGGCAAGCCGAATCCGTGGCGCTATCATGTGCGGCCTGCTTCGTTCGTGAACATCACCTGCCTCGAGCAGATGTGTATCGGCACCAAGATCGCAGACTTCGTGGCATTGCTCGGCATGCTCGATATCGTGATGGGCGAGTTGGATCGCTAAGAGGAGATGAATATGTACGGAAAAGGTATTCTCAAAGGATTGAGCGTCACCTGGAAGCGATTCTGGGATACGTATACAGAAGATATTTCGTGGATGCTGAGCGGTAAGAAGCGTTATTACACGGAGGAAGGTATCAAGCATCGCGCCAGCAAACACACCAAAGGCATTTTCACGGTGCAATATCCGGAAGAACAGTTGATCCAACCGGAAGAGTTCCGTTATGTGCCGTTCCTTGTATATGATGAAGGCGCAGAAGGGAAGAAAGAAGTGCGCTGTACTTCGTGCGGTATCTGCGCGAAAGTTTGCCCGCCACAATGTATTTGGATCGTGCGATCAAACGACCCGAATACTGGCCGTCCCATCCCAGAGCCAACTGAGTTCTACATTGATGCGGACGTCTGCATGAACTGTGGTTTCTGCGCTGAGTACTGCCCGTTCGATGCGATCATCATGGATCATGATTTCGATATCGCATCCTACACCCGTAACGTCTACGGCATGGATAAATTGCTCAAGCCAGCCTCGTATTATAAGAACATCCGCCCCGAAAATTACGAGCGGAATGACGCCGAACGCAAAGCAAAAGAAGCAGCAAGAGCTGCCAAAGCTGCCGCAAAACCTGCGGCACCTGCATCCTAATTCACCACAAAGAGCCCAAGGGACACAAAGGTTTGATCGATAAAACTTTTGTGTCCCTAATGTTCTTGGTGTTTAAATCATTTACACAGGTATAACCAAATGACTCAAATCACAAAAGAAGCGATATTAGCCGCACTGGGAACAGTGCAGGAACCTGAATTACACCAGGATCTCGTAACACTCAATATGATCCGCGAGTTGGAGATCGATGGAGACAAAGTCTCGTTTACCGTCATGCTGACCACGCCCGCCTGCCCCTTGCGTGGAAAGATCGAAGCAGACGTGAGGAAGGCTGTCAAGTCTGTAGATGGCGTGAAAGAGATCGCTGTCAAAATGGACTCGGATGTACCAAACGATGGCCGCATGCGCGGGCTTGTCAATATGCCGATTCGTAATGCGATTGCTGTTGGCTCCGGCAAAGGTGGCGTTGGTAAATCCACAGTGTCGGTCAATCTGGCAGTGGCGTTAGCCAAAAGCGGAGCGCGCGTCGGGTTGATGGATGCAGATATCTACGGTCCGAACATCCCCACCATGTTGGGTGTGGAAAAACTCCCGCCGCCTAACGGACCGCGTCTCATTCCTGCTGAAGCATATGGCATCAAGATGATCTCGATGGGACTGCTCGTGAAACCCGGTCAACCTCTCATTTGGCGTGGACCGATGCTCAATTCGGCCATTCGTCAATTTTTGGGCGATGTGGAATGGGGCGAGTTAGATTACCTGATCATTGACCTGCCTCCGGGTACGGGCGATGCGTCTTTGTCACTGGCGCAGGCATTGCCGTTGAGCGGCGCGGTGATCGTGACACTTCCGCAGTTGGTATCGCTTGAAGATGCCGGGCGTGGATTGAACATGTTCAAGACTCTTGAAGTTCCGATCCTGGGCATTGTCGAGAATATGTCCTATCTCGATCTGCCAGATGGTTCACGCATGGACTTGTTCGGCTCCGGCGGCGGTGAAGCATTGGCTAAGGCTACTGACACTACTCTTCTTGGTATGGTGCCGATCGATCAGAACGTGCGCATCGGCGGCGATACCGGCAAGCCTATTGTGGACGCATACCCCGAGTCCACGGTGGCGATTGCATTGACCAATATCGCGCAAAAGATCGCGGCACAAGTCAGTGTGGCGGCGTTGAGCGCAAAGAACGACATGCCGATCAATATCGTGGAATAATAATCTTCACAGTAATAAAAAATAAAAGGGTTTGACGGTAAAGCATCGTCAAACCCTTTTTTGTAAAGAGTATAATGATTCCTGTGTGATAAGATCTTTTTATAAATAGGAGACCATATGCTCATTCGACAGATTCCACTAAAACGAGGCGTAACCGTAAGGGCGGTCAATATTTCGGACAATAATGAAATTCCAGAGGCACTGACACAATTGGGCATACCATATCCCAAAACATCCATTGTCCTTGTAGGTGGTGCAGGTGGGATCGGCTTCATGGAGAAGTTCCCCATGAAGAAGGCCATTAGCATCGTAGCGCGTCTCGCAGAGGAAACTCAGTCCGTTATTGTGGATGGAGGCACGCAAGCCGGTATCATGGAAGAGATTGGGAAGCAGAGGAAAAAGAACGGGTATACCTTTCCACTGATTGGCGTAGTTTTCGATAGTCTCGTCATCAACGAAGATCCCAAATCCATACTGGACCCGAATCACACACACTTCTTTTTGATCCCCGGATCAGATTGGGGCGATGAATCAGGTTGGATCGCAAAGATAGCTACCGCCGTAGCAGGAGCCGAGAAGTCCATCACTGTTCTTGTTAATGGTGGCAACATCTCACGAACGGATGTGTATTATGGCCTATTGGAGAATCGTCAAGCTTTTGTGATGCGCGGGACCGGACGAATGGCAGACGAGATCACCATCACCAACAATATAATAGCGATCGATATCTCACAGAAGCCCGACAAAATCCTGGAAATTTTGAAAGAGAAACTGGTTTAACCTGTTAGAGAACCTATCGGAGATGTTTGTTGGCTGTAGAGTGATTGCAATTGAGTTGTTGTAATTGTGAACCATGGTCGTGGGTATACTGCGACCATGATGAACGATACACTCACCTTCGACAAAATCTCCCTTCTACGCATCGCCTTCAAGGGGCTGGAAGATGGCGAACTGCAGGAAATGGCAGACTTGACCGAACTCCGCACCTACCCGCCGGGGCACGTCTTGTGCCAGGAAGGTGCGTACGAGGATGTATTCTATATCGTCGCGGATGGGACTATCGTCGTCACCAAGAAAATGCTCGACGATGAAGGGGAACGCACCCTCCGCATAGGTGGCCGAGGCGATCTGGTCGGCGAGATGGCATTGATCCAAAACGTGCCGCGTGCCGCTACTGTGCGTGCGACCACCGAATGCACCGTGCTGGAAATGGAAAAGCAGGATTTCGAAACCATTCTCAGCCGCAGTCCGCGTATGGCTTTGGATATCATTCGCATTACGTTGGACCGCATCCGCGCCAACGATCAGACCATGATTGCCGAACTGCAAAAATCGAACAAGGTGCTCCGTCAACTCGACCGCAACAAACTGGAATTTATTCAGGTTGCCGCACACGAACTTCGTACGCCGCTGACGGTTCTAAAAGGATACGTCAACGTTCTGCGTTCGTTCAGTAGCACAGGCATGAATACCGCACTTGGCGACGTGGTGCAGGGCATCTTCAAAGGAACTGACCGCATCCACGAGATCGTCAACTTGATGTTGGATGTGACGCGTATCGACGCAGAGACTCTCAAACGAGGCTCGGTGCCAGTCTCATTGAAACATGTAATAGATGATCTCGCCCGTGACCTGAGAAAAGCCGCCGCCGAAAGGAACATTGAGATCAACACGGAACATGAGGAAGGCGTCCCAACCATCAATGGCGACCCAACTCTGATCTCAAAAGCGCTGTATCACTTGATCGTCAACGCCATCAAATACACGCCAGATGGCGGCAGGGTTTTTCTCAATACACACCCCGTCGTCATGGACGATACCATGCGCGGCGTTGAGGTGACCGTGACAGACACCGGCATCGGGCTGGATGCTGAGCACCACGAACTTGTTTTCGAAAAGTTCTATCAGGTGGGCAGTGTCGCGATCCACTCATCTGGTAAAACAACGTTCAAGGGTGGTGGCCCCGGGTTAGGGCTGGCGATCGTGCGAGGTGTGGCACGCGCTCATGGCGGAAAAGTATGGGTCGAAAGTGCCGGGTATGATGAAGTTGCGCTACCGGGCAGTACATTCCATTTGCAGTTGCCCATCAATCCACCAAAGACATCAGCATAAACTAAAAGGCCTGACGATGTTTCGTCAGGCCTTTTTTATTTAACAGCACATAATTTTAGCCGAATGTGATTCCAAGGTCACGTGCAGTTTGGACGATATCGGAATCGAGCGGCACTTTCTTCATCTTGCCCATCGCTTCTTCAATCGGAACATACTTGACCTGTGGCGGATCAAGAGCCACCATCACGCCAGATTGTCCTTCCTCCAAACCACGGACAGCGGCCGCACCAAAGCGCAGAGCCGTCAGACGGTCGAAGGATGTGGGGGAACCTCCGCGCAACAAGTGACCAAGCACAACGACACGAGTCTCTTTATTGATGAGGGATCGGATCTCGTCCGCGACTTTTTCGCCGATGCCACCTAAACGCTCAGCCCGACCCGCTGTATGCTCCACCACCGATATGCCTCCGCCTACGGGTGAGGCGCCTTCTGCCACAATCACGATAGTGAAGTTATCGCCAAGCGCATCACGTTCCTTGATCTTATCGATAACCTTACCGATATCATAAGGGTGTTCGGGGATCAAGATTGCGTCCGCTGAACCAGCCACCCCTGCGTGAAGAGCGATCCACCCAGCGTAGCGCCCCATCATTTCAACCACCATGACGCGTCCGTGTGAGGCCGCTGTGGAATGAAGTCGATCCAGCGCTTCTGTAGCAAAACCGACGGCTGTATCGAACCCGAATGTGACGTCAGTCTTATCGAGATCATTATCAATCGTCTTGGGAACAGAGATCAGGCGGAGACCCTTCTTTGCGAGAACGTCAGCAATTGCCAAGGAACCATCACCACCGACCGTAATGAGCGCATCAATGTGATGCAGGCGGAAACCACGCACGATCTCATCACTGCGATCCACTTCTTCAACGGTACCATCTGCGTGATGGATCGGATACTTGAGCGGGTTATTGCGACTGCTTGTACCGAGGATGGTACCACCGAGGTGCGTGATGCCGCTGACACGCTTGGGCGTAAGCGGAATGAAACCGCCTTCGGGGTATTCCTCAGGCGAGAGTATGCCGTGGAAGCCATCACGGACGCCGTAGACTTCCCAACCGCGTCTCATGGCCGAGAGCGCCGCCGCACGAATCACTGCGTTCAGGCCGGGTGCATCACCGCCGCCGGTGCTGATGGCGATCTTTTTGATCGGTGGAAATTGTTGTTGCTGTTGTTTCTTCGACATGAGCGTTCTCCATAATAAAATATATTATTACTTTCAAGACCGGTTCCCTCTAGATTGAAATACACACGATCTTTAAACAGGCCACATTATAGCGTTGAAATGCATCCTTGTAATAGGAAAATGTCAGGGGAATACACGCTAAGTGTCAGGTATTGGTATGGATCACTTTAATTCTTGATACGCATCGAGCATAAAAGAACCTTGGTGATAATCGAGAAAGAAAGTAACTTCGAGTTCCGCCCATTCGGGGCCCAAGTTGCCATGAAAAGTAAACATGGTTTCAGGCTTATCACGTTCCCATAATTTGACATCCATGTCACCATTCGATGAGCGTCTCATCGCAAAATAATGCCACGTATTAAAATCGGGCTGACGAGCATTCCAACTTTCGACAGGGAAATTAGCGTTGCCTGTTGTGTTGGAATTTCCTCTATATAAATCCCATGCCCCACTGCCAGAATTAAAACTGAAACGGCGTAGCGATTCCGTTCCGTAATCGCCAGCATGATATCCTATGTTGAACGTTGCGCCGCCGGTCGCCCGAAAAAGGATGATGGTTGTCACATCAGGTGGGATTGGCCCCTTTGTGTTCATTCCGCCAAATGGCCAAAGTCCTTCGGGAGATTTATATCCCGCTTCTCTTTCCAACACGACTGTCCCATTTTCTATACGGGCTGGTCCCCAAAAATTAAGAGCCGCATCTAAATCGTCAAAGCTCTCGTCAACAATAACCTGACCTAGATCAGGAGCTAATGACGCAGGAGTTGCACTGGGCAATGGCGTTTCGCTAGGCTGGACAGTTGCTGTTGGTGCAAGAGTAGATGTAGGACTTGGGGTATCAGATACAACAATATTTGGAGTGCTAACACTTGGAGTAATTGATTTTGGGGAAGAGCCGCAAGCAAAAGAAAAGAGAAGGAAACAGGTCGTTATAAAACACAAGGCTTTTTGCTTTGCGAGGATAAAAATTTCCATGGTTATTTTCCATTCATTGTTGAGAATTCGATTATAGCAAACCTCCTCGGCTATAATCGCCCAATTCAAATTCAAACCACAAAGGGACATTTATGCAACTCTACTACATCCGTCACGGACAATCCGTGAACAATGCGGGCTGGGGAACCCCGAACTACGTCGAAAGCACGGACCCCATACTGACCGACATCGGCCAGCAACAGGCCAAACTCCTTGGGGATTTCCTCGAAAAGAATCAAGGCAACACCGATCATAGCGAGTGGGACCCACACGATCATCATGGATTTAGGTTCACCCACATCTATACCAGCCTAATGGAACGTGCTGTGCAGACCTCCATGCCCACCGTGCGCAAACTGCCTCACATCCCGTTCACCGCATGGACAGATATTCACGAATCGGGCGGCATCTACGGGCGCGATGGTGCAGTGAAAGACAAGGGCTTGCCCGGCAAACCACGCTCCTTTTTTGAGGTCAATTATCCCGAGCTGAAGTTACCCGAAAGCTACAATGAAAGCGGATGGTGGCAGGAACGCCCCGTTGAAACCGAGGAGCAGGCTCATGTCCGTGCTGAGCGTGTATGGGTTGACCTGCTCGCCCGTCACGGCGACAGAGAAGGCCAACCCGAACATCGCGTGGCCTTTGTCAGCCACGGCACGTTCTTTGTCCATTTGCTGGGCGTCATTCTCAATCTGCCTTTCCGCACCGCCTATCTCGATATGCAATACTGGTTCCTTCTCAACAACTGTTCCATCAGCCGTATCAGTGTCTATAAAGATGAGGTCACCATCTGTTACATCAACCGCACCGATCATTTGCCGAGTCATCTGATCACAGGGTAGGCGCCACCCCATCCCTCCCCAAATACGACAACTAAAATTTAGTTCGCATACAAAATCCTCTTGTCGTATTTGGGGAGGGTGCCCTTTAGGGCGGGTGGGGTACGGTATAATTCGCCCCATGGATAAAAACATTATCGGTGTACGCTTTACCAAAATAGGCAAAATCTATCATTTCGACTCATCCTCCGTCCCTGACGTGGGTGTTGGCGAACATGTTATTGTGGATACATCCCGCGGACGTCACCTCGGCGAAGTTGTGCAAGTCGTGAAGGAACTGCCTCCGAAACCGGAAGGCGGCTGGAGGTCCGTAGAGAGGCGGGCTACCCCTCGCGACCTGCTCCTGCTTCAGTCGTGGCAATCCAAACAGACAGAAGCCATGATCAACTGTCGCGCCCGCGCATCCGAACTCAAACTCGAAGGCGTCAAGATCGTTTCAGCTGAATACAACTACGACGGCTCACGCCTCACCTTCCTGTTCAGTACCGAGAGCGAAGAAAAGGTGGACCTCAAATCGCTCAAGCATGACATGTACAACATCTACCCCAACACCCAGATCGAACTCCGCCAGATCGGCCCGCGCGATGTGGCCAAGATCATCGGCGGCATGGGTGCCTGCGGAATCGAAACCCGTTGTTGCTCCAAGTTCCTAACAGATTTCTCGCCCATCTCGATCAAGATGGCCAAGGAACAAGGCATCTCCCTCACACCCGAAGAGATCACCGGCATGTGTGGTCGCCTGCGTTGCTGTCTCATTTACGAATACGAACAATATGTAGAAGCCCGCAAACAACTGCCCAAGCGCAACAAGCGCGTTGTCACGCCCAAAGGCGAAGGCAAAGTTATCGATGTCCTGCCCATGAGCAATCAGGTCATTGTGTTCATCGAAGATGCAGAAGGCAAACGCTGGCGCGAAACCTTCGCACATACTGATATCCAACCCTGGGATGAACTCGAAGCGCTCAAACGCAAATCCGAAGCGCCCTGCGATCGTCACGATAGCGGTGGATGCACATGCGGTAAGAAAAGCCCACGAGAAGAGAATAACCGTAAACCGCCTTCGAATCAAAATCGTAGGCAGAATTAACTTCGCGTCCCCGGCATCA
Organism: Candidatus Defluviilinea proxima; assembly: GCA_016721115.1. NCBI lineage: Bacteria > Bacillati > Chloroflexota > Anaerolineae > Anaerolineales > Candidatus Villigracilaceae > Candidatus Defluviilinea > Candidatus Defluviilinea proxima. The sequence continues at coordinate 4,466,527 of JADKIW010000001.1, forward strand.
TCACACCGAACGATCTTTCCCTACCCCTAAACCTGACCCTCCGCCCGGGCACGATTCATCTCAAGCCGAAGCCTGTATCCTCGGCCTCTGATTTTTATCTTGCCCGGGCTTTTTTCAACTGACTCCATCAACATGAAATACGCTTTACTTGCTCGTTCACATCGTCCTTTCGCGCTATGAGAGTTCCTTCGATATCAACCGCATGGACAGCAAACAACATCTTCAACACAAACAAAACAAAATCCTACAAATTTTGAAAGAATGGCTGGCGGAAAAATCATGACAGAACAACCGTATCACTGGCAAACACCCCAAAACATCCTCGTCATCCTCGCCCACCCCGATGACCCCGAATTCTTCTGCGGGGGTACACTCGCCAAATGGGCGCGCGAGGGACATTCCATCACCTACATTCTCCTCACCTGCGGCGATAAGGGCTTCAATCCCACCACGCACCCTGAAATGACCCCCGAAAAATTATGCGCCATTCGCCACGAGGAACAACATGCCGCTGCAAAAGTTATCGGTGCAAAGTTCGTATACATCTTATCCAACCCTGATGGCTACCTTGTCCCAGATATTCACATCCGTCGTGAAGTTGTAGCGGAGATCCGCAGGCACAAACCCGATATCCTTGTGACCTGTGACCCGCAAAATTTGTTCGCCACTTATGGCATTAATCATCCCGATCATCGCGCCTGCGGACAAATTGTTCTCGACGCCGTTTTCCCCGCCGCTGGCAACCTTGTCTACTTCCCCGAATTGCTTGATACAGGTCTCGAACCTCATATGCCCAAAGAAGTTTGGTGCTCGCTGACAAACCAACCCAACACAACAGTAGATGTCACTGACACATGGGATATCAAGCTCAACGCCATCCTTGAACACAAGACACAGGTGCAGGATTCAAAAGCATTGGTCAAACGCTTCAAGTCTCGACGGACTGAAGATAGTACAGACGAAAAACCAAGATACGAGGAGAAATTCAGAGTAGTGAAATACAGTTGAAGCAAACATCGAAGGTCACAAATCACAGGCCTTCGATGTTCAATGTTCTACTTTAATACTTTACATTGCTTTTCGTGCCCTTTAAATCTTTAATGGCAAACCTGGGCACAATAAACAACAGAAAAGAGATTTTACAAGTATGGAATCGACCTGGAAATCAAGAAAAGTTGTAATAGTAGGTGCTGGCGCAGTCGGCTCGTCTTTTGCTTACGCCCTCGCACAAAAAGGGATGGCAGACGAGATCTGCCTCGTGGATGCAAACAGCGACCTTGCATCTGGACAGGCGCTTGATCTGGCACACGGTCTCCCCTTTTACCCTCCCGTGCAGATCCATGCGGGCAGTAAAACGGATTATGCCGACGCCAGCGTGATCGTCATCACCGCCGGGGCCAAACAAAACCCAGGCGAATCGCGTCTCAATCTTTTGCAGAGAAATGCCGCGATCATCAAGGCCATCATCGACGATATCATCAGTGAAAATTCACAGGGTATCATCATCGTCACCACCAACCCTGTTGATATCCTCACTCATGTGGCGCTCAAACACTCTGGCTGGACAAAGAACCGCGTCATTGGCTCGGGCACCGTATTGGATAGTGCACGCTTCCGTTATCTCATCAGCCAATACTGCAATGTGGACGTAGGCAACGTCCACGCTTATATCCTTGGCGAACACGGAGATAGCGAGCTTCCCGCCTGGTCCATGACGAATGTGGCTGGCGTCCCTGTGGACGAGTACGCTCCCAAATATGGAAATGGTGATTGGCACAACGAGCGTGAGAGAATTGCGCGCCAGGTCAAGGAATCTGCGTATCACATCATCAACTACAAAGGTGCGACCTATTACGGCATTGGCATGGCGCTCACACGCATCGTCGGCGCTATACTGCAAGACCAGCAAAGTGTGCTCACCATCTCTACACTTCTCGAAGGAGAATACGGCGTCAAGGATGTATGTCTTGGTGTGCCATGTGTTCTCGGGCAGAATGGTGTTGTCAGCATTGTAGAGGCTTCGCTGATACGTGACGAACAAAAAGCTCTGGAAAATTCTGCCAACACTTTGCGAGAGGTGTTGAACAGTTTGTAATTTAACCTGCACCTAAAAAGGAATATCACATGAACAATTTCTTCCAACAAGCCAAAAGCCTTTTTCCCTACACACAATCCCTGCGCCGTGACTTTCACATACACCCAGAGCTCGGCTTCCGCGAGATTCGCACGGGCGGCATCGTAGCAAAGGAACTGGAAGCCTTGGGGATTGAAGTCACAAAAGGAGTCGGAAAGACCGGCGTAGTTGGCTTGTTGGAAGGATCAAAACCGGGTCCAACGATCCTCCTCCGCTTTGATATGGACGCGCTCCCTATCATCGAGGAAACAGGCGCAGAGTATGCGTCTACAAACCCGGGCGTCATGCACGCCTGCGGACACGATGGTCACACCGCGATAGGCCTCACCGTTGCGAAGATATTGAACGAACACAAAGATCAACTTAAAGGCAACATCAAATTCTGTTTTCAACCATCGGAGGAGGGAACGAACGGAGAAGAAGTCGGCGGCGCATTGATGATGATGCGTGACGGTGTGCTCGAATCGCCCAAAGTCGAAAAGACGCTTTCCCTACATCTATGGAACGATAAACCGCTTGGCTGGATCCACGTTGCAAAGGGGCCCATCATGGCGGGCGCAGAACTTTTCATTATCAAACTTACAGGCAAGGGCGGGCATGGTGCCGCGCCCGATACCACAATTGATCCGGTGGTTGCCGCGGCCCATATCATCACGGCGTTACAAACCGTCGCATCGCGCAATGTAGATCCATTACGACCTGTCGTAATCAGCGTCACATCCGTCCATGCAGGTTCAGCCTTCAATGTCATTCCGCAAACCGCTGAACTCACCGGCACCATTCGCACCTTCGATCCTGTCGTCCGCAAACTCGTACTCGAGCGTTTTGAACAGATCACACGCGGCATTGCCGCATCCATGCAATGCGAGGTCGAGATCACGATCAAACAAGTCACCGCACCGGTCATCAACAATGACAAAGTTGCCGCAAGCGTTGCGCAGTCAGCCCGCTCAGTATTCCCTGCAACTGAAATTGACGAGACATCTTATCTCACCATGGGCGCGGAAGATATGGGCTATATGCTTGAAAAAGCCGATGGCTGTTACTTCTTCATCGGCTCTGCCAACGATGCCAGGAATCTCAACTACGGCCACCATCACCCCAAATTCGATTTTGACGAACAAGCGCTCATCAGTGGCGTTGCCGTGATGGCTACCGCCGCAGTTGACCTTTTGAAATGAAGACAAAAACCACGCTTCTCTTTCTGACCTTTATCCTGTTTGCTTGCGCACAAAATTTTTCAACACCTGAAACTTTACCCGCGCAAGTCACTACCATTACACCATTCATACAACCCGCGACCAAATCTGCCATAGACGTCCCAACCGATAGCAATCCATCTGGCCCGAAGATCGTCGTCACTGTCGGCACACCAAACATTGGTCAGTCACCCGATGGCGACTTCCCCACACCCGCCGTTTCACAGCAACAGTGCGGATTCACCTGGGCATATCACGATCTCCCTGAAATCACAACCGAGTTCGATACAGCCGTCAAAGCCTTGAACTCCAGCGCATCTGCACACGCCACGGCATTCGGGGAAGATTGCTTCGGCCCAGATGGACAATTCGTCCGCTTTGCCGCTATGGAAACAGACTTCTATGTGACCATGCCTGCTTCTGATTTGAGCGACTACGAATCTTTCGGAAACATAATCGCACAAGTACTACAAATTGTGACTGGCTTTCCTCCTGACACACTCGCAGGTCCAAAGCCTGGCTTTGTCGAATTTCGTTTTGAGAAAAGCGCTTCAGAAAGCATCGGCCTTCGCGTCCCGATCGAACAATACAAAACAACCGCTCATGGCATCACAGGCGAAGAATTGCTCCGCATGTTTTATACAGGGCCGTAATACCTTGAATTGACTATCCGATATATTTTCAGCGCAAAAAACACAGACATCCCTCAAGTCTTTTTTAGAACTTGCGGGATGTTTGATTCTATATGTGGTGAGTAAAAAGATTCAATTCACTCATAACAAACTACACCATCTTGCCTACACGCAGACAGGACCCTCTTGACACATCCCAACCTTCATTGTATATTTCGTTTAGTAATTACTAAACATACATAACAAAAGAGACAGCATGCCACAATCACTCAATAAGATCAAACAAGAGTTCACACAAGGTCTCAGCCAAATCAGTCGCTTCTGGGGTTTCCCTAAAGGGATGGGCGCCATTTTTGCGGTGCTCTATCTCTCCCCCACACCGTTATCGCTCGATGAGATCGTCAGCGAAACGGGGCTCACCAAAGGAGCGATCAGCACCGAGATCCGTTCCCTCGCCCGCATGGGGCTTGTCCACCGTTCGACCAAACTTGGTGACCGCAAGGATTACTACGAGGCCGAAGCGGATTTCTATGCCGCGATCCGTTCCATTTTGCAGGAACGACAAAACTCCGAGTTTGATCGCGCTGTCCGTTCTGTGAAAGAGACGCTTACAGTAATGGACGAAAACTGGGTGGATAACGAAGAATGGAATTTTGTTTATCAACGCGTGCAAGCCTTGCAAGATTTCTTCGATGCGATCGACAGCCTTACGAAGGCAGTCATTCGTTTGGAGAGCTTGGGGCTTTCGAATGTCACAAAGATTTTAGGTGTTTTGAAATAATTATTCCGCGCTGAGCGGAGGGACAGCAGTTTTCTGTCCCGTAGTCGAAGCGTACTTACTGGTTACGGCGCTTCGACTACAGCCTTCGCGAAGAACGCTCAGGCTTCCGCTCAGCGCGAATACAAGGAGACAAAATGAAAATCGCAGTTACAGGTTCGTTCAGTTATTCAGGTAAGTACATCACAAAGCGGCTTCTCGCACGTGGAGAAGAAGTGATCACACTGACAGGTCACCCGAATCGTCCAGACCCCTTCAACGGACAGGTCAAGGCTTACCCGTTGGATTTTGACGAGACAAGCATGACCAAATCCCTGCAAGGTGTGGATGTGTTGGTCAATACGTATTGGGTGCGTTTCGACAAAGGCGAGAATACGCAACCACGCGCTGTAGAAAACACAAAGAAACTCGTCAACGCCGCCAAAGCCGCAGGCGTCAGGCGGATGGTTCATATCAGCATCGCCAATCCGTCAGCGGACTCACATCTCCCCTATTACTGGGGAAAGGCCGCCAACGAGAAAGCTGTCATCGAATCAGGAATGGGATATGCGATCTTACGCCCCACCGTACTGGTCGGTGACGAGGATATTCTCATCAACAACATTGCCTATCTTATGCGAAGATTCCCATTCTTTGCCTTGCCCGGCGATGGCTCGTATGGAATCCAACCCGTGTACGTGGATGACCTCGCACAACTGGTCGTCGAAGGCGTTTACACCAAGGATAGTTACATCATAGATGCTGTTGGACCTGATATCTTCACATTCAAGGAAATGGTGGAGTTGATCGGTGAAACGGTCGGGGCAAAACGTCCGTTGATCCCCTTCCCACCACGGCTGGCTTTGTTCGCCGCACAGTTCCTGAGTCTCTTCGTCAATGATGTTTTGCTCACCCCTGAAGAAGTGGACGGTTTGATGGAAGGCTTACTCGTTTCAAAAGAGCCAGCGCGCTGTAAGACTCGTCTGGGTGATTGGCTGGAAGCAAATAAAAACAAGGTTGGCGCAAAGTATGCGTCTGAGTTGGCAAAACATTACTAAAAAAAGACAGTCACCGCGAAGGTGACTGTCTTTTTAATAACAACATCTGAGAGAAAGAACGCCTCGCAACGATGATGGACTTAACCGATCTCCACCATCCCCGGGCAGTGCGGGTTATCCATACAGCCGTAATACTTTACCCCAGCCTGTGACCCATTGCGATGGATTCGCAGGACCATCATCCGACCGCAGACAGGGCACATTGGGACTGAATCAGCTTTCGTCGGAGTCCGAAGCGTGTTCGTCTCCTTCACTTTCAAAATGGAGAATTTAAACAGTTCGGCCAGGTCATCTTCCGAATAGCGGTCATTTGAGGGAATGTGGACAAGCGGAAGCCCTGCGCTGAGGAAAAGGTCTTCCATAAACTGATCGGTTTCACGGGTTTCATTTCTCGAAACAGGTTTCACCAATTCGATGCCGATGGCAGGCTTGAGCGTGGACGGCTCGCACAGGAGAAAATCCACATGCTTGCGAAAGATCTTGTTGAAGAAGTGAACGTTCTCGTTCGGGCGTACGATATAAAAAATGTCATTCAACCCAACCTTCGGGCAAATGACATAATGGTTTCGCACCATGCTTTGCAGAACTTTCAACAACGCCAACTCAGGGGTCGACATGAACTGTTCACGCAAGCGATAAGGCAGGCGTTCTTCAAGTTCTTTGAGTGGGATTGTTTTTCGATCTGACATTGGATTGCCCACATTATAGCAGGTGTGTTTGCGGATGCGCTACGCTTTTCGAATCAATTCCATAACTTTCGGCTTGAGTGCGGCGTTGACACCTATTGACTCGCCGTGAGTGTGACCTTCTTCGCCGGCCCACGAGCCGAAGAAGCCACCCGCCTCCCGAAAGATGACCGGGAACGGGCCACAATCCCAATCGTTCATGACCGGGTCTATCGCAACTTCTGCACGCCCGGTGGCAACGGCGAGATAGGCGTACGCATCTGACCAGCCGCGCATCACGTAGGCGGCATCGGAGATGCGTTTCCAGAGAGTTGGATCCCGTTTTTCAAATAAATGATGACTGGTACAGCAGAACCACGAGCGCTCGAACGTATCCACATCTGAGACGTGGGCACGCTTGCCGTTCCACCAGGTACCGAGTCCATCGGCGGCGCAGAGCATTTCATCGGTGCCGGGATAATACGCCGCACCGACTTGGATCACGCCGTCAATTTCAAGCCCGATCAACACGGCATACATCGGGATGCCACGCATAAAGGATTTGGTCCCGTCGATGGGATCGATAAACCACTTATACACAGACTTTGTGTCAGACTTTGACTCACCGAACTCTTCGCCAACGATGGCGTGAGTTGGGTAAGCTTTTTCAATTTCGCCACGGATAAATTCTTCAGCGGCACGGTCCGCGGCAGTGACGGGGGAATCGTCAGCTTTGTAATCGGGGCGGATACTGGTGTTGAAGTATCCGAGCGTAATGCGCCCCGCGCGGTAGGCAAGTTGGGTTGTAAAGTCGAGGTAGGGTTGGAGGTTCATAATTAGTATCAACCTTATAATAAATTAATTTGTTTCAACAAACCAGTCATCACTACTTAATCCAATGGCTTCCATGGCTTGGATGCAAAACCGATAGACATCTTTTGCAGATAAATTCACTTCTATATAATAGTCATTATCAAGTTTCCTATTCCTTCTAAAACGAGCTGGATCTTTACTGATAAATCTCGGATATTCCAAAGCCAAGTTCACAAATAACTCTGGCACTAATTCCGCGATTTTCATCAATGTCTGTGCTTGAACGTCTCGCCAAGACTCAACACTAATCCTTTCTCCTAAAACTGTTACGAATTTGGGAGTTTTGCCAGTAACGTCGTCACCAGTTACATTGAGAGTATCTTCCTCTCCAAAAAACGGCCATATAGTTACAGATAACTCTGCAAGTATTTTTGAACGCTCCTCAATATTTGCCCTCCGCCACGCCGGGTATGCGCTAAAAAATTTATTTAACTCAAGGTGGGAATTAATCAATTGCTCGCGCTTCATCAGGTAAGGTAAGTTTGATAGTTCCGAGTTATAACCAGTTAATGTCAAATTCCCAATAGTATTCAAATACAATTCATGATCAGCTTGCCATTCATCACCTAAATGCCCCATCCACCACTCGGTAAGCGTCTGTGGCATAACATGCTCAATAGATAGTGCTGCAAACTCAATAATTTCTTTATGAGCATGAGCAAGCTCTAAAGTTTCAAGTATAAATTTTGTCTTCACTGCTCGTTCCCCAGCACCGTACAACTTTGCGTCTTGTAATCTAGCGCGAAACTCATTATCTTTCGGATACCCCCTTGTCTGTAAAACAGACCTGACGCCATCAACCAAAACAGGCGAATTCTTCAGCGCTTGCCCATACAATAAAGGGAATATCTTATTCAATTGACTAGTTGGCACATTGCATACAAACCTTCGAACAAGATAATTTTCGAGCAACTTTAAAATCTGCAAAAAATCATCGGATGAAATCTGGCCTGTTGCGAAATCATGATAACAATTCAACAAAAATGGATAAGCTGTTGTAATCTCCATCCGGCTTAAGCGTGTAAGTGCTTTTTGCAGTTCCTTATTTTGTTCTAAATGAGGATGCAGGAATTTTGTGTAATAACCGGCAAAAAGGGATAAATCTTTTAATGCGTCGATTGCATTTCCCTGACCTATACGATCTTTTAAAGTGAAATAAACATCCCCTTGTTTCACAAAAGCACCATTCCGCATTAAGTAATGACGAACAAATTCTGTAAGGCTGTCTTCTAAAGCATTTTGCATTGGCGTCCAAAACTTCGCGTGATATTTCTCTTGTTCATTGGCGTGAATACGCATAAAAAAATAGTTTCGGATTAAGTCAGACTGAGTTAACGTACGTCCTTTCGCATTTAAGCTTTCAAATACTAGATGAGGATTATCATCAAGATCAAGAACTATACCAACAGCTGACAACCTACCGGTAATTACTTTATTTAGACTCGAAACATCTACTTTGCCTTGTCGTATTTTTCGTTCAAAGTATTGATAGCATTGCATCAACAGACTTTGTTCATCAAGTTTTTCTTCCTGAATTAAAGCTTTAAATGCATCCCGATCAACTTGAGTTGGTAATAATTTAAAGAAATCATCATCTTTCTTAAAAGGATTAACCAACATTGTCTGTTGAATTTCTTCAGCCAAATTTTCTTCGCCAGCCTTTTTTGAAAGGTCGCGCAAAAGAACCAGTAAAACAAATATTGTAGTTAGCCGTTGTTGACCATCAATTAATAAATATTTAGTAACCCCTTGTGGAACAGCAATTGTTGGCATAGTAACGATGGATCCAATAAAATGGCTCTTTGGTTCGCTGTTCTCGCATAACCACACTAAGTCATCCCAAAGGACATCCCATTCTTTTTTCCCCCAACTATAAGGACGTTGAAACAAGGGAACAACATATTGCTTCGTACCTTCAATAATTGGCTGAAATGTTGTCTCAGATGCTTTCATAATTATCCTCCTATCCAATATAGCGAGAAAGTTTTTAATTTAGTTACTGATTGTTACTTTAGACTTAGCAATCTCTCAAGCAACTTCTCTTCTTCCTCTTCCGTCTTTATTTCTCCATCCAGCCATGCGTTGCGGAGCTGACGTAGGATCACCGCATAGCGTGGTCCTGGTTGAAGGCCGCGTTCTTTGAGGTCATCGCCAGAGATATGCGGCTTGACGTAACGCCACATGGAAATGTATTCGTTGAAGAGTTCTTTCACTTGCAGGTCTTCGATCACGTAGCCCATCGCTTCCACGGCGTTGACCGGGAAAGACTCCAACCGCTCCACGCATTCGCTGGGTTTCAAGCCAACGAATTCTGGCAAGTCTTTGAACATCATGGATACGGCAAACAATGAGGCGAGCAAGTCCGCGGTGAAGTGGAGACGTTTATTCAGGGAGGCGATCTCTTCTTTCGATAAAGACATCAGCCAAAGTAACCAGCCTAGATCAGACGGATTCATCTGCTCCCCCATCGTCACATTCCACGGAGAAAGATGTTGCAAGCCGCGATACGTATGCAAATCCGCAAGACGAGCATGAGCGACCTTGTCACAGGTCAAAGCGGGATGGATCGGTCTGAGCAGGTCCAGTTCACAAAGATGCGTGAGCGCAGTCGCGGCGCTCCATTCTTCGAGGATCAAATCCAATTCATGGCGGATGCGCTGGGCAGAAAGCTCCTTAATGAATCCACGTGCTTCAGGGATCAGCGCCAGTGTATCGTCGGCTAATTCGAATCCATATCGCTCCGCATAACGGACAGCACGATACATACGTGTGGGATCATCAATAAAAGAATGGGGGTGCAAAACTCGAACAATACCCGCCTTTAAATCCTCAATGCCATTCAGGTCATCGCGTAGTTCGCCAAAGTGAGGGTCATCGAGGCGAATGGCAAGCGTATTGATCGTGAAGTCACGGCGGCGAATGTCGCCATCCATGCTTCCCACTTGCACAGTAGGCAAAGCGGCAGGCTGTGCGTAGGTTTCAGAACGCGCGGAGATCAAGTCCACGGCTTCGGTGGAGTGAACCAATTCTTTCGGCAAAAACCACTTGGCAGTGCCAAATTTGGCATGTACCGTCACCTTACCGCCATGCCTTTTAGCCAATGACCGCGCCAGCTTGATCGCATCCCCCTCCACGGTGAGATCAAAGTCTTTTATCGAGGAATTAAGCATCAGGTCCCGTACGGAACCGCCGATGATATATAGAGGAAACCCCAATCGTTCCGCATCGGCTTTTACAAGGCGAATCAGTTCAAATGTGTCAGAAGTCAGCGATGTTACAAGATGATCTGCAAGGTTCATATGCGCTCCCAGTTATCCATTTTACTCGTAAACCAAAATTTTTCAGGTATAATCTCCGCATCATCCTAAAGGATTGCTTCGCTTATGTTGAACCCGTTGCCGCGACCCGTAATGCAAAAAACCACCTGGTCTGGATAGGTTCAGTTCATCACGTCAACGAACGGCTCCCAGACTTTGGCGAGCCGTTTTTTATTGGTACATCCGCGCTGAGCGGAGTGAGGACAGTTCCATCGTCCGAACAAAGTCGAAGCGCACCTCACACCCCCGCTTCGACTTCGCTACGCTCCGCTCAGCGCGATGAAAGAAGTTATGGACATCAAACAACTCACCGAAGAAATGCACGCCCTCGTCCGCTCGAAAGGCTGGTACGAGGCCGATAGTAAACGGCCACAAACGCCGCGCAATCTCGCTGTGTCACTGGCAATCGAGGCGGCCGAAATTTTGGAGCACTTCCAATTCACCGACGAGATTAAAGATCGCGACGAATTGGGAGCCGAACTCGCGGACGTGACGTTGTATCTATTGCAATTGGCATCCGTTTCAGGCATCGACCTTGAGGATGCGGTGTTGAAGAAGATAGAAGTAAACAAAACAAGAACATGGGATCAAGATCGTTAGAGCGCTCAAACGTTTTAACGTGACAACGAGAATTTGAAATGAACATCACTGTATTTGGCGGCGCACAACCCAAAGAAGGCGAACAAGCCTACACCGAAGCATTAGAACTCGGCAGGCTGTTAGCCCAACGCGGACATACCGTGTTGACCGGCGGCTACATCGGCACGATGGAAGCGGTCTCTCGCGGTGCCAGTGAAGCAGGTGGACACGTAGTCGGCGTCACATGCGAAGACATCGAAGCGTGGAGAGGCGTTCGTCCAAATCCATGGGTGAAAGAGGAACGGCGGTATAAAACGCTGAATGAGCGGTTGCAGGCCCTGATCGACGGCTGTGATGCGGCTCTGGTCCTGCCCGGTGGCGCAGGTACGTTGACCGAAGTCGCGTTGATGTGGAACCTGATGATCGTGGAGTCCCGTCACCGGAGCCCGCTGATACTGATCGGCAGTGGCTGGCAGTCCACGTTCGATCAGTTCTTCAAAGATTTTGACGAATACACATCCACAAGCCAGAAAAATCTACTGAGCTTCGCGGAAGATGTGCAAACTGCCGTAAATGCGTTAGAAAGTTATCAGGTTTGAACGTTCAAACGTTTCAACCTGCAAACATGCGAACTAAAAAGAGGAAAAATGGCTGAAGATAAATTAACCACCCGTGCAGAAGATTTTTCAGAATGGTACAACCAACTCGTTCTCAAGGCAGACCTTGCCGACTACGCCCCCGTACGCGGCTGTATGGTCGTCAAGCCTTATGGCTGGGCACTATGGGAAAACTGTATGGCTGCGCTCGATAAGGAATTCAAAGCGACAGGTCACGTCAACGCGGCGTTTCCCATGCTCATCCCCCTTGCATTCTTTGAAAAAGAAAAAGAGCATGTAGAAGGCTTTGCGCCCGAACTTGCAGTTGTCACGCATGGTGGAGGTTCTGAACTCGAAGAGAAATTGGTCGTTCGTCCCACATCTGAAACGATCATCGGACACATGTATTCCAGATGGGTCAAATCCTGGCGCGATCTTCCCATCCTGATTAACCAATGGGGCTCCGTGCTCCGCTGGGAATTGCGGACAAAACTATTCCTGCGCACAGCCGAGTTCTACTGGCAGGAAGGTCACACCGCCCATGCAAACGCTGAAGAAGCCAAAGAAGAGATGTATCGCATTCTCGACATCTACTACAACTTTGCGGTCAATGAAGCGGCATTGCCTCTGTTCAAAGGCACCAAGAGCGACACCGAACGTTTTGCGGGTGCACAGATCACCACATCGATTGAAGGCATGATGCAGGATAAACGTGCCTTGCAATCTGCTACATCTCACTACTTCGGCACCAACTTTGCGAAGGCATTCGAAATTCAATTCCTCAACAAAGACAACACCCTGCAATATGCCGAGACCACCTCATGGGGTCTTTCCACCCGCATCATTGGTGCCATCATCATGACTCACGGTGACGATCAGGGACTTGTACTACCTCCACGCCTTGCGCCCATTCAAGCGGTCATCGTTCCCATCTTCAAAAAAGAAGAGGAAAAGACCAAAGTGATGGAAGTAGCCGACCGCATCTTCATGGAACTCAAAGCCGCTGGCATCCGCGTCAAAATGGATGACCGCGACAACGTCAGTTCTGGATTCAAATTCAACGATTGGGAGATGCGAGGCGTCCCCGTCCGCGTGGAGATCGGTCCCAAGGATGTTGAAAAAGGATCTGCAGCACTCGCCCGCCGCGACAAACCCGGCAAAGAAGGTAAATCCTTCGTCCCACAAACGGATCTCGCTTCGACCGTGAGCGGACTCCTCGTCGAAATACAGGATTCACTCCTCAAGCGCGCCACCGAATACCGTGACGCCAATATCCGCGAACCCAAAGATTACGAAGACCTCAAAAGAATCGTCGCTGACGGTTGGGCATTTTCCTATTGGTGTGAATCAAAGGAATGTGAAGCCAAGGTCAAAGAAGACACCAAAGCCACCACACGCAACATTCCATTCGATCAACCCGAAGGTGAAGGGACTTGTGTCGTCTGCGGCAAACCTTCCAAGCGCAAAGTGTATTTTGCGAAAGCATATTGATGACAACGTAGGGACGGGCAGCTGCCCGTCCCTACAAATGTATTATGCCTGCCATAGATCTCGCCCGCCTCAAAAAACAGACAGCCCATCTGGCCGATATCTTCGACCAGCCATCCGAATTTCTGCGTGAACACCGCGAAATATTGGATTACTACGTCAACCGCACACTGCGCAGTCAGGGCGTGGCGCCATCTTCTGTTCTTCCCACGTATCGCACGCCTCCTGTTGTGCTCCGCCAAATTGAAACGGAATTAGGTCCGGTTGCGGCGAAAAAGCCCATCCAAGCTCTTGAACTTGCCGATGCTCTTTGGGATGAAGGCTGGCTCGAAACTCGTTTGCTGGCGGCCTTCCTGCTCGGACGCATCCCCCCACAAGAGGAACGCTTGCTCGCGCGCCTCACAGCTTGGACACAACAAGTCCGCGACCCAAGTGTGCGTGTTGCATTGCTCACCACCAGCCTCACCCGTCTACGCAACGAAACACCAGACCTATTCCTGATCCTTGTCAGAGAATGGCTTCATCCCGCACGCCAACGCTTGTGGTCCAACGGAATTGAAGCGCTCGTCCCCTCATCAACACACCAGACTTTCACAACCTCCCGCCCATTCTCGATATTGTCGAACCTATTATTAAAGCATCGCCCGCCTCTTTGCAAACTGACCTGCAGGAACTCATCACGGCGCTATACAATGCATCTCCGGATGAAACTATATTCTTCCTGACGCAGATCGTGAACAAAACCAAAAGTCCGCTACCAGCGGTATCATTAAGACGCATGTTACCGGACTTGCCGGATGAATTGCAAAAAAGCTTGCGCGAAATCTTGCACGCGAAAAAATAAAACTCTTAAGTACACAACAAGGAGCAGATCATGATACTCAGAGGCATTGCCGGGGCAGTTACACTCTTTCTAGGACGCGAACTCAGTTTTCTTTTCTCAGCCGCCATGGCCGCGCTTCTCGGGATACGGATACTTCCGCTTCTTCCCGCCGCCTGGCCTGGTTGGACCGATCTGGCCTTTCTGATCGTTTTAGCGATTCTTGCCGCTGTGCTTACACTGATCAACAAAGAAACCAGCTATTACGTCTGCGGATTCATCGTGGGTGGTTTTGCCGCTTGTGAATATTTCGCGCCGGGCGTTCAGACTGTCCCTTTCTTTCCGTTCATTATCGGTGCCGCTCTCGGGACAGTCATTCTCGGCGTTCTCGGCGAGTGGGCCATGATCATCGTCTCTTGCGCGATCGGTGTCTACCTTCTCTATGGCGTTCTGCCTTTTTACGGGACGGCAAAGATCCTTGCCAGCGCTGGTATTTTCATCGTTGGCACTTTGGTGCAGGTAACCATCTTCCAATCACAAAAACACGTCGCCAAATAAACATCGCCAACTTTCATTAGCTCATTATTCTGGCGAGGCCCATGGAGTAGCGCTCCATGAATTCCGAGGAGAGATCAATGCATCAAAAAAACTACTGGTATACCACCACTGCCGCAATGCCTGAGGATAAAAACACGATCACACCACTCCCCCAGAAAGTGGACGTGGCCGTCATCGGTGGTGGGTATACCGGCTTAAGCGCCGCACGGACGCTGGCACAACAAGGCGTGAATGTCATCGTGCTCGAGGCGGAGTCCATTGGCTGGGGCGCCAGTTCCCGTAACGGAGGTATGACACTGACCGGCCTGAAACCGTCGATGCATACGGTTATCAAAAAGTATGGGCGTGATCTTGCCAAACAACTCTTTCAATGCTCACTGGATTCAGTCAGCGCTGTTGAGCAGATCGTCAAAGAGGAAAACATTGATTGTGGTTTTGCACGCACGGGTCATTTGCTTGCGGCGAACAAACCTCAACACTACGAAGCGCTCAAACAGGAAGTTGAATTCATGGCAAAGGAGTTCAATCACAATGTCAAAGTTGTTCCGCCGAATGAATTGAGAAGCGAGATCGGCTCGGATGTGTATCATGGCGGAATGGTGGATGAGGTCAGTGGTGGGTTGAACCCAGCTCAGTATGTTGCGGGCCTTGCAGGTGCGGCAGAAAAGGCCGGGGCGAGGCTCCATGCTTGGGCACGAGTAACCAAGCTCGGGCGTGGTGAGACGCGGTTTTTCATCCAAACAGAAAGAGGCTCTTTACAGGCAGACTCTGTTTTTATAGGAACATCTGGGTATACGGGAAGTATCACAAAGAAATTGCAGAAGAAGATCATCCCTGTCGGCTCATTCATCATTGCAACGGAAAAGCTTTCGGATGAATTGGCACATGAACTCAGCCCAAAGAACCGCATGATCTTTGATTACAAACATTATCTGAACTATTTCAGGCTATGGGATAACCGTATGATCTTTGGCGGACGTGCGGCATTCTTCCCTGAGACAGAAAATACGCTTCAGCAAAGCGCTGAAATTTTGCGGCGCGAGATGATACAGGTGTATCCACAGTTAAAGGATGTAAAGGTTGAGTATGTTTGGGGCGGCACTCTTGATTTCGCCTTTGACATGATGACACATGTAGGCGAAGACAATGGTTTGTATTATGCGCTTGGGTACGCCGGTCACGGTGTTGCGATGGCAACCTATTTAGGGAAGACTGTTGCAGAGGCAATGGTCAAGGGAAATATCAAAGAGCACCCATTCGCACAATTCGACT
The DNA here is from genome assembly GCA_016721115.1 of Candidatus Defluviilinea proxima. NCBI lineage: Bacteria > Bacillati > Chloroflexota > Anaerolineae > Anaerolineales > Candidatus Villigracilaceae > Candidatus Defluviilinea > Candidatus Defluviilinea proxima. The sequence goes on from JADKIW010000001.1 coordinate 4,482,475, forward strand.
TTCCCGGTGCGCCGTTGGGATTATATGGTGGCAGTCCGTGGTTCCTGCCATTTGCAGGAGCATGGCATAAAATTCTGGACTGGGTCGAATAAAGTATGGGCATAAAGCATCCGCTGAGCGATGAGACGTTTTCATTGGCACTATCGGATGTTGTGTGGCAATTTCATGTGTACGGCAAAAATGGCGGCGAGCCAAAGAAAGCCATCAAGGCTTTGACAAAGAGAGCGCCAGGGTATTCTCCTGATATCTACAAGGAGATGTTCGACTTAAGCTTGAATGTTCTAGTTGCAACTATCGAAGCGGTAGAGAAGGCGCCCAAATCACCCAAGCCCGGGCAAGAGTTTGCTGAGTTTGCAGATGTGGACATGGAATACGTCATGAGTCAACTCCATGCCCAATTCCCCGGCCAGACAGATACCCTCTTGAAATCCTATGTGGGCATGACCATCAATTGGTTTTATATGAGGTAAGTTCAAAGTCAAAATAATTTGAGTATTTGAGTAAAATATCCTATAATTCGACCTGCCAAAGGAGAATTAGCCAGCATGGACATCAGCACATTCTATGCAGTGACATCTGCCACTTGTTTCGGGTTGGTTGGGTTGTGGTGGTCGGTGGTGAAAGATAAACCTCAATGGTTCGCGGACGAAGCGAGAAAACGCATGGCGGGAGGCGTATACGCTTCGTTTTTGATTCCTGGCATTATGAGCCTTGCCGCACAGATCGGGGTGGATAATTCTTTCATCTGGCGTGCGGTCTTCGTCATCGCATCAGGGGCGGGGCTTTCCTATTCCGGTAAATTGATCAAACTAACCCGTGAGTTAAACCCAAACGGAGCCTTCAGCCGTAACAGTTGGGCTGTACCGGTTCTGTATGGCCTGATCTTGTTCTTTGCACTCTTTACGGGATTCGCAAGTATTTTTGGCTTACAAGCACTTCAATTGGAAGCTCTTATTCTCTGCGGCTTGATCTTGTGTTCTCATGCACTGGCATGGGAATTTATGACCGCTTCTACATAAACTCTGCCAGCGGTATCGCTACGGCGATATTGCGATGCTGTACAACTCCAAAATATAAAATCAACCAGAGGAGAGTAACATGATGGCAAAAAAGGAAATGGAAGGCGAAGTCTATTATCCGTCAGAGCAGGTTGTGTCGCAAGCCAATGCCAAAGATTGGGACACCATGGCTGAGCAAGCCTTGAAGAATCCGCAGGCATTCTGGGCGGCAGAGGCGGACGAGCTGGAATGGTATAAAAAGTGGGACCAAGTACTGGACGACTCGAACAAACCGTTCTTCAAGTGGTTCGTTGGCGCCAAGACCAACATTGTTCACAACGCCATCGATCGGCATCTGAAAACCTATCGAAAAAATAAACTGGCTTTGATCTGGGAAAGCGAAGATGGAAAAGATCATCGCACGTTCTCGTATTTTGCAATGAACCGCGAAGTCAGCCGCATGGCGAACATCATCAAAGCCATGGGCGTCGTCAAAGGTGACCGCGTCACCATCTACATGGGACGTATCCCTGAGATCGTGTTCGCGATGCTGGCTTGTGCGAAGATCGGTGCCATTCACTCTGTAGTGTTCGGCGGTTTCTCCGTGGATGCATTGCAGGGACGCATTGACGATAGCCAATCCAAACTTGTCATCACCATGGATAGAAGCTTCAACAATGGCAAAGTCGTTGAGCTCAAAAAGACCGTGGACGAATCACTCAAGCATTGTCCCACTGTGGAAAATGTGATCGTCGTCAAACGTGTGGACGAAAATGTCCCCATGGAGGCCGGACGCGATCACTGGTATCACGATCTATGTGCGCTCCCCATCGCCAACGGTAAATGCGCCACCGAAGTGATGGACGCGGAAGATCCGCTCTACATTCTTTACACATCGGGTTCCACCGGCAAACCCAAAGCCATCCTACACACACACGGCGGTTACATGGTCGGCACATACACAACATTGAAGTATGTCTTCGACCTCAAAGATGATGATCGCTGGTGGTGTGCGGCAGACCCCGGCTGGGTAACGGGACATTCCTACATTGTCTACGGTCCCTTGCTGAACGGTGCGACATCCTTCATGTTCGAGGGCGGGCCTACCTACCCATACCCGAACCGCTGGTGGCAATGTATCGAACGTTATGGGATCACAGTCCTCTATACCGCCCCCACCGCCATCCGTGGACTCATGCGTTTTGGCGAAGCCTGGCCGAACAAACACGATCTTTCTTCCTTACGCCTGCTCGGCTCCGTGGGAGAACCGATCAACCCCGAAGCATGGAAATGGTATCACCGCGTCATCGGTAAAGAGAAATGCCCGATCATGGATACCTGGTGGCAGACCGAGACCGGCATGTTCATGATCACGCCGACACCCACCGTCCCGCTCAAACCTGGCTCGGGCACGCGTCCATTCTTTGGACAGGAAGCTGAGATCGTGGACGAACACGGAAACCCCGTCCCAGATGGTTCCGAGGGATATCTCGTCTTGAAGAATCCCTGGCCTGCCATGTTGCGGACGATCTATGGAGACCCGGATCGCTACGTAACCCAATACTGGTCCAAGAACCCGGGCAAATACACCACTGGAGATTCTGCCAAACGCGACAAAGACGGCTACTTCTGGATCATCGGCCGCGTGGATGACGTCATCAAGGTCAGTGGACACAGGCTTGGGACGGCTGAAGTTGAGTCGGCGCTGGTCAGCCATCCCGCAGTGGCTGAAGCGGCGGCCATCGGCCTACCTCATGAACTCAAAGGGCAAGGCATCCACTGCTTTGTTTTGTTACGCACCGGCTTCACCGCATCCGCTGATCTGGCAGAGGAACTCCGTCAGCACGTAGCAACGCACATGGGAGCGATTGCCCGCCCCGAAGATGTGAAGATCATCGACAAACTCCCCAAGACGCGCTCCGGCAAGATCATGCGCCGTGTGTTGAAGGCAAGGGCACAAGGCCTGCCTGAGGGCGATGTCAGTACGCTGGACGAATAGTGAGCCAAAAACTTCCGAAGCCTTGAAGACTTCGGAAGTTTTTTCATATTGTATAATCACCCTATGGCAACGAAAAAAGATCAAGAATACGAAGCACAGGTTTTGCAATGGCAGGCTGAGAAATATGCATCGCGCAAAAGCGAGAACGGCTGGGTGGCACTGGTAGGTTTGTACTGGCTGAACGAAGGCAGGAATCTGGTCGGTTCGAACCCGATGTGTGAAGTGATTTTGCCGGAGCGTGCCCCCACGTTCGTTGGGATCGTTGAACTCAAAGGAAAAACTGTCCGACTGACGGTGGCAGAAGGAGTTCAATTGAAGATCAATGGCCGATTGGTGCAGAAAGCAATCCTAAAGTCCAGCCAGGAGGCGAAGCCCAGCTTTATCACATGGAACGAGACTCTGCGAATGGTCGTCCATGAACACGCGGGCAAGTACGCCATCCGCATTTGGGATAATGAACGACCGGAACGCTTCTCCCTGCGACCTTCAAGCTGGTTCCCGGTCAATAAGCATTTTCGCATCCCCGCGCGGTATACGCGTTATAAAAAACCGCTGATTACAAACTCCCCAGATGCCGACGGAACGATGGTCGAAGATCGCATTGATGGATACGTCACGTTTCGGTTCGAGGGCAAAACTTATAAATTGGACGCCACCGAAATGGAAGACCGCTCGCTGTTTATCAAGTTCCGCGACCTGACAAGTAAAAAAGAAACTTACCCACCAAGCCGCTATTATTACACCGAGCCCGTCAAAAGCGGAAAGGTGACGGTTGACTTCAATTACTCATACAGCCCACCGTGTGCCTTTACAGCGTATGCAACCTGCACCTTTGCGCCACCGCAAAATGATCTTCCGTTCCGCGTGGAGGCGGGAGAGATCTACCGTGGTTGACATACGGCACATATTTTATACAAAACTGCAAGTCTGGAATCAATATTCGTAAAGGTATAATAAAAACATGGCAAACGAAGAGTATGTCAGAAGTGTTCTGAATTGGCGGCAGGAAGTGGACACCAATCTACGCCGCGAAAACGGTTGGTTATCGCTGGCTGGTTTGTTCTGGCTTCGCAAGGGTGAAAATATCATTGGCTCTGATCCTGATTGCGATATTCTTCTGCCCGCACGCGCCCCAAAAAGGCTCGGCACTTTTGAATTCGATGGTAACCATGTAAAGTTGAATGTTGAATTAGACACACCAGTTGAAGTAAACGGTACATCTGTAAAGTCCTCATTGCTAGATACAGACGAAGATGATGTTCCCAGCTTTATCACATTCAATGACATGCGCATGGTGGTAGTGCGCCGCTCCAAAGGGATCGGCATTCGCTTGTGGGATAACACAAGAGAGGCACGCCGCACGTTTCCACCCCGTGTTTGGTATCCCGTCAACGAGGCATTTCGAGTCCCTGCAACGTATACGCGCTACGAAACGCCCAGAGTCGTCAAGATGCCCGATATCCTTGGCGCCATTCTTGATGAAAAGATGGAAGGGTATGTCACTTTTGAACTGAACGGAAAATCTTATGAGCTGGTCGTGAGCGAATTATCTGACCATCGTCTCTTCGTCCAATTTATGGATGAAACCAACGGCAACCCCACTTACCCATCTGGCCGCTATCACTACACTGATGCACACGAAAACGGCAAATTATTCTTGGACTTCAACAAGGCATACAGTCCGCCTTGCGCGTTCACTGACTACGCCACCTGTTCCTTCCCGCCGCAGGAAAACCACTTACATGTACGGATCGAAGCGGGAGAGAAATTCCCTGAGCACAACCATTAGGTTCTAAAAGCAAAAAACGACGCGGCATGCGTCGTTTTTGCTTCAACAGCTACTAGATAAATGGGTTATAAAAACGGCTGTGGTTGATAAACACAGATACAGAAATCGTGAATATAAAAATCAAGGCTGAGATCGCTAATGCTGTGTAATCTAAACCCGTGAAATTTCTGGATGTATACCAGGTACGGGTTTTGCTTTTGGCAAAGCCGCGCAGATCCATGGCATTGCTAATTAGTTCAATACTATCAAGCGAAGAGAAGATCAGCGGAATAACGATCAGCAGGGAGTTCTTGAATCGATCAGTAAATTTTGCCTTGTTCGAAAGTTCCAATCCACGCGCCTGTTGTGCCTGACTAATATCATGGTAATCACGCTGTACATCGGGAAAATAACGTAATGTCAAAGCCACAGCGAAAGCGGCCTTGTAATTTACGCCGATCCTGTTCAAAGATGAAGCAAACTCACTGGGATTGGTTGTAAGCAAGAAGATAATTCCAAAAGGGATGACTGAAAAATATTTAAAAAACTTGGTAACCTGATAAAAAACCTGCTCCCACGTCAACTTGTATTCGCCGTACAAATTGGCAATGTCATGCCGTGTGCCATAAATTTTCACGCCTTCTTCAGGGGAAAATAAGAAAGTAATCACTGCATTGGTGAGCACAAAGATGAGCACGTAAATAATCATCAAGCGGATCTGTGAATATTTGATCTGCGAAAGTCTCAAAACAGCAACAGAAAAGACCATGACCGCGAGAATGACACGAATGTCATATGAAAACATAACAGCAAAGGTTAGCAACAAAAAGCAGATCAATTTTGTTAAACCAGACAACCTGTGGACAGGCGTATTCAAAGTATTATACGAAAAGAGTTTTATTTTCGTATTCATCGGTTTTTCATCCGCCTCTCGTAGTCAATGAACCCCTGTACAAAGTGCGTACCATCCTTGATACCTGCCATCTGAGCAAGGTTGAACAAGGATGTCTCTTTCAAGTTCGCTTCTTCGATAACATGAGTATCCGTAAGGATTACAGAAGCGGCCGTATCCGCTATTTTTCTCCCGTTGGAGAGGACAATCGCGCGTGGCGTATATTCCAGCATTAAGTGCATGTCGTGCGTAATCAAGATGATCGTCACGCCTAATTTATTGATCTCCACCAAGAATTCCATGATCTCAGTGTAATGACGGAAATCCTGCCCGGCGGTTGGCTCATCGAGAATGAGAATCTTTGGCTCAAGCACTAAAATGGACGCGATGGTTACCCGCTTTTTCTGTCCATAACTCAAAGCGGATATGGGCCAACTCTTGAAAGGCGCCAGGCCGCAAACCTTGAGCACCTTTTCCACTTGTTCTGCAATTTTTTCTTCGGGAACGTTTCGCAAACGCAGGCCCAACGCAACTTCATCATAGATCATCGGCTTGGAAATCATCTGATTAGGGTTTTGCATTACCAACCCAATGATCTCAGCGCGTTCTTTGATCGTCCTGTTTTTGATATTCTCCCCTTTGTAGAGAATTGCACCCTGGTCTTCTTTTTCAAATCCACACAACAATTTAGACAGGGTAGACTTGCCCGCACCATTCCTGCCAACAATCGAGATCATTTCTCCTTCGCGGATATCAATATTTATGTTGCTTAATATCTGACGGTCACCATCATAAGAAAAGGAGATATTCTCCATCTTCAAAATGGATGGGTTCGTATTTACCTGATCTTCAGATCGGATGGCATCGTACCATGTGGTTATGGCGCTTCGAGAAAGTTCAGTCTTCAATGTAGTGATATGCCCCGGTTGCATCTCGGTGGAGACTTTGACGCCTGCATATTTCAATGCAGTGATGTACAGAGGCTCTCGAATCCCGTTCTCGGTCAGAAGTGTGGAGGAAACAAGTTCATGGGGCGTCATATCAGCGACGATTCTGCCGTCATTGATCATGATGACACGGTCAACATTCCGATGCAGAACATCTTCCAAACGGTGCTCAATAATGACAATCGTCTTTTGCGATTCCTTATGAATATCATCGATGATTTCAATGGCGGCTTTGCCGGTCGCAGGGTCCAAATTGGCAAGTGGTTCGTCGAAGAGCAAAATATCCACATTATCGATCATTACGCCGGCGAGCGAGGTGCGCTGTTTTTGCCCGCCAGACAATTCAAATGGAGATGAATTCAACAGGCTTTGCATATCCACCATCGCCGCCACTTTTTTTACACGGTCATGCATTTCGGCATTGGAAACATTGTCATTTTCAAGTGCAAAAGCAATATCTTCACCGACAGTCAAGCCTACAAACTGTCCGTCGGCGTCTTGCAACACTGTACCAATGATCTTTGACAAGAGAAAAATATTCTGTTCTTTTGTTTCCAACCCGTTTATTTTCAAACTGCCTTGAATCTCCCCTTTATACGAAAACGGAATCAATCCATTCAGACAATGTCCAAGCGTGCTTTTACCGCTACCGCTGGGGCCAATGATCAGTATTTTTTCGCCACGATTAATTTTCAGGTTGACATTGTGAAGGGTTGGCTCAGATTGGCTGAAATATTGAAACGAAAAATCCTGAAATTCGATGATTGTCTGTTTGTCCATAAATGCAAGCCTGCCGATTTATAACACAAGGCTGTTGATGTCAACAGCCTTGTGTAACAATCGAAAACAGGCGCCCGTTTAGCCTTTGCTCAGGCTACCCTTCTTTGTACGAGTCGCCGCATAAGCGATCAGCAAGAGAGTGCCGATCACCCCCGCACTGATCGCATTCATGATCGCTGCAGTTACGCCTTGTGTAAAGACCAGATTCACAGGTTCTTGATAAATCAAAATATCCAACACGGGCGCCACCACGATCCACGCAATCGCATTGCCGATCACCTGAATTACGTTGAAAGTGATGATGTCTTTTGTTTTGAATTCGCCTTCTTCAACGTTCGTGCGTTTGAAAGCAAAGCCAAAAACAAAACCAGCAACACCGCTGGCGATCACCCAGCTCCACCACGGGGAACCATACTGAATGGCGTCGCTAAGCGCATGGCCGATGAAGGCGATCAACGCACCGGCAATGGGTCCGAACAACGTGGCAAAGAAAGCGCCCAAGCCATAGGCGGTCTGAAAGCTGGTTTCAGGGATGGGGGATGGAACCTTAACGTACATAAACAACAATGCAAAAATAGCCGCGCCCAAACCAGTGGCAACGATCGTTCTGGTGTTAACCTTGAAAAGCTCTTTCATATTTCTTTTCTCCTTTTGATATGGTTTCTCAAACTCATCTTTTTATTTTACCGTACAACAACGGCGCTTTATTCGTCAGAACTATTATCAATTCATCGAATCAGAATGTCAAGAAACGCGCCTACAAAAGCTAGAACACTATCTAGATGTTATAGTTTCTTCTTGAAAATCACCATCGGCGGCAAGTGGAAGTCTGGTGCCCGGTCACTGGACCAGGACGCTCGGGGGGCCATGACAAGTCCGCATAGCAGGATCAGGGTTCGGTCATAGTTGACGCGCCAGCCTGCGAAGTCGAGCCAGGCTTGATCACGATTCGGCTTGAGAGGCAGTCCAGCCTTGGCGAGCTGGTCAAGTACAGCATCAAATTCTGCACGCGCTACACAAATGGGAGTTTCAGGGTAGTGTGGATCGTGGGGATGAGGAATATCAAAATAATCCGCGATACGGTGAAAGGCGAGGAACCCTGCCCGTATACAAAGCGCGGCAGACGGCTCATAAGGAATATCCAGCGCTGAGAGCGTAATGGCGGCCGCATCCAAAACGGACCCTGCGGCAATCACCCACGAATTTTCAGCGCGCGGCGAGCGGAAGAAAACGAGTGCGGGCAAAGTGGTATGGCTCTCCTCCACGTCTGCGAACCAGCCCTCCCAGATCTTCCAGTACTCAGCTAACTTGTCCAAGCCATGAATACGGTTGAAGCGTAACAACATCTCAGAGGCAGAGGGGGGACCTCCCGCACGGACCTCGTGCATGTTGACTGCTTGTTCACGCCGTGAGAACGCGGCATATATGGTTGGTAAATAGGCAATCAGAAGCGCAACAAGAATCAAGCCCAGCATGGCCTCGATAAATTCGAACGCATCAATCAGAAATGTATTCTCTGTTGCAAAACCAAGTGTGAACAACGATGAGCCGCTCAATTGATACGCTGTGAACCAATCCCCCACTCCCATGCTCCAATACATGGCTGTAAAGCCAAGTGAGATCAACAGGTACCAGGTCGGCATAAGGAGCATCAACCCGATCGGTGCGTAATACGCCATGATCGCGTCACGCCGTTCGTAGGTCTTTGCAAAGTGAAGGATAAAGTCAAAGATGCGGCGCAAGAGTCCGAAAACAATACGATTCAATTGGCTTCTTGCCGCACGAGGCAAAACAAACGTGGATAGGGCCGAGAAGAGTGTGAGAATGACTGTTATTAAGCCAGCAAGGAAAATAAATGTATGAATAAAAGAGTCCATGCATGGATTATAACCGTGCCTTTAATAGGGCTTGACAGCCGTGCTATACTAAAAAAAGCACATGGACACGCCAAGGAGGCAACCATGAAAGCGACTTTTGCATTACTCGCGAATTCAGACGTCCACAACTATATTCGGAAACTATCGTGGGATATCCACCAAAAATATCGTACGGGAACGCGTCACGCCGCCCTGCCGCCGCATATCTCATTGAAACAGCCTTTTCATGTTCCAGATCTCCGCACACTCGATGAGTACATGGATGAATTGGCAGGCTCCCTTCAACCTTTTGACGTTACCTTGACAGAGCTTCAAGCCGTTCCCATGCTCTTCGATGGAACCGAATATGGCATTCTCTGGGCGGCTGTGGAAGAGACGGAGACATTACGAGAACTGCATCACCGTATCAACAAGGACTTAAGCCAGCGTTTCGGAGACGTATCCGCAGATTTTGACGGGGACAAGTATCGTTTTCACATGAGTGTAATGATGTGTGGCCACCTGATGGAGATCTGTAACAAGTATCAGGGCGAGATCGAATACTCCAAAATCAACTTGAGCTACACTGCTCATGAACTCGCCATGTTCGTCTACGATGAACCAACAGGTCCGCATGGGGACCAGTTATGTTACAAGATTCGGCCATTGGGGAGGTGATGGCCAGCGTCTAACGTTTCATTATGGAAGTATTATGCAATTATGATCATTACACATCGTATAATTCTTCCCATAGTAAAGGATAATTACTGTGGAAACCATTGAAGTTCCTCTCTTTCTTTTGGCTAACTTTGATAGTATGACCATTCGCACACCCCTAACATCAATTAGAGGCTACACAGATGTTATGCTAGAAGGTGTGGCAGGACCAATTACAGAGGACCAACAACACTATCTAAAAATCATCAAAAGTAATGCAGAACGATTATGGAAGATATTTGGTATCTTACTAGATGCTCAGCGTTATATTGTTTATAGACAAAGCGTTACGTCATCAAATCTCAAAGTGTGGGAATTAATGGATTTTTGGGATGAAGAAATAAAACTTCATCCCAAGCTCCACACAACCATCAAAGTTTCAGATGACGAGATTCTGTTATGGGGCGATCAGATACATGTGCATAAAGCACTAGAGTGTGCCGTCCATCTCATTGAAGATATCACAACAGATGGTCTGGAAAACGAGATTACCATCATGTCTCTTCAGAATGCTAATGCCACTACTCTACAATTTGAATTTAGCAGAACGGATATCACGGAAGGTGAATATTTCGACTCTTATATCGATCCTTATAGATTTGTCATGCAACGCGTTATGGAGTTACACAATGGAACGTTTGAATTAAAAGATGCACCAGCTGAGAAAATGCAAATCATTCTTACTTTTCCTAATTCCGTAAAATAGACACCTTGCTATCAGGCACAAAAAAGCGGACGAGTAAATTCGTCCGCTTTTTAAATTGATTTTGAAAACTTTTACTGCACATATTGCGCGAACACTTCTTCGAATTCTTCTTCGGTAGTGTATCCCACCCATTTCTTTAGGACATTTCCATTTTCGTCGAGTAAATATACTTCAGGCTGATAGTAAAAACCAAGTTGACGCTGGAAAGGCTCCGTTCCGATATCGTTGGCATCCAGATAGGTAAATTTGATTCGTCCAAAGTATTTTGCTTCGAGCCCATGAACCATGGGCGCCATTTGGCGGCAAGTACCTCAGGTAAAGCGGAAAAATTCCACAAACTGCAACCCACCAGAAGCGAGACTGACTGTTCGTGGATCAGTGGCTTCGAGGTTAGGTCCACGCGAGGTGGCGACAGGGAAAGGTGTGGGTGCAAGAGTTTCGGTTGGGACGGCAACAACCACTTCGGTCGCTGTGTCCAAGATGGGCGTTGCGCTTGGCCCAACGGTGGCAGAAGCAGGCTGGGGCGACGGTTGAGGAGTCACAGCCGCAGGGGCGCACGAGGCCAGTAGTATGGCAAGCAAGCCAAGGTTAAGGAAGAAGCGGGGTTTCGTCATATTCATTAGAAAATTTATATCAGAAAATTCTTACGAAGAGATTAATATAACCCTTCATAGGTGATGATTTTCGTCACTTTGACGAGGGTCACATCCTACGCTATACTGTCTTTAGTTAAGTGATTCACGTGTTGAATGTTGTATAGTCCAACTGCTGAATCGCCAAACTACTCAACCACCAAACCACAAACTCTTCAACTCAATTCAGGAGGCAGAATGGCTTTCAAACTCACGTACGCCACAATGTTCAACCCACCCGAGGCATTGCACACGGGTTTCGACAAGGCAGTTGCGAAACTCAAGGCAAACTTAGGCAAGGAATACGGGATGATCATTGACGGCAAGGATGTCTTCGCAGAGGATAAATTCGAGGACCGCTCACCCGTGAACACCGATTGGGTACTGGCCGTCATGCAGAAAGGCAACGCATCGCACGCAAAGATGGCAATTGATGCGGCACGCAGGGCCTTCCCCGCATGGAGCCGCACACCATGGCAAACGCGTGTAAAGTTGGTACGCAAAGCATCGGCTTTGATCGAGAAGCGCATTTTCGAACTCGGCGCGGCGATGGCTTTGGAAGTGGGCAAGAACCGCATGGAATCGCTTGGCGATGTACAGGAAACTGCCGACCTGATGTATTGGTCTGCTCAAATGGTGGAGGAAAACAAAGGCTTCGTCAAACCGATGGGCAAAGACCCGCTCGTTGGATATGACTCGACAAACGTCTCTGTGCTCAAACCGTACGGTGTATGGCTTGTGGTCTCGCCGTTCAACTTCCCCTTCGCTCTGAGCGGAGGTCCCACCGGCGCCGCCCTTGTAGCTGGAAATACGGTCGTCCTTAAACCGGCAACGGATACAGCATGGATCGTGCGACTCTACGCTGAATGCTTGCGCGATGCCGGCATCCCTGACGGTGTCTTCAATTTTGTCACCGGCCCCGGCTCCACGCTTGGCCAGGCCCTTGTAGATAGCCCCGAAGTGGACGGCGTAACCTTCACCGGTTCATTCGATGTAGGCATGAAGATGTTCCGCGATTTCGGAAGCCGCAACTACGTACGCCCCATCATATTGGAACTTGGCGGCAAGAACCCTGCCATCGTTTCACGCAATGCCAATCTTGATGATGCCACTACTGGCATCATCCGTTCGGCGTTCGGTTTGCAGGGACAAAAATGCTCGGCCGCATCACGCGTCATTGTGGAAGAACCCGTCTACGATGCGTTGGTCGCCAAACTCAAAGCAAAGGCTGATGCCCTCGTTATCGGCGACCCAACCGACCGTAACACGTATCTCGGCCCTGTAGTCAACAACAGTTCCTACAAAGATTTCAAAGACTTCACTGAAGAGATCAATGGCGCAGGCGGCAAGTTCTTAACCGGCGGTCACGTGAAAACCGGCGGCGATTTCGATAAGGGGTATTACTGCGAGCCCACCCTCGTCACCGACCTGCCATTCAGTCATCGTTTGTGGCAACATGAAATGTTCCTGCCCATTACCACCATCGGCAAGGTGAGCAACCTCGCCGAAGCCATGGAGATCGCCAACAACGTGAACTATGGTCTCACCGCTGGCTTCTATGGTTCCGCAAAAGAAACCGCATGGTTCTTCGATAACATCGAAGCTGGCGTCACGTATGCCAATCGTCCGCAAGGCGCAACCACAGGCGCATGGCCGGGCTTCCAACCCTTCGGCGGCTGGAAAGGCTCCGGTTCAAGCGGCAAGAATGGCGGCGGTTATTACTACGTTCAACTCTACATGCACGAACAGATCCAAACATTGATCAAGCCTGCACCCGTGAAGGCAGCACCGAAAAAAGCAGCCAAAAAAGTTGTAAAGAAGGTTGCTAAAAAGACTGCCAAGCGTAAATAAACTAGTGGCCCTTCCTGAAAAGGGAGGGCTTTTTGATTAACCATGCCCTGGAACCCTGACCTATATCACAAATTCCAATCGCAACGCGCCGCTCCGTTTTATGACTTGCTCGCGATGGTGGATGTGCGCCCGAATCTCAAAGTCATTGACCTCGGATGTGGCACCGGTGAATTGACTCGCCAACTGGCGGATACACTTCCAAACAGTCATGTGACCGGTCTCGATAGCTCCACTCAAATGCTGGATAAAGCCGCTTCTTTTTCGACGCCAAATCTGGTCTTCCAACAAGGAGATCAATCCACGCTGACAGGTAAATGGGACCTCATCTTCAGCAACGCCGCATTGCAATGGAGCGAGAACCACGCGGAGCTGATCCCCTATCTCTTCGATAAACTCAACCCCGGCGGACAACTTGCCGTGCAAATTCCATCCAACCATAATCACATCTCGCACCAGATCTATCGTGAGACGGCCGAAGAGGATATGTTCAAATTCATCCTACAAGGCTTTCAACGCTATGCGCCTGTCCTCCCCATCGATGATTACTCTCGCATCCTGTTTGATTGCGGCGCGGAAGAGATCAACGTCTTCGAGAAGATCTATCCGCACGTTCTGGAGGATTCAGACGCAGTGGTAGAATGGATTTCAGGCACAGCACTGGTCCCATATTTTGAACGGCTTGGTGAACATAAGGATACATTCGTGGAAGCTATACGTAAGAAGATGCGTATGGCTATGCCGGATAGTCCCGTTTTCTACCCATTTCGCCGAATCTTATTCTCAGCAAAAAAACCAAAATAAACCAGAAAACCTGATAGGTTTAACAATACATCATGGGCGATCAAGGATACAACCGTAAAGAATTTTTATATCGTATCGGTACCTTCTTTTTACTGGTGGGTACCGGACTATTGATCTTCTTCATGCTATCCGAAGCCGCAAAACAAACTGTTTTCAGCTTCTTCTGCTGGAGCATGATTCTTTTGACTGTTGGGTTCGCTTTCCGCGCACAATATAAAAAGCCATCCCCTCCCCCCAGCGGACGGTTCAGCATTCTCAAGCGATTGAAACCTAAACCCAAAGAAGAGAAGAAATAATGAGTAAACTCACTTCGCTTTCCGAAGCTATTTCTAAATACGTGAATGATGGTGACACGGTCTATGCCGCGGGATTTACGCATCTCATTCCATTTGCGGCAGGGCATGAGATCATTCGTCAAGGCAAAAAGAATCTCACTCTCGCCCGCGCCACCCCAGATCTGATCTACGACATGATGGTCGCGGCAGGTTGCGCAAAGGAAGTGGTCTTCTCGTACATGGGGAACCCAGGAGTTGGGTCGTTGCGTATCGTCCGCTCGGCCATCGAAAAGGGTGACCTCAAATGGGACGAGTATTCTCACTTCGGCATGATCACTCGTTTACAAGCGGGCGCATCGGGCCTGCCCTTCCTCCCCATGAACCAGACCGGCGCTACTGACCTTGAGCGCGCCAACCCCAATATCAAACGAATCCCTGACCCATACGGCGGCAAGGACGTGATCGTTGTGCCTGCGCTCAATCCAGATGTGGCGATAGTCCACGTGCAAAGAGCAGACGCCAATGGCAATGCACATCTTTGGGGCATCATCGGCGAACAAAAGGAAGCCGCCTTCGCCGCAAAGAAAGTCATCCTTACGGCAGAAGAGATCGTGGACGAATCAGTCATCAGGTCTGACCCGAACCGCACAATGATACCGGGCATCGTCGTCAGCGCGGTATGTCATGTCCCGTTTGCGTGTCATCCGAGTTATGCACAAGGATATTACGATCGCGACAATGAGTTCTATCTCGCGTGGGATAAGGTCAGTGAATCGGTGGACACGGTCAAAGCCTGGTTGGACGAGTGGGTGTATGGTGTGAAAGACCGCGAAGAATATTGGAACAAACTTGGAAAAGAAACTCATAAACGGCTTGAAGTGCAAGCGCAAATGAGTCAGCCGATCAATTACGGGAAATATTGAAGTGTAGATTAGTGGATGAAAAGTTTTAACTATAACAACCAAGGCAAACCGCTTCATTTTCTTCACGCAAACGGTTACCCCCCTGAATGTTACAAACCTTTGTTTGAATTTTTAAAAACAGAATACCGAATCTTCGGGATGTATCTTCGTCCGCTTTGGGATGACGCGAAGATGGAAGACCTGAAGAGTTGGCATCCACTGTCGGATGACTTGCTTCAGTATCTCGCGCTTCGACCACGGTGATTACACCTCCCCTCAGCGAGGAGAAAGTCATCGGAGTTGGTCATTCCATCGGAGCGGCTGTCACTTTGCGGGCCACGTTGCGTGACCCAAATAAGTTCCGTGCCTTGGTCTTGATCGACCCAGTGTTATTCGTTCCGTCATTTATGACGATGTGGCACAGCATCCGTTTGCTTGGGCTGGGAGACAGAGTCCACCCACTGATTGCAGGAGCGAAGAAACGCAGACGGTTCTTTGATGATCTTGAAACCGTCTTTAAAGGCTATCGCAATCGGAATGTATTCCGTTATATGAGCGACGAGAGTCTGCGAGCGTATATCGAAGGCATTACACAAAAAACAAAACAGGGATACGAACTGGTTTACACCCCTGAATGGGAAGTCCACATCTATCGTACAAGTTTGTTCGATTACGATATCTGGCGCAACCTTCCCAAACTCGAGGTGCCGACTCTCATCATCCGTGGCGCAGAGACAGACACATTGCTCGAAGATGCAACAAGGCTCATTCAACGGAAACAGCCTTCAATTAAGATTGAAGCGTTGCCCAAGTCCACCCATCTGCTTCCACTGGAACGTCCAAAAGAAGTGTTTGAGATCATGCAGTCGTTTCTAAAAGAGGTCACATGAGCGAAATCAATTATTCATCCGCCGAATTGATGATCATCAACGCCGCGCGTTTATTGCGCGATGGCGACGTAGTGTTCGTCGGTGTCGGGCAACCCAACCTTGCGTGCAATCTCGCCAAGCGGACTCACGCGCCCAATCTTGTGATGATCTACGAGGCAGGCGTGATCGGCGCGGAACCTGAGCGATTGCCGTTATCCATTGGCGACCCAACACTCGTAAGCGGATCGCTATCCGTGGTGAGCATGTACGATATTTTTGCCAACTATCTTCAACGCGGCAATGTGGATGTCGGTTTTATGGGCGGCGCGCAAATTGATAAATACGGCAATATCAACGCCACAGTAATCGGTGGATACGACCATCCCAAAGTACGATTACCCGGCTCGGGTGGTTCACAGGAGATCGCGGCATGGGCAAACCGCTGTTACATCATGACCCCACATCAAAAGCGACGTTTCCCTGAAAAAGTGGAATTTATGACATCGGCCGGATTCATCAATGGCAAAGGCGACCGTGAAAAAGCAGGCCTACACGGTGGAGGTATGCTAGCTGTTGTGACTGATATTGGAATTCTGGAACCTTACGAAAACGGTGAAATGATCCTCACGGCGCTACATCCCGGCAAGACAGCCGAAGAAGCGAAAGCCAACACAGGTTGGGATTTGAAAGTTGCCCCTGAAGTAAAAGCAACTGAAGCCGTCACCGAAAACGAATTGCGAATTCTGCGCGAAGAACTCGATCCAACAGGAATTTATTTGAAAAGCGGCGGATAGAATGAGACGTATTGCAGCGCCCATTTTTCTACTCTGGCTAGTTACCATTATTGGTGCATACTATGTCGTGCAGAAACCTGATTTAATATCCTCCTTCAGGGGTATCGTCGACACACTGTGGACATTCATTGTCACTGCAATTTTACTTTTCAATGCCTACGCTATAGGAAAAAGAGTCCTGTATTGGACAAAGACGCAACTCGACGAAATAGAGCGTCTCCTTTTCGGCACAGGTATTGGCTTAGGTGCGTTGGGACTACTCAGTCTGTGGATCTCCGCCGCACAAATCGCCAAAGCACCAATTCTTTTTGACATCCAATTTATATTGGGGATATTCTTTCTCATTAAGCAAGACCACCAAACATTAGCTAACGATATCAAAGCTCTCAGCACACGCTGGAGGGCATCCTTCGGACAATTCAACACGCTTTCAAAATTCGCTGTCGCGCTTCCATTTTTTCTTTCCTTCCTTCTTACACTTGTCCCTCAATTTGAAGCGTTCGATGTCCCACTCTATCATCTCGCACAACCTGCGCAAATTCTCAAAGATGGCGGACTCCGTCCTTTCGAAAATCTTTCCTTCTGGTTTCCCAACGTAACTGAAAATGTTTATCTCTGGGCTCTCGGCATGGGAAGTGAGCGCGCTGCGCAAATGCTCCATCTCACATGGGGCACACTCGCAATTCTTCTGTTGTGGCATTGGGCCACACAAACTTGGAACGTAGAAATCGGGAGAAAGACTCTCCTGCTCGCCGCCACCATTCCATCCCTGCCCATTCTTGCATCATGGGCCTATGCCGATATGGCACTGATCTTTTACGCACTCGCCACGCTGTATGCCATCACATTTTACGAATCAAAAAACTCAACCGCATGGCTTCACATCGCAGGGATCATGGCAGGGTTCGCAATGGGTGTCAAATACACATCCTTCACCACACCACTCGCGTGCGGGTTGTTGATCCTGTTTTGGCGTAGAAAAAACTTTAAGCAAGCAATCGCACATGCCGCTCAATTTAGCATCATCGCGCTTGCCATCGCCGCATCATGGTATATCCGCAATGCGGTCATCATGGGCAATCCATTTTATCCCTTCGTCTTCGGCGGCCGCTATTGGGACTCCTTTCACACCGAATGGTACGCAGGTGCAGGCACGGGCATTGGTTGGAACTTACTTGAGATCATTAAACTTCCTGTCATTGTTACATTGGGCTATCGGGATGAGACATATTTTGATGGACGCATGGGACCGCTCTTTTTGGCGCTTGCCCCACTCGCGATCTGGACTCTGACCAAGCGCACGCGTCAGAACTTAACACAAAACCTGTCTCTGCTTACGATTGGCTTTTTCTCAGCTTTAGCATTCTCCGCATGGACATTGGGCGTTATCAACTCATCACACCTCTGGCAGGGACGCTTACTCTTCCCTGCTTTAATCCCATTCATTCTCCCCACTGCGCTTGGCTGGGATACGTTACGAAACCTAGACACATCTAAAGTCCGTGTTAGTTTTCTTGCCAACACATTGATTGGTGTCACCATAGCATTAACTCTCTTTAGCAACAGCATGTTCGTTCTGCGCCGTAACCCATTGGCCGTTGCCTTCGGCATTCAAACCCGTGAACAATATATCGCAAAGACGAGTCCATCCTATGCCGCTCTTATACAAATTGTTGATGAACTTCCAGAAGGTGCGCACATCTACAATCTCTTCGAACCCCGCACCTACGCACTCCCCCGCTTCGCCCAACCTGATGTTATCAACAACAACTTTCCTCACGACCTACATTATTACAAAACATCCGAAGGCCTAATAAATTACTGGAAAAGCCAAGGCTATACACATATCCTTATTAACAATACCGGCGCCCAACTGGACACCAACGACCCAAACAGCACCTTTACCCCCACCGCCAAAGAAGTGCTTCGTGAAATATTAAATCAACTTCAGCTTATCAGTCATACGCCAGATAACATATACGGTATATACAAACTTCCCGAATAGGAACACATCATGTCACAAGAAATTACCCCAATTCCAGAAAGAACCATCGTCCAGAAAATCTTCATCTCACCTGATGAGCCGCGTCTACGCGCGGGCTGGAGGTTATTACTCCAAACTTTGCTTCTCATCTTGATTAGCATACCTCTTAATCTTGTCGCATACGCATTAAAGCTTCACGAAATCACCGGAAACTTAGGCTTTCTCGTCAGCCAGATTCTTGAGTTAATTATTCTGGGATCATCCATCTACATCGCCCGTCGCTGGCTTGATAAGAGATCTTTCGAAAGCCTGGGATTAAAAGTTAACCGTCAGGCATGGGTTGATATCCTCACAGGTATCGGTATCACTTTTATTCAAATGGGATTTATCTACGCCGTAATGTTGGGGCTTGGCTGGTTGAGCTTTACAGGGTTTGCATGGCAGTTTGATTCTCTCAATGTTGTAATCACCAGTGTATTGGCATTCTTCGTCATCTTCATCTTCGTCGGCTGGAACGAAGAACTGCTCTCACGTGGCTACCACCTACAGACTCTCGCCAGCGGCATCAATTTATTCTGGGGCGTTATGATCTCATCGGCTGTCTTTGGCCTGCTTCACCTCGGAAATCCCAATGCGACTTGGGTCAGCGCGGCGGGTATTTTCTTTGCAGGTATCTACCTTGCTTACGGGTACATCCGCACAAAACAACTCTGGCTTTCGATTGGACTTCATATTGGCTGGAATTTCTTCGAGGGTGTTGTTTTCGGTTTCCCCGTTTCAGGCTTGGACATCTACCCATTGACGCGGATTCAGGTCACAGGTCCAGAACTATGGACCGGTGGCGCATTTGGTCCCGAGGCAGGGCTGATCGTCCTACCTTCATTGATCGTAGGAGCGGTCCTGATCTATTGGTATACAAGAGGCCGAGAATCAAAAGAACAATGATCTAGTATCTTTGTAATTGATAGTACCTTTGTCTCTCTCCGATATGAGACTAATCACATTTCGTGCCGTCTTGGTGTAGATGTCCTTTTACGACATCATTACACACCAAGGAGAGAGACAAATGAAAAGAAGTATTTTTTTACGCCTGGCCGCTTGTGTGATATTAATTCTTTCAGCATGTAACCTGCCAGCCAACAATTCCAATCTGCAAGAGACGTCCACTCCCGAAGCGAACCCGCTTCCGCAAACGGATACGCCTATCCCTTTTACTGCGACGCCAGAGTTTACGTCTACGCCTGAATTCACAGCAACACCGGAATTTACAGCCACGCCATCGGTTCCAATCGTATCGGTTAGTCAAAGCACGAATTGTCGCTCCGGTCCTGGCGTGGAATACGATCTGTTGAGCGGATTAAACCCCGGTCAAACAGCTGAGATTGTCGGCAAGAGCACCATCACCAATTATTGGATCATCAAAACCCCAGGTGGATCTGGCACTTGTTGGTTATGGGGGCAGTACGCAAGCGTCGCAGGGAATGTAACCAACCTTCCAGAGTACCCTGTTCCTCCCACTCCCACGCCATCTGTTCCAAGTGCACCTAAAAACCTAAATGCCAACGTCAGTTGCGTAACATCGAATGATCCATTCTTCCATAAGAAGGTTAAAGTTGACCTCTCATGGACGGACACATCCAACAACGAGGATGGCTTCCGTCTCTACCGTAATGGAACAGAACTTCTAGGCATACTTGATGAGAATACAACCAGTTTCACCGATAACACCACCCTGCCTGCTATATGGGTACTTGGAGACCCGCCGCCCAGCGTTACCTATGACATCACATCCTTCAATACAACAGGCACATCCAATACAGTGTCCATCGTTGTAAAGTGCGGATGATAGTCTAATAGCACTCAACAAAACAGCCTTGTAGACAAAATCTACAAGGCTGTTTTGTTCTTCTCGATGCAAATAAATCAGGGGATAAAACATATATTAGCCGCAACATGATTAGGATACATATCTTGGTCACTTGCAATTGAATTCGCAGTATCACACGCCTTTTGAATATCATGACTTTCTTGAAATTCATCCCAAAAAGTGTCCGCTATAACTGCATAAGAATGCCCTGGTTGACCCTCTGGAAATTTATCTTGTAGGGTGCTATATACTACCTGCATAGCATCTTGGGAGCCCTCGAGAGTATTGATAAGAAAAATTCGCCAGCGTGCATAAGCAGTAAGCAGCTCCTGTTCATTCTTAATGAGATCAGGATCAATGTCAGGTCCAATGCCTTTACAAGCATCTAGCTGAGGTAAATATTGATCGCGTCGATAGAGTCCTGTATCAAAGACTACGTCTCGATATGCTTCTAGCGCAACATCATATTGTTTGAGAGCAAAAGCAAGGTCACCATCGGCCGATCTTTGGAAACGATAAATAGGTAGATCATATACACGCTCCGCAAACTGGAAAGATCTTCCATTCCAAGCCCAAACATCTGCAAACTGTCGTTCAAAACGAGTTTCACAGGTAGGGACAGGAGTGACCAATCCACCTGTGACAATCATTTCATAAAGGCCATCCCCATTTGTGTCACGGGTTGTTACAGTAGCATTAGCGATTGTCCTTTGCCAATCAGTAATATCGCTCGGAAGGCGTTTGGCAACATCAGCAAAGCGAGTATTATCGATCAAATCAATGATTTGCCGCCCATCCCATTCTTGAATGAAGAACTCAAAAAGTTGAGTTGTCTCAGGCTGTGTTTGTCGATAGCTAAGAATATCGGGTAACTTATCCCCATTCAGGTCAACAGCAAAACGAAGGTAGTGTTTATCAGAGTCACTGACATCCACCAAAGGCTCATATTGTCCTGAGTTGCATCCAAGGATTTGCCAAATACTACCCTTCGGCAAAATTACACTAACTATGATCTCAGGCACACCATCGCCCGTTAAGTCAGTGCTGACAATACGACCATCACTAAAGTCAACCTTTTTCTGAGCCAGTATATTGAAGCCGCTTTGCAATGCAACAAAAGAGCCTCCACTATTGAGAAAATCCCTAAAAGATTGTGAACCTGAATACTCAAAAGCTGATGGTACGGATAATACATCAGGGCATTTGCCGTCGAACGAGACGAAGTCTGGAGTGGGTGTTAGAGGAGACACTGTTGTTGCATCTTCCACCTGTGGTTTCGTAACAATTGATTGAGCCATAGATGCGGTTGCAGTTATTGACTGTGCAAGTTGAAACTCTGTTGATGTTGCATCAATAATTGGCTTAGTGCCTTGCAACCAAGCCCAAAAAAGAAATCCCGCAATCCCCATAATAGCCATCCCAAACAAGAGCCATCTCCACAAATATTTATCTTTGACTGACGGCCCATCTTTTCTAGAGTTTTCACCTGCCGGATTAATGACAGAAATAACGGGAACTTCTTCAGCGTTCGTTCTAGAGAGGAAAAACCTATCGCATAGTTTCTCTACTTCTGGGTAGCCCGCGCTGGCAAGAAAAGCGCCTAGCCAGTCACGTTCTACATCACTGTTTGTAATAATAAGTTCAGCCAGTTTTGCAACATCCTCCATACTGGCTGGAATGCGTTTCTTGTAATACCAATGTCCCAAAGCATGGCGCCCTTTTGAAGAATCTTCTGGTCGGAGCTCGTAGCCAAATTCGTCCAGAATATAACCAATCGGTTTCTTCCGGTTAATATGTACCCGCTTGATACCCTCTTCAAGCAGATCTCCAAATTTCCGATGTGATGTTGACATACCTGAGCGATTCTCCGTGAAAGCTTTTCCCAATATCAAACACAAACAGGTTCATATTGTAATGCCATTTTTTACCACACCACAAATAAAGGCCTTCATCCTTCAAAAATAATACTCTCACGGTTGTGTATCCTCCAATAAACTTTTCAGCACCTGCAAAGCGGATAAATTCCGCACAGGCCAGGCAAACTGCATTGTCTGGGGGGAGCTAAAAGTATTCGGGAAATAGGTAAGGTGTTCATGGTCTTTCTGCAAACCATGGTTGGGTAAAGGCTGTACAGCAAGCCAGAAATTCCAGACCGGGAGATCATATTCCACGGCAAGGCGGGCAATGATCATATTAATACTGTTGTCACCTTCAAGATTATCAGCCTTTGTAGATAACACTGGGACCACGCCATGCACCATTAAAGTCTCAATGATTTTCCTCATCCCGCTCTCGAACTCTGCAGGTTGCCACACCTGATTTGTACCCAATGAAACCAAAGCAAAGCTTGGGCGATGTATCCGTATCTCACAATCAAGAGGCGACTCCCCTGTTTGACAAAGCTTTCTATCCGCCAAGGAAGGATCCAAAACTCTTTGCGCATTGAAACCACGACGAGCCGCCTGACTTTGCCTGCCAAACGAGCCCGAAAAATAAGTGACTGTTGTTTGTAAATCTATGTTTGGGCCCAGATCATAATGCTCAACACCAAGGTCAAACTCAGTCAGAAACCACTCAGCAGAAATCTCACCATCGCCCACTTTGGAGAAGGCATGGGGGTTATTACCAATCGTCAATCCTTGGTTATAGATCAAAAGCGCTCTTTGACTCAAGGAAGGGACAATATTCCAGGATTTCCAATCTTCAGGGCGACGAGTGTTTAAATCAGAGCCTGAAAACGATGTAGGCAATACAACCATAGACAATTCAGTATCTTCCGATTTATGGATCGCAGACGAGCGTATCGGTTCGGTAACACTACCGAGAGACTGCCCTCCATCATATGTTTGCGACTTGGCCGCCTGAACAGACGATGTCGTCATTTTGGGGATAAAAAACAAACTAGCAAGCAAGATGAGAAAGGGTAATAGCTTGACATGTGTTTTTGAGAACATTTCTGAAACTCCGTAAAATGGATTTCCGAGTGGATTGTTCTCATAATATGAGCCTGCCCCTCTAATTTGTCGGAGCCAGGCAGAATTAGTGCTCCAATTAATTAGAGTCAGTGGTCAAAACGCAATTTACCCATAAAAACCATCTTGCTGTGGTTTAAAACAAAAAATCTCGGAGCTTTTGAAAAGCTCCGAGATTTCAGTGATACCTTCTTACTACCGGCTTACGTTCCTTCTTCCCACGAACCCAAGTATTTGACCTGTTCCGGGGTGAGGGTATCGATCTTCACGCCCATGGCCTGAAGTTTGAGGCGGGCGATTTCCTTGTCGATATCTTCGGGCACGGAGTAGACCTTCTTCTCCAAAACCTTTGCGTTCTTCGCCATGTATTCGGCGGATAAGGCTTGGTTGGCGAAAGACATGTCCATAACGGAAGCAGGATGCCCTTCGGCAGAGGCGAGGTTGATGAGACGTCCTTCGCCGAGGATATTGATCTTGCGTCCGTCTTTGGTGGTGTATTGATCTACGAACGGGCGGACGAGTTCGGGCTTGCCCTTGCTCATTGCCGCAAGCGCGGGGATGTTGATTTCCACATTGAAGTGGCCAGAATTCGAAACGATCGCGCCGCTCTTCATGACTTCAAAGTGATGGCCGTCGATCACGTTCAGATCGCCGGTGACGGTGCAGAAGAAATCGCCGATCTTGGCGGCATCTTCCATCGGCATCACCTGGAAACCATCCATGACCGCTTCGAGCGCCTTCATCGGGTCCACTTCGGTAACGATGACCTGCGCGCCCATGCCACGTGCGCGGGATGCGAGACCGCGTCCGCACCAGCCGTAGCCTGCCACTACAAAATTCTTTCCAGCCAACAAGACGTTTGTTGCGCGGATGATACCGTCGATGGTGGATTGACCCGTGCCATAGCGATTATCGAACAAGTGCTTGGTCAACGCATCGTTCACAGCGATGACGGGGAACTTCAGGATGTTATCCTTTTCCATGGCCTTGAGGCGGATAACGCCCGTGGTGGTCTCTTCGGTGCCACCAACGACGTTGGTGAGGAGAGTCTTGCGCTCTTCAGCAGAAAGACCTTTGGCCCATGAAGCGAGGGAAGGCTCAAGTTTTTCGAAACGTCCCATTTCGATGAAGAAGAGGGACGACACAAGGTCGGCGCCATCGTCCATCGTCATGTGCGGGCGGTGTTCCAACGCGGCGCGGATGTGCTTGTAATAAGTGACGTTGTCTTCACCCTTGATCGCGTAGGTGGGGATCTCGAACTGATTCACCAACGCGGCGGCCACATCATCCTGTGTGGAAAGCGGGTTCGAGGCAGTCAGGACGATGTCCGCACCGCCATCTTGCAATGTGACCATCAGGTTGGCAGTCTCAGTTGTCACATGCAAACATGCTGAAACGCGCAAACCCTTGAGAGGCTTTTCTTTCTTGAAGCGCTCGCGGATCTGGCGCAGGACGGGCATCTCGTTCTCTGCCCAATCCATACGGCGGCGTCCGCCTTCAGCCTGATTGATGTCTTTGATATCGTAGTTACTCATGTATTGCTCCTTCTAAATTAATATGGAATCGTGGAGCTTTGCTCCACGCCATCAGCGAGCTGATGGATTCCAAAGTTTTTACAACAACACGTCCAATTTTCCAGCATCATCGAAATGTCTTCGGAAGCGCTGGACAAATTCATTTCTTGTATAGCTATGGCTTTGCGTCCCGTTCTTTTCCAAGCAATAGACCGCCGCCAGAGAACCGACCTCACCGCACAACTTCCAATCGAAACCGCGTGAGTAGCCTGCTAAAAACCCGCCACGGAAGGCATCGCCCACGCCGGTCGGATCCATGATCGTATCTTCGGGGACAGTGGGGATATGCACCGCGTCACCTCCGACGTAGAGGTCTGCTCCATCTTTCCCTCGGGTGATGACCAACACTTTGACATGTTCCAGGATCTGGTCAAGGCTCCATCCTGTTTTCTTGGAGATGAGTCCGAACTCGTAATCGTTGCAGAACAGGAACTGTGCGCCTTCCATATCGCGAGCGAGTTCGTGACCTTCAAGGCGAAGAACTTGTTGACTCGGGTCATACAGATACGGTATTCCTAATTCGCGACTCTCGGCAGGAAACTTCATCATTGCATCGGGCGCACTGGGTGACACAATGACGAGGTCAGGTTTTTTATCGAGATCCTTCAACGATTGCGTGGCGGAATGCCCCATCGCTCCGGGGTAGAAAGAGGCAATTTGAGCAGAGGCCCGGTCTGTTGTCGCAAAGAAAGAGGCGGTGAATTCGCCGGGGATCACTTTCATCAGCGAGGTGTCCACACCGCTGGATTCGAGCCATTGGCGATAATCCGAAAAATCTTCACCAACAGTTGCCATCACGCGCGGCTTTTCACCGAGCAAGGCCATGGTGTAAGCAATGTTCGGGGCAATGCCTCCGCGTTGCTTTGACATGGACTCAACGAGGAATGAAAGGCTGATCGATTCCAATCGTTCGGGGAGAATCTGTTCCTTGAAATAACCGGGGAAGGTCATCAAGTAATCATAGGCTACGGAGCCAGTAAGAAGAATGTCCATTGATTTCCTTATCTCATCACAAACTATTAATTCGCACTAAAAGGCGCACTCTTTATGAGTGCGCCAGTGTGTGCGAGAAAAAGTTTATCATGTGATGCTTGCATTGTCTAGAAAATCGGCTTACAAATTTTTTCAATATCGCACTTGCAAGGCCTGAAAACTTTGAAACGCTAACAACCCAAATAGAACCGCTGTATAGGTACTGCGAAGCACAAAAAAAGCTAACAGCGCGATCAACCCGCCAGCGATAACAGACAACCAAAGCGACTTGCGGACGCCATCCCACGGGTCATATTGAATGAAAATATTTCGTGAGACTTGGCCGCCATCAAGCGGGTAGACCGGCAATAGATTCATGAGACCCCAAAAGATGTTGACCCACAGTAACATCCCTACAAGAGTACTCAATAACGCTCCGCCAAACGACAGGCTCGGAGATAAAGGCAATGGGATAAATCCAAACAGCCAGCTAGTTTGCACGGCTCCACCTGTGAGCACAACACCAAGGATGATCACCGCCGCAAACAAAAAGCCTGCAAAGGGACCAGCCAGGGAGATGAATATCTGCCGCATCGGGCTGGAAGGGACGCCTGCCCACCCATCCAAGGCACTGGTCTCAGGGATGGTGAGGCCGCCCGCAAAATGAAGAACGATCCGTGAGCGTTGACCGTAGCGACGGAATGCAAAGGCATGGCCCAATTCGTGGATGAGGATGGATATGAAAATGACAAAGATCCAAACTGGGATGAATATCAAATTGCCAGATGAGCCAAACACGAGCGCTACCAGCCAGAACAACGGATGAACGCTAACGGGGATACCGGCAATCGTAAAGCGCAGGTCATATTGTGTAGGAGAAGGAATTTGAAAGAGCATGATTATCCTAATACAACTTTCTTTAGATTAACTTCAAACGGCGGGTAGACGACGCCGTTCTCTGTAACGATACCTGTCACCAACCGATTCGGAGTGACATCGAAGGCAATGTTGCGGGCTTTGGCATTTTGTGGAGCGACGCGTTCGCCCATGAACTCGAGGCCAAGCACCTCTTGCGGATTACGTTCTTCAATGGGGATCAAATCGCCGTGCGCAAGGGAGAGATCAATTGTTGATGTAGGGACAACGGGATAGAACGGCACACCGTTATCGTGCGCGGCGAGGGCCAGCATGTATGTTCCGATCTTGTTAGCCACGTCGCCGTTAGCGGCAGTGCGGTCGGAGCCGACAAAGCATTTCTGTACTTTGCCTGCTTTGAGAAAATATCCTGCCGTGTTATCAGAAATGATTTCGTATGGGATTCCATATTGTTCCAGTTCCCATGCGGTGAGACGCGCTCCCTGCAAGCGCGGACGGGTTTCATCCACAAATACATGAATTCGTTTGCCTTGTTCATGCGCCGTGCGGATCACTCCGAGAGCGGTGCCCCAATCGACAGTTGCCAATGCGCCGGTGTTGCAGTGATGGATGATGGTGTCGCCATCATTGATAAGCGTTGCACCATGTTCTGCCATACGCTTGTTGATCTCTACGTCTTCGTCCGCGATGCGTTGGGCTTCTGCGAGGACGAGATGGCGAATTGATTCGGCATCTCCCTCACCCCCCGCCCTCTCCCGCTGGGAGAGGGAGCTTAACACCCTATCCACAGCCCATGCTAAATTGACAGCAGTGGGACGTGAAGCTTTCAGAGTGTTAGAAGCGGCTTGTAGATCAGCGAGCAGGTCATCGGTTGAGTTTGAAGCGGATTCAAATCCAGCGAGGGCAAGGCCGAATGCGGCGGCCGCTCCGATGGCAGGCGCACCACGTACCACCATGTCGGTGATCGCGCGCGCAACAGATACATGATCCTTGTAGGCAAGGACTTCAAATCGACCGGGCAAAATGCGCTGGTCGATCATCTTCAGTTGGTTATCTTCCCAAAATACGGTTCTCATAAAAATATTTTACCCGCAAACAGAAAAAGTCACCCATTTAAAGCCTTAACATCACAGGAAAATCGTGCAATAATACAACCCGCTTGTTAAATTTAAAAACATACAGGAGCATCAATGTTCAATAGATCACGCACATTGTTCTTTCTGATCGTACTGAGCATCGCAGGTTTAATCGTAGCATCATGCGCATCACCAACAACTGAAACAGGAAATGGGATCGTGGTTGTCATCCCTGAAGACCCTCCATCGTTCAATCCGACGATCGCAGATACAGGCTACGATTCGCTCGTCATGGAATTGGTTATGCTTGGTCTTGCAGATGTTGACCCGAATGGAAATGTGTTCCCTGAATTGGCGGCGGAACTTCCCACACAGGAAAACGGCGGAGTGACCATCAATGATGATGACACGATGAGTGTGACGTGGAAGATGCGTCAGGATGTGCAATGGTCAGACGGAGTTCCCGTCACTGCTGACGATGTGATCTTTACCTACAATTCCATCATAGACCCTGAAACTGGCGCGTGGATCCCGGGCATTGATTACATTGATAGCGTGGAGAAAATAGACACGTATTCATTCGCTGTCAACTACAGTTCCATTTACCCCGGTTACTTAACTCAATTCGGTGGTGAGCAGGTTGTGATTTGGCCTGCCCATTACTGCGATGCATCACAAGGATTTTCCGCATGGGACTGTGGTCGCACGCCAATAAGTAACGGGCCGTACGTTTTGAAGGAATGGATCAATGGCGATCACATGACCTTTGTAAAGAATGATAAATACTTTGAGCAGGGTAAGCCCGCCATTGATACAGTCACTGTGCGCATCGTGCCGGATGAAGCTGTGCGCAAGCAGATGCTCATTAATGGTGATGCAGACCTCGATATGTGGACCACAGAACCGACAATCGCAGACTTGCAAGATAAGCCAAACGTAAAGGTCAGCCAGAGCCCGTTCAATCGCTGGGTATTCCGCCTGTATTTCAACCTCTCAGCCAAAGGGACGAATGACCCGGTGGCTACGCCACATCCCATTCTGTCGGATGTCAACGTACGCCGCGCCATCCGCATGGCGATTGATGTGGATACGATCTCGAAGGAATTTTTCCTCGGCTACGCCCAACCCGCATGGACGGAATTCTTCCGCCCGCCGTATGAATGCACCAACGTTCCGCGCCCGAAATTTGACATCGAAGGCGCGAAGGCCTTGCTTGAATCCGCAGGCTGGACAGATACCGACGGCGATGGCGTACGCGAGTGTCACGGTTGCGCTACAGGCGCACCCGATGGCTACAAAATGGAAATGGAATTCATCACGTATGCCGAATACGGCGAGGCGTTGAACTTGACACAACAATTCATTGCCGATGAACTCAAACAGATCGGCATCTCCACCAGCTTGAGCGTGGTGGAAGGCAGTGTGTTGTGGGCGTCTTCGGCAGATGGCGGCATCGAGCAAAGCGGCAACTTCGATATGGACATGTATGATGACGGCTACGCCGGCACCGACCCGACCGACTTCCTATGGTCGTATTACGCTTCAGAAGCCGCCGTACCCGATAACGGAACCAACTACGGCGATTGGATCAATGCAGATTTCGACAATATGCTGAGCGAAGCCTATACATTGGACGAGAGCTATCGCAAGGAACTGTTCTGCAAAATGGCTCAAACTCTGGAAGATGAATTGCCCGAGGCGTTGCTCTTCACAGCCATCAATGCCGATACACACTCCACGCGTTTGCAGGGAGTGCAATCCACAACAAACGATCTCGTGACGTGGAACGCCGCAGACTGGACGCTCGCAAAATAAAATGGCGACGTATATTTTTCGCCGCCTGTTACAAACGATCGGACTGCTCTTTCTGCTCAGTATCCTGCTTTTCGCGCTGGTCAACCTCGCGCCGGGCGGACCATTGGCAGGTCAAGGAAGGAGCCGCCATGTCAGCCCGGAAAAAGTGGAATTGATGAAACGTCAATTCGGGTTGGATAAACCGCTCCCGATGCAATATCTCATCTGGCTGATCGGGAACGATTGGATGAAAGTGGATGTGGACGGCGATGGCACCGCCGAAAGTCATGGAACACGTCAGGGCATTTTGCGCGGCGACTTCGGCTTTTCGTTCCGTACCCGCCAACCCGTCCTGACCGAGATCGGGCAACGACTCCCCAACACCATCTATTTGATGTCTATCACGATATTGGTGGCGCTGCTGATCGCGATTCCCATCGGCATCATTTCGGCGTTGCGTCAATATTCGGGTTTCGATATCACGGTCACCACATTTTCCTTCGCGGGGCAGGCCATCCCTGAGTTTTGGTTGGGGTTGCTTCTCATCCTGATCTTTTACGCGTGGCTCAAGAACCCGTTTACGGGCGCTCCCCTATTGCCGTCAGGCGGCATTCAATCCATTGACATTTCAGGCTTCAACCTTGGCGACCGCATCGTGCATTTGATATTGCCCGTCATCACCGGCGCACTCGGGTGGATCGCGTGGTATTCGCGCTTTCTGCGTTCGAGCATGTTGGAAGTGGTGCACAAGGATTTCATGCGCACCGCGCGCGCCAAGGGACTCCCCAATCGCATGGTCCTTTATAAACACGCGTTGCGCAACGCGCTCATCCCCATCGTCACCATGCTGGCATTGGACCTGCCCACCATCTTCGGCGGCGCGGTCTTTGTGGAAATCCTTTTTTCGTGGCCCGGCATGGGCAGGTTATATTACACGGCCGCCCAGCAACGCGATTACCCGGTGCTGATGGCTGTGCTCATCATCGGCGCCGCGTTCATCATCCTCTCGAATCTGTTCGCAGACCTTTTATATGGTTCCCTCGACCCGCGCGTTCGATATGAATAAAGAATGACAGAACACTACATAGAATCATTGCCGCAGAACGTTTCCAATATCACAGCCGAGGATGTCAGTATGTCTGCCATCATTTGGAAGCGCTTTCGCAAACACCCGGGCGCGATCTTCGGCGTGTATGTCTTTATCGCGCTGATCCTGCTAGCCCTGCTCGCCCCGCTCTCTCCTTACCCATCAGAAGGTTCTTTCATGAGCGAGCGCCTGCAACCGCCATCGTTGGCTCACCCTCTGGGCACCGACGCGCTCGGTCTCGACCTGCTCACACGCATCGCCTACGGCGGCCGCATTTCCCTCACGGTCGGTCTGTTGGTGGTGATCATTTCGCTTTCCATCGGCGTGCCCATGGGAGCGCTGGCCGGGTATTACGGCGGCCGCCTCGATAGCATCCTGATGCGCACCACAGACGCGTTCCTCTCGCTCCCCACGTTGCTGGTGCTCATCCTGCTCAGCGCCATCCTGCGCGAAGTGGACATCCCGTTCTTCGAAAGCAATAGTGTTTTGACGATCGCCCTCGTGATCGGCATCCTCTCATGGATGACCTTCGCCCGACTGGTGCGCGCCCTCTTTCTCACGCTTCGCGA
Source organism: Candidatus Defluviilinea proxima (assembly GCA_016721115.1). Taxonomy (NCBI): domain Bacteria; kingdom Bacillati; phylum Chloroflexota; class Anaerolineae; order Anaerolineales; family Candidatus Villigracilaceae; genus Candidatus Defluviilinea; species Candidatus Defluviilinea proxima. The sequence goes on from JADKIW010000001.1 coordinate 4,514,033, forward strand.
ATTGGACTTTGTGTCTGCCACGCGCGCCCTGGGCGGATCTGACCTCCGCATCATTCTCCGCCATATCCTGCCCAACGCCATCGGCCCCATCATCGTGGAGGCCACGCTCGAGTTGGGATACGCCATCATCGAAGAATCAGGGTTGAGCTTCCTCGGTTTCGGCATCCAACCCCCCACGCCTTCGTGGGGCAACCTACTCAGCAATGCACAGGAAAACTTCACCAAATACCCGTGGCTGGCGATCTTCCCCGGACTGATGATCTTCCTTGCCATTATTTCTGTCAATTATATTGGCGATGGCCTGCGAGACGCATTCGATCCGCACAAAGTCTTTGGCATGGCGGATGAACATTAAATACCTGTAATGGGCATACGTATGTACGTACTATTCAGCATCTGGTCATTTCATAACGACATCAAAGCAATTGATTCCATCAACAAGGACACGTTGATAAAAATCTTCTTTGCTCAATCCAAATACACTTTCTGTTGATAGAGAATCATCTCCCGTACGCAGAGACCAGAACTCCCAATTTGGTGGGTAAATCTCTAAATCACTATCTGGATTTGCAATCGACATTCGGATTGAATTTATGTCACCATTTTCATGAATCTGTGGGCAAAGGACTTTGTCCCTTCGTATTATTCCAGATAACCAGAATGCTATCTTAGGTTTCTGATACAACAACAGCATATCATATCCAGCATTCTGGTCGAAGTTGCGCTGATATACATCAAAAGAAATTTCGTCGGGCAGGCCAAGTTGGGAGAATATCCATTGATTCGAATAATATTCCCAATAGTAACTTAAATCTTCAGGCGAATCTGCTTCTGAGTAAATGGCTATTCTTTGGACTTTTTCTTTATCTACAGTCAAATAAACACCAAGTATTACAGCTCTGTTTTTTATATCAATGAAGTCAAGAGGGACAGAGTACGCTGGCAATGACGCATCAGTATAAACTGACACGTCTGTATTTATTTTATGAAATGTTCCAAAGAATACATCAGCTAAGTCCCATGTTGTCTCGCCCGGCGTAATCCCCCAGAAACAAGGCAGGTCACAGCCTCCATTGGTAAAAAGTAGCTGAAGCAAGCGCTCCTGATCTCTTTCTGATAGGTAATATTCAGGTAGCGACAGCGCGGTCGGTGTCGTTTGTTTTGGTGCAATATTAGCTGTAACCTGTCCGTTAAATTGGCTATTTGGCGGAAACTGTTGGACTAAACTACAGCCTGAAATTGATAGAGAAAATATTAGAACTATTAATAACAATGGTTTCCGTGGCATTTTATTATCCCGTTAAATTCTCATATCCAATATTGCTTAGTTTATCACCTAGTCTCTTAGGGGTAAGTTTACACAAGGCAAACAGGTGACTGTCATCTACGAGATGACAGTCACCTTGGTTAACCCTCCTGCGCGGACGGGACAGCTACGGCATGAAGCATTTGAAGTATTACCGAGCACACGCGCCAGAGAAAGTGTAAATATCAAAGACATCGGAAATCTATGAGACTTCCGATGTCTTTCTATACCAATCACATCATCCCTGCACCCGTGAAGATTTTTCCGCAGTCAAAGTTATCGAGGAAGATAGCATAACCATTATGGTGTAGGTGGCAAGCCAGTTGGCCACGCTTGCCCTGGCAGATACTCTTTCAAGTATCCGTACCCTATCCAAGGTTGCATATTTTCAACGCTAAACTCGTCACCCAAAAAGATGGCTTCAGTGAAAGCGTCTTGATCTAGTCCTTGCAAATCATAGTCCACAACGAATAGCACCATCTTCTTCTCAAGATAGTAAATATGATAATTTGTAACTGTTAAATCTGGAGCCTGATATATATTAGCGTCAGCTCCATCCGGTACGCCAAGTGAATCAACGACATATTTCACTCGGGCGCAACACATTGATTGCATAATGATATATTTTACTAAGCCGTCTTCAACCTGCATGGAAACCTGCGTTAAAGTGCGATCCTTCCCCACAAACCAATCAGCGTAAATGCTCGGGTCTGTTATTTTAGAAAGCCGCACACCAAATTTACCATTGTTCGCCAACAAAGCTACAGCATCGTCAGCGGTAGTTACACCAGGCTCAACTCCAAACCAGCAAACTGTTTGGCATGATTCGCCAAACTTGATTGTACCCAATATGTCAGAAGCAAATCTGGAAGATTTCTCCTCAAAATACTCCTGAGTTGCAAGAGCAGGGTTCGCTTGCGGAGTAGACAGGGATTCAGCACAGGAACATAGAAGCAACAGCACACACAAGGATATTTTCCTGTTCAATTTCATTGAAACAAACTCCATTCGGCGCGGGACTCCATCCCCGCCAACATGTGATTGATGATTTCCACAGAACCATCACTACCCAAGCCACCGAAGTTATCAAGGATCGCGCCAAAAAAATTATGGTGTGAGTGATAAACCTATTGGCAGTTTCTGTCCAGGCAGATATTCTTTCAAGTATCCATACCCTATCCAAGGTTGTATATTTTCAACGCTAAACTCGTCAGCCAAAAAGATGGCTTCAATGAAAGCGTCTTGATCTAGTCCTTGCAAATCATAATCCATAATATTTAACGCCGTCTTCTTTTCAAGATAGTAAACAAAATAATTTGTAACCGTTAAACCTGGAGCCTGGTGTATATCAGCACTGGCACCGTCTGGCGTACCAAGCAAATCAATAAAATATTTTACCCGTATACAACACATTTGTTGCAAAGTTATAGATTTCACCACATTAGTCTCCGCCTTTATATATACTCGCATTAAGAAACGGTCTTTCCCCACATACCATTCGGCTTGAATCTCTTGATCCGCTATTTCAGAAAGTCGAACCCCAGATTTGCCATTACCAGCCAATAAGGCCACGGCATCATCTATAGTAGTTACACCGGGTTCAACTCCGAACCAGCATGCTGGCTTACATCTTTCATTAAATTCAAATGCACTCAAAAACTCAGAAGTATGTTGTTCAGATTTCTTTTCAAAATACTCCTGAGTTGCAAGAGCAGGGTCTTCCTGAGGAGTAGGCAGGGATTCAGTACAGGAACACAGAAGCAATAGCACACATAAGAATATTTTCTTGTCTATTTTCATTTACATAAATCTCCTCCATTCGGCAAAGGACTTCATCCCCACCATAATGTAACCGCCACTTTCATACTGCAAGTCTATCACCAACCTCCTTGCAGGTACAATTATCAAATGTCCACAAACAGTATTATCAATATCCTCGGTTGGGTTGGCACGATCTTATATCTCGTGGCGTATGCGTTGATCTCCATGAAAAAAGTGGAGGGCGATTCGGTTTTGTATCAGGGCATGAATGTTCTGGCGGGCGTTCTGCTTGTCGTCAATACGGTTTACTTGCGCGCTTATCCATCTGCGGGGCTAAACGTTGCATGGGTTGGCATTGGCCTCTTCACATTGGGACGAAAATGGCTGAATCGAAATTAACTCCGCGTTTCACGCTGAACGCCCAAGTCGAAGAGATTGCGTCCGAGCAGTATCGGTTGACGGTCCCTGCTGGGAAAGCGGATGCGTATCGACTCGCTCAACTGGATGATTATAGCCATCTCCCCCGTCGAAAGTTTCCGCATCATTCGCTGACGTTGAGTCTGTCCGCTCGCACCTCAAGCGACTCAATCCCCGGCACTTGGGGATTCGGCCTATGGAACGATCCGTTCGGGTTGTCGCTTGGGTTTGGTGGCAGGCCGTGGAGATTCCCTGCATTGCCGAATGCAGTTTGGTTCTTTGGGGCATCGGAGGAGAATTATTTGTCGTTTCGCAACCCTCGTCCTTCGACTACGGATGGAGCAATGAACGCTCCATCCTCCGCTCAGCGCGGATTTGCCAATGGATTTATGGCACAGACATTTCGTGCGCCGAAGTTTCATCCGCTGTTGATGTTGGCAGGGTTGGCGCTCCCCTTTTCGCGGAAGATGACACGGAGGTTGTTGAGCAAGGTCATTGCAGAGGATGCGGTCAATTTGAGTAAGGGCGACCAGCTGGTCGCCCCTACCGATTGGCACAGATACAGGCTGGAGTGGAGAGAGAGGCGAGTGCTATTCGAAGTGGATGATGTCACAGTGTTTGAGTCGGTTGTGAGTCCAAATCATCCCTTGGGCTTGGTCATCTGGATCGATAATCAGTATGCCGCATTTACCCCCGAAGGAAAAATCGAGCTCGGAGTTTTGGAAAACCCCGAACCCGCGTGGTTGGAAATCAAAGAACTACAAGTGGGTTAGATCCAGAAGTTGGGCAGGTAAATGCGCAGAAGAACGTCGATCAACAAGCCAATCATAAAGAGCGAACCGAATTTGCGGTTGTTGTAAAAGGCATAGCCAACGAAGTAAAGCGGCCAGCCGGGTTGCCCTTCGGGTCGTTCGGCTGGTTTGGGCTTGAGGAAGACAGGGTAGTATTGTAAGAAGGTGGGAATGGCAAAGAGCACAATAGCCATAATGGGCGTGAAGAATTTGATAACAATGAGATAGGCGGTAAGGAAGTAAGGGATAACCATCATCGCGATCACGGTATAACGTGAGGCTTTTTCACCGATGACAACAGGCAAGGTGTGAATGCCTTTCTTTTGATCCATATCGAGCTTGTCGATGTGCTTGCCAAAGATGACGGTGGTAACGCCCAATACATAGGGCAGGCTGGCGAGAACAACGTTCCAACTCCATTCCTGTGAAAGAACGTAGTATCCGCCACCGATCATCAACGGGCCCCAAACAATGAGAACCGCCACTTCACCGAGGGCAAGGCCCTTGAGAGGCCATGTGTAGAAGAGCAAAAAGAACGCGCCCAAGCCGAGTAATGTCCATTTGGTGGCATCGAAGCCTTGATAAGAGATGAGATACAACCCCAACACCAAAGCCATGAACACAGTAACAGCAAAATATGTGAGGTGCTGGCGTTTGGTCATCAAGCCACTGGCGATGGGTTGTGCCCCGTAGATGTTGCGGTAGTAGTTGTCTTTATCCACGCCACGCACGTAATCGGTGTAATCGTTAAAGATGTTGTTACTGGCGTGAGCAAGGATGAGGGCGAGTGTAAGCGCCAGCCAGGGCAGAAAACTAAATGAGTGGTTGCGCCAGGCAAAAAGTCCGGCAAGAGCCGCCGAGATGAAGGTCATCACGAGGACAGCGGCGCGGGTTGAGATGAGCCATTTAGAGACAACATCCAATTCATCCCACTCAGATTTTGAAACTTCGGGAATTACATTAAGTGCTTTCTTCCACATTGCGAAATTCATGCTAAAACTCCTTGGTTGAATTTGACAAATTATACCGAAGCAGGCCGATTTGTGTTTGAATGTTTATTAGGAGAGACTGTGGATGTTCATCCGGGCTTTGTTGATTCGCTCGGCAACGTAAAGAAGAATGTCGTGCCTTTCCCCGCTTCACTCTGGACCCAGATCCTGCCACCGTGAAATTCGATGATACGTTTCACCAACGCCAGCCCCACTCCCGTGCCTTCGGCTACAGGATCCAATTTATTGAAGAGATCAAAAATACGCTCATGATGTTCATGGGCGATCCCGATACCGTTATCACACACAAAGAAAATAGGCATGGCATTTTCGTAGCCTGACCAACCGATCTCAACCAATGGCGAAGGCCGGTCTGCTGAAAACTTTATGGCGTTATCGAGCAAGTTCTGCGTTACTTCCAACAGCCTGCGGCGGTCACCGTTGACATTCGGGAACGAATCAGCCACTTTAATTTGCACAGGCGTTGTCTGTAATCTGCCCGTTACAAGCGTCAGAGCTTCATCGACCAATGCACGAAACGGTATGATCACGGGCGAGTTCATCATGCGCCCAATTCGCGAAAGCTCAAGTAACTCATTCAAAAGGCGGTGCATTTTATCGACCGCTTCATTGATGCGGGTAATATCCCTCTCCAAACGATCCGGCCGTCCTGCACGCGCATCTTCTCCCAGAAAGCCAAGGAAGCCTTTGATGGTGATGATCGGCGCTTTGAGGTCGTGTGAAACCGTATAAGTGAATTGTTCAAGTTCGGTATTTTTCGCCGCCAACTCACGGATCAGCCGCTCTCGTTCTAATTCATCATCTTTTCGTTTCGTCACATCCACAACGGTGCCGGCCATGCGTATTGGCTTACCTTTTTCATTCCAATATACTTTGCCGCGTCCTTCCACCCAATGCACGCCCCCATCTGGCCATATAAGACGATGTTCGATCACGTAATCGTATTCCCTCTCCATCAAAGCTTCGCGGATCGCCTTCTGCACTTTGGAAACATCGTCTGGGTGGACGAGTGACAAATACGTATCATATTTTCCATCGAACTGCCCCTTCGCCAACCCAAACATCGCCTCTGTCCCCTCCGACCATGAGATGGATCCTGTTTCAATGTTCCAATTCCACGTCTCCATTTTTGCGGCATGAAGAGCAAGGTTGAGCTTTTCCTGCTCATCCCGAAGGATAACTTCCACGCGTTGGCGTTCCTCTAATTCTGTGCGCGCACTATTCAGAGACCGGGTTAACTCGTTGAGTACGAAATAGATCTCCAGAGATGCAATTACAAAGATAACTGTCAGGTCAACCGCAATCCGTATCGGATTACCCTGAAATTGTTGGATCAACCCCGCGGCTTCAAAAGCAGCCAGTACCCATACAGCAAGAATGGTCCATGTGGTCAACAATGTGACTACCCGCCAGCCAAGCAGGTAACCTGCCGCCAACAGAAGTAAGAAGTAAGCCACCACAGCCACATCATTAACGCCATCTACTTTGCTGGCGATCCATGTCAACGCGACCCAGAGCATAAACAGGAGAAAACCGCTGGCAAAACGGACTCGTCCACTACGCACGAGAAACTGAACAGGAATCTGCAACAAACCGATTCCGATAAGCACACTGTTGACAGAACGCTCTGCATCATTTCCAAGGAAAAGATTGAGCAATATTCCCATCAATGCGACAAAGAATATAGCGATGGACGCCATGCGCAAAAGGGTTGCATGGCGTGCTTTTTCGGGTTCATCTTTTAAAGATAGCAAAAAAAGCATACGACGAGCACGATTCATTCGATCACCTCGCCAGACATCGGTGGAGAGGGAAGCGTGAAGAAGAAGGTGGCACCCTGCCCGAGTTGTGATTCCACCCATATTGTGCCCTTGTGATACTCAATGATCCGCTTAACCAGCGCCAAACCTATGCCCGTGCCGTCGCTACGCGAGTCCAGTTTATTGAACAGGCCAAAGATCTTGTCTTTGAATTGAGGCGAGATTCCCGCACCGTTATCTTTGACATAAAACAAAGGCATGCCGTTGAGTTGATCCTTTTGCCCGATCTCAATCAGCGGATTCGATTGATCGCCCATGAACTTGGCCGCATTATCCACCAGGTTTTGAAGGACTTCAAACACCCTCTGACGGTCTGCATATACAAATGAAAGATTCGGCTGGATACGCACTTGGACATTTGCTTGTGTGATACGCCCATGGATAAGTTCAACGGTCTCCTCTGCAAGTTCGTTCATGTTGACCAATTCAAGCTTATTGACCAGCCTACCAACACGAGAAAGCTCCAACAGGTCACTAAGCAGTTTTTGCATCTTATCAGTGGCATCAGTGATACGCTGAATATCCACGCCGAGTCTATCTATGTTGCCAGCCCTTGCATCTTCTTGTACAAATCCCATAAAGCCCTTGATCGTGATCAAAGGAGACTTCAAGTCGTGCGAAACGGTGTATGTGAATTGTTCCAGCTCAGCATTCTTAGCTTCCAGTTCATCGATCAATTTCTCACGTTCGTTCATCGTCCAATTCCGCACGGTGACGTCGCGCACCATGGCGATGACCGTATCCACATCATTGCGGATCACGCTTGCCTCGTAATAGCGCGGGTCGTTCATCTCAAGGAGTTGATATTCGAACACCTGCAAGTGTCCTGTCTCAAGAGTACGGGAAATCGCGAACATGGTTTGTTCAACCACGTTCAAAGGCATGATCTCGGAAATATTTCTACCTAAAAATTGTTCGGGCGGCAGGAGTGTATTCATGGTCGAAGATGAGATAAATTGCAAGATCCTGCCATCACGATCAAATTCAAAGATCATGTCGGGTGTGGCTTCGAGCAAGGCTCGCAAACGAGCTTCACTTCGTTGCAGTGCAATCTGGGTTTGCTGAAGTGTTGTGACATCCAATTGTGTGCCCCATATGCCGATCAGGTTTTTATCCTTAAATACCCCAACAGCCGAATTCAAAAAATGGATCGTCCTTCCATCAACGGTCTTCTCAACCGTTTCACGTTCTGATGCCCTGTAATTTGCATGGACCAAGCCCAGCGTTGCCTGAAAATTAACATCGGTCACACTTCCCCCATGCAAGTCAAGCAATCGTACACCCAAAGCAGCATCACGAGACGCGTATCCGTACATTCGGGCAAACGTCTCATTACAATCTTGAACATAAGCGAACCGATAAATGAGCCGAACCTGCTCCTCTTCTGGGAGGTCGGTTGGGATCGGTTCATCGAAGGCTAGAAACCAAATCCCTTCTGCGCTGGTTTCTACGAAATTTTTATATTTTTCTTCTGAAGCCTGCAAAGCACGCTGGGAATTGACTTGTTCCGTAATATCATAAAAAATGGAGAGAACCGTTGGTTCACTCGCCGAGTCGATCAGTTCATGAAATACAGCGGTGACACGTTTCTCTCCTTTCGCGTTGATAAATTCAAACACAGGAAGATGAAGTGACCTTTGTTTCAGCATTGCATCCACAAATCGCTTATGCGATTTTTCATCAACCCATAGATTCAATTCTGTGACTAATTTGCCTAACGAGGTTTGCGCATCCAGGCCCATCAACTTCCAATACGCGTCATTGGCATCTAACAACTTCCCTGGTTGCAAGGCAATAACACTGATCGCCATTGGGCTTACACTAAAAATTTTGCTAAATTGTTCCTCGATCTTTTCCACGTCCCTGGCAGATTGGCGCATCACGCTCATCACCATATAAACGAGCGCGATCGCAAACAAAAAGACCACTGAAAGTTCCCAGGCTGTAACAAGTGGCGTCTGGGCTTGCGATATGCGGATGCCTAATGTTTCAGCCAGAGCCAGCCCCCAAATGGATGCCACGCTCAAAACTGTCATACTTACAACGAACTGCCAGCCCATTACCAAGGCACCTGCGAGAATGACCAGCAAATATACGATGATCGAAGAATCATGCACCCCCATTCCTCTCCATGCGTTATAGGTCATGCCCCCCCAAACAAGAATCGAGAGAACGAACGATACCTCACGGGTGTATCCCATGCGCGCAGGGATCAACAAAACGATCTGAACAAAAAACAGAACAATATTGACCATGTTCGACAAACCAAGCACAGCATCACCGCGCAGGGAATGTACAAGAACATATAAACCATTTACTACAATGGATATGATGAGAACTGACACAAGCAACTTCCCCGCCCAAGTGTGCCGCTCCATTTTGATCAAGGGATGAAATGCATTTCGAAGCCGATCAGTCATCGCAATCTCAACGATGGCAGTATATCACCAGCTATAACAACGCCCTTTCATATGACGCAATAATCCTATCAGACAATGCATCCCACTCCTTATCCACTGTTTGAAATTCGGGATGCGCCTCGAACCACGCCAGCGACTTGCGCAAGCCTGCCGCCCAATCCACTTCACAGTGGAAGTCTGGCACAAAACTTTTGATCTTGCTGTTATCAAATACAACTGTATTGGACTTATCGCCAATGAGGCTCCCCACCGCCTCTTCATCGAACCTCGCAATATAATCAGATGGGATGTGGATCACGTTCGGTTCCAGACCGAGAGCCTGATACGCTTCGAGATAAATTTGATCCCAGCTGAGAGCCTGATCTGACGTTATCTGAAACGCTTCGCCTACCGCTTTCTCATTGCCCAATAACCCGACCAAGCCTTTGGCAAAGTCTGAGTTCCAAGTGAGCACCCACAAGGATGAGCCATCGCCGTGACTGATGATCTTCTTGCCACGCTTCATGCGGTCAATGGACGTCCACGGATCACGCCAGGTGCAATAGCCAAAGGGGATTTGAGAATGTCCATAGGTATGCGAGGGACGAATGATCGTGACAGGGAAGCCGTTCTCGCGATATTCCTTCATCAACATGTTCTCGATAGCGATCTTGTTGCGCGAATATTCCCAATAGGGGTTCTCAAGCGGCGTCTCTTCTGTGATGAGATAATTCTTCACAGGCTTTTGGTATGCAGAAGCCGAGCTGATGAAGACGAACTGATCGGTGTTCTTGCGGAAGAGACGCAAGTCACGTTCAATGTCTTGTGTAGAAAAAGCAATGTAGTCCACAACTGCATCGAAGCGGTGACCAGCCAAAAGGGAGGTAAGATGCGCTTCGTCCGCGTGAATATCGCCTTTGAGCAGAGTCGCTCCCTTCGGGAAGGGATACTTCGTCGAAGTTGCACGATTCAAAATAAAAAGTTCGTGTCCGCGCGCGAGGGCGAGGTCGGCACATGCCGAACTGATGATGCCTGTTCCGCCGATAAATAGAATTTTCATTAGCCTTCTCCTAATTCAGGGATGGGTTGTGCAGTTGTACGACTTGCAACATAACTTTCGATGGCAAAAATGATGAGCGCCGCCCAAACGATACTAAAACCGATGAAGTGCGCCATATCAAACGCTTCTTTATATACAAGCACACCAATCAGGAATTGCAAAGTGGGAGCAATGTATTGCAACATGCCCACGATGGTCAGCGGAATTTGTTTGGCCGCCGAAGCAAACATGAGCAAAGGTATCGTGGTTGCGATACCCGCGCCGATCAAGAAAAGATCAACCCGCGTTCCATCATGCAGGAATGCACCTGTGCCAGTAACACCGACGAATACAAGATAAATCAGCGCAACAGGGAAAACAATTCCTGTTTCGAGCGTAAGCCCATACAAAGAGCCAAGTGGGGAAAGTTTTTTGATAAGGCCATACAAGGCAAATGAGAAAGCCAGAGAGAGAGCGATCCACGGTAAACGGCCGTATACAAACGTTAGATACCCAACACCGATGGCGGCAATCCCCACAGGAACCCATTGCAGAGGGCGTAAGCGTTCACGCAAGAAAATAACGCCCAACAGTACACTGAGCAACGGGTTGATGAAATATCCAAGGCTGGTCTCAACAATGAAACCCGAGTTGACGCCCCAGACATAGATCAGCCAGTTCAAGCTGAGAAAAACTGCCGCAACAGAATATACACCGATGGTCTTGCGAGTAAACGCAACCGAGCGGAAATCCTTCCATTGCCCGGTGACAACGATATAGATCATGAGCATGACAAATGACCAACCAATACGATGCCCGATCACTTGTAATGCAGAAACTTCATGTAATTGCTTCCAATAGAGTGGAAAAAGCCCCCACAGCGCATATGCGCCAATGCCATATAAAATGCCGTTATTCATTTTTCTCCAGTGCTTACTCAAAATGTTGTGATTGGTTGCCGCCCTATAAACCCTGCATCCACTTCATGCCAGAAAGCGATATCGTCCTCCCCATATTTCCAACAGAGATAGACTTCACGTCCCTCCCGCAAGGCAGAAAAATCCAGTAACCCTGTGTTGATATCTTTGATCTGTACACCTGTATCCATGATCTGATGGATGAGCGCATCCAACTTCTCAAAATCCACTACCATTTTACTGAGGGCTTTGTTTCCACCATTCCCTGCGGACTTTTCAATAGCAGGCCAAGCTTCCGGTTGATTATCAAGTATCTTTTGACGGATCGCCTGAACTTCGTCCATGATCGGGCGGATGATCTTCAAAGCCTCATTGGCTTGTTGTAGGGTAAAGTATTGGGGCATGGGCAGTAGTATAACGTAAACGGGTATACAGGTAAACAAGTCTGGCTTGTTATCTACTGTATACCCGTTTTCCATGTCCACGTGCTTACACAGGAATAGCTTGATATCCCTTTTTCTTTACAGCGGCGATGATCTCGTCTATTGTTAATTTGGCTTCATCATATTCAACGATCATTTGTTGTTTGTGATAACTGGCGTTGATCTCTTTGATGGCAGGGAAATCATCTTCGATGGACTCGAGTTTCATTGAGCAGTTGGAGCAGTGCATATCGGGAACGGAGAAAGTTTGTTTTTTCATAGTTTCCTCAAAAACCCTAAGAGGCTGTTTAATAAATAGGAAAAAGAGGAAAAATCGGGCAAACTTGGATGATGACCAAATCAAACCAAGAATACCCGACTAACCTGAATGATACCGAATGGAAGCAAATTGCGCCATACTTGCCCAGAGCAAAGCGCAAAGGCAGACCACGAGAAATACCTTGGCGAGCGATTATGAATGGCATCTTTTACATTGTCAAAAATGGTTGTGTTTGGCGAGATTTACCACATGAGTTTCCTGCTTGGCAAACAGTCTATTATTATTTTAGACAGTTTGGGAAGAACCGCATGTGGGAAAAGCTTAATACGATCATTCGAGAGCGCGTTCGAATTCAAGCAGGGCGTAGTCCACAAGCGAGTGCAATGATTCTGGATAGTCAAAGCATAAAAAGTGCAGAAGGTGGTGAAAAAATTGGTTTTGATGGTGGCAAACTGATAAAAGGACGAAAAAGAAATGTGATTACAGATACGATGGGGCTCGTAGTTCTGGCCAAAGTCACTGCCGCTGATGTACAAGATGTTTATGCTGGCGAAGAAACTCTGGTGAAATTGAAAAAGAGGAAGTCTCTCAGAGCGCGTTTGCAAAAAATCTTTGCTGATGGTGGTTATCGTGGGCACCTCGTTGATTGGGTCAAAAATGAACTTCAAGCTGAGATCACCTTCATCTTGAAGGTAGGCAACCAAAAGGATTTCAAGTTCTACCCAAACGCTGGGTCATTGAACGAACTAATGCTTGGATCACGCGCAATCGTCGTATGGCTAGAGACTATGAGCGCTTGGTGCAATCCAGTGAGTCTTTTATTTATATCTTGATGATCCGGCTTGGGCTACGACGTCTTGCTAAATTTAAGATTTATTAAACAGCCTCTAAAGGTCTTTGAGACCTTTAGGGTCTATAAATAAATCTTTATTCAAACACTATCGTCCCGGTGTACATGCCCATCGAGCAGGTGAAGAACATTTTTGTGCCTGCAGGTTGGGCAGGGATGGAGACTTGTGTTGTCCCTGTATCGGGGAGAAGCTGATAATAATTCAAAGAGGGGATGACAAAATCTCGTGAGCAGGAATAGGTCTGGTTTGTGACGAGGCTGAGGTAGATCGCCTCGTTCGCTGTTGCTTTGAGCGTCTGTGGGAAGTAGCCCTCGTTTTTAACCATCAGTGTAAGATCGGTTGAAGGGACAGAAGCAGTCGTCGGTGAGGAGGAAGCGGTTATCAATCCACGAGAGAGGTTGGTGAGGGAATAGGGAGAGCCCACGAGGTTGAGTCCGCCATCAAGGGTGACCAATCCCAAAACAAGCAGGACGATGGCGACAAAACGCATAAAGAATTTTTCAAGGCGTGCGCCGAGTTCGGTTGTTAAGTAAGCAACAATAAAAAAGACCGGGCTTGTGCCAAGGACAAAGGCGAACATGAGGGCCGCACCCATGAAGGCGCTACCTGTGCCAAGAGCGGTCGCCATCATCGCTTGGGTCACACCACAAGGGATGAAGACGGTGAGAAAACCGAGGAAGAGAGGTGTGGCAGTATCAGTTCCTTTGGCCGTACGACGGATGTAGCGTGTGATGAATTTGGGCGGCTCGACCGAGAAGTAACGGAAGATAGGATGCACATCGAACATACGCAATGCATTACCGATCATGAAGATGCCGATTGCAACCATGAGAAGCGCACGTGTGACAGGGCTGAGTGCAAGGAATGAGCCAAGCCAGCCAAGCAATGCACCAAGCAATGTATAGGCAACGAGTTTAGAAGCAAGGAAGAGAAGAATGGGTTGAGCAGAGTTTGTCCGTTTGACCTCGACTTGTTGATTGCGCTTGAGTTGTTTCCGTTTCTGCGGGGTCTGCTCAACGTAATCCTGTTCGATCTGGTGGGCAAGCGAGCTGGCCAGTAAACCACCTTGCACAGCGAGACAACTTAATCCGCCAGTGGTAATGCCTGTGACGAATGCAACCATGAGGTTGGCAGACCCTGAGCCCGAGCCAATGGAAATTCCTTGTTCGCCTAGATTTTGCGTGACCAGCATGATGATGGCAACGGTCAATAAACCGATACCAAGCGCTATGAGGATGACAGGGTCAAACGTCGTTTTGCGTTGATTGGACATGGAGCCTCTATACAAAATAGATGAAATACATACCAAAGACTTCGGAAGTCTTTGAGACTCCCGAAGTCTGAATTGCTTCTATCTCTGACCGCCATCCCATACAACGAACGGCATGTTGACTACAACACCAGGCTGGGCAATAGTTACTTCGCCTGCATCTTTCGCAGACATGATCTCAGCCACAGAGGTGAGCATGCGTGCCTTTGAAGGATCTGCCCATGTGACAACATTGATTCGGCGCAACGGTGAGTATCCTTCTACACCTGGAGGGTTATCGAACACATCCGCTTGAAAGCCGAAGGGGCCCATACCTTCAAGTCCGTTATCGAACACATAAACGTTCGCGAGCGCTTCATCGGGCACATTTGCCAGAGAGGGGACATGGATCACCGGCGACGACATCATAGTAGACAACAACTGCGCCACATCTGCATCAGATGCCTCGGTATGGACAAAGAAAATCTCTTTTCCTTCTGCAAAAGCCTTGCCAGCAGGTAAAGCCGCTGTGGGCATTTCCTCTTTTTTCGGGGCACAGGCCGCAAGCAATGAAATCAACAGCAGGACGATCAACATTTTAGTACGCATATTAAAGCTCCTTTTCTCTTCAATCTTTTATTATCAAACTGCGAGCTAACTAAATTTTCGCTTTTCGCAGTCTCAAACTATTTGTTACAACGAACACACTACTGAATGCCATTGCACCGGCGGCGAGCATCGGGTTCAAATATCCCAGCGCGGCGGCAGGAATAAGCACCACATTGTAGAAGAACGCCCAGAATAAATTCTGTTTGATTGTGCCAAGCGTTTTGCGCGATAGATTGATCGCACGAGCCACGCCACGCAAGTCACCACTCATCAATGTTACAGGAGCCGCAGCCATCGCCACATCGGTCCCCGTTCCAATCGCAATACCGACATCAGCTTGCGCAAGAGCGGGCGCATCGTTCACGCCGTCCCCCACCATCGCTACTACATTGACGCCTGACGATTGACGATTGACGATTGCTTGCTGGAGTTTCTTGACTTCGTTGGATTTTCCTTCTGGCAAGACCTCAGCGAGAACAACATCAATGCCAACCTGTCTCGCGATCGCTTCGGCGGTCTTTTGGTTATCGCCCGTGATCATCGCCACTTTCAAGCCCATCTTATGCAAATCTTCAATCGCATCCTTTGAGCTATCCTTGATCGTGTCAGCAACGGCGATCACGCCTTCCACTTTTCCATCCACGGCAACCAACATCGCTGTCTTCGCTTCAGATTGCAAACGGGCCACTTCGGATTGAAGTCCGTTGAGGGAGTAGTTGTGCGCTTCCATCATGCGGATATTGCCTACGGCAACGCTTCTTCCCTCGACTTCAGCCTGCACGCCATGCCCGGGCTCTGCTTTAAACCCAGCCGCTTCTCCCAAACTCAACCCTCGGGCAGTTGCGTCCGCCCAGATCGCTTCGCCGAGAGGATGCTCCGAGCCACGTTCGACACTTGCGGCAAGACGGAGTAACTCTTCGTTGGCAATCGGTGATTCGGGAATGGTAATTATGTCGGTTACGGCAGGTTGACCTTTCGTGATCGTTCCTGTTTTATCGAGAACGACAACCGAGACGTTTCCTGCACGTTCCAAGGCTTCACTGCTTTTGAACAGCACACCCAATTCCGCACCTTTACCAGAACCAACCATGACGGCCGTCGGCGTGGCGAGCCCCATCGCACACGGACAAGCGATGACCAACACCGCCACCATGTTGATGAGAGCACGGGTGAAATTGTCTACGTCTGCGTTGATAGGTAATGTTGGGCCAAAGAAATACCAGCCTGCAAAGGTTGTCAGTGCAATCGCAATTACGATAGGGACAAATACCGCTGAAACCTGATCTGCCATTTTTTGGATCGGCGCCTTGCTCCCCTGCGCATCTTCCACAAGCTTGATGATCTGTGCGAGAGCAGTCTCTTTACCAACCTTGGTCGCTTCGAATTTCAACATGCCCAACTTGTTGAGCGTTGCACCGATGACCGTGTCACCTTGTTTCTTTTCAACAGGCATCGACTCACCCGTCAGCATGGATTCGTCCACCGCACTGCGACCTTCAACGATCACGCCATCGACAGGAATGGTCTCGCCTGGTTTGACGAGGATCATGTCTCCGACGAGAACAGAGTCGATTGAGACCTCCGCCTCCACCCCGTCACGAATGACGCGAGCAGTCTTGGCGCGGAGTCCCATCAGCTTTTTGATCGCTTCGGAGGTGCGTCCCTTGGCTCGGGCTTCGAGGAATTTTCCAAGTTTAATGAGCGTGATAATGACGGCGGCAGTCTCGTAATAGACGTGCCCCATCAACAAACCAAATGTGATCGGGAGTGAATAGAAGAACGCGGCAGAGGAACCCATCACGATGAGTACGTCCATGTTGGCGGATTTATTGCGAAGGGCCTTGAAAGCGCCGACATAATATTGCCAACCCACATAGAATTGCACAGGGAGAGCAAGGGCGAGCATAAGCCAGCCAAACCAAGGCTGGGCGTCACGCATCCCGCCCATGGATGTTTTTGCGTAAACAAAATCGGGAAGGAGACTGAAGTCTTTTCCCATCGAAAGCAGGAAAAGTGGCACGGTGAAGATCAAGCCGATGATGAGTAAACGACGTTGCTCGTTGATCTCATGTTCACGTGCCATGGCTTCGGCATCTTCTGCTTCGCCACCCAGTTCCACGGCTTCGAAACCTGCAGAAGAAACCGCTCTGCGTAATTCGATCTGTGTGATAACGGTGGGAATGTATTTGACACGTGCTTTTTCGGTGGTGTACGTTACCTGTGCTTCAAGCACGCCTTCGAGATTGGACAAAGCTTTTTCAAGTCGGCGCGCATCGGTATCATCCGAGAGCCGTTTGATGACGAGGTCCGCTTCACCTGTAGCAACGCCATACCCCGCACGATTGACGCGTGCGATGACATCTGTCAACGCAAGTTTGGATGCATCAAAATCTACAGTGGCCCGCTCTGAGGAAAGATTAACCACTGCGGTTTGCACGCCGTCCAATTTCTTGAGATTGCGTTCGACGGTTGCAACACAGTTGGCACAGGTCATACCTGTGATGGGAAGTGTGAGTTGTTTTGTAGTCATGGCTTATACGGACTCCGTTACAGATTTGTGGATGAAAACAGACTTTCTTCTTCTATTCTGTTTTCATCCAATTTCAATAATGCACTTACTAATTTGGCTACGCGCTAAATCGTGATGAGACCTTCAGCAGGATAGTTGATCTCGGCCAACAAGGTTTTGATGCTTTCTTCACTGGCTGGCGCATCAAAAGAGATCACAACTTTCTTGGTGGTCTGGTCCGCTTTCACGGATTGGACTCCCTTCAACTCACCCACTTCGGTCTCGATCGTGTGGGTGCAATGTCCGCATGAGATGGCGGGGACGGTATAAGTAACTGTGGTCATGATATTTCTCCTTTTATTTGTTTATATTGATTTGATATTTATTCTTGTGCAACAACGATCAGTTCACCAGTCATACCTGCTTCAAGATGTCCTTCTACAGAGCAGAAGAATTTATAGGTTCCAGGTTCGTCAATGGTGATCTGGGCAACACTTGTATTCCCTGGCAAGGCAGAAAAGTGCAGATCGTATTTCTGGTCGCCATGCATGTGATGTTCGGTTGAGCCGCCATCCTGTTTGAGTTCGAACTTGGCATTGATCTTTTCGATGACGAAATCATGCTCCAATGCCCCTTTATTGACCAATGTCAGCGTGACGGGTTGGCCCGCAGGGATGGTGAAAGAGGGAGAGCTATAGGCAAAGTCTGTCAACTCCAGAGTAACTTCGGTCGCAGGTTTGGGCGAGCTCCCACAGGCAGAAAGTAAAAAGACGAGCAAGCTTATGGTAAGTAGTACTTTTTTCACGGTACAAGTTCCTTTGGTCATTTAAACTTTGGTTGACATTTCAAATACTTCGGTGATTTCCTTCAAGACACGTTCGCGTTCTGCCTTGTTGTTTCCTTGTATCGCAGTGGTCACACAAGAATTGAGGTGACTTTCCAATATCTGTGCGCTGACTTTGTTCAGAGCCGCCTCTACTGCCTGTATCTGACGGATGACATCGATGCAATAGGCATCTTCTTCCACCATGCGCGTGATGCCACGCAGGTGCCCCTCAATGGTCTTTAATCTTCGCAGAGTGTTGTCGTTTTCCATGTTTACCTCTACTTCTCTGATACAGGTCAAGTAACTTTTCTTACCCCCCCCAGGGGGGTAGGATTAACCCAAATATACCCAAATAGCCCGTCTCACGTCAACATGACAAACATCACTAAAATTGTGTGAATTCAACAAATAAAAAGAGCCTGTGGAACTTCCACAGGCTCACTCAATTATTCGTACAGCTTTTGGTATATGGTTTGTGCCCACAGCAAGATTGCGGCATTGTCGTCTTTAGATGGCCGCCCTGTACCATTTCCATACAGGGACAGTAACACTGTCATGCCGTCTGCTACGCCTTTAGGGTCGGATGCGTCTACATTAACCTGACCATATTTTGCGGTCCACGTGCTGAATTGTTTTCGCTCAGCAACAGAGAGCAGGTTGGCGAATGTGCCCATTCGCCCATCATTGGCTTTACACTGATTTCCATACACTTCACCAGAAAGGAAAACCACCAAGTTATCGCAAAAGCCTGCAATGCCACCTTCACGTTTCCAAGTCAATGCGAGGGTTGCAGGTTGGACGCGTGAACCATCAGCGCTGGTGTGATATTCATATTGAGCACCATTCGCTTCCAACACAATGATACGCCCCGGAGTAATGACCTGCGCACACATCAGGTCTAGCATGGGCACGCCCATGCAAGCATCATTAAATTCGGTGTCGACACTGCTGAGAACAGTAATATCCTCTTTATTCAAGCCGAGGTTGTTCGCAAGTTGTTCGATCACGATATCGTCAACTGAGTTTTGCCCAGACGTGTCATTTTTAGCAAGGACAGCGGCGCTTCCATTTTGGTTCGTGTGAAATTCATATTGTTTGCCATCCGCTTCGAGGATGATCTTGAAACCTTCCACAAGAGCTTGTGAACACATCATGCCCATGCGTTGCACACCGAGACAACCATCTGGCCAGGTAACGGCCTCAGTGGAGATCAAGGTAATTTGATCAGCGGGCAGGCTCAAAGTCTCAGAAAGAGCCGAGACCGCCGCTTGTTGGGCGGGAGTCAAATCCACAGGGATCGGTGTTGGCGTGGGTTTTGGCGCGCGGGCGGTCGGGTCCCTTACGATAAGAGATTGTGGCGGTTGTTCTGGCGTTGCGGGCGCACAGGCGGTCATCAAAAATAATAATGTGATCAAACCCATAAAAACTTTTTTCATTCATGCTCCTTTACAGGAAGGACGCCTGGCCGTTCAGGAATGTTCCGAGATAGCCAGGTCAGGGCGTTGTATAATCGACAGATGCGTTACAAACTTATCTTCCTGCTCGTCGTAATTCTATCAGCCTGCACCTTCCCTGCAAACTCAAATACGGATTTGCAAGTGCAACAAGCGGTGGCGGCAACTCTCGCAGCCATTCCGCAAAACACGGCACAACCCATCCCAACCCCTTACCCATCGCCTACGCCATTCGATCTCAAAGGATTGTTCTGCGAGTATCAATTTTGCGTGGGGCATCCCATAGATATGTCTTTCTTCGATGTCAGTGCGAAGAACAATGCCGCTTCGCCCAGCACCTATTCACAGGGACTGATCGCGGCGTTCAACACCAATCTTTTTATTCAGATGGTCTGGCAAACGTCACCCGGGAGTTCGGACCCGCAATTCATGCTAGACCTTATTTTGGATGACGTGGACACGCGCGTCGGCAACCTGGACGTGAAGCTGATCCGCGATATGAACGTGATCTACACCCCGATCACCACCACGGCAACACCCGTCCTGCCATTCGGCGCCGCCGGGGCATGGATCTGCGGCGACCGCGCCTTTGCATGGAAGGTGTACAGTCCACAAGCGGACAATACGCAGGCATTGTTCGAGCAAGCCATTGACCGTTTTCGATGTAACCGATGAGTAGATCGCTTGCAACCAAACAAGGGACTGTCTTCATTCGCGAAGCGAACCTTGGAGATGTAGTTCAATTCCGCGAGTTGCGGCTTTTTGCGTTGCAGGATAGCCCCACTGCATTTAGTGCAGATTACGAGGTCAACGCGAATCACCCCATGAGCTTTTGGGAAAGCAGATTGAAACCCGATGAGCATGGGACGATCTTCGTTGCAGAACACAATTCGCAACTGGTCGGCTTGACGGGAATCCGTAAAGGCGAATCGCCAAAGACAAAACACAACGCGCTCATTTGGGGAGTTTTCGTCCGCCCGCCGTGGAGAGGACTGCACCTCGCCGAAGAATTGATCACCACCTGCATCGAATGGGCAAAAGCGCGGGATGTTGAGATCGTCAAACTGGGCGTCATGACTGACAACACACCAGCCATTCGCTGTTACGAGCGTTGCGGATTCACAGTCTACGGCACAGAACCACGCGGCATTTTTTATGAGGGTAAGTATTACGACGAGTATTTGATGTACAAGATATTGGATGAATAGCAACCTAAGTTGTGAATACAGGCTGGATGTATAATCTGCATATAGGATGTTACACAAGTAATTTGCTGTACACATGTCCCCAGTGGGATAACCACCCTACGGTGGATTATCTGGTTAAGATGTAGTTGGGCGATTACAAAGATGACCTAAGCTTTTATAACATAAATATTCGATAAGCACTTGAAAAAAGTTATGAACTGTACATCTTATAAATGGTTTATTGGGCTTCGCTTCTATCTTATGGCTAAATCAAATCGAGTTTGTATAATCAAACTGTTCTCATAATGCAAATTTCGGATTTGATTGGATTTGATCTAATTGAATTGTCCATTAGTTTTTTCATAAAGCAAAGGATTTCTGTTTTAGAAGGAGATTGTTATGCCTAAATGGGAATATTGTGCAATTGGACCGATACAACAAGACGAAGCGGCTAAGTGGAAAGGATTCTATCCCCAATTGATTTACTTTTTAAAAGATGGATTAAAAGAACAGAGAATATCTAAAGAGGGCAATATCTCTGAGCGGGACATTCTCGCAAAAACTATAGCTGAACTCGGAGAAAACGGTTGGGAATTGATTAGCACTGGTGATTCTGTTATAACTTCATCAAAAGGTATGCATTACCTTTATTTCAAAAGAATTAAACAATCAACATAATTTATTGTTTCCAAATCAGCCACGCATGTCGCGGGGCGGAAATTTCGTGTACATTAAGGAAGTAGAAATCATGGCAACAGTATGGATTACCTACGCTTGGGATGACAATAAAGACTCTGACGTGGATTTCATTGCCCAAGAGCTTAAGCAAGCTGGCTTAGTAGTCAAATTAGATAGGTGGAATATTGCAGCAGGTAAACGTTTATGGCAACAAATCGAGGATTTTATTTGTAACCCTAACCAGTCAAATGCTTGGATTCTTTATGCGACCCAGAATAGTCTTGGAAGTGAAGCATGTAAAGAAGAATATTCTTATGCGCTTGATCGCGCCCTACGCCAACGTGGATCAACTTTTCCAATTATTGGTCTTTTCCCTTCAACAGTCGATAATACTCTTATACCAGCAGGTCTTCGGACAAGGCTGTATGTGAGTATTACAGACCCAGATTGGAAAGAACGAATTAAGTCTTCTGCTGAAGGTCGTACCCCAAGTTTCACTTCGCCTGTTATACAACCTTATACAATTGGTGTTCATAAGGTTGATTCACGTTTTGTTATAGAGGTCCGACCAAGAGCAGGTACTTGGTCACCCTTTATCGCTGCCATACCAAATACTGAAAAAGAGCGTGTAAATCCAAACATCCTTCATGGTCCCCGTGGACGGATTCCGCATGGAGGTATGCTATCCATGTCAGGATCAGGTGTAAGTAATGATGGTGCATGGTATTTTCACTTTGCACAAAACGAGGCGACGCCAACTCAGAGCTACTTCATTTTTTGCAATGAACTTCCGTCCAAGTTGGTTTTCGGTGTAATGGATGGTCAGCCACAATATATGATTGACGGTTTTGAAGTCAAATGAAAATATCAAGCTATAGCTGAGTCCATGGTCCACTACGCCACAAACAGATACCTATACAGGGACAGGCCAAGTAAATCATCACTCCCCTTTCTTCTTCGCCTCGTTCCAAAACACGTCCATCTCTTCCAGTGTCAAGTCTGATAAATTTCGTCCCTGTTTCTTTGCGCCCTGCTCTACATACCCAAAACGTTTCTTGAACTTCATATTCGTCCCCCGCAACGCGGACTCGGCGTCCACGTTCTTCCAGCGCGCCAGATTGACCAGCACGAAGAACAAGTCACCGATCTCGGATGCGAGTTCAAAATCTGACTCGGCTTTCTTGATCTCTTCGATCTCTTCCTTCACCTTGTCCAATACGCCGTCTATTTCAGGCCAGTCAAAGCCAACACGCGCGGCGCGGTCTTGATATTCCTGCGCCTGACTCAAGGCGGGCAAGGCAAGAGGCACACCGTCGAGCAGTCCCTTTTCCTTTTGGCCTTTGTCCTTGCGTTCAGTTTCCTTCAATTTTTCCCAATTCGCCAGCACACCGTCCACGCCATCCAATTTCAATTCGCCGAAAACATGCGGATGCCTCCGCACGATCTTCGAATGGATTCCATGCACCACCTGATTGACGTTGAACTGTCCCTCATCATTGGCGATCTGTGACTGTAACACGACCTGCAACAACATATCACCGAATTCCTCGCGCATATCGGCGAAGTCTCCCGAGTCAATGGCGGAGATGGCTTCATAGGATTCTTCAAGAAGATGCTTGCGCAACGATTCGTGGGTCTGCTCTTTATCCCACGGGCAACCATCCGGTGCGCGCAAATGGGCAACGATCTCCGCGAACGATTCGAAGGAGGTCCCTTCGCCGAGGGCGGGCACGTACAAACATGCTCTTGCAAAAATACCCGTTCCACTGATCTCGTCCACCCGTTCTTCTTTTATCTTCCCATCACTCACCCACTGCACCAAATGCTCTTTCGGGTAGGTTGTCAACAGAACGGTCTTCAATTGCAAAGCCAGTTCGCTGGAATCAATATCAGTAAACAACACCGGCATATCGGGCGGATAAGGCGGAACATGTGCAGAGGCAAGAGTCCGCGCTTCGAGCAGGGTCAACTTCGAGGGCGGAGTGATGCGAAGCGTCTCAAATGTAGAAGTGACGAGGGAAAAGTCCATGGGAACTCCTTGTTAAAACGAAAAACGTAATCCGTAGATTGTATCCCACGAATTACGCATTTCGTATTGGTTTGAAATTGAAAATTAACGCTTGGTGTAGGTCGGGGCCTTGCGGGCTTTCTTAAGGCCTGGCTTCTTGCGTTCCTTTTCGCGGGCATCGCGGGTGAGCAAGCCCTGCTTGCGGAGTGCAGAAGTCCATGTGTTGTTGACCAAAAGGAGCGCGCGGGAAAGTCCCAAACGCACGGCTTCGGTCTGCCCGGTAACACCACCACCCATTACTTTGACGGTGATATCGTATTTCCCGGCGTCTTCGCCAACAGCGGTGAATGCACGCAGAATGTCGTTCAGGTCGCCGAGACGGGTGAAGTAGGCGGCGCCGTCCTTCTCGTTAACAGTAACCTTGCCCGAACCGGTCATCACACGCACACGCGCGGTGCTTTCCTTGCGACGGCCTACAGCTTCATAATATTGTGCCATATTTCTTCTTCCTGTTTTCCCTACGCCATTGGCTCGGGATTATTTGTGGTATGCGGATGGACGGGGCCTGCATAGACCTTCAAGCGCTTGAGCACGGAGCGTCCCATGCGGTTGTGCGGCAACATGCCCCACACAGCTTCGCGCAAAACACGATCGGGGTGCTGTTGCAACTGGTCACGCAATGAAATGGATTTCAAGCCACCCGGGTAGTTCGAGTGCTTGTAATACATCTTGGTTTCCATCTTGGTGCTGGTCTTCGTGCCGGTCACCGTTACGCGCTCGCAGTTGATCACAACCACGTTATCGCCCATCTCCACGCCGGGCGTGAAGGTTGGTTTGTGTTTGCCGAGCAAAACATGCGCAATGCGTGCCGCAAGGCGTCCGAGGTTCTGGCCATTGGCATCCACCAAAACCCATTTACGTTCGATCTCACTAGCTTTCGGATAGTACGACTTGTACACTTTCCAAATCTCCGTTTCTTTATCTTTTTGACAATTAACTCTTAATCTTTATATTCAACATTGACCAGCGTCAGCCCGGCCGCAGGAGCCAGACCAGACGGAAGTACGCTTCGCTTGCCAGCCGCGGCCTGCTTCGCTAAAGAGCGGGCAATGGCCTCCGCTGGGAGCTTTCCCTGCGCAACCACAGCCTGGATAAACACCATTCTGCGAACCATGCGGTAAAGGAAGGCATCTCCCTGTACTTCAAAATGCCATTCGTCGGCGGTGGCTTGTATCCACTTGGCTGTCATGATGGTCCGCACGGTCGTGCCTTTGGGAGTGGTCGGGGAACCGAAGGCATGAAAATCGTGCGTCCCAATGAACTGCTTCGCGGCAACCGCCAGAGCTTCACCGCTGATCGAGGGCCAAACCCGCCAGGCAAATCGCTCGCGGATCGGGTCTCTTAGCGGTTGGCAGAACAGTCTGTATCGGTAAGTTCGTGATATTGCATCGAACCGCGGGTGAAATGTTTCATCCACTACAGATGCAGACCACACAGATACATCGGCAGGCAACAGAGAGTTCAACGCACGAACGAGAGCATCATCCGTGCCAGACCAGTTCAGGTCAACCGAAGCAACCTGCCCTGTAGCATGAACGCCTGTGTCCGTCCGTCCCGAGATGAGTATCGAGCGTCCAGTCCACCCAAGGTTTTGCAAGGCTGTTTCAAGCTCGCCTTGCACCGTTCTGCTTTTTGCCTGCCGCTGGCTTCCGGAGAAGCTGGCGCCGTCGTAGGCAAGAGTCAATTTGTAACGTGCCATTTTAGCTTCCAGCTTCACCTGCACTTGCGTGCGGCGCAAGTGTTAGCAATGAGCCATCAGCCGAATGCTCAAATCACTATTCTTCAACCAATTCCAGGATGACCATTTCGGCCGAGTCACCCATGCGGGGACCAAGCTTCAACATGCGGGTGTAACCGCCGGGACGATTGGCATAACGAGGCGCAATTTCGTCAAAGAGGCGCTTGATCACCTGATTGTCTCCAAGTTTGGAAACAGCCTGACGGCGGGCATGCACCTTTTCAGCGTCACTGGCTTGCGCACTGTTGCGTGCCAATGTGATCAAACGCTCGGCATCACCGCGAATTGCATCGGCTTTGGCGCGCGTGGTTGTAATACGCTCGTGGGTAAAAAATTGTTTTATCAGATTGCGACGCAGTGCAACTCTTGCACCTGTACTGCGCCCAAGTCTATAACCAGAAATTTGATGTCGCATCTCTCAATTACTCCGCAGAATTCGAATCGCTCTTCATGTAGCCCTTTTCCTGCATCTTCTGACGGAGCTCATCGAGGCTCTTTTCGCCAAAGTTGCGGATGGACATTACCGCTGTCTCGCCCTTCTCAAGAAGTTCGAGCACATCACCAACTGTTGTAATTCCCGTTCGTTTGAGGGAATTGAACACACGCACCGAAAGGTCAAGCGCTTCGACGGGTGTATCAGCCAGTTCGCTGGTGATGCGGCTGGCGCCAACTTCTTTTTCGACCGCAATGGTCAGGGTCTCTTCACTGACACCGGCAATGTAGCGCAAGTGGTCAATGACGATCTTGGCCGCCGTGCTCAAGGAGCGTTCCGGCGAAACTGTACCATCGGTCCAGATCTCAAGAATGAGTTTGTCGTAGTTCGTGCTCTGTCCTACGCGGGCGGATGTTACTTCCCAATTCACGCGTTTGACCGGGCTATAAATGGCATCGATCGGCAATTCACCGATGGGCATATGGCCACTTCGCTCGTTTGCAGGCGAATATCCACGGCCACGTTCCACTGTGAACTCAAGATCAAGTTTTGTTTTGGGGTTGTCCACTGTAAAGAGGTACAACTCCGGGTTGACGATCTCCACCTCGGCAGATGTGATGATATCCGCCGCAGTGACCGTCCCTTCACCGCGCACTTCCAGATGCATGCGTGTGCTATCCACACCATCCAACTTGAGGCGCAATTGTTTAACCTGCAATGTCACCTGGATGACATCTTCGCGTACACCAGGAATTTCGCTGAACTCGTGCAACACATCCGCAATACGGATGGATGTCACGGCCGCGCCTTCCAACGAAGAGAGCAGAACGCGGCGCAACGCATTGCCAAGAGTTACGCCATACCCGCGTTCGAGCGGGCTGATAATGAATTTGCCGTAGTTTCGAGCTTCTGCTTCACGCTCGATCTTCGGCATAACCATGTTCGAGATACCCGTCACGGTTCACCTCTCCCTGTCATTACAATAGAACCTCCGGCGGGCAAATACCCGCCAGAGGAGAAAATCCAATCACTACTAACGAGAGTAATATTCAACGATCAACTGCTCGTTCAGGCTGCCGTCAATTTCAGTGCGTTCAGGAAGACGTTGAATGTTTCCTGACAACTGCGCTGTATCGCGGCTCAACCAACCAGGAGATGTGCGGGCATTCGCCAGATCACCAAGGCCCTTGAAATATTCAAGTGCGCGGGAACCTTCACGAACAGCCACAACATCACCTTCATGCAACAGCATGGAGGGCACATCCGTGCGGCGATCATTGACGGTAAAGTGACCGTGAGTGACCATCAAACGGGCCTGTGCGCGGCTGGATGCATATCCGAGGCGGTAGACCACATTATCCAGACGGGATTCGAGGATCTGTAACAGGTTCAAACCTGTCAGACCACGGCGCTGAAGCGCAACTTCATAATAACGGCGGAACTGGCGCTCTAAAACTCCATATACACGGCGAGCACGCTGTTTGGCGCGCAACTGGCGCAGATAATCGGACTCGCGTCCAGTGCGGCTTCCGCCGCCACGATTGCCTGTGCGTCCGTGCTGACCCGGAGCATAACTTCTCCGTTCAAATGAGCACTTGGGTGTGTAGCATCGTTCACCCTTGAGATAGAGTTTTTCGCCTTCGCGCCGGCAGAGTTTACAAACCGGACTAATATTCTTCGACATAAATCACTTTCCTCTATATCAATATCAAATTACACGCGTCGCTTTTTGGGCGGGCGGCAACCGTTGTGTGGAACCGGCGTAATATCAGCAATGGAGCGAACTTTCAAACCCATTGCCTGTACGGCACGGATGGCATTTTCACGGCCAGGGCCGGGACCTTTGACAAACAAGTCCACTTCCTGGATGCCCAATTGCTGGGCAGCCTTGATGGCCTGTTCGGCGGCAAGACGTGCCGCAAAAGGAGTGCTCTTGCGTGAACCTTTAAAACCGGCTGAACCAGCGCTACCCCAGGCAACAGTGTTGCCTTCGGTATCGGTCACCGTAACGATCGTATTGTTGAAAGATGCAAAAATATGTACTTGTCCGGAGGACAATACACGTTTGCTCTTCTTTGCGCCTGTAGCGCGGCGCGTGGAACGTACACTTTGAGCCATGTTCTCTCCAACCTTTATTTCTTGGCACCACGACGGCGTCCGCGACCGGCAACGGTCTTCTTGACACCTTTTCGTGTGCGTGAATTCGTCTTGGTGCGCTGGCCACGGGCCGGTAAATTGCGGCGGTGGCGCAAACCACGGTAAGAACCGATTTCAATGAGACGTTTAATGCTCATCTGGACTTCGCGTCGCAGATCGCCTTCCACTGCGTAATGCTTGCTGATATATTCGCGGATCGCAGATACTTCGGCCTCAGAAAGATCCTTCACCCGTGTATCCGGGCTAACCTTCGTATTGGACAGAATTTCGCGCGCACGCGTAGGGCCTATACCATAAAGGTAGGTCAGACCAACTTCCACCCGTTTATTACGGGGCAGATCAACACCTTCAATTCTCGCCATAGTTCACACTATCCCTGTCGCTGTTTATGTTTTGGATTTTCGCAGATGATAAAAACTCTGCCTTTGCGCCTTACAATTCTGCATTTGGCGCAGCGTTTCCGTATTGACGGTGAAACTTTCATATCAAAAATTCTCCTTGCACACCGGCTGTTTTAGTATAAACAGCCAAGAGTATAATTATATACTTTCATTCTTCTTTCGTCCAGATTACGCGCAACATCGCGATGGATTTATGGGACAGTCAGGAGAAGAGGTTCTCCTTCGGTGACAGCAACAGAATGCTCAAAATGTGCCGTCAATGATCCATCAGCCGATACTACAGTCCACTGGTCAGATAAGACGCGGGTCTCTGCAGTCCCAACAAGCACCATGGGCTCTATGGCAATCGTCATGCCAGGCTTGAGAGGCATGCCCGTCCCTGCCCTGCCATAGTTGGGTACTTGTGGGCCTTCGTGCATTTGACGCCCAACACCATGACCGGTGTACTCGCGTGTCACATAATAATTTCGACTCTCCACATATTTTTGTACCGCCGCAGATACGTCACCAGTGCGATTTCCAACCCGCATTTTTTCAATAGCGGCGTGGAGCGCACCTTCCGTAATATCGAGCAGGGCTTGTGCTTCGGGAGAAATCTCCCCTACTCCGGCTGTAAAAGCCGAATCTCCGACAAAACCATCGAACACAGTGCCGCAATCAACCGAAACAATGTCACCGTCTTTCAGTTTACGGCTCTTGGAAGGTATGCCGTGGACAAGTTCCTGATTGATACTCACCGTAATGGACGCCGGAAAAGGCGGGTGCCCATACCCTTTAAAGGGCGATATACATCCGTGTTTCTTTAGCACTTCCTCAGCAGCCGCGTTGAGGTCGGCAGTGGAAACACCCGGTTTTAAAAGTGCTTTGACTGTTGCCAGTACAGTTGCGTTGATGCGCCCTGCTTCGCGCATTACCTGCAATTCCGCAGGGCTTTTTAAATGGATCTGGCGTGACCAACTCATAATTATTACATCTTCAATGCAGATACAAGTGAGCGTGCCACTTGATCGATGGTTTGCATACCATCTATTTCAACTAATTTGCCACGTTCACGATAATAAGCGATCAAAGGAGAAGTCTGTTCCAAGTAAACTTGAATTCGGTGCTTCACCGTATCCGCTTTATCATCATCGCGTTGATAAAGTTCCGAGCCGTCAAAATCGCATACACCAGCTTTTTTAGGCGGATTGAACTTCTGATTGAAGGTATGTCCATTTGAACGGCAAGTCCATCGTTCACTCAAACGTTCTACAAGTACATCTTCTGCACTGTTAATGAACGGGACTGCGTCAACCTGCCCCTTGAATTCCTCAAGCATGACTTCAAGAGCATCGGCCTGAGTCGGAGTGCGAGGAAAACCGTCGAGGATTGCACCAATTTCAACGTCCGGACGACTGAGGCGATCACGTATCATAGCAATCGTGACGTCATCAGGTACCAACTCGCCTTTACTAATAAATGTCTGGGCAAGTTTTCCCAACTCTGTTTGGTTTTTAATGTTCTCTCGAAACAACTCGCCCGATGAAATATGCACCAGACCAGTCCGTTCTGAAAGGATTTCTGCCTGGGTCCCCTTACCGACACCCGGAGGTCCAAGAAGGACAAGAATTTTTGCCATGAATAGCCCTTAGCTAACAAGCAGCTTTTCTTGATACCCGTGTAGCTTAAGTTCTGCTTCGATGTTCATGAAAGTATCACGAACGACGCCAACCACAATGAGCAAGCCCGAGGACGACACAAGGAATAAACCAGCGCTTGAAGCCGCAGCAGGCAAGACCAGCTGAAGAAGGAACGGCATGATCGCCACCACTCCAAGTAACAAGGCACCTGGCAATGTAATACGCGCTTGAATGCGACTTAGATACTTCTGTGTGGCGACACCGGTATGAACACCTGGGATCTGGGCACCAGAGCGCTTCAAGTTATCACCATAGTTTTGTTGTTCAAACAAGACTGTCGTATAGAAGTAGGTAAATGCTACAACCATGAAAAAGTAGAGTGTCCAATAGCCCCAGGAGCTTGCACCGCTTCTATTGAAAAACGACTGAACACTGGCGGCAAAAGTCTGTACCCATACTGTTTCGGAGCGGACAAAAAAGCCAGCTACGATCGCAGGGAACTGCAAAAGAGCACTGGCAAAAATCAGAGGGATCATCCCTGCCAAGTTAACCATAAGAGGCAGTGTAGGTTGTGGCATGCGGACGCTTTTACCGCGTTGCATGGCATAGAACACAGCACTTTTTTGCGGATATATAATCGGGACATTTCTGCGTCCCTGCTGAACATATACGACTGCTAAGATCGTCAACAACATGACAACGATCATGGCGATCATCAAAGGCCAACGATTAATTTCGTCGCTCCACAAAGAGATGATGTTTCGAGGAATTTGTGAAACGATGCCAGCAAAGATCACAAGGGAAAGGCCTTGACCACGAATACCATATTCAGAGATCAATTCACCCAACCAGATTGCAAACATGGTACCGGCAGTCATAACGACCAAAGTTGTGGTGGAAGTTAACCACAAGTCTGATGTAAAACCGAACGGAAGAACAACTCGTCCGATCTGCTGACTGGCAAGGGCATTAAAAGTATTAATTTGACCGATGGCAGAAAGTGCAGCCATGGGGACAGCCAAATAATATGTCCATTTTTCCATCCAACGGCGCCCCTCGCGTTGATCTTCTTCCATCCTCTTTTGGAGAGCTGGGATGATTGGGATCAATAACTGAA
This sequence comes from Candidatus Defluviilinea proxima, assembly GCA_016721115.1. Taxonomy (NCBI): domain Bacteria; kingdom Bacillati; phylum Chloroflexota; class Anaerolineae; order Anaerolineales; family Candidatus Villigracilaceae; genus Candidatus Defluviilinea; species Candidatus Defluviilinea proxima. The sequence goes on from JADKIW010000001.1 coordinate 4,545,091, forward strand.
GGATGATCTGGGCAGTGATATAGGGATACACACCCATGGACAAGACGGAGAAATTCGAGATAGTGCCACCGGAAAGAAGGTTCAAAAAGCCTAACAAACCTCCTGAGCCAGAGCCACTTAAAAAGATTTGCAGAGCTTCACGATCAACACCAGGCGCAGGCACATTTGCAGCCAGACGGAAAAGTATCAAAATGCCCAATGTAATGAGCAATTTTGAACGAATGTCCTGCGAGTACCAAAGATAGCGCCAGGCAGATTGTTTCTTTTCAGGCATGATTGTTTCCTTAGTCCGAATTAGCCGATCAACTCAATACTGCCGCCAGCCTTCTCGATCTTGGTCTTGGCACCGGCAGTAACGCGATGGGCACGCACTTTGAGAGCGACTTTCACTTCACCACGACCAAGGATAACCACAGGGTTTCTCAAGTCGCGAAGCAAGTGAGCATCGGCAAGTGTCTCAGGTGAGACTTCAGCATTAGCCTTAAAGGCCTCGGTCAACTGATCCAGGTTAACTTCATTGTATTCAACCCGGTTCAGAGGGGTAAAACCCTGACCACGCATGAACGGAAGGCGACGATAAAAAGGAAGGTTACCGCCCTGACGATAAAGGCTTCCGCCTTGACCGGAGCGCGCTCCCTCACCTTTTGTACCACGGCCTGCGGTCTTACCTTGACCAGCAGAGATACCACGTCCTACGCGTTTTCGATTCTTTTTGGAGCCCGGATTGGGCACGAGATCATGTAATTTCATTGTTCGTTCCTGCTACTCTTCGATCTGAAGCAAATGAACAATCTTGCGGATCATCCCGCGCAAAGCCGGGGTATCCTTATGTTCGACTGTCTGATTTAAACGACGTAACCCAAGCGCCTTTGCTGTAGCCCTTTGGTCTTTTGTATAACCGATCGGACTACGGACAAGCGTCACACGCAAGGTCTTATTGCTATCTTGATTCTTAGGCATGTTGCTTCCTCCGTTCCCAGAACGGCACCAATTCGCTGACATTCTTTCCACGGCGAGCAGCCTCTTCTTGGGGGGACTTCAACTGGGAAAGTGCGTCAAAGGTTGCCTGCACGACATTGAGGACATTCGCGCTTCCCTGAGACTTGGTGAGAATGTCACGAATACCGGCAACTTCAAGCACGGCACGCACACCACCACCAGCAATAACGCCAGTACCAGGTGAGGCGGGCTTCAACATAACACGAGCACCAGCGACCTTGCCAAGTACTTCATGAGGAATGGTCGTGCCGGAGAGATTGACAACCTGCATGTTCTTGCGAGCACGTTCAGATGCCTTTCGCATGGCGTCGGGTACTGCATTGGCCTTACCCACACCCATGGAAATGGTACCTTTTTTATCACCGAGTACAACGGTCACGCGGAATTGGAATCTGCGTCCACCCTTGACCACCTTGGCAACGCGCGCAATCTCAATAACACGTTCCTCGAATTGGTCTTGACCTTCGTAATCCTGTTGTTGTTCGTTTCTTCTATTGTCTGCCATGTGTTTCTCCACTAAAACTGCAAGCCATTTTCACGGGCGCCATCGGCAAGAGCCTTGACACGGCCGACATAGCGATAACCACCGCGATCAAAGACAACTGCTGTGATGCCCTGACCCTTTGCACGATCTGCAACGGTCTGGCCCACTAGTTTAGCCTGTTCGGATTTCTTCAAGCCCTTTATCTTTTCACGCAGGTCACGGTCCACTGTGGATGCGGAAGCCAGTGTTCGTCCCGCTTGGTCATCGATCACCTGGGCATAAATGCCGGTGAGACTGCGGAAAACGTTCAAACGTGGACGTTGGGCTGTTCCAGCCAAATTTTGGCGTACGCGCGCGTGACGACGTGCGCGTGCAATTGCACGAGATTTATTAGCCATGTTTTACTTGGCTCCTTTCCCGGCCTTACCGGCCTTGCGGCGGATCTTCTCGCCTGCATATCGGATGCCCTTACCATGATAAGGTTCCGGAGGACGAACGCCACGAATTTCCGCAGCAGTTTGTCCGACCACATCCCGATCAAAACCCAATACCTTGATTTGGCGGGACTTTTGATCAGATTCAAATGAAATACCGGCAGGCGGTTCAACTTTAACCGGGTGAGAATACCCGACATGCAAAACGAGGGTTTTGCCTTCCATTTCAGAGCGGTAACCAACACCTTCGATCTCAAGTGCTACTTGAAAACCAGTGCTAACACCATGCACCATATTGGCGATCACGGCGCGGGTTGTACCATGCAAAGCGCGTTCTTCAGGGCTGTCAGAATTGCGGGTCACAACCACCTGGTTGTTTTCCAAAGCAATACCAATTGCCGATGAAAAGGTTCGTTGCAGTTCGCCCTTGGGTCCTTTTACGCGGACATTCGCGCCCTGTACATTAACCTGTACACCGGCCGGAACATCCACGGGTAAACGTCCTATGCGAGACACTTTGTACCTCCTGCCTTTCCTACCAAACCTTGCAAAGAATCTCGCCACCCACACCCAACTGGCGGGCACGGGCACCGGTCATTACACCCTTGGGAGTGGAAAGAATTGCAACACCAATTCCTGAAAGCACCCACGGGATATTCTGTTTCTTCGCGTAAATACGGCGGCCTGGTTTGCTTATACGTTCCAAACCAGAGATCACCGGGCGGCGCATTCGGCGCTCACCTACATATTTGATCTTGATCCGCAAAACTTTTTGGATCTGATTTTCACCTTCGACCAATTCAAAGCCTTCAAGATAACCTTCATCCTTCAAGATCTTTGCGATCTCAAGTTTAATCTTTGAGCTGGGCATTGCGACCAGGGTCTGGCCTGCCAACACGGCATTGCGGATGCGAGTCAGCATATCAGCGATTGGATCATTTATAGCCATGCTTTTTCCTCCATCCTACCAAGATGATTTCACAACGCCGGGGATTTGACCCTGCAGTGATAATTCACGGAAGCAGATGCGGCACAAGCCAAAGCGGCGGATGTATCCGCGTGGGCGTCCGCAACGACTGCAACGGTTCCGAACACGGCTCGGAAAACGACGTCGGGCTTCACGATATTGCATGCATTTCTTTGCCATAATTACGCTTCCTTCTTATAGAACGGCATGCCAAGCAGTTGCAATAAAACACGTGCCTGGTCGTCATTTTGAGCGGTTGTCACAATTGTGACTTCCATGCCGCGCAGTTTGTCGATTTTGTCGTATTCGATCTCCGGGAAGATCAATTGATCACGCAACCCAAGAGTGTAATTGCCGCGACCATCGAAGGCATTGGCCGAAACACCGCGGAAATCGCGTACACGTGGTAACGCAGCATTCACCAAACGGTCAAGGAATGACCACATGCGTTCACCACGCAGGGTCACCTTGGTACCAATCAAACGGCCTTCACGCAATTTGAAATTAGCAATGCTCTTTCGGGCCTTGTTGGTAATCGGTTTCTGTCCGGTGATAATCGTCAGATCAGATACAGCGGCCTCGAGGGCTTTGGGGTTATCCATCGCCTCGCCCATTCCGATATTAATCACGATCTTCTCAATGCGCGGCACCTGCATTACATTCTTAAGTTCAAAAGCCTTGATCAGCGCCGGGACAATTTCATTTTTATAGCGTTCTTGCATTATATTCATCACACATCACTCCAAGGCTAATCAACCAATGCCTGGCACTGCTTGCAAACACGATGTACACCATCTTCAACCCGTTGCACAGAAATACGGGTAGGCTGTTTGCATTTTGGGCAGACCAACATTACGTTTGAAATATCGATTGAGCCTTCGAATTGGATACGGCCGGGATTCATATTGCGCCCATTGGCAGTCTGCACCTGTTTCTGATGCTTGGTGCGAACATTCACACCCTGCACCACCACACGGCGCTCATCCAAAAGGACATTGATCACCTGACCACGTTTGCCCTTATCTTCGAGGCGTCCACTGACCACTTCCACTGTATCGCCTTTGCGAATCTTTACCTTCATAACCTATACACTCCTAAACCTTAGAGCACTTCCGGCGCCAGCGAAACGATCTTCATGAAACCTTTTTCACGAAGCTCTCTCGCCACAGGGCCGAAAATACGGGTACCCTTTGGGTTTACGCCGTCAGCGTCAAGGATAACCGCGGCATTATCATCAAAGCGAATATAGGAACCATCCTCGCGACGATACTCTTTCGAACAACGGACGATGACAGCGCGTACTTTCTCGCTCTTCTTTACGCCGCCTTGCGGAGACGCAGATTTTACGCTGGCAACGACTACATCGCCGATACCGCCATATTTGCGGGTGGAACCACCCAATACATGGATAACCAGCAGTTCACGTGCGCCGGAATTATCCGCAACTTTCAAACGAGACTCGTGCTGGATCATGGCTTACCCCTCCACTTTCAAGCTATCAACACCGGTGTCTTCGGTGCGGGTCTCGTGCTTCACAACTTTTTCAACGACCCAGCGTTTATCACGGGAAATAGGCTGTGATTCTACGATCTGAACCTGGTCACCAATCTGGCAACCAACCTCATCATGAGCCTTTACGCGCTTGCTGGAATACACCACCTTGCGATACAGGGGATGGCGAAATTTGCGTGTGATCTCAACCACAACTGTTTTGGTCATTTTGTTGCTGGTGACCACACCAATGATTCGACGACGATTGTTCATGCTTCACCTTCCACAGCTTCGACCTGTCCCTGTTGTTGCAGGATGGTCATCATGCGGGCAATATCACGCTTCAATATTCTTATGTGAGTGGTATCAGTCAACTGACCAGTCACTTGCTGAAAGCGTAACTTCATCAATTCTTCACGGGCATCAGAAAGCTTGGTTTCGATCTCGCCTGTGCTCATATTTCGCAACGCACTTGGTTTCATCGGCTTCATGATTGATCTCCTGCATCAGTTCTCGACACGATCTTTGTTTTGATCGAGAACTTATACTGGGCATTCTTGAGCGCCTGAAGAGCAGTCGCGGAATCTAAGCCACCTACTTCGAACATGATACGGCCCGGCTTGACTACAGCCACATAATATTCAACATTACCTTTACCGGAACCCATACGAGTTTCGGGTGGTTTGTGAGTGAACGGCTTGGATGGGAAGATACGGATCCAAACCTTACCACGGCGCTTCATTTCTCGGACGATGGTCCTGCGTGCCGCTTCGATTTGACGGGCAGTCACCCATCCTGGCTCCAAAGCTTGCAAGCCAAACTCACCAAAACTTACTTCTGCACCGCGAAGGGCTTTTCCCTTCATACGGCCGCGCATTTGCTTGCGCCACTTTACACGTTTAGGCATCAACATAATTTCATACCTTTCAGAATACAACCTAGGCCGTGGCTATTCGCTCACGTAGACGCCTTCGGTCGCCTCCGCTTTTTCTTCAACTTCAGGAACAGCTTCACCTTTATAGACCCAGACTTTTACACCGATCTGTCCATAGGTTGTGCTGGCTTCTGTTATGGCAAAATCCACATTGGCACGCAGAGTCTGCAAAGGCACACGGCCTTCACGCAACCAAACATCGCGAGACATTTCCGCTCCACCCAAGCGACCGCCCACCATGATCTTGATGCCTTGGGCGCCCTGCTTGATAGCCTGCTGAATGGCACGCTTCATGGCACGGCGGTACGCAATACGACGCTCAAGCTGATCGGCCACGTTCTTTGCCACCAGCATCGCATCAGTATCGGGAGAGGCAACTTCCTTAATATCGAGATCAACTTTCTTGCCGACAAGCGTCTCAAGGCTGGAACGAACCTTCTTGACACCCTCACCTTTACGACCGATCAAAATACCGGGCTTGGCAGTGTAGATCGCCACGCGGATCTTTCCGGGAAAGCGCTCAACTTCAACGCGGGATATACCAGCTTTACCGTTTCGTACGGTATCGGGTAATTCCTTGCGGAGTTCGCGGACATCAGCGCTCTTTGCCGCACCACCCTTGGATACAATTCCCAGCAACAAACTGCGAATTGCAAAATCCTGGTGTAATTGATTGCGGTACTGGGAGCCTTCTGCAAACCAGCGTCCCTGCCAACCCTGGTTAATTCCAAGGCGCATACCAATAGGATGAACTTTACGACCCATAATATCTCCTTCTCTCCCGGTTATGACCCACGCTCACGCAGTACAACTGTGACGTGTGAACTGCGGCGCAATATCGGCTTGAAACGTCCGCGGGCACCAAAGCGGCGCCACTTGCGCGTGGTAGCTTCATTCGCAAAGATCTGTGCAACGTACAGATCATCACGACTGACGCCAAAGTTTTCCTCGGCATTCGCTACGGCAGATGCGAGTAGTTTTCGGACCGGCAATGCCGCGGCTTTGTTTACAAAGCGGAGCATTTCCAATGCGTCATTGGCATTCCTGCCGCGGACCAGGTCCACAACAAGACGTACCTTCTGCGCAGACATTGGGAGAGAACGCAAATGTGCTTGAATATCATGCATGATTTTAACTCTCCTGCGTTACGCGGCTTTCTCAGCGGCCATGTGGCCGCGGAAAGTACGCGTCGGGGCAAATTCGCCCAATCGATGGCCGACCATATTCTCGGTAATATAGATCGGGACGTGTCGTCGTCCATCATGGACTGCAATGGTGTGTCCAACCATTTGGGGGAAGATCACGCTTGCACGACTCCAAGTCCGCAAAACCTTCTTCTCACCTTTTTGGTTCATTGCTTCAACTCGTTTCAACAATTTGGGCTCAATGAAAGGGCCCTTTTTCAATGATCTTGACATATCGTACCTCTACCTTTTAGCGGCTCTTCTTGCTGCGACGACGAACAATATATTGATCGGTCTTCTTATTGCGACGCGTCTTGTAACCCAATGTGGGCTTACCCCACGGGCTTTTCGGACCAGGCAAACCAATCGGTTGACGTCCTTCACCACCACCATGTGGATGGTCGCGTGGTGTCATCGCGGAACCGCGGACTGTCGGGCGAATACCCAAGTGGCGTTTGCGCCCGGCTTTACCAAGTTTCACATTTCCATGATCGAGGTTGCCAACCTGGCCAATGGTGGCGTAACAGGTCTGGCGGATCAAGCGAACTTCACCAGAGGGCATACGAATTTGGGCAAAGTCGCCTTCTTTTGCAAGCAACTGAGCCGAACCACCAGCTGAACGAACTAGCTGGCCACCGCGCCCTTCGTGAACTTCAATGTTGTGGATCAGAGTACCCACAGGGATACTCGAAATCGGAAGCGAATTACCAGAACGTATTTCAACTCCAGGACCCGACACAATTGTGTCACCAACTTTTAAGTCGAGCGGAGCGATAATATAACGTTTTTCGCCATCTACATAATTGAGCAACGCCAAGCGAGCAGTGCGGTTGGGATCGTACTCAATAGCCGCAACCTTGGCAGGAATATTGTGCTTATCCCGTTTGAAATCCACAATACGGATGAAGCGACGATGTCCACCACCGCGATGGCGAACAGTAACGCGTCCATGAGCATTGCGGCCACCGCTCTTGCGCAAGGATACAAGCAGAGAGCGCTCAGGCGTGGACTTTGTGATCTCATCGAATGTGTAACCGGTCATCCCACGGGTGCCCGGAGTTACCGGTTTATATTTTTTTACAGGCATTACTGCACCCCTTCAAATATAGGTAGGGTTTGTCCCTCAGCCAATGTAATGATCGCCTTTTTGAAAGCTGGCTTGCGAATGGACATGCGGCGGCTTCGTAAACGACGACCACGTTTCGCAGGGACATTGATGATGTTTACTTGTTCCACACGAACATCGTAAAGGGTTTCAATTGCATCCTTTACCTGTGTGCGTGTGGCAGTACTCGCAATAACAAATGAATACTGATTCAACTTGCCGGACTGATAACTGGATTTTTCCGTGACAAGCGGACGACGAAGGATTTCGTAAATGATACTCATGTGCTTGTCTCCTTAACCAAGGTTCGCCACAAGGGCATCAAGCGCCTTGACCGGTAGAATCAGTTTGTCAAACCCAAGCAAATCGCGGATATTCAGGTAACTCGCCAACAACACTTTTGTGTTATCCAGATTGTCTGACGAGCGCATGGCGACATCGTAAGATTGGTCTTTCACTGGCATAAGAATAAGCGCCGTTGAAGTTCCTACAAGGCCGGAGAGAGCAGTTGCCATCACGCGCGTTTTGGCTTCATCCAATTTCAATTCATCGACCAAAACAATACCAGCATCAGCAAATTTGGCTGAAAGAGCAGACCGCAGTGCAGCTTTTCGCATCTTTTTGGGCATGCGCTGTTCATAACTGCGAGGGTGCGGGGTATGAATACGACCACCACCTACAAACTGAGCAGCACGGCGCGAACCCTGACGAGCACGGCCAGTGCCTTTTTGCTTGTAAGGCTTAGCGCCACCACCTGCAACTTCGCCACGCACCTTGGTCTCATGTGTACCAAGACGGGCATTTGCCAGCTGGCGGATATAAGCCTGGTGCATCAAATCAACATTAATAGGGGCTTCAAAGATCGCGGACGGGAGTTCCATCTCGCTAACCTTTTTACCTTCCATATTCAACACATCTAATTTCATAATACCTTGCTCCATTTCCTCTCGACGCCTATTGCTTGCGCGCTTCCTTGATCAGGACCAAGCCACCTTTTCCACCAGGCACTGCACCTTTAATGCCAAGCAGATTGCGCTCAGAATCGATCATAACGATTTTCAGCGCCTGCACGGTTACCCGGTCAGTACCCATGTGACCAGCACCACGAGCGCCTTTATAAACACGCCCTGGAGTAGTGCCTGAACCACGGGAACCCGGCGCACGGTGGCGATCAGATTGACCATGAGTTTTCTTGCCGCCAGCAAAATGATGTCTCTTTACCCCGCCCGCAAAGCCCTTACCCTTGCTGGTACCAATAACGTCCACACGCTCGCCAACAGAAAAGACCTCAACTGTCAGCTTATCACCTACGTTTACGGCTTCTTTTGAACGGAACTCCCGCAAGAAACGCATGGGAGTCAGGTTGTTAGAATTGAGGTGTCCCAATTCTCCACCAGTCAAACGCTTAGGGTGAACTTCGCCAAACCCAAGTTGTATCGCTGTATAGCCATCCTTTTCAGGATTGCGAACCTGGGTAACGAAACATGGCCCAGCTTCGATGATCGTCACAGGTTGTGCGACGCCTTGCTCATCGAAGATCTGGGTCATGCCGATCTTCTTTCCAATAAGCCCTTTCAACATACTCGGTTTTCTCCTTCAAAAAATATTTATTGAGACTGCCAACCTGGGCTTAGGTTGCATCATCTCCGGGCAGCGCAGTCAAATGGTCCCGCGGGATGTTTTATGTGTGTGATCCCGCACAGGTACCTTTCTTACGCTGTCGAAATTCGAGAGTAGAGATTTGTTTTGTGGGTCTCTACTCTCGCTTGACGACCAATTTAAATTTTTATTTCGATATCCACACCTGCAGGCAGGTTAAGGCGCATCAACATATCAATTGTTTTTGAGTCCGGGTCAAGCACATCAATCAAGCGATTGTGTGTGCGGATCTCAAAATGCTCGTGCGAGTCCTTGTCTATGAATGTCGAGCGCCGTATTGTAAACCGTTCAGTACGAGTTGGCAAGGGTACGGGGCCCACAACATGGGCTCCACTTCGTTCAGCAGTTTCAACGATCCGCTTCGCGGATTGGTCAAGAACACGATGATCATAAGCCTTGAGGCGAATACGGATTTTTTGCTTCGTCATGCCTGCACCTATTCAATGATTTTGGTAACGACACCCGCACCGACGGTCAGACCGCCTTCACGGATGGCGAACTTTGAACCCTGTTCCAACGCCACAGGCACAATCAGTTCCACTGTCAGGTTCACATTGTCACCCGGCATCACCATCTCGACACCTTCCGGCAATGCGATGTTCCCTGTCACATCCATTGTGCGGATGTAGAACTGCGGTCGATATCCGCTGAAGAATGCCTTGTGGCGACCACCCTCTTCCTTCTTCAACACGTACACTTCCGCCAGGAATTTCTTGTGCGGTGTCACGCTACCAGGCTTTACCAACACCTGTCCACGTTCCACATCGTCACGCTCGATACCGCGAAGGAGGATACCAGCATTGTCGCCAGCCACCGCTTCGTCCAGTTCCTTGTGGAACATTTCGACGCCCGGTGATGACGGAGGATTTCGTCTCGCGTAAACCTACGATTTCGATCGGGTCGCCCTTCTTGGCCATACCACGATCCACACGTCCAGTCACGACCGTTCCGCGTCCCTTGATCGAGAACACGTCTTCTACGGCCATCATGAACGGCTTGTCTGTTTCACGCTTCGGTTCGGGGATGTACTCATCCACCACGCGAAGGAGTTCTTTGATGCATTCGTATTCGGGGGCATTTGGGTCAGTGCTGGCGCTGTCCAAGGCGATCTTGGCTGAACCACGTACGATCGGGGTGGTGTCGCCGGGAAGCCGTAGCTGCTCAACAGTTCGCGCAGTTCCAGTTCCACCAGTTCCAACAGTTCAGGATCGTCCATCTGATCCACTTTGTTCAAGAAGACCACGATGCTCGGCACTTCCACCTGGCGAGCCAACAACACGTGTTCACGTGTTTGGGGCATCGGACCATCGGGGGCGGCCACAACCAAGATGGCACCATCTACCTGCGCGGCGCCGGTGATCATGTTCTTGATGTAGTCACGGTGTCCGGGCATGTCGACGTGGGCATAGTGGCGCTTGGCCGTCTGGTATTCCACGTGGGCGATGTTGATCGTGATACCGCGTGCTTTTTCTTCCGGCGCGTTGTCGATTTGGTCGTAGGCACGAAATTCTGCGTTGCCCATCAACCCTGATACTTTTGTGATCGCAGCCGTTAATGTCGTCTTCCCATGGTCGATGTGTCCCATGGTCCCTACATTCAAGTGCGGCTTGCTCCTGTCAAATTTTTCCTTCGCCATTGATGATCTCCTTATTTATCCAAAAAAGAAATATATTATTTTAGTAATTCCTGCGCAACTGACTGAGAAACAGGCGCATAGTGGTCAAATTCCATACTGAAAACACCACGTCCCTGTGTAGCAGAACGAAGCTGGGTAGCATAACCGAACATTTCAGCCAACGGAACCATGGCGCGTATGGCCTGTGCATTACCAGGGCGAACATCCATGCCTTGGATCAAACCGCGACGACCATTGAGTTGTCCCATCACATCACCAAGATATTCTTCTGGAACAACAACTTCAACTTTCATCATAGGTTCAAGCAAAATGGGATTTCCTTTTTGCACACCTTCCTTGAAACCAATGGATGCAGCAAGTTTGAAGGCCATTTCGCTTGAGTCAACCTCATGGAATGAACCATCGAACAATGTGATTTTCAAGTCAACAACTGGATATCCGGCCAACACACCGTTTTCAGCCGCCTCTTTGAAACCCTTTTCAACTGGTCCAATATACTCTTTGGGGATTGAACCACCTACGATCTTATTCTCAAATACCACACCGCTACCACGTTCACCCGGCTCAAGGGAGAACACCACGTGACCATACTGACCCTTACCGCCAGATTGTTTCGCGTACTTGTAATTTACTTCTTTTACGGGCTTGGTAATCGATTCACGGTATGATACGCGCGGGGCACCGACATTTGCCTGCACCTTGAACTCGCGTAAAAGACGATCCACAATAATATCAAGATGAAGTTCACCCATACCACGAATGATGGTTTGGGCAGTGTTCTCGTCTGAATTAACGCGGAACGTCGGATCTTCTTCAGCTAACTTGCGAAGAGCCTCCCCCATTTTTTCCTGATCGGCAGAGCTTTTAGGTTCAATAGCAATAGAGATTACCGGCTCAGGGAATGAAATGCTTTCCAAGGTGAGAGCTTTGGTATCACACAAAGTGTCACCAGTGAAGCTATCTTTGAAACCAAGAACCGCACCAATATCACCCGCACGAATCTCGGTGATGTCTTCACGGGAATCCGCGTGCATACGAATTAAGCGGCCGATTCTTTCTTTTCGGCCTTTGGTACTATTTTGAACGGTCTGACCCTGGCTCAAAACACCAGAGTAAATACGAACATAAGCGAGACGACCTACATACGGATCCGTCACGATCTTGAAAACCAGAGCGCTCAACGGGGAGTCGTCTTGGGCCGCAAGTTCAAACTCATTTTCTAGGTTACCGGGTTCTGTTGCCTTAATTGTTGGCTTATCAGCCGGGGAAGGCAAATAATCAATAACTGCATCCAGCATAACCTGAACACCTTTATTTTTTAAGGAAGAACCGCAAAATACCGGGGCACATTTTGTTGCCAAAACTCCCTTGCGGAGTGCTGCCTTCAATTCATCAACACTGATTTCCTGAGCTTCCAGGAATTTCATGGTCAATTCATCGTCAAGCTCTGCAATCTTCTCAACCATTTTGGCACGAGCTTCTTCAGCTTGTTGTTTCAAGTCAGCGGGAATCTCGATGCTTTTGGGTTCTTTACCAAGATCATCTTCCCAGACCCAAGCCTTCATTGTTAGAAGGTCAACCATGCCTTTGAATGTAGCTTCAAAACCGATAGGAATTTGCATAGCAATCGGGTTGGCACCCAGCCGGTCGACGATCGTATCAATCGTCCGTTCGTAAGAGGCGCCAACTCGGTCCATTTTATTGACAAAACAGATGCGAGGAACACCATAACGATCAGCTTGACGCCAAACAGTTTCTGACTGAGGCTCCACACCCTGCACAGCATCAAAAACAACAACGCCACCATCCAGCACGCGCAATGAACGCTGAACCTCGGCAGTGAAATCGATATGTCCCGGGGTATCGATGATGTTGATTTGGTATCCCTTCCATTCGGCCGAAACAGCCGCGGAAACAATGGTGATACCACGTTCACGTTCCTGCACCATCCAGTCAGTAACTGTAGTGCCATCATCTACGGAACCAATACGATGTGTCATGCCGGTATAGAACATAATACGCTCGGTAGTTGTCGTTTTACCGGCGTCAATATGGGCTATGATTCCAATATTTCTATATTTTTCAAGCGGATATTCGCGTGCCATGCTTTTACAGACCTAACCTATCAATTTATGATTATTAAACACGATAATGTGAGAATGCGCGGTTGGCTTCAGCCATTTTATGGGTTTCATCACGCTTGCGGATGGCCGCACCCGTTTCATTGGAAGCATCAATAAGTTCAGACGCCAATTTATCTGGGAAAGATTTCCCAGCGCGCTCGCGGGTTGCGGATAAAATCCAACGGATCGCCAGGGTTGTGCGGCGATCTGATGATACTTCCATAGGAACTTGGTACGTTGCACCACCCACACGGCGAGGGCGAACTTCCATCACCGGGGAAACGTTCTTGAGAGCAGTATCAAAAACGTCTATAGCATTTTTGCCAGTGCGTTCTTTGACCAAATCCAAAGCATCATAGACAAGCCTTGTCGCAACGCTTCTCTTACCCTGCTTCAATACATGTTGCATCAAAGTTTTGAGGTTGATGCTGTTATAACGGACATCGGGAATTAATTCCCGCTTTTCGGGTTTTGCTCTACGCATTCTTTAATTCTCCATCAAAACTATTTCGGACGCTTCGCGCCATATTTTGAACGGGCCTGCTTACGATTTGCCACACCGGTGGTGTCGAGTGATCCACGCACGATGTGATAACGAACACCAGGCAGATCCTTCACACGGCCACCACGGACAAGAACCACAGAGTGTTCTTGCAACTGATGACCTTCACCTGGAATATATGCTGTCACCTCTATGCCATTGGTCAAGCGCACACGAGCGATCTTCCGCAAAGCCGAGTTTGGCTTTTTAGGAGTCATGGTACGCACAACAGTACATACACCACGCTTTTGTGGAGCGCCCTTAGCCTGACGGACACGACGTTGTTTAAATGAGTTCAACGTGTATTGCAACGCAGGGGCCTTACTCTTGGCCTTTTTGTTCTTGCGGCCCTTGCGGACCATTTGATTAATTGTCGGCACGTTTGCCTCCGATTTCCTATCTCACAGATATTTAATGTGTATTCGCAAGAAATGAGGCCATCCATAAACTTGCTGATGGCCTCATTTGTAAACGCCATGCTTGTGCGGGAGTTATAGCCGCATGTTTGATTGGCAACGGAGCATGATTTTATCATGCTGCCATCCCAACGTCAAGATTACCGCTTGCCTATAAACTTCTCTCCGATACCTAATAAGCCAGTATCCATCTTTGGTGGATGTTGTTTTTCTTCATCCTTACCGAACTTGACAACATCACCACTATCGTTTACAGCCTCGACAGCAAGGCCAAGGGATTGAAGTTCTTTAACCAACACGCGGAATGATGCAGGGATGCTCGGTTCCTCGATTGCCTCACCTTTAACGATGGCCTCGTAGGTATTTACACGTCCCTGTACATCATCAGACTTGACAGTGAGCATCTCTTGCAAAGTATAAGCAGCACCGTATGCTTCAAGTGCCCACACTTCCATTTCACCAAACCGTTGTCCACCAAACTGAGCCTTACCACCCAAAGGCTGTTGCGTGACTAAACTGTATGGGCCGGTGGAACGAGCATGTACTTTATCTTCAACAAGGTGATGCAATTTTAGAATTGTCATCACGCCAACTGTTACAGACTGATCATAAGGAATGCCAGTTTTACCATCACGCAAAACCTGTTTGCCAAGTGTTGGGATGGGTTGATTGGTTGCATGCATAACTTCCTGCGCAACTTCCATCAAGCGCGCTTCTGCAATGCGACTTCCATGTCCTTGAGTTTCGATCCACAAACGTAAACAGGCATTGATCGCTGCCTTATCGTATGTTTCACGTTCACGAGGATTAATATCTTCGGGATAGAAAACCGTATCTGGGTCATAACCACGATCACGTAACCACTCGATAACTGTCGACATACGTGCATACGCCGGGTCTTTGAGATCATATGGATCATAGTCACGTTCGCCAAGCCATTCAGCAAGATACAGGCTACGAACTTCATCGTCATCTTGAATAGACTCAGGAGAGTACTCCTGCTCCTTGATCCAATCCCAAGCGGTAACTGCTGTTTCTTTCCAAGCCTGATCGTGGAGCCACGCGCGAGCGAGTTCGGCCTCGATCTCCTCTTCAGAAGCGCCGTCAAACACAGGGGTGATGGCACGATACCCAAGTCGTTTCGCCGCCCATCCTAAATGGACTTCCAAAACCTGACCGATGTTCATACGACCAGGAACACCAAGCGGATTTAAGATGATGTCTACAGGTGTACCGTCTTCAAGGAAAGGCATATCTTCAACAGGAACAATCTTCGAAACAACACCCTTGTTCCCGTGACGACCTGCCATCTTGTCCCCTGCCGCCAACTTACGGCGCTGGGCAACAGAGACGCGTACCATCATATCCACACCGGCGGACAAATCCGAGTTCTCTTCGCGAGTGAACACTTTGACATCAACAACCTTGCCACGCTCTCCATGAGGCATACGCAGGGATGTATCTTTCACATCACGTGATTTTTCACCAAAGATCGCACGCAGAAGTCGTTCTTCGGGTGTCAATTCTTTCTCACCTTTAGGCGTGATCTTCCCAACTAAAATGTCGTTAGGACCAACCTCAGCGCCAATGCGGATAATGCCGTTTTCATCCAAATCTTTGATCGCGTCATCACCAACATTCGGGATGTCGCGCGTAATCTCTTCGGGACCTAACTTTGTGTCACGGGCTTCGACTTCATACTTCTCAATGTGAACAGATGTGAAGCGGTCATCCTGCACCAAGCGTTCGGAAATCAAGATGGCATCTTCAAAGTTCCCGCCTTCCCACGAAACGAACGCGACAACTGCATTCTGTCCTAAAGCCAATTGACCGTTGTCGGTGGATGAAGAATCGGCAATGATATCGCCTTTCTTAATCACCTGTCCTTTGACTACAGCAGGGCGCTGATCAATACAAGTGCTTTGGTTTGAGCGCTGATACTTGCGCAAGGGATACGTGTGGATTCCGCCTCGTTCTTTAACGGTGATCGAATTTCCAGTAACTGAGATCACTTCCCCATTGGCATCCGCAACAACCACCTGACCGGAGTCTACTGCGGCATGATATTCCATACCGGTCGATACAAGCGGAATCTCAGGACGGACAAGAGGCACAGCTTGCGTCATCATGTTCGAACCCATCAACGCGCGGTTCGCATCGTCGTGTTCAAGGAATGGGATCAAAGCGGCGCTAATACCGACCACTTGATGCGGAGCAACATCCATGTAATCAACCGCGTCAGGTTGTGAAAAGATAAAGCTGGAGTGATAACGAGAAGACACACGCTCGCGAACATATTCGCTATCGTCAGTTAACGGTGCGTTTGCCTGCGCGATCACGTACTTATCTTCTGCATCTGCAGAAAGATAGTCAAATTGAGAAGACACATAAGGTCTAATCGATACCGGCACACCGATCTTAGCGATCTTCTTCATCATTTTGGCGTCAATCTTCTCGCCAGCCTTGAACAAGACTTCTTCGGTTTTCGGGTCGACTACATGCTCGCGTAAAGTACGACCTTCCAAACGTTCATCTTCGGCTTCCATGACACGGAAAACTTTGCGATAAGGCGTCTCGATAAAGCCATATTCATTGACGCGGGCAAAGGACGCCAAACGTCCGATCAAACCAATGTTCGGGCCTTCAGGTGTTTCAATTGGGCAAATACGTCCATAGTGTGAGTGGTGGACATCGCGGACATCGAAGCCTGCGCGCTCACGGCGCAAACCGCCTGGTCCAAGCGCTGAAAGCGTGCGCTTGTGGCGCAACTCGGCCAACGGGTTGGTTTGATCCATGAACTGCGAAAGCTGGGACGAACCGAAGAACTCGCGCAACGCTGCAACGACCGGGCGAATATTGACGAGTGTCACAGGCGATAACTGCTCCTGGTCACGAATGGACATGCGTTCTTTAATAACGCGTTCCATACGTCGGAGGCCAATGCGCAACTTGTTCTGGATCAACTCACCCACCGTCTTGACGCGGCGGTTGCCCAAGTGATCGATATCATCTGGGGGTTCGACTCCGTTGTTGATCTGGATCATGCGGCGGATCAGTCGAATCACATCGCTCTTGGTTACGGTGCGATGTGGAATGGGAATATTGAGGTCGAGCTTTTGATTGAGTTTATAACGGCCCACGCGTTCAAGGTCGTAGTGACGCTGGTCTACTAACTGCTCTTCAAGGAATTGGCGAGCATTATCGAGTGTAGCGGGATCGCCAGGGCGCATCTTGCGGAAGAACTCGATCAAGGCGGCTTCGGCAATCGTTTGACCGCCGGAGAGATCCCATTCGGGTTCCTGTTTAAAAGTAGAAGCAATGAACAAGCGTTCAGGGTTGTTATCCACATCCTTAAACAAGGACATCAACTCTTCATCGGTACCGGTCTTCAAAGGTGAATCTTTGATACCGTCATCCACTGCGGCCAAAGCACGCAGGAAGACTGTGATCGGCACAGTGCGTTTGCGGTTGAACTTTAAGATAATGTAGTCAGACTTGCGGGTTTCGAACTCCATCCAAGCCCCTCGATCAGGGATAAGCTTGGACATGGCGAGCAAACGTCCCGTAGCACGATCCGTAGGGGCTTCAAAGTACACACCAGGAGAGCGGATCAACTGCGAAACAACGACGCGCTCCGTCCCATTGATAATGAAGGTGCCCTTGTCGGTCATCTCAGGGAAATCGCCAAGGAAAATATCCTGCTTGATCGGCTCGGGAACATCAGTACCCGCCAATAAGACAGAAACATACAACGGGCTGGCATAGGTAAGATCGCGTTCCACACACTCTTCGATCGAGTGTTTCGGATCGCCAAACCAATACTTTAAGCCCCATTGTTTCGACTCAGGGCTACGGCTGGGGAAATATAACTTCATCCCCTTGTTATAGGATTCGATTGGCGACACTTCATGGAAGAGATCGCCAAGCCCCTCACGCTTGAGGCGCTCAAAAGAGTCCAATTGGACTTCGATCAGATTGGGAAGATTGATATTGACCGGAATACGCGCATAACTCTTTTTGGGCAAAGTAGAAGACATTCGGTTCACTCCTGACCTTGGGTATGTGCGCCGTTACGAAATACCTTTTCTCATCCCTAAACTTAGTTCTCGCCAGGTAACAGTTGCAATTCAAGTTTAGGTGATCACACAAGAAACGGTAAACACACGAAGACATCCCGCTTGAGTGGCGGGATAGCAAAAAGCAATTATATATGAGGGGTTATATATACGCAAGGGATTTTTGGTATTAATTTTCAAATTCGTCCCTCTTCCTTGCATATGCGGATTCTACCATAACCTAATCTTAACGCATCAAACGGAGACAAACAGGGTTTTGACTGATAGAATCGACAAAACAAATTTCCGGAGGAAGCATGGCAACATCACAAACGATGGTTAACGATCGGAAAGAGATATTCGGCTGGGCCATGTACGATTGGGCAAACTCAGCTTTCAGCACAACAGTGGGGACAGTATTCCTTGGCCCATACATAGCAGGGCTTGCGGCAACATCCGCCGCGGCAAATGCCGACGGTATGGCTCGTTTTCTTGGTATTCCGATAGCACCCGACTCCTTCCTCCCTTATTGCATTTCATTTTCAGTCGGCCTCCAAGTACTCTTCCTCCCCATTCTAGGCGCTATCGCAGACTATTCTCATTTGCGCAAACAAATGATGCAACTTTTCGCCATCATAGGCGCCATATCAACCATATTGATGTTCTTTATCACAGGGGAGTTATGGTGGCTGGGAGGTGTCCTATTTATCATCGCCAACCTAACCTTCGGAGCAGCGATCGTTTTCTATAATGCTTACTTGCCAGATATCGCCAGTGAAGAAGAACGTGACCGTGTTTCCTCTTACGGCTGGGCAATGGGATATCTGGGAGGCGGCCTTCTTCTCGCGCTTAACCTTGCGTTCTTCATCTTTAGCGAAGATATTGGTGTTCCAAGTGCATTGGCTGTTCGTATCAACCTTGCATCTGCCGGTATATGGTGGATTGGTTTCTCTTTCTTCACATGGGCCCGCCTTAGACCAAGACATGCGGCCCATCCGCTTCCTGAAGGTGAGACATATGTCAGCATCGGTTTCAAGCAATTGGGAAAAACTTTCCGCGAGATCAAAAATTTCCCCGAGACGCTCAAATATCTATTAGCGTACTTCCTCTACAACGATGGGATTCAAACGGTGATCGCAGTTTCATCCACGTTCGCGGCGGCCCCCCTCCTCCGCGGTGGACTTGAGTTACCACAAGACACATTGATCGCCGTTATCTTGATGATCCAGTTCGTGGCATTCGGTGGCGCATTGCTGTGGGGCAAACTCGCCAAATGGATCGGGGCCAAGCAATCCATCATTGTCAGCTTGGTCATTTGGTCTGGCGTGGTTATCTATGCATACGGTGGCTTAAAAGGTGACTCGCGCACAGCTCAATTCTTCGTACTTGGTGTCTTTATTGCATTGGTGATGGGAGGCTCGCAAGCCATTAGCCGAAGTCTCTTTGCCCAAATGATCCCCACTGGAAAAGAAGCAGAATATTATTCCTTCTACGAAGTCAGCGAACGTGGCACTTCATGGACAGGTCCGTTGATCTTCGGTCTTGCAAATCAGATCGGCGGAAGTTTACGCTACGGCATACTTGCCCTCATCTTTTACTTCATCGCAGGGCTAATCCTACTACCACTCGTCAATGTGCCCAAAGCCATGGATGATGTAAAGAAATACAACACAGACCACGCATAAAATATGTAAAATTAAAGAAGGCCGAGGAAATTTCCTCGGCCTTCTTTAATTTATAACTTCGGCAATACTATCGACTTCTGCCCCTGATATTTTCCTTTTTTATCCGCATACGAGACTTCGCACTCCTCGTCCGCTTCGAAGAATAGGACTTGTGCCAGGCCTTCGTTGGCGTAGATCTTTGCTGGCAAGGGTGTGGTGTTCGAGATCTCGAGCGTGACGTAGCCTTCCCATTCGGGTTCGAACGGCGTGACGTTCACAATCAACCCACAGCGCGCATACGTGGACTTACCCAAACAGACCGTCAACACCTTGCGTGGGATGCGGAAGTACTCGACCGTGCGCGCCAAAGCGAACGAGTTGGGTGGAATGATGCACACTTCGCCTTGAAACTCGAACATGGATTTCGGGTCAAAATTTTTCGGGTCCACGATCGCAGAGTGGACGTTCGTAAAGATCATGAACTCATCCGCCACACGGATATCGTATCCATACGACGAAACGCCGTAAGAGATCACTCCCTGCCGAACCTGTTTATCCACGAACGGTTCGATCATCCTTTGTTCCAAAGCCATCTTGCGTATCCAGTGATCAGGTTTCAAACCCATAATTCTCTCCTAAAATTAGTTTGCTCAAGCCGCCATCCTCGGCGGCGAAACGCTACCGAGAGCATTGCTTATAAGTTTTTATTTCAAAACAACGACAACCTTCGTAAGTTTCCCCGATTGTACTTCAACCCAGCGTTCATAAAACTGACCGTTGTGTTTTAAAACGACATAGTAATAGCCCGGCGGCAGATCGCCCAGCGCGGCATTCTCTTCCAAAAGCATCATGTCCTTTGAATACGTCACAATGTAATGAGACTTGATCTTGGGTCCGTTCTTATCGAGGTAATAGCGGGCAGTGAACTCGGCAAACTGAGGCTGGGAATTCTTATCAAGAACCGAGAATGCTATCGCGCCAAACGGGTTACCCGCTTCATCCTTGTTCGGTACCAGCCAAAGCTCAGGGTTTTGCGTTGAGAAGTAATCCGTCCCATCGCCGCCCTTGCGAACCTCAAAATGCAAATGGCTCCCTGTCGCCACGCCGCTGTGACCGACCTCTCCGATCAGGTCACCAGCTTTGATCTCGTCCCCGGCTTGCACATTGATCTTGGAAAGATGTGCATATAGCGTATACATCCCGTCGGCATGGCCGATAACAATGACGTTACCGTAGAAATCCTTCCATGGGCTGTAGATCGCTTCTTTATCTGGACCTGCAAACTGGATCACCCCATCCCCCGCGGCATGGACCGGCGTCCCGAACTTGTTCAGGAGTTCCACGCCATGATGCGGTTCGCGCTTGTTCTCTTGAGTCGAACCGTAGCGATAGGTAATATCAACGAATGTAATATCTGGTGGGAAGATGGGATTCTGAAAGGCAAAGTGTCCGTCAGTAATGCAGAAGTCTACGGTGAGAGGATCACAAGAGGAAACCTGGGTTGCCGTCGGCGAGGGAGGAATCAACGTAGGCGTTGACTCGGGTGTTGAGACAACAAACGGCGTCTCTGTGGAAGTGGGCAAAGATTGAGCGACAGCCGTCTGCACGGCAGGCGTGCAGGATGTGATGAGAAGGAGGGAAAGGAAAGAGAAACTATGTTTCATAAGCACAATTATATGGACTCAGCCAGCTTGCTGGCGCAATTTCGGGAGCAAGCTCCCTGATTCCATATGTCTTTGGATTCAGCCAACTTGCTGGCAAGGTTACGGGAGCAAGCTCCCGATTCCAAAGTTATAATCAAAATATGGAGACCCTATACAAGACCTACCTGCATAATCCACCGCATTACTTTGTTCCAAATGCGATGTATATGGTTACAGGGGCTATTTTACACAAACAATATCTATTGCGCGAAAATAGGCGAAAAGAATTTTTCCTGAAAACTTTATTTGAAAAAGCGGAATCACTTGCATGGAACATGGAAGCTTGGTCAGCTTTGCATAACCATTATCATTTTATTGCTCAGGCTCCTGAAGACCCAACAACCTTGGCAAAGCTACTTCAACAAGTTCATTCGATTACTGCAATTCAATTCAACCGCTGGGACAATACCCCGGGCAGGCAGGTCTGGCAAAACTATTGGGATACATGCATCACTTACGAGAAATCGTATCTGGCGAGGCTTCGCTATGTCCACGAAAACCCTGTAAAACATGGACTTGTTGACAACGCGATAGATTACCCGTTTTGTAGTTATAGGTGGTTTATTGAGCAGGGTGAAAATGATTTGAAGGAACAGGTTGTCAATCAGCCAGTTGATAAAGTAAACGTGTTTGATGATTTTTAAATCCAACAGCGGATATGGACTCAGCCAGCTTGCTGGCGAATTACGGGAGCAAGCTCCCTGATTCCAAAATTAAATCCCACCCCGTTCTTTCATTACGGACTGGATCTCCAATTCGAGTTTATCGGCTTCGAATTCCAATTCAGCGAGTTCGGCGAGCATCTTCTCCCCCACTGATTTGTCGTCCAGTGAGTTGAGGTTAATTCTCACGTTGTAGCCTGCGGCTGTCAGCGCGGCGCGGGACATGGCAAAGCCAGACATGGCATCACTGATGGCGCTTTGGAGTCCGTGCTTGGCACATTTGATCGCAAGTTCCATCACTTTGACGGCGTCCGACGCAACATGCAATGGGACATGTGCCGCGTTGAGCGTGGCTTGCACGATGGCAGCGTTGCGCGTGGTTTGTTCTTCTTCCGTCGCTTTGGGGAGTTTGAAGGTCGCCATCAACGTTTCGAATGCACCCGCATCGTCTTCGACAGCAAGCGTAAGTTCTTTGCGCAGATTTTCAGCGACGACTCGAATGGCTTGCATTTCTGCTTCCACTTCGGCGTATTTCTTTTTGCCGATGGTAACGCCTGCCACCATGGCGACCAATGCCGCGCCCATCGCGCCTGCATGCGCGGCGGCGGAGCCACCACCAGGAGTCGGTGTGGGGGCGGCTAACTCTTCAATGAAAGAGGGACAGTTTCCAGCGGGGCTCGAAGCGTCGGCGGATTGAGAAGAGAAAAGCCGGGTTTCAAGAATCTGTTCTTTGGAGAATTGATCCAATTGTGTGTACCAGACCGCCGCATCCACCAATGCTTCTTGCGGGATCAAGCCAACGAGTTCGCTGTGATGAATGCCAACACCGTATCGCTCGGCTTCGCGTCGAATGAATTCAACCACGCGGGCGATGGGCGTTTCGCGGAAGTTGGTGAGGTTCATCGAAACTTGCGCGCGTCCTTCGACGAGCAGACCAAGACCCTTGACGTAACGAAGCCCGCCCGATGATTGACGCACAGCCTTGGCGATCTTTTTGGCGATGTCGACATCGTCGGTGGTGAGATAGACGTTGAACGCAATGAGCGGAGCGCGCGCGCCGATGACGGTTGCGCCCGCCTTGGGCAATTTGCTGGGACCGAAATCGGGCGCCCGATTCGGATCGGTCTCGATGGCAGACTTGAGCCCTTCGTATTGACCCTTGCGGATGTTTTCGAGATTCGTGCGTTCGGGACGAGTTGCCGCCGCTTCATACAAATAGACGGGGAGGCTGAGTTCGTCTCCCACACGTTGACCTACTCTTTTGGCGATCGCCACACACTCTTCCATCGTGGCATCCGATAGCGGCACAAACGGGACAACGTCCGTCGCGCCAATGCGTGGGTGTTCGCCCGTGTGCGAGTCGAGGTCAATGAGTTCGGCGGCGGTTTGAATGGCGCGGAACGCGGCCTTCTCCACTGCGGATGGCGAACCCGCAAAGGTCAGCACCGTGCGGTTGTGGTCGAGGTCGGAGGAGCGGTCGAGCAGGCGCGCACCTTCGACAGATGTTATCGCGGCGACGATCTGGTCAATGACTTCAGGTCGCCGTGCTTCGGAAAAGTTGGGGATGCATTCGATTAGGGTAGTCATATAGTCTCTTAGTCTGATAGTTTTCTTGTCATTTGATTATTAATTGGCGACAGTAATTATACGGTGATTTGTATTCTAGCTGTGCTATACTCACAAAAGTCGTATCAATCAGGTTTTCAAATTTGAGGTGGCTAATGAGTGAAAATCCATTAATCAACATCGGCGAACTTTCAAAACCCGCCACAGTATTGATTGAAAAAATATCTGATGCGGTTGGCGGAATTTTTGAACCCTATCAAATAAAGCGAGTAGCAAAAGCAGAGGCTGAGGCCAAAGTTATCGAAGCAAAAGCTGAGATCGAGGTCACTGAGCTTCAGCGAAGAGCCTTTAGGCGGTTTTTGAAGGAAGAGGAAAGAAAACAAAGGAATATTGAGGAAATTACCAAGAAAGCCCTTCCTCAACTTAGTGAAGCTGCCCAGCCTGACAAAGTAGAAGAAGATTGGATTGCTAATTTCTTTGATAAATCGCATCTCATTTCAGATGACGAAATGCAGACTCTGTGGTCACGTGTATTGGCAGGTGAAGCCAACTCTCCAGGTACGTATTCGAAAAGAACCATCAATTTTTTATCAAGTCTTGATAAAAGTGATGCCGATTTATTTACCCGCCTATGCGGTTTTGGATGGAAGCTTTATGAAGAAGAAATCATACCTTTAATTTACAACTTGGAAGAAGAGATATATAGTGACAATGGCATGAAATTTGAAGTTCTTACCCATTTGGAAAGTATTGGATTAATTACCTTTAGCAGTATAGGCGGCCTATCTCAAACGGAATTACCCGAGAAGATAAATGCAAATTATTTTGGTAAGACAGTCGAATTATTTTTACCTCAAAATGAGAAAACCTTAGCTATTGGCAAAGTTCTATTAACAAAGGTTGGCCAAGAACTCGCCCCTATAAGTGGAGGGCTTCAAATAAAGGGGTTCTTTGAATACATGTGTGAAAAATGGGCAAGTCACGGTTTTATCAAAAAAGAAGAACTACCTGAAGATAACCAGCCAACAGTTAAAATCGAATAGAGGCTCAGTCTCCCATCCACCACGGACGGGAGATTTTTGTTTATGGCTTCGCCCCACCCCCCAAGTGGCGGAGACAATGACTCCCTGACAGGCGGATGTGGCTGGAAAGGCTTCGTTGTATGATGAGTGCATGGCCCTCACATATGTCTAACCCTGTGTCAGTCAGTGTGTCACGGCCATGGAGAACTCATCATGAATACCGAAAAACGTAACACAAAAACGTTCAACATCTTTTCCATCGTATTTCTTGTCGCGATACTGCTCACCATCGTCGGCGGGGTCCTTATTCAGCGCACGGGTATGGCTTCGATGGTTGGCGAAAGAAATGTTGGAAGGGGCCACACTTTCATGCAACCCTATTTAATGCACACCAGCCCCACCGGGGAACTGGCTGTGACTGCGGGCATCATCCTTCTTATCATTGGGTTTGTCATGACCGTAGTGATATTACTGGTCAGGCGTAATCGGTTAAGTCATAATCCCTCTTAAATCTCAAAAACACCAATCATAGTTTCAACCATAAAGATCTTCTGGCAACAACCAGGAGATTTTTGTTTGTTGGTCTATCAAAGAGCAGTAATTCACCCGTATAATCAACCCCATTATGGAAAAATCCCGATTAGAAGCGTTCAGTGATGGTGTGTTCGCCATCGTGATCACTTTATTGATCCTCGATATTCGTTTTCCCGAAGTGGACTATAGTCAATTTTGGGAAACTCTGGCTTCTGTGTTGCCGCGCATCCTTGCCTATGTGATGAGCTTTATTATTATTGGGCTGTATTGGGTGATCCATCACAACTCGATGCATGCGATCAAGAAAACGGACCGCGGCTTTTTGTGGCTGAACATCCTGCTTTTGCTGTGCGTGAGTTTTATTCCGTTCCCCACTTCGTTGCTGGGTCGGTATCCCTTTGAGGCGGGGCCGATCATTATTTACGGCCTGACCTTGATCACTTGCAATGTTGTCGGGGTCATCATGGTGTTCTATGTCTATTACCATCCCCAACTGGCAGTCACAGAGTTCAGCAAGCAATACATGCGGAGTCACATACCCAATTATATTATTATCAATGGCGCGTATCTCGGGGCGATCTTATTGGCAAATCCGCTTCCGCTCCTTAGCTATTTGATCTACATTACTGCTGTCGTGCTTTTGATCATCTTCCTACCGAAGTTGGATGATGGCATCAATTATCAAGTGAAAGAATAACTGTATGAACCCAATCGACCTTCAACATCTCCGCACGGCCATTGAGGTGGCGCAAAGCGCACGCGAGCATGGCAATCATCCCTTTGGCGCGATATTGGTGGATGAAAACGATCAAGTGTTGTTGCAAGCCGAGAACTCGGTGATTACTGGCAGGGATTGCACCGGTCACGCCGAGACAAATCTGATGCGGCTGGCTTCTCAAAATTATTCGGCAGAGAAATTGTCCGTGTGTACGCTGTACACCAGCACTGAACCTTGTGCCATGTGTGCAGGCGCGATCTATTGGGGAAATGTGGGTCGGGTCGTCTATGCCTTGAGCGAAGTAGACTTATATGAGATCGTCGGTCCCTCGCCCGATCAGTTGGTGCTTTCGAGCCGCGAGGTATTCAGTCACAGCCAGAGAAGTGTCGAGGTGGAGGGCCCTGCAACCGAACTCAATGCAGAGGCGCGCGCGGTCCATGCGGGGTTTTGGAGATAAACTCTGACAATCATCTAATCAATTGCCCGTAACAATCTCAGTGTATGCTTCGTCAATAGGGAGAAACTATCCATAAAGGAGAACTACATGAGCACACCCAACGATTGGAATCAAGCGATCATCGAGGAATTTCGAGCCAATGACGGCAAGGTCGGCGGTCGCTTTGAAGGTAGAACCTTACTTCTTTTACACACCACCGGGGCCAAGAGTCGCGAACCGCGCATCAATCCAGTAGCGTATACAACCGATGGAGACCGTTTTGTCGTCATTGCATCCAAAGGCGGCGCGCCGAACAACCCCGATTGGTATTACAACATCGTCGCCAACCCCCTGCTCACCGTGGAGGTGGGTACTGAAAAATTTCAAGTAAAAGCAACCGTCACAGAAGAACCAGAGCGGACTCGCTTGTACGATAAGATGGTGGAGGTCATGCCCGGCTTTGCTGAATATCGAGAAAAGACTTCGCGCGCCATCCCTGTGATCGCGTTGACTCGTGTGAACTAAACCGTACACATCTCCTCCGTCAGTAGGATGCAAACACAGACGATCTCGTTATACTTAATACATGAAAACTTTAGATACATTGAGCCAGCGTGAAAAGCAAGTCACCGACCTGTTAATGCAGGGCATGAGCAATAAACAGATCGCGCTCACGCTTGGCATCGCCGAACGGACCGTTGAATTCCACCTGAACAATATTTACGCAAAGCTCATGGTCGGCTCGCGTATGGAGTTGGCGCTTCAGCTATGGAAAGCTACAGGTGAAAGGAACAGCGGTCAGGTGGAATCCACAGTTGTTTCAACAGAGGAAAATCCCCATAATGACAGTCAGCCCGATGCAAAAGCGCGTTGGGCAAAAACCCTAAAGAGCACTGTATCGCTCATCAAAAAGGAGACTGTCATGACCATCAAGATCATTCTGGAAGACTTGGGCAGCTATTTCCGCAAGCGCCCGCTTTTGACCGGCGCGCTCACTGTCCTCGTCGCGAGCTTTGCCGTCTATTTACTTATATTCGAATATGGCTTGTACTTCCCCATCTCATATCTTCTCCTGAGTTTGTCCCTCGGGCTGGGAAGTTTATATCTCGGCCTTTCATGGAACAGAATAAAGAACGGCGAATACAAAGTGAGATTTGCCGTCGTACTCACGATCATCTTGATCCCTTTGTTCATCATGGCAGTGGACTCGATCCTGCTGTACACGGTCGGAAGAAATATGACGGAAATACAATTGGACTTGCCGGGTCTTTCCAACCGAGCGGTCTGGTTCACCTCAACCAACGGGGGTACATTCCTGAGCCTTCACCGCTCTACTACGAACGACGAACTTTGGCTGATCGGTTTCTTCCTTTATATCTTTCTACTGGCAATGGCCGGAAATCTCGCTGGCAGGTTGCGCACCAAAAAACAAAACCCATCGCCAGCGTGATACATGATGTAATCAAATCTCCCGCCCACTACGGCGGGAGATTTTTATTGACAGATTGCAGATAAAGCAGTGATACAATACAAACAGACTAAGGGGAGTCTGTAAACAAGCAACACGTTTCATAATAATTCATACTACAAAGAAAGAATCACATGCACTCAATCATGACCATCGCGATCATCAGCGATCGCAACACGAGGGCGGGCGAGCTCGTTGTCGCGGCTTCTACAATACTCACTATGACTTACCTCATGGTAAAACCTGTCTCATCTGATAAATCTTGCAGAGACGAATTCATCAATGCCTGCCGGGCTGTAGTTCCCAATGGGACGCCGAAAAAGTATGTGGCAAAGATCGCAAATCCAATATCTGTTAATGCCGAATTCGCAGACTTCTGGCTGGCCTTCGATAAAAAAGGCGAAAAACTCGCAAAGCAGATCATTACGGCTTCAGGCAGATCAATGGACGAAGGGACATATGATTTCCCTGGCATGGTCCACCTGTTTGAGCACGAAGTCCCTGATACCCCCAAGAGCGGTGACATCAAAGCATGGGTCAGCTTACTTGCTGAGCAATTAGAGCCCTGGCGGGAAAAGATCCAAAAGATGCATCTGGCTTACACCTAGCCCTCCATTTATCCAATTTTCACAATACCTAATGATGACTTCCGTTTTCGTTTTACAACGAGATGGGAGTTTCTTTCCTATAGAATCACGCACTTATGAATACAAAACCTTTTGACCTTGTCATTTTCGATTGTGACGGCGTGCTTGTGGATAGCGAGCCGATCACGAATACAGTCTACATGCAAATGTTACGTGAGTATGGACTGGAAGCGAATGCCGAAGAATACCTGCGTGAGTTTTGGGGTCAGGCCATGACCTACAGACTCGATGTCACGTCACGCCAGTTCAATTGGACACCGCCCGAGAATTTCCTATCCGTTTTTCATGAACGGCTTGTTGAAATGAATCTCAGAGAACTGAAACCCGTGGTAGGAATCCGCGAACTGATTCAAAGTCTGACCGCTCCCTACTGTGTGGCATCCAATGGGCATCAGGAGGAGATCGCCACACGCTTGAAAGCCACACATCTCACAGATCTATTTGTTGGCAAAAAGATATTCAGCGGCATGGAAATGCCTCATCCCAAACCTGCGCCCGATGTCTACCTCGCGGCGGCCAAAGCCTTCAACCTGCCGCCCGAACGATGCGTCGTCATCGAGGATAGCATTCCCGGTATCACAGCCGGCATCCGCGCGGGGATGAAAGTCTACGGGCATGCGGCCTTTACAGCAAAAGAAACATTACGTCAGGCAGGCGCAATTCCCTTCGGCTCGATGCCCGAACTACAGAGAATTCTTAGCGCATGAGAGTGTTACAATCTCGCACATATGGACGCTATTCACACAAGACTCTTCAATCAAGGACTGATCAGCACAAAGTTTCATACGATCGGTGAAGTGGTCAGCGCATTAGGCGCCGTGCAAGCACAGGACTACGCCGGTGCCAAATGGGCTTTGGGATTACGCCTTAAGGACTCCACCGATTCAAGCATTGACCAGGCCCTGGCAGACGGTTCTATCCTACGCACACACCTGCTCCGCCCCACCTGGCATTTTGTTTCGCCGACAGATATCCGCTGGCTCCTCATGTTGACGGCTCCGCGTGTTCATGCAGTCAATGCGTTCATGGCTCGCAAACTCGAAGTGGACAAACCCACGCTCAAGAAAAGTTATGCAGTGCTGGAGAAGTCGTTACAAGGAAATCAATACCTCACTCGCACAGACATTGGCTACGCGCTCGAAAAATCAGGTGTCAAAAAAGCGGATGGTCAACGCCTTGTCTACATTATGATGGCGGCTGAATTGGATGCTCTGATTTGCAGTGGGCCAAGAGAAGGCAAACAGTTCACATATGCTCTTTTAGATGAACGCGTACCCAAGGTCCCGGAAATGAAGCGTGAAGAAGCGTTGGCAGAACTCACGAAACGGTACTTCTCCGCGCGCGGACCAGCCACTTTGCAGGATTTCACATGGTGGTCAGGTTTGACACTCACGGATGCAAGGAATGGCATCGAGATGGTCAAATCACATTTGACGAGTGAAACAATCAATAATCAAGCCTATTGGTTTGCAGAAACAAAGTCACCCACCAGCAAGCGCTCCGAGACCGCCCACTTGCTACCGAATTACGATGAGTTCATTGTGGGATACACCGACCGAAGCTTCATCTACAACACGACGCACGATAAAAAATTGGACGACCGTGGAAATGTC
This sequence comes from Candidatus Defluviilinea proxima, assembly GCA_016721115.1. Lineage (NCBI taxonomy): Bacteria > Bacillati > Chloroflexota > Anaerolineae > Anaerolineales > Candidatus Villigracilaceae > Candidatus Defluviilinea > Candidatus Defluviilinea proxima. The sequence continues at coordinate 4,575,152 of JADKIW010000001.1, forward strand.
CTTTTCCAAAACACCATTGCGGTTAACGGCCAGATCAAAGGTACATGGAAGCGCACCGTGAAGAAGAATGAAGTCCTTGTGGAACTTACTCCATTTATAAAATTTTCCAAGGCTGAGGTACAAGCTGTGGCAACTGCAACAAAAAAATACGGAGACTTTCTCGGCTTGCCAGTTAGAACTACAGGAGTAGATGCGTGAGTAAAGGAAGGCTCGAAGCGTTCAGTGATGGCGTGATGGCGATCATCATCACCATCATGGTATTAGAGTTGAAAGTCCCTAGTGAAGGGACTTTGTCTGCGTTGACGCCATTGGTGCCCAAAATATTGAGCTACATATTGAGCTTTGTCTTCCTCGCCATTTACTGGAACAATCATCATCATTTATGGCAGGCAGTGGAAAAGGTCAACGGCGCGATCCTTTGGGCGAACATGCATTTGTTGTTCTGGCTGTCGTTGATCCCTTTTGCAACAGGCTGGATGGGTGAAAATCATTTCGCCACCATGCCTGTTGCGTTATATGGGATCGTTCTATGGATGTCGGCATTGGCATATTTTTTGAAGGTACGCGCATTGATGGCTTACCACCCCAGCGACTCGGTATTAGCCGCCGCGATTGGCGAAGGCAAAAAGGAACGTGTTTCGCTCGCTCTTTATACGGCCGCCATCCCTCTCGCCTTCGTGGCATCGTGGATATCGCTTGGGTTGTATGTGACCGTCGCCGTCATGTGGCTCGTCCCCGATCAGCGCATCGAAAGAAAATTCACAGCTTAAGCGTTACTCCAAATACACCAGCTTAAGTCGTTCAATATCTTCCTCGCCAAGACCCAGTCCATCACGAATGTAATTGTCGAAAGACCCATACTCACGGTCAATGGCTTCAAATGCGGCAGAGAGATAGGATGGATCTGCGGCTAAAAATCCCTTTACTTTTTCGAGGAGCAACTTCCCCCACATCAATCGAACAAAGAGCAAATTCCATCGATACCCAGGGATCAGGTATTGGTTCGTCAACAGGTAATCTTCCATGATGGTCTCTTGTGAGACGCCCAACATCCGCAGAAGGATCGCTGAGGCAAACCCTGTGCGGTCCTTGCCCGCAGAACAATGGAACAGGACGGGTTTTCCTTGTGCAGAAAACACTTCCTGCATGAACTTCTTCATCTCGGGTGTGAAGCGTGTGCCCAGTTCGATATTCGTCTGGATCATATGCTTGTACGGATCGGTCTTCTTCAGGCCTTTCGCCATTTCCTTGTTTGAATTATGCCAGGCTTCTGTACTGCTATCCAAAATGGGAATCTCAACCTGACGGATGTTCATGCCAACAGGCAGACGGTCAGAACGATTTTCTTTCTCCCAACCCGCCCGGAAGTCTATGATCCGATCAAGAGACAGGGTTGATAGAAGCTTTTGGTCGGCATTGGTTAAGGTATGCAGCCCATCAGAACGATACAACATGCCCCAACGAAGAGTTTTTCCGTTCGCTGTTGGGTAACCGCCCAGATCGCGAAAGTTCTTTGCACCCGAAAACGGCAGGCGACGATTTTTGGTATTAACCGCTTTGGCGGTCATTTTTTTCTCAAACATCCTCATACACTCCAAAATAGTGATCGAGTAAAGCAGATTTCCTATTCTATATATCAAATTAACAGGGTATCATGTCGGGACAAAGATCGACAACAGACGGAACATTTTACCAATTTACAAGGCAAACAGTGAATCGGTATATTGCTTTTCTACGCGCCATCAACGTTGGCGGAAATACAATCGTCAAAATGGACGTCCTTCGGGGACAGTTCGAGGCGTTGGGATATACAAATGTCCAAACGTATATTCAAACAGGCAATGTGATCTTCGAGTCAGACGAGAAAGATACGTCCGTATTGGAGGGACAGATCGAACGTCAGTTGGAAAAAGGTTTGGGGAAGAGTATCCTGCTTTTCGTGAGAACGATGCGCGAACTTGAGCCGATCGCGAAGAAGCCTCCGTTCGATCCAAAAGAGAACGAGACGTTGCACATCGTCTTCTTAAAATCAAAGCCCACTAAAAAGTTGGAGCAGGCACTGGCATCCTTCAATAGCAAGGCCGATAAATTTCTCATCAAAGGCCGCGAGGTGTACAATTTGAGGCATGACCGTGATGCATCGGTATTCTCGAACAATTTTATCGAAAAGACTCTGGGCATTGCAGGCACCACACGAAATTTAACCACGGTTCAAAAGATCGTGGAAAAATATTACTAATTATCCAAGGAGATAAGAAATATGACTACTGAAAACACAAAAGGAAATTGGCTTGGCTCGAACCTGGCTCTTGGTTTACTTGTAACTCTGCTAAGCGTATTCACTGCCCTGACAAATTATTCAACCTACAAAGCGGGCAATGAGGCTTCAGACCTCAAAGCCGAAGGGGATAGGCAACTTGCCAATTCGAACACAGAATATATCAGCGCTTCACAATTCATTATTGTTGATTACAACATGTACGATAATTATTATGTAAACGTGGATGTAGATGACACCAAGGCCGAATATTACCAGTCACAGTTCTCAGATGACTTAACAGCCAGCGTGGGCCGCGATGACCCCTTCGACGATCAATATTACGATGCGATGTACAAGGATGCTGAGGACTTGTTCAACGAAGCATTTGCCACATTCGACCAGGCTCAAGTTCTTGATGATAAAGAAGGCGGCTTCCAATTCGCCATGTTGATCTCAGCGGTCGGCCTATCATTCGCCGCATACGCCTCCCTGCTGGAGGAAAAGAATCGCTTGCGAAGTGTCTTTGCTGTTCTTTCCATCGTCGCATTCGTTCTGAGCATTATTCAATATGTCACCATCGTGCTTGGATAAGCATCCATGAAGCTCGACTATACCGAACTAGAGAGTGGCATTCGCCTGATCAAACTCAGCGGCAGGCTCGATATGAACGGCACCTACAGCGTGGAGGTTCAATTTGTGAACCATTGCAGTGGTGGGAACGTCCGCATGATCGTGGATCTTTCGGATGTGAGCTTTCTCTCGTCGGTAGGAATCCCCATGCTGGTCAACAATGCCCAAGCGGTCACAAGTCGGGGCGGTAAATTCGTTCTCCTCCGCCCGCAGGAAAGTGTGGCCAGCGTGCTGGAATTGGTCGGCGTTACACAGGTCATCCCCATTTACAACGACCTCCATATGGCCGTTGCCAGCCTAAAATAGAGAGGTTCAACAGCCAAACAAAACTGTTGACAAATTATATATAATTTTGCGGTATAATGACGACATACAAATAGAAAGCGGATACCCCCGCTTTAGGAGCTCAACATGTATACCGCATTACTTTTCATTCTGCCCCTTGCTTTGATCTTGTGGGCTTTGTCCAAAACAACCGAAAAAGTCCTTGCAATTCGACAGGGTCAACGCGAAGAAGGCAAAGAACCGTTCGTTTACCTATAACTATAGGCAAATGCACAACCAAAAAGGCTTCGGATATTCTCCGGAGCCTTTTTCTGTTTAAAGTGAATGGGATGCGGAACTTGCCCGCCTCTTTCTTAACTGGCAGTTGATTTCGGCATGGACGGCTTACCGCCATCTGCCTGCCTGCTCAACATCTTTTGCGTCACCCGCATCTTGATCTCATGCTCCACCCAAAAGCGATTGATCTCCTCGCAGGCGCGTTGACGGGTATACCCGTACTTCACCTGGAGCATTGTGGCGAACCTGTCATACTTGACCTCGGCCTTATCCACACGAACAAGGTCGTGCTCGGCGATCAGATTCCATCGCGCAATAGACTGGCCGCGAATGACCTTTTTCCAGTTCTTATCGAATATTACTTTAGTAATTGCCATGGGAACCTCCTTCACGAATGGCACACGTACAACTTGATATATTATTAGGAGTTCTCATGATTTCGTTTCCGTACATTCGTGCAATTTCCCCAGCAACCAGGTAAAACAAAATTTTCAAACTCGAACTGCATTCATTGTACTACGTCCTGCGCACAAAAGCAGGATTCTCGTTCAGCGAATTACAAAACCGAAATTGACAAACTTGTTACGTCCACGATCCAAGCACATTGACCCGAAAGAATTGCACAAAATCACTCCCGTGCTATACTTGATTCAAGCTCAAGAGTGAACACAAGAAAAGGATTTAATCATGAACAAGAACATTGTCCTTACACTCACAGGACACGACCGGGTCGGGATCGTCAAAGAGATCGCCAATGTGCTGGTTAAACATGGAGGAAATGTAGAGAACAGCCGTATGGCACGCCTCGGCGGGGAATTTGCCATGCTGGCATTAATTGCTCTCGAAGAGAAGGACTTGCCCGCCCTTGAAGCAGATTTTCAAAAGCTACGCGGCGAGGGATTCCAGATCACGCTCCTCCCCACCGAGACTGAACACGCCAAGAAATATGCAGGTTGGCTCCCCTACCAGATCGAAGTGCTGGGCGCGGACCACGAAGGCATCATCTACGAGATCGCTCAACACCTCGCTCAACAAGGCATCAACTTCGAAGACGTGGAGACGACAACCGCTCCCGCCCCCATGAGCGGCACTCCCATCTTCAAGATGCAAGCCACTGTCCTTGTGCCGCCCAACCTACCCTTCAACAAATGGAGCGACGCACTCGAAGAGATCGGCGATAAACTGAATGTCACTGTCGAAGTGACGATGGTGAAGTAAACAGAATGGTCTCAAGGATACAGATCCAAGAGGCCATTTTTTATTCATCAAAACCATAACCTGTTGTTAACAACAAAATGCAGGGATATTAATATAATTGCCCAACATTTCTCAGCGAACAGGTATATACATGGACTTACAGTATAACGAAACGAATGGAACACGCATTATCAAACTGACTGGCAAGCTCGATATTATCGGCACGGGGGCCATCGAAACAAAGTTTGCAGGATACTCCGCAGGAGAACACACTCACATGCTCGTTGATCTTTCCGATGTAGATTTTCTTGCATCCATCGGCATTCGTCTGTTGGTGTTGACTGCCAAATCCATCGCGAGTCGTGGCGGCAAAATGGCGCTGGTCAACCCAACGTCTGATGTGAGAGGCGTGCTGGAAGTGACAGGTATCCCTGCCATCATCCCGATCTATTCCGACTTGGAATCAGCTCAAGCTGGCATTTCATCTGAAAAATTTGCTTAGAACCTTCATAAGCCTAAAGTTATTTTCGATTCGCTCGTAAAAATCAAAAACGGTCTCGCGGACAGTACGTCTCGAGACCGTTTTTGATTTCATTGTTTTGTTCAGCGATTATGCAGGGCGCTTACGCTTGTTCGCATCATTTCCAGGGACACTTGCCTTGCGGGCTTCCTGCTTTACCAAACGATTGTGTTTGCGCTGTCCCTTTGAGGGACGTTTGGGCTTGGTCTTGGTTATTGGTGTGTTCAATTGACTTGCTCCTTATGTATTTTGATTTCTAAATCCATATTCAACCGAAAGAAGGGCTCTCCAACTTTGGCTGGATTTCTTTTCTCTTTTTGAAAAACAACTCTCTCAGGCTTTTCTCCAATTATTGCTAGCCTGAATGGTCTCCACTAGAGTTTTTTGTTTTCCGTACATTGTGCTCGTTTCCAAAACCTGGATCTCTAGATTGCGGCAATCGAGGCAAAGAAAAGCCTCTGTTTGAAACAAAGCAGGGAAGTTATCCTCTGCGAGCATTTGAAGGACGACACCGTCCTGATGCCAATCATTGTTCGTGTTCTTATACACATTGACCGAGCCGCACTTGGAACATTTTCTTTCTTGCATGGGAATCTCCTTCAAACTACTTAAACCTGCTCGACCTGTCCAACATAGACAGGGTGGGTACCATACTGGTTTTTTGGAAAATAGTATGTGTTGCTTACAAGCGATGATCCAACTCCCCCACATGGATAGGCAAGTACCAACTAGTGACCTGATTTCATTGTACTACTTTAATTGAATAAAGATAGGATTTACATATAATCGCAAATGGAAATGAGTTGCGTTATCATTCGAACATCAGGAGCCAAACCCCAATATGAACCCGATCAAAACTGAAAGACTTACTCTTCGCCCTTTAACTTTAGACGATACAGAATTCATCATTGAATTGTTGAATGAACCATCCTTTATTCAAAACATCGGTGATCGTGGCGTGCGGACACTCGCAGACGCGGAGAAGTATCTCGAAAACGGACCCATCTCCAGTTACGCAAGAAACGGATTCGGATTGCTGGCTGTCACACTGAAAGATACGAGTCAGCCCATCGGCATGTGCGGATTGATCAAACGCGACTCTCTGGAAGATGTGGATATTGGCTACGCGTTTTTGCCAAAATTCTGGTCGAAAGGGTATGCGTTTGAATCCGCACAGGCTGTGATGAACTACGCAAAGGACGTTGTGGGATTGAAGCGCGTGGTTGCCATCGTTGACCCAGCGAATGCAGGCTCCATCCGTCTGCTTGAAAAGATCGGGATGACCTTTGAGAAAATGGTGAAACTGTCAGAGGATGATATCGATTTGAAGTTATTTTCAATTCGCTTATAAAACCAAAAACGGTCTCATGGACATCACATCCTGAGACCGTTTCTTTTTATAAGATCACAACGCGGCGATCACTCTCTGTAACTTGGCTTGGACTTCCACAGCGATCGGCTCCAAATCTGGATTTTCAACCTGTGACATCGCCACAAGCGGATCCACCGCCGCGACCTCTGTTTTTCCATCCCCAACATCCCGCACAATGACATTGCACGGCAGATAGAGACCAATATGCTCATCGGCCTGTACAGCCTTGTGTGCGAATGGCGGATTACATGCCCCAAGGATCTTATATGGCCGCATGTCAACATCCAGTTTCTTCTTGAGCGTTCCCGCCATATCGATCTCCGTCAAAACACCAAACCCCTCTTTCTTCAACTCTTCCGTTACTTTTGCAACTGCATCATTAAATGACAGTTCAATCGTTGTGTTGAAATAGTATTTAGACATTGTGCCCTCCACTTATGATTATACAAGAGTTAGAACAAAACGGTCTCGTGGACTTCACATCCCAAGACCGTCTTTCATCCTTCTGTCTTCATCATTATTCTACATATATCTCAATACCATTTTCACGGATACGGAACACAAAGCATCTGTCCAGTTTGGATATAGCGTGAATCGCTGAGCTTATTAGCGACAGTAATTTCTTTAACCGTTGTGGAATATCGCTCAGCCAACCTAAACACATTATCTTTTGGTTGAACAGTGTAGGAAAAACCGTTTTCGATTCCTATATGCTTGCAACACGGAACATTTATCCTCACTAATTGATTTACTACAAACATATCTTGATTGACACGTCTATCACTGTTTCGAATATCGGATTCTGAAACATAAAACCAAGATGCGACGCTCTGTACAGTATCACCTGATTGAATTACATATAAGCAATAATCTAGCGAATCACTCGCATTTGTTGAGTTTATTGGAACAAGTGTTGCAGTAGCGATATTTTCCGCAGGTGCCGCCACTGTTATAAGAGACATTGAAGTAATTGTGGGTGTTGGAATTAAATCCTGTAACAATGGCTCACCCAGCGAAGTTTGTATGAACGTAGGAGAGGGAGTTGGAAGTATTTTTGGTATAAACCACGTAGGTTTAAATACAGTTATCAAACAAACTATCATCAACAATAAAACAGCACCAAAAACAACAGGTTTATATATATCAGGAAGAACAGTTGGAGGAGCTTCCACGACTGCTTTTAGAATTGTTCCACCCGCTAACGTAACCAGACTAAGTCCGAGAGTGCCAGCTATAGTACCAGCCATCACACCAGCCACAGCAAGCTCTAAAGTTGCATCGAAAACCATTCCTTTCCACTCGTCTTTCATGTAAGCTAACGTAAACCATCTTAGAAACTCTCTACTAGATTGGATGATGTTGCTATCTGATTTCTCGTGAAGTGCAACATGTCCCTTCCAATCCGAAACGATTTTAAAGGTTTCTTCATCTAAAGACACAGACCTGCGGCGAGGGGTCGTAACATCTGCCACCCCAATCGATTGCGCATGAAATACTTGGGAGAAATATTGATCGTAAAGAGGATGGACAGGGAGATTTAACTCGCGAGTATAAATTTGCTGTAAGCGCAATTGTTCTTCATGCGAAAACGATCCAATAAAATCATATCGCCTAATTGGATATTCTGAATCATCGCTCTTATATTCTGGCTCATTTATATCTTCGGGCAGAGCAGATTTTGGCACAATATCAATCAGTGAAGAAAATTCTTCAAAAAGCTTTTGAGTGATTCTCCAAGCTTCACCTCTTACTTCATAGTCGCGACTATTAACCAATCTAACTATTCGCGAATCAGTAATCTGTTTTGCCCTATATTTATTAATTGTTTTTACCAGTAACGCATAAATAAACAAGAATAATATTGGACTACCTACCCTCGAATCTCGAAGCATTTGCACAAGTGCGCTCGGAACTTCAAGAATATGGTCGCGGATTGATGCGCTCTCCTTTATTTTGTTTGTATCAAGAAAATCAAGGATAAAAAGCGACAGGTCTAATAATATTGCTTGTCGTGGGGTATTGTTTGAAGTCTGACTTGGTTCCATTACACCTCTCCTAACCAGCCCTAATACGATGAAACAGTGAATTTATATTAAATTTATACTCCCAGCCCACAAAACCCAAGTAACAAGTGTAATAAACTTAACCTGACAAACTTTCTCAGCCTCCCATAAAACGGGTATTAATCAACGAGGCCATGTCACCAACCTCGGCATGGCTTTACAAAAACGGTCTCGCGGACATTACATCCTGAGACCGCTTTTCATCCTAGCCCTTCCAACCAAGTAAGCCACGAATCAAAATGTGGGCATTCTGCGCGTATTAAATCTAATCCAATTCCTAATACAGCAAGAGTACCGTACAAAGGTTTTTCATATTTTGGATATAGTTCAATTATTCGTTTTGATGGCGCAGTCTGCGGATTATCATTAATATCCTCTGGCGTAGGAAAACCATCTCGAATTCTTTGAATCTCGTTTGTTAAGTCCCTTTCTGGAAAAAGTTCTGCTGTTCGTACTGGTTCTACAAACAAGAAGGCTTCGAATTCATGAACCTGGAGATGAGGATAAAAACGTGGCGAGTTGATATCCTGCTGGAATGCTTGTTCAAGGTGTAATGCCTTATCTCGTCCGTTACTTTTCGGACGAGTATCTTGACCAGGAAAGTTTTTTGGTAAGTGATACAAATCATAAAGAGTGGTCACGGCTACTACATTTGTGTCTCGCAAGAGACGCATAACTTCGTTTTTTGTTTGTTCATACGACAAAACCCCACCTTTAAATTTCTGCCCTTGTTTCACACGATGAGTTGTAATAACTACTGGATTTAAATCAACATTGAAATTCCAAAGATGCTTGCGAAGAACTTCACGGACAAAGGTTTCTTCTGTTTGACCCTCTGCTGAAACCAATACACGATTCATCCTGGGCGTCCTCCAAGTACATTTTTCTCCCAGAGATCACCCATGCCATAATCATCTAGCCAACCTTCAAGGTCACTTTCCGCAAGCCGTCTAAACGTGGATTGCTGATTTAATCGATCTACGACAACAATATCATCTGGGTTAAATTGATTAACAAGTGGCACAGACTGCGTTGAGACAATTACCTGCGTTTCTGATGCTGCGCTTCGTAACAAGGAAGCCAACACAGTAATTGCATAAGGGTGTAATCCCAACTCAGGCTCATCAATCAAAATTGTGGATGGTAATTTAGGCTGTAGCAACAGTGTTGCTAAACACATAAAACGGAGTGTACCGTCAGATAATACGTTAGCATTAAAGTATTCATCTGATCCAATCTCACGCCATTCCAATTGAATTCTCTCGGGATTGAATGGATCAGGACGTAAATTAAAATCATCAAAAAATGGTGCTACTAAACGTATTGTTGAAACTATTTTTCTGTAGTAAGGCTCTTTGGTTTCTCGTAATAAATATAAAAAGGCAGCTAAATTAGAAGCATCTGACCTTAAGGCACTATTATCATTTAGGTTTCCGCTTTGTTTGACTTTTGCACCTGCGCTTGTATCGTGAAAGTGATAGACACGCCAACTCTGTAATGCACGTAGCACATGATCTGCAATTGTCATATGGTTAATTTCACGAGAAATTTCAAGCATTCGAGTTTCACGATGTCCACTTCCTAAACCTTGTCGATATGGCTGTAAGTACTTGGATTTATCGTGATACCAAACTTCTTCAGAACCAAAAATGAGTGTGTCGCCCGAAGCGGGAAGAAGATTGCAGTTATAGCCATTATTTCCAAATTTCAAATCGATCTGAAGAGATTCGCTTGTTTTACGACCAAAATAGAGCAAGCTATCAGCCCCACCCTGTTGGCTAATAAAAACTTGCAAATTTTCTTCAACAATCTGGTTAATAAGCTTAAAGGCGGAGATGAAATTGGTTTTTCCCGAACCATTTGCTCCAATAAGAATATTGAGAGCTGCGAGAGGAAAATCCTTCAACTCACGGATTGACTTATAGCCTTGAATACTTATAGTTTCCAGTGGCGTTTTCATATAATTTCTCTTTATCGTAGGTTATGTTAATTCTACCTGTATTCTACCTGCTTTCAAAAGAAAGATTGTTAGCCATTATTCCCTTCCCACCACCCCATCAACTCGCTCAGCGGCAAGGATGGTGTCGCATCACCCTGCCTGCCTGAATTCCACGTTACGATCAGATCCCTCTTCGCACGCGTGATGCCCACGTAGAAGAGGCGCAGGCGTTCCTTCACATAATCCAACCGCGAGCGCAATGTCGCTGTGCCTTCCTCGTACCAGTCATATTCACTCGACGACTCGAGCGCGGTCAACTGCGCCAGTGCCTCCGCTTCGAGATTCAAACCGCTCCGCACGAACCAACGCTCCGAAATAAAACGGTCATTCGGCATGTTCGACGGGAAGTCATAATTATTGACCGACATCAAATACACGCGGTCCCACTCCAGTCCCTTCGCCTTGTGCATCGTCGTCACCACCACCCGTCCGCGATGCCGTTCGGGGTCAAAGCCCGAATCGTCCGACGAGAAACCGATGAAGCGCCGTTCGTTCTTCGCGATCACCGCCAGTTCCGACGTCAACTCCGGCAGGCGCCAATCCGCGTGATCGTCCGCCACCTGTCTCAGCACCAGCGCCAGTTTATGCGCCAGCGCCAGATCCGACGCTTCGCTGAACACATCCTGCGCCAGCGTCAGCACCAACTGATCGATGGGCAGAGTCACCGCATTCAACCATCTCTGGACATTGACTCGGAACGCGCTTAATTCCTGGATGACTTGCGCCGCCTCTGACTCACCGATACCTGCCAGCCAATCATTAGCATTTTGTGGCGCGATGAAATTTTCCACATCAACGATCTTGCGCAACAGAGTCGATGTCATTGCGAGGAGCGCACTTTGCGACGAAGCAATCTCCTCATCGTTGGATGTCGTTGCGAGCGCACTTTGCGAAGCAACCCCCTCCTCGTTGAGATTCTCCTCACCGACAGGAGATTGCTTCGGGCTACGCCCTCGCAACGACATATCCTCACGCCAATCCCTGCGCCACACCTCATACGCCTTCGACAACTTCCGCGCCGATTGCGGGTCCGCCAGATACGACAACAACAAATTCAACGATCCCGCTGCCGCCCGCGTCTCAGACGTGGAAGAGATCAACTCGATCGGCTCGATGCCTTTCTGCCGCAGCGCATTGACCACTTCCACGCCACGGGCGTTGCGCGGAACAAGCACAGCGATGGTCGGTTTATCGTCATCAGGAAAATCCCAGATCGAATCGACATATCCCTTAATAGACTTGACCACTGCTTCCATTTCTTCATCGGGCGTATAGCGCTTGCTGATGAACTTGATCCCCTCTGGGTCATCAGGCGGATTCTGCTGCGGGTCACCTTCAGGCACAGGCACGATATGCGGCACCGATAACGCCGTCTGCACATTCGGGTCAGGATGCGAAGTCATCACCCAGTCAATGAGATGATTTGCAACAGCCAGCACCGAAGGCTGCGACCGCCCCGACTCGGGCATGTCCGCATGATTGTTGTTCTTGATGAAGTCACGCAACAGATCTGGGTTGGCGGTTGTGAATGTTTCAAAGATGGCTTGATTCGGATCTCCAACCCGCACCCAGTTATCTTCACCGCTTGAAATCAATTCAAGAATTCTTTGTTGGGTCATACTTGAATCTTGTGCTTCGTCCTCAAGAATAAATTTGTAGCGGTAACTCAATCTGGCGCGAAATTCTTCGTCGCTTTCGAGCAAGGTCAACGCCAAACGGATGAGGTCGTCGAAGTCCACGGCGCCGCGATAGGCGAGGGCGCGTTGATAGTCCGCGTAGATGCTGTAGCCGAGTTCCGCTAAAGGCAACGGGGCAGGAGAAGCGTCGAGTTTGGCACGCAGGCTTTCGGGAGTCAGGAGGCGATCTTTGGATGAACGGATAAAAGCTAAAGCGAGGGAATCCAACAAATTGGGAAGTTGATCACGTTTGACCCAATCCCTTTTGGATTGATCCATGGCAGGGTCGAGATAATCATCCAGCGAATGCGACGCCAGCCACGCATTGACCGACTCGCGGCGGATGAAGCCCGCCTCACGCTCGTCGATGATGCTGAAACGCTCCTCAAGCCCCACGCGCGCCGGCTTCTCGCGGACGATGTCATGCGCCAGCCCATGCAATGTGCGCACGCGATATTTGTACAGCGCCTGCAATGGGTTATCGAAGAAACGTTTGATGCGCGCTTCGAAATTATCCACCGCCGAGTTGACGAGCGTAACGATGAGCACTTCCTGATCGTCGCCAAGCGCGCCGCTTTGAATGATCTGCGCCGCCAACGCCGAGAGAATATGCGTCTTCCCCGCACCAGGGACCGCGGCAATACCGAGCCGCCCGCCGTTGTAGCGGAGGATGTTTTGTTGAGAGGGTCGAGGAGTGAAGGTAGGTGTCATGTGTTGGCTGCTTCTTCAATAGGGTGATTCTACCCTGCAAACCCGCACGGTGATAAACCACCGTGCTATTCGTACAAAGCCCGCTAAAGCGGACTGGATATGGGCGAGGCGACTTCAGTCGCCTTCGTATGGATAGCCGTGGGGTTTATCCCACGGCGGGCAATGCCGAGGCGAGAACAACGTCCACGCTAGGCCTCATCCATCCTCTCCATCGCCACGATCAACGTCCCGTCGGCGTGGTGATGTTTCTGATTATGAATATATCGTACCACTGAGGCGAGATTCCGTTCGCCGAAAGACAACACGCCATATTCATCCTGCCAATAAAATTCAAAATCAGGTTTGATCACATGATTGACGAAATGCGAGCTGTTTCCTTTTACGTCGCCGATAAATTTCGCGGGGGCTATCTTTGGCGGAACGGAAACAGCGAGATGCACATGATCTTCGATCCCACCGATGGCATGGACAAATCCACCCATATCGTGTGCCTTTGCCGCGATAACACGATAGAGTTCAGGCTCGAAAGCGGAATCAATGAGCGGCAATCGATTCTTTGTGCTCCAGATAAAGTGATAGTAGAGTTTCCAATACGGCATATGTTTGACTCTCCCTAATAACAATCCGCTTATAAATTGCTATAAATTATCCAATGTCCCATAGATCATACTTCTCCTTTCCAGGATGCGGAACATACCGTACCCTATCACAACATAAAGAAGCCCGATCAAGATCTCGCCCTGGAGCAAAGGTGCAACGGTAACCCAATCGGCACCGTTGAGAGCAGCGCGTGCCGCCGCGATACCACGCGTCATGGGCAAGCTATAGGAAATGACTTGCAGGAATCTCGGCAAAGAACTCACTGGGAAGTTGGCTCCCACAAGAACATACAACGAAAGTGCCAGCGTGGAAGTGATCATCCAACCATCGCGGCTGACGAGCGAGATACTGCCCATGATGAATCCCATGCCACTGGTTGCCAGGGTGGTTATCAATACGCAGAGTAACACTAACCAGAAGTTGGCCCCAGACATATCCAAGTGAAAGATCAGGATGGCGATAGGCAAGGCAAAGGCAACAGTGACGAAACTGTCCAGGATGTGAAACAGAGCGCGGCCAAGAAAAAGAGGCGCCCTCGGAGCGGGACTTCCTAAAAGATAAGATAAAGCTCCAAAGGCTTTCTCATTGCCGATCGTCATGGAAATCCCACTCAGGCCATTCGTGGAAGGGATCAACAGGATATTGCCAACAACGATATAGACTGGATCGTTCAATCCGACATAACGCCCCATATAAACAAAGAACACCATCGCAAAGAAGCCGAAGCCAAACTTGCTGACGAAATAATTGAAGGGCGCACTCCAGGCAAACAGAGCACGATAAGCAACCCATGCCTGAATGAAATACAAACGAATATAACGAGTGATCGTACGCATCATATCGAACTCATTTCCCCGGTCACACGGATACGATCATGGACCTTACCATCCAGCCAACGCGTAACAAGCCAGAGGATGAGCGTAGTAAAGAGAGAGAGCGCCCACTGAATGGAATAGGAATGCAAGTCACCCGTTCCTGTAAGGGCCGAATTCATCGCTTCCAAAGCCCAACGGATCGGGAAGATGACCGAGATGGATTGCATCCATTGCGGCAAAATTTGAATAGGGTACATGAAACCACATACGATAGCAACTGGCATCTCGAGAAACTCAACCATCGAACCTGAAAGCCGAGACCACACAAGAAAGTTCGCAAAGAAAATACCCAACGCCCACATTCCCAGCAAGATCAATAAAAAGGATACGATGGCTGCCAGCAAATTCGCGTCTGCCAATGAATAATGGAAGATCAACAGCGCGGCAATGAACGCGACAGACATACTCAACAATCCCGCCAGCACATTGGTCATCGTGCGAATGGATTCCACAGTTCCCAGCGAAGTTGGGCTGGCAACGATCAGTTCCAGCGTTCCATCGCGGCGATCACCACGGATATCAAAAGTGGAGGTAAAGACCAATCCGCTCCACATGCCCATGATGCCACCACCGATCACCGTGTAAACCAAATCTGGCTGACTATTGCCTGCCACACGTGAAAGCACCATTCCAACTGCACTGAAGATCGCAGGTTGAAAAACAAGTAGCGAGAGCGACAACATGTCAAAAGTTCGCACTCGCAACTGAACATTCATCTGTCGCCAAATCAAACGACCCGTATGCCCGTTCATTTCGTCTCCTTTTGGATTATAGAGACGTACACATCCTCCAATGTTTGATTACGGACTTCCAATCCCTGCACGTGTTGTGAGCTGATAAACGGCGTCAATACTTGCATCACATCTTCAGGTCGCACAGTGCGGATGGAGACCTTTTTATTGGGATGCGCCTCACCGATCTGCATATGCAAATAACCGTCTAACTTTTGCAATCCAGCCTGCAACTCGGCAAGATCATCGGCTCTCACCTCGACCTCGAACAGAGTCTCACCAGTGATCTGCTTCTTAAGGGATGCAGGGGTATCCAGTGCCACAATTCGCCCGTGATAGATAATGCCAATACGGTCACATAATTCTTCCGCCTCGGCCATGTAATGTGTGGTCAAAAGAATGGTCTTGCCAGCCTGAGAAAGTTGTTTGACCGTTTTGCGAAGTTCACGCGCACCCACCGGGTCAATTCCCACTGTCGGCTCATCGAGATATATAAGTTCAGGATCATGCAACAGAGCACGTGCAAGGTGGAGACGTTGTTGCATACCACTTGAAAAGGTTTCAACGCGATCATCCTTACGGTCGGCAAGGCCAACCAATTCCAATAATTCAGAAATACGTCTTTGGGATATGGATGGGTCAAGCGCATACAACTCAGCGAAGTATTTCAAGTTATCCCCCGCTGATAGGCGTCCATATAATCCGCGAGCCCCGCCGAAAGTAAAGCCAATGCGCTCCCGTACCTTTTGGGTTTCTTTTACTACATCAAAACCTAATACTGAGACTTGTCCGGTCGTAGGGAGAAGGATTGTCGCAAGCGTTTTGACCGTAGTGGTCTTGCCCGCTCCATTCGGCCCAAGCAATCCGAATAACTCTCCCTTTCGGACGCTGAACGAAACGTCATCCACCGCCACCGTTTTCTTTTTCTTGTTACTCCAAAACCCAACGCGGGTGATAAATTCTTTGTGTAGCGATTGAACGTTAATGGCATCGTCACTCATACATTATTCTCCTATTGCAAACCATGTCCACCATATTATGTATTTAAACTTACAACGATAACGTTACTGGAACTGCCCAAGTTCCCCACTACAGGTGTTCTACACCCATTTCACTCATAGCAATAAATCGAAAAGTATTTTATCAGCGTATTGTTCTCTCTATCCATCTCAGGGATGAAATTCTCACCAGGATTTGCAACCGCCTTAATACCAAAGTTCGTAATATCTTTCATATCCAGTGCGAGCGTAAACTTTCTATCCCAGTTGGGGTCAAGGTTAGAGATCGTCAGATTGGGACTCCCGATCACTCCGCCATACTTATCCGCCCATGCAGTGATGCGATAAGAACTCTTCCCCAAAAGTATGTACACCCCAACATCGAATGTGCCAAAAGAGTGCGTGGATGCATCACCAATGTTCCGAACGATCACAGTCAATGTCAGGTAACTCCTTGGGACTTCTTCATAGACATCGTGTTTACACACTGGCTCACCAATACTCGAAATGACCAAATCGGGCAGTGGCTTGCCAATAGGAGGCACATACTGCGGTGTAATTGTTGCTGTCCATGTAGGGACAGGCGTATCGGTCGGCATGACCGTTGATGTCCGTGTGGGGTTGGGAGTATAGGTTGAGAGAGGGATAACCTCAGGCTGAAATTGTTTTGAGGGAACTAAAGTTGCCTGTGTGACTGTCGGAGCTGGCTTCAAGGTCGGCGGAGAGATCACCAGTATGAAAGCTGTGATGACTGCAAAGATCGCAAGAATACCCAGGATCACACTACATGTGGCTAAATTTATTTTTTCAGCCATTGACCTATCAATTCCAACGTTTTCACAGGTTGATCCATATATCAGGCAATGCAACAATATCCAGTTGCCCGCCATTGTAGCAACTGAAGTTTTGTTGGAGCAGTCGAGAGGCGCATTTAAACATCAGTCCGTGTTACCTGATATTTCAACTTTATTAATGACGAAAGCGAAAAACCAACCAGCGCGAAACCATATAAAGTAAATGGCATTTGCCAGACAATGAAATCCAAAACCGCATGACCAAAAGCATGGTCGCGGAAAATCAATAACCACGACAAAGGCCCCAATATAGAATACCAAGTAGTAACGACTAATGCCAACCCTTTTCTGTCAGTATTCGCCTTTTTCGAAAAAGAATTCAACACAAAGATCATACATGTAGCAATTGCGAACAAAATCAGTAAATATGAATATCGACCATCGACTAGATCTTTTGCCCATAGCATGTTCGTAGGCAAGCGATTTGACAAAGAGAAAGCATACCCATCAATATAAATACGAATAACTTCCGTTGTCCTTTCGATTACATCCCCCATAGTTGCCGCCTTACCTGTAGCTATAAATTCACTACCATATGTTCGATTGTTCCAGGAAAAAATAATGTGATTCACTGCCTTTTGGAAACTTCCAAGGTCCATTTTGATCTGAATACAAAGGACCGCCAATCCAACAAGTACGGAGCCAACCAGACTAATGCTTAAGCTGATCATTCTGCCAATGAATATATCCTTTTTCCAACGATTTAACACGGCATAATAAACAAAAGGGACTGTAGTCATCAATAAAGCAGATGTGATAAATTCAAAGCCGCTAAACAGAATCTTTACTAGAGAAAGTACAAAAACGATAACAGAAAAGCGAAACATCCACCGGGCATTATCCAAACCTTCATTTGTTCTCAGCCAAATTGAGATCACTAAAAGAGGAAGGTAGAAAGACCACAGAGACCAAAAGAGGTTTCCCCCAAGCAAGGCAAGCCACTTGGAAATCAATATATAAATAGCAACACTTATAGATGCAAGCCATCCCAACTCAGATATGACCCACAAACAAAAAGCCGAAAGAATCATGGATAAAAACAATGAAATTCCCAACCGAAATACAAATAAATTCGTCGATGGAGCAAAGTTCGTCCATGCATCAAATGTGCTATAAATCACGCCCTGAAAGCCAGGGTGTGATTTATAAGTCCAAAACTTGGAGAAATCAGTACCCTTATTATATTTTCGGTTTTGGTTTTCAATTACTCGCCTCTCATATCCACCAACTGCAACATCACCAATGCCTAAAAGCCCACCTGCCGAAAATATTCCGGATTGACGGGATTTGACCAATCGCCCCATAATGTATATTTCAGAAACGTCCCGCCGATATACAACCTCATCATCGGAAATGGCCTGCCATTCATTTTGATAAAACCCAAGAACAAACAAGGAGGTAACAACTAAAAAATATACAATTTTTATTAATAGTTTCATCATAAAAAATATCTCTTCCTAGTCATTTTTTCAGCCATTGACCTATCAATTCCA
Source organism: Candidatus Defluviilinea proxima (assembly GCA_016721115.1). Taxonomy (NCBI): domain Bacteria; kingdom Bacillati; phylum Chloroflexota; class Anaerolineae; order Anaerolineales; family Candidatus Villigracilaceae; genus Candidatus Defluviilinea; species Candidatus Defluviilinea proxima. Next base: position 4,593,692 of record JADKIW010000001.1, read on the forward strand.
GAGTCTTAACAGGTTGATCCATGTGGAACAAATGTCCCGTGTCCTTGATTTGAATGGCTGTGCCATTGTTGACATGAGTCTTGAAGAACTCAACATCACTCTCACGGACAAGGCCGCCTTTATCCACTTCACCGTAGATGAGCAAAGCAGGGCATGCAATCTTCTCCATTACGGTTTGCAAATCCACTCCATCCAGGTAGCCACCCACTATGGCTGTTTTGACATACCTGGGGTCCAGTCCGCTATAGGTCTCTTCAAAATAACGTCTCCCCGCTTCATCAATATTGGGAAACAACTCAGAGAACACTTCCTCTGCTGGGCGCTGATGAGTCAACAGATCGTAGAGGCGGAGGAAATACTGATTCGTGTTCTCAGAGCGAACACCCTGCTCGCGTAACAAGAGCGGTGGGTCAAGGACGATCAAAGCCTTGATCCATTCAGGAATCTGCGATGCAACAACCAAGGATGCAACCGCCCCCGCTGAATGCCCTAACAACACAACGGGTTCGCCCACATTACGCTTGATAAACTCCGCCATATCATTCGCAACCGCAGTGACAGTGTACGAGTCACTCCAGCCAGATTTGCCATGGCCGCGTGCATCACAGGCATACAGATGCCAATCGTTCTCCAAACCATTGAGCAGGTGGATCAGTTCCTGCCAACGGGCAGTCGCCCCGTGCAACAGAACAAACGGCTTTCCATTGAACGGTCCTTCTGCGTAATTAATCTTGATGGTACCAGTATCAAATATTTTTTCAGTGAACATATTTCATCCTCACAATACTTTTTGGAACGCGCGCAACAACTCGCCACGTTGTTCAAATCCACTCTCGCCGAGTTCAGAGAGACAGATGTAGATCCGTTCGCGACAACGATGCAAGAGACCCGAGACCAACCGTGCCAAAGCCTGTTTGCTATATTGAACATCATCAACGTCTGTCCACACGCGGCCTGGTTCCCATCCACGCGAAAGCACATGCGGATGTGTCAACGGCTGGGACAACCTCTCGTACCAACCATTCGAACCGATATCCAACCAAAATTGGACAGTCACCGGACGGTTCATCATCAGGAAGGTGTGGGCTGGTGCGACCAAAACAGCATTTTTCTCCTCTGATTGCCAGCCTTCGAGATACGATGCGGCAATGACTCCATCCTGCAACATGGCAATATATTCCCGCCCCATATCCCCTATTCCGCCAGTGGACTCCATCGCCATACGGAATTTCTTGACCGACTCTACCAAACTGGCCGCTACACGGACCGCGTCAAAGTTGGAGTGATAGCCAAAACCCGGTTGCGACAGCACCTCGCCAAACAGTTTACGGAAGAAATGATCCAAAGGTAGGACGTTCGATGCTCGGTATTCGTCCATCCATTCCCGAAGCCTTGCATAACGATTGCCTATGGAGAAAGTGACCCGTTCTTGCATCTCTGGCTTGATCTCATCGAAAGAAGAAAGCCGCAGATCACGCTGACGATAGACGATCTCGGTCAAAAGCTGTGCGCGGACAAGGTCAAGCCCTTCAATGGACTGCATCAATGCATACGCCACATCAAATTTCGGAGGGTGAACATTCCAATGTGGATGCGCCAATACAGCCAAAGTGATCAGTGCGTTCGAGGCTGGCTCATCGCGCAAAGAACGGGATGGTCTGTGGGAACGCCACGGGATATTCCGTGCTTCGAGTCTATGTGTGATGGAGAAGCGCAAGGCATCGGAGAGATAAGGGGCAAGGATCACAATATCAGAAGGACGAAGATCGAGAGATGAAGGTTGATTTAACAGTCCTTCGATTTCATCCACGACGGAATCCAACAATTCGGGATAAAAGTGTCTGGAAATAATTCCCAAGGCATCCCCTGACGATTGGTCATCAACGTTTGGAACTGTGTCCGGCAGGATCGCTTGGGCTAATCCATCATTCAACCCGTCTACGCCGTCCGACATGACAAAGCTATCTTGCAATTGGATATGCTCGTCGCACACTTCGCGCAACGCCCAACCTGTGTGAATGTCTGCGCCGAGGAAATAGCGGAAGCCTGCGCCCTCATCGTAGACTAACAAAGCCGATTCAAAGGAAGGAAGCCAATCGCGAATAATGTCATGCGCACGCGGACCATCCTCTTCGAGGTTATCGTAGATCAAGTGACGATACATGCGCGAAAGATAATCGCGGACAATATCCTGCGGCCACAAAATGTTCGCAAAAACATCGAGTTGTAGCGAGAAGTCCAACAGGTTATGAGCAAGGCAATACTGTCGAAACTGATTCGCACATTCTTGCGCATCTTGATACACACGTCGTTGGGCGGGATCACCAAAGTAGGATACATCAAGCCGCGAACCGATCTCGGTATGTGGGAAACCGATCACAGCCGCTTTGTTGAGATTATCGATGATCTGGGAATACAAGCGGTTGCGGTCAATGGTGACCGACTCAAAGAAACCTTGATCCAATAACGGGCGGACAAGATAAGCCATGTAATATTGCGCGGTTTCAAGCGTAAGAAACACAGGAGGCTGTTCGGGGTTCGCAAACCCTGCCGCTTCTGCCGCAACAGGCCAGAACAAGTCCACCATGCGGCGAGCCAAACCACCGATTGTCGCGGGAGTTACTTCTCCCCCAGCGCTTCGTTCGGGGCTGTAAAGCAGATCAAGATACGGCTCTTGCAACGTCCGTTGCGGGGTGAGCATCAAGATCGATTCGCCGGGCACGCCTTGCGAAAGCAGATAACGCATACGCTCCACACCGGCTGTGGTCTTACCGGTCCCTGCGGGGCCGGAGACGAAGAGTTTTAGGTCAAGGGGAGATTCAACAATTTGACGCTGAGGCAGGTTGAGGTCCGACATGAAGCGAGGGTACAGGAGAGCCGTTGTTTTGTCAACGTGAAAGCCCGCGTCTTTCCCAGCCGAGGCCTGCTCCTGTTCAAAAAACTTGTTTCGCCGTTGACACAATCCCCTCCCCACATGTATAATACCGTCCGCTTCTGCCTCAGCAGTAGGAATCGCTGAGGCGGTTGTTTGTCGAAAGGCAAAATACCCCCAGCTTCCCCGTCCACCGGCGATGAGTGCACGAACTCCGCAGGCAAACGGTGAAGTGAATGACTGGAGATCATACAATGAGATTTGCAATCGTGGAAAGCGGCGGTAAGCAGTTTCGTGCCGTCGAAGGGCGAACCATCGAAGTGGATCGCCTTCCCCTTGAAAAGGGAGAACAATTCAATATCGAACGTGTCCTGCTGATGGCAGATGGCGATGACATTCTAGTGGGAACCCCCACCGTGAGCGGCATCGAAGTCAAAGTCACAGTAGCCGACCACATCAAAGGCCCCAAGATCGACCGTTTCAAATACCGCCCGAAGAAACGCATCCGCGTACGCGGTGGGCATCGTCAGCAGTACACTCTGTTGATGGTGGACTTCATCGGCAAGCCCGGTGAGACTCGCAAGGTTGAGAAACCTGTTGTCGAAAAAAAGGCTGAAGCCGAAGTAGTAGTAGAAGCAGAGCCAAAGGCTAAGAAAGAAGCGAAGCCAAAGTCCGAAAAGAAGGCCACTGCACCCAAGTCTTCCGCGAAGAAGACCGATAAGAAGTAAAAGAGGTAACCATGGCACATAAAACTGGTGGCGGATCTACCCGCAACGGACGAGATTCAAATGCCCAACGTTTGGGCGTGAAACGCTATGCCGGTGAGTTCGTTCTCTCTGGCAACATCCTTGTGCGCCAACGCGGTACAAGGATCAAGCCGGGTTTGAACGTGAAAGTCGGCAAGGATGACACCCTGTTCGCAGTGGCTGATGGCATTGTGATGTACGATGTTGTTCGCGGCCAAAAGCGCGCAAACATCATCCCGCAGACAGAAGGATAATGAGATGAAGAAGGATATCCATCCCACATACTTCACAGAAGCAAAGGTTACCTGCGCTACCTGTGGCAAGACTTGGACGACCGGCTCCACCAAAAAGGAGATCCGTCTCGATACTTGCTCGAACTGCCATCCTTACTATACCGGCGAAGCCGCCCGCATCCTCGATATCGAAGGTCAGGTAGACCGCTTCTACAAGAAGCTCTCTGTCCGCCAGGACTATGTTGAGAAGCAGAAGGCCAAGGAAGAACTCAAGGGTTCTCCCGAACGCCCTATCGCTGACTTGGGCCTCCCTGCCCGCGCAGTGGAAGCTCTCAAGAGCGGCGGTATTGAAAACGTTGGCCAGCTCCTCGAGAAGTTGAGCGGTGGTAACGATGCCGTGCTCGCGATCTCTGGCTTTGGTCAAACATCCCTGACAGCCGCGAAGAAGAAACTGCGTTCGCTCGGTTACGAACTTCCCGAAGCAGCAGCTTAAGGGTTGCAGAATTAAGTTTCTCAGGTAAACTTACGGGCATGGTGCAAAATTCGCGCCATGCCCGTTTTATTACCCCCACCGCCCTACGGGCACCTCCCCCAAAATCCGACTGGGGTTCGTCGGATTTTGGGGGAGGCTGGGAGGGGGCTGGAGGATTAATGAAACACACTCACGGTTCCATCGAAGTAGTTTGCGGTTCAATGTTCAGCGGTAAGACAGATGAGTTAATTCGCCGCATCGTGCGCGCCAAAATTGCAAAACAAAAAGTGCAAGTATTCAAACCCGCCATTGACGTGCGCTACGCAGTGGAAAAAGTCACATCCCATGCTGGCGCCAACTACGAGGCGATCCCCGTAGAAAAATCCGCAGACATTCGCGAAAAACTCGAAGCGGATACAACTGTCGTTGGCTTTGATGAGGCGCAGTTCTTCGATGCAGAGATCGTCCAGATCGCACAGGAGTTTGCCAGCAAAGGCATCCGCGTTATCGTGGCAGGCTTGGATATGGACTTCCGTGGCGAACCGTTTGGGCCAATGCCGATCTTCATGTCGATGGCTGAGCATGTGGATAAGCTCCACGCTATTTGCATGGTCTGCGGAGATGAAGCCTCACGCACGCAGAGACTGGTCAATGGCAAACCCGCTCGTTTTGACGATCCCGTTGTGATCGTGGGCGCATCCGAGTTATACGAAGCACGTTGCCGTATTCATCACGAAGTGCCCCGCTAGGGTACGAAGTTCCACGTTAGTGGAGCTAACAAATTAAAACTACTAAACTATTGGACTAATCACATGCAAAACTATCAAGAATTCATCGCCGAAACCCTGATAGACGAAAAGACTCTTCAAGCACGCGTCAAAGAATTGGGCGCAGAGATCAGTGAAGATTACCCCGATGGCAACCTGCTCCTCATTTGTATCCTACGCGGCGGTGTGCCCTTCATGGTGGACCTCAGCCGTAGCATCTCCTCCCCACACATGATGGACTTCATGGCCGTCTCATCCTACGGAGTCGGCAGGCGTGAATCCAGCGGCACAGTGCGCTTGACGATGGATCTGCAAACCGATATTCACAACAAGGATGTGCTCCTAGTTGAAGATATCGTTGATAGCGGTCACACTATTGCATCGGTGCTCGAACTTTTGCAGGTACGTCAGCCCAACAGCCTGAAAGTATGTGCCCTGCTCGATAAAGCCGAACGACGCGAAGCAGTTGTCCCTATTCATTATCGCGGGTTCAACATCCCGAACAAATACGTTTTCGGCTACGGCCTCGATATTGATGACTACTATCGCAACCTACCCTTCATCGGCGTGGTAGATCTGGATAAATACCTGCCGCCAAAATAACGCAAAGTCATGCCCGACGATTCTCAATCCGCATCTGCATACGCCGGGCGCTGGGTCGCCCGTGTGCGCGGTCGGATCGTCGCACAAGGGGGAACGCCAGAACAAGCCCTTCATGCCGCACAACAAAGCAGGCATAAGGAAAAATTAGAGATCATGTATATGGCCATTCCATTTTCCCATTCGCCTTTAATAGACAAAGTCCGCGATGTATTGACCGGGCAAACAATTCACCTTGTCGGCGGTGCCGTGCGGGATATGTTACTTAACCGCGTCTCACACGACCTTGATTTTGCTCTGCCTTCGAATGGCATTTCCACAGCCCGAACCGTTTCCAATGCTCTCAACGCAGATTTCATGATATTAGATGATGAGCGCGATACCGGCCGTGTCATCTTTACAGACACAGATGGCACGCGCACCTTCCTTGATTTCGCCACCTACCGTGGAAGTGACCTCGAAGACGATCTCCGCAAACGCGATTTCACCGTCAACGCCATCGCGTTCGATATTCACGCACAAACCATCATTGATCCACTCAACGGTGCATCTGACCTGCGCGCGAAATTGATCCGCGCCTGCTCCCCTACCTCGTTGGCCGATGACCCCGTCCGCATTCTTCGCGCGATACGACAGGCCGCATCTTTCGAATTCAAGATCGAGCTCGAAACGCGCAAAGCCATGAAAGAAGCCGCGCATCTACTCCCCAACATCTCCCCCGAACGCAAAAGGGATGAGATCTTCAAGATTCTCGAAGGCCCTCAACCGAATGTCGCCATACGGGCATTGGAAATGCTAGGCGTGTTCCCGCATCTTTTACCTGAACTCTCTACGATGAAAGGCGTGACACAATCCAAGCCACATATCTATGATGTATGGGAGCATACACTCAGCGTGCTTGGGTATCTCGAAACGATCATTGCCTCATTGCGCATCGGCTATTCCGCTGATGAAACGAATGATATGTTTACTGGCCTTCTCACCCTGCGCATTGGGCGTTTTCGCGAACAATTTGCAAGACATTTCGCTACCACATTGAACACAGACCGCTCCGTCCGCGCGGTGTTGTTCTTCGCGGCGTTGTATCACGATGTCGAGAAACCAGCTACCAGGTCCGTGGATGAGACGGGACGCATCCGATTCTTTGATCACGATATGCAAGGCGCAGAAGCTGTGTCTCGTCGCGGACGGGATTTCAATCTCAGCAACGATGAGATCGAACGTCTCAAACAAGTTATCAAACATCATATGCGGTTTCATTTTTTCACGAGCCGTCTGGAAATCGACAAACAAGAACCTTCGCGCAAAGCCATTTATCGCTTCTTCCGTGATGCGGGTGAAGCAGGTCCTGACCTTGTTTTGCTGGGCCTTGCTGACCTGCGCGGCGTGTACGGTCATACACTCAAACAGGAAACCTGGGTAGCCGCGCTCGATATTGCGCGCATCCTACTCGAAAATTATTGGGAACGACCAGACGAAATCGTTGCGCCACCACGTCTACTGGACGGAAACGAATTGATAAAGGAGTTGAACCTTGCGCCCGGCCGTATCGTTGGCCAATTGCTGGAAGCCATCCGTGAGGGACAGGCAACAGGCAAGGTCTCAACACGCGAAGAAGCTATCGCGTATGCACGCGAAGAAATGAACAAACCGGAGACAGAATGAACATCGTTTACTTTGATCTTGAAAGCCAAAAACTATTTCAGGATGTTGGCGGGCGAGACGCATCTAAACTTTTGTTGGCATGCGGCGTCACATGGTCCACAGAACGGAATGATTTTGCAGTGTACTGGGAAAAGGATGCGGAAGCGCTGGTCGCTGAGTTAAAGTCAGCGGATAAGGTTGTAGGCTTCAATATCATTAGCTTCGATTATGAAGTTCTCAAGCCTTATGCACCGAATGTAAACTTCCGTGCCTTTCGCTCAGTGGACATGTTACAGGATATCTTCCGCACATTGAACTTCCGAATCAGCCTCGATTCAATTGCCAAAGCGACATTTGGTGCGGCCAAAACTGCAGACGGAATCCAATCTGTAGAATGGTTCCGCAATGGTGAGCTGGAGAAAGTCGCTGAGTACTGCAAAGCAGATGTGGATATTACGCGCCGCATCTATGAATTTGGGCGTGATAATGGCTTCGTGAATTACTACTCAAAATTGGGCAGTAAATTAAAGGTGGCGGTGAACTGGAAGTAGCCTTCATCGCCCCATCTCTTAAAGAGAAGAAAGAGATTATGAACAAGATTCTAATTAACGGTATCGAACTTGCTTACATCCGCGAGGGGAAAGGAACGCCGCTGGTGCTTTTGCATGGCTATCCGTTTGATCATCATGTATGGGATGATGTGGTTCCTCTCTTGAAAGATTCATTTGACCTTATTGTCCCTGACCTGCGCGGATTCGGAGAATCCACAACTGTTAACACCCCATACACTGTGGACGATTTCGCATCAGACATTGCCGGGTTGTTGGATCAACTTGGCATCAAAAAGACTGCCATTGCAGGCCACTCGATGGGCGGCTATATCGCTTTGGCATTCGCACGGCTTTACCCTGAACGCATGAGCGGGCTTGGTTTGGTCGCTACGCAAGTTTTGGCCGACCCGCCAGATCGCAAGGAAGGCCGCTACAAATCAGCGGCGGAAGTGGCAGAAAAAGGCATCAACGGTGTTGTAGAAACAATGGCTCCCAAGTTCACTCCTAACGAGCAATTACAAGGCTTTGCCCGCAAGTCCATGCAAGCGCAACAGCCTACGGCCTATATTGGGGCATTAAAGGCAATGGCTGAACGCCAAGATTCCACTCCCCTATTGGCTTCAATGAAGTACCCGGTCGTAGTCGTTCACGGAGACGCGGATGTATTAATCCCCATCGAACGCGCGCGTGAGGTGAAGGTCGCCTTGCCTGAAGCACACCTTGTGGAAATTACCGGTGCAGGTCATATGCCGATGATGGAAGATAGCAAGAAAACCGCAGATGCATTGAAACTTCTCGCGTAAGAGCTTTTCATCAGAAAATAAGAAATTCCCGTCACGGTTGAGGTGGCGGGAATTTCTGTTTAGTGGAACCAGTTTCCAGGTCCAAAAGTGAAGCGTTGCTTATGATGCTGTAAGAGGTTTTGGGGGCCTCGTCAGCATGTTACCGGACGCCGTTAAAGGGGCTGTCCCACTGCGGCGGGTAAGTCGGTTGATATGTGCCACCAGAATTCGACTGGGGGTCGGTTTGGTCAGATAGTCATCGGCCCCTGCGTCAAGAACACTCGCCACCATGGATGGATCGTTTAACGCAGAGAGCACAATGATGGGCACCTGGCTAAACGCACGGACTTCTTTACAGATCTCCCAACCGTCCATCTCTGGCATCATTAAATCCAGGATCACAAGGTCGAATTGTTCATCACGGATAAAGCCCAAGCCTTCAGTGCTATTATTTGTGACGCGAACATCGAAACCATGCGATCTGAGAAGAACAGACAAGAGGTCTGTTACTGCCGTGTCATCGTCAATTACAATGATCTTTGTTGTCATATGTTTGTTTCCTATCGTGTCGCAATTATCACCTAATAGCAAGGCTTTACACTTTGCAGGGTGTTTACAGAATAATACATAAGTGTAAATGTAAAAAAACACTGACAAATGAGTGCAAAAAACATCACTTTTATCCCGGAATGTTTGTGGTAAACTTCACGCTTGGTGAATAATTCACCTTATGCAGGCAAGGGTATTTACCTGATGTACATGGTAAACCGCAGAGATGATAAAAAATTAAACCAACTTTTGTGATCTCGACATGCATGCGTATGGTGGCTGAATAATTTTTTACATGTCTTGGAGGACAATATGGCAACAAAAGCAAAAAAAGCTGTGAAAGCAAAAAGCAGCGCAAAGGCTAAACCAGCTCAAAAAGCCGCCACTGGCAAGAAGTGGGTTTACCTGTTCGAGGAAGTCAAGCTCGCTGAAAAGTATGCAGGTAATTGGGAAGGCGTCCGTTCCCTGCTCGGCGGTAAGGGTGCTGGGTTGGCAGATATGACCCGCGCTGATGTCCCTGTTCCGCCCGGCTTTACAGTCACGACCGAAGCTTGTAACGAATATCGTAAGGCTGGCAAATTCCCCAAGGGACAGTGGGAACAGCAAGTTACCGCCATCAAATCAGTTGAGAAGAAGGCTGGTAAGAAGTTCGGTGACCCCACCAATCCTCTGCTCGTCTCCTGCCGCTCCGGCGCCAAATTCTCAATGCCCGGCATGATGAACACCATCCTCAACATTGGTCTCAATGACAAGGTTGTGGATGGCATGATCGCGACGACCAACAACCCCCGCTTCGTGTGGGACTTGTATCGCCGCCTCGTTGAAATGTTCGGCACCACCGTGTTCGACCTCGATGATGAAGTCTTTGAACACCCAATGGCTGAATACAAAGCCAGCAAGGGCTACAAAGTTGATACCGAAATGACCGGCGATGACTGGAAAGCTTTGGTCTCGACCTTCAAGGAAGTTTTCAAGAAGCACGTTGGTTACGATTTCCCCCAAGACGTTTACAAACAACTTGAGTTGGCAACAGAGGCAGTTTTCCGATCCTGGAGTGGAAAGCGCGCTGTGGACTATCGCCGCGCCACTGGCATCTCCGATAGCCTCGGAACCGCTGTCAACATCCAGACCATGGTGTTCGGTAACACTGGTAACGACTCCGGCACAGGCGTAGCGTTCACCCGCAACCCGTCCACCGGTGATCAGAAGATGATGGGCGAATACCTTTTGAATGCCCAAGGCGAAGACGTTGTGGCTGGTATCCGCAATGCTGACCCAATCGAACACCTCGTCAAGAGCATGCCCACCGTCTACAAGCAGTTCATGGGCATCACCAAGAAACTTGAGAAGCACTATCAGGACATGCAGGATGTTGAGTTCACCATTGAACGCGGCAAACTGTGGATGCTCCAGACCCGTAACGGAAAGCGCACCGCCAAGGCTACAGTGAAGATCGCTGTGGATATGGCCAAAGAAAAGCTCATTTCGAAGGAAGAAGCGATCCTACGTGTAACTCCTGAAAATGTAGACTCCCTGCTTCACCCGCAGTTCAACGAATCCGCGATGAAGAAGGCCGAGAATGAAGGTGCTTACTTTGCCAAGGGTGTGAATGCTTCCCCCGGCGCGGCCGTTGGTCAGGCTTATTTCGATGCCGACACCGCTGAAAGAATGGCAAAGGAAGAAAAGCAACAGACCATTATGGTGCGTCCATTCACCAAGCCCGATGATGTTCACGGTATGATCGCCTCACAAGGCGTGCTCACCAGTGAAGGTGGCGCCACCTCCCATGCGGCAGTGGTTGCCCGCCAGTTCGGTATCCCGTGCGTGGTTGGTGCCTCCGCGATCAAGATCGATCTTGAGAAACGCGTCATGGTTGCTGGCGATGTCACCATTCAGGAAGGCGAATGGATTTCTGTGGACGGCAACACCGGTAAAGTGTTCAAAGGCAAGATCCCCACATCTGCTCCTTCCCTCGAAGAACAGACCGACCTGCTCACCCTCTTGACTTGGGCTGATGAAATTTGCGCTCGCAAAGACATCCGCAAAGCCCCCAAGGGTTGGCCGACACGTGGTCTGCAAGTTTGGGCCAATGCCGATTACCCGAAGGATGCACAACGCGCCCGCTCCTATGGAGCCAAGGGTATCGGTCTCTGCCGCACCGAGCACATGTTCTTCGAACCCGAACGCTTGCCCATCGTTCAGCGCATGATCCTTGCCGGACCCGGCGAAGTGCGTAACAACGCCCTCAATGAACTGCTCCCCTACCAGCGCAAGGACTTCGACGGTCTCTTTGAAGCGATGGACGGCTACCCCGTTATCATCCGCTTGATCGACCCGCCTCTGCATGAGTTCATGCCCGATGAAGAGAAACTTCTCGAAGAAGTGATCACCATGCGCGTGAAGGGTGAAACCGCTGGCTTGGACGAAAAAGAACACCTTCTCGCCGCCATCAAGGGACTTCACGAATCGAACCCGATGATGGGTCTGCGTGGCGTCCGCTTGAGCATCTCCATCCCTGAGATCGTGGAAATGCAAGTCCGCGCCATCTTCGAAGCCGCGGCTGACTGCACACTGCGCAAGATCGTGGTCAAACCCGAAGTCATGATCCCGCTCACCGGCACCGTCAAGGAATTGGAATGGATCCAACCGAGACTCGAACGCATCGCCAAAGCGGTCATGGAAGAGAAGAAGGTTAAGTTTGAATACAAGTTCGGTACGATGGTCGAGATCCCGCGCGCGGCTGTGACAGCTGGTGAAGTTGCCACCCACGCCGAGTTCTTCTCCTTCGGTACGAATGACCTGACCCAGATGACCTACGGTTACTCACGCGATGATGCAGAACGCAACTTCTTGATCACCTATCAGGAACAGGGCATCCTCGAGAAGAATCCGTTCCAGACCCTCGACCGTGGTGGCGTTGGCAAGCTCATGCAAATGGCTATTGCCGATGGTCGCAAGACCCGCCCGAACCTCGAAGTGGGTATCTGTGGTGAACACGGTGGTGACCCCGACTCCATCGAGTGGTGTCACTTGATCGGTAACAACTACGTTTCCTGCTCGCCGTTCCGCGTACCCGTGGCTCGTCTCGCGGCCGCGCACTCCGCTTTGAAGCACAGCGGCAAGGCTATTGCAGAAGACAAGTAAAAGTTAGATAGAAGGTAATTAGAAAGCGGACACACAAATGTGTGTCCGCTTTTGATTCGGGGAGAAAAAAACAATTCGAAACAGAGTCAAGTATCGGTTAAGAATGAAGCGGGGCTTACATCCTTTTGCTATCCCAGTGCGCCGATGATCGCTCCCATAACAACGAAGGTGACGAGGTGATTTCCTGCCTCAAGCGCCCAAGCCAGCAAACGATCTGCAAATAATTTATTTGTCAAACTTGAAGTGGCAACAAATCCAAGCCAAAGCAAAAACCCTGCCGTTGCACCGGAGACAAGCGACACGCCTCCCGTCAGGCTACCCATCGCATGAATCAAGAGAGACAAAAAGACCGCCTGAACGAAAGAAGAAAATATAATGAGGCCCCAAACCAACCCCATGCTGAGGGATGACTTACTGGCATCTTCACCCTCTTTGCCGACAGCTTTCCACCAGATGGGAAAAAAGGTTTTCGGGTTAAACCAGACCGAACCGATCACCATGCTTGCAACCACGCTCAAAACAACAGCCAACCAATTGATAGAACTAAAGTCCATTTCAGCCTCCATTGATAAAGTTAGTTGATATTCTTCAACTCTCGAGACATTATAACAGAACACTTGTTCTAGTAAAAGGACTATATTTTCCCGGCGACATAATCGAGCACATCGATCTTTGTCAGGATGCCGGTCGGTTTGCTGTTTTCTACAACAACAAGCGCGTACCCTGATTTCAAAGAATTCATCGCATCTTCAAGGGACGTTTCAGGCGGAAAGACCGAGTCCGCGTTTTGGACAAGCGGGTCAATGGACTCGTCGTTGCTATGATCGTGTTCTTCAAGCATATGATTGAGCATGTCCACTTCCTCGATCAGGCCGACCAGCGTGCCGTCTTTGCCGACGACGGGCATTTGCGAGACACTGTATTGATGCATCATCGAAACGACCTTGCGCATCGAGTCGCCGAGTTGGGCGGTGTATAACATTTTGTTGGGCTTGGCGATCAAGAGGTCGCTGAGGGTCATCTCGCCAAACTCCATCGAGAGGAAACCGAACTCGCGCATCCATTTATCGTCATAGAATTTTGAGAGGTAACGCGAGCCCGAATCGGGAAGGATGACAACGGGCAAACGATCTGCGGGCAACCTGCGGCAATACTTGATCGCGCCCGCAATCGCGGATCCTGATGAACCGCCTGCGAAGATACCCTCCTGCCGCACGAGTTGACGCGCCCACAAAAAGGACTCGCGGTCACTCGCACGCTCAATCGCATCTACAACGGAAAGGTCAGTCGCCGTCGGCAGAAAGTCCTCGCCAATACCTTCGACCTTATATGTTTTCGGGTATGCACCATCGGGGATCTTGCCCTTGTTCTGCCAGATCTCGGTCAGGATCGAACCTTCGATATCCACGCCCACGATCTTGATATTCGGATTTTTGGACTTGAGATACCGCCCCACCCCAGAGATCGTCCCGCCGGTGCCCATGCCGATGATGACATCGGTCAGACGCCCATCGGTCTGGTCCCACAACTCAGGGCCGGTCGTCAGCTCATGCGTTTTTGGGTTATCGGGGTTGTGATATTGATTCGCCAGTATGGCATTTGGCACTTCACGAGCGAACTTCTTTGCCACTTCATAATAAGAACGTGGATCATCAGGCTCGACAGCCGTCGGTGTGATGACAACCTTTGCCCCATAGGCGCGCAATAACAAAATCTTCTCATTGCTCATCTTATCAGGCATGACGAAGATGGTCTTGTATCCTTTGAGCGCCGCCGCAATGGCAAGACCTACGCCCGTGTTGCCCGATGTCGCTTCAACAATTGTCCCGCCCGGTTTGAGTTCTCCCCGCTTCTCAGCCTGTTCAATAATAAACGCCCCTACCCGGTCCTTGACCGAACCGCCCGGGTTCATCAACTCCAATTTTGCATACAGTGGACAAGGCAGGTCGCGCCCAATTCGTTTCAGCCGCACGAGCGGCGTATTCCCCATCGCACCCAACACGTTATCGTACACACGCTTTTCGGAAGATACTGGTAATCCCATTCTCTCTCCTTTTGGTGAAGTAGAGATATTGTACCGCCAATAAAAAGAACTCCGAGTTTTTGAAAAACTCGGAGTTCTCGTCATACAAAATACAGGCCTAATATAGCGGCAAACTCGTATCCACTTCTTCGGCCCATGCATTGATTCCGCCTTTGAGGTTCTTCATCTTCTTAAAGCCTGCGCTTGAAAGGATCTCGATCGCGCGGGCGGAACGGGAACCACGTTTACAGAAGACGATCATCTCTTCGGCCGAGTCCAGTTCGGACATGCGTTGGGCAACTTCACCGAGAGGGATGTTCTTCGCACCTTTGATGGCGGAGATCTCCAATTCGTGAGGTTCACGCACATCGAGCAGGAACAGGTTCGGGGTCCGTTCGAGGCGGGCTTGCATCTCCTGTGGCGTGATATCCCAGCCAACACCAGCGGAGGTATCATCCGCATTGTGACCGGGGACTCCACAGAACTCTTCGTAATCGATCAACTCTTTGATATCGGCGTTGGGTCCGCATACACGGCAGTTGGGATTCTTCTTGAGTTTGACAAAGTCAAAGCTCATGTCGAGCGCATTGTATAACAACAGTTTGCCGATGAGCGGTTCACCGATGCCCAGCAGAACCTTGATGGCTTCCGTGGCTTGGAGCGTGCCAACCGTGCCGGGCAGAACGCCAAGCACACCACCCTCCGCGCACGAAGGAACGAGGCCCGGAGGAGGCGGTTCGGGGAAGAGACAGCGATAGCACGGACCTTCCTTGGCGTAGAAGACGCTCACCTGCCCATCGAAGCGGAAGATGGATCCGTAGATGTTGGGCTTGCCAAGAAAAACAGCGACATCGTTGGTGAGGTAACGGGTCGGAAAGTTATCGGTGCCGTCAATGATGATGTCATAATCCTTCGCGAGACGAAGCGCATTTTCGGAAGTGTACGGTTCGTTGTAAACGTCAACTTGAATATCGGGGTTGAGGTCGGTGAGACGTTCGCGAGCGCTATCCACTTTCAACTTGCCGATGGTGGATGTACCGTGAATGACCTGTCGTTGCAAGTTGGATGCGTCAACAGTATCGAAATCCACCAAGCCAATGCGGCCGATGCCCGCCGCAGCGAGATAGAGCGCCACGGGAGAACCAAGTCCGCCGGTGCCGATGACGAGCACAGAGGAGTTCTTGAGTTTGATCTGTCCCTGCAAACCAACTTCGGGCATGAGCAGGTGGCGCGAGTAGCGCAGGATCTGTTTATGTGAGAGTTCTTCGATCATAATTTACCTTTTTAACCACAAAGGACATCAAGTACACTAAGGAAAGCTTTTACACCTTCGTGACCGTTGTGTCCTTTGTGTTTAAGAATTTTTTCCGCCCGCAATGGACGGGATCAACATGATGCGGTCACCATCCTTGATGGGTGTATCCACGCCCTGCAGGTCTTTGATGTTGCTTTCGCCGACGAACAAGTTCACGAACGGACGCAGGTCGCCGCCTTCGTTGAATAGGTGCGGCTTGATGGCCGGGTATTGGGTTGTCAGGTCGTTCAGGGCTTCTGAAATTTTTGCGCCGCTCACAGTCACTTCGCTTTTGCCGCTGGTGTAGGGGCGCAACGGGGTTGGGATTCTCAACGTGGTCATGGATTCTATTTTCTCTCGTTTCGTTATTTAATTAGCCACAGAGTTCACAAAGACCTTTGAGAAAAAACGCAGAGAACTCTGTGGTCTCTGTGGCTGGAGTTCTAGATAAACAATTGTACATCAGCATCAGCGGCATATTCAAGGAACGTTGCCGCGCCACCAATCTCAGCCTGCGGGATGAAATCTTCCTTTTTGAAGCCGAAGACATCCATCGTCATCTGGCATCCGATCAAACGAACACCCAGGTCAAGAGATGCTTCACGAAGTTCCTCAATGGTGGCAACGCCTTTGTTCTCAAAGGTCTGCTTCATCAAGGTTGTAGCCAGACTTTCAAAACCAGGCACATTCGCCATCAGCAAGTTGGGCATCGCCCAATTGATATTTTGAAAACTTTCGGGGCCAAAGGGCATCTTCATCGGCATGGCCGGGTTACCCAACGGCGAAACCATGGCAGTCAGTTCAGGCTTAAGCAAGGTCAAACCATAAAAGGTAAAGAAGATACCCACTTCCCAACCCATTGCAGCAGCAGCACTGCCAAGGATAAATGGCGGATACGCCCAGTCCAGAGTCCCTTTGCTGGAGATGAGAGCAAGTCTCTTCGGCCCATTCGGATTCGATTTAGACATACATCTCTCCTAGGCCTTCTTCAAAAAGAAAATGAACTTTTCGCCTTCAGTGGTCGAAAGCAACAATTCGTTGCCGGTCTGGCGACTCCACGCGGCGATATCCGGTGGCGAGCCTGCATCTGTGGCGATCATCTTCAAGATCTGCCCCGATTGCATCTCTCTCATGGCTTTTGTTGTTTTTACGATCGGCATTGGGCAAAGCAAGTCTGTGCAATCCAACAAGACGTCTTCTTTGATCACTTCAACATCATTCATTGTATATCTCCTGAATTAAATAATTTCTATTTTTTCTTCTTCATACGTGGTGCGGTCTTCCACCAACCGCCACGAACGGTGACTGACTGAACGACCCTCATCCACGCGTGTAATAATGTACGAGAAAAATGGTTGTGCCCACTCACGGTCATATTCAGATGGCACATTCGGACAATCAGGATGGGAATGAAACACACCGATCAAGTCCACGCCCAACTCCATCGCTTTCATTTCAGCCTTCATGTAATCTTCGGGCGTCAGCAAAAAGCGGTTATAGCGCGCTTCTTCTTCACGCGCATTCTCCAATGGCAAAATGTCCTTCACTTCACCTTCCACGCCGAGCAAAAACCCCGCCCCTTCACCCGGGTATGCACGCTCCACGTGTGCGTTGATCTGTTCGACCAACTGTTTCGATACAACAAGCATTACTTAGCCTCCCACAAAGATTTATCGCTCAGATACTTATAACCAGCATCTGGGAATACCGTAACCACAACACCTTCATCCAATTCACTTGCAACTTGAAGCGCAGCGACAGCCGCCGCACCGGACGAGATCCCCACGAACAGACCTTCCTCACGCGCCAGCCTTTTCACCATCCCATGCGCCGCCTCAGTCTGGACCTCGAGGTTGGTCCCCGCCAATGACTCATCATAAATCCCCGGCTTGATCGCACTAGGCATATGCTTGAGCCCTTCGAGACCGTGGAACGGCGCATCGGGTTGGAAGGAAATGATCTTCACGTTGGGTACATTCTCAAGCAAATATCGTCCGGTACCGGTCAACGTACCCGAGGTACCGAGGCCCGCAACGAAATGCGTTACCTGTCCATTCGTTTGATAGACGATCTCAGGTCCTGTGGACTTGTAATGCGCGCCCCAATTGGCCGGATTGTTATATTGATTGGCATACCAATACACATCAGGCTCTGCGGCCGCAATTTCACGCGCCTTGAGGATTGCACCATCCGAGCCATCCAGTGGGTCGGTCAATATCAACTCCGCACCCAACGCCCGGAGAATAGACATCCGCTCGGGGCTGGCGTTGCCCGGTATCGTGATCGTGACCGGGATTCCCAACACCGCGCCGAATGTGGCATACGAAATGCCCATGTTGCCGGAGGTTGAGTCAAGCAAACGCTTACCGTTTCCAAGTTCGCCGTTGGCAAGCGCAGTTTGAATGATGTTAAGTGCAGGCCGGTCCTTGACGGAGCCGCCCGGGTTGAACCATTCAGCTTTGGCAAAGACCCTTACACGAGGAGACAGGCCTGAGGTCACGCGGCGAAGCGGGAGAAGAGGCGTCTCCCCCACATGAGAGGCGAGTCCATCCAGAGGAAATGATTTTGATTCAGTGATTCGATAATCCAGTAAAGTCATAGTGTCTCTATTTAAAATAAGCAGTCAACAGATAAACAAAAAGACGGCGAACGAGCGCCACACGTTGCGATTTCTGCACGCGGGGGTCGTCCTACCGTCTGATGAGTCCGTTGACTGCGGGAAAGTATCTCAGGCGGTGGTTACGAACCCCGCCGTCGACACGAGCAATACGTAAAAGTGACCATGGTCATGTTCATAAGATGACGGCAATTTTACTGTTCTTACCTGAATTGTCAAGGAAAATATACCGCACTGGGTATTATATGTCTGACGTATTAACCGCCAGCCGCCGCCGCCAGAATGCGGACAATATCCTTCTCCCCCACTGGCGTTTCGTTTCCGCTCAGCTCTTTCACATGCACATCGTTCACGAATAAACTGATGTGTCTGCGCAGGTTGCCGTTCCCATCAAATACATGGAATTTGAGTTGCGGATATTTTTCCACGGCATTTTGTACAGCTTCCAACGCAGTAGTGCCCGATACCTCGAAATGAGTTTGCTTATCGGTGTAATAACTGATGACGCTCGAAACACGAATCATTGGCATGGAGGTATTGTACTGTAGGCACGTAAACATGAAAACAGGTACACAAGCCTTTCAACTTGTGTACCTGTCTGCTTTAGGCTTGCTAACGAACTACTCTTCTTTCTTCGCTTCCATTTCCTTCTTATGGGCTTCGATGATCTGGTTCGCAATGTGAGTCGGCACTACATCATAGTGGTCGAACTCCATTGTGAAATAACCGCGTCCACCTGTGATCGAACGGACCTGTGTGGTGTAGCGCGTCATCTCAGACATCGGCACATGAGCAATGACAACTGTTGTACCACGTTCTGATTCTGTGCCTTGCACACGTCCACGGCGGGTGTTGAGGTCACTCATCACATCGCCCATGTTCGCATCTGGGACAAAGACACGCACGGTCATGATCGGCTCGAACAATACCGGTCCAGCTGCTTCTACAGCTAACTTGAAGGCCTCACGTCCTGCAATTTCAAAGGCTACGGGCTTGGAATCCACTTCATGTTCCTTGCCGTCATATACGATCACCTTTACATTGCTCATCGGGTAACCAGCAAACGCACCGCGCTCCATGGTAGCCTTGATGCCCTTTTCAATTGGAGGCAGGTAAGACTTGGAGAGGTTCATACCTACAAGTTCATCGTCAAACGCAAAGTCACCTTCGGGATAAGGTTCAATGCGTAAATGCACTTCACCAAATTGGCCTGCACCGCCTGATTGTTTCTTGTGACGATATTGGGCACTGGCTTTTCTAGTAATGCCTTCACGGTATGGGATCTTCGGTTCGTGAGTGCTCAAACCTACCTGGAATTTCGCCTGCGCACGATGGATCGCCACGTCAATGTGCTGATCGCCCATGCCCTGTAAAACAGTTTCATGTGTGATCAGGTCGCTCTGCCACGAGAGAGTCATATCTTCTTCGCACAGACGGGTCAACGTCGGCGAGATCTTGGCCGCATCGGCCTGTGTCTTGGGCGTGATCGCCACGCGGTACAAAGCCGCAGGGAATTTCGGCGGCACAATGGTCAATGGATGACCTTTATCGCAGAATGTATCGCCCGTTACAGTTGCGGTCAGTTTGGAAACGACAGCAATATCACCGGCATGGACAGTCTTGGCCGGGAACGATTCCTTGCCGCGCTGGAAGTGCAAACCAGAGACGCGTTCATCAACACCCTTGGTTTGATTCCACACATGGGCATCGCCCTGCATGGTACCGGAGAATACACGGAAGTACGTCATCTTTCCAACGAACGGATCAGCCGTGGTCTTCCAAACATACGCCGCCAATGGACCGGAGTCTGAAGGTTTTAATTCTTCTTCCCCATCTTTGCCCTGTGCCATGCGTTTGGGGCCCTGAGCAGGAGGTGGCATCAAGTCAATAATGTCGTTCAATAACGCAAGCGAACCAATTTCACGTCCACCTGCCGCACAAAAGACCGGGACAAACTCACCAGCGTAAACAACATCCTCGAGACCGCGAACCATCTCGGCGTCCGTGAGAGAACCGTTCTCGAGGTATTTCTCCATCAATTCATCTTCACCCTCGGCCGCGTCTTCCACCATCGCAAAGTGCGCCGCTTCCGCCGCTTCTTTCAACTCCGCAGGGATCTCGGTGGTGGTCTTGCCATCACCCATGTAACACTTCATACCGATCACATCCACCACACCTTTGAAATCCTGCTTCTCACCGATAGGGATATGAACCTGTACAACACGTTTGCCATGCGCCTGTATAAATTCCGTCACAGCTTCGTATGTCTTTTGAAAATCAGCATTATCGCGATCCATCTTGTTGATCACAATAAAACGTGGCAGATTGAATTCGTCGGCGTAGCGCCATGCAAGTTCAGTGCCGACCTCAATACCCGCAACAGCATCTACTAAAATAATCGCGCCGTCAGCCACACTCATGGCAGAGATCATCTCGCCAACAAAGTCTGTGTAGCCCGGCGCGTCAATGATATTGATCTTATGATCGCGATGCTCTATGGGAATTATGCTTGAATAAATGGAAATTTTTCGACGGTGTTCCTCATCATCATAATCTGAAACTGTTGTCCCGTCCTCGACCTTGCCTAACCTTGTCGTAGCCCCCGTTACATGAAGAAATGCCTCCGCCAACATTGTTTTACCCGCGCCGCCATGCGATACCAGCGCAACGTTGCGAAGAAACTCGGTGGTATACTCTTTCATAAATAAAGCCCTTCCTATTCAGTTGGGAATATGTAGCAAGTTGCATGATTGTAAAAGAACTCAAATGAATTGTCAAAGTGACAACCATCTTTATTTAAAGTGACATTGTGAGCCTCGCAAATCGCATCAAGCATGTTCCGCCGCCTAACCTTTAACCTTTGGTATTTCCGCAAACCGCCCTGGGATAGCGGCATCTCTCCTCCCGAACTTCTACAATTTATTCACACCCATCCTCCCGGCAAAGCTATTGACCTCGGTTGTGGCACCGGCACAAATCTCATCACGCTTGCACATGCCGGTTGGCAGGTCACAGGGGTGGATTTTGCCTCGCGTGCCATTCGCATGGCCAAAGACAAACTCAAACGCGAAAATCTCACAGCCGAACTGCACGTGGGCGATGTAACCAAGCTCGATCATATCCCCGACTCTTTTGATCTTGCTCTCGATATCGGGTGCTTTCATAGTCTTTCCTCCGAAAGCAAACTGGACTATCTAACTCAACTGGATCGACTCCTCGCCCCAAACGGATTCTGGCTCCTATACAGTTTCATCAACCCAAACCCGCTTCAACCTACCATTGGACTTGTTGATGCCGAAATTGACCTTCTCTCCTCCCGGTTCTCTCTCCTCTCCCGCCAAAACGGATTCGATAGGCGCGAACGATACTCAGCATGGTTCTTATTCCAATCAGGAAAATAATTTCGTATGAAATCTGACATCCGCATCTTCAAAGATTTAGAAACACTAAGCCACGAAGCGGCCAATCTCTTTACCGAACAAGCCGCACATGCCATAACAGAACACGGACGATTTCTCGTTGCATTGAATGGTGGTAGCACACCGAATCGTCTCTTTCAGCTACTGGCAACAGAATATCGAGACAAGGTCGAATGGGACAAAGTCCACGTATTCTGGGGCGACGAACGATGTGTCCCACCCGATGACCCAGGCTCCAGTTACGGACAGGCGCGCGACGCACTCTTTGTCCACGTGCCAATACCTGAGACGAACATCCATCGTGTCATTGGGGAACACGAACCTGTCAAAGCCGCGCAAGAATATGCAGTGACGCTGAAAGAGTTTGCATCTCCTCCATTGGACTTTCCACGCTTCGATCTGGTGTACCTCGGTATGGGTGAAGATGGACACACCGCATCCCTGTTCCCTAATTCTCTCTTGGATGTGACAGAGCCAACTCTGCCAGTTACTGCGCAGTATCAGGATCGTCCCGCCAATCGTGTAACGCTTACACAGCTCGTGCTCAATCAAGCACACATGGTCACCTTTATGGCAACGGGTGAAAAGAAAGCAAATACGCTGGCAGAAGTGCTAAGCGACAGATATAATCCAGCACTATTGCCTGCCCAACGGATCGAACCCAGGGATGGCAGATTGATCTGGTTGATAGATGAGACCGCGGCAAGTAGATTGCCAAAACAATTAACTAAAAAATTTTGTGAAGGATAAATAGTTTGTTTGGAGTTGGCGAGCTTCCTCTCGCACATGAACCAACAAACTGGCTAACTCCAAAGGATAAATATGGAAAATGGTTTACCAACATCAATTGTGATCTTCGGCGCATCAGGTGACCTGACACAGCGCAAACTTGTGCCATCGCTTTTCAACTTGTTCCTCAAGGGACGCATGCCCAAGCAATTCCGCATCATCGGGTACGGCAACACAGCATTTTCCGATGACCAGTTCCGCGCACACATCGAAGAAGGCATGAAACAATTTGCGCCCTATAAATATAAGGATGAAGATTGGAGTGCATTTGCAACCAATATCGTCTACCAACAAGGGCGCTATACAGACCTTGAGGACTTCAAAAAACTTGCGACCATCATCACGAAATGGGAAGTCAACTCAGGTAACCGTGTCTACTACATGGCAACACCGCCCGGCGTCTTCCCCAACATCATTGACCTGCTCGGTCTCACAGAACAGCTGGCAGAAAACGGCGGTTGGAGACGTGTTGTCATTGAAAAGCCGTTCGGCACAGATTTCAAATCTGCTCGAAGTCTAAATGACCAGATCCATAAAACGCTCAACGAGAATCAGATCTATCGCATTGATCATTATCTTGGCAAAGAAACCGTGCAAAACATTTTGGTCACCCGCTTTGCCAATACCATCTTTGAGCCGCTTTGGAATCGAAACTATATTGATCATGTAGAGATCACCGTGGCCGAGGAAGTTGGCGTGGAACATCGTGCCCGTTTCTATGATGGCATCGGCGTAGTACGTGACATGTTCCAAAACCACCTCTTGCAACTGCTGACCCTCGTGGCCATGGAACCGCCCGCATCGTTTGACGCGACAGCCTTACGCAACGAAAAAGTGAAAGTATTATCTTCCATCCGACCGATGAAGGAAGAAGAAGTTGCGTTGAACACTGTCCGCGCACAATATAAAGGATATCGCGAAGAGAACGGCGTAGACCCGCAATCGACTACGCCTACCTTTGCGGCGATCCGCATGCAGGTGGATAACTGGCGCTGGCAAGGTGTACCATTCTATTTGCGCTCCGGTAAACGCCTGAAAGAAAAACTTTCGCAGATCACCATTCAATTCAAAGAGCCGCCGCACCTGCTTTTCCCGAACAAAAGCGGAAAGCTCACGCCAAACATGCTCGTGCTTTACCTCCAACCTGATGAAGGTGTACATTGGCGCTTTGAAGCAAAGACTCCCGATACCATCTCTGACTTACACTCTGTAGACATGGAATTCCATTATGCCGACTCTTTCGGCAAGATCGCGATCCCTGAGGCCTATGAACGCCTCCTGTTGGACACGTTAACAGGAGATGCATCTCTATTCACTCGCGCAGACGAAGTGGAAACCGCCTGGAGATTAATAGACCCCATCATCACGGGCTGGGAAGCACGCAAACAGCCCATCGCTAGTTACGAGAATGGCTCATGGGGACCCGCCGAAGCAGATGAACTGCTTGCACGAGATGGCAGGAAATGGTCAACTTGGGATGGTAGAAACGAATAACAAAACAAAAGCCCGACTTTTACAGTCGGGCTTTGAATTTAATATTTCCTATTTAGTAATTACCACCCACGCGCTTGAATCTTCTGCAACAACTCTTGTCCCTCCGGACGGAAACAACGAAGCGATCTGCAACGGGGCCAGAAAGTGACTTCGCATCAACAATAACTTCTCTGCCAGTGCGATCAACTTCACACCAAAAGTGCGGATATCTGGTTCTTCGATGATGATCCGCCCGCCGGGTTTGACAACACGAAGCATTTCTTTTGCAGACGCAGATTGATCAACGACATGGTGTAAGGCATCCACCATGATAATACGTTCGAAAGAGTTGTCAGAGAAAGGTAAAGATTCTGAATACGAGCAAACAGGCCGAAACGACGAACGATGCGTTTGTTTCAACATCCCCATCGAAACATCAGCAATTACCACTTCATCTACATCTTTCAACAAGGCCGATACAACTCGCCCTGTGCCACCACCGATATCAAGTAATCTCCCATTTACGGGCAGGCCAGCCAACTCACGCATTTTATCCAACGATGAATAGGTAGCCCGCGCATAGATCGGAGCAATGACATCAAAATGATCAAAGGGCATATCACGAGTCCACAGTGATCAGGTCTTTTATACGCTCATAAGTGCCGGGGCCAATACCCGATACATTGACGATATCTTCAGTGGAAAGGAACGGTCCATTCGTTTCGCGATAGTCAACGATCTTTTGTGCAGTTGTGGGGCCAATGCCCGGCAAAGCTTCAAGCTCAACAGAAGAGGCGGTGTTGATGTTGACCAGATCGTTCGTTATTTCGATCTCTTGAATGCGCGTTTCTGCTGTGGGAATCACCGGCGAAAAACCTTCGCCATAAGGAATATCCAACATCTCGCCATCTTCAAGTGGACGCGCTAGATTGATCGTCTCTTTATCGGCTTCTGCAAGGAAACCACCTGCGGCAGAGATCACATCTTGCACACGCGCGCCTTCAGGCAAAGCATACACACCGGGGCGCGGTACAGCACCGGTAACGTGGACAACGATCGGTTTCTCGGTCGGCGGCGGGCGGAGCGTGACCGCCTCCCCACTTGGGTTGCGCGCCACCACCCACACAAGAGCGGCCACGAACAAACCAAACAAAATCCCCGAGATCATGTAAAGAACAGATTTTATATTTTGCATCGCATTGATTTTACTGCAACTTCATGATGAGCAGACGTTCCTCTCTCTGCGCCAATGTGGTCACCAACCCCGCCAGTTTGCTCATGCGCTGAAAATAGCGCGGCATCTCTTCATAGGTCAGCACACGAAAGCCGAACTTTTCATAAAGTGACCCGTTCGATGACTCACACATCAAATACAAAGGGCGCGGACTTTCCTTCAACAGATATTCAATGATCGCGCGTGCAACACCCTGCCCGCGATATTCAGGATACACAGCAATCGAAGCCAATTCAAGGATATCTGTCCCATGAGGCTTCAGCTGGCCGCATCCGATCATTACATCTTGAGCATCTACCGCCACGACAAAACGCTTCCAATCCAAACCCATCGGGTTGATCCCCACTAAATTAATAATTCTCGTATTCGAGCGGATTCTGATTCCTTCGCAGGACGTAAAGTGTAATGAGTCATATAGTTTGATCCGTAAAGGCAGGGTTCCCTGCCCAATGAGATTAAATCAGGCCCGCCGCGACAATGATAATAAACGTCGCGATGAACCAATGGATTAAGAACGGCCACACAAAGGATTTTGTTCTGTAGGCCACCCAACCAAACGCGAAACCGCCAAAGATCGTGGAGAGAGTCTCCACTTCGGGCTTGCCATTATGCATCAACGCAAACGGGACAGCCTGCACCCACAACGACTCTGGCCCAAATTTGCGGGCGTACCCGAACAAGATCCAGCCACGGAAGATGAACTCCCAACCAATGAGGTCAAGGAAAGTCGTCCATGGCAGACCTTTGACATACGGCTTGTAATAACCTTGCATAGACGCATCACCGTGCCCCAGATAATAAATAATGGGCGCCATCAGCAAAATCCCAATGGCCGTGATGATAAGTCCTGCCTTCCAGTCCCCGAGGGAGAAGCCATACTCTTTCGGGTTCTCCCGGAAGAAGACCAGAATAATAAGCAGTGGGATGACAAGATACAGGATTACCCTATCCCAATACTTATACGGGGTCAGGCGATGGTAATAATCCACCATCAACAACAAAGTAGAGACAATAGTGATGGTGACGATCTTCCAATCAAATTTTAGTTTTTCGCCAAGGAGATATTTCATAGTAGTCGGTAATCAGTTTCCATTTATCAGTATGGGAAGTAGGATTGATTTCCCTTGGGGCCAAGTAATTGCGCTATTTTATCCCAGTCACGGTGAAGTTCAAGTCCCCAATTGAGTAGGAGCAGAACAGCACAAATCACCCCCACCATGACAAGGATTTTTCCAGTCTGCGATTCATGCCATCGGGCGGATAAAGTGTTAAGTCCATTTACCCAAAATTGCGAGGCAAGAATGGCAATATAAGGGACAAGCGCCAAATGGAAGCGGTCTTCTGCAAGGATGAAGACATGCGGGAGAATATATGCGCCAAATAAAAGCAAAAGCAATTCCGTTTGTGATGTCCGCTTGAGGAGAGCCAAGCCAAGTGAAGCAGAGACACTAATCACTACAAATGGCAAAAGCAAAATTGCGGAGATGGTCAACAATATCGGAAGTGGAATGTATCCCAGAATATCGTTTGCATAGAAATACATCAACACACGTTTCTCAAGGCCAAAGAAAAAGCCCAAGCGATTGACTGCCAGCGGCACAAATCTTTCAGGTTGTGTTTTGATGAACTCAACAGCTTTTTGTGTGCCAACTTTGTCGCGGACAGCATCATCAAGAATAGGAAGCAGGTCTAAAGATGGGCCAAAGACAAAAGAGCCGTTCCCCTTTGGGTGATAGCCAAGATATAGGTTATATCCCATCGAGGTTTCAATGCCAGTCAAATTGTGATGGAGCAATGAGTTACGAACCATCCATGGGGTGATCGTCAACGCAAAGGCGAGAGCTACAAATACTGCGCCGCGTTTTTGTTTGAGAGAGAACCACATCCACAAAACGACAAGCCCGGCAAATGGAAGAATGACAGAGCGAGTGAGAGCGGTGAGACCGAGGAAGAAGCCAGAAAGGATAAAGGATGAAGGATGAAGGATGAATTTCTCACCAGCTTTAGGTTCCTCTATTGTTTTCAAAAGAAAGAGGAAAGAAGCAAGGAGAAGAACAAAGAAAGGATTTTCGGTACCAAGGCCGAGAGGATAAACAAGAAGAAGAGGATATGTAGCAACGATCCAAGCAGATATCTTTGCGGCACGTTCTACCTTCTCGTCTAATAGGAGAGACGAAAATAGTTTCTTTGCCGCCCAATATGTCAAAGGCGCGAGTGGCGCTCCAAGAAGAACAACTTGCGCAATGCGCGCGGCGAGGAAGCGCGAGAAACCTGTCCCGCTGAAAAAGTAGACGATGGCGAGAAAGGCCGGGTACAACGGCGCGCGGAACGAAGTGGGAATGCCGAGGCTGGGATCATAGTCCTTAACGCTGGTCAGGTCGAAGTCCACGAAAGAGGCGAGTTGTTTTAAGTCCACCTCGGCATACCAGCGGAAACCATGTCCACCCGCGAGACTGCGTGCCAGCATGTCATACTGAAACATGTCATCGAGGCCGATGCCCAATCCACGCGTGAGCAGGATAGGGATCAGGCGAAAGACAAGTGCAACGATAAAAATTTTGAGGGGAAATGATCTCATATTAAACATAAAACGGATTGCACCATTGTACCGTGCAATCCGTTTTATCTTACGCTACGATGTGCATCTTGGCTTTAAGGGCTTCGATACGTCTTGCGAGGTACGGCATGAAGTAGCCGTTATATTTTTCCCATAATTCGGGGAGCGACCAATCGGTGCCTTTGACCTGCCCACGGCAATTGGGACTGCCACAATAGCAGTCGAACTCATCGTAATTCGAACCATCACACATGGCGTAATCGAAGTTAAGTTCCTCCCCAGCTTCGATATTGCGCATGGCGATCAAACCGATCTGCCCTGTAAACCCAACATTGGGATCACAGGAATGGTTGAAGCAATCGGTAGGCTCTAAAGGAAGCGGGGCTTCCAAATACAAGCCTTCCTCGATCTGGAGGATGCGTTGCGTGAAGAACTGCATCTTGGGGTTGAGCTCTTCATGAGCCACGATACGGCCTCCCCACAGGCATATCAACTCGCCTTTCTTGATCGGTTCGCGAGCAAATACGCCGCACCCGCCTTTCTCTTCAAATACACCCGAGTCACATTTCGGGTTCAGATGGGAATAAAACTGTCCGGTCATTCTATCCTTTCGTTTTTGGTGTAGGCATTTCGCCCAAAATGATCTTTGGCAGAGCCAAAGTACAGCACAAATTTCGTAACCACAGAATCAAAAACAGCCAATACAACAGCTCTTAACCACTGTGTTGACTGCATGACGTTAAGCAGTCCCGCCGCCTCACCAAGTCTGAGTTGGAGGGCGGCGGAAGCCAGATTTTATTCGTGGCGTAATTTAGATGAGGGGCACAAGCATCTGTTCATTCACACTCGTGCGAGTCGTTAGAATATAAACTCTCCTTTTAGAATTATCTGCAATTGTAATTGTTCCTGACGTGATGTCAATCTTTTGGTTTGAGGAGTTTTGGGGGATGAAGAACACGCTTCACTCTTAAGGGAAGTCTGATTCTGTTTCACTCAACTTTATACAAGCTGACAGTTTAATAAAAAACATCGCTTCCCATTCCCCCAAGCTTGCTTCCGTTAAATCAGCCTTAACTACCCTGAGGCCAGCCCTACCAACGCCCGAAACCCGCTATACGCCTCAGCCATCTCCCTCGCCGAAAAAGAGACGCGCGTCCCATCTCGCTGAGTGAATGGAATCCGCGAAACTTTGTCGGCCATATCCGAAGTAAAGAATTCCACAGTCACACGTACAGGCACGTCCAATATAAATGGATCCGGCACGTCACCATCCAACAATCTCTCCACCGCACGCGAAGCAGAAACGAAGATCATTTGCTTTGTCATTGCAGGAGCCAAACATTCTGCCGCAAACCGTCCTACCGCCTGTTTGACTACTGCTGTTTCCATATCACCCAATGCTTCTACAATTTGTGCACAAGCTGTTTGGTCACCAGATGTCATAATCACAGGCACTCCAAAATGGCCGGCCAGCGCCGCATTCAAACCGTATTCCCCGGTCAAAATATCATTTAGCCATACATTGGCAACCGTTGCCGATGACCAGGTGTGATCAAGGACTGCATTTGGTGTTCCATTACGTGCGTGATACCCAATAAAGAAAACCCCATCTACTGTTTCATCAATTCCTTGCATCATCGAAAAGGGAGCAGGCGACCCTGTATTCAGTCGCGCACGCGGGTCAAGCTCTTCGATCAAGATATTGGAACCGTCCCAATGTCCATCTGCAACAATGATCTCATCCGCACCCGCTTCCATCGCCCCACGGATCGCGGCATTCACATCCTGTGTCATCAACTTACGAAATCGCGCATATTCTGCATGGCCCGGCGTGACTTGCTCCCATGTGGTCACGCCCGTAATTCCCTCCATGTCTGCGGCAACAAGGATCTTCATTTCATTCTCCAATCCACATTACTGTTTCGCCAAGCGTTTCTCCAACAACCGTCCGATCCATGGATAGCGATATTCATCACCTTTGAGCACACGGTAGCCAGCCCACTGACCCATGATATGCAACAAAGGCACGATCAACATGACAACCGAGGCACAAAGCATGGAAACCAAAAACACGATCATGCTCGTCATTACAGCAGGCGATTCAAAGTCCAGCGCACCGGATGTTCCTATGGATGCCAGAAAAAATAATGCCCCACCGAAGCATATGATTCCCGCTCCAAAATAAAGGAGCAGAGTCCCTGCCTGAAACACAAATGCTTGCACAGCCTGAAACTTCAGGAACCAACTACGCTTCCCCTGCATCATCCACGCTATGACAGGTGTCAGCATTCCCCAAAAAATGATGATGACGCTGAAATGTCCCATTGCGGCAACCCAACGGTCTTCATGATCTTCGATTAACCATGTTTGTTCTTCATTTGAAGTTATCGTGTCATATCCCAGATAACGAGCAAGTTTATTCCCCATCAACGGATAGCGGAAATCTTTCCCCAAAGCACAAGTGATTGCCGCAATGATTGGCAATGCAAAATAAAGGCCCATCAAACCGAACATGACCGCGAAATGTCCACCCATCCCCATGGCAGTCAATGATCCAAAGTCCGCGCCATTATTGGCCGCCGCAACCATCTTCGAGAGTGTACTGAGAGACTGCACAACAACGATCACCAATGCGACCAGGATCCAGATCGTATATCCCAACGACTGATACCCAAGTGCCTGCAAACTTTGGAAGGCTACATAATTTGATTTCCGCCTGTAACTCGACCAACCTACAATGGGAAGCACCAGTCCTACCCCCATCGTTAGGGCAGAAAGATGAGCGATAGCTGACCAGATGCGATCTTCCGTTGTAGGCGTGTTATTCATGGAATGGTCTCGATATTAGAGTAGGATGTGAAAATATACAACGCTATTCCTCGATTTTATCAGACAGTCCCCTAGCGGGTATAATCCCCTCATCAACCCGGAGAATTGGATGACTAACCTTGCACTTTTCCCTCTAAGTGACGAACACAAAATGATCCGTGATGCCGCCAATGATTTTGCGCAGAACGAGATCGTGCCGATTGCCGCCGAGTTTGATGAAAGCGGCGAATTCCCACATGCAACGATCAAGAAGATGGGAGCTATGGGCTTTATGGGCATTGAGGTCCCTGAAGAATATGGCGGCGCTGGCATGGACACGCTTGCCTATGTTCTCGCTCTTGAGGAGATCAGCAAAGCGGATGCATCGCACGGTGTCATTATGTCGGTGAACAACTCACTATACTGTCATGGCATTCTCAAGTTTGGGACGGAAGAGCAAAAGAAAAAATTCATCACCCCCATCGCGTCCGGTAAATGTATCGGTGCATACTCATTGACCGAGCCGCAATCCGGCTCCGATGCAGGGACAATGAAATCCCGTGCCACGCTAGACGGCGATCATTACATCCTGAATGGACGCAAATCCTGGGTCACAAGCGGGCCTGTCGCTGATTATTATGTTGTCTTCATGATGACGGCCCCAGAGAAAAAGCAAAAAGGCGTGAGTGCATTTCTTGTGGAAGCAAACACGCCCGGCTTGATACGCGGAAAGAAAGAACCAAAGCTTGGCATCCGTGCATCGGCGACGAGTGAATTGATCTTTGAAAACTGTCATGTCCCTGTGGGAAACCGTTTAGGCGAGGAAGGCGACGGATTCAAGATCGCCATGACCGTACTGGACGCCGGCCGGATTGGCATTGCGACACAAGCGCTTGGGATCGCAGAAGCGGCTTATGAAGCGGCACGCAGGTATACGGTCGAGAGAGAAGCGTTTGGTCAACCTATAGGAGCATTTCAGGGAACAGGATTCAAGATCGCGGATATGAAAACACGCATCGAAGCATCCCGCTTATTGATTTATAATGCTGCGCTTGCAAAGATAAAGTCGAAAGAAACAGGCGCTCGCTATTCGCTGGAAGCGTCCATGGCAAAACTGTTCGCATCAGAGACTGCGATGTATGTCACGCATCAAGCTGTGCAGATCCATGGCGGCATGGGCTACAGCAAAGAATTACCAGTGGAACGTTACTTCCGCGATGCCAAGATCACAGAGATATACGAGGGAACAAGCGAGATACAAAGACTCGTTATATCAAGAAGTGAAATGGGGTTGAAATAACCTCGTACCAAAACAGAAAGATGATTTGAGATATTTTGTAAATGAAACGAATTCATTGGTTTGAGATTCTATTGATCGTTGTTGTCATGTCGATCAGCCTGTATGCGGCTTTGTCAGACGCGCAAAATTTGTCGATGCGTTGGTTCACACGCGATGATGCATATTATTACTTCAAGGTCGCTCAAAACATTAGCGAGGGACATGGCTCCACGTTTGACGGCATCAACCCCACAAACGGATATCACCCTCTCTGGCTTTGGATCTGCGTCCCCATCTTCGCTCTTGCACGCTTCGACCTGATCCTGCCTCTCCGAATCCTTCTCCTTGTACTGGGCGGGTTCTCAGCCGGAACGGCTATCCTACTCTTTCGCCTGCTTGGAAAGGTATTCACCCCAGCCATCGGGGCTATCGCCGCCATCTATTGGGTGTTCAGCCTTGATGTTCTGGACCGGGTTTACAAGCAAGGATTGGAAACCGGTGTTGCGGCTTTCTTCATCATGTTATTTGTGTATAAATTATTTGAATTTGAAATCACATGGAGAAAAGAACCTGTATCTACAAAACAACTGGCAATATTGGGTTTGATCGCAGTGCTTGTCATGTTCAGTCGGCTCGACCTGGTGTTCCTGGTCGGATTGGCGGGTATTACGGTCGTCTTTCGCAAGCACCCGCTTCGATACCTGCTTCCTCTTGATATAGCTTTTATCTTTATCTCCGTCTTGCTTTCCATGATCCTGCGCGTGACTTTTGATAAATACTATAAATTTTCCGATGCGGCTGTTGTCATGATCGCCTTAAGTTTGATCATCAAAATTCCCGCCGCATATTTGTCAGGGTTATATCAACACACAACGATCACAAACGTCCGTAGCCTTTTGAAACAGCTAATCCTCTTTGGCGTATCATCATCCGCAATCGTTGGGGCGCTCATGATCGTCATTACGCCAATTGGCCACTTTGAAGGATTCCCACGTGCCGTCATTTTTTACGACCTGGCAATAACACTTCTCTTCTTCGGGGGGATCAGGTTGGGTATCTTGGGAGTGCGAACCAATACAACCAAAGTCACCGCTGAAGAATCTCCGCTTAAACAAATAGCCTCAAATTGGAAAACCTGGCTAACCGAGAGTTCGATCTATTATGGCGTTGTATTGGGTGCGCTTGCTGTTTACATGCTATGGAATAAGCTCGCCTTCGGGACATCTTCACCGGTGAGCGGGCAGATCAAGCGTTGGTGGGGTTCTCTAAGCGGCCAAGTCTATGGTGGGCATGTACGCGAAGTACTCGGCTTCTTCGGCATAGATTATTCCAGCAGCGCCAACGCCTGGCATCCAGTCTCAACTATTCTCGGCGCATGGATCGAACGTTTTTATAAAATAGGCATCTCTGATGTTTATCGCTATCTAATCGTTCTCAGCGTCTTTGCGTTGGTTTTCTATATCAGACTTCTGATGGATAAACAAAAGGGGAAAAGCACCCTTATCCAATTGAGCATCATTCCGCTCTTAGCCGGGGCATGGTTACAAGTACTCTCATATCATATGACAGGGTATTCGGCCTATAAAGAGTGGTACTGGACCAGCCAACTGCTGATCAATGTGCTTGTGCTCAGCATGATCGCAGGTATGGTATTCCAAACCTTTCGTAAATACCCGGCTTCTGTAATTACTCTTTGGATAGCCGCTGGCGTCATTGGACTTAGCATGGGCTCATCGTACTGGACATATGTTGCGCGTGTGATGCCCTACAATGAAACATCAGCAAACACACCCTACAACGATATCGCGACCTTTCTCGAAGAACATACCGAACCCGGAAGCATTATCGGCATGACCGGCGGCGGTAACGCAGGGTACTTCATCCATGACCGTACCGTCGTCAACATGGATGGCTTGATCAACAGCTACGCGTACTTTCATCTTTTACAAAAACGGGAGGCCGGAAAGTATTTTATGGATATGGGCATGGATTACATCCTTGCCAACATCGAGATCCTTGGCGACCTGCCCTATAAACGTCAATTTGAACCCTATTATCAGTGGACAAATCAACGGTATGGCGGCAAGGAACTTATCCGCTATAACCCAAACCTGCCCGGGGACTGAACGGCTCATCCCCCGGGTAAGCCTGATTCTGTTTCGAAAAACCTGATCCATGCCTATAAAACAACGATCTTTCGGTGTAACCCTGCTCCTATGGATGGTGTTAATCCTGTCAGCGTGGGGCGTGATTCGTGTTGTCACGGCCCTGCGCGCATGGGACGTGTTGAACGAATTCGACGCAAGCCTCAGCCCGCTATATCTATCCATAACGGGAGCAGGCTGGGTTGCGGTAGGATGCGCGCTTCTCGCGGGCATATGGAATTCGAAGGCATGGACACGTCCAACAATCGCCATATCCGCATTGCTTTGGCTGATAGAATATTGGATCGAACGTGTCTTCTTTCAAGCACCCAGGGCAAATCTGCCGTTTGCATTGACGTGTTCGATAGTGGTCATCTTTATTACATGGATTTTAATAGTACTTCCAGGAACGATATCTTTTTTTACAAAAAGCGAGGAACATGAGCACCCAGTCGAAAAACCAACTTCTGAATGAGAAAAAAGCGCGATCGCGTTTAGGCGGCGGCGCAGAACGAATTGAAACCCAACACAAAAAGGGACGGCTGACCGCACGCGAACGCATCGACCTTTTGCTCGACAAAGGTTCGTTCCGTGAGGTGGATGCATTCGTCCAGCATCGTACGTATGATTTCGATCTTGACCAGCAGAAATTTATGAGTGACTCGGTGGTGACCGGCTGGGGAACCATTGAGGGACGTTTGATCTATATCTTTTCGCAGGACTTCACGGTCTTTGGTGGTAGCTTGGGCGAAGTCCATGCGGAGAAGATCTGCAAGATCATGGATATGGCAATGAAGAACGGCGCACCCGTGATCGGATTGAACGATTCAGGTGGCGCACGCATTCAAGAAGGTGTTGTCTCGCTGGCAGGTTATGGTGAGATCTTTTTACGAAATACAATGGCATCAGGTGTCATTCCACAGATCAGCGTCATTATGGGACCCTGCGCCGGCGGCGCGGTCTACTCCCCTGCCCTGACAGACTTTATCTTTATGACACGCGATTCTTCATATATGTTCGTGACAGGACCCGACATCGTCAAAGCCGCAACGCACGAAGAAGTGGACTTTGAAGGCTTGGGCGGCGCGTCCATCCATGCAGAGAAATCAGGCGTTTGTCATATCGCCGCAGACAGCGAACAGGATACGTTGTACCTCGTTCGCAAGTTGTTATCCTTCCTCCCCCAAAACAACATGGAAGATGCTCCCTTCGTGAACAGCGGAGATGATCCACTACGAACGGAAGATGCACTGAACACGATCATCCCTGATGATGCGAATAAACCTTACGACATGCGAGAAGTGATCAGCATGGTGGTCGATAAAGGCGAGTTCATGGAAATACAGGAAGGATATGCGGGCAATATTCTGATCGGGTTTGCGCGTTTGGGCGGACACACTGTCGGCATTGTGGCGAACCAACCCGATGTATTGGCTGGCGTACTGGACATAAAATCCTCTGAAAAAGCGGGACGTTTCATCCGTTTTTGTGATGCGTTCAACATCGCAGTTGTGACATTTGTAGACACGCCCGGATACCTACCGGGCACCGATCAGGAACATCACGGCGTCATCCGTCGTGGCGCGAAGTTGTTGTATGCCTACTGCGAAGCGACCGTTCCCAAGTTGACTGTCATCACACGCAAGGCTTATGGCGGCGCGTATCTGGTAATGAGCAGTAAGCACCTCCGCGGTGATTTGAACCTAGCATGGCCCAGCGCGGAAATTGCCGTGATGGGACCTGACGGTGCAGTGGGCAAGGTCTTCAGCAAAGAACTGAAGTCTGCTCGCAACCCCGATGCAAAGAAAAAGGAATTGATCGAAGAGTACCGCGAAAAATTCGCCAACCCCTACGTGGCGGCAGAACGCGGTTACATTGACGATGTTATCGAGCCAAAGGAAACACGTCCGCGCTTGATCAATGCGTTGGAGATGTTGAGCAACAAACGCGATTCGAATCCCGCCAAGAAGCACGGGAATATTCCGTTGTAATTCCGTAGGGAACGGCAGCTGCCGTTCCCTACAAAGGTGACATTATGTTCAAAAAAGTATTGGTAGCAAACCGAGGAGAGATTGCCGTACGCATCATCCGTGCGTGCCGCGAGTTGGGAATCGAAACTGTCGCTGTATATTCTGAGGCAGACAGGCACGCGCTTCACGTCCGTTATGCAGACGAGGCATATTTATTGGGCCCTGCCCCGTCACGCGAATCGTACTTGCGTGCAGATAAGATCTTGGATATCGCAAAGAAATCAGGAGCCGATGCTATTCACCCCGGCTACGGCTTCCTCGCAGAACGCGAAGATTTTTCAGCCGCATGCGAGGAGAATAAAATCGCTTTTATTGGTCCGAAGCCATCAGCGATTGCGGCCATGGGCGATAAGATGACCGCTCGCAATACAGTTGCCGCGGCAGGAGTACCCGTAGTGCCGGGCACCGAAGGCGAAGCTGGGCTTCCCGATAATGAATTGCTCGCCATTGCACCTCAGATCGGTTTCCCGTTGCTGATCAAAGCTACAGCGGGTGGCGGTGGAAAAGGCATGAGGGAGGTAAAGTCCATTGAGGAGATGCCAGCCCTTTTACAGTCCGCGAGGCGTGAAGCGGAATCCGCTTTTGGGGATGGCAATGTCTATCTCGAGAAGTTGGTCGAAGGCGCGCGTCACATCGAGATCCAAATATTGGCAGACTCACACGGCAACGTCATCCACTTGGGCGAACGTGAATGTTCGTTGCAACGCAGGCATCAAAAACTTTTGGAAGAAGCACCTTCCTCTGAATTGGATGAGGAACTGCGCAATCGCATGGGCACAGTGGCCGTTAAAGCCGCACAGGCAGTGAATTATGTCAACGCGGGCACAATCGAGTTCCTGCTCGATAAAGACCGCAACTTTTACTTTCTTGAAATGAACACCCGCTTGCAGGTGGAACATCCTGTGACCGAAATGGTGACAGGCATCGACATCGTGAAGGAACAGATCCGCATCGCACGCGGACGTGCCCTAACCTACAAACAAGAAGATGTGAAGTTCAATGGCCATGCCATTGAATGC
This sequence comes from Candidatus Defluviilinea proxima, assembly GCA_016721115.1. Classification (NCBI taxonomy): domain Bacteria; kingdom Bacillati; phylum Chloroflexota; class Anaerolineae; order Anaerolineales; family Candidatus Villigracilaceae; genus Candidatus Defluviilinea; species Candidatus Defluviilinea proxima. The sequence goes on from JADKIW010000001.1 coordinate 4,630,738, forward strand.
CGCATCAACGCTGAAGATCCCTACAACGGGTTCATGCCATCCACGGGGCGCATCACACACAGCCTGCTCCCCACCGGCCCCGGTGTTCGTGTGGATACGGGCGTGTACCCTGGCTTCGAGATCACGCCATTCTATGACCCGATGATCGCCAAGTTGATCGTGTGGGGTGAGACGCGCGCACAAGCCATTCTGCGTATGCGTCGCGCTCTTGAAGAATATCGCATCGTCGGCGTACGCACGAACATCCCCTTCCATCAAACCATGATGGACTCACATCGCTTCATGGCGGGACAATACGATACACGCTTCGTGGAAGAACGTTTCTCCATGGAAGAAGCTGAGGAATATCGCAAGAACCACGAAGAGGTCGCCGCGATCCTTGCCACATTGGTAGCACATCGCACAACAGAACGTTCCGCACAGATCGTACAACGCAACGAGCGCGATACCAGCAACTGGAAATGGGTCGGACGCTGGGAAAGAATGCACAGGTAACCGCATGAAATATATAACAACGATCAACGACAAGGAGTTTCTCGTTGAGGTGCTTGACGATCATCATGTAAGCATCAACGGAAAAACCTATCAAGTCGATTTTGAAGCTGTGAGCGGACAACCCGTCTACTCCTTGATACTCGATGGCAAATCACATGAAGCCTATGTGCGCGAAGGTGACGATGCCTGGCAGGTTTTACTGCGCGGCCGTTTGTATCCTGCCAAGGTGGAAGATGAACGCGAGAAACGCCTGCGCGTGGCGGCCGGTGGCGGCGTGGCCGAGGGCGGCGAGTATCATCTCAAAGCGCCCATGCCCGGACTCGTAGTGGCCATCCCCGTTGAAGAAGGTCAAGAGATCAAGAAGGGGCAAGTATTGCTTATTCTTGAATCCATGAAGATGCAGAACGAATTGAAATCCCCACGCGATGGTGTTGTCAACCGAATCAAGGTCAAGGCGGGGGAAAGTGTCGAACAAAAACAAGCACTGTTGAGCGTACACTAACATGCAAGAGATCGAAGCCAAATTTTATGTTTTAGATTTGGATCGGATCAGGATGCGTCTCCAATCTTTGGAGGCGCTTTTGATTCAAGAACGTGTGCTCGAGACGAATATCCGCTTCGACCTACCCGACGGCGGCCTCCGTTCCGAGGGACGTGTACTACGCCTCAGGCAGGATACCGAAGCCAAACTCACCTACAAAGGCCCCAGTTCCACCGATCAGGGAGTACTAAGCCACACTGAAATCGAATTCAATGTGGGAGATTACGATAAAGCAAAAGCGTTTATAGAAGCACTGGGGTATCAGAAACTTTTTTACTACGAAAAGTATAGAACGACATATGAGCTCCATCAGACTTCCGAAGTCTTTGTGGAGCACCCCCGAAACGGAGTGGAGGGGGCTGAGACTTCGGAAGTCTTACACGTCATGCTCGATGAGCTCCCTTACGGGAATTTTGTCGAGATCGAGGGAGAAGGTGTCGAGTCCATTCGCGCCGTTGCCAACAAGCTCAATCTAAATTGGGACACTGCCGCTCCAATCAGCTACCATTTGTTATTCACACGCTTATGCGCGAAACATCCTGAACTTGATCCAAGTGATTTATCTTTTTCCGCACTCAAGGGATTGGAAATCTCCGCCGAAGATCTATCTATCCGCGCGGCGAATGGGTGATTCTGTCAAACATTGTCAATACGTTGGAATGGTTGTATAGTTCGAATGGGAATTCCGCATATATAGGATTAGATCTACTATCTATTCAGAAAGTTTGTTCATATGAAAATAACACAAGAAGAAATTGACAAGTTACTTACTGAAAGCAAGCGATCCCCGTTGGTTCTGAAAGGGTATGACCTGACCGAAACTAACCTGGCCGGAGCAAATCTAATCTATGCGGATTTGTCAGACTCTGAATTAACAGGCGTTAATTTGGTGGGAGCTAATTTGACAGGCGCCAAACTGCTAGGGGCAGAGTTAAGTGAAGTCAAATTGACTGGAGTCAATCTGGTGCAAGCTGATTTGACCAGCGCTATCTTAGTAGGAGCTGATTTGATGGGTGCAATTCTTGTTAAAGCCATCATGAATAACGCTAAATTGCTAGGAGCTGATTTGACAGCAGCAAGAATAACAGGGGCCAGATTAACTTACGCAAACTTAATACACACTGTTCTATTGGCATCTGATTTGAGTTTTGCCGATTTGAATCATTCTGAGTTAATTTGCGCCAATCTGACAGCGGCGAATATGACAGGAGCTAACTTGGAGAACTCTAATTTGGCAGAAGCAATTCTGAACGAAAGTAGACTGGCATCAGCTAGTTTGTATTCAGCAAAATTAATCAAGGCCAGCCTGTTGTGGACTGATGCTCGTTATGCTACTCTGATCGAGGCAAATCTATCAGAAGCTGACTTGAGAGGAGTTAGATACAATGATGAGACAAAATGGCCTGATGGGTTTGATCCAATTACTGCGGGAGCGATTCACACAGAATATTAGAACGGGAAGAACTTCAATAGGAAAGTATTAGGTCAAGCCACCGCCCAACAAAGTACGCAACTGACGTGTGGGAGTCGGCGGCATTTACAAGCATTTTGGGCTTCGAGTTTTTACTGCATATCAAAAATTGTCCGCGCCACCCAAACGCCGCTAACGCAAACCGTTCAGCATGAACGGCGGGGTAATTTGGGGCTCATCTTTAATAGAACCATCAGGTAATTCATGAACAACAACATCGAACTTATGAATCTATATTGGACAACGGCTGGCATCTACCCCGGTCGCGGCAAGATCAGTCGCTTTGATTTCAGGGACAGGGTGGAAATCTCTGCGAAAGCAGGCTTCAAAGGTATCGGCATCTGGCATACTGATCTGGAGCACATCACCCAATCGCTTACTCTCAAAGAAATGAAGAAGATACTCGATGACAACGGCATGAAACACGTCGAGTTGGAGTTTCTCAACGATTGGTTTCTCGAAGGTGCGCGCAAATCTGAAGCGGACAGTCGTAAGAAAAGACTATTTGAGGCGGCTGAAATCCTGCATGCCAAACATGTCAAGATCGGGGATTTTTACAACTCAATTTGCCCCATGCCACGTTTGGTCGAGTCCTTTGCGGGGTTGTGTGCCGAGGCAGAAAAGTATGGCACATCCATCGGCTTTGAGATCATGGAATGTGCTGTAGTCAACAACATCAAAGATGCGATCACAATGGTAGAAACCGCCGGGGCAAAAAACGGCGGGATCATCATTGATATCTATCAGGTGACCAAGCTTGGGATCACATATGAGGAGATCAGCCGCATCCCGGTCAACTATTTGACAAACGTCGAGTTGAACGATGGCTTCCTCCCCACCAACCCCAAGTACGATCCCCACAATCGAAACTTCTGCGGGGATGGCGAATACGATATCAAAGGCTTCATCCAATGCATACACGGTATGGGATACACCGGTCCTTGGGCGGTGGAAGTCATTGCGGAGGGACTGTCTGCCCTACCCTTGCGAGAGATGAGCACAAGAGCGTTTAATAGCACAATAGCTGAGTTCGCTAGCTAAAACCAAAACGGAGATACCCTAGAATGAAAATTGCCTGTTTCAGCGTCGCCGCCATGGATTTCTTCCCCCAACAGAACAAATACTTTGCGGGCGGAAATTCTCTTAATCAAGCAGTCCGCTTCCACCAAATGGGATACCAAAGCGCATTCGTCGGTCCACTGGGAACCGATGAAGCTGGGGACCAAATCGCCGCGTTAATGGAATCGGAAGGGATTGATACATCTCACGCCTATCGCGTCAACGGACAAACTGCCAGCAACAAGATCATCCACGATGATATGGGCGAACGGTATGGCATTGAAGGTGCATGGGAAGGCGGTGTATACGAGACATTTCAATTGTCAGAAACAGACTGGGACTACATCAAAGATTTTGATGTTTGGTCCACACATGCAAACGGTCCCTGCTATTTGAGCGCGCTGGAGCGAAAAAGCGCATCCCAATTCATGAGCGTGGACTTTTTGCATCTCAAGGATTATGACCTGTTGGAAAAGAGTCTACGTGTTATAGATATTGCCTACTTCGGGGGAACCATGGACATGGCAGATGATCTGGCTCGAATTGCAAAAAACAATCGCGGCATAGTGATCCTCACACTGGGGGCTGAGGGCAGTATCGCTTTTGAAGGTGGCAAAAAATACACACAAAAAGCGTTGCCAATGGACAAGGTCATTGATACTACCGGCTGCGGGGATGCATTTCAATCTGCATTTACTGCATCGTATATTAAGACAAAAGACATTCAAGCAGCACTTTTGGCAGGGGCCGAATTGGGGAGAATAGCCGCGTCCAGTTTTGGTGGAATTCCCTGGAAATCATAATATTTTAAGTAAAACCGAAGATACTATTGAAAACAGTATTGAAACAACGTATACTGACACTATCCATCCGCCCCCATTTATCACTGAAAGGATACTCCATGCATAAACATCATCACCCGATCAATTGCATCGTTCCTCCGCATGTGTTGGAAGGTATTGCCACCAATGGCACAACAGCACAAAGAAGTCTTGCCATCAGCACACTCAAGATGTCAGCATCCATGCAAGGACAACGCCGCGCCCTTGCAGACTTTAATCCTGCAGCCTTTCGTGCTGCGGCAGCAGGTGGCAAAGAACGGATTATTTACGATGCAAAGAACGGATCAACTCTTCCCGGGGCTATTATCCGCAATGAAGGCGGCTCACCTTCCTCCGATGTTGCCGTCAACGAAGCCTACGATGGCAGTGGCGCGACCTATGACCTTTATAAAGATATTTATAAAAGAAATTCCATAGATGGCAACGGGATGCGCCTCGACTCAACCGTCCATTATCAGAAAGGCTACGACAATGCTTTCTGGGATGGGGAACAAATGGTGTACGGTGACGGCGATGAGAATTTACCGGCAAGTGACCGTCTCTTCAATCGCTTCACCATCGCGATCGATGTGATCGGTCACGAACTGACACATGGCGTCACCCAGTTCGAAGCCAAATTGAACTACTCACAGCAATCCGGAGCTTTGAACGAATCGATGTCAGATGTGTTCGGCTCCCTCGTAAAACAGTACCAGCTCAACCAGTCCGCACTTGAAGCGGATTGGATCATCGGCGCAGGTTTGCTGACAGCGAACGTCAACGGCTTTGGAATTCGCTCCATGAAAGCGCCGGGGACTGCGTACGATGATCCTGTGCTTGGCAAAGATCCTCAACCTGCTCACATGAAGGACTATGTCAACACCGCCAGTGATAACGGCGGCGTACACATCAACTCCGGCATACCCAATCACGCCTTTTACGTTGTCGCAACCGAGATAGGCGGTTCGGCATGGGACAAAGCCGGGCAGATCTGGTATGCAACTCTCAAAAACAAATTGGCCAGCAATTCCAACTTCCAGGATTGCGCTAATTTTACTTATCAAACAGCAGGCGAATTGTATGGCGCAGGAAGTATTCAGCAACAAGCCGTGAAGATTGGCTGGTCCGAAGTGGGTATCACTGTGGACGGTACATCCACGCCTCCTCCCCCAGCCCAATCTGGTAGCGGCTGTCTGGAAGGACTCCTACGCGCGATCGGCGCCGCACCAGCAAAGTAAAAGGAACAACCATGTATATCGAACACATTAAATTCGAACGCACTGGTGGCTTTGCGGGCATCCGCCTTGCCGCAGATATTGAATTGGACAAATTACCTGAAGACCAGAAACGCGAGATACTCGACCTGCTCGACGAAATGGACTTTGATGATCTCCCGGAAAAACTTGAAGATAAAAAATCCATACCTGACGAATTCATATACTCCATTGTGGTTGTTTCAAGCAAAAAGGAATATAAAGTAGTCGGCGGCACGTCAGTCATGCCAGACAAAATGACACCCTTGATCGAGATACTTGAACAATTTGCAAAAAGACAGGCGCGAAAAAAATAAAAAATCACCCCGCAAAATTTTGCGGGGTGATTTTTTATTACAACTTTATCGGCAGGTTTGCGCAGGCTCGTACCATTCTCCAAGGCCCGCCTGTAATTGTCGTGCCGCGTTGACGGAAGAAAGGGTATTGCCTTCTGCATCTGGCGTCACTAATTGATAGAGCGTCGAGCGGAGGATCTCAGAGGAACGCGGGTATTGACCATCCACATCGGTAAACATCCAACGAATATCAGAAGGATTTTAGTCAGCTTGGCAAAATCCGCTTCGTGCCCGATGGAGGATGTTGAAACTGGCGCATTTTTGACAAGCAAATATCTACCCGGCAAATTCTTTTGAGTTTCCTGCACGCCTTCCTTCATCAACCAATTGAGGAAAAATTCTGCTTCCTCTTTATGGGCGCTATCATTATTGATACCAACCCCTACATCCGGTTGAAAGACAACAAAGGTCTCTTTACCTTGTGGCGCAGGAGGGGCAAATACAGACCACTCAAAGTTTGCAGACTTATCGAACAGTTGCAAGTCCCAAGAACCGCCGAACAGCATTACGGCTCTCTGGTCAATAAAATATTGTTTACTGATGGTGTCATCCGTGATCTTGGAAGTCTCTTCTGGGGGAAGGGCCGCATTCAAAATGAAGGGTTTAAGATCAGAGACAGCCTGGAAAGCATCAACTATCTCACGGCTATCAAAGCATAGATGTTTCTCGGTCGTAAGCGAATACTTTTCGCGGCCTGGCGCCCCTCCTACAAAATTAACAAGGACACTTTGGAACATCTCACTATCTTGCGATGTAGCAAGCAAATTAGCAAATGGGATCTTGCCAGCTTCCTTGATCTTTTGCGAGTTGAAGAGGAGGTCTTCCCAAGTCTCCCACGTATCGGGCGAAGCTATTTCAGGGTGCCTCGCAAAGAAGTTCTTGTTGTAATACACGCCTTGCACCACACCCACATAAGGCATGGCGTAATATTGATTATCACTGCCCTTCCAAGGTTCGCTTTTGCTCTCATCGAACCTTTCAGCAATAGGCAAGGCGCCTAGTGGTTCCAGATATTGCGTCAGACGTGTATCGTAGGGATAGACAAAGAATACATCGGGGCCGGAATGTCTGCCTAATTGATCCAATAGGATCGAACGGTAATTCGCTCCCATCACTGCCTCATATTGGACATGGATCGTTTTACCGTGATCGCTGGCATATTGCTCGAACGTTTTCAACAGCGCCTTCATCGGCTCGGTATCTTCAGGTCTCCATGTGCCAAACCGCAAGGTAACAACCCCGCTCCTTCCCTGATCGGCATCAGAAGTGGATGAAGTCGTTTGTGTGTCTTTCAAATCCAGATTAACGATTTTATCGACCAACGAACCGGCAGTCTCTTTGGATGGTTCGAGATGGAAAACACCGTAATAGATGCCAACACCGCCCAACATGGCCAGCACCAGAATAAATGGATAGACGAAGCGGCCGATCATATTCAAGCTGATGCGTTTATCCTGCAACGATTTCTTCTCTTTTTCATCTTCGACTTCTTCGCTTCGCTTTTCATACCGAATGCTGATCGTCTCCAATAAAACGATCAATGCGGACATCGCATACGCGGCATAGAACAGATACTCCATCGCCACGGTATAACCGATCTCAGGAAGTGAGCTTGCCAGGTTCAAATGGAAAAAGGCGGTGGTCAATAAAGCCGTTGAGCCAACACCCAATCTTTCAGAATGGCCCAGCGGCAAGAAGAACGTGATATAAGCCAGGACAAGGGTAAAGAGTAACGGCAACAGACTTTTGATGATGAATTGAAGCGAAGTGCGTTGGACGTCAATGCCCACGTTGATAAGAGAAAACTCAGTCGTAGTATTGCGTCCAAAGTTTTGAGGGTCACCGAGAGTGGACGTAGTAGAGAATATGCTTTGCTCTGCGATCGCATCCACTACCCGCCAGCCAAACAAGGACGCATATGCCCCATTGTCTTTGAAATGTTCCATCAAAGAATTGCCGCCAGTGTCTTTCATACCGATACGATCCACCACGTATTGAACGAACGAAGTAGTAGCATTCTGGTTACGGAACTGGATCACAAGTTGTTGACGGTCGAAGGGATATTCGTAGAACAGGAATTGATTCTTGAACGTACCGGTGACTCGATATGTTTCTGTAGTGATGCCGTTCTTGTCAGTCTCTGCAGGGCGGATCAATGTTAGCGTGACCGCATCTGGGCTGGTCGCATTGCTAAAAATAATATCGGCTGGCTTGAAAGCATCGTCCTGCGAATTGGAACGATAGCGCACCCACATGTAGAAATCCATTTTGTAAGTGGAAGTCTTGATATCCACATCTTGAATGTCTACGATGTCGATGCCGGAGTACACAATGTTCGCAACATAAACATACCTGCCATCTACGGTTGTGATACGTCCGCTGTCGACTTGCTTCTTCAGGTCCTCCACCTTGAATTGTTCAGGGCGAGTGATCGGAATGAACTGGATCATGCCAGAAACAATATTGCCGTTCTGGTAAACGCCAAAACGCGGAGAACGGGATACATCATGAGAAAGGTCAAAATAGATCGAACCGGCCAATCCACGCACGCCGGTTTCGGGTGTTTCCATTTTGGAGAGTTCAGTAAAAACGGTCTCTGAGCCACCGACTTTTGTGCGTTCAAGCGCAGTTAGGATCGTAAGCGCCGCATCGTAGCCGTTCTTCACTTTATCATCTGGCACATTTTGCGCTGTAACATCCGTGCCCGATGATTTTTTCCCCATCAAACTTTGATATGCACGCTGAAAATCATTGGCATATGTGTCGGCGCTATCGAATATCAACAAACAAGTCGCAGTAACGCCATCCACAAAATAGGGCACACCCTCATTCTGACCGATAATTTCTTCCATAAACTCGGACTTGGACATCGTGCTCGCGCCCATGATCGGATACGTAACACCTTTACGCTTCAATTCGATGAGCAATGTTGCGGCAGTCTTTTCATCAGTAGCGATAAAAACAGTTCCAGGGTTACCACTGGCGGCAATAATGAACTTATTGACAATATCGGTCACATTTTGGTCGCTGGCATTTTCGCTCAATACGATTGAGCCGCCCAGCCCCTTGAAGGTATTCGTAAACTGCTGTTTGAGCGCACTACCATATTGATCGGTGGTGTAAATAACACTGGCTTTATCCTGCCCTTGAATCTTCCGAAGATAGGTGGCTAAATACGCAGCTTCTTCTTCAGCAGAATACATGACGCGGAAGGCATATGGATGCTTTTCGGTCAACTCCGTCACTGTGGGGTTGACACTGACAAATGGTATTTTGGCATTGTCGTAGGCGGTTGCCGCAGACAGGGCAGTCTCATTGGTAGAATGACCAATGACGGCAATCACATTGTCTTTTACGATCTTTCCGGCAACCGTCTGCGCTTTGGCGGGGTCGGCATCATCACCATAAGAGATCAGGTTGACCTTGAAACCCTTGTCTTTCTTGTTGAATTCGTCAACGGCCAGCAAGGCCCCCGCATAAATGGATTGTGCGTTGGGATCGCCGTTTGTGCTCGCTATCTTATCAACTACGGCAATAGTAACTGTTTGAGTAGATGTCAATTGTGATAAAGGGGCACAATTGATCAATAGGCTACCTAGAAATAGAACCAGAACCAAAATAGATATTGTTTTTGAACGTTGATACATACATTCCTCATCGGTAGGAGTTAGGGCACTAGTTTAACACCGTGAGAGGTGCGCCAAGGTGGGTTTACTTTTCAAGTGCCAAACAGATTTGACCTTAAGGCGCAGGCCAGGGGATTTTCACCGGGTCAGAAAACCCGTGCTTTTCAACGGTGTATAACAGCCCTTCTGATGGGTATGGACAACCCGCTTCGTCCTTGACCGTATAGCTGGTGGAATACTGATCGGGATAGGAATCCGTCCACCATAAATAGGCGCCGCCCTGACAGACGAACAACTCCAACAGATAACCACGATCCTTATCCTTGGTCATCTCCATGCGATCCCAACTGATCGTGACCTTATTTCCATCACGAACGGCATTTACATTTTTCGGGGGACCATACTGGTTCGCACCGATGGATTGCAAATGGAGCTCGGTCAGGTTCACCTTTGAAATATCCCCCACCACATCCACCACAGACGGGGCGACCCAACAAAAATAATTCAACTTATCGAATTTGACATACAACCATTTGCTATAAATAAACCGCCCACGGACGGTACCCGTATCGCCGGGGTATAGGTCGGCGGCATGGAGATATGCAACCGCAGGTCCATAACGACAATGCGCCTGTTTATTGACCGTCACAGATGGGAAGGAAAAAGTGGGCGTGGCGGTAATAGTAGGTGTAAAAGTCAGCGTGGGGGTGAGAGTTTCAGTAGGTGTGAAAGTAAGGGTGGGTGTAAGTGTCTCCGTCGGCGTGGAAGTCAACGTGGGCGTGGGGGTCTCTGTCCACGTATCAGCAGTGGCGGTAAGAACCTTGGCCGTTGCAGTCGCCTGGGCTTCAGGCGAAAGCAGGTTACAAGAAACTAAAAAAATGACAGTGAGCAAAAGCAGGGAATGTTTTTTCATCTCAACTCCTAAAAATTTACAACTACAAGACGCAAATAGGGGGCTATTGGAACACCGACAAAAATGCAATGATATTACGGCCTAACGCTTCGTTGGCGTACCCACCCTCCATCACAATGACTGTAGGAAGGTTAAGCGAAGCGATGCGTTTTCCGATCTCGTGAATACCATCAGTGGACACTTTGATCGTACCAAGTGGATCGTCGGCGTAAATATCCATCCCAGCAGAGACCACCAAATAAGCAGGTTTATAGCCTTGTATCAAATTAATGGCTTGATCGAGCGTCTGCAAATATTCTGTGTCGGTTGTTCCCGCAGGCAACGGAAAGTTATGATGAAACCCAAAGCCTCTACCTCTTCCGCGCTCATCGGCATATCCAATGAAACTTGGATATTCAAAATCAGGGTCGGCATGGATCGAAACGGTGAACACATCATCGCGCGGATAGAAAATATCCTGCGTACCATTACCGGCGTGATAATCAACATCTAATACGGCAACGTGCCCTTTTGAAGAAAGCAGGTTCGCGGCTACAGCGGCGTTATTGATGAAACAATACCCGCCTGCATAATCTTTACCCGCATGATGCCCCGGCGGACGGCACAATGCGAACGTGGCGCGTTCTCCTTGTATCACAGCCTGCGCCGCACTCAATGCGCAATTCGCAGAAGCGAGCGCGGCCTGATACGTCCCTTCCACGATGCAGGCGCTTAAGTCCATCATGTAATAACCTGCGCGCCCCAATAATGACTTTGGTTTCTGTGGTTCCCTTCGTAACGCAAAAGTAGCAGGCAACAGCGTAGACGAATCCCGGGGTTCAGTAGCCAACCACTCGGTCCAGGCAGAGGCGAGAAAATCAAGATACTCCTTATCGTGCACAGCGAGGATCGGGTCGAGTCCAAAATCAGATGGTTCACAAAAATCGGCCCATTGCTCATCGCGCAAGGCTTTGAGGATTTGGTCCATGCGATCTGGGTTTTCGAGGTACGGCACGCGCAGTCCCCCATCGAACACTTCAAAGGGAGGGTAGTGTTTGCGATGTGTTTCTGAATAAAAAACTTTCATTGAGCCTCCGTAAGATGTTGCTCTATAATTGTATCAATATAATGCTTGCGAAGCGGGCATGAACGGAGAAACCATGGAACTCTTTGAAACTATTCACAACCGGCAATCACTGGGAAAAGTAAAACCCGATCCATTGCCACGCGAAACAATTGAAAAACTTTTAAGCGCGGCTGTGCAGGCCCCCAATCATTACAGAGTGAGGCCGTGGCGCTTCGTTGTTTTGACAGGTACTGGGCGTGAGAAACTTGGAGATGTAATGGCCGCCTCTCAAGCGAATCGTAAGCCTGATCTGCCACAAGAGGCCTTCGACAAAACTCGAGCCATGCCGCTCCGCGCACCCGTGGTGATCGCAGTCGGCGCAGATAAACCTGCTGAAGAAAAAGTTTTAGAGATCGAAAACGTCAGTGCCGTGGCGGCCGCCTGCCAGAACATTTTACTTGCCGCTCATGCATTGGGGCTTGGCGCACAATGGCGCACAGGGGAATGGGCACGCGATGGGAAGGTAAAAGAATTTCTGGGTTTTTCAGCAGACCAACATATCGTTGGCTTTATTTATGTTGGGCAACCTGAATTTCAACTTGAACCACATCAAAGGCCATCATTCGAAGACAGGACAGTTTGGATCAGTGAGTAGAAACAAGAGCGATGACTCAACATCATCGCTCTTTTATTTAAAGTCACATCGAACCAATTCACGACTTCTCTTTTTGCTTGCGCTACTTGATCTTTTCCAAGGCTTCTTTTGCCAATGCATGCAACTCTCTATCGCCACGTTGAGACGCAATCTCTTGTAGTGCAGGCATAGTACGCTTATCTTTCAGTTCTGCCATTGCGGCGATCACATGCCTCTTGACCTCGCGCTCTGGGTCTTTCAACATCTCAAGCAGAACCAACACAACTCGTGGCTCGACGATCTTCGGAAGCACATCCACGGTATGAATGCGAATCCACATCTCTGGATGATCCAACGCTTCGACCAAAATCTCGAAGCTGGCTACGCCAAAATTAACCAATGCCTCCGCTGCGACCTTTCCTACGTCATGATGCAGGTCATATAACGCCATACCCAAAGGTTCAATAGCACGCGGATCTTTCAACCGACCAAGCAATATCGCCGCAAATTTGCGGACTGTGCCTTCCTTGTCCTTCAATGCTTCGATCAACGATTCGACTGCGGCGTCTCCCATCTTTTCGATAGCGCTTAGCAAGTCACCTGCGGCAACTTCGCGTTCATACCACCAATAGGAATCATGCAACGCTTCCATAAGGTATTGCATGGCGGCGGGGTGTCCCGTATTCCCAAGTGCTTTCGCCGCCGCCTGACGGACTTCGATCTTCGGGTCATCAAGCAAGATATTCGTAATGTCATCGAACGTAGATGGGTCTTTGAAGAAGCCAAGTCCCAGACACGCTCCGATACGGACTTCATCTTCTGCGGCTTTCAATGCGTTCAACAATGGGTCAAGCGCCTGCTTCTCACCAATTCTCCCCAAAGCAATCGCGGCACGTGCGCGGACGGTATAGTATTCGCCGTTCATCGCGTCCAACAATGCGGGGACGGCAGTCTTGTCCCTGCGAACGCCCAACACGTCAGCGATCCGCGCGCGAATGATGGGATGCGCCGTGGAAAATACTTTGATCAACAAAGGATAGGCCGAAGGGATTCGGGCGAGAATCTGCTGATAGACCGGGAGCAGGCTTTGGTCACGAGTTTGAAGCGCTTCGATCAGAACAGGAGCGGCGTCGGCATCGAGTCGAATCAATTCCTGTGCGACCTGATCGCGTGTGGTCATGTCCGCGAGTTGCGTAAGGAGGCGTTTTGCCTCGGCTTGTTTACCGCCAGTGATCCAGTTCATATATTACTTATTGTACTGTTAAAAATGATAGGCTTTAATGGAAATTCAGACGCAAAATCTCTGATATAATTTCGAACTTGGAGAGAGGAAAGCACACCGCCGGGGCTTCCCCGGTGTTATTTTGCCTGTATCCCGCAATTATTTTATTTGGAGCAACCAATGAAGAAAGAACAACTACTTGATTTGTATTACCAGATGGTATTGATCCGCCGCGTGGAAGAACGAGGCGCTGAGTTGTACCAGGCTGGCAAGATCGGCGGCTTCATGCACCTGTATATTGGGCAGGAAGCTGTTTCAACCGGTTTGATCGCGGCTCGCGAAGACCGTGATCGTGTGATCACCGCGTATCGCGATCATGGCGTCGCCATCAACTGTGGCATCTCTGCTGATTCAGTGATGGCCGAATTGCTCGGCAAAGCGACAGGTATGTCGAAGGGCAAGGGCGGTTCGATGCACATGGCTGATACGACCAAAAACATGTGGGGCGGACACGCCATCGTAGGTGGACACCTCCCCATCGCTTCAGGTTTCGCGCTTGGTGATCAGTATGCCAAGAATGATAACGTCACGATCTGTATGTTCGGTGATGGCGCGACCAACATTGGATATTTTCATGAAGCGTTGAATTTAGCCAAGACCTGGGGATTGCGCGTGTTGTGGGTTTGTGAAAACAACCAGTACGGCATGGGCACCGCAGTGGAACGCGCTTCGGCTGTGACCGAGATCCGCCAAAAAGCTGAAGGCTATGGCATGAAGAACAGCCAGGTGGACGGCATGGATGTGGTGAAAGTGTACGAAGCTTCTAAGGAAGCGATCGAATATGTCCGCAAAGAAGGCCAGCCGTATTTACTTGAAATTGACACATACCGTTTCCGTGGTCACTCAATGGGCGACCCCGAACGTTATCGCAAAGCAGAAGAAGTAAAGCAGTGGCAGGAGAATGATCCCATCGGTATTTTCAACAAGTACCTTTTGGATAAGAAGGTCGCCACCACCAAAGTGCTGGATGAGATCGAAGCGCGCGTGGAAGAAGAAGTTGTGAAGGCTGTTGAATTCGCCGAAACATCGCCCGAACCCGCGCCAGAAGAATTGTTCACGGATATTTTTGTAGAGAATTAAAAAGGGAATAGAGAATAGAGAGTGGAAACGAGTTTCCATTCATCTAATCACTATTCTCTCCCAAGAGGTACACATGGCTAAAATCACAATCCGCGAGGCGATCTCGCAAGCTCTTATGGAAGAAATGGACCGCGACCCCGCTGTCTTTATCATGGGTGAAGAAGTCGGCGTTTGGGGCGGTACCTATGCCGTGACCAAAGGCTTCTTCGATAAATACGGCGCAGACCGCGTCAAAGACACTCCCATCGCAGAAAACGCCATCATCGGCGGCGCCATCGGCGCGGCGATGGTCGGTCAACGCCCCATCGCAGAACTCATGACCATCAACTTTGGTTTCTCGGCAATGGATTACATCGTCAACCAGGCACCGAAACTACACTACATGTTCGGCGGACAGTTCAAAGTACCGCTGGTCATTCGTGCGGTCGGTGGCGGTGGACGTCAACTTGGCGCCACACACTCACAGACTCCCGATGCCATCTTCGCCCACTTCCCCGGCTTGAAAGTGGTCAGCCCCGGAACGCCAGAAGATGCCAAAGGATTGCTCAAATCAGCTATTCGGTCAGATGACCCGGTGCTCTTCCTCGAACACGCCACCATGTACCAAGTCCGCGGCGAAGTTCCCGAAGGTGAATATACCATCCCCATCGGGAAATCCAAGGTACAACGCGAAGGCAGTGACGTCACCATCGTCACCTACTGCAAAGGTCTCGAACTTTCCATGAAAGCCGCAGACGAACTTGCTAGCCAGGGCATCAACGTGGAAGTCGTTGACCTGCGCACACTGCGCCCGCTTGATATGGAACCCATCATCGAGTCCTTCAAGAAAACAAACCGCGCCGTTGTCGTCGAAGAAGGCTGGAAGTCCTATGGTGTTGGCTCCGAGATCGTCAGCCGCATCTACGAAGAAGCCTTCGATTACGTCGATGCCCCCATCATCCGCGTTGCACAAAAAGAAGTACCGCTCCCCTACAACCGCACACTCGAACAAGCCGCGCTCCCGCAGGTGGCTGATATCGTCGGCGCGGTAAAGGAGGTTTTGAAATAATGGCCGAAATTATCAACATGCCCAAACTCGGCTTCGATATGGCGGAAGGTCTTCTCGTCCGCTGGGTGAAGCAAGTTGGCGAAAACATCAACAAAGGCGATATCCTCGCCGAGATCGAAACCGACAAAGCCACCGTCGAAGTGGAATCCCACGCGAGCGGTGTTGTCTTGCAACTCATCGTGGATCAAGGCACGATGGTCCCCGTCAACGCGCCTATTGCTGTAGTTGGCGCGGCTGGTGAAAAAGTAGACGTGCCCACCACGACTGCTCCTCAAAAAGCAGAAGCCAAAACGGAAGCAACGCCTCAAGCTGCCCCAACGTCTGCTGCTCCTGCTCAACAAACCTCTGCCCCGCTGACAACTGGTCCTGTCAAAGCCAGCCCGCTTGCAAAGAAGATCGCGAAAGACAAAAACGTCAATCTCGCTAACGTGGCACCGGCCCCGGCGGACGGGTTGTCCGCAAAGATGTGGAAGCCGCTCTTTCCAGCGGAACATCGTCCGCACCCGCTTCGATACAACCCGTTATCGTTTCTCACGAGGACAAGGTCGTCGCTACTACCAAACTCCGCCAAGCCATCGGCAGACGCCTGGTTGAATCCAAGACAACCATCCCGCACTTCTATGTGACCAACGAATACAAAATGGACGCGTTAATGGATATGCGCAAGCAAGCCAACGCATATCTACCCGACAACGAAAAGCTCTCCGTCAACGACTTCATTCTCAAAGCTGTTGCGCTGACCCTCCGTCAATACCCCAATCTCAACGCCACCATCAAAGGTACTGAGATCATCCAATTCGGACACGTCAATGTTGGTGTAGCAGTCACCGTCCCCGGCGGCTTGATGACCGTTGTCGTCAAAGACACCGATCAAAAGACCATGCGCCAGATCTCTGCCGAAGTCAAAGCCATGGCTGGCCGCGCCCGCGATGGCAAGGTTAAGCCTGAGGATGTAGATGGTTCCACCTTCTCCACATCCAATCTCGGCATGTACGGCGTGGACGAATTCATCGCCATCGTCAACCCGCCCGAAGCCGCAATACTCGCCATCGCCGCCGCAAAGGAAGTCCCTGTTGTGGAAGGCGGTCAGATCACAACAGGCTGGCGCATGAAAGCCACCATCTCCGTCGACCACCGCATCAGCGATGGCGCCGAAGCCGCCCAATTCATGCAAGCACTGGGAAAACTTCTGGAAAATCCAGTTGCGATGCTGGTGTAAAAGTAAAAGCTCCGAGTTCTTGAAGAACTCGGAGCTTTTTTGATCCAAGTTTACCGCTATGGTGCGGCGATCACCAACTCCGTGGTCATCCCCACATCATCCAACGAAGTGTACCAGTAGTCGGTCGTCAGACCTTCTGTCGGGATCCCCAGGATCTCGTTGAAACTGCTCAAGTACTTCGTTCTCTCACTCGTGAACACCTTCACTCCATTCGTGCTCACCACTCGCACTGGTCCTCCGTTGATCCCATACCGCGGGAACACTCTCTGCCCAGGTAGGATCGAGTACGGTGTCGTGTTCTTCTTCACGCCTCCGATATACACATCCACTTCCGCTGTCTCCGTCTCACTTGGGTTCCCGATCACCAAGTACGTGATCATGCTGGCATCATCCAAGGAGGTGAACCAGAGTTCGGTCGAGGTTTGAGCTATCGGGTATCCCAACACTTCATTGAAACTGTTCCCATACTTCGTTCTCTCGCTCGTGAACACCTTCACTCCGTTCGTGCTCACCACTCGTACCGGTCCTCCGTTGATCCCATACCGCGGGAACACTCTCTGCCCAGGTAGGATCGAGTACGGTGTCGTGTTCTTCTTCACGCCTCCGATGTATACATCCACTTCCGCTGTCTCTGTCTCGCTCGGGTTCCCGATCACCAAGTACGTGATCATTCCCGCATCGTCATAGCTCGTGAACCAGAACTCTGTGTCCAGTTGGGTCGAGGGGAACCCCATCACTTCATTGAAGCTGTTCCCATACTTCGTTCTCTCACTCGTGAACACACTCACTCCGTTCGTGCTCACCACTCGTACCGGTCCGCCGTTGATCCCATAGCGCGGGTACACTCGCTGCCCGGGCGGGATCGAGTACGGTGTTGTGTTCTTCTTCACGCCTCCTATATACACATCCACTAACGCTGTCTCTGTCTCACTCGGGTTCCCGATCACCAGGTACGTGACCATCCCCGCATCGTCCAATGAGGTGAACCAGTATTCGGTCGTCAGTTGATCCGCGGGGAATCCTACGATCGAGTTGAAGCTGCTCCCGTAGATCGCCCGCTGGCTCGTGAACATGTTCACCCCGTTCGTGCTTCTCACTCGTACTGGTCCGCCGTTGATCCCGTACCGATCCGTTATACGCCCACTTGGTATAACGGTGTAGTTCTTTGGCGGGTTGGTGCCGATCGTTACATTAACTTTGGCATGTTCGTATTCATATGCCCCAATGTCACAGTGACTACCCTGCGGACGGGTCACCCCGCGCTGATCGGTGGTGGGACATACGCTGTCATTGCCCGCGTCGATGGCAGGAGAGCCTGCGAGCAAGGGGATGGTTTGAGTGAAGCCACCATAGTTGCCCAGAGTTCCCAACTTGGGATCCGTCGTGATGATGTTCGTACCGCCTGTATATCCGCCTTGGATTATGCTGTCAATCATAATAGTAATGCCGGCGTCGTCTTTGTTAAAAACTTGTGGCCCAGTTGGGGCGTCATTAGCCCAAAAGATGGAATTGTGTACCGTTGGACTACTGCCAGATCTATTGTACATACCACCACCAAGTGAACTTGCAAAATTATTAGCGAACGTCACATTGGTCAAAGTTGGATTACTACTACCTTCATTATTGATTCCGCCACCAAGTCCAAACGAGATTCCCTCAACAATTACGGAAGCTGAATTACCACTAAAAGTAACATTTGTTAAAATTGGATTGCTACTGAGTGAATTTACCATCCCGCCACCGGCAGCTGCTATGTTGCCACTAAATGTTACATTTGTCAGAATAGGGTTGGAATAGCTAAAGTTTTCCATCCCACCACCACTGCGGCCACCAGTATTATTTTCGAAACTTACATCTGTTAGGATAGGACTACTGGAATAATCGTTACGCATTCCCCCACCTTCAAGTGCAGAGTTATTTCTAAAAACGACATTTGTAATCATCGGAATATAATGTTTGTCTTGAATGTAAAGTAGATTCCCGTGGTTATACATCCCACCACCAAATGTGGTGGCTTGATTTCCATCAATAATCAAGTTTTTCACACTTGGGCTTCCAAGGTTATTATAGATCCCTCCCCCTTTTCCAGCATCGCCTGTACTTGTATGTGTTTCACTATATGCATTCCCGCCTGTGACTGTAAAGCCATCCAGTAGGGCAGTATTATCTGTCTCACTCCCAACCACAACATGATAGGAATTGTCGGAGTTGTTCCCCACAACGCCAATATCACCGCTCAAGGTCGTAACATTTGTTTCCCAGTCGCGCTGTGAGAGCAAAGCCTCAGTACCCGCAAAGCCTCCATAGATTGCCACGCCATTCTTGAGAGCAAAGGAAATCGCACGGTCTGTGCCCGTTGTCGGCTTGTATGTCCCTGCCGCGACCCAGATATCATCCCCACTTGATGCGGCAGACAAGGCAGATTGTAAGTCAGTATAAGCATCGATCCAGGATGAACCGTTGTTCGCACCGGTTGCATCCCATTTGACATAATGAATCTGAGGAGCAACTAATTTACTAATAAAAATATCCCTATTACCCGCACTAGTTAAGTTACTTGTACCTATTCCAGTATCAAAGTCAACTGTAGCGCCAAAATAGCCTGTTGTGTATACGTTTCCACTTTTGTCGATATCAATCCCCTGCCCACGGTCTTCTGCTGTTCCACCCATACCTCTTACCCAAACAAAGCTCCCATTGGCATCCAGCTTGCTGATAAAGATATCGTGGCCAAATATTGAAGTCAATTCATTTATCCCCGGGCCCGGGTCAAAATCAATCGTATTGTAGAATCCTCCCGTAATATATACCATTTCATTTCCATCTACTGCAAGGCCATGACTATAAATGTAACCATATATTCCACCAATATTTTTCGCCCAAACATAATACCCGTTACTATCTAATTTGCTTATGAAAGCATCTTCAAAACCTATACTGGTTAAATTACTTACTCCTACGTTGGGATCAAAATCCATTGTTTCTGAAAACGAACCTGTTGTGTACACATTCCCATTATTATCTAGTGCAATTGATGATGAATCATCACTAGTTACACTACCCATTCCCTTTGCCCAGACAAACTTTCCACTCTCATCTAATTTGCTTACAAAGATATCATCTCCCCCAACGCTCAACAAATTATTTATAGAAACATTTGGATCAAAATCACCTATACTAGAAAAAGTGCCTGTTGTATAAACATTTCCGCTAGCATCCACGGTGATATCCCGCCCTTGATCAACAGATGTGCCACCCAACCTTTTTGCCCAAACAAAGTTGCCATCACTATCTAGTTTGCTAACAAAAATATCTTCATCACCTGCACTGGAAAGGTTACTAATTCCAATACCAGGGTTAAAATCACCAGTACCAGTGAAACTACCTGTTATATATATGTTACCGTCACTCCCTATTTTGATCGCATGCCCAAAATCATAAGATGCTCCTCCAGCATTTTTTGCCCAAACTAAATTACCATTGCCATCTAGCTTGACAATGAATATGTCTTCAAGCCCTGCACTAGTCAAATCGTTGGTACCTACTCCAGGGTCAAAATCAACAGTTCCATAGAAGGATCCTATAACATAGACATTACCGTTACTGTCCAAAGCAATTGAAAAGCCGATATCCATGTTTGTCCCACCAATTCTCTTTGCCCAAATCAGTTCCCCCATTTCATCTAATTTGGTAATAAAAATATCAGTAATCCCTGCACTTGTTAGGTTACTTACATCGACGCCCGGATTAAAATCTACTGTTTCATAAAAGGAACCCGTTGTATACACATTTCCTTCAACATCTATAACAATTCCCCTACCTACATCAGTAGATATTCCTCCCATGCTTCTTGCCCAACCAAAACTAACCGAACCTGCTTGTACAGGTTCAGCCTCAAATCCTCCCAGAACTATTACCAATATAAGCATAATTCGTACAACTACAAGAACTGTTTTTTTTGCAAACATAATTTTCTCCCTGGGAGTGCTTCCTCCCTAGTGTTTGGTTTAGAAGTTCCTTTACAAGGGTAACTTCATCGAAATCATTATAGACCTCCAACTTTCACAAACACAAGGTGATGGATGTCACAGTTTGGTTACAGTAAAACAGTCCGCCTCAAAAGAGGCGGACTGTTTTACTGTTATGTTGCTCTTTGACTGTTTTCTACTCTATGGTGCGGCGATGACGAGTTCTGTAGTCATTCCCACATCATCCAACGAAGTGTACCAGTAGTCGGTCGTCAGACCTTCTGTCGGGATCCCCAGGATCTCGTTGAAACTGCTCAGGTACTTCGTTCTCTCACTCGTGAACACCTTCACTCCGTTCGTGCTCACCACTCGCACCGGTCCTCCGTTGATCCCATACCGCGGGAACACTCTCTGCCCCGGCAGGATCGAGTACGGTGTCGTGTTCTTCTTCACTCCTCCGATATACACATCCACTTCCGCTGTCTCTGTCTCACTCGGGTTCCCGATCACCAGGTACGTGATCATGCTGGCATCATCCAATGAGGTGAACCAGAGTTCGGTCGAGGTTTGAGCTATCGGGTATCCCAACACTTCATTGAAACTGTTCCCATACTTCGTTCTCTCGCTCGTGAACACCTTCACTCCGTTCGTGCTCACCACTCGCACTGGTCCTCCATTGATCCCATACCGCGGGAACACTCTCTGCCCCGGCAGGATCGAGTACGGTGTCGTGTTCTTCTTCACTCCGCCGATGTACACATCCACTTCCGCTGTCTCTGTCTCGCTTGGGTTCCCGATCACCAGGTACGTGATCATCCCCGCATCATCATAGCTCGTGAACCAGAACTCTGTGTCCAGTTGGGTCGAGGGAAACCCCATCACTTCGTTGAAGCTGTTCCCATACTTCGATCTCTCACTCGTGAAGATGTTCACTCCATTCGTGCTCACCACCCGCACTGGTCCGCCGTTGATCCCATACCTTGGGTACACTCGCTGCCCGGGCGGGATCGAGTATGGTGTTGTGTTCTTCTTCTCTCCTCCTATGTACACATCTACCAATGCGGTCTCTGTCTCGCTTGGGTTCCCGATCACCAAGTACGTGATCATCCCCGCATCGTCCAATGAGGTGAACCAGTATTCGGTCGTCAGTTGATCCGCGGGGAACCCTACGATCGAGTTGAAGCTGCTCCCGTAGATCGCTCTTTGGCTCGTGAACATCGCCATCCCGTTCGTGCTTCTCACTCGCACCGGTCCGCCGTTGATCCCGTACCGATCCGTTAGTCGTTGCCCTGTTCCTATTCCGTAGTTCCCCTGTGTGTTCCCACCGATCGTTACATTGATGTTCGAACAACCTATTGATGTATTGAATGTGCTGGTGTAGTTCTGCCCACTTGTGTTGGCTCCCAGGTTGCTGTAGCTGAGGTTCTGCGGCGCAAAGGTGTGACAGGTACTTGTTGGGGTTACTGTTCCACTCCAGCCACTTGGTACTGTGATCGTGTAACTCCCGTCTCCTTTGGAGGTTACGCTCTTGGCGACTCCATCCGTGTAGCTTAGGGTCACTCCTCCTACCCCTACATTGCCGGAGATAGAAGGGTCCGCATATTTAATTTTGTATATTTTTCCAGTAGCGTAGTCTGCTAAATACAACTCTCCTTGTTGATCTTCACCAAATGTGGTGATATTGAATGCAGTATCAGCAAGCTGAACGGGCGTGGTCCACCCTGTAGGTAAATTATTGTATGTGCTAAAAATCCTGCCACTACAAAAATCTCCATACAGATAGTAACCCTTCAGTGAAGGGAAATTAGAACCACGATAGACATATCCACCTGTGACTGAACAACCAAGGGTATGATCGTACTCAGCTACTGGAAGAATCTTTCCTGTTTGGTCACATCCGCTGGATGGGTTGTAACATAAACTACCCTCCATAATCCGCCAACCATAGTTCTGCCCACCTGTGCTGTTTGAAGGCTGAAAATCTATTTCTTCGCGTACACCCTGGCCCACATCACCGATGTACAAATCGTGAGTAGAACGGTCAAAGGAAATACGCCAAGGGTTTCTCAAGCCATAGGCCCAGATCTCTTTCTTAATGCCCGAGGTGGGATCACTGTAAAAGGGGTTTGTAGCAGGAATGGCGTAGGGTGAACCGGAGTTCACATCAATGCGCAAGATTTTTCCGAGGTGACTTTTCAAATTTTGTGCATTGTTATTGGGATCCCCTCCCCCACCACCATCACCTGTTGACCAATATAGGTATCCATCATTTCCAAAAGCAATCGTGCCACCATTATGATTCGAGTTTGTTGGATGATCGATGGTCAAAATGGTGGCGCCACTACCTGTATTGGCCAGGTCGGGATTCCCTACAGAAACAGTGTACTGTCTCAATGTCAAGACGGAGCCGTTTGAATCTCCACTTCGAGGTGCCGTGTACACAACGTAGAATTTTCCATTGCTTGCATAAGATGGATGGAAGGCAAGCCCCAACAATCCCTGTTCCCCGGAGGTCGATCGAACACTGGATTGAATATCTAGAAAGGGAGTTGACAACAACGACCCATTTTTTATGATGCGGATTTTTCCACTTCGTTCAAGAACAAACAACCGATTTGAGCCGTCACCTGCATGAGTAATGAATACAGGATTGTTCAAACCACTAGCAACTTCCTGGAAAGTTAATTTGGAAGGATCTAGAAATGCAGGGACTGCCACTACACCATCCAGAACATTACTATCGATGCCAAGTGTCAGGCTTCCCCATGTTTCGTCGTGATCGCCTTCATATTGCCGAATTCGTTGTTGATTCGCCCATACAGTATTTGGAATACAAGTTCCAAGGTTCCAAACACTCGCGCTCGGGTCGTAGTAGCCTTCTCCGATATTGTGATACCACCTTGCAGGCCAAATCACATCAGGAATATTTGTAATATTCAGAAAATCGCTTAAACCAGTATTACAAAGCGTTGAACCATATACGCCTGCCAAATTTCCGCGAGATTTTATCTGAGAAACCCACCCGTTCATAAAAGCATTAACTGCATTGCGACAAGCCGAGTCTGTACCATAGTATTCTATATCATAATAGACAACAGAACCTGTTTTGTCAGGATATGTAAGACCAAGTTCTGCGAGTCTTTCTACAGCCAGATTTGCTTCACTAACTCCCTGATTATAAGCAGTTGTCATATTGCTACTCATGCGTGAACTAAAGCCGGTACATGGCGCCTGGGGCCCCACCCATGTGGGGATAAACTGCCAGCCTTGTTGATTTAATTGTTGAAGATAGTATGCGGTCAATACATTGTTGGCACATGCCCGGCTGGATCCCCCGATATATAAATTAACGGCTTTATATGGACTGTTATTCCACCAAGTTTGCATTTGGGAGATGGATGGAATCTCACACTTGTCAAATCCCTGACCAGTAAACGTGTTGGTACTCCCAATACCTGCAAGTGTGCTTGTTATATTTGCATTTTCTATATCTAAAATCTCCAGAGCGGTAATTTCCGGTCGAACATCAGGAAGATGTACTGTTTGCCATGTAACACCTCCGTTGAACGTCTGTAGCAAACGGGTAGTTGATGAACAGGAAACAGAAGCAGGTTGATCGGTCAGAGATGAAGCGGTAACACAATCTGCCTCAACAGATTTGGCCCACCCAATATCCGTTGACACCATATCCAAGTTAACGATCGAAGAAGATAGTCCATCTGTGTTTTCAAATGTATCAAATTCTCCGTCTTTCATGCGAACAATAGTTTTTGTTCCTGAAATAACTGCAAGAAAGTTCTCGGGGTCAAGAATAGATAACGGAATAATCCCGGGCTCCGCACCTAAAGCCACCTGATATACAAGGGACCACTCATCGATTGAATTATCGTAAACATATAGAGTAAGGTTGTTTTTAAGACCCACATCTGTCGTCACTAAAATGCCTTGACCATTGAAATAATATGGTTGATAAATCACCGTAAGTGCATCCGTTTTTATCCCCGACTTTGCGTCCAGCCAATTGACGCCACCATCCTGTGTTCTAAAGATTTGATCTCCGGCTGGCCCACCAGTTGCCCAACCGGTTTGGGATTCACTAAAACTAATATTATCTGCAACCGGCAAAGTAGATCGTACCCAGGTAACTCCACCATCAGATGTTGTGAAAAGAGTACCTAAACTGAAGTTCGAACTTGTGGCTTGTTTTACAGCGATCCAGCCGGCCTGCACGTCAAACCACCCAATGCTTGCTTTCTCAGAATGAGCGGATACATCACCTTCATCAAACAAGTCTAGAGGCAGAGTCTCCCAGTTCTGCCCGTGATTGAGAGTTCGAGCAAGAGTAAAACTTGAACCGCCATCTGGATTATTGATATTCCACAATATCCAACCACTTTCTTGATCGAGAAAATACACGTCTTGTATTTTTGCATTTAATGGAATTGCAGGGCCGATTTCATTCCAAGTTTGAGCCGCATCCAATGTCCAGAATAAGTGCTCATTCGACAAAACCCAACCAGATGATGGTGTTAACAATTCAAACTGATCAATTTGAAGATTGGGTTGCATTACTGGCTTTTGCCACAATCCCTGGTCGTGCCCCACCCGCAAATACAGGAAGTATCAACAATAAAAGAAAAAATCTGCTCCAAATTCGCATCTCTACTCCGAATATGTAAATTTTTGCCGCTGAGGGGGAATATTGCTACAAAGTATTCTAACTGTTTATAGAATTATTTTGTTCCTTGTATCATCCCCTAATGGTACTCTTACGCTGACTACCCTATTAACAAGGGTAAATCTATTTTGCCATATCTGCTTTTACCTTATGAAGAATACACTTATCTACTCTCTTCAATATTTATATCGTTATGCTTATCTTAACGAACCTACAAGTTCGTCTCACCGAGAGGCGAACTTGTAGGTTCATATTACCCTTTATTACTTACGGTGCGGCGATCACCAACTCCGTGGTCATCCCCACATCATCCAACGAAGTGTACCAGTAGTCGGTCGTCAGACTTTCTGTCGGGATCCCCAGGATCTCGTTGAAACTGCTCAGGTACTTCGTTCTCTCACTCGTGAACACCTTCACTCCGTTCGTGCTCACCACTCGCACTGGTCCTCCGTTGATCCCATACCGCGGGAACACTCTCTGCCCCGGCAGGATCGAGTACGGTGTCGTGTTCTTCTTCACTCCTCCGATGTACATCCACTTCCGCTGTCTCTGTCTCACTCGGGTTCCCGATCACCAGGTACGTGATCATGCTGGCATCATCCAATGAGGTGAACCAGAGCTCGGTCGAGGTTTGAGCTATCGGGTATCCCAATACTTCATTGAAGCTGTTCCCATACTTCGTTCTCTCGCTCGTGAATACCTTCACTCCGTTCGTGCTCACCACTCGTACCGGCCCGCCGTTGATCCCATACCGCGGGAACACTCTCTGCCCCGGCAGGATCGAGTACGGTGTCGTGTTCTTCTTCACCCCTCCGATGTACACATCCACTTCCGCTGTCTCTGTCTCGCTCGGGTTCCCGATCACCAGGTACGTGATCATCCCCGCATCGTCATAGCTCGTGAACCAGAACTCTGTGTCCAGTTGGGTCGAGGGGAACCCCATCACTTCATTGAAGCTGTTCCCATACTTCGTTCTCTCGCTCGTGAACACACTCACTCCGTTCGTGCTCACCACTCGTACCGGTCCGCCGTTGATCCCATACCGCGGGTACACTCTCTGCCCAGGCGGGATCGAGTATGGTGTTGTGTTCTTCTTCACGCCTCCGATGTACACATCCACTAACGCTGTCTCTGTCTCACTCGGGTTCCCGATCACCAGGTAGGTGATCATGCCTGTATCGTCCAATGAGGTGAACCAGTATTCGGTCGTCAGTTGATCCGCGGGGAATCCTACGATCGAGTTGAAGCTGCTCCCGTAGATCGCCCGCTGGCTCGTGAACATGTTCACTCCGTTCGTGCTTCTCACTCGCACCGGTCCGCCGTTGATCCCGTACCGATCCGTTATACGTCCGCTTGGTGCAACGGTGTAGTTCTTTGGTGGGTTAACGCCTATTGTGACATTAACTTTGGCATGTCCGTATTCATATGCCCCGATGTCACAGTGACTCCCAAACGGACGGGTCACCCCGCGTTGATCGGTGGTGGGACATACGCTGTCATTGCCCGCGTCAATGGCAGAACTACCGGTTTGCAAGGGTATGGTTTGTGTGAAACCACCATAATTACCCAGGGTTCCCAACTTGGGATCGGCTGTGATGATGTTTGTTCCACCAACATACCCATCTTGAATTACACTGTCAGTGACATAAGGAACACTGGTGTCGTTATATATCTGTGATCCAGTGGGGGCACTGTTTCCCCATAAAATCACATTTTGTAATCCTAAGTTGCTATTCGCCTCATTATAAATCCCACCTCCATAAGTAGACGCCAAATTTGCACTGAACGTCGCATTCAAGATGTAAGGATGGCTGTCTTGATTCCCCATTCCGCCACCGTATACGGCTGAATTGCCGCTAAAGGTTACATTGGTCAAGCTTGCATCGCTAAAGTGATTCCACATCCCACCGCCAAAATTCGCCGAGTTATTGCTAAACACTACACTGTGCAAGATAGGATGACCATGATTGCCATCACTCACACTGTACATACCGCCACCTAGGAGCGCTAAATTGTTATCAAAAGTGATGTTACTTAACACCAGATAGCCATAGCTAGTGTATAAACCTCCCCCATATTGGTCCGCAAAAGTTCCATTTGCATTTCCAGAAGTAATTGTAAAACCATCCAACTGTGTCGAAATGTTTACAAAAGCCGCCGTAACAACATGATAAGAGTTATCACTGGTGTCATGCTCAATGCCGATATCGCCGCTCAGAATCGTGACATACTTCGAAGGGTCACGTTCAGTAGACAACATCTCGGTCCCTGCAAAACCTCCGTAAACTGACACACTATCTTGAAGTATAAAAGAAAGCCCGCGATCAGTACCAGTGGTTGGTTTATAAGTTCCTGCCGCGACCCAAATCTGCTCTCCGCTTGAGGCGAAGGCAAGGGCTGATTGCAAATCGGTATAGGCATCGGTCCAGGATGAGCCGTTATTTAACCCAGTTGCATTCCACTTAACGTAAATAATACAGCCCGGTCCTGGGTATGGGTAGCTAATTGGAGATGATGGCGGGCAAAGACCTGGGTAGGGATATGGGTAAGGATATGGATATAACAGACTCTTACCTTCATATCCATAGGCCGTGCCGGTATTTGCCGCGATACCCACAAGCAGAGCAATAATCAAAAAAGCAATTTCAAATTTTATTTTTTTCATGGGAGATCCTCCTGGTTCAATATATTTGTACATTCAGAAACTTTGTAGATGGCAACTTCGCCATCCCGAAAAACTGGTGAAGTCCAACTCGTTTGTGACAATCGAGAATCGTTAAAACTATTATTCTTACCTCCTGAATATATGTATATCTCTTTCGCCCCTGTTGCACATATTTTATTTAAAGTATCAATAGAATCCCAGTTAGTATTAAATGACAACTTGTTCGTTGGCATCTGAAGAAGCGGGCTTAACCAAACGCCAGCATCTGTTCCGTAAACTTGACCATTATTTTTGAAGGTTGGAATAAGAAAGAGAGTGTTATTTGAAAGATTCTCTCGAATCCACTGAAAGGCAAGCTCATCCTTCTTTCCAAAATAGTTACAACACACATCCGGGTATATTGAATTATGTAGCAAGAAATTGAATACCACACATCCAATAATTGCAATAGTCATACTCTGCTGTAATATTCGGTTTACTTCCAAATTTCTGATCAGTCCGCTAAATCCAAGTCCACCCATCGTTGAAAGTGGCACAAAAAGAGCCATCTCCAGGAATTGGCGATCCAACAAAGCATACTTATTTCCAATTGTTAAATTTGGAATCAACGCAACCAAGCATAATCCAAACAAAAACAAGGATATTCCAACTGATGCCGTTGGGTGTGATCGAAAGGCAAAAGGTGTGATAATAAGCAAGATGGCCCAGACAAGAGGCGAGTTGTAAAACCTTGCAAGTGGCTGTAGAAGTGGCCATAAAACAAGTACAAATAATAATGAAAAGCGTACCGTTTGAAAAAAACTCAATTCATTATTAAGTTGCAACTTACGGGAAAGGGAAAAACCTATAAAAGCTATAGCCAAACATATAATAATCCTTGTATGAATCAGAGTGATCCCTATTACAAGAACAGAAACATAGACAAGAAATTTATCTTTTTTGAGATCATTACGTAGTGCCAACCATAGCAATAACACAATGACCGGCATGGTCGATATCGCCGCCAAAGCAGGAAATTTCCCCCAGTTTACAGAGAATGACGGCATAAGCCACCCCACCGCTGATAACAACCCAGAAAAGGCAGCTCCACTCTTACTTTTTGTCAATCCATACACCAAAGCGGCAACAGAGATAGGGGCGATAACTAAAAACAATTGTCCCAATAATGGGATGGCAGTAGACAAATCCAAGCCTGATGTTAATACTAGCCATGCCGTAAGGGAGTGAAATCCATGATGATAATAATTATTCAAAACATTATTAAGAGATATTTTGACGAGATTCGCCGTATCAGGGTAAATAATCCCAACTACAATTTGATAATGAATTGGAGAGTCAGAATAAGGCGGCAGAATAATCCGTGTTAGATACGCAAGCCTAACACACAGCATAAAAATAAAACCGACACTCAACGCAAAAAAATCAGCATTGATTTTTATTTCACGTATCCTATTAAGATTTTTAAACAAGAACAAAACAGTCCCAATTAATATAAAGATACTCAATGGTCTCAATAGAGACGGTAAAAGCAAAGAAACCATTGCAACGATATAGGATAGTAAACTCAAGGTGATACACCCGACACCAACCCCCACCAATGAGTTCAATTCTGAATTAAGCTGGCCATTACTCATTAGCTTAATCGTGATCAATCCCAAACCGAATATGCATACAAAGAAAATAAATACCCCCACCTTGTAGTCATTAAGAATGGAGAAACCATCTAAAAATATATTCCACCAGATTACCAGTTTGTTCATATATTCTTTACCGCATTTGATGCTCTATAAAATCGACCTAAGCGAATACATACGTATCTCCCCGGGAGTATTCCTCCCTAGTATTTGTTTTCGAAACTACCCCACAAAGGTAACTTCATCGAAATCATTATAGACCTCCAACTTTCACAAACACAAGGTGATGGATGTCACAGTTTGGTTACAACAGTAAAACAGTCCGCCTCGTACGAGGCGGACTGTTTTACTGTTTTGTTGCTCTTTGACTATCCCCTACCCTACGGTGCAGCGATGACGAGCTCTGTGGTCATCCCCACATCATCCAACGAAGTGTACCAGTAGTCGGTCGTCAGACCCTCTGTCGGGATCCCCAGGATCTCATTGAAACTGCTCAGGTACTTCGTTCTCTCGCTCGTGAACACACTCACTCCGTTCGTGCTCACTACTCGCACTGGTCCTCCATTGATCCCATACCGCGGGAACACTCTCTGCCCAGGCAGGATCGAGTACGGTGTCGTGTTCTTCTTCACCCCGCCGATGTACACATCCACTTCCGCTGTCTCTGTCTCACTCGGGTTCCCGATCACCAGGTACGTGATCATACTGGCATCATCCAAGGAGGTGAACCAGTATTCTGTTGTCAATTGATGCACAGGAAAACCTATTACTTCATTGAAACTGCTCTGATATGTCGTTCTCTCGCTCGCGAAGATGTTCACTCCGTTCGTGCTCACCACTCGCACTGGTCCTCCGTTGACCCCATACCGCGGGAACACTCTCTGCCCAGGTAGGATCGAGTACGGTGTCGTGTTCTTCTTCACCCCTCCGATGTATACATCCACTTCCGCTGTCTCTGTCTCACTCGGGTTCCCGATCACCAGGTACGTGATCATCCCCGCATCGTCATAGCTCGTGAACCAGAACTCTGTGTCCAGTTGTGTCGAGGGGAAGCCCATCACTTCATTGAAACTGTTCCCATACTTCGTTCTCTCGCTCGTGAACACACTCACTCCGTTCGTGCTCACCACTCGTACCGGCCCGCCGTTGATCCCATACCGCGGGAACACGCGCTGCCCAGGCGGGATCGAGTATGGTGTTGTGTTCTTCTTCACGCCTCCGATGTACACATCCACTAACGCTGCCTCTGTCTCACTCGGGTTCCCGATCACCAGGTACGTGATCATCCCCGCATCGTCCAATGAGGTGAACCAGTATTCGGTCGTCAGTTGGTTCGCGGGGAATCCTACGATCGAGTTGAAGCTGCTCCCGTAGATCGCTCTTTGGCTCGTGAACATGTTCACTCCGTTCGTGCTTCTCACTCGCACTGGTCCACCGTTGATCCCATATCGATCCGTTAGCCGTTGCCCTGTTCCTATTCCGTAGTTCCCCTGGGTGTTCCCACCGATCGTTACATTGATGTTTGAACAACCTATTGAGGTGTTGAATGTGCTGGTGTAGTTCTGCCCACTTATGTTGGCTCCCAGGTTGCTGTAGCTGAGGTTCAGCGGCGCAAAGGTGTGACAGGTGCTTGTTGGGGTTACTGTTCCACTCCAGCCACCTGGTACTGTGATCGTGTAGCTCCCGTCTCCTTTGGAGGTCACTGTCTTGGTGCCTCCATCCGTGTAGCTTAGCGTTACTCCTCCTACCCCTACATTGCCACTGATTTTCAGAAGAGGGACATCAGCCTCTGCTCGAGCGATAACTTCAACTTCCCCAAGCCCCGCAATAGAGCCGCTCACAGAAGTAAATTCAATTCGGACAACTCTAGCAAGAACGTTATCGAAAGTTACATCCGTGCCATTTTCGGAAAGTGCTCCAGAAGTTTTACTTGCTACTTGAGTAGTACCTGCTGTATCGCTGTACAACCTTATTGTAGCGTTCAAAATTTTTATATTGGAGTCAGTACTTGGAATATTATATAAACGCACAGTCTTTACAGTAATAGGCACCGGGAATGCCAATTTTGCCCATTGAGAGGTTGGACTTCCTGAGTTGCTTACCCAGAATTTTTTGAAATTATCATAAGGCATTTGAAGTTTAAGGCGGCGATCGTTGATACCTGTTGACGAGCCACCGCCTGTAGAAGAGACTGTTACAGTTGCTCCCGGAGCAAGGTTCGTCCATTTTGCATCTGCCGGATTGGCAGGGACAGATATCATAGTATGACCAGCATGGCATCCAACGCAGGTCGCTACCTCACCTGTGCGACCAAAGTTCATACCCGCCACATGTGACGCTCCCGGCGATTCCTGAGGTAACAACCCTGGTCCAGTTAATGGAATCTTATAACCCTTTGATTGACTAGTGCGAAGTTGTTCAAAAAGTGGCACATTGGCAGGAGAAAGAGTCGAAAGTGAACCGTCTGGATTAATAGGCACTTCCTTTAAGAGAATCGGCCAATCCAAATTTTCAAAGGAACCGCTTTGTTGATTGCGTTGGTGGTCTATATAAAACCTAATTGTATCCGCTGACCCGACTGGAGGAGCATTCACAATATTTGCGTCTACCGGGGCATTGAAATAAACATTCAAATCGTTGAAAGTGAAAGTGCCATC
The DNA here is from genome assembly GCA_016721115.1 of Candidatus Defluviilinea proxima. Lineage (NCBI taxonomy): Bacteria > Bacillati > Chloroflexota > Anaerolineae > Anaerolineales > Candidatus Villigracilaceae > Candidatus Defluviilinea > Candidatus Defluviilinea proxima. The sequence goes on from JADKIW010000001.1 coordinate 4,663,183, forward strand.
AATATCATATGGTCCTTGTGCTGTAGGAGGTAAGGCACTGGCAACTTGTGTAACCTTATCAGGGAGAATTGGAGGTACAGAACGAGGACGTACCAACCTCGCCCTCAATTCAGTTGTACCGACATTATCATAAACTAAGGATAATCCGCTTCCATCAGAATTAATGGTGTATAGCCCATAATCCTGTTTTGTGTCTCGCGCCCATGAAATAACAAGGCGCCCATCTGGTAAGACTTCTGGTTCTGCGGCGTAGTTCCCGACATACACCCCATAGGAAGGAGGATTTGCACGTGCAAACTGCTGAACACTTTCATCTCTTGTTGTAATCCCTATAATGGGTATATATTCATTTACACCACGTGCATAATGTCGAATACCACCAAAACCAGCGGCTTCTGTTCCGTTTGTCATTGGGAAAAAATTGGCATAAAAACTACCATCAGAAGCAAACACCCCGCCATATGCATGATTGCTATTTTCACCAACAAAAAAGGAGTTGGATCTTCCAGTAAACTGGGAAAGCCCGGTTCCATCGGGGTTAATGGAAGCAAGATGCCACGCGTTACGCCATAAATTTGATTTACCTCCAACCTCCGTGCATTCATTACCCGAATGATTAACAGCACATAAACCATCTTTCATAATATACCCACCCTGCGGGTTGGTGATTGTAGCTAAGCTGTCGGCTCCCACACGAAGGTTGCGCCACCAACGTGAGTATACAATCCTACCCGTTAGTGGGTCAACAATAGGACGTTCCGCGCCACTACGTTCTGCAGTAATACGATGCAAACTTTTTCCGTCTGCATTTATTACATATAAGTTACTTGTACGCGCTGCTCCATACTGGCCAAAGGACGGCCACCGAGTAGACGAAAACACAATACGCCCATCCGGAAGCCATACCGGGTCAGTGTCATCGTAGGTAGTAAAGTTCGAAGCAAGATTACCAAACTGAGAGAGGTTAATGTTTCTATCTGAAAATGTAATTTGCTTTAAGCCCGTCCCGTCAACATTAATCATATAAATACGCCATGCACCAGGGTTGGTCATCGGAGCAGTTGAGTATGAACCGTTAGGTAAACCAGAAAAAATAATCTTAGTTGCGTCGTATGATACATCCGGGGCATTTACATCGATCAAATTAAGTGACGCAGCGGTAGGTTTCGATCCATCAACCAGGGTTCGCATTGTGCCATTCGCATCTCGAATAATCAACTTTCCTGGAGCCGATACTTGGAAACGCCCCCATGGTTGCACACCCGGCATTGATCCAGTAGCATCATAATAAGCGCTACCATTACTTGGAATCTTTCTGGAAACGAACACAAGGGCATAATTACCAAGAGCATTTGTTAGCTCGCTTGAGCCTGATTCAGTACCCATGGCAAAAGTTCCACTTACACTTGTTACCAGTAAAGCAAAGATTGTTATACAAAACACTAATATACGGCTTGAAAAAGCCACTTTTTGAGTAAACATACATACCTCCAATTTATAAGACTTCTATGTGGGGAAAACGACACTAACCACTAATAGGTTACAACGAAAGCAAAATTTGCAGAAGCTTTAATCACTATAAAGTTACAAACATTTTTGTAAGGAGCAACACGACCTTAGTCATCCTGTACTAAAGTACTATAAAACACATCAGTATGGCATCAAAACAGTAGAAACTTACCTGTAAGCTACTAATATTACAACCTATTACTAAATTTGTTACAACCAAACAGTCCGCCTCGTACGAGACGGACTGTTTTACTGTTGTGTTGCTCTTTGATTGCTCCCTACTCTACGGTGCAGCGATCACCAACTCCGTGGTCATCCCCACATCATCCAACGAAGTGTACCAGTAGTCGGTCGTCAGACCTTCGGTCGGGATCCCCAGGATCTCGTTGAAACTACTCAGGTACTTCGTTCTCTCGCTCGTGAACACCTTCACTCCGTTCGTGCTCACCACTCGCACTGGTCCTCCGTTGATCCCATACCGCGGGAACACTCTCTGCCGGGTAGGATCGAGTACGGTGTCGTGTTCTTCTTCACCCCTCCGATATACACATCCACTTCCGCTGTCTCTGTCTCACTTGGGTTCCCGATCACCAGGTACGTGATCATGCTGGCATCATCCAATGAGGTGAACCAGAGCTCGGTCGAGGTTTGAGCTATCGGGTATCCCAACACTTCGTTGAAGCTGTTCCCATACTTCGTTCTCTCGCTCGTGAACACCTTCACTCCGTTCGTGCTCACTACTCGTACCGGTCCTCCGTTGATCCCATACCGAGGGAACACTCTCTGCCCAGGTAGGATCGAGTATGGTGTCGTGTTCTTCTTCACCCCTCCGATGTATACATCCACTTCCGCTGTCTCTGTCTCACTCGGGTTCCCGATCACCAGGTACGTGATCATTCCCGCATCGTCATAGCTCGTGAACCAGAACTCTGTGTCCAGTTGTGTCGAGGGGAAGCCCATCACTTCATTGAAACTGTTCCCATACTTCGTTCTCTCGCTCGTGAACACACTCACTCCGTTCGTGCTCACCACTCGTACCGGTCCGCCGTTGATCCCATACCGCGGGTACACTCGCTGCCCAGGCGGGATCGAGTATGGTGTTGTGTTCTTCTTCACGCCTCCGATGTACACATCCACTAACGCTGTCTCTGTCTCACTCGGGTTCCCGATCACCAGGTAGGTGATCATGCCTGTATCGTCCAATGAGGTGAACCAGTATTCGGTCGTCAGTTGATCTGCGGGGAACCCTACGATCGAGTTGAAGCTACTCCCGTAGATCGCCCGCTGGCTCGTGAACATGTTCACCCCGTTCGTGCTTCTCACTCGCACCGGTCCGCCGTTGATCCCGTACCGATCCGTTAGTCGTTGCCCTGTTCCTATTCCGTAGTTCCCCTGGGTGTTCCCTCCGATTGTTACATTGATGTTCGAACAACCTATTGAGGTGTTGAATGTGCTGGTGTAGTTCTGCCCACTTGTGTTGGCTCCCAGGTTGCTATAGCTGAGGTTCAGCGGCGCAAAGGTGTGACAGGTGCTTGTTGGGGTTACTGTTCCACTCCAGCCACCTGGCACTGTGATCGTGTAACTCCCGTCTCCTTTGGAGGTCACTGTCTTGGCGCCTCCATCCGTGTAGCTTAGCGTTACTCCTCCTACCCCTACATTCCCACTGATGGTGTACACCAACGTTGCGGTGTAGTCCTGTGCTATTTGGTTTGTTGTCACATTGCTATAGCTTCGGTTGAGCGGTGAGAAGATATAGTCTGCCTTTGACGGCGTTACCGTTCCGCTCCAACCACTTGGTACTGTGATCGTGTAGCTTCCATCTCCTTGCGATGTCACTGTCTTCGCCGTCCCGTCTGTGTAGCTTAGGGTTACACCGGAAGCACCAACGTTCCCTGTAATTGTATATATCGCTGTGGCAGTATAATTTTGTGATGGTTGATCGGACACAACATTAACATACGTTCTACTGGACGGCAAAAAAATGTACCCAGGTTTAGCTGGCGTTATGGTCCCACTCCAGCTACTTGGCACTGTGATCGTGTAGCTCCCATTGTTAGCTGATATAACGTTCCGAGGCGTGCCATAGGTGTAGCTCAATGTTACCCCCGGTATACTCACATTACCACTAATCAAGTGAGCAGGGATGATATTAAAATTCTGTATAGTTTGAAGTGCTGTCAGGTTGGTGAAACTAGCACTCTCCGGTGAAAAAAGGTACCCTGGTTTAGCAGGTGTAATCGCACCACTCCAACCGAGAGGTACGGTGATCAAGTAGCTACCATAATTATCTGCAGTGACCGTCTTAGATGTAATGTCCACATAGCTTAACACCGCACCAGGCACACCCACATTACCTACAATAATGCCATGAGTGACCGGATGGGTTTTGAATGTCCAGACAGTACCACTATCCGCATAAACCAACTTTTGGGGAACGCAAGATGCACAAACACGAGCCTTCACCTGCCAATAGTAGGTTTTATCATAGGCCAGATTGGTTAAAGTCACGCTTGTTTTTCCCCATGTGTTCGTCCATTCTGGATCATCTGCACTACAAGCTGAGCCTTCTTTTACACAATAGCTGTAATTATCTGGCTCAGGAGTATATGCATTCCAAGATAAAACAATACTTTTCGGATCCTGGTTCGTCGCCCCATTTACAGGAGACTTTTTACCAAAAGAACCAGTCGTTGCTGATTGTATCTGCTCAAAAATATCAGGTGATGAATCAATAACATTTTTTGATTGTTCGCTCTTCCAAATTGAAATACAAGTACTAAGCAAAGAATCTGGGCATTTCAAAAACTCAACAGAAAGATATACGCCAGATTTATGAAAAAACACATAATGTATCCCATCAGGTTTTTCAAAGGCATCGTAAGAAACCCAACCAGCCTTTGCGAGTTGTGTGTTGGAATAGTAATCCAATACATCTTTAGGGAGACTCGCTATAAATTTTTCCTTAGCTTCATATCTTTCTCCCAATAAAGAAATCATATCTCCATTGGAATTAATTCTGATTTCTTGAGTAACTAAACCCATATTGTTCCAAAGCAAGCCTATATACAGAGGTGTTTCAGGCACATTTGTAGAATAGCCCTTAGCCATAACAACATAATCGCTCTGTTGGCTTCCAGGCATTAGCATCGCTAGTACAATAACGCTAGCAATCAGCACCTTTTTTAACGAGGTAAACATTGACATCTCCTTGAGATTTGAAGTTATTAGTAGCGTAGAGCCTCAAATTATGGATTGAAACCCAACATTAATCCACATAAAAATATAGTTTCTTTGTGTAAAATTTTGAGCATCCCGAAACTATATATAGCATTAGATTTTAATGCTTATGGTTCTTCCTCCTTTCACTGCATCAATAAGGATCCAATTGAACAAGTTGCCATTATAAGCATATTAGTAAACGGAAGACCTGAATTATTTGTTCCAATATAAGGACATGATATCTATCATGGTTTTACAATGACAAAAGTCCACTCTCGTAAAACAACGGTCAATCATTACCTACCCCCATCACGACTTTCCCAGTTTATGTTCATTTAAAAACTTTTCGTTTGAATTATTTTTTTATTCTCCCCATCTGACACAATAGGACATTCATCAATCACGATCGCATATAGGAACCAGCATAACAATTGGAAATTTATGCAACAAATTCCTCAACACCTTTTACGTGTGCAGCTCGATTCCGTCTATAGTTCATCAAACGTATCGTTATGTTGGCGACCTATTTCTTCCCCATCACACTCAATTGGTTGTTCTTTAAATCCAAGAGGTCTGTATCATAAAAACAGACCTCTTGCACTAAGAAATCTTCCTGCCGTTTTACGGTGCAGCGATCACCAACTCTGTGGTCATCCCCACATCATCCAACGAAGTGTACCAGTAGTCGGTCGTCAGACTTTCTGTCGGGATCCCCAGGATCTCGTTGAAACTGCTCAGGTACTTCGTTCTCTCGCTCGTGAACACCTTCACTCCGTTCGTGCTCACCACTCGCACTGGTCCTCCGTTGATCCCATACCGCGGGAACACTCTCTGCCCAGGCAGGATCGAGTACGGTGTCGTGTTCTTCTTCACCCCTCCGATGTACACATCCACTTCCGCTGTCTCTGTCTCACTCGGGTTCCCGATCACCAGGTACGTGATCATGCTGGCATCATCCAATGAGGTGAACCAGAGCTCGGTCGAGGTTTGAGCTATCGGGTATCCCAATACTTCATTGAAGCTGTTCCCATACTTCGTTCTCTCGCTCGTGAATACCTTCACTCCGTTCGTGCTCACCACTCGCACTGGTCCTCCATTGATCCCATACCGCGGGAACACTCTCTGCCCCGGCAGGATCGAGTACGGTGTTGTGTTCTTCTTCACGCCTCCGATGTATACATCCACTTCCGCTGTCTCTGTCTCGCTCGGGTTCCCGATCACCAGGTACGTGATCATCCCCGCATCGTCATAGCTCGTGAACCAGAACTCTGTGTCCAGTTGGGTCGAGGGGAAGCCCATCACTTCATTGAAACTGTTCCCATACTTCGTTCTCTCGCTCAGGAACACACTCACTCCGTTCGTGCTCACCACTCGTACCGGTCCGCCGTTGATCCCATACCGCGGGTACACTCGCTGCCCAGGCGGGATCGAGTATGGTGTTGTGTTCTTCTTCACGCCTCCGATGTACACATCCACTAACGCTGTCTCTGTCTCACTCGGGTTCCCGATCACCAGGTAGGTGATCATGCCTGTATCGTCCAATGAGGTGAACCAGTATTCGGTCGTCAGTTGATCTGCGGGGAACCCTACGATCGAGTTGAAGCTACTCCCGTAGATCGCCCGCTGGCTCGTGAACATGTTCACCCCGTTCGTGCTTCTCACTCGCACCGGTCCGCCGTTGATCCCGTACCGATCCGTTAGTCGTTGCCCTGTTCCTACTCCGTAGTTCCCCTGTGTGTTCCCACCGATCGTTACATTGATGTTCGAACAACCTATTGAGGTGTTGAATGTGCTGGTGTAGTTCTGCCCACTTATGTTGGCTCCCAGGTTGCTGTAGCTGAGGTTCTGCGGCGCAAAGGTGTGACAGGTACTTGTTGGGGTTACTGTTCCACTCCAGCCACTTGGTACTGTGATCGTGTAACTCCCGTCTCCTTTGGAGGTTACGCTCTTGGCGACTCCATCCGTGTAGCTTAGGGTCACTCCTCCTACCCCTACATTGCCACTGATGGTGTTGGCAATGTTTGCCGCACCTGAATTGTAATTTATCATTAACCTAGAGGTATCAACCGCTTCGAAATCTGAACCACGTAAAACATCAAGCTCATGAAGCTGGTCGTTATCCCAAGATTCACTAGGTGCACCAGATATATACCAATCAGAACCATTATCAGCAAGAACAATTCCGTAAGTCTTGAAAGCTTGTAAGAGGATACGGGCCTGCGGTGAAAATCCAGCAAGATCGTAACTAGCTTTTAAACGAAATCTTGCCCCGAAGGGGACAGGGGTAGAACATGTTCCATGTTGCGCTTTATGACGCGCAGGCCAAACATAGTAATTAGCTGTACAATTTACAGTAAATCGAAGGGCATGTTTAATTACACCTGTTGCCACTTCATCATAGACAGCAAGACCTGGGAGGATAGGAAGGCCTGCTGCATCAGCCGATGTCCATCCATCTGGACGTAAGTTGTTCGAGTTTAAATTCCAGATTGCACCAGAACCGCCACTCCACTGACCGTTAGCAAACGAGGCATCATATACCTCATACAACATGCAATTATCCGTGTCCACTACAAGGATGTGATGGTCACTACCCCATTCGATTCGCGGGCTGGATGGTAAAGGATATGGGCCTAAATCCGACTCATCTGGATAGTAAAAGGTAAAAGCAAATTTATTAACTACTGCCCCAGACACAGTGTTGTAAGGAATACCAATCGGCCCGCCATTCCATGTATCAGCCCCAAAGTCCATGTGAAAAGTATCAGTAGAACCAATAGAATTAATCCATTGAGTGGAGTTCGGGTGAACTGGCAAGGTATTTATTGGTACATTCCAAAAATTATTAGAGGGAAATAATTGACAGGGACCCACCTTCAAAACCGATGGAATATTGGATTTATATTCTGTAACATCAAAAGGGTTTAATAGCATCGAAATTACAGTGAAAAAATAGATAAGATTTGTCTTCATAAGTTAAATTATAAAAAGTTTTTCTCCTATATAGTAGTTGGTAAATAGTACTTCTCTACTCCCTCGCTAATCAGTTTTGTAATCTTTTTTCATTGGATAAAATACAAGGAGTTAGAGCTACTTCATAGTAAGGGCATAAAATACCGGATGTCACAATTTGGTTACAATAAAACAGTCCGCCTCTTTTGAGGCGGACTGTTTTATTGTTGTGTTGCTCTTTGACTATCCCCTACCCTACGGTGCAGCGATCACCAACTCTGTGGTCATCCCCACATCATCCAACGATGTGTACCAGTAGTCGGTCGTCAGACCTTCGGTCGGGATCCCCAGGATCTCGTTGAAACTACTCAGGTACTTCGTTCTCTCGCTCGTGAACACCTTCACTCCGTTCGTGCTCACCACTCGCACTGGTCCTCCGTTGATCCCATACCGCGGGAACACTCTCTGCCCGGGTAGGATCGAGTACGGTGTCGTGTTCTTCTTCACCCCTCCGATATACACATCCACTTCCGCTGTCTCTGTCTCACTTGGGTTCCCGATCACCAGGTACGTGATCATGCTGGCATCATCCAATGAGGTGAACCAGAGCTCGGTCGAGGTTTGAGCTATCGGGTATCCCAACACTTCGTTGAAGCTGTTCCCATACTTCGTTCTCTCGCTCGTGAACACCTTCACTCCGTTCGTGCTCACTACTCGTACCGGTCCTCCGTTGATCCCATACCGAGGGAACACTCTCTGCCCAGGTAGGATCGAGTACGGTGTCGTGTTCTTCTTCACCCCTCCGATGTATACATCCACTTCCGCTGTCTCTGTCTCACTCGGGTTCCCGATCACCAGGTACGTGATCATTCCCGCATCGTCATAGCTCGTGAACCAGAACTCTGTGTCCAGTTGTGTCGAGGGAAGCCCATCACTTCATTGAAACTGTTCCCATACTTCGTTCTCTCGCTCGTGAACACACTCACTCCGTTCGTGCTCACCACTCGTACCGGTCCGCCGTTGATCCCATACCGCGGGTACACTCGCTGCCCAGGCGGGATCGAGTATGGTGTTGTGTTCTTCTTCACGCCTCCGATGTACACATCCACTAACGCTGTCTCTGTCTCACTCGGGTTCCCGATCACCAGGTAGGTGATCATGCCTGTATCGTCCAATGAGGTGAACCAGTATTCGGTCGTCAGTTGATCCGCGGGGAACCCTACGATCGAGTTGAAGCTGCTCCCGTAGATCGCTCTTTGGCTCGTGAAGATCGACATCCCGTTCGTGCTTCTCACTCGCACTGGTCCGCCGTTGATCCCGTACCGATTTGTTATACGCCCGCTTGGTGCAACGGTGTAGTTCTTTGGTGGGTTAACGCCTATCGTGACATTAACTTTGGCATGTTCGTATTCATATGCCCCAATATCACAGTGACTCCCAAACGGACGTGTCACCCCGCGTTGATCGGTGGTGGGACATACGCTGTCATTGCCCGCATCAATCGCGGAACTCCCGGCTTGCAGTGGTATGGTTTGGGTGGAGCCGCCATTATCCGCAAGCGGACCAAGATTCGGGTCCGCGGTGGAGGCGGGGGTACCGCAATTCCAGTTATCTTCGATCAAATTATTGACATTGGTACCAATTGTTCCACCATTGAAATCATCGTGATAACAATCATCCCCTGTTACAGAATTTGCAAGGATCGAATTCGTAAGATTGAGTGTGCCAAAGTTATAAATACCTCCCCCGTGATAAACGGCTGAATTCGCAGAAAATGTACTGTTTGTAACCGACAATATGCCTGCATAAAAAGCATTATGATAATTGAAAATGGCTCCACCATTACCAGAGGAATTCTTGACAAAAGTACTGTTTGTGACATTTAAGACACTAGTTGCATCATTGTAAACTCCGCCTCCCATACCTGGGGCAGAATTTCCCGAGAATGTACTTCTCATTACCGTTAACGTCGATTCATAACTGTTATAGATTGCCCCTCCATCTCCGTCAGCAGTATTTTCTGTAAAAGTACTATCCAACACATCAAGAGTTCCGAAGGAATAAATACCACCACCATTTGCGAATACGGCAGAATTGCCTGAGAAATTGCTGTTTATTACAGTTACAACTTCCCCGTTAGCTCTCGTATAAATGCCGCCGCCATAATCCGCTGTGTTATCTGCAATTATGGAATCAGTGATTGCCATTTTACCGCTCTGACCACTAACACTGCCAACATAATAGTCATTATAAATTCCGCCACCATCAGTAGCTGCTGTGTTTCCAGAAACTGCGGTGTTTATAAGCGTCAACTCCCCAAAATTAACAACGCCTCCACCATTATTGTCAGAGTTGTTGTTCGAAACGACACAATTCATAAGCGTTAATACACCGAGGTTATTAATCCCACCTCCCCATAAATAATTGCCATTTGTGATCAAGAGACTATCCAATGTAATACCATTGATTGACTTTGTCTGCATAACTCCTACAGTATTATTCCCACTGATTGTAATTTTCGGATTCAACGCCGACCCGTCAATCGTCATATCCTTATCTATCACCAATGTTGACGCAAGAGTAATAGCTTGCCCTGAAAGTGATGGGGCAAAATTGATCGTTCCACCGGGGCAAACGTCCGCAATCGCCTGACGCAGCGACCCAACTCCACTATCGTTAGTGTTAGTAACCGTGATTGTATTTGTCGTACTCGACATGTTCACTACGAACGCATTAAAAGATGCATAAGGACCACCTGGGTTCAAGGGAGATATGTTCCCAGGTCCATTCCATGATTGTCCACTGGTGCCTGTTATATATGTGTCACATGGTGTGGCTACAACACCTTCTGCATAATCTGTTGTAGGTGATCCATAAAAAGTGTGCCATTGATATGCGGCGCTACTGTTTAAACCTAACACTGTTATGTCAGATTCATACCCATATTGACCATTCGTAAAGGTATTAAGTGGAGCAGCATTTGATGGACCAGTCCAGCTACCACTACTTGACCCCACTATGGAGATATCACCACTAGTATTCACATCAATCCCGTATGCGGTATCAGACGATGCCCCACCATAAAAAGTGTGCCACTGGTAGGTACCGGAACCATTTAGTTTCAATGCCAAGATGTCTGATGTTCCACCTGAATAGGAATGCAAGGGTGAAGTTCCTCCAACAAATCAACCTGTAGCACTGCTCCCTGCAATGTATATATTTCCACCAGTGTCAATATCCATATCCCGTGGAATATCAGCTTCACTTGTCCCATAGAATGTGTGCCACTGATAAGTTCCTGAATTATTTAACTTTATAATTACAATATGAGGGAAACTTCCGCCGCCAAAGGCACGTAAAGGCCGGGTTGAACCAGGCCCATTCCAATCTTTACTTGTCCCAACTACATATACATTTCCATTGCTATCAACACCAATACTATTAGGAAAGTCTAAATCAGACGATCCGTAAAAGGTATGCCATTGGTATACACCAAAAGCATCCAATTTTACAATTACAATATCTGCGTTTCCTGTAAAACCATTCAATGGTGAAATAGAACCCGGTCCATTCCAAGTGTCTACACTCCATCCTGTTAAAAATATATTGCCATTTAAATCTACACTAACACTTTTAGCCTCATCTCGTTCAACAGTTGTTGTTGCTCCATAAAAGGTGTGCCATTGATAAGTCCCAGCGTTATCAAGTTTTATTAAAACCATGTCCCCGCCACCAGCAAAAGTATTGAGAGGCGACGCATTACCTGGCCCATCCCAAGTAGCAGAACTTTGTCCCACTATATAAACATTTCCGTTACTATCAACAGCAATATCATTAGGGTAATCATTACCAGATGACCCATAAAAAGTATGCCATTGATATGCACCATCTCTATCCAGTTTTATTATCACCATATCCTGTCCCGCAACATAGCTATTGAGAGGCGATGTGGAATTAGGTCCATTCCATGCCGTACCACTGAACGCAGTTATATAAATATTTCCGTTTAAGTCCATGGCGATCTTGGCACTTTGGGTTGAATTAGAGCCATAGAACGTATGCCAGTCATAAGCAGGGACACTTGATATCAAGGGAACAGGAGACTGGCTATTATTAATCTTTAAAATTGAATCACCTGGGTACTTGTCTGCAGTAACTTTCCCTGCGTGAACAGGTACAACCGCAAAGACACCAGTAATCAAGGCTAAAACTAAAGCGATTCTTGTAATAATCAGATTTCGATTTTTTGTAAACATACTTCTCTCCCTGGGAGACATTCCTCCCTAGCGATTTCAAAATTGTCTTTCGTACAGACAACCCATTGGGAATCAGTATAAACCTAAGACTTTCAAAAACACAAGGTGATGGATGTCACAGTTTTGTTACAGTAAAACAGTCCGCCTCTTTTGAGACGGACTGCTTGGTTGTTGTGTTGCTCTTTGACTATCCCCTACCCTACGGTGCAGCGATCACCAACTCTGTGGTCATCCCCACATCATCCAACGAAGTGTACCAGTAGTCGGTCGTCAGACCTTCTGTCGGGATCCCCAGGATCTCGTTGAAACTGCTCAAGTACTTCGTTCTCTCACTCGTGAACACCTTCACTCCATTCGTGCTCACCACTCGCACTGGTCCTCCGTTGATCCCATACCGCGGGAACACTCTCTGCCCGGGTAGGATCGAGTACGGTGTCGTGTTCTTCTTCACCCCTCCGATATACACATCCACTTCCGCTGTCTCTGTCTCACTTGGGTTCCCGATCACCAGGTACGTGATCATGCTGGCATCATCCAAGGAGGTGAACCAGAGTTCGGTCGAGGTTTGAGCTATCGGGTATCCCAACACTTCATTGAAACTGTTCCCATACTTCGTTCTCTCGTTTGTGAACACCTTCACTCCGTTCGTGCTCACCACTCATGCGGTCCTCCGTTGATCCCATACCGCGGGAACACTCTCTGCCCAGGTAGGATCGAGTACGGTGTCGTGTTCTTCTTCACGCCTCCGATGTATACATCCACTTCCGCTGTCTCTGTCTCGCTCGGGTTCCCGATCACCAAGTACGTGATCATTCCCGCATCGTCATAGCTCGTGAACCAGAACTCTGTGTCCAGTTGGGTCGAGGGGAACCCCATCACTTCATTGAAGCTGTTCCCATACTTCGTTCTCTCGCTCGTGAACACACTCACTCCGTTCGTGCTCACCACTCGTACCGGTCCGCCGTTGATCCCATACCGCGGGTACACTCTCTGCCCAGGCGGGATCGAGTATGGTGTTGTGTTCTTCTTCACTCCGCCGATGTACACATCCACCAGCGCTGTCTCTGTCGCACTCGGGTTCCCGATCACCAAATACGTGATCATCCCCGCATCGTCCAATGAGGTGAACCAGTATTCGGTCGTCAGTTGATCCGCGGGGAACCCTACGATCGAGTTGAAGCTGCTCCCGTAGATCGCCCTTTGGCTCGTGAACATCGCCACTCCGTTCGTGCTTCTCACTCGTACCGGTCCACCGTTGATCCCGTACCGATTTGTTATACGTCCGCTTGGTGCAACGGTGTAGTTCTTTGGTAAATTACTACCTATCGTTACATCTATATCCGCACAATTTGCGCAAATCTGTGAAGTGTAGTTTTGACTTATCTGGTTGCTTTGCAAGTTACTATATGTTCTATTAACCGGTGTAAATGTGTACCCACTCTTATAGGGCACGACCATTCCAGACCAACCACTAGGCACACTAATCGAGTAAATTCCGCCCCCATCTGCTGTGACGGTTTTAGCTGTCCCATCGAAGTAACTCAGTTTTGCCCCCGAAATTCCGGCGTTGCCAGTGATGGCTCGATAACTCGCATCAATCGTATACACATCCCCACTCGTATAACTCCCATTTCCTTCCCCCTCCCCACCTAGCGGATTATTCGCCGCGTCCTTGATGCTATCATCATCCACCACATCCAAGCGGACCGTACCATTGCCAGACCCAGTATTCACCGTAACCGTGTAGACAGCGCCTGAAACAGGGGTCACACTTGTGATGGCTACACTTGTGACGCCAGTTGTGTAAAGGGCCAAGTCATCAAAGGGAGCAGTTGTGTTCACACCAGTAACGGATTCAGAGAACGTTACAGTGAAATTCACGCTGGCCAGATTGGTAGGATTAGTATTGCCACGGATGATGGATGTAACGCTTGGTGGGAAGATATCGAAATCTGTATATAAATATGGCACAGTAATATAAACATCTTGCTCTTGTTGCGTAACTAGAGTAGTGCCACTCTCATCTGTCAGCAAGATGTTGGTAAGGGTATAAGGCCCATTATGTTGTGAAGCATAGATGTCCGCGCCACTGAACTGTAGGGTTAATGTGGATGTTCCTGCGGTCACATCCTGAATCGTCAATCCATGCGCTACAAAGTTTCCACTGTCATCCACCAAATCTGCGGACAGCCCTACCTTACCATTAATCGTTGCGGTGATGCCCGTCGTGACGTTTAGATATTGATAATGGGAAAGACCTGGATATATAGATGGGGTATCAGTGTAGATATTGTTGAGACTGAAGGTGTTTGGTGAAATCTGGAAAACGAGACTTGTACCTCGTTCGAATGGTGGGCTACTGGCAGTTGTACCAGTGGTAACCAAGCGCACTTCTGCATATCCGGGAGCGTTTGGTACCGTGTAAGAAGCCTGATATTGCCCATTACCAATGGATAACAGTGAGAGAGTATCAGTGACATTATCTGACCGCAGAACATTGGCAGTGACCGTTGCGCTGGAAGGTAAGCCAGCAAGCGTGGCTGTTATGGTTGCAGTTGTACCAGGCGTATACCATTGTTTATCAAGGTTTCCAGTTATAGCAACGTTACTGTCAAACGCCGCAAAATCACTAAATGTGGTTCCACCAGTCGGGACACTCTCAGACTGCAATTTCAACTGCCAGGTTCCAGCGATTGCATTCGGGAAGTAATATGTTCCGGCATTGGTATCTTCCGAGTAAGTGACAAGGCTTGGATTGGCTGTAGCAAAAGCTGGGTTAATCGTTTGACCATTGGGGTCAACCAACGTAAGCGCCAATGTACCACTCTGCCATTGTGAGGCAAACAATGCAGCGCCTCCCTCGAGAGAAATATTACGTATGGAAACTTGTCCTGATTGCAACGTACCGTATTCAACTGGCGTGTGTTGCGCTAGTGTCGGTGTTGAAATGATCTGTGGAGAGATCATCTTTGTTGGGGCACTTTGCTGAATTGCAGATGCTGTGCTGACATTGCCACAATTCGATGCACCATCTATCAATATTTTCTTGATGCACTGGGTATAGCTCGTACTCGCTCCGCCATCGCGGATAAAGTAAGTGTGAGTGCCAAAATTGAATAGTCCATTACTACCTGGACCGTGTACTTCATCTGTCGTCCAGCGGTCAAAGGTACCCAGCGAAGTCGCCCTTCCACTATCTGTTGGTACAGCGCCATCATCTGCCCCTGGAATCAGCGCATCCATTGCTATGCCTGCCGCGCTACGAGTGAAAAGAGGCGCGTCTCCACTGATCGCATGATAAATTACATAGTTTTTATTGTTTACATCATTGTTTTTGTGATGATTCATGTTGAAAAGCATCATGCCTAGCACGGAGAAATCACACGCCGCAGGTTGATAATTCTTACAAGCTGTGCCCAGCGATACTCCGTTGAGCGGGAAAGCGAGAGCATCATCAGGCGTACCTAGGTGCGGACTACCAAAGGTGAACAAAGCCGCTACATCACCTCGATACTTTGGTCCCTCGATGTAGGCCCTTGCCACTAACCCGCCCATACTATGGGCAATGAGGATAACTTTGGATTGTTCCGGATTAAGGGCTCTGGCATTATCAATAGCATCCATAAGGTGGGAAACATTATTTTCAAGTGAGGGAGTGTAGCAGGGATTACTCACTAATCTGGCATAGGTAATTTCGTTATCGTCAGTGTAACCGAAATCGGTTTTCAACCTATCGCCCGCACCTTGAAAATAGTCTTTTGCTTCCTGCGGAGTGGTGAGGTCATACTTTGCGTTGGTACATCCAATAATTTGAGGTGGGAACCCGCGCCAGCCGTGGACAAAAACAATAGACGGTTTTTCAACACGAAATGTAAATTGATTGGCTGTGCCACCAACATCATGGCCATATTGATCTGTTGCATTAACCTGCCATGTATATTGGATTCCTCTTTCTAATACTTGTGACGTCGTATAACAATTTGACTTGATATTATGCACAAAGTCTATCAATGTCCAGTCTGATGTCTTATTAAGTTGAAAAGTATAATTGCTAGCCTCAGGAAGTCCTTGCCAACAAAATGTGGGGCTACGCGTGGATACCGTGGATTGATTCGCAGGGGAAATCAGGGTTATTTTTTTGGGCAGATACAAATTTTTC
The DNA here is from genome assembly GCA_016721115.1 of Candidatus Defluviilinea proxima. Taxonomy (NCBI): domain Bacteria; kingdom Bacillati; phylum Chloroflexota; class Anaerolineae; order Anaerolineales; family Candidatus Villigracilaceae; genus Candidatus Defluviilinea; species Candidatus Defluviilinea proxima. Next base: position 4,679,278 of record JADKIW010000001.1, read on the forward strand.
AGGTATGAGTATGCAGGATTAACAGAGATAGAGACACCAACAGAAATATATTCACTGCTTGGACTATACACCCAAAGATAATAATTTCCTGCGGGTACCCCAGACAATGTATAGAACCCAGCTGCGTTTGTTGTGGTAGAAGAAATGATAACGTTATATGGTGGTACTTGGGTTGTGAGGGCAACCTGCACATTGACTAATGGCGTAGTAGAGTAGAAAGCTGTCCCGCTGATTGTCGATCCAGTTGCCGCTAAAGCAGTAGTCGGACTTAAATTCACAGCCAATAGGCATAACAATATCACCGCACTCCACAATTTCGTGGCCTGCTGGCGAAAGCGAACAATGTTCATGGGATCCTCCTAATTGAAAAAAACATAACTTCAAAGGGATTAGAATTTCGATGAGGGCTTCATATGCTCCCTGTCCAAGTATTAGTTTAGGGAGTATGCAAGACAAATACAACTGTCATATGTCACAAATTTGATTATAACTAGGTTGCCTACTGCCCCGCAGAAACCAAAAAGTCCGCCTCCTGCGAGACGGACTTCCTTTCTGGTCACTTTTCACTATTTATTTCCCTGCTCTCCCCTTACGCCCTCTCCAACCCATGTGCTTCCAACAACTTCGCATCAGCGAGAATCTTTTTCGTATCCCCATCTGCCACGATGAGACCTTCATCCATCACAATCGTGCGGGGAAAGAGTTCCTCGACCAGTTTCATATCGTGCGTAGACACTAACATCGTGATGGGCAATTCGCGCAACAGGTTGATCAATGTCCTTCTCGCACGCGGATCGAGTCCCGCCGAGGGTTCGTCCAATACCAGTATCTGCGGGTTCATCGAAAGGACGGTCGCGATGGCGATGCGTTTCTTCTCCCCCACGCTCAAGTGGTGCGACATGCGGTCACGATACCCTGACATTCTCACATCGCTCAACGCCGCTTCGACTCGTGCACGCACTTCATCTTTAGGCAAGCCCATGTGAAGTGGACCAAATGCCACGTCCTCGAACACCGTCGGCGAGAAGAGTTGATCGTCGGGGTTCTGGAACACGAGTCCGACCATTGAACGGATGACAGGCAAATTGTCACGAGTGAGGCGGGCGTTTCCCACGGTCACATCGCCGTTGCCGGTCAAAATCCCATTCAGGTGCAACATCAAAGTGGATTTGCCCGCGCCGTTCGGTCCCACCAGCGCTACCTTTTCGCCGGGGCACATCTCGAACGAAACACCGCGCAACGCCTGATGCCCATCGTGATATGAAAAATGTAGATCCTTAACTTGTAAAACGTTTGTCATAGTCGGCCCGCCAATTGAAGCAAAAGAAAAAATAGAATTGAAAACGCCATCGTAGCGTAATCTGTGCGATGAAGTTCATGCGGATTCATCGTCTGCAAATGACCCGTATACCCGCGCGCCAGCATCGCATTGTAGACTCTGTCACTGCGTTCGTAACTCCGCAAAAAAAGTTGACCCGCCATATTGCCAGCGACTCCTGCACGCCATGCCACGCTTCCACCCGACCTCGAGCCTGCCGCGGCCGCCGAACGAGCTTCTCTTGCCCTAAGCAGACGGAAGACTTCATCCGCAAGTACAAAGAGATACCGATAGAGGAACGCGATGATCGTGGTCAATATCATCGGCACGCGCAAATGTTCCAACGCATGGACAATATCTGGGAAACGCGCTGTTGCCACGAGCAAGATCGCCATCTGCACCGAAAGCCATGAACGAATGACGATACTTACAAAACGTAGAAGACCCGCATCGGTGATCGTCAGGTCCCACATGAGGAAGCGGAACGATGTAATTGGATTCCCTGGAATAGAAAAGAGGACTGTAATCGCAACGAGCGCAAACGGGAATGCAACGAAAGAACGTCTCAAAGTGAACGTTATGCCGAGGTTCGAAAGCGCAGTCACGAACAACAGGAACAACAACGAAAGCCCAAATCCGATCCACGCACCATCGGGCAAAAGGGCATTCGAAAGGATGAACGCAACAGTCACCACCACCTTCGCACGTGGGTCAAGGCGATGGATGAAACTTTCGGTATCATGATAACGGTCAAAAGCGTCAAAGTGCATGATTATCTCCCGCGCTGAGCGGAATGAGGAGTGCTTTTTGCGACGAATGTAGTCGAAGCGCCCTTCGACTTCGCTGCGCTCCGCTCAGGGAGGAATACATTACGATATCTTCTTCTGCAGCGAACGACCAGCAAGGAAGGCGAGCGCCAGCACGACCATCACACCGATCGCACCAGCGACAATTGTCGAAATGGGGGTAGAACCGAGAAATGGAATGGTGTAATCAGGGATAACCTGATACGGTGAGGACTGACCATTTCCCAAGAATCCAATGTTTTCAGCGACTCTTTCCAGGCCATCAGGGGAAGCAGAAGCAAATGGTGAAAGCAACACAACGAACAAAGTGATGAGAACGCCCGCAACAACCCAACCTCGGCTACCTTCTGCGGAGGCTGAGCCTTCGCCAAGCAGGTCTGGCCGTGTGCGAAAGATAAATGCTAACGCAGCGACAGTGATCACCGCTTCACCAAGCCCGATCAACGCATGAATGCCCAGCATGGCAGGCACAACAATATCAATTCGAGCAGTTCCACTCAACCAGAGTTGAAGCGACGTCGTCAACGCCCCCGTCATGACAGAAAGCCATGCGGCAATGCCAGCCATAATAAGTTTTGTCTTCTGGCTTTTGCCAGCGGCAGAACGGTATAGCCCATATCCAACAGCGACCGTCAACAATCCCATATTAAGAATGTTTGCGCCCATCACGATCAAGCCGCCATCCTGGAACAACAGTCCCTGCACGGCGATGACCGCCGTCATGGCAAGCATCCCCGCCCACGGACCAAGCGTGATCGCCGCCAGTGTACCGCCCAACAAGTGACCAGATGTCCCGCCTGCGACAGGGAAGTTAATCATCTGCGCGGCAAAAATAAATGCCGCCATCACACCCATCAATGGGACTTGTCTCTCTCCCAAACTTTTATTCGTACGAGAGATCGCAACCGCCAGAATTGCGACCGTGATCGCCCAGCAGATCAAAGAAATGATGATGCTGAGAAATCCATCGGGAATATGCATCGGCTCAGGTGAATATAACATGTAAGTCTCCTCTACTAAGTCGTTTGGCACTTCGGGCACACCCCGAAGAAAGTAACATGGCTATCAATGCTTCGGTAACCGCTTGTTGTTTCAAGCAAACGATAAAGGCTCTCCAGCATTGTATGTTCCACTTCGATCTCACCCCCACAAACACGACACACAATATGATGGTGTTCACTCCCAGCGATCTCATACGTGAGGTGCCCATTGGATGAATAGGATGGACGAACCAGTCCATTATCAGCCAGGAATTCCAACGTACGGTAAACCGTCGGCTCGGTGAGACCAGGCATTTCCTTACGCGCCTTTTTATAAACATCGGCAGGTGATAAATGAATCCCTTCATGGCGAAGCACATGTAAGATCGCCATTCTTTGCGGGGTCATTCGGTATCCACGGGCACGGAGTTGAGGGGCATATTCAGAAGCGCAGGACATACACATCCTTATTGCAAGTTTTTACAATAACAAGCACTATACAGTATACATATCCCTGATAGTTCTTACATTAAAACTGCCAGCAATTTCTGCTGGCAGTTCATTATGAATTGGTTAACACAGAAGCACAATTACACCCTTCTTAACACCAACATCGTCAAATCATCAGCGGGAGGCATATCTTGCACAAAATCGAGCAGGGACTTTTCGACCACGCCGATCAATTCGTGTGCGGAGGAACAGTGATTGGCCTTTAGCGCTTCCTCAAGACGTTTTTCGCCATAGAACTCACCATCATAGTTGTAAGACTCGGTCAAACCATCGGTGTAGAACAGCATACAATCATCTTTCTCAAGCGAGATGACGCGCTGTTCGTACTTCATATTCTCTGCCGCGCCAAGCGCAACACCTGTACGCCTTAGCATTTCGAGCGAGCCATCGTTCTTCACCCATATAGGAGGGTTATGCCCCGCGTTGACATAAGTCAGTTCGTTGTTATTCATATCCAACACGGCATAAACCGCGGTGACAAACATCCCTTGTTTGGTATCAGGGATCAAGAGGTCGTTTACACGTCTCAAAGCATCTGCCGGAGAATCAGTTTCAATGACAGCGGCATGGACAAGCGTCCTCGTGAGGGCCATAAAGAGTGCGGCAGGCACGCCTTTATCAGAGACATCGGCAATGAAGAGACCGAGTCGATTCTCGGGGAGGTCGAATACATCGTAGAAGTCGCCGCCCACCTGACGGGCTGTCTTCCAACGTGCAGAGAGTTGCCAATTTTCAAACTCAGGTAACGATTCAGGCAGGAAGGTCTGTTGGATCTGGCGAGCCAGTTGTACTTCCGTTTCGAGACGTTCGCGAACCACCATCTCTCTTTGGAGCATGTCGTTTTGAATGGCAAGCGCGGCTTGTTGTGCAACGCCGGTAATGATCTCAAGCCTGCGAGACCGAAAGCGAAGTCCGCCTGCGGCTTCTTCAACGAGCATCACACCATAGAGTGTCCCTTTGACTGCGATAGGTACCGCAAACAAGAACGCACCGGGGTGGCCGAGGTTGATTTCTTGAGTTGGGTCGAGAGAGATCCAGGATTGAAGATCAGGCTTTTCGTCCAGTTGGCAGGCCCGAAGTCCAAGTTCGTTTCGGCAGGAATCCAGAAAAGCAAACTCGCCGGAAGAAAATGTGCGCGTCCAAAATTGTTTTTCATCTTCTTCACTCAACCCATATTCCTGCGTAGGGATAAAAGTTTCGTTCTCAGGATTCCATTGATATAGAACGGCACGCTCGATACCTACGAGGATCGGCATGATACGAATGATCGTACCGAGAATCTCATCGAGGTCGTTCAAACTCACAACAGCCTGCGCCACTTGCAACAATGCGGCCGAGGCATAGGCCTGCTCCTGCGCTGTATCGTAGAGACGTGCATTCTCAATGGCAACTGCCGCATAACTCGCGAAGGTAGTCGTCATGACCTGTGCTTCGTGCCCATATCTACCGGGTGTGCGATGTGCAATCGTGATCACACCCAGAGGTTGTTCACCAATTCGCAGAGGTGCGGCCAGCGCTGAATAATCGTTCTCGAAACCAGCGGTTAAACCTGTGACCCATAGAGGGTCGGTCGGTTTACGAATGATAGGCTCGGAGGAATATACGGCGGCCAATAAACCATCATAGGTTTCTTGCGAATCATACAAAGTTTGTTCAAGTTGATTTTCGTCGCAGTTGTGACAAGCCGCAAGATATAACTCATCTTCATCGAAAAGCCAGATGGCAGAAATATCCACAGGCAGGTTACGGTCGAGTTCATCGAGAATACCCTGAAGCACATCATCCACGCCCACATTGGCAGAGACGAGACCCGCCACTTCGCGCAGACTCTCCCCCACTTGCCGTCTCCATTGCTCGGAACGATACAAATCTGCGTTGTGGATGGCAATAGCAATATTATCGGCGACGGCCTCAAAGGCTATGCGGTCGTCCTTGGAAAAAGCATTAGCTTTATCCGATTGAATATCTAAAATGCCGACAACAGTCCCGTCATACAACAAGGGCACACAAAGTTCAGAGCGTGTATTTTCAGGGGGCAAGGGCGATGGGCGATACCGTTCATCTTCTTGTACATCGTGCGCAAGAATGGTCTGTCCGTTACGCGCCACCCAAGGAATGATCCCTTGTGCATCATCCAGTGAAAGTGTGTAACCAGATAACCCGATCTTTCTTGCGCCGCTCCCAGCGACATATGCGATCAAGCGACGGTTCGGATGTACCGTATACAAATTCACATGCGGATACCTAAACTGATCGTGGATCAGCGAGGCGACATCTTCCATCAACTGATTCAGGTTAAGGGACGCGCTTACGCTTTTGCTCACTTCAGCGATCAGTGTCAACTGGTTGGCACGACGACGCAAATCGCCGTATAAACGCGCACCTTCCACAGCGCGCGCGATCGTATCGGCCAGCGCTTCGAGCACTAAAAGGTCATTGGGATGAAAAGCGTTCAGGCGATCCGATTGCACATCGAGTACACCCAACACTCGACCTTCGAACTTCAAGGGGATCGCAACTTCAGAACGTGTTTCGGAGAGCACATCAACGTAACGATAGCGCTCGTCTTTTTGCACATCGGGGACTAAGATCCGCTCTCCCTGCGCCGCAACCTGCCCCACCAATCCCTGACCTATTTCTACATCCAGAACGATCTTCTTTTTACGTTGGTCTGTGCGAGGCGCCATGGCACTCGCGCGAAACCGTAAAGCCGACGAGTCGCTCCGCAATGTAAAGATGGCAACGCTGTAATATTGAAAGGTCTTTTGGATGAGTTTGGTTACACGGTTGGAAAGTTCAGTGACGCTGATAGCGTTGACGATCTGGGCGCTGACTTCGCGCACAAGGTTCAACTGATTGAGTCTAAAACGCTCCACTGCCACACGGTGCGAGGCCACCAAACCGACAGAGGCAATACCAGCAATGCCCTGCAACAGATTGAGTTCGCTCTTTTTGAAAGCGGGTCCAGTTGGGCGTGTAATTTGAATCGCTCCCAGCTTGATACCCTGTTCCTCGAGCGGGATCACAGCCCAGGTCCGTGGAGAGGCGTTGCTTTTTGTCCCCTGATTTTGTTTAACACGTAGTTCCCCGGCCTCTAGGGCACGTTGCATCCCAGCCGAGGGGCGTTGTTGTTTAAAGTCTAGCTCGTTCTCTATGTTCGGTAATCGGAATAAATTGTCCTGAAGCCAGACGCTCACTTCGCCTTTAATAAGCCGCGAAACCATCGAATGGATCTGGTCTCGTTGCGCGGAAAGCGAGGTGGCACTGACGATCTGTTCCCCCAATGCGGCAAGATCACCCCAATCAAGCGCCTGTGCGGATTGCTCAGCAGGCAACATGCCGTTCACCCCTTTCGTTTTATCATTGTGAGGGTGTTACGGTTTTTCTTTGGTTCTGCGGTATAGTGGACTTCATCCATTAGTTTGCGCATGAGAAAGAGGCCTAACCCCCCGATCTTTCTATCAGATAGATCTGCCTTAAGGTCAGGCGTGGGGACACCGGATGGATCGAACGATTCGCCATGATCTACAAGAATGATCGTAATGGCTTTATTACGTACTCCACAGGAGATCTCGAGTAATCCATTGGTGACACCTTCATAGGCGTGTTCAATGATATTCGAGGCCGCTTCATCCGTTGCCAATTGAATATTGTAGACTTCTCTATCAGTAAAACCGTTTTTACGCGCCACATCCCCGACAAATTCACGTATCTCGTCGAGGAAATCAAACTTCGCGGCAAATTGAACAGTTTGCATCGAATAATTTAAATGCCGCTCCAGTATCGTACAACTGCAAGCGGCATCCTTTCTTTAAATAAAAAGTGGATCACTCCAAACCCGCAATAACTAGAAATGCCCCACTGCTGTGAGGTTATTATCAAAGGTCTTGAACAATTCGGTGAAGCCAGCCAACTCAAGTGCTTCACGAATACGGTCTGGCACACCAGCCAATACCACTTCACCACGATTGTACTTCTTGCAGTTACGCTGAGCGGCAAGCAACGCACGGAAACCAGCACTGGACATATATTCCAATCCTTCCATGTTGACCACCAGCTTGTATTTTCCACCTTCGTTTGCGGCTTCAAGGGCCTGCGCCAACTGTGGCGCCGTAGCACTATCCACACGACCTTTCACCGTGATCATATCGCAATGTTTGAACTCTTGAACGGTAATTTCCATGGGGGATCCTCCAAGTAAGATTTGGTCCTGACCATCAACGAAAAAGATTATAACATGAGAACTTCTCGAGGCTATCAGGCTTTGTCAGCCGTTGGATCGTTGTACATGAGGGCTTTCAGGAAAAATTATCTGTTGTGTAAGCACAGTAACCAACAAGCGATGCTATACTTGGGAAGATTATGGTTGGAAAAAACTTGAGACGTTTTTTAAAGCCTCCCGACTTCGGCACGGATGAACTTAATATTGCCGCACGGGGAAATTACTATCTCGCTATGGGGTTCATCGTGATGAGTTTGATATTTCCCATATTTACATTGTTGATTGCACCTGAGCTTGTCCATCGCTCGCTCGTTATAGGCGCAACGATCATACCTGTTTCCATATTATCCATGGTACTTGTTCGAAAAGGGAAAACCCGCGTAGCCGGTGCCATCATGATTATGGCGATCTGGGTTTTTCTCACACTAGGCACCGCCTCTGCAGGTGGCATAGCCGCCCCAATGGTTATTGGATACCTTGTCATCATCATTTTCAGCAGTCTGATCGTAAACCGCAAGGCAAATATCATCATCGGAATCATTTGTATTTTGACAAGTCTTTGGATCGCTCTTGCAGAATCAAAGGGGCTCCTCCCCACTCCCATCAACTATTCACCCATCGCGCGGGTCAGCATTTATACATTTTTTTTCATACTTGTACTCCTTCTGCAGAACATCAATTTTCTCAACACACGCGTCCCCCTCAAACAGTCACAATCTAATGAAGCACGTTACCGCTCACTGCTTGAAAACATCCCTGTTACAACCTATATCGACAACACTGCTCCAGAGGCCAAAACCGAATATGTAAGCCCGCAGGTGGAAAAATTGCTCGGCTATCCACGTAATGTTTTTACAGACGATCCGCTCTTCTGGGTAAAAATACTACATCCTGATGATGCCGCACGTGTTTTAGAAAGAAGTCGCGACACTTCCCGAACCAAAGAACCTTTCGACATGGAATATCGTGTCATTGCAAAGGACAAACGTGTGGTTTGGCTAAAGGATGAGGCTACGCTTGTTCATGATGAAGAAGGTAGACCGCTCTACTGGTTGGGCGTCTGGACAGACGTTACCCAACTCAAGCAGGCCGAAAATGAACAGGCTGATCTTGTAAATGGAATGACTCGACGCACCATACAGCTACAAACAGCGGCTGAGGTCTCACGTGCGGCAACATCCATTTTGGATATCAACGAACTCCTTCCAAATGTGGTTGAACTGATTCGAAATCACTTTGAATATTATTACGTGGGCATCTTCCTTGTGGATGAAGAAAAAGAATGGGCCATTCTCAGTGCGGCTACCGGCAAAATGGGAGAACGCATGATCGAGTCGGGGCACCGCCTGAAAGTGGAGGAGTCATCCATGATCGGCTGGTGCATTCAAAATAAACAAGCGCGCATCGCACTGGACGTTGGAGAGGATGCCGTCCGATTTGCCAATCCTCTTCTGCCACTGACTCGCTCCGAGATCGCACTGCCACTCGTCGCACTCGGAGAGATCATCGGTGCCATGACGATACAATCAGAAAAGCCCAGCGCATTCTCGCGTGTGGATATCACAGCCTTGCAATCCATGGCAGATCAAGTAGCAAACGCGATAGAAAATGCACGGCTCTTCACTGATAGGGTCATCCTCAACAAGGAACTGGAAGCACAGAATGCCGAATTAGAGAGATTTACGTACACGGTTTCACACGACTTGCGCGCCCCTCTTGTCACAATACGCGGCTTTCTTGGCTACCTTAAACAGGATGCAGAGTCCGGCGACTTAAAGCGTTTCGATAGCGATTTAACTCGTATCGGCCGGGCAGTTGATAAAATGCAATCGCTACTTAATGAATTGCTGGAACTCTCACGCATCGGGAGGATCGTCAACCCGCCTGTGGATGTGTCGTTTAAGGAAATTGTTCGAGAAACGCTGGACCTGCTTTCGGGTCCGCTTGAGGCGGGGAATATACGGGTAGATGTGATCGGGGACTTCCCAATCGTCCATGTGGACAGACTCCGTTTGGCAGAAGTCATCCAAAACCTGATCAATAATTCAATCAAATTCATGGGTGATCAAACAAGGCCCACAATCACCATTAGTGTGAACGGGGTCGATATAGATGGCAAGCCAATATTTGTCGTCCGTGATAATGGAATGGGGATCGAACCACAATATCACGAGCGTATCTTCGGCCTTTTCAATCGGCTTGACCCAAATATTGAAGGCACAGGAATCGGCCTGACACTGGTAAAGCGGATCATTGATATTCATGGAGGTCGTATCTGGGTTGAATCAGAGTTGGGCAAAGGCGCGGCATTCCTATTCACTTTGCCAACCCCAGAAGAAGACGTGTAACTTTTAAGGTATACCCATGAATTCTAAAAACGATTAGAATTGCCAAGAGATTATGAACAATCGCAAGGAGAGCTCAATGGTTGGAGAACCCATCCTCGTTATGCTCGTCGAAGATAATGTAGATCATGCGGAGCTGGTCATTCGCACGTTGGAAGAACACAGGATCGCAAACAGGGTCCGTCACTTTCTTGATGGCCAATCAGCTTTGGACTATCTCTTCCATCGGGCAGAGTTCTCCGATCAATCCAGCAACCCACGCCCACATGTGATCCTTCTCGACCTGAGGCTTCCACGCGTGGACGGAATAGATGTACTGAAAGCCATCAAAGAGACAGATGAGTTAAAGGCCATCCCTGTTGTTGTATTGACAACATCAGAAGCTGAAAAGGATGTTGCGCGAGCGTATTACAATCACGCCAACAGTTATCTGGTCAAACCCGTGGGCTTTGAAGAATTCAAGAAGTTGATGGACGATCTTGGATTTTACTGGCTGGGCTGGAATACCAATCCCCATAGTAAAGAATAAATAATAAACGGTACATCATCGGTACACGGTACAAACTTCTATGATGGATAGCACCATCCACATCCTTTTGATAGAGGATGATCCTGCACACGCAGAGCTTATACAGCGCTCTTTTGAAGATCGGGGGGATGAATCGAGGTTGTCCATTGCCCATACGCTGGCAGACGCCCGGGAATATCTGAAAAATTCTCAACCAACATTGATCATTGCGGACTGGCGACTGCCAGATGGAGATAGTAGCGAGCTATTGCAAGACGATCATAGTAGCGGACCAGTTATCCCTGTCATTATCATGACAAGCTATGGCAACGAGCGCAATGCCGTAAATGTGATCAAGGCGGGTGCGCTCGATTACATTGTCAAGTCGTCTGAATCGATGACTGACATGCCCCATATCGCAGAACGTGCCATTGAGCAATGGAAAACCAGCAAAGAGAAAGAACAAATCCAGATCGCACTCACCGAGAGCGAATCACAATTCCGTTTACTGGCTGAAAACTCATCAGATATGATCTCGCGTCATGACGTGAAAGGTATCTTCCATTATGTATCCCCGGCCTGTCATACCCTGCTCGGGTATGAGCCCAACGATCTGATCGGAACACCGGTGGTGCAATATATTCACCCGGAAGATGCAAAAGAGTTGAGTGATCTGCTCGCCACACCCAAATGGGACGATATCACTGTCACATTGGATTACCGTGCACGACATAAGAACGGTGAATATATCTGGATCGAAACCACCGCCCGCTTGTTCTTTGATGAAATAAATAACCGTCAGGAATTTCAGGCGTCTTCCCGTAATATCACTGAACGTAAAGAAGCTGAAGAAGCTCTTCAACGTGCGCACACAGACTTGCAAGAAGCTTATGACAAGACAATCGAAGGCTGGGTACTTGCCTTAGACTTGAGAGACCGCGAAACAGAAGGGCATACTCAACGCGTCACAAATATGACGGTAAAGCTTGCCCGCGTACTAGGGTATACCGAGGAGGAGATCGTACACATCCGCCGTGGAGCCCTTTTGCACGATATGGGCAAGATGGGTATACCCGATGAGATACTGCAAAAGCCAGGTCCGCTCACGGATGATGAATGGGTCATCATGCGAAAGCACCCCGAAATGGCCTACCAGATGCTTTCCCAAATCAAATATCTGAGAGACGCCATCACCATCCCCTATTACCATCATGAACGCTGGAATGGAAGTGGGTATCCTCACAAACTCAAAGGCGAGGACATTCCTCTCCATGCCCGTATGTTTGCAGTGGTAGATGTGTGGGACGCCCTTTCAAGTGACCGTCCTTATCGCAAAAAAATGCCACCCAAAGAAGTGATCGAATACCTGCAAAAAGAAGCAGGACGCCTCTTTGATCCACATATTGTGGAAATATTTATCCCCTTGATCACTACAGGCTAAAACACGGCGCTCCATTTCGGAGCGCCGTTTCCTTATATCTACAACACTACGGATGGACGCAATCGATCTCCATGGTGTTTGCAGTGTCCACATAGCAATAGGGTAGCCCCAGGTTCATTTCTATAATGGTCTGCGGCCAAGGAAACGGCTCCGTAAGGTTCAAAACAGGATATGTAACACGTAAAGTTTCAAGATACCAAGGAAAGTGCAGGAGGTCAGATGCAACAACGAACAAGTCTGGCCGCTCATGCAAGGCATAGTGGTAATACCATAAGCTAAAGACTGCTCCGTCCCCTTTCACAAATAGAATGGCTTGTGAAGGCGCTTGCGCAAACACCATTTCTACGAATTGATCGGCGCGCTTATCATTAGATGCGTCCACTTTAGGTGCAACGTGAATAGCATTGATGAACATGAATGAAATGACGACCGTCCCTAAAACAACCTTTACTATTAACCGTCGATCAACCAGACCGAGGATTCCATCCATTCCCACCCCGACCCAAGCCGCAAAACATAGGAATGCAGGGATAAGATACATTTTTGAATCGACTGTATCGTACTGAAGCGAAAAGAGGGAAAAAGTAATGGCAATCCAAAGGGTGCAAACATAGAAACGAGAACGTTGAAAAAAATAAACCACACCCATTAATCCAAGACAGATCCCCGGTAAGGAAAAATTCTCAAGCAGGAGGGATGTCCATGCGGCAATTCGGTGAATAAAAGAACTTACAGGAATTAATAATTGGTCCCAATACAGTTGCCCTGTCACAAGCCAAATCAACCCATCGAAGGTTTGAGGGTTGCCCCAATTCACAGGAGGAAAAGATGATGCTCGAAAAGGTAGAACAAGATACACTGTCAGGCTGACAAAAACCCATAGAGATTGATTCAGAAAAACGGTCCATTTTTGACGCGTGGAAGTAGATTGATCCAGAACTATATCTGCAACGAAGATCGGAATGAGAAATATACTGGTCACATGATTTCCCAGAGAAAGGCCAAGGAATAACCCACGCCAACGATATATATGTCTCATATTCTTTGATTGAGTATATAAAAAGAGAAGAACTGCCATCAATAAAGCATGTAATGCATACACCTCTGTAATAACAGCTTGAGACCATATGAGTGGGGCTAGTCCAAAAGAAAGCCCAGCTACCAAACCAGCGAATTGGGGCCATTGTCTTCCTTGTGCGGCAAGGTATTGAGCCACTAAGGCATACAAAACAATGGATGCTAACGTCATACACATGGCAGACAAAAGATTTGTCCGATATGCGAGTGAGCCAACAGGAATCGCTTGAAAAGTTCTGGCGAGGATCAAATAAACAGGATACCCTGTTGGATGTGGCACTCCCCCAATTGCGGCCGCTGTAATCAAGTCCCCACCATCTGAACCATCATTTGCCCAAGTGAGACCCGGAGCCATCGTTGTAATATAAATCGAAAACAATACAACGCCCAACAATACGGGCGGTGCTGATCGAACAAGGGAAAAACTCCGATTCATAGTTATCTTGATTTTAACCATAAAAGGCCATCCATTTGGGACGGCCTTTTATAAAATTCATGGATGTCAAAGTTGAAGTTGGTTATTTATCTTTTCCACCGGGTGTATACATACCAGTGAATTGAGCAGGCGCGCAAACCATCCCGTTTTCTGTAGTGGACTCTAAAGCGGTCCACTGTGAGGCATAATCCGTCAGGTCGCCAAGATAATAGTAGATCGTCATTTCTTTATCGGGGCGGGCCGCGAAGCAAATAGTCCAATTACCATCGTCTGCCGTTGACTGTTCCCAACGCACAATGTCATTATCCTCGTAATGGAGCACGTGACAACCCGGCTGGTACAGCAATCCATTTTCGGTTGGGAATGTAAGATTTGTCTCCCTATCAACCGGATCTCCATTCACAGGGTCTTGTACATGCACCTGATCTTGGATGGTATTTTTCTTATGTTCTACGATCAACGTACAAATTCCACCGACAGAATAACGACCTGACTTTGTAATAGTAACAGAGTTAGACGGAGGCACAATACTTCCTGGGTTTGTATCGCTAGCCAGACTATTAACATCTCCCCCTACCCCTTCACTTATAGGAGGCTCGCTAGCAGGTGCATATTCGCCAGTATATAAAGCGGAAGCACAAGCAAGTCCATTTTGATGGCTGGTTGCAAGTGGTGCCCACACCTTCGGTTGAGCAGAATCAAGGTAATAATAAATTACAAGGTTGGCTTCCGGACGCTCCCCAAAGCAAACAGACCATTGTCCATCTTCTGTGGAGACTGAGTCCACTACTTGATTTTCCTTGTAATGCACCACGTGACATCCTGGCAAGAGCAGGGTACTCAAATTATTTGGGGCATTGTAAGGGATGTCGCTAGAAAGGCTTACAGGCACATCAATATCAACATCATCGCGAAGTCCTGTATTCTTATAATCCACCTCAAACGCACAAACACCACCGAGATAATAAATCCCATCTTCTGCAATCGAAATCTTGTCAAACTGCTGGCTTGGGGCTCCCAACTGATCTAGCTTTAAAGGGCGGGGACCTTCGGTTTTGCTCGGAAAACGTAACGCACTGGCCCAAGTTGGGTCAGTACTGGCAATAACGGTTACAGAAATCACCAAGGCGATTACAACAAAAAAAAGTATCCTGTTTTTCATTTCATCTTCCTTATATCGAAATATAAATAGTGCATAAATTGTATTTCATAATGCCAAAAACAAACTTCGGATTTGGAACGAGTTCAAGGAACTTCGAAAACAAGCTCGAATTCCAAGTCCGTTCTAAGGTTGCTTGGATAATAAACTACATTGCCGTTCACTTGAGTTCCATCGGGAACACTAAACAGGGCTACATCGTCCGGCAAACGAACTTCAATATCAATCGGAATAGCCATAGTGCCGGGTTGTTTCTTTACCGTGAGACGATATACAACTTGTCGAGTTCCCGGGCGAATAGATAACGTATCCATTGGAAGCACATACCGGAGCTTGGTGGTCACCGTTTGCCCTCCCGGCACAACTTTTAATAGGCCATAAGTTGAAATACCATCTAAATCCTCATCCAAGGTGTCTACACGGGCAAAAACATCTTGTCCACGTAACATCCACTCGGCTGGAATGGATTGAGGGTTGGACTGCAACAACCTGCTTTGCCCTCGAGTGTAAATTCGCAGATAATCCCAATAACAACGATCAATCGGATAACTCTCCTGACCATCCAATGAAACTCTATCACGCAACCCACAAGGGATTAAGCCTGAGGAAGAGTTCATATGCTCAATAAGTACTTGGGCTACTGGCGTAGTCGGATTTGTCAGGTCAATACTATAGGTAAGTTTAGTAGACACCACAGAATTAGTTTTATTAAAGCCAATA
This sequence comes from Candidatus Defluviilinea proxima, assembly GCA_016721115.1. Lineage (NCBI taxonomy): Bacteria > Bacillati > Chloroflexota > Anaerolineae > Anaerolineales > Candidatus Villigracilaceae > Candidatus Defluviilinea > Candidatus Defluviilinea proxima. The sequence goes on from JADKIW010000001.1 coordinate 4,694,800, forward strand.
TTCGAATCCACTACCATTAGGAAGTCACCATCAACAGGTTTGATAGCACCATCCCAATTATGACGAGCCAGCAAGTTCGACATTTCTTTATTATCAAGCTGAATCATTAAGTGACGTTCATCCAACACTCGAACTATAAAATCAGCAAATTTACGAACTGGCACATCGCCAGAGAGTATTTTCTTCAACAAAGCGGATGAAATCCTATTCATAAACAATTTATTATTCCATCCAGGAATTGCCAGGTCTTCTTCCGTCTTTATCTTTGACTCGCGCATGAAAGGTACAACTGTATTGGCGTCAACAGGCTGATCCGCACCTTCTACTTCAATCGGACCTACGACTTGCAGTAACTCAACCAACATATGCTGATCGAAAGCAATCACCCCATCAACGGAATGGCCTTTTGCATACGAATACAAATACTCCGCATACAGCACAGATCTTGGAAAATCCGTAAACCAGTTTGCATCTCTAAATACCATCACCGGGCTATTCATGTATTCATTCAATTGCCAGGGCGCGCTAGGATAGGGCTGATCCCAATTATCCATATCCCCAGAATTTTCAAAATCCATACCGCCGAGTTGCCCATCCTGCACAACTACCGAACTTGCTGCAGTAATAAACCCACCCGTTGGACGAAGTTCATCCTCATTTTGCACCAAAAGCAAATATGTTTTGGGGCCTTCATCAGATGCACCTGCAACTTGCGGCAATTCAACAGCCAGAGTTAACCCATCCCGCATCAAACCAAGCAAAGGATCAACTCTATTTATAACCAAATCCTTTACTCGAGGGGACAATTTTTCAATATTTAATTTTTCTCTGGCAGTCAGTGCGTTTTGTAACTGATCGGACGCAGTATTCATCTGTGGCGCGATCTGATTCAAAAGATTGAGGAGTCTGGGAGGGTCGAAACTGATCTCACCTGAAGAATCCAATACATCGTCCAAGAGAGGCGCGCCTGCCTGATACGTCATATCAGCAGAAGTCAGCATCGAATCGGCCATCTCGATCAACGCAGGGGCGGAAATCATATCTCCACCATAAGTTGGCACCCAGCCCAACAAGGAGGTCATCCATAAAAAAGGACCTACCTCTTCTCGTAAAGCAGAAAAATCCTGGCGCGTTTTTGAAAGTAATGCCCCTGCATTTTTCAATTTATCAATACTTGGAGTCTTGGACACATCCTGAAGTTTATAAATGTCATCTACAACAACTCGTGCCAAACCGTACACATGTAAAGCTTTTATAACGCCCAACGTGGCAAGAATCAAAAACAGACCCAGAATACCAAGCGCAATCCATCGGCGCACCTTACGAGGTTTCTTCTTCGGAGAAGAAGCAAGGGAAGCATCTTCAACTTGGCGGGATAAATATTGTTCACGCACTTGAATAGCGTGCGTCAGTTGTTCGATTCCTTTTCGGTGCCAATCACTCAATGTACTATCTGGCGCTACACCCGATTCGCGCCCGATCAATATATAAGGCTCAAATTGAGCCTGAGTTAATTCGTCTGCACGCCCATATACAAAGAACAAAATAGCCCTGTCAATATGAGCCCAAGCATTACGCAAAGAGCCTGGCGCTACAACACCAAACTTGGCAGGCGCAAAATATTGCGCAGCAAGCAAACCGAACTCAGCCCAACGCGTGTCCAAACGAATGCCACGCCGAGGTGGAATCCCCGGCATAGTTTCGCGAAATACTGCAGAAACAGCATGGATCAGTTTTTCGCCGGGAGAACCTTGAAAGTCACGTGCAAGATCTAACACAAAACGAGCAGATACCCAGGGATGAGAATCTAATTTATGCGGAGCTTGAATGTTTTCAAGGATTTTTCTAAGTTCAACGGTGTTCATCGAAAATTTCTACGGGATAAATTTGCAAACAGAAATAAAAGGGACTTGTTCTATCTAAACTTTTATTGATATCGTCCACATAAGACGCAATGAGAGTAATTACTGGATCATCAAAGTGCGAGGCCAATTCTACCAGTTGATGGAGTCTTTAATAAAAAGATGGCGTCCTTTTCATGGACGCCATCTTTTTATCTATTTTACCGTTACTCTACACTTACCAATACGGCACGTACTACTACGCGTTTCTTATATGTGTTCGTTGCCTCGTCATACTCCTTACAGGTAACGAGCGTCAACCATGACTTCGTTTCATGATTGAAAATAGATGCATCATTCGGGTTGACCACCTTGTTGGCCCGCACTTCATAAACATACTTTTTGCCGTATGCATGAATTACGATCTTATCGCCATATTTGAGCGTGTTGAGTTTTACAAATGGACCTGGCAACCCGTTCGCGCCATAAACATGACTAGTAAGCACACTGTTGCCACTCCAAGTTGGGAACGCGCTTCCTTCCAACCATCCAGCCTGATTCCCCAACCAAGCTACATTCCACTCTCCATTGTTTAGCGACACGCCTACGACCGGCAGGTTGATCCCTAATGCAGGAATCTCCACTGTCATATTTCCAGCTTGTGAGTAGTTTTCTCGTCTCACTTTGCTCAGGTCAGTGACTACATTAGGTGCAAAGCCAGTAGCGGGTACCGCTCCATTGAATACACCAAGTACAAGTGTATCGCTCGTACCATACACATCCACCTGGCTGGCAGGGTCATAATCACGTTCAGTTGAGAAGGCGTTACTGGTCTGAGGCGTGCTCACATCCCCCGGTAGGCTGGTCCAAGCAACATTAGCTATGTTGGAAACACCACCAGGCGGCAGAGACATAATCCTCACACGGAAGGTTACACGTCCATTCCCACCGCCCAAGGCAAAACTATTCCATATTGCACGAACAGTACGCGTACCTGTATCATAACTGCAAGTGGTCGCATCTTGCGCGCCAGATGTGCACTCTAATGTTCCAGTCACCAGTTCCAATTCAGTAGGAAGGGCATCAGTTACCAAGACATCATAAGCATTCGTCTCGCTGTTTGCTGTATGTTGAATATTCAAAGTGATCGTAACTTCTGAGCCTACCGCTACCAATGTTGTGTTGGCTGTTTTTGAAATCGAAAGGTCAGGCTCTACGATGTTGACAGCAGCCCTGACAGGGGTTAATGGGGTTGAGCCTAAGATGAGTTGGGCACTATTATTAAGTGTCAGACCTGAAACATTATCAGCGTTATCCAAAACCACAGCTGTATAAACAAACGAAAGGGTCTGATCTGAGCCGGAGCTATTTGTCAATGTGCCCAAATCAAATGTCACACGACGGCCATCGTCTACCGTGGTGGTTCCGGGGTTATCCGACACCGCATTATCACAAACTGTAGTTAGAGATCCAACGGAAGTGGTTAATCCTGTTCCAGTAATGCTGACACAATCCATAAAGGAAAGTCCGCGATCCATTGTATCCACCATTTGGGTGTTATTAAATACCCCAGGTGGAACGTTAATATTGACTGTATACTCAACGATCTCACCAATCGCTACATCTGTGCCAACTGTAAACGTCTGGTTACTACCGCTGACAGATTTACCCAAACTCGGGTTGTCTTGCGTTGGCGTGACTGTTACGCTGGCATCATCGTCTTCATCGGGTGTCCGCGGTCCATTGTTCGGAGTTGAGTCTGGGTCGACCTCAAGCGCCGCTGTGATCTCGGCATAGTTCGTGTACGGCCCCGGCACATTGACAGAAACCGTGAGACCCAACGTGGCGCTGGCTCCAATAGCAAGAGGATTGGTCAGTGACCATTCTCCGGTAGCGTTGTTATATGAGCCGTTGAGCGTGTTATGGGACACATAAGTAAACCCGGCTGGGATCACATCAGTGACAACCACACCTGTGGCAGGCACCGTACTGGTCAACGCGTTCGTCACCGTAAGAGTGAAGGTTATATTCGTAGCAACGAGTGGTGTTGTGATATCAACGGTCTTGGTGAGGGAAAGATCCACCTGATCGACTAATGCGGTGATCGTGGCCGTGGCCGTGTCGCAGTTCGTCGCGTTCAATACTTCACAGATCTGGTACGTCACCGTGTATGTCCCGGCTGCCGTGCCTGCCGGTACGCTCAGGGTGCCATCCGCGTTGATCCCTACACCTGTCAGTCCACCATCCGCTGTGATGCTCGGAGTGACATCCCCGTTGGCAAAGGCTGCACCGTTCAATGTGTCGTTGCTGTACACCGTCGCGGTCGTCCCACCCGTCAGGCCGTTCACAGGCGTCGCGCTGTAGTCGTCATCGTTCGCTACGATCACCGCCGGGTCAACCTGGATGGTCACATCCGCTGTATCGCAGTTCGTTGCGTTCAATACTTCACAGATCTGGTACGTCACCGTGTATGTCCCGGCTGCCGTGCCTGCCCGGTACGCTCAGGGTGCCATTCGCGTTGATCCCTACACCTGTCAGTCCACCATCCGCTGTGATGCTCGGAGTGACATCCCCGTTGGCAAAGGCTGCACCGTTCAATGTGTCGTTGCTGTACACCGTCGCGGTCGTCCCACCCGTCAGGCCGTTCACAGGCGTTCCGCTGTAGTCGTCATCGTTCGCTACGATCACCGCCGGGTCAACCTGGATGGTCACATCCGCTGTATCGCAGTTCGTTGCGTTCAATACTTCACAGATCTGGTACGTCACCGTGTATGTCCCGGCTGCCGTGCCTGCCCGGTACGCTCAGGGTGCCATTCGCGTTGATCCCTACACCTGTCAGTCCACCATCCGCTGTGATGCTCGGGTGACATCCCCGTTGGCAAAGGCTGCACCGTTCAATGTGTCGTTGCTGTACACCGTCGCGGTCGTCCCACCCGTCAGGCCGTTCACAGGCGTTCCGCTGTAGTCGTCATCGTTCGCTACGATCACCGCCGGGTCAACCTGGATGGTCACATCCGCTGGATCGCAGTTCGTCGCGTTCAATACTTCACAGATCTGGTACGTCACTGTGTATGTCCCGGCTGCCGTGCCTGCCCGGTACGCTCAGGGTGCCATCCGCGTTGATCCCTACACCTGTCAGTCCACCATCCGCTGTGATGCTCGGAGTGACATCCCCGTTGGCAAAGGCTGCACCGTTCAATGTGTCGTTGCTGTACACCGTCGCGGTCGTCCCACCCGTCAGGCCGTTCACAGGCGTTCCGCTGTAGTCGTCATCGTTCGCTACGATCACCGCCAGGTCAACCTGGATGGTCACATCCGCTGGATCGCAGTTCGTCGCGTTCAATACTTCACAGATCTGGTACGTCACTGTGTATGTCCCGGCTGCCGTGCCTGCCGGTACGCTCAGGGTGCCATCCGCGTTGATCCCTACACCTGTCAGTCCACCATCCGCTGTGATGCTCGGGTGACATCCCCGTTGGCAAAGGCTGCACCGTTCAATGTGTCGTTGCTGTACACCGTCGCGGTCGTCCCACCCGTCAGGCCGTTCACAGGCGTTCCGCTGTAGTCGTCATCGTTCGCTACGATCACCGCCGGGTCAACCTGGATGGTCACATCCGCTGGATCGCAGTTCGTCGCGTTCAATACTTCACAGATCTGGTACGTCACTGTGTATGTCGGCTGCCGTGCCTGCCGGTACGCTCAGGGTGCCATCCGCGTTGATCCCTACACCTGTCAGTCCACCATCCGCTGTGATGCTCGGAGTGACATCCCCGTTGGCAAAGGCTGCACCGTTCAATGTGTCGTTGCTGTACACCGTCGCGGTCGTCCCACCCGTCAGGCCGTTCACAGGCGTTCCGCTGTAGTCGTCATCGTTCGCTACGATCACCGCCGGGTCAACCTGGATGGTCACATCCGCTGGATCGCAGTTCGTCGCGTTCAATACTTCACAGATCTGGTACGTCACGTGTATGTCGGCTGCCGTGCCTGCCGGTACGCTCAGGGTGCCATCCGCGTTGATCCCTACACCTGTCAGTCCACCATCCGCTGTGATGCTCGGAGTGACATCCCCGTTGGCAAAGGCTGCACCGTTCAATGTGTCGTTGCTGTACACCGTCGCGGTCGTCCCACCCGTCAGGCCGTTCCCAGGCGTTCCGCTGTAGTCGTCATCGTTCGCTACGATCACCGCCGGGTCAACCTGGATGGTCACATCCGCTGGATCGCAGTTCGTCGCGTTCAATACTTCACAGATCTGGTACGTCACTGTGTATGTCCCGGCTGCCGTGCCTGCCGGTACGCTCAGGGTGCCATCCGCGTTGATCCCTACACCTGTCAGTCCACCATCCGCTGTGATGCTCGGGTGACATCCCCGTTGGCAAAGGCTGCACCGTTCAATGTGTCGTTGCTGTACACCGTCGCGGTCGTCCCACCCGTCAGGCCGTTCACAGGCGTTCCGCTGTAGTCGTCATCGTTCGCTACGATCACCGCCGGGTCAACCTGGATGGTCACATCCGCTGGATCGCAGTTCGTCGCGTTCAATACTTCACAGATCTGGTACGTCACTGTGTATGTCCCGGCTGCCGTGCCTGCCGGTACGCTCAGGGTGCCATCCGCGTTGATCCCTACACCTGTCAGTCCACCATCCGCGGTGATGCTCGGGTGACATCCCCGTTGGCAAAGGCTGTATCGTTCAATGTGTCGTTGCTGTACACCGTCGCGGTCGTCCCACCCGTCAGGCCGTTCACAGGCGTCGCGCTGTAGTCGTCATCGTTCGCTACGATCACCGCCGGGTCAACCTGAATGGTCACATCCGCTGTATCGCAGTTCGTTGCGTTCAATACTTCACAGATCTGGTACGTCACCGTGTATGTCCCGGCTGCCGTGCCTGCCGGTACGCTCAGGGTGCCATTCGCGTTGATCCCTACACCTGTCAGTCCACCATCCGCTGTGATGCTCGGAGTGACATCCCCGTTGGCAAAGGCTGCACCGTTCAATGTGTCGTTGCTGTACACCGTCGCGGTCGTCCCACCCGTCAGGCCGTTCACAGGCGTTCCGCTGTAGTCGTCATCGTTCGCTACGATCACCGCCGGGTCAACCTGGATGGTCACATCCGCTGTATCGCAGTTCGTTGCGTTCAATACTTCACAGATCTGGTACGTCACCGTGTATGTCCCGGCTGCCGTGCCTGCCGGTACGCTCAGGGTGCCATTCGCGTTGATCCCTACACCTGTCAGTCCACCATCCGCTGTGATGCTCGGGTGACATCCCCGTTGGCAAAGGCTGCACCGTTCAATGTGTCGTTGCTGTACACCGTCGCGGTCGTCCCACCCGTCAGGCCGTTCACAGGCGTTCCGCTGTAGTCGTCATCGTTCGCTACGATCACCGCCGGGTCAACCTGGATGGTCACATCCGCTGTATCGCAGTTCGTTGCGTTCAATACTTCACAGATCTGGTACGTCACCGTGTATGTCCCGGCTGCCGTGCCTGCCGGTACGCTCAGGGTGCCATTCGCGTTGATCCCTACACCTGTCAGTCCACCATCCGCTGTGATGCTCGGAGTGACATCCCCGTTGGCAAAGGCTGCACCGTTCAATGTGTCGTTGCTGTACACCGTCGCGGTCGTCCCACCCGTCAGGCCGTTCACAGGCGTTCCGCTGTAGTCGTCATCGTTCGCTACGATCACCGCCGGGTCAACCTGGATGGTCACATCCGCTGGATCGCAGTTCGTCGCGTTCAATACTTCACAGATCTGGTACGTCACTGTGTATGTCCCGGCTGCCGTGCCTGCCGGTACGCTCAGGGTGCCATCCGCGTTGATCCCTACACCTGTCAGTCCACCATCCGCTGTGATGCTCGGAGTGACATCCCCGTTAGCAAAGGCTGCACCGTTCAATGTGTCGTTGCTGTACACCGTCGCGGTCGTCCCACCCGTCAGGCCGTTCACAGGCGTTCCGCTGTAGTCGTCATCGTTCGCTACGATCACCGCCGGGTCAACCTGGATGGTCACATCCGCTGGATCGCAGTTCGTCGCGTTCAATACTTCACAGATCTGGTACGTCACTGTGTATGTCCCGGCTGCCGTGCCTGCCCGGTACGCTCAGGGTGCCATCCGCGTTGATCCCTACACCTGTCAGTCCACCATCCGCTGTGATGCTCGGGTGACATCCCCGTTGGCAAAGGCTGCACCGTTCAATGTGTCGTTGCTGTACACCGTCGCGGTCGTCCCACCCGTCAGGCCGTTCACAGGCGTTCCGCTGTAGTCGTCATCGTTCGCTACGATCACCGCCGGGTCAACCTGGATGGTCACATCCGCTGGATCGCAGTTCGTCGCGTTCAATACTTCACAGATCTGGTACGTCACTGTGTATGTCCCGGCTGCCGTGCCTGCCTGGTACGCTCAGGGTGCCATCCGCGTTGATCCCTACACCTGTCAGTCCACCATCCGCTGTGATGCTCGGGTGACATCCCCGTTGGCAAAGGCTGCACCGTTCAATGTGTCGTTGCTGTACACCGGCGCGGTCGTCCCACCCGTCAGGCCGTTCACAGGCGTTCCGCTGTAGTCGTCATCGTTCGCTACGATCACCGCCCGGGTCAACCTGGATGGTCACATCCGCTGGATCGCAGTTCGTCGCGTTCAATACTTCACAGATCTGGTACGTCACTGTGTATGTCCCGGCTGCCGTGCCTGCCGGTACGCTCAGGGTGCCATCCGCGTTGATCCCTACACCTGTCAGTCCACCATCCGCTGTGATGCTCGGAGTGACATCCCCGTTGGCAAAGGCTGCACCGTTCAATGTGTCGTTGCTGTACACCGTCGCGGTCGTCCCACCCGTCAGGCCGTTCACAGGCGTTCCGCTGTAGTCGTCATCGTTCGCTACGATCACCGCCGGGTCAACCTGGATGGTCACATCCGCTGGATCGCAGTTCGTCGCGTTCAATACTTCACAGATCTGGTACGTCACCGTGTATGTCCGGCTGCCGTGCCTGCCGGTACGCTCAGGGTGCCATCCGCGTTGATCCCTACACCTGTCAGTCCACCATCCGCTGTGATGCTCGGAGTGACATCCCCGTTGGCAAAGGCTGCACCGTTCAATGTGTCGTTGCTGTACACCGTCGCGGTCGTCCCACCCGTCAGGCCGTTCACAGGCGTCGCGCTGTAGTCGTCATCGTTCGCTACGATCACCGCCGGGTCAACCTGAATGGTCACATCCGCTGTATCGCAGTTCGTTGCGTTCAATACTTCACAGATCTGGTACGTCACCGTGTATGTCCCGGCTGCCGTGCCTGCCCGGTACGCTCAGGGTGCCATTCGCGTTGATCCCTACACCTGTCAGTCCACCATCCGCTGTGATGCTCGGAGTGACATCCCCGTTGGCAAAGGCTGCACCGTTCAATGTGTCGTTGCTGTACACCGTCGCGGTCGTCCCACCCGTCAGGCCGTTCACAGGCGTTCCGCTGTAGTCGTCATCGTTCGCTACGATCACCGCCGGGTCAACCTGGATGGTCACATCCGCTGGATCGCAGTTCGTCGCGTTCAATACTTCACAGATCTGGTACGTCACTGTGTATGTCCCGGCTGCCGTGCCTGCGGTACGCTCAGGGTGCCATCCGCGTTGATCCCTACACCTGTCAGTCCACCATCCGCTGTGATGCTCGGAGTGACATCCCCGTTGGCAAAGGCTGCACCGTTCAATGTGTCGTTGCTGTACACCGTCGCGGTCGTCCCACCCGTCAGGCCGTTCACAGGCGTTCCGCTGTAGTCGTCATCGTTCGCTACGATCACCGCCGGGTCAACCTGGATGGTCACATCCGCTGGATCGCAGTTCGTCGCGTTCAATACTTCACAGATCTGGTACGTCACTGTGTATGTCCCGGCTGCCGTGCCTGCCGGTACGCTCAGGGTGCCATCCGCGTTGATCCCTACACCTGTCAGTCCACCATCCGCTGTGATGCTCGGAGTGACATCCCCGTTGGCAAAGGCTGCACCGTTCAATGTGTCGTTGCTGTACACCGTCGCGGTCGTCCCACCCGTCAGGCCGTTCACAGGCGTTCCCGTGAAGTCATCGTCCACCGCATCGATCGGTGCCGCTGTTACGTTAACACTTACTGTAGCCGTATCACAAATTGAGGGATTGGCTTTATCACAGATCTGATACGTGACCGTGTAAGTGCCAGCCGGAGTGCCTGCCGCAACATTCACCGAACCGTCAAGCGGATTCAACGTCACGCCTGCATTGGTGGTTGAGACTTGAGTTAGATTTATATTTAATAATGTAGCAGGGTTGCCGTTCAATGTATCGTTGATCAATACATCTGCAAACGACTGACCGCCAGTGTAGCCATTCACAGACGCACCAGTATCATTCACAGCATCAATTTCGATCACTGTATCGGTATCCGTTGTGGTTGCAGGAGTCGGATCAGTGGTGCCTACTGGCGGCGTGGACGTGAATGTATTTGCCACTGTGCCAGTCGTGGCGGTGACGTTCGCCGTCACCGTGAAGCTGATACTGCCGCCGTTCGGCAGGGTCGGCACCACCACCGTCCCTGCTTCCAGGTTGGTGATGTTCATCTGCCCGGCACCTGCTCCCACCGTCGGACAGACCGCTCCGCCCGCAGGCGTGCATGCCCCAATGCCAGTCTTCGATAAGCCTGCCGCAACTGCATCGCGGATCGTGCTGTTGTTCGCGGCGCTCGGGCCGTTGTTCGTCAGAGTTAATGTATAGGTGGTCGTGCCACCTGCGTTCACATTCGCGGCGCTGTCGGTCTTGGTCACCACCAGGTTCGCGATCGGCGTCACCGTGTCGGTATCTGTCACCGTCGCGGGACTTGGGTCGGTCGTGCCGGCAGGCGGCGTGGCGGTGAAGATGTTGTCCACCGTGCCGCTTGTTGCGGTCACGTCAACTGTGACCGTGAAGCTGATACTGCCGCCGTTCGGCAGGGTCGGCACCACCACCGTCCCTGCTTCCAGGTTCGTGATGTTCATCTGGCCCGCGCCTGCTCCCACTGTCGGGCACACCGCTCCGCCCGCAGCCGTGCATGCCCCAATGCCGGTCTTCGTTAATCCCGCTGCCGCCGCGTCGCGGATCGTGCTGTTGTTCGCGGCGCTCGGGCCGTTGTTCGTCAGAGTTAATGTATAGGTGGTCGTGCCGCCTGCGTTCACATTCGCGGCACTGTCGGTCTTGGTCACCACCAGGTTCGCGATCGGCGTCACCGTGTCGGTATCTGTCACTGTGGCGGGACTTGGATCCGTGGTGCCGGCAGGCGGCGTGGCGGTGAAGATGTTGTCCACTGTGCCGCTCGTTGCCGTCACGTCCACTGTGACCGTGAAGCTGATGCTCCCGCCGTTCGGCAGGGTCGGCACCACCACCGTCCCTGCTTCCAGGTTCGTGATGTTCATCTGGCCCGCGCCCGCTCCCACTGTCGGACAGACCGCTCCGCCTGCCGCCGTGCATGCCCCGATGCCGGTCTTCGTTAATCCCGCTGCCGCCGCGTCGCGGATCGTGCTGTTGTTCGCGGCGCTCGGGCCGTTGTTCGTCAGAGTTAATGTATAGGTGGTCGTGCCGCCTGCGTTCACATTCGCGGCACTGTCGGTCTTGGTCACCACCAGGTTCGCGATCGGCGTCACTGTATCCGTATCCGTCGCCGAGTTATTTCCAGGCAATGGATCGCTTGTACCTGCAGGGGTTGCCACAGACGCAGTGTTCGCCACAGTACCGCCCACCGCTGTTACATTCGCATTGACCGTAAAGGTCACACTCCCGCCACTTGGCAAGGTCGGGATTACGATTCCCGCACCCTGCATCAATGCCACCGTTGTAGCTGGAACAGCCGGACATGCCGCGCCGCCCGTCGCTGTTCCGCAGGTCACGCCAGTTGCGGTCAATCCTGCAACCGCCGGATCAGTGAACACTGCATTATTCGCGGCAGATGGACCCGCATTCGCGACAACGATTGTGTAAGTCGTTGTGCCACCTGCGTTGACTGCGGCGACACCGTCAGTTTTTGTGATGCTCAAATCCGCAGCCGCTACCAGCAAGGTCGCTGTATTTGATGTGGGACCAATGCCCGTTTGGGTCGAACTGACTGCCCCGGTTGTATTATTCTTTACACCCGAAGTAGTCCCAGTGACAGTAACATTGAAAGTACAGTTTGCGCCACCGGCAAGAACTCCGCCAGTGACAGTAATCGTGGTTGTAAGTGTGATGACCCTGTTATTCGCAGGACCGCCACAGACAGTCGCATTTCCATTGACTGCCGTTAGTCCAGCAGGTAAAACATCAACGAAACTAATGTTGTTTAAAGCCGTAGTGTTGGGATTGGTAATTGTAAAAGTCAATGTTGAAGTTGCACCTACACCAATGGTTGTTGGCGCAAAGGATTTAACCACATCGGGCGGTAACGAACTGACAGTCAAACTAGCGGTGGCTGGGTTCACATTCGATAATCCGGCCGTAACAGTTTGGACAGCATTAGCCGCAATTGTGTTCGTCACAGCAGGTCCGGGAGTGGTGGATGTTACATTAACAGTAATGGTACAACTGCCGTTGGCAGGCACACTGTTGCCTGCGCCGGTAAGCACAACAGTGCCGGTACCAGCCACCGCTGTTACAGTACCACCGCAGGTAGTCGCGCCAGCGGGTACCGCGGCGTTGGTAACTCCGGCTGGGTAGGTATCTGTCAATGCATTGGGGTTGGTCAGCGCCACAGCAGTAGTGTTAGGGTTTGTGATGACAATGGTTAATTGTGAAACGCCGCCAACTGGAATACTGGCAGGATTAAATGATTTAGCCACCGTGAGTGGACTGTTATTCACGTTGAGGGTACTGGTAGCGGCGACAGTATTCACACCGCCACTGGTCGACAGCGCACCAGCCGGAATCGTATTGAGATACGCGCCTCCGCCTGCGCCGGTCACCTGAACACTCAAGGTACAGTTGCCGGCCGCCGGAATCGTGCCGCCGCTAAGCGAAACAGAAGTTGAGGTTTGACTCGCAGTACCACCGCAGGTTGTCGCGGCAGTCGCAGCGACAGTAGTTAGTCCGCTGGGCAGGTTATCCGTTACTGTCGCAGAAGTCAGAGCCGCAACAGACGGATTGGTCAATGTAATTGTTAGCGTGGATGCCACACCCGGGTTGACCGGACTCGGCACAAAAGCCTTGGTAACTGTCGGTATGACCGCCGGTAGTGTGATGGGAGTTGGAATGTTATTATTGCCCGAATTACCATCCCCATCCGGGTCGGAGTTAATACCGTTTTGCGAGGTATCGTTGACAACATTGCCGGTTACTGCGCCTGTGCCAGTGCCGTTCGCCGCGTTATTATAAGTGTAGGGTCCACCAGCCGGCGGAGTAACCCGCACCGTAAACGTGATCAGTGCGGTACTGCCAATGTTTAAAGTTCCGGTGGTGAGTAAATTCGTATTTGCATTTCCATTGAAACCGGCATTACCGGCAATGGTTCCGCCTCCCGGTGAGAATGTAACTACCGGAGCAACGGTTACATTAAAAGTAGTGCCTGGGATGGCGCTAAAGACCGTAGAGAGGTTATCGGTTACCTGTACATTCGTCAACCGATCACTGCCCATGTTGACAACCCGGACTGCCATCTGTACATCGTAAGCAGGACCGGCAACAACAGTAACATTCGTAACGGTTTTGGCAACACCGATACAAGTCTGGTTGGGAATGGTGGGGACTATGATCGAAGTATTCCCCGCCGCACCGGAAGTTGCGCCATTGGGAAGAAATTCGGTTAAAGCAGTTGAACCGGTCTGTCCATTTGCACCACCATTGACAACAATCGGAACAAAGCCACCGGAAGTTGCCACAACGCCACCACTGCCGCCGCCGCCAGGACCTTCAGACTCGGCGAGGGCAATCAGTTGGTTGCCGCCTTTGCCGCCATTCGCACTAATTGAAACACTGCTCAAGGTTGTCGCGCCGACGATTACAGAACCGCCGCCACCACCACCACCCGGCGCGTCATTATGACCAGGGACGGTATTTGAGCCAGTTTGGCCGCTCGCATTAATCGTTCCAGTTCCAGTGACCGTAGGAGCAAGGACAAAGACGATTCCGCCGCCCGCTCCACCATTTGCATTGGCGTTATCGTTACCATCGCCCGCGCCACCGCCACCGCCAAAGAAAATATGATTGCTAGTGTCCGCGCCAACCGGTAAGCCAATCAACGGACGACCACCCAAACCGCCTCTTTCCTGCCGGTTATCACCGCCCCAGCCAACCAGTCCAGGCGCACCAGCCGCAGTTGTGGCATTAAGATTAGCGGCAGAATAGGTGTAACCACCGCGACCACCGCCAGAGGAAGTGGTTGCGCTCGTTAAAGTTGGATCAAAACCCCAGGCAGTGACCCACCCTGCAACACTGTTATTCGGGTTACCCTGACCATTCCAGGCAATTCCGTTATATCCATTGGCGCCGCCGCCGCCGCCCGCATTATGAGCGTTACCGCCGCCGCCGCCATTGGCAGGGGCTCCACGTCCATAACCACCTGGAAAAGCGCCGCCTAAAGCATCATAATCTGCTGTAAAACCTGCAATGCTTTCTCCTTTTTGAGCGCCAGAGTTTTGTCCACCGCCTGCATCCGTAAAAGCATAATCCGGCATAGTCGCCGGGAAAGCAGTTGTGTTGTTTTCACGAACACCGCCACGAAAACCCATGCCGACCACATTAATACTACCGTTTATAGTGACTGTAGTTTGAGCCACCACTGCCGCCACACCGCCCGTGCTTCCATTCCAAGCCGGCGCACCAATGGATGCTCCGGCATTGATGGTCAACGTGCTATATTGCGGCACACGGATGACTTGAACTTTCCCGCTGGCAGTATAACTGCGCTGTAAAAAAGGTCCGCATGGAGAGAGATTGATCGTATTGCCGCTGACGCTGTAGACAGTTGCAAATTCATAATTTCCCGCGTTGTTGTAAGCGGTAACTGCACCCCAAGCCGCAGTGTTGACACTGGTGTCAATGCTTGCGCCCTGCATTTGAATGATCAGGATCAAGTCACCGGGCGCTACATTCAGCGCCGCGGCACTAGCCACGCTCAGGCTTGTACTCCCCGCCGCCGCATTAGCCGCCAATGACGTATATCTATTAACGATTGTGTTGGCAACGGTGATTGTCACTGCACCATCATTACCGGGCGAAGATGCTTGCGCAGATTGTGGTGTCAGGAAGAAACTAGCCAATAGTACAACGATCATGCCCGAGCGTAGTAATGATGCGAAATGTTTCATAGTCACAAATTCCTCTTCGATGAGTATTGAATCTTTTGCTTAAATCAAACTATCCGACATGCGGGTCGGTTTCGCTACTTGCTCGCCTGAACCCTTACCTGATAACACGTGATGAAGCATCAGGAGAAGCGACCAGTTCAAGATCCAGGGTCTACGCATCCGCTTTATATATTTAATTGCAATATCATAGCTATTGTACGACGCAAAAAATGTAGATGCAATGGCTAAAACTTTCAATCTTGTTAACCGCTAAAAGACATGTACATACAATCAAGCAAGTTGACATCACCTCCCTGTTCGAGTATGCTTGCCCACGTCCGGGCAGGCCCGGCGCGGCAGAGCCTGCCAAACCCCGCCAGGGTCGAAAGACAGCAACGGTACGGGAGTGTCTCTGGGTGCCGCCGGTCACCTGCCCGGATATTCTTATGAAAGCAACCCGCATCCTACTCATCCTCATCACACTTGCAACAGGCATCGGGCTCGGCCTCGCCTATGGCTGGTTCATAGACCCTGTTGAATACTTTGACTTAACTCCCGACACACTCAACGCAGGCTACAAAACCGATTATGTTCTGATGACAGCCGAAGCCTACCGCGTCGAACAGGACCCCGGGCTGGCCGCGCGCCGATTAGCCATCTTCGGCGCCCAATCCCCCTCTGCCATCGCAACCGAAGCATTAGACTACGCCCGCCAAAACAGCTTCCCCGATTCAGATATCGCCATCCTACAGGAACTCGTCACAGCCATGCAAGCATGGAGCGGGATACTGCAATGAAACGATTCCCTTGGGACATATTGCTCGCGCTTCTTCTCGGACTTGGGGCTGGTCTGGCCTACGCATGGATGATCTCTCCTTTGCATTTGACCGATACAAACCCCGCCGTTCTGCGCGCCGACTTCAAAGATCAATTCCGTTCCGCAATCGCCGCATCCTATACCGCCACCGGCAACCTGCCTCGCGCACAGGCAAGGCTCGCACTATTAAATGACAACAACCCAACAGAAGCCTTGAACGCCCAAGCCCAAAGAACGATTGCCAGCGGACAATTCGCCCAAGCCGATCAACTCGCTGCCCTCGCCTTCGCCCTCGAAAACGGAACCGAATTCATTCCATCTACAGCCGCGCCAACGCTTGAAAACTTTGAACCCGTAAACGTTGAACCGATCATTTCCCCATTCCCATCCCCTGCCGATATTCCCTTCGATGTCACTGAGACACCGCAAGTTTTTGAAACACCCATCGCTGAAACACAAACCACAACCCTAAGCTCACCCACCCCTCGCCCCACACGGACCGCACTCCCCACACAGGGAGCGCCATTCCAATTGAGCGCGCTCGATACCGTCTGCGACGCCAACTTGCCGGACGGACTGTTGCAAGTTGTAGTTCTTAATCCCAATCGCAGACAACTCGCGGGCATCAAGATCATCGTCACATGGGATACCGGCGGCGAGGAATTCTTTACTGGCTTGAAGCCGGAACTCGGCAACGGCTATGCCGACTTCCTGATGCTCCCGGATACATCCCATGCGGTGCAACTAGCACTGGGAAGCGAGATCGCCACCGACCTCATCCCTCCCACCTGCCAAACCCCCAGCGGAGAAAACTTCCTCGGCGGTTACAAAATTACTTTCCAGCAACCATAACTCCGGCAAGTTCTATTGTCCAAGTCGTTAGTTAAAAAAATACCGCCGCAGATTTTTTCTGTGGCGGTGTCATTTTTAAAAAATCAACTTACGGCATCGGGTTGCCATTTGCCCAATCATTTCCCAATCGCACTTCCACATCCACTGTCTGCGCGGGGTCAGGTTGTATTCGTATCTGCGTGCTGGATGAGATGCCAAACACAGCCTGCAAATATTTCAACGTATACAGTTTCGGCGAGTACAAAAAGACAATCGTATTATCATACGCGCGGTCTGCCGGGCCTACTTCAGTCACTGCCATGCCCTGCGCAAGGAAATAATTGCCAGTGGTCACATCCAGACCCTGCGTGAACGAACCATTCAAAATACGAACACGCGCCGCATCGGACTTCATCAATGTTGTCGGATCACCCTGCGCCGCCAACGGGCTGAGCGGGCCACCAGAAGTGAATATCTGATCGCGCAATTCACGGATCTTATCCGGGAACGGTTTCATGATACTGGCATTCTGTCCGCCTAAGCGTAGTGTTATCGAGAGAAGCCATGGTGTAATCGATCACACCTTGCTTGATACTTTCCACAGGGATATCTTTTGCAAGCACAGCCAGTTGAATACCCGTTTCGAAAGGCATATTGGTCTTAATACCCGCTGAGAACTCTTCGTAGAACTGACGCGCTTTACCAAGCAATACCGGGAAATTGGCAGGATCTAAGACTTGATTACGAATACCTAAAATTACTTTTTGCTGACGCTTGGCGCGGTCAACATCGCCGCCTTCGGTCTTGCGAGTACGTGCATACGCAAGCGTCCTGGCACCATCCAAATGACGATAACCGCCAGCAGTAAGGATAAATTTATCTTTACCAGAACCAAGCGGGTCAAGCCTCAATTCCTCATCGGAATAAATATCAATACCGCCGATCAGGTTAATGAACTCAATGAACGTATAGAAATCGATCTGTGCATAATAATGGACCGGCACACCCAGGAATTGCTCCACCGTTTTCATCGCAAGCGCAGGACCGCCGCCCGGCAATTTGCTTCCTTCGCCGGAGGAATATGCAGTATTGATACGGCTGTACCCAAAGCCCGGGATATTCACCCACATATCGCGCGGAATGGAAAGCATGCCCGCTGTTTTGGTAAGGGGATCGATCGTGAACAGGATCATCGTATCGGAACGCGGCGCGCCTTCGCCTGCCGTCCAATCGCGATAGTCCAAGCCGATGAACAGGATGTTGATGCGGCTCGCTCCATCCCATGCGGGAGGGATATCCGATTCGGGGACGACAGGCACCGGCGTGGGTAATTCTTCCACACTGGCAACCGGGGTTCCTTCATCGTTCAATACAGGACCATCCAAACCGGCAGTGACCGTCCCGCAATCGGAGGGTGTTGCGCCGGGTAAGGGCGTGATCGTCCAACAGGTGACGAGGTTGCGCACGAAATAGAATCCTGCCACTGCCAATGCAACAGCAATGATCCAGAAAATGATTGGTCCCACAGAGGGGCGTTTGATGTTTTTGAGAAAGTTCATATTTTTCATACCGGTTTTATATATACCATATCCAGGCCAAGGCGTTCCAAGCCTTCCTTTGCCCAATGTTGTAACAACACAGACTCTTCTTCCATCACTTTCATCATGATCGGGATGGCACGCGGGTCTTTGATCTCTGCCAGCGCGCGTAACGCATGTATCCGCGCAGACTGCTTTCCACTCTTCACAACTTCAACGAGGGATGGGACAGCCACGCTCCCGATCTTGACCAACGCATTCGCCGCCAGACTTGCAACCATGCCATCTTCATCGCTCAATGCCTGGACGAGAGGCTGGGTCGCGCTTTCATCGGGTTTGACAGCCAGCCCAAGCGCCACACACTGACGAACTTCCGGGGAGGAGTCGCTCAATAGAAACGGGACCAGCCATTCGGTCCGAGAGTGAGGCGAGGTTGCGAGGGTGCGTAATGCCCACCAGCGAGAGTCCACATTTGAAGAGTGGGATAAATCCAATAATGCGGGAATCGCATCTTCACCCAGTTCGATCAGTGAAGCGACTGCGTCTTCGGCGCGTCCTTCGTCTCCACTGGTCAGGTCGTTCAGCAGACTCTGTAATGCGCTCACTTTATTTCGAGGGCGGCGGGACGGGCAATTCGCTTTCGGCGGTGTTGACCCATTTATCGCCTTCGTCGATCAGCATCACGGGGATGTCGTCGATGACCGGGTATTTGCGTCCGCAATCGTTGCAGATGAACCAGACATCCTTGTGAAGTTTGAGTTCGCCGCCTGTGGTGCGTACACAATTCGGACAGCGTAGAATTTCTTTGAGGGTTTCGTTGACCATGTTTACTCCATTTCCAAACAGCGTGGGATTTTACCATCGTAACGACTGAAGTCGGTACTACAAATTATGCTCAGCCGCCGTCCTCGGCGGCGTTTTCCGAGTAAACCCTGCGCTGAGGACGGCGCAGGTAGCAACCGACTAAAGTCGTTACCACAGAATTTGCCAGCTTGTTCTTTCGCCAGTTTTTCAGGGTCTTTCGAGTCGGGTCCATATTCGCAGATAGCCTGCCAGGGTTGATAATGGGTTGTGATCTGGTCCTGCAATAGTACGCCGCCATCGCGCATAACTGTGCGTGTGACGGTGACATCTGCGCCGTTCGCCGCCCAATCCACTTGCTTCATATCGTTCTTTTTGAGATCGGAGTTCTCTTCGTAAACGGGCGAGGGCGCCGGGACAACATTGACGGGTCCTGTTGTTTCCCATGTGGTGGTACGTCCGTCGCTGGTGGAGTAGAACTTCCAGGTGAGCGAACCGTTGCCCATGTAGGTTTCCATCAGAATCCAATAGGGAGTATCGTTCTTGAATTTGAAATCAACGAGGGGGAAAATAGACCGTTGCATCCAAGCCCGCAAGGGATGGGTCAACCGCTCCGCTGATGTCTTTTTCATAATAAGATACGCGATAGGCATGCGAGTAGCGTTCCACGATGGGGAAGCCGGCGTTGAATGCCGCGCGGAATAACGTTGTGCTGACCTGACACACACCGCCACCCACGCCCTTGATCGTGCGTCCGCCATAAATGATCAGCGCTTCGGCAAATCCATTTTCAAGACTCACGTCGCCCATTGTGGCGCCCATTGAGAAGGTTTCTCCCGGCGCAACCAACACACCATGAAAACGCGCGGCGGCCGCTTCGATGTTTTGAATACGTTCCGCGCTCGAACCGTAGAAATAAGAAGTTTCCTGCCCGATCAACTCTGTGATTCCCAATTCAGCGCCGGTGATGGTAGATGGAATTTTAGGTTGATCTACCTTGACGATCAATTGCACGGTATGTTCACCACGCAACAATGATTCATTGATAGCCTTTACAGTCGCATCCACATCCAAGACCAAACCGGTTTGTGATTGTTCAATTGGCTCAAGCTGACGGGTTTCATCGTTGAAAATAAATTTAGCATTCTTGGCTGGGCGATCTGTGCGGGTTTTGACAGGCTCCAGCATATCAGCCAGTCCCTTTGTATTGAGAACCACCTGCACACCATCAGCCGTGTTTTGCACACCAAGCATATTCGCCAGTATTTGCACATCGTACACAAACGGGCCGGGGTTGCTCTCGCTGTTATCTGGCAAAACAAGGGTCAGAGGCTGGCTCAATATGCCACGCGCCACGTCAGCCTGCGCGCTCACATCGACAACCTGTGGCTTGAGTTCCTGAATCACGAGTTGCACTTCGCCATCGCTGAACGTTTGCAATTGTGCGCCAAGATACACGAGCGTGGCATCGATCTTGAGTTCCCGCCCGGTTTGGCCGGGTGTTGCAACCACATTCGTACCTTCCAAACTCAGACCACCTTCACGCATGGGCTGATCTACTTGCACACTGATCTGACGTAAATATTGATACGCAACTCGTTGATCGAAAACAATAACAGGCTGGACGTTCGTCCCATTGCCAAGGGCCTGCATTTGACCGGCCAGCGCACCGAATATCCCACCGCTTCTTCCAAACCGATAGGCTGATACAGCGCTGGACGACGGATCAAAGACCATGCCTAATTCTGCCGGAGTCGCCACCCAAGCCTTTTCACCATCCTTGAACAAAATCTTCCCAGTGATGGGATAAGACAAGGCTTGGTTCAACTTCACCGCCGCATCGGACGGATTCATACCAGAAAGATCAACACCCGCCACAGAAACACCGGGGAAGATGCGTCCCGCGTAAACGAGTTGATAGCCCACGGTCCATACGATTAAAGCAATAAAGAACAGGGTTATGCCGCTAATAAGGGCGGCAACAACCTGTGGTATGACAGGAGTGCGTTCATAAGGTTGGGATACTGTAGCCATTACGGAAAATTATACCTTGCGTAAACCGAATCAAATTAACTTGTGATGAGTATCAACTTAACGGAGTATGGAAATTATTTGTTCCCATTAAACTTCAAACCAGGGACGATCATAGGTGTTACAGATCTGTAATCTGCATATTCCTGCCCAAACTCACGCAGAAGCTTTCGTTCTTCGAAAAAGGCCCCAACAAAGATATAAACTGTCAGCGCAACGTAGACTACAAATGAATTGACGGTCACACTTGGAGAAAGCCAGAGAATGAGCAATCCAAACGTATACAGAGGATGACGCATAAAACGGTAAAAGCCTTTCGTCACCAGCTTGCCAGCTTTCTCGTCCTCGAACAATTGACGTAACCCAACGAACGAGAGTGTGTCCGTCTGTAATACAGCAATAAATAGAAACGCCACACAGAACCCCTGCCCCGCCAACATGAGATAGCTCCACGGAGAAGGGACTTGATACAAGTCGTTGTTTGGCAAAGTCGCCATCAAATACAGGATCGGAGCAAAGCTAATCGCAGAGAAAATATTATAGGACAAGCGATAGGCCCGCATAAAGCCATTACCCAACCTACGGCGGAGGAAGTCCTTGAATGCCATCGAGGCCATCACAGAATGGACAACACCCCACAAAATAACGGCAAGAATCAACCAGAACATAACGCCTTTCATTTGGAGTCGCCAGCTTGCTCCCGCGTTCGCCAGCAAGCTGGCGACTCCAAAAAATCACTATTCGCCAAAAGCAGACAGTTCGATGGTCTCTGCACCGGTTCGGACGAGGTAATACGGAACCCAGGCGACACCAAAGAGATTGATGAACACGTCCGTTTTCTTGGGAGCAACAGTGACCTCGGATGTGTCACTCACTACACTACCCCATTTACTATTAAGTTCTTCTGCAAGACGCAGACGTTCTTTATCAAGGTCGGCTAACTGCTGTTTGAACTGCGCGATCGCTTCGATGGATTCATCCACATCGGCTTTAGCTTGTTCGGTCATGCGGTGTTTCGTCAAAGATGACGACAGCTTGCGTGTACTGCGACTGCCCGTGAACAACCCAAGGACGTTTTCGGCATGAGTGCCCATCGCTTCCATCTTCCTTTGAGCAAGCTCCGCCTCATCCTGACGTAGTTCCCGCTCCTCACGGCTGAGTTTATCTTCGAGCGTTGCGATCTGGCGGTCAATCTTCGCGGCAAGTTTATTGAACTCTGCATCGCGGGCAGTTCGGGCGGCCTCAGCACAAGCCCGCATGAATTCGGCCTGTGTGACATCGGGACCTGCAAACACTTTGAGTGCCTGATTCGCCCGTGCAGTAACAGATGAATTCCTCTGCACCCAATCGGCAAAGTCCTTTTGAAGCGCGGTCATTAACTTTGCATCATTCAAGGGTGTATCAATTGTGCCAAATCTTGATGAAGGCACAGGTGATGGGTCGGTATTTTCAAGCAATTTGCCATTGAAGGCATATTCTTCCCATCGCACGGAACTTCGCTTTTCAGGGGCTTGGATAAATGCCGCGCGAGAGACCTCGCTATCCACACCGAGTTTGCGGTCGAGAAGTCTCACTTGGGCAGAGGCGACCAAGGCTGGACGGTAGATGACACCCTCGATCTGCGCTTCGGATGGCATGGGTTGATTCGCGGCTTTGAATGCTTCAGGTAAACTGTGATTTTGCGGAAGGAAATATTCCTTGATCGCGGCAGGGACAGGAGGTTTGGTTTGACTGCCGTCTGATTTTGGATTTACGATTTGCGATTGACGATTTGAGACCCTTTGAGGGGCCGTAGCCATAAAAGAAGGGGATTCTGATACAGGCGTAGAAAAGGATTGAGATGGAGGCAACAGGCTTCGGTTGAGTCTGAGGCGATGCCATCGCGTTGGCAAGTTTATTGAGTGCGGGAATCTGAGTCCGTGTGAGAGGGCCAGCGAGGTAGTTCATCGTCCAACGGGTTTGAAAAAGTTGAGGTGCTTTCTCGTGGACGTTATGCAAAATGAAAACGCGTTTACCAAGCGTGGAGATCAACTTATCAAAGGTATTTCGCGGAACGCCGCCTGCCGCACTTTCGAGCCCATCGAGCAGACGGTTCTTATCCTGTTCGGTTTGGAGTTTGCCAATGAACCATGTGCCCGCGTTGGAGAGGGCCTTGTAATCCACGTCCACAGGGTTTTGGGTGGCGAGCAAAAGGCCGAGGCCAAAGGCACGCGCTTGTTTCAACATACGGAGAAGAGGCTGCTTGGAGGCTGGGTTGCGTGAGGGAGGCAGGTAACCAAAAATTTCATCCATGTAGAGGAGAGCGCGCAATGATGTTGCGCCGCTTTGGGTGCGCATCCATGTTTCGACAGATGCCAGCAAGAGCGTGACAAAGAACATACGCTCAGCATCGGAGAGATGGGCGATATAGAAAATATTGTGGCGCGGACGTTTATCTTCGGTGTAAAGCATGGAGCCAATATCAAGTGGCTGGCCTTCGCGCCATGTTTCAAACGCTGGTGACGCAAG
Organism: Candidatus Defluviilinea proxima; assembly: GCA_016721115.1. Classification (NCBI taxonomy): domain Bacteria; kingdom Bacillati; phylum Chloroflexota; class Anaerolineae; order Anaerolineales; family Candidatus Villigracilaceae; genus Candidatus Defluviilinea; species Candidatus Defluviilinea proxima. The sequence goes on from JADKIW010000001.1 coordinate 4,718,401, forward strand.
GATATTGTTCAAGACCATCGCAAGTTCCATGCGATCTTTGGCAGGGAAGAAAGTATCGACGGGGAAAGCGCCAAGTTTATCGAACGGAGGCGTTTGGGTTTGCAGAATGAGTTCGGTCAGGTCCACGCTCTTGCCCTGACTCCAGGCATTCTCGAAAATATTGGCGAGCAGAATATGTTCGCGCGAACGAAGGGGATCGATATCATCATAACCAACAAGCCCAAGCAATGCTGTGACTGTGCTCGCGATCTTCTCACGCAACACTTCACGATTTTCATTCCAAGGGATTTCGGGCGCGGCGAGCGATGATAAAACACTAACAGGAATGCCCGCGTCAGAGCCGGGCGTAAAGACGGAAAATTGTGCGGCGTTCTTGAGCGCCAACACACGTTCCTGTGTGATGCCCCACTCGTTCAATCCATTGCGCCAATTCAGCGACGCTTCCATCGAAGCCTGTTCGATTGTCTTTCCTGCGCGGCGAGCCTGTTCTGCGTCAAGCCAGGGTTGAAAATCTTGCGGGGCAAGATCAGGAAAGTGCAACAATAAATTCGTGAGGTCGCCTTTTGGGTCGATAATTATGGCAGGGATGCCCTTCAATGCGGCTTCTTCAAGAAGCCCAATGCACAAACCTGTTTTACCCGAGCCGGTCATACCGGTGACAACTGCATGGGTGGTCAGGTCAGCGGGATCGTAGGTTGCTTGTGTGTTCGAAACAGTTTGCTTGATAGGGTCGTACGCGCGTCCAAGGTAAAAGTTTGCGTCGGTCATTGTGTGTCTCCTGCGCGAGTTGGTTTATACAAGAAGATGATACTTGTACCTGATTTTATACCCGTCACGGGCATTATATACCATCGCACAAGGAACTGACTTTAAAAAATTTGCGGAGGGGTCGCCTCCGCAAATTTCATCAATCATCTCCACCGCCACCAGATCCGCTTCCCCCTCCACTGTCATTGCTATTGTCATCATTACTATTGGAGTCATTGTTATTGCTGTCGTCAGAGTTGGTATTACTATTCGTGTTGGTGTTGGTATTCGTATTTGTGTTCGTGTTTATATTGGTGTTTGTGTCGTTATCACCAGAGTCAGAACCACCACCCGACCCACTTTTCTCGAACTCGATCTTCGTGACAATAAACACGCCATTTGTATTGTAATAGCCTTCCACCTTTGCCGCCGCGCCAACACTTGGAGTGCCTTTGACTTCCGCCGTGGCAATGTTCATCAAGATGCCGTTCACCACGATGAAATCATTTTCGATGGAGACAACCTTGCCTTCTATGGATTTATCTTCCGTCTTGGTTGCTTCAACTTTGACCTTTGTCGGGACGGGGGTTTTGGATGTAGGAACAACAGTCGCTTCACCTTCGGACTCGTTGTCTGAGTCCTCCCCACCGGACTGATCCGTCTCTTGAGATTGATGAGCGCCATCATCCTCGAGATCTTCCACTTCCGGCACGATGGAACCGGGAGAAACCAACTCAATCCGAGATGCATCGATACTCTTGTCGCTTCTCGTCTGGCCTTGTATACGCACAGCATCACCAACTTGTACTTGCGGGCTTGGCAGAATGGTGTCAGATGAGATCACAATTGTTACACCGGCCACCCGCCACTCGGTCCCGTTTTGACGCGTGACATATCCAGAAAAGTCCACAGGCACAGAGCGTCCCGCTGTGAAGAGTTCATGCACTTCGTCCAGACGTTCAGTCTCATGCTCGAGTTCTAATTCTCCACGACGAGTTGGGTCGAACGTAAAGAGCAACAGCACGTCCTCCCAAGTACGCTTGACGGGATAGAGATTATCGCCAGGCAAAGTGTTTGATGATGCACGGACAAGCCCCGTACTACTCACGAACAACATTGTCACGACCATCAAACTCACCAACGCACGTCGCAACGGCACGGACCAAATACGGCGGGAAGCCGGGGAATTCTTCGCCTCACGCATCTCAGAAGCACGCTGAAGCAATTTTGCGCGATTCCTTCGAACCACTTCCTGTGAAGGAGCAGGCACAGCCATCTCTTTTGCCTTTACAGACGTTTCAAGGATAGGACGAAGTTCATCGGCCAATTCAGGATAACGGAAGAGAACGGTATCTACATCCGCGCCTTGTTCGATCTCATTTAAACAAACTTCTAAAGCTTCATATAAATTATTCATAACTCACCTCCCCAATCATTCGCTGGAGCGATGCGAGCGCTCTAAATTGGAGGGCCTTCACGGCATTTACTTTTTTCTTCATATACAATGCAGTTTCTTCGAGGGAATATCCCTGATTAAACCTCAAAGCTAAGACGTGTTGTTGTTCGTCGGTCAACTGGGCATAGGCCTGTTGCACAACCCGGTTTTGTTCACGTAAATCCACTTCAGCGTTGACGCTCGTAACCGCATCGGGCATCGCGTCTGACAATGCTTCTGTGGGCCTGCGATACTTGCGGCGCAAATGATCGTTCACAGCGTTGGAGGCTGTGGCGATCAGCCAACCTTTGAGGTTGGTCTGCGGTCCCTGCCCTTTTTGCGAGGCTTCGAGCAAGCGCATGAACACATCGCTGGCAATATCCTCCGCAACGGCATCATCGTTCACCCGGTAACGGACGTAACGATGGACCTCAACAAAATATTGATCGTATATGGCGCCGATGGATTGCGAATCCAACTTTTGCAACCCTTTCAATGCGCCTTGTTCTTCATAAGACATGGTTCGAGTATTCCCTCGCATTATGCTTGCTATAAAAAATGGTACTGCAACTTGCATTTTAGTATAACATCCCAAAAGAAAAACTCACGGCAATGCGATCACTTCATAGATGACAGCCTGGTCGTCACGATACACTTCTTTTAGCCCGGGATCCTTGGCGGCGGCTTTCATAAAGTTTCCATGCTTCAAGTCGGTATGCACATATTGCGAACCAAATACACTGGCAATAATTTTCGATGGGGCATCCACATTTCCTTGCGTGACAAGAACCCATTGATCGTACAGATCCGCATCATACAACTGCATATACGTTGGGTCGAGACCGATCAAGTATGTATTGTGCGTGTTGTAATAGAACAAACGCGGGAAATCATCCCAGTCTGTCTGAAAGACGCGTGACCCAGCCGGGGTATTGGCTTCCAGCCAATGAGACGCTCCCGCATACAGTTCATATGATTTGGATGTATCAATCGCTTCACGCGCCCGAGGAACTGATCTGGCGATACTGACAGCTACAGCCACCGACAACAGAATCGCGGGCAGGTTCGCGAGAATCCGCTTGAGGGGAGACTCGGCTGAAGAAACGGAAGCAGGTTCAGGGTCCATGAGAAGAGGCGACCATGCGAAAGCAGCGAAGACCAACGCGAACGGCGGGAAATATTCCACAAACCGGCGCGCTTGCAAGAGCATGAGTCCAAAAAGCAATGCAACGAGCAAAGAAAAGGCGGTCCGCACATCCATTTTTTTACCGGAGAGTCCAAGAGCAAACATCCCGCTGACCAATGCGATGAGCGATGGAAATGAGTTCTCAAGGATTTGTTTCGTATCGTACGGGAACCACTCGTTGCCAACCCGGACAGATGTAGCTTCTGTCAACTTCGGCAACATGTGACGATATGAAAAAATAATGTTGTCTGGAAAATATGGATTGATGAGCATGCCAAGCAAAATACCGCCCGCGACAAACAGTAAAGGCTTATATTCAAGGCGATGCTCGATCAATGCAACCGCAAGGACATATAAAACAGCAAACGCGATCAGGAGTGGAAAAGCATCGTACATCCAAACATAAATAAACGACAGAACAGCAAGATGCTTATTTTTTTTTCAACAAGCCAGAGCACTGCAAGCGCAAGCACGGCAAGAGAAAGCGACCCAGCGCGCGTCACGCTCATACGATAGAGGAACGCATCTGAAATTCCCAACAAAGCCAACGCCCATAACCATGCATACGGCACACGTTGACGATGAAAAAGAAACCACACGACAAGAAATGCGATACTTGAAAAAATAACGGCGGCCCACTTGGCACCGACGCGCAGATCAGCAAAATACGTAAAAGGGATCAGTGCCACATGGAAAAGAAAATGATGATCGTAATATTGCTGTTGATTCAAGATCGAAAGTGGCAACCAGGGGAAATCAGGTTTCAATCCTTCTGTGCGCATGAGCCATGCCAACTTGATGTGATAGAAGCCATCGTTATCGGGCATATCAGGCGTGGCAAATTGGATGAGAGCCATACATAGTACGAACAGAAGAAAAAGTCCGATGGCGGGTAGAGTAGAGTGGAGTCGCTTTTGCATATTGTTGTTCACATCTTGGAGAATAGGACATCTGGAGTGTTCTCCAGATGTCCCATTTGTAATTATCTCACCTATGACTAAAGGTTAATCGTTGTTGTTTGAATTCGAGTTACTGCCACCACCGCTATCATCATCGTTACTGTTCGAATTACCGCCAGAGTCATTGTCGTTGTGGTTATCTTCATTGGAGTTCTGGTTGGAGTTGTCATCACTACCATTTGAGTTGGAGTTGTCGTCACTGCCATTGGAATTGGAGTTATCGTCATTGCCATTACCATTGGAATTACCGCCGATTCCTGTGCCAGCAGGCTTTTCAATCTCACGGATCGTGAAGGTTCCATCCGCGTTGACGATCACATGGATCTTGACCTGATCGCCAATTGCTACAATGTTCTTGAATTCAGTGAAGTTCGCCAGATTATATGTTACACCACCGATCGTGATCGTGTCAGCTGTAATGGCTTCCACTACGCCGAAGAGTTCCTGTTCAGGGCCGGTAGGCGCATCATTGCTGTTGGCATTGCCATTTCCATTGCTGTTATCGTTGGTATTATCGTTCATGTTGGCATTCGCGTTCGCATTTGCATTGTCATCATTGGCGTTCGCGTCATTGGAATTCGCATTGCCGTCGTCGGGGCCTGAGCCTTCGATCTTCAAGACCACAACCGAACCATCTGATGAGACATTAGCTTCCACTTTTACAGTGTCGCCAACCTGAACGTTCGAAGCCGCGAGCACACTTGCATCCACGGAAACCTGTTGCCCACTGATCACCAACTGACCATCGCCAATCGATTCGACAGTCCCAGTGAAGACAACCTCACGCGATTGTCCGCTTTGAGAGTTGTCCACATTCTTGGGGGCAACGCCCGCTCCGCTACACGCATTCAATAAGTAAGCCCCTATAACTAAGACCGACATGATGAAACGTTTTGACTTTAACATTATGAACCTCCGAAATTAAGTTTGAAACTGATTACATCTCAATAGTCGTCGGAGGTAGGGAAAGGTTACGGGCAAATAAAAAAACCTCCCGCGTTTTGCGAGAGGCGAAAATTGTCATGCAGATGGGTTGTCGAGCCGTATCCCGTGTCCACGCACGGTATCGATATATTGGTGAGAGGGATCAAGTGAAGAGATGCGATCTCGCAGGCGGCGGATCAACGCATCAAGGGCCTGGTCTGACACTCCGGCAGATTGATCTTCTCCCCATACGATTGCCACAAGGTCAGGGCGGCTCACCACCTCTCCTTTATTCTCATACAGTAACCACAACAACTTGAACTGTTGCGCAGAAAGAGGCGGGACGATCTGCTGATGATTGACCCACACACGACGCGACTTCAAGTCCATCATCAAACGTCCAGACGGAGGCGTACCTTCCACCAACGGAGTCGTTGCGTCAGAGATCAGGAACACAAATTGCTGGGCCATCGCAACAGACAACATGTCACCATCCTGCAATACGACAGGAGCAGTTAGAGAGGTTCCGTTATGATGCGTGCCGTTCTTACTCCCAAGGTCTTCAAGGATCACACCCTCGGCAGTCGGCGTCAGACGTGCATGATATCGTGATATCTGGCGGTCTGAGATCACCACATCGCAGGTTGGCTCACGTCCTAATACAATTGTTTTGCTTAACTGCCAGCGCTGACCTTTCAAAGGCCCTTCCTGCGCTACCAGCAATGGAGAATCTTCCTGTGTCATCATGAATATCTCTTTTTCAAGGAATAATAACCCGAATACATGTGGTCGTATATTATAATACTATAGTAGAAACACAAGCATTTGCGCAGGAACACGCCGAAACCAACTTGCGTTCAATGCTAAGCAACAAAGCGATCCATCTATATAAGGAGAACGAGTGCTCCCACCCCTCAAGAATGAGGAGGTTTTGCGCGGCCGCTACAAGATCCGTGAACGGATCGGTCAAGGCGGCATGGGCTCAATTTACCTTGCCGACGATATGCGGCTCAAGGGACGTCAGTGCGCCCTCAAAGAGGTCGAATACGACCGCGCCCTCCCGGAAAATATAAGAGACGAAGCCCGCGAACAATTTTTACGTGAGGCTACTGTTCTCGCGCGCCTCGATCATCCTAATCTGCCTAAAGTTTCTGATTTCTTTTCGAACGGTCCACGCGATTACCTCGTGATGGATTACATCCCCGGCGAAGACCTGCGCACGTTGATGCTCGAAGCGCGGCGCAACAAAAAATACCTACTTGAAAAGGAAGTTCTCACGTGGGCAGAACAGATCGCCAATGCCCTCACCTTCCTCCATAGCCAGGAACCATCCATCGTGCATCGCGATATCAAGCCAAGCAACCTGAAACTCATGCCGCACGGATTGATCAAGCTCGTGGACTTCGGACTCGTAAAAATTCTTGCACCCGAAGAAGTCACCATCACCATCATTCAAGGACAGGGAACCGCGCTTTACACTCCTCTTGAGCAATATGGAGGAAGCGATGTACACACCGACATCCGCTCGGACATCTATGCATTCGGCGCTACGCTGTATCACCTGCTCACCACCGAATCTCCAGCGGACGCACGCAAACGCTTCCTTGCGCCCGAAAGCCTGATCCCGTTACGACAGATCAATCCTACCCTGTCAGCGCGGACCGAAAAAGCAGTCATGTGGGCCATGTCCATGCACCCGGATGAACGGCCTCACTCAGTTGAAGAATTCAAAGAAGCCTTGATTGGGAATCGCGAAACGCCGATGCTTTCCTTTTCCCCTCGTATAAACTTGCCCACGCACTCAGTCATGGATAATCTCTCGAATCCTCCCGAAGCCACACTTGCGTGGAGTGCGGCTGTGTTATTCCTGCTCAGCCTTCTTGCGACTTTGATTCGCTAGGCCAGCGGAACCAAAGCCACGTAAGTAGTATTCCCAACGCTTCCCCCGCCAACGTAAACAATAGAACACCAAACGCACCGCCTGATTCGGAGGAAATCCATTCAGTTGAGTTTGGCAAACCTAAAGCAAGATAGTTATATGCACTAAAACCACCAATCAACATGCTCAATGCAAACCGCAATCCCCAACGCGGTGTAATGACCCTACTCACAGCCCAATACGTAAGCGCGGCGCTCCCAAACACTCCCAACAAAACAAGAAGCCAGATACTCGTTCTAGGATACCCATCCGGTGAGACGAAACTGTTCTCAACCATCACTGTCGGTGTGAGAGTGGGAGGTTCCGGTGTCAACGTTACTTCGGGCACAACAACAGTCACAGCAACGCCGGTATCTGTCGCATCAAATTGCAAGACCTGCGAGACCAGCGCTGGTTCGCTGACAGCATGAATCTCCACTTTGCCAGGTTTATCAATAACAAAAGATGCACGTGCGATGCCATCGGTTGTCGTTGCATCGACCTGTTGAAGGATACTCCCTGTCTCATCCCGCGTGGACATGGTAAACCGTACCACTGTCGAATCAGGAACAAGATGATGGTTATGATCAAGTATAGGTCCAGCCTGAACCGAGATCGAATCCCCAATGGCATAAAACGGAGTTGCTGTCACTTCGGGTGTGAGCGTCAGGCTTGCTTCCGTTGTAGGCGATTGTTCTTGAAAGGGTTGTAGCGGAATGACCTGGCTGGGATCGGGAGATGTCTGCGCGATCAGGTCATATCCAACTGCGGGGATGGAAACCGGGGAAGACCCTTGCACAGAAACCGATTGGAAGAGAATGCGTGCCGCCACATCCACGGAAGCAGGTTGTTTGCTGTACAGCGCATAATACGCTGTGAGCTTGGAAATATCCGTCGCATCCAAATAATAAGGAGCCGTGAACGAGAACAAGATCACGTTCTTTGTGCGGATCAGATTTGGTCGTTCAGAAAAGAGACGGCGAAGAAGAGCGATCTGGTTGCCCCCCACATCAGAGAGAGAGATGACAACCCACGAAGCATTATTCAATGCAGGTTCGATGTCCGTTATGGTCGTCCCATCGAGAAGTGCGCTCACCTCGCTCAATGCAAACGAACTGACACGATTCCTGAGAATCTGCCCACTACCATCAGGGCCATACAAGCGTAAAACGGTTTTCTCGAAAGCATCCACTGCAAAGGAGTCAAACTCTTCGCAAGTGCTACATTGTTTATAACGTACTACGTCGGTCAGGAAAACGATCCGCTCGCCTGTGCTCGGTGGAACAGGCAATAACGTATTCAACTCTTGTGCGTCAGGGCTGATCAACGTTGCGGCATCGCGCGCAATATCAAATGCAACCTGCCCCGAAGAACCAACAAGAGCCAATTCATTTTCCGAAGGAATCACAGTATCTATATTCTGGTCTGGATACATCTTCAGTTTATGCGTGAGTATTCTGGTAACAGCCGCATCCACCAACTTGGCAAAAACCGTGTCGTTGCGATACTCCTGCGCAAAAGAGGAAAGGATCCGCAGGTTAACAGAGTAGGTATCTTTGAACTCATCAGAGATAATATTGCCGAGATAGAGAATGTCATTACCGGCAAGGAAGGCATCGCGCGCCACCAAGCGAGGCGAAAAACTTTCCCCACCCAAAGAATAGAACTCCTTTACTGCTTTACCTCCCAGATCATCACTGATGATCAATCCACCGTTTCCACGCCATGTAGAAAATTCAGGCAATGCAAGAATGGCCGACAAAGCAGGTGCATCAAAACTGACAGGTCTTGTGGTCGCACGGATATTCCCCTGAAATCCCTGATAACGAATATGTGAGACAAGCAGGCCATCCACATTTGACTGTGGGTCTGTTGCACTTGTCACCGCAACAAAAGGCTTCAACTCGATCAGTTTCAACTGTTCCAACGATTTACGAACCGTGGCAACTTCCTCTTCCGGTGAACGATCTGAACTACCACGCCCGGGGAAATGCTTGGCCACTACGATCATGCGCCCATTACTGCCTTGATGTAAACCGGTAACGTAGGCCTGTCCCATTTTGCCCACCCAAAATGAGTCACCACCGAAAACACGTGTCCCCAAATCACTGCGAGCAGAAGGGTTAGGCGACTCGACCACGTCGAGGGATGGACCAGCATACAAATTAAAACCAATCTTTGATAGCTCATTTCCCAACACCGAACCTACATGCATGGCATTTTCAGTTTTCCATGTTGCGCCGATCGCCATCTCGTTTGGCAAGGGCGTCATACCGTTCAATATTTGATCGTTCGGAACCCCATCCCCCTCCTGAGAAACGCCAATGAGCAACGGCACATATATATTATTCGGCAAGGTATCAGAAACCGCCGTATTCCATTCGATGTTCTGCAAGCTCTTGATCAATTGGTGAGCGGAAGTCACAGTGCCCGGCCCGCCAACAAAATTATCGTTTTCTGCGGAAAGCATCACTCCGCCAACGTGCTGGTTAGCGATCAGATCATAGATCTGCGATGTTTCACCTGTATCCGTTCCACGAAATGTCACAATGAATAATTGCCCCACACGTTCCTCAGGCGTCATGGAATTTAACAATTCCAGAACCTGCGGGGATGGTGTAGGGGTCTGGGCCTGCGCACCAGCTACAGGTCCAAGAAGAGACACGATGAACGCCAACAACATCAGCCCACGAAGAAGACGATTCAAATTCATGCATCCCCCGCCATCTGAAAAGCGCGTCTCTTCTGGTCTTTGAACTGGTCGCTGTTTCGAAAGGTTTGACTTAGCTTCATCACTTGATTTCCCCGCGCACCTTCACTGCCAACTGCGGATCATCTGTAAAGATCGCATCTACACCCCAATTGAACAATCGTCGCATATCTTGCTCAGCATTTACCGTCCATACATGGATACGCCTATTCAAACGATGTACACGCTGAACCTGTTGATGTGTTACATCTTTTATATAAGGATGCAGGGCATCGTATTTACCAAATGCAAAACCGAACGAACGTGGCCATGCACCAAGCACTCCGCCCAATGCCAGCAAACCAATTGGAACTTCAGGTAGGTAACTGCGTGCTCGTGAAAGATTAGCCGCAAAAAAGGATGAAAACAATACCCGCTTCTGCAAACCAAATCTCTTTACCAACATACACACGGACTCAACTAAATGGTCACGCGGCGTATTGTAATTTGTGAGTTCAACATTGATGAATGTGCGCTTGCCCACCGACTCGAAAACTTCTTCAAGTGTGGGGATCTTCTCACTTTTGAATTTCTCCGAAAAGAAAGCGCCAGCATCCAAAGAACGCAAATCCCCCAACGACATATCTCTTACACGTCCATGCGCACCGGTTGTACGATCTAAAGTAGCATCATGGATGACAACAACACGTCCATCTGTTGTTAATTTGGCATCAAGTTCAACGCCATCTGCACCTTGTTCAACAGCAAGTTCGAATGCGGCAAGAGTGTTCTCCGGCGCATGAGCCGATGAACCACGGTGGGCAAAGATGATGGGATGAGGAAGTGTTTTGAGCATGGCAAAAAAATTACGGATCACGCACTACGAAAAAGTGATGCGCAATCCGTAATGCATATGAAAATACACCGATTAAATATCCACGAAATAGGCCTGCGCCGCACGATCCAGCATATCGCGGGACATGGTCGGCGGAACGGCAAGATAACTGGAAATATCCAGGATCTGGTCACACAAGTCACGTGGATGAGACGCACGCAACTTTCGGTTACGTTTGATATACCACTCTTGCAAAAGGTAGGCTAACCCCTGGTCACTGTACTCCACCTTTTTACCTTGAGCAACACGTTTAAAGATCTCGCGATATTCCTCATACGAGGGATCGCCAATCTCGATCTTGTGGCGCAAACGACGCAGGAAGGCTTCATCCACGAGGTCTTTTGGCGGGAGGTTGGTCGAGAATACGATCAAAACATCGAAGGGCACTTCAACCTTACGTCCGTTATGAAGCGTAAGATAATCCACACGGTTCTCAAGCGGAACGATCCAACGGTTGAGCAGGTCACGCGGACGTACTTGTTGTCGTCCAAAGTCGTCGATCAAGAAGATGCCGCCATTGGCTTTGACCTGAAACGGCGCTTCATAGAACTTGTGGACATCATCATACACAAGGTCGAGGCCTTCAAGCGTCAACTCACCACCCGTCACAATGAACGGACGGCGAATCTTTATCCAGCGTGGGTCACGGCGCGGATTGGCACGCAAGTTACCGGTACCAGAGGCAGAAGGTGTTCCATCTGATTCTGGCGCAAGCGTATGGCTGACTTGGTCATATACTTTAATGACCTGTCCATCAAGATACAACGCATAAGGAATATAAATGGACTGGGTCAAAATGAGGTTGCCAAACGCACGCGCAACGCTCGTCTTACCGTTACCTGGAGGGCCATACATGAAAATAGACGTACCAGAGTTAAGCGCAGGGCCTAATCGTTGAAAAGTATTCTCAGAAATGACCATCTGCGAAAGCACCTGACGCATCGTACGCGCCGTAACGGTCATACGTCCCGTCTTTTGGCGGCGCATCGCCTCGTTGTACACTTCAAAAGGAACCGGCGCAGCGCCAGCATACTGACTTCGATCCAATGCTTCACGGGCACGGGTGATACCGGCCCCAGTAATACCGTAGGTATAAGCACCTTCACCCAACCCACCCTGCGACGACTTCACCTCGATCAATTTTTCACGTTTCAGAGATTCAAGAATACCATCAATGACACCTGCAAACGGAAGCGCCATATACTCTGCGATCTTGAACCCGCTGATAAATCCTTGGTTATACAGGATCTTTAAGGCGAGGTCTTGAAGCCAGAGTGCGTTTAAACCAGTATCTTCCACAGAATTGATCGGCGGAGGGGCAAATACACTGGTACTACCTACAGGTCGCATAAGATTGTTGGTCATAATACCTCCCAAAATGGGATAGGGGTAATGTGAGATATTTGAATTATAGCACGCCAAACTTTTAATTCAATTCGGTTATGAAATATCGTATATAATCTGCAACGCTATGAACCTATCCGTAATCATCCCCGTATACAATGAAGTAACAAACATCCAGGAGATTATCAAACGTGTGCAGGCCACAAAGCTTGCTGATGAGATCATCATCGTAGATGATGGCTCACAAGATGGTACACGCGATATTTTGAAAACACTGGACGGCAAAAAGAAAGTCCGCGTAATTTTGCATGAGAAGAATCAAGGCAAAGGTGGAGCTGTTGTCACTGGTATGAAAGCCGCAAAAGGTGACATTCTATTGATCCAAGATGCCGACCTCGAATATGACCCGCGCGACTACCCAGCCTTGCTCCAACCAATCAACGAAAAACTGGCAGAAGTTGTCTACGGTTCGCGGTTTCTGGGTTCAGCGCATCGCGTTACTATGTTCTGGCATCAGGTTGCCAACAAGCTACTGACTTTCATGACTAACATCTTATACGACTCGATCCTGACGGATATGGAAACAGGGTATAAGGTCTTTCGTCGCGAGGTGGTCGAAGGCATGAATATCCGCTCCAAACGCTTCAACTTCGAGCCGGAATTCACCGCCAAGATCCTCAAGCGGAAACACCGCATCTTTGAGGTTCCTATTACGTTTAACCCACGTGATTATTCCGAGGGAAAGAAGATCAAACTCAAGGATGCCTTCGAAGCAGTTTGGGCGTTGATCCGCTATAGGTTTTTCGATTAATGAGCACTGTGCTCGAGCAGATCGAAAAAGAGTTTCAACTTGCCGAACAGGCACGCGCAAAAGGGAATGAGGGACAAGCCCGAGTCTGCGCAAGGCGCGCGGCAGGTATAGCTATTCGGGACTATCTGACTCGAAAAGGGACTCCCCCTCGAAGCGCCAGCGCATATGACTTGTTGAATCTGCTCAAGGATGACCCGCTTCTTTCCTCAGACTTGAAACTGATCGCTGACCATTTGACCTTACGCGTCACTGAAGAATTCAAACTTCCTATCGACGCAGACCTCGTGGCAGATGCACGAAAGTTATGTGATGAGTTGTTGAAATGAATGAACCCCGCCGCAAGCGGACGGGGTATCGTCCACTAGTGTATAGAACGTTTACACAGTTCTCTCACGCCGCAAAGCGGCGGGGTATTGAACCCTTGATAGGAATAAATACACCCCGAATTTTTTCGGGGTGTATGTTTTATTACGCAAGACGATCACACGTGTTTTCTTCCAGTCAAATAATAGAAAGCGCGGGCAATTGTAATAAGAGCCAATAATCCAGACATCACACCGCCAAATACAAGGAACATTCGCTTCCAGTTACTCAAGCGGGAAACGATTTCTTCGCGGTCTGGGAAGTGGATCCGTTCACGTAAACGGTGGATCATATCTCTCGAAGGCTGAACCGGCTTCAAGGTCCGTGCGAGATGCGTTTCGAGAGCAAGGATCACATCATCAGTATCATCGTCGGACATTAAGGTTTGTTTAGATCGTGCCATTTTCTTTCTCACTATATTTATTGAATTGGATATAAGATCAATCCTACAGTTCCAGGCCCAAGATTCGCGGCGACTGAGATGGACAGTTCACTGATCATGGTCTCTTTATGGTTGAAATGACCTTTAGCTTGTTCCAAAAGTTCTTCGCCAGATTTGGGGTCACGTGCATGGACAACTGCAAGGTATACCGGCTGATTGCCATATTCTTCTCTTGCCATTTCGATCACGCGATCCAAAGATGCTTTGCGTGTGCGGACTCGTTCTGCCATGTTCAGGTCACCATTACTCAACACAGCAATTGGTTTAACATTGAGCAAAGAAGCGAGTGCGGCCTGCAATGTCTTCACACGGCCAGACATTTTGGCATATTCCAAAGTATCAAGCGTCAGAATAACCCGGACCTTATATTTGATCTCTTCAAGGTATTGCACGATCTCTTCCACGCTTTTACCTGCGCGTTCCAACTTACGTGTTTCGCGGCACATGAGACCAATGCCAAGTGAACCAACCGCTGAATCTATCGGGATAACTTTGAACTCATCTTTAACTTCTTCTGCCGCAGAGATGGCCGAAGCGTAAGTGCCTGAAAGTTTAGCAGTGACGTGAATGGAAAGGATCGTATCGCCTTTTTGCGCGATCTTGCGGTAGAACTCCACGAATTGATGAGGGGAAGGCTGGGCTGTCTTTGGAATACGTTTACTTTCATCAACAAGCTTGTAAAAACCCTCATTGTCCAATTCGATGCTTTGAAGGTAGGTCTTCTCGCCAAACAGGATGTTGACGGGGATCATATCGATCCCATACTCTCTGCCCCACCCTGGCAGGATATCAGCCGCACCGTCAGTTACGATTCGAAGCATGTTAATCTCCTTCGAGGTTGATATTTTGATCACCTAACTGGTCGCGCAAGGCCAGTAACGTACGGTGATACAAACTTTTCACTGCTCCTTCACTACGTCCCATGATCGCGCCGATCTCTGCATTCGACATGTTCTCAACAAACTTGAGGATGAGAAGATTCTGTCGTTCCGAGGGCAGGCGTCGGATGAGGCGAAGAAGCGCATCCTGTTCCTGCGAACGGACAAGATTCCGCTCGGGGTGGTCACCTTTTGTCGGCAGGACCGGCAGTTCATCCAATGGGATTTCCTGCTTACGGCTTCGATCTCGGTGCCAATTTGCAACCAGATTGTGGGCAATGCGATACAACCAGGCAGAAAATGGGATACCGCGGTCTGTATAATTTTTTATATGGTTCATTGCCCGTTGGAAGACACGGGCAGTCAGGTCTTCTGCATCATGCAGATTGCCTGTTCTGTAATACACATAGTTGAAGATACGATCCACATAGCGTTCATAGAGTTGACCAAAGGCATCCCGGTCACCTTGTGAAGCCAGTGAAAGTACTTCGTCTTCCTTGAACTCAGTTTCCTGCACAGATCAATCCTACCGCAGGGTTATTACAAATAACCCCAACGGATTTGAGAAGTTACACATGAGTATAACATGCGCGTTATAAATCCATCCCGAAGGCGTCCGAATTAGCGATTGGTATAATTAAGGTTTAGCGTTTGCACAAAACCGTTTCATAACTAAAACATTTGTGCTAAAATACATCTCCTCGAAGGAGTCCCATGTCATCCAATATCATTCGCGTGGTTGGTGCACGCGTCCATAATTTGAAAAACATCACGGTTGAGATCCCGCGCGATAAGTTCGTGGTTATCACTGGCTTATCGGGTTCGGGAAAGTCGTCACTGGCGTTCGATACGATCTTTGCTGAGGGTCAACGCAGATATGTTGAGTCGCTTTCCGCGTATGCGCGTCAATTCATCGGGCAGATGGATAAACCCGATGTGGACTATATTGACGGCCTCTCCCCCGCTGTATCCATTGACCAGAAGTCCACGAGTCACAATCCGCGTTCGACGGTTGGTACGGTCACCGAGATCTACGATTACATGCGTCTGTTGTTCGCGCGTGCAGGTATTCCGCACTGTCCCACTTGCGGACGTGAAGTGGTCAAGCAATCGGCACAGGAAATTGTAGACAAGGTCGCGGGGCTTGAAAATGGTACACGCATTTTGATCCTTGCGCCGCTGGTTCGCGGGCGCAAAGGAACGTATCAAGCTGTCTTTGAGGAGATCCGCAAAGCGGGTTTTGCTCGTGCCCGCGTGGATGGCACTGTCCACTCACTCGATGATGAAATCGAACTCGACCGTTACAAACAACACACCATCGAAGCAGTGGTAGATCGCCTTGTGATTACTAAGGAAGGCGAAAAAGAAGAAAAGAAAGCCGCGCTCACCCGCCTGACCGACTCGATTGAAACCGCGCTCAAGTTTGGCGAGGGATATATCACGGTCAACCTCGTGGACAGTAAAGAAGACATTGCGTTTTCCGAGCACCTCGCCTGCCCTGAGCATGGCGTCAGTATCAATGAAGTGGAGCCGCGTACTTTTTCGTTCAACACACCACAAGGCGCCTGCCCAGATTGTCAGGGACTAGGCTCAAAATTGGAAATAGACCCGGAGCGCATCATCCCGGACCGAGACCTGTCTCTCAAC
The DNA here is from genome assembly GCA_016721115.1 of Candidatus Defluviilinea proxima. NCBI lineage: Bacteria > Bacillati > Chloroflexota > Anaerolineae > Anaerolineales > Candidatus Villigracilaceae > Candidatus Defluviilinea > Candidatus Defluviilinea proxima. The sequence continues at coordinate 4,734,639 of JADKIW010000001.1, forward strand.
GAGGGAGCGATCGTCAGCCTTGAGTGGGGACCGAAAGAGGAAGGCGGATATTACTGGCAATCATTACAGAACGCCTGTCATGCTTATAAGATCGATATGGATAAACCCATCCGCGAGTTGAAGAAAGAACAAGTCAACCTTGTTCTTTACGGCACAGGCGATAAGCAAATTCAAATGACGTATAAGAACGCAAACGGCAACGAGTTCAAGTTCACACGTGCCTTCGAAGGTGTTATTACAAATCTTGAACGCCGTTATCGCGAAACCAACTCCGAATGGATGCGTGAGAAGATCAGTGAATTCATGTCTGATCGTCCATGTCCATCTTGCGGAGGGAAACGTCTTAACCCGGCCGCATTAGCCGTGACTGTGGACGATATCAACATCGTGGAAGCGAACTCATGGCCCGTGTTGCAAACGCTTGAATGGGTCAAGAAGATCTCCGGTAAAGGGTCGCCTCTCACATCCAAGCAAAAGACGATCGCAGAACGCGTTATCAAGGAAATCCATGAAAGGCTGAACTTCCTTGTGAACGTCGGCCTTGATTACCTGACTTTGAATCGTTCGGCCGTAACACTTTCCGGCGGCGAAGCACAACGCATCCGCTTGGCAACACAAGTTGGGTCACGTTTGGTCGGTGTGTTGTATGTATTGGATGAACCGTCCATTGGGTTGCATCCACGCGATAATGCGAGACTGTTGACCACGCTCAAAGGGTTGCGTGATCTTGGCAATACAGTGCTAGTCGTTGAGCATGACGATGAAACCATCCGTGAAGCGGACTGGATCATTGACCTTGGCCCCGCCGCTGGCGAGCATGGCGGCCAAGTCATTGCAGAGGGAACGCCTAAACAGATTTTGGTGCACCCGAAGTCATTGACAGGACAATATTTATCGGGGCGAAAGCAGGTTGAGGTCCCGAAAAAGAGGCGTGAAGGGAATGGCAAGAGTCTCAAGATCGTTAATGCGTCCGCAAACAATTTAAAGGGAATCGATGTCGAGTTCCCGCTTGGAAAATTGATCTGCATCACAGGCGTAAGCGGCTCCGGCAAATCCACTTTGATGAGCGACATTCTGTATAGCTCGCTGGCATCCAAACTGATGGGCGCGAGGACGATGGCAGGCGAACATGAGCGCATCGAGGGAATTGAACATCTCGATAAGATCATCAACATTGACCAGTCACCCATCGGGCGCACACCACGCTCGAACCCTGGGACGTATACCGGGCTGTTCGATGAGATCCGCAAGCTGTTCGCAGAACTCCCTGAAAGTAAAGTGCGCGGATACAAGCCTGGTCGTTTTTCGTTCAACGTACACGGTGGGCGGTGCGAGGCTTGTCAGGGGCAAGGTGAATTGCGCATCGAAATGCAGTTCCTGCCCGATGTATATGTGCCCTGCGATATTTGTCACGGCAAGCGTTTCAACCGCGAGACCTTACAGGTGATGTTCCGCGACAAGTATTCGATCGCGGATGTGTTGGATATGACCGTTGACCACGCGCTTGAGGAATTCCAGAACTATCCGCAGATGCAAAACAAGTTGAAGTTGTTGCAGGAAGTAGGCCTTGGGTATGTACGCGTCGGTCAACCCGCCACTACACTCTCCGGTGGCGAGGCACAACGTGTGAAGCTTTCGAAAGAACTTTCGCGCCGCGCTACAGGGCGAACACTTTACGTGTTAGATGAACCGTCCGTTGGCTTGCATGCAGCAGACGTACACAAGTTGATCGAGGTGTTGCAACGGCTGGTGGACACGGGTAACTCCGTTTTGATCATCGAACACAACCTCGACATCATCAAGGTCGCAGATTGGTTGATCGACCTCGGCCCCGAAGGTGGTGACAGGGGCGGCGAATTGATCGCAGAGGGAACACCCGAGCAAGTAATGAAGGTCAAGGGCTCGTATACGGGGAAGTATTTGAAAGAGCACATGAAATAAGACGAACAGTTCCCGCAAATATTTGCGGGAACTGTATTTTAAATCCCTGCGTTTAACAATCAATTTTCAGGTAGAATTATTTCACCGCATGAGGTGGGAGTAATTCTCATCTTGTTGCTGAATTTCAAAGGAAACTAAATATGTTAAATCGAACACCACCACCTAGCAAACCCAGCACATCCAATGTGATCAATTCCTATCGCAAACGCCGCCTACAACGCGGACCCATCCTGTTATATGGTGCAATTGCGTTGATCGTTATTGGACTTATTGCCATTGTCATTTCCTTCATGGGAGGCAAAGGCAACTCACCGCTCAATACCATATTCGCTACAAAAACCCTAACCCCCACTACAACATTCACGCCGACCAACACAAGTACACCGACTGCAACCACAACCGTTACACTGACCCCAACAGCCACAATCACCCCGTCACCAACACGGGCATCATCCTACACGCTCGTGGAAGGCGATACCCTACAAGCGGTTGCTGAAAAGTTCGATCTTGGCCCCGATGGTGTTTTATTGCTTCTTGAATACAATACACAAATTGTAGAGGCAGGCGGACTGTACTACGTTGGCGATCCGCTTAAAATTCCACCAGCTGGTACTAAGCTTAGCACCTCCACCCCTCTCCCGGCCAACATCGGACGTGGCACCAAGATCGATTACAAAGTTCTGCCCGGCGACACACTGGCTGGTATTGCGGCCAAGTTCAACAGCAAGGAAGAAGACATTATCTCCGTCAACAGCATTACAGATGCCAATGCGCTCCAAGTGGGACAAGAACTCAAGATCCCGGTCAACCTTGTGACGGCAACCGCTACGCTTCCTCCCACGTCGACGCCTGTTACGCCAACTGTTGAGGGACAGCCCACTTCGACCGTGGCCGCCGCAGTCACTACTGCCGCTGGCACCCCCGCACCTAGTGGAAACGCTCCAGTGTGTAACCCAACACAAGACGAAACAGCTGTAGCCGCGCTTGTGAAACTCATCAACGACGCCCGCACCACTAGCGGATTGGCCGCCCTAACCCTTAACCAAAAGCTGACCTCGGCCGCCAATGCACACGCTGTGGATATGCTCTGTAACAACTATTTCAGTCCGCTTGGGTTGAAGGATAATTCAACAGTCAAACAACGCGTTACAGCACAAGGCTACACCGCTTCCACTGTGGCTGAGAATTTATACGCTTTGCAACCCAGCTACGGCATGACCGCACAAGCGGCCTTCAACTGGTGGAACAAGAACAAGGAAGCGCGCGAGAACATGCTCAACCCGAACGTGGCAGAAATGGGCGTCACATATGTCTCTGACGAGAACACCCTGTTTGGTGCTTATTTCGTTGTGACGTTTGCCAAACCCTAAAAGTAGATACGACCTAATGAGCGCTTTTTCTGGACAAATCAGGAATGCTCATGTAAAATACCGCTCTTGTGACCACTAGATGGTTGTCACGTACTTAAGTAAAGCAGGAAATTTCGGAGGAAGACCTTGGCTAACATTCAGTCCCAAATCAAAAGAAACAAGCAGAACGAAAAGCGTCGTTTGAGCAATCGTCTTGGACGCGGTTCTGCCCGCAGTGCCGTCATCAAGGCTCGTGCCGCTTTGGAAGAGAACAAACCTGAGACCAAAGAAGCTGTGCTTCTCGCGATCAGCACTCTCGATCAAGCCGCCGAGAGCGGTGTGATCCACAAGAACAACGCCGCCCGTCGCAAAAGCCGCCTGATGAAGAAGCTCAATTCTCTCAAATCGGCCTAATCGGTTAATTTGTTCGAGCAAACTGCGGGAGTCGAAAGACTCCCGCTTTTGTTATCCCCCCTCCCAGCGAAGGCAGGTGGGACTTTGATATAATCCAAAAACAGGATTACTCCGCTTATGTTTGAACAAGAACAACAACTCATCGAAGAAAAAATAAAAGCGTATTGCGCGGCCAATGATATCGCGCTCGCCGAACTCAAATGGACACCCATCCCCTTCTCGGGCGAATGGGGTATTGCCACGTCATTCTTTCAGACCGCGGCCAATGCCGCCAAACTCGGCAAGGGAAACAAGGTCCCAGTGCCGCAAAAGGCCCAGGAAATCGCAGAGCAGGTCAAAAGTCAGATCGGAAGCGTGGAGGGTGTCAGTCATATTGAGGCGGTGAAGGGCTATCTCAACGTCTATTACACAACATCTGATTATGCCAAGCGCGTTGTGGATGAAGTGCTCGCCTCAAAATCAGACTTTGGGCGTGGTTCGTCGAAAAATGAACGCGTCATGGTCGAGTACGCTCAGCCGAACACGCATCACTCATTTCACATCGGACATTATCGCAACACGATCCTGGGCGAAGTGTTGGCGCGTCTCGTTGAGTTTGCAGGCTTCGATACGATCCGCGCTTCGTATCCCGGCGACTTGGGGCTTGGCGTTATCACAGTGATGTGGATATACGATAAGTTGTACAAAGGCCAGGAACCCGAGGGCATTCACGAGCGTGGTCAATGGCTGGCAAAGTTATATGTAGAAGCAACTGCATTGCTTGAAAAGAAGGAAAACGAAACACCTGAAGAGACCGCGCAACGCGAGGCGTGCGATGCCGAACGCCGCGAGATGTATCGCAAATGGGACGCAGGCGACGCAGAAGTGCGTGAGTTGTGGCGCGTGACCCGTGAGTGGAGTCTTGAGGAATTGCGCGATGTGTTGAAAATGATGGACGTGAAGATGGATGTCTGGTTCTACGAATCAGAAGTGGATGAACCATCAAAAGCCATCGTTGAAGAGTTGATCGAGAAGAACATCGCCGATGATGAACGCCCAGACGGTGGCGCTGTGATCGTAAAGATCGACGAGAAACTCGGGCTCACAAAAGAGAAATACCGAACGAACGTCATTTTGCGCCGCGATGGAACAACGCTGTATCTGACTAAAGACCTTGCGCTCGCCAAAGAGAAGTTCGAGAAGTATCACGTTGACCGCTCAATCTATGTAGTGGATGTGCGTCAGTCCCTGCATTTGCAACAGGCGTTTGCCATTTTGAAGTTGTGGGGCTTCCCACAGGCAGAGAAGTGTCATCACTTGGGATATGGCTTTGTAAGCCTGCCAGAGGGAGCCATGTCTGCGCGGCGTGGACGTGTGGTGTTGTTTAAGAACGTTTACGACGAAGCCATCAAACGCGTGCTGGCAGTCGAATCAGAGCGGAGTGGAAATATCCCCGAAGCGGAACGCGAAGCTATAGCTACACAAATTGGTCTGGGCGCACTGGCCTACTCCATGTTGTCTGTGGACAACAACAAAGACATCGTCTTCGATATGGACGAAGCATTGTCTTTTGATGGCCGAACTGGTCCGTACATTCAGAATGCACACGTAAGAGCAAACAGCATTCTAAAAAAAGCAGGAACATTCAATGCCGCAAACTCAACTTTTGACTATGAGCTCACCAAACACGAGATCGAGTTGATCGAACGCATGTCAAAGTTCCCCGATGCGGTACAGCAAGCCGCGAACGAATATCGTCCGCTGGTGATGGCGCAGTATGCGTACGATCTGGCAAATGCTTTCCATTCGTTCTACCATGCCGTGCCAGTCATGCAGACGGAGGATGAAAAAGTCCGCAGTGCCCGCTTGCAATTGGTGATGGCGGCAAAGCAGGTCATTGCAAATGCGTTGAGATTGTTGGATATTCAATCGCCCAATGTGATGTAAAAAAGAAGGTCGCGTTTGAAACGCGACCTTCTTTTTAGTTTATGGTGTCCATTCCACCTGTAAATCATCTGTCAACGTAATAGATATTTCTCGAATAGTGACAGCGAGCTGTCCAGTGGGATATCCACCTTTACACAATTGAGTGTAAACAAGAGGCTCTTTTTCAACTTTATAGACATCCGTTAACCAACATTGGTATTCGTCACCATGAATATCCATTTGAGCGACCAGTTCCAAGGCTGGGTCGGCTTCGACGATAAATCGGTAACCCATTTCATATCCTTGTGAACCATCAACGTAGTTATGGTTTTTTGCTACGTCATCGAAAGTTGCAGTCTGGGCGGAGACAATCTCGAATTCATAACCAGCAATAGTGAAGGTTTTATTCAAATCCCATTTTTGACCATACTCTGGATTCTCGCCAACATCAAAGGTAAAGGTCATCTCTTCGGGGGTTGCCTGTGGTGGATCTGTATACATTGGCATGTAGTAAGCAATGGCTTGATCTATCACCACAGTCAACGGACCAGGTGCCGGCTTACCTTCAGATATGAACTCGAAAGAGCTACCGACTTTATGCTCGAACGGTTGCCAGACAAATGAACCGATCATGCGGAATTTTTGTCCCAGCGAGTCGATGACATAGACACTCTGCGGCATAATGGAAATTAGCGACGGGTCAGGATTCTCAACGTTGAGGTGGAAGTACAGCACAGTGTTGGAATCAGTGGGGATGATCCGCTCGAGGGTCATGTCCACTTTGGGAGTTGAAACAGCTTCAAGCAAGGGCGAGGCGGGAATGTCATCTGTGACAGCAGGCTGTGTTATTTCAATAACAGGTTCCCCCACAACGGTCCCTGATGGGATGTCAATCAAGGGAAAAGAGAGTTCCCAATTTTCAGGGATGACACTGAGGCGAGCCTGCGGAATACAGTCGAGCACAAAAGTTAGCGTGTTCACATCCGCAGGGACAACTGCATCATATGCAGGTTGCATGGCAAAAACATTTTGCGGATATTTACCAGTGTAATCACGTTCCAGCACGGTACCATCAGGTAGGCGTAAACGTGCATCACCTGATTTGTTGTACATACTGCCAGGGTTGACGCCGCCACAAAACGCGGTCGGGTTGGAACCATCTGTAGACTGCCAGCCATCATTCTCAGGCGCAATACCAGCCACTTCATATTGCAATTCCACATGGTCGGGGTATACGAACACATGCGAGATGGTCAACGTGACTCCATCGCGGGTCGTTGAAACAGGCTCTGCCAACATACGTAAGCCATTCGTGGTTTCGACCAAACCTACATCAGGCACATAACCGAACACCCGTCCAAATGCCGCGGAGATTGTCGGCACACTTACAACAAGGATGGTGAGCACAAGGGCGAAAGCCATTGCCCAAGCAGGTCTAAAAAAATTTGTTTTCATTTGTACTCGTCTCCTTACCAGTTCATTGCGTAATCGAGTTGTAAACTCAGGTGTCGCGTTGGGCGTCTTTAACGCGTTGCGAACCTTCTCTTCAAACTCAGGGGATGGATTCAAATCGTTCATGGTCACTCCATCTGGCTCTTCAAACGCGCCAGCAATCGGTACACGGTTTTCTTCACAGCATCTTCGCGTTTGCCAAGCAAGTCCGCGATCTCTACAAATGTCAGCTCGGCCACATATCGCAGGCGGATCAAGTCCTGCTCCTCTTCATTCAGTTGCTTGATGAGAAAGCGGACCTTGCTCAACTCCTCAGCACGGATCAACGTTCCAAGTGCGTCTTCGCGCTCAAGCAGTTCGCCAGCCGCCTCCAACCCAACCTCTCGCCTGTTCCTGCGCAAATGATCGTACATTTTGCTTCGAGCGATTCGAAACAACCATGCTACAAATTGGCCCTGCTCTCGATACCGAGGTAGCGCCTCGTACGCCGTGATGAACGTCTGCGACGTGACATCTTCTGCTTCGTGAGCATTTCCCAGACGGCTATATAGATAGCGATAAACAGACTGGAGGTAACGGTCATATAACCTGCCAAATGCGGTTGGGTCGCCTTTAGCGGCAGTGACCAAGTCAGGGAGCTCGTCTTGATTCATTTGTATTGTTTTCTCTGCTCTAAATCCTAACATGCAGTTCCTTTCTCTCGCGAGGTATCTAATAATGTAAATGCATTCACAGAGAAAACGTGCAGAACAACAAAAAGGGACAATAACTGTCATACTAAAATAAGGCTAAACGTTACTTCACTAGCAGGACAATTTCTTTTAGATTAGATATTAACTATCGGAAATGTCATCGTGGGTAAAAACGAAGAGCTCAAATCCCACTCCGAGCCCCTTCGGACTTTGTCCTCATGATGACATGCACAGGAGTTTCCTATGCCGATTAAAACCATCATCATGGGCGCCGCAGGGCGCGATTTTCACAACTTCAACACCTTCTTCAGAGGAAACAAGGACTATGAGGTTGTGGCATTCACTGCCACTCAGATACCAGACATTGAAGGGCGCCTCTATCCGACCGAACTGGCTGGTCCGTTGTACCCAAGCGGAATCCCCATCCGGGCCGAGGAAGAGCTGGTTGAACTCATCAAGCAACACGGTGTGCAACAGGTCGTGTTTGCCTACAGCGACGTGCCGCACGAATACGTGATGCACAAAGCGAGCCTTGTCAACGCGGCAGGCGCAGACTTCCGTTTGATGGGTACAAAGTACACACAGGTTAAGTCCACAAAGCCTGTTGTGTCAGTTTGTGCTGTTCGGACGGGATCAGGCAAAAGTCAGACAACGAGGCGCGTGGCTTCCATCCTGCAAGGGCTGGGCTTCAAAGTCGCGGCCATCCGTCACCCAATGCCCTATGGAAATTTAGTCAGGCAGGAAGTACAACGTTTTGCAAACTATGATGACCTCGATGAACACGAAACAACCATTGAAGAACGCGAGGAGTACGAACCTCACATTGATAACGGTGTGATCATTTACGCAGGCGTGGATTACGAAAAGATCCTGCGCCAGGCTGAACAGGAAGCGGACATCATTCTATGGGACGGCGGTAACAATGACTTCCCATTCTATGTTGCCGATCTACAGATCGTAGTGGCTGACCCACATCGCGCAGGACATGAGGTTGCGTATCACCCCGGCGAAACGAATGTAAGGCTCGCCGATGTATTTGTCATCAACAAAGTAGATACCGCTGACCCCGAGAAGGTAATTCAGGTGCGCGAGTCACTGCGCAGGCTGAACCCGAATGCAGTACAGATCGAAGCCGCCTCCCCACTCTTTGTCGATGACCCCGATGCGATCCGTGGTAAGCGCGTGTTGGTGATCGAAGATGGACCAACATTGACTCATGGCGAAATGGCCTATGGCGCAGGCTATGTTGCGGCACGCAGATTCGGCGCGAAGGAAATCGTTGACCCACGTCCATTTGCAGTCAAATCCATTGCGGCGACGTATGTGAAATATCCCAAGACCGGGCCCATCCTGCCCGCCATGGGATACGGCGAAGCGCAAATGAAAGATCTAGAAGAGACGATCAACAAATCGGACGTGGATATGGTCGTGATCGGCACGCCCATCGACCTGACACGCGTCATCAAGATCACAAAACCGTATCAGCGTGTGCGCTATGAATTACAAGAGATCGGCCAACCCACCCTGCAAGACATTTTGATCAAGAAGTTTGGCAAGAAATAGCAATAACAAGGCAATCCGCATAAAACGGGAGACGGATGATAGAATTTGTCCGGCTCCCGTTTTATTCATGCGGCACATTACATAACGAGATGAATGCATGTTGAAAAAAGTAATTCGATGGTTTCAATCACCAACATTCGACGGGGACGAAGAAAAGACGCGTAAAGCCGCGTTGTTGAACGTGGTGATCAATGCCTGTCTTATTGTATTACCTATTATATTTGCAGGGGTCTTTTTCAACGCCAAAACTCTACGATTTGAGACAACTCTTGTCATTGTTGCATGTGTCTGGCTGACGATCCTTGGTGTAAGGTACATCTTGCTTTCTGGTCAAACTACCATTGCAGGTCTGGCAGTCGTTACCATTCTATTTGCAAGCATCACATTGGAAGTCTATAACATTGGCACTTTGCGCACACCGCCAATTGCTGGCTACATTGTTGTGATCATTATCGCCGGGCTATCCATCAACCGTCGCGCTGTGCCGTGGATGACTTTCTTCAGCAGTCTAGCTGTCAGCTTGTTGTGGATAGCAGAAAAATACGGACTTCTCCCCACCCCCAACCAGATTGTCACCATTACACAACCGATCCTATTTATAACAATATTTTTGATCGTTGCAATCCTGTTTTCCCTTGCCCTTAAGAACATCGACAAAGCTCTGGCACATGCTCAAGAAGAACTCAACGAACGCATGCTCGCCAAAGAACGCGAAATCAACCGTCGTGAAATGATGGAGAGAGTAATTCGTGTTGGAAAAGCTGTTGCAGAGAAAACTCCCGATCTCCGCACCGCTGTATTTAAAATATGGGATGGTGTTCGAAATGGCCTTGATTTTGACCGTGTCGCCACCTTTCTTTATGATCCTGAGACCAGAATGTTCCAAGGTAGTTATGGTACAGATCGCTCAGGGAATATGTCTGAAGAGTGGGAATTGAAGTTTGGGATAGACGAAGGGAGTTCTTTTTTTCGCATTGTTCTCAGTCAACCCGATAGCTTCTTCTTTACTCACGATTACGAAACCGAACGTGGCCTTTTAAATAGGCCCGGCCATATTATGCGGGGCGTTAAATATTATGCAGCGGTTGGGGTTTGGGCAGGCGATAAACCTGTAGCGATCATCTGCGTGGATCAATTGTTATCTGGGCGGATCATATCTGATGAACAATTAGATGCATTGCGTTTCTTTGCAGGATATGCGGGGCTGGCGATAGAGAATGCCTATCTCAGCGAGCGTGAGCAACACCGTCAGAAAATGATGGAGAAGGTCATTCAAATCGGCAAGGAGGTTGCTGAACAAGTCACCGATTTTCGCACTACGTTATTCAAGATATGGGAAAGCATTCGAAATCACATTGACCTGGATCGTGCGGCGATTTTTCTATATAACGCAAACGATAGCACCATGCAGGGAAGTTATGGTACAGACCGCTCAGGGAATTTGTCTGAAGAATGGCACATGCGCTTTACACCCAGCGAAGATGGTTTTCTGCAACGTGTGATCAGCCGTCCCAATGGGTTCTACCATGCAAAAGATTATGAATTGGAATTGCGCTCCGGACTTTCTGTAGATGATGCCATGAAAGGGGTCAAACATTATGCGGCAGTTTCCTGTTGGAGTGGAAATAAACCCATAGCGGTCATTTGTGTAGATCAGCTGATCTCTGGTCGTGTCATTACAGAGGAGCAATTGGAGGCATTGCGATTATTTGCGGGATATGTGGGCCTGGCAATTGAAAATACCCGCTTAGTCGAACGTGAACAATACCGTCGAAAAATGATGGAAAAGGTAATTCAAATCGGCAAAACGGTGACAGAGCAAACGAACGACTTGCACGCCACACTTCTTCATATACGAGATAGCGTCCGAAACGAGATCGATCTTGATCGAGCCGCTGTTTTCATCTATGACAAGGACACAGATACACTGCGAGGTAGTTATGGCACAGATCGCTCAGGTAACATCACTGAAGAATGGGATATGAATTTCACACCTGATGATGGCGTGTTCCTGCACAAAGTAGTCAACCTACCCAATGGAGTTTTTCATACAGAAAATTATGAACTTGAATTTCAATTTGAGATCCCTTCAGACGATGCCATGAAAGGTGTTGCACATTATGTGGCTGTTGCCTGTTGGAATGGAGATAAACCCGTAGCAGTCATCTGTGGAGACCAACTCCTAACCGGAAGGGTCATCACAGACGAACAATTGGAAGCCCTGCGGTTATTTGCAGGATACGCCGGGCTTGCCATTGATAATGCACGTCTCAACACCGAATTGAAAGGTCGCATGCAAGAACGCGAACAATTCATACAAGAACTCGGCAATCGCAACGCGGAACTGGAACGTTTTACTTACACCGTATCACACGATCTTAGAAGCCCCATCATAACCATCAGAGGTTTTATCGGGATGCTGGACAAGGATATGAGAGAGGGGCAAAGAGAGCGAGTCAAGCAGGATATGCAACGTATCTCGAACGCTACCGATAAAATGGCGGCATTGCTCTCAGACCTGCTCGAACTCTCAAGGATCGGACGCCTCGTCAACCCGCCCGAGGAAATTGATCTTGTCCAATTGGCCCATGACACACTGGAAACTGTGGATGGCCGACTCCGTGCCAAAAACATTTCCACAAACATCTCGCCGAATCTCCCTCGCGTCAAAGGCGACCGAGTCCGCATTGGCGAAGTGTTGGAAAACTTATTGGATAACGCCGCCAAATATATGGGCGAACAAAAAGATCCACGTATTGAGATCGGCGTAAAGGACAAAGATGGCGAACAAGTCATCTATGTAAAAGACAATGGCATGGGTATTGATCCGCAGTATCTACAAAGGATCTTTGGTCTGTTCGAAAAATTGGACCCAACCAGCGAAGGCACAGGCATTGGTTTGGCCCTCATCAAACGGATCGTTGAAGTACATGGTGGGAATATCTGGGCAGAATCAGAGGGAAAAGGTAAAGGCTCAACTTTCTGCTTTACTATTCCCAGCGACAGAAATTAAACAAGTAGGCCTGCCAGATTTCCTCATGACCTGGTGAAATCTGGCAGGCCTTTAACTTTTACAACTTCAAGAATACCGCCGCAACCGTAAAGACTGAAGCCAGCACGATCACCACCGAACTAACAACAGCAAAGTTTTTCTGAAAACCATTATTGACAAACTCCCCCATCAATTCACGATTACTGGTCAGGTTGATGAGGAAGTAAAAGACCAACGGCAAAGCAATGGCATTGATGATCTGCGTCACCAGGGCAACCTGAAAGAGCGTCACGTTGCTGACAAGCACAAATACAGTTGCGACCAACAATTGGGCAATATACAGAATATAGAATGTCTTACTCTCCTTGAACGAGTCGTTCAAACTGCCAGAGAGGCCGAAGAATTCAGCAAAGGCATAGGCCGTTGAAAGCGAAACGATCACAAGCCCCATAAAACCCGCGTTGAGAATGCCAACCGCAAAAAGTTGTGAAGCGAGCTTCCCCGCAAAGGGAGCAATCGCCATCGCGGCGCGTTCTCCTGAATCCAATACAATGTGATTGGCGAAAAGAGTCGCGGCCGTAGCGACAATCATGAAGAACGAGAAGAAATCTGTGAGGAAGGCACCCCAGTAGGTTTCCATCTGGGACAACCCCACTTTGCCTTTTTCGATCTTCTTGTCATATGCAAAGCTACTGATGAAGAACTGTCCCCAGGGGGTGATCGTGGTTCCCAGCACGCCCATGCCGATGATCAAATAATCCTTCAGATAAGAGGGAGTGAACGTTACACCATGAGGGTACACCAAATTCGAAAGCGCTAATCCCCAATCAGGTTTAGCCTTGACCGCCGAGAAAATATAGACGAAGAAAAAAACACATGCGAACAACATGATGGACTGCGTGATCTTGTAGTTGCCGCGTGTGATCAACACAAAGGCAATGATGACGATCGCGATTACTGCAGGAATGGGTGGAATGCCGAAAATACCACTAGTCGTTTTTACAGCGGAAAGTTCTGTGATGAGCGTGCCAATGTTCGCCAGCAACAGCGTACCAAAGATAAATACAGAAGCTCGCACGCCATATCGCTCACGGATCAAATCCGCCAGCCCACGGCGGGTGATAACGGTCAGGCGCATGCCCATCTCTTGTGTGATCGCCAACAATAATGTGATAACTGGCAGTATAAAAAGGATCGGGTAACCCAGTTTCGCACCGGCAATGGAATAGGTTGCAACACCACCTGCATCGTTATCTGCCATGGCGGTGATGGTCGCAGGCCCAAAGACCGCGAGAATGAGCAATATTTTTTTCCACAAGGACGACCAAAACGATCGATTGCGGTTGATGATGGTTGTGGTGTTCATAGGTATTGGTCTCCTTTCTAACGATAAAAGCGCGGCAGGCGTTTCTTCCACGCGGTGGGAATGATCTTATCGAGGGCATCATCTGCAGTGACAATGCCATGCATCACATTTTGTTCGTCCACAACAGGGATGGCGATCAGGTCATACTTCGTGATAACCTGTGCAACTTCATCCTGGTCATCGTTCAAATTGACACTCTTCACACGGTCTTCCATGAATTCTTCCACACGCGCATGAGGGTCAGCAAAGATCAAATTGGACAAGGAAAACACACCCAGCAAATGATCGGTTGTATCGGTGACGTACACATAAAACAGCGTCTCTGCATCTGTGGCGGTTTCGCGCAAAACCTTGATGGCTTCTTCAGCAGTAACGTTAGGCGGTACACACGCATATTCGGTCGTCATAATACCGCCCGCAGAATCTTCATCATACGAGAGCAGTTTCTGCATCTCATCCGAATCTTCTTTGTTCATCAAGGCGAGCAAATCGCGACTGCGCTCTTCGGGCAACTCTGCCAGCAGGTCAGCGGCTTCGTCTGGTTCCATCTCTTCGAGAATGTCTGCTACTTTTTCATTGGACATGTTCTCGATCAGATCAGCCTGAAATTCAGTTTCGACTTCCATCAACGTATCAGCGAGCTGTTCCATGTTGAGGGCTTCGAGCAACTGTCCGCTTTCGAGTTTGTTCATGTCGCTGAGAATTTCAGCAACATCGGCAGGATGTAATTCAGAAATACTTTCGACCGGTACGCGTAATCGCATAAAGGGATCGTGGCGCAGGAGTTCCACATCGTCCCATGAGATAAATATCTGCGGGGCTGGCAGGCTGAAGGTCGAAATGAGGCGTTGGGTTAATCCTGCAACACCCAATCGGCGCAGAATCCCCATCATGCCAATATCCACATTGCCCACGTATAAAGTCCCATTGACACGCACCAATTCCAGATCGTTCACACGTACCACGCGCGCGCCATCTGTATCAATGATCTGTTTATCGAGAACATCACGCGAAAGAAAAATATCGTTGTCCGTCGGGTGATATTGTGGAATATCCTCCACGTGACATCTTAACGGGATCGAGGGCGCGAACAACGCCATCACCATTGCATACGGCACCATGATGATTTTGTTCCTGTCCTTGATCACCACCGCATCCACAATGGGATGAACGGCATCCGCAAGCTCGCGTGCGATCAGATCTTCCAATTTCCCAATGTAATGACCATCCATATCGGTGATGGTGTGACCGAGTATTTCGCTCAAGAAAGCCATAAGAACCTCCGTGTTATTTTCAACTTACCTTATCTTAGCCAAAGAGAGCAATGAGTTCTTTGAGTTTTTTTCTCTGGACTCTCTGTGGCTGTGTGGCAAACATTTGACTTTGTGACGGAGACGAAAAAAATCGCCTCCGTTTGAACGAAAGGCGATTCATACTCAAGCTGTATCCTGTTTCTGTTCCCCCAAACCTTGGCCACACCGATTTATTTCACGGCGCACTCACACACAGGCAGAGATGACCCAGCAAACACAGGTAAACAGAACGATACGAATCGATTTTTCGTTCGGAAAAGAAGTTTCGTTTATTACTTCCCGCGTCCACGCGAGCATCTCCTTGCATCATGTGTTTAGTTTTGCGTTTGCTTCACATGCTGGCAAAATGAAAACCTCCCGTTATAGAACCAGGAGGCATGGACCAAGTGTGTAGCAAAACACCGCCTCACTGGTTGAGCTTCAGCACTGTACATCGTAGGGAATTGCTTCCCAGCCACTTTGAGCAAAGCCTTAATCCGACTCCGCCTGGTCTACCCCTTGGCGTCTTTCGACGTTTCAGGGCAATGGCCTGTGTATCATACAGCCGCCTGGCCTAACGAGGACTATTCAAGTTACATGAGCGGTTATACACCCGCTTAATAAAGGTTGTCAAGAATTTCACAAAAGGTTGAAAACAAGCACTTCATTCTACATGCAAGACGCGCATCAACACTTTACGCACATGCGGACGTGAGCGATGCTCGAAGAGATAAATCCCCTGCCATGTCCCCAGCGACAAATTCCCCGCATCCACTGGAACCGTGAGGCTGGTGTCCGTCAACATCGCGCGGATATGGGATGTGGCATCATCTGGGCCTTCGAGATCGTGTGTGTACCACTGGTCCCCTTCTGGGACGAGGCGCTCCATAAAAGTTTCAAGGTCAGCACGAGCAGTTGGGTCCCAGTTTTCGCTCAACACTAGCGATGCACTCGTATGTGGCAGAAACAGGAAGCACATCCCTTCGCGCACATTCCAAGTCCGCAACTGCGCACGGACAGTTTCGGTGAAGTCATACAGTCCCTTGCCATGGGTGGAGATTTCGAGTGTAGTTTTGTGCCAGATCATAATGAGGGGATTATAGCAGTGTGACGATATAAAGTTGCAAAATTCTTGAAGAAACGAAGTGACAGTCACCTCGCAGGTGACTGTCACTTTTATTTTCCTACACTATATGTATTTCAGCTTACTAAAAAGATTTCAAACTGACCGTAAATATCGTACCCTCGTTTAATATACTTTTGACGTGAATTGTTCCACCAAGCTCTTCCACAATTGATTTTACGATATAGAGGCCAATTCCACTGCCAGGGATCTCAGCGATGGTCACGTTTTTGGCGCGGTAGAAGCGCTCGAATAAATGAGGGATGGCTTCGTCAGGGATTCCTACACCATGGTCCCTGATCTCCACTTGAACACTGGGACCGTTTTGCGAGACACTGACATCAACTGAACCTCCCGCCGGTGAAAATTTAGCCGCATTGTTGAACAGATTGATAAAAACCTGCTGTAACCCGCTTTTATCTCCCAAAATTTGTACAGGTTCCGACCCGGTCAAAAGTTTAATTACAACCTTCCGCTTATTGGCAATTGGCTTGACTGCTGTCATCGATTCTTCCAAGACAGGTATCAAATCCATTGGAACGGTTTCCAGCTTCATCATACCGCTCTCGAGCCGTCCTGCGATCAATAGGCGGTCGATCAGAACCTTTTGGCGATTCAACTCCCCTACCAGAGTGCGCCAGTATTCGTCCAATTCTTCAGGTGTGCCACCTTCCTGAATCAGGTCAACCATAAGAATCGCTGATGTCAACGGAGTCCGCAACTCATGGGAAGCACGGTTGATAAAGTCAGACTTCATCTCGTTAAGCTTTACCTGTTCCGTAATATCCCGTATGACGATCAAAGCCTCGTCCAGGTTAATGGGGTAAAGTCGTGATTCATACGTGCTGTTGCTATAAGGGAGACGGAATCCTTCTACAAAATGAGATTTTGTAAATCCCTGAGTATTTGACTTTCCAATGATCGTTGCGACAATCTCTTCAGGCCAGGTTTCTGACAGTTTCTTTCCGGAGATCATGTCACGATGAACATACAACGGATGTTCTGCATTAGCACTGTAATCAAGAATTTCCCCGTCTACACTTATGCGGATCAACAGGTCCGGTAGAGCGTTCAACATGATCCGATTGCGCATCTCATTGAGTTTGATCGTCTCTTCATAGAAATTTCTTTGTAACGCTGAACCGATCAAATCAGCGGCCGTCTGCGCCGCATCCGATTCTGATAATGACCACAACAGGTTCTTCTTCTCATCAAAGAATCCCAGGTACCGCCATAAGCCGGGGTGACCGTCAATCGGAACAGAGACAAACGACGGCATGAAAGAAGCGTCGGTTTGGCCATTCGCATCTCGCAACGAAAAGTGTTTTCCGCGAGTATTCAATATGTCTGGCACAAATGGGTTAATTACGGCAGATAGATCAAAGGCCGGTATGCTTGCGTCGGTCCACTGATATAAAATTTCAACATATGGCTTCGCGGAGAATGTATTAATCTCAAATATGGAACAACAATACACACCCATTGCCTGCCCCAGAGACTCCAACACTTCAGGGATCTGAGTATGTATGTTTAATGCACGTAGAAGTTTTGCTGTTGCTGTATTTAGAACCGAAAGAATCTGAGCCTGCCGCTTAAGCATTTGCTCGGCAGATTTTCGCTCGGATATATCGCGTGCAATACTTTGAATATAGGATGGATTGTTTTGCGCATCATAGATCACCGATGTGCTAATCTCGACAGGGAGAGTGGAACCATCTTTACGCTTTAGAATACGCTCATAGAGATTTGACTGTCTTTCAGAAACCTGCCCATGACCCAACGCATCATCCTGCGACATGATGTTACTAACAGGCGTACCCAACAATTCGTGCTCTTCATATCCCAAAAGGCTCAAAGCCTGTTGGTTTACTGCTATATAGCGAAAGTCCATACTAATGATAAAAACGCATTCCCCAGTTTGCTCAAACAAAGCGCGATAATGAAAATCATCCCCTAACAATCCATATTGCAATCCGGTACGCGTTTTAGACGGTACAGACACCTTCTGCAAAGGAATGGTCTTTTCATCCATATGAAATATCTTCGGGTCCAACCCCCGGCAAGAATGCTTCTACACAAAAACCTGTTGGTGTATCAATAAATGAGACACCACCGCCCAAATTCGAGAACACGGCCTTGGCAATAGTCAAGCCAACTCCCAAACCTTCATACTTCCGATTATCGCCTCTACTAATCTGGTAATTTCGCTCGAAAACCTTTTCATACAAATCAACAGGAATACCTGGCCCTTTATCTTTAACAACGATCCTTGTATCCCCATTGAGTTCTGTTCTTATGGCTAATATTACTTTCTCATTATTCGGGCTAAACTTGAAAGCATTGTCTACAAGGTGTACCAAGGCATGCACAAATTCACGGCGCGGCGCTTTGATCTCACCTTCGACCTTAATGTCTGTTACAAACTCCAATTCCTTTGTCTT
The DNA here is from genome assembly GCA_016721115.1 of Candidatus Defluviilinea proxima. Classification (NCBI taxonomy): domain Bacteria; kingdom Bacillati; phylum Chloroflexota; class Anaerolineae; order Anaerolineales; family Candidatus Villigracilaceae; genus Candidatus Defluviilinea; species Candidatus Defluviilinea proxima. Next base: position 4,753,169 of record JADKIW010000001.1, read on the forward strand.
ATATCGTTCCAGACGTTTTTGAGTCGGCAAAAGAATATGATTGTTCACATCAATGGATTGTCGAATTTTATTGAGGCTACCATGATCAATATTTGTCAGCATAATAAAGTCAGTGACAAGTGATTCGAGACGGTCAACATTGGTCAATGCAGAGCGTATAAATTGAGTCTGTTCCTCAGGATCGTTGAACTTATTATTAATAAATAGTTCCAAAGGCATGATGATATTCGCCAACGGAGTGCGCATTTCATGCTGGAAATTTTGAAGGATCTCCTGCTTCAATTTAGCCATATCTTGATTGGCGCTCTCCCACGCGGCATCCCGACCTTTTGTCTGCTCCACCTTCACACGCCTTAATACCGCCTCGATCCTTACCAGCAATTCTTCAACGACAAAAGGCTTTGCGATGTAGTCATCAGCGCCATCGCGAATCCCAGCGACGCGGTCATCCACGCCATTTCGAGCCGTCAAAAATATAAACGGTATGGACGCAAGCTTTGGATCCTGACTCATTAGCCTGCGCAACTCAAATCCATTAGGAGGCGGCATCATAACATCCGAAAGGATGAGATCAGGCAACACTGCAGTAGCAATTTGCAAACCTTCGGCCCCATCAGAAGCCGTGACTACATCATATCCCTGGCGCTTTATTTTCGCGGCTAAACCCAACCGTAAGGCTGGCTCATCGTCAACGATCAAGATTGTTGAATTTTTACTCATGGGCCTTTTCCCGTTTTTTTACTTCTTCAGTTTGATGGAGGCTTTGTGTTGTCCCCATAGATTTACCAGCGATTTTGGGGCTGTTATCTACGAACATAATATAAATATTTGCCAGAGAAATCAAGTCGCCGGAGTTAAGAGCACAGGCATCCACTCTCCGTCCATTTACAAAAGTCCCACTAGTCGAGTTTTTATCGTGCAATACGTAGCTCCCATTTTCATTGATGATCTCAGCATGAAAACGGGAAAGAAATTCCTCATGAAAGACAATGTCATTATCTAAAGCACGGCCAAATGTTGTAATCTTTTTCTCTAACGGAATGACCTGTTTATTAATAACAAGAAATACGCCTTGATGATAGGGTGTTTCGTTATTGCTCATACCATAAATGATAAGTCAGGGGTATGGCATTGGAAATACAGGGATTCCCCATTCCAAATACAGGGACTTTACAAAAACGATAAAAAAGCACCGTTTTTAATGCTTTTTACACTTCTTTCTTTTTACCGAAGCCAATGATCCCAGCAAGCAAAATGGAAAAAGCGATCAACAACGCGGCAACAACTGTGCTATTTTGCTTGATCTGTGAGCCCAATGGCACCGAAGGGATCGTCACTGTAACCGAGGGAGTGTTCGTATGAAATGGGATTGCAGTTGGGTAGCTCGTGGAAGTGGACGTGATCAATACCAACGGAGTATCTGTTATCGGTGCAGGTTGCGTGGCTTTTTTCTGGATAAGAAGTTTCCAACCAGGGACAATATTATCGTCGGGAAGCCCGTTCAATCGCTTGATATCTTCGATATGCACATGATACAGTTCAGCAAGAGTCCATAAGGTCTGGCCATATTGCACTTCGTGGATGACATCCCCATCCAGGCGGGCCGTACTAACAGCAACAGGGACAGAGTATTCAAACGGTACACCGCTTGCCGCAGCCACTGTCCCCATACCAGAATATGCAACTTGCGTCTGTACAATTCCCGTCAACATAACGGAAGCACCATATTGCATCTGTCCGCTTTTGGTCTGAAGGGCAGTCTCAAGGACTGCGATCCCCCCTGCAATACCTGCCCCAATATCACTGCGATAGGGCGAAAGCATGGTGTTGGTGTGTATATCGTCACTCAACCACATAGCTACCGCGTCGCTTGCAGTTCCGGCAGGGCCCCAGTTCTCAGAACGATATCCATCCAGTGACAAGTCACCCGAAAGCGGATATCCAAGAGAAAGTAACCATTGCCCTAATGTCAGTCCGTTAGGGCGCCAGTGTCCGGGCATACCATTTGCGATCCCCTCTGCTTCCGTTTGCGCAACTTGCATCAAGACTGGATGAGCGTTTAACGCATTTAATCCGTGTTCCAAGCGTAAAGCATTGACCGCCTCAATCAAACTCGCAGGCGTGATTGGGATGAGGTCAGGCGTCAATGTTGTTGTTGGTTCAGGCTCTTGAGCATAAACCGTCTGCTTATGAATGGGAGTTATTCCAGCAAACAGGATCAGAATTACAGAAAGAAATAGAAAACAAGTGATTTTACGCATATAAACCCTACAATTATGCCTGTTTATAAATATGTTACACCAAAAGCAAAAAAGTAACAGGGAGATTTTTGTTTGCTCGCTTATAATAAGGTTCTTACTTCACTAAATACAGTAAGGGTGCCTCTTTTAGCTCTCCATCCATTCTCGTTAAGTCGCCCCTACACTACTCAAAAGGATATTTATAAATGACAACTCTTGCACCAACACTTTCCAACCGCTACTTCCCTCGTACGACGGAATGGGTTCGTAGTTTGTTCCTCATTGTTCTGGGTAGTTTGCTCCTCGCAGGGCTGGCTCAGATCGAGATCCCCCTCATGCCTGTACCCATCACAGGGCAGACTTTTGGCGTTCTGCTCATCGGTGCAGCATTAGGGTCAAAGCGCGGCGCGGCTACAATGATCCTCTATATCACCGAAGGCGCGATGGGACTTCCCTTCTTTGCGGGCGGTGCAAGCGGACTTGGTATTCTCACCGGTGCGACAGCTGGCTACCTCGTTGGATTCGTCGTGGCGGCTTATGTTATAGGTTGGCTGGCAGAACGCGGGTTGGAAAGAAGCGTACGTACTTCCATCATCCCATTCCTCGCAGGCACGGTCATCATTTATATATTCGGCGTTGCATGGCTGTCCACAGTGGTGGGCGGCTTGGGCAAGGCTATCGAGTTCGGTATGCTTCCGTTCCTGTTCGGTGATGCGGTCAAGTTAATTCTTGCTTCACTGGCATTACCCTCGGCATGGAAGTTAGCAAAGGAATAAATGTTCACAGACCAGGTAGAGATTTACGTTCGATCAGGCAAAGGCGGCGATGGCATGGTGCACTTCCATCGCGAGAAGTTCATCACGCATGGCGGGCCCGATGGCGGCGACGGCGGTAAAGGCGGCGATGTTGTTTTTGAAGTAAGGCACACGCTCAACACGCTTTCGGCCTTCAGCCAGAATCAAAAATTCAAGGCAGATGATGGCGTTAAGGGCGGGCCTTCGCAAAGGTCTGGCAAGTATGGCAAGGACCTCGTCATCCCTGTGCCGCCCGGCACGCTCGTGTATGACGCGGATACCGGCGAGCTCATCGGTGACCTGACCGAACGCGGGCAACGACTCATCATCTGCAAAGGCGGGCGCGGCGGACGCGGGAATCAACACTTTGCGACTTCGAGGAATCAAGCGCCTCGCACTGCTGAAAAAGGCGAACCCTACGAAGAGAAACGCGTCAAACTGGAATTGAAGCTGATCGCTGATCTTGGGCTGATCGGCGTCCCGAACGCTGGCAAATCCACATTGCTCACTGCGCTGACGAATGCCAAGCCGAAGATCGCTCCATATCCATTCACAACACTCGAGCCGAATCTCGGTGTGGCTGAAATTGACGTGAACACAACTGTCGTACTGGCGGATATCCCCGGTCTCATTGAAGGCGCCTCAACAGGCGCAGGGCTTGGGCATGACTTTTTGCGTCACATTCAACGCACACGTGTATTGATCCATTTGCTCGATGGCTTATCCGATGATCCCATCGCAGACTACAGTCAGATCAATACCGAGTTATCTCTCTTCGATCCGAATTTGGGGAAGAAGCCTCAGGTAGTAGCGCTCAACAAGGTGGACCAGCCCGAAGTCCAGGAAAGACTCGAGAAGATCCAAAAGGAATTCAAGAAGCGCAAAGTGGAGTTCATGACCATATCCGCTTTGGCACGCACGAACACACGCGACCTGTTGATCAAGGCATATCAGATCTTGCAAGAAACACCGATGCCAGAAATTGTCGAATTGCCGATGCCGGTCTACAAACCAAAAGAAGACCCGCGCATATTCGAGATCACACGTGAAGGTGAGAATGAATGGCGCATCAGTGGTGTTGCCATTGAACGCGCCGCGAAGATGACCTACTGGGAACATGACGGTTCCGTGCGCCGCTTTCAAAAGATCCTTGATACGCTCGGCATCAAAGATGCTTTGCGTAAAGCAGGTGTGCAGGACGGCGATACGGTAGCCATCAATGATTTTGAATTGGAGTGGCAGGAATAGCAGGCTGAATGCCCGAATCCACTTTTCACGAATTGCTCGAGGCATGTGGACAGTCAGGTTGCCCGGTCTGTCGACTCGAGTCTCGTACGTTGGAACGATATGTTGGCAATCTTTTTTATGAAAGCGTCAACGATGTAAAAACTCGTGAGCATTTGCGTGGGAGTCTGGGGCTTTGCCGTGAACACGCCCAACTCACCGTGGATAAGAAACTGGGCAACGCACTTGGCTTCGCGATCATCTATCAAGATGTGATCAAGAATATTTTGCGAGGCATGGAAAAGGATGCAACACCGCCAACCAGCACACGCCGGTTGGCTTCCTTCTTAAAACAAATGCCAGAGCAGGTCAGTGCCGCAGTGCAACGGGTTATATATGCGCTCACGCCACACAAGCATTGCCTTGTCTGCCAGCAACAGGAAAAAGCTGTCCAAATTTTTATTTCGGCATTGGTAAGCAGTTTGAGCGACCCTGAAACAGCCAAAGCATTTCAGGCTTCAGATGGACTTTGCATTCCACATTTGAAGAAAGCCCTTGAATTAGTACGAGACTCTTCCACCTATGATCTATTGCTCTCGGTAAATCGAGAAAAATTGGAAAGCCTGAATGCGGAACTGGCAGAATACATCCGCAAGAGTGACTATCGCTTCCAGCATGAAGGTTTTGGCACAGAGGGTGATTCGTGGCGGCGTGCCGTCAACAAATTAACAGGGGATAGAATATACAAGAACAAAACGTCTGAGGAATGAACATATGACACCATCCAGGCAACGCGTATTGATCATTGGCCTTATCGTTCTGGGAATTCTGACCGTGGGCTTTTTTGGCCTGCGCGCCATCCACGCGTTTCGAGAATTTCGCAGGCATGGACCTCCCCCTCCTTTCGGAGCTGCCGAATCTCAAAAAGTTGAAACAGATGTGGAACTGATTCGTGACTGGATGACCATTCCCTATATTTCCATGACCTATCATGTACATCCTAGAGATCTCTTCAGAGCGCTTGACATTGATCCCAAAGGCAATGATGAGAAAAGCCTCAAACAATTGAACGACGAATTCTTCCCAGATCGATCGAACTATGTACTTGAGACGGTTAAAACCACCATCTTAATAAAACAACCTCCCACGCCACCAGCCACTCCGTAGAATGAACTGCACATGTCTGATTTTATACTCACTCAAATCATCAACTATGGCGCCCCGCTCATTGGGTTGATCGTGTTCATCGGCGCCTTGGGGATTCCGTTACCTGGAACATTGACCATTATTGCGGCCGGGGCATTCGCCAAACAAGGACTGCTCACCTGGAGCTCAGCCGCATTGATCGCACTCACATTTGTTGTGGTTGGTGATTGCCTCAGCTATGCCATGGGACATTATGCTCGTGAACCTATTCTACGCCGTTTTCAAAACAACAAAAACTGGACACAGGCCGAGTCAACCTTCAAACGCTGGGGTGGCATGGCTGTAGTGTGGAGTCGTTTCCTCGTCACTGGTATCGCCATCCCAGTCAACTTGATCGCAGGCACAAGCGGATACGGCATTCGCCGTTTCCTCCTCTATGACTTGATCGGTGAAGCGATCTGGATCTTCGGATATGGTGGGTTAGGCTATCTATTTGGCGCAGAATGGGAAGTCATCAGCAATTTGATAAACAATGTCAGCGGTCTTGCATTGGGTCTTGTCTTTTTAGCAATAGGCGTGTGGCTGGGGGTAAGAAGATTGAGAAAAAACAGCCTAGCTACTTCTTCAGCAGAATCGCCAGACGCGACAGGCATACAGTAAACTGGCTGTCTCATTTTCCAACCGAGCGGGATTATCCATATGAAAGACCCAAGGACCCATGGATGAATCCCTGAGGCACGAAAGTGTTCCTTACGCAATGAAGCTCAACAAGAGCAGGTCAGAAGAGTCATTCGAAAGCATTTTCCACGAGTATTGGTCATCGATCCACCGATTTCTCTCCCGCATGGTCATCGACCCGGCAGAAGCGGAAGACCTTGCCCTGGAAACCTTTTACCGACTCTATAAGCACGATCCTGCTGAACAGGATGGTTCCAATACGCGCGGCTGGCTCTTTAAAGTTGCCACAAACCTCGCATTGCAATCCATTCGAAGTTTCAAACGACGGGAGCACTACGAGACCAGCGCAGGCAAAGATGCATTAATTGAGATCCACGAAGAGCAGCCACCCAGAATTTTCGCAAAAAAAGAGGAGCAGCATCTTGTCCGCATGGCACTTGGTCAAATGAACGCACGCCAGACAGAGCTTTTGATCATGCGCCATTCAGGCATGGCCTACAAAGAGATCGCGGACGCACTGCAACTGTCCCCAACATCCATCGGTCCACTGCTCTTACGGGCAGAACGCGAATTCGAGAAGCAATACCGGAAACTCGCCCAGGAGGAAGAAAAATGAACAAACATCTGAACGACGGTCAATTACGAGCAGCCCTGGATGACGAACTGGATTCTGTGGGACTCACCCACCTTGAATCCTGTTCACATTGTCAGATGCGAAAACAAACGCTTCAGACTCACTCAAAGCTGGTCGCTGACCAACTGACTTTTCTCTCCTCCGAAACAAAAGATACGGGTCTTTCCTCATCTTCTGCCTGGCTTCGATTCAAAGAGTATCAACTTACCAAAAAGGAGACAAACATGTTTAGAAAGTTATTCGCATCACCGCTTGTGCGATATGGTGTTCCATCAATGCTGATCCTGGCGCTTGTCTTTGCATTTCCTGGAACACGGGCACTTGCAAGTGAAATTCTTAATCTATTCCGTGTGCAACAAGTAACTGTCGTCCCTGTCGATTTTACGGGCATGGAACGATTGAGCAGTATCAATGGCCCTGATGTCAGTCAACTCATTTCAGATTCGATTACAATGAATCAAGAACCCGGTGACCCGGTACAGGCGCAGGATGCAAGCCAGGCCAGTCAATTGACAGGTTTCAACGTGCGTGTTCCACAGGATATGACTCCATCCAGTATTTATGTAACGGGAAGTTCAGCATTCACCTTCACCATAGACCAAACCAAAGCACAGGCACTTCTTAATGAAGCTGGTCGCAGTGATCTCATCCTGCCCAATGCACTTGATGGTGCAAGAATATCCGTAGATATTCCATCCAGTGTAAGCATTGGCTTTGGGAACTGCCCTCCCCCAAGCAGTGATATGGAAGATTCTGAATTTGGCCCGGGCATCCGTCGCAGCTACGCAGGCTGCATCATCCTTGCTGAGATCCCAAGCCCGAGCGTTTCTGCCCCCGCAAGCGTTGACGTGACACAACTTGCCCAGATCGCTCTCGAATTCTCCGGCATGACCAGTGAACAGGCCGCAGCTTTCACCAGCACCGTCGATTGGACATCCACACTTGTCGTCCCGATCCCGAAGAACGCATCCACCTACGAACAGGTTGCTGTTGATGGTGTGACCGGCACACTCATTCAACGCACCCGCGAAGATGCCCCGCAATTCGCACTCATCTGGGTGAAGAATGGCATCATCTACGCCATCGGCGGAGTTAGTGATAATTTACAACAGGCACTCGACATCGCAAATTCACTTCCATAGGAAATTGGATCTTCGTGGCCAACGCAATCGAAACAGAAAGGCTTAGAAAAGTCTTCGGCGATTACGCCGCAGTGAAAGGCCTCACCCTGCAAGTCATGCAGGGTGAGGTGTTCGGTTTCCTTGGGCCCAACGGCGCTGGGAAAACAACATCGATGAAGATGTTGCTGGGGTTGATCGAACCAACATCCGGTTCAGCCTTCCTGCTTGGGAAACCGATCGGGAATCGCAAGGTCATGTCTCAAGTCGGATTTCTCCCTGAACATTTTCGTTTTCAAGAATGGCTGACTGCGGCTGAATTTTTATTGCTCAACGGTCAATTACTCAAGATGACCAAAAAGAATCTCAAGCAAAGGATGAATGAATTGCTTGAAAGGGTGGGACTCTCCGATTTTCGCGATAAACAATTACGTACATTCTCAAAAGGGATGCTGCAACGAATTGGGTTGGCACAGGCTCTGTTGAACAGACCAGCTTTGGTTTTCCTGGATGAACCGACCTCAGGGTTGGACCCGGTCGGTCGTCGCCTCGTCCGTGATGTGATCCATGAAGTCCGCGCGCAAGGGACATCCGTATTTCTGAACTCGCACTTACTAAGCGAGATCGAAGTGACTTGTGACCGGGTCGCGTTCATTCGCCACGGCGAAGTGGCGCGCATACTGGACTTATCATCATTGTCTGCCGACCAAACAAGCGTAACCATCCGTGTTGCCAATTTCTCCGCAGAGTCATTGGGCGGACTCTCACAATGGGGCAAGGATATGCAATTGGATGGCGAGTTTATTCATATGATCATCCCAAGCGATTCTGTCCTGCCTGAGATCACGCGGTATCTTGTGGCGCAACATGCAGAGGTGTATGCGATCACGCCGAACCGCATGTCATTGGAGGATATTTTCATCGAAACTGTCGGCAAGGATGGTGGGTTATGAATGCGATCTGGATACTTACAAAGTTAACTTTCCGCGAAGCAATGAGGCGGCGCATCATGTTGGCGGGGCTGGTACTGGGAATAGCATTCATCGTCATTTATTCGCTCGGTCTGCATTTCATTCTTGAACAAGTAGCCCTTGCTGCAAAAGCCGCTATCGCAGAGAATCCTTCTGTTCCGCAAAGTGCACAGAACATCATCGGTGTTGAAACCATGAACGGTTTTTTGATGGCAGGGCTGTATGCAGTGACCTTTCTGTCCATCACAATGGCTGCGTTGCTTGGTGCCGATACGCTTGCAGGTGAGATCAATTCAGGTACCATACAAACGATCGTCACAAAACCGATCCGTCGTGCAGATGTCGTTTTGGGGAAATGGTTGGGGTTTGCAGGGTTGCTCGGGCTGTATGTTTTGCTCATGGGCGGCGGAGTTGTCTTGAGCATGTTCCTGCAAACGGGCTACACCCCCGATAATCTATTGGCAGGGTTGCTGCTCATTTACATGGAAGCAGTACTCATCATGTCGGTCACAGTGACATGTTCCGCAGCATTCCCAGCGTTGGCCACAGGCGGGATCGTTTTCGGCCTTTACGGCCTATCCTTCATTGGCGGCTGGATCGAACAATTCGGCGCAGTATTTCACAATCAGACGGCTGTCCAGATTGGGATCTTTACAAGTTTGATCATTCCAAGTGAATCATTGTGGAGACGTGCCGCTTTTGAAATGCAAACCCCATTGGCCGGGGTATTGGGAATATCACCTTTTGGGGCAGTATCTGTTCCAAGTGTATTGATGGTGGCATATGCAGGTCTTTACCTTGTCGTCACATTGGTTTTATCCATCCGTATTTTCCAAAAACGCGACCTGTAGAGTCATTCCTTATTTGACCTTGCCTTCATTTCTTGCGGCAACAAACTTGCGTAAATAAATTCATGGGTTGGGGTTAGGACATTCAGTACACGCCCCAATCGGATGACTGCGCCTGTTTGTGCATCCAACTCCGATGGCCGTCCTTCCATAATATCCTTTTGCATCGAAGCGACCATGGACGGTAAACCATCAATGCGTTTCATCAACGAATCTACAAGGTCGCTTGCCAACATCACACCTTTCGCCCACCCAACATTCACAGCCTCAGTGATCGCAGATTTGAGCAACGCGCGCGATTCAGGTACAGCCCGAAACACATCGAACGGTTGGCGTGTCACTGCGCCCACACCACTCGTCGAACAAATAAAAACAAACTTCTCCCACATCGCAACTTGAATATCATTCGGAACTTCCACAATGATGCCATCCATCGCAGAAAAAATATTCTGCAATGCAACCACCCTTTCACTCTTCTCATTGTCCAACTCTCCAAAAACGATCACAGGCTTGATCGCCACATGCGTAATATGACCCGGCCCGGCAACAAACGAACTGATCCTGCACATGCCACCAAGTACGCGTTCACGCCCAAACGCATTGACAAGTAAGTCAACATGTTCGACTCCGTTCAGCAAAGGCAGGATCATCGTCCGCTCCCCCACAAGATGTTTCAACTGTTCAATGGATTCGTTCAACTGCCAGGCCTTTGTTGAAACGATGACACAATCCACTTCACCAACGGACTGCGGCATGGCAGTCGCCTTTGCAGGTTTTACTAAAAAATCGCCGCCGATCGAATCGACCTTTAGACCTGCCTCCGTTATGGACGCCAGATGCTTCCCTCGGGCAATAAACGTTACATCCTGCCCAGCCTGTGCAAGCTTCCCACCAAAGTAACCGCCAACCCCACCCGTTCCAAAAATCGCAAATTTCATCATCGCCTCTTAAATCAAAGGGCGGACGTTGAAACCAACATCCGCCCCGAAAGTTATAACTATCTTATCACTACTTGCCTTCGCGTCCCATCGCATCCATCACAGCAACGGCCGCGATCTGCACTATGGCATTCACATCATCGCCCGTCTGCAATACATGGACCGGTGCGCCCATTCCAAGCAGGATCGGTCCAATTGCTTTGGCGTTCCCCAACCGGGCCAGCAACTTGTAAGCGATATTCGCCGACTCAAGCGATGGGAACACCAACACATTCGCATCCTTGACCTTGCTGAACGAATAACGTTGCTCAATGATATCGGTCACAATGGCCGTATCCGCTTGCATCTCACCATCCACAACCATATCCGGGCGGCGAGACTTTGTCAGTTCAACGGCACGCCGCACTTTATCCGAAAGAGGATGAGGCGTGGAACCAAAATTTGAGAATGACAGGAACGCAACCCTCGGGTCCAATTCGAGGCGCTTGGCAAAATCCGCCGCGAGACATGCAATGTCAGAGAGATCTTCCGCAGTTGGGTCAATGTTGACCGTCGCATCCGTAAAGAGATACACACGGTCATCTACGATCATAAGATACACACCCGCCGCACGGGCCGCGCCTTTATCCGTATGATGGATCTGCAACGACGGACGAATAACATCGGGATAATCATAGGTGAGACCCGAAACGAACGCATCCGCATCGCCGAGCTTGACCATCATTGAGCCGAATACATTCGCATCGCGGACTTTCTTGGCCGCATCATTAATTGTCACGCCTTTGCGATTGCGAAGTTCATAATAGGCCTTTGCATATCGTTCCTGATCTTGATATTGGCGCGGATAAATGGTCTCAGGTTTGAAATCGAGGCCCAATGCAGTGATATGTTCCTGAATGACCTCTTCGCGCCCGATCAAAACAGGAGTGGCAATGCCTTCTTCCTGAATTTGATACGCCGCGCGAATGACCTTCTGCTCCTCACCTTCCGCAAAAGCGACACGCTTCGTACCACCTGAAGAACGCGCCTTGTTTTGGAAGAAGTAACGGACTTGTTCACCCTTGCCCTGACGGAACGCAAGCTGTTCACGGTACTCATCAATGTCAATAGGCTTGCGTGCCACACCGGTCTTCATCGCCATCTCAGCAACGGCGGGCGCTTCCCACAATAACACACGCGGGTCAAGCGGCGTCGGAATAATGTAATCACGTCCGAACTTGATACTCTCACCGCCATACGCACGAATGACCGAGTCGGGCACATCTTCTTTTGCCAATGCGGCCAGCGCCTTCGAAGCCGCGAACTTCATTTCCTCATTGATCGCACTGGCACGCACGTCCAATGCGCCACGGAAAATGAATGGGAAGCCCAACACATTGTTTACTTGATTTGCATAATCTGAACGACCCGTCGCGATGATGACATCTTTACGCGCCGCTTTCGCCAATTCAGGTTTGATCTCCGGGTCGGGGTTGGCCATCGCAAAGATGATCGGGTCGCTTGCCATGCTCTTGACCATCTCCGGCGTCAATACATTCGCTACAGAAAGCCCATAGAACACATCTGCATCGCGGACCGCGTCTGCCAGCGTGCGATGACCCTTGTCATCCACTGCAAGGCGATCCTTATACTTATTCATGCCCTCTTTGCGGCCCTTGTACACGACGCCTTTGGTATCTACGAGCATGATGTTCTCGCGCTTTACCCCCCACTTGATCGCAAGTTCCGCGCACGAGATCGCAGAAGCGCCTGCGCCTGAGATCACAATACGGATCTCTTCATGCTTCTTACCGACAATTTCCAATGCACTCGCCAACCCTGCAGACGAGATGATCGCTGTTCCATGCTGGTCATCATGAAACACAGGAATATCCAGCATCTTCTTCAATTCTTCTTCGATGTAAAAACATTCAGGAGCTTTGATATCTTCGAGGTTAATACCGCCAAATGTCGGCGAGATCGCCGCCACCACTTTGATAATCTCATCCGGGTCGTGTGAATTTACTTCAATATCAAATACATCAATATCTGCAAACTTCTTGAACAACACCCCCTTCCCCTCCATCACAGGCTTGCCCGCTAGTGCACCGCGGTCACCAAGCCCCAAGATCGCTGTGCCGTTCGAGATCACAGCCACCAGATTTCCCTTCGATGTATATTCGTAGGCATTCGCAGGGTCTTTTTCGATCTCCAACACTGGTTCAGCTACCCCCGGCGAATACGCAAGGCTCAAATCTCTTTGCGTATCCATCGGCTTGGTCGGCACAATCGCTATCTTGCCGGGCTTGCCTTTCAAACGATGGTATTCCAGCGCATCTTCTCGCGTGAACTTAGCCATAGGACCTCCTAAACGGGAATATGATAGAAGCAACGAAACTACTTCTTATTATATGAGAATTATCTAGTTCTGTTTGTCACAACTTTGTCCCGTGCCCTGAGCCCAAATTGACATGAAAATATCACGTTAACAAAAGTTAAAAAGCCATGTATAATTATCACATCCGCAAGGATGGACTCGCTAATTTCTGCCGCTTTTGCGGTCTCGTTGTAAGAACTTCTGGATTGAGCATAAGAGCAAGAACCTCCCCCGGTTTGGGAGTTAATCGGTACTCGAAAGGGTACCCTGTGAAGTCAAATTAGGAAAAATTTTGAAGAAGTATTGGACTTCCACCCCTCTTAACCTAATCACCCGACCTGACCTAGTCAATCGTCTCGTGATTTAATCTGCCCTCAGAAAACGCTTCTTGCGTGGACTTTGGGTTTGCTCAGCCTACCCAGACATTTCTCATCCCGTTACTACGGGATCTTCGACAGCCGAGACCGTCAGACGGTCTTCGGCTGTGTGCGTTAAAAATGAGAAAAATTACTGCTATTGAAGTGCAAAAGAAACGTTCTAATCGAGTAAATATTTACCTCGATGGGGAATTTGCCTTCGGACTGGAACGCATTACCGCCGCATGGCTCAGAGTTGGTCAGGAGTTGGAAGAAAAGAAAATTGAGCAGTTGCAAGCCGAAGATGCGCGTGAACGGGCGTTCCAACAGGCGTTACTCTTTTTGAGTTACCGCGCCCGCTCCGAATCCGAGATCCGAAAGAATCTGCAAAAACATGAGATTCCCGAATCGGTGATCGAGGAAACCATCGAACGCCTCCGCAAGGATGGGCTTGCCAACGACAATCAATTCGCCCGTGCATGGGTTGAGAATCGAAGCACCTTCCGCCCACGCAGTCGCCGCATGATGGCAATGGAACTTCGTCAAAAAGGACTCGACGATGAGTCAACGAAGTCCGCGCTTGAAGACGTGAATGACGAAGCTCTCGCGTATGAAGCGGCCCAAAAACGGGCACCCAGATTCAAAAGTCTGGAATGGAACGAGTTCAGAACAAAACTATCCGGGTTCCTCGCCCGTCGCGGTTTCTCCTATTCGGTGATCGCACCTGTCGTCACCCGCATTTGGAATGAAGCACACGCCGAGGAACAACATTTTGAAGAAGAGGACCTAACATGAATTCAATCGTGATATTGATAGAGAATATACTCGTCCTGATCGTGGGTGTGATCGCAGGGTACTTCTTCCACCGTTATCGTGTGGAACAACAAAGAAAAAGCCAGCAAAATAAAGCAGATGCCATCCTGAAAGGTGCCAACGAACAGGCTCGCCTGATCGAAAGTCAGGCACGGGAAAGCGCCACCAAGATCATTCAAGCCGCTGAATCTGAGATCAAGGAACGACGCATTGAGCTCAATAAAGAAACCGAGAGACTCGATAAGCGCCGTTCTGAACTCGACAGCCGCGTAGATCGCCTCGAGCAACGCGAACAAACTGTCAACAAGCGCCAATCCCAAGTGGATAAGCGCGCTAACGAGATCGACAAGTTGCATGAGGACCAGGTCAAGAGACTTGAACAGATCTCGCAAATGACCCAGGACGATGCAAAGAAAGACCTCTTTGCTGCTGTTGAAAAAGAAGCCCGCAGTGACATGGCGCGCATCATGCGCCAGATCGAAGCTGAGGCACGCGAGGAAGGCGAGAAACGCGCCCGCAAGTTGATCGCAGACGCCATCCAACGTGTTGCATCCGAACATGTGGCAGAAGTAACTCGCGCTGTGGTTACCCTCCCCAGCGAAGAAATGAAGGGACGCATCGTAGGCCGCAACGGACGCAACATCAAAGCCTTTGAGCAAGCCGCCGGTGTAGATGTGATCGTAGATGATACGCCCGACTCTGTCACCGTCTCCTGTTTTGACTCGGTCCGCCGTGAGATCGGTCGCCGTGCGCTCGAAAAGCTGATCCTTGATGGACGCATCCACCCCGCACACATCGAAAAGGTTGTGCAGGATGAAGCCAAAGCGGTTGAACGGATCATCAACGAAGCGGGCGAACAAGCCGCCTATGATGCCAATGTTTCAGGCGTACATCCTGAAGTCTTGCGCATGATGGGACGTCTCAAGTTCCGCACATCATACGGACAGAACCAACTTGCCCACGCAGTTGAAGTCTCCAAGCTGGCTGGTATCCTTGCCGCAGAAATCGGCGCCAATGTCGAACTATCCAAACTGGGCGGCTTCCTGCACGATATTGGCAAAGCCATGGATCACAACCAGGAAGGCACACATGCCATGCTTGGCGCGGAATTCTGTAAGCGCTATGGTGTGAACGCAAAGGTTGTAAATGCCATCGCTTCCCACCACCACGAAGTGGAACAGGAATCGATCGAAGCGATCATCGCCGAAGCCGCAGACGCCATCTCAGGCGCACGCCCGGGCGCACGCCGCGAAGATCTTGAAGCCTATATCAAACGCATCCGCACGCTTGAAGAACTGTCCACCTCCTTCGACGGCGTGGAACAAGCCTTCGCCATTCAAGCAGGCCGCGAAGTGCGTGTCATCGTCAAACCTGAAAAGATCGACGATCTCACCTCCGCCCGCCTCGCAAGAGACATCGCCAAAAAGATCGAAGAAACCATGCAATACCCCGGTCAGATCAAGGTGACCGTGATCCGTGAAACACGGTCCACGGAATTTGCGAAGTAAAAGATTAAACCAAAACGGGCTGTCAGTTTGACAGCCCGTTTTTGATTCAAAGAGCAAGCGTTACTTTACATCGATACTCGGCAAGACATTGTTGTTCGTAAAGATCAGGTTGGGAGATGTCCCCTGAGGGGTAAAGATGATCTTGTCTGTTTGTTTGATAGCCGAGGCATTGGCAAGCGCGACCTGAAGGCTTACGTAAGAAGGATTCTTTGCATAAAGTTCAGCAAGAGCAAGTTCTTTAGCCAGATCGACAAGAGCTTGTTCGGCAGCAACTTGCTGTTGGGCCTTCGTCAATTCCAATTGTGATTGGGCATTGATCGTCTCTTGTTGAATAACTGCAAGTTCAGCCTCTAATTGTTGTTGCTTCAACTGTTGAAGAGTGACTTGTTGACGAGCCTCTTCTTGCAACCTGGATTGCTCCACACGGATCCGACCTTCTTCAACCGCCTGTTGTGCTAAGGCTTCTTGCTGTGCTTTTTGAGCATCTTGTTTTGCTTTTTCAGTGGCTAAGCGACTTTGTACGATGGCATCCAACCCAGCTTGCACCTCGGGGGAGATCTTGATCTGAGGCACAGCGACGTTACGTACTTCCAAACCCAGCGGCTGGGCCAAAGCACTTAACTCATCATCGATACAAGTCCGCAACGCATCGCGACCAGAGCCAATGACTGCCTCATCAAATTTTTTGTCACCCACGCATACTTTCATTGCCTGTAACGTGAAAGCTGTCATACGTTGTTGCAGGGATTCATCATTCAGATAAATATTTCGATATCGTGAATAGTTGGAGATCACAACATCCGCTTCTCTTGGGCGGAATACATCAGCTGTCACTTCCAAGCCAATACGCTGTTTATCAATGGTAATGAGTTCGGGGTCATCCACTGTGATGGCAACTGCGCTGGTCTTGATCTTGACAAGTTGAACAAACAAACCAATATCATACGCAATACCGGGCTGCTTTATACTTCGAATCTCACCAGCTTCAATGGCAACGCCCACCTCGTCGTTGTTGATCACTTCAAAATACCAAAACGACCGGACCAATACAGCAATGGCAATGACTGCAACAACAATCACCAATCCCCAAAGCAGTCTTTTAGGGAATGTAAATGGAACGGAACGCATATTATTTTCTCCTCGTGGTTGTGGGTCTGGGTTTTGTCTCTTCATGAGCTTCCTCACCATTAATAATGAATACTACGATTCTATCAGCAATCTCCTTCAGCAAAATATACGAGAGTCTGGCAAAAAGGTTTTAGAGTAAGGCTTATTTCTCCAAGGGTCAAAAATTCACCACCCCCGGCCTGAGGCTCAACTCATCGATCAAGTTATTTAGCTCATCATCCGTCAACCGCCTCCCCTTTCCAGCATATGCGGTTAACGCGGCTTCCATCATATTTGTACCAAATGAACGGCCATCATACCGTGGCGTAGTTGTGATGATCGTCTTTATGCCACACGATTTGAGCAGTTCAATATTTTCCTCGGTGGTGGTGTTCGTCACTACAGTCTTGCCAGATAAATTCTTCGGCATGTATTTCCGCATGAACAGAAAATCACCCACGAGCAAATCCGATTCTTCAAAATATTTGGTGTACTTCGGCTCATGCTCAGCGCCATCACTGCCATAAAAGAGCATGCTCATGGGAAAGTAGCTGACAATCGGCAACATGACTCGCACGACTCTTTTGAAAGCGGGGATGCCATAGATCGGGATCGGGAGGCCTAAAGCGACCATCAAATCTCCGAACACGGTTCTTTCTGTGACATCGGAAACTGCCTGCATCAACCCAAGCCGGTCTATGGCAAGTGGCGCAAACGCCTGCTTGAAGTGGATGTCTCCAAGTTGAGTTTTGGCTAATTGAAATACGCGACGCTCAAGGGTGTGCTTGAGACCGCGACCATCACAGAGTGGAGTCTGCGTCACGCCGGAGACAAGTTTCAGGGCGGCATGAAGCGGATATTCTTTATCGTCGAGCCGCAGGTATAAATCCACACCACCAACGCCAAAGGCATCCACTTTGCCATCTAAATCCAGATACATCTGACGGGCTTTGGCAATATTGCCGTCCATACCCATGCGTTCGACCTGAACTTCAACCCCATTGAAGTTAACAACAATTTTCTTATCCCGTTTCGAACTCCCCAAACTGATACTGACTGCACGTTTCATATGCCCTCCCAAATCTATATTCCTTCTAAAAACGGATTACTTACCTTCTCATTCCCTACTGTTGTCATGAGACCATGACCAGAAAGAAGACGTGTGTCATCGGGCATCGTAAAGATCTGTTCTTTGATACTCTTCAACAGAGTCTCCCAACTGCCACCGGGCAGATCGGTGCGACCGACGGAACCATTGAAAATCAAGTCACCGCAAAAGCAGACTTTTTCAGAAGCAACATATAACACACAATGACCTGTCGTATGCCCCGGAGTAAAGCGGACTTCAAACTCATAACTACCCAACTTCAAAGTTTGTCCGTGGGCAAAGTCGATCGTTGGTTCGGGGCCGGGGTCAATGTTGAAGCCGAAGAGTGCGCCTCCGCCTGCGGCCCGCCACAGCACATGATCGTTCGGATGCAACGCCACCAAGGGCAAAGGGTTCAACGCATCGGCAATTGCACCTGCTCCGCCGATATGGTCAAAGTGTGCGTGCGTATACCAAAGATGACCGATACGCCAGCCACGTTTTTCCGCGGCTTGCAAGATAATATGCCCATCCCATGCCGGGTCAATGACAACTGCTTCTTTGGTTTCGGAATCTGCAACAAGATACGCGTTCGTTTGTACAGGACCCAGTGTAAAAGATACGATTTCAAACATGGACAAGCCTCCTCGGGAGAATAATACTAATTAAGACTGAAACAGCTATAAGTCCAAGAGAGAGCGTATAAATCGTCATCGGATCATTCTTGTAAATGAATCCCGCCAGCGGAGGAGTCAAAATAAAGATAACGGCGCTGACTGTCTCCATAACCCCATAGGTAAGTCCCATTTGTGATTCGTGGACAAGTTCGCGCGCCTGCGCCATCGCCAGCGGACGTCCCGCGCGGAATCCGCCGAGCAAAAAATATCCGAGCGCAAAAACCACAAGGCCTGTGCCACGCAACATAATGAACGCAAATGCCGCCACCATCAACTGTGACAGAATAAAACCACGATACGGATTTGTGCGGCTCAAGAAGATCGCAGATAACGCATTCCCCAAAGCGCCCAACGTAAAGACCACACCCACATTGCTCAACGAAAGTCCACGCACATCTTTCAAAAAATTCGGAGTGAAAGGTTGTGCGAGATACATCGCAAAGATCGCAAATGCCAGAATGCCAAGATAACTGAGGAAACGTGTGTTCTTCATCAAGCCGGTGGGTGGCGACTCGGGATCGTGACGATCTATCGGTTGCTTTTCAACAAAGAACATAAAAATAGTTGACACGAAAAAAATACATGCGGCAACGGTATAGACCGTGCGTAAACCATAATGTTCGCCGATCCATCCACCCGTAAGAGGGCCAAACACCATGCCGGTATTGAATGTCGCGGTCGTCAATGAAAGCGCCATGCCAACAGACCACTTCCCACGCGCCGCGGTCACATAGCTACTCAATGGTGATGAAACGAACGCGGTCAAACCATAGATCAACATGCCAACGACGAACCATGGCAACTCACGCGCAAACGCCATGATGATCGTTGCCGCGAGTCCCATGACCCATGCGATCACCAACAGCGGCCTGCGCCCGAAGCGGTCTGATAATCTCCCTGCGGGGATATGTGTGATCGCCATCGCCGCGCCGAACGCGCCCAATATCAAACCGATCTGTTGCTCATCACTTCCCAATGATTTCAGGTAGATGGGTTGAAAATTAAAAAACATGCCCTCGCCAAATCCCCAAGTAAGCAGGGCGAGAGCCACAAATAACAGATTACGATTCAAACGCGGCCTCCCACACGCTGGATAAATTCCAACGCTGATTCAAATACCTGACGATGAGCCGCATCACGCGTAACGACATGGCCTGATCCCGTTATATAAAGCTTTGTCTTATCTGACGCATTTTTCAGATCGCCGTAGATCAACTCCATATTTTCTGGCAACACATACGGGTCATCCTTCGAATGGATCAATAACACAGGCACATCTATTTGAGGCAAAGCCGCGCGCATTTCCCCGAGAAGTATATTCAACTCCCCGATCGAACGAACAGGATTCATCGGGTACGCAACGTGATCCTTCCATGCTTGCTTATCAAACCAACTCGCGCCTGGCTCTCCGTCACTTTTCGGCATATAGGCAACGATCTTACTGATCCATTCAATGTGCCGTAAGCGTGAGTCATCTTGTAATTTATATGGCGTAGACATTGCCACAACACCTATTACTTTTAGTCTGGTAGACGTCAACAACGACAATACACCGCCCATCGAAAGCCCAATGAGAAAAATATTTTCACTTACACCGCGCAAAAGGTTATACCCATCTTCCACCGAAGCCAGCCAATCGGTATAGCGCGAGCGGATCATATCTTCTGGGTCAGTGGCATGCCCTGTATTACGCATGCAAAGGCAGGTATAACCCTGCTCATGCAAATACTCCCCCATCAAACGCATCTCTTTGGGTGAACTGGTAAACCCATGCACAAGAAGACAGGCAGGCTTGGAACGATCACCTAGAAAGAAAAAAGGCTCCGCAGTGGGAATGATCTGTGACATACGTTGGATTATACAAGAACGGTGGGACGGATGTGAAACAAAACGGATAAGCGTTTTCAATTCCGCTTATCCGCTATATCCATCACTTCATCCAAGCAGGTCGAAGCGAAGCTACCTTCTTATACATCGGGCACGTTTTTACATGCGCCCCCTGCAAATACCCCGTAGACATGAGAAACTCGTTTACGATCTCGCCGCCCGTAAAGACAAAGGTTTTCTTGAATAGCTTTGTCCAATCGTCCTTCGTCAGTGGATGATGAGCATCCAGCCAGCCTTTGAAGGAGCCAAACTCTTTTTGCAGTGCCTGGATTCGTTTTGCATTTTCAATGGCGGCATTAACCTTCAAGCGATTGCGGATGATCCCTGCATCAGCAAGAAGACGGGCACGGTCTTTCTCTGTAAATTTGGCAACTTTATCTATATCGAAGTTACGATACGCTTTGCGGAAGTTATCCGCTTTTTTCAGAATCGTGATCCACGAAAGTCCTGCCTGATTGATCTCAAGAACGAGGCGTTCAAAGAGCAGGTTATCGTCGGTGATAGGGAAACCATATTGGGTATCGTGATACTCTCGATTGAAAGTATCTTCGGGGTGAGAATTGCAGTAATCGCAGTAGGTGGTCATTCTCCAAGTTCCTTCCGTAATTGGTCTTTTATATCCGAAGGCAGGTCCTTCCAATGAATATCCATTAATGCAGCTTGCAATCCCCACAACATGTTGAGAGTCACTTTTTCAGGGTAGGCTGCTTTGACCTGCTTATACGTCTCCACCACTCCAAGACTAGCAATATCGTCCAATGTATGAATCCCAATAGATGTAAGCCAATCTCTGCTTTTCGGTCCGATATTCTTCATAGTTGTATCTCCATGAGAGGCAGAATACGTTGATGATCCTCGATCATATAGCTTGCCTCGCCAACTTGATGCATTCCCATTTTCTCATAAAAGCCTACAGCGTTTGGGTCCGCTTCGAGCTGGAGTACCAGATGTCCCTTTAAGCGGGAGCGGGATACAGCATGGAGAAATAATTGTTTACCAAGTCCCAGCCCCATATGCTCAGGAAGCACCCATATATTTTCGACCCAAGCCTTGCCCTCTTTTTCCTGAAGAGTGTAAAAGCCAACAGGGCGATCATCCACTTCAGCAACCCAACTCTCGTGTTGTTGGAAGTAATCAGGGGAAAATGTCAGTTGAGGTTTCCATATCTCCAGCCAACGACTGGGATACTGCCAGTGAGATTTGGCAGAAAATGCGATAAGAGATAACGTATCGGCATCTTCTGGGGAGGCAGGGCGAATCTTCACGCTCATACCAGCTGGCTTTTACGAACCCCAAATATCTTTTGTAGATCTTGCTTAACCCAAATAGGAAGAGATGCAGCCAGCAAATAGGCGAAGCCCGGGAGCATAAGCCAGTGAATAATATCGTCAAAGACAACGATCCTATTTATCGATTCTTAAACGGGATAAAAGGCAGGTCGATCAAAAAAACAAAATGCCAACAGGATAATGTGATAGCGAGCATCATACCCATCGCAATATGGCGATGAGTCTTGTTCTCAGCATAAAACCATTCTGATAATTGAGGAATAACAAATATCAGGAATGCCAAACGATAGTCCCAGTTATTTCCTAGCAAAAAGGTGCCCATATAAATGGATGCTCCCATGCGAAAGGCAGTCAAGTTCCGTTCGGAAGCTACAGGCAAAGATTGGGAATTGCGTATCGCAGGGATCACGCCGATAAAGATCAACAAAAGACCCAAGCCTTCAAATGCGACCTTCCATAGGGGAGATTGAAAATAAGATGCAAAACGAGTAAGCAACACAAAGGTTCCATATGACATCATTTCCCCACGCCAGGTGGTAGTCCAAGCGGCCCTTTGACTCTCCCAGGTAATAAAGCCATATATCAACAGGATCATCACACCAACGGCCGAAAAAAGGAAAAAGCGCCGTTTTGATTCCCGAAACAATACTGTAATCCCAAAGAACGGAAATATCTTCACGATCGCGCCAAATATAAGCAACCCCATTGTCAGGTTGGTAGAGTAATCTGCCGCAAGAATAATAAGCGCACAAATGAAGAAGACGAAAAGGTCAACATTTCCTCTTTCATACAAAAGCATGGATGCTGGAGAAAAAACTATCAGCAACATCCAAAATGCACTCGTAACCGAAAGCCTTTGAGGGAATAGAAAAATGCCCGTAAAAAATAGAATGAGCATGACGATGCAGATCCAAATCGTATCATCTTGAGAAATGAAGTTTACATAAAAGAACAACCGCCAAAATGCTGGATAGTTGAAAATCCGCCCACCGGGCTCGAATGGATTTTCAACTGTTGGTTCAAATCCATTACGAAAAGACTCGGCACTGCTGGGGATGAGGCGAAAATCCATAAAAGGCAATTCTTCGGTCTGGACTCCCCATAGTTGCCAGGTCTTGTTGTATCCATAGTTTTTGAACATCAGAAGGAGAAATAGCCACATCAAGATTGTGGCAGAGATCAAAACGATACGTCCAGTATTCTCACGTGTAAAACCAAGTCGTGTCATCGTACACCGCCTGTAATTTTCTGAAGATCACGTTTCAGCCATTCTGGAAAGGACGCAACAAGTAAATATGTAAGCCCGGGCAACAACAGCCAATTAATGAGTTCGTCCACAATAAATATCCGATTCACTGAATCTTTTAAAGGGATAAACGGTAGATCAAATTGCACACGGAAACTCCAACAGGTCAAGAACAACAAGATCAGTGTGCCAATTGCACTCCAGCGGTGCCCTTTGTTTTCAACCCAAAGCCACTGGGACAGTTGAGGCACGACAAAAATCAGGAAGGCTAACCGGTAATCCCAATTATTACCTAGCAAGAAAGTCCCAACATAGATCGAAGCACCCATACGAAATGCGGCTAGGTTTCTCTCGTGTGATGCCAGCAAAGTATTCGATTCGCGGACGGCCAAGATCCCGGCGACAAGAATCAGAACGAGAGCAAGTGCTTCAAAAACAAGTTGCCACTGTCCATATGAAAACAGACCCGGGAATAATTCCAGTAAATAGTTTCCCAGTCTTGTGATTAAGACAAATGAACCGTAGGAAGCACCGTTACCTCGCATAGTGGTATTCCACGCCGCGCTTTGGCTTTGGAACGTCAACAATCCATAGACGATAATGAAGACAATGCTGATAATTGCTAACTTATAAAATTTCTGCTTTTGTTCTTTTAACAAAACAGTCAACCCAAACAATGGAAACATCTTCACTATCGCGCCAAACATGATCAATCCTGCTGTTAAGTTTGCAGAGTATTCCGTTGCAAGGATAATCATTGCGCAGATAAAGAAGACAAACAGGTCAGCATTTCCCCTTTCATACAAAAGCATGGAGGCTGGAGCAAAGACGATCAACAGCGTTAATAGCGCACTGAAAACAGATATCTTTTGCGGGAACAACATGATGCTCACAAAATACAGAACAAGCAAGGTCACAACAATCCAGACCGTGTCATCTTGTGTAATGTTGGTGTAAAAGAACAGACGCCAAAAGGCTGGGTAATTAAAGATGCGTTCGGTAGGGTCATACGGATTTTCAATCGAAGGCTCATATCCGTGACGAAACGATTCAGCGCTTCCTGGGATCAACCGAAAATCCATAAAGACCGGCGGGTGTGGACCAACCCCCAATAACTGATAGGTATCTCCATACCCATAAAATTTAAATAATATCCCCAATATTATCCACATCAAAACAATCCCTGCAATAAGCAGGGATTTACCTTTGTTTTCACGAATCCAATTAAATAGCATTACCCCACCACTTTGATCTCACGCGGCATATCGGACAGTACATCAGCGCCGGTTTCTGTGATTACCACATTATCTTCAATGCGGACGCCATTTCTGCCAGGCAGGTAGATTCCCGGTTCAACAGTGAATGCCATGCCAGGCTCAAGGATTTGCATATTGTCGCCGCGCATGTAAGGCTCTTCGTGACCTTCCATGCCAATGCCGTGACCAGTGCGATGTGTGAAATATTTTCCGTAACCAGATTTTTCGATCACATCTCGTGCGGCAATATCCACACTCGCGCATGGGATGCCCGGCTTCGCGGCGGCGCGGCCTGCGGCGTTCGCATCTTGCACGATCTTGTGAATCTTTTGATATTCATCATCCACCTCACCCACTGCGAAAGTGCGCGTGAGATCAGAGATATAACCATCGTAAGTAGCGCCCCAATCCACCACAAGCAAATCGCCAGCTTGAAGTTTTCGTTCACTGGGCGAGGCATGCGGATTGGCTGAGTTCGGTCCGCCCGAGACAATGGGCGCGAACGGCATCTCAGGTTCAGAACCGTGTTTGAGCAATTGCATCACCAATTCAGATGACAATTCTTTTTCGGTCATGCCGATCTTGATCAATGGGATGGTCGCTTCAAGCGCCGACTGCGCGATCTTAACCGCTTTGCGCATCGTCTCTACTTCATTCTTCTCTTTCCTCAAACGCAAACCTGCCAACACATCGCTGGCATCAGGATAATCTGCTTCGGGAGCAGATGTCTTTACGTAACTGTATTCCAACAAGCGGAGATTCCGTGGCTCGACGCCGATCCGCTTCCCATCAAGGCCGAGGGCCTGCGACGCGCTTCGAAAGGCCTTATCCCACTCGGATGGTTTTTCCGGGTAGGCAAAGACTTGAAGTTTGTAAGGCAACGAAGCGACTTTCTGTAATTCAAGTTCCGGTAACACAATAGCCGGGACTTGATCTTTTGCGAACAGCAAAACAACTGGACGTTCCATCAAGTGAAAGTGGAGGCCGGTGAGATGCGTCAGTGTGGGACCGGGATTCAGAATAACCGCATCCAGGCCAGAAGTCTGTAATGAGGCGTTGAGTTTATCGAAGCGGGTTTGCGTCACAAGAGTCTCCTAATTCAGATGATGATTGCGTTTTGAAAAGACGTACAAAATCCAATCTACTACAACAGGGAACAATGTATCGAAGCCAGTGATAATGCGAAAATACCAAGGAATAACAAGACTGCGCACAGGGCGTTTTGCCACGCTCACTACACGGCTTGCTACATATTCAGATGAGAGATGCGGATACTTAAAGCGTTTGACGGTGTCGCGTGATTTTGTATGACCAAGCCGTTGACCGAACTCGGTAGTTGCGGGGCCAGGATAAATGCCGCTGACCTTGATACCAAGCGGAGCGACCTCACGACGAAGCGCATCGGTAAAAGCACGCACACCATATTTACTGGCGGCATAGGTTGTGATGAGTGGCGAGGCAATGAGACCCGCCACCGATGACATGTTGATGATATGACCCGCACGCTGTTCGATCATGTGCGGAAGGACAGCGTGTGTAACAAGCATGGTACCCGTGAGATTGACTTGAACGATGGTTTCGATACCGCGTTCAGGATCAAGCTTTTCAAACCAATCCATACTGCCATAGCCAGCATTGTTGAAGAGGATGTCTATCTTTTCATAGAGATCAAGCGTGGTCTGTACCATCACTTCAATCTCAGCGGGCTGGCTTACATCCACAGGGATGGCCAAAGCTTCGCCGCCCTCGTTTTGTATTTCAGCAACCAATGCTTGCAAACGGTCAAGCCGACGTGCGGCAAGCACCACCTTGCATCCCTCTTTCGCAAAAAGACGCGCGGCATCTTCACCAAACCCCGAAGACGCCCCGGTGATGAGAACAACTTTATCTTTTAGATCTGCAGACATGAAACCTCGTAACACGTTGAAAATCAAACGTCAAAGATTGCTCGATGCTCAACCTTTGACGTTTGATTCAGTTAATCTATTCTTCTTCGCTCTCTTCGCTCTTTTGTTTCTTCGGCCGTGGTGGCTCGATCACAACTTCGGATGATAGGGCGATCTTCAAAACATCGTCCATGTGTTTCACTGGGAGAATCTTCAATTCAGATTTCGCCGTCTTGGGCAAATCCACCAAATCTTTCAAATTCTTTTCAGGCAGAATGACCGTCTTCAACCCGGCGCGGTGCGCGGCTAATACCTTCTCGCGCACGCCGCCAATCGGAAGCACGCGTCCACGCAGAGTGATCTCGCCGGTCATGCCTACATGACGATAGCCCGGACGACCTGTAAGTGCAGAAATGATGGCAGTTGCCATCGTAATACCGGCAGACGGTCCGTCTTTCGGAATGGCACCTTCCGGCATGTGTACATGAATATCCATGCGCTCAAACACTTCGGAATCAATGTTTAATTGCGCCGCACGCGATTTGATATACGTCAACGCGGCCTGCCCAGATTCCTGCATCACTTCGCCCATCTGCCCGGTCATTTGCAAACCGCCCTTGCCTTCCAGCACTGCCACTTCCACCGGCATGATCTCGCCGCCGTTCTCCGTCCACGCAAGCGAGGTGACTACGCCTACTTCATCCGTACGCTCGGCCTCAGACTGGAAGAATTGTTGCGGGCCTAAAAGTTTTTCAACCGCTTCGATCGTAATGAGAGTCGGGAACTTCTTCCCCTCCGCTTTCAAACGCGCGATCTTACGGCAGACTTTACCGATCTCTCGCTCTAAATTGCGGACACCAGCTTCATATGTATATTCACGAACAATGCGACGGATCGCCTCAGACTCAAACTGGAGGTTGATCCCGTCCAATCCATTTTCTTCAATCTGACGAGGGACCAAATACCGATTTGCGATCTCAAGCTTTTCCTCTTCGATATAACCGGGAAACTCGATCACTTCCATACGGTCGAGCAAGGCAGGAGGGATACTGCCGAGATAATTAGCCGTTGTCACGAACATTACTTTCGAAAGGTCAAATGGCATTTCGAGGTAATGGTCGCTAAAGGCGTTGTTCTGTTCGGGGTCGAGCACTTCCAACATGGCCGAGGCTGGGTCGCCGCGGAAATCGGAATACAACTTATCGATCTCATCCAACATGAACAGCGGATTCGACGTCCCAGCCCGCTTCATGGTTTGGATGATACGCCCGGGCAATGCGCCGATGTAGGTGCGGCGATGCCCACGGATTTCAGCTTCATCGCGCACACCGCCAAGCGACACACGCACGAACTTCTTGCCCAGTGCTTCGGCAATCGAACGTCCGAGTGAGGTCTTACCCACACCGGGAGGCCCAACAAAACACAGGATGGGTTGTCGTTCTTTCTTCGGCTTCAACGAACGGACAGCAATATACTCAAGGATACGTTCCTTGGCTTTCTTGAGTCCGTAATGATCCCGTTCAAGGATCTTGCCTGCGTTCTTCACATCGAGATTATCGGGCGTGAAGTTCGACCACGGCAATTCCACGATCCAATCAAGGTATGTACGGATGATTCCCACTTCGGGGGCCATCGGCGGCATCTGATTTAACCTATCCAGTTCTTTGAGCGCCACAGCCTTTGGTTCAGCAGGAAGATTTGCAGATTCCAGCCTTGTCTTTAAGTCAGTGGCGTCTTTTGTGAAGATGTCGCCTTCACCCAATTCGTTTTGAATTTGGCGCATCTGCTCGCGCAAATAAAACTCACGTTGACTCTTATCCACTTCATCCTGCACGCGCGAGTGGATCTCATCTTCAAGCTCCAACACATCCACTTCCTGCGCAAGGATCTTATTCAATGCCTGCAAACGTCCGCGCACATCGAGCAACATCAACAAACCTTGCTTGGCCTCGTAATTCAAAGCCAGCGACGTAGCGACCATATCGGCCAACCAGCCAGGCTCAGAGATGTTCATTGCGAAAAGATGTGCTTCATCGGGGATCGTGCGATCCAACTGCACGCAACGGTCGAACAGATCAAGCACCGAGCGCATGAGAGCCTGCGTTTGGCGGTCCGCAGTTTGAGGTTCAGAAACGACGCGCGCTCGCACTACAAGATAAGGCGTCGTGCGGACAAACTCCACAACTTCCACGCGGCGGCGTCCTTGCACGAGAGCAGAGTGCGAGCCATCTGGCATAGCAAGCAACCGCCCCACTGCCATCTCCACACCCACAGGCAGAAAGTCTTGCACGCCGGGTTTATCCTGATCGGGGTCAGTTTGCGTAAGACCGATAATGGTCAGTCCTTTGCGCTGTGCTTCTTCCACGGCAAGCAGTGAAGCCTCGCGCCCTACAAAGATCGGCGAGACCATACGCGGGAAAATGATCAGATCGCGCAACGGCAATACCGCGGCCTCGATCATGCCATTGGCATCGGGCTCGCGATTGGGAATGCGATACAACTCCTCTGTACGTTGCGAGAGGGTCAGGTCGAAATTATCTTCTTCTTCGTTCCATTCTTTTGGATGACTCATCTGTTCTCTTATCGGGCACGTGTTGTGCCCCTACCTTTATAAACGGATATGACCTATGCTACCATCTTTTGCGGAGTTCTCCAACGCCCGCATCTTGCGGACTCAACGAACTAACCGCCTCAATCCCAACTCCAGATTGCTTCGTCAACTGGAGGCTGTTCTTCCGCTTTGGCTTTTTCCCTGTGCGCCCACGCATTGCCAACATCACCTGCGAACGCCACACTCCCAGCCGACAATACAACTTTCTTTTCGCCTGCCAATTCGATCGCTCGCTCCAATGCGCCGGCAACCTGCTCAACAGATTCAACCGCGATGCCGAGATTTCTCACCTGTTCCGCAATGGATTCAACCGAAGGCGCGCGCGGATGATCTGCTCGTGTTGCGATCACACACTCAAGCCTTGGTTTAAGTTCTTCCAAAATACCTGAAATATCCTTATCTTCCAAAACACAGAATAACAAGATAACAGGTTTACCGGGAAAATACTCGTCAAGCGTTTCCCGTAAACGCAAAGCAGAATCTCGATTGTGAGCCGCATCGATCACAACAGGCGGATCGCGGCGCACCACTTCGAAGCGGGCCCGCCATTTTACCTGAGAAAATCCCTTTTGGATGGATTCATTGGAGAGCGCAATGCCACTTTCTTTGAGGGCCGCATATGCAACTGCCGTATTCTCAATTTGGTGCTCACCCAAGAGCGGAATCGTAACGATAAGTTTTGAAGAAAAGCCTGAAGCAAGATACAGCGTCTGACTCTCCAATGATGCGCCCAATCTTCCATATGTTACATCTTTTCCTACCAGTGTAAATTCACAACCGCCCTCTCTGGCTACACGCTCCAAGACCTCAAGGGCTTCATCTTTTTGCGGGGAGGAAACAACGGGCACACCTTGTTTAATGATGCCCGCCTTCTCGCCTGCGATCTTCGCCAGCGTATCACCCAGCACAGCCATATGATCGTATGAGAGCGAAGTAATCACCGAAACCTTTGGCGTGACAATATTCGTCGCATCCAACCGACCACCCAGCCCGACTTCGATCACGGCGGCAGTGCATCCCTGCTTTGCGAAGGCGAGGAGCCCAAGCGCTGTTGTAATTTCAAATGTAGTGAGTTTGGCAATCTTCGCAACAGCGGGTTTGATCTCTTCAACCAACTCAACCATCAACTCATGTGAGATCGGTTCGCCATTGACCTGTATCCGCTCACAGTAATCGGTCAAATGTGGAGACGTGTATAAACCAACTCGATATCCACCCGCCCGCAACGCCGACGCACATAAGGCACTGACCGAACCCTTGCCCTTCGTCCCTGCTACATGGATGATGGGATATGTGTTTTGCGGGTTGCCCAATTCCTCCATCAACGCGAACATGCGGTCAAGGTTGAACTCCGCCTTCGCAAGTTCGGAGGAATGTTTCAGGCTATAATCCACAAACGAATAAAGATAATCTAAGGCTTTGCTGTATTCGGCTTCGATGTCCATGCGAGGGATTGTAATCGGCGGGCATAATGAATGCAAGGATATATAAATTCAGAGGATTAACATGAGGTTTCAAAAATTCTCCTATCGATTTGCGGAACAAGTTCTAAACAGTAGACTAGCAATAAAACAAGAGATTGAGGATGTGGTAAGCGACAAAATCCTTAAACCAGAAGGATTATCACGTCCTCATTTCAATGAAGTCTTACGATCTTTATTTATTTCAAAAGGCTGGGAAGATCAACCTGCAGTATTTGACGAACAGGGCGACCCTGCTGCAAGAATGGACTTCTTAAAACAAAGGGTTGGAATTGAAGTCGAATTTGGACATGCTTCTTTTCTTGGGATTGATTTGCTCAAATTTCAAGTATCGTCCTACTCAGGTTTAGATAAAATTGACGTTGGGGTGTATGTTGTTACAACAAAAGAATTCCAGCGAAAAATGAAGAATGAATTTAACCAAAACTGGGAGGGAAGTTTAACTTTCGAAAAAATTGTTAAATACCTACCCCATTTTAAGAGCGCAATCCAAGTACCTATTTATGTCATAGGCATAGACTTATAAACAATGCTCGCCACCCTCTCCATTCATCTCCATCTCCCTGCTTGTGCTTCTCTCAAAGAAAAGCGTGGACGGATCAAGCCGCTCATTTCCCGTTTGCACCGAGAGTTCAACGTCTCTGTGGCGGAGATGGATTTGCAAGATAAATGGGATGAGGCCGTCATTGGCTGTGCGATGATCGGGAATGACCATACCTTTTTACAGTCCGCGCTGGGAAATGTGGCAAAATGGGTGGAAGGCAATTGGTCAGATGGGGATGTTTGGGATATGAAGACAGAAATCGTTTGAACGTTTTCACGTTTCAACGTTCGAACGTGAAAACAAGGAGAACACATGGACTTAGGACTTAAAAACAAAGTTGCACTCGTCACCGGCGCTTCACGCGGACTTGGATACGCCACTGCTTTACTCCTTGCGAAGGAAGGGTGCAAGGTTGCGGTCAATTCGCGGGATGATGGGAAGATCAAAGCGGCGGCGGAAAGAATAAACAAGGAAACAGGTACACAGGTAGTAAGTTTTGCTGGCGATGCAAGCGATGCATCCGTGCCCGAAAAGTTGATCCAACACACAGTGGAGGCGTTTGGTGGGCTGGACATTCTGATCGTCAATGCAGGCGGGCCTCCGCGGGCGCATTTGAATCGTTTGATGAGACGGCATGGCAAAAGGCGGTGGACACATCCTTTCTGGCGCATGTCCGCTTGATACGTGCAGCGCTCCCCCACTTGCGGAAGTCGTCCACGCCCAGTGTGTTGACGGTGACATCGTTCACCGTCAAACAACCGCTGGCTAACCTTGTATTGTCGAACAGTGTCCGCGCGGCAACGGTCGGCTTGACCAAGTCGCTGGCGCTGGAACTTGGAAAAGATGGTATCCGTCTTAACTCCATTCTGCCAGGTTGGACGGAGACGGAACGAGTCACAGAGTTGATGAAGGCCCGGGGAACCGCGAACCAAACCTCGGTTGAGGAAGAGACGCGTAAACAGTCCGCAGAGATCGCTCTCGGGCGAATGGCTCAACCGGAAGAGTTCGCAAATGCCGCTGTATTCCTCGTCTCCCCTGCCGCTTCGTATATCACCGGCGTGATGTTGAACGTGGACGGTGGAGTTGTCAAAGGATTGTTTTGATGCTTCGACTGGCTCAGCACAAGTTTACGATTTTAGATTTACGATTGGAGAAACGATGGAAGAGAAAAATTGTTTGAATTGTGGAAAGACGGATGAAAGCGTTCCGTTGTTGAACTTGGTTTTCAAAGGGGAAGCGAAATATATTTGCGCGCAGTGCCTGCCGATCTTGATCCATAAAGTGCATCTGTTGACTGATAAACTACCAGGCGTGGAAGTTCCGCCCACCGCACATTAACTACAATGAGCAAATTATCGTTTCTCGCACGCACATCTTTATTAGTCGCATCCTTCTTCTTTATAGATAAGGTGCTCGCGTTCGTGCGCGTGGGAATCATCTCGCGTCAATACGCGGATTCGGTGGGATTGCTCGATACGTTCAACGCCGCAAATAACCTGCCTGATGTTCTGTTTGCGTTGATCTCGGGCGGCGCATTGGCGATGGCATTCATCCCATTGATGAGCGATTACCTCACCACAAAAGGACGTGCCGCCGCGTGGGACTTGTTCTCACGTGTTGCCAATCTTGCCTCTGTTGTGACGGGCTCCTTTGCCATTCTCATTGCCATCTTTGCCAAGCAGATCGTCGAAGCGCAGGTTGGCATTGCACCTGGGTTCGGTGAGGAACAACGCACTTTGCTCGCTGAACTCATGCGGCTCAATCTTATCGGCACGATCATCTTTTCGATCAGCGGGCTTGTAATGGCAAGCCTGCAAGCCAACCAGCATTTTCTTTTGCCTGCAATGGCGCCCATTTTGTACAACGTCGGCCAGATCTTTGGTGCGATCTTTCTTGTCCCTCGTTTTGGGATCCACGGTCTGGTCTATGGCGTCATTATCGGTGCCGCGTTGCATCTACTTATTCAGATCCCTGGGTTGTTCAAGTATGGCTTTCAATGGACTCCCGCACTCGACCTTCGCCACACAGGTTTGTTGGATGCACTTAAATTACTTGGTCCACGCTTGGTGACGATGTTCGGGATCCAACTGATCGTGATCGCGCGCGACAACCTCGCATCACGGCTTGACCAAGTTGGCGCAGTAACTTCGCTCACGTTCGGCTGGATGATCATGCAGGTACCTGAGACTTTGCTCGGGACAGCCATCGCTACTGCCATGTTGCCGACTCTTGCCGAGCTCGCCTCACGCGAAGATTGGCATGAATTTCGCTCGACAATTGAACGCGCCCTGCGAGTTTTGATCGCCCTCACCATCCCTGTTGCGGCCGTGATGGCGGCAGGGATCAATCCGCTTGTGCGCGCGGTCTTCGGCTTTGACGAGGCCACGTCCACGCTCATCACATGGACAACCCGCGCCTATCTGCTCACATTGACGGGCTTCTCCATTCAAGAGATCGCGGCTCGTTCATTCTATGCCCGCAAGGAACCGATGTTCCCGTTATATGCGGTGCTCATTCGCCTTGCGATCTTCCTCGCGGTTGGCATTACAGGCATTACGCTCTTTAGACATGTAGGCGCACCGATCATCGCGTTGGCAGAACTGGCATTATTGATCGAAGCCATCATCCTCTTCATCTGGCTAAGCAACAAGATGCATGAACCCATCGTCGTGTGGAGCGCAATCGGCAAAGGCGTAGTCGCGGCCATTCTCGGAGGCGTGACAGCCTACAGCTTGGCAGTGATCGTGCCCGGGTCCGCAGTATTGACCGCTTTATTGGGAATGCTCGTTGGTGGACTCATCTGTCTGCCCATCATCTGGTCTGAAATTAAATTGCTATTAAAACTCTAAAAATAAGGACTGTTATAATACCGCCCATGATTCAAAATACTAACTCTGAAGGCACTCAGCCAAATAAACCTGTCACCCCGCAAAAACCAAAACGCGGGCGTAATTTCCTGTTCAACACACTCGGGGTACTTATCCTGTTAGCCATTACGGTCTTCAGCGGGTATCGCGCGGGCATCAACGTGCGCCAGCAAACTCGCGACACTACCATCATGAAGCAACTGGGAGAACAGTTCCAGAATGCACTGGTAGATTTGCAATTCGGTCGCTACGAGATCGCCAAACAACGTTTGGAATGGATTATCCAGAACGACCCGAACTTTCCCGGCGCGCAGGAAAAGCTGACCGAGGTGCTGGTGCAGATCAACCAACAGGAAAATTATGTAGCACCCACGGCCACACCATCACAAGTCCCCACGCCCGATTTCAGCGGCGTTGAAGATGCGTTTACGAAGGCCAAACAATACATTGACGCAAAAGATTGGGCCACCGCGCTCACGGCACTCGACGAAGTGCGCAAGCTTGATTCCAATTATCAGACTTCGCAGGTAGATGGCATGTACTACTTTGCCTTGCGCAATCGTGGATACGATCTCATCACGCAACAAGGCAACCTTGAAGGTGGGATCTACTACCTCACACTGGCCGAACGTTTTGGGCAGTTGGATAACAACGCCAACGGTATTCGCGAAGGGGCACGCTATTACATCCTTGGCGCATCCTTCTGGGAACTGGACTGGAAACAAACCCTGTATTACTTCAATCAGGTTTACGGTGGTTGGTCTGGCTTGTGGGATGGCACGATGACAGCGTCTGAACGATTTCGGGTGGCATCCATGCGGTACGGCGACGAACTCTACGCCGACGATCAATATTGCGATGCCGTCGCACAATACGACAACGCAATGGCAATTGCCCCTCTCGATAAAATATCCGCACCAAATTATGACGAGGCGTACGTGGGTTGTAACCCACCAACACCGACCATCGACCCGAACAGCTTGATCACACCTACCGTTCAAGTGATCGTGACTGAACCATCCGCCACTGAACCACCCGCTACTGAACCGCCTGCCACAGAGCCACCTGCCACTCCATGACACATCCACCCTCCTGGGTTATTGCAGTCACATACTGGCTTCACCTGCTTGCCACCGTTGCATGGATCGGTAGTATCACCGCCACATCCATTCTCTTTTTGCCCGCCGCGAAGAAGGCTTTGAAGCCAGTTGATCATCTTGCCCTCATCGACGAAATGCAAAAAAGGCTTGAGCCCATCGCATGGTTCTGCATGAGTCTCTTACTTCTCACAGGCCTTTTTCAGATGAGCATCAACCCACACTATGATGGCTTTGCATCCACAAGCACACAATGGTCAATGGCGATCCTGATCAAACATATCCTCGGTATCTTCATGGTCGTCGCCAGCGCCATCCAAACATGGGAAGTCATCCCCTCCATTCGCAGATTGCTTTTAAACAAAAGCAAAGCCAATGAAGAACAGATCATCCAACTGCAAAAGCGCGAGACACTCCTCCTACGGATCAACTTCGGACTCTCCATTCTGATCCTGCTCGCCACATCCTTCGCCCGCGCATCATAGACAACTTATTTGAATCAAAACAGCCGCCTCTTTTATAAGGGACGGCTGTTCCTGTTTAATAAACTGTATTCAAACTGACGGAGGTTACGGCACGGCGATGTTAAAGTCAAACTGTTGCGAGGCAACGTAACCATTCTTGAAGCGGGCGCCAACTACCAAATAAACTGTGGTCTCGCCGTTCGGCATTCTCGAAGTCTCAGACTTGGCAACGTATTCCACTGACAGAAGCGCTTCGGTGCCTGCACCTGCACGTTCGCCACCATTGCCCTGACCAGCAACCACACCCTTACCTGCATACTGGAAGCTGGGGCGAGCGGCCACCCAAGTGTACTCTGTATCGCTGGTGACTTTCACAATAGCCGTGTAAGACTCACCGACATTCATTGTTGTGGGCAATCCCTGAACCAATTCAAACGTAACATTAGGCGTAGGAGCTGCAGCTGTTAGCACACCGGTCATCAGGACCATCACTAGTGCCAAACCGACAAAGGAAAATATTTTTTTCATGTTAGCCTCCGCGCCATATTATGCATGAGAAATTCGCTAACATGATCGTATCTTGCATAAAAGTAAAGCTTAAAAGGTTACAGAGAAATCAGCGAAGGAGCTAATACACCGGTGAGATCATAGGCCATTGCACCCGTGATTCGCACAGGCACAATATCACCGATCTTTGCATCGCCTTCGATAAATACCATGCCATCAATCTCAGGCGCATCGCGATAGGAACGCCCAATGGAGATTCCTTTATCCTTGCCTTCCACCAAAACGTTCAACGTCTTGCCAACATACGACTGATTGACCTGCATCGAAATACCTTGTTGTAGTTCCATCAATTGTTCGAAGCGTGCCTGCTTCACTTCGGCAGGGACCGGGTCACCCAACGGCTCACTTGTTGTGCCGGGCTCGAACGAGAATTGGAACGTCCCTACACGATCAAAGCGGATCTCTTGAACAAAGTCCACCAATGCTTGATATTCCTCATCCGTTTCACCAGGGTATCCCACAATGAATGTGGTACGAATGGACAGATCATTGATCTTTGAGCGCATCTTGCCAAGTGTTTTATGAACCCATTCAATATTTGAAGGTCTCTTCATGCGGTACAACGTTTTAGGATGAGCATGTTGTAATGGCATATCGAGGTATGGCAAAACCTGCTTGCTCGAAGCCATCACATCAATAAGGCGATCTGTCACATAGCCGGGATACGCATACATGATGCGAATCCAATCCATATCAGGGACACGAGTCGTCAACTGCTCTAACAGAATCGCCAACCCATCTTTCATTCCAAGGTCATGTCCATAATCGGTTGTATCTTGAGCGATCAAGACCAATTCACGCACACCCATATCCCGCAAGCGACGTGCCTCATTCAGGATGGATTCCACCGGACGCGAGACAGCCGTCCCTTTGATGAGCGGGATCGCGCAGAATGCACATGGCCTGCGGCAACCATCTGCTACTTTGAGGTAAGCACTTGCCCCCGCCACAGAGACACGCATCGCATCATGCTCATCTGAACCAACTGTCTTGGCTTCATCGGGCAAATGATACACAGGTTCAGGGTGTGGACCTTTTCGAATCTCGCGTACCACCTGAACAATATCCATCCAACGACGGGTGCCGAGAACCCCATCCACACCGGGGACTTTCTCTGCCACTTCTGAGCCATAGCGTTGAGTCAAACAACCCGCCGCGATGAGGATCTGATTCTTCTTTTTCCCATCCGCGAGTTCGCGCAACACATTGATCGATTCTTCTTTTGCAGGACCAATAAAGCCACAAGTGTTTACGATCAATACGTTCGCACGTGAGGGATCTTCCACGGCACTGTATCCATCACGGAGAAGCAATTGTGCCATCGAATCCGAGTCAACGGTATTCTTGGCGCAACCCAATGAAACAAGATGAAAGGTATTTTTTGTCACTGATAATTTTTCCTTATAACGATAAAACTATTGTGCCGGTGTCCTTGATGGGATAGGCGTAATGGTCGGGGGTACAGTAGGGCTGGGTGGGACGGTTTCTGTAGGCGTTGGCGATGGAAGCGCCGTCGGTGTAATGATTCCATCTGCACGATAGATATTACTCACGACCTGCCCAAACGTTCCCATCAAGCCGAGGTCGCGTCCGTTATAAGCAACGCGGATAGCTGCGCCGCTTCCTACCAGGACTTCGATCTGACTCTCCGCCTCGAACAGATACGCATTCCCCGGGATAACCCTGCCTTCAAATGCCGTTTTGTCATCCACGATCACACGCATATACGTCCGTTCGACTGCTACCAAATTAACCTGCACGCTGACGTTGATATTCACCGTTGGAATGATAATGGTCGGCGTAGCTTCGCCTGAAAAAGATTCAACAGGCAAAAAGGTCGGGGTCGCCGTAAAAAGCGACGGATCGGGTGAAGCCAACAAAATATCCGAAATGGATGGTGCCGTAGGTTGTACATCACGTTCATTCTGAACGGTCAACACGTAGTTGATGCCCCAGATCGCGAACCCTACAAGTAAAACAGCAACACCGATGCCAAAGATCATATCCCCTGCCACAAAGCTACTGAGTGACATATTCGAGGAAATAATCGGTTGGTTCGGCTTACGCGCAGGCTGTTGCGGATTCTTCTCACGATGACGCGCTTGCAATGCATCGGCAAAACGGAGCAGGATGGCATCCACATCCATATCAAGGAAGGAAGCGTAATTCGATAACATGCCGCGCGTCTGCACAGTGGATGGAAGCCTGTTCATGGCGCCATCTTCGAGCGCTTCAATATAGTGCGCCTTGACATGTGTGTTGCGCTCCACTTCGGCGATGTGTAAGCTCAATGTCTCGCGGCGGTTACGGAGTTCAAAGCCGATCTCTCTGAAAATCTCATCAGAATGTTGAAGATTAACTGGCTGGGAAATGGGCTGAGTAGCATCAACGGGAAGTTGTGTCTGCTCAGGTGATTCAGGAGATTGAACTTCTTCAGTTACAGGCGCTTCTTGTGATTCACTCTTTCGATTGATCCGTGTTGAAATGACAGAACTCAGCCGGTTCAACCATGTCTGCCACAAGCCGTCATTGACATCAGCATTGGGTTGCACCTCTTCCTGAACAGCCTCAACTGTTTCGTCTATAACGGGTTCAGGTTGTGAAGGAGCAGGTTCTTCTGTAATAGCGGGTTGAAGTTCAACAACAGGCTCAGGTTCGGGTATTACTTCCGTCTCAACTTTTTTACGTCCGCGGCGTTTGGGTTTGACTGGCTCGGGTTGAGGTTCGGCCTCTTGGACAGGATCAAGTGTCGGTGGAGGAAGAGGCGCATCTTCTTGAACAGTGATAGGCTCAGGAGTTGAAGGCACCGGTTGGGGAGTTAAGTCCGCAGGCCCGATGATCTCATCACTGGGTGTTTGCGAACGTAATTCATCCAACAATCGGTCAATATCAAGCCCGAGGTATTCGGCATAGTTACGCATGTAGCCACGGGCCTGCACAGGTGAAGGCATCGACGAGAGATCGTCGGCCTCAAGCGCCTGCAAATACACGACACGAATGCGCGTGGCTTGAAACGCCTTTTCAAGCGTGATCTGTTTTTCTTCACGAACAGCTTTGAGTTTTTGGCCGATGGTTTGCGTCATACTACGTTTGGAATAAACGAAACATCACCAGCACCCCATCGAACGGGAATGAACTGGTGATGTCATGGGCAGATGGGAATGAGTTAGGCTTCGGTCGATTCAGCGGCAGGAGTTTCAGCCTGCGCTTCTGCGGCAGGTGCTTCCGCAGTTTCTTCTTCGAACGCTTCACCTTCGCGGTGGACGACAATCTTGATTTCAGGGACCAAGTCCATGGTGAGGCGGACGTGAGCGGTGAATTCACCGAGGTTACGAATGGGTTGCATATCCACCTGATGCTTCTTAACTTCGAAGCGGGTCTGTTCAGAGATGGCGGTAGCAACATCTTGTGTGGTGATGGAGCCATAGAGTTTGCCGGTATCACCAGCCTTGGCGCCAAAGCTCACAACGATCCCGTTGATTTGATCAGCCAGACCCTTGAGCTCAGAGTTCTGTTCTGCGCGGCGGATCTCAGCCTGCTTGCGAACCTTTTCGATCTGCTTGAGCGCGCCTGCAGTGGCGAGCACAGCCAATCCCTGCGGGAGCAGGAAGTTGCGGCCGTAGCCATCGGCGACCTTTTTGATATCGCCCGCGCGGCCCAATTTGTAGACATCTTTAACAAGCATTATTTTCATTGTTCAAGCCCTTTCGTGCTTTTAGAATTTTTACTCGAGCGAAGGGTACTACGCTCGGCGGGGTA
The DNA here is from genome assembly GCA_016721115.1 of Candidatus Defluviilinea proxima. NCBI lineage: Bacteria > Bacillati > Chloroflexota > Anaerolineae > Anaerolineales > Candidatus Villigracilaceae > Candidatus Defluviilinea > Candidatus Defluviilinea proxima. The sequence goes on from JADKIW010000001.1 coordinate 4,792,618, forward strand.
TTCTACCACGATTCTCAGAGTCGAAAGTCGAACGCCAAAGCATGGTTTGGATGTTCCAGCCTCAATTTTTGCCCTTCTTTAGATATTTTTCTCCAAAAGATCCATATACGCTCCTTCGAGAAGATCGCTTCTTTCGACCCCGAGGCTGGTCATCAATCGAGCGGCTATTTCCTCCCCATCTGCATCGCTCTGCCCCTCTCGCATGACGACTTCCAATTCCATAAATTGACCTAGGCCCTCGACATCGTCCAAGTGAACACGCGTCTGCCCGACAAGATACAGGTAACGTGTCTTTTTCACTACTCCTCGAATGCCGTATGCAAGTTCCAAGACTCGCTTGAGGTTCTCAGGGTCGGATGTATGGGCAATGTGATATTCCGAACGCTTGGGCCCCTCTTGATCAGGGCGGGTGTAATAGATGAGTTGCGCACGGTCAGGTGCAAAGACACGTAATTTCAAACGTCCTTGTGGAACGCTGAAGAAAGTATCCTCTTGTGGAATAACTTCCACAGAAGTGTCGCTTATTTTTTCAGCGCGGGCTTTAATCTCAATAAAATTTCTTGCATAGGCTTTGATCTCAATGTTAGATGGCATGACATTATTTTACTGGGTTTAGCGAGATGATGGCAACACATTTTTATAACACTGTGAATTTCTCAATATAAAAACATTCAAAATCAGTACAGACATATCAAACAAACATAGCATCAATGGTTTATACAAGTGAATAAAAAATCTCTACCACAATTTATATACAAAAAATTTGGATAACAATATCTATTTTGAAAATGTAATGTACTTATCAGACAAGTTAGCTAACACGCCTGCAAAGTTAAATCACTAAAAGTGTTGATATAGTAGCGGCAATAATTTTATTACATAAGGAGTAATAACAAATGTTCAACTTTCGTTCGTCCAAAATGTTAGTCATCGTATTAGTAGTTCTGGTCTTCGCAACAACGGCTTTTGCTTTTGCGGCAACCAACACCGTTCCAGCCACCTACGCTGGTGAAGGCTCCAGCACAACCAGTGGATACACCGTCACCAACATCGTGTACAACCTGAACGCTACCACCCCATCCAACATTGACAGTGTCACATTCTCATTGAACGCCGCCGCCAATACAGTGAAGATCCGTTTGGTGACCACAGGATCATACTATTCCTGCTCCGCCACCAACGCTCCCACCAACACCAACTGGAGTTGTACCACCACAGGCGCAACGGTCTCTGCGGCCAACGAACTGCGCGTGATCGCCACCGAGTAATCCACGCAGGGAACTGCCCCTTAAAGAACAAAGGACCCGCAGACACCACAAGGGAACTGCGGGTTCTTTGTTGCAAAATCGAAACCTAAAGAATGACATTGTATAAACGATTTTTCCCCAATATTACATCAAGCTTCTGGTTCGTCATGATGATCGTGATGTGGCTGGCCTTTGCTCCACGGCAGGCAGGCGGTATGGCATCTTATATCATCGTGATCGGCAACAGCATGGAGCCTAATTTTCATATTGGGGATCTGATCATCGTCCATGAAGAACCGCGATATGAGGTAGGCGATGCAGTCGTTTATGACAACCGCGAGCTTGGCAACTTCGTCTTCCACCGCATTATCGCAGAGAAGTTGGGACGTTTCACACTTAAGGGAGACAATAATTCCTGGACGGATACCTATGAGCCAGCACAACAAGAAGTGCTTGGGAAATTATGGGTATATGTTCCCAAAGGCGGCAGTTTCATTCAAATAATGCGCAACCCTATTGTGATGGCCCTAACCGCAGGCTTACTGGCTGGGTTTATCACGATGGGATTCTTCAAAGGCAAATCGAAAGGCAAAAGACAGATGAACAAAGAGTGGTTTGCTTCGATCAAACAAAAATTACAAACACGGTTAATGAAGGCCGACAACCCTGAACCGTCGAATCCATATACATCTGACCAAGGACATGTAGTAGTGACAATGTTCTTTGCGTTGGGGCTGGTTGCCTTCGTATCTTTCATCCTCGGAATTATTTCCTTTTCAAGACCCGCAACCCGCTTCGCAAAAAACGATATTAGCTACGATCAGTTGGGGTTTTTTATCTATACGGCATCTTCCTCTCAGGGAGTATACGATTCAGGCACTATTCAAAGCGGTGACCCGATCTTTCCTAAATTAACATGTGTGGTTGACATGAACTTTCAATATACGCTTGTGAGTCAACAGGCAGAGAATATTTCAGGGACCTACCAATTGACCGCCACTATTGCAGAAACAACCAGTGGATGGCAAAGAACATTAGCCCTGCAAGATGAAGCGACGTTCAAAGGCAACACCTTTGGCACGAATGCAAAGCTTGACTTGTGCAAAATGGAAAGGCTGACACAAGCCATGGAAGAAGGCACAGATTTTCATCCAGGCGCGTATACGTTGACCATCTCTCCCAACATCAAGGTAGCAGGCACGATCTCAAATCACGCTTTGGAAAGCACATTCAATCCCGCGCTTGCTTTCACGTACGACCGTATTCATTTTTATCTGGTCAACGATGAAGAACAAGGGACTTTGTTGAATGTGAGTGAGACAGGCGTTATCAGCAACGAAGAAGAACAGGCCAATACTGTAAAGTTCTTCGGCAAAGAGTTTGCCGTACCCGCGCTTAGACTGATCGCCGTGATAGGCTTGATCCTTTCATTGGGCGGTTTGTTGTTCTTAGGGTCAAAACTGCAAGCACTCTCCAAAAGCGACCCATCGCAATTCATTCGTGCAAAGTTTGGGTCAATGATGATCGACATTCAACATGCCAACGTAGTTGATTCAAAAACGACTATTGATGTATCGTCCATTGATGATCTGGGCAAGCTGGCAGAGCGTTTTAATGCCATGATCCTTCACACTGAATTCAGCGAATCACACGCCTATTACGTTCAGGATGAAGGGACAACGTATCGATTTGTGATGGGGCGTCAGGAAACAGGATCAAATGTCCCGAAGAAAGATGCGGGGAAGGAGTTGCAATGAAGACATTTATCCCTCGTCTTGTGATCGGTGTAGTGATCGCGCTGGTTGTAGTCAGCACTCTTTCTGCATTTGCCGCTGTGAATGTTGTGCCAGTCACCCACCTTGGACAGGTGATCAACTCAGTCACAGCCAATGCGCTCAAACCATCAGCCTGTTCCGCCATCAATTTGACAACCGTGGTGGTTTGCACCGGCGGGAATTGCGACGGAACTGGTTCGAATGAATTATTGTTAGGCACTGCAAATGCCGAAAGGATCAGGGGGCGTGGCGGCACAGACTGCCTAGTTGGCGGAGGAGGCGACGATCAATTGGTAGGCAATGGTGCCAGTGACATTTGCATCGGTGGGCCGGGGAATGACACCTTTACCACCTGTGAAACGCAGACCCAATAATTAAAGAAGACAGACAATAAAACAAGCCAGCCTTTTGAAGGCTGGCTTGTTTTATTGTGCACGTAAGGAGGACTTTCACGCACCCCATTGGGTGAATCCCCCCATACCCATCATCGGGTAAAAACATACAATATCCAACAGAAAACCATGACGAAAAGTCTGTTCACTCTGTTCATTTTCTGTGTCGCCATCGGGATCATTATTTTCCCGGTCTATGCATTTGCCTCTACCGATTCAGGGCCACAGGCATCAGGCGAGGGTATCGGTACGATCAGCGGCTGGGTAGTCTCCAATGTGGAATATCAATCCTCGAATGATCCATCCCTTGTGGGGGGAGTAAGCTTCGATCTCGATAAAGCGGCTGGTAATGTTTCAGCAAAAATCAGCTCAACTTCACAATATGCAAATTGCTCGAACGTATACGAATACCACTGGCGCTGTGACTTTCCAGCGGGGATCAGCATTGCCAGCATGGACAAACTCCACGTTATCGCAACAGGCAATTAATTCACATTCATAAACCCAAATATGCGCCACATACCGCGCATCATCTTGTGACCGAAATCTGGATTCATGAATTGATTCGGACACGACCCCGGAATGACAGCGATGCCATTCGCTTTGCATTTCTCCACCGCATCCTGTGAAACGCTGGTCATGCCTGCCGCAAGGCCGGGCTTGGTACCCATCATGCAATGCATCCAAATGTGTTTGACGCCAAGCTCTACGCATTGTTGGACGAGTTGATCGGTCACTTTCGGGTTGGCCAAGATGAAAACCGCATCGGGTTTCTCAGGGATGGATTTCAGATCGGGATAACATACAACACCATCATAAGAGGAAATACGCGGGTTAACCGGGAAGACCTGATATCCACCCTCCTTGAATTTTTGATACGCCAAGTTACAACCTGTTTCGCGTTTATCCGAAACACCCACCACTGCGATCTTCTTCTGCGAGAGAAAACCCTGCACCATCGTATCTAGCTTTGCCATAATCCATTCTCCTTACTCATTTCAAATATAGACATAATCCATTCTACGCACGAGAGAACGAAAAGTTCGTTATCTTTGGACTAAAATGCCTATTACAAAAATCACTACTTTAAACTAAAAGAGGAAGAATGAGTATTCAGGACGCTTACAACAAATGGTCGGATATCTACGATACGAACATGAATCTGACTCGTGACCTCGATTCAAACGTAACCCGAGGCCTGCTCGCCAATCGACGGTTTGATTCCATCCTCGAGCTGGGATGCGGAACCGGCAAGAACACGTTGTTCTTCGCGGAGGTCGGGATCCATGTCCATGCGCTCGATTTTTCGCAAGGCATGATCGAGAAGGCAAAGGAGAAGGTCAAGGCCGGGAACGTCCGTTTTGAGACAGCGGATTTGACAAAACGCTGGCCGTGTGAAGACGTGGCGTACGATCTCATCTCGTGCAACCTCGTCTTGGAGCATATCGAGGCACTTCCCCACATCTTCCATGAGGCCACACGGGTATTGAAACCCAACGGGATGTTCCTCCTCAACGAATTACACCCGTTTAAACAATACAGCGGATCAAAGGCACGGTTTGAGCAGGCAGGCGGGACGGTCGAGGTGGAGGCGTTCGTCCATCACATCTCTGATTTCACCAATGCGGCTGAAGTCAGCGGACTGACATTGGTCAAGCTGAACGAATACTGGCACGAGGAAGATCAAGGCAAGCCGCCGCGATTGGTCTCGTTCGTATTCGAGAAGCGTTCGGGATAATATTTCTCTTACAAAACTCTTATCGTCAGGCAAATGGTTCCGATTAAAATATTTAGCGATCACAAAGAATTTTTGCGACATTCCGTTTTTCAGGAGGCAACATGACCGAAACCACTCAACAGTTTACGTTTAAAGCAGAGACCAAACAACTGCTTAATATCCTGATCCACTCTTTATACAAGGACCGAGAAGTATTCCTGCGGGAATTGCTTTCAAACGCGTCAGATGCGTTGAACCGCATGCGCTTCGAGATGGTCACCAACCAGAATGTACTCGATTCCAAAGCGGAGCTGAGCATCCATATCGAGGTGGATAAAGACAAAAACACACTCGTCATCACCGACACCGGCATCGGCATGACACGCGATGAGATCATCGAGAATTTAGGGACAATCGCTCAATCTGGCGCGCGGAATTTCATCGAAGCGGCCAAAGGCAAGAATGACGACATTTCCAAGGTGATCGGGCAATTCGGGGTGGGATTCTATTCTGTGTTCATGGTGGCCGAATCGGTACGGGTGATCTCGCGTTCGTTCAAGCCTGAGGCGGAGGCGGTGAGTTGGTACGCTACCGGCGAGGATAATTTCATTATCGGCGCGGCAGACAAAAGCGAGAGAGGGACGCGGATCGAAGTCAAATTAAAAGAGGATGCCTCTGAATTCGCCGAAGAATATCGCCTGAAGAATATCATCCACAAACATTCTGATTACATCGGCTTCCCCATTTACATGGGCGATGGCAAGGACGCGGTCAACAAGCAAACTTCGCTGTGGCGCACACCACGCAAGGATGTGACTGACGAGCAGTACAAAGAGTTTTACAAACAGACCACGTTGGATTTCGAAGACCCACTCGCACACATCCACATGGTGACCGATGCACCGGTGCAGTTGTATGCGCTGTTGTATATCCCCGGCAAATCGGAACGCAGTATGTTCTCACTGCGCAAAGAGGACGGGTTGAAGTTGTACACGCGCAACATTTTGATCGACGAATACAACAAGGACCTGTTGCCCGAATACCTGCGCTTCGTGCAAGGCGTGGTGGACTCGGAAGATTTGCCGCTCAACGTCTCTCGTGAAACTGTTCAAGCCAGCGGACTGATGCCCAAGCTGAAGAAGGTGTTGACAGGCCAGGTAATGCGCGAGTTGGAGAACATGGCGAAGAACAAAGCCGAGACCTATCAAACGTTCTGGCAGGAGTTCGGCGTGTATCTCAAGCAAGGCATCGCCGCCAACCCAGCGGACGCCGATACGATCAATCCGTTGTTGCGCTTCAAAACCAATTTAAATCCTGAAGTGTGGTCATCATTGGAAGATTATGTGGGACGCATGAAAGATGGGCAGAAGGAAATCTTCTACATCGTGGGCGAAGACCCGAAGTCTGTGTTGCGAAGCCCACATTTGGATTACTTCCATTCACAGGGCACAGAAGTGTTACTGCTCACCGACCCGATGGATTCGTTCATGTTGATGGGCTTGCGCAAGTACAAGGATTTCGATCTGAAGAACGTATCGCAAGCGGAAGTGGACACAACTAAAAAGACAGAGAACCAACCCGAAGAAGAGAAGATCCCCGATACGGATTTCACTTCGCTGGTGGAGCAGTTCAAAAAGGTGTTGGGCGAACGCGTGACCGATGTGCGCGCCAGCAATCGTTTGACCCAGTCTGTGGCGCGGTTGGCAGATGCAGATAACAACGTCAATCCCGAAATGCAACGTGTGTATAAGTATCTTGGTCAGGACTATGACGCGCCCAAGAAAGTGTTGGAGTTGAATCCGTCACATTCCATCTTGAAGAACCTACTCGGCCTTGAAGTTGGCTCAGAACTGCAGACCATCATCATCGAGCAAATTTATGATAGCGCCCTACTCGTAGAAGGACTACACCCCGACCCATCGAGCATCGCTCCTCGTGTTCAACAGATCATTGAAGCGGCGCTGGCGCGTAAAGCCTGAGCCGCATAAAGACTAACCACGGAGACACGAAAACACGGAGAAAATCTTTGAAAAACTCCGTGACTCTGTGTCTCTGTGGTTAGGACGTGACTTTCTTCCCCACTCTATTTCAACCTTTGCAAATCAATAATCTTTTTTCTCCCGCCACCCGGTGATTAATTTTAACAGGAAGGTCTATTACACTGGAATTACCAGAAAGGAGTACCCATGAGCGAAAAAAGAAAGTCGAAGCGGAAGAAGATCATGGCGTTCACGCCCGTATACAACCCTACGAGAACGGTTCTGTATGGCTACATCGGGAATCTGACCATGATGGGGGCGCTGGTGATCGGGGAAAAAGAACTGGAGGTGGGGGCAGAATCTGACCTTCATCATTGACTTCCCTGAAACTCCTGAGTTCTCTACCCATAAGATGAAGGTCATGGCCAGGGTGATCTGGAACAAATGGGAACCAGTTGACAGTTCAGGATGTCACTGCTGGCTAAAACCGAAGGGGAAATTTTCAAATGGGGGTTTCCCCGCATTCTTTATTTTTTCAACTCGACAGTTTTTATATTTTCCTTGACACACTCCTGCAACGTAAAAAAGTTTTACTGGTGCTATAGTAGGCGCATAAGACAACATCCGATAAAGGCAAAACCGGTGAAAGCCGGTGACGCAAAGCCATGGGTCTACCGTCATACTAGAGATGACCACGACCGCCAGGCCGCCGAAGATCACAAAGTTTTTTTGTGCGAATTTGGCCTGGCTACTACAGCCAGGTTTTTTATTCGGATGGCATGTCTACCTTGAGAAAGTTCGTTTCACAAGCGCGGATCGACAAAAGCCTGTCCGCAAACAAAAGGAGTATTGCCATGTTTCGTAATTTCAAAGTTCTATTGATCGCGTTTGCCGTCCTCGTCCTTGCAGCAAGCAGCTACGCTTTCGCTGCAGCCATCACAGGTATCCCAGACAGCAAAGCAGGTACAGGTTCGGGAACTGTCACTGGGTACGTTGTCAGTAATGTTGCCTACACATTCAATACAAGCGATCCGACCCTTCTTGACCAGGTTGATTTCACATTAGACGCGACAGCTACCTCGGTAAAGATACAAGTAAATACTGTTGCCGGTGACTGGTATACCTGCACTAATGTTTTGACTGATTGGACCTGCATCACAACCAGCCCACAAGCGACGACCGCCACCATGGACACGCTCACGATAGTCGCCAGCGACCATTAATCGGTAAGATGCAAACAAATAAATCTTGATCCGATGGTTTTGGAAATACGGCCTGACCTCTCGGTCAGGCCGTATTTCCAAATAAACAACTTGTCCATTTCATACCTACCCACTGCAAGGCTAACATGAAACAATCTCAGCGTCGGCCATCCATTTTTTTGAACATCATCCTGTTTGCAGGCCTGGTGGTTATGTGGATTGCCTTCGCCCCTACCAAGCTTGGCGGGCAGGCATCCTATGTGATGGTGAATGGCATCAGCATGGAGCCCAACTACCATACTGGCGACCTGGTCATTGTCCGTAAAGCGCAGACATATCAAGTTGGTGATGTAGTCACTTATCGTGATGCCATCCTGGGCGATTACATCATTCATCGCATCATCGCCATAGGGCAGGATAAGTATGTATTCAAAGGCGATAACAATTCGTGGATCGATGTGTATCGTCCAACACAGGAAGAAATTGTCGGCAAACAGTGGATCTATATTCCAAAGCTTGGAAATTTTTTCAAGTGGATGCGTGTACCACTGCACCTGGCTCTCATGATCGTTTTGCTCGGAGGTGTTCTTATGAAAGGTATGATCAATTCAGAAAAACAGGGAAAGCAAAACCGCCCATCAGAAGGCTTTGGCGGGATGCTCGAAGGCGGTCTCTATCTCTTTGGGATATGTACTTTGATCTTTCTTGGGCTGGCTGTTTTCGCTTTCATTCGTCCATCGACACGCCCGGCAGATATGATCAAGTATCAGCAGGAAAGTCATTTCTCCTATTCGGCCACCGGCACACCTGTCCTCTACGACTCAAATGTGGTGCAATCCGGCGAGCCGGTCTTTCCCAAACTCGCTTGTTTCCTCAACGTTGATTTTACTTATAGCGTTTCAGGTGACCAACTCCAGGGTGTATCAGGAGCGCATCAGCTCGTGGCACGCGTCATGGACGAACAGAGCGGCTGGCAGCGCACCATCCCCGTCAACCAGCCAACCGCCTTTAGCGGGAATACATTTACTTCCGCATCCATCGTTGACCTGTGTCAGGTTATCGCGCTGGTCAATACATTGGAGCAGGAAACCGGATTACGTGCCAATACGTATACGTTGGAGATCATCCCGCAAGTGAAGATAACAGCCAATGCGGCTGGGACACAGATCACCGATTCATTCGACCCCAAACTTGTATTCCGTTTCGACGATGTTCACTTCTTCCTTTTCACTCCCAAGGGGCAGGATGATCCACTGAATTTCTCTCAACAAAGTTCGGCACAGAACCCCAACGTAGCGGCAAGCACCATTTCCATTCTCGGTTGGGAGCCGACAGTTTCAAAGGTCCGAACGATCGCATTGTTCGGGCTGGCAGTATCAATGAGCGGAATCATCCTCCTCGGGCTTCAGGCATTTGCAACGGCACAGCACAGTCAGGAAGAATGGATCAAATTAAGGTACAACGCATTACTGGTAAACGTCTACGAACGGGACATTCAGCCTGCGTCCACGCTCATAGATGTCACCACTATAGATGAATTAGCAAAACTGGCAGATCGGCATAACACCGTTATTCTGCATATGACCCTCAACTTCCTGCATTGTTATCTTGTTCAGGGCAACGGGGTTACATATCGCTTCGTGTTCAGCGCTGGGAAAAGCAGCGCTCCTCTGATCGAACCACCGCGCAGGGAAATGGTCAATTACGCAACGGACATTAAGCGAATGAACATCGTAGAGGCGCAGCCTGTCGACGACACACGCATTCGGTATGCAGTTAACAATAACGTTTACAGAAATAATGACGGATACTCTGAACCGATAAAAACAGTGATCATGAGGAAAATAAAAATATGAAAGTACCGTTCTCTATAAAATTCTTCGCGTTCGGTGCATTTACATTGATCCTGGTCAGTGTTGTTTCTGCTTTTGCCGCAGGTATCAACGTACCGGACACGAATGTTGGGGCTGAGTCGATTCCCGTCTATGCGGAAGATATCAAACCACCCGTTTGTGCTGGGATCTATCTGACGAACATCGTCAGCGGGTCAGGCACAGTGACTGGAACATCGGGCAATGACCTAATCATTGGAAGCACAGGTACAGACTCTATCGACGGCCTGGGTGGAGACGATTGCATCCTCGGCGGAGGAGGTGATGACATTTTGACCGGCGGTGATGGGAATGACATCTGCCTCGGTAGTTCGGGGGTAGATACGTTTGACACTTGCGAGAGCGAGATCCAATAACAAATGACGACTCGTTTCTTATAGTCTCAAATAAAATAAACGGACTCGAAAACACCTCGAGGTTTTCAAGTCCGTTTTTAAATGCGATGTATCGTGAAACTGCTAACGTTCGAAGAACATGGTGATGCCCCATCGTCCCCCGAATCACTGCCGGGGAAGTTACACCCCGTCAGTGCCATCAGCAAAACCAAAGTAACCTCCTATATGTTCACTCTGTAACAATGGCTCTTGCTTTTCGTTCTGCATATTCAGCCGAAGTATCTTCATCCAAAAAAAACTATACATAAGTACTATAAAAAGGTTTTTACAAAAAACCATGTTAAGATTTTAATATGACAAAATTTGTCGCACACAAAATCCTATTAATCTAAAAGGAGAGAACAATGAGCTTACTAATATGGATTATCAGCGGTATCATCGCGGGCTGGCTGGCTGGCGTCATCGTAAAGGTGGCGGCTTCGGCTTGATCGGTGACTTGATCGTCGGCTTGATCGGTGGTTTGATCGGCGGTTGGCTGGCTGGCCTTTTGGGATTACAAGCCACGAGTTGGCTTGGACAGATCCTGGTGGCAGCACTCGGTGGTGTTGTATTGGTCCTTGTCATCAGGGCAATACGCCGCATCTAGTTTCTACAAAAAAGGACTCGCAGTTCAAACTGCGAGTCCTTTTTATTTAATATACAAGATCTCATTCAAGCATTCGAAGCACCATCGGGCTGAAATACGGGATGAGCCAGACCAGCCAGACAAAAATGCTGAACTTGTGGAAATTCACGATCATCTTCTCGTCCTTCTTCACAAGGACGACAGTCGCCCAGAGGGCATGGACGAACATCAGGAGGATCGCAAGCAGGCCCGATATGCCGTGGACATCGAAACTCATGCCGCCCACGTAATCGAACATCATGCCCGTGCCCCATGTATCGCAGACCAGCCCCAGGTAAAAGAAGACCGTGTGCCAGATTTTGAGTCGCCCTTGCAGGCGCTCACTCCACACACCGATGGAATAAAGGATCAAAGCCGAATTGATCACGATTACAGCGAGGGGATTCATGGATGGTTCCTCCAAAATTATTTTTTACATCGAGAGAATTATAGTGACCTCCCCCCAAAGCGGACTGTGTCAAACATCACGTAAAGTCAGTTCAATTGCTCGTGTTAGGCAGTGTTGGCCTCCCCGACTTGGGGGAGGTTAATACTCGCCAGATGGGTGTTCCGAGTCTTTAAGGGTTACTATAAAGTAAAGGAGATAAGAATTTCAACCAACCCCATAACTAATAAAAGGAACTCACAATGACAAAAGAACTAACCCTGCACGATATGTATGTTGAGCACTTGAAGGACATGTATAGTGCCGAAAATCAGATTCTCAAAGCCCTGCCGAAAGTTATCCAAGGCGTCACTTCTTCTGAATTGAAGAAGGCTTTGGAAAAACATCTCAAGGAGACGGAAGGCCAAGTTGCCCGCATTGAGCAGGTTTCTCAATCTTTGGATGTCAGTCCGCGCGGGAAGAAATGCGCAGGCATGGAAGGCGTTCTTGAAGAAGGCAAAGAAGCCCTCGCGGAAGAATATGCTTCTCCAGACTTGATGGATTCAGCCTTGATCGGTGGATGTCAAAAAGTTGAGCATTATGAGATCTGTGGTTATAAAGACCTGATCCATATGGCTGAATTGTTAGGTGACAATAAAGCCGTTGACCTTCTGACGAAATCACTTCATGAAGAAGAAGCTGCCGATCAAAAACTGGCAGAGTTGGGTGAGAACATGATCACCCCTGAAACTATTCAAGCGATCTAAATTTTAGAGGCTAAGAACAAGAACTCCCTGGATGAACACCCAGGGAGTTTGTTTTTTATAAGATCTCCCTCAAATACGACAGTTAAATTCTGGCCGCATAAAAAGTTTTCATGTCGCATTTGGCGCGTAGCGGGCAGGAGGGTGCATCACCATCTCTCTCCACGCCATTCCTTGCGCAGACAAATAGCTACTCGAACCAAATCGAAATCGCCAACTCGAATTACATGTTGCCAAGCAATTGCTTGTTTGAAATATATCTTGATAGACTTTCAGATATTAGATTAACGGTAGCAGTCATATCGTGTTTATCATAAAGAATATACTGCAATGCTCTTATTTGAATGGGAGTATCACATTCATCCATCTTCACAGGAATGATAGGCAGCTTCTCATCTTGAGCCATAATGATTTCGTTCTCACAAACTGCGACTGGGCAGCAGAAGGGGTTAATATCACAAGAAACGCGCCTGCATTCTTTATGGCATTTTCAAGGACTTTGGTCCACTCCTCTCCGGGGTTAATATTGAAGACATCCAGCCAGACATCAAATCCCTTATTTTCCAATTCGCTCGCTAAAGCTCGGACACGGTCTCTGTCTTCTCGTGAATAAGATACAAAAGCATATTTACCTTTAGAAAATCTTATCGCCCGTCTTTCAGTTTCTGTTAGTTTCGCGTCATGTTTTGTATCTTCGCCAGGCACAAATATGCTTGATGGCAAGTTTATACCAGCAGTATTGATCTTTTCCATCAATCTATCGGATGGAGGGCCGTAAGACTTAAACTTCCGAAGTATCTTGCCATATTGAAATCATGCTCGGTAAACACCATAGAGTTCTTTCAAGAGAACCTGACCGTCGCGATTAGTTTCATCAAGAACTTCAACGATCTCTTTTATCACTCTTGTTCCATCACTCAAGCGTTCTTGATAAACGATCAGGTCAATGGAAGAACATATCAGATTACCGATTTTGGTACGGGGCAGGTTCGGTTTATCTAATTGAATAAACGTTTCTAGTCTATTGACAGCATCAGCGGGAGACTTAGCCACGACCCTTAATAGTGACCCTGAAAAATTATCGCTGACATTGGTCAAAGCGTCATAAGCATCAGAAAACAAGAATTCTCCCAAAAACAGGCGATCTCCTCTTAGTTTTCCAGTCAAAGCCAACAGCTTTATAAAAGAATTCTCGTCCATCAAATCATTTTGAGCAATCAGCTTAATTAGATGATTGATACGAAGTGAATAATTGTTTTCATATTCAATAGAGATGACCCTCTCGTCGCCTGGCACAAAACTGGACAAGACATTTACTATCGTATCCGCCCCCGCCCCCTGATATCCACAGACCAGAATATTTAATCGGGCTTCTACGGAAGCCTTTAGAAATTGCAACATATCGGCTGATACAGAACCCCATTTGACAAGTTGCTCTATGGTTATCGGTTTTCTGACAACGCGACGAATCGACACCGAGGGTGAATTGGGAGTTACCGGAGGAAACAGGATGATCACCGTCGAATTGTCCAGCAATGCAAACGTTGTAACAGGATTTTTGTCAGATGGCAGTGGCGCGTTATTCCTTGCGCAAAGGCGGTCGACAACATGCTGTAGATGAGCTTCATTCAAAAAGGAGAAGGGAGCTCTTTGCATCTTCCCTTTACTTCCAAAATAGATCTCTTGAAAATTATTTACAAAGATCTCATATATCGAATCGTCTCTTAGTAAAACATCTAACATCCCCAGCCCGAAATAATGATCAACAAGTTGATTCAATAGATCATCCAATTCGGGCTCAGTGAGCGAAAGTTGTTCTTCTTTGACAAGTCTTCCCAAAGCCACTGACAGATTCCTGGTTGCACTCTCAATATCATTAATGGAATCAATTTCCAGTATTCGAACAAGGTCAGATTCAAGTTGAGACCAGAATTGCAGTCCGCCTGGCTCATAAGAATCAAAATCGACCGATATATTTAGGCGCGTATGCAAGTCATGAAATATCTTTCGAACTTGACCGTCATCCAAAGAATTTACCGACTCTTCTGAATCAATAGGCATGCTATTCCTCGTTCACTTTCAAACCAGCGGATTGAAATATAGATTTAGAATCTATCCGAATATTCTGCTCTCGGCGGCGAGAGCAATTTTAGGATCGAAATACAGGCTTATATCATAGCTAAAAGCAACAAGGATTCAAGTAACATCTGTCCCACATATTCATCCAAGTATCACGACAATATAGGCGTGGCTCTCGTCTCCCCTAAGGGAGGGGAAGCCTAAACCCTCTCCATTTGGAGAGGGACAAGTCATCATGCCGATCATAACCGCCACCAGGGTGAGGTCCATCACCCTCTCTCCACGCCTTTCCTCGCGCGACGTTGCTTCGTTCCTTTTTCATCCAAATTTTTCTCATGCAGTTTCATCAATTCTTTGAATGCCGCATCGCGAATACCATTAAATCTTCTCCTTTGCCTGATATCTACAACAAAGAACAAAAATGCAAGGACAAAACAAATATAGAGAGCTGTTGATGCCCAATCCTTTGCAACAGTATGGCTTAACCACATGGACAAAGCAATCCCCAAAGTAGGCAGAGAAACGATCAACGATGTAAATAATGCAAACGCACTATATTGCAAGTCAATTTCCCTATGCAAATACTGTGAGCCATATTGTTGCAAGACAAAGTTCATCTGGTCATATTCAGGCTTGGCATCACCCAAAACATTGAAATCGATATTCAACTTTTTGAGAATAGTATTTATCACGCTTAAGAGAAATCCCTGTATCAATCTATGCATCAACAACCCAAGAATATAGGAAGCAAACACAATTAACAAAGAAATCAGTCCGATATAATCTTTCATATTTTTCATGAATTCGAAATCGTAAATTTCGCCCTTGTTCATAATAAGAAAAACGCTTGCTAATAAATACACAAAACCCGCAATGACAATTTCAACCCAAAGTGTTGGAGGTAACATCTTAATTTCCCTTTCTAATTAAGTGAAAAATTGAAACAACCATAACTCTCATTCCATTCAGTGAGCTTCCTCTCTTTTAGGAGATGGTTGGGGTGAGGTCAGACTCAAACCCCTCTCCCGTCTCCCCTAAAGGGGAGAAGCCCCGACCTTCTTCAACCTAAACTATAACTTGGAAATTCAACCCGCCCATCAATCAGAAAAGGGATCGTCATCATACCATCTCCCTTTAGGAGAGGGACAAGTCAACACGCCGATCATAACCACCACCAGGGCGAGGTCCCTCACCTTCTCTCCACGCCTTCCCTCGCACACAGATAACTGAGCTACTACAGAGAATAATGAACTAAGTCTGAGGCTTCCTTGAAAGAGAGTCGTCTTTCTTCCATTTTTTTAATTGCATCTAAATAATCTTTTGGAGTGGGTATACCCGAAAACGAGACAGTTACATCATAACCTAATCGTTTTAGGAGGATATTCATTTTGGAAAGAATATCAGTTCTTAATACCGCTAGTGAATGACTAAATCGCAACATTCGATAAAACATAAAATATTCAAGTGCATGTTGATTATTAATTGCCATTCGCATGTCCCACCCCCATTTATTCGTAGCCTGTAGAATTTCTGCATCAATGCGCCTGTGAAACTTATTAAATTCAAACCCATAGTACTCTTTTTGGCTCATGACGATATTCGAACCCAATAGCGATGCGTCTTCCAATTTTCCCAAATTATCACTTAGTGCGATAATGCCTTTGATATTCCCCAGTTCTTTGGGCGTCTCTAGAATCCATATTTTTGACTGCGGAACTGCAATGTATTTTTTATTTCCCTCGCGTCTATCTTTTGGAATCGCTTGATAATAAGTTCCCCAAAATTTAGTCACCCTTCCCTGAACTGGTTTCAAGACAAATAATGATTTAGACATGTCACCGTCTTTGAGAGTGGCATCAACAATTTCAAAAAAGCACCTGCCACCTCTCCCAAGCAGAAAACCAGATACTTCACGAATAAAACCAAAAACCACATTACTCAGTGGCTCATACGAAGAGCTATCGCTGTAAGGTAAATGAAAAAGCGTTTTCAACTCTAGTTCTAATGAGTCGTCACTAACAATTGCTTCAAAAGATTTCTTGTTTCTGGAAGAATGTGAACTAAAAGGCGCTATGTTATTTGTCACATCTTCAGTAAACATGTGGGAATATAAGCCACCCATATCTTTATAAAAGTAATCATGCTCTTCAGGAACATTCCACAGTGTAAGCGGATGATAGTCTAATTCTTTTTCTCGCATACAATCTTCTCCTATCCATTACTTTTCTTCTTTCGTTTTTTCTTCCTTGAAATCGACTCTGTTATTTTATGTCTAATTCCAAAATCTAAGCCACTAGCTTCAGGCAACGTGCTTAAGAATATATCAATAAACACTTCATCTGAATCGTAAACTGATGAATAACGGTCGTGGGTACCACCAATTTCTCTGATAAGTTCGCTGGGATGATCAATAATACTTAATCCAATTGGCACTACCCCCCTTTCAATTTTTTCATGTTTTCTAGGCAACAACCGCATACTCGCGTTGAACTCAATTTCCCATTGAGAACGAGAGAAATCACGATTAGTTGCCCCAAAACTAAACTTCTTGTTTTGAATCAACATAGCCAATCTTTCCAAATATTCTCTTCCTTGTTTTTTTACTAAATCATCCCAAGCAACTTTGCAGGGTTTCCAAAGCTCTTCGTTCTGATGATATTCCGAATAAATTAAAGAATAACCACTAACATCAAGCAAATCCATAATTGGCTCTGTAAGCAAAAGCAGAAACTGCTCAGGGCGAAGATTTTGATTGTTCACCCTAATCTTTTCAAATGTCAGTAGTATTCCACCAAAATACTTTGGAAATAATGTGGCAAAGTACTCAGCATTATTTGCTCGCAAACTTTTTAAACACTCCTCACCTGCTAAAACCACGCCCTTACCAAAGTAATCAGGAAAATCGGAAGGCTCTTTCCATGTAAACAGACCTCCTAAATGAGAAACTTGGGCTACCACCATCCTCTCACGAAATGATGTTAATTTTTCTCTATATTCTTCCCAATTCCACTCAGCCCAAGGCAAATTCTCTATTGAGCGCTCTTTACTTAACTTTTCATCAACCCCTTTTACTACTGATAACAGATGGCGCGATTTTGCTTCTAATTCCAAAGCAGAGGAAGCAACAATTGATACTTCCACAAATCTTTTCCCATCTTCATATGATTTGATAATCTTTTCAACAAAATCAACTCCATCCAGTAAAATCTTATTAGAAACCTCTTTCAAGTAAAAAGAGTATTCTTGAAGAACTAGCTCTGTTATATACCATGAGGGTGATACGACTTGTCCCTCAACACTTATTTCAAAATTAAGACCATTGTGAATATCTTCCAATCTTTTTAGAAGTCGAAAGGGAAGATCAAGAGTATACGGTGCATTTGGCTTACTCCAATTTTGACTTGAAATTTTTTTCTTCAAATCATCAAAGTCGATTTTTCCTAAAGAGTTGAATAGATCAGCTGCTAAAGTAGTCAACAACGCCACTAAAACCTGCAAGGCACTCAATTTTGTTCTTATATCTTCACCATTCCACTTTGATGGTGCTGATATAGGATCGGAAAGCAGTTTGTCTACAACTTCTTTGTATTTATGAAGAAAACCAAAAGCACGCTTTATCTCGCCCACTCTTCCAGCAGCACTAAATTGGTCAAATATTCTTGCTAGAATAACTTGAGCTGTCTCCCATTGGTTTTGCTCTATTGCATACAAAAATACTTCTATTTCCAAGTTTTCAAGTTTTTCCTCTAGCCATTCTTGATTAGGTTCTATCTGTGGTTGTAAATCTGTCTGAGTTATATTGGCAATTCGAACCATATGTTCTGATGCCATATACCAGTCTTGGAATTTAGGCGAATATAAAAACCATCGGCTTTTCGTAGGAATCGATCGTTTAATCCATAGGTACCTCACATAGAGATTCTGAATTTGAGAAAAGGTCTCACTTAATGTGCCTATGAGATGTTTTTCGGACTTTGATAAATCAATTATTCCCTGGAAACCCATTAGAGCATTTTCTGCTTGTTTCCGATAATGTTCTTGAAAAGAAGGGCTCTGAAATTCGAAACCCGATTTTGAGCTATATGATGCCCATTTAATTATTTCGGATTTTGCTTGGTCAACTAATGGGCTTGTATCAAGAAAGTTAAAGACACTCCACCCTAATCTAACAAAAAACAATATTGAAAGACAACCTAGAATAGCAACGACCGAAATTGATGAAACGAGTCTACTGTCAAATACAATACCGACAAAAAGTAACTCCAGACAGATAAGTGTAAAGAATACAAGAAATCGAACAGAGAAATGGCTAACTTGTTCTTGTATCACCAATAAGAATACAGTCCTTGGAGATTTTGAGTACAAGCCACTTATTACTGTGTTTAGCCCTGTAAAATATAAAGACAGAAAAATTCCAGTGATACTCGCTGCTGCTATTAGAAAGTTGTCGTAGTTATCAACGTAATCAGGTTTGATGTCAGGGAATGGCAGAAGAATCAAGGCTATAAGGCAAAGAACAGAAAAAATAAGCGGTGCTAGTGAGGATTGAACTAGCAATCGAAAAATAACGGTATCCCGTTGGGCGTAACGAATAGACTCTTGGACTTTATATAGCCTTTTGCTGAATTCAAATTTTGTTTTCAGCCATCGAGATTGCGATTGCCAATAAGAAATTTTTGACAATCGGTTTATCTGATTACGCTTAGTTGGTCGATTAGACATCAATTCCTCGTTATATTACTAAAACCCTTCCGCTACATACTCGCCCCATACGCCTCTCAGCGTATTGCAGATCTCACCGAGCGTGATGTCGTTCTCCACGCATTCGATGAACAACGGCATCAGGTTCTCGGTCCCTTTGGCGGCGGTCACTAATTTTCCAAGCAACTCGTCCACTCTTTCCTGCTTTCTTCTTTCCCTTAACTCCTTCAATCTTGCCCTCTGTCCAATTTCAATCGCAGGGTCAACCTTCAAACGTTCCAACGTCATTTCTTCTTTCACCGTGAATTGATTGACTCCCACCACCACCAGTTCCCCGCGTTCAATGGCTTGTTGCGCGGCGTAGGCGGCGTTCTGGATCTCGTTCTGCATAAATCCCTTCTCAATAGATTGCAACGCACCACCCATGTCGTCGATCTTGGCGATGTATTCCTGCGCGCCTTTTTCGATCTCGTCCGTGAGATATTCGATCAGGTACGATCCCGCCAGCGGATCAACCGAGTCCGCGACGCCTGATTCGTAGGCGATGATCTGTTGCGTGCGGAGCGCCACACGTACAGCTTTTTCGGTCGGGAGCCAGAGGGCTTCATCCATGCTGTTGGTGTGCAAGGATTGCGTCCCCCCGAGGACGGCGGATAAAGCCTGAACTGTCACACGCACCACGTTGTTCTCTGGTTGTTGTGCGGTGAGGGTCGAGCCAGCGGTCTGCGTATGGAAGCGCAACTGCCAACTGGCTGGCTTCTGCGCCTTGAACCGTTCGCGCATGATCTTCGCCCACAGTCTACGAGCCGCGCGGAACTTCGCCACCTCTTCCAAAAAGTTGTTGTGCGCGTTGAAGAAGAACGAGAGTTGCCCCGCGAAATCGTCAATGTTCAAACCCGCCGCGAGCGCCGCCTCTACATACGCGATCCCATTTGCGAGCGTGAACGCCACTTCCTGCACAGCGGTCGAACCCGCCTCGCGGATGTGATAGCCTGAGATCGAGATCGTGTTCCAATACGGAACGTCCTTCGCGCAGAACGAGAAAATGTCCGTGATGAGCCGCATCGAAGGCGCAGGCGGAAAGATATACGTGCCGCGCGCCACATACTCCTTGAGAATATCGTTCTGGATCGTGCCGCGCAGTTGACGCATGTCCGCGCCTTGTTTCTTTGCCACCGCAATATACATCGCCAGCAACACGCCCGCAGGCGCATTGATCGTCATCGAAGTCGAAACCTTATCGAGCGGGATCTGATCGAACAACTGCTCCATATCTTTGATCGATGAAATGGACACACCCACCTTCCCCACCTCCCCCGCCGCGATCGGATCATCCGCGTCATACCCAATTTGAGTTGGGAGGTCGAAAGCGACCGATAGCCCCGTTTGGCCTTGTCCTAATAAATAGCGATAGCGTTTGTTGGAATCTTCCGCTGTGGAGAAGCCTGCATATTGTCGCATCGTCCAAAAGCGTGACCGATACATCGTCGGCTGGACTCCGCGCGTGTAGGGATATTCGCCGGGGAAACCTAATTTATTTATATAGGATTCCTCCGCACTGAGCGGAGCCGTAGGCGAAGTCGAAGTGCCCGAAACGGAATCAACCTGTGAGGGAAGTCCGAGGCGCGGCACTTCGAGTCCAGAGGAATATTCGAAGCGTTCTCTCCGCTCCTTGAATTTGTCCAATGATTTCTTAAGCGTGGATTCTTTCCATTTGTTGTATTGATCTTGTATTCCCATGACGACTCCAATTTATTAACCACGGAGTCACTGAGACACAGAGTTTTTAAATACTCTTCTCCGTGACTCTGTGTCTTAGTGATTGGCTTTTTTCCAAGTATACAGGCAAATTATCCAAGCAACGAAACCAGACAAAGACAGGATGAATTCACGACGAATGTCATTTGTTCTCCAACAACGAAACTGCTAGACTCATCGTATATATGGCAGGAGGCTCCTCATGAAAATCATTGCATACATCGCGGCCGCGATCCTGATCTTTTTTGGCGTATTGTTCGTTTGGGGTTCAGGTGGAAATCAAGGCGGCGGTTGGACCTGGGTCTGTGGCGGGGCATTAAGTGTCTTGTTCGGCTTCGGCCTGATCTGGTTTGCCAGCCGTCAGCCCGCTTCTACAACGGGGAACACAACCAACGTCACTCTCAAAGTGGACCTGCCTGCGCAGACCAAGATCGAATCTATGAATTGCAAAAACTGTGGCGGCGCCTTGAAAGCCGATAACATCAAAATGCTCGCAGGCGCACCCACTGTGGAATGTCCGTTTTGCGGCACCACGTATCAACTGACTGAAGAACCAAAGTGGTAAACACGTTCCAAGTCAATCAAACCTGAAACTTGAAACGTGGAACCTGGAACTCTGAAGTATCAAGGAGTGCTTATGAAACGAAATCTTGCGATCCTGCTTGCTTTGATATTATTGTTGAGCATCACGGCAACTGCCTTTGCGCAATCTGATTACTACTTCGGCGTAGATACAGAAGTTGTGCATGTGTATCTAAACGAAGATGGCACGATGAGCCTCGATTACACATGGCGCTTTGTGAACCAAAACGGTGCGCATGTCATCGACTATGTAGATGTTGGCCTTCCCAACAACGATTGGGACATAAACACCGTGACCGCAGATGTCAACGGTTCACAGGTCAGCGTTTCTACCAGCGATTACCAAGGAAGTGGCAGTGGCTTCGCTATTGTGTTGGGGTCGAAGAGCATTCCTGCTGGCAGGACTGGAACGGTCCATGCCTATGTTGGGAAGATCAGCAATATCATTTATCACGACAGTGAAGACAACAACTACGCCAGTAGTGCCTTCGCGCCCACATACTTTGGCAGTCAATATGTCACAGGCACAACCGACCTGACGGTTACATTCCATTTGCCGCCCAATATGCAACCCGATGAGCCTCGTTGGCATACTGCACCAGCAGGCTTCCCCTCCGAACCACAAACCGCATACGATGACCAGAACAGGGTCACATATACATGGCGCAGTACGAACGCAAGTGCCGCACAGGAATATGAATTCGGCGCATCGTTCCCGAAAAGCTACGTCCCTGCCGATAGCATTGTCACTGTGCAGTTACCTTCCTTCTCCATTTCACCAGATGCCATCTTCGGCACTCTCTTCTGTGGCTTTTTCGCCTTCATGTTCCTTGGCGTTCCAGGCCTTACAGCATACGCCAATCATCGCCGCAAACTACAATACCTGCCTCCGCGTATCTCCATCGAAGGGCATGGCATCAAGCGCGGACTCACCGCTGTAGAAGCCGCCATCCTCATGAATGAATCGCTCGACAAAGTGATGACCATGATCCTATTCGGCGTCATCAAAAAGGGAGCCGCGCAAGTGGTCACCCGTGACCCGTTGAAAGTCGACTCCATATCGCCATTGCCCGATGGCCTTCACGAGTATGAGATGGGCTTTCTGAAAGCATTCCAGGAAGCCGATGTCAAAGTGCGCCAAAGCAAACTAAAGGATATGACGGTCAGCCTTATCCGTTCAGTCTCTGAAAAGATGAAAGGCTTTAGCCGCCGCGAAACGATCG
The DNA here is from genome assembly GCA_016721115.1 of Candidatus Defluviilinea proxima. Lineage (NCBI taxonomy): Bacteria > Bacillati > Chloroflexota > Anaerolineae > Anaerolineales > Candidatus Villigracilaceae > Candidatus Defluviilinea > Candidatus Defluviilinea proxima. The sequence continues at coordinate 4,815,313 of JADKIW010000001.1, forward strand.
ACTATTACAAGAGCATCATGCAAAAAGCATGGGACCAAGTAGAACAAGCCGATACCCCCGAAGTGAAAAGCCAGAAATTCGAACAAGCGCTTGAATGGACCATGCTGGATAAAGACTACGACGATCGGACACGCCGCGTATTTCATGGTCCTGTGATTGTGCCTACGTGGTGGGGACGTTACGATCCGACTTACCCGCGAATTGGTTCAGCCTCGAGCGGCCTTCCCTCATCTTCGATGTCCATGCCCTCCGTGCCACATCTCCCCGGCTCAGACTTTGCATCGTCTGTCGCAACAGGCGTGCAGACCTTCTCACAAAAGGTCATTGGCAACGTCACAGACTTCACGAATCGCGTTACGAACGTAACCAACCCTCCTCCTCCCCCACCCAAAAACAGCGGTGGCAGTGGCAGCAGTGGCGGACGTTCCTGCGCCTGTGCGTGTGCCTGTGCCGGTTGTGCCTGCGCCTGCGCCGGTGGCGGCCGCTAGCTCTTAGCTAAGAGCTAATTGCTAACAGCCAAGAGCTAATCGCTAACAGCTAATAGCTAATAGCCAACAACTTTATAGGTGAAACATGTCTCTCTTTACCGACCTCTTCAATCGTAAATCGTCTATCGTCCATGGTCCATCGTCTGGTCTTTATCACTACACCCGCGAGACGGAACACGAGAAATCGCGCATCCACTTGCGGATCGACCCAGACGGGCACGGCACGCTTATCGTCAACGCCAGCAGTGTCATGCACTTGAACCCGACAGCGACTTTTATGGCATGGATGATCCTGGAAGAGAAGAGCGAATCAGAGACGGTCAAGGTCTTGTCCAAAAAGTGGAATGCGCCACGCAAGCAACTATCTGAAGACCTTCAAACCTTCAACCTTCAACTTTCTGAACTCATCCGCCCTGATGGTGCTTGTCCCGTTCACGAGCTTGATCTTGAATCGCTCATGCCATTCAGCACACGCCCCTCCGCGCCCTATCGCATGGATCTGGCCGTCACCTATCGCTGTAACAACGATTGCGCCCATTGCTACAACGCCCGCGAGCGGAACTTCCCTGAGCTCAGCACCGAGCAATGGTTCAAGGTTCTCGATCAGCTTTGGGCTTTGGGTGTTCCGCATATCGTCTTCACCGGCGGCGAAGCCACATTACGCAACGATCTGCCAGAGTTGATCAAACACGCAGAATCGAATGGGCAGATCACAGGTCTCAACACGAACGCCCGTAGGTTGTCCGATATGAGTTATGTGCAAAAGCTCGTAGATGCAGGTCTTGATCATGTGCAGATCACAGTCGAATCATGTGACGAAGGGATCCACGATGAAATGATGCGAGCCAAAGGCGCATTTAAACAAACCATCGCTGGCCTGAAGAATGCATTGCAAAGCAAATTGTATGTGATGACCAATACCACCATGCTCCGCACGAACGTCCACACTATCCCCGACACGTTGGATTTTCTCGCGGATATCGGCGTGCCCACGATCGGGCTGAACGCACTCATTTATTCAGGCCACGGCCTCACCGTAGGCACAGGTCTGCGTGAAAGTGAACTGCAACCGATCCTCGATACTGCCACATACAAGACCGCCCAACGTGGGCAACGCCTCATTTGGTATACGCCCACGCAATATTGTGAGTTCGACCCCACCGCAAGCAACCTCGGCGTCAAAGGGTGCACTGCCGCACTGTACAGCATGTGTATCGAATCCAACGGGAATGTTCTACCCTGCCAATCGTATTACCATCCGCTTGGCAATATGCTCACCGACTCGTGGGATTCGATCTGGAACCACAAACTCTCGGTCCAATTGCGCGAACGGCAGAACTTGCCCGCCAAATGCGAAAGCTGTTCGCTCGTCACTGAGTGTGGCGGCGGATGTCCGCTCAATTTCGAAAATCATCGCGAAACTTTTGGCGTGAACAATGAAGTTGTTCCGCTGGCTGTGCTGAATTAATCAACGTCTGGAGACACTATGAAAATCATCAATCGTCTTGCCGACCGTTTTTCAAAGATCCAACCTCTGCCTGAAGGCACGCATCATCTGCAAGCCATGCAAAATGAAAGGCCCTACCGCTTGCACCTGCGCTTGCAAAAAGATGGCTCAGGGATTTTGATCCTCAACGCATCCACGATCATGCAGTTGAATCCCACCGCCGCGGAATATGCATTCCATTTCATCAAAGGGACGGAACCCAATGAAGCGGCCAAACAGATCGCCGACCGCTACCGCATCAGTAAAGGGATGGCTCTCGAGGATTTCAACGACTTCGTGGGACGCATCCAAACTTTGATCTCGACTCCAGACCTCGACCCCGTCTCTTTTCTGGACTTTGAACTGGTTCAGCCTCATTCAGCCGATCTCACCGCCCCACTCCGCCTCGATTGCGCGCTGACCTATCGCCTGCCTGCGAACACCCAAGCCGAATACGCCCCCACCAAACGTGTGGATCGTGAACTCACCACAGACGAATGGAAAGCCATCCTCGATAAAGCATGGATGGCGGGCATCCCTCATGTCACATTCACAGGCGGCGAAGCCACCTTGCGCGATGACCTGCCCGAGCTGATCAAACATTCCGAAGTGAATGGCCAGGTCTGTGGGCTTCTTACCGACGGTTTAAAACTCGCCGATAAAAAGTATCTTGACCTACTATTACAAACCGGGCTCGATCATATTCTCTTTATGCTTCAACCTGATAACACCGCCTCATGGTCGGCACTCGAAACCATCATGCCTGAGGATATCTTCGTCACAGTCCATGTCACATTGAATAATGACAATGCAAAAGATATGCAGAAAACACTGGAGCGTTTGGCAGGCTTGAATGTGAAAAGCCTATCTCTCTCGATCTCTGAGAACACCCCACGCGAGGCATATCAAGAGTTACGCAACAAAGCCGCCGAGTTGGGATTGGCGCTAAAGTTCGACCTTCCCGTTCCTTATTCTGCGGATAACCCGGTTGCATTTGAAACGCAAGAAGATAATGTCCCTGTGGGAGCGGGCAAGGCTTGGATGTATGTAGAACCCGATGGCGATGTGCTCCCCACCCAAGGGATGGCAGATCAAATCCTTGGCAATTTGCTCAAGGATGAGTGGAAAGATATTCACCGTTAGAAAGCAAATCTCATGTTGAAAAAAGGTTTGGACTCCGGTGTAATTTATTTTTTGATCGCCATTGTATTTGCCATAGGAGCGATCAGTAAAACCATTTCAAGTGATTCGATCATCCTTGCCATGCAATGGCTTTGCGCTGTGGTGCTCGTTATCCTCGGTATTTTGCGTCTGAGAAAGAACACCGTTGGTTAACTGGCATACCCGCTACACCCAGCAAGCCAAATGGACTCGCGACCTGCGGGCGTATGTCTTCAACAAGATCCAGTTGAATTCATCAAGCCGCATACTTGAGGTAGGATGCGGCACGGGGGCTATCCTTTCAGAACTGCCACATCATATCTCTCTTCACGGCTTGGATATTAACCCTGTCTCACTTGCCCAATGTCAGGTCCATGCTTCAAGCGCTTCGTTGATTCGAGGCAATGCGTTAGCACTCCCTTATGCAAACCATTCGTTCGACGTCGTCTATTGTCACTTTCTTTTGTTATGGGTGAAGGAACCGTTGCAGGCTTTGTTCGAAATGAAACGTGTGACAAAACCCGGTGGGCACATCATCGCATTTGCCGAACCTGATTATGAACAACGGATCGATAAACCCGATGAACTCATCCCTTTAGGAAAGTGGCAAACCGAATCGTTGAAGAAACAAGGAGCTGACCCAGGCTTTGGGGCGTATTTAGCCGAGTCCTTTTTTCAGGCGGGGATAGAGATCATCGAGACAGAAACAATTCGAAGCGTAGGAAATGAAGCGTCTGCAAAAGAGCGGGAAAAAGAATGGGCTGTGCTTGAAGCCGATTTGGCGGGAATGGCTTCCAGTGAAGAGATCCAAAAAATGAAGCTTGTAGATGAACAGGCATGAGAACGCGGTGAGCGTGTTCTATATGTGCCAACATATTTCACCTGGGGCATGTCTAAATAATCCATGCTACACTTAAGGCATGGAAATTTGTTATTTACTTGCCTTCCCTGATTCAGAGGATATAACGCGTCAGCCCGTGGAGCAATTCAAAGGGTTGAAAGATGCGCCCTATTTCCAACCGATCGATATTGACCTTGTTACCGTAGGCATTGAGACCATTGTGGTCGAAGGATATGCTGTTTCGATCACACGTCAACGATATGACGGTGTTGTTCAAATCGTGGAATGTCATTACGACCTCAGCGACCCGTTTGCCGCCACTGTATTGCATGATCGAAAAAAGATCGAGGATGTTCTTAAATCCCGTTACATTCCTGAAACCTATCGCCAGAATGGGCTGTTCGAGGAATACACCATCCTGCTTGTGAACGAGGCCAAACCCACGCCTGATAAGTGGATCGAGAAGAATGCACTCGCCATTTCCAATTTCATCCGATCACAACGTGAAATATTCGAGAAGACCGAGATGGAAGAGATCCTGAGTTCGCGTGCCCGTTACTCTGCCATCGAACTCACCTTGGTGGATTGGGAAGGGGCCGTCATCATTGCTCCCAACAATGATTTTCAATCGGATATCGTCCTGTTCAAGATCGGTAATTACCAACTGCTCCGTTATCGTATGCTGGATATTTCCATCGAAGACTTGCTCGATAAGATCAACGAATCCTTTTTCAAAAACAGACGCCGTCCACGCGCTACCCGCGGTATGATTCGCCAGATCGCTGAACATAAGCTCGAGGTAATGATCAACTTTGAACGCGTGGAACAAAACCTGCTCTTCATCGGCGATTGGTACACCACCAAACTTTACGAGATCATTCACAATGAGTTCTATCTCAAAGACTGGAAGGAAAGCGTCAAGACCAAACTTGATAATCTCGAGAACATCGTTCAAACTATTCAAGAAAATTTTGCCCTCTCTTTCGAAACCCTCATGGATCGTCTGCAAATGCTTGGCTGGGTTCTGTTATTGATCGGGTATCTTTATCTTTATTTCCTTGACGCAAAATTGATCAAACTCCCATGACTTCTTTTCGCAAACATACATTTCTCTTCGCCCTCACAGCGCTTCTTCTCTCGACTTTAGCCTGCCGCGCCGCCACAGACATTTTCTCCCCTGAGGATGAGTCTGCCACTTCTGTTCCCGTACCAACAGAAGTTATTTCCATTCCCACAACTGTCGTCGAAGGACAGACCTGCCCTGTCCTCCTTTCCGATATCATAGATGCGGCCGCACAAGAAGGAAGTGATACCGAAGCACAAGACGAACAATACATCGTCACTTACACTGTCGATGGCGATCAGATCAGCGACCCACAATACGAATCCGTTTCCAGTGACCTGCAAGACGAACAGGAAGATACCGCATCGCAGGAATTTGTGTGGAGCTATTTCACATCGCTGATTCCCGAAGAACAACGGGGTTTCATCACTGAATACGATGTCACCACCGATGGCGTTGATAACACGTTGGCCGCCGTCACACAAACTCAAAACGACCCGAACAACTGGGCACTCGAAGTAGATATTCTCGACATCAAAGACACCCGCAACCTGACGTTCACTCTCATCCACGAATTCGGCCACTTGCTCACGCTCAACCCAGATCAGGTGCCGCCCAGCATCGAGGTCTTCAACAACCCTGATGATGAAAGCGTGCTGGAAAGCGAAGTTGCCGCCTGTCCACAGTACTTCCCCGGTGAAGGGTGTAGTACATCGTCGTCGTATATCAATGCTTTCTACAATCGCTTCTGGCCAGACATCCACGATGAATGGAGTGCGATCAGTGATGAAACTGATGAAGAGGCTCGCTACGAACTGCTCGATAATTTTTATTCTTCATATCAAGATCAATTTGTCACATCATATGCGGTGACCACCCCTGAAGAGGATATCGCTGAGTCATGGACCTACTTTGTCCTCACGTCGAAGCCACAAGGCGACACGATCGCCGATCAAAAGGTTTTGTTCTTTTACGAATATCCCGAACTTGTGGAATTACGAGGAACTATTCTCAGCAATATCTGTGAATCCTTCCCTAAATAATGAGCGAACTAAAACGTCCCATTTCCGAATCCTATTGGGTAGAACCGGGTCAACTGCTTGCAGGTGAATACCCGGGGCGCTACACATCCGAAGAAACCCGCCGTCGCCTTGATGCATTGCTCGAAGCGGGTTTCGATACCTTCATTGATCTGACACGCCCCAACGAAACCGTACCGTACATCCGAACGCTGTTGGAAGAGGCGAAGATCTATGATGTCAAAGTAAAACATCACAACTTTCCTATCGGCGATTTTGGTTTACCAACTCCTGAGATCATGCTATCCATTCTCGACACGGTCGATGAGGCGCTCAAGAATGGCAAACGAATCTACATCCACTGTTGGGGTGGCATCGGGCGAACGGGCACAACAGTAGGTTGTTATCTCGTGCGTCGGGGTAGAACAGGCGAAGAAGCGCTGAATCAACTTGCAGAGTGGTGGCGAAGCGTGCCCAAGAGTCAGATCCACCGTCATTCGCCAGAAACGTTGGAGCAGGTGGAATTCATCCGCAATTGGGCAGAACATGAAAACAAAAGTAGAGAAAAAGGCGCATAGCATCGTCTGAAGTAAACAAACATGTTAAGTCTGTCTTAAGGGCGCAGGGGAAATACAAAAAAGCAGTATAATTTTTCACGGAGCAATCAGACATTGGAAACCACACAACCTGAAATACAACCCGAAATTCAAGAGCAAACTGAGGCTGAACCTCAACAAGCAGAAAATTGGAAACGCTTTACACTCGACATTCTCGAGACAATCATCCTTGCTGTCGTTTTATATTTTGGCATTAACGCCGTTTCGGCCCGTGTACGCGTCGATGGTTTAAGCATGAACCCTACACTACAGAACGGTGAATATATACTGGTCAGCCGTGTAACTTACAAGACCGGTCAGCCACAACGAGGCGATATTATCGTCTTCAGTCTTCCCACCGATCAACGACAGGATCTCATCAAGCGCGTCATTGGCTTACCGGGCGAAACCGTCAGCGTGCAGGATGGCGAGGTTAAGATCAACGGCTTTGTACTTCAAGAACCCTATATCGCACAGCCGCCTATCTATAACGGTGAGTGGACCGTTGGGGATAATGAGCTTTTCGTATTGGGCGATAACCGCAACGACTCCAAAGATTCGCATCAGTGGGGTTTGTTGCCGCAAGAAAATGTAATCGGAAAAGCCCTATTGATCTACTGGCCCCCCTCCGAATGGAAATTCATCAATCACACCGCCGCCGTGTTCGACCTCAAGCAGGTACAGTAAAGTGAACGAATCTCTTTCGAAACTCACAGATAGTTCCATACCGTGTCATGAATGTCCTGCAGGCGTCATGCACAACCGCCACATCACCTACTTTACATGGCTGGGCGAGGAACTTGTCACGGTTCAAAACTTCCCAGCATGGGTATGCGACCTGTGCGGGAAACGGGAGTACGATGAACGTGCCATTGCCATGCTTGCCATGCTTCTCAACCCGGAAGCGGGCAAACCCACCCGCCGCGTCAAACGCGTACCTCAGCCTGGTTCTCGTAAACGAAATGTTCCGCCGCCTCCACTTGACTGACGGTTGATAACGACAAGGAAAAGATCATGGATTCATCTCAACGCACTTATCGTTTTCTCCCTGCCGATGTATACACCGCTGGCTACCGTATCGTTGGTAAGATCATGGTTGCCGCCAACGGTATCATGGGCGTCATGAACGATTCGACAAAGTCCCATCTTGAGATCCATGATGCCAGATTGGCACGCATTCATATGCCAACCAAACTGGTTGACCACTATGAGCTAGTGCGCCTCGTCAAGTCACAGGTGAGTGCGGTCTGCGCGGCACGGCGTGAAGATCTTGGACCCACAAACATTGTGCGTGGTGGATATTCCAATATCGTAGAGCTTCAAGCGCGTATTGCCACGAATATCTTTGAGGTTGATGGCAAACTTCAAGTAGCTGGACGTTTTGATTTCGTCACTTTGATGTCTGATAAAACGCGCAACTTCATCCCCATGTTCGATGCGACACTCACGGCCATTATGCTCCCCAATTTGAAAGTAGAAAGTGCGGGCATCTTGTTCAACCGTGAAAAAGTAGATATGTTGGCCTTTGCCAATCAACGGGCAAAAGAAGAGAAAAACGCTTGACCGTTACACGGTGGGATGATAAAATCCGCCCGCTTAAGAAATGCCCCCATCGTCTAGTGGACTAGGACGCAGCCCTTTCAAGGCTACGACCGGGGTTCGAATCCCCGTGGGGGCACTTCACAAGAACATGCTTTGTGCATGTTTTTTGTTTAATCTTTTATCACTTCATTTTGCCAAGTCTGATCAATGACCACCCAAGCTCCATGACTGGCATCCCATGTTTCTTGTAGCACCCCACCAAAAGTCTCGATCCTTACAATCAACGCATCCTCGATCTTATCCAGCACATGATGGTCTTGATGCACCATAATCGTGACACTAATCGTACCAGAGGCAAGCGGCAGTTTTTCTACATGACAAGTCAGCTTACCGGAAGAACCCATATCCATTCCATTGCCTACGCGTAAGCTGTTACACATCCGTGCCACCACCTCCCCATTGAGTGTTTTGAGTAAAATTTCAAACTCAATAGGTTTCTCAGAATGTAATTGTTGCTTCTTATATTCGATTCTGAAATTGACGGGCATACCGCTCGTGAGAGTTTCAAGCAAAACCCCGCTATCATCATAGATCCCAAAGTTGGTCACTTCAATGCCTTGAGGCTTGGCGCCCTTGCGCCCTGCACGAAGGTTATCCACCACACCTTCTCTGACTCCAGAAATATAATGTTCAATAGCAGATTGAACCGATCCTACCGGAAAGGTAACAGTCCCATGCTCCAAAACCAGAGCTTTGTTACAAAGCGATGCCACTGTGGTCATATTATGACTGACAAACAGGATCGTACCGCCATCATTGGAAACATCCCTAATCTTTTGGATGCTTTTCTCGCGAAAGGAAGCATCTCCCACTGATAACACTTCGTCCACCAACAACACATTCGGTTTCAAGTGGACTGCAATGGAGAAAGCAAGGCGAACCTCCATACCAGAAGAGAATCTTTTTACAGGTGTCTCCAGAAACTCTTCCACACCGGAGAAAGCAACGATCTCATCAAACTTTTTTCTGATCTCCGCACGCGGCATCCCCAAGATTGCTCCGCTGGTAAAGATATTTTCGCGTCCGGTCAACTCAGAATGAAAGCCGGTACCCACTTCCAACAACGAACCGACTCTTCCATACACAACAGCCCGTCCCGATGTTGGCTCAGTCACTCTGCCCAATATCTTGAGCATGGTACTCTTGCCTGCGCCATTTCGCCCGATGATCCCGATCACATCTCCCTCTCGCGCTTCAAATGAGACATCTTTCAGTGCCCAAAAATCGACCTTCTTTTCCTTTACCGGTTTTCCACTAAAGCGGTTTACAACGCGAGCAATATCATCTGCAAGCACACCTCGGTTCTGCCACCAGCCAAGTCCAACACTGGGGCGGATGCGATACAGTTTCGATAAGTTTTCAACTTGAATAAGTTTGTCTGCCATTAAATCACATCCGCAAATTTGCGTTCAAGGCGATGAAAAACAGCCAAGCCGAACACAAATAAAATAGTGCTGATAACAAATGAGTATAGGATCGAATCCAAAGGAAATTTCATGGTACCAAATAACGCCCAACGAAATCCATCGATGATCCCGACGAGGGGGTTGAGGTCGTAGACCCAGCTCCACGAAGGCGGAATCAGATTCGAAGAGTAGGCAAGAGGCGAGGCATACATCCAAACCTGAATAATAAAAGGAAGGACGTAAGTGAAGTCGCGGTAATACACATTCAGGGCGGCGAACGCAATTCCCACGCCAACCGCCAAAAGCAAGGTAAATAGCAACAAAAAAGGGATAGCCAGCATATTGATCGAAAACGGAATCTTATAAATAACAAACAAAACCAGCATGATACCGAAAGAAATCAAAAAATCAATCAAAGTTGAAAGAGCACTCGCAATCGGTATGATGATCCTGGGAAAGAATATTTTTGTAATTAGGCGGATGTCCCGTGTTAGGCTAATGCCAGATCGTTGCAAAGATTGCGAGAAAACGCCCCATGGCAACAACCCAGCAAATGCGAACAACTCGTAGGACACGTTATCTGATGCAACATTCATCAAACGACCGAAAACAATCGTAAAGATAGCCGTCGTCATCAATGGCTGGAGCACTACCCACGCCACCCCCAGAAATGTTTGACGATACCGCAGTTGTATCTCTCGTTGGGCCAAGATGAAAAAAAGTTCACGATAAGCCCAAACTCCCTTCAAGTTTATGCCAAATAAGCCTTTTGCTGGCTCAATCACGATCTTTGGCAAGTTCGAATTCGATTTTTCCAATTTAAACGGGGCTCCTTGAAACATTTGAAAATATGATACTGGTAAAACTTGACACTAACCAAGATTATAAAGCACTGTTCTCATCGTTAGCCCGTGTAATAAACGACACTTTACATAATACTTGAATAAAAAAATCAGACCAGCAAAGGTCTGATTTTTTTATTCATTACAGACTATCGTAGCACTTACGCTCTATCCCTATACAAAGCAGATAACGCCGCGCCGATGGCTTGTGAAAGGTCACCTAATGCCGCAGGAACAATAGTAATGACATCACGTTGGAAGGGCCACAGATATTCACGTGCAGTAGAACGCACGATACTCAAGTAACGTTCACGGAAAGCAGTGGTGGTCGCTTCGGGATCCATCAGGCCACCACCGATAACTACAAACTTGGGATCAAGGGGCATGGCTAAATTGGCAACATGTAAGCCCATGGCTTTGGCTTGGAAATCAAATATCTCAACAGCAAGCGGGTCGCCCTTTTGCGCAAGTCCGCGCAACGAGAAGGCACGTTCCTTCATGCTGAGCGAGGATTTTGCCAGTTCATGCTCAGGGTATTTTTCCAATTTATCAGCGAGCAAATTAGGAAGCCCCGCAAGACAAGTATACATTTCGATACAACCCCAGGTACGTCCACAACCACATGTATAAGGTTTGGCATCCAACAAATGCAAGAGAGCAGGCATGTGACCAGCTTCCATGCCAGCCAGCGTATCACCACTTAGCGCAAATCCATTTTCGTCAATATAGGCACAGCCTAGACCAGAGCCGGGGGCCAGCAACACAACTGTCCCTTTGTTGTTGCCGCGCGCATGTTGCGCTTCCGCTACACCGCCCATATCGCCATCGTTGCCAACAGTCAATGGAATGGCACGTCCGGCACGTTCAGATAAGGCATTGCTATAGGCAGTATGTACATCAAAGCCAGTAAAACTATCCGGCAGGTTGGCTGAGTGATCGAAAACACCATATCGTTGAAATGGACCTGGGACAGCCAGCCCTACCCCGCCGACTTGATCCCATTTGAGAGAATTCATAGCGAGGTAGTTATCGATCGCTTCCACCCAACTGCGGACAACTGCTTCGGGACCGCTCGCTGAATTGGTGGATGCTTGCAATAGTTTTGTCGAGATGGTTGAACCGTCTCTCCAGACCCCGCCCACCTTGGAAGTGGTTGCGCCGCCGTCCGTGCCGATATAAATCACTTTGTTCATATGCTGTTTTCTGCTTTCCTATACGATTTTTATTTGCCTTATAGAACAGGCCGTATTTTACTATTTGAACGGTCACATGTAAATTTGCAAAGGCTTACTTCTGGCTAAAATATTCCTGATATATGTCATCTCTAACGAAAACAAGGCCGAAGTGATTTCTAAAGACCAACTGATATCCTTCAATATCACCCGTATCTGCATCACGATAAAAGAGCTGGCTTCGGGCAAACGATTCAGGGTTAATACCCTGAACGCCCGGGGTAAGATAATCATAAATGCGTTGTTGCATTACCATCAACACTTCAAAATCGCGTGAGCGGATATAGTCATAATCCAAAGGCTTGAACACTGCTTCTGTTGTCCAGTTTGCGGTACGAGGGAAATACATACGGACATCACGATATACAAAAATACCAGTATCAGGCAAAGGTTTAAGCACATCTACGGCGAGATCATAGAATTGCAAAGCAGGTTTATCCTGCGTCTTGTTTAAATAGCTGAAATACCTTTGAACATCAGATACAGTAAAAGCTGAGAGTTGAAGCACGATCGCTAGACTAAATACAATTTGCGAGATGATGCCAATGTTTTTCGAAAATGGAGATTTAAGTAGCGACCGAAAATCAGGAACTTCATCAGGCAAATACGCCATCATTGTAGAAAACAAAGGCAACGCTACGGGTATCCAATATTGAAATTTGAAGTTCGTGATCCAAAACACGAGAACGGACAATGGGATCGCCCATGTGATGATAATGATATTGAGTAATCGATTCTTATCCTTCACGATTCCATGCACACATGCAAACAGAGCCAGGAGCAGGAAAAGACCGTTCCCAAAATATCCAGTGAGGTCGGGTAGCGAGATCAAGAAGCCCTTCGGATACAAGACCCAGTATCCTGAATACAACTCCACTGATTGTCTTTCCATGAGGGCAAAGTAATCTTTTCGAACTCCACTATAGACCAGAGTTGGGTTGGCAAATAAATAGGCGGCGAACATGCACGCGATAAAGCCCAATCCCATCAAGAAGAGCTTCCATAGAGATAACTTCTTAATGAAAAATCCCAACAGCAAATAGACGGCAATGGTCAGGAAGAAATAAAAGCCTATACCCTTTGTGCCTGCAGAGAATCCGCACATGACGGCCGCAATATAAAAATTAGAACCAAATCGCAGTTCATCCTTGTTCAAAAAATAGATCACAAGCACGGATAATAACGTCACCATGCTATCGGGGTGCCACCAGAAATTATTGCGCACAACCGCAGGAATACTCAACAGCAACAATGTCAGCACTAGGGATTTGTAAGACTTGAACCCTGTTGTCATATACACCAGAAGTAGAACAGTCATCAGCATGGGTAACACACTGATGACCTGCCTCAAAACAACCATGACTAGTGATATGTCGTTTATTAAACCTAAAGGTACAAGAGGAAGCAAAGACACAGCCGATACAGCAAAATAGGGAAACCCATAAAAATAGTACTCATAAAAAGCGAAATTGATGAGTGCCTGCTTCACAGAATCAGCCGGGGCGATCATATCGAAAACATAAGGCAGTGGGACAGATTCGTCAGGCTCAAACACAGCGACCATTTCAATATTCTTGGCGCCAACACGATTCGGGGCAATAAAGACAATAAAATAACAAACACAGGTCAACAGAGATAACCAAAAAAACGCACTTGAATTCTTCAACGCCATTTTCATTACAAATGATCCTTTTAAAATTCGCCTTTGAGCAACTCATCCACCATGGACGCAGGGACCTGCACAGCGACCACCTCCCCACGCACGGTAACGATGCCATTCGCAACAATCCATTCTTCGATGACAACCTTGCGCCCTTTATGTTCCTTTACTTTGCCACGTACTTCCAACTCAACGCCGAGCGGTGTGGGCTTGAGATAATCCACATGCAAAGAGGCGGTTAGAAAGCGAGTATTGGGTTCAGAGTTCGGGTCTTGTTCTTTGGCGGCTTTATAAGCCACTGCGGCGGCTGTACCTGTGCCATGACAATCAATCAGCGAGGCAAGCAACCCACCATAGACATATCCCGGCACAGAGATGTGATAAGGCTTTGGCATGAAGTGACAGGTCGATTCGTCACCGTCCCAATACGATTTGATTTGGTGTCCATGCTCATTAAGATTGCCACATCCGTAGCAGTGAGAAAGAGAGTCGGGGTAATAATCCTGAAAGGCTTTCTGAGTCATGACATTCCTTTACCACTACAAAATACACAGGGAGAAAACTCTATTGAAACAGAATCAGCCGTCCCTTAATTGCGAGGCGGGAGACCAGTTGAGAACCCTGCTAAAGGCGGAGTTGGCGTCAGAGATGGGGTTGGGCGCGGTGTGGGAGCATCCCCTTGTAAAACAAATTGACCGACGACCTTATACTCGAGTCCCACGAAGATCTGCACTTGATACGTACCGGGCAAAAAGTCTTCAGGGGTGGCTTGCCATTCGGTGAAGCCATAACCACCCAACTCACCATCCCACGGAATCGTTTCGTAATGTACCAATTGACCATCGCGATACCACAAAGCGGTCCATTGCGCTTTGGGCGTCATCTGATCATACGTAAATACGGCACACATATAGTCGATGGGATTTTGAAAAATAGTATCGGCTGTGAATTCATTGAAGTTCGAACAATCGAGCGTGAAAAAAAGCGGACTAAATACCGCGCCGGGGTTGGGTGTGACATCGCTTTCAAATAACGCTTCAATCACAGGTGGGATGAATGGTGTGGGCGTGATAGTGGGCGTATCGGTCACAGACGGCGTGTCGGTGATCGTGGGAGAGAGCGTGATGGTGGGAGATAATGTGATGGTGGGAGACAACGTGATGGTGGGCGAAAGTGTGATGGTAGGTGATGGTGGAAAATATTGATAAGCAACTGGCTCACCGAAGATGGAGAGCAGGATGGCTAACCCGATCAACATAACCCCACCCAGGACTGTGAAGATCCCGCCTCGTTGACGCTGGCGTTTGATTCTATAAAAAGTCAGTTTCCTCGCTGACAGCCATGCGCGGTAGCCTGAGCGGAAAACGATCAGCCCCCCGATGACTAGTAACGTGATTGCGGCAATGATGCCTGCACGAATATCCATATAAGAAATTATAGCATGCAGGGCAAATTCGCGAATTTGCCATGTGGATATTTGCTATGGCTTCGGTGTGGCCGTGACTACCAGCGCCGCTCCAGTTCGCGTGATGCGTGGCTCGACCCATAAGGCGCGGTCATCTGTTGGGGAACCCAAGGAAAGAACCGTAATCACGAATTTGACATCTTTACCGGCCAGCGAGGTCAGGTCGAGGTCTACATCGAAGGTCTTGCCTTCATATTGTTCACCGAAAGCCCAGAAGTCATGGACAATGCCATCTGCAAGTTGATAGTCCACGCGCAAGAGAACACCACAGGAGGTTGCTCCATATTCGCAGTTGACCACAGTACGGAAGTGGTCACCACTTTGCACTTTGAAGGATGGGTATACACCACGAATATATCCATTCGATATGTTCTGCGGAACAATCAATACATTGGGGACAGACTTGGTTGTACCATCTTCCAGCTTTGCAGAGCTTTGTTTCAAAATGAAACCGTTGACATCCTTATCCTTACCCGGGCATGGCAACACACCTGAACCACTTGACCATTGTGCTGAACAAGCATTGGTAGCGAGGTCATATGCCACGCCAGAGACCGACGGCGCTTTCACAACAATATCCACCCAGAAGGGACGATTGGCAGTGAGGGTTGTGCCAAATATTTCTCCCTTGTCATTGCGGATCTGCCAATTGCCGCGATATTTACCTTCAAAGAGAGGTGCTGTGAAATTCATCGGCAGGTCAATGGATTGGCCCGGTGCAACTTCGGCTGGCAGGTTGATTAGGTTCTTTCCACCCAAGGCATCACCGCTCACGAGCACAAGACGATAGGAGGTTGTCCACGTGCAGGTGCCGGCATTCCTCAGACGCCAAACTTTAGTGAAGGTACTGCCGGGCGCAAATACAGAACCATCGGGGATGTTCAAGTCGGCTACAAATTCGATGCGATCACACCCACGATTCGGAGTCGGTGTGGGAGATTGGAACGGGGTCCGTGTGGAAGTTGGCGTACGCGTGGGTGTGTTGGTCGGCGTACGAGTCGGTGTGAACGTAGGCGTAGCTGATGGTGTAAGCGTGGGAGTAAATGTAGCCGTGTTAGTCGGTGTACGAGTCGGTGTGGATGTTGCCGTGAAGGTTGGCGTGCGCGTGGGCGTAAGTGTTTTCGTCGGCGTGTTGGTCGGTGTATGAGTCGGAGTGAACGTCAACGTAGGTGTGGATGTGCTGGTAGCCGTAAAAGTTGCTGTCGGTGTATTCGATGGCGTCTTGGTTGGCGTGAAGGTTTTCGTCGGCGTGTTGGTCGGTGTACGCGTCGGAGTCAACGTCAACGTAGGTGTGGACGAAGGAGTTTGAGTCGGGGTGTTGGTCGGCGTAAAGGTCAACGTCGGTGTATTTGACGGTGTCTTGGTTGGCGTGAAGGTTTTCGTTGGCGTGTTGGTCGGTGTGTTCGTCGGAGTGAATGTCAACGTAGGTGTAGATGTATTGGTAGCCGTGAATGTTGCCGTTGGGGTGTTCGACGGAGTCTTGGTTGGTGTGAAGGTTTTCGTTGGCGTGTTGGTCGGTGTGTTCGTTGGCGTGAACGTCAACGTGGGCGTGGATGTATTGGTAGCAGTGAAGGTTGCCGTCGGTGTATTTGACGGTGTCTTGGTTGGAGTGAAGGTCTTTGTCGGCGTGTTGGTCGGTGTGTTCGTTGGCGTGAACGTCAACGTAGGTGTGGATGTATTCGTAGCAGTGAATGTTGCCGTCGGGGTATTCGACGGTGTCTTGGTCGGAGTGAATGTCTTCGTTGGTGTGTTCGTAGGCGTGCGTGTCGGAGTAAACGTCAACGTGGGTGTGGACGATGGAGTTTGAGTCGGGGTATTGGTTGGTGTGAAGGTTAACGTCGGAGTTAGTGACGGAGTCTGAGTCGGAGTAAATGTTTTCGTTGGCGTGTTGGTCGGTGTGTTCGTTGGAGTAAACGTCAACGTAGGCGTGGGTGTATTGGTGGCCGTGAAGGTCGCCGTTGGTGTATTCGATGGTGTCTTGGTCGGCGTGGAAGTTTTCGACGGCGTGTTAGTAGGCGTACGTGTCGGGGTGAACGTCAACGTAGGTGTGGACGATGGAGTTTGAGTCGGGGTATTGGTTGGCGTAAAGGTCAACGTCGGGGTCAGTGACGGCGTCTGAGTCGGAGTGAAGGTTTTCGTTGGCGTATTGGTCGGTGTGCGCGTTGGTGTGAACGTCAACGTGGGCGTGGACGATGGAGTTTGAGTCGGGGTATTGGTTGGCGTAAAGGTCAACGTCGGTGTCAGTGACGGCGTTTGAGTCGGAGTGAAGGTCTTCGTCGGTGTGTTGGTCGGTGTGTTCGTTGGTGTGAACGTCAATGTGGGTGTGGATGTATTGGTAGCTGTAAATGTCGCCGTTGGGGTATTCGACGGAGTCTTGGTCGGCGTGAATGTCTTCGTTGGCGTGTTCGTAGGAGTTTGTGTCGGAGTGAACGTCAACGTGGGCGTGGACGAAGGAGTTTGAGTCGGGGTATTGGTTGGCGTAAAGGTCAACGTCGGTGTCAGTGATGGCGTCTGCGTCGGAGTAAAGGTCTTCGTTGGCGTGTTGGTCGGTGTGCTCGTTGGAGTGAACGTCAACGTAGGTGTAGATGTATTGGTAGCAGTGAATGTTGCCGTCGGAGTGTTCGACGGGGTTTTGGTTGGCGTGAAGGTCTTCGTTGGCGTGTTGGTGGGCGTGTTCGTTGGGGTGAACGTCAACGTGGGTGTGGATGTGTTGGTAGCAGTGAATGTTGCCGTCGGGGTATTCGATGGCGTCTTGGTCGGAGTGAAGGTTTTCGTTGGCGTATTGGTCGGTGTGCGCGTTGGTGTGAACGTCAACGTGGGCGTAGATGTATTGGTGGCCGTGAAGGTCGCCGTTGGTGTATTCGATGGTGTCTTGGTCGGCGTGAAGGTCTTCGTTGGCGTGTTAGTAGGGGTTTGTGTCGGTGTAAACGTCAACGTGGGCGTGGACGAAGGAGTTTGAGTCGGGGTATTGGTTGGCGTAAAGGACAAAGCAGCTATAACCAGTTGTGCCTGAGCTGTCCGTGCAAATGCCGTAGATGTCGCTTTCACATTCTTTGTCGGGGTGAATGTCAGTGTCGGAGTCAGCGAAGGAGTTTGGGTTGGCGTGTTAGTAGGCGTACGTGTCGGGGTGAACGTCAACGTGGGCGTAGACGAGGGTGTTTGAGTTGGAGTGTTAGTTGGCGTAAACGATAAAGCAGCCATAACCATTTGCGCCTGGGCTGTTCGCGCAAATGCCGTGGATGTCGCTTTCACATTCTTTGTCGGGGTGAATGTCAGCGTCGGAGTCAACGAAGGGGTTTGGGTTGGGGTGTTGGTCGGCGTGTTCGTTGGAGTAAAAGTTAACGTAGGCGTAGATGTATTGGTAGCAGTGAAGGTTGCCGTTGGTGTATTTGACGGTGTCTTGGTTGGCGTGAAGGTCTTCGTTGGCGTATTGGTCGGTGTGCGAGTCGGAGTGAACGTCAATGTAGGCGTGGACGATGGAGTTTGAGTCGGGGTATTGGTTGGCGTAAAAGTCAACGTCGGAGTGTTTGACGGAGTCTTGGTTGGGGTGAAGGTCTTCGTTGGCGTGTTGGTCGGTGTGCGAGTCGGAGTGAACGTCAACGTGGGCGTGGACGTATTGGTAGGCGTGAAGGTCGCCGTTGGTGTATTCGATGGTGTCTTGGTCGGAGTGAAGGTTTTCGTTGGCGTATTGGTTGGTGTGCGCGTTGGAGTGAACGTCAACGTGGGTGTAGACGATGGAGTTTGAGTCGGGGTATTCGTGGGAGTGAAGGTCAACGTCGGGGTATTTGACGGTGTCTTGGTTGGTGTGAAGGTCTTCGTTGGCGTGTTGGTTGGTGTGCGCGTCGGAGTAAACGTCAACGTAGGTGTAGACGAGGGTGTTTGAGTTGGAGTGTTAGTTGGCGTAAAGGTCAACGTCGGAGTCAGTGACGGCGTCTGAGTTGGAGTAAAGGTCTTCGTTGGTGTGTTAGTAGGTGTGCGAGTCGGTGTGAACGTCAACGTAGGCGTGGAGGATGGAGTTTGAGTCGGGGTATTCGTTGGAGTGAAGGTCAACGTCGGGGTATTCGACGGAGTCTTAGTTGGGGTGAAGGTTTTCGTTGGCGTGTTGGTCGGTGTGTTCGTTGGAGTAAATGTCAACGTAGGCGTGGATGTATTGGTAGCCGTAAAGGTCGCCGTCGGGGTATTTGACGGAGTCTTAGTTGGGGTGAATGTCTTCGTTGGCGTATTGGTTGGTGTGTTCGTTGGGGTGAACGTCAACGTAGGTGTGGACGATGGAGTTTGAGTTGGAGTGTTGGTAGCCGTGAAGGTCGCCGTCGGGGTATTTGACGGAGTCTTAGTTGGGGTGAATGTCTTCGTTGGCGTATTGGTTGGTGTGTTCGTTGGGGTGAACGTCAACGTAGGTGTGGACGATGGAGTTTGAGTTGGAGTGTTGGTAGCCGTGAAGGTCGCCGTCGGGGTATTTGACGGAGTCTTAGTTGGGGTGAATGTCTTCGTTGGCGTGTTCGTAGGAGTTTGTGTTGGTGTGAACGTCAACGTGGGTGTGGACGATGGAGTTTGAGTCGGAGTGTTGGAAGGCGTGAAAGTTGCCGTCGGTGTGTTCGATGGCGTCTTGGTCGGAGTGAAGGTTTTCGTCGGCGTATTAGTAGGCGTGTTTGTTGGAATAAAGGTTGCGGTGTTCGTTGGAGTCCGAGTCGGGGTGTTGGACGGAGTCTGTGTCGCTGTAGCAGTTTTGGTCGGAGTCTGACTCGGTGTCAAAGTGGAAGTAGGAGTCCGCGTGGGAGTCGAAGTCGCAGTGAAGGTAGGCGTGAAGGTGAACGTCGGAGTGAATGTTGCCGTATTGGTTGGGGTAAGAGTCGGTGTCGCGCTCGGTGTGTACAGCGGATCGAGACAGACAGGGATCGAGTCAACACGCGCGGCAGGTTCGCGGGTATCACCGTATTGATCATAGATCTTGACGAATTGAATATCGGGGAATTGTTTGAGGTTGAGGATCAACGGGCGTGTGATGTTGTAGAGCGTGCCATTGGATTGACAGTTGCCCGTGAGGTAGACGTGCGCAACACCATCAGCATATTCGAGTTTGCTGTAACCAGTGAAGCCATTGAGGATGAGGGCGATGCCTTCATTGCGCTCGACACTGCTGGGACCTTTGAAAAATTCGTTGAGGACGCCGCCGACCAGGTTTTGGGCTGATGGGACGAAGCGCGTCACTGGGACCTCATAAGGCAGTTTGCCATTAATGAGCTTGTTATTGTCTGTGAAATAGATATTGACCTTCACATACAGAGGCGTACGCGTGGGCGTGGGAGTCCGTGTGGGAGTTGGTGTGAGGGTACGTGTGAAGGTGGGCGTAATGGTCGGTGTTTGTGATGGCGTGCGCGTGATCGTAGGTGTAAAGGTTTTGGTTGGTGTCTGCGACGAAGTCACCGTAAGGGAAGGTGTATTTGTAGCAGTCTTCGTGAAGGTAGCAGTAAAGGTCGCTGTCGGGGTGAGCGTGGAAGTGGCAGACGGTGTGAAGGTTGGAGTAGACGTCTTCGTTGGTGTATGCGTTGGCGTGCGTGACGAAGTCCCCGTAGGGGAAGGGGTCACTGTCTTTGTGGGAGTTGAAGTCGGTGTGCGGGACGAAGTGGCTGTTGGAGACGGAGTTTGCGTTGAGGTCGCCGTATTCGTTGGTGTGTATGAAGGTGTAATAGTTGATGTAGCAGTAAAGGTTGGCGTAGACGATGGCGTCCCCGTTGGGGATGGTATTTGAGTCAACGTTGATGTGGAGGTAGCTGTCTTCGTCGGTGTTGAGGAAGGTGTTTGTGTTGAAGTCGCTGTATTCGTTGGTGTGCGCGAAGGCGTGACTGTCGACGTAGCAGTGAAGGTTGGCGTTGAAGATGGTGTTTGAGTCGGCGTTGATGTGGATGTAGCGGTCTTCGTCGGAGTCAACGACGGGGTTTGTGTAGATGTGGCAGTGTTCGTAGGTGTGCGCGAAGGTGTGACAGTAAAGGTCGGTGTGAAAGTCGATGTAGCAGTGAATGTAGATGTGGCCGATGGTGTCTGAGTCGGTGTTGGCGTGGATGTAGCTGTCTTCGTCGGAGTCAACGACGGAGTTTGTGTCGATGTGGCAGTGTTCGTAGGTGTGCGGGAAGGTGTGACAGTAAAGGTCGGTGTAAAAGTCGACGTAGCCGTGAAGGTTGATGTAGACGACGGGGTCTGCGTTGGTGTTGGCGTGGATGTAGCTGTCTTCGTAGGAGTCAACGATGGGGTTTGTGTAGATGTAGCAGTATTCGTAGGTGTGCGCGAAGGCGTGACAGTAAAGGTCGGTGTGAAAGTCGATGTAGCAGTGAATGTAGATGTGGCCGATGGTGTCTGAGTCGCGGTCGCTGTGTTTGTAAATGTAGCAGTGGGCGTGCGTGTGGGCGTAGACGTAAACGTTGAGGTCGCTGTAAAGGTTGAAGTGGATGTAAATGTGGCTGTGGAGGTAAACGTCAGCGTTGGCGTGAACGTCTTTGTCGGTGTTGACGTGTTGGTTGGCGTCAACGTAATCGTTGGAGTAAAGGTCGCTGTCTTAGTGGGTTGACGCGTGGCAGTTGCGCGAGGTGTATTGGAAGGACGTACTGTTGAAGTAGGTGCTGGCGTCTTTGTTGGGCGGACCGTGGAAGTAGGAAGCGGTGTATTGGTGATCGTGGGCGTGTTGGAAGGAGTCCGCGTTACGGTTGGGGTGAATGTGGCGGAAGGCGTAAAGGAAGCAGTCGCTGTTGAGGTTTGCGTGCTGGTAGATGTTGCAGACGGTGTAGGTGTTTGTGAAGGAGTGAAGGTAACTGTCGGCGTGGATGTTGATGTATTGGTGGGACGTGGCGTGGATGTAGGAAGCGGTGTCTTTGTTGCAGTCGGTGTGTTAGATGGAGTCCGTGTAGGGACTGGAGTAAATGTAGCAGACGGTGTGAATGAAGCCGTTGCAGTGGATGTGTTTGTAGCTGTAAAGGAGGGCGTGATTGACGGCGTTTGTGTTGGGGTGGACGTTGACGATGGTGTAAACGTCAACGTGGGAGTGAACGTATTGGTCGGTGTAAAGGTTGAGGTGCTTGTTGGGCGTGGCGTGGATGTGGGGCGTGGAGTCGAAGTTGGACGAACCGTTGAAGTAGGCAACGGTGTCTTTGTTGCCGTCGGCGTGTTGGATGGAGTCTGTGTGGGAACGGGGGTAAATGTAGCAGACGGAGTGAACGAAGCCGTTGCCGTGGATGTGTTTGTAGCTGTAAAGGATGGCGTGATTGACGGTGTTTGTGTTGGAGTGGATGTTGATGATGGCGTAAACGTCAACGTGGGAGTGAACGTGTTTGTCGGTGTAAAGGTTGAGGTGCTTGTTGGGCGTGGCGTGGAGGTGGGACGTGGAGTCGAAGTTGGACGAACCGTTGAAGTAGGCAACGGTGTCTTTGTTGCCGTCGGCGTGTTGGATGGAGTCCGTGTGAGAGTTGAGGTCGATGTTGAAGACGGTGTTGAGGAGGCAGTCGGTGTGCCTGTAAACGTTGGAGTAAAAGATAGTGCCGCAATCGCTTGTTGTGCTCGGGCCGTCCGTGCAATGGAGGTGGTTGTATTTCTTACGTTGGGTGTCTGCGAGGCGGTCTGCGTAGGAGGCGCGGTTTCAGTTATGGTTGTAGTCAATGGGATGGGTGAAGCGGCCTCAGTGACGGTCGATGCTGGTGTCGCTGAATCAGTTTCGGTTAAAGAAGGAAGCGATGTGGATGTCTCAAGAGGAGATGTCCTTGATTCGAGAGTCCGTGTTGGGAGTGGTACATCCGTATTTGTAGGTTGTGGCAATAGAGCAGCAGTTGGGATCGGGGTCGCTTCCACCTGGACCGTTGGGCTGGGCGCCGGTGAAAAGAGTCTGTTCGCCACTGACGGCCCAAACAAAGCCGATGTCGCCGTGATTACAAATAACACGAACGATACGATCAGCCATTGCCATCCCGTCACCATGCGGGCGCGGCGTGTGCGATAAAAAACAACCGTGCGAGCCGACTGGATCGAACGGATGCCTGCGCGCGCGGCCAATAATGCCAGCAATGCAAACAGAACAATAACGAGAGTGATACCCGCACTTATGCTCATAAACGTCAGGATTATACTGCCTAAATCAACTGGCTCTCGAAGGTTTTTGTATATGGTCTTCGAGGATTTTTTATACCCCACCAGTACAAAAGATTACGTATGTCATGAGAGATTTATGGTTACAATAGAACCATGAAAGAACTTGTTTTCCTCAAGCTTGGCGGATCACTCATCACAGATAAGACTCAACCGTATACCCCACGGCTTGATATTATGAAAGACCTCGCCGTCCAGATCGAGACCGCGCTTCGTGCACGTCCGGGGATGCGTCTTGTGATCGGACATGGCGCTGGTTCTTTCGGCCATGTGCCCGCCAGTGAGTATCGCACACGTGATGGTCTTCCTCCTCGCGCAACTCCACTCACCCACCGTGAGCGTGATGACTCAGAGGGAAATTATTGGCGAGGCTTTGCAGAGGTTTGGTATCAGGCTTCAGCATTGAATCGATTCATGATGAAGGCTTTGCACGATGTGCATGTACGCACCATGTCTCTTTCGATGGCATCCAGTGTGATCGCAAGCAACGGAGATGTATCCGTTTGGGAAACGACTCCGCTTCGTATGGCTTTATCGGCAGGCATTGTGCCTGTTATTCATGGGGATGTCGTTTTCGATGAGGTCCGTGGCGGTACGATCCTTTCGACCGAAGACCTGTTCGGGCATTTGGCACGCGCTCTCAACCCAGATCGCATCCTACTTGCGGGTCTTGAACCCGCAGTATAGGCAGATTTCCCCTTACGAAAAACAAAGTTAACCAAGATCACACCGCAGACATTTCATGCCGTCAACATGGGCGTGGGCAAAGCAGAAGGAACAGATGTCACCGGTGGCATGGACTCCAAGGTCCGCCAGATGCTGGGCTTGGTACAGACTGTCCCGGGTTTGACAGTACAGATCTTCTCAGGGAATGAACTTGGTAATCTCGTAAAGGCATTGACCGGTGATGTCTTGGGAACGCTAATCACTGCCGCATAAAGTGCTACGGTCATTTTTTCAGTGGGGCGAAAGTGACAAAGATAGGACGGAAATCAATTGTCTTTTTGGCTGAAGTTTTTGATAATGGTCTAGTGCATGTATTTTGCGCGCCTGCTCTCATGTAATTTCATGTCAACCATAAGGAGAAGATATGGCACTCAGAAAAGCAACTGTCAAAAAGTCTGCAAAGGTAGGAAAGATGGCCATCAAAAAGCCCGCTCCCAAAAAGATCAAATTCGCATACACCCCAACAAAGATCAAATTACTCAAGCCTGTACCGTCTGATATTGATATTGCACAAGCAGGGAAACTCAAACCGATCCTTCAAGTCGCAAACGAACTCGGGATCAAAGAGAGCGAACTTGAATTATTCGGGCCGCACAAAGCCAAGGTCAAGCTTGAAATTCTCGACCGCCTCGCCAAGCGCCCGAACGGCAAATACATTGATGTCACCGCCATCACCCCCACCCCACTCGGCGAAGGCAAGACCACAACGACCGTGGGGTTGAGTCAGGCACTTGGTGCACATCTCGGCAAAAAAGTCATTACGGTCATTCGCCAACCATCGCAGGGACCGACCTTCGGCATCAAGGGCGGAGCAGCTGGCGGCGGATATTCGCAGATCATCCCCATGGAAGATTTCAACCTGCATCTGACCGGTGACATCCATGCCATCACAGCCGCACACAACCTTTGTTCCGCCGCGCTCGATGCACGCATGATGCACGAAGCAAAAACGCCTGAAGACGAAAAACTTTTTAATGCGCTTTGTCCGCCTGATAAAAAAGGTAACCGCAAGTTCTCTCCCAGCATGTTGCGCCGTTTGAAGAAGCTTGGCATCGACAAGAAAAATCCAAACGACCTGACGCCCGAGGAACGCACACGCTTTGCCCGCCTCGATATTGACCCGAACGGCATTCAATGGCGCCGCGTGATCGACGTCAACGACCGCTTCCTACGTGAAATTCAAGTGGGGCTTGGCAAGGAAGAAGTTGGCTTCGAACATCGCTCAGGTTACGACATCACAGTGGCATCTGAGATCATGGCGATCCTTGCATTGACCACAGGACTTAAAGATATGCGTGACCGCCTTGGCCGTATGGTAGTCGCCGTCAACAAACACGGTGAAGCTGTCACAGCGGAGGATCTCGGTGTCGCTGGCGCATTAACCGTCCTGATGAAAGACGCGATCAAACCCAATCTCATGCAAACACTCGAAGGGACTCCTGCCTTCGTCCATGCAGGCCCATTCGCTAACATCGCACACGGACAGTCCTCCATCATCGCAGATAAGATCGCGCTCAAACTTGGCGATTACGTCATCACTGAATCAGGTTTCGGCGCCGATATCGGCATGGAAAAATTCATGGACATCAAGTGCCGCTACTCCGGCCTGATCCCGAACGTTGTCGTGCTGGTTGCCACTGTCCGCGCACTCAAGATGCACGGCGGCGGCCCCAAAGTCGTTGCAGGCAAACCATTGGCACCTGAATACACCGACGAGAATCTCGATCTGCTCAGCAAAGGCCTGCCTAACATGGTGCAACATATCGAGAACGCGCTCAAGTATGGCGTCAACGTTGTCGTTGCAGTTAACTCGTTTGCCAACGATACACCTGCCGAAGTCGAACTCGTCCGCAAGGCTGCTCTTGAAGCAGGTGCGATGGATGCAGTTGTGTCACGTCATTGGATGGAAGGCGGCAAGGGCGCTGTGGCTCTCGCTGAGGCTGTTATCAAAGCCTGCGAAAAACCCAGCAAATTCAAATTCCTGTATCCGCTCAACGTCTCCATCAAAGAAAAGATCGAGACCATCTGCCGCGAGATCTATCGTGCCGACGGCGTAGATTACACCCCTGAAGCAGAAGCAAAGATCGAGCAATTCACTAAACTTGGTTTTGGCAATCTACCATTGTGTATGGCGAAGACTCACCTGTCGTTCACCGACAAGGCGGATCAGAAAGGTGCACCGCGTGGCTTCCGCATCACGATCAGTGATATCCGCGCCAGCGTGGGTGCAGGTTTCCTCTATCCATTACTTGGAACCATGCGTACTATGCCAGGTTTACCAACACGCCCTGTCTTCTATGATGTAGATCTCGATCTCAAAACGGGTAAGGTGCTCGGCTTGTTCTAGATCAACGAAAACCCCAAAGGCAGTGATTATCAGACATGCCTTTGGGGTCTCTTATATTGTTTTGCAGAAACCAAAACGGGACTTATAATTTTAATTATGGATACACAATCGCTGACGATCATAGAGGCCCTCAATAGCCTGCGCGAAGGGGACATCACGCCTCAAGATTTAACTGAAGCCTGCTTCAACCAAATCAACCGTCTCAACCCGACGATTAACGCCTACATCACTGTTATCGATCCACAAGAAGCGATTGATGCACAACATCCGCCCGTCAATACATCCCCTTTATACCGGGCATTACGTGGAGTTCCCATCGCAGTCAAAGACCTGTTCGAAACAGAAGGGATCCGTACCACTATCGGCTCGAAATTCTTTGCAGATAATATTCCTGACCGGGATGCATTTGTTGTGGAAAAGCTTCGTCAAGCTGGCGCGATCATCAATGGCAAAACCAACACCCATGAGATCGCACTCGGTATCACAGGGAATAATCCACACTATGGAACAGCACGCAATCCGTGGAACACGGAACGCATCCCCGGCGGTTCATCAAGTGGGTCGGCTATTGCTGTAGCAACCGGCATGGCCTTGGGCGCACTCGGCACAGACACCGGCGGTTCGATCCGTATCCCGGCTTCGTTATGCGGAATCGTCGGCTTCAAACCCACCCGTGGACGTGTCAGCACGCGCGGTGTATTCCCCCTCTCATGGAATCTCGATCACGTCGGCCCACTCACCAAATGCGTGAAGGATGCCGCGTTGATGTTGCAAGTTATTTCTATCTACGACCCAATTGACCCATCTTCCATCAAGATGTTGACCGGCGATTACATCGGTCATCTTGTGGACGACATGGAAGGGCGCAAGATTTCAATCGGTTCAGGCGATTTCATTGAAACATCGGATCCTGAAGTATTGAACGCTGTCCATAATGCCGCAGAAGTTTTCAAGTCGATGGGCTGTAAAGTGGACAAGGTCAACGTAGATTGGATGCAAGATGCCGCGCTCGCCAACAAGAACATGACTCAAGCTGACGCTGCGGCTGTCCATCGTGAACGATTGAAGGAACATCCTGAATTCTTTGGTGATGACGTCCGACGCAGGTTGGAGGATGGAGCCAAGCTCACTTCAACAGACTATATCCTCGCAAGGCGAACCCAGTCCGAGGTCCAGAAAAGATGCGAATTGTTCTTTGAGTCCGCTGACTTTTTGATCATCCCCACTACACCCATCGCCGCACCCGCCATCGAAGGTCATGATGCGGTTGAACAGGCGGGGTTACTCACGCGCTTCACCGCGCCGTTCAATCTCACAGGCTTGCCTGCATTATCCATCCCATGTGGCTTCACAAAAGAAGGACTACCCATCGGCTTGCAAATCATCGCAAAAGCCTGGTGGGATGCGAAAGTGTTGAACGCAGGCTATGCGTTCGAGCAGGCGACC
Organism: Candidatus Defluviilinea proxima; assembly: GCA_016721115.1. NCBI lineage: Bacteria > Bacillati > Chloroflexota > Anaerolineae > Anaerolineales > Candidatus Villigracilaceae > Candidatus Defluviilinea > Candidatus Defluviilinea proxima. Next base: position 4,842,820 of record JADKIW010000001.1, read on the forward strand.
GAGTGGCACAAGAAACACTCTGTAATTTGATTTCTTAAACACAAAGGACACCAAGGTCTCGAAGGAAATTCTTTTTTCTTCCTTTGTGCTCTTCGTGTCCTTTGTGTTAATAAAGATTTATCCCCGTTGATACAATGCCATCTCCCACACAAACAACCTGCGGACCGAGATCTTCCGCAAGCCTTCCCTATTTAACAAAGATTCCATTTCATCCACAGGGTGGACAAACACACGGAACGGATCGTTTCGCACACGTTGAAAAAAATTCGCAATCGCAATCGCCATGCGGATGTACCAAACCTCGCGCGGATACGTGAGTGCAATGGCTTTCCGACTCTTGTTAGACACAGCTTTCAACAATTCACGAAAATTCGGGTAACAACAAACCACGCGGTCAAGCGTGACAACATCTACCTGCGGAAGTCTATCGGCCACATCGGTGAAATCAGCGTGAATGAATTTCACCTGTTCACTGTGCCCAAGACGTTTAGCCTCTTCTGTAGCAACCTTCAAATACGCAGACGATGCATCTACATGAGTCGCTTCACGCGCCACATCCTTCAACAACTCGTGGTGGATCGTCCCGATCCCACCACCCACATCGAGTAACGCAACATTCTTCACCCCTAATGACCGTACCGCTTCGAGGATCAACTTCGTCTGCTTCGCAGGTCCGCGCCTACGATAGTCTTTAAGATTGGCTTTCGCTTCCTCTTCACCGAAAGTATTGTTTTCCATTTCACAGCAACTACAGGGCATAAGTTTCTTCCTTTTGGCTTTAGCTTTGGTTATTGAACATAAACAATCAAAACTATCTAGACAGGAAACAAATCTTATTACAAAGCTATTTCTGCAAACAACCAATCACTTGGCTGACCGCACCTTGCGGCTCGCTTTGCGTGACCGCCAGCACAGGCACCTTCGCAACCGAATACACATCACGTACATCACCAACTTTCCAATGCCGCGGCAGGATTCCTACAGCGTTGGGCTCAGCATTCAAAATATCGGACATCTGCTGTGGGTTGACCGCCATTTTCGCAGACGAAGAAACGCTTCGTCCTTTCATCACGAATTGGTCAAACACATTGAGCACATCATCCTCTGGAGCATACACCCACACCTGCACAGACGCGTCTCCCAGCCCGGCAAACAACATCTGTACCTGCTCAAGCGTTAGATTTTGAACAGGGCTTTGTCGGTGGGTCACCACTAGAACTTCCTCTTCATCGATCTGATATGCAAAAGACGATAAATATTTCGGCTCCCCGATCTGTAAACGGATATCGGCAGTGGCTGGCGAATCAGCTAATCGGATGGTAGCTACAGGCTTGGCACACTCATAAAGGTCAGACAACCAAGACGTGGCGGCAGGCGAGGCGTAGACGGTCACCTGCTGTAAATCTACCGTAGGGGGTGGCGTTCCGCAAGAAGATAAAGCCAAAATGATAAGTAAAAGAAGAGATCCTGTTCGTATCCTATTAAACATGCCCGGATTATAAGGCGCAATTGTTTGAATTACGAAAATGATATACACCGCTCAAAAAAATAGCTTAGAATAAGTTTTGATGCATGCACCAGCGTATCCCACTGCCCCTCCAAGGTTACTCTCGGCTGAAACCATACGAGCCGAGATTCTCAAAGCGTTTGCAGAGAGGGTTACAGGCCAGATACAAGTTGTCTTTCAAAAAGAGAAGTCCATTACCCTTTTCGTAGTGAGAGGGAAATTGGTTCATTTCTATATTCGTAACCATCGCGTGGTTGACCCGAATTGGGTATCTCCATTGTTCGAATATGGACGTGGTGAACTGAGTATCGAACCCTTACATCCTCTTGGGCTGATGTTCAAAAAGATCGTAGTCGAAAAGATCGGTAAGGTCGAAGTACAACCGTCCGATACAAGCCAACTCAAGATCATGTTTGATCTGGCCGAACACAATGCTGGTCCCACGCTCTTTCACATACGATGGGAATCGGCCGAGGGCTTTGTGCTGGTAGCAGGCAGAGATATTCCACTTCGAAGTGCAGTGATGACGAACAAAACTGGAAGCGTAGAAGGTCTAGTTGCGATGAACCAGATCACAACGTGGAATGAAGCGGGATGTAAAGTCGCCGTGTATCGCGATAATATCCAAAGTCAGGCATGGTTAGAAGTCCACCTTAACATCCTTTTTAATTATTATTGCTCTACGATCCTAAATCAATATGGACAATTGACTGGCAAAGTAATGGTCCGCTCGATCGCGTGGAAGGTTCACACGATGGCTATGGATCGAGGCTGGAATATCGAAACACAAGAAAACAAAGTCAGAGATGCAACCATCTTCACCAGCGCGCGAAAAGCAGGAGATGTCTACAAACAGGTCATCGCTGAGGTTGTCGCGCATATTGAGCCTGTCATCGGCCATGCATTAACCCAAAACATCCTGACACAATCACGCAATGCAAGTAAAGGGGTATATAAAACGATTGCCGAAGTGTTTGGCCTTCTTGGCACTGGAGGAACTTTATGATGAATTTCTTCAGAGGTCGTGAACGAGGTATCGCCTTTATTCTCTTTGCTGCTATTACAGCTCTTTTTATCTGGGTTTATGCTTTAGCTCCGTTTAGCGAATTAGCAAATGCGATCATCGTGAATTGCATGACCGCCCTCACTGCATTGATCGCCGCCGCGCTTCTCACGCGCATCCTATTTTATTTTCAATCTGATGAGCCGCCTTTCTTTGTATGGACGGCATTCGCAGTTTGTCTTTGGCTATGGACCATTGCTGAGGGGACATGGGGTTTTCTTTACACAACCGTAGGCGAAGTACCCATCTTTAGTTTTGCAGATCTTTTGTGGCTTGTAGGGTATGTGGCATTGACCGTTTCCCTCGTACACCAATATCGGCTCGTATTTCCCGGTCAAACATACACGATCCGCTGGGCCGCGACCGGTGTGTGGATGGCGATCATCGCTGTCATTGAAACCATCCTAATCGCAACCCACAGCACGGCACCATTCGAAGATTTCTTCAGATATTTCTACACATTTGCCGATACCGCAGTTGGGCTTTCAGCGCTCTTTCTTGTATACACTTTCCGCGGGCGCGCCCTTGCCATGCCCTGGCTTACGATCTCATCGTTTGTCGTTACCGACATCATCTACATCCGCCTCACTAACACTGGCGCCTACGATTGGGTGATGAGTGGCATATCGGTAGCTTTAATTGCGGATACACTATACTTAATCGCTTATTTGATCGTCGCTTGGGGATTGCTGGGACAATATCTTCTCCTCAAAAACAGCGCGAATCCTTCTTAACTGGAAACTGATTCTTCTTAATTCACCAATCCATCCCTGAATCTTTTCCCCACAAAAAAACACAGGTGACAGTTACTTTTGCAGTAACTGTCACCTGTGTGCTTACTTCCGATAAACGGTCACCAATTCCGTAACAAAACCGAGACCAATTTCACACGCTGTTCCAAACTGTCTGCAAAAATATATTCACGCTCCGAATGATATCCTTCACCAATTGCGCCCAATCCATCCAACACAGGGACACCTAACGGCGCGACAAAGTTCGCATCCGAGGCGCCACCTGTGCCACCAGCCTTAAGCTCGACACCGATCGTTGTCGACACAATCTCTTTCGCCTTCTCGAACGTAACTTTCATCATCTCATCGAACGGCATCGGCGGACGATTTAATTCGCCTATAACTTCAATGGAAGTGCCATCCAATACCGGTGTAAGTTTCTTCATTTCTCCTTCGAGCCGTTCCCATTCGCCGGGTTGCATCACACGCACATCTACTTCGATAGAAGCCTCCTCAGGAACAACGTTCGAAACCGTCCCACCTTGAATCACACCCACATTAAGCGTAGTTTGTTTGGAATAATCTGTAAGTTTTTGGATCGCGATCACTTGATGCGCCATCTCTTCAATGGCATTCCGCCCCTTTTCATGATCACCGCCTGCATGTGCGGCACGTCCCTTTACTTTGACATCGAACTCCCCCACTCCCTTGCGCCATGTCTTGAGCGAACCATCCACAAGCGCCGCTTCAAACACAAGTACCAACGTGGATTCTTTCGCCAATCGCTCAATGTGTCCGCGCGAGGTATGACTGCCGATCTCTTCATCGGACGTGCAAAGCAAAGTAATGGGGCGATTCAATCCAATCTTTTGCGCTTCTTCAATCGCGGCAAGAGCAATGACAATACCTGCCTTCATATCAAGTACACCGGGGCCAAAGATTTTTCCATCCACTTCACGATACGGTATACGAGGAAGCGTACCGAGAGGAAAGACCGTATCCATGTGGCAGAGAAGCAGGATCGAAGGCTGATAACTGGAGGATGATGTCTGAATCGGCGCAAACCGCGCGAGAATATGATTCCCCGTTTCGGTGTTCGGAATCACATCAACCTGTCCACCAAGTTTGCGGGCTTCTTCAGCAACGATGGCACCGACACGGTCAACGGCGGCTTTATCATGCGAGGGAGACTCGGTTTCAACGAGGAGTTTAAAAAGGGATTTTGTATTCATGGTTCTTTCGGTGGTTGGGTATAAAGGTATCGAAACCACCAGATCACTTACTTCAGAAAAAACACGATCAGTACCACCACTGCACAATAGGCGGCAAAGACATATAACGAGTGCTTGCTCAAATAATTAATTAACCACTTGATCGCAAACCAACCCACGATGGCCGCAGTAACAAATCCCACCGCGAGCAAAGGCAGGAAGTCCCCAAGGTTCGGCATCTTAAGCACATCGAGCATTTCATATCCACCCGCCGCCAGCATGACCGGCACCGACATCAAAAACGCAAACCGCGCCGCAGACGGGCGGTCCAAGCCGCGGAACATGCCGCCGCTGATCGTTGTCCCGCTACGGGATGCGCCGGGGAAAACTGCGATGACTTGCATAACGCCGACAACCAGTGCATCAAACCAAGTCATCGAGTCGAGAGTTCGATTCTTTTGGGTGAGCCATTCGGCGAGGGTCAACAAGACAGCCGCCGTGAATAGACGAATGGAGGCTTCGAGCATGGGCTGTTTGAAAAGGGCTTCGACAGCATCCTTCAACAAATAGCCAGCCAAAAGAGCGGGGATCGTCGCAACAATGATGTAGATTCCTAAGTTTCGCTCGAGAGTGACATGTCGAAAGTCTAAAGTCGCTTTGACGATGGAAAGCAAGTCTTTCCAGTAAAAGGCAAACAATGAAACGATAGTTCCAAGTTGGACGATGACAAGGAACGAGAACATAGCATCATCAGCAGGGATATTGAGAATCCTTTGTGTGATGAGCAAATGGGCAGTCGATGATACAGGGATGAATTCGGTCAGTCCCTGTATGATGCCGAGGAGGAAAGATTGAAAAAGAGTCATGGTTATCCTTGAGAAATTTGTTTACGCTTGGCATTGTTCGACCACTGACCAAGTAATTCCGGTACACGCGTCTCAAACGAACCATCTGCGATGTAAGCCCGGATCTGCTCCATCAACCGTATCAATGCTCGTAGGTTATGAATTGAAATGAGTGTTCCAGCAAGTAATTCTTTTGCGACTATCAAGTGACGGATATATGCGCGTGTAAAAGTCTTGCAGGCATAACAATCACAGGTTTCATCTATCGGTCTTTCATCACGCGCAAAAGTAGCGTTCATCATATTCAATCGTCCTTCGGGAGCGAAGGCGGAGTGGTGACGGGCTAATCGTGTTGGCAAAACACAATCGAAGATATCAACGCCACGAGCAACGCCATTGATGAGGTCTTCAGGCGTACCAACTCCCATCAGGTAGCGCGGTTTGTGTTCGGGCAATAGCGGTGTGACCACATCGAGCGTATCATGCATCTCTTGTTTGGTCTCACCTACAGAGAGGCCGCCGATAGCAATGCCAGGCATACCGAGAGAAGCAATAAATTTCGCTGATTCAGCTCGAAGATCCGCTTGAACGCCGCCTTGGACGATGGCGAATAAAGCCTGGTCGGGGCGAGTCTGCGCTTTGAGGGAACGTTCCGCCCAACGATGAGTCCGCTCCATGGCAAGTTTGCTGTAGGCTTTGTCGTTGGGGTCGGAACATTCATCGAAAGCCATGATGATGTCTGCGCCGAGGTTCTCTTGAATCGCAATGGATTTTTCGGGCGTAAAGCGATGCGTCGAACCGTCAATGTGACTCTTGAAGGTTACACCCTCGTCGTCAATTTTGCGGGTTTGTGCGAGCGAGAAGACTTGAAAGCCGCCCGAGTCGGTCAGCATGGGGTTTGGCCACTGCATGAACTTGTGTAAGCCGCCCATATCGCGAACGAGTTCATCGCCAGGGCGAAGGTAAAGATGATACGTGTTGCTCAAAACAAGCGAGGCATTAATGTCCTTGAGATGCTCAGGGGTGAGAGTCTTTACGGTCGCTTGCGTACCAACAGGCGCAAAGACTGGAGTAACGAGAGCACCATGTGGTGTGGAGAAAACCCCTGTGCGGGCGCGGTTGTTTTTGGATGTAATGGTAAATTCAAACATTGGCATGATTATATAGGGTCGTCCACTATTTGTGTTCCTGAAATTCAAATTATATTATCTCTGGTTTCGACAGAAATAATGCTCAGTGCAAGTTATAATGTTTTCATTACACCAGAAACTTGATTTGGAGAGTTGCGGGCAATGTCGTTAACGATTAATTCGATGAAAAACTATTGGAGCGAAAAAAAATCAAAGCAATTTTTAGTATTTTTATCCTTTATTTCATTAGTGGGTATGAGTATGGCAATTTATATTACCTACCCCTATGGAGCAGGAGTATCAGGTGACGCCGCGAGAAACCTCTCAGTCGCACATAGTTTATTAAAAGGGAATGGTTTTTTTGACTTATTCGGCAAACCATTAGTATATTGGCCTCCTCTTTATTCAATCCTTCTTGCCGGGCTGGGAGTTATTACACACGAGGATGTTTTTATCGGGGGATGGTATCTCAACGTTGCATTGTATGGTTTAAATATTTTTTTCTCAGGGGTCCTTCTCTACAGAATATTTCGAACAAGACTGTTGTATGCAGTCATAGGATCCTTGCTCACATTACTATCGATTTCATCTTTTCGTATTCATGTCAATATCGCTTCTGATCCTTTGTATATCGCATTTTCACTACTTTTCTTGATTGCAACTTGTCAATACGCCGACACAAGATCAAGCAACTCTTTACTTGCCATGGTTATTTTTTCCGCATTGGCGACACTGCAACGATATGTGGGAATAACCTTAATTGTAGTGGGCGTCTCGCTGATCGCACGTCAAAACTGGGGAAATTGGAGAAAAACCTTTTTAGATTCTCTAAAATTCAGCATTTTATCCAGCCTGCCGATTGCGGCATGGATCTTTTGGCACAACTACTTGAAATATGGAGCCATCGCAGGAAACCCCTACAACACGTTCCTGCCATCGGAAAATGTAAGAGCATCATTGATAAAGATCATTCGCTGGTTCATACCCTTTCAATTGCTCCCCGATTTTTTAGTCACATACCCGTGGGTTCTTCTTATTGGTTTAGTATTGGTATTACTTTTAATCAATAAAATAAAAGACTGGAAAACATGGTGGGATGCTATATATTCTCCTTATATTCTTCCAATCATTATGTATTTCATCGTATCGTTTATCGGGTTGACTTATACAGTAGCCACCTTCGACCACAAGGATATTGAATCCGACCGATACTACATAACTATTCTATTACCCGTCTTGATCATGATATTCATCACATGGGAACAGCTTATTTTTCCCCACATAAAGTTAAAGCCACAAGTAGTAGATAAAATTTTATTCGTTCTATTCATGATATGGTCTATCTATCCTTTACACGGATTTCAAGAGTTTATATCGGAGTCACGTCAAATTAATGGCGTAACAAGTTACAACACCATTAATTCTCATGACTTACGTAATTCAGAAACGCTAAAACAACTGAACAGCCTGCTTTCAAAAGACGATACTGTAGCTCTGTATAGCAACGATCCTCTGAGCGTTTGGTTCTATACACATCACGACGCATTCCTCCTCCCCAAGCTCCATAAGGAAACAACACCTAATGATGCCGAAGCGAAGAAACTCGCGAGCTGGCCTCCTCAGGCTGGGTATGTTATATGGATCAAGCCGGATACTTTCAAAGAGACATCCACCCCTGATGAGCTATCGCAAATAGCAAAGCTAGAGTTGCTTTATACAAACCCTGATGGTGAAATCTATTTTATTCGGGCAAACAATGGGGAAGGGATGCCGTAAATCTTCGTTTGACAATCCAATTGAGGGAAGTACAAGGTGTTTTCAGCAAAAATACCCATCTTTTTGGGTAATTAACAGTAAATCCTATATCTCTATTCAAGCTGCAGGTAACATACCTGCGGCTTGTGCATAAATTCTATGTTGAAGATGGTCTTTAGGTGCGACAATGATCCTGTATTCCGTATTATCCCTTTCCCCAGTTGTACTTCACCGCACAATTGAACTGGATTATAGTTGGAAAATCAAATCTACTTTTCGTGGAGCAATATGGCAACTACAAAATCAAGAACGATTTACATCGGTGACACACTGCAAAAACAATCGGGATGCGAAATCCAAGGCGAGTTTGTTTCCTTGCTGGATGACACCTTCTACAAGATCAAGAATTACGATGCCATGGAGCCATTTTTTATGAGCATCGTGAGCAGTTCGAATCACTGGCTCTTTATTTCAGCTACAGGTGGGCTTTCAGCGGGACGCGTCAGCGCAGAGCAGGCGCTTTTCCCGTACTACACTGTCGATAAGTTGACGGAAAACAGCGAACACACTGGCAACAAATCCGTTTTGCTAGTCACGCGCAACGAGCGGACAAGTTTGTGGGAACCGCTTTCAGAACGACATCAGGGGAACTACAACATCGAACGAAACTTGTACAAGAATGTTGCTGGCACCGCATTGATCTTTGAAGAGCACAATCACAGCCTTGGATTATCCTACCGTTATGCCTGGCGCACCAGCGATATCTTCGGCTTGGTCAAAACTACGTGGTTATTGAATACAAGTACATCCCCTTGTCAGGTTGAATTTGTGGATGGGATTCAGAATCTTTTGCCCGCCAATATCACTTCGGTGACTCAAAACACATTCAGCCCTCTTCTGGATGCATACAAGCGCTCCGAACTGGACCCTGAAACTGGTCTCGCCATCTTTGCCTTAAACTCCACCTTGACCGATCTCGCCGAACCCAGCGAGTCACTGCTCGCAACTACAGTCATGCAGTTGGGACTCGATCAAGTGGACTATTTGATTTCGTCTCAGCAACTTGATCGGTTTCGGACAGGCGCAGGTATTGAAATAGAAACCGAAGTCCGTGGTCAACGTTGTGCTTATTTTGTTCACGGCACCGTGGATCTTGTTCCAGACGAGGAAAAGTTTTGGCATGTTGTAGCAGACGTCGGTCAAGACAGTGAAGCGATTGTCAGCTTGTCAAAAAAACTAAAGGAGAAACGGTCAGAGTTGTTTGATGCGCTTGAACGTGATATCAAATCCAACACTGTGAACCTTGAAAAGATCGTCGCCAGCGCAGACGGGTTGCAAATAACGAGCGATCAGCTTTGCACAGCACATCATTTTGCGAATGTGATGTTCAACGTGATGCGTGGCGGGATATTCACTGACGGATACAAGGTCCAAACTCGGGACTTCATCGAATTCATCTCTGTTCGTAATCAGACGGTCCTGAAAGAAAATGCCACGTTCATTTCTGGGTTGCCATCTGAAATGAACATCCTTGAACTGCAAGCTCTAGCAGAGACAAATGGTTCCGCAGATCTGATCCGTTTGACTTATGCCTATCTGCCTCTGTCGTTTAGCCGCAGACATGGCGACCCCAGTCGGCCATGGAATCGTTTTGCGATCGACATCAAGAAAACGGACGGCTCTTTGAAGTTGAGCTACGAGGGGAACTGGCGCGATATTTTCCAGAATTGGGAAGCGCTTGCATTTTCTTATCCTGAATACATTGAGAGTATGATCTGCACGTTTTTGAACGCAACAACCGCAGATGGATACAACCCGTATCGAATTACCCGTCAGGGAATTGACTGGGAAGTTCCAGAACCTGACAACCCTTGGGCAAATATCGGTTACTGGAGCGACCATCAAATTATCTATCTCCAAAAGTTGATGGAGATCAGCACGAAGATTCACCCAGGCAAGCTTCAATCATTTCTATCTCAACCGATCTTTAGTTATGCCAACGTGCCGTATCGCATCAAACGATATGAGAGCCTACAAAAGGATCCATTCAACACCATTGACTTCAACTGGGAACTGGAACGAGAGATCGAAGCACGCGTGAAAACACACGGCACAGACGGCAAGCTGGTCTATTCTCAAAATGGAAGCATACTGCACACAACGCTGACAGAAAAATTACTCACGCTGTTACTTGCCAAACTAGTGAACTTTGTCCCTGAGGGCGGCATATGGATGAATACCCAGCGTCCCGAGTGGAACGATGCCAACAATGCACTAGTCGGCAAGGGCTTGTCTGTTGTAACACTATGTTATTTGCAACGCACGATTGTTTTTTGTAAAGAGTTGTTGAGGCAAAGTGATCTCGCTTCAGTTCAGGTGAGCGTGGAAGTTCAGAAACTATATTCGCAGATATTTCAAATCTTGAACGAATTCAAGGACACACTAACAAGTTCCTTTAGCGATAAGCAACGCCGCTCAATGATGGATGCGTTAGGTCAAGCGGGAAGTAACTATCGCTGGGATATGTATTCCCAAGGTTTTTCGGGAGAACTTACGCAAGTAGCGGTCTCAGGTATAGTAGCATTTCTCGATCTGGCACAGGGCTACGTTGAACATTCTCTCCGTGCCAACAAACGTAATGACAATCTCTATCATTCCTACAATATCCTGCACCTCAAAAACGGATCGGCATCCGTCAGCCCGTTGTATGAAATGCTGGAAGGTCAGGTTGCCATTCTTTCATCAGGGCTGTTATCGGGAGAAGAATCGCTTCTGCTTTTGGAAAGTTTGAGGCACAGTCAACTGTACCGTCCTGACCAGCATAGCTACATTCTCTATCCCGATCGAAAACTGCCTGGCTTTCTCGAAAAGAACACTATGACGCCAGATATGGTCCGTGGACTAGCATTGGTGGCGGCGTTGGAGAAGGCGCAAGATAAATCCCTGATCGTTAGAGACGAAGAAGGCAACTATCACTTCAGCGGAAATATCCGCAACTCAAAAGACGTAAATCGCATTCTTAATGTTCTAAAGAGCCAGCCTCAATACGCCGAGTTGGTCAAAGCTGATGGGGCAAAAATCGAGACCTTATTCGAAGATATCTTCCATCACGATCAATTTACGGGGCGTTCGGGAACCTTCTTTGCCTATGAGGGACTGGGCAGTATTTACTGGCACATGGTTTCCAAACTTTTGCTGGCAGTGCAGGAAACGATCATTCGTACAAGGGACGATGCATCCACGCCTGGGTTGATGGAAAAATACACAGGCATTCGCAAAGGGTTAAGTTTCAACAAGGCCCCCGATGTCTACGGCGCCTTCCCCACCGACCCTTACTCACACACTCCAAAAGGACAGGGAGCGAAACAACCTGGCATGACAGGCATGGTCAAGGAAGAGATCCTGACTCGCCAAATGGAACTCGGATTCTCTGTTGAGGACGGCAACATTGCCTTTGACTTCCTGTTGTTGGATAGAAACGAATTCCTTGCGAACGCATCAGAGTTTACCTATTGGGATGTTAGCGGAAAACAACAGCACATGGCAGTGCCAGCAGGCTCCATCGCTTACTCGATCTGTCAGGTTCCGATCATCATCCAGAACGCAAACGAGACTTGTATCCAAGTATACCGAACTGATGGAAGCATCCAAAAGGTTGATGGTCACGTTCTGGATTCAGTCAACAGCAGACATATCTTCCAACGAGATGGTAGTGTGCATCACCTAGTTGTATCCATTGCCCAAAACAAGTAATCACAAATTTATCTTTACACGTAAAGGAAAATACATGCATCAACAATCACTAGCAGGTCAATGGACATTTCGACAACTCGACACAAACGAATGGATGCCTGCCACAGTCCCTGGCGGCGTACATACGGACTTGCTCGCCCTTGGCAAAATCCCTGACCCATTCATAGGAGATAACGAAAAGCAGGTGCAATGGATCGCTAATGCTGACTGGGAATATAAAACCACATTCAAGGTTTCGTCTGATGTTCTAAAAGAAGAAAAACAATTTTTAGTCTGCGATGGACTCGACACATTAGCAGAAGTTTCTCTCAACGGAAAACTTCTTGGCAAAACAGATAACATGTATCGTCAATGGACTTGGGGTGTGACAAGTGCATTCAAGGAAACGAATGAACTCAGCATCATCTTTCGTGGACCTGTAGCATATGTCACCGCCAAACAAAAGGAAAAGTATTTGAGGAGTCCAGGGGAAAGCATTCCAGGCGGCGGACATCTCCGTAAGGCACCGTGTCACTTCGGCTGGGATTGGGGTCCCATGTTACCGCCAATCGGTGTATGGAAAGATATCCGCATTGAAGGATATACAACAGCAAAGATTGTAGACGCCCATGTAAGGCAGTATCGCGATGATGATGGCGTAATCGCGATTGGTGTGGATGTAAAAATCGGGGCATTCACACTAGATCTAGATACACTTTCACTGACATTGACTCTGATCGCACCTGATGGGACGGAACAAACGTTAAAGGAGAATTGGGCTGATCGGAAGTCAATAGGCATAGTTGTGGATGATCCGAAGCTATGGTGGCCGAACGGCTATGGCGAGCAGAATCTGTACCAGTTAAAGCTAACACTCGAGACGGGGACATCCGTATTGGATTCGCGCACATATCAAATCGGCTTGCGGACGATAGAGCTCAAACGCGAGCCCGATGAATGGGGCGAGTCGTTCACGTTCGTCGTCAATGGCGTGCCCGTGTTTGCGAAAGGATCAGATTGGATTCCCGCTGATGCATTCCCGACACGCATCACCGACACACATTTGGAATACCTCATCAAGAGTGCCGCCGACGCACACATGAACATGTTGCGCGTTTGGGGCGGCGGCTTGTATGAAAGCGAAAGTTTTTACGATCTGTGCGACCGCTATGGATTGCTCGTGTGGCAAGACTTTACGTTTGCGTGCGGCATCTACCCTGAAGATGATGCATTTGCAGAGAACGTGCGCATCGAAGCGATCGAGAACGTGCGACGGTTGCGACATCGTGCATCGCTCGCGTTGTGGTGTGGCAATAACGAAATGGAACAAGGCTGGGTGGATTGGAAATGGAACGATCCACAAAATGTGGAAGTCCAAAACTTGAAGGCTGGCTATGACCGCATGTTCCACCATCTGCTTCCCGCCGTTGTTGCGAGTGAAGATCCTGATACTTCGTATTGGCCCTCATCAGCTTCATCGGGCATTCCATTCAGCGAACCCAACGGCATGCAACGCGGCGACATGCACTATTGGGATGTGTGGCACGGGCGCAAACCGTTCACCGCCTATCGCACCACGTATCCACGCTTCATGAGCGAGTTCGGTTTTCAAGCATTGCCGCCATATAAGACCATCCAAACTTATGCGGCGCCCGAAGACCAGAACATGACATCCTACATCATGGAACACCATCAACGAAGCGGCTCGGGCAACGGCTTGATGATAGGTCAAATGACCGACACCTTCCGCATGCCGAAAAACTTTGAGTCGCTTGTGTATCTCAGCATGTTGCTCCAAGCCGAAGGCATTCGTTACGGCGTCGAACATTGGCGTCGGCACCGCAATCGTGTCAGCGGTACGCTCATCTGGCAGATCAACGATTGCTGGCAGGTCGCTTCGTGGTCGTCGCTCGATTACTTCGGACGTTGGAAAGCGCTTCACTACGCCGCAAAAAGATTTTACGCACCAGTCCTTCTCTCGGTGGAAGATGACGGCACTCGCATGGCAATTCATGTCACAAGCGATCTGACTTCAAGCTGGGATGGACTCGTCCGCTGGCGATTGGAAGATGTGGCTGGCAACGTAATCATCTCCGACGAGCATCGCTTCACTGCCGACCCGCTGGCTGATACGCCCATCCAAGCCTTTGACTTCGCTGACAAAGTGAACGACACTAACAAACGCAAAGTGGTCTTTGTGGCAGAATTATGGAAAGGCGACAAAAAGATCGAGACCAGCGTTTCTTACTTCGCCCCCATCAAACATCTGGCATTGGCTGATCCCAAGCTCAAAGTAAATGTCTCTTTGAAAGACAATACACTTACCTTCGATGTCTCCGTCCAATCCCTAGCACCCTTCGTCGAACTCGCCCTAGATGGCGTGGACGTGGTCTTCAGCGACAACTACTTCGATGTCCCTGCGGGGCAATCTACAAAAGTTACTGCCCCTCTGCCCAAAGGCTGGACACTTGAGCAAGTGAAGAAGGCACTGCACGTGAGGTCATTAATCGACTCATATTAGATACTTAACCACAGAGACACTAAGACGCGGAGTTTTATATTTCTCAGCGTCTCCGTGTCTCTGTGGCTATAGTGAAAGAGAAATCCGCAGGCTCAACACCTGCGGATTTTTGTTCTCACTTCTTCGCTTTTGTCTTCTTCTCTTCAAACAACTCCCTATTCTTATAACTCGCCGCAAAGACAGCTTCCACTTCCTTGATGCGTATCTTCCGAAACCGCTGGACAATGATAATGATCGCCAACAAATACGCCGCCAGCAGGATAAAGAAGCCGATCACCCATTCACCAATAGCGATGTGCAAAGCGATCGTCACGATGATCATGATGGACGCCAACAGAAGCGCATAAAACATCCCTGCGATATAGCGAGTGAGTGCTTCCACCGCATAGATCTCATCAGAGACATGTTCATCATTCGAACTAACCACCAGTTTACAGAAGTTGAAGAACTGCTTATTCTGATTACTATCCCGCTTACGCTTTGCCCAAACCTGATTGTAGAAGTGAAATGCTTCAGGAGGCAAATAACCAGCGGCTACTTCCCCGACCCAACCAATATAAGGAAAGCCTTCTGTAGCAAATAAACGATAGGTGGGTTTACCAGCTTGGTGATTCTTTTCACGCGCATTCTTATCAAAAGTCCGCAACCACCAGGCTGACAATTTATCCAACGCATCGGTCTTCAAGAGTCGAAGCAAGATGCCGATCAAATACCCAAAACAAATGGACACAATAACATCGAGCACAGAGTTCGATGCAAGGGAGGCAAGCATGTTCTTTGTATGGTCATCAAGTGTGGGTATGGAAAAAAGCACAGCGCCAATATTCAAGAGCAAAAACACGCCGGGCACGAATATCTCAAAAATACCCCTCGTTCCGCCAATGGTCGGAATGTTCATAGTGTTTTTACCTCCATACAAATACCAACCATACATCCGTATGGTTTCTGCATTTTAGTATAGTGATTCAATGCGTAAAAAACAATATGTCATTTTTCCATACTTTCCCCATAAGTGTAACAAGTCGGGTATTAGCCTTGTTTAGTGACCTGTCTTCTCGTGCTCCTCAATATCCGTCAACAACAGGTCCAGAGCGCCCACAGAGATCATCAACTCGCGCAATGAGATCAACATGGAAACGATCATCAAGATCAAAGCAATGGCAAAACTCCATTGGCCAGCGACGATCCAACCTGCAAAGAGCGCAAACATACTTACCACGCACATCAACAAACTCATCACGCCAAAGATCTGCATGTTACGGATCAGGTACACGCGGAAACGCAAATTGGAGATCTGCCCCAGCAGGTTCTCACTTTGATCCTCTTTATAGCGATCATGCAAATTGCGGATAATGGTAGCGATTGTCAAAAAACGGTTAGTGTACGCAAGCATCAACAGCGACACCGTTGGGAACAACAGAGCAGGGGTTGTGAGATTAATATCCATAACTGGGATTATATCCAAACGTTTGCGCCGTTTCTATACACAATCTTTACAAACTCTTATTAATGCCTTTATTTGTAAAAAATACAATTTGTGCATCAAATTCTTTGGAGAACACAATGATTACTCTTTTTGGCAAACGGATACGCCTATTTCGTCCACGCAGCATTTGGATACGAAGGATCGTCCAATGGTTCTTCTTTCTGCTCATTACATTGATCGCGGTTAACCATACATTAGTAGAAAACGGGGTTGGCATACCTTTCCTTGCAAGCGCATCACTGCATGCGGTCTGTCCGTTTGGCGGGGTGGAGACACTGTATACGTTCCTCGCAAGCGGACTACTTGTCAGGAAGATCCACGACTCGTCACTCGTCCTTGCAGGGATCGTACTACCCCTAGCCTTTCTCTTCGGCCCTGTCTTTTGCGGATGGGTTTGTCCTTTAGGGACAGTTCAGGAATGGGTCGGCAAATTGGGAAAGAAATTTTTCAAACGACGCTACAACCACTTCGTCCCAACCAAACTCGATAACATTTTGCGCTATGCACGCTATGGAATCTTGATCTGGGTTTTATACGTCACAGCTACAAGCGGAACCCTGGTCTTCGAAGCCTATGACCCCTACTTTGCACTCTTCAATTTCTGGAGCACCGAAGTTGCCCCCACTGCCCTACTCATTCTTGGAGTCACACTTGTATTGTCGGTCTTCGTCGAAAGACCATGGTGTAAGTATGCCTGTCCGTATGGAGCAGTGCTAGGGATCACCAATATCTTCCGCGTATTCTCAATCAAACGCGCCGAATCCACATGCAAAGCGGATGGCGCTTGTTCCATCATGTGCCCCATGAACATCGAAGTAGATACTGTCAAAACCGTACGTGACCACCAGTGCATTTCATGTCTTGAATGTACATCCGAGGCGATCTGCCCCGTTGCGCGAACGGTCGTGTTCACGGCAGGAGGTGTGAAATGACACTCACATCCAAACCTCTTGCAATCATCGTGTTCATCGCTATCTTCGGCGGTATCGGGCTTTCATCTACATTTGGATGGTGGCAAACCGAGTCAACGAAAGAGCCTGCAAAATATACAGAAGGTGAATTTGCCGGTACCGCTAACCCTGCCGATATTCGCGGCTCTTACACTTTCGGTGATATTTCCAATTCGTTTGATGTCACGCCTGAAATTCTTGCACAGGCTTTTCAAGTCACTACGGATACCCCCGCTTCATTCCCAGTGAAAGATTTGGAATCGCTCTATCTTGAAAGTGGCTATGAGATCGGCACCAATTCTGTCCGCTTGTTTGTGGCGTACTATCTTGGCCTGCCTTTCGATACAACTGGGCAAGAAATTTATCTTCCTCAGCCCGCCGCAAATATTCTTCAGAAACATACGACTCTAACACCCGAGCAGTCAACCTATATTCAAACATACACAGTGGATGTAAAACCCGCCTCCCTCGTGGACATTGAGATGAGTCCTGCTCAAAGTGAGGGAACTGCCCCTGAGGCTGGACCAACTACCAGTGCGCCCGAAGCGGGCACTTCATCCGAAGAAGAGTATGCAGTCAAAGGCAAGACCATCTTTGGTGATCTCATCCGCTGGGGCGTCTCGCAAGAGACCATCGAACAGATCATCGGCGCGCCCATGCCAGACCCGGCGATGAAAGTCAAAGATTTTGTGACAGCGAATGGGTTGGAATTTGAAACGGTCAAAACACAGTTGCAAGCAGAAGTAGATAAAGTAAAACCGTAAACTTGAGAATCAAAAACCGCAGGCTTATACCTGCGGTTTTTGGTCTCGTTTATTGCGCAATAACAGAATCATCGTCCTTGAATTTTCGCCACTTTATCAAGACTTTCTCGATCCATAGGACTATACCTACAAAAGCATACCCAACTACGAGGCAGATTCCCGCCATGAAAAACCAAACAAAGAGCAGGCTATATTCAGAACTCCGATATACATCCTTCAGCAGAAGGTTGGAGGCAAATGCCAGATCGTTCATGCGAAGCAATCCGTCAAGGAGATAGTAGATCGAGTCAGGTACCGCAATAGCAATAGCAGGTATCCCCATGGAGCACGCCAACAATACTGGGGAAAGTAAATACAAACGACGGACATCTTCCAAGCTTTTGCCACGTCCCCAGATCAACATCACGATGACCATCCATGTATAGAACGGCCCCCAAATGATCCCTGAAACCCCAAAGAAGGCGATCACTCCCACTACTACTTCAAGGGAGCTTGGCGTATTAAAAAAGCGATCCAGAATACCGGTCAAAAAAGCGACCGCCAGTGAAATGCACAGCGCAAGATAAGGCAACAAAAGGGATAAGTGGTGAAACGTCCTGCGGTTCAACAAATACCGAACCTATTGGGCCGTAATCCGTGTACCAGGTTTACTGCAAAGCAAAAGCAACGTGAACCGGACTCACCAACATCATCGGCGTATGGACCGGTGGCATCTGAGGCAGGAACGGGTTCACGATCTCCGCATCATAAACGGATAGCCACGATATACGCGCCACCTCAAGGCTGGTTGAAAGTTCGGAATGGGTCGAGATGCGGATCTTTCCCTTCACAACAAAGGTTCCCATCAAAACCTGCACGTCCTGCATCATACGGTTGGCTTCTGCAGGGTCATAATCCAAAGTTTCTTCGGTGGGCGGCAGGGTATGGAACCCGATCAGTTGTGAGGTCGGGAAAAAGATCTCAGAAAAAGCTAAAGGCTTGACCGGCGCCCCACCAAACACGATCACCTGCGGTTTAAGAATGTGCATATAATTCGGCGCACCATCTGTCCGAAGCCAGATATTCACCCGCAAAACACTCTGCTTGGTCACTACCTCCCCACGCACCAGAGAATCTTGCGTATAAAGCATGACAGGGGTTGTTTTTTCATCAGGTCGCAGTGTATACATCGTTCCTCCACGCCTGATTATACACTTGCCCCATAATTCAATCACAGTTTATACTGTAACATCAATTTTCAACTTTGAAATTCTAGTATGGGAATGGACAGACCAATAATGCACAATAAACGCTGGGTCATACAGCCTCCGATCACCAACCAAGCCGACGAAGCGCTAGTAAAGTTCCCGTCGATCCTCAAGCAGATCCTTTTTAACCGCGGTTACAGCACCGATGCCGAAGCGCGCACCTTCCTCAAGGCCGAGCCCAACTCAAACACAGACCCCTTCCAAATGATCGGGATGCAAACCGCCGTGGATCGCATCCAGTTCGCGCTCGATCATAGCGAGCCCATCGCCATTTACGGCGATTACGATGTGGATGGCGTCACCGCCACCGCATTACTCGTGCAAGCGCTTGAAGGACTTGGTGCAAATGTACGCGGCTACATTCCAAATCGCTTTGAGGAGGGCTACGGCCTCAACAAAGATGCTCTTGACTCTCTCAAAGCCGACGGCGTCAAACTGGTCATCACCGTGGATTGTGGCATCCGCTCGCCAGACGAAGCGCTTCATTCTCAAACCATCGGGCTGGATCTGATTATCAGTGACCACCACCACCCCGACGGCTTAAACCTGCCCCCTGCCCTTGCCGTCATCAACCCCAAACAACACGGCGATCCATATCCAGATAAAGAATTGGCTGGCGTTGGTATCGCTTACAAAATTGCCGAAGCACTTTTCGGTCTTCGGTCATCAACTGTCAGCTTGCAAGACCTTCTTGATCTTGTTGCCCTCGGCACCGTCGCAGACCTGGCTCCACTGGTCGGCGAGAATCGCATCCTCGTTCGCAGAGGACTCAAGCAGATCCGCGAAACTAAACGACAGGGACTTTTCTCCCTCGCCGGTGTTGCAGATACAAAACTCGAAAAGATCACCGCAGGTAACATCGGCTTCATGCTTGGGCCGCGCCTCAACGCCTCCGGCAGGCTCGAATCGGCACTCGCCTCTTTTGAATTGCTCACCACAACCGACTTCATGAAAGCCGGTCAACTCGCGCAACAACTCGATGTGCAAAACCGCCATCGGCAGACTATCACCAAATCCATGCAGGCGCAGGCCGAAGAGATCGCCATGAGCGAAGACCCCGAAGCCTTTCTGCTCTTCGCCGCACACGAAAGCTTCAACCCTGGCGTTGTTGGTCTGGCCGCCTCACGTCTCACTGAAACCTATTACCGCCCCTCCATCGTCGCCGCAAAGGGACCGGAAGAAACTCGCGGATCTTGTCGCTCCATCCCAGAGTTCCACATCACCGATGCGCTCGACCTGTGCAAGGATCTACTCGTCCGCCATGGAGGCCATGCCGCCGCCGCAGGGTTCACAGTCAAAAACGAAAACCTGCCAGAGTTCGTTACACGCTTGAAAGCGATCGCCAAAGAGCAGCTCGAGGGTAAAGACCTCCGTCAGACTCTCACAGCAGATATCGAGGTGTCACTCGAAGAGATGAATTTCGAAGTGTTGAAACATCTCAATTACCTTGAACCAACCGGTTATGGGAATCCAGACGCGGTCTTTGTCGCCAGAGATGTGCGAGTCAAATCATCGCGCACAGTCGGCGCCGATGGCAGGCATCTCAAATTATCCGTTGAAGATTCGCGTGGCGCATCCTATGATTGCATCGGTTTCCGCTTGGGAGGTCTGCAGTCATCCCTGCCACCGCGCGTGGATGTGATGTTCACGCTCGAAGCCAACGAATGGAACGGCCGCAGTACAT
The DNA here is from genome assembly GCA_016721115.1 of Candidatus Defluviilinea proxima. Taxonomy (NCBI): domain Bacteria; kingdom Bacillati; phylum Chloroflexota; class Anaerolineae; order Anaerolineales; family Candidatus Villigracilaceae; genus Candidatus Defluviilinea; species Candidatus Defluviilinea proxima. Next base: position 4,863,446 of record JADKIW010000001.1, read on the forward strand.
TGCAGTTGAACTTAAAGGATTTGAAAGCTTCTGGTGTTCCCGATTGATCGCTCTGCAACCAATCTCCTACAAGGGCGTATATGAAGTGAAATCGTTTTAGGAGAAACTCATGAACACACAACAAAAACCCACCCTCATCCTTGTCATTGCATGGATGACCCTCGCAAGCGGTATCGTCAACCTGTTTTGGGGCTTTGCCGCATCAGGCGCTGTGCTCGCAACCGTTGTCGGTATTATCTGCACGCCGCTTACCATTCTGCCAACCATCCTGGGCGTCTTTGAACTGATCTACGCCGCCAAGCTTTTCAGCAATCCACCGCAAACCGTAAAGCCATCCACGAATATCGCGATCTTCGAAGTTGCATCCGTCCTCACATTCAATGTCTTCTCAATGGCTGTCGGTATTCTCTCATTGGTCTTTTACAATGACGCTGTGGTCAAGGATTACTTCGCACGCCTGAATGGGACTCTTGCACCTGAACCTGTCACTCCTCCCGCGCCCGCCTCACTACCGGACCCTGAGCCTGCTCCCGTTATCGAGGAACCTATTCCTCCACTGATGGAGGAAGCGCCAGTACCTGCTCCTGAAGAGACGCCCGAAAAGCCAAAACGCGCCCCACGTAAAATCGCGAAAAACTAATTTACTGTGCAAACCAAAACGCCCCGAAAAAATTTCGGGGCGTTTTCTTATATCCGTAGCTCGGTTTACCAGATTATGTGACAGCTTGTAAGTTCAGATACAATAAACGGGAAAGGGAACCAATGAAAAGAACAATATCTATCTCTCAATTGATGTTGGCCGTCATCATCCTGGTATCAACAGGAGGATGCAGTCTTTTCCCGAAAGATGAACGTCCCAACATCTTCATCATCGTCACAGATGATCAACGTCTCGACACGATGGAATACATGCCCGAAACTCAATCCCAAATATTCGATCAGGGCGTGACCTTTAACAACGGATTTGTGACCACACCGTTATGTTGTCCAAGCCGTGCCAGCATACTAACTGGAATGTACGCACACAATCACAACGTTCGAGAAAATGACGATAAGCTAAAGTACACCACTTTCATGGAAGTACTGCACAGGAACGGATACTATACCGGGCTGGTCGGCAAGTATCTCAACACCTGGAAAGGTGAACCACGCCCTGAGTATGATTACTGGGTTTCGTATGCCAATGGCGAAACGCGCTACTACAACCCCCGCCTGAACATCAACGGCGAATGGAAACGCCTACAGGGACAATACGTTACTTATGCGCTTGGCGATTATGCAATTGAGTTTTTGAACAAAGCAACGACACAAAGAAAACCTTTTGTTCTCTTGTTTACACCGAATGCCCCCCACCTCCCCAGCACACCTGCCAAGGAAGATGAAGGTCTTTTGCTAGACCTGCCGCCGTCCCGTCCACCTAGTTTCAACGAAACAGATATATCCGATAAACCAGCCTGGCTGGCAAACCGTCCATTGCTGAGCGATAACGATATCCAAGAAGTGGATACACACAGACGTGATGCGCTACTCACCCTCATTTCCCTTGACCGCACCATCGGCAAGATCATGACCGCGCTAAAAGATACTGGCGAGTTGGATAACACGTTGATCATCTTTATTTCAGACAACGGAGAATTCTGGGGAGAACACAGGTTCAACAATGTCAAGAACCGTTACTACGAGGAGAATGTCCACGTTCCGTTTGCGATTCGATATCCACCACTTATCCCAACACCGTATACTGAAAACAAACTTGTCGCCAACATTGATATCGCTCCAACCGTCTTTGACTTGGCCGGTATTCCCATTCCAGCCTCCATGGACGGTGAATCCATGCTCAAGTTGCTCAAACACGAGGGAACCTGGCGTGATTACCTGCTTCTCGAAGGCGGGGTTCGAGATGGCAGTTATGTAGGCGTGCGATCCGAACGGTATTTTTATGGTGAGAACGATACCTACCCAGAATTCTATGATCTACAAGAAGACCCTTTTCAACTGGAAAATCTCATCAACCACCCAGAATACCAGGACATGATCGCTCAATACAAAACCATCATGGATGACATCGCACAACCCAAGATCGTTCCCACGGTCACCCCATAAACATTCAGGAGAACTCATGCAAAGAAAAACAACTCTTTTTCTTCAATACGCACTAACAATTCTCATTCTTCTCTCCACAGGGAGTTGTGGTCTGCTTCCGAAAGATGAACGCCCGAACTTCCTCGTCATCATCACAGATGACCAGCGCTTCGACACCATGGAATACATGCCCAACACGCAGAAATTGATCTTCGATCAGGGCGTTACTTTCTCAAGCGGATATATCACCACGCCATTCTGCTGTCCGAGCCGCGCCAGCATTATGACTGGGCTGTATGCACACGACCATTATGTTCATGTCAACACAGACAAGCTCTACCTACCAACATTGATCGATGATCTACACAAAAACGGATACTACACCGGCCTGGTCGGAAAATACCTGAATTCATGGGACGGAGAAAAACGCCAAGAGTTCGACTACTGGGTTTCCTTTTATGGCGGGACAGTTCCCACTTATTACGACCCTAATTTAAACATCAACGGCAAATGGGAAAAGAAGACCGGGTACATGACTTACCTGTTTGAAGATTACGCCAAGCAATATCTCGATCAGGCCACCAAGCAAAGAAAACCCTTCCTATTGTTCTTTACTCCCAATGCGCCTCATGCACCATATACGCCTTTGAAAGAAGATAAAGAACTATACCCAGATCTGCCCCCACATCGTCCACCAAACTTTAATGAGGCAGATAACTCTGACAAACCGGCATCCATTGCCGGGAAGCCGCTACTCTCAGAAGGTGATATCACAACAATAGACAACACCCGCAGGAGGCAGATACTGACTCTTACAGCGTTGGATCGCTCGATTGGTGCGATCATGAAAAAGTTGGAGGAGACTGGCGAGCTTGATAATACAGTTGTTATCTTCCTCTCAGATAACGGCATGCACTGGGGCGAGCACCGCATGAACGTCAAAAGTACGGCCTATGAAGAAGTGGTCAAAGTTCCGTTTGCAATACGGTATCCTGCGCTGATTCCTACACCATATGTGGAAAACAAGATCGTGGCAAACATCGATATTGCTCCCACGATCTACGAGCTTTCCAAAACAAAGCCGCCCAAAGTCATGGACGGGTTATCACTGATCCCATTGCTGAATGGCAACACAGACTGGCGAACATCCATTTTGCTGGAGGCCTGGCCCGAGCGTGGACATTGGACCGCCGTCCACACCAGTGACGCCGTATACATTGAAACTGACAACGACCTTTCGGAATTTTACGATCTCAAAGTTGACCCTTACGAAATGGATAACGCCATCAACGACCCAAAATACCAGTCCACGATCAATGAGTTGAAACAGATACTGCAAAAGGAAAAAGAGCCCAAACTCTCACCACCTGAAGAAAAGTGATATTACCCAAAAGAGGGCGCTCTTCCTCTTGACTTTGGCCCCTCTAAACCGTAGAATCAAATCACAATATAACGGGCAGCAGGGAAGATGCTCTTAAGACCTGACATGTCTCCGCAAAAGGTTGGTTGATCATAACCTATGTCTATGCGGAGACAGAAAAAGAACGAATACACACTAAGACATGTCAGGTCTACTAAGAGAGCCGAAGGTGCAAATCTGGGAACAAGGCGAGCCCAGATGAATCTCTCAGGCAAAAGGACCCTGTACCTGACCAAACTCTGGAAAATTCTCCGCAGAAAATCACTGCGAGGAATACCGACGGTGTAAAGTTTCAGTCTGCTAGTCCGATAGTCTGCTAGTCTTCGAGTCCACCAGACGAGAAGGCCAAAGACAAGAAGACCAAAAGACTACACTAATCTCTCAGGTCCACTTACAGAGGCGCATGGATAGTTTCCGTGCGCCTTTTTGATTCGCCCATCCCCCACATGGAATCCAGAAGCTTGCCTCTGGAATTTACAACAGCAAGCTGTTGGATTCCAAACATAACCCAAAGGAGATATAGAACAATGAACACCCCTGCCAACTTGAAATACACCAAATCCGATGAATGGTTCGACCCTGCCACTGGTAAAGTAGGTATTACCGATTACGCCCAGTCACAACTTTCCGATATTGTTTTCGTGGAAATCCTCGTGGACGAGGGTGACACCATCGAAGCGGGCAAGGCAATTGCTTCGGTAGAGTCAGTTAAAGCTTCGGCTGAGATCTATGCTCCCGCAGGCGGAAAAGTGGTTGCTGTGAACAAAGGACTTGCAGACAAACCTGAAGCCATCAACACAGATGCCTTCGGCGAAGCATGGATGATCCAATTCGAGGGCGGTTCCGCTGGCGATGTGATGGATGCCGCGGCGTATGAGAAGTATTGCAAAGAAAGAAGTCATTAGCATTCAGCTATTAGCGTTTAGCGAAGGCTAAAAGCCAACAGCTAAGAGCTAACTGCTAACTGCTCGGAGCTAAATATGACCTACATCCCAATTTCCCCAAAGGAACGGGATGCGATGCTGGAGACGGTCGGCGTTAAGTCACTCGATGACTTGTTCGACGCCATCCCCGTCAAACATCGTTTCCCCAAATTAAATCTTCCCGCCGCGCTGACCGAAATGGAAGCGATGGATGAACTCTCAGGCCTTGCCAATGCAAACGAAAACGTGCGCAGTGACCTGGTGTCCTTCCTCGGTGCGGGTATGTACAATCACTACATCCCCTCTGTTGTGGACCACATGCTACGGCGCGGTGAGTTTTATACAGCATACACTCCCTATCAGCCAGAGATCTCACAAGGCACATTGCAAGCCATCTTTGAATATCAATCCTTGATGTCTGCACTGACTGGTATGGATGTATCCAATGCGTCGCATTACGATGGCGCGACGGCAACAGCCGAAGCAGTAAATCTGGCGTTTGCACAGTATCGCGGCAAACGCAGAAAAGTGTTGATGTCGCCGAGTTTGCATCCGCAATATCGCGAAGTTGTCCGAACGTACACACAAGGCATGGAATTGGAATCCGCTGGTGACGCTGAATCAGACCTCGAGTTAAGTCCTGAAGCGTTTGCCAGTCAGGTGGATGACAATACGTGTTTGGTCATTGTCCAATATCCAGATTTCTTCGGGCGAGTCTATGATTACACAAAGCTCATCGAAGATGTCCATGCGAAGGGCGCGCTTGTGTGTGTAGTGGCGAATCCAACAGCACTCGCGATGTTCAAAACGCCTGGCTCGATGGGCGCGGACATTGTCGTGGGCGATGGACAACCGCTCGGCATCCCAATGTGGTACGGCGGACCCAGCGTTGGTTTTTTCACAACGCGAAAAAATATGGTGCACAAAATGGCAGGGCGCCTCGTCGGTGAGACGATTGACTCGCGCGGGCAACGCGCGTATGTGCTCACGCTCACCGCGCGCGAGCAACACATCAAACGCGAACGTGCCACATCGAACATCTGCACCAATCAAGGGTTGATCGCACTCGGCACAGCGGTCTATCTTTCGGTGCTCGGCAAAAAAGGATTGCGGCAGGTCGCTGAACTTTGTTATCAAAAGGCGCACTACGCCGCGCGCGAATTGAACAAGGTCAAAGGTTATAAAGTTTCAGATGGAACTTTCTTCCACGAGTTTGTTTTGGAGTGTCCTGCGCCCGCATCGGAGATCAACGCGCATCTGCTCGAGCACGGCATCATCGGCGGTTACGATCTCGGTCAGGATTTCCCATCGCTTGCGAATCAAATGTTGATCGCTGTCACTGAGATGAACACGAAGCAAGAAATTGACACGCTCATCGAAGTGTTATCGGAGGTGGATCATGGCTAACGCTTCGACTACGTCTTCGCCTAGCGCAAAGATAGTGGAACCGACCATCTTCGACTTATCCTCACCGGGACGCACCGGCGTGACGATGCCCGCTTCAGACGTCCCCGAAACTGCTCTGCCTCCCGAAGCGTTACTACGCCCAGACCTGCCTCTGCCCGAGCTCGCCGAAGTGGACGTGGTGCGACACTATATGCATCTCTCCTCCTTCAACTACAGCGTGGACAGCGGCTTCTATCCGTTGGGTTCCTGCACGATGAAGTACAACCCGAAGATCAACGAAGATACGTGCCGCTTGCCAGGCTTCTTGTTTACGCATCCACTACAACCCATTGAAACTGTACAAGGCAACCTTGCGTTGATGTTTCAATTGCAGGAATGGTTGAAAGAGATCAGCGGCTTCGCTGGTGTGACGTTACAACCCGCCGCAGGCGCACACGGAGAATTCACAGGCGTGCTCATCATGCGCGCGTATCACAAGTCACGCGGCGATGACAAACGCAAGAAGATGCTCATCCCCGATGCCGCACATGGGACCAATCCCGCCTCGGTCGGTATGATGGGCATGACCGTCGTCACCATCCCCTCTGACGAACGCGGCAACGTGGACCTGAAAGCGCTCGAAGCCGCCTGTGATGATACTGTTGTCGGCATGATGCTCACCAACCCGAACACACTCGGTCTGTTCGATGAACACATCGAGAAGGTTATTGAGTTAGTTCACGGATGCGGCGGTTTGATGTACGGCGACGGCGCGAACTTGAATGCCTTGCTTGGCATCGTCCGCCCGGGTGACTTGGGCTTCGACGTGATGCACTTCAACCTGCACAAGACGTTTGCTGTCCCGCATGGTGGCGGCGGACCAGGCTCAGGTCCCGTTGGAGTCGCCGCACATCTGGCAGACTTCCTGCCTGAACCGTTAGTTGGCATCGTCGAAGAAGGCGAGGACGATACACCTCCGCTCTATGGTTTCATCAAACCCGCCAAAACGATCGGACGCATGAAAGCCTTCCACGGACATTTCGGTGGTGGCTTCGTGCGCTCCTTCACCTACATCGCCATGCATGGACCCGATGGTCTCAAGGATATTTCACAGTACGCGGTGTTGAACGCGAACTATTTGCAGGCGCGCCTGCGCGGAACGTACAAGGTTCCGTATGACCGCATCTGCATGCACGAGTTCGTCGCGGAAGGACGCTTCGAAGGCAGTGATGTGCGCGCATTGGACATCGCCAAGCGCTTAATGGACTACAACTTCCACCCACCCACAAACTACTTCCCGCTCATCGTCCACGAAGCGCTGATGATCGAGCCGACTGAGACGGAGAACAAAGACACGCTCGATGCCTTCGCCGATGCGCTCATCAAGATCGCGGAGGAAGCCAAGTCTCAGCCTGAGTTGCTCCACAACGCCCCAAGCACAACACGCTTCGGCAGAATGGACGAGGTCAAGGCAGCAAGGGAGTTGGTTCTTTGTTGTTGGTTGCCTGAAAATTACGATGTGAACGCGTAACGCAAATTTAGTTTTTGAAATAAAAGCCTCGGAGAAATTTCTCCGAGGCTTTTATTGTCGTGCCACAAAGACGGTCTTATAATCCATCCATTGCCTTAGTTTTCAGATAGATGGAGGAGTATCCGATGGACAAGAAAATCTGCAAGAATTGCGGAATCGAATTCGACCCCGATGACCCAAAAGAGAACAATCTGTGCCTTTCCAATCGATATCACCCAGAGAAAGCAATTCATGTAGGAACCGCGGACGCTCGACATGATTATTCTGAGGTCTACAAGTATCCCTGTTGTGACCAACTGGAATTTCCTGAATCCCCATCCGCCCCTCCTGCCCCCGGGTGCGTAGATGGGATTCATATAGCGATGGAGTAGTTTGAAGTCAACTCGCCAGCGCTGCGAAGTTAGGGAGACTGTACAAGATCAAGACTGCGAGGAAATTGACAATTTGTCGTTGATTGTCTGAGAATCCTAGAGAATAAATCCTCTGACACTTTTGTTTTAGCAGTAAATCAAAATATCAATGTATAATCGATTTGGTGATAACCTTCACAATATCTGTGAAAAAATTTAATTGATTTAACAAGTTAATCAATGCTGCTGAATGAGGGTTGAAATTATGTCATCATCAAACAAAACAGACTTAGGCAATAAACCAATTGTTGTAATAATTGGCCTTATAGCATCTATTATTGGCATTATTGCTTTTTTTTCTGGCAAACAAAGTATTCAGGAATTTTTCTCTGGGCCAGAATCTCCATCCAATCACGTTTCTGTGACTGTAGTAGTTTCACAGCCTACAAATATTCCCATTGAAGATTCTCAAGATATTCTTGATCCCCAATTTGACCCAGATAACCCCGAGGGTTTCTTGAGGTGGTATTTTCATCAAATTTGGGCAACCAGGAGCTATGATTATCTATGGGAGTATTTATCGCTAGATTTTCGCCAACGCTTGGACATGTCGTATTCTTCATTTGAAGACAATTGGAATGCAATCGGGAGTATCAATGAGCCTATTGATATAACCTACGAGGGAAAAGACGGTATCTCCCAAAAATATCGCGTTAAATACACAACTCTCAGTAAAAAGAGCGGTTATACTGACAACCGAAACGACTTATATTATCTGTATTTCAACGCTAACAAAGGTCATTGGGAGTTTAAATAAGCATTAACTCATGTCTAGGTATTATTATTGAAAACAGGAAACAGAAAATGGAATTACCAAAATCAAGGCTTGGCTGTAAATCGTACATAAAGAAAATCAACGGCGAGCCAACTTCATACGAAGTAATAGACGAAGAGATATTTCTCGCTCCGTCAAATAATCGCAAGGCTTTTTGCTTACACAAACTTAAGTTTGAAGATGGTCGAGAAGAGTTTCGTATTGCTTATTACATGATTGCTGAAAAGCCTCGAATGCACGGCAAATGGGCTTATGGTCAATTTGCACCGATGATGACTAAAGATGAAATGCATATAATCTTCGAAAAGGCAAAAGCAAAAGGCTGGATATAATAAAAGCTATAAAGCAACTGCCAGTTCACTCTATATCATCATCTCGTACAATACTACTTATCCCAATCAAAATAGGACTATCTTATGAAACGATACGGCGACAATCTACCTTCCAGTTGTATGGAAGAAACAGAAAACCAAAGCGGCGAGACAAAATATCTGGCTGGGAATTGTGCCGTCAGGCAGGATATGGTGGCGTTCATCATGCCCGCAGATGCATCAAACAATCGCAAGACATGGAATCTCTTTTCTCTCTTTGGGTTCGGGCGAAAGAAAACGAACGACAAGGGTGGGTAAATCAAACTCGCTGAAATTCAGATCTCTTTTTCTTGTAAAAGACCCTAAGAGGCTGTTTAATAAATAGGAAAAAGAGGAAAAATCGGGCAAACTTGGATGATGACCAAATCAAACCAAGAATACCCGACTAACCTGAATGATACCGAATGGAAGCAAATTGCGCCATACTTGCCCAGAGCAAAGCGCAAAGGCAGACCACGAGAAATACCTTGGCGAGCGATTATGAATGGCATCTTTTACATTGTCAAAAATGGTTGTGTTTGGCGAGATTTACCACATGAGTTTCCTGCTTGGCAAACAGTCTATTATTATTTTAGACAGTTTGGGAAGAACCGCATGTGGGAAAAGCTTAATACGATCATTCGAGAGCGCGTTCGAATTCAAGCAGGGCGTAGTCCACAAGCGAGTGCAATGATTCTGGATAGTCAAAGCATAAAAAGTGCAGAAGGTGGTGAAAAAATTGGTTTTGATGGTGGCAAACTGATAAAAGGACGAAAAAGAAATGTGATTACAGATACGATGGGGCTCGTAGTTCTGGCCAAAGTCACTGCCGCTGATGTACAAGATGTTTATGCTGGCGAAGAAACTCTGGTGAAATTGAAAAAGAGGAAGTCTCTCAGAGCGCGTTTGCAAAAAATCTTTGCTGATGGTGGTTATCGTGGGCACCTCGTTGATTGGGTCAAAAATGAACTTCAAGCTGAGATCACCTTCATCTTGAAGGTAGGCAACCAAAAAGGATTTCAAGTTCTACCCAAACGCTGGGTCATTGAACGAACTAATGCTTGGATCACGCGCAATCGTCGTATGGCTAGAGACTATGAGCGCTTGGTGCAATCCAGTGAGTCTTTTATTTATATCTTGATGATCCGACTTGGGCTACGACGTCTTGCTAAATTTAAGATTTATTAAACAGCCTCTAAGGGTCTTTTTGGAAATCATCAAATCCCTGAAAGAGAAGCAGACCTTTAGGGTCTCTGTGTAAGAAGGGAACTTCACTGGCCCTTCTCCCGTTAAGTGAACTCATGAAGGAAACTCACGGGAATAACAAAGTAAAATCCATTTTGGCATTTGCGGGGAAAACAACCACTCTCCTGGTTCTCTCAACCATCCTGATCGCTTTCATTGCGGTCAACAACGCTCTGCATCCACCGCGCATTATTCCACCGGGCAACACACTCCGTAAATTACATATCCCCTATCAATCACTCGACCTTATCACCGAAGACGACATCCGTCTCTCGGCATGGTATACGCCTCCACAAAACGGAGTTGTGATCCTGCTCGCACATGGATACGGCGATAACCGCCCCGAGTGGGTCCATGCTGTGCTGGTGGATAAAGGATATGGCGTCCTATCCTGGGACGCGCGTGCACACGGCGAAAGTGGCGGCACGATCTCCACCTTTGGCTATCTCGAAGTGCTCGATGTCAAAGCCGCGCTAAAGTACGCACTTGCGCAACCCGATGTACAACATATCGGCGCATGGGGCGGGTCCATGGGCGGGGCAACGATCATCCGTGCCGCGGCCATCTTCCCTGAGATCGAAGCGCTCTGGATCGATAGTTCCTTTGCCTCGCTCGATGAAGAGTTCGATTATCTCGTGCCGTATCCCATCATCAACCCGATGGCAAAGACCATTGCACAACTTGAGACGGGCATCAACCTCAGCGAGATCGATCCGCTAAAAGACATTGCGAAGATCAGTCCGCGCCCGGTGTATATCGTGCATCCTTTGGGAGATACGGTTGCTCCTCCTACTGCGGGCAGGGAACTTTACGAAGCCGCACACGATCCGCGCTTTTTGTGGGAGGAAAAGAATGTGCCCCACCTGATGATGCACGATACGTATCCGCGCAAATATGAAAGACGGCTAACGGACTTCTTCAATGAACAGTTATTAGGGAAATAACGATTCGCATTTCATGGTATCCTACCGACCATGAACCCCATCGCCTCTATTCTCAACTTTCAACCTGCCCTCGTTATCGACGGCGCTCTCGCCACTGAATTAGAACATCGTGGCTATAACCTCAAAGATGATCTGTGGTCGGCAAAGATCTTGCTCGAACAACCCGAAGCCATCAAACAACTTCACTACGATTATTTCAAGGCAGGCGCAGACTGCGTCATCACGGCCAGCTACCAAGCCACCATTGAAGGCTTTATGAAACGCGGCTTGAACAAAGCCGAAGCAATTGACTTGATCCAAAAATCCGTGCGGCTGGCACTTGAAGCACGCGATGAGTTTTGGAGTGACGAATCAAATCGTGCAGGGAGGGTAAAGCCTTTTGTCGCCGCATCGGTCGGGCCGTATGGTGCGTTCCTGGCAGATGGTTCCGAGTATCGTGGAAATTACGGATTGACCGAAGAACAGTTGATCGAGTTTCATCGTCCGCGCATGAAAGCATTGATCGAAGCAGGCGCTGAGGTATTGGCGTGCGAGACCATCCCATCCCCCATCGAGGCGCGGGCGTTGGTCAAATTATTGGGCGAGTTTCAAGGCGTCCACGCGTGGATCAGCTTCAGTTGCCGAGATGAGGCGCATGTGTGTGAGGGAGAAACGCTCGAAGCATGTATCAGGCAAGTTGAGTCAAGTCCGCAAGTGGCGGCTGTAGGAGTCAACTGCACATCACCAAGGTTTATCACAGCGCTGATTCAAGAAGCGAAGAAAGCAACGGCCAAACCGATCCTTGTGTATCCCAACTCTGGCGAATCATACAGCGCTGAAAAAAAAGATTGGAACAACGATCCTCTGTTTGAATCGTTCGGCGAACACGCGCGCGATTGGTATCACGCAGGTGCACACATGATCGGTGGTTGTTGCCGCACATCGCCGCAAGATATTCAAGTCATCGCAAGTTGGGCAAGGAGTATTCAATGACATCACCAAAAGTTTTGCGCCCCAAGTTGCCCAAAGGATATGCGGACAACCCCGCATCTTTCGTGGAGTGGAGCTGGGTCACCGCGCAATTAACCGATTCTGAAAACTATTGGCTTTCTTCCGTACGCGCTGACGGCAGGCCACATGTGGTTCCACGCTGGGGCGCATTCATCGATAACAAGTTGTACTACGATGGAAGCCCCGAAACACAACATTCACGCAACATCCTAAAGAACCCGCATGTTACGCTTCATCTTGAAAGCGGATACAAAGCCGTCATCATGGAAGGTGTATCGAAACCAGCCGAAAAACCTTCACCGGAATTCGCAAAGATCCTGGCGGCGGCCATCGGTAAAAAATATGCAAGCCAGGGTTATTCACCTGAATCAACACAATGGGACGAAGGCGGGCTATATGTGTTCACTCCACGTCAATGTCTCGCTTGGACACTGTTCTACGAAAACCCGACGAAGTTCGTTTTCGAAGAGTAACCGAGTATGTGGACTTACATCATTCAAGGGATAGGTTATGGATTCGCCGCGGCCGTGCAACCCGGTCCATTTCAAACTTACATCATCTCTCAAACCCTGATGCGCGGCTGGAAGCGGACATTGCCCGCCATGTTTGCCCCGCTCATCAGTGACGGCCCGATCATCGCATTGTGCTTGCTCGTGTTGAGTCAGGTCCCTGTTTGGTTTCAGCGTTTTCTCTATATTGCCGGGGGATTGTTCGTTCTATATCTTGCCTATGGTGCATATCGTTCATGGAAGAATTTTGACATGCACACCCCTGCGATTGAAACAAACACAAGTCAAAGTGTGTTGAAGGCCGCGTTGATGAATACGCTCAGCCCAGGCCCTTATATTTTCTGGAGTTTGGTAACGGGGCCGATCCTATTGCGAGGCTGGCGCGAAGCACCAGTGAATGGGATCGGGTTTCTTGCAGGCTTTTATATCACCATCGTTTCAGGCATCGCGGCTGTTATTCTGGTCTTTGGCGCGGCAAGAGAACTCGGTCCGAAAGTGAACCGTGTATTGGTCGGCGCTTCAGCGGTCGCATTATTCTGTTTTGGGTTATATCAATTGTGGCAGGGAATTTTCTATACCTTACCCTGAACTGCCCAGATCTCTACCGGCTCATTCCGTCCGCGAATTTGCACAGACCCCAATGAAATAAGTTTGAACTTCTCACGGTGATCGCCAAGTGCATCATACGTCCACGGGCTGATGAGGATATCGTGTTCGGGGAATTGTTTGTTCAGCCCGTCAATGCGCGCGGCCAGGTTGACCGTATTACCGACAACCGTATATTCCTGTCGCTCCATCGGTCCAACCGCACCGGCAAGCGCAAAGCCGGTGTTGATCCCTACACCCACACGTAAAGTTTCGCCTCGTTCAGCAAGGCTGACATTCAACTGGCGAACTGCCGTGCGGATCTCAAGAGCAGTGGATACAGCTTTGAAGGCATTATCCTTCACTTCATGCGGCGCACCATAAATGATCAACGTGCTATCCCCACCAAATTTATTGACCATGCCATTATGTTTTTGAGCCGCCTGCACCACCAAAGGGAGAAACTCATTCAAGAGCTTGACCACTTCCTGCGGCGTATGACGTTCTGAAAAATCAGTAAACTCACGAATATCGCAAAACAGGACGGAGACGAGGCGATTCTCCCCTTCCAGAACGACCTGCCCATTGCGGATCGCATCAGCCACTTCCTGACTGACAAAGCGACCAAACAGGTCCTTCAACCATTCACGTTCCTGCAAACCAGTGGCCATCTCATTAAATGCTCTTGCCAGACGACCGATCTCATCTTTCGATGTCTCAGCCACCCGCATGGAAAAATTGCCTTCAGACATTTTCACAGCGGCATTGGCTACGGCGCTCAACGGGTTGATGATCTGCCTTGTCAAAAGAAATGTAAGCGCTCCTCCGATGGACAGAGTGATCAAACCCAAAAGAATACCTTGAAAGGTAATCGTTCGTATTTTTTGATTCAACGGTTCAGTGGAAAGACCGGTAACTACAGCACCAATCGGACGATTTCCAAGAATAACAGACCGTCCGGCAAGTAATTGTCCATCCTGCCATTCAGAGTATTCATCGTTTGCCTTGAGCTTTAATAACTTCTCTCCAAGCGGATCCGGTGTTTGTGAAAACCCCAAGTTTGCTTGCGAGGAATCAACCAGTACTTTCCCCTTTTGATCATATACGATGAAAACCGTTACATCCGGGTTACTGCCCACCACTTTTGCCACATCGCTCAACTCATCCAGTTGCAGATTATAGAGCGAATCGCGCAATGTAAGTGAAGTGGTATCCAAAAGCAGGTTTGCCTGCTCCAGCAATTCTTTCTGAAAGTTCGCGCGCTCCCGTTGGATGGAAAGAAACGTCAGAGCAAGGACCGTTGCCAGAACAAGTAAACTCATCAAGCCAGATATTTTGGCTTGCAATGACATTTTTTGCCAGTAGTTTTGAATACGTAACGAGGCGCGTCTCATCAAATCAATTCATAAATCAAGGAAGTTTTATTTCCTGTACAAGTTGCATCATTTCACGCATACGCGCTGTAGCCACATCAATACCTTGTGGAAATTCATCGAACTTGGATGTTTGGAACGGCTTCAGCGCAGACTTGCCTGCTTCCGTCTCATGCATGGTAGTAAGCACCTTCACAATAGCCTGCACCAACGTATCGTCAAGGCCTGAACGCATCACTACTACTTGACGTGGCGTATATTCGGTACGGGCCAATTCTACCAGTTGTGCCTTGGCATCTTCAGGAAAAGCGACATCAAAATTGTAGTCATCTGTCACCCCGGCATCGGTCAATCCGCTCAAAACCCACTGGAGAGTATTTGTATCATCATAGCTGAACACAAAACCGATCTCATTGTCTGCAACAGGGTCACCATAACTCTTTTTTCCAGTTAAGGTCAGGTCATTTTCCATCAAATGAACAGCCGGTAAAAGAAAACCAGACGTGGAATATGGCGCGTCCATGGAAACCATATGGCCGGGCAACTGATCGATGGAGGTAATGCCACTTGCAACACTGGCAAAGATCACACCCTGATATTCTTCCACGCCAAAACGCCAGCGGCGCAGGATGATCTTCGCTCCGGCCTTGTCACTGATCAACGTGGCAGGATAGGTGCTATCGAAATACAGATCCACTTCCCCATTTGCCAGCAGTTTCGCCATCTCATCGGTGGAGGAGGCGATACGAACCTGACCTTCAGTGATACCGTAATCGCCCAACTGGCTGGCAAGATAATCGGCCAACGGTTGGGTCCCCTCGATCACTTCCGTCGGGTCATCGGATATATCTCCCAGCACAATGGCATGGGTTTCAATTGATTCCGCTGTAGGAATTTCAGTGGGGGCGTTGGCAACTTGCCCACCGCAAGATGCCAACACAAAAGAGAACACAAAGAGAACAATGATCGCTGATTTAACTTTCATATTTCCTCAGAAAATAAAATTTCATTTGCAATGACCTTCCAAATTATAACCGGCGGACTAAACGAATAAGACCTATAAAAGTGTTAATTTGCGAACAAAGGACCGCAATGAACGGGCATTCCCTTTCTCATTGCGGTCCTTTGTCTAAAAAATGACAAGGTAGGGTTTTATTCAATCAGTCAAAATGAACGATCTTTCGGATATTCCCTTCAAGAGGTGCAGGAGATGGAACGTCGCCGCGTTCCCCCAAGGTCATATACAATCCATTTTTCGGGCGGATGGAATTCAACCCAATACAATCCAGTTTCGTGCCAGATTTGAGCGTAAAGGAGTAGCGTCTCAAGATAATCGAAAGCGCGATCTTTAACTGCATCATCGCCAGCGGTTGACCGATGCAATAGCGTGGGCCCGCCGAAAAGGACATGAATTCATATGCGGAGGGATGAATGGTCAACCAACGCTCTGGCAAAAATTTATACGGGTCCGAAAACACATCAGGGATGCGATGCGTAACATACGCACTCATCATTACCCATGTCCCTTTTTTCAATCGGTAATCGCCCAGTTGAAACGGCTCCATCGCATAACGCGCTGTCCAAATGCCAGCCGGGATGAGACGCATCGTCTCCTTGAGCGCGGCATCGAGAAGCGGAAGTTGATCCAGCTGTTCAGGGGTTGGACTTTCCTCCCCCATAGCCTGTTCGATCTCTGCTAAAACTTTTTTGAAGAACTCAGGGTGCTGAGTTAAAAGCAGAATCGTCCAGTAAAGCGCCATACCATTCGGACTATATCCACCACGGAACATGATCGTATGACCGATCAGATCGTTCTCACTCATCCGTGCTGGGTCCTCTTCGTGGAGGCGGATCAACGCTGACAAAATATCATCCCCATCTGTACCCTTGGCTTTTCTTGTGGCGACAATATCTTTGACTACGCGCTCCAACTCTTCTGCACTTTTTAGCAAACGGTGGAAGGGTGTGCCCGGAATATTATAGGGAAACAAAAGCGCAAAAGGTGAAAACATCAACTTCAAACTGTTTTCAAGACGATGCCCCAGTGCTTCTCCTTCTTTCTCAGGGTCAAGACCGAGAATAGGTTTGGTTGCCAGCCACATCGCCAGTTGTTCCATTTCGGAACGCAGATCGATCTGCTCCCCCATCTTCCATGAGGCCAGTTTCCGTTCAGTCACTTCCACACAAGCGTCATGATGACGCCCGATAAAATTACGATGAAAATAAGGAAGCATGTATGCACGATGATCGGCATGTTTGGGCCCATTCAAAAAGGGCATGCTATTCATCACACGTGAGACTGCATGATCGCGAGGGAATGGCAAGGGAATAAAATCGAGGTTGTAGCTGTAGAACACAGATGGATCGCGTAAAACGACACGGTTGTACTCAGGGCTAAACACAATGACCGCAGGAGCCTTCCCATACCCCAAACGGACAACATCCCCATATTTCTTTTGTAAGTTTTCCAAAGCAAGTAATGGATTGAATGCAAAACGGACAAGTTCCGGTAACCAACCCAACACTGGCACAGGTGATGGCCCGGGGATTTCAGCTACAGTCGAAAAAGCAGTCAAATGCTTCCTCCTATTGAAATTTAAGTTTTCATGAAAAGAGTTTTACAGCAAATTTATAACTGACCAGCCAGTTCTCTTGCCATCTTCCATTTGGGAACAGCATCCATCTTTTCAAAGATGCTGATCGCCTTATCGAGATGCACTTTGCGCGAAGCCGGGTCACTTGCAAGAGCCATGCCCAGTTTCATGCGGATCAAACCTTCTTCAAAGCGCATGTTGTACCGTAATGCCGAATCGAGACCCTTTTGCCAGGAACGCAATGCCTGTGCTTGTTTGTTCGTCAACCAATCGAACCAGCCTTGATAATAATGCAGGTCCGGTTCACCGATGGGGAAGACACTTCGAAAAGACAGTAATCGTTTGATCGCCTTTTCGGCAAGAGACTGATATTTCGCTGAATCAGCTGTCCCGTTGGTACGAAGCGCTTTTTCCCACAATTCAAAATACACTTCGGCAATCGCCGCAAAACCAGCATTCATCGAATATACAGTTGGCGAAAGTCCTTCTGAAAGCTCAAGGACTTTATTCGCATGAGGCAATGCCTGTTCTTCCTGACCAGCATAAAAATAAGCAAGCGCGAGCTGTCCATTCGTTTCGATAGACGAAGCGAGATTGGGCGTCTCATCTAAAATCTTCAACGCATCTTCCAACATGGGGATGGCTTCCGCCTCTTTCCCAAAACGGAGGTTGTTCACTGCCACCCCAAGCAGACTCCAACACTGATGCAGTGGGCTCCGTCTGCGACGCGCATCGGCCAACAGTGCTTTTTGCATCTCCATCGAGTATTGCAAATCACCCGCGAGCAAGGCGCTTTCACCAAGCATGGCAACACAATCGCCCCACTGACGATAATCACCAAGTTGTTCGCAGAGGGCTTTTGCTTCTTCCACTTTCTCGCGGACATCCTTCCACTTACCAACTGTGATGTTGTACGCACTGGTGACAACATTGACGGTGATCAGGTTCGATGGCTGATTAAATTCTTTCGAGATGGAGACGCCTCTCTCCGCATAGGTTTCAGCAAGCTTATGCAATTGAGCGATCCCGGCCAACACAGACATACTGGCATAGGCAGAAGCCAATTCGGGAGAAGGCCCAGCTTTTTGCGCCGAGTTCAGCAAGCGCAACCCTGTATACACGATGGGAAGGGTCTCATTGGAATAGAAATAGATACGCGACATTAATTCATATTGTCGCGTCACTTCAAGCGTTACTTCTCTTTCATCGCCATGCACCGAGCCGATATAACGTGACGGGAAGTAATGATGGAAAATCTGCCGTGTGATCTGCGGGAACAAGCTCAACCCAAACTGAATACTCGAATCTGGGATGGGGCTATCCAATAAACGCAATGCTTCACGGATATTTTTACTGCATTCAGGTAAAGACCCCAACCCATAATGCGCCAACCCTATACGGCTATACCAACGAGACCGTTGTATCTGACGTTTATGAGTGGCCGCTTTATTATCAGGCTTGGGTAATTTCGCATCCCATTCCAAGGCTTGTGTGAAGAATTGAATCGCCTCTTTGTTGGCATGGTTTTGCATGGCCTGTTCACCAGCCTTCTCAAGATATATCACTGCCTTTTGAATAGAGTCCGCGTTGACTTCAGCGGCTTGTACCCAGTGATGAGCAAGCAAGGTGTAATACGGATCGAGGTTTTCGGAATGCGTCTGTTCGATCCATTCGGCAACTGCCTGGTGCAATCTCCTGCGCTGTGAATACAGCATCAGGTTGTAGGCTACTTCCTGTGTAACAGCATGCTTGAAGATGTAAGAAAGATCAGGGAGTTCTGATTCCACCATCGTCAGACTCAGGCGCGTGAGAGAGTCCATGTAATCAGGGAGTTGAGGCCGATCCGCTTCAATGGGATGAACCGCTTCCAACACGCGGAACGTAAAGATACGCCCGATCACACTGGCTACTTTGAGCGTTAGTTGTTGTGACGGGTTGAGACTGTCAATGCGATTGATAATGGCGGCTTGCAATGTGTCTGGCAGAGAAATATCTTCAAACGTCGAAAACCGCGTATTGATATGACATTCGTGATCGTTGATCACCAGAATACCGGCCTCACGTAAAGCATACGCCAACTCTTCCGCAAAGAACGGATGCCCTTCCGATTTTTCGCGGATCAAGCGACCGATCATCGGCGGGATAGACTTGACTCCTAATCTTTGGCAGACAAGCGCCTCCACATCGTCAAGCATCATCACTTCGAGCTTGATGAGGCGCGCTTCAGGAGAATCTAAAAGCTGTTTGAATTGAAGCGGCACCGGGTCTGGCAGTGGACGCGTGTTCAACGCAAGCAGGACCGGGCGTACCTTGAGTTGAACATCCACGAGCAATGTCCACGAGGTGGAGTCAAACCAATGCAGATCCTCCAGCACAAGCAGGAGTGGAGCATTTGCGGCTTCATGTGAAAGAACTCGTGTAAGAAGTTCACGGATATTACTGCCGCGAATTTCACCCGTCATGGCGGAGGTCAATTCATTATCAGGAATTTGGATCGGCAGGATGGCATCAAGCAAAGGCGCATAACGCACAAGGTCTGAATCGATCTCTTTCAGTTTCTTCATGACCTTGCCCGTGATGATGTTGCGAGCCTCATCAATCGACTTTACTTTACCAAGCAGTTCCTCAATGTCAAAAATCTTGTTAAAGATCGGGCGCCACACGTGATACGGATTCGACTTCTCAATGGGATCGCTCGTGCTGGTAAGCATATGCACATGCAGAGTTTCGGCCTGCCGTATCAGATCCTCGAACAAACGCGATTTTCCGATCCCTGCCTCGCCTTGCACGATCAAAGTCTGTTGCGGTGTGCCGCGCGCCAATTCCTGCAGGGCATTCGCGATCAAAGCCTTTTCTTCCTGACGTCCGATCATTTCTGTCGCAGGGCGGATGACACTTTTCTTTACATCAATTGGATGGAAAACCTCAACCGGCTCAGACCGACCTTTGACCTGTTGCGGCGGAAGAACCTGGAACTCCACTGAATCTTTTGCCGCATCGAATGTAGCCCGGTCACATAGGATCGGCACATCGTACTTATCGATCAACTCATCCTGATGTCCCGCCACAGCCATCAAACGGGCAGAGAGATTGACAGCATTGCCTATCGTTGTATATTCGCGCCGTGAGTCGTTGCCAATGGATCCGCAAAAGATGCGTCCTGTTGCCACGCCGATATTACTGCGTATCTTGAGGCTCGATAATTCCTTGCGAACCATCAACGCGGCTTGCAAACCACGTGCCGGGTCATTTTCATGGGAGAACGGCGGCAAGCCCATCGCGGCAACAATAGTGATGCCTTTATCATCCACATTGATCTTGTTGATACTGCCCTCATACCGATACACAGATCGTTGCACAAGGCGCGCAACGTTTTGCGCGTCGGCCAGTTCTGTCTTTTGATCGATATCAGGGAGGTTGATGAACAATACAGTAGCGCGACGCAATTCCGCGATCCAACTGCTTTGCCCAGCGGTGAGGCGATTGATGATGGCACCCGGTATGTAAGGACGCAAGGAGCCTTCAGCGCCTTCAGGGATCATCGGTTTGGCAGGTGTCTCAAAAATGGAAGAAGGCTTATTCAGGCTTTTGAGCCGTCCGCCTTGCGCAATGGATTCTTTGAGTTCAAACTCGAGAGGGTCCGCCTCCCCATCGTTGCGGATCAATCTCCATGCAGAGGGCGTGACGATAATATCGCCTGAATTGGCGAGGCTGTTGGCAAGGCCCACTTCGATCAGTGGGTTCCCGGTCAGCAAAAATTCCCAGCGATTGAACACGCCACCTACATGCGCGGTGGTGATGCTCCCGGTGCTGATCGCCAATTTGAGGTAGAGGTTCGCATTTTCTACTTTGTAGTTGGAAAGGCGTGCACGGATCTCGAGCGCACATTCGGCCGCGCGCATTGTCCATTGCCACTGGTCGGCTCTCGAGACTGAATCAGCTGTCCCGTTGCCCCCTGCGGGGATGGTATCTGAGGCGATATTCCAGACAGCGATGACGGCATCACCGGCGAACTTGACCACGTCCCCACCAAAGTGATGGACGATGTTGATAAGTTGTCCAAAATATTCGTTGAGGATATTGGCAATCGCCTCGACTCCAGATGGACCAGCCTCAGCGAGTTGTTCTGTGAGGCGCGTGAAACCAGAAATATCCGCAAAAAGAACAGCCGCCTGGATGTCCTCTGCTACTGGCGATTCAATTGGAGAGGGATCTAGGGCGACTCGTTTTTGGATAAGCCTGGGAACATAACTGGCAAGTACTTCAGCCAGTACGGGGTTGGTCATCTAAAGGGGCTCCATCTCAGGTTTAGGGGTTGGTCGTCAAATGATACCGCCTTTCCCATGTTTCAGGGAGGGAAAATCAAAGAGCCTTCACAAGTTTGTGAAGGCTCTACAACATAAAGTTTTAAGGACTATTTTTCGATCCAACCATGGGTGTTTGTTATTTCGCAACGTGTACCATATCCCTTATTCGTGCCAGAAAGAAGCGTATACCCAAGCACGCCATGTAAATTGCTACTTTTTGCCAAAGCATATTCTCCCACTGTTTCACCATCAACAAGTACATAAGCCTGAGTACCCTTAACAACAAGGGTAACATCCGCTTCATTTGGTTTATCAAATGGATTGCCAAAGCTTACACGCCCAGTTCCATGAACTGGCCCTATTGGATAATAGTATTTGTCAGTCTTAACAAAAAGAACCTTCGATTTATCCAAGAACATAGCATAGTGGTCGCCGTTGTCTTGTATTGCAAAAGCAAATCCACAACCTGAAATATCAGCTTGACGATAGGCGCTGGACCATTTGAAATGGGCTGTCAAATAAAAATTAGTAGCTTTTTCCTCGAACTCCCAGCGACTATACCAACCCAACTGGGCCCAGTCCTCACGAAAATCATCAAACTCTACATATCGCCCTTGAACGGTTGCAAGATCAAAATATTTTTGCACTTCCGCATTGAGTTCCTCATATTTTTGAGTTGCGGTCATATTAGGCGTCCTCGTTGGTCTGGGCGTTGCCGAGGGACGAGGGGTGTTCGTGGGGGTCAATGTGACAGTCGCTGTAGGGGCGGGTGTGTCTGTAGGAACCTCGGTGGGCGCGGGTGCCAGGACACTGCATGCTGATATCGCAAATACAAATATCAACAAGCACGATACGATAGAACTTACCTTGGTTATTTTCATTTCATTCTCCTTTATTATTTGGTTTTCCTGTGATGACATAATACAATTTGCCATCATAAAATATAACTTGCTAAAACCACTACTTTTCTAATTTAACAGAAAAAAACATTATTAAGGTATCTGTTACATTTTTTCTACCCCTTAGGGTGCGAGTTACATTCTCATTCTCTGCGTAGAAACTTGTTATTTTGCAAGTGGCAACTAATCAGGTATAAACAAACGAACATCGGTCATTTCGCATCTTGTGCCATAATCCTTATTTGTACCGGAAAGAACCGTCAAAGCGATGTCTCCTGTTATTGCTTTGCTTTGCGATAGAGTGTATTCGCCAGTTAATTCATCGTTGACAAGTACATATGCCGTCAACCCCTTAACAATAAGAGTAAAGTCCGCTTCGGCAGGGTAGTCGAACTTTACCGCATTGCTTCCACGAGTTACTCCCTGCCTACGTACACCACTTTTAGTCTTGGTCAAGAAATGTACCCGTGACCGGTCAAGAAACACAGCATAATATAATTTATCGGGTGTTAGAGCAAAGATGAAACCACAGCCTGATGTGTCAGCATTCCTATAAGCGCTTTCCCATGCAAAATGGGCGCTCATATAAAAATCACTCGCTTTTTGATTAATTGGCCACCACCTAAACCAATTCAATTGCGCCCACTCCTCTTCAAAATCATCAATCTCCTTGAATTTGCCGTTTGTCGACGATAAGTAGCCCAAATCGTAATATTTTTGGGTTTCAGCTTTGAAAGCCTCGTATCTTTCGGTTGCCGCAAAGTTTGGTGTCCTCGTTGGTCTGGGTGTTGCCGAGGGACGAGGGGTGTTCGTCGAGGTCAATATGACAGTCGCTGTAGGGGCGGGTGTGTTTGTAGGCGCCTCGGCGGGCGCCAGAACGCTACATGCTGATATAGCAAACACAAATATCAACAAGCACGATACGATAGAACTTGCTTTGATTGTTTTCATTCCATTCTCCTATATTGTTTATTTTCCCTTTATGGCTCTATCCCAAATGCCATTACAAGACAAGTGCGTGCCTAAACCCGCCAACTTCCCGACTAACGATAAACAGTATTTTATGGGGAGACTTGGTATTGATTTCCCGAAACCTATATGCAGATTATATACTCATTCTAAAAAACAACGTAAAATTCAAACGCTATTTACACTATATTGTCAGACAAAGCATAAACTTTTATTGGAGACCTCATGCAAATCACTGAAGACATTCGCAAAAAGATACTTGTGTTCCAACAAACGGAGATCACAGAACACCACATTTATAAACGGCTGGCACAAAAGATCAAGTCACCCGAGAATGCCAAGGTGCTTGACAAGATCGCTGACGATGAATTACGCCATTTCAACGAGTGGAAGAAATACACAAACGCAGATGTGCAACCCAGGTGGCTCATGGTCTGGTATTACACAACCATCAGCCTGATCTTTGGCTTCACCTTTGGCATCAAGCTCATGGAACGTGGTGAGGAAGCCGCTCAATCGAACTACGAGAGCATTTCGGAAGTCATCCCAGAAGCCGCCGCAATCCAAAAAGAGGAGGATGGACACGAGGAGCAACTCATCCAAATGCTTTCCGAAGAGCGGCTGGAGTATGCAGGGTCAGTGGTGCTGGGTCTCAACGATGCTCTCGTAGAGTTGACCGGCGCTCTCGCCGGACTGACGCTTGCCCTGCAAGACGTAAAGCTAATCGCCCTTTCGGGCCTCATCACCGGCATCGCCGCTTCGCTTTCGATGGCCGCGAGCGAATATTTATCCACGCGTTCAGAGAAGACAACGAAACACCCCGTCCGTGCAGCGATCTATACCGGCATTGCCTACATCACCACGGTTACGCTTCTGGTACTCCCCTATTTGCTTTTTGAGAACTATTATCTCGATCTCGGCATCGCATTGACAACAGCCGTCATCATTATTGCAGTGTTCAATTACTATATCTCGGTCGCAAAGGACGAATCCTTCAAGGACCGCTTCCTCGAGATGGCGGGACTGAGTCTCAGCGTGGCGTTGTTCTCGTTTGTGATCGGATATTTCATCCGTCAGTGGTTGGGAATCGATGTATAGTCATGGATAACAGGCCAGGATAAAGAAGGAGCGACTATGAATCAGAATCTTCACATTGTCACATTAGGCGTCAGGGACTTCAAGAAGTCAGTTGCGTTCTACGAGAAGACTCTTGGGTGGAAGCCATCCAGCAATAGCAACGACGATATTGCGTTCTTTCCAGTAAGCGGCGTGGTGCTGGGACTCTATCCACGCGAGAAGTTGGCAGAGGATGCGCTGGTATCTTCCGTTGGCGAGGGCTTTCATGGGATGACTCTGGCCTACAATGCACGCAGTGAAGCGGAAGTGGACGAGATCATCGCGGACTTGAGATCGAAGGGCGTGAAGATTGTGAAGGAACCGCAGAAAGTGTTCTGGGGCGGGTACAGTTCATACTTCGCCGACCCCGATGGTTTTCTGTGGGAAGTAGCATATAACCCGTTCTTTGAGTTCGATGACAGTGGGAACCTGAAACTTGGTTGAGTTCAGGGAAGGATCAAATCGTATCGTTGTTCGATCAATGGGATGCCGAAAGCCGTGGACGGTTTCTCTTCGGTGAATTGATAACCATAACGTCTGTATAGTTTGGCTGCGGTCAATTGTTGTTCGGTCGTCCACAGATAGGATGACTTGTAGCCACAACTTCGCAAGAACTCCATGAAGAGATCCATCAATTTTGTGCCGAGGCCGACCCCACGGTATTCAGACTCTAGCAGGAAGTAACGCAACTGCGCGGACTCACCGCGATCCAATAAGGCCAGCGTGCCAATCGGCCTGCCCTCGTCCACAGGACTGCTTCGCTTGTGTTCGCAAACCCAAATACGACTCCGTTCGGGGGTATACCTTTCGGTAAACTCAGCCAGGCTTTGCGCCACATACATTTCAAACGGACCGGTGTATCCATATTCCTTGTAGTACAGCCTACCATGCATGGACAGGACATCGCCAATGTCACCGGGACGAAGTTCGGTGCGGATGGAAATGTCATTGAGAGAAATTTTGCTCATTGATGTATTCCGTCTTCTAATGTTGAGTTATATCAGGTGCAAGATCAGAGAGACTTACATCGGCGATCTTCTCGTGGACCACATCCGCCGCTTGCAAATGTTCAGCGGACAAAGTATGCGCTACAGCGACACAACGCATCCCAGCCGCTTTGGCCGCCTGCACCCCATTGACTGCATCTTCCACAACAGCACATTCCGCAGGCGTGACACCAAGCGTGCGTGCGGCAAGGAGAAAAATATCAGGCGCAGGTTTCTTGTGCGTCACCGCTTCACCGCCAACGACCGCGTCCCAAGTTTCGATGGGTAGACCGATCTTCTGCAAGTTGACAGCGACCTTATGTCGATCTGCACTGGAAGCCACAGCCACGCGCAAACCTGCATCGCGACAAGCCTTCACCAATTCGGGCACACCGGGAAAAGCATGAAGTTGAGATGGCACTAGCTCGAAATAGATCTCATACGTCCTTTGTTTGCCCGCAACAGGATCGAGCGGAAAACCATACTTCTCCGCCACGCCGCCGACGTAACGCTCCTCCCCTGCTCCCACAAACGGGATGAAGTCATCGGGCTGGACTGTCAGTCCTTTTTCTTTGAACATTGCAATCGCCGCTTTGTTGATGAGTGGTTCGGAATCGGTGAGCACACCGTCCATATCGAAGATAACAGCACGAATAGTTGTCATGGACGGTGATTATAATGGGTAGCGGATTTCGTTCTTAAGACCTGACAGGATTTGCCATGCCAATCATAATCTTTGGCCGTCCATAAGCTATAATTTCGTTCATAGCTTATTATGCAGAACTATTCCGCATAACACCTCCAGGCGGATTAATTAAGGAATGGTTTCGCTTAAATCATAGTTAGCCCGCTCTTTGCAAATCAGGTGGTAATTATTTCATGAACAATTCTGTTGGTATTATCTTTTCGTTTCAATCACATTATTATCGTCTAGCAGACATAGAGTGGGGTGCCGATAATTCTTTTTACTTTCTACCAAGCCAGCATGAAACTGAAGTAGGAACACGTGTTAAAAGCTACACAGAAGATTCAGGAAGACTAGTAATAAAACCAAATGAATTGGAATATGGAAAATTTCCTACAAGAAAAATTTCGCGACATCAATCAGGCTTTTATCACATAAAAGATGTAACTGGATCTGGAGGTAATAGAGAGAAAGATGGACTTCGCGGACCTGCTTTTCGCGAAACTAGCGGATTTTATGTTTTTCTCGTTGCTTGTCCCCAAGAAATAAATACAATGGTTAAAACTGAACCTGACTCAAATCGTGATGTAATAATAAATTTACCAGACTGGATTGAGCCATTTTCAGTGCAATTTGCAGCACATCGCAAGAATGTAAATATTGAACTGAAAACGCGTCCTGGAGAATTACTAGGTGACGGCGTTGTTCAAATAAATAATTCAAATTTTGAATATGGTTTGATAATATTTTTGTTAAATGTACAAAAAGGAAAACCTGATGAAGTCTTGCGCTTTCCAACAAAAACATTCTTTCTTATTCAATAATTTGTTAAAATTAAATGCGGGCTAAAAAAGCGTGCACCTGATGCTTGGGATTCTGCGGCAATCTCAAACAGTTTTCTACGCCTTTTCATTTTTCAGGTTGGACGGCTTCGCCATCCCCGCCCCACCAGCGGGTAACGCAAACCGTTCGGCGACTGTTATGCAACGAAGTGCCATCAAAAAGTAAACAATGAAAGCAAATTCCTCTATCAAATTCGACTTACTCATTCTTATTCTTCTTGCCACCATAAAACTGGTTCTGCACTTGCTTACCAACAATCAATATGGCTTTCATCGCGACGAACTTGCTATGCTTCACGACGCACGCAATCTTGCTTGGGGCTTCATTGCTTACCCACCGCTGACTCCGTTTCTTGGAAGTATTGAGCTTAAACTTTTCGGCACGTCGTTAGTCGGCTTTCGTTTTTTCTCGGCGCTGTCGCAGTCCATTGTGATGGTCATTGCGGGGTTGATGGCAAAGGAACTCGGCGGCTCGCGTAGGGCGCAAATTCTCGCCGCGTTTGGAACAGGCATCGGCATGTTCACCCTCATTCAAGGCGCTCTCTTTCAATATGTTGCCTTTGATTTTCTATGGGTTGTGTTGCTTGCCTACTTCGCCATCCGCCTGCTTAAAACAGATACCCCCCGCTGGTGGCTGGCGATAGGCGCGGTTATTGGTTTGGGCATGATGACACGCTACACGATGGGCGTGCATGTCATTGGTTTGATCCTTGCGGTTTTGCTCACACAAACACGAAAACATCTCAAATCTCCGTGGCTGTGGGCAGGTGTAGTGATTGCCTTCGTCATCTTTTTGCCCAACATCATTTGGCAGATCCAACACAACTTTATCTCGCTTGAATTTCAAAAATCTATCCATGAACGGGACGTAAATCTCGGTCGCGCCAAAGGTTATTTCATCGATCAATTATTGATGGCAAATCCGTTTATGCTGTCGTTTTGGATTTCAGGCTTGCTTTTTTATTTCCGCGAAGCAAAATATCGGCTACTCGGCTGGATGTATCTGATCCCTGTTGCTATCTTCTTCCTCATGCAAGGACGCGGCTATTATCCTGCTCCAATTTACCCCATGTTAATCGCGGCAGGCGCAGTGGTATTTGAGCGCCATTTGGAAACTCTCTCTCCTAAAAATGCGCTTCGCCATTTAACCTCGAACTGGATTTCCCTTACATTGGGCTTGGCTGTCGGTGGAGCATTAATGTTACCCGTCGCACCCATCAATTCAACTATGTGGGATATTTCCTATGGTGTCCACGACAATTTCTCCGAACAACTCGGCTGGCGCGAATTGAATGAGCAAGTCGCAAATGTATATCACGCCCTGCCCGCAGCCGAAAAATCTCGTGCGGGGATTCTCGCTGGTAACTACGGTGAAGCAGGCGCTCTGGAGTTATATGGTGATGAGTATAATCTTCCCCAAGTTATCAGTCCTGCGGACTCGTTCTGGCTACAAAGCGCACCTACCGAAAATATTGATGTGTTGATTGTCGTCGGCTACTCTAAAGAAACAGCAGAAAAATATTTCAACTCATGTATACTGGCAGGTGAGATCGTCAATCAGTATGGTGTGGTCAACGAAGAAAGTAAACTCCGAGATGTTTTCCTTTGCAAAGGCTTGCGCCAACCATGGTCTGAGTTGTGGGGTGTAATGCAAAGGTTTATGTAAGTTTTTGGCAAACGAGTCTTGCGTTCATAGAGCCGCCCAACAAAGCTTGCACCTGACGCTGGGGACTGCCCGTAGGACGTGCGCACTCAAGCAGTTTTCTACGCCTTGTCATTTTTCCAGTTGGACGGCTTCGCCGTCCCCGCCCAGTAACGCAAACCGTTGAGCGCCGATACTCAATGATGAGAGTAATACAATGTTCAACCAGATTGGTTTAGTGAGATGAATGTTGATTCCGCACATAAAAGTAATTGGGAAATTGCAGAAGTCGTGTTTGGGATTCCATTTCTTGTGAGTATCGCCTTACATTTCATAGTCCCAATTTCCTTGTCAGAAGGAAGCTTTAGACAAATCATGATCTTTGTGGGAATTGCTTTGATAATCATCGGCATAGCTTTGGTCGTTGTAGTACGCCGTGAGTTTGCACATTTCCGACAACCCACCGACCCTGGTCACCCTACAACAAAGATTGTTAAAACAGGTGTGTTCGCTATCTCAAGAAATCCGCTCTATCTCGGGGGTGTCCTTGTACTTTCAGGTGTTGCCTTGATGCTGAATATGCTTTGGGCATTAGTTATGCTTCTGCCTTCAACGATTCTGTGCCATTACATCCTGATCATTCCTGAGGAGCGCTATCTAACAGCAAAGTTCGGCGACGAATACAAAGAATACGTTGCTTCTGTTCATAGATGGCTGGGTCGTAAATGACTCTCAAAGACATGAATCGATTAATGTCAAACCGCCGCCCAACACAGGTAACGCAAACCGCTAGGCGTTCACATTGAAAATTATGTTATGAAAAAAATCATCATTCACTCATTCGCGATCATCATTTTCTTCTCAATTAGCGCATGTAGCAATTCTGGCTCTCTTCCACCTGCTAGCGCAACTCATCTCCCTCTGCAACGTATACCCCGCTTCCGTCTATCACGCCTTCACCTTTACCTACATCTAGCATACTAGAAGCCCCAGCATTAGTAAAAACATCTCTTGAATTTTTTCGAAATGGAAAAACTTACGAAGTTATTGTTGGCTATGCTGTAGGTGACGCATTCTTTTATGCAACTCCGCATGCGGAAGTCCCCAAAGGAACGCTTTCTAAAATGGGAGTAAGTAGCGCTGAATTGAAACGATATGGCGATTTCGACAATGACGGCGAAAAGGAATTTATTGTCTCCTTGATACATATCGGGGCTTACGCTAGTGAAGAGGTTCAAATCTATAAATACGATCCCGCCAACGACAATTACTATGTTGCTGATGCCTTTGGGGCTAACTATCCAGCAGTAAAAAGTTACACTGACACAAACAAAGACGGTAATCCTGAATTAATAACCAGCAATTATGGCTTTTGTTATCAGTGCAGTTCCTATTCCGTAGTATTTTCTGCCATAACCATTTTGAGATATGAAAATGGCAAGTTTACAGATGTCACAAGAGATTACCCCGAATTAATTCAGCAAGACGCCAATAAGTTTCTTGAATCTTCCAAGACAAACGCAAACAATCAAGATGCAGGACACATTACCCTTGCTTCCTATTTCTACGATATGTATCGCTTAAATAAAACCGATGAAGCCATTCTCATTTTTAACCAGATCTGCACTTCAGTCATCAAGCCAAGTATGCAAAATGCTGATTTCGCTTGTGATAAATATAAATCAGAAGTGGAAACTGCAATACATGATTTTGAGTCAAAGCTATGAATTTTTCAAACACAAAAATGCCTAACACAGCGCGCAAGAGATGGGGATTCTGCGTAATTTACAGACACTTTTCTGGCATTGATTCACCATAGGTAAGGGGACAGAACAGGAGCGTTATAATCATTCTTATAAATAAACCCTATAAGGCGGCAAGATGCAAAACGAACTTCTAGAACCCAGTTCCCTGCTCGATACAAACGGCAAACTGACACAAGTCGGCTGGTCACGTAAGCCATTATTAGATTGCAACCTCGAGAACGCACGCTTCCATCGTTTCCGCATCAAGCGCTGGGATTACTACGCCATCTTCACACCACAGCGTTTCTTCTCCGCTACCATTGCCGATCTTGGCTATGCAGGCAATATCTTCGTCTATACACTCGACTTCGCCACAGGCGAACTGCATGAAGAGGGGCTGGTCATTCCGCTTGGGAAAGGGATCCAGCTCGAAAGGAATCCCGAAGCGGGCGAAGCTTCCTTCATGAACGACAAGGTATCGCTCCACTTCCAAGCGGATGGCGGCGAGCGCCGCGTCAAAGTCGATTGGGCTGGGTTCAACAACGGACGCGGTATCCACGCTGATATCATTCTGCGTGCGCTACCCGAGCACGAGTCAATGAACATCATCATTCCCATTGGCGAAAAACGTTTCTACGACAATACCAAGATCAACTGCATGCCCGCACAGGGATATATCCAATATGGCGATCAACGCGAAGAACTGCAACCCGAAACCTGTATCGGTTCACTTGATTGGGGACGCGGCGTGTGGGAATACCAAAGCTATTGGAATTGGGCCAGCTCTTCAGGTTTCCTCCGCGATGGGCAAACCATCGGGCTAAATCTTGGAATGGGTTTCGGTGATCTCAGCAAAGCGACCGAGAACGCCATCATCCTAAACGGGCGTGTTCATAAACTCGGCACGGTTCGCTTCGACTATAAATCTGGCAATTACATGCAGCCATGGCGCTTCACCGATAATGAAGGCCGCCTTGACCTGACCTTTACTCCCTTCAAGGACCGCACCGCAAAGACCAATCTGGGCATCATCTTCAGCGAGGTCCATCAAATGTTCGGGCACTATAACGGGCGTGCGACACTTGACGATGGCAGTTCGCTTGAGATCCACAATCTGATCGGCTTTGCAGAAGAACATCACGCCCGTTGGTAGAACGAACTGTGTCAATTATCACGTTGACGGCGGATCAGTCGTTACGTATGGTAAGGAAATGAGGCTTGACCTATCCCCATCCCTTCCCAAATAGGAAGGGCGTCTTGTCGATTGATGTTCTAAAGCAATGTTTCGGTTCAAGTGTATTAGCTTCTCCCCTTCAGGGGAGGCGGGAGAGAGGTTAGACAGTAAACTCACAATCAGGATTTAAATATGAAGCAAAACGATGACTTAGACAAAATGAAAGAATGGCAAGATCACCAATACAACCCTGGATATTGGGTCAACAAATTTTCTCCAGGGTTTCCACCAAAAAGATCAAAAGGTTTTTGGCTTTTTAGTTTGATTGATGTCTTCGTTTTCGTTCCCGTATTTATCTTTTCACTGTTCGTTTATTTCATTGAAGGCAATAGTGGCTACTTATATTTGGTAGGGATATTTGGAGCATTTTCTATCTTAGCTATCTTACGTGCACGTCGATTCAAGCCGCTACCAAAGACAAAAAACCAAATAGAAATTGAGGAGTTGAGACGAGAGAAAAAGGAAGAGAAGAAGAAACGTCCGAAAAGAAGAAAAGATTACAATTAATTTCTTATGGGTGCGTACCTAGACTTCATCAAATGCGATAAACCCCTACCCCACAATAATATGCCCCAACTTCTCCAGTGAACGCTCAATCGTGTAATTGAACTCTGCCGCATTCAAGCGAATGAAATTTGCATATTGATTGGTCGCTGAAAAGACATGCCCCGGGGCGAGTGTGATCTTTTGTTCCAGCGCTTTTTTATACAACTCAAGCGAATCCACATTCTCTGGCAATTGCACCCAAAGCACAAATCCGCCTGAGGGGCGCGTGAGTCGCACACCGGAAGGGAAATAACGGATCACCGCACTCGACATCAACTCCACATTGCGCGCATACTCCCGGCGAATGCGCCGCAGATGATGATCGTATCCGCCGCCTTCGATAAAGTCCGCGATGGCGTATTGTGGCAATGTCGGCGGGGAAACGCTGATCGTGAACTTCAACCAGTCCAACTCCGTTTTGAATCGTCCGGGCGCAACCCACCCGATCCGCAAGCCGGGGCTGATATCCTTTGAAAACGCGGAGACCAGCATCACCAGTCCCTTTTTATCGAATGACTTGCAAACAATCGGTCGCTTCTCGCCGAAATAGATCTCGCCGCATACATCATTCTCGATCAGAGGGATCTCATGCCGCGCCAGCAACTCCACAAGTTCTTTCTTCTTCTCGTCTGGCATCTGGCTCCCAAGCGGATTATTGAAATTCGAAATGACGATCACCGCACGCACGGGGTTATGTTGAACAGCAAAAGATAACGCTTCAAGATTGATCCCATCGCGCGGATGTGTGGGGATCTCCAGCACACGCAATCCATGTACTTCCAATGTTTGCAGAGTACCGAAATACATCGGCGACTCGATCGCAACGATATCTCCCGGTCGGCAAACCGCAAGCAGACAAAGGTCAATCGCCTCCAACCCACCCGAGGTGACCATCACCTCACTGGGAGAGAGTTGGCACCCTGACAGTGCCGCACGCTTCGCGATCTGCACACGGAGCTCCTCCAACCCCGGTGGAATGATGTACTTGTGCCCATCCACAGCGTGACGCCGCGCGGCTCGGGTCAGTGCCTGATTGATCTTTTCAGTAGGTAAATAATTGGGATTGGGAAATGCCGCTCCGAGCTGAACAAGTTCGGGGTCGGTTGAATCGCGCATCAACATCATCGCCAGTTCGTGCAGGCTGACCCGGCTTGGGTCCTTTGCTGGAGAGGATATCTCAGGCTCTGGTACCTGGTCATGAGCTTTTCCCCGCACATAATATCCCGATTGCGGCCGGGCTTCGATCCAGCCTTGATTCTCAAGCAGTAGATATGCCTGCAACACCGTGCTGATGCTGACGCCCTGCTGTTTGCTCATCTGCCGCACCGAGGGAATGCGCTCCCCAACGCGATAGGTATCCTTCTCGATCAACGCGATCAACTTGTCTGCGAGGGAACGATACAGCAATGATGAATTCGGATCGGTTTTCATAAGGGAACAGTTTTCCTAAAAATGACCAGTACAGTTGATTATAGCATCCACTGTACTGGTTACAATTCTATAAATCTGCATCTGTACTCGTCACTGGAATATCCATACAATGTGGCTATACAACAGGAGTTTATATGATCGCAATCGAACATTGCAAGCACATAGACTTGAATCTGCACCAACACGAGGTATTGAAGCTCAGTCCAAACACGGGCTTGGAAATTGAGTGTGAAAAAGGCATTTTGTGGGTTACCAGCGCGGGAGATAACAACGACCACACATTGTCGATAGGAGAAAGTTATGTTGCACGTGGACCAAGTACCCTCGTGATCGAAGCGATAGAAGATGCCGTTGTTAATTTGAAAGACATGGACGAGGAGCCTGTGATCCCCGTCATTGCGTAATACCCAATCGCACAGATCGCAATCAAAAAACATTCTCCACCGTTCTGGCGGAGAATGTTCATTAATCCGCTTTTATGCCCGTAAGGGCGGCCCATCAAGACCGTTAAGTAAGTTGCCATTCGCTGGATGGGTCAGTCCCTACGGCAAGAACAAACTACAAAACAAGACTCGAATACATCTTTCTTTTATAGGATAACAAAATGAACCTCCCCTCTATTCTTGGGTCGATCGGCACCATGATCGACCTGATCCGCTCCACCCCACAACTGGCACGCCTGATCCGTGCGCGAAAGGCATTTGGCGTCTCGGTGGATGCCACCGGCACAAGCTGCGTTGTCAGCCTGGGCTGGCTGGCTTATGGAATCATCACCGATCAACCATTCGTCACGCTTGCTTCTGGAATTATTGCGGCGTCCTTTTTCATCATCACACTGATCGCCTTACGTCTCGGGCGAAGCATAAATGAATTTAGAGTAACCCCTGCCTGGCTGGGAGTTTTACTTGTATCAGGAATATTCTTTGGAAAAGTCGGTCTGGGTCTTGCGCTTTCCATCAGTGCGTTGATATCGAATTTCCCACAGGTGCGGGTTGCCTACAAGGAAGAGGATCTCTCTGGACTTTCATTAGGCACATGGCTGTTGAATTTATCGGCTGGGTTGATCTGGGGAGGGTACGCGCTCCTGCAACACGACCTGACGATCATCGCCGCCTCGTTCTTTCAAACGACCACCAGTACGATCATCATCGCCCTGAAGATCTTCAAGCCATCTGTAAACACGTCTTCCCTGCATGAAGTGACAGCCGAGTAAAAGCAAACGCAGAATGAACACAACAATGCTTGTATTTCATTCTGCACTACAATAAGTCCCTTATAGGCGAATACCTCGGTCTTCTAAAACGCAATCAGAAACTGCTGTAGCCAAAGGCCCCACAGAAAGTTCTTGACACAGGTCACTCCCCCACATAAAATAAGAGCAATATCGTCCACAATCAAGAAAAGGAGGCACGAAACAAAATGACAACCTTTATCTCATCCCAAAATTCTGTTTTGAGCACGCCTCCCATAGTTGGACTTTCGTAACGATTCCATTCATCGTTCATTCTGACCATCCAACCGCAGGCGTAACTCACCCTGCGGTTTTTGATTCTTTCTTCCTCGCAGGGCGCGCAACCCTGCGATCTTGTTTTCCGCAGGAGGTTTATACAGGAACACAAAAAATGAAATCCAATTCAAACAGGTTCGATATGGAAGACACGGAAGCAGAAACTTTCGTAAAGTTCAAAAGCAAAAAGCAAAAGCTGACCGGTAAACAGTCGATCAGTCAACTCGTTTCCCGTGACGGAAATTCAGACCCAGATGCAACTTTCGAGAACAGCGATCTGAACGAACTCTCCAAAATGGACTTCCTCGATGAGTTGATCTGCGGTATCAAAACTGGCAAAGAGGCATCAGTCTTTCTCGGCAGAAACTCAAAGGGACTCATAGCAGTCAAAATGTACACAGACCTGCGTGTGCGGTCATTCAAACATGATGCGGCATATAGGCAAGGCAGGTTCGTCGGCGATGACAGGATCCAGAAAGCCATTGAACAAGGCAGTAAGCATGGTCTCGATGCTCATCAAGTCCTTTGGGTGCAGGAGGAGTTCAAACAGATGAAACATCTCCTTGAGCATGGTGTGCGCGTACCACGAGGGATCGCAGTCCACGGGCTGGCACTGGTGATGGAGTTCATCGGGGATGAGAACGGCAATCCCGCTCCGCGCATATCCGATCTAAGGATGGAGAAAGCTGAGGCGGACGAAGCCTTCAGGCAATCGGTCCAGAATTTGAAGCGCATTGTAAAGTCTGGCAGAGTTCATGGCGATTACTCCACGTTCAATATCCTTTGGCACAACAAAGAAGCGGTTGTCATTGATTTCCCACAAGTAATGGAAATTGGGAGCAACCCCAATGCAAATGCCTTCCTTGAAAGGGATGTTCGTTCTTTGTGCAAATCTTTCATGAAGCAGGGTGTTCATGCCGAAGAAGGTAAAGTGTTACGAGAGGTCCGCGGCTAAAAGAAAAGATGGGCCGACTTTATGTACATCTGAATATAATTAAATCCATGAACTTCAAGTATGTACTTTGCTTATCGGGCATCTTCCTTGCTTTGCCAATCCTTGCAGTGATCGCCATTACATTTCCCATCCCGATCACCATTTCAGGGATCGGCTATTTGCTCGCAATCTCCATCGCAATCGCTGGGCTCATCCTGGCACCCTGGGTCCCAAAGTATCGTTCCTTGATCGTGATTGGTTTGCTTGCACTTGCATTGATCGTGGTCACGCGGATCGCCCTCGGAGAACTAAATTCCAAATCCAACCTGCGCATGGTCACTCTGCCACAGGAGAAAGGAACACGTTGGTTAAGTTATGTTCTTGATGAACAAGATAGCCTCATCTTCGGTGAAACGCTGTTTCATTTTATCGGCGGCTCATCAGCAAAGGAACATGAGAACATCACCGAGGCACTCTATCAAGATTATATTGATCTGCGGCAAGCACATGGAATTGTTCCCTCCCCTATTATCAATACCTATCTCACTCTTCAGAGACCGTCAGCTTTTGATGCAGTGGTTATCGAACCAAAAGTAAATCGCCACCCTGATGTCGGTGTTATCTTTCTGCACGGCTTCATGGGCAATGTCACCGCGCAGTGTTGGGAAATTGCTCACGCCGTGGATCGCTTCGGAGCAGTGACAACCTGTCCCTCAGCAGAATGGCAGGGTAAATGGTGGTATCCAGAGGGCGAAACCATTCTGCGGTCCACGTTTCAATATCTTAGGGAACAAGGGATTCAAACGATTTATCTCGGCGGCTTTTCCAACGGCGGATTTGGGATCAGTCGCCTCGCATCCAAGCTGGGAGCTGAAGATGGCCTCAGCGGCCTGATCCTCATCGACGGCATGACCGACGCCCCGGGCCTCCGTAGCTTGGGCATCCCCATCCTGCTCATCCAAGGGACTCAAGACGAAAGAATGCCCGTTACAGAAGCACGCCAGATCGCAGAAGAGCTTGGGAAACTCGGTACCTACGTTGAAATAGACAGCGACCATTTTCTCATTATGAAAGAGCCTCAACTTGTACAGAACGCCATTCAAACATGGCTCGAAGCGCAGACGAAACAGTAGCCAAAAGTATCCCATGTTTTAAAAGTATGACAATAGTCCTACCCCTGTTGACAATTAACATATTTTGAGTATCCTTTTATTAACAGATGGAAAGGAAACAATGAACACTAAAAAACTTACTCAACTACTCGTCATTACAGCACTTCTTGTCACATCTTTTGCGTCAACAGGCGGCGCCTTGGCCTGGTCACAGTGCCCTACCTACATCACTGTGCAGGCAGGTGACACCCTGAGCGGTATTGCGGCCCTCTGCAACACCACAGTGGACGCCATCCGCGCGGTCAACCCCGGTCTCGGCTGGTGGCTCTATACCGGACAAGTCATCAACATCCCAACGGGTTCCACTCCCTCCTACCCACAGACAGGCGGAACCTATGTTGTGCAAACAGGAGACACCCTTGGGAAGATCGCGGCTCGCGGCAAGACCAGCGTCAATGCGCTCCTAGCGGTCAATCCACAGATCAGCAACGCAAGCCTGATCTACGCCGGGCAGGTCATTAACTTACCTGCAGGCGTTACCCTTGAACCATCCAAACCTCCCAAGCCAACGCCTCCGCCCAGCACACCGCCCCCCTCCAACAATGGTTGGGATAAACTGAAGATCCTCTACGAAAAAGGCATGCACGTTCGCACTGGGCCCGATGGAAAGATCATCTCCTCCGCATTGTACAAGGATGT
This sequence comes from Candidatus Defluviilinea proxima, assembly GCA_016721115.1. NCBI lineage: Bacteria > Bacillati > Chloroflexota > Anaerolineae > Anaerolineales > Candidatus Villigracilaceae > Candidatus Defluviilinea > Candidatus Defluviilinea proxima. Next base: position 4,901,217 of record JADKIW010000001.1, read on the forward strand.
ATTGTGGTACGACACAAACTCCGTGTATGTGGACGGTAAGTGGCGCGTATGGGTCATTGTGAAACTCATCAAGCCTACAAAAGATTACACAACTGGCTGGCTCATGGTCCGCGATCAATACGGAACCTACTTCGTCAGTCCGCAGATCGATCCGTAATCAGAACAACTATATTCAAACAGATAAGCCCCGGTCCATTCATCGGGGCTTATGATTCTATTTGAGCCAGACACATAATAAGTATAATTAAACCAACGGAGGCTCACATGGCAAAAAAGGAAAAAACGCAAGAACCAAAAGAAGAGGAACTGGCGATCACCCCGGTTCCTGAAGTTGCAATTCAACCGATTGAAGAAAAGGTCGAAGAACCAAAACAAGATAAGAGGCCGAAGCAAACTTTCGGCGATGTCATGAGGCGCATTATCCTTGCTATTCTGCGGCTGATCATTATTGTGGCCGTCATCGGCGGATGCGGAGCCGCTGTCTATTTTGGCGCACCGTTGGTGTACGACCAATACGTTCGCCCTGTAGAAGAGAACACATCGCAGTTGAATGATCTGGACTATAGACAAAGCCAGAGCGAGATCCAACTTGCGGATTTACAAACGCGTCTTGCCACGCTCGAGGCTGATCAAACACCCCAAAGCGATTCCATCACTCAACTTGATTCGCGCGTCCAAACCCTGGAAGGCGCCGATGTACAGCGCAACGAGACACTCGTTGAACTCACCTATCAATCAGATTTGATCCGCGCCATGGAGTTACTCTCGCGTGCAAGGTTGTTCCTCTATCAAAGCAATTTCGGTTTGGCACGATCCGATGCGCAAGCTGCGCGCGATGTTCTGGCAGAGATGCAAGTCAGCGCGCCTGAAGCCAAACAAACGGACCTCACTGAAGCGATCTTCCGCGTTGACCTAGTCATCAAGAACCTGCCCGATTTCCCCGTTGCTGCCAGCGATGACCTTGATATTGCATGGCAGATCCTCATGGATGGATACCCCGTCCCTGCTACTGCCACGCCAACACCCGTCGCCACTTTGCCCCCTATCGAGGAAACTGCCACACCGACCCTTGTCCCTGACTCAACAGCCACACCGACTGCCATTCCGTAATATAAAAGACCTGACAGGTTTTCGCAGAGCCATGGTTAACCGGCTTATAACGCAACACGAATAAGTCCGATTAACATGTTCCATGATAAAACCCGTCAGGTCTATATTTCCTCTTGACAAATAGACAAACGTCTATATAATAACCATTGATGAAATTCAACCCTGTCCTCTTCGCCAAAGCCATCGCCGATGAAACTCGTCAGAAGATCATGAGCGCGTGTTGCTGTTGCGAGCTCTCTGTCAACGAGATCGTTGAAAAGATCGGCTTCTCGCAACCCACTATCTCACATCACCTCGCCATCTTACGTGATGCGGATCTGGTAAGCATCCGCGAAGAAGGCAAGCAAACTTTTTATACTCTCAATCAAGAGAACATCGCCGTTTGCTGTGGACAGATCATGTTGAAGTTCGCACCCGAGGAAGAGGCAACCGAAGCGGTTATCAAAGTGGTCAACGCATAACCGTCTCTTTTTTTGCCTTGGTTGATAGACAAGTATCTATATGAAAGGAGATAAACGCTATGAACGAATTGAACGTGCTGAGCAACTGCGGTTGCGAAGAATGCGGCGGCGGTGGTTGCTGTTAATGGATCAAGTCTCTGCCCATCACTGTGATGAGCAGAGAGAAATTATCTGTAGGATATTTTTTTAATCTAATACATAGACAGTTGTCTATAAAAAGATTTGCATCAAGGACCAAAGAATGGACATCACATCGTTACTCCAATACACCCTTGGAAAGGTTGTCGAGACCTTTTCACATAACTGGTATTTGCTTCTACTCAGCATCGTTATCAGCGCCGCGCTAAAACTTTATGTTGACCAGGATGCCATCGCAAACTTCTTGCGACGCAACACAAAGAACAGCGTGCTCATGTCCACGGGAGTTGCTGTTGCCACACCTTTCTGCTCATGTGGTACAACAGCGATCATTCTAGGGATGATGGCATCCACTGTCCCATGGGCGCCCATCGTTGCTTTCATGGTCGCGTCACCGCTCACTTCCCCACAAGAACTCTTTTACAGTGCAGGTTTATTCGGTTGGAAATTCGCCATTGCGTTCTTTGTCGCCTCGATCTTGCTTGGCCTGATAGGCGGATTCATTGCCAGCTTTGCTGAAGCTCGTGGCTGGTTGAAAGATCAGGCACGTATGACATCGCCAAAATCAGCATCGTTCTCATTGGGCATCATGGGCGGTCCCGCTCCGCTCGATCTTCCAGTTGTTGTTCAATCATCTGCATCAACAGCACAATGCTCATGCTCATCAGAGCCCGCCAAACCAACGATCACCCTACAAATGTTCATGCAAGAGATGTGGACGATCAGCAAACGGTTGTTCCCCCTCTTCTTAGGGTTTACATTTATTGGATACCTGCTCAATGGCCTCATTCCCACAGCATGGATCACCGGTCTCTTTGGGTCTGGCCATGCCTATAGTATTCCACTTGCCGCCACGCTTGGGCTTCCGTTTTACATCAATACCGAGGCGTCACTGCCTCTTGTCCGTGCCATGCTCGAGAGCGGCATGAGCGAGGGTGCAGCACTGGCCTTCCTCATCACGGGCGCCGGCACATCCCTCGGCGCGTTGGGCGGCGCACTCACCATTGCCCGTTGGCGTGTCATTGCCATTGTTGTTGGCACGTTATGGGTCGGAGCCATTTTTATCGGCCTTGCTTATAACATTCTGTTTCTATAATTTCAAAAGGAGAACCCATGACTCAATCCCCCACCCCCATTCATGATACGGTCCGCGAGCATTATGCAGAGCGGATTAAAAGCAACACTTCCTGTTGTGGACCTTCAGACTGCTGCTCCACCGAAAGCAACCTCTACCCGACAGATCTACTTGCCGTCCTTCCCGAAGGAGAATCATCCGTCAGTTACGGCTGTGGCGACCCGATCACACTCGCATCTCTGCAACCCGGGCAAACAGTCCTTGATCTCGGCTCGGGCGCTGGCCTCGACTGCTTCTTCGCCGCAAAGAAAGTCGGCGAGACCGGAAAAGTTATCGGCGTAGATATGACTCCCGAGATGCTGGAACGGGCCCGGGGCAGTGCGAAGCGGATGAACATCACAAACGTTGAATTCCGTCAGGGATTCATCGAAGACCTGCCCGTTGACTCAAACACAGTGGATGTCATCATCTCGAACTGCGTGATCAACCTCTCGCCCGATAAATCCAAAGTGTTCGCCGAAACATTCCGCGTGCTCAAGCCTGGTGGCAAACTTGCTGTGTCTGATATTGTCACCGACGGTCCATTACCAGATGCAGTGAAACAAAGCCTGAGCGCTTGGGCAGGATGTGTAGCCGGCGCCGTGGAAGCCAAGGACTACATCGGCATGATGGAAGCTGTTGGCTTTACAAATGTATCAGTCACGCCAGTATTCTTCGATAAGCAAACAGTCGACTCCGCGCTTGACGAGATGAAGCTGGATGTGAAGGAATATCCACGCGAAGATGTGTACAAAGCTGTTTATAGCGCAAAAATCACAGCCTATAAGCCTGCATAAAAGAGAATGAGTACAGCAAGACCGTAGTCCACTAGAATATGTAGACCGTGGGCATCAACTGGTTTCAAACAAAAGTGAAGGAGACAGGCTCCTTCACTTTTTTCTTAGAAGAATGTAATCTTCATCATATTGACAGTACAGTCTTTCGGGGGTAAAAACATACCGACTGGTCGGTTTTATTCTACGAAGTAAACATAAAGAGCAAATCAAGGCCTATGCAACAACGTAGCGAAGAGACACGCACAAAAATTCTGGATGCTGCAATCAAGTTGTTCTCCAACAATGGCTATAACAAAGCCAGCGTGGACGATATTTGCGCAGAGGCGGGAATCAGTAAAGGCGCGTTCTATCATCACTTCAAAAGTAAACAGGAACTTTTCCTTGCCATATTAGATGGCTGGTTAAAAGCCATAGACAACGCCATCGAAGTATCAAAAGATATGACGGCTCCTGAAACCTTCATGCAAATGTCTGAGGCGTTTCCTTATATCTTTGAAACCGCAGGTGATGGCTTACCTATGTTCCTGGAATTCTGGATGCAAGCCAGCCGCGATAACAAGATCTGGAATGCAAGTATTTCCCCTTACCGGCGTTATCACAAATATTTCACATCACTCATCAAAAAAGGCGTAGACGAAGGTTCATTTGTTGAAGTGGACCCTGAGCTCACCTCACGCATGATCGTCTCCACAGCGATGGGTCTACTATTGCAAAGTTTGCTCGACCCCAAAGGTGCCAAATGGGAAAAGGTCGCGCGTGAAAGCACAAATATGTTGGTCAACAGTTTGTTGAAGAAGTAAAAAATAAATCTCAAAGGAAAATAAAATGAAAATCGTAACCGATTGTGCATCAGATATGTCTGCCGAGGAACTTGAAAGTTTGGGGATCGTGCAAGCCCCATTGTTCATTCAATTTCCAGAAGGTGAAGTGGACTCAACCGAAATATCTGCAGATGATTTCTACAATCGTCTCGAGGCTATGCGTCCACAGATCCCGACAACTGCACAGCCTTCCAGCGGGATCTTTGCTGAGATCTATCGCAAACTTTCGCAGGTGGAGAAAAACATCCTTTCGATCCATATTTCCTCTGGCTTGAGCGGCACCATCAACTCGGCACGTGATGGCGGCGAGCAGGTAAAGGGTGAAGCCAACATAAAACACTGGGACACACTCACCCTCTCAGGCGGCGAACGTTTTCAGGTTTTAGCGGCGGCGCTTGCATTGAAGGCAGGCTGGGCTTATCAAAACATTCAAGAACGCCTTGAAAAAATCCGCGAGAAGACTGAACTGATCTACACCCTCGACACTTTGGAATACCTTGCACGAGGCGGGCGTATTGGTCGCGTTAAGGCTTTAGCTGGTGCCTTGTTGAATCTCAAGCCCGTCATCCGCGTGGATACGGACGGCAAGTACAGCACGGTCACCAATGGACGCACCATCGGAAAATCCATGAAGGCTATGACAGATCACATCTTCCAAAAATACGGAAATGCCCCGGTCTGGGTCACTGTATTGCATGGTCGCTTTGCTGAAAAAGCCGAAAGCTTCGCAAACCAACTCCAGGAACAGCTCAATGTTGCCAAGTTGGAGGTCAGGCGTATCTCACCCGTGTTAGGTGTACATACGGGCCCCGGCATTGTCGGTGCCGCAGTTGTCCCCATGGAATTGATGGAAGATTTGACCTAAACAACACGCTCGCTATACTGACTTCGTAAAAACAATGGTCAGCCAGATTACTGGTTGACCATTATTGCTTCCAATCAAAATAATTATCGGTATTTGGCGCGTTGACGAACTTTGAGCGCATGTTGCACAAACCAACTATCGTGTTCCTCTCCGTACCCTTCTACAAGTAATGCCTTTACAGCGTTCTGACGCAACCAATACTGCATCCCATATTTTGGAACTGCCCGTAAAACCATCAAATGAAACGGTATGCTTGGTTTATCATCCGCAAGTGGCGGCGCGATGTAGTCTAGATCTTTGATCAACACCGCACCATTGCGTTTATAAAACTGAATACGTCTTTCACGGATTTGTCGATCTTGATCGTTTTCTGCCATCTCAGGGCGTTCAACTTCCAATACCAACCCAAGATAAGACCAGCCTGTTGCCCACACCCCGTCCGCGCGGACCTGTTGAATTGCATCCTGTAACAAAATAGGACCAACTCCTTTACCGCGAATATCCTCGCGCACAGCAATAAACTTTAGGAACCCAAGATAGTATTCCTTATAGCTTGAAAAATATGTAAAACCAGCAACAACATCATCCTCAATCAATACCCGTAAATGCGTCACTTCTTTGTCTGGGTTTTCATTACGTAGGCTGGTTGCAATATTTTCCACCGGGTCGCGTTCAATTTCTGGAAACGATCGTTCATAAATCTGCAACGCCTGCCGGCCCAATGACGAGTCAAGGTCAGTAACTTCACGAATATCAGCGGCAGGAGCCGGTTTGGTTTTAAACAACTGGGTAAAATGGTCAATGGTTTGCATCTCAATACTCCTATATTGTGAATGCCACTTAAAACGCTTTGTATGCTTCTCCCCTGGTATGCAACGGCCCTCGTGTGATGAGGGCCGTTGCATTTTCTACACGAGGCTATATGTTTGCTTGGTACTTACTCCACATATATTTCCACGTGTTCCCCGTCCTCTTCGTCTGTCACATCAATGATCTTGCCGGTTACGCCGGAGCGTACGGCATCCATTACATTCATCATATCTACGCCCTCCACTTCGGGGGCAAAATGAGCACCGATCTTCATACCAGCATCCACCAAAGCAAGCGGGATCTGCACTGAAGCCTTCGAGCGACCGGTGTGAATATCCGTCACACGAATCCGCAACCAGCGTGGCGTACCAGGCATCCCCGGCGTGCGAGGCGGGGTTGGTCCACGTTTCTCAGATAAAGCTACAAGTAATTTTGTCCCCTCCTCCGCGCTGAGTTTACCTTCTTCGATCATCTTTAATATCTTCATACGTTCTTCAGAGCTTGCCATCACACACCTCCATCACCCAATATAAACTTGCACATGGTTACCGTCTTGATCGTCATCAACATTTACGATGAACGGCTCGCCTGATTTACCAGTTGCATCCAACACTTCAATAATCCCATCCACGTTTACCTTTTCCATTCCATGAATATTATGTCCGAAACTTCGTAAGAACCACGAAGTCAAACCCAGAGGTAACGGAAAACCAAACGTCATATTTTTAGGCCAGTCATCGGCATAAGGACGGTCCACATTTACATATAACCACTTCGACCCCTGCCCTGCCGAACCAAGCACGATCAACAAGACGCCCAACATCAAGGGGAACATCAAACAAAAGAACCAAAAGTTCATACCCGCATTTTGCTGGATCGCATAAATACCCCAAGCGCTCAAAACAGCGATGCCGACACCACCCCATAACGGGATCATTGCAAAGTGAAGCGCTCGTGCCTTCACCTTTTCAAACTCAGGGGCTGACGTTCCGCTTCCTTCGAAACCGGAACCTGCTCCAACATCAAAAACATTTGCCGCCTCCTCAGCCTGATCCGCTTCGAGGGCGCGCATCAACTCTGCCGCCTCCCCAGCAGAGATCTTTCCTTCCTCAACCATCTGCAAGATCTTCTTGCGTTCTTCCGAAGACATTATCCGCCTCCTTCCAGTGCCTTAAGCAATTCTTCAGCCTGTGCGGCTGTGATTTTCTTTTCTTGCAACATTTTCAAGATCGACATGCGTTCATCTTCCGAAACCGGCTCAGATGTGCGTGACGATGGCGTGACAGCATTCGGGGTAATGTCCCAATTCCAACGGCCAACATTGACATTTGCCTTCCATTTACGTGCATGTCGCCCGGCATGACGTTCCGCACGGCGGGCCGCTTCTTCTGCACGTTTGGCGGCCTGTGCAGTCGCCTTCTCCACCTGACGTGAAATCCGGTCCCCAAAACCAGACCAGTCAAAGTTCAAGCCAGCAAAGTTCCCAAATTCCTCGGCGAACTCACCGGCATCCGCACGATCACTGACGCGCACATCACCACCAGCACTCAACGAGATCTTTGCAGAACCGTTACCCAGGATAACTGTCCGCTCTGTTGCATCTTCTTCAGACTCGATACCTGGCCAATCAAATTCAATTTCATCACCCTGAACAAGAAGCGTCGCATTGGCAGTTGACGGCATAACGAGCAAAATATCGTCACCAGCCACCACTGAATAAGCACCGTCCGGTTTGGGGTCAAGATACACAACCACATCCTCCCCAACATTGACATTGATATTTCCACGTGCACCGCGTAACGCCAGATCATCGGCAACAGAATCGATTGATACATTTCCGTCCACATCACGGATGGAAACATCACCATGCGCATTCTTTATATACACATTGCCCTTTGTATTTCGCAGGCTCAAGTCCGCGCCGATGGTGCCGATCGATAACGAACCCGCATCACGAATGGAAAGATCCCCACTAATTTCCTTCAATTCAAAGTCGCCAGTTACGCCACGAATAGATGCATCACCACCGACTGACTTAATTTCAAAAGAAGCACCTTTTGGAACCCGCAATGCTAAATCCCCACCACAAGACAGGGAAATTACATCTCCATTTTGCTTGAGGCTCAGATCATCTTCATCACCCTTCACAATGAACTCGCCATCCCAGCCCACAACGCTGATATCGCCGCCGATGGCATCCAACTTGATCTTGGGCGTCTTGCCGACAGAAAGTGTCCTGCTCATGACCTACTCCTCTTCACCGCGCAACATACGCATGGCATCGTCGGCAGAAATACGACCAGCTTCCAGCTCTTCAAGCACAGCATTCCGCTTTTCAGCAGTAACTTCAACAACTTCTTCTTTGCCTGGTTCAAAACCAAGAGTGCGGATCACCTCATGCAGACGGTTTCGAATCGTTGGATACGAAAGGTTAAGTTCCTGTTCCATGCGGTTGATCTTCCCCTCACAACGGACAAAGGTCATAATAAAATCCAAGTGATCGGAAGTCAGATGCGCAAATGGTCCACCTGTGAAGCGACCTTCAATGGCAGTATCACATGAGGAACAATGCAAACGAGCAACCGTCAATTCAGAACTACATACAGGACAATGAGTTGGTGCAGGGTACATAAGGAGCCTCCAAAGATTATCTACATGCTCTCAAAGAGACAAAAATCAACACAGCAAGTAAATCAATAACTGGTAAGATAAGCAGAATAAAAGATAGATTTCTAGGTTAAACCTCAAAATATTGCCTTAATTTACTTCACCAAAGTAAATCTTTATAAAATTATAAACAAATAATTGAAATTGTCAAGTTAAAGATTGATATTTTTGATAATTGCACGCGATCTACTGAAACATTTGAATTAGATACTTGAATTTCCCTACTTTTTTCTCAAAAATGGAGAATCCATGATACGTTCCCTCTACTTTACACCTGGCCAACCCATCCGCAAAGACGTTCCCCCACAAGAATTTCCTAAACTCATTAAAAATAAACGTAGCCTCCTTTGGGTGGATTTCACAAGCGAGAAACCTGAGACCTGCCTCCCCATTCTAAAAAGTTTTGGCTTTCACCCACTGGCAATCGATGATGCGTTACAGGAAACCCACGTCCCCAAGCTGGATGATTGGGGAGACTATCTGTATATAGTTCTCAACTATATGGAAGTGGCAGAAAATAGCAACGACTGGGACGCAGAAATTGACGAGGTCGATGTTTTCTTGGGGGCAAATTACATCATCACACATCACGATTACCCCACCACTGCCATCGATGAAATATGGACTTCCTGCGACCGTGATATGCGTAATTTACAAGATGGTGCCGATCACCTTCTCTATAAAATCGCCGACAAACTGGTAACAGATTACATGCCCATAGTGGAAAAGATTGACGAAGCCATTGACCAGATCGAAGATCAAGTATTTGACAAACCATCGCCTCGGACTCTCGAAAAGCTGTTTGCACTTAAACGAGTTTTACTAGCGATGAGGCGGATCCTGCTCCCACAACGTGAGGTCATGAACAAACTCGCCCGCGACGACTACCAGGTTATCGACCCAAAAGACCGCATCTTTTTCCGCGATATTTACGATCACCTCGTGCGTCTACATGACCTAAACGAAAGCCTGCGTGACCTCGTAGGCGGCGCACTGGATATGTATCTATCCGTGGTCAACAACCGCATGAACGAAATTATGAAAACGTTGACCATTATTACTGTCCTGTTTATGCCTCTCACTTTCCTAACGGGCTATTTTGGCATGAATTTTTTCGAGCCGTCCGGCGCACTTAAAGTTTGGACAACAAGCCCATTTTTCTACGGAACATTAGCGATTACTGTCTTACTGCCCATCGGTATGTACTTCTGGATGCGCCGTCGGACTTGGATTTAATCCTCAAACAAGACTTGACACAGAACAGGCGTTCGGGTATCATTCATAGCACAAATGAGCGAATAATGCTTTCGCATGTCAGTATTTTGGCAGGAGGTTGCTATGATGATGGTACGAAAAAGCAAAGGGATTACCGAGAAACATATTAAAGTTCTCGAGTTTCTTTTGGAATATCAAGAGGAAAACGGACGCCCTCCCTCGATTCGTGAAATCGGTGAGAAGGTGAAGATTTCTTCAACATCTGTTGTCAATTACTACCTTGATCAACTCGAAAAAATGGAATACCTCGAGCGCGACAATCGCGTTTCGCGGGGTGTCCGTTTAACGGACAAAGTCCGTGAAATCATCCAAGTCACAAGCGATATGCTCCGTGTTCCAATTCTTGGCCCAATTGCGGCTGGCCCGCTTATGCTCGTGCCTGAACCCGGCGTCAACTATATGAACGACAAGGAATATGATGCTGTTGATGTCGCTCGTAGCATGCTCCCCTCCAAGGAAAAGGGAAATGACCTGTATGCGCTTGAAGTAAAGGGAGATTCAATGATCGACGCCATGATCAATGACGGCGATATCGTTGTGATGAAACCCGCTACAGAAGCAAAAAACGGCGAGATGGTGGCAGTCCGCGTAAATGATGAATACACCCTCAAGTATTTCTTCAAAGAAAAAGATCGCTATCGCCTTCAACCCGCCAACCCGACAATGAAACCGATCTTCCTCAAGAAGAATGATCCAGTGGAGATCAACGGTAAAGTTGTCATGGTCATCCGTCGTATGGATAGACCTCTCGCGGCATAGATCAGTAAATTGTGTGAATCAAAAAGACGGCTCGTTTGAGCCGTCTTTTTTTGTGCAACTAGAGAATCTTACTCAAGAACGACGGCTGCGCCGGCTTCTTCGAGTTTCTTCTTGGCATCGTTCGCAGCATCCTTGCCGACACCGGCAAGAACCTTGGAACCAGCGGTTTCAGCCATGGTCTTGGCTTCGCCGAGGCCGAGGCTAGTCAATTGGCGGATGACCTTGATCACATCGATCTTCTTGGCGCCAGCATCCTTGAGTACTACATCGAACTCAGTCTTTTCTTCGACAGGTTCAGCTGCGCCGCCAGCGGCAGGCATGGCAGCCATGGCAACAGGAGCAGCGGCGGAAACGCCCCACTTCTCTTCAAGTTTCTTGACCAATTCAGCCGCATCAAGTACGGACAGTGTGGAAAGTTCTTCCACGATTTTATCGAGCTTTTCAGACATTGCTTAACTCCATTACTATTGAGGTAGATTTTAATTTTTTGTTGCGTAATAACAACCGATTACGCCGCGGCGGGGGCCTTCTCTGAGAAAGCCTTGATAACAGCCGCCAAACCGCGTGCGGGTTCGGCAATAGTGCGGACCAGTTTACCAGCAGGAGCCTGCAACACACCCAACAACTGAGAGCGGACAACAGGCAACGGCGGCATATCGGCCAGGGCTTTCACTTGAGCAGAGCTCAACACCTGAGTGCCCATGAAGCCACCTTTGACTTTGATGGCATCCTTGCCTTTCATAGCTTCGCTCAAAGCTTTTGCGGTTGAAGCCGGGTCTGAAAAGGCAAACGAAACAGCCGTACTTTGCACAAGGAATTCCTTGGGCAAGTTCATTCCATTATCAGCAAAAGCGCGGCGGGCGAGCGTATTCTTCAACACATGGAACTCACCGCCGGATTCACGGATCTTGGCACGAATAGCATCCAAATCCTTCATCTTTGTACCGGTATACTCCACAACAATCACAGCCTGACTCTTCTTGAGCCATTCTGCATATGTGGCCAGCACTTCCTCTTTACGTTCCTTTGAAACTGCCAAAAGGTATCACCTCCTTTCAATAAAAAAGTCTTTACCACTTTACAGGTAAAGACTTTTAGCAAATCCCAAGGAGGGATGTAATTGCTTTTCGTCTTCACCTGAGCAGGAAATTAAGTCCCTTTCGGGACACCCGCCTTCATTGGCGAAGTGGTTTTTATATCATCCTGATATTTTTTCAGGACAGGATTAACGGGTATATTTTACCCGGTTACCTCAAGTTTGTGGGTGTCGCTGGGGTTCACTTTGATCCCAGGTCCCATGGTTGTGGCGAGCGTAATGCGCTTGATGTATTCACCTTTTGCGCCAGAAGGACGAGCCTTATGAACAGCGTCCATCAACGCAGAGAAGTTTTCCAAAAGTTGATCTACGCTGAAAGAGACCTTCCCCACTGTTACGTGGATGTTCGCGGTCTTATCCAAGCGGAACTCAACACGACCAGCCTTTGCTTCCTTGATCGCACGGGGCAGATCATCTGCACCAACCACTGTGCCAGCTTTCGGGTTCGGCATGAGACCGCGCGGACCAAGCACACGGCCCAAGCGACCAACTTTACCCATTGCATCAGGGGTGGCGATCGCAACATCGAAGTCGAGCAAGCCGCCTTCGATTTTCTTCAAAGTCTCGTCATCATCGGCGACCAGATCAGCACCAGCCGAGCGGGCGGCCGCAGCGCCTTCGCCTTGAGCGAAAACCAACACGCGGACAGTCTTGCCCAAACCGTGTGGGAGCACAACCACATCGCGTACTTGTTGGTCAGATTGACGCGGGTCAAGTGCTGTGCGCATGTGAACTTCTAAAGTTGAATCGAACTTCGTAATGCTGGTATCTTTTGCAAGAGCAATTGCATCGCGGACCGAATATTCCTTATCCAGATCCACTTTAGCAAGAGCGGCGTTATATTTTTTTCCGTGTTTAGCCATTGTATCCTCCGTGGTGCAAGCGGGTCGTATCAACGACCCTCCCACAAAATTAATCTACGATTGTGATGCCCATTGAACGGGCTGTACCTTCAACCTGCTTCATCGCACCATCAAGGTTGATCGCGTTCAGGTCCTTCATCTTCAACTCAGCGATTTCCTTGATCTGTGCACGGGTCACCTTACCGACCTTCTCTTTGTTCGGCACACCAGAACCCTTTTCGACCTTTGCCGCCTTGCGCAACAAGACCGAAGCAGGAGATGTCTTCAAAACGAACGTAAAGGAACCATCGGTATACACCGTGATCTCGGCAGGAATGACCTCACCGGGCTTGCTCGAAGTACGAGCATTGTATTCCTTACAAAAAGCCATGATATTGATACCATGACCAGCCAAAGCCGGGCCAACTGGGGGCGCAGGATTTGCCTTTCCAGCATCGAGCTGGAGACGAACAATTGCCTTAAACTTCTTTGCCATTTTTACTCCTTGTGGTTTTAGCGGGCGATTTATATAGTGGACGCCCTCCCACCGTTTCAAACTGCGACTGGAAAACGCTTCCTTCCAAGCCGCAGCCTGTTACTGTTTAATTAAGCTTTTTCTACCTGCAAGAAATCCAACTCAACAGGCGTTTCACGCCCAAAGAACGATACATTCACACGTACCTTGGTGCGTTCCATGTCAATTTCCGAGACCACGCCACGGAAATCGTTGAACGGTCCATCAATGATGCGGACGCGCTCACCAACTTTATACGTAACCTTGATAGTTGGCGCATCAGCTTCCATGCGCTTAATGATCTGTGAAACTTCTTCAGGGCGCAAAGGAGTGGGGTTGTTCCCCATTCCTACAAACCCTGTCACACCAGGCGTATTGCGGACCACATACCAGGATTCTTCGGTCAACTGGAGGTTGACGAGAACATATCCCGGGAAGATGTGACGCTCCACTGAACGGCGCTTTCCGTCTTTGACTTCGATCTCTTCCTGTGTAGGAATAACAACATCGAAGATCATGTCCTTCATGCCCATCGTCTCGATGCGTTGCTCGAGGTTATGACGCACTTTATTCTCATAACCCGAATAACAGTGGATCACATACCAGGCAGGTCCATCCACTTCAGAGACAGGTACAGAACTCTCATCCAAAGAAGAATTGGAAACCGATTTCCCCTCCCGAGCCGGTTTTGACACAGTATCTCGTGCGGGTGTCGAATTGTCTTCAGCAGGAACATTTAAAGACTCAACTGCCTCCGATGCATCATTCGCATCAGAAGCTGCTGTTGCCTGCGATTCGATCGAGCTATTCAACTCTTCAACCGAATCTTCGGTTTCATGCTCAAATTGGTCTGGCGATTCCTGTAAGCCCATTCGTCCTCAAATTCTATATCTTAAGTGCCGCGGCTAACCGATCAACAATCCTAACAAATAATGAGCAAGGGCATCGGTGGATCCAAGAATGATACCAACGACAACCATTACCAAAATAACAAGAAGCGTCAACTGACGAGCTTCAGGCCAGGTAGGCCAGGATACCTTACGCAGTTCACCAAACGTTTCACGAAAATACGCTTGAACTGGATTGGTTTTCTTGCTTTTTGCTTTCTCAGCCAAGATTGCTCTCCTTACACTAGTGTTTCTTGCTTTCCGCTAAAAAGCCGCCTTTCGCAAAGCGGCATTAGCGAATACAGGCAGGCCAGGCAGGACTTGAACCCACAACCGCTCGTTTTGGAGACGAGTGCTCTACCAATTGAGCTACTGGCCTGTAAAACAGATGCTTGGTCAGTGATCTGATGGCCGCCCTTTACGGACGACCATCAGATTGTTTTACCAGGCAACCGCCAAACTACTTTGTTTCGCGATGCATTGTATGTTTTTTGCAACGCGGACAATACTTGCTGAACTCAAGACGATTTGGATCGTTGCGACGATTCTTTTCGGTCGTGTAGTTACGTTCCTTGCAATCATTGCACTGTAGCGTAATGACCGGTCGAACGTCCTTCTTTTTGGATGCCATACGAACTTACCAACTTTCTACTATTTATTCAATGATTTTGGTAACGACACCCGCACCGACGGTCAGACCGCCTTCACGGATGGCGAACTTTGAACCCTGTTCCAACGCCACAGGCACAATCAGTTCCACTGTCAGGTTCACATTGTCACCCGGCATCACCATCTCGACACCTTCCGGCAATGCGATGTTCCCTGTCACATCCATTGTGCGGATGTAGAACTGCGGTCGATATCCGCTGAAGAATGCCTTGTGGCGACCACCCTCTTCCTTCTTCAACACGTACACTTCCGCCAGGAATTTCTTGTGCGGTGTCACGCTACCAGGCTTTACCAACACCTGTCCACGTTCCACATCGTCACGCTCGATACCGCGAAGGAGGATACCAGCATTGTCGCCAGCCACCGCTTCGTCCAGTTCCTTGTGGAACATTTCGACGCCGGTGATGACGGAGGATTTCGTCTCGCGTAAACCTACGATTTCGATCGGGTCGCCCTTCTTGGCCATACCACGATCCACACGTCCAGTCACGACCGTTCCGCGTCCCTTGATCGAGAACACGTCTTCTACGGCCATCATGAACGGCTTGTCTGTTTCACGCTTCGGTTCGGGGATGTACTCATCCACCACGCGAAGGAGTTCTTTGATGCATTCGTATTCGGGGGCATTTGGGTCAGTGCTGGCGCTGTCCAAGGCGATCTTGGCTGAACCACGTACGATCGGGGTGGTGTCGCCGGGGAAGCCGTAGCTGCTCAACAGTTCACGCAGTTCCAGTTCCACCAGTTCCAACAGTTCAGGATCGTCCATCTGATCCACTTTGTTCAAGAAGACCACGATGCTCGGCACTTCCACCTGGCGAGCCAACAACACGTGTTCACGTGTTTGGGGCATCGGACCATCGGCGGCGGCCACAACCAAGATGGCACCATCTACCTGCGCGGCGCCGGTGATCATGTTCTTGATGTAGTCACGGTGTCCGGGCATGTCGACGTGGGCATAGTGGCGCTTGGCCGTCTGGTATTCCACGTGGGCGATGTTGATCGTGATACCGCGTGCTTTTTCTTCCGGCGCGTTGTCGATTTGGTCGTAGGCACGAAATTCTGCGTTGCCCATCAACCCTGATACTTTTGTGATCGCAGCCGTTAATGTCGTCTTCCCATGGTCGATGTGTCCCATGGTCCCTACATTCAAGTGCGGCTTGCTCCTGTCAAATTTTTCCTTCGCCATGTCTCTTTCTCCTTTTAACTAGACACAGATCTTTTTTTCAGCAACTGAGCCCTCAATGAGATTCGAACCCATGACCTCACCCTTACCAAGGGTGTGCTCTGCCGACTGAGCTATGAGGGCTTGAAATGCTGACCGGAAATTTTCCGGTAGTGGGCAGTGAAGGATTCGAACCTCCGAAGTCTTCTGACAACTGATTTACAGTCAGTCCCCTTTGGCCACTTGGGTAACTGCCCATGATGAATTTTGATCGATCACCGATGTAACTTACTCGGCAACCACAGAGCCGACGACGAGAATCGAACTCGTAACCTTCCGCTTACAAGGCGGATGCTCTGCCGATTGAGCTACGTCGGCAGACCCAATTAAGCAGAGCGATTATACCAAAGCAGTACTTAATGGGGAAGTGAAACAGCAATTAAATTGCTCCCGCCAGAGGGAGCGGGTCGTAGTTTAGCAGGTTTCACTTTGATAGTCAAGCATGATAAATCAATTGCAAAGATGTAAACGCCCTCTTGACATTGATTGTATTAAGTTGTATATTTAGAACAGATGTTCTAAATGAGGAATTAATGACTGACGATGATGATCGCTTCGCCTTAATGATGGAAACATATGCGGAACTCAAGTCTGAAATGGGGACAACGCGTCAGACTAAGCCGATACCTGCCCAGCCAACCTTGGGCCAGGTGCTCGCTGACTTTGGCCCCATGCCCGATGAGGCTCTCTTCCTCGGTGTTGCGATGGATGAATTGCCGGTTCTGTTGAACTTACACGATCCAATCCCTGGCCCCCTACTCATTGTCAGTGACCCTGGAACTGGTAAGACCGCTCTTCTGCAAGCGATTGCTCATGCGGCAGGGACAATGCATCAGCCAGAGACTCTGCAATTCGGAGCAGTGACCAGCCATCCCGATGAATGGAGCGGGTTTGAAAAAATTCCAAATAATGTTGGAGTATTTTCTATCCACAATCGAGCGTCTGAAGATTTTATTTTGTCACTGGCATCGTGGGCACATGGAAATAAATCAAGCAAGCAATCGGTTTTGCTTCTACTAGATGATTTGGAAGCCGCAACCAAAATGGATGCGGACGCGTTGCAGAATCTGCGCTGGCTACTCTTGCGCGGACCATCGCGCCGAGTGTGGCCTATCATTACATTGAGTTCTCAACATCTTGGAAGTATGTCGCAATGGCTTGATGCCTTTCGCACATTGATTCTGGGAAATGTTCAAAACATCCATCACATTCGCAAATTGGACGCTGGGCAAGCAGACTTGAGATCACTCAACCCCGGCTCTGAGTTTGCACTACGTGAAGGCAATCAATGGCTTCGTTTTTGGGTACCGACTTTAGATGAATGATCGGAGGTAATTATGCACACCGGGATGTTATGGTTTGACGATACACAAACAACTTTGGATATCAAAATCCAAAAAGCTGTGGATTACTATCACAAAAAATACGGACGTATCCCAGACTTGTGTCTGGTTCATCCGAATATGTTGAAAGATGGACAGCCAAAAGATGAAAAGATCACAGTTCGCCCCTATCGACCGGTTTTACCGGGTCACATTTGGGTCGGCGTGGAAGACAAGAACTAAATATTGTTTCTGGCAAAACGGACACGAGTCGAGTCCTGTCCTTTGCAAACCATCCCGTGGAACTGGCCCCCGGGATGGTTTCGTTTTAACCAAGCGCTACAGCCACCGCCACAGAATGACTCTGGCTATGACTGATGCTGACAGACCAGGTTGTTAACCCAAGTTCCTTCGCTTTCTTCTCCGCCTCCCCACTTAAGTTCAACACCGGCGCATGTTGTTCATCGCCGAGAATCTCGATCTCTTTCCATGTCACATCACCGATGCCGCTACCCAATGCCTTGGCAACAGCTTCCTTCGCGGCGAAGCGCCCCGCCAAAGACTCAGCACGCTTACCGCAATACTCTATTTCAGCTGACGTATAAACCCGTTCGAGATAGTGTCTGCCATGACGCTGGACCACTTCCTCAATACGGGAGATTTCGATCAGATCAACACCAGTCCGCAAGATCATTATGGGCCTGCCACAGCGATCGCCAACTTATCGGGATCAATGAATTTGCGTGCAGTGTTCAACACATCTTCACACGTCACTTCATTCACCAAGTCGGCATAGCGAAGGTAATAATCCATACCAAGGTTATGACGCTCAATATTGAGCAACGCACCCGCCACACCGCCGTTCGACTCGAGTGAAAGCGGCAAACGCCCCACATAGTTTGCCTTACTGTCGGCAAGTTCGTCCTTAGTTACACCTTCTTGCACGAAACGCTTCAATTCATCTATGATCAAGCCGGTGGCTTTGCTCACATTCTTGGGGCTGACGCCCGCACTCACTTCCCACGAGCCCGGGCCAATGCCTGCATTCAAACTTGAATATGCATAATACGCCAGCCCTGATTTCTCGCGAACCACATCGCCGATGCGCCCCATCATGCCGAACTGCCCCAACACATTATTCCCCAACGAGGCAGGCATAAAGTCAGCATCTCTGCGTCTTGGGCCATTCGTCCCAATTACAAGATCGGATTGAGACTTACCAGCGATCTTGTGATGCTTGCTGATCGTCTTCTTAATCGGTTTCACATCAGGAAGTTCAAGCGCCTCTTTCTGACCTTTGACCTGCCACCCACCCAACGCGCGTTTGACTTGTCTGACGGCTTCTTCTGCCTCCACTGCACCGACAACAGCGATCACCATCCCACGCGGACCGAAATGCTCGCGATGGAATTTCACCAGATCATCGCGCGTGATTCGTTTGACAGTCTCCGGTGTTCCATCTTCCGGGCGGCTGTAGGGATGATCTTTGTACAAGATCTTATCGAAAGTTGCCGAAGCCATGTCTGAAGTATCTTCTGCACTGATCGCAAGACCTGTGAGAAGTTGCGTACGCAGTTTCTCCACTTCGACTTTCGGGAAGGATGGCTGGGTCAACGTCTCAGAGAGCAAATTGAGAAGCAAAGGTAAATCTTCTACAAGTGACCGTCCACTAAAACCTGACTTGTGAACGCCGGTGCTGAATCCCAACCCTGCTCCAGCTGATTCAAGGATGTTGTAAATCTCATCGAAGCTATGTTTCTTTGTGCCACGCATCAACGAAGATGTTACAAAGTCAGCAAGGCCAAGTTTTTCGTCTGCATCGAACAAGGCACCCGCATCGAAATAACCGCTAATGACAACTGACGGACTGTTGAAGTTTGAACGTGTGACAACGGTGATGCCATTGGGCAACACTTCACGATAAATATCGTTAGGACTGGGCAGAGCAGAATGTTGTTTAGCCATGGTTACCATCCAATAGGATGTAAGTCCCTACGACACGGCTTTGAGGGGCAAAATATTCATTCGCCACGCGCTGAACATCTTTGACTGTGACAGCCGACAATTTATCGAGATAAGTTTCAAACCATTTATAGTTCGCGAACATTTCAGCGTAACCCATCCAGAATGCCTGATTGGTGATGTTCTCACTTCCATAGGCAAATATGGCTCGCGCTTGTTTGATCGCACGTGCGATCTCTGCCTTGGTTACTTTTTCTTGTTTGATCTTTTCGAGTTCCTTGTCCAACGCGGCGAGCGCTTCTTCGGGTTTGCGCTTGGGGTGGATGGTCATCGTGATTGAATATAGGAATGGGTCAATCGTCGCTTGTGCCCCACCGTGGACGCCGACAGCATATTCCTTGTCAACAAGCGCACGGTAAAGGCGGGACGTCTTGTTCGAGATGCCACCACTGAACATATTGAGGTTGCTTGGGCCAGCGAGTAAACTGTCGAGCACAGCTAGTGGGAAAAAGTCTGGGTGAGATGCGGCCGGGAAACGGTAGCAGGCCTGAACGTAGGATGTTGAGCCGGGGCCTTCCACTGAAAGTCGCAACTCCCCTTTTTGCGGAAGTTCATGGCGTGCCAACCGGGCCGGTTCACGTCCCATTGGGATCGGTTCGAAGAGTTCTTTGATGCGCGCCAACATGGACTTGGTATCGAAATCACCAGCTACCGCCATCACTGCGTTATTGGGAACATAGAAGGCGCGATAATGATCGTAAAGATCATCGCGGGTCATGCTGTGGAGGTCGGCCATATCGCCGATAACCTCGTGATGATAAGGATGAATGCGAAACGCGGCGTGCTGGGTTGCTTCGCCGAG
Organism: Candidatus Defluviilinea proxima; assembly: GCA_016721115.1. Lineage (NCBI taxonomy): Bacteria > Bacillati > Chloroflexota > Anaerolineae > Anaerolineales > Candidatus Villigracilaceae > Candidatus Defluviilinea > Candidatus Defluviilinea proxima. The sequence continues at coordinate 4,921,410 of JADKIW010000001.1, forward strand.
TTGAAAGAGAGGTTCGTTTTCACTGCCTTCGCGCTCAGAAATAATGACAGTGCGCTCGGACGTGACTTCTTCTTCTTTGAATTGGCTGTTGACCATGCGATCGGCTTCGAGGCGCAGGGCAAGGTCAATTTTGTCGGCGGGCATGGTCTCGTAGTAAGCCGTCCAATCGAGATAGGTCATGGCATTCCATGAGCCACCCTCACGAGAAATAGACTTATCGAGGATGTTCGCAGGGAATTGCTCCGTCCCTTTAAATTGCATATGTTCGACCCAATGCGAAACGCCGGTGCGACCCGGCACTTCATCGCGTGAGCCGACGCGATACCACAGCCATGATGAAATGATCGGCGCAGTATGGATCTCTTTCAGAAAGACTTTCAGACCATTGGATAATGTTTCTACGGTTAAAGATTTTTTCATGAAGTGGTAGTTTCCTAAGGAGTTACGGGAAAGATCGGAGCGGCAGTGGCACACACATTAACGCCATCCACAACGGTATTTGGCTGAAGGAGACAATAATACGGTTCGACCACTTTTTGTAAACCTACGAATGGGTCATGTAATTCTGTCGCTTTGAGCGGAATATCAACTGGCACATCGAACACAACAGGCACTTGCTGGTCAACTGGCACAACAAGATTTTGGATCGTGACCGGTAAAACGGTGCCCGCCGGAAGTACGATATTGGCACGCGCATTATTGATATTCAAACCACCGGTGTTGACGGTGACCAATGCGCCGGTAATCACAACATCCTTACTCAAAGTTACATCCGTGGGGCCGCTCACGCTCAGACTAAAACGCACTGGGATCGTTTGATTAATAGGGATGGTCGTTTTGATGCTGGCCGCATCCATTTTTACAAAGTTATTGTAGAGACCGCCCAATAAACCGTTGGCTTGTCCCTGCGCGAAAGAAAGCGCCGCTTTGGTGCCACCTAACAGTTGCAAGGCAATCACAAGTGCGATCACCACACCAATGTTGACAAGCATCGAGATCACGCTGGCAATCGTCCAGAAAGTGGGCAGGAATTTATTTTTGAAGTACCCTGTTTCGGTTGTTGTCTCTTGTTGCTTGGGTTTAGCTTCCGCTTTAGGTTTTGTAACCTTGGGCTTTGTAGAAAAAAGCGGCTTTTTGGGTTCACTTGACTTGGGAGCAGACGCAGGCTTCTCTGCCCTCTTCGGTTCGGTATTGTTTGCGCCGCGCGGCAAACGTGATAATGGAGATTCATCTCCAGTCAGGAGTTTTTTCATTCTACTGGGTTCATTTTGATTCGAGTCAGACAATGACATACGACCTCCTCCAACAGATAGTTAATCGTAACATATAGTCTAAGAATTGGAAGTTGTGAATTTCCATAATTACTAAAGCAAGACAATAAATCAGCTTGAAATGCTCTTTTGTTTTATCTATAATGAGGCCAAGATATACGTCAACACATGTTTCCTCCTTCTTGTAGTGGTCAAACATTGAGACTATAATCTGACAGTTTTTATCGAAAATCATTTGCCGTATTTTTAAGGAGGCTTTTTGTGACCAGTCAATACTTCGTCGCCGTTGTAGGTGCAGGACCCACAGGATTGTTCGGCGCACGCGAACTAGCCAATCAAGGTGTACGCGTTGCGTTGTTCAACCGCGATCTCAAACCCGGCGGCCTCGCAGAATATGGGATCTACCCCAACAAACACACCATGAAGAGTGGCCTGCGGAAACAGTTCCGCCAGGTGCTTGATCTTCCGAACATTGATTACTACGGGAACGTCACCATCGGTGAACAAGGTGATTTGAGTCTCGACGATCTACGTGCACTAGGCTTTCAAGCGATCCTTACCACAGCAGGAGCTCAAGGCACCAAATGGCTTGGCTTGCCGGGCGAAGACCTCGATGGTGTCTATCACGCCAAAGATGTTGTTTACTCCTACAACAAACTCCCCCCCTACAGTCAGAAGCCATTCCACTTTGGAAAACGTTGTGCAGTGATCGGCGCTGGCAACGTGATGCTCGATATCACACACTACCTCGCTCGCGAACTAAAAGTGGACGAAGTCATCGCCATTGTACGACGTGGGCCCGCCGAAGTGAAATTCGATAAAAAGGAAATGGAATACGTCATCGCCAATCTTGATCTATCGGCGTTGGACTCTGAGATCGAGCGCGTGACTCCCATCATGCAGGCGCTTCATCAGGACCCGGCAGTTGCCCGGGCCTCGATTGTGGAAGCTCTCCCGAAAGCCTTGCCCAAAGTCTCTGATACAAAATTCCGTTTCGAATTCCTTGCCTCGCCGGTGCAAATGCTCGGAGAAAATGGCAAACTAACTCATCTAGAGATCGAAGATAACATCCTCGTAGAAAAGGACGGGGACACAAAAGCCAAAGGGACCGGGAACAAGCGTCGGCTTGAGGTAGAGACGGTGGTCTTCGCCATCGGCGATAAAGTGGACGAGTCATTCGGTCTGCCGACAGCATCGAACGAGTTCGTCAAATCCCAAACGCCACGCTTCCCCATTGACGATATCTCATATGAATCCATGTTTGAAGATGTCTTTGTGGGAGGCTGGTCGCGCAAGGCCAGCTCGGGGTTGGTTGGTTATGCCCGCAAAGATGGCACGAACGCATCCAAAGCGGTGATGCAATATCTGCAAACCAAACAACCCATCGAAACGAACCCGGGGGCGGTCGCAACAAAGGTCAAAGGCTTGGGCAAACCGATCGTCTTGAAAGACGACGTCAAAAAGCTCGAAGCCGCCGAAATCGCCGAAGCCCAAAAACGCGGACTCGAAGCCTTCAAGTTCGACAGCAACGAAACCATGTTGCAAGCGATGGGGTTAGTGGAAACAGCGTAATTCAACTCAACCCGACAACCTCCCCATGTATTGGGGAGGTTTTTAATTCCAAGGGTAGTTACTAAAGTCACTTGTCTACGAATTTAATTTGTCTATAATAAATTGGTGATCTAAAAGGATACTAACCTTTTCAAGGAAAGGGGTCAACATGAAAACTTATTTCAGAACGAACATTGTCATTGCCTTATGTCTGCTGATCATTGCATGCAGACAGGTGTCGCAAGTCACACCGTCGGCCGTTCAACCTACAGAAACAAAAACTCCGTTTCCAACCACCACATCCATCCCGAGTGCAACTGCCACAGTTCTATCTACACCCAGACCCTATGTTTTCCCTACTTTGATTCCAACCATTGATCCCGCTATATTACCTGAACTTCTTGGTAATACCTTTTCAGTCCAAGCACTTGACGTAAATGGGTATAGCACACAACGCATCACAGGTTGGGAGCATGGTTTTGGAACTAGTATTTGGTACAACTACTGCCCCAAATATATTTGGCTTGATGAAAATCATATTCTTCTTTATCCCGGGGCAGGACAAGAACCCGGTCCGGAGGGGATTTGGGGATTTACTAATGTGGTTCCTCAACCTGTCGTCCTTAACTTGAAAAGTAGAACCATGTGGTTACCATCTGTAAACACATCGTCAGGATCAACTTGTAACGACGTATATTGGTCACCTGAGCTAAATATCCTCATCGTCTCTGGTACTTATAAAAATGAACCCGCAGTATTCACATACTCTGTTGACGGAACCAAAATCTCTATTTACCAGGGAAAATTAGGAGGGGTGTCGCCGAGAAAGACAAAATTACTGCTAGATAACAATATCATCGTAGATTTGCTAACCAACACGAAAATCGACCTGAATTGGGATTTGGAAGATTATAACGAACCAATACTTTCAAGACCCTTCTGGACATCAGATGAAACACGCATATATCGGTGTTGCTATTTCTATGCAGATCTTGTGAAAGGAACAAGTCATCGTTTTCAAAGATCTGATTTTCAAGATGCCAATGGAAACCATTTAGATGATGGAGGATTGTGGTTCCACCAAGGTGAATGGGTACAAGATAACACACACTTTTTAGTGCACTGGCTGGCGGTGGACGATGGTCCAGTGAGAGATCAACCGCTGTTTGACCCGGCTACCAAGCTCTTTTATGATCTGTGGGAGGAGGCAGGAATCTCACCAGATTTGACATGGCGGTATAACAAGGTTTCACCTGATAAGAGCCACGTATGGATCATAGGCTTCGAAGAAAGTTATCTTGTAAACCTCACCACCTTCGAAAAACAACATTTTACACACTCAAATCCATACTCATATATAGACATGGAGTGGTCGACAGACAGTAGATTTACATGGTTTGAAATATACGATTCGGACACCAAATCTACAGAAGCCAAAATCTTTTCAATCACCGATATGGAATTACACCCTTTGCCTATTGCCCCACCAAATGAGGCAGAGTTTTTGTGGCATCCAAATGAAAACTTAATTGTGTATCCTGCCAGGGATAAAAATGCACTTATCTTCTGGAATGCTAAAACAATGTCATCCCGGGAGCTATCATTCAAGGATCAAGACTCACAATACAAAATCACCAACCTTGCCTGGAACCCAGACGGGGACAAACTTATTTTTATCACTGAGAATCACATTCTATGGCAAATAGATTACCCTGCATTGGAAAATCTGGAACAAATAATAGCTTCGGCAGGTACTATAAGCAGTGCACTATGGTCACCCGACGGTAAATCCATTGCATTTGTCAGCGATTCGGACATTTACATTGTTGACACCACAAAGTAAATCTACCCAAACAACTCCCTCAACACATCCTCCGTATGCTCCCCCAACCTCGGTGGCGGGGATTTATACTCAACAGGCGTATCGCTGAATTTGAGTGGCGAGCCAACGAGGGACAAATCTCCAATGGTGGGATGCTCCATGTGGACAAGCATCTCCCTCGTCTCTACTTGCGGCGTGGAGAAGGCTTGCTCAAGGTTATTGATCGCTCCACAAGGGAATTCGTCTCTGATCAGGGAAAGCCATTCGTTCACAGTCTTTGTTGCAAATATAGGTTTGAGGAGAAGAATCAACTCGTCTCTGTTTTGTACGCGGGCAGAGTTTGTCGCAAAGCGGGCATCACTTACCAATTCATCTTTACCAATCACATCACACATCTTCGCAAACTGTTTGTCATTTCCTACTGCGATGACAAACCAACCGTCACTGGCTTGAAAACTCTGATATGGGACAATGTTCGCGTGTGCGTTACCATATCGCTTGGGCAGGTTGCCTGAGATCAGATAATTGCTTGCGACATTGGCAAGCATACTCAATTGCGAATCGAACAAGGAAATGTCGAGGTGTTGTCCTTTGCCAGTTTGGGTTCGTACCTGTAACGCGGCGAGGATGGCAATGACCGCGTTCTGCCCGGCGAACAAATCCGCTACCGCCACGCCGACTTTCATCGGTTCGCCATCGGGTTCGCCGGTGATGCTCATTAGTCCGCCCATGGCTTGGATCATGAAGTCGTAACCGGGCTTGTCGCGCAACGGTCCCGTTTGCCCGAAGCCGCTGATCGAGCAATAGATGAGATTCGGATTGAGAGCAGAAGCAGACTCAAAGTCCAGAGAGAAGCGGGCGAGGGAGCCAGGACGAAAGTTCTCGACCAGAACGTCGCTTTGGGCGATGAGTCGGCTCAAGATGTCGCGTCCCTCCGCCGTTTTGAAATCCACAACAATACTGCGCTTATTGCGATTGACGCACAGGTAATACGCGCTCTCCCCCTCCGCAAACGGCGGCCCCCACGCACGCGTTTCATCACCATCGGGCGATTCAACTTTTATAACATCGGCACCAAGATCGCCGAGAACCATCGTACAATAGGGGCCAGCGAGCACGCGACTGAGATCAAGCACACGAATTCCATGTAACGATTGCATAGTTCTCCTTATGAAACGTGACCTTTATTTTAGCAAACCAATTATGAACGCGGCGGGATCTTTGGGATTCACGCCCGACTTCCGAACGTTGGGAGACTTCGTGACGAACCCGTTCTCCCTGCGCCCGCGCCTGCCTACGTCCCAACCAGCCGTGATCGAATACCCAGGCGGATTCCTGCTACACACGGGTTTGCCGAATCCTGGATTGAAAGCGGGCTTGAAAAAATATGCCGCCAAATGGACTCGTTCTGATTTGCCTGTCATCGTCCATCTCATGGCTGACCGCCCCGAAGAGACTCAGAACATGGTGCGCATGTTGGAGGAGATTGAGAACGTGATGGCGGTGGAACTCGGCTTCGCTCCCCTGCTGGCAGATGACATTTTGATGCTCACGCTTGAAATGTGTTTGGGTGAGATACCGTTGATCTTTTCATTGCCTGTTGAGCAAGTGTTGAGTTTGGGTCCGCGCTTGGTACAGGATGGAGCACAAGCGATCAGCATTGCCGCACCAAGAGGTGCATTGATGACGGATCACTTGGTCACAGGCAGAATCGCTGGACCATCTTTGTTTCCCCAAGCATTGGACACAGTCAACAATGCTGTCAAACTTGGCATCCCCATCATCGGCTCAGGCGGCGTGTGGACAAAAGAAAACGCCGACGCGATGCTCTCGGTCGGCGCATTGGCGGTGCAGGTGGATGCTGCGTTATGGAATCCCGCTTTTAGCTTTGATTCTCCTTCGGCTGAAACAAAGTGATCTGCATTCCATCGGGGTCTTGAAGGCGGACATTGTAGTCGCCCCAGGGAGTCATGACGGGAGGATGCACAAGCGTGGCGCCATTTGCGATTAAACGTTCCATTGCGGATTGCAGATCAGGCACTTGAAGCGCAAAACGGATTTGTCCACTGACTCGCTTTTCCACTTCCAACTGGTCAATGAGTTCAGCCTGCGGTTCATCGAAAATCTCAAGCGTGGCATTACCCATATCCAGAACCAGCGCCTGACCATCGCCATTGTTCCAGATCGCGGCAGGCTCGATCCCCAATCCATCACAATAGAATTTCACCAATCGCTGGTAATCGCTGGTCGTAACGGCAACACGCAATTCAACGACAGGCTGATTTGAGTTTTGGGTAGACATGGCTCCATCCTTTTTAAAGACTATTCCTTTGGCTCCAACAACATCACGGGGATGTGACGATGTGATGCAAATTTTTTGTATCGTTCGTACCCCGCATAAATTGAAACAGCTAACTGCCAATATTTTTCGTACTCGGCTCCGTCAACTTCTCGTGCCGCGTACACTAGCGTCTTACCTTTATATTCGACCTCACACTCAGGATGCGCCTTAAGATTGTAATACCAGCCGGGATTATGCTCACGCCCAAAGCTGGATGCGATCAAAATGATCTTCTTACCATCCATGCTTGCGATCAAGGGCATGGTTCGCTTTTGTCCCGATTTTGCGCCGGTGGTTGTGATCTGAATGATCGGCCAGCCTGCAAGTTCAGCAAATGTGTATTTCCCGCCCGTCAACTTGAGAAGAAAGAAATCCATTCGATGCATTCTTGTAGAAAAGAAAGCGTTCACCGGGCGGATCGAAACGATCTGGTGAAGCAGTTTCTGCAAGATATTCGGCTTGCCTCGTCTCATTTCTCCAGCCATATCGTCACCGGCCCATCGTTATGGATTTCCACTTCCATATGTGCACCAAATTTCCCCGTCTGTGTTGGGACGCCATGCCCGCGCAGGAGTTCAACAAATCGATTTACCAATGGTTCAGCAACCTCGGGCAATGCGGCATCAGTGAAAGAGGGACGGCGTCCCTTGCGGGCATCGGCATAAAGAGTGAATTGCGAAACGACAATCGCTTCGCCTTTCACATCCAACACGGACAGATTCGTTTTGCCTTGCTCATCTTCAAAGATACGCAGGTTAGCAGTCTTCTCCGCAAGAAACGTCACCTGCTCTTCCCCGTCACCGTGACCGATACCCAATAGAATCAACAGACCCTTTCCGATACTGGAAATGGTCTGCTTTTCTACTGTTACACTGGCTTTGGAAACTCGTTGGATTAAGACACGCATTCTTTCACCACAAAGGACACAAAGGTCACGAAGGAATTTTTGCAAAGGGCTTACACTCTTTGTGTCCGTCGTGTCCTTTGTGGTTAATGGTTTTTACGGCAACTGCATCGCTTCGCGCACTTCAACCATTGTCTGTTGTGCAATGACGCGGGCGCGTTTGCCGCCGTCGTTCAAAATATCGTTCACATAATCAGGCTTGGACGCGAGTTCAGAACGTTTGGCGCGGAACGGTTCAAGATTCTTGTTCAGGTTCGCAGCGAAACGTTTCTTACAATCCACGCATCCGATGCCAGCCACGCGGCATTCCTTGTTGATCATGTCCACTTCTTCAGCGGGTGAAAAGATCTTATGCATCGAGAAGACGTTACAAATATCGGGGTTACCGGGGTCTGTGCGTCTCAAGCGCGCGGGGTCGGTAACCATATCCTTGACGCGGGCGGCAGTCTCTTCTGCGGTTGATGCGAGTTCGATATGATTGTTCAAACTCTTGCCCATCTTGGCTTTACCGTCAATACCAAGAACCTTCTTGATCTCCGTATGTTTGACTTGCGGTTCGATCAAAGCCTTGGTGTTATAGCGATAATTGAAGGAACGTACGATCTCACGCGTAAACTCCAAATGAGGGGCCTGATCGATACCCACAGGAACAACGTCAGTTTTATATAAAACAATATCGGCTGCCATCAACACGGGATACCCAACAAGACCATAGTTAACATTCTCTGGATGTTGAGCAACCTTCTCTTTGAAGGTAGGCAGATCGGTCAATTTACCTAGTGATGTGACCATCGAAAGATACGTATGCAACTCCATCACTTCAGGAACGTGTGACTGGATGAAGAGAATCGTTTCTTCAGGGCGAATCCCTGCCGCCAGCCAGTCAATCGCCATCTCGAAAGTATTTTGTTTTAAATCCTGCGTTGTCTCAACCGTTGTCAACGCATGGACATCTACAATACAGTACACACAATCATAGTCCGCTTGCAAAGCAACATAATTCGAGATCGCGCCCAGATAGTTCCCCAAATGCTGACGACCTGTCGGTCGAGCCCCTGAAAATACACGTCCTTTTTTAGCCATTCATAACCTCTTAGATTTTTGTCATTGCGAGGAGGGCATTAGCCCGACGAAGCAATCTCTAATATAAATAAGGAATTACCTCTCCCTATCGCTCGCAATAACGGAATATTATTCTCCAACGATCTTCCTCACCAAGCCCAACACTTCCCCAGACTCAGCGTGTCTTTTCAACTGCGACTTCGAAAAGATCAAATCTCCATTCACAGTCACTTCAAAACGTCCACCATCCGATGGCACAAGCGTGATCGTCTCAATCACATGCTCATAGTTCTTCAACAACTCATCCATCAGGCTCACGGCCCGACCGGTGTAATGTCAGACCGCGCAGTAAACGATCTCGATTTTCAGCATAATGCCTCCGAAGTTTCGAGATTATAACCGAGACCTCCGAGTTCTTAAAGAACTCGGAGGTCTATACTAACTCTTCTAAAAACGCCCGCACGGTCTCATCTGCAGGATACTCCTTGATCTCTCGTACCGTCCCGACCTGCCGCAACATCCCGTCCACGACCACTGCAATACGATGGCTTAACTTCGCCGCCTCATTCAAATTATGCGTGACAAAGACTGCCGTGCGATGATCCTCCGCCAATATTGCGATCAGATCATCCTGTAGCTTTGCGCGCGTGGGCGGATCAAGCGCCGCAAACGGCTCATCGAGCAACAATAGTTCAGGTTCCAGTACAAAAGCTCTCGCGAGACTGACTCTCTGCGCCTCTCCCCCTGACAGTTGGCTGGCTCTGCGTTGCGAAAGCGACTCTATCCCCATAGCCTTGATCCACCTACCCACCCGCTCTTGAATCTCTTCTTTCGAGACACCCCGAAACCTCAACCCCAACGCAACATTCTGCTCCACAGACATATCCATCAACAATGGAGCCTGAAACACAAACGATATTTTCCTTCTATATTCTAGGTCGTTCCAGTGTGTGACAGACTTACCATCAAATTGAATATCACCTCGCGTAGGCTTAAGTAAATGAGCCAATGCCAGCAAAAGGGTACTCTTCCCCGCACCGTTCGGGCCAACAACGGTCAGTGTTTCGCCGCGTTGAATCGAAAGCTGATTTACATCAAGAACCATACGCCCATTGCGTTGGATCTGAAGGTTCTCAATTTCGATGAAACTATTCATCATTCCGCCTTCACTCTTCATCATTATTTTCTCTGCCCCCGCTGTTGGATCAAGGTCAGCGCAAGATTGATGAGGTATGTTATGACCAATAACAAAGCGCTTAACGCTAAGGCTTTATCGAACTCACCTTTACCTGTCTCAAGGACAATCGCAGTAGTCAAAACACGCGTCTGCCCACGGATGTTACCTCCCACCATCATAGAAGCACCGACCTCGGAAATCACAGAACCGAAACCTGCCATCAACGCAGCCAACAGTGGAAGTCGAGCTTCCCGCCACAGGTACCAGACCATTTGTCCGCGTGAGGCGCCGAGGCCAAGTAACTGTTGTTGTAAACGTGGATCCAAAGCTTCGAGCGCAGCGGCAGTCAATCCAGTGACAACCGGTGCAGAGATAACCGTCTGCGCGATAATGATCGCCCAAGGGGTATAGATCAAACGCAAATCCCCCAACGGACCGCTTCGCCAAAGCATCATCGCCACCACGAGCCCGACCACTACGGGAGGCAAAGCCATGCCAGTATTGATGATGCTCAATATCAAAGAACGCCCACGAAAGTTACCGAGCGCCAACCAAGTGCCAAATGGCAAACCGATCAACAAGCTGATGCCTGTCGCAATCGCTGAGACTTGTAATGAGAGTGAGGTGATTTGCCAGACTTCAGGGTCGAAGAGCATGGTTGTCCTTGAATACTGCTTCTGATTATACAAGGCAAGAGTATCAAGGCATGGTTGAATATGACGTTAATCCTGGTCGCGTTTTTCCAATCGTTTAGTAAGCAGGAGTAGGGAAACTGAAACGAGTATCAAGACTACGGATAACGCCAAAGCCGTTTCAAGGTTACGTTCAAAACCGAGATAAATCGCCATGGGCATTGTTTGTGTAACCCCTTCCAAATTCCCAGCGAATAGGATCGTTGCCCCAAACTCCCCCAACGCCCGAGTCCAGGTAAGGATCGCACCGCTAAGCAATGCTCGTCCTGCCAAAGGGAACATGACTTCGTAAAACAATTGCCATTGATTCGCCCCCTCCACATGTGCGGCTTCTTCGAGTTGCTTTTCGATTTCCGAGAAGCCCACGCGGGCAGACCTCACATATAGTGGTGCCGCCACAAAAATCTGCGCGAGGACAACCGCTGTCGTAGTAAAAGGAAGGCTAATCCCCAAAACGCTTAATGCCGAACCAAATAGCCCTCTGCGCCCGAACGCAATCAATAAAGCCAACCCCGCAACAGATGGCGGTAGAACAATCGGCAGATCGATGAACAATTCAAGCCACAATTTAAATCTAAATTTCGAACGTGCCAATGTGTACGCAAAAGGCGTACCGAGTATGATCGTGATAACGGTTGTGATCGAGCTTGTCATCAAGCTCAAACGCAGAGCCTTGAAAGCCTGTTCTGAAAATGCATTCGAAAAAAAGTTCTCGTCGAATGAACGCACAAAAACAGCAACCAAGGGAAGGACAAATAGCGCTAGTAATATGAAACTTGGAATAATGAACAGCCAGCTTAAATGACCGTCATGAAGGGATCTGCTGAAAAGATGTTTGAGTCTGCTCATACGATTAAAAAGTCGCGGGAGGTTTGCTCCCGCGACTTATCTTTCTAGATACGTCTATCGAGCGGGGGCAAATCCCCATTTTTGCAGAACAGCCTGGCCATCAGGTGAAAGGACATATTCGATGAAGGCTGTCGCAAGATCCGTGTTGGTAGATTTCATCAAGGGAGCGATGGGATATTTAGCAACCACATTCAACTCTGCAGGGATTTCAATGGGCTTCAACTCAGGGGCTGCGACTGCATCCGAAGTATACACGATGCCCGCATCCACTTCTCCGAGCTGGACTTTGGCGACCACTTGCTTGACATTATCTTCATTCGAAACAACATTCGCCAACACCTTATCCTTGAAATCGCTTCCGAACTGACCATTCATTGCATCCAGTGATTGACGCGCGTACTTGCCGACAGGTACTTCCTCTGCCGCCAAAACGAGTTTGATGCCCGGCTTGGCAAGGTCTTCGAGTTGCTCTAACGCGGCAGGATTATCTGCTGGCAGAATGACTACGAGTTTATTGTTGAGGAAAATTTGCGATGCATCCTGAGCAACAAATGTGCTTGTGATCAAATTCTCCATTTCTGTTTTGTTGGCAGAAGCAAAAACATCCGCAGGCGCACCTTCCTCGATCTGGGTACGCAAGGCCTGTGAACCTGCAAAGTTAAAGGTCACAGTCACGCCGGGATTGGCGACTTCGAAATTTTTGCCAATCTCCGTGAACGCACTGGTAAGGGATGCGGCGGCGAAAACTGTCAGGGTACGTGATTCAGGCGTCACCGTAGAAGGAATCGCAGTTGGTGCGAGGGACAGAGCCTCAGTTGCAGGAGGCTGTGTCAGAACCGCAGTCGGCGTGGCGGCTGGTGCACATCCTGCTATAAACACAGCAAATACAAATAATAGGGATAGTAAACGTTTCATCTTCATCTCCTTGAAATGCGGAATTGAGTCCTGATCTCAGCCATCCAGTTTTGGATAAGCCGCATCTGCTGAAGGCGAAGGTCAAGGCTTAAATGATTAAAGGTTTGTTCAGGGGGTAGATTTTCGAGCAGACTTTCGAGACGCTCAATGACCGATTCGATCTCGGCCAATTGTGCATTGTAGATCAGTGAGATATTTTCAGGTCTATGGAGTTGAGTGAAATACAGGCGCGTGAGGAACTCAAGGCGGATGGCACGAGAATTCGTGGCAAGCCCCAACTCAAGCCATTCAAAAAAACGCTGGCGTCCCTGCGCAGTGATACGCAACTTCTGGCGTGCAGGAAGTTTTTCCTGTTCAACGATTTGGGAAGTAATATCGCCACGTTGTTCCAACCGTTTCAAGATGGCATACGCCTGACTCTGACTTAGATGCCAGACGTGACCCAACTCAATAGTAAGTTGTTGATGCAGTTCATAGCCATGACTCGCACCTGCGATCAGGAATCCAAGCAATGCAAATTCTGGAGAGAGGTTACCGGTATGATGATCTTTTTTAGGCATATATACTCACTGAGTGAGTATATATGCCTTTCAACGATCTGACAAGGTGAATTATTATCTTATTTCCCCATAAACAAAACAGGCGGTTGTTGCAACCGCCTGTTCGTAAAACTATAAGCCCAAGTCTGCATCGGTCTTATCGGCATCAGGGATAAAGAGTTGTTGTCCGTATGTATCGACGCCAAATTTGCCAATGACATCCTGTGTGGATAGTTCGGTCATGAATTTGTAAAATGCTATAGCGCCATCGTAATTGATCTTTGGCCATTTGTCATTATTGACCGTGATGACATGATATACGTTCAACAACGAGTTATCGCCTTCCATTAAAATTTCAAGTTGCAGGTTGGCCTTGTTGGCAAGGAAAGTCGCACGGTCTGTCAAAGTATAGCCAGCCTTCTCAGAAGCGATCGTCAACGATGCCCCCATGCCCTGACCCGTTTCAAGATACCAGGCAGGTTTTGTAGTAGCGGGGTCAAGCTCAGCCTTCTTCCATAAGCCAAGCTCCTTTGTACTGGTGCCTGATTTATCAGCACGCGCAATGAAAATTGTCTCAGCGGTTGCAATTGCTTTGAATGCATCGACAGTCGAAAGGCCTTTGATCTTGGCAGGATCAGCCGACGGCCCAACGATGATAAAGTCGTTGTGCATGACAAGCGTACGATCCTTGCCCCAACCATCGGTCATGAATTGCTTTTCAGCAGACGGCGAATGGACCAACAACACATCGGCGTTGCCTTCCTGCCCCATCTGCATGGCTTGCCCTGAACCCACCGCCACAGTCTGGACCGTATAGCCTGTCTCTTTTTCAAAAAGCGGAATCAACACATCGAGCAATCCCGAGTCTTGTGTGGATGTTGTCGTTGCAAGGATCAATGTGGGGTTGGCGGGTACCGGCGGTGCAGGAACAGACGTATCAGTTGGAATGGCCGTTGGCGCTTCTGTTGGAGCTACAGTTGTAGGTGGTTCCGTTGGCACTGGTGTAGCGGCAGGTGCACAGGCACCAACAGTCAACATAAAAACGATCAACAAACTAAATAACAAAGACAAACGATTTCTCATTCTTTTCTCCTACAATGAAATTTGCTCTCCGCTGTGCGCAGTGTTATACCCCGTCAACACTGCAAGCGAGTTACGGAAGGTTGATGTCTGCAAATAATCAAGAACTGGTGTGAGAATACTTTCATTCACACGCGGCAAAACGAGATCATAGCGTTCTTCAAATAACGGAATAAACTCAAGACCATTCTGATGCGCGGCGGCTTGGAGACCAAGCGCTGCATCCGCTTTATTCGCAACGATCAAATCAGCCGCTTCGGTGTGTGTTTTCACTTCCTTATCATAGCCGTTGATATTTTCAGCTGGGATTTTGAGTCTGCGGATTTCAGCATCAAACCATAGACGAGTCCCTGACCCCGCATTACGGTTCACAAATCGAACATTCGGCTTGGCCACGTCCGAGATTCTTTTTATGCCCTTTGGGTTTCCTCCTGCCAACATCAACCCCTGTGTGCGATGCGCCAACGTGACAATTTCCACATCACGATCTGGGAACAAATGACGGACGAATGGCGTGTTGTACTCCCCCGTTACATCCAACAGATGTGAGCCGCTGATCTGGCAAAGTCCCTGACGGAGATTGACAAGTCCATCGAGCGAGCCGACAGGCATACTCAACAAAGTGACATGCTTCTCAAGATGTTCTGCGATGCCTTCCAACGCAAGGTCATGACTGCCTGAGAAAATGACGGCAGGCTTTTTTGTTTTAGGGAGAATAACTTCCTGTAAGAACAACGCATCTGCTTTGGCGCGATAGAATTTTTCAGTCACCTTGCCCGTCTGGCGAACCTCACTGACTTCGACCAACCCAGCGGATTCAAGCGTCAGAATATGATGACGTATCCACGCGGGAGACTGCTTCAAGGTCCGTGCGAGATGCGTGAGCGTGGCGGGAGAAGCCATCAACAGACGGAGAATGTCCATGCGGCGGGAGTCTGCCAACAGCTTGATCTTGTCAAACGATGAAATAGATTCTATCTTTTTCATTTCGATTAAGTTTTTCCTTATCAGAGAGTCTACGATTTATGGAGATAAATGTCAAGTAATTTTTATTTGACATCACCCCCACGCCATGATATAAACCCCAAACAACTTACGGATTTACTCATCCAGAGAAGCTGAGGGACCGACCCTGTGACGCTTCGGCAACCGCTAACGACGGTGCCAACTTCGGCAGACCATATGTGTCTGGGAGATGAGAGATGATATACGCTCTGCGTGTCGCCTCTCATAATGAGAGGCGATTTTATTATCATTCATAGGTTCATACTACAAAGGTGAATGGGAATGAAAAAGTCGTTCATCATTACTTCGATCATTGTGTCAGCCATGTTGCTTCTTACACAGTTACAACCTGCAATCATTTACTTTGCAGGAGCCGTGGCAGGGACCTTCGGTGTGCGCCCTGTATCACATCAATGTTTTGGTCTTGTTGTTACGGAGAACGATCATTTCCCGCCTGGTGAAGTTAACATCACAATGATCCTTTTTCATTTTCGGTATTCAGTCTCACACGAAGATGAACGACCTGTATGTGTAGGCCAGGATATCTGGTACGGAGAATAACATCCTATGCAAATCGGAGAGACACTTTACGTAACAACCCGTGACGACTTTCGCAAATGGCTGATAGCAAATCACCAAGCCAAGAAAGAGATCTGGTTGATTCGTTATAAGAAAGTCACGAAGAAACCGTCTCTTGACTACGTGGAGGCGGTGGAGGAAGCCATCTGTTTTGGATGGATCGATAGCATGGAGAAAGGCATGGATGAGGAACGCTTTGCTTTGCGCTTCTCCCCGCGCAAGCCAAAATCGAACTGGACGAACACGAACAAGGACCGTGCCCGCAAGATGATCGCCGAAGGCAGGATGTCTCCCGCTGGGAAGGCAACTCTGCCGCCTGATGTAAAGTAGGATTCAATGTATCCAAAAAGTTGGCGCTACTATCGAAATTCCATGCTACTCTGGGCCATCTTCATTGCTCTTTTGATGTCTGCCGGCTACGCAATAAGGCATCCAATCTATTGGATCACAGCTTTGTTACTTTGGTTCTTCCTTAATTCATGTAGGCGAGCGTTCCATTTCGCCCACCCAAATAGACGCTTCGGCTGGATGGCCGTGACCAAGTTGGAGTTTCGAGAATTGACGTTCAAATCGCGCGATGGGCTGACTCTGTTCGGACGTTTCATCCCAGCCCGAAATCATGCGACGATCATCCTAGTCCACGGACTGGGAAGCGCAAACAATGACATGCTGGTGTACGCGGAATTCCTCGTCAACGCCGGTTATGGAGTCTTCATGATCGACCTGCGTGCTCATGGAAGCAGTGACGGTGACATATCCACATATGGACTTCGCGAAGCGGACGATGTTGCAGGCGCCGTGGATTACTTGCAAACACGCTTGGATGTGCACGGAGACAAGATCGGCGTCTTCGGTATTTCATTGGGTGCACAAGCCGCCCTGCGCGCCGCCCTGAAAACGGACAAGATCCGTGCTCTGGTTTTGGAAGGACTCGGCCCAATGATTTTCAGCGACCACGGCGGCAAGCCTGACTCTTTGATCCGCTGGATACATTACCCAGCCAATTGGTTATATTATCGTCTTTACGAGTTCATGATCGGCGGAAAGGACTTGGGTGTTTTAGAAGTGATCGGCAAACTTGCACCTCGACCCGTTCTATTGATCGCCAGCGGCGCAAATGACATATACTTCAACCGCCTGTTTTTTAAAGCCGCGCAGGAACCCAAAGAATTATGGGAACTACCCAACGGCGTTCATGGCGGCGCTATTCTGCAAGACCCGAAAGAATATACAAAACGTTTGACAGAGTTTTTCAGGAAAGCGTTGGATGTTCAAAGTTGAAAATGATTTTTCTTCCTCCATTAGAAGTGAGAGTCCGCTTTAGTGGGCTTCGTAGAATAGCCCGACGGTTAAACGTCGGGCGGGCATGACCCACGCACCCACCCCGCGCTGGAAGATGTGCAAGGATTGAAAGTTTGAACTGGAACGATTTTAAAGGATTGGATGTCTCTATGACAGAGGCAAATCATGAATAAACATTACATACAATCCATCCTAAAATTTACTTTGTTGATTGTTACTATCCTTTCAGCGGGCTGTGGACGATCAACTCTTACCGCTTCTCCAGAAACAATGGCGGACACTATTACACCACAGCCATTTAGTACTTCAACTTCCGTACCCACGACTCCAACAATTACAGTAACTCCCTTACCATGTTACTCTTGGACACAAACACCCACGACGGATCTTGAGAAAATCGCAGAAAATTGGTTTCTATCTAACATTCCTCAAATTCCCGAGCGTAGTCTGTATCAATTGGTTGACGCAGGAGAAACATGGAGTGCTATTTGCTATCATTATCAATACTTAATATTGACAAATGACACAATAGCTCAAAGTCCAATAGAGATATCTTTACATATACTTACGCAATCTGCTGGTCAAGATTATTTTTACATAGACAACGTAATCGTTGCGGCTGTAAACAGTGATATTTTAAGAAACAATAATCTTGCGGTTCCAGCTCCCCGAGACCGAAATATTATGACTGTCATTGTGACGGACCCATATATCGATGTTCAAACTGAAAGTCGAATAGATTTTGTCTTTGAAAATGATATTTGGGAAATTAAATGGTGGGGATACAGGTGGAAGTGTATTACTGGTGAAGATATAGAATGGAAGAATACAGAAAATATATATGACTGCTAATAATTACAGGAGCAATATGAATAAAAAATATACAAACAGAAAATACCTCGACGCACTCGAAAAGAAAGTCCTCGTTTTCGATGGCGCGATGGGGACTAGCCTGCAACTGCAAAACCTCACTGCTGAACATTTCGGCGGCGAACAATACAACGGATGCAACGACTATCTCGTCATCTCGTATCCGCAAGCCGTGGAAAAAGTCCATCGCTCGTTTCTTGAAGTCGGTGTGGATGTGCTCGAAACGGATACCTTCCGTTCCAACCGCATCACGATGAAGGAATACGGATTGCAAGACAGGGTAATTGAAATAAATGAGACCGCTGCAAGATTAGCGCGTCGATTGGCAGACGAATACTCGACCGTAGCCGATAGACCATCGACCACTGATGGTCAACGGTCAATGGTCAATGGTCATCCTCGGTTTGTAGCAGGTTCGATTGGTCCAAGTGGCAAGCTCCCCTCCACCAACGACCCCGAGCTTTCCAACGTCAGCTTTGACGAACTCGTGGATACTTTCCGTGAACAAGCTGTTGGTCTCATCAAAGGCGGCGTGGATGTCATCCTCATCGAAACATCGCAGGACATTCTCGAAGTCAAAGCCGCCATCATCGGCATCCACAAGGCTTTCGACGAGACTCAAGTCTATTTGCCGATTCAGGCTCAGGTCACGCTTGATACGACGGGTCGCATGTTGCTCGGCACCGACATCAACGCCTCGCTCGCCATCCTCGAAGGCATGGGCATCGATGTCATCGGTCTCAACTGTTCCACGGGACCCGAACACATGCGCGAGCCCATCCGCATCCTCGGCGAAAATTCCACATTGCCTGTGTCATGTATTCCGAATGCAGGTCTTCCGTTGAACGTTGATGGACAAGCTGTTTATCCGCTCGAGCCCGAACCGTTTGCGAATGACCTCTACGAATTTGTGACCAAGCATAATATTTCTGTTGTGGGTGGATGTTGTGGCACGACGCCGACTCATCTTAAGTTGCTTGTGGACAAGCTGAATCAGACTCCGCCTCCCAAGCGACCGCTTCAATCTACGCCTCAGCTTGCCTCTGCCATGTCAGCGATTGCCATGCGACAAGATCCCCCGCCCACCCTGCTCGGCGAACGACTCAACGCCCAAGGCTCACGCAAATTCAAGCGACTCCTGCTCGAAGAAGATTACGACTCGATTTTGGAGATCGCCCGCGAACAAGTGGACTTTGGTGCGCACGCCCTCGACATCTCCTGCGCTGTCACCGAACGCGCCGATGAAGCCGAGCTCATGCGCAAGGTCGTAAAGAAACTTGAGATGGGCGTGGATGTTCCATTGGTGATCGACACCACCGAACTTGATGTTCTCGAAGTTGCGCTCCAGACCGCACCTGGGCGATGTCTCATCAACTCGACTCATTTCGAAGCAGGTCGTACCAAAGCCGATAAAGTTTTTGCATTGGCAAAAGCACATAATGCCGCGGTCATCATCATGACCATTGACGAAAACGGCATGGCAAAGACCCGTGAACGGAAACTCGAAGTCGCCAAACGCATATACGATGTCGCCGTCAACGAATTTGGTCTCAAGCCTGAAGACTTGGTCTACGACGCTTTGACCTTCACCCTCGCCACAGGCGACCAGGAATTTGTCGACTCTGCCATTGAAACCATCGAGGGCATTCGACTCATCAAACAAGAACTGCCTGGTGTGATGGCTTCGCTTGGCGTGAGCAATTTGTCGTTTGGTTTTGCGCCGCAAGCCCGCCCCGCTTTGAACTCGGTCATGTTGTATCACTGCGTGCAAGCAGGATTGGATATGGCAATCGTCAATCCAGCGCACGTTACCGCCTATGCCGACATCCCTGCCGAAGAAAAAGAACTCTGCGAAGATCTCATCTTCAACCGCCGCGCAGATGCACTTCAACGGTATATCGAACACTACGAAAACGTCACTCCAACAACCGAGTCAACTCTTGCCGATCCCACCGAAGGCATGACCCCCGAACAACGCCTGCACTGGAAGATCGTCCACCGCAAGAAAGAAGGCGTCGAGGCAGATATTGATGAGATCATCAACCGAAGTAGGGACGGGCAGCTGCCCGTCCCTACGACCCATGAGGTTGCCGTTCATACCTTGAACAACACCCTCCTCCCCGCCATGAAAGAAGTCGGTGACAAATTCGGGGCGGGTGAATTGATCCTGCCCTTCGTGCTTCAATCCGCTGAGGTAATGAAGAAGACCGTCTCACATCTCGAGAATTATCTTGAAAAAGTCGAAGGCGTCACAAAAGGCACAGTCGTCATCGCTACGGTCTACGGCGACGTGCATGATATCGGCAAGAACCTCGTCAAAACGATTCTCGCCAACAACGGCTACACCGTCATTGACCTTGGCAAGCAGGTCCCTGCGGAAACAATTATCACCAAAGCTGTCGAAGCAAACGCTACTGCGATTGGTTTATCCGCGTTGCTCGTGTCCACATCCAAGCAAATGCCGCTCATCGTCAACGAACTCCAACGCCGCGGACACAAAATCCCTGTGCTCATTGGCGGTGCCGCAATCAATCGTCGCTTCGGACGTCGAATCCTCCAAACCGAAGGTGGCGATTTCTACGACCCGGGTGTCTTCTATTGTAAAGATGCCTTCGAAGGTCTCGAGACGATGGATCAGTTGATCGATACCAATCGGAAACCCGCGCTCCTCGAACAAGTCCGCAAAGAAGCGGATATGGAACTCGGACGCGCCAGCGCTAAACCTACCAGTGTTCAAACTTTCGAACGTTCCAATATTGTCCCTGCACCTCTTACACTCTCACCTTCCAAGTTCGGTATGCGCGTTGTCAAGAACATGCCACTCGAAATGGTGCTTCAACATCTCAATATCAACGAACTTTATCGCCTCTCGTGGGGTGCCAAGAACACACACGGAGAGGAATGGACCAAACTCAAAGCCGAATTCGATGCGCGCCTCAATACGATGAAGCGCGATGCCATGCGCTACAAGTGGCTCAATCCACAAGGCGTTTACGGCCTCTTCCCCTGTCAGGCTGAGGGTGACAATCTCATCGTCTACAATCCAGAGAATCTCGATGAAGTTCTAACTCGCTTCAACTTCCCGCGTCAACCATACGATGAGCATCTCGCATTATCTGATTACTATGCATCGGTCGAGTCTGGGCAAATGGATGTGGTAGCCTTCCAGGTTGTCACCGTTGGGCAGGAAGCCTCCGAAAAATTCGATAAGCTCCAAGCCGCCAACGATTACACCGAAGCCTACTTCACACACGGACTCGCCGTCCAAGCCGCAGAAGCAACTGCAAATTACTTGCACGAACATGTCCGCCGCGAAATGGGTATCCCTGAAGGGCAAGGTAAACGCTACTCGTGGGGCTATCCCGCAATCCCTGAGTTGGAAGATCATCAAAAAGTTTGGGAGTTGCTACCCGCTGTCGAGAAAGAACTCGGTATCACATTATCGCCTTCCTATCAGTTGATTCCTGAACAATCCACGGCAGCGATCATTGTCCATCACCCACAGGCGAAGTATTACAGCGTAGGTGAATCACGCGTTGAGCAGTTGATGAGATAACAACAAACTTGACAAACAAATTTTTAGAATTACTTTCCTCTCAAACTCTGCTCGCCGATGGTGCAATGGGTACCATGCTCCATGCGCGCGGTGTGGGATTCGATAAATGTTTCGATGAACTGAATATCACCAATCCTTCTGCAGTGGCAGAGATCCACCGCACGTATATCGAGGCGGGAGCACAGTTGGTCATTACCAACACCTTCGGCGCGAACCGTTTCAAACTCACAAAACACGGTTTGCAGGAAGATGTCAAAGAGATCAATCACAAAGGCGTGGAGTTGGCCAAACGTGTCATTGCCGCGTCGTTCAAGGATGTGTTGATTGCCGGGGATGTAGGTCCGCTTGGGGTAAGGATCGCCCCCTATGGGCGAGTCCAGTTGGAGGAGGCGCGTGAGGCGTTTGCGGAGCAGATTCAGGCATTGGCAGATGCAGGTGCAGATTTGATCCTGATCGAAACGTTCAGTGATCTATATGAGATCCGCGAGGCGATCAAGGCAACACGAAATGTATGCGACCTGCCTGTCGTTGCGTCGGTCACGTTTACACGCGATGACCGTACATTGCTTGGGGATAATCCAGCCAAAGTGGCCCGGACTCTCCATGAGACAGGCGCAGATATGATCGGCGTGAATTGCTCCGGCGGGCCTGCACAACTTTTGCGAATTCTAAAGCAAATGAAACAGGCTGTGCCCGATCGCTCCGCGAAGTTTTGGGTGAAGCCAAATGCAGGCTGGCCCGAACAAGTTGGCGGACGCATTATGTACCCTGCAGACGCCGACTACTTTGGCGAGTATGCACTTTCGTTCCGCGATGCGGGCGCGTGCATTGTTGGTGGATGTTGTGGGACGACCCCGCAACACATCGCCACCATGCGCAAAGCCCTTGATACAAACCCGCCCATCGATCAGTCGCATATTGAAATCCTGCCGCAAGAGGAACTTGCTGAAACCGAAAAGGAACAGCCCACCCAGTTCGCACAAAAATTGAACAATGGTGGATTCGCCATCGCCGTTGAAATGGATCCGCCGCGCGGACTTTCAACCCACAAATTACTGGCGGGCGCTTCTCTCTTAGCCGACGCTGGCGCGGACGTGATCAACGTCGCTGATTCTCCGATGGCCCGCATGAGAATGTCCGCGTGGGCAGTGTGTGATGTGGTGCAACGTCAGGTAGGTGTAGAGTCGACGCTCCACTTCCCCACTCGTGGACGTAATCTTCTGCGCGTACAAGGTGACTTGCTTGCCGCACATGCACTTGGCATTCGCAATGTATTCGTTGTGATGGGCGACCCAACTTCGATCGGGGATTACCCCGAAGCAATGGATAACTACGATCTCGTGCCATCCGGCTTGATCAAACTCATCAAGCAGGGATTCAACGAAGGTCTTGACCATTCAGGCACATCCATCGGACAACCTACCAATTTCTTTGTCGGTGCCGCTTTGAATTTATGCCCGCCCGATATGGATAATGAGATCAAGAACCTGCATCGCAAGATCAAAGCAGGTGCCGACTTTTTCCTCACACAACCTGTCTATCATCCGGACGACGGGCCAAAACTACTCGAAGCTTACGAAGCAAAACACGGCAGACTGGATAAGCCCATTCTTGCTGGCATCTTGCCTCTGGTCAGTGTGAGACACGCGAACTTCCTACATCATGAGGTACCTGGCATTACGATCCCGGAAGGAATGTTGAAGCGTATCGAAGCGGCGGGCGAGAACGGAGCCAAAGCCGGGGTGGAGGTCGCTGTTGAGTTGGTGAACCAGCTCAAAGGTTGGGCAGGAGGCGCCTATATCATGCCGCAATTCCACAAGTACGATATGGTCGCTGAGATCATCGAAGCGGTGGGGTAGCAGAAATCCAATAAGGTGAAAGAGGAACGAGTGGTAAAATCCAGAAGCCGTTCCTCTTTTTATTACACAGGGTCCTTTATGCTTCTTACCATTGACATTGGAAACACGAACATCACGCTCGGCCTATACGACGATAACAACATGGTTGCACATTGGCGGCTTGCCACCGATCACGCCCGCATGCCGGATGAATATGGTCTGCAGTTTCAGGGCCTTCTACAAAATGCAAACCATACCGCAAAAGATTTGACAGGCGTCTGCCTTGCATCGGTAGTGCCACAAATCACCAGCCGCGTGATACAAGCTTGCCGTGAATACCTTAATCAGGAACCTTTTGTGGTGGATGTAGGCATCAAGACCGGCATCAAAGTGAAATATGAAGACCCTAAAACCGTTGGCGCCGACCGCATCGCAGATGCCGTTGCTGTCTTGTATCTTTACAAAGGCCCTGCCTGTGTGATCGACTTCGGCACAGCCACAACCTTCAACGCCATCACAAGAGATGGTGAATATCTTGGCGGCGCGATCACAGCGGGCATCACACTTGCCACCGAAGCGCTCTTTACCCATGCCGCAAAACTTCCACGCATCGATCTCCAACGTCCGCCATCCGTTATCGGACGAAACACAACACACGCCATGCAAGCAGGCCTGCTCTTCGGATATGTCAGCATGGTCGAAGGCATGGTCGAACGTTTCCGCAAAGAACTCGGCCCCAACATGAAAGTGATTGCCACAGGCGGGCTTGCTACCATCGTGGCACAGGAAACTGATGTGATCCAGATCATCGCTCCCTGGCTCACCCTCGATGGCCTGCGGCTTCTGTGGGACATCAACCATCCCTTATAGGAACTGAATGAAGAAAATTTTTATAGCATCTTTGGGGATTATTTTTCTATTGGCATCCTGCAATGGAGGAACTTCTCTTCCTCCCACACCTTTCGCCACACCGTCAACAACGCCTCTGCCACCAACGGTCACTGCCACCGTTCAACCGAGCTTTACCCCCACTGAGACTTTTACTCCCCTACCATCCCCCACCCCAACCGAAGCATGGATCGTGCAAGGCCCGGGCGATATTACGGTTCCAGTGATCCTCTATCACCGCATTGACATTTCACCGATAGACAGCCGATATTACGTGCGACCTGAAAAGTTCGAAGCGCAAATGAAGCTGTTGCACGATTGGGGCTATACAAGCATCACAACCTCAATGCTGATCGAAGCGATCAACAACGGAGCCAGCCTGCCGCCCCGTCCGTTCTTGCTTACGATAGATGACGGCAATCTCGATAACTACACAAACGCCTTCCCGATCATGCAAAAATATGGGTTCACTGGCGTGTTGTACCTCGTCGGAAATTACATCGGCGCTCAAGGCTACATGGATGTAGACCAAATCCTTGAAATGCACAACGCTGGCTGGGAGGTGGGAAGTCACAGCATGAACCACCTCGACCTGACCAAGCTCGAACCAGATGCGCTTCGCTATGAGATCGTCGAGTCGCGCGCATTTTTGGAAGACAAACTTGGCGTTCCTGTATTGACCTTTGCCTATCCTTTCGGCTTGTATAACGACGCCGCCATAGACTACATCAAGTTCGCTGGATACATCGGAGCCATGGGCGCCAGCGGATATTCCCCCGCACAGGGAACGTGGAATCTTTACAACCTACAACGTGCTGAGATCAAAGGGAACGAAGACGCGAAAACATTCACTCGCTTTCTGCCGTGGGTAGGAGACACCTCCTTTTTACCGGCAGATACACCCACTCCCAGCCCAATACCGTCACGAACACCCAGCCCGTAATTACACAACATATAAGAGAATGAGATTCTGAAGGGATGACATGGTTTCAAGGCCAGGCATCCATCAGGGTCAAGTTATCGTAACAGTGACCAGCCCAAAGGGAGAAAGAATCGCGCGAGTCCAGATGTATCACACAGTTATTATGAAATACGATAGCGTCATCCGCTAACAGAACTCTTATGTGACTTCCCTTGTCATGCCCCCATCGGCGGGCTATAATGCCGTGCTGTTGATTAGCAAGGAGAAAGAAGATGCCCGTATATACTTATCGTTGTGACGCATGTGGTGTGCAATTCGAGAAACATCAATCCTTCCATGATGAACCATTGAAAACATGCCCGGAATGCCGCAAGAAAAAATTAAGAAAAGTCATCACCCCCACCAAGATCGTATTCAAAGGTTCGGGGTTCTATGCCACTGACCACAAGTCGCCGTCAGGAGACACTTCGCACAAGAGCAAAGCCGCGAAGGAAGAAAGCAAACCTGCCGCAACTGAAACAAAAAGCAGTGAAACCAAAAGTGAGTAAACAACAAAGAGAGAAGCGTATGCTTCTCTCTTTGTTGTCCGATGAATTGAGATCAACTCATCCACGGCCCAACAAGAGCATCGATCGAAATCCCATAGGCCAGTGAATTCCAAAACCGTAAACTGGAAGGCATATCCTTTGCCTTCTGCCAATACCCCGAGAACACAAACAAGGTTGTCACCAGGGCAACGACAATGCGCGCCAGAATAATGTACCAGACGCCGAACACCCAAGGTGACTGACTCTTGATGGCTTCCACGGCCACGCTGTAGATCCAACGCAAGATCACACCCAGGAACACGCCAACGAATACTTGTACTTTGGCGCTCGTATCATCCTGTTGCGTCAATAGTTTGAATCGGACAGCGTCACTAAAGATGAATGATTGCATATGCATCTCCTTTGGTAGACTTGAAAATATTATACGACTATCCACTGGCAACGGCTCACACAAGCTATGATGTTCTGCAAGAATGTGGCAACTCACAGAAACCATCAGCTCTGTTATAAGATATTTCTGTTTCTTGAGACCGTATTACCCATCCCTTACCCAAACGGATAAAAACAGGGTCTGGATGTAAAATTCCCCTATACAACATTATGATATTTATCATATGACAAATCAGGTAAAACTCATTAAATGTATGATTTTCACCACTAACAAACTAGACCCAATAGGCGTAAATTAAGAGGCTAAGTGACTACAAAAAATTGGGTTAATCTCAAAATCGAATAAAGAGGCGCACATATATATGACTAGCTCGTTATACATTACCACCATTGAACCGCGGTGCGGAAAATCCATGGTTTCCCTTGGGATTTGCAACTTATTGCTCCGCAAAACAGGCCGTGTTGGAGTTTTTCGCCCGAT
Organism: Candidatus Defluviilinea proxima; assembly: GCA_016721115.1. Classification (NCBI taxonomy): domain Bacteria; kingdom Bacillati; phylum Chloroflexota; class Anaerolineae; order Anaerolineales; family Candidatus Villigracilaceae; genus Candidatus Defluviilinea; species Candidatus Defluviilinea proxima. The sequence continues at coordinate 4,947,992 of JADKIW010000001.1, forward strand.
CATCAATCAGAAAGTGAATTCCACGGATCGGGATAAAAATATCAACCTGCTTATTCAACAATTTGGTCTCAAAATAAATTACGAGGATACTTTCGCATTTTATGAACAAGATGCCGCCTCCCTATTGGGGCAGGGCCAAATGGATGTCATCATTGATACGGTCATCCAGAAGTACAAAGAGTTAGAGTCCCAGTTCGATTTCATCTTGATCATTGGTTCGGATTTTGAAAGCGAAGAAAGCGCCTTTGGCGTGGACCTCAACGCACAAATTGCAAAGAATCTGGGCTCACCGGTCCTGATCGTGAGCCGTGGCGACATGCGCAAGGTCTCGGAAGTTCAGAATGCGATCCGTGTGGCGTACGACACGTTTATCCACGCTGGATGCGAGGTCGCCGGGCTGATCGTCAACCGCGTGGACCCGGAAAACTTGAACACATTGAGAACCTCACTGCCTGAATACCTGAACGACCAGAACACGTTCATCTCCGTCATCCCTGCCGATGAACGTCTCAGCAGTCCAACGATCCGTGAAGTGGCCGAACAACTGGATGCTGAAGTTCTGTATGGAGAAGAATTTCTCGGTAACCTGGCCTATCATTACCTAATCATCTCAATGAACGTGCGGAATTACTTGCTTCATCTCAAAGAAAATGCCCTGCTCATTACTGCAGGCGATCAGGATGATATTCTGCTCAGCGCGATCCAGGCTCACCAATCCCGCAACTATCCGCGTTTATCGGGCATCATCCTCACCGGTGACTTGCGCCCGCCTGCCTCTGTCCTTCGCTTGATCGATGGGCTACCCGACCTATTCCCTATCCTTTTGGTCAAATGCCCCACGTACGAAACCGCTACAAAAGCAACGGACCTGCGCTCGTATATCACAGCGGACAATCCAAAGAAGATCGAGTTGGGCTTGAAGTTGTTCGAAGAGCATATCGACCTGGCCATTCTTGACAACCTGTTGGGACGAGTGCAACCTCGGGGTATCACGCCGAAGATGTTCATCTTCAATCTTGTGCAAAATGCCAGAGCCAATAAACAGCGCATCGTCCTTCCCGAAGCAACGGATGAACGCATCCTCCGCGCGGCCGACCAATTGCTCAGCCGCGATGTGGTGGACTTGACCTTTCTCGGTAACCCCAAACAAGTGCAAGACCTCATTCACCAGTTGGGATTGAAACACATCGACACATCCCGTCACCCGATCATTGACCCGCAAGCGCCCTATAAGCTGGATGAATACGCACAAGCTTTGTATGAGCTTCGCAAGCATAAAGGTCTCACGCTCGAAATGGCACGTGACCTGATGACAGATGTTTCTTACTTTGGGACGATGATGGTCTTCAAGGGAGATGCGGATGGAATGGTCTCCGGCGCGGTCCACACGACGGCTCATACGATTCTCCCTTCCCTTCAATTTGTGAAAACAAAACCGGGCTTTTCCGTCGTTTCATCCGTGTTCTTTATGGCATTGGACGACCGCGTTCTGGTCTATGGAGATTGCGCGATCAACCCGAACCCCACAGCAGAGCAACTGGCAGAAATCGCCATCTCGTCTGCTGATACAGCCAAAACGTTTGGAATAGAGCCGCGCGTCGCGATGTTGTCCTACTCCACAGGGAAATCCGGTACCGGCGAAGAAGTCGAAAAAGTGCGTAAGGCCACCGAGATCGCGCAGTCCCGCCGCCCAGACTTGATCTTGGAAGGACCGATGCAATACGACGCCGCTGTTTCAAAGGAAGTGGCCGCACAAAAGATGCCCGGCTCCAAAGTTGCGGGGCAAGCCACTGTATTCATCTTCCCCGATCTCAACACCGGTAACAACACATACAAAGCCGTGCAAAGAGAAACGGGAGCCATCGCCATTGGCCCCGTGTTGCAGGGACTCAACAAACCCGTCAACGATCTGAGCCGCGGATGCACCGTGGAAGACATCATCAACACCGTAACCATCACAGCCATTCAGGCACAGAAGGGTTGATCCGATATGAAAATCCTTGTTATCAACGCCGGAAGCTCTTCGATCAAATACCAGCTATTCAATATGGAAACCCAAACCGTGCTGGCTGGTGGTTTGGTGGAACGCATTGGGGAAACAAACGGGCGTATCAAACATAATAACTTCGTCAAAGCCGATGCAAAACCCACGGTCAAGGAAGCTCGCATCCCTTCCCATAAAGAGGGACTCACGGATGTTGTTCAACTATTGCTCGACCCTGAGATCGGCGTGATCGCATCGCCGGATGAAATTCGCGCAGTGGGACATCGCGTTGTGCATGGCGGAGAAAAATTCAGCCATCCAACTGTCCTCGATCAGGAAATCCTCGGCGCAATCGATGCTCTTTCCTCGTTGGCTCCGCTCCATAACCCGGCCAATGTTGCAGGGATCCGTGTGGCCATGGAAATGTTCCCCAACGCCACACAGGTCGCTGTCTTTGATACGGCCTTTCACCAGACCATGCCAGCGTATGCCTATCGTTATGCCATCCCAAACAAGTTTTATGACGAGGATCATATCCGTGTGTATGGATTTCACGGCACGTCACATTTGTATGTCTCGAAAGTCGCGGCAGAGCATCTCGGCAAGCCCCTTGAAAGCACAAACCTGATCACAGCCCACTTGGGGAACGGAGCCAGCATCACAGCCATTGCTGGGGGCAAATCCGTGGATACATCCATGGGATTCAGTCCCCTGCCCGGACTCATCATGGGCACACGCAGTGGTGACGTGGACCCGGCAGTCATCTTCCATCTTGCCAAGTCGCAGAACCTCTCCCCCGCTGAGATCGATGGAATGCTCAACAAACGAAGCGGACTGCTCGGCATCTGCGGCGATAACGATCTGCGTGACGTGGAACGCCGCATGGACGAGGGTGACGAGTCAGCTAAATTGGCTTTCGAGATGTACACGTATCGCATCAAGAAATATATCGGCATGTACACCGCCGCGCTCGGGCGCGTGGATGCGCTCGTCTTTACCGCAGGCGTTGGCGAAAACAGCGACAAGGTTCGGGAAGCTGTTTGTGCAGGTCTCGAAAACCTGGGATACGCTCTCGACACTGCCAAGAACGCAAAAGGCAAATCGGGCAAAGTGACCGAAATTCAAACGGCGGATAGTTCAGCCAAGATATTGATCGTCGCTACGAATGAGGAGTTGGAAATTGCGCTGCAAACGGAGTCGTTGATTAAGGGGTAGGAAGTTAATGTCTATCAACAGATGTACAAAACAAAATTGCCTTCAGCTTTTGACTGAAGGCAATTTTGTTTGTTGAAAAACTATTCAACCTATCGAGTGGATTTAGAGTCAAGTCTTGGTGAAGAATATTTCGGATTTATTCTATATAACCCTCAAAATATTTTGACTTTCCGTAATTCCCCAGTTTTCTCGTTACGTTCAAAGTGCATAGAGCTTACTTTGTCTGCGATGACATCCTCAATAATCTTGATTGCCTTCCTAATAGGAAGTCGTATCAGAACATTCTTTTTTTCCCAATCGGAGCATAGTAAAACTCCAATAGCATTGCCTTCTTCCGAGAATTCCGTGAAAATTACATAAGCATGAACAAACTGGTGAGTTAGTAATTTGAGGGACAGTTCCTTCTCTACTCCCGAATTCAGCTCGAATATTTCGTCAATATCATATTTAGTGTAGTCATCTACAATTTTTCCTTTGTTAGGATAAGTAATGAACTTATACTTTCTCTGACTTGTTCGGTCAGTAAGTTTTCCTGCTTCAATCAATGCTCGAATGCTAAAAAAAGTCAGCATCAATTCTCGCTCAAATAAAACAATTGACCTCTCTGGCCAATAATGTTGATTAAGCCTTTTTCTTAAGGCTCGGACATCTTGCCCTAATTTCTCTTTCCAAATTACTGAATCAATCATAAGCTATTGAATGGTAAGCCAACAACGGCACTGCCTGCCTTCAGGCAGAATAAGGCAAAGCCGATTTGGCGAAAAATTTTCGATGATAGAACAACTTCTTTTTGGGATGTAATTTTCACAAGTCAGGTGTGCCTTTGTTGAAAAGCAATTTTATTAGAACTCATTATGAAAAAACATAAACAACAATGGCTACAATAAGGCAAAGAGTGATAACGATTGCGAAAGAACCTATTTGAAGCATTATGTTTAGAATATTTACACCTGGTAGCCGCGTACCTGCTTTTTCTTCCATTTTCTTGGCTTCCTGAACGTAAATGTAATTCACGATAAGACCAGGGAAAAAGAAAAAGAAATACAAGAAGAAAACAAACACAGCAATTCCAGTATAGCTCTTCATTCTTGCAGTGGAGACTTCAAGATCAATAGGTTTTATTGTTTGGGCAATGCTTACTGCTGGGGAAGAGGTTGATATTGACAAGTTTATTCCACATAACAAACAAAAATTAGAGTTTTCTGGAACAGAAGCTCCGCACTTTGGGCAAAATTTCACTTCCATGTTTGGTATCCTTTCAAGACCAAGGTTAGAAGCACCTAAAACATCAAGAAAAATGCTTGAGTTCTGGCGGTGTATCTACTTCACTTAGAAGCTTGACGACTCTTTCATCATCAAAGTCAATTTTCATCATGAGACTTGAGCCAGGCTGACGAGGCTTATCTCCATATATCTTTTTTATTTCAGTTTTGTCTCGTGATTGAATTGGATAATATTGTACATGGTTCCGCAATGCTAGGTTTGTATCATAAATAAGGGATAGTTCAATAATATTATTGGTGGTCTCTAACCATGTGTGAGGACTGAATTGTCCCCCATAGTTATAAACACCCTCAATAAAAATAGCATCTGGTGGAAGGATTTCAGGATAGTCCAAAAAAGCTCTTACTGCATTAGCAAGGCATTCTCCTAGTCGAGCGTCAAGAATTTCCGCTATTCTCTTTGAGAGAATCCAATCTACCTTTTTGGTCGATTCCACTTCTCATTTTCCTTTCTAATACTTTCATCTAATCCCAACCATAATGCTAACACACCTTACTTTTCCCTCACTATAAAACAAAAAGTGCCTTTCGCACAATGACGAAAGGCACTTTTTTTCTTGAAAAGCTCCTCGACCTGGACTCGAACCAGGAACCTAGCGGTTAACAGCCGCTCGCTCTGCCGATTGAGCTATCGAGGAAGGCGACCGAGATTATACCTTAAGGGATAGAGGTGTCAAGCGGGGAAAATCAATTTTTAATGAGATTTCTGCTCAGCTCTTTTTGCCACAGAGATCACAGAGAGAATGAGTTTTAAGAGCTTTTTCTCAAAGGGCTCAGTGCGCTCTGTGGCTAGATGAACCTGCACAAGTACTATATTAATACTTGATCGCGCTCAACTGCCGCAATTTGTCAACTTGATGTGTGGCAGTGATCTGCCTCACAGTGCCCGTCATGCCGCGCACCACAAGTGAGTCCGTGCTGGCACTATTACCGAAATAACGAACGCCTTTCAGCAATTCACCATCGGTGATACCTGTTGCCGCAAAGAAGACATCCTCCGATGACACAAGGTCATTCATTGTGAGGATCTTATCAAAGTCATACCCTGCTTCGTGACCACGTCGCAATTCATCTTCATCGCGCGCATATAACTTTCCCTGTATCTCACCACCCATGGCGCGCAATGCACAAGCGGCAATGACACCTTCGGGCGTGCCACCGATACCGATCAAAACGTCCACGCCGGAATCAGGCCAGGCGGTCATCAATGCCGCGGCTACATCTCCATCAGGGATCGAGCGAATGCGTGCGCCCGCTTTACGAATCTCAGCAATGACATCATCATGACGCGGCCTATCCAGAACAATGGTCGTCAAATCTTCCACGTCCTTGTGTTTGGCTTTCGCTATCGCTTTGAGGTTTTCAGTAATGGGTCTTTCAATATTGATCTTGCCTTTTGCTTCTGGCCCCACAGCAAGCTTGTTCATATACACAAATGGACCGGGGTTGAACATCGTCCCACGTGGGGCAATGGCAACTGTTGCCAGTGCATTCGAGCGGCCAAAGGCCAAAGGGCGAGTCCCGTCAATGGGGTCCACCGCAACATCCACATCGGGGCTTGAACCGTTTCCTACATTTTCCCCGTTGTACAACATCGGAGCGTTATCCTTCTCCCCCTCCCCGATCACAATGATCCCATTCATATCCACGGTTTGGAGGACGATCCGCATCGCATTCACTGCGGCCTGATCCGCCGCCTCTTTATCTCCGCGCCCCATAAAGCGACCAGAGGCCAACGCAGCCGCCTCTGTCACACGTGCAAGTTCAAGTGCCAGGTTTCGAGTGGGGTCGTTCTTGATGCCCATACGCCTCCGTTACAGGATGAGATATTGGATCAGAAAATAACCGATTGCCACTCCCCATATCCACGAGTCGATGCGGTCAAGAAAACCGCCGTGCCCGGGGAAAATATTACTCGAGTCTTTCATTCCACTCTGACGTTTCAACATACTCTCACCAAGATCGCCCAATGGCGCCAGCGCGCCGATGGCAAGTCCTAGCAAGGCTCCCTGCAAAGGGTTGATCAATCCATGTAAAGGTTGCGGTCCCGTTTGCATCGAAGAAAAAGCATACGCAAAGAACGCACCAACGATCACAGATGTAAAGATGCCCGCGAAGTATCCTTCCCAGCTTTTCTTGGGGCTGAGACGCGGCGCCATCTTATGTTTGCCATAGACCGAACCGATTGAATATCCGCCCGTATCCGCCGCCCACACAAGCGGTAGGATAAGCATAAGCCACCACAAGCCTAATTCATTGTTGATAAGCAAACGCAGGTCCAGCAAGTACGAGCCGAGCCAGCCGATATACACAATACCCGCCACCGTGATACCAAAATCAAGGGCGGCTTGATCGCGTCCGCGCTCAAAGGCAATGAGGTGGACTGTCATTGCCAGAAGGATCAAACCGACAAAGATGGGAATCGCGACATCGGCAAAAAAGAAGCGTGCAGTGACTAGCACAAGCACGCCTCCAACGGTGACCATTTCATTTGGTTCGTGTTTAACCGCCCGGTACAAGCGGACGTATTCCCACGCCCCGCCGACCAAAAATGTCCCCATCAGCAAATAGTAAAACACCCCGCCGTAAATGATCGCGGGCAACCCCACAACACCCATCGCCAAAGCGGTCATGATACGCCTAGGCATTCGAAGCCTCATACTCATTCGATGAGACTTTTCCATACCGGCGGTCACGTTGGGCAAAGGTTTCCAGCGCACGGCGATATTCTTCCTTGTCAAAGTCTGGCCAATACGTAGGTGTCACGTACCATTCTGAATAAGCGGCCTGCCAGATGAGGAAGTTGCTCACCCGCAACTCGCCCGATGTACGAATAATGAGATCGGGGTCAGGCACGCCCGCAGTGTACAGATAATTATTTACCAGCTCATCGGTCACGTTCTCGGCAGGAATACCATCGTTGATGATCTTCTGAATGGCATTGACGATCTCATCGCGCCCGCCATAGTTGAACGCAATATTCAAGATTAAGCGGTCGTTGTTCTTTGTCGACTCTATCGCAGAGAGCACCTTCTTTTGAAGCTTGGGAGCCAGGCGCTCCAAACGGCCGATATGACGTAACTGCACGCCTTCTTTGCTCAACTCAGCCAGTTCCTTGTCGATCACATCTTCAAGAATAGACATAAGTCCGCGCACCTCTTCCATGGGGCGTCCCCAATTCTCAGTGGAAAAGGCATAAATGGTGAGGTACTTGACCCCGAACTCTACAGTTGAGCTAATAACACGGCGCAGGTTCTCTGTACCGGCTTTATGACCTGCCAGACGAGGCAGGCCGCGTGAAAGCGCCCAACGCCCGTTGCCATCCATAATCATGGCAACGTGGCGTGGAAGCTTATCTGCGGGAATGGTATTGGAGGAGGTTGGCATTAACAATAAGACCGTGTATGCGGTGCGTGAGCCCGCTTACACTTCCATGATTTCTGCTTCTTTTTTCTTGCCGTGTTCAGCGACTTCTTCCACGTACTTATCGGTCAGTTTCTGAAGGGCTTCTTCGCCACGTTCCAAATCATCCTCTGAAACGAGTTTTTCCTTTTCAAATTCGCGCATGTCGTTGTGTACATCCCTGCGGATGTTGCGGACAGCGATGCGGGCTTCTTCAAGGCGATGGTGCATCTGTTTCACAAGGTCACGGCGGCGCTCTTCCGTGAGCGGAGGCAAGTTGAGGTGGATGACTTTGCCATCGTTGTTGGGATTCAGGCCCAAGTCCGAGGATTGAATCGCTTTTTCGATCGTCTTGATCGTGGAGGCATCGAACGGTTTGATCATCAACGAACGCGGTTCAGGAACGCTGATCGAAGCCAGTTGTTGCAGGGCCGTGGGCGTCCCATAATATTCAACCATCAATCGTTCAACCAAGGTGGGGCTGGCGCGCCCAGTGCGAATGGCCGCCAGATCATTATTTAATGCAGAAAGCGCCCCTTTCATTCTGGATTCAGCATCGTTGAGCAAATCTTTTATCACCACAGTCTCCTGAAATTTGAAAGTTATGTTGATGTTAAGGATACACCAAAACCATGAAAATTGCCATGTAAGCCGCTTGCTCTGAGAGCCTTTGGCAAAACATGAGAGACTCTCAGGGATAAAAACAGGAGAGGCTGGGCCTCTCCTGTTGGCAGTAACACACGACCCATCCTAATCGCGGACGATGGTTCCTACAGCCTCACCCCGGAGTGCAGATAAAAGGGCATTCGGATCCCACAGGTTGACAACCAGAATGGGGATCTTATTTTCCATACAATGAATGACAGCGGTCTTGTCCATCACTTCCAAACCGCGATTGATCACATCAATATATTTCAGTTCATCAAACTTTACAGCATTCGGATTTTTCTTCGGATCAGAGTCGTACACGCCATCCACTTTTGTGGCCTTAATGACCACTTCCGCATCGATCTCGGTCGCACGTAAAGCGGCGGCTGTATCGGTCGAAAAGAACGGATTCCCCGTCCCGGCGCCAAAGATGACCACACGTCCCTTTTCAAGGTGACGGGTGGCACGACGACGAATATACGGCTCAGCAATAGCTCGCATCTCAATGGCCGACATCACACGCGTATACACGCCATCTCGTTCGAGGGCATCCATCAAGGCCATGGCATTCATCACTGTAGCCAACATGCCCATATAATCGGCTGTGGAACGGTCCATACCGCGTTCCAAGCCCTGTTTGCCGCGCCACAGGTTACCAGCCCCGATCACAACGGCAATTTCCAGTCCAGTCTCATGGACGTCCTTGATGCGCTTGGCAATGGCTTCGGCCTCGTCCACGTCGATGCCAAAGCCCGCTTCGCCGCCCATTGCCTCACCACTCAACTTCAAGAGAATACGTTTATATTTGAATTGACTCATATCTCTCCTTTGATTGTATGCCACCCATCAACAGGGCGGTTTATAAAAATGACCAACCCGAAGGTTGGTCATTTCGATTAATTATCCAAACTTTCGCCTAGCTCCCATCGCTGGAAGCGGCGCACAATTATGTTCTCGCCGATGGCGGCCACTGCTTGAAGGATCAACTTCTCCACAGTGACAGATTCATCGCGGATGTAAGCCTGACGGGAAAGCACGACCTCATCCTTGAACTTCTCAAGCCTGCCCTGAACGATCTTCTCATGAATGGCTTCGGGCTTGCCTTCCTCTTTTGCACGAGTACGGGCAATTTCCGATTCATGTTCCAAAACAGAAGCAGGGATATCCTCAGCCTTGAGGTAGCGAGGCGCAGATGCGGCGATCTGTAAGGCAAGTTCGTGAGCCAATTCGCGGAACTTCTCTGAACGCGCCACAAAGTCGGTCTCGCAGTTCACTTCGACCATCACACCCACGCGGCCACCGCCATGTGAGTACAGTTCTACAACGCCTTGTGAAGCATCGCGGTCAGCGCGCTTGGCCGCAGTGGCCATGCCTTTTTCGCGGAGCCAATCCACAGCCTTTTGATAGTCACCGCCAGCTTCGGTCAGTGCCTTACGGCAATCCAGCACGCCTGCATTGGTAGCGGCGCGCAATTCTTTGATCATTTCAGTCGTGATTTCCATCGAACTATTCCTTCTTTGTTCCTGTTACTCAGCAGCAGGGGCATCTGTCCCAGCGACAGTAGTTTCATCATGTGTAGCGTTCAACTTGGCCAGTGTGGATTGACCGAGCAGATCGCCTTCTTCTAATTCTTCATTAAGTTCAACACGGCGGGCAGGCTTGCGAGCAGACTTCTCTGCAGGAGCTTCCAGCGCCTGATCTCTGGCTTCCATCTCGTCATCCTTGCGGGAGGCTTTGCCTTCAAGAACCGCATCAGCGATTTTGGCGACCAACAGCTTGATGGCGCGGATCGCGTCATCATTGGAAGGAATCACATAGTCCACGTTTTGGGGGTTGCAGTTTGTATCCACCAAAGCAACGATCGGGATGTTGAGCAAGTTGGCTTCATGCACAGCGGAATACTCACGACCTACATCGATGATGAACAGCAGGTCAGGGCGGCGCTTCATGGTGCGCAAGCCTTCCAAACGAGTCTGCAAACGAATGATCTCGCGCCCAACCAACAAACCTTCCTTCTTGGTCAGGTGTCCGAGCTCACTGTTATCGCGCATCTTCTCAAGGCGTTCCATTTCCTGAACGCGGGCGTGCATCGTATTCCAGTTCGTGAGAATACCACCCATCCAGCGCTCGGTCACAAAAGGCATACCGCAGCGGACAGCCTCTTCAGCGATCGTTTCCTGCGCCTGGCGCTTGGTGCCGACGAACAGAATGGTACCGCCAGCGGCCACAGTGTCACGAATCACATTGTAGGCCTGGTTCAACAACTTCGAAGTCTGTTGCAGGTCAATGATGTGAATACCGTTACGCTCTGTGAAGATGTACGGTTTCATACGGGGGTCCCACTTATTGGTTCGGTGCCCAAAGTGAACACCGCTCTCAAGCAGGGCTTTCATAGAAATAACAGCCATTTTTCTCCTTACAACTCTGCCTTCCAACGCGCACAAAGTGGCGTGAGACAGAATGAGTTTAGTGGGAATTGATAACCCACTCAAGGACGCTTATTGCCCGTCCTAGGCAAGATGTGTGGCGCTTTGAGCGCCACGGCCCACAGTATAACACAGGATTTTGGGACTCACGCCTCGTTCTTAACCGAAATTTGCTTCTGTCCGAGCCACCTTTTCCTACACTCATAAAAAAAGCCCCGAACTTCTTCGGGGCAATGGAACTCACTAAATCACAGCGGCCTGACCATATAACTGCTGTTTGACACTTACCACCCGCCTTCGCAAATCTGTTTTTGTTTCGATCTCGTTGGCGATCTTTTCGATGGCATACATGACAGTGGTGTGGTCACGTCCACCAAGCGCCTCACCGATCTGTGGAAGAGATGCATTCGTCTCTTTGCGCAAAAGGTACATGGCAACCTGACGCGGCTGAGCGATCTTTTGGGAGCGGTCACGCCCGAGGAGCAGGTCAACCGTGGTCTGCCACTCTCTGGCTACCAACTCGATGATCTTTTCGGGCTCCACATCACTGCGTTGCGGAAGCAGGTCCGCAAGGGCCACTTCCACAAGGTCAGGCGTCAGGGACGAGCCGCTTAAATCAGCAAACGCGAGAATACGGTTTAAAGCGCCTTCCAACTCACGGATATTTGATTGCACGCGTTCAGCGATCAAGCCCAACACTTCATTGGGCACATTGCGTCCTGTCCGTTCCGCCTTTGTGCGAAGGATCGCAAGGCGGGTTTCAAGGTCAGGCGGTTGGATATCAGCAGTCAACCCCCACTCAAAGCGGGAGCGCAGGCGTTCTTCGAGCGTGATCAAGGCCTTGGGCGGGCGGTCAGAAGAAACAATGATCTGCTTATCCTGTCCGTGAAGCGTATTGAAGGTATGGAAAAACTCTTCCTGCGTGGATTCCTTGCCGGCAATGAACTGAATATCGTCCACCAGAAGCACATCCATTGAACGATACTTCTCACGAAAAGCCTGGGTGGTGTGCGTGCGGATGGCAGTGATCAGATCGTTCGTGAATTCTTCAGAAGACACATACAAGACCTGCAAACCACGCATCTGACAGGCATTCCCGATGGCGTGAAGCAAATGGGTCTTGCCGAGTCCCACTCCCCCATACAAGAAAAGCGGATTGTAGGCACGTGCAGGCTTCTCAGCGACCGCAAGACAGGCCGCATGCGCCAAACGATTGCCAGAACCCACGACGAACGCGTCAAAAATATAGCGCGGATTCATGCGTGAGTTACGGGAAGGCGCTTCGTAAGAATCAACAGCCTTCGGGGCGGCCTGAATCGAGGCTTCTCGAATAGAAGAAGGCGCCTCGTCCACGATCCGCTCGATTTCATTTCCATGAACGATAAAGCTCACGTCCACAGTGGAATTAAGAATGCCGACAAGCAAACGGTTCACGGTACTTGCGAGACGGCTTTCAAGCCAATCTCGGGCATATGCATTGCGTACCCCGATGGTGAGGGTTCCTTCATTATAGGAAACGGGCTTGGTATCCCGAACCCATGTATCGAAGGAGGCGCGTGGCATTTCCATTTGAAGTTGTCCAAGTACTGATTGCCATGCTTGTTCAGCGTTCATAAATGCTCCGTTGCGATGGTAATAGAGAGTGTCGAATAAACCCGCCCTATGAGCGGCTCATTTTGAGGGTATTTTCTTGTAAGACTTACTTTGGGTCGTAAAGATGCGTATCGAACTTACATCATAATTTCAGCGTGCACACATTCTAGCAGAGAGTCATATAAAATAACAACACGTAAAGCCTACGTTTGTTTTAAAACTTCCGTTTTTTTAAGGTCGCTCAACGTTAAAGATTCAATTTGTAAAATTTGCATTTTTCATTTTTTAATAGAACACTCGTTTCAGCCATCTATCCATCGAAAAGTTATCCACACCCCCATATATGGGGTTTAAAGAGGCATTTAAACAAAACATTGCAAATGTGGATGTTTGTTCTTAAAGAAACCTCTTGCGCTAAAAAATTAATGGCTTGTTAACGAGCATCAAGAATCTGTGACTCAAAGTTAAAGAATCGTTTTATATGTTGTTTTATCGATGCACATCACGTGGAACCCATACAAGAATCGTTGTTCCCTCACCCGGTGCTGATGATATATCCACTTCACCACCGGCTGAACGTGCACGAGTCTGCATGTTTGCGAGTCCATGACCGATGTTAGCGTTCATTGATTCCATATCGAAGCCTAATCCATCATCATGAACCTCCATCAACACACGTTCATCAGTTGCCCATACTGCAATTTGAACCTTTTTTGCCTTTGCATGCTTGGCCGCATTGGCTAAAGACTCTTGACATATATGAAACAACGCCAAAGAATGGCTTTGCGATAACTCTTTTAGGTCTGATTCGGGCTCTGTGAGATGAACTTCAGCAAAAGTATTGGCTCTATACTCAGCAATGAGACGTTTTATACCGTTGATCAAGCCATCATTCCCTAATTGACGAGGTCGTAGATCCAAAATATAGGAACGTAAATCGCGAATCGCTTGATTCAAACCATCAATCGCGTGCTTCACACGCTTATTTGCATCGTTCGGATCATCTTGAATCGAATGAAGAGCACTCTCTAACGATAAACCCACGCCATAAATAGACTGAATGATGCCATCATGCAGGTCCATACCGATACGATCACGCTCTTCTAACACTGCTAAACGTCGCGCATTGGAATGTAAGCTCGCATTTTCGATGGCTAAACCTGCCCAATTGCCTACAGCCGCCATCATTTGCACGCTTCGATCATCAATTGGCTCTGTGCTAAGCGATGCAACGCTCATGACACCCATCAAAGTATCGCCTGAAAGTAAGGGAATACAGACAATCTGGCGAAATCCTGCCTTTACAACAGCATCGCGTAAAAAACGGACATCATTTGCAATGTCGGTGCTGATCCATGGCTTGCGAGTTTCAGCCACAATACCAACATAACCTTCTCCATACTTGAACATATTGCGCGTCCAGAAGGCTTCTGCGGCCTGACCACGATGTAAAACCATGCGAAGAGTGGTCTTATCCTCTTCCAGAAGGAAAATTTCGCCTGCTTCGACCTTCATGTAGTTCATCACAAGCGCCAGAGTCTTATTAAGTATCTCGTCCAGTTCCAGGCTTGAGGTCAGAGTTGACGCGATGCCGTTCAACAGGGACATATCCACGTTGCGACGGGTCAAAGCCAGGTCACGTTCCCGCATCTGCTCCATCATACGAGCGTTCTGAATGGCCGCCGCCGCATACGTTGCCAGCATTTGGATGATCTTTTCATCATCCGCAGTAAATCCAGGGGCATCCTTCTTCTCAGTCAGGTAGATCTGGCCAAGTTGCGTATCGCCTGCACGGATCGGTACCCCCAAAAACGAAGCCATATGTGGATGATTGACAGGGAAACCAATCGAGCGCGGGTGTTTCTGAAGGATCGGAAGGCGCAAAGGCTCATTGGCATTCATCAACTCCCCGATCAACCCCTTCCCCACAGGTGGATGAGCAATACGATTGATCTGTTTCTCGGTCATCCCGACAGAAATAAACTTTGCAAGCTTACCTTCATCGTCCAGCACACCCAAGGCGGCATACCGTGCGTCGACTTGTTCACACGCCACAGCCGCAATACGCTCCAATAAATGTTCAAGCGAAACATCTTTCACCAACTCAAGGCTGGCGGCATGTAATGCGATCAAACGTTCCTGTAATTGTTCACGAGTCAATAACATGATCCAAATTATCTCATATAATGCTCACAGTCACAAATTATGAAAGTGACAGGATAAATGTGATAGATTTTGGTAGAAGACGAGAATACAATATACAAGGTCAAGCCAAGCTCGCTGTACTCTGTGGCTAAACAAAACCAAAGGTGACAACATGACAACTTCCCGCATTTCTGGCTTTTACAACATGACTCTCGAAGACCGTCGCGCGCAACTCACGGACGCCGCGGCTCTGACTCCCGAAAGCCTGCTCCCGTTTACTGCGGGCGGACTCTCCCCTGAGGCCGCTGACCACATGATCGAAAATGTCATCGGGTTATACAGTTTGCCACTTGGAATCGCGCTCAACTTCCAGGTCAATGGACGCGATGTTCTCGTCCCAATGACTCTCGAAGAGCCATCCGTTGTTGCAGGCGCTTCGTTTATGGCAAAACTCGCCCGTGCCGGCGGCGGATACACCGCAACAACCACCGATCCGCTCATGATCGGGCAGATGCAAGTCATCAATGTCACTAACTTACACGAAGCGAAGTTCAAACTATACGAACACAAAGCGGAATTATTAGCCGAAGCGGACTCGATTGACCCCATCCTCAAGAAATTTGGCGGTGGCGCAAGGGACTTGGAGGTCCGCATCATAGAAGACTCCCCCATTGGCGGCTTCCTCGTTGTTCATCTCATCTATGATGTCCGTGATGCGATGGGCGCGAACGCGGTCAACACAGCTTGCGAACGCTTAGCACCAAGAATCGAAGCCATAACAGGCGGGAAAGTCCATCTCCGCATCCTCTCCAACCTCGCGGACAAACGTATTGCTAGAGCAAGATGCACAATTCCCGTAAAGGACTTGGCGTTTGACGATTTTTCAGGTGAAGAAGTGCGTGATGGCATCATCGCCGCCTATGCCTTCGCCGCCGTGGACCCGTACCGAGCCGCGACCCACAACAAAGGCATCATGAACGGCGTGGACTCGGTTGTCATCGCCACAGGCAACGACTGGCGCGCCATAGAAGCGGGCGCACACGCGTATGCCGCTCGTTCAGGCAAATACACGTCACTCTCCACTTGGGGCAAAGACGAGGACGGTAACCTCGTGGGCACACTCGAAATGCCTATGGCTGTTGGAATCGTCGGTGGTGCAACCAAGGTCCACCCTGCCGCACAAGCCGCAGTCAAACTCATGGGCGTCAAAACGGCATCCGAACTCGCAGAGATCATCGTCTCAGTGGGACTTGCCCAGAACATGGCGGCGCTCCGTGCCCTAGCTACAGAAGGCATCCAACGCGGGCACATGTCGCTACACGCACGTCAAGTCGCCATCGCGGCAGGTGCCAGTGGAGAATTGATCGAAAAAGTCGCTGCGCAGATGGTGGCAGAGAAGGTTGTGAGGATTGATCGTGCGGAAGAGATTTTGAAGGGTTTGCAATCGTAGGGGCGTGGTCCCCACGCCCTTGTGTTGGAATCAAAATTCCTATCAAATGAAACATTCACAGGTTATTGGGCGACGAGACGTCGCCCCTACGAAACCATGAACGACACCCTTCTCTGGCAAATCCGCCACTTCGTTTATCAACACTTCGCGGACACAACCCGTGCTCCCAGCGCAGACGAAACCGCCGCGCACTTTAACATCTCAAAAGAAGAAGCAAGCGAATACTACAAGGAACTCCACAACCGCCACGCCCTTTTTCTTGACCTTGAAACCTTGACCGTCCACATGGCAAACCCATTCTCAGGCATTCCCACAGACTTCAAAGTCCACGCGAATGGCAAGACCTATTTCGCCAACTGCGCCTGGGACATGCTCGGCATCCCGGCCGCCCTCCACACGAACGCAGTCATCGAAACCGTTTGCACAGAGAGCGATGAGTTAGTAAAACTTGAAATAAAAGATGGGCAAATTACCAATAACCAATTACTTGTGCATTTCCCCATCCCCTTCGCCCGCTGGTACGATGACCTGATCTTCACCTGAGCGACGATGCTTCTCTTCCAGTCGGAAGAATGGATTGACAAGTGGTGCCAACGAAACAATCTCGAACGCGGAGAAGTTCTCACCATCCATCAAGTCTGGGAACTTTCAAAGTTGTGGTATTACAACCGCCTGTCACTGGAGTATCATGGACGAAGCACCGAACAGGTTGCAGAGATTTTCAAGCAAGTTGGATTGAAGTCAAAGTTTTGGTATGTGTGAGCCAAGACTTCCGAAGTCTTTGAGACTTCGGAAGTCTGATAGCAAACAAGTAAACACGTCAGCTTCTGTCCGTGAGTCCGTGATAAAGTCCGTTTGGAAAAGCAAGCAGGATTGACGTCTAAGTTTTGGTATGCGTAAAATTACTTTATGAAAAATGAAATTGAAGATACTCTAAAAGTTTTAATCGGCTTGCCTTTGTGGGATGCAGGACGCGCTGCGAGTCTTGAGTGGTTTAGTTTTGGCTGGCAACGCAATACTATCACCATGCGAAACGGAAAGACTAAGGTCGTCAGTGATTATTCATTGCATACAGAAGCAACTTGGCACATCGTGAATAACAAAAGAATCGTAGTAGCATCACAAGACCGCCTATATCCCGCTGGAGAAAATCCTTATAAAGATTTATCGGATTTTGATTGGGATAAACCTGGCGTTAATCGGTGCGACGAAAGAATAAGCCAGTTTATAGAAGAGCACAAAGAGTCGCCTCTTGTTGTGCAATCTTTAGAAGCGAACGATCTGGGAGGACTTAAACTTTATCTATCCAAAAAAACTATTCTGGAAATATTTCCTGCTTCGTCACTTGATTGTGAATATTGGCGATTCTTCGAGCCAGAAAATACAACAAAACATTTTGTTATAACTGCTCACGGTATAGAAGATTAGGAATTATCCTTTGAAAGAAGGTTCTTAAATGACAACCCCACACAATCACACACACTCCCCCACCCTCCTCAAACCCGTCAAGCCTGTCGGCATCGTTGGCTACGGTGCGTACGTGCCACGGTATCGTCTGCCCGCGAAGGAAGTTGCGCGCGTATGGACAGGCGGCAAAGGCGGCGGACTTCCCATTAAAGAGAAAGCTGTCCCCGGGCTCGATGAAGATGTCATCACGATGTCTATTGAAGCGGCGCGCAACGCCATGAAACGCGCACAAATTGACCCGACTGAATTGCGGGCGGTTTGGGTCGGGTCTGAGTCCCACCCTTATGCGGTGAAGCCAACCTCCACCTTAGTCGCTGAAGCGATTGGTGCCGTCCCCAACACGCAAGCCGCCGATTGGGAATTCGCCTGTAAAGCGGGCACCGAAGCATTGGTCGCCGCGATGGGCTTGGTCGGCTCGGGCATGGGACATTACGCCATGGCAATCGGCATGGACACTGCACAAGGCAAACCCGGCGACGCGCTCGAATATACTGCGGGCGCAGGTGGCGGTGCATATATCGTCGGTCCCGCCGAAGAGTCGCTGGCGATCATCAACTCATCGTATTCCTACGTCACCGACACGCCCGATTTCTGGCGGCGTGCCGATGCCAAGTATCCCGAACACGGCATGCGCTTCACGGGCGAGCCCGCCTACTTCAAACACATCACCGAAGCCGCCACGCATCTCATGGAAGCCTCAGGCACCACCGCCAAAGATTACAAGTGGGCAATCTTCCACCAGCCCAACACCAAGTTCCCGCAACGCGTTGCATCGGAACTCGGATTCAAAATGGAACAGATCGAACCTGGCCTCCTCGTCCCTGTGATCGGAAATACATATGCGGGCGCGGCCATGATCGGACTCACAGCGACTCTCGACATCGCCCAACCCGGCGATCGGATTCTCTGCGTCTCTTTCGGAAGTGGAGCTGGTTCCGACGCCTTCGACATCACCGTCACTGATAAAGCGCCGCTCCGCGCAGGTCTTGCAATGAAGACACAAGAATACATCGCGCGCCGGTCAGAAATTGATTACGCCACATATGTGCGCTTCCGTGGCAAGTTGCAAATGAAGTAAAGTTAAAACATGTCGCTGCGAGGCGCTCTTGTTCTTTGCCGAAGCAGTCTCCTCGTAACAGGAGATTGCTTCGTCGGGAAAAGCAAGAGCCCTCCTCGCAACGACATGAGGTTACTTACACGTCATACAACATTCTGCATTCATCATTCACCATTCATCATTTAGGAGTCCCATGGCATTCTTCGACCTCCCACTCGACCAACTCAAGACCTACAAGCCAGAACGCACCGAACCGGCAGACTTCGATGCATTCTGGAAATCCACTTTGGATGAAGCGCGCAAGCATCCGCTCAACGCAACATTTGAGCGCGTTGACTATGGACTCGCCGCGCAGGAAACTTTCGATGTCACCTTCAACGGCTTCGGCGGACAACCCATCAAAGGCTGGTTGATCCTTCCCACACAACGTTCGGGCAAGTTACCCTGTGTCGTTGAATTCATCGGCTACGGTGGCGGGCGCAACTTCCCCACTGACTGGCTCCTCTGGGCAAGCGTGAGATACGCCCACCTCATCATGGATACCCGCGGACAAGGCGGCACATGGTCAACAGGTGATACACCCGATCTTTACGCCGAAGGTGGCAGTCCGCAATTCCCGGGTAGTATGACCAAAGGCATTCTCGATCCCAAACATTACTTCTACCGCCGCGTCTTCACCGATGCCGTCCGCGCCATCGAGACAGCACGCTCTCACCCTGAAGTGGACGCAACCCAGATCGCCGTCACTGGCGGCTCACAAGGCGGTGGTATCAGCATCGCCGCCGCAGGACTTGTCCCTGACGTAGTTGCCGCCATGCCCGGTGTACCGTTCCTTTGTCACTATCGCCGCGCCACAGAGATCTCGGATGGCTATCCATATAAAGAGATCGCCGAGTTCTGTCACGCCCAACGCGATAAGGTCGATGTAGTTTTCAATACGCTTTCCTATTTCGATGGCGTCAACTTTGCCGCACGCGCCAAAGCAAAAGCATTATTCAACACCGCTCTAATGGACCAGATCTGCCCGCCTTCAACCGTCTTTGCCGCATACAATCACTGGGCTGGCGAAAAGGATATCAAGGTCTATCCGTACAACGGCCACGAAGGCGGCGGAACCTATCAGACAATTGAGAACATGAAGTTTTTGAAGAGCATTTGGAAATAACCATCTTGATCTGAGGAAAAGTACATGTTACCGGAAACCATCCAACTCGAAACCCTGCGCCAGAAAATCGAAGATTCGGAGTACGAGGCCGGAGATAAAACAGACTATCTCAGCTATGGCAAGCCCAATGCGGCGCAGGCAAAACAAGCCAAGGAATTGATCGAAAGGCTCAACCAAGAGAGCAAGTCCGCCAGAGCAGAATTAAAGCAATTGCTCACTACTCTGCGAGCCCAACACCCCCAGGCTGTTGAGGAATGGGTCGAGTATCATCTTGGTATTCTGCAAGTGATCGTCAATGAAAAGACAGAAGCCGTTATTACGCCTCGCAAAAATGTGGCCAAAGAGACGATCCAAAATTGGGAAAAGGTACGCGCGGGCGAGATCGAATATGTAAATATCAACTGGCATTTTTTGAAAGACTACAAAGCCAGTGTCAGGACGATCACAAATCATACAGATCCCAAAGAAGCTGGGCAAAGTACCAGTAACAACAAGTCCGCCAAATCTTGGTGGCCGTTCGGGAAGTAATCCAAAAAAGAAAATGGAAATTCTCTACAAATGACAGACGTAGTAATTGCAGGAATTGGACAAACAGAAGTCGGCGAGCATTGGGAGATCGGCCTGCGTGAGCTTGCCTTCGCCGCGATCAAAGACGCGCTCAAAGATGCGGGCGGTCTCAAACCGCAAGCGTTATTCGTTGGCAACATGCTCGCACCGAATCTTTCCAATCAGGCGCATCTCGGCGTGTTGCTCACCGATTACGCAGGCTTGCTCGGTATCGAAGCCGCCACGCTCGAAGCCGCGGGTGCATCGGGTGGTGCGGCCTTACGGCAGGGCTATCTCGCCGTTGCCAGTGGTATGGTGGATGTTGCCCTCGTTGTCGGCGTGGAAAAGTTCACTGACAAAGTTGGTTCGGGTGTTGAAGAGGCACTTTCTACTGTGAGCGATTCTGATTTCGAGGCCGTCCACGGCATGACGCCCACCGCTCAAGCCGCGCTCCTCATGAAACGCTATATGCACGAAAACGATGTCCCTAAAGATGGTTTCGCTGGATTTGCGATCACCGCACATGCCAACGGAGTTGCCAACAAACGCGCCATGTTCCGCAAAGCCATCAAGCCTGAGACATATGCCAAAGCGGAGATCCTCAGCGACCCGCTCAACATGTTTGATATGGCTCCCAATGCGGATGGCGCGGCCGCGCTCGTTCTGACTCGCCGCGAGTTGCTTCCGTCCGATTGGCATAACCCACTCGTGAAGATTTCTGGCTCCGCCGCTTCGTCAGACACATTGGCACTGCACGACCGTAAGGATGTGTTGTACTTCGACACTGCACAACTGTCCGCAGGTAAAGCGTTGAAGCAAGCGAATATCATACTTGAAAACATCGACTTGTTTGAATATCACGATACATTCAGCATCTATGCCGCATTACAACTCGAGGCTGTCGGCTTTGCGATCAAAGGCAGAGGCTGGAAGCTCGCGGCTGATAATGAAATTGGATTGAAGGGAAAGATTCCCTGCGCCACAATGGGAGGTATGAAGGCACGTGGATTTGCAGGCGGGGCCGCAGGTGTGTATCAGGCCGTCGACGCAACGATCCAGCTTCGGGGTCAGGCTGAGGCGAATCAAGTCGCGGGAGCAAAGACCGCGTTGATACAGTCCCTTGGCGGACCCGCATCTACGGCGATCAGTCACGTCCTGCAAAGCTTGGATTAACAGACGATGGACGATAGACCATTGACAATGATGGTCTATCGTCTACGGTCCACGGTCATATTGATCAAGGTGGGAATTGTAAAAGCGGAAAGAATCGCCGCCAACCCAAACATCGTCGCAGGGACGAGCCAACGGGCGTTCACTAAATAATCTTGATACAACAGAATCCCTTGAACGCGAAGTTTGGCAAGCATAATGGGCGGAAGACTCTGCACCGCAAAGAACAACGCTCCAAGAGATAACGCAATGACCAAGCCCAATACAAGATCGTTCCATGTGAAGAGCGCGGGACGCTGATTTGTGTGGATGCGTGCCATCACATCGACAGTGACACTGCGCGGCATGGACGCCAGCGGCTGAGAGTTGAGTGCGTCTTCGATGAGCGCATCTTCTTGTTGTGGAGTTAAGCGATGATCCATGAGTCCTCCAATTGAGCGAGCGTTTTGCGGAGTTGTTCCTTCGCGCGGAAAATACCCGTTTTGACAGTACCAAGCGGCAGGTTAAGAGTCGAGGCGATCTCGTCGTAGGATAGTTCGTTCTGGTAGCGAAGAGTAATCAGCAGTTGGTAATTGGTGTCGAGGTTTTGAATCGCCTGACTCAAGCGTTGTCTGGTTTCATTCGATTCAAACTCAGATGCAGGG
Organism: Candidatus Defluviilinea proxima; assembly: GCA_016721115.1. Classification (NCBI taxonomy): domain Bacteria; kingdom Bacillati; phylum Chloroflexota; class Anaerolineae; order Anaerolineales; family Candidatus Villigracilaceae; genus Candidatus Defluviilinea; species Candidatus Defluviilinea proxima. The sequence continues at coordinate 4,970,187 of JADKIW010000001.1, forward strand.
GAATTGAAGTGCGGTTCGGGGATATCTTCCATCACATCATCGCCAAGGTCATTGAGGGAACGACGCAAATTGGGCAGGCGGTTGTAGCAAAGATTCGTCACGATGCGATACAGCCACGTGCGAAATTGCGACTGCCCCTTGAAGTTGGGAAGCGCCGTCCACGCACGGACAAAGGTCTCTTGTGTGAGGTCGAGCGCTTCGTTCTCGTCCTTTACAACACGCATGGCAAGGTTATAGACGTAACGTTGATGCGCATCCACAAGGGAAGCAAAGGCATCATGATTGCCTTTCTGCGCCTTCTGGATCAGGGTGGTTTCGGTATCTGCCATACGGTCTCTACAGGGTTAGACAGGGGAAAACGGAAAAAGTTTCAGGCTTCGCCGACCATAGACCATGGACAATAGACGATGACCACTGCTCCATGGTCCACGGTCTATGGTCCATCGTCCAAATGTGAAACTTTTTCGCAAACCGCCTGTCAAACGTAGTGACAACATATAATGCCCATTGCGTTTACAAAATGCACAATTTATAAACACAACGGGTATAACACAAGGAGAACGAAAATGAAAAGACCTATTGTAATAACCCTTTTAGTATTGGCACTATTGTTTGTGCTTGCGGGCATTGGCGGGGTGGTATTCTTTGCCACACGCGGTAGTGGGGATTTCTTCACTGGAAGAATGACAGATCATGCCACCATTGAAGAGAACAAAATTCTCAAAGTGGATGCGGAAACCCCAGTCAAATTGAAAGTAGTTAATGGGGCAGGGAATGTCACGATCATCGGTGCGGATGTAACAACAGTTCAGGTCGATGTGGTAAAGACCGCTTACGCCACATCACAAGCTCGCGCAGACGAGGAAGTAAAAAAGATCAAATACGATATTGATCAAGCTGGCAACACCATTACGCTTACATATGAATACCCCACCATACGCACCAGCCCGCCCAATATTCCCACATTTAACACTAATTCAGACACCGTGGATTTCGTTGTCACTGTTCCTACTGAAGCAACAATTGACATTAACACCAAACTAGGTGAAGTGAGTGTCACAAGCATCAAAGGGAATGTCGCAATTGACAATAGCTTTGGCGATATAAGCGTACAAAATATCGAAGGCGCGCTGACGGTCTCGAACAACAGCGGCGAGATAGAAGCCACAGGCATCAAGGCTGGCTCTGACAATATCGAATTGAATTCAGACTTTGGCAACATCACCCTTGAACAAGCCAATGCCGCCAATATCACCTTCGACTCAAATAGCGGCAAGGTTACGCTCAAAGATGTCAATGCCACAGGTGACTTCTCCAGCAATTCCGATTTTGGCGACACAAAGTTCGAGAATGGCACCGCCGCATCGGTCACCATTGAATCCAAAAGCGGCAAGGTCGCATTGACCAAGGTCAAAGTTAGCAAGCTCATCAAAGTACAGGATGATTTCGGCGATATCACATTGACACAGGCCATGGCCACATCGTATGACCTGCACACCAACAGCGGCTCAGTCACAGTGGATGGCGCAAAAGGCACACTCAAAGCGTACACAGATTTCGGCAACATCGAAGTTACAAATGCCCAAGCTGTCACGCTCAACCTTGTGACCAAGAGTGGCAGTGTTGAATTCAGCGGCTCGCTTGGCACAGGCCCACATACAGTCGCGACCGATTTTGGCAACATCACACTCGCTCTGCCCACCGACTCAAAACTGGATGTGGATCTCAAAACCGATTTCGGCAAGATCAAATCAGATCTACCCATCACGGTCACAGTAACGGGAAGTTCAAGCAGTGATAAGGAAGAGATCGCAGGAGCCGTCAACGGCGGCGGCGCACAACTCACAGTCAAAACGAACAGCGGCAGCATCAACATCAATGCCATGAAGTAAAATTACAGGGCGTGGAAAAAATCCACGCCCTGCTTTTTCGAAAGGAACTCTCATGGACGGACTCATCCCCTGCCTTGGCATCGTCACCATACTCATCATAATTTTCGGCTTCCTCGCTTTCCTGCGTTACATGAACTACAAAGAAACCCTCGCCCTCGCCGAAAAAGGTCTCACCAAACCCGAAGGCAAACCAACCAGCAATCTTTTACGTTGGGGGATCGTCATCTCTGCACTTGGATTCGCACTCTCAGTCGGACTCTACCCGATCGGCTTTGGTTCTGGCAACGATTACCCGCTTCACCTCGGACCGTGGATGTTGGGAGGCTTCGTCCCGCTTTTTCTTGGCCTCGGGCTGATTCTCATTCACTATTTGACAGATAAGAATTGATAATTTGGATTCAGCCAGCTTGCTGGCGTATTGCAGTAGCAAGCTACTGCATTCCATAGTTAACATCCAACCACATGGATTGGTACGGCTTTAGCAAAAGTTTCCCATCCACCGAACGGTTCGTGAACAGATCACGGACCGTTTTGTTTATGGGGTTCTCAATCTCCAATTCTTGCACCGTAACATTTTGCAAGCACAACACTTGTTTCGACTCATCAGGAGAAGTTCGCAGAACAGCAAATATCCCCTTACCCACATCCAAAACTTTTTGTCCACCATGCGGGTCAAACGCGGACGTGGATGAACGTGCGGTCAACAGCTCACGATAATGAGTGAATACTTTTGAGCGGAGAGAGTTTGCATCAGCCAATTGTTTTTCCAGATCGACTCGTTCCAATTTCTGGCGATTGATCGTGCGGTTATGTTTTGTCTGCCCCACGCCTTCTTTCCAATTACGGGAACCAAACAAACTGTGGAAGTAAATGCCAGGCATACCAACGATGGTCAGCATAATCGCCTGCGCCGCCATGAAGCGATCCACTTGCAGATCAAGAGACTCGTCACTGGCTGGGTCGGATAGTGCGTCGAAGTAATTGATGTTCATCTCATACGGGCTCTTCGTCCCGTCACTGTTATGTTTGTACGAGATCAAGCCACCGTGAGCGAGAGTCTGTTCGACGAGGGAGTCAATGTCAGTGTTAGATAAGATGCCTCGAGCAGGATTCAGCCCCACCCCGTCATGTGAGGCGAGGAAGTTGAAAAAGGTCGTTCGGTCAGAGGGAAGTGTCAGACTCGAAGCCCATCCAGATAAAACGCTTGCATCGCCCGTGCGGAAGGTGTGAAGGACAAGCGGCGGTAATGCAAAATTGTAGACGAGTTGCGCCTCATTCTTGCCATCACCAAAATAGGAAATGTTATCGGTATGCGGAACGTTGGTCTCGGTGATGAGGTAGACATGCGGGGCAACATCATCGAGAACGGCGCGCAGGAGTTGAATGACAGCATGCGTTTGGGGAAGATGAATACAGGTTGTTCCGATCTGCTTCCAGAGATACGCGATGGCATCAAGACGGATGAACTGCACGCCACGTTGGGCATACATGAGGAGAACATCGAAGATCTCAAGCAAAACATCGGGGTTTTTAAAATCGAGATCCACCTGATCGGCGCTGAAGGTCGTCCACACTTTGCGTTTGCCTGCAGTGGTTTCGTATTCAGTGAGCAACGGCAACGCACGCGGGCGGACAACTTGCGAGAGATCGGGGTCGCCTTCGACCGTGACAAAATAATCGTTATACGGCTTTTCGTTCTGCAAGAATTTCTGAAACCATTCCCCCTGCGCGGACATATGATTGATAACACCATCGAACATCAAGCGAAAGTGTTTGCTAAGTTCTTCGACATTCTGCCAATCGCCAAGGGCAGAATCCACCTCACGATAGTCTTTGACCGAGAAGCCATCATCTGACGACCAGGGATAGAACGGCAAAATGTGAACACCACCCATGACACCGCGCAAATGTGACTCGCAAAACTCAGCGAGTGTTTGCAGATGTGCCTTTCCTTTTTCCTGCACCTGATCGCCATAAGTGATGAGAAGGGAATCGCGTTCACTCAACGAAGCGTTCTGCGGTTTCGAAATGCGACCTCGATAACGGTCAATCAATTTCAATAAACGTGGTTCAATCTGCGATGCAAGTTCGACATTATAAATTTGGGCGAGTAATGTGGTATAAAAAGTTTGCATAATGTATTGTACTGCAACAATTTTAGGGGACCTTTCATGAACAACATTACGCGAGGGTGCTTCGCACCTCTGGTTCGATTCATTTACCCATATAGGCGACCGCAGTACACAAAAGACACAATATTAATAATTTAAAGAGGAGATAACATCACCATGACACTATCAAGACGCATTGGCTTTATATCCACACGTTTTGCAGGGACAGATGGTGTATCACTGGAAACATCCAAGTGGGCAATTGTCCTTGAAAGAATGGGACATCGATGCTTTTACTTTGCTGGCGTTTGTGACCGTCCAGAGGAGGTCAGTTACGTGGTGCCCGAAGCTTTTTACCGCCACCCAACCATTCATGCCATCAACGAGCAGGCGTATCAAGGCACATGGGGCAGTTTGCATGAAGGACGTCAGAGACACCCTGAGATCGGGGAATTGCATCAGGATTTCTTTTCGGTATACATTCGCCCCGCCACCGTCACACAGCGCATCCATGAGTTGCGGTTCTACATCAAAGAGGAGCTTTACAAGTTTGCGCACAAATTCAAGCTCGAAGCGCTCATCATCGAAAATGCCAGCACCATCCCATTGAACATCCCGCTAGGGCTTGCGATCACAGAGTTCATTGCTGAGACGGGCTATCCAGTCATTGCACATCATCACGATTTTCATTGGGAACGTCAGCGTTTCATGAACAACAGCGTGCGAGATTATCTGGCAATGGCCTTCCCGCCCAACCTGCCATCCATTCAACATGTGGTCATCAACTCGATACAAGAACATCAACTCGCCATGCGCACAGGGGTCGCCGCCATGCAGATTCCCAATGTAATGGATTTCGACTCTCCCCCTCCGCCTTTGGATGAGTACACAAAAACGGTTCGCGCGGACCTTGGGCTTGCTCCTGATCAATATCTTATTCTTCAGCCGACACGTATCATTCAACGCAAGGGCATCGAACATGCCATTGAGTTGACGCGCCGCCTCGGCCTGCCCGCAGAGTTGGTCATCTCACATGCGGCTGGCGATGAAGGGACAGATTACGAAAAACGTGTCCGTGAATTTGCGGCATTTCTGGATGTCAAAGTTAATTTTGAGTCGGCAGTTGTCGGCGAGGAAAGAGGCGTCACACCTGAGGGAAGGAAGGTCTACACACTGGGAGATGTGTATCCGTATGCAGACCTCGTCACGTATCCATCCTCCATTGAGGGATTTGGAAACGCATTTCTCGAGGCTGTGTACTTCAAACGTCCCATCGTGGTGAACAATTACTCCATTTACGAAGCGGATATCAAGCCGAAGGGATTCAAAGTGGTCGAGTTCGATGGCTACATCAGCGAGAGGACTCTGGCAGAGACACGTTTCGTCTTGAAGAATCCCGAGTTGACCGCTGAAGAATCAGAACACAACTTTGAGTTGGCAAAACGCTACTACTCATTCACCATGCTCGAAAGAAGGTTGGGACATTTGCTGGCAAACTGTTTTGGAGAGTACGCATGAAAATTTCGTTATTGCATTATTCATCACCGCCCATCGTGGGAGGCGTGGAAAGTGTGCTGGCACATCACGCCCGCTTGATGATGAGCGCAGGCCACGAGGTGACAATCCTTGCAGGGCGAGGTGAGCAGTTCGATGAAAGGATCAATCTGAAGATCCTGCCAAAGTTGGATTCCCGTCACCCTGATGTAATGGAGGTAAAGGGCTCGTTGGACGTTGGTAAATACACACCCGCCTTCGACAAACTGCGTGACGAGATCAAAGTGGAGTTGTTTGAAGCTCTCAGAGATTGCGATGTGTTGATCGCGCATAATGTCGCTTCGCTATCGAAGAACCTCGCACTGACAGCAGTTCTGCACGAAGGAAGCCAGAGTCCTAACTTCCCCAAACTTATTTTGTGGCATCACGATCTGGCATGGACAACGCCACGTTATCAAGATGAGTTGCATGATGGGTACCCGTGGGACTTGTTACGAACGTATTGGGAGGGTGCATCACAAGTTGTTATCTCCAAACTGCGACAGGATGAACTGGCTGAGTTGTACGGGATCGCAAGAGAATCGATTCACGTTATTCCCAACGGCGTAGATTTGAATGCCTTCTTCAAGTTCGAGAGCAAGACCATCGAGTTGATCGAGAGGTTGAACCTGATGGAGGCTGACCCGCTCTTTCTTCTGCCTGTCCGCCTGACGACGCGTAAGAACATCGAGCTCGCCATTCAAGCGATGGCTGAAGTGCGTAAGGATTTTCCCAAAGCGATGCTGGTGGTCACAGGGCCAGAAGGGCCACATAACCCGAAGAATAAAGCTTATAGAGAAAAACTGCTTTCGATGCGGGATGCATTGGAGTTGCAGAGCACTGTCCATTTTTTGGCAGAAGTGACGAACGAGTTCATGCCCGATGAGGTCATCGCAGATTTCTATCGCATTGCCGATGCGCTGTTCATGCCTAGCCACGAGGAGGGATTTGGCATTCCTATCATCGAGGCGGCATTCAGTAAGATGCCCGTCTTCTGCGCGGACATTCCCGTCCTACGTGAACTGGCGGGAGAGGACGCAACGTATTTTGATCCAGATGCGAATCCGCTTGAGGTGGCGAAGCAGATCAAAGTCAGGTTGGAGGCGGAAATTACGTCAAGGTGGGGACGAAAAGCAAAACACAGTTATTCATGGGGACAAATCTATGCAAAGCATATTGTCCCGTTACTTGAGGAGGTAATCAAATGACAAAAAAGATCCGTTCAATCAAGACAGCGATGGTTCCCATCGGCGTTGGCACGGAGGGAGAGAATGCGCTGGCACTGGCACACAGCGTCGCAGAAACGGTGATCGTGGTGGGAGTTGTGACAGTTGACGACGAGAATGAGGTCGGGGAAAGCATGGTGGATGCAAGAAAGATCCGTAAACGCCTGCTTTCGTTAGGCAGGGACGCGAACACACGCTTTAAAGCATCGGTGATCGCTTCTTCAGAGCCGTGGCACGACCTACAGAAAGTGATCCGGGATGAGGAGCCTGATATTCTGATCACTGAATGGGAGAATGGATACACAAGTTGGGGTGAACCTATCTCGACGATACTCATGAACCCTGTTTGCGATATTGCCATTATTCATGGAGAATTACCCGAACCACCCCGGCGTGTGATGGTTACTGTGCGCGGTGGCCCTTATGCAGAACTGGCATTGCAGGTGGGCATGGGCTTGGAAGCACAAGATCTCGACATGTTGCATATCAACATCAATGGCGCGAACACCGACGCTCCATTCGTGGGGATGCAAAATATTGTGAAGCATCTCCCCGAGGTAAACCTGCGAAGGGTTGTAGGAGATGATGTGTCGCGTGTTATTGCGGAAGAGGTAAAGGGATACAACGTGATCGTGCTGGGAGCAACCGCCAGCCGCGCGGTAAGTGCATCGACCTTAGGTCCCATCGCAGAACAATTGCTGAACGACCCATCCACGACCGCCATTATCGTTAAATCACGCCGCCAGATGAACGAACATGTTCTCGATGAAAGCGTGGGTGAGAAAGCTATTTCGGTATTGGTAAATAAATGGTTCAGGGAAAATACATTTCACGCCAATGAGTTCGCCGATCTTGAATTGCTTATGGATTTAAAAGAAAAGCAGGGTTCCACTATCAGCCTGGCCTTGCCTGCGTTGAATGAAGAGGAAACTGTCGGCAAAGTGGTGGATACGATCCGAAGTGCCTTGATGCAAGCCGTGCCGTTACTGGATGAGATCGTACTGATCGATTCCAATTCCACTGACCGCACACGTGAGATCGCCAAAGAAATGGGGTTGCCCGTTCACATCCATCAACAAATATTGCCCAACTACGGAGCACGACGTGGCAAAGGCGAAGCGTTATGGAAAAGCCTGTTGGTCACCAAGGGTGACATCATCGCATGGATCGATACCGACATCATGAACATCCATCCACGGTTTGTGTATGGCATCATCGGTCCACTCTTGTTCAATCGCAACATCCAACTTGTCAAAGGCTTTTATCGCCGTCCACTGCGGGTCGGCGACCAGATCCAGGCTGGTGGTGGTGGACGCGTCACCGAACTTACAGCGCGTCCATTGTTGAATCTCTTTTACCCTGAACTCTCGGGCATCATTCAACCTTTATCGGGTGAATACGCAGGTCGGCGGGAAGCGCTCGAAAGAGCAACCTTCTTTTCAGGCTACGGCGTGGAAACAGGACTCATCATAGACATCTTCGAACAATTCGGTTTGGGCGCCATCGCACAAGTGGACTTGCTCGAACGCATCCATCACAACCAGGAATTGGAAGCGCTTGGCAAAATGTCCTTTGCCATCATCCAAACTGTTCTGCGAAAACTCGAGCCACGTTTCGAACGTTCTTTCATCAAAGACATCAACAAAACAATGAAGATCCCCAAATACAACAAGGGACATTACGACCTCGCGGTTGAACAGGTGGCAGAACGGGAACGCCCCCCCATCATCACCATCCCTGAATACAATGAAGTTCACAAAAAGGTCACACGCCTCTGCCTTGTTCGTCATGGGCAGACTGATTGGAATCTCGAGGGCCGCTATCAGGGTCAAAGCGATGTGCCTCTCAACGATAATGGAAATGAACAGGCAAGATCGCTCGTTGAAAAACTCAGAGGTAAAAACTTTTCCGCCATCTATACCAGCGACCTTTCGCGAGCCCGCGAAACGGCCGAACCAATTGCCAAAGCGCTCAATATCCCGTTGCGCGTTGAGCCACGCCTGCGCGAGATCAATCAGGGAGAATGGGAAGGTCAATTGGTGGATGACCTCAAGACACGGTATACGGAACTCTGGGAGAAACGCGCCGTTGACCCTGCCAATGTCCGCCCGCCCGGAGGTGAAACCGTCGGCGAGGTGGCAGAACGTGTTTACGCGGCACTCAACGATGTTGCACGACAATTCCCCACTGGTAACGTGCTTATCGTCTCACATGGTCTCTCCATTGCAACCGCCATCTGCCGCTCGAAAAACATCCCTGTAGGACAGGCCTACACCGTCATCCCCGATAATGTAAGACCTGTGTGGATGGATTGGAAATTGGATTAAGAATCCGCTTCGGGACTCAGGGGAGGTTGATTCGAATCAATAGTTTTGTTCACCACTGGAATTTGATTCTTCCGAACGTAGGGGCAGGTCTGAGACCTGCCCCTACAATTCAATTGTTTCTGAATTTATCTTCAAACTATTCCCCGCGATTTCAACGACATCATCTTCAAATCCAAAGAACGTCCAGAACGTGACTTGGGGTTGATCTGCTTCGAGCATCACGGAGATAGCTGGTTCTTTGTGACCATAGTAGCGTGATCGCCATCCGCGTGTGGAATTGGGATCAGCGCGGACAATGGAGAAATTACCATCGCCGTTAAGCAATCCAAGTTGAATGTTGATTTTGGAGTCAGGGAGCTTGCTCCCGAAGGGTTGGAGCCACAAGCCATTTTCGGAAGCGAGCTTCCGCAATCCATATTCGCCATCGGCGAGTAACCAATGAAGTTTGTAATTATGCAATTTATTAGCAGACAAATTATCCACCACCAACCAGCGATCCCCTTCAAGGGACATGACCGTTCGCTTGTGCGACACAGGTTTATAACCATCATGTTCGCCCAACCAAGTATTAAAATCGTGTTTGAGAACTTTGCCCTTTAACCAGTTCGTCCATGTGAAGCGACTGAGCATGGTCATTTGATCTTTGTTGTCCACAGTGACGGTGTTATGCACGGAGGTGTGTGCCAGTCCGTTGCGCCAGTGACCTTGTCCGCTGTAGAGGTAGGTACCTGCGTCGATGGCGATGTTATAGCCATGCATCCATAAGTCCACGTGGAGTTGGTCGGCGTGGGAGGGACGGGAGGTGAAGTCTGTGCAGCGGATGAAGACGTGGGAGTTGGCGTTGCGGAGGAGGTAGACTCCTCCATTGGGAAATGATTCACCGCGAAGCTCGCTAAGAGCGCTAAGATTTAATTTTTCCTTCGCGGGCTTTGCGCTCTTAGCGGTTAATGATTTCTCCCTCACCCGTCCTTCGGACACCCTCTCCCGCTGGGAGAGGGGACTCGTGCCGCATAACCAAAACACATCTTCATCCCATGGACCTGGTTCGAAGAGGAATTCGCCTTTGGTGATGTACCAGCCTAATTGCAACAGCGGACGGTAATCGGTAAAGTAAACAATGCTGTTAATGGGCAAAACAAGAGCGCCATCGTTGGAGCCGTATACGGGCATTTCGCCAGTTTTGGGGTTGATGAGGCAAGCAAGATATTCGATGGATTTGGTGACAGAGTTGATGAGTTGAGTTGGAAATGGTGAGTTATTAATTTCGCCTAAACGAATCGCATATAAATAAATATGAAGAATAAAACGATGGTAGTTGAGGGAGTACATGGAGTAACTGCCATCGGGAAAGATTTGATTGGCGGCTTCCTGTTCTAAAAGTTTTTTTCCGATGGCAAGATATTTTTCTCCGTGTTTGAGTTCGGGGAAGAGCAGACCGACCATCCATAAGCCAAAGGCTTCGCTGATGGTGTGGTTGCTTCTAGTGGAGATGGCGTAGCCGATGTTTTTGTAGATGCGTTCGGCTTGGGCGGCGACGTAGAGAGTGAAGTTGTCTTTTCGCTCAGATGTTGTGGATGGAGAGTTGAGGAAGGCGTGGTATCCAAACGTCCATGCCATGAGGCGGAGTGCAACTTCTTGTCCATCCATCCAGTTGGGACCTGTGTTGGGATGGTTGTGTTTTGCCCAGTCTTCGATGAGAGTCCAGAAGGCTTCGGGGTATTCTTCATTTTGAGAGGCGGCGTAAGCGCGGACAAACTCATAGACAAAACCAAAACGGTTAAGTTCCCAGATAAATTTAATGTCTCCATTGGCATCATCTGAAATCTGAGACCAATGCTTATTCGCGCTTACCTTCAAAGGTGGAGATGCAATATTTTCAGAGAAATAATCTGTGTGCCAATCAGGAGGAAATGACGAGTGTACAAGTCGGTGTGAAAAGTATAAAGGCATACCTTTCCCGATAAAATAAGCCGCTAAGTTTACTGCAGGGTCTGGTTTCCATGATACGTTTGGAGGATATTCATTAGGCAGAGGTAATGTGGGGCGGGGAGACCCCGCCCCTACATTGACAAGATTTTTATAATCACTCCACCTACCCATCGGCATTTGCAAACGGATGATGCCTGTGCGGAGGCGGAGGGCGTAGGCGAGGCGAAAGAGTGTCCAACGCGGACCAAGTTCTCGGTAGAGGGAGGCGAATGCTCGGAGTTTAGATAACATTATTTAATCAGTTTAAACACAAAGGGCACGAAGGGGCACTAAGGAGGAAATCCAAATTAAGGTTTGTCATTTCGACGAGTGAAACGAGGAGAAATCTTTGCCCACGCAGAAGAAAGATTTCTCAGTCGCTGTCGCTCCTTCGAAATGACAAGGTAAATTATTTCTTCTCATTTAACGTATTTGCGTGGCGATTCAGCATATAGTAAATGAGGGGAAGTCCAAAAAGGATGGCGGCGGAGGCAAGGGCACTACCATCACCCCACTCGTAGGCAAGGATGAGGGAAAGGAACGTCAACACGATATAGAGTGCGCTGATCTTGGCGTGTGAATAGCCGCCGATGACGAGACGTTGGTATAGGTGCGTGCGATGCGCGGCGAAGACGTTCTCGCGTTTGAGGGCGCGGCGGATGAACGTGACGCCCGCGTCCATGATGATCGTCCACATGAGGAGCGTGCCGAGCATGAGCGCGTCGCCTTCCTTGTTCGCCGCCATCAACGGCATGACCGCGAACGAGTAACCGAGGAAGGTGCTGGCAACGTCGCCCATGAAAATTTTGGCGGGGTGCCAGTTGTGTCCGAGAAAGCCGAGCGAGCCCGCGGCGATGGCGAGCGCGATCCAAAACACGAACGAGTTCGCCAGATACGGGATGTTCGACGTGAGCAGAACCCAGCCCAGCCCCGCCGCAAACGCCACGCCGCCCGCGATGCCGTCAATGCCGTCCATGAAGTTGTAGGCGTTCGTGAGTCCGATGATCCATAAGAATGTGATGACGATGCCCACCACACCCAACTGCAACTTGCCGAACAAGGGAATGGTGACCGAACTGAAATATCCCAAGCCCCAAATGGACACGGCGGCGACCAGCGCCTGCACTGCAAAACGGACGCGCGGCGAGAGCGAATGGGTATCGTCGCGCCAGCCGAGGAATGCGATGACAACCCCGCAGACGATGTAAACGAGATCGCGACTCAGATCCTCGGCTCTGACGAACGATAAGCCTGTTCCTGTTACGAGGAGAACGATCGCCAGCCCTCCGCCGCGCGGCGTGGGCATGGAGTGTGAACTCCGTTCGTTGGGATGGTCGAGCAGTTGACGCCTTTCGGCATAGCGGCGGATGATCCATACGCCGAGGTAGGAGAGGATGGTCAATATGAGGAATGTGAGGATGGAAGACATTGGGAATGATTCTACCGCAACAGAAAAATTGCGGCACTTCGTAAACCAGAACTCGGAGATTTTAAAAATCTCCGAGTTCTTTGATGTTGATACTGTTTCGATAGGCTTTTGTCTCGTCCCGTTGCCCGCTCCGACGTGAACGTCGGAGCTAATTATACGAAGCCCGCTCAAGCGGACTCATGTCCCCATCAGGGGGAGCCGACTAAAGTCGGCTTGGTTTGAATAGTATGGGGATTTATCCCCGTGCGGTATTTCGGCGTAGCGTCGGATGATCCACACGCCGAGGTAGGAGAGGATGGTGAGGACGATGAAGAGGAGGATGGGGGTCATTGGCTACGTGATTATATGTGAGAAATGCGGTTCTCGCTTAAGGAAGGATTGATACTGTTTCGAAAAGCTTTATCTCACCCCGTTACCCGCCCTGACGTAAACGTCGGGGCTAATCATACAAAGTCCGCTCAAAGCGGACTAGCCGACTTCAGTCGGCTTCGTTTGCATAGCACGGGGATTTATTCCCGTGCGGTCTTTCGGCGTAGTGGCGGATGATCCATACGCCGAGATAGGAGAGGATGGTGATGGGGGTCAGTGAGGATGATTATATGTAAGAATAAAAACTATTCTTGGATGACTTGTCTACGTTTGGTTTCATCCCAGCTTGAACCAAGTAAATCTGTGGAAGCATTTTCAAGGAATATCTTGATTGGCGCCTGTAAATTAGAAAAAATCCTTATAAATTCCCAAGGTTTTTGTTCGGGCGTTATATCTAATCGATTATAAGTTAAATGTGCAATCTCTTTATCCGCACGTTTTTTTGCATTTATAAGGATTTCTGTTATTACAGGTCGGATGTTTTTCCATTCATTGTCGTTTTCAAAAAAATCTTCGGCAATAATGTCATCAGGTCTAGGATTATCAGAATAGAAGAAACCAATCAAAGCTCTCACGTGAATCGCAAAAGACTCGAGTAATGAGTTGTTGATTGCTCCATTTCCAGCTATGCCTGACGCCATACCTTTTGCAAGAGTTTGAAACATCCATATTTCATAAAACAAATGATTGGATGCATCACGTAATTGACCCTGTGAACGAATAATTCTCGTCATGTTTCACCTACTTTCCTTTACTTCCATTCCAACCCCTTCTCAAACGAAAGCGGATAAACCCCTAACCCCTTATTTAGCAATCTCTCTCACCTGCAAGTCAGAGAAGGCAATGCCCAAATTCGTCTCCCCGTTGGGCTCCACAATCACGAACAACTTGCCCATCTTGTAGCGATTGTCCTTGAGGGAGGTTGCCAACACTCCGTTCAGGTAGACGCGAATCTTTTCCCCGTCAAAGATAACGCGCAGGCGGTTGGTGGCGTTGAGTCCCTTGCGCAAGGAGGCGTGGTACGTCCAATCGACGAGTGTGTTCCATGTAAAGCTGTTGTTGGCTGTGTCCAATGTAAAGTAACCGATGTTATACGACCCCACAGGGGAAATGTACACGCCGTACCCACCTTCATTGGTGAAGCGCGGGTAAAATCCCGACGTGATCAACTTCTCGTCACCATCTGTGAATTTGATCGTGACGCTAGCATCAAAGTCATCGAGAAAGCCCGAGCTCTTCAAGACATAATATGAATTGAGACGAGGTTTGTACAAGCCTCGTAATTCAGAGGGATTCCCTTTGTGGAATGTGATGTCCCCATCCTTGATCAATTCCCAGCCTGGGAGAGCGTCACTGCCAAAGTCCGCACCGAGCAGGAGGTCACCCATATTGGGTTCGGGCGTCAACGTCTTCGACATGCGAAATGTCGTGCCGCAGAAATCGCAGACGGTGAATTCCATTTTGACGGCTTGTTCAGAAAGGGCGGCTCCGCAGTTGGGGCAGTTAAGGGCTTTCATGTCAGTTGTCAGGTCTCCGCTGGGAATTATAAACTTGAATTCGATGTTATAAAGCTTTGCATTCCATGTTTATCCCCTCTTCAAACGAAAGCGGGGTAAATCCAAAATCCCTACTTGCTTCGGCATAACTGAAATCCTTGTTTTCGTTCAGGCGTAAGACCTGCTCCGCTTTGATGGGAAACGGGATACGAATTTTTTCAAAGAACTTTAGTAAACCCACAACAGGCTTCGACGGAACATGAAGTTTCCATACGCGCTTGTTCATCGCCTTAGCAATCGTGTCAATGACTTCGTTATAGGTCAGCGCGTGTTTCCCTGCGATGTTGTAACTCTTGCCGATGGTCATGTCCGCTTTTAGGCAACCGAGGATTGCCGCCGCGACATCGTCCACGTAAATGGGCTGTTGTAAATACTTGCCATCTCCGAAAATTGGGACGATCGGAGACAGGCGCATAAACTTGATCAACCTCCACATGTTGCGGTCACGTGGACTGCCATAAATCATCGTCGGGCGCAGGATGGTGTATTTCAATCCGCTCGTTTCGATTGCCAGTTCCGCCGCCACACGGACTTTCTTGCTCGGAGCGTTCAATTGTGTGAAGATGGCGGTCGTGCTGATGAAGACGGCACGCTTGATACCCGCCTCTTTCGCAGCACGGATGATCGAGTCCGCGTGACCGAAGCCGAGTGAGGCGATGTTAACGAGGGCGTCTGTCCCTTGCATGGCGGAGGTCAGTGATTTGGTATCGGACACATCGCCCAACACCCATTCCACATTCAATCCATCCAGCGGAGAACGGTCACTGGAGGCGCGATACAAACAGCGGACATCGAATCCGTTTTTGAGGAGGAGTGGGACGACGCGCGAGCCTGTGAAGCCTGTTGCGCCTGTAACGAATACTTTCATAAATACCTATATTCCCCGTCATTGCGAGCCCGATAGGGCGAAGCAATCTCCTCCATCTTGTGTTGGAGATTGCTTCGTCGGGCTACGCCCTCCTCGCAATGACGGGACATTTATTTAACCAACCTCTCCAACAACTCAAGTGTCTCATTCAATTTATCACGTCGATCCAAATGTTTGACCAGATACTCACGGGCATTGAGTCCCATTTGCTTGACGATATCTACATTCTTTGAAAGGTCAAGGATGGTTTCAGCAAGCTGTTTATCGTCACCAGGCTGAACATACGCCCCACCATAAGAATCCTCGATCAATTTTCGCGAAACACCGTCAATGACGAGGACGGTCGCACGTCCCGCCGCCATGTAATCGAAGACTTTGTTCGGGTATGTGGTACGGAACATGGGAATATCCTGCAGGATGGCGAGGCACACATCCGCGGAGGCGACGACTTGCGGCATCTCTTTTTTCGCTCTCACGCCCGCGAAGATAACATTCGAAAGATTCATCCGTTCCGCTTCGGATTGTAGACGAGTCCGTTCTTTGCCATCGCCAAATATCACAAAACAAATCTTATCTTCATCCTTCAATCGCTCAGCCGCACGCAGGATCGTGTCAATGTCGTTCGCCTGTCCCAGCGCACCTGCATACAACACGACGAACTTATCGTCCACGCCCAACTCTTTACGAATGGACGAACCGTCCATGCTCGGGTTGAACATGTCCACGTCTGTGCCATAGGCGATGTAGGTCACTTTGTTTTCGGGTACACCTTTGCCGATCATATACTCTTTATACGCGGGCGAGTTCACCAAGATATGAGTCGCACGCGCGTACAGGAACATCTCCAGCCAGCGCGCCAGCGCGATCACTATAGGGTTCTTCAACACGCCCATACTCACGCCGAACTCGGGCCACAGGTCACGCACTTCCAATAAAAACGGCTTGCGACGAATCAACGCCACCACCCACGCCGAAACCGCTTGAAAGATCGGCGGCGTCGTGCCCATCACCAAGTCCACATCTTTCACCTGCAACGCGGTCCACACCGAGCTGAACATAAAGCTAAAGAACGAAATGATGCGCCAAAAATAACTGCGATGCAACGCGGGGTAAATATACGAGCGCAACACGCGCACGCCGCCAAAATTCTGCTCGGCAAACACCCCTGTCCGCGCAACCGTGCGCTGACCCGTCTGATAATTCAAGTCACTGGCAACGATGACCAGCTCGTGTCCGCGTGACTGCAAAAATTTCGCCATCTCAAAATGGCGCGTATGCCCCGGCTCATCGGGTGAGACGAAGGCTTGGTTAATTAACAGGATTTTCATCGGGGGAGATTATATAATACCCACGGCCAAAAATTATGCTTTCCGCTTTTTAAAAAAGGGGCAATTTTGAACGGGTACGGTTAGCAATGGGATGTGAATCCGCCTCCAGCTTAAGAGGGAGGCGGATTCTGTTTCGAATGGCATCTTTCTCCCCTACCAACGGTCGAATTTCCCATGTCACCCATCTGGATGACTTTCCAAAGTGAAAGTGACCCTGATAGTTTCTGAGAGTCATACCCCATAGAATTAGCCTTGCAGAAAGGAACTCAACAACATGGAAATCCCAAGACACTGGAGACTGAAAAAACAACGCTACGGGCTGGTCGGCGAGGTCTGTCCGCACTGCGATTACAAGATCTTCCCGCCGCGCGATGTGTGCCCGAACTGCGGCGATGAGGCCAAGGAACAATATGCATTCAGCGGCAAAGGTGAGGTGTATTCCTACACCACCGTCTACGAAGCACCCGCTGGCTACGATGCCAACGCACCCTACACGGTAGCTCTCGTCAAACTCGAAGAGGGCCCCATGATCACCGCCCAACTCACCGATGTAGAAACTTCCGCCGTCTCGATCGGCATGCCCGTCGAAATGGTGACGCGCAAGATGCGCAACGATGGCGATGAACGCGGATTGATCGTTTACGGGTATAAGTTTCGCCCCGCCTGGAATATGCCGCAGGACTAAGGTTCTCTAAACCAGCATCTTGATCGAGGATCTTAAGTAAATCTAAACGAATAACAACATCTAGTTCTCGGTTTCTGTTGATTTTTACTTCCTCAACCAAGGTATCTATAACCTTCTTTCTGAGCAAGAAAACTCTATGTCGCTCCTCTTCATTTTGAGGAGCGGCTTCTTTTAACTCCACGACGCCAGACTGTAAATCCGCCAAGTACTCCTCAAATTTTTCTTCCCAGTTATTGAGCGCGTTGATATTTATCGTCTGACCCAATGCAGACAGATCGCGCTTATAACTGATCTCCTGCAAAGTCAAAGTTGCCAATTGTTGTTCCATATCGTTGTTTGTAAATTTTCCTTCTCTTGCTTGTGTAATCACCCATTGTCGGTTGTGATTGATCCTCTGAAGCTGTTTTTCGATTCTGTCCCTTTCTTCATGAAGATTAGAGGCATTTGCACGAAGTTGATCAACCAAATCTATCGCTTGTGAAAGCAGGTATTCAGGCTTGTCGAGAGCGCAGCAAATCTTTTCCCAGGCTTCTTCATCAGCCTTTTTAGCACCAATATGTCTTGGACAATCGGGTGAAACAAGATCTTTGTGATTCTGGCGACAAAAGTACACGCCCATTAATGTTTTTCGCTCGACCAGCACTCCTTTTCGATTCTTTCTGGTCTTTTGAGTTCTTGCACCCCACTTATTGCCACATTCACATTTAAGTATTCCTCCAAGCAGGTAATCGTGGTGTAGACGACGAGCAGGATAAGTTTTTTTCCGTGCCCTCATTTCTCTAAAGCTATCATAGGTTGCAATATCAATAATTGGATCCACTGGTATTTCAAAAAGTTCTCCCTTTCTGGATTGAATTTTCAATCCATAAGCATATTCCTTGGCTGACTTAAGAATTGCCTGAATACTGGATCGAGCCCAGTGGATTCTTCTTGGAACACTGCTTCCCTTTTGGGGTGCGCCACCAGCAATCAACCTGTCTCGAATTTCCATGAGACGACAACCATCAAGATACCACTCAAATATCTTCCGAACCCAATATGCCTCCTCCTCAACCAGAACTATCTGATCGTCAATACGCTGATAACCATATCGATCCTGTCCTGTATTTGCCTTTCCTGATTTCAAGCGGGCTTTCACGCCCATTGTCATGCGCTCCTTCATGCCATCCAATTCCATTTGAGCCACCCACGCACGCAACGGAGCAATTTTGGGATCGAACGTCTCCCGCGCAAGCATGACAGTCACCTTATGGTCCTGAATCGTTTCCAACACAAGCAACATGGCACGCATCCCACGATAAAGTCTATCTTCACGCCAGGCGAGAATTATGTCGAACTCATCGCGGGCAGCTGCATTCAACATGTCAACCAACCCAGGACGATCAGACCGTGTACCAGAGGGTTCCACTAATTTCGTGCGAACACGATACTTCTCAATATCACGATAGACATTGACAATCACCAACCCCTTATCGGCTGCCAGTTGCCGGCAATCCGCCTCCTGTTCAGCCGGGCTCGATTTTTCGCCTTGATGTTCAGAAGATGTACGAACATAGATTACTGCACGATTACTCATTGTTTCCTCCTCAGTCTATTGGCTATTCCAAATCGTGCTAATCGATATGTATCTTGATCGACCGGCAAACATTGACGGCTTGCGATGCGAATCTGATTTTGCAGGACTGCCACTGGCAGGCCAAGAGCCGGACGAACCGGAACCACCACTATTCTTATGGCTTTCTTCAAGCAATTCCATCATGTCCAGATGGATGGTCACAGTCAACTGTCGGTTAATGTCAATCGTCACCTTCTCCACTAGCAACTGAACGATATGTTTTTTCAGGTCAAACGATTTAAGCCACTCCTCTTCGCTCACGGACAGATCACTCAATGTCTGGATGCCATCCTGCAAGTCAGCAAGAAATCCCATCACTTTGGCTTCCCAATCCACCAACAACCGTTCATCAATTCTTTTCTGCATCGCAGATAATTCACTCTTAAGATTGACCTCCTGTTGGGAGTATTCGTTGAGTGTGCGTTCCATCTCTTCTTCCGAAATGTTGCCCATGAGAGTCTGAGTGATGATCCACTGCCTATTCAAAAAGAGGTTTTCCAATTCCTTTTGAATGCGCTCACGATTCACATCCTGGTGACCCGCTTCGTTGATGAGTTGAGCAACCACATCCCGGGCTCCACCCAGTAGAGTTTCAGGGTGGTTTATGGCATTGCAAACCTGCCTCCAAACCTCGCGATCTGCATCGATGCGCGGGATGGTACGGGGACATTCCGGGGAGCGGATTTCCTCATGATTGCATGGGCAAAAATAGACCCCAGTGATAGTCCGCCTTTTCAGCCAATTTCCATTGGACATTCGGGAATGGCTGGTCATGCCACGAGGCTGCCATCGATAGTCACAGGCGCAATAAAGCAAGCCTTGAATTAAGGCATACTGTTTGATGCTTT